>CAVSAJ010000004.1:0-207451 GCA_963725895.1 uncultured Acidimicrobiaceae bacterium | reverse complement strand
GATAATGCTGAGGTCGCTGGTTCGATTCCAGCTAGCCCCACCATCGTCTTCGTCCTCACCAGAGGCCATTTCTTGGTCCGCTCCGAGGTGTGCGTTCGAGGACTCCGAGGAGTTCCATCGCGCGTTCATCGTGCGCGTCTCGTGCGATGGCGAGGTCGAGGAGCCCTCGATCGGCTCATCAGCCGGCGCGCGGCCGAGGAAGTACGCCCCGAGGGCGTCCGCCGCTCCCCGGTCGGCTGCCACTGTCGGCTGGGCGTAAATGTCGAGCGTCGTGGTCGCCCGACGATGGCCGACCCTGGTCTGCACGGTTTTCACGTCCACGGCCAGAGCCACCATCACCGTGGCATTGGTTGTTCGCAGCATCTTGAACTGGAAGCCCTCGAGCCCCACGTCCCGACACGCCGGGACCCAGACGCGACGGCGCCAGTTCGAGTAGTGCAGGGGTTGGCCGTCGGGTACGCAAAAGACGAGGGAGTCGCCTTCGGCACCGGTCATCCCGCGTCGCCGAAGATGGTTCGCGAGTCGCTCGAGGAGGACCTCAGGTGCTGCCATGGTTTGGGTGCTGTTCCACTTCGGCGATGCCGTGACCATCCGGCCTCTGAGGCCTCGGGTGAGCTGTGACTCGACCGTGACCGTCCGGTTCAGGAAGTCGATGGCGCCGACGCGTAGCCCGGCGCACTCGCCCCACCGCAAGCCGAGCACGGCGGCCAGATAGACCATGGCGGAGGTGTCGGCACCGAGGGCGTCGGCGAGGTCGTGGAGCTGCTCGGGCGTCACGGCCATCTGGCGAACGGCCTCGGGCTCGGGGAGCCGGATCCGGCGACAGGGGGACCGCACGATGCGGTCGGTGTCCAGCGCGTACGTCATGATGGCCCTGAGGACGGCGTAGTGGCGCCGTACCGAGCGGGCTCCCAGCTTGGTCGACCACGCGTTCACGAGCCGCTGCACGTCTGCCGGCGTGACGTCACCGATCGAGTACTTGCCCAAGAGCGGCAGGATGTGGACGTTGACGACCGACGTGTCACGTGCGAGGGTCGACCCCTTCTTCCTGGGATTCGACTCCAGCCACTCGGCAACGACCTCGGCCACCTTGTCCGAGGCGCGGCGGGGGTCGACCCAGGTCCCGCGAGCACGGTCGGCCATCTCGGTGGACTCGAAACGGTCCGCCTCTTTCTTCGTTCGGAACGTGCGCGTGTAGACGCGGCCCGCCGCATCGCGGAGGCGCACGTCGTAGACATGGCCGCCCTTGGTCTGGCGCTTGGTGATGCTCATCGATGTCTCCCGCGTCCAACCCTATGCCGGGGTCACGTCATTGTCCCTCGTCTCTGTGACGTCGAGCAGGTCATCGACGAGCCTCTCCAAGGACGCCACCGTGATCCTGCGGTTCCCGCCGAGCATGACCGACTGAAGTCGGCCCTCCCGGAGGAGCCGGTAGACCTTGCTCCGGCTGATGCTAAGAGCCGAGGCTGCGCCGGCCGGACTGAGCAGCAGCTTCGGCCCCGGAGACGTACGGGGGTCGTAACCGGGATCCGGGCCTGCCTCGACTGTCAAGGATCCTTGACCGGCGCCGAGCGCTGCGAGCAGCACCCCGGCTCCGGGAGAATTCATGTGGCGTCGTGTAGGCACTGGACCTCCGTGGTTCGCGACGGCCTGAACGAAGTGTCCTGGTTGCTGGTCATTGTCCGGATGGACGTCACCCGAAGAGTCACCTCCGACGTCGGTGGGGCGTCACCCCCGGACCCGGTCAGACGTGCGAACACGTCACCCTGGCTCGACGAGTCCACCGACCGGGTCACCCTCCCAGGTGAAAGGACGAGCGTGTGGCGTTCGTGGTAGGTCGGTCGCCTACGGCAGTCAGGCCTACCGCAAAGGAACGCATCGAGAGGTCGCGCCGCTCTGGCATGGACCAAGGGCACGGAGCCGACAGGTCCATCGCCATCGCACCCGTACCGATCTGCGCACAACGCGCCCTGGTCCGTGTGATGCTCCATTTGGACCGGGACCCGTTCGGCCTCAAGCGACCGCTCCGGGGCGTCGCCACGGTGGCCGCCGGCTTCGCCGTCGCCTTGCGGGCTCGGCCACCGGGCTTCGGTTCCTCGCTCGGGCGGGCCCGCCGCTTGACCCCGACCGGACTGCCCGGTCCTTTCCGCAGACATCGGAGCAAGGAGGGACCTTGCTCCGATTGCTCAACATCGCCTTGGACGGGATGGAAGGCGCCGCCGGCGTCCGTTACCTGAGCGCGGCATCCAATGCCGGGTATCTGGAAAAGGACAGTCCGGCGCTGGTGCGTTATGCAGACGACTTTGTAGTGCTCTGCCACAGTCGGGAAGAGGCCGTTGCGGCCAAGGCCCGGCTGGCGGCGTGGTTGGCCCAAAGGGGTCTGGGCTTCAACGAGGACAAGACGAGCATCGTCCACCTCGACGAGGGCTTCGACTTCTTGGGCTTCCACGTCCAGCGCCGCAAGGACAAGCTGCTTCATGGCCCAGTACTACGGCAGGTTCAAACCCGCGCATCCGAACCGCCGCTGGGTCTTTGGCGACCGCAAGAGCGGCGCCTACATGGTGCAGTTCAGCTGGACCCGCATCGTCCGGCACCACTTGGTCAAGGGAGAGTTCTCACCTGACGACCCGACCTTGGCCGAGTACTGGTCCCGGCGCCGTCGGCGACAACCGCCACCGCTCTCTGGCCCGTCGCTGGGCGTTCTGCGCGCCCAGGACGGGTTGTGTGCGCTGTGCGCCACGCCGCTCTTCGGCGCCGACGGTGACCTCGACACTGGGACCACATGGGACCAGGACGCGGTCACCGAGAAGGTGACCCGCCAACGGGTCGCCGGACCACCGGGCGAAGCCGCCACGTTCCGTCTCGTTCACCCCGAGTGTTCCCGGCGGCGTCTCGTCGCCTCGACCTCGGAACCAGCACGTCAGCTTGACGCCATCGGGACTGCTTGAGCCGGATGCGGTGAAAGTCGCACGTCCGGTTCTGAGGGGGCCCCGGGGCAGCAATGCCTCGGGGCTACCCGACAAGTATGACGATTGCTGTTTTGGGCCGGTGGCGGCGAGGATGCGCACCGATCCGTCGACTGAAGCCCGGGGCAGTAGATCGATCAGGTGTTCGCGCGAGTTGCCCACCGGGAACACCTGTGCGAGCACCCGTCGCAGCGGCGCTACCCCACGCCCTGTAACGGCACCCATGTAATCGCACGATGGGGATACCTCTAGCGCCCGTTTCGCTGTGCGTTATGGGGCGCTCGTTCTGCTCGGATCTGCCTGTCTTCGACGGGCGCCGATCGGCAGATCGGGCGCTACGACGACGGGGCCGCAGGCGGAAATCTGTAGAAGATATGGGGACGGAGCCAGTGTCCCGTTGGAACGTTGGGGTGCTCGAAGTCCGACGACGGATCGCGAATCATGCCGAGGCGTTCCATTACCTTCCACGACCGGACGTTGTCTGGGTTGGTGAAGGAAACGATCTCGTCAAGACCGACCTCTTCGAGTCCGAAGCGAACCGCACTACGAGCCGCCTCGGTCACGAATCCGTAGCCCCAGTGCTCGCGGGCTATGCGCCATCCGACCTCGACCGCAGGCGTGAAGGGAGCGTCAAACGGCACTCGGTGCAACCCGACAAAGCCAATGAACGGCGAGTGGTTCGGCACCTCTACGGCCCACAGACCGAAACCGCAGTCGTCGAACTCCTCCTCGATGCGCGCCACGAATGCGTCGCTCTCCTCTCGGCTCATGGTCTTCTGCATGTGCGCCATTACGTCGGGATCGGCGTTGAGTTCGGCAAAGGGTGCTAGGTCTTCGGCGCGCCAACGCCGCAACACGAGGCGTTGAGTCCGCAGTGTCGGGCCCCTCGCATCGGACGCAAGGTCTCGATCGGGATACACGAGCGCATATTGCCCGATCCGGCGTGATCTTGCGAGAGTTCGGGCCGCACAGAACCCACCAGCCCGGGTGCCCCAGAACGTGCATCCCCGAAGGACGCGCCACGGGTATCACCTAACGCCGGTCGGGGCGTCAGGTGCTTACAAGGAGCACGATCCCGCTAGCAACGAACAGAGACCCGACGACGACTGCGGACCAACCGACCAGATTCCGGTATCGATCTAGGGTTGCCTCGCTGGTTCGTTGCGGGAATCGTCGTTCAACCTGAAAACGAACCCATTCGTGGTTTCGCAGGTAACCGCAACCAATCAGAGCTGCGGTCGCCCCAATCAAGATGAAGCACAGCAGACCGATCACCACGTGATTAGTCAATCAGAGCGGAATGACGTCCAATACGGTCCCAGTACACCGGGCGTGGGCGAGATTCGGACTGGAAAGTCAGCTAACCGACGCTGGCGTTACGTCACACCGTTTCTGAAATACATCCGCTGATGAAACAGCTGCTGGGCAAGTGAACACTGTGATTTGGCAGCTCGATGACAACCGCATTGCCTGAGCGATCGACAGCGACGCAGACGCCTGAATCGAGGCACGAGATACTCTGAAACGAGACACTGGGAGGGTCGATGAGCGTTCGACCAGCCCACGACTTTCCGTTCCAAGTGTCGCCATATCCTCCGGAGTCAACCTCCACGCAGGAATGCGCCGATATACATGCCACCAGGCCATACGCGAGGTTCATCTCGATCTTCCCCGCCGCGGACCATCTGTGACCGTTCCACGTAAATGCTTCTCCTTGCCCGTCCAGCGCCATGCAGAATCGGACTGATGGACACGAAAAGGATGTCCCGTCATGTGGACCGATAGATGTCGCAAGATATTGAGGGTCTGACCATCTTCTCCCGTTCCACTCCGACGTGCGTCCCTCACCGTCGCCCGCCATGCAGAGTTGCGCCGATGCGCAGGACAGATACTCCACCAAGCCAATTCGCCGTCCCCTCGGTGCCGGGCTGACGATTGTGGCCCGAGACCACGTCCTCCCATTCCACGTCGACACGATGCCGGCGCCGGTATTGGATCCATGACCCTTCCCCAAGGAACCACCCACAACACAGAAGTCAGCACTCGAGCAGGACACAGATTGCCAAAATCCATATTGACCGAGGTCTGGATCAAGATCCGTCATGCGTTCCCCAGCGGGCGTCAGGTTTATGGCGCTTGTGCCATCTACAACGACACAGAAGTCCTGTGAAGCACAGGCGATTCCATAGAGGGGTAGATGGCCAGCACCGATCCTGAGTGAACCGCGACTCGAAAATCCAAAGACATTTCCTCCGTTGTCCACTGCGATGCACGCTTTTCCCGCGACGCACGAGACGCCCCAGACTGGAACCCCCGGGTCGAGCGATACTGGAGTCGAGTAGGTGGCAGAAGTCGGAGTCGATGCGGTCGCGGCCGAATTGACACCAGCAAGGGCCCCCGCCATCGTCAATGCGTAGGCTACGAGGGCCGACAAAGCGCTAGGTCGTCGGCGTGGGGCCTGAAGAAGTCCACTCACATCTGATTCAGCGCCGCATCTCAAAGAACCGAAGCATCGCGAGCCATTGTCGCATTTCTGCCCTGGATTCAGGCGGTCGATGCAAGGAAACCCGCTCCAACGTACTGACCCCGAACGTCGGACCTGGGCGCACCCTGCGGCACGAGTGGGGCAGGGTGTTCCTCGCTCGTCCTCGTCGACTGGGATCAGCAATACCAAGCGAGCAATGGCTTGCGGTGGATCTACATTGAACAAATGAGCGAGGAACCGAAGGGGCAAGCGTGGTGACCGATTTCGCGCGTCAACTGACATCGAGACCAACGTGTTGCTGAGTTGGATGGCGCCGTTCACATCGGGAGCGCCCTGCATAATCCCAGCAGGAACCACGCTGGTTGCTCGGTCTGACCAGGTCGCAGATAGGCCAGGGTTCATCTGTATCCCTGAGGACTACGAGGCCCTCCTTCCGGTCGTAGTTCCTGAGGAAGACCGGACAAATGACAAGTTCGGCGGCTATTACTTCGTTCTGCTCAGCGCGGAGATTGGAACCCGGCTCGAAGCATTGCAATGACGCTCGGAGAAGGGTGACCCAATAACGCCGGTTATACATGTGATCCACCTCCTGGGATAGGCATCCGGGGGAACCTCCTCGGGTGCAAACCCGACCAGGAGGTGTGCGGTGAAGTGGATCACATGTATAACCGGCGAAGTGAACTCACCCTGGCCCCTTGAGGACGGTAAAGCCGAGGAACGGTGGCGTCGCCTCGTGCGAGCGACGAGACGATCTTGACACAGAGGCGGTGACCTTCGGTCGGGCTGGCCGCGACTGACCAACATCCTTGGTAGCGCGCGCTCTTCCCTCGCCACGCATCGATCTGGCGCGTGTAGTGGCGTTTGGTTGCGGCCGAGCGGAGCGGAGCGGAGCGAGGCTGCGCTAGGTGTGGCTAGGGGCAGTCCACTTGTTCGAACACAAGACCAGAGCTGGTGTTCCACCTCGGGAGACCGCGCCGGCGTTTGAACGCTCGCAGCTCAGTGCGGCTCGCGCCACATCGGAGCCAGGGGCGGGCAGCCTGCGGGTAGGCCAAACGCAGGCATCGGCTCGAAACCGTGGCGCCGGTAGAAGCGTTCATTTCGCGGGTTCGAGTTCTCGAGGTAGGAGGCCACCCCTTCGCGGTCACACCGCTCAGCCATCGCTGCCATCACCGCCGATCCACCGCCTCGGCCTTCCCGGTCGGGCCTAGTCCCCAGCACCTCAAGGTAATAGTGCGGCTCGCGGGGATGGGCCTTGTGCATTGCGTTGGTCAGCTGCAGGCCACGCTTGTTCAGGAAACCGGAGCGTAAGGAAGATGGAAAGACGCGTATCAAGTCCATTGGTTGCAAGTCCCATCTGCCGACACCGTGCCACAACCCGACCGTCCACCCGTCGTCGGTGAGGTGGACCTCATGGTCGGAAGCACGCGTGGCTACGCGGATCAGGCCGCGGAACACCAGGCGTAGCCGTCGCTCCACGTCCACCTCCTTGCCGAGGATCCAGCACGCGATCGGATCGGTGGCCATGGCAGCCGCCAACACGTCTCCAGCAGGTTTGATATCGCTGCGAGTCGCCCTGCGAACTAGCGGGGTCATCTTTCGGGCATTCCTTCCCTGCTGAGACTCGCCTTGGGAGTGGCGAAGTTGTGGACGAAGATACAGAAGCTCCTCCGCAAGCGTAGGATCGCGGCTATTCACTGGGCTCGATCGACTCACTTCAGTCGAGGGAGGCAGGAGAAGCCATGGAAGATTCTGATCACTACGTCGTGATCTCGGCTGATGGCCACGCAGGGGCGTCCATGGATACATATCGCGAATACCTCGACCCTTCGTTTCGCGACGACTTTGACGACTGGCGGAAGGCGTACTCGAATCCTTTCGCTGACCTGCAGGACACCGAATCGCTCGAGTATCAGCGCAACTTCGATGATGCGCTGCGCCAGAAGGACGTCGAGGGCGACGGCGTCGTGGCAGAAGTTCTGTTTCCCAACACGATCCCGCCCTTCTATCCCTCGGGCATAATCTTCAACCCGCCCGCGCCGAGAGACGCCGAGGAATTGCGGTTCCGCTGGGCCGGGATCAGCGCCCACAACCGATGGCTGGCCGACTTCTGCTCCCGGCGCCCTGGCCGTCGCGCCGGGATCGCCCAGATCTTTCTCGATGACGTCGAGCGGGCCGTCGAAGAAGTGCGCTGGATTGCCCGACAGCCCGGCCTATTCGGCGGGATCATGCTGCCGAACCCCCCGGTCGACGAAACGACCCCGCAGCTGCACTCACCGTTGTATGAGCCCCTCTGGGAGGTGTGCGAGGACTTAGGTGTGGTGGTCAACAGCCACGGCGGAGGTGGTGGCCCGACGACCTACGGCGATATCGACACATCGCTTGTGATGATGTTCCTCGAGTTTGGCTGGTACTGCCAACGGCCACTCGTGCGGCTGATCTTTAGCGGCGTGTTCGAACGCCATCCCGACCTCACGTTCGTGATGACCGAGACCGGTAACTCATGGGTGCCAGGTACCCTCAGCGAGCTGGACTTCATGTACGACCGCATTGTCAATGCCAGGCCAGGGGCGGTCGAAGGCATCTTTGGCGGCATGATCCGCGACAGCATGAGGCTGCGGCCCAGCGAGTACTGGGCGCGCCAGTGCTACATAGGTGCGAGCTTTCTCAGCCGGAGAGATAGCCAGACCCGGCATGCCACCGGGATAGATCGGCTCATGTGGGGATCCGACTACCCGCACGCCGAAGGGACTTTCCCCTACACCCGATTCGTGCTCCGTCACGTCTTCCACGACGTCGCGGCCCGATGAGGTCTCTCTCATGCTGGGTTTGAACGCGGCGCGGGCATACCGCTTCGACTTGGCCCAGCTTCAGCCGATCGCCGACCGCATCGGGCCGACGGTATTGGACCTCGCGCGCGATGTGGATTCCGAGGAGCTGCCGGCTGACGCCACGACCATCGCCCTTCCCGTCTCGTGACGCGTAACGCCGTTGGCAAGTCGCAGTTTGAAAGGCGGTCACCCAGACGCACAGCAGACAGGTCCCACACGGATTTGTCCTTATCGAAGGGCGTCGAATAGCCGGAACCGGCCCGTGCATGGCTCACCCGTGTAACCGGCGGTCGGGGATAGTCAGGTTGCTTAGGATGCGGCTTGAAGTGGCCGAGGTGCAGAACATGGGGGATGAGCGGTAATGCTGGCCACAGCAAACCACGGGACGGGTTCGGTTCTCTTGGGAATCCTGTTGCTCGCCCTGGGGACAATCCTGGTTGGGGACATTTGGGGCGCTGCAACCGGGTTCAGAAACCTCCAAGCCAGGTTCTATTCGGGTCCTGTTTGGGCGTACCGAATCATCGGGCGCTCTGTGGCGTCGTGGGCGGAATCATCATCAATGCAACGGCATTGAGCTAACACGGGCGGGCACGGACCCCCTGCCCCCGTTGTGACATGCCGTACCGTACGGGGCTAGGGCAGGCGGTCATCTGAGGCGTGTCCCGCAAGGTTGCCGTTGGGGCTACGACGTCGCCCGGAAACGTGCGGAGGGGACTGGCAGACAGGACCGTCAGATAGTGCCGCTCCCCGGCAAGCACAGTCGCGAGCACGGATTCGACGACCGCAGATCTGTTCCCCGCTCGGTCCCGGCGCCACCTCCCTGGTGACAATAACGTCAGCGCCATGGCGCGTTTATGCGGCGTTCAGGTCCATCCGGGTCGTTCGCCATCGTCCGCCGAGTCTCTGACCTGGCGTGCTCGTTCGCCGGGGTCCCCATTCGCTCTCGGTGAGATTCAAGCGCTGGGGCACGGGGCTGGGTGGCGCGTCATGGGGCGGAGATCACTGAATGGAAGCGCCTCGTCGAGGCCGAACTGCGCCGTTGCGGGCCCCCCTCGGCCAGGCCGTCGCCTACAGCCAGCCCCAGCACCTCACCACCCGCCTCGGGCCCCTTCTCGAACGGCACGGCGACCGAGCGCTGGCAGATGACGGTCGGGTGCCATCGAGGTCCACTGGTCTGCTGGAACCTCATGGGAACCGCCGTCGTTGACCCGGCCAGGTCCGGCAAACGGGAGTGTAGATAAGTGGCAAATGATAGCTTGGGGTTTCGACAAACGGTAGTGTAGAAGTCCGGCAAATGGTAGAGTACGAGGCGTGGAGTACCAACGCCGCATCGCTGACGCCGAACTCGACACCCTGATGGGAGATCTGCCGGCCCTCGCCCTCGAGGGCGCCCGGGGTGTCGGCAAGACGGCGACGGCGGCCCGGCGAGCGGACACCGTCTTTGAACTCGACGACCCGGGGCAACGCGAGGTCCTCATCGCCGATCCCTCGATGATCGACGTCGCCGACGGCACGGTGCTCATCGACGAGTGGCAGCGCCACCCGCCCATCTGGGACGTCGTCCGGCGCCGAGTCGACGCCGGGGCTCCACCGGGGCGGTTCCTCCTCACCGGCAGCGCCGAGCCCACCGAGGAGCCCGCGCACTCGGGGGCGGGACGCATCGTCCGAGTTCGCATGCGCCCCCTCAGCCTGGCCGAGCGCGGCCTGGCCGAGCCAGCCGTCGGACTGGGCGCCATGCTCGCCGGCGAGCGACCGGCCATCAGTGGGAACAGCGACATGGCCTGCGCGACTACGTCGAGGAGATCCTGGCGTCGGGGTTCCCCGGTATCCGGCCGCTGGCGGAGCGAGCACGGCGCGCCCAGATCGAGAGCTACCTCGCCCGTGTGGTCGAACGCGATTTCCCCGAGCAGGGCCTGCGGGTGCGCCGTCCCGCCACGTTGCACGCCTGGTTGTCCGCGTACGCCGCGGCCACCGCGACGACAACCAGTTACAACTCACTCCTCGATGCAGCCACGGCCGGGGAGACCACCAAACCCGCCAAGACCACGACGACCGCGTATCGAGACGTCCTCTCCCAGCTGTGGCTGCTCGACCCGGTCCCTGGATGGGTACCGAACCGGAACCACTTGCGCCGGCTCACCCAAGCCCCAAAGCACCACCTCGCCGACCCCGCTCTGGCCGCCCACCTCGTCGGCATCGACGCCGGTGCCCTCTTGCGGGGCCAGAGCGCCGGGCCCGATATCCCCCGCGACGGGACGCTCCTCGGGGCGCTGTTCGAGTCGCTCGTGACCTTGAGTGTCACGGGTCTATGCCCAGGCGAGCGAGGCCACCGTGCACCACCTGCGGACCCGAGATGGGGACCATGAGGTCGACCTCATCATTCAGCGCCACGACCAACGTGTCGTGGCGCTCGAGGTGAAGCTCGACGGCGTCCCAGGACCGGCCGACGTACGTCACCTCCTTTGGCTGCGCGAGCAATTGGGCAACGACCTCCTCGACGCCGCCGTCATCACGGCGGGTGCCCACGCGTACCGTCGCCCCGACGGCATCGCCGTCATCCCCGCCGTTCTGTTCGGAGCTTGATCTGTGGGTGGCGCCTTCGAGCGTTTCATCGCGCGTTTATCGCGCGCGCCGATCCGAATCATGCTGTGTCATCATGCGCGCCCAAAACCGGTGACCTGGTCATTCTGGTCATCCGGTTCCATGCTGACCGGCTGATCTTTCCTGATAATGGCGAGGTCGCTGGTTCGATTCCAGCTAGCCCCACCGATAATTTCGAGGTCGGCAACGGATGTGGCCGAAGAAGGGCGACAAGCTCCGGATCATCGCCCAGCACAGGTCTGCACAGCACAGGTCTGCACAGCACAGGTCTGCACAGCACAGGTCTGCACAGCACAGGTCTGCACAGCACATGCCTGACACACATGCCTGAGACATGCCTGACACCTTCAACCCTGGACCAGTGCATCCTCGGTGGTCGCCGTGCCGGAAAGAGCGGTCGCACCCGAGAGGTTCACGGAAGGAGTGGGATCGTCGACCCTCGTGCCGTTGCCAAGCTCGTATCGGAGACTGTTCCCCCAGCCCCACAATTTGCCGTTCGCGTCGATGCCGAAGGACGTGCGGCCCGAGGACTCGATCTGTACGTAGGGAACGGGCGTGGAGATCTCTTTCGGCGAGACCACGTAGCCGTCACCGCCGTCACCGAGCTGACCGGACTGGTCGGCACCCCCACGCCCACAGCGAGCCGTTCGACAGCAGGGCGAGTGTTTGTCCGTCGTAGTTCTCGTCACCTCCGAGCGCCACGTGCGAGACAGGCTGCGGAAGGCTCACGAGCTGAGGTCGCCAGGCGTCGGTTATCGCACCGTTGCCCACGTCGCCGTACTTGTTGTAGCCCCATTCGTACAGCGTGCTGCCGACCAGCGCGGCGGATTTCTCCCAGGACGCGTAGACCGACGTGACCCCCGAAAGTGCAACGGTGACGGGCGAATAGTGCGCCGTGGTGCTGCCTATGCCGAGGTCACCTCCTCCATTCGCACCGCAGGCGTAGAGCGTGCCGTCCGAGCAATTAAGGAGTGGTCCCCAGCCCCCGCGATGGCGGTGACGTGAGTGAGCGGGACCTCTACGGGCGTATCGTGCACGCTTGTCTCACCTGTGCAGAGTTGGCCGTTACCGTTCCAACCCCAGCCCCATGCTTGCCCCGTCGTGTCGACGGCGATAGCGGTCCAGTTAGGTGCAGTGTTCGCGAGGAAGGCGATCCGCACCCGGTCTCGGAAGTGCACCTGCTGTGGCGCGTTGGTGCCTTTCCCGGTTGTCCCGGTTCCCAGCTGGCCGTACTTGTTGCCACCCCACGCCCGCACTGTCCCGGCTGAGGTCAGAGCGTACCGGTCGTTGTCGATGGTGGCGACCTGCACCACTGTGCCCGGAATCGCCGCGACCTGTGGTGTGTGTGCGGAATTTCCCCCCCCAATACTCCACGGTCGGGGTCGCTGCCCCAGCCGCCGATGACGACACAAGAAGGCACATCAACAGAATGAACCCAGCGATGAATCGTCGGATCAACAAGAGTCCGCCCTTTCGATGTCCGCCAGAGGCGGATTCTGAATATTGGCAGTACGTCGAAACCGACGGAACTCTGTGCCCCGGACGAAGTCCGAGAAGCTCTAGAAGCGCCACCACTTTCGGTGTTCGCGAGGCCTCTTGATGAGGAACTGGTTGCCAATGATCTCGGGCGTCCTACCGGGACCCGAGGCGGCGAACTCGTCGACTGCCTTCGTCACTCCGTTGTCCCACCATCCCGGATCTCCATAGTCGTCCCCCGTGAGTACTCCACCTGGCTTCACAATACGCTCGTACAAGTCGAGGTCTTGTTTGACAGATTCGTACGTATGGTCCCCGTCTATATACACGAAGTCGAGACTGCCATCCTCAAACTCGCTGGCTGCTCTCATTGACGCCATACGGAGGACGACAACCTGTTCAGCCTCAATCTGGCCCTGGAAGCGTTCTAGGACACTCTGGTAAATAGCTTCCATCCCTGGCTGCCCACCCGGACGATCGCCCCCGTACATTGCGTGCTGGTATTCCTCCTCTGTGCGGTGCTCCCAGGGATCAATAAGAAAGAGGCGAGTCGGACGGGCGACCTCAAGAATCCTTGCCGCGAAGTTCCCTTTCCACGAACCAATCTCGGCACCGACGCCACCCTTTGGTAGCCGAGCAAGCAAGCCAGCGCGAGGTGTGCCCGACGTGGGTCTTCTGATGCGGCGCATAGCGCTGAGCGTAGTGGGCTTTAGGCACGGCCTCGAAGGGCCCTGCAGCACACGACCTTCTCACCAGAATCGATCTGGGAATGGCCCAGATACTGCAGAAGTGGCAGCCTCGCTTCTCGCTCGCCCCTCGTTATCTCTGACGTAAAGCCGCGCGCCCCGCTGACGCGACTCGACTCGAAAATGCTGGAGCTGCATGACGAAGTGCTCCATGGAACGACAACGGGAGTGGTGATGCAGAGCACACGCTCTCATTGTCTCCAAGGAGATCTTCGAGAGACAAGAGAAGCTCCGCTGGAACACCGTGGGGCTCACTCCCATCTCGATTGGCTGGGACGTCGAGTGATTCTGACCGCAAGCCTTCTGCAAGTGGGTCCTGCGCAGGTCCGTGGACGGTGACAATGGGCGGTCGCCGGCTCGAGCCGTTGCCAGGCGAACATACCTTGTCCGACTTTCCCGCGGACAGGTGAACCACCCGCGCCACGATCCTCGACGAACCCATCGTCACGTACATGGTGGAACCATGCCCGCTTGCCGTCGCTTGACACGCGAAACCCCGACTGTCCTCCCTGCAACCCACCTGGAAGTACAAGCAAACTCATCGAATCGGGCCGGCGCAGCGGAGGACTGCTACGGTCGTTGCTATGAAGAAGATCCTTAGTCGCAGACTCGGGGTCGGTGTCATGGCGCTGGCCCTTATGGGAACCACGATCGCCGTCGGGCTGTCGGTTGTAGCGGCAACGACGGGCGCCGCTCCCGTCAATCTGATCCAGAACGGGAAGTTCGGAAGCGTCAGCCCGGCGACATCCACCATCCTGACCGTGCGGGCCGGTAATTCTTCGACCATCAGCGACTGGACGGTGGTCACCCCGTCGATGTACGGCAGCGGCGGCAGCGTGGACGTGGTGTCAAAGCACTACTGGAACGCCGAGCGCGGGAGGTACTCCATCGACCTGGCCGGGTCGACCGGCGTCCCGGGCGGGATCTATCAGGACGTGGCGACCACGCCCGGCGAGACGTACACACTGTCCTTCTGGTCGGCCGTCAATGGGGACCAGAAACCAGGCATGAGCCACACCATGGACATAAGCGTGGATGGGACGGCCGTCGACACGGTGCAGGCGGTTGGCGTTGGCCGTCCCCTCAACTGGGTATACAACACCGTCACCTTCACTGCATCCCCGACCTCGACCAGCAGCAAGATCGAGTTCGACGACGCCACCCCGGGTGACATGAATCAGGGACCGACGCTCGACAACGTGTCCCTCACCGCTGTGCCCGATGTCATTACGGCGAGTTCGGCGACGATCGCCCCGCAGACCATCGGGACGACCCCCCCGCCATACCCGGTGGCCACATTCACCGACAGCAACCCGGCTGCTCCCGTCACCAACTTCAGCCGCGACCATCTCGTGGGGTGATACCACCACCAGCACGGGGACAATCACCCAGTCGGGCTCGACGTACACGGTGAGCGGAACCCACTCCTATGCCAACGACGGAACCTACACCGTCGGGGTCAGCATCTCCTCCATTGCCGGAGGGTCGGCGTCCATCTCGGACTCGGTCACCGTGGCCGATGGCGTTGGCATGACCACTTGCACCGGATCGGGGTGCTCGGGCACTGTCACCACACCGTCTGAGACCGTGCAGCTCGACTCGACATCGACGACGGGCACCATCCTCACCACTGTCGACCCGGCCAACACCGCGCCCGACTGCGGCGACCGATTCCGACACGCGCCTGAAGTAACCACGTACGACGCCGTCGGACTGGACGCCAACATCGTCTTCACGGTGACTTTCGCCAACAACAGTGTCGGTGGCAAGTGGTGGGTCCCCTTTGCGGTCTGCTACCAAGCACAAACGCCGTTCGTAGACCTCTACGGCCAGACGGTGACAACCGGTCTGTTGCCCCCGTGCACCTCCTCGTTTCCCCAAGAAAACAACCCCGCCGTGGCCCCTTGCGTGGAGTCGATAACCGAATCGCCGTTCTACGTCGGCAATGTCGTCGAGACGATCCTGGTGCCACCGGGCGACCCGCCCAAGTTCCACTAAGGCGCCCGAGGGGCCGCGGGCAGCTTCTCACGTCACGCATCAGCGGCGGGTCGTAGTCGGGATCCGCCGTTTTGAGAAGCGGCGGTGCGCCGGAGGACGGACGTGCACCGTCCTGAGCCGTTCCAGTCTGCCTCGTGCGTGTCCACCACGGGCACCGAACAGGGTGCACCATGCACTCCCGAGTTGGGGACGTTCCCGAGCACCCGGCGTGCCCCGGTCAATTCCCTTGGTGCCCACCACGACGAGACCGGGGTGCTCTTGTTCTGCCACCCCGCAGATCACCTCCGCCGGACGACCCGCGGCCGGATGGATCTTTGGCTCGAGTCCACGCTCCTTTGCGATCAGGGTCAGATCTTGGAAAGCACATCCGCCAGATTCACGGTCTACGTGCAGCGGAATTCAGCGGGCAGGTCTTGAATGCGCACCGAGTGGGGCTGGTACACAGTCACAATCTGCAGGGTCCCGCCGGTGAGCTTGGCGATGTCAGCCGCCACGACGACGGCCTGCTGGGCGGCGGACGAGTCGTCTGCCCCGACCACGACGGTATTGAACATGGCGACCCTCCATCTCGTGAAACGTCGGCACTGAGCACGCCCGCTCGCAGCGGCCGAACCCGGACCGCTGACCAGAGGACCCTCCGGTCGGATCGGCACGGTTCGTAGATGGCGCCGTCGGTGGCGTGACGATAACCAGCGAGATTTCCAAGTCCACGGAGACGTCGATCTAGCCCAACGACAAGGCGGAGTGGACCGGGACTCCTCCGGGCCGGGCAGCCACTTCAGCGGGTCCTCCCGTTCGCGTCCTCAGCAGATCCGGGGCCCAGACGACCTTGAGCTTGGCGAATATCTGTGCCGCCAAGCGAGCCAGGAGCTCCTGCTCGCGGGGTCGGTCTCGGCGGCGGCCAGAACCCGCATGGTCAGAGCCGCCTCGTACTCCACCTCGCGCATCTCGGCAGCCCGCAAGCTCTGGCGCAGCGATTCTCGGGCCCCATCGCCATCGCCGGCGAGAGCCAGGGCTGCACCACGCACTCGATGGAGGGCGGGAATCTGAGGAGCCATGCCGCCCAGGGCGTGAGCCTGAGCGATCGTCTCGTCGGCAAGCGACAGGGCACCCGCGGTGTCTCCGCGAAGGAGCAGACATTCGGCGAGGCCGGTCTGGACCTCTAACACCTCGCCCCGACTGCCGATGTCCGACAGCTCTTTGATCGCCTCTTGGAAGAGACGGAGGGCATCGTCGTACCGGAGCTGCCAGGCGGCCACTCGGGCCAGCATGCCCTTGGCGTATCCGGTTCCCGACCGATACCCAGCGGCGCGCCAGGTCCGGAGGGCCGAAGTCAGGGCGCGTTGCGCCTCGTCCAGATGGCCCTGGTCGCGTGCGATTTCGCCCAGATTGAACACGTAGAACGCGTCCATGACCTCATTGCCGGTCCGGCGCACGGTGGCCTGAGCACGGAGGTACAGGGCCGACGCCTGCTCCCAATCACCCTTGTAGTAGGCGAGCCCGCCGAGCATGTTCAACACCCCCGCCGTTCCGGGGAGATCGCCGAGCTCCTCGAAGAGGGCCAGCGATCGTTCCAGGTTGTCGGGGCGATCGAGCTTGCCGAGATCCATGGCCGCCCAGTCCATGACCCGGAGAGCGTCGGCGAGCACCGCCTTGTCCCCGACCGACTCGGCCCCCTCGACGGCGAGGGTGCACCACCGGACGGCCCGGCGGTGGTGCCCCTGTTCTTGGCAGAACCGTCCGTACCACGCCATCAGCTCTGCCCGCTGCCGATCCGCTTCCGAGCCGGCGGAGTGCTCGAGCACCCGCAGTCCCCGGCTGATCCAGCGCAGGGCGTTGCCGTAGCGATCCAACCAACCCTGGACCCGGGCCAACTTGAGCATCAGGCGCGCCTGGGACACGGCGTCGTCCCCGACGAGTCGGCGGGCTGAGCGATACGCCGCTGCTGCCGCTGTGTACTCGCCGGACCGGTTCCGCGCGTCCCCCATCGCCTCGTGGATCTCAAGCACCTGACAAGTGGACAGATGAGGAAGTCGTCTGGCCGCCGTGATCGCCCGTTCGTAGAACTCGGCTGCTTCGGTGTTGGCGTAGACCGCGACAGCCCGGTCGGCCGCCCGCAAAGAGAACTCCCACGCTTCGGCAAAGCGTTGGGAATGTAGATAGTGGAACGACAACAGTTCCGGCTGCTCCCCGTGGCCGTCGACTGATCGACGGTAGATGGTGTCCGCCGCCCGCGAATGAAGCTGACGGCGAAGGCTGAAAGTCAGGCCGCCGTACGCGCTGTCCCGCAACAAACTGTCGCGGAACGACACGGTCCCGGTGCCGTCCCGGGTGACGAACTCGTTCAGTTGGCCCCAGATGGGATCGTCGGTTCCCGGCAGGTCGTCGACCACGTCGGCCAACAGATCGACCGTGAACGACTGGCCGAGGACCGACATCCGACGGAGGAGGCGGCGGGCGTCCACTGGGAGTCGGTCGATGCGAGCCGCGGCCACCTCCTCAATGGAGTCGGGGAGGCTCTCGACGGAGGCACCGCTCCGCGGCTGCAGCGATCAGCTCTCGAAGGAAAAGCGGGCTCCCTCCCGACCGAGCGACCAGCAGCGACAGCTCACGCTCGGAGAGAGGAGCGTCTTCGGTGGCGACACGGGCCAGCTCCAATGCCGCCTCCTCGGTCAGCGGCCCGAGCTCGATCCGGGTGCTCCCCTCGGGCGCGACGAAGCCGGAGGGGAGGTCCGTTCTGGTCGTGCACCACAGCCAGGAGGTGGCGCCAACCGCGGCGGCCAGGTGAGCGAAGAGGTCGGCGGAGGCGTCGTCCATGTTGTGCGCGTCTTCGATGATGAACAGACCGGCGTCAGGTAGGAGCGTGGCGAGGAGCTCGATGACGACGCTCGCGAGCCGGGGTCGGCGGAACTCCTCTTCTAGATCCCGAGATTCCGGGGTCTCGGCGACGCTCACTCCGATGGCCATGGCGATGAGTGGCGCCCATGGCAACAGCTCCGGCGCTCGCCCCTCGAGCTCGGCTAGGAATCGGGCCGACACCTCGCTATCCTCGCCCTGAAGCGGGAGGTTCAGGAGAGAACGCAGCAACCGTCGGACCTCGTGGTAGGGGGTCGCGGAGTCGTATCGTTCGCAGACGGCCGTGAGCTGCAAACGATCCGAGGCGATGTTGCGCAGCGCGGAGACCAACCGCGACTTGCCCGATCCCGTCTCGCCGACGATCTCGACGACTGCGCCATGTCCGGCCACGGCCGAAGCAGCCAACTCGGCGAGCTGCCGCGCTTCGGCCTCCCTGCCCAACAAGGGCAACTCGACCGTGCTTCCGACCGGCCGGGCCCCGACGTGCGCGCCCACCGCTTGTGCCTGGATCGGACGAGCCTTTCCCTTGACATAGAACGGCTCGAGATCAACTGCCTCAAAACGGGTGCGCGAGCGGGCCAGCAGCTCGGGAGTCGACAGGATCTGACCCGTTTCGGCCTTGGCCATCAGCCGAGCCGCCAGATTGACCGCGTCGCCCATCACTGTGAAGGTCCGCCGGTAGGGCGGTCCCACCTCGCCGACGAAGACGGAGCCCCGGTTCACCCCGATGCGGATGGGCAGCGGCGCACCCGCGTCCATGATCTCGCGGACAGCGAGGAGCATTCGGTGTTCGTCGTCGCCCGATGTGGCCGGCGCCCCCGCGGCGAGGATGATCTTTCCCCCGTCGCGATCGGCGTCAGTGGCCAAAAAGGTGACCTCTTGGCGTTCGACGGCACGCTGGGTGATGGTGACCAGTGTGTCAAGTCGGTCGGCGGTCACCTCGGGTCCCTCGAGAGCGATCATTGCGTCGGTCCCGTCGAAATGGACGAAGGCGATGGTGACCCGACGGTGCTCGGACTCCTGATGGGCCGTGATCACCACGTCTCTCAGCCCCACGGGGATGCCGGATACCAGATCGACGTTGTCGGCAACGGGCTCGAACGGCACGAACGAATCACGAGGGACGGAGGGGGCTCTTCGGAGCAAGAAGCCAGGGCCTTTCGCGGCACCGACCGTGGCGGGCTGGAGCGCGCCTGCAGTGGCCGGACTCAGCACGATCTCGCCGGCATCAGCGGTCCCCTCCATGGACACAACGGTGCTGGCCCCCGGACCGACAACGATGAATTCGCGGTGCGAGTCGCCCACGAGGAAGAAGTTGAAGAGTCCGCTGTGGACCCCCACCGACATCCGCAGGGCCACCCGCTGGCCCAAGACGGTCATGCGCCCGACCACGCGGAGTGCGCGCCGCATCTCGATGGCAGAGCGGCAGGCACGCGCCTCGTGGGCCTCACCAGAGAAAAAGAGCAACAGCGCGTCGCCGCCGAACTTGAGCAATCGGCCTCCGTAGCCAACGGCGATGTCGAGCAGGGGCACAAAACAGGTCCCGATGGCTGCAGTGAGCTCCTCGGCACCGACCTTCCCATGCCGCGCCAGTCCTTCGGACAGTTTGGTGAAGCCTGAGATGTCGACGAAGGCCAGCGTGCCGATCTCTTCCCGGTGGCGCTCGTCGGGCGCGTTTGTCATCCAGTCGATGACCAACCGGGGGAAGTACGGCGCCAGTGGGTGGTGCACCTCGGAGCCGACGACGGAAGTCGACCTACTCGACGGTGTGCTCACAAAGGGCCGGCTCATGAAGGAAAGAGGTTCTCTCGAGCTGCACCATCGAATGGTTCGAGGCGCAACTGTTTCGCCAGCCCCTCTCCGCCATCAGGCTGGATGTGTTCCGCTCTCGAATGCTACGCCCTGACGAGCCAACCAGCCCAGTGAGATGACTCCGGATCCGGATGCAGCGAAGAGGTGTCGGTGACAACCTGCCCAGCTGTGTCCCGGACCTCGACAGTGACGATCTTGGTCGAACGCTCCAGACAGGGATCCGGGTCGTCGACCACCCGGATGCGCCCTGTCGGCCGGTAGCGGCCGGAGTCGATGACATGCCTGGGGACGTACGGATCGAGGTCCATCAGTCGGAACAGGAGAGTGGCCGGCTCCCAGATCGCCACTACGGTCTGCGTGGTTGCGGTTCGATTTCAAAACTCCACCTCCGCAGCGACGGCGAACCCGCGGGCGAGTCCTCGGGACGCCACCAACCCGAGAGGAGAGACACATGCCCAAGTACCTGTTCCAGTCGCGTTACACCCCCGAGGGCGCCAGAGGCCTTCTCCGCGAGGGCGGAACGAGCCGGCGGGCCGCCACCGAGCGGGCACTCGCCAGCGTCGGTGGCACGTTGGAGACCTTCTACTACGCGTTCGGCGGAGCCGACGTGTACATCATCGCCGACCTCCCCGACAACACGGCAGCCGCGTCATTGAGCCTCGTCGTCGGCGCCACGGAGACGCTGAGCGGCGAGACCGTGGTCTTGCTCACGCCAGAGGAGCTCGATGACGCCTCCCGCAGACACCCGGAGTACCGGGCCCCCGGTAGCGACTAACCCTCGCAGCGACGAAGGAGTCCTGCGCGGGCTGCACCGTACCGCCGCGTGGCGATCATCACCCCGGCGCCAAGACCGGCTCCAGCCCGTACGCGGGATCGGTCGCCGGCCGATCGGTGACGAACACTGCCGACACGAGTGGGGCGACCACCAGCAGTGCCGCGCCGACTCCGAACGCGACGGCATAGCCGTGCACCAATCCGACCGGGAGCGAGGCGGGTCCGTTCGCACGGATGAAGCTCGCCGTTGCGGCGGCCGCCACGGTGTTGAGCGGGGCGGTGCCCAGCGAGCCACCGACCTGCTGGGTGGTGTTCACCAGGGCGCTCGCGACACCGGAGTCGTCTGGTCGCACGTTGGTGAGCGCAGTGCTGCTCAGCGCAGGGAAGGCAGACCCGAGCCCGACGCTCATGAGGATCTGCGGCCCGAACACGTAGGCCCAGAAGGACGTGTGCACACCTATCTGCGTGAGCCAACCCAGGCCGACCGCACCCACCAGGAGCCCTGACGCCATCGGGATGCGCGGGCCGCTGCGCGGCACGATCGCCGACGACGCCGTCGCCGCAACGATGATCCCGGCCGCGAACGGGAGGAACGCCACCCCGGCTTTGAGCGCCGAGTAGTCCAGAACGGTCTGCATGTAGTAGCTGAGGAAGATGAACATCGCGAAGAGTCCGGCGCCGAGGAGGAACGAGGCGAGGAACGAGCCGCCGCGGTTTCGTTCCGCGACGACGCGCAGGGGCAAGAGCGTGTGCGACGAGCGCGCTTCGACCACGACGAAGGCCGCCAGCAGCACCACTGCGATGCTGAGGAACGTGAGCGTGGGGCCAGACGCCCATCCGTCCGTACTCGCCTTGGTGAAGCCGTAGACGAGGCTCACGAGGCCCACCGTCGAGAGGAAGACGCCGGGGAGGTCGTAGCGAGTCGTTCCGGCCGCGCGGCTCTCACGGATGACGCGACTGGCCGCGACGGCGGCGAGCAGAGCGAGGGGCACATTGACCAGGAGGCACCAGCGCCACGACGCGTACTCGGTCAGGAGGCCGCCGGCGAGGACGCCGATCGCACCACCTGCTCCCGACACCGCACCGTACGCCCCGAAGGCCTTCGCCCGCTCCGCGCGATCGCTCTGGAAGGTGATGTTCAAGATGGACAGCGCCGCGGGAGCCATCAACGCGGCAAGGGCTCCCTGCAGGGCGCGGCGCCGAACAGCATGCCCTGGTTCACCGCCAGACCACCGAGCGCCGACGCGGAGGCGAATCCGATGAGCCCGACGCCGGACATCCGCTTCCGTCCTCCGTAGTCCGCGATCCGACTGCCTAGAAGGGAGGAGTCCGCCGAAGGACAACGTGTACGCGGTGATCACCCATTGCCTGTTCGCCACCGAGATTCCGAGCGCGCGCTGCGCACCGGCCGGGGGTTGCACCTAAGATGGGGGGATTCCCGGGCAAGTTTCGGCCTCCTCTCGGGTTCCCAAGGGGAAGCAACAGGGGTACTCGCGACACACCTATCGGAGCACTCGGGAGGCTGCACGAGATGGTGCAACGGAAGGACGGGCAACGCGTGGCGCGGCTGTTCGCGGGGTCACTTGGCGCCGTACTCCTCATCGCCCTCATCATGGTGATCGTCGGCCCCCAAGTGTCATTGCCGTCCGGGCAGGCCGCTCTGCACAGCCAGAACGAGGGTCTCGAGTCGCACCCGATCGAGGGCGCGCCGGATTGCGCACCGACCACGTCGGGCGACTGCGGTACCGACACGACGACCACCGAGGCGGTGGCGGCCACGGACTGCAGCGTCGTGGAGCAGATCTTCGACGGATGCAATGCGTCGACGACGACGGTCCCCCCCACAACGACCTCGTCGTCTCTCGCGCCCCGTGCGTCACCCGCGCCGCCCACCTCGACCGGTGACGGGCCCAACGACGCCGGCGCCTGCGCGGGGACCAACCCGCCGATCGCGCCACCGACGGGCTCGTGGACCTGCACCCTCGACGACGAGTTCGACGGGACCTCCCTCAACCCGAGCCTGTGGCAGCCGGTGCTCACGAGCACGAGCGGCTACCAGAGCGGGACGTTGTTCTCGCAGGTCTGCTACGTGAACAACCCGAGCACCATTTCGGAATCGGGAGGCGTCCTCAACCTCAGCGTCGTCCAGACGGCCACCCCCACCTCGTGCCAACTACCCGGCGGCATGAGCTTCGCCACGAGCTACGAGGGCGGGATGATCTCCTCCTACCAGCTCTTCAGCCAGAAATACGGCTATTTCGAAGTGCGCGCTGCAGTGCCTCCGACGTCGGTGCCCGGGCTGCAGGAGACCCTGTGGCTCTTCCCCGAGGACGAGACGCTCTACGGCCCATGGCCCGACAGCGGCGAGATCGACTACGGCGAGTTCTATTCGAGCTATCCGCTCGACGACGTGCCCGACCTGCACTACCCCGGATCCGCCGCCGACCCCAACGCCACCACGTCGACCGGATGCAGCATCGCCGGCGACGCCACGGCCGGCCGCTTCAATACCTACGCGCTGTCGTGGACGCCCACCACCATCACCACGTACTTCAACGAGGTTCCCTGCACGACGGACACCTACGCGCCCTATGTCACGAGCCCCGACGCGGCACCGGCGCCCTTCAACCAGCCGTTCTTCCTCGCGTTCACCGCAGCCCTGAGCGCCGATGGCAACGACTCGTTCCAGCCCGGCACGACTCCATTGCCGGCCACCACGCAGATTGACTGGGTGAGAGTCTGGCAGTACTGACGCACCGAACGACGCCGTCGTAGGGTCGCGCCACATGGAGTTCGCCAAGGTGCTCTACGACGACATTGCGGCGGGGGACATCACGGTGACCGTCCGGCTGTGGCGCCGACCCCACGCCAAAGTCGGCGGACGCTACCGGGTCGGGCTGGTCGACATCGAGGTGGACCGCATGGCGCTGGTCCCCTTCGCCTCGCTCACCGAAGCCGACGTCCGCCGCGCTGGTGAGGAGAGCCGCGAGGATCTGCGGGCGCGGGCGGCACACGCAGGTCCGATTGGTGACGAGACGCTCGTCTACCGCATCGAATTCCACACCGTCGCAGAAGCCCACCGCTAGGCCCCGCCCCGTGCGTCGCCCAATGGTCCGCCGGTAACGTCGAGACGTCGCCGAGCCCGGCCCGGCAGACCGATTCGACCGACCAGGAGGTCCTCATGCAGCAGCGTCCCATCGGCAACCGGACCGTCAGCGCCGTCGGACTGGGCGAGATGCCGCTCTCCATCGAGGGGCGCCCCGACCGCCGCCAAGCCATCGCCACCATTCACGCCTCCCTCGACGCCGGCGTCACCATCATCGACACGGCCGATGCGTACTCGCTGAGCGTGCAGGAGCACGGTCACGGGGAGGAGCTGGTGGCCGAAGCGCTCGCCGCGTACCCAGGCCCGACTGACGAGGTGCTCGTCGCCACCAAGGGTGGGCACCGGCGTCCCGGCGACGGCAGCTGGACCGTGCACGGCGACCCGGCCTACGTGAAAGAGGCGTGCGAGGCGTCTCTCAAGAGGCTCGGCGTGGACGCCATCGGGCTCTACCAGTACCACCGGCCTGACCCCAAGGTCCCCTGGGCCGAGTCCGTCGGCGCGTTGGCCGACCTCCTCGATGAGGGCAAGATCCTCTTGGCCGGGGTCTCGAACGCGACGGTGGCCCAGATCGACGAGGCCCAGACGGTGCTCGGCGGCCGACTGGCGAGCGTGCAGAACCAGTTCTCGCCCCGTTTCCGCTCCTCCGAAGGCGAGCTCCAACACTGCGAGAAGCTCGGCATCGTGTTCATCCCCTGGAGCCCGATGGGTGGCATCGGGCGAGCGGACGACATCGAGCGGACCCACCCCGCCTTCGCAGCGGTGGCCGCCGAGGTGGGCGCCAGCCCCCAGCAGGTCACCTTGGCCTGGATGCTGGCCAAGGGCTCTCGGGTGATCCCGATTCCTGGGAGCAGCCGCCCTGAGACCGCCGTGTCGTCGGCGGCGGCGGCCGACCTCGTTCTCACTCCGGAGCAGGTGGCACGCCTCGACGCCTCCTGAGGGCGGCTCACGACGCGGCGCGATCCGGACGGGGCGGCACCGAGCCGGGTGGAGCTGGAACAGAAACGGGTGCTCGCGTGTTCAACTGGTGTCGCCGTCGCGACGCACCCGGCAGGCTGGGGTCGGGTCGGATCGAACGGAAGAAGAAGTGAGGTCGCCATGCCCGCAGTGACTGTCCCCGACACCCTGGTACTCCCGCGCATCGCCGTGCCGGCCCAGGGAGCACGCATCCGCCCGTTGAAGAGTGTCACCGACGCCCCGAGCGGCCTGGAGGGAGAGGGCTTCCCTGTGCGCCGCGCCTTCGCGGGCGTGCCGATGGCCGACCTCGACCCCTTCATCCACATGGACCAGATGGGCGAGGTCGAGTACGCCCCGGGCGAGCCGAAGGGCACACCCTGGCACCCGCACCGCGGCTTCGAGACCGTGACCTACATGATCGACGGCACGTTCCAGCACCAGGACTCCATCGGCGGTGGCGGCCTCATCACCAACGGGTCGACCCAGTGGATGACCGCGGGCTCGGGGATCCTGCACATCGAGCGCCCGCCGGACCAGCTGATCGCCAGTGGCGGCCTGTTCCACGGCATTCAGCTCTGGGTCAACCTGCCGGCGGACGACAAGTGGATCGACCCCCGCTATCAGGGCATCGAGGGTGAGCAACATCCTCTTGCTCACGACGCCCGACGGCGGTGCGCTCGTCCGCGTCATCGCGGGCGACGTCGGCGGCCACCGCGGCCCGGGGTCGACGCACACGCCGATCTCGCTCGTGCACGCCACCATCGAGCCCGGTGCAGAGCTTGTCCTGCCGTGGCCGTCCGAGTTCAACGCGCTGGTCTACGCGCTCTCGGGGAGCGGGAGCGTCGGGCCCGACGCACGACCCTTGCGCACCGGGCAGCTGGCGGTCGCCGGCGCCGGCGACGCGCTGGAGCTCCGGGCGGACGCGGCGCAGGAGTCGCGTCACCCCGCGCTGGACGTGCTCATCCTGGGTGGGCGGCCCATCGGCGAACCTGTCTACGCCTACGGCCCGTTCGTGATGAACACCCGGGCGGAGATCGTCCAGGCCTTCGAAGACTTCGAGGCAGGCAAGCTCGGGACGGTCCCCGCGGACCACATCGGCAACGCGTGAGCCCGATCCCGGGCAGCGAGGCGACAGGCGGCGCCACGTGGAGCACCGGGGACATCGGTGATCTGACGGGCCGCGTCGCGCTCGTGACGGGCGCCAACAGCGGCATCGGCTATCAGACCGTGCGTGCCCTGGCCGACCACGGCGCCCATGTGATCATGGCGTGTCGCGACGAGGAGAAGGCACGGCGCGCTCGTGACAAGCTCGAGAGCGAGCTCGACCGCTCGTCGCTCGAGCTGCTCCCACTCGACCTGGCCGACCTCGTCTCGGTACACCGCGCTGCGACGCGCGTCCTCGCCACGCACGCCCGGCTCGACATCCTGGTCAATAACGCCGGTGTCATGGGCGCGCCATACCGGCAGACGGCCGACGGCTTCGAGCTCCAGATGGCCACGAACCATCTCGGTCACTTCGCGCTGACCGGCCTTCTGCTCGATCGCATCGTCACCACCGAGCGAGCGCGGGTTGTCACCGTGTCGTCTCATATGCACCGCGTCGGGCGGCTCGAGCTCGATGACGTCGCCGGCGTCACGCCACGCAACACCTGGGTCACCTATGGCTCCAGCAAGCTGGCCAATTTGCTGTTCACCGCTGAGCTCGCGAGGCGCCTGACCGCGGAAGGCCTGCCCACCCTCGCCGTCGCGGCCCACCCCGGGTGGACGCGGAGCAACCTGGCGGGCAGCGGGGTCGCGCTCGGAACCAGCCGGGTGCGCCGGAAGCTGGGCCGGACCGCTGGAGCGACGCTCGGCCAGTCGGCGGCGGCCGGTGCATTACCCGTGCTGTGTGCCGCCACGTCCTCGTCCGTCCGGACCGGCATGTACGTGGGCCCGGCCCGGCTCTTCAGGCTCGTCGGCCCGCCGCGCATCGACCAGCCCTCCCGTCGCGCCCGGGACATGACCGTCGCGGCCGCGTTGTGGTCGGCGTCGGAGGAGCTGACGGGCGTGCACTACTCGGTCAGCGCCGGCGTCTGAACGCAGCGGCAGCACGGCTCGACCGGACCGCCGGCCTCGAGCGGTTCGATCGGCGCGGTTCTGCGGTGACGAGCCAAGAAGTCGGCATGGCGCGCCGAGCGGTCCGGGCGCAGCACACGCCCCAGCGCGACGATCACCACCGCACGGGCACCGGCACGGCGCAGCGCGGCCGCGGCGCTCTGGGATCGGGCGCCGCTCACGTAGGTGTCGTCGAGCAGCAGGACGCGTCGTCCATCGATGAGATGACGGAGGGACGAGGGCACGGTGAAGGCGCCGGCGTCGGGCCGCATGTGACCGACGGGCGCCGCCGCGCGGATCAGTGCGCCGGGCACCCAGGTGGCGAGGACGTGCGCGCACGCGGCACGGTCCAGGCCCTCGACGCCGGCGAGGGGTGCGCCGCTCGGCCGCGCCGTCGATGGAACCGGGAGCACCGCGTCCAGCGCGCCACCGGCAGCCGCGGCGAGGCAGGGCGCATGGGCCGCCGCGTACTGCGACACGAGCATCCGCACCATCGGCGCGAAACGGTCCCTGGCCTCGCGGACCGGCGCCTCCTTGTAGCCCATGAGGACTGCGTAGAGCGGGCTCGGAAGCGGGCACAGCCGGACGGGGAAGACGGGCGCCAAGAAGACGCCGAGCCGGCGGGCGATCGATCGGCAGGCGAAGCACACGGCGCACGGGGCCGGCGCAGGCCCGCAACAGACGCGACACGAGCCCGGCCCCGCGACCGGGACGCGGTAGGGGTCAGGCGGCGGGTGTGGCGGCTCGGTCGGGCTCGGGTCGATGCAGAAGAAAGGTCCCGGTGGCCCGGCTGACCAACGCGCCGCCCGCCGCCCGCACGGAGCCCTCGCCATAGGCAACCTGTTTGCCCAGGCGCACGACGTCGCCCCGCAACGAGAACGTGTCTCCCCTCCTGGCTGGGCGCATGCACTCGGTCTTCATCTCGAGCGTGCCGGCGGTGCGCGCCTTACCGGGCAGGGCGGCGTTGATGGCGAAGTTCATGCACGCGTCGAGCAGCAGGGAGTGGACGCCGGCCTGGGTGATCCCGTGGGGGTTGCAGGCCATGTCGGTGGGCTCGAAGGTCCCGACGACCCACCCGAGGTCTTCGCCGTCGACTCCGTAGCCGGTGAAGGCGCCCCCGACCACCGCGATGATCGGCATGCCGCCGTCACCGAGCCAGCGGTCCATGTCCTTGCCGGTGGGTGCCATCGGGCGCAGACCCTACCGGCCAGGCCGCGGCTCTCCGGGTCCCGACAACCCAGATGGCCCGTGCGCAACGCCGGGTAGAATCACCCCGATCTGCCCGGCGGACGCCGATCGCCCGCCGGATGGGAGGAGCACCATGACCACCGCAGTCATCGTCGATGCCGTCCGGACCGCAGGCGGGAAGCGCAACGGAAAGCTCCGGAACTGGCACGCCGTCGACCTGGCCTCCGAAGCCCTCAAGGCCGTGGCCGAGCGCAACAATCTGGATCCCGCCGAGATCGACGACGTGATCATGGGCTGCGTCATGCAGGTGGCCGAGCAGTCGCTCAATATCGGCCGCAACGCCGTGCTGGCTGCGGGGTGGCCCGAGTCGGTGCCCGGGACGACGATCGACCGCCAGTGCGGCTCGTCCCAGCAGTCGCTCCACTTCGCCGCTCAGGGCGTGATGGCCGGCGCCTACGACGTCGCCATCGCGGCCGGGGTCGAGTCGATGACGCGCACCCCTATGGGCTCCTCGGTCGTGCGGGAACTCGGCTACCCCTTTGGCCCGCGCATGATGAAGCGCTACACGGAGACCGGCCTGCCAGGCCAGGGCATCGGCGCCGAGATGATCGCCGACGAGTGGGACATCTCGCGCGAAGAACTCGACGCATTCTCGGTGCGGAGCCACCAGCGAGCGGCCCGCGCCACGGCCGAGGGCCGTTTCGAGAACGAGATCGTGCCCGTGGCCGTCCGTGACGACGAGGGCAACGACACCGAGGAGATCTTCGCGAGCGACGAAGGCATCCGCCCCGACTCGACCCTCGAGGCGCTCGCCAACCTCAAGCCCGCCTTCAAAGAGGACGGAAAGGTCACGGCGGGCAACTCCTCGCAGATCACCGACGGCGCCTCGGCTGTGCTCGTGATGAGCGAGGAAAAAGCGAACGCGCTGGGCCTGCGCCCCCGTGCCCGCTTCCACGCCTTCGCCCTCGCCGGTGTCGATCCCGTGACGATGCTCACCGGCCCCATCCCCGCCACCACCAAGGTCCTGGAGCGGGCCAAGCTCACCCTCGACGACATCGACGCCATCGAGATCAACGAGGCGTTCGCATCCGTGGTGTTGGCCTGGGAGAAGGAGCACCACCCCAACATGGAGATCGTCAACCCCAACGGCGGCGCCATCGCCCTCGGACACCCACTCGGCGCCTCAGGCTGCAAGCTGGCGGCCACGCTCCTCAACGAGCTGGAGCGCACCGACGGCCGCTATGGGCTGCTCACCATGTGCGAGGGCGGCGGGCTGGCCAACGCCGCCATCATCGAGCGCTTGGGCTGACCACCTGCGCCGCCGCGGGCAATGCCCGTACTCGGGACGGGGGGCGCGGGCGCGCGGGCACCCGTCAGTGGTAGCGCGTGGCGGCGAGGAAGCCCACGAAGATCATCACGAGGCCGATCACGAGGCCCCACGGTGAGCCGTGGGCCATGAAAGGCAAGCGGGCGAGGTAGTTGAGCGTGATGATCGCCACTCCCCCGATGAGCAATACCAAGATGAGCGCGCCGAACCATGGCGGGCTATGGCGCACGCTCTTGGGGATCGGCGCCGTGTAGCGGCCGCTCTCCTCGGGGGTCTTGTACCGGCCGACTTTCGCCGCGCGGCCCGTGGCCGACTTTCCCTTGCGGGAGGCGCCGCCTGGGCCTTTGCCCTTGGTGCTCGTTGCCACGGGGTCAGAGGTTAGTCAGAAGGAGCGAGTCGCCCGAAGTCGCCGGGAGTCGCCGGGAGTCGCCGGGAGTCGCCCGGAGGCGACCGGGCGGCGCGGATGGGGCCGGTACGATGGCGCGTCCATGGGGCCGCGGGTGCTCGTCGTCGACAACTACGACTCGTTCGTCTACAACCTGGTCCAGGAGTTGGGCGAGCTCGGTGCCGATCCAGTGGTGTTCCGCAACGACGCCATAGACGTGGGAGGCATCCGGACCGAGCGGCCCGACGCCGTGCTGATCTCACCAGGACCGGGACGGCCCGAGGACGGCGGGGTGAGCCTCGAGGCGATCGCCCAGCTCGCCGGCGAGATCCCCATCCTGGGCGTCTGTCTGGGCCACCAGTGTGTCGGCCAGGCCTTCGGGTGCGAGATCGTCGAGGCTCCCCACCTCATGCACGGCAAGACCTCAGAGATCCATCACGACGGGCGTGGTCTCTTCGCCGGCCTCCCCAACCCCTTCGTCGCGACGCGCTACCACTCGCTCGTCGTGCGACCCGACTCGGTGCCAGACGAGCTCGAGGTCACTGCCACCTCGACGGACGGCGTTGTGATGGGCCTGCGCCACCGCACGTTCGCGGTCGAAGGGGTGCAGTTCCACCCTGAGTCCGTCCTGACCGCGTCGGGCCCGGCGCTTCTCGCGAACTTCCTCGAGCAGGTGGCCGTGACGACCGGCGCCGAAGCGGTGCGCCCATAGGCCCGCTAGGTGGCTAGGGGCCGTGCGGCAGGGTGCTCGTGGTCGACGAGGTGGACGACGGTGTCGTCGACGTCGTGGTCGTCGAGGAGCTCGAGGTCGTCGTGGCCGGCTGGCAGACCGAGATGTTCACCGTGCTCCCGCCGCCCACCAATGCGCCCGAACCCGGGCTCTGGTTGTCGACCGTGCCGGCCGTTGCCCCGTTCGCACAGGTGGTGTCCGTGGTCGTGTTGGCGACCAGACCGGCCCCACTGATGGCCGACTGGGCCCCGCTCACCGTCTGACCGATCACGCCTGGCACCGTGATGCAGTTGGAGATCACGAGGTTCACGGCTTGGTTGGGCTGTGCGGTGGCGTTGGGCGCGGGGTTCTGCGAGGACACCACCCCGTTTCCGTACTGGCCCGAGCACCCGCTCGTCTGGGTACCCACGTTCAGGCCGGCACCGCGAAGCGTCGAGCCGGCCGACGCCGGGCTCTGCCCGAGCACGCTGGGCACCGTGACCGAGGTCTGGGTGCCAGAGACGGTCAAGACCACCTTCGTGCCGGACTTCACCTTCGTCCCGTGACCGGGGTTCTGGTCCAGAACGGTCCCGACCGGCTTGTTGCTCGACAAGAAGTGCGGGACGTAATTCAGTCCAGCCGCCGTGAGGAGCTGCTCGGCCTGGGTCAGCTGCTGGCCGACCACCGACGGGACGGCGACGGCCGGCCCGGCGCTCACGTCGAGATCGACCGCGGAATTCTTCGACGCCGACGCACCCGCCGTGGGGTCGGTGGAGATGACCACGCCGCTCGTGACGGTGCTCGACACCACCGTCCTGATCGTGCCGACCGTCAGGTTGTCGTTCCGCAGCGTCTGCGTTGCTTCGCTCGTGGTCTGGCCGGCCACGTCCGGAACGGTGACGTTGCCGCCGAACACCGACCGGAGCAAGAAGAAGGCGATGATGGCCAGGGCGACGAGGAGGATCACCAAGATCACCACCAGCCGGCGCGTCCGCTTCTTGCGCTCTTCGTCCTCGCGGCTCGTCGGCGTCGGTCCACCGATCACCTGGGTCTGGCCCGTCATGGCCGGGATGGCCTGGGTCGCCCCCACGGCCGCAATGACCGAGGTGGCACCCGGGTCGTTCGCCTCGACGGGGCGGCCGTCGGCGAACCGGAGCAGGTCCGCCCGCAGCTCCTCGGCCGATCCGTACCGCTCGGCGGGGTCCTTTGCCATCGCCTTCATCACGACGGCCTCGAGTGCCGGCGGGACGGCGGGATTGGCGACCCGGGGCAAAACCGGGTGGTCGCGCACGTGCTTGGAGGCGACGGCCACGGGCGAGTCGCCGGTGAACGGAGGCCGGCCGACGGCCATCTCGTAGAGCACGACACCGAGCGAATAGATATCGCTTCGCGCGTCGACACCCTTGCCTTCGGCCTGCTCAGGTGAGAAGTAGGCCGCGGTGCCCATGACCGCGCCGGTCTGGGTGAGGCTCTCCTCGGTGTTGACGGCGCGGGCGATGCCGAAGTCGGTGACCTTCACGTCGCCGTCGGGCGTGATGAGGACGTTGCCAGGCTTCACGTCGCGGTGAATCACGCCGTGGCGATGCGCGAAGGCAAGTGCCGCGGCGACGCCGGCGCCGATCATGGCGGTCTGGCGCGGCGGCATCGGCTCGGGGTCGCGCAGCACGGCCGAGAGCGGGCGACCGTCCACAAACTCCATCACGATGAAGTACGCCCCGTCGTCCTCGCCCCAGTCGAACACGGGGACGATGTTCGGGTGGGACAGGTTGGCTGCCGCTTGTGCCTCGCGCCGGAACCGCTCGACGAAGGTGCGATCCACCGACAGTTCGGGGAAGAGGACCTTGAGGGCGACGGGCCGATCGAGCTGGCGATCCATGGCGCGGTACACCTGCGCCATGCCGCCACGCGCGATCAAATGGGTCAGCTCGTAGCGACCGCAATAGACGCGCGGGTTCTCGACGGGCTGCATGGCGTCCTGAGCCTACGCTGGTCGACTTCGGAGAATGGGGCTGGGCGCTTCGTTCACGTCGTACCCCCGGTCGTGGTCGTCGTCGAGGTCGAGGACGTCGAGCCCGCCGCGCCAGGCACGAGCGTCGTCGTCGTGGTCGTGGTGGTGGTGGTGGTGGTGGTGGACGTCGCGACGGTCGCGGCGCTGACGATCTGCGTCACGTAGTTCTGGGCCTTCGCCAGGGAACCTTCTTGCACGCCGCTGTGCACGGCGGCCGCAGCGTCGGGCAAGACCTCGCTCAGCGTGTGACCCGTGCGGTCGACGACCTTGGGGTGGAACCAGAGCACTCCGCCGGGCTGACCCTGCTTCACCACGATCTGCTGGCCCTGGGTGGTCACGATCCAGTTGTCGTAGGCGTACCAGCGCAGCACGAAGTACGCGGCGACGGGCACCGCGGCGATCAGCAACACGAACCCGACGACCCGAAAGGTGATCCGCCGCGGGATGCCCAGCCGGCGTCGGCGTGCACCCCGGCTCTCCTTCCCGGGTGGCTCGGCGCCGCCCGCCGGGCGGGCCACAGGTGGCGGCGGGACCCGTGTGGTGGACCGGGCCACGGGGACAGCCGTCGCGGTGCCCAGAAAAAACTCGTCGCTGCGCGGACCGGTCTCAGCGAGCGACAGTGGCTCGGCGCCGAAGCCGAGACGAGAACCGGGCGCCAACGTGTCGTCGGGCCTGAACGCGGGCAGCACTGCCGTCGCGTCGCTCCTGCTCTCGGGACTGGCGGGTGAGCCAGTGGGTGCGCCAGGAGTCGCTGCCGCCGGGTCGCTCCCCCCCGCCGGGTCGCTCCCCCCCGCCGGGTCGCTCGCCGTCGCTCCCCCCGCCGGGTCCCCCGCCGCTCCCGCCACAGGTGTGGTGCCGGCTGCACCCGCCGCCCCAACGGCGACCGACGCTGCCTCGAGCGCCAGGGGCATCACCTTCGACTTGGTGCCGTCATCGTCCTCACCGACTTGGACGTCGACGACGACGACGGTGATGTTGTCGGCTCCCCCGTGCTCGTTGGCCACATCGACGAGACGGCGCGCCGCCTCGTCTGGATCTTCGACCTCCCCCAGGATCGCCGCCATCTCCTCGGTGCTCACCTCGTTGGTCAGGCCATCGGAACAGAGCAACACCCGGTCACCGGTGCGCAGCTCGAGCTCCCACATGTCCGCGGCCACCTCGGAGGTCACCCCGAGGGCCCGCGTAAGGATGTGGCGCTGGGGATGAACCGCTGCCTCCTCCTCGGTCATCTCGCCGTTGCGCATTCGCTCCTCGGCCAGGCTGTGGTCGGCGGTGACCTGAGACAACTCGCCGTCGGAGTACAGGTACGCGCGGGAGTCGCCCACGTTGCCCAGCGCCAGCACGTCCTTGCCGTCCGTCCCTCCGACGAGGGCCATGGCGGTGAGCGTCGTCCCCATGCCACGCAGGTCGGTGTTCACCTGGCTCTCCTGCCAGACCGCGTTGTTCGCCTCGGTGAACGCGGCGCGCAAACCGTCCACGGTGGGGGCGTGCTCGAAGACCCGGACCAATGTCTCGACCGCCACACGGGCCGCGACCTCGCCCCCGACGTGGCCACCCATGCCATCGGCCACGGCGTAGAGGTTTGGACGCTCGAGCGGTAGGTCCTGGTTGACGGTGCGGATGCGGCCGACGTCGGTTGCCGACCCCGATCGCAACACGGTCACCGAGAGACCTCGAAGACAGTCGAGCCGATCTGAAGCAGGTCGCCCTTGCCCAGGCGTACGGCCTGCTTGATCTGTTCGGAATTCACGTAGGTGCCGTTGGTCGAGCCGAGGTCCTCCACCCAGAGCTGGTCGTTGCGCCGGAACAGCCGAGCGTGGAGCGTCGAGGTGTAAATGTCCTCGGGCATGGCGACGCCGCAGCCGGGCGAGCGCCCAATGGTCAACTCGTCATCGAGGTCGTACGTGCGGCCCGCGTGGCCTTCAGGCTGCACCACCTTCAAGTAGAGCTGGCGACGCCGGCTCTGCTTCGGACGCTCTTCCGCGGCCGGGCGTGCCGTCGCCCGCTCCTGCCGACGCTCGTGTCGGCGCTCCGAACGGGTCTTGCGCACGGTTGCGGGGCTCATCTCGACCCACACCGCGCGGATCACGCGCAGAAAGAAGAGGAAGATCAGGACGATGACTCCCCATTGCAAGACCCGGAGGACGGCGTTGAGATTTTGCGTGGCGAGGAGGACCGCCACCGAGCTTCCCGTCACGACATTTCGAAGATCAGCTTCGTCGAGCCCACGCTGACTTCGTCACCGCTGGCGAGAAGCTGCTCCCGAACCGGGGCGCCGTTGACCCGGGTGCCGTTGGTCGACCCCAGGTCGATGACGAACACGCCGTCATCCTTGCGCCGCAGCTCGGCGTGGCGCCGGCTCACGTTGGAGTCGGGCAGCACGACGCCGCATTCAGGGAGGCGTCCGATGACCAGGGGTTCTGAACCAACGCTGACCCGCCTGCCGTCGGGCAGGACCAGCTCGGCAAGGAACCCGCCATCCTCACTCTCGTGCACCTCGGCCGTCACGGTGAAGCGGCCCGCCTTCAAATTGGACCCCTCGAAGATCTCCACCTCGACGGGACCCACGAAGGAGTAGCCCTCGATCTTGGCGTGCTCCCGAGCGGCATCCGCGAGCTCGCGGGACAGCGCGTCGATGAAGTTGGCGAAGCGGCTCACATCCGCCGGCGCAAGGGTCACGGCGAACGAGTTAGGCGCGATGAGGCCGCGCACCCCCACTCGACGGTGGAGGTCCATCTCGCGCGTCAGCCGCCGGCCTATCTCGACCGGCTGCAGATTGCTTCGAAACGGCTTGGCCAACGTTCCCTCCACCAGACGCTCGAGGCGCTCCTCAAACTGCTGGAGTCCCATGGTTTCCAAGAGATTACCGGTCCCCTGCCTTCAACTGGGATCTGGCAAGCGTCTGACCTGGTCACCTATGCCCACACGCACGGCCGTCGCCAAACCTGGGCTGCGGACGCAGGGACTACTGTTGGCCGGTCACTCGGGCGAGTGGCGGAATTGGCAGACGCGCAGGATTCAGGTTCCTGTGTCCGAAAGGATGTGCGGGTTCAAGTCCCGCCTCGCCCACTCGAGCGCAGCGCCCACTCCTGCATGCTCGGTCAGGGCCGACATATCCCAGATTGAGAACGGCTGATCGGCAACCCAGGTAACGGGTGATCTGGACACAGGGCCGTTGGGAGGTGTTCGGGGACCGCTTCCATCCGCGTTCCCTTCCCGCTTCCAATTCGTCCTGGTCGAATGACGGCACGACCTCACCTTCACGGCTGAAGTCGTGGGTTCGGGTCCCGCCGCCGCCTGTCATAGCTCGGATCGTCCCGGTCGCGCCGTGCCTGCTGGTACGCCAACGGGTCGTCCCCCGCCGGTACCGCATCCGGCACCACGCGGCGGTATGCCAACTTCCAGCTGCCGCCGACCCGACGGAAGTGGTCCACGTAGCGGCCATGACCGGCGACCTGGGCGGTGCCGGCGGTGCCGTGGAAGACATAGAACGTCTCTCCCCAGGCCTCGTCACCTTCAATGTCGAAGATCGACTGCCCGAGCAGGTGGTGCATCGAGCTCATCGGACCGGCGCGACACACGAAGTCGGCGAATTGCTGACCGGTTCCCTTGAAGGTGCCGTGGTCGTCGAAAGAGTCTTCGGTGTAGCACGAGGCAATCCGCTCCCGATCGGCGCGGTCGACGGCAGACGAGAGCAGGGCGATCAATTCCGCCAGCTTCTGCTTGTCGATCCAGAGCTGCGCGTCCTCACCCACCGGACTTTCCCCCACACCGTCCTCCGCGTCCTGTGGCCAGCTCGTGACCGCCGTGCACTCGTACCGGCCAACCCTATGGCGTCGTCGCCTGAGCGCCTGGACCTGCGATGCCGCCGGGCCATCACGAGACCCGACGTGCGTGGTCGGCCAAGATGAGCGGTCATGGTCGCGTTGGTGCCGACGGGCTCAGGAGCGAAGCCGGTTGCGGCTCTGGCCGTGATTCCCCCCGTGGGAGCGGCCGACTTCGCCGATCCCGATTGGATCGCGCCATTCGCCCGGGACGCGGAGCGACTCGGCTTCGAGTCGCTGGTCCTTCCCGAACACGTGGTGCTCGCCGTCGACTACACCAGCAGGTACCCCTACTCGAGGTCCGGACGCGTCCCGCTCCCCGACGACTGCGTGATCCCCGATCCGCTCGACACCCTCGCGTACGTGGCCGGCGTCACGACGACCCTCGGGCTCGCCACCGGTCTCCTCGTCTTGCCACTGCACAGCCCGCTCGTCCTGGCGAAGCGTGCGGCCACGGTCGACCGGTTGTCCGGGGGCCGGCTCCGGCTCGGGGTCGGCCTGGGATGGTTACGCGAGGAGCTCGAGGCCGGTGGCGTCGACTTCGCCGGCCGGGGTGCGCGCGCGGACGAGGCGATCGACGCGATCCGCGCACTGTGGCGCGCCGACCCGCACCGGGGCGCGCAGTTCGATGGGCGCCACTTCTCCTTCAGCGGCGTGCAGTCGTTCCCCCGACCCGCCCGGGCCGGTGGTGTGCCGATCGAGGTGGGCGGGACGACTCCTGCCGCCATTCGTCGGGCCACGCGACGCGGCGACGGATGGCTGTCCCTCGGGCTCAGGGGCGATCGTCTGGCCGCCGCACTACGCCTCCTCGCCGACGAGGCGACCGCGGCCGGTCGCGACCCCGCGGCCATCGACGTGACCCTGAGCGGGGTGACGACGTCGGCAACCGTCGACCGCTCCACTCTCGAGCAGGCCGCCGCGCTCGGGGCGCGCCGGGTGGTGCTGAACCTGGGCTCGGCGAGCCTGGAGGAGGCCCGTGACGAGCTCCGTCAGATCGCCCGGCGCACAGGCGTCACCCCACCGCCCTGACCTCAGCCCGCGCGCAGCGGTTGGTCGCTGATGAGGTCGACGCGCAGCACCCGCTCATGGATCCGCCATCCCTCGGGGCGGCGGACGTACGCGTCGAGATAGCGGATGTGCCACACCATCAGTGTCTCGGTTCCCTCGTCGCCGAGTACGTGGTAGGCGACGCACCGGGTCTCGCCCGTGGCGCGGTCACCGTTCACCGTGGCCAGGTGGTTCCCGATGGTGTGTGTGGTCTGCCGGTAGTACCGGGCCGTGTCGATCGCCCTGGCGATCTGGGCCCGCCCCGTGCTCCGACTGGCTGGCTCCGCGGCGCCACCAGGCGTGGCGTAGGCGACGAAGGTGCCGTCCTCGGTGAAGAGTCGGGCAACCGCATCGGCGTCACGCCGGTCGACGCACTGCGCGTAGGCGTGCACGAGGTCCGAGATGGCCAGTCGATCGGCGACGAGCGTCCCCGGGTCTGGATCGGCGCCCGTGCTCACGTCGACCCCGGCTCTCCCTTAGAGCCGGTAGAGCTTCTGGGCGTTCTCCCCCAGGATCTTGCGTTGCACCTCGGGGGAGAGGGTCGACATCTTCTCGGCGACCGTGTCGAGGGGCTTGGGGTACAAACACGTCGGGTGAGGGAAGTCGGTCTCGAAGAGGATGCTGTCCGCCCCGACCGCGTCGATCGAGCGTCCGGCAGGTTGTTCTTCTCGAACCAGAACGTGGCGTAGAGGTTCCGGCGGAAGTACTCAGAGGGAAGCATCTCCAAGGCCTCGAGTTGCTTGGGCGCGTTCTCCGCCATCTCGTAGTCGAGTGCCTCGAGGATGAAGGGGACCCAGCCGACCCCGCTCTCGACCGAGACCATCTTGAGGTCGGGGTGTCGGTCGAGCATGCCGCTCAGGATGATGTTGGTCACGACGCGAGCGTTGCCGATGAAGAGCAGCGTCCCGCCGATGGCGAGCTTGGTGTCCTCGTCCTGGGACTCCCAGGGATAGGTGCCGAAATAGGTCATCGTCGTCAGGCTGGCCCCGATGTGGAAGTGCACCGGAAGCTTGAGGTCGGCGCACACCTCCCACAGCGGGTCCCAGGCGCGGTTGGCCAGGTCCGGGCCGCCCACGTCGTTGGGGTCCGAGGTGATGTTGACGCCGCGCAGGTCCATCGAGGCGGCCCGCTTGGCCTCCGTCACCGCAGCGTCCACGTCCCATGCCGGTAGCACCGGGATGGGGAGGAGGCGCCCACCGGAGTCTGCCTGAACCTCGGCGGCGGCGTCGTTGTAGATCTGCAGGCACAAGAGCCGGAGCACGGGATCCTTGACGACGTCGGAGATGCCCTGGCCTCCCGAGCCCGATGGAGTTGGGGAAGCAGACCTGCGCGTAGACCCCCGAGTCGTCCATGACCTCGATGCGTGCCCGGACGTCGAAGGCGCCGCGATGGATCTTCTCCTGGGTCCACTCGAAGAGCGCCTCCGCGGCGCGGCCCTTGCCACCGTCGCGGTCGATCACCCCGCCACCGCCGGCGAAGCCGAGCTCGGCACCGTCGACATACCACATCGGCTTGCCGTCGACCTCGACCACGTGGGGGACACGATCCTTGTACTTGGCCGGGGCACGCTTGGTCCACAGGTCATGGGCCTCGGTCAGGTGGGTGTCCGCATCGACCACCCGTAACCCCTCAAGTGCCAGCGCCATCCGTGCCTCCCAGGCTCGGTCGTAGGGTCGACTTCGATTTTGACCTCGATTTCGATTTTACCCTACGGGGAGTGCTACGGCCGTGCCTATCTGGGGATCCGCCCAGGTCAGGGGGTCAGCGGGTCCGGGGGAAGCCGAGGTCGATCTCGCTGGTGGAGGGGTCAGGCCAGCGGGTCGTGACCACCTTGGGCCGGGTGTAGAAGCGGATGCCCTCGGGCCCGTACATGGCGGCGTCGCCGAAGAGCGAGGACTTCCAGCCACCGAAGGAATGGAAGCCCACGGGGACGGGGATGGCCACATTGACCCCGACCATGCCCGCCGTCACCTCCCGCTGGAACCGCCGCGCGGCGCCACCGTCGCGGGTGAAGATCGCCGAGCCGTTCCCGTACGGGCTCTCGTTCACCAGCGCGACGGCCTCCTCGTAAGTGCCGACCCGGACGACGCTCAGGACGGGACCGAAGATCTCGTCGTCGTAGACCCGCATGCCGGGCCGGACCCCGTCGAGCAGGGTGCAGCCGAGGAAGAAGCCTTCGGGCCACTCGCCTCGCCCGTCCACGACGAGCCTGGCACCCTCAGCCGCAGAGCCGTCGACGTAGGCGCGCACGCGGTCGCGGTGCTCGGCGGTGACGAGCGGGTCCCATCTGCGACTCGGGATCGGTCCCGGGGCCGATGACCACCGACGGCATCCGCGCCGCGATCGCCTCGACCAGCTGGTCGCCGACCGCACCCACGGCGACGACGACCGAGACGGCCATGCAGCGCTCACCCGCTGACCCGAAGCCGGCGGAGACGGCGGCGTCCGCTGCCGCGCCGACGTCGGCGTCGGGGAGGACCACCATGTGGTTCTTCGCCCCGCCGAGGGCCTGGACCCGCTTGCCGTGGCGGGCCCCCGTTCTCGTAGACGTGGCGGGCGATCGGCGTGCTGCCCACGAAGGACACGGCCGCCACGCCGGGGTGTTCGAGCAGCGCGTCCACTGCGACGGCATCGCCGTGCACCACGTTGAGGACGCCGTCGGGCACGCCCGCCTCCTTGGCCAGCTCGGCCAGAACGAGCGAGGGGGACGGGTCCTTCTCCGAGGGCTTGAGCACGAACGCGTTCCCGCACGCGATGGCGTTGGCCATCATCCAGAGCGGGACCATGACGGGAAAGTTGAACGGAGTGATTCCGGCCACCACGCCGAGCGGCTCGAGGATGGTATGGACGTCGACGCCGCCCGAGACCTCGGTCGAGTGCGACCCCTTCAGCAGATGCGGGATGCCGCAGGCGAACTCGATGTTGTCGAGCCCCCGCGCCACTTCGCCCGCTGCGTCGCTCAGCACCTTGCCGTGTTCGGCCGTCACGGCGGCCGCCAGGTCCGGCGCGGCGGTTGCCACCAGGTCGCTGAAGCGGAACAGGACGGCCGCCCGCGAGCTGAGCGAGCCCGCCGCCCAGTCGGCCGCAGCCTCGCCCGCCGCGACAACGACAGCGTCCACCTCGCTCGCCGATGCCAGCGGGACGATGCCCGTCTGCACCCCGCGGGCAGGGTCGTAGACGGGTCCGGTCCGCTCCGAGGAACCCCGCACGGACTTGCCTCCGACCCAATGCTCGAGCTCTCGCATGGTCCGATCCTGCCACCTCGCTGCAGGAGACGGGTGCCGGCTCCTGCGCCGCGAGCTTGGCCAACTCTTCGGAGACCATTGCGTCGTGCGCTGGCGAGGTCGCGCCGGGCCGCGCGCGGGCTCCAGCGGCCGCGCATGAAGAAGACGAGGACGGCGAAGACGAACATGCCGGCGAGACAGACCGTCCACCAGCGCTTCCACTCCCCCGGCGACGTCTTCTGTGCCGGCACCAGCTTCTGCTCCGCCAGCAAGAGGTTGGCGAGGTTCGGCGAATACTTGGCCACCCCAGCGATCTTGGCCGGCGCTCACCGGCTTGCCGTTCTGAATGTCCAGGGCGAGCGGGTTGAAGGCGTTCAGGCCCAGCACGTGGGGATTCGTGAGGCCGCCGGCGGCCGTGAGCGCCTTGATCAGGTTGTGGGTGCTGTTGCAGTCTTGCAGGATGGTGGCGAGGGTGTCGAGCTCGGGTCGCTGCCTCAGCGCGTCGTGCGCAGGTTGGCGATGACCGAGGCCGGGGCCGGTGTCGTGCTGCACTTCAAAGTGGACGTGTTCGGTGCGTAGGGCTGTGCGGCCTGGATCGTCTGCAGCGTGGCGCCCGCGTTCTGGTTGTCGACGAGCACCGTCGAGGTGGTGATCACGTAGGGCAGCACGAGGAAAGAGAGGGCGACGGTGATTCGCAGGATCCAGCCCCAGATGGCCAGGCCGGTAGCCGTCAGTGCCGGGTTGTGGTCCTCGACCTGCTCGGTGTAGTTCGCCATCCACGGCGCATAGGCCAGGGCGATGGAGACGGCGAGGAGCACGATCACCAAGACGTTGGAGTAGTACCCGGTGTGGGGATGGTCGGTCTGCTTGATGAGGAAGACCATCATCACCATCGCGCAGACAGCCCCGAAGAGCATGAACGGCTTGCGCACCTTCGCCCAGTCCGACAGCACGCCGGCGATGACCAGACCCGAGCGAGAGGAACCCCGCCAGCCACACGTTGATCCCGTTGGCCTGGGGTGTGGTCCGGTTGAACGTCACCACCCAGTAGATGGTCAACACGCTCACCGACGCGTAATAGAAGAGCAGGAAGACCGAGATGGCTATCGACGAGGCGATCAGGTCGAGCCGCAGCATCGAGCGGATCGGGTGCGCGGTCGCCGCCTCGACGTCGATCCCCTTTGCTCGCGCCTCGACCAGCGCACGTTCTCGCTCGGTCACCATCAGCTGGTCGCGCAGTTGCGGCGAGAGCTCGCGCAAGAACAAGAACGAGATCACCACCACGCACATGCAGACGATGCCAGAGATGATGAACTGGTCCTGCCACGGTTCGAGGTGGTCGAGCGTGTGCGTCGCCACCAGGCTGGCGCACAGCGCTCCCATTGTCGGCCCCAACGCCCAGAAGCCCATGGCAACGCCGCGCCCCATCTGAGGCGAGAAGTCGCGCATCAGGGCCGGGGTGGACACGAGGATCACGCCTTCGACGAAGCCGATCACGCAGTAGGACGCGGCGAACCCGTACTTGTCATGGATGTGGGGGATGGCGAAGAGCTGAATCAGCGCCACCAGCAACGTCCCGTAGATCGTGAGGTTGGCCCGACCGATCTTGTCGGAGAGTCCGCCGATGAACGCGCTGAACGCGCCGATCGCGTTCGACACGACCAGGAGGTACAAGAAGAACTGGAAGGACATGTGGTAGTAGGGCAGCATCAGCGGCGTGACCGCCCCCTCCACGTAGTAGAGGTAGTAGAGCATGATCGTCGTGAGCACGACGATCGCCAGGTACCCCAGCCGCGGCAAGGTATCCGGATACTTGTAGAGCTGCCGTCGCCAGAGGGCGTTGGCGAGCCCCCGGCGCTCGGGAATCGCTGCCGCCGTTGCTGTGGTCGTCATGGCGTCCCCCGTTTTCCGCACTGCGTCGTTCATGCCCCCGGCCGTCGCGGCCAAGTCAGCCGTTTGTCAGCCCGATGCTAGGACCCCCATCGCCTCTGTGGAGGGTTGAGGAGTTTCCGCATTCTGCGCCCTCCCCGGTAGCCGGTATCGTGACGAGACGGAGGAGTCATGGGACTCGAGCCGAGTCGTTAGGTCGCGGCCGCCGACTCGAGGGGGACGTGCCACGTGAGCCTCGTGCCACCTTCCCGGGACGTCCCGAAGTCCATGTCGCCGCCCAGCCGCTCCGCGCGTTGGCGGATGTTCTTGAGGCCGTGCCCGGACGAATACGCCTCCCCCATGCCGTGCCCGTCGTCGGCCACCACCACACGGAGTTCGTCGCCGGCTGCGATGGTGATGACGACCTGGGAGGCGCGGGCATGCTTTCCCACGTTCGTGAGTGCCTCGCGCAAGACCATCAACACCTCCTCCGCCAAGGAGCCCGTCACCACGATGTCGACCGGGCCGCTGAATGAGACCTGCGGCAACAGGCCGAGCACCGGCCGCAGCTCGTGAACGAGATCGAGCACCTTGGGATGCAGGCCCTCTTTGTTGATGGTGAGCTCAATGTCGAAGATCGCCTTGCGCAACTGCCGGATCGTGTCGTCCAACTTGTCGATCGCCTCTCCGATTCGCATGACCGCCTCGGGCCGCTCCACGAGCCGCGCCGTCCCTTGCAACGACAGCCCTATGGCGAAGAGGCGCTGGATGACCGAGTCGTGCAGGTCGCGGGCGATCCGGTCCCGGTCCTCGGTCAAGGCCCGGTCACGTACGAGGCCGTGGAGCCTCGCGTTTTCGATGGCGATACCAGCGGCCATGGCCAGCGCGACCACGAGTTCCTCGTCGTCGTCGGAGAACTCTGGAGCGTTCCTTTTGTTGGTCAGGTAGAGATTCCCATAGACCTCGCCGTGCACCCTGACGGGCACTCCGAGAAACGACGTCATCTCGGGATGGTTGGCCGGCGTGCCGTAGCTGTCGGGGCTGGCCGCGATGTCGGACAGCCGGAGGGGCTTGTCGTCGGCGATGAGCGTGCCCAGCACCCCCCGCCCGGTGGGTCGAGGACCGATGGCCTGTTCCTCTTCGCTGGAGAGGCCGACGGTGAGGAACTCGTCGAGCGCCCGCCCGTCCTCGGTCAGCACGCCGAGCGCCCCGTACTGCGCGTCCACGAGATCGCACGCCTCTTCGATGATCCGTCGCAGGACCACAGGCAGGTGGAGCTCCGCGTCGAGGATCAGGATGGCCTGGACCAGGCGACGGAGCTTTGCAGGATCGTCGATCCGGTCGAAGGGCTGCACGGCCCGCCAGGATAGATGCGACGCCCACGCGTGCGTGGCCTCTGCGTATGGCACTTGGGGAGGCCACGATGTGTCCAGATCCGTCGATGCCCGTGGCAGTATTGAGCAGATGGCCATTCGGGTTTTCGTCCTCGACGATCACGAGCTGGTGCGGACCGGCCTGCGAACACTGCTCGAGGCCGAGGACGACATGGAGGTCGTCGGCGAGGCCGGGACGGCAGAGCAAGGGCTCAAGTTGATCCGTGACCTCGAGCCCGACGTCGCCATCCTCGACGTCCGCCTCCCGGACGGCAACGGGATCGAGGTGTGCCGGGAGATCCAGTCAGTCGTGCCGCAGGTCCGCTGCCTCATGCTCACCTCGTACTCGGACGACGACGCGCTGTTCTCATCCATCATGGCGGGGGCATCCGGCTACGTCTTGAAGGAGGTGGGGGGCGGCGACCTCCTCGGCGACATCCGCCGGGTGAACCAGGGTATGTCCCTCCTCGACCCCGCACTCACCCAAGAGCTCTTCGAACGGCTGCGCAAGGACCAAGAGGCCGAGTCCCGCCTCACGGTGCTCACGCCCCAGGAACGAAAGGTCCTCGAGCTCATCGCCCAGGGCCAGTCCAACCGGCAGATCGCCGAGCAGCTCTTCCTGGCCGAAGCCACGGTCAAGAACTACGTCTCGAGCCTGCTCTCCAAGCTGGGGATGCGCCGACGAACAGAGGCGGCGGTCTACGCAGCGGTGCTCGCCGAACGGAAGTCCGGCAACCCCAGAACTTGAGCCAGGTGCGTTGAGGGCCGCCCGGCGAGAACGCCTACGCGACTTTGACCCGACGGTGATCGTCCAGCGTCCGGAAATCGACGCCGGCGTCGCGCAGGAGGTCTTCGAGGCGCCCGCGCTCGGCCAGCGGGTTGGCGAAGCGGCTGGGGTCGCTCTCGATGCCCATTGCCCTGCACAGGCGCAGCAGCATGCGGTCGTGGTCCAACTCGAGCGCCAGGTCCTCCCGCATGACTTGACCGCCGTCGGCGCCATGCGGCTGCAGCCGCTGGCGGCATTGCAAAAGGATCACGACCAGGTCGTCCCTGGATGACGGCAGCGGCAGGGGATCGACCTCGGCACACACGCCTGAGAGGAGCTCGCTGTACATCGACATTCCCAATAATTTTCGCTGGAATTGGGCGTCGCCAATAGAGCCGATACTCCTGTTTTCGCCCTGGACCAGTTCTCCCAGCCTGCCAACCCCATGCCCAGCGGTCGTTGGGATCGCTGCCGGACCTCGGCCGACGAGCTCCCTAGCGCTTCGTGACGCGGGTGGAGCGATCCGCCCGGGCCAGGACTTCCTCAGCCGATTCGGCATCCTCGGCGATCGCCACGCCGAGTGAGGCATGCAATCGGATGCCCTTGCCGCTCACCACGACGGGTTCGTCGAGGGTGTGCTGCAGGCGGCGCATGAGAGGTCCCACCGCCTGCTCGTCGTTGACTGCGACCACGACGACGAGCTCGCTCCCCCCGACACGCCCCACCGTGTCCTCGGCGCGCAGGACCGAGGTGAGCCGGCGGGACATATCGCACAGGACGGTGTTGCCGATTGTGTAGCCGAGGTCGAGATTGATCTCGGCCAGGTTGTCGAGATTGATGTGACACACGACCACCTCACCCCCGTGTCGGCGCCGGCGCGCCAACGCCTGGGTGAGCCTGTCGAGCAAGAGGAGTTGGTTGGCCAGGCCGGTGTGTGGGTCGGCCATCGAGAGTTGCCAGAGCTGGTCGTACTTGCCCATGCCGGGCGCCGCGGACGGTGCGTCGCCACTCGTCGAGCTGATCTCCTGCAGCATGGACTCGACCGTGCGCGTCTGCCCGCCCGTGTCCGTCCCTTCCGGAGGTGCCCCCTCGTCCGCAACCCGCGCGGACTCGGCGTCATCCTCGAAGCCGTCTCCGCCAAGGTTCTCGTTGGCCATCTCTAGGCCTTCCCCCTCACGCGCGCACTACTCACTCTTATCGGTTCGCCGGCGGGTGAAACAGAGCCGTAAATCATCATCTCGCCGCCACACGCTCCTACCAGGGCCGATGCGGGCCCGCGTCGACATCTCAGTGTAGCGACTTCCGCGCCGCGCGACTGGTGCCCTGCGGTATCCTCGCCCGCGGTCGCGCGGGGAACCTCTCTGTGGCCAGGACGTCGGCCGGCGCAACCGCAGTGCGTGAGCGCGCACGTGTCAAACGACTCGGGGTTGATCGCCATCATCCGCTTTCTCTTCCATCTTGATCGGGCGAACGCAAGCTTGCGCCCGCCACTGACGGAGCGGGCCCGATGAGCGCGCCCGCGGTCATTGTGGTGGATCGACGCAGTCTGGACGAGCTGGTCCTGGCTGTGACCGGAGAGGAGTACTACGCCTTCGACACCGAGTTCCACACCGAGCGCACGTATGTCCCTGACCTCGCGCTGATCCAGATCGCGTGGGCCGACAAGGTGGCGTTGGTGGACCCGCTCGCCGTCGATCCCGAGCCACTGGCGGCGCTCTTCAACGGACCGGGTATCGCCGTCGCGCACGCGGCCTTTCAGGATCTCGACGTGTTGCAGGCAGCGTGTGGTGCCGTCCCCGCAACGGTCTTCGACACGCAGATCGTCGCCGGCTTCCTCGGCATGTCAACGCCCTCGCTCGCCCGGCTGGTCGACCAGGTGCTCGGCACGACGCTCCCCAAGGCCGACCGACTCTCCGATTGGCTGGTTCGGCCGATCAGCGAACGCCAAATCACCTATGCAGTGAGCGACGTCGCCCACCTGCTGGAGTTGCGATCGATCCTGACCGAGCGCTTGCAGGCACTCGGTCGACTCGAGTGGGCGCTCAACGAATGCGCGCAGGTGCTCGGTGACCGCACCCCGGCCCGCGTGCCCGAAGAGGCATGGTGGAAGCTGGGCGACATTCGCAGCATGTCGCGCAAGTCGCGTGCCGTGGCCCAGGAGGTCGCGGCCTGGCGTGAACGAACTGCTGCCGAGACCAATCGCCCACGGCGCATGGTGCTCTCGGACCTCGGGTTGCTCGCCATCTCACAAAGGCCGCCACACTCCGGCGGCGAGCTCCGCCAGACGCGCGGGGTGGACGGCCGCCATCTCGCGCAGGGCCGGGCGGCCGAGATCCTGGCCGCGGTCGAGCGGGGCCTCGCGCTGCCTGCGGGCGAGATCCACATGCCCGCCGACAACCGCGACGCGCCGGCTCGGGCGGCGATGGTCGCCGTCTGCTCCGGACTGGTCCGTCAGATTGCCGACGACCTCAATTTCGACCAGGGGCTGCTGGCGACGCGGGCGGACATTGCGCAGCTTCTCTGCGGTGAGGCGGGCCGTCTCGATACGGGATGGAGACGCGACATCGTCGGCAGCCCGCTGCGCCGCCTCATCGCCGGCGACGTTGCCGCCGCGTTCGACGGGCGCGGCCATCTCGTCCTCGAAGAGCGCTCACACCGGCCCAGTCCCCTGACAGATGCCCAAGGCGACGGATCCGACCAGGACTAGTTGACGAGGCGCTCCCGGCCGGTCCAGTAGGGCTGGCGCAACTTGTACTTCTGGAGCTTGCCCGTCGCTGTGCGGTCCAGCGCATCGCGCATCTCAACACTCGTCGGGGCCTTGAAGTGCGCCAGCCGTTCCCGGCAGTGCGCAATGAGGTCCGCCTCGCTCACGTCGTGGCCCTCGCGGACCACGACGAGGGCCTTGATCGTTTCTCCCCACTTCTCGTCCGGCACGCCGATCACGGCCACCTCGGCGACAGCGGGATGTTGGTACAAGCAATCCTCGACCTCGATGGAAGACACGTTCTCGCCGCCCGTGATGATGACGTCCTTCTTGCGATCCGAGATGACCACGTAGGCGCCGTCGAGATAGCCACCGTCCCCCGTGTGGAACCAGCCACCGTCGAGCGCTTCGGCCGACTCGCGTGGCTGCTCCCAATAGCCGGCGAACACGTGGTTGGAGCGGGCCAGGACCTCACCGTGGGAGTCGACGTCGATCTGCACGCCGACGGCGGGCACACCGGCACGAGCCAGTAACACCGATCGCTCCCCGGGATCGAGATGGTCCCACTCGGCCGGCGCACGGTTGATGGTCAGCAGCGGGGCGGTCTCGGTGAGCCCGTAGATCTGGATGAACTCCCAGCCCAGTTCGGACTCCACCCGCTCGATCGTCTTGGAGGGCGGCGGCGCGCCGGCGACGACGATGCGCACGGTGCCCCGTCCGGGCACGGGCCGTCCTGCGGCCGCCCGGGCCTCGGCTCCCGCCAACACGGCCGCGACCACGGCGGGCGCACCGCAGAGCAGCGTCACGCCGTGGCGCTCGACGCGAGAGAGAATCTCTTCACCGTCCACCTTGCGCAGCACGACGTGGGTGCCACCCATGCCGGTCACCGCATACGGCATACCCCACCCGTTGCAGTGGAACATGGGGAGCGTGTGCAACAGCACGTCGCGGTCGCTGACGCCGGTGTGCCACCCGAACGTCGCCGCGTTCAGCCAGCAGTTGCGCTGCGTGAGCTGCACCCCCTTGGGCCGGGCCGTCGTGCCCGACGTGTAATTCACCGAGCAGCTGGCGTCCTCGTCGGCCTGCCACGGGTGGGGCGCGACCCCTTCGGGTGCCGGCGCAAACAAAGTGGCGTCCTCGACCCCGTCCAGGCAGAAGCGGTGGCTCACCTTGATGGTGTCCACCTCGTCCGTGACATCGGGGTCGTACAGGAGGACTGACGCGCCGGAGTGCTCGACGATGTAGGCGATCTCGTCGGCGGTGAGCCGGAAGTTGATCGGAACGAGGACGCGCCCGTAGCCGCTGACGCCGAAGTACGACGTGAGGAAGCGGCCTGAGTTCGGGCTGACGATGGCGACGCGCTCACCATGGCTCACGCCGAGATCGTCGAAGGCCAGCGCCATCCCACGTGCACGTGCCTCGAGCTCCGCATAGGTCTGCGTGCCGAGCGAGCCGGCCGCGCCGGGCTCGTCCACCAGTGCGACGCGCTGTCCGTAGGCGAGTGCCGCGCGATTGAGAAAATCGCCCACCGTCAGCGCGACCCTCATGCCACCCCCGATCTCTCGTGCGGGTACAACCCGTCGGCGACCCTACCTGACGGTCTTCGGCCCGCTCCGCTAGAAGTGCCCGAGAACGGGATGCGGCACGTAGGGCTTCTCGAGCTGGGCGATCTCGTCCTGCGACAACACCAACTGCTCCGCGGCGAGCGCATCCTTCAGATGCTTCTTTTTCGTGGAGCCGACGATGGGCGCCGTCACGCCCGGCTTGGCCAGCAGCCACGCCAGCGCCACCTGTGCGGAGGGGGCGCCGCGCGCTGCGGCGACTTCTCCCACCGCGTCGACCACGTCGAAGTCGGTGGGTTGGCCATAGAGGTAGTCCGTGAAGGGGTCCGTGCTCGAGCGCGTCGTGTGACGGTCACCGCCGCGGGATCGATTGCCGGCGAGCACGCCGCGGGCGAGCGGGCTCCACGGAATACAGCCGACTCCTTGGTCGAGACACAGCGGGATCATCTCGCGCTCTTCCTCGCGGTAGATCAGGTTGTAGTGGTTCTGCATGGAGACGAACCTCGTCCAGCCATGCACCTCCGCGGTGTGCTGAGCCTTGGCGAACTGCCAGGCGAACATGCTGCTGGCCCCGATATAGCGGGCCTTCCCGGCGCGCACGACGTCGTGCAACGCCTCCATTGTCTCCTCAATGGGCGTCCGTGGGTCCCACCGGTGAATCTGGTAGAGGTCGACGTAGTCGGTGTTGAGACGCCGCAGTGAGGCGTCGATCCCCGACAAGATGTGCTTGCGACCCAGCCCACCGCCGTTCTCGCCCGCCGTCACCGGCATGAACACCTTCGTGGCGATGACGACCTCGTCGCGACTCAAGAACTTCGGCACCAGCCTGCCGGTCGCAACTTCGCTGGCGCCCCCCGAATAGGCGTCCGCGGTGTCGAAGAAGGTCACGCCGCCCTCGACGGCGGCCTTGACGATCGACTCAGCTGCGTCTTCGTCAATCACCCACGCCCGGTCACTGTCATTGCCGAAGCCCATCATCCCGAGGCAAACCCTCGAGACCCGCAGACCCGCTGTGCCCAGATTCGTGTAGTTCATGGCTGACCTCGCTCGCACCGGCGCGCTGGACCGCCGGTACCCGCATACTTACCAGCCTCGAGGGCGTCCGGGCGCATCGACAGCTCAGTGACCCTGGCCGCCGTCCCCCCATCCGCCGGCGCCGTTGGCGTTGCCGCCGCCGTTGCCCCATCCGCCGCCACCGTTACCGCCGCCGCCGTTGCCCCATCCGTTGCCGCCGCCACCGTTACCACCGCCGCCGTTGCCCCATCCGCCGCCACCGTTACCGCCGCCGCCGTTACCGCCGCCGCCGTTGCCCCATCCGCCGCCGCCGTTGCCGCCACCACCACCGCCACATCCGTTGCCTTGGCCGCCGCCGTTTCCGTTGCCCTGACCGCCGCCGCTGCCGCTTCCTCCCGAAGACGTGCTGGTGCCGCCGCCGCCGCTCGTACCTGTGCCACCCCCGCTCGTGCCGGTGCCGCCCCCGCTCGTACCTGTGCCACTCCCGCTCGTGCCGGTGCCGCCCCCGCCTGTACCTGTCCCGCTGCCGCTCGTACCGGTGCCACCCCCGCTCGTGCCGGTGCCGCCCCCTTGCGGTGGCGAACTGGACACCGTGGTCGTCGTTGGCGGCGTCGTCGTGGACGTGGTTGACCCGCCTCCGGACGCACCGGTGCCGACGCCGGCAACGGTGCTCGCCGGCGCGGGCGAACCGCCTGACGGCTTCGTCACCGATACCACGGCGAAGACGGCCCCAGACGACGCTGACGAACCCGAGCCGGACGTCGACGACGGTGTCGAGTCCGCGGCGAGGCCGCTCCCGCCAGGCGACGCCGGCGCGCCACCTTGTGGCGGGGACAGCGAGGGCGTGAAGTTCGGCACGTCGCTCGGGCCGGGACCGGGAGACTGTGCAGAGACGAGAGGTTGGATGATCGGCCCGGGTCCGAACACGAGGCCCGCGACGACCGAGCCGGCCGCTGCGGCGGCCGCTACGGACGCGATGAAGGGGTTCCGCGGGAGGAAACCCGGGCGCGCCTGACGAACCGCAGCCGCGGCCAGGGGAGCCACAGCGGCTGCGGCGTCAGGGGGCGGGCGCCCGAAGCTGCGCGACCGAAAGACATCTTCCAGGCTCGCGCTCTCGTTCGGGTTTACCCGATCTGGCGTAGATCCCTCCATCTTCCTCCACCAGGAATTGTCCAACTGGCGGGGGCGATGCCGGCTCGGAGCCCGACTCTCCGGGAACTACTGCACTTACCCCCTCCACGCCAACCATATAGCGACTGGGTCCCCATGAGTACGAGGTTCGTGGATTCGATCCGCATTCATTTCGAACGCGGGTTGTGACTCTGAAAAACGCGTTTCGCTCGTCAACCTTGCGCATCATTTCCGCGGTGCTGCAGTTGTGATGCTGTTGTGAGATGCGCGATGTCTGTCCGGGCTCTGACACGATCGCGCCGACAGTGATCAACGCATCACCAATTGGCGCGGTCGCGGCAACGTTGGACACGAGTTGATTCGGCGTCGTGACGAGCGAGCCGTCGACGTTCGTCACCGTGCGTCCACAATGCCGGACGTTCCCGAAAGCGCACCGGTCGAAGCGCTTTTGGCCGTGGTGGGCGACGCCTGGACCGCCGAATCAGCCAGGAGCGCGCCGGAAGTACCGGCTCAGCGTCTCCTCCTGCTGCTGGTACGACGATCCGATGCTGCTGCCGTAGAGCGCCGTCGGCTCTTCCAGCATGCGCTCGAAGGTCAGCTTGCACACGGCTTGCCCGTTCTCGACCATGAAGGGCACATCGTGCGCCCTCACCTCGAGGGCGGCCCGTGAGCCGCGGAAGCACCCTGCCGGGTCGAACCCGAAGCCCGGGTCGAAGAAGCCGGCGTAATGAGTGCGGAGTTCGCCGCTCGTCGGGTCGTACGCCGTCATCTCCGCAGCCAGGGTCGGCGGGATGCTCACTGCCTCGTCCGACATCAAGAGGTAGAAGCGCCGCGGCGACAGAACGAGGCGGTCGCCCTCTTCTCGGTAGACCGGATCCCAAAAGGGTGTCGGGTCGACCTCGAGCCCGGTGGTCAGGTCCAGCAGCGGCGCGCTCTCCCGTGTGCTGTACCCCACCTGCCCGCGCTCGTCGCCATGGAGGTCGAGGCCCAAGAAGAGCCCGTTCGACAGCACCAGGTCTTCGACCGGGAGTGGCTCGCCACGCCGAAAGAGGATGGGAACGGCCAGATGTGTCTGGCGCACCTCGTCGTCGGTCAACCAGGGCCGACCCGTCGACAACCGCAACTGGTTCAGCGCCAAGTCCTCCTTGACCCGGACCGCAAACGAGAGTGGCACCACCTCGAGATACAGCGGGCCGTGATAGCCCGGCGCGATCTCGTCGAACCGGTGGCTGTGATCGGTGATGACACGCGTGAAGACGTCAATACGACCCGTCGAGCTCTTGGGGTTGGCCTTGCCGCGCAGCCCCGCCGGGAGGTCGAGTCGTTCCTTGAGTTCGATCAGGTAGGGACACCGTGCCTCGAGCATTGCCCCGTCGCCACGCAGGTCGATCTCATCGAGGATGTAGTCCTTCAGCTTTCGCTCGACGGAGTCGTCACCGGGAAGGAAGCTGCATCGGATGCGCAAGGCGCGCTCGCCGAGACGAAGGTCGAGGCTGGCCGGCTGCACGTTGGCGTCGGGGACCTTGAACCGCCCGGCGTCGATATAGCCGGCGTGGATCGCCCGCTCGAGCAACTGGCCCGGAAGAACCCCTTCGGATGTCGCGTGGAGGCTCAGGACCACCTGCGCCACCGTGCCTCGAGGGACTGGAATGCGTCCACCGACAGAGCAAAGCACGTGGTGCCCTCAAGAGGAAGCGGGGTGCTGGGGGCGGCATCGGGCACACCCTGTGGACGACTTGGGGATGAATGCACGGACACGGGTGTCATCCAGGTACAGCGATGTCGTCCACAGGCCCGACAACAAAGGAAATAGTGACCATCAGCACTTACCGTCCTTGGGGACTGGGTGCTAAAGAGGATCTGAATGAACGGGCGCCAGCCCGTGGAATCCCGGCGGTGCAGAGGAGCGTGACCCAGTGCCATCAGCTCAGGCGCACCTGCCCGATGATGGCGGCGGACACCGAGAGGCCGGGGACCGGAGGGACGAGGACCCTCCGGTCCTGCTAGGAGACATCGACCGCGCGCTGGAGGAGTCGGCCGGCGTCGGGGACAAGCAGGGAACAGCATCCATCCGTGTGTGGCGCGACGAGCTCAGCCGCGCCCTCGGCGCTCTGAACTACGCACTGGGCGTCTTGACGGACGACGTGGCCATCCTCCGTCATCGCCTGGCCACGGACGCACCCAGCAGCAAGGAGATCATCGACGACCTCCCCGGTGTGCTGGCCGACCCCTCATCGGGGAAGCCCGCCTCCGCACCCGAGGCCCCGGCCGCTGACGCGGCGGCGGACCCCAGGCTCTTCGCCCGCTCGGATGCCTTGCTCGCCGTCCATGTCCACATGGCCAGCGTCGACCTGACTTCAGCCGAGGATGTCGAGCGGGTCCTGGCGCTCCTCGAGCAACAGGTCACGGCGCTCGTGACGCGCCAGCAGGCCGTCGGGGCGCGGTTGGCGGAGATCAGGGCAGTCATCATCAGTGACTACAAGGAAGGGGCAATCCCCACCCAGACTCGGCCGGGCTGACTCCTCCCGCCGTCGTTCTGCGCTGGCGTTGGGATGATTCTAAGCTGACGACCCGTCAGATTCGCTGGCCTGTTCCCGCCGCCGCGCCGCGCCGCGCCGCGCCGGGGGCGGCACCCCGGAGGTCCCATGCTCGACTACGTCATCCGATCCGGCACGCTGATCGACGGCACGGGGGCTCCGGCCCGCCGGGACGACGTCGGCATCCGGGACGGCCGCATCGCTGCCGTCGGCGAGGTCGTCGAACCGGCCAGCACCGAATTGGACGCCTCGGGGCTGACCGTGATGCCCGGTGTCATCGACCCGCACACGCACTACGACGCACAGCTGTTCTGGGACCCGACCGCCTCCCCCTCCAATGTGCACGGGGTCACAACGGTGATCGGCGGCAACTGCGGCTTTACCTTGGCCCCGATCAACGCGGCGGATGCGGACTACATCCGCCGCATGATGGCCAAGGTCGAGGGCATGCCATTGGCCGCTCTCGAACACGGTGTCCCCTGGACGTGGTCCAGTTTCGCGGAGTACCTCGACGCGCTGGACGGTCGCCTCGGAGTGAACGCCGGCTTCTTAGTCGGGCATTGCGCACTGCGGCGCAAGGTCATGGGGGCATCGCGCGGGGAGGACGTGGCATCTGACGAAGAGATTGCAGCCATGCGCGCCCTCCTGTCCGAGTCGATCGAGGCTGGGGGCTTGGGCTTCTCGTCGTCTCAGTCGCGCACGCACTCCGACGGCGAGGGACGTCCCATCAGCTCCCGCTACGCCGACCGGCGCGAGATGCTGGCCTTCTCCGAGGAGGTCGGCGCGCACGAGGGCACCACGCTCGAGTACATCACCAACGGCTGCCTGGACTCGTTCAGCCCCGAGGAGATCGATCTCATGACGGCGATGAGTGTGACGGCACGGCGACCCCTGAACTGGAACGTCCTGACCGTTGATGCCCGTGCGGCTGAGCGCATCGAACACCAGCTCTCGGCCTCGTCCGCCGCGGCCGCGGCTGGTGGGCGCATCGTTGCGCTCACCATGCCCACGCTGGTCCCGATGAACATGAGCTTCCGCACGCACTGCGCGCTGTTCCTGATTCCCGGTTGGGGCGACGTCATGGGCCTGCCGGAGGACGAGCGCATGAAGCAGTTGGGCGACCCCGACATAAGGGCCCAGCTCGACGAGCGGGCGCGCAGCAAGGAAGCCGGCGTCTTCCGAGGGCTGTCCCACTGGGGCACCTATGTCATCGGCGACACCTTCTCCCCGGCCAACGAGGGGTGCGCCTTCCGTCGCGTGGCCGACATCGCGGCCGAGCGCGGCACCGCACCGTTCGACACCCTGTTGGATATTGTCTTGGCCGACGACCTCCGCACGGTGTTGTGGCCGAACACAGACGACGGGACCGACGCCACCTGGCACATGCGCGCCGCCATCTGGGACGATCCGCGCGCCATGGTCGGCGGGTCCGACGCCGGTGCGCACCTCGACCGCATGTGCGGCTCGAACTACCCGACGGCCTTTCTGGCCGACTGCCTCCGGGGCCGCAAGCTCGTGGCGGTCGAGCAGGCGGTACGAATGATGACGTCGCAACCGGCGGAGCTGTTCGGGATCCGTGAGCGTGGCGTCGTGCGGGAAGGCTTCGCCGCCGACCTGGTCGTCTTCGACCCCGCCACGGTGGATTCGGAACCGGCCCGGCTGGTGCACGACCTGCCGGGCGGCACCCCGCGCCTCTACGCAGGCTCCCACGGGGTCGTCCGGGTGCTGGTGAACGGCGTGGAAACTGTTCGTGACGGAGCGCCGACCGGGGCGCTGCCCGGCTCGTTGTTGCGATCAGGCCGGGACACGGCCTCGGTGATCCCGGTCCGGGCCTGAGCCCCGGGCGTTCGCACCGCCGTCTAGCCTGCCTCCGGTGACGCTCGAACAGAACGACCCGGCGGTCGCCGTCGAGGAGCTTCTTTCGGACGCCCACCCCGGAACTGAGCCTCCTGCTGGACCCGACGGAGGGGAGGGACCGGGCGGTCCAAGCGGGCCGGGCGGTCCGACCGGGCCCGACGGTCCATCCGGGTCGGCCGAGGCGGGAGCACGGCGTTCGAACGCGCGCTGGATCCGCGAGGGCGTCATCGTGGTGGTCATCGCCGTCCTGGTGGCGGTGCTCCTACGCGCCTTCGTCGTCCAGACCTTCTTCATCCCCTCGGGCTCCATGTTGCCGACGCTGCAGATCGGCGATCGCATCCTCGTCAACAAGCTCAGTTACGACTTCCACGGCGTGGATCGCGGCGACATCGTCGTCTTTGCGAGGCCGCCGGCCGAGAACTGCGGCGGTCCGGAGGTGAACGACCTCGTGAAGCGGGTCATCGGGCTGCCGGGCGAGACCATCTCCTTGGGCAACGGCTACGTCTACATCGACCGGAAGCGTCTCAACGAGCCCTGGCTCGTTCCTTCGGAGCAGGGCGTGACGAGCCCAGGCCCCGCAGGCACCGCGTACAGCCTCAACCACCCCTACCACATCCCGGCCAACGACTACTTCGTCATGGGTGACAACCGGACTGACTCCTGTGACAGTCGCTACTGGGGTCCGATCCCCAAGTCGCTCATCGTCGGCAAGGTCGAGCTGCGGGTCTGGCCGATCTCGTCCATTCACATCTTCTGATCAGCCGAGCGGCCAGGGCGCCCTCGGGGTCAACCGGCTACTCCTCGTCGGCCTCCGCCGCCACCCGTGCCACCGCCGCCACCGTCTGTCCGGCGTCGAGGTTCATGACCCGGACCCCCGTCGCGTCCCGACCCTGCGACGCGATCTCCCGCGCCGCAGTCCGGATGACCACGCCGCCAGAGGACACGAGCAGGATCTCTTCGTCCAGGGCCACCATGAACGCGCTGACGACGGTGCCGCGGGCGCCGGTCAGCCGGATGCCGCGCACGCCCTGTCCGCCTCGGGCCTGCCGGTTGAAACGCTCGAGCTTGGTGCGCTTGCCGTAGCCGGCGTCGGTCACGATCAGGATGTCGGTGTCGTCCGCCGCCACGTCGCAGGACACCACGAGGTCGCCTGCGCGTAGGCGGATGCCGCGGACCCCACCGGCGTCGCGGCCCATGGGCCGCACGTCCTCTTCGTTGAAGCGGATCGTCATGCCGTTGCGGGTCACTTCGAAGAGGTCGTCGTTGCCCGACGTGGCGACCACACGGACCAGCTCGTCACCGTCGCGCAGGTTGATGGCGATGAATCCTTCCCGACGCGACTTGTCGTACTCGCTCAGCGCCGTCTTCTTGACCTGTCCGTGGGCCGTGGCGAAGACCAGGTACTGGTCGGGCGAGAACTCGCGGGTGGCGATGATGGCGGTGATCGACTCGTTCGGCGCCAGCGGGACCAGGTTGACCGCGGCGGTGCCGCGCGCCGTGCGGTCCTTCACCGGGATCTCGTGCCCCCGTAGCCGGTAGACCTTGCCCCGGTTGGAGAACAGCAGCAGGTAAGTGTGCGACGTGGTGTGCACGACCTGGCTGACCAGGTCCTCTTCTTTCAGGCGGGCGCCTTGGACCCCGCGCCCACCGCGCCCCTGGGTGCGGAAGGCGGCGGCGGCCACCGACTTGATATAGCCCGCCCTGGTGAGGGTCACGACGATCTCTTCGTCGTCGATCAGGTCCTCGACGCCCATCTCGCCCGGGTCGTGCGTGATGACGCTCCGGCGCTCGTTGGCGTGCTTGTCCCGGATCTCGGTCATCTCCGTCTCGATGACGCCCCGGAGCTTGGCGTCGTCGGCGAGGATCGCCTCGAGCTCGGCGATGGTGGCGCGCAGCTGCGCCATCTCCTCCTCGAGCTCGGAACGCCCGAGCCGGGTGAGCCGGCCCAGCGTCATGTCGAGGATGTGGGTCGCCTGCACCTCGGTGAAGGAGAAGGGCTCCGCCATCAGGGCGGTGCGGGCGGCTGGGCGGTCGTCTGACGCCCGGATGGTGGCGATCACCGCGTCGAGCATGTCGATCGCCTTCAAGAGGCCCTCGACGATGTGCGCACGGTTGCGCGCCTTCTCGAGCCTGAACTCCGACCGGCGCCGGATCACCTCGATCTGGTGGTCGACGTAGTGCGAGATGGCCTGCGCCAGGTTCAGAGTGCGCGGCACGCTGTCGACCAGCGCCAGCAGGTTCACTCCGAAACTGGTCTGCATCGGCGTCTGCTTGAACAGGTTGTTGAGCACCACGTTGGCGTTGGCGTCGCGCTTCAGCTCGATGATGAGGCGTGGCTGTTGGTTCGCTGACGCGTTGAGCACCCCGCTGATGCCGTCCAGCTCGCCCGCCTTCACCAGGTCGCTGATCTTCTGCTCGATCACCTCGACCGAGGTCTGGTAGGGCAGCTCGCTGACCACGATGCGATCCCCGACGCGGCCTTCTTCGATCTCCGCGACGGCACGCATCTTGATCGAGCCCCGGCCGGTCCGGTAGGCGTCGAGGATGCCCTGCCGGCCGAGAATGAGGGCGCCCGTCGGGAAGTCGGGACCCTTGACGAACTCCATCAGCTCGTCGGGCGTCGCCTCGGGGTGGTGCAGCACGTGAATGGCTGCGTCGATGACCTCGCCCATGTTGTGCGGCGGCACGTTGGTCGCCATGCCGACGGCGATGCCTTGCGACCCGTTCACCAACAAGTTGGGGAAACGAGCCGGGAGCACCACCGGCTCGAGGGCCGACCCGTCGTAGTTGGCCACCATGTCGACGGTCTCTTCGTCGATGTCGGCCATGAGCTCGAGGGCGAGGGGCGCCAGGCGGCACTCGGTGTACCGCATCGCCGCCGCGCCGTCGTCGGGGCCGCGGCCGCCGAAGCTCCCGTGCCCGTCAATCAGCGGATGGCGTAACGAGAACTCCTGGACCATGCGCGCCAGTGCCTCGTAGATCGCCGAGTCGCCATGGGGGTGGTAGGTCCCCATGACCTCACCGACGACCTTGGCGCACTTGTTGCGCGGGCGGTCGGGGCGCACTCCGTTGTCGAACATGGAGTAGAGGATTCGCCGGTGTACCGGCTTGAGGCCGTCTCGTACGTCTGGCAGCGCGCGGGCGACGATGACCGACATGGAGTACTCGAGGAAGGAGCGCTCCATCTCCTCCTGCAGCTCGATCGGCTCGACGGCTCCGCCGTCCGACCCCTCCTCTGGCGGGCCTGGCGGAGTCTCGCTCCCCCCGCCCGAACCTGCCCCGGCGCGGCCGGGGCCGCGCGTCGACTGACGTGGCATGTCTTCCCTACTTCCCGTCCGGCCGCTCAGATGTCGAGGAACCGGACGTCTTTGGCATTCGTTTGAATGAAGTGGCGCCGCAGCTCGACGTCGTCACCCATGAGGATGGAGCACACCTCGTCGGCCAACGCGGCCTGCTCGGCGGTGATCTGCAAGAGCGAGCGCTTCTCGGGGTCCATGGTCGTCTCCCGGAGCTCGCCGAAGTCCATCTCGCCCAGGCCCTTCAGGCGGTTGAACTCCTGCTTGTGGTCGGGGTGTTCGACCAAGAAGGCCGCCCGGGCGGCGTCGTCCTTCAAGTAGACCTTCTCCTTGCCCACCATCGTCGAGTACAGCGGTGGTTGCGCGACGTAGACGTGCCCGTTGTCGACCAGCGGCTTCATCTGGCGGTAGAAGAACGTCAGCAACAAGGTGCGGATGTGGCTGCCGTCGACGTCGGCGTCGGCCAACAGGATCACCTTGTGGTAGCGGATCTTGGCGATGTCGAACTCCTCCGCCAGTCCCGCGCCGATGGCCGAGATGAGCGCCTGGATCTCTGCGTTCTTCAACATCTTGTCGATGCGGGCGCGCTCGACGTTGAGGATCTTGCCCCGGATGGGGAGGATCGCCTGGGTCGCCGGGTTGCGCGCGTCCTTGGCCGACCCGCCGGCGGAGTTCCCTTCCACGATGAAGAGCTCCGACTCGCGGGGGTCGCGCGACGAGCAGTCGGCCAACTTGCCGGGAAGCCCGGCGCCGTCGAGGGCGGACTTGCGCCGCGTCAAGTCACGCGCACCCTGTGCCGCGATGCGGGCCCGGGCGGCCTGCATCGACTTCTGCACGATCTGGCTGGCCTCCCGGGGGTTCTCCTCGAGCCAGTCCTTCAGTTTCTGGTTGGTGGTCCGCTCCGTGAGCGAACGGATGGACTGGTTGCCCAGCTTCGCCTTGGTCTGGCCCTCGAATTGGGGGTCTCGCAACCGGACCGAGATGATGGCCGTGAGCCCCTCGCGGATGTCCTCGCCCTTGAGGTTCTCTTCCTTTTCCTTCAAGACGTTCCGGTCGCGCGCGTAGCGGTTCACCACGTTGGTGAGGGCCTTGGAGAACCCCTCGACGTGCATGCCCCCCTCAATGGTGGAGATCCCGTTGGCGAACGAGTGGATCGACTCGTGGTAGCCCGTGTTCCACTGCAGCGCGATCTCGACCTCTTGGCTGTCCTCGGCCTGTTCGAAGGAGGCCACCTTGCGAAAGAGCGACTCCTTCGACGCGTTGAGGTGCTTGACGAAGTCGACGATGCCGCCGTTGTACTTGAAGGTGGTCTTGGTCACCGGGTCGGTGCGCTCGTCGGTGAAGCGGATCTCGACGCCCTTGTTCAAGAAGGCCATGATCTGGAGCCGCTCGAGAATGGTCTGGGCCCGGAAATCGGTCTCGTCGAAAACCGAGGCGTCGGGCCAGAACGTCACGGTGGTGCCGGTCCGCGGCTCGCCCGTGCTGCGGTCCTTGGACGCCGGTCCGGTCGCCGTCACCTTCTTCTTGACCCTGCCGCCCTTCTCGAACTCGGCCTCCCAGCGCTTCTGGTCACGGTCGATCTCGAGCACCAGGCGAGACGACAGGGCGTTGACGACGGAGACGCCGACACCGTGCAGGCCGCCCGAGACCTGGTACCCCTTGCCGCCGAACTTGCCGCCCGCGTGCAGCGTGGTCAGCACGATCTCGGCCGTCGACTGCTTGGGGTACTTGGGGTGCGGTCCAACCGGGATCCCTGCCCCGTCGTCGCTGACCCGGACGCCGCCGTCGGCCAGCACCGTGACGTCGATCCGGGTGGCCCGCCCGGCCATGGCCTCGTCGACCGAGTTGTCCACGACCTCCCACACCAGGTGGTGGAGCCCGCTGGGTCCGGTGGAACCGATGTACATGCCGGGGCGTTTCCGGACCGCCTCGAGCCCTTCGAGAATGGTGATGTCGGCCTCGGTGTAGGAGGCGTCGCCCCTACCCGGTCTCTCATCAACCTTCACTGCCACAGGCGCGCCCTTTCAAAAACGACGATCTCACGGTGCGAATCGAATCCCCGAACGGTGCAGTTCCGGCCTTTCGATGCGGACAAACCATTCTACCCGACGGACGTGCCAATTCGGCACTCTTGAACGGTCCACGGCGACCTCAAAAAGGCGCCGCGAACACCCTCGTCACGGGCACGTCCGCGGGACCGGCGCGAAATGGTCCTAGGGCCGTTCGACAACCACCTCGACGCGTTCGACGGACGCGCCATCCACGGTGCGGATCCGGTCGAGGATCTGCGCGGCGTCCATACGCGCCCGTGTGCCCCAGGCCGCGTGGTCGACCGCCACCACCAGCGTCGTGCCGTCGAGGCGCAACGGCCGCGCGTGCGCTGCCAGCTCCGGGCCGGCCACGGATTCCCACTGGCTGAAGACGGCCTCGATGGTGGCCGTCGAAGGTGGCGCACCGAGCCGGCTCAAGAGGCGCGGCACGGACTCCCCCACGTGACGCGGGCCTCGCGCGGCGGCCGTCATGCCGCCGCCAGCGAGCCGACCGGAATCACCCGGGCCACCGCGATCCCGTCGGGCAGGGGCGCCGCGGTGGTCAGGAGTGCTTGGCCGGGTGGTAGCTCGGCGGCCAGGGCCCGGCTGCGGTCGGGGTCGAGCTCGGAGAACACGTCGTCGAGGAGCAGCGTCGGTACCAGGGCGGTCCGGGCCCGGACGAGCTGGTGCACGCCGAGGCGCAGTGCCAGGGCGAGGCAGCGCTGCTCGCCCTGGGAGGCGTGGGTGCGTGCTTCACGGCCCTCGATCGCCAGCACCAGGTCGTCGCGATGGGGCCCGACGGTGTTCACGCCGCGCCGCAGGTCGTCGCGCCGGCTGGCCCCGAGCGCCGCCAGCAGGTCGCCATCCCAGCTGCGGCGATACTGCTGCCGCACGAGCGAGCGGCCGGCCGCACCCGCCAGGTGGTCGTAGGCCGCGGCGACCAAGGGGTCGAGATCGACGGCCAGCCGCTCGCGCGCGGCGACGAGGATCTTGCCCGCGTCGGCCAGGCGCTGGTCCCACACGTCGAGGGTCGTCGTCACCTCCGCAGTCGACCGCACGCTCGACTGGCGCAACAGCGCGGCGCGTTGGCGAAGGATCCTCTCTGTTTCGTCCGCCGCCCGTGCACCCTCGGGATCGAGCAGGGCCAGCGCGTCATCGAGCAGGTCTCGCCGGCCCTTGGGTCCGCCGCTGATCAGCCCGAGATCCTCAGGCGAGAACACCGTGCACGGGGCGGCGGAGGCCAGGTCCTTGCGGGCGGAGACCGCTTTGCGGTTCACCCGGGTCCGGCCCTTCCCGCCCGGCGTGATCTCCGCTTCTACGAGCACGGGGCTGTCGGGGCCATCGAGATCGGCACGCAAGATGGCACTCGTCGCGCCCGAACGGACCAACGCCTCCGACGGAGCGCCCCGGAACGAGCGTCGCGTCCCGAGATAGGCCAGCGCCTCGAGCACGCTCGTCTTGCCGGTGCCGTTCGCGCCGGTGATCACCGTCGTACCCTCTGGCTCGGGCTCAATGACTGCGTGCGTGAAGAGACGGAAGTCGGTCAGCTCCAGGTGGCGGACGCTCACCGCGGCACGGAAGTTCAGGACACCCGAACCGGCATGAGGAGATACCGGAACTGGTCGTCCTCGGCGCCCCGCACGGTCGCCGCTCGTGACGCGTCAGCGGTCTCGACGATCACTTCGTCACCGATCACCGCCTCCACGCCGTCGATCAAGTACGAAGGATTGAACGCGATGACGAGGTCCTCGCCGCTGTAATCCCCGTCCACCGTTTCAGCTGCGTCGCCCACATCCTGGCTCTGCACCGTGAGATCGACGCCACCCCCTCGCATGGAGAGACGAACCGGAGTCGTGTTGTCCCGCACCAACAACTGGACGCGGCGCAGGGCCGAGAGGAAATTCTCCTTGCCCAGATGCAGACGGTTCGGGTAGTGCTCGGGGATCAACTGCTTGTAGTCCGGATAGCGGCCCTCGAGCAGGCGCGTGCTGATCTGGGCGTTGCCCTGCCAAAACGTGATCTCGTTCGTGCTCGCCGCCACCCCGACCCGACCGGGCTCGTCTCCGCCGGTTTCCTTGGCCGGCAGGCGTTGGAGCTCCGAGAGCGCCCGGGCCGGAACGAGCAGGTCCTCCTCGCCGGGGATGGTGTTGGACCCGGGCAGGTCGCGCATGGCCATCCGGTACGAATCGGTCGCGACCATGCGAAGGGAGCCGTCGACTCGGGACACCAGGACGCCGGTCAGCAGCGGCCGGCCGTCGTCGTGCGACGCAGCCCGCACGACTTGGCGCACTGCCTCCCCGAGTTCGCTTTCCGACAATTCGGTCATGGGTTCGCTGGTCTTGCCGACGGGCGGGAACTCCACGACCGGGTAGGTCTGCAACTTGAAGTTCGAGCGCGCGGCCGAAATTGTGATGTGGTCACCCTGGTCGGCGAACGTCACTGCTCCCGGCTCGAGACGGCGCACGATGTCGGTCGAGAGCCGCGCCGGAATGACACAACTCCCGTCGTCGATACCGATGACTTCGTCGGTCACCTGAATTGTGAGATCCAGATCGGTTCCGGTCACCCGCAAGCTGTTGCCCTCGCACTGCAACAAGAGACCTTGGAGGACCGGGGAAGAGCCTCCGCGACCCCCGACGGCGCGTCCCGCTGTGGCGAGCATCTCGACGAGCGCATCTCGCTCGGATCTGAACTTCACCGATGTCGGTCCTTTCGGGCGGGCTCCTGGTGCTTCATCGTGGAGGAAAGAGTATGTGTGGTTGGTAAAGGTAGTAAGGGCTGTGGACTGTGGAGGACATGGTTGCATCCCAGTTGGCACCAGGCCCGGCTGTCCCCATGGGTGTGTGCGTCTCGAGCGGAGACACAGAGGCTCGCCGGCCGGGGTGGGGGTGGATGGGGAAAACATGTGCCCACGTCCACAACGCAGGGCGCGTGAGTCCACAACCTTTTCCTCTTGTGGTTCACAAGGGAAGGGCGCGCGGCGCAGCGAGGGTCAAGCCGAGCCTGCACGGATCTTTTGGCTCAGCTCGGTGACCTGCTCGTAGATCTGGCGTCGTTCTTGCATCTGGCCGGCGATCTTGTCGACCGCGTGGATGACGGTCGTGTGGTCCCGCTTGCCGAAGACCCGCCCGATGGCGGGGTAGCTGTAATCGGTGAGTTCCCTGGTCAGGTACATGGCCACCTGGCGGGCCGTGACCAGGGGTCGCGTGCGGCTGGGTCCGATGAGCGCCTCGACGGGGAACCCGTAGCTGGCCGAGACCGTGTCGAGGATGATCTGGGGTGAGATCCGCCGGGGCTCGCCGGCGTGCAGGAGATCGGTGAGGACCTTCTCGGCCTGCTCGAGCGAGATCGGCTCCTTGTTGAGTTTGGCGAAGGCGCAGATGCGGATGAGCGCGCCCTCGAGCTCACGGATGTTGTCCGTCACGTGCGAGGCGATGAACTCGAGGACGTCGTCGGGCACGTCGTAGTGCTCGCTGAGGGACTTGGACCGCAAGATGGCGAGCCGGGTCTCGAGGTCGGGTGGGTCGATTTCGGTGATCAGTCCGGAGAGAAAGCGGCTGCGCAGCCGGTCCTCCAGGGTCTCGATCGACTTGGGCGGCCGGTCCGAGGTCAGGACCATCTGCTTGGAGGCGCCCTTGAGGTCGTTGTAGGTGTGGAAGAACTCCTCTTGGAGGCCCTCTTTGCGTTCCATGAATTGGACGTCGTCGATGAGAAGGACGTCGCAGTCGCGATAGCGCCGCTTGAAGCTCAAGGTCGTCGAGGTGCGCAGTGAGTCCACGAAGTCGTTCATGAACGTTTCGGTCGTGACGTAGAGGACCGTGCGCCGGGGGTAGTTCTCCGTGACGTAGTTCGCGATGGCATGAAGCAGGTGTGTCTTGCCGAGCCCCGAATCCCCGTAAATGAACAAGGGGTTGTACGAGCGGCCCGGCGTCTCGGCAACGGCCTGGGCGGCGGCATGGGCCAGTCGGTTCGAGGACGCGGCGACGAACGTCTCGAAGGTGAATTTCGAGTCGAGCTGGACCGCTGGCGATTCCCGCCCTCTGCCGCGAGCAGGTGATCCGGGGGGGACCGCTGCGAGGTCCATCGGCCGTTCGGAGTCCAGCTGGTCGTCGCTGTCCCCGAGGTTGGCCGGGCCGCCGAGCGTCTCCGCCCGACCTGGGGTGGCGGCCGGATCCGGCTCGTGGACGACGAGTCGGCCCCGCACCACGTCCCCCACCTCGTTGGCCAGGGTGTCTTCGATCATGGGGAGGTAGCGCGACTCCACCCGCTCTCGGATGAGGCTGTTTGGCACCGAGATGGTGAACACGCCGTCGGCGAAGTCCACCGGCTCGATCCAGGAGAGCCAGAGTTGCCACGTGCTCTCCGAGACCTGGTCGCGCAGGGACTTCGAGCACCTCGTCCAGAGTTCTGTCGCCTGCGTCACCGGTTCAGCCGAGCGCCCCTTCTCCCCCCTCGCCGCCCAGCCCTGTTCGGTGCGGTCCTCGGTGCGGGTAATTGGACGACGGTACACCGTGCCGGGCGGATGCGACTAGAGGCGATCTGCAAATGCGCCTAACATGGGAGGACTCGCCGCCGGTGGCCGGATATCGATTCGAAGGCCGAGGCATCGACCCCGCGAGGAGCCGGTCCCCAATGCTGCTCCGGTGTCGCGAAAGACTGCATCGCGAAAGGCAGACTCGACGTGAAGCGCACCTACCAACCCAATACTCGGAAGCGGGCCCGTACCCACGGGTTTCGCAAGCGCATGTCCACTCGGGCGGGGCGGGCCATCTTGAAGTCGCGGCGGCTCAAGGGGCGCCACCGTCTCAGCGTCTGAGGTCCTCGTCTTGCCTGCCCGGACGGTCGGACGCATCACGAGCCGCGCGGCGTTCGCCGAGCTGCAACGTGCCCGGGCGCGCGGCGCCTGTGGGCCGGTCCGGGCGACCTTCGTGCCTGTCGAGGATGGTGCCTCTGGCCTGTATCCCCAGGTCGCCTACGCAATTGGGCGTCGCTGCGGCGGCGCGGTGACACGCAACCGGCTGCGGCGGCGCGCCCGCGAAGCGGTGCGGGCAGAGGCGACCACACTCCCCCGGGGCGCCTACCTGCTCCGACTCGATCCCGGTGCGGCGGTGCTCGATCCGGCCGCGTTCCGCTCCGACGTGGTGCATGCGCTCCAGCGGGCGAGCCGTGCGGCGGTGACCACGTGAGCACGGCGAACGCCCAGCTCAGTACCCCAGCGGTGCGGGCCGAGTTGCCCCCCGACCTGCGCGCAGAGGAGGGCCTCGAGCGGCGGCTCAGCCTGCCGGTGCGTCTCGCGGTCACCCTGATCACCGCCTACCAGGGCGCGGCCTCGGGTCGGATCTCCCCGTGCCGCTTCTACCCCAGCTGCTCGGCCTACGCCGCCGAGGCGTTCACAGTCCACGGGTTCTGGCGGGGGCTGGCGCTGGCGGCGCGGCGCCTCGTGCGCTGCCGCCCCTTCGGTCCCCACGGGGTTGACCTGGTGCCGGTGCGAGTCGATGCTCCCGGGGGGATCCACGCGCGTGACGGAGGTCACCCATGCTGACGCACCCGGTCCTGGCTGAGAACTCCCTGTTCAAGCTCATCGGCGAGATCTTCCATCCCCTCTTCGAGCTGTTCGGGTTGATCCTGGCTGGCCTCTACTCGGTCTGGCCCAACTACGGCTTCGCCATCACGGGCCTCACGATCATCATCATGCTGGCCCTCACCCCGATCACGGTGAAGAGCACCAAGTCGATGCTGGCCATGCAGCGGCTGCAGCCTGAAATGAAGAAGCTCCAGGCCAAATACAAGGGCGCGGAGAACCGGGAGCAGCTCAACCAGGAGATGATGCGGCTCTACAAGGAGAACGGCACGAGTCCGTTCGGCGCCTGCCTGCCGAGCCTCCTACAGATGCCCTTCTTAATCGTGCTCTACACCCTGATTCGGGGTCTATCGAACACGACGAATAGGGTCGTCAACGGCCACAAAGTTGTCGTCGGAGCACCGCGGTATATCCCGACAAATTCTCATATGTACCACGATTTGGTCCGGAGTCAGGGCCAAATGCATTGGTGGTTCGGGATGGATCTCTCCTCGCTTCCATTCTCCAATCACACGACGAACCCGTTCACGCACATCGTGACCACGACGGTGAGCCAGGGCGTTTTGGTCATTCCGTATCTGGTGCTCATTGCGGCTGCAATGTTCCTGCAGTACTACCAAATGAAGCAGATGAACAGTCGCAATCCGCAGGCAGCTGCGGCGAATCCTCAGATGCAAACAATGCAGAAGTTTTTCCCTATTATTTTCGGAGTCATTTATCTAAGAGTGCCCGCGGGAGCAACCATTTACATGGTGGTCTCTTCTGCGATGCGCATCGGAACGCAAGAGTTCATGTTCAAGTCGGGCATGGTCGAACCGGTCACGGCCGAACGGGAAATCGGTTCGGCCAAGAAGGAAGTCGATTCGGCCAAAAAAGAAGAAAAGCCGAGACCAGAACTTCCGGCGGCCTCCCCGAAGAAGAAGTCCAGTGCCACCGACGGCACGTCAGTGGCCAAGGGCACCGTGCCCCCGGTCAGGACCGGCGCGAACGGCAACGGGCGGAGGAACGGGCGCACGCCTGCGGGTGGCGCCAGGAAGCGCACAACGAACGGAAAGGCGGAGAGCGAAGATCAGGAGGCGCCGAAGGCACACCCGAGGTCACGCTCCAAGCGCGCCAGAAAGGCTCGGTAGCACCGGTGGAGTGGGTTGAAGTGGCGGGAAAGACCGTCGAGGAGGCGACTGATCGCGCCCTCGACCAGCTCGGTGTGGCGGTGGCCGATGCCGAGGTGATCGTCGTGAGTGAGCCCAAGACGGGGCTCTTCGGCCGGATGCGGGTCGAGGCCCGGGTGCGGGCCCGGGTGCGCCCAGTCGGCGCCCGCCCGCGGCGCGAGCGCACACGGCGCAGCGGTCGGCCCGCCCAGGGCGGGCGTCAGAGCGGGCAGCGCTCGGCCCCGGGGAACGGTTCGGGTGGCGGACGCTCGGGGACCGGCGCCAATGGCTCGGCTCGATCCGGGAACTCCGAGGCCATGGGTTCGGAGCGGACGAACGGGGCCACGGTGACGAGGACCGGCGGCACGAGTGGGGGGACCAGCCGTTCGGCCCGTCGTCGCCGCAACCGTCGCAATGCGTCCGCCGACGCCGCGTCCGCCGACGTGCTCGAGGGTTCGAAGAATGGCTCCACGGGGGGGCCGGCAGCTGGAAGGGCTCCGCAGCGGAGCACGGAACCGAAGGAGACAGCAGAGATGGCCGAGGGAATGACGCTCGAGGAGCAGGGTGAGGTCGGTCGGGCGTTCGTGGCCGGTCTCCTCGGGGAGCTCAACATGGACGGCTCGGTGGAGTGCCGCATTCTGGACGAGGAGACGGTGGAGATCGCGGCCTCGGGTGAGGACCTGGGCATGCTCGTGGGCCCGCGTGGCTCGACGCTCAGCGCCCTTCAGGACCTCACCAGGGCAGTCGTCCAGCGCCAGTGCCCCTCTCGGACCGATCGCATCTTGGTGGACGTGGCGGGCTATCGGGAGCGGCGCTCGGCGGCCCTGAAGCGTTTCAGTGTCCAGATTGCCGAGGAGGTCCTCGCCTCGGGCCAGGAGAAGGCCCTCGAGGCCATGAGCCCGGCGGATCGCAAAGCCGTCCACGACGCCATCAATGAGATGCCAGGTGTGGTGACCCGCTCGGAAGGCGAGGACCCCAACCGGCACATCGTCATCGCCCCGGCCGACTGACGCCGCGCCGGTGCCCGGCGCCCCCGAAAACGATGGAGGCCGCTCCCCCATCCCTCCTCCGGCCTCCGAGGAGGCGCCGCCCCTCGATGCCTTCACCATGCTGCGTGACGTGCTCGAGGAGGCCCGGAGTGCCGGATTCCTCGGGCCGGGTCCCCTCGAGCAGCAGATGCGACACGCCCAAGGCTTCGCCCGCGTCGCTCGACGCCTGGCCACCCGGGCCGGGCTGGCGCTGCCCCGTGTCGTCGATCTCGGCTCGGGCGGGGGCTTGCCGGGCTTGGTCGTCACCTGCGGCTGGCCTGAGGCGCGCCTCGTCCTGTTGGAGGCCAACGGACGGCGAGCGGCCTTCCTCCAAGCGGCTCTCCGGCGTCTGGAGCTCGAAGGCCGGGCCAGTGTCCTCCACGAGCGGGCCGAGCTCGCGGGACGCCGAGAAACCGAAAGAGGGGCCTTTGACGGCGTCCTGGCGCGTTCCTTCGGGCCTCCGGCCGTGGTTGCCGAGTGTGCCGCCCCCCTGCTGCGGACCGGCGGTTGGTTGGTGGTTTCGGAGCCGCCACCGGACAGCCGCCCCGAGAAGGATCTGACGGACGCCTGCGGGCGCTGGCCGACCGGGGAGCTCGCACAGCTCGGCCTCGAACCCGTGGAGGCCCTCCACGAGGATTTTGCGTTCCAGGTCCTGCGTCAAGCCATGCCCTGTCCCGAGCGCTTTCCCCGGCGCGATGGGGTCCCCGCCAAGCGTCCACTGTTCTGAGGGATTCGCCCCTCCTCTCCGCAGCGTCTCTCGTACCTCCCTCTTCGAATCGGGAGCGATGGGAGTTCGGGGATGTGGGTGAAACCCCCGTGTGGACATGAAGCACCCCGGGTGTTCCACGTGAAACGCTCGTAAACTCCCGGTGAACTCCGAGGACTGGCCACCCGGACGCGGCCGGTGACCCCGTCCAACCCTGGAGCGGAGGTTCCACGTGGAACGGCCTCAAGTCTTGACCTCGCCGCCGGCGCAGGCCAGGATAGGCGTCGTGCTGCGGTGTGTCGGAGAGCCTGCTTGATGCGCATCAGGCGCAAAGACAGGGATACCACCGAGAACAAGGAAGCTCTCCCCCCGGTGCGCGCCCCGTTCGACCAGGAGGTTCCCGCCTCCCCCGACGACGGACCCACGTCCACTGAACCGGTGAAGAGCCTCAGTGCCGACGCCTCCACCGTTGTGGCTCCCCCAGGAGCCGGCGAGTCCGCTCTTCCCCCAGGAGCCGGCGAGTCGGCTGCGACTGCTCCGGTGCCGGATCCCTCGCCCGAGCCGGATGCCTCACCCGAGTCGCCACCCCGACCAGCGGTAGCCGAGGTGCCTCCGTCCCCGGCGGACGTCCATCCGTCAACAACTGAGACGCCGGTCGTCGGGGATCGCGTGCCGTCCTCGGAAGCGCCCGAGCCAGTGCGAGGGGTGCACGTCGCACGCGGACCCCAGCCGGCGCCAGAGGCCGATGAAGTCCCGGCTGCCGTTGCTCCGGCCATCGAGACTGTGCCAGAGACAGGCCCGGTCCCGGCGTCAGAGCCCGCATCCGCTCCAGGACCCAAGCCGAAGCCTGTGGCGGCACACACGGCGCGCCAATCGACCATGCGGGCCCCGTCGATCCCCGAGGACACCTCGGAGCTTTTGAACGGTGCCAAGCCGACGGTCCGGTCGCTGCCTCGGGTGGTCGCCGTGGCGAACCAGAAGGGGGGAGTGGGAAAGACCACGACGACGGTGAACCTGGGGGCCGCTTTGGCCGAGCAGGGCTACAGGGTCCTGGTTATCGATCTCGACCCCCAAGGCAACGCCACCACCGGTCTAGGGCTCGAGGCCCGCAACTTCGAACTGTCCATGTACGACGTGATCATGCGGGACCAGCCCCTCGAGGACTGCATCGAGCCCACCAGCGTCATGAATTTGTTCGTGGCCCCGGCCACCATCGATCTGGCGGGCGTGGAGATCGAGCTTGTCCCGGCCTTCAGCCGGGAGCTGAAGCTGAAGCGGGCGATCGACTCGGTCGTCGACGACTTCGACTTCGTCCTCATCGATTGCCCGCCTTCGTTGGGCCTCATCACGGTCAACGGTCTGGCCGCCGCGCAAGAGGTCCTCGTCCCGATCCAATGCGAGTACTACGCGCTCGAGGGCCTGAGCCAGCTCCTGCGCAACGTGAACCTGGTTTCGACAAACCTCAACGAAACCCTGGAGGTCTCGACCATCGTTCTGACGATGTTCGACGCCCGGACCCGGCTCTCGATCGACGTGGCCAACGAGGTCCGGGAGCACTTCTCCGAGCGGGTGTGCCGGGTGATGATCCCGCGCACGGTCCGCCTGTCCGAGGCGCCCTCGTTCGGGCAGCCCATCACGGTCTTCGATCCAGCCTCGCGGGGCGCCGTGGCCTATCGCGAGCTGGCTAAGGAGGTGAGCAATGGCGCGCCGCAGCGGACTCGGTAAGGGGCTGAGCGCCCTCATTCCGGGCGAGGTGGTGGGGGAGTCGGACTCTGCCCTCAGGGCGGTCCCGATCTCGCACATTCGCCCCAACGCGTTCCAGCCCCGTAGCCACTTCGACGAGGAGTCGATGGCTTCGCTGGCAGCGTCCATCAAGGCGGTGGGCCTGCTTCAGCCCGTCCTGGTACGCGAGCTGCAGGACGAGTCAGAGAGCTACGAGCTCATCGCAGGGGAGCGACGCTGGCGGGCAGCGCGCCGGGCCGGTCTTCAGACGATTCCCGTCCTGGTGCAGGTGGCCGACGACGTGGGGACCCTGGAGCAGGCGCTGGTGGAGAACCTGCACCGGGTCGATCTCAACGCCCTCGAGGAGGCCGCCGCCTACCAGCAGCTCATCGACGAGTTCGGTCTGACCCACGAGCGGGTGGCCAGCCGCATGGGCAAGGGTCGGGCCACCGTGACGAACACCCTGCGTCTGCTGCAGCTGCCCGCAGGGGCCCAGCAGGCCCTCGCCGAGGGGTCCATCTCCGCCGGGCATGCCAGGGCCCTGTTGGGCACGCCGGACCGGACTCTCCAAGAGCGGCTCGTCGGACGGATCGTCTCAGAGGGGTTGACGGTGCGCGCGGTCGAGGAGTTGGTTCGCAACGGCGGCACTGAGTTGCGGGTCGTACCCGACGAACCGGAGCCGACCGACGTCTCTCCAATCTCGGGTTCAGCCGCAGGCCCGGCCGACGCGACGACCCGGCGTTCGCCCCCGCGAAAGCTCCCCGAGCCCGGTGTCCTCGAACTGGAAGAGCTCCTCTCGACCTACCTGAACACGAGGGTCAAGATCGATATCCAGAATCGGCGAGGTCGTCTGGTGGTCGAGTTCGCCACCCTCGAGGACCTCGAGCGGATCTATCGCGCCATGGTCGGTGACGGAGGCGTCGCGTAGTTCACGCAACTGTCAAGGGTCTGTTCAGCTTCATCCACAACCTGTGCATGACGTTGTGGATTGTCACTTCGTTCACCCGCAGGAAGCTTTGATCGCGTAACCGTCGCTCGCCGTCACGGCGATGCCACACGCCCGGCACGGTGGATCGCACGGGTCCTCACGGTCGCAAAGTAATTACTGGTAATCGCGCTGCAGTCCAGTTGTCAGTGCGTTGTGCATCCGTTGTCGGTCCGTTGTGCATCCTGGCGCCGTGGCGGAATCGACCGCGAGACGACGTCGGCCCGATCAATCCCAGGAGGCGTCGGCCCAGCGCCCCAGCGCCTCGGCCAGCGCACTGGCCAGCGTGGTGGCTCGCTCTACCACGGCGCTCGCGGGGCCAACCTCGACCACCACGGCCGGCATGCGGGTCTCGCGCAGGATCGGCAACGACATGCCGCGCACGCCGGCGTCGTCGATGCCCAGCGCGACCGGTACGACCGACTGCACGAGCTCGGCCAGTCGCCGTCCGCCGGGTGACTCGTCGTGAGTGCCCGACCAGTAGGCGGTGGTGCACGCCGAGAGGGTGGGGTTGAGACGCAGCCCGACGAACACGTCGACATCGAGCTCGTTGGCCTCCTTGGCCTGCACCGCATCGTCAGGGTGGTGCAGCTCGCTCACCTGGATCCCGCTCAGGGTGAGGCGGCGACGCAACGCGCCGGCCACGCTGCCGAGGCCGCCGCCCTCGCCGACCGCGATGTGGCGGCCGCGGAGGCTGCGTGGCGTGTCACGCAGCGCGGCACGGGCCCGCACCGAAGAGACCAGCTCCTCCGACTCAGGGTGGCGGCTTCCGAGGCGGACCAACTCGTGGAGGGTCGCGCCGCCGACGATGCCGTCGACGGGGAGTCCGGCGTTGCGCTGGAACTCGCCGAGCGCGCGCGACGTGGCGTCACCGAAGATGCCGTCCACGCGCTCGGTGTCGAAGCCCAGGCTGCACAGGCGCTGTTGCAGCTCAGCGACGTCGTCACCCCGCAGCATGGGAGTCCGGCGGTACAAGAAGCGGTCACCGAGCCGAAAACCGGCCTCGACCAGGGTATTCCAGGTCTGCGGACCGCACACCCCGTCCACGCGCAGACCCCGCAGGCGTTGGAAGGCCTCGACGGCCGCCCGGGTGGCCGGGCCGAACAGCGCGTCGGCCAAGACGGGGGTGCCGAGGACGGCGCTCAGACGATGCTGGACGTCGGCGACCGCCGGACCACGGTCCCAGATGACGAGGGGCAGGCCTACAGGTAGGCCGAGATCTCCTCGAGCAGCGCGCCCTTGGGTTTCGCCCCGATCAGGCGTACCTGGGGCTCGCCGTCCTTGAACAGAATCAAGGTCGGGATGCTCATCACGTCGAAGCGGCGCGTCACGTCGAGGTTGTCGTCGATGTTGAGCTTGACGATCCGGATCTTGCCCGCCTGCTCCTCCGCGATCTCTTCCAACACCGGGGAGATCATCTTGCATGGGCCGCACCACTCGGCCCAGAAGTCTACCAATACCGGTACCTCAGAACTCTTGACCTGCTCGTCGAACGTCGCGTCGGTCAGGGCCTCGATCTTGTCGCTCATGGCATCTCCTTGTCAGGCTGTGCAACGCCGCACCACACGGTTCTGTTCCCGCCTACTCGCCCATGGTCTCGAGCCAGCGCTCGGCATCGATGGCGGCCATGCAGCCCGAGCCGGCCGAGGTGACCGCCTGGCGGTAGTAGTGGTCCTGCACGTCGCCGCAGGCGAAGACGCCGTCCACGCTGGTCCTGGTCGTGCCGTCGAACGTGCGGACGTAGCCGTTGTCCTCGAGCTCGAGCTGGCCCTTGAGCAGGGAGGAGTTGGGCTCGTGGCCGATGGCGACGAAGAGGCCCGTCGCATCGAGCTCTGACTCCTCGCCGGTGATGGTGTCACGCAGGCGGAGGCCCGAGACCTTGGTGTCGCCGAGGATGTCGGTGACCGTCGAGTTCCACTTGAACCCGATCTTCTCGTTGGCGAACGCGCGGTCTTGCATGATCTTCGACGCGCGCAGCTCGTCACGGCGGTGGATGACCGTGACCTTGGAGCCGAAGCGGGCGAGGAAGATGGCCTCTTCCATGGCCGAGTCGCCGCCACCGGCCACCGCGATGTGGTGGTCCCGGAAGAAGAAGCCGTCGCAGGTCGCGCAGGTCGACACGCCGTAGCCGAGGAGCCGGTCCTCGTTGGGGACCCCGAGCATGAGCGAGCGCGCGCCGGTCGCGACGATGAGCGTGTCGGCGAGCACGGTGGGCTCCGGGGCGGCGGGGTCGCCCACCCAGACCTCGAAGGGCCAGGGGGTCACGTCGATGCGGCTCACCTTGGCCGTGCGCAGTTCGGCGTCAAAGCGCAGGGCCTGGGCGCGCATCATGCCCATCAGCTCGGGGCCCATGATCCCGTCGACGAAGCCCGGGTAGTTCTCGACGTCGGTGGTGAGCATCAGCTGCCCGCCCGGCTGGTCGCTCGTCGAGGAGGGCTCACCCTCGATGACCAGGGGCTTCAGCTGCGCACGCGCGGTGTAGAGGGCGGCCGTGAGGCCGGCCGGCCCGCTCCCGATGATGACGACCGTGCGCCGCTCAGGCATCGGGCGGAAGGCCGCGGCGCGCGTAGAGAACGGCGCCGATCGCGCTGAATATGAGGCCGAGCACGATGTACGAGGCCCAGATGCGATGCCCGGCGATGGTGGTCAGCCGGATGAAGCCGACGCAGAAGACCACGACTGTGGCGATGCCGATGACGGCGATGATCACTCCGAAGACGACGCTGCGGGCGGCGACGATGGCCGGGCGGATGGCCTTGTCGTTGACCGAGGCGACGACGGTGTCGACCGCGTCGAGTGCACGCTCGGACAGCGCGTCGGAAATGTCGTTCTCGGCCACGGGGGGAGACTACCCGGCGTCGCCGTCCGCCCTGGCAGGGACGATGTAGCAGACGCCCACCGTATTGGGCCCGGCGTGGGTTCCGACAACGGGCCCGAGGTCCACCGCGAGGAGGGGGTGCTCGGTGGGGATATCGCCGAGCGCGGCGAGTACCTGAGGAAAGTCGTCGCAGGCTCCGTCGGCCACGGCGATGCGCTCCGTCGGCGCGTCGGCCTTGACCTTGTCGACCAGGTAGGCCAACGCGCGCGCCCGGGTGCGCTGCTTGGACTCCTCGGCTACCTCGCCGTCCTTCAGCTGGATGACCGGCTTGATGTTCAGCAAAGACCCGACCGCGGCCCGCGCGCCGCCGATGCGCCCGCCCCGCTGGAGGTGCTCGAGCCCGCCGAGCACGCCGTAGATGCGCGTGCGGGGGATCCTGTCCTCGGTGGCGGCGACGAGCTCGTCGAGGCCGGCACCGGCGGCGGCGTCCTCGGCGGCGGCGATCACCAGCAGGCCCTGGCCCATCGTGAGGCTGAAGGTGTCGATCACCTTGACGGGTACGCCCGAGAAGCTTGCCGCCGCGGCCGTCGCCGAGCTGTAGGTCCCCGAGACCTTCGAGGAGATGGTCAGGCACAGCACGGCCTCGGCGCCCTCGTCGCCGGCCTGCGCGAACGCGGCCTGGAAGGCACCCGGGGAGGGCGCAGCGGTCTCGGGCAGGTCGCCCTTGCCGCGGCAGCGGTCCCAGAACTCCTCGGGGCTGAGCTGGCGCCGGTCCTCGAGCTCTTCGGCGCCGAAGCGGATCATGAGCGGCACGACGATGACGTTGTGCTCCTTCACCAGCTGCTCGGTCAGGTCGCAGGCGCTGTCGGTCACGATGTGGACACCGGGCATTCAGCGAGTCTGCCACGGGGCGCCGCGCGAGGACGGCACGTGGCCTGCTCAGGCACCCCGCGGCGTGCCGAGCGGGCTTACCCGCCGCACGGCGGGGGCCAAGGGGGTCGACGGTCTCGGGGGCGGAGGAGGCCCGGGCGGCGCGGGAGGCGGGCGACGGGCGTCGTGGCGGCGGCCCAACAAGACGATGACGGCGCCGAACGTGAGCCCACCGGCGACCACTGCGCCGAGGACGCGCGCGACCAGGCCGGGGACGGTGGTCGAGCCCGAGAGATTGGAGACCACCAGGACGACGACGGCCATCGGGACAGTGGCGACGACGACGCGCCACAACGGCGCCCAGGCGTCACGGTCGGCCAGCCGTCCGAACCACTGGTGGAAGACGGCCAGGGCGAGCAGGGCCGCGACGCTGTACGCGATGGAGAGGCTGAGCGCGAGACCGCGGACGCCGAGGGGGTGCACGAGCGCCAGCGCGAGGACGATGTTGAGCGCGTTCTCGACGAGGTACAAGAAGAAGGCCACCTTGGTGCGCTGCATGGATTGGAGGACGCGCACGAAGTAGAGGTAGGTGCAGAAGCCCGGCAGGCCGAGGGCGAACATGGCCAGCGCGGCGCCCGTCGTGGCCGTCTGCGCCGGGGTGCTGTGACCGTTGCCGAGCAAGAGCGCGACGGCCGGCTTGGCCAGCAGGAGCATCCCCACGGCCGACGGGATGATGAGCGCAAGGACGGCGCGTAGCCCGCCGGTCATCCGGTGCAAGAAGGCCGTCTGCTGCCCGGTGAACCATTTCTGGGAAAGGTCCGGTGTCACGACCGACATGACGGTCACCGCGATCACGCCGTAAGGGAGCTGGAAGAAGGCGTAGGCGTAGGTGTATGACGAGACCGGGTCGGGGCCCGCGACGCTGCCCGCCAGCACGGTGACGACGAAGAGCGCGACCTGGTTGGCCAGCACGAAGCCGAACGTCCAACCTCCGAGCCGCACCACGGCGCGCAGGGCGTCGTCGCGCGGATTCCAGTGCCAGCGCACCAGCTTGAGGTCGGCGTTTCGCAGGCTGGGGATCAACGCGACCCCCTGGAGCACGACGCCGAGTGAGGTGCCGAGCCCGAGCAGGACCAGCTGGGTGTGGTGTGCCTCGACGCTGGCGAGCGAGGCCCCGTGGCCGGCCCACAGCCCGAACCAGATCAGGATGCCGATGCACACCACGTTGTTGACGATCGGCGCCCAGGCGACGGCGACGAAGCGCCGCCGCGTGTTGAGCAGTGCAGCGCCCAGGGCGAAGAGCCCGTACGCCGCGATCTGGATCACGAACCAGCGCAGCAGGGTCGTGGCCACCTGCCGTTCGGCGTCGACCTGGTGGACGTGCCCCGCGTGCGCGTGGGTGTCAAGCGCGGTCAGGGCGTCGATGAAATAGGGCGCGGCCACGAGTGCCGCGAGCGTCATGACGACCAGGACCCCGACCGAGACGGTGATGACGGCGGAGATCGATTCGAAGGCCTCGTTCTCGTCCTTGTTGGCCAGCCGGTCCACGAAGACCGGGATGAAGGTGGCGGAGAGGACGCCACCCAAGACGACGTCGTAGAGCATGTTGGGCGTGTTGTTGGCCAGGTTGTAGGAGTCGGCCAGCAGGGTCTGCCCGAGGGCCCACGCCAACGCCACGAAGCGGAGGAGTCCGGTGACGCGCGAGACAGCGGTACCGGCGGCGACGTAGACGGCCGAGGTCCGCAAGGGGAGCGCACGGGCGCGGCGGGGCGGTGCCACGATCAGTGCTGCGCCTTCGGACGCAGGCGCCGTGACCGTCGCCACGTCCGCAGCCACCACACCAACAACACCGCTCCAGCCAGCACGGTGAGGGCCACGCCGGCGAAGGAGATCGAGGTCGAGTGCACGGTGAGCACGGCGTGGGCCAGGGTGAGTTGGCCGTTCGGGGTCTGCAGGGTCACATCGATGGGTAGGCGGTCCCCCGAGGTGCGGGCCTGGGCGGTGATGCGCACCGAGGTGGTCGGGCGGTCGAGCGTCAAGAGACGGGTGTTGCCGTCGGGGAAGGTGAACTTGTCGCTGGCCAAGGTGACGATCACGGTGACCGGATACGGCGCGGCCGACAGCACGGTGACGGGGATGGCGGCGCGTTGCGCGGTGAACGTGACCGTTCCTTCCGTGGCGAGGGTGATCTTGTCTGTCGCGCCCGCGAAGGTCTTGTCGTACGCGCTCAGCGCGGCGGCGCGCCTGCTCGCGGTGAGCCCGCTCGCCTCGGTCGTGAGCAGCGAGTCGCCGAGCACCGTCATCTCGGGTGGACTGCCGTGCACCGCCTTGCTGAATGAGGCGAGTTGTTCGCGGGCCAACGCGATCTTGTCGGCGGCGTTGTGGCCGATGCCGCGTTCGGCTGGGCCGGACTGCAGCCGCCGCACCGATGGCTCGCGGTTCCCGCCCACGGGGACCTGGTCGAAGAGCTGGTTCAGCGTGACGGCGCTGAGGTACGGGTTGCTCTGGAGGCCGGCGAGGAGCGCCTCCATGAAGGAGGCCGACGGCTGCCAGTTGGCTGGCGGCGCGATGACCACCCCGCGGGGTTCTGTCAGGAACGCGTTCTCGAAGTGGACGAAGCCGACCCCGGCCAGCAGTTGCTCGGCCGCGAGCACGGGGTTGCCCGGGTACGCGGTGAAGCGAGCGCTGAGTGAGGAGTCGATGGCGGCGGCTTGGACCGTCGACCCGTGCCCGAGGTCAAGCGTGAAGGGCTGGGCGAAGGTGTAGTTGCTGACGCCGCCGGTGGCCAGGTCGCCGTCGCTCAGCACCAGTTGCTGCGCGCCGGCGGTCTGGAGCCCGCCGGCCAGGTCGGCACCGTCGCCGTCGCTGAACGAGGACGTGACGTCGACCCAGGGTCCGTCGACCGGCTTGAGGCCCGCGCTGCGCAGCAGCTCGTCGCCGCGGGCGATCTGCGCCCCGATCTCACCGGTGAGGTTGGCCTCTGCGAGCGCGGCGAGATTGACCGGCACATAGGAGGCGCCCAGCACCTCGTCGCCCGCCAGCGCATCGAGCTGGCCGAGGGCGCGCGCGTCGGCGCGGTCGTGGACCTGTTCGGCCTCGTCGACCGCCACCGGGCTGACGGCCAGCGTCGTCGCGACGTCGCGATGGGTCGCCAGCGCGGTGGCCATCGAAGCCAGCCCTCCTTGCCCGACCGGCACCACGAGCCCGACCCGCAACGAGCCGGTGGCACCCTGGGGGCCCTCGGGCTCGTCGTAGGTGAGGAACGTCGTGAAGTGCTCGAGCGAGCTCGAGGACCCCTGGCGTACCAGCGAGACGGTCACCGGATAGACGTCAGGGCACTCTCCGTAATCAGGGGTGCAGCCCAAGACGAGCGTAGGTGTGCCCGCTGGACACACTCCCGGCCCGCCCGCGGGAGCGGACGCGCTGTCGTCGGCGAGCACGGTGACGCACGCGCTGGCCGTCAGGCCGCCGGTGACCACACCGACGGGGACGTCGTCGTCATGCAGTAGGACGCTCGTCGTCGGCGTCCCGTTCTCCGCCTGTTGCAACTCGGAGCCGTTGTCGAGGCGCCCGTAGAAGGTCAGGTTCACGTGGAGGCTGCTGACGGCACCGGCAGCCTCCGACACGCCCAGGGCGATGTTGAACCAGGGCTGGGTGGGCGTGATCCACGGGGTCTGCGACACGAGCGTCAGCAGTGGGCCGTGACCTGCCGGGTTGGTCGACGCCGGTGCCTGGCGCGCCTGTGCCGGAACGCCAGCGGCGAGGCTGCCGGCGAAGGCGGCGGTGGCCACAGCGAGCGTGCAGAGGGCGGCCCGGGCCCAGCGCGTCGACACAGGGAGAGGCTAGAGGGCGCACTACCGTAGGCGGGTGCAGTCCACCTCGGTTCCCGAACGGTTCCGTCCCTATGTGCACGCAACCGAGGATCTCGCGCGCCGGTTCGCGGCGGCGGGAAGGACGCTGTACTTGGTCGGTGGTTCCGTGCGTGACGCACTCTTTCCCGGCGTCGCGGGTGGCGCAACGGACCTCGACCTCACCACAGACGCTCTCCCGGACGAGACGGAGCGTCTGGTACGAGAGTGGGCTGACGAAGTGTGGACCCAGGGCAAGCGCTTCGGGACGATCGGCTGCCGCAAGGACGGTCAGGTGTACGAGATCACGACCCACCGGGCCGAGGTCTACGTTCCCGAGTCGCGCAAGCCGGAGGTGATCTTCGGCGATGACATCACCGTCGACCTGTCGCGCCGGGACTTCACGATCAACGCGCTGGCCCTCCGCTTGCCCGACATGGAGCTCATCGACCCCTTCGACGGGCTTGGCGACCTGGCCGCGGGGCGGCTGCGCACTCCGCTCGACCCCGAGATCTCCTTTGGCGACGACCCGCTCCGCATGCTCCGGGCGGCACGTTTCGCGGCGCGCTTCGATCTGGAACCCGATCCGGCGCTCACCGCTGCGGTGGAGCGGATGCACGGCCGGCTCTCAATCGTCTCGGCCGAGCGCATTCGCGACGAGCTCGACAAGATGCTGCTGCTCGACGTGCCCTCCTCGGCACTGTGGTTCGTCGTGCGGACGGGGCTGGCCGCGGAGTTCATGCCGGAGCTGCCGGAGCTCGCGCTCGAACAGGATCCGATCCACCGGCACAAGGACGTGTTGGCGCACACCCTCGCTGTCGTCGACAAGACGTCGCCTCAGCGGCTGTTGCGTCTGGCCGCCCTCTTCCACGACGTCGGCAAGCCGCGCACGCGCGCCATCACCGACGGCGGCGTGACCTTCCATCACCACGAAGTGGTAGGCGCCCGGATGACCCGTGCGCGGATGGAGGCGCTGCACTACTCCGCCGCGGACACCGACACGGTGGTCCGACTGGTCGAGCTCCACCTGCGCTTCCACACGTACCGCCTGGGCTGGACGGACAAGGCCGTCCGGCGCTACGTGCGCGACGCCGGGCCCTACCTCGACCTGCTCAACGAGCTGACGCGCTGCGACTGCACGACGCGCAACGTCGCCAAGGCCCGAGCACTGGCCCGGCGTATGGACGAGCTCGACGCTCGCATCGCCGAGCTGCGCGAACAGGAGGAGCTCGACCGCGCTCCGCCCGGACCTCGACGGGAACCAGGTCATGGGGATCCTCGGCATCGGACCCGGTCGTGCGGTCGGGGAGGCCTTGGCCTTCTTGATGGAGCTACGACTCGATGAGGGCCCCCTCGGCGAGGAGGAGGCGACCGCCCGCCTCAAGGACTGGTGGGCGGCTCGCGGCTGAGCGAGCCGGTGTACCGGGGCTAGCCTCGCGGGCATGACCAGGATCACGGCACCCGAGAGCGGGATGGGCGAGCATATCGACTGGGCGCTGCTGCGCCCGAAGATGGCTGCAGGCATGGGAAAGCTGTCCGAGGCCGTGTACGCCAACTCGCAGCTGTCGGTGCGCGAGCGCGAGGCCGCGCGCTGGACCATCGCGTTGATCAACGACTGCGCGGTGTGTCGCGACACGCGCGCCCGTGACGGCGACGCGGCCGGAGCGGGCGAGCCGTTCTACGCGGAGGTGACGGACTGGCGCAGCGCCACGGGCCTGAGCGACCGCGAGCGGCTGGCCGCCGAGTTCGCCGAGCGCTTCGGGCTGGACCATCTCGCCATGGATGACGACCTGTGGGACCGCCTCCACGCGGCGTACGCGGACGAAGAGCTGGCCGACCTGACGATCTGTTGCGGCACGTTCTTGGGCATGGGGCGGACATTGGCGGTCGTCGGCGTGCGCGCCCCGGCGGAGCGGATCCTCGTCTGACCCGCGTCCTCGGGCCGGGGCGCCCGGGGCTGAGGCGGGTCAGTCGGGCGGCCAGGACTCCTGGGGCTCGCCGGCGGCAAAACTCTCCACCAATGCCTGGGCCACGTCGTCGTGGTACTGCACCGGTGGCGACTTCATGAAGTAGGCCGAAGGGCCGACCAGGGGGCCGCCGATGCCCCGGTCGAGGGCGATCTTGGCGCAGCGGACGGCGTCGATGATCACGCCCGCAGAGTTGGGGGAGTCCCACACCTCAAGCTTGAGCTCGAGGTTGAGGGGGACGTCGCCGAAGTTGCGCCCCTCCATGCGGATGTAGGCCCACTTGCGGTCCTTCAGCCAGGGCACGTGGTCGGAGGGCCCGACGTGCACGTCCTCGGCGTCGAGGACGTTGTCCTCGAACTGGCTCGTCACGGCCTGAGTCTTGGAGATCTTCTTTGACTCGAGGCGCTCGCGCTCGAGCATGTTCTTGAAGTCCATGTTGCCGCCGACGTTGAGCTGGTAGGTGTGGTCCAGCGCGAGGCCGCGGTCCTCGAAGAGACGAGTCAGGATGCGGTGCACGATGGTGGAGCCCACCTGGCTCTTGATGTCGTCGCCGACGATCGGGACACCAGCGTCGCGGAAGCGCCGGGCCCACACGGGGTCGGACGCGATGAAGACGGGGATGGCGTTGACGAAGGCAACCCCCGCGTCGAGGCAGGCCTGGGCGTAGTGGCGCTGGGCCTGCTCTGAGCCCACCGGCAGGTAGGAGACGAGGACGTCGGCTCGGGCCTCGCGCAGAGCCCGGGCTACGTCGACGGGTTCGAAGGGAGACTCGTCGACCACCTCCTTGTAGTACTTGCCCAAGCCGTCGAGCGTCGGACCCCGTTGCACGGTCACCGCGAGCTCGCCCACGTCGGCGAAGCGCACCGTGTTGTTCAGCCCGGCACCGATGGCCTTGCCCAGGTCGGTGCCAACCTTGGTCTGGTCGACATCGAAGGCGACGACTGGCACGAGATCGCGCACGTGATAGCGGCCGAGTTCGACGTGCATCAGCCCCGGCACGATGTCGTCGGCCTCTGCATCCCGGTAATACGTGATCCCCTGGACGAGCGAACTGGCGCAGTTGCCGACGCCGGCGATTGCGAGTCGGATGGGGCTGGACATGAATGATCTCCTTCGGTGTCGGTACTGCAGGTTCGTCAGGTCGCCGGTTCGGAGCCGGCAACGGCGAGGTCGGCGCGTTCGGACGCGATGAGGGTGTCGAGCCAGCTGATGTCGCGGGCGACGCCGTCGGCCGTGTGCTGAACCACGGACCGGGCGTAGACGTCGAGGTCGGCGCGGGCCGCCTCCACCTCGCCGAGGCGCTGCACGAGCTGGGCGCGGCGGCGCTCCAACAGGGCGAGGCGAGCCTGGGGGGCCAGATGGCGGGCGAAGGCCAGGCGGAGCCCGAAGCTCCGCGCGTCGTCCGCGGAGCCGCCGCCCTCGAGCAGCTCGGCGAAGAGCCGCCGGCCCGCGTCGGTAATTCGGTAGACCTTGCGGCCGCGGCGAGCCCGGGCGGGGGAGTGGCGCCGGGTGCGTAAAGCGGCGAATTCGCCGGTGAGGGACCCGGTTGGCGGGGCGGGTGCCGCCGGGACGGTTCCGGGCGGCCCACCCTCGGTGGCCACGACCGCACCAGACTTTTCCAGGCGGGTGAGAGCCGGATAGATGGAGCCGAACGAGACGTTGGCCAGGAGGCCGAGGTGCTCACGCAGGCGGCGACGGATCTCGTAGCCGTGAAGGTCGCCCTCCTCCAGGAGGCCCAGGATGGCCATATCCAACATCGCGAAGGAGTATATCGAATCGATATAGCGGCTGACAGTCAATCCGTCACGCAATGATCGCATTCGTGCCTGAATTGCCACCCAATTGGACCTGGTTTCCGGGCTGGAGGGGTAGCCTGTCGGCCGTGTCCGTCACCTCGGAACCGAGGTCACCATCCCGTGCGGTGAGCCCCGACGTCACGGCTCAGGTGGAGTACCGGCTCGTCCGCAACGGCCTGGTGCGTGAGGTCGAACGGGGGCGGGTCCAAAAGGTCGACGTCTGTGACGCGCACCCCGAGCTGCTCCGGGCGGCCCGCAACGTGGGGCGGTCGACCAAGGAGGTGTGCCCGATCTGCGACGACGGCCGCCTTGTCACGGTCACCTTCGTGTTCGGGGCCAAGCTGCCTCCCGGCGGACGCTGCCCTGGGACGGCCGCCGAGCTCAAAGCCCTGTGCCGCCGGCCCGAGCCAGTCCTCTGCTACGAGGTCGAGGTGTGTCCGGCGTGCTCGTGGCACCACCTGATGCGCAAGTACCCAGCGGGTGGCAGCAAGGCTCGTCCCAAGAAGGCGGCGCCGGCGCCGTGAGCGAGAGCCCCATGCCGGTGACCGTGCCGAGCCTGCGGGCGCGCAAGCGGCGCAATGGGGACACGCCGATCGTCATGGTCACGGCCTACGACGAGCCGGGTGCGCGCATCGTGTCCGGCGCGGGCGCCGACATAATTCTGGTCGGCGACTCGGTGGCCAACACGGTGCTCGGCTACCACGACACCTTGCACGTCGACATCGAGGTGATGGCGCACCACACCGCGGCGGTAGCTCGGGCAGAACCCCGCTGCCTGATCCTCGGCGACATGCCCTGGATGAGCTACCACCTCTCACCAGAGGAGGCCGTGCGCAACGCGGCCACCTTGATCCGCGCCGGCGCACACGCTGTGAAGCTCGAAGGCGGGCGGGCCCGCCTGCCGGTCGTCGAAGCGATCATCAAGGCGGAGATCCCGGTCATGGGACACCTGGGCCTGACGCCCCAGTCCGTGCTGGCCATGGGGGGCTTCCGGGTCCAGGGCAAGAGCGTGGACGCGGCGGGCGCGTTGTTGGACGCCGCCAAGGCGTTGGCGGCGGCGGGCTGCTTCGGATTCGTGATCGAGGGGGTGCCCGACGTCGTGGGCGCCGCGGTCACCGAGGCGATCGACGTCCCCACCATTGGCATCGGTGCCGGTCCGGGCACCGACGGCCAGGTCATGGTGTTCCACGACCTGCTCGGGCTGGGCGCTGGAAAGCTGCCGAAGTTCGTCCGTCAGTACGCCGAGGTGGGCCGCATCGCCACCGAGGCCATCGCCGCCTTCGCCGACGACGTGCGCAGCGGGAACTTTCCGAGCGACGCCGAGACGTACCACGCTCCGCCTGGGCTGGGTGACGCCCTGACGTGAGGGCGGCTAGCATGGCGGCCCGCAACAGACCCTGCTCCTGACCGCCAGGAGCCCGGGCACGGCCCGGTCCAGAGGGAGGTACGCCGCACATGCGGCCTTACGAAGTCATGGCCATCTTCGAGGCCAGCACCGAACCCACGGTGATCCAGGGCGTGCTCGACCATGCGCTCGACACGATCCGCGGTGCAGGCGGCACCCCGGGCGCCATCGACCGCTGGGGCCGCCGGACCTTCGCCTACGAGGTGAACCACAAGCGTGAGGGTTACTACGTCGTGGTGGAATTCACCGGCGAGCCCGAGACCGTGGCCGCCCTGGACCGCATGCTCGGCCTGGCCGACGAGGTGGTGCGACACAAGGTGGTGCGCCTCCCCGACCACAAGGCGCCTGCGGGTGCGGCGGGTGCTGGTGCGGGCGCTGGTGCTGGAGCCGCCGCTGAGTCGGCGGCCGGCTGAGCCGCCGGCGAGGACCGGCGAGAGGAGCAAGAGATGGCAACAGACAACAGCGTGACCCTCGTCGGGAACGTGACGCGCGACCCCGAGCTGCGCTTCACGAACACGGGCCAGGCCAACGTCACCTTCGGGCTGGCGGTCAACCGCCGCTGGCAGAACCGCCAGACCCAGGAGTGGGAGGAAGCCACCTCCTTCTTCGACGTGGTCTGTTGGCGCGACATGGCAGAGAACGTCAGCGAGTCCATCACCCGGGGAGCCCGCGTGATGGTGGCCGGCCGCCTCGAGCAGCGCAGCTGGGAGACCCAAGAGGGCGACCGACGCTCCAAGGTCGAGGTCGTCGCGGACGAGATCGGGCCGTCCCTGCGCTGGGCCACGGCCCAGATCACCAAGAACGACCGCCGGGGCCCGAGTGACGGTTCTGCCCGAGGTGGCGGGGGCGGTGGTGGGCGACAGTCCTCCGCACCGGCCCCGCAGGCCCAGCCAGCCGGCGACGCCGGCTACGGATTCGACGAGGAGCCCTTTTGATGGCACGAAGCAACCAGCGTGGCGGGACGACGTCGCGGCGCGCTCCAAAGGACCTCGGCCGCCGGGTCAAGAAGAAGCCGTGCGCACTGTGCCGCGACAAGACCGTGTGGGTGGACTACAAGGACATCCCGATGTTGCGCAAGTACATGAGCGACCGGGGCAAGATCCGCTCGCGCCGTGTGACCGGCAACTGCGCGCAGCACCAGCGGGCACTGGCCCAAGCGATCAAGACGGCGCGCGAGCTCGTCCTGCTCCCCTACACCCAGCGCACGGTGACGGAGCGCCCGGGTGGCCGTGGCCGTGACCGGGGCGAGCGAACGCTGGGCGAATCGATGCAGGGAGAGCGCGGGGATCGAGGGGATCGAGGCGGGCGCGGTGAGCGTGGTGACCGTGGTCCACGCGGGGCGGAGAACATCTCGGTCGAGGTGGTCGACGAAACCGACGCACTGGGCGACGCCGAGACTGAGGCGGCGGTGGCCGAGGAGGTCACCGAGCTGGTCGAGGAGCTCGTGGAGGATGCCGTGGCACGTGGCCTTGCCGATGGCGACGGTGACGGCGCTGCAGACGGAGATGATGGTGATGCGGGCGGTGCAGGCGACGGAGGTGGGGACGCGTGAAGGTCGTCCTGCGTGACGACGTGGCCGGCGTGGGTCGGCGCGGGGACATCGTCAAGGTCGCCGGCGGCTTCGCCCGCAACTTCTTGTTGCCCGAAGGACGCGCCATCGTGGCCAGCGACGGTGTCGAGGGCCAGGCAGAGCAGATGCGCCGCCGGCGCGACCTGCGCGAGGCGCAGGATCGGAGCGCGGCCGACGCGCAGGCCGCACTGTTGGCCGGGGCCCTCATACCGATCACCGCACGGGCGGCCGGCGGCGGCCGCCTCTTCGGCTCCGTTGGTCAGATCGAGGTCGCTGAGGCCATCCGCGCGGCGAAGGGCGTCGAGGTCGACCGGAGGCACGTGGTGCTGCCCGAACCGATCAAGGAGACGGGCAGCTTCGAGGTAACCGTCGAGCTCTTCGGCGACGTCTCGGTCGTGGTGACGGTCGAGGTCAGCCCCTCCAGCTGAGGGGCCCAGACGCAACCCGGGTAGGAGGCGTCACACCGGTCTGCTCATCATGTCGGGTGACGCCGCACGCATGCATCTGTCGGGCCCCAGGCCCGACCCTTCGTACACCGGTTATCCACACCGCAGGCGTGCTTACGCCCCCGGTTACCCACATGCAGCGCGACCTTTCCCACAGCAAGTTCTTTCTTATGTTCCCCAGCCCGCGACCGTCAGAGTAGGGGAGCCGTGGTCCAAGCCTTCGAAGACACCCGCCCCCGGCCGATCCGGTCGGCTGGTGCACCAGCTGCCACCACCGGCGCGCGGGTCCCGCCGCACGACCTCGATGCCGAACAGTCCTTGCTCGGGGCCATGCTCCTGTCGAACGACGCCGCATCGGTGGGTATCGAGACCTGCTCGGCCGGCGACTTCTACAAGCCGACGCACGGGCACATCTTCTCTGCCATTCAGGCGCTCATGGAGCGGGGCGAGGCCATCGACGCCGTCACGGTGACCGACGAGCTCAAGCGCTCGGGTCTGCTCGAGCAGGTCGGCGACCCGTCCATCTTCATCTCGCTGCAGGCCAACACCCCGTCGATCGCCAACGCGCGGCACTACGCGCAGATCGTGGAGGAACACGCCCTCCTACGCCGGCTCATCGGGGTGGCCGGCGACATCGCCGACATCGGCTACTCGGTCCCCGAAGACGTGAAGGCCGCTGTCGACGAGGCCGAGCAATTGGTCTTCGACGTCGCCGAGCGCCGGACGGCCGACACCATGCGCCCGCTGCACGAACTGCTGGTCGCGGGTCTCGACCGGATCGAGGAGTTGGGTCAGCGCGGCTCCGCCATCACCGGCGTGGCGACCGGCTACCACGAGCTCGACAAGATCCTGCTGGGCCTCCAGCCCTCTTCGCTCAACATCGTGGGTGCTCGCCCCGGCATGGGGAAGACGAGCTTCGCGCTGGGCGTTCTGGCCAACGTCGGACTCGGCGTGGGCCGGCCTGCGCTGTTGTTCTCCCTCGAGATGGGCCACCTCGAGCTCACGCAGCGCCTCCTCGCGTCCGAGGCGGAGGTCAACGGCCAGAGCCTGCAGACCGGACGGATCCGCACGCAGGACTGGAGCAAGATCGGCATGGCCATCACCCGGCTCAACAACGCGCCCATCTTCATCGACGACAACCCGAACGTGACCGTCATGGACATCCGGGCCCGGGCCCGCCGGCTGAAGAAGTCCCAGGGCGACCTCGGGCTCGTGGTCGTGGACTACCTGCAGTTGATGACGGGACGCGGGCGGGCGGAGAACCGCCAGACCGAGGTGGCCGAGATCAGCCGCGGCCTCAAGATCCTCGCCCGCGAGCTCGAGGTGCCGGTCGTGGCGCTCTCCCAGCTCTCCCGAAACCTCGAGTCCCGCCAGGACAAGACGCCGCAGCTCTCTGACCTCCGCGAGTCGGGGTCGCTCGAGCAGGACGCCGACGTCGTTCTCTTCATCTACCGCGAGTCCGAGTACAACGACGAGGTGCCGATCGACCGCGCCGACGACGCGCTGATCGAAGTGGCGAAGCATCGCAACGGGCCCACCGGCAAGGCCAACCTGCTCTTCTTGAAGCAGTACGCGCGCTTCGAGAACCACCGCGGGGTCTAGTACATCTCGCGCAGGCAGCGCCGGCACCTCGGCGCGCCCCGCGCCGCCCGAGTCGGTGCGTTGGGGTGGTGCTGTTACGGCGACGGCGCGGGATCGGCGCCCGCAGCCGGCAGGACGAATCGCTCGACTGCCCGGGCGAACCCTTCCTCCTCGTTGCTCACCGTCACCCTCCGGGCGGCGCGCTTGACCTGGGGGTCCGCGTTGCCCATTGCGATGCTCAGCCCCGAATGGGCGAACATCAGGACGTCATTGGGCATGTCGCCGATGGTGGCGATCTGCTCGGGGTCGAGTTCGTAGCGTCCGGCCAGGTACTTTGCCACCGACCCTTTGTTGGCCAACGGGTGCGTCACGTCAAGGTAGTAGGGCTGTGACGCGGCCGCAGTGACGTGGTCGCCGAACTGGTCGCATGCCGCGACCGCGGCCTTGTCCACTGCGTCGTGGTCGTCGCTCACGCCGACGAGCTTCGCAACGCCGTCGGTCAGCCCCTCGAAGCTGGTCATGACCTTGGGCTGAAAATGCACGGTCCACGCCTCCCGGTCCACATGGGGGCCCTTTGGGTCGCGCACGTACCAGTCAGCGCCTCGATAGACCCAGACGTCCAAGTCGAACGAGCCCATCAGATCGGCCACCGGCACCACGAGGTCCTCGGGCAGGACATGCTGCTCGAGGACCTTCATGTCCCGGTCGACCAGCAGGCCGCCGTTGAAGGCTGCGATCGGCGTCTGCAGGTCGAGGGGGTCGATCAACATCTCCATGCCACGGGGCGGGCGGCCGCTGGTGATGGCGAAGAGGATGCCGGCGTCGCGCAGGTGGCCGACTGCGGCGATCGCATCGTCGGTGAGGACCTTGTCGTCGGTCACCAGCGTGCCGTCGACGTCGGCCAGCATGAGGCGGATCGGCGGAGGCGGTGTCGACGTCGGCGATCCAGCGGGTGGGGGGACGATGGCGCGATGGTAGCGGCCGGTTCCGCTTCGGGTTCCGGGTCTTGCCCGTACCTGAGCCTCGCATCACCCCTCGTCGGACGGTGAGAAAGGAGTGCGGGCCACCGCCGCGTCGAGCACATCCGCCGGTTCGGCAGTCGCCGGACCTCGGGCCCGACGCCGAGCGGCCCGAGTCCCGAGAACCGCACCGCAGGCCACCAGCACGACCGCTCCGGCCCACGGCGAGAGCAGCCACCCGAACACGACGGCCGCCGCACACTCGGTGCACACCACGACGGCGAGCACCACCGGTCCCAACCGGGTGAACCGTCGATGGAAGGCCGCCAGGCTGGCCGGGCTCGTGATGCTCCGTCCGAGGTAGACCGCGAGACCCCGCACCAATCCGAACAGCGCGCCGAGCACGATCGCGACCCACCACGAACCGCTCAACACAGCCAAGGCTGCCAAGAGGTACACCCCTGCCGTCTTGATGTACGTCACGACCCCTGCGCCGATCTGCCAGCCGAAGCCCGCTCCGTAGACCCATGGCCGGAACTGGTCGAGCCAGCGCTCGTTCACCTGACGGTGGTGCACGGGCAGCGCGAAGCCGCCAAGCCTGGCGTCGGAGGCCGCTGCCGTTGCCGCCGCCAGGCAGGCCAAGAGCGCGAGGGTCGCGGACGTGAGTCCGGCGGCACCGGCACCCACAGCGAGGAGCGCCAGCACAAGCCCGAGCGTGATCCCGCCAACGAGCGCGCCAGCGACGAACCACAACGCCGTCGCGCGGTAGCGATGACCCCGGCCTGCCTCAGCGAGGGGGGTGATCGTGGCCAGCATGGAGACCCCGCACGGCGACCAGGTCGACCGAGCCGCTGCGACGACGGCCACCATTGCGGCGAACACGGTCAACACGGTCGTCATGGCGTCTCCCTTCGTCGGCCCTGTGGTCGAGTTCGAGGTCGGGCCGATCGTCTGGCCTCTTGTCGGCCTCGGCGTTGTCGGCCTCGGTGCGCCTTCATGCCGGCGACCCCAAGAAGGGCGCCCCACCGAAGGCGAAGATCCCGCCGTCGCGGGCCACCAGCCAGTAGCCGGCGTCGTTGCCGAAGGGAGCCATGCCGACGACGGGCATGGCGAGCTTGATCGCGCCAGTCGATCCATCGAATGCCGCGTCCCCGTAGGCGAAGATCCCGCCGTCGGAGGCGACGAGCCAATACCCCTGGCCCGACGGCGTCCCGGCCATGCCCACCACCGGCGCATTGAGCGGCTGACCGCCCCGGGACCCGAGGAAGGGCGCGTCCCCGTAGGCGAAGATCCCGCCGTCGGAGGCCACCAGCCAGTACCCGTGGCCAAAGGGCGTCGTGGCCATGCCGACCACGGGCGCGTTCAGGGGCTTGCCACCCATAGACCCGTAGAACGGCGCGTCGCCGTAATCGAAGATGCCGCCATCGGCCGCAACCAGCCAATAGCCCTGGCCCGACGGCGTCCCAGCCATGCCGACGACCGGCGCGTCGAGGTGCTGACCGCCCATCGAGCCCAAGAACGGCGCGCCGCCATAGTCGAAGATGCCGCCGTCAGCCGCGGCGAGCCAGTAGCCACCGGCACGGCATGCCGCGCCGCCGACGACCGGGGCGTCGAGCTGGAGGCCCGACGCGTCACCTTCCTTCACGAAGTCGCCGTAGCTCAGCAGCAGTCCAAAGGAGGTGAGCACCGCGTAGCCGCCGCCATCGGCCGCCGGCACCATGCCGACAACCTGGCAGTTCGTGGCCGGCGAGTGACACGGCGGCATTGGTGGCGCGGGCGTCCAGCACGACTCGTTCTGTTCGGCCGTCGAGTTGTCGACCGCCACCGCGGTCGTGCAAGTGGGGTCGACCTGCCATGGCGGCACACACGCGACGACGCGGCAGACGATGCGTCCCAGACAGGCCACGTCCTGGTTGCACTGGCCATAGCGGAACTGCAGGCACCCCGTGAGGTAGGAGTTGCACCCCTGGGACCCGCAGCCGCAATTGGTCTCGTCGCACTGCGTCTCGCAGAACGGGAAGCCGCTCGTGCACCCGCTGACGCAGCTACAGGTCGAGTTGCAGTCCATGTAGTAGCGCGGCCCGTTGCAGTAGGAGGAACCTTCGGCCACCCACCACCCGCCCATGATGGTGTTCTCGGGGCAGTAGTTGTAGCCGCTCACCGCACAGCAGAATTCAGAGAACCCAGAGCAACACGTGCTCCCGCAGCCACAGCCCGCGTTGCCGCACTCACAGATCTGGCCATAGGCGGTACCCGGGCGGAGCGCGAGGTCGAGTCCCGACCCGACCGCGACCGCGCTCCCCACGAACGCGGACCGGTTGATCAGGCTGCGGCGCGACAGGCGTCCCTCGAGGGCCCGCGCCGTGCGCGTGACGAGCGCGGTGGACAGACTCATGAGACCGTCGCCTCAGTGCGCGGCGCCGCCGCGAGCCTCGCGCGCGCCCTCCAGCGCCGCGAGGGACGAGAACGCCAGCAGGCTCAACCAGAGTCCGACCGCGCTGACGAACACCAGTGGGATCCCAGCCCACGGTTGGCGCGCCAGCTCGGTCGTCACTGTGCCGCCTGACGGTGCGGTGACGGCGATCACGAGTGCGACGGCGCCGAACACGACGTCGAGGACGACGTGGACGGTCGTGGGCGGCGTGTCGGGTCGTCCGAAGCACCCGCAGGTGGCCAACGCGCCGCCGCGGCGGCGGGCCGTGACGACGACGGCGCCGAAGGCCGCGTAGGAGAGGGCGACGAGGGCCGCCGTAACGGGCCGCGGCAGTACCAGCGCGGCGACCCCCAGGGCAGCCTCGGCCAGCGCGCCGGCGCGCACCAAGAGGCGAACGGGGCGGAGTGCGGACGTGCCGGCCAAGGCGGCCAGGGCGCGTGCGGTGTCGTCGGGGCGGACGGCCTTGGCCACGCCCGCCACGACGAGCAGGCCGGCCGCGACCAGATAGAGCCCGATCAGTTCCACTGTGGTCCGCCTGCGGCAGGTGTGGCCGGACTGACGCCCAGCGCTTGGAGGAGCGCGTTGACGCGAGGGACGAGAGCGACCCGCAGCGCGTGGCTGCCCAACACGGCGTAGAACGAGAAGGGTCGCCCCGCTTCGGTGAAGAACCATTGGGTGCCTGACTGGCCGGGTATCCCCCGCCGCAGCACCGTGGGGGAGAAGTCGGCGGCCGTGAGCGCCGGGGGCCGGCCTTGGCGCGCGAAGAGCGCGGTCCCGAGGCTCTCGGGCCCGTATTCGAACAGCGTGGCGAACACGTCGGCGTGGCCCATGACCGACACTGCGCCACTTCCGAAATCACCGGTGTCGTCGGGGAGCGGGAACGTGGCGAACTGCGCCACCGGGTACGTCGAGCCGACGACGGCGGGCCGCACGAAAATGCGGCCTTCGAAGCCGTCGGGCAACCGGGCCGAGATGCCGTGCGCGCCGATCGAGGCCACGGATCAGCCCCGCTCCGACCGACCGTCCGCGACAGTGCGAGGCGCGTGCGGCGGCGCGGTGCCGTACGGAAAGACGTCCTCGAGGCTGCGTGGGTACAGACTCGGGTCGCCCGGGTGGATGCCGGCGGCGCGCAGCACCTCGTCGGCGGCCACCTCGCGCGCCGGCCCGTCGAGACCCGTGGGGTGGGCAGCGTGCTCGGACTGTTGCGTGTCGCGCTCGTGTGTGGCGCGTGTGTGGCGCGGTCGTGCTCGGCGCGGCGCACCAGCTCGGTCAACTGGCCGACGTGACTGGCCACCCCCTGGCCGACCTTGGTGCCGGTCGACCCGTCGACGAGGACGAAGAAGGGCGAGCCGGGGACCTGGTACTCCACCCAGGCTTCGGTCGACATCACGACGGGGACGCGGCCGTTGGCCCGAGCGCGCACCTCGGAGGGGACCTCGCGGTCGGGGCCCTTGGTGACGATGACGGCACGGCTGCGTCCGGGCAGATCGAGCACGCCCGGTTGCTGCAGCGCCTCCCAGAACCCGGCACAGGTCGCGCAGCCCGACGACAAGAAGGCCAGGAGCGTCAGGCCGTCGCTGTTGGTGACCGAAATTGCACGGGCGTCCCCGGTCGGGGTCACCCCGGCCACCGTCGGTGCGGGCCCGAGGGGCGGACTCCCGGCGGGCGGTGTCAACGCGACCGGCGGTGCCAGGCCGACCGCTGCCGCGGGGTCGTCCCGGGCGGGGTCGCCCACGCCGGCGCCGAGCTCGTGGAGCGAACGGAGGATGTCGGCATGGGATCGCAGGAGCCCGGCGACCAGGATCCCCAGTACGAGCACCACGAACGTCGAGACCACGACCAGAGCAATCACGCCGCCTCCTTTACCCGGTTTCGACCAGTATCCACCTGCGGCAGGGTCACCGGGCGACACCGCATCGGGGTCGGTGCCGCACGCCCGGCCATCCTCGGGCATACTCCGGAGCGTGGTGGTGGCCGAAGACCTCTTCCTCCCGGACCCCGAGCCTCGGGAGGTGCGCTACACGGTGATCTCGGTGGACGACCACGTCGTGGAGCCCGCCCACACCTTCGAGGGCCGCCTGCCGGCGTCCCTGGCGTCGCGGGCTCCGCGCATCATCGAGACCGAGGTGGGGCACCAGGTCTGGGAGTTCGAGGGCGAGCGCTACACCCAGGTCGGCATGAACGCAGTGGCCGGCCGTCGTCCCGAGACCTACGGCCTCGAGCCCTTCCGCTTCGACCAGATGCGGGCCGGCTGTTACGACGTCGAGGCCCGGGTGCGCGACATGGACATCAACGGGGTCTGGGCTTCTGTGAACTTCCCGTCGCAGATCACCGGCTTCTGTGGCCGCGTCTTCTTTTCGAGCCCGGATCGTGACCTCGGCCTGGCCTGCGTGCGCGCGTGGAACGACTGGCTCTTCGAAGAGTGGTACAGCGCGCATCCCGACCGGATCGTGCCGCTCGGCATCACCTACCTCGCCGACCCCGCGCTCGCCGTGGCGGAGATCGAGCGGAACGCCGCCCGTGGGTTCACCTCGGTCACCTTCCCAGAACGACCGCACGCCATCGGGCTCCCGTCGTTGTGGGACCGCTCCCACTGGGACCCGATCATGGACGCCGTGGTGGCGACGGACTCGGTGGTGTCCCTCCACGTCGGCAGCTCCGGCATGGAGATCGGGCCGCCCGACGGTGCCCCACTCCAGATCGGTGCGACCCTCTTCGGGCAGCTCTCCCTGACCGCGTGCGCGGAGTGGCTGTGGTCCGAGCATGCCGTGCGGCGCCCGACGCTGAAGATCGCCATGAGCGAGGGTGGCATCGGCTGGGTGGCCATGCTGCTCGACCGGCTCGAGAACATGGTCGATCGCTCGGGTTATGGGAAGGGGTGGGCGACGCGGCCGGCCGACGTGCTGCGGCGCAACTTCTGGTTCTGCACGCTCGACGACCCCTCGACCATCGACACCCGCCACGCCATCGGTGTGGAGAACATCATGGTCGAGGTCGACTACCCGCACGGCGACGGGACCTGGCCCGACACCCAGCGCGTCATTGAGGAGTGTTGGGGTCACATTCCGCTCGACGAGTTGCGGGCCATGTGCTGTGAGAACGCGGCGGCGCTCTACCGCCATCCGCTGCCCGACCGCGTGGTGCCGGTTTGAGCTCTCGAGCGTGCGAGCGCTGACCGCCAGAGGAGGTCCGGCCATGTTCACACCGACCGCGGACAAGTTGATGCCCGACCTGACGCCCCGCGAGGAGCTGTGTGTGCTCGCGCGCGCATTGTGGCGCGAGGGCTACAACGACCACCTCGCCGGCCACATCACCGTGAACCTGGGCGACGGCACGCTGCTCTGCAACCCATGGCTCCTGACCTGGGCCGAGTTGCGGCCCTCCCAGGTGCTGCGCATCGACCTCGACGGCCAGGTCGTCGAGGGTGACTGGCCCGTGCCACTCGGCATCCCGCTCCACCTCGAGCTGCACAAGCTGCGGGGCGATGTGGTGTGGGCCATGCACAACCACCCGCTCTTCGGCACGGTGTGGGCCGACCTCGCCCAGATCCCACCGATCCTCGACCAGAGCTCGGCCCTCGGCGGAGGCACCCTCACGCTGGTCGACGAATACGAGGGACCGGTCAACGACGCGGGCAGTGCCCGGCGCGCCGTGGAGCAGATGGGTGACGCCGCGATGGCCCTCCTGGCCGGGCACGGCGTGTTCGTGCTCGGCGGTTCGGCCCGAGCCGTGTACCAGCGCGCGGTCGCGCTCGAGCAACGGTGCCAGCACGCCTGGTACGCGCACGCCGCCGGCGGCTCGGGGGTCTCGCGGGTACCCCAGGCCTTCGTCGACCTGGTCGCACAGAACGACGGCGAGGGCTTCATCGGGTTCTGGGAGGCGGCGGTGCGGGCCGAGTTGGCCGCCGACCCCGACCTGCTCAGCCCGTAGCCGCCCCCGTCCCGAAGACCTCGCTCAGCTCGAGCGGCACCGGAGTGTCGAGCTGGGCGTAGGTGCACGACGCCGGATCGCGGTCCGGTCGCCAGCGCACGAAGGACGTCGCGTGCCGGAAGCGGTCGTGCTGGAGGTGGTCGTAGGACACCTCGCACACCACCTCGGGCCGGACCGCCTCCCACGTCATGTCCTTGCCCGCGTTCCAACGGTTCATGGCACCGGGCGCCCGGCCCTCGGCCTGAGCCTCGGCCCAGCCGCGCCAGGGGTGTCCCTTCAGCGCGTTCTTCTGGTACGGCGCGAGCTCGTCGGTGAGCTCGCGACGCCTGGCCACGCTGAACCCCGACGCGACGCCGACGTGATGCAGTGTCCCCGAACGGTCGTAGAGACCCAGCAGCAAGGAGCCGACGCCGGCACCGTCCTTGTGCGTGCGGAAGCCCGCCACCACGCAATCGGCGGTGCGCTGGTGCTTGACCTTGAGCATGACCCGCTTGTCGGGAAGATAGGCGAGGTCGGCTCCCTTGGCGACGACGCCATCGAGTCCGGCGCCCTCGAAGCGTGAGAACCAGTCGGCCGCGATGTCCGGGTCCTGGGTGACCGGCGTCAGGTGCACCGGCGCTCGCACCTTCTTGAGCAGCTTCTCGAGCTTCGCCCGGCGCGCGGCGTACGGGGACTCAAGGAACGACGTGTCGTCGTGGGCGAGCAGGTCGAAGGCCACGAAGGATGCCGGGGTCGACTCGGCCAATTGGCGGATGCGCGTCGCGGCAGGGTGGATGCGCTGGGAGAGCGCGTCGAAGTCGAGTCCGTCGGGGCCGGCGATCACGATCTCGCCGTCGAGCACACAGCGCGCCGGGAGCTCGCGCGCCAGGGCCGCGACGAGTTCGGGAAAGTAGCGGGTGAGCGGCTTCTCATTGCGGCTGCCGAGCTCGACGTCGTCTCCGTCGCGAAAGACGATGCAACGAAAGCCGTCCCACTTGGGCTCGTAGAAGAGCCCGTCCGCGCGCGGAAGCTCGCGGGTGAGCTTGGCCAGCATCGGCGCGACCGGCGGGTGGACGGGCAGGGTCATGCCGCCGCCCCGTGCTCGGCCGCCCAGGCCACGAGCTCGTCGGCGGTGCCGCGGTTGACGATGCGCTCGACGGGAACCGCCGCAGCGACGGCGTTGCGGCAACCACGACCGAGCCACTCGAGCTGGCCGGGTGCGTGGGCGTCGGTATCGATGGCAAAGGAGCACCCGAGCTCGACCGCCTGTCGCAACAGGTCTTCGGGAGGGTCCTGACGCTCGGGACGCGAGTTGATCTCGACGGCCGTCCCGGTTCGAGCACACGCGGCGAACACGGCATCGGCGTCGAAGGCGGACTGGGGGCGGCCCCTGCCGGTGATCAGACGTCCAGTGCAGTGGCCGAGGATGTCGGTGTGCGGGCTCTCGATCGCCGCGAGCATGCGCGCCGTCATCTGGCGCTCGTCCATGCGCAGCTTCGAGTGCACGCTGGCCACGACGACGTCGAGCTCACCCAAGAGGTCGGGGTCGAGGTCGAGGGAGCCGTCCTCCAAGATGTCGACCTCCATCCCGGAGAGGATGCGGAAAGGAGCCAGTTGCTCGTTCAGCCCCCGCAGCACGTCGAGCTGCTGGCGCAGGCGCTCCTCGTTCAGTCCATGGGCAACGGTGAGGCGCGCGCTGTGGTCGGTCAACACCACGTACTCGCGGCCGAGGTCGCGCGCGGCCTCGGCCATTTCTTGGATCGGGCTGCCGCCGTCGGACCAGTCCGAGTGCGAGTGGCAGTCGCCGCGCAGCGACTCGAGCAGCGCCGCCGCCGGGCCGTCAAGTACCAGGTCCTCCGGCCCGTCATCGAGCTTGACCAGGTACGCGGGGACCTCCCCCGTCAACGCCTCCGCGATCACCTGCGCCGTCGACTTGCCCACGCCCTCGAGGCTCTGCAGCCGGCCTGACGCTGCGAGCGATTCCAGCTCCTCGCGTGGGACCGACGTGATGGCCCGGGCGGCGTGCCGAAAGGCCCGCACCTTGTAGGTGTCGGCGCCGCTGCGTTCCAGGCGGAACGCGATCTGGTTCAGGGCGTCGAGTGGTTCCACCCGCTACTCCTTCTTGGCGCGGCTGGGTGCCACGCGAGGCGGTTCGTCGGGCATCTTGGGGTACTGCGGCGGCCACGGCGCGTCCTGCAGCCCGGCCTCGCGGTCCCTGGCCGCCAGCTCCAGCAGGGGCTCGAGCGACTGGGGGCGCGTGGCGATGTCGGCCCACGGATCACCCCGCCGCCGCACCAGCTCAGGCACGGTCTGGATGGTCAGGTCGTCGGGCACCACGGACTCGACCTCTTCCCACGACAGCGGGGTCGAGACCTGGCCACCCGTGCGCGGCCGGGCGAACCACGCGCCGAACACCGTCTTGTGGGGCGCGTTCTGATTGAAGTCAACGAAGACCCGGCTGCCGCGCTCCTCCTTCCACCAGTTCGCTGTGATGTCGCCGGGGAACCGGCGCTCGAGCTCGCGGGCCAGCGCGACCGCGGCGGCGCGGACCTGTACCGAGTCCCAGTGCGGCTCCAGCCGCAGATAGACGTGCAGGCCGTTGCCGCCGCTGGTCTTGGGGTAGCCCCGGAGACCGAGCTCGTCGAGGAAGTCACGACACCGCAGGGCGGTCGCACGCACCTCGTCGAAGCCGATGCCCTTGGTCGGGTCGAGATCGATGCGCAGTTCGTCGGCATGCGCGGGATCGGCGGCCAGGTATGGCCACAGGTGGAGCCCGATGCAGCCGATGTTCACCGCCCAGATGACGTGCGCGACGTCGGCGACGACCAGCGCGTTCGAGGTCGTGCCGTTGGGCGTCGACACGACGGTGGACTGCAGCCACTCTGGGGCGCCCGCGGGGATGCGCTTTTGATAAAAGGACTTGCCCGTGGCCCCGTCGGGGAAGCGCTGCAACATGGCCGGCCGGCCACCCGCCGTGTTCAGGAGGTGGTCGCCGATCTCGAGGTAGTAGGAGACCAAGTCGGACTTGGTCGCGCCGAGCGCAGGGAAATACACCTTGTCGGGCCGGGAGACACGGAGGACGTGCCCGTCGACCTCAACCGAGCGTTCGTCGTCCCCGGGCACCGAGGTGGACTCTACCGACGGTCGCCCGAGCGGGCGCCCTGTGGCTACGCGGGCTGAGGTTCGAATGCGGGGTCTGGCGGGAAGGCGACGCCGCGGGCGCGCGAGCTCACTTTCGAGCCGGGCCCGCTCGCGCGTGGGGTTGGCGAAGCGGGCCGCCGCGGCGGGAACCTCGAGGGCCTTGCAGAGCCTGATCGAGCGCGCCGTCGTAGGAAAGCTCCCGGACCAGGGCTTCCGCGACGGTGGTTCCGCCGTCTGTCGCTTGAAGCCTGGCCCGGGAGTGCACGAGGTCGGCCATCAGCAGGTCGTTGGACCTGTGCCCTTCCTCACCTTTGCCAAGGGCCCGCGTCAGGAGGTCTGCGTACATGACCACCTGTCGATCCTGCACCGTCGGCTGGCCGCGCCGGTAGGGCTGAACGACCCGTCTTGTGCGAAAAAGTCCTGCTGGAGACCCCGACCTGGGGGGTTCGGGGCCTGGCCCCGGAGATGAGCCCGGCGGTCAGACCAGGTCGGCCAGGCCCTCCCAACCCCGTGGAGGTGGGGCGAGCCGCCAGAACTGTTCGGGAACCCGGCCCTCCATGCGGGTCGACAGCGCATGGTCGCGCTCGAGGGGGGGGATCTGGGACGTGTAGCACCAGATGGCGCGGCGCTTCCGTTCCTCGTCGGGGACGTGCGGCACGATGGCCGGTGTCGGCCACGGCTGCGAACGCAGCAGCTTCGCGACGCGCCACGCCAGCATGCCGGGCAGATGCTTGTACCCGTGGTCCTCGTAGCAGAACCACACGCGCGCCGGCTCTGGGCCGCCAGCACCTGGAGGCACGCGTCGTGCACCATCACGTGGTCGGGATTGGCCAGGCCCATCGGGAAGAACACAGCGGTCGGATCCAGCCCTGCGATGGTCTCGGCGAGGACCGGCGCCACCTCGTCGGGCGTCGGTCGCTCCTTTGGTTCGAGGTACTGGTGGTCCGAGAACTCGAGCCACTCGTAGCCTGATTCGAGCACCGCCATGGCGGCGACGTCCTCTTCGCGACGCACGGCGACGACGTCGTCGCCGGCCACGAAGCCGCCGAGCGCGTCCCACTCCGTTGGCTCGGCGGGGTACTCGGGCGGTCGTCCGGCGAGGACCGTGATGACCGTCGTGTCCTCATAGGTGCCGAGGAGGTGGCCCGCTCCCATGGCGGCATCGTCGAAGTGAGGAGAGACGACGACGATGCGGGCGAGGGCGTCTGGCGCGACCTCACCCCAGGTCGGTGCTTCGAACGTGTGGCTCACACCCGGATCATACGGGGACATCGTCGATCTCACCGGCGACGTGACGACGGAAGGAGGGCAGGAGGGCGCCGATCACCACGGCGCCGACGATGCAGAGCAGTCCCCCCGAGACCACCGAGAACTCCACGCTGGTCAAGGTGGCCACGGCGCCCGACTCCATGTCACCCAGCCGGGGCCCGCCCTGCACGACCGCCGTCTGGATGGACGACATGCGGCTCCGGAAACGTTCGGGGATGGAGGTCTGCAGCATGGTGTTGCGCAGGACGGCCGAGATCACGTCGGCCCAGCCGGCGACGGCCAGCAAGACGAGCGCGATCCACAGTGTGTCGGCGAAGCCGAAGAGCGCGATGGCGACGCCCCAGACCGAGACGGCAACGATCACCGCCCGGCCCTGCCGCCGGAAGTGGGCGACCCACCCCGTCGTCACCGCACCGATGAGCGCGCCGACGCCGGGGGCGGCGTAGAGGAATCCGAGGGTGATGGTCCCGCCACCGAACACAGAGCCCGCCATGGCGGGAAAGAGCGCGCGCGGCATGCCGAACACCATGGCGTTGACGTCGATCAGGTAGACGCCTTGAAGTGCCTGGCGCCCTCGGAGGTAGCGCAGCCCTTCCTTGGTGGACTGCCACGGGGAGAGGCCGGCCGCGTGGTCCGGCGGCGGAATTGGCTGGAGCATGGCTGAGGTCGCGCAGGCGACGACGAAGGACAGGGCGTCGAGCGCGAAGACGAGCGGCAACCCGATGCCCAGCAAGATGCCCGACAGCGCCGGTCCGACGACCGTGCCGACCTGGAAGATGATCTGCATCATGGCGAAGGCCGCGCGTGAGGTGCCGGCGTTCGACCATGCCGGGGACCGAGGCCATTCGGGCCGTGCTCGAGAAGCCGGTCAGCCCTGCCGCGACGGAGCTGACGACGTAGAGCGCCACCAGAGAGGGGTGCGCCACGGCGGCGTTGAGCGCCATGGACCCACTCGTGAGCACCAGTGCCCCGGTGGTCCAGACCATGATGCGGCGCCGGTCGACGGCATCGCCGATCGGACCCGCCCACAGCGCGCCCGGCAACGAAGGGGATCAGCTGCGCCAGGCTGATCGCGCCGACCTGGAGCGACGACCGGGTCATGGAGTACACCTGGAAGGGGATGGCGACGACCGTCAGCTGGGTCCCCAACATCGAGATCAGCTGACCCGAGAACAGGAGCCGGAAGTCGCGGCTCTCTCGCAGCGGGGTGGTGTCCACCAGGATGCGGCCCGGCATGGCAGCAGCCTACGGACGCCGTCGCGAGCGGGATCGTGGACGCCCGGGGGTCAGGAGAGCTGCCGACCGAGGTCGCGCACCGAGATGTCCCACGCCGCCGGCCAGTCCCTGGTGCGCAGCAAGGCGTCGCTGCCTCCGTCGCAGAACACCACGGAACCGCAGAAGAACGCGGCGTCGGAACCGAGCAGAAACTCGACGAGCGCGGCAATCTCAACGGCCCGGCCCGGCCGCCCCACCGGGATCGGGAGCAGGTCGAGCAACGGTCCCGTCTCGGGGTCCGAACGCATCCCCGCCACCATCGGGGTGTCGATCATGCCGGGGGCGATGGCATTGAGGCGGAGTCCTGACCCCGCCCACTGCGTCCGAGTCGCGTTGGCGGCGTACCCAGTACGCCACGGCCAGCTTCGTCGCCGGGTAGGCCACGAGCGAGCCGTGCGCGTCGGCAATGTCCGCGCTGCAGCGCGGTGTCGTGATTCAGGCAAGCCTCGACGAGGTCCGCGGGGATGGCCGGCTGCACCGTGGTCGAGTTGGAGCTGATCGCCACGGCGGCACCGCCTTGCACCAGCAGGGGCCGCAGGCCCTCGAGCACCTCGACAGTGCCGAAATAGTTCACTGCGGCGAGGAGCGACCCGGGCCGGTTCGGCGCACCCGCCAGGCCCGCGCACGTCACGATGCCGGCCAGAGTTCCGCCACAGCGGCGCGGTGGCCTCGTCCACCGCTCGCCGGCGGCCTTCGGGCGTCGCCCAGATCTGCTACCACGTCTGTCTCGTCCTTGTCGACGCCCACGACGCGCCAGCCCGATGCCACGAGGCGGGCAGCGGTGGCGGCGCCGATGCCGGATGCGGCCCCGGTGACGACGGCGACGCGCTCAGGCAGCGGAACGCGCCTTCAAGAGGGCGAGCGCCTTGTCGGCGTGAGAGCCCATGGAGACCTCGCTGTGGATCACATCGAGGAGCTTGCGGTCGGTGTCGATCACGAACGTCATCCGCTTGTTCGGCAGGAAGCCGGCACTGCGCTTGGCGCCCATCTGCGCCGCCACGGCGCGATCGGGATCCGAGAGCAGCGGGAAGCCGAGCGTCTCCTTCTCGTCGAACTGCTTCTGCTTCTCGATGCTGTCTGCGCTGATACCGACGGGCTGTGCCCCCACGGCGGCGAATTCGGCAGCCAGGTCCCTGAAGTGACAGCTCTCCTTGGTGCAGCCATACGTCATCGCCGCCGGGTAGAAGAACAGCACGACCGGCCCGTTGGCCAAGAAGCCGCTGAGCGTGCGGGGGGTGCCGGTCTGATCGGGCAGCTCGAAATCGGGAACGACGTCGCCTGTGCGCATCCGCTCAATGTAGGGCGGGAACCACCGTTCGTGCTCGGCTATGCCTCGAAGCGGAACCCGACGCCTCGCACGGTGACCAGGTGACGCGGGTTGGCCGGGTCAGGCTCGACCTTGCGGCGGAGGCGTTTGATGTGGGTGTCGAGCGTCCGCGTGTCCGTGAGCTCCTGGTCCCACCACAGCCGGTCGATACACCAGTCGCGCGTCACCACCTGGCCGCTGTGCGACATCAGCAGGGCCAGGAGGTCGAACTCCTTCCGAGAGAGGTCGACCGGGCTCTCGTTGACGGTGACCTCGCGGCGCCCCGCGTCGAGACGGACCGGGCCCACGGTGAGGACCTCCTCGTGATGTTCCGCGACGGCCACGCCGCGTCGGAGGACGGCCCGCATCCGCGCCACGAGCTCGCGCAGCCGGAACGGCTTGGCCACGTAGTCGCTTGCGCCCAGCTCGAGACCGAGCACGATGTCGACCTCGGAGTCGCGCGCCGTCACCATGATGATGGGGACCGGTTTCAAGCTGCGCATCTGCTGGCAGATCTCGATCCCGGACTGGTCGGGCAGCATGACGTCGAGCAGCACGAGGTCGGGGTGCACGCGATGGAAGAGTCGGAGTGCCTCGTGGCCGTCACCGGCGGACTCGACCGTGAAGCCCTCTCGCGTCAGTCCTGACGCCAACGCTTGACGGTAGGACTCCTCGTCGTCGACGACCAACACCAGTGGCCGGTTGTCGCGCGGCGGCCCGACGAGCGGAGTCCGGCCCGCGGCTGACTGTGTATTCGCGACCGCCACGCCTGATTCCGCCTCAGGCAGCGTCGTGGGGTTCCCGAGATGGAAGCAGGAAGAGAGAGGCAGGCGACGACGGCGGACGGGGGGTTGTACGCGCCGACGTCGCCTGAGCGCGCGGGGAGGCGAACACCCGCGCAATGTCTACCAACGACCCGATGAGCCCGAGGCGGTGTGAGCGCTCCGGTCGGATCGTGATGACCTCGGCCAGGGCGTCCTGACCGCGATGGCGTTCGGCAACGGGGCTGGAACGAGGGCCCCGATCGCCGTGACCCATGTACTGATCGGCGCTCGCCATCGAGCCCTCACGCTAGGGAGCCGAGGTGAACGTGCTGTGAATGCGCAGCAACCAATAAGTGTTCTGAAGATGAACTCTTAGCTCCCTCTTATCCGCCCCGCAGCAGTACGCTCCCGAGTCACACACACGGGAGGTGTTCGGTGACAGAAGCCATGGGACACGGCGTGAATCAGCGCAAGAGCATTCAGATGACACCCGACGAAATCGAGGCGTTTCTCGGCGAGCGTCGCGCCATGACCATGTGCTCCATCTCCGCAGACGGGTCCATTCACGCGGTGGCCATGTGGTACGGCTTCGTCGATGGCTGCATCACAGTCGAGACGAAGGCGAAGTCGCAAAAAGTTCAGAACCTCCGGCGCAACCCCAACCTGACGCTGTTGTTCGAGGACGGCGACTACTACGAAGAACTCCGAGGGGTGGAGCTGGTCGGCAAGGCCGAGTTCGTGGAGGACCCCGACAAGCTCTGGACCCTCGGGGTGAGCGTGTTCGAGCGGTACTACGCGCCCTATACCGAGGAGCTCAAGCCCTTCATCGAGACGATGTTGCACAAGCGCGTCGGGATCAAGCTCAAGGTGGAACGGACGGTCACCTGGGACCACCGAAAACTCGGATTGCCGGCGACCCGTCCCGCTCCTGCCTGACGCTCAGGAGGCGGGCTGCTCGCAGGCCTTCAGCATCTGCGTCATGCCGTCCTCGATTCCCCCCGCCAGCACGTCGATGTCCGGCGTCGAGTCGTAGTCACCGGTGATGCCGAAGCTGACTTCGCCGTCGTAGGAGAAGATCGCGATCCCGAGACGCATCTGGCCCCCGAGCGGGACGTAGGGGAACGCGCGGATCATTCGCCGTCCGGCGGCGTAGAGCGGGAACTGTGGACCGGGCACGTTGGTCGTGACCGTGTTCACGTTGCGCTGGCCGGCTCGGGTGGCCAGGCGCATGCCGAGCGCCAGCAACATCGGTGGCGCAAAGCCTGACATGGAGGTGAGGGCTTCACCGGCGACGGCCTGCTTCGACTCCTTGAGGTCCTTCATCTGCTCGGTGATCGTGTGCAGCCGCAGCACGGGGTCGTCGATGTCGACGGGCAGCTCGGCGAACATCGCCGACACCCTGTTCTCATACGTTCCGTCGCCGACGGCCCGCCCGGTGGTGTCGCGGGGGCGAACCGAGACGGGCACGAGGGTGCGCACCACACGCTCGACATCTTCTTCGCGGGCCAACAACAGCTCGCGGAATCCGTTGGTGATGCACGCGAGCACGACATCGTTGAACGTCCCGCCGAGTGCCTTGCGGACGCGCTTGATGTCGTCGACGGAGGTCGACGCCCAGGCGTAGCGCCGATGCGGGCCGAGTGGGCCGTTCAGACTCGAGAGTGGCATTGGACGAACGAGCCCGCTCAGGGAGAACAGCCCGCCGGCGACTTCGAGTGCGTACCCAGCGATGCGGCGGATGGCACGGGTCTGGGCGCGCGCCGCGCGCAGTTGTTCGTAGGGCGAGAGCACGAAGTTCTCGAGTGCCTCGACCATCAGCTCGAGGCCGGAAGGCTCGGGATGGGCGATCCAGGTGGAAGGCGGAGGCCGCTCCGCGTCGGCACTCAGGTCCATCACCACGGCGAGGAGGTCCGTCCCGGACACGCCGTCGACGAGCGCGTGGTGCGTCTTGGCCAGGATCGCCCAGCGACCGCCTTCGAGCCCCTCGACGACCCAGATTTCCCACAGCGGCTTCGAGCGGTCCAGCTGCTGGGCCATGACGCGCCCGACCAGCTTGCGCAGCTCGCTCTCTCCGCCCGGGGCAGGGAGCGCGGTGTGGCGCACGTGATATTCGATGTTGAAGTGCGGATCGTCGACCCAGACCGGACGCCCGAGCTCGAGCGGGACGGACTTGACCTTCTGGCGGTAGCGCGGAACGAGGTCGAGCTTGGCATCGACCATGCCCACGATCTCGGAGAAGGGCGGCGGCGGCCCTTCGAAGATCGTCACCGATGCGATGTGCATGTGCGACACGTGGTCCTCGATGTGGAGGAACGAGGCGTCCAGGGGGCTCAGGCGGTCAGGACTCATCCACCCTCCCTTCGCATCCGGCTCGGGGCGAGGCTACTACCGGCCGCCACCCGCTTCCCCGGGGTCAGCCGGCGGTCGCAGCCGAGAGGGGCTCGCCCAATGAGGCCAGAAACGGCGTGGCCAGGATGCGTCTGCGGGTCTCCTCGTAGGCGGCCTCGATCACGGCGGGACCGCGGTCTTCGGCCATGGCACGTAGTCCCATGACCCGTCTGGAGGTGGAGCCGGGCTCGAGGGTGATCACCGCGGTCCCGGCCTCTTCGAGCCGGGCGACCTCGCGCTCCATCCGACGGTGCACGCTGCGGCGCAGCCAACCGTCGGCGCCGTTGGCAGTGCCGTGTGCGGCCGAGAGCGACGACACGACGATCACCAGATCGAGTTCCTCGTTCTTGAGCACGTCTGCGTTGGTGACCGAGTGCACCCCGCCGTCCACGTACTCGGTGCCGTCGATGACGACCGGCGTGAAGTACCCCGGTATGGCACACGATGCGAGCACGGCCAGGGCCAGCCGTGCCGGCGGTGCGCCGGGGCGAGCCGAAGACGACGCGGCCACCGTCGGTGCGGCGGACGGCGCAGATCCGCAGGCCATCGGGCCAGCGGGTCCCGATGTGCTCGTCGAGGCCGCGAGCCCGCTCGGAGATGTCGACTTGTCCCCGCGGCACGAGCGTCATCGCCGCCACCTCGGGGCGGAAGGCGAGGGGGCGGCGGAGGGTGCGCACGACGAGGGCAGGCGACGGAAGGCCCCACGGCCGGAGCAGCGACAACAGAGAGGGAGAGGGCAGAGGGCCGGCGTCCTCGGGGAGGATGCGGCGGAGGATGGCCCCGCCACGCCGCGTCGTGGGCGCGCCGTAGAGCGACGCCGCCAGGTCGGTGGCGGGGACGCCGAGACGCAAGGCACACCCCGTGACCGAGCCGGCGGAGGTCCCGACGATGACGTTGGCGCCTCGAGGGTCCCAGCCTGTCTCTCGCCGCAGCGCAGCCAGCACCCCAGCCTGGTACGCCTGCCCGACGACGCCCCCGGCGCCGAGCACCAGCCCGATCCGGGGCGCCCTCCGGCTGCCCAAAGAGCCGCGGATGACCTTCATCACCCTTTGTTCTATCGCCCGGCCGACGACCCGGGCGGGGAAGTCCCGTTCAGCGCGTCGGAGCCCCCGTGTCACGACCGACCCGTTCGGCTGCAACGGGGCTGGACCCCGGGACGCGCTCCATAAGGTGTGCCGAACCGAAGCAGGGGAGGTGCAGGACGAACATCGTGCGGGTCGTGGCCACGCTGGGCGGTGTGGCCCTCGTCGTCGGGATGCTGAGCGACGCGGTCGCGACGCTGATCGTGACCCAGGGCACCAGCGGGCCGTGGCGCCCGACACGGCTGTTCTACGCCGCGACGTGGCGGAGCACCCGCGCCTTCGCGGCGCGCCTCGGGGACCGCGCGGGAGAGTACGTGTTGAACCTGTACCCGGCGTTGTCGCTGCTCGGCCTGCTCGTCCTCTGGCTGGCCGGGCTCATGATCGGCTGGTCGCTCGTGTACTGGGGCCTCGACCAGCGGATCGGTGGCAGCACCGACTTCGGCACGATCGTCTACTACGCAGGCGCGTCGCTGGTCACCCCGGTGTTCGGCTCCGCGCACGGCACCGTGGTGCGCATGCTCACCCTGCTCGAGACGCTGACCGGCCTGGTCACCATCGCACTGATGATCTCCTATCTGCCGGCGCTCTACGGGGCCTACAGCCGGCGCGAGGCGCGACTGCTCACGCTGGACGATCCCCGCGGCGGCCGCATCACGCCGGTGCGCGTGCTCGCAGTCTGCGCCCCCCGGGGCGACGTCGAGATGCTGTACCGCTCCCTGGACGAATGGCAGCTCTGGGCGGCAGACGTGCTCGAGAGCCACGTGTCGTACCCGATGCTCGCGCTCTTCCGGTCCCAGCACCCCGGCCAGTCGTGGGTCACTGCGCTCGGAGTCGTGACGGATGCAGCGACGCTGGCGTCGGCCTGCATCGAGGGGGCGAAGGACCGCGAGCCGTCGTTCTTGTACAGGCGCGGCCGCAGGGCCATCCTCGAGATCTCGAGCCGCTTGCACGTCCCCCAGGACGGACAGCATGTGACGTGGCTGGTCGAAGAGAACTTCGAGGCTGCCTGGCGCCAGCTGACCGAGCTCGGTGTGCCGCTGCGAGACAAGGCCCTCGCGTGGGCCGACCTGCAGGAGCTCCGCGGGACGTATGGGGACGAGCTGGAGCGCCTGATCGACTTCCTGGTCGCGCCCCACGGATTCTGGGGACACTCTGCTGAGGCGACGGTGGCGGCGGACGTCGCGCACGCGGCACGCGAGGCCAGGCGGAGCGCCCGGACGCGCTCAGGACGCGTCCGCAGCGGCCTGCACGAGGTCGGCGCAGCCACCGTTACTCTCCTGGGCTGACATGGGCACGACCCTGGCCGACCTGCACCGGATCGCGGCGCACGTGCTCGGCCGCCGGCGCTTCGAGGTGAGCGGCCACTTCGGGCTGCGAGCCAGTCCCGGTGGCCTGGCCACGCCGGCGTACGGGCCCGAGCCCGAGGTGCTGCGCCTGGCCGGGGGGAGCCTGGTGCGCGAAGTGGGCACCGACGCCCGGTCGGTCGCGCTCGAGGGCTCGACGATGACGGCCCTTGCCGAGTTCGCGGGAACGAGCCTGACGACCGAGTTCTCGGCTGGTTCCGACACGCCGCCCGTGGGCCCGGCGGAGGTGCCACTGCGGGTCCCCGCGGCCGAGCTCAACGCGCTCTACGAGTGGTTCGACCTCGGCTGGCGGGTGCTGGACGAGGTGACGTGCATGCATCCGGCGCCGACCAGCCGCTCGACGGTGCAGCTGTGGCCCGAGCACTTCGACGTGGCAACAGCCGTCGAGCTCGGGCCCGGACGCGGGGTCAACCTCGGCTTTTCCCCGGGGGATTCCTTCTCGCCCGACGCGTACGTCTACGTCGGGCCGTGGGGGTCCGACCGCCCCGGTGACCCCGCCTTCTGGAATGCTCCCTTCGGCGCGGTCATGTCCCGTACGCAGGGCAGGGATGCCGATGCGTGTCGCGACTTCCTGCGCCGCGGCCTGGACGTGCTGACGCAGGGGTAGCGCCGTGCCCGTGCCGTTCCCCACCGCCGAGACGGTCAATTTGCAGCCTCCGGACGCGGCCGAGGTCCAGATCATGGCCGACGGTGTGGCGGTCGCCGTCGCGGGCCGTGAAGGGCTGCTGCCGATTCAGCGGGCCCTCATTGAGGCGCTGTTCCATTCCATGACGGGCCATCGCGTGACGGTGACCGGGCACGCCCGGACGACGCCGAGGGAGTTGGCGGTGGCCCTGGCCCCGCGCGACCTGCAGTTCCGCTCACGCGGGGTGCAGGTCATGGTGCTGTGCGCGCTGGTCCGGCACCCGATCCCCGACGACGTGGCCGAGAACGTCGCCGACTTCGCGCGCGAGCTCGGCGTGGAAGAAGGCATGGTCGCCGTCGCGCGGGACTTCGCGGCGGGGTCGCTCGACCTCGCCGTGCAGGACTTCACGCGGAACGGCTACGAGGGAACGTGGAACGAGCAGGCGTCCGCGGCGGCGATCCACTCCAGCCAGGTGTTGCACGACGCGTGGGCGTTCTCTGACGCCGATCCGGCCCTGGCGGCACGGTGGGCCGCGTTCGAAGACCTGCCCTCTGCTGCTATCGGGCGCAAGGTGTGGGAGCTGTACCAGGCTCGTGGCTTCATCTTTCCCGGGTTGCCCGGCTCCGCGCCGCCGCTGTTGGCCCAGCACGACTGGGTCCATGTGCTGGCCGACTACGGCACGACCGTCGAGTCCGAGGTCGAGGTGTTCGGGTTCATCGCCCGGGCCAACGACGACATGCACGCGTTCTCGCTGTTGGCCATGGTCATTTCCCTGTTCGAGACCGGTTACTTGGACAGGGGGGCCGGATTGTTCGAGGCCTCACCCGGGCACTTCTCGTCGAGCCCGCACATGGCCGAGCGCCTCTCCGACGCCATGCTCCGCGGCGCCCTGTGTCGCGACCGCCTGACCGGAGCGGACGAGCATCGACTTCCTCGGAGTGGACTGGTTCTCGGTGGCTCACGTGCCGTGTGCCGAGCTGCGTGAGCGCTTTCGCGTCGTTCCGAAGTCGCCAGAGGCACGCAGAGCGGGCTCGGTCGGACCGTGGGAGCCCGGTGGGATCAGCCCGTTCCAGATACATGCGGGACAGGAGCTCGCGACGCGCCGCGGCATCTCCTACGACGCGCACGGTGCGTCGGTTTCCGGCTGAATCAAGACTCGAGAAACTTCAGCACCGCCAGGACACGGCGATGATCGTTGCCCGAAACGGGAAGGTCGAGCTTGGCGAAAATGTTGGCGACGTGCTTCTCGACCGCGCCTTCGCTGATGACGAGAGACTTGGCCACCGCAGCGTTGGACCGGCCCTCTGCCATGAGAGAGAGGACCTCACGCTCGCGTGCGGTCAACGCGGTCAGCGAGTCCGTCCGGCGCGTGGCGCCGAGGAGCTGGGTCACGACTTCGGGATCCAATGCGGTACCTCCCACAGCGACGCGTTCGAGTGCCTCGACGAAGTCGGCGACGTCGGCAACCCGGTCCTTCAAGAGGTACCCGATGCCCGACGCGTCCTCGGCCAGCAGGTCGGCGGCGTAGCGCGTCTCGACGTACTGGGAAAAGAGGAGGATGCCGAGACCCTCGTAGCGGGCGCGGAGCTCGAGCGCCAGCCGCAGGCCTTCGTCGGTGAACGACGGGGGCATGCGGATGTCGATGACGGCCACGTCGGGCGGGTTCAGCGCGACGGAGCTGCGGAGTGCGTGCGCGTCGCCGACAGCGCCGGTGATGGCGAAGCCCCGGTCGACGAGAAGCTGGACCAGCCCGTCGCGAAGGATGGCCGAGTCCTCGGCGATGGCGACGCGCAGCGCGGCGGGCGTCATGGTGCCAGCGGGAGATCGACGGTCACCACGGTCGGACCGCCGGGAGGACTCACCACGGTGAGGCGACCGTCGACGGCGCAGACGCGGTCGTTCAGGCCGGCGAGCCCACTCGATGACGAGCCGAGCGTGGTGAGCTGGGCGCCGCCGCGGCCGTCGTCGCGCACGACGAGCCGGAGCCAGGTGCCCGCTTGCGCGCAGCTCACCGTCGCCCGCGACGCCTGGGCGTGCTGTGCAACGTTCGCCAGGAGCTCGGCCACGCAGAAGTAGGCGATGGCCTCGATGGACGGCGTCGGGCGCAAAGAGAGGTCGACGAAGACCTCTGTCGGCACCGCGCTCCGGGCGGCCAGGGTGGCCAAGGCACTTTCCAGCCCGGTGTCGAGCGCGGGCGGGTGGATGCCCCGGGCGATGTCGCGCAGCTCGGTGATCGCCTCCTTCGCACCGCGGTGCGCCTCGTCCACGAGCTCGCGCACCCGTTCGAGGTCGACCTGCGCGGGGTCCTCGAGCTTTTCCTTCGCCATGCCGAGTCGCATGGCGAGCGCCACCAGCTGGGCCTGGGTCCCGTCATGCAGGTCGCGCTCGATCCGGCGGAGCGTGGCGGCCGACGCGTCGACGGTCTGGGTCCGCGCCTGCTCGAGCCAGCGGACGCGGGCCGCGACGGGGTCGGGCCCGAGCAAGCTCCGCAGCAGCATCCGGTCGATGTTGACGAAGCCGCGCATGACCCACGGTGCGGCGAAGAAGAAGATCGCGCCGCTGATGAGGATGGCGACCCAATGCACGAACCCGGCGTTGATCGAGAAGTAGCCCGGCCGGAACAGGTTGCGCACGAGACCGAACACCGGGGGGCTGTTCGTGTTGTTGGGCGAGAGAACGGCATGGGCGAAGCAGGCCAGCGCGTCCCACCACAGGCTGAAGGCGACATAGAAGCCGAGCAACGTCCAGGGGACCTTGATCGGCCAGATAGGCGATGGACCGCCAGCCCACCCGGTCGCGCACGGCCGACTGCAGCCAGCCCAGGAAACCCGGACGGCTGACGAAGGGCTCGGGCTCACCGATCTGCTCGCCGAGCATGGACCGGGCCAGCGCCCGGGTCCAGCCCGCCGATGCCCCGCGCCGAACGAATGGACAGCGCGAGGACGGCGAGACCGACGAACGTGATGGCGAGGACCACGCCGGTTGCCATGGTGGCACCGACGAACGCCAGCCCGACGGCGGCGAGACCACCGCTGACCAGGTAGAAGGCGAGCTCGGCCCAGGGCCGCCTCGTGAACGGCTCGCGGAGGATCCGGCGAGCGATGCCCTTGACGGCCTCGACCTGCTCTTCGGTGATCGCGACCGACATCTCCCTGCCTCGCACGCTGATACGCACGTCACTGTCCTCCGCCGCGCTCCACCATCATGCATCACGCCGTGCCAGGAGAACCCCGCCCACGACGAGCGCGACCGCTGGCGTAGCCCGCCATTACGACGAAGCCCACCGTGCTCGACAGTGCCCCGTTCGTTGGCACCACGTCCGCAACCGAGTTGGCGAAGATCGACTCGGGAGTCAGCCGGACAAGGCTCTCGGACACGTTGTGCAGCAGGAGCGGCAGCAGGAGGGTGCAGCCGACGAAGGTCGCAATGGCACCAGCGCTGTGTCGGATGACGGCGCCGAGGCCGAGGGCGAACAGTGCAAGCAGCGCCAGGAAGGCACCCGACTCCAGCAGGACGCGAAGCACGCCGGGATCGCTCAGTGTCGCCGTGGGCGCGCCGCCGGAGAGCACGGCTTGTCCGACGAAGAACGACAGGAAGCTCATCGCCATGCCGACCACGAGGGCACCGGTGCCGAATCACGATCACCTTGGCGGCGAAGAACTCGTGGCGCCGCGGCACGGCCGCGAGCGAGGACCGGATGGTCCCGCTGCCGTACTCGCCGGTCATGGACATCGTCCCGAAGATCCCGATGACGAGCGACCCGAGTGCGAGCCCGGCCAGTGCGACGTTCGTCGGGTCGAAGCCCGAGAAGTAGCCGGGCGGCACGTGGGGGTGGCGGGCACCGTGCGAATTCAGGACGCTGACCAGCACCGTCCCGGCCAGTGTGATGAGGAGCGCCCACGCGGATGGAGCGCAGGGAGACGAGCTTGCTCCATTCGGCGCGTACCGCCTGTTCCAGGCCGGCCCGGGTGCGGGGCTCTTCGAGTGTCAGTGCAGTCGTCATGTCGGCTCCTCTGAGCCCGTAGGTCATGTCGGTTCCTCTCAGCGTGTCGGAACGGGTGCAGAATCGATGACGTCGCCGGGAGCGGAGCGGAAGTCCACCGCGTCGGTCGTCAGTGCCATGAACGCGTCCTCGAGCGAGGCGCGTACCGGCGTCAGCTCGTGCAGTGTCAGAGACGCGCGAGCCGCCAGCTCCCCGATATCGGCGGCGCGCATGGCGCGGACCGTGATGGCACCGTCGTCGCCGACGCTCGGACGGGCCCCCGCCTCAGCCAGCGCCCGGACGAAGCGCTGCGGCGTCGGTGTGACGACTCGCACCGCCTCACCCTGGCTGGACGCCGTGAACTCCTCGACGCTGATCTCCGCGATCAGGGTGCCCCGGCCGATGACGACGAGCCGCTGCGCCGTGAGCGCCATCTCGCTGATCAGATGGCTCGAGACGAGCACGGTGCGGCCTTCGCGCGGCGAGGTCGCGCAACAGGTGGCGGATCCAGCGGATGCCCTCTGGATCGAGTCCGTTGACGGGCTCGTCGAACAAGAGGACGCCGGGATCTCCGAGCAGCGCGCTCGCGACGCCGAGGCGCTGGCCCATCCCGAGGGAGAACTTGCCGGCCCGCCGGTTTGCAACCGACGTCAGGCCGACGAGGTCGAGCACCTCGTCCACCCGCCGGTCGTCGATGTCGTTCGTCCTGGCCAGCCAGCGCAGATGGTTCCGGGCCGTGCGCCCGGGGTGAAACGCCTTCGCGTCGAGCAGCGTCCCGACCTCTCGCAAGGGCCAGCGCAGCTCCGCGTACGGTGATCCGTTCACCGTTGCCGTTCCTGCGTCGGGCACGTCCAGGCCCACGATCATGCGCATCGTGGTGGACTTCCCCGATCCGTTGGGGCCCAGAAACCCGGTCACCACCCCGGGTGTCACGGTGAAGCTGAGGTCGTCGACGGCGAGCGTCCGTCCGTAGCGCTTTGTCAGTCCGTGCGTCGCGATCATCGGCACTCCTCGGAACGGGGTCGCTCGGCCCCTGTGGTCGTCCCTTCAGCATGAGGGCGTCGTCATGCTGGAGGAATGCCGCTACCGGGCGTCGGGTCCTGGTGCTAACCCCCGTCTCGACCGTCAGCCGGCCCGTGCGGCCGGGGACCCCGGCCAGGGCGGATACGACGGGGCGGCGTCCGGCGGCGACGAGTAGCTCGTGACCGAGCCCGCCAGCGAGAACATCGGGACGGGTCCGGTAGGCACCACCCCCGCCTTGTAGCGCGCGCCGCCGTTGACGTAGCGCATCAGCCCCGTCCCGTTCACGCCCTCCTCGTCGGGGCCCTTGGCCGTCGCGTCGTACCAGAGGAAGGTGTAGTCGGCGGGCGACGAGTAGCTCGGCAGTGGTCTCGCGCCCTGGTAGCCGTAGGCCTCGAGCGGCGAGGTCGGGCCGCCCCCGGCGGGCGGGGCGCGGAAGAGGCCGGTCGCGAACGAGTTCGGGGTCAGATCCGGACCGGCCAGCTGCAGCCCTGTGAAGAACTGCTGTATGGGCGGGACGATGGCCGGCGCGGCCAACGACGCCGGCGTCGCGTGCTTGCCGTACCACCAGCGATACAAGCGGTAGGCGTCGCCGGTTGCGACCGGCACCGGGACGGCGAGGCTGGTGACGCCGAACGCGTGCGACCATTCCTTTTGGTCGTAGTAGCGCGCCAACGTCGACGTGTCGGTGAGCACGATGCCCGTGATGATCCACTCCGGGTAGTAGCCGATGGCAGCGCAGGCGCGGGTGAGGTAGATGGGCATGATGGGATCGCCGGCGAAGACCACGCTGGTGGCGCCCGAGCTCTTGAGCTTCTCGGCGAGCGTCGCGGCCTGCGTGGGCAAGGTGGTCAGGTTCAGGTTGTAGGTGAGCGGGGTGAGCGAGGCCACGTTCAGGTGGTCCGCCTTGACCATCTTGGTCAGTGACGCGGTGAGCTCGCCAAAGCCCGGTGTTGGGGGTATGGACGTCTCGCTGACGACGATGAAGGATCGCTTGCGCGTGTGCAGGGACGGATCGCCGGCCCAGATGGCGTCCTTGCCGTTCAGCTTGGCCAGCCACGTAGTCGATCGTCTCGTAGAGCGAGGTGTCGGCGGTCGGCAGATTGGCCCACTGGTACGGCGCATTGAGCTTGATCTGGCCGTAGAGGGACGAGTCGCCGCAGCCCATGCACAGCACGTGGAGACGGGCCAGCTCGTCCTCGTAGGCGGTCGTCTCGGCCGGCCCGCCGATGGAGGCGAACGCATGATCCTGTTGGGCCACCGTCACCGCGTCGGCGTGCGCGGCGACCGGGTCGCTGTCCTGGCCCGTGGCCTGGAAGGGGATCAGGTTCACGTGCCGGCCGTAGAGCTCGAAGATGTGGTTGAAGATCGCGACGTACGCCTGCACGGTCGCCAGCGCCTGCGCCGGGGTGCCGGCGGCGTTCTGGACCGCAGCCGTCAGCCCGCCCGGCTCAGCTTGTAGTAGACGAGGTTGACCGCGGTGCCGGTGACGCCGCCGGCGGTGCTCCCTCCGTTCGGCGCTGCCGCCGCGGGCACGGGAACGCACGGCGGCGCGAAGACGCTCGGAATCTTGAGCCGCCCCGTCTTGTGGTCGCACTCTGATCCCCAGTGGTAGTCCGCTGCCTTCCCAACCTTGAGGGCCGCGGCATAGGTGAGGGGGACGGCGGGCGACGGTACGGGAGTGGCCTCCCCGGTGCCGGGTGTGGTCGAGGTGGAAGGGCCGTTGTGCTCGCTGACCGTCGCCGAGATGCCGGCGGCAACGAGCGCGGCAACGATGAGGACCACGGGGCCGGCAATCCGCAGCCGCGAGACACGGGGCCAGGGGCGCGCTCCGGGTGAGGATCGTGGTCCGGGGTCGCTCATGTGGGGTCGGCTTCCGCGGGAGCGGGCGAGTGGGCGCGTCCGGCAGCGGACCCAGCCGACCCGGAGCGAGACAGAGCGAGGGGATCGGTGCCGAGGAACGACTCGCCGACCTCTCGTGAGTTGAGCACATCGCGCGGGTGGCCGCTGATGAGCACCGTGCCGCGATCCATTGCAATCAAGCGGTCCGCAAGCTCCGCAATGAAGGCAATGTCGTGCTCGACGATGAGCATGGTCGCACGGAGCCGGTCGCGCACAGTGCGCAAGAGGCTCACCATGGCCTCGACCTCGCGTTGGGCGACGCCCGAGGAGGGCTCGTCGAGCAGGATCACCGACGGTTGGTGCGCAAAGACAGCTGCGAGGTCGACGAGGCGGCGCGACCCGGTCGACAGCTCGCTGACGAGGTTTTCTGCGAACTGCTCCAAACCGAAGAGCTCCATCAACTCCTCGACGCGGGCCATCACAGCCGCCTCCGTCCGGACCTGCGCGGGCAGCCGCAAGATCGCATTGAACGGGTCGCCCACGTCGGTGAAGCGCTCCAACGACACGGCCAGCGCGTCGCGGACCGTCAGGGCCGAGAAGAGCCGCGAGTCCTGGAAAGACCGCCCGAGTCCGAGCCTCGCCCGGGTCGCCGCCGAACGGTCTGTGACGTCAGCGCCGGCGACGCGCACCCATCCGGTGTCCGGGCGCAGGAATCCCGAGATCACGTCGAAGAGGGTGGTCTTGCCGGCCCCATTGGGTCCGATGATGCCGACGATCTCCCCGCGGTCGGCATGCAGGGAGACGTCATTGAGCGCGGCGATACCGCCGAAGGACACGGAGATGCCCCCCACTTCGAGCGCGGCGCGGCGGCCGCCGTCAGCCGTCGCCGTGCCCTCGTCACGGTCACGCGTGTCGAGGGACTCCGCGGCCTTTTCGAGGTAGATGGACCACAAGAGCTCCGGATGCGAGGCCACTTCCTCCGCGCTCCCGGAGAAGCGGATGACTCCGGCCTCCATCACGTAGACGCGATCGGCCACCGTGACAGCGACGTTCATCGACTGTTCGACGAGGAGGATCGCGGTCCCAGCCCGCCGCATGGCTTCGACGGCGCCGAGGAGTTGCTCGACCACGATGGGCGACAGCCCCAGCGAGAGCTCGTCGATGAGGAACAACGTGGGACGGGTGATCGTCGCCATCGCCAGAGCGAGCATCTGCTGCTGGCCACCGGACAAGTTGCCCGCGCGCTCGGCGCGGCGAGAAGCCAGGGTGGGGAAGGTGCGGAGCGCCTCGGCGATCATGTCCTCGTCGCGCTCGCCCCGGCGGCGTCCCTGCCATGCGGCGGCGCGCAGGTTCTCCTCGACGCGCAGGTTGGGGAAGATACCCTCCCCTCCGGGCACCTGTGCCACGCCGAGGCGCGCAATCTCGTCCGGCGGTAGGTGGGTGATGTCGCGCCCGTCGAAGACGATGGCACCGTGGTCCGCCTCCACGACGCCGCCAATTGCCCGCAGCAGGGTGGACTTGCCGGCCCCGTTGGTGCCGAGCAGGGCCACAATCTCGCCTTCGCCCACCTCGATGGCCACGTTGCCGAGCACTTCGACACCGTCGTAGCCGACGGTCAGCTCGCGGACGGCGAGCAAGGGAAGCCGGCCCATGCGCCGCTCCAGGAGCATCTGGGCGCGTGTGTGCATGGAGGTCCAGACGTCACGGATGTCGCGCGCGATCAGCCCGCCCGCACTGGCCACGATGAGCCCACCCACCGTGAAGATGGGGACGAGGATGAGGAGCCCGTAGCGGAATCCCACCGAGTCGCCGATGGCGCCCACGATCGGCAGGACGAGAAAGCCCGGGAGCACGAAGAGCGCGCCGATGGAGAACCCCACGGATCGCACGCGGGAAGGTATGGCAAGAGACAACGACGCGAGCACCCCCGGGCCGACAATGGCGAGCGACGCGTCGATGCCGGCGTTGCCGATGAACGCGACGGGCACCGAGGGCGCCAGCGCGAAGAGGACGGCGAAACCGGCGGCGATCATCGACGCGGCGGCGATCATGCGGAACACGAGCCCGACGTCCCGAGCGGCCAGCCTGGTGGCGACGACGGCGCCCAGGGCGAGTCCGAGCAAGTCGAAGACCTGGATCGGTGCGATGAGATAGGCGCGTTCGACGGCGTCGAGGTGGAATGTCTCCTGGTACTGCAGGGACGCAAGGGACGTAAAGCCGGCGATGGATGCGGCCAAGAAGGGCAGCGCGATGAAGATCCTGCGGAGCACCCCGATCTTCCAGACCGTTCTCCAGGCCTCGCCGAGGGACGGTGGCGGCTCGACCGGGACCTCGGCCCCGGGCGAGGGATCGTGCGTGAGTGTTGTTGCGGGCGCGTCAGCCAACGGTGCCGGCTCCCCGCGTTCGGAGGCGATCATCTGCTCGCTCAGTTCGAGCTGTTCGTGGCGCCCGCGGGGCGGTTCGCGCAGGCGCAGTCCGACGAGGACGACGACCGCGATGGGGATGGCGAAAAAGTAGAAGGGGGCACGCCATGACCAGACGGCGGCAAGGCCCGCACCGAGGAGGACGCCGATGATGGCGCCAAGGCTGATACCCGACCGATGGGCCGAGTAGATCCGGGGCCGGGCGGGGACCGGGTAGTAGTCGGCTAACAAGGAGTTGTGGGTGGGAAAGATCACCGCCTGGCCCATGGAAACGCCAGCCAGCATGACCCCTGCCACCACGATGGTCGGGGCCGAACCGAGCCCGATGGAGAACGCGGCGCCGACGATGGCACCGATCAGCGCGATGCGCACCCGGTTGTACCGGTCGGCCAGCACGGCGACCGGAAGAGTGAACGCGAGGGCAGCTGCCCCGGCGATCGCCACGATGAGCAGTATCCCGGCATCGGTGAGGTGGAACGCATCGCGCACGTTCGGGATCAACACGTTGAAGGCGCTCTGGGTGGCCTGGTCCAGTAGCTCGATGCCGAACAGGATCCCGAGAGGGAACAGCGAGGCCCCCGCGCCCAGCGCGGCCAGCCGCTTCACGGCACGAGGGCCGGGTCAGCCGGACCCGTCCCGCTCGCGACGCCTCTCCGCGTGCCCGCCTGTCGGGCGCGCAGCCGGTCGATCACCCAGTCGCGCAGGTCGTAACAGAGCCCAGCCAGGCCACGGGGGAACACGATGAGCACGACCAGGACGCCGAGCGCAGCGGGGAAGAGCTGCCAGCTGGGCGGAAGATAGACGGCGCTCCCCTCGACGATGGCGGCGCCGAGGATGGCTCCGAGGGCCGAGCCCAAACCTCCGACCGCGGTCGACGTGAAGACGACGAGGCTCGCGGACGCCAAGAAGGCGGTGTCGTCGTACTGCTGGTTGACGACCACGAAGAGACAGCCGGCCGCACCAGCGACGAAGCCCGAGATTGCAAATGCGGTCAGCTTGGCGCGCAGAACCCGGACGCCGTAACCGGACGCGGCGCGCTCGTTCGATGGCAACGCGCGCAGGACGCGCCCGATGCGGCTGTGGCGCAAGCAGTACAGCGCGACGAGCACCAGCACGAGGACCCCGAGGCACAGCTCGAAGACCGACGATTGTGAAGTCAGCGAAATCCCGAAGAGATAGGGCACGTTGACCTGGCCCTGTGGGATCCAGGAGAACTCTGCGGGGACGAGGAAGTAGCCGGACGCCGCCAATGCGAACGCCAGCGTCGTCACGGCGGCGAACATCCCGTCGAGCCGCAGCGTGGGGATACCGATGACCACCGCGACCCCGGCAGCGACGGCACCTCCCAAGAGCAGAGCGAGGCTGAGGTCCCAGTGCCAGTCCACGATCGCGACGGCACCGATGACGGCACCGAGGGCGGCGAACGACATCTGCCCCAGGCTCACCTGACCCGACCATCCCGTCAGCACGACCACCGAAGCGCCGACGATCGCAAGAACGACGAGGGCCGATGCCCTGATGAGCTCGCCGGGGCCCATCCAGAGCGGCAGGGTGCAGGCGGCGGCGAAGGCCGCGAGCCCGCCAAGGGGCGTCGCGATCCTGACCTCGGGGAGGGCGCGTGCCGACGGGGCGAGGTCGCGCACGCTGCCGGCCAGGGACAGCGTCGATTCGGTCTCCCGGTCAGCGCGCCGCGCGAACAGATTGGCGCACCACGATGGCGGCGAAAACGACTCCCGCGAGGACCGCGAGACCGAGCGCCGGGTTCGCGGGGTCGTTCCAGGCCACCCCCTGTTGGAGGACGCCGAGCGCGACGGCGGACGCAGCAATGACCGGGAGCTCGACGAAGTTCCCCAGGGCCAGCGCCGCCAGCGCCGTGACGAGCGCGGTGAGCCCATATGTCGGATCGAGCGGAAGCCCGAAGATGGCGGCTTGGAAAAAGATGCTGACGAACGACAGGACGCCGGCCACCACCCAGGTCACGGACTGGAGCCGCCCCACCGGGATGCCCAACATGGACGCGCGGTCACGCCGGTCCCCTGCGGCCTGGACGGCGATCCCGATGTCGCTGCGGGTGAACCAGAGGGACACGGCGACCAGGCAGCCGACCGAGACGATCACCGCGACGAAGTCGTCGGCAGTGAAGACAACGGGAGCGACGTGCCATGCCACGTGCCAGGGGAAGGACACCACCGCGCTGGCGATGGGTGTCTGGCCCCAGATGCGGGGGATCAAGAGGCTGAGGACCACCAGGAGCTGGGAGAGCCCGATGGTCGCCACGGTCAAGATCAGGCGAGGTGACCGCCGGAACCGCCGTACCACGATGATCTCGACGGCCGCCGTCAGCAGGACCGACGCGACGAGACCGGTGAAGAGGCCCAGGAAGTAATTGACGCCCGAGAAGCCGATCAACCCGACCGCCAGCACGGCCGGTGCCGTGCCGAGATCCCCCTGCGCGAAGTTGATGACCTTGTTGAGCCGGTACGTCAGGCCGAGCCCGATTGCCATGAGGGAGCCCAACAGGCCGAGGACGACACCTTGGAGCCACACTCCGAGCGGCATCGGGAACAGCACGAGTTGCACGACGAGCACCGCGGCGACAGACACGGCCGCGGCGACTGCGCTATGAGTCCGGCCGGGAAGGTGCAGGGCGGCCCGCAGCGGCTCAGACCCTTCTCACGCCGAGATGCCTCATCGCGAACCTGCCCCCCGGGTAGCTCACTCCTCGCTTGGTGACGCGCGGCACAGGGTACCGGTCTGGTCGAAGCCCGCCAAGGGTTGCAATCCCGAGGAGCGCCTTCCTCGTATGTGTGACGGTGGGCACGGTCACACACGTGTGATTGTCTTGTGTCGCGACCCGACGCGGGCCAGAGTGTGACGGACCCCGCTTTTCTCGTCCCGCTTTCGACCACCGACGAATCGAGGCCCTCTTGACGCTCACCGACCCGGTCTCGGCCGGTCCACGCTCTGACAGCCCGGCTGCCCACGCAGTCGACCTCCGGAAGACGTACGGACAGGGCCAGGCGACGGTGCACGCCCTGGCCGGCATCACCGTGACATTCGAGCGCGGCCGCTTCACGGCCGTGATGGGACCCTCGGGGTCGGGCAAGTCGACGCTCATGCACTGCATGGCGGGTCTCGATCGCCCGACCTCCGGACACACCTACGTCGGAGACAAGGACATCGGCCGTCTCGACGACGCGGGGCTGACCGCAGATGCGGCGAGACCACATCGGCTTCGTCTTCCAGTCGTTCAACCTCGTCCCCACGCTCACGGCGGGAGAGAACATCACGCTGCCGGCGGACCTGGCGGGACGCAAGGTCGACCAAGACTGGTTCGATTACCTGGTCGCCCAGCTCGGCATCGGCGACAGGCTGTCGCACCGGCCGAGCGAGATGTCAGGTGGCCAGCAGCAGCGTTGCGCCTGTGCACGGGCTCTGATCAACCGGCCGGACCTCGTGTTCGCGGACGAGCCCACCGGCAACCTGGACTCCAACTCGACGACGGAGATGCTGTCGTTCCTCCGCCGCTCGGTCACCGACTTCGGTCAGTCGATCGTCATGGTGACCCACGACCCCCGTGGTGCCGCCTACGCGGACCGTGTCGTCTTCCTCGCGGACGGCAACATCGTCGACGAGCTCACCGCGCCGACGGCCGACTCGGTGCTGGAACGCGTGCGGACGTTGGTCACCTGACATGTGGCGGGTGACCTTGAAGGGCCTGCTCGCGCACAAGCTGCGCCTTGCGCTCACCGCCTTGGCGATCGTGCTCGGTGTCACGTTCATTGCGGGAACGTTCGTGCTCACCGACACGCTGCACCAAACGTTCAACACGCTCTTCGGCAACATCTACCAGAACATCGACTTCCAGGTACGTGGCGTCGCACAATTCGGCAGCGGCGGCAACGCAACCAGGAACCCCGTCCCCGAGTCGCTGGTGTCGACGGTGCAGGCGGTCCCCGGCGTCGAGGCCGCCGAAGGCTCCGTTAGCGGCTATGCGCAGTACATCTCCCATGACGGCAAGGCGATCACCACCGGCGGTGCGCCGACGCTGGGCATCTCGTTCGACCCGAACCAGCAGATCTCCGCGCTCCACCTGACGCAGGGGACTCGGCCTACGACGTCCCATGACGTGGTCATGGACCTCGGGACCGCGCAGAAGTACGACTTCAAAGTGGGCCAACAGGTCAGGATCCTGTTGGAGGGCCCGACGCGCACCTTCACCATCACCGGCTTCGCGCGCTTCGGCACGGCCAACAACCTCGCCGGCGCGACGTTGGCGGCCTTTGACATTCCCACCGCGCAGGCTCTCCTCGGCGAGGTTGGAAAGTTCGACACCATCAACGTCGTCGCGCAACCGGGAGCCAACAAGGCAGAGGTGCAGCGCGGCATCGCGCGGGCGCTCCCAAAGGGTGACGAGGTGGTGACGGGCCAGACGGTAGTGAACGAACAGACGAGCGAGGTGAGTCAGGCCCTCGGTTTCTTCAACACGGCTCTCCTGGTCTTCGCCTTCATAGCGCTGTTCGTCGGCGGCTTCACCATCTTGAACACGTTCTCGATCATCGTGGGACAGCGCACGCGCGAGCTGGCCCTCTTGCGCATCGTGGGGGCGAGCCGTCGCCAGGTCTTCCGCTCGGTCCTCGGCGAGGCGGCGATCGTCGGCCTCGTGTCGTCGCTGGTCGGCCTCGGCCTCGGCGTGCTGGCCGCGCTCGGCCTCGAGGCACTGCTCAGCGGGTTTGGTGTGACTTTGCCGTCGGGTCCGATCGTGTTCGAGGCACGCACGGTCATCGTGTGCGTGCTCGTCGGGGTCGGTGTCACTGTCGTGTCGGCCATCAGCCCGGCACGACGTGCAGTGCGGATTCCGCCGGTGGCTGCCGTGGCCGAGCAGCAGACCGAGACCGACATCTCGTTGCGCCGCCGTTTCACGTGGGGCGCTGTCATCACCTTGGCCGGTGTGGGAGCCCTGGCCTACGGCCTCACCGAGCCGGTCGTCGCGCTGGTGGGACTGGGCGCGGTGTTGATCTTCATCGGCGTCGCACGGTTGGCTCCGGCTGTGGCCCGCCCGATGTCGAGCTTTCTCGGCCGCCCGTTGGCGCGCATGCTGGGCATGTCAGGACGCCTGGGGCGGGAGAACTCGATGCGGAGCCCGCGCCGAACCGCCCAGACCGCCTCGGCATTGATGGTCGGATTGGCACTGGTGTCCGCCATCGCGGTGTTCGGCGCATCGTTGTCGAAATCGGCCACCAGTAGCGTCGACAATGCCATCAGCGCGGACATCATCGTCTCGACACCGAACAACGCACAGGGCGGCTTCTCCAACGCCGTCGCGCCGCTCGCCGCTGCCGTGCCCGGTGTGACGGCCACCTCCACCATCTATCAGGCTCAATTCGAATTGCAAGGACAGCTCCAGGGCCTCACTGCGACGTCCACGCACAACATCGGACAGACAGTGATCTTGAACATGACCGAAGGCAGCTCGGCCACGCTCGCGAAGGGACAGTTGCTGATCGACACCACGACGGCGAATACGAAGCACCTCGCCGCCGGCGACGTCGTGCCCGTGAAATTCGCGAAGACCGGGCGCTCGACGATGCGGATTGGCGGTGTCTTCAAGGCGAACGCCTTGATCGGCAGCTATCTCGTCGGGGACGGGTTCTTCCTCACCCACTTCAGCAACCAGCTGCCGGTCGCAGTGCTCCTGCGGACCGACGGGAGCGCCGGGGTCGACCAGCAGGTCAAGCGCGCGCTCGCGGGGTATCCCAATCTCAAGGTGCAAACGAAGGCGCAGTTCGAGCAGTCGCAACAGGCCCAGGTCAACCAGTTGCTGGGCCTGGTGTACGCCCTGCTCGGCCTCGCCGTGATCATCGCCCTCATCGGGATCGTCAACACCTTGATGCTGTCCGTCTTCGAACGGACGCACGAGATCGGGCTGCTCCGCGCGGTCGGGATGAAGCGTCGCCAGATCCGGGCGATGATCCGCTCGGAATCCGTCATCCTGGCCGTCTTCGGTGCGGTCATCGGCATCGTGGTCGGTACCGCACTGGGCATCGCCTTGGCGTCATCGTTGCGAGCTCAGGGCATCACCAACATCGACGTGCCCGTCTCGAACCTCGTGGTGTTCCTCATCCTGGCTGCCATCTTGGGACTGATCGCAGCCAGCTGGCCGGCCCGCCGTGCGGCCCGGCTCGACGTCCTCGCCGCCATCGCTGCGGAGTGAACTGCCGCCGGCTCAGGATCGATGGTCAGCTGCTGATCCGCCACCGGATGGTGACTCGTTCGAGTGGGGTCTCTGTGACGCCCGAGACCAGGATTCGCAGGGCACGACCGAACTCCTGGTCCAGTGATTCGTAGGGTGAGCGCGCGTAGACGTCCACGTAGAGCACGTCACCCCAGCCTCGGGTTGCCACCGTGTGCGTCACCCGAAGTCGTTCATCAGCGCCGGTGATCTCGTCGACGACGCGCCGCACCGCGTTTTGCATCTCCCCTTCCGCCGTCATGGCGTGCCAACGGCGCCGGACAAGCCGGCTGGCTGAGCCACTACACCAGTATACGAAGGCGGATACGTGCTGGCGTCTGCGCTCGCGCCGCACGGAATGGGCGCGCCAGGTTCTCCGAGACCGCCGTTGGTCGTTACGTCGTCCCGTCCGCAGCACCGGACACCGACGCAGCCGTCTCGAGATACGGCCAGGCGAGGTCCGGTGGCAGCCCGCCGACCAGCGGTTGCAGGTTAAGGGGGAAGCCGCCACGCAACAGGGCGCGGGCTTCGTCAGTGGTCACGATCTGGTACGCGCCTCGCTCAGCCGCGAGGTCAGCGACGCTGGTGGCCCGTGAAATCGACGCCGTACCGCTACGGGTCACGTTCCACGCGGCGTAACTGGTGGCATCGGCGAGCATGTACTGCCCGATCTCAGCCCAGGCGCGCTCGGGATCGTCGGCGACGAAGACGGTGAGGGGCACCCCGGCCGGGGGGAACATGCAACCCGGCGCGGCCTCGCCGCCAGCGGCGCGATATGCCTCCTCCAAGGACGAATCATGCGTCTCGGCCATGAAGAAGAGCCCAAGGCGCCCCGCCCGCCTGGCCGCCGCCTCGCTGCCGCCGCCGTAGGCGATGAACGGGCCTCCCGGTGTGAACGGTCGGGGCGTGACCTCGACGGACCGGCCGTCGAGCGTCACCAGGTCTCCCAACCACAGTCTCTTGAGCAGCCCGATCCGCTCCTCGACAAGTGCGCCGCGTCGCTTCGCATCGACGCCGAACATGGAGAACTCCTCGGGTCGATAGCCGATCCCCACGACGTAGGAGACGCGGCCGCGGCTGATCAGGTCGACGACGGCGAGGTCTTCGGCGAGCTTGACGGGCTCGTAGAAGGCGAGGAGGAGCGCGCCGACAGTGATCGGCAGGTCCGTCGTGCGTCCCGCAATCGCTGCCGCGAGCGGAACGGGTGAGGGCAGATAGCCGTCCTCCACTGCGTGATGCTGGCTCAGGACGGCCCCGACACAGCCTTTGCTCTCGGCCCAGGCACACATCTCGATGGTGGCGGCGTAGAGGTCAGCCCGCTCCTCCGGCTCCGACGTGGCGGTGGCCCGCATCCCGAATCGCATCAAGAACATGGGCGTACGTAAACACAGGCGCGACCCGCCGTTCAATTGTTCGGGTGTTCGGGGCGCCCTCTACCGCGCCGGGGTCGTCGCCGCCGTCTGAGTACGGCGCCGAGGCTGGAGCGCCGATGGGCCCAGACCCGAGTGAGCGGCCACGACGTACACCGACGCGAGCACGACGTAGGCGATGTCCAACAAGAGCGCAAGGGTCCCGCTCCGGCTCGAACCGATGCTTCCGAAGACGCCGGGAGCAATGAATGCGAACACAAGGTAGATACCCACGCCCATGGAGAAGATGAGCTGCAGAACGTAGATGAAGCCCACCACGCCCGCATAGGACTGCATGACCCTCTGGTTGGGCCCGGTTGGGTCGCCGTCGCCGCGGGCCGTCTCCATCCCCCGGCTCAAATGGATGAGCAAGGTGGCGCCGCCGAGAACGACGAAGAGCGCGCCAATCACGACAGAGCGGGCAACTGAATTCGTCAGCGGCGAGTAGTGCGGCGCGATGATCGAGAACAGCGAACTGATGATCACGACCGAGCCCGCGAAGGTCAGCTGCAGCGTCACGAAGCTCATTGCGAACAGGTAGACGCTTGAGGGTCGCATCCCACGGGGGTCCGGTTCCGCGCGGTTCGCCACGATCAAGATGACCGGGATGAGCACGACAATGGAGGAGATGGCGACGAGGACCGCTATCGCGGCAACGGCGCCCCCCGCGAGGTTCACGTACTGACTCTGGATCATGGTCCCGATACCCCCGTCTCGGGCGTCCATTCGGATGCCTGAGCGAACGGTAGGGCCCGGCCGATCATGCAGCGCGGATGGTCCGTGCCGGTGCAGGCGGTACGCGTCGTTCCCAGTAATTTCCCAGGACATCTCCGCGCTCGGCCCTTGGACATGATCACGCCGCACGGGCCGGCAGCCACCGCGATCCATTCCGCGCTGGACCGGTTCGCGGGAGCAGAACCACCGGGCTAAGAGGACGTCACGACGCGCCCAACGGCTCCCAATGGGTGCCGTCCTCCGTGTGCCAGAGGCCGATCCCGTACGCGCAGATCCACCCTTGGGTCTCGCTCAGGAACGTCACGTTGCCCTGCCCCCCGTTCGGGAAGCCTGCGTTGGCGAGGTCCGCGACGGGAACCCAGCTGGCCCCACCGTCCGATGTCTTGAACAGGCCCGCTCGCTCCGGGTACAGCCACGCCGTCGTCGCGCTCGCGACCGCCAGGGTGTGGTGCCCCGGCGCGAGCGGCGCCACGTAGCCACCGACGGGAAGTGGGTCTCCCGGCTGCGCGCTGGGAGGTCCCAAGGAGGTGGAGGCTGCGAGTCGCCAGGTCGCACCGCCGTCGCTGGAACGGTAGAGCTGCTTGAACTGCACTCCGGTGGTCGGTGTACCTCCGCACAGCAACCAGAGGTCCATCGTGCTTGAGGCCGCGACTTCCGCCCCGTCGGCATATGTGCCCACGCACGGCGCGGGCCTCGTGACCCAGGTGACGCCACCGTTGTCGGTGAACTCGAGATACCACGCGGGCTGGTCTGCGTCGCCGAGATCGCTCAAGACATAGGCCCTCTCGGTCGTGATGCGGGCCAGCTCGAACTGCCCGGCCGGATTCGTATCCGGAATCCGTGAAGAGGTCGCAACCGCTCCGACCGGCTGCCAGCTCGCGCCCCCGTCGATGGACTGGTCCACGTTCACTTGGCACGCCAGAGCGGACGGGACACTCGGGCAGGTTGCGGTCAAAGCCCACACGTCGAGATCGATCGCGCTCGACATCGAGTACGTACGGCCCGATGGGTGCCTCCTGCCATGTGGCACCCTCGTCGTGACTGATCCACAGCGGGGCGCCGTTGGCGGTTCGAGCCCCCCAGAGGTACCCGGTGAAACCAATGAACTCCATCTGGCCCGGATAGTCATCGGCCGGTCCGAGACCTGCCGGCAGATCGGTGTTGCGGACCTGCCAAGTCGATCCGCCGTCCTTCGACGCGGCCAAGAACACTTCATTGCGATGGACGGCCAGGGCAAAGCCATACTCGGGACTGGCGAATTGCACGTCGACGAGAGCCGTGGTGGGAACCGGAGAGCCGAGTGGTAGTGGGCTCTTCACGAGGTTGAACTCGTAATCGGTGGCAGTCGCCTCGGACGGGCCCGAAGGCCGGCCGAGAAAAAAGCCGGCTGCGATGGCGACCAAGACACAGCAGGTGGTCAACGCGCGAGCCCAGCGTCGGCGCACCTGGATCCTGTGGGCGCGATGAAGGACCCAGGCCAGCTCGCGGCGACTGGGTGCGGGCTGCTCGGGATCGTCAAGATGCTCGAACATCGTCACCGCTCGTACTTGTGGTCTCGAACTGTCTCCGCATGGCCGAGAGTCCTCTCGAGGCGTGCGTCTTGACCGATCCGACGGAACATCCGAGCGCGGCCGCCACATCCGCCTCGGACAGGTCCGCCACGTAGCGGAGGACGACGACCTCGCGCTGTCGACGGGGGAGGCGTCGTAGCGCGGTCACGAGGTCACCGCGCTCGACGGTGCGATCGTCGACGATCCCAATCGGTCCGGTTGCGATCGCGGGCTCGCGGCGACGCCTCCGATAGCGGTCCACGGCCAAATTGGAGGCGACTCGGCTCACCCATCCCTCGGGGCGGTCATGCAGTTTTCCCCAGCGCAGGGTGGCCCGGGCCAAGGTCTCTTGGGCAACATCCTCCGCGTCACCTCGGTCACCGAGTATGCGGAACGCGACCCGGTACGCGAGCCGGTAGAGGTCGGCGAAGGCCAGCTCGAAGGAGCGTGGGACCTGGCTCGCCATCAGTGGATCCTCCACACCCTCTGGACCATCCGAACCCCCGACGTCGACGGTGTGGCCGGCCTCGAGCACGCCGCTCTGGATCATCTACCACCTCTCACGCCGGGCAGCACGGTTCGGTTGACCTGATCGGACCGAACCGTGCATCGCTTGACGGTATATCGGTATCCGATATATAAACGATGCATGCTCGTTCTCGACCCGCCGCAACTCCATTCCGAAGGTCTCCAGATTCCCGAGCCGGGAAAGGGCCGTCTCCGCAAGGTGATCGTGTGGACCTGTCTGGTCCTCGGGAGCGGGGGTGGGATCGCCTTCGTCGCTCTGCACATCGTCCCGGCGGCGGGCGCTGCCGGGGGCTGTGGTGGGGGGTGAGTGCGCCATGCCCCGAAGTCAACGGGGTCGGAGCTGGCGCGTCCTGGCGCTGGACGATTGCCGTCATCACCGCTGGACCACTTGTCGGAGCGGCGTTTCTGGCTCCCACCACGACAGACGCCCAGGCGTCCGGCGTGCTGGCCTGGCTTCTCTTTCTCAGTTCGTCGTGCCACGTCGCGGGCACCGCATGGCTTGTCAGCATCGGCGAGTTCCGGCGCCACGTTCGTGCTCGCCCGGGTCGCTACCTCGTGGCGCCTGTCGCCCTGGTTGGTGGTGGGCTCCTGGTGGTCATGGTCGTCGGGCGAGGCGCCCTCGCGTGGATCCTGGTGGCGTTCTTCGCCTGGCAGCTCCACCACTATCAGCGACAAAACCTGGGCATGGTGGCGCTCGCCGCCTTGTCGGCCGGTGTCGCTCGGCTGCGCGTCGCGGAGCGCCGCTGCATCGTGCTCGCCGGCGCGTGCGGAGTTGCGGGGCTTGTCGCCCGTCCAACAATCGTGCAACTCCACCTCTCTCCGCCGCTCGGATTGGCGTTCGACGGGACTCGTGTGGCGTACGTCGGGATCGTGCTGGCCGGGATCGCCGAGCTTCGAGAAAGGCCGCCGACGCAGCGGCCAAAGGATTTCTGCGCGCTCTACATCGCGACGTTGCTCTTTCCCGTTCCGGTCTTCGTCTTCACCGCGCCCTACGCCGCCGTGGCTGGGATGACGATCGCGCACGGACTTCAGTATCTGGTGCTGCTCGGCCTTCTCGCCGCTGGTGGGACGCGAGGGCAGAGGGCCACGTCCGTCGCGACGCTGGCGGCGGTCGCGCTGGCTGGCGGCGCGGTGCTCAGCGTCATGTCCCATCTCCATACGGCCCCGTCACCAGTCCGTCTGCTCTACGGCGCGTACCTCGGCGTCACCACGGCCCACTTCGTCGCCGACGCCGGCATCTGGCGTCTCCGGGACCCATTCGCCCGGAATCTCCTGCGTGCACGGGCGCCCATGCTCCTCGGGCCGAGTGGCGCAGGTCGACCGGTTGCCGATAGATCGGATACCGATATAGAATGACAGTGATGCCACGCGTGACACGACAGAGCGCCGCCCGTGCCGAAGCGACCGAACCCATCTCCGGCTTTGGCCGATACGCCGGACCGGCGACGTTGATCCTCTCCAGCCTGGCCGAGGGACCGAAGCACGGCTACGCGCTCACCAAGGACATCGAGCGATTTGCCGACGTCCGACTCGCTCCGGGAACTCTCTATGAGGCACTCAGCCGGCTTGAAGGCCAGGGTCTCATCGAGTCGATCGAGAGCACGGACCGCCGGCGCCCGTACCGGCTCACGGCCGTCGGCGCCGAGGCGCTGCGATCACATCTGGCCGTGCAGCGCAGGGTTGTCGACGTCGGGCTGCGCCGCCTCGCCGGCACGTGGGGGACCGCGTGAACGCGAGGGAGGCCGCCAGTCGGCGGCGTGCCCGTCTGATGCTCCGCTGGTATCCGCGGGAATGGCGGTCCCGCTATGGAGACGAGTTCATCGAGCTGCTCGTTGCAGACATGGAGGATCGCCCGCGGCGGCTGTCCCGTGGTGTCGACGTGGCCCGGAACGGGGTGCTTGCTCGCCTGGCGACAATCGGTCTCGCGGGCCGGTCGCTCGATCCCGGTCAACAGCCGCGCCGCGCGCTGCTCACCCTGGGTGTGGCGGCCTGGGCTTTTCTCGTTCTCGCCGCCGCGGTTTGGGCGCAATTGACGATCGGTTGGCAGTGGTCTCCTCCGGACACTCTCGCCACGTCCACCGGCATGGTGGTGATGACGGTCGGCGTCTTTCTCTTTGCGCTTTTGGGTGTGGCGTGTGTCGTCCCCCTTCTGTGGGCGGCTGGTGCGGCCGTCGTCCGGGGCCGCGCGCGATGAGCTGGTCGGACCGGTACTGCTCATGGCCGGTGGGCTGGGAGCTCTCGTCGTCGGCACGCATCACTTCGCCAACGGATGGCCCGGCACCGGAGGACACCCATGGGCGAACCAAGGCATCGTGCCCGGTGGCGTCGCGGCGTACGCATGGTCCTCGACCCTCTTCGTGACCTCTTATTGGCTCCACCCTGGCGCGCTCAGGCACTTCCCGGGGGGAGAAGTGGCGTGGATGTGCGTCAGCCCTTTTGCGCTCGTTGCCGCAGTGTGGGGATCGATGAAGACGGCAACGAGGCTCGACCTCTCCCCACGAGTCGTCCGCTACGAGCGAAGGCTCTCGGTGCTCGTTGCTGCGGCGATGGGCCTCTTCTTCCTCGGTGCGGGCCTGTGGATCCTCGACGGTGGACCCGGCCCGCGCAACCTCTTCCACGCGGGCGCCATCGACGTCGTGGAGCTGGTCGCGATGGCCTTCTTGGCCACGGTGGCGGCAAGGGCGGCAGGCAGGGCGCGCCACCTCACGCCGCGGCTGGCGTAGGTCGCGGGCACGACAGCCCTTGCTTGGGGCCACCGGCGAAGCCGGCCGCTCGACTGACGGCGGCATCACTCGGGTCGAGGACGATGGCGCAAGGGGATACACCCGGAGGCGGCTTCTCCTCAGAGGCTTCGCGACGCTCGCCGCGCTCGGCGTCGCCGGTGTTGTGGGTGTGGAGCTCGTGGCGCACGGGGTCCTGCCCGGACAACAGGAGCTCGACCAGCTCGAGGGTAACTGTGCTGTTGCGCGCCCACCGCTGCGGTACTCGGAGACTGGACCGTCGAGGTCCGGCTCGTTCTTTTCGCGGGCGCGCCGGCGACGGGTGGGGTACACCGTCGCGTGGCCGCCGGGTCACCAACCCGGATCGGCACTCCCGCTCATCGTCATGCTGCATGGCAATGGCGCCAACCACACCGATGCCCTGACTGCCATGTCCCCGGCCCAGGCACTGGCGCTCGTGGTGGACGGTCAGCCCCTAGCGCCGATGGCCATGGTCACGGTGGACGGTGGTGGCGGCTACTGGAACCCGCATCCGCGTGACGACCCCATGGCGATGGTCGTGTCGGAGCTCATCCCGTTGTGTCAGGGCCTCAACCTGGGCCGAGCTCCGAACCGGATCGGCGCCATGGGGATCTCGATGGGAGGGTACGGCGCCTTGCTCCTGGCCGAGAAGTACCCGCGCACCTTCCGGGCCGTGGCGGCGATCAGCCCCGCCGTCTGGACGACGTACACCCAAGCAGAGGCAGCCAACGCGGCCGCGTACGCGTCAGCGGCCGACTTCGCATCCGACGACGTCGTCACGCACGCGGGCGCGCTGTCGGGGACTCCCGTACGGGTGGCATCGGGAGCCGACGATCCGTTTCGGCCGGGAGTCCTGTCACTTGCCGCGGCGTTGCCGCCCTCGGCCGTCGTGGAGATCTCGGAGGGTTGCCACACGGGTCCCTTCTTCATCTCTCAAGAGCCTCCGTCGCTGCAGTTTCTCGGTCTCCATCTAGCGACCTGAGCCCGCAGTTCCTGGTGAGCCACCTGGTCGACGTCTCCGATGCGAGTCGATTCGGCCCCGGTAGATTTGGGAAGGTCTCTCAAAGCGTCGGATGTACGAGGGACGCACGTCGAAGGTGATGCCGATGGGATCTGGGTATCGGGTGGGAGCAGGATGGGTCGGGGTCGGGGTTCGCGGAAGTCGACGCACGAACCGACTGGGGGACACCGAGCCGGCGCGCCAGCCACGTCTGCGATGAGCTCTTCTCGCATTGCTCAGCGGCGGACGTCGCGTACGGGTGTCGATCCCCGAGCCTCGAACCTACGTGCTCCCGCCGTGTCGGTAAGCGCCCGCCTTCGAGCTTTCCTGTTGACGTGCTGCTTGTTCGTGGTCATGCTCGGGGTGGGGTGGATGGTGTGGAGCGTGATTGAGTGGCGGCACGGGCGCACGGCCAGCTATCGCCTCACGGGCCTGCGTGTTGTCCGGCGCGGGGACAACAGACCTATCGGCCTCGGCTGGTCCGTCCTGCGCAACGGTGTGTGGTGCACACTGCTGGTGATCCCGACCATCATCGTGTGCGTTCTGCTCGGCGTAGTGTTCGTCATGGGCGCATCGCCGCCCGACGACTTGCTGACCAGGGCGCGCTTTGCACCATGGGACCTGCTGACTGGCACGGAGGTGCTCGACGAACGGAGCCAAATCGCCGGCCTGTCGGTTTTCTCGCCAGAAAGCACTGCCGACGCGCGCATCAGCATGAACTGAGGTGTCGCAGTCGTCGCATCTCGGGATCGATCGCGATGGAGCACACTTCTGACGCGGAAGTAATTCCTGCTTTACGTGGCGCGCTCGGCTCCCGGCAGCGGAAGCGGGCCGGCTGCGGGAACGGTCTGTATCTGGCCGAGGAGTAAGTGAAGAAGGCTGCCGGCGATGGCAACGCCGCCAGCAGCTTGCCGTCTGCGCTCATCCTCGTCACGATACGTGCAGCTCCTCAAGCCGTGGGTAAATTGCGTGCTGCGGACCGTGAGTGGAGGATGAGCGCAACACAATGAGGAAGAGCGCCCCCAACGAGAACAAATCTCCGTCTCGGCTGATTGACGAGAGAATCAAGGAACTTGGCGACTGGCGAGGCGACGTGCTCTCCAGGATCCGAGCTCTCATCAAGCAAGCTGTTCCCGACGTGGTCGAGGAGTGGAAGTGGAGAGGGACCCCGGTCTGGTATCACGAGGGGATCGTCTGTACTGGCGAGACGTACAAGAGCGTCGTGAAGATGACCTTCGCCAAGGGTGCGTCGTTGAAGGATCCGTCAGGCCTGTTCAACTCCAGCCTCGACGGGAACGTGAGGCGCGCGATTGACATTCACGAGGGAGAGAAGATCAACGAGAAGGCGTTGAAGGCGCTCATCCGGGCCGCCACCACCCTCAACGAGTCATCGCGCCGCGGAGCTTCCTGAGGGAGCGAGCCGTGACTGGAACCCAGTCGAATCGTGACAAGCGGACTCGATCCAATGGATACCTGACTGTTCGTTCAGGATCGGCGCCGGCAGCCGTGGAGAGCCTGCGATCGGAAGGATACGTGCAGCTTCACGGCGTGTTCGTCGGGAAGGAACTGGAAGCCCTCCGCGCCGACGTTGAGCGAGTCTTCGAGGAATATCCGCCGGACGATCGGGGAGATCCGCCCGAGCAATCCGCCCCATTTCGATATGAGATGCTCAATCGGAGCGCACTTGTCCAGCAGGCGATCGGCCACCCGCGGGTCCTCGAAGTTGTCGAGTTTCTCTTGGGTGAGGATTGCCACGTGATCGCCAATACGGCGTGGTGGCAACAACCAGGCGAGAACGACCATCTTGCCCGCTTCTGGCACATCGACGCTGGGCCGCACGTCCCTCGTGACCCCGGTGTTCCGTGGGATCCAAGAATCCCTTATCCGGTTTTCGCGATCGCCACCCATCTCTACCTCCTGGATTGCCCGATCGATGCCGGCCCGACGGGAGTGATCCCCGGTAGTCATACGTCGGGACAGCCGCCCCCCAGGGCGAGGCTCGCCGACGAGGACCTCGAATGGGAGGGCCGCGGCGCCGTTCCGCTCGTGGCTGAGGCAGGTGACGTCGCCCTCTTCGTTTCGGATATCTGGCACAGACGCCTGCCCCTCGGACCGCAGGATCCCGGTCGAATGTTCATTCAGTGTCATTACGGTCGACGCGATCTCGCCCAACGGATTCGACCGACATCCGTGGTCAATCACCTCTCGGCGGAGGCTGTGAAACGGGCCGGGACACCGAGGGAGAAGACTCTGATCGGGATCCATCCCCTGGGGTTCTACGACGGCTGAGAGGAAGCCCCTCGGGTGCCGCAAACCAGGTGGCCTGTACCACTGTCGATGGGGAACGAGTGGACCGATGCAGCGCTGACTTGGTGGTGTTCAGATCGGATTCACAACCACTTCTGCATCCTGCAATCGGGTTAAGACGGCGTTCTCACGCTTTGGTACGACCGACGAGAAGAGGATGGCGCCGAGTGGATACCAAAGGCCCACCCAGGCCAAGACCCAACCAGCAAGATTGGGAAGCGTGAAGTCCTCCTGAGCATTCGCCAATGAGCCGTTCACGGTTGTTACGACCGATCCGGTTTTCACAGTAGCGAGATATCGTTTGTCGAAGGCGAATCCGAGCCTCAGAGTCAAGCTGCGGGGCCGGAAGTTCAAGCTCCAGGCGGATCGGCAAGCGGGATCGACGACTGCGTAGCTCACTGATGCAGTAGTCGATTCCGGGTTCGAAGCGGCAGTGCGGCGACATGGTGTTCGACTCGGAGGTTCGGAACGTGTCTTCGAGGCGCTGCAGCTTCACATGGATGACTTCGGTTTCGTCCATGCGACGTTCTATCCGAAGGCGGTCATGTTCCAGTTCGGACAGGCCATGCCAACGGATTCCCATCTCATCGCTTGGTGGCACTAGCCAGGGTGGCGACCATCTGACCCTCGATCAGAGGACGCTCACAAAGGACGCCCCCTTTGTCCCAGCGTGATACCCGGCCGACCAGAGCGGGTGTGGGTTGAACTCCGTGCTGTACGACTGGTCCCTATTGGCTCGCGAATGATTGGCCCGTGGGGCCGTGAGGGACCGCGCCGGTGTGACCTGTGGCGAAGCGGTCGATCCCCTCGGTTGCCTTCACTTCAAGCTGATGATCCGCCTCGTTACGTTCTTTGTTCAGATGCGCGACGTTTTGACGTACATGTAGTTCGCGTCCTTGCGGCCAGCGTGAGTCGTGCCGTTGACACGGCCGTTGACAGAGTGGCAAACATCTGTTAGGACCGCAGTGGCGATCGGGGCGATCCAAGGGGGTTTCTCATGAACGGGCGAATTTTGCGTGTTCTGACTGCGTGTTTTTCCGCATCTCTGATAGGAGGGATGCTGGTGTCGTTCGCGACGGCAGGGCCGGCGGCGGCGGCAAACACCGTTACGTTCAAGGTGTCGAACGCCGATATTTTCGACAACGGCTACAACCAGTCCTTCACTTCGGTGCTCACCGCCACTGAGACTGGCGGCGGAACGCCCAACATCCCCACGATCTCGGGCGTGGTTCCCGGCACGCTCGGCACCAACTTCAACAACGGTTTCTACTGTGGGGCTCCGACGACACAGACCGCCACCACCGCCTCGTGCACCATCGAGGCCGCGCCCGGCTTTGGCGACGACACCGAGGTAATCGGGGGCAGTGGAACCTCCAACACCGTTTCGGTCGCTGATACCGACAACTCCAATGAGAACGGCACCGGGACTCCTTACACGGGCTCAGAGACCATGATCATCTACCCCGCTCCCGTCTGTGGCGTTGCGCCCGACAGCGGGGGGACTCTCAGCGGCACGAATGATTCGATCTATAACGCCACCTCCGGCGCAAACAACGGAGCCATCGCGCAGGCGTGCTTCGACGGTGCCGACACCAATCCTGCCGGGGCGGGAACGGGCGCGAATTACGACAATTCGAACGCTCCTTCCTCGCCGTGGACCGCCGCCAGTGCTCTCATCCTGGGGTTGAACAACACCTCCGGCGCGGGGTCAACGATCTTCACAGGCTCCAACGCCATCGACGCCGCCGGCGGCACGGGTCTCACCATCGAGGCCGGTCCTGGCTTCAACTGGACCGGTGGCGTAGGGAATGGCGAGGCAGACGTCGACACGGGCACGGCCGGTCTGAACAAGCAAGCCTGGTCCGGTGGCGCCGTCGGGGCGGCTCCGCCGAGTACCACCGCCGACATGAGCGCGAGCACGGTGGACGGCTTCAACACCACGACGCAGTTCAAGTCCAGTGGTGACCCCATGAACACGTGCCCGCCGTCGCAGGCGGAGATCGACGCCGGCATGCCGTTCTGTTACGACGCGTTCGAGACGACGGGCTCGGGACCGAGCGCCACCGATGCCGAAGTCGGTTTCGCCGGTCAGAACCTCCCCAGCTCGCAGGCGCCCACAGCGCAGCTGAACGCGTCCACCGCCTCTATCGGTCAGAGCGTCACCGTCAACGACGTCACTGGTGCCTGCCCGTCAACCATCGGCGGCCTGGGAGCGGGATCGGCCAACCTCTTCAACGCGACGTACAACTGTTGGTACGCCCGCGCCGGGGATTCCACTCCGGTCTCCGTCACGGTAGACGGTCTCCCGGCCACGGTGACTCCGAACCCGACCACCACCCAGGTCTCTGGGGTCAGCGTGACGTCCGGCTCAGCGGTGGCGACGGTCTCCCCGAGCGAAACGGGAGGTTTCCCCACCAACCTGATTGGCGACCTGGTCACCGATACGGCGGGTGATATCCCTGCAGGTACCACGGTGGCGAGCCAGGGAAACGGGACGACGGGGAATTACGCCGACGTCGAGGTGACGCTGTCGAACAGCGCCACGGCCCCCGACGCTTCGGACACCCTCACCTTCACCAACAACGCCGACGTCAGCGAAGCCGACTACAGCGTCGACAACGTAACGACGACCACCAGCGCAAACGGCGCCGACGCCACGATCACCCTCGTGAACGAGAACGCGACGAACACGGTCCAGACCTGTACCGGTTCCGGGACTCCGGTGGCAGGTTGCACCGCGGTATCGGCCGGCACCGCCGCCACGCCGTACAACCTCGTTGGTGACTCAGTGAGCGGGACCGGCGTTCCTCCGGGTACCGAGGTGACGGCGCAATCGGGCACTGGCCCCGGCGCCACCCTCACGCTCTCGAAGAGCACCCTGGCGGCGCAGAACGGTGACAACGAGACCCTGACCTTCTACCAGACGATCCTGAACCCGCCGCAGCTGAACGCCAACTTCACCATTCCCGCGGGCACGCCGGCCGGGAACCAGACCGTGCAGGTCTGCGAGGCGACCACGCCCACCAATGGAAATGACTGGGAGTTCGGTGTGCAGTGGCTGAGTGCCCAGGGCAGCCTTACGAACATCGCCGGCGACTCGCCGGTACAGACCCAGATCTGTGCGACGAGCACCGTCGACGTGACCCAGGCTTCGTCCTCGACCACCACCACACCTACCAGCTCGAGCATCGTGCTCGGCAACACCAACACGGATTCGGCCACGGTGACCGGCAGCGTCAATGGCATCGACCCCACCGGATCCGTCAACTTCTACGAATGCGGGCCGACAGCCGGCCCGATGCCGTGCACCTCGGGCTCGTGGACCCAGTTCGACACCGAGCCGTTGAGCGGAACGTCGAATCCCGACACGGTCACCTCGGCGGCGTTCACCCCGGACTCCACCGGTACGTGGTGTTTCGCCGGGGTCTACTCGGGAGACTCCAACTACAGCGGTAGCTCCGATGGGACCGACGACGAGTGCTTCACGGTCAACCAGGCCGGCAGTTCGACTGCGAGCGCTCCCACCAACGCCAGCGTCGTCTCGGGAGGTTCCAATACCGACGTGGCCACGGTCACCGGCGTTCCCAACGCGCCCGCTCCCACCGGATCGGTGGACTTCTACTGGTGCGGGGACAACGTCAGCCCCTGTACGCCCACGACGCCTGGCGTCACCGCCGATCCGGCGAACCCGGTGGCTCTGGTCGGCGGCAGCGCGACCTCGAGTTCGTTCACCCCGGACGCGTCGGGTACGTGGTGCTACGACGCGGTCTACTCGGGAGACTCCAACTACACCGGCAGCTCGGATTCGAGTCCCAGTGACGAGTGTTTCAGCGTCGCCGTGGCCACTAGTTCGACCGTGACCGCGCCGACCAGCTCGACCATCATGTTGGGACTTTCGAACAGCGACGTTGCCACCGTGAGCGGCAACGCCACCTACGGTACCCCGACCGGCTCGGTCGACTTCTACTGGTGCGGGGAGAACGTCAGCCCCTGTACGCCCACGACACCTGGAGTCACTGCCGATCCGGCCAACCCGGTGGCCTTGCTCGGCGGCAGCGCGACCTCGAGCTCGTTCACACCGGATTCCGCCGGTACGTGGTGCTACGACGCGGTCTACTCGGGAGACTCCAACTACAACGGCAGCTCTGATTCGAATCCCAGTGACGAGTGCTTCACGGTCAGCCAGGTCGACAGTACGACTGTGAGCGCTCCGTCAAGCTCGACCGCGTCGCTCGACGGACCCAACAGTGACACCGTCTTGATCACCGGCGACGACGGCGCTGCGAACGCGCCTTTCCCTACGGGGTCGGTGACCTTCTACACCTGCGCCGTGAACGTGGACCCGTGTACGTCGAGCTCGTGGCAGCAGCTGGGCAACCCGGTCACGCTGGGCGCGGGTTCCGTGAACACCAACTCGGCCACCTCGTCGGACTTCGACAACACAGCTGCTGGCACCTGGTGCTTCGCAGCTGTCTATTCGGGTGACTCCAACTACTCCGGGAGCTCGGACGCCACCAGCGACGAGTGCTACACGGTCAGCGAGGACACCTCGAGCACGCTAAGTGCGCCCGAGAGCGCGTCGATTTTGACGGGCCAGTCCAACACCGACAAGGCCACGGTCACCGGCAACGCCACGGTCGGGGCCCCCAGCGGGACGGTGACCTTCTATGAGTGCGGGCCCACCGCAAACGTGACCCCCTGTGCCTCAGGGACGCAGATCGGAAATCCTGTCAGTCTGACTGCGGACGGTGACAGCGCCACGGCTACCTCGGCGAACTTCACTCCGCCCAACAGTCTGAGCTCCATCGGATATTGGTGCTTCCGCGCTGTCTACGGCGGGGACAGCAATTACACGGGCAGCACGGACGGCACCGTTGACGAGTGTTTCTTCGTGAACGCCCCGTTGCAGATCACGACGTCGTCGCCGTTGCCTTCGGGGCACAAGACCGTCAATTATTCACAGCAACTGGCAGCTGCCGGAGGTACCGCGCCATACAAGTGGAGCTTGAAGAGTGGCACACTGCCGCCGAGCCTCACTCTGAGCGCTTCGGGTTTGATCTCGGGATACGCCTCGGCGAAGGGCACCTATACCTTCACGGTGAAAATCAAGGATTCGTCGACGCCGAAACAGCGGGCAACGAAGGTGTTTACGTTGACGATTGGGAAGGCGCCCGTGACCTGATCCACGAGCCCGATGGTGGAGTGTGTGCTCTTGGCCGCCTTCGTTGAGATTGGGCGGACGCGTGGGGCGCCTGCTGCGTTCCGGCGAACTCGGACGCATCCTCGGGAGATGCCACATGCGACGGATTCGCAACGTGCAGAGCGACGGGGTCGCTACGAAACTGAGTCGGTGACTGCGAAGGACGATGGTGCAAAAGCCCAGTCACAGCAGCATGACCGTCACGGGGCGCATGGCCATGAGAACGCGCACACCCACGGCGCCGAACACGCCGACGAAGGGCTTATAGGCACCCTGCGGGCCTTCGTGGCTCCGAACTCCCATGATGCCAAAGACTCGGTGGATCAGGTCCTCGAAGGGAGTCGAGATGGCATTCGGGTCGTGGCGATCTCGCTTGTCATCCTGCTCCTCACCGCAGGAATCCAAGCCCTTGTGGTGTCCACGAGTGGCTCGGTGGCTCTCCTGGGCGACACCTTGCACAATGCGGTCGATGCCTTGACAGCCGTGCCGTTGCGGCTGGCCGTCCTTGCCATTATCTTCGGCTCCGCCGCTTTCGCTGGCTACCAATCCGTCGACCGCCTCATCCACCCGCAAAAGATCACCGACCTGGCCCTGGTGATGGCGGCGGCCGTGGTCGGGGCCGTGGGCAATGAAGCCGTCGCCCAGTACCGGATTCGGGTTGGACGCCGCATCGGCTCGGCGGCGCTGGAAGCGGATGGCATCCACGCCCGAACTCACGGCCTCACTTCACTACTCGTGCTTATCGGCGCCATTGCCGTGGGCCTCGGAGCTCAGCGGGCGGACGCCGTCGTGGGCCTCGTGATCACTGCCGCCATCTTGGTCGTCGGTTTTCACGCCGCTCGCAACGTCGGCCAGCGTCTCCTCGATGCCATCGATCCGGCCATCGTCGCTCGCATCGCCGAGACGGTTTCGGCGGTCGATGGTGTGGCGGCGGTGACCGAAGTCCGGGCTCGTTGCATGGGACATCGTCTCATGGCCCAGGTACGGCTCAGTGTCGACTGGGCCTTGCCCGTCACCAGTGCGCACGACATCGCAGAAGTGGCCCATCACGAGCTCCTCCATCGCATCTCCACTCTTTCCGACGCGATCATCCATGTCGATCCCAATGTCGCCGGAGTCGACCTCATGCGTCAACGGCCCATCACCGCAGTCCTTCGCCGTCAAGGAATCCAGAAGGCGACCGGGCACGTTGACGTTGCGCTTACCCCTTCATGGCGGTTTCCAAAGCGTCGATTCGGTCAGTCACATCCTTGAGCCCACCTGCGGTGTGGATGTCGAGGCGATCGAGGATAAGTACGGTGTCGTCGTAGGTGTGTTGTGATCGAAGATCACTCGCCACACTTTGTACGTTCTGGCCGACCATGATCACCGACAGCAGCACCAATTGAAGAAACGTTTGCGCAATCCAAGCGATGATGCCCTCGCCACCTGGCTTCAATGCCGGTGGTAATCCAATCAACGCGATGACAGCAAATACATATGCGCACCACATCGATCCAACGAGGTTGGTGAGGAAGACGGCGATCTTGGCGTTGGTACCATCGACTCTCGCGACCTCGGCCCGCAACCCGCGGAGGCCGATCGCTTGACCTATGTGGTGGTGTGCCTTGACCGGACTCGCTATTTGAACATCACTCATCCTGCTCTCCTTTCAGTCGGTGGACCACTCGCAGGCACGAGACTTTCTCAGATATTGCGCCTCGGTCGTCTCTAGTCATCGGGAATCCTGCTGGGCGCCCTTGACACCTAATGGGCTGGTATTCGCTATTGCGCCCTGTTTGCCGTGGCGGTGTTGCACGAAATGGGAGCGAATCGTCCTGTTTCTCGCTGTTGCACGGAAGTGAGCGCGGTTCTCAGCCTGCAAGCTGGGGATGCTGCGGGCGCTGCATTAACAGGGCGGTCAGCGAAATCCCGGTGCATCCCAGAGGATCCCCTCGAGTCCCAGGCTGTCCAGTTGCGGAGCGTCCGAACAGCTGACCTGAGATGGAGCGGGATGGTGCGGGATGGTGCGGGACCCTTTTGGATGGGACAACAATGGGCCCGAAAGAGCGACAGCAGAAGAAGGGCAGACAGGGTCCAATTCGCCTGCGTAAATTTAGACCGTGCAGCCCGTCGTAGAGGTCCATGGACTGCGCAAGTCGTACGGTGACGTGGAGCGGATTCACGGTATCGACTTCGAGGTACGTGGCGGAGAGATCCTCGGGTTCATAGGGACGAATGGGGCCGGCAAGACGACCACCATCGAGATCATGGAGGGCTACCGTCCGCGCAACGCCGGCGAGGTTTCGGTGCTCGGTGTGGACCCTGCCCATCCCAATCGCACGTGGCGAAACCGGATCGGCCTCGTGCTCCAAGAGTGCGAGCTCAGCCCCCACTACACGGTGCGCGAGACGCTCTCCATGTTCTCCCGCTACTTCGAGAGCCCGACGGACGTCGAGGCAGTGGTCGCCATGGTCGGCCTCGTCGACAGGGCAGACGGGCGGGTGGCGCAGCTCTCGGGCGGGCAGAAGCGACGCCTCGACGTAGGCCTCGGACTCGTCGGCGACCCTGAGCTGCTCTTCCTCGACGAGCCGACGACCGGCCTCGACCCCGCTGCGCGTCGCGAGATGTGGGAGATGATCGAGGGGTTACGGGGCGCGGGCAAGACGATCTTCCTGACGACGCATTACATGGACGAGGCTGACCATCTGGCCGACCGCATCATCATTCTGCGGGAGGGCGAGATCGTGGCCCAGGGCACCTCGGACGAGTTGCGGGACAGCCTTGGCGACGTCACGCACATCGCCTTCCGTGTTCCGGCCGATGTCAGTCTCGACCTGCTCGGCATGGAGACGCAGGTCTCGTCGCGTTTCGACGGTGCCGTAGTTCGCATCGCTTCGAGGAGCGTGCAGGCGGACCTGAGTCGCGTGTTGCGCTGGGCCGACGGGCAGGCCCTAGAGCTCGCCGACCTCGAAGTGGTCCGCCCAACGCTTGACGACGTCTTCATCGCGTTGGCGGAGGCTCCGGCCAAGGACATGCGCTGGCAGTGAACGACATTCGGCTCGCCGTCGCACAGACGAGATTCTCGCTCCGGGGCTACTTGCGCGATCCCTCGGCCCTCGTCTTCACGATCATTATGCCCGTCGTCCTGTTGCTCTTGTTCAACGCGATCTTCCACGGCTACACCAGCTTCGACGGTATTCGTGTGAAGTCGGCGGCTTACTACACCGCCTCGATCATCGCCTACACCATCATGTTGAACGGATTCGGTTCGCTAGTGATCCGGATCACCACCGACCGCGAGGCGGGTCAGCTGAAACGCTACCGCGGCACCCCCATGCCGAGTTGGGTCTACCTCTTCGCGGAGATTGGGCGGTCGGTGGTGACGATCGTCGTGACCTCGGGTGTGCTCCTCGCCGTCGGGGCTCTCTTTTATGGCGTGGCTGTTTCGGGCCACATGGTCGTCGGGCTGGTGGTCTACGTGGTCGTCGGCACAGCGTGCTTCGCCGCCCTCGGACTCGCGCTGGCGCGGGCCTGCCCGACTACCGACAGCGCGTCAGCCGTCGGTCCATTCTCGACCGTCCTGCTCGCCTTCCTCTCGGGTGTGTTCATCCCCGTGGCGGTCATGCCGGCTTGGCTGCTCGACATCGGCAAGCTCTTTCCGCTCGAGCACCTGGCGCGTGGGCTTCAGCTGGCGTTCCTTGTGCCGGGTTCCACCGGGCTGACGGGGACGGACCTCGCGGTGCTTGTCGCATGGGGTGCCATCGGCCTCCTCGTTGCCATCCGCACGTTCCGCTGGGAACCGCTAGCCGCTGGCGCTGGTTGAGGGGCCCATGTGACCCGCCGTCGTGTTGGCCTTGGTGGTGGGCCGGGTGCAGGTGTCCGGGGTGGGCCTACCTGGAATCGAACCAGCTACCTCGGCATTATCAGGGAGATCAGGAGAATCTCAATCCTGCCGCGTCCCGCCGTGTCCCGTTTTTGCTGTTCATGGGACTGACCCAAATCTGAGGGTGAGACGCATCGGGACCCCGCGGGACTCGCTGGGACCGCATTGTGGACAAAGTTGGGACAGATTGCCGGCCGTAGCAGTGGAATCTTCAGTGCTCGATCCATGGCTCTGAATGGGGGTTCCGTTGTCGTCGGAATCGCTGACAGCATCCTCCTGATATTCACGATCACGTTCATGGCATCTGCTCTCGTCCGAGCCTTTGAGCGTCACTACTGGTAGGGGAACCAAAAGATAAGCAGCAACCCGACGGAAGGTAGAACTGTCCCCGTCCGCCGGTGGTTGGGAGCCAGGCGTCCGATGGTCAACACTGTGGAGAGTGGATACCTCTGATTTCCGCGTCATTGCCTCGGTGAGTTCGGATTCGGCGGCACTGATCGAACCGGTGCTACGGCGGCTGGTCGTTGGCTCCGTAAACGAGACGCCCGACGGTTTCGAAATAGACGGATGGCTTCAAGGGTCCGATCCCCGTGAACTCAATCGTGACCTCTTGAGTGCGCTCCGCAAGGTAGAACGTCGAACAAGGCTTCGAGCCGAATGGACGGCTGGGGGGATGACCTACCGCTTCTTCGATTACGTGCTGAAAGGCGTTCGACCGGAATCAACCGATTCTGCGTAAGAGCCTGTCCCAGAACGCGGGACGGTGAGGCAATCATGCGGAAAGAACCTCTTAAGCTGCGGTACGACAATCGCTGCCTAATCGAGACCTGCAGGCCAACCCGTGGCATCGAACACTGCTACCGGGTCGAGGTAATCCCGCCACCGTGTCACTCTCCCGTCCCTGATCGTGACGATCGAGACGAACCGGTTGTCGTACGGACGCCCAGTCTGTACTGATTCGCCGTGCACCTCATACTCAAGGACCACGACCGACGCTGCGGGATCTCGATAGACGTGGAGATTGTCAGCGCTGCGAACGGCCATGAAGCTGTCGTAATCCCTGTACAGATCGATGATGTTCTGTCGGCCTTCAACCCGCTTCGGATAACCAGGCACTGAGACGACGTACTCGAAGACGACATCGTCAGCCAGCAGGTCGAAGTAGTCCTCGCCATCGGCGAGACCCTTCAGCCCTTCTCGAATGATGTGGAAGAAGGGGCCCTCGGCTCCAAAGTTTGAGCTGTCCTTTGAGTACTTGGTCACATTTCCTCCCGTTGCAGTGCTGCGCTAGGTAGGTCCATCGGAACTGGGGGCGCAGGTCGTGATCGTAGAGCTGGAGTCGTGGAGATTGAACCGCCCCGACCACCGGGTGAGTAGGGTGCCCCGGTTCGCCGGGAACTGGGTGCCACACTCCGGCCAACGGGGATAGTCCGGGGAGCCAGCAGGTCCCGCTCGGTAACCGGCAATGCCGAGCGGTTGGAGGGACCGGGTCACCCCTTCCTGGGCGTTGTTATGCGCTCCCTGGGAGCGAGCCTGGAACTCGATCCGCTCTGAACGAGACGGTTAGCGACGCATTCGAACTGGCGTCCAATAGGGTTTCGCTATGCGCATCCTGTACGTCGACGTCGACACCTTACGTGCCGACCACACCGGTCCGTATGGATACCAGCGAGCCATCACTCCCAACCTGGATGTGCTCGCCCGGGATTCGGTCGTACTGGACCGCTGCTACGCCTCCGACACGCCATGCGCGCCGTCGAGGGCCGCCCTAACCAGTGGGCAGTTCGGGATTACGACGGGAGCGATTGCCAACTTCGGTCCAGCGGCGGAGATCCGGATGTTCGATCGCACCCGGTACGCCCCCTCGTTCGGAGGCCACCTCTACCGCAACGGCATCTACACCGCCTCGATCTCCTGCTTCCCAGAACGCCACATGGCGTACTGGTTTCTGAGCAACTTCCGCGAGTGGCTGAAACCTTCCCTCTCGAACGGCGACGACGAGGACGCTGCCACGGTCACGTCTGCTGCCCGGCAGTGGCTACAGCGCAACGGCCGCAACGACAACTGGTTCCTCCAGGTGCACTTTTGGGATCCGCACATCCCCTACCTGGAGCCGGTGGCCTGGGTGCGCCGGGCATCTGAGGCGGGTCCGGCGCCGATGTGGCCGGACGACGACGCCATCGCCTCCCACTCCGAGCACTATGGCCCCCACTCGGCACTCGACCTCTACGAGGGCGACGGCACGTGGTCCGTCCCCCCACCTCCCTCGCCTAACGCCGAGACCATGCCCGATGCCATCACGTCGCGGCGCGACTTCGAGGTGCTGGTCGACGGCTACGACGGGGCCGTCGCCTACTGGGACCACCACCTCGGCGTCCTTCTGGAGCAGCTGGCGGAACTCGGCATCGCCGACGAGACGGCGGTGATCGTGACCTCCGACCACGGCGAGTGCCTCGGCGAGAACGGCTGCTATGGCGACCACCCGATGGCCAACGAGGCGTCCCATCACGTCCCCATGGTGATCCGGTGGCCGGGCGTCACCACCGTCCTCCCCAGCGAGCGCCTGCACGCCTTCGGCCTCACCTACCACGTCGACCTTTGTCCCACGATCTGCGAACTGCTCGGCATCGAGGTCCCACCGGGCTGGGATGGCGAGTCGTTCGCGGCGGCAGTTCGTGGGACCCCGTTCGCGGGACGCGACCACCTCATCCTGAGCCACGGCGCGTACACCTACCAACGGGCCGTCCGCACGGGCACGCACCTCTACATCAGGACCCTCCACCCCGGATGCTGGCGCTTGGACCCCGAGCAGCTCTACGCGATCGACCGGGACCCGCAGATGACGACAGACCTACTGGCGAGCCCTGCCATCGGCGGGCTCAACGCGGAAAGCCCGGCGGATCCGGCAACGGTGGGCGCCGATCTCGCTGGGCTCCTGGGGCAGTGGCGGGAGAAACACCTGACCCTGCGCGACCCGCAGCCGGATCCGATGGAGGCGAGTCGCTACGAGAGCCCCGCCGAGGCGTTCCACGCTCCGAGTTACGAGACGCGTTTGGTCCGCACCGGACGACAGCACCTTGCCGAGGACCTAAATCGTCGTCTCCGGTCGGACTGGGTGACTCGGGCCCGCTGGTAACGATCACCACCGATGAACTCGGGCGAAGTGCGCGTCCTAGCGGTTCCCTAGCGCCGAACAATCTGTCTGCATCGGCGTTGGAGCGATAGAGCAACGGCTCCACGCGCTCCAGATCAGACGTTTATTGAACGGGCTGGCCACCACCCGCGAGGTTGAAAGAGCCATAACACTCACACGCTGTCGTTACCGAGCCCCGATCGGGACGTGCCGATACCGGGCGGGTTCTGGGTAGCCCCGTAACGCCGGGACGGAGGCTATTACCACTAGGACGGAGTCGTTGTGGTTGTCCCTACGTCGTGAGGTTTCATTACGGCCCATCCGAAAGGTGGGTTCTTCTTGACCAGGCTTTCGACGAATCGTTCAACTTCAGCAACAGCAAGTCCCTGGGTCGAGACTTCGATTACGTCGCTATCTTCGACCCACGACACATCCACGTTGAGGTTGTGCAGCGCTCCTTGGGTGTAGGTGTAGAGCGCCACGCGTCGGTGACCAAATGTCTTGTTCGGTTTGGCTGCTCCTGGTCCGGGAGAGTTGGCCGGAGACGCTGTCAGCCAGATGCTCTCCGACTCGGGATCGTGGTACCCGTAGTACTCGAGAGAGAAGAGGACGGGGACGGTCGGATGCCGGTTCGATCCCTCGATGAGAACCGACTGCATTCCGGCATTCGGGTAGACGCTTAACCCTCCAGAGGGAGAAATCCACCCGCCTCCCGAAATGCTGTAGCCGCTGGGAAGCCATCTGGGCGTGAGCACGAAGGTGACCCGTACCGGGCGAGGATGAGCCGAGGCCGCGGTGGCCGACACGAATATTGATGCAGCCATGCACGTAGCTGCGACCCATCCCAGCACGTTAGAGCTGCATTTTCGGCCCACGTCCGTTAGTGAAGCACACCCCGGCTGGGTCGCTCTGTAGACCAGAGCCAGGGAGCAACACAACCTGTCCCGGTACGTCCGTGGCACACTGACTGACGGTGGATGAGCCTAAGAAGGGTTGGCACAAGGACCCCACCGAGCCAGGCCGTTGGAACTATTGGGACGGGCGACGATGGAATGGATTCCGTCAAGAACACAGCGATGGCCATGCGGGCGGGGCGTTCAGGCTCTACGGCTGGCGGAGGGTCTGGCACGGCAAGATCCTGCGCAACCCCGCTGTGTTCTACCCGCTCGCCTGGTTCAATTGCTCGGTCCCGGGGACGAAGGGGCGGCTTGACCGGTTTATGGGGCCACCGCAGGCTCGTCGGCGCTAGCGCGTCCCCAATGCGCCGGCTTCGGGTGCAGCCGACCGGCACGACGGGAATACCGTGCTCGCGACGAAGGCGAATCGGGCCTGTCAGCTGTCTGGGTATCCGGTGACCGGTTGCCGGTCGATTTCGCCGCTGCTCGACAGTAGATACCAGGTGCCCATGTCGTTTGCCTGGCCGCTCGCCTGACCCGGCCCGTCGGCGTGGTAGAGGTAGAGGGGCCAGGCGTTGTACGTGACCTGAAGCGACCCGTTCTTCCTTTTCGTAGTGCCTAAGAGGGCGTCATGGATGCCTCGACCGCCGACGGGGCGTCGAACTCCGCTCGGCAGCAGGAGCGGTGGCCAGTTCTTGGCACACAGGTTGTAGCACTTCGATGGTCCTCGCGAGTCGGGCGTGTATATGTACAGGGCATAACCCGCTCCGTCCGCCAGCACGTGACCAGGACCCGAGATGTCAGTCGAGACCACGGTATCGCTCTCGACGCCCTCTCCCGACTGGGCGCAGCCAGCGAAGAGGAGGCACGACACCGAAAGAATGGGGAGCACGAATCGTCTCATCGCACCTATGGTTCGCAGGACTTGCTCTCGGTGATTCTAAATACCCCTCAGGATGACTGTGGTACGGATCACTCTGATCTGGTTCTCGAATCAGGATGATCCGCCGTGTGGACGGAATGTCCCCCAACGTCCACCAGCTTGATCACGATCCAGTTGGGTAGCCCCGAACGCCGGCAGGGCCACGCTCATCTGGAAAATGACCGACCACGGACCGTCCGTTGACATCCGCGATTCACCGTGGTGCGATGGCTTCAACGAACGGAGGTCCGGTTATGAGTCAACACACCGAGACGAGCGATGATGACAACACATTTGGCCTAGACGATGTGATCAATACCCTGACCTCGGACCTTAAGAAGGCATCAGAGAAGGCAGCCGCTGACGGGCCATTCGGCCTTTATCTCGGATCGGCTGAAGTTGAACTGCAGTTCACCGTAACTCGAACAACCAGCGGAGGTGGTAAGGCCGGAGTGAAGTTCAGTGTCTTTGGAGTCGGTGCCGACTTTGGCGGTCATGCGAACCGTGAATCCTCGAACGAAGCCATACAACGACTTCGACTGACGCTGCTGCCAGTGCCGGATCAAGAAGCTGGCCCGGCTGACACTTCGAACGACGATAACGAGAAGCCGAAATATGGTGGAGGGGGCGGCGGAAAGATGTTCAAGTAGCTCTTAGTGATCTTTCGCGCAGGTGTCACGGTCCGCCGGGATGGAGTCGTATCTTCTGGCACTTACGTGCTGTACTTGGCTTGTGACCGGTTCCTGGGAACTGCCCGCGTTCGCCGGGCTGGTTCGCGCGAGACCGAGCGACTCTCATTTGCCCCAGCAGCGATGCGATGCCCAGGTATGACGATTCAAGCTTCAGGGGGTTGCACGAGGACCGTAAGGATCGCCTTCGCCGAGTGGCGGCCTACTGGGACGGGGACGGTCACGAGAAACTGATCTCCGACGGTGTTGCGAGACCTTGGGACTCACCCGAGGACCGCAGCCGCAGGTTTGAGATCCACCTGTTGGTGACTACCAAACGCCTTTTTGTGCTTCCCGAGGATGACGACGTCGAGATCGAGATGATCGACTGGCGAGAAGAAGCCGGTCACTTCCACTACCCGGCCTTGGGTGCGATGCCCGCACCAGCCACCTCCGGTGCGAAAGCCGTGCTCATAGCGAAGACGATGAGGATGGTCCCGAAGCGGAGGATCGATCTCACCGTCCAATAGTGACGCACATCAGGCAAGTGTGGTTCGCGAGGACTCCATGAGGGTGCCTCCGAACGCCGTACGTGAAGGAGTAGGCGCCCCTGAGCTACACCATGGGGACAATCGAATGTGTCCTTGCGAAATTATGCGGACTTGCACTCGTCGCCGAATGTGACCCCAGACTGCAGAACCAAATCCTCGACGAGTCATCACCACTAATCAGACCAGGAGAGATAGAAAATGACTTCGGATGAACCGCGGTTCGATGGCAAGGTCGTCGTTATCACAGGGGGTGGAGCGGGCATCGGACGTCGGTTCGCTCATCGGTTCGCTGAGGAGGGTGCGTCCATCGTCGTCGCTGACCTCGATCCCGAGGCCGGACAAAGAGTCGTCCGAGAACTCCACTTTGAGAACCATGCCGGCCTGCCCTTCCCGATCGATGTGCGTGACGCTGACGCCGCGGCTCGGATGGCTGATGCCGCAGTTGAACGATTCGGTGGGATCGATGTGCTGGTCAACAACGCCGGTCTCCACTTGGATCACGCCCAGCTGCCCTACACGCTCGATGCCATACCCCGCTGGCGTAACGTCCTCGACGTCAACGTGCTGGGTGCGCTCGCCTGTGCCGCCGCCTGTCATGACCCCATCGCTTCCCGTGGCGGCGGAGCCATCATCAACATGTCCTCAATGGCCGCCTACAGCGGGGGCGGTGCGTATGGTGTCTCCAAATTGGCGCTCAACTCCCTCACCGTCGGTCTTGCTGGTGCCTTCGCCGACGAGGAAATCCGAGTCAATGGCATCGCCCCCGGGTTGGTCGACTCAGAGTCGGCGGTCGAATGGTGGAGCGATCCGTCCCGCTCCGCGATGAACATCCAGGAACTTCTTATCAACGGCCAGATGATCAAGCGTCAAGGCCGCATGGACGACCTCGCAGACCTGGCTCTCTTTCTCTGTTCGGATCACGCCAGCTTCATTACCGGCCAGACGATCCTCGTTGACGGAGGTCACACAAGAAAGCCGTTTTGACCGAACCGCGAACCGGGGTGAGTTCCTACCGTCGGGTCAGGGTCTAGTCGCCGTGTCTAAGAAGGCCCGATCAAATCCCAACGATTGCCTGCGACGTCCAGAAACACTGCGACACTTCCGTATAGCTCAGTGCGCGGAGGGGTAACGAACTCGACACCAAGCGACTCCATCCGGCTGTGGGCCTGGTCGAAGTCATCGACGCGCAAGAAGAATCCGACACGACCAGCCGCTTGGCCTCCAATAATGGAAGCTTGATCCACTCCATCAGCCTGGGCGAGCAAAACCCCCGTCTGAGCTCCGGTCGGACGCACGACGACCCATCGCTTCGGATGTCCATCGCTGGTCACGGCTGGAGAGTCCTCCACCAACTCAAATCCCAGCTTCTCGACGAAGAACTCGATCGCGGGGTCGTAGCTCTCTACAACGAGCGTGACCAGGTCCAAACGAGCCATCTAAAGAGTTTCTCATGCAAGATGACCCCAAGATCAGTTCCGAATGCAAGTGCCCCAGTACCGGCTCGGAGACAGTCGGCGAATGTTGGGTAGTCGTGAGTGTTGCCGTCCTCAGCACAGGTAGCTGAGAACGCGACCCTTCGTGCTGCACGCGGTTGCACGATGAGCCCCAATTCGGCGGCCTTCGGCTACGCGAGACTGTCGTAGAGACCGCGTCTGACCTGCGAAGTTTGCCGAGAGCGGGCGACGGGAATCGAACCCGCGTTCTCAGCTTGGGAAGCCCTTTCGAGCCGATTCGCTGGACTAGCCCAATCTGTAAGTTCGCTGGTCAAGCTACAAATCAGATGTTCCCCACTTTTCCCTAGTGTCCCCTTTTGTCCCTTGCGTGTTGCACGAAATGGGTCCGAATCGGGCTGTTGCACGCTGTTGCACGGACACCGACGACGGGCCAGGCCGTGGTCACCTGAGGGGTCTGGTCATCATTCCGGTGCTCGGCGCCCTGCACAGCTGACGACAGGAATGTGATGTTGGGGAAGTGCTCCACGTCGAGGAAGTCAGCGGATCGGATTTGGTTGTCTCGAACCGCAAGGTGAGTGTCGACCGATGATGCGTCAATGGTGGGGTTCACGGATGAACGTTCGAGGATCTCGTCCGTCACGATCGTTCCGCCGTACGCATCGAAGCGGTCTCGCACCTTGCTGACGACCAGATGACCCACGGTGAAGGACATCCCTAGTGCTGGCTCTCGGCTGGCCCCATCGCGGAATTCATCGGTAACCCCCGTCTAACACACGATCGAGGTTGAACGCTGCACTGATGAGCGCGAGATGCGTGAAGGCCTGTGGAAAGTTCCCCAAGGCTGCTCCTGTCATCGAAGTCTCCTCAGCGAAGAGGCCCAGGTGGTTCGAGTACCCGAGCATGCTTTCGAAGATGAATCTCGCTTCTTCCAATCGAATCCTCTCCACCCTTCCGGCACGGGTAAGTGCCTCGACCAGCCAAAAGGTGCAGATGTTGAAGGTTCCTTCGGCACCAGGGAGGCCATCTGGGCTGGCCAGCCGGTTGTAGCGGTACACCAAACCGTTCGCCACCAGGCCGCCGTCTTCGGGTGGTCGATTGATTGCATCTATCGTGGCCAACATCTTCGGGTCGCTGGGTGCCACGAAGAAGACGAGTGGCATCATCAGAACGGCGGCATCCAATGTTTCGCTTTCGTAGGCCTGCATGAACGCTTGATGGTCTTCGCTCCATCCGCGGGCCATGATCTCCTCGTAGATCTGGTCCCGAACTCCGAGCCAACGAACGCGATCCGCTGGAAACGAGCGCCCGTCAGCAAGCCGCAATGCTCGGTCGATCGCAACCCAGCACATGAGTTTCGAATAGACCCAGTGTCCGTGGCCGACACGGGTCTCCCAAATGCCCTCGTCCTCGCGCTGCCAGTTGTCGCAGACCCAGTCGACGAGGCGTCGTAGAGAGTTCCACAGTTCGAAGGAGATCGGAGTGCCGTGCTTATTGTGCAGGTAGACCGCATCCATGAGCTCGCCATAGATGTCGAGTTGGAGCTGGCGTACCGCGTCATTTCCAACTTGTACTGGGCGCGAGTCCCGGTATCCGCTGAGGCCGCCGATCCGTTGTTCCGAGATCTCGTGGCGGCCGTCAATCCGGAACATGATCTGTAGTGATCCGTCAGGATTCAGCTCATGACACCTGGCCTCGAGGAACTTCATGAAAGCAGCCGCCTCATCCGTGAAGCCGATACGCAGGAGTGCATAGGTCGTGAACGCCGCGTCGCGAATCCAGGTGTAGCGATAGTCCCAATTGCGACGACCACCGATTTCTTCAGGCAAGCCGCAGGTCGGCGCTGCCACAATTGCCCCGGTGGGTTCGAATGTCAGGAGCTTCAGGGCAAGAGCAGAGCGATAGACGACCTCTCTCCACCGACCGCGATAGGTGCACTTCGACAGCCACTGGTGCCAATAGTCAATGGTCGACGTAAGAAGTTCGTGCTGAAGATCGGGCGGACAGCGCAAATCAGCGCTCTCCCGTTCGGACTCTCCAAACGCAAAGCACGCCTCCTCGCATTCGACGAGGCTGAATTCCGCTATTGCGACACCGTCTTCGATCCGAACCGGCACATCGGAGCCCAGAGCAAGGTCGAGTGACGGCGAGCGGAACCACACTCCACCGTCCGCCATCTCCGCTCGATGCTCGGATTGAGCGTAATCAAATGCCGGGGCACACCGCATCTGGAGAGCCACGTTGCCGCGAATGCTGCGCACGTGCCGGAAAACACCCCGCCTGTGGTAACGATGAGCCGTTGAACCGACCGGCATGTAGTCGGCGACCTCAGCCACGCCCGATTCCACAAAGAAGCGGGTTACAAGGACATTCGTGTCAGGCCAATACAGCTGCTTCGTACGAAAGTCAGTTGCGCTGGGACGAATTTCGAATCGACCTCCTACCTCGTCGTCGAGCATCGCAGCAAAGACGCTGGGCGAATCGAAATTCGGAAAGCAGAGCCAATCGATAGAGCCGCTGGATCCAACTAGGGCGGCGGTCCGCATGTCTCCAATGAGTCCGTAGCTTTCGATGGGTTGGTAGGGCACAACGGACTCCCCGCTCAGAAACCGAGACGTTCTCGGACAAGAATCACAGTGATACGAGATCCCGCCACGGATCGATTGATGATCAATATGTTGTTGACACCACTTGGAACGCCATACGCCTCGCGAGCTCCCCGATCTTCGAGGGGAAGCGAGTACTCGTAGATTCTGCGGATGCCAGCAGCGACATCGGACACTACCTTTTGGCCACCGATTACCAAGATGACCTGGCCTGCGCCCGGCACGATCGGTCCTAGCTGACTTCACTCTCCGAGGTCAACTCACGGGGAACGTTGCTTGCTCGACGGACTGATCGGATCCTTATGGATGCTGCAATGGCTGAAGCGGAAGCCGCGACCGCGCACGCTGCGATCGCGCCCGCCAGGCCCGGCTTGTTCGTCATCAGAAACAGCAACGCCACAATCTGGGACGCGCCAAAGAAGCCCACGTAAATCGGGCTGGAGGCCCGTTGGAGTTCGCGTAGATCGTCTTGCGGCCACTCGCCCGAGGCGCTCGCAATTGCGTCGCGTAGGCGCTTGTCATTCCTCGCCTCCACCGTGCCCCCGATAACCGCCAACGCCAGAACGACGACCAGGGCAGTTCCTACCCAGCCGGCGCTCCACGGAATGCTTCCATCACCTCCATGTTGAGAGACCATGTACAGACCTGGCCCGATAAGTAGCAGCATCGCCGGGATGATCACGACGTCGATCCGTTTCGTCACGGCGGTCAGTGAGCGCAGCTCGGCTACAGACCCCGCGGTCTGTACGCGTAGCGTCGCCACCAAGGTGGTGGTCACAGAACCGACAAGTAGAGCTACGCCTAAGAGGTGCAGGAACAGGGCAACGTTGTACATCTAGTCTCCTTGGGGTCAAGTGAGCGGTCAGAGCCCGGCTGCATCGAGGGCGACCGGGATGTCTTCTGGTTCGGAACGGCGGATGGTTGCTCTTCTGACATTTCCCGCCGAGCATCAATCGGCCGTGGCTGGCACCAGGGTTTGTCGTGGCAAGGATTTCTTGACCGCCTGAGCCAGCTCCTTGTGCCGGATGAGCGCGAAGGTGACCGGCACGGCGACCAGTCCGGTCAGTCCGCACACCCAGAGCGCCCACTGAAACCCGCCGGTAAGGGCAGCCGCAGTCGAGTGACCGTGGGCAAGCAGAGTACGGAAGTGCGTCGCCGCGACCGTCGAGGCGACTGCCACGCCGATCGCGCCACCGAGCTGTTGGCTGGTGTTGAGGAGACCCGAGGCGACCCCGGCGTCTTGTTCGGTGATGCCGGCGAGCGCCCCGATCGAGACTGGGATGAAGCTAAAGGCCGTTCCGGCACCAGTAATGAAGAACGGGCCCGCTAGGTTCTGCCAGAAATGCCCATCTGTCGCCAGCTGGGTGGCCGCCCAAAGGATCCCGCCCCCGACAAGCGTCATCCCGAAGGCCATCACGAGCTTGGCCGAGGTGCGAGTGACCATCATCTGGGAGAGCCAAGCCATTGCGACAGACGTAACTGACGCTGCAAGCCAGGCCAGGCCAGCCTTGAGGGCCGAGTAGCCGAGCACCTGTTGCATGTAGAGGGTCCCGACGAAGAGGAAGGTGAAGAAGCTGGCCGTCAGGAGAAACCCGACGGCGTTCGACCCGGCGACCGTTTTGATGCGGAATAGGCGTAGCGGCAGAAGCGGGGCTTCGACTCGTGTCTCGAGGATCACGAACGAGAGCAAAAGCACAGCTGAGCCGGCCAGCATGCCCAATGTTCGGGTGGTCCCCCAGCCGACCTGGGGAGCCAGAGAGATCGCGTAGACGAGAAGCACCAGACCCCCGGTGATGGTCACCGCCCCGAAGGGGTCGTAACGTCGCCGGGTGGTGGCGAGCCGGCTTTCGGGCACGACGCGTCGAGCCAGGAGCAGGGCGACGATGCCGATCGGCACGTTGATGACGAAGATGTACCGCCAACCCACGTAACGGGTGAGGAGACCCCCCAAGATCAGTCCGACCGTTGCACCGGTGCCCGCAAGGGCACCCCAGGCGCCGAGGGCTTTGTTGCGTTCAGCACCCTCTTCAAACATGTTCATCACGATCGACAGAGCCGCGGGAAGCAATATGGCAGCCCCCAGTCCTTGGAACCCGCGCATGACAATCAGGAACGTGTCAGTGGTGGCCAGCGAGCAAGCCAAGGATGCTGCTGTGAAGGTAGCCATGCCGATCATGAACAACCGCCGTCGTCCGAGCAGGTCAGCGGCACGACCCCCGAGCAGCAGGAACCCCCCAAAGGTGAGCCCGTAGGCGGTCACCACCCATTGAAGGTCTGACTCTGGGAAGTGGAGCTTGCGACCGATCGTGGGCAGGGCGACGTTGACGATGGTTAGGTCCACGATTGTCATGAAAAACGCCACGGCCAGTAGGACGAAGGCCCGCCAGCGGTGTACGAAGGGCTCGGCGGCTGCTAACGACGGGTCCCCTCCGGCACCGCCATTGGACATTGCCGGAACTCGTCGATGGGCCTCCTGGCGATCGGAGCGCTCACCTATGGGCAGTCCGGCGTCATCTTTGTTGTCGAGCGAGGTCATCGTTTGCCTTCGATCTGTCTGTTCAAGTCCTTCACTTGTTGAAACACGGGCACTGGGTCAAGGAAGGCTGCCCGTCGTTGGCATTCGCACCGGCGATTTCACCGGAGGGGCTCCCGGCGACGGCGGGTACTGTCACAGCGGATGCTCTACGGCAGGGAAGCGGAGAGCGTTCGCGTCGGCGCGGTCCTTGCACCAGATCGTCCGTCCTGTCCTTGGGCACCTAGAGAGCCTCCCCGAGCCCCAGGGGGGCGCGCTGCGGGGAGGCTGGGCGCGCGGCGACTCTCGTCGGGCCTCCATCCTGGCCGCTCATCAGCCGTAGGTTGGTACGATCGCTCCGCTCACCGGGGCGGCGGCGTCGCTAACCAAGAAGGCGATCACGTCGGCGATTGCGTTCGGCTCGACGGCTCCTGCCAGCATCTCCGGCGGGAACAGCTCCTTGTTCTTCTCCGTGGCGATGGTCTGGGGCGCGACGGCATTGACCCTGATGCCGTGGGGGCGGAGCTCGACGTCGAGAGTTCGGACCAGGTGCACGAGCGCGGCCTTGCTCACGCCGTAGGCGGCATAGCCCGCGGTCGGTTCGACACCGAATCGAGCCGTGATATGGACGATGACACCCGAGCCCTTTTCTTGCATGTGAGGAGCAACGGCCTGCGTCAGCCACAGCGCAGCGCCAAGGTTCACGTCCATCAGCTGCTTGAGGCACTGCGCGGTCACGCTGAGCGCGTCCCCGAGCTCGAAGGCGCCGATGGTGTTCACGAGAATGCTCGGGGGACCGACCTCGGCGACGATTCGATTCACCAGAGGTCCAGGGACAGCCGGGTCGGTGGCGTCAGCGACCTCCCGGTGTATCTCATCTGGAAGCTGCTTCAACCCGGCTTCGCTGCGATCCACAGCGACGACTGTCAACCCGGCGCGGTTGAGGGTTAAAGCGGTGGCCTGGCCGAGGCCGCTGCCGGCGCCGACCACGATCGCGATGGGAGTACTCATGTTTGCGTGTTCACGGCTGTGTAGGGATCTGTTATCGGTGGTCTCGGTGTGGTCATTTCGGTGTCCTTTCCGCCGGGTACAGCGATCAGTGTCACTCGCATGATGCGCCGACTCTGTTCGTACGCATATCCCGCGCTCGCGTACTTGGTCTGGCGTCCAACCGAGTGGTGGGATCTGAGATAGCCCAGAGGTCCCGCACGAGACAGGCGACCAGACGGCCGGCCAACACCCAGGTTGTACGACGGCAGTGGGACGCCGCCGGTGTTGCGATAGAGTGCCGTGCGCGACATAGGGGCTCCAATGGGTGATGATCGCTCTTCCCTGCAGATCGAATCGCTATCGGATTTGGTCGAATCGCGCGGACTGCGAGTTCCTCTTCGAGAAGAGATCTTGATCTCATGGTGTAGGTCCAAAGAAGCAGGCTTGGATCCGCAGCATCTTCAGCTCCCCTACATCGAGGATGTTGATCGTGAAGCTCTTCTGCTTCGGGCCTCCCGACCGGTTGTGGACCAGCTCCTAAGCGACCTCGGCGCCGTGAACATGAGCGTTGTCATCACTGACAACCGCGCCCAGGTGCTTGATCGTCGTGAGACCAACCGCACACTCACCATGCGTCTCGAGAGCATCGGACTCGTGCCTGGATCCGTCTTCGCCGAGGAGTCGATTGGTACGAACGGCATCGGCTCCGCACTTACCGAGGGCAAATCGTTCTTCGTGGAAGGTTCCGAGCACTTCTCAGATGCCTTCACGGGTACTGCGTGCGCGGCCGCGCCGATTCTGGACCCCAAGAGCGGCCGGATTGTTGGGGGAATTGATTTGTCGTGTGAGGTCCCGGATGCGCATCCCCTGATGTTGCCGCTGGCTCGACGAGCTGCGCGATTGATCGAACTGCGCCTCATCGACGAATCGAGCGTCCGAGAGAAGCTAGTGCTTCAGCAGTTCCTACAGAAGCAACGCAGCGCTCGAGGACCGGTCGTTTTCCTGGGCACGGGTTCGATGTTCTCGAACGCAGCCGCGAGCAGACTGGTGACCCCTGCCGACGAGGCCGTCCTTCGGGAACATGCTCAGCGGATAGTGTCCGGAAGGCGGCCGGGATTTGAAGAGGTACTTCTGAGCACTGGTCAACCTGTATTGGCTCGTTGCGAGAAGGTGCTGGACGGTTCCGAATCGATCGGTGTCATTCTGGAAGTGCGAGCAGCGCCAAGCCCAGAGCCTGGTTTGGTCAGCTCGGTGACCAAACGATGGACTGCCCTGACGAACACCGAGCGGAATGTCGCGGAATTAGCCATAGATGGCTTCACGAACAAACAGATTGGGGAACGTCTGTTCACGTCGGCTTACACGGTCGATTCTCACGTTCGATCGATTTTCAGAAAGCTGGGTGTGAGGTCCCGACTCGAACTGACTCGGGTCGCGCTTGTTCCGGAACACCAAGGGCTCGACTAATCGAGCACGAAACTCCGGGCCGGACGCTCGGGGACACACCCCGGTGGCATTTGCCATCGTCGTCCGCGAGCCCCACTCTTTTGTTGCAACGACCTTGACCGGTCGACGCCGTCAATCATGTGCTGCCGCAGCGCCCCCGACCAGCTCCACTTGTTCAGCGCTCCGGACACAGAACCGGTAGTTGACGAGAGCGAGGAGAGCTTCGGTGCGGTGATCGGCGAGCAGCGTGGATGCCGGTCATCGAGAGCGAGCTAGAGCTCGTCGGCGTTCCTCTGATCTGGATGGCCTGGCGCGACCGGCCCTTTGGGCCACCAAAGGTTCTCGACTACGAGACGATCCGCGCTGTCTGGGGCAAGAAGTAAGCCTTCCCACAGCAGCCGCCGAGTTTGAGGCGCGGTCCGTCAGCCTGAGGGGGGTTCTTATGCTTGTTTCTAGTCGGATGCCCCTGGACGCCAATGGTTCGGGGCGATGGTGCGGTCCCGCAACATCGCGCAATCCGTCTTCCCGAAATCGCCGCTACACCGATTAACTCTCATGTCCGTTCTCAGTTTCTGTAGCTGAGAACGCGCCCTTCTCTGTGGCACGCTGTGGCACGTGCGTGGCACGACGGCCGTTCCGCGAACCCTCGAGTGACCTCCAGCCGATCCCTGGCTTGACCTGCGGTGTTTGACGAGAGCGGGCGACGGGAATCGAACCCGCGTTCTCAGCTTGGGAAGCTGATGTTCTGCCTCTGAACTACGCCCGCGAGCGGTTGCCACACTATCCTCTGGGCGTTTGTACATCCCAGGTGGCGCTCGCAATTCCGCCGCCTCCACGTCGCAGGTAGCGAGGAGCATTCGTGGCGATCAGGATCATTTTGGGCATCGGAGTCACGGTGGTCGGCTTTGGCATCGCGGCCAAGCGCTTCCACTGGCTGTCCCGGCTGATCCGCTCCGGGAAGCCGGACCCCTCGCGCACCCGTGGTCCGATCAGCCGCCGGGCCGAGGCCGAGGTCACCGAGGTGGCCGGGCAGCGCAAGCTCCTGCAGTGGACCGTGCCCGGCCTGGCCCACTTCTTCACCATGTGGGGCTTTACGATCCTGCTGCTCACGATCATCGAGGCCTACGGCGACCTCTTCAACAAGTACTTCCACATCCCGGGTATCGGGCGCTGGGACTGGGTGGGTTTTATTGAGGACTTCTTCGCCTGCGCGGTGTTGCTGGCGCTGATCACCTTCTCCATCATCAGGCTGAGGAATGCGCCCCAGCGACTCGAACGCAAGTCCCGCTTCTACGGCTCGCACACCGGCGCCGCCTGGCTCGTCCTCCTCATGATCGCGGGCGTCATCATCACGCTGCTCCTCTACCGCGGTGCGCAGGTCAATACGAACCCCACCCAGTTTCCCTACGGCTGGGGTGCCTTTGCGTCGCACGCGGTGGCCAAACTGCTCCATCCGCTCGGCGCAGGAACCAATTCGGTGCTCGCCACCGTCTTCCTCATCCTGAACGTCGCCGTCATCTCGGGCTTCATCGTCTTCATCGCCTACTCGAAGCATCTGCACATCTTCATTGCGCCCATCAACGTGGCGTTCTCCCGGCGGCCGCGCGCGCTCGGCGCCCTGGGCAGCACCCCCGACATGGACATGGAGAACGTCGACGAGGACACCGTGTTCGGTGTGGGCGAGATCGGTCACTTCACCTGGAAACAGATGCTCGACTTCGCGACCTGTACCGAGTGCGGTCGTTGCCAGTCAGCCTGCCCCGCCTGGACCACCGACAAGCCACTGTCGCCGAAGCTGCTGATCATGAACCTGCGCGACAACATGTTCGCCAGTGCAGATCCTCTTCTGACCGGCGAGGGCGAGCAGACGGCGGTCGTGCCCAACGTCATCGACCCCGACGTGTTGTGGGCCTGCACCACGTGCGGCGCCTGCGTGAACGAGTGCCCGGTCGACATCGAGCACATCGATGCCATCGTCGACATGCGGCGCTATCAGGTGCTGATGGAGTCGGAGTTCCCCTCCGAGGCGGGTCTCATGCTGCGCAACGTGGAGAACCAGGGCGACCCCTGGGGTCTCGGCCAGGCGAAGCGGACCGAGTGGACGCGGAGCCTCGACTTCGAGGTCCCGGTCGTCACCGACACCATCCCCGACGACGTGGAATACCTGTACTGGGTCGGGTGTGCCGGCGCCCTCGACGAACGGGCGCGCAAGGGTGTCCAGGCCACCGCCCGCATGTTGCACCGGGCCGGCGTCACCTTCGCGATCTTGGGCCCGAAGGAGTCCTGCACCGGCGATCCCGTGCGCCGTCTGGGCAACGAGTACCTCTATCAGGAGCAGAGCAAGCTGAACATCGGCACGCTCGACGGGGTCGGCGCCAAGAAGATCGTCGCCAGCTGTCCGCACTGCTTCAACACCATCAAGAACGAGTACCCCGCACTCGGCGGCAATTACGAGGTGATCCATCACTCACAACTGCTCGAGCACCTCGTGAAGGAGGGCAAGCTCGTCCCCGGATCGGCCTACTCGGGCAAGGTCACCTACCACGATCCGTGCTATCTCGGCCGCCACAACCGGGTGATCCAAGAGCCGCGCACGGTGCTGAGCGCCATCCCCGGTGTCGAACAGATCGAGATGCGGCGCTGCAAGGAGCGTGGCTTCTGTTGCGGGGCCGGCGGGGCGCGCATGTGGCTCGAAGAGACGATCGGCAAGCGGATCAACATGGAGCGCACCGACGAGGCGCTCGGAACGGGCGCGGACGTGGTGTCGACTGCGTGCCCGTATTGCATGATCATGCTCGATGACGCGGTGCGCGCCCATAGCAGAGAGGACGACGTGCGCGTCCTCGACCTCTCCCAGCTCGTGGAGGAGTCGTTGGGCCCTGCCGGCGGCGACGGTGCCGCGGCGACGACCCGCGAGCCCGAGCCCGAACCCCAGCCTGCCGGCTGAGGCTCAGCCCGAGGCCGCGATGCCGTAGGCGCGCTCGGGCCGCAGCGTGATCACGAGCCGGCGATCCGCGACCATGGCAGCTCGGTAGTCCTCCCAGTCCGGGTGTTCGCCCTGCCCGGCCCGGTAATAGGCGACGAGTGTGTCCACCGTGGCGTCGTGCGGGTCGGCGGCCACCGGCGAGAGTTCGGCCATGGCCTCGATCACGACGTACTGCCAGAATGTGTCACCCACGACGTAGAGCGATGCGCGCGGGTCGCGGCGCAGGTTGGCGGTCTTGGCGCGGTCGTCGGTGACCGAGATGACCAGCGAGTCGCCATCGCCGGGCACGAACATGATGTTCGACAGCTGGGGTCGGCCGTTGGCGCGGATCGTGGCCAGCACTCCGTGCTTGCGATCCCGGGCAAAGGTGAGCGCGTCGGCAAGGTCCATGCCCCGACGGTAGCGGGAGCGGGCTCCCTCGGCCGCCACGGCAGCGCATCGCAAGCCCGTTGCCCACCCTGGCCGCGCCGCCCAGCGGCGGTGAGCTCTGCGGATCGGTCAGGAACGACGTACTTTCTTGACAAGGATCCCTCGTGGGTTCACAGTCGATCCTAGAGAGCCCTGGTTTCGCATTCGCCTGGGCCGGCCACCTAGGAGGAAGCATGAGCTCCACCGCCAGCCTCATCACCGTCATTCTTGCGTGGGCGTTCGTCCTCGTCGTCATCGCAATTGCTGTTCGGGTAGGACCGGAGCAATTCAACAAGGTCGACTAACGCGCCGTCGTCTGCACGAGGCCTCGTCGTCTCGCCGCAGTCATCAGCTCTCGTTCATTCGTCGCGCTACGCGATAGTCGCGTTCCGATGCCCTGCGGTAGGCGAGCAGTAAAAGCTTCAAGCTTCGGACGCGCCTCACTGTGTGCCGGATTCAGGCCACGATCTCGTCCTTGGACAGGTCGGCCAGCACGAAATGGATGAACGCGGCGATGACTGCGCCCACCAGCGGTGCCACGATGAACACCCAGACCTGGCTGAGCGCCGTGCCACCGACCACCAGCGCCGGCCCGAGGCTCCGGGCCGGGTTGACCGAGGTTCCCGTCAGCGGGATGCCGATGAGGTGCACGATTACCAGGCCGAAGCCGATGGCCACGCCGGTCGCACCCTTGATCGCCGCCTTGTGCGTGGCGAAGAGGACGACGGTGACGAAGATGGCGGTGAGTACCACCTCGATCAGGAACGCGCCCCCCTGGCTCACGAGCAGGTGGGACTGTTTCCCGTAGCCGTCGGTCCCGAGTCCCTGAATTCCCTTGTGGTAGAGCGGTGAGGTGGTGAACATCCAGTAGAGGAGGTAGGCGCCGACGATGCCGCCCGCGAACTGCGCCACGAGGTACGAGACCCCCTCGACCAGCTTCATGCGGCCCGCCGAAATGAAGCCGAGCGTCACCGCGGGGTTCACGTGGCAGCCCGAGATAGGGCCGATGGCATAGACGAGGGCGACGAGCACGAGGCCGAAGGCGAGCGCAGTCGCGACGACCCCGGCGGCGTAGCTGAGCCCGAAGAGCTTGAACCCGAAGGACTCGGTGGCCACCCCGACCGCGATCACGACCAAGATCAGCGTGCCCAGGAATTCGGCCAAGAGCTTCTTGTAGTCCGCCATGAGTGAACCCCCTGTCCAAGGCGAGGAATCGGACGGGGGAATTCTCGCAGCGCGTCCCGCCCGGGTGGCGGATGCTCGTGCCGCGGGGCGCCTGCCGACGTGGCCGGCGCCGCAGTGCGGGTTCAAAGCAACCCGACGGGTTCAGAGTCAGCCCGGCCGGTTCAGAACAACCCGACAGGCTCAGAACAACCAGGGGGAGCCCGGGAGACGGACCCCCTAGAGGCACGCCTAGATGGCGGCCATGGCTCGATCGTCCGCCTCGCGCAAGCGGGTGGCCATGGCGGCGAGCATCTTGCGGGAGAGCGCCGGGACGGCGTCGAGCACGCCGTTGAACTGACGCTGCCCCAGCACGAGCAGCGTCATCTCGGTCTCCGAGATCACCGTGGCCGAGCGCGGCCGCCGATCGAGCAACGCCATCTCGCCGAAGTACTGTCCCGGACCGAGCGTCGCCACCTTGCGGTTGTTGCGCCGCACGGCTGCCTGACCCTTGACGATGAGGAAGAACTCCCGTCCGATGGTCCCTTGTTCGCAAAGCATCCGGCCGGCCGGGACCGTCACCTCTTCGAGCGCGCGCCGGATGGTGCGCAGGTCCTTCGCCGATGAGGTCGAGAACAGCCAGATCTTCGAGAGGTCCAGTTCACGTGGGCTCATGGCCGCACACAGTAGCCCTGCTCCCGACGCCGCGCCCGGGTCTGCTCCGTCCTCTGCGACCGCACTCCGGGCGGCTGCTGCGCGAGTGCGCCGAGGGTCGGATCGGCAGCCACGGAGGCACCCGACGGGTCCACTCAAGGGCCGGGCTAGAGAGCGTCGGCCCCGCGCTCGCCGGTGCGCACGCGCACGACCGTCTCGGCCGGGACGACCCAGACCTTGCCGTCGCCGATCTTGCCGGTCGAAGCCGAGGACACGATGGCGTCGACCACGGCCTCGGCCCGGTCGTCTTCGACGAGCACCTCGACGCGCAGCTTCGGCACGAAGTCGACTTGGTACTCGGCGCCTCGGTAGTTCTCCGTGTGACCCCTCTGGCGCCCGAAGCCCTGCGCCTCGGTGAGCGTCATGCCTTGGATCCCCATGTTCTCGAGGACGTTCTTCACGTCGTCGAGCTTGAACGGTTTGACGACTGCCACCACCAGCTTCATCTCGGCGCTCCTCGCGATCCGAGGCGAGCACAGCCCTCGTGCACGCCCACACCGAGCACGTTAACGATGCCCGAGGTCGCCTGTCCTCCTGCTGGACGGGGTGCGACCCTGCTGGATCGGGATCCGGCGCCACTGCTGGACTGGGTGCGACCCTGCTGGACCAGGGTCCGGCCCTGCTGGACCAGGGTCCGGCCCTGCTGGAGCGAGGCACGACCCCGGGGCTCGAAGGAAATCTTCCCGAAATCTGGGGGAAATGGACCGTTCAAGAGAGAGCGGTAGCCTTCCCTCGTGCCCGCGAGTGGAGACACTGACCGCCCTGAAGGCGATGGCGACACCGCGATGACGCGCTGGCAGCGCCTGAAGTACACGATCGTGCAGCCCGACGACGATGCTGACCGCAAGAACACCGTCAGGGACGATCGTTCGGTCGAGGATCTTGAGGACGCCATCCGTCACTCTGACGACAAGGAGCGGGCAATCGGTCTGGTCGCCGGACCGCTCGCCGCCGTCATCGGCATCATCATCAGCTCGGCGTCCATCGACTACGCGAAGAGCCACCATCTCAGCACCACGGTCTACGACGAGCTCACCTACGTGATCCTCGGGATGTCGGTGCTCATCTTGGTGTCGTCGCTGCTGCGCAAGCGGCTCTTCCAGGGAATCACCATGGCCCTTTACGGTCTGGCGGTCTTCAACCTGCACTACTGGGGCTTCGGCATCCCCTTCTTGCTCGGTGGAGCGTGGTACCTGGTCACGGCCTACCGACTGCAGCAGGCACTCAAGCGTGTCCAAGCCGATGCGCCCACCGCGCCACGACGCAACGGCGCACGGCCGACGAACGGACCACGGCCGCGGGCGAACAAGCGCTACACGCCGCCTACCTGAGGCTCCGACTCAGCGAACCCAGGCGGGATCATGCCGGGTCGCCTGCACCCGAGGACTCCCTTCGTCGCCGGAGCATCAGCACACTCACGATGGCGACGAGGATCACCAGCAGGACACCTGGCAGCACGTAGACACCGTTCGACGCGTGCTCGGAGTCGGCGATGGACACCGGCGAGATCAATGCCGGGTCCCCGGGCACGGCCACCGAGGGGACTGTGTCACCGGGTGCGTGGAACGCGGTGCCAGGCACCAATTCGCTGTACCTGTGGCCACCCAGCTCGTACGTGCCCCGGCACGAGTACCCGGCCCCGTTGCTGCCGCTGCCTCCGAGGAGCCCCTGGCACGACGTGATCGCGACGGTGACCGGGACGCCCCGGTCACGGAGGTTGTCTATCTGGCGGTTCTTGTGGATGCCGATCGCTGTGAACACCACGACGAGGACGGCCAGGGTCACGAGCACGATCCCGACGACGATGGCAGCGACGTGGCGCCCGTCGATCTGCACCTCGGCACCGCGCAGCGGAGCCACGCGCCCGTCCGCCGGGTCATGCGCCGCCGCCGGGTCGTGCGCCGTCGCCGGGTCGTGCGCCGTCGCCGGGTCGTGCGCTGCCGTCGGGTCGTGCGCTGCCGTCGGGTCGTGCGCTGCCGTCGGGTCGTGCGCGGCCGTCGGGTCGTGCGGCGTCGGCGAGGGCTGCTCCTCATGGGGCACGACCGGGAGATCGTAGTGGTGCGACCCCGCCGCCCGCCCGGTGGGTCCAGATCCATGGAGGCCCGATGGCCTCAGGAATTGTGGATTAACGCACTCGAAACACAGCGGTGACGATGTGGAAACTCCTGACCTGCATTCTCTCTGCGGCGGGGAGAACCGTCCGAAATGGCTTGTGCACCTGCGTTCCGTGACGTCGGAGTCACTGGGCGGACCGCCTGGGCGCAACGACAGTTAGGAGAGGCGTAGTGATCCACCTACTGGGAGCGAGCGTTCCCGTTCCGTATCCGAGTTGGCTGAATCCGGCCGACAACACGTGGCAGATCACCGCCGCGACGTTCGTCGGCCTGATGAGCCTCCCCGGCCTGGCCGTGCTCTACGCGTCGATTGTCCCGAAGAAGTGGGCGGTCAACGTATTGGCCATGATGTTCGCCGGGTTCTCACTCGTGCTCATCGCCTGGGTGCTCTGGTCCTACAAGATGGGATTCGGCGCGACCTCCATTGGAGGTGGTGTGCGGAACGGGGTCCAGACCCAACTCAGTGGTGTCGGATGGGTCCAGCACTTCTTCGAGAACTTCGTCGGCAAACCTGGTGGCATCACCAACAGCGTGGGCGAACAGGGACAAGCGGTTTCAGCCGCCAACACCGTCATACCGTTCCATTTCCCGACTTCGAGCCTGGCGTACTTCCAGTTCGTGTTCGCCGCCATCACGCCCCTGCTGTTCCTCGGGAGCGTGCTCGGGCGCATCAAGTTCTTCGCCTGGTGTCTGCTCGTGCCGCTGTGGTCGACGTTCGTCTACGGCGTGGACGCCTTCCTGCTCTGGGGCGGCGGCTACTTCGCCCAGGAGGGTGCACTGGACTTCTCGGGTGGTTTCGTCATCCACATGTCGGCCGGCGTGTCGGGCTTCGTGGCCGCCTGGGTCCTCGGGCCGAGACTGCTGCGAGATCGACAACACGCCTTGCCCAACAACCTGGTCATGGCGGCGGTCGGTGCGGGCATCCTGTGGCTGGGTTGGAACGGCTTCAACGGAGGAGACCCGTACTACGCCGGGGCCAGCATGGCGGCAGCGGTGGTCAACACCAACCTCGCGACCGGCACCGGCGTGGTCGTCTGGATGATCATGGACGCCTGGCTCAGCAAGGAGCGAAAGCCCACCTTCCTGGGTGGTGTCAACGGGATGATCTGTGGCCTCGTCGGCATCACGCCCTGTGCGGGCTGGGTGAACGGCCGGGGCGCCATCTACGTCGGCGCGACCTGCTCCGCCGTCGTGTGGATCTGTTGGAACTACCTGTCCAAGGTGCGGCCGTTCTCGAAGGTCGACGACGCCCTCGGTGTCGTCTACACCCACGGCATCGCTGGGTTTCTCGGCGGCTTGTTGCTGGGCATCTGGGGTGACCCGAACATGGTCGAGTACGGCTGCGGGCACCTCAACGCGGCCGGACAGGTCGTCGCCACGTCGAACGGGACCTACCTGGCGGCCGCGGGAAAGTGCGTGCCGTTCTCGGTCAACGGGCTCATGTACACCGGCTCGTTTCACCAGCTGTGGGAACAGTTCCGGGCGGCGATCTTCGTCATCATCTGGTCGGCACTGATCACCTTCATCCTCATGAAGATCATCGGCTGGGTGCTGCGTGGTGCCCGCTACAAGGACGAGATCCTCGAGATCGGCGACCTCGCCATCCACGGCGAGGAGGCGTTCCCCGAGGAGACGCTGGCCATGCGGACGGATGGTGCCTTCGCGATGGCCGGCATCGAGACCGGCGGAGAGGGACGAGCGCCCGATCCGGATGAACCGCCACCCGGCGGAGTCGGTTCCTAGGCCCGGATCAATCAGGACGAAAGGAAGTCGACAATGAAATTGATCGTCGCAGTCATCAAGCCGTTCAAGCTCGACGACGTCAAGGAGGTCCTGAAGACCCGCGGTGTGCAAGGCATGACGCTCACCGAGGCCCAGGGCTTCGGCCGCCAGCGCGGCCACACCGAGGTTTACCGCGGTGCCGAGTACGAGGTGGACTTCGTGCCCAAGCTGCGCATCGAGGTGCTGGTGGACGACGGGCAGACCGACGACGTGGTCGACGGCATCGTCGGTGCCGCGGCCACGGGCAAGATCGGTGACGGCAAGGTGTGGGTCATACCGGTCGACACCGTGGTGCGCGTGCGCACCGGAGAACGCGGGAGCGACGCGCTCTAGGGCGCAGGCGGTCCCCTCAACGGTCGGTGGGGCCGGGGCGCGGCGAGGCGTCCCGGCCTGCCGTCCTTCTGTGGCCCCTGCCCGGTTTCGCCACGGTCGTAGTGCGGCGCGTGGACCTCAGGGAGCAGGCTGGTCGCCCTGGCGGGCGACGGCCGCCGCGGCCGCCGCGGCCGCCGCGGGGTCGCCCAGGTACTCGGCAGCGTGCACGTTGAGATCGTCGTCGAGCAGCATGCGGAACGGGATCCCGGTCGGGATCTCGAGCTCGGTGATGACGTCGTCGTCGATGGCCTCGAGGTGCTTGCGCAGCGCGCGGATCGAGTTCCCGTGCGCGGCCACCAGGACGGCGCCGTCGCGCGCGGCTGCCGCCCGCAGGTCGGGCACGATGGCAGACGTCCAGTAGGGCAGCACGCGCGCCACGACGTCCTTCAGGCACTCGGTGCGTGGGAGGTCGCCGGGATCGATGTCCCGGTAGCGCGGGTCGCCGGCCACGTCGTAGGGGTTGTCGGCGGCGAGCGGCGGGGGAGGCGTGTCGTAGCTGCGCCGCCAGAGCATGAACTGCTCTTCGCCGAAGCGCTGCTTGATCTCGGCCTTGTTCCTCCCCTGGAGGTCTCCGTAGTGGCGCTCGTTAAGGCGCCAGTCGCGCCGCACCGGGAGCCAGCTGCGCCCGGCCGCGGCCAGCGCGATCTCGGCCGTGCGGATGGCGCGGGTGAGCACGGAGGTGTGGAGGATCCGGAGGTCGAGGGGCCGGTCGGGCACCTCGACCAGGAGCTCGCCGCCCGACCGGGCCTCGGCCTCCCCGGCGGGGGTCAGGTCCACGTCGACCCAGCCGGTGAAGAGGTTCTCGGCGTTCCAGGTCGACTGGCCGTGGCGGAGCAGGACCAGGTCGAGCACGGATTCGATCGTATGTGGGCCCGGCGGCAGGGCGGTAATCCGCCTCCCCGGGCCTGGTGGTCCGGCGCGGCGGCCACGTCCGAATCGCCTCTTGTGGCTATGAACAGGGGCTTCTCGGGTGGCCCGCGGGGACACGAGGACGTGGGGCAGGCGATTGCATCGGCCGTGACCACTAGTTTGATAGAAACATTGACACAACAGCACTCAACTTTGCTACACTGAATGCACTACATATCGTGGACAGCTGTAGACGTGCAGGCGTCGACAGAAGAAGACAGACGGAAGGACACACAGACATGGCCAAGGCCGTAGGAATCGACCTAGGAACGACCAACTCGGTCGTCAGCGTGTTGGAGGCGGGTGAGCCCGTCGTGATCCCGAACGCCGAGGGTGGGCGTACCACCCCGTCGGTGGTGGGCTTTTCCAAGACCGGCGAGATCCTCGTCGGCGAGGTGGCCAAGCGCCAGGCGATCACCAACCCCGACCGCACCATCCGCTCGGTGAAGCGCCACATGGGCACCAACTGGACGATCGACATCGACGGGAAGGCCTACAAGGCGCAGGAGATCTCCGCGCGCATCCTGGGCAAGTTGAAGAGGGACGCCGAGTCCTATCTCGGCGACACCGTGACCCAGGCTGTCATCACCGTGCCCGCGTACTTCGACGACGCGCAGCGCACGGCGACCAAGGAGGCAGGCACCATCGCCGGTCTCGAGGTGCTCCGCATCATCAACGAGCCGACGGCGGCCGCGCTGGCCTACGGGCTCGACAAGGAAGACACGGAGCACACCGTCCTCGTCTTCGACCTCGGCGGCGGGACCTTCGACGTCTCGGTGCTCGAGATCGGTGAGGGCGTCTTCGAGGTGAAGTCCACCTCGGGCAACACCAAGCTCGGTGGTGACGACTGGGACGACAAGGTCATCGAGTGGTTGGTGACCGAGTTCAAGAACACCGAGGGTGTCGACCTGTCGCAGGACAAGATGGCCTTGCAGCGCCTGAAGGAGGCTGCCGAGAAGGCCAAGATCGAGCTGTCCTCGGTGCAGGACACCCAGATCAACCTGCCCTTCATCACCGCCACGTCCGAGGGCCCCAAGCACCTCGACCTCAAGCTGACGAGGGCCAAGTTCAACGAGCTCACGTCCGACCTGGTCGACAAGTGCCGCGGCCCCTTCGACGCCGCCATCAAGGACGCCGGGCTCAAGACCTCCGACATCGACCACGTCGTCCTCGTCGGCGGGTCGACGCGGATGCCCGCGATCCAAGAGCTCGTGCAGAGCCTGACGGGCAAGGAGCCCCACAAGGGCGTGAACCCCGACGAGGTCGTCGCCATCGGCGCGGCCGTGCAGGCGGGTGTCCTCAAGGGCGAGGTGAAGGACGTGCTGTTGCTCGACGTCACCCCGCTCTCCTTGGGCATCGAGACCAAGGGCCAGGTCATGCACCGGCTCATCGAGCGCAACACGACCATCCCGACCAAGCGGTCGGAGGTCTTCACGACGGCCGAGGACAACCAGCCGTCGGTGGAGATCCACGTGCTCCAGGGCGAGCGCGAGATGGCCATGTACAACAAGACGCTCGGCAAGTTCCAGCTGGTCGACCTGCCGCCGGCCCCGCGCGGCGTCCCGCAGATCGAGGTCACCTTCGACATCGACGCCAACGGGATCGTGCACGTGTCCGCCCAGGACAAGGCGACGGGCAAGGAGCAGTCGATGACGATCACCGGCCAGTCGTCGCTGGCCAAGGACGACATCGAGCGCATGGTGCGCGACGCCGAGGCACACGCCGAGGACGACCGCCAGCGGCGTGAAGAGGCCGAGGTGCGCAACTCCGCCGACACGCTCGTGTACCAGACCGAGAAGCTGCTCCGTGAGCAGGGCGAGAAGTTCGAGGGCACCGAGAAGGACGACGTCGAGACGGCGTTGGCCAACGTGAAGGACGCCCTCGCCGGGACCTCGGTGGAAGCCATCAAGGACGCCACCGAGAAGCTGGTCGGCGTGTCGCAGAGCTTCAGCCAGCGCCTCTACGAGCAGGCGTCCTCCTCCGCCTCGACCGCGGGCGGCGCCGGTGGCGACGCGGCCGGCGGTGCGGGCGACGCATCGAGGGACGGCTCGGACGACGACGTCGTCGACGCCGAGATCGTCGATGAGCAATGAGCCTGGGCAACGAGCACCTTCCCGACGAGGAGGGCGCGGCCCGTCCTGAGTTCCCGCACGAGCGCGAGCGCGGCTACGGGCACGGCCAGCCGAACGGGCGCGGGCACGGGTCCGGACACGGGCAAGGAAACGGCGACGATCAGCAGCCCGTGGCCGGCAACGCGCCCGGCTCGGCCGGCGCGCCCGCGTCCTCGGGTTCGCCCACACCACCGCAGGGGGAGCACGGCACTGCGTTGGCTGAAGAGGCCGATCCTTTGGAGGTGTTGGCGCGCGAGCGGGACGAGTACCTGCGCGCGCTCCAGCTCACCCAGGCCGACTTCGAGAACTACCGCAAGCAGATCGTCCGGCGCCAGGAGGAGCAGGCGGCTCGCGCCGCCTCGGAACTCGTGGACAAATTGCTGCCCGTCCTCGACACCCTCGACCTGGCCGAGGCACATCTGAACGAGTCGCTCGACGTGAGCGCGGACGCCAAGGCGCTGCGCGCCGGCGCGGGCCATGCTCATGGACATCCTGGCCAAGGAGGGACTCGAGCGCATCGACCGGCCCGGCGTGCCCTTCGACCCTTCGGTGCACGACGCGGTCGCGCACTCCGAGGACGAGGGCGACGGCAACGGCAACGGCGAGACCATCGTGGAAGAGGTGCTGCGCTCCGGCTACCGCTGGAAGGGACAGGTGCTGCGCGCCGCCATGGTCCGCGTCCGGGGGTGAACTGAGCCATGGCGGCACAGCGCGAATGGTTCGAGAAGGACTACTACAAAGTGCTCGGCGTCGTCCCGACGGCGTCGGACAAGGAGATCACGCGCGCCTATCGAAAGTTGGCGAAGGAGAACCACCCCGACACCAACCCCGGCACCGAGGAGCGCTTCAAGGAGATCAGCGCGGCCTACGACGTGCTGGGCGATGCCGACAAGCGCAAGGAGTACGACGAGGTCCGCACCCACGGCCCGGTGGGCGGCGGCTTCGGCGCGCCGGGAGGCGGCACCTTCCGCATGGAGGACATGGGCGACCTGAGCGACCTCTTCGGAGGGCTCTTCGGCGGCGGCCGGACCCGCACCACCCAGCGCGGTCCCCAGCGCGGCGCCGACATGGAGGCGCAGCTGCACCTCTCGTTCCAGGACGCGGTGCACGGCGTCACGACCTCGGTCAACGTGCCCCAAGAGGTGCGCTGCTCGAACTGCCGCGGCAGCGGTGCGGCTCCGGGCACCTCGACGCACACCTGCCCGCGTTGCGGCGGGACCGGCAGCCTCAACGACAATCAGGGGCTGTTCTCCCTCAGTACGGTCTGCCCCGACTGCGTCGGGCGCGGCACGCTCTTCGACACGCCGTGCCCCGTGTGTCATGGCAAGGGCACCGAACAGAAGGTGCGGTCGGTCAAGGTCCGCATCCCCGCCGGCGTCGAGGACGGACAGCGCATCCGGGTCAAGAGCCGGGCGCGCCCGGCCAGGGCATGGCCCCCCCGGGCGACCTCTACGTGGTGGTCCACGTGGCGCCGCACGCGACCTTCGGGCGGAGCGGCCGCAACCTGACCATCACGGTGCCGGTCACCTTCCCCGAGGCGGCGCTGGGCACGACCATCACCGTGCCGACGCTCGACGGCAAGGTGACGCTCAAGGTCCCGTCGGGCACACAGTCAGGCCGCGTGCTGCGCGTGCGCGGCCGCGGCGTGCCCGGGACCTCGGGTCGCAACGGCTCCAAGCCCGGTGACCTGATGGTCAGGATCGAGGTGCTGGTCCCGACCGAGCTCACCGACGAGCAGCGCGCGGCGGTGCAATCGCTGGCCGACGTGACCGAGGCTGCGCCCCGTATCGCGGCGGAGAGCGGAGGTGGAGGGGCGTGATGGCCGAGCGCGACGCCGACCAGGCCGTCTACGTGATCTCAGTCGCCGCCGAGCTGACGGGGATGCACCCGCAGACCCTGCGCATCTACGAGCGCAAGGGCCTGCTCGACCCGTCGCGCACGAGCGGCGGCAGCCGCCGCTTCTCCGAGAGCGACCTGGCGCGGTTGCGCCACATCCAGGAGCTGACGGCGACCGGCCTCAATCTCGAGGGTGTCCGCCGGGTGCTGCAACTGGAGGCCGAGCTGGCCACGCTGCGCGACGAGCTGGTGGAGGTGCGGGCGCAGGCGCTCGAGGCCATCGCCGCCACGCACCGCCAGTACCGGCGCGACCTGGTGCCGCTGCGCCAGGCGCCCATGCCGTATCGAGCTCGGCGAGCCGGTTCGGGCAACGCGTCGTAGTGGAACGAAACGTGGACAGACGCCGAGAAGACAGACGGCGAGAAGACAAGGACGTGGAGAGAGAGACGGGCACATGCCGATAGACCCCGAACGCTGGACGAACAACACCAAGGCCGCCTTCAGCGCGGCGACTGGCCACGCCGCGTCGTCGAACCACCCCGAGCTGACGGCGGCTCACCTGCTCGACGCCCTGCTGCAGCAGCAGGAGACCATGACGCGCCCGTTGCTGACCCAGGTCGGCGTCGATCCCGACGTCCTGGCGGGCAGGGTGCACGACCAACTGTTGCGGCTCCCACAGGCCCAAGGCGGCTCCGAGCCCGGGCTGTCGCGCGACGCCCGCGAGGTCTTGGAGGCGGCGGACCAGAACCGGCGCGACCTCGGCGACGACTACGTCTCGGTCGAGCATCTCATCTTGGCCCTGGCGGACCAGATCGGCGTCACCAAGGACGCGCTGTTGGCCGCGTTGCGCACGGTCCGGGGGAACCACCGGGTCACCACGCCCGACCCCGAGCAGACCTACCAGGCGCTGGCCAAGTACGGCCGCGACCTCACCGAGGCGGCCCGCGAGGGAAAGCTCGACCCGGTCATCGGCCGCGACGAGGAGATCCGGCGGGTGATCCAGGTCCTGTCGCGGCGGACGAAGAACAACCCGGTGTTGATCGGCGAGCCCGGCGTCGGCAAGACCGCCATCGTCGAAGGGCTGGCCAACCGCATCATTGAGGGCGACGTGCCCGAGGGACTGAAGGGCAAGCGCGTCGTGGCCCTCGATCTCGGCTCCATGGTGGCCGGCGCCAAGTACCGCGGCGAGTTCGAGGAGCGGCTGAAGGCCGTGCTCAAGGAGATCACCGACGCCGAGGGCGAGATCGTCACCTTCATCGACGAGCTGCACACGATCGTGGGCGCCGGCGCGGCCGAGGGTGCCATGGATGCCGGGCAGATGATCAAGCCCATGCTGGCGCGGGGCGAACTGCGCATGATCGGCGCCACGACGCTCGACGAGTACCGGACCTCCATCGAAAAGGACGCCGCGCTCGAGCGCCGGTTCCAGCCTGTCTACGTCGGCGAGCCCTCGGTCGAGGACACCGTGGCCATCCTGCGCGGCCTCTCGGAGCGCTACCAGGTGCACCACGGCGTGCGGATCCAGGACGCCGCGCTCGTGGCGGCGGCGGTGCTGTCGGACCGCTATGTCACCGGCCGCTTCCTCCCCGACAAGGCCATCGACCTCATCGACGAGGCGGCCTCCAAGCTGCGCATCGAGATCGATTCGATGCCCACCGAGCTCGACCAGATCACGCGGCGCATCCGCCAGCTGGAAATCGAAAAGGTGGCGCTCGAGAAGGAGACCGACGAGGCCTCGAAGGAGCGCCTCGACAGGCTCGAGCGCGAGCTCGCCGATCTCGAAGAGCAGCGCGACGGCATGGCCGCGCACTGGCAGCAGGAGAAGGCGGTCATCGACACCATCCGCCAGCTCCAAGAGCAGAAGACCCAGCGCACCGAGGAGGCGGCGCGGCTCGAGCGCGACGCCGACCTGGCCGGTGCCGCGGCCATCCGCTACGGGGAGCTGCCCGAACTGGAGCGCCAGATCGAAGAGGCCAACGAGAACCTCTCCAAGCTGCAGGCCGGCACCCGCTTCTTGAAGGAGGAGGTCGACCCCGAGGACATCGCCGAGGTCGTCTCGCGCTGGACGGGGGTGCCCGTGTCGCGCCTGATGGAGGGCGAGGTGCACAAGCTGGTGCGGCTCGAGTCCACCCTCCATGAGCGCGTGGTGGGGCAGGACGAGGCGGTCTCGGCCGTCTCGAACGCCATCCGCCGCAGCCGGGCCGGGCTGAGCGACCCCAATCGACCCATCGGCTCCTTCCTCTTCCTCGGGCCGACGGGCGTCGGCAAGACCGAGCTCGCCCGCGCGCTGGCCGAGTTCCTCTTCGACGACGAGCGCGCCATGATCCGCATCGACATGAGCGAGTACATGGAGAAGCACGCGGTGTCACGCCTCGTCGGCGCGCCACCGGGCTACGTCGGCTACGAGGAGGGCGGGCAGCTCACCGAGGCGGTGCGCCGGCGTCCCTACTCGGTCGTCCTGCTCGACGAGCTCGAGAAGGCGCACCCCGACGTGTTCAACATCCTGTTGCAGGTGCTCGAAGACGGGCGCCTGACCGACGGGCAGGGGCGCACGGTCGACTTCACCAACACCGTGCTCATCATGACGTCGAACCTCAAGGGCGAGCCGGCCGACTACTTCAAGCCCGAGTTCATCAACCGCATCGACGAGATCGTGTGGTTCCGCCCGCTGACCGAGGCCGATCTGGCGGTGATCGTGGAGATCCAGGTGGGCAAGCTGCGCCAGCGACTGGCCGAGCGTCGTCTCACGCTGGTGGTGACGCCCGAGGCCGAGGCGTGGCTCGCCCACGCCGGCTACGACCCCGACTACGGGGCGCGGCCGCTGCGGCGGGTGCTCCAGCGCTCCATCGAGGACCCGCTGGCGCTGGCGCTGCTCGAGGGCAAGTACCTCGAGGGCTCGACGGTCACCGTCACGGTGGAGGGCGACGAGCTGGTCTTGCGCTAAGGGCCTGTTACGTGGGGCCGGCGTCGCGGCGTCGCGCGCGCCAGCATCGACTCGCCGTCAGATAGGTGGGCGTGGCGGAGCGCGGGGAATCCGAACAGGGCCTGCAAAGTGGGCTCGCCGTCGGTGGCCATGCCCACGACCGGCCCGCCGAGGTCGAGGGTGCCCGAGCTGCCGTAGAAGGGCGCGTCCCCGTAATTGAAGAGCCCGCCGTCGGACGCGGTGAACCAGTACCCGCCCCCGTCGGGCATCACCGCCATGCCGTTGATCGGGGCATTGAGGTGGATCGCGCCGGTGGACCCATAGAACTGGGCGTCGCCGTAGCTGAAGATGCCGCCGTCGGAGGCCACCAGCCAGTAGCCGCCGCCGTCGGGGGTCGCTGCCATGCCCACGATGGGCTTGTTGAGAGGTTGGCCGCCCCGCGACCCGTAGAACTGGGCGTCTCCGTAGCTGAAGATGCCGCCGTCGGATGCCACCAGCCAGTAGCCGCCGCCGTCGGGCGTGGCCGCCATGCCGACGATCGGCTGGTTCAGGTGCATACCTCCGGTAGAGCCGTAGAACGGTGCGTCGCCGTAGTCGAAGATCCCGCCGTCGGACGCCACCAGCCAGTACCCCCCGCCGTCATGCGTCGACGCCATACCGACGATCGGCTTGTTCAGGGGCAGCGAGCCCGCCGAGCCGAAGAAGCCGGCGTCCCCGTAATTGAAGATGCCGCCGTCTGAGGCCACGAGCCAGTAGCCCCCGTCGTCCCCCGTCTGGGCGATGCCGACGATGGGGTGGTTGAGGGGGACACCGGACGCGTCCCCGTAGTAGGCGGCGTCCCCGAAGTTGGCGACGGTGCCGTTGGAGCTCACCTGGTAGTAGCCGATCGTGCCGGTGCCCGAGAGGTTCACCTCGACCGCGCTCGTGTCTGCGTCGCCCTGGAGGTACATGGTGGCCGAGCGGTTTCCCAGGGCGCCGGGAAGGAAGCGCACCTCCGGATTGCAGGAAGTGTCTGGCTGCAGGACGATCGTAGCGACGCCGTCCTCGGGACAGGTGCCGGTCAGTACGGCGTAATCGTCCTCGCCGGGGCCGCTGAAGCCCAGGCCGTTGTTCAAGAGGTCGATGGTGTCGGTCGGGCTGCCTGCCGGGTTCGTAAGCGTGAACGTCTGGAACGGCAGCGAGTACGTCCCGAGCGTCGTCCCGGGGAAGGTCAGGCTGGAGGTCGCCTCCAACTCCGCAGGGGACGACGCGCCCCGCGCTCGGATCGGAACCGGCACCGGCGACGACGAAGAGCGATGACCCGCACAACAACGCGCCCGCCGTCGTGACGACGGCCCTCCTAAAGCAGCCGGTGATCCCCATCGCCGATCCCTCCGTTCATCCCGCTCTGCCAGAACTCTGCCCAGTCGGCCTGAACTGCGGGGCCGCCCCCGAAGGGTCGTGCGGAGACTAGCCCGCGGAGCGGACGGGCTGCCCTTTTCGGACCTCATTTTCGAGGGGGGTACACTGGTGCGTAATCCGGTGTGAGCGAACGGAGAGACGCGTGCCCGCAACCGTTGTGGTCGGGACCCAGTGGGGCGACGAGGGGAAGGGCAAGCTGACCGACCATCTCGCTCGCGAGATGGACATGGTCGTGCGCTACCAGGGCGGCCACAACGCAGGCCACCGGATCGTGGTGCACGGCGAAGCCTTCGCGCTGCAGCTGGTGCCGAGCGGCATCCTCTACGACCACATCACGCCGATGATCGGCAACGGCGTCGTCGTGGACCCGGCGGTGCTGCTCGAGGAGCTCGACTCGCTGGCGGCCAAGGGAGTCGACACCAGCCGTCTCGTCGTCAGCGGCAACGCCCACCTGATCATGCCGTACCACCAGGAGCTCGACCGCGTGACCGAGCGCTTCTTGGGGAAGAACGCCCTGGGCACGACCAAGCGCGGCATCGGGCCGGCCTACGCCGACAAGGCGACCCGGGTCGGCATCAGGGTCCAGGACCTCTTCGACCCCAAGATCTTCCGCCAGAAGCTCGACGTGGCGCTCAAGGAGAAGAACGCCGTCCTGGCCAAGGTCTACAACCGGCTTCCGCTGGCCGCCGGCGACATCGCGGACCGCTACCTGGGCGAGTACGCCCCCCGGATCGAGCCCATGGTGGGCGACACCGTCGGCATGATCCACGACGCCGTGGACAAGGGCCGCCAGGTCCTCTTGGAGGGAGCGCAGGCGACCTTCCTCGACCTCGACCACGGGACCTACCCCTTCGTGACCTCGTCCAACCCGGTGGCGGGCGGTGCCTGCACCGGCTCGGGGCTCGGGCCGCGCGACGTCGACCGGGTGATCGGCATCGCCAAGGCCTACGTCACGCGCGTGGGCGCCGGTCCCTTCCCGACCGAGCAGGAGAACGACGTCGGCGAGCTGCTCGTCGAGCGCGGGCGCGAGTTCGGGACGAACACGGGGCGCAGGCGCCGCTGCGGCTGGTTCGACGCGGTCATGCTGCGCCAGGCGGTGCGTCTGAACTCGCTGAGCGAGGTGGCGCTGACAAAGCTCGACGTCCTCGACACCTTCGAGTCCGTGAAGGTGTGCGTCGCGTACGAGGCGGACGGCATCCGCTACACACACCTGCCCTACCACCAGTCGACCTTCCACAAAGCGGTGCCGGTCTACGAGGAATTGCCCGGCTGGCGGACGGACCTCAGCGCGGCGACCGCGCCCGGCGACATGCCGGCCGCGGCGCGCGACTACGTGGCCTTCTTGTCCGAACAGATCGGCGTGCCCGTCCGCCTCGTCGGCGTCGGGCCGGGTCGGGAGCAGACCGTCTCCTTCGCCACCGCGTGAGGGTCTGCGTCGTCGGCAGCGGAGGTCGCGAGCACGCGCTCGCCCACGTGCTGGCGCGCACGGCTGACGTGGTCGTGACGCCCGGCAACCCGGGCATGGCCCCGCCCATCTCCGTGGTCGACGACGTGCCGGTCGAGGAGGTCGAGGCCGACCTCTATGTCATCGGGCCCGAGGCGCCGCTCGTGGCCGGCCTGGCCGACATCCTGCGCGGCGCGGGCAAGGCCGTGCTCGGCCCCGGCGCGGACGGCGCGCTGCTCGAGGGCTCCAAAGCGTTCATGAAAGAGGTGCTCCACGCCGCCTGCGTGCCCACGGCGCGCTTCGCCACCTTCGACGCGCTCGAGACCGAGGCGGCGTTCGACTACCTCGAGTCGCTGCCGGGGCCGTGGGTCATCAAGACCGACGGCCTGGCGGCGGGGAAGGGCGTGCTGGTGGCCCGGACGCTCGACGAGGCGCGAGAGGACGTCAGCGCCAAGCTCTCGGGCGCCGCCTTCGGCGACGCCGGTCGCCACGTCGTCATCGAAGAGGGGATGGAGGGCGACGAGTGCTCGCTCCTCGTCCTCTGCGACGGGACGCACGCGGTGCCGCTCGTCCCGGCCCAGGACTTCAAGCGCGTCGGCGACGGCGACGCCGGACCCAACACCGGCGGCATGGGCGCCTATGCGCCGATGACCGCCGTCGGTCCCGACATGATGGAGCGGATCATGAACGCCGCCGTCCTCCCCCTCGTGGCCGAGCTGCGCCGCCGAGGCATCGACTACCGCGGCGTGCTCTATGCCGGCTTGATGCTGACCGAGGCGGGCCCCCAGGTCATTGAGTACAACGTGCGCTTCGGCGATCCCGAGACCCAGGTCGTGCTCCCGCTCCTGGCGTCGGATGCGGCGGAGCTGTTCCTCGCCGCGGCTAACGGCGATCTGGTGGCGGCCGGGCCGCCGGCCTTCTCCGACGACGCCGCGGTCTGCGTGGTGTTGGCGTCGCAGGGCTACCCCGAGCACCCGCGCACCGGCGACCCCATCGAGGGGTTGACGCCCTCGGGCCAGTCGGTCGCCGCCGTCGAGGGTGCGACGGTGTTCCATGCCGGCACGCGGCGCCACGGCGACCACGGAGCCTTCCACACCGCGGGCGGACGCGTGCTCGGCGTGACCGCCGTGGCCCCCACGCTCGAGGAGGCTCGGACCCGCGCCTACCAGGCGGCGGCGCCGATCGAGTGGGAGGGGATGCAGATGCGACACGACATCGCGGCCACGGCGGCGGCCACGGCGGCGGCCACGGCGGCCGCACGGCGGCCGCCGCGCCGGTGGTGGCGCGTGATCCCCCGCTACGCGCCCGACGACATGGCCGCGCTGTTCAGCGACACGGCGCGCTTCGCCCTCTGGCTCGAGGTGGAGCTCCTCGTCACCGAGGCCCAGGCCGCACTGGAGATGGTCCCCGCGGAGGACGCGGCCACCTGCCGGGCCAAGGCGCCGGCGGTCGACGACGTGTTCGTGGCCGACGTGCTCGAGCGCGAGAGGGTCACCGACCACGACGTCGCGGCGTTCGTCGACGTGGTGCAAGAACGCATCGGCGCTCCGGCCGGTTCCTTCATCCATTTCGGCCTGACCTCCTCCGACGTCGTCGACACCGCGCTGTGCGCCACGCTCACCAGGGCGGCCGACCTTCTCTTGCGCGACCTCGATGCGTTCGTGCTCGCACTCAAGACGCGCGCACTCGAGCTGCTGCACGTGCCCGTCGCCGGGCGCACCCACGGCATGCACGCCGAGCCGACGACGTTCGGGGCCAAGTTCGCCCTGTGGGCCCTCCAGGCCGACCGCGACCGGCGCCGTCTGCGCGCCGGCGCGCGAGTCGGTCGCGGTGGGGAAGCTCTCCGGCGCGGTGGGCACCTACTCCAACATCGACCCCGCCGTGGAGGCGCGGGTGTGCGCTGCGCTCGGGCTCACACCGGTACCCGCCACCCAGGTCATCGCCCGGGACCGCCACGCCGAGTACCTGGCCGCCTGCGCGTCGATCGGTGCGACCATCGAGCTCATGTGCACCGAGATCCGCCATCTGGCGCGCAGTGAACTGGGCGAGGCCGAGGAGCCCTTCGGATCCGGGCAGAAGGGCAGCTCGTCCATGCCCCACAAGCGCAACCCCATCCTCGCGGAGCGGCTCTGCGGGCTCGCCCGACTGCTGCGCGGATATCACGGCGCCGGACTCGAGGACGTGGCGCTCTGGCACGAGCGGGACATCTCGCACAGCTCGGTCGAGCGCGTGGCGCTCCCCGACGCCTCCTTGTTGACCTGCTACATGCTGCGCAAGGCCACCGGGCTCGCCGCGGGCCTCGTGATCCACCCCGAGCGCGCGCTCGTGAACCTCACCGAGGGGTCCCTCGGGCTCGTCTTCTCGCAGTCGGTCCTCCTCGCCCTGGTCGCGGCCGGGCTGACCCGCGACGGGGCGTACCGCATCGTCCAGCGCGACGCCCGCATCGCCTGGTCGGAACGGCGACCGTTCCGCGCCGTGCTCGATGCCGATCCCGACGTGACGCTGAGTGCCGCGCAGCTCGACGAGGCCTTCGATCTGTCGCGGACCCTGCGCCACGTCGACCGCTTCGCCGATGCCCTGGTCGCGCTGTGACCGGCCCCGGCGCCGGTGCCCTCGATCTGCCGCAGGTCCTCTCGGGCAAAGTGCGCGAGCTCTACGACGCCGGCGACGACCGCCTCCTCATGGTGGCGTCGGACCGGGTCAGCGCGTTCGACGTGATCATGGCCGAGGCCATCCCCGACAAGGGCCGCGTGCTGACGGCCATGACCTCCTTCTGGTGCGAGGAGATGGCTGACGTCGTCCCCGGCACGCTGCTCACCGCCGACCCGGTCGAAATCAGCGCCCAGCTCGGTGGCGGCGCGCTGCCGCCAGAATGGGCCGGACGGGCCATGCTGGTGCGCCGGGCCGAGATGCTCCACCTCGAGTGCATCGTGCGCGGGTACCTGGCCGGTCAGGCCTGGGAGGAGTACGAGCGCACGGGCACGATCCACGGGATGGAGATGCCCGAGGGTCTGTTGCTCGCCAGCAAGCTGGAGAAGCCGATCTTCACTCCCTCCACCAAGGCGGCCGAGGGGCACGACGTCAACATCAGCATGGAGGAGGCGATCGACCTGGTCGGGGCCGAGGCGGTCTTGGCGGCACGGGCCGCCTGCCTCGAGCTGTACCGCCGCGCCGCGGCGCGTTGCGCCGCGGCCGGGTTCATCCTCGCCGATACGAAGTTCGAGCTGGGTTACGTGGACGGCGTGCTGAGCCTGTGCGACGAGGTCTGTACACCGGACTCCTCGCGGCTGTGGCCGGCCGACGAGGTCGTGCCGGGGACGACACCCCCGGCCTTCGACAAGCAGCCGTTGCGCGACTGGCTCGCCGGGCAGCCCTGGGACCGCACGCCGCCTCCGCCGCCGCTGCCAGACGACGTGGTCGCGGCTCTCTCCGCGCGCTACGTCGCCGCGTACGAGCGCTGCAGCGGACGCAGACTGGCCGACTGGTACGGTGCGGCCACATGAGGCCGAGGCCGGGGCAGCGATGAAATTCATGGCGCGCGTCGAGGTCCAGCTACGCCCCGGGATCGCCGATCCCGAGGGCGCGACGATCGAGCGTGCGCTACCCGCGCTCGGTTTCGAAGGCGTCGCGCACGTCCGTGCCGGCCGCTCCTTCTGCTTCGAGGTCGACGCGCCCGACGAGGGCGCGGCGCGCACCACGGCGACCGAGCTGGCCGACCGACTCCTCGCCAACCCGGTCATTGAGCAGAGCCGACTCGAGCTCGAGGTGATCTGAGTGGCGCCGCGCATCGGTGTGGTCGTCTTCCCCGGGACCAACTGCGAGCACGACGTGATCGCGGCGGCCGAGCGGGCCGGCGGAAGTGGCGTCCTGCTCTGGCACCGCGACCGGTCGCTGGGCGCGGTCGACGCCGTCGTGCTGCCCGGCGGCTTCGCCCACGGCGACTACCTTCGCCCGGGCGCGCTGGCGCGTTTCTCGCCTGTCATGGAGGCAGTCGGTGCCTTCGCCCGGGCCGGCGGCCCGGTGGTGGGAATCTGCAACGGCTTCCAGGTGCTCACCGAGGCCGGTCTCCTGCCGGGGGCGTTGCAGAAGAACGAGCGCCTGCGCTTCTTGTGCGAGCCGGCCCGCGTCGTGGTGGCCTCGACGTCGTCGGTGTTGACGGCGGATGCGACGCTGGGTGACGAGCTCGTGATCCCCATCAACCACTTCTCGGGCAATTACACCTGTGACGCCGAGACCTTGCGCGCGCTCGAGGACGAGGACCGGATCGTGCTGCGCTACGCCGACAATCCGAACGGATCAGTCGGCGCCATCGCGGGCATCGCCAACGAGAGGGGCAACGTCGTCGGGCTCATGCCGCACCCCGAGCGTGCCAGTGCCGAGGTACTCGGCTCGACGGACGGGCTCGTGTTACTGCGCTCTCTCGTAGGCGCTGCCGCGACGCGCGCCGCGGCGTGATCCGAGCCGCGCACGGCGGCCAGGGAGGGTGACCGCACAGCGAGGGGTGACCTTCGTAATGTGATGCCGTGCGCCCGCGGCCGGAACCCGAACGGAGTCCGGTCTCCTCCCCTCGCACGCTCGTGCAGGTGGTCCTGGTGCTCTGCCCGGTGCTGGCCCTGTTGGCACTGGCCTCCGGCGCCGGCGCGGCCACGGTGCGCCGCACGGCGGTCGTGCGTCGTACGCAGGGAAAGCAGCTCGAGCCACGCGAGTTCGAGCCGGGGGCCTGTGTCGAGTACCCGCCGACCTCGGGGGACCGGCACCTCGTCGTCTTCCTCGACGCGGGACACGGTGGCATCGACCCCGGGGGGGTTGGAGAAGACCAGGCGGGCAACACGCTCTATGAGGCCGACGAGACGCTTCCGGTGGAGCTCGATGCGACCGCGCTGCTCCGGGCCAAGGGGTTCACGGTCGTCGATTCGCGGACCAAGGACGAGACCGTGAGCCGCCCACAAGCCGACGACGTCTCGGGCGGCCTCTTCACCGCCCAGGGTGTGCACGACGACGTCGCGGCCCGGGACGTCTGCGCGAACACGGCCAAGGCCAACGTCCTCGTCGGCATCTACTTCGACGCCGGCGGTTCCCCCTACAACGCGGGAGCTGTCACGGGCTACGACACCGATCGAAGCTTCTCGGCTCAGAACCTCAAGCTGGCGACGCTCGTGGAGAACGACGTCTTGAACGCGATGAACGCCCAGGGTTGGGGGATCCCGAACCTCGGGGTCGTCGACGACAGTCAACTCGGCGGGCCTGCGATCACGGCCGCGGCCGGGGACTACGGGCACCTCCTCCTGCTCGGTCCCGCCGACCCGGGTTGGTTCAGCACGCCGAGTCAGATGCCCGGCGCCCTCATCGAACCGCTGTTCATCACCGATCCCTTCGAGGGGAGCATCGCGGAGAGCGCGCAGGGCCAGCAGGTGATCGCGGACGGGCTCGCCCAGGCGGTGGAGCAGTACTTCACGCCGAAACCGGACACCGGGAAGAACTCAGAGGCGGCGACGCCCCATCACCACCGCGCCAAGCCGCAGCACTCCTGATTCTGCTGGCGTGACGCGCGGTGCAGCGGTGCCCGCGTCGTGGTGATCCGCGGTCAGCTCCGGGCGCGCGAAACCTCGGCCTTCTGCAAGACGGCCGCGCTCACGCCGGCGGCGCGCCACGTCGAGTAGGTGATGCCCTTGCGCTCGCCGTAGGCCTTGGCCACCTTGATGAACTGTTTCTCGAGCGCGGTGAGGTCCTTCACCTGGTCCACCCGCGAGCGTTCGTCGAGGAGATCCTTCTGCTCTTGGAGCAGGTGCAGGCGCGTGAGGGCGTCGGCCCCCGCGAGCTGCGACTCGATGGTGCCCAGCCTCTTGTCGATGGAGGCCGGCGTGCGCTTGCGGCCCCGTTTGGGCTTGGAGGTCTCGAGCGCCTCGAGATAATGACGGACGGTTGCACTCTCGGCACGCCCACGAGCCAGTGCCGCCTTGTGGCCGGTGCTCATGGGTTTGCGAGGAGCCGGAGTCTTTGCCTTCGTAGCCATACCTCCATTGTGGCGCGTTCGCGACGGGCATATGCCCCAATTCAGGGATTCCTTTGTCCGCGTGCGGGTGCGGTCCATTTCACTCCGAATCGGTACACCCATCCCGGCAATTCCGCTGAAGGTCACCGGAGAATCCGCTGTGGACGCCGGCGCCGTATTGGCACTCGCGGCGAACACCTTTTCCCTCGCGCGCGGCGTTACCCTGCTGAGGTGGTCGCCCGCGCTGCCGTCACCCTCGATGTACGCAGCCGCCGCACGATGGCCACGGTGCTCGTGGTGGCCGCCCTGCTCATTGCCGCCTACTGGATCGCCTGGCTGGCTCACCGCTCCCTCGTGGCCTCCGAGACCACGGCGGGGTACACCCAGTTCGAGGACGCGTTTCCCCTGGCCGACGGGTGGCTGGCCCTCTGCCTGGTCGCCGCGTCGTACTGCCTCGTGACGGCGCGGCGGGCGGCCCTGTTCTGGCTCCTGGCCGGCGGCGGCGCCGGGCTCTACCTGTTCGCCATGGACGTGCTCTACGACCTCCAACACGGGGTGTGGGGAAAGGGCGCCAACGGGGTGATTGAGCTCGTCATCAATCTGGTGACGATCGGCCTGTCCGTCTTCGTGTTGCACTGGACCTGGACCAGGAAGGAGGCGCTTCTCTCGCCGTGAGCACCTACGAATTCGACCCGGACACCTACGCCGAGCTGATGCGGACCGACATACCCGCGTATCCCCGGTTGCAAGAGGCGGTGGCCACGGCGAGCGAGGGCGTGGGTGCCGCCCGGATCCTCGACCTCGGGACGGGGACCGGCGAGACGGTGGCCACCGTGCTGGCCCGCCATGGTGGAGCCCGCGCCGTCGGGGTGGACAAGAACGAGCGCATGCTCGCCGCGGCCCGGGGTCGACTGGCCGGGCTCCCCGTCGAGCTCTGCGTGGCGGATCTGGTCGACCCACTCCCGGCCGGCCCCTTCGACCTTGTGGTCTCCGTGCTGGCGATCCACCACCTCGAGGGACCCGACAAGGCGGCCCTGTTCGCCCGGATCGCCCAGGTGCTGCGGCCCGGTGGCCGCTTCGTCCTGGGCGACGTCATCGTCCCCGTCGACCCGGCCGACGCGGTGACGCCGGGCCTCGAGGGCCACGACCGCCCCTCGACGGTGGCCGACCAGCTCCGCTGGCTGAGCGACGCCGGCCTCGACGCGGCCGAGGTCTGGTCCGAGCACGACCTCGCGGTACTGCGGGCCGACCGGCCCGCGTGAGCGCGCGCTGCGCCCTGGTTGCCTCCGCTGCCGCCCGGACCACGGTGCAGCGACCTCTATCGTGGGAGGCACCATGACTCCTTTGGCCGAGGCGCTGCCGCCCGACCAGGCGCCGGCCGAGGAGCCCCTGCACCGGGCGCTCGGCCTGAGCGACGACGAGTTCGAGGCCGTCGCCAAGATCCTCGGGCGCGAGCCAAACCATCTCGAGCTCGCGCTCTATGCCGTGATGTGGAGCGAGCACTGCTCGTACAAGTCGTCCCGGCTGCACCTGCGCCGCCTCCCGACTGAGGGTCCCCGCGTGCTGGTCGGCCCGGGCGAGAACGCAGGCGTGATCGACGCGGGGGACGGCATCGCGGTGGCGCTGCGCATCGAGAGCCACAACCATCCCTCCGCGATCGAGCCCTATCAGGGTGCGGCGACCGGTGTCGGCGGGATCTTGCGCGACATCTTCACCATGGGGGCCCGGCCACTCGCGGTGATGGACCCGCTCTTTTTCGGAAACCCCGACGACGCCCGCCAGCGCTGGCTCGTCGAAGGTGTCGTGAGCGGGATCTCGGGCTACGGCAACTCCGTCGGCGTGCCCACCGTCGGTGGCGAGCTCACCTTCGACGGCTGCTACGCGCAGAATCCGCTCGTCAACGTCTTGTGCATGGGCGCACTGCCCGTCGAGCGCCTCGTGCTCGGCATCGCGTCGGGGCCTGGCAACCTGGCCGTGCTGCTCGGCTCGAGCACCGGACGCGACGGCATCGGCGGGGTGAGCGTGCTGGCCTCCGCGGGCTTCAGCGGCGACGACGCCGGGGCGACCGATGACACCAAGCGGCCGAGCGTCCAGGTCGGCGACCCCTTCGAGGAGAAGCGGCTCATCGAGGCCTGTCTGGAACTGCTCGACACCAAACTCGTGGTCGGGATCCAGGACCTGGGCGGGGCCGGACTGGCCTGTGCCACCAGCGAGACGGCGGGGCGCGGCGGTGTCGGCATGGACGTGGACGTGTCCTCCGTGCCGCGACGCGAGGAGGGCATGGAGCCGTGGGAGGTGATGACGAGCGAGAGCCAGGAGCGCATGCTCGCCATCGTGCGCCCCGAGTCCTGGTCCGCCGTGGCGGCCATCTGCGAGAAGTGGGAGGTGCGCGCCGACCGTGGTCGGGACGGTCACCGCGCCCGAGCCCGACGGGGGCGGGCGCCTGCGCATCCGCGACGGCATGGATGGGCCGGTGCTGGCCGACGTGCCGGCCGCGTCGCTCTCCGACGACGCGCCGCTCTACGACAGGCCCCGCCGGGCGCCGGCGCCGCGCGACGAGCGGCCCCTCGAGCTCCCGGCCCCGGCGGACTGCGAGGCCGATCTGCTCGCGCTGCTGCGCTCGGCGCGCTGGGTGTTCCGCCAGTACGACCATCAGCTCTTCTTGAACACTGTCGCCGGCCCGGGCGGGGACGCCGCGTTGTTGCGGCTGGCCGGGCCAGGCCTGCCCGACTCCTCGCGTGGTGTTGCGCTCACCACCGACTCCAACCCGCGCGCCTGCGCGCTCGACCCGCGCGCCGGCACCGCGCTGGTGCTGGCCGAGGGCGTCGCCAACCTGGCCTGCGTCGGCGCCACACCGGTCGCGGTGGTGAACTGCCTCAACTTCGGGAACCCCGAACACCCCGAGGTGATGTGGCAGCTCTCCGAGTGCATCGACGGGATGGCCGAGGCCTGCCGCGCGCTGTCACTCCCGGTGATCGGGGGCAACGTCAGCTTCTACAACGAGAGCGGTGGCGCCGACATCGACCCCACGCCGGTGCTCGGCGTCCTCGGCCTCGTCGACGCGGTCCACGCGCGGCCACCAGGTCTGGGCTGGTCCGCCGGCGACACGGTCGTGTTGCTCGGGGCGCGCGCGGCGTCCGCCGCTCCAGGTGCCGCGCCCGGCACGGCGCCGTCGGAAACCTTCCCGCTCGAAGGGACGCGCTGGGCCACCGAGCGGCGCAGCTACCGCGGCGGCCGCGTCGGCGCGGTGGACTTCGGCGCCCATGCGTCGCTCTGCGCGTTGGTGGCCGGGCTCGTCGCCGCCCAGGTGGCCGCGCCGGACGACGCCGAGGGGCCGGCCGACGCGGTGCTGGTGCACGCGGTGCACGACGTGTCCGGGGGCGGGCTCGCCGTGACCTTGGCCGAGATGGCAGCGGAGGCGGGCGTCGGCTGCACGCTCGTGTTGGAGGACCCGGCCGAGCTGTTCACCGAACTGCCGTCCCGCATCGTGGTCGCCACCGCCGACCCCGACGCGCTCTGTGCCCGGTCCGCCGAGGCCGGCGTCCCCGCCGCCGTCCTCGGGCAGGCAGGCGGGGACCGCGTGCGCCTGGGGACCCTGGTCGATCTCCCCGTCGCGACGGTGCGCCAGGCTCACGAAGGCAATCTGGGGTCAGCCCTGGGCGACTCGTGATGGCGGGGGCCTGTGCGACAATGAAGGCCGGGTGATGGCGTGAAGGAAGCGTGCGGTGTCTTCGGGGTGTACGCGCCCGGGCGGCGGGTGGCCAACCTGACCTTCGACGGGCTCTTCGCCCTGCAGCACCGGGGCCAAGAGTCAGCGGGGATGGCGGTCAGCGACGGCGACACCGTGACCGTCGTCAAGGACATGGGCCTGGTGGCGACGGTGTTCGACGAGCGCACCCTCTCAGGGCTCGAGGGCCACCTCGCCATCGGCCACACGCGCTACTCGACGCACGGCACCTCGGGTTGGGCCGGCGCCCAGCCGGTCTACCGGGGGGTGGGGCGCGCCGGCTTCGCGCTCGGCCACAACGGCAACCTGACCAACACGACAGAACTGGCGGAGAAGGTCGGCATGTTGCCGGGCTCCATCGCCACCGACAGCGACGTCGTGGCTGAACTGCTGGCCCACTGGTTCCCAGAGGACGAGGACCTCGCGACCGCGATTCAAGCAGTGCTGCCCATCCTCGAAGGCGCGTTCTCCTTCGTCTTGATGAGCTCCGAGCGACTCTTCGGCGTGCGCGACCCCTTCGGCTTCCGCCCGCTGTGCCTGGGCCGGCTCGGCCCGGCGGACGCGCCGCAAGGTTGGGTGCTCGCCTCGGAGACTCCGGCGTTGAGCGTCATCGGGGCCAGCTTCGTGCGCGAGGTCGCGCCCGGCGAGCTCGTGGTGATCGACGCCGATGGGCCGCACAGCCTCGAGATCCCGTGGCTGCGCGACGTCGAGCCGCGGTTGTGCATCTTCGAGTTCGCCTACATCGCGCGTCCCGACAGCCGCCTCTACGGCCGTGAGGTGCACGAGACTCGCTGTCGCATGGGCGAGCTGCTCGCCCTGCAGGCACCGGCACAGGCCGACATGGTCATGGGAGTGCCCGAGTCGGGCGTACCCGCCGCGGAGGGCTTCGCCCGCGCGAGCGGTATCCCCTACGGACAGGGTCTGGTGAAGAACCGCTACATCGGTCGCTCCTTCATCGCGCCCGACCAGCAGGAGCGCGCCGACGCGGTGCGTCGCAAGCTGAACCCGCTGAGCGACGCCATCGCGGGCAAGCGACTCGTCGTCGTGGACGACTCCATCGTCCGCGGCACCACGCAGCGTTCTGTGATCCGCATGTTGCGCGAGGCGGGGGCGGCGGAGGTGCACTTGCGCATCTCCTCACCTCCGTGGCGCTGGCCCTGTTTCTACGGCATCGACACGCCCTCGCACGAGGAGCTGCTCGCCACCGACCACACCGTCGAGGAGATGGCGCGCCTCTTGGGTGCCGACTCGTTGGCCTACCTCAGCATCGAGAACCTCAAGGAGGCGATCGGCGCGGACGGTGGGTTCTGCGACGCCTGCTTCACGGGCGACTACCCGACGCCGGTCCCGGTGACCACCAAGACCCGGGTCGCGCTAGGCCGCTCCGAGCCGGCCGCCGCGACGGCGCACCAGGGCGCCCTCCCCGGGGTCTGAGCCGTGGGCCAGGGCGGCGCCACCTACGCCGGCGCCGGTGTCGACATCGCGGCCGGCGACGCCGCGGTCGATCGCCTGCGCTCCTTGGTGAGGGGGATCGGCGGGTTCGGCGGGCAGTTCCCCCTCGACACCGAGCGCTACGCGCACCCGGTGCTGGTCGCGTCGACGGACGGCGTGGGCACCAAGCTCGAGGTGGCGCGTCTCACGGGGCGCTACGACACGGTCGGCATCGATCTGGTCGCGATGTGTGTGGACGACCTCGTCTGTGTCGGTGCCGAGCCGCTTTTCATGCTCGACTACATCGCGACCGGCAAGGTCGACCCCGAGCGCGTCGCCACCGTCGTGGCCGGCGTGCAGGAGGGCTGCCGCCAGGCCGGTTGCGCGCTGATCGGCGGCGAGACGGCCGAGCACGCAGGCGTCATGGCGATCGACGACTTCGACCTTGCGGGCTTCGCCGTGGGCGTGGTGGAAGCGGGGACCCAGCTCGGCCCCGAGCGGGTGCGGTCCGGCGACTCGGTGGTCGGCCTGTCCTCGCCCGGCCTGCGTTCCAACGGGTACTCGCTGGCGCGCCACGTCCTGTTCGAACGCGCCGGCCTCGACCTGGCCGCCCCCGCCTGGGCGGGCGCGGCCCACAGCGTGGCCGACGAACTGCTCCGTCCCTCGGTGATCTACACGCCTGCCGTGCTGGCCGCGCGCGCCACGCTCGGGAACGCGCTGCACGCAGCCGCGCACATCACCGGCGGGGGGATCGTCGGGAACCTGCCGCGCGTGTTGCCCGCAGGGACCGGCGCGCTCCTCGATCGTGGTGCATGGGAGGAGCCGCGGGTGTTCGCGGAGATCCAGCGACTGGGTGACGTCGCAGAGGACGAGATGGACCGGGTCTTCAACCGCGGCATCGGCATGGCGCTGGTCGTCGATGCCGCCGCGACCGCCGACGCGCTCGACGCGCTCTCCATGGCAGGGCGGCCGGCGCGCGTGATCGGGGAGATCAAAGCGGGCATCGCCGGCGTGCGCTTCACGTGAGCGGCGCCGATCGCTACCCCGAACTGCGCGCGCACCTGCTCGCCCACTCGGTCAAGCGCGGCCAGTTCACGCTCAAGTCCGGCCGCACCAGCTCCTGGTTCATCGACTCGAAGCAGACGGTGTGCCGGCCCGAAGCCATGGTGCTCGTGGCCGACGCGGTGCTGAGCGTGGTGCCACCCGGCGCCACCGCCATCGGGGGACTGACCATGGGCGCCGACCCGGTGGCGTTCGTCACGGCGGGCGTCGCCGCCACCCGGGGTCGCGCCCTCAAGGCCTTCAGCGTGCGCAAGGAGGCAAAGGACCACGGCGCCGGCGGGCGCATCGCCGGCGCGCTCGACCCCGGAGACAAGGTGGTGGTGACCGAGGACACCGTCACCCGGGGCACGTCACTGCTCGAGGCGGCCCACGCCGTGCGCGACGCCGGCGCGGAGGTGGTGCTTCTCGTTGCCGTGGTCGACCGCGGGGGCACCGTGGAGGCGATGGCGGCCGCGGAGGGCCTCGAGTTCCGGGCCATCCTGACCGCGCCCGATCTGGGGTTCCCCTACGAGGGTGCATGACCTCGGTGCGTGACCTCGCTGTGCGGCCAGGCGTGCGTGCCGCCGGTGTGGCCGGACCTCAAGGCTCGTGCGGTTGCGTTCTTGCAATTGGGGGTGCAACCTCCCTAGATTCAACCCGACCGAGGGAGGTGGCGCCGGCGGGACACCTGTGCGCAGGTGTGCGACGGGGTCGGCGCCGGCTCGTCGAGCCGTCGAGCCGTGCCCCCGCAGCAGTGACTCAGAAGCCGTGACCTAAAAGACGGCGATCGGGTTCACCGGCGAGGCGGTGCCGCGGCGCAAGACGAGCGGCGCCACCGTGAAGAGGAACTCGGCGCGACCCTCCTGCCGCGCAGGCGCCGGCCAGCGCGTCGAGGTCGAGGTTGTCGAGCAGGTGGACGCCCATGGCGACGATCACCACGGTGTGGATCGGCATGACGACGCCCTCGACCCGCGAGGGCATGACGTCGGAGACGCCGTCGCTGCCGAGCGTCGCGACGTCACGCTCGCGCAGCCAGGGCAGGCACGACGCGTCCAGGCCGGCGGCCAGGCTGCCGAGATCCCAGGGCCCGTGCTCCTCACGCCAGCGCCAGCGCCCCGTGCGCACGAGCAGCGCGTCCCCCGGGCGCACCTGCACGCCCGCCCGCGCCTCGGCTGCCTCGAGGTCCTCGGGGAACACCGGCTCGCCGGGTTCGAGCGCGTCGACGTCGCGCAGCACGGGGATGTCGAGCAGGACCCCCCGGGTGACCACGCCGTTGTGGAGATGATGGATACCGAGACGGGTGGCGCCGTGGGCGGTCACCGTCTCGGCCGGGTAGCCGTTGAAGAGCCGGCCCTCGTGCATGACGTGGCAGAGCGCGTCGATGTGGCTGGTCGCGAAGCCGTGCGGTGCGACGGCCACGTAGTCGGCCCCCCACCCTTCGGTGGCGGTCCCGATCATGTGGTGGGCCACCGGTGCCGGGTTGTCGGGGGCCGCCTGGGTGTTGAGGGCCCGCGCGCACGAGACCGTGCGGCCCGAACGCACCGTGGCGGCTGCGGCGGCCGTGACCTCGGGCGTGACGAGGTTGAGCGCGCCCAACTGGTCGTCGTCACCCCAGCGGCCCCAGTTCGAGAGGGTGGAGTGGAAGTCGAGGACGACCGCGGTGGCCAACGGAGCACGGGGCACGGGCGGACAGTAGCTGCCGACCCCTACGCTCGCTCCCATGACCACATTGAAAGGTGAGTACGAGCCCAGCCCTTCGTCATGGGTCCGCGATCAGGTGGCCGAGTACGAGGCCTCCGGTGGGGAGCGGGCCAACACGCTGCTCGACACCGGGATGCCGATCGTCGTGGTGGCCACGCGGGGCGCGAAGAGCGGGAAGGTGCGCAAGAACCCGGTCATGCGGGTCGAGCACGGGGGCGAATACGCGCTCGTGGCGTCCAAGGGTGGGGCGCCCGAGAACCCCGAGTGGTACCACAATCTCGTCGAACACCCCGACGAAGTGACCATTCAAGACGGGCCGGCGCCCTTCGCCGTGACCGTGCGCGAGGTGCGTGGTGCCGAAAAGGACGAGTGGTGGACGCGGGCGGTGGCGGCCTATCCGCCCTACCGCGAGTACCAGGAGAGGACGGATCGGCCGATCCCCGTCTTCGTCGCCTCCCCGGCCTGAGCCGCGTCAGCCCGCAGCCGCGAACGCGCGCACCATCGCGGCGCGCCACGGGACGAGCGCGTCCTCGCGCTCGAGCGGGGTCTTGCCGAGGCGCACCACCACCAGATCGAGGGCCGGACAGATGGTGATCGACTGCCCTTCGTAGCCAGAGGCGCGGAAGGTGCCCAGTGGGTCGAGGTGCTCGAGCGTGTCGCCGCGCATGCCCCACCAGTGGGCGCCGTGGGGGCTGGGGTCTTGCGGGTCGTCGATCGACACCATGGTGCGGCCGTAGTCCACCCACCCCGCCGGGAGAACCCGGACGCCGTCCCACATGCCGTCGCGCAGGTAGAGCAGTCCGAAGCGAGCCCAGTCGCGTGCGCTGGCGCGGAGGAACGACGACGCCACCCACGTCCCCGCCTCGTCGAATTCGGGGTCGGCACTCGCCATGCCGAGCGGCCCGAAGAGCCGGCCGTGCAAGAACCGGGCGTAGGGCTCACCGGGCCCGACGGTGCGGGCCACCACGCCCGAGATGATGTTCGAGGTGCCCGACGAGTAGGAGAAGCGCGTCCCCGGCTCTGCGGCCAGCGGGCGATCGGCCGCGAAGTGAGCCATGTCGGCCTGGCCCTGGCCGAAGAGCATCTCGATCACGTCGGAGACCTGGTCGTCCTCGTAGTCCTCCATGAAGGCGAGCCCGTCACGCATGGCGAGCAGCTGGCGCAGCGTGATGGCGTGCCGCGGGTCGCTCGGGTCGGCCCACTCGGGCACCGCCGCCGGCGCGTCCAGGTCGAGGCGGCCGTCGCCGACGAGGATGCCCACGACGGCGTGCAGCACGGACTTGGCCATCGACCAGCTGAGCAACGGCGTCGCCGCCGTGACCGGCGTGGGCGCGCGATCGAAGTGCTCGAGCGCGCCCTGGTAGCGCTCGGCGACCACCGCGCCCCGGTGGACGACGACCACGGCGAAGCTCTCGGCCAGCGGACCCTCGACGTCGAAGACCTCGTCGAGGAGGGGCACGAGGTCGACGCCCGCGGGCAGCGCCCCCTCGGGCCACTCCTCGGTCGGCCAGGGCACGCCGTTCGGCTGCGCGGGGAGCGGGAACAGGCCGCTCACAACGAGGCGAGGAAGGACACCGAGCGCGGCGTTCGTCTCCGCCGGGCGCTCCTGTTGCACCCAGTGGCCGGCGCCGTCGACGACCGTGGCGCCACGGAAGTCGGGCAGGGCTTCGGCCATGGCGTCGATCGCGCCCGGCATCATGAAATTGACGGGGTCGAGTGAACCGGTGATGAACCCGGTCGGCATCGTGTAGCGCGGCGCCGGGAGGTTCTTGGAGCGCTCCCAGTTGGCATCGAGGTTGCGGTAGAAGCTGAGCGGTCCGAAGAGGCCGTGGCGCGAGAGCCCCTCGGTGTAGACGTCGACGTCGTGCTCGGTGAGCCAGGCCGGCAGCACATCGGGTGCCGGAGTGAGGATGTCGAGGAAGCGAGTCCCCTCGGCTGGCGCGTCGACAAGGGACGGATTGGGCGTGGCCATGCCCTCTCCTCCGGCGGAGTAGAGCATGGTGCGTACGTAGCGGCGGGGGTCGGCGTCGAATTCCGCCTCGGCCGGCCCGACATCTTGGAAGTAGAGCATGTAGAAGAACCTGTCTCCGAAGATGTGCCGGAATATCTCCGTGGGCGGCCCGCTCGCATGCGAGTACGGGACGCTCATGTTGTAGATGGCCGCCACGCGCTCGGGGTGCAGTCGGCCCATCTCCCACACGGTCATGGCCCCCCAGTCGTGCCCCGAGAAGGTGGCGCGGTGGTAGCCGTAGTGGTCGAGCAGGCCGCAGAGATCGCCGGTCAGTTCGTCGGAGCCGTAGGCGGCGACCTCGGCGGGCGCCGAGCTGGCGCCGTAGCCGCGCAGGTCTGGGGCGAAGACCCGGTAGCCGGCGTCCCCCAGCACGCCGAGCTGGTGCCTCCACGAGTACCACAGCTCGGGGAAGCCGTGGCAGAGCACGACGGGCGCGCCCTCTTCGGGTCCCGCCACCGCGACGTGGAGCTCGACGCCGTTGACGGGAATCTGGTGGTGGGTGATCTCAGCCATGAGTCGCCCGGCCCGCGTGCGACGACTTCTGTGCCTTCTCCTCCTGGTGCGCCTGGATGGCCGACATGACGGCGTTGCCCGCCGCGCCGATGAACTCGGGCCGGTTCTCCGCCGCCCAGTCCCGGCTGGCGGTCAGTGACTCAGCGGTGCCCTGGAAGCGCGGCGCCACGTAGCGGGCGAAGAGTTCGTAGGAGTGGCGGGTCGCCTCGGTGTCGGCCCACTCGTGGCCCATGAGCAAGAAGGAGCCGAAGCCGCCCGACTGGGCCCAGACGCGCTCGATCTGCCCGATGGCGTCGTCGACGGTGCCGATGACCGCGAAGCCCGACGCGTTCAGGGCGTCGACGAGCGACTCGAAGTTTTCGGTGTTGGGGGCCAGCGGCAGCGCCGCGACGCGCTGGAAGTAGTCGACCCATTCGCTGAGCCCGAAGGCCACGTCGGCGACCGCCTGCTCCTTGGTGTCCGCGATGTGCATGGGGCCGACGAGTCGCCAGCCGTTGCGGTTCACCGTCGTCCCGAACTCCGTCGCGCGCGCTTCCATGACGTCCCAGTGGGTGCCCAGCACGTCGAAGCCGCCCGATGAGGTGGCGCCGATGGAGAGCAAGCTGGCCCCGAAGCGACCTGCCGCACGCGGGACCGGCCGGTGACACCTGGGCGGCCACGGCGACCTCGGGGAAGGGGTGCTGGTAGGGGCGCAGTTGCAGGCGTGCTTTGGCCAGCGTGAACCAGTCGGTCTCCATGGTCACCGTCTCGCCGGCCAGCAGCGCCAGAATCGCCCCGAGCGCCTCTTCCATCCTGTCGCGCTGTGTGGCCGGGTCGATGCCCATCATGAAGGCGTCGGAGGGCAGCGCGCCGGGGCCGACGCCGATCATGACCCGGCCGCGGGTGAGGTGGTCGAGCAGCACCATGCGATCCGCCAGCATGAACGGATGGTGGTACGGCAGCGACGAGACGCCGGTGCCGAGGCGAATGTGCGTGGTGCGCTGTGCCGCCGCCGCGATGAACACCTCGGGCGAGGCGATGATCTCGAAGCCGGCCGAGTGATGCTCGCCGATCCAGGCCTCGTCGAAGCCGAGCTCGTCGAGGTGCTCGATCAGCTGCAGGTCCCGTTCGAGCGCCAGGGTCGGGTTCTGGCCGACGGGGTGGAACGGAGCCAGGAAGATCCCGAACCGCAGCCGGCCGTCCGCGTCAATGGTGGTCATCGCTCTCCCCGTTGCTCGTGCGCCGCCGGCCCGCCCTCTCGAGACGACCGAGGCGGTGACCAGGGGGTGCGCACCCGCTGGACGGCCGTGCCGCTCGCGTTCGTGGCTTCGCGTGCCCGGCGATTTTCACACACGGGCAGGGCTCGCGCCGTCGAGGATCGCATCGTGCGCCCTCGGTCAGCGGGGCGCCCGGCCTGGCGTCCCCCTCGGCCCGAACGCCCAGGCGTTGAACGCCGGCGCCGGAGAGACAAAGGTGGAGGCGATGCCCATCCTTGACGCCCGACACGACCTCGCTCATCCCGTCGAAGGCGACAGCGCCTGGAGCGAGTCCTACTACTTCAATGCCTATGACCCGGGCACCGACACCGGACTGTTCACCCGCATCGGCGTTCGGCCCAACGAAGGGACCATGGACGTGGGCATGTCGCTGTGGCTGCCCGGTGGCGAGCTGGGCGAGTACCGCTGGGTGAAGGAGCAGCGCGAGATGGTCGACACCGTGCTCGAGGTCGGGGCGGTGCGCTACGAGATGCTCGAGGCGTTGCACTCGTGGCGCGTGACCATGGACGGTGAGGTCCAGGCGCGCCCGTGCGGGCCGGGCCACGCCGAGACGCGCCCGGTTCCGGTGGTCCTCGACGTGCGCTTCGACGCGATCACACCCGCGGTGGGCACCGACGGCCAACCCGGCGGCCCGCGCTCCGCCGAGGCCGCGGCCGCGGCGGGCACCGTCGGCAAGGGCCACCTCGAGCAGGCCGGGCGCTGGAGCGGCAGGCTCGGCGTCGACGGTGTCGAGCACGAGTGGCGGGCGCACGGCAATCGTGACCGCTCCTGGGGGCCGCGCCGCTGGGGGGGTCCGCGCATGTGGCGTTGGTTCTCCATCAACATCGGTGACGACGTGCACTTCGGAGGCATCCGGCTCGGCACCGAGGCCGGCGACCTTCACCGTGGCTGGGTGTGGCACGGCGGGCGGGCGACGTCGGTGGCGGAGTGGCGGGTGCGCACCGAGCTCGAGGACGACGGCGTCACGCACCGGGTCGTGCACCTCGAGGTGCTCGACAAGGAGGGGCGCACGTTCGGGCTGCGCGGCGACGTGCTGCGGGTGGCCAACATCGGCCAGGCGGGCGGCACGCTGGTCAACGAGGGGCTGGCCCGCTGGACCTACGACGACCCGGACGGCGCCCCGCGCGCCGGCTATGGCATCTGCGAGTACCTGCACCAGGTCGACGACGGCGGGAGGCCAGTCGTCCCGGTCGAGTAGTCCGCCGATGCCAGCCCGGCCGAGCGGCGCCGACATCGCAGCCGCGCTCGGCGCGCGCCTCGGCGGGACGGTGCACGACGTGCGCCGCCTCTCGGGCGGCGCGTCCCGCATCACCAGCTCTTTCGACCTGCGCGACGGTGGCGTCACACGACCCCTGATCCTGCAGATGGACCGCGGCGACAGCGCAGCGAAGGCCGGGTTGATGCAGGTCGAGCGCGCCTTGCTCGAGGCCGCCCGCGCCGCCGGTGTCCCGGTGCCCGACGTGGTGGCGAGTGGCGACGGCTCGCACGACGGCCTCGGCGCAGCGTGGCTGGTGGTCGAGCGCCTGGAGGGCGAGTCGATCCCGCGCAAGATCCTGCGCGACCCAGAGTGGGCGACGGCGCGCCGCGCCCTCAGCGCCCAATGCGGTCGTGCCGTGGCGGCCATCCACACAATTGCGCCCGGTGCCATCGCGGGGCTGCCCCCGAGTGATCCGCTTGGTGACCCGCTGCCGTTTCTCGACATGCTCGGTGAGACCCGCCCCGCGCTCGAACTCGGCACGCGCTGGCTGGACGCGCACCGTCCCGCGCCGGGGCCCCGGGTGACGGTGCACGGCGACTTCCGCCTGGGCAACCTCCTGGTCGGTCCCGACGGGTTGCGCGGTGTCCTCGATTGGGAGCTGGCCCATGCCGGCGATCCCGCTGAGGACATCGGATGGCTGTGCGCCCCGGCCTGGCGCTTCGGCGGTCCGGCCGAGGTCGGCGGTTTCGGCAGCCTCGGCGACCTCCTCGGCGCGTACGAGGCCGCCGGTGGTGAGGCCATCGACGGCGACCGCGTCCACTGGTGGCAGGTCTACGCCACGGTGAAATGGGCCACCATCTGCGCCTTGCAGGCCTCCGCGCACCTGAGCGGCGCGACGCGCTCGGTGGAGTTGGCGGCGATCGGGCGCCGCGTCTGCGAGAGCGAGTGGGATCTCTTCGCGCTCTTGGGTGTGGCGCCCAGCGCCCCGCCTCCGGCACCGGACGCACCAACCGGGCGCCGGCCCGAGTCCCTCTTCGGCCGTCCGACCATGGCCGAGCTGGTCGAGGCGGTGCGCGAGTACCTCGAGGGACGCGTCATGGAGGAGAGCGAGGGCGGCACCCGTTTCGAGGCGCGCGTGGCCCGCAACGCGCTGGGCGTCGTCGAGCGCGAGCTGCTGCTCGGTCCGGCCATCGCCGCCGCCCACGCGGCGCGGCTGCGCGCCCTCGGCGTTGCGGACGGAGCCGCCTTGGCGGCGGCGATCCGCGCCGGCGACTTCGACGCCGAATGGGAGCCGGTGGCCGCCGCGCTCGCGGCGTCGGCCCGCGACCAGTTGTTGGTCGCCAATCCCTCTTATTTGCCGGCGACCACGGCGTAGGCCTCCACGCCGGCCTCGAGAGCGGCCTCGACACCGACCGGCGCGCCGGCGACACTCCGGTCGGGTCCTCCGACTCCTTCGACCAACGGCCGAGCATCGGCGGTCTCGGTGGCGGGTGCGCCGATGCCGAGCAGCACCGCCCCGGCCAGCAGGCCGCAGCCCATCATGAAGATCCAGGCGTGGTGGAACGCCTCGACCGCCGAGGGTCCGGTGGTCACGCCGAGGATGGCGACCAGGCAGGCGACCCCGAGCGCCACCCCGATCTGGCGCGTCATGGCGTAGAGGGCCGAGCCCGTGGCGAAACGCTGTGGCGGGAGCGGCGCGGTGGCGGCGCCGCCCAGGGACGGCAGCATTAGTCCGACGCCGAAGCCGCTGAGCACGCTGCCCGGGAGGTAGGCGCCGACCCAGTCCGGCGTCGCGCCGACGTGCGTGATCCACCAGAGCCCGCCGGCGGCGAAGCACAGCGAGCCGGCGACGCCGACGGCCCGGTGCCCCACGCGGGCCCCGAGCAGACCCCCGGGGAAGGCGGTGAGCCCCGCCAGCAACGGCCCGGGGGCGATCATGAAGCCGGCGCGCAGGACCGACTCGTGCCAGACCCCGGTGAGGAGCAGGACGCCGCCGAGCACCAGCGCGCCGAAGCCGCTGAAGAACGCGAGCGAGCTGAGGTCGGCCAGCGCGACGGCACGGTGGCGGATCACGGCCGGTTCTACGATCGGGTTGGGGTGGCGGAACGAACGTGCCACCAACCATGCACCCGACGCCAGCGCCACCGCGAAGGCTCCGACGATGCGTGCGCTCGCCCAGCCCCAGTCCGAGCCCTGGACGATGGCGGCAACCAGGCTGGCCACCGACACCGACAGCAGGGCCGCGCCGATCAGGTCGGACTTGTGCGCCACGGGGTCGCGCACCTCCTCGAGCAGACGAATGCCGAAGAGGAGGGCGAGCACGCTGAAGGGAAGGTTCACCAAGAAGACCCAGCGCCAGCTCGCCTGGACGAGCAAACCGCCGATCGGTGGGCCGAAGGCGGCCGCGGCGCCGCCGACGGCGGACCACAGCCCGATGGCGGCACCCTTGCGCGCCGGCCCGAAGGCGGGGAGCAAGAGTCCGAGGGACGTGGGCAACATCAGGGCGCCTCCGCAGGCCTGCAGCACGCGCGCACCGACCAGGAACTCGAGCGACGGCGCCAGTGCGCACAACGCCGACGAGGCGGTGAACACACCGAGGCCGAGGAGGAACGCCCTCTTGCGCCCGGTGCGGTCGGCCCAGCGCCCGGCGGGGACCAGGGCGGCGGCGAACACGATGGTGTAGGCGCTGAGCACCCACGACAGCGAGCTCAGACTCTCGCCGTGGAAGGTCGCCGAGATGCTGGGGAAGGCGATGTTGACGATGAACAGGTCGAGGGACGACAAGAACACGCCCGTGAGGACGATCAGGGCGGTCACGGTCGGGCGGGTTGGCCGGTCGGTGGCGGCGCCGGACGGTACGTCAGCTGTGGCGATAGGTCCTGTCATAAGACTCACTCTAGGGTGCAAAGTATTGTGAAACAACCCACTGGACAGAAATATGCGGTATCCTGGCGGGATGCTGAAGCGTGACTACCCGAGCCAGTACTGCCCGGTCGCCGCGACCCTCGAGGTGGTGGGCGAGCGCTGGACGCTGCTGATCATCCGGGACGTCTTTTTGGGCATCCGACGCTTCGACGACCTCCAGCGCGACCTGGGCGTGGCCCGCAACGTCCTCCAGGCCCGGCTCGAGCGCCTGGTCGCCGAGGGGGTCCTGGTGAAGCGCCCCTACCAGGAGCGCCCGCTGCGCTGCGAGTACCGCCTGACCGAGAAGGGGGCGGACCTGTGGCCCGTGCTCGTCGCCCTCCTCCAGTGGGGCGACCGCTACGGGCTCGAGGGTGAGCGCCCGATGGTCCTTCAGCACCGTGGCTGCGGCGGCGAGCTCGACGACCGCCGACGCTGCACCGCCTGTGGGGCCGAGGTGACCGTGACCGAGGCCCTGGCCGTCCGCACCGGCGCGCGCCGCCCCGACGCGGCGGCCGACGCCCCTCAGCCGGGCGAACCCGTTCCCGCCTGAGCCGGCCGCGGCCAGCAGACCGCGCCGGCTGGGCGCGCCCGTCGCAACCGTCACTGCCCATCGCAACCGCCACTGCCCATCGCAACCGCCACTGCCGATCGCAACCGGCGCCGCGCATCGCTACCGTTGACCCATGAGCGACGAGACGGCCTGGTTGGACGCGACGGCGCAGGCGGAGCTGGTGCGCGCCAAGCAGGTCTCGCCGGCCGAGCTGGTAGCCGAGGCGATCGGTCGCATGGAGAAGCTCAACCCGGAGCTCAACGCGATCATCCACGAGCTCTACGACCGCGCCCGGATCGAGGCCGATGGCGCACTGCCCGACGGGCCGTTCCGGGGGGTGCCCTTCTTGTTGAAGGATCTCATGGCGGAGCTGGCTGAGACGCCCTTCAGCGAGGGCATGGCCTTCACCGGCGACTACCGCTCGAGGGTGACCCAGACGCTGACCCAGCGCTACGTCGACGCGGGCTTCGTGATCTGCGGCAAGACGAACGCCCCCGAGCTCGGCATCTTGCCCACCACCGAGCCGCGGCGCTTCGGTCCCTCGCGCAACCCGTGGAACACGGCGCACTCGACCGGTGGCTCGTCGGGTGGTTCGGCGGCCGCGGTCGCCTCAGGCATGGTGCCGGCGGCCCATGCCAACGACGGGGGCGGGTCGATCCGGATCCCGGCGTCGTGCTGTGGGCTTGTCGGCCTCAAGCCGACGCGCGGACGAAACTCGCTGGCGCCCCAGTACGGCGACGTCATGGGCGGCCTGGTCTGCGAGCACGTCCTCACCCGCTCGGTGCGCGACTCCGCCGCCATCCTCGACGCCACGGCAGGACCCGTCCCCGGCGACCCCTATTGGGCGCCCCCGCGCCGCGGCCCCTCGTTCGCGGCCGCGGCCGCGACGCCACCGCCGCGGTTGCGCATCGGCGTGCTCACCGCGTCCCCCACCGGATCCGACGTCCACCCCGACTGCGTCGCCGCGGCGCAGGGGGCGGCCAGGCTGTGCGAGTCACTCGGCCATCACATGGAGGAGGCCTCGCTCGACGTCGACGGCGACGCGTTCATCGGCGATTTCGTCAACGCGTGGGCGGCCGGCAACGCATGGGCCGTTGCGGACTGGGAGACTCGCCTCGGCCGGGCCGCCACCGAGGACGAATTCGAACCGCTCAGCTGGGCACTCGTCGCGCTCGGGCGTTCGCTCAACGCCGCACAGTACCTGACGGCCGTCCAGGGGCTGCAGCGAGCGACGCGCCAGATCGCCGACGCGTTCGAGCGCGTCGACGTGTTGCTCACGCCGACCCTGGCGGAGCCGCCCGCGCCCCTCGGCACCTTCGACTCGCCGCCCGGGGAGCCGCTGGCCGGCCTGTTCCGGGCCGCGACGTACGTCCCCTTCACCCCGCCGTTCAACGTCACGGGCCAGCCCGCCATCTCGCTGCCGCTGCATTGGAGCGAGGCGGGTTTGCCGATCGGCGTCCAGTTCGCCGGTCGGCTCGGCGACGAGGAGACCCTGCTGGCCCTCGCCGGCGAGCTCGAGCGGGCGGCCCCGTGGGCGCGACGCCGGCCGCCGGTCGCGGCTTAGTCGGAGCCGGGGCGGCCGGCCACCAAGACGCAACGCGTCCCCGAGTAGATGGTCGGCATGCACCTGTTGCAGTGGATGCACAACGACGAGGTGGCGTCGCCGGCCTGCATGCGGTTGGGGAGGTCTGGCTCGCGCAGCAGGGCGCGGGCCATCGCGACGAACGCGAAGCCCTCGGCCAGCGCGGACTCGATCGTCGCCAACTCGGTGATGCCCCCGAGGAGGATCACCGGCGTGTGCAGCGCGCGCTGGAACTGGCGGGCGTAGGGGAGGAAGAAGGCCTCCTCGAAGGGGTAGGCGCGCAAAAAGCGGTGCCCGACGACGCGGAAGCCGAGCCGGACCGCGGGCGGGAGCGTGGCGCCGAATTCGCGCAGCGGCGCCTCGCCGCGGAAGAGATACATCGGGTTGGCGAGCGAGCTTCCGCCGGTGAGCTCGAGCGCATCGAGTGAGCCGTCCGCCTCGAAGAGCGCCGCGACCTCGAGGCTCTCGTCCACCCACAGGCCGCCGTCGACACCGTCGGCCATGTTCAGCTTCGCAGTGACGGCCGTCTCGGGTCCGACGGCGTCGCGCACCGTCCGCAGCACGGTGCGGGCAAAGCGGGCCCTGTTCTCCACCGAGCCGCCGAACTGGTCGTCGCGCCGGTTGAGCTTCGGGCTCAAGAACGCGCTGAGCAGATAGTTGTGCCCGACGTGCACCTCGATGCTGTCGAAGCCGGCCTCGACGGCGAGGGAGGCGGCCTGCCGATAGTCCGAGACGATGCGTTCGATGCCGGCGCGGTCGACGGCGCGCAGGCGCGAGCCCATCGGCGTGAACCCGCCTGACGGCGAGAGGGCCGGTGCACCGTTGGAGCGGGCGTTGGCCACCGGCCCGGCATGGCCTATCTGTGCGGCGGCCGCCGCACCCTCCGCGTGGACGGCGTCGGTGAGGCGGCGCAGCTCGCGCGCGGTCTCCTTGGTGAGCAGCAGGCAGTGGCGGTCGGTCCGGCCCTCGGGCGACACGGCGAGGTAGGCGACCGTCGACATCGCCGCTCCGCCCGCCGCCGTGCGACGGTGGAACGCGACCAACTCGTCGCTCACTCGGCCGCCGGGCGTGACGCCTTCGAAGGTGGCCGCCTTGATGATGCGGTTGCGCAGGGTCAACGGGCCGAGTGGTGCGGGTCCGAAGACCGGCGGGACCCCTCGTCGTGCAGCGGCGCGGCATGGTCCCACCTTGGCGCAGCGCAGGACCCGGCGCACGTTCGCCGGAGGTGGCGTGCTCAGCGAGCGAGGCCGGCGGGGAGCGGCGAGGGCCGCAGAGGCGGGGCGCTGAGCGTGCAGCTGTAGGAGGGGATGGTGCGCTCCTCGGGCCGCGCCGCCGCGCGGGCGGGGTTGCGGATGGTCAGGGCGGCGAGCAGCCCACCGCGCGGCGCAGGTGGCGGCCGCGACGAAGACCGCGGTGCGGAACCCGTGGGCCAGCTCCGCCGCGCCCAGCGCGGCGGCGCCCGTCAGGCCGGCGACCAAGGGCAGCACGGCCACCGCGAGGAGCCCCCCGGCCCGGGCGACCGTGTTGTTGACGGCCGAGGCGATGCCCGAGTGCTCGGCCGGTGCGGCACCCATCGCCGTCGCGGTCAGCGGGGCGACCGTGATGGCCAGCCCGATGGCGAAGAGAAGCACCGCCGGGAAGACCTGGACCCAGTAGCTGCCGGGCGTCGTCGCGCGGGCGAGCAGGGCCAGGCCCGCACCGACCACGACGGGGCCGACGGTCATCTGGAGCCGGGGCCCGATGCGCGGCGGAGAGCTGCCCGGAGCGGGCCGAAAAGACCAGCATCACCAGCGTCACCGGTAACAGCGCGAGTCCGGAGGCCAGCGGGCTGTAGTGCGCGACGATCTGGAGCTCGACGGGGAGCAAGAACAGCGCGCCCCCGAGCGCGCCGTAGACGACGAAGGTCACCGCGTTGGCGCCGCTGAACTGGCGCGAGCGGAACAGCCCGAGCGGCAGCATCGGGTTGCGTCGTCGTCGCTCGACCACGAGGAACGCCGGCCCGGCCACGGCGGCCAAGACCAAGGCGGCGATGATGGCGGGACTGCCCCAGCCTCGCGTGGGTCCCTCGATGAGGCCGTAGGTCAGGCCGGCCAGAAAGGCCACGGCCAGCGTGGCGCCGGCCACGTCCACGTCCCCGGTGCTGGTGGGGTCGCTGGACTCGGGCACGTGGCGCGCGGTGATCACGAGGACGAAGGCCGCGACGGGGACGTTGATGAAGAAGACCCAGCGCCATGAGCCTGCGGCCAGCAGGTATCCGCCGACCAGGGGCCCGGCGGCGGTGGCGACGCCGCCCAGGCCGGACCACGCGCCGATGGCACGCGAGCGGTCGTCGGCCCGGAAGGAGGCCTGGATGATGGCCAGGCTGCCGGGCGTCAAGAGCGCGCCCCCGATGCCCTGGACGATGCGGCCGACGATGAGGAGCGCTGCGTTCGGCGCGAGCCCGCAGAGGGCCGAGCGCCACGGCGAACCACGCGATCCCCGCCGAGAACACGCGCTTGCGGCCCGACGCGGTCGCCGAGTGAGCCGCCGAGGAGCAAGAAGGCTGCGAGGGTCAGGGAGTACCCGGTCACGACCCACTGCAGGGTGCCGACCCCACCGTGGAACGACGCGGCCGATGGAGGGGAGCGCGATGCCGACGACGGTCGCATCGAGCCCGGCGATCCCCGAGCCGAGCACGGTCGCCGCGAGGACCCAACGTCCGCGGGCGGAGCGGAGCGCCAGCTCGGGCCCCGCGCTGCACGTCGGCACGCGGGGCCGGCGTGGCGGGCGTGCTCACTGCGGGCAGGCGCGCATAGTGAACGTGACGGTCGCGCCGGGCCGGAGCGCGCCACCGGCTTGCGGCTCCTGGCTGAGCACGGTCCCGGACTTGTGCGTCAGCGTCGTGCCCGGGAGGGTGCTCGCGGCCGTCGTCGACGCGGTCGTGGCCGACGTGGTGGAGGAGGACGTCGACGGTGTCGTCGAGGTCGTGGTCTTCGCCTTCCCGACGGAGTAGCACGCCCAGGTGAGACCTGCGCCGACGATCGCATGCTTGGCAGCAGTGAACGACAGTCCGACGACCTCGGGGATGACGACGGCAGTGCCGAAGCAGCCCGACCAGGTGATCCCGATCCGAGTGCCCGCGCGGGACCCTGGTCCCGGGGTCGAGGGGCACCGCGCCGACGTCGGGCGCGGGTGGTTTCCCGGGGATCGCCAACGAGTCGACCACGCTCTGGCTGGCCAGCGTGCCCTTGTTGCACGGCTTGTTGAGGTTCGCGCGACGCAGCCCGACGTGACGCAACGCGGCGCGTGCCGCTGCGATCTTGAGCCCGATGACATCGGGCACTGCGATGCCAGGTTCGGTGCCCAGTGTCGTGGGCGCCGACGACGCGACAGACGGGGCTGTGGTGCTCGTCGTGGATGAGCGCTCCACGCGCTGTCCCTGGTCGACAGCGGGCGAGCTGCCGCAGGAGGCGAGGACGGCCACGGCCAGCAGACCCCCCGTGCCTATGGCGGCCCGGCGTCGCCAGCGGTGCATCGGGCCATCATGGCCCTCGCGGCGATCTCGGTTCAGCCCCGGACCCCGTCCAATATTAGGTAGAATTAGGTTGTATTGAACTGAACTATGTTCTACCATACGCAGGGTGCCCGCTGCAGGTGGTACCCGCTCGACGAGCTACCACTCACCGCTGCGTGCTCGGCAGGCTGCGGATACCCGTGCCAGGGTGATCGTTGCGGCGACACGACTCTTCTGCGCGTGGGGATGGACGGGCGCGACGCTGGCCGCCGTGGCGGGTGAGGCAGGGACGGCAGTCGAGACGATCTATTCGGGGTTCGGCTCCAAGACCGGGCTCTTGCTGGCCGCGACGGACGTCGCCATCGCGGGAGACGACCACGAGCGAGCCGTGGAGGACCGCCCGGAGTTCTCGAAACTGGGCGTCGGTACGCAGTCGGATCGACTCGAGGCAGCTGCTCGAATCATTACGACCGCACTCGAGCGGGCGGTTCCCCTGATGAAGGTGGTGCAAGAAGCGGCGGCAAGCGACGCACAGGCTGCGGAGCGCCTCGCATCGTATGAGACCACCCGACGGACCACCGTTGGAGCAGGGCTCACGCTTATCCTGGGCCACGTTCCCTCCGACCATCTGGTTGACGCGATGTGGGCTCTGGCGAGCCCAGACGTGTTCGACAAGCTGACCGCCGAGCGGGGATGGAGCACTGAGTCGTATCGGTCCTGGCTGGTGGACGTGTCCACAGCGATCCTCAACGCACAGAAGCCATGATGCAGTCGACCGCGCACCCGGTGCCCGCGACCACGGCGGCGGAGGCGCCATGTGGAGAGCGGTCGTTCGCCCGAATGGCCGGCGTGCTGGCCATCGTGTCGCTGCCGCTCGCGGTCGGCAACGTGCTGGCGATGTTGGCGACCGTTCATTTCGACGTCAGCGGGATGACGAAGCCCCTCGTGCTCTTGCACGCCGGCGCCGCGGCGGGAGGCTTGTGGCGAGCCAGCATGGTCCTCGACATCGCCGGCTACTACCTGGCGATCGTGCCGCTCGTCCTTCTCCTGCGGTCGTGGCTGCGTCCCCTGGCGCCGGCGTGGGTCGACCTCTGGTCGTGGTGCCTGCTGGCGTACTGCCTCGTTGGCGCCATCGGCGGTGCCGAGCTGGCAACGGCTCTTCCTACCCTGATGAGGGACTACGCGGTCGATGCGAGCCGTCGAGCGCCGCTGCAGGCAGTGTTCACCGGTTACACCGACGGCGTCTACCGCGGGATGTGGAATCTGCTCGAGGAGTTCTTGGCCGGGGTCGGATGGATGGGCATCGGCATCGTGCTCGCGACGCGCACCGTTTCCTCGGCGTCTTGAC
>CAVSAJ010000003.1:0-1502943 GCA_963725895.1 uncultured Acidimicrobiaceae bacterium | reverse complement strand
TCGATTCGAAGCTGACCATGGCCCAGGGCAACCTCGTCAAGGTCTTGGGTTGGTACGACAACGAGACCGGCTATTCCAACAGGCTCGTCGATCTGGCATTCCTGGTGGGCTCGGACAGCCGGTAAGGTCGCCGCCCGATCTGGTCGTGTATGGCTTCATCGCGCGGTCGTGTATGGCTTCATGGGGCAAATGAGAATCGGCGGCTCATATCGCACCGCCAAGAAGTCATTTGGCCTAGGCGATGGCCGCGCGACGAGCACGAGAACTACAGCGGCCGGGGCGACGGAGACGCCAACGGCGAGAGCCAATCTGTTGCCGCCGGGGCGGGTTGACAGTACAAGGCAACCCCCGGACACCGTCCGCACCTCTGAAAGCTTTATCTCGAGCGACTTCGCAATCAATCAGATTGTGCGGGAAATCTCGTTGTGCAGGAAATCTCGCCAGCCCGTTGCAGCGTCGGGTCGAAGACGACCTCGCTCGACACGGGAGGACGCAGGTAAGACGGCAGTATCTCCGGATAGAGCTCCCTCCGCCTACGCGGCCAGCGCTTCGTGATCCTCATCGTCTCCCCTTTCAGTCGCTGGTGGCGAGCGTCTCGACTACGCGGAGCAGTATGCGCCCACCGGCCGTGGCACGGGCAGGGACCAAGGTCACAACATCGCCGAACCGATTCTCACGGTGCAGCGTGTGAGCCCGGCGCCGCTGAACGCTCGAGAACGCCACTCTGCGTGAGCAACCTGGGCACCGGACGAACTGCAAGCGCGCCAAGGCTTCATAGACCACGTCAGCTCTCCGACAGCAGCGGCCACATTGTGGATGCTCCTCACATGACTCGCACGCGGGGAGCCGAACGTCCCGATGGGACCAAAGTCCCCATCTGAGAGGACCTTCGAGCCCGGGCGGTTGACCGGCGCTGACGCAACCATGGGTCTTGTGACATCTTTTCGGAGATCAAGAGCAAGGATTGGATTGGAGTCCAAGCCACATCGGAAGCTCTCCGAGAAGGCCGCCAGCGACCACATCTTCTTCACGTGACCGTGGCGCGTCTGAGCGAATTCACATGGACCCCGCTGGCGAAGGGAACGATGTGACCACCCAGCGGGTGGTGATCGTGGGTGGGGTGGCCGGCGGCATGTCAACCGCCGCCAGGTTGCGTCGCCTCGACGAGTCCGCAACGATCACCGTCTTCGAGCGCTCGGGCCACGTGTCGTATGCCAATTGCGGACTGCCCTACTTCGTCGGAGGGGTCATCGAGGACGAGGATGACCTACTTCTTCAGACACCTGAGAGGCTCTTTGAGAGGTTCCGCCTCGATGTCCGTGTCGACACCGAGGTCGTGACGATCGACCCAGCAGCGCACGAGGTCACTGTCCGCTCGACAAAAGACGGAAGCTTCTCACGGACCCCTTATGACAAGCTGGTGCTGAGTCCCGGTGCGGCACCGGTGCGTCCTCCCATCGCCGGTTTCGAGAGAGTTCGCAGTTTGCGAACCGTCGAGGACGCTGAGCGGATGGCAGACGACGTGACCGATGGACCTCGAACTGCCGTTGTCATCGGGGCCGGGTTCGTCGGTCTCGAGACCGCAGAGAATCTGGCTCACCGCGGGATCGCCGTCACGATCGTCGAAGCTGCCGCGCAGGTGCTGACGCCGCTTGACCCCGAGCTGGCCGTATTGGTTGCCGCCGAGCTCGTCAGCCACGGTATTGCCGTCGAGACGGGGGTCGCAGTCGCCCAGGTGAGTGAACGGGGCGTTTTCCTTGCCGACGGTAGAGAGATCGCCGGGGCACTCGTGGTCGGGGCCATCGGGGTACGACCTGACACTCAGCTTGCCCAGATGGCCGGTCTCGCCCTCGGCCCAAGCGGAGGGATCGCCGTCGACGACAATGGCCGAACGAGTGATCCCGACATCTACGCCGTAGGTGATGCGGTGGAAAAGCATGACTCGGTGGGCGGCGGTTCGTCGCTCATCGCGCTGGCCAACATCGCCAATCGTCAGGGCAGGAGGGTAGCCGACCACATCTGTGGGCTCACTGTGCGCCCGACCCATTCCCTCGGCACCGCAATCGTCCAGGTCTTCGGGGTGACTGCCGCCATGACCGGGTGGAACGAAGGGCGCCTTCGGGCAGCCGGAAGACGGTTTCGGGTTGTCCACTCCCATCCAATGAGCCATGCCACCTACTACCCGGGCGCTCAGCCTATGTCTCTCAAGCTCCTCTTCGACACCGACGACGGCACCATCCTCGGGGCGCAGGCAGTTGGCGGTGCCGGCGTCGACAAGCGGATTGACGTCCTCGCCACCGCGATGGCGACGGGCCTGCGTGCTGATGCGCTCGCTGACCTCGAATTGGCGTATGCCCCTCCCTTCTCGTCAGCCAAAGATCCGGTCAACATGCTCGGGTACATGGCCGAGAACGTCCTCTCCGGAGAGTGCGACGTCGTGGAGCCCGACGAACTCGCCGGCGTCCTCGCCATGGGCTGGACCCTTGTCGATGTCCGCACTCCAACGGAGCACGCCGAGGGGTCCATCCCTGACAGCATCAACCTGCCTCTCGACTCACTACGTGAAGAGATTGCAAGCGCAGGCGATGGCCCGTTCGTGGTCTACTGCGAGGTCGGGCAGCGGGGCCATACGGCCACATCGCTGCTCCACGAGCTCGGGATGAAGGCCCGCAATCTCGATGGCGGTTACCGGACGTGGCTCGCCGCTGACGCCGCCGGTGCCATGGAACCGCTCCGATTGGTGAAGGCGGCAACCTAGTCCATAGATGCAGGGCCGTGAGCGCGTCTATCGACGCCGGTCGTGGTGAATGCCCAATTACGATGGAGACTGCTTCGTTGACAGTGACGTGTGGTAATCCCGCGTCATCCCCCCCCGGGGGCGGGATAGACCCGACCTCCCTGTTCCGACACCTGCGCCTGTCGGTCGTCGGTCCCGCCAATCCTTGCTCGTTCGGAGGACTGCTGCAGGGTCGCCGCAACACCTAAGTCCAGTTGAGGGCCGAGTCGGAGCCTGGGAAGCCGACGAGGCGATTCGGGGCTGGTCCTGCGCCGCCGGTGCACGCAGAATGATGGAGTGGAGGTCAGCACCGCTGTCATCGATCGCCAGGGCCTGGACGAGCTCATTCGTTCCCTCGCAGAGCGCGGCTACCGCACGCTCGGGCCAGTGGTGCGCGACGGAGCCATCGGCCACGGCGAGATAGGCAGTACCGACGACCTCCCGGCCGGATATCACGATGACCAAGGTCCCGGCTCCTACCGCCTGCGTCACGACGAAAGTGAGACGCTGTTCGAATGGGCGGTCGGGCCGGCCTCGTGGAAGTCGGAGTTCTTTCCCCCGCGCGAGACCATTTGGCGGGCGACGGGCGACGGCGAGCGGGTCACGATCCGGGAACCGCCCGCCGAGCCCATCCCCGTCGCCATCGTCGGCGCCCGTCCTTGCGAGCTGGCTGCCACTCGGGTGCTCGACCGCGTCCTCGCCGGCGGGGCCGTGCCCGATCCGGCATACACCAAGCGGCGGGCGGGGAGCTTCGTCGTGGTCGCCGAATGCGGAGCGCCGGCTTCGACCTGCTTCTGTACGTCCATGGACGCCGGTCCGGCCGCAACCGATGAGTACGACTTGGCCCTCACCGAGCTCTCCGGCTCGAATGGCAACCACCGCTACCTGGTGCGGGTCGGATCCGACGAGGGAGCCGAGGTGCTCAAGGGGATCGCGCACCAGTTGGCCCTCCCCGAGGACCTCGACCGCCGCGACGGAATAATCCAGGCGGCGAGAGATGCAATGTCGCGCTCGCTGAACACCAACGACCTCCCGGGCCTGCTGGCCCGGAACCTCGAGCATCCCCGTTGGGGAGAGGTCGCGGAACGCTGTCTCTCCTGTGGCAACTGCACACTGGTCTGTCCGACCTGTTTTTGCAGCGACGTGGACGACGTGAGTGACCTGACGGGAACTGTCGAACGCAACCGGAGCTGGGCCTCGTGCTTCGACCGAGCTCACTCATTCATCCACGGTGGCCCGGTCCGGCCGACCACCGAGTCCAGCTACAGACAGTGGCTGACCCACAAGCTCTCGACGTGGTGGGACCAGTTCGACAGCTCGGGTTGTGTGGGCTGTGGCCGATGCATCGCCTGGTGTCCGGTCGGAATCGACCTGACCGAGGAGGCCGCCGCTATCCGGGCGACCGACGGCCTCACGACCGGAGGCGATCATGCCTGAGTCGATGGCCGAACTCCTCTCCGACCAGCCGCTGTTCCGAGACTTACCCGTGGATGTGGCGAACACCGTGGCCGGCTGTGCCCGAAACGCCACGTTCGATCCCGGGCGCCTCCTCCTCGCCGAGGGCGAGGAGGCGACCACGCTCTACCTTCTGCGCCGGGGACAGGTCTCCATCGAGGTCCATGCCCCCAGTCGCGGCCCGCTCGCCGTCCAGACGCTGGGGCCGGGACAGGTCGTGGGTTGGTCGTGGTTGGTGCCGCCCTACCGGTGGAGCTTCGACGCCCGGGCCCTCAGCCCGGTCGGTGCTATCGCCATCGACGGCGCCTGCCTCCGGGCCAAGGCAGACGAGCAGCCGGAACTCGGCTACCGGCTCCTTCAGAAGATCTCGGCCATGCTGCTCGAGCGTCTCCAGGCCACCCGGACCCAGCTCCTCGACGTCTACGGCAATGATCGATCTCGCTGAGTCGCCCGCCGCTGCGCGACCGCACCCCTTGACCCCGTCGCTCTGGCGGATCGTCGGCCGACGGGTCGAGACGGTCGATGTCGTCACCCTCGCCCTTTCTCCTGAGGGTGGACCACCCCTTGACTTCCGCCACGGCCAGTTCAACATGCTCACCGCCTTCGGAGTCGGGGAGGTCGCCATCTCCGTTTCCAGCGCGCCCGGGTCGGTGGGACCGATCGAACACTCCATTCGCGACGTCGGGGCGGTCACGCACGCCCTCTGCAGCCTTCCCCTGGGCAGGTTGGTCGGCCTCCGGGGGCCGTTCGGGACGGGATGGGACGCGGCGGAAGGTGTCGCAGACGGAGCCGACGTTGTCGTGGTCGCCGGTGGCATCGGGCTCGCCCCTCTGCGCGGGGCGGTCCGGGACCTCGTCGAGCGTCAGCGCCAGGGCGAGGTTCGTCTCTTCGTGTTGGTCGGCGCCCGGTCACCGGACCAGATCGTCTTCGATGACGACCTCACCGCCTGGGGTGCCGCCGGCGCCGAGGTGAGGGTCAGCGTGGACGTCGCTCCGACCGGGTGGCAAGGGACTGTGGGGGTGGTCACCGCGCTCCTCCCCGACGCGCCGTTCAATCCGGCCAAGACCGTCGCCTTCATATGCGGCCCCGAGATCATGATGCGGTTCACCGCCATGGCGCTCGTCGACCGAGGGGTCGACCCAAAGTCCATCCGGGTCTCACTCGAGCGCAACATGCAATGCGGCGTCGGTCTGTGCGGGCATTGCCAGCTCGGACCACTGCTCCTCTGCCGCGACGGTCCAGTCGTTTCCTACGGTGGCGTCGCCAACGAACTGCTCCGGCAGCGCCGGCGATGACCACGACCGAACCCAACAGACCGCCAGCGTCAGCTGACGAGCGACCGACCTTGGCAGTCTGGAAATTCGCCTCGTGTGACGGGTGCCAGTTGAGCCTGCTCGATTGCGAGGACGAACTGCTGGTGTTGGCGAGCACGGTGCGCATCGCCCACTTCACCGAGATGTCGAAGGCATCGGTCGAGGGTCCTTACGACCTATCGCTCGTCGAAGGATCGATCACAACCGCCGCCGACGCCGAGCGCATACAGGACGTGCGGGCCGCCTCCCGGACACTGGTCACCATCGGCGCATGTGCGACGTCGGGCGGCATCCAGGGACTCCGGAACTTCGCGTCGGCAGGTGACTACGTTGCTACCGTCTACGCCCATCCCGAGTACATCTCTTCCCTCGATCGATCGACGCCCATCTCCGAGCACGTCGACGTCGACTACGAGTTGCACGGCTGCCCGATCGACCGACATCAGCTGCTCGAGGTGATCACTGCCCTGATGTCGGGCCGACAGCCCGTGATTCCGACCTATAGCGTGTGCCAACAGTGCAAGGCGAACCAGACCGTCTGCATCCTCGTTGCCGCCGGCACCCCCTGCCTCGGCCCAGTGACGAGAGCCGGGTGCGGGGCTCTCTGCCCGGCCCATGATCGCGGTTGTTTCGGCTGCTTCGGCCCGACCGAGGCCGCGAACACGCCGTCGCTTGCCGCAAAGCTGCGGCGCGACGGCATGCAGCCGGTCGACGCCTCTCGCCTCTTTCGAACCTTCAACGCCGGCGCACCGGCCTTCCGAGATGAATCCATCGCTCAGGAGAAGGACCTGACGCCACCGGACCCCGGGTCGGGGCGAAGGGCGGACCGCCCACTATGAGCCACGGTGCCCGGCGCACGGTCGGGGTCGAGGGCCTGTCGCGGGTCGAAGGCGAAGGCTCGCTTCACATCGAGGTGCGCGACGGGATGGTGGGCGACGTGTCCCTCGAGATCTTCGAGCCTCCGCGGTATTTCGAGGCTTTGCTCGAAGGACGCCGGTTCAGCGAAGCGCCCGACATCACGGCCCGCATCTGTGGCATCTGTCCCGTGGCCTACCAAATGAGCGCCTGCGCGGCCATGGAGGACGCCTGCCACGTGACGGTCGGCGACCGGATCACGGCCCTTCGCCGCCTCCTGTACTGCGGTGAATGGATCCAGAGCCATGCCCTCCACGTCTACCTCTTGCATGCGCCGGACTTTCTCGGCTGTGCCGACGCGGTCGAGCTGGCCGAGCGGGATCGGGCATCGGTGGAGCGCGGGCTGCGCCTGAAGCGGGCCGGCAACCTGGTGATGGAGACCGTCGGCGGTCGGGCCGTACACCCCGTCAATGTCTGCGTGGGCGGCTTCTACCGCGCCCCCGACCCGGCCACCATCGCGGGATTGGCCGGACCGCTCGCACGGGCCCTCGACGACGCCCTGGCCACTGTGGCCTGGGTCGCCGGGTTCGACTTCCCGGACACTGAATGCCCGTACCGGTTCGTCTCCCTCCGGACGCCCGCCGGCTACCCGATCGAATCGGGCCGGGTCGTGTCCTCCGACGGCCTCGACACCGATTCGGGCGGCTTCGCCGACCTGGTCGAAGAAGAACACGTGGCGCGTTCCACAGCGCTCCACGCCCGCATCCGTGGTCGAGGCTCGTATCTGACCGGCCCACTGGCCCGCTATGCGTTGAACTCAGAGGCCCTGCCGGACGTGGCCCGGCAGGCCGCAGCAGAGGCGGGCCTCGGACCCGTCTGCTCGAACCCCTTCCGCAGCATCGTCGTGCGGTCCGTGGAGTTGGTCTTCGCCTGCTCGGAGGCCCTGCGGTTGATCGCCGACTACGAGCCACCCGATCCGGCTGCGACGCCGCTGACACCGGCGGCGGGTGTCGGCACGGGGGCAACCGAGGCGCCCCGTGGCCTCCTCTTCCACCGTTACGAGATCGGCGATGACGGAGCCATCCGCGCGGCACGGATCGTCCCTCCAACATCGCAGAACCAACTCACGATCGAAGATGACCTTCGCCGGGTGGCCGGGGCGAGCCTGGAGCTCGACGACGAGCAGCTCACTTGGCGGTGCGAGCAGGCGGTCCGCAATCACGATCCCTGCATCTCGTGTGCCGCCCATTTCCTCGACGTGACGGTCGACCGATGACTCAGCCTTGCGCGGCCGGGCCGACCGCCGAGGTGGTCATCGCCGGCCTCGGGAGCGAGTACCGCCACGACGACGGCGTCGGCCTCGTCGTGAGCACGCGAGCGGCCGAGCTGGACCAGGCGCGAGACGTCGGGCCCGTCGTGGACCCCCTCGACCTCCTGGGTCGCTGGGACGGCGCCAGGCTCGCCATCGTGGTCGACGCCGTCCGCTCCGGGGCGAGCCCGGGGTCCATCCGGGTCATGGACCTCACGATGCCGACTTCGGCTCCCGCTCGGGGGGTCCCGCTCGAATCGGTATCGGGCGGCCACCAGCCGGTGCGAACGCCGTCAAGGGCGAGCTCGACGAGCAGCCACGGGATCGGGCTCGTGGGCGTGCTCCGGCTGGCGCGGGCGGTCGGACAAGCTCCTTCGCGGGTAGTGGTCATCGGTATCGAGGGGGACGATTTCTCCCACGGGGTCGGGCTGAGTCCGGCGGTGGAGGCGGCCGTTCCCGCGGCCGTCCGCGAGGTAGCACGGCTCGTCGAGGAGTTAGCCCCATGTGCCTGAGCTCACTGCACCAGGTAGTCGAGTGCGATGCATCGGACGCGGTGACGGCCGAGGACATGGACGGGAATCGGCAGCGCGTCTCGCTGCTCGCCCTCGACGGGGATCGGCCAGAGCCCGGCGAATGGCTTGTGGTCCACAGCGGGTACGCCATCGAACGGATAACGGCCGAGGAGGCCCGCGCCGTCATCACCGACCTCCGAGTCGTCAGGGACGGAGTGCAGCCGAGCCCAGCTGACCCAGAAGCGAACGGCGGCGACCGCGGGTCGACCGAGCCAGTGCGAGGAGAACCACAACCATGAACGTGTTCGACGCCACCCGACGGGGTTCGATTCCCGGGATCCAGGTGGCTGCGATCACCGCGCTCATCAGCGGCGTGTCGGTGTTCGTGAACAGTTACGGCGTCCACGCCATCGCCCAACCGGCCGTCTACACGACCGCGAAGAACGTGGTGGCCGCGGCTGTCCTGGCCGGATTGGCCCTGGGCGCGACTCGCCTCGGGCCCGGATGGGTCGCCGGCCGGCGCTGGATTACCCGGCCAGTGGCGAGAAACGGCGCCATCTCGGCCGAGGGATGGCGGTCCTGGAGCAGCGCGCGGTGGCTGGCCGTCGCCTACGTCGGGGTCATCGGCGGCGGCGCGGCCTTCATTCTGTTCTTCGATGGTCTCGCCCGCACTCAGGCGACCCCAGCCGCATTCCTCCACGATGGACTGGTCGTCTGGGTCGCAATCTTGGCCATGCCACTCCTCCGCGAGCGGTTGAACGCCTGGAACCTGGCAGCCATCGGGCTGCTGATGGGTGGCCAGGTGGCAGTCCTCGGGGGGATCGGACACCTTTCTCTCGGGCGAGGCGACGTCCTCGTGCTGGTGGCCACCTGGCTGTGGGCCATCGAGGTCATCATCTGCAAGCGGTTGTTGTTCGAGATCGCTCCGGCGACGGTCTCGCTCATCCGCATGGGGGTGGGATCGGCAGTCCTCCTCGCCTATCTGGCTGTGACCGGCACCATGTCGGTCCTGATCGATCTGTCCGCGTCCCAGGTCGGTTGGGCACTGCTGACGGGACTGCTCCTGGCCGGGTACGTCGGGACCTGGATGACGGCCCTCTCCCGAGCACGGGCCGTTGACGTGACTTCGGTGCTCGTGGCGAGCACAGTGGTCACGAGTCTGCTTTCGGCAATCGCCGGAACGGCCCCGGTCGCCCCCGAAGTCTTCGGTCTCGTTCTGATCGCTCTCGGGGTGGCCGTCTTGTTCTTGCTCGGCACCCGCCAGGCAGTGGCATGAAGCGAGACGTCGGTATGAATGCAAGTCTCGACGGGTGGCCGATCCCCGGTCCGAGTGGTGATGGCCGAATCGATGCCGGCGGCGCCCAACCGACCAACACATCGGGCCCCGTCCTCTTCGCGCGCTACGCCTACCCCCCGAACGCGCTTGGCTACTGCGGACCGGCCGACCCCAGCGCCCTCCTCGGGGCGGGCTCAGCCGGGGACCGTGAGATTGCCGATCTGTCCCATCTGGCATCGAAGTTCGAAGGGGCATGGCCCTACTTGCAGCTCATCGCTGCGTGCAATGGGATCGCCGAACCGCTCAACCGACGAGTGGTCCAGGCCTACTGGGTCGGGAACCCGCTCCTGGCTCATGTTCCCGCTGGGGCCTTGTGGAACTCCCTCGATGATCGGTTCCATCGACGAGCCGGCCGCCTCTTCGAACCCATGGCCGCGGCGGTTCCCCTCGGGGGAGTGCCCCACCACAGCTTCCATGTCTTCGCCGTCTACCCCTGGCTGGGACTTCTCCGGGCAGGCATGGACGGTCCCGCGCTCACCGTCCTGGACCGTTGTCGCATCCGCTGGGGACGGGTACAGGCGGTTGACGGGGACGTCGTCGTCGTCCGCAACCGAATCCTCGGTTTCAACGGGTCCCAACTGGTGCTCGGGGACGAACGCGTGGAGGAGGCGCACCGAAGCCTCGACGGCATCGGCTTCGTAACCGACGTCGTCGTCGGCGACGTGGTCTCCTTGCATTGGGACTGGGTGTGCGACCGGCTGAATCGTGCGGAGCTGACCAACCTGCAGCGCTGGACGGCCCACAACCTAGCGGTAGTCAACGCCACCTCGTCCCCAGGGCCGGCGGTCGCCGCCGACGCCTGACCGACCGGCCTCCTGGCGGCGAAGCGCCCGAAGAATTGGACGTCGAAACCACTTGACGGCATGAGGCAACGGGGTTTCGCTCGAATCGAACGAGCGGAAAGGTGAACCGAAAACCACTCACATCCGTCCAGCTCAGAATGCGATGTGAATGCGATCCATCGTGACCATCGAGAGCGGAAGACGGGATTCGAACCCGCGACCGTCACCTTGGCAAGGCGGTGGATTTGGTCCACAGGGTCATGGCCAGTTCCCTTGCTCGAGATTGTTCCATCCCGTGTCCAGCCTGTCTGCCGGAGCGCGGCCCAGTAGTAGAGCCGTCTTCTACTGGTCAGGCCGAGACGAAGGGCCGACAGACGAGACCCGTTCGCCGTCTTTTAGGCTTGTGCCGACGACACTCCCGCGTCGAGCCGGAGGGCGTCGGAGACGATGTCAGCCATGCCGAACTCAGGCTCGACCAGTCTCTGGCCGTAGCGGCCCACGTCAGTCCTTCGCATCATGAGCGAGCGGTAGACGCCGGCCGCCCGGATGTCGCCGGCCAGCTGCGCGCCAATCACCCGTCCGTTGCGCATGTAGACCGAACGCAGGTTTCCGTCTCTCTTCCAGCGCAGCACTTCGTCGGGTTCGTCGATCGTACCCATTGCGACGATCGGAACGCCGAGGTGCTTGAGGCTGTTCATGGCCTCTGCCCCCTCGTAGCGCACGTCCCCTCCGAGCAGGTTCGTTGCGGCTATCGGCGCCTGAGCGACCGCGTTGGGAAAAATGGCGTGGACGTAGCGTTCTCCGGTCAACCAGTCGGCGGCTTCGGCCACGTCGCCCGCGGCCACGATACCGGGCACCGATGTGGTAAGTCGGTCGTCGACGTGGACTCCCCAGTCGGTCACGATTCCAGAACCGTTCACGAACTCGACATGAGGCTTCACTCCGGTCGCGGCCACTATCAGGTCTGCCGACAGGACGGTGCCGTCCGCCAGGCGGATTCCGGTCACCGACGGACTCCCCACGAAGGCGTCGGCTTGCACACCGAGCCGGAGCGTCACGCCACGGCGCCTGAGGGCGCCCTCGGCCACCGTCGAAGTGATCGGGTCCAACACCCGCGGCATGACCCACTTCCGGCGGCCGACCAGAGTCACGTCCACGCCGAGGTCGGCCAGCAGCAGCGACAGTTCGACTCCGATGAACCCGTTGCCGACGATCAATGCACTCGTCGCCTCACCCCTTCGAACACGCCCCACGAGCTCGTCCGCCGTGCGGAGGGACTTGAAGTCCAAGATCCCGGGTAGGTCGGCTCCCTCCAGGGGCGCATGAAGGCGGCTGCCCGACGCCACCACCAGCCCCTCGTACCCGACGCGCTGCCCGTCAGCCAGAACGACCTCACGGTTGTCGGCGTCGATGCCCGTGACCTGCGCCTCACGGCGCTCATCGATTCCCAGGCGTGTCGCCACGTCCGCACCCTTCCAATAGAGCGTGGCGTCGCGACCCGTGAGATAGTGATCGGCCATGGCCGGAGGCGAGTACGGCGCGAAAGGCTCAGCCGACAGCGCGACGACCGTGCCGCTCGGATCCAGCCTGCGCAGGGTCTCGGCGGCGGTGATGCCAGCCGGGCCGGTGCCGATGACGACGGCCCGCATCAGGCCACCTTGGCCGGGGATGGGCGAATCGAGCCCAGCACCTTGTCGGACAATACGTCCACGGCCTCCGTCATCGCCGAGCCCGCGAGGAGCGCTTCGACCGACGGCTCCGAGAGCGGGACGGCCTCGTCGTAGGGCACCACGGTCACCGAGCTGAAGGACGGACCGCCCAGGCAGTCGACGTACTCCAACACCCGCCCGAGATCGTTGTCGGACCTGCTCTGGTTGACCACAAGGTGCACGGTCCCGATCCCCAAATCGTTGGCCAGCACAGCCGACTCGACACCGACCTTGACGGCGTTGAAGGTCGGTTCGACGACGACCACCACGGAATCGAAACCTCGCGCCAGGGCGCGACCGAAGTGCTCGACGCCGGCGTGTGTATCCATAACCACCACGTCGTCGCGATGGAGGTGCATTCCGGCGACGGCACTCGAAATCAGAGCTGTCTCCGGGCACAGACATCCTGCACCGGCTTCCCGGACCCCGCCCATGACGACCAGGCGGACGCCGTCGGGTGCCTCGACGGACAGCCTGTCGATGAGGTCGGAGGTGTCGGGATTGAGGACGAGAATCCCACCCGCTCCCTCCCCCGGCCGTGCACCCGTCTTCTCCTCCACGTAGTCGGCATTCTCTGCCACCGGGACGATGGAGACCGATTCGGTCAGTCCCATGCCAAGGGTCGCGGCCAGGTTGCGTTGCTCGTCCGCGTCGACGGCGACCACCCGACGCCCACCTCGGGCCAGCTGGCGAGCCATGACGGCACTCAGCGTCGACTTGCCAACTCCGCCCTTGCCGACGACAACGATCCTGGTGCCAGCCCCGTGGCGGTGCGCATCGCTCGCGTCGGAGCCCGGTGACGCATCTCCGTGCCCTCCGCACGTGTCACACATGGCACTCAGCCCCCGGTCCCGCTGGCTACGGGAACGTCGTGCGGGGACTCGTTGTCGTCGATCCCCAGCACTTCGGGCTCGACGAAGGGAAGCCCCAGCCCTTGACGCTTGCCTTCGATGTGCCGGCGGATGAAAAGAGCGGCCTTGGCCGGGTCGGGTTCGACCACGAATTTGGCCCCCACGACGTCGTCGAGCCCGTTGGCCAAGAGGTCCACCACGTGAGGGCTTCCGAAGACCGGCGGCTGGACTCCGAGGACGGTGGTGACGCCCGAGGCCACGACATAGGCCCCGATGGCAACGGCCTTCTCGGAGTACCATTCGGGCGCCGCACCGGCCACGGGCAATTGGTCGATGTCGACACCGAGGAAGTCGGCCAGGGCGGCCACAAGCACCATGATCCGGCTGTTGTCGACACAGCTGCCCACATGCAGGACCGGCGGGATGCCCAGGCTCTCGCAGACCGCTCGCAGACCGGGGCCGGCCATGGCGGCAGCTTCGGGGACCATCTGGCCCGACTTCCCGTTGGCTACGGCCGCACAACCGGTGACCAGCACCAGGATGTCGTTCTCAATGAGGCGGCGGGTGAGATCGATGTGCTCGAGATCCTGCGGAAGCTTGGGGTTGTTGCACCCGACGACCGCCACGGCTCCCCGGATGGTGCCAGCGGCGATGGCATCGACCAGAGGCTTCGGGGTGCCGCCCAGCGCGCCGAGAATGGCTTCGACCGAAAACCCGCCCATCATCTTCACTGGCTGACCCGGGATCCGCACGCGCTCATGGTTACGGTCCGGGTACGCCTCGATCGCCATCCGCACGATCCGCTTGGCGATTTCGGCCCCGTGCTCGGGATCGAACGAGACATGAGTGGCACCAGTGAACTTCGCTTTGTCGGAGGTCGAGATGATCTTCGTGTGGTAGCACTTCGCCACATCAACGATGGAGGGCATGATGCACTGGTAATCGACCACCATTGCCTCGAGCGCTCCGGTGATGAGCACCAACTCCTGCATCAGATGGTTGCCCGCCATGGGAACCCCGCGACGCATGAGCAGCTCGTTTCCGGTGCAGCACAGACCCACGATGTTGATCCCGCTGGCGCCGACCGAGCGGGCCAGCTCGACCAGCTCGGGATCCTGAGCCGCCGCGCAGATCACATCCGAAAGCAGTGGGTTGTGCCCGTGCATGGCGATGTTGACCTGATCGGTCTTCAGGACACCTAGGTTGACTTCTGACATCACCGGCTTGGGCGTGCCGAACATCACGTCCGAAAGCTCGGTCGCGATCATCGATCCGCCCCAACCGTCAGCCAGGCCGGTGCGCAGCGCGTGCAGAAGGGTGTTCACGTAGTCGTTGTCCACTCCCATGTGCGTGCGATGGAGCATCTCGACGTTCTCACGGTCGATACCCCGCGGAGTGATGCCCAGCGACTCCCACTTCGTCCGGCGCAGCTGCGGCACTCGTCCGACGAATGACAGAGAACCACGTCGCGTCCCATAGTCCTCCTCGAGTACGTCCGCTAGATCGCTCGCCACTTTCTCGACGGTACGGTCCCCGGTCGACACCCCGAGCTCTGCCGCGACGCGACGCAACTTCTCCTCGTCGGCGATGTGATAGCCCGTGGTTTGGCCTCGAGCAAGGTGCCCGAACGCCTCGAGGATGTCCCTGCCGTGATCGGAATGCGACGACGATCCGGCGGCAATCGTCCGGCCAAGGTTTCGGGCGACGATCACATCGGCATCCGCTCCGCATACACCTCTCTGGGGACCCTCGCCGAAGGGGTCGATACGACATGGTCCCATAGCGCAGTTGCGACAGCTCAGACCAAGCGCGCAGTACCCACACTGTGGCTGCTGGGCGGCGAGCCGGTCCCACACCGTCGCGATGCCCTCGTCTCTGGCCCGGTTGATCATCACCCGGGCGTCCTCATGGACAGTCAAGCTTGTCCCCCGGCCGTTCGTGCTGGTTCCACTCATTGCGGTCCTCCTTCGTTCTCGTCTTCAACCGGGGCCGCACCCACCGCGCGACCATTTGCGTCGTGATACGCGCGGTTGACGCGGGCTGCGTCCGCGGCGGCAACTTCCGCGGCGCCCCACGCATGCCACGGAGCGAGGGGGTCGCCTGTTGGAACAGTGGCGTCGGCACCGGTTGCGGCGAGCACCATTCCGGCCTCGTGCACTCTCCCTCCGGCTACTAGATCGTTCAACTCACCGAAGACAAGTGCATCGACTTTGCACACGTCGACACATGCCGGCTGGGCGCCCCGACTGACCCGGTCGACGCATCCATCGCACTTAACGGCCACGGCGACATCCGGGCTGGGCCCGTCGGGCATCGAATGGAATGTCAGGGCGTCGAATGGGCAGACCACTGCGCACATTGCGCACCCAATGCACTTCTTCTCATCAATTAGGACGAGACCATGCTCGTCATCTCGATAGATCGCGGCGGTTGGACACACCTGCAGACATGGAGCAGGATCGCAATGGCGACACCGGTTTGGAAAAGCAAACGTCGGCACTGGACCCGCTTGGACGTGAACACGCTTGCGAGGCATGGGCTGCTCAAGAAAGGCGAGGGTTTCGTCCTGACTTGCCGAGTGCTCGACCGCACACGCCAATTCACACTGGAGGCAACCAATGCAGCGTTCCGGATTGATGAACACGGTCTTCATGGCGTATCCGGGCCTCCTTCCGAAGCGCTTCCCCTCTCCATCCAGGTTTACGCACCCGAGGCAATTTCAGATAGCGAAGAACGTCCCGTGACACCCGGGACCAAGGTCCCGATTCGCAGAATCTCGTCGAGTTGGCGGGCGACATGGCGACATGGGGGAGCGCGGGTGCCTAATCAGGACGCAGGTCAACGCCTTGATCAACCCGTTGGCATTCGCTGGTGCGCGGTACTAGAAGGTCTATCGTCACCCGACCCAAAAGCCCCGGCTCCCTCTGTCCGCCGATCCCAGATCACACGCACGAGACCCCGTTAAAGCACTATTCGGTACGAGAAAGACCCCGGTCGGCCAGTACGAAGAAGACGATGGCGAAGATCACAACGATTGTCAGCTCGAGCCACATGGGAAGAGCCCAGCCGAACCAGGTGACGGTGGTCGAGAAGTGGGCTCTCGCGACCGTCGACATGTTCTGGGCATCGAAGATGACCTGGCGAAATGGGGCGATGGCGTAGGTCAGCGGGTTGAGCCGAGTGATAAAGGCCAACCAAGTGGGCAGGCCGTTGAGCGGGAAGAGCGCACCCGAGAGAAACAGCATGGGCATGAGGAGCATCTGCATGACCACCTGGAACGACTCCATCCTGGAAATTCGGCTGGCCACGAACACCCCAAATGTCGTCATGGCAACAGCCATCAAGAGTTCAAGGCAGATCATCTGCACTACCAACAACGGCGTGAGGTGGATGCCGACCAGCGGGGCCAGCACCAGCATGATCGTCCCCTGCACCGCCGCCACCGAGGCACCGCCGGCCGTTTTGCCCAGGACCAGGGTCGCGCGACTGACCGGAGCGATGAGCATTTCGCGCAGGAAACCGAACTCGCGGTCCCACACTATGGAGAGCGCCGAGAACATCGCCGTCATGACCACGCTCATGGCCACCACGCCGGGGTAGACGAACTGGTGGAAGTTGAATCCGCCGACTGTTCCGACGAGGCCACTCATGCCGTAGCCGAGGACGAACAGGAACAACACAGGCTGTATGAGCCCACTCAGGATCCTCGTCCGGGTGCGCACGTAGCGAATGAGTTCGCGCTCCCAGACCATGCCGATGACACGTACCTCACCAGCGACACCGGTGTGCAGCTCAACTTTGGGCGTCGTGGGGGTCGTCCCAGGGGCTGTGATCGCGGTCATCTAGGTGCCACCTCCTTCACCGGCGGACGCCGTGCGCCCGGGCGAACATCGAGATCGCACCCTCGCCATGCTGGTCGCGGATCTCGCGACCCGTGTAGTGCAGGAAGACGTCGTCGAGCGTTGGCCTGTGGGCACGCACCATTCGCACGGGGACACCGACGGCCGCCACCACGGCGCCGACTGCAGCTTCCTCGTCCTCGACGTAGATGGTCAACCCGTTCTCGGCGCGCTCAACCCTGTAACCGCTCGCGCGCAACGCGGAGAGGGCAGCGTCGTCGTCGGCCGTCTCGAGCGCGATGGTGTCGAAACCCACGGAGGCCTTGAGGGCGTCGGGAGTGTCGAGGGCGATGATCTCGCCTTTGTCAATGATGGCGATGCGTTCGGCGTTCTCCGCCTCATCCATGTAGTGAGTGGTGAGGAAGATGGTGATCCCTTCCTCCCGACGCAGGCGGTGGATGTCCTCCCAGATGAGGGCGCGAGTCTGCGGATCGAGGCCGACGGTGGGCTCATCGAGGAACAGGACCCGCGGCGTGTGGAGCATCCCGCGGGCGATCTCGAGGCGACGCGCCATGCCACCCGAGTAGTTCGAGACGAGGTCCTTGCGCCGGTCGGAGAGCGCGACCAGCTCGAGCACGCGGGTGATGCATGCTTCGACCCGGTCTGCGGGCACGCCGTAGAGAACGGCGTGGAAGCGTAAGTTTTCCTCGGCGGTCAGCTGGTCGTCGAGTGTCTGCTCCTGGAAGACGAGGCCGATGTGCCGCCGCACCGCCCTGGCGTCGACGACGACGTCGAAGCCGGCCACACGTACAGATCCTGCGGTCGGTCGGGCCAAAGTGCAGAGCATCTTGATAGTGGTCGACTTCCCCGCACCGTTGGGTCCCAAGAAGGCGAAGATCTCGCCCTGGGCGACGTCGAAGGTGATGCTGTTGACCGCGATGAGTTGGCCGTAGGATTTGGTCAGGCCCCGGACCTCGACGGCAGGCGAATTGCGGTCAGTTTCAGGAAACGTCGGGATATCGGTCGCGACCGTGATCCGAGGCTCACCCCATACTGCCGGCTCGGGCCCTTCGCTCTGCATCGTGTGGCCTTCTGAACTGACCGTCATCGGTTGATTTTGGCGGTCATCACGTAATGGCTAATAGGGACGATGGTCGGCCGAAGTAGGGACAAAGGTCACACCGGGGTCCCAGCCGCCCTTCGTCGCCATATCGGCCGCGGTATGAGGTAACAGTTCCGCTGAGCGAGACCTTGGTCCCTGTCCGACGGGACGATGCTCCCTACCGCGTCGCTTGGCCCATTCCTCACAGTTAGTTCTAGAAGCCTGGGTCGATCGGCACTGCCGCGGTGGCCGTTAGTGAAAGGAAGTCTCGATGGCACTCGCCACCGCTCCCCCTGCGGCGCCGTCGGATCCAACCGAGGCAGTTGAGGGCCTCTTACGCTCGCTGAGGACCCACCCGGAGGGTCTCAGCTCTCGCGAGGCGCAACGACGCCTTACGCAGTACGGTTCCAACCAGCTTGAGCGTCGGCGGGGTGCACAATGGCCGCGAGAGCTGGCACGGCAGTTCGCGCATCCGCTGGCGCTGCTGCTGTGGGCAGCGGCTCTATTGTCGTTCATCGTCGGCAGCATCACGATCGGCGTCGCGGTGGTGCTGATCATCGTGCTGAATGCAGTGGTCGCCCTCGTTCAGGAGCGCCACGCGGAGAAGGCGGTCGAGGCGCTTGCTGGGTACATACCTCAGAAGATCACGGTCATGCGCGACCGCGCCCCGAAGGTGGTCGACGCCGCCGAACTCGTTCCCGGCGATATTGCCCTGGTCGAGGAGGGGGAGCGGATCGCCGCCGACATGCGCCTGATATCGGGCGCGGTCGAAATCGACCTCTCGACGATCACCGGTGAGTCGGTCCCGGCGATGCGCTCGGCGGAGTACCACGACCGCGACCGTCCGCGCCTGCATGCCCGCGAGCTCCTGTTCGCGGGCAGCATGTGCACGAGCGGTGATGCGCGGGCGGTCGTGTTCGCCACCGGGATGCACACCGAGCTGGGCCGGATCGCGGCGCTATCGCAAGGCGTCAAGGAGGAACCCAGTCCGCTCGATCAACAGGTACGCCGGGTTTCTTGGTTGATCGCCAAGGTCGCAGTTGCGCTGGCGATGGCATTTGTCCCGCTGGCGATCTTCCTGACGCGGCTGTCGCCACGGAGTGCCGTCACGTTCGCGGTGGGCCTGTTGGCTGGCATGGTTCCCGAGGGACTGCTTCCAGTAATCACCCTGTCACTCGCCGTGGCGGTGACCCTGCTGGCTCGGCGCGGGGCGGTCGTGAAGCGCATGAGTTCGGTCGAGACGCTCGGCAGCACGGACGTGATCTGCACCGACAAGACGGGAACACTGACCGAGAACCGGATGCACCCGGTCGCGATTTGGACCTGCGCCGGGGACATCAAGCTCGACGCCGAGAGGACTCCGGAGAACGGACTGGTGCAGGCGCCGTTGAGCGCTCTGATTGAGACCGCCGCGAGCTGCAGCAATGCGCGCCTGGACCCGGGGAGGGAGCCGTCTGGCGACCCGACCGAGATCGCGATACTGCAGGCCGCGCGGGCACTCGGGGGCGATGTCCAGGCCGACCGGCGTGAACGGTCCCGCCGCCACGAATACAACTTCGACGCGCACTCCAAGCTGATGAGCACGCTCGACGCCGGCGAGGGCTTCAACTGGTTGCACACCAAAGGCGCTCCCGAGTCTGTGCTACCGGCCTGCACCACGGTTCTCGAACGCGACGGCAACGAGGTTGCACTGGGGTCGTCACGCCGACAGCAGATTGCCAGGCGGGTCTCCGACTACGCCGGCCAGGGACAGCGCGTGCTCGCATTTGCTCGACGGTCGCTGCCGCTGACGGCCGAGGTGCCGGCGCGCGAGGCGGCCGAGCAGAAGCTGTGCTTCGTCGGGCTCGTGACAATGCTAGATCCGCCACGCCCCGAGGTCGCCGACGCGATCGCCCGCTGCCACACGGCTGGGATCCGCGTGATCGTGATCACCGGCGATCATCCGCTAACGGCCGCGGCGATCGCGCGGCGCGTCGGCATCGGCGGAGAGGACCCGCTGGTGATCGACGCCGATCGCTTTGACCATCGCAGCGAGCAAGAGATCGAACGGGCCATCTCCGGCAATCGAGAGGTGGTGTTTGCCCGTGCCTCACCCGAGGCCAAGCTGCAGATAGCCGAAGCGCTCCAGGCCGACAGTCATGTGATTGCGATGACCGGTGACGGCGTCAACGACGCGCCCGCGCTGCGGCAGGCCGACATCGGGGTGGCGATGGGAAAGACGGGCACTGACGTCGCGCGCGAAGCCGCGACCATGGTCCTGACCGACGATAACTTCGCCACCATCGTGACCGCGGTAGAGGCGGGACGCGTCGTCTACGACAACATCCGTAAGTTCATCATCTACATCTTTGCCCACGCCACACCTGAGACACTCCCGTTCCTTGTCTTCGCTCTGGCTGGCGGCGCCGTGCCGCTGCCGTTTCCGGTCCTCATGCTGCTCGCCTTCGACGTCGGCACTGAAACGCTCCCCTCGCTCGCGCTGAGCCGTGACCCGGCCGAGCCCGGGATAATGAATCGCTCCCCGCGCCAACAGTCCGAAGGCTTGATCCGCCGACCAATGTTGTTCCGCGCCTGGCTCTTTCTGGGCCTGATCGTCTCGCTCCTCTCGCTCGCCGGGTTCTTCTACGTGCTCACCCAGGCCGGCTGGCACTCCGGCGACCCGACCGGTGCCCACACCCGCTTCCACCATGCCTACCAGCAGGCGACGACGATGACCTTCCTTGGGGTCATCTTCGGACAGATCGGCACAGCCTTCGCGGTGCGGACCCAGCGGGCATCGCTGCGCTCGGTCGGAGCGTTCAGCAACCGTTACCTGCTTTGGGCGATCGTGGGCGAGCTTGCCATCGCTGCCATGTTCGTGCTCGCCCCGCCGTTTCAGGCGCTGCTCGGAACGGCGGTTCCGCCCGCGCGCGATCTGCTGCTGCTGATCCCGTTCCCGTTCATCGTCTTGGGCGCCGATGAGCTTCGGAAATTCGCGATCCGGGCCAGGTCCTCGCGGGGAACGCCGGAGATGACAGCGCCACGCGCCGCCTGAAATAACGTCAGCCAAAATGAGGCACACCTGACCGTGGACCGTACGGCAAAGGAGACCGTGCGTCTGAGGACATCGTTACAAACCTTGCCGCGCCGACCGAGCTCACCGACGGTGCACCACGACGGACCGACCAAGAGGCGCACCATTGCATCCGGCATGATGTCAGCCTGGTACTGCCATCCAGACGCCAAAGAGGCTCGGTGCATCATGAGACCGAGCGCAGATCAGGAGTCGAATAAAGTGCGTTCTACCTGGTAATATAAATGCGGAAGACGGGATAGAAACCGCGACCCTCACCCTTGGCGAGGTGGTGGTTCTCTTCCGCTTAGGTCTGTTGGATGGTTCGAAGTGCGGCTCCGTCCCCCAGTTTCCAGCCAGTCCACTGCGTACATCCGTGCAGTAGAGCGCTCTACTATCCGGCTGCGGGCCTACAAACCCCTGAAAGATCGGGGCAAGCCCACACCTGCGGCCAGCGGTCCCCTCGATGAGCGAACCAGCACCCTCTTCACCTGGGTGACTCTGCCAAGTCGGTGCTCCTGGCCTAGCAAACCTTACGTAAGAGACGCTTCGAAGATGGCGGCAACCGACTGCTCCAAGGTGGCATCGAACTCCGCGTCGCTCTGATGGACCGACAGTCCCTCGGTGAAGGCCCGCGAAAAACTAGCCACCAGGCCATGATTCGCGGACAGGCGAAGGTCCGCCTCGCGCTGAGCGTATCCACCGGACAACGCGAGGACTCGCACAACGTTGTGGTGTCTCATGAGATCGGAGTAGAAGTCGTCAACATCGGGAAGCGACAGCTTCAAGATGACGTGATGGTGTGGAGCGAGCTGGCCCAGATGCTCGGTGATGCTCTCTTTTAGGATCTCCTCCGCCTTACCCTTCTCGGTGCTCCGGATGTCGACTTCGGGCTCGATGATGGGAACCAGTCCAGTGGCGATGATCTGGTTCGCGAAGTGGAACTGCTGGTCGACGACGGCCTTGATCCCGGTGCGGTGGGCCAGCTTGATGAATGAACGCATCTTCGTGCCGAAGACGCCCTTCTGCGCCGCACGTGACAGCAACGAGGCAAGCGTGGGGATCGGTTTCATGACCTGGACTCCGTCGTGCTCGCTGGCCAAACCCTTGTCCACCTTCAAGAAGGACACAACGCGCTTTATGTCCCAAAGGTACGAAACAGAGCTCCGTCCGTCGATGTCGCGATCCATGGTGTCTTCGAAAAGGATTGCCCCGAGGATCTGATCACCCTTGAAGCTGGGACTTGTGATGATCCGACTGCGCATGGCGTGCATGAGGTCGAACATCTCGTCGTCGTCCGAGTACTGGTGCTCGTCTATCCCATAAGCCTTCAAGGCGCTTGGGGTACTTCCACCACTCTGATCCAAGGCAGCAATGAAACCCTGCCCAGATCGGACGTTCTTGAACTGGTCGTCGTTCATATGGCCGGCTGGCGTGCAGAGCGGTCAGGCAGTGCACTAAGTACGGCCTGGATCACGTTTGACCAGTTCGGTCGCGTTGTCCAGGCTGTCGATTCGATTCTCTGGAGTTCCGATGGATAGATGGACGAAGGAATGGACAATCTCGATGACCCTACATATTGGGACAACCCGGGGCCTCCCATCATGCCTGTCCCCATCAATGACGCTTAAATCCTGCCCGGGCTACCCTCAGTCGCCGCGCACAAGCCCGCGCGCCGCGGCTGCGATGTGGTCCGTGTCTAAGCCAGCCCACGCTATGAGCTCCGCCCCTGTGCCCGAACCGGGCATGTCCCTGACCGCCAGATGCGTGATGTGGAGGCTTGTGCGCCCGTTCGACAACAGGCTTTCGGTCACGGCCGACCCCAGCCCGCCTTCAGGATGGTGGTCCTCCGCGATGACGATCCGTCCGGAGGTGGCAGCCGCCGCTTCAGAGATGGTTGCCGTGTCAACAGGTTTGACCGAGTAGCAGTCGACGACCCGAGCTTGAATGCCCTCGCGCCGAAGTTCCTCGGCCGCTCTCAAGCACTCGTGCAGCGTGACGCCGGCACCCACGAGCGTGACGTCGTCGCGCTCGGAGGAGCGCAGGACCTTCGAGCCGCCTATGGCGAACTGCTCTCGCGCCTCGTAGATCACGGGATACGCGCCGCGTGTGGTGCGGAGGTAGCTGATCCCCGGGTTGCCCGCCATCGCCGCCACAAGCGCGGCCGTGCTCGTCGCGTCGCTCGGGTACAAGACCGTGGACCCGTGAACCGTACGCATCATGGCGAGATCCTCGAGACCCATCTGGGAGGGCCCGTCCGCCCCTATCTCGACCCCGCAATGCGATCCCGACAGGCGCAGCTCGACACCCGAGATGGCGCCCATTCGCACGAAGTCGAACGCTCGGGTGAAGAAAGCCGCGAAGGTCGAAGCGAACGTCTTGTAGCCGCGCGCGTTCAGTCCTGTGGCGGCGGCGACCAGCTGCTGTTCGGAGATGAACATCTCGAAGTAGCGATCCGGGAACGCGTGCTTGAACTCGTCGGCATGGGTCGAGTTGCTCACTTCAGCGTCCAAGACGACGACGCGCGGGTCGGCGGCGCCGAGGGCCACCAACGCGTCGCCGTAGGCCTGGCGGGTGGCCACGGAGTCGCCGAGGTCGTAGTGAGGGAGCTCGACCGTGACCGCGGCCGTTGCGGACGACTGGGGATAGCCCGCCGCCTTCTCGGGGAGCGGGCCACGAACGACTAGGTGCCGCTCGCCCCCGAGCTCCTTGATGGCGCGCGCGGCCATGTCGGGCGGGAAAGGCTTGCCGTGCCAGCCCTCCCTGTTCTCGACCTCCGAGAAGCCCCGACCCTTGATCGTCTTGGCCACTATTACCGTGGGCCGGTCCCCCTCCGTCTTCTCTGCCTCGGCAAACGCGCCGTCGATGGCCGAGAGGTCGTGGCCGTCGATGACGAGCGCCCTGGCACCGAATGCTTCGAAGCGTCGTTTGTAGTCGTCGACGTCCCAACCGAGATCGGTCGGCCCGCGTTGCCCGAGCCGGTTGATGTCGGCCAAGACGACGAGATTGGACAACTCGTAGTACGACGCCTTGTCGATGGCTTCCCATATCGAGCCCTCGGCGAGCTCGCTGTCGCCGCAGAGGACCCAGACCCGGAATGGAAGGCGCTCGAGGTACTTGCCCGAGAGCGCAATGCCCACGCCGTCGGGCAGGCCCTGACCGAGAGAACCGGTCGCCACGTCCACCCAGGGCAGCACCGGGGTCGGATGTCCTTCGAGGCGCTGCCCGAAGCGGCGGTATCCGGTCATGAGTTCCTCGTCGCTCACCACCCCGGCCGCCTTGAACGACGAGTACAGCAGCGGCGAGGCGTGACCCTTGGAGAAGACGAGATGGTCGTTGGCAGCACCGTGTGGGTCGTCCCAGTCGTAGCGCAAGTGACGCGCCGCCAGCACTGCTATCAGGTCAGCGGCCGACATGCTCGAGGTGGGATGGCCGGAGCCGGCGCTAGTCGTGGACCGGATCGAGTCGACTCGGAGTTGCGCAGCCAGCTCCGCGATGGTGTCGAGGCGGTTCGTCTGGGTCACGGGTTCGGTCGTCATGGCGCCTCCCTTGGATTGTCCTCTCTCCCACCCTAAATCGCCGCGCGTCGTCCGCTCCCAATGACATTCTTTGCGCTCTCGATGCTCGGAGTCCTAGAGGCGGTCTCGCCAGGCTATGCGTGCGGGCTCAGACGGCCGCTTATTGGGCTCAAGTTTCTGATGGGCTCATCCTCTTTCACGGGAAGCGCCAACCATCTCAGGATGAGGCCGGAGTGCGCCACAAATCAATGTCGCTTTCGTCAACGGCATAGCGATCAATGGTGGCGATATCATCGGAGGAGAACTCCAGGTTGTTCAGAGCGGCCACGTTTTCTTCAAGCTGGGTGACGCTACTGGCCCCGATGAGCGCAGAGGTGACTCGGGGGTCGCGCAAAACCCAAGCGATAGCCATTTGCGCCAGAGATTGGCGCCTCCCCCGGGCGATGTCGTTGAGGGCCCGGATACGGCCAAGGTTTTCGTCGTTGAGCATGGCTCGGGTGAGTGAGCCATCTCGGGAGGCCCTCGAGCCCGGAGGGATACCGTTGAGGTATCGGTCGCTGAGAAGCCCCTGCGCCAAGACAGAGAAGGCTATGCACCCGACTCCTTCGGCCCCAAGGATGTCGAGCAGGCGATCTTCGATCCATCGGTTGAACATCGAATACGACGGTTGGTGGATGAGCAGTGGAGTGCCGAGCCGACGGAGAATGGTGACGGCCTCGGCGGTTCGCTGGTCGGAGTACGAGGAGATTCCGACGTAGAGCGCCTTACCGGAAGTGACCGCGGTGTGGAGCGCGCCGAGGGATTCCTCAAGGGGGGTCTGGGCATCGAAGTGGTGGTGGTAGAAGATGTCTACATAGTCAAGCCCGAGGCGTTGGAGGCTCTGATCGAGGCTGGCGACGAGGTACTTCCGCGAGCCGAGGTCGCCGTATGGGCCAGGCCACATGTCCCAACCGGCCTTGGTGGAAATAACGAGCTCGTCGCGGTGGTTGTGAAAGTCGGCGTGGAGCATCCGGCCGAAGTTCGTCTCGGCGCTGCCGTATGGTGGTCCGTAGTTGTTGGCCAGGTCGAAATGGGTGATCCCCAGGTCGAAGGCTCGGCGCACGATTGCACGCTGAGTATCGAATGGCCGGTCGTCACCGAAATTCTGCCATAGGCCGAGCGACACGGCCGGCAAGAGGAGGCCGCTGCGTCCACAACGGCGGTAGGTCATGGACCCGTAGCGATCGTCGGCAGGGCTGTAGCTGGTCACGTGACGGTTGCTCCTTTCGCTTCTTTCGTTTCAATACGGCTCGACACGTTTCGGTTAAGACTGATCTCCATCCTCCTCGAGTGCCCTCGCGACAACCGTCAGGTCGAGATGTCCGAGTCCAAGGTCGACGACTTCCTGCCACTCGTCGGCCAGGCAAGCAAGCGCCTGAAAGCGGTCGTCGGCGGCCGCCTCAAGGGCGAGATGCACGTCCTTTAGCGCAAGAGACAGCGCAAACTGGACCGAAAAGTCACCCTGAGCGATTCGTGACAGCTTGGCGGCTTGCCATGGGGACACAAGCGGGCCACCGCCCAAAGCGTTCTCCACAGTATCGGCCCGAAGTCCCAATCGACCCGCTAGTGCCACCGAAGTGTTGACCGCCTCCGCTGCTAACGCGAGCCATGCGTTGGCAACCAGCTTGAGCCGGGACCCGGTCCCAACCGGACCCACCCAGATCGTTCGCTGGCCCAGCGCATCAAATAAGGGCTCAAGGCGCTGGTGAGCCGCGTCCGGGCCTGATGCAAAGATCGTCAGCTGACCATGTTCTGCAGGCTCCTTGCTGCCCGACACCGGCGCATCGATGAGGGTCACGTCAGGACGCTCAGCATCCACCAGCGCTACGACGCGCTCGATCCCTGCGACGCCGATCGTGCTCATCTGCACCCACACGGCGCCGGGGGCGAGTGCAGCCAGCATTCCCAGGTCCTTGGCGATCGACAGAACGACGTCAACATCCGTCACCATCGTGATGACAATGTCGGCCCGTCGAGCGGCATCGGCTGGTGTTTCGGCTGCCTCCGCACCAAGATCGATGAGGTCCCGCGTTGCCAATGCGTCGCGGTTCCAGACGATCGTCTCGATACCGGCTCGCAAGGCATTCGTTGCCATCGCGTGTCCCATCGTGCCGATGCCCAGAAACGCAACCGACTCTTTCGCTGGAGCCATAGTTTCTCCCTTTCGACCTAGATCCATTAGAAGCCCCTCTATTTCTACGAGTTGTCCGTCGAGCCCCAGTCGGACCCCGCTCTTCGCTATCGTTGCAGCGTGAACGGCTCCTTAGGGCGGGCTCGCAGAATCGAGCTCCTCGCGGAAATGCCGTTGTTCTCGACGTGCAGTAAGCATCAGCTCGCCCAGGTCGCCGCCCTAACGGTCCAGGCCGACCTCCCGAAAGGGACTGTGATGACACGCCAGGGCGCGTTCGGCGGCCTGGCCTTCCTCATCGCTACCGGGCAGGCCGAGGTGACCAGGGACGGCAAGCACATCGCCCAGCTGGGGCCGGGCGATGTGGTGGGTGAGCTTTCGCTGATCGACGGTAGGCGACGATCAGCCACGGTGACGGCCACCACCGATCTCGAGGTGCTGGAGCTGGATCGTGAGGACCTGCTCACCTTGATGAAAAAAGCCCCGCCGGTGGTGCGCAAGTTGCTGGAGGCTCTTGCCCAGCGTGTGCGTGAGGTGGACGCACGGTCGACGGTCTGATCATTCTCTGCACGCTGGTGCAGAAGGGCACCCCCATCCAAACACCATCCACCAACGATTCCGAAGTGCCGTCAGGAGCTAACGCCTGATCAGGTTCTCGGAGGCGCTTTTGGGCGTCCACCCGGCCTTAGGATCCGAAGCGCTGAATCTAACCCGCAAAAAATAGACGACACTGACCTTCCCCTCGCGCCTGACGGACCGCGTGTTGATGCCGCCCGATGGCAGTCGTCTCGTACCCTGCAACACGCAGGTGCGCCAAGCAAGGTCTGCTTCTTCACGCGTCCGGCGCATAGTGCGCAACACTCACGGCTTTCGGCCTGTCACGGCGTCACGAGGTAGCTCGATATCAACCCTCCAGGTGTGTCGTCCGCGACCTGGACTATCCCGCCACTCCCCCTTTTGACGACGCCGATCATGAGAGTGTTCGCACGACCACTCGCGGCTTCCGGAGCCCAGACCTGGACCGATAGGACGGCCTGGATAGGCGACCCGTGTCATCCAAACATCCGGAGTGCTCGCGAAGGCGCAAAGATGGGATGGATCACCTCATACACGCGCAACCGCGCCTGGATCTAGACAAAGGAGGCGATCGAGATGCCGAAGGTCTCAGAGGACAGCGCGCCACAACGTCAGGATGCTGGCCCCGGTGGTCGATCTGCGCAACGATTTTGACGGCTTCACCGTGAGCTTCACGTCGCTCCTCGAAGACATCGACGCGACGCCCTTCATCAAGGGGCTTCCGGATAACCGCTGCCAGTGCCCCCATTGGGGCTACGTCTTCAAAGGCAGGATGACAGCACGATATGCCGACCGTGATGAGGTTTTCGAGGTCGGCGACGCCTTCTACATTCCGCCCGGCCACGTCCCGATGAAGAACGAACCCGGCACCGAGTTCTTGTGGTTCAGCCCCAGCGAAGAGCAGCGCGTGGCCGAGGCGATCATGATCAAGACGTGCAATCAATGCACGACGGCGCAACGCCTTAGGCGACGCCGTCTGGAGTCAGCGCGAGAGCCGTGCTCGGGCGTTGCCCTTCCGGCCGCGAGTGTTGGTGATCAGGTGGTGGCGTGAACCCTCGTCTCGAGTCCGTCGAGGACCAGATCGAGCCCGAACGCGAACTCTTCGCCGTAGTCGTAACCTGGCCGGAGGATGTGTTCGACCGTGAACTCGGTGAGGTAGGGGTACTCTTCGGCCGGTAGCTGCGCCATCATCATCTGTGCCACCTCGACCGTCTCCTCCTCGGTCTTGCCCATGGGTAAGGTGGCCTCTTGTAATGCGAAGCCGTAGATGTAGCTGTCGAGTGCTGAGAACGCATGCGCCGCCATCTCGACGGAGAATCCCGCTTCTCGGAGGCTTCCGATGACTGCGTTGTGATGGCGCAGCGTGGCGGCGCCGGGTGAGGTCCGTGTTGACATAAGGGCGATCGCCCAGGGATGGCGGCGCAGCGCCTGGCGGGCGGATTCAGCTCGCTCGCGCATCGCCCACTTCCAGTCGACCCCGACTCTGGGCAGCTCGATCTCACTGAAGACCAGATCGACCATGCCGTCGAGGAGCTGATCCTTGTTCGCCACGTGGTTATACAACGACATCGCCTCGACGCCGAGGGTCTGGCCGAGCTTGCGCATGCTGAGCGAAGCGATCCCGTGCTTGTCCGCGAAGGCAACGCCGGCGAGCAGCACTCGTTCGCCGGTGAGCGGGGTCCGAGGTGTCTTGATGGGTGTGGTGCGCCGCACTATCTCTGGGTGTCCTCCTTCCGAGGTTTGACAAGCTTACGTCGTAAGTATATCCTGCTTACAATGTAAGCTGACGGCTAGAGAGATGGCCGACGGGCACTTTGCAGTCTGTCGCCTTGTCATCGTGCGTCGGACGCCCCGGGGCCTGCCGCCCGCGCCGGAACCGTCGCTGTATCGCCATGCGGCCTGAAACGAAGGAGTCACCATGTCAATGCCCGCCCCTTACCCACTTCAGTTGGAGTTCGAAGCCGACCGCCACATCACGCGCTGGCGGCCGCTCGTGCAGTGGCTCCTCGCCATCCCGCACTTGATGGTCGTGTGGGCGTTGCGCACGCTCCGACAGGTTCTCACCCTGATCAGCTTCGTCACCGTTTTGTTCACAGAGCAGATCCCGCGACCAATCTTGGACGCCATCGTCATGACCTATCGCTACGAGTGGCGGGCGATGAGCTACGCCCTCTTCTTGCACGAGGACTATCCCCCGTTTGACTTCGATCTCTCTGCCGATGACGACGGACTCGAGCCCCATACCTCCCTCCGTCTTGCCCGTCCCGAGCACCTCAATCGATGGAAGCCGCTCTACAAGTGGTTCCTCGCCATTCCCCAGTACGTCGTCGTCATCGCCTTGTTCATCGGGGCGTGCGTGGGCGTCATCGCCGGACTCTTCGCCGTCTTCTTCACCGGCGAATACCCACAAGGGATCCGAGACTTCCTCGTCCACTCCTACCGCTACGGGCTCCGGGTCGAGGCCTATGTGGGCCTTCTCACCGACGAATACCCACCCTTCAGGCTCTCGGCCTGACGCAAACACCGACCGCTAGCAATAACAAGTCCGCGGCCGGTGTTTGCCTGCGCGCGGGCTGGACCAGAGTCGCATTTTAGAAGCCATGCCGAGTCCCAAAGTGGAGGATGGTCGAGATCCCGTCTGGGTTGAGAAATTGTCCTTCACCTGGTAAAAGACGGTGTGCGGAAGACGGGATTCGAACCCGCGACCCTCACCTTGGCAACGTGATGTCTTCCGTCCTGCAGATCAACTTCACGCCCCTGCCGTGCTGTTCTGTCCACCCAGGCGGGTCGCACCTACGGCAACTCGTCGCATGGTTGTGCGACTGGGCCCTGACGCAATAGGTCGAGCTGTTCCTCCGGGTCAAATTTGCTGGGCTCCGTTGTCCGCAGGAAGTCCTTCAGGATCTCGACAAACCGGGCGGGCTCCTCAACCTGGGGGAAGTGGCCCACCCCTTCCATCACCTCCAACTTGCTATTGGGGATGGTCTCGCGCGCTAGGTAGGCGTGCTCCAGCGGAATGACCCTGTCGTGGTCGCCCCAGACGATGAGCGTCGGCATGTGTGCTGTCAGGTAGAGGCGATCTGCGGCGCTCACCGACTGTCCGCCCGGGTCGATCACGGACCGCACGGTCCGGACGAAGGCGCGGCGACTCTCCCCTTCCGTCAACGACCTGTACGCACGCCACATTTCCACCGCCTCAGCGTTGCGGAAACCTCGGCCTCCAAAAAACCTGACAACAGGGTCTCCCCATTTCCGCACGAATGCCGGGAACAGCGCCGGCATCACGTATTCAGCCCCTGGCAGGGTCATGAGGCGGAGGATCCAGTTCACCTCCCGGCCCAAGCCGCCCGCATCGACAAGTACCAGGCGCTCGCAACGCTCCGGGAATTGATAGGCGAACTGCATGGCCACTCCACCGCCGAAGGATTGTCCGACTACCGTGGCCCGCTCGATGCTGAGGAGGTTGAGGAGGTCCCGGAGGACGGTAGCGAGGTTGCCGAGTGAGTAATCACCGAGAGGCGTTTCCGACGCCCCGTGTCCAAGGAAGTCCGGGGCCAGCACCGCGTAGTCGGATTGCAACAGCCTCATGGCGGGGACCCATGTGAGAGAGCTACCGGCTATCCCGTGGAGCAGCAAGAGCACCGGGCCCTTACCACCATGCCGGTAGCCGATCCGGTGGCCGTGGATGAATACGTGTTCAATTGCGAACTGATCCGTGGAGGTCATCTGCTTCATGGCCTCGATAGGACTGTTATTTCCTGTCCTCCAGGAGCCCGCCGCTCCCTCATCTCTTCCTTGCTCCGTGCCGTGTTGAGCCGCCTAGGGCTGCCCGTTCCTCCCTACTGAAGGCTCTCGACCGGATCACGAAATGAAAACCGTCGCCGACAGGCAGCGACAAACCCTCCGAGGCTCGCGGAGCGACATCGAGGACGAGTCGGGTTCGTGGCGCACGTCCTCGAATTTGAGCGCTTCGTCAGCTTGCGGACCTCGACCGAGGGCGATGTGGAGTCTGCTTCCCGGAACTTCGAGCGATCGATCACGGCCGTCACCCGAGGTCAACTCCCAAAGCGCGCATCGATCCGACCCGCTGGGCTGCCTGCGATCCGCAACTTGCGTCCATCCATGGATTGTGGCGATCTGGCCTAGGCGGTTGCTAGGGACATTGGTCCCAATAGCCCGCGTCCATCTGGTCCGCTCCAATCCCCTGGTCCGGCGAGCCCCTAAAAGGGGGGATTCGTCCACCCGTTTATCCACCGTGTCCGCTGACTCCGCCCGTGTAGGCAAAGCGCTTAAAGGGTCGTTAGCCAGCGCAGGCCCAACCACTCGGCAGCTTGGGCGGCGGCGAGGGGCTCCGGAGAGTACGTCGGAACATCATGGGCTCAGATGTGACATCCAGCACGCACCTTGAGGACTTCTGTCTCTATGCACCCGGGGAGATCTCGCCTCAGAATCGGTTTAGAGGGAGCGTTTCGCGATGACAGAGGCAGAGAAGAGTTCGAGAGCTGACGACACCATGAGCGGCTCGGACGCTCTGCTGTGGACGATCAGTTCCGATCCGATCATGCGCCCGACCATCGTGGCTCTGTTGGTCCTGGACGGGAAGCCTGACTGGGCAGAGGTCCGGGCGCGCGTCGCCCGGCTGACCGAGGCCGTCCCGCGCCTGCGCTCACGCGTGGTGACCCGGGCCCCGGGCCGGGGGCGACCGCAGTTCGTGCTGGACGAGACCTTCGCCCTGGACATGCATCTCCGCCGTATGCGGCTGCCCGAACACGGGGTCCTGCGGGACGTCATCGACATGGCCCAGACGATGGCCACGAGCGGGTTCGACGCTGCGCTGCCGCTGTGGGAAGCCGTCCTCGTCGAGGAGTCGGACGTCGATCGGGCCGTCCTCGTCATGAAAGTCCATCACGCCCTCATCGACGGCGTGGGCGGCCTTGCCGTGCTTGCGCAGCTCTTCGACGCCGTCCGTCCGGTGTCGCACGCGGGTGTCGGGGCGCGGCCGGCATCAGAGCATTCGGATCCCCAGCCGCACCACTCTGCCTTTGACCGAGTGCCGGTCCTTCCCGGTGCGTTGCGGCTCGTCGGGGACGCGCTCGACATGGCGACGCATCCCGTCCGCTCACTCGGCCAGCTGGTCGCCGTAGGCAGCTCGGTCGGTCGGCTGATGGCTCCTGCGAGGAGACCTATGTCCCCGATCATGACCGGACGCAGCCTCCGGCGCCACGTTGAGATCATCGACCTCGACCTCACGACTCTCAAGCGTGCCGCCAAGGCGTGGGGTGGCACGCTGAATGACGTGTTCGTCGCGTCTGTCGTGCGCGGTCTCACCCTCTACCATGAGCAGCACGGCGTCACAGTCTCGGGCTTCCGCGCCCTAATGCCGGTGAGTGTGCGTGACACAGCGGATCGCGAGGGCGGCAATCACTTCGTGCCCGCCCGGTTCGTCATCCCCGTCCACCGCGACGTCGCGGACTGTGTGGCAGAGGTCAGACGGAACGCCGAACAGTGGAAGCACGCGCCGGGCCTCGCCATGAGCGATGTCCTGGCTACTGGGTTAAGCGCCCTGCCCGCCGCCGTGGCCCGCGGCCTTTGGAGCTCGATGCTCATGGGCGACGACTTCTGCATCACGAACGTCCCGGGGCCTCCCTTCCAGCCCTTCCTGGCCGGTGTCGCCGTCGAAGGCATCTATGCCGTCTCACCGCCATCGGGGGCCGCCTTCAGCGTGTCACTGGTCTCCACGGCGGATCATGCCTGTATCACCATCACCACCGACGTCGCAGCCGTTCCCGACAGTCCGAAGCTCGCCGGCTGCCTCGAAGACGGATTCTCCGAGGTCTGCTCGGCTCGCCCACCCGGGTCCCCACGGTCGACATGACGGCCTCAGTCGACCTCCTGACGGAGCTTGATGCATCGTTCCTGTACATGGAATCCTCCCACACACCTATGCACATGGGCTCGATCGGGATCTTCGAGGGGAGCCCATTGCACGACGCCCGCGGATGCCTCCGGCTCGACGAGGTGCGGGCCCAGGTGCAGAGCCGACTGCATCTGGTGCCGAAGCTGCGTAAGGTCGTCCGACTCCCCCTGCTGGGCGAGGCCGCACCGGTGTGGGTGGATGACCCCGACTTCGACATCACCGACCACGTGCGCGCGGCGGCGGTGCCTGAGCCCGGCGACGAAGCCCAGCTGTTCGCGATCTGCGCCCGACTGATGTCGTCCCCACTCGATCGCGACCGCCCGCTGTGGGAAATCTGGCTCATCGACGGACTCGAGGACGGGCGCGTGGCGGTGTTCGAGATGATCCACCACTGCATGGCAGACGGCCTGGCCGGCATCGAGCTCGCCAGTGCCCTGCTCGACCTCGAGGCCCGTCCGCCGGGCCACCACAACGCTGACTGGTGGGAGCCCGCTCCCGCGCCCCGGAGGCTCGCGGTGATCGCAGACGAACTGGCCCAATTCGGCGGGGTAGTGTCGATGGTCGCGGCGGACGCATGGCATGCCGCATGGCACCCGTCCCGGGCGGGTCGCGTACTCTCGCGCTACACCTCCGCGTTCTACGACCTGCTCTCCCCGACGCCGGTAGCTCCGCATCTGTCGCTGAACGCTCCGGTCGGGTTCGATCGCCGGGCCCTCGTCGTCCGTCAACGAATGGACGACCTCCGCAGGGCGGAGCATCTTTTCGGCGTGACGCTCAACGACCTGCTCCTGACAGCGGTCGCGGCCGGCGTGCACGATCTCCTCTCGGCCCGGGGCGAGGTTATGGATGGCCGCCAGTTGCAGGTGCTCGTCCCGGTCGGAGCAGACCATCACGGCGACCATCAGCTGGGCAACGAGGTCTCGGCCATGTTGGTGCGACTCCCGATCAGTGCAGCCCCGGCGGAGGAGCGGCTCCGTGAGGTAGCCGGGGCACAGCGCTCCCACAAGGAGCACGGTCAGGCGCGGGCGACGCACCTGTTGTTGTCCTCACTCGACACTTTGCCCCCGGCGGCCGTATCGGCCGCCAGCCACCTCATGCACCATCAGCCCTTCGTCAACCTGGTCGTGACGAACGTGCCGGGGCCCGACGTACCCCTCTACATGCTGGGGGCGCGCATGCTCGAAGTCATCCCCTTCGTCCCGCTGGGGGGCAATCTGAGCGTGGGCGTGGCGGCGCTGTCCTACAATGGCGCCTTCACGATCGGCGTCCTCGCCGACCCCGACGCCTGCCCTGATGTTGACATCCTCAGCGAGGGAATCAGCCGATGCTTCGCCGAGCTCCTCGACCCGAGGCGGTCGGAGCCCGCAAAGCAGGCATCGGCTTAATTGGGTCCCGATAAGAATTCCCGAAACAGGAGATCCCCTGTGGGTAACGAAAGGGTCATCATCGGCTCAAAGAGAGCCCCGCGGCAATACGGACACAGCAAACGCCTACATGTTTTGCAGTCGTTCCGGAGACGTGAAGTTGCCCTCCGCCCGACTGGGAGTCGGTCATGATGTCGCTGAGTAGAAGGTGCCTTCACGCTGAGAGCTGGCGTCTGGCCGCCCCCATGGCAGGCATTTCAGGATGTCAGAAACCGGCGGGATCCGACGAACCACTGCGGGGTTGAAAAAGACCCTTTGACCTGCTACGATGCAGCGGAAGACGGGATTCGAACCCGCGACGCTCACCTTGGCAAGGTGGTGGTTTCTGTGTCCGTGGTGGGCGCTACTCCCCTGTCGTGCTGATCCGTCCACCCAGTTTCCTTTCCACCTTGTCCACCGAGTCCGCCGCCGCTGTAGTAGAGCGCTCTACTACGAACTGAGCCGCGCTGGACTGGCTTCCTGGTTCAGCCAGATTGGGTACGTCGGGTTCCATCGTCGGAACGCCTTTCGCTGGCGCGTCGCGTCCGACAAGCAGCCTCTAAGCCATGGATCCGGTTGTGCCTAGGCGGTGTGGTGCGTCCGGGAAAGGTCGTCTTCGTAGGCGCGACCGGTGGCCGACGGGAGCGGCTCTCGTCGGCCACCGAGGCACACTTCATGGGCGGGAGAGTCCGGCTGCGCTCAGGGACTCATGCCATTAGCCACGCAGCAGAGCCGTGATGATGTTGGGGTCGGCTGATTCCACCTGGACCACCTTGGTGCGGGCGCGGTCGCCAGTCACGATCCGCACGAGGCTCTGTGACACGCCGAGCGCTTCAGCCAGTGCTCTGACTGTTGCAGCGTTCGCCTTGCCATCAACAGCCGGGGCGGTGACTCGAACGATGAGGACAGGTGGTTCCGAATCGCCATATCTGCCGCCGACCTTGGTCGCAGGGGCTCTCGGCGACACCCGTACGACGATGCGCATCGAACTATCGCGGATCGCACCTGAAGGAGGTGCTTGGCTCGTGGCATCGGAGGGCCGGTCGGCAGCCCGAACCCTCGGGACGCGTCGGTGGGTACCTATCGGATGCGCTCGACGATCGTGCCAGTGGCCAGCGCGCCACCGCAACACATCGAAATGAGGGCCAGCGATTCGTCTCGCCGCTCCAGCTCGTGCAGGGCGGTCGTGATCAGACGGCTCCCGGTTGCGCCCACGGGATGCCCCAGGGCAATCGCTCCACCGTTCACGTTCACCTTGTCGAGATCTGCATCGTGGACCTTGGCCCAACTCATGACCACCGACGCAAAGGCTTCGTTCACCTCGAAGAGGTCGATGTCCCCCATGGCCATGCCGGCCTTGTCGAGGACCCTTGAGGTGGCGGCGATCGGACCGTCGAGGTGGTAGTAGGGGTCAGAACCCACGAGCACCTGCGCGACGATCCTCGCCCTCGGCTTGAGGCCCTCGGCGCGGGCTCGATCCTCGGACATCCAGAGGATGGCAGCCGCCCCGTCGGAAATCTGCGAGGAGTTCCCAGCCGTGTGCATGCCCTCGGCGAGCACCGGCTTCAGCCCAGCCAAACCCTCGGCAGTCGTTTCGCGTGGACCCTGATCCTTCGCAACCACAACGCGCTCGCCGCTGTGGTCTCCCCGCGGTCCCTCCTCGCCGACGACCGGTGCCTCGACCCGGACGATCTCGCGCCCGAAGCGACCGTCCGCCACAGCCGTGGCGGCCTTCTCCTGCGACGAGAGGCCGAGCCAATCGACATCGGCTCGAGTGATCCCATACTTCTCCGCGATCCGTTCTGCTGCGTGGAACTGGTCGGGAAGATCCCACGGCAGATCGTCGGGGATGGCATGGCCGATGCCGCGCCCGACGTTGGCGCCCAGAGGGACTCGGCTCATCGCCTCGACACCGCAGGCAATCCCGACCTCGATGGCACCGACCCCGATGAGATTGTTCATGAAATGATTGGCCTGCTGGGACGAGCCGCACTGGCAGTCCACCGTCGTGGCGGCAACCTCGTAGGGGAGTCCCTCATGCAGCCAGGCCATCCGGGTGACGTTGAATCCCTGCTCGCCCGCCTGGGTCACGCACCCGCCAACGACCTGTTCGACGATGGAGGGGTCGATGCCGGCTCGTTTGACCACTTCGACCTGGGCGGCACCGAGTAGCTCGGGGGCCGAAAGTCCCGACAGCCATCCGTTGCGCTTGCCTATGGGCGTGCGTACAGCCTCCACGATCACCGGGTTGGACATCCCTGCTCCTCTTGTCGTTGCTTCATTGCTCGATGCGTCTCCGTCCCTCTGCACGCGGCGAGTTCCGTTTGAACGAGGCACGCGTCGGCCGTCTCACCAGAACATCTGGTGTCGGCGCGTTTTGCTCTGGCGATCACTGCACCGCTCCAGCGCCATCATTCACCGCGAACCGCCCGCCCGCCGCGCCACTCGTTTGGGCGCTGTGCGCGGTCGTTGCGATCCTGACTCGTCGGTCGCTTCCATCTGCTCTAAGAGGAGCTGAGACTCGGCCAACGACGACGTGATGATGCGCTTGGCGACATCGAGCAGCTCGAAGAGTTTGGGATCACCCACCGAGTAGTACACGTTCGCCCCCACCTTGCGTGACTGGATGATGCCGGCCCTTCGCATCACGCCGAGCTGTTGGGAGAGATGTGAGGCCTCGATCCCCACCTCGGGGATCAACTCGCTGACCGGTCGCTCCCCTCCCTTGAGAAGTTCGAGGACCCGAATCCGTGCAGGGTGCCCGAGCGTGCGGAAGAACTCGGCCTTCACCTGGTAGATAGGTGCCGAGACGAGCGAGTCGCTCCCGGCCGTTGGCATGGCATGTCCCTCCCTGCCGGCACACCCCGCGGTCGGGGCGCCGGGGGGCACCCGGTGCCGGCGAATACTTGAAAGCTTAACGAATTGATCAAATTACCAATTCCATGGCCCGTCGGGAACCTCACAGGTCGTTCCCGGCGTAGGAGAGGTTGAAGCTCTTGTTGGCCAGCGGGAAGTCCGGCACGATCGTGTCGGCCAGCGAAACCGGCAGCGCCGGCCAGTTGAAGAACGACGGGTCGACCACCTTGACGCGGGTCAGGCGTCCGGCACCGTCTGCCTCGACCCGGTGCACGATGGCACCGCGCCACCCCTCGGCGATGCCGACACCGCTGCTCGGGTGCGGCCCAAGTAGACGCTCTGGGGGCCGTGCAATGTCGTCAAGGGCGCCGGCGGCCGCGACGTAATGCTCCAGCAAGTCCAGCGACGCCCGCACCTCGTCGACCCGGACGCGAAAGCGCGCGAGCACGTCGCCGTCGTCTTGGATCGCCGGCGAGAAGCTCTCGACCAGAGGGACCGTGGGGTGGGCGATGCGGGCGTCGAAGTCGAGGCCCGACGCTCGGCCGACGGTTCCCACGACGCCGAGCTCGACGGCTTGGGAACGGTCGAGGACCGCCGCGCCGTGGAAGCGTTCCATGACGAGCGCGCTCGAGGTGGCGAGGCCGACGAGTTGGTCGAAGCGCTCGCGCACCTCGGCCAGCTGGCTCGGTGAGGGCAGCGAGCGGACGTGCGCCCCGCCCAGGATCACGCCCTCGCGCAGCAGTCGATGCCCGGTGGTGTCCCGGTTCAGTCGCAGGAGGTGCTCACGTAGGTCGAGGGACCACGCCTGGGCCAGGCCGAAGCCCACGTCGTTGCACAGCGCGCCGATGTCGGCGACATGGTTGTAAAGGCGCTCCAGCTCGAGCAGCGCGGCGCGAAGCATGCAGGCGTTCTCGCTGACCGTGAGCTGCCAGGCGTCCTCGACAGCTTGGCAGTAGGCGAGGGCATGACCGACGGCGGTGTCTCCTGAGATGCGCTCGGCGAGGGCCAGCGCGTGGCGCGCCTCTTGTCCTTCGAAGTGGCGTTCGATGCCTTTGTGCACGAACCAGAGGCGGGCCTTCATGCGCAAGATGGTCTCCCCCACCACCCAGAAGCGGAAGTGACCCGGTTCGATGAGGCCGGCGTGAACCGGACCCACGGGGATCTCGTAGACGCCGGCACCATCGACGGGGACGAAGGGGAACGACCGCCCGTCGGTGCCGAGCGGCGGCGTGGCTCCGGCGTCGTGGCGCATCGGGTGCCAGCCCTCCGGCCAGTGCTGATGCAGGACGAGGCGCCGCGGTTGGGGGTGGCCCACCGCCACGATGCCGAAGAGGTCTTGGAGCTCGCGCTCGAAGCGGCTGGCCGGAAAGGACAGCGCCGCCAAGGTCGGCACGCGGGGCCGTGTGCGGTCGAGGGACACGCGGAGCTCGACGCGGCGGTCTGGTGGTCCGGCGGTGAAGAGATAAACCGCGCGCAGCTGGGCGTCGTCGTCGTGACCCGAGACGAGGGCGAGGCGCATGCCGTCGGCGAACAGTGCCTGCGCGACGTCGAACAAGTCCCACGGCGACACATTGCGCCCAGAGCGGTGGCGACCCACGGCCACCCGATCGCTGGCTCGGGACATGGTCGGGTTCACAGCGCCACCGCGCGGGCTGCTGACTCGAGCAGGCTGGTGAGCGGCCAGGCGAAGACGCCAATGGCGGCGCATACCGCGAGCCCCCCGACGAGCGGCGCGAGCGCGAGGCGCGGCGTGGTGTGGGCTGCCGGAGAGTCCCCGGGGCCGAGCAGCATGTGGCGGGCATGGTTCGCCACAGCGATGAAGATCACCACCATGGCCACCATGGCGGCGGCTGCGGCCCAGCCCAGACCGACCTCGAACTCGGCGCGGAACATGGCGAGCTCGCTGGCGAAGAGGCTGAAGGGCGGGAAGCCCAAGAGGGCCAAGAGTCCGACGCCGAAGACGCCGCCGAGGACGGGGCGCCGGGCCAGCAGGGACCGCACCCCGTCGATCTGGCTGGTGCCCTCGGCCGCCATGATCTCGCCGGAGGTGAGGAACAGGACGCTCTTGGCCAGACCGTGCCCAAGGATGTGCAACAAGACCGCCGCGATGGCGAGCGGGATGCCGGCGGCCGCGCCCAGGGCAATGAGGCCCATGTGCTCGATGCTGTGGTAGGCGAGCATCCGCTTGTAGTCGCGTTGGGTGAGCAGCAACGACGCCGCGACGGCGAGCGAGAGCAAGGCCACGATCACGAGCAGCGTGCGGGCGAACTCGGGCCCGACGCTCAGGTCACAGATGGCCTTGAAGCGCAAGACCGCGTAGAAGGCGACGGTGAGGAGGACCCCAGACATCAGCGCGGAAATCGGGGCCGGGGCCTGGCTGTGGGCGTCGGGCAACCAGCTGTGCATGGGGGCGAGACCCACCTTGGTGCCGTAGCCGAGGACGACGAGCGCGAAGGCGAAGCGCATCACCGATGGATCGAGGTGGCGGGCGTTCGCCATGAGGGAGGTCCAGTCGAGGGCGTGGGCCGAGTGGCCCCCGGCGTGGATGGCGGCGAGGTAGACGAGCACTGTCCCCAAGAAGGCGAGCGCGATCCCGACGGAGCAGATGACGATGTACTTCCACGAGGCTTCGAGCGAACCCTTGGTGCGGCGGTGGCCGACCAGGAACGTCGTCGCCACCGTGGTCGCCTCGACGGCGACCCAGAGGACCCCGAGGTTGGCGGCGAGGACGGCGAGCACCATCATCGTGACGAAGACCTGGACCAAGACGACGTAGAGCGTGGCTCGCCGCTCGGTGCAGCGACCCGTCTCGAGCTCGCCGGCGATGGTGCGGACCCCGAGCCAAGAGGCCAGCACGGCGATGGCGCCGATGACCACCACCATGAAGGCGCTCAGGGCATCGGCGCGGAGCACCCCGAAGAGCCCCCCGAGCGGGCCGTGGCGGACGACTTGGACCGAGAGCGCAATTCCGAGGGCGAGTATCGCTGCGTTGGTGCCGACGGCGGTCCAGGCGGCCCAGGGCCGCCAGCGGGCGGCCCCGCACACGAGGGCGCCCAGGGCGGGCAGTGCCAGGATGAGCTCGAGCATCATCAGTCGTGCAGCTCCTGGAGCTCATCGAGCTCGATCTCGCCGAACTCATGGTGCAGACGCTGGGCCAGCACCATGAGGACCACGACGCCCAAGAGCACGTCGAGGGTCACGCCGAGCTCGATCAAGAAAGGCACCCCCGCAGTGATGAGGAACGCGACGAGGGCGATGCCGTTGTCGACGAGCAACAGCCCCACGATCTGAAAGATCGGCCGGCGCCGCGCCACCAGCACGAAGAACCCGATGAGCAAGGTGGCAAAGCCAACCGGAACGAGCGACCCGGGTGTGCCGGTGACTACGTGGGTGAGCACGTGGGTGGAGGCGAAGGCAAGCAGGATCAAGGCGGCGGAGACGACGAGGGACGCGGGGACGTTCACCAGCGGGCGTCGCTCGCGCTCGGTCGCGTCACCCGAACCAATGCGCCGCAGCAGCGTCGGGATGGCCACCGCCTTGATCCCCACCACGACCGCGGCCGTCGCGACCAGACCGGCGTCGTGGGCGTGCAAGCCCAAGGTGGCGGCCACCGCCCCGAGTGCAAGCCCCTGGACCGCCAGCACCCGCACGACGGCGCGCACCGCGCTGAGCCACAGGACGGCCACGGCGCAGACGAGCACCGCCCCGACGAAGAGGGTGAGCGAGGAGTCGAAGGTCTGGATGCTCACACGATCGCCACCGAGATCACCGCCAGCACCGAGAGGACGAAGGCACCCGCCATCAGCTCGGGCACCCGGAAGAGGCGGAGCTTGGCCACGAGCACCTCGGCCGCGGCCAGCGCCACGCCCAGCGCGGCGACCTTGGCGCCGACCGCCACCAGCCCGAGAGCGAGGTGCACCGGGCCCGGGGCGGTTGCGATCCCCCAGGGGACGAAGAGGACGGCGAGCAGCGCCACGAGGAACCCGAGGCGCATCGCCTCGGCCAGCTTGACCAGGGCGAGGTCGGGACCGGCGTATTCGAGGACCATCGCCTCGTGGATCATCGTGAGCTCCAGATGGGTGCTCGGGTTGTCGACCGGCAGGCGCCCGCACTCGGCCACGATCACGATCACGAGGGCTACGACGGCCAGCAGGCGCTGGGGACTGGCCAGCCAGGCCGGATGGGCCAGGGAACGGGTGACGATGGCGGGCAGGTTCGACGAGCGGGCCGGGATCGACAGAGCCAGGACGGCCACCAACAGCGCCGGTTCGCTGAGCGCCCCGATGGTCATGGCCCGGCTCGCTCCCATGCCGCCGAACGCCGTCCCCGTATCGAGGGCGCCGAGGGCGAGGGCCACCGAGCCCAAGAGCAGCAGGAACACCACCGCGAACAGGTCGGCCGAGGGGCCGAACGCGGGGGCGGTGCCGAGGAGCGGCGTGACGGCCGCCGCGACCGCGACCGATCCCACCAGCACGAGGGGGGCCGCCGAGAACACCCAGCTGGCCCCCTCTGGGCAGGTGCGCTCCTTGTGCATGAGCTTGCGCAGGTCGAGCAGCGGCTGGCGGGCGGGCGGGCCGGCCCGACCTTCGAGTCGGCAGCGGACCTTGCGCATGAGGCCCACCAGCAGCGGGCCGCCCATGACTACGCCGACCACCTGGAGCACGGCCACGGCGACGACAGAGGCGAGCGGCCACTGCGCGCTCATCCGACCACCAGCAGCACGACAACCAGAGCGGCGAGGCCGAAGGCCAAGTAGCGGTGCACGCTGCCGTTGGGGACGCGGCGCGCCTGGCGACCCCACCACCCGAGCGCCGCCGAGAGCGGGCGATAGCCGTGGCGCTCGAAAGCGTCCTGCGTCGTGGTGTGGAAGGCAGCCGACTCGACGTAGTAGCGCGACTCGGCGCTGTGGCTCACGTCGAGGTCGTGGGTCGGCCCGAGGACGTCGTCAAACACCCGGGTCAACGGTTCGGCAAACGACGTCGCCGTGTACTGCATGCGCGCCGTCTGGACCTGTCTTCCGCACCCCCAGGCCTCGGTCCGGCGCAGCGCGCCGCGCTGGGCCAGCTGGCGGACCGCCGCCGCGAGCGACACGGCGACGACCAGCCCGAGCGCCAACAGCCCCGGAGCGAGCATGCCTTGCACGCCCGTGAGCCCGACGCTCCAACCCTGGGCCAGAGGGTGCGCCGCGCCATAGCCGAGGCCGCTGCGCGCCGCGTCGACCACGGCGGGGAGCACGAGAAAGGGAGCGACGCCGAAGACCAGACACAGCAACGCCAACAGCCCGGCGCCTCCCCACATCGTGGCCGGAACCTCGTTCGCGCAGGCGGCGCCGTCGCTGCGGGCCTGGCCGAGGAGTCCCGACCCCGATGGCCTTGACGAAGGTGGCCGCGGTCAACCCACCGGTCAACGCCAGCACACCCACCCCGAGCGGCATCGCGACCTGGACGGCGGTGTCGGCCGAGGGCAGCCCGTGGAGCAGGCTCTGGAGGAGCAGCCACTCGCTCACGAAGCCGCACAGCGGCGGCAGGGCGCAGATGGCCAGGCCGGCCACGATGAACACGGGGGCGCTGCGGGGCAGCCGCCGCACCAGGCCACCGAGGCGGTCCAGGTCGCGCAGGCCTGTCGCCTGCTGGAGTGAGCTGGCCGAGAGGAACAGCGAGCCCTTGAAGACGGCGTGGAACACGACGTGCAAAAGGGCGGCGACGAGGGCGACGACCGCCAACGCGCGATGCCCGGTGGCGGCGAACAGGCCCGAGGCCCCGACGCCCAGCAGCATGAGACCGACGTTGTCGGTTGTCGAGTACGCCAGCAGTCGTTTGAGGTCGGTGCTGGTCGAGGAGTGCAGCGCGCCGAAGAGCGCGGATAGCCCGCCGAGGGCCATGACAAGGAGCCACCACCACGCCGGCCCACCGCCGAGCAACGTGTCGCCGACCCGGATGATTCCGTAGATGCCGAGGTTGACCATGGCGGCGGACATGAGGGCCGAGACCGGTCCCGGGGCCTCGGGATGGGCGCGCGGCAGCCAGACGTGGAGCGGCACCGCACCCGCTTTCGAAGCGAACCCGACGACCGCCAGCACGAACGCCGTCGAACGCACCCAAGGAGCGAGGTGCGGGCCGTGGGCGGCGATCACGGCGAAGGACTGGCTCCCGGCGCGATCCGCCAACAGCACCAAGCCCAGAAGCAACGCGGCGGCACCGAACTGAGTCATCACCGCGTACCACTGGCCCGCCCGCTGTACCTCGTCGCGGGCGCGGTGGTCGGCGAGCACCAAGAGCAGCGACGTCACCGCCATCAGCTCCCAGAGGAACAAGAAGGTGCCGACGGCCGACGCCGCCGGCACGAGGAGGAGGGTGGTGACGAAGAGGGGCAACACGCTCGATCCCGTGCGGCTGGAGAGTCCGTGGCCCCGGTAGCCGAGGCGAAAGATCATGGCGCATAGGCCGACGCCGGCAGAGATGGCGACGAAGAGCGCACCGAGACGATCGAGGCGAAGGGAGAAGCCGAGAAGCGGCAGCAGTTGGCTGGTGTGCACCGTGGCGACGTCGCCGGTGGCGAGCACGTCGGCGGACACCGCGAACCCGCACGCACAGGCCGCCACCGTCAGGGCGACCGACAGGCGGACGCGAGCCTGTGGCGGCGCGCAGGCACCGGCGAGTGAGGCGGCCAGGCCGAAGAGGGCCGTGGCCACCAAGAGGTCGGCCCTCACCTCCCCGACAGGCTCCGCAACGCGGCGATGATGGCCTCGGGTTCAGGCGGGCAGCCGGGGATCTCGACATCGACCGGCACGACGTCGGCGACCGCTCCGGCCACCCCGTAGGCGCCGCGGAACACCCCACAGTCGCGGGCACAGTCCCCCACCGCCACCACCAATTTGGGTTCGGGCACCGCCTCGTGGGTCTTACGCAAGGGGTCGGCCATGTTGTGGGTGACCGGCCCCGTCACGAGCAACCCGTCGGCGTGGCGCGGAGAAGCCTCGAGGCGGATGCCGAAGCGCTCCGCGTCATAGGTCGGGGAGAAGCACGAGGCGATCTCGAGCTCGCAGCCGTTGCACGACCCGGCATCGACCTGGCGGAGTTGGAGTGAGCCCCGGGTGCGTCTGGCGGCCTCGGGGGTGGTGCCATCGGTGGCGGTCGGCGCGCCCAGGTCAGCGGGGCGCTGGCCCAGCCGCCGTGCGATCTCTCGAAACGTTCCCTTCCCCACCCGGGCGTCAGCGCGTCAGGGTCTCTGCGGCCAGCCGCTTGTCGAGCGCGAGCACCAGCCGTTTGTCGAGCGCGTGGAGCTGGTCGAGCAGCGCGTCAGGCAGCCGGTCGCCGAAGCGGGCGTAGTGCTCGTCGATGAGCCCGACCTCGTGGCGCCAGGCGTCGAGCTCCACCGCCAGCAGTTCGTCGAGCCGCCCAGGGGCGAGGTCCAGTCCCTCCGTGTCGAGGGCACTGCGCTCGGGCACGAGTCCGATAGGGGTCTCGACGGCACCGCCCCCTCCGGCGCAGCGCTCGAAGACCCAGGCCAGCACCCGGGAGTTCTCGCCGTAGCCGGGCCAGAGGAACGTGTTGTCAGCGCCGCGACGAAACCAGTTGACGTAGAAGATCTTGGGCAGCAGCGACTGGTCCATGGCCGCGGCCCCGACGTTCAGCCAGTGGGCGAAATAATCGCCCATGTGATAGCCGCAGAAGGGCAACATGGCGAAGGGGTCACGGCGCAAGGTGCCGACGGTGCCCGCTGCGGCGGCCGTCGTCTCCGACGCCATGATCGAGCCCAAGAACACCCCATGGGCCCAGTCGAACGCCTCGGTGACCAGCGGGACGACCGAGGCGCGGCGACCGCCGAAGAGGATGGCCGAGATCGGCACCCCTTCGGGATCCTCCCACTCGGGGGCGATCGAGGGCACCTGAGACAGGGCGGCGGTGAAGCGGCTGTTGGGATGCGCGGCGGGGTTCGTGGACTCAGGCGTCCAGTCCTGGCCGCGCCAGTCGATGAGGTGGGCTGGGGCCTCCTCGGTGAGACCTTCCCACCAGACGTCGCCGACGTCGGTGGCGGCCACGTTGGTGAAGATCGTGTCGTGGCTCAGCGCGGCAATCGCGTTGGGGTTGGTGTGGGCGCCGGTGCCTGGAGCGACGCCGAACATGCCGAACTCGGGGTTGATGGCGCGCAGGCGCCCGTCAGGGCCGAACTTCATCCAGCAGATGTCGTCGCCGATGGTCTCGGCCTTCCAGCCCGGAATGGTCGGCACCACCATGGCGAGATTGGTCTTGCCACAGGCGCTCGGGAAGGCCGCGGCGATGTAGCGCGACTCGCCGTGGGGATCGGTGAGTTTGAGGATCAGCATGTGCTCGGCCAGCCAGCCGTCGTGGCGAGCCATCACCGACGCGATGCGCAGGGCGAAGCACTTCTTCCCCAACAAGGCGTTGCCGCCATACCCAGAGCCGTAGGACCAGATCTCGCGCGTCTCGGGAAAATGGACGATGTACTTGCGGTTGGCGTCACAGGGCCACGGCACATCCGCTTGGCCCTCGGCAAGCGGCATCCCAACCGAATGGACGCACGGCACAAAGGGACGGTCGGTGCCGAGCTCGTCGAGGGCGCCCTGCCCCATCCGGGTCATGATCCGCATCGACGCGGCCACGTAGGCAGAATCAGTCAGCTGCACGCCGATATGGGCGATCGGACTGCCAAGGGGTCCCATCGAGAAAGGGACGACGTACATGGTGCGTCCCCGCATCGAACCGCTGTAGAGCTCTCGCAGCTCAAAGCGCATCTCGGCCGGGTCCTGCCAGTTGTTGGTCGGCCCGGCATCCTCGGCGTGCTCGCTGCAGATGAAGGTGCGGTCCTCGACCCGGGCCACGTCACCGGGATCCGAGCGGCAGAGATAGCTGCCGGGGCGCCGCGCCGCGTCCAGCGGGATCAACGTGCCGGCGTCCACCAGTCGACGGCACAGCCCCGCGTTCTCCTGGGCCGAGCCGTCGCACCAGTGCAGGGCGCTCGGCTGCATGAGCTCCGCCCAACCTTGCACCCATTCGTAGAGCGCCTTGTGAGGAACGTCTCCACTCACGTCTGTCCTCCCGGTGTTCTCGCTGACAACCCCGAGATGAAGACCACGACTTCGGCTCGACCGTGCTGCACCCGCCGGGCGACCGAAAGCGGCTGCGATTCGACGAGCGCCCGCGGCTCGATGGCACGAGCCGGGTACGACCCGGTCAGCCTCCGTCCCCCGCCTTCGGAGGCTCTTTCGATCGCGATGTCGAGCAACTCCCGGCCGATTCCCAGGCGTCGGCGCGCGGGTGCGACCGCTACCTGGGCCCAGAAGGTGGTTCCCGAGGCCCGCGCCAGGGCAGCAGCACCGATCAGGGTGGTGCTGTCCTCGAACGCTCCCCACGCCTCGACACGTCGGGAGACGCCCTCGAACAGTGCCCCGACTTGTTCAAAGAAGGTCAGTGCCACCACCGATCGAATCGACCTCAGCCGAGCACCAGACGCGGACATCGTCAGATAGGCGTTCGGATCGAGTTCGAGGGTCGTGCTGGCGGACACTGCTTCTCTCGGGTTGGGCATCAGGGTGTTGGAGCGTACCTCGCGAAGCGATCATCTGACGAATCGATCAATTGCTCAGCTTCGCCGTGTTGTCAGCTTGGGGCTGCAGACGTGGTGAGGGTCGCGGGTCAGCCCGGCAGGCGGCGCCACAGGGCTGGTGGGAGCAAGCGGAGACCCGAGAACACCCACCTGAGCAGACCCGGCGACCAGATCACCGTCTGCCCGCGTGCGAGACCGCGCATAGTGTCCGATGCGACCCGGGACGCGTCGACGGCGAAGGGTGCAGGGGGTGCGGCCGGCGGTCATCTTGGTACGAACAAAGCCGGGTCGGACGATGTGCATCGAGACACCGGTGCCGCGCAGGGCTTCGCTCAGTCCTTGCGCGAAGCCATCGAGGCCGGCTTTCGCCGAGCCGTAGACGTAGTTGGATCGCCGGATCCGGAATCCGGCCACCGAGGACAGTACGATGATGCGTCCGTGACCCTGCTGGCGCATCTGGTCCGCCACCGCCGACAAGGCCGCCGCAGGCCAGGTGAGATTGACCGTCATCATGCGCGACGATCCGGTCAGGGTCCGTCTCGTCTTCGGCCTGGGACCCGAGTTCACCCACGGCGACGATGACAACATCGACTGCCTCAGCCGCGGCCTCGAAGCATCGCATGACGGTCTTGTCGACGTCGTCGAGCGTGCTGGCGTCGAAGGTCACCGTCCCCACGCGGGCCACGCGGTGACGAATATCCTTCGCCGTCCGTTCGAGTGCCATACGGTCGCGTCCGGCGAGGACGACGGATCTGCCGCGGTCAGCGACGAGCAACGCGACAAGTTCGCGTGCGATGTCCGACGTCCCACCGAGCACGACGACCGACTGGGGATGACCGAACGCGTCGTTCATCACAAGATCCCGAGGCGGCGCGAGAGGTCGGAGGCCAGCACGCCCTCGGGATCGACCCGCCGGCGGACCCTGGCCAGCTCGCCCAGCCGGGGGTACATGACGGGGAGGAGCTCCGGTCGCAGCCGGGAGTCCTTGGCCAGATAGACGCGACCATCGGCCATTGCCACGGCATCGTCGAGGCGGTCCAGCAAGCGCCGGCAGGCCGGGCGGACCGAGCGGGAAGTCGAGTGCGAGGGTCCAGCCCTCTTGGCTGAACGAGAGCGGGCCAGGCGTCCCGGGCCCGAAGCGCTTCAGCACGGCCAGGAACGAGGGCACTCCCGACGACGCGATCGCAGCAACGGCGTCCTCGATGACATCGCCCCGCGCCGGGGGCACAGCGAACTGGTACTGCACGAACCCCTGCGGTCCGTAGAGCAGGTTCCACCCACCCACCCCGTCGAGCGGATGGAAGAACCCGGCCAGGGGACGGAGCGAACCCCGGGACGACCGGGAGGCCCGGAACCACGCCTCGTTGAAGGCGCGGACTGAGAGTCGGTTCACGAGCCGGCGGGGCGTCGACCGGGGCACCCGGAACCTCGGGTCGCCGGGGACCTCCCGACTGCGCCCACGCAGCCGGTCGGGAAGTGGCACCGGAAGGGGCGTGGTCCCCCCTCGTCAGGACCGAACGGTGGTCGCCGTTGCGACCGCCGACGCAGTCCAGCCACGCCACGCTGTAGTGGTAACGGGAGTCCGTCTGCCTCCATGGTCGACATCAGGTCCTCGAGCCGAGTGAACCGCTGGCTGTCCACCCGCATCCACGACGTCTCAATAGGGATGAGCCGCAGGACGGCGCTGACCACCACGCCGGTGAGGCCCATACCGCCGGCCGTGGCCCAGAACAGCTCGGGGTCACGATCGGGTGCCACGGTGATCACCCCGCTGGGCGTGACGAGGGTCATCTCCACCACGTGCCGGGCGAAGCTGCCCGTCGCGATGGTGGTTCTTTCCGTGGACGTCCGCGGCGATGGCACCGCCGACCGAGACATAGCGGGTCCCCGGCGTCACCGCCACGAACCAGCCCGCCGGAATGAGGCGCCGCATCAGGTCGTGCAGGCTGACGCCCCCACCGACCTCGATCGTCCCCACGACCTCGTCCAGCGTGCCGATGTGGCTGAGTCCCGCTGTGTCGATGGTGAGCCCACCGGTGCATTGCGCGGCGTCGCCGTAGCTCCGCCCGAGGCCGCGGGCGATGACGCCGCCGGGTGGTCGCAGAACGAGGCCAAGACGGAGGACACGTCGACGGGACGGCTGACCAGGGCGGTGGTGGGCGTTGTCCTGCCCCAGCCACACAGCGGCACGGGGCAAGCTCTCGACGGTGACCGTCATCCGTACAGGCCGATGCCCATGAGGGCCAGCCAGAGCACCCCGTAGCCCTGGAGGACGTGGTCACGCAGGGCCAGGCTGTTCGGGCTCGCCGCCGTGGCCGGCGTCGAGGAGGCGGAGGATGTGCAGGACCGAGAGGACGAGGGGGATGACGGTCAGCTCGATCCAGACGACGTGGTCCCCGGCATGGGCGAGCAGGCCGGTGCGATCGAACGCCCACAGGCAGTACGACGCGACCGTCACCGTCGCCGAGATCGTCAGGGTCGACTTGAGGAAGGACTCGGTGTACTCATCGAGCACGAGGCGGTGCACCCCCCGGTCGTCTCCCAGGCGGGCGTGCTCGGCGCAGCGCTTTCCGCTCACGATGAACAGGGCGGCGAACGAGGTGAAGACGAGGAACCAGTTGGAGAGGGGCACCCGGGCCACGACGCCGCCGGCGACCGCCCGCAGTACGAAGCACGACGCGACCACCGCCAGCTCCATCACGGGCTCGCGCTTCAAGCGGATGCTGTAGGCGATGCTCAATCCGGCATAGGACGGCCACGACAGCGGCGAAGCCCCAGGGGCGGACGAGCAGCGCGGCGGCGATGGCCGTCGCGATGAGGGCGGTCCCGACCCCGAGGGCGACACCTGGTCGGAGCGCTCCGCTCGCCACGGGCCGGCCCCGCTTGACGGGATGGTGTCGATCCGATTCGGCGTCCACGACGTCGTTGACGAGGTAGGTGCCCGAGGCCACCACGCAGAAGATCAAGAAGGCCGCGACGACCCGCAGCGTCGTGTGCCATTCGCCGAGCACGCCTGCGGCGGCCGGCGCCATGAAGACGAGGAGGTTCTTGAGCCACTGCCTCGGACGCGCACCCCGGGCCAGCAGGCCCAGCGTCGAACGGGGCGCGGTCGGGCGCGAGGTCGGTGCAGCGGCACGACGCCGTGTTGCGGGCGGCGACTCGTGGCGCGGCACCTTCCCCAGCGACGTCACGGGCCGACCGCCGCCGACATGGTGATGAAGTCCCGGGCCCACCACGGCTCGAAGTAACGGCCGGGGTCGCCGGTCATTCCGGACACGAGCTCGGTGCCGTTGGCCGGGGTGGCCGGGCCCGCCGGAGTCGACGGCTGGTAGCTGCTGAAGTTGACCCAGTCGGTGTTGATGTCCAGCTCCATGGCACGCACCGCACCGGCCCGCACCAAGATGTTGGCCAGGTCCAAGATGTCGAGCCCCGGACCGCCGACGTAGACCAGGGCGCCGTTCGCCGTGACGCCGAGGCCCGAGCGCCAGACGTAGAGGCCGCCGCCCAGGGTGGCGCCCCATTGGCGTCGGAGTTCGCGTCGTACGCCGCCGGCACGACCTGCCCGTTGTCGACCAGCAGGTCCAGGTTCTGGCGCACCGAGACGACGTCGGGGCCCATGGTGACGTCACGGCCCCATTGCCCGACGGTGGCCGAGCCGTTCTTGTAGACCACGAAGGAGGCTGCCCCCGTTCGCAGCGGAATGATGGTCTTGTCGTCGGTGTAGTAGCCGCCGTTCGGCGTCGGACATCAAGAAGCCGGCGTTGAACGCGGCCACGAGCGTCGTGGCAGTCGGTCGGCGAGATCGGGGCCGTGTGCGTGTAGGGGCCGCCGCCGGGGATCTGGCTGCCCGAGTACAGCGTGGCCCTCAGGAGCTCGGTGTCCATCCAGGCGACGCCCACGACGTAGCTGGTGTGGATGGCGTCGGGCCGGAGCATGGTCTCGTAGACGGCAGGCAGGCCGTCGACCGATGCGCCCGACCGGCGACCACTGGCCCTCGCCGGCGACGGGCAGGGCTGGCGAAGGGCGCGATGGGTGCCGGCGTCGGCAGGTGCGGCACCGTGGCGACGACCGGAGTCGCGCTGGTGACCGTCTTGGGCTTGCGGATGGTGCCGGCGGCGAGGGCGCCGCCGACCTTCGGCTGGTGGTGGGAGTACCACTCGTTCTCGGCCCAGTTGACGATGGACGCCCCGCCGTGCCCGCGGAACCACTCCGCGGCTCGTGAGCCCGACCGAGCTTCCCAGGGCAGGATTGGTCAGCGCGCCGCCGAGCGAGATGGCGAGCCAGAGGAGGAGGATGCGCCGAGGGCGGCAGCGACGACGGCGAGGACGCGGCGCCGCGCGATGGACGCGCGTCCTCGACCAGCGCACTCGCCGAGCTGGTCTGGGCGGCGGCGAACCCGGCTCGCGTTCATCGAGTTCCTCGACGGGTGGGCTCAACACCTGCGCTCCACCAGGTGCAGGGCCTGCTTCGGGCACGATCGCACCGCCCTCACCGCGTGCTCGAAGAGGGCGGGGGCGATGTCCGCGCCGTCGATGATGGGATAGCCCCAGCGATCGAGCTCGATGCGCTCGGGGAGCATCTCGGCGCACACGCCGCGCCCGTCGCACGCGACCGGGTCGAGGACCAGTTCCAGGCTCCAACGGCTCATGCCCGGCTCACCAGCCTTCTCCTCGCCGTCCGGCCCGCCACCGGGAGGACCCGCGCCGCCCGCGTCTGGGGGCACGGGCCGCGGCGCTGGTGCGCGGCGACCTCGTCGGCGAACACGCCGAGGCCGCTGCGCACGAACCGGGCAACGCCGTCGGGGTGGCGGCAGGCGCCCCTCCCCTCCACCAGGGTGCAGATCTCGAGGATGCGATCGAGGTGGGGACCACCGCGTCCGCCGTAGGCCAGCCGCTCCATGGTCTCGGCCAACTCGGCCAGGCCGTGCACGCACGGGCCACATTGGCCGGCGCCCTGCCCCTCCATGTACCGCACGACATCGGCCATCTCGGCCAGGGGGCAGACGTCGCGAGGCAGCGGCACGACCACGCCGGCGCCGAGCGTCGCGCCGGCGCGGCGGGCCGCCTTCTCGGACACGGGGAGCTCGGCGAAGACCTGCGGGGAGACCCAGGCGCCCCCGTAGCCACCGAGGAGGACGGCGCGGGTGCGGGCCAGATCGTCCTCCCCGACACCGGCCGCGGCGCGGAGGGAAGATCCCAGCGCCGCCTCGACGACGAGCGGCCCGCCGGGGCGGCTGACCGTCAGCAGCATCGTGCCCGGGTTCTGTCGGCGTGCCGACCCCCCGGAACCAGTCCGCTCCGAAGCGGGCGACGAGGGCCACATGGGCGAGCGTCTCGACGTTCTGCACCAGGGTGGGTCGGCCCCCGACCCCGCGCTCGCGGATGGTCGTCAGCCCGACGAAGGACGGGCACGGCGCCCCGGCGCCCGCCGAGGGCGTTGACCACGGCCGACTCCTGACCGGAGATGAACGTGTCGGGTGACTCGGCGAGCTCGATGGCGATCGGATCGAGGCGGTGGGCGCGGCGCTCGGCCAGTGCGGCCTCGACGGTCGGCATGCTCGAGGCCGGGACGTACACGATGGCCTGCTGGGCGCGCAGCGTGTTGGCGGCCAGCGCCAGGCCGTCGAGCACGAGATGGGGTGCGCGCGAGAGCAGCAACGCATCCTTGCGGCTGGCGGGTTCGCCTTCGGCACCGTTGGCCACCACGACCGGGCGGCGACGCGAGGCCCCGGCGACCGCCCGCCACTTGGCCGCCACGGGGAACCATGCCCCACCGTGGCCCACCAGCCCGCTTGCCTCGAGCTCGTCGATCAGCCGGTGCGGCTGGTGACGGAGCTCGCCCCATCGCTCGAGGTGGGTCCCCAGCCCGGGGTCCGAGGCGCCTTCGCCCGCGAGCCCGTACAGCAGGCGGGTGCGTGGTCCGCGGCGCGCGCGGCGTCCTGACGGAGGGTGAGGCTCATTGCGCGGCGCTCCCCGAGAGCTGGCCGGTGAGTGTGCCGGCCGCCAGGATTCAGCGACAGGTTCATGGTCAGGTTGAGGGAGCCGGTCGGGCCGGTGACGAACGCACCGATGGTGGACCCGTCGAGGGCCGTCACCTGCCCGCTCAGCTGGCCGAAGGTCACCTCGCTGCGGTGCAGGGCGACACCGCCGTTGATCGGCAGGGCCGATGATGCGCACCACGAGGGGCACGGTCGTGTCGGCCGGCTGCATGCGTGAGGGTGACCTCGGCGTCGCCGTCGCCATTGGGGGCTGAGGTGGCGACCGTTCCCGACACGGTCGTCTCGAAGGGGGCGCTCGGGATGCCCGAGGCGGGCGGGGCGGAGGTGGACGGGGTCGTCGACGGCGGTGCCGCGGAGTACGACGCCGAGGCGGAGCCGGACAGCTGGGCCAAGCAGGGCGGAGGAGGTGCCGGCCCGGTGGGACCAGCCGGGCCGCAGCGGACCGGCCGCCGCGAAGGCCGCGATCACCACGAGCACCGCCGCGCCGGCGACGGCGCCGCCGAGCCGCCAGGTCACCGAGCGCGCCCTCCCCGCCGCCAGGCGCCAGGCCACTGCGGCGGCGACCGCGGCCGGTGCAGAGGACGAACACCACCTGCGCCCCGGGAAGCCGGGCGTCGGAGCCCGAGCCCAGGCCGTGGACCACGGCGATCGGCCAGCAGGCGTAGGCCAGCCAATGGACCCCCCGCCAGGCGGCCACGCCGATGCGGCGGCGGAGCGCGCTGGTGATCGCGACGGCAAGGAGCATGTCGAACGCCACCGCCCCGAGCCCCACCCAGATCGGGCGGTAGGGGGAGCGGAACGGGATGACCGCGTCGGCCAGCCCGATGGGGACGTAGCCGTCACCCACCGTGGTGACGACGTGCACGCCGATCAGGGCGATGCAGAACAGCGACAGGTTCCGGTGCACCGACTGGGAGAGGAAGCGGGGCCAGCGGTCGCTGGTCCATCCCACCGAGGCGACGGTCCCGAGCACGACGGTCGCCGAGAGCAGGATGAGCGAGACGAGACCGGTGGCACGCGTCAGGTACCACAGGGCGGTCGAGCCGTGGCCGACCGTGGCCAGCACGATCGCCGTCATCGGGTGCTCATCTCCGGCACCGGCCAGCGCCGACTTCGGGGATCGGCCAGCCCGTGGTGTAGACGACCGTCCCGTCGAGCCGCACCAGCCGTGCCGGGAGCCCGTGGCCCTCCAGCCAGTCGACGGCGCGCTCCCCCAGCACCATCGCTGCCGTAGACGCCGCGTTCGCCTGCACGCAGGTGGCGGCCGTCGTCGAGACCGTCCGCCAGCAGGGCGCCGCGGACAGACCGGTGGCCGGGTCCACGATGTGATGGACCTGGTGCGCTCCCAGTCGCCACGTGGCGCACGCCGATGCCCGAGGAGGCGAGCCCGCCCGACGAGATGGCGACGGCCTCGGCGGGGGCGGGGGAGGTGCAGGTGTCGGCGATGCCGATGGCGAACCCGCCGGCAGGCGCCGGGCCGGCCGCCGATGCATCGCCGCCGAGCGAGACGAGCACGCCACACCCGAGGCGCTGGTGGATCGTCGCCGCCGCCCGGTCTGCCGCCAGGGCCTTGGCTGTCGCCCCGAGGTCGAGGAGCGCCGTGCGCCGGGAGCCCGACGGCGCGTCGACCCCGGTCGACGGAGACGGAGCGCCACCCGGGAACGGCACCGCATCCGGCGGGAGTTCGCCGTCGACGCCGGGAAGGACCTCGGCGAAATCGCGGTCGTAGCCCAGGCGGTTCATCGCCGCTCCGACGGTGGGGTCGACCAACCCATCGGTCGCCGCGGCCATGGCGAGCGCCACGTCGATCGCCTCGAACAGGTCGTGACCGACCACGACCTCAGAACCTGCGCCGGCGTTGAGCCGGCTCAGCTCCGAGTCGTCGCGGAACCGGCTGGCCACGCGGTCGATGCGCTCGAGCTCCGGCTCGAGCAGTTCGGACGCCTCGAACAAGTGCACCGTCGTCGGTGACGAGCTCGGCGATGGTGCCGAGGGCACGGGTCCGGTAGACGCGCTGGCTGTCGGCAGGAGCGTCGGCCCCGGCCATCAACTCGATCCGCTGGTGACCGGCGGGGGCGCCGAGGCCGCCTGTGGCGGGGTCGACGGCGGATTGAGTGAGTTCGAGGAGCCCGAGACGCCGGTGCCCTGGCCGCTGTTGCCCGAGGGCGCGGTGGCGGTGGTCGTCCCGGCGCTGGCGCCGGCATGGTGTCCCGGCAGGGCCTTGGCGACGTAGACGCCGAGCGCCCCGACTGCGGCGATGGTGGCGACGGCGATGGCTCGCCGTGATGCTGGACAGTCGGTTCAGCGCGCCGTCGCGACGCAGGGATGCTGCATGGCGGCGCTGCGCCGGGCTGGCCTGCCGGAGTGGTGCCATGTCGAGCAGGGTACGGACGCACCCTGACGCCTACATGAAGAGGTAAGGGCTCAGGCTAAGGACTTCGCTAAGAGTTTCGCCGGCCGCGTTGGGCTTCTCCTTGCGTGCCGGAACTTTTCGCCACGAGATCTCCAAACGAGCGCCTCCCAGGTCGGCGACCCCGATCGTCCACTGGCCCTGGGTGGAGCGAACGACGGCAGTCGGCGATGGCGAGTCCGAGTCCGGTGCCGGCCACCTCGTCGGTGGCCCGATGGAACCGGTCGAACACGGCGTCCCGCTGATCTTCGGGGATCCCAGGACCCGAGTCGTCGACGCGTAGATCCACCCGGGTGCCCCAGTCGCGGACGCTGACCTCGACCCGGCCCTCTTCACCCGCGAACTTGCAGGCGTTGTCGATGAGGACCCCCGCCAAGCGGTCGATGAGGTCCGGCTGCGCCTGCACGCGTGAACGGGCCGTCGCCGACCCGCTGCCATAGAGAGGTCCACCCCGCTGCGTCGCGGCCAGGGCACCGAAACGCTCCACACACCTCTCGACCACCTCGCCGACGTCGGCGAGGTCGCGATCGCCCGGGCGTGCCTGCTCACTGTCTGCCCTGGCCAGCCAGAGCAGGTCTTCGACGATCCGGCGCAGCCGGGTGCTCTCCTGGCCCACCCGTTCGAGCACCTCCCGGTAGGCGGCCGGATCGCGCGGCCGGTCGAGTGCCAGCCCAACCTCGGCCTCGATGACCGAGATTGGGGTGCGCAGCTCGTGCGAGGCATCGGCGGTGAATTCGGCCTGCCGGCGACGGACGAGCTCCGACGGTGCGGAAGCCCGCAGGCCCACCACCGTCGCACCGGCGAACACGGCGACGGCCAGGATCACGCCGAAGACGAGCTCCGCCACCAGCAGCGTCGACTGGACGTTCGACGTCGCGGCCGTGCTCTGAGCGGCCACCAGCAGGGCATCGTGCGTCCGCAACGTGTCGAAGCGGAAGGCCGAGCTGCCGATGTCGAGAGTGACCGGGTCCGGACCCCAGCGATGGGCAGGCAGAGGTGGCGCCGTCGACGTCAAGGCGGTCGCGGTGCCGGAGGGCGCGATCGACCACAGGAACACCGGCGCATCGTCGAGGTCCGTGTCCTCGTCAGGCGCGCTCGATCGATGGAGCGCCAGCGTCTGTTGCTTGGTGTCCTCGAGCCGGTCGGCAAGGCGATTGTCGGTCGTGCTGATCAGGTGGTTGGTGACGATCAGGTTCAAGACGATGGCGGCGACGACGTAGAACACCATCACGATCAGTGTGGCGACGGCGGCGACGCGCAGCGCATGGCGTCGGTGCCTCTGGCTCGTCCTCACGTCTCGACCATCCGGTACCCCGTGCCCCGCACGGTCTCGATGCGCGCCCTGCTCCCGCCCAACTTGGCACGCACCCGGCCGACATGGACGTCAATGGTGTTGGATCCGACGGCGTCGGCCTCGTCGTCCCAGACCTGGGTGGCGATCATGCGCCGTGTCAGGACGCTCGGGGACCGGCGAAGCAGGAGCTCGACGAGTGAGGTCTCGATCGCCGTCAGAGCCACCGGGTCCCCGGACACGGTGACCTCTCGGGTGGCCGGATCGAAGCGGAGGTCACCGCACTCCAGCACCGGTCCCGCGGCGAGCGCGGGGCGGCGTTGCAGGGCATGGACGCGGGCAACCAGCTCGTTGAAGTCGAACGGCTTGACCAGATAGTCGTCAGCGCCTCCGTTGAGGCCTGCGACGCGGTCCGACGGAGCGTCCCGGGCAGTCAACATGAGGATCGGCGTGCGATCGCCGCGGTTCCTCGCCTCGAGCGACGACCTCGATGCCCGTGCGCTCCGGCATGCGCCAGTCGAGCACCGCGACGTCGTAGTCGTAGGCGCGAAGGTGGCGAAGCGCAGCGGCGCCGTCAGCGACGGCGTCGACGACGTAGCCGTTCTCCCTCAGGCCGCGCTCGAGGACGGACCGCAGCGCCGGATCGTCCTCTGCCACCAAAACTCTCACTGTTCCGGCGAACCGACATGTGACATAGCCTTCAAGGCTAGGTGGTTCAATCACCGGGCTTGGGCTCGGCCGTTGTCATCGTTTCTTCAGGTTCACGCCGTACGCTGCCCGGACTCTGATCCACTTGATTGACGGTTCGCACCGCCGAGTGCGCCGCATCATCCTGTCGACGTGAGCAAGGTCGACTTGGCCTTTTCATGCGAACTCGACCGCGGGCCTATGTAGGCCGCGGAACTTTCACCTGACGGCTCTGCCCCATTCCGCGAGGACGAGGGCGGTCGGTGAGATCAGACGCCCATTAACTCGAACATGTTGGCGCCCATGATCTTGGCCACGTCCGCTTCCGACAGGCCGGCCACATCCTTGGCGTAGAGCGAATACTCGACCGGGTCGGCGAGACCCTCGGGATGGGGCCAATCGGAGTTGAACAGAACATGGTCGAGCCCAATGGCATCGATCAAGGGCTCGAGCGGGTCCTCCCAGAACGGGGCGACGTAGAAAGCGCGCTTGAGAGCTTCGAGCGGATGCTCAGCGAACAGGTGCGGAAGCTTCCCGTACCCGTTGGTGAGATCCTCTATGACCCGGGTCATCCACGTCGACCCGTTCTCGATCAGACCCAGCCTGACGCCGGGGAACCTGGTCACCATGCCATGGATGATCGCCGAGAAAACCGTGTCCATGATCGGCCGGTGCGACTGCGAAATGGCCGAGAATGCGTTCTGCTCAAAAGGACGCATTTCCTGGTCCGACCCATTCCACTCATTGGCGTGCTGCGTGTAGCCAGAGTCGGACGCGTGCAGCATGACCGGGATGCCTGCCTCCTGGATACGCTCCCAGAATGGGTTGTTGTCGGGGAGGAAGGGTGACCTTGGTCCCCGGAACCCGGCGACCGGGGCGGGCCGCACCAGCACGGTCTTCGCCCCCCGTTCGAGCGCCCACTCGAGCTCCTTCACCGCACCTTCAGCCGTAGCCAGGTTCATCACGGGAGTGGAGAAGATCCGGCCGCCGTAATCGAATCCCCACTCGTCGTACATCCACTGATTGAAGGCGTGGACGAGCGCCTGAGTGCCGATCGGGTCGTCCATGAAGTTGACCTCGATCAGGGACGCGAGGGTCGGGAAGTTGACGATGGCTTGGATATGCATTCGGTCCATCAAGGCCAAGCGGGCATCGCGATCGGTGAACTCGGGGATAGCGCGCATCGGCCGCACTATCTCACGGAAGCTCTTGCCCTCGGTGTTGTGACCTGAGAAGTACTCAGCGGCAGAGCCGGGTTCGGCCACGACCCCGAAGGTCGGGTTCGGGATGTAATCCGACACTCGACCCCGGATCATCATCTTGGTGCGGCCGTCGATATTGGCCAGGCGCAATATCCCCTTGTACTGGATGGGAAGGTAGCGAGTGAAGGCATCCACCCCTTCGTAAAAGTGGAAGTCGCAGTCGAACACCGGGTGACCGAAGTCGGTGAACGACATTTCCGGGCTGTAGCGCCTGTATTCCATCGCCAGGGTCTCCTTTTGACTTTGACATCGATGTTGCATCGACCACTATGGCGTTCAAGGTCGCCGTTGCCCAGGGGACCTTGGTCCCAAAAGTCGGGTCCGCCCTGGGGTCTGGACGGTCCGCCGTGGCCTGACCAGACGTGTTGGAGCCCGAGCAAGCCGTACCTGTGCACCCCCCCGAACAGATCTATATGGAGGAGCACCTCTGAGGCGAAGCGTCTGCTCCTGACTAAGACGCAGCAATAGATCCGGCACGGGACCGGATGAGCCGACTGCGAAGCTCCTCGGCGCTCACGGGCCGGCCATAGTAAAAGCCCCAGGACGACCTGGCAGCCGAGTTCGTCGAGGAGTTCAATCTGTGCGACGGTTTCCGCGACTTCAACGATGACATCGAGGTCAAGAGCGTTGGCGATCCTGTCAATGGCACGAACCAAGGCCAGGGCTTGGTGGTCCACTCCGAGCGGCGTGATGAAGCTCCTGTCGATTTTCAGGATGTCGACCGGAAGGTCGCGCACGTAGGCGAGCGAGGAATACCCCGTGCCGAAGTCGTCGATCGCGATCCGCACCCCGAGCTTTCGCAGCTCGCCGAGTTGTCGCGTTGCCTGCTCTCTGTCGGCCATCATGATCCGCTCAGTGATCTCGAGCACGAGGAGCTTGCCTGGCAAACCCGATTCCTCTAGCCCTCCAGCCACTCGGGCGATGAGGTTCGCGAAGAACATCTCGGGTGCTGACAGGTTGGCTGCAATGGAGAAGGCTCGGGCAGGATCGGTGGCCTTCCACCTTTGCGCCTGGTGGCAGGCCCCCACGTTTCAAACAAGTCGCTCGAAGACCCCTCCGATTGTCATCGCGCACAACGCTCCTGCGGCGCCCTCGATGTCTTGGGAGCACAACCTCATGATCGATTGGGACCTTTGTCCCTATGATGTGTACCTCAGGATCCTGCAAAGTTATAAGCGAGAGGTTCCGATCCAACAAAGGAGGCAAGTCGTGATTGCCTTATCTGATGGACATCTCGCAGGTGCAAGTATCGGGCAGCAGGAACTTTACGACGCTCTATTGGCCCACCAGAGCGAAGAGAGCGACGTCATATCGGCGTATGAGGCGTTCGCCGAGAACACATCCTCCGAAGCGGTGCGATACCTCATTTGCATGGTTCTCGATGACGAGAAGAGGCACCACCGAGTGCTCTCTGACTTGGCAAATGCGGTGCGTGCTGATGCCACCTTTGACAGACAGGGTACGCGTGTTCCTCTCCTCGACGTGCGTCATCGGGATCAGTCGTTGCTTGAAGCGACCGACCGCTTCATCGCAATCGAGCGCAAGGATCGCGCCGAGTTAAAGCGCCTTGCGCGCAAGGTGCGGCGGGTTGGAGGTGAGTTCGACGCCTTCATGATTGGCATCCTTCAAGCCGACACCCAGCGTCACATCCGGATTCTTCGTTTCATTCGCCAGTCCGTTCGCAACTCTCCATTTGCGCTGAGAACCGCACCCTGAAAAGTCCAACGACGCGATCATCGGTTTGACCAGGGGCTTCCGGCCGAGGCGCTCATTTCGCCGTCGTCTTCTTGGCAGCTGCGTTCGGCCTACGAGTTTTTCGCTGCCATGGGATCGACGAACTATTCCACGAGGGCCGAAACCGAGCTCCTCGCCACCGGAGAGCGAACCGGCAAGCGTTCCCCTCGCAAGAGACTTGAACTGACCCCTCAGGAACATCCGGTCGCGCAACTCGCCGCAAACAGGCTCACGAACTTGGAAATCGCCGCGCAACTGTTTATCAGTTCGGCAACAGTTGACTATCACCTGCGTAAGGTGTTTCGTAAATTGGACATCGAGTCCCGCCGTCAACTCAGTGACGCACTGAAGCAATACCGGTCAGCCTGAGCCAGAGCGTCCAAGAGACGTCCCAGCTCGAGGCCACCCTCTGACACCCGCCACACAGCTTCAGTCGCCGACTGGCTGGATTCGTGAAGTCGGCGGAGGCGCCCGACGATTCGAGGGTTGAAACACCGCCTCTGACCTGCAATGATGGAGCGGAGGACGGGATTCGAACCCGCGACGCTCACCTTGGCAGGGTGGTGTTTTTCGTCTCACTGGTGGGCCCCAAGTCCCTGTCGTGCCGTTCCGTCCACCAGTTTCCACCTCGTCCAGCGATTCCGCCCCTGTAGTAGAGCGCTCTACTACAGGCAATGCGGTTGGTCTCCACTTGGCCCGTAGCCACCATGGCTTGCGGGCGGCGCAGAAGTGGAGGCATTCCTGTCCCGCCCCGGACTTCGGCAACGCGGCGGTCGAGTGGCATGACGACCGCTCCCGCTTCGCCGGCAGCGCGCCGCTCGCTGAGACGCTGCCAACGTCGACTTCCTACACGGCCGGGCCGGCGCGAGACTTGCTCCATGACGACCGCTTCGGCGCGCGCCGCGCTCGACGCCTGGCGGCGCGCCTTCCCCGCCGACCCCTTCGCCGACGACACCAGCCTGCAGGCGATCCTGGACCGCCACCTCACCAACGGCCGGCTCGAGGCGCTGCGCACGTCGGCCGGTGCGTTCGCCAACGACGTAGTCGCCGTGGTCGGCCCGGCCGCGAGCCGCTACGAGCAGCGGACACACCTGCCCGAGCTCGTCCGCTGGGACGGGTTGGGTCGCCGCACCGAGGAGGTGTCGTTTGATCCGAGCTACCACGAGGCGGGGCGGGCGGTCTGGCGGTCGGGCCTCGTGGCGCTTTCGGACAAGCCGGGCCGGGCGTACGAGCAGGCGGTCCTCCTCTACCTACTTTCGCTTGAAGGTGAGGCCGGCCACGCCTGCCCCGCCACTTGCACGATCGGGCTCGCCCGAGCGCTCCGGCGCGTGGCGGATGACGACGTTCGCGAGCGGTTCCTTCCGGCGCTCGTCGATCCCGACTACGACGCCGCCGAGCGCGGCTCGCAGTTCCTGACCGAGGTCCAGGGCGGGAGCGACGTCGGGGCGAACGCGTGCGAGGCCGTGCCGACAGGTGACGGCCTCACGTGGCGCGTGACCGGCGAGAAGTGGTTCTGCTCGGTCGCCGACGCCGGCCAATTCTTCCTGACAGCACGGGTGCCGGGCGGCCCGGCAGGGACCCGCGGGCTGGGTGGCTTCGTCGTGCCGCGGCTTGTCGACGGCGAGCCGAACGGCTTCTCGCTCCGCCGCCTCAAGGATAAGCTCGGCACGCGCGGGTTGGCGTCCGGCGAGATCGATTTCGACGGCGCTCTCGCCTGGCCCGTCGGACCGGTCGCCGACGGCTTCAAGACTGCCGTCGGGATAGTGCTGAACACGAGCCGATGGATGACCGCTCTCGGCGACGCCGGCATGATGCGCCGCGCCGTCCTCGAATCCCGCGCCTACGCTCGCCACCGCGAGGCCTTCGGCCAGCCGATCGAGGCCTTTCCGGCCGTGCGGCAGCGCGTAGTCGATATGGCTACGAGTCAGACCGCAGCGCTCCACCTCTGCTTCGAGCTCACCCGGCTCGAGGACCTGATTGACGGCGGCCAGGCGAGCAAGGCCGACGTCTTGCTCCACCGCTTCTGCGTGAACGTCGCGAAGTACCTCGTCAGCGTGCAAGCGACCGACGTGATCCACTCTGCGATCGAAGTGCTCGGCGGCAACGGCGCGATCGAGGATTTCTCGGTGCTCCCCCGCCTGTACCGCGACGCCATCGTCTACGAGTCCTGGGAGGGCGCGCACAACGTGCTCGTCGCGCAGATGCTCAACGACTGCCGCCGCCTGCCCATCTTGAACGTCGTCCGCGACCGCCTTGACGCGCTTACGTCGGGAGCGGGCGAACTCGGCGCCCAGATCGCCGGGACCGCGGCCCGTTCGCTCGACGGAGCCTGGCGCGCCGTGAGCGATCTCGAGTTCGGGCAGTGGCACTTCCGCGGCCTAGTCGACCGCCTCGGCCTCGCCTACGAGGCGGCGCTCCTAGCCTCGTCCGGGGAGAGCGATCTCGCGACACAGCTCGTGCAGCGGAACCTCGCACCCTCAGGGACCGACGGCGTCGACGCGGCACTGCCGGGGCGCGTCGACGCGATCTGGAAGCAGCTCGGGTAGCCCACCCCGGGCGGCGACGTCGCCAGATGCCAGTCGTCGGTGCCGCGTCGGCGCCAGGGTTAAGGGCGGATCGCTCGGGCCAAGTGACGTGGCACAGGTGTGCTCTTGCGGTGCAGGGTCACGAACTGTCTGGGTGACCCCAGATCACACACCGCACAAAAAGCTGAGGACAGATTTAAGCGGAAGTCGGGATTCGAACCCGCGACCCTCACCTTGGCAAGGCGGCTATTTTCGCCCGTTTGGGTCCGCTGGGTCCCCTGAAGTGCGGCTCCGTCCACCCAGTTTCCAGGTGGCCCATCCAATCCGGCACTGCGGTAAAGCCCCCTACTATCAACTGCTCACACGTCTCACCAAAATGGGACTCTCCAGCAGCGCCATGGCTCCACTCCGCGTCGATCGCATCAAGGACGGTCTCCTCTTCCCCGCCTCGGACGCGGCTTCTAGTGCCGGCCGGAATAATTAATCGTGTTCAGTCGCTTCCGAGGTCCAGCCAAGTAGAAGGCAGACACGATCGCTCCGATGGCTCCGAGCAAGAACCACGCACCAACCATGCCAGTGATCCAAAGTGCTTTCCATTTCCCTGCCAACGCCACAGCGGGACATCTGGAGACGTCAATGACCGCCCAGACGACTACCGCGAGAGATGCAAGAGTGACGAACAACAGTGCGGTGCCCATTACTTTCCTCTCTTCGGCGAAGCGCGGACGATCTTGACTCCGCGATCTTCGCCTAAAACCGTTTTACCGAACCTTTGAGCACGATTAGAGGTGCGTAATCGTCTCCTAAAGGTGCGATCAGTCGTGCGAACATGCCATGCGAATCGGCTATCGCATCTGTCTCGTCGTCGGATCTCCTTTCTCGCGAAGGTTAATTCGAGAGATCGCTTTCCTAAGCGCCTCCTAGTTTGCCGGCGAGCTGGGATATGTGTCTCCGGCCCCTCGATTATCGCCGGAGAGACTTCGGAGCCGTCGCGCAGCGGGCCTACAGGAGTTTCACATGAACGGCTGACAGTCTGGCTACCTGAGTGTGAGGAGCGCCGTCATGAGTGAGTACGAACCAACCAGCTGTACTACCGACACAATCCCGTGGCTCATTGGGGCTCCTCACGGACGACGTCGGCCGGGCGCTTGTCGTCGCGTAGACCGAGAAAGCGCGGTTGGCGCAGCCGAGCGTCGCTTGTCCACTCGGCAAAGCCGATTTGAACCACGAGGTTTGGCCGCGTCCAGTGCGTGCCACGCGGGATCGGACGGGCGTCCACAAACGGATCCTCCTCTGTCTCCAGCCTTCGCAGCTGGGTACCGAGATCGTGGAGCATCGCCATGGTGAAGCCGGTGCCGACCTTCCCGGCGTAGCGGAGGCCGCCCTGCTCGTAGAAGCCGACAAGCAAAGCACCAAAGTCCGACCGGCTGCCCGTAGGATCGGTGTAACCGCCAACGACGAACTCCTGCTCCCAGACGCACTTCAGCTTCAACCAGTCCTTGGAGCGGCCAGCGGCATACGGGGCGTCGGCGCGTTTGGCGATGAGGCCTTCCCAGCCCGATCGGCAGGCCTCCGCGAAGCGCTGCTCCGAGTCACCGCGCCAGGCCTCGGTGAGCTCCAATGACGAACTCGGCTCAATCGTCGTGGCCAGCCGGGCGCGGCGCTCCACGAATGGCCGGCCGGTGAGATCTTCTCCGTCGACCTCTAGGAGATCGAAGACGCAGTAGACGACTCGATACATGGCGACCTGCTCGGCGGTCGGCCTCGCTACCCCGAGGCGCTGCTGAAGGCGGGTGAAGGACGTCTGGTCACCCTTGTAGGCCACGACCTCGCCGTCGAGCAGCAGGCCCTGAGACCGTTGAGCCGCCACGGCCCCACTCACCTCGGGGTAAGTGGAGGTCAGATCCTTGCCAGTACGCGACTCAAGTCGCACATCGCCGCCCGACTTACGCGCCACACACCTCTCGCCGTCGAACTTGCGCTCCAAGAGCCAGTCGTCGCCAAAATCGCGACGATCGGTCAGCGTCGCCAGCATCAGCGGGGTGACCACCATGAACATGGTAGGCACGCGACGCCGATCGAATCCGCTACCGCCGCGCCCTAGATGGTCCAGTTCGTCGCCACGCGGATCGAACAGTTCGACGTATCGGACTCATGCAACGATTTGGTGGCGTTGAGCACCCAGATTCGTTATTCCGCCTTCCAAGATGTCGCCCAGGGCTAGGAAGCGATCCTTGCCCATGCTCAACCTGGCGGAGTTCCGGTAGCGAGGACATCGCCAGGAACCATACGCATGTGGCGGGAAAAATAGGCGAGGATCTCATCGACCGGGAATATCATGTCACTCGTATTTCCTTGCTGTTCATAATTCCCATTGACCTTCGTCCAGACGTCGAGGTCCATGGGATCGATGCCAGTAGTGAGATAAGCCCCGATCGGACCGTACGTCGGACGCGATTTCGCACCTCATGGGCAGTAAGCGGTCGGTTTGATGACACTTACATCAGCGGGAGAAAGATGGGCCTCGCTCGAATCATTGCTCCCGAGGGCATCTTGAACAGTGAACTCAAGTCGAAGGCGCTAGCCGAAGTCACAAAGAATCTGCGAGAGGCGATGGGTGCCGAAGCTGACGATGACGCCAGTGGCGTGTTTGCAATCTACGAGGAAGTTCCTGCAGGGCTCTGGGCCAACGGGGGGAAGGTTCTGCCTCTGGGCGAACTGCTCAAGGAAATGGGCGGCGACGTGTCAGAGGAGAGGGTACGGGAGATGAAAGCACTCTTCAACGTTCGACGTGCACTCAAGGAACACTTTGCATTCCGGAGTGACTAGCAAGAAGTAAGGCCGTGCATATGCAGCTCCGCGCAAGCGCCCGACCTACTCTGACCTGGGACCTCGATTGACCTGGAGCGGAAGACGGGATTCGAACCCGCGACCCTCACCTTGGCAAGGTGGTGTTTTTCGTCCTAGTAGTGCCCTCCACTCCCCTGTCGTGCTCTTCCGTCCACCTAGTTTCCACTTCGTCCACCCAGTCCGTCGCTGTGGTAGAGGGCTCTACTATCCACTTCGAGCGACCACTTCACTATCCATTTCGAGCGACCACTTCGCTTCGTTCTCGAGTCTTCGGGCGTGCGGACTACGCATGCACTCCCTGTGGGGCGGGCTCCGTCGTGGTCACCGCGACTTGGTCGGCTTGTGCAAGGAGTCGATCAATGGGTCAGTCGACCTCATGCGACAGCGGGCGAGGTGTCCGCCGGGTCGTGGCCGAGCACCCAGAGCCGGTCTCCGGGTTCCAAGACGACGTCGCCGGTCGGAGCCAGAACTCGACCCTTGCGGGCGATCGAGGTAACGAGGGTGCCCTCGGGAAGACCGGCCAGGCGCAACGGCTGGCCGGCGAGAGTGGAGTCGGCCGTAACGGTCAACTCAAAAGCGCCTGCTGATGCACCGAGCGTACCGACGCGCTCGGCCGAAGCCAGGAGCTCACGGCGATAGGCCTGCACCAGATCCGAGATGGACAAGGTGGCCACGACGTGACGATCATCATCCAGCACGGGCACCCACGACATGTGCGCCGAAGCGATCGACTCGAGGGCCGTGTCGAGCCGGCTATCCACAGAGATAGCTGGGGCGCCTGCATCAGCCAGGGGGCCGACCGGTGCCTCGGGTCCGGAGGACTCGACAAGCTCGCTCACAGAGATCGTCCCTTCGAAACGGCCTGCTCCATCCACGACTGGCGCACCCGGCACGTCCGCCGCGCCGCTGCGCTCACGGGCCTCGCGCACCGTCGTCGAAGTTGTCAGCACGAGTCGGGGTGTGGCCATGGCGCGCGATGTGGGGATAGTTGCCAACAGCGGCAGGCCCGCCATCAAGCGTTGCGCCTCAGTGTCGGCCCGGCTGCGAATCTGGCTTCGATAGATGGAGTCGTCGAAGTGATGCACGATGAGCCACGCGATGCCCACCCCAAGCAAAGCGGGCGTCAGGATCGAGAGGCTGCCGGTCATCTCGGCCACCATCAGCATGACCGCCAGGGGAGCACGCGAGATGCTGCCGAAGCAGCACATCATGCCGACGATCACGTATGGCGATGGATCGTGGCCCATGGAGGGCGCGATGGGCTCGAAGAGGCGCCAGACCGCCGCACCCATAAAGGCACCGATCACCATGCCAGGACCAAAGATGCCTCCGGATCCGCCGGTGCCGATCGAGAGACCAGTGGAGAGGATGCGGGCGAAGGGAACGATCAGCACGATCCACAACGGGATGCCCAGCAATTCTGGGCCGAGGGATTTCTGGATCCAGCCGTAGCCCGTGCCAAGTACCTCGGGAATGACGATCCCGATAGCACCCACCAACAGGCCACCAATCGCCGGCTTCACCCATTTGGGGAGTCGGGGGATACCGGCTGAGATATGGGCGATGCCGTAGAAGCCCTTGGCATAGAGGAGTCCGATGAGCCCACCGAGGACGCCGATGAGAGCGAACCACCCAAGCTGAGCGGGATCATCGAAGCGGTAGGACCCGACGTAGCCGAAGAGGGGCCCGAAACCCTCAACCGAGCCGAAGATGGCATAGCTGACTGACGAGGCGATGAAGCACGGCAAGAGGGCGGCCGGGTCGAAGTCGTCGCGGTAGAGGATTTCCGAGGCGAGGACCGCGCCGCCGAGGGGTGCGCCGAAGATGGCCCCGATACCCGAGCCGATCCCCGTCGCTACTGCAATGCGTCCGTCGGAGGGCTCGAGTTCGAGCACGCGCGTCAGCAGCGACCCGAAGCCGGCACTGATCTGACCGGTTGGCCCCTCTCGACCACCGGAACCACCGGAGCCGATGGTCAGGGCAGACGCAACGATCTTGACGATGACGGCGCGGAAGCGCACGCCCTTGGGGTTGTGGTGCACCGCTGCTATTGCGGCGTCAGTGCCGTGGCCTTCGGCTTCGGGCGCGAAGGCGTACACCAACAATGCGCCCAGGAGTGCCCCCGTGCCGGCTACCAGTGGCAGAATCCACGGCCTGGCCGCATGCGCCGAACCAGCCTCGCGTCCTTCCGCGACGGGCGTCGGGACGCTGTAGCCGGCGAGGGTCTGCAAGAAGAAGTGCGTGCAGAGCCGCAGGGCTTCGTAGAAGACGACTGCTCCGAGACCCGCGATGGTGCCGATTGCGATTCCGAGCACGATCCAGCGCTGGAGATAAGAAGCCGAACGGAGCCGGCGGCCCAGCGCCGCCGTCGCCCGACGGGCGCGCACAGAGCGACTGGGATGTGGACCCTGCGACTCCTCACTCACCGGCCCGGCTCACAGGTCCCACCCTGTGCTCCAATCCTGCTCAGGGACCTCGCCTGCGGTCTGCGCCAAATGGCGAAGGGCATCGACGACCCCGCCACGGGAATCAGTGGGAATAGAGGCGATCAACTGCTCGATCTCGACTCGCCTCCGAGCCGTCACGGTATCGACGAAAAGGCGGCCCGCGGTCGACAGGGCAATGCGCACCTGGCGCCGGTCGCGTCGATCGGCGCGTCGCGTCACCAAACCCTTCTTCACCAAGCGATCGCACATCCTTGATGCGGTCGGCGGCGTCACTGCGACGGCGTCAGCGAGGGCGGCCACGCGCTGAGGCCCGCGGGAGGCCAAGACGACCAACGAGCGGTACTGGGTGAGAGTGACCTCTTCCCCCACGTCAGCCAGCGATCGGGCGGCGATGGCAACGAGCACCCGGCTGGCGCTGAGCACCGCGTCGACCAACTGGTCCTTGTCTGGAGCCGCGACCGACATTTGTTGCATAATGCACCTATTGTATAGGACATTGGTTTAAGACCCAAGCTGGCGCTTTTGGACACTGCGACCTCCATGCCGGTGCAGATGAGCAGGGCACAAGAGGTTGCGGCGGTTGCAGTCCGCGTGGCCTTGGTGCTGAGGGGATCCATCGCGTGCACGTGGGCTACCTGGGTCGCCATGTCCCTAGACCAGAAGCAAGAAGGCCGCTGAGCGCACCCCGGGACTCTTCTCGTGCCGCTGAAAGTGCGCTACGCACCACGCTTCTGTCTTCCGGCTACCGACATGTCGTGAAAAACTGGCAACACTTGATCGAAAGCGAGGCAACTATGGACCGGCTCCGTCCGTACCGAGACCAGCTTTCCCTCGCCACTGCCATCGTCTTGCCACTGGGTGTTACGGCCCTCTTGGTCCCGTTCCGCGCGAGCTTCGCCAACACGGCGTCGGCTCTGATACTCGTCGCTGTGATCGTGGCAGTCGCCGCACTCGGTAACCGCTTCAGCGGGTTTGTGGCAACGCTGAGCGCCACGGTGTGGTTTGACTATTTCTTGACCCAGCCCTACGAGAGGTTCGCCATCACCCACCGCCCCGACATCGAGACAGCCGTCTGCCTCTTCGTCGTCGGGATCATCGTCACCGAACTCGCTGCTCGCAACCGTCATCATCATGTAGCTGCAGCGGTAGAGTCCGACTACGTTGCTCTGATCTACGAAGTGTCCGAGCTCGTTGCCTCTGGCGCACCATCGTCCGACATAGTCGAACGTGTGAGTGCCGCGCTAGTCGAGTTGCTGCACCTCCGAGCCTGTCGCTATGAGGATGGCCCGAGCGCTCGACCGATGATGCGCCTCGATCACGACGCTCAGGTGTTCTTGGGCGGAAGGCTCTGGGGCGTCGATCGCATGGGGCTGCCTGGGCCAGAGATCGAGCTCCTCGTCGAGCACAGAGGCAAGACCCTGGGTCGCTTCCTCCTCACACCTACGCCGGGTTACGAGGTAGCGCTTGAACCTCGTGTGGTCGCCGTCGCCCTAGCCGACCAGGTGGGTGCATCACTTCGTCCTCACCTGCGCAGCGCATAGAGACAAGCAGCGGATAGAGACAAGAACTCGAGCGGACCGCACCCGCACGCTGCTCAGGTCAAGGCAAGACGCGCCACAACGAAGGCGACGCAGGCGTTGATCACACCTCCTGACGCGACTTTGGACTACGGACGCGAGGGGTCCGCTGGTGGACGAAGCTGTAAAACCTGTCTGCAACCGCATCGCTTCGGCCAAATGACGCTCGGATCCTCAGTCGTTCAGGCGATAACTCGCGATCAGTGCGAGGGCGCCGTCGAGAGCGCGGCGCAGAGCTAGCGAGTCTCGGCGCGCCTGGGCCAGAGCAAGGCCACCTTGGACAAGGTCAACGCCGAAGGAGCAGTAAGCCTGCCTCGGCCCGCCGTGCTCGTCGTCGATCAGGATCGCATTGTGCGCTTCGTCGACGTCCAGCCCGCCTACACGGCCCGGACGGAGGTGGCCGACATCACCGCGGCGTTGACGGACCCTGACCTAAGACGGCGAGTCGAACCCGCGACCTCACCTTGGCAAGGTGGTGTTTTGGTCGTTCGAGTCCGCTTCACTCCCCTGGCGTGCCGTCCAGCCAGTTTCCACTTCGTCCACCTAATCCGTCCCTGTAGTAGATCGCTCTACTATCCCAAGTCGCCGAAATTGCGTTGAGTCACAGTTGCCGCGTACGGATACTTGCGAGCTTACGGCAGCTCTTGCCCGTCGAGGATCGCTAGGCACAAACGTACTGACGTGATTCGTTGGACTTCGCTTCTTCGACGAGCAAAGGCACTGGTCCCTGACGGGGCGCGAGACGGGGCTTGACAGCTTGATCGGCGAAGGCGTACATAGTGCGGTGGTTCCCTACTGGAAGTGTCACGGGCTGACCTCGATGCCCAGGTAGCGCTCGAACACATCTTCTGCTCGGATGTCGGCAGCGGCACACGCGAGCACGATTTGGCCGCGGCTCATGACGTAGACCGTGTCGGCGATGTCGAGGGCACGAGTCACGTACTGCTCGACGATCAGCAGGGAAGTGCCGCTCGCCACGATTTGCTTCAATGCCTCAAAGACCTGGTCGACGAGCACGGGCGCCAACCCGAGGGACACCTCGTCCACCACGACGATCCCGGGATTAGAGAGGTAGCTCCTCACCAGAGACAGCATCTGTTGCTCGCCGCCACTCAAGCTTCCCGCCTGTTGCCCGAGGCGCTTGGCCAGCGCCGGAAACTTGTCTCCGGCCCGCTGGACGCTCTCGCTCTCCCTTCCCTTGGGCGAATACAGGACGATGTTCTCCTTCACTGTGAGCGACGGAAAAATCCCGTGCCCTTCCGGCAGGTGGCAGAGCCCACGCCGGGCGAGGGCGTAGGGCTTCTTGCCGGTCACATCCACCCCGCCGAGCAGCACGCGGCCCTTCATTGGCCGGATCAGCCCAGAGGCCGTCCGCAGGGTGGTGGTCTTGCCTGCGCCATTGGGACCGAGCAGCGCCACGACCTTCGAGTCGGGAACCGAGATCGTCACATCACGCAGGACCACGGTTTCGCCATACCCCGCCGTCACCGCTTCGAGCTCAAGCACCGCTGCCTCCCTGGGAAGGCGCGGGGATGTCATGTGGGACGCCGTCGCCCTCGGACCCCAGATACGCGCTCCGCACGACCGGGCTCGCCAGCATCTCTGCGGCGGTTCCCTCGAAGACAAGTTGGCCGAAGTCCAACACGTAGAGGTTCGTGCAGACCTGGCGCACCAGAGCCATGTCGTGCTCAACCAGCAAAATCCCGAGGCCTCGACCGGCGACCACACTGGTCAGGATCTCACCGAACCGCACGGTTTCGGCTGCGTCGAGGCCGGAGGACGGCTCGTCCAGCAACAAAAAATCGAACGGTCCGGCTAGCACGCGCGCCAGCTCGACCATCCGGCGTTGCCCAGTCGGGAGGAGCCCGGCCTGGAGGTCGGCGAGAGGCCCAATACCGGTCTGCTCTATGGCATCCTCGACCGCTCTGCGCACGGCCGCACGTTGGCCGGAGCTCGTGACAAGCTGACGGACAGGGTTGGCGCCTGCCATCGACGCCTCCCGACCCAGAGCCACGTTTTCGCGAACGGTCAATGAAGTGAACAGCTCCACCCGCTGGAACGATCGGCCAAGACCGAACCTGGCCCTGCCCGCCGGGCCAAGGGACGTGACATCACGCTCGTGCAACATGATCTGGCCGTGTGTAGGCCTCAACAAGCCGGAGCACACGTTGAACGTCGTCGTCTTGCCGGCGCCATTTGGGCCCACTAACCCGGTGATACGCGCCATCGGAGCGCTGACGCTTACATCTTGCAAAGCGGTGATCCCACCGAATCGGACGGACAGCCCACGGACGTCGAGGCCCGCGTCCCCGGCGCGTTTGCAGCCGCCACCACCCCCTTCGCTTGCCGCGCGGCGTCCTCCTCCGACGTGGTAGCCAGTGCCAAGGCGCGGCGCATCTGTTCCTTAGTCACTGCCGGCTCCCGAGAGCGCCCACCCAGACGATCGAGGAGCTCGCGGACCTTCAGCGGTACCGTCGCACTCCTGCTCGCGAAGACAGCAAAGAGTGCGGCGAAGAACCGAAGATGATCTGCAGATATATGGTCACGTTGGCCGCCGTTATGTATCCCGGGATGATCGACACGCCAAGGGCGGCGATAAGTGCGTACCATGGCTCTCCGCCGATCGCGATGACGACCAATGCCACGTAGACGAGAGACTCAAACGGATCGTAGTTGCTCCCGACCGCGTAGTGGAACTCCATCGCAAGCAGAGCACCCGCGAGGCTCGCGAGCCCGGCCGAGATGCAGAACACCAGCACCTTGACGACGTTTGTCGTGGCACCCTGCGTCTCGAGCGCCACCTGCGAGTCAGCAAGTGCTCCGAGGAGGCGTCCCATCCTGCTGCGCTGGATCGCCATGATCACCATCGTGGTCAACACAGCCGCTAACAGCAGGACGTAATAGAAGCCTCTATCGGACGCCAGGGAAAGACCGAAAACGCTTATCTGCGGCCGGGGGGCCGGGATTCCCGCGGTCGTCAGCCCGAACATCAAGTTCGTCGGATAGAAGAGGTACTGCAAAAGGATCCCGAACCCCAGAGTCGCGAGTGCCAGGAATAAACCGGACAGCCTGATGGCCGGGATCGAGACGAGGGCTCCGACCGCGGCGGCGATGAGCATGGCGAACAGAAGCGAGAGCAGCCACGGGATGTGAAAGCTGTCAGCGAAGTGACCGAATGCCGCGGCGCCAACGGCCGCGAACGCTAGGTGACAGAGCGAGATCTGACCCGAAACGCGCACGAGCAAACCGAGCGAAAGCAGCAAGATCGCGTCCGCTAGGAAGCTCGCCCATATCGAGAGGTTGTAACCCACCAAGTTCGGGACAAAGCACAGCATGACCAGTACCACGGCGAACGCGACAAGGCGCACCCTCCATGGCGCGTACCAAGACTTACGAACGGGAAGGGTGGTGACGACTCGACGCTCCGAAAGTCGCCCTTTGGGCATGAAGACGAGCACGACAAAAAGAACGATGAACGGAATGGCCGGGGGCAACCCACTCAGCCAGCTGACCGATACCGCGTATTTGGTCGCGAGCGAGCCAGCGATCCCGATGAGCAGGCCGCCGACGAAGGTCAGCGGAAGGCTCGAGAAGTAGCCGATCGCGGCCGCCCCGAACGCGTAGACGACCAGCGTCGAGATGATGTCAGCATTCAGGCTCAGGCCGGGCGCGAGCAGAAGTCCCGCCATGGAGCAGAAACTCATGCTGATGATCCAGGCCCAGCGCCGCACCCTTATGGGGTTCTCGCCGGTCATGGAGAGGAGGTCGGGATTGTCGACAACCCCCCGCATGGCGAAACCCATCCGAACGTTGCGAAAGAAGTAGTACAGGACCGCGGTCGAAACGACGGCGATGATCGTTACGGTGATCTGGTCCCAACCGACGTTCACACCGAGGATCGGAACCGTCGACGTCGGCAGAAACGGCGGAAAGTTCACTTCGTTGTTCCCGTACCAAAGCTCACCGACCCCGAGGACGATGAGGAGGAGACCCACGGTGGCGACGACCTTCAGCGTCGCGCCGACCGGTTCGAGGGCGCGCCCCAGGAGCTCCATGAGGAGCCCTTCCGCCGGGCCCAGGACGAAGACGCACACCACCGCCGCCAGCCCCCAGGGCCAGCCGTGCTCGTTGTGCAGCCAGTAGAAGACAAACACCGTCGAGAGCCGCGATCGCCCCGTAGGCGAGGTTGAAGATGCCCGACGTCTTGAAGGCGAGCACCAGGCCAACGCCAGCGAGGCCGTAGACGGCGCCGGTGGCGATACCAATCACGATGAATGGCAAAAACTCCTGCACCGATCAGCCCTTCACTTGGGCCCCACGGACCTGGTCCTCGCCACCAACCTGCTTGTGCGCCGCGTAGCGTGCTCCGGTACTCCACGCAGACAAGACATTCATCCCCCCGGGCCAGTCGTAATCGCAATCGATTGTCCCAAATGGTGCCACTCGCATGGCTCGGGTCACGCTGCAATGACTGGCTATCGCCACACCGGCTCTCACCGGCTGGCCCCAGGATCGTCTTGAGCCTGCTCCGGCGGACATAGCGTAGGGGGTCTGCCAAGCTCGACGCTGGATAGAAGCGGCCTGCTCGTCGTTGACGAGATCGATATAGTCCGAGCGGACAAAAGGAGGACGGTGTCGACGCACCGCCCGAACGGGGCCGGCGGGGCCAGGGGGGAGTGCAACTTGCTCGGACACGTGAAAAGAACTGCGGTGCTGGCGGTGGCCGCCGGGTTAGCTGTGGTCGCGGGCGCGGTGAGCGGCCCCATGGTAGCGGCTACGCCATCGGGAGCCGCCAGTCCGTCGAGCACGGTGACCATCGCCGATCTATGCAGTTGCACCGGTCCGGAGGCTTCTTCTATCAGCCAAACCACGGCCACGATGCAGGCGTGGGCATCCTGGGTCAACAGTCACGGCGGTCTTGCGGGGCATCAGGTGCATCTCGTCGTCCTCGACGACGGCTACAGCGCGGCGAAGGCACTGGCCAACGCCCAGACCGCGGTCAGTCTGGACCACGCTGTCGCCATCTTCGATAACAGTGACGAGGACCCGTCCTTCGCCTCGCTCGTACAAGGGGCACACGTCCCGGTGCTTGGTGGACAGGAGACCCAATCCGGCTGGCAGAACCCCGACTTCTTCCCAGCCGGGGCCAGCTTCAACTACACGAACTCGGTCGGCGCCATCATCGCCAAGGACGCGGGCGTGAAGAAGATAGCCGCGCTCTACTGCGTGGAGGTGGCCATCTGCGCCCAGTCGGTCCAGGAGGGCAAGCAATTGGCTCCGCACTACGGACTCGACTACGTCTACACGGCAGGCATCGGCTTCGCCGCACCCAATTACACTGCTCAGTGCCTGGCGGCCAAGCAATCCGGTGCGACTGCGATGACAGTCGGCGACGCCTCCTCGATTGTCGAACACGTGGTCCAGGACTGTGCGGCGCAGGGATACACCCCGCGCCAACTCTCGAGCGACGGGACCGTAGCGACTGCTTGGCTGACGATCCCGGCCTTTAACGGGAACATCGACAGCCAGTCGGATTTCCTCTGGTTCGTCCACGACTCTGCGACTAAACCGATGTACGCGGCGCTCGACAAATACGCGTCGCAGGTCCCCAGCGGGCCAAACTTCGGTGAAATCGTGTTGCAGTCCTGGTCCGACGGAGCTCTCCTGCAGGCCGCCGTACAGGCGTCGGGCGCTTCCTCCAAAATGCCGATCACCTCGGCACTCATCCTCAAGGGCCTCTACGGGTTGCCGTCGGGTGAAACGCTCGGCGGGCTTTCGCCGCCGCTGCACTTCGTGAAGGGTCAACCAGCAAACAACAGCTGCTACTTCGAAATGGGCATCAAGAGCGGAAAATTCGTGGTCCTGCACGACGGCACCACGATCTGCGCTCCGCTGGTCAAGGCGGGGACCACGCCCACCTCGTAGTGAACCTGCTCGGAGTCGTGGCGACCCAGACCGAGATCGCCCGGCGCGTCAGAAGCCAATGGCCAGGCTGGCATCACGCTTGTCGCGGAGGGCGAATTCGTGTCCTCGCTAATCACTCGGTAGAGGACGGGTGCAAATCCACGGATCATTGCCGAAAACGAATCTTGCCTGTGGTCGGTCAAGTGCGGGTGCCGTCGGGACGGCCCAACTCGACGTCCTCGAGCTTCCCGAGTGGTCAGCTTCAATGTTGCTGAGCCACTGAATCATCGCGTCCAGCGTATGGCTCTGGGCGCAGTTTCGTCGTGACTACGGCTAGATGAGTCAGAGGAAACGCCTCCACGGATTGGGCTCCAGAACCCGCCTGGTAGGTGACGGAAATAAACATTACCGTCGATGGTGGTGAGTCTCTCGGGATTGGTCTGTCCTTCGAGATCGTCTGACGCGACTCTCGTAGTCATCGAACGTCAATCGGTCTGATCCGTTCCGGGATGAGCAACCCATGCGGTCCGTACCAGGCCGCATCTGACTCGCGTGACAACAGGCCGAGGATCGCGGCGAATAAACGCCAAGAAGGAGCTGAGGCTGATCGCGCGGGGCCACTTGCCCGAAAGACAACTGGCGCGTGCTCGGTTCGATCGTCTGGTTCGATCGTCGTCCGGTGACCAGCCAGACCCCGTCAGAATCCGATGGTCCGCATCAGGATTGAAAAACCGACTCTGAACTGCTCGGACGGAGCGGAAGACGGGATTCGAACCCGCGACCCTCACCTTGGCAAGGTGGTGTTTTTCGTCTCGGTGGTCGGCCTGACTTCCCCGTCGTGCTGTTCCGTCCACCAGTTTCCACCTCGTCCACCGAGTCCGCCCCTGTAGTAGAGCGCTTTACTATCAGCCCAAGTCAAGGGTGTCGGCACGTGACCTCCTGATTTGATCGGAGGTCACTGGTCCGACTTCAGGTGGACCATCAGCCCACAACAAAGCGCACAAACCCCGGTGGCCCTTCGATGGCAATTCAACCCGAGACAATCCCTACAGTGCTCCGCCCACTCGTCGTCGAGACGGCGCTGCCCTGGAAGTTCGCGTCCCCAAAGGTGAATACTCCGCCGTCGGATGCCGCCACAAAGTACCCATGTCCAGAAGGACTCGACGCGATACCCACGACGGGTGCATTGAGCGCTTTGCCTCCCATGGAGCCATAGAACTGGGCGTCACCGAAGGAGAAGACGCCGCCGTCGGACGCGACGAGCCAGTAGCCCAGTCCGTCCGCGGTGGCTGCGATGCCCACGATGGGTGCATTGAGCGCTTTGCCTCCCATGGAGCCATAGAACTGGGCGTCACCGAAGGAGAAGACGCCGCCGTCGGACGCGACGAGCCAGTAGCCCAGTCCGTCCGCGGTGGCTGCGATGCCCACGATGGGTGCATTGAGCGCTTTGCCTCCCATGGAGCCATAGAACTGGGCGTCACCGAAGGAGAAGACGCCGCCGTCGGACGCGACGAGCCAGTAGCCCAGTCCGTCCGCGGTGGCTGCGATGCCCACGATGGGTGCATTGAGCGCTTTGCCTCCCATGGAGCCATAGAACTGGGCGTCACCGAAGGAGAAGACGCCGCCGTCTGTGCCGGCCATGAGGTAGCCCGCGTCATCCGGGGTCGCCGCCATGCCGATGACGCTCGTGACAAGCGCCCGGGTGTAGGGAGTCCCAAGATAGGTGAGGTAGCTCGCGTTGCCGAAGCCCAGCAGCTGACCACTCGGGCCAGAGAGGTAGTAACCGCTCTGCGGGCTGGGCTTAGCGAGCTCGTACGCGATGGTCCCGTAGACATATGTGCCCGATTCGCAGCGGAATTGAAACTGGACTGCCGCGCTCGTCACTGATCCGGTCTGGTCGTACGTCGCTTGGTCGATTTCGGCAGAACCAACCGTGGTCCCACCGTTGCACGAGGGATCGTTCACCAAGTTGAGCCACGTGTCGACGGCCGTCGAATAGCGACCGGGGAGGAGGACCTTGGAGGTGTTGATGACGGAGAACCGGTAGCCGACGGTGTCGAATACGAACAGATGCTGTCCCGAGCCAGGAGCGAGGGTCACCGGTCCGCCGTGACTGGTGACGTTGCCCGCTGGATCCACGATCACAAAGTTCGAGATGCTGAGTGGAGCCGATGTGGGTACCGCCGCCGATGCTGTGCCCTCGAGCGCCGACAGAGCTGGACTCACCAGCGTCGTGGCGAGTACTCCAATCGCGACGATACACAGCACCGTTCCGATTCGTCGTACGCTCCTCGTTGCACCAGAGGCTCGAGGGTTCCCGTGATCCTGTTCCATATGCAAGTCCTCACCCAATTGCGGCGCCGCTAGGGGAAGAGCGAGTTCGCCGAGCGCGGCGTCCACCACATTGATTGATGATCGTTGCCGTTGGATAGGGACATTGGTCCCGGCAGGGGACCAAGACCGGTCCTGCCGAGTTCTGGTACCTCGCCACGCTCTAATTCGGACGAACTTCCTCCCTGAAGCGCCCATGGACCTGCTTGAGACTCGGAGTGTGCTTGAGCAGGGCATCCTAAGTGTGTCATCCTCGCCGCCGCCTCCCTCTCGGCTGCCAGTCACTCCCGTGTTCCCCGGTTATGGACAGATGCACTCCGCATCCCCCCAGGACGAGGCCCGAGAAGGGCCTCTCCCGTTCCCAGGTCGGCCTGTCTGACGTTCCACGCTCGACTCAACGCGAACAGTTGGCCTCAGCATGGACGAGTGGGTGGCTCTGTCCGATCGAGCAGGCAAGGGCGTAACCGATCGAATCAGGTGCCGTCACCGACGGCAGCCAGTCCCACGTCACCTTGACCCGACGGGGTCAAGGTCGAATCGAGAACCCGGCCCATCTCTTCCACGGTCTGCAGTCAATGAGGGTCTAACTACCCTGGTCGCACGGCGTGGGAAAACCCACAATCCTCCCGTGCGACGCCGAATTCCTCTGATTTCGATGGTCATCTTGTTGCTGGGCGCTCTCTTGGGCGTGACTGACCCACCGAGGGCGGCCTCCGGTGCTGACCCGGCCAACGCGCCGGTGGTCGGCATGGCGTCGACGCCCGATGGCAAGGGCTACTGGGAGGTGGGGTCCGACGGCGGCGTCTTCACCTACGGCGACGCCGGCTTCTACGGCTCAGCCGCTGGCCTGCACCTCAACGCGCCGGTGGTCGGCATGGCGTCGACGCCCGATGGCAAGGGCTACTGGGAGGTGGGGTCCGACGGCGGCGTCTTCACCTACGGCGACGCCGGCTTCTACGGCTCAGCCGCTGGCCTGCACCTCAACGCGCCGGTGGTCGGCATGGCGTCGACGCCCGATGGCAAGGGCTACTGGGAGGTGGGGTCCGACGGCGGCGTCTTCACCTACGGCGACGCCGGCTTCTACGGCTCAGCCGCTGGCCTGCACCTCAACGCGCCGGTGGTCGGCATGGCGTCGACGCCCGATGGCAAGGGCTACTGGGAGGTGGGGTCCGACGGCGGCGTCTTCACCTACGGCGACGCCGGCTTCTACGGCTCAGCCGCTGGCCTGCACCTCAACGCGCCGGTGGTCGGCATGGCGTCGACGCCCGATGGCAAGGGCTACTGGGAGGTGGGGTCCGACGGCGGCGTCTTCACCTACGGCGACGCCGGCTTCTACGGATCTCCTGCCGGTGAACGCGCACCGACGACACAGCCTGCGGCCCTCACGGGGACACCGGGTGGCATGGGCTACTGGCTCGTCACCGCCGAAGGGAGCATCGCCACCTTCGGCGATGCACAATACTTCGGCACTGAGCGGAAAACGATCGCTCTCTACGGAGACTCACTCGGGATGCAGGCGGCGCCGTTCCTCCAGTACCTGGCCGGGGTGTCCGGAGATTCCACGCTCCTGCGTGCCTACAACGGCTGGGCGATCTGCGACGACCTGCAGACCATGGCCAGCGACGCAGCGACTCTGCACCCGTCGGTCGCCCTAATCGAGTTTTCGGGCAACGCCGTGACGCATTGCATGTCGGGGTACACGATGGGCACGACGGCCTATTACGACAAGTACGAGGCTGACGCGCAACAAGCCATCGATGCCTTCCGCAACAGCGGCATCCCCGTGGTCCTGATCGGAGCTCCCATCAGCGCATGGGCGAATCTGGCCGCCAACCTCGACGTCCTCAATCAGATCTACGCGTCCCTCGCAACGGCCAATCCGGGAGTCACGTATGTCGATGCCGGCCAGTCCGTGTTGGCCGATGGCCATTTCACCTTGACGCTTCCATGTCTTCCGTTCGAGCCCTGCACCGGTCCTGCCGGCACCAACGTGGTGCGGTCGCCCGACGGCGTCCACTTCTGCCCGGATGGGAACACGACAGTCCAGGGTTGGTACAGCCTGTGCGATGTGTATTCATCAGGGGCCTTCCGGTTTGCGCTCGCCATGCTGGCCGCTGCGTCGGGGCAGTAGCGGGTTCTGTCCAGTTCGTCAGCCGCTCCATGGAGTCGTTCTGGGGCTCGATGAAGATCGAACACCTGAACCACTGGAAGGCACCCGACAACCCAACTGGCCCACTTGGAGCGGAAGACGGATTCGAACCCGCGAACCTCACCTTGGCAAGGTGGTGATTTTCGTCTCAGTAGTCGACTCCACTTCCCTGGCGTGCTCTTCCGTCCACCGAGTTTCCACCCTGTCCCTGTTGTAGCGCGCTCTACTATTCACGCGACGCTGTCAATGCCACCTCCGCCTCGCCGGGGCGTTCAGGTCATGGGTCGGTTTTCCTCGGGGCGGGTAGAGTTCCCGCACAAATGAACGTTGCAGGAGTCCAGGAGGGGCTGATGCTCTACGGTGCCTATCAAGCCCAAATGGATGCGTTGGCGCCGGTAAAGGCGTTGGCCAATTTCACGACCGACGCGATCAACCTCCTGCCTGACTCGTTCCGCGCCGACCCGATCGTGCGCTGGCTGGCGGCTAGCAGTCAGATGGCTGGGAGGATCGGGCTCAGCCACTCGCGACCCTCGTTTGGGTTCACCGAGACATTGGTCGACGGCGTGCCCGTGGAGGTCCGTGAGGAGTCGATCGCGACGACGCCCTTCGGCACCTTGCTGCATTTCGCCAAAGAAGGCACCAAGACCGTTCAGCCAAAAGTACTCGTCGTCGCGGCGCTGGCAGGCCACTTCTCGACCCTCTTGTCGTCAACGGTGCGAGCGCTGTCCGCGCACAACGACGTGTACGTGACCGACTGGCACAACGCGCGGAACGTCCCCCTGACCGAAGGCTCGTTCGGCTTCGATTCCTACGTCGAGCACATCCGAGCATTCATCACCACAATTGGAACGGGCACACACGTAGTTGCTGTGTGCCAGCCGTGTCCGGCGGTGCTGGCGACGGTGGCGTTGATGGCCGAGGACGGGGATCCGAATACCCCGCGCAGCGTGACCTTGATGGCGGGACCAATCGACACCCGCATCAGCCCGACCGTGGTGAATCGACTCGCTGAGGACAACCCGCTGTCCTGGTTCGAGCAGAACGTCATCGCCGTGGTTCCCAGGCGCTATCCGGGGGCAGGCCGACGGGTCTATCCCGGCTTCCTCCAGTTGGGTTCGTTCGTGGCAATGAACTGGCAGAGTCACCTCGATCGCCAGCTCGATCTCTTCCACGACCTGGTCGTTGGGAACACGGCCCAGGCGGAGGCCACGAAGGCCTTCTACGACGAGTACTGCGCCGTCCTCGACCTCCACGCGGACTTCTACCTCGAAACGGTCGATCGGGTGTTCCAGCGACACCTTGTCCCCCGCGGCGAGCTCATGGTCAACGAGCGACGAGTGCGGCTCGAGGCCATCCGAAATGTTGGTCTCCTGACCGTGGAAGGAGCCCGAGACGACATCTGTGGCTTGGGCCAGACCATGGCCGCGCAGGACCTCTGCGCGAACGTGCCACACAGTCGGCGACGGCACCACCTCCAAGCAGGCGTCGGGCATTACGGCGTGTTCAGTGGCACCGCCTGGGAGCGCCAGATATGCCCTGTCGTGCGCAACTTCATCCTGGCCAACGAGTCCTAGAGAGGCCCCATTATCCGCTCTTGGACGCTGGACGAGGCACGAGCAGTGGCAGACCGCCGCGCGAAGCTTCGGGCGGCACCGGGCGGCAGCCCCAGAGAAGGTCTTCGGGACAATCGACAGTGATCTCAGAACTCGACGTCGACATCGAGCTCTGCGAGGTCATCGGGCTCCTTCTCCGCCGCGGCCAGCCACTCCACCATGTCAGGGAGATCGAGCACGGCCTCGACGTAGGTCTCGCAGTCCTCGGGCAGCTCGACGTCATAGGTCACGAACCGCGTACAGACCGGCGCATACATGGCATCGGCCATGGTCGGCGCGGTGCCGAAAAGTAGTGGCCCGCCACTGGATCGCAGGCACTCCTGCCAGATGGCGACGATACGGTCGATGTCAGCCTGTGCCCCGCTGAAAATCTTGAATCCGGGGTGACGCGCTTTCACGTTCATGGGGAGCGCTGCGCGCAGCTGAGCGAACCCGGCATGCATCTCTCCACACACCGACCGACACCGCGCACGATCCGAAGGATCGGAGGGAAGGAGAGATGAGTCCGGGTGCGTCTCCCAGAGGTACTCGCCGATGGCCAACGTGTCCCACACCTGCATGCCGTCGATGTCGAGGCTCGGCACAAGGAAAGACGGCGAGAGGAGCAGGAGCTCTGCCCGGGCACCCGGGTCGCGGCTGTCCAATACGCGCTCGGAGAAGTCGAGGCCGGCGAAGCGGCACATGAGCCAGCCGCGCAACGACCATGCCCCGTAGTTGCGGCTGTTGATGGCCAGGGTGGCCTGGCTCATGGCACTCCCGTGGCTTGGGCGAGGTGCTGTGCCACCCCGACGGTGCTCGCCACATTACGACATGCAGCAGGGAGCCAGACTCGAGGGCCGACGCTGCCCCGCCAGGTCCGTCAGCCTTTGGCGACCTTTTTGGCTGATCCGGTGATCGGCTCCGCCAGGGCGGCTATCTCGGTCAGGAAAGACTTCTGACTCTCCATGAGCAATTCGGCAAAGCGAAAACTGGCGCTTATGGCGTCTTCGGGTGTCACCATCGCCGCCGCGAAGGGCACCTCGGGACGAACAGGCATCACGTCCTTGAGGGATGCCACGCCCGCTCCCACCGCCTCCAGGGTCAGACGCTGACCAGTTTCGAGGACCTTGAGGAATCCGTCCTGCAGTGTTTCGGTGAACTCCATCGTCGACGTCATCGAGACCTCCTGGGCGCCGGTATGCGAGCGCCTAGTCACTTGAGAAACTTATCGGATGCGAACTATACTACGCACCGCTCGACGGTTCGTCAATGCCCGATCGATCTGCGAACTCAGGCAGACGCGCGAAGCGCTCCCGCAGGATCTTCTTGTCGAATTTCCCGACGCTGGTCTTGGGGATCTCGTCCACCAGCTCAAAGCGATCCGGCACTTGCCAACGGGCAAACCCGAGTCGCTCGAGGTGGCGGCGCACGTCCTCAGAAGCCATCTGGTCGGTGCCCGGCCGGAGAACGACGCACGCCAATGGGCGCTCGAGTCAGCGGGCGTCTGGCACCGCGATGACGGCTGCCTCTGCAACGACATCGATCTTCATGATGGCTGCTTCGAGGTCGACCGAGGATATCCATTCGCCGCCTGACTTGATGAGGTCCTTGGTCCGGTCGGCGATGACGAAGTAGCCACTTGGGGACCCGATGGCGACGTCGCCAGTACGGAACCAGCCGTCTTCGCTGAAGGCCTCTGCACCGGCCCGTGAAGGTAGCCGTCGGGCACCACGCCACGAGGTTCTGCACCCGATCCAGTAGAGGTAGAAAGTCGGCGTCGACCAGCACCGCCTGATCGTTGGCGTCTTCGAGGATGAAGGCCAGCTCCTCAGGCGAGAGCCGAACGTTCAGCGTGTGCAGAATGCGACCCGTACACGGGACGGCCAGATACGCCTCGAGGTGGGATGCCCCGTTCCAGGCCAACGTCGCCACCGGTCTCGACGGGTCCAACCCGAGGCCGTCGAGCGCGTGCATCAGCTGCTGCGTCCGGAGGCCCACCTCTCGATAGGTCCGACGTTCGATGGTGCCGTCGGGGCGACGGCTGACGATCTCCGCGTCGGGACAGTTGGTCGGTCCAGGCTCGAAAAGAAGCCAGGCGTTGAGCTGATCATGCATCATCCGGCTCGCGGCCCCTTTGCGCTGAGCGGTCCCGGTCACGCGACGACACTCACCGGTTTCTCACGTAATCGCCGGGGGCCGGTGTTCCGGCTGGGTGCGCACGACTCCCGAGCGACCTGGGAGCACGACGTTCGGGTCCGGCCCTCCAGGCCTGCCAGTCGGCCCAGCTCTGCCACCAGACTCCCGGCTCTTCCTTGGAATCGGCCATCCACTGTTCGGCGCTGCGGTCCGTGTCAACGCCGGTCGTCACCGACATCCTCGGCGACCCCGGCGGGTTCACGAGCGACTGGATGTGCCCCGACGAGGTCAGGCAGAACTCGGTGGTGCCGCCGAAGAGCCGACAGCTGGCATAGCAAGCCTGCCATGGGACCAGGTGATCGCTGCGGCCGGCCACGATCATCGTGTCGCAATCGACCTTGGTCAGGTCGACGATCGACCCAAGCACCGAAAGATCACCGTTGGCCAATCGGTTGTGGAGGTAGATGTCGAGATATTTCGCATGCAGCGCTGCGGGCAGAGACGTGGAATCGGCATTCCAGGCGAGGACGTCGAATGCCGAAGGATCTTCACCCAAGAGATTGTTGTTGACCCAGTAGTTCCAGATCAGGTCGTTCGGCCGTAGTGCGGCGAACATGGTCTCGAGCATGAGACCATCGAGCGCGCCGGAGAGCCGCGAGAGACGGACCGAGTTGCCAACCGCTTTGTCCGTCCCGAACATGCCGATCATCGAGGGTACGTCGTAGTCGATCTGCGTCACGGCAAATGTCGCTGCATTCACCCGGCGGTCTCCCTGCGCGGCGTGGTGTCCGAGCAGACTGGCCGTGGTGAGACCACCGGCACAAACGCCCACCACGTTCACCGAGTCGCTGGCGCAGATCTCTGCGGCCGCGCCTAATGCGTCCTCCAGTGCTCTCACGTAGGTGTCGAGGTCCCAGGCGCGCTGCTCGCGACCGGGGTTGCGCCAACTCACGGCGTAGATCTGGAATCCTCGCCCGACCGCATACTCCACGAAGCTCCGGCCGGGCGACAGGTCCATGACATAGAACTTGTTGATCTGCGGTGGCACCACGACGACAGGGATCTCCCACACCACATCGGTCGTCGGCACATATTGGATGAGCTCGCACACCTCGTTCCGGTGGACCACTGCCCCCGGCGTTGCCGCGAGGGTACGGCCCAGTTCGAACGCACCTGTCTCCACCGTGCGTGGACGGCCGCGGTTCTCCACGATGTCCCTGCAGATGTTGCGCCACCCCCTCAGCACGCTTCGCCCGGCCGTCTCGAATGCTCTCTCCCACGCGTCCGGATTCAGGGGAAACAGGTTGGTCGGGGCCAAGGCAGCCGTCACGTTGTTGACCACGAATCTGGCCCGCTCGTCGGTCCGCCAGTCCAGTCCCGCGTCGTCGACAAATCCCATGATGGCCCCGGCCCAGGCCAAGTACGAGCGGCACAGGCGCCGATAGAAGGGGTGATCCTCCCAGGCTCTGTTCTTAAACCTCCAGTCCCGCGGCGAGGGCTCGACGGTGGAGCGATCGACGGCGATCCGGGCCCACTCGGCTCCCAGCCCATAGCATCGCTTCGCGGCGCCACCCGGTCCAACGCGAGCGAATACCGAACCAATCGCCTGTGCGAAACCGAAGAGATCCAGCACCCCAAGCAGGTCCCCACCACCCACAGGGAGCTCGGCGTCGAAGCGGGTCGGCGTGTCCGGCACTTGGAACCCCCGGGGACAGAATTTCGGCGCTGGCGTGAAGTTGCTCTAGGATTCGTAGCCCGCGTCCGTGAAGCCGTCAAGCGTTGCACCATGTGTTCACGACATCTTCTTCTGGGATCTGATTCACAATGTCTGGTGTCCACGACGACACCGCCGACGGCGTCGAGCGCAGCATGTGACATGGGAGGTTCGACACGATGGATCGTGCGGCGAGTTCGGCCCAGCGAGCCGCAGAGAACGGATTCGGACAGTACTTACGGACCCAGCGCCAGCTCGCCGAACTGAGCCTGCGCCAGCTCGCCGGCCTCGCCAAAGTGTCCGATGCCTACCTGAGCCAAATCGAGCGCGGCTTGCACCTCCCCTCCGTCGGCATCATTCGCTCCCTCGCCGAATCGCTCCAAATCTCGACGGAGGAATTGCTGGCGCACGCCGCTGGCGTCGACGGTGATGAGGAATCGACGTCCCGGACCACGAATGCAATCAGGGACGATCCGAGACTCGATCAGTCGCAGAAGCGAGCGCTTCTCGCCGTGTATCGCTCCATGATCGGCGACGATGCCGGTTCCTAGATCCCGTTCTACGACCAAGACGGCGTAGCCACGAAGTTCGCGGTAGGACCGGGGTCAGCAGCTGGCGGGCGACTCGTCGTCGTACTCAAGCGTAAAGGCGTCGAGGACCTGGGCCTCGGACGAACCCCGCGGTGAACCACCGGCCTCCAGTCAGGCCGGTGCGTGACGCTCGTCATCGGCTGTTCTCGTCCGTGAAACGGTGGCGAAACACAGGGATGCCACCCTGAGTCATCGTGGGAGATCTCTTCGACGATTACGGCTCCTCCGGCCTTGGACCGGGCGCGGCTGCCTTCGACGAGATGGTTGATCGCGAGGGTGAGGCAAGGCTGCCCTATGCCGCCGCGGCGGCGTCTTTGGCCCAACTGGGTCCCGACGACGTGTCCTCACGTGCCTCCCGCTTAGCCCGCGCCTTCATGGACCAGGGGGTGACATTCGACCTCGATGGTGAGGAGCGTCCCTTTCCCCTCGACGTGGTCCCCCGGATCTTCACCGAGAACGAGTGGTCACGGGTGTCCGGAGGGGTCGAGCAGCGGGTGCGGGCCCTGGAGCACTTTCTCGCTGACGTCTATGGCTCGGCGCGCATCGTGAGCGATGGGCTCGTGCCACACGACGTGATCACCAGCTCGCCCGGGTTCGTGCGGGCGGCGTATGGGTACGCGCCGCCCAACGACGTGCGGATCCACGTTGCGGGCATCGATGTCGTGCGCGATGAGGACGGCGACTTCCGCGTCCTCGAGGACAACCTCCGCAGTCCCTCAGGTGTGAGCTATGTCTTGGCCAACCGGGCGGCCATGGCGCGTGTGCTGCCCGAGCTCTTCTGGGGCCAGCCGATCCAGATGGTCAACGACTATCCGGCCCGCCTGATCAGCGCGTTGCGGCGCGCCGCGCCGTCCTCCGTTCAGGAGCCGACCGTCGTGGTGCTGACGCCGGGGGTCCACAACTCCGCGTTCTACGAGCATGCCCTTCTCGCCCGGCTCATGGGCGTCCACCTGGTCGAAGGTCGTGACCTCGTCTGTCACGGCACCGACGTGTTCTTGAGGACCACCGAGGGAGAGGTACCTGTCCATGTCATCTACCGCCGAATCGACGACGAGTACCTCGATCCGCTGCAGTTCCGACCCGAGTCGCTGGTGGGATGTCCCGGAGTCGTGAACGCGGCACGCGCCGGCCGAGTCACCATCGCGAACGGTGTCGGGAACGGGGTGGCCGACGACAAGCTCGTGTACACCTATGTGCCCGCAATGATCCGCTACTACCTCGGCGAGGACCCGATCCTGCAAAACGTCGAGACCATGCACCTTGTCGACGGCGCCATCCGGAAGGACGCGCTGGCCCGGCGAGGCGACCTCGTGTTCAAGCGAGTAGACGGTTCGGGAGGGAAGGGATTGGTCATCGGGCCGACGGCGACGGGCTTGGAACTCGACCAACTGGCGCTGGAAATCGAAGCAGATCCCCGGCACTGGATCGCACAACGGCTGGTCGCCCTGTCAACGTCACCGACGTGGGTCGACCACACCATGGTCCCCCGCCATGTCGACCTGCGGCCGTTCGCTGTCAACGACGGGGAGAACATCTGGATCCTGCCCGGTGGCCTCACCCGCGTTGCCCTCCGAGAGGGTGGACTGGTCGTGAACTCCAGCCAAGGAGGTGGCTCGAAGGACACATGGGTCATCGGTGGAGGCATGTCCACGCCGACCCTGCCTCCGCGTCAGTGCACGACGTTGTTGGCTGGTCCGCCACAAGATGAAGGCCCCTTCAGGGACGGCGAAGTCGGCGTGCAACAACAGCAGCAGCAGCAGCTCGCGTTCTTTCGGGGGGCCGCCCCCGCGACTGGGGTTCCACACGCCGCATCCGTCCTCGTGACACGGGCCCTCCTGAGCCGGGTCGCCGAGTCGATCTTCTGGGTCGGCCGCTACGTGGAGCGCGCCGAGGGGACCGCACGGATCCTCGACGTCTCGGTCTACCAGGCCCTCGAGCAGAGCGACGTTGAAGGATCGCACGCTGCCCGTCGCCTACTGGCCGTGATGGGACTGCCCGACAGCGGCACCGAGACGCTGCGCCAGGCGACCCAACGGCTCGCGACGGATCCGCAGAGCCGCTCATCGATCGCCGGTGCATTGGCTGCCGCCCGTGAGAACACGCGTGCCGTCCGCCACGTGGTCCCCGTGGAATTCTGGGAGCACATCAACGCCACGTGGTCCGAGCTGCCGCTTCAATGGGAGGCGGGCCGACGAGCGGGGCCAGCGGTTTACCTCTCCTTCGTCAAGACGCAGTGTGCGGGCATGATGGGCCTGGCGGACACGATGATGAGCCGCGACCAGACGTGGCTGTTCTTTACCCTTGGTCGCTGCCTCGAGCGCACCGACGTGGTGGCGCGGCAGCTGGCCACGGTTGCCTTCGATGAGGTGTTCGACAGCGGGCTGGTCATGCTCTTACGGTCCTGCGGTGGCTACGAACCGTACCTGCGACTCTCCCAGGGCGTCGTGGAACCTGGCCGCGTCCTCGACTTCCTCTTACGCGACCGTCTCTTTCCGCGCTCAGCCTTTGCCTCCCTCACCCTCGCGGAGGACTGCCTTGATCAGATCAATGCCGGCCACCAAGGGGCCTGGGACGACGCACGGGGGCTCATTGGCCTGGCTCGTGCCGAATTGGAATATTCGGCTCCGTCGACGTTGGCCCACGGGCTCGAGGCTCGTTTGGAACGGCTCCAGTCCGCGATCTCGGCCGTCAGCGACGCCGTGACCCGCCGTTACTTCGCACAGGACCTCCCCCTCCAGTGGCGCCAGGGGGTGGGGGCGTGAGCCGGGTCGACGCTTGGCGCTTGCGGGTGTCACACGAGACGCGGTTCGACTACTGCGCTCCGGCACGCGCCTCCTACAACGAGCTACGCCTCACCCCCCGGACCGAGGTGCGACAGACGGCGCTCGAGGCCCGCGTCGCGACTGTGCCGGCGGCGCCGCAGTATTCCTATATCGATTACTGGGGCACCCACGTCATCGCTTTCAACGTCGACCGGAATCACGACGCGCTCAGCATCACAGGGAGCGCACTGGTCGACACCCAACCTGCCGACGAGCCCGAGGACTGCACGTGGTCTGACGTCGGCGATGCATCCCTGACCATGGCCGACCACCTGTCCCACAACCTCTACACCAACCCCGGGCCCGAGCTGGCACAGCTCTCCGCCCAGCTCCGTGCAGCCCGGCCGCTCGAAACGGCTCGCCGCATCGTCACTGCCGCTCACGAATCGCTGCACTACGCGCGCGGTGTCACGACTGTCCACACGTCAGCGAACGAGGCCTTCGCCGACGAAGCGGGAGTATGCCAGGACTTCGCCCATCTGTGCTTGTCGTTGGCGCGAGCGGCCGGGCTGCCGTCGCGCTACGTCTCGGGCTACTTCCATCCTGAACCAGACGCCACAATCGGCGAAGAAATCGTTGCCCAGAGCCACGCCTGGGTCGAGTTCTGGACGGGCGCGTGGTGGGGTTACGACCCGACCAACGACTGTCCGGTCGGGTCGAGACACATCGCAGTCGGCCGCGGCCGGGATTACGCGGACGTACCGCCCGTGAAAGGCATCTACGCCGGCAACGCGGAGAACACCATGCGGGTGGTGGTGCGAATGACACGGACGCAGTGAGCACCGCTGGTTCGTCATCCGAACGGGCTCCCGAAATGATGGAGCTGAACCTTGAATTTCGGAATACCCAGTTCCGAGGCTGATCGAGGACGTCTCGAAACACGCCTCCTCCGTTCCGGCACGGTCGGGGGCAAACGGTTCCCTCCGATGCCTCCCAGGTCTTTTTGGTCGGCGAGAATGTGATCATGGCCGACGCATTCGTCACGCGGTTTGCAGCAGCGCGGTCTCGATTCGGACCGCTGGTCTGGGCTCTCGATCCTGCCAGCGCGCTGCTCGATGCCTGGGGACTCGGAGACACCCCAGAGGGATTGGACCCGCTTTGCCGACATCGTGCTCGAGGCCGTTACCGGAACGGTGGGTCTGGTGAAGCTCCAAGCGGCCTTCTACGAGCGGCACGGCTGGGGGGGGGTTTCCGCACATTGCAGCGTCTCATCGCCGAAGCGCGAAGTACCGGATTGCTGGTCATCATCGACGCCAAACGCGGCGACGTCAGTGGCACCAACGTCGCCTACGCCGAGGCGTATCTCGGAACTGACGCCCCGCTCGGAGCCGACGCCCTCACCGTCCACCCCTACCTCGGTCTGGGCGCCATGAATCCCTTCATTTCCCGAGCTCACGAGGCGGGGAGCTGTTTGCTCGTGGTGACGCGCTCCTCAAATCCCGAGGGCCGGGCGGTCCAGTCCGCGACTGGTCGCTATGGACGCTCCGTCGAAGAAGCCCTCCTGGCGGCTATCGGGGAACTGAACACCCAGCTGGCACCCGGCGAGATCGGACCGATCGGAGCGGTTGTCGGACCTGCCCGCACGGTACCAGCCCTCGACTTTGTGTGTGGGGGGCTCTTCCTGGCTCCGGGCGTCGGCATGCAAGGCACCACCGCGAACGACGTCGCACAAGTCTTTGCCGAATGCCGCGAACGCGCCATGCCAAGCGCATCTCGGTCGCTGCTCGTCGACGGCCCAGGGGTCAGCGGGCTCCGAGGCACAGCGGCTCGTCTTGCTAATGAGTTCCGAGAAGCGTTGTTGACGCAATAAGCCGGTGACGTCCACCTCCATGACTCTCAGGTCTCCGAACATCGCTTGTCGCGCCACAGCCAACTACCCCAGCACGCAACAGCGAAGAGTCCAGGTCCCAAATGGCTTGGCGAGTGCGAGCCACCTTTGGGTCTCCGCCCTAGTGGGCTGACAAACAACCCCTGACTGCCACGATGGAGCGGAAGACGGGATTCGAACCGGCGGCCCTTTCCACTTCGTCTAGTGCTTCCGGCGCTGTAGTAGAGCGCTCTACCATCGACCAAATCCATGGACCGTAGAAGAAATCGCCAGTCCGCCCAACCCACGGGAGTCTTGCGAGAGTTCGGTTTCCATCGTTCAACCAAACCCGAGCAGATTCGACTATCGCTCCTGGGCACCGGCGAAGCCTGGGTTCAGTCACCTTCGTTGTCATAGGTAACCCGTAGAGTGCGTCGGAGATAGTCGCGCATTTGAGGCTGGTCGTATCCGCCGAGCGCGTCGAGCAACTGCAGCAGACTTTCGAAAGCCTCGCTTCCGATCTGCTTTCGAAGCTCCCGTTCGATCTGACGAGAGGCGGACCGTTGAGCAGCAAGGTAGTCATGAGCCCGCGGCGTAAGACTGACAACCTTTTCGCGGTGGTCACTGGAGGACGTCCGAAGGGTCACATACCCCCTATCGCGGAGAGCTGCAACAACCTTCCCTGCACCTTGACGAGTGATGCCGAGCTCCCGGCCGATCTGAGAGGCCGTGACCTCCTCGGCCTGGGCGCAGAGCCGAAGCACCCGTCCGTCTGGAAAGCCCCGTCCGGCGAAGCCGGCGGCCGCCAGTTCCCCGTCCAAGCGCCGCTGATAACCAATCCAGGCCCTGCGTAAGGCGCCGCCTAGGGCGAGCGGTCGATCCTTCGCTCGACCTTTGCCGACCTTGTCACCCCTGTCCGATGAAGGACTGACATCGCGCCCGCTCACCGTCGCCCTCGTGCTACTTTGACAACCATGGTTGTCATTCTAGCGGCAACGGGCTCGTGACGCGGACACGGCGGTGATCGCAGCACACAGGAGTTCTCCCGGCGGAGCGGACCATGGCCTGGGCATGACGATCATCGCAGTCGTGATGATCGTGGTTGCATCTGGACTCAGCGGGTCGTCTAGCGCAGGAGCCCTCATCACGCGTGCACCGTCCGACTACGCGGTGCGGGCCGTCCGTCAACAGCTGACCACAGATCCCGCCAGCCCAGTCGCCCACGACACCGAAAACGACGTCCTCGTCGCTCAAGGAGCGCGGCTCTTCGCCTCGACTGACCAGTGGGAGTATCCGGGTTCGCCGGCGCACGGTCAGATATTGGTGAAGAACTCGGCCAATGCGCCTTGGAAGGTATTCGAACAGACCCAAGGACTGCGCGTTGAGGACTCGATGGCCTCGTTCCCGATCCCGCAGAATCAAGGCATGGGACGTGGCCATTCTCTGCTCATCACCGTGGCCACGCTGAATGGCCATAACGAGCTGCAATGGCTGCTCGACGGCGCGAGGTCCTTCTCGCCTGCAGACAGCTTCCCGCTCCCCGCCGACGTGATGGATGTCCGGTCGTTCGGTGCACACGAAATCGGTGGCATCTGGTCCGTCTACGCCGGCGTGGACCCGACCGGCGTCCTCCGCGCCACCTGGTCCAAGGGGCGCCATACCCTGGTCTTTGGCCTCACGCCCGAGCTGACAGTAGCGACATCCTCGTCACCAAGCTTGGTTTCTCAGAAGGTCACCGCGTTCGCCAACTGTGGCGGCTCGCTCTACACCACTATCAATACCGAGCTGTTTCGGCGCAACGATGGGAGCCTCCCGCGAGGAATTCCACGATGGTCGTTGATCTACGAGGAACCACCAGTCGGGCCGCACAACAGCGGCCTTCGAGGCCTCACATGCGTTCTCTACGATGGCGCGCCCGCGCTGCTCTTGTCTACTGAGGGCGACGGGGACGTCTACCGCCTCGACCATCTCCCGCAAGGCCTCGTGGGGATGACGACCACCATTCGCCCGGGGCATCCAGCACCGGGCCTGGCAGTCAGCCTCGAGTTCTCCCCCATTCCTGCAATCCGTCACATGCTCGTCGAGGATGGCGCCGCCGTCCCCGCGACAGGTAGAGATTCCATCGTCTACGTCATCGCTGCGTACAACCGCTTCACCACGGTGCGCATCGGTGGGGTGGCCCGACAGCTCATCGGTTTCGAATGGGCCTACGCAGGGCGCTGCCCGCCGACTCGAACGTGTGGGCCGATCGCGGCTCAGCTGGCCCAGTTCGACGCTGCGGCGTGCTTCGCCGTCCGCACCGGGTCCTCGGGTTCCCCGGCCTACGTCCTTCGTTGCCTGAGCGGCTCGGACTTCAAGCCAACGGGCCGTTCCCACGCTCCGATCCGCGCCGGTCAGGCCTACGTCTCGATCCGCACCATTGCCGTCTCCCCGTTCGGCAACCGGCGCATCTACTACGGCGGGTACGACTGCAACTTTTACCCAGCCGACGGTACGGCCTGGGTTGCATCATCGACCGCTCGTGCCCTCCACCTCGGCGCTTCGGGCACGAAGGGGGCGTGACCGGGCGATGGCCACACCTTGGCTCGGTGTTTCTTATGGTTTTGACAACTTGGTTTACATTCTGATCGCAACTGTTGGCTAGACCGTCATCGAGACAAGGTCACTGGACTGGACGAGAGGACCGCGATGAACGAATCACCGAGAGCACGCCACAGTCTGGCCACCCGAGTCGCGAGATGCCCACGCCGGCGCCAATGCCTTGCGCTGGCCTTATCGATACTCATCACCGCCGCTCTGGCGTTGGCGGCATGCAGCAGCTCGAGCGGAACCTCCTCTTCCGACAATTCACCGGCAGCGCCTGGCTCCACCGTCTACCGATGGGGCGTCGTCGGCAACAAGGGCGCGATCAGTCAGCTTCAGCTCGACCGCCCGACCGCGATCGCGGGCATCACTGGGAAGATCGTGCAGATCGCGACCTCGAACTCGGACGGCTATGCCCTCGCCTCGACGGGCGCCGTCTACGGCTGGGGGGTGAACACCTACGGTGAGCTCGGGGATGGTCAATTGACACCCTACGAGACCAAGGCTGTGAAACTGGACTTCCCTGCTGGCGTCAAGATCACGTCGCTCGCCAATCCGATGCCCTTTGACGCCGGTCTGGCCATCGACTCGACCGGGCATGTCTGGGGCTGGGGTCTCAACGGTTACGGCGACCTGTGCCTGTCCGGGCTCATCAATTCGCGTCCGCAGCAGCTGGCACTGGATGACGTGACGCTGGCCACCGGCGCTCGAACGCACGCTCTCTTCGACTCGAAAGGTACCGTCTACGCATGCGGAAGTGGCGACGCGGGCGAATTAGGTAACGGTTCCACCTCCTCGACGAACACTCCCACGCCGGTCATCGGATTACCGAGCGGCGTGAACGTAACCGCGCTGACATCCTCGTGGGAGGGTTCGGGAGCGCTCCTCGGTAACGGCGACTACTACAACTGGGGATACAACGCCGCCGGCCAACTGGGCAACGGCACCACCACCAACAGTGCTTTGCCCGTTAAGGTCGAGCTTGCCGGTCCGGTGCGACAGGTCTTCCAGGGTGGGAGTGGTCCGAAGAACGGACAGTCGATCGCCATCCTCCGGGATGGGGACACCTGGACGTGGGGAGACAATGATCGGGGCCAGCTCGGAATTGGCACCTTGACTAGCTCGGAGGTTCCGGTGAAGGTCCACGTCCCCGAGGGCGTCACGTTTGTCACTGTGAGCTCGGGCGGGTATGCCAGTTACGGCATCGACTCCAGCGGGCGGCTCTGGGCCTGGGGCGACAACCGCAGCGGACAGCTCGGCACCGGTTCGGACCAAGAGCGCGCAACTTTGCCGGTCGACGTTGGGATCCACCTGACCGAAGTGTCGTCGACGGCACAGAACGTTGCGGGAGCCGAGACGCCCAGCTGACTGTTCGGTACTCCGGAACCGCGTCGCGTCCCCCCACTCTCATAACCGAGTGCACTCCGATGTCAGCAGTCAGCGCCTTATCAGGCGTTGCGAGATGAAACACCATCTCTGAACTGCCCAACTGGAGCGGAAGACGGGATTCGAACCCGCGACCCTCACCTTGGCAAGGTGATGGTTTTCGTCTTTGAGGTCCGCTCCGGTCTCCCGACGTGCGGTTCCGTCCATCCAGTTTCCAGCTGGTCCACTGCGTCCGCCCTTTAGTAGAGCTCTCTACCATCGAGTTCTCTGGAGGCTGGCCACGAGGCGCCCGTCCAGGCTGTCCTTTCTGGAATTCGTCCAGCGAGGTAGCGACCCCGAGGGGCCAAAGACCTCTACATATTTCTTGCCGCGGCCCAACGGATAAGCGTACTCTCGGCACAAGACATTGCCGCTTTCCGCGGTGGGATTTTCGGGAGGTTGAGGCATCCATGATCCGAGTCGTGCAGTGGGCGACCGGGCCCGTCGGACGCCATGCGTTGCGCGCCATCGTTGGCCATCCTGATCTCGAGGTCGCGGGCGCGTTCGTCTACGCGGCCGACAAGGTGGGGCGCGACGCCGGTGAGATCTGCGGCATCAAACCGATCGGGGTGACGGCGACTGACGATCGCGAGGAAATACTGGCTCTCGACGCCGACTGCGTCCTCTACATGGCCCAGGGAGACGCGAATCCAAAGGGGGCGCTGGACGACGTATGCAGTCTGCTGGCGTCAGGAAAGAACATCGTCTCGACCGCGGTGACGCCATGGATCTACCCGTCGAGTATGGGTCACAAGGTCGTGGACCGCCTCGAGCAGTCTTGTACCGAGGGCAGAACGAGCTTCCACGCCACAGGCATCGAGCCCGGCTGGGCGTCCGAGGTGCTGCCGCTCGCCATGTCGAGCCTCTTCTCTCGGATTGATTCGCTCCTGGTCCAAGAGCTCCTCGACTACTCCAGCTACAACAACACCTTCATGCTTTTTGACGTGATGGGTTTCGGACGCCCTCCCGAAGCCACTGAGGTGCTCGGAGCGGACCCCGCCGTTTTGGCAAGTGTGTTCCGCGCTCCGCTCATGCTCGTCGCCGACGGCCTGAACGCCAAGATCGAGGACTTCGAATTCGACAGGGAGGTTTGGGTAACCGACGTGCCGTTCGATGTCGCGGCTGGGCGGATCGAACCCGGCACGGTGGCCGCCTTGCGTTTCTCTGCCTCCGCCATCGTCGGTGGCCGACGAGCCCTGACCGTGGAACACATCACCCGGCTCCGACAAGAGGCAGCACCCGACTGGCCGCATGGGCGAGGGTGGAAGGTCACGGTTGAGGGCCTGCCCTCCATGGTCCTCGAGGCGCAGATAGGGGTGCATGGCGAAGACGAGAACGACCAGGGCTGCCTCGGAACCGCCATGCACGCCGTCCACGCCATTGAGCCGGTCTGCGCGGCGCCCCCCGGCATCACCACCTTCCTCGACCTCCCAACGATCTTGGGGCGACACGTTCTGGACACGCCCTCCAACGAGAAGGAGCGCCAACATGGCTAGCCAGCAGATGCTGCGTCGATTCGAGGGTGCAGCCGCGATCGTAACGGCATCGTCGAAAGGGATCGGACTGGCAACGGCTCGACAACTGGCCAGCGAAGGTGCGTGCGTCGTGCTCAACGCCCGGGGGGTCGAGGAGCTCGACCACGCCGTCGCCGGGTTGGAGGCCGAGGGCTACGAGGCCGTCGGCATTGTTGGCGACGTCTTCCACGAAGACACCCCGCAACGCCTCGTCGACGGAGCGATCGAACGGTTCGGGCACGTGACGCACCTGGTGCCAAACGTCGGCATCCTCCATCACTACGGGCCCTTGTTGACGATCAAGCGCCAGCGCTTCATCGACACCGTCATCGGCAACACCTGGTTCGCCGTCGAGCTCGTCCAGCGAGCAGCCGGCGCCGGTATGGCCGAGAGCGACGGATCGGTCTGCATGATCTCATCGATCGGTGCGGGTATCACCAGCCCCGTCATCGCCGCATACGACGCCGCCAAGGCCCTCCTCAACGCGTTAGCCCGGGCGCTCGCACGAGAGCTCGGGCCACGTGGCATCCGGGTCAACATCGTGGCACCCGGCCTCATCCGAACCCCAACAGCGGAATTCGTCATCACGGGCGACCGCGAGCGGGAGGAGGCCGCCATCCTCCCTCTCCGGCGTGTCGGCGAACCCGAGGACATCGCGAGGGCGATCGCGTTCCTGTTATCGAGCGATGCCGCCTACGTCACCGGCTCCACGCTCGTCGTCGACGGCGGGCGCCTGCTCGTCGGAGGCGAGACCGTCGACCTGTTCGGCAAGTGCGATCCGAGCGAGCTGAGCGAGCACTTCGACAGTCTGCGCCGTGCCGCTCAGAGCGGGTGACTGGCGCCTTCTTTCCCTCGACGGAAGTGGGTTCGAACGGGCCGCGTACGGCCGAGCCGAGCTTCTGGGGACTTGTCAACGAGGCAGCCCGTCGCGCTCCGGACGACATCGTGCTCGCAGACGACGATGGCCGCAGGTTGAGTGCGGCCGAGTTCGCCGAACACTCGGAGCGAGTTGCCGCAGGTCTGCTCGGCTGCGGGGTCGAACCGGGTCACACCGTCTCCTGGCAACTCCCGTCCACGCTCGAGGCCGCGGTGTTGGTGGGAGCGCTCTCCCGGCTCGGCGTCACGCAGAACCCCATCATCCCCGCATTTGGCCAACGCGAAGTGAGTTTCATCGTTAACCAGATCGCGCCGACTCTTGCAATCGTGGCGGATTCCTGGCGCGGAGCGGATCACGGCGCTGCCTTCCGAGTCCTCGGGGTCGACGTACTCCCCGTCGACCTCGAAGGCAAGCACGACGCCGCCATTCGTCTACCGATTGCCGACCCTTCCGCGTCTTCCGCCTCCCCCGAGCTCAGGCGGCGACTGCAGGTGGATCTACTATTCCTCAGGAACCACGGGAGTCCCGAAGGGATCGCGCCACTCCGACAGCTCAGTGATTGCCTCGTCAAACGGCGTGGTCGACAGGCTCGGCATGCGCCAGGGGGACATCTATCCAATTGCATGGCCCCTTGCGCACATCGGCGGTGTCTCGATGTTGTCGGCATCGCTGCGCACCGGAGCGATGCTCGTCCTCTTCGGATTCTTCGATCCGGTCGCTACTCCTGGACGGATGGCGGCGCACGGAGCGACAATCCTCGGGTCCGCAACCCCTTTCTTCCAGGCCTATGTCGCCGCGCAACGAAGCGCGGGCGCACTGCCGCTCTTTCCGAGGTTGCGCGCCTGTGTCGGTGGAGGAGCACCGACCCCTGAAGGGGTGAATCGCGACGTATCCGAGGTGCTCCGAGTGCGCGGCGTCGTTGGCGCCTGGGGGCTCACGGAGTTCCCAGTTGCCACGAGCGAAACGCCTGAAGATCCCTCTGTCGGTACGAGCGTCGGACGTCCAGCGGCCGGGGTGGAGGTCCGAGTAGTCGGAGGTGAACTGCGGCTCAAGGGTCCACAGCGATTCCTCGGCTACGTCGACCAGTCGCTCGATGCGGAGGCGTTCGACGACGAGGGCTGGTTCCGGACCGGCGACCTCGGCTCGATCGATGCCGACGGACGGGTCCACGTCGAAGGACGGAGCAAGGACATCATCATCCGCAACGCGGAGAACATCTCGGCGGTAGAGGTCGAAGACGTCATCTCGCGACACCCCGCCCTTGCGGATGTGGCGGTGGTCGGAATGCCCGACGAGCGAACGGGCGAGCGGGTCTGCGCCGTAGTCGTCCTCAGACCGGGTCAACTGGTCACGCTGAACGAGCTGATCGAGTACTGCCGATCCGAAGACCTGACCCGTTACAAATGCCCGGGGGAGCTCCTGGTCGTCGATGAATTGCCCCGCAATTCGATGGGCAAGGTACTGAAGGACGCTCTCCGCGCGGCCCATCGATAGCAACGGCCTGTCGAGTGGCGCAGCCATGGCCTTCGTCCTCGTCGGAGCGGTGGACATCGCACTATCGACGCCTCCTTACCCGGATGACCACCGAGCTCACCCAACGAGCGGGGAGCGGGCGCGCAAGACCTCACTGAATGGGCGCTCCCGGTCAGGAGCGGGCTCTCGAGGCAGTCCCAGCGTGCGCTCCGCGATGATGTTGTGCTGGATCTCGTCGGTGCCACCGTAGATCGACGACGCCGCCGAGAAGACCATGGCCCTGCTCACCAGACCGCCCTCGGCTGCTGACTCGCCCCAGAGCAGGCCCTGTGGTCCGGCCACCTCCGTGGCCAGACCGGCGGCGAGCTTGACGATACGAGTCTGGGACAACTTGCCGACACTGGCGACTGCCTGACCGCCTCCCCGCTTGGCCTCGGCCCGGCCCCGTTGGGCGTTCCACAAGCCTGTCTTGCTGAATGCGTAGAGCCGGGCCAGCTGTTGGCGGATCAGCGAGTCTGACGTCTTGTCGAATTCCCGGGCCAGGTCGACGACATCGTGGTAGTCGAGGGTGACTTTCGCATCGGCGGGCTCGATCGTCGCAGCGTCGCCGGCGCGGAGCCCGAGCAACCCGCCCCGTCGTCCGGGCTCGGGGAAGCCTGCATGCGCCCCACCCGCCCCAATGCCGGTGCGCTCAAAGTGCAGGGTCGCCTGGGTGACCGTCCAGCCGTTGCCCTCGCCTCCGATGATGTCGGTGTGCTCGCACACCGCGTCGTCGAGGAAGATCTCGCTGAACACGGCCTCGCCCGTCATCTCGCGCAAGGGGCGGATCGTGACGCCCGGTTGGTCGAGCGCACACGCGAACCACGAGATGCCCTTGTGCTTGGGTACGTCGAAGTTGGTGCGCGCCAGCAGCATCCCGTAGTCGGCGCCGACGGCCTGGCTGGACCACACCTTCTGTCCGTTGATGATCCAGCGGTCCCCGTCTCGGGTGGCTCGCGTCGTGAGACCCGCCAGGTCCGAACCGGCCGCCGGCTCGGAGAACAGCTGGCACCACGCAACTTTGCCGTCGAGGATCGAAGGGACGAAGCGATCGATCTGTTCGCTCGTGCCGTGCGTGAGGATAGTCGGCGCCGCCATCAGCAAGCCAAGGCCCGCGGGTGGTCGCAGCGCGCCGAACGACTTGAAGCAGGAGCGCACGGTTCGGGCTACGTTGCGCGGGAGGCCCCGGCCGCCCTGGTCTGGCAGGAAATGCGGTGCCGTCCATCCGGCTGCAGCGACCCGTTCCCACCACTCGTCGACCGACACGTCGGGGTCCCAATTTCTGGCGAAGCCACGCCTCGACCTCGGCCCAGAGTTCCGACATCGGGGCGCGCTCTCGGTGCCGACCCGTCGCCCTCGGTCACGCAGGCGCCCCGAGAAGCTCCGCCGCGTTGTCGCGCATGATCCGCTGCACGGCGGTCTTGTCGAATCCATCGAGTTCCTTGAGGAAGTCCAGCGGCTCGGGACAACCTTCGCCATGGGGCCAATCGGAACCGAACAGGATCCGTTCGACCCCGATGAGTTCGGCGAGCTTCCCCAGATCCTCCTCGAGATAGGGGGTGACCCACACGTGCCGTCGGATCGTGTCCAGTGGGTCGTCGGCAAAGATCCAGGGCGTCTGGTTGGCCTGCTTGCGCAGACGCTTCACCAACGTGGGCGCCCAGTCGGACCCGTTCTCGATGCTGGCCACACGCAGCATCGGGTGCCGCGTGAACACCTTGTGCACCACGAGGGAGGCAATGGCGTCGTGAATGGCCCGGTTCGATACGAGGATGCGGTTCAGAATGTCGGTCTTTCCATAACCCTCGAAGTGGTCAAGGCCACCCCAGGCGGCGCCAACCGTGCTCTCGTAGCCACTGTCGCCGAGGTGGAAGGCGGCAGGGACCGAGGCCTCAGCGAGGCGCGCCCACACCGGATCGTGGCGCTTGTCGCCGAGCGATAAGCCCGTGCCATTGGGCCCTGGGACCGGGGCGGGCCTGATGTGCACGACCCGGGCGCCCCGGGCGAGCAGCGAGTCGAGTTCCTCGGTGGCGGCATCGACATCGGCCAGCGAGAGCATCGGTGCCGCAATGATCCGGCCTTGGTAGTCGAACCCCCAGTCCTCCTCCAGCCACCGGTTGAAGGCGGACAGCGTGGCCATGGTGGCAGGAACGTCGTGCCGAAGGGCCTCCTCGATACCGCAACCAAGCGTCGGGAAGAGGACCGCGGCACCGAGACCCTGCTCCTCGATCCGCTTCACCCGCGCGTCGCGGTCGCGATACTCGGGCCGGATCGGCTCCACCTGCATCAGCGTGCGCGGGTCCACCCCGTCGGGGATCTGTCCGCGGAAGAGCGGCTCGATGCAGCCGGGAACGATGATGGGGTCGAAGGTGGGGTTCGGGATGAAATGGTTGACCTTCCCGCCGACGAGCAGCTGCACCCGCTTCCCCGACTGCACCGGCTGAACGCCGCGGGCGCGGAACTTCTTGTCCAGGTGCCGCGTGAAGGCATCAAGCGACTCGTAGTAGTGGTTGTCAGCGTCGATCGGCTTCGCGCTCGAGGTCGTCGTTCATGTGTTGACCTCTCTTCGCAACGGTAACCAGGCTTTCCGTTTCAGTAGAATATCGCTTTCAATCTCGTGCCTACGAGACCCGTCGAGCTGGGGTTTTGCGTGATCCGGGCGCGCGATCGCATGCTCACGCCTTCGGCCCGAAGAAGAACGCATCGGCGTTTCCGAACAGCCAGCCGTCGAGCACCTCTGCTGGGAGATCGAGGGCGCGGGCTTCCCCGAGACAACGCTCCATCGAGAGCACGGGATAGTCGCTGGCGAACAGGACGTGCTCCTTTCCTCGCGTTCGCATGAAGTGCAAGAGCGCTTCGGGAAGGCGTTTCGGTGACCAGGCTGACGTCATGAGCCGGAGATTGCGGTACTTCAGCATGAGACGGATCGCCGTGTCCCACCACGGGTCGGCGCCGTGGATCATGCAGAGCCGCAACTCGGGGAACCGTACGCACACCCGGTCGAGATGGATCGGATTCTGCACCTCGCCGGGGATGGGCGGACCGGGGATACCCGTGTTCATGCAGAGGGGCAGTTGAAGCTCGCAACACTTGGTATACAGCGGGAAGTAGACGGCGTCGGTCGGTGGGTACATACCGTCGCCCCAAAAGCTCGGCCCGACGGTGGCGTAGGCGACGGGGTGATCCCGAACGAAAGACTCGAGGGCCCGTACGGTCTTCATCGGCCGCAGCAGGTTGAAACCGCCCACACCGAGAGCGAAGCGCCCCGGTTCGGCATCGGCGAACTGGCGTGCACGATCGGACCCCTCCCCCACCTTGGTCAGCAGGATGGCACGCTGGACCCCGTTGGCGTCCATGTCCTCGAGCAGCTCGGGAAGCTCAGGGCTCTTGAGAAAGGACTCGCCGGCCTTGAAGTAGTCCTCCTTCACCCGGATCATCCACTCCGGCTGCTTCACGTCGCCCATGTCGACATTGACCAGGCAGTCGATCGCCTTTGTCACCCCGTGGCTCCTGTTCCGCGTCCAGCTATCGCCGAAAAGTCTAGATCTTTTAAGCCTCGCCAGCACATGTACTCGGCACCTGCGACCGAGCCCCGGCTCGCCGGCGCGTTCACGACACGGGTTGGCCCTCGGCGACCAGGAGCCGCTGCAGTGCCGTCTTGTCCACTTTCCCCGAGGGCATCATCGGCACCAACTCGGCCCGCGGCGCGACCAGCCACCGCGTCGGTACCTTGAAGGCGCTCAGGCGCGCGTGGACCGCGACACGGATCGCTTCAGCTGGCGCGTCAGTGACCACGAGGGCGGCGATCTGCGGCCGACCTTCGTCATCGGGGACGTCGGTCACGAACGCCTGGCGGACCGCCTCCACCGACCGTAGTGCCGCTTCCACCTCGGAGGGGAAGACGGTGGCGCCCTTGACCTTCACCATGTCATCGAGACGGCCTACGTACCAGAGGTACCCGTCCGCGTCGAGGCGACCGAGGTCGCCGGTGCGGTAGAAGCCCTCGGGTGTGAACACGGAGGACTGGAGCCGACCGCAGATGCCACGAAGCATGTTCGGGCCACGCAGCCAGATCTCTCCTTGCTCGCCGGGGTCGAGCGGACGGGTGGACTCGGGGTCGACGATGCGCACCTCCACCCCGTCGAAGGCGCGGCCGCAGCTGCCGAATTTGTCCGGCGGCATGTCGGTGTCGAGACGCTCCCCGCAGTAGGGCCCGAAAGACTCGGTCATGCCGAACAGGTTGGCCCGGGCGCCCGCGGGAGGCCGGCGTTCGGGGGGTAGCACCGCGGGGAGGCTGCCGTCCCGCAGCGACGAGAGATCCGCCTCGGCAAACGCCGGGTGCGCCGCGAGCAGGGCCGCCTGGTCGGGCCAGCCCCGGAACAGTGTGGCCCCCTCTCGCTCGAGCAGCTCGAGCGTGCGCGCCGGCTCGGGCTGGGCCTCGGTCAAGAGTGTGGCTCCGGCGACGAGAGCGGTGAGAAGGCCCTGGCCGAAGCCGCCCGTCCAGAAGAACGGCATCGGGATGTAGAGCCGTTCGGCGGGACCGACGCAACGCACCCTGAGCCCGGCGGCGACGGCTCGCAACGCCGCCCCGTGCGTATGGATGACGCCCTTTGGGGTGCCACGGCTTCCGGAGGTGAACAAGACGACGAGGTCGTCGGCAGGCTTGACGCGGGCCTCGAGGGCACGCACCATGCCGTCGGCCGTCGGAATGTCTGGCAACATACCGGTCGCCCAGATCCGTCGCAGCGACGGTGCCGTGGCGTGGCGCCTTCCCGCGCCTACGGCTCGGAGCAGGCCCGGAGCGGCCGCATCGAGGTCCTCGAAGTAGTGCCGCCCGCGAAAGGACCGGGTTGCGACGAGGTGCGACACCGAGGCGATCCTGAGATGGGCCAGCAACTCCGGCGGGCGCAGGAGAGTGCTGAGAGGCACCAGCACGGCGCCGATACGCATCGTCGCATAGGCCAGAACGGCCCAGCCGCTCCCGTTCGGCGCGAGCAGGGCGACACGGTCTCCCTTGACGACCCCGCCGCCCACCAGCCTGGACGCCGCCGCGACGCTGGCCTCCTCGAGCCCTGCGTAGGTCAGCGCGTCGTCGGCGGTCACGATTGCGGGCATGTCGAGATCGACCCGGCGTCGCAGCGCCAGGAGCGCAGGGACGGTCTCCGCCTCAGGATGCATCGAAGAGCTCCTTGACCGCGTGCAGATCGAGCTTGCCGCTCGACATCATCGGAACCTCCCCCGCAGGGAGGACGACGAATCGCTTGGGGACCTTGTACGCCGAAAGGCGCGCACGCAGCCGCTCCTGCAGAACTCCGGTGTCGACGACGTCTCGGCCGGTGCCTTCGGGCGCACGTACCAGCGCAGCCACAATCTGCCCGCGTGCATCGTCGTCAATCCCGACCACGTGGGCAGTCAACCCGCAGACCTCGAAGATGGCCGTTTCGACCTCGCGAGGGGAGACATTTGCTCCGGCGGTCTTGATCATGTCGCTCTGGCGGCCCCGAAAGTAGAAGAACCCGTCGTCGTCGACGGTGACCAGGTCGCCGGTGTGGTACCAGCAGTCGCGGTCGAAGGTCTCGTGGCGCTCCCGGCCGTCATAGCCCTCCATGAGGAAAGGCCCGCGGAAACAGAGCTCACCGATGTCGCCTGGCGCACTCGAGCCGTCACCATGACCGGCGATCCCATGTACTGCGGCCTCGAAGCCGGGGGCAGGACGGCCGAACGAACCGCGACGACTCTCGGGCTGTTCGGACTCGTCGTCGCTGGCCAAACAGACGCTTCCGGTCTCGGTCATGCCGAGCATGGCGTGGTGCAGTTCGGGGTCGGCAGGCCGGACAGCCGACGGCATAATCGGGTACAGGTTGCCGCGACGGATCGACGTGAGATCCCGAGAGGGAAACGTCGGATCCTGGGCGACGTGCGCGACCGACGCCGCAAAGCCGTTGACCAAAGTCGGGCGTTCCCGCTCGAGGACGTCGAGAACTCCTGACGCCGTCGACGCGTTGGAACAGACGAGCGTCGCTCCGGCCACCAATGTGCCGAGCAGGGCGTAGGCGAACCCCCCGATCCAGAAGAAGGGCGAATTGGAGAAGAGAATCTCATCGGGGCCGTAGCCACGCAGCGCGTTCAGGTTGTCCAGGTGACGGATCAGGGCGCCGTGCGTGTGGATCACGCCCTTGGGTTCGCTGGTCGAACCCGATGTGTGGACGATCACCATCCGGTCTGCCGGGGTCACGGCGGACTCTGCAGCGGCGAGCACGTCGATGCCGACCGGCGAGACAGCCGACAGGATCCCGTTCACGGTCCAGCCGGCTTGGAGACCCGGTTCGGGCTGGTCGACGTCGAAGAAAATCCGCCGCAGCGACGGCACGGCGGGGGAAAAAAGGGGCGGCGGAGCGGCGAGGTCGAGGTCCTCGATCGCCGCGGCCAGGCTGGCGGCGTAGTCGTGTGACCTGAACCGTCGGGCGGCCAGCAGGACGTTGACGTCGGCTTCCCGCAGCAGACCGGCCAGTTCGGGGCTCGTGGAGAACGTGCTGAGCGGCACGCTGACGGCTCCGATGCGGGCCACGGCGAGACATGCCACCACGAACTCTGGCCCGTTCGGATACAGAAGGGCGATGCGTGTACCTGCGCTCACATCGGCGGCGAGGAGCGCGCGCGCGAGCCGGGCCGAAGCTCGCTCGGCCTCGGCATAGGTGAGCACCGCGTCGTCCGCGGCGAGCAGCACATGGTCCGGGTCCTCGGCAGCCCGCGCCCGGAGCAAGGCGGGGACCGTCAATGGAAGGTCGTCCCCCGCGTCGATGACCGTCGCTATCATCAAAGCGCCGGTCGTCGTGGCGAGACCTCGGGCAGGGTGCCCCGGTCCGCCGCGATTGCCTCGATGTCGGCCTCACAGAGCACGGTGTGACCCGACCGCAGCTTTCCGACGCTGCGGATGCGTTCCCCGGCGACCGTTCGGTCCAGCGTGAACGACAAGGTGGTCAGGACGGGCGCCGGGCGCCGGTAACGCAGGGCCAGCGAGGTCGTCTTGCCGGCGACACCGACGTCGCAGTTATGGTGCTGCACGACACAGTCGAAGAGGACGGCGAGGAACCCACCGTGCACGATCCCTGGTGGCCCCTCGTAGGCTATCGGGAAATCCACGGTGCCACGGGCGGCCCTGCCTTCGACCTCGATGGTGTACTCGGGAAAGCACGGATTGAATCGGCCGACGTGGCGCGCATGGTCAAGGTAGACGCGGCCCTCACCGGACGCGGCAGCACCCACCCGGGGCCGGAGATCGGACGGCACCCGCTCGCGCGAGTCTTTCCTCCGCGCGCTCGAGCTCGCTGACCAGGGCCTCCACCTCGGCATCCTCGTCCTCGAGCGCGAGGACGAGATCAGTGACCCGACGCAGCAGCGACGCGGCCCTGGACGTCTGGGTCAAAGGCTCGACGCCAAAGTTCCAACGCTCCATTCACCACTCCTTCGGCGCCGTCGAACCGACGAAGGCCGCGACGCCGGCCAGGTCGACCTTGCCCGACTCGGTGCGAGGAAGACACTCGATCACGTGGACCTCGGTGGGCAACTCGTAGCGGGCCAACGCTCCCGCGGCGTACTCGAGCAGTTCGGCGGGCCCGCAGGCCTCCGAGCCTGGCCGAAGCTCGACCACTGCGACGGGTACGGCTCCCAGGCGGCGGTCGGTGCGGCTCACCACGGCGGCGCCACGCACGGCCGGGTGCCGTTCCAACACGGTCTTGATGTCGTCCGGTCGCACCTTGAACCCACCACGGATGATCGCCTGGTCCGCCCGTCCCAGGATCCACAAGAAGCCATCGTCGTCCAGGCGCGCAAGATCGGTCGTGCGCACCCACGCGTCGCCACCGAGCTGCCCCGCCTTCACCTCGAGCAGGCCTTCGACGCCTGGTGCCTCGGCACAACCCGAATCCGGGTCGACAACGCGGAGCTCGGACCCGGCGTGGACCCGGCCAACGCTGCCCCGTTTCTGGACCCAGAAGGCGCGATGGTCCTCGAGGTTCCACCCGGCGACGCTCCCCCCGAACTCGGTGGCGGCGTAGGTCCCCAACACCGGGATGCCGTACTTGTCGTTGAAGGCGTCGGCGTCGTTGGGATCGAGTGGGGCGGTCCCGGACACCACCGAGCGGGCGCTCGCGAGGTCAGCGGGGTCGACATCGGCCTCGAGCACCATGCGCAACGCAGCCGGAACGAGGCTGACGGTGGCCGGGCGGTGTCGGCGTACGGCATCGACCCACGCGTCGACCGTAAACCGTTCGAGCAAGCAGAAGGGCCGGCCGTCACTCACGCACTGGAGCACCCGGAACAATCCGCCGAGGTGCACGAGAGGTGAATTCACGACCGCCACACCGCTGCGCAGTCGCACGGTCGCATCCCGGTTGGACTCGTAGTGCTTGGCGCCGACGAGGACGCGCTCGAGCGTGCCGAAGGAGAGGTCGACCCGCTTGGGAGGCCCCGTCGTACCACTGGTCAGCATCCGCACAGCAGTCCCGGGCCGAGCTCGGGACCGCTGTGCGGCACGGCGACGAGGGGAGACGACAAAGGCGCCTCCCAAATCGGTGACGGCGGCGGTCGTCGAACATGCGCCGTCGGGGACGAGGTCGACCAGGTCCGCCGGGTCGCCGGCGAGGACCGACAGGTCCAGAGCCGCAATGTCAGCGCGGGCGCGGCTCATGGCCCCGTCCCGGGTTGATTGTCACCACGCAGCCGCCGGCGCGCAGGACGCCAAGGAGAAGGCCGACCGAGGCGGGACGGTTCCGCAGTATGACGCCGATCTCGGAGCCCGGCTGAGCGACCAGCGCCGCTGCCCGCTCGACCGTGTCACCCACCTGCGCCCATGTGCGCCACGACCCCTCGAATTCGATTGCGCGGCGCATCGGGGTCCAGAGCGAGGACGTCCGCGATGCGAGCGGGCAGGCCCGCTCGCGCCGTGGTCACCGCAACCTCGGCTCGATGCGTGCGGGGGGATGCTCCGCAGCATCGGCCATGCCTAGGGGATTGCCGAGGCGGGTGTAGACGAACCCCTGCTCCATCGCGGCGCGATAGGGACGGTCAAGCGAGTCCCAGATGGCGCGGACCGTGCCCTCGGTTGCCGCTCGCGGCCACGCCGCGATACCGGCTGCCAGCTCGTGGGCGCGAGACCACAGCGCAGCGCGGTCGACGACCTCGGTCACCAACCCGATACGCCACGCCGTCTCCGCCGTCACCCGCTCGTCGTTGCCGGTGAGCACCATCCGCAGGGTCTGGGCCAGGCCGATACGTCGCATCAGCCCGACCGGTTCGAGCGCGGAGACCATCCCGTAGGTGACGTGGGAGTCGAAGAAGGTCGCATCGGCCGAACAGATGACGATGTCGGCTTCGTTCAGGAAATAGAAAGCGCCCGCCGTGCACATACCTTGGACAGCGCAGACGACCGGTTTCCAGACCTTCTGCCACTTCGGGCTCAAGAGCTCGCCCGGGTCCTCATGGTTCCAGACGTCGTCGGGCTGGCCGTACGGCTTCTTGATGTCGAGGCCCGCACAGAAGGCTCGGTCCCCCTCGGCGCGCAGCACCACCGCGTGCACATCCGGATCGTCCTTCACCAGGCACCAAGCGGCACGGACCTCTTCGCACATCTGTCGGTCGAAGGCGTTGAGCACCTCAGGCCGGTTCAACGTGATGGTCGCGACGCGGTCCTCTGATGTCTCGTAACGAATGGTCGTGAACTTCGCCGGCGCGCTCACCGGCCCGTCCACTTCGGCGCCCGTTTCTCCGTGAACGCGAGCGGTCCCTCCTTCGCGTCGTCGGTGCGGACGACGCGTTCGCGAAAGGCTTCGGCGAGGATCTCCGCCTCGTGCAGGGGCAGGTCGATGCCCTTGCGGATCGCCAGTCGCGTCCCACGCACTGCGAGTGGGGCGTTGCGGTTGACGAGGTGTGCCACCTCACGTGCCCGCTCAAGGAGACGCTCATGCGGGACGACTTCAGAGATCATGCCGAGCTCGTAGGCGCGCTGCGCGCTCATGCGCTCGTGGCGGCCAGTCAGGGCCACCCGCAAGGCGATGTTCATCGGCAGGACCCGGGCCAACCGGACCATCTCGCGGCCCGATACCAGGCCGATGCTCACGTGGGGGTCGAAGAACTCGGCTCGCTCGGACGCAATAGCGATGTCGCCGGTGGTGACGAGGTCGAGACCGGCCCCGCAGCACAACCCGTTTACCGCGGCGATGATGGGTTTGGTCATCGTTCGGAAGGGCGGAGTGGCCTCTTGGGGGGCCTCCCACTGGGGGTAGGTCGACAGGTAGGCCTCTTCGTAGATGACGCGGCCGTCTTCGGGGATCTCAGTGACATCGGCACCGGCACAAAACGCCCGGCCGTTCCCCGTGACGACGATGGTCCAGACGGACTCGTCGGCTTCCGCGGCGGCATAGGCCCTCCGTAGCTCAACGACCATGGCGGGGCTCACCGCGTTCAGCTGTTCGGGGCGGTTGAAAGTGATGACTGCCGTCCGGTCCTCGACCTCGTAGAGGATGGTTTCGTAACCCATGGACATCCCCTAACGCCCTCTGAATGCAGGGTCCCGGTGCTCCTTGAAGGCAAGGAGACCCTCGCGAAAGTCGGCGGTGCGCGACGAGAGCTCGAGCGCCATCGACTCGCTCGCCATCGCCTCGGTGATGCCGCCGTCGAGGGCGCCGTGGAGGCAGCGTTTGGTCAGACCGACGGCGACCGTCGCGCCGGCCAGGAGCTCGGAGACCAGCGTCGCGACCGTCGCGTCCAGCTCCTCATCGGGGACGGCGCGGTGGATCATCCCCCAGTCCGCTGCGTCCGCACCAGAGACGTCATGCCCGAGAAGCAGTAACTCCTTCGCCCGCGCCACGCCTACCAGACGTGGCACCAACCAGGTGGCACCGCTGTCGGGCGTGAAGCCGCGCTTGACGAAGGGGAGCCAGAACCGGCTGTCCTCGGTGGCCACCGTGAAGTCCGCCGCGAGCGCGAGCTGACAGCCGAGCCCGGCGGCCCATCCCCGGACGGCACACACCACCGGGAGCTGGATCTCGAGAAGCAGCGAGACCAGCCGGTGCGCCTGGAGGGGCGTGCGGCGCTGCACGCTTCCGGGCCGCGGTTTCTCGCCCCCCTCGTTGGACGCCACCCAATCGGAACCGGAGCAGAAGTCGGCGCCGGTGCTCGTCAGCAACACAGCGCGAAGGCTGTCGTCAGTGGCTGCCGCCTCCAGTATGCCCACCACGCGCCGGACCGCCCCGACATCGAGCGCACCCTTGCGTTCGGGCCGGTCGATGACGATGCGAAGGAGGCCTCCCTCGGATTCGACGATCACTCCCGCGTCGGACCGTTCGCTCACAGGTTCGCCTCCAGGCTGCGCGAGGCCCGCTGGTGGGTCATCGCCGCGGCAGCGTAGGTCCGGGTCACGGCCCATTGCCGCCGGGACAAGCCGTCATCCGGGCCAAATCGCATCACGTCTCCCGCTCCAAGTAGAAATATCTACATATTAAAGCGTATGATGATGCGACCCGATCTGCCAAACCGCAGCCAGGAGGCTTACCCGTGAGTGACGGACGAGTGCGCATGGAGCGAGACGACGAGTCCGGTATTGCCCGGGTCACCTTGGACAACCCGGAGCGGCGCAACGCGTACGACCCCGCCATGCGCCAACAGCTGGGTGCCTACCTGGACGAGCTGGCCTATGACGACGCCATCAAGGTCGTCGTCCTGCGTGGCGAGGGCGGCGTCTTCAGCACCGGTGCCGACATGAAGAACGCCTACGCCTGGTACGGCGATGGGAACAAGGCCAACGGAGAGACGAATGGGGACCACGTATCGGAATCGCCCGACCGTCGGCGCCCGAGCCAGCGGCGGCGCCTCCTTACAGACCGCCAGACCTTCGACTTCTACCACTTCCTCATGGGATTCCCGAAGGCGACGGTGGCGGAGGTCTCGGGGTACGCGCTCGGGGGCGGCCTCGAGCTGGCGCTCATGGCCGACATCGCTGTGGTAGCGAGCGACACGGTGCTCGGGATGCCGGGCACACGTCTGCTCGGCCCCGCTCTCGGCTCACTGCACCTCTTCTTCCACCGGCTGGGCCCCGTGCTGGCCCGTCGCCTCCTGCTGACGGGCGACACGATCGAGGCGGCCGAGCTGGCGCACCTCGGGGTATTCACCGAAGTGGTCGAGCTCAGCGTGGCCGAGGCGCGTGCCAGCTGGTGGGCCGAGAAGGTGTCACGGATGCCCGCGGACGGGGTCGTCATGGCCAAGGAGGCCTTCCGCCTCGTCGAGCAGCTGCAGCAGTACCAGGGCGAGGAGGTACTGAGCTACCTCTTCCACGCCTATGGCACCAATCTGCGCTTCGAGGAGGGTGAGTTCAACTTCGTCAAGGCGCGGGCCCAGCACGGCACCAAGAGGGCATTTGAATTGCGGGACGAGCACTTCGATGTGCCAGAGCCCGAGGTCTGAAGAGAGCCTGTCGTGCGTCGGCGCGGTCAGCCGCTTCCGCCCGCGACCGACTGGGCCGTCGCCGCGACTTCCTGAGCCCACCGATAATCCGCCTTTCCGTTCGCGTGCCGGTGAATCACCTCACACACGGCGACGGCACGCGGTGCCTTGAACCGGGCGATCTCGGCTGCAACGAACTCGCGGAGAGACCCCGGATCGAAGACAGCGCGGTCGCGCGGGGCGACGACCGCTACCACCTCCTGGCCAAAACGGTCCGACGGCCGCCCTATCACCAACGCATCGGCGACGTCTGGGTGGCGGCGCAGGACCTCTTCGACCTCCTCCACGAACACCTTCTCGCCGCCCGTGTTGACGACCAAGGCGTCACGCCCGAGTATGAAGATGCGTCCGTCGTCGAGGAGTTGGGCCCGGTCGCCCGGGATGGCGATCCGCTCGCCGTCGACCATCGGGAACGTTCCTTCAGTGCGGATCCGGTCTCCGAGGTACCCAAGCGGGACCCGCCCCCGACGAGCCGTCCACCCGATCTCCTCCTCCCCGGGCTCCAGGAACCGGCGACGGTCGGCCGCTACCACGGTGGCGCCCGCGCTCGGCTCGAACCCGAGTCGGTTGCTGTTCTTCGTGCGGGCGCCGTAAGCCATGCCTCCGGTTTCCGAGGAGCCATACCCGTCCCGGATCATCAGGGTCGGCAGGAGCTCGACCAGTGCTGTCTTGTACAGCTCGTTGGTGGCCGCGCCACCCGTCCCCAGGACGAAGAGGGAGGAGAGGTCGTAGGGCCGGCGCCGGAGCTCCGCCACTATGGGTGCGGCATAGGCGTCACCCACGATCGACATGAGGCCCACCCGCTCGCGCTCGGCCAGCTCGAGGACCTGTCGAGCATCGAAGGGCCCCGAGTCATCGTGCAGCACAACGGTGGCTCCCTGATGTAGACCCGAGAAGGCGGTCCACTGAGCCGCGGCGTGCATCAAAGGTGGCACGGGGTACCAAGGCCCTCCGGCTCCGGCGCGCGTGACCCCCGCGATCGACTGTTCTGTCGCGTTCTCACTGCCCGCCATGCCCGACACGTAGATGTCGGCCTGACGCCACAGCACTGCCTTGGGCCGGCCCGTGGTCCCGCCCGTGCACACGAGATAGAGGTCGTCGGGCGATGGAACGGGTAAGGGACCCTCGACCGGTGTGGCCGCAACCTGCTCGAAGTTCGCGCTGCCGGGCAGCGGTGCGATCCCCGAGCCGTCGTCGACTTCGATGAGCACGACATCGGATCCCTCGCACGCCGCCTCTACCAAGGGCACGTAGCGCCGGTGGTACACGACGGCGTGCACGCTGATGTCGGCAAAAAGGGCCCGCACTTCCGTAGTGCGATAGTGTTGGTTGACGTTGAAAGGCACAGCGCGGGCCCGGTAGGAGCCGAGCATCGCCTCGATGTACTCGACTCCGTTGTGCATCACGAGCGCCACCGCATCTTGGCCGCTCTCCCAGCGCTCCAGCTCGGCACGCTCGCGGCGAAGGCCGACCCCGCGGGCGGTCAAGAAGGTGGCAATGGCTTTGCTGCGCGCCGCGACTTCGGCGAAGGTGCGGCGCACCTCCCCGCACACCAGCATGTCCCTGTCGGGCACGGTCGACGCCACCACGTCATGGACGCCGACGAAGGACCATTCCCCGGAGGTCATGGCGGAAAAGTCTAGAGGTTTTGCCTCAACGCCGCTGCCGGCCGCGGCTCACCCTGGTGGGACCCCGTCGGTCACCGCGACACCGTCGGAGAGCAAGGACGTGACCGTCTCCTCGTCGAGGCCGAGCTCGACGGCCCGGATGCCGGCGAGGGGCACGCTCATGCGGGGCCCCGCGACGGCGTGAAGCAGACGGGCATGGACTCGAGGCCACTCACGAAGTTCGACGAACGGTAGGTCAGCGGCGCGCCCTCGGCCAGCCCGAGATCCGGCAACCTCGTGAGGACCTCATGGAACAGCACCCGCAGCTCCAGGCGCGCGAGGGCGGCGCCGAGGCAGAAGTGCGTCCCGAAGCCGAACGCCAGGTGCGGGTTGGGCTGACGCCCCACGTCGAGGGCGTCGGGGGCGGCGAAAATGTCCTCGTCGCGGTTGGCCGACGGATAGAAGAGCATGACCTGGTCGCCCTGGTGCAGACGCTGGCCGTGCACCTCAACGTCCGTCGTCACGGTACGTGCCATGTTCTTCACAGGCGACACCCATCGCAGAAGCTCCTCTACGGCTACGGGAATCCCCGTCATGTCGCTCGTCAGGAGGGACAGCTGCTCGGGTCGCTCGAGCAGCGCGAGCATGCCGCCGCTGATCACGTGGCGGGTTGTTTCGTCACCGCCGATGAGGATCAGCAGCGCCTCGTTCACGATGGATTCGTCATCGAGATGTCTCCCGTCGACCTCGGCAGCGCACAGCTTGGTGATCAGGTCGTCCTGGGGGTTCCGCCTGCGCTGTGAGATGACGTCGAGCTGGAAGGCACGGAAGGCCATCATGGCGTCGAAGCCCGCCTTGGCCTGATCGGGTGTGGGTTCGAGCGTCGTGGCGCGCATGAGGTCGTCGGACCAATGCAGGAGGTCCTCGTGCGCCTCTATGTCGAAACCGAGCAGGCCGGCAATGACCATGAGCGGGAGGGGGGCCGCCACGTCCCAGACGAAATCGCACCTCCCAACCTCGCAGACGCGGTCAACGATGTGGCGGCACAGGATGGCAACCGTCTGCTCCATGTCGGCGACCCGCCGCGGCGTGAAGCCACGGTTGACGAGCGCTCGGCGCTGGCGGTGCTCGGGGTCGTCCATGGAGATCATCATCGGGAGGTGGGCGCCGTGGGGGCGAGGGGCCCGGTGACTCGAGAAGGTCGCCGGGTCTTTCTCGATTGCCAGCACGTCCTCGTAACGCGCGATCCCCCAGACGCGGGCCACCTCGTCGTAGTAGACAGGGGCCTCTCGGCGCATCCACGACCACACCTCGTGCGGATCGCCGGCGTACCAGTCTCCGTCGAGCAGGTTGAGCCCGGCCCGGAGAGGGTGGGAGGAAGTCACTGCCGGGGCAGCCCGCATCGGCGCTGGGCGATGATGTTGCGCTGGATCTCGCTGCTCCCGCCGTAGATCGTCATGCCGAGCGAGTAGCGCAAGCAGTGCTCCATCAACCCTTCCACCAGGGTCGTGCCGCCGACGCGGCTCCGCAACGCGTCCGGTCCGGCCCCCGCCGTGAAGCTCTCCGCGTGGCGCACAACGGCCTCGGTGCTGAAGAGCTTGCTCATCGGGCCCTCGGCCACGGGCACCTCGTTCTTCGCCTCCATGAAGCTGGTGCGTATCTCGAGGAGCCGCGCGACCTCGAGATCCGTCGCCGCCCGGATCAACCGCCGGCGGACGTCCTCCCGGGCCAGCGGCAACGCGGTGTCCGGTCCCTTCTCGAGCGCCCAATGCTCCGCCGCTCCGAGCAAACGCGCGAGATGTGGGCTGAAGGGCGCGGAGTGCTCGTCTTGGAGTGCGAGCATGAGCGACTGCCAACCAGCTCCAATGTCGCTAATGCGCCATGTGTCCTCGAGGAACAGCTCCGAATAGAAGGTGATGTTCGTCCGCTCACCCGACACCGTGTAGACAGCCTGCGCCTCAAACCCATCGCTTTCGCGCGGGACGAGAAACGTAGTGAGTCCCCGGTGGCGCTCGTTGGTGGGGTCGGTGCGCGCCAGCAGGAAGACGTAGTCGGCGACGTGCCCATTCGTCGTGAACATCTTCTGGCCATTGATCAGCCAACCGCCATCGACGCGTCGAGCACCGGTCCGCACGGAGCCAACATCCGAACCCGCTTCGGGTTCGCTCATCCCGAGCGCGATCGTCAGCTCGCCGCGGACGACACCGGGAAGAATGCGAGACCGCAGCTCGTCCGAACCCACCGCGTCGATCACCCTGGCCACCATCATGGAGGTGGAGACGGCGTAGATCGGTGCGTCGGCCCTGGTGAGCTCATCGGTGATTACGTGGGCCGAAAGCGCGTCGAGCGCCTCGAACCCCTCGCGGGGCCACTCTGGCGCGATCCAGTTGCGCGCGCCGAGCGCCCGTGCGAACCCATCGTCGTGGTAGACACCACCGGCGTAGAGGCGATCGGCCAGATCGGGTGTCAGCTGCTCGTCCAGGAAGGCACGCACCTCGGTTCGCAGCGCGTCGGCGGCCGGGTCCCAGGCGAAGTCCATCAGTCGTCCTCTTCGACAGAGGCACCGTACCGTGCGTCCGCGGCCCGGCGGTACCCCGCCTCGGCGTCACCCCAGACCCGGGCCCAGCCGCGCGCCCGGCGGTAGAAGAGCTGCGCGTCGTGCTCGAGCATGAAGCCGTAGCCACCGTGGAAGTGGATGGCGTCATAGGTGGCGCGCTCGGCCACCTCCGAGGCGAAGGCGAACGCCATCGCCGCCAGCTCGCGCCCTCGGGGCTGACCGGTTTCCAGCGCCCAGGCGGACTTCGTGCACCAGCAACCGCGCACCGTCGAGTTCTGTGGCGTCGTTCGCCAACGGATGAGCCACCCCCTGATAGCTCCCGACGACCTGGCCGAAGGCGCGGCGCCCGCGTACGTAACCGCAGACGATCTCGTGGGCCGTCATGCTCAGGCCCACCAGCGCGGCGGCGGTCAGGACGAGCCACTCGTCCGTGGCGACCGCGAAGGACTCCACAGCGCCGGGGCCGGCAACGAGTTCGAGGCTCTCACCTAGGGTGAGATCAGCAAGGGGGGAGGCACCGAGATTGGCCACCGGGCGGCGCTCGCAGGGTGCGACTGGGGTAAGGGACAGGCTCGCACCGTCGAAAGTGATCACCGCGTCGCACACAGCGCCGGCAGGTGTCAATGTGGCCACGCCCTCGCGCGGGGGGTGCAGCGCCACCGTCACGATCCGGTCGCCGTGGAGGGCTGACTGCAACGCGTCGAGCGCCTCCCTCGTCGCGATCTTCGCAAGCAAGCGGGCCGCCACCTGGCTCTCGATCAACGGCGCGGGGGCGAGGTAGCGCCCGAGGAGCTCGGCGACAATCGCAAGGTCCAGCAGCGTCGCGCCCCATCCCCCACGGTCCTCGGGCAGCGCCATGAAGAGCGCACCCGTGCCGAGGAGGAGTCCCCACAGGTCCTCGTCGAACCCACCCGGCTCGGCGGCCCGGACTGCTTCGGGTGGGGCAGCCTTGGCCAGCAAATTGTCGAAGGAGGTGACGAGGGCGCGCTGCTCGTCGCTCAACTCGAGGTCCATCAGGGCAGACCGTTCTCGCCGCGGTCCACGAGAGTCTCAGCGACCCTCGAACACGGGTGGTCGTTTCTCGGCAAACGCAGTGAGCGCCTCGACGAGGTCCTTCGTCCCCAGGTTGACGTTCTGGGCGATGCCTCAGCCTCGAGCGCCTGCATGAGCGAAGACGTCGCGGCATTGTCGAGCATGCGCTTGCGTCATCGACAGGGCCAATGGTGGCCCGTCGGCGATGCGCCGGGCAACCTGCGCCACCACGTCGTCGAGCCGATCGGCGGGGACGACGCCGTTGGCCAGCCCGAGCTCGGCAATTCGGCTGGCGTCCATCATCTCCGCGGTGAGCGCGACCTCCTTGGCCCGGTGCAGCCCGACGCGTTGAGCCAAAAACCACGACGTGCCGTAGTCAAGGCTGAGACCCAACTTGGCGAAGACAGCCGACATCCGCGCGCTGTCCGAACACCAGAGCATGTCTCCAGCGAGGGCGAGACCGAACCCGGCACCCACCGCCACGCCGTCGACCTTGACGATAATCGGCACGGGGCAGTCGTGGACGGCCATCACAGACTCGGCCAGCTGGCGCATCGCCGTGAGCTTGCTGCCCTCCCAGCCCGTGTTCGCACCCGACTTCACGATGTCCGCGCCGGAACAGAAGTCCCCGTTGGCTCCGCTCAGCACAACGCAGCGGGCGTCCGACGCGGCGATATCCCGGAAGGCGTCCCGTATCGCCAACCACATGTTCATGGTGCATGCGTTGCGGGTGCCGGGCCGGTCGAGCGTGACGGTGACGAGATGGCCCTCGCGGTCGACCCGCACGAAATCGTCGGTAATCATCGGCTTCTCCTCGTCTTCGCGCCGGCGCGAGTCGCGTCTGGCCTGGGCCAAGAGCCTAATTATCTAAAGCTTTTGGCGCAATGAGCGGTCGGGGCCCGCGACCTGTCGGAAGAGCTGGCGCTCGCGTGCGACACGGCGTCCGCGTGGTCCGGCCCACGGCGGTGAGCTGCGATCGGTCGCGGCCTCGACGGGAACCGGTCAGGATTTCACCGGCAACCGTCGCCGCTCCGCCGACCGACTGCCCGCGGCCTTTCTGCGAGCTCTGCCGCGACCGGGCGGCCGCTTCGGAAACCGCAGCCGGGCCTCAATTGCCTCGTACCAGCCGTCGTCTCGGTCGGCCCCGAGTCCCCGCAGGCAAAAGGACGTGAGCCCGACGACATCGGGGCGGCACACGCCGGCGTCGTTGCCGACGGTCAGTGTGGTGACAAACGCGGCGTTGAGCGAGAGGATCATGAAGGTGCTCGCCTCGGGATCACCGGCGTCGAGTCGCCCACCGGCCATGGCGGCCTCCACCAGGCCGCGCACGAGCGTCGTCACCGCAGCCTGGGCGCGACCGACGAGATCTGGCCTGGTCTGCGAGAGGCGAAGCCTGAGGCGGACGAGCCCGCGGTCGAATCCGCTCCAGCTGAACTCGGGCATCCGCGCCGCGGCAACGATGGCACCTGCGATGCGCTCGAGAGGGTCATCCAGGTCGCTGATCGATTGCTCTATCAGCAATGCGTAAGTCCGCATCGCCTCCTCGAAGACCGCCAGGAGCAGGTCGTCCTTGCTCTCGAAGTACTGGTACAAGGTGCGCAGCGACTGACCGGCCTCGTCGGCCACTTCCTGCACTGTGATGTCTTCACCCTCGGATCGCTCGAGGACGGTGGCCGCCGCACGTATCAGATTCAAGCCGCGGTCGACGGACCGCTCGGCGGCTGTCCGTAGCGATCGTCCGACGACGCGGCGATGCCAATCGGCGTCCACGTCGTCCGCTTGGTCGGTCCGTCTCGACAGTTGGCTCTGCGAGTCCTGCCGCACCATCAGAAGTGGTCCAACAGATCGATGACGGTCTTGGCTTGTTGTCCGAGCATCACCCGGCCCGACGATCCCCATGTGAGTGCGCCAGTGGGTCTCGGCGCCATCACTGTCACCGTCCTCGATCGAGATCTGCCAGGCGGGCCTGCGATCGGACACCCCGCTTGCGCGTGGCGACGGATCCGCCGCCCTCGTCGGCCTGGCTGACGATCGTCACTGCCCTCGCCACGACCTCGTTGAGCATTTCGGCCACGATCGTGAGCGTCTGGTTTCCCGCCATCGCCACCAGCTTCTCGTGGAACCGCGCGTTGGCCAGGCCAAATGCCTCGGGATCGTCGATGGCCGACTCCTCGTCCTCAATGAGTGCGCGAAGCTTGCGAGCAGACGGCGCGACGGTTCCGCGCGGCGGCGACCAGTCTCACGGCGGCCGGTTCGATGATCGTTCGGGCCTCGAAGACGTCCGCCAGCGACACGTTGCGCGCCTGAAGGACGATCGCCGCGGTGCGCGCCGTCAGCCGCTGATCGGGTCGGTGGACCACGACGCCACCCTGTACCCCGCGCACCACGGAAATGAGACCCTCGGCCTCAAGAATGCGCAGTGCCTCGCGCAGCGAGGGCCGAGAGACGCCGAAGCGCTCAATGAGCTCTGGCTCGTGGCCTAGTGAGTCGCCTTCATCGAGCTCGCCGAGGATGATGAGACGGCGCAGTTCATCGGCAATCTGCTGGGGCTTCTCCCTCGGCTTGGAACCCGCGTCGGTCGATACTCCCGAGGGCTGGCTCTCTTGGCCATGTGACGGTCAGATCGCTCGTTGCGACGGCAGAAACCAGATCGTTCGCTCGCTTCGGAGAGTCATGCATGTCGAGATCAGATAATATGACTTTTGCCATGGGAACACCACGACGCTCTGGTCTGCAGCGTTTCGAAGGCCCGTTGCACGCGCCGCTGCTGCACGAGACCGGGATGATGAGCATGCCCACCATGGAGCCCCCGGCGATGGAGGAGCTCGCAGAATGGGCGACGGCGTCGGGCCAGGTCGTCAAGGTGCTCTTCGGCGATCCCGATGCTGGTGGGATGAGCCTGGTTTGGTCTTGGTTCGCTCCGAACTTCCCGCTGCCCCGTCACTCCCACAGTTCCGACTGCCTGTACTACGTGACCAAGGGCGAACTCCACATGGGTCGCCAGGTGGTCAAGGAGGGCGAAGGTTTCTTCGTCCCAGACGGGGCGCCTTATGCCTACTCGGCCGGGCCCGAGCGGCGTCGAGGTGCTCGAGTTCCGGGCGGTAAGCACGTTCGACATGCAGATCACCGAGAGCTTGCCGCGCTGGGCGAAGATGGTCGAGATCTCCCGGGACCATCGTGAAGTGTGGGCCGAGGAGCTGCCGGCTCACGAGTAGGAGGCAGCCCCGAAGACACTCGCTCTCAATCGGAGGTCGCGTCAGGTAGTCGCCGGCAGCTCAGGAGTGATCAGGACCTTGCCACTGACCGAGCTGTCAGCGAGCAAGTCGAATTCGTCGTCGAGTGCGACCAGGCCTGTCTTGCGCCCCACCAGTAGTTGGGGATCGATAGTTCCGGCGACGAAGGCGTCGATCACAGTACGGAACTCGGCGGGGCTGTAGTACACCGCGAAGCTGATCGTGACCTCCTTCATGAGTGCCGCGATCGACCAGAAGTGGTCCTGCTCGCCACAGACACCGGCCACCACGATGTGCCCCTTTTTCCGCGTGGCAGCGACACACTCGTCGAGGAGGCCGGGTTTGCCCACGCACTCGATCGCAGCGTCGTAGCGACCTGGCGCAGCATCTCCGGCCGAGGACAGCATGTCGGTCGCGCCGAACGCCCTGGCCTTGGCGCGCCGCGCCGGATTGGGGTCGACCACCGTGATCCGCGCCGCACCTCGCACGCGAGCCCACGTGGCGCAGGTCAGCCCTACGGTCCCCGCTCCGACCACCAGTACCTCGCCACCCGGCTCTATTCCGACTGCATCGACGGTGTGCAGACCCACCGCGTATGGCTCTACTAAGGCACTCTGCACAGGGTCGAGCGACTCGGGCAGCGCGAAGGAAGAGATGGCCGGCACGGTGGAGAACTCGGCAAACCCGCCGGCACGGCCCCCCAGACCCACGAGGACCGCAGACGCGCAGTGCACAACATCGCCCGCCTGGCACCACGCGCAGGCGCCGCACGATGCCACCGGCAACACAGCTGCCTGCATGCCGACACGCCAACCGTCGGTCCCAGGACCCAGGCCGACGACCTCTCCCCCGAATTCGTGGCCCATGATCGTGCCCACCGGCATGGCGGCGCGGGCTTTGAGGTCGGAGCCACAGAGACCGCAGGCTGACACGCGCAACAGGAGCTCGCCCCGCTGCGGAACGGGGTCCGGCACCGCGGTGACATCGAGCACCCCGCCTTCGGCGATGACGGCTGCCCGCATCCCTTCCTCCTCCCATCTGGTTCAGGTAGAATCATACCTCTAGATCTTTTTGACGGCGCGCTGCTAGCCTCGACTCCATGCCCCAAGGACGCCTCAGAGGGAAGGTTGCAGTCGTGACGGGCGGTGCCTCCGGTATCGGACTTGCCACCGTGCGGCACTTCGTCGCCGAGGGGGCTCGCGTGATGATCGGCGACATCGACGGCCCGGGCGCGATCGACGCTGCCTCGCGCCTCGGGGACGACGTCGCCGGCAGGCGCTGCGACGTGCGGGACGAGTCCGAGGTCGAAGAGCTCTTGGAGTCGACTGTGCAGGAATTCGGTCCGCTCGACATCGCGTTCGCCAATGCCGGCATCGGGTCGTTCGCTTCCGTCACGGACACCGACCTGGACGAATGGAGGCGCGTGATCGAGGTGGATCTGATCGGACCGCTGCTCACCACGAAGCACGCGTCGCGGCGAATGAGGTCGGGCGGGTCAATCATCCTCACGGCGAGCCTCAATGCCGTGCAACCCGCCGCAGGTTTGAGCGCGTACTGCTGTTCGAAGGCCGCGGTCGCAATGCTGGCGCAGGTGGGTGCGCTCGAGCTCGGTCCCCGAGGCATCCGGGTCAACGCCATAGGCCCAGGTCTCGTTCGCACGGCGTTGACCGAAGGCATGTGGTTGTTGCCCTCCATCGTGGACGAATTCAACGAGAATGCGCCGCTCGCCACCGAAACCTCTCCCGACGACGTCGCCAACCTGGTGGCCTTCCTTGCGTCGGACGAGTCCTCGTCCATCACGGGAACGCTCCAGCTCGTCGACCGAGGAGCGCACACACAGCGCTATCCGGATCTGCCCGCCCGGTTCGCTGAGTCGGCACCGGCCGAGGAGGCGGGGCCCTAGTCGCGCCCACGAACTGGGGCTCAAGCCTGCCGGCTAGCCGATCTCGGCCTTCATGTCGTCGAGCAGCACGAGGATGGCAGCCCGACTCGTTCAAAGCGTGGCCGTGCCCCGTCTGGTCGATGTCGAACACCGACTGGACGACGGCATAGAACCCGATGACGTCGAGGGTCTGGTTGACCGCGCGCTTGGCCTGCCGCAGAGCGAATGGGTGCTTGGTCGCGATCTCATCGGCGGTGGCGCGCGTCTCCACGCGTAAGTCCTCCGCCCAGCACCAGTTTGGTCACGGAGCGGGCGTCTCGTAGAACTGCTCGGCCCACTTCCGCAGCGCCCTGTAGGGCTTCGCGTCCTGCTTGGCGAGTGCCGGTTGTTCTACGTACTTCTGATAGCGCCAGATCTCGAGGTCGTCCCACATCGTCTGCAGAAACTCCTTCTCGACGCGTTGGCGGAGGTGATCGGGCGGTATCGATGCGTCGTCGCCCGGTAGCCGAGGCCACCACACCGTGTAGAACATGTCGGAGCAGCCGTGCTCCACCGGTGTCGCCGCGAACACGAGGCGGTGGTTCTGCGCCCCCTCGAAAGCGCTGATGGCGCCGCCGAGCCCGAAGAGGTGGCTATGGATTCGCAGTGCCATCGCGTCCGGGTCGTCGCTCGTTGCGTCCGGCCACCCGGTCAAGAACTGCCATTGGGGACCCGCAATCTTCCACTCTAGTGCCACGGGGGTCACCGTCGCCCGGTGGACCCGCTGGAAATGCACGCTGTCCGGACCGTTCTCGGCCACGATCTGGGGGTGGACCGGTTCACGTCTTGCCCGATCTGTGAAGACCGGATAGGGCGGGTAATACCTATTCGGATCGGTCTCGAACTGCGGGAAGGACAAGAAGATGTCCGGCATGTCCCATGCCGGACGATCTCCCTTCGGGTGATGCCACAAGAAGGCACAGCCGTATTGCTCCTGCACCGGCCACACCCGTAAGCGGTGCGATCGGTTGGGCCGGTCCTGGTAGGGGATGCGCACGTTGTGTCCGTCGGGACCCCAGACCCATCCGTGAAACGGACACTGGACACAGTCGCCGTCAACCGTGCCGCCGTGCCCGATGTGAGCTCCCAAGTGCGCACAATGTCCCTGCAGCACGTGCAGAACGCCCGCAGCACCGCGATAGGCGACCAGGTCCTCGCCGAAGAGACGCAGCGGCCGCACCTCCCCCATCGGGAATTCCGCGGACCACCCCATCTGGAACCAACCGGTCGGCTTCCAGCTGAACGGGACATCCACGATGCGCTCCTCCCAAAATCTCTAGATGTATTGCACCACCTCGAACGATGTGCGGCAAGCCGGTTGCGCCCTACCGGGTCAACAGGGCATGTGACCCGGAGCTTCCGGCGAAACCTATAGATGATCGAGTTGTAATCCTCTAGATGAATGGATACCCTGACCCTCGGCGCCTTTTCATGAGGACCGCTTTGTAAGGTTCGCCATTCGTCGCTCGACCGACGAGAGACGACTGCACCACCGGGGGGTTTTATCAATGGGTCACAGACTGCGCAGGGTCGCCATGACGACTATCTCCGCGGGGGTCGTCGCCGCATCATTGGCGGCGCTTTCGGGTGGCACGGCGTCGGCGTCGTCGACGAAGAGCCCGCTCACGATCGCCCTCATCACCTCAGAGACCGGGCTCGCCGGACCCGAATTCAGCGACGCCCCGCTCGGTTTTCGGGCCCGCATCTCCCTACAGAACGCGGAGGGCGGCATCAACGGGCACAAGATCGTGCCCCTCGTCATTGACGACCAGTCGAGCCCGACCGCCGTCATGACCGCGGTGCAGGAAGCAATTGCAAAAGGTGCGGTCGGTATCGTCTCGGAAAGCCCAGTGTTCTTCCTGGCAGCGAAGGAGGCTCAACAGGCGGGCATACCTGTTACCGGCGGAAGCTTCGATGGCCCCGAGTGGGGGACGAAACCCTATACGAACATGTTCGCCGCCGACTCGGGCAGCGTCGACCCCGAATTCCCGGTGAACACCGACTTCTCATCGTTCCTGCGCGCCGCATGGCGGCACGGTGATCGGTTCGTACGCGTACGGGATCTCGCCCACGTCCGTCCGCGGCGCGACCAGTGCGGCCGATGCATTCCAGAGCGAAGGGGGAAAGGTTGGCGTCCTGGAAACCTCTATCCCCTTCGGCAGCGTCGCCTTCACCCCGGAATCCCTCGTGGCGAAGCAGAAGGGCGTGAACGCCGTGTTTGCGGCGATGGACGCCAACTCGAACGTCGCGCTCGCCACGGCGCTCGTCCAGGCCGGCGTCAAGCCCAAGGCGGTGGTCTTCCCGACCGGCTATGGCCCCAGCCTCGTGTCGTCCCCGGCCTGGCCTATCACTCCAAGGCGACTATTTCGTCGCCGAGTTCCGACCGGCCGACGTCCCTGACGCCGCCACCGAGCAACTGACCTCGGCTCTGGAGAAGTACGAACACCGGCCGCCCAGCCAGTTCTATGACTACGGCATCGCGGAGGCCTGGCTCGGCGCCGACCTGATGCTCAAGGGAATCGGGCTGGCCGGGGCGAACCCGACGTCGGCGGAGATCATCCACAGCCTCCGCGGCATCACGTCGTACAACGCCGACGGGCTCCTCGGGCAGACCGTCGAACTACTCGACCGACTTCGGCCACGACCCTGCGCAGTCGTGCCTGTGGTTCCTCCAGGCCGAGAAGAAGGGGTTCGTCCCCGTCTCCTCCAAGCCTTGGTGCGGACACGACATTCCTGGCACATCCACTGCCAGCTGACTCTTGACCTCGATCGCCACGTCTGACCGTTCGCTTGTCCATAGGTGTCACCCACCGACACCTGAGTGTCGGCTCGAACACGCGTACTTTCGAGCCGACACAATGGACGGGCCGCCGCGCTCACAGCGCGGCCAAAGCCCCAGATCAGTCGGTCGATGAGGAGGACGTGCGATGCCGACAGCACGAGACGCACGGGAATGGGCGGCGAATGGCGGCCTGCACGGGATCGGTGACTCGCTCTACACGCCATTCTGTGGCGCAGGGGGTGAGGACATCGACTGGGACGCGTACCGTACCCTGGTGCGCTACTGCGTGCGAGACCTTCGCCATGACATGTTGTGGCTAACCAGCGGAGTCGGAGAGTGGTGGTCCCTGACCCTGGATGAGCGGAAGCAGCTGCTCGAGGTGGCGGTCGACGAAGCACGGGCCGTGGCTCCAGACACGGTGATCCAAGCCTGCACGAGTGCAGCGTCCGTCAAGGAGTGTGTCGAGCTCACCCTTCACGCGCAGGAACATGGCGCCGACATCTGCTTCCTGCAGACTCCGCCGATTGAGGTGCATGGGGGTGAGGGAACGTTGCGATTCTTCCAGTACGTGGCTGACCGCACGGACATTGCTCTGGGGATGTTCAACTCGCCCTCGTCAGGCTGCGTCCTCACTGCCTCCGATATGGCCGCTATTTTTGAGCGAATCCCGGCCGTGGTCGCAGTCAAAGAGGGCGTGCAAGACAGCGTGTCGAGGACCCAGACCCTGCACGCGTTGGTACCCGACCTCGTGATCTGGGAATGCGATCTGATCGTCTACAGCGCCGGCTGGCTGCAGCAAGGCATCGTGGGCCCAGCACAGTTGGGCACGTCCGCCTACCTGTTCGAAACCCCTGACAACCTGGTGTACACGCGCTATTGGCAGCTCGTGTGGGAGGATCGATTGACCGAGGCTGCAGCCTTCTCGAAGGAGTCGGGCCTCGACGCCCGGAGCGCGGGCATGGGCTCATGGCTGGTGCAGTACCCCGGACGGCCTGACTACTTCACCCACTGGGGCGAGGCTTTCAAGTACGCCGCGTCGGTTATCGGCCTGCCCGTCGGCGACTATCCGCATTCGCGCCCGCCACAAGCCAGCGCTCCCCGACGCGGCGAAATCGCAGATCCGGGCGACGCTCGAGCGGGCCGACATGGCGGGAAAGGCTGGTCAGGCCCTCGGAGAGACAGCGGCCTGATCTGTCAGGACGGTCAACAACTACCGACTACTTTCCCGACGACGCCTGTTCAGCGCAGCGTGAACGTGATCGGGATGCTCTTGGGTCCTTGCACGAAGTTTGCGCGGATCCACTTGGGTTCGCCAGCCAGTTCGACCGACGCGAGACGCAACAAGAGCTCGAGGAACAGCGTGCGGATCTCCAGACGGGCCAGATGTGCGCCCAAGCAGAAGTGTCTGCCGAAACCAAATGCCAGTTGGCTCGCCGCGTTCTCACGGCGCACGTCGAGCATGAACGGGTCCGCGAAGACCTCCTCATCGCGATTGGCTGACGCGTATGAGAGGAGGACGTGCTCGCCGGGTTGGAAGGAGACGTCGCGCAACGTAAAGGGCTTCTGGCAGGTGCGCATGAAGTGCTTGACCGGCGACACGTAACGAATGAGCTCGTCGGCGGCGTTGTGCATTAGCCCTGTATCAGCCTGCAACGCCTCCAACTGGTCTGGGTATTCGATCAGAGCGAGAAGGCCGCCGCCGATGACGCTCGAGGTGGTGTCGTGTCCTGCAGTCGCAATGATCACATAGTGACCGAGCGTCCCGAGGTCTGGGAGCGGCTGACCGTCGATTTCGGCGTTTGCGATCACCGAAGCGAGATCGTCGGTCGGGTTCGCCCGCCGACCGGCGGTCAGGTCCGTGAAATACGTCATGAAATCGACGAGCACGCCGAACATCGATTCGTCCTCCCCCAAGCGGGCGATGTCCGGATCCTCGGCCCCAAACAGTTCCTGGGTGAGCTGGAGCATGCGTGGATAGTCCTCTTCCGGGAGCCCCAGGATGGCCAGGATCACCTGAAGTGGGAAGTAGACGGCGACGTCGTTCGCAAAGTCGCACCGCCCACCCATCGCAGCCATCCGGTCGACCGCGCGCCGCGCAAGGTCATCGACCTGTTGTTGCAACTGCTTGACGCCGCCCGGTTTGAACCAGTCGTTGACGATATTCCTATGGGCTTTGTGCTCTGATCCGTCCATTTGGATCAGGGTCTTCACGGGTGCATCGGCCATCGCTCCGACGCGTGACGCTGGGGTCAGGACCGGCATGGGCGCGTTGGTGAAGATCTCGGGGTTGCGCTCGATCTCCATGATGTCCGCATGCTTCGTGATGGCCCAGAACTGGGGGTGGCCTTCGACGGCGACCTTGAGGATCGGAAACTCCTGGCGGATTCGCCGTGCAGACTCGTGCCACTGATCCGGGTCGGCGTACGCGGCAGGATCGACAAAGATCGCACCCAGGTTCGCGACGGTGGTGCCGACCACGTGGCGATGCTACTCGCCACACCCCAAAGTATCTAGATGTTTAGCTCTAACTTTCTCTTCCTCCTGACCCAAGAGGTACAGCTCTAACCGCCCTAAAGACACCCTCAAAGCGTTCGCCAAAATGGTCAAGGGACGTCCGATCGCTCGATCACGAGCGGGGTTGAGGCACCGCCCCTGACCTGCTTCGATGGAGCGGAAGACGGGATTCGAACCCGCGACCCTCACCTTGGCAAGGTGCTGTTTTTCGTCTCTGTGGTCGGCCCCGCTCCCCTGTCGTGCTGTTCCGTCCATCCAGTTCCCACTCCGTCCACCAGGTCCGCCCTGTGGTAGAGCGCTCCACTATGAGGCGCCACCTCGGTGAGACATCATTGATCGGCCGCCTGCTGTCATTCGCTGTTTCCGAGCCAAAATCGCGATAACCCTGTGGCTTGCGATTAGGCATGAGCCCGTGTCATCTTCTGGAACATCGGACCTTGGTTCAGATGCCAAGCCTGTCGAACTGCCCGAAGACTTGGATGACGCCTTGATCACCAAGGCGTCCGGCGATATCCAGCTGTCCGTTGCATGTTCGCTGGAATGGCCCCACCAACACATACGATCTCGACGATCGTCTCGATCCTTGGGCCGGTTTGCCCGCTCCTTGGCGGAAATAATGTCCCGCAAGCTCGCTGCCCGGATCACGAACCCGTCGCCTTGAAGAACGTTCGCTCGCTTCGCCAGCTCCTCGTAGGGCACTAAGCGGCCATCCGGAGCCTCGAGTCCGGCGAGTACATCGAAGGGGCCGGCGTCAGTCATCCAGGTCGACATCCCGGCCATGTCGAGGGTCGTAGCATCGATCTGGACTGGAAGCATCTGGGCCTCCGCGTCTGTCATCCCGCCGACGCGCAGGCGAGCGTGCAATTCCCGGAGGGCGACCGCCAATCGGTCGAGGTTGGCCCGCTCACGGCACACCACGCAGTCGGCGTCTTCGGTCGCGCGCTGGGCTCCATAGCCGATGGCAGCGACCCCTCCCACCATCAGATATTCCACTCCGTGGCGGTTCAGGACCTCGATCAGATGTCCGAGATCATGCAGCGGACCCTCACCGCTCGGCATGAGCTTCGGCGGCGGCCTCCTCGGCGCGCTTTGCCTCCACCTCAGCCAGCCACTCCATCACGCTCTCGCGTGAGTCCAAGCGCCGGCCGTCCCACAGGATCGTCACGTCGTCCGAGGTGGGGGGTGCGGCATGACGCACACGCTCGATCAGCTCTTCAGCGGTCATGACGGGCGGCGCGTCCATAAAGCCAGAGTACCCGTGTCTCGCTCCCAAACGGACTTACCGTCGAACAGCGATCCGTACTTCGATTACCCAAGGGTCAGCGACCGGGGCCCGAAACGAGACGGCGTCGCCACTGAATTCGGTGTTCGGACAAGACCGTTGAAAAACCGTCCCTGAACTGCCACGATGGGAGAGAGGAGCCCCAGCGGGACAGGTACCTCGAGCGGAAGACGGGATTCGAACCCGCGACCCTCACCTTGGCAAGGTGATGCGCTACCGCTGCGCCACTTCCGCGTTGACCCTGCACTTTATCGCGATGCCAGTCCGTGCTGTGGGGTGCCCGAATACCCGCTGGGCTGGCCGTTGAGGGCCACACACCCTGCGTGGACAGCCGATCGGCAGCGCTCGCTAGATTGCCGATCATGCGCCAAGACGAGACGACCGCTGTACTCAGCCGGTCCTTTGGAAAGGTGGCGGACGAATACGACCGACTCCGTTCCGGTCCATCCGACGAGGCCCTCGACTGGCTCATCCCCGCACAGACCACCGATGCCCTCGAGATCGGTGCTGGCACGGGCATCCTGACGCAGCTGCTGACGGCGAGGATCCCTCACGTCACCGCGGTGGAACCGGACGAGCGCATGCGCGCCGTGTTGGCGAGCCGTGCTACGGGAGCTGAGGTCGTGGCCGGCACGGCCGAAGAGATCCCGGCTGCGACTGCATCATGTGATGTCGTCATCGCCCAGTCGGCCTGGCACTGGGTCGACGAAGCACGCGCCGTACCCGAGGTGGCCAGGGTGCTCCGTCCGGGAGGACGGCTGTCGCTCGTGTGGAGCGGCCCCGACCGGACCGTGGACTGGATGCGCTCGCTGTGGGCTGGCGGCGTCGTCTTCAGACCAGAGGACAAGGCTGACGAAGATGGCCGCCGGCGCCGGCGCCACCTGGTGAATGTCGACCTCGACGGAGAGAACCCCTTCGGCGAGCCCGAAACCACCCTCTTCCGATGGAGCCGGCCGATGGCGAAGGCAGACCTGGTTGCGCTGGCGGCGACCTACAGCGTCGTCATCAACATGGATGAGGCCGCCCGACAAGAACATCTCGGCGCAATGTCGCGTTACCTGAACGAACACGAATCCTTCGCCGAGACAGACGTGATCGACGTCCCGATGCGCTCCTACTGCTGGCGGGCCACCAAGCGCTGATGCGCTGACCTCACGACGCTGCGCCGTCGACCGACCTGTGCGCGCGCGTTGCAGATCCTGAGTGCGACCGTCGAGATGGCTGGGGCGTCCAGTCCAGTCCTGAGAATCGTCATCGATTCGTCGCGAAACCCGCTGCACTCACCCACGTCGTTGTGCTGGGACACACAGATGCAAGGCGCAGGCTGTGCAGTGCCGGCCCGAGCGGGTCGGTCGCACACGACGAAAGGAACACCCATGCCATTCGGTATTCGCAAAGTGATCGCCATCGGTGCGCTCAGCTCCGGCCTCGTCGCCGGCGGCGCGCTGGTTGCCAACGCCGCCACGACATCGACCACAGGTTCGACCGGAAACACCGGCACCGGCTCCACATCCAGCGGCTCCACCTCCGGCTCGTCGACGACGACGCCGTCATCGACGTCGAACTCTTCCAACACGGGGACGGGAACCGGAGGCTCCAGTTCTGGGACCACCCACAACTGTCCCAACATGGGCGCCAACGGCTCCGGCTCCGGCTCTGGCTCCAGCTCCGGGTCCCACTCCGCTCCCCCGTCGGGCTCCGGCGCGCCGGCCTCAGGCTCGAACCCAAGCTCAGGCTCCTGAGGAGTTCGCGCCGGGGATCACCACTCCCTCCCCACCCTCCCCCGAGGCCGGGCGGTGGGCGTCATGCGCCGAGAGGCACGCGGCCCCACCGCCCCCTCCCGGAATGATCGCGGAAAACGCCGGTCGCCGGCGCCGGGACGACTTAGGCCGTCGCCCCCCGGGCGTCGAGCGCGCAGGCTACGAGCTCGCCGAGCGCATCGTCGACATGCACGGCCAGCTCGGCCAGCTCGGGGATGAGCCGCCGGCACGCCAGCATCCCGAAGTAGACCCGGTCCAAGTAGGAGAACACGGTGACGTTGACGCCGATGCCCTCGGCCATCGGCCCCACCGGGTACATCCCGACGACGCGGCTGCCCGCGCAGAAGAGCGCGAGGTCGGGCGCGCGGACGCTCGAGACCGTGACGTTGAAGGGAGGCCTGACCCTGTCGAACAGGCGGGCACCCGCGACGGCGCGGGCCACCCGGGAAACCACAGCCGGCAACGCGATCTGGGCCAGGTCGCCGACGAAGCGGCCTCCATGCAGCTTCTCCTGTTCCTTGGCCACCCGGGCCGACTCGGAGATGGCGTCGAGCCGCGCCACCGGGTCGTCGATGTCGCTCGCCAGCGATACGAGCATCCCGGAGACCTGGTTGCCGAGTTCCTCGGTTTCCCCTTCGGGTCGCGTCGACACCGGCACCATGGCGACGAGCGACTGCTTGACCCGCTCGTCCCGCGCCGCCAGCAACCGCCGGAGGCCGCCCGAGACACAGGCCAACAAGACGTCGTTGACCGTGGCTTCGAAGACGCGGTTGACGAGCTTGACGTCCTCGAGGGGGACCGAGAGCGTGGCGTAGCGCTTGCGGTTCGATACCGCGCCGTTGAACGACGTCCGGGGTGCGGCGAAGAAGCCGGGGGGCGGGTCCTCTCCGCGCCCCGCGAGCTCGCGGTTGTGGAGACCGAGGTCGGCCACGGCCTCGACGCCGGCGTGCAGGGTCGTCAGCGTCTCTCCCGGCTGGCGGACCAGCGATGAGGCAGCGTGGCGCAGCATCTGCGTACTCGACGGCAGGGGGGGTGGGTTCCACTCCGGCGGCAGCTCGACCACGCGTGCGCGCGGGGTCAGGTCCAAGAAGGCTGCCAGCACGGACGCACCACTGACTCCGTCGAGGACCGCATGGTGCACCTTGGCGATGAGCGCGGTGCGATCACCCTCGAGCCCCTCGACGACGTACATCTCCCACAGCGGGCGGTCCGGATCGAGCTGGCGGCTCATCAGGCCGGCGACGAACGAGTCGAGCTCAGCGCGACCGCCGGGCGACGGCAGGCTGGCCCGGCTCACGTGGTCGTCGAGCTCGAAGTCCGGGTCGTCGACCCAGACCGGGTGGTGCAGGCCCAGCGGGACGCGCACGGCCCGCTGGCGCAGCGGCGGGATGAGATGGATGCGTTGCTCAATGATCCGGCGGATCTGTGCGTAACGCGTCGAGGGCGAGAACAAGGAGCGGGTGCCCTCGGGCGGGTCGAGCACGAGCACGACCCCCACGTGCAACGGTGTCGTGGGCGTCTCGAGCGCGAGAAAGGCGGCGTCCATACCGACGAGGGGCTGCATCACCCTTTCTTAGCGTCTCGCCGCTCCGCCGTCATGTGCCCGTGTGGCCGAAGCCACCCCGACCCCGCTCCGATTCACCCAGGTCCTCCTCGGGCACGAGCTCGAAGTCAGCCTGCTCGACCCGGACCAGCACCAGCTGGGCGATGCGGTCCCCCCGGTTCACCTCGTAGTCCCGCTCGGGGTCGTGGTTGACCAGGACGACCATGAGCTCGCCGCGATAGCCCGAGTCGACCAGGCCTGGCGTGTTGAGACAGGTCACGCCGTGGCGAACCGCCAGCCCGCTGCGCGGCAGGACGAGCCCGGCGAAGCCGGCGGGAATGGCGACCGCGACCCCGGTGGGGACAACTGCGCGGCCACCCGCTCGCGGCAGCGTCACGTCGCAGCGGGCAAGGAGGTCGGCACCCGCGTCCCCCTCTCGCGCGTAGCCCGGCACGGGCAGCTCGGCGTCGAGCTGATGGAGGGGGACACGCAGCATCGCCGGACAATACAGGGTGGCACCCACGTCCTTCTGGGGTGGGCCGGTAGCATCCCGCTGATGCTGGCCTGGATCGACCTCGAGATGACAGGGCTCGACCCCGCGCGTCACAGCATCGTCGAGATCGCTTGTCTCGTCACCGACGACGACCTCACCATCGTTGGCGAAGGCCCCGACCTGGTGATCCACGCCTCCCCCGATCAGATCGCTGCCATGGACGACGTCGTGCGGGCCATGCACACCCGTTCGGGACTGCTAGCCGACATGGAAGCGTCGACCCTCTCCCTCGCCGATGCCGGTGCGCAGACGCTCGCCTTCCTCAAAGAGCACATTGCCCAGGGGCGCACGGTGCCGCTCGCAGGCAACTCCATCGGGACCGACCGTCGCTTCCTGGCCGCCCAAATGCCCGAGGTCGAGGACTTCTTGCACTACCGCTCCGTGGACGTCTCGACGGTCAAGGAGCTGTGCCGGCGCTGGCGGCCCGACGTCTACAAGGCGGCGCCGGAGAAGAAGGGCGGGCATCGCGCCCTCCAGGACATCCGCGAGAGCGTGGCGGAGCTGGCCTATTACCGTGTCGCGCTCTTCGACGACACAGCCGACGCCGGTCACGTCGAGACCGACGGCAAGGAGGCACCATGAGCGCAGCCGGCAAGGACGCACCGACCATCTCGATCGCCGAGGCGAACGCGGCGATGACGGCACCAGGCGAGCTCTTCGAGATGGAGGAGCTCGACATACGCGGTGTAGCGACCCGGACATGGAAGAACGCGCCTCCGACGCTCCGCGCCGTGCTCGACATGTCGCTCGGCCACGGCGACGCCACCTTCTTGGTCTACGAGGACGAGCGCACGACCTTCGCCGAGCACTACCGGATCGCCTGCACGCTGGCGCACCGGCTGCATGACACCTTCGACATCGCCCAGGGCGACCGGGTGGCGATCGTCATGCGCAACATCCCCGAGTGGGTCATGGCCTTCTGGGCGGCCACGATCGCCGGGGCAATCGTCGTACCGCTCAACGCGTGGTGGAGCGGCGAGGAGCTGCGCTACGGCCTCGAGGATTCGGGCACGAAGGTCGCATTCGTCGATACCGAGCGGGCGGAGCGCATCAGGCCGTTCCTCGGCGGACTCTCCACCCTGCGCGCGCTGGTCATCGCCGACGAGCACCGCGAGGCGGCCAAGGCGCCGGCGGCCGTGTACGAGCCACCGGGCGGCGCGCCGCCCGTGACCGAATGGCCGTTCTCCCTTGCGGTCGGCGCCGTGGACGAAGCGGCCGTGCCCCCGGATCTCACCATCGACCCTGAGGACGACGCCACCATCTTCTACACGTCGGGGACCACGGGACGCCCCAAGGGTGCCGTCGGCACGCACCGCAACATGATCACCAACTTGATGAGCCTCTTCTTCATCAACACGCGCGGCACCATGCGTTTTGGGTCCTCGCTGGTTTCGACGGAGGACCCGGCGGCGGATCCGACGGATACGACGGATCAGACGGAGGCACGAACGCCACCCGCCATGTTGCTCTCGGTTCCCCTCTTCCACGCCACCGGCTGTCACTCCATCATGCTCAGCAACATCGCCATAGGCGGCAAGCTCGTGATGATGCACCACTTCGACCCCGAGCGTGCGCTCGAGCTCATCGAGCGCGAGAAGATCGCGTCGTTCGGCGGCGTGCCCGCCATGGTGATGCAGGTGCTCGACTCGCCCAATTTCTCCAAGTACGACACATCGTCCGTCCGCGGGTGTCCTACGGCGGCGCCCCTGCGCCGCCCGACCTGGTCCGACGCATCAGCGAGGCCTGGCCGGTCGGGCAACCCTCCAACGGCTACGGCCTCACCGAGACCTCGTCGGTGACCTCCATGAACGTGGGCGCCGACTACGTGGCGAAGCCCGACAGCGTCGGTCCGCCCGTGCCGGTCTGCGACGTGGCGGTGGTACCCGAGGACTTCGCCGGGGACGAGCCCGACGCGTCGATCCCGCGGGGGCCCGAGGTCCGCGGGGAGCTCTGGGTCAAGGGACCCAACGTGGTGCGGGGGTACTGGAACCGCCCCGAGGAGACGGCCAAGACGTTTTCGAAGGGCTGGCTCCACACCGGCGACGTCGCCCAGCTCGATGACGAGAATTTCATCTACATCGTCGACCGGGCCAAGGACATGATCATCCGGGGTGGCGAGAACGTGTACTCGGTGCAGGTCGAGGCCGCGCTCTTCGAGCACCCTGCCGTGGCCGACTGCGCGGTCATCGGGGTACCCGATCCGACGCTCGGCGAGGAAGTGGGCGCAGTGGTGGTGCTGCGGCCCGGGGCCCGGGTCACGGCCGAGGAACTCAGACACCACGTCAAGGCGCGCCTCGCCGGCTTCATGGTGCCGACCCACATCTGGTTCCGCTCCGAACCGCTGCCCCGCAACCCGCAGGGCAAGGTGCTCAAGCGCGAGCTACGCGACGAGCTGGTCTCCCAGGCTTAGTCGGGCTGCCGGCCCGTCAGACCGAGAAGACGGCTGACAGCGGGCTCGGCCACGGTGCCATCCTCCCGCCAGGATGTGACGCCAGCTGGTCCGCGCCCCGGACGCGCCCGTGCCGGCCCCGCGGGACCGGCACGGCACATCGTTCCTGGGCGGACCCGGTGAGCGCCGGGCGCCCGTGGGCTCAGCGGTTGGGCTGGGGCGTCACCCGCAGGTAGGGCTTGAGGGCCTTCCAGCCCTTGGGGAAACGGCCCTTGGCGTCCTCGTCGCTGACGGCGGGGGCGATGATGACGTCGTCGCCCTCCTTCCAGTTCACCGGGGTGGCGACCGAGTAGTCGGCCGTCAGCTGGAGCGAGTCGAGGACCCGGATGATCTCATCGACGTTGCGTCCGGTGGAGGCGGGATAGGTCAAGGTGAGCTTGACCTTCTTGTCGGGGCCGATGATGAACACCGAGCGGACGGTCAAGGTGTCGTTGGCGTTCGGGTGGATCATGTCGTAGAGGTCGGCGACCTTGCGGTCCTCGTCCCCGATGAGGGGAAAGCTCAGCGCGGAGCCCTGCGTCTCCTCGATGTCCCCGGCCCACCCCTTGTGCGACTCGACCGAGTCGACCGAGAGGCCGATGAGCTTGGCGTTGCGCTTGTCGAACTCGGGCTTGGCCTTCGAGAAGGCCCCCAGCTCGGTGGTGCAGACGGGCGTGAAGTCCTTGGGATGGGAAAAGAGGATGCCCCAGCTGTCGCCGAGCCATTCGTGGAAATTGATCGTGCCGTCCGTGGTGTCAGCGGTGAAGTCGGGGGCGGTGTCCCCGAGTCGTACTGCCATCTTCTCCTCCTCGTTGGGGTGGGATCGTCTGTGAGTGCAGTGACCTTACCGGGAAGCGGTCCAATTGTCGACACGATTGGTCATATTTGTGGCGTCCGCCGGCGATGCCGCGAATGCCCCGCCCACCAGGGAAGGCGCTCCGGCTCGATGTGCGGAGGCCCCTCCACCTCATGCGAGAATGCCCTCGTGACCCCCGAGGACGCCGAGGACGCCGGGCCGGGCGCTCAGACCACCCAGACCATGAGGCCCACCCGGACCACGCAGCCCACCCGGACCACGCAGCCCACCCGGACCACGCAGCCCACCCGGACCACGCAGCCCACCCGGACCACGCAGCCCACGCCAGCCAGCAGCCCCTACGTGCCCTACCGCACTGACGCCGTTGTCGTCGAGCACGAGGGGCCGGTCACCGTCGTGACCATCAACCGACCCGAGCGTCGCAACGCAGTGGACAGCCTGTGCGCTGACCAGCTGCGCGAGGCATTCGTGGCCTTCGACCACGACGAGGGCAGCGCGGTGGCCGTCCTCACCGGAGCCGCGGGGACCTTCTGCGCCGGCGCCGATCTCAAGGCGGTCGCGGAAGGCGACCGCCGCCCCATCCCCGACCACGGTCCCGGACCCATGGGCCCCACCCGGCTCACCTTGTCCAAGCCGGTCATCGCCGCGGTGGAGGGCTATGCCGTGGCCGGCGGGATCGAGCTCGCCCTGTGGTGCGACCTGCGGGTGGCCGCGCGAGGACGCCACCTTCGGCGTGTTCTGCCGGCGCTTCGGCGTCCCTCTCTGCGACCTCGGCACGGTGCGTCTGCCCCGGATCGTCGGGCACGGCCGCGCCATGGACCTGATTCTGACCGGACGGGCGGTGCAAGCGCCCGAGGCGTTGGCGATGGGGTTGGCCACCCGCGTCGTACCGCCGGGCCGCTCTCTCGCGGCCGCCCTCGAGCTGGCCCAGGAGCTGGCCGCCCTCCCGCAGGCCTGCCTGCGATCGGACCGCATGAGCACGCTCGAGCAATGGGGGCTGACCGAGGAGGAGGCGGCCGTCGGCGAGGCTCGGCGCGGGCGCGACGTCATCAGCAGCGGCGAGACACTGGCGGGAGCAACACGGTTCGCACAAGGGGCAGGTCGAGGTGGCGCTGCGCTCGGCTGACCAGGCGGGATCGGGGCCTTCTGGATCCGATCGCCCGACTGTGGCGGCGTTCGACTTCGACGGGACGCTGACCGACGGCGGCAGCGTGTTCCCGTTCCTGGTCAGCCTGCGGGGCGCGTGGCCGGTCCTGCGCGCCGTGGCCCGCCTCTCCCCCGAGCTCGTCCGCGCGCCGGAATCTCGGGAGGCTCGGCCGCCGACCATGTCAAGGAGAAACTCTTCCACCGGTTCCTGGGCGGGCTTCCCGTCGCCGAGGTCGAACGCCGCGGCGCCGAATTCGCCCGTGAACACCTGGACCGGCACATGCGCGCCGACACCTTGAAGCGACTCGAATGGCACCGCCGCCTGGGGCACTACACGGTGATCGTCTCGGCATCGCCCGAGTGCTACGTGCGCCCGGCCGGCGCCGAGATCGGTGCCGACGGTGTCGTCGCCACCCGCCTCGCCGTCGGTGGCGGTGGCCTCCTCACCGGCGGGTACGAGGGCAAGAACTGCCGTGGCGCGGAGAAGTACGCGCGCCTGATCGTCCACCTGCGGGCCCAGGGTCTGCTGTCGGGTGGCGGAGTCGATCAGCCGGTGCTGTGGGCCTACGGCAACAGCCGGGGCGACCTCCGGCTGCTCAACGCGGCGGACCACGGCGTGGATGCGGGCCGCCTCGGTCCCCTCGGCCGGCTGCGGCACTTCCCCCGGCTGGCCGAGGTGGAGGCCGCAGCGGCCGCAGCGGCCGCAGCCAGCTGACACCAGCCTGCACCCCCCGCGTTGCAAGGCGGAAGACGCTTGGTGCGCTCGGTGCAAAGCGCGTCTCGCTGTACAGCTAGCCGGGCGTCACCGCGATGCCGACGGCATGGCCCGCATAGCCCGGGACGGCGGTCGTCACGTCGCCGAAATAGGGTGCGTCGCCGTAGGCAAAGGCCTGTCCGCTGCCGTCGACCGCATCGAAGCCCTGACCGCTCAGGTCGGGGATCAATCCGCTCATGGGGCTCGTCATGGCGCTGAGTGCAGGCGACACTGCCGCCAGCCCCACCTCGGGCGCATCGCCAAAGTCGAAGACCGTGCCGTTAGCCCCGAGGACCCAGTACCCGCCGCCGTCGGGCGTCGGCGCCACGCCGACGAGCGCAGTGGCCGGCGGCGCCGCGCCCAGAGAGCCGAAAAACCCGGCATCGCCGAAGGCGAAGACGCCACCGTCGGAGGCGATGAGCCAGTAGCCCCCGCCGTCGTGCGTCGGCACCATGCCGATGACCGGTTTGTTGAGGGAGAGACTGCCGGTGCTGCCGTAGAAGCCGGCGTCGCCGTAGGCAAAGATGCCGCCGTCGGACGCCACCAGCCAGTAGCCGCCGCCGTCGGGCGTCACCGCCATGCCCACCATCGGTTTGTTCAAGTGGATGCTGCCGGTGCTGCCGTGGAAGGCAGCGTCCCCGAAGCTGAACACGCCGCCGTCGGTCGCGACCTCCCAGTAGCCGCCGGCATCGCGCGTAGATGCAATCCCGACGACCGGTGCGTTCAAACGCATGCCACCGGTGCTGCCGTAGAACTGCGCGTTGCCGAAACTGAACACGCCACCGTCGGCCGCGTTGATCCAGTAGCCGCCGACGCCACTGCTCGGCTGCCCACTCGGGTCGGGAAGTGTTTCCAACTGAGCCGGGCCGTAGTAGTGGGTCACGATCTGCGAATAGCTCCAGTTGCCGTCGCCGTTGTCTTGCCCGATGGCGTAGCCGAGCGCACCCCACTGGCCCATGCCGATGCCGTGACCCCACCCCTGGCCCGAGATGGACACCGAGGATCCGTTGATCCCGTTGATAGAGAAGAGGTCCGAGTTGAGCCCGAGGTCGACGTAGAACTCCGTGCCGGGGATCGTGATGGTCGTTGCGGTTCCCTCGATCGTGAGCGTGTCCACCCGCCCATAGTTCGCGTCGTAGGGATGGCCCGGATCCGCGGTCGAGCCGGTGAATGCGATGAACGTGCCGATCTGAGGCCACGCGGCCTCAATGGCCGAGTAGTTGACTGAGGTCGTCCACTGATGGTTGGGATTGCAGGCGCCCGAGACGCATACCGCGTCGCCGTCGTCGGGCACGGCGGTGAACGGTGACTCCTGGTTTGCGCTGGAGGTGTAGCCACCCGTCGACGCGGAGTACTCGGTGGTGGCGATGGCTCCGTTGGGCATCACCATCACCTGGCCCGCCGTGTCATTCGCCGCAGCGATGCTCGTCGCGGTCTCGTACTCGGTCCCTCTGTAGGTCTGACACGTGAGATCACAGGTGTCCGCGTAGCCGCCGTACCCGCCCAGATCGGCGAGCACGTAGGACCGGACGGCGATGGCTTGGGCCTCGAGCTCTTGGAAACCCCACGGCATGTTCTGCGGACCGGAACCACCCAAGCCGCCCCAGCTCGACGGCGACTCGCCGGGCACCGTGTCGGCCACGTACGTCTCGAGCGGCAGCGTGTTGACGGTTCTCGCCTCGCCGGACGAGTTGTAGAGGGCAGTCAACGTCCCGTGCACGATGGGGCTGTAGGGATTGACACACAGCTGGAGGAGCCCGCCGCTCACGGCGGACGCCGTCGGGTTGCTCTGGTTCGTCGCCACCGGGGTCCACGGGCCCGAGCAGGTCTGACCCGTGTCGATCTCCCATGTCCCTCCCGTCTGGTGGAACCGCACGGCAGTCGTGTTGGGCGGCACGCCCGGCGCCGCCACGCCGCCAAAGGACTCCACGATGACATCGAGCCCGTCGTTCTCGGTCATGGCGATCCGCACGTTGGTCGAGTCAGAGGGCAAGGTGCGTGGTTGCGAAGACGGGATCAGCGGGACCGAGGGCCGGTTCGGAGCACCGAGGTCGGCCGCCGCGGGGGACGCCAGGCTGATCAGGGCGGCGGGCACCGCCACCAGCACCGCCACGAGCAGCGCCATGGGGAGCGTCGCGAGCAACCTCTCCAACACGGAGAGCGGGGAGCCCACGACGAACGCGTCGCGTCTGCGGTGGCGTCGCAGGATGCCCGAACTCGTGATGCGGCGGCGCGCAGCTGCAGGTCGTCGGTGCGACACGATACGACCAGAATAGGGGTGCGCACAGCACGAATTGATGCATGGGCAGGACGATCTGCTCAGCGCGGCGCTTGTACACTGCACGGCCGTGCGGGTCGACCAGGTCATTCCGTCGCTCGCCAGCCGTGACGCCATCGGGGTTCATGCGGTGAATCTGCGCGACGGCCTGCGGGCGGCGGGGTTCGACTCGGACATCTACTACGGCTCGCACACGCCCGACGTCGAACGCGAGGGCCGGCCAGTGATCGAGCTCGGGCGGTCCGGGCGCGACCGCTGGCTGCTGTATCAGGCCTCGATCGGCAGTCCCGTCTACGACATCTTCGCCTCGCGCAGCGAGCCCAAGCTCGTCAACTACCACAACATCACGCCGGCCGGCCTGTTGCGCGACTGGGAGCCCGCGGTGGCGTACGAGGCCGCGCTCGGACGGACGCAGTTGGCGCGCCTCGCTCTGAACAGCCGCTTCGCCGTGGCGGACTCCGCGTTCAACGAGTCCGAGCTCCGATCACTGGGCTACAAGGGCACCGCCGTGGTGCCGCTCCTCATCGACATGCACGCCAAGAGCGACGAGCCCGATCCCGAGCTGGCTGCCTCGCTCGCCCGGCGCAAGGCACGTGAAGGCGGTAGCGACCTGTTGTACGTCGGGAAGATCTCGCCGCACAAGGCGCCGCACGACCTCGTGAAGATGCTCGACGTGCTGCGCCGGACGGACGACCCCTCGGCGCGCCTGCACCTCGTGGGATCACCGCTGGGCGAGACGTACGAGCCGGCGCTGCGCTCCTTCATTGAGGAGCTGGGTCTCCGCGACGCCGTCAACCTGGCCGGCTCGGTGAGCGGCGCCGAGCTCGAGGCCTACTACCGGGCCGCCAGTGTCTTCGTGACGGCCTCGGACCACGAGGGCTTCTGCGTTCCGCTGGCCGAGGCCATGGGTCACGGCGTCCCCATCGTCGCCTATGGCGTCACGGCCGTGCCCGAGACGGTCGGAGGCGCCGGGCTCGTGCTCAGCGACAAGTCCCCGGTGCCCTTCGCCGCCGCGGTCGGCCGCGTCCTGCGCGACCACACCTTGCGCGGCGTCCTGGCCGCCGCCGGCCGGCAGCGGGCTGCGACCTTCGACCTTGCTGCGTCGACGCAGCGCTTCGTGTCGCTCGTCGAGGAGGCTGTCCGCTCCTGAGCGCAGGCAGCAGCGCGCCTCGGATCGTCCGCGCCTCGCCCCGCTCAGGCGCCCAGCGCCAGGATGAGGTCGACGGCCCGGTCTCCCGCCGAGGGCAGATCGAGGGCGCCCACCCGGCGCAGGCCCGCCCGGGCCAGCGTGGCGCGTAACTCCTGGTCGCGCCGGACGCGGGCGACGGCGCCAGCCAATTCATAGGGATCGGTTGCGTCGACCAGGAGACCCGCGTCGCCGATCACCTCGGGCAGTGCCCCCGCCCGGTTCGCCACGACCGGCAGGCCCAGGGTCATCGCCTCGAGCACCGGCACGCCGAAGCCCTCGTGCCGCGAGCTCAGCACCATGACGTCCGCCCGTCGGAGCGCTGTGACGAGGTCCGCGTCGCTCAGCGCGCCGGTGAAGGTCACGGCGTCGTGGAGTCCCATCTCGTCGACGAAGCGGTGCAGCGCGGTGGTGTATGCCGGCACGACCGGCCGCCCCACGACCTCGAGTGTGGCCCCAGGGTCAGAGTGCGCCCGGGCGACCAGGAGACCCATGACGGCGAACTCGATGCCCTTGTTGGGCGCGACACGGCCCACACTGATCCAGCGGGCGCCGTCGGCGGCGGCATCGGGAGAGGCGACGGGAGGCGTCGTTGCATCGCCCATCGGCGTGGGTACGGCTGCGGCGGGCGGGACCACGGCGGTGCGCGTGCAGCCTGCATCCTGCAGCTCGGCCTCGTTGAACGACGAGACCGCCAGCCCGAGCGCGGCCCGCGGCGCCAGCGAGCGCAGCTCCTGCTGCGCTCGCAGCTGATGACGCGCCATGGCGTTGTTCCACGAGGCGTAGAACTCGGGCGGCGTGACGTTGTGGTAGTTGAGGACGAGGGGCTCGCGTCGGGTCCTGAGCTGGGCGGCGATGCCCGAGGCGGTGGCGAACTGGTAGACGAGGATGTCCCCTGCCTCGGCCTCCTCCGGATAACGAGCGAACGGCCGCGTCACGTCTGCGGTCTCCTGGTCGGTCAGCTCGACATAGATCTGCGAGCGCACGCCCCTGGCCTCGAGCACCTCACGCAGGCGAAGGGTGTGGCGGCCGACGGCGTCGGCGCGGTGCAGCATCGGCACGAACTGGTGGACCGCCGTCACGACGACGCGGCACCAACGCCCGCCAATGGAACGAGAAGATTGACGAAGCGGTCCGCCGCCGTGGCCAAGTCGAGCTCGCTCAGCCGCCGGACTCCGGCTTGCGCCAGGGCCGCCTGCCTGGGTGCGTCGGCGACGAGCGCGTGGATGGCGTCGGCCAACGTGTAGGGGTCCTTGTCCGACACGAACACGCCGGCGTCCCCGAGCACCTCGGGCACGGCACCCTGGTCGAAGGCCACGACGGGAAGGTGGACTGCCATGGCTTCCACCACCGGGACGCAGAAACCCTCGTGCTCGGACGTGACCACGAGGACGTCGGCCTCCGCATATGCCGACGCCACCGCGGCGTCACTTGCGTGACCCGTGAAACGGACGGCGTCCTCCAACCCCATGTCGATCACGTAGCGATGCAACGCTGCTGCGTACGAAGGGGTGGCGGGCTTGCCGACGACGACGAGCGTGGCGTCGGGATCACGGTGTGCCCGCGCCACGGCCAGCGCGGCGACCGTGCTCTCGAGCGCCTTGTTCGGTGACACACGCCCGACGGCGAGCCACCTGGCCCCGCGGATCGTGCCGGGCCGGCGGCGGCGGTCGCCGCGGTCGCCGCGGTCGCCGCGGTCGCCGCGGTCGCCGCGGTCGCCGCGGTCGCCGCGGTCGCCGCGGTCGCAGGCGGGTGTCGCACGTCGAGCGCATCGAGCGCCGCCGAGGGCGGGATGACCGCCGTCTTGGCAAAACCGGCGGCGACAAGGTGCGCTTCGTTGTAGCCCGAATCCGCGACCGCGAGTGCTGCACGGGGCGCCAGCAGCGCCAGGTCCCCCTGAGCCTGCAGTTGCCCCAGCGCGAGGTGGTTGTCCCACGGCGCCATGAGGCCGGGCGGCGTGATGTTGTGGTAGTTGACAACAAGAGTCTCGGGCCGCGATGCCAGCCATGACGCCATCGCCGAGGCGGTGGCGAACTGGTACACGACGACGTCGCCCGGCCTCGCTGCGTCTGCGTACGACAGCACGGGCACAGTCTCATCAGCTGTTTCGATGTCAAGGGTGTCGACGTAGATCTGGGAATCGAACCCACGGGCGCGGGTCGCGTCGCGCAGCCGCAGGGTGTGGCGTCCCACCGCGTCGCCGCGGTGGAGGACGGGGACGAAGTGATGGATGCCGCTCACGAGGGTGTGGTGGCCGCCAGGGCGATCCGCTGCTTCTCCTCTTCGGGGCCCCCGAGGGGGGCGACGCCAACGAATCCGATCCGTCGGAGCAAGAGCTCCCATGTCGCCTCGTGCAGCGAGTGGCCCTCGAGCAGGTCCGATGCCGTCGCGTCCTTCGATCCTGCCCGCGTTGCCGATTCGGACACGACCACGAGCGGCGCGTCGTGCCCGAGCGTGCGCCGGCACGTGGTGAGCAGTGGGAGCAACTCGTGCAGTGGCAGCCGGTCCACGAGCCCACTCAGCACGATCCCACCGAGCTCCCCGTCGCGACGGCCACTCAGGTGCTCCTCCGCCTCGGCGATGGTGACCGAACAACCCCGCTCGAGGGCACGCAAGGCGACTGCGCCGCGGGGCTCGACACCATGTGCAACAGCACCCCGGCTGACCAAGGCATCGAGCAGGGTGCCTTCCCCACAGTCGGCGTGCACGATGTCGCCACCGGGCGTCGTGGCCGCGACGTGCGCGGCAACCGGTCCGGCCCACAGCCCCAGCTCACGCGCGGGGACGAGCCAGGCTGCGCCGTCGACAGGCCGGTCCTCGGCGGCGAGCCGAGCCTCGAGGGTGGCGACTCGGGCCGACAAGAAGCGGAAGGCCTCGACGACGTGGCCCATCGACTCCTCGAGCTCCGTCTTCTCATCCTCCGCGGGCACCCGGGTGCCCCTCTCGCGGCGCAAGCGCTCCCGGCGTCCTCCCCGGCGGCCGCTCGCGCGGCGGTCCGCCTCGAGCGCGTCCGAGAGCGCCGACGCGCCCGGATGGTACGGGCCGTAGCGATCACCGAGAAGGGTGAAGGCCCCGAGGAAGTTCCAAGCGTCGCTCCCCTGCGGCGCAAGGCGAGCAAACGCCTCATGGAGCGCATGTGCCGCCCGCTCGCGATCGGCGTCGGCGATATCTGCCGCATCTGCCGCGACGCGAGAACCGTCCCCATCTGGGAGGTCTCCTCGGTCGGCATCGCCAGTTGGGGGCGCAGCTGCGGGCATGGCGCTGGATGCTACCGGCGATGCTCAGATGCTACCGGCGATGCCCACGGGTATCAGGGTGGTGACTGTCATTAGCCGTGGGAGGGCGGCTACCGTCGACACCGACACAAGGATCGCGGGGTTCATTGCACGCGTGCACGCTCACGACACGCATCATCCTCTCCAGCATCTCCGTGGCAGGAGCGTGCATCGTCGGCGGTGCACTCACGTCTCGGCCAGCTGCGGCGTTACCGAATCCTCTGACGCTGACCGAGACGCTGGAACAGCGGCGAAACGATGCCGGGCGTCATCTTGGACGACGCACCGTGTGGCGCCGTGGAGTCCTCTCCCGTGGAATTCAACGACGGCGGAACGCCTGCCGTCGAGGTGGGTGACCGGCAGGGCTTCCTCTACGGCCTGAATCTGTACGACGGCTCCGCCGCGTGCCAGGGTGGGGCAACGGGATGCGGCAGCGGCGTCGGGCTCGGGACAGGGCTGCGCCACCACGCCGTCGGCGTGGTGCGCCGGCCTCCGGCGTCATCGGCGTTGGGGTGCCCGGCAACCCGCCCATCGACTCGACGTCCTCGGTCGGGCCCAACGGCGACCTCTACTTCGGCGCAGGCAACGCGGCGGAACCGATTGGATGGCGGCTACTACGCGTACGGTCCGAACGGCAGCGAATTGTGGAACCAGGTCGTGAGCAACCCGGCCAGCGACTCACTCCCCTACGGTGGCGTCGAGGCGTCGCTCCCCTTGGGGGACGGCGGGTCGCTCGCTTGAGGGAGGCTCGCTCGGTCAAGAAACCTACGCGCTCAACACCGCGAACGGGTTCCCAACCCCGTCCTGGCCCCAGTTCTCGGCTGACAGCGTGTTCTCCACCGCCGCCACCGGCGACCTTTACGGCACCGGATCGGACGAGTTCGTCGTCGGCGGCGCTTCGTCCCAGGGCTTCGCCTACGGCAAGCACTACGAGAACGGCGGCCACGTCCGTATCTACAACGACCACGGCGGACTGATCTGTAGCGCCAACACGACCGAGGAGGTCGACTCGTCACCGGCGGTCGGTCCCATCCTGCCTTTCGGCCAGTACGGGATCGCGACGGGCACGGGCAGCTTTTTCGGGGGCAGCGACGAGGACACCGTCAAGGTCTTCGACACCAAGTGCAACCAAGTGTGGAGCGACAAGCTCGACGGTACGACCGGGGGTTCCCCCGCTCTCGCCGACATACAGGGCAACGGCCAGCTCGCTGTGGTCGAGGGCACGGTGACCAGCAGCACGACCGGGTCGGTGTACGCGCTCAACGCGGCGACGGGAGCGGTCATCTGGCAGGAGAACCTTCCCGGTGCCGTGTACGGGTCGGTCACCACGGCGGATCTCGGGACGGGCTACCAGGACGTCATCGTGCCCACCGACCTCGGCCTGTTCATCCTCGACGGCCAGACCGGGCAGGAGGTCGCCGATGTCGACGACGGGACGGGCCAACGGCGACGGCCGTCTTTCCGGCGAGGTCTTCGGGTTCCAGAACGCCGCGCTCGGTGACCGATGATTTCGACGGGGCGATCGGCATCACCGTGGCCGGCTACTTCGGCGTCGGCGGCAGCAACTACGTTCAGGGCATCGTGCAGCACTTCGAGGTGCAGGGCTCCAACGGGGCTCTCGCCGACGCGTCCGGTGGCTGGCCGCAGTTCCACCACGACCCGGGCTTGACGGGGTTCGTCAGCGGAGCGGCACCCCTCGGGCAGTGCGACCGACCGGCGGGGTCCCAACGTGGCTACCTCAGTGTCGCGTCCGACGGCGGCATCTTCGCCTTCGGCCAAGATTTCTGCGGGAGCACGGGCAGCATGGCGTTGAACAAACCTGTCGTGGGGATGGCGGCCGTTCCCGGCCAAGGTGGTTATTGGCTGGTGGCTTCCGACGGCGGCATCTTCTCCTATGGCGACGCCGGCTTCTACGGCTCGACCGGGTCGCTGCACCTGAACGCGCCGGTGGTCGGGATGGCGCCGACGCCCGACGGAAAGGGGTATTGGCTCGTGGCGTCCGACGGCGGCATCTTCAGCTACGGCGACGCCGGCTTCTACGGTTCGGTGGCGGGGACTCCGGGCCAGGACATCGTCGGCATGGCGTCGACGCCCGACGGCCTCGGCTACTGGGAAGTCAGCACGACGGGCCACGTGTTCAGCTTCGGCGACGCACAATTCGCCGGGGACACCGAGGGGCTACACCTGAACGCACCGATCGTCGGCATCACGCCCGACCCGGTGACGGGCGGCTACTGGTTGGTCGGGTCGGACGGCGGGGTCTTCTCCTTCGGTGCGCCGTTCTTCGGTTCGACGGGCAACATCAGGCTCAACCAACCCGTCGTCGCCATGCAGTCCACCCTTGACGGCGGCGGCTATTGGTTCGTCGCCTCCGACGGCGGGATCTTCTCCTACGGCGACGCGCCATTCCGCGGCTCCATGGGCGGGCAACATCTCAACCAGCCCATGGTGGGGATGGACGGGTTCTGAGCCACTCGGTCGTCGCGCCAACCTGTGTGTTGTGTCGTGCCCGAGTGCCTGCCGACGGGCACGGCCTCGCGTAGAGTGACGCCGCATGCTCCGGCGACCTGACAGCGCGCAGCCCGACACCACTCTCGCGACGGCGCCGGACGCTCAGCGCCAGCCACTCCTGCCTTCGTACCCTCCGCGCGACTACCTCGGTCAGCTCGACCCCGGCTTCCAGGCCGCTCAGTCGGCCCGACGCGCCGGCGCGGATCTCAGCGACCTGGTCTGGTACCACGCAATCGAGCTCCCCGACGGCCGGCTGCTCCCAGGGGCGTGGGACCTCCGTGGGCACGAGCCTGCGTACCTGGGTGGCGTCGACGTCGCGGGCAAGCGGGTGCTCGAGCTGGGCCCGGCGACGGGCTACCTGACCTTCTACATGGAGCGCATGGGTGCAGAAGTGGTCTCCTTCGAGGCCGGCTTCGACGTCTCCATCGATCTCCTGCCCGTGAAGGGGGTCGAACATCTCGAGGAGAAGCAGCGAGTCATGCAGGAGACAATCGATCGCAACCACGACGCCTGGTGGTACCTCCACCGCGCCTTCGGCTCCTCGGCCAAGTTCGTCCAAGGGAACATCTACGACATGCCGGCCGATCTGGGCGCCTTCGACATCACGCTGGTGGGGGCAATCCTGCTGCATCTGCGCGAACCCTGGGGTGCCCTGTCACAAGCTGCGGCCCGCACGACCGAGGCGATGATCATCACCGAACCACTCCAGGACGACGCGCAGCCGCCTGAGGCCAACATCATGCGTTTCTCGCCTTCGGCCGAGCACCACATGACCAACTGGTGGTCGATCTATCCGGGCGCCGTGGTCTCCATGCTGGCGCGCCTCGGCTTCGGTCGTACGGAGATGACGATGCACACCCAACACCATCACCTGGCTCACGACATCGCCAGCGATGCGATCGACCAGCGCATGTACACCGTCGTGGGCCGGCGCGAGGTGTAGCCGGGCCTCGGTGCAATCCCGCTGGGGTCTTGCCCTGGTCGTGCTGGCCTGCGTGCTCTCGGTCTCGGGAGGGGCCGACGCGGCGCCGCCAGAAGCGTCGGTGCCGGCCCTGACACCTCCTGGATGCTCGACCGCCGTCGCGACGGCACCCGCACTGGCGGCGACGCCCGGTTTCACGAACGTGCCGGGACTGCCGTTCGACGTGGCGACCACGCCCGACGGCAAGTTCACCTTCGTGTCCAGTCAAGGTGTCCCCCAGGGAGGTGGGCCGGGCGGTGGCGGTGGCGGTGGCGGTGGCGGTGGCGGCATCCTCGTCTACAGCGGGGACGGCAGCAGCGGCAGGGTGCTCCACACCGTGCTGCTCGGCCAGCTCACGCCCCTCGGCATGGCCTTCATCGACGGCGGGCGCCAGCTCCTGGTCGCCGCGGACCCGTCGCTCGTCGTCATTGACGTGCAGGCCGCCGAGCGCGGGGCGCCTGGCTCTCTCCTCTGGGAGACGCCGACGCCCGGAGCGGGCGCGATCGAGGTTGCGCCGACCCGTGACGGCCACTTCGCCTTCGTCACGATGGAAGACAGCGACACGGTCGACGTCTTCCGCCTACGCGGCGTCCAGCAGCCGCGTTATGTCGGCGCCATGCGGGTCGGAGAGTCACCGGTCGGCGTCGCCTTCAGCCGCGACGGCGACACGGCCTACGTGACGAGCGAGGTCGCTCGCGGCGGTTCGACGAGCGTGCCCGGCACCCTCTCGCTGGTACGGGTCGCCGTGGCCGAGCACCATCCTGCCGCGGCGATCGAGCGAGTCGTGACGGCCGGATGCCAACCGGTCCGCGTGGTGGTGTCGGCCGACGGCGCGACCGTGTGGGTGACGGCGCGCGGCAGCGACGCCGTTCTGGCCTTCTCGGCGTGCGCCCTGGCTCGGGGCGGACCCGCCCTGATCGCCGACGTCGGGGTCGGTGCGGCGCCGGTCGGGTTGGCGTTCTTCGACGGCGGGCGGCGGCTCCTCGTCGCCAACTCGAACCGGTTCGGCACGGGAGCCACGGCATCCTTGGCCGTCCTCGACGTCGCGGGCGGTGCGGACCTCGTGGGCTACCTGCCGGCCGGTGCCTTCCCGCGACAGATGACACTGGAACCCGGCGGCAAGGAGATCGACGTCACCAACTACCAGAGCGGCCAGCTCGAGACGGTGTCGGTGGCGCCACTGGTCGCTGCGGGTCGCTGACGCTCGCTCCAGAGCGGCCAACCGACGCGACCATCAGAAGAGCCCGGGCGTCCCCCGCCCTCGTTCGGCCACCGCGGTGATGAAGTCGTCGTACCGACGGGTGAGCACGGGCCACCGGAAGTGTGTGTCCACAAAGGCTCGTCCCCGTGCTCCGAGCGTGGCGCGGAGCGACGAGTCCGCCACCAGACGCTCGAGGACGGCCTCGAACTCGGGGTACGAGGTGAACCACAGCCCGCCGCCGGAGCGTTCGCAGTGCTCGCGCGTCGGCCCGCAGGCCCCGTTGACGAGGACGGGGACCCGGTCGACCCACGCCTCAATCACGACCAAAGAGAACGACTCGAGTGCCGAGGGCGAGACCGAGACCAGTGCGCTTCGGACGATGTCCCACTTGGCTGCTTCATCCACGGGGCCTGTCACCACGATGTCGGGGTGCGGCGGCAACTCGACGGCGACGGGGCCGACGAGCACGAGTGCCAACGGACCCGGATGGCGCTCTTTGTAGGTGGCGAAGTACGACGCCAGCATCTTGGAACCTTTGTGCTCGTCGACGCGACCAACGCTCACGATGTAGGGCCGGTCGCCCTGGCCGATGAGCTCCTGACCGGGTCGGCCCACGCCTTCGGAGTCACCCACGCCGAGCCCGAGCACGATCTGTGGCCGTTCCGCCACCGGGTACATGCGGTTCACCAGGGATCGTTCCGCGGCCGAGTAGAAGCAGAAGGCGTCGGCATCCCCGAAGGTACCGCGGAAGACCGAGAGGTAGAGCGCCGGTTCGTCGTGCGCGGCCGGATGGAAGACGGCCGGTGCGGGCACCCGGCCGATGGCAGCCACGGTGGGGTGGTACAGGTACGGGGTGAAGGCGACGACATCGGCGTCCGACGTGCTGACCGCGTCTACGAGCTGCGGGGATACCGGCCCGTTGTAGTCAACCCAGCGTGCGCCCTGGGCCCGAGTTGCCTGCCGAGGCGCAAGGCGCAGCATCCCGTCGAGGCCGTAGAAGTCGGGCAGCCGACCGTGCGCGGTCGGGTGGCGGTGCACCGGGATCCCGTTGACCTCGCTCGTGCCGGGTTCGAGTTCGTCCGCCCACGTGAGCGGATCGAGAGCGCACGTGGTGTGGACCTCGGCCTCCCAGCTCGTGAGGTCGGAGAGGTGCTCGGCGAGCTGGCGAACAGCGGTTTCGGCACCGCCCATGATCTGGGTGCCGTAGCGAGGCGTCACGAAGGCCACCTTCTTGCTCACCGCGGCACCACCTCCGCAATCGCCTCGACGATCCGGGCCGCCGCTGCACCCTCGGCCAGCTCTGAGGCCCGTCGCCGCCCCGCCGCCTGGAGGATGGCGCGCAGGTCGTTGTCGGTGCAGACGCGGTGGAGTGCGGCCGCGACATAGGAAGGGTCAGCCGCCGCGAGCATCACGGCAGCGCCGGCGGCCGTCTCGCGGACCGCTCCAGCACCACGCGCCACGACCGGGACACCGGCCGCCATCGCCTCCACCACCGGCACGCCGAAGCCCTCGTGCGCAGAGAGCGAAAGGAAGACGTCCGCGGCACCGTAATGGGCAGCCAGCGACGCGTCCGACACCTCGCCAGTCAGATGAACTGCCTCGGCCAGACCGAGATCCTCGATGTAGTCCCGGAGGGCCTTGGAGTACTCGAAGCTGGCCGTGCCGCCGACCAGGTGCAGACGGGCCTGCGGGTCGTAGAGGCGGCGGTGGGCCCACAACGCTTTCACCAACTCGTGCTGTGCCTTGGACGGGACGACCCTGCCGACGAAGAGGATGTCGGCACCGCCCCCGGCGCGCGCCCGCGCGAGCTCGGCGGCGACCCGGACGTCGGGTGTCGCGCCGACCCGCCCATAGTCGGCGAGCACCGGCACCACCTCGGTGTGCCGACAGCCGGCACGCCGCAGTTCTTTCTCGCTGAACGCACTCTTGGCCAACCCGAGTACAGCCCGCGGCGCCAGCCGCGCCAGCTGCTCGACCGCCTGGGCCGCACGCGTGGCGCTGCGCGGCTCCCAGCCTTCGAAGAATTCGGGAGCAGTGACGTTGTGAAAGTCCAGCACGAGCGGTACGCCCTGCTCTGCCAGATAACCGGCGATGGCGGACGATGTCGTGAACTGGTACACGGCGAGGTCACCGTCGGCCGCGTGCTCGGGGTACATCCAATGCTTGTGGGCCAGTGACGACAGGTCCTCGTGAATCGCTTCGGCGAAGATCTCCGAGCGCCATCCCGCTGCCCGCAGAGCTTCACGCAGCAACAGAGTGTGAGCCCCGGTGGCGTCGTGCGGATTGAGGGCGGCGATGAACTGGTGGACGGCCACCGGCCTCCCGGCGGCGGCGCTCACCGTTCCGCAGGTGCGTACGGTGCCGTGATCGCGTCTCGGACCGCGGTCACCAAGAAGTCGGCCCCGCCCGGACCGGTCTGGGCCACAGCCTGATAGCCGCTCTGCTCGAGCAAGCGGCACCACGCCTCGGGTCGCAGGGGCCTGCCGGGGGTGAGGTCCGCTTCGGGCGGCGCGTCGGCGTCCTCCCAGCTGGCGCGGCTCACCGAGTGGACCACCAGCGTGCCACCGGGCGCGAGCCGTGTCGCCACCGAGGCGAGCAGCTGCGCCCGTTCGCCCCCCGACATGCCGTCGACGATCCCGCTCAAAACCAACGCGCCGAGACCCGCCGCCGCCACGGCACGCAGGTGCTCCGCCAGGCCCTCGCCGCGCAGGTCCACGGCACCGAGCTCCGCCGCCTCGACCAGGTGCACCCGTGGATCGACACCGTAGGCATCCCCTCCCGACGCCGCGATGCGACGCACCAACCAACCGTCACCGCATGCGGCATGGAGGACGCGACCGGGCGCTTTGGCGACAGCCGTCACCGCCGGCTCGACCCACCACGCGCTGGGGTCGTGCAATCGGGGGAACTCGACGACGCCGGCGTCGGGAACCCGCTGGACCTCGACCTGGCGCTCGAGCTCTTTCAGACGCTGGTCGACGATGTGCAAGGCGCGACTCACCGCGGAAGCCGACTGGCTCATCTGGTGGGTGACCCAGCCGACGTACCAGAGCAGCATCGACCGCATGCCCTTCTTGACGAAAGCGCCGGCGGCCTTCTCGGAGCCAACGGGCACGACCGGATCGATGAACGTTGCTGCATCGACCATGCGGAGCGCCTCGCTCAGGTCGCCGCCGCGGCCGGCGACGGGCGAATGGGCCAAGAAGAGCTCGTCGAGCTCCCGCTCGAGCTTTGGAGGCAGGTCCCCCGAGGCGCGGCGGAGCCGCACCTCCTCGGCGATCTCGGCCATGACCTGTTCCACGTAGGCCTGGGGGTCCTCGGGCAGGGTCACGTCGGCGTCTTCCATGTCTCGCTCAGAGAGGCTGAGCCAGCGCGTCCGGCGCTTCGAGCCCGCTCTCGGAAGCGATGACGGCAGCGTGCACCTTCATGTGGATCGAGCCGGTCGTCTTGCCCGGGTTCATGACCTCGAATGACCCCGCGTTGTCCCGCCAGTCGAAGAGCCTGCCGCTGCGGCTCTGAATCCCGAGGGCGAAGGTGAAGGAGCCATCGAGCATGGGCATGTCGACGATCCCGAAGTGCATCACACTCGTGCCTCGAGGCGCGTCGATGGGCATGCCGATGATGGACGTGTCCGTGCGCATGATGATGCCGCCGACGTCGTCACGGATCTCGAGCGAGAAGACCACATCCTCGGTCGGGTAGAGCGCCTCGAACTCCACCCGTATCGTCAGGTCGTCACCCGTTCGCATGTAGGGCACCGTGTTGTCCCCCGAGTAGATCCGGTGCACCGAGCGGAACCGCACGGGCCGCTCGGTGTCGGGCAGCGTGTCGCCGCCGAACGTGTCGGGACTGGCGGGCACTGCGACCAGCTCGGGATCGGCGACGGCCATTCCGGCACCCTCGGCCATCAGCCGCTCGCGGAAGATACGCGTCGCCTCCCCAGGCTCGCCTTGGGCCACGAGCACGCCGTGGCTGAGCACGACGGCGCGGTCGCAGATGGAGCGCACTTGGTCGGCGGAGTGGGTCACGAAGAGGATGGTGCGCCCCTCCTCCTGAAACTGGCTGATCCGGTCGAGGCACTTGCGCTGGAAGCGCTCGTCGCCCACGGCCAGTACCTCGTCGATGACGAGGATGTCAGGGTCGACGTTCACGGCCACGGCGAATCCGAGCCGCACGGTCATGCCCGAGGAGTAGAACTTGACGGGCCCGTCGATGAAGTCCTCGAGCTCGGAGAAGTCGACGATGGCGTCGAAGGCCTTGTCGACTTGGCGTTTGGTCATCCCGAGCAGCGAGCCGTTCAGGTAGATGTTCTCCCGGCCGGTGAGGTCCATCTGGAACCCCGCGCCCAGCTCGAGCAGACCCGCCAGCTTCCCGCGGACGGCCACCTCGCCCTTGGTCGGCTGAAGAACCCCACAGATACACTTGAGCAGGGTCGACTTGCCCGAGCCGTTGCGACCGAGAATCCCAACCGTCTCGCCTTCCCGGACCGTGATCGACACGTCGCTGAGCGCCCAGAAGTCCTCTGTGGCCTTGCGCCGTCCCCCGTGGATGATGCGCTCCTTGACGGTGTTGTACTGACCGTGGGCCAGGCGGAAGCGCTTGGAGACGCTGCGCACGTCGACCGCGAAGTCGTTCACCTCAGAGCTCCTCAGCGAAGTTGCCCTCGAGCCGGCCGAAGACGGCAAGGGCGATCAGGAACAGCACCACCGCGAGGAACAGCACCGCAAGGTCGAGGCCGACGTACCACAGCATCCCCTTGGGCGGCAGGACGGCATAGGGAGCACCGTTCACCTTGACCATGACATCCGCGTAAATACAACGCTGGAACGAGAGGATGAGGGGCACCACCGGGTTCAGGAAGTAGACCCAGGTGAGGCCCTTCTTTCCCAGCCTGACCCCGATGTTCTGCTGATAGGCGTACACGATCGGACACGCCCAGAACCACGCGGTGAGGATGACCTCGATGAGGTGCTGCGTGTCCCGGAGATACACGTTGATGGCCGACAGCAGCACGGCGATGGCAGACGCCAACACGATGCCGGTCACGAGGGCCAAGAGCAGCACGGGCAGGTAGGACCAGTCCGGCCCGTGGTGGAGCGCGACGAGGAAGATGACCATCACGATCGACTGGAAGAGGAAGAACACGCAGGCGGAGCCGACAGCAGCGAGGGACAGGATCTCGCGTGGGAAGGAGACCTTCTTGACGATGCCGGAGTTGTTGACCACCACGCCGGTACCGGTGAGAACTCCGAGCTGGAAGAGATTCCACAGCAGCAGGCCCGCGAACAGGAAGATGACGAAGTTCGGCACGTGGTTGGCGAGCACGATCTGGAACACGACGAAGTAGATGGCCAGCGTCATGGCGGGAGCCACCATCGACCAGACGAGGCCGAGCGACGGAGTTCTTGTACTTGACCTTGATCTCGGTGCGGACCAGGTAGACCAGCAGCTCGCGGGACAGCCAGATCTCGCGGAGCCGCTTGCGCACGCTGATCGTCGGGGTGACGATGCGCGTTCCAGTGGCGCGGCGCGCCTCGCGCGCGCCGACGCCGCCCGCCTCGGCCGCCATGGGCGAGCGGTCCGCTACCCGTTCCTCCCGTTCTGCCGCCTCCTCGAGTCTCCGGTCCGCGTCCGACGAAGAGGCCGGGACGTCGAGCGCCACGTCTATGCGTTCCCCGCAGCTGTCGTGGCCGCAGAGCGGTCGATGACCTTGTCGATGAAGCCGTACTCACAGGCCTCGTCCGCCGTGAACCAGCGGTCGCGGTCAGAATCCGTCTCGATCCGCTCGAGTGTCTGTCCCGTGTGGAAGGCGATGCGTTCGGCCATCATCCGCTTGAGGTAGATGATCTGCTCGGCCTGGATGGCGATGTCGGCTGCCTGGCCCTGCATGGACCCCGAAGGCTGGTGCATCAGGATCCGCGAGTGCGGCAGCGCGTACCGCTTGCCGGGCGCCCCGGCGCAGAGCAAGAACTGGCCCATGCTGGCCGCCAGGCCCACGCAGATGGTCGAGACGTCGGGACGGACGTACTGCATGGTGTCGTAGATGGCCAGGCCGTCGGTGACCGAACCCCCAGGCGAGTTGATGTAGAGCGAAATGTCCTTCTCGGGCTCCTCGGCCTCCAAGAGGATGAGCTGGGCGCAGACCAGGTTGGCCGTGACCTGGTCGATCGCGCTGCCGATGAAGACGATCCGCTCCTTCAGCAGCTGCTGGAAGATCCGGCCGCCGGAGTCGAGGTCGGCGCCAGCGGCCACGATGCGGGTGGCGTCGGATGAGTTGACCATGTCACGAGGCTAGTGGGCGTCGGGTGCTCCCGTAGGCACATCGCCGTACACTTCCTGGTCACCCGCACCGCGGGACCGCTGCGGGCGTGGCGGAATTGGCAGACGCGCCGGGTTTAGGTCCCGGTCCCCGCGAGGGGGTGGAGGTTCGAGTCCTCTCGCCCGCACACCTCGCTCGCGCCGGCGACTGCCCGAAAGCCTCCTCAGGCACCTTTTGGGCACCCCGGCGCGGCAGCCCGACGGGCCTTACGAGGGGACAATGGGCGGCACCGCGCCCAGTAGGTTTCGCCGTCATGCCCCACGTCGTCGCGGCCCCGGACAAGTTCCGGGGCACCGCGTCTGCACCGGAGGCGGCCGCCGCCGTCGCTGCGGCAGCGCGCGGACGCGGGCTGGACGGCGGACGAGGTGCCGATGTCCGACGGGGGCGAAGGGCTGCTCGACGCCTGCGGCGGCACCCGCCACCTCACCACCGTGAGCGGCCCACTCGGACGCCCGGTGGAGGCCGAGTGGCGTGTCATGGAGAAGGCTCTCGCACCAGCGAACGGGGCGGACGCCTCCCCGCACCGCCGTCATCGAGATGTCCAAGGCAGCAGGCCGGGCCCTGGTGCCGCGCCCTCGGGGCGACGACCCGGTGCGCGCCAGCACGACCGGCGTCGGCGCAACTGCTCCTCGCCGCCCGTGACGCAGGCGCGCGACGCATCGTGATCGGTTGTGGTGGTTCCGCTACGACCGACGGTGGTGAAGGTGCGTTCGACGCGGTCGGGTCACCGGAGGCACTCACGGGCGTCGAGCTCGTCGTCGCGTCCGACGTCACGACCCGATTCGTCGATGCGGCGGCGGTGTTCGGCCCACAAAAAGGTGCGTCGCCGGCGCAGGTCGAAGTGCTCGAGCAACGCCTGACCGACGTTGCCGCGCGCTACCAGCGTGAGGTGGGCGTGGACGTCACCGCTGTCGCCGGCGCGGGTGCGGCTGGAGGGCTGGCGGGCGGGCTCGTCGCGCTCGGGGCCCGCATCGAACCGGGCTTCGACTTCGTGGCCGGACTGGTCGGGCTGGCCGCGCGGCTGGAGCCCGCAGATCTCGTGATGACGGGCGAAGGGCACCTCGACCCACCTTCCTTCCAGGGCAAGGTGCCCGGCGGCGTGCTCGCGCTGGCCCGCGCACGGTCGCACCACGGTCGACCGCTCCCCGTCCTCTGCGTCGCGGGCGGGGTCGAGGCCGCGTTGCTCGACCACCCGCCGGAGGGGATGGAGGTCGTCAGCCTGGTCGCTCGCTTCGGGCGCACGCGGGCCAGGACGGAGACCGCCGAGCTGATCGGGCAGGTCGCCGCCGAAGCACTGGCCCGGTTTTGCCCCTGAGCACCAGCATCGGCCACACTTCGTGCACCGCGCGGCGGCCTTCGGGCACGGCGCAGGACCCTTTCCTCAGGGACAACCGGGTCGGCGCGGAGCCGCGGCGAATCACTGGCACAGGGAGGCGTGACGATGGGATTGCTTGACGGCAAGGTGGCCGTGGTCACCGGCGCAGGACGGGGTATCGGGCGCGAAGAGGCGCTCGTGTTGGCAGGCGAGGGCGCGCGCGTCATCGTCAACGACGTCGGCGCCGGGTTGCACGGCGAGGTCGGTGCGGACGTGCACCCCGCCGAAGAGGTGGTCGAGCTCATCAAGAAGAACGGTGGCGAGGCCACGGTCAACGGTGACGACATCAGCTCGTGGGCCGGCGGCAAGGGCAGTGGTCGACCAGGCGATTGAGACCTACGGCTCACTCGACATCCTGGTCAATAACGCTGGGATCCTGCGCGACAAGATGTCGTTCAACATGGACGAGTCGGACTGGGACGACGTGATCCGGGTGCACCTCAAAGGGCACTTCACCGCCACCCACCACGCCGCCGTGTACTGGCGCAACCGTTCCAAGGCGGGTGAGGACGTCAGCGGGCGCATCATCAACACCTCCTCGGAAGCTGGGCTCTTCGGGAACGCGGGCCAGGCCAACTACGCCGCCGCCAAGGCCGGGATCGCCGCGCTCACCTGGGTCGAAGCCCGCGAGCTCGGTCGCTACGGCGTCACGTCCAACGCCATCGCGCCTCGCGCCCGCACGCGCATGACCGAGACGCTCTTCGGCGGCGACGGCATGCAGGCGAAGGATGGCTTCGACGCGTGGGACCCGAAGAACATCGCCAACGTCGTGGCGTTCCTCGCCGCCCCCGCGTCCGCCGACATCACCGGTCAGATCCTCGTGGTCTTCGGCGCCGACATCTACGCCATGAGCGCGTTCAAGGCCGTCGGACATGTGACGCGTGACGCCGCCTGGACTCCTGAAGAGCTGGTCGCCAGCAAGGGCGAGCTCTTCAAGGGGATCAGCTCAGGCAGTGCCCGACTTCAGCTTCATTTAGCCTGCCGGCACCCGCCGGCGCGGGCGCCGAGAACCCCCGGTCATACGGGCCGCCCGCGATACGGTGGCGCAGTCGTGACTGAGCAGGCCGTGGGAGCGGACGGCGCCATGGAGCAGAGCGACGAGGACGCTGCCGCCCGCGATCGGCCAGGCGAAGATCCTCAGCTCTCGGCCGGGTACCAGCATCACCTCGACGAACTCGCCGCGGCGTCGCAACAGGACGCGGGCCCATCGCGTCTGCGACGTCTGTGGGTCGACTGGCGCCGGCCACTGACGATCGCCGTCGTTTCCACCGTCGTGTTTCGCCTCATCGTCACCTGGATCGCTCTCGTCAGCGCCGACGGTGTCAAGTTCCCGCACCTGGTCGCCCGCCACCCGGGGCTCTTGACCCAGATCCTGGCTCAATGGGACGCCGGCTACTACCTGACGTTGGCGGCGCACGGATACCCGGGTCACGCCGGTGCCGCCGCGGTGCAGACAGGCAACCGGGCCTTCTATGCGTTCGGCCCCCTCTACCCACTCCTCGTCAGGGCCACTCATGAGGTCTTGCGGTTCGGATACGTCACGAGTGGCGAGATCGTCAGCACTCTCGGTCTGGTCGTCGCGTTGGCCGCGCTCTGGAAGCTTGTCGATCTGGAGGTCGGCCGCCGGGCGGCCGACGGGGCGTGCGTGCTGTTGCTGGCTTGGCCGAGCGCCTTCTTCCTCGTCGCCACCTACCCGGAGTCGGTGACCCTGGCGGCGGCGACACTCGCCTTCCTGGCGGCTCGGCGTGGGCACTATGTCGCGGCAGGACTGCTCGCCGCCGCAGCGGCGATGGGCAAGTACTACCTGGCGCTCCTCCTCGTACCCTTGGCTCTCGAGGTCTGGTGGGCGCCCCGCGACCGTGCGACGTGGCATACAGGCCAAGGCCTCGAATGGCTCTCACCCCTTCGCGTGACTGCGGCGCGCCTGGCTGCCGTGATTGCACCGACCCTGCTCGCGTTGGTTGCGTGGATCTCCTATCAAAAAGTCCACTTCGGAGAGTGGCTTGCGTTCATCCGCTCCCAGGCCCAGTGGCACCGGCACCTGAGCTGGCCGTGGACCTCCATCGGCCACGCTGTCTCCGACCTGGTGCACTGGCGCCTGCTCGACACATCCACTGCATCAGTCGTCGAGCTGTTCGACCTGGTGACGGTGGTGCTGATCGCCGTCGCCGCGGTCGTGGCGTGGGTGCGCATCCGCCCCTCCTACGGTGTGCTCCTGGCACTGGTCTGGTGCGCGTTCACCTTCCAGACGATCCTCCTCTCAGAGAGCAGGGAGGTGCTGGTCCTGTTCCCCTTCTTCGCCGCCTTGGGCGTATGGGTGGCGCGGCACCAGTGGCGCGAGCGCGCGTTGCTGTTCTTGTTCTTGCCCTGCGGCTACTTCCTCCTCGAGCGCTTCGTCACCGGCAAGTTCGCGGGCTGAGCGAGAGGCCGACTCTGCCGTTCTCTGGCACGATGGCGCCATGGCACACGACCGCACGTTCCGTTTCGCCGCGCAGCTCAGCAAGGCACCCGAGTCATCGGCACGCTCGTGGGCCGATCAAGCCCGCAAGGCGGAGGACCTCGGCTACAGCGCGCTGCTCATGCCCGACCACTTCGGCGAGCAGTTGGCCCCCGTGCCCGCCCTCGCCGCCGTCGCCAGTGCCACGACGACGCTCCGCATGGGTGCGCTCGTCCTGTGCAACGACTACCGCCATCCTTTCGTGCTCGCCAAGGAAGCGGCGACACTCGACCTGCTGAGCGATGGACGCTTCGAGCTCAGTCTCGGGGCCGGCTGGATGCGCTCGGACTACGACGAGTCGGGCATTCCCTACGACCACCCGGCGGTGCGAGTGTCCCGCTTCGAAGAGGCCGTCATGCTCGTGCAGGGTCTGCTGCGCACGAACGGGCCCTTCAGCTTCCATGGCGAGCATTACGAAGTCATCGCCCACACGCTGACGCCACGACCCGTGCAACGGCCGGGTCCGCCGCTGATCATCGGCGGCGGCGGGCAAGCGCGTGCTGTCCTTCGCGGCGCAGCACGCCGACATCGTCAGCATCAACGTGAACCTGCGCGAGGGCACCGGCGGGGCCGAGACCGCCATGGACGCAACACCCGAGCGGACCCGCACGAAGATCCGCTGGGTCAAGGAGGCCGCCGGCGCCCGCTTCGACGACCTCGAGCTGAATTCGCTCATCGGCTTCGTGATGGTCACCGACGACGCCAAGGGGCTCGCCACGCAGATGGCCCCCGCCTTCGGGATCGACCCTGCGGACGCGCTGCACGTGCCGCTCGCGCTCATCGGCACGCTCGACGAGATGGCCGAGGAGCTCGAATGGCGAAGGGCCGAGTACGGGATCTCCTACTGGTCGATCGAGTCCGACGCATGGGAGACACTCGCCCCCGTCGTGAGCAAGCTGGCGGGCACGTGACGATCGCGACGACCGCCGGCTGGGAGGCACTCGGCGCAGACGCCGCGAGCTGTGCGGGGCGACGCATCTTCACCGTGGACGCTCCCGCCATCGGGCCCGAGCTTCACCCGCCGCTCCTGGTGTTGCACGGCTTCCCCACCTCGTCGTTCGACTTCGCGGCCGTGCTCGACGGTCTGCGGGCGGGGCGGCGCGTGCTCCTTCTCGACATGCTCGGCTACGGACTCTCGGCCAAGCCTGACCGCTCCTACACCATGGCGCTGCAGGCAGACATCGCGACGGCCTTCGTGGCGGGACTGGGCATCGACCGCTTGGCGCTGCTCTCCCACGACATGGGCGACACGGTCGGTGGCGAGCTGTTGGCCCGTCGCGCCGAGGGCGCCTGGCCAGTGGAAGTGACACGTCGAGTGGTCACGAACGGCAGCATCTACATCGAGCAGGCCCATCTGACCAACGGCCAGCAGCTGCTCTTGAGCCTGCCCGACGAGCGGCTGCCCGACGGCGTCCCTATCGACGCCGCGTCCATCACCCAGAGCCTGCGCGACACCTTCAGCTCCGACACGCCGCTCGTTCCCGAAGGCTGGCCCGAGGATCCGCTCCCGGCCGCAGCCGCACAGGTCGTGCACGACGATGGCCATCGCATGTTGCCGCGGCTGATCCGCTACATCGAGGAGCGACGGGCCAACGAGCGGCGCTTCACCGGTGCCATCGAATCCGACCCCGCGCCGCTCCATGTCGTCTGGGGACTAGACGACCCGGTGGCCGTCCCCTCCATGGTCGAGACACTGGTGGCCGCGCGACCCGATGCGACCGTCGAGCGCCTCAACCGGGTGGGCCACTACCCCATGGTCGAGGCGCCTCAGCGCTTCCTCGACGCAGTGCTGCCCGGGCTCGACTGACTGGGCGTCGACGTCGCGGCGTGGGGCGTCAGGCTGGCGCCATCACCTTCAGGTGGCGCTCTTCGGCGGGCAGGCTGGCGTAGAGGTCAGCCACCAGGTCGTCGCGCAGCGCGCGGCGCTCCGGGTCGTCCCAGCGGTTCTCGAACTGGTACGGATCCTCGTCGACGTTGTACAGCTCCCCCGTGGCGATGCCCACGCCCCCGGGGCCGGTGCTCGCCTGTTCGTACACCACGGGGCAGGGTTGGAGGACGGCCTCGCCCCACACTTCCTCGAGACCGTTTGGCTGGCCCGCCGTGGAGGGTTCGTAAACGGTGCACAACCAGCCGTCGCGGTACACCGATCGCAGATGCATGCCGTACCCCGGGAACTGGCTGTCCCACTCGCACAGTGCCCGCTCACGCCCTGGCTCGCCGTCGGCGACCGGCAGGACGCTGCCCTGCATCCATGGCGCAGGCTCGACGCCGGCGATGGCGCAGAACGTCGGGGCCAAGTCGACCTGACCGACCGGATCGGTCACGGCCGCCGGTTCGACGCCGGCCGAAGGGGCCCGCCGCCATACAAGGGGCAGCCGCATCAACGCGTCGGTGTGGAACGGACCCTTGTAGAGGAGTCCGAAGTCGCCCTGCAACTCGCCGTGGTCCGTCGTGAAGATCACGTCGGTGTCATCGAGCCAGCCACGTTGCGCCACTGTCTGTAGGACGCGGTCGCAGGCATCGTCGACGAGCTCGTTCATGACGTGGACCTTGGCGTTGATCTCGCGTATCTGGTCGTGGGTGAGCCGGGACGGCACGAAGGTCGCCGGGCCGCCCTCCATGTTGGGGAAGCGGCCGTCCCAAAAGGCCAGCCAATGGGCGGGCTTGCGTTCCAGCACGGCGCGGATGGCATCGTCGGATCCTGGATGACCCGGCGGCAGATCGAGCTCCTGCCAGGGCACGCGGTACAACTCCGAGGCTGGCGGATCCCATGGGTGGTGGGGGTCCGGAAAGGACATCCAGCAGAACCACCGTTCGTCTGCGCCGAGCGACTGAAGCCAGTCAACTGTGAGATCGGCGACCCAGTCGGTGTGGTACCAGGCGCGTGGGATGGGATTGTTCTTGGTCTCGGGTGCACGCGTGTCCCCGCCGGGCTCGGCCTGAAGCAGGCCGGCGAAGCTGTGCAGGTGCTCGGGGTGGTGCTCCTTGAGCCAGCGCCCGTAGTGCGCGATCGGATGGTCACCCCAGGCGGCCGCGTGCATGGCCTGCTGCGAGCGCTCGAAGCCCCGCCACGGCCCGGTGTCGCCTCGCGCCACGCGCGCGTTCTCCTCGAACTGGTTCTGCGGGTCGAAACCGGGCTCGAAGTGCGCCTTGCCCAACAGCGCGGTGCGGTAGCCGGCCGCGTCGTGCAGGTACTGGGCGACCGACGGCGCGTCCACGGGGAGCGGGATGCCGTTGGCGACGACGCCGTGCGTGCGCACGTACTGACCCGTCAGCATGGTCGAGCGCGCCGGCATGCACACGGTGTTCTGGTTGTAGGCGCGCCGGTAGTTGACGCCCTCGGCAGCGAGGCGGTCCACAACGGGCGTGCGGGCGACCGTGCCACCGTTGCAACCGAGGCTGTCGTAGCGTTGCTGATCGGTCGTGACGAACAGGATGTTGCGGCGCCGGTTGGCGTCGGCCGGCGCGTCAGGCATCCGCGGTCCGGGTTGCCCCGTTCCCCTTCTCGGCCCCGTCCGGTGCGTGTCCAGGCGGCGACAACGCGCTGCGAAGCGGCTCGCACGCAAGGAGCACCGTGCGGTCGAGCCCGCGCTCGCGGTGGGTGTGCGCCTCCTCGTACTTCGGTGAGGTCACCATGTCGATGAAGGCGCTCCGGCTGGGATACGACACCAGCGCAACCAGGTCCCAGTCGTCGGCCTGGGAGTCGCCGATCAAGACGTTCTCGGGGCGACCGGTCCAGATGACCCGTCCTCCCCGAGCCTCGACCATGGCCACGACCTGGTCGCTGTAGTCGCTGTACGCGGCAGCGCCGGTCGCCTGAGCAGCGCCCTTGGCGTCGGCATCGGCATCGGTGTCGGCGTCGGCGTCGGCGTCGGCGTCGGGCCGGGCGAAGTGGAGCAGGTTGATCATGACCACCTCGCCGTCCCGAGCACCATGGGCGAATTCGGTGAATTGCTCTCTCGTCGGTGTGATCGCCACGCCGCTCCCTCCCTCGCGCTCGACGTCCCCGAGCATGTCACCGACGCGCTGGACCGTTTGCACCGGCTTCATGGGACCCGGGTTACTCCGCGGTGAGCATACGGTGCAGATCGAGCTCGAGGTCGTCCATGAGTTCCACGAGCAGCCGCGCTCGTGCCGCGACGCCGGCTGCCGCCAAGAGCCGCTGTGCGTCGTACGCGCTCACCGGGGCCACGGCACAGAGCTCCCACGAGGCTGCCTCGCGGTCGCCGTCACCGTCGAGTGCGGCGCCGGGCGGCAGAGGCGGGGCCCCTCCATTCTCGGCAAGCAGCGCCCTCGCACGGCGCACCCGCTGGGTCGCCGCATCGAGGAGGGTGGCGGCATCGTCCTGGCCGGCAGCAGAGGGGTGCGGCGAGAGCGTGTCGTCGCTCTCGGGCCGATGCTCGCATACCAGCGCGGCCGGGTACGGGTCGTCAGGCAACCACTCCTCCACTGCGACGACCGACTCCCCGACGACCTGGAGGAGCCAGCGTCCGTCCGGCAGCTCCACCGCCTTGGTGATCAACCCGCGGGTCCCGAGTCCGGCCCGGACATCCCCGCCGCCGACCTCCGAACCCCGCTCGATGAGGATGACACCAAACCGTCGGTCGCCGTCCATGCAATCCCGCATCAGGGCGCGGTACCTCGGCTCGAAGACGTGGAGCGGCATGGACGCCCCGGGGAAGAGCACCGTCGAGAGCGGGAACATGGGAAGGCGCACCCCGGTCATGCACCACGATGGCATGACCCGGCTCAAGACGCGAGAAGGACCGGCCTCGACGACCGGTCCTTTACTCGCGTAGTGATTTTGTTGTGTATGTGGGCAGCCGGTCTGGCTCCAGCCTACGGCGCAGTAGGTGCGGGGGCCGCCTTGTCGGCCGGCCGGCACACGCACCGGCGCGAGCACGGCCTCGATTCGTACGCCGGGCTTCTCACCAGCGGACTGCCGTCCTGAGCGTCACCGAAGCGGGCTCCGATGACGCGCGTTCAACCCGGCGGATCGGCCTCCTCGGTCGAGCGTGTCGATGACATCGGCAGCTCCTTTCACTCGTGGCAACGGCGGGTGCTCCAGTTGCCGCTCGCTGAGCACAAGTATCTGCCTCGGCCATGACCATGTGAACCCCACGCGAACTGGTTCTTTGCGAAGACCCTGGTAACGCCGCGCCACGTCACGCGAACTTCATGTTCTCGTCATCCGCCTTCTGCCCGGGGCACCCCCGCCACCGTGCGGGGTCCCCTACGCTCTGGGCTCATGGCATTACCCACCCCCAAGGAGAACACGACCGCTCTGGTCACCGGTGCTTCGTCGGGCATCGGCGCGGACCTCGCACGCGAGCTCGCGCGGCGTGGCCATGGCGTGACCCTCGTGGCACGCCGGGAGGACCGGCTCAAGGCGCTGGCGGACGAGATCGCGCAGGCGCACGCGGTGCGAACCGAGGTGATCGCGGCAGACCTAGCCGACGCCGGCTCTCGCGCCGAGCTTCCCAATGCGCTGGACCATCGCGGCCTCACGGCTGACATCCTGGTCAACAACGCTGGCTTTACGACCATGGGCCCGGTCTCTCGCGCCGACCATCGGGCAGAGACCGCCTTGGTTCGGACCAACGTCGAGGCGGTGGTCGATCTGTGCACGCTGTTCGTCCCGGGCATGGTCACCCGGCGTCGGGGCGCGGTCTTGAACACGGCATCGACGGCAGCGTTTCAGCCGCTGCCCGGTCAGGCGAGCTACGGCGCGTCGAAGGCCTTCGTCCTGTCCTACAGCCGCGCCCTTGGCGCGGAGCTGCGCGGCAAGGGCGTGACGGTCACCACGCTGTGTCCGGGGCCCGTCGAAACCGGATTCGCCGAGGCCGCCGGCATGACGGACGAGGAAGCGAGCGAGACGCTGCCCAAAATCATGTGGGTCCCAGCCGCCGACGTGGCCAAGGCTGCGATCGATGGCCTCGCCGCCGGTCGTGCGGTGGTGATCCCGGGCACGGTCAATCGGACCGCTGCCGCGTTGGCGCATCTCGCCCCAAAGTCCTTCCTCCTTCCCCTGATGGCTCAGCGCCATCCGTCGTTGCAAGACGACCCAAGGTCCTAGCGGGGGTCGCCGTCGCGATGCCGACGCCGCAGCTGGTCAGCACACTTGATCTCCCCTACCTCGACACCATCGGGCTCGAGCGCCGAGAGGCCGTCGATGCCATCGCCGAGGCGAGATCGCAGCATTGGTTGGCTCGCACGGACCTCGGCTACTCGGTGACCCGATTGCAGGACGTCACGGCGATCTTGCGTGACCAGCGCTTCCATTCGGCGCTTTCGATCATCGAGCGGTCGCCAGAGCTCCAAGGCACCGATTACCGGGGCCCGCGTGGAGAGTCCATCCTCACCATGGAGGGCGAAGGACACGCACGGCTGCGCCGGCTCGTCGCGCCGGCCTTCACCCCTGCCTCGGCAAACCGGCTGCGGCCCACCATGCGGGCGGTGGTGGGGGGCCTCGTCGACGCCGTGGCCGCTCGCGGCGAATGCGAGCTGGTGGCCGATGTGTGCGAGCCCTACCCCATTCCAATCATCTGCGAGCTCCTTGGTGCGCCGCCCGAGGACTGGAAGCTGTTCTCGGGCTGGGCGACCGACATCTTCCGCATCTTCAACAACAATTTGGCCGAGGATCTCCCCCTCATCGCGAAGGCGGGTGAGGAGCTGACGGAGTACGTGAGCGACATGATCGCCCAGCGCCGGGCTGATCCCCGCGACGACCTCCTGAGCGACCTCATCGCGATCGAGGAAGAGGGCGATCGGCTTTCGACCGACGAGATGGCCATGCTGGCGCAGGCCGTGCTGATGGCGGGCACCGACACCACACGCAACCAGCTCGCCTGCTCGGTGGCCCTGTTCACCGAGCATCCGGATCAGTGGGCCCTGCTGGCGGAGCGACCGGAACTAGCTGGGCGCGCCGTCGAGGAATCCATGCGCTATCTCGGCGCCGTACGTGGCACGGCGAGATTCGCCTCCGAGGACATCGTCTACCGGGACGTCCTGTTCCCGCAGGGGACGCTTGTCGCGACCTCTCTCGCAGGTGCGAACCGGGATCCTGACGCATTCGAGGATCCCGACGTCTTCGACATCACTCGAGAACGGGCGGCCGCGCAGATGACCTTTGGGGCGGGCATCCACTTCTGCATGGGTGCTGCGCTCGCACGAGCCGAGCTCCAAGAAGCCCTCCCGCTCCTGGCTCTGCAGATGCCTGGTCTGCAACGAGCGGGCGAGATCGAGTGGAAGCCGTCGACCTTCGGAATCTGGGGACCGGCGCGGCTGCCCCTGCGCTTCGGGACCGGGACAGCGTCGTAGCCGACCGGTCGGGAGGACCTTCCGGGATCCCGGGGACGGTCGCGATCGTCTGTATATACGTATCCTTCCGAAACTCCGCCCAATTAACGAAGGGTATAGCCGTCGAACGATATCCTTCGTAAACCGACCCCAATTAACGAAGGCTGTAATACAGGCGAAGAACCATCTCCCCGTTCGCTCCCCAATGGCGTCCTCAGGCGAGTCACCGTCCAATGGTCAGGCTAGAACGGCGGTTGCCTCCCCCACCACCTTGTCTTCACCCTCACCGTTGGACAGAGTCACCGCCAAGTCGACAAGCTTCTGCCCGCCTTCCTCTCGCTTGCCCGTGACCACGACCTTGGTGGAGAGGACCTCGCCTGGCCACGTCTGGCGGGCAAAGCGGACTTGGTAGCGCTGCAGGTTCCCGACGCCGACGAAGTCAGTGATTGCAGAGCCCAAGAGGCCCATGGAGAACATGCCGTGACCGAACACGCTGGGCTGGCCCGAGGCCTGTGCCAGCACCTCGTCATGGTGCATGGGGTTGAAGTCGCCCGACGCGCCCGCATAGCGGACCAGGTCAGTCCGGGTCAGCGTGTGTGACATCACAGGCCCCTCGTCCCCGACCTTCACCTCCTCGAAGGTCAACGTCCTCTCACCCATCGTCTCGACCTCCTGTCGCATGTTCTGTCGCATGTTCACTCACTTCGATCACAGTCCCGACGCAACCCTGACCCGCAGGCCCGTCAACCCGAGGAGCCCGGCGCTCATGCGCCAAACAGGTGGAGCCAGTGGTCGATCGACCACGTGTTCCATGCGTGGGTCCCCAGGACGACGACAGAGGCCAAGATCATCATGAAGTTCTGCCCCTGCTCGGCCCAGTCCGAGATCATCAAGATGAAGTACGTGACATTCAGCAGGATCCCGGCGAAGGCCGCGATCGGGGTCAAGAAGCCGAAGATCAGCCCCAACCCGATGGCCAGCTCACCCAGCACCACCACGTAGGCCATCACCTTGGGCCGTGGCACCACCACCACGTCGAAGCCCTTCTTGACGAAGACCCACTTGTGCTTGTCAGCGACCGACTGTCCCCACGAGATGCCGGCACCCCGTTGGAACCAGGCGGCCTTGTCCTTGTGACGGAAGCTTTCGAACCACCACAGGCCGAGACCGATACGCAGAACGGCAAGCCACTCGGCCGCCGTCAGCCAGGTCGTCGAACTCGTCGCCAACGTCATCTGATCTCCCCCCAGACGCCCTAGGCGCGGTGAATCAGGTTGAAGCGGGCCGTCACCACCGGCTCGCCAGTCTTGTCGTCTGTCCAGTTCGTCTCCTGCACGATGAAGGTCATCGTGCGGCCCTTGGATTCTTTTTGGTAGGCGTCGACGATCTTGCCCTCGCTGACCAACACGTCGCCCACCTGCACAGGCCGGTGGTAGATGAACTCCTGCTCGCCGTGCAGGATCAGCCCACCCTTGGCCATCAGAGGCCCGACAACCTTCCCGAGGGGGTTCCCGGCCGTCGGCGCGTCGGTGGGCTGGAGCTCCTCGAACTTGCCCGAGAACTCCATGGCGAAGGGGAACGTCGGCGGGGCCGGGATGTTGTCGAAGCCGGCCTGCCTCGCTGCTTCGGGGTCGTGGTAGATCGGGCTGCTACTGAGCACGGCGTCTGCGAAGTGCTGGACCGGTCCTCGCTCGACGACGACCTTGGACTTGCCGATCGGCTGCCCAATGGCCTCCTTGAGCAACTCTTCCTGCGATGCGGCACCGTCTGACACCTTCAGCCTCCTGTCCCCCTCCGCCTCGTCCGGACCACGTCGTCATGGCGGGCACCGACCCCCCGGCCGATGCGGCGCCAACGGTATCGAAGTCGCATCCGCCCCGCCCAATCCGTCCCGGTCGGCGACGCGGCAGGCCCAGACACTCGATACCATCGGCCGCCGTGCCCACAGTCGAGACGGCGGAAGCCGAGGAATGGACCACACCCCGGCTCCACACCGGGCGCACCCAAGGCGGCACGGGTGTGCCCGCGCGCCGCTAGCCGGGCCGCACCGATCAGTGCCCGAATTTTTCGACGTCGTGCACACGCAGCGGGCGGCGCGTTCGTTCCTCACCGACCCGATCGACGACGAGACAGTCGAAAAAATCCTTACTGCCGCCACACACGCCCCGAGCGCAGAGAACAGCCAGCCCTTCGTGTTCGTGGTGGTGCGCGATCCCGCCGTCCGCTCGCGCATTGGAGAGTTGACCGCCCGCGCGTGGCAAGGAGGCGCCAGGGCCGCCGAGGAGGGCCGTCTCTCTCCGACCTTCTTGCGTGACGTGGAACGCGGAGCCATGGGCGGGGTCGCAGCGGCGCCGGTCCTGATCGTCGTCTGCGGCGATACCCGCCTCACGTTCGCCCCAGCGATGGATGCCTCGGTGTTTCCAGCGGTGCAGAACCTGCTCCTTGCCGCCCACGCCCTCGGGCTGGGCTCCACGCTGACCACCCTGCCCGTCCTCGACGGTGACGCCCTCTCGAGCCTTCTGGTCCTCCCGCCCGAAGTGGTGCCCGTCGCGGTAGTGCCCCTCGGCCACCTCCCGAAGCCACTCGGACCACCGCGGCGACAACACCTCTCGGAAAAAGCCCACCTGGATCGCTACGGAAACCCTTTCCCGCCCTCCTGACGCCCGCACGGCGCTCCCCCGCACCTGACGCCGGCGTCAGGCTCGCGGATATGGTGAGCCGGTGCAGGAGCACCGCTACTACGTCGATATCGAGGCCACGGTGGACGAGCTGTGGCAGCTCTTCTGGGCCCGCATCCCCCACACCAAGTCCGGGGACGTGACGATCGACATCCTCTTTCCGGGCGATGCCATCGGCAACGGACTCGTCCGCCACTGCACCTTCCGCGTCCCTCGATACCTCCTGACCGGCGGCAAGGGGCAGTCCTGGGAGTGGCTGACGGAAGTGAAGCCCAAGGAGTCCTGGCAGTACAACGCGGTGGGACGACCGCTGTTGTCCGAGGCCGAAGGCCATACCCGACTCGAAGATCTGGGCAACGGCACCACGCGCGTCCACTTCAGCGAGACGTACCATGCCTTCAATCCGCTGCTGCGCGCGCTCTTGGAGAAGCGCGTACACGCGTTCATCTCAAAGGACAACGACCGCCTGATCAAAGACTCGCTGACTACGGGCGTGCAACTCCTCCGCGCCGCCAAGGCGAAGGCGGCCGCGAAGGCAGCGGCAACAGCCTCCGGCGCCTCGCCTGCCACACCGGCCACACCGGCCACAGCTGCCACACCTGCCACACCTGCCACACCGGCCACAGCTGGAACCCCCGTCTCGCCTACAACGCCGGCGTCTGGCACATCAGACACCGCGTGACCGTCGTCGACCTCTGGGTCAACGCGCTCAGCAGCCAGGCCGCCGAGGCCTTCTTGGGACGGGCCGGCAACGAGGGCATCACCGATCTGCTCGGGGGCGACCCGACCGCCTCGTCCTCCTTGACCGAGTTGCTCGGTGCCATGGACGAAAGCGGGGTCGATGTCGGCGTCGTCGCGGTCGGACTCTCGGCTGAGGAGACCGACGACATGCTGAGCGCCATTGCCGCCCATCCCGACCGCCTCCGGGCCGCGCTCGTGGTCGACCGGCCTGACCGGCCCGTGCGCCAATGCACCAGATTGCGGTCCCTGGCAGAACACCCCGCCGTCGCCCTGGTGCGCATCACGCCCCTGGTCGACCAGTATCCGCTCAACGACAAGCTGTACTACCCCGTCTACGAGACGTGCGCCGAACTCGGTCTCCCCGTATCCGTCAACGTCGGGATCCCCGGGCCGCGGGTGCGCTCGGCCTGCCAGCGTCCCGAGCTGCTCGAGGACGTCCTGATCGACTTCAAGGGCCTCACGGTCATCGGCGCCCACATGGGTCACCCCTTTGAGGTACTGCTCATGCAGTACATGTTGAAATGGCCTGACCTGTACTTGTCCAATTCCGCGTACCTGGCCAAGTACATGGACCCGGCGCTCGTGTCGTTCATGGACTCCAAGCGAGGATTCGGCCGGGTGCTCTTCGCGTCGGACCATCCTTTTCTCCCCATGGAGCGGGCTGTCGCCACCGCCCGGGCTCTGCCACTCTCCGACACCGCCGCCGCCGCCTATCTCGGCGGCACAGCGGCGCGCCTCTTGCGCCTCCCCTGATCACGCGACTCCACGCCACTGCCAAGACCGCTACGGTCGAACCCGTGGACCTCGGTCGCATCGGCGTGTGGTGGAGCGGATCGTGGAATCTCGCGGACGATCCCGCCGCCGACGTGCCGGCGACACTCGAGTCCCTCGGCTTCAGCACCCTGTGGTCCTCGGGAGGCTTCGATCCTGGGCTGTCGCCGCATTTCGAACGGTTGCTGGCGGCGACCCGCCAAATTCACGTCGCAAGCGGCATCGTCAGCATCTGGACCGCCGAGCCGTCCGACGTCGGGCCGGCGGTCGCCGCCCTCGAGGCCGCCTACCCCGGGCGCTTCGTTCTCGGGCTCGGCTGCAGCCACGCGGCAGTGGTCCAGGACTACGCGCGGCCCTACTCGCGCATGGTCGCCTACCTCGACGCCCTGGACTCGCTGGAGCAACCCGTCCCAGCGACGCGCCGCGTGCTGGCGGCGCTCAGGCCGCAGATGCTCGAGCTGGCGGCGGCACGAGCGGCCGGCGCACATCCCTACTTCGTCCCCGCCGAGCACACGGCCCGCGCCCGCGAGATCCTCGGCACTGGGCCACTCCTTGCACCCGAAGTGGCGGTCGTCCTCGAGGCGGACCCCGATGAGGCACGCCAGCTGGCTCGCCGCTACGCCAGCATCTACCTCGGTCTGCCCAACTACACGGTGAACCTACGGACCCTCGGCTTCGGTGACGACGACATCGGCGGCGGCGGGAGTGACCGCCTGATCGACGCAGTCATCCCGTGGGGGGACGCGGCGACGGTGGCGACACGCGTGCGCGCGCACCTCGAAGCTGGCGCGGATCACGTATGCCTCCAGGTGATCGCCGACCATCAGCAATTCCCGCTCGAGCAGTACAAGGAGCTGGCCGCGGTCCTGATCAGCTGAGCGACGGCCGCAGCCGTTCAGACTCGGGACGCGCCCGCTGCCAACCGACGCGCCAATGCGCGAAACGCCCGGCCACGGTGCGAGAGGCCGTCCTTTTCCTCCGGCTCCATTTGCGCAAAGGTCCGACCGTCGCCACCCTCGCCCGGATCCGGCACGAAGACGGGGTCGTAGCCGAACCCGTTTTCACCCCGCGCAGACACGGCGATGGATCCTTCGACGACGCCCTCGGTCCACAGCTCAGACCCATCGGGGAAAGCGGCGAGTGCCACCGTCTTGAAGCGGGCAGCGCGCGACCCACCACCGTCGTCGAGGGAGGCGAGAGCACCCAGCAGCTTGGTCACGTTGTCGGCGTAGGTGGCGTCGTCGCCCGCGTAGCGGGCCGAGTACACGCCCGGCGCGCCCCGAGCGCGTCGACCTCGAGCCCCGTGTCGTCGGCCACCGCGGCGAGGCCGGTCGCCGCCACGAGCGCCTCGGCCTTCAGGCGCGCGTTGTCGAGCAGGGTCGCACCGTCCTCGACGACCTCGGGCACGTCCTCGGGCCGCGGCACGAGCTCGACCGGAGTGGCGGCGGAGAGCACCGCGACGATCTCTTTGACCTTGTCCGGGTTGGACGACGCGACCACGAGCCGCAGTGGGGCGGCCCCCCCGCTCACCGTCGCGGGGGCCGCTCAGCCAACACGGCCGCCTGCATGCCTGTCAGCTCTTTGATGCCCGTCTCGGCCAGAGCGAGCATGCTGTCGAGCTCGCCGCGGGTGAATGCCATCCCTTCGGCCGTCCCCTGCACTTCCACGAAGCGCCCGGCACCGGTCATGACGACGTTCATGTCGACCTCTGCCCTCGAGTCCTCTACGTACGGCAGATCGAGCATCGGCACGCCGTCGATGATGCCGACCGAGACGGCCGCCACCGAGTCGGTCAAGGGGTGCGTGCTGATCGTCCCTGCGTCGACCAGGCGCGTACAGGCGTCGTGCAACGCGACGTAGGCGCCACAGATGGAGGCGGTACGCGTGCCACCGTCGGCCTGCAGCGCGTCGCAGTCGACCGTGATCTGCACCTCACCGAGCGTCACCAGGTCGCACACGGCGCGCAGCGACCGAGCGATCAGCCGTTGGATTTCTTGGGTCCGCCCCGACTGCTTGCCTTTCGCCGCCTCCCGGGAGGCGCGCTCGGGCGTCGACCCCGGGAGCATGGAGTACTCGGCGGTGACCCAACCCCTGCCGGTGCCTCGCATCCAGGGCGGCACGCGTTCCTCGACGGAGGCCGTGCACAGCACCTTGGTCTGCCCGAATGTCACGAGCACCGAGCCCGGCGACATCACCGTGTAATCACGCTCGAACGTGACCGGCCGCAGCTGGTCGATGGCACGCCCGTCCTGGCGTGCGACACTCGGGTCAGCGGTCATGTCGTCTCCTCCACTGGATTCCTTCTCGGGTCGGTTCGCGTTCGCGCCCGTGCCACCGAGAACACGGTGGACACCGTAGGCGACGGCTCAGTTACCGCGGGCGAAGGCCTCTGGATATGAGTGAGGCGAGGCCTCCAGAGCGGCATCGACGTCGCGATACGTCTTCAGCTCAATGACGTTGCCACTCGGGTCGGCGATCTTGCCCTTGGTCTGCTCCGTGGCCAGCCCTTCGTCATCGGTGGTGACCGGACTCGCCCAGTCGACCCCCTGCGTGCGCAGGCGCGCGACGATCGCGTCGAACTCCTCACGCCCGAGCGTGACGCCAAAATGCCGGCACCCGTGCGTCGGCATCGCGACGACTTCGTCGGGCCTGTCCTGCAGCGTGATCTGCATGCCGTAGAACCAGACGTCGGTGAAGTCGGCACGCGCCCGCGCCGACTGGCAGCCCAGCACGTGTACGTAGAAGTTGCGCGCCTCGTCGAGGTCGCGCACCGGAATCGAGAGGTGGAGAATCGGCTGCACGGCTCCCAGCCTACGGCCGCCGGCCGCCATCCCTCGGTCCCGCCTCAGGCCCTCCCTGCGCCGAGCAGCACGCAGTCGGCCATGAAGAGCGGCGTCGTCTGCGCCGCGGGGGCCGCAGCGGCCGCCCGGCACGTCGCGAGGGATGCACCGATCGCCGGCGTCGTCGACAGTGCTCCACGGGGGAGATCCCACACCCACGCGTCGTGCACATACACCGGGGCTGCGCCGATGGCCATGGTGAAGAACCCGGATGCATAGACGGGGTCGCGGCTGGCGCCCGCGATGACGACCTGATTCACGTCCCACCGTGCCAGCGCAGCGCGCACGGCCACGAGCTGCGCGGTCGTCCCAACTGGCTCGGGTGTGCCCGCGAGCGTCAAGTCGCTCAGGATGCGTACTGGCGACCCCGCAGTGCCGTTGCCGATGGGTGCACCGCTGGCGTCGGGCGTCTTCAGTGCCGCCCCGGCAAGCCGGAAGTGCATGCCTCCGGCGGCCTGCCAGAACATGGGTTGCGCGGACCCCGACACGGCGAACGGCACGGTGAGCAGGACGGTGTCGGCCGGAAGCGTGTCAGCCACGTCACGGATGTAAGCCGGGAGGCGCACGGGCACGACGCGCAGCGGCATGTTGAAGGTGACGAAGACGGGCACCAGCGCGACCAGCGTCACGAGCACCGTGATGCCGGCGGCCACGCCGGTGCGGTGCGCGGCCAGCCAGGCGTCTTTCCGGCGGTGGGTGGCGATGAACGCGTCGACGCCAATTGCGATCAAGAACGCGCAGAAGAGCGCAATGAACGGGGCGATCTGGTCCGGGAGGATCTCCTTGAGGACCGGCAGCATCGAGAGCCGCGCCCAGGGCAGCCAGAGGTGCGAGAGCCACTCCGGCCCGCTGTTCAGATGAGCGCCGAGCGAGAGCCAGATGCTGACGACCACGAGCACCACCAGGAGCCAGGTGAGGGGCCGGCGTCGGCCCATGATCACCGACACGACACCCACCAGTGCGACGCCGCCGCCGAGGTAGTCCGGCGGCGGTCCGTTCCGCCCCAGATAGCCACCGAAACGCACGTAAGCGCCGGCGTACGCGGAGTAGCTCCCCGGGGACAGCAGGCCAGAGAAGGGGACGCCGGCCAAGGGCGCGAGCGCGAAGAGCACGCCGGTGACCGCCTGGGGACCGGCCAGCCCGTACCAGGCGGGATACGCCAGCACCGCCACGACCAGGCCGGCGGCCAGTCCCAGCGCCGGCGCCGCATGGCCGGCGCGCGGCCGCACCTGGCGCCAGCCGGCGACCGCAACGGCGACCATGCCCACGAGGCCGAAGAGCAGCGACAGGACGAAGATCTCGGGCGAAATGAAGAATTGCGCAATCAGCAACGCGGCGAGCACGAGCGCGTCGCGCCACACCGAGTGCACCTGGCGGATGACGATCTCGTGCAACGCGGTGAACAGCAGGGGCGGGATCACGAGCACCGTGACCGAGACGTGGCCGAAGATCAGTGAGGAGACGACGGCCGACGAATAGCCGTATATCAGGGCGGCGGGAATCGCGATGGGTTTCCATGCCACCAAGGGTCGGATGGCGACGAAACATCCCCACGCGCTCAGCGCCGGCGCAAGCGTGAGCGCCACATTGGTGGCGGCCACTGGGCCGAACAACCATGTCACCGGCGCCAGGACGGCGCCGACCAAAAGACCCGAGGTGTTGGAGAGCAGATTCGCACCGTTCGGCACGTTGACCGCTCCCGAGAAGAAGAGGATGTGGAGGTGGGCGATGGCCCAGGCGGGCCATTCGGTGAACCACACCTGCTGCGCCGGATCGCCGCACCCGCACGTCAGGCTCGAGGCGGGATGGCCGCTCCACACGTTCCACCACAGGACCATGGCGGGCACGGTGAATCCCACGATGGCGACGACGTGGAACCCGATGCCGCGCACGACGCGGGCCGTCGGGCTGCGCGACGCTGGCGGCCCCGGCGGTTCAGCGTCCTCGGCCGTTCGCGCCTCGTGGGTAGCAGGGGGTCCGTCACCCTCGACCGCCAGGTCTGCGTCGAGCGGCATGCCGAGCAGCCCGTGCGTCGGGTCCGTCGACACGTCCATCCCGCTCGTCACTGCTGTCGAGCGTACAGCGGCATGGGCGATGGTCCGGGGCGCTGCGACGACAGAAGTGGCGCTCGGGTTGCGGCCGCGTTCGTAAGATCGTCACGTGCCCGACATCCGCCGTTGTGTTGTCGTTGGCGCGGGTCTGCTCGGGCTGGCAACGGCGAGGTCGCTCGTGGGCCGCGGGTGGTCCGTCGAGGTGCTCGAGGCGGCACACGAGATCGGCCACGCGTTCGCCGGGTCCAAGGGTGGGGCTCGCATCTTCCGTCTCGGCTACCCCGAGCCTCACTACGTCGAGATGGCGCTCTCGGCGCGCGAGCAGTGGCGTGCCCTCGAGCGCGAGAGCGGGCGACAGCTGCTGTGGGTGACGGGCCAGCTCACCTTCGGCGACGAGGACGCGCTGGCCGAGATCGAGGCCGCCCTCGTCGGACACGGCGTGACCTGCGAGCGGCTGACCCCGGAGGCGGCCCAAGCGCGGTATCCCGGCATCGCCACCACCGGTACCGTGCTGCTCGAACCGGACTCCGGTGTCCTGGTCGCCGACGAATGCCTGGAGGCTCTGCGCGCCACGGCCGGCTTCGACGTGCGGACGGGCGCCCGGGTGACGGCATTGCGGGGCGCAGAAGACGGCGTGGAGATCGTGACCGCAGACCGAACCGAGCTGCGGGCCGACGTGGTGGTCGCGCTGTGCCGGGCCTTGCACGATGGGGCTGCTCGGTCCCGATGCGCCACGCGGACCGCGTGGCCGCCCCCTCGCTGCCGCAGGTGGCCTACTTCGGGTACGCGGACACCCACACGCACCCGGTCCCTGTCTTCATCGAGTGGGGTGACGACATGATTTACGGCCTTCCGGTACCGGGCCCACACCGCTCCGGTACACCGCTCGCCGTCAAGGTCTCGCATCACACGCCCGGTGCGCCGCTCGAGAGCTACGACCCCACGACCCCGACGTCCCCGCCCGACGACCCCGCGCTCGTGGCCCGACTCGTCGCTGCGGTCCGGCGCCTGCTGCCCGCGCTCGACCCGGACCCCGTGGCGACGGAGCGCTGCGTCTACGACAACTCAGCCGACGCCGACTTCATCCTCGACCGCGTGGGCAACATCGTCGTCGGGTGTGGCACCAGCGGCCACGGGTTCAAGTTCGGACCGCTCCTCGGTGAGCTCCTCGCCGACTTGGCCGAGGGCGCCCGCCCCGCCATGGACCTCGCACCATTCGCGCTGCTGCGGGGCTGACGGCTCTCGGCGGGACCGTGACGACACCCCGGTAGCGTGGCGCCGATGGCTCGCTATGTCGCCCTGCTCCGGAGCGTCAACGTCGCCGGCCACGGCCGCATCGCCATGAACGAGCTGCGCGCCTCGTTCGAATCCCTCGGCTACGAGGGCGTCACGACGTACATCCAGACGGGGAATGTGCTCTTTGACACCTCGTCGCAGGAGCGAGACGGCGGTCGCCGCGGCGATCGAAGAGCAGCTGGATGCCGATTTCGGCGACGCGCCCGCCGTGATCGTGCGCACCGTCCCCGACCTGCTGCGGATCGGCACCGCGAGCCCCTACGCCAAGGCGGGAGCCACCCCGGCGCGTCACCACGTGACCTTCCTCGCCTCGTCGCCGAGCAAGAAGGCCTTGGCCGCGCTCGACCTGCCCCCGAGCGGACACGACGAGCTGGTGCTCGACGGGCGCGAGGTCTACGTCTACACGCCGGACGGCTACGCCGGGACCAACTACACCGGTACGTTCCTCGAGCGACGGCTCGGCGTCCTGAGCACCACGCGCAACTGGAACACCGTCACCAAACTCTGCGAGCTGGCTCGACGCTGAGCGGCAGGAGAGCCACGGCAGCACCCGTAGGATCGATCTGTGCACGACGAGGGCGACGCGCGACGCAACGAGGAGAACGGTGGCGACCGGAACCACGGACACAACGGCGCCGGGGGCGCCGGGGGCGCCGGCTCCCGCCCGGATGCGAACACCCCCGCCGGCTCTCCGAAGCGGCCCACGCTGAACACATCAGTGCGCCGGCGTCGGACCGATCGCGCCTTCTATATCCGGCTCGCGGGCGCCATCCGGCAGAACGAGCGCGCCTTGGAACGACTGAAGCGATGAGTTCCGACGCATTCCTCCGCACCGAACCCGAGACCGTCCGGCCCCTCGAGCTGGCAGATTTCTTGCTGATCGCCGAGGCGGTGCTGGAGACACCGGCCAAGCGCATCGCGGAGACGTCGAGCCTGCATCTCGCCGACTCCGCTCTTCACGCACCGCTGGCCTGCTTCGGCGGCGAGGACTTCTACCCCGACTTCCCCACCAAGGCTGCCGTGCTCTGCGCACACCTCGTCAAGAACCACCCGCTCGAAGACGGCAACGCGCCCGTGGCACTGATCGCCACCATTGAGTTCTGCCAGCGCAACGGACACCCGTGGACCCCGCCGCCCGGAGACGAAGACGGCGCCGTCACGGCCGCCCGCGTCCTCGAGCTCGCCGCGGCGCCGCTCACCGACGACAGCGTCGCCGACCTCGCAGCCTGGATCGCCGAGCGCACCGGCCTCGCCGCCTGAGCGACACGCCGTGGCCGCCCGTAGGGTGGGCCGCATGCACCTCCACCCCCGCACGGCGACCCGCTTCGATGGCCGGGTCGCGGTCGTCACCGGCGCATCGTCAGGCATCGGTCGTGCCATCGCGCTGACACTGGCCGCACGCGGCGCCACCGTGGTCGGCCTGGCCCGGCGCACCGAGCTCCTCGACCAACTCGCCTCCGAGCTCACCGGTCGAGCCCCGGGAAGCACGACCCTCACGTGCGACGTCGCCGACACCGACGCCTTCCGCACCACGCTCTCGCACGGTCGAGGCCGAGCACGATCGGATCGACATCCTGGTGAACAACGCGGGGATCGACCTCATGCTCCCGGTGCCGGGTGGCGACGACGACACCGTGCGCCGGGTGTTCGACGTGAACTTCTTCGCCACGGTGACGGGCACGCTCGCCGTCATGCCCGGAATGGTCGAGCGCGGGTGGGGTGTGGTCGTCAACGTGTCGTCCGACACGGCGCGTGCACCCGAGCCGCGCCAGGGCGCCTACGCAGCATCGAAAGCCGCCATCTCGTCGTTCAGCGAATCGGTGGCCAACGAGGTGATCGCCCGGGGCGTGCACGTCCATGTCCTCTACCCGGGCTGGGTGCCGACGGCGATGGGGCTGTCGGGCAACGAGGACGGGGGTTCGCTCCCGCCGAAGATGGTGCGGCGAACCGCCGAACAGGTGGCGACGCTCACGGCCGATCGCATGGGAGGACCGCTGATCGACATCAATGCCGCGCGGCTCCCGTTGCTCGCGCCCATCGCGCGGACGCTGGCGCCTCGGTCCTACGCCAAGGCGATGCGACGCCTCGCAACCACCTCGGCCTAGAAGTAGATGATCCCCTTGGCCCGCTCGGTGACCTCGTCGAGGTCGTCGGTCCAGGCACCGGTCGAGAGGTACTTCCACCCGCCGTCGGCCGAGACCACCACGATGGACGCCGCCTCGCCCTCGGGGAGCGACGTCGCGCACTTGACCGCCCCTGCCAGCGCCGCCCCCGTCGAGATACCGGCGAAGATCCCCACCTCGATCAGGCGCCGCGTCCACTCGATCGACTCACGGGGCCGCACGACGGTCTTGCGATCGAGCAGCTCGGCGCCGCCGAGGTTCTCGAAGATGGGCGGGATGTAGCCGTCGTCGAGGTTGCGGAGCCCGTCGACCATCTCCCCCGCCGGCGGCTCGACCGCCCAGATCTGCACCGCCTCACCGAGCTTCTCGCGCAGGAAGCGGCCTACCCCGAGCAGCGTCCCCGACGTGCCGAGGCCGGCGACGAAGTGGGTGATCCCGGGGCAGTCGCGCAGGATCTCGGGTCCGGTCCCCTCGTAGTGCGCCTTGGGGTTCGCCGGATTGCCGTACTGGTAGAGGAAGACCCACTCGGGGTGCTCGTCGGCCAGCACACGCGCCATGCGCACGGCGCCGTTGGAGCCCTCGCTTCCCGGTGACTCGATGATCTCGGCACCCCACAGCTCGAGGAGCTGTCGGCGCTCGACCGACACGTTGGTCGGCATGACCGCCAACAGCTTGTACCCCTTGACCCGGCACACCATGGCGAGCCCGATGCCGGTGTTGCCCGAGGTGGGCTCCATCAGCACCTGGTCCGGCTTGCCGGGGACGAGCACGCCGGCGCGCTCGGCCTCCTCGACCAGGGACAGGGCCACGCGGTCCTTGACCGAGCCACCGGGGTTCTGCCCCTCGAGCTTGATGAACAGGCGCGCCGCCGGGTTGGGGCTCAGCGCCGAGATGTCGACCATCGGCGTGTTGCCGATCAGGTCGAGCACCGAGGGGTAGAGCGTCACGGCTCCGAACCGACGCCCGCGGCGTCAGCCCCCGGCCACGGCGGGGAGGATGGACACCTCCGCGCCGTCGTTGACCGGCGTGTCGAGGCCTTCCAGATAGCGGACGTCATCGTCGTCGACATAGATGTTCACGAACTTGTGCAGGGCACCGTCGTCGGTGAGCACCTGGCCCGCCATGCCGGGGTACTCGGCCACGAGCTTGGCGAGCACCTCTCCGATGGTGGACCCGTCCACGCTGACGACGGAGGCACCACCGGCCTGGCTGCGCAGGACGGTCGGTAGGCGGACATCGACGGCCACGGGGTCTCCTCGCTGGGTCTTGGGTGCGTCCCGGCCGACCCGGTGGGCCCGAACCGGTGATTGTTGACTGATCTGGTAACGATTCTACAAGGCGCCGCCCGGGTCCCCCCGGTCCGAGGACGCGGCGTGCCTACCCGTGCCCAGTGGGCTCCGAAAAGTCGAGGCCGGGCACCTCGAGGCCCGGCACCTCGACGGGCTCCTCGGTGATCTTCCCCTCCACGATGCGGTAGCTGCGGACCACCGGATGGATGTCCCGCAATGACACGAGGACGTAGTGCCAGCCAGGGTCCGTCGCCTGTGCCACGTCGGTCGGCGAGGGGTATGCGTCCGTGTGGGTATGCGAGTGAAAGACACCCATGATGTCGGCGCCGAGAGCTTGCGCGGCCCGGTCGACGCGCAGCAACTCCTTGGGGTCGATCTCGTAGACCATCGCCGAGGCCGCCGCATTGGCTGTGAGGAAGAGGCGGGTCGCCTCGTCACCCTCGTAGGACCCGACCAGGAGGCCGCACGCCTCGTCGGGCAGACCGGAGAGGCAGTGGGCGACCATCTCCATGTACATGGCGCGTGACAGGCGGAGCACCCATGAAGGGTACCCTCGTACCCCTCATGGCCAGGGCGAAGAAGCAGATCGCCAAGCGGGCGGCCGCCCGTGAGGATCGCGGTGGCGACCGCACGGTCGCCACCAACCGGCGCGCCCGGCGCGAGTACGAGTTCCTCGAGACCTTCGAGGCCGGCATCGTGCTGCAGGGGTCGGAGGTGAAGTCGTTGCGGCAGGGCAAAGCCCAACTCAGCGAGGCCTACGCGCGGGTCGACAACGGCGAGATGTGGCTCTTCCAGATGCACATCCCGCCCTGGGAGTTCGCCACCGGTGTGGGCGCCCACGACCCGGACCGCAAGCGCAAGCTGCTGCTGCACCGGGCCCAGATCGACGAATTGTTGGGCAAGACCCAGCAGCAGTCCCTCACCCTCATCCCGGTGTCCCTCTATTTCCACGACGGCAAGGCCAAAGTGCAGATGGCGCTGGCCAAGGGCCGGCGCCTCTACGACAAGCGCAACCTGCTCAAGGCGCGCGACGCCGAGCAGGAGGTGGCCCGGGCCACCAAGGAGATGAGCCGCTGGATCGGTTAGGGCGCGAGGCACGGCCCGACGAGCAGGTCCACGGCGGAGCCGACGGCGCAGGGTCGTAGACTGGACAGACCGGCCAGAGGGGTCGGGAACCCAGACATGGGGGTGATCGGTTTCGACTTCGGTCGTCAAGGTAGGAGAAGCGAGCCGTGGTCTCCGGAGCCACGTTAAAGAGCCGGAACCAAAAACAAACGCCGAGCAACCACAGCTCGCGCTCGCTGCTTAGGTAGCGACGTCCGCCCGGTCCCTGCCCTACGGACCGGATATCGGGCGTCATTCAGTAGGGCTCACTCAGTGCTTCACACCAACTGAACGCTGAGGACACATTCGTTGGTTACGGGGCGGCACTGCCGCCGGCAGACGTGCCGCCCCCGACAATCTCCTGCCGGCTGCGCTCGGAGAAGGCCTATTGCGACTCCGGAGGACGCGGGTTCGATTCCCGCCACCTCCAAGAGCGGCTTGGTTGCGAAGGTGCAGGCCAGGACGCTGTTGGAGGTGTTTCGACGCCTCCGTGGACACGGCTGGACACGTCGGGACACGAAATCGGTGTCCTGCAGCACATGTCCGAACTCGCCAGCTCCGGCGCCGGGACGCGCTCGAGGCGATGCTTCTTGATCAGGTAGAGGAACTGCTCACAGCTCCCACATCGATCCGCGTCAACTGCGTTCCAGGCGAGCAGACAAGGCCAGGGTTTGACGCCGTTTCGACCTGGGCGCCGACGGTCCTTTGGGGCCGGCGGCGCCCCAAATCGAGCCAGCCGGAAAATTTCTCGGAATTTTTTCTGTGTCTCCCTGTCACCCGCTGTGTCTCGCTGTGTCCCGCTGGCGCTCCCTGTATCCCGCTGGATACCACTTCTGACCTGGGAAGTTGTCGCAGCCGCCATCCATGGTGGTCGGCGGTGGAACCAGAGGACCAAGCCATGGTCGAGGCGCTGTGGCGCCATTCCCGCCGCAAGCAGCTTTACGACTTCCTCGATCAGGGGGCGGCGTGCGGCTGGTGCCGCCATCCGATCCGGCTGCAGGGTTACGCCAGCATCGAGACAGATGGCGAACGCAAGGTCACCTTCTCGAGTGCGTCACGGCCCGACGGAGTGGTGCTCAAGGCGTGTGGCTCGCGCAGTGAGCTCCAGTGCCCCGCGTGTGCCGCGGTCTACCGGGGGGATTCCCGCCACCTCGTCCGGGCCGGCCTCGAGGGCGGCAAAGGCGTCGACCCGTCGGTCGCCACCCACCCCGCCGTCTTCCTCACCCTGACCGCACCGGGGTTCGGGGCCGTGCACGCCGCTCGCCTCGGCTCTGCGTGCCACCCCGGTCCGCACTCCTCCGCGAAGTGCCCGCACAGACGGCCGCTCCGATGCGACACCCTGCACCGGGCCTCAGACGAGCTGGCCGGCACACCCCTCTGCCCTGACTGTCACGACTACGTCGGCGCCGTCCTGCAGAACGCCAGCACGCCCGAGCTGTGGCGCCGCACGACCATCTACGTCGCGCGCCGACTGGCCAACGTTCTCGGCTGCACCCAGACCGAGGCGGCCCGGGTCGTGCGCCTCGCCTCCTGTCGGGTGGCCGAGTTCCAGCGCCGCGGTCTCGTCCACTTCCACGCCGTCGTCCGAGCCGACGGCATCGATGGCACGGCGCCTCCGATCGACTGCTGGCAGCTTGCTCGTGCCTGCGCGGAGGCAGCCCGTGAAGTGCGGGTCTCGCACCCAAGAGGCGTCGCCTGTTGGGGTCACGAGATCGACGTCCAGGTTCTCATGAGCGATGAAACCGACCGTTCGCAGGGGGTGGCCACTTACGTCGCCAAGTACTCGACGAAGTCGTCGTCCGAACACCCCGGACTCCAGCACCGGATCCTCTCGCTGGTCGACCTGGATCACCGGGCCTTGCCGCCACACCTGCACCGCATGGTTGCGACGGCGTGGACGCTCGGCGACGACCCAGATCTCGCGTACCTCGGGCTGCGTCGCCACGCCCATCGGCTCGGTTACGGCGGGCACTTCCTCTCCAAGTCGCGCACCTACTCGACGACCTTCGGGGCCCTCCGGGAAGCACGGGCGCTCTGGCAAGAGGACCGACGAACCGGCGGCGCCGCCTCGACGCACGGCCTGAGCGAAGGCCGATGGCGAGCGGTCGGCAGCGGGTGGGCCAACCAAGGGGAGGAGCTCTTCGCTGGCTACCAGCAGCGGCAGAGGGCCGAGGACCGACGAGAAGCGGAGTTCGAGTGGTACAGCCGGTCGGAATAGGTCCTTGTTCAGAGGCCAAACCGCCGAAGGCGGTGCGGCAGGGCTTCGTCATGCCGCACACCAGGCGGGTCGGTCCCTCGTGAGCTCCATCGACAAGCGCAATGGGCGCTGGCGCGCTCGCTATCGAGACAAAGCCGGGCACTCTCGCTGCAAGACCTTCGACCGAAAGGCTGATGCGCGCGCCTTCCTCGCCGACGTCGAGCACGACATGCGTCGGGGCGAATGGATCGACCCCAAGCTGGCACGCATCCCCTTCGAGCAATGGGCGAACCGCTGGTGGGGCACCACGACCAAACTGCGCCCGACGACGCGTCGTGGCTACTGGGGGATGCTCGAGCGCCATATCCGTCCGTACTTTGAGGGATGGCCGCTCTCTGAGGTCACCTATATGGATGTCGAGGAGTACATCGCCCATCTCTTCGCCAAGGGCCTTTCGCCGAAGCACGTTCGGGACTGCGTGTCCGTCCTGTCGCTCATTATGAAGTCCGCCGTCCGGGCCAACGTGCGAAAGGACAATCCGGCGGCCGACCACAACATCCCGATCCCGAAGCGCAAGTTGCACGAGGGCGACGTCCTCACCATGGAACAGGTACACCAGCTCGTGGCGCACGTGCGAGATCCCTACAAGCCCGCCGTCTGGCTGCTCATGCTTGCGGGCCTGCGCCCGGCGGAGCTCTGCGGCTTACGGGTGTGCGACGTCGACTTCACCAAACACGTCATCCACGTGAGCCAGACAGTGCTTCCCGTCCACTCGTTTGATTCCGAGGGCTTCGGGCTCGTGACCGGACCGCCCAAGACATCAGCCGGCGACCGCCGCATCCCCATCCCGCCGTGGCTCTGCGACCAATTGGCAGCCATTGTGGCCGAGCGTCGGGCGAAAGGCGGTAACGGGGCGATTCGGTCAAATTCTGAGCCGCTGTTCCAGACCCGGTACGGCAACCCGCTCAACAGAGACAAGCTGCGCGAGAAGGTCATCCGGCCTGCTCTTCGAGAAGCTGGTCTCCCCGAACGGTTCAGGACGTATGACTTACGGCACTCGCATGCGTCCGTTCTGATCGATTTGGGAGTAAATCTGCTCGCCCTGGCCCAGCGAATGGGTCACAGCGATCCCGCCATGACCCTCCGCCTGTACGGGCACCTTTTCGAGGGTACGCAGCTGGAACTCAGCGAAAAAATCGATGCCTTGCGCAAGTCAACGATGCCCTCGGACGCCTCGGTCGTGCCCATCAGCCGAGGTAGAAGAAGCGCGGGCCCAAGGCCCTGATTCCTGCCCAAAGTCGTCTGGAAGTTGCCTCTTCACCCGGCCCAGAGGGGGCCCGGGTGCTGCTATCGAGCTCGGCGAGCGGCTCGGCGCGTAGCCGTACGGGTCGTCTTTCGAGATCCTGAGGAGGCCGACTTGCTGGTTGCACGGCCATTTGAGGTCTGCGACTTCCGGGACAGCGCCTCGCGGATGGCTTGCGATTCCTTTTCGCTGCGGTTCACGTGGGTCGCCATGCCACCATCCTATGGCCTTCGGTCCACGTCATTGTCGGCAATCTCGAGTCCTTGAAGCCTGCCTTCAACCGGGACAACGGCAACGGCTTGCCAGGTGTAGGGGTCGCTCTTTTCGCTGTCAGCTGCCGTGAACGACGCCGAGACCCTGTACGCAACCGTTCGAGCCCGTCGGTCGCCAACCCAGATCAACGAAACCTCCTCGAGGATCTCTCCAGCTTCCACTGTGTCGTCGTCAGGGAACACCTCGATCGCTGCAAGGACCTCTGTCCATTCGTCAGGCATGTTCTGAAGTATCTCGGGGGTCATGGCATAGACGGCGACATTTGGGGGCTGATAATTCTCATCCGTAGATTCTTCGTGGTTCTCGGTTTGATCGTCGTCCTTGACAAAAATGAATCTTCCGCGGCCGATCGCGCTAGCAGTGCATTTCACTCGCAACAGATCCTGGCCGTCGTGGGTCATGAGCGCTGCGGCCACGGCAAGATTGGCGCGAGCAATGTAAGGAGCGTCTTTGCGGAACCGAAAGTAGGCCCACAGTCCGCCGACAAGCACGAACAGGGCTGACGCTGCAGCTGCAAATGCAGCCATTTCATCGAGCCAGATTGGCGTGTCCGCCAGCACGTCATCCAGCGTAGAGAGGGGATGTATCCGCTGCCGCGGATACATCCGGCGATGAGCGACTAACCAGAACTTGCGATTCTCTGCCTGTTCTGTGAGCAGACCGGAGATTCCGCCTGAGGAACATCCCAGATCGCTGCCGGGTCCGTGACGTTATGACGGGACCTCGGGATGAGAACTCAACGGCGGGTAGCCATCGCCCCACCACCAGACATCATTCTCGTCTTTGACGAGTAGGTCGTAATAGCGACCCATCGGCTCCGAAATGTCGTAGATCGCTATTTCGGCAGCGAGAGAGGCTTCTGGCGTGCTCTCGTCGTTGTAGGAGAATGGGCATCGATCAAGACGTCGTCTGTACCCGATGCGTCGTGGTTTGTACTGCGGGTGGTCATAGATGGCCCTCAATACTGCGACGCGGTCCGGATCAGTTTCCGTGGTGACGCCAATGAGCGTTGCCCGATAAAAATCCAATGGTTTCCCGCTACTGAAGTAGTCCTCAAGCGCTTGTGCGACGCGCTGACCCCAGTCAGGGGATGCAACCGCCTTCTCCCAGTCGTCCTGCGTCCAAGTCATCTGTTCCAAGCTTCCCACGCCCACTGTCCCAGTACGCCGTTCATGAAGGGGCGGGGCCGTGTCAAGAGCTTGGTCTGAGAAGTTGTTCCTGAACCCCGTGACGGCGTCCTAAACGAGGACGCACGCCAGCGAGACGTCGGGGTCAATGTCGGGCTATGCCCGCCGAAGGCGTGGCGTTGACGCCGGCGGCGAGTGGCGCATCTTGTTCCAAGACGCCTCTGTGGTGCTGCAAGTTCCCATCACTGCTCGAGGGGTTCTGTCACGCTCCCGTAGGCAGCCAGCCATTCATTCGTCGATCTCCGCACATGATGGGGTTCGGCCACGTCCCGACGGGCTCAATCAGGAACAACGGCCACACCGGAGTCGGTGGGCCACGGCGTACGTCGAGCTCGCGTCGGTCCGTGGCCGAGACTCAAGCGGCGGCCTCGAGGGATCGGACTTCTCCGTCGCGCAGGGCATAGAAGACGAGGGTGAGCAGTTTGCGGGCGACGACGACCGGGGCCTTGCACTTGCCGGCGTGCTCGGCGATGCGCCTGTAGTCGGCGCGCAGCTTCTCGTTGCCCTTGGCCCGGTAGTTGCCCACCGCCTCGATGGCCGCCCAGCGGACCAGTGGTGAACCCTGCTTGGTGATCGCCCCGCGGTGGACCACCTCGTCGGACTCGCGGTGTTTGGGTGTGAGGCCGGCCCAGCTACAGAGCTTCTTGGCCGAGTCAAAGCGGCTGATGTCACCGATCTCGGCCACGAAGATGGCCGCGATGACCTTGCCCACCCCGGGCAGCGTCATGAGCGCCCGGTAGCCCGGGTCGGCCTTGAGCCCGGCGTGGATGTGCGCGTCCAGCTCGGCGATGGCTCGCTCGTAGACGTCGAGCAGGTTGCGCAAGGAATCGAGGCGCAGGGCATAGGCCTCGGGGAGTTCGAGGCGGTCGAGTTGGGCCTGACCGCTCGGTCCCCATAGCTCGCCCACGACGGGGAGGATCCCGTTCTTGGCCATGACCCCGTGGATCTGGGCCTTGGCACTGGTTCGGTGTCGCACCAGTGCGTAGCGATAACGCACGAGCTCACGCAGCTCGCGGACCTCTGGCGGCGCGATCCAGCCCTCGGCGAGGCGCCCGAGAGCCAACATGGCGGCGAGGTCCTGGGCGTCGCGCTCGTCGTTCTTGACCCGGCGGTTCCCACAGTTGTTTCCGAGCGCGTGCGCCAGGTGCACGTGTGCGCCCAGCTCTTGGAGCAGATCGGCCGCCCAGTACCAGCCATAGGTGGATTCGAGCACCACCTCGGGTTCGGGCCCGGCGGCAGCCATGGCCTGAGCAAGCTCAAAGGGCTGGCTCACGAAGCGTTCGGTGCCGAGCACCTCGCCGTCTTCGGCCATCCGGACGACTGTGGTGCTGCGGCGATGTAAGTCGATTCCGACGTACTGTCCCATAGGGGCCTCCTCCTCTTTCGAGGTTTTCTTTGCAAGACCGAGCATGCTCGGATCTCACAAGGGGCGGAGGCCCCGCCCCTTCATCGCATCAGGAAGGTGGGACAGTCCACGCTTCGGGTCACCCGTCCGGGCGTGTTCGTAGGTTCTGTCGGTTCAGGCACTATGGATGCGTGGACCACCTGTCAGGAGTGAAGATTCTGTGGGAAAGCACCATTCATGACCGGGAACCGGTCTCCGGCTTAGCCGAGCACAAGGGACGACACGGGTGGTTTCAGGCCGTCTTCGATGAGCTGCAAGACGATTACGAGTATCCCCGACGCATGGTTCTACACGAACTCACGGACGATGAAGTGGCCTACGAGTGGCGTGCGCACAAAGTGTGGCAGGTGAAGGGATCGACAAAACAATGTCGTCACGCCGACGCCCCATCGCCACCGGCAAGTACCGAATCGAGCCTGGCTGAGTTCTACGCCGAGTTTCCTCCCCACCCGCTAGACGTGTACATGGACCATCCCGTTATCGGCTGGTTCTGGGCTGCGGATGGGTGACCGAGCAGCTATCCCATATCACCGGGAGCGTGGCACTATGCATCGCTGGATACCATCATTCTGCAATGGACCGGAAGCAGGGGAACTGCGCAGTTTGGGGCGAGGTCCTACAGACCGGCGAACCAGTTCTGTTCGAATGGACAACGAAGGGAGTTCCGACCCGCTGGGTGTGGATGCCTGCCCGCCAGTGGCCGCCCACGGCGGACCGGTACTCCCACCCCAAGTGCTTCGCCAACGAGCGGGGCGTGGATGCGCTGATCGGCGTCTTCCACGACAACTACGTCCAATGGTCTCCGGCTCTCAGGCATTGGCGGGAGACCCACCCACCCCCATGGCGCAGCGAGCCGCCGGATTCAAACTGACCCACCGCCCAATAGAGGTGTCACCTATCGCCGGCTCGGGGGCGGGTCGGGTTTCATGCTCCATGGTTGCGGATGCTCAGCTCGGCTCAGCCGCCTAACGGCGGCTTCGCACGCGGCTCGTGTTCGCCTTCGTGCGAAACTGTTGTCGCGCAATTGTGTGACAGCTACGCGAAATGACACCGTCTTCCGCGAAGGTCACTCGTTTCCGAGACCCTCCAGAGTTAGGCTGTCGCTAGCGGGTTCCAGACATCGAGGGGGTATGGGATGACGCCTGTCGTGACCTTCCGGCGACGCATGCAGCCGGCGCGTTGGAAGCGTCAGGTCGGAAAAGCAATCGTCGTATTCGCCCTTTTTGTAGCCACCTCGTGCTCATTTGGGGTATCGCTGCTCAACGGCTCACAAGCGGCGGCAGACCAAGAATCTTGGGTCCCCGGCACCGCTCCCCTACCTGGCGGACTCCTTCCCGACGGCCTTGCGCCGCAGGCGACGATGCTGGAAGCCACATCGTGTTCGTCCTCGAACTTCTGTGTCGCAGTCGGCGCGGTCAGCCCTGGTGCCTCTGGTCCTTACTTTCCGCTCGCTGCGGTCTATACCGCCGGCTCGTGGACATCGAGTGTCCTACCGCTACCACCTGATGCAGATCCCAACGGGGGGTCCGACATACTACAAAGCGTCTCTTGTGCTGTGGACGGCTCCTGCGCGGCCGTCGGAGAGTACAGCTCTTTCGATACTGCCCAGGGAGTCGACTACCAGAGTGGGTTAATCGAATCCCTATCGCAGGGAACTTGGACCCCGACACCCGCAGCGGAACCCGATGGACCAGACACCGGTTTGGTCAACATGTCGTCAGTGTCCTGCAGCGACGCCAGCGACTGCGTCGCGGTCGGACAGATCGCAGAGTTCATGAACGCAGAACCCGACGATGACTACGGTGTCATCTACACCCTCGCGGCAGGGGACTGGAATATGCAAACGGCCCCCGTCCCGCCTGGCGCTTCCGACACCGAGGTGTCTGAACTCGCCGGTGTCTCATGCCCTGATGTAGGTGAGTGCGTGGCAGTAGGTGACTACTACGTGACGACGATTTACGACCCAGCCGTCATGACACTCACGTTGTCTGGTGGAATCTGGACAGCGAGCCAGGCCCCCGTCCCGTCCAACGTCGTTTACGGATGGAGTGAGAGCGTATGGTTGAACAGCATCGACTGTCCGCAGGTGGGAACGTGTGTGGCGGGCGGGAGCTACACGACTTCTGCTGCAGGCGACTACGAGCCGTACTTGCTCACACTTTCATCGGGAGAGTGGACGGCTGCTGAAGGCCCGATACCAACTGACCTCACCCACGGTCTCATCCTTGGAATGTTCTGTCCCGCCGTGGGCGAGTGCTACGCAACGGGGTACGGCGACGACGAGATTGGTTCACCGACGGAGAGTGGCATCATCTGGACGTATTCAAATGGTTCCTGGTCGGCAGCCGATGCACCGTTGCCTCCGGGCACCCAAGAGCCAACTGTGCCGTCACAAGCTGCCCAGCTCAGTCCTCAAGGTGCTACCGCTCACGGCAATAGTTCGGGGACGACCTCCGATGCAACTGCGCCGCCCGACGGCTCCTCCTTAGCGGGGGTCTCTTGCGCCACCGACGGCTTCTGCGCCGCAGCGGGCACGGAGCAAAGCAGCGGTCTGTTGGAAAGCGCGACCGTGTCATCCCTTCCGATGGTCACGGGTATTTCGCCGACCTCTGGCCCAGTGGCCGGGTCGACCCAAGTGACCGTGACGGGAAGCAGCTTTGACGCGACCAGCGTCGTCTCTTTCGGTGGCGTCGCTGCACCTACCACGTTCGTCAGTTCGTCGGAACTGGAGGCTCAATCCCCGGCCACACCTACCGCTGCGCCAGTCGATGTCACAGTCACGACTGACGGCCTCGGCTCTCGGGCAAACCCCGATGACCTCTTCTACTACTACGGCAAGCAGAAGCGTGTTGCTGGGTACGACGCCTCACCGTCGACGGCAGCAACCCAAACTGCCCTGACGACCTTCTCCGTGCCAACGGCCTACTGCAGTGGCATCCCGGTGGGTGGTCGACAAAAGGAGGTTGAGGGCGCCCAAATCGAGACGTCAACGGGTACGACACTGGTCGGAGTGACAGTCGCCTGCAACGGCCCACATCCCGTATACGGCGTGACCGCAGAAGTCAACGGGGTGGGCACTGCCGTGAGCCTGAATGTATCCCCTGGGTCGACCGTCACGGCGAGTGCGTCTGAGAGCACCTCGGAAACGACCTTGAGCCTGACGAAAGGAACCAAGACCCGCACGGTCTCGGGATCCGGAGGCGCGGTGTCGGAAGAGGACGTCGGTGTTTTCTCGACGCACTGCTCGATCTCAAACTGTGATCCGGTGCCGCGCTCGACGGCTACGCAGTTCTCAGGCACGACGATCGACGGCCTCAACCCGACGCAGGCAGGTTCTCTTGTCAGCTTGAAGGATGCGGCTGGAGCCCTTCAGGTTGCCGCCCGCAAGACAGGGCATGAAGCCTTCCAGACAGCCTGGGTCGCAAGCTGCGGAACAACCGCGAACTGTTGATCCTACGGACCGCCGCCGGAGGCGGCCAGACGACTTAGGGTGGTGAGGTAGGCCGCTGGTTCGGTGTGGCCGGTGCAGCGGATGGGCTCAGTCCCGTGGGTTTCCCGTTGGGTGCATGTGTTCCATCTCGCCTGGGCGTCAACCTCCCCAGCGGCCCCCTATCAAACCGTGCATGCGGTTCTCCCGCACACGGCTTCCCGACACCGTTCATCGTCAGGCATGCGCATCTCCCCATCGCCGGACGCTTCCTTTGAGTCGGTAAATGCCGAGGTCGGTCAGCCAGCCGAAGTTGAACCGGTCAACTCGAAGTCGGTATCTGGTGGCGTACTTGACGCTGGCCAGCTTGGACACCCGGAAGTGCACGTAGCTGTCGATGGCGGCGAACTTGCGGTTCGAGTTTCCGTAACGGAAGTACGCCCCCCAACCCCGAAGAACGGGAGTGAGTTCAGCGACAACACCTTGCAGCTCCCGGCCCGAGAAGCGGCGGTCAGTGTGATCACGGATCTTGGCCCGGATTGAGGCCATGGCCCGTGGTGACGGCCACTTCGTCAGGTAGCGGCGATCCCCGAGCCTCGACGGGGTCTTCCGATGAGAGAAGCCCAAGAAGTCGAAGCCATCAGTGCCATCACCGATGAAGACGATGCGGGTCTTGTCGGGATGCAGGCGCAGCCCGAGTCCGACCAGCACGGCTTCGATCCGGCGCTGAGCCTCTTCGGCCCGGCTCCGGCTGGTGGTGAGCACGACGAGATCGTCGGCGTAGCGGACCAGCGTCCCCAGGGCGGCCGCCTTCGCCCAGGCCACGTCAATGACGTGCAGGGCGATGTTGGCCAACAACGGCGAAATCGGTGATCCTTGCGGCGTCCCTGACGCAGTGTCAGCGACCAACCCGCCCTCGAACACCCCGGCTCGGAGCCAATTCCGCAGCAGCTTCAACATCTGCCGGTCGAGAACCCGGCGCTCGACCTGAGCCATGAGGGCCTCGTGGTCGATCTCGTCGAAGCACGCCTTGATGTCGGCGTCGAGCACCCAGTTCGCTCCCCGGTTCGCCGTCACCCGGATCTCTTCGAGAGCCTGGTGGGCGGAGCGCTTGGGCCGGAACCCATAGCTCTGCGGGGAGAAATCGGCCTCGAAGATGGGTTCGAGGACGATCTTGGCCGCCGTCATGACTACCCGGTCGGCCACCGTGGGGATCCCGAGCGGCCGGGTTTCACCCGGCTTGCCCGGTTTGGGGATGTGGACCCGCCGCAGGGGCTTCGGGCGATAGGACTTCTCCCGAAGTCGCTGCGGGCGACCTTGTCGTAGAGGGCATGGAATCGTCTGGTGGGGTTCTGCTTAGCACTGCGATAAAGCACGCGTTGAAGGGCTCGGACCGGGTCCACGCCTTCGGCGTGGCTGACGGATCTAGCCGATTGCTCGGCACTCATCAGGGTTCCTCCACATCTTCGCCATGCACCGGTGAAGCAGGGGCCCTTCGCTCGGACCGGGTTGTGTTGTCCCGGCCGTCATCACTACTACGGCCCCCTCCGACTTCCTCTCGGCTCCCTGTCACTTCCCGTCACCGGTTATAGACAGGGCTGCTTCCCGGACCGCAGATCCGGGGCCGAGGAGGATCTCTCCAGTTCCAAGGACACCCTTCTGACCATTCCGCGCCCCCTGCGCCGAGAGGTTCTTTGGCACCCGCTCCAAGTTCTCTGGTGCCGTCCATGGCCTTCGCCCTTAGGGAAGGGGCTCGGCTCCTCCTCGTCCGTGCGAGCACGGACCGGCGTAACGACGCTGCAGGCTTCACTTCATGTTGCGGACTGGTCAGTTGCTCTGCCCCGCTTCGCACCCGGCCTCTCGGCCACGCACGGGGGCTTTGCTACCGGGGACCTTGGCGTCTCCCCGGACCGGACTCACACCGGCTGGCTGCCCTCAGCTTGTCGATTGGTTACGTCATCACAACATGAACCTCCTTGTTGTCATGGCGCCCAATCTGCTGGACGCACCCCCAGAACGCCGGATATGCGGGGCCTATGTACCTCCATCTGAATCCCGTTTCAACCGCCTGTTCCGCGCTGTCCCCGTGGGGGAAGTCTCCGACCGATCGTGACCCAACTCATGGGTTTGTGGTTCTGAGGAGCGAATGACCGGGTTCGTCTCGTTATAGCTCATCGAGCCGGAAGCGGTACTTTTGCTCCCAAGTCCCGCTTCTCTTCCCACGCCTTCTATGAAGGATTGGTGTCCGAGCATCCGCGCCGCCTTTCTCGTCACGTCGTGCTCAGGTCCAAAGGTACGCCGGCCGATTTGAAAGACCTCAGCCGCCTCAGCCGCAGCGTCGCGACCTCGTGTGCACTCTCTGAGTGTGCGGATACGGGCCAGCCGTGCATAGAGGGTCTGCAAGTTCGTTTCGCCGAGGTGGAAACTGCAGGCGCTGACGACTGCGGATCGCTCGATAAGGGCCTCGTCTGATCTCCCGAGGACGTCCAACGTGTCGGCGATATCGACCCGGCACCAGGTGGTGCGTCTGCCGTCGTGGCCGAACAACCGGATGTCGCGCCGAAGGCGCCCCTGAAAGCGAGACAAGCGCCGCTTGGCGGTTTTGTCCCCGACGCCCCTGTCCCGCCGGTGGTCCATTGGACGCAGCCGACGTATACGGCCCCTGGCGCGGCCCCATCCCCGATCCTTTGTCATTGGAAATCGAAGGGTAATCGCGACCGCCCCAGATCGCCGGTCTGGGGTGCAGGTGGCACGACGGAGATACCGTGTCGGCGACGGTTGTGCCCAAGAAGGTCTAGCTGAGCGATCCGCCCTCACCTGCTGCTCGTCCGCCTGATACGAGCTTCATGACCTCCTGGCGCACACTGCTCAGTTCGGATCCAAGACTCAGAAGAACTGTGGCAGCGACACTCTCCCCCTCGCGTGCGATACCAAGGAGAAGGTGCTCAGTTCCGATGTACGTATGGCCCAGCTGCATTGCTTCTCTTAGCGAGAGCTCAAGGACCTTTTTCGACCGCGGAGTGAATTGCGGGGATGCACTAGGCGCGGTGTCCACCACTCCGATCGTCTCCTCCACCTTCTCGCGGACTGCTTCGAGGGTGATGCCCAGCAACGCGAGGACATTTGCCGCCACACCCTCACCTTCTTGGATCAGACCAAGGAGGATGTGCTCGGGACCGATGAAGCCGTGATTCAGCAGGCGGGCTTCCGTATGGGCAAACACCAACGCCTTCCGAGACCCGTCCGAAAAGCGAACTGTGGGCACATCCCCATCATGCCTCTGACCCCCTGCCCCAGTACGCCGGCTACGGGCGACTACAAATGAATCGCCAGGAACAGGAGGACGGTAAACAGCAGAATCGCAATGACGAATGCCATCCATACGTTGAGCGCACGATTGATCACTGGCCAGAATCCCCGGCCATGTCCGGCAGCCAAAATCGACCGTGTGTCGTTGCTGCCGGTGGCGAAAACATCGGGTGCACTCTCGACACCGCTCAAGAGGAGCGCCATCGTCGAGTCCATGTCAACCGAACCGGTCAGCTGACTGGAACGAACGCCGGCAATGAGGCACTCAACTACCTCACGGTGTTGCAGCATGTCGGCCGGAATCATTGATTTTCCGCCGGTGCGGTCTCTTACCGTCCACCACTTGGTCGTGATTCGAACCCGGTTGAGAGCATTGAGATCAACCTGGCGAGATTCGGTGCCGTTGGACCGACGCTGCCCGGCGAAGCCTTTGCCAACCACCCAATTCGACGACCGCCACCGCACGAAACTGACGACACCGACAACGAAGAAGATGAGGAAGAGGACTGATCCAGGGGTGGGGAATGAGTCGTGGTTGGAAAGTTCCAGCACCATCAGAGCAGCTCCCGCTGCCGCCACCCAGAGCGCCGCGCTGGCCGCTTTGAGTGCTTCGCCAGACGTCATCCGATACCAGTATCGAACTCCGAAATCGTTCTCAGCCTGACGCAACTCTCCCACTCGGCCAAATCTATTAGGTGGGCCCCGTCCCGAGGGAGCCCTGGCTTCTCGAGTCGCCCATCCTCCCAAGAGGGTGCCCCCTATCAGTCGCCGGGTAGGTGGGATACGCCAAGTGGCATCATTTTGAGTTGTGCGGAGCGACGATCTCGAAGAAGCCACCATTTACGCCGAGCAGATGCTGAGGGATCCGTCGTGGTGGCCCTCACCGCTGGCCGATCAGTGGAGGAGTCTGTATCCGATCCTCTTCAGCGCACACGATCTGGAGATGGCGCACAACCAGCCGAGAAATCATTTTTTTGAGTGGCTCGCTGCCGTACACCTGTTCCAGAGCGAGAGATCGTTGGCTCTCGTCGAAAAGTACCAGTACCCCGGAGCGCATCCCGAAAAGCACGCCTTGTACACCGCAGCGTTCACTGATGATGAGCGACGAGATCTGGAGGCCATTCAGAAGGAGTTCGGGAACAAGCAGCTTCCCGATCTTCTTGTACTCCGTCAACCAGACTGGCGGCCATACTTCGTCGAGGTGAAGGGCCACGACCCGATCACAGGTCATCAGGACAAGCTCTCAGCGGAGCAGACCGAGTGCTTCAAGGCGATCCGCGATCAACTCGAAGTGCGAGTGGTGCTCCTGAATGTGATGCTCGTTGACAGCGGAGACCTTGGAACCGTCCCGGGCTGACAAGGTCTCGACAGTGCTTGGTATATGAGTGCATCGGGCACCCTCATCACGCCAGTCCAGGGACCCCGCTGAAGTGCCAACAGGTCGGTGTGAACAGTGCCCCCGTTCGCCGGTTCGGGGATGTCTGAACGGGGGCCTTTCTTGAGGGGTGTCTTGACGGGACACAAATTGGACACGGCGTGGTGGAAACTGCGGGTGCCAATGAGTACCAACGAGTGTCAACGCGTACCACTCCGTCCCACTGCCATCGCAGGTAGATTTGGCTGAGTGCCGTTGACGTGGTCTTATCCCGTCCGGCCCGGCATCTTTCGATTCCCGCCACCTCCAAGAGGGCATGTTCATGAAAGAGCACGCCGGGTGTTCATGAAAGTGCCTTGTTGGAGGTGGCGGCGAGTTCACTACTCGTCTGCTACCCCATGGATGACGAAACCGCCGGCCCCCAGGGCCGGCGGTTTCGCGTTGACATGCCTGTTCGATTCTCGTAGGGGCGTCACGCTTTGCCTTCTCGCCGCGGGAGGAGCGTGCTTTATTCAGGTGGGGTGGAAGGCGGGGGCTGTGGTCTCTCTTCTGTCCTTCGATGATCTGCGCCCAGGTCCCACGACGACGCTTCGTTCGGGGAGAACGATTGCTTGGACCCTGGGGTACCCCGGGGTACCGATCCGTCCACGCCGAGGGCATGCTTGGCCCGAAACGAGCGGATGCGCTCGAGATTGAACGCCGCAAGGGTGAATCCGAGGAGGACAGATATCTTCACCCGCCCGAAGACTCTGAAGAAGCCCCGGGTCAGGTCGACGAAGGAACCCTTGAGCGCCGCGTTGACGGACTCGACAACCTGGCGTCTACCCATGGAGATCCGCCAGGCTGTCGTGACTCCAAGAACGTCACCTTTCGAGTCTGCGCATCACGTGGGTAGGCCCTGCCGCATTGACCAAACCTCACTACCCAACGGATCAGTGGTCTGCCCGCGCTTCAGTGCCAATCGCATCCCCGAGCTCTTCGAGCGCAACATGTAGTGCGTCGATGATGAGCCAGGGGTCGGGAATGCTGACCGGAGAACCGAGCACGGATACACCGAGCGTTTGCTCATAGCTCCAGGCAGTGATGTTGAGGCCGATCCCTTCGAGGATGGGACCTACGGAGTACAGAGCCTCGAGCTGGATGGGACCGAAGAAGATCCGCTCCTGCGGTCCGGCGACGTTGGACAGCACGACGTTGAGGGGTGGATGGACCCGGTCCGCAATGTGGGACCGAGTCCAGAGCCGCACGGCCGAGTGGTAGATCTGGGGTGGCACAAAATCGGCGCGCTGCTCGAAGAGATCGAGGCCGAGGACTCTGCGAACCTCCTTGGAAGCTGCCGTCATGCTCCGGATATGTTCGAGGCGCTGGACAGGGTCGGCGATGTCGGTCCCGATGCTCACATAGAGGTTGTCGACCCGGTTGCCCGACATGCGGGCCACATTCGGGTCGGTCGAGATCGGGACACTGGCGACCAGGGGGCGCGCGGGTAGTTCGCCGCGGTCCGACAGATAGCGTCGCAGCGCCCCTGCGCACACGCACAGGTAGACATCGTTGAGGGTGCTGCCCGCGGTGCGCCTGATTGACTTGAGATCCTCGAGAGGGAGCTTGGTCATTGCAAATGTGCGCTCAGGAGTGAGCGACACGTTGAACGACGTCTTGGGTATGTGGTGGAGGGGAAGAGGCGGCTTGACTGCGAAGCTGCGACGCCGCGTTTCCGACGCTCGGCCCCGTCGCGCCGATTGCACCACAAACCGCGGCAGGCCTTTCCACCGGACGACATGGTCGTGCGCCGCCATCTTCAGCAGGTCGCGACGCGTTGGGAGCGGCTCTGGACGCCACGAATCCTCTTCGGGTTCCCTTAATGGCTCGACGTCAGCGCCTTGCACCACGTTCTGGAGCAGGGCCACCACGGCAGACCCGTCGGCCACCGCATGGTGGATCTTCGCCACGACCGCGATGCGGTCGTCGACGAGCCCCTCGACGACCAACAACTCCCATAAGGGCCGGTCGCGCGGCAATGGGGTGCTTGCAAAATCAGCTACCACGGCGGCCAGCTCGCGATCGCACGCCGGCTCGGCGAGCACCCGGCGGCTGACGTGACGCTTCAGGTCGAACTCAGGGTCCTCCACCCACACGGGATGACCCAATCCCCAAGGGACCGGCACGACCCGGCGGCGGAACGGCGGGAGCCTGCCAAGTTGGCCCGCAAAGACCTCGATCAGGGTGTCATAGGAGAATTCGCCGTTCAGAACAGAAACGTCGGACACCACGACCTTCACCGTGTGCATGTGGGCCGTCGGTGTCTCCGAATAGAGGAATTTTGCGTCTAGCCCGGTCATCGTCTCCATGCGTCAGTCTCGGTTCTTCTTGGGAGAACGGCCGGTAGAGATCTGACTCAGCGAGCTGACGAGGAAGTCGGTCACCTGTTTGGACCACAAGTAGCCCACGTGACCCCCCGAATACCACGAGATGCGGGGCTGATCCCAGTGCTCCCAGAGGCGTTGTGCCTGATCCGGAAGGGCCAGCCGGTCGCCATAGCCGGCGAAGATGAACCGGCCGCCCCTGGGCACTTTGGCCTCGAGGGACAGAGGCGACACCACGCGGTAGACGTTCTCGGCCGGTCCGCCCATGATCTTGTGCTCGATCGATCGGGCCCGGATGTCGTGGGGGCTGTGTCGGTGGAACAGGCCTGGGAAATCCGATACCGGGATCCCCGCCACCACTCCGTCGATGCCCTGCACCAGTCCGGCCAGGAGCGAAACGGTGTACGCGCCCAGCGAGACCCCGAACAGGCTGATCGACGTGGCTCCTTGTTGACGGATGAGGGTGATGAGGCGCCGGATGTCCCATATGGCCTGCGTCAGGCCGTGCACGGCGTTCATCAGCTCGAAGGAGAGGAACGGCTCCCCACTCACCAGGGTGACCCGGCGCGGACCATGGAGCGGCAGCACCGGGAGGGCCACGTTCATCCCCAGCTCGTGGTGGAGCCGGTTCAGCTGGAGCCCCTGAAAGTCCATGAACGGGAAACCCATGCAGAAGCCGTGCACGGCGATAACCCAGGGGCGGAGATCGTCGGGGTGGCGTACGACGACGGCCGAGGCGGTCCGGTTCGGTTCGAACGCCATCCACCGGTCGGCGCCGGGCTCGCCCGGATAAGGGGTGAAGGCGCTGTCCCAATCCCAGCGGTCGTAGCTCAGCCCCATGGCCCTTCCCTGGCTCGTCGTCACGTCAGATTCGAAGAGCGGCGGCGGGGTGCGGTGATAGGAGTCGGGCTCAGCGATCCAACCTTTCCTTGCGTACAAGGATTCAGCCTCGGCGAGCTCGCTGGACACCCTGGCGTAGTCCCCGGGTGAGGGGAACCTCCGGGGTGTCATGGCCATGGCCAGCAGCGCCTCGTCCATCGCCACCTGAGCCGCGAGGCCGAGCGAGAGGTGCGGCGCCGGCACCGAGTCGCTCACCTCCCCGCTCAGTAAGGCCGAGCCGACGTAGTGCAGCGTCCGGGGCAGGGCGCGAGTCGCCCGGGCGAGCGCTCGCCGGTTTAAGAACCCGGCAGCGGCTCGAAAGAGTCCGGTGAACCGATCGATCCCCGGCACCGAGATACCAGACTCCACGCTCCCGGACATCCTCTCCGTAGGGGGGAACGTGCCCGGCGGCTCGATGCAGTCGCCGGCGGGATCATGCGCAACCTCCCCCATCCGGCCTCCTTGCGTACCGTGGCCCGAGGAGAGCGCACGGTGAACTCTGTAATAGTACGTCTGGAATTCTGACCGATAGCAGAGCTGAAGGCCCAGGCCTGGACCAGGGAGCGCTTTGGAGTTCAACCTTGCCGATCTTTTTGAGAGCGTGGTCGACCAGGTCGGGGATCAGATGGCGATGGTGTCGGGCTCTCGGAGGCTCAGCTACACCGAACTGGACCGGCGGGCCAATCGCCTCGCCCACCACCTAGAGGACGCCGGCGTCGGACCCCGTGACACGGTGGGGCTGCAGCTGGTCAACGGCACCGAATACATCGAGAGCATGCTGGCGTGCTTCAAGATTCGTGCCGTGCCGGTCAACGTCAACTACCGCTACTTGGCGGGCGAATTGGAGTACCTCTACAGGGACGCCGCGCTGGTGGGCCTCATCTTTCATGGCCGCTTCGCCCCAGCGGTGAAGGGTGCTCTGGGCGCCATGCCCGAGACCAGGACCGTGCTGGAGGTCGGCGAGCCGGTCGGTCATCGCCCGACTGTGGGTGAGGACTACGAGAGTGCCCTCGCATCGGCGCCCGACACCCGCGAGTTCCCCCCGCGCCGCAGCGACGACCTCTACTGCGTCTACACAGGCGGCACGACCGGCATGCCCAAGGGCGTGCTCTGGCGACACGACGACATCTTCTTCGCCGCTATGGGCGGCGGTGACCCACTGTCCTTGGGCAACCACATCGCCAACCCTGGCGAGCTTGCCATGCGGCTCTTGCATCCGGGAATCACTGCGCTCGCCATACCTCCGTTCATGCACGCGGCCGGACACTGGTTGGCGTTCTCGACGTTGTTCGGGGGCGGAACGGTCGTGACGACCCGAGGGGGGGTCTTCGACGGCACCGAGGTCTGGCGTCTGGTCGAGGCGGAGCGGGTCAACGCGATCGCCGTGGTGGGCGACGCCATGGTCCGGCCGCTGCTCGACGTGCTGGCCGCACAACCCGATCGCTACGACCTCTCGTCGCTGATGGCCGTGGGATCCGGTGGAGCGGTGCTCTCGCCGTCCACCAAGGCACAGCTGGCCGAGCTCCTCCCCGGGCGGATCGTCGCCGACCGATTCGGGTCTTCGGAGACCGGCCAGGTCGGTGGTGAGATGCCTCCCGAGGACCCGTTCGGGCCGCCACGCCTGCAGGTTGACGACCGCACCGACGTGCTCGATGCCGATCTCCAACCTGTCCCACCCGGCTCTGGGGTGATCGGACACCTCGCCAGGGGCGGGCACGTCCCGATCGGTTACCTAGGCGATCCGTCCAAGTCCGCCGCTACCTTCGTGGAGGCACGGGACCAACGCTGGGCGCTTCCCGGTGACCTGGCGACGGTGAACGCCGACGGGAGCATCGTCGTCCTCGGGCGCGATTCGCTCTGCATCAACACTGGCGGGGAGAAGGTCTTCCCCGACGAGGTGGAGGCAGCGCTGAAGGACCATCCCGAAGTCCGCGACGCCATCGTTGTGGGCGCGCCCGACCCTCGCTTCGGTGAGCAAGTAGTCGCCCTGGTACTGCCCCAAACCGGGCACGAGATCGATCCGAAGGCCGTCCGCCAACACGTCCGTGCAAGGCTGAGCGGCTTCAAGGTGCCTCGAGAGGTCATCGTCGTCGATGACATCGTTCGTTCACCCAGCGGGAAACCGGATTATCCCTGGGCCAAAGGGGTCGCCGAAGCGGCGTTACGAGACCAGAACGATGATTGAGGAAAGCGACTAACCGAGAATCGGAAAGCGGCGTTCAGCTGCCAATCGATCGAGCGTCGTCTGCATCGTCTCGGTGAGCTCCTGGTAGCAATGGCGAACGATCGATTCGTCCTCAGCAGCCTCAGGCGCGTACCGAGACGACCAGTCAATCGGAGGGCCCAGCTCCACGGTGATCTTGGCGGGCAAAGGCCACGTGGGAATGCCCCCCGGAACGACACCAAAGGGGGGTCCCAGCACCAGGGGCATCACTTTGATGCGGAACATGCGGTCGAGCCCAAGCCACTTTGCGACGCGCTCCCCTCGGCTGAGGACGATCAGCGTCTCGTGGGCGCCGACGGAGACGGCAGGGACCACGGGGACCCTTGTTCGCAATGCGAGACGAACGAAGCCGACGCGACCGCCGAACTCGATGCGGTTTCGCTCCCACCAGGGTCGGAAAACCTCTGAGTCACCACCTGGGTAGTCGATCAAGATCCCTCCACTGCGAAGAATCGCCTCCGCCTCGGCTGGCCCGGCTTCGACAGCGCCAGCTCGCTTCATGACGGGACCCACCCCTGGGAGCCCCAGGAAGAACGAGTGGAAGAGTGCGTAGACAGGCTCGTCTTCGCCCCGCACACGCCACCACGCGGTCAGCAGGACTGGTAGATCCGGGGGTGTCTGGCCACCGGAATGGTTCCCGACGACAAGGAACGGTCCGTGTTGGGGTAAGCATTCAAGTCCCCTCACCTCAGGTCGGAAGTAGGACGCGTAGCGTTCCAAGACTGGTCGAGCGGCACGAAGGAACGCGGGGTCACGGGAAGACTCCGCTGGGGCGGATGTGGCTTTACGGCTGTCCACTATTCCTCAATCCGCGAGACCGTCCAGACACCACGGAGAGTATGGAGCACAGGCTGCCGACGCCTCCAGGCGAACCGAGGCCCGGCTTCCCTCTGATGTCGGCCCACCCTGGGCTCTCGGTCGAGGCCCGGCTCGCCGACGAGGCCTGACCCGCAGAGTCAGAGATAGGCGGCCACGGCGGCGGCGGCCATCTCGTGGGGTGTTCCCTCGAGGGCGACGCGCCCGTGGAGCATGATCGCCGCACGGTCGGCCACGCCGAGGGCGGTCTCCGCGAACTGCTCGACGAGGACCACTGTCACGCCGCCGGCGGCGATGGCCGTCACGAGCTCGTAGAGGTGGGCCACGACGATCGGCGCCAGGCCCATGGAGATCTCGTCGAGCAGAAGGACCCTGGTCTCCCCCGCCAGAGCGCGCGAGACGGCGAGCATCTGCTGCTCACCCCCCGAGAGCGTGCCGGCGAGCTGCTTGCGGCGCTCCTTGAGGAGGGGGAACTGCTCGTAGGCGCGCGACTCGACCTCCGCGGTGCTGATGCCGCCGCGGTAGGTCCACATGCGCAGGTTGTCGCGCACCGTCAGATTGGGGAACACGCCGCGCCCCTCGGGGATTGCGATGACGCCGGCGCGCGCCAGGACCTCGGGCGTCCACCGCCGTGCCGGCAGGCCGTCGATGGCGACCGTTCCGGCCGTCGGGTGCAGGCGGCCACCGACCAACTTGAGCAGCGTGCTCTTCCCCGCCCCGTTGGGCCCGAGGAGTGCGAAGACGGTGCCTCCGGGGATGGTGAGGTCCACGCCGTGGAGCACCTCGATGCGCCCGTAGGCGGCGTGGACGTTCTCGATCGTCAGGCCCCCTCCGGTGCCGGTGGTCATGGTCACGCGTCCTCGGCCTCGGCCTCTAGCTCGACGTCGTTAGCGTGACCGAGGTAGGCCTCCTGCACGTCCGCGTTGCTGCGTACCTCGTCGGGCGTGCCCGTCGCGATGACATGGCCGAAGTCGAGCACGTGCACGGTCCCGCACACGCGGAGCACGAGATTGGTGTCGTGCTCCACCACGATGACGGCCCGGCCCTCGGCGGCGAGGGACGTGAACAAGCGGCCCAGTGCGTCCGTCTCGCGCTTGTCGAGCCCCGAGGACGGCTCGTCGAGGAGGAGGACCTTGGGGTCGGTGGACAGGGCCCGGGCCAGCTCGACGAGGCGGGCTGACCCGGTCGGGAGGGACGACACGGGTGACGCGGCCTCGTCCCCGACGCCGACGCGCTCGAGCAGGCCGACGGCGGTCGACGCCGCGGCCCGGCCGGAGGCCTCGAGGCCGACGCGGACATTGTCCGTCGCGCTCGAGCGTCGAGAAGAGCTCGAGGCGCTGGAACGTGCGGGCCAGACCGAGGCGAGCCCGGCGGTGGGCGCTCATGTGGGTGATGTCCGTGCCGTCCAGGCGCACCGAGCCCCGGTCGGGGCGCTGCAGCCCGGTAATGACGTTGAACAGCGTGGTCTTGCCGGCGCCGTTGGGGCCGATCAGGCCCGTCACCACCCCCGCCTCGGCGCGCAGCGACACGTCGGAGAGCGCGGCGACGCCGCCGAAGTGGACGCTCACGTGGTCGACCCCGAGGGCGGGTGACGCGTTTGTGGGGGCGTGCTCGTTCTCAGGCGGCACGGGCCACCTCGCGGTCCAGGAGGGTCTCGCCCGCCGATGCCTCCTTGTCGCCGAACGGCAGTCGCACCCGCCTCGTCAACCACCCCATGCCGAGGATCCCGTCGGGGCTGCGGGCGAGCAGCACGATCCCGATGCCGGCGGCCAGGCCCGTGAGGTCGGCCAGCGACGCCGGCAGGTGCGTCTGGAGCGCGGGGAGCGCTGCCGCCGTCAGGCCGCCGAGCAACGCGCCCGTGAGGGTGCGGATCCCCCAGATGGCGACGAAGAGGAGCAGGGTCAGGCTCCCGATGAACTGCACGTCGTTGGCGCCGATGCCGCCCTGCTGGCCCGCGTAGAAGACGCCACCGAGGCCGGCCATGGCGGCCGAGAGGATGAAGACGATCATCTTGGTGCGCACCGAGCTGAGGCCGACCGTGGCGAAGGCGGCAGGCGAGTCGCTCATGGCGACGAGGCGCCGACCGAACGCGCTGCGCCGCACGAGGCCGACGAGCACGGCGCACAGTGCGGCCACGACCGCGACCTGAACCAGCTCGGCCCGGTCACCCACGGCGTGCATGAACGGCAGAGGCAACCGTCCCACGCCGATGGAGGTCCCGTCGGAGATCACGCTCGAGTTGTCGAAGAACGCGGAGTACATGACCTCGCCGAAGGCGAGGGTCGCCAACGCGAGGTACAGGCCGCGCAGGCGCAGCGCCGGCAGTGCCACGAGGGTGCCGACGGCGCCCGACACCACAACGGCCAGGAGCAGGCCCCACCACGAGTCGCCGCCGAACACCTTGCCCATGGTGAAGGCGCCGATGCCCATGAACGTGAGCTGGCACAGTGAGACCTGGCCGGCGAAGCCGACGAGGAGCACCAGGGAGAGCCCGACGATGCCGAAGGCCAGGCCCTGTGAGAGCGTGGAGAGCGCAGTCTCCCCCACGATGGCGGCCAGGACGACCATGCCGGCCACGAGGAGCACGGCACCGGCGATCGACTGTCGCGCCGTGACCACCTTGGGGGCGGGCCGGACGGCCAGCCGGCCGGCCGGGGCGAGCCGCGCCGCCGGGATCACCAGGAGCACCACGAAGAGGAAGAGCACCGGGACCACCTCGGTCAGCACCGAGGCCAGGCCCGGGTTGATGTGCCCGGGCAGATATCCCACGCAGTACTGGGTGATGAGCCCGAGCATGAGGGCCCCGACGAACGTCATGGGTAGGTTGCGCAGCCGGCCCACCACGGCAGCGGCGAAGCCGTTGAGGGCCAGCAGCGTGAGCTGGTCTGACGTCAGCCCGGTCTGGCCCACGAGCGGGGCGATCAGCACCCCGGCGATCGCCGCCAGCATGAAGCCGAGGGCCCAGCCCATCTGCGACATGCGGTAGGGCTTGGCGCCCGCCATGGCCACCAGCTCGGGATCGTCGACCACGGCGCGGATGGCCACGCCGAGGCGGAAGCGGCGCAGCAAGACACTGAGGAGCACGGCGACGACGGCCGCCACCACCACAATCATGATCTGCTGGTCCTCGAGCGTCACCCCGTTGGCACCGAAGAGGTGTACCGACGCCACCGTGCCGTCGGCCGCCGTGAAGTATGCCGGCACCGAGCGGATGACGTCGGGGCTGCTCCAGAAGATGGTGGCGATGCCGAGCAGGATTACCAGCAGGCCGAGCGTCACCATGAGCGACCGTTCCACCGTTGCGCCGTGGATGCGCCGCATGAGCACGAACTCGACGACGATGGCGAGCAGCGGCGCCTCGACGAAGACGATGAACGCGATGGCGAGGAGGAACGGCCAGTGCCAGTCCTGCCAGAGCTGCCAGTAGGAGAAGGCCGCCACCATCCCCACCGCCCCCTGGGCGAAGTTGAAGACGCCGGTCGTGTTGTAGGTCACCACCAGGCCGGTGGCCAGAATGCCGTAGACGGCACCCGTCACGATCCCGAGGACCGTGAAGGAGAGGAAAACGCTCACGCCCTCACTCCGTGCCCACCCCCGACAACCCCGACCGTGATGCGGGCCTTAGCCCGAGACCCCGGACGCGTCGTACAACTTGGCGTTGCAGTCGAACCCGCTGCCCGTCGGCAGCTCGCGGACGTAGGTGCCGTTCTTGATGCCGGCCATGAGGAAACAGGGCGTCACCGTCTTGCCCGCGGGGTCCGAGCCGCCCATGAGCCCGTTCGCCGTGAAGCTCGTGATTTTCTTGAGCTGCGCCATCACGGCGCCTCGAGTGGGGTGCGGTCCCGCCGCCTTGAGCGCCTGCACGAACAGCTCGGCCGAAGCCCATCCGAAGAGCGTGTAGAGATCGGGGACCCACGAGGGGTTGACCTTCTTGACCCAAGTGTCGAACTGATGCACCGCCGGCACGCTCTTGGCGTCCTGGCCGAGGTAGAGGGCGTAGACCTGGCCGATCTGGATCCCGTTGGTCACCGCCGGGCCCCCGGCGTGGGAGATGAACTGGTCGGCGTAGGCCGACCCGGTGGAGAAGATGAGGCCCGGGTGCCAGTTCTGGGTGGCCGCGTTCTGCACGAAGATGGCAGCATCCTGCCAGTCGATCCCGCCCAGGTCGACGGCGTTCACGCCGGCGTTCCTCATGTTGATGACGTCGGTGGTGAAGTCGGATTGCAGGGGGTTGATGTCGTCGACGTAGGCGATCTTGTACCCCTCGGTCTTCATGCCGGCGAACTCCTGGGCCATCTGGGTCTCGGCCGATGACACGTCCGAGACGATGGCCCCGACCGTCGTGTCCTTGGGGTAGTGCTTCTTGTAGTACTCGACGGGTCCGAGCGACCCCTGGCCCGACAGCGGCTGGGCGCTGAAGTCGTTGGGCAGCGCGTTCGTGCCGGGGTCGAGCGTCACCGAGACGTCGGGCACGGCGGTGTCGCGGGCCAAGGCGGCGCAGCCGTAGGCGTCGAAGAGCGAGAAGCTGCCGACCAGCGCGAAGTCGCTGTTGATCGCCTCCTGGGTCTCGGTCGTGTTCTGCTGGCCGCTGAAGGCGTCGTCCTTGGAGTCGACCAGCAGCGTGCGGCCGTCGACGCCGCCCTCGGAATTGATCATGGCGAAGTAGGCCTTCACCCCGATCGGCGCACCCTCGAACAGACCCGGCACCGGGCCCGAGATGATGGACACGTTGCCCACGGTGACCGACTTCGACGTGATGCCGGTCGTCGAGGCCTCCTGGGCGTGGGTGGGCGCCAGGGCCGGGGTGCAGGTGCCCGACGCGGCCGACGCGGTGCCCGGCGCGACCAGCGCGCCGCCCCCGACGGCGAGCGTGCCGGCCACCAACGACCCGCCCAGCAGGCCCCGCAGGGCCCGGCAGGCGAGCCCGCGGCGACGGCCTGGCTTGCGCAAGATCGGCCCGGACGTATGCATGCTCCCCACTGCCAGCCCTTCTCGTGCGCCCTCGTCCGCCCCCCCCGGGGCATGGCCCGGAGGGGGCGGTCAGGTCATGAACCGGTTTCTGACTCTACGTCGGAAAGCATTCGCCGGGGCAACGCGCTAGGCCCCCCACCCCGGGGTTGCGGCGGCACGGGCTCCCTTCAAGAAGTCGGCCACGGCGGTAGAACCCAGCCCTCGCATCTGGGATCTGATGGCCAAGCAGGCGAAGGTCTACGTCTCGCCTGATGCTGAAGTACCCGTTCCTGAGGGCTCGGAGCCTGGCTTCATCGTGTGGTACTCGATCACGCGGATTGGGGGCATGGGCCCATGGGCGACAAGCCCGGCGCACTGATCTATCCGGTCGGCGACTCCCAAACTCGCCCAGCGTTACCAGACCCGCGCCGGCGAATCGGCGGAATGAGGACCCCGATCGATGGTCGACGGTCAAGAGACGTTGAGTAGTGCAGCTGCATGGGGCATGCCCAGTGCTGCCCCATGCAGCTACGCGTCGGCCGAAGACTCGACCGCGAACCCCAGGCGTACGTGGCGCACGCGCCGCGCTACCTTGCATAGGGCACGGGTGAGTAGGTCCCGATAATGGTGGCGGGGGGAGGATTTGAACCTCCGACCTTCGGGTTAGGAGCCCAACGACGGACTCAGGCGGTGCTGCTGGCGGCAGCTGCGAAGAACGATGGTTCGCCGAGACACGTCGACAATTCAGATACCGAGAGGAGGTACGCGAACACGTCAAATGCGGACCGCCTCCACCGAGGTTCGGTAAAGAAGGGAGTCGAAGGAAAGACCACGCATCCATCGATTTCAACCTCTTCAGGCACCCCAGCCCCGAGCAGCGCCGGATCATCTCGGCAGTGCTTTCGTGACCTCGTCCAACTCCGACGCGGCAACCTCGATCTTCTCAGTGATGTTCCGCGTCACCGCAAACACGCCCCGCAGCGCGGGAACCGTGAAGGCGATGGATTTGCACGAAACCACCAACATGCGTCCGTCGTTGAAGCCCATGGCGTCGATATCCGTGGGTGCAGTGCCATTCGCTGTCCGGATCGTTCGACCGATCAAGCGTCGAATCTGATCTGGTGGACGCCATGGAGATTTGTCGATGATGGCTTGCACATTGTGCTCGAAGTGGGCGGACCACTCGTTTACATCAGCACCGTCGGCAGGCCGAAGGAGGGTTGCAAAGAACCTCCGCGACGTTCCGACTAGATCGATGACCGAGTGCTTGTCGGCCTCGTGTACCGCGGTGGCCATACATCTGGCTCGATCGCTTGGAGGACCTCGAGTACTTCGGCGGCAGATTGCGGCTGCCAGCAGCCACTCAGTGCATGACCCGCGCTGTCAGTGAGCGATTCGCACTCCAACGCGGGCGTGAGGAAGTTGTCGGTCGGCGTGACCATGTAGCCCCACTGAAATGGAGTCGTCATGCGTCGCCTGGCACGCTCGGGGGAATGCGGCCCAGAGCAGCAGAATCAGTGCTACGTGGGGTCTCGGTGAGGATGGCTGGCTCGCACAGGGGACCGATGGTGTCGAGGTCGATCCAACTGAACAAGAACGGTAACGGGTCAGCTTTGTCGAAGGCCGGTGGACGCTCTACACCGATCCCATACCAGTGCGGGACGAGTCCCCCGTTGATCGGGATCGGGCTTGATCGTTGGGCTGCCAACGACGCCCACGGCCGTCAGAAGGTTTAAGCCCTCTCGTTCACTTCGTTTGTCGTACTCCTCGATAGCGTCGTCGAGCGTGTCGTCCGGCTCCAACCGAGGAATTTCGGCGGGGATCAGATCAACCGTCTGGCCCTTGGCACAACGCTTCATCGTGGCGTGCAGTCGGTACATCATGATCGAGATCTCTCGAAGCCACGTCAGGTCCTTGCGAGCGTGAGATCCAAGGCATGCATGCGACGCCTCGCAGTGGCGCGGGACGAACTGTTACTCAGGATGATCACCGTCGAGGATTTGCTCACGGACTCCGCCGTGGACCTTTGGGACCTTGCCCTACCCGTGATCGCGGAGGTACTGTTCGCCCACTACGACAGCCCGGTCCCGGCCGTTCCCTGACGCCAGCCGCCGCCGAGTGCGGTCGCTTTCCGGGCTGCCGAGTCTCCGACGGCACAAAGTGAGCTGGTGTGAAGTCCGGGAACGAGCAGGGCGGTGGATGGCGAGGAGCACGCGTGGTGCTGCCCGCGGAGCGAATCGACGCTGTCATCTTCGACCTGGACGGCGTGGTCACGGACACCGCCCGGTTCCACGAGCGCTGCTGGAAGCGGGTGTTCGACGACTTTCTGCGGGCTGATGCAGAGCGCACGGACATGCCGTTCGAGCCCTTCAGTGAAGAGGATTACCTCAGGTTCGTCGATGGGAAGCCTCGCTACGACGGAGCGGCGAGCTTTTTAGAATCCCGTGGGCTCAGGCTCGAGTATGGCTCACCGGCAGATCCTCCGGGCCATCGGACAATCTGTGCGATCGCGAACCTCAAAGACCGCGAGTTCGAGGGGGAGCTCCAACACGGGGGGGTCAAGCGCTTCGAATCGACGGTCACCCTCATTCACGCGTTGCGCTCTAAGGGCATTCGAACTGCCATCATCTCGTCCAGCCGCAATGCAGATGCTGTCCTGGATGCTGCCGGTGTGCAGGGGCTGTTCGACGCCGAAGTGTACGGCCTCGATGCCGCCGAGCTCGGGCTGCCGGGAAAGCCCGATCCGGCGATCCTCCTCACCGCCGCCGAGCGGCTTCACGTCTCTCCCGGCCGTGCGAGCGTCGTGGAGGACGCGCTCGCAGGTGTGGAAGCAGGCCGGCGAGGCCGGTTCGGCCAGGTTATCGGCGTGGACCGGATCGGCCAAGCCGACGCCCTCTTGGCACACGGCGCGGACGCCGTCGTCGCCGACCTTGCCGACGTCGAGGTGTCCACCACCACGGAGAGTGGACCGTGAACCGGCGTGCTGCACCGCTCCCCGGTCTCGAGCCCGAGGTCGTCAACGAATGGTCCCTGAAGTACGAGCAGTTCGACCAGGACCGAGAAGGCCTCCGCGAGGCCCTCTGCACGCTGGGGAACGGCTATTTCGCGACCCGCGGAGCTGCCCCCGAATCGGTCGCCGACGGCGTTCATTACCCGGGCACGTACGTCGCGGGGCTCTACAACCGCCGAGTGACCGAGATATCGGGTCGAACCGTCGAAAACGAGACCATCGTCAACCTCCCCAATTGGCTCCCACTCACTTTCCGCCCGGAAGATGGGCCCTGGTTCCACCTGACGGATGTGGAAACGCTGGAGTACGCCCAGGAGCTCGATCTGTATCAGGCCGTTCTCAGACGGAAAATGCGTGTGAGGGACCACCGTGGAAGGGTCACGCGGGTCGAGCAGCGCCGGTTCGTCAGTATGGCAGATGAGCACCTCGCGGGCCTCGAGACCCTGTTCGTGGCTGAGAACTGGTCGGGGAAGCTGATCGTCCGTTCAGCACTCGACGGCCGGGTCGTGAACGGCGGAGTGGCTCGCTACAGCGAGTTCAATGACGACCACCTTGTCGACATGAAGGGGTGCGTCGTCAACGATGAGACGATCTCGCTCGTCGTCCGCACCAGCCAATCGGGTATCCGCATCGCGCAAACGGCACGGACCCCGCGTCTTGCGGCGAGATCCCCGGCCGACACCCCACGCCAGCTCGTCCAAGAGCGCGGGTACATCGCGCAGGACCTCTCTCTGAACCTCGAGAAGGACGAGCCGACCACGATCGAGAAGATCGTCTCGCTCTTCACTTCCAAAGATCGGTCGATCAGTGAACCAGCGATCGCGGCGCACACACACCTTCAGCGTGCGGGTGGCTTTCGTGAGCTCCTCAACGACCACAACCGGGAGTGGGATCACCTGTGGAAGCGCTTCTCGCTCGAGATCTCCGATGGCGGGAACCTGACACAACTGATCCTGCATCTTCACATCTTCCACTTGCTCCAGACGGTTTCACGCAACAGCATCGACTTGGATGTCGGTGTTCCGGCGCGAGGATTGCACGGTGAGGCCTACCGCGGACACATCTTCTGGGACGACCTGTTCATCTACCCCTACTTGACCTATCACCTGCCCGAGCTTGTCCGATCGCTCCTTTTGTATCGGTACCGCAGGCTTCCAGAAGCACGGTGGGCGGCGCGAGAAGCCGGCTACCGGGGTGCGTTGTTCCCCTGGCAGAGCGGAAGTGACGGACGCGAGGAGTCACAAGTGCTCCACCTCAACCCGCTGTCGGGTCGCTGGATGCTCGATGCGTCGCACCTGCAGCGGCACATCAACTCCGCGATCGCCTACAACATATGGAACTACTACCAGGCAACCCACGACATCGAATTCCTGGCCTCGTTCGGCGCAGAGGTCATCTTGGAGATCGCCCGCTATTGGTCCAGCGCTGCCACGTTCAACCCGGCGCTGGGCCGCTACGAGATCCTGGGCGTGATCGGACCCGACGAGTACCACGACGGGTACCCCGGAGCGTCCACTCCCGGCTTGAACAACAACGCCTACACCAATGTCATGGCCGTGTGGGTCCTTTGCCGCGGGCTCGAGGTCCTCGAGCTTCTTTCCGAGCCCCGCCGGAACGAACTGTGCGAGAGCCTGTCACTGGACGACGAGGAGGTCGCGCATTGGGACGAGGTCAGTCGCAACATACGTCTCGTCTTCTCTGATGACGGCATCCTGAGTCAGTTCGAGGGGTACGAGGCCCTCGCAGAGCTCGACTGGGCCGGCTACCGCGACCGATATGGCGACATCTCGAGGCTGGACCGGATCCTGGAGAGCGAAGGCGACACTCCGAATGCCTACAAGGCTTCCAAACAGGCGGATGTCCTTATGCTTCTCTACCTGCTCTCCTCCGAAGAGCTCCGCGCCATCTTCGAACGCCTCGGCTATCCCTTCGATCCCGAGAAAATCCACCAGACCATCGGGTACTACCTCCAGCGCACCTCGCACGGGTCGACCCTGAGCCGCGTCGTGCACGCCTGGGTGCTGGCACGTTCGGACCGCGAGCGCTCCTGGGCCCTCTTCGAGGAAGCGCTGCGCAGCGACCTGGACGACGTGCAAGGAGGAACGACTGCGGAAGGGATCCACCTCGGTGCCATGGCCGGCACAGTCGACATCCTGCAGCGCTGCTATCTGGGCATCGAGGCCCGGGCGGACGCGCTCTGGTTGAACCCCCTGCTTCCGTCAGAGGTACGGAGCCTCAAGCTCGACCTTCGCTACGACCGACGGTGGATGAACATCTCCGTGAAGGACGGCGAGGTCGTCGTTGAGGCTGAGCACTGGGAAGATGGCACCATTCGCATCGGGATCGGTGACGAGATTTCCGAGCTGCGCCCGGGCGAGAGCCGGCGCATCCTGCTCTGAACCACCGGCAGGGTCACCCTGGTGCGAGCGAGAAGCCGGCGCGCCTGTGGGGCCATTTTCCAGGTCTTCGCGCGCAAGGGTCCGAGGTCACAGTGTGCCACATGACGCCCGGTGGGCAGGTCCGATCGCGGATGGGTTGGGGCGTCAGTGGCCCGCTCAGAGGCCGGCGACCAGACGCGCGATCGAAGGTTGGAGTGCGGCGATCCGCGCGGGCATGAAAGCCCGTGAGCCGAGGCGGCGCAGGCGTTCGTGGTCGGGGGGACTGCCGGATCGCATAGGGTCGAATTGCCCCTTTTGCGAGTCCTAAGGTGCTGCTCTGGCAAGACGCACCGCTCGGCGACGCGGGTCACGGCATCGGGCCCAGCCGGCTGGTCGGCAAAATCGTCTGCGACGTGCCAACGGGCCACCGGGGACTGAGCTGGCCATAGGCTGACGGTGATGTCAGGTTTCGTGACCGGGTTGAGGAACAGGGACCAGCGTCAGATTCCCCTCCTCACCGGGTTCATCGCGGGGGTAGCCCGGGCGATCAGTGACCCTCGCATCGCCGGCGTCCTGCGTGCCGGCCCACGGGTGGTGGACTTCCTCGTCCGCAGCCACCGCCGCACAGCCGGGATCGCCGACGACGACAGCATCGTCAAGGTGCGGCCGACGCCCGCGCTGGCCGCTCAGGCATTGCTCGACGAGGTCCTGATCGCGGCCCTTCGGCACCCGGACCTGCTGCCAAGAGAAGAGGACTACGTCCCGGCCGCCGCCGACCTGGCCATTGCCCGCGAGGTCTTCGCGGTCCGGGGGTGGATCGACGACCCGGCGTCTTACCACCGCGACCCGCCGCCGCCCGACGACGTACGGGCGGTCCACGAGGCCGCCCACGGGCTGGGCTACGAGCACACCACCTTCGCGAGCGGGTGGGAGCCGCATTCCGAGGAGCCCGGCCGGGCGCGGTGGCTCGAGCACCAGGCCAACCGGACCGCGCACGCCTGGGTGTCGAGGGCCCCGGGCCGGGACCACGGGTCCTGGATGGTCTGCCTCCACGGGTTCGGCATGGGGCAGCACGCCTCGATCGACCTGCGCTCCTTTCGCACGACCCAGCTGCACCGGATGGGCATACACGTGGCGGTGATGGTGCTGCCCCTGCACGGCCCGAGGGCCTCGGGACGCGTGCGCGGCGAGGATCTCATGACCATCGACATGGTCGACAGCATGCACGGCATGGCCCAGGCGACCTGGGACGCGCGGCGCCTCATCGCCTGGCTGAGGATCGCCGAGGGAGCCGAGCGGGTGGGGGTCATGGGCCACTCGCTGGGCGGCCTGGTGGCCTCCCTCGCCGCCTCCCTCGACCCCGAGCTTCAGTGCGTCATCGCCGGCGTGCCGGTCGTCGACCTGCCCGACCTATTCCGTCGACACAGCCCTCCGGCGATCGCCGATCGGGCACGGCAGTTCGGGGTGCTCGGGGACCAAGCTGACGACGTGCACCGCGTCGTGTCTCCCCTCGCAATGGCCTGCGCCGTCCCCAAGGATGGCCGATACATCTACGCCGGTCTGGGCGACCGGATGTCCACCTTCGGCCAGGCCAGGCGGCTCTGGCTGCACTGGGATCGTCCCTCGCTCGCCACCTACCCGGGCGGGCACGTGGGCTTCTTCTGGTCGAAGGCGGTCAAGGAGCTCGTGGTCGAGGCCATGACGGCCACCTTCCCTCCGGCCACCTGAGGCGGATCGATCGTCCTCAGGTGCTGTCGGCGTTCGCCACGGACTTCGCCATCTCGTGCAGTGCATCGGGGATGGCGTCGGCGATGCGCCAGGCGTCAGGGACCAGGGCCGAGCAGGCCATGATGCCGAACCCCACGCGGTCCTCCTGCGAGAGCACGGTCACGTTCAGGCCGGCACCGTCCATGACCGGGCCGAGGGGGTAGATCCCCACTGCGCGCGCGCCCGCGAGGTAGAGGGGGATGGGCGGTCCGGGCACGTTGGAAAGGATCAGATTGTGCACGACGGGATGGTGGTCAGCTCCGTGGTAATGGGAGTAGAGGTGCGCCCCCAGCGAGAAGACGTTGAGCCAGAGGTGCTCGGTCCACTGCAACAGCGTGTCGGCGCCGAGCTGCTCGTGGAACTCCTTGGCCTTGGTGTCGGCCGCGACGCTGGAGCGGAGGCGCTCGAGCGGGTCGGCGACGTCGGTTGGCAAGGTGGTGAACATCACCGACACCTGGGTGGTCCCGTGCGGGGCGCCGGCCTGGCCGTGCACCGAGACCGGCTCGACGGCGATCAGGGGGCGGTCGGGCAACTCGCCGAGCTCCTTTAGGTACCGCCGCAGCGCGCCACTGACCAGGGCGGTGAGCACGTCGTTGACGGTGGCCCCGACTGCCTGCTTGACGGCCTTCACCTCTTCCAGGGACACGTCGACGAAGGCCACGGAGCGACGGCCCGAGACCGACGCGTTGAAGGACGTGCGAGGGGCGGTGAACGGCATGGCGATCCGTTCAGAGCCGCCGCCGCGTGCGGCCCGCCAGACCGCGCCCCCGATCCGCCCGATCGTCTCGGGAACCAGCTTGACGATATCGGCCGGCGCGCATAGCCGATCGAGGAACGTGCGGCCGAGGAGTTCGAAGGGATTCGCCGGCCGGAGGGGTGGCGCCGCGTCCTTGGGTTTGTCCGGCGGTCCCTCGGGAGAGAGGTCGAAGAGCTGGCCCATCAGGTTGGTCCCTGTGATCCCGTCGATGGTGGCGTGGTGCATCTTCACCAAGAGCGCGACGCGCTTGTCGGGCAGTCCCTCCACCAGCAGCATCTCCCACAGTGGGCGGTCCCGCCGGAGCTGGGTGCTGCAGAACTCGCCGGCCAATTTGGCCAGCTGGCGGTCGTCGCCCGGCGGGTCGAGCACCATGCGGCGCAGGTGGCGGTCGACGCGGAGGTCGGGGTCGTCAGTCCAGTACGGCCGTCCCAGGTTCAAGGGCACCGTAGACAGGCGGTGGCGCATCGGGGCGATTCCGGGCAAACGCGCCTCGAGCATGGCGGTGATGCGATCAAACGGATCCTCGGGCCCCATCGTCGCGGTGTCCAGGATGAGCAGTCCGCAGACGTGCATATGCATCGTCGGCGTTTCGCATGACAGGAACATTGCATCTAGGCCGCCCAACTGCTCCATGTTCCGTGACCACCACCCCTCGGATGCCCCCCGGTCCTCCCTATAGCATCCTCCTCGAGGATCCCAGGTGTCCACTCGTGCGCCATCCAGCATGCCCTCGATTCTTTGCTCCGCCCTGAGCCTGCGCACGCTTGCCAGCCGCAGCTGCCAGACCACCATCTGGGACGGCATTGCTGGAATGGCTGCGCCCTCGATGTGTGAGGTCGGCGGTGTACCGACGGGCGCCGGTGGTTGGATTTCGACCAGCAATTCAGCCGCTTCGCGCTCCGCGAACCCCACCTGTACGCGGTGATGTTCGGTCCTGGACTGACCGCGTTCAGGCTCGGTGATCCCGCCGACCTCGAGGCGGCGAGGTCCACCTTCGTCTCACTCCTCCGTCGCATCCACGGCTGCGTCAACGCGTGCCGATGGGAGGTCGACGACGTCACCACCGCCGGTGAAGCGGTCTGGTCCGGTGTGCACGGCCACACCACACTCGAGCTCACCGGGTTCTTCGCCGCTGTCGGCCGCGATCCGGTGCGCTCGTACGGCGAGATCCTCACCAGGATGTCGATCGGCCTCGGCGACGACGCCCTCGCCACCGCTCGCTCGCTGTCGAGCGCCAGACGGCGGGCCATCCGCGCAGACCGTGCTTGGGCCGCGTCTGCACGATGAGCGTTGCCGCGACCCATGGTCGCAGCGACACCACCGCTGCCAGCCGTCGCGCCGTCGCGCCGTTGCGCGTCGAGAGCGACCGAACGACCGGTTGGGCGCGCTCGCGTCAAAAGCTCCTCGAACGATTCGACGCGACGACACAGCCGCGCTCGACATCGACCCGAACAGCGTCAGCTAGCTCTTCGAGACCAATCTCAGCGTCGACCGAGCGAACTTGTGGTCCGGCGATTTGAGGGGCTCCCGAAGGATCTCCCGCGACACGAAAAAGACACAAGAACACAGACAAGACACCAAATTGCGGTCATTGACGGTCAATAATGGTGCGGGATGGATGCAGAATTATCCCTGCTCAGATGTAGTTCATTGCCCCGACGTCGACGTAGGCATCTGCTCCTCCATCGGTTCGATTCCCGCCACCACGTCGTCGTAAAGCTGACGATTCACAGGACTGACCGGCGTCAGGCGCCGCTCAGCTGTCGGTAGTGCTGCCGCCAGATCAGCTTGTAGACCCGGGTCCACCGAGGTATTGAGCGCAGAATCGGGATGAAAGGCAGCAAGATCAGCCCGATGGAGAGCAGCATCATGATCACCCACACCTCGAGGTCACCGTTGGCCGAGGTATTCATCGGCGCCACCTGGTACCACATGGTGTAGAGCCACAGCCAGGCCTGGCCCGGGTAGTTCCCGGTCTCGTTCATCATGCCCCACTGAGTGCCCGAGAGGTGCTGCGCCTGGGCCCGGTCGGCGAGGTAAGTGCCGTCGGCGAGGAACAGCAGGGGCTTGGTGTAGTTGGTGTTGTAGAACTGCCCCTCGCTCAAGAGCGTGCCGTCGAGGCCACCGGTCTGTGCCATGTCCGTCAGCGAGCCGATGATGACACCGACTGGGCCGTAGCGCCCGGCTTGGACGTGGAGCCTGCCGTCGACGTCGGTTGCGTTGGCCACGGCCTTCTCGTAGGCGGCGGTCCACGCGCTCTGCTGTGCTGCCGGCGCATGCTGATACCGGGACAGGGCCGCCTGAGTCACGGGCTGGTTCGGCAGGGTCCGCAGCGGGGCGATCACAAAGTCCTGCGCGGTGTCGATGGGTTGGTGGACGCCGAACCACTGCTCTGGCTCGAAGAAGCCCATGTGCTGTGAGGAGTCGGGTGTGGAGTTGTACGGCGGCCCGTAGGTAGCGGTGGCGCTCGTCCCGTCGAGCTCGGTGATGGCGGTCTGGGCGAAGTCGACCGGGTCGACGACGGACCAGGTCTTGAGCGTGATGGCGGGCTCGTCGGGCGAGGAGAAGACAACGGCCAGAAGCACGATCAGCACGGCCACGGCCAGGAATGCGACGAACGCCTCCTTCAAGATGTCGTAGGGGACGTAGGCCCCCTTCCACTCTTTGACGTCGCGATCGGGGTTGAAGCGGCGGTGCCCGGTCCCGAGGCTCACGTCTGCTCCTGGGCTGGCTCAGCCTCCGCCCCGTCGGTGTGGTGGTCGCCCTCGAAGGGAGGAACGATCCCGTGCCGACGCACCAGCAGGACGTGAAGCCCAGCGATGATGGCCACGCCGATGGGCAGCAGGACGATGTGCCACATGAGCATCTGTCCGAAGTTGAGGACGTTCCACACGGTGCCTGCGCCGGTGGAGTTGATGCCGTCCTTGGCCTGGGTCGAGATCCACTGGGAGTCGAAGTTCTGCTGTGACAGGTAGCCCGTGAAGGCGGCGGCCACCGACACCAGGAAGGAGATGACCCCCGTGGCCCAGGTCAGCCGGCGCTTCCCTCGCCAGGCCGCCATGAAGAACTTGCCCCACAGGTGGATCACCATAAAGAAGAAGAAGGCCTCGACGCTCCACAGATGCAGCGAGTTCACGAAAAGACCGACCGAGGACACGTGCCACCAGCTCGGCCCCATGATGGCGAGCACGCAGCCGGTGATGATCACCCACGCCAGGCTCACGACAGTCAGCACGCCGAAGACGTAGATCCATGAAGCCATGTACGCCGGCTGGCGGTCGGGCAGGAGCCGATCGGGTGGGAATGCCGACTCCGCTGCCCTACGCATCCGGGAGGTCCATTGGCGCGACTCCGCGCTAGCGGACCGTCCGGCACTCGCTTCCGTGTCGACAGTCACCGGCCATCCTTGCGCCTCGGGAACGGCAGGAGGATCGCCAGGACGAAGACGATGATCATCAGAATGATCACGACGAAGTTGGCGACGGAGATCTGGATGAAACCCCAATGGATGTAGTGACCCGATCCATTGAGATTGACCAGCGCGCCCAGCAATGCTCCTAGCAGCATCACCGCAAATCTAGCCCCCTCCTCTAGCGACAGCTGGGGACCCTTGTTCACAACTCATCGCCGGCATGGTGAAGTCGACAGGGTGCGCACAAAAGTTGACACCTGGGTGAACTCGGGCCCCAGGAGGGTGTCATGTGCTCGGCCGATCCGCGCATTTGGGCCGCCCTCTGCAACCGACCAATTGGGATAGAGCGGCAACGTTGGAGCTGGTCAACCTACGCGCCAGTCAGATCAATGGTTGTGCCGTCGGCTTGGCCGCAGTGCAATGTGGAACGCCACGTTGCGGCTGGCCCTTGATGGCACCTCATGAATCGTCCCGTCAGCGAAGCGAGTTCGGCTGCATGAACAGCGGTTGAGGGCGGTCGCGACGGCAGGACTGGCTTCGGCGCAACTGCGCCCTACGCCGTGGCTCGCCGATACAGATTGAGCGAGGCCACGAAGAAGACGACGAAGATCCCCAGACACCACGCCAGGGCCTGCCATAGATCTGGAGAGAGCGGCCCGCCTTCGAAAAGAGCACGCACGGAGTTGATGACCACGCTTGTCGGCTGGTTACGCGCAAAGGGCTGGAGCCACCCCGGCATGGTCGCAACGGGAACGACCGCCGAGCTGGCGAAGAAGAGGATGAACATCGGCAGAATGGCAGCGATCTGGGCCGTCTGAGGATCCCGGACAGCCAGGCCGACGGCGGCGTAGACCCAAATGAATGCGTAGCCGAACAGGATGATCACCCCGATGCCGGCCACGCACGAAAGGACTGAGCTGTGGAACCGGAAGCCGACGACCAAGCCGAGTCCGATCATGCAGCACAGCGCCAGGATGCTGCGGCACAGGTCAGCCAGCGCCCGGCCGCCCAGGAAGGCAGAGCGCGCCATAGGCAGACTGCGGAAGCGCTCGACCATGCCGGTCTCAAGGTCCTGCGTCAGGGCCAGGGCGGTCGTCATCCCACCGATGAGCACCGCCTCGAGGAAGATGGCAGGAACCACGTAGTCGACATAGTCGATGCCCGGGATATGAATGGCTCCCCCGAGCACATAACGCAACAGCAGGAGGATGATCGTGGGCTGCGCAAGGGAAAGTACCAGGAGCTGCGGGGTCCGGACGATCCGGAGGAGGTTGCGCTTCGTGATCCCATAGAGGTCCCGGAGGGCGAGCTGCGGGCTCATCGGGTGCGGTTGGGCGCTTAGTCGCTGCACGGCCAGGTCGCTCATGTACTGGCCTCGGGCCCGGCGTTCCCAGCATCCGCATCCGCTTTCGCAACGGTCGGATGGCCGGTGAAGGTGAGGAAGACGTCGTCGAGCGTCGGTCGCCTGATACCCAGGTCGTCGAGCGTGATGCCGTCGTCGTCGAGCTCGCGCCCTGCGGCCACGAGCACGTTGGCCTTGCCCTTGACGCTCAAGCTGACCTTCTTGAGATCAGGATCGACTTGCGGAACACCTTCGCTGAAGCGCGCCAGCAGTGCTGCGGCGCGGTCCAGGTCCTCCGAGTCGGTGACGCGTACCTCGAGTACATCACCACCCAGTCGATCCTTCAACTGATCGGCGGTTCCACTGGCGACGACGAGACCGCTGTCGAGTAGCACGATCTGGTCAGCGAGGCATTCGGCCTCTTCCATGTACTGCGTGGTCAGGAGCACCGTCGAGCCCTCATTGACGAGGTCCTGGATGAAAGACCACAGATCGTTTCTCGTCCGGGGGTCCAGACCGGCGGTCGGCTCGTCCAGCAAGAGGACGGGGGGCTTTCCGATGAGGCTGGCCGCCAGATCGAGCCGGCGTCGCATGCCGCCCGAATAGGTCTTGACCGGCCTGTTCGCCGCTTCGGTCAGGGTCATGCGCTCAAGTGCCTCTTGGGTGCGACGTCGATATTCAGATCGCTCAAGGTGGTACAACAAGCCGACGAGCTCGAGGTTCTCCCGCCCGGTGAGCAGCTCGTCGACCGAGGCGTACTGTCCGGCCAGCCCGATGAGCGAGCGAATGGCCTTGGCATCCTTCTGGACATCTCGGCCGGCGACCCTCGCGACGCCCGAGTCGGGAACAAGAAGCGTCGTCAGGATCCGGATGAGGGTCGTCTTGCCGGCCCCGTTGGGCCCGAGGAGCGCCAAGACGCTGCCCGGCTCGACGGAGAGCGAGACGTTGTCCAGCGCCCGGTTCGAACCGAAGCGTTTCGACACTCCCTGGACCTCGACCGCCAGCATGGTCGGTTCCGTGGAGCCGTCCCGATCCGAGGCACGTGTCAGTGGGTGTGCGCTGAGGCTGCCGCTCACCGACGTCGCTGTGGCCACTGCATTCGTCCTTCCTTGCGTGGTTTCCGATGGAGCGTTCGTCGTCGCTTGCATGATCACATCAGGACTGGCCGCTGTCCCAGGGACAAACGTCCTAATCCCGCAGGAGTGCGCGAGTTCGGGTTCCGCGATGGCATTGGGTAAACCGGAGAAAAGGGACTTAGGTCCCGTACCCGGGGGGCTTTCGGGCCTAGGACAGGGCCGCTGGATGCAGTCCACTGGACGCAGACGGTGTTCGCCGTCCAGAGAAAAGGAGAAAGCGATGAATCGCACCGGAACCCGCCGGACCGTCCGCACCACGCACCGCACCCGGCGGCCCTCCCTGAATCCGTACTACATGGAAGACACCGCCTTCACTCTCGCTGACATCCTTCGAGACCGCGCGTTGGACACTTCGCCGGACAAGCACTGATCTCCGAGCTCGCCTCCGCACGAGTCACGCTGTCGCTCCTGTTGACCATGCCATGACCTTCTTCGATCTCATCCTGCGCAACCTATGGAAGAAGAAGGCTCGCTCCGTCGGACTGCTGCTCGCCGTCGCCGTCGCCGTGATGACCGTCGTGGCGCTCGACGTCACCAGTAGCGGTCTCGAGCAGTCGGCCGCCGCCATCATCTCCATCGGCAAGGCCGATTTCACGGTGGCCCAGAAGGGCGCGTCGAGCACGCTCACGAGCACGATCGACCGGGACGAGCTAGCCCGGATCCGCCAGACGCCCGGCGTCCAGAGTGCCGTCGGCGTCCTCGTGGAAACCCAGCACATCAACGCCAACAATCCCGTGTTCATTGAGATCGGGATCCAGCCCAGCGATCTGACTGCCTTCGGCGTGAAGGTCGTCGCCGGACACTCCTACGCCGCCACGAGCCCCAATGAGGTGATGCTGGGATGGACCGCAGCAGCCAACCTCGGGCTGCACGTCGGAGACCGATTCCAGGCCAACGGCACCACGAACACGGTTGTCGGCATCTACTCGACCGGCAATGCCTTCGGCGACGCCGGGGCGATGTTCCCGCTCCCGGCCCTCCAGGGCTACAACCGTCTCCCGGGGATCGTGACGCTCGCCTTCGTCAAGGTCCAGCCCGGCTACTCCATTGCGGCCGTGGCAGCCCGCGTGGCCTACGACCAGCCCCAGCTCACCACCATCCGGACCGCCAGCCAGTTCGGCAGGGCGGACACGAACCTGGTGTACCTCCAGGCGGCCGTCAACGGCAGTACGGTGCTGGCGATCCTCATCGGCGCCATCATCGTCGGCAACACCATGTTGCTCTCGCTCTTCGAGCGGACCCGCGAGTTCGGGCTTCTCAGGGCCTTCGGTTGGACCCGCCGCCGGACCGTGGCCCTGCTGCTGAGCGAGAGCCTCCTGCTCGCCATCGTCGGCGCCGGCGTCGGTGTCGCCCTCTCCTTCGTCGTCACGACCGTGCTCGCGCAGCTGCCGGCGCTCAAGGGCATCCTGCACCCGAACTTCACCGAGGGAGCCTTTTGGCGCGCCCTGTTCACTGCACTCGTTATGACGTTCATCGGCGCCCTCTATCCGACCACCCGTGCCGCCTTCCTCTCCCCGTTGAAGGCGCTGAGCTATGAGTGAGCAGCCGCTGGCCGTGGAGGTGAAGGGGGTGACACGGGTCTTCCCCGGTCAGGTCAAGGCCCTCGCCGGGGTGGACTTGACCGTTGCCAGCGGCGAGACGGTGGCCATCACCGGGCCGTCGGGCTGCGGCAAGTCGACCCTGCTCCACCTCCTGGCCGCCATCGACTCGCCTACGTCTGGCTCGGTGATCGTGGGTGGCCAGAATCTGTCCCAGATCCGTGATCTCAGCCGCTACCGGCGCAATGAGGTCGGGCTCGTCTTCCAGTTCCACAACCTCCTGCCCCAACTCAGCCGCCTTGGCCAACGTGGAGATGCCCATGTTCGGCACCCAGCGGTCGCGTCGCCAGCGAAAGTTGCAGGCCCGCCAGCTTCTGGCCGAGGTCGGGCTCGAGGGGTGTGAGCATCGTTTGCCCACGGAGCTCTCGGGCGGGGAACGCCAGCGGGTGGCCATTGCCCGGGCCCTGGCGAACGAGCCTCAGATCCTCCTGGCCGACGAGCCCACGGGGAGCCTCGACTCGGCCTCGACCAGTCGTTTCCTCGACCTCATCGAGCAACTCGGTTCCTCGGGCATGACCATCGTCATGGTGACCCATGCCCCCGACGTGGCGGCACACGCCCATCGCGTCATCACAATGCGAGATGGACGCATCATCGACTCGAACCAGGCCTTCGATCGCGATCGCTTTGCCCTTGCTACCTGAACGGCTTTGCTGTGCGGGCATAGCGTCGACAGTGAGATCCATTGCCCGCTTTGGTCGCCGTCTGCGCCAAGCGCTAGGTGGTCGTCTCGTTTGGCCCTGGTCCTCAGTAGGTTTTTCCTAGTCCGTGCCGCGGGTCCGCTCCATGCTCAAGCTGGAAAGGGGTGACTCAAGTGTTCGGACTACCTCGGCAAAATCGTCAGGTCGATGAATTCTCGGCTCCGCTCGTCGCAGAGCCAGCGCCAGTACCTGACTACGGGGTGGACTTCTCTTATTCGAACCGTCGTCCCGCCTATACAGATCTGGCGAACGGTCGGTCCGCACTCAGACGACCACGCAGGAGTGCTCTTCTCGTCTGCAGCGGAGTCGCTCTTATTCTCGTGTTGCTTATACCCGTTTCTCCGTCAGCGGGTTCTGGCAGCCGATTGGTTCGTGTCGGCCTGTTCGGCGACTCACTCGCTGTTCAATCGGAGCCTTACTTCAACTTCCTGCTGCAAGCAGGTGGCAAGGTGACAGTCAGCGACTTCGCCTACGGCGGCACGGCCGCTTGCGATTGGCTTCCCAAGATGCGCAACTATGCCCGGACTGAACACCCGCGGGCAGTGGTCTTTGAATTCGTTGGAAACACATTCACTTCATGTATGACCGGATGTCCATCGGGCTCGCGAGCGGCGGTGAAGCGGTATTGCTCGGCCGTATCCACAGCGATTCAAGCCTTCCTTGGAGTAGGGACTCATGTGTTTCTGGTTGGCACACCGATCAGCCTGGCGCAATGGACGGCCCATGATTCTGGCTGGGACGCCCTCAACCTGGCGTTCGCGGCCCTGGCTGCGAAGCATCCCGGCCATGTCACCTATGTCGACGCGGGAAGGGCGGTCGAGGGGCCCAATCAGTCCTTTGTCTGGACGTTGCCGTGCCTTTCTTTCGAGCCGTGCACCGGTCCGACGATCGCCGGAGTCAGAACCAACGTGGTTCGCTCCCCTGATGGTATCCATTTCTGCCCCGACCAGAGCGGCAACGCGGCGGGCCATGTCACCCAATGCGACGTGTACAGCTCCGGCGCGTTCCGCTTCGCCGCCGCAATGGCGGGCCCTGTGATTCGAGAGTTCGGCCTGGCGAGGACTCGGCAGGAGTGAGGAGCACTTCGTTCGGACTGCGATTCCACATTCGCCGCTCGAAGATCAGAATGTTCTCTCGGTCCGGAACAGCTGATCCGAATGCAATCTGCGTCCATCCCCCGATTGAGGGACGACTGAAGTCACACCAGCGGATAACGCTTGCGTGTCTGGTCTCCAGTGCGCTCAATAGGGAGGATGTCACCGTCACGAAAGATCCAACCCACTTGACGCCACGTGCTCGGCTCTATGGGAGCCGTGGTCCTTCTGGTCGCCTGCGAGACGATTCTGTTCCTCGGTGCACTGTCCATCGGACTCCTCCTGCCTCACCCTTCGGATCCCCAGATCCGATCCTCTCTCTGAGTGTGAACGCCAGCTCATCGAGTGGGCAGGGACCGTGGACTCGAATCAACCAGGAAGAAGGTCCCGTTTTGATCCCGGTCCGTTCGCCTCGAGTTCAGCTGCACCTCCGTCTGCATCAGGTTCGGCTGCTTCCGCCAGCGACAACGCTGACCAGCGGTTGTAACCACGAAGATCCCCACCTCCTCCAACCCCCACCAGATCGCGGTCAGAAGGGACTCATTTCTCCATGGCTAGGGACCAAGGTCCCCGTTCAGAACGTCGCCGAATCGGCGACCATGGACCAGTGACCACTCTCACACGCGTCGATCGACCCGCAGAAACCAACACCGAGTTCAAAGTGGTCGTAGGGGTCGATGGCTCAGCGTGTGCCGAACGTGCTCTGGTCCTGGCAGCGTACGAGGCGGCGATCCGAGGTGCGCTGCTGCACGTGATCAGCGCCTACGAGGTCACGCCTACGGCAGGCTGGGCCATCCCACTCGGCCCGCTCGAGGAGAGCGCGGCTGCCATCGTCAGCCAATCCATCGCGATTGCCCACGCCCACTACCCCGACATCGTCCTCAAGGGTGAGCACCGCCACGGCTTCGCCGGCAAAGTGCTGGTTGAGACCGCCAAAGAGGCTTCGCTCCTCGTCGTGGGATCACGGGGTCACTCCCAGCTGACCGACCTACTCATTGGATCGGTCTCCGAGCACTGCGCACACCATGCGTCGTGCCCAACGCTCATCGTGCACTAACCGTCATGACCACGAGCACCGAGGCAGCCGTGCCCCCGAACTACCCCGCAGCCCTTGAGCGTGACGTGATCTCAGGGGACCTGCACTACCACCTCCGACCCATCCGGCCTGACGACGCCAAGCGACTGGTCGAGTTCCATAACCATCTATCACCTCACTCCTGCTATTTGCGCTTCTTCACATTCCATCCAACCCTGTCGGCGAAGGAAGTCGAGCGCTTCACCTGCGTCGACTACATCGATCGGCTGGCACTGGTAGCTGAAGTCGACGGCACCCTGATCGCGGTGGCTCGATTCGATCGCCACGAAGGCACTGCCGAAGCCGAAGTCGCATTCGTGGTGGCCGACGACTGCCAGCAGCACGGGATCGGATCACTGCTGCTCGATGAACTGGTTTTGGCAGCTAGAGAACGGGGCATCACGACCTTCCTGGCTGACACCCTGGCGGAGAACCACGCCATGCTCGGTGTCTTTTTGCACGCCGGTTTCGAAGTCCAGAGCGACACCGAGCATGGGACGATCTACCTGCGCTTCGATATCACGCCTACCGAGTCCTACCGCCGAGCGTTGGCCACCAGGGAACAGACACGCCAGGTCAGTCCGACCTGCCCTCTGCTCGACGCGGCGGGAGCGCGGCGGTGCTAATCGTCGCCGGACCATCAGGGGCATGCGCCCATGATGGCGGTCGGCTGCACCCCGAACAGCAGGGCCGGATCTTCTCGGTCATGGACGGCGTGCGCGACCTGTATCTCGATGACGAGATCGAGTACGTCACCGCTCCTAAGGCCGGGCTCGAAGATCTTGCCCGAGTGCACTCGGCCAAGTACCTCGCCGAACTCGAAGCTTTCTGTAGTCAGGGTGGAGGGGACCTCGACCCTGACACGTACGCTCGAACGGACTCATTCAACGCGGCCCGGCGGGCAGCCGGGGCCGGTCTGGAAGCCATCGCGACGCTCGAACGTCGAGGCGATGGGATCGCCTTTGTTCCGGTGCGACCACCAGGTCACCATGCCGAGCGCGACCGCGCCATGGGATTCTGCCTGCTCAACAATGTCGCCATCAGCGCGGCGTCGTTGACCGCCAAAGGACATCGAGTCCTCATCGTGGACTGGGACGTTCATCACGGCAACGGCACCCAGGCCATCTTCTGGGACGACCCCAACGTGCTGTACGTCTCGATCCACCAGTGGCCGCTATTCCCAGGCTCCGGACGGGCCGAGGAGGTCGGTGGTCCCGACGCGCTTGGTCTCACTGTCAACATCCCCCTCCCACCCGGGGCCACTGGTGACGTGGTCCGCGATGCCCTCGACGCGGTCGCCCAGCCGGTGATCGACCGGTTCACCCCGGACTGGGTGCTCGTCTCCTGCGGCTTCGACGCCCACCGGGCCGATCCGCTCGGCGAACTGTCTCTCTCCACCGGGGACTTCGCCCGGCTGGCCGGGCTGGTGCGCGCCTATGCCCCGCGGGCCGGCCGATTGGCCCTCTTCCTCGAGGGCGGGTACAACGCCGGAGCACTGCGCACATCGGTCGCCGCCACGCTCAGCACCCTGCTCGACCTGCCGGCCGACGCCGAAGCACCAACCTCTGGCGGCCCCGGCGGCGAGGCCGTCCTCACCGCGAAGCGAGCTCGAGACCGCGCGATCGACGCGCTGGGTGCGGCGAGTCTGACTGCAGGGGGCCAATGGTGAGTGCGGTCCATTCGATCGCGGTTGGTTACGACGGCTCGCCTGACTCGAAATCGGCGCTGAAATGGGCTGCCCACCTGGCGGCCCAGTGTCACGCTCGCCTTACGGCGCTCCACGCTGTGGGTCTTCTCGAGCACGCCGGGCTGGCCGCGACGGGCAGTCCGCACCGAGACGACGTCGTCGAGATCGCCGTCAACGCCGGTCTCGACGAGACGGCCATTGAGTGGACGGTGGTCGACGGTGATCCCTGCTCGGCGCTGCTCAGGCTGGCCGATCCACCTACACCCGTTGACCTCTTGGTTGTCGGTTCTCGTGGCGGTGGACAGCACGCCGGGACTCTCCTGGGTAGCACCAGCCTCGAGCTGGTCGAGCACGCTCACGTCCCCGTGGTCGTGGTCCCACCTTCGTCTACCTGAGAGAGGCCGGGAGTCGACCGTGTTGCGGATGAGCATGAACCGCATCGACCACCCAGGCCTTGGCCCGAGAAGCTCGTGTCGGGACCAGAAGAACCCCGCCAAACGCCGCAAGCCGCGCATGAATGCCGAGGAGGGCCGGCACCCGCATTCGTCTGGGTGATTGATCGACGAGTGCCGAACTGTTTCAGCTTCCCCGGCGGTATGGGCAGGCTGAAGAACGCCAATGGCGACAGCCTTTGCCAGAGTCATAGCGTGGGAGCGTGGGAAACACCGCCGAAGACCGGCCGCGCAAGACCCGTGACGCAAGCGGAGGTGCGCGAGTTGGAGACTTTGACGCCGGTGCCCTTTTTGAGGCTCTTGATCGTCAGCGTCTGGAGAGGGAGCTGAATTGGCGCCAGGTCGCCAAAGCGGTCTGGTCGCAATCCTCTGAGCTCAACGAGCGTCGTGACGACCATCCCATCGCAGTCGAAACGATCACGGGGATGCGGAAGCGGAACAACATCTCCTGCCAGCATGCACTGTTCTTGTTGCGCTGGATCGGCCGCGCACCGGAGGAGTTCATAGCCGATCCCGTTGCTGGTACCGTTGGGATTGGACTCCCTGTCGCCGGACCGGGCCGTCGACTCCGATGGAACCTGAGCGCGCTCTACGAAGCGACGAATGTCCGCCGTCGCGACGAGCGCCTCACCTGGAAGTCGTTGGCAGACCTGCTGGGCTGCACTCCCAGCCAGTTGACGGGCATCAAGACCGCCCGCTTCGCGATCGGAATGCGCCTTGCGATGCGCATCACCCAGTGGCTGGCCCGTCCGGCCGCTGAGTTCACCTATGCAGCCCTCTGGTAAATGCCTCCGTCCGGCCCTGGCTGGGACTTGAACGTGTCAACTACTGCTACTGACCTCTAGCGACGAAAAGGACACGAGAACGCGGAATAGACACCAAATTGTGGTCGGCAACGGTCATTGGCGGGACCCGGCGGGCACGCTCTTTTTCCTGAACAGAGCGACAATTGGTGATGGACGTCGACTCACGCGATCGGACCGGCGTCAGTTCGATTCCCGCCACCTCCAAGAACGGCTTGGTTATGAAGGCGCAGACCAGGACGTTGTTGGAGGACCACAGGTGTGATGTCAAGGTGACGGCGGTCGCCCTGCTCCGTGGCCGCTCGGCGGCAATGAAGTCGATATCGACCCCCGGCGATTTGTGTCTTACCGGGTTCCAGGATGGGGCCGCAGAGACTCGGTGCGTTCTTCGTGATCCCGGTGGACACGTGATCGAGCTGAGCGAGGTGGGGCAACCCTTGTGAGCTACGACTACCGAGAGCACTACCCAGTCCGGGATTGCGAAGCCGTTTATTTGGAGAAGAGAGTGTGAGATTGGAGCGGATCGACTTATGACCGGCAGTCGAACAGGTCGGCGGTCTGTGTCCTGGGTCGTCCAGCGCAAGCGAAGGGAATGACGTGATGGCCGATGAGTCTCCATACATTGACTATGAGAATCTGCCGGCTCCCTCTGAGGGGATCATTGCGACATTGTTCATAACGGTGCGGAAGGTCGCCCAATCACGCGATTTCTATTCGGGCGTCCTGGGCGGGAAGGTAGTTCTAGAGGAGAACCCATGCATGGCGAAGCTCGCCAACACCTGGATCATCATTGAATCCTGGTGGTAGACCCACACCCGACAAGCCCGGCATCTCGGTAGTCAATTATGAGCCCGACGACACGGCGTCGATCTTCTTAAATCTGCGGGTCGCGGACATCCACACCTGCTACAGGGAATGGAGCGAGCGCGGAGCAGAATTTGTTACGCCTCCGATCGATCGAGATTCCGAGATCCGCTGCTATATGCGCGACCCGGATGGCTACATGATCGAGGTCGGTCAATCCACGGGCCTCTTATCCGGACACCTGTCCAGGAAGCGGCCAGAAGATCTGCCGGGCTAGATGTGGGCTAGATGTGGGCTAGAGCGAACTTGGAGTCGCATGCGTGCTGGGCCGGGCACGCCGGGCCGTCAGCACCCGGTCATGGTCGTCGAGCGGGGCCAACCGGAGGCGGAGTTCGAGACCAGAGCCAGCCAAGATCTTCTGCAGCGTCGGAATGCTCGGCTCGCGCTTCCCGCTCTGGATCCGGGGGATCTCGGACTGCGCCGCCCCGGCCCGTTCGGCTAATTCCCGCTGGGACAAGCCGGCCTCCAGCCGTGCCAGCTGCAAGAATGCACTCGCTGTAGTCGGAGGCGTCTTCGCCATGCACCCATGAAAGCCGATCGGTTATCAGAGCCGAACCAGGCAGAGTGGCGGAGCTCCGACAGGTCTCTCGATGCTGCCGGCTCGCTTAGGTCTACACAGTCGAGGTCGCCGAAGCGGTGCGCTCGGGAAGAAGCAAGATCCCACCGACGAGGAAGCAGATCGCGCCGACAAACGTGCCGAGGTTGGTCAGCGCCAAGCTCACCAGCTGCCCGTTCGGCTTCACGTAGGAAGCGATGGCGGAACCACCAAAGGCGATCGAGCCCACGAGGTTGAGCAGAGTGATCCACCAGGAAATGTCATCGGGTCGCCAGGCGAAACGACCATGACAGACCTCGGCCCAGGCAAGCCAACTCGAGACCAAGAAACAAATCGATCCAAAAGCGTCTGGTCGCCAGATCGGGTGGTGTGAGGTCGAGGCACCCAGCCCGACAACGAGGGCGCTGAAGGTGGTCCGATTGAACCACAGAGTGCCAAGGAGTTGCACCAACGACGCCCACCAGTCGATGCGCTTGTGTTGTATCTCGAAGAGCTGCCTGAAGCGGCGGTGCGGAGGGCGGTCGAGGCGTGGACTCGTCGTTGCCGCTTCGACGTACTGGAGAAGGGCCGCGGTCGTGAAGAAGATCGAACCTATGAAATAAGTCAGATTGTCGACGTTCGTCCCGACGCCGTCGGCGTACGAAGGGAGCGCGCCAAGGGCGAAGCAGGCCGAACCTATGGCGAAGAGAACCCCGATCCACCAGGCGATGGATCGTGGCGCCCACCATGTTGATCCGGTACCTGTTAGTCGAGGATGCTTTCGGTGCCAACGCGATTGCCAGACCCAACGGGATCCGTCGGGCAAAACGAGCTCTTCGCGGCTGACAAAGGGTCCGAGTCCCCTTGTTGGTCCGCGTGTGGACCCCGCTGGGAGCTGGACGTAGGCGTGTGTCATTGGGATGTGATGCTCGCGCGTCGTCGGGGCTCGCCCTGGTTCTGGACGCCAACCGGAGAGAGCGCAGGACGGTACTCGCGATCCAGATGGGCTTTCCCATAGCCGCCGATGAAATAGGATTCCGATGGTGACGGAACGGGCGCGGTATGCGAATCAGGCCCACAAGATTCGCGTGACTGACGGTCATGAGGCCGAAGCGAAGAGGGCGCAGTCACGCAAACGCCCAAACCGGATCGGATTGTTTTTCCTCAAAGTACTGGGTTTTCGGGGTCAGGTCACCCCACCGACGGGTCAGAGAGGTCATGTCGGACCCTCTCACGAGCACCCGCGACACCAGGAGCACTTGCGCACCGACACGTAGCGCGATAACGACTGGCCCAGCTGTGCGATTACATCGGAGCCGTTGGACCTGGGCTGAGGTTATGAGAGTGCACAACCCCAGATCCCGGTAAAAAGACGCCTGGGTCTGCTAGAGGACGCCAGCAGATCTCGCAACAATCGGACAATCGTTGTTCGGTCGCCTTGCGAATGGACGTCTGCCGCCCGATAACTCGCAGGGTGGGCGGGTGACGGGTGACGGGTGGCGACGAACATTTCCCACCCGGGGTCCGTGTAGCATTCTTGAACCTCAACTCGGGTGAAAGCGCCGTCGATTACGGCGGCAGGAGTGACGGCGCTGTGACAATCAGATCGAAGCGCGGGAGCGTCGAGCCCTGGCATCTGCTCCGTCTCCACCCGACGTCCCAGAGCGGCGGGCAAGAAAGTTCACTGCTTCTCCTGCCGCAGCCGCGCAAAGTTCTTCGCCACGCACTTCCCGTTGTGCTCGAGGGTGTCGTCGGCCCTCTCGTTCTGTTTTATCTGCTCCTGGTCGTCTCCGGTTTCAGAGGTGCCTTGATCGCAGCGCTCACCTGGTCGTATCTGGCTCTTGGCCGACGCCTGCTCAAGGGCGAACGGATTTCGATGATGTTGTTGTTCGGGACCATTCTGATCACTCTGAGGACGGTGGTTGCCTTCGTCACGGGCAGCGCATTCGTGTACTTTGCCCAACCGACGGCCGGAACGATCGTGATATCTCTGGCTCTGCTCGTATCAGCCGTGCTCGGCCGGCCCTTCACACAACGCTTTGCTTACGATTTCTGCCCTTTGGACCCGGCAATCATGAGGCGGCCCTTAGTCCGTCGATTCTTCATTCGGATCTCGCTCCTTTGGGCGTCAGTTCTCATGCTTAACGCGGGCCTTGTGTTCTGGTTGCTTGTGTCGTCGTCACTGCGTTCCTTTGTGCTCGAGCGCTCAGCAGTAACGTACGGGCTCACCGCCATCGCGATCTTCGTCTCCATAACCGGCTTCATCGCGATGATGCGCCGGGACGGCATCACCGTCGAATGGGCAAACACCAGGACGCCTTCCGTCGACCCGGACTAAATAACAGAGTGGCGGGGCCTAACGCATCCGCGCTGCATGAGGGCCGCAGAGTGACATTACGCGGTCGTGACGCGATAAGACACAACAACTCTGGTGGGCTCGGCTTCTCACTCTCTGCAACACCGAGCGCTCCGCAGCCCGGGGCCTCACCCGGCTTCGGCCACCTGCTTGAGGTTTGCCAGGGTCTCCTCCATCCCCGACAAGATGTTGGGCATTACCGTCTCGGCGATCCCTTTCCACCGAATCGGGTCCATGGCATTGACCATTTTGAGCCCCGAGGGCGTCAGTTCCCACGGCTCCTGTAGCCCCACCGGGTCATGCCGTTCTCGTCGGTGTCGTCAACCCCGGCGTCCCGGTGGCGGCGAAGGCGAACTCCCGGCCGCGGTCGGCGACGAACACCCTGCATCGCATGTACCAGTTCCGCTCGGGCGTGACGTTGTGCCCAACGAAGACCGCCCCCACCGAAGGGCTGGAACCCTCGGAAGACCGGGGCGCCGCCAACGAACCACGTTGCTATCTCTTGACAGTCCGTAATGATTGCCGCAGTGGATCGCGGGCGTCCCCGAAGTGTCTACGGGGACAGGGTGATATCCGGATTCAGACAACCATGCAGCGTCGCCTCCTGCCTGCGATTGGCAGATTTTTGGCACTGGAGTGGGCGTGGAGGCCCTGGGCCGACGACCGGAGTACCCCTGGGAGCCAGCGCGGCACAGTTTCGGCACACATTGGGTGGGCCCACGCCGCACAGCTTTGGGGCTCGAGTCCGGTCGTTAGGTTCATCTGTTTGTCACGATCCATTCGCGTGAGTGTCACGAAGGCCGCACAAGCCACAACGCTTGTGCGGATCGTCTCTCAACTCAATAGCTTGTGCGCTTCACATAGCTTGTGCGCTGAGCCAGCAAGCGGAGGTGCGGTGACAGTCAAGTTTTTGTTTCGCAACACAAGGGCAGCGTGCAGGTGCCGGAGGTCGATTTCGTCGATACTTCCCTCCAGACGGCCGCCTCAGTGGCGATGACCGATGCAACGCGGGACGTTATCGACAAACAGAGGCTCCTCGTTCTGATTCACGAGGCTCCCATGTTCTGGTCCCGGGCGCGGTCTGCCTTCGGGTCGTGAAGCAGGTGCGGGCCGCGTGGCAAGGAGTCGCTCGCGGCGAGGTGGTCGTCTGGCCGGCTGTCGCGGTAGCGGTGATCGTCACAGTCGTCGCACTCATCGTCGGATCGAGGCGGGGCGATATCAGAGTGGACATCGCCATGGCCAGCATGGCTGCCTTCTTGTTCGGTATCCTCCTCGCCTTCACCATCGTCCGTACCCGCGAGCGGCTGGTTCTCGTGCAGGACCTCGTGGCCAAGAGCGACGCCGTGCTTCTCACCCTCCACGACGCGGTGGCCGTGTTCGGCGATGCTCGAGCGCGACGAGATCCGGGGTCTGATCGACCGACACCTAACTGACCAGATCGACTACCGGCTCGTGGATTACCACCGGGCCTCGCCGTCCTTTCGGGCGCTCATTAAGTCCGTTCTCGGCCTGCGCACAAGTGGCCCCGAGCAGGATGCCGTCTACAAGGAGCTGGTGGCCCGCTGCTTTGTTCTCGACAACGACCGGGCCTTGATCGAGGCGGCGTCGGGGCAGGCCATGTCACCGCTGGAGTGGACAGGACTTCTCTTGCTCCTCGTGGTGCTCCTGGGCCTGCTGGCGGTGCTTCCAGGCGGCACACCGCTGGGCTCGCTGGTATCAGGGGTCATGGCGGGCGCCATTGTGACGCTGATTGTCCTACTTCGAAAGCTCGACCTCCTTCGCTGGCACGAGCGGGTGACGATCTGGGAACCGACGACACGGCTCTTCCGGAGCATGGGCCGCGATCCCTACGTTCCTCGTGAAGTCATCGACAGCGGTCGCTACCGACCCGCCGGTCGGGTCCGCGTCGTCGACTACCCCGACCCTTATCCGATCCGAGCGAACAAGGTTGTCAGGATCGTCGAGTAGTTCTAACGGGACAGTGTGCGCGCCCGAATTCGGACGTCCATGAGAGCTGGATCGCCTGACCCTTCTAGTCAGATTTTCAGTGACTACCTGCGGAGGAACGTCATGGCCGACTCTACGACTGACCCACTGCCGGCTCTCTGCATATGTCTGGAGGAATACGCGTATCCCTATCTCGTTACGTTTTTCCGGTCACCAGTGATCTGAAGCCATTGAAGATGGCCTACATGGGCGCGCCGCCGGAGACAACGCCAATGCGAAGACCGCCGTTCAGATGCACGGCAAAGCCTTCGGTGGTTACTACTTCCTGAACGTGATTGATGCCATGACCGAGGCCGGCTATCGCGTGGTGGCTCCGGATCAGTTTGGCTGGGGAAAATCACCGAAGCCAGACTTTCGCTACAGCTTCCACATGCTCGCTCGTAATACCCCCCGCGCTACTGACCAGATCGGTGTCGCGCAGCCACACGGACGCGACATCGCTCGGCCCCATTCCTTAACGGCTGCTCGGATCCGAAACAGATCGCGCGCAACGCGGCTATGCCGGCGATCGTCGCTACCGTCGAATACGCGGCCAGGTCTAGGCCCTTGATCGCATGCCCCGTATGGCCATGCCTTCCGCGGCTGATTTGGCGCCAGCAGCGCCAGGGCTCACTGAATGCCAGCGATGCCGGCATCGGCCATTTCTTCTTTCCTCAATGCCCCCGAGACCAACAACATCGGCAGGAGTCGTCGAGCACGTGAGGTGCACGGATGTCAGCGCCGGCGCACGTTGAGGATCAGGTAGCAGCGGCGCCAATGCGCAGAGGGACATCACCGAACGGGTCGAGGTGGTACGCGAGCGAGACCCGGTGGTAGCCGTCCGCGATGTCACCGCCACGACCCGTCGAGACGACGAGCACGGGACTCAGCCGTTTGCCGGAGACCGCGTTGAGTAGGTCACGGCGGACACCGGGATCATCCAAAGGCAATGCCACAAGGTTGCAGGCGCGCAAGATGTCGTTGGCCCTTCGACGGGTGACCTCAGCCTTACGTAGGTGTCCTACCGCAAGAGCTGCCTGTTTCTCGTCAAGTTTCAATGAGAGGTACGCCTGTGCCGCGTCGAAGTCGTGGGCGGCCACGTCGTCGCGCCACTGCAAACCGAGCGATGAGTTGGTTGAGGGATTTGTGCCTCCCTTCTGCTTCTTTGTGTCGTCCTTTGCCATCTCCTTTGTCCTTTCCTTGGTCCGGCTCTTTCGGTCGGCCGTCGTGGCGCAGCCTTGCTGCTCTGCAGCACCTTCTATTGCACGGGCTGACAGCGAGAAGCAGACTCTCCGGCGGCCAGGTTAAATGCCTTGAGGTCGTGCCGACCAAAGAGAGGACACGACATGCCGAGCCCCGACTGGCGGAAGGCAGGGACACATCCAAGTCGTGCTGATCGAGTCAATCCTTCGACAATGTGTTCAGCGTTTTTTCGGGAGGGCGAAGGCAAGAGGTTCGAGGGCCAGCCCCTAGCTCTCCACGCGTACCAAAGGCGGAAGTCCTTCCACTTTGTCTGACGTCCGTGAGGTGACGATGACCACCAAACAAGAACTTTCCACGCTCGGGCCGATCGCTCGTTACGAGCAGAGCATCGACGAGCGGATCAGAGACTTCAACGACCCCCGTCAGGAGTGGCGGCGCTTGTTCTCAGAACTCTTGGGGACCTTCTTCTTGGTGTTGGTGGCCGCAGGCGGGGGCATGATGGGTCACGCATTTCCTGGTGTGATCAGCCGCACCGCTGCGGTGGTGGCTCCCGCATTGATGGTCATGGCCATCATCTTGTTCATGGGCAAGGTATCCGGTGCCCACCTGAACCCGGCTGTCTCGATCGCCTTCGCCCTGCGCCGCGACTTTCCATGGCGGCGAGTCCCCGGTTACATCGTGGTGCAACTCATCGGCGCGGTCTTGGCCGCACTCTTCCTCCACGCCGTGATCAACGTCTCGGCGAGGTACGGGTCCAACTACCCGGCACATGGTTACTCGAACATGGCAGCGTTCTGGATGGAGCTGATCTTGACGATCGGCCTGGTCAGCGTGATCTTGGGCACAGCGTCGGGAGCGCAGAACGTCGGCGTCATCGGTGCCTTCGGCGTCGGTGGTTACATTGCCCTGGCCGGATTGTGGGGAAGTCCGATCTCAGGGGCGTCGATGAACCCGGCTCGTACATTCGGGCCCGATCTGGTCTCAACGACCTTCACCGGTTACTGGGTTTATGTCGCAGGCCCACTCGCCGGAGCGGCGGCTGCCGTCATCATCGCCTTTGTGTTGCGTGGCGCAGGTGGCGGTAGGTCCGGCTCGAGTGCCGCCCAAGGAGACATCTTCACCGAACCCTATGTGGCAGGGAAGACCAAGAGCACTTGATCGACCGGTGGCACAGGGGGAACTACTGCTCGCTCCGACCGGTCACCTCGGGCCGGGACACGTCACCGGAACACAGAAGGAGCACCGAATTGCGGTCGGTGACGATCACTAATGGGGAAGATGGACACCACGCTTCTCCTGGTCAGAGGCCAGAAACCACTCTTGAAATCGAGGGACGGATTCACGCCTACGTCGATTCGATTCTCGGCCACCTTCTCGCCCTCAGCCGAAGCCCGCGCCGGTGGCGCCCGTGATGGCAGGCGTCTGCTCGTTGGATGCGTCTGCCCGAGGGATGCCGACCGCCGGTCTGTTTGAACCAGCCCGCCCGGGTCGAAGATCGCCAGTGTGTGACGGTTTGGTGACCTTTCGGGTCCACCGTTCTTTGGCGCTTGGATCGAGAGGGGCCGCTTGCTACCCTGCACGCAGCAGACGACTCGATACCTTGTCGACGTATTGGCGACGTCGAGAGGTATCGCCCAGGAGGTGCAACATGTCAGGTGGTGTCCGCTTTCGCCTTGGCCGAATTATTTTGGCCCTTCTCGCTGTTTCGTCCGTCATCGGCGGTGCGTTCGCGGCGCTGATCGCAACCAGCGCACCGGCCGGCGCGGCGACATTGACGCCGGTGATCTCCAACGAGCCAGACCTCGTCGATGTGGCCTACGACTCCGCGGGCAACCTGTGGGTGTCCGAATTCAACGGAGACGTGAAGGTGGATCCGGTGGCGTCGGGCACGCTCTTCGGACAATCCGTCACGGGTGGCCAGCTCAATACGATCGCGACGGTCTCGGACGCAGACGGCTTGGCGTTCGACTCGAGCGGCGACCTCTACATCGCCGACAGCAAGGCCGGGACGGTGAGCGTCCTCTCGTCGACGACGCAAACCCTCTTCGGGGTGTCCGTCCCCGCCGACACCCTCACCACTCTCATCAGCACCGGTCTCACGAAGCCGATCGGCCTCACGTTCAACGGGGGCAACCTCTACATAGGGAATGGAAGCGACGTCAGCGTGCTGCCGGCCTCGTCGGGCACCCTGTTCGGCACGACTGTCACCGCGAACACACTGGCGACGGTGGCGACCGGTACCACTGAGGCCGCCTTCATCGCCTTTGACTCGGCCAACAACCTCTACGTCAGCGACTTCGCGACCGGAGCCAACGAGGTCTACGTGATGCCGCAATCGACGGGAGCGGTCTTCGGCGTGTCCGTGACGGCTGACACCCTCAACCCGCTCGTGGCCGCCAACAATGCCGCCGGGCTCTCCTTCGACCCCTCCGGCAACCTGTACGTGGACAGCTACGGCATCATCAGCGTCCTCCCGGTGGCCGATGGCACCATCAACGGCACGCCCGTCATGGCCAACACCTTCACACAGGTCGCGGACGGACTGCTGGGTGACCTGGGCAACACCTACCACGACGGGAATCTGTACGTGGCCGACCAGCTGAACCAGTCGGTGGATGAGATGACCACGCCAACCGTGAGCGTCTCCAGCATCACCTTCGGCGGAAGCACGGAGAACCCGATCGTCATCGTCCAGGGCTCAGGTTTCAACACCTCAGCGGCGACGCAGCCGCCTAGCTGTCCTCCCAACCTCGGGCCCGCGTACCCGTACGGCAACCTGTCCTTGGGTGACACCACGAGGACTTGGGGCGCCGGCGTTCCAGGCGATTGCATCGGCATCAACGTCGCCGTGCTCACCTCGACCGAGATCATCTTCGGGCTCGGGGACGACTACAACCTCGGCAGTTACACGCTGAATCCGGGCGACACGTACGCCCTTGGCGTGGATGGCCTGACCGTGACCGGGACGGTGTCCTACACCAACGGGACTGCGACGGTGACCTCCGTCAACCCGACGTCCGGCCCGTGGCCCGGCGGCACAAAGGCAATCGTCAAGGGAACGAACTTCACGGGTGTGCAGGCTGTCTTCTTCGGTGGAGCCCCAGCGACGCACTTCACCGTGCAGAGCGCCACCAAGATCAAGGCGACCTCGCCGCCGGACGCCGCGGGGACCTCGCCCGACGACGTCACGGTCGTCACGCCCGCTGGTGTGAGCACCGTCAGCTCGGCAGACCACTTCAGCTACATCGCGCCTGCCATCACGAGCCTCAGCCCCGCCAAGGGCACCGACGCCGGCGGGAAGACCGTGACCATCACGGGTACGAACCTGCAGGATGCGACCACCGTGGCCTTCGGCTCCGACGACGGCACTGCCATCGTGGTGAACGCCGAGGGTACGTCGTTGACCGTGACGACGCCGGCAGAGTCCGCCGGCAAGGTCCCCGTGACGGTGACCAACCCCGGCGGAACCACCAACTCCCTCAACTACAAGTTCAAGGCGTGAACGGCAGCTGAGCCCCACAATCCCCTGATTGGCGACGGCCCGGGTCTCGAAAGGGGCCCGGGCCTTTCGCGTTTCGCGCGAATACTGGAATCGTGGTTGCGTGCAAGGGTGGTGAGGTCAGGTCTCTGAGACGAGAGCGCGATCATCGTGATCGTTGCGCGAAGCCCCTCGGGTCGCTGCCGTGTTGATCACGACGAATTCACGGAAATCCACCTTCCGCAGATTTGGGGCTGGGCTTACAGTCGGGTGCATGACGCTCAACAGACTCCCCTCCCTCGCGACGGCGGTCGTCGCGGCCGGCGGACTGGTTTTGCCCTCTTGGTCACCGGCTCCGGCGCTGTGGCAGCAGTCTCTCCCGTCCCTCCGACCATCAAGGTGAATCCAAACAACGTGATGGTGAACACCGACACCAAGGTCACGGGTCACCATTTCACGCCTGGTTCGACGGTCTCGCTGTCCGAATGCTCAGAGACGAGTTGGATTGCACCGCAGGACCCCTGTAACACCAACAACACCAAGACGGTGACCGTGGACGCCAAGGGCAGGTTCCACACGAAGATGAAGGTCGAGGAATGTCCGGCTGTTTCCGGGCCGGTTGGCGTGTCCAAGCGGTGCTACATCGGCGTGACCAAGCCGACCGGCGTCGATACGGTCGAGCTGCAGCCCTACGCCGGCATCGTCGTCACAGGCCCCTGAGTCCGAGGGGCACGCAGACCCCTCGCATCAAATTTCACGGCCCTCCCGCCGGCCCGGCGGCCCTCGCTGGCGCAGGACACAGTTCCAAGTCTCGCCTGGCTCACGGGCGCCAGGGGTGGTATTCCAGCGGGTTATCCGTGGTCTGAAGCCTAAGGTGCAGCGGCACTCCGAGGGTTGGTGTTGCCCTCGTGCAACTGGTGTGCACAAATGTGCCCCTACAAGGGGGCAAGGCCTGTGGAGGGTTCGGGGGTAGACGCAGCAGAGGCCCACCCGTCGGGAGTGAGGGACAACCACTCCGAGGTCGACGACGGCCCGAAGAAGGTGAACGGCGACTCGGTCCGGTATTCCCTGGCCTGGTGGCTCAGTTTCGCCATTCCGATCTCGATCGCCTTGGTGGCGATCATGGGCGCTGTCGTCGGTTGGCGCGCCGAGAACCACGCTTCCCTGGCGAGCGAATGGGAGACCGACGCCCAGGTCTCCTCGACGTACGCATCGGGTCACGTCTATGACGCGCTCCTGGCGGGAGCGCTGGCCGAGTCGGACCACGATCTGTGGGAAGGACTGGCCGGCGCGGATGGCAACGGCACCGGACAACCAATGGCTTCTGAGGCGGAGCCAGCATGCGCCAATGCCAATTCCAGCGCGGACTCATTGCCGGCGGCGGAGCTCGCGGTCGATTGTCAGCTCGCCCAGGTCTTCTCGAAGTATGCCCTTCCTGGGTACTGGGAGAAGGGAAACCCCTCCGAGTTCGCAACGGAGCGGTACGTGGCGGACTGGACTGCGCTGAGCAACCTCGGACGCGACGTCGCCGTGGCCCAGCACGAGGCCACCGCCAACGACGAGCGCCATCGGGAGCTGCGCTTACTGTGGCTGGCCCTGCTCCTCGCCGTGGCCCTGGCTTTCTGCACCATGGCTCAGGCGGCCGTTCACCATCGATGGTGGAAGGGATCCATCGTGGCGGCGCTTCTGCTTGCGATCCCCGGCTGGATCCTTCTGATTGGATGCGGCGCGGTCCTCGTCGCGTGGGAGCTGTGACGTGGAAGCCGACGAGAACATCGTCACGAGCGAAGCCGACGAGGAGCGAGAGACGGAACGGCTCTCCGTCGTGGCGACCTTCGGGATCCTCATCGCCACGATTGCAGCCACGGTCGCCGGGTCCCTGGCCGCACTGTCCAGCTTCCACGGGGACGATGCCGACGCGCAACGGATGGCCTGGGCGACGTACTCGAACGAGCAACTGCTCGGTTACAACGAAACGGCCGGTGCTCAGAACGCGCGCAGTGATACCGCGCTCGAAGACGTCTGGCGCGCGCAATTCTTGAAGGACCTCGCGGGCGCCACATCAGATCCGTCAATCCGCGCCGAACTGAACAGTGAGGCCGTGCTCGCCAGCGGCCGCCTGCCAACGGTTCCCCACGCCACCCAGCCGACCTTCGCCAGTCCGAGCCCCGCAGCGTGGTGCCGTGGTCTCCATCAGAGCCAGCGCTACGACTGTTCCTACGAGGTCGCGAGCGCCTACGCAGCGACCTCGCTGAACGACAACCGTCAGGAACGTGCATACATCGCCTGCGTGAGCATGCTGGCCATCGCACTCTTCCTCTTCGCGTTGTCCAAGATGCTCAGCCAACCCTCCATGGAAAGACTGTTCCTGGGGTTGGGCGCCCTCGTCACGCTGGCCGCGGTCGCCTGGATCGTGGCCCTGCCCTTTACGACCCCGGCCTCGGCACCTTCGGGCATTGCGATTCAGACTTACGAGAGGGGATGGCAAATGGAGCAGGACGGTGGTCGACCGGCCACCGTCGACTCGCTCCTCGGCAGGGCGACCTCAGAGGACCCCTCTCTCGCCGACGCCTGGCAGCAGCTCGGTGACGAGGAGCTCTTGCACCCGAGCGATGGCTCAAGGGTCCATCAGTGTCAGCACGCACTTTCGGCCCTCACGAACGCCTGGCAGGTGCGAGGGGCGCCCGACGACCGTGACTGTCTCGCGGTCGGCGAGGCGCTGTGCGGCAATCCCTCGAAAGCCTCGGCCCTTCTCCGTCAGGCGCCCTTCGACTCGACGGACGTGCTGGCCGGGCCGGCGCTGGCTGTGACCGAGTTGGCGTCAGACCGACTCGGCCCGGCCCTGCACGCACTCGACGGGGCGTTCTGGACCATGGAGCACCAGGGCGACGGCGTGCGTGGGCCCGTCTTCCGGACGTACTGGTTTGATCAGCTCCTCACCGAGGTCCGCGCGCTCGGTGTGGCCGGGGTCAGACCGCGCCGGCTGCAAGCGTTCATCGAGCGGATGGAGCACGAGGAGAGCCTGGCGACGCTGGCTGACTTCGGCCTCAGGGCTCCAGTTCGTGACCCTCACGCGTCGGTCTCCGTGGCCGTCGCGCCTGCGAAGCTCGGTGCAACAGGCAACGTCGTCCCCGTCACCCTCGTGCTCAGCTACTCGGGTCTCCGTACCGGCGATGTGGTGTCCGCTATCTGGCACCAGACCAGCACGGTCGAAAGCGACAGGTTCATCACGTCCGTCGAGTTGCCTGACACGAGTCTGGTCGTCGTCGGGAGGCCCGGAGGACCGAAGCCCGGCTCGGGGACATTCGTCGTCCCGGCCGTCGACTTCGTGGCGGTTCCGGGTAGCTACCAGATCGACCTGTCGCTTGACGCCATCCCCTCGGGGCCGCTGGTCACGATCTCGGTGCCGCAGTCGACCAGCGAGTACAGCCCGCCTCCAGCGATACCGCTGAAGCCCATCCCCGCGTCGCACCCGTCCGCGACGACGACGACTACGACCACGACCACCATCGCCCCGGCACCCACCACCACGACGACGAGCTGTTCGACCACCACCACGACGACAACCACAACCACAACCACAACGTTCCCTGGCTACGAGCCCCCGGCCACCAGCACCGCGCCATGTCCGACGTGAGTGTTCCGCCGCCGGTCACGGAGTAGGACAGTCGATAGCAGGCCCCTCGAAGAAGGAGGAGGAGGACAGGAGCCGTCGCCAAGGAGCGTGGGGTCCTACCGGCATTCCGGAGACGCGGTGGCGAGTTCCTTGCGTACCCGCTACGTCCTCGCCCCTAAGCGGGGCGAGGACGAAGGAGCCGGCACCGGAAGGTGGGGCCAGATTCGCTCCGGACGCCCGACCGGCGCCGGCGCAGATTCGGACTGGACGCCGACGTCGTGTCTGCACGAACACAGCCCCCGGTCGACGCTGTCGAGCGCCACCATCACGCGACGGACGTACCGCTCAGTGCCCACGGGCCAGGTAAGCGCGCGCGGGCACACCCCGACTTCAGACTGCGTCTCCGACCACGGGGTGAATTCAATGATCAGAGGCACGGGACGACCATAAATCCACACGACACCACGCACCACGTACGCTTCGGCCAAGTCGCGAGTCTCCGACGCGAGCCAGAAACTTCGGCTCACCCGAACTCTGCGAGAGAAAGAGGGCGTGCGCCCAAGTCGGTGGTGCCACCGAGCCGCCACTTCGGCCAAGTCGCCAGGGGGGATGTCAAGCCTTTTCGAGAGATATGCCGATTCGAGCATGGCTCCTCCTCCGCTGCTGCTCTACACCGCCGCTCCGGTTCGAACGCCCGTGCTGCCTCCTTCGAACGATGGTGCGCCTCTGGATCGAACCTGTCTGCCGCCGGGCCGACACCCACTGTGTAAGCGAGCCGACACTTGCCGCCGGAACCGGGCAGCGCCCTCTCGCCGTGCGCTTTGGAACAGCAAGTTCGGCCCACCTATGTCGCCTCAACGGCTTCTCAGCCCATGAGAGGCAGCCAGGCGGGGACCCGCGGCACGGGCGTCCCAGCGCCCGGCGACTCCGCCATGGCTGGTGGTCTCAGCACTATCTCAGTGAGCCCCGGCTGGTCGATGGAAAGATGCTCTCGTGGAATGGCCGCTTCTCGCCCAACTCCCCGACGACGAGCGCCGGCGGTTCCTGGCCAACTGCCGCCGCCAGCGCTTCGCGAAAGGCGACGTCGTTTTTCATGCCGGCGACCCGGCTGAATCGCTGCACCTCGTGGCCAAGGGGCGCCTCGCGGTCTGGTCGGTGAGCGAACTCGGCGACGCCACCATGCTCCGACTCATCGGCCCGGGAGGTTTCGTCGGAGAGATGGCCCTGCTAGAAGACGGTGCGCGACGCTCGGCGACGGTGCGGGCCCTCGACGCTTCTGAGACACTGTCGGTGCGGCGGGATGACTTCGATCGGCTCCGGCTCGAACAGCCGTCGGTCGACCGAGTGCTCTTGGCCGCGCTTTCTTCAGAGCTCCGGAGGGTCTCCGACCTGCTCGCGGAGATGCTCTTCGTACCCGCTGAAACCCGGGTGCTGCGGCGACTCCTCTCGGTCGCCACATTGTGGGAGCAAGGAACGCCTCTCTCAATCACCCAGCAAGAGCTTGCGGGGCTGGCCGGCACGACACGGGCGACAGCAAACCGAGCGCTACGAGATGCGGCCGTCGATGGCCTCATCGCGCTCGGGCGCGGTTCGGTCGAGATCCTCGACGCCGAGGGACTCTCGAGACGTGCGCGTCTCGCGCGGACCAGCCGTGTAGCCATCGGCCCTCGGACGCGGGGTTGCGGCAGCAGGTTGCTGTCGTGAGCTGGCGACGCTCGCTCAACTCACGCTTCAGTACGCGCGTTCGTTCCCTGTTAGCGTGTGTGTGTGTGTGGAAGCTGACGGCGCGGCGCGCCGGGCCAGCAAGGCCGCTGTCGGACGCTTGACGTGAGACGCCCATCCGAGTCCCTCGAAGACTCGAAGCACGCCAGCTGAAGGATCGAGTTGGCCACGGTCGCAGCCGTGGCGCGCCAAGGCAGGAAACGCGTAGTGCGAATTGTGCCAGGAGTCGCCGAAGCTGACGACGCTCAACCAGGCAATGCTCCCGCTCCGGTCGCCGCTCTGGTACGGATGCTTGCCGAACATGTGCCCGAGGGAGTTGACACTCCACGTCACGTGGTGCAAGAGCGCGATACGAACGAGTCCAGCCCACGCAAGTGCGAGGGCCGCTCCCACGATAGAACCTGTGATGGCCCAACCGATCGCAAACGGCAAGGCCAACGAAAGCACCATCCAGAGCGGCGCAAGGTTCGAGATCGCAACCACGTCGCGGTCGCCGAGGAGATCCCGGCTCCACCGTTTCGGCTGGAGCACGTGCTCGAGAAGAGCCACCCCACGTGGGCATGGAAGAGCCCCCGGAGCCGACGAAAGCCACCCGGATCGGCGGTCCATGGTGAATGCGGGTCACCGGCCTGGTCCGCGTAGACGTGGTGGCGACGGTGATGGGACACCCAGCTGATCAGAGAGCCCTCCGCCGCCATCGAACCGGCCACCCCGAGCGCGATCCGCAGGGCTCGTCTGGCCCGGAAACTCCGGTGCGTGAAGAGGCGGTGGAATCCAAGAGAGATGCCCAGCCCCGTGATCACATACAGGGCGCTACCCAGACCGAGATCGAACCAGCCGACCCCGTGATGCCAGAACAGCCAGACGGCAAGACCGAGCACGGCCAGCGGCAGAACGACGACCACTGCTGTGATGAGCTGATCGGGCCACCGCGCCCGTGACGTCGATTCGGAGCTCTGCTCGGTGCCGAATTCCGGTTCAACCTCCAGGACTGCATTCGTCTTCACGACGCCACCTGCTCCGCCACCGTGACGTTGTGGGCCTCCCGGCCGCGGCGGCCGGCGGCAAGGTCGAAGACGACCCGCTCGCCCTTTCGGAGGAAGGCTCGCCGCGAGCCGCGGCCGGGCAGCCTCGAGTGATGCACGAAGACATCAGTGCCATCGGGTGCGGCGAGAAAGCCGTAGCCGCGGCGTGTATCGAAAAACTTCACCGTCCCGCTCAGCCGCGCATCGTTCACCTCGTGGCGGGATGATCGCTTTGGCTTCGGCCTGCCCTGGGGTCTCCCCCCTCTCGGACTGACCTTAGATTTGCGAGTAACCGTCGAAGTGCGAGGGGCCGGCTTCACTGCCGCCTCGAACGGCTCCGTGAAGGTGGTCGGGAATCCGAGCTCGCGCTGCAACGCCCGAACCTCACCCTGGTGCTCCTCTGGCACCAGCGAGACGACGGTACCGGTGCTGCCAGCCCGACCGGTGCGACCCGACCGATGCACATAGCTGTCGGCATCACCAGGCGGGTCGAAATGCACGACACAAGGGACGTCGTCGACGTGGATCCCCCGTGCGACGACGTCGGTGGCCACCAGGGCATGGGTTCGCCCACTAGCGAAGGCGGCGAGGGCTCTCGCCCGCTGGGGCTGTGACCGGTCGCCATGGATCGGAGCGGACACCACTCCGGCCGCTCCCAACTGGCGCGCGACCCGGTCGGCCGCGCGCTTGGTCCGGCAGAACACGAAGGCTTTCCCGTGGTGTGCGATCAGCTCGGCCGTGAGCTTGACCCGATCAGGGCGTGGCACGCGCCAAAAGTGATGCGCGACGTCGGCCTGTGATGGCTCGGCATGAACGTGGTAGCGCACCGGGTCACGCTGGTACCGCCGGCTGATCTCCTCCACCGTGCCCATGGTCGCCGAAAACAGCAACACCTGGCGCTCCTGCGACGTCTGGTCGACCAACCGGCACACGGGACGGATGAACCCCATGTCCACCATGCGGTCCGCCTCGTCGAGCACGACGGTGCGAACCTCGCTCAGGTTCACGTCGCGTCGCTGAACGAGGTCTTCGAGTCGCCCCGGACAGGCCACGACGACGTCGGCACCGCGCCGCAGCGCCTGGCGCTGGGGCCCATAACTCGTGCCTCCATAGAGCGCGACGATCCGCTTCGATCGCGAGCCCATGAGGCTGGCCAATACTTCTTTTACCTGCTCCGCCAGCTCGCGGGTCGGCACCAGGACGAGCGCTCTTGGCCGCCCGGGCTTGGAACCGGTGGCCTTCATCACGAGCGGCAGGCCGAAGGCGAGCGTCTTGCCCGATCCTGTGGGCGCTTGTCCGTAGATGTCGCGCCCGGAGAGCGCGTCAGGAATGGTCGCCGCCTGAATCGGCATCGGCGTGACAATTCCCAGGTCCTCAAGGCGCCGGGCAAGGGGCGCGCTCACGCCCAAGTCGAGGAAGGAAGAAGAAATGTCGGGTGCTCCGATCGAGTTGAAGAATGGGGCCAACTCGGGGTGCCAATTCGAACGGGCCAACACCAGCAGACTGCCATGGGCAGTCGTTGCAGGCTACCACGAGATTGGCGTTTCCCCCGTCACCTCACCTCTCGCGCGCGCACACGAGACCGCAGGAGCCGTTCCTCACAATGCCCTCGACGCGAGTCGTCACGTCCTCGCTCCATCCACGTCGCTTTGGGTCACGCGAATCGTTCGCGGCCAACCCTGGGCGTCCGAGAGCCGGACCCAGTAAATGTCCCCATCAAAGGAGATCCACGACACCGTCGGCGTTGCTCCTTCGGATCCGGCAACAGCGAAAGGATTGGACCGGCTCCTTGGGTTGGCCCGATACCCTCGGATCGGTTGGTCGACTTCGGCAGTACACGTACCTCCCGAGCCTCGAGCCCGCCAGGACAACTTCGGCAGTTTCTCCACGGAACCTTCTTCCGGCTCCACCGTCTCAGACGTTCGCTCTCGCAGAGTCATCGACTGGATCTGCGATGGTACTGGCCGTCGGTGTTTCCTTCGGGTGCGGCGCTCTGCCCCACTGATACTTGGAAAGACTACTTCTTCCTGCCAGTAGCTCACGGGAGATGCCAACCTTCGATTCTCGCCCCCTCGAAGGGTGCTCGCGCTCGCGTGTCCCTCGGCCACTCCTTGCGTTTCACTGACGCAGACGGTGCGAGCTGCGATATCGTGCCCCCTTGACGTAACAGTGGGTGCTCAATGGTGAGACCCTCTGTTCACGACTGCTGGTAACACGACCTCTGAGGTTGCACGAGCGAGAAGGACCGGGAGACCGACGTATGGTGAGCGTCACGCAGAACCCGGCGGCGGTCGTTGGGCCCCCGGTGGCACAGCCCGTGCTGACACCGCTCACGGCCAGCGCCGTGTTCCTCGTGCTCACGATCGAAGATGGTGGAGAGCCGATCATCCGAGATCTGCTGGCAGACCTCTCCGGACTGATCCGCACCGTCTCCTTCCGCTCGCCCGAGAGTGGGCTGGCGGTGGTGGCCGGCGTCGGGTCTGACGCGTGGGACCGCCTCTTCGCCGGCCCGCGGCCCGCAGAACTCCATCGGTTCCGCACCCTCGACGGAGGCCGGCACCGAGCCGTGGCGACCGCCGGTGACCTGTTGTTGCATGTCCGAGCCGCGTCCATGGACGTGTGCTGGGAGCTCGCCTCCCTGGTCGTCGGCCGCCTCAACGGGGCCGCCGATGTGGTGGACGAGGTCCACGGGTTCCGCTACTTCGACGAGCGAGACCTCCTCGGCTTCGTCGACGGGACAGAGAACCCCACCGGAGAGGCGGCCGACGCGGCGGTGACCATCGGAGCGGAGGATCCGGCGTTCGCCGGCGGAAGCTATGTCATCGTCCAGAAATACGTGCACGACATGGACGCCTGGAACGCCCTGACAGTCGAGGAACAAGAGAACGTCATCGGCCGGGCCAAGCTCTCGAACGTCGAGATGTCCGACGACGTCAAGCCCTCCAATTCTCATGTGGCGCTGAACACCGTACTTGAGCCCGACGGGACGCAGCGTCAGATCCTGCGGGACAACATGCCATTCGGGACGCTGGGCGCCGGCGAGTTCGGCACCTACTTCATCGGCTACTGCGCCACTCCCTCGGTGACGGAACTGATGCTCCAGCGCATGTTCCTCGGTGAGCCTGTGGGCAACTACGACCGGATACTTGACTTCTCCACCGCGGTGACCGGCGCCCTGTTCTTCGTCCCAACTGCAGACTTCCTCGACGACCCTCCCCCGCTGCCGGGCGAGAGCGACGAGGCAACCGCTGCGGGTGGTGATGCGTACGTCCCCGAAGAGGCCGATCCGAGCGGTTCTACCGCGCCCGACGATTCGTCGCTGGGCATCGGCGGGCTCCGCGGCACGCCGTCATAGGAGCCACGACCTGCCATGAAACAGATCCGCGTCCATGGTCCCAACGACGTACGCCTCGACGAACTCCCCTCAGCGACCGCGGGCCCTCGTGACGCGCTCGTCCGCATCGCTGCCTGTGGGATCTGCGGCAGTGATGTCTCCTTTGTCCACATGGGCGGGATCACCGGCAAGCCGATGGCTCTCGGCCACGAGATGGCGGGCGTCGTGGAGTGGGTGGGTGCCGAGGTCGCCGGCGTCGCCGCGGGCGACCATGTCATCGTCCACCCAGGCGACGACGAGCTGGGCCGGCTGGGCAGCGGAGCCCCCGAAGGCGGTCTCACCCCGCTCCTGCTGGTCCGGGAAGCGGCCACTGGTCGCCGGTTGTTTCCGGCACCAAGGGGAATGCCGCTCCGCGTCGCGGCCCTGACCGAACCACTGGCCGTCGGTATCCAGGCCGTGCGCCAGGCCGAGGTGGAACCGGGCGACACAGTGGCCATCTTCGGCTGCGGTCCGATCGGCCTGATGGCACTCGTGACACTGGTCGATCAGGGCGTCGAGAACGTCGTCGCAATCGACCTCAGCGAGGTGCGCCGCAGCTTGGCCAAGGAGTTCGGCGCCGCTCACGCGCTCGACCCGGCCGCCGTCGACGTGTGGGCCGAGCTGGCCCGCCTCCATGGCACCGCGCCCTTCATGTTCGGCCCGACGCCCGCGACCGACGCCTTCATAGAGGCGTCGGGGTCCGACCGGGTGATCGGTGAGGTCCTGGAGCACGGGCGCGTCGGCGGGCGCATGTCGGTTGTCGCCCTGCACTATCAGCCAGTGCCGACGAACTACGCCATCCTGCTGATGAAACAGTTCACGATCCGCGGCTCGTTCGAGTATCCGCCGCGCTTCGAGGACGCGATCGACTTGCTCGCTCGACGCGACCTCTCAGCGCTCATCACACACACCCTGCCACTCGAAGAGTTCGGACGCGGGCTGGCCCTGCTCGAGGACTCCAAGGATTGCGGGAAGGTCATGATCACCATGGGCGAGGACCAGTGACGAACGCGCTGGCGTTCGACTTCGACGGAACGTCGGTGCTCGTCACCGGAGGCACCAGCGGCATCGGCCATGCCGTCGCGTCGCTTTTCGCCGAGGCCGGCGCGACGGTCATCGTCACAGGCACACGAAAATCGGCCAGCGACTACGACATCGACCTTTCGTCCTTCACGTTCTGGTCGCTCGATGTCCGCGACCATGAGGCGGTCGACGGGGTCGCGCAGGAGCTAGAGCGTCTCGATGTGCTCGTCAACAATGCCGGGGCCAACTTCCCAGACGGGCGCGACGAATGGGACCCCGACGGGTTCGCCGCCGCATTGGACCTCAACGTCGAGGGCGCGATGCGACTCACCACCCGACTGCAGCCTGCACTCGCGGCCAGCTCTCTGAGCGGGGGCGCCAGCGTCGTGAATCTGGTGTCAATGACCGCGTTCCGATCCACCACCATCGTCCCCGGGTATTCCGCCGCCAAGGCCGCGCTCCTCGCACTCACCCGCAATCTCGCCGTGCATTGGGCGCACCACGGCATCAGAGTGAATGCGGTCGCGCCGGGCCTCATCGACACGCCCATGACGGCTCCGATGAAAGGCCTGCCCGAACTGCTCGATGAGGAGTTCGGCAAGGCGATCATGCCGCGCATGGGGAGGCCCGAAGAGGTGGCGGCGGCCGTCCTCTTCCTCTGCAGCGACGCGTCCGCATTCACCACTGGATCCGTCCTCGCCGTCGACGGCGGCTACCTCGCGCGCTGAGTTGCTCCTCATGCCTCCTCGATCCGGCTCATGTGTCCAATGACCGGCTCATGCGTTGCACTGGGTCCTTGGTCCACCCACCACCGGATGACGAGCTGACGATGGCCGAAGAGATCCGCATTGATGACCTCTCTGCCCCACTCCTCAACGACATGCAGCGGATGGGGATCGAGTACGGCGAGTCGACGCCCACTGAACTCAGCGTCGACGCCGTCTGCGCCGCCGCCGCGGCGCGCACGGGGCTGAGCGACTTCGGCCCCTACGACTTCCGCGAGCGGCTCGGAGTCCAGCTGGCCGAGATGGATGCGGACGAGGAGCGGACCGGCCTGGGCCGGCTGCTGATGTTCAGCGACTGCACGCGCTACGCCGCCAACCGGTTGCTGATCTACGACCTCTTGACGCGGCATCCCGAGATCCTCGAGATCCCGATCATCCGGCCCGTGATCGTCGTCGGACTCCCTCGCTCGGGCACGACCCACCTGGTGAACCTCCTGGCCGCGGACACCCGGTTCCGGTCGATGCCGCTTTGGGAGTCCTACGAACCCGTGCCGAACCCGAAAGAACCTTCCGAGGTCGACGGCGTCGACCCGCGCTGGACCCGCTGCGAAGGAACGTGGCAGGCCATGCAGACGGCGGCACCCTTCGTGGCAGCGATGCACCCGATGGAACCAGACCACGTCCACGAGGAGATCGAGCTCCAAACTGCCCGACTTCTCGAGCTACACCCACGAGTGGGTGGCGCGGGCTCCCCGGTGGCGCGACTACTACCTGGAACACGACCAGACGCCGCACTACGCGTACATGAAGACCGTCCTTCAGATCATGCAGTGGTACCGCCCACGGGAGCGCTGGGTACTCAAATCGCCGCAGCATCTCGAACAGGTGCGGCCACTCCTCGCCACCTTCCCTGACGCAACCATTGTGGTCACACACCGCGACCCGGTCGCCGTCGCTCAATCGGCGATGACGATGACCTGCTATGGCGCCCGCACCTCGTACCGCTCGACCCGCCCCGACTGGTACCGCGACTACTGGACGGACCGAATCGGACGGCTGCTCGACGCATTCCTCCGTGACCGCCACACCCTGCCCTCCGATCGGACGATCGACGTGCTCTTTCACGAGTACATGGCAGACGAGATCGGCACCCTTGAGCGCGTCTACGACTGCGCGGGGATGGAACTGACCGATCAGGCGCGGGCCGAGGTCGCGGCCTACCAACGCGCCCATCCCCGAGGAAAGGAAGGAAGGGTCGTCTACGACCTGAGGCGCGACTTCTCTGTCACTCCCGACGAGCTTCGGTCCCGCTTCGGCGCCTACCTCAACCGCTTCGACGTCCGAATCGAGGTGCAGTGAATATTGAAGAACGGGTCGACCACCTGATCGACACCCGTGGCGGCAAGGAGCTCATGCAGCCGGCCTATGACGACCCGGCCGTCCCGATCGCCGATGGCATCTTCCGATCGGGGGGGACCACTGCCGCGTACCTGCTCCTCACCGATGCGGGACGGGTGATCGTCAACACGGGTCTCGGGTTCGAGGCCCCACATCACAAGCGCCTCTTCGATGCGGTTCGGCGCGGGCCGACCCACTACATCGTGACCACGCAGGCCCACGTCGACCACGTCGGCGGTGTCGATCTCTTCAAGGAGACCGGGACGGTGTATGTCGCCCAAGCGAACAACCAGGCCTGCCAGGCCGATGACGCGCGTATCCGCGCCCTGCGCATGCGCACGGCGGGGATCTGGTTCGACACGCTGGGCGCGGACGCCCGCCGCATCGCGACGGAGAACCCCGGCGTCTCGATGCGCCAGTCTGAGCCGGTCCCCGACGTGACCTTCGACGAACGACTCGACCTGCACGTCGACGGCCTGCACATGGAGCTGGTGGCTGCGGTGGGTGAGACCATCGACGGTGCGGTCGTCTGGCTCCCCGAGCGCCGCACCGCCCTCGTGAGCAACCTCTTCGGTCCCCTCTTCCCGCACTTCCCGAACCTCAATACCCTGCGGGGTGACCGCTACCGCTTCGTCGAGCCCTACCTTGCGAGCGTGCGGACTGTGCGCGGCCTGCGACCCGACCTGCTCATCACCGGACGCCACGAGCCCATCGTCGGGGCCGAGCTCATCGACGCCTGCTTGGCCCGCTTGCACGGTGCGGTCGAATATGTCCACCAGCGTGCACTCGAAGGATTCAACGCCGGTACCGACGTGTGGACACTCATGGAGCAGATCACGCTGCCCGCCGAATTGCGCGTGGGACAAGGGTACGGCAAGGTCGCATGGGCGGTACGAACGCTGTGGGAGAGCTACATCGGATGGTTCAGGCTGCAATCGACCACCGAGCTGTATCCGGATTGCTCGGCGGTGGCCATGGCCGAGCTGCTCGATGCCGCGGGAACGGACGCCGGGCTCGAGCGGGCTGAAGCCGCGCTGGCTCGGGGTGATGCAGTTGTTGCCATCCGACTCGGCGAGGCACTGGCGGTGCGGTCTCCCAACCATCCGCGTCTCGTGGCGCTCATGGCGGGCGCCCACCGCCAACTGCTGGACGCCGGTGGCGACGTGAGCTTCTGGGAGAACGGCTGGCTGCGGGACCAGCTCGCGCAATGGGAAGCCTCGGAGGTCTGACGCGATGGCGATGCACCCCACCCACTATCACGTCGGCATCGTCGTCACCGACATCGGCGCCGCCCGCACCCGGTTGAGCACCCTGCTCGGGGTCTCGTGGGGGCCGCTGCTTCGCTTGGACGCCACCGACTACCGCGACGGCGCCGGCAACGACCTCACGCTGCCGACGACCATGTGCTACTCGGTCGGCGATCCGTGCCTCGAGCTCATCGAGGAGGTGCCCGGGTCGGTCTGGGTGCGCAACGAACACAGCAACCTGCACCACATCGGCTTCTGGAGCGAAGGGCTCGCCGAGGACAGCACCGGGCTGGCCGGTGGCGGGTGCCCGATGCAACTCTGCGGGCGCGGCCGGTCAGGCCGCTCCGGTGTCGTTCGCCTATCACCGCGACAACGTCGCTGGGCGTGCGGGTCGAGCTCGTGGACGCGTCGATGCGCGAGGCCATGGCGTTCCTCTTCCAACCGGATGACGAGAGTCGCTAGGCCCGTGTTGGAGTGAGCCTGAGCCTGCGGCCGATGGAGGTCGACGACCTCGATCTCGTCGTTCGCTGGCTCGGAGCACCGCACGTGGCCCCGTGGTGGCTCGCGGGCTCCTCGGTCGAACGGGAGCTCGGTGACCTCCACGACATCGTGGCGGGTAGCGAACCCGTACACGCTCTGGTCGTGCTCGACGGCGAGCAACCCATCGGGTGGTGCCAGTGGTACTCGTGCTGGGACCACCCTGCCTGGGCGGCCGACGTCGGCGCCGCACCGGGCGACGTGGGGATCGACTACGCCATCGGCGAGGCGAGTCGGCTTGGCCGGGGGCTGGGGAGCGAGCTGGTCGCCGTGCTCATTGAGACGGTGCAGACGGCTCATCCGGGCTGCGGCGTCGTTGCCGACCCTGACGAGCGGAACATGCCGTCGCGCCGCGTCCTGGAGAAGAATCGCTTCGATCTCGTCAGAGTCGCAGTGCTGGCCTCGGAACCCACCGACGATCCCGTCGCCATCTACAGGCGCCCGGGCGTTACCGTTGCTCCGTGACGGCAAACGATGTGGAGCGTTCGCGCAAGCGCGTGGTCGTGTGGGGAACTGGCTTCGTCGGGAGGATGGTCATTCCCGAAATCGTGCGGCATCCGGCCTTCGAGCTGGTCGGTGTGGGGGTGAGCGCCCCCGACAAGGTGGGCCGCGACGCCGGCGAGATCTGTGGCATCGGAGCCGATCGGGGTTGAGGCGACCGACGATGTCGACCGCCTCATTGAGCTCCGGCCCGACGCGCTGGTGCACTACGGACCGACGGCAGCCCACGCGATGGACAACATCGACCTGATCGGCCGGTTCCTGCGGGCGGGCATCGATGTGTGCTCCACCGCGATGACACCCTGGGTTTGGCCCTCCATGACGCTCAACCCGCCCTCGTGGATCGAGCCCATCACCGAGGCGTGCGCCGCCGGCGCTGCGTCGTGCTTCACCACCGGCATCGACCCCGGCTTTGCCAACGACCTCTTCCCCATGACGCTTGATGGGGTTGTGCAGCGAGGTGCGCTCCGTACGGGCGCTCGAGATCCTCGACTACATCAACTACGAGGGTGACTACGAAGAGGAGATGGGCATCGGCCGCTCACCGGAGTTCACTCCCCTGCTCGAGCACCGGGACATCTTGGTGATGTCGTGGGGCGCCACCGTGCCGATGATCGCCCATGCCGTGGGTATTGAGCTCGACGAGATCACGACGACGTGGGAGAAGTGGGTCACGCCGACGCCCGTGCGGACGGCGAAGGGCGTCATCAATCCGGGCGAGGTGGCCGCCATCCACTTCACGATCAACGGGATCTTCGGCGGCGAGACCCGCATCGCCCTCGAACACATCAACCGGGTCGGCACCGATGCCGCACCCGACTGGCCGCGCGGCACCGAGGACGACGTGTACCGAGTCGAGATCGAGGGCTCGCCGTCCATCCGCCAGGAGACTGCGTTCCGGTTTACAGACGGCTCGGGTCGCGATGCCGCCGCCGCCGGGTGCCTGGCGACGGGCCTGCGCGCCCTCAACGCGGTCCCCGCGGTGAACAAGCACCCTTCTGGGTGGGTGACCGCGCTGGACCTCCCCCTGATCCCCGGTGTGGGCACCATTCGCTGACGCCCGGCGACAGGCCCGAGGACTCCTCCTCGCGCTGGTCGCCGTGGCCACACTGGTGCTGGCGGCGTGCTCGAACACGCAGAACCCGTCAGGATCGCCGACGACCGCGGCCGGGTCAGGGGCGGCGGGGTCAACGACGACGGGGTCAGCGACGACGGGCTCCTCGCGCACATCGAGCACGTCGACGACGAGCGGCGGTGTCACGTTCGGCGAGTCCACCGAAGCGATCATCGCCACCTGCCAGAGCGACTTCAGCACCGTCGAGGTGGCTCTCCAGGCCTACGACGCGGAGGTGGGGAGCTACCCCACGCCGTCGCCGTGGAGCGCCGCCACGTACGCGGCCAACTATCAGCCGCTGACGGCGAAAGGACATGGCGGCCCGTTCATGCCCGCCGCGCCGACGACGACGCACTACGTCATTGAGTACGACGCCGCCGGCCACGTCTGGGTGGAATCAGCCGGACAGTACGACGCGGACTACAACGCGGTGAAGGGCACCGTGAACGCGTGCTACCTCGCCGAGTCCTGAGAGTTGACTCCTGAGGGAACTGGTTCGTGGGTGACGAGTCCCGAGCTCAGGGGTGGCGTCGCCGCAGCACGTCGCAGAGCACGCGTGCCCCGGAGTGCTCCACGTCGCGCGTCGCGGTCACCAAGACGACGGGACGCGTGCGCGCCATGGCTCGCAGTCGGGTGACCTCGGCGCGCGCCGGGACTTGACGCAGCTCGTCGCGATAGCGGCGAGCGAACTCGGCGAATCGTTCGGGCTCATGGCCGTACCAACGCCGCAAGGCGGTCGTCGGCGCCACGTCCTTGTCCCACTCGTCGATGTCCGCATCCGCCTTGGTGACACCGCGCGGCCACAGGCGGTCGACCAGCACCCGCACGACGCGCCGTCTGTCCGGCGGGTCGTAGACCCGACGGACCTCGAAGGTCGGTGCCGAGGGCCGCTCTGCCAACCGGCGACGCTTGCTGGCTACGCCGTCAGGCCGGCGCGATAGGGCGCCAGGTCGAGGCCCGGGTAGCGCGCCGCCACGCCCTCGAGCGTCTGTTCGGTCCAGTAGGGATCGCCCGGCCGGGGAAACCCGAAGAGGTCGCGCTGGCGCTCGGTGCACTGCGGCATGAACTTCGCCCAGCGGTCGGGGTGCTGTTTGGGCCAGGCCATCTTGCCGCCCCACGTGGTGCCGCGGACCTGGAAGTCGGCGAGGATCGAGAAACGCGACCGCCGCGCGCCCGTCATGTCCGAGCCCCGGTGCAAGATGTCGGTCCGGTACACCAGAAGCGAGCCCGCCGGGCCGATGCATGGCACCTCGCGCGTCGGCGAGCGTCCCGAAAGGCAGATAAAGCGGCGTGTATGGCACGTCCTTCCCGTCCTCATAGGGCACGATGCAGGTGGGCCCGTCCTCGTCGGTGACGTCGGAGAGGTAGATGAAGGTGGTGAGTTGCTGGTAGCGCGCCTCGGGCCGGGGCACGACCAGGCTGTGGCTTCCGTAGTCGCGGTGGAGCGGTTGGTCGTAGTTGACGGCGCCCGAGTACTTGGCCCACAGCTCGACCTTGTAGAGATGGAGCTCGGCCGTCTCGAGGTAGCGCTCGGCGGCGTCGACGAGGTCGGGGTGGACGGCGAGCCGGTTCAGGTCCCATGAGCGATAGGGGAACTCCTCCACCCCGGCGAACTGGCTCGATGCGAAGTGTGGGTGGGCATCGGGATCGGCGAAGTATTCGTCGGGGCGAGGGAAGTGCTTCTGCAGGGCGCCCTGTGCCGCAGCCAGCTCGTCGGCGCCGAGAAAGCCCTCCATCAGTGAGAAACCGCGCTCACGCACCTCGTCGAGGACGTCGTCGGGGACCCGCATCGGTGCGCACCTTACGCGCCGGCCGACCGCAGGTGAGCCCGCACGTGAACCCCGGGTGAGCTCGCGGCCGAGAGCGCCTACGCTCCCCTCTGTGCGCGCCGTCGTGTTCGATTTCGCTGACCCTGCGTTCCCCGCCTCCTTGGCCGACCTGCCCGACCCCGAGCTCCCCGGACCGTCGTGGGCGCGTATCGAGGTGCTGACGGGCGGCATCTGCGGCAGCGACCTCCACCTGTTCGCCCACAACACGGGTCCGTCGCCGACGCTCGCGTCCGTCGGCACGTTCCCCTTCGTGCTCGGCCACGAGACAGCCGGGCGCGTCGTGGAGGCCGGCCCGGGGTGTGCGGTCGAGCCCGGGACCCGGGTGGTGATCGACCCGTGCATCCCCTGCCTGCCCCGGGGCATCGACCCGCCGTGCGCCAACTGCGCCCGCGGGTGGACATCGTCGTGTCTGAACCTCGACAGCAGGATCCTGAGCTCGGGGCGCTCCCTCGGCTTCACACAGGACCTGGGCGGCGGCTGGGCCGAGACGGTCCTGGCACACGACTCCATGCTCCATCCGCTCCCCGACACGGTCCCGGACCGGGCGGGCAGCCTCTACGAGCCGGTCTCTATTGCGTGCCACGGCTTGCTGCGGTCCGCGCCCAGCAACGGCGATCCCGTCCTCGTGGTCGGCGCCGGCATCATCGGCCTCGCCGCCGTTGCCGCGCTGCGCGGCCTGTTCCCGAACTGTCCCATCACCGTGCTCGCCCGCCACCCGCACCAGGGCGCCGCGGCGACGGCCTGCGGCGCCCACCATGTGGTGTACGCCGATCCCCAGAATGGACACTGGGAGGAGCTGGCGTCGCTGTCAGGCTCACGCGTGGTCGGCCGGAAGCAGCACCAGATGCTCATGGGCGGCTTCCCCTACGTCGTGGAGGCCGTCGGCGCGCCCCAGTCGGTCACCGAGTCGCTGCGCGCGGTGGCCCATCGTGGCACCGTCCTGCTGCTCGGGGCAGCCGGCATCAGCGAGGTCGACCTCACGCCGATCTGGTACAAGGAGGCCGCGCTGGTCGGTTCGATCGACCACACGGTCGACGCCGCCTCGGCGCCCGGCCTGGCAGGGGGCCCGGACCGCCACTCGGTCGACCGAGCCATCGATGTGCTCGCCGCCGGCTACCTCCCCGACTCGGTCGTGGTCACCCACGAGTTCCCCCTCGACGGATACCGCGAGGCCGTGGAGACGGCAATCGACCGCCACAGCTCCCAGGCCATCAAGGTGGTGTTCCGCCCGTAGGCAGCGCCACGTCCCGGCCGCGCGGCGAGGGACACACCTGCTAGAAGATGCAGCCGTGGGGCGAGGGGCCGAACGGCAGCGAGGCCTGACCGCGCTGGCGGCGCTGGGGGCGCTGTGTGCGGGCGTGCTTCTCGTCACCTCAGTTCCGGGCGCAGCTGGCGCTGCTCGGGGCGGGGCGGCGGCGGCGGCCGCGGCCACTCCCACTCCCGGCGCGCCGACCCCGGGCGTGGGCGGGCCCCAGCAGGCGTATCACTGCTCGTTCAACGTGAACACCGACGCCTTCACGGGTGCGGACGGCACGGCGTCTGCCATCGGATGGCTCGGCGACTACAACAGTGTGATCACGTGCCTCGGCGGCACCTTCGTCATCCAGGACGGCCCGGGCGCGCTCTTCCAAGAAGACGGGTTCGGGGTCTACGACGGCCAGCGAACCACCTGGGCCGACGCGGACGGCTATCTGCCGGCGCAGGTGACGACCTTCGAGGACAAGGGGGCGACGGTCGCCATCACCGAGTTCGCCGACGAGGTCACGCTGGGCGGCTCCCCCTTCGTCGCCGTCTACAGCAGAGTGCGAGTCACGAATCCCACCGGCCACGCGGTGGACGTGGACCCGCAGGCTTCACCGACCCTGGTCCCCCTCGACGACGCGTCCGACACCGTGCCCGCACACGGCAGCGTGAACCACGACTACGTCGTGCTGGCCGACCGCTTCGGCGCCGACGTCGCCTGGCCCACCGACGAGGCGCTCGCAGATGCGGGCAGCTTCGACACGCACTTCGCGCACATGCAGGCGTTCTGGAACGCGCAGCTCGACGACATTGCCCAAATCAGCGTGCCCAACCGCTCCCTCGTCGACGCGTACGAGAGCGGGTTCATCACGACCCAGATCACTCGGAGCGGCAACGACCTCGATACCGGCGTCAACGGCTACGAGAGCGAGTTCAGCCACGACGTCATCGGCATCCTGACCAACCTCTTCACCCAGGGGTACTTCACCGACGCCCACGCGCTCTTGACCGAGGCCCGCACCGTGGTCGGCGCGCAGGGCCAATACGTCGACGGGCTCTGGACCTACGCCGTGCCGTGGGCCGTCTACCTGATGAAGACGGGCGACACGTCCTTCGTCGCGCAGAACTTCGCGACCGCCGGACCCGCCGGCGCGGCACAGCAGCCGAGCATCGAGGACGCGGCCCACGCCATCGCGGCCGACCGGACCGGCCCTCAGGGAACCATGGAGGCAACGGACGACATCGACACCCAGGGGTACTGGACCGTGGACGACTACGAGGCGCTGCTCGGCCTCGCGGCCTACCGCTACGTGGCGGCGACAATCGGCAACGCCACCGAGGCCAGCTGGGCGACCTCGCAGTACGACAGCCTGCTCGCCGCCACCAATGCCGTCCTCGGCCAGACGATCAGCCAGAACAAGCTGGACTACCTCCCGTGCTCGCTGATTCAGCCGAACACGGCCAACCGTTGCGACAACCCGCGCGACGCCAACTGGACATCGCCCTTCGGCTTCGGGACCTGGGCCTGGGAGGGCTCACTGCTCGGGGCCAGCGTCACCGGACCGGGCCTGACGCTGATCGACGCCACCTACGACTACGGATTCGGCCGCCTTCGAGGCCTCCTCCCGGCCGGCACGACGGGCGGCTTCCCCGACGACTACTACTCGAGCGCCTACGACGCGGAGAACGGCTCGGCCGGTCTGGCGGGCTCCACCCACCGCGACCAGGGCATCGTCGACTACGAGTTCATGCTGGCGAACGGGCAGAGCGGCCCCCTGTCGTGGTGGGAGAGCTCGACGGCACCGGATCCAAGCTCACCGTGGGTCGGCCACCACCCCGGCGCCGGGCAGGGTTCCTCGCCCCATGCGTGGGGCATAGCAGGCGCCAACAAGGTGCTGCTCGATTCCCTCGTCGCCCAAGAGAGCAGTGGTGCGCTGGTGGTCGGACGCGGCGTGCCCGCGGACTGGCTCCGCGCCGGCGCCTCGCCCATCGTGGTCTCCAACTTCCCCACCACGGACGGCCGTCGCGCGGGCATCACGATCACTGCGACGAGCGGCACACAGGTGAGCCTGACGCTTCGTGGCACCCGTCCCTCGGGGCGGGTGCTCTTCGAGCTCCCCGTGTTCTTGCACGACATTGCCTCCACCTCGAGCGGCACGGTCAACGAGGCCTCGGGCACGGTGGCCCTGGCGCCGAGCGTGCGCCGCGTCACGGTGACGCTCCGGCGCGGAGTCGGCTAACCGGCAAGCCTCGACGCAGTGGCGGCACGTGGCAGCGAGCCGTCGAGCAGTCGCACGTGTGAGATCGTGGTCCAACTGCTCTGGCCTTCTCGCCGCGCGAGCCGTCGCATGTCGGCACCGCCGGAGACCCGGGCCGGAAGGCCCGCGCAGGCCAGCACCACCAAGACCAGTGCCGCCGTCACCATCGCCGGCCACGAGAGCGCGATGTCGTGCTCCTGACGGTTCCCGAACACCAGGACCAAGGTTGCGGCCGCTGCCATCGCGAGGACGGCGGTCCCGATCGCGGGCACCGTCCTCGCGCCGACCCACGCCATCAGTCTGCGCATGCTTCCCCCTCTGCGCTCCGGCGCCGCCACGAGCCGGCCAAGGCCACCCGTCGGCGACGCGCCGCCCCGCCTCGGGCGTTCGTGGCGCCGAGACGGAGAGTTCCCTCGCCGCATTGTGCCATCGCGTCCCGCGTTTGGACAGGGTTCGGGCGCTTCTGGAGCAAAAAGCAACGGAACAGCAACCAGCCTCGTCACCGCGTCCCCCTCGGAAGGGGTCGGACGTCGGGCGCTCAGGGGCGGGCGCCGTCCCACTCGGTCAACGGCGGGCAATGCCAGCGCCACCGAGCCTGATGCTCGCGGCCCGGCAGGTCACGGCGACCGTTGGCCCACAACAACACCTCCCATGGGTCGTCGTCGCCGGCGTCGTGCCACGGGAACAAGCGTCGCAGCACAGCCGCGGCGAGCTCGCGGTCGGGGTTGAAGTCGGCGCCCAGCCCTCTCGCGGCGTCGTCACCGTGTACCAGCAACTCGTCACAGGCCATGGCGGCGAACCCGTCGGGATCAGGAGATCCAAAGGGGTGGAAGCCACGCGCGTCGGCGGGGGAGGCGTCGATCCCCGCAGCGAGGGCACGCGAGCCGGCGGTCACGCTGGTGAGGAGCCGGCCGTTGGGCGCGTCGGGACGCACCGTGACTTCGAAGGCTGCGTCCTCGCGGCCGATCCACAGATCGAGCGAGTACCACACCATTGCGCAGGCGATGTGCGCGACGACGGAGGCGACCGTGAAGTCGAGCCCCGGTACCGGCGCGCTCCAGTCGGCTTTCAGGTGGGCCTCGAGAGTCTCTTCGACCAGCTCGGCAGCCACGAGCACGTCGTCACCGGTCACCGGCGACACGATACCGATGTTCGTCTTGCCGACCGCGAAATCAATCCTTCTCTGATCGTGGCGACGCCGCCCACTTCCAGGGGAGATCGGCAGGGGTCTGAGGGAGCCGGGCTGACGCGACGTAGGTCACAACGACGGCCACAATGACCAGCGGCGTGACGTTGAGCCCGTCGCTGTACAACAGCAGGACGGCCAGCAACGTGGACGTCAGTGGAAGCTTGAGCATCACGGTGCTCATGGCGCCGATGCCCATCGCGACCCCCGGCACCAACGAGAGACCCGGCAGGTGGGAGGCAGCTATCCCCGCGGCTGCACCGATGAACATCGCCGGGAAGACCGGCCCTCCTCGGAAGCCAGAAAGCGAGATCCCGTAGGCGAGTCCTTTGCACGCCACGAGCAGGACCAGGGCCCCGACGGTCCAGGTCGCGGCATGCTGAACCAAACCGGGCAGCGCGGACTGGCCGGAGAAAAGGACTTCGCTGAAGTTCCGTCCTGAGCCCTCGGCAAAGGCGATCGCCAACCCCGCCACCGCCAGCCCGAGCAGAGGCGTCAACAGCATCCTCCGCCTCTCGACCCGTGGGAGCAGACCCAGTCCGATGAACCGAATGACGGTGCCAAGCACCGAAGCAACCAAACCGAAGGCGAACGCCCAGCCGAACATCGCGACGGTCGGGGCATGGAACGGAGGGAGTCCAGGGATCGCAAGTGAGAACGTCCCGAAGCCGGTCAGTGAGTTGAGCCCGATGAAGATCAGCGAACCTATGCCAGCCGCCAGCAGGCCGGGAACGAGCACTAGACCCAGCTGCGGTCCACCGAGACCCGACGCTTCCATCAGCAAGAAAGCGCCGAGGATCGGGGAGCCGAACAGGCTGCTAATGGCGGCGAACGCCCCGGCCGACGCGACGACGATCGAGACGTTCGGCGTCGCGTCGCGCTTCGCCAACTGCACCGCAATGACCCCCATGCCACCTCCGATGGCGATCAGAGGCGCCTCGGGACCCAAGACGACCCCGAGGCTCAACGTGGCCAGCGCGGCGAGAGCGACACCCGGCAATTCGGCCGGGGTGGGCGCTCCGCCAGCTTTAAATCCTTCGGCGGGGATGTGACCAGCCGTGCCCGGCAGGTACTTGATCGTGGCTCCGACGAGGAGTCCCGACACCGCAAGCAGCGGCAACGGCCACCACAACGGTGTGGCGGTGAACCCCACTGTCTTGGGCAGAGATTCGAAGAGCCAGACCTGCAAGAGGTTGACCAGTTTCAGGAATCCAAAGGCAGCCGCCGAGACGGGCACGCCAAGGAGCGCGGCGAGCACCAGCAGCCGGATGTAGCTCTTGTCCTTGAGCAGGTCCATCGGGTCGGGAAGCGATGGTGATGGTGATGGCGATGGTGATGGTGATGGTGATGCCGATGGCGATGGGTCGGCTGCGGAGACTGTCACCGGTCTCGGCACACCGTCGGCCTCTGCGCGTACCGACAATCGGTCATCGCCAACCCCTCATGCTCTCTCGCCACAGGCCGCTTGCTTCGAGCACAACCGTTGGAAGCGCGGCGACGATCGTTGACCGATAACTTACACAGTTCTCCCTGCGATCAGCGGGTTCGTCGGCGCTTCGCGGGTCTTCCAGGCACCGTCATGGGGATGTCCGCACGGCGGCGGGCGTGCTGCCCTTGACGCTGGTGCGGTACATCTCGCGGCGCACCCCCGAGTAGTCGTTCAACGCGTTGTGCATGGTGCAGCGGTTGTCCCAAATGGCGAGCGTGTGCACCGACCAGCGCAGGCGGCACGTGAAGTTCTCGTTGATGCTGTGCCGATACAGATGCGCCAGCAGCGTCTGTGACTCTTCTTTCGTCCACCCCTCGAAGCGGGTCGTGTAGATCGGGTTCACGAAGAGCACGCGCTTGTTGGTGACCGGATGGATCGTCACCACGGGATGGACGTGCTCTGCGAAGGCCTCGGGCGAGGGCGCGATCGCCATGGACGTCAGGTCCTTCACCTGATCGAGCAGGCCGCCGGTGCCGTAGGCCAAGCCGGCAGAATGCACCGCGCGCAAACCCTCGAGGGTCGCCTTGAGCCCGCCCGACAGGGTCTCGTAGGCCAGGTACTGGTTCGACCACACCGTGTCGCCGCCGTGGTCGGGCACCTCCCAGGCATGGAGCAGCGTGTAGGCCGGTGGGGCCGGCAGGTAGCTGAGGTCGCTGTGCCACGCGTTGGCGAAGTTCAAGACGTCGTTCGGCTCCTTGATGACCCGGATCACGTAGGGGCGGTCCTCGAGTGGGTCGACGAAGGGCGTGACGTCGCGCCCTCCGAGGAGGTCGGTGACGCGCTCGAGGTCATTCAGCGTCAGGTCTTGATCGGGCAGAAACACCACCAGGTGTTCGGCCAGCGCCCGAGAGACGCCCTCCAGCTCCGACGCATCGCCGACCTGCGTGAGGTCGATGCCGGTGACGGTCGCACCCAGCGCGCCGGCGACCGGCTCGACCGTCAAGGCCATCTCGACGCCGAACCGCTCAGGTGCTCAGGCCCTCAGGCCAGGCCGAGGAGCTCGGCGCCGTTGCGCCAGAAGAACCGGTCGCGCGTCGGCTCGTCGAAACCTGCGACGGCGTCGCCGAAGGCCTCGAACGGACGCCGGCCGCCCTCGGGGTGGGGGTAGTCGGTCGAGAACATGAACAGCTCGGGCCCGCACTGGTCGAGCAGCCACGCCGTGTCCTCGAAGGGGAACGGGGTGAAGCGCACCTGGCGGCGCAGGTACTCAGAGGGTTGCAGCGTGAGCTCCTGGAGCTGGGGCTCGAACTTGGAGAACGAGCGCAGAGCATGGTCGACGTTGCGCAAGAGGCCGGGCACCCAACTGGCCCCGAGCTCGATGGCTGCGCCGTGCAGATCGGGGTGACGCTCGAAGACCCCGTCGAGCACCATGCAGGCCAAGAAACGCTCGGGCGAATGATGCACGACGGGGAAGTCCTTGGAGCGCAGGTTCTCCCCGCCACCCAGCCAGTCCTTCGGCCGCGGGCGCCCGTTGTTGTGGAACGCCTTCGGCAGGAGCTTCCCCCCGCCCACATGGAGGACGAACGGCACCCCGGCCTCGGCGAGACGCGCCCAGACGGGCTCGAGGTCGAGGTGGGTCGGTGAAAATCCGCCGGGAGCGTCGGATGGCACCCACAGGGCGGCGATGCCCAGATCGAGCGCATGCTCGACCACCTCGGCGGCGCGGAGCGGGTCGTTCAGCGGCAGGTAGCCGACGGCCTTCAGTCTCGGATCGGGCCCGCAGAAGTCCACCATCGCCCGGTTGAGCGCTTCGGTCCCGCCGTAGAGCACATCGAGGTCCTTGCTCAAGGAGAAGTGGGCCAGCGCGAAGGTCGGGAACACGAGCTGGGCCTCGATGTGCAGGGCGTCGAGCACTCGGGAGCGCACGTCCGTATCGAGCGCGCCCGGTGCCATCCAACCCTTCGGGCCCTTGAGCACCTCGGGCCCGATCTCTTGCATGCGGTGGGACTCCCACAGCTCGGGCAGGCTGGCCATGAGCTCGGCCGCCCCGGTCCCCGCCCCGCCGAAGCCCAGGGGTGCCAGCCGCTCCCGGATGCCGTCGTCCGCATACGTATCGAGCCACTCGGGCGTTTCCATCAGGTGGCTGTCGGCGTCGAAGATCGCAGTTTCCACAGGCCCTCCCGGTCCACGAGAGATCGTCAAGTCCAGCGTAGACCTGCCGACAAGGCCGTCTGGAGTGGTGCGGCCGTGGCTGCGGGGAGGCCAGCCCCGTCGTTGTTTCGGGCTCGTGGCGCGGGTTTCCCGCGCCCAGGTGGCGTCTCAGACAACATTTATCCCGGTCATAACTTTCTCTGACCTGGCATACAGACCGAACCTGTCGAATGGAAGCCATGGAGAGTTCCCGGGCCACGGGAGCTCAGACGGAGGACCGATGACCGAGGACATCAACGACCAGTCGACCGGCCAGCCAGCTGGCGGCCCCGAGGAGGAGACCGCTCCGATCCCGGTGGCTGAGACCACGGGCGAGGCCATTGCTCTGCCGGCGGCAATTCCCCCGCCGTCGGCGGGAACTCCGACCCTGCCCCAGCAGCCGGACACGGCTCCTGACGGTGTCGCGCCCGGTGTGCCCCGGGGCGTGCCCTTGGGTATGGCGCACGAGATGACCCAGGACATGCCACAGGACGTGTCGCAGGGCACGCCGCCCCAGGGCATGCCAGCGCAGGACATGCCGCTGGGCGTGGACCCGGTGACGGCACCGGGCGGCGTCGTGAGTGACGCCCCGGCCGCGTCGGGCAGCACGCCCCCGCAGGGCAGCTACGCCATGGGCGCCCTGGCGGGCAACCCCATGCTCGGTGAGACCCCCGCGGCCGGCGCGCCGTTCAGCTCGTACGCCCCGGGTGCTTCAACGGGTGGGCCCAGCGGTCCGCCGACCGACCCGCACGGCCCCGTGTGGGCGCCGCCGGTCGCCGGTGCGAAGGGCTCGGGCGGGGAGCACAAGTTCCGCAACGGCGTCCTCGCCGGCGCCGCCGCGGTGGCCGTTCTCGCCGCGGGCGTGGGCATCGGCGCCGCGCTCGGGCTCGAACAACCCCACCAACCTTTCCGCCACCGGCGCGTCGAACAACGGTCGGCTTCCCTCTGGCTCGGGCTCGGGCTCCGCAGGCAACGGCTTCAACGGTTCAGGCAGCAACCCCTTCGGCAACGGCTCCCCCTTCGGTGGCTCCTCGGGAAACTCGGGCAACACCGGCGGGTCGGGCTCGTCGAGCTCGGGTTCGGGCGGCCCGAGTGACACCAACGCCATCGCCTCCAAGGTCGACCCCGGGCTGGTCGACGTCAACACCACGCTCGGCTACCAATCGGAGCAGGCGGCAGGCACGGGCATCGTGCTGACGTCCAGCGGCGTCGTGCTCACAAACAACCACGTGATCGACGGGGCTACGAGCATCTCGGTTACCGACGTCGGCAGCCAGAAGACCTACACGGCGAGTGTGGTCGGCTACGACCGGACCAAGGACATCGCTGTGCTCCAGCTGCACAACGCGTCCGGGCTCCAGACGGCCAGCATCGGCAACTCGTCAAACGTCTCCGTCGGCCAGCAGGTCGTCGGTATCGGGAACGCCGGCGGCACCGGCGGGACGCCCAGCGCGGCCGGCGGGACCGTGACCGCGCTGAACCAGTCGATCACCGCCAGCGACGAGGGTGACGGCACGTCCGAACAACTCGCCGGTCTCATCGAGACCAACGCGGACATTCAGCCGGGTGACTCGGGAGGCTCGCTCGTGAACACCTCGGGTCAGGTCATCGGTGTCGACACCGCCGCCTCGGCGGGCTACTCGTTCCAGTACAACGGCCAGGCCGCGGGGAACCAGGGCTTCGCCATCCCGATCAACACGGCACTCTCCATCGCCCACACCATTGAGGCGGGCAGCGCATCGGCGACGGTGCACATCGGCGAGACGGCGTTCCTGGGTGTCGACATCAACCCCTCAGGGTCGAGCTCGGGCTCGGGCGGTGAAGGAAACTTCGGTGGTGGCTTCGGTGGAGGCTTCTTCGGGGGCAACACCGGCAGCACCGGCAACACCGGAAACACGGGGAACAGCGGCTCGTCGGCCTCGGGTGCCTCCGTTGCCGGTGTCGTGACGAACGGCCCGGCGCAAGAGGCCGGCCTGGCCGAAGGCGACACGATCACCTCGATCGGTGGCAAGACCGTCAACTCGGCCGACGACCTCACCAACGACATGGGCATCTACCACCCGGGCGACAAGGTGCAGATCGGTTGGACCGACACCTCGGGTCAGAGCCACACGGCCACGGTGCAGCTGTCCTCGGGGCCGCCGCAGTAAGCGATCGTCGGGACCCCTGGGAGCACGTGACGAGCGGCGGAGCGATCCGCCGCTCGTCCGCGTCCAGATCGACCTTCGGCGTCCGGGGACGCGACGTCGGGGTGCGCTCGCTAGCGCTGACCGAGGAGCCGAGCCACCGAGACGATCATGGCCAGAACGGCGGCGCTGAGGACACAGATCAATCCCCAGCCCACGCTCACGCTCGGGTTCACCGACGCGGGAAGGGCCGAGATCTTCTGGACGATGCGGAACATGTCGTAAATGGCGAAGACCAAGATTGCGAGTGATGCGATCGTGGTGAGTGCCACGAGGAGAGTCTCCTCGGACGACATGGCCAACCCGCCGAGGACCAGCAACACGATGCCACCGATGAAGGTGACGTACCCGTTGACCCCGATCAATGTCGAGATCCCTTGGTCGAGCCCGTTGATCGACACGTGGAAGTTGGCGACGCCCAGGTTCGCATCCACGTGGACCCATGTTCCCACCGACCCGTACATCAGGGCGACCCCGGCCACCATCGTCACGAGCACGCCCAGACTGAACGTGGCGGGTGTCGGGAGTCGCGTCTTGCGTGCCCGACCCGGCGCGACCGCTTGCTGCACATACGGATTCGGGCTGCGATGTGATTCGACGCCACGGGGAGGTGCCTCGGCCTGACCGCCGGCTGCACCCTCGATCCACCCTTGGCCGGCGGCCCAATGGCGAACGCCGCTCCACTGCTGACCGTCCCAGTACGACTGCTCGTTCGGGTTGGTGCCCGTGCCGTACCAGCCGGGCTCAGTCGTCGCCGTCACGTCGGCGGCCCCGCTCGAGCCCGACTCCGATTGGTCACTGCCCACTGTCTTGCTCTCGTCCGCCACGGGACCACCTCGCAATCTTCGCCCCCCTGGGCGGCACGCCTGGCGACCCTCACACGGAGAGCTACGAAGCCGAGTATGGCACCAGGGGTGGCCCGCATCGGGGATGACCTCAGGTCGTCGCCGGGGCGACAGATGCTCCGTGACGACGCACACCATGGTATGCACGCCATCGTGACCGCGACACAATGACGCATGGCACCGCGCAGGCGCATTCCGAGGAACATGCGCTCAAAAGCAGACGAACCGCGTCCACTCAGTCTCGGTACACACTGGCGCGTCGACGGAAAGCCCAAGACCGCATTCCCGACGCAGAGCGACGCCCAGCACGCAGCGGAAGAACGCACACTCGAGTCAGGTGCGGACTTCCGCGTCTACCAGTGCGACGTGTGCTCGGCATGGCACATGGGCAGGAGCAGCGGTCGCGACAGGGATGCCGACAGTGAGTGACGAGTGAATTGTCCGACTCTTGTGTATCGGTATCAGGGCGGCGTTGTTGTCTCGATTTTGGGCGGCCGCTGACACAACGCCCCGTGCGCCGATCCAACGGGGATTGCCTGGTCAGAGGAAGATCGGGCGGACTTTTTGACACGCCCGCGGGTGGACGCCGCCCCAATTCGTACTCAGGTCAGACACCAAGAAAGCCGATCAAAAGAGCGGGCAGAGGGGGCATGCAACGACCGGTGCTCTTCCCCTACCTGCAGTTTCCCGTAATCATTCAGGACTGACGAACTACGTGCATTAGGTCGGACGTAGGCGGGTCCGCTTATTGGAGTAGGTCACTTGGCGAAGCGGCGGAACGACGGCGAAGGGTTTGGCTCTCACGGCCATTGGCTCGGTCGCGCCCGCCCATGCCTGCGTTGTGGCGACGGGCGCGGCAACGTGGGGCCGGTCGTCCGGTGAGTCGCACCTGGAGATCGCTCCACCCGATGGTGCTGGCGCGCCGCTATCTACGCGCCCGTGTGCACCCGCGGCCCGCGCGCCATGCCGAGGCCGGCTTCACCCTCATTGAGCTCATGATCGTCATTGTCATATTGCCGATCGTGGTGGGTGGGATCTCGGTCGCGCTGATCTCGGTCTTCTCGCTCCAAAGCTCCGTGGCGAACCGGGTCGGCGACTCCAACGACGCACTCGTGGCATCCGCCAGCTTCAACCGAGATGTGCAGAGCGCGCAACAGATGACCACGCAGTCGACGCCCGCGGCGTGCGGCTCGCTCGGAACCGGGCAGTCGCAGCTGATCGCGTTCGAGTGGGGCTCGAACTCGGCAACCGCTGGCGGCCCCGCCGGCGGATACGACACGGTGGTCTCGTACATCTCGACCAAGGTGGTCAACAGCCAGAACAACACCGCGACCTATGCGCTCACCCGTCAGCTCTGCACGTACGGAACCTCAACAACGCCCACCAGCACGCTCACGCTGGCCCACGACATCGGATCGTCCCCCACCGTCACGGTCTATGGGCCCAAGAACGTGCAAACGGGGCAATTCACCAACGTCACGTCGGACTACTCCACCACCTGGGCCTCGACGCTCGACGTGACAAAGGTCGAGTTCGATGTGCAGGGAACGCAGACGGCCAGCGGCTTCGCGTACTCGCTGGTCGGGCTTCCGGGCGAATCGACCTCGCAGAGCGCGCCGTCACCTCTGTCCTCGACGAGCGGCACCTCGGGTTGTGGCTTTGCGACACCCAACAGTCAAAGCATCTATTCGGAGCAGCTGTGCTTCGCCGACTTCACCGGATACAACTACACCCAGGCCTCCACCGGAACGTGCAAGCCTCCCGGCCTTGCGACCGAGACAGGCCAGCTCTTCGAGCTTCCCATCACCAACACGCCGTACACCTTGAGCTTTTGCCTCCAGGTGAGCGCGAACATCCTCGTGCCGTCGGTCCTCCCGACCTACTACTCCCCGGAGGGGACGACAGCGAAGCCTTCCTCGGCAACAATGGCTTCTACACGGGCGTCCCCGGAGAACCGGCGCTGTACGAGGACACTTCGGGCGTCGTGACGATGACGTTCACGGCCGTGCAGGTCCTCGACGCAGCCGGCCAGGCCGCCACCGGCTGGACGCTCGTCACGGGTGACGCAGAGTCCACCGACACCAACGAGTGGATCGAGTGGTCGAACACGACCGGTGGCCTCAACTGGTCGATCCTCCCCAACGACGGGTCGTCGGACCTGTGGGGCAATGCCTGCTACTCCGACAAGGACGTGAACAACAGCGGCGCGCTCGCCTGGACCGGACCGGTCCCGGCCACGACACAGGCGGTCGGGACGCCGTCGAGCGGCCCGCCCTCGTCGGCCAACGCGACCACGCTCAGCGTCAACTCCACCACCTTTGCGACGGGCGTCCCATCCGTCCTGTGCGAATCCGACCAGCAGCTCAACAAGACGGGCACGATGATGCTGCAAGCGCAGGAGCCGACGGGCTCGAGCGCACCGCAGAGCATGTCGACCACGATGAACGGAGCTGGCCTCGAGGCCATCTTCGTCGGGATTCTCCTGTGAGGCGCCGCCGTCTGCGCGTACGCGACGCAGAGGTCACCGCGGACACGGACGCGGGAGCGTCTGAGAGGGGCGACACCCTGATTGAGGTGCTGTTCGCGATCGTCATCCTCGGGATCGCCGGCATCGCGTTGCTCACCGCGTTCGCGACCTCGATCTCGTCCTCGGCAGAGCACCGGCAGCTGGCCTCACTCAACGCCTCCGCCAGGGAGGTCGCCGACGAGGTCATTGAGCAGATCCAAGCGTCCTCCAACGACGCGTTCACAGCCTGCCCGACCGGGAACAACCTGCCCTACACCCCCACCTGGAACATCACGGGATCCTTCACCGTGACACCCAGCGTCGAGTACTGGAACGGCACGCAGTTCGTAAGTTCGTGCTCGGTCGCGACCAACCCCCAGCAATGGACGATGACCATCAGTAACGCCAGCGGCAGCTACAGCACCACCGTGAGCACCGTGATCTACGACCCGCAACCGTTGACGCCGACGGCTGGGACCACGCCCGCCAAGCTCGTCTTCTTGCAGCCGACGAGCTCGAGTCCGGGAACGGGGACGATCAACGGCCCGCTCACTCCACAGCCGATCCTTGCGGTGGAGGATACAGCCAACAACATCGTCTACAGCGACGCCTCCTCTGTGACGTTGACCGCGACAGGAGGTTCGGGTTCACTGTCGAGCAACTGCTCCGGGGTGGAGAACAACGGCATCTTCTCGTTCAGCGGCTGCAGCATCAACGGTACCGGCACCTACACGGTCACCGCCACGGACTCCAACAGCAGCGTGGCGAAGGCGCAAGTGAGCTACACCGTCTCGACGGCCGCACAGGCGAAGATCGGCTTCACCACCGCCGCCGTCTCCGGTGCAGCCTCCACCAGCCCGACGCTGGGCGAGATCACCGTCCAGGTCCAGGATGCGTTCGGCAACGCCGACCCCGGCGGTGCCGTCACGGTGAACCTGGGTACAAGCTCCGCGAACGGGGTTTTCGCGGCTACGTCCGGGGGCAGCCCCATCACATCGGTGACCATCCCAGCGGGACAGTCGACTGCGTCGTTCTACTACGGGGACACGACCGCCGGGTCGCCGATCATCACGGCCTCTGCGTCCGGCCTCGCCTCGGGCCTGCAGACAGAGACCATCACACCTGATCCGGAGAACAAGCTCGCCATCACGACGGCTCCCCCGTCCTCGTTCGCAGCCGGGTCCACCTTCAGCGTGGGGGTCACGGTGGAGGACCAGTACGGCAACACGATCACCACCGGCACGACCGGTTCCACCGACACCATCAAGATCGCACTGTCGACGGGCACGTTCTCTTCAGGCGGCTCGACGGCGACGGCCAACGCCGTCAATGGCGTCGCGACCTTCAGCAACCTGTCCATCAACACCGTCGGCACGTACACCATCACGGCGACTGACACGTCGCATACGTCGGTGACGTCGGCGACGACATCGTTCGCCGTGACGCCAGCGCCACCAAGCAAGTTCTCCTTCACCCAGACGGCTTCGGGGAGTCACACGGTCGGCACGACAGCCTCCGTCGGCCCGTTCCAGGTCCAAGTGCAGGACCAGTTCGGCAATGCCGTCACGAACACCGGTGGCCCGGTCACGGTGCAGCTAACGAGCAGTTCGCCGGGTTCAACCTTCTTCACCCCGACCTCGGGAGGATCGTCGGCCGGTCCCGTCACGATCGCGACTGGTGCCTCGTCGTCCGCCAGCTTCTACTACGCCGACACCTCGACCGGAACGCCGACTCTCACCGCGACCGCAATCGTGAACGGCGCCAACGTACACGGCACGACCAGCGGATTCACCATGACGCCGGCCGCGGAAAGCCAACTGGCCATCACGACGCAACCACCGGCTTCGCTGGTCGCCGGCGGGACCTTCTCCGTCGGCGTGACAGTCGAGGACCAGTACGGGAACACGGTCACCACGGGCAATATCGGGTCGACCGACACCCTCCGCGTGGCGCTCTCTTCGGGCAGCTTCGCGACCGGTAGCACCTCGGTGGCCGCGGTGAACGGCGTGGCGACATTCAGCGGCCTGTCGATCACGACTCCTGGCACCTACACCATCACCGCCAGCGACACGACGCACACCGCGATCACGACGGCGGCCACCAACCCGTTCACCGTCACGACCGCGCCACCCAGCAAGCTGGTGATCTCGACGCAGCCCGCCGGCTCCATCACCGCCGGCGGCACGGTCTCGGTCGGGGTGACCATCGAGGACCAGTACGGCAACGTCATCACGACGGGGAACACCGGCTCGACCGACACCATCCACGTTCGCGCTCTCCTCCGGCAACTTCGCCTCGGGCACGACCTCGGTGGCGGCGACCAACGGCGTGGCGACGTTCAGCGGTCTCCAGATCACGAACGCGGGCACGTTGACTATCACCGCGAGTGACACGTCGCGGACGGGGGTCACCGCAGCGACGACGAATTCGATCACGGTTTCGCCAGGTCCCGAAAACAAGCTGGCCATCACCACCCAGCCCCCTTCTTCCTTGGCCGCCGGCGCGACCTTCTCGGTCGGGGTGACCATCGAGGACCAGTACGGCAACACGATCACGACGGGGAACACCGGCTCGACCGACACCATCCACGTGGCGCTCTCCTCGGGCAGCTTCGCCGCGGGCACCACCTCGGTGGCGGCGACCAACGGCGTGGCCACCTTCAGTGGGCTCCAGATCAACGCGGTGGGGACCTACACCATCACCGCCTCTGACTCGACGACCGGGAGCGTGACCTCGGCGGCCACCAACCAGTTGACGGTCACCCCGGCCGCTGAGAACAAGCTCGTCGTGACCACCCAACCGGCCGGCTCCATCACCGCCGGGGGCACCGTCTCGGTCGGAGTGACCATCGAGGACCAGTACGGCAACACGATCACGACCGGGACCACCGGTTCTACCGACACGCTCCACGTGGCGTTGTCCTCGGGCAGCTTCGCGAGCGGCACGACGTCGGTGGCCGCGGTCAACGGCGTGGCGACCTTCAGCGGCCTCCAGATCACCTCCACCGCCGGTTCCCCCTACACCATCACGGTCTCGGACACGACCCATACAGGCGTGACCTCGGCCACCACGAACCAGATCGCCGTGAACGTGGGACCGGAGAACAAGCTGGCCATCACCACCCAGCCGGCCGGCACCATCACCGCCGGCGGCACGGTCTCGGTCGGCGTCACCATCGAGGACCAGTACGGCAACGCGATCACGACGGGCAACACGGGCTCGACCGACACGATCCACGTCGCGCTCTCCTCGGGCAGCTTCGCCGCGGGCACCACCTCGGTGGCGGCCACCAACGGCGTGGCCAGCTTCAGTGGGCTCCAGATCAACGCGGCGGGGACCTACACCATCACCGCCTCGGACTCGACCACGGGCACCGTGACCTCCGCCGTCACCAACTCCGTCACGGTCGGCCCAGCGGCGGAGAACAAGCTCGTCGTGACCACCCAGCCGGCCGGCACCATCACCGCCGGCGGCACGGTCTCGGTCGGGGTGACCGTCGAGGACCAATACGGCAACACGATCACGACCGGGACCACCGGCTCGACCGACACCATCCACGTCGCCCTCTCCTCGGGCAGCTTCGCCGCGGGAACCACCTCGGTGGCGGCCACCAACGGCGTGGCGAACTTCAGCGGTCTCCAGATCACCTCCACCGCGGGTTCCCCCTACACCATCACGGTCTCGGACACGACCCATACAGGCGTGACCTCGGCCACCACGAACCAGATCACCGTGAACCCGGCGGGAGCGGACAAGCTCACCTTCACGTCGTCGCCCTCGGGCAATTTCACCGTCGGGACCACAGCGTCCGTCGGGCAATTCCAGGTCCAGGTCCAGGACCAATACGGCAACCCGGTGACCAACGGCGGGTCCGCTGTGACCGTGTTGCTCTCGAGCACCTCGACCGGCGCGACCATCTTCACCCCCACGTCGGGTGGCAGTTCGAGCGCCGCCGTCACCATCCCGAACGGCAGCTCGACCTCGGCGCCCTTCTATTACGCGGACACGCACACCGGGAGCCCGACGATCAGCGCCTCGACAACGGTGAACGGGAACGCGGTGGCCGGCACGACCAACGGATTCGCCATGACCCCCGCCGGTGAGAACAAGCTCGCCATCACCACCCAGCCGGCCGGCACCATCACCGCCGGCGGCACGGTCTCGGTCGGCGTCACCATCGAGGACCAGTACGGCAACGCGATCACGACGGGAAACACGGGCTCGACCGACACCATCCACGTCGCGCTCTCCTCGGGCAGCTTCGCCGCGGGCACCACCTCGGTGGCGGCCACCAACGGCGTGGCCAGCTTCAGTGGGCTCCAGATCAACGCGGCGGGGACCTACACCATCACCGCCTCGGACTCGACCACGGGCACCGTGACCTCCGCCGTCACCAACTCCGTCACGGTCGGCCCAGCGGCGGAGAACAAGCTCGTCGTGACCACCCAGCCGGCCGGCACCATCACCGCCGGCGGCACGGTCTCGGTCGGCGTCACCATCGAGGACCAGTACGGCAACACGATCACGACGGGGACCACGGGCTCGACCGACACCATCCACGTCGCCCTCTCCTCGGGCAGCTTCGCCGCGGGAACCACCTCGGTGGCGGCCACCAACGGCGTGGCGAACTTCAGCGGTCTCCAGATCACCTCCACCGCGGGTTCCCCCTACACCATCACGGTCTCGGACACGACCCATACAGGCGTGACCTCGGCCACCACGAACCAGATCACCGTGAACCCGGCGGGCGAGAACAAACTCGCCATCACCACCCAGCCGCCGACCTCGGTGACCGCCGGTGGGACGTTCTCAGTGGGCGTCACCGTCGAGGACCAGTACGGCAATGCGATCACGACGGGCAACACCGGCTCGACCGACACCATCCACGTGGCTCTGTCTTCGGGCAGCTTCGCCTCGGGCACGACCTCGGTGGCGGCGGCCAACGGGGTGGCAACCTTCAGCGGCCTCTCGATCACCCCAGTCGGCTCCTACACCATCACCGCCTCGGACTCGACGGCGCCGACGGTGACCTCGGCTGTCACGAACTCGCTCTCGGTGACCCCCGCCGGCGAGAGCCAGCTGGTCATCACGACGCAGCCGGCCGGCACCATCACCGCCGGCGGCACCGTGTCGGTCGGCGTCACCATCGAGGACCAGTACGGCAACGTCATCACGACGGGGAACACCGGCTCGACCGACACCATCCACGTGGCTCTGTCTTCGGGCAGCTTCGCCGCGGGGACCACCTCGGTGGCGGCGGCCAACGGCGTGGCGAACTTCAGCGGGCTGGAGATCACCAGCGCCGGCATGCTGACGATCACGGCCAGTGACACGACTCATACGAGCGTCGCATCGGCGACGACGGACTCCATCACGGTGAACCACGCCGGGGAGAGCAAGCTCGCCATCACGGCTCAGCCCAGCTCCTTCACGGCCGGTGGTGGGGCCGCCCTGGGTGTAACCGTCGAAGACCAGTACGGGAACCCCGTTACGAGCGGCACGGGTGCCACTGACAGCATCAAGGTCACCCTGTCCTCCGGTAGTTTCGTGGCGGGCACGACGACCGTCGCCGCGAGCGGCGGCTCGGCAGCCTTCAGCGGGTTGCAGATCAACACGGCCGGCTCGTACACGATCGCCGCAAGCGACACCACCAACGGGTCGGTGACGGCGGCCACGACGAACTCCTTCACGGTGAGCCCGGCGGCCGAGAACAAGCTCGCCATCACGACGCAGCCCGCGACTCCGGTCGCCGCCGGCGGCTCCATCACGGTCGGGGTGACCGTCGAGGACCAGTACGGGAACGTCATCACGACGGGCAACACCGGCTCGACCGACACCATCCACGTGGCTCTCTCGTCGGGCAGCTTCGCCTCGGGCACGACCTCGGTGGCAGCGTCCAACGGCGTCGCCAGCTTCAGCGGGCTCACGGTCACGAAGACGGGCTCCTACACCATCGCGGCCACCGATTCGACCGCGGGCGCGGTGACCGGCGCCAGCACCAACTCCTTCACCGTCAACCCGGCGGCCGAGAACAAGCTGGCGATCACGACGCAGCCCGCCGGCTCCATCACCGCCGGCGGCACCGTCTCGGTCGGCGTGACCATCGAGGACCAGTACGGCAACACGATCACGACGGGGAACACCGGCTCGACCGACACCATCGGGCTCACCCTCTCCTCGGGCAGCTTCGCGGCAGGCACCACCTCGGTGGCGGCGGTCAACGGCGTGGCCAGCTTCAGCGGCCTCGAGATCACCTCCACGGCCGGCTCGCCCTACAGCATCACCGCCCTGGACTCGACCCATGGCACGGTGACGTCGGCCACCACGAGCAGCATCACCGTGAACCCGGCGGGTGAGAACAAGCTGGCGATCACGACGCAGCCACCGGCGACAGTCATCAACGGATCCAACTTCGCCGTCGGGGTCACCGTCGAAGACCAGTACGGCAACCCGATCACGACGGGCACCGGCTCGGCCGACACCATCAAGGTGACTCTCTCCACGGGCAGCTTCGCCTCGGGCACCACCTCGGTGACGGCAGTCAGCGGCGTGGCCAGCTTCAGCAACCTGAACATCACGACGAATGGCACGTACACGATCACGGCTTCCGACACCTCGCACGCCACGGTGACCTCGGCGACTACGAGCTCGTTCAAGGTCGAGCCGCCGGTGACGGTGACCCAGAGCAACTCGGCCAACGGCACCGGCGAGCAAACGCAGTCGGTCACCTTGAACGACGGCACGCCGACGTCAGGGTCGACCCTCTTGGTCCTGGTATACGCACTGGCCACCAGCGGGACTCCGCCGCAACCCACGATCAACGGGAGCGCTGTCTCCGGGACGCCGACGATGATCCAGTCGGTGACTCCGGGGACCAACTACGTGGGATGGGCGTTCTCCGCCAACGCCTCGGGGAGTGGCACGACCGTGACGGCGAACTTCACCAGCACCCCGCGGTACATCGAGGTCGACGTGCTGTCCTTGGCAGGCGACAACACCGGATCGAATGACGCCCAGGTGGACACCGACACCGGTACCAGCACGACACCGACGGCCATCCTGCCCAGCGCACCCGCGCCAGGCGACCTCGAGGTCAGCTTCATCATCGCCGACGGGAACCACGGCGGCGTCGGCACGGCGCCGACTGGCTGGACGCTCGTCGAGGGCAATCACGGAACGACCAATGGCCACGGATACGGCGGGGCGTCGTACTACACGAATACGAATGGCGGGACGAGCCAAGCCTTCTCGGTGACCGACAGCGTGCCCTGGGCGACCATCGCCCTCGACATCGGGGTGGCCTGATGTCCGGGATCCTCAAGAGATTGCGTGGTGGTTGGTCTCGTCCGGAGACACCAGTGTTCGGGCCTGGTCAGAAGCACGGGCAAGACGAGGACGGCGCGGTCCTCATCCTCGCCCTGATCTTCCTGGTCGCCGTGAGCCTGGTCGTGTTGGGTCTGATGACGTGGGTCGGGGGCAGTCTCTCGGCGACCGCGGACTTCACGTCGGAGCGAACCCTCGAGACCGCCGCCACCAGCGCCGTCAACTTGGCCATTCAGGAATCCCGCATCACCTTCGAGAGCCAGATGCAGAACGCCTTCGGTGCTTCGGCTACGAATACCGGCCCCCTCCCTCAGGCCTGTTGGTTCAACGGCGGACAACCACAGCAGCCTCCGGTCTTGCCGACGCCGAACAGCCCGCAGATCGACGTCTGGTGCTCGATGGTCTGGCAGCCATACAGCTCGACCACCAGGGTCATCACCTACTCGGCCTGCCTCAGCTCGGTGTCCCCCGACACATGCGCGGCAGCACCGCTCCTGCAAGCCGTCGAAGAATTCGATGACTACCCACCGGGAGTCGGGGTCCCGCTCATCAACCCTGTGCAGTGCAACTTCTACAACTACTGCGGCCAGAGCATGACCCAGGTCAGCTGGCAGTGGCGGCCCACGGTGCCCACGGTCACCTCGATCTCCCCCACCTCCACCACCATCGCCGGAGGCACGCCGTTGACGATCACAGGAACAGGGTTCGTACCCGGTTCGAGCGTCACCTTCACCGATGAGGCGGGCGGGACGGCGACGACTTCCAACGTCGTCATCACGGTGCCTGCCTCGCAGGTGACCGCATCCAACTGCACGGGAGCGAACAGCACTTGCTCCACGCTTTCGCTGACGGCTCCCGCCGTGACGTCGGGCGTTCCCTCAGGGTCGTTTGCCGCCAGCTACTTCGTCACCGTGACGACGCCAGGTGGGACCAGCGAGTTCGTTCAGCCCGCAGGCGTGCTGAATTACACCGCCTTCACGCCCACGATCACAGGGATCTCGGGAACCGAAGAGTCCGGTGGGGTACCCGGGGGCTCGATCACGGGGGGAAGCACCGTCACGATCACCGGCACGGGTTTCTTGAACACCTACACCTCGAGCGGTTCCGCCCAGTTCGCCGCCCAGGTCTGGTTCGTGTGCGCGAACTCGAACTGTCCCTCAAACGGCAGCTCGGTGCAGGGAAGCGACGTCACTGTCGCGTCCGATACCAGCCTCAGCGTCGTCAGTCCTGCTGTGACGGCTCCGGGTGACTGGTATGTCCAAGTGGATACGTTCGGTGGCCAGAGCACGCAGACGACCTACGACTTCAACTACGGCGTCCAGGTCCCGATCATCACCGACCTGACCCCCACGAGCGGTACCGCCGGCACGAACATCACCATCAACGGCGGCAACTTCCTCAGTGGGTCGACAGTCGCGTTCTATCTCGACCAGAACGGGAACCCGACCGGAACGGGCGTCAGTGCGTCGATCGTCGCCAACAGCCTCACGTCCACCAGCATGACGGTCACCGTCCCCACTACCGGCTTGACCGCAGGCTCCCAGTACTTCCCAGTCATCACGCTTCCGAGCGTCGCTGGGTACACCGGACCATGGACCTGCTCGGAGTACTCCCTTGCAAATCAAAATCAGGTGTGTTCGCAGACCTACAACGAGCCGGCCGACATCTTCACCTTGGTGACGGTGGTGCCGACGGTGAACGTGACATACCCGGTGAACGGCACCACCTATGGCGGCGGTGGCGCCACCTGGACAGGCACCATCACTGGAACCGCGTCGTCGAACTCGGCCGGCACCATCTCGTCCACTGCGGTGGCGATCGAGGACACCTCCACGGGCAAGTGGTGGAACGGCACCACCTTCAGTGTGACCTCGCAGACCTTTGTGCCGGCCTCGGGAACCACCAGCTGGACCTACGCCCTGGCGGCCTCGAAGCTCAGCGCGTTCAACAACTACTCGGTGACCGGCGAGGCGACTGACTCGCTGAACAACGTGGGCACCTCATCGACCGTCTCCTTCTTCTATCAATGAGCGGCCCGGATGGAGATGTTGTTCTTTTGTTGTTCATCGACGTCAGAGGGCAGTGGCTTTAGGCGGCCGCCGAGAAGGCCGATAGAGAAACGGGCGACTACCAGCCCAGATGAGTTATCCACAGGCGGAACGAGACAGAAGTCCTGGTGAGTGAAGCGGACTCACCTTGGAGAAGACAATGCACATTTGGCGAACCGAGATCGCACGTATCGCGACATGTCGTGGAGGGGTGCTGCGCGCGCACCCGCCCACAGCGCGACGCGGCCTCGGCCGGCCGGACGCCGAGCAGGGGGCGCCGCCGTGGCTATTAGTCGGCGGGGCGATCGCAAGGAACGCAAGTCCGCCCTGGCGACGGCACCGCCGGGTGAGAACGGCTCACACAACGGATCGAGCACGGGCACCGCGCAAGATGTGCGGCCGGCGGCACGGCTCGACCGGGAAGCCACGGAGCGACTGGCGCACGCGCTCATCGAGCGAAACCTCGTGAACCAGAGTCAGGTCGACGAGGTCCTCACCTCGGACGCCACAGGATCGGACCTCGGCGATCTGCTCGTCACCCGCGGCATGCTCGACGAACACGCTCTGACCACCGCGCGCTCTGACATCTCGGGTCTCCCGATCATCGATCTGGGAATGGCGAGTCCCGAAGCGGAGGCGCTGGCACTGATCCCCGATTCCATGGCGCGGGAGCACTACGTGATCCCGATGACCGCAGACGAGGCGGGCCTGATTGTGGCTGTCGTGGACAAGCCGTCCCCCGAGCTGATGAACCTCCTCAGCCAGACGGCTGAGACGACGATTCGTCCGATGCTCGCTCCCTTTTCGGAGATCCGGCGGGCGATCGACAACAACTACCGCGCCATCGGAGGCCTCGACCATCTGGTCCAAGCCTTCGAGGCCGTCGAAGAGACGCGGAAGCGCCCTGTTTCCGGCGGTGGTACCGAGGAGAGCGTCACCGATGATGATGCCCCGGTGGTGCAGGTCGTGGGACGGATCCTGACCCAGGCGATGCGGGATCGCGCATCTGACGTGCACCTCGAGCCCACGGAAGGGGGCCTTCGTGTCCGCTACCGCATCGACGGCGCACTCAAAGAGGTCCTGACCCTCCCGTCGTCCATGGCAGTCGGTCTCGTGAGCCGCATCAAGATCATGGCCGGCATGAACATCGTCGAGCGTCGCCGGCCCCAGGACGGCCAGTTGCGGACCGAGGTCGATGGACGTGAGGTGGACGTGCGGGTCTCCACGCTCGCCACCATCTGGGGCGAGAAGTGCGTGATGCGTCTGCTGGACCGGACGCGCTCGGTGCTCCGGCTCGCAGACCTCGGGATGCCGAAGGACTCGGCCGACACGTACTCGGCCTTTGTGCGTGCCCCTTTCGGCATGGTGCTGTGCGCCGGCCCGACTGGGAGCGGCAAGACGACGACGCTCTATGCAACCCTGACCGAGATCAGCGACCCAAGCCGGAACGTGATGACGATCGAAGACCCGGTCGAATACGTCTTCCCGTCCATCAACCAGATTCAGACGAACGAGCAGGCCGGCCTCACGTTCGCGACCGGCTTGCGCTCGATCCTGCGACAGGACCCCGACGTGATCCTGGTCGGCGAAATCCGGGACGTCGAGACGGCCCGTATCGCCGTCCAGTCCGCGCTGACCGGCCACCTCGTCCTCTCATCGCTCCACGCCACAGACTCGGTGTCGGCGCTCCACAGATTCCTCGACATGGGGATCGAATCCTTCCTCATCGCCTCCTCGGTGCTGGGTATCGTCGGCCAGCGCCTCGTCCGCCGCATATGCCCCTCGTGTCAGGTCACGTACACGCTGACGGAAGAGGAAAGGGCGTTCTACGAGGAGAGCGGCGGTCCCGAGAAAAGTCACTTCGTCCGGGGCGAGGGCTGCAACTTCTGCAGCGGCACCGGCTATCAGGGCCGCATCGGCGTCTACGAGCTGCTTCGCATTACCCCCGAGATCAAGCGACTGGTCGTTGGCTGGGCTACCCAGGACGAGTTGCGCCGTCTCGCCGAGCGACAGGGCATGCGGTCCCTCCGGGAAGAGGCAATCGGCCTGGTCACCCGAGACGTCACGACGGTGTCCGAAGTCATCCGAAGTATCTACGCGTTGTGAGCTAGGGAGAAGACGATGCAGACGCTTTTGAACTATCGCTATAGCGCCGTGGACCAGGACGGCAAGTCCGTCAAAGGGACCGAGACGGCGGCATCTATCAGCGCGGCGCACGTGGCCTTGCTCCATCGCGGCCTCGATCCCACGACGATCAAAGAACACAAGAGCCTCCTGGCGTTCGAGATCACCCGGAAGAAGGTCAAGCGCAAGGAGGTCATGCACTTCTCGCGCCAGCTCGCCGTGTTCGTCGAGGCAGGAATCCCCATCATGGAGGCGCTCGAGACCATCGCCGAGGAGACCTCCGACAAGCTCTTGAAGCGGGTCCTGCTCGACATGACCGTCGCGCTCCGTGAGGGCGACACCTTTGCCGCCGCCGCGGCAGCCCATCCGGAGGCCTTTCCCCGCTACTACATCGCCGTCCTTGAATCGGCGGAGTTGACCGGAACCCTGGACAAGGTCTTGGAGGAGCTGGCCGAGTACATCGAGCGGGACATCGACGCCCGCTCACAGGTCACATCGGCCCTTGTCTACCCAGCGGTCGTGGCGGCTATGGCCATCGTGACCGTACTCATCCTCTCCACCTACGTGCTCCCCAAATTCCGGACCTTCTTCGCGTCGCTCGATGCGAAACTTCCGTTGCCGACCCGGATGATGCTGAGCTTCTCCGGCTTTGTCAGCACGTGGTGGTGGGTGATCCTCCTGGTTCTGGTGCTGATTGTCGCCGGCATAACGGCGGTCCGCAGGAACAACGCAGGCCGCGAGCGGATCGACAGGCTCATGCTCAGGATCCCTGTGATCGGAAGCCTCATTCAGACCGCAATCGTCGAGCGTGTGTGTCGGGTCCTCTGTTCGCTGGTGACCGCAGGGGTGGACCTGCCGCGCGCCATGGCGGTGACCGCCGAATCGTCAAACAACGCTGTCTACAGCGAGGGCTTGAATCATGTCCGTGAACAAATGATGGAGGGAAACGGCTTGTCGGACCCGTTGGCAGCGACCGGGCTGTTCCCTGCCGCGGCGCAGCAGATGTTCCGGGTCGGTGAGGAGACCGGGACCCTCGACAAGCAGCTCGAAACGGCTGCCTCCTTCTACCATCGTGAGCTCGAGCTCAAGGTAAAGCACTTCACGAGCCTGTTCGAGCCAGCCGTGATCATCTTCATGGGGCTCATCGTTGGCTTCGTTGCCGTCGCCATGGTGTCGGCGATGTACGGGATCTACCGCCAGGTAAACCTTGCGGGAACAACAGGTAGTGGTGTCATCCACTTCATGTTGTTCAGTTTGTGGAAATGAGCCCGGTCGTTCAACCGACAATAAGAGGACGTTGAGATACCCGTGTATTTGTTACAACGTTGCGCGTCCCTATCTGGATATGTACGGGGTCCGTCGCGCGCCACTCTCGCTGAGAAACCGATTCACTCCATTCGATCAATTCCCTGATAACACCGGAAAAACTGCTTGAGTATCGAAGGGTTCTACCCGATACTATTCCCAACTACCGGGAATGGCGTCTCGGTGGGCAGGGGTGCTCAACCAGGGAACCCTTTTTCCATCAATAACGAGCTCCACCTTTTGCCGGGTTGGGCCAACAGAGAAAGGCGGTATAGCGCGTGTTTGAGCGTTATCGCGAGATTCAAATGCGCAGGGCGGACGGGGAGTCTCCGGAGCACGGATTCACCTTGATCGAACTGCTCATCGTCATCGTCGTACTCGGCATCCTTGCCGCGATCGTGGTCTTCTCCCTCACGGGCGTGACCAGTCAGAGCAAGCAAGCTGCGTGCACATCGAACGGCAAGACCATCGAGGTTGCTGCAGATGCCTACCAGGCAGAGGTCGGGAGCTACCCGGCCAGCTCGGCTGACCTGACCGGCGGTGCGACCCAGTACCTGCACGCGTGGCCGGACGTCTCGGGCCAGACGTGGAGCCTGGACACGGCCAACGACACGGTCGACGTCGACACGGGCAGTGGCCCAGTGGCCTACACCGCTGCGGGCGGCTGCTCGAGCCTCTCGTAGGCAATCATTACAAAGTAGATCGAAGCGCCCGGCCCGCAGGGGCCGGGCGCTTCGACATCAACGCTGGCCAGGAGGGGAAGTCGCAATGAGCTCAAACCCATGTGCACCGATCGATCAATATCTGCAGATCCTGTGGGACCGTAAAGGCTCGGACCTACTGTTGGTGAGTGGGTCGGCCCCACGGGTCCGGGTCGATGGAGGCCTGCAGCCGGTCGAGGGCGCTCCTGCGCTCTCTGCCGCAGACATCGAGTCCATCGTGAGCGCCATGCTCAGCCCGGACCAGGTCGCAACGCTCGAGGAGTTCCAAGACGTCGACTTCTCGCTCACCTGGTCCGACAAGGCTCGCCTCCGCGGCAGCGCCTTCCATCAGCGCGGAGAGCTCGCGCTCGCCCTCCGCATGATCCCCTCTGAAATTCCGACCTTCGACGAGCTCGGCCTCCCACCCATCGCGGAGTGGGTCGCCCGACTCCCCCGCGGCCTCGTCTTGCTGACGGGGCCCACGGGTTCGGGAAAGTCGACCACCTTGGCTTCGGTGATCGACCGGATCAACGCGACCCGAGCTGTCCACATCCTCACCATCGAGGACCCGGTCGAGTACGTCCACGAACACAACCTCTCTGCGGTCAATCAGCGTGAGATCGGTGTGGATAGCCCATCCTTCGAACGCGCGTTGCGCTCGGCCCTCCGCGAGGACCCTGACGTTCTGCTGGTCGGTGAGATGCGCGATCTCGAGTCCATTCAACTCGCCTTGACCCTGGCCGAAACCGGTCACCTGGTCTTTTCGACCCTGCACACAAACGATGCAGCCCAGGCCATCGACCGGATCATCGATGTCTTTCCTGCCTACCGGCAGGACCAGATCCGCGTGCAGCTGGGCGCCTCCTTGGGTGCTGTCATTGCGCAGCGGCTCGTTCCCCGGATCGGTGGCGGCATGATGGCTGCCTTCGAGATACTGGTGGCCAACCACCCCGTTCGGAACCTGATCCGTGAAGGCAAGACCAACCAGCTCTTGAACGTCATGACAACCAGCCAAAGTGAGGGCATGTGTACCCTCGAGTCCAGCCTCGTCGACCTCGTCCGCAGCGAGCAGGTGACCTACGACGACGCCATGGCCATTTCGGCGCACCCGAAGGAGCTTGATCGGCTCCTGAGCCATCGGAGTGCGATGCTCACCTCTGCGTGAGAGCCGATCCATCACGACGAGGCCCGAATCTTCCCTATTCGCTCGTTGCCGGGGTGACGCCCTGCCGCGGTGGCTGGTTGGTTGCGAGCGCAAAGCTGCAGGGCACGATCTTTGCTCCAGAGGACCCCACCCGCATGGAGCAGTTCATCGACGTCGTCGACCAGCGCCCGGCGTATTCCATGATCGCCCTGAACGCGCCGGTGGGGTACCTAAATGCCCGCAAGAAGGGTGGTCGGACGTGTGACCACGAGGCGCGGGTGCTTCTCGGTCCGCGGGGCGGGGCGATCAAGAGTGCGCCCGTGCGCTTCGACTCACTCCGTGACATCGAGCTGCTGCCCGACCACCTCGACGCCATCGAGCGCGAAGCTGCTGCCCCGCTACCGCGAGGTCGCGAACGAGATGGCGCCGTTTCGCCAGCGGACGATCTACGAGGTCAATCCGGATTTGAGCTTCTTCCAGCTCAATGGAGAAGTCCCGATGAAGTGGTCGAAGCGCTCTCTCAAAGGTGTAGAGGAGCGGCGGGGTGTCCTGGAGGAAAAGGTGCCTGGCGTGCTCCGGATCATCGACGCCGAGGTTCCTGGAGCCCATCAGCCGCACCTACTCGACGCAGCGGCCATCTTGTGGACGGCCCGGCGGATCTTCGCACGAGCCAGCGTTCGTATTCCCCAGGACCCCGAATGGGACGAGCAAGGCCTGCGGATGGAATTGGTGCGCTGACGCGCCGACACCGAGGCGGGCGTTAGAGCGAGTGGTTGGTGAAGGGCCGTAGGAGCTCTGGTCCAGCGAAGACGGCGACCGCGGCGCCGAGGGCGAGGAACACCCCGTACGGGATCCGGTCACGCCGGCTCATCTGCTTGGTCGCGATCAACGCAATGCCGATGATCGCGCCGATGAGGTTGGCGGCGAAGAACCCCAAGAGGACATAGTCGACGCCTAACCATCCCAACGCCAGACCGAGGACGAGGGACAGCCTGACATCGCCCCGTCCGAGAATACGAGGGCTCGCTCTGTTCATGACGAAGAACACGAGGAACCAACCCGCCGCGCAGGCCAAACCGACCAGGTAGGCGTGCCACATTCCGGTCTCGGCGGCGGCTAGCAGGAGCAACGCGGCGACAATGACCGTCAGCGGATCGACAATTCTCTTGGGCAGGATCATCTGCTCAATGTCGATGCACGACAGCGCGAGCAGTCCGGCGAAGAATGCGAGGAAGGCGGGGACGTCCCAGCGGAAGCCAAAGCGAGCAGCCGTACCCGCGAACAGGCCCGCGCAGGTCAGTTCGACCATGGGGTACCTGGCAGAAATGGGCGCCCTGCAGTGCCGGCACTTGCCCCTGAGCAGCAACCAGGACATGACAGGGATGTTGTCCCGCTCTTGAATGGACCTGCCACAGGAAGGGCAGTGCGACCGGGGCGTGACGATGGACTCATGGCGCGGCACCCGATAGATCACGACGTTCAAGAACGATCCCACGGCGAGGCCCAAGACCGCACACAACACAACCAGCCATCCGAGCATGGAATCAGAGTCCCCTACATACTCCGCAGGCAGTTCACCGATCTCACGCTAGTGACGCGCTGGACTCAGTCCGCGGACTGATGATCAACCTCTCGCGGGTGTCAGTGGACTATCGTCACAACGCGTAGACGGGTCCGCAGACCGGTTCGGGCGGATTCGTGCCACCCAGCGCACATGGCGAATCCTCCCCCCGACGATGACATCGAGTCTGCCCCCATGACCACGTCATGGTTCACGCGGCCACTCTCTCAATGGTGGTGCACTCTCGGATGGTTCGCCTCATTTGGAACCTTCATTGGCATCATCGCACTCGCGGGTGGCGTCGCTGTCGGCGACGCGTACGAGCAGATCTACGCCACCTGGGCCGTTGCTCACGGAAAGTTCTCGTGCATGTATCCGCCACATCCGAAGAGCATCAGCACGTTCATCGCCCCCGTCTACCCACTCTTTGCCGGCGGGGTGAGCGCCCTCGTTCGAATCGGACATAGCACGCCGTTCCCTTCAGGGTCCGCACTCGGACACAACTGCAACAAGGCCGTGCTGGCCGAGGTGCACTGGTCGCAAGCCACGGGAGCCGTGTTCCCCACGATGCGCGTCGGCTACCTGACCTGGGTGTTCCTCTTGCTTGGGTTGGTGTGGCTGCTCCGGGCCGCGGGCCGGGGGCGCTGCGGCTGGGAGCCGACCACGCTGATCATCGTGGCCTGCCTGCCACCGGTCTGGATGTGCGTCGAGATGTACACGCATCCCCAGGACATCGTTGCCCTCGGCTTGGCACTTGCGGCGGTAGCGTGCGCGCTGCGGAATCACTGGATCGGCGCAGGCATTCTCGTTGCGCTCGCGGTCCTCTCGCAGCAGTACGCCTTGCTCGTCGCCGTGCCTCTGCTCGTGGTCGCTCCCGCCAAGCAGAGGGTCCCCTTCTTAGGAGCTGCGGTGATCACAGCCGCCGTCATCGCCGTGCCGTTGCTCGTGGTCACTTCGGGTGCTGCGGGACGACCGTTGTTCTTGGGCTCTGGCGATTCAGCTGGATTCGGGGGCACGGTCATCTGGGAGACCCATCTGGCCGGAGCACCGCTGGTGCTCGTCTCGAGGGTTCTGCCCCTCGTGCTCTCGCTCCTCCTTGCGTGGTGGGTCGTGCGACGGGTCGGCCGATCCGTGCTGCAGCCCGCCATTCTGGTCTCGCTCGTCGCCGTGTGTCTCAGTTTCCGGCTCGTGTTCGAACAGAACATCTTCGCCTACTACTACATGGCCCTCGCTGTCTCGCTGATACTCCTCGACGTCATCAGTGGTCGGATCCGTGAACGATTGGTCGCCTGGCTGGCCATGGTGACGCTCATCTACAGCGAGGACATCCTGATCGTCTGGCGCCAATCGTGGGGTCAGTCGGCACGCCATTGGATCCCACTGATCGTCCTTGTCGTCAGCCTCTTGTTCATCATCCGCCACGTGCTCCACCACACCCTGGGTTGGGACGTGGTGCTTTGGGGCGGCGCAATCGTCTGCGCCCTCGTCATATGGCCGATCTCCAGCGACCCCCTGCGGCACCAGCCGGTGACGTGGCTCTGGCAGGCAATTTTGGTGGCGATCGGCGTGGCGTTGGCTGCAGGGCCGTTACTCCGCATGGTCCGCGAGCACAGTTCGCCACCTGGCGTGGAGCAGCCCGAGCAGCTCGCTCCAGCTTCCGCCGGAGCGAGCTGAGCACTCATCACTGACGCAAGTACTCCTGCGAGGGTCGCTCAGTCGCCGTACCCGTTCAGATGGCTGGAGTGCCACGCCCAAGCTGAGGAAAGAATGTCATCCATACCCGAATGGGCGGACCAGCTCAATCGATCCTTCGCCAGCGTGTTGTCGGCATAGAGCGCAACTGGGTCCCCGGGTCGGCGTCCGACGAGTTCGTAGGGCACAGCCCGACCGATGACTTTCTCGGCCGCGGTCAGTACTTCGAGCACAGACGACCCCACCCCGGTGCCCAGGTTCACCACGGTGCTCGGTCCCCCGCTTTCGAGATACTCGAGCGCCTTGATGTGCGCGTCGGCGAGGTCCACGACGTGCACGTAGTCGCGAATCGCCGTCCCGTCGGGGGTCGGATAGTCCGTCCCGAAGACCTGCAAGGGGCCGCTGCGCCCGAGCGCGGCCTTCATGAGTAACGGGACGAGGTTGATGGTGACCGTCCAGTCCTCACCGATGGAGCCATCGGGCCACGCCCCCGCGGCGTTGAAGTACCTGAGGCTCACCGAGCGCAGACCCAGGCAGCGGTCGTACCACCCGAGGACCCTCTCGGTCATGGCCTTGCTCTCCCCATACGGGCTCTCTGGGCGGATCGGAGCGTCCTCAGCCACGGGCACACTCTCTGGCGTTCCGTAGACGGCACAGGTCGAGGAGAAGACGACTCTCGGCACCCCCAACGTCGAGAGCGTGTCGAGCAGCGACCCCGTCTTGGCGACGTTGTTGCCGAAGTAGCGCTGAGGCTCGGCCATCGACTCTGCTGGCGACTTGTAGGCGGCAAAGTGGACGACGGCGTCCACGGCATAACGCTCGACGGCATCTCTGATCGCACCGGGGTCCCCGACGTCGCCCCTGACCAAGGGGACCTCACCGACGGCGGCGGCGTTCCCGAATTCCATGGAGTCGAACGCCACGACGTCGCGTCCTCGTTCATGCAGGAGGCGAACGGTGTGTGAGCCGATGTAGCCGGCTCCGCCGGTTACGAGAATCGTCATCCGCTCAGTCTGCCGGATCGACGGCACCGGCATGAACGCTCCTCCTCCGGTCCGGGGATGAATCTCGGTGGATGGGTGGTGGTCGTCGCGCCGAGGTCGAGGCCTACGCTCGGACCGCTTGCGCCGCCACCGCCCTTACCAACGGTTGCCAGCCTCGGGCTCTACTTCCTATGGCTCAAAGGCCGCGATGGCCGCGGCGAAATCTGAACTGCTGGTCTCGGTCCACGTCGTCGAGGTAGCGCTCGAGCTGGAGTCGACGAGGTACGCCCCGAACCCTTCCTCGCTGGAATCGCTCGCCGGGAGTGCGCTGAGCGTGACGAAGGGGCTGGCAGTGGTTTCCGAGGCGGTGCGTTGCACGCTGGCACCGGAGATGAGCAGTTCGTAACTCCCCGTGGGGTCGATCGTGCTCGCGCTCACACTCTTGCCGAAACCAACGTCGCCACACCCGGTGGCGTTTCCGGCGGTCTCGGTGCTCCCACAGGTCGCCGACGAATCCAGGCCGGCGATGCCCGACCACTCCGACACGTCGAAGACACCGGTGTTCGACGCATTGAGGGTCACGGTGATTGTTCTGCCCGCCGAGCTGGTTTCGGTGGTAGAGACCGGTCCGTACCAGATCTCGGAGTCACCGTAGGTCGTCGAACCACCGGTGCTTGCCGCTTCGCTCCAGCCGCCGGTGCTGACGCCGCCGCCGGACACTCCGCTCACATAGCCGGTGGCACTGTTGTTCCCGACGTCAGCCACCAGGACAAGTGTGTCGCCCGCGGTGATCGTGTTGGACAACTGCACGGTCTCGCTGGTGCCATTCGTGGTCAGAGTCGAGTCGCTGTCCTGGACGTGCGTGATGTTGTTGACCACGGTCACCGTTGGCTGTGTGGCGATGGCGGAGAGAGTCCCACTGGAGCCAAATTTGGTCTCCGTCGTGAAGGTAGACGTGGTAGCGGCACTCGGGGCCGTCACCTGGTGGCCGCTCGTTCCATAGTCGAGGGTGAACGAGTCGTTGACGCCACAGCCACTGCTCATCGTCACGGTGATGTTCGGGCTCGAGGAAGACACTGTTGCGCTGCACCCGGTCCCTCCAGACACTGTCGTGTTCGTCGAGCTTGGCGCCGTCCAACCTGACGAGGTCGGCACAGTGACTTGGACCGTCGAGCCTGAAGGGAGGGCCGTGCCACTGTTATTGGTGAAGGTGAAGACCATCTCGTCAGATGACGAAGTGGTCACGACGGTGGGCGACACAGCCATCTCGCCTGCGCCGTTGATCGTCTCGGACACGGTGTTGCCGGTGGCCGAGCCGTAGTTGGAGTCGCCCGAGTACGGGGCCGTGATCGAGAGCGGGGACCCCGAGGTCGAGGTGTAGGTCACCGTGCAGGTGGCCACGCCGCTGGTCAAGGAGACGACGCCGCTGGAGCCGCAGCTGGTGATGGCGCTGCCGCCGCTCTTGAAGGTGACCGATCCGGTCGGCGTGACCCCACTGCCGCTCACGGTGGCGGTGTAGGTGACCGCTGTGCCGACCGTGGTCGGGTTCGACGAGGAGGTGACCGCGTCGGTGGCCGTGCCCTTGTTGATCGTCTCGGACACGGTGTTGCCGGTGGCCGAGCCGTAGTTGGAGTCGCCCGAGTACGGGGCCGTGATCGAGAGCGGGGACCCCGAGGTCGAGGTGTAGGTCACCGTGCAGGTGGCCACGCCGCTGGTCAAGGAGACGACGCCGCTGGAGCCGCAGCTGGTGATGGCGGTGCCGCCGCTCTCGAAGGTGACCGATCCGGTCGGCGTGACCCCACTGCCGCTCACGGTGGCGGTGTAGGTGACCGCTGTGCCGACCGTGGTCGGGTTCGACGAGGAGGTGACCGCGTCGGTGGCCGTGCCCTTGTTGATCGTCTCGGACACGGTGTTGCCGGTGGCCGAGCCGTAGTTGGAGTCGCCCGAGTACGGGGCCGTGATCGAGAGCGGGGACCCCGAGGTCGAGGTGTAGGTCACCGTGCAGGTGGCCACGCCGCTGGTCAAGGAGACGACGCCGCTGGAGCCGCAGCTGGTGATGGCGGTGCCGCCGCTCTCGAAGGTGACCGATCCGGTCGGCGTGACCCCACTGCCGCTCACGGTGGCGGTGTAGGTGACCGCTGTGCCGACCGTGGTCGGGTTCGACGAGGAGGTGACCGCGTCGGTGGCCGTGCCCTTGTTGATCGTCTCGGACACGGTGTTGCCGGTGGCCGAGCCGTAGTTGGAGTCGCCCGAGTACGGGGCCGTGATCGAGAGCGGGGACCCCGAGGTCGAGGTGTAGGTCACCGTGCAGGTGGCCACGCCGCTGGTCAAGGAGACGACGCCGCTGGAGCCGCAGCTGGTGATGGCGGTGCCGCCGCTCTCGAAGGTGACCGATCCGGTCGGCGTGACCCCACTGCCGCTCACGGTGGCGGTGTAGGTGACCGCTGTGCCGACCGTGGTCGGGTTCGACGAGGAGGTGACCGCGTCGGTGGCCGTGCCCTTGTTGATCGTCTCGGACACGGTGTTGCCGGTGGCCGAGCCGTAGTTGGAGTCGCCCGAGTACGGGGCCGTGATCGAGAGCGGGGACCCCGAGGTCGAGGTGTAGGTCACCGTGCAGGTGGCCACGCCGCTGGTCAAGGAGACGACGCCGCTGGAGCCGCAGCTGGTGATGGCGGTGCCGCCGCTCTTGAAGGTGACCGATCCGGTCGGCGTGACCCCACTGCCGCTCACGGTGGCGGTGTAGGTGACCGCTGTGCCGACCGTGGTCGGGTTCGACGAGGAGGTGACCGCGTCGGTGGCCGTGCCCTTGTTGATCGTCTCGGACACGGTGTTGCCGGTGGCCGAGCCGTAGTTGGAGTCGCCCGAGTACGGGGCCGTGATCGAGAGCGGGGACCCCGAGGTCGAGGTGTAGGTCACCGTGCAGGTGGCCACGCCGCTGGTCAAGGAGACGACGCCGCTGGAGCCGCAGCTGGTGATGGCGGTGCCGCCGCTCTTGAAGGTGACCGATCCGGTCGGCGTGACCCCACTGCCGCTCACGGTGGCGGTGTAGGTGACCGCTGTGCCGACCGTGGTCGGGTTCGACGAGGAGGTGACCGCGTCGGTGGCCGTGCCCTTGTTGATCGTCTCGGACACGGTGTTGCCGGTGGCCGAGCCGTAGTTGGAGTCGCCCGAGTACGGGGCCGTGATCGAGAGCGGGGACCCCGAGGTCGAGGTGTAGGTCACCGTGCAGGTGGCCACGCCGCTGGTCAAGGAGACGACGCCGCTGGAGCCGCAGCTGGTGATGGCGGTGCCGCCGCTCTCGAAGGTGACCGATCCGGTCGGCGTGACCCCACTGCCGCTCACGGTGGCGGTGTAGGTGACCGCTGTGCCGACCGTGGTCGGGTTCGACGAGGAGGTGACCGCGTCGGTGGCCGTGCCCTTGTACGTGAAGGTCACGGCGGTGCTGGTGCCACTGTTCCCGATGCTGTCGGTGGCCTGAGCGGTGACCGAGTAACTGTGACCATCGCTGAAGTTCACGGCTGAGAAGGCGTAGGTCCACGGTGAACCACCGCTGGCCGCGTTGTAGATCGAGCTCGACTGCCAGGACGAGGTGGTCCCATTCCAGTACTGCGAGGTCGTCGTGTCCTCGATCTGGACCGCTGCCCTGGAGATGGATGTCCCCGGCCCGTCGTTGGAAGACGCGGTGGCGGTGATCGACCCGCTCCAGTTGGCCCCGTAGGTGGTTCCAGCGACCGGGTAGGTAACGGTGACGGACGGACTGAAGTTGCTCACCGTTACCTCAGTCGAACCGCTCGCGGAGCTATCAGAGTTCATCACGTTGTCCGTGCCGACGGCGACGACCACGTAGTCCCCGTTGACCGGCTGGCCCGTCCAGGTGACCGTGTACGGAGATGCGTTCGAAGAGGTCCCGATGAAGGTCCACGGCGTGTTCGACGTACACGTCAGGTTGGTGAAGTTCGTTGACGGGCAGTAGTAGTAGGTGACCGAAGCGACCCCCGAGCCGGCGTCGCTGGCGGAGTCGGTGAGAGTGGCACCGTTTTGGACCAACACGCTCACGACCGTTTCGACGGCTGGTGGGCATGCGCTGGCCGCGGCATTGTTGTTGCCGTCAGATGGCGACGACACGTACCACCAGTAGTCCCCGGTGTGGCTTGGAGTGAAAGAACCTGAAGAGGCGTACGTGCCGTCACCCGTCGGAATGGCAGTGCCCACGTTCGTACCGCCCGAAGAACAGCTGGTCGGAGCCGAGGACTGAGGGCCAAAGACGGTGAAGGTGATGGTGTCAGTGTCGTTGCTGCCCGAGGAGCCGGTCAGGGTGGCGGCGATCGAGCTGGCCGAGATAGCCGTGTTGACATAGCCAGTGCTCGGAGCGGCGACGCTCAGAGTCGGCGATGACATCGCCACCACGGTCTCCGACATACCCGATCCACACGCGGACACAGCAGCGTTGTTGTTCCCGTCGCCCGTGTACGACGCGTACCACCAGTAGTCGCCGGCGGCGCTCGGGGTGAACCCGGCACTCGGATGGTATGTGGCGTTACCGGACACCGACGTCGTCGTCCCAACAGAGGTCCCGCCGGACGTGCAGCTGCTGGGCTCGCTTCCAGGCCCGAAGACGCTGAAGGTAATGGTGCCGGTCGGGCTGGATCCCGCGGCCAAGGCGGCCGAGATGGCAGTGCTGGCGATGGTCGTACCGATTGCGCCAGTGCCCGGACCAGTTGTGGTCAAAGTTGGGCTGGCCTTGACCGTGACCGCCCAAGTCAGCGTGATGTTTCCCGCACAACCCGCGTATGCGTTGGCGCCGTTCCCCGTACCGACAGCGCCACCCAGGCCACCCGCCAAGCTCGAACCGACCCCGGTGGTCTCGCCGCATGCCGTGCTGGTCCCGCTCTGCGTGGTGAACGAGATGCCCGTTCCACCTGTGGTGGTGGTGGCCCACGAGGCACCAGCACCGCCACCCCCGGAGCCGCCGTCCGAGCCGGTGCAACTGTTGGCGCCGCCGCCGCCGCCGCCGGTCCAGCCACCACCACCGCCGCCACCACCGGTGCCGTAGTCCTTGCTCCCCGAGTTAGCTTGTGCTCCACCGGCTCCACCGGTACCAGTCGGCGACGCGCCGCCGGTTCCGCCAGTGCCTGCCGAGTTGTTGGATCCGTATTTGCCCCCGGCGCCACCGGTCGTCGTGCCACCGCTGCCGCCGACTGTGCCATTTCCGCCGGATTGCTCATTCCCTCCAGCGGCACCAGCGTCCCCGGTGTAGCCCGTGCCACTCAGGCTCGATCCCCCCCCGGCCTGACCTCCCGCCCCGGCGTTGTCGCTACACGTGGTGCCTCCACCACCACCGCCGCCCGCGGCGATCGAAAGCTCGGTGTCTCCGCTCCCACAGTTCGTAGACCCACCCGATGTGGGCTGGACGCAGACAACCGTTGGCGCTCCGCCACCGCCTCCGGCTCCGGCGTAGAAGCCGGTCCCGTTCGTGTACCAGCCCCCGCCCAGCCCGCCTGCGATAAAGCCGGTCCCGCCCGTCCCTCCCCCACTCAAAGTCGTGTGACCCGTTCCAGTACCGTCGGCACCGCCTCCACCGCCGCAGCCGATCTCAAGCCAAAGCGTCTGGCCGCTGGTGACGGTGTAAGTCGCGTTCACCAATTCCCCCGCGCCGCCTGCCCCGGCGGCCCCGGTCCCGCCGAAACCGCCGCCACCACCACCGGCTCCAGACATTGTGAAGGAAGCCGATGCCGCGCCCGACGGCGCTGTGATCGAGTCCCATGCGCCGCACGCGGGTGCCGAGGTCCACACGTTGAGGTCGAAGGTCTGCGTGGCTGTGCCCGCGGTACTCGTGGCCGTGATGGTGAGGACGTAGACGCCCGAGGTGCCTGAAGCCGGAGTCCCCGCGAGGACGCCGGTTGAGGGGGTGAAGGTCACGCCCGTGGGAAGGGCCCCAGATTCGGAGAGGGTGGGGCTTGGAGAGCCGGTCGCAGTCACCGTGAACGTGCCGGAGGCTCCCACGCCGAAATTGGCGGTATCGGCACTCGTAATGGCAGGACTCGCGGCAGATGCGGTTCCGACGAGCAGGCTCAAGGTCCCAGCCATCACGGCCAGCGCGGCGGCGATGCGGACAGCCCACCGTGTTCGACCCGCAAGGCGGGCAGACGTGACGTGCAAAGGTCGGTGGCGTTGCATCAGGCCTGTCCGTTCACGCTCGGAGTGGAAACAGCTGGCGGCGTGGTGTCGATTCCGACCTCAGCCGCGGTCGAGGTACCGGTGTCCGACAACGAATCGGTCGCTACCGCCACGACGTAATAGACGCCGTCGCTCGTCGGGAGGCTGCTCCAAGGTTCCGACCAGGTAGGCCCGCCATTCGTTGAGGTCCCGATCAGCGTTCCCACCGAGCTGTTGCAGCTCGCAGTGGTGCACCAGTAGTAGGACACAGCGTTCACGGTCCCGGCTCCGGGAGCCACCGTGTCGCTCAGGCCCACGCTCTGGCCGTTGGTCCACGTCACCGTCCCATTGGCGTACGTATGTTGAGCGCTCACCGTCGGGGGACTCGGGACCGGTGGGCTCGCGTTGTACGTGAACGACGAGGTCGCGGTAGCCGCGCTGCCAGACGAGTCCGTGACCTGTGCGGTCACGTCGTAGGTGTTGACTGAGTTCAAGTCGCCGACGGGCAGGCTCAGCGTCCAGTTGCTCACCGTGCCCGTGGTCGCGACATAGGACGGGCAGAGAGCCGTCCACGAGTTCCCTGTGCCAGACCAGCAGCCGCCGCTTCCTTGTTGGATCGACACCGTGACGGTCGAGATAGCGGTCCCCGACGCAGGAGAGGATGTGCCGCTGATCGAGCCACTCCAGTTGGAGCCGAAGGTCGTACCGCTGGTCGGGCTCGAGATTTTGACCGCCATTGTGGTGAACGTGGTTGTCGCTGCAGTCGATTGCCAGTTGCCGAGCACTGCGCTAACCGAGTAGCTGTAGGCGGTGGCTGGTGAGAGGCCGCTGTCCTGACAGAGGTCAGAAGTGCCGGTATTGCCGATCTGGGAGCCCGTCGTGGTGCAAACCGTCGCGGAGCTGGGGCTCGTCCTCTGGACGAGATACTCAGTGCCGGGGGGCTGGCCGCTCGGATTGGACCAGCTGATGTTCACCGAGGTCGCCGACGCCTCCGAGGCACTGGCGCTGGGCGCCAGCAGACTCGTGGCCCACGCAGCCGCCGGGTTGGAGCCGTCCGTCGACTGCCAGAAGGCGAAGGCCACCCCCGCCAATGCACCGAGGGTGACCACGATCGCGAGCGCTCCAACGAATAGCCGGGAACGAGACCTTCTCGTCCCAGCGGCGGCGTGAGTGGCGGTGTGCCGGCTCATCACTTCTGCACCGTGATCGTGACGGGTATCGAGAAGGTTGCCCCCTGGCATGCGTTCAATGACGATGAGTTCATCGACACGGCACCGGCCAAGTCGATCCTGTCGGCGCTGGCGCCCGCGGGGATCGTGGTCGATAGCCCGGTCTGGTTGGCGAAGGTCACTCCCGTCGTCGTGCAGCCCGAGTGGCCTGCATCAGCTGTAATCGTTCCGCCGGTCTTGAGCGCCACGCTCACGAGCGTCACGGCATAGGCATTGGGATTGTTCACTTCAAGGCTCACGTCTCCGGTCCCGCCGGGGTAGAGCGGCGTCGAGGCCGTCCCGGCCGTCGCGTTGAGGGTCACCGTGCTCATCGTTCCGGTCGATCCGTGTCCAGCGCCCGATCCCGAGGTCGTGAAGTACGCCCACACGGCTCCCCCGACAGCCAGGACGGCAGCGGCGGTCAGTAGGGCGACCAGGCGCCGGCGCCGGACAACAAACCCAGGGCGCCTCATGGCGAAACCACCGTGCAGTTGGTGACGGTGTCGTGATAGTCCGCCGCCGTCCCCGCCTTCCCGTTGTAGGACGGCACGTGACAGACGTTGGTGTGGTGGGGCTGCCCGCTGTAGTCGTTGTAGGTGCCCGAGCCGAGGTAGACAGTCTCGTTGCCGTTGCCACCGTCAATGTCGTCATGCGAACCCGGGCTCGTGACGGTCACGGTATCGGTGCCGCTGCCCAGATCCACCTCGTTGTACGACCCACTGCCGATGGTGACGGTGTCAGTGCCATTGCCGACCATGACCTCGCTCTCGGAGCCGTTGCCGAGCGTCACGACGTCGTTGCCGTTGCCCATCTCGACGGCATCGGAACCGTTCCCGAGGCTGACCTTGTCGTTGCCGTCGCCGACGATTACTGCGTTGTCGCCGTTGCCCGCCGCCACCCCGTCGTTGCCATCGCCGTCGAAAATCACGTTGCTGCCGTCGCCGGCGTCGATGCAGTCATTCCCGGCGTAGCCGTTGATCCAGTAGCTGGCGCCGACGGCGTAGATGAGGTCGTTGCCATTGGTCCCGTAGACGACGGGGTCGCCCGGGGTCCCCGTGATCAGGTCGCCGTACCCGCTCGAGGGGCACACGCTCGGCACACTCAGCACGCTCTGGGACACCACGTTCGAAGTCGAACCCGCGTAGTTGCCCGAACCCGTGTCGATTGCCTCCACGTAGGTGGTCCCGACCGGCAGCGTCGACGTGCTGTAGGTGGCCTTGCTCGAGCCGAGCGTCACCGCGCTGGTGGTGAGTGCGGTCTTGGTCGAGCACGCCGAGGTGGTGCAGCTGTAGAAGGTCACCGAGCCCGTGGGAGTACCCGAGCTGGCCGAGACCGTGTCGGTGAAGGTGACCGAGGTCCCGTAGGTCGACGGGTTAGGCGCCGAGGTGAGGACCGAGGTGGTGCCGAGCGCGTTGACCACCTGGGACACCACGTTCGAAGTCGAACCCGCGTAGTTGCCCGAACCCGTGTCGATTGCCTCCACGTAGGTGGTCCCGACCGGCAGCGTCGACGTGCTGTAGGTGGCCTTGCTCGAGCCGAGCGTCACCGCGGTGGTGAGTGCGGTCTTGGTCGAGCACGCCGAGGTGGTGCAGCTGTAGAAGGTCACCGAGCCCGTGGGAGTACCCGAGCTGGCCGAGACCGTGTCGGTGAAGGCGACCGAGGTCCCGTAGGTCGACGGGTTGGGCGCCGAGGTGAGGACCGAGGTGGTGCCGAGCGCGTTGACCACCTGGGACACCACGTTCGAAGTCGAACCCGCGTAGTTGCCCGAACCCGTGTCGATTGCCTCCACGTAGGTGGTCCCGACCGGCAGCGTCGACGTGCTGTAGGTGGCCTTGCTCGAGCCGAGCGTCACCGCGCTGGTGGTGAGTGCGGTCTTGGTCGAGCACGCCGAGGTGGTGCAGCTGTAGAAGGTCACCGAGCCCGTGGGAGTACCCGAGCTGGCCGAGACCGTGTCGGTGAAGGTGACCGAGGTCCCGTAGGTCGACGGGTTGGGCGCCGAGGTGAGGACCGAGGTGGTGCCGAGCGCGTTGACCACCTGGGACACCACGTTCGAAGTCGAACCCGCGTAGTTGCCCGAACCCGTGTCGATTGCCTCCACGTAGGTGGTCCCGACCGGCAGCGTCGACGTGCTGTAGGTGGCCTTGCTCGAGCCGAGCGTCACCGCGCTGGTGGTGAGTGCGGTCTTGGTCGAGCACGCCGAGGTGGTGCAGCTGTAGAAGGTCACCGAGCCCGTGGGAGTACCCGAGCTGGCCGAGACCGTGTCGGTGAAGGCGACCGAGGTCCCGTAGGTCGACGGGTTGGGCGCCGAGGTGAGGACCGAGGTGGTGCCGAGCGCGTTGACCACCTGGGACACCACGTTCGAAGTCGAACCCGCGTAGTTGCCCGAACCCGTGTCGATTGCCTCCACGTAGGTGGTCCCGACCGGCAGCGTCGACGTGCTGTAGGTGGCCTTGCTCGAGCCGAGCGTCACCGCGCTGGTGGTGAGTGCGGTCTTGGTCGAGCACGCCGAGGTGGTGCAGCTGTAGAAGGTCACCGAGCCCGTGGGAGTACCCGAGCTGGCCGAGACCGTGTCGGTGAAGGCGACCGAGGTCCCGTAGGTCGACGGGTTGGGCGCCGAGGTGAGGACCGAGGTGGTCGAGAGCGTCCCGCCCGAATTCACGGTCTGAGTGACCACGTTGGACGTGCTGCTAGCGAGATTGGTCCCCGAGCCGCCGTAGACCGCTTCGATGTGGTCGGTGCCGATGGCCAGGGTCGAGGTGCTGAAAGTGGCCTGACCGTTCGCGGCGATGGTCCCCGTGCCCAGCGTGGTTGTGGGCGTGGCACAGCTATTCGTTGTGCTGCCAGCGCCACAGCTATTGAAGGTCACAGTGCCGCCCGTCAGGCTGCCCGAGGGATCCTGGCTGGCGTTTGTCTCCGTCACCATGGCTGTGAAGGTGACTGACTGGCCCGAGGTCGAGGGATTCGGGCTGGACGCCAGCGTCGTGGTGGTCGAGTCGGTGTATTGCGCGCTGCCCGTGTAGGAGAAGTCAAGGGTCTCGTTCTCGCATTGGGGGCTTTGCAGGCCGTCGTCCTTGAGCCCGATGGGCAACCCAGTCGTGGTCGCCAACCCACTCCCCGGCACGTTCAACGATCCAGAGAAAGTCGGCAGCGAGAGGTCCGCCGCAGTGCATCCGGTCGGCGGGGTGTTGCTCAACGCCATCGCGATTGTCCCGACCGTGATGGGAACCGAAAGGTTGTTCTGGACGCTGAAACAGATGTACCGGGTTGTCCCGGGATAAAGCTGAGCTGTCGAGCCCGAGCACGCCGAGGTTGTGTAGATGTTCGACGTGATCGTGAAACCCGAACCCGCCGTGAGGGTCAGTTCGGGGTCCGCAGGGCGCAGGAGGGTGTTGTGAGCGGCGCCGAAGGTGAGGGTAGCGATCACGAGCGCGACAAGACCTGCGCTCACCACCTCCCTCAGTCTCTTAAACGCCTTCTTCACCGATTCGCTGTCCTCAGCTCAAGTGCTCTGGTCTCGCTTTGACGGGCAAACCCACCGAGTGACCACAGATTCCGCCACGGACCTGAAATCCCTCGCTGACCTCACCCGGTGGCTGGTCGGGCCACGGATGTAATCCGTGGCCCGACCTTCCGACCGAGCAGAGAAGGTGAACTGAGCCTTTGCTCAGACCACCCGCTCCGGTGTGTTAGTTGACGCTCACGTACAGGGCCGGGGACTCGCCCTGGCACGCGTCTTGCGCCACGCCAGTGTCGATCATGGCGAGGTTGACGTCGTACGTGTGGCTGTCGCCAGCTGCCAAGTCGAGCGGCGTGGCCAGCGTGACGGTGTACGAACCCGCGGTGGCGTTCGTGCCAAGAGCAAAGTCAGCAGAGGAGCAAGTGCTCTCCTCGTTCGTGCTCGCGGACGCCGCCACGGCAGCGCTGTTGGTGGCAGTCCAGGTGCCCTCGGAACCATCAACGTTGGTGGTCCCAACCGAGATGGTGTACGAGTCAATCGCCTGGTAACCCTGCGTAGCGTTGTTCGTGATCGTCACGGCAACGGTCTGGTCCGAAGAAGCATCGCCCGGATACAGCGGACCGACCGGTGGTGGCGGTAGACACGCCCAGTTCGTCGCTGTCCCGACCGAACCCGAACCGGATCCAGTTCCCGTGCTGGTGAAGTACGCGGACGCTGCTCCCGGCAAGCCCAGGACGAGTCCCGCGGCAAGGCCGATGGCCGCCACCTTCTTGTTCATAAATCGCTTCATGATTCTCCTTTTCAATGTTGGGTTACTTGTGTTGGGCGCCTGAGATCCCCCCCGCTCCAGGCGTTACCTGGTGCGTCCTGCCAACGCGCAGTCCGCCCTACGCAAGGAACCCAATCGATGGGGCTCCCGCTTGCTGCCGGGAACCCGTGCGGGCTCCCGTGTGTGCGGCCCGAACCGAACGCAGAAGTTCTTCCGCCGTTTCGCGCCGCCACATCTGATGCGATAGGTGCCGAGTCGCCACCGTCGTTTCGCCGAAGCGACGACTGACTGTCCAGCGGGACGCGTCAATCACACGGAGAGGCCGAGGAACGGCCGCGTCGATGCGCTGATTCGCCAAGGATTGGAATCGCCAGATCCACTGAACGCCTATCGCCTGATCTTGTGCGAGTGGTCGCCAAACCACTCGTCCGCCTATGCAGGCATTGATTCACGAGCAGTGCGGCCGGTCAACGAGCCAAAAGTCACGGGTGGCGCGACGCGTGCACGACCCCCATCGCGATGCTCGGGTGCGCGTGTACCCCCTCTCGCCAGCACACTTGTCGGGGCGTTGTGCGAACGAGCGCGGTCGGTCCGACCTATGCGTCGAAACGAATGTTGTGTGCGCCTTGTGTCAATACGGCTCAAGTTCGCGGTGGCACCGTGCAGCCGGCACGGCGCTGACCCGGACGCTCGGTGCGCCCGTTCGTGCGAGGATGAGTGCATCGAAACCCGACGACGACCCACGACGAAGCGACGCGAAGCCGATCAGTCAGAGGCACCACCGAGCGACACGCCACCGCCCGACGAGCCCGACAGCAGCTTCGACCGCTGGCGCCGGGACTCGGCCCTCGGCGCGGTCGGCACGGGCGTGGCCCGGGGCCTCCAGGCCGTCTTCGCCCCGCCCGTCGACGAGCCCGTCATCGTGGCGTCCGTGCCCGGGGAGCCGCCCGGCGAGGACGAGCGGATCCGGGTCATCCTCGACCCCGACGACCCCACCAAATCCGTGGCGATCATCCCCGAGCGTCCAGACAAGGACGCCTCTCCACCCTCGTGACGAGAGCCCCAGCCGGCCTTCGTTGACATCCTTCGACGCTGGACTTAGCATCCGGCGTATCGGACATGCTGTCCGATTCTTTAGAGGAGTCGTACGAGACATGAGCACCCTGGCGGACGTGACGGACGTGACCCCGGTCGACCTCTCCGACTCCCGCTCCTACGTGGCCGGGGTCCCCCATGCCTGGCTGGCCTACCTGCGGCGCCACGACCCGGTCCACTGGCAGGACGAGGAGGGCGGGCCGGGCTTCTGGGCCGTGACCCGGTACGAGGACTGCGTGACCGTCAACCGCGACTACGAGCGCTTCAGCTCGGCCGCCCGGGGCACCATGCCGTTCGAGCTGTCCGACGACGACATCGCCCAGCAGGGGCTGATGATGCTCAACATGGACCCCCCGCTCCACACGCGCTACCGCCGCCTCGTGAACAAGGGCTTCACGCCCCGCATGGTGCGCGACCTCGAGGCCAGCATCCACCAGGTCACCGACGCCATCATCGACGAGGTCATCGAGACCGGAGAGGCCGACTTCGTCACCCAGCTCTCGGCCGAGCTCCCCCTGCAGGTGATCGCCGAGCTGCTCGGCGTGCCCCAGGCGGACCGGCACCGCATGTTCGAGTGGTCGAACTCCATGGTGGGCAACGAGGACCCCGAGTACCAGGCCCAGGCCGACCAGGCCCTCGTGGCCGCCATGGAGCTCTACGCCTACGCCGCCGAGCTCTTCGCGCACCAAGCGCATCGATCCCCACGCCGATCTCATGAGCGTGCTCACCACCGTCGAGGTCGACGGCGAGCGCCTGAGCGACACTGGAGCTCGAGCTGTTCTTCCTCCTTCTCACGGTCGCTGGCAACGAGACGACGCGGAACCTGATGTCGGGCGGCATGCATGCCTTCTTCCAGCACCCCGAGCAGTGGCAGCGCCTCGTCGCCGACCGCAGCCTCCTTCCCACCGCGGTCGAGGAGATGCTGCGCTTCGTCACGCCGGTCATGAACTTCCGGCGCACCGCCACGTGCGACGTCACCTTGAGCGGGACCAAGGTCGCCGAGGGCGACAAGGTCGTCTTCTTCCACGCCTCGGCCAATCGCGACGAGGACGTCTTCGAGGACGCCGACACGTTCGACGTCGGACGAGACCCGAACCCGCACATTGCCTTCGGCGGCGGCGGGCCCCACTTCTGCCTGGGCGCCAACCTGGCCCGCATGGAGATCCGGGTCATGTTCGAACACCTGCTCGACCGCATGCCCGACATCCACCAGGCCGGCGACGTGCAGCGCCTACAGTCCCAGTTCATCAATGGCGTCAAGCACCTCCCCGTCGCGTTCACCCCGGCCACCCGCGCCGGCGCCTGAGCCGGCGGGCTGAGACCGGGGCGAGGCGCACCATGGCACGTCGCGCGCCAGACGCCCTCAAAGACGTCATCCGGGACTTCCGGCGCGACCAGATCATCGACACGGCTCGCCGACTCTTCGGCGAGCGCGGCACGACCGATGTCCCGATGGACGAGATCGCCGCCCAGGCCGGCGTGGCCCGCTCGACGGTGTACGTCTACTTCGCCAACGCGCGACGAGCTCCTCCGGGCCTGCGTCCAGTCGATGTACGACAACATGGCCGACACCATCGCGCTCGTCGTCACGGACGACGTCGCGCCGATGGAGCGCCTGCACCGCCTCATGGTCGGGTTGCTCGAGCGAATCGACGAGAGCCCGGCGTTCTTCCGCGTGGCCATGGCCACCCAGGGCTCGGCCGGGGCCGAGGGGTCGGCGGCGGTTGGCGGGGCGCTGATGATGATCGGGCTGGACATGATGCGCGTGCTCGACGAGTTGGTGGCCGCGGGCATCGCCGCCGGCGACTTCCGACCCGACCTCGAGCCCGAACGTGCCGTGGTCCTCATCGGCCAACAGATCTATGGTGCGCTCTCGGTGCGAGCGGGCGAGCCCGACCCGATCCCGACGGCCCGGGCCGCCGACGAGATCTGCGACTTCGTGCGGCGCGGACTGGGGGCCTGACACTGCAATTCGATCTCTGGATGCCGACCGCGAGCCCGATGACGACCCCCGCGCTGCTCGATGCGGTCGCGCGAAGGCGCCCAGGAACGCGGCATCGCGACCATCTGGGTCGGCGAGCACGTGGTGCTCTTCGAGCAGTACGAGAGCCACTACCCCTACGCGGACAACGGGCGCATCCCGGCCCCGCCGGGCAGCGGGCTGCTCGAGCCGCTGGTCACGCTGACCTATCTGGCTGCCCGCACCTCCACGGTGCGCCTCGGCACGGCGATGCTGCTCCTCCCCCAGCGCAACCCGGTCTACGTCGCCAAAGAGGTGAGCTCACTCGACTGGCTCTCGGGCGGGCGGGTCGACCTCGGCGTCGGCGTCGGATGGCTCAAGGAGGAGTTCGACGCGCTCAACGTCCCGTGGGAGCGGCGAGGCGCGCGGACCGACGAGTACCTCCAGGTGCTGCGGACCCTGTGGGTCGACGACACGTCGTCGTTCCACGGCGAGACCTACGACCTGGACCCGTGCGAGATGTTCCCCAAGCCCCTGCAGCAGCCGCACCCGCCCATCCACATCGGCGGCGAGACCAAGGCCGCCCTGCGCCGGGCCGCGCGCCATGCGCAGGGGTGGCACACCTTCAACCGGTCACCCGAGGACCTGATGGCCGGGCTGGCCGAACTCGACGTGGAGCTCGAGGCCGCCGGACGCTCGCGCGAGGACCTGCGCATCACGGTGTGCCCGTACTTCAACCAGCTCACGCCGCAGTGGGTCGAGGGGTATGCCGATGCCGGCGCCGACGCGGTGGCCGCCTTGTTCTTCGCCTTCACGCCCGACGACGTCGCGCAGACCTTCGACGACCTCGACGCCTGCCGCGAGGCGGCGCTGCGCGCCGGCAGCTGAATCCCAGGATCCCCGAATCCCGGGATCTCCGGATCCCCGGCGTGCGCCGGCAGCTGAGGAGGGTGGGGAGTGACAGCACCGGCGGCACGCCATCCACGGGCGACGCGAGGCGCGCCGCATGCTCGGGGCGGAACACACTCGCTCCCCCGCGCCGCCCGTAGGCTTGGCACTTCGACCGTACGTCTGGAGGCGGCGCATCGAATCGCCCGCAGGGGTGATCCCGCCGGCCCGAGATTCATCCTTGGGTAGGAGCACCATGTCGGCCCCCACCAGGGAGGCTGGAGAGATGAAGCTGGCGTGGTTCCCGCACGGAGACCCTGTTCAGGCGGCACTACCATGGGTGGCCCGCACGGGAACGAAGGATCCGATGGCCCCCAGCGCACGTCACCTGTACCCAGAGTGGCTCCGGCCCGGGAGCACCCGGGCAGTCAGCGGCACCGAGCCGGGGGCCGAGCGCCAGCCTGACGGGGCGGCCCGGGTCTGGGAGCGCCTGCGAGCGTTCGACCGCCGCTACGCCACCTACGTCGACGTGGCACTGGCCGGCGCCCTGTTCGTCCTGTGCTCGGGCTGGCTCGTCGAGCGAGGCACCAATCCGAACCTGTGGTTGGTTGCCGCCCTGATCTGCCCCCTGATCTTCCGGCGGCGTGCGCCGATGACCGTCTTCTTGGTCATCGCCTTGGTGGCGTTCGTGCAGTGGATCGTCTCCGGACCGGCCCTGGCCGATGCGTCGCTGCTGGTCGCACTGGCCACGGTCGCGCTCGAGTCGCTGTGGTTCGTCGTCGTGGCCGCCACCGTCATCCTCGAGGCCGGCGTTGTCATGGCCACCATCACCTGGACGCCGACCGGCAACGACCTCAAGTCGTTCGTCTTCCTCACCGGTCTGGCCTTTGCCGCGCTGTTGGCCGGCATCGTGGTGCGCGCCTTGCGCAGCCAGCTCGACTGGCTGGCCGAGCGAGCCCAGAGGCTGGAGCTCGAGCGCGACCAGCAAGCGTCACTGGCCGCGGCGACAGAGCGGGCCCGGATCGCGCGGGAGATGCACGATGTCGTGTCCCACAACATTCAGGTGATGGTGACCCTGGCCGACGCCGCCTCGGCTGCACGGGCGTCGGACCCCGGGCGGGCGACCGAGGCGATGCACGAGGTCTCGGCCACGGGGCGCCAGGCCCTGACGGACATGCGCCGGATGCTCGGTGTGTTGCGCGAGGAGCCATCGTCGGCCGGGCTCAGCGTGGCCGCAGCCGCCGGGATCAACGTCACGGGTGACGCCGGCGCAGCGGTGAACGGCGCCCGTCCCCCACTTGCGCCCCAACCGGGACTGGGTGACCTCGATGCGCTGACCGAGAGGGTGCGCGGCACCGGCCTCGCCGTGTCGCTCCAGCGCCGGGGACGAGCCTTCGACGTGTCGGAGGCGGCCGGCCTGACCGCGTACCGGATCGTACAGGAGGCGCTCACCAACGCGTTGAAGCACGCGCACGAGCCGTCGGCCGTCGCGGTCTTGCTCGAGTTCGACGAACCTGACCTGAGCGTCTGTGTCACCGACGACGGTCGCAGCGCGGTGCCGGCGGCGCATGCGGGTTCGAACGGGAACGGCCTGGGCGCGCACGGCGTCGGTGGGCACGGCGTCGGTGGGCACGGCGTCGGCGGGCACGGCGTGGCTGGCATGGCTGAGCGCGCGGCCGCCTTCGGTGGGCAGCTCGAAGCCGGCCCCCGGGCCGGAGGAGGCTGGCACGTTCGCGCCACGTTGCGCGACTGCAAGGCGCCCGTCACCGTATGACGATCAGGATCGTCCTCGCCGACGACCAGGCGCTGTTGCGAAAGGGTTTCCGCATGATCCTGGAAGCCGAAGAGGGCATCGAGATCGTGGGCGAGGCCGCCGACGGCACCGACGCGCTGCGGCTGGTGGACCTCTACAAGCCCGATGTCGTGCTGATGGACGTGCGCATGCCGGTGCTCGACGGCATCGAGGCGACACGGGCGATCGCGGGGTCGCCCGCGGGTGAGCACACCCGTGTCTTGATCCTCACGACATTCGACCTCGACGAGTACGCCTTCAGTGCCTTGCGAGCGGGCGCCAGCGGCTTCTTGCTCAAGGACGTGCCTCCCGCCGAGCTCGTCTCGGCGATCCGCACGGTGGCCCGCGGCGACGCGGTGGTTTCACCTCGCATCACGCGGCGGTTACTCGAGGAGTACGCCCACACGTTTCCCGACGTCGCCGGCGCCGGGACCGGCGACGAGTCAGGAATCGGTGGCGAGGCGGTGACGGCGGACTCGCGGCTCGCCAGCCTGACCGAGCGCGAGCGGGAGGTGTTGTTGGCGGTGGCCGACGGCCTCTCCAACGCGGAGATCGCCGAACGTCTCTACGTCTCCGAGGCGACCGTCAAGTCCCACGTAGGACGGCTGCTGGCCAAGCTCGGGCTGCGCGATCGCGTTCAGGCGGTGGTCTTCGCCTTCCAGTCGGGAATTGTCGAACCCGGCTGAATCTGGAAACGAGGTTGAGGCTACGGCTCCTCCACCCAGCGCCGCTCCCTCCAGCGCCTGTGTCCGGTCCACTCCTCGCCATTCCAGTACCACTGCTCGTTGACCTTCGTCCCGACCGTCCTCCATCCGGCCTCCACGGGACCTCGAGGTGGCGGCGGATACCCGCTCTTCGCTGACCGGACTGCGGGACCCTGGACCGATTGCCTCCGCGTGGCGGTGAGAGAAGGGGCGCTGGCGACTGCTGAGGGCGCGAAGCGATCGGATTGCACTGGTCCTTGGGGGGCCATCTGCATTGTGGGAAGACCCTCCGGGACCGCTGGTACCGATACCAGAAGGTCGTACTCCTTCTTGCGGAGCCAGAGATGGAGGGTCGGCAGGTGTACGTATCCGCCGGATCGGTACACGTTGGCGGCGGTCAAGACCTCGCGCGGCAGCCACCCGATGAACCTTCGGGGTCGACCAGAGAACTCGCTTCGGGCCAGCACCGCAACCTGCTCGTCGGTGACGACGACGCACGAGCTCCGCTCGATTGCCACGTACACGGCCCAAATGAGCAGGACGCCGGGGACAACGATCACCGAGTAGATGATGAAGGAGAGAAAGGCGACGACGACGACACCACAGACGATGAAGAACGCCGTGCGACGAGGGTCAGGGCCGATCTCGCCTACGCCATAGGCCCGACCGATCCGGCGACCACCCATGACAGTCTGACTCTGTCTTAAACGCTTGGCACGTCTGGTTGCTCTCATAGGTGGTGACCTTGGGGCGACAATGATGGCGGGTTCCATGGACCGGCCGCTCTCTCTGGGGGTCGAGCTGTGAAGACCGCGGGATAGCGGCGCCTGCGCGCGACAAGAACGATGATCAGACTCAACAGCACCACTCCGATGACGGTCGCCGACCGGATGAGTGGAGTCCAATCCGTCGGCGTTGGCACATTGGCCCACTGCTGGCTCGCCAAGGATGTCGCATCGGCAGCGGTTAGATCGCCCGACTCGGTGACGACGTCGACGGTGATATCAGTACTCCCCTTGATGAAGGCCACCAAGTACTCGGTGACGGGGATGCCGGATACCGACGTGTGGACGAGGAAACCCGTCGCTCCTGGGACGTTCGACACACCAAGGGGTGACACTCCTGGCTGTTGCAGTGACCCGTTCTCCTCATTCGCAAAAGAGGTCGCTTGAGTCGGGTCCAGGAACTGAAAGGCGGAAATCACGACCGCGTCACCATTCGCCGGTTGATGCACCCAGGAACGGACGTAGCCACTGATGTTGCCGCTTGCCAACAGTTGGGAAAATTCCGTCTCCGCCGGACCACTGGTTCCGCCCGTCACAAGACTCAGGTTCGACTCGTTGATCGGTCCGTTTCTGACTCCGGGCGGAGCGGGCACAAGGCCCGGAAGAGACTGCGAGAGCACGACTGAAGAAAGGGTGCTGGCACCGGATGCTGGTGACTGGATGCAGAACACTCCTGCCGCGGTCAAGACGGTCCCGATCAAAAGGCAGCTCACTCGCTGCATCCGACTCACTCGGCCGCTCACCGCCATGTCCTCCGCGTCATTGGACGTCGCCACTACGTCCTCGGCCTTGTGCAGGCCTATCTACAGCACAGTCTTGTCCAGGCCGTCACTGTGTGCGTCCGAATTGTGCCCGTGTTGACCATCGCTCGATGGGAGCCGGAGACGCTCAGCGTCCACGGCGGCGGATCACTGACAGACCCATCCTCCCTGCACGGCCTCAGCGCATTGCGAACTGTCGATATGTGAGCTCAAAACCGCGCAGCCGGGACACTTTGGCGTCGGTGGCTGCCACGTGACGCCACCGATCAAGAAGAGCAGCGCTCCGAGAGCGAAGCCGATGGTGAACAGAAGGGGCCGTCGCTTCGTTACGAGCTTCACTGATTCGCACAATAGGCGCACAATGGGATGACGCTCCATCCGAAAACACCGGTTCGGGGACCCGAAGGCGCGCCGGTCCGCCCCGCCGCCCAGCATCGGGCAACCTGCGTGGCCTAGGGTCGGCCCCGGAGGGAGGACGGAGGAGGTCCCGGGAGGGCCGCCAACGTCGAGACTGGGGCCGGTCGGGACCGAGGCCGGCCGGCCGTAGGCTCGCCGTGTTGTGGACGCCGTGCCAGAGACCCCGCCCTGGCCAGGGCCCCGTGCCGCGGACACGGCCTTCGCCGCCTTCAGCGACTCTGGCCCCTGGGTCGTCGATCCCGACGCCCTGACCTGGCGCAACGGGTTGGCCGGCGTGCGGGCCCGCCTCACCGCTGCGCTCCCGGCCCTGACCCGTCGCCGCACGGTTCCGCCGGGCCGCCGGCTCGGCAGCACCCTGTGGCACCTCGGGGGCGCCGTGGGGCTCTGGTATGTCACCGAACGGCGCCGCGGCGGCGAAGCCTCCGTCGCCGGTCTCTCCCACCGCCTGCGCGTGGCCGCTGAGAAGCTGGGCCCGACCTACATCAAGCTGGGCCAGATCATCGCCTCGGGCGACGGGATCTTCCCGGCCGAGCTGGTGGGTGAATTCAAGTGGTGTCGCGACCAGGTGGCGCCCGAGCCCTGGCCCGTCGTCGAACGCGTGCTGGTCGAAGAGCTCGGCGGGCCCATCGACCGCGTCTTCGCCTCGGTCGAGCGGGTCCCGCTCGCCGCCGCCTCCATTGCACAGGTGCACCCGGCGACGTTGTGCGATGGCACGCCGGTGGTGATCAAGGTCCAGCGGCCCTCCGTAGCCGAGCGGGTACGCCAGGACCTCGCCGTGATGGCATGGTTGGCGCCGCACCTCGTCGGACGTATCCCGGTCGCCGCGCTGGCCAACCCGCCGGCGCTGGTTGAGCTGTTCGCGGAGACCATCACCGAAGAGCTCGACTTCCGGCTGGAGGCCGAGAACATGCTCGATATCGCGATGACGTTCGCCGAGCTCGATCAGCGTGACTTCGTCGTCCCGCGACCGCATGCGACCCTCGTGACGCGGCGCATGCTCGTGATGGAGCGGCTCGACGGGTTCAAATTCTCCGACGTCGAGGGCATGCACGCTGCCGGCATCGATACCGAGGCGGTCGTGCGCGCCAGCATGATCGGCTTCCTCGAGGGCTGCATGATGCACGGGATCTTCCACGGTGACCTCCACGGTGGGAACCTCTTCGTCCTCCCGTCGGGGAAGATCGCCCTGCTCGACTTCGGCATCACTGGCCGGCTCACCGAGGCCAAGCGCCTCGCGCTGCTCTCGTTGCTGGTCGGCGCGTCGAACGGGGACATTCCGGTCCAGGTCACCGCCTTACGCGATCTCGGCGCCTTCCCCGACGACGTCGACGTACAGGAGGTGATCGACGCGCTGGGCCTCGAGCGCCCGCCGATCGATCCGGTCGCGCTGACCGCCGACGAGCTGGTGGCTGAGATGCAGCGCTCCATCAAGACACTGCTCTCGCTCGGCGCGCGATTGCCCAAGGAGCTGATGCTCTTCGTGAAGAATTTGATGTTCCTCGACGGCGCCATCGCGACCCTGGCCCCCGATCTCGATCTGTTCGCAGAGGTCGAGGCGATCGCGTTGATGTTCGCCGCGAAGCACGGCGAGCAGATCATGAGCCAGCTCGGACTCGAGTACCGCCAGGAATGGGAGCCCGACATGGCGGGTTTCAAGGCGGGGTTCGGACTCGATGAGTCGACCGAGAGCCTGACGCACCGCGAACTCCAAGCACGCCGCGCCCAGGTGCGGGAGAAGTTCGAAGTGCGCGGTCGTGGCCGGAGGCGGTCGCGCCGTGCCCGATCAGAACGGCGTCGTCGGGCCGCCGGATAATCAGCCCCCTGAGAAAAGTGATGCACGCACCCGACACCGCAGGAGTTCCGATTCAGGACCGCCTTCCCGACAACCACTGCTGGGGTTGCGGCGCCGACAATCCCGACGGCCTCCATCTCAAGAGCTACTGGGACGGCGCGCTGGCGGTGGCGACGTTCACCCCCTCGACCATCTTCGCCGCGGGACCCGTGCACTTCCTCAACGGCGGCATCATCGCGACGCTGCTCGACTGTCACGGAGTGTGCACAGCGATCGCGCGCTCGTACGATGACGAGGAGAGGCAGATCGGGACGCAGCCTGAGATCTGGCACGCCACGACCTCCATGACGGTCGACTACCTCCGGCCAGCCCCGATCGGCGAGGAGGTCTCCCTCACCGGGCGCGTCGTCGAGATCGACGCACGGGGCACGTCGGTCGACTGCACCCTGTCGTGTGCCGGGAAGGAGAGGGCGACGGCCATGGTGCGCTCGGTACAGGTGCCCGAGGCGTGGCGCCACGGCTCACCCTGACGGCGACATCCGACCCGAGACGAGCTCAGTGAGCTCCCGCGCCACCCAGTAGTGGGTCGGCCTGCCGGGGCCGGACGGACCTGGTTGGTAGCGCTCGACGATCCCCCGCTCGGCCAATTCGGCGAGCGCGCTCTGACCCGAGCGTGCCGAGACCCCGACGCGCTCGGCGACCTCCGCGGCCGTCAGGACCGGGTGCTCGGCCAGCAGGTCGATCACCCGCCGCGCGGTGGCATCCTCGCGGACGCCCGCCAGCCGGCTGCGCCACTCGGCCAACAGGACGTCCGAGCGCGCCACGAGCCGGGCGGCCTCCTCGCTGCTCCGTTCGAGGGCGGTCGCCATCCACTCGATCCACGGGTCCAGCTGGCCCATGCGGAACAGCGCCAGGCCGGCGAGGTAGCCGCCCCGGTCTCGCGCGATCAGGACGCTCACCGGCGGCGGCACGCTCAGTCCCAGGCGGTGCGAGAGCACCCAGCCGATGAGGACGCGCCCGATCCGGCCGTTGCCGTCGCCGAAGGGATGGATCGACTCGAACTGCGCGTGAACGACGGAGGCCTGCGTGACCGGGTCGAGCGACCCGTCGTTGGCGAACGCCACGAGATCCGCCATGAGGTCGCCGATGAGCTCGGGCGGTGGCGGGACGAATGCGGCGTCGTGTGGCGAGGTGCCACCCACCCAGGACTGTTCGGTCCGGTAGGCGCCCACCATGCGTGCCGGAAGCGCCCCGCTGGGTTCGGTGAGCCGCCGGTGCCACGACAGGAGGTCCTTCTGGGTGAGGGCGCGTCGTGGGGAGGCGAGGGCGCCCACCACCGCGCCGAGGTTGTCGGCGACGTAGGAGGCGGCATCGCCCATCGAGCCTCCGACCTCGGCCGCGGCGACGTCGGCCACCGGCGCCTGCAGGCCCTCGATGAAGGAGGACGCCACCCCCTCGGACCGCAGAAGCAGGGTGGCGAGCGGACCGAACTGGCTCGACCGCTCCCCGGCCGCGACCGCCGCGGCGGCGGCCCGCTCCGTCAGCCGGCTGGCCTTGGGTCCGAGCTCGAACGTCTGGCCGGCGAGCGGCTCGGGAACCCACGCCTGCACGCCGGCGCCGTTCCAGACGATGGGGACGTCATGTCCTCTGTATACGTATCCTTCGGAAACCCCAGCCATTTGGCGAAGGCTACGCGTGCATCTTTCGCAAACTCCACCCGGGCGACGCGCACCGGCGCCCGCCCGGGCCGGCCCGTAGCCTGGCCGCCGTGCCACCGACCCGGCCACTGACACTCGAGGACTGGGACGACTGGCGGGCGTTGTGGGCCGGATACCTCGACTTCTACCGCGCCACGCTCTCCGACGAGACCTCGCGCGCCACGTTCGAGCGGCTGTGTGGTGGTGACGACGCCATGTTCGGCCTCATTGCCGTCGACAACGCGGGCAGGGGCATCGGGATGGCCAACTGCGTCGTGCACGCCCAGACCTGGTCCCGGCAGCCCACGTGCTACCTCGAGGACCTCTTCGTCGCGCCCTCGGCGCGCGGGCACGACATCGGGCGCGCCCTGCTGCTCGCAGCCAAGGAGGGGGCCACGGCTCGCGGGTCGGACCGGCTCTACTGGCACACCCAGCAGTACAACGGCCGGGCTCGCTCGCTCTATGACCAGGTGGGTCGTCCCACGTCGTTCGTCGTCTACGAGATGTAGTCCTGTCACAGCGCTTCCCTAGAGTCCTCACCGTGCCCCCGCAGACCCGTTTGTCGTCGCCGTCGGCCCGTTCGACGGTACCCGCGGGCCCCACCCGGATCCCGGGCCCTGGCCGAGCCGGCCGGTAGGGTTCGACCGACCATCATGCCGCCACGCCGTCGCACCGCGACCTCCAATTTCGGTGTCGGACGCCGCGAGTCCCACGTGGCCGATGCCTTCTACTCCCGCTTCGAAGCACCGGAGTTGAGCGCGGACGAACACGTGAACCCGCACGAACCCGGTGTGTCCTGCCTGTGCGGTGATGCCCGCCGGATGGATGGGTTGGCTGACGACTCGGTGGCCCTCGTCGTCACCTCGCCGCCGTATTTCGCCGGCAAGCAGTACGAGGAAGAACTCGACCGCGAGGGGGTGCCCGGCTCCTACATCGAGTACCTGGAGCTGCTGCGCGACGTGTTCGCCGAGTGCAAACGGGTGCTCGAACCGGGTGGTCGCATCTCCGTCAACGTCGCCAACCTGGGGCGAAAGCCGTATCGAAGCCTGGCGGCCGACGTCATGAGCATCCTCCAGGACGACCTGCACCTACTGCCTCGGGGGGAGATCGTGTGGCAGAAGGGCGAGGGCGCCAGCGGCTCGTGCGCCTGGGGCTCGTTCCGCTCCGCCGCCAATCCGGTGCTGCGCGACGTGACAGAGCGCGTCATCGTGGCCAGCAAGGGGCGCTTCGGCCGGGCCCGCTCCCCCAAGGAGCGCCGGCGCGACGGGCTGCCCCATGAGAGCAGCATCGGTGCCGACGACTTCATGGCGTTGACGCTCGATGTGTGGGACATCCCGCCCGAGAGCGCGGTGCGCGTGCGGCACCCGGCGCCGTTCCCCGTCGAGCTGCCACTGCGGCTGATGGAGCTGTACACGTATCGAGGCGATCTCGTCGTCGACCCCTTCGTGGGGTCAGGCTCGACGCTTGTCGCCGCGCGCCGCAGCGGCCGTGACGCCGTCGGCTACGACACCGATCCCGCCTACGTGGAGTTGGCGCTCGCGCGGGTGGCGAGTGACGGCGCTGTCGATGTGGCGGCCGACCGTGCCGCGGACGGCGCGTCTGCGGCAACGCTGGCACGCAGCGCCCTGGAGGAGGCCGGCTTCCGCGACGTGCGGCCCAACCGGCGCCTGCGGGGACTCGGGATGGCCGTCGACTTCACCGGGACCGATGCGGCGGGGCGGACGTGGTACTTCGACGTGGCGGGTGCCCACTCTGCGTTCCGGGGCGGTATGGCGCGCTCGGAGACGGTATGGCGCACGCTCGGGCGGGCCCACGTGATGGCCGCCGGCGGTATGGCTCCCTTCGTGGTGCTGACCACCCAGCTGCCCCGCACCGGCACCGAGGCCGATCGCGCGCTGCGAGCACCTGGGCCGGGCGGGCTGTTCGACGCCGTCGACCTCCTCTCCGGGGAGGCACGGGCGCGGCTGGCGTCGTACGCGGGCGGGCGGTGCGCCAGCCCATTGCCGGGGTTCTGGGCGCGTTCGGACGTCTCGCCGGGGGACGTCTGAGCCGTGGGCGCGGTCGTCGCGTGCGCCGTCGTCCGTGACGACCCGCCGCGCGTGTTCGTCGCCGAGGACCTCGACACGTTGAACTGGGTGCTGGCCTGCCAGCTGGTCGCCAAGACGCCCGGGAGCGAACTGCCCGCCGGCGAGCGGGACGCATTGCGACTCGCCCTCCAAGAGCAACGCTGGGGAGACGCCGTCTTCGCCTTCATCGCCCGGACCGGTGTCGCCGTGGACGTGTACGAGAGCACCGAATTGCATCTCGCTGCGGACGCCGCCGTCGGCCCGCTCGAGCTGCAACTCACGCCTCTCTTCACCGAGTAGCCGTCTCCGCCGGCACGGGTGCCGGCCCCGCCGCCCTCGGTACCCCGTGACACGAACGGATTTCCCGGGGCCGCTGGCGGGTCGCGCGAGGATGCAGAGATGCCCAGCGACCGCACCACGGTGACCGAAGTCGGCACCGGACTCGGGATGCTCGGCCTGGCCGACGTCGACGCGGCGGTGCGGTCGCGCACGCCGGTCATGCACAATCTCTCGCCAGAGTCGTGGGAGCGCCTCGCGGCGCTCCGCGCGGGTGGCGCATTCGACGCCGAGTTCCACGCCGCCTGGGCGAACGGACAGGCCTTTTTGTCGGCTGCCGACGGATTGCGGGGCCGGCTGCCCACGCTCGTCGAGTGGAAGGGCACCGGAAAAGCGCCCGGTGACGAGGTCGCCCCCATCGACCTGCGCGTCGACCACGTCTACCTCGTCAGCTGCAAGTACCTGTCGAACATCCTCTTCAACGCGTCGCCATCGCATGTCTTCGACTACCTCCTCATCGGTGGTCAGAGCCGCGCCAGCCGGACTGCGCGCGATGTCCTGCCGGGCGGCGGGGATTGGTTCGCAGAGGTGGCGCCCCGTGAGCACCAGGCGCTCTACGAGGCAGTCCGGCGTTCGTTGCTCGATGCTGCCGACGCGCCAGTGGTCAGCCCGTCGCTGGAGCGGTCGGCGCTCCGGACGAAGCCGGCGCCACCGTCACCTGGGCGCGGTGTGGCGGCCGTCTCCCTTCCGGGTTTCGGCGCCACCGGAGTCGAAACTGACTCCGCGACGGCCGGTGCGGCGGGTGCGGCGGGTGCGGTGGTAGCGAAGGGTGCGAGGGGTGCACCGCCCGCAGGTGCGTCGGCATCTCTGCGCTCACTGCCTGAGCGCGCCATCGACCTCACCACGGCCCAGCGCGACGCACTGCGGAGGTGGCTCGGGCCCGGATGGCCTGACGACGCCAAAGATCGCTACGTCGAGCTGTCGGACGCAGTGGCGCGCGCATCGGCACGACGCTGGGAGGAGGCAATCGGCGCGATCGGGGGCGCCGAGGAGGCGGTCCTGTGGCGCCTCCTGCGCATCGGGAGCGCGCCGTACTTCGTGCTCGGCTTGTCGCCCGCTCGCTCTCTGCGTCTGCGCATCGCGACCTCGTGGGACTGGCGCCAGGAATACAAACTGGCCTCCTTCTGTGTCGAGGCCCAGTCCGGTGGGCAACCGCGCGTCGGCTGGGAGGCGGTGGTGCGCCACCGTGTCTCACATGAGCTCTATGAGGTAACGGGGCACATCGAGGTGCGGTGGAGCCATGGTCGCTTTGGAGGGCTCCCCGAAGCCAAGGGGTATCTGGACGTGCCGCATCACCTCGTGCCCGGGTATTTCCCGCTGCGATGACTGCCTTCGACCTCGAGGCGTTCGCTCCCCCACTGCGGGTACCCCAGCTCGCATCCCCGCCGGTCGTATTGCGGGCCTACAGCGTCTCCGACCTCGCAATGGTGCGACAGGCCTCAGCCGACCCCATGATCCCGTCCATTTCTTCGGTCCCTTCGACCTACACCGACGACGCCGGCCGCGCCTTCATCGAGCGACAGCACTCGAGGGCCAGCGAGGGTGACGGATTCTCCTTCGTCATCGCCCACGAAGAAGATCCCAGGGCCGGGCTCGGCTCCATCGGTCTCTGGTTGCAAGAGATCGAAAGCGGCCGGGCGTCCATCGGCTACTGGCTGGTCAGTGCCGCGCGGGGGCGCGGCCTCGCTGCCAGCGCCCTGCGCGCCGTCGTTGCCTTCGCCTTCGACCAGCTTGGCATCCCGCGCCTGCATCTCTTCGTGGAACCGTGGAACATCGCGTCGGTCCGCACAGCCGAAGCCGCTGGATTCTGCCGTGAGGCCACGTTGCGGGGCTGGGAGCGTATCGACGGCGCGCAGCACGATGCCGACTGCTTCGCCCTCTTGCTCAGCGAACGGGACTCGCAGGTCTGATCCGGCCGACTGATCTGGTCGGCGTCACCCAGTCGCGGGCGCGCGCGCTCTGCGAGACTGGTCGCATGTTCGGACAAGACCACGAAGCAGAGGACGTCGCGACTCGAATCGACCATCTCATGAATTCCGTGTTCGACGAGGACGACGAAGCGAGACTCGCGAGCCTTCGTCGTCACGTCGCACCCGACTTCGTCTACATCAGCCCCGAGGCCGTCTTCGAGGGCCCGGTTGGGCTGAGCGAAGCGTTCGCGATGTATCGCTGCGCCGAACGACGGCCCGTCATTCTCCGCCGCACCAGCGCCCTCGACCTGCACCACGGCTACTTCCGTTACAGGTGGCAACGATTGGAGCGCGGGGGCGCTGCGATGGAAGGCTGGAGTTCGGCTCGCTCAACGGCTCCGGAGCGATCCGGCGGGTCGTCACCTTCGAAGGGCTGGTGCCCGGCGCCCCAGCCGGGGGTGAGTGACGTCGTGCCGCAGGGCCGCACAACAAGGCAACGCGCAAGGAGGGACGCCTGATGCTGGTGCTCGTCGAGGTGGAGGATCGTGTCGCGACAGTCACCTTGAACCGCCCTGAGTCCCGCAATGCGATCTCGGCCGAGCTCCACAACGAGCTCGATGCGGCAATCGCCGACCTCGACGAACGGGACGACGTCGGCTGCATCGTGCTCACCGGTGCGGACCCCGCATTCTGTGCGGGCATCGACCTCAAGGCGCTCGCCACGGAACAGCGCTCGGTCCAACAGGAGCGCCAGCGCAACCCGGTTCGCTTCGACGGCATGCTGCCGCCCCACGAAGGCCCGATCATCGGAGCGATCAACGGGCCCACCGTGACCGGTGGCCTCGAGCTGGCCATGTGCTGCGACTTCCTCATCGCGTCGGAGCGGGCCACCTTCGCCGACACCCACGCGCGTGTCGGCGTCATGCCGGGCGGAGGCATGACCATCCGCCTCCCGCAGCTGATCGGCATCGACCGGGCTCGCCGAATGAGCTTTACGGGCGACTACATCGACGCCGCGACGGCGCGCGACTGGGGCCTGGTCGTCGAGGTGGTCGCACACGACGACCTGCTGCAGCGCGCCCACGAGCTGGCAGCAACCATCGCATCGATCCCGAACGAGTACATCCGGGAGTTCCGACGGGGCTACGCCGAGATGGGCGCCCTGGCTGGGGCAGACGCCCTCGCCGCCGAGAACCGTTGGTCCCGGCAGTGGATGGAGGAGCGATTCGACCAGTCCCGCCTGGCCACCGAGCGCGAGAGGATCGTGGCCCGTGGACGGCAACAGAACACGGGACGCGACAGCGCGCCGACGTGAGGGTCTATGCGGGCATGGACCCGCGCCTGTCGCTTCGTGACGCGATCGAGCACGCACAGCGCGTCGAACAACTCGGCTACGACGGGCTCCATGTCGCGGAGACCGTGCACGACGGCCTGGCCGTCGCGCTCTTGTGCGCCGAACACACCAGTCGGATCACTGTGCGGACCAGCGTCGCGCTGGCCTTCACGCGGAGTCCGACCTTGGTGGCGTACGCCGCGTGGGATCTGGCCAAGCTGAGTGGTGGCCGATTCGAACTCGGCCTCGGGACACAGATCCGCCAGAACATCGAGGACCGCTATGCCGTGCCCTTCGGCAAGGACCCCATCGGGCGCCTGGGCGACTACGTCGGTGCGGTCCGGGCCGCCTTCGCCTCGTTCGCGTCTGGTGAGGCGCCCGCCTATGAGAGCACGCACTATCGAATGACGCGCCTACAGCCGTACTTCAATCCCGGCCCCGACGGCGAGACGGCAGCGCCGCGCCTGTACCTCGGGGGCGTCCAGCGGCGAGCGTGCGCGCTGGCCGGAGCCGTGGCGGACGGGTTCGTGAGCCACCCCACCAATTCGAACCCGCGCTACCTCCTCGAGGTGTGCCTCCCGGCGCTCGAAGAGGGGGCGGCCGAGGCCGGACGTGACCTGGGGCGCACCCGTTTCGAGATGGTCATCGGCACCCCGGTCGTGACGGCGGCGACGGAGGCCGGGGTGCTCGCCGAGCGGGAGCGCCAACGCCGCCTCCTCGCGTTCTTGTACTCCACCCCCGCCTACGCCCCGACCCTCGAGCTCTACGGGTGGGACGACCTCGGCCCGCGCCTGCGCGACCTCGTTCGTCACGACCGTTGGGACGACCTGGCTGGCGTCCTCTCGGACGAGGTGCTCGAGACGCTCGTGCCCTGCGGCACGTTCTCCGAGCTGCCGGGCATCCTGCTCGAGCGCTTCGGGGGTCTCGGGCAGGGCATTGTCGTGTCGCCGCCGCCCGACCCGGGCGAGGACGCATCGTTCCGCACCGTCGTCGAGGCGATCCGCGAGGGTTGAGCGGCGACTCGAGCGCGGCATGGGGAAGATCAGCTCCTCCGCAGCCATGGCGTCGACCGCCGCCGCGCGGCCGGCTTCGTCCATTGGTGCGAAGCGCTCGGCCGACGCCAGCACACGCGGCAAGAGCGCGATGTCGCCCGGCGTGCAAAAGCCATGGACGCCCGGCACCGACAGGGCGAAGTGCACGCCACGATCCATCGCCTCGTCGTCGTGCTGGGGTTCGTACCACGACGAGGCCCAACGGGCGGACGTGGCGGGGCTGCCGGCGATGGCGTCGGCGAGTGGACGGTGGTCGGCCCAGGGCCGGCGTGCCACCGCCTTGATCGCCATGACGCCGATGTCACGCGCGGCACACAGTGCCAGGAGCTCCTCGGCGGGCTCGCGATACTCGGGCCGGGCCCACAGCGCCGGATACACCGGGAACATCACGGTGTCGAGGTCGAAGCGGCGGAGGGCCTCGAGGTGCACCCGGGGCACCTCGAGATCGTGCCCCGTGATGCCAGCAAAGCGAGTGCGCCCCGCGCCGCGGAAGGAAATGATGCGTTCGAGGGCTGGCGACCGACGATCCAACTCCTCGATCGTGGTCACGCCGTGGGCCTGGTAGAGGTCGAGGACCTCGGCGTTGAGCAGGCGCCGGGTCGTGTCGAACTGTTCCGCCACGCCGTCTGGATTGGCCCGGAGCGTCTTGCCCGCGATGAAGAGCTCGTCGCGGTGGGCAGCCAGGTTCGGGCCGACCACTGCCTCGGCGGCACCGTATTGGGGCGCGATGTCAAGGTGGTTCACGCCGTGGTCGAGGGCGAGCTGCAACCACGCCCCGGCCTCCTCGACGGTCGCCGACCAACAGGCGGCCCCACCGAGGATGGCGATGCTGCTCTCGTGGCCCGTTCGGCCGAGGCGTCGGCGTTCCATGGCCCTCCTCGCTACGACTTGAGCTTGAGGACGTTGAAGACGACGCCCTGGTCGTCGGCCAGGACCGCGAAACGGCCCGGCTCGATGTCGGTCGGCCCCATGAAGACCGCACCGCCGAGCTGCTCGGCCTTGGCCACCGTCGCATCCGTGTCGGCCACGGCGAAGTACACGCCCCAGTTCGGCGGCATCTCGGCGGGCATGTCACCGTGCTTGAGCATCATCCCTCCCACCGAACGCCCGGCGATCTTCCACTCGGTGTAGGCCGGTGGGCCGCCCGGAGGACCCTGGTCCTCTGCGTCCCAGCCGAAGACGGCCTTGTAGAAGGCCTTCGATGCATCGAGATCGGTCGTGATGAGCTCGTTCCAACAGAGGGATCCCGGCTCGTTCACCACTTGGGCGCCCATGTGGGACTTGGGCTGCCACAGACCGAAGACGGCCCCTAGTGGATCCGCCAGGATGGCCATGCGGCCGACGTCGAGGACGTCCATCGGCGGCGCGAAGATCGTGCCGCCGCCTGCCGACGCCTTGGCCACCGTGGCGTCAGCGTCGTCGACGTTGACATAGGTCATCCAGACCGGCGGAAAGTCAGGGTTCATCTGAGGGCCAAGCCCGGCCACCGTCTTGCCGTTCAAGAGGCACACCGAATAACCCCCTGCCTCGGGCGGTCCGTCGGGGCATTCCCAGCCGAACAGGCCGCCATAGAAGACCTTGGCCTTGGCCAGATCAGGGCTTCCCAGATCGACCCATGAGGGGACTCCGTCGTCATAACGCTCGTACTCCACGGCTCCTGCTCCTTCCGCTGGTCCTCGTCGTCGTCATCTGCCCCGACCAGTTCGACGGTACCCGATCGATGTCCCACTTGCCGCGGTGCTGGGGTGAGAAGATCACAGGAATGTCACATTGGCCGAGAGACCGGTGAGCAACCCGATCGGCACCCGGGTCGAGCAGCTGGCGCAATCGCTCGCCGAGCGCATCGTGCCGATGATCGTCGACGCCATCGACATCGATGCCATCCTCGAGAAGGTCGACATCGACGCGATCGTCCAACGTGTCGACGTGGACCAGATCGTCGACCGGGTCGACATCGAAAAGATCGTCGAGCGCGTCGACATCCAAAAGATCATCGAGCGGCTCGACATCAACGCCATCGTCGAGGAGATCAACATCGACGCGCTGGTGGAGCAGACGGAGCTCGGATCAATCATCGCCCGCTCGACCACAGGCGTCCTGACAGAGATCCTCGACGTGATCCGCGCCCAGGGCGTGGGCCTCGACGACTTCGTCCTGCGCTGGGGGAACCGGATCGTCGGCCGCGGCCGCCGTCTGGCCATGTGGCCCGAGGGTCCCCCGCAGCTGGTCGCGCCCAAAGGCACAGCGCCGTGACGACGGTGCCGATGCCCGCCCCCGAGATGACGGTCGGCCGCCAGGGTCACTATGCCGGAGCCGTCAGCCGGCTCGTGGCCTTCGGCGCTGACATCGGGGTGTCGTGGGGCCTCTACACGCTGGGCGTTGCGCTGCTCAATGTGGCGATCAAGCTCGTCAGCGGGCGGTATTACACGATCACCAACCACCAGATCGTCGCGTTCAGCACCCTCGTCGTCTGGGAGTTCTTCTATTACACCTACCAGTGGGCAGTGAGCGGGAAGACCCTGGGCATGGCGATCTTCGGCCTCCAAGTGGTCACCAAGGAAGGCGGGCCAATCCGCGTTGGTCAGGCTGCCCGCCGCACGATCGGGGTGGCCGTCACCTTGTTCCTCACCTTGGGGATCGGCTTCCTCGGCATCATCTACCAGCGGGAGCGACGTGGGCTCGACGACTTCATCGCCGGGACCGCGGTGGTGTACGACTGGGACGCCCGTGCCGCCCGCCTCCGCTGGATCGCCCGCAAGGACGGGCTGAGCAAGCGCGGGGGGCCGAGCGCCTAGCTCGAAGACGTCGTCCGGTCCTCCTGGAGCCCCGGACGCTGCCCTCTACGATGCCGCGCATGTCCTTTACTGAAATCAGCCGGCCGCACCCCCGCGTCGCGGTGGTCACCCTCAATCGCCCCGAGCGCATGAACGCGATGGCCTTCGACGTGATGATCCCGTTCCGAGACGCATTGCGCGAGATCGGAAGCGACAACGAGGTGCGCATCGTGGTCATCACCGGTGCGGGCCGTGGGTTCTGTTCTGGGGCTGACCACGAGAACCCGGGGACGATGCCGAACATCGAGGGATTGACGCTCCCCACGATCGCCCTGCGCTCGATGGAAATGCTCGACGACGTCATCGCCACGATCCGCCGGCTGCACCAGCCGGTGATCGCAGCGGTCAACGGCGCCGCGATCGGCGGAGGCTTCTGCCTCGCCCTTGCGGCCGACATCCGGATCGCCTCGGAGGACGCTTACTTCAGGGCGGCCGGGATCAACAACGGCCTGACCGCGGCCGAGCTCGGGATCAGCTTCCTCCTGCCGCGCGCAGTGGGCCAGTCGCGGGCGGCCGAGATCATGCTGACGGGACGCGACGTCGACGCCGCCGAGGCCGATCGGATCGGACTCGTCTCTCGGGTCGTCCCCGGTACCGATCTGTTGCCGGCCTGCTTCGAGCTGGCTGACCAGATCAACGTGTGGAGCCGGGCCGGCGTCGAACTCACCAAGCGCCAGCTGTGGAACAGCCTCGACGCCAGCAGCCTCCAATCGCACATGGACGCAGAGGGGACCGCCCAGCTCTTCGTGCGCATCACGACCAAGAACTTCGAGGAGGCGGTGGCGGCTCGCAAAGAGGGACGAGTACCCGACTTCAAAGACTGAGCGCCTGCTACCTCGTGCGGCTCGCGTCTCCTATGGAGAGTTGACGAGCGAGTTGGCGGCCATCTCGAGGTATTCCTTCAGCTCGACCGCATCGGCCGCCGAGATCCGCTCGGCCTCCTCCAAGGTGAGCAATGCACCGAGCATGTGGCGTAACCAGGCGTCGCGCTCGGGCGAACCGATCACGAAGGGGGCGTGACGCATGCGCAGCCGTGGGTGTCCGCGCACCTCGCTATAGGTTCCTGGACCGCCCCAGTACTGGGTGAGGAACAGTGCGAGATGGCGTGACGACTCTGCAAGGTCCTCGGGATAGAGCGGACGCAGCAATGGGTCACCGGCGACACCCTCATAGAAGCGATCGACCAGGTCGAAGAAGAACTGCTCACCCCCCACTCGATCGAACAGCGTGTCCACGGGGTCGAGAGTAGAGGCTTTAGACTGCGCTCCGATTCGCGGCCGTAGTTCAATGGTAGAACCTCAGCCTTCCAAGCTGATGATGCCAGTTCGATCCTGGTCGGCCGCTCCAAATGAATCCCCAGCGTGGCGATGCCGTAGCGGCGAAACATTCTGAGAGTCCTCATCGTCCATCGCGCGAATATCGCGCGGACGGTTTGGAACAAGGGTCAGATTCGGCTCAGTGACGAGGCTAGAGAGCGCCCTTGCAAGTGCAGCATCGCGGTCCTCAGTTGCGTGCTGGTATCGCAGCGCGGCGCTGGGGCTTGCGTGACCGCCTCGCCTCATCAGTTCTGCCGTCGTAGCGCCCTGCGTCGCCGCCCAGGTCAATCCTGCGTGCCTCAGATCGTGGAAATGGACCTCAGGGCGTCCCAGCGCCGCCCTCGCGAGGTTCCAGGCGTCATTGAGAGGATGCCGGCGGAGCCGCCCACCCTTCGGCCCGGTGAGCAGGGGCGCCGTGGGATCAGGGCCGACGTGAGCCATCAAGTGCGCCTCGAGGTCCGGCACGATGTGGGGCGGAATACTGACCACTCGTAGGCCGGCCTCGCGAAAGGACGTTGTCGTAACCAAGAATCTGCCGTATTTGGACGGCGTACCGGTCTCGCTCCGATTGGTCGGGTTCGTCTCGTGGCTCGTCTCTAACTGAAAGCACTCCGGTTGTCGCGAACGTTGCATCGGCCCGTCCAGTCAAGTTCACATGACGGGTGACCGAAGCATCCTCACCGGCATACTGCCGCTCTAACGCAACCGCTGCGAAGGTGACATACCGATCCAGTTGCGAATCGGTCGCCCAACCTTGAGAGCCCATCTTCGGCCCGTTGGCCTCGAGCGCCTTTGCCTTCATTTCCTGGAGGATTGCGACGGTGAATCGGTTTGGCTCCAGATTGTCAATCAAGACGTGATGGCTCGGGCACATGAGAATCAGGTTGTTGAAGCCGTTTCGATCTTCGTCGGTCATTGTGTCGTCGTATCTGGCGCTGCCCGGGCGCCGGCCCGCGATGTGGCAAATGCGAGCCATCACTGAATCCCATCCCGGATCGGTAGGCGCTGCTCACGTGCAGGCACCCTGCCCTCAGACTCGCGAAAGGCGCACACGTTGCCCGACATCGCGAACAATGTTTTGATCGTGCTATCGCTGATCCAGTCCGCCACTGATGGTCAGTCTTTCACCTGGACGGCGGGTCAAAAATCCTCGAGGGGAGTATTCCGCCCCCGTTTCCCCGATTGAGCGAGCCAGCCTGCCCCCGACCGCCGGATAGCTGAGATACAGGACCATTGTCCCTATCAGGGAAGAGTCGACCACCCATACGGTGGAGAGAACTTGCTAAGGGTGGAACCGATCTCAAGGCTATAGAACCGTCTCGCCACGGAACTCGGTCAAACGGCTAAGTCCCATTCAGGGAGGACGCCAACGTGACCCATGAGATGGGACTGCATGTCGTTTTGTTGCCCGCTGCAGCTCGATCCGATAGAGGACTGGCGGACGCAGCGGCCTGGCATCTAACCGATCAGTCCGCCTCCCAGACCTGGTGCGGTACGGCCATCGAATACGGCGCACTTCAGCGCCGTTGGAGTGAGCATCCCGACTCGGACCTATGCCCATACTGCGCTCGGCTTAGCGAGAGGCGTTTACCGGATCTTTTCGGCTAAGGCTAAATGTCCCCAAACGCTGCCGGGTCGGTGAGGCACACATGTGCCGTGTAACGGCACATGTGTGGCACGATCGACCCGCGTCGAGGAGGATGGGGGTTCGCCGGCGGACCCTCCGTCGGGTGCGCTGGCGGGCCATTGCCATGACCGGAATCGAAGCTTCGACCTCTCCCCCTGCCTTGCCGCGCTGGTTTGGACCTAGAGCCAGCCCAGATGATCCGGCCGTCTCGGCCGTGATCGACCGCGTCGCGCGGGGGGCGGGATGGGCAGACATCGGCGGTGGATTCAACCTCAACCTGCGGATAGACGCTGAGCCGCCGGTTGTCCTCCGGGTTCACAGGCCCTGGGTCCGCCGCGGGCGAGTCGCGGGACTGCGGCGCTTGCGGGAACGGCTCCAGCGGACGCAAGTCCGCGTCGCTCGGCCGATTCCGATTTCCGGCTGCGACCTCCTGAGGGTCGCTGATCGTTGGGCTGAGCTTGAGGAGTTCATCGATCACGTGCAGCCACCGACGGACGAGGACTCCTACGTCCGCGTATTCGAGGAGCTCGGACGCCTTCACACTGCGCTCAAAGCAGTCTGGGAGCCCAGCCCGCCCGAACCCCTCGACGACCACAGAACCTTCGGCCAACTGCGTTACTCGGTCGGCTTCACACGCCGCAGGCTCGGACCCCGCAGCGAGCCGGTCGTGCATCGGATGCGCCAACTGACTGGCGAGCTCTCCAAGCTCCGGAAGGAGGTCGAACTGCCATGCGCTCCGATTCATGGGGACTACAAATTGGGCAACGCGGGAGAACTGTCAGACGACTCATGGGCCACCTTCGACCTGGATTTCGCGAGGGTTAGGGAGCGGCTGTACGACATCGCGGCCAGCCTGCACCAGGTCGCACCGGGCGGCGAATTGCTCGAGCCGCGACGACTGCTCGACGCCTACGAAAGCACGGCTCCGGAACCGTTGACTCGCGACGAGTACCGATGGCTCCCCGGGGCTCTAGCCCTTGTACCCCTGCACTGGGCTGCCACCGCAGGGCTCGTGGGCGGCGGCATCCGCGAGGCCGAAGGCGCGATGACCGCCGCGGAGGCCTGGTGGTCGCGCCGGGGTGAACTCTGGTCGTAGTCCGGCGGCCGCGCTAGGGGGACTGGAGTTCTGAGGCTACAGAGCCGCATGGTATCGCTCCGAGTTGAACTGCCCCAGAACACCGGGTTTGCCACGCACCAGCCCGGACGAGGTGCCGCCCTGCGGCACTTTTCGGCTAGTGCGAGCTTGAATCAGAGGAGGAAAAATGCGAGCCCGAGTATTCCGAGCAGTCCCCAAACGATTCCTGTGACTTTCAAATTGGTCTCGTCCGACACGAGCTGATGCCGTGGTCTGTAATACCGTCCGGTGTGATCTAGCCACCAGGTTCCCCAGCGTCGGTAGTTCGTAAAGACTCCGAATCCAATGAGAAAACACAAGGCGCACCAAACAATGCCGAGGACGATTCCCACGGTCTTAGTTTGCACCAGGCGGAGCGCATTTATCTCCACCTGCATCCGCAAACGGCCATATGCCTCGGGCGTGTAGCCCAGTACGCCATCGGGAGGGACTCAGATGATTATTCTCGGGACTCCCAGAATGCAGGCTTTGATTGAGACATCTTCTCAATGCCGAAGGACGTGATGACAATTTTTTGTGAGGCAATTAGTGCATGACACGCGGTGAACACATGCTTCCGCTTCCCGATGGCCGCGCTGTGGGATACGCGATCTATGGCGACCCCGAGGGTCTGCCGGTGGTCAATTGCCACGGCGGGCTGGTGAGCGGTCACGATTTCAGTCCCGCCGACCGCATTGCCCAATCTCTGGGTTTGTGCGTCATATCACCAGACCGGCCCGGCATACACCGCACCGATCGGCTAGTGGGTCACGGATTGCTGCCCTGGGTCCGAACAGACCTCGTGCCGCTCCTCGATCACCTGGAAGTCGCTTCAATAGGAATCATGGGTTGGTCGGAGGGCGGGCAATACGCGCTTGCCGCCGCATTCGAACTCGCTGGACGCGTCACCGCGTGTGCGGTGATCGCCGGGTGTCCACCTCTCGACGACCCCGTCACGTTCAAACAGTCGAACCGCCTCGATTATGCCCTCGCCACTCTCGCTCGAAAGGCACCGATGGCGGTGCGCGTGACGGCAACCGGTACGCGCTGGCTTTCGAAGTACGCCCCTCGAGTTCTCCTTGTGGCTTCGGTGCAGGGACTACCCAGCACCGAAGCAGAAGCCGTTAAAGAGCAAGGTCGTTGGTTCCCTACGATCCTCGGTGAGGGCGCGGCGAATCCCCACGGCGTTGTGGACGAGTATCGGGCCGCTATCGCTCCATGGGGTTTCGCTCCCGAGGATCTGTCGACACCGGTCTGTATCTTTCAGGGCTCGGCAGACAAGATGGTGCCTGAGGGGTGGGGTCGGGTCCTCGCCCAACGCATACCTCGCTCATCCTTCGTCCCCTTCCCCAATGAGGGGCACTTCATCGCTCTCACTCGACGAGAAGAAGTCCTCAGATGGTTGGCTGACACTTGTCAGAGGGGTGGCTGACATCTGTCGCCCCGATAGTCGAGATCTGGTTGCAGTCGGCTGCCGATTACAGGTGAGGTGTAACTGCCCCCGAACGCACCGGATATGGGTGCCCGATGTTCACCATTCGAACAGCAGTCACCTAAGATCGTCAAGCGGTTCGGCGACCTGAGGATCGGTGTGACCCATTTCGCTGGTTCGGCTCGACCCATCTCCGTACTCCCTCAGGTAGCGGTCTCGTTCCACCTCGCCCGCAAATAGGAGAACTACCCAGGCGTGGCTGGCGCCCGTTCGGCGCAGTGTCTCGTAACGATGGTTTCCGTCCTCGAGGAAGTACTTGCCGTCGTGATGCGATACCAACAGCGGCGGGGGGTGCCACCCCTGCTCGATGCTGTGCTCCATGGCCTCGACGTCGGACTCCCAGACCCCCTCGGCGACGGGTACAACCACCTCGTCCCGGTCGGGACCGGCCATCGGTGTGAGTCGGTCGAGCGCGAATCGGATCGGACCCAGGTAGGTCGCGCCGCTCATGGCGAATGCGGCGGCCAGCGCGGAGTTGCTACTGCCCGGGCTGGCGAGGAAGTCGACCACCCATTCGGCTAGTCGGCCCTCGTCCGCGGCGTGCTGGGCCGAGGTGAGCGAGAACTTCTCGTCGTCGGTCACGCCGACGCCGTCGCGATCAGCTCGGCGAGCCCTACCAAGGACTGAATCCGTTCGTAACTGGCGTCGAAGTGGAGGCCGAGTGGATCCATGAGAATCGGTCGGATCCCGGCCCGGCGGGCGCCGACTACGTCGATGGCAGGCATGTCACCGACGTACCAAATTTGGTCCGCGTCGACGTTGAGGAGGTCGATGGCCACCTCGAAGATCCGCCGATCGGGCTTCATGACGCCGACGTTTCCGGAATCGATGACGCACTCGATGTCCACGCCAATGCCGGGACCCACTTGGCACAGCTCGAGTTGGGCGAGCCGCGAGCCCATCATCCCATCGGCGTTTGAGATGATACCGAGCCGGACCCCGGTGTCGGCGAGCGCTTGCAGTCCTTCGCGGCTGCCCGGTACCGGTTCGACCCACAAAGCGGCATCGGCGAACTCGCTGTCGAGGTGGCGATGGGCCTCGTCACGCCGGTCCTGCGATACGCCGCACTCGTCGACATACGTCTGCAGGTAGTCGAGCCACGCTTCAGTCCAGTTGGCCTCAACGTCGAGGTGCGTGCCGAACCTTGCTGCGGCCCGGTAGTGCGCGTCTGCTAGCACCTCTCGAGGGACGGAGCACTCGGCTCGTGTGAAAGCCCCCAGGATCCGCTCGGAGTCAGGAAGGACGAACACGCCCCCGGCGTCGAGGAGCACGGCGGCGGGGGCGTCGCCTCTGTAGGCCATGCCAAGAACCTACCCAGGCGTGACCCCGCTGCCGGCGCGTCAGGTCCATGCAGCCATTGACCAATGGTGAGAAGGCTGGGTCCCTCGCCAATCGCGCCTCCCCCGTACCGCCGGAGTGAGTGCCACTCTGCGGCATGTCTGAAGGAGCGGGCCGTGTCAAGACCCGGGAGATTCTTTCAAGGTGCTGGAGGTTCGCAATGGCGACCTGTGAGCTTGCGCGCGTGGGCGATGGCGCTCGGGGTCAAGGTGGAGCGCCCGCAGCGACGCGAGGACGAACGACCTTGAGGCCGAGGCGTCTCGCCACGCAGACTTGTTCAGGTTGTCAATGGCGACAGAGCGCCGGGTTCGACCATCCGGGGTTCACGCTTGGGAGCGAGAAGGTTCTAGGAGCAGGCTCGGCTGCTCAGGCATGTCTTCGCCGAGATTGATCGGCATGATGGTCTTCGGCCACGACCGGGCGGGCTCAATCACTTAGCCGGCTGCGCCACTGCGAAGGTGGGAGCCTTGCCGTAGAACGAGCACGCAGCCGGTCGGGTGCCGAGCGTCACGCTGCGTCTTGGTCAGCGAGACAGCGGATCTCGCCGTCTCGCAACCCGTAGTAGACGAGCGTGAGAACTTTCCGGGCGATCGCCACGTTGGCCCGGTTCTTGCCTCGGCGTTGCGCGATCGCCTCGAAGCAGTCGCGGAATGGTTCTCCGCCGTGGTAGCGGGCGACCGCCTCGATGGCGGCCCAGCGCACCAGTCGTGAGCCCTGCTTGGTGATCCGACCCCGCTGACATGGAGGTCGGACTCCTTGTGCTTGGGGGTGAGCCCGGCCCAAGAACACAGCGCCTTGGGGGAATCGAAGCGGGTGACGTCACCGATCTCGGCCACGAAAACGGCGGCGAAGATAGGGCCGACGCCGTAGATGGCCTGGACAGCGTTGTAGCCGGCGTCATCGCAGAGGATGAGGTGGATGTCGCGGTCCAAGAAGACGATCTCGCGGTCGATCGCGTCGACGAGGTCGCGCAGCACGGCGATGCGATTGAAGTAGGCGTCGGGGAGCTCGAGGGCGTCGAGCTGTGCGTTGCCGCCCGGGCCCCACATGTCGCCTCGAGCGGGCAGGATCCCGTTCTTGGCCATCACCGCGTGGACTTGGGCCTTCAGACCCGTGCGTACGTGGGAGAGCTTGATCCGAAAGCGGATCATCTCGCGCAGCTCTCGAGTCTTGGGCGGGGCGATCCAGGCCTCGGCCAGGCGACCGAGCCGCAGCAGGTCGGCCAGGTCCCGAGCGTCGCGCTCGTCGTTCTTCACGCGCCGATGTCCCCAGTCGTTGCCGTGCGGATTGGCCAGATGGACCACGTAGCCCATCTCTTTTAAGAGATCGGCGGCCCAATACCAGCCGTAGGTCGCCTCGACGATGACATCGCTGCCCACTGGGGCCACGCTCACGGCCTTGGCGAAGTGACTCGTCTCGTTGTCGACTCGGACCGAGTCGATCTTGTCTCCCGCCTGGTCCATCCGGTAGATGAGCGAACGCCTGCGGTGCAGGTCTATGCCGACATACTCTTTTTCCATCGGGGCCTCCCTTGTCGTGAGGGTTTGTGTGACAACCCCAGTCTCGATCGTGAGACCGGAGCCGTCACGGGGAGCGGAGGCCCGCTCCTTCATGCCATCACTTATGGGCGTGTGGATGCCAAGCGTGATTAGCTTGTCAGGGGTGCACAAGGCGGTGGTGTCGCTATGCCCAGATGTACTCCTCAGCGATGGCGCCGTCACGCCACTTCGCTACCGTCACCATACGGGCGCCGTTGGCGAACTCGCCTACGACGCACGTCCACGCTCCAGACCCAAACCTGATGGGGTGGGATGTGATCTGGGGCGGTGTACCGCCACCGTTTTGTTCGACGTATGCCTTCATGGCCTCGATGTGCCACAGAGGCGCGTGCTACAGAAGCACTCGTCATCTGCGCGGGGCCAAGCAGATACCGTTCACCACTCGATGCGAGTGATGCGTCCGCGAGTCCCGGTAGCAGCACCGTTGAAGTTGCCTTCTCCGAAGCAGGCGCAGTCGAGGGCACTCCTGCGAGAGCGGTGTCGGCTGGCACGTCCCGCACTGAGTACCCATCAGGTGAATCGTTGGGCACGGCCTTGAGGTTGTTCTGAGAGAGGACACTGGCGGCGCTACGCGAAGATCGTCCTAGTGCCATGGACGTACGTGCAGCCGGGTTGTAGGCGGGCACGAAACAGAGGACCTGGCGGAAGTACACGGGTCCAGGATTCTTCGCAGTTCGAGGGGTTGCCGCGGCGACTGACGAGAGCCCAATCAGGGCACCGAGCAGCATGCTCACCACAGCCAGCCCCTCCGCACACTCACAACCATCAGATGACGGTGCCCTCCAAGCCGTGAGGCGACGCGCTGGAACCCCGCGGGTAGCCCAGATCGCCGTATCAGAACAGGGTGCACCGATGCAGCGCCAAGAAGCACTTGTTACCCTTGTCCGCACCGAACATCTGCCGGAGGTTGCGACATGGCAAAGATCATCGGTATTCGGACCTCAATGGGCGTCGTCGGAATGGCGATCGCAGCACTGGCGCTGGTCGCCGCGCCGGCTGGTGCAATCCCAAAGCCGAAGGTCGTGGTGACGCCGAGCGCAGGTCTTGCAGCCCACGCCAGGGTTAAGGTGAGCGGGAAGCACCTCGGTGACAACAATGGGGTCGCCATCCTTGAGTGCAACGCCGCAAACATGAGTCTCTTCGTGAATGGTTGCAATCTGGGAAATATCGTGGATGCCGAAACTTCGGCTACGGGCGTCCTGGTCAAGACGAAGTTCAAGGTGGTCGACCAGTTCATGACTTCGGACGGCCCGGTCAACTGCACCAACGCCGCGTCCCCGTGCATCGTCCTCGTGGCCGACCAAAGCTCCCCGACCGTGTTGGGCGATGCCCCGATCAGCTTCGACGGCTGACTGAATCGAAGTGACGAGCGTCGCTGGAACCAGCTGCTCGAAATTCTCTGGACGGTTGTCGCTAAGGAACTCAAGCGTTGTGAGCTTGTGCGGAAGGGGTGCCGCCGTTCACCGATTCGGGGCGACCCCGTAGGCTTCCAGGCCAGCCCGTGGGCCGGCCTACTCCATCTTGATTTTGAAGCTCGCCCGGCTCGTCAAGGCCACGCTCCGGGACGCCACTTCGCTCCGTGTCCTCGCTCGCCTGTGGCGGACCTTGACGAGCCTGTCGCAACCGGAGAGGCGTCTTTCATCCCGCGAATATCCCGCGGACGCCGGAGATCACTGCGGTTCAGGCGAGTCCGTTCAGTCGTCCGACCTGCGGCTTGAGTTCACTCGGGTTCGCGCGAATCCGTATTGGCGTCCCTTCCAAGCTGATGATGCCGGTTCGATCCCGGTCGACCGCTCTCTTCCACGACGTTGTTCATCGCATCGTCGGGCTCGTCGTCCTCATCCCGCGAATATCCCGGGGGATTCGCGGCACGAGACGCCTCGGCGAGTCCTGAGAGCGCATTGGCGATCGCGACATCACGGTCGGCGACTGCGTGTTGGTAACGAAACGCTGCTGCCGGACTCGCATGACCGGCACGTGCCATCAACTCACGAGTCGTGGCGCCTTGTGTCCCGGCCACGTGAGGCCCGCGCCTCTTAGGTCGTGAAAGTGGACCTCCGGGCGCCCGATCGATTCTCAAGCGATGCACCAGACAGCGTGCAGGGGATGCCGGCCGAGCCTTCCACCCTTCTGGCCCGTCAGGGGCAGGGCACTTGGTTCGGCGCCCACATGAGCCTCCAGGTGTTGCTCTACGATCCGTTCAGACCCACGATGTCCGTGTTCTTCTGTACTGCTTTAGACCGCAGGTCCGTCGGCGAAAAGCGGCTTTGACGCACGCTGCAGGCGGATGTCCCCTATCGCCTCGGGTGCCCCAGTCAGGCGCACGACGGGGACACCCGCCCCCATGCGTTTCGGCAGTACAGGATGGGTGCGGTGGCGCTCGATACGATCGGTGCGCTCCGCTGGCCCACGGCATCCATGAACTCCGGCGGCATAAAACGCTGCGCCCTAGTGTTGGTGCGATCGGAATCCATGAGCTTTTGAATGGCTGTCGGGCTCGTGAGCGACGGCCCGACCTCAGATCGGCCGGTAGTCCAATGCCAATTGTGTTGTTCGCCAGGGAAATCGAACCGAGGCCTGACGCTCGATCGGGAGTCCCGTCTGAGACCGTCTTCGCGGTGACCCTGCGGCTGGGCCTTTCCGCCTGACCAATGTCGGAGAGCGAAGCCGGCGCGTCCTCGGGCGGACCGATGGAGGGTGTGCGCGTTCTTGATCTCTCGATCGCACTCACCGGGCCCTACGTCGCCGCGCTGATGGCCGACCAAGGGGCCGACGTGATCAAGGTCGAGCGGCCCGGGATCGGCGACATCGCTCGCTGGGTGGGAGTAGCGGTGAACGGAATGAGCTCGCTCTACCTGGTCTGCAACCGAGGCAAGCGCAGCATCGCGGTCGACTTGCAGCAGCCCGAGGGCATCGCCATCGTGCTCCGCCTGGCCGAGCGGGCCGACGTCGTTCTTCAAAACTTCCGCCCTGGCATCATGGACCGCCTCGGGCTGGGCTACGAGGACGTTCGATCGGTGAACCCCGACGTGGTGTACGCGTCCATCTCGGGCTTCGGAACTGTCGGCCCGTACAGCGATCGCAGCGCGTACGACACGGTGATTCAGGCTTACGCCGGCTTCGCGGCGAGCCAGGCCGACCCTGGCGACGGAGTGCCAGTGTTCCTGCGCCAGTCGGCGGCCGACAAGGTGACCGCGCTCTTTGCCTTTCAAGCCGTCACCGCTGCTCTGTTTGCCCGAGACCGCGGACGAGGAGGTCAGCATCTCGAACTGTCGATGGTCGATGCCGTCACGACATTCTTGTGGGCCGACGCGGCGGCCAATGAGGTGCTGCTCGAGTCCGATCACACCCAGCACTCGAGCTTCCAGGCGGGCTTCTCTCCAATTCGCTTCACCGACGGCTGGGGCATTGTCACTCCGACCTCAGACCACGACTTCGCCGGGATGTGCCGGGCCTTGGGGGCCACCGGCTTCGATGACCCCCGTGTAGCCACCATTGCCGAACGGATCCGCCACCGCGATGTCCTCGAGCCGATCCTCGACATGTGTTACGCCCGGGCCGCGAATCTCTCGATGGCCGAGGCCTCGGCCCGCCTCGAGGCCGAGCGGGTGCCCTTTGCAATGATCCTTTCGGCGGAGGAGTTGCCCGAGGACCCCCACGCACAGGCCATGGGTCTGTTCGTGGAGGCCGATCACGACATAGTCGGGCGCACTCGCCTACCTCGCCATCCCACCAACTTCTCGGCCACTCCGGCAACGCTGCGGGGTAGCTCACCGGCTCTCGGCCAGCACACCGACGAGCTCCTGGCAGAGCTCGGGCTCGCCGGCTCGATCGCGGACCTCCGTGAGCGCGGCGTGGTCGCCTAGCGAGACGAGGCGGGTGGCGGAGTGCTGAAGCAGACACGCAAGAGACCGGCGAAGCTCGGGTTGAGGTTGAGGAACGTCCCGGATCAACCGGCTCCGTGAGTTCACTCCAGCAACGGCATTTGCGTGGCGCATACTTTTGCAAGCACCTTCCACGTAAAGTTAGCTTGTGAATACACGCACAAGCGGGGTGATTTGGCATCCCTGGAAAGGAAGAAGCAACGATGGGCAACAAAGCCTGGATCCTGGTGTGGGTCGGAGTCGCAGTCTCCGCGGCCCTCTGTATCTACGCGGCGGTGTGGAACTGACAATCACCGCCTCGGTGCAGCCATGCGACTCAGCCGAGGCCCTAAGCCATAGGAGGCCATGGGGGATCAGGTCGGGATCACTGGCAGCCGTGCCCAGGACATGCCGACGATTCTGAAGGAGCTACGCGGCAGTGGTGTAGTTGCTCGCGTGATCCGACTTACTTCCTTGGGTCGGCGGCCCGAACAGACGATCTGCGCCGCGGCGGGGGCGGCGCAGCAGCGGATCAAAGAGATCTTTGGGCCGCGGCGCTTCGCCCAGTTGCACAGCTCCCTCGAGCTGCTGACCGAACAGCTAGAGGATTCGCCATCTGCCCCCGAGAATGTAGGTATGGAACCAGGTTGACACCCGGCCATACAGCCAGCCCCCACGACATCTGGATTGATAACCTTCCCGCTTCCAATGTCGCCTGCGAACCCTGTAGACCGTTCAGCCGCAAGACAAGCTGGATCGTCCGCGCGCAGTTACCGCGATAAGTTGCGCAATTTCCGACGGCAACTCCACTCCGCTTGGCGTAACCCCTGAAATAGTGGACACCGGATGAGATCCATAGCCCGAGTCACCCGGTTCTATGTCCGAGCGCAGGTCTTTCACCAGCGCACCAGGGTGCCGATTGGCGATCACTCGAAGATGTGGGCGGAAAGACGGTACTCCCACACCGTTGAACTCGTTCTCGGGAATCCGCCGGACTGGCCTTATATGCAAGCGTGGAAAGCCTTTCTGCATCCAGGCGCCCTCTTTGTCGATATTGGAGCGAATGCAGGGCTCCATTCGCTGTGGCAGCCGACCTTGGTTCTGCAGTCATCTCAGTTGAACCGCATCCGGAGGCACTGCGGGCGCTCGAGGAAGGTGCGGCGCTTAATGGTTACACGTTCGAAACAATCCCGGCGGCACTATCCGCCGAGGCGGGTGTCATGCACTTGACTCGCGGGCTCGGTTCGATGAACCACCTTCTGCCGAAGGGCGATACTGGCGGCGATGCGGTGGAAGTCCGCACTCTCGACGAGGTCCTCGGCGACCGGTTAGCCAACGGTACGAAGATCGACGTCGAGGGTGCCGAGCGGTTAGTTCTGTACGGCCCCGCCGTTGCGATCGCGGAACGGCGGCTGCCGGTGATTCAACTTGAATGGAATCGCACGTCAAGAAGGAACTTTTGTGAGGATCGAGATGTTGTGGCTGACTTACTCGTTGCGAGTGGGTACGAGTTCTTTCGTCCGAATGATCATGGCCACCTTGAGCCGACGGAGGTTGGCACCTTCGGCAGCGATGTATTCGCAGTACTCAAGCCCCAAGCTGCCCCAGTTTCGGATACGTCGCGGTAATGGTTCGGGGCCACAGGTCGAAAGCTTCCTCTCCGCACCGTCGCACACAACATCTAGTTGGTCGCGCAGTAAAAGGGACAGCCCTTGCACATCAGGATTGAAGCCGGTACGCGACAACCGGGCTCTCAAAGCCCTTGAGGACGAGAGGCGGGATTTGGTCGAAGCGGGCTCCGTCGCCGACGGCAGCTCGCACCGTCTCTGAGACGACCACAGTGCCCGGGTTCGCGGCACTCACGAGGCGGGCAGCCAAGTTTACCTCGGAGCCATACAGGTCTCCGAAGACCGAGACAAGCTCTCCGCACGCGAGCCCGACGCGCACTGGAGGAAGCTTGCCCTGGCCAAATGCGTTGACCAGATTGGTTGCGATCTGGCAGCCGTCGGCGGCGGCTTCGGTGACGAACATGACCTCATCGCCAAGCGACTTGACGATCTGGCCATTGGCGCGGCCGACGATCTCGGCCGTGCGTTCGTCGAAGTCGATGAGGACCTCGATCAGCTCTCGCACCGACGCCGAAGCGGCTTTCGAGGTGTAGTCCACCAGGTCGACAAAGCCAACGGTGCGCACCACGATCACCGCCGAGCGTTCTTCATCGGTCGACCACATCCACTCGCTGACGTTGACGATCTGGCGGCGTAACAGGGCATCGAGTGTGCTGACGAAGGACGGAAGCATCGTGGTTGCGATGTCCGAGGCCTCCTTCACGAACTCGATCTCCGGTGCTCCCGCCGCCCTTCGGGGCAACTCGAAGTTGAGCCGGAACGCGCCCACGAGAGTTTCTGCCACCCGCGCCATGGCGCTGCCGACGACACGGGCGAGCTGCAGCGCGGCTGCTTCACCCAGGAGATCCCTACTCGCAGCCGCCAGGAGCATCACCGCGGCCGCTTCCTCGGGTGTGATGGTCTGGGCGGGATCGCCGAGCAGGCCCATTGCCGTGACCATCCGTTCCGCTGCCGGCCACTCCATACCTGCGTCGGCGACGGCTTGGCCAAGGGTCAAGGGGCGCTGTGGCCGGAGACTGAAGTCCAGGGCCAGGGCGGGCAAATTGGGCGCCGCTGCAATGTCCTCGGGCGTGGCGCCGAGTGCCAGCACGTAGCGGATCAGTTCGAGGCGGCTTGCCCAGTCAGGATCAGTCGAGTCGTACAGCCCCCGACGTTCCAGCTCTTCAACCTCCGGCCATCGTGGCTCTTCCTCCACCACACCAGACTGCCCGACAGAGGCGCCCGGACCGTAGGGCCATTCCTCTTGGGGTGGATCTGGTGTCCCAGATCGCTGCAAGATGGGAATGACAACAGGAAGTCAATCCACACCGTCACCCTCGCGAGAGGGCCGCCTCGCAGGGATCAACACAGATGTGTAGCCTCCGTCGCAGGGTGCTTACCCCATGGTCTCGACGTCTGGAGGACCCGATCAAATGACTCTCGCCACCGACTTGCCTGAGGGACTGGCTGTTCTGGACGCCGATTCGCACTTCACCGACGTCGAGGACCTGTGGACCAAGCGAGCCCCCGCCGCCTTCAAGGATCAGATTTTGCACGTCGAAGAGGTCGACGGCGAACGCCAGTGGGTCATCGAAGGGATCGCGGTTGGAAAAGCCGGTGGAGGAAGCACCATTGACCGAGAGGGTGTGAAGCATCCCTTCCTGGAATCGATGCTCGAGTGGGATTTCGAACGTGCGCATGTCGCCGCGTGGGACGTCGATGCTCGCCTCGAGGTACTCGACGACATGGGCATACAGCACCAGGTCCTTTATCCGAACGCGCTTGGGCTGGGGGGCCAGACCCTGGCCGAGGTGAATGACCTCGCGCTGCGTCGAGTGTGTGTCGAGATCTTCAACGACTCTCGGGCAGAGATCCAGGAACGCACGAAGAACCGCCTGTTGCCTATGCCCATCCTCCCCGCATGGGACGTCGACGAATGCGTGCGCGAGGCTCAACGCATCGGGGACCTTGGGCTGCGTGGGATCAATATGACCTCCGATCCCCAGGACCTCGGCGCCCCAGATCTAGCCAGCAAAGCCTGGGACCCCCTGTGGGAAGTGTGCGCCGACTTCGAGCTTCCAGTCCACTTCCACATCGGGGCGAGCCTCACGGCCATGAACTTCTTCGGTCAGTACTTCTGGGAGTCCCAGGACGAGTTCGTCAAACCCGCCATCGGCGGTTCCATGCTCTTCATCGGGAACGCCCGCGTGGTGATCAACACGATTTTCTCGGGGCTGTTCGATCGATTCCCCAAGCTCAAGATGGTCTCCGTGGAGAGCGGAATCGGTTGGGTCCCCTTCATCCTCGAGACAATGGACTGGGAGCTGCCAGAGAACGCGCCGGTGCAAGCAGCCGCTCTCGGGCGCAGCCCATCGGAATACTTCAAGTCGAATTGGTACGCCACCATTTGGTTCGAGACTGGGCGCGGGCATCTCCAGCAGCTGGTCGACAAGGTGGGTGAAGACAACATCCTCTTCGAGACCGACTTTCCCCACCCGACGGCACTCTGGCCCAAGCCGCTCGAACACGTGCACGAGGCCATGGCCACGCTTCGCCCGGAGTCGCGTCGCAAGATCCTCGGCGAGAACGGAACCAAGCTCTACCGTCTCGATTAGGTGTTCGGGACACAACTACCGCTGGTACGCCGGATCACTTAGGTCGTCCGACCAAGTGCTGGGTTGGGTTGGCCCGGTTTCGTAACTCGAGTTGGCCTACTGCCTGCGAGACACCGGTAGCTGGCGAGACGATCCGCAACGAATCATCCTCCGTTAGCTCCGAGGACGTCGACGAGATCGATCTCGAAACCAATCGATGCAGGATTGCGCCTTGTCAGCGACGGAGGAGGACCAGACATGACGGTAACGCTCATCACGGGGGCCAACAAAGGACTCGGTTACGAGACTGCCCGTCAACTAGCCGCTCAGGGACACACCGTCTATATCGGTGCGCGCAGCGTGAAGCGCGGCGCGGCGGCGGCATCTGAGGTCGGCGGTCAGTTCGTTCAGCTCGACGTCACTGACGACGCGTCGGTAGAGACCGCCCTGCGTGCCGTCGATGAACGCGAGGGCCACCTGGACGTCCTCGTCAACAATGCCGGGATCAGTACCACGGGGGACATCAATGGCGCCATCGCGTTAGAGGTGTTCGACACCAACGCGATAGGTCTCGTTCGTGTGACCCAGGCAGCACTTCCGCTGTTGGAGAAGTCCGAGAACCCGGTCGTGGTGAATGTCTCCAGCGCTCTCGGCTCGTTCTGGGCCGTCACCAACCCAGACCGGCGCCAATTTCACTTTCCCTCGATCATCTACGGCTCCAGCAAGGCCGCCGTCTCGATGCTCACTGTTCAGTACGCCAAGACATATCCGGCAATCAAGTTCAATGCAGTGGAGCCCGGGTTCACCGCTACCGACCTCACTCCCTTCAGCGAGGCGGGGCAACCCGTCGAGAAGGGCGCAGAGGTCATCGTGCGCATGGCGACCATCGGCAAGGAGGGACCCACCGGCACCTTTCAGGAAGATCTAGGGGAGCTCGCCTGGTAGTGCCGCAGCGCCTAGGACGGCACCCAGCGCGTCGTGGGTGCCGCCAGCCAACTCAGCAGCTGACGGCGGGTGGTCGGCCCATGCGTATGCCAGGCCGAGGGCAGCGCGCCCTCGGTGCGAAGGTACGCCCTCTCGGGGACGTTGATCGACAGCGGGTCGGTGCTCAGGCCGCATCGGGTAGCGTCGGGATCGACACCGACGAGGTGCGCGGCGTTGCGGCCGAAGATGTCCTGCTTTCAGGTCGTCCGTGAGGGCGGGGTAGCCATAAACGTCTTGGTTGGGTGAGCAGCTGGCGCCACAAGGTCGCCACGTCGGCCCAGACGTTGTCGATCACCGGCACGTCGTACTGGTCGAGCGCTGCGAGGAGCGTGTCGTTGCGGATGGTCGCCCCGGGATCGTAGGGACCTTCGACGTGGAAGGATCCCATGCCGCGCACTGGCCTACGCCCAAGCGACACCTCATTGTTGGCCCACTGGTGCGCGCAACTGCGGAGGCGGCTGCCCGAAAACCTCAGCCCTTGACCGTGACCCCGGCGAGGCTATCCGGCGCACATGTGTTGAGTGGCGCCTGCACGTTTCCACCCACCGCTGACTTGTTCCAGGCCACGATCTGAGGAAGGAAGGCGATCGGTACTTCGAGCGCTTGGTCCACGTCCACCTTGTTGCCTTGTTGGCCCAGTGCGTCGATAGTGGCCAAGTTGGTCGAGTCGTCGGCTTGCTGGAGTATGGAATTGATGGTCGGGTTAACGGCGTTGAGCTGGACGGCTGCGAAATCGTTCGAAGCGAACTGGCCGAGCAACAGCGGCGGATAGGGATTATCGGTGTTCTCGGCGGCTAGGGCGTTGCCCTGTTTCTGGACGAGGAATGCGGTGTACAGATCGCTTCCGAGCTCGCGTTGCACATTGGTCTTGATGCCGACGGCTCCAAGGTCGGCCTGAATCAGCGTGGCGAGACGCTCCTCAAGGGAAATCCCACCACCAGGAATGACCATTGTGAAGCTGAACCCCTTGGGATATCCAGCTTGCGCCAACAGCTTCTTGGCCTTCGCCGGGTCGAAGTAATTCGAACCGACCAGACCACGGACGTAGACGGGAGAGAATGGCGGGAAGGGCTGGGTGGCGACGAGACCTTTGCCGTCGAGCACCACCTGGTTGATCTGCGGGCGGTTGATGGCCAGGTTGATCGCCTGGCGGACCTTCGTGTTGAGCAGCGGACCCGACAACCGGAAGCTGAGCTGGAGATAGTCAGTCGACGGACGAATCGCCGTTCCGATCCCCGGGACTCCCGACACCTCAGAATAGGAGTCAGGCTGCAGTCGCACGAGGGCGACCGAGCCGGAGCGAAGCGCCAAGACAGAGGGTGGGCCTGCACCGACCTGGATGAAGTCGACGCCCCCCAAGTGGTACGCGCCGGCGTCGTAGTAGCGGCTGTTCTTCTTCAAGTCGAGGCTGCTGTCCTCGCGATAGGAGACAAATTGGAATGGCCCCGCACCGACGGGTGCGGCGAACTCGGAATTGAGCGTCGACGGTGCAGGGATCTCACCCGAACTCTGGGTCAGGGCGTAGGTGAGACGCACGCCACTGTTGTCGGTGAGGTCGATCCTGAGGGAGGTCGGGCTCAACACGTCGATGCCCGAGATTGCATGCAGCTCAGTGAACATCGTGTTGGCCTTGTTGTGAAGCAGCCCGGCCTTGACGGCGTTCGCGTCGTAGGGCTCACCGTCGGAGAACGTGAGCCCCGGTCGCAAGTTGAGCGTCAGACTGTCGGGACCCAAGGACCAGGACTGCGCCAGTCCTGGCTGAACCTGATCCTTCGCGTTACGCGTGAGCAAGAAGCCGTAGATCTGGGCCGTGACAATGGAGTCGCACTCACTCTGGCTCTTGGCCGGGTCAAAGGTGTTCGTGAACTCCGATGAGAAGTCGTAGCCCACGTTGAGCGTCTGGGTCTGGCCCGCCGGCGAGGCGGCCCCTGCCGCCCCGGCCCCCCACCCCGCGACACCGGCCGCGATCGCCGACATCAGGACACAGATGGTGGCGAAGGGACCGAAGCGCTTCGCGCCCTGGGGCGCGGGTGCCGATGACATGGCGGAGCAGAATAGCCAAACTCCCATTTGAACGCGTGGTCGCGCGGGGGTCGTCTCTTTGAGAAGTGACGGTGGATCCTGATGGGGACCACAGTCACTCACTCGTACCAGATGAAACTCGATCGTTCCTCGAGAGCTGCGCCAATCGGACGGATCGGCCACCGAGCACCGGTCCTTTGTCATGGAGGTGGCACTTGACCGTGGTGCCTGCCAGTGTGGTGAACACCGCCGGTTCCTCCACCGCGCAGATGTCCATCGCGTACGAACAGCGAGTGTGGAAGGGACAGCCGGTGGGTGGATCAAGCGGGCTTGGGAGGTCGCCCCGCAGGACGATCCGTGTGGCCAAATCGCCGGCGTCGGCGAGGGGCTGAGGGATAGCCGAGAGCAACGCCTCTGTGTAGGGGTGGGTTGGACGTTCACAGACCTCCTGAGCCAGCCCCAGCTCGACGATCTGACCGAGATACATCACGGCGATCCGGTGGCTGATGCGGCGAACGACCGAGAGGTCATGGGAGACGAACAGGTATGCAAGGCCCATCTCGGCCTGCAAATCGGCGAGAAGGTTGATGACCTGCGACTGCGTCGAGACGTCCAGCGAGCTGATCGGCTCGTCACACACCACCAGGCTCGGGCGAAGGGCAAGCGCCCGAGCAAGGGCGACGCGTTGGCGTTGACCCCCCGAGAATTCGTGGGGGTAGCGGCGGGCCATCTGAGGGTCGAGGCCGACCTGGGTGAGGAGCTCGCGCACCCGGAGCGTTCGTTGGTCGCTCGAGAGATCATCGTGGACGATCAAGGGTTCCGCGACGATGTCGCGCGACAGTGGCTCTCGGGTTGAGCGATGAATAGGGATCCTGGAACACCATCTGAACGGAGCGACGAGCTCGACGGAGCTCGGCCGCACGCAGCGCGGTGAGCTCCTCCCCGGAGAGCCAGATGGAGCCCGACGACGGCTCGATCAGCCGAAGGATGAGCCGAGCCACGGTCGACTTCCCCGAGCCGCTCTCGCCGACCAGGCCCAGCGTCTCCCCCGCGCCGATACTCAGGTCGATGCCGTCCACCGCCTTGACGTAGCCGACGACCCGACGGAGGACGCTGCTGTGCACGGGAAAATGCTTCGAAAGGTTCGTCGCTCGCAGCAGGTCGTCCTCACCGAAGCCCGTTTGTGCACGGGCACGGTCATCACGAGGTGGCGGGGAGAAGTGTCCGGCGAAGAGGGTGAGATCGAGCTCGGCCCGTCTGACGCAGCGGACCGCCGGCTCCTCGAGTTCTCTGCCTGCCGAGCCGGCTGCAGGTCCGTCCGCGGCCGACGACCCATCGACGCGAGACCGTTGGAGCTCAACCGGTGCCTCGGCGCAACGAGGTTCGGCGTATGCGCACCGCGGAAAGAAGCGGCAGCCCGACGGGAAGGCTTCGGGTCGGGGCACTTCGCCAGGGATGGCCCGGAGTCGTTCACGAGGATCGCCGACTTGCGGCATGGCATCGAGCAGCGCTCTGGCGTAGGGGTGGCGGGGCCGGGTGAAGAAGTTGCTCGCGTCCGCCTGTTCCACCACTTGACCGGCGTAGAGCACGACCACCCGGTCACAGACGTTTGCCACCACGCCCAAGTCGTGGGTGACGAAGAGCATGGCCATGCCGAACTCAGTCTGCAGGCGGCGCAAGAGATCCAGCACTTGGGCTTGCACCGTCACGTCGAGAGCCGTGGTCGGTTCGTCGGCAATCAACACTCGGGGCTCGCATGCGACTGCCATGGCGATCATGGCCCGCTGCCGCATTCCTCCCGAGAACGTGTGGGGATAGTCCTTCACCCGGCGCTCCGCATCAGGCACCCCGACTAGGTCGAGCAGCTCGACCGCCCGCGTGAGCGCCTGACGTCGTGTCAAGCTGCGGTGCACGCGGAGAGATTCAGCGATCTGATTCCCGACGGAGAAGGCCGGATTCAGGCTCGTCATCGGCTCCTGGAACACCATCGAAATATCGCGACCACGCACCAGGCGACGCTCCTTGTGGGTAAGCCGTTGGAGATCCCGGCCACCCAGGCGCACCGACCCCTGGGCGACACGGGCAGCCCGCGGCAAGAGACCTATGGCCGCCAGGGAGGTCACCGTTTTGCCCGACCCGCTCTCACCCACCAGTCCGACGGTCTGGCCCGGCGCGATCTCGAAGCTGACATCGTCCACGACTCTCACGAAGTCGGATTCATGGCGGAACTCCACGGACAGCCCTTCGACAGCCAGGACCGGCGCGTCGGTCATCGGATGTCACCGATCGATGCATCACGGCCCATTGCGTCTCGTAGCCCGTCGCCAATCAGGTTGAAGGACAGGACTGTCAGGACGATGGCGATCCCTGGCGGAATCATGGGCCAGGGTTGCACGAGGACGAACTGGTAAGCGTTCTGCAGCATGTTGCCCCAACTGGCGGCGGGCGGCTGCACCCCGAAGCCAAGAAAGCTCAATCCCGCCTCGGCCAGCAAGGCGTAGCCGAAGCTGATTGCCACCTGGACGATGAGGGGTGACGCGACGTTCGGGAAGATGTGACGACGGAGCATTCGATTGGTACCGACACCGACGGAACGGGCCGCTTCGACGAACGTCTCTTCGCGTACCGCAAGAACTTGCGCACGGATGATCCGGACGAAGCCGGGAACGAAGACGATCGCGATGGCTACCGAGATGGTGTAAATGTTGGCGCCCAAAAGGGCGGCGACTGCCAGGGCCAGCGTGATCGGCGGGAAGGCAAAGAGTGCATCCATCGCGCGCATGATCGCCGAGTCGGTCCATCGCCCCCGGTATCCGGCGACCATGCCCAGCGGCAGCGCGAGGACCAGCGCGAGCAGCACTACCTGGACCGAGACCTGCATGGAGACTCGCGCGCCGTAGATGAGGCGACTGAGATTGTCACGCCCGAGGTTGTCGGTGCCCAGCCAATGGGCGAGCGAGGGCCCGCCGTTGATGACGTTGCCGATCGTGTCAGGGTTTTGTGGCGCAATCAGGGGCGCAAAAAGCGCAATGAGCACTACCAGCGTGATGAAAAAGAGGCCGGTCATCGCCACCTTGTTGCGGCGGAACCGCCGCAAGACAAGACGCCACGGTCCCGCGATGTCCGGGTCTGGGTGCGCACCGAGGGGACGTACCTCGAGCGCCCCCGCCATCTCCCTCGTTGCCTGCTCCGAGCCCATCCAACTCATCGGAGCCGGACCTTGGGGTTGAGGTATGCGTACAGCACGTCCACCAATAGGTTCACGGTGATGAAGATCAACGCGACCAGAAGGGTCACGCCCTGGATGACAGGCACATCCTTGCTGTTGAGGGCTTGGTAGAAGTACTGGCCCATCCCTGGAATCGAGAAGATGTATTCGATCAAGACGGTGCCGCCGAGTGTGTAGGCGAAGATGATCCCGAGGATCGTGACCGGAGCGATGGAGGCGTTCTTGAGTGCGTGTTTGAGAACCACGACTGATCCACGAACGCCCTTGGCCTCGGCCGTGCGGACATAGTCCTGCTCGAGCGCATCGGCCAAGGATCCGCGCAGCTGACGGGCCAAGGTGGCTGCGCCGCCGACGCCCACGGCGATCCAGGGAAGGCACAAGTGTGACGCCCATTCGAGCGGCGACTGCGTGAAGGGCACGTAGCCGATCGCCGGCAGCACCTTGAGGTTGACTGAGAAGAGCAGTACAAGAAGGATCGCCAACCAGAAGTCGGGGATAGCCAACATCGTGCTCGTGCCGATGGTGACGAAGCGGTCCGCCACCGACCCTGGACGAGTGCCGGCCACCACGCCGAGCGGAACACCCAGCAGCAGGGTCACCGCCAACCCGCCGATGGCGATGCTGAAGGTCACCGGAAAGCGCTGGGCGATCTCGTGAGAGACGGAGCTGTTCTCCTGGATCGACCTGCCGAGGTTTCCGTGCAACGCGTTGACCAGCCAGTGCCAGTACTGGACGAAATAGGGCTGGTCGAGGCCCATCTGATGACGGAGCTGTGCCACTTGGTTGGCCGGTGCATTTGGTCCCAGAATCTGGCGAGCCGGATCGCCCGGGATCAGGAGCGTGAGGGAAAAGACGGCGAAGGAGATCAGCAGCAGGAGGGGGATGATCGCGACCAGTCGGCGGAGGACATATGCGATCACCAGTGCACCCCCTCTTCAACTGCCGTGAGTGGCTGCACAAGGCAACACGACGCGATGCGGGTGGTCAAGCCAGGGACGTGCGATCCGGCTCCGCCGGACAGATACTGGTGTCCAGCGATGACGGAGGTGGCAATGGCAGTGCAACTGAACCACACGATCGTCTCGGCCCACGACAAGGACGCGGCTTCAACGTTCCTGAGCGAGATCCTCGGACTGAGCGCGCCGATCCCGTTCGGCCCCTTCATGTGCGTTGAAACCGCAAACGGGGTCAGCCTGGACTACGCGGATCGCGCCGGTCCCTTCGAGTCAAACCACTACGCGTTTCTTGTGGGCGAGGAGGAGTTCGACGCCATCTTCGAGCGCGTGAGCGAGCGAGAGCTGAGGTACTGGGCCGATCCTGGCCACACCCGAGAAGGGGTTCTCAACAATCACGGGCGTGGCTTCTACTTCGAAGACCCGTCTGGTCACAACATGGAGGTGCTGACTCGCCCGTACGGGAGCGAATGAGGCGGTCCTTGCTGTGTTGCACCCGGCAGGTGCTCCGTCGCAGCACGCCAACTCGGCGCATCGTCCCTATGATCGGCGCCATGCCGAGATCGGGGGCTCATGACGACCCAGACTGAGCAGGCCTTCAGCGAGTTACTCGCGGCCGTCGACGCGACCCGGTCCAGGATGGTCGAGCAGTTAACCGACGAACCCGACACGTTGCTCGAGGCTCACAAGTGGGTGCTCTCCATCCTCCAGGTCGCAGCTGAGGTCCACCTCTGGGCAGACACCGGTCGGCCGCGATTCGTCGAGATCGTTGGTCCTTACAAGAAGTGGGGTGGTGACAACTCGGACGCGTTCTACTGCTACGCACCGATCGACCCGAGGAGGACCTACCGAGTCACGCTGCAACCCGGCGACGCCGTCTATATGTCGCTGACGGTCTACGGGGGTCCCGACGACGGTCGCTACTCCGAACGCATCGTCGGCAGTGTCAACAGCCAGGAAGCATCGAGGGGACCCGACGGTGCGATCCACATCGTCCTCTCGCCGGTGGAACCGACAGATCCGGATGTCGCGTGGGTCCGCCTCGAACCCGACGCGGTCGCCGCAATCACGCGCGACTACCTCGATGATCCTGTGCGAGGACGGCGAGCGGCGTGGCACATCGAGGCCGACGACCCGCCCGACACCTACCGCGAGGACGACGCGGACCTGGCGCGCCGCCTCCGGGCCATGACCACCTGGGTACGCGAGCAGGCCGGCATCGTGCCCATTGCACTGGGCACGCCCAACGCCATCGATCCGCCGTATCCGGTCCCGACCACGACCTTCGGTTGGGCCGCCGGTGACGCCGCGTACGCCATGGGCGCCTTTGAGCTGGAGGACGACGAGGCGCTCGTCATCAGGGGACGCTCCCCCGCGTGCGTCTTCTGGAACATGTGCCTGTGGAACCGCCTGCTTCACACGTACAACTACGACTACGAGCCCGTGACCATCAACGGCGCCCAGGCCCGCCTCGAAGAAGACGGCTCCTGGATCATCGTCGTCTCGGCTCGCCGACCCTCCCACCCCAACTGGGTCTCCACGGCGGGCCATCGCAAAGGCCGCATCTGGTTCCGCTGGTTCCTCCCCGAACACACGCCCGAACAGCCCCAGGTCGAGGTCCTCCCCGTGGACACGGTGTGAGGACACGTCCTGCGCCGGTCGACATCGACGACCTGGCCGAGCCCCGCTACAGCGACGACGTCCGAGCGATCTTGGACTTCATGGAGGAGGCCGGCGCGCAGCTTTCCCTCGAGCCGGCACCTCTCAAGGAGACGGCGCAGGCAGAGACTGGCCTCGCAGACTTCGGCGCGCCCGACTTCGAGGAGCACCTCGCCGTCTTGTGCCAGGCCATGCGCGAGGAGGGCGGCTTCAACGGGGCGGGCGTCATGCAACAGCACTCTCTCATCGTCGGACTTCTCAAGAACCGCCTCCTTGTCGAAGACGCGATACGACGTCATCCCGAGATCCTCGACGAGCAGATCACGGCTCCGATCATCATCTGCGGACTGCCGCGGACCGGGACCACGCATCTGCACAACCTGATGTCAGCCGACCCGGCGCTCCGATCACTTCCTTACTGGGAGAGCCTCGAGCCGGTCCTGGACGAACGCGAGCGGCCGGCACCGGGCGCACCTGACCCGCGTCTCGAACGCACGGCGGTCGCGCTGTCCTTCCTCGACGCGGCCATGCCGTACTTCAACCGCATGCACGAAATGACGGTGGAGCACACGCACGAGGAGATCCAGCTCTTGGCCATCGACTTCTCGACCATGCTATTCGAGACCACTGCGCCCATGCCCCTGTGGCGTGACTACTACCTCTCTCACGACCAACGTCCCTCCTACGCCTATCTGCGTCGCGTCCTGCAGGTGCTCCAGTGGCTGCGCGGCGGGACGCGCTGGGTGCTCAAGTCGCCCCAACACCTCGAGCAGTTCCCCGCGCTCGCCGCGACCTTCCCCGACGCGACATACGTCGTGACCCACCGCGACCCCGTGTCGGTGACGACGTCCATGCTCACGATGCTCGCCTATTCGGCCCGTCTCTCGCGGGACCGGGTGGACCTGGATCTGATCGGGACCTATTGGGCCGATCGGCTGGAGCGAATGCTGCGGCGGAGTGCGGACGAGCACGATGCCTTGGCGCCGGGGCAGACCATCGACGTCCACTTCGACGAGTTCATGGCCGATGACCTCGCCATGGTGCGCCGCGTCTACGACCTCGCAGACCAGCCGCTCGATGCGCGTGCCGAGGCCGAAATGACGGCGTTCATGTCCGCGCATCCCCGAGGTCGTCACGGGACGGTGCGCTACGACCTGTCGCAATTCGGCGTGGACGCTGGGGAGCGCCGTGCGGCGCTGTCGTTCTACACCGACCGCTTCGGCGTCACCCTGGAGTCTTGACTCCGAGGCCCTCGAGAACTCAGCGGATGACGGAGCGACGGATGCGGCCCCAGCGGCGCGCGACGTGCACGCAGAGGTATGCGAGGAGCACGAGCGCCGAGAGCACGTGCCAGCCGATGTCGCGGAAGGGGATCCCGACTGAGCGTGGGTGGAGGTTGACCTGGTTCCCCGACACCAGGTCACAGGTCCCCGAGACGAGGACATTGAGGGTCAGCAGGGCGAGGGCCAGGTCCGACCACGCCAGCCGGCTCCGGCGGCTGAGCCATGTGCGAGCGCGGCCGAGAGTCCCGAGCAACCGCATGACCGTGTGGCGCCGTTGCACCACGTGCAGCCCGACCAGGGCCACGAATGCCAGCCCGACGACCAGGTGAGGCGTACCCTCCGTGATCAACGTCACGGTGGCCAGCGAAGCGGCAAAGGTCACGAGCAGCAGGATGTGGACCAGCCAGCGGACGAACATCCGGTGGCGCTGCGACAGCGCGCTCTCGGCCGGTGTCGAGCGAACCGGGCCCACGTCGTCCGGCGCGGACCTGGAATCGGTCGGAATGCTCACGTTCGCCTACTCCAGCGGCCGAGTGGCGATCCCCTTCGGCTCCCGTCCGGCCAGCACCCAGCCGATGAGGGTGGCCGCGGCCGGCATGGCGATCAGAATGAAGAACAGGTTGTTCCACGGCACGTGATTGGTGATGTCCGACACACCCCCTTCCAGCGTGTTCGTGCGGAACCAGCCGAAGAGGCCGACATAGGCGGCCACCGTCCCGAGCACCGCACCCAGGAAAGCGAGGGCGCCGGCGGTGACCGCCGTCAAGCTACGCCGGGTCCGCGAGCTCGCACCGGTGGCGGTGAGCGTCCGCAGCTCGCTCGCGGTTTCGCTCCGAATGAGTCCCACGCTCATGGCGAGCACGCCCAGCGCGAGTGCAATGCCGAAGACGGTCGCCCAGTTCACGATCTCGGAGGACGTCGGCTCCTCGTTCTTCGATTCGATGCTCAGGTCGCCGGCCGCCGCCAGAGAGTTGGCACTCGTCAGTTGCGCCTGAGTGATCGGGCTGTTGGAGAGGACCATCCAGCCGTCCAGGCTGTTCTGACTACTGAGATGCAGCCGGTCCAGCGCGCTCTCGGTGATCACCGTGTTCGGTGCCGACGTACCCGTCGGAAGCTGGCTCTCTTCCTGCACCACAGGGTGCGCCAGGCACTGGTTGGGCGTGCACTGGTTGTCGTTGTTCCCGCCCGCACCCAGGCCCTGAAAGCCATCGCCTCCCTTGCCTCCGCCGCCATAGGTGAGCTGCACGCCAGAACCGGCCAGTCCGGGCCGCGAACTGAGGATGTCGACGTTGGACGGGATGGACGAGGGGTTGATCCCATAGGCCCGCAAGAGGGCCGGGGTCGCAACGTAAATCGCGCCGTCCCATTGCCGGCCGCTTGCACTGGGGTTCTGCAGGCCCACGGCCGGGTTGTCGAGCTCGACGACGCTCTTGGCACCGACTGCAGAGGCGATGGCGTGCACCGTGGCCAGCTGTGCCGGGATGCTCGGCGGCGGCACGTGTGGCTGGGGGTTCTGGCCGTTCGGACCGAAGGTGGGCCCGGTCGGTGGGGTGTACACGTTCAGTGCGTTCGCCGCCATGTTCGGCCCGACATAGTCGAAGACGTTGGCGTAGCGGGCGACGGCGACGGCACAGACGATGATCGCGATCATGATGCCGAGGCTGATGGCAGAGAGGGCCGAGCCGGAGCGAGCCCGGTAGCGAGCCATGTCGCGCAGCGGAAGGCGGATGGCGATGGGCGACTTGCTTCCGACCCGGGCTAGCAGGGCCAAGAAGAAGGGTGCGACCAAGATGATCCCCGCCACCAGCGAGACGAGCCCCGGGATGAGCCAAATCACGCCGCCACCGTTCCCCGACGCGCCCGAGATGGAGAAGAAGACAAACCCGAGAACGAGTGCGACGACCCCGGGAATGAACGATCGGTGGATCTGGCGCGGCGGCGCGGGTCGTCCGGCCAGGGCGGCGACAACCGGGACGCGGGTGATGGCGCGGGCGGGGTAGCTGGCGGCGAAGAAGGTTGCGATGACCGCCAGGATCATGGCCGGCACGATCACCTGCCACGGCAGGGCGAACATCCCGATGAGATGGTGCGCGTCCTGCTCGTTCGTCGGGCGGTAGGCGAACCACGCCACCAGGCCCACACCGAAGCCCAGGATCGCGCCGATGACGCCGACGATAACGCCGTTGGATTCGAGGACGAGCCGGACGTTGCGGTCGGTCGCCCCCATCGACTCGAGCATCCCGAGTGAGCGCATGCGGCGCTGGGCCAGCACGGTGAAGCCACCGATCGACACCAGGGCGATCAAGAGCATGCCCACCGTCGCCAGCGCCAGCACGATCGTCGACGGGTTGATGATGTTGCTGTTGGCGGCCTCGCCCGGCGTCGTGACGTAGGAGGGAAGATTGCTGCCTGGTCGTGCATCGAACAGGACGTTGACCTGCGTCGGGTTCGTCACCTGGCCCGGCGGGACGAGCGCGAACTCATCGAGCAGGCTCTGGGGGTTCTGCACGATGCCGACAACCGTCTTGCCACCTTGGGGCCAGACATCACCGACGCTGAGGTTGAGCTTGGAAGCCAACCCGGGCGTGATGGCGACCTGGTTCGACCCAGTCGGGTAGTGGCCCGAAAGCAGTTGGATCATTGGCCCGCCGTAGGGACCGTGCGGGTCCTGCGACAGCAGTTGGTACGTCTGGGTGCTGCCGGGGATGTTGATCGTCTCCTGCTCGATCACCTGCACCGTGCCGAAGCGGTGCTCGAGCAGCGCGATCTGCGACTGCGCGTACGCCAGGCTGTCCGTGGGCGCCTTGGGCGACGCGTTCGAGAGGTTGAACGTCGCAAGGTCGTGCGCGGTGCCGAACCCGGCGTTGGCCGGCGGCGGCGTGTTGACCGCGACCGCCGAGCCCACCTCGACCGCGGCCACCGCCACGACGATGAGGAGCAAAATCAACAGCTGTTGGCGCCACTCCCGGGTGAAGAGGCGCCAGGCCCAGTGGATCATGGCCCGACGGGCTGGCACACCACCGGTCGTGACGGGAGGCGCCGACTGGGTTGCCGGCCGATTGAGGACGCCGACGCTCATGAGTTCGGGAGCTCGGCGAGGAACGCTTCGGGGCTCTCGGCTGGCATCGTCTGATCGACGACGCGCCCGTCGCGCAGGAAGACCACACGGTCGGCCCACGAGGCGAGCTGCGCGTCGTGGGTGACGACGACGGCCGCCATGCCACGATGACAGGCGGCGAGGATCAGACGCATCACGGCTTCAGCGTTGGTCGAGTCGAGTGCGCCCGAGGGTTCGTCGGCCAGAAGCAGTTGGCGCCCGCCGACGACCGCCCGGGCGATCGAGACCCGCTGGCGTTCGCCACCGGAGAGTTGGTCCGGGTAGTGCGAGGCGCGGTCGGTGAGGCCGAAATCATCGAGGGCCTCGAGGGCGGCCGCCTGCGCCTTGCGGGCCCCAACGCCGTCCAGCTCGAGCGGCAGGGACACGTTCTCCACCGCGCTCAACCCGGCCAGCAGGTTGAATTCCTGGAAGACGTAACCAACAGACTGGCGGCGCAGCTGGGCCTTGGCGTTGCGGGAGAGCGAGGACAGCGCCCGGCCGCCGACGTAGACCTCACCAGTGGTGGGGTCCTCGAGGCTGCCAGCGATGGTCAACAGCGTGCTCTTGCCCGAGCCGCTGGCACCCATGACGGCGACGAGGGACCCGGCGTCGACCGACAGATCGATGCGCTCCAGGGCGTGCACCTCGGTCGCCCCTTCGCCGTAGATCTTCGAGATGTCTCGTAGTTCGAGGAAGCTCATTGGGGGGTTCCCACCTTGCGCCGGGCCTTGGGGAGGGGGAACGACTGGGGAACCGGCGCATCTTTGCCCGCCGCCGCTCTCTTCAGACGGCCGTCGGCCGTGTCCAACCACCGGATCAGCGAGTCCAGGCGGAACAACTCGGCATCGACCACCAGTGCAAAGTTGAGGTCGAGGCGCGATTCGTCCTCCTTGAGGCGCGTCCACTGCTGCATCAGCTCGACGAGGTAGCGACGGTGCACCTGGACCACATCGTGCACGTCGACGCCCGGGAGCCCGAGGGCGACCAGAACCTTGATCACCAGCTCGTCGCGGGGCGGCGAGGAGAAGTCGGGCGGAGTACGCAACCACTGGGCCAGCTCGTCCGCGCCTTCCCTGGTGATGTGGAAGCCCTTCTGCGGGCCCTCCTCGTCGGAGTCCTCGGCCTCGACCAGGCCGTCACGCTCGAGGCGCTGGAGGGTCGTATAGACCTGCCCGACGTTGAGTGGCCAGACCTCGCCGGTCCGGGTCTCGAATTCCTGCCGCAGTTGGAGCCCGTACTTGGGCCCCTCGCTTAGGAGGGCCAGCAGGGCATGACGGATGCTCATGCGTCCTCTTTTCGAAGTAGAATACTCAGTATCCTATGACGAAGTGGGCCGCATGGCAAGCGCCCTGAACAGGAAGCTTCTCTTTCCGGTGGTCCGGCACCCCGCCGAAACCAGCTACGGCCCCTTCGGGCTGCCGGCGACGCGGGCCCAGGCGGTCCGCAACGCCGACCCGGTCTCGAGCAGCGTCTTGAGGCTCGAGAGGACGGCCGGCCAACCCTCCGAGATGGCACGGAGGACCTGGCTCCCCGGTGCGAAACCGTCGTGGACCACGGTGAGGCGCACCACACCCCCGCCGGCGTCCTCGATGTCGAACGCGACCTTCGAGCGCGGCTCGGCGCGCCAGGGCGCTGCCGCGTCATCCGCGAGGCCCACACACCTCGCCCACTCAGGGGTGAAGGTGTGCCACGTGTAGGCCAAGCGATGGAAGGGCTCTGACTCGAGTATCACCTGTGCAGGATCGCGGACCACAAGGCCAACGTCCTCGTGGACGAGGTCCCAGGTCGATCCCTTCTTCCAGTCCGACGGGAACGACTTGCCACCCGCTCGTGCGTGCCGCCAATAGCGGGTGGTGTAGGCGGGATCCGTGAGCCCCTGCCAGACATCTGCCGGGGTCGACTCGATGTAGGTCGTGTAGGCGAACGATGTGCGCGCCATGGCCTTCATGTTTCCTCCGGATGGCTTTGGTTTCGGCTTACGCGGACGGCAAGGCCGACCCGGTCTCGAGCAAGGTCTTGAGGCTGGCCAAGACGGCCGGCCAGCCCCCCGAGACGCCCTGGAGCACGTTGCTACCCGGGGCGAACCCGTCGTGGACGACCGTGAGCTTGACCACGCCGGGGCTGGATTCCTCGATGTCGAAGGCGACCTTCGAGCGCGGCTCGGCGCGCCAGGGCGCCGCAGACTCGGCGTCGATGCCGTGGGCTTCGGCCCACTCGGGCGAGAACGTGTGCCAGGTGTAGGCCAGGCGGCGATAGGGGTCGGCCTCGAGGATCATCTGCTCGGGGTCGCTGATCACGAGACCACCCTTGTCGTAGACCACGTCGTAGGCGGCCCCCTTCTTCCAGTCGGTGGTCAACGACACGCCGCCCGCCGTCGGATGGCGCCAATAACGCGTGGTGAACGCGGGATCGGTAAGTCCCTGCCAGACCCGCTCGGGTGTGGCTTGGATGTAGGTGCTGTAGACGAAGGTCGTCCGCTCGTCGGTCTCGATGGGGCTTTTCTCCTCCAGTGCCGTCTTGAGGTCGGCGAGGGCCTCGGCCCTCGACCGCTCGTAGTGGTGGATCCAGCGGTCCGCGATGTCGTTGATAGGCGCGGCGTTGAGGTAGTGGAGCTTTTCCCTCCCCCGGCGCAGCGTGGCGACGAGGCCAGCGGCCTCGAGCACGCCCAGGTGCTTGGTCACCGACTGGCGTGTCATTTCCATGCCCGCGCACAGCTCGCTGAGCGTGAGTCCGTTGTGCTCGTTGAGCCGATCGAGCAGACGGCGCCGGGCCGGATCGCCCAGTGCCCTGAAGACCGCATCCATGTCCTGCATCGCGTGCTCCGTGTGGTCGGTAGATAATGCAACCATTTGGCTGCATTATCTACTTAAGCAGCTATCTGGTTGCATGTCAACCCCAAGCTGGGAAAACCGCCGGCCGGCCCCCGGGAGATGGCGGGGGCGACCGGCGGGGCGGCCCCTACGACGAAAGGGACCAACCTCGGACCCAGTCGACCTGGGTCGTGGCCGGGAGGGGCGTCGAAGAGGCCGAGAAGGCATTCGTGTTCACTCCGAGCGCCTGCGTGAGGGCGATGAAGAACGGCTCATCGAACGGTGCGCTGCCCGTGGTTGGGTGGTCGACCAGGCAGGTCTGCCCGTCGTAGAGGATGGTGATCGTTCCGGGCGCCCAGTCGACCTCGTAGGTGTTGAACGTGTTCTGAGCGAGGGTGCAGTCGTACGCAGTGGCGTCGGGATCGCTCGACGAGTTCGCGTAGTGGACGTAGGGCACGTCGAGGTTGGGGTACTGGCTGTAGAACTCGGCGAAGTCGATCTCGCCCGAGCTCGGCCACGGTCCGTACGTCAGGTTCTGCGGGTAGAGCCACATCGTCTCTTGCAAGCCCGAGATGGCCGCGGCGGGAAGCTTTGCATTGACTTCGAAGGCACCGTAGGTCTGGTCGAACAGCCCGTAGGTCGAGACCATGCCCGCCTCGTAACTTGTTTCGAAGCTGCCGCCCGGATACGAGCAGGTGAACGGCGCGACCTGGCGCACGCTCAGGTTGAGCGTGCCGCCCGACACCGAGATCGTGTCGGGGTTGTCGACGTAACACGCCGTCTCGCCGTTGAGATAGCCGCTGTTGGACGTGAGTTGGGGGACCCACTTGCTCGTATCGAGCGAGGTGCCGTTGAACTCGTCGTCGAACGTGCAGGTCCAATTGCCTCCGAGCGCGAGCGGGCTGGTGCCCTGGCAGGGCAGATTGGGGTTCGTCGTCCCCGTACCCTGCGAGCCCGAGCGGCCCGCCTGCGAACCCGGTCCGGTCGTGGTGGTGGAGCGAGTGGTGTTGGCGGTGGACGTCGGCGTCTGGCCGATGGTGCCGGCGGTGCCGATGGTGCCGGCGGCGGTGCCGGTGCCCGCAGAGCCGGCCTTCGGCGTCGTGGTCGAAGTCGCGATCGTTACATGGGCCTTGGCGTTCGACGAGGTCGTGGTGCCGTGATCTTTCGCCGTGGGGTCAGTGCTTCCCACAGTTCGGCTCGACGCGGCCGTCGCGTGCGCGTCGTTGGCGGCGTTCGTGGAGGTCGTCGTGAGGCGGGCTGCCGCCGTCGGCAGGGCGCCGGTTGCCGCGACGACGAGCGCGGCGATCACGAGGACCGTGGCCGTGCCTGAGACAAGTGTGCCGGCACGCCAGCCGCGACACGCGGCCCCTCCAGCGTGGGCATTCGTGTTCCCCCTCCCCTTTGCTGCAGTCGCTTCCGCGTTCGGGCCGGGAATCCGGCGAGGAACAGGAAACTGCACTGCGTCGCTCCTCGATCTTGCGCGAGCGAGGGGCTGGAGTTCCAGGGCAATTAGGACTACTCGGGACGCGATCCGCACAACGGACGCACAATGCACGGGGGTTTCTGAGCGCATCGGGGGGTGCACGCGCTGGACCCGTGCCAGGGCAAACGCCACGGTCGGTGATTCGTTGCGGAGGTGCGTGCCGGCGCGCGCACGAGTGGTACCCGGGGCGCTGCCCCGACTGGGCTAGAGAGCGGCGAGAACTTCTTCGACCGAGCTCGCCTGGAGCCCGGGCCCAGGCTCGACGGCCAGCCACGAGACGGTGCCGTCGTCGAGGATCGCGGCGTAGCGCTGCGAGCGCTGGCCCAACCCGAACCCGCTGCCGTCCATGGTGAGCCCGAGGGCTTCGGTCAACTCGCCATTGCCATCGGCCAGCATCACCACCGAATCGCCGACGTTCTGGTCCTTCCCCCAAGCGCCCATGACGAAGGGGTCGTTCACCGAGACACAGACCACCGTGTCCACACCCTTGGCGCGCAGTTCTTCCGAGCGGAGCACGAAGCCGGGCAGATGATGATCCGAACACGTGGGCGTGAACGCGCCCGGTACTCCGAAGAGGACGACCTTGCCGGTGCCCAGGACCTCCGCGGACGTTGTCGCCTCGGGTCCCTTCTCACCGAACGTGAACACCTTCACGTTGGGCACCCGGTCGCCGACTGCAATCGCCATGCCTCGCCTCCTCCTCGCGGTCGCTCGTGCTCGAGCCGAAGCCGCCCAGGTTGCCATACCCCAGTCGAGACCCCCAATCGGCTGCCGCCCACCGACAGTCACGAAGTTGTAACCTGCCGCCAGTCGTGCCGCGACGTAGTCGTAGTTACGGGCAATCGAAACCTTTGGGGGGTTGCGATGACGCAGTCGTTTGATCGCCGGTCGTTCCTCGCCGGTGGCCTGGCACTCGGTGCCGGCGCCGCTGCGCTCGGCGCCCTCGGAGATGCCGGGGAGGCCGGTGCCGCGCTCACCAACGGTCCGGGCCGCAACGGCATCAGCTCAACCAAGCCGCGGACCGGAGGTTCGGTGACCTTCGGCATCGACACAGAGGAGAGCGGATTCAACCCCTCGACGGCGAGATGGGACGAGGGTGGTTTCCTCTATGGGCGGACCGTGTTCGATCCCATCGCCATCGTCAACGCGGCGGGAGGCGTCGAGCCCTACCTGGCGCAGTCGATCACGTCCAACGAAGACTTCACCGTATTCACCATCACCTTGCGGCCTGGCATCTCCTTCCACGACGGCACGGCGCTCGACGCCAACGCGCTGTACCTGAACATCGAGAAGCAGGCCTCCTCCGCATTGACGGGCCCCGCCTTCGCCACCAACATCAAGGGGGCGTCGGTCTCGGGCCCCATGTCCGTGACGCTGACCATGAAGTCGTCGTGGGCCCCCTTCCCCTACTACCTGGCCCAAGCTCAGACGGGCTACGTCGCCGCGCCTTCCATGCTCAACGCCCCTGATGGCGGCACGTCGAACCCGGTCGGGACCGGCCCCTTCGTCTTCCAGGACTGGGTCCCCAACAGCCACATGACGGCGACACGGAACCCGAAGTACTGGCGGAAGGGCTATCCCTACCTCGACTCCATCACCTACAAGCCCATCATCAACTACAACTCTCGGGCCGACGCGCTCGAGACGGGCGAAGTCGACATGATCCACAGCAACGCCCCCAACACCCTGCTGCAGTTCCGGGGCGACAAGAAGTGGTCGTACTACGACAACAGCGGTCAGGTGCTGGGCCAGCCGACCGTGCAGTGCATCATGCTCAACACGGCGGCCGCTCCGCTGGACAACAAGGACGTGCGCACCGCCATGGCCAAGGCCATCAACCGGTCGCAGTACGCAAAGGTCATCGACAAGGGCATCGACGCGCCGATGAACGGTCTCTTCCTGCCGGGGAGCGAGTACTACACCAAGACCGCCTATCCGGGTTACGACCCGTCGGGCGCCGCCAATCTGATCAAGCAGGTGCAACAGCAGACGGGCAAGCCGGTCTCCTTCTCGTTGAACTCCACGAGCGACCCCCAGACGCTGGCGGCGGCCGAGTTCCTCCAGCAGGCCCTCCAGCAGGCGGGCATGAAGGTGAGCATCAACATCATCGCCCAGTCGACGATCATCAACAACGCGCTGGCCGGCACCTACCAGGCCACCTTGTGGCGCCAGTTCGGCGCGGTGGACCCCGACTTGAACTATGTGTGGTGGACCAGCCAGCTGGCGTCGGGATCCTTGGCGCTCAACATGGCTCGCAACGTCGACAACCGGATCCAGGCCTCGCTGATCTCCGGGCGCGAAACCGACGAGCAGGCCGCACGGGTCAAGGACTACCAGCAGATCAACCAGTACCTCGCCGAGGACATCCCCTACCTCTGGCTCGCCCGTGACACGTGGTGCGTCGTGGCCAATCCCAAGGTCCAAAACTTCGCCAATCCCACCACGCTCCAGCACTCCAAGGCGATCGCCTTCGACGAGGGCGTGCTCTGGCCGACGCAGATCTGGGTTTCCTGATCCCCCACTCTCCAGCTCGGTCCCCCGGTCCCTTATTCAGCCGGGGTCGATGGGGATTGTGTGTGCAGGATCCTCACCGGAGTCGAGCGCTGTGTTCGTCTGTATATGTAGCCTTCGGAAACTCCACCTAGTTTCCGAAGGCTGCGGCGATATCTTTCGTTAACTGCCGGCTCGGCGACCGAGCCCTAACGCATCTCGACGTCGTCGAGGTACTCCTCCCGCCAGTGGGTGAAGCGCTCCTCTGGCAGGCGCAGGCAGTAGGCGGGTCGAAGGGCCTCGACGAAGGCGCGCTCGTGGCTCACGGCGACGATCGTGCCGGGCCACGCGCCAAGCATCGTCCCTACGGCCAGGATGGAGGCGGGGTCGAGGTTGTTGGTCGGCTCGTCGAGCAACAAGAGGTTGGCCTCTCCGGCTGAGAGCATGGCCAGCCCGAGCTTGGCTCGTTCCCCGCCCGAGAGAGTTGAGGGCAACTGGTCGGCGGCCTTGGAGGGCAGACCGAACGACCCCAAGAGCGCCCGCCGGTCCTTCTCGGCGTTGAGCACGGTGTCGCTGACATTGGCGAGCGCGGCTGCGGGCCGGGTCGATCTGTTCGTGCTCCTGGGCGAAGTAGCCCACCGTGACATGCACACCGAGCTCGACCACGCCGTTCGTGGGCTCCTGCACCCCGGCGAGACACCGCAGGAGCGAGGACTTGCCCGCACCATTGCGACCGATGACAACAATGTGATCGCCGCGGCCGGCGTGGAAGGTGACGTCGGACAGCACCTCGTTGCTGCCATAGCGCACTGCGAGCTTGGTCACCTCCAGGGGCACCGCGCCGGCGCGAGCGGGAACCGGCAGTTTGAAGGTCGTGGTTCGCTCGCGCCGGTCCACCTGGGTGCGCGTGGACTGCATGCGCTCGACGCGCTTGTCGAGCGCCTTTGCCTTTCGGGCACGCTTCTCAGTGCTGGCTCGCATCGAGTCGGCCAGCGACGACAGCCGCTTGATCTCGCGCTGCTCCAACTCGGCCGCCCGCTCACGCTGCGACTGGTCCGCCTCGTGTTGCGCCTGGAACTTCGTGTAGTTGCCCTTCCATTCGGTCAGGCGCTGGTTCGAGATGTGGAGCACCTTGGTGATGGACTGGTCGAGAAGCTTCAAATCGTGGCTGACAACCAGGAGTGCACCGGGGAACCGGCCCAGTTCGTCGAGGAGCCAGCGCTTGGCCGAGCGGTCGAGATGGTTCGTGGGCTCGTCGAGGATCATCAGCTCGGGCTCCTGGAAGAGCACACGCATGAGGTCGACCCGTCGGCGTTGACCGCCCGAGAGCGAATCGATCTCACTGAGCAACAACTCCTGGCGCAGGCCGAGGCCATCGGCCAGCCGGGCCATCACCGCCTCGGCCTCGTAGCCCCCGTTGGACTGAAACTGGTCCTGGAGGTCGGTGAAGAGCTCAATGTGCTCCTCGGAGGGATCCTCGGCCATCGCCTTGCGCGGCGGCGCCGAGCGCATCGTCGAGGACGTCGAGTCCCCGGGCGGACAGGATGTGCGAGAACCCGGTCGGTTCGAGTCCGAGCCCGCCCGAGACCGGTGCCTGGGGCAGATACCCGAACGAGCCGAGCAAGCGCACGTTGCCGTGGTGGCGCAACTGCGGCGCCTGCTCGCCCACGAGGACAGAGATGAACGACGACTTGCCGGTGCCGTTGCGGCCAACGAGTCCGACCTTCTCGCCGGCACCGACGACGAACGAGGCGTCCGTGAGCAGCGTGCGGTCGCCGATCTCGATGGTCAGGCCCGATCCGACGATCACGCCACAGTGTACGAGCGGGAACACCCGCTCGATACACTCCCCCAATGCCCGCACTCGACCGCAAATGGTGGACACTGATCGCCGTCTGCACGGCGACGTTCATGCTCCTTCTCGACATCACCGTCGTGAACGTGGCGTTGCCCGATATCCAGCGGTCGTTGCACTCCAGCTTCTCGGACCTCCAGTGGGTCGTCGACGCATATTCGCTGACGCTGGCGGCGTTCCTCCTCACGGCGGGGGTGTTCGGCGACATCTACGGGCGACGCGTCGTGTTCGCCGTCGGACTCGTCGTCTTCTCGCTCGCCTCGCTCATCTGCGGCCTGTCGACGTCGCCGCTCATGTTGAACCTCGCTCGTGCCGTGCAAGGTGTTGGTGGGGCCGTCATGTTCGCCACGTCCTTGGCCCTCATCGCGGGCGCGTTCACGGGACGGGACCGAGGAACCGCGTTCGGTATCTACGGTGCCGTCATCGGTGGGGCCGTCGCCGTCGGTCCGCTGATCGGCGGCGCCATCACGAGCGGCATCGGTTGGCGTTGGATCTTCTTCGTCAACGTGCCTATCGGCGTCGTGGCCGTCCTCATCACGATGCGCAAGATCGTCGAGTCGAGGGACCCCCACCAGCGCCGGATCGACTGGGTCGGCTTCATCACCTTCTCCGGGAGCCTCTTCGCGCTCGTGTTCGCCCTCGTGCGAGGCAACGACCTCGGCTGGGGCAGCGCCACCATCGTGATCCTCCTGGTCCTCGCCGCGCTCCTCATGGTCGCGTTCTTCGTCAACGAGCTGCGGACCGGCGATCCCATGCTGGACCTCGGTCTGTTCAGGATCCCCGCGTTCGTCGGCGTCTCCGTGGTTGCCTTCACGCTCGCCTCGTCGATCTTCGCCATGTTCTTGTACCTGACTCTCTACATCCAGGACGACCTCGGGTACGGTCCGCTGCCGGCCGGCGTGCGCTTCCTCCCTTTGACGCTGCTCACCTTCTTCGTCGCCTTCTTCGCTGGACGCCTCACCGTCTTCGTGCAGTCGCGACTCCTGCTCGGCGTCGGGATGCTCTTCGTGACGGGCGGCCTCCTCTGGATGGGCACGACCACCCCGCAGTCGGCGTGGACGGTCCTCCTTCCGGGATTCATCCTGTGCGGCGTGGGTATCGGCGCCGTGAACCCGGTCCTCGCCAGCGGTGCCATCTCGGTCGTGGAGCCCCAGCGCAGCGGCATGGCCTCTGGCGCCAACAACACATTCCGTCAGGTGGGCATCGCGACGGGGATCGCCGTGCTGGGCTCCGTCTTCCAGAGCCAGATCGTCTCGCACACCACCGCCGCCCTCAACAAATCGGCCGCCGGCATCGAGGTCCTGCACCGTGGCGGCTCCTCGCTGCGGACCGCGTTGACCGCGGGCGAGGTGAGGCAGGCCGCATCCTCCATCCCGGTGCCGTCGGCCCGCGTGGCGTTGCTCGACGCCTACCACCAGGGGTTCTCGACCACCCTCAACCACCTCATGGACATCGGTGCCGTCGTGGCCTTCGTCGGCGTGGTCTGTGCGCTCGCGCTCGTTCGCCAGCGCGACTTCCTCGTCCCGGGACAAGGCGGTCCACAGGGCGGCGCGTCGGGCACGCAGGGTGCTCCGGGCGCGGACGGCAAGGCCCCGGAGGCACCGCTCGACGCGGGAGTGCCCGCGACCCATGCATGAACCGTTCACGCTCGAGGGCCGGTTCGTCCGCCTCGAGCCACTGAGCGAAGCGCACATCCCGGCGTTGGTCGAGGCGGCCGCCGAGGACCGCACGAATTATCAGTGGACCTACACCCCCGACGGACTGTCCCAGATGACTGAATATGTCCGGGACGCGCTCGACAAGGTCGCGTCCGGCGCCCACGTGGCGTTCGCCACCGTCCGCAAGGGAGCGGGTCCGGAAGCACGCGATGTCGTTGCCGGCGCCACCCGCTTCTGCGAGATCGCGTTCTGGCAGTGGCCGCCCGGGGCGACGCACCAGCGCCACGGCGTGCCCGATGTGGTGGACATCGGCTTCACCTGGTTGTCGGGCTCGGCGCAGCGAACACCCGTCAACACCGAGGCGAAGCTCCTCATGATGACCCATGCGTTCGAGGTCTGGCAGGTGCACCGCGTCGCCCTGCAGACCGACGTGCGCAACGTGCGGTCACGGGCAGCGATTGAACGGATCGGCGGGCAGCTCGACGGGATCATGCGAGCCGACCGGCCCGGCTCCGACGACACGGTGCGAACGTCGGCCCGGTTTTCGATCGTGGTATCGGAGTGGCCCGCCGTCAAGGCGACGTTGACAGCGCGGTTGGAGGCCCGCACCTCGTAACCGAGGAGTCAGGCGCGCGCCATCGTCGCCTGGATCTTGCGGAGATGCAGCGCGTGCACGGCGGCCTCGGCCTCCACCTTGGGACGAATGGCGGCCACTGCCTTGCCGGTGCGGTGGATCTTCCACGCCAGCTGGTCCGCTCGTTCGACCGTGTGTCCGAGGATCTCGACGAAGGCCTGAATGACGGTCTGGAACGTGGTGACATCGTCGTTCCAGACGATGACGGCCCAGAGGTCCTCGGTTTCGTAGAACGCGTCGACATCCACGTCGTCGAGGACGGGGACTTCGATCGTGGTGGAGGGCTGCGTTCTGGTCATGTGCGACGTCGGGACGAACGGCCGGGACAGCCGGTCGGACAAAACGGCCTGGGACACCGGCACGAAAAATTCGCCCCGTTCAGTGTAGTCCTGGCTATTAGCGTGCGTGGGATGCGAGCAACCGTTCTGGAAGGGCCGCGCGTGGTGACCCTGCGCGACGTGCCCGATCCTGTGCTTCCCGGTCCCGAGGGGATCGTCGTCACGGTGGAGGCAACTGCCATCTGCGGGTCCGATCTGCACCTTTATCACGACGCACCGACCGGTGCGGGCATCCGACTTGGCCACGAGGCCATCGGCACGGTGGCCGAGACCGGCTCTCAGGTGCACAGCCTGAAGGCGGGTGACCGCGTGCTCGTCTCGGGCGTCATCGGGTGCGGCGTCTGCGGTCCCTGCCGGGCCGGACACCCCCACGTCTGCTCCGCCGGGAAGTCGGCCGCGTTCGGGACGATGCCGGACCTCCCGGGCGGGCAGGCCGAAGCCATGGCAGTCCCGTTCGCCGACCTGTTCGCACTGCCAATACCCGAGGGCGTGTCCGACGAGGAAGCGGTGCTCCTCACCGACATCCTCCCGACCGGGTATCTCGGTGCGCTCCGCGCTGACATCCGGCCGGGTGCCACGGTCGTGGTCGTGGGCCTCGGGCCAGTGGGTGTCATGGCGATCCGGTGCGCCGCTTTGTTCGGCCCCGCCCGGATCCTCGCTGTCGACAGGGTGCCCGAGCGGCTGGCACGCGCCGAGCAACTCGGTGCCGAGCCCATCGACGCCCGAGTCGCACCGGTTGCGGCACAAGTCTTCGAGGCCACCGCCGGTCGCGGTGCCGAGTCGGTCATTGAGGCTGTCGGCGCCGACGCCACCATCACCGATGCGTTGGCTTGCGCCGCCACGGGCGGCACCGTCTCGGTGGTCGGGGTCAACCTCTCCGCGGAGATGTCGTTCCCGATGGGGATGGTGTTCTTGAAGAGCCTGACGCTGCGCACGATCTTCGCGCCGATCCCCGGGACCTGGCCGGCGCTCGTGCCGCTGGTGCAGTCGCGTCACTTCGACGGCCTTGCCGCCACCTTCACGCACCGAATGAGTCTCGGGCAGGTGCCAGATGCCTATGAGCTGTTCGACTCGCGTGCCGACGGGGTGTTGAAGGTCTTGCTCTTGCCGAACGACTGAGAACCGTCCGGCTCGTCGGACCCGCCCCGGCCTCGGGCCGGCGCCACGTCCGGCGGGGACGCGTCGTCCCCTACGCCGATGGCACCGATGCCAGCCGCGTCGCCGGGTTCGCGGCCGCAACGAGCGTCGCCGGCACCTCGACGTGGCGCGCACGCAGCAGCTCGCCGAGGCCTTTTGCCTGTGTGTCCAGCCGCAGGTTCGACGCCACGCCCCAGCCGAGGAAGCCGTGCACGACGAAGTTGACCGCCCAGAGGTTCGGGAGGGCATGGCGGCTCACCTCGAGCGGTGCCGCCTCGGGCAACAACGCCCTCAAGAGCTCGGTGGTGAAGTCACGTTGGAGCCAGGCGGCGACCCCCTCCTCGTCGGCCCAGAGGCCCACGTTGGCGTCGCCCCCCTTGTCACCCGAGCGCGCGCCGACGAGCACCCACAGCGGCACGCGGACGCGCGCCACATCTGTCGCGGCGCCGTCTCGGGGCCTCCCGGGCGCCGCGTCGGCGCGATCCGACGATGCCACCTCACCCGCGGTCGCCGGGCCCGGCGTCCCGGCCGGTGGTGTGGGCGCGACGAGGACGCCCTCGCACTCGATCCGGGGTGTCACCGCGCCCGCGGTGACCGTCGTTGGCCAGTAGCGGGCCACCCCCTGGGCGCCCGTGGGGGCGCTGGTGAAGAAGGTCCCCGGATAACTGGACAGGCTCGTCTCGACGACCGCGCCCGAGAAGGCCCGCCCGACTGCGTGCTCGTCGTCGCCCCGCACAGCCAGGCGCAGGTACGCCAGGCCCGCGCCGCTGAGGTCTCCGGAGAGGTCCTCCGCCGTCTCGGCGAAGGCAGCGCGGCCGCCGGGGACACCGGCCCAGACCGTCTCCGCGGCAAAGCGGGCCTTCTCCATCGCGTTCGCTCCGGTCAGCACCATGGTCATCGCATTGCGCCACCCCGCGTCCAGGTTCGCCGTCACCTTGAGCGTCGGCGGTGGTGGCTCTCCGTGCACGCCCGAGATGCGCACCCGGTCTGGCCCGTCCCCGCTGAGCTCGATGGTGTCGAAGCGCGCCACCGCGTCGGGGCTCAGGTACCGCGGCCCGCCGATCTCGTAGAGCAGCTGCGCGGTCACCGTGCCGACCGTCACCATGCCGCCGGTCCCCGGATGCTTGGTGATCACGGACGAGCCGTCGGCCGAGACCTCGGCGATGGGGAAGCCGATGCGCTCGCGTCCGGGTACCTCCTCGAAGAAGGCGTAGTTGCCGCCGCAACATTGGGCCCCGCACTCGATGACGTGGCCGGCCACCACTGCGCCGGCAATGGGACGAAGGTCGTCGTCGGCCCAGCCGAAGGCGTGCAGTGCCGGGCCGACGACCAGGGCGGCGTCGGTCACCCGGCCGGTGACGACCACCTGCGCGCCGGCGGCCAGCGCGTCGGCGATGGGGCGCGCCCGCAGGTAGGCGTTGGCGGTGACGACGGTCGCCTCCGCCGGCAGCGGCTCTCCGGTGTCGAGGTTGACGAAGCGCTCACCGGCGGCACGGAGCTCGGCGAGCTGGGTCGTGATGTCGTCGCCCGACACCGACGCCACCTGCACCTCGACACCTTGGCGCTTGGCCAGCTCACGGACCGCATCGGCGAGGCGCTCGGGCTGCAAGCCTCCCGCATTCGAGACGACCGCGATGCCCCGCTCGACGCACGTCGGGAGCACTTCTTCGAGCTCGCGCAAGAAGGAGCGGGCGAAGCCGCCGCTGCGCTCCTTGGTCTTGTGCAAGATGTACATGGTCAGCTCGGCGAGCCAGTCGCCCGTCAGCACATCGATGGGGCCGCCCTCGACCATTTCCTTGGCGGCCGACGCACGGTCGCCGAAGAAGCCGCTGCAGTTGGCGATGCGCAGCGGTTCGGTGCGGCGTGCGGGGCGCGCGCTCACGACGGCTCGACCGTGACGAGGAGGTCGTTCACGTCCACCTGCTGCCCGGCTGCGCAGTGCACGGCGCCGACCACACCCGCGCCGTTGGCCCGCAGGGTGTGCTCCATCTTCATCGCCTCGAGGACAACCAGCCCGTCTCCCTCGGCCACCGTGTCGCTGGCCGCCACGAGAACCTTGGCGATGGTGCCGGGCAGCGGCGCGCGGCACTCCCCTGCAATGCCGCCGCGCTCGTCGGGATCGTCCTCGGCGCGCAGAGCGAAGCTCGATTGGCCCTCGGGCCCGTTCACCTCCGCGCGGTGTGGCGAGAGCCGCACCCGGTAGCGCCGACGCAGCCCGTCCTCGGCGACGAGATCGACCACTGAGCCTGACGGGCCCGACGGGCCGGGCGCGTCCGCTCGGCCGACGTCACGCCAGTCGCCGTCGATGAGGACCTCGGCCTGCGCGCGGAACGAGGGGGCGCGCACCTCGACGGTGCCGACCCCGTCGGTCATCTGGTCGACGTGCAGCGGCCGGCCGACGTTGCGCCAGCCGGCTGCCGACACCGGGACCAGGCTGACGCCGGCCCGCGCCGCGAGCAAGGCGAACGCCACGGCCGCGCCGTGCCGGTGCCGCACCTCGTCGGGCAGGCGGGCGTCGCGCATGTCGGGCCGCCCGTCGAGATAGTGGATATCGGCCTCGCCGCGACGGAACACCTCGTCGTCGAGCACGGCTTGGAGAAGGTCGCGGTTGGTCTCGAGCCCGTCGAGCTCGAGTGCGCGCAGCGCCCGCGAGAGACGTGCGACGGCGGCAGGCCGGTCCGACGCGTGCGCGATGAGCTTGGCCACCAGGGAGTCGTAGGCCGGGCTGACCACGCTGCCGGTCTCGATGGCGCTGTCGGCGCGCAGGCCGGTGTCGGCGGGCCACTCGAGGTGCGCCACGCGGCCCGGCGTCGGGCGGTAGCCCTCACGGGGTCGTTCGGCGCAGAGGCGAACTTCGACCGCGTGGCCGCGCGCCGTGACGTCGGGCTGGCCGAAGGGCAGCGGGCTCCCTCCGGCCACGAGCAGCTGGAGCCCGACCAGGTCGAGTCCGGTGACCAGCTCGGTCACGCCGTGTTCGACTTGCAGACGGGTGTTCATCTCGAGGAAGTAGAAGCCTCCGTCGTCGACCAAGTACTCGACGGTGCCGACCCCGACGTAGCCCACGGTCCTGGCCGCCGCCACGGCTGCCTCCCACATCTTCTGGCGGCCGGACTCGGGCACCAACACGGCGGGTGCCTCCTCGACCACCTTCTGGTGACGGCGCTGCACCGAGCACTCGCGGTCAAAGAGATGGAGCACCGTCCCCCGCGTGTCCGCCACGACTTGGACCTCGACGTGTCGCGGCGTCTCGAGGTAACGCTCCAAGAAGACCTCGTCCGAGCCGAACGCGCCCACCGCCTCGCGCCGGGCCGCCACCACGGCTTCCTCCAGCTCGTCGGCGGCGCGCACGAGGCGCATGCCCCGCCCCCCTCCGCCCGCCGACGCCTTGACCAGCAACGGGTAACCCACGCCTGCCGCCGCTGCGGCCATCTGCGTGCTGTCGTCGTGGGGACCGAGCGGCGCGCTCGGCAGCACCGGCACACCGGCGCCGGCCACGACGTCCTTGGCCCGGGCCTTGTTCCCCATGACGCGCATCGCCTCGGGGGGCGGCCCGACCCAGACGATGCCCGCTGGGGCGCACGCCTCGGGAAGCGCGGGGTTCTCGGACAAGAATCCATAGCCCGGATGGAGCGCGTCGGCCCCCGAGATCTTGGCCGCCCGCACGAGTGCGTCAGGATCGAGGTAGGTGTCGGCGATCGTCGGACCCGGGAGCAACACCGCCGCATCGGCCTCTCCCACGTGCGGGCTCCCGGCGTCGTCCGCTGCGTACACCGCAACGGCCTCGCAGCCGGCGTCGTGCGCGCCCTTGATGACGCGGCGGGCGATCTCGCCGCGGTTTGCGACGAGGAGGCGCCGGATCACGCCGGTCCCATCAGTGTCGCACCACGCCGAAGACCGCTGTCCCCCGCACCGCCGCCGAGTGCACCGCAGTGAGCGCGATGGCGAGCACGGTGCGGGTGTCGCGCGGGTCGATGATCCCGTCGTCCCACAGGCGCCCGGTGGCGTACTGCGCAGTCGACTCCTCTTCGATCTGACTCTCGGTCGCCCCGCGCAGCTCTTCGTCTGCCTCCTCGTCGAACGGGCGGCCCGCTGCCTCCGCCGCATTCCGGCGCACGATGGAGAGGACGCCCGCCAACTGCTTGGGGCCCATCACGGCAATCCGGTGGTTCGGCCAGGTGAAGATGAAGCGGGGGTCGTAGGCCCGCCCCGCCATGGCGTAGTTCCCGGCGCCGTAGCTGGCGCCGACCATCAGCGTGAGGTGCGGGACGGTGGAGTTGGAGACCGCGTTGATCAGCTTCGCCCCGTCCTTGATGATGCCGCCCTGCTCGTAACGGGTCCCGACCATGAACCCGGTGATGTTCTGGACGAACAGGATCGGGGTGTCCGTGCGGTTGCAGAGCGCGATGAACTGCGCGCCCTTCTGCGCCTCCGGGGAGAAGAGGATGCCGTTGTTGGCCACCACACCGATCGGATAGCCGCCGATGGAGGCCCAGCCGCACACCAGCTGCGGTCCGTACAATTCCTTGAACGTCTCGAAGCGCGAGCCGTCCACGACGCGCGCGAGGATCTCGCGCACGTCGAACGGCACCCGCACGTCGACCGACGCGATCCCGAGCAGCTCGTCCGCCGGATAGCGCGGCGCCTCGGCCGGGGCGTCGGGTGCCGGGCCTGAACGCCGCCAGTGCAGGTGGGCGACGATGCCGCCGCGCGATGCGCAGCGCGTCTGCCTCGTCGCGGGCGAGGTAGTCACACAGACCCGACGTCCGGGCGTGCATCGCCGCACCGCCCAGCTCCTCCTCGTCCGCCTCCTCGCCGATCGCCATCTTGACCAGCGGCGGTCCCCCGAGGAAGACCCGGGCCCGGTCTTCCACCATGACCGTGTAGTCGCTCATCCCCGGCAAGTAGGCGCCCCCGGCGGTGGACGAGCCGAACACGACACAGACGCTGGGGATACCTTGGGCGGAGAGCTGGGTGAGGCGGCGAAACTGCTCGCCACCGGGCACGAAGACGTCCGCCTGGCGGGGCAGGTCGGCCCCTCCGGACTCGACCAGGAGCAGAACAGGGAGGCGGTTCTCCTCTGCCACATCCATGGCGCGCAAGAGCTTGCGGATCGTGGTGGGACTCGTGGTCCCACCGCGCACCGTGGGGTCGTTCGCGATGACGAGACACTGGGTGTGCGACACCTCGGTGAGCGCGACGACCACGCCACCCCCCACCGGGTCTCCCGTCTGCAATCCGGCCAGCGGGCAGAGCTCGAGCACCGGGGTGCCCGGGTCGACCAACGCCTCGAGACGCTCGCGCACCATCATCTTGCCGCGCGAGCGGTGGCGCTCCACGTACTGGGGGCCGCCACCGGCGAGCACCTCGTCGTGCAACGTGCGCACCTCGGCTACGAGCACGCGCATCGCCTCGGCGTTGGCGCGGAAGTCCTCGCCGGACGTGGCGAGACGCGACTGCAACACGGTGCTCACGACGTGGTGTCCCACGAGGGCGCACGCTTTTGCAAGAAGGCCTCCATCCCCTCGGCGGCCTCAGCGCCGGCGAAGAGCGACGCCGACGTCGCCGCGGCGGACGCCAGCGCGTCGGCCCATCCTTGCGCGGGCAACGTCCGCAGGAGCTCCTTGGTGGCGCGCACCGCGCCCGGCGCCGCCTTGCGCAACGCGTCGACATTCGCATCGATCCAGGGATCGAGCGCAGCCTCGTCGTCGACCACGGTCGAGAGCAGCCCGGCGGTGGCGGCCTCGTGTGCGTCAAAGCGCTCGCCGGTCAGGACCATGCGGGAGAGGAAGCGCCGGTCCGTCACACGCAGCGCCGGCACCAAGATCATGGCCGGGGCCACCCCGACCCGGACCTCGGTGAAGGCGAACGTCGCGGTGGCGGGGGCGACCGCTATGTCCGATGCGGCGATCAGGCCGATGCCGCCGGCACGGGCATGTCCGTTCACCCGCGCCAGCACGGGGACCGGGCTCTCGACGATGCACGTGAGGATGCCGGGCATGCGATTGGGCGCGGAGGCGCCGCGCTCAGAGAGGTCCGCTCCCGAGCAGAACGCGGGGCCCGAACCGGTGAGGACGATGCCGCGCAACGCCGGTACGTTCGTCGCGTCACGCAATGCGTCCTCCAGTTCCTCGAGGAGGCGCGCCGAGAGCGCATTGCGGTTGTGCGGAGAGTCCAGCGTGACGGTGCGGATGCCACCGCTGTCTCGTACGCCGACCAACGCATCCGTCACGAGGCGCAGTGTAGGGGGACGCCTGCGGAGGAGAGAAAAGTGCCGGTGGTATCGTTCGCCGGTGATCGAGAGCGATGAGCACCAGCTGTTTCGCAAGACGCTCCGGAGCCTCTTCGAGCGGGAGATCGAACCCCACGTCGACGAGTGGGAGGCGGCCCGCACCTTTCCCGCACACGACCTCTTCCCCAAGCTCGCCGGCGTGGGCCTGTTCGGGCTCGAGTACGACGAGACCTATGGCGGCATGGGCGCAGATCACACGTACACCCTCATCGCCGGAGAGGAGATGGGTCGCATCAGTTGCGGCGGCGTGCCGATGGCGATCGCCGTGCAGATGTCCATGTCGACACCGGCCCTGGCCCGCTTCGGGTCGCCCGCGCTGAAGGAGCAGTATCTCGCGCCGGCGATCCGTGGTGAGGTCGTGACCTCCATCGCGGTGACCGAGCCCGACGCCGGGAGCGATGTCGCCGGCATCCGCACCAAGGCCGTGCGCGACGGCGACGAATGGGTCATCAACGGGTCGAAGCTCTTCATCACGAACGGCACGCAAGCGGACTGGCTGTGCCTCCTGGCCCGGACCTCCGATGATCCCGGCTACGGGTCCATGTCATTGATCGTGGTGCCGACCGCCGTCCCCGGCGTCGCCGTCTCGCGCAAGCTCGAGAAGCTCGGGATGTGGTCGAGCGACACGGCGGAGCTGTCATTCACCGATGTGCGCGTGCCCGTTGCCAACACCATCGGCGAGATCGGCCGCGGCTTCCAGCAGCAGATGGTCCAGTTCCAGGCCGAGCGCCAGATGACCTTCTACAAGCAAGTCGGCTCGATCGAACTCGCCCTCGAGCGCACGAAGTCATACCTGCAGGATCGCCACGCCTTCGGGGCACCTCTGCTCGCCAACCAGCACCTGCAGTTCGTGCTCGCCGAGCTGGCGGCCCGTCACGACGTCTTGAAGCACTACGTGCGCACGACAGCCGACGCCGTCCTGCGCGGCGAGGACGCCACGCGCTACGCCACCATCGGCAAGCTCCTGGGCTCGCGGCTCCAGCGCGAGGTCGCCGACTATGCGGTGCAGTTCCACGGCGGCATGGGCTACATGGACGAGAACTGGACGTCGCGTTACTTCCGCGACACCCGGCTCGACTCCATCGGGGCGGGTGCCGACGAGGTCATGCTGCGCATCTTGGCCCGCATGGACGGCTACTCGGCCGAGTAAGCAGGGCCCGTCTCTACGTGTGCCGGAACACCGCCTGGCCCCCGCCGCTGGCGAGCAGCTTTCGATCGGCCGACCAGACCCGGCCCGTCCACGAGAGCAAGCCGGCGTGGGCCACCGGCGAGTGGGCATCGAGCAGCATCCATTCCGACGAGCTGCCTGGATACTGGAACGACGCGTACAGATCGAGACTCGGCGCGATGAACGGCGGCTCGAGATACATGTGCGGGCGCGACCCGGCCGGCCAGCTCCCCACGTCGAGCACGATGAGCGAGCGCGCGGCGTCCACCCAGGGGTCGCCGAACGACGGCGTGGGCCGGCAGCGCACCCACGTCTGCCACGTGGGCGGCAGCGGCCCCGGGGGCGGCCACGTCTCGGACCACTCGATCATCTTCTGGTCGAAGTTGTCCCAGAACGCGTAACGCGGGCCCTCGTCCTCCGGCCACCGATCGGCGCGCGTCGGCAGCTCGTCGGGTCCTGGCACGTCGGGCGCGGAGGTGTCCTCGTGCTCGAGCCCGGTGACCTCGCCGACCGACCACACCATGGCGTCGAGCACCGGCCGGCCCTCCTGGGTCATCTCGACGCGCTGCGCAAGCACGGTGCGCCCCGACCGCAGCGGCGTGACTGCGATGTCGACCGGCGCGAATGCGGCCACCGACAGGTAGTGGCAGTAGAAGCTGGCCGGCCGCACGAGCGCGCTCTCGGCACCGGCGGCGCGCAGCGCGATGGCGGCGACGTACCCTCCGCACGGCCCCCAGATCTCCCAGTCGCCGTGCACCATGGCGGTGTGCCGCCCGTCGCCGACGCGCTCGGTCGCGGTCTGCACCGCGATGTCACCCACCCCGCCGCGCCTCCCACCGTGCACGAGTCAGCTCCGTCACGGCGACCTCCTCGCCCCGTGGCCCCACGGTCGTCAAGAAATGTGTGAACCCCAGCCGGTCCATCACTCGCCCCGAGGCCGCGTTCTCCGGCTCATAGATGCTGACGATGCGGTCGAGGCCGCCCGTCGTGAACCCGAAGTCCACCGCGGCGGCACCGGCCTCCGTCGCCAGACCATTGCCCCAATACGCGCGCGACAGGCGCCACCCGACCTCGACCGCCGGCAGGATCTCGGGCAAGAAGTGCGGCACCGCCAGACCGGCCCAGCCGATCATGGAGCCGCTGGCGCGATCGATCAGCGCCTCGATCCCGAAGCCGTCGCTCCCGTAGCGCGCAACCATGCGCTCGAGGAACTGGCGTGTCTCCTCCTTGCTCATGGCGGCGCGCAACGGGTACCACCAGAACGTCTCTTCCCCATGGATCACTGCGAGCTCGTCGAGATCTTCGGCGACGAAGGGCCGAAGGACGAGACGCTTCGTCGTCAGCGTGGGGATGCCGGGCTGTGCCATGGAGTCAGCCCAACGGCAGCCCGGGCGCGTCGGCCAGGGAGGGGTCCCGGCCTGGACGGGCGGCGGCCGCGTAGAGCTGCTGGGGCCGGAAGGATCGCACCGATCGGTCCCCCGGCCTGCCGCCGACCACCTCGACCCACTCCTCCCCGGTCTCGCTGTTTCTCACGTGCGCGACGAACTCCCACGACGCGCCGCGCAGGCGCGTTCCCTCCACCTGCACCGGGTCGCCCGGCCGCAGCCCGGCCCATCGGGTGTTGCGGTGAAGTTCAGCCACCGGCACAGGTCGGCCGGCCACCGGGTGTCGGCGGGCTACCGGGAGTCGGCGGGCTACCGGGAGTCGGCGAGCCACCGGGACCATCGGGCCGGCGCACGTCGATGCCGGAGAGCCGCGTGAGGAAGCCAGGGAATGGAGCGAGCATCGGGACTCTTTCTACAGGCTGGCGGGGATGGCTCGGCGCGTGACACCTCCGTCGTATCCTGACCTGCATGGCGCTCGACCACCCGCGCACCCTCTCGCCGTCGAAGGTGAGCACGTTCACCAACTGCCCACTGGCCTTCCGGTTCTCGCAGATCGAGCGGCTGCCCGAGCCCCCGTCGCCCCACGCGGTGAAGGGCACCTTGGTGCATGCCGCGCTCGAGGGCCTGTTCTGGCATCACGCGGCCGGGACGCGGACGCCTGCAGCGGCAGCGGCCGAACTCGAACGGTCCTGGTCCGAGCTTCAGGACCACGAGGAGTTCTCGGAGCTCGGCCTCGACCGGGACAGCACCGAAGCGTTCCTCGCGGACGCCCACACACTCGTTGACAACTACTTCAGGCTCGAAGATCCCAACCAGGCCCGGGCCGTGGGAGTCGAGTTGGGTGTCGAGACCAACGTCGACGGGATGCGTCTGCGCGGCGTCATCGACCGACTCGACATTGCGCCTGACGGCAGCCTCATCGTCGTCGACTACAAAACGGGCCGTGCGCCGCCCGAACGCTTCGAGCGTGGCAGCCTCGGTGGCGTCCAGACCTACGCCCTCTTGTGCGAGAGCCTGCTCGGGCGGGCTCCGGTCGAGGTCAGGCTTCTCTACCTGCGCCAGCCGATCGCGATCTCTTCGGTGGCCTCCGAACAGTCCATCCGGGGCCAGCGCAAGCGAGCCCTCGCGGTGTGGACCGCGATCGAGCGTGCGTGCGACGCGGAGGACTTCCGCCCGAACGTCGGGCCGCTCTGCGACCATTGTCACTTCAAGACGGTCTGCCCCGCCTTCGCTGCGTGACCACCTGCTCATGAGCAGCCTGGACGAGGCCGTCGACGCCGCCTTCGAGCCCTTCCGGGGCCGGCCAGAGATCGATCGGGCCGCCGCCGTGATCTCGAACATGGCCGACTACGGACTCATCTGGGTGCTGCTGGCAGGGTTGAAAGGTCGTCGCCGCGGGCAAGACCGCCGCCGTGCCGTCGTCGCCCTGGCCGCCGCCGGGTTCTCCTCCCTCATCGTGAACCGCGTTGTGAAACAAGCAGTGGAGCGCCAGCGTCCGGACGACCACCTCGACGTGTCCGTGCGCGCGCCGTCGAGCAGCAGCTTCCCGAGCGGCCATACCCTGGCCGCCTTCTGCACCGCCTTCGTCCTCGCCAACTCCGAGGCAGAGACGGTGGCGAACGTCGGCTTCGCCACCGCCGTCGCCGCCAGCCGGGTGCATCTGCGCGCCCACCACCCCTCCGACGTGCTCGGCGGCGCGGCGATCGGTTCGGTGCTGGGGCTCGGCTTGCGGCCGATCGTCGACGCGGTGGCCCCGGGCAGCGCCGGTCGCCGCCGCGGAGGCGGGTCCGGTTCGCGGCGTCGACGCTCCGGGAAGGGGGGAAAGGCGGCAAAGGCCCGGACGAACGGCGTGGGGCGGCGGGGAATGGTGGCCGACGATGTCGTGTTGCACCAGCTGTGACCACTTTTGCAGTCAACTGGGATTACCGGTGCCCGTTCGCCCGCAACGCCCATGAACATCTGGCCGTCGCGTTGGCCGACGGTGCCGACGCGGACTGGGACGTCACCTTTCTGCCGTTCTCGCTGAGTCAGGTACACGTGCCCGAGGGCGGGACGCCGGTCTGGGACGACCCGGACAAGGCGCCTGATCTTGTCGCACTTGCCTCTGGTGTCGTCGTCCGCGATCAGTATCCCGACCGGTTCCTCGATGCCCACGTTGCGCTCTTCGCCGCACGCCACGACGAAGCCCTCGACCTGCGCCTACCCGATGTGGTGGCTGGCGTGCTCGACGGCGTGGGCCTTCCAGGGAGCAAGGTCGTCGCCGAAGCACAGTCCGGCCAGCCGGTGGCGGAGATACGCGCTGCACACGAGCAGGCCGTGTCCGAATGGGACGCTTTCGGTGTACCGACGTTCGTCATCGCGGACCGCGCTGTCTTCGTGCGTTTGATGAGCCGTCCCGGCGGCGATGCCGCGTTGGCGCGGCGCACGATTGACGGTGTGCTCAACCTGTTCGAGACGCTGCCCGACCTCAACGAGTTCAAGCACACGTCGCTGTCGCACTGACCGTGCCTGTGCCGCCGATCAAGGCGGTCAGGAGCGGGCTAGCTCGCTGATCAGGGCGAAGCCCCGCCTTCGTTCCTCCGCGTCACCAACGACAGACGCCACGAAGTCCGTGGCACCCGCGTCCGCGAGGCGCGCGATGGCGGCTCCGACGACCTCTTCGTCACCGACGAACCCAATGTCCGCGGCCGCCTGGGCGCCCTCCTTGTCGAGCATCGCCTTATAGGAGGGCAGGTTCGGATAGATCGAGAACGCCTCGTTGATCCTCGCCTTGGCACCGTCAACGTCTGCTGTGACCGCGATCGGCAGGGACACGACGATCCTGGGCGCTGCACGTCCCGCGGCCTCGGCCGCGGCGATGATGGTCGGCGCGATGTGACTCCCGATCGTGCCGGTGCCGGTCATCCACGTGATCGTGCCGTCGGCCACGGTGCCCGCCAACTTCAGCATGGCCGGGCCAAGCGCCGCGACCAGCACCGGCGGCGCAGACACGCCGGCCAGGTCGATCGGTGCGAACGCGTTGGTGGTGACCCGTTCGCCGGGACTGCTGACGCGCTCACCGCGGAGCAACGGAATGAGCGACGCCAGGTACTCCTTCATGTACCCGGCGGGCTTGTCGAAGCTCATCCCCCACATGTTCTCGACCACCACCTGATGCGAGAGGCCGATTCCGAGGAGCAGCCGGTTGGACGTGGCCCACTGCACCGTCAATGCCTGCTGCGCCAGCATCATCGGGTGACGCGGGTACACGGGGACGACGCCCGTACCCAGGCCGATGCCGGGCACCTGCGAGCCCGCCGCAGCAAGGAGCGTCAGGGCGTCGGGGCCGAAGATCTGCACCGCGAAGGCGTGGTCGAGTCCGGCGTCGGCGAAGCGCTGCAGCTGCGTCACGGTGTCGGACAAGGACCGGTCCACGTCGATCAGGGTCCCGATTCTCAGCGGTTTGGCCATGCCCACGTGCTCCCTCGCGTAGTCTGCCGGATGTGTCCGTCCCCCTGTCTAGGCGATTCCCCCGACGGGGGCGAGCGAGCTGAGCACGCACGACATCGGGTTCGTCGGGGCGGGTCAGCTGGCGCGAATGGCGGGCGAAGCAGCCAGCGCGCTCGGCCTCTCCATGGCCGTGCTGGCCGAGCGGCCTGACGACGCCGCCTGCGGCGCCGCTGCCGAGGTCTTGATCGGTTCACCATTCGAGCCCGCCGACATGCACGCCCTGTCGGATCAGTGCGCGGTCGTCACCTTCGATCATGAGCTGGTCGACCTCGACATCGTCGCCTCGCTGGAGAAGGAGGGCGTGACGACCCGGCCCGGCGCGTCCACGCTCAAGATGGCGGTGGACAAGGCGCACATGCGCGCGGTCCTCGACGCCGCCGGCGTCCCGGTCCCCTCGTACGTCATCCTCGACGACGGACCCGGTGCGTCCGCAGCGGTGTCGTCCTTCGCGACCCAACACGGGTGGCCGCTGATCGTGAAGGCGGCACGGGGTGGCTACGACGGCAAGGGTGTCTGGATCGTGTCCGACCCCGCGGAGGCCGAGGCCTTGCTCGACCACATCACCACCGGCGTCGTGGTCGAGGAGCTGGTGCCGCTGGACGCGGAGCTCGCGGTCATGGTGGCCCGCAGCCCTTCGGGATCCTCGACCGCATGGCCGGCTGTCGAGACCGCGCAGGTGGGCGGTGTCTGCCGCGAGGTGCTGGTGCCCGGTCGTCTGGATCACGATGTCGTGGAGGCGGCCGGCGCCCTCGGCCAGAAGGTGGCCGAGATCTGCGGCGCGGTAGGCGTGATGGCCATCGAGCTGTTCTGGTCGAAAGGACGGCTCCTGGTCAACGAGGTGGCGACGCGCCCGCACAACTCCGGCCACTGGACCATTGAGGGAGCGGTCACCTCGCAGTTCGAGAACCACCTGCGCGGGGTGCTCGACCTCCCCCTGGGATCGACCGCGGTGCAACACCCTCAGGTGGCTACTGTCAACATCTTCGGCGGCGAATCGGGAAAGGACCCGGTCCGGCTGCTGGCCCGAGGCATGGCCGTCGAGGGGGCGCACGTCCATCTGTATGGCAAGGGCGCCAGGCCCGGACGCAAACTGGGACACGTGACCGTCTGTGGCGAAGACGCCGAGGAGGTGCGCGCCCGCGCCTGGACGGCGGCCCTCGCCCTCGGGACGCCAGTACCCGACGGCCTCACACTCCCCGAGGGCGTCCGCCACGAGGCGAAGCCGTGACCGCTCAGAGGCCCGTGGTCGCCATCGTGATGGGCAGTTCGTCGGACCTCCCGGTCATGCAGGGCGCCGCCGAGATGCTCGAGCGCTTCGACATACCGCACGAGGTCCGGGTCGTCTCGGCCCACCGCACCCCACGCGAGATGCTCGCCTTCGGTCACGAGGCGGCGGGTCGCGGCCTGCGCGTCGTGATCGCCGGCGCCGGTGGCGCCGCGCATCTACCCGGCATGCTGGCCTCAGTCACCCCTCTCCCCGTGATCGGCGTCCCGGTGGCGCTCGCCAACCTCGACGGCCTCGACAGCCTCCTCTCGATCGTCCAAATGCCCAAGGGTGTTCCCGTGGCGACGGTTGCAGTGAACGGCGCCCGCAACGCGGGCCTCCTGGCGGTGCGGATCCTCGCGGTCGGCGATCCCGACCTCACGGCCAAGATGGAGGCCTTCCAAGCGGAGATCGCGTCGGACGCACGCGCTCAGGACGCCGATGTTTCGGGAGGAGCCCACACCGATGGCTGAGCGCACGCTGGCCGAACGCCTCGGTTACCACGCCGATGCCAAGCTCATCATCATCAATGCCGACGACCTCGGCTCGTGCCACTCGGCGAACGTGGGCGTCTTCGACTGCCTTGCGACAGGCACCGTCACCAGCGCCACCCTCATGGTCCCGTGCCCGTGGGCCCGGGAGGCGAGCAGCCGCTACCGCGGTGAGGACATCGGGGTGCACCTCACCGTCAACGCGGAATACGAGCTCTACCGCTGGGGACCCATCACCCACGCCCCCTCCCTGCTCGGCGGTGATGGCGGATTCCCGAGGACCCTCGAGGACGTCTGGGACCACGCCGACCTCGACGAGGTCCGGCGGGAGTGCCGCGCCCAGATCGAGCGAGCGATCTTGTGGGGCTTCGACGTCAGCCACATCGACGCCCACATGGGCACGCTGCAGCTGCGCGCCGAGTTCTTCGACGTCTACCTCGACCTGGCGGTCGAATTCGGGCTGCCCCTGCGAATGGTGAGCCCGTCCATGGAGCGCTACCTCGGGTTCCCGGCCCGGGAAGTGGCCGCCGAGGCCGGCGCCGTCTTCACCGACCACTTCCGCTTCGTGCCCGGGGTGGGGTCCCGGCAGATCTTCGAGAAGGACCTCGCCACGCTTCGGCCGGGCGTGACCGAGCTCCACCTCCATCCCGCAGTCGACAGCGCAGAGCTGCGGTCCCTCGCCACCGACGATTGGGGGGCCCGGGTCGACGACTACCGCATGATCTGCGGGGAGCACTGGGTCAGGCGGGCCCTCGACGAGGCCGGGGCCACGCTCATCGGGTACCGTCCGCTGCGCGAGCTGGCAAGGGCCGGCAGCTGACGGCGAGACGGGTGGCCGCCACGACCACGACGATCAAGGGCGTCCAGATCCTGACGAAGAAGCGGGCGCGTCGCGCCGACGTCTTCGACATCACCTTGTCGATCGAGGGCATCGACGTTGCGCGGCCGGGCCGGACGGTACAGCACATGGGCTGGGACCGGGTCTCGCAATGGGAGATCGAGGAACGCTCCGGTTATGTCTTGCTCACGCTGCGCGGTGACGGCGCGGTAACACCGCTGGTGGTCAGAGGCTGGACCCTCGACGAGCTCGAAGCCGTCATGCGCGACATCACCGAAGGCTCGCCTCGCACTGTCTCCACATCACCTGCCGCGCCCGTTCCGCCCGCGCGACGCGCCGACCGGGCCGAGACCGCAGAGCCCGCCATGCCCGTCGCGCCCACAGAGCTGACAGAACCCGCGGCGCCCGCAGAGACCACAGCACACGAAGCACCTGCCGCGCCGGCCGAACCCGAGCGAGATGCGCAGCCGGAATCGCTGGAGTGGCCGGACTCGACCGCACCGCGTGCCGAGCGACGCCAGCAACGGCGCGCCAAACGATCCGGGTTGCCGTGGAAGGCGGTCGTGACCGTCGTGCTGCTCTGCGTGCTCGGCGCCGCCGTCACCCTCGTGCTGCTGCAGAGCGCCGGCATCATCAGCTGGGGAATCCTCGGGCCGATCGCCTGAAGCGGTGGCTCAGGTCGAGCGCAGACCCGCGAAGAGGTCGTCCTCAATGACATCGGTCGGACCCACGCGACTCTGGGCGAGCCGGAACTCGTCGACCGGATGGATGTCGCGCAAGATTTCGGGAGGTAGGCCGAACCAGAAGGGTGACTTCGGGTCCACCTGGGTCGCGTGAGCCTTCAGTGCCTCGGCGCGCACCTGGGTGTAACCGGTGATGTCGATCGTCGTCGTGAACGGCTCGCTCATCGTCATCCGCTTCAACCATTTGTCGTCAAAGGGGGACTTGAGACCGAGCTCGAGGAACTTCTCGTGGATCTCCCGGAAGCGTTCGCCCGACCACACCGAGTAATAGAGCTTGGAGGGGGCGAACGGAGGGCCGGCCTCCGGGTACTGGTCCGGATCACCGGCGGAGTCGAAAGCCAAAACAGAAATCTCGTGGACACGGAGATGGTCCGGGTGCGGGTACTCGCGCTGGTTGTCGCCGTAGGTGATGATCACCTGGGGCCGCTGGCCCCGGATGGCCGCCACGAGCCGGCCCACCGCCTCATCGAGGGGGGCTTGCGCGAAGGAGGCCGGGTTCTTGTTGGCCTCGGAGTCGGGCATGCCCGAGTCGCGGTACCCGAGGAGGATGGTGTCGTCGTAGCCGATGATGTCCGTGGCGGCCTTGAGCTCTGCCATCCGGATCCTTCCGATGTCGGCCCGCACCTCGGGTGTGTCCATGGCCGGGTTCAAGATGTCCCCCTCTTCGCCGCCCGTGCAGCAGACGAGGACGGTATGGACCCCTTCGGCGTCGTAGCGGGCCACCGTGGGTGCGCCCTTGGAGGCCTCGTCGTCGGGGTGCGCGTGGACGCTGAGCAGGCACAGGCGATCGGGCACGGGTCGACCTTAGCGGCGTGCCTGCACAGGGCCGCCCGGTGCCACCCCTCCTCCGCTGGGCTTTATGCTCGGTATCCATGGCAGGCATGTTCAGTCGGCTCCGCGACATCTTCCGGTCCAAGGCCAACAAGGCCCTCGACAAGATGGAGGACCCCCGCGACACGCTCGACCTCTCTTACGAGAAGCAGGTCGAGCAGCTGACCAAGGTCCGCCGCGGGGTGGCCGACGTGGCGACGGCGCGCAAGCGGATCGAGCTGCAGGCACAGCAGCTGCAGAAGCAAGCGGACAAGCTGCAGGGCCAGGCCAAGGCCGCTCTCTCGCAGGGGAACGAGGACCTGGCGCGCGAGGCATTGTCCCGGCGGGCCGCCCTGGGCGAGCAGTTGGCCGAGCTCAAGACCCAGCACGACCAGATCACCGAACAGGAACAGAAGTTGGTCTCGACGTCCCAGGAGCTCCAGATGCGGGTCGAGCGCTTCCGCACGCAGAAGGAGACCATGAAGGCCTCCTACACCGCAGCCGAGGCGCAGACCAAGGTCGGAGAGGCGGTGTCGGGCATCTCCGATTCGACGCGGAGCGCCGGCGCCACCATGCAGCGGGCGCAGGACAAGATCGCCTCGATGCAGGCGAGGGCGGGCGCCATCGACGAGCTCCTCTCGTCGGGCGCGCTGGACGACCTGACACACCCGGTCGACGACATCCAGAAGGAGCTGGACAAGGTGTCGTCCACCAACCAAGTGGACAACGAGTTGGCCGCACTGAAGGCGGAGCTGGGGACGGGCTCTGAAGGATCCGACGGCACGGCGGCGTTGCCTGCGGCCGAGCAGGGGGGAACTGGAGGAGAGAGCGCCTGATGGCAATCTCACGCAATATCAAGCCGGACAAGGGATTGACCTACCGGATGCTCATGACGGGGTTCTTCCTCGTCCTCTTATACGGGGTGTTCATCGGCATCCTCTTCGCGCTGCTGCACAGCCTGGTCCTCATCCTGGTCATCGCATTCGCGCTGCTGTTCTGCCAGTACTGGTTCAGCGCAAAGATCGCCATGTACGCCATGCACGCCAAGGAGGTCACGCCAGAGCAGGCGCCCGAGCTCCACGGCGTCGTCGACCGGCTGTGCGCCCTGGCCGACATGCCCAAGCCGAAGGTCGCCATCGCCTCGACCGACATCCCCAACGCGTTCGCCACCGGCCGGAGTCCCAAGGCCGCAGTCGTCTGCTGCACGAGCGGACTCTTGCGCCGCCTGGACGAGCCCGAGGTGGAAGCGGTGCTCTCCCACGAGATCTCGCACGTGGCGCACCGCGACGTCGCCGTCATGACGATCGCCAGCGGGTTGGGGATGATCGCCGGGCTCCTGACCCGGGTGATGTTCTACTCAGAGATCTTCGGCGGAGGCCGGGGCGGCAACAATCAGCAGAGCCAGGCGGCGCTGATCGAGATGGCCGTCCTGCTGGTCTCGGTCGTCGTCTACTTCGTCAGCTTCCTCCTGACGATGGCGCTTTCGCGCTACCGCGAGCTGGCGGCCGACCGCTCGGGAGCGCTGCTGATCGGGCGGCCCTCGTTGCTGGCCTCGGCGCTGGTGAAGATCACCGGCGAAATGGGGCGTATCCCCACCAAGGACCTGCGGGCGGCCGAGCCGTTCAACGCCTTCTTCTTCACGCCGGCGGTGGCCAACGGCGCCACCGAGGGCGGCGGCGGCGGCGGCTTCAGCTTCGGCAACCTCTTCCGGACCCACCCCACGCTCGAGAAGCGGCTCGCCCAGCTGGAGGCCCTGGAGCGCCAGCTCGGCCAGGCCCGCTGAGCCCAGCGGTCGGGTTCGGGTTCTGGTTCTGGGTTTCGGTCTGCGTAGGGTTCATCGATGGGCCTGCTCGACACCATTCTCGGCCGTTCCAAGCCCGTCCGCGCCAACCTCGACGCCCTGTTTGCGCTGCCGACGGCGGCCTTGACGCTGCAGAGCGCAGGCGGCCTGGTCACGTCGGGACACGCCGGCGTCTGCTGGAAGCCCCCGCCCGGTCAGGGCTCGGCCGACGCCCAAAAGGAGATCGGCGAGCTCGTCGGCGACGGCTTCCGCCACGCCCACGACTCCTTCGACTACGGGTGGCTGCTCCTCGACGACCCGGACCTCGAGGAGCTCGTGACCAAGATCCACATGGCCAACTCCACGCTCCAGGACAACGGCTGGGGACCTCAGCTGCTCGTCTCGGTCTTCGGCTTCGTGCCGGGGCCCGACGTGCCCGACGACGCCCGGGCCTTCCGCCTTCTCTACCTCTACAAACGCGGCACCTTCTACCCCTTCGCCCCGGTCGACAACGAGAAGGAGCGCCGCGACACGGAGCTCGAGCTACGCATCCGCTCGATGGTGGGCGCCGACCTCCCCTTCGAATCGGACCTCTCCCGCTGGTTCCCCATGTGGGACATGCCGGTTTCGTGAGCGCCGGCGTCACGGGTACGCCCGAGCGGCTCATCGCCCTCGAAGGGGCGGTGAACTTCCGCGACCTCGGCGGCTACGCCGCCGAAGACGACCGGCGCACGCGCTGGCGTGTGCTGTTTCGCGCCGACGGACTGGGTGAGCTCACCGAGGGCGACATGTCTGTCCTGCGCACGCTCGGGATCCGCACAGTGATCGACCTTCGTTCGGGGACCGAGCTCGAGCGCGGGCGCTTCGACGTCGACGCGCACCCGGTGGCCTTCCACCACTTCCCTTTCATTGAGCAGCTCCCCGACGCCGAGGAGTTCGACCGGCGACCGGGGCTGCTCGGCTCCCAGTATCAAGAGATCCTGCGCGACGCCGGTCCGCAGATCCTCGCCGCCCTGGAGGTCCTGGCGACGCCTGACGCGCTCCCCGCCGTGTTCCACTGCACTGCGGGCAAGGACCGCACCGGCGTCCTCTCTGCCCTCGTCCTGAGCCTCCTCGGCGTGGACGAACCCACCGTCGTCGCCGACTACGCCCTGAGCGGCGAGGCGATGCTGCGCCTGCGGGCCAAGCTCATCGTCAAGTACCCCGAGGGCCGGGAGACGATCGAGAACATCGACGAGGTGTTCTCCGCCGAGCCGGTCCAGATGGAGGTGCTGCTCGACCACCTGCGTGACGAGTACGGGTCGGCCGAGAGCTACCTGGCCGGGCTGGGAGCACGGGTGGACCTGGTCGAGGCACTGCGCACCGCTCTGCTCGAACCGCTGGGCTAGCTCTCGCGCACGTCCGGCCGCAACCGGTCGATGGCGCCGGCAAGCGCAAGGTCCAAGAGGGTGAGGCCGCCCGAGTCGTGAGTCGTCAGGACGAGCCGCACCGTGTTCCACCGGATATCGATGTCGGGGTGATGATTGGCCGCCTCGGCCGCCGCGCCGACGGCGTTGACGAACTCCAGGGCAGCGGCGAAGTTGTGCAGCTTGACCGTCGCCACGAGGACGTCGCCCTCCCGTGTCCAGTTGAGGTGCTGCTCTTCTAACGCGGCATCGACATCGGCCTCGCTCAGCACGGGCTCACTCACGGATGGGTCATGTCTTCGGGGCGCACCGCCGCGTCGAACTGCTCCTCGGTGAGGTAGCCGAGGGCCAATGCGGCGTCCTTCAGCGTCGAAGCCTCCTTGTGCGCCTTCTTCGCCACCTCCGCGGCCTTGTCATAGCCGATCTCCGGCGACAGTGCCGTGACAAGCATCAGAGAATTGGTGAGGTGGCGCTCGATCTGCACCAGGTCGGGCTCGACATCATCGATGCAGAACTCGCGGAAGGTCCGGCACGCATCGGTCATCAATGCGATCGACTGCATGACGTTGTAGGCCATAACGGGCTTGCACACGTTGAGCTCGAGGTTGCCCCGGCTCCCGGCGGTGGTGACCGCCACGTCGTTCCCGATCACCTGGATCCCGACCATGATCATGGCCTCGCACTGGGTCGGGTTCACCTTGCCCGGCATGATGGAGGATCCCGGCTCGTTCTCCGGCAGGATCAGCTCACCGAGGCCAGACCGCGGTCCGGACCCGAGCCAGCGGATGTCATCGGCGATCTTCATGAGCGAGACAGCGAGCGTCCGCAATGCGCCGTGCGTGAAGACGAGCGCGTCGTGCGCCGCCAGTGCCGCGAACTTGTTCGGCGCCGTGACGAAGGGGAGTCCCGTCATGTCGGCGATCTTCGCGGCCACCCGTTCGCCGAATTCGGGGTGGGTGTTCAAGCCGGTGCCGACGGCACTCCCTCCGAGGGCCAACTCGTAGAGTCCAGGCAACGTCAGCTCGACGCGCTCGATGTCTGCTGTCAGCTGCGCGACGTATCCCGAGAATTCTTGGCCCAGCGTGAGGGGCACGGCATCCATGAGGTGCGTACGCCCTATTTTGGTGATGCCGGCGAACTCCACCTCCTTCGTCGTGCAGCGCGTCACGCAGCGCCGACACCGGAGGAAGGAGGCGCTGGACGATCTCCTCGACGGCGGCGATGTGCATCGCCGTGGGAAACGTGTCGTTCGACGACTGCGACATGTTGACGTGGTCGTTCGGGTGAATCGGGTCCTTGGAGCCCATGACCCCGCCGGCCAGCTCGATGGCGCGGTTAGAGATCACTTCGTTGGCGTTCATGTTCGTCTGCGTCCCGCTACCCGTTTGCCAGATCCGCAGTGGGAACTCACCGTCGAGCGCACCCTTGGCCACCTCGTCAGCCGCTTGGACGATGAGGTCGGCACGCCTGTCGTCGAGCTTGCCGAGATCGCGGTTCACCGACGCTGACGCGCCCTTCAGGATCCCGAACGCCCTGATCAATGGCTTCGGCATCGTCTCGCTGCTGATATCGAAATGGAGCAAGGAACGCTGCGTCTGCGCGCCCCAGTAGTGGTCAGCGGGGACCTCGATCTCCCCCATGCTGTCGCTCTCGATACGTGTCGTCGAAGTCGTGGTCACGACGCCAGCTTAGGACCGCTGCCGTTGGCCGATTCCCCAGAAGTCGCGGCGAAGACAGGCTCGCCCGGTGGTGCGTCGAGTCCCGCGCGTCAGCCGCCGTCGAGCAGCTTGATCGCCGCCTCCCGTGTCGGCACACCGAGCTTGCGCAAGATGGAAGACACGTGGCTGCGGACAGTCGTCGGCGACACGAACAGGCGCTCGGATATCTCCGCCGTCGTGGCGCCATTGCGCATCAGCTCCAGGACGTCCCACTCCCTGCCGGTCAGGCGGGCGGCCTGGCCATCGGACACGGCCATCCGGCGCTGCTCCCGGTCGCGGAACTCGTCGACGAGCCGAGCGACGAGCGTGCCCGGGAGCGTCGCCTCCCCCGCCAGCACCCGCTTCAGCGACTCCCCGATGCTGCCCTCGTCGAGCCCCTTCAGCAGGTAGCCCGATGCGCCGGCCCGCAGGGCGTCGAAGAGATCCTCGTCATGCCTCGAGACGGTGAGCATGACCACCGCCGTGTCGGGCAGCGCGACCGTGATCTCTGCGGCCGCCGAGATCCCGTTTCCCGGCATGTTGATGTCGAGAAGGCACACGTCAGGCTGTTCCAGTTTCGCCCGCTCGACCGCCCCGGCGGCGTCGGCGGCCTCGGCGCACACGACGAAATCGCCACTGTGTTCGAGCGCCTCACGCACCATGGCGCGGGTCCGGGCATGGTCGTCGGCCAAGAGGACGCTGACGACCCCGTACCCGTTCCCGTTCCGGCTCCCGCTCCCGTTCCCGCTCATCGGAAAGTGACCTCGACTTGGGTCCCTCGTTCCGGGGCCGACTGCACGGCCAAGTCGGCGCCGACCGAGTGGGCGCGCTCGCGCATGCTCACGATGCCGAATCCAACCGATCCCGATTCGCCGTCCGGATCGAATCCGCGTCCGTCGTCTTCGATGACGAGCCGCACCTGGTCGGCTCGCTCGAGGCGTACCCGGACGTGCGCCGCTCGCCCGTGAATCGCCGCATTGGTCACGGCCTCGCGCACGATCCGCAAGAGGTTCTCGGTGACGTCCCCGGGCACGCTGATGTCGTCGGCGAGCTCGAGCTCTATGTCGATACTCAGACGCGCCGCGAGGTCCTCGGCCGTCTGGGCGATGGCACACTCCAGCGACTGGGGCTCCGGAACCGAAAGCACCGTGATGGCGCGCCGTGCCTCGTCGAGTGCACGGTCGGCCGCGCCGGAGAGTTCGCGGACGTCAATCGTCAATGGCCGGTTCCCGCGCCAGCCGCGAGTCTTGCTGGCGATGAAGGCCAGCTCGTGCGCGAGTCCGTCGTGCAGCTCACGGGCGATCCGCCGACGTTCCTCGGCGGTGGCCTGCTGCTCGAGCTTTTCGTGAGCGGCCCAGTTGGAGAGGGCCAATTCGAGGAAGTGACCGAGGGCCACGAGCCAGTCGACGCACTCGTCGGGCACAGGGGTCCCGCGACTGCCAACGGACAGGACGCCGTGCAGGGTGCCGTCAGGGCAGACGGGCACCCAGGCAGCGTGGGTCACGCCCGTCGACGTGATCATCTCCCGGACGACGGGCCCGACACGCTCGGGATCCAAGGAGCGGGTCACCGGGCGCAGCGTCGTGACGGCTTCGCTGATACCAGGGTGCTCCTCGAGGAGCCAGCTCCCCTCGACGTGATCGCCGGACTCGTCGAATTGCGCGTCGACGACGACCACACCCTCCTCGATGCGCATGTAGGAGCCGCGTAGGACGTTGGAGCCCGCCGGCATCGCCAGTCGCGCGGCAAGCTCGGCGCCGAGCGCGGTGATCGCCGGCGGGTCCGACAACAGCGTGAGATCGCGGGCGGCCTCGTTGACGGCCTTCGCCTGACCCAGGAGACGCATCGCACGGTCGTTCGCTTCCAGCAGCCCCTTGCGCAACACGTGGATCCCGATCGTCAACATGGCGGCGATGGAGCCCGTGAGGAAGAGCCGACGAGGCGTCGCCGCTGCAATGTGGGGTCCCGAGGCAAAGGAGACGACGAGGATGGCGACGAGGACGGCGACGACGGTGAAGGCAGATTCCCACGCCTCTCCGTACAGGGCGACGCCGACGACGGGCACCAACAGCAACGCACCCAAACCGCTGTCGGGACCGCCAGTCGCGGCCAAGAGGAGGGAGACTGACGCGAGGTACACGGCGGACCGGATCAGCCAGATGCGAGGCGGCAGGCCGTGACTGCGAAGGACCAAAGCGACCGAGACGAGCAACAACACGGTGCTGGCCCAGAACAGAGCCATGTTCGTGGGCCCGGGGGGCCACAGCGCGCTCGAGCTGGCCCGCGAAGGCGACGGCTGCGAAGGGGGCACGGCGGAGGAACAGCGTGCGCCGGGTGAGCGGGATGCCGGCCAGCCCTGCCAACCCGGGGGGCAGGTTCGGGGTCCGCACCTCCCTCGTCTGAGGGAAGGCGGTGGGGGCACCCGATGACGCCGATGACGCCGATGACGCCGATGACGCCGGGATCGGGTCCGGCTGGGCCTTTGGCTTGGGCTCGGACTTGGTCCGCGCCTTGGGCGCTCTGGGCATGGTTGGCAGGCTCGTCACAGGTGCAATATCGGTTCGACACGCCCATCGCCTGAGCCTGTGGATAGCACGCCCCACGCTTGGGCTGGCTCGGACGAGGTCCTCAGGGCGTCCAAATGCCTCAACGTTCCTCAAGGGGGTTTCAGGTCCTCCGACGTCGTGATTGAAACACGAGCGAGTCGCTCCCCGGCCGGTGGGATCAGCGATCGAGGGAGGGAGCCAGAGCAGTGAACATCGAGGTGACGGCAAGACGACGAGGTGGGCTGGTCGGCTCACGCTGCGTTTGAAGATCGTCTCGGCCGTCTGCGGCATCGTGCTGGCCGGAGTGGCCGCGTATGCCGCCACCAACTGGATCGTGAACCTGAACGCCGGCTCTTCGGGTGAGGGTCAGTCGGCCTCAATCTCGAGCCTGACGATCAGTGCCGTTGCGTCGCCTGCTGCGACGAACCTGCTCTACCCGGGCGGGCCCGGCGACGTCGTCGTGACGATCTCGAATCCCAACGCCTTCCCGGTTACGGTGACCTCGGTCCAACTGCCCACGAACACCACGTACGCCACCGGCTCACCACCAGCGCCCTGACGACCACGCAGACCGGTTGTCTGGCCGCGACACCGAGTGGAGTCACATGGTCGTTCGCCACCGCCTCGAGCGGCACCTCACACGCTGACGACACCGGCGACCGTCGGTGCCAGCAGGACCGCCAACAACCCGCTCGTCGTCAGTTTGACGAACGACGCCACCATGTCCACGACTTCACCGGCAGCCTGTGCCAACACGTACTTCTCCATGCCGTCGCTGACCGGCGTCACTGCGACCGGTGGAGCGGCCACCTCGACGACGAGTCCAGCCACTGACGCCTGGACGAGCTGATCCAACGACATCGCCCCTCCCAGGCGGCGGAGAGCGGCGGGGCGGGCCGGGCCGTGAGGCTCGGGACTCGCCTCGTCGTTCTCCCGCTCGCCCTCGCGCTGTGCTCGCACGCCGCCACCGGGCCGGCGTGGGCGACCACCAGCTGGCTCGTCCGCGTCGGATCGAGCAGTGCCGGTGAGTCCAAGGGCACCCCGCTCCCGGCCGCGCCGGCAGGTGTCACCGCAACGAGCGCTGTGCCCACCACGTCGGCGACCGTCGCAGTGGGCTGGGACACGTCACCCACGCCACCGGCTATTCGGTGTGCGACTCGACAAAATCGGCAAACGGTACATACACGCTCGTCGCGAGCGGGATCACGAGCACCTCGTGGACGAGCGGCACCTTGACGGCAAGCACGAACTACTGGTTCGAGGTCGTGACGACGATCGGCACGCACTGGAGCGGCTCGAAGTCCTCGGCGAGCCCCGAGAGCACCATGCGCAGCTCGAATCCCTTCTGCGTCCAGCCGTAAGTGCGGTCTTGGTCGGGGCCGAGTCCGTCCGGTCAGGACGACGGGTGGTCGTCCGGACATGCCCCGGGCGGATTGTTGAAATCCGGGTCCGAGACCCACGCTTCCTGCGACCAGTCGCCGACGGCAGGCGCCAGATGGAAGACCGACGTCATGTCCGCCAGGAGGGCGTCCCCGTAGCGAGCGCTGCCCTCGGGGCACAGGTGCACGTTGTCGACCTTGCGCACCCTGATCCACTCGTTGCTCGGCGCATGCGGATGCCCCTCAGGTGGCAGCCAGGGCGAGAACTTCCCGTTGAGCATGAGCGAGCTCGCTATCGGGAAGTACATCACCCGACCGGGGAAGTACGTCGTCATCTTTTTCGCAATGTTGTTCCAGGCGATCACGCCGTCCCATCGCTCCTTGTTGTAGCTCGCTTGCTGCGATGGGGTGGGGGCCGGTATGACGCCGGACTCGGGGAACTGGGTGAAGATGACGCCCTCCACGCCGTCGCCGGGGGCGAGCATGGTGCTCACAGCGCTCCGGAGGAGCCTGGTGTACTGCTTGGGTTGGTGCAGGGCGTTCGGCGTCGTGGGCCCGTATTGATCCCAGCTCCACGAGGCCACGATCAGCTGCGGCCTCGCTTCTTTGATCAACGTCGGGAAGGAGGAGCTCCAGTTCGACGTGGTCAGCCCGAAGCCGGGAACGGTCTTGCGGGTGACGTCGACCTCGCCGGTCGCCTGGAGGGCGGCGGTGATGCCGTAGGAGGCGTCCCCCATCACCGAATCGCCGATCAGCATGACCCGGAGCGGATCGGCCGCGGCGGGTGTCGCAGTCAGATGGATGGGCTCCTGCCCGTGGTAGCCCCCCGCGCCGGGGACGCTCGCGCCGGTCGCACTGGCGACGTGCGTCGTCCCCACCACTTTGGACGGGTCGGCGACCGCCGGCGTCGTGGCCACCACGATCAGCACCGCGCTCAAGACGCCCGCGACTGGTGCGACCCACCAGCGCACCAGTCCGCCCGGCCGGGCGAGCCGGATCGGCCGCTCGACGAGGTAGTAACTCGCCGTCGACAGGGCCAACGTGAGCAGAATCCGCACGAGGTCGAGCGACAGCGTCGGGAGCCCGGTCCGGGCTGCGCTGACGTAGACGATCACCGGCCAGTGCCACAGATAGATGCCATAGGAGATGGTCCCGAGGAAGTGCAGAGGTGGCCACGCCAGTGCGCGGGAGAATCGGCCGGGCTCAATCAGCCGCGCGTCGGCGACCACGAGGGCGGCCAGCGCGGCACAGATCAAGAACCCACCTTCGAACATGAAGTTCGTCGGGAAGCCTCCGGCCGTACCGGCCGTGACCCAAAAGACCGCGAGGACCGCTGCGGCGATCGGGGCGACGATGTGCAGCCAGCGGCGAGCGGGCGCACCCGGTTGCGGGCGGGATGCCGCGACGAAAGCCAGCGTGGCTCCGGCCATCAGATCGAAGAGACGAGTGTCGGTTCCGTAGTAGATGCGAGACGGGTCTGTGCCGGGGTGGAACATCAGGGCCATGAGCAGCGACGAGAGCAGGCCGAGCGTGATCGTCATGACGACGCCGGCGGCTCGCCAGCCCCGTCGGGCATAGCGAAACAGGACCAGGAGCACGAGCGGCCACACCAGGTAGAACTGCTCCTCGATCGCCAATGACCACGTGTGCTGCAGGGGCGACGGGGTGGAGAACTGCGCGAAGTATGACTGGTGGGCAAAGATCAGATTCCAGTTGTTCGCGTACAACAGGCTCCAAATGGTTTCCCACCGAAGATCGTGCAGATCGATCAACCCGTTGGCGCCCGGGCCGCCGAAGAGCGCGTTGCCGATGAGATAGAGACCGAGCGCGATGACGACGAGGAAGAGCGCAGGCAAGAGACGCTTGGCGCGGCGTCCCCAGAAGGCGACCAGGCTGATGCCACCGGATCGGACCCATTCCTCGAGCAACAAGGACGTGATCAGGAACCCCGAGAGGACAAAGAAGAGGTCGACGCCCAGGTAGCCACCGGACGCCCATCCGAGCTGGAGGTGGTAGGCCACGACGCCGATCACGGCTATCCCTCGCAGGCCGTTGAGGGCGGGCAGGTGCCGCCCGGTGACCGCGGTCGTCGGCGTGACGGCCTCGTGGCGCGCACGCACCACCGCCGTGTCGGTCACGGCCGCTCCATCTCGCAGATCGTCGGGTCTTCCGTCGGGCGGAGGAGGAGATCGGCGAGGTGATTGAACGATGACGGGACCGATTCGCCGGTCGTGAGGTCGAGCCCGACGAGTGGGCTGGACTCGCCCAGGGGTCGGGCCCGGGTGGCAGGGGCGTGCGCCGGGAACCTGGGACCGTCGCTCTCAACTGCCCCGGGTCGCCACAGGGCTCGGCAGAGAGCGATCGCTTCGGCCAGTTCGTCAGTGAACGGTGGCTCGAAGCAGAGCGCGCTCCGGCCACCGGTGACGAGGTCCAGGCTCGTCATGTCTCTAGCGAGCATCGCCGGGTGTCGGCCGTCCTTGGGCAGAGCGAAGCGCGCTCCCAACCACGTCTCGGGCACCGAGGAGGCGAGGCCGGCCGCCAAGACGATGGGATCGCCGAGTGGACCCTGGCTCACCACCACGGCCGCTGCACCGTCCCTTGTGGCCCTCAGAGCCCGTTCACGAAGCTCTGTGACGTTGGCGGCTTGGAGGAAGTGACCTTCCACGGCGACGCAGACTAGGACGCCGAGGCGGGATTTCTCGGTCATTGCAGCGTCAGGCTCGCGCCCACCAGCCCCCGGCGTCGTGGGCCAGACCGGCCTGGGCAAGCCGTTCGAGGGCCCCGCAGAGAGCGGGAAACCCGAGGCTGGTCACGCGGGCGAGCTCCTCGAGCGAGGTCGGGTCCTGGGTCAACGCCTCGTAGACGGTCCTCTGCTCGTCCGTCGGGTGAGAGGCCTCGGTATTGGCCGTCGGGGTCGCCAGGGCTGAATTCCGCGCAGCGGCAGTCTGAGGGCTGGGGACCACCGCGCCCGCGAGCGACAGGGCCACCAGGATGTCCCCGGCCGAACAGACGGGGAACGCACCGTCCGCCAGCAGCTCGTTCGTTCCTTCTGACGCCGCGCTCCGGATCGAGCCCGGAACGGCACCGACGGGGATTCCCCGGGCCACCGCGGCATCGACCGTGTGATACGAGCCCCCGTGGTGGCGACTCTCGATGACTACGACCACGTCACTCAGCGCCGCGAGCAGGCGGTTTCGCACGGGGAACCGCCACTTGTCCGTGCGCACCCCGGCCGGCGACTCGGACACGATGGCGCCGTGGTCCGCCACGCGCTCCCACAGACGCGAGTGCCGTTTCGGATAGGGGCGATCGAGCCCGCCGGCGACGACAGCAATTGGCGGCGCACCGACGCCGCACGCGCCCTCGTGTGCTGCGCCATCGATCCCGAGTGCGAGCCCCGACACCACGCTGACGCCGGCGGCCGACAACTCCGCGCCGAACTGCGCCGCGACACCGATCCCATACCGGGTCGGCGACCTCGTGCCGACGAGGGCCACGGTCGGCCTCTCGTTGAGCACCGCGGGGTCCCCGAGACAGAAGAGCACTCGGGGCGCCCGGGGGTCATCGGCCAGTCGGTTCGGATACGTCGGTCCGTCGGATAACAGCACCGCGATCCCAGAGCGCTGGTGTGACTCCCACAGCTCCTCGACGTGGGCCAATGCCTCGCCCACCTCGGCTGCACCTCCGGGCAGTCGCTGCCGTCTCGCCCATGCCGTCGAAGGGGAGTCGGACGCCAGCGCGTCTCGCAGGGTCGACGGTCCGACGGAGGGCGTGGAGGCAAGCGCCAGAGCGTAGGCCTCTTCTGGAAGATCAGAGCGTGGTGACACGGGCGAACTCACGCGGTGACCACGGTCCGGCCACCGCGCAGGGCCAGCGCCTCTGATACGTGCGCGAATGCCACAGCGTCTTCCTCCTCCAGCGTGGCCACCGTCTGGGCGACTCGGGACACCTTGTGAAGTCCGCGGGCGCTCAACTCCCCGGCGCGCAGCTTGTCGGCGAGCAGCGCCTCCGCGTCAGGCGCGAGGGCCAGCTGCGTGCCGCGGTCAGCCGCCGCGACCGTCCGGGCTCGGGCCGCTTCGACGCGGGCTGCGACTGTCGCCGACGGCTCGCCGGGGGTGACCGACAGGAGGTCATCGGGATCGGGACGGCCGAGCGCAACCACGAGATCGAACCGGTCGAGCAGCGGCGCAGACAGGCGGCGGCGGTAACGAGCCCGAGCGACAACGCTGCACCGGCATGCGCCCTCGTAGACACCCTCGCCACAAGGACACGGGTTCATAGCAGCCACGAGAAGGAATGCGGCTGGAAACGTCACCGTGCCACCCGCTCGACTCACACGGATCACCCCCTCTTCGAGCGGCTGGCGCAGCGCTTCGAGTGCAGCAATCGGGAATTCCCCGAGTTCGTCGAGGAACAGAACCCCGTGCGTGGCCAGGCTCACCTCGCCGGGCCGTAGAGACCAACTGCCGCCACCGACCAAAGACACGACGGAGGCCTGATGATGCGGGGCCCGAAAGGGGGGACGACTGAGGAGCGTCCCGTCGGGTAGCGCACAACCGGCCGCCGAATGGATGCGCGTCACCGTGAGCGCGTCCTTTGGATCCAACGGCGGCAGTAGGCCCGGCAGGCGCTCCGCCAGCATGGTCTTGCCCGAACCGGGAGGGCCGATCATGAGCAAGTGATGGTTCCCCGCTGCGGCAACCTCGAGCGCTCGTCGCCCGAGCTCCTGCCCACGCACGTCGGCAAGATCCGGCACTGCTGTTCCGTCTGCCGTCGCTGCCGTCGCCGCCACCTCAGGCCAGCTCGCCTGATTGCGAAGCACCGAGACCAGACTGCCGAGCGTTGCCACTCCGTGCACGTCAGATCCGCGCACCAACGCCGCCTCACCCACGTCACAGAGCGGCACCACGAGCTCTTCGGCACCGACGGCGTCGGCGAGTGCGATCATCCCGGGCACGTGCCGCAACGACCCGTTGAGCCCGAGCTCGCCGCAGAAGGCGACGTCCTCCGCAGAGGTCGGGCTGAGTTCACCCGTGGCGACGAGGAGCCCGACGGCAATCGGAAGGTCGAGTCCGGCCCCGCCCTTCCGAAGCCCTGACGGTGCGAGGTTTACTGTGACCCTCCGCATTGGCCAGGGCAGCCCGCTCGAAAGTACGGCTGCCCGCACCCGGTCGCGCGCCTCGCGTACGGCGGCATCAGGGAGGCCGACGATGGTGAAACCGGGCAGGCCGTTCGAGACATGGACCTCGACCGACACCGGATACCCGACCGCGCCGCTGAGCGTGGCGGAAGCGACCGACGCGAGCATGTGAAGGAACGGTCGCTTGCTCGTACCTGTGTCGGCACCCCTAAATCGGTCTGGAGACCCTCGGCGAGGCTGATCTCTCGTGTATACGTATCCTTCGGAAACTCACGGGAGTTAACGAAGGCTAGGGGCGGTTCCTTCGCTAACTACCCCCGCTCAGGCATCTGCAACCCCGGTGAACGAATAAACGAAGGCTGTAATACAGGTCGACAGCCCTACCAAGGTCGACAGCCCTACCAAGTAGGTCGACGACGGGCACCGACAGCATCGGCGGCGGGTCACCAACGGCCTCGAACGCAACCCTCCCCGAGGGGTTCTCGAAGACGGAGCCCGCCGACAGCCGCCGTGCTCTATTGCGAGGGCAGCTCAGGATTCGACGGCCGTGCAGGCCGCGCCGGCGGAGGCGGCGGCGGCGGCGAAGCCCCGTTCGCGCTCGGCTCGCCCATGTTCTCTTGACGAAGAGTCGACAAGAGGACCTCGGCCGCGCCCATCAAGCTGGTGGCCTCGTAGGGGACGACGACCTTCGCGTTGTCGGACGCCGCAATGTCCTGGAGCGCCCGCAGCTGCAAGACGGCCAGAGTGTGCGGGTTGATGGCCACGGTGTCGATCGACGTCAGCCGGGACGCTTCGCCCTCGCCACGGAGCACGAGCGCCTTCTTCTCACCCTCGGCCTGGAGTTCGAGGACCTTCATCTGCGCCTCGGCCCGCAGGATGGCCGACTGCTTGGCGCCCTCGGCCTCGAGAACGGCGGCCTGCTTCCGGCCACCGGCGCTGTTGATGGCCGCCTGCTGCTCACCCTCCGACTTCAAGATGGCGGCCCGCTTGTGCTGCTCGGCCTCCTTCTGCTCGGACATCGCCTGCACCACGTTCATCGGCGGCGTGATGTCCAGGATCTCGATCCGGTTGAGCCGGACACCCCACTTCGCGGTCGCATCAGCCATGTGGTCCTGCATGCGGCTGTTGATCGTCTCACGCTCGGAGAGCGCCTGGTCGAGCGAAAGCTCGCCGAAGACTGCTCGCAGCGCGGTGCGCGACAGCTGGTCCACCGCCAACTGGAAGTCGTTGATCTCGAAGAGGGCGGACCGAACGTCGATCACCTGGCAGAAGATGGTCGCGCTCACCTGGAGCGACACGTTGTCCTTCGTGATGACGGCTTGCTGATCACCGGTCATCGGGAATTCCCGGACGTCGACCTTCTCCATCCTGTCGATGAAGGGTGTGAGGATGTGCAAGCCCGGCTGGTCGACAGACTTGAACTCTCCCAGGCGCTTCACCACGCCGACGCTTCCCTGCTGCACGATCTTGATGAAGCGGCTGGCGAAGAGGGTCACCACCCCGACCCCCGCCAGGGCCGCCACAATGACGATCCCTACAACCTCACCAGCCGACGCGAACAAAACCATGGAGTGCCTCTCTAACTGTCGACGGCGTAGACGACGAGCAGACCTCGCTCGACGTCGGCGACGACGACATCGGTCCCGACAGGGATACACGCGTCGGGGTCAAGTGGGATTGCCAACCACTCCTCGCCCCTAGCCCGGATCCTTCCGGGGTGGTGCGCTCCGTCGATCGCCTTGGTCACTAGCGCAGAGTCGCCGACCATACCTTGGACGCCATTGAGCACGAATCCAGTCTATTAGCGCCCGATGTAGATAGCTTCCCGCTTCTCGGTGAAGGCGGCCAGGGCCTCGGCCGTGTCCTGGGTCGAGAAATTCAAGGCCTGGCACCGGGCCTCGTCCTCCACGGCCTGCTCCATGGACCCCATCGACGACGCGTGGAGCAGCGTCTTGGTCATCGACAAGGCCAAGGGAGGCCCGGCGGCCAACGTCGCTGCCCAGTCGTCGACGAAGGCGTCGAGCTCGTCAGCCGGCAGCGCCCGGTTCACCAGCCCGATCGAGGCTGCCTCGGTGCCGCTCCACATGCCGCCGAACAATGCGATCTCCTTGGCCCGCGCCAGCCCTACCAACCGCGGCAGCAACCACGATGCGCCATTGTCGAGGGAGAGGCCGCGCTTTGCGAAGATCATGGAAAGCCGCGCCGTCTCGCTGCACGCACAGAGGTCGCAGCCCAACGCCAGCGACAACCCCGCGCCCACCGCCACACCCTCCACCTTGGCGATAGTGGGCTTGGTGACGCGGTGCAGCGCCAATGCGACATCACCGAGCCTGCGCATGCGCACCAGGCCGGCCCGCTTGGCATCCGTGGCCGGGCCGTTGGGGTCGCCGAGATCGGCGCCCGAGCAGAAGGCACCGCCGGCGCCGGTCAGTACCATCACGCGGTCGTCGGGAGAGTCCTCGACCTCGATGAAGGTCTCGAGCAACTCGGTCAGCATCTTGGCGTTGGCGGCGTTCTTGCGCTCGGGACGGTTCATCGTGACGGTCACGACGCCGTCCTTACGCTCGACAATCAGGGTCTCCATGGTTTCCGACCCTATGCGGCGTGGTATCAGAACGCACTTTCGATGATGTCGAGGGCGTGCCTGGTCAGTGCCACCACGTCGAAGCGGATGTGGTCATAGACCGCTTCCTGGCTGCGCAGGTACTCGGTGGCCAACCGGCGGAGGCGGCGTTGCTTGGCCGGCGTCACCGCCTCGAGGGGATGCCCGTGGGAATGCGACGTGCGGGTCTTGACCTCGCACACGACGAGCGTCATGCAACCGGACAGACTCTGTCGCGTGCACAGCAGGTCGATCTCACCTGCGGCGCAGCGCCAGTTCCGGGCGATGACGTGGTAGCCGTGCGCCTCGTACCACTCGGCGGCGGCCTGCTCCCCCATGTGCCCCAGCTTGCGACGGTCAGCCATCGCTCTCTGAACGGTCTCCATCCGGCGGCGAGCGCGCCAGGAGTTCAGAGATTCAGAGGCTCAGAGGTCCTGCTCTGGCAACCGCTCGATGTTGACGTCACGAAAGGTCACGACGCGCACCTCGGGCACGAAGCGAGCGGGCCGGTACATGTCCCACACCCAAGCGTCGTGCAGCTCGACCTCGATACACGCCGGCGTCGTATCCCCGCGCACCTTCATCGACACTTCGTTGGCCAGATAGAAGCGCCGCTCGGTCTCGATGACGTAGCGGAAGACGGGGAGGACCGCCCGGTACTCCTGGACGAGCCCGAGCTCGATTTCGGACTCGTAGCGCTCGAGGTCTTCCTCGCTCACGCGGCGCCGCCCGCTGTTCTAACCGTCGGCTTCCTCCGCGGCGGCTGCGCCGGCCTCGCCGGCGTCGCCGGACCCCTCGTCGGAGGCCGGAGCCTCGTCCACCATGTCCACCACGTCGCCTTCGGGCTCGTCGACATCGGAGTCCACTTCGTCTTCGGCCTCGGCGGCAGCGTCCGCACCGGACAGCTCGTCGAGCTCGACCTCGTCGAGCTCCTCGGCGATGACCTCGTCTTCGAGGAACTCCTCGTCGATGGTCTCCTGGTCCACGACCTCGGCAGCCGCCGGCTTGCCCCGCGCCACCCGACGCTCCTTGATCTTGGCCGCCTTCCCGTGCCGGTCACGCAGGTAGTAGAGCTTGGCCCGACGAACGTCGCCGAGCGTCGTGACCTCGATCTTGGCGATGGTCGGCGAATGGAGGGGAAAGGTCCGCTCGACACCGACGCCGAAGCTGACCTTGCGTACCGTGAAGGTCTCCTGCACCCCGCCGCCCTGGCGCCGCATGACGGCGCCCTGGAAGACCTGCACGCGCTCCCGGTTCCCCTCGACCACCCGGACGTGCACCTTGACGGTGTCGCCGGGTCGGAACTCGGGGATGTCGTCGCGCAGGCTGTCGCGATCGATCGTTTCGGTGGGGTGCATGGGGGGCGTCCTTCGCTCACTCCGGCCCGTCGGTGTGCGGGTTCTTTTCCTGCTCGGTCTGCTCTGTGCCGGACAGGACATGGTAGCCGTGCTCCGAGAGGGACCGCACGTCGCTGGGGCTGAGCGCCGACGCCCTGACCAGGCGCTCGATCAGATCGGGCCGCCGTTCGGCCGTGCGCACGAGAGCCTGCGTGCGTCGCCACGCGGCCACCGCGCCGTGGTCGCCCGAGCGCAGCACTTCGGGCACGTCCCACCCCCGGAACGACGCGGGACGTGTGTAGTGGGGGTACTCGAGCAGTCCGCCGCTGAAGCTCTCGTCCTGCACCGAGTCCTCGTTGCCGAGCACGCCCGGCAGCAGGCGGGCCACCGCCTCGACCACGGCCAGCGCGGCCAGTTCTCCACCGGCCAGCACGAAATCGCCCACGGACAGCTCGCCGTCGACCAGGTGGTCGGCCACCCGCTGGTCCACGCCCTCGTAGCGACCGCACAGCAGAGAGAACCCACCGCCGCCGTGTCCCACCGCCTCCCCCAGTGCCGCCAGCTCCGCGGCCACGGACTGATCGAAGGGCCGCCCGCCCGGCGTGAGGAGGTAGAGGGGCCGGGGCAGGTCGTCCACAGACTCCACGCAGCGGAACAGCGGCTCGGCCATGAGCACCATGCCCGCGCCGCCTCCGAAGGGGCTGTCGTCGACGGAGCGACGGGGGTCGTCCGCGCCCTGGCGCAGGTCGTGCACCCGCAGGTCGAGGGCGCCCGCACCGGTGGCCCGCCCGAGGATGGACGTGCCGCAGTAACCGGCCACGGCGTCGGGGAAGATCGTGAAGACGTCGATCCTCACGGCGTTGACCTCACAGCTCGAGGAGTCCCTCGGGAATGTCGACGTCGACCGTCCCGCCTTCGGCGTCGTGGCCGGTCACGAAGCGCAGCGGGATCAAGCCACCCGACTCGAGGACGAGCAGGTCGCTGGCTGGGTTGGCCTCCACCGACGCGATCCGCCCCAGCGAGGTGCCGGTGGCGTCGCGCACCAACGAGCCCACGAGCTCGTGTACCCACAGCGTCCCTGGCACCTCCAGTGGCTCGGCCTCGAGGTCGGCGCCATGCAGCTCTTCGGCCGTACGACGTTCCGACGACGCCTTCGAATTGCACCAGGAAACGGTCGGCGCCCCCCATCGGGCGCGATGACAGGACGCGCAAGGTCCTGCCGCGAGCGATCAGCGTGGCGCCCGGATCGAGGCGCTGGGTCTGGTCGGTCCAGAGGTGCACGACCACTTCGCCCTTCAGGCCATGGGCCCGGGCGATCCGGCCGACCGTGAGCAGTTCAGTCGTCGACGATGTCCACGCTGGCCTGGACGCCGTCCTTTGCGCCAGCCACGTTGACGACGGTGCGGATGGCCTGTGCCGTGCGGCCCCGCCGCCCGATGACGCGGCCCATGTCGTCGGGATTGACATGCAGGCTCAGACGCAGGCCGCCGCGCCGTTCCTCTGCGTTGATCTCCACCGAGTCGGGATCGTTCGACAGCGAGCGGGCGAGATACGTGAGCACCGCCAACGCGGCGCCCCCGTCGAGCGCATCGCGCTCGTTCCCGAAGGCGGCATCCTCGTCCGCGATGCTCGCATCGTCGTCGTCGTCCCCGCCGCCGGTCTGGTTGATGTCGCCTGCTTCGTAGAGATCGGTCACTTCGCCCTCGCCGCGGCGAACTCGTCCCAGGCACCGGAGGTCTTGAGGAGCCGCTCGACCCGCTCGGTCGGCGTGGCGCCGTTGACCAGCCACTTGACGGCCTTCTCGTTGTCGATGTTGATGACCGCATCGGGCTCGGTCGTCGACGAGCCCCGGGGCGCGTAGGTCCCCACGATCTCGAGGAAGCGCCCGTCGCGCGGCGACCGGCTGTCGGCCGCCACCACCCTGTAGGTCGGCTGCTTCTTCTTACCCATCCGCACCAGGCGGAGCTTCACTGCCACGAACTGATTCCTCCACTTCTGGGATCCCAGGCCCGGATGCCCGGGGCCTCAGGTCGGCACACCGGGTGAATGGCCGGCGGACACGCCGGCAGCCCAGGGGACCATTCTGCCAGACGCCCATTGTGCCAGACGGGACAGGTCAGGACCTCTCTTGGCTCTTCGCTCGTGGCTATTGGCCCTTCCGGGGCGTGACCCGTCCGCCCTTTTTCTTCTTCTTCGTGCCCTTGTTGGCGGTCACGACCGGTCGGGCAGAGCCTGTCGGTGCGGGCAGACCCGGAAAGCCCGCCGGCAGCTCGGCCCCGTCACCGTCGCCGCCCATCAGCTGCGAGAGCATGTCGAAGTCAGCACCCTCGGCACCGGCGCCTAGTCCGGCGGGCCCGGCGCCGGCCGCCTGTTGGGCCAGCATCTTCTTGGCGGCGCGGCCACTCATCCCAGAGAAGTTCGGCATGCCGGGCAGGTTGGGCATGGCGCCCGATGCCATCCCCTTCATCATCTTTTGCATCTCCTTGAACTGCTTGAGCAGCGCGTTGACGTCCTGGATCGTGGTGCCCGATCCTCGAGCGACCCGGGACCGGCGGGAGCCGTCCATGATCGAGGTGTCGTTGCGCTCGGCCGTTGTCATGGAGCACACGATCGCCTCGACCTTGGCCACCTCGCCGTCGTCGATCTGCCCGGCCGCCTGGCGCATCTCCTTTGACATACCGGGCATGAGTCGCATGAGCCCGCCCAGCGAGCCCATCTTCTTCACCTGGCGCAGCTGCGACAGGAAGTCCTCGAGCGTGAACTGTCCCTGCATCAGGCGCGAGGCGCTCTTGGCCACCTCGTCGGTGTCCATGGTGCGCTCGGCCTGCTCGATCAGGCTGAGCACGTCCCCCATCCCCAGGATCCGGTCCGCCATGCGGTCGGGGTGGAAGAGGTCGAAGTCCTCGAGACGCTCGCCCGTGCTGGCGAAGGCGATCGGCCTGCCGACGACGCCCTTCACCGAGAGGGCGGCGCCACCGCGAGCGTCGCCGTCGAGCTTGGTGAGGATGACGCCGCTCAACTCGAGCGCGTCGTGGAACGCCTTCGCGGTGGCGACGGCGTCCTGTCCGATCATGGCGTCGATCACCAAGAACGTGTAGTGCGGCTGCGTCGCCGCCGAGATGTCCCTGATCTGCTCCATCAGCTCGGCGTCGATGGTGAGGCGGCCCGCGGTGTCGATGATGCAGATATCTCGGCCGAGTCGCCGCGCCTCTTCCATCCCGGCCTGCGCGCAGCGGACGGGATCGGTGGGCTCCGAGAAGACGGTGACGCCGGCCTGCTGGCCGAGCACGCGCAGCTGCTCGACGGCGGCGGGGCGCTGGAGGTCGGCCCCCACGAGCATCGGGTTGCGACCCTGCTGCTTCCACCATCGGGCGAGCTTGGCGGAGGTGGTCGTCTTACCCGACCCCTGGAGGCCCGCCATGAGCACGACCGTCGGGGGCCTCGACGCGTACGAGAGCTTGAGGGTCTCGCCGCCGAGGACCGCGATCAGCTCCTCGTGCACCGCCCTGATGACCTGCTGGCCCGGGGTGAGGCTCTTCGAGAGCGCCTCGGTGCTCACCCGCAGGCGGATGCCGTCGCAGAAGCGTCTGGCCACGCCGAGCTCGACGTCCGCCTCCAAGAGCGCGGTGCGGATCTCCTTCAGCGCCTCGTCGAGGTCTTCGTCACTGATCCGGCCCTTGCCCGCGCAGGCGCGTCGAGATCCGCTCCAGGCGGTCGGAGAGGGCATCGAACATGGGGTCTCAGGTTAGTGGGGACGCCCGTGCGGTCCGCGGCGCAGGCCATGCCATGTCCCGGTACCGCCAGTGCCCGGTTACCACCGGTTCCCAGTACCGCCCGTGCCCCGTACGCTCCGTGGCATCGGACCTCGCTCCCCTGACCTGCACTACGTGCCATATGGCGAGCTTGCCGGCGACGCCGCCGGCACGATCCGTAGTCGTCGTGGACGGCTCGCCGACCAGCGGCACGCTGCTGTGCCTGTCGCATTGGCCCGGCATCGGGAGCCCGGCCCCGTTCGCGGCGGACCTCTCCGCCGAGATGGCCTTCTTGTATCTCGACGCGTTCGACCACCACCCCGGGGCAGAGGCCGTGTCCAACAACCACTTCGACCAGGACGGTTGGTGGGTCTTCGCGCTCGCGTCGCCGGCCGACGCGCTGGCGCGCCGCTGCTGGTCGAGGTGGCCGGGCAGGCGACTTCGCGTCACCTCGTCGCCGAGAGGCGCGCATCTCCATGGTGCTCTCGGCCTACGCCGACCCCGAGCGCAGCCCGCTCGACGACCTCCGGACGACTACGACGCGCACCGCTTGCTCTACACCGAGCTGCTGGAGCGGTTGCCCGAGCTGTGCGACCGGCTCGAGTCCTTCCGCGATCTGTGGGCAGCAGAAGACGCGACGCTCTCGGCCAGCGAGGCTGCCCTCACCTCGGGATCGGTGACCATCACCGACGTGCCCGACCTCGACCTCGCCGTCGTCGAGGTGGCCGAGTCGGCGCCTGACGGCGGGGGCCACCGCTTCGGCGGCCAGTGGGTCTCGGGCCTGCATCCCATCGCCCTGCATGGCGCGACCGAACGGGGTGCGCTGTTGACGATGCGCGGCTCGCACTACGAGCTCGCCTACCGCTACGAGAGCTGGGTGCAGTTCCGGACGCGCCCGGTGCGAGCCCGGGTCGACCTCGGACCATTGGCCGAGCGGCTGAACGATGCGGAGGCTGACGCGGGTGGCGAGTGCACCTGGGTCGCCGCGGACGTGTCCGGGCTCACACCCACGCTGGCCCCTGCCGCGCACGCGGAGAGCGTGCTCGCGCCCGACGTCGTCCGCGACCTGGCCGAGGCATATCTACGCGAAGCACCACCGGCCTGGGACCCCTACCGCGTGACGTGCTGAGGGACCCGTCGGCCCGATCGATCGCTGCCGGGGTGCCGTGGTGCTCTGCCCCCGTGCGGTGTCGGTGAACGGCTACCGTCTCGGCCCATGTTCCGCAGCCGTTCTCGCGCCTGGTCACTCGCGGGTGTGCTCGTCGCCGCGGGGGCGCTTGGCCTGACTGCCTGTAGTTCCTCGCCGTCGACCTCGTCGAGCGACACCACGACCACGCACAACACCAGCAACAGCCGATCTGCGACCACGAGCACCGCGGCCGGTGGTGGAGCCCTCATCGCCATCGCTCCCATCCCGCAGGCCGACCGGTCCCCAGCCGGCACCTCCGGCACGGCACCGACCGTGACGGTGCCCTCGGGGGCGCCGCCGACCTCGCTCGAGAGTGCGGACCTCATCGCCGGCACTGGGAAGATCGCCTCGCCGGGCGACACCGTCACCGTCCAGTACGTCCTCGCGACCTACTCGTCGGGCAAGGTGATCCAGTCCTCATGGTCCAGTCAGCCCTTCAGCTTCACGCTCGGAGCGGGCGAGGTGATCCCCGGCTGGGACAAGGGCGTCGTGGGCATGAAGGTCGGCGGACGACGCGAGCTGATCATCCCCCCGAGCCTCGGCTACAAGGACACGTCACCGGGACCGGGCATCGCGCCCAACGACACCCTCGTCTTCGTCATCGACCTCCTCAACGTGAAGTAGCGGTCCGCCCCGTGGAGGTCGCGACCCACATCGAGGCGCTGCGCCACGAAGGTGCGCTGATGGTGGCCGCGACCCAATCGGCCGGCGCCGATGCCGCGGTGCCGACGTGCCCGGAGTGGCAGGTGCGCGATCTCGTGCGCCATATGGGCGGCGTGCACCGCTGGGCGACTGGCTACGTGGCCGGCGCCCGGACCGAGATCTGCGAAGTTCGACCTCGACGACATCGTGGGCTCGTGGCCCGCCGACGACGCGCTGGCCGGCTGGTTGGGTGACGGGTGTACGCGCGTTGGCCGCCGCGCTCGAAGCTGCACCACCCGACCTCGAGTGCTGGACCTTCTTGCCCGCGCCGTCGCCGCTCGCCATGTGGGCGCGCCGCCAGGCCCACGAGACTGCCATCCACCGGGTCGACGCGGAAGTGGCGGCAGGCATCGCACGGAGCGCCTTCTCGGCGGCCTTCGCGGCCGATGGTGCCGACGAGCTGTTGACCTGCTTCGTGCCGCGCCGTTCCACCTCCTTGCGCGCCGGAGTCGCCCACGACGCTGGGCGTGGCGTGCACTGACGACGACGCGGCCTGGCTGTTGCGGATCGACACCAACGGCGTGGCCACGAGTGCCTGGCCTTCCAGCGCGGGCGCTGGCGCGACCGACGCCGCGTGCACGGTGCGCGGCACGGCGGCCGACCTGTATCTCGCGCTGTGGAACCGCGCCGGGACCGATGCCTTGTCGATCGAGGGCGATCGCGCCGTGCTCGACCTGTTCAGCGACGCCGTGCAGGTGCGCTGGAGCTGAGCTCAGGCGCCCGCCGAGGCGGCGCAGGCGCCGCTGAGGCGGCGTGACTGCGGGCGTGACCGCGCGGCGGCGGCGTCCCACCAGCCAGTAGGCGGCCGACCCCGTCGTGTTCAGGCTCGCCGCCACCCGCCAGAACCGCTTGGACCCCCGGACGGCGGGGTCAGGCTGCCGCCGCAGGTCGCGGAGAGTGAACCACAGGACGATCAGGTGGACGATCAGGACGATCGTCAAGACCCGTACCTGTCGCTCTTTCATGCCTCCGCCCCCTTCCACCATGAGCGACACCCGGCACCCTCACCATCGTGGTGCGGGCGTGGTGCCGTCGCTGCTCAGTCGCTGGCGAGGAGGGCGTCGACGAACTCGTCGGGGTCGAAGTCGACCAGGTCGTCGGGCCCCTCGCCCAATCCCACCAATTTGACCGGCAGACCGAGCTCGCGCTGCACCGCAATCACGATGCCGCCTTTGGCCGTCCCGTCGAGCTTGGTCAGCACCACCCCGGTCACCTCGACGGCATCGGTGAACTGGCGCGCTTGGACGAGCGCGTTCTGCCCGGTGGTGGCGTCGAGGACCAAGAGCACCTCGGTCACGTTGCCCGGATCGCGGTCGGCCACCCGCCGGATCTTCTTGAGCTCCTCGACGAGGTTGACCTTGGTGTGCAGGCGCCCGGCCGTGTCGGCCAGCACCAGGTCGTTGCCGCGGGCAGCAGCACGCTGCACGGCGTCGAAGACAATGGCGCTGGGGTCGCCGCCCTCGGCGCCCTGCACGATCTCGGTCCCCGTCCGCTCGGCCCACAGGGCGAGCTGCTCCGCCGCCGCGGCGCGGAAGGTGTCGCCGGCCGCGAGGAGGACGGAGCGGCCGGCCGCAGACTGGCGCCGCGCCAGCTTGCCGATGGTCGTCGTCTTGCCCACCCCGTTGACCCCGACGATCAGCCACACGTCGGGCGAACCCGGACGCCCGTCGAAGCGGAGCGCCCGTGAATCGGCCGTCTGAAGCAACTCGCGTATGGACTGCCCGAGCGCCTCGAGGAGGTCGTCGCCGCCACGGATCTCCTTGGCGTCAACCTTGGCCCGCAGCTCCTCGAGGAGCGCGTTCGCCGTCGCCACTCCCACGTCGGCCCGGATGAGCGCCTCCTCGAGCGAGTCCCAGGTCTCCGCGTCGATGCGGCCCGAGCGCAGGGCGGAGACGGCGCCGCTGAACAGGCCGCGCACGCCGCCCAGACGGCTGCGGTAGGTGGCCGGCGGTGCAGCGGGCTGAGCTTCTGGTTCCGCGGGCGGTGCTTCGGTCGGTGCCTTTGGTGGTGACGGTGCCTGTGGTGCAGGTGCCGGGCGCGTGGGCGCCTCGGCCTGTGGCGCTGCGGGTGGGGGAGGTCGTCCGGGCGGGCGCGTGGGTGGCGCAGTCGTGGTGTCGCGCCCGCGTCGACGGGTGCGCGTGACGCTCAGCGCTCCCGCCCCGATGGCCAGGACCGCCACGACCACGACGACGATGATGATGATGCCGATCACGCCAGCGGCTCGCCGTCGACCTCGATCTCGTTCTCTGGCGCCACAGACGCAGCCGCAGCCGCAGAGGCCGCCGCGGCCTGGGCGGCCGCCACAGCCGCCGCCTCCTCGGCGTACGTCGCCGTGGGATAGTCCTCTTCGTCCTCACGGGAGTCGCGCCGGGTGCGCGAGACAGCGACGACGCCGGCGACGACACACAAAAGGGCGACGCCGATGAAGACGTACGTGAGTGTGCCGATCACGCGGGTGAGGGCTCCTTCGCAACCTTCTGGCTGACCACCTGTGAGGACCCGCCGGGCGCCATGGTCACGCCGTAGAGCGCGTCGCCCGTCTCCATGGTGCGCTTCTGGTGGCTCACGATGAGGAGCTGTGCCTCGTCGCGGAACTCGTGCACCAGCGCGAGGAAGCGGCTCAGGTTGACGTCGTCGAGTGCGGCCTCGACCTCGTCCATCATGTAGAAGGGCGACGGCCGGCTCCGGAAGACGGCGAACAGGAAGGCGAGTGCGGCCATCGAGCGCTCGCCACCCGAGAGAAGCGAGACCCGGCGCACGTTGCGACCCGCGGGCCGAACCTCGATCTCCACGCCCGTATTGAGCAGGTCGTCGGGTTCCACCAGCATCAAGCGCCCCGTGCCGCCCGGGAACAACATGGAGATGAGCGCTGAGAAGTGCTCGTTGACGTCGGCGGCGGCCGCGGCGAACGAGGTCATGATCTCCTGGTCCAAGGTGCGGACCACTTCGTGCAGCTCACGGCGCGCGCCGCGTACGTCGTCCACCTGCGCTTCGAGCTCCTTGTGCCGCTCCTCGAGTACGGAGAGTTCCTCGAGGGCGAGTGGGTTCACCGGTCCGAGCGCGGCGAGCTTGCGCTCGAGCTCCTCGGCGTGCTGCGTGAGTGTCGTGTTCTCGGGGGCCTCGGGTTCCAGAAGACCCGCCAGCTCGTTCGGCGTCGCGCCCAGGTCACGCGCAATGTGTTCGTGCAAGGCCTCGGTTCGCAAGTCGACCTCGTTGACTTCGAGGTCGAGGGCCCGGGTGCGGTTGCGCACGGCGTCGAGACGCTGCTCGGTGACGTGGCGGTCCTGACGCAGCTGTTCGAGACGCGCGCCGCCGGCGCGCACTGCGTCGACCTGGTCCTGGTAGTCGTGGCGCAGTGACTCGTAGATGCCGTCGAGCCGGGCGTGTTCTTCTTGGACGACAGCCTCGAGCCGCGCCAGCGCTGCGCCTTCGGCCTCCAGGCGTTGGCGACGCGTCGCAGCGGTGGCGCGCTCTTCGGCATGTCCCGCGAGACGTCGCTCGACCTCGGCGTGGCGCTCGGCCAAGACTCGCCGGCGTTCCGTCACACCCGCAACCCGTACTTCGAGCTCCTGACGGCGCCCACTGAGGTGCGCCCGATGCTCCTCGAGCTCCTGCCACGCAAGGAGCGCTTCTTGGAGGTGGGGTTCGGCACCGGCCAACTGCGCCTGTTCTGCCGTCACGTCCGCGAGCCGCTGCTGCGCCGCCACGACGGTGGCACGGGCCTCCTCGAGCTCCCCGGTCAGCCGGCGGAGCTCGTCAGCCGACCGCTCCATCTCGATGCGCGCCGCCTCGCGTGCGGCGTCGTGCCGATCGGCCGATCGCTCGGCCGCGGCACGCGCATCGCGGGCCCGGGACAACACGATGCGGGCTTCGGTCAGGTTCGCCCGCGCCAGCTCGGCGGCGGCGGCGGCTTCCTCCGCCCGGTCGCGCGCCTCTTCGACGGCCGCCGCGGTCACGACACCTGAACTCGATCGCACCCGCCAACCACTGGCCGCGAACCTGTCGCCCTCGGGTGTCACCACGACGAGGTCGTCGCGGGCGAGGGAGAGGTCGATCGCCTCCTCCCAGCCGTCGACGCGCACGGCCCGTCCGATCAGCGAGTCGAGCACCGACTCGGCAACCGCACCACCGCGGCGCGCCCGGACATGACGGCGCACCGGTTCTGCGCTACTGCCCGGCGGCAGCACGCCGAGGTCCGCCGCCGACTGGCGCGGTGCGAGGACGGCGCCCGTCACGCCGCGCTCGCGCAATGTCGTCAGCGCCGCCTGCGCGGCCCGCCGACCGTCGACCACGACCGCGGCGACGCCGGCGCCCGCGGCAGCCTCGAAGGCGGCGTCCCAACCCTGGTCGATCTCGACCAGATCCACGAGCGAACCCACGACGCCGTCGACGTCGCGCAAGAGTTCGCGCCCGCCTGCACCCTGCAGATCCGAGAGTGCACGCTCCAACGCCTCGGCCCGTGCGGCACTGCGGTGCCGCGACTCCTCTGCCTCGTCGGCCGCCGCCTGGGCGACCTCGCTCTGGCGCACCGCCGCCTCGAGGTCGGCTGTGCGGAGAGCCAGGTCGCCCGCCAGCCCCTCTGTGGCCGCGTCCAGCTCGGCCGACGCGTTGGCCAGCCGGTCGGCCTGCACGGCGCCAACAGTGACCCGCTCCTCGAGCGAGGCCACTCGGGCCACGACTCCGTCGAGGTCCTGCTGCTCGCGCACGGCGGCGCGCGGCAACGAGGTCGGTGCGAGTGCGGACGCGAGCGATCGCCTGGTCGGGTTCCTCGCCGCCCAGCACGCCGGCCCAGCGCTCGCGCAAGGAGGCCTCCTCCGCCGCCAGCGTGTGCTGCGCACCCGCCAGCTCGTCGCGCTCGGGCGCGCCGCCCGACGCCTCTTCGGCTTGGGCCACGGCGAGCTCGGTTGCGAGCCGCGCCGCCTCCGCCTCGAGCGTCGAGACCACGTCGACGTCCGCGGCGGCATCGAGTGCCGCCACGACGCCGCGTCCGCGCTCTCGCAGGACCCCCGAGAGACCCCGGGCGCGCTCGACCAGTCCCTGCACGCGGCCGAGTGCGCTGGCCAGGTCCTCTTCCCGGCGCGAGGACAGCTCGGCCGTGGTGCTCGAGGCCTCGGCGTCGAGGCGCTCGAGCCCCTCGTGCAGCTCTTGCTCCTCGTCCTGGCACACGGCCAAGCCGTTGGCCGCCGCACGCCGACGAGCCACCAGGTCCGCCAGCTCCGCGCCGGCCAGATAGCGGCGAACCGCCAAGAGGTCGCCGGCCACGGCGTCGTGCGAGCGAGCCGCCGCCGCCTGGCGCTCGAGCGGCCGGATCTGGCGCCGCACCTCGCGAACCAGGTCCCCCAGCCGCTCGAGGTTCTCGGCCGTGGCGACCAGGCGTCGTTCGGCCCGCTCCCGACGACGCCGGTGCTTGAGAACCCCTGCGGCCTCCTCGATGATCGCCCTGCGGTCCTCGGGACGGGCGTTGAGCACCGTGTCGAGCTGGCCCTGGCCGATGATCATGTGCTGTTGGCGGCCCACACCCGAGTCACTCAGGAGCTCTTGGATGTCGAGCAGCCGACATGGGGCCCCGTTGATGGCGTACTCGCTGTCACCGGAACGAAAGAGCGTCCGCGTGATCGTCACCTCGGCGAGGTCGATGGGCAGCTTCGCCGAGGCGTTGTCGATGGTCAACGAGACCTCGGCCCGCCCCAGCGCGGGCCGCGAGGAGGTGCCGGCGAAGATGACGTCCTCCATCTTGGCGGAGCGAAGTGAGCGCGGCCCCTGGGCGCCGAGCACCCACGTGACGGCGTCGACGACGTTGGACTTGCCGCTCCCGTTCGGCCCCACGACCACGGTGATACCAGGCTCGAACTCCAGCACTGTCGGGTCCGCGAACGACTTGAAACCCTTCATGCTCAGCGACTTCAAGAACATCGGGGCGACCCTACCGGCTGCCTCAGGCGTGCGTGGGGACTTGCGGTCACGACGCGCGTGGGCCGGCCCATGGCGTTGCTCCTCGAAGGGTTAGACCTGGCAGTGCTCGCAGAAGTAGGTGGAGCGGCCGCCGGCCTTGACCCTGACGATCAGATTGCGGCAGCGCCGGCAGGGCTGCCCCTCCCGGTCATAGACCTGGTGCGAGCCCTGGAAGTCGCCGATCTCGCCGAAGAGGTCCCGGTACTGCTCGTCGGCCAGCGACGAGCCCCGGTGCTTGATCGCGTCGGCGAGCGTCTCGACGATGGCCCGGTACAGCCGGCGCACCTCGGTCGCCGTCAGCGAGTTCGCGGCCCGGTCGTAGCGCAAGCCGGCCTGGTAGAGCATCTCGTCTGAGTAGAGGTTGCCGATGCCGGCCGTGAAGCTCTGGTCCATCAGCAGGGCCTTGATCCCACCCGAGTGCTGATGCAGCAACGCGCCGAAGCGGTCCCAGCTCATGAGGTCCTCGATGGGATCGAAGCCCAGGTGGGAAAGCTCCGGGATCGCCTTGCGAATGGCCGCCCCGTCGCCACCGGCCGTGCCCGACACCGGTGACATCGGCGTGCCGTCTGCCTTGAGTGGCGGCGTGGAGACGAACAGCTCGCCGAACGTCCGCGGGTCGACGTAGCGCAGCTCGCCGCCCTGGGTGAACGTGATGACGACGTGGGTGTGCTTGGGCTTGGGATCCTTCACCGACTTGACCCGGATCAGCTGGCCGCTCATGCCGAGGTGCACGACCAGGGTGTCGCCGTTGTCGAGCGTCAGCAGCAGGTACTTGCCGAGCCGCCCCACCGACTTGATGGTCCGCCCCTCGAGCAGGGCGCGGAAGTGCTTGGCCGAGGGATGCCGGCGCACGGAACGCCCGTTGGCCACGGAGACGGCCTTGATCTTGCGCCCCACCACCTCGCGCGCCAGGTCCTGGCGGAGTGTCTCGACTTCGGGCAGCTCAGGCACTGTTGAGCTCCTCCCAGGCGGCCCGGGCCGCCTCCTGCTCGGCGTCCTTCTTGGATCGGCCCTCGCCGGTGCCCCATCGGGTGCCGCCGAGGTAGACCTCGGCGACATAGGCGCGGTCGTGGTCCGGACCCGAGCCGCTGACGACGTAGCGAGGCGTCCCCTCGCCGTCGCGCACCGCCTTCTCTTGCAGCCGGCTCTTGTGATCGAAGTCGTCGGGCTCTTCGCCCGCCCGGGCGATGGCATCGTCCAGCTCACGCAGGACGAGGGCCTGTGCGGCCTCCCAACCGGCGTCGAGGTAGATGGCGCCGAGGACGGCCTCGAAGGCATCGGCGAGGATCGATGCCTTGGTTCGCCCACCGGAGCCCTCTTCGCCCCGTCCGAGGAGGAGCACGTCGCCTATGCCGAGGCGCCCGGCCACCTGGGCCAGGACGCGGGCGTTGACCACGGCCGAGCGGACCTTGGCCAGCTTCCCCTCGGGGAACTCGGGGTAGCGGTCGTAGCTGTAGCGGGCGACCACCAGTCCGAGGACGGCGTCGCCGAGGAACTCGAGCCGCTCGTTCGAGGGCGCGCCGCCCTCCTGCTCCCCGCACCAACTGCGGTGCGCCAGGGCGTGTTGAAGGAGGCTCAGGTCGCCGAAGGTGTGGCCAAGTCGTTCGGCCAGGACGGCCGCACCCTCAGCGCCGGCCTCAACCCGCCTCGAGCTTGGCGTAGACGTAGTCAACAGCGTCTCGGACCGTGCGCAGGTCCTCTAGGTCCTCGTCATCGATGCGGAACCCGACGGTCCGCTCCCCCAGCTCCTCTTCTAGGGCCTCGACCAGTTCGATCAGGGCCAGGGAGTCGGCATCGAGGTCCTCCACGAAGGAGGCACCCTCGGTGATCGACGAGGGGTCGGTTTCCAAGATGTCGGCCAGCTGGTCCCTGATCAGCTCGAACACCCCGTTGCGGTCAAGAGGCCCCTGTTTGGAGTGGGTTTCCGCTGGCACGCGCCCCAGTGTAGATGTTCGGGGGTCCGAACCGCCCGTTTATGGGGTCTGGCCTGGGTTTTTACGACCCTTCGCCGGAATGCACCGCCGTCGCGACCTGGTCCACGAGGCCCCTCGTGGCACAGTCGTGGGCGACGAGAACAGCGTTCATCATCGCGGTCGCGTTGGAAGACCCGTGGCTGATCACGCAGACACCGTTGATGCCGAGCAACATGGCGCCGCCGGTGTTCTCGGGCTCGAACTGGGCGGCCAGGGGCAACAGGTGCGGGAGCAGGACCGATGACGCCTCACGCGTGGCGTCATCGGTGCCGAACACGCCGAGCAGCGTGTCGAAAAGGAAGCGCAACGACCCTTCGAGGGTCTTGAGGGTGACGTTCCCGGTGAACCCGTCGGTCACGATCACGTCGGCCGGCGAGGGCAACAGATCCCGACCCTCCAGATTGCCGATGAACTCGAAGCCCTCTTCGGCGGCCAGCAGGGCGTGCGTCTCCTTGACCAGGGGCGTTCCCTTGGAGGGTTCCTCGCCGATGGAGAGCAGGCCGACAGTCGGCCTGGTGCTGGTGCCGAAACGGGCCGACACGTAGGCGGCGCCCATCTGGGCGAACTGGACCAGCATCGCCGGCGTGCACTCGGCGTTGGCGCCGGCGTCGACGAGCACGGCGGGCGTCCGTCCGAGGCGGGGCAACGGCGTCGCGATGCAGGGCCGTACGACGCCGGGGAGGCGGCCCATGCGCAACAGGGCGGCGGCCATGGTCGCCCCCGTATTGCCCGCCGAGACCATGGCCGAGGCCTTCGCGTCGCGCACGAGCTCGGCCGCACGCACCAGCGAGGAGTCCTTCTTGCGGCGCACCCCGCCGGCGGGGTCCTCGTCCATCGCGATGACCTCGGTGCAGGCGACCAGGTCGAGTCCCATCGAGTCGCCCACCCGTTCGGGTGGGCCGACCAGGACGACGCGGACATCGTGCTCGGCGGCGGCGCGGCGGGCTCCTTCGACGATGTCGCCGGGAGCCTTGTCGCCCCCCATGGCGTCGACGGCCACCGGGAGCGTGGCCAGTATCTCGGGCGCCGGGCGCTCGCCCCGGCGGCTCAAGTCAGTCGACCTCGACCGCTTGGCGCCCCTTGTACCAGCCGCAGCTGGGGCAGACGACGTGCGGCGTCTTCGCCGCCTGGCAGTGCGGGCACACGCTGCGCGGCGGCCGGCCCAGGCGCCACGCCGCGGCCTGGTGGCTGCGGCCCTTGGCCTTCGACTTCTTCTTCTTCGGGACAGCCATGGGCGATCTCCAACGATCGGGTTCTACGAGGACGCCGCCGGGGGCGGGCGGAACGGTGCAAGCCCTCCGGGACCGGCTAGCGGAGCACGTCGAGGTTAGCCCACCGGGGATCCTTAGGGGCAACACAGCCACAGTCGCCATCGTTGCGGTTCGCTCCGCACTGCGCGCAGAGGCCCGCGCAGTCGTCCCGGCACAGCGGGGCCATGGGCAGCTCGAGCACGATGGCGTCACGGACGAGCGGGGCGAGGTCGATGTCGTCGTCGGTGATCGGATAGATCTCGTCGTCGGAGGGACCGGCGAGGGGGTCGTCGGCGAAGCGCTCGTGCACCGCGATGTGCAGCTCGCCCGACACCGGTTCGGTGCAGCGGCGGCAGAGGCCGACCCAGGGCGCGCTGACCGTGCCCTCCACCTCGATCCCGCCCACGAAGGGATGCAGCGTCACGTCGACCTCGGCCTCGGCGCCGGCCGGGACGACGCTGCGTCCCCGATCGATGCCCGCGTCGTGCAGTGGTCCGGCGAGTGCGACCTCGCCCCGGCGCACCTCGTGGCCCGACTGACCCAGGCGGCGCAACCGCCCCACGTGTACGACGAAGGGGCTCGTGGCAGCCATCAAGGCTGGTCCTGGTCGAAGAAGCCGTCCTCCTCGGCACCGGCTCCATCGTCGTCCTGCGCGGCCTCGACGAGGGGCGCCGCCAGCTTGGCCCGGCCGGCGTGCACCGTCCGGCGTGAGCCGGTCGAGCACGATCTCCATGCCGGCCAGCTTCGTGTCCACGAAGTCCTCGGACTGGTGCCGCAGCGCGCGCGCCTCCTCGTTGGCGTCGTCGAGGATGCGCTGGGCCACGGCGTTGGCCTGGCGCACGATCTCGGTGCGCTGCACCATCTGCTCGGCCTGGGCGTGTACGTCGGCCATCAAGGCGTCGGCCTCACGGGTGCGCTCGGCCATGAACTCCTCGCGCTCACGCAGGAGCCAGCGCGCCTGGCGCAGCTCTTCGGGGAGGCATTCGAGCGCTGACTGCACCAGCGAGGTCACCTCGTCGCGCGACACCATGACCGACGAAGACAAAGGCATCGACTTGGCCGTCGCCATGAGGTCGAGCAGCTGGTGCAGGATCGATTCGATCCCGACGGCTTCGACCGGCTGGTCCTCCTCCACATCGAGGAACGGGTCGCTCATCGCTCGCTCACGCGTCCCCGCCCATCTTCTGGTCGTACTTGGCCTGCAGCGCCTCGGCGACGGGCTTGGGCACGAAGGCCGACACGTCACCGCCGAAACGCCAGACCTCCCGGACCAGCTTGGAGGCCACGAACGACCATTCGGGACTCGTGGGGATGAAGATCGTCTCGACACCCGAGAGGTGGTTGTTCATCTGGGCCATCTGCATCTCGGCCTCGAAGTCCGAGACGGCGCGCAGGCCGCGCACGATCGCTGTCGCACCCACATCCTGCGCGACATACACCAACAGCGTCGACACCGACACGATGCGCACCGACGGCAGGTGCGCGAGCACCTCTTCGAGCATGTCCTCGCGCTCCTCGAGGTCGAAGAGCGGCGAGCCCTTCTGCGGGTTGCGCAACGCGGCCACGACGACCTGGTCGAAGAGCTTGCTCGCCCGCTCGACGATCTCCAAATGGCCGTTGTGGAACGGGTCGAAGGACCCGGGGAAGAGACCGACCTTCACGAGGCGATCCCGCTGTGCTGTGCCACGGTCACGAGCGTACCGCCGTACCGGCGCTCTCTGATGCTCATCCAGCCCTCGGGGAGGGCGATCGGCGCCGACGATTCCATGACGATGCGGGGTGCGGGCAGGGCTTCGAGCAGGGTGGGCCAGTCGTCGAAGTCGTAGGGCGGGTCGCAGAGGGCGAGGTCGAACCCGCGGGCCGCCGCACCGGGCGCCGCGCCGGCCACCGTCCCGTGCAACCACTCGGGCAGCTGTGCCCGCACGAGCGTCACGGTCTCGTTGTCGAGGCCCACTGCGTGGAGGTTGTGCCTGACGGCGGCGAGCGCGTCGGGGTCCCGGTCGACGAAGGTCGCGGAGGCCGCCCCGCGCGACAACGCCTCGAGCCCGAGGGCGCCGCTCCCGCAGAAGAGGTCCACCACGTGGAGCCCTTCGACACCCCCCTGCGAGCCCAAGATGTCGAAGATCGACTCGCGCACCCGGTCCGACGTCGGCCGCACGGACCGGGGCAGCTTGGCGGCAAGCCGGCGCCCGCGGCTCCGGCCCCCGATGACCCGCATCCGCCCACCCTACGGTGACGGCAGCGGGTGGTCGGAGCGGGGCGCGGTCCGGAGCGGGGCCCGGTACCGAGGGGGGCGCGGTACCGAGCGGGGCGCGGTCTGGAGCGTGTGGTGGGTGCGGAGCGGATCGGGGGTTGCCGGTGCGTCAACTCTTGAAGAGGTAGGCCCCCTCGTCCTCGCTCAACAGCAGCTTGACCTCGTCGGCCAGGCCGGGGTGCGCGTCGAGTCGGGGGTCCTCGGCGACCAGCGTGTCGGCGACACGGCGGGCCTCCTCCAGCAGCGCCAGGTCGCCGGGGTCGGTCAGGGACGCGAGGCGCAGGTCGCTCTGCCCCTTTTGGCGCGCTCCGAGGAGGGTGCCCTCGCCGCGCACGCGCAAGTCGGCCTCGGCCAGCTCGAACCCGTCGGTGGACGCGGCCACCGCGGCGAGGCGCTCGTTCCCCTCCTCGCCGCCGAGGAGGTAGCACCAGCTCGGGGTGCCGCCGCGGCCGACGCGGCCACGCAGCTGGTGCAGCTGTGCGATGCCGAAGCGATCCGCACTCTCGACGACCATGACCGTCGCCTCCGGCACGTCCACGCCCACCTCAATGACGGTGGTCGCAACGAGGACTTCGAGCTCGCCGGCGCGGAAGCGGTCCATCACGTCTTCGCGTGAGGCCGGCGCCATCTGCCCGTGCAGCAACCCGACCCGCAGCCCGGCCAGCTCGCCGGCGGCGAGGCGTTCGTACTCCTCGGTGGCCGACTTGGCCTCGACGCGGAGCGACTCACCGACCAGGGGGCACACGACGAAAGCCCGATGGCCTGCGGCCACCTCCTCGCGCACCTTGGCCCAGGCGCGCTCTTCGCCGCGGTGCCCCTCGCCACGCAGCCATTCGGTCGTGACCGGGACGCGGCCTGGGGGCATCTCGTCGAGCGTGGTGAGATCGAGATCTCCGAAGATCACCATGGCCGCCGTGCGTGGGATCGGCGTCGCCGTCATGACCAGCAGATCGGGATCGCCGTCGGCTCCCTTGGCCCGCAACGTCGCCCGCTGCTCCACCCCGAAGCGGTGTTGCTCGTCGATCACCACGCAGCCGAGCGACGCGAACGCGACATCCTCGGTGAGGAGCGCGTGGGTGCCGACGACGATGCCCACCTGGCCGTCCGCCAGCCCGTCGACCACGGCCGAGCGTGCCTTGCCCTTGACCCGGCTGGTCAACAGCTCCACCCTGACTTCACCGCCCGCCATGCCCCCCGGGCCCTCCAGGTCCCCGAGCAGCGCGCGCACTGCGGAGAAGTGCTGTTCCGCGAGCACCTCGGTCGGCACCATGAACGCGCCCTGATGGCCGCTCTGGACGGCGGCGAGCAGCGCCGCCAGCGCGACGACGGTCTTGCCGGAGCCAACGTCGCCTTGGAGCAGGCGGTGCATGGGGAACGGTCCCGCCATGTCGGCCACGATCACGGCCAGGGCGCGGCGCTGGGCCGTGGTCAGCTCGTAGGGCAACGCGGCCAGGAAGCGCGCCATGAGCGTGTCGGACACGCCACCGGTGACCTCCCGCGGCGACACGTCGTGGTGCAGCGCGCGGGCGTTCACCTCGAAGGCGCGGCGGCGCAAAACCAGCGCCAGCTGCAGACGGAACAACTCGTCGAAGACGAGCCGGCGCCGCGCGGCATCCTTGGCCTCGAAGGACTCGGGCGCATGGATGGACCCCAACGCATCCGTGCGACCCCACAGGTCGAGCGAGGCGCGCCACTCGGCCGGGAGCGGGTCGGCGAACTCGCCCGCCCGCTGGAGCGCCTCCTCGACGAAGGAGCCGATCTCCCAGCTCGTCAGGCCCGCCTTGGCCGAGGCGGGGTAGACGGGGAGGATCCGCAGCGTGCGCCGCCCCGGCGTCACGCCGGCGACGACGTCGACCACCGGGTTGGCCATCTGGCGGGCGCCCCGGTACTCGGTCACCTTCCCGAAGAAGATCGCCTCGGTGCCCGCCTCGAGCTGCTTGGCCCGCCAGGGCTGGTTGAAGAAGACGATCTTGAGCCGTCCGGTCTCGTCGCGCACCACCACGTCGACGACGGCACGCCCGGTCCGGGCGCGCCGGGCATGCGCCGACTGCACCGACGCCAACACCGCGGCCTCGTCTCCCACCACGAGGTCGGAGACGTCGGCCTGCCGCGTGCGGTCGATGTAGCGCCGCGGGTAGGTCGTGACCAGATCGAGCACGGACTCGATGCCGAGCTCGGCCAACATGGCTGCTCGCCGCTCCGACAGCCCGGCCAGCCGCGACACCTCGATGTCGCGCAGGGCCCTGAGGGTGCGGCCGCTACTCAATCCCCAGCAGGTACGGGTAGAGAGGCTGGCCGCCTTGGTGTACCTCGAGTGCCACGTCGGGGTGCTCCTCGGACAGCCACTCCTCGATCCGTCTCGTATCGGCCTTGCGGGCCCCCTCACCCTCGATCAGCGTCACCAGTTCGTGGGTCTCGCTGAGCAAGCGGTCGAGCAAGAGCCGTGTGCACACGACGACGTCGTCGGCGACGGCGACCACCCCGTCGCGGGAGATCCCGATGTAGTCGCCCTCGTGCACCTCCCCAGCGTCGGTGACCGAATCGCGCACGGCGCGCGTGACCTCGGCCGGGACGACGCGCGCCGCCGACGCAGACATCGACGCGACGTTCGTCGCTGCGTCGGCCGCCGGGTCATAGGCCAACAGGGCGGCAAAGCCCTCGACGATGGAGCCGGTTGCGACGACACGCACCGTCTTGTCGCTGAGCGAGTCGACCTGTTCGGCCACGGGCCGTATGTTCGTGTTGTTGGGAAGGATCACCACCTCGGCCGAGCCGACGGACTCGACGGCCTTGACCAGGTCGGCCGTGGCGGGATTCATGGTCTGGCCGCCGACCACGAGATGGTGCACGCCGAGCGAACGGAAGATCCGCCCGATGCCGTCACCGGACACGACGGCGACGACGCTCGTCGTGGGCGGTGGTCCCGCGCCCTCGATGCTGGGCCCCGCGCCGGGCGCGCCCACGCTCTCGCGCACCCAACGCTCCTCTTCGACTTGCTCGTCGAGGTCGGTCACCCGGATGCGCGACGGCCGTCCGGCGTCCACGCCCGCCTCGATCGCCGCACCGACATCGCTGGTGTGGATGTGGCAGTTCCACAGGCCCTCGCCGCCCACTACGACGATGGAGTCGCCGATGCCCGCCCACACCTCCTTGAAGGCCTCGACCGAGTCATCGGGTGCGGCGAGCATGTACATGACCTCGTAGCGGAGGTCGCTGGCCGCGTGGAGCTCGCCACCGTCTGTCACGCCCATGGCGCCGGGGGTGTTGTTGCCGTTGAGGGCGCTGAGGTCCGGTGCGGCGACACCGGAGGGCTCGGGCAACGGACGGCCGTCGAGCACGAGCAAGAAGGCATCGAGCAAGAGAAGGTACCCCGAGCCACCGGCATCGACGACGCCGGCCCGGGCGAGGACCGGCAGCATCTCGGGCGTGTGCGCCAGTGCGTCGGCGGCCTCGACCCGTGCGCCCTCGACCACGCCGAGCAGCCCGGACCCCGACCCCTGCGCCGCCCCTGCCCCCTGCGCCGCGGCAGAGGCGACGGTGAGGATCGTCCCCTCGACCGGACGCACCACGGCCCGCCGGGCCAGCTCGGCTGCGTGCGTGATGGCCTCGACGAGCAGCTCGGGTCCGACGCCGGCCTCGCCCGCCGCGCCCATGCGCTCGCTCATGCCGCGCAGCAGCTGGGAGAGGATCACGCCCGAGTTGCCGCGGGCGCCCATGAGGGACCCGTGCCCGATGGCCTTGCAGATCTCGGGGACGCCGGCGCCGGGGTCGACGCCCTCGAGCTCGCTCACCACCGCCTCGAGCGTGAGGGCCATGTTCGTCCCGGTGTCCCCGTCGGGCACCGGGTAGACGTTCAGCCGGTTGATGTCCACCTGGTGCAACCGGAGTGCGTCCCGGTACCCACCCATGACGGCGCGCAGGTCATCGGCGCCGAGGGTCGCCGGGGCGGTCATGGCTGGTGATGCTAACCTTTGGGCTGTTCGTGAAGGCCTGCGTGGTTCGTCGACCGCGGCCTCCCTCAGGAAGGTTCTCCCCCATGGCGTCAGTGTGCGACATCTGCGGCAAGAAGCCCTCGTTCGGCATGAACGTGAGCCACTCGCACCGGCGCACCAAGCGGCGGTGGAACCCCAATGTGCAGCGGGTGCGCGCCGTCGTCGACGGGGCGCCCAAGCGGCTCCATGTCTGCACCTCGTGCATCCGGGCTGGCAAGGTGACCAAGCCGCTGCGGCGGACCCGTGAGGTCGCTGCCGGCTGAGAGGTCGCTGCCGGCGCCGGCTGAGAGGCCAGGCGATTCAGGGCGCTAGGACGTTGCGCCCGATGCGTCCGGACTGATGTTCCCTTCCGCCGCGACCGTTTCGACGACGGGCGGCGGTAGATCGACCCAGGCGTTGTTCTGCCAACGCCGGCGCGCCGTCCAGACTGAGCCGTCCCAGTAGCTCTGCTCGCCGGCACCGATGGCACCGGAGCGGTACCACCCTGGCGGCTGACCCTCTGTAGGAGGCGGCGACTGTGGTGCGGGCGATTGCGGGAGGAAAGCCGGCGGCGTGCCGATCACCGGGTCCGGCCCGGACGGCCCAATCGTCCCCGAGTTGGGTCGACCGCGATGTCCGTACCCCCTCATCTGCAGGCTCGGCCAGTCGCCGAACGCGAACGCGATGAAGAAGCCCCAGGACACCAGGTACGAGGCGAACATGATCACGATCACGATCAGGTCGGCCCCGAAGAGCTTGTCGGCCGACGGCGTCCCCGTCGAGAGCGCGATCTTGATCACGATGATGGACACCACCCAGCCGATCATGGGCGGCACGAACTGGGAGAGGATCCACCAGCCGGAGTAGCCCGCCTTCGTGATGATCGTGACGACGGCCACGATCGAGACGACGGTCATGGCGGCCCCGACGAGAAACAGCACCACCGTGACCGCCGCCGCCATTCGCCCACCTCCCTGGGCCGGACCGCCTTGTTCCGACCGCTAGTCACGGTATTGGTGGGCGCAGCGTTTCGAACAGAGCCGAAACTCCCTTCGACGCCCTCGACGCTGGTTGTTGATCGCACGTTGCGAATGGTGCCGAGCGCAGAGTGCGTGCGGCTTGCGTCCGGCTGCGTGCGGCTTGCGTGCGGCTTGCGTCCGGCTTCGTCCGGCTTCGTGAGGATGCCGACTGCTAGCCGAGCGTGTGCTGCCAGCCGAGCCGCGCCAGTGGGTCACCTCGCAGCGTCCGCCGTTCGGCAGCGGCGACCACCGACCCGATCTGGAGAGGCGCGCGCAGGCGGGCTGCCTCGAAACGTTTCGACATCTCTTCGGCGTGCGTGCTCGATACGGCGATGACCAGCTCGTAGTCCTCCCCGCCCCCGAGCGCCTCCTCCAAGGTCGCGCCGGCCGCCACCGGCACATCGTCGAGCTCGAACCCGACCCCCGACGCGTCGGCGAGCCGGTGCAGGTCGAGCGCGAGCCCGTCGGAGACGTCGATCATCGCGTGCGCGCCGCTCCGCCTGGCCACAGCGCCCTCTTGCAACCGGGCCACCGGACGCCGGTACGCCCAAGCGCCGTCCGCGCCGAGGGTGCCGGCCCGCAGCTCACGGAGCCCTGCCGCGGAGCCGCCGCAAGGACCGGTCACGAGCAGGACGTCACCGGACCGAGCCCCCGCCCGCGACACAGGAGATGCGCCGCCGTCCTCCACTGCACCCAGCACGGTCACCGCCACCACCAGCCCGGCGGCCTCCGACACGTCGCCGCCGACGACGGGGCAGCCGCTCGGCGCCGCAGCCTCGGCCACCCCCCGCATCACGCCGAGGGCCAGCTCCCCCTCGCCGCTCGCCGGGGGCACGCACAACGCGATGAGTGCACCCAATGGCGTCGCTCCCATGGCGGCGAGGTCGCTCAGCGCCTGCATGAGCGCCTTCCAACCCACGTCGGCGGGCTCGCACAGCGCGAGGTCGACGTGGATGCCGTCGACGACGCTGTCGACGGAGACGACCAGGGATCCCCCATCGGGCGTGGGGACGACTCCGGCATCGTCGCGTAGGCCGAACGACTCGATTCCGTTCCCGAGGAGTCGCCGAATAGACTGCAGTAACTCGTCTTCCGAGGCGAGGGGTGTCATCGTGTGCGCAGGTTTGGGGGATCCCACGGCACATGCCTAGCATTGGACCCCACCGAATCCGGTCGGACAAAGGAGCAGATCCCCCCGATATGGCGCCTACCAAGCACGCGAAACTCCTGGCCTGGGTCGACGAAATTGCAAAGCTGACCACTCCCGACCGGATCGAGTGGTGCGACGGTTCGGCCGACGAGTACGACCGGCTCTGCCAGCAGCTGGTCGACGCCGGCACGTTCACCCGTCTCAGCGACGCAAAGCGGCCCAACAGTTACTGGGCGCACTCAGACCCCGGCGACGTCGCCCGGGTCGAAGACCGGACGTTCATCTGTTCGCGCAAGGAGATCGACGCCGGCCCGACCGACAATTGGCGTGACCCGGCCGACATCCGCGCGACACTCGACGGTCTCTTCGAGGGTGCCATGAAGGGCCGCACGATGTACGTCGTGCCCTTCTCGATGGGTCCGCTCGGATCGGACATCGCGCACATCGGCGTGCAACTCACCGATTCCGCGTACGTCGCCGTGTCGATGAGGATCATGACCCGCATGGGTGCCGGCGCGTTAGAGGTGCTCGGCGACGGCGGAGAGTTCGTCCCCTGCCTCCATTCGGTCGGGGCGCCCCTGGAGGCGGGCCAGCAGGACGTCGCCTGGCCGTGCAACGCGGAGAACAAGTACATCGTCCACTTCCCCGAGACCCGCGAGATCATGTCCTTCGGCTCGGGCTACGGCGGCAATGCCCTGCTCGGCAAGAAGTGCTTCGCGCTGCGCATCGCATCGGTCATGGCCCGCGACCACGGCTGGCTCGCCGAGCACATGCTCATCTTGAAACTCACCTCCCCCGAAGGCGAGACGCGCTACATCGCCGGCGCCTTCCCCTCCGCCTGCGGCAAGACGAACCTCGCCATGCTGATCCCGACCATCGACGGCTGGAAGGTCGAGACGATCGGCGACGACATCTGCTGGATGAAATTCGGCGACGACGGCCGCCTCTACGCCATCAACCCCGAAGCCGGCTTCTTCGGCGTCGCGCCGGGCACCAACACCGTCACCAACCCCAATGCCATCCTCACGCTCGACGGCAACTGCATCTTCACCAACACGGCGCTGACCGACGACGGCGACATCTGGTGGGAGGGCATGACGGACAAGCCGCCGGCGCACCTGATCGATTGGAAGGGCAACGATTGGACGGCCGAGTCGGGCACGACCGCCGCGCATCCGAACGCTCGCTTCACCGCGCCCGCCGCCCAGGACCCGGCGATCGCCCCTGAGTGGGAAGACCCCACGGGCGTGCCGATTAGCGCCATCCTCTTCGGCGGGCGCCGCGCCAGCGTCGTGCCACTCGTCTTCCAGTCCCACGACTGGGAGCACGGCGTGTTCCTCGGCTCCATCATGGCGTCGGAGACCACGGCTGCTGCAGCCGGTTCCGTCGGCAACCTGCGGCGCGACCCCTTCGCCATGTTGCCGTTCTGCGGCTACAACATGGCGGACTACTTCGCGCACTGGCTCGACATCGGCGCGGAAGCACCGGACCGCGACGCCCTGCCCAAGATCTTCTACGTCAACTGGTTCCGCAAGGACGCCAACGGCAAGTTCCTCTGGCCCGGTTACGGCGAGAACTCACGGGTGCTCGAGTGGATCTTCAACCGCGTGACCGACAAGGCGTCGGCCACCGAGACGCCCATCGGCTCGGTGCCGACGGTCGACGCCATCGACACGAGCGGGCTCGATGTCACCACGGAGCACATGGAGGAGCTGCTGCGCGTCGACGTCGACGGCTGGCGCGCCGAGGTGCCGCTCATTCGCGAGTACTACGCCAAGTTCGGCGAGCGGCTGCCTCAGGCTCTGGCCGAGCAGGCGGACACGCTCGAGACGCGCCTGGGCTGAGAGCCCCGGTCTCGGGACTCTCAGCCGCCTGGACTTCCCGCGCCACCCATCTCATTGCCCAGATCGCGGAAGTCGCGTCGCATGACCCGCGTCGTCTGGGTGGCCCGTCGACCCGACACGTAGGAGAGCCCGCCCAGCGCGGCCAGCACGCCCATGGTGGCGTCACCCTGGGGCAACGAGAAGGCGATGATCACCGGGATGAGCGATCCCACCACCCACACCAGTTGCTGGCGCATGCCGAAGCGCGCGAACGCGCGGCCTTGCGCTGAGAGTGGGATGTAGCGCTGCGTCATGGCGTCGAAGGACGGCTGAGCCACGGCGCCACACAAACCCACCATGAATGCGAGGACCACCTGGGCGAACAGCGTGCCCCAGACCGCGCAGCCGATCGCCGTGATCGCGATGAGCCACAGGGACGACAGGAGCAGCTGTTGTTCGGTCAGGCGTTTGCGGAGCCGCCCGACCAGGACCAAACCCACGATTGCGCCCGCTCCCGTCCCCGCCAACACCAGCCCATACCAGTAGAGGCCGACCCCGTGCATACGGCGGAGCCCGAAGGCCAGCATGAACGTCATGAACCCGGTCAGGCCGCGCACGATGCACATCGCACTCAGGCCGAGCATCACCTCGGGATTGGCGACGGGCTGCAGCTTCAACAGGTCCTCCTCGCGCTTCTGCGCCTCACCGGCCTGGCCGTACTCGCGCACGCGCACGGAGTCGTCGGTCCACAGCCGCTCCCCCTTGTTCCCCGAGAGCACGGGCAAGCGGGCGCCTGCGACTGACGCGGCCACGAATACCAGGGTTGCGAAGACGAGGACGGCGGGTGAACCGCCAAGCTTGTAGAGGATGACGGCCGGGATGGAGGCGACGAAACCGGCCACGGTGCCGATCAGGGTGAGGCGCGCGTTCAAAGTTGCGTAGCCGGCTTCCTGCTCTTTGGGGCCGTCGAGGGCGGCCATCTCGGGAACAAGCGCGCCTTTGGTGACGAGATAGAGCTTCTGACACACGAGTACGAGGAAGGCGAGAGGAAAGAGGAGGAGGCTATGGATGTGTGTCGCCATGAGCGGGCACAGGATCGCCTGGCCGACGCCCGACGACACCACCATGAGTCGGCGCGCGCCCCGGCTGCGGTCGATGAGCGGGCCGAGCAGCGGGGAGACGATGGCAAAGGGGGCGATCGTGAAGAGCAGATACAACAGCACCTTGTGGTCGGCAGCGTTCGGCGAGATGGAGAAGAAGAGCGAACCCGCCAGGGAGATCGTGACCACCGTGCCGCCGCCGAGCATGGCGCACTGCACGAGCGAGAGCCGGCCGATCGGGTGTGACTGGTCGAACAGGTCCCGTTGGGCCTGCTTGGCCATGTCCTTGAACTGCTCGATCTTGGGGGATCTCGCCACCAAGCCAATGTACGGTGTGCCGTGACCGTCCACGCGTACGTCCTGATCCAAACCGATGTCGGCAAGGCGGCTCAGGTGGCCCAGCAGGTCAAGGCAGTCGAGGGCGTCGTCGTTGCCGAGGGCGTGACCGGTCCCTATGACGTGATCGCCCGCGCGGAGGCACCCTCCATGAACGACCTGGGCCGCATGGTCGTTCGCGACGTCCAGCAGATCGAGGGCATCACCCGCACCATCACCTGTCCCGTCGTCAAGATCTGAGCCAGCCGCTCGACCCGCGTCCGCAACCCCGATGGCCTGAACTCCCGATCGGGGCGCCGTTCTCCGGGAGTCGTTGACAGGTTTTCGGTCGCTGCGACGTTCATCGGGGGTGCAGAATCGGGCCCCATCCGGCGCGCGCCGGGGCCTCGCCCTGCTCGTCCGTTCCGCCGTCCTCGGTCTCGTGACTCTCTTTGCGGCACAGCTGGCCTCGACAGGCGCCTCGACGCCACGGCACTCCGAGCGCTGGGCCATCACGCAGGCGGCCATCGCGATGACGACGGCGATCCGTCATCCCACGACGCCGCCACACGAACCCCCGCCCCCTCCGACACCGCCTCCCACAGCAGTGCCGGCATCGGGGGGCTGCGCGGCCGCCCTCGCCCATCTCGACGCCAATGCCGCGCCCGGTTTCACCTTCGAGTGTCCGGGCTACGCCGACGGCCACGACGCCATGACGTGCATCACCGAGCAGGGCAGTTGCCCCGACGCGGCCGTCATCGCCATCGCCGATGCGTGTCCCCAGGCCTATATGAACGAGGCGTCCAACGCATGGGTGCTCATCGGTCGGAGCAACGCACCGATCGACCCTATGGAGCCTGCCCGAGCTGACCGCATCGACCCCTATGGAGCCTGCCCGAGTTGACCGCGAACGGCACGGCAGATGGGGGGAGGGAGGCGGGAGGAGGTGGCCTGTCCGCCTGTATTACAGCCTTCGTTAAACCCCCTGATCTGGGGGTTCTCGAGTTTCCGAAGGATACAATACGGCCGAAAAAGATTTCCCGCCCCGCGGCCCCCGGGCCCGGGGGCGGCGGCGTCGACGGACAGCTCGATGGGCACCGGACCAAGGAGGCCTGGCGAACCAGTCGCCCGCCCTCGCACACGCCCATCGGGAGTCCGTTATTCGGTTGCCCGTCCTCCGCTCGGGTCTCGCTCAGCAGCGTTGGCCGTGGCCCGCCCCTTGCGTACGACCAAGAAGATCCACGGGGTCGACCCGGCCGACGCGCCGTCGAGGATCGGCTGGCCGTCGGTGGCAAACATCGCCGACACTGAAAGCCCCGCCTCAGCGAGCAGTTCGCGCTCGTGTTCGACTGTGGTGAAGTGCACAAGGGCGTAATCGACGTGCGCGACCGGTGAAATCGCCCACGCGCCGTGGTCCTCGAAGAGCTTGTGACCCTGCGACCAAGCCGAGTACCGCTCGCGGAACGTCGCCACGCGGCCGGGCAGCCCGAGCACCGACGCGGCAACCGCCCGGAGTGGCGCCTCGCTCCCGAGCCAAGAACTCTCGTGCCAGGGACGGTCGTGAAAAGCGCGCCGGCTTTCGAGAACGTCGAGTACGCAAAGATGCCATCATCGTCGAGGACTCGAGCGATCTCGCGAAACGCCTGTCGCCGCCTCTCGTGGCCGTTGTAGTCGATTCCGTTGTAGCTGAAGAACACGAGTTTGAAGGATCGATCTGCGAAGTCTGTGAGGTGGCAGGCATCGCCCTGGCGAAAGTCGAGACCGGGATAACGCTCGCGGCAGGCTTCCGCCATCTCAGCGGACCAGTCAACCCCGACGTAGTCAGCGGTGAGTAACCGCATCAGCGAGGTCGTGCGCCCGGCGCCGACTCCGAGATCGAGGATCGGCGCGTTGCGCACCTCGTCGGCGACGAGGACGATGCCCGCCTGCTCGCCGGCGTCGATCCAACCGTGGATCCCTCGGTACCGCTCGACCCTGGATCCGGTCCGCCATGCGTTGCGGCTGGCATCGAAAGCGTGCGTCCCCTCTGACGCACGCTCCGCCTGGCTCTCGCCGCTCTGCCTGATCTCCCCCACGAATGCGAGCTTATGCCGTGGTGAAGCGCTCAAAAGCTCCTCGAAAGGCTCGGGGTTCGACTACCTGAGACTGCTTCGCCTCACTCAGCTCAGCACCCCCGACTCGCGCAGCTTCGCCACCGTGTCCTCCGACACACCCCACTCGAGAAGACCCGACACCGTGTCGGCCCCGGGCAGTGACGGCGGCTTGGACACCGCCGACGGCGTGCGCGAGAACCGCGGCGAGGGCGCCGGCTGCACGCGCCCCCCGACCTCAATGAACGTCGAGCGCGCCACGTTGTGCGGATGCAGGTGCGCCTCCCACGCGGACAGCACCGGCACGACGCAGGCGTCGGTGTTGTCGAAGATGGCCGTCCACTCGTCGCGGGTCTTGGTCTTGAAGATGGCGGCGAACCGTTCCTTCATCGCGGGCCACTCCTCGCGCGTGTTCTGCGCCGGCCACGACCGGTCGCCCGTCAGCCCCAGGCCCTCGAGCAACGCGGCGTAGAACTGCGCCTCGATACCCCCCACCGCCATCCACCGCCCGTCCGACGTCTCGTAGACCTCGTAGAAGGGCGCGCCGGTGTCGAGCATGTTGGCGCCGCGGGACTCGTTCCACAGCCCGCCCGCCCGGAAGGCGTGGATCATGGTCATGAGCGTGGCGGCACCGTCGACCATGGCGGCGTCGACCACCTGCCCCTCGCCCGAGCGCGCCGCCTCGAGGAGGGCGGCCACCATGCCGAACGCGAGCAGCATGCCCCCGCCGCCGAAGTCGCCCACGAGATTCAACGGCGGCACCGGCGCGGTGTCGGCCCGCCCCATCGACCACAGCGCGCCACCGATGGCGATGTAGTCGATGTCGTGGCCGGCCATGCTGGCCATTGGTCCGTCCTGGCCCCAGCCGGTCATGCGCCCGTAAACCAGCTTCTTGTTCCGGGCGAAGCAGGCCTCGGGCCCGACGCCCAGCCGCTCGGCGACGCCGGGCCGGAAGCCCTCCACGAACCCGTCGGCCTGCTCGACGAGGCCCAACACGAGCTCCACCGCGTCGGGGTTCTTGAGGTCGATCCCCACCGACGGGCGTGACCGGTTCAACAGGTCCCAGTGGGGGCCGGACCCGGCGGCACGCGCCTCCTCGCCGCGCTCGACGGCGCCGGGTGCGGCGCGCTCGAGCCGCAGCACCTCTGCGCCGGCGTCGGCCAGCATCATGCAGGTGAACGGCGCCGGCCCGATGCCCGCCAGCTCGATGATCTTGATCCCACTCAGCGGTCCACTGCACTCGGCCATCGCAGGATGCTGACCCGAGCCCGCGGCGGCGGTCAAGCCGGTTCGACCTGCGACAAGCTGGAGTCGTGCCTACAGCCCGCGCCCCTGGACGCGTCACCATCATCGGCGACCACACCGATTACAACGGCGGCCTCTCCCTGCCGATGGCCATCGACCTCGCCACCGAGGTGACCTTCACGCCGAAGCCGGGCAGTTTCCTCGTTGGCGTCGACTCGGACCAGTTCCCCGGCCGGCCCTTCGAGGTTCCTCTGGGCGCCACCGCGCCGGTGGCCGACGAAGCCCGTCTGGCGGCCGGACTCCTCCGCGTCCACGCTCCTCCAACGGGGGGCACGCTCCGCGTCACCAGCACGCTCCCCGTCGGCGCCGGCCTCTCCTCCAGCGCCGCCTTCGCCGTCGCCGTCCTGCTCGCCCTCGGCCACGACGACGACCCGCTCGAACTCGCACGCGCCTGCCAAGAGGCCGAGCGCGCCGCAGGCTCGCACGTCGGGCTGCTCGATCCCCTCGCGATCGCCGGCGCCAGCGCGGGCCACGCGCTCTTTATCGACTTCGACACGCTCGAGACGCACCCGGTCGGCGTGCCCGACGAGGCGGCCTTCGTCGTCGTGCACAGCGAGTCCCCGCGGCTGCTCACGTCCACCCCCTATGCCACCCGCCGAGCTGAATGCGAGCGCGCGGCACACCTCCTGGGGCGGCCGCTCGGGCGCTGCGCGCTCGGCGACCTGAGCGAGCTGACCGACCCCGTGCTGCGGCGCCGGGCCCGCCACGTCGTGACCGAGTGCGCCCGTGTGCGCGAGGCCGAGCGCCTCTTCGGCCAGGGCGACATGCATGCGCTCGGCGCCGTCATGACCGAGGGCCACCGCAGCCTGGCCGGCGACTACCTGGTCTCGGTCCCCGCCGTCGACCAACTCGTAGAGCAGCTCCTGGCCCAGCCCGGCGTGCTCGGGGCCCGCATGACGGGCGGGGGGTTCGGCGGGTGCGTCATCGCCCTCTGCCGGCCCGGCGCGCCCGCACTCGATCCCGCCGCGCACGCGCCGCGGCGGGCCTGGCGGGTCAGCCCTGCTGCCGGCGCAGCGCGTCTTGCGACGTAGCGACGAGCGCGTCGAGCACGCCGAAAGCCCGGCCGCTGTCGAGCGACTCGGCCGCCTGCTCGAGCCCGTCCTCGAGGTCGTCGACGCGGCCCGCCACCATCAGCGCCGCCGCCGAGTTGAGGAGTCCGATGTCGCGGCAGGGCCCCGGCTCGCCCTCGAGCACGGTGCGGATCACCCCGGCGTTGAACGCGGCGTCGCCGCCGCGCAGATCCGCCATGGTCGCAGGGCGCAGACCCAAGCCGACCGGGTCCACCCGCCAGTCGGTGACCTCGAACGCACCGCTGCCGTCGCCGCGCACCTCCAGGATGCTCGACGGCGAGGTGACGCTGAGCTCATCGAGCCCGTCGTCCGCGTGCACGATGAGCGACCGCCGGCTCCCCGTCGCGCCGAAGACGCCGGCCATGATCGGGCCCATCGCCGGGTCGCTCACCCCGACAAGTTGGTGCCGGACCCGCGCCGGGTTGGTCAGCGGTCCGAGGAAATTGAAGACCGTGCGCACGCCCAGCTCCTTGCGGACCGGTCCGACGAAGCGCATGGCGGGGTGGAAGCGTTGCGCGAAGCAGAACCCCATGCCTGCCTCGGCGACACAGCGCGCCACGCCCTCGGGCCCGACTTCGATGGCGACGCCGAGGGCCTCGAGGACGTCGGCCGTCCCGACCGACGAGGACGCGGCACGGTTGCCGTGCTTGCAGACGTGCACTCCGGCCCCGGCCGTGATGAACGAGGCCAACGTAGTCACGTTGATGCTGGCCAGCCGGTCGCCGCCCGTACCCACCAGGTCGACCACCACACCCGGTCCACCGTCGAGATCTGCACCCTCCCCGAGCGGGCAGGGCACTGCGGCATCGACCATCGCCCGGGCCAGGCCCGTCACCTCGTCGGCCGTCTCCCCCTTGGCATGCAGCAACACCAAGAACGCGCCCACCTGGGCCGGCGTGGCGTCCCCGGCGAGGACGACACCGAGCATCTCCTCGGCTTCGTCCGCAGTCAGAGCTTCCCGGCGCGACAGGCGCGCCAGGACGTCGGGCCAGGTCAGTCCCACCACAAGTCCCGGTCGAGGACGCCGCGGGCGATGAGGCCGAGCTGCACCTGCGACGTGCCTTCCACGATCGTCAGCTGCTTGGCGTCGCGGTACCACTGCTCGGTCGGGTGGTCCTCCATGTAGCCGGCTGCACCGAGCAGCTGGACGGCGAGCGAGGACGCCCGCACCGCCAGCTCGGTCGCGTGGTACTTGGCCATGGACAAGAAGGGGACGTACTCCTTGGTGAACTTGCCCGCATCCGCGAGGACGGCGGCCCGGTAGGTGAGCAACCGGGCCGCCTCGATGTCGACCGCACACTTGGCGATCTCCCACTGGATTCCCTGAAAGTCGGCGATGGTCTGACCGAAGGCGGCGCGCTGCTGGACGTACTCGGTGGCGTACATGAGGGCGCCCTCGGCGAGCCCGATGCCGCGGGCCGCCACGATCGGCCGCATCGCATTGAGCCCGAGCATGGCGAGGCGGAATCCGCCCACCTCCCCGATCACGTTCTCCGCGGGGACGTGCACGTCGGTCAGGACGAGCTCGCCCGTGTCCACCCCGCGCACGCCCATCTTGTGGTCGGTACGCCCGACCTCCACTCCGTCCCAGTCACGCTCGACGATGAAGGCGGTGACCGAGTCATGCGCCCGGCTCGACGGGTCGCTCGTCTTGGCGAAGACGGTGTACCAGTCGGCCTCGCGCACCCCCGACATCCAGCATTTGGTGCCGCTCAGCACCCAGCCCTCGCCCGAGCCCTCGTCGGGCACCCCGCGGGTCCGCATCCCCATCACGTCGCTCCCGGCCTGTGGCTCGGACAGCCCGAAGGCGGCCCGCAGCGACCCGTCGCAGATACCAGGCAGGTAGCGCTTCTTCTGTTCTTCGGTGCCTGCAATCAGCACCGGCCCCGTCGGCAGTCGGGTCAAGAGCAGCATGAGCGCAGCGGTGTTGGAGTATTTCGCCACTTCCTCGATGGCGATGGCCAGCCCGAGGATGCCCGCCGCCGAGCCTCCGTACTCCTCGGGCACGCACAGGCCCAGCAACCCAGCGTCGCGGAATGCCTCGAACAAGTCGGCCGGGTAGGCGGACTCCTTGTCGATCGCCCGGGCCCGCGGCTTGACCCTGTCTTGCGCAAGGCGCCGCACCGACTCGCGCAGCTCGAGCAGCTCGTCGGGAAGATCAAAATGCACCGCTGAAGGCTATCCGGCGGTCCGGCCAGGTATTTTTCTGGTTCTTGACCCCCGACGAGCCCGAGACCCCAGCAATTCCCGACCCGGTTCTCGCGGGGAGCGAACCGACCCGCTCGCGCTCGGACCTCCAGTCGGAGCTGCGCAAGTCCCACAAGAAGGAAAAGAAGCACCGGCACCGCTGGCGCCGCCGCGCGCTCTACGCGCTGACTGCCGTCGTGGTTCTCGCCGCCGGTGGTGCGGGCGGGCTCTATTTCTACGCGAACTACCGCTTCGACCAGATCAAGAAGATCCATGCCAAGCACCTCGTGCACACCGCACCGGTAGCTGCGCAGAAACCGTTCAACATCCTGCTCGTCGGCTCGGACTCGCGCGCCTTCGTCAACGGCACCAACCAGCAGGAGGTCAACGTGTTCGGCAACCCCGCCCAGCAGGGGGGTCAGCGCAGCGACGTGACCATGGTCGCCCGCATCGACCCCGCCAACAAGACGGTGACCGTGCTGTCCATCCCGCGCGACCTCTGGGTCAACATCCCGGGGGACGTCACCGATATCTCGGGGATGAATCGGATCAACGCCGCCTACAACAACGGGCCCGACTTGCTCATCCAGACGATCGAGCAAGACCTCAACATCCCCGTCAACCATTACATCGCCGTGGACTTCCCCGGCTTCTCCGGCATGGTCAACGCCTTGGGCGGCATCACCATGGACTTTCCCACCGAGGTCAAGGACGCCTTCAGCGGCCTCGACGTCACGACTACGGGGTGCCAGGTGGTCAACGGGGCAACCGCCCTCGCTCTGGTGCGGAGCCGGCACCTCTACTACATGGACTCGGACGGCAACTGGGAGTACGACGGTCAGTCCGACTTCAGCCGCATCCAGCGCCAGGACGCCTTCTTCCGGGCCGTGCTGGCCAAGGCCGGCCAGATCGGCCTCGATCCGATCACCATCAACAACTTCGTCGCCGCCGCCGTGGGCAACTTGACCATCGACGATACGTTCACGGAGAGCGATCTGGTCCACCTCGCCGAGGACTTCAAGGGCCTGCCCTCCTCGCACCTGATCACCGAGACACTGCCCACCATCGGGTTCGTCACCGACGGCGGCGCCGACGTGCTGGAAGAGGCGCAGCCCTACGCCCAGAACATGATCAACGCGTTCAACCAGATCGGGACCGCTCCGCCGCCGGCGCCAAAGCCGGCAACGGAGCACAAGGGTACGAGTACGACCACCACGACCATGACGACCGTCCCGCACGGGCAGATATCCGTCAACGTCCTCAACGCGTCGACGGTGAACGGCATCGCGCACAGCACCGCCGCCGCGTTGGGAGGACTGGGCTTCACCATCGGCCAGATCGGCAACGCGACGACCGCGCTCGAGTCCGGCGGGCAGTCCGAGATCCTCTTCGGCCCCTCGGGCTACGGAGCCGCGGTGACGCTCGGGTCGGTGCTGAGCGGCGGGGTGACCTACATGCCCGACTCGAGCCTGAGCGGCCAGACGGTGTCGCTGCTCATCGCGGGCTCGCAGCTGTCGGTCACGGGTTCGTCGAATGCAGGATCGTCGGGCGCGGGGACCACGACGGTCCCGACCGGTCCGACGACCACCACCACGACGACGATCCCGGCGGACGTCTACACGAACACCCAACCCGAGCCCTGGAACCCGTACCCCTGCACGCTCGGGCAGAGCACGCAGGCGTCGCCGTCGAGCACCACGACGACGGTCAAGGGTCACAAAGTGAAGGCCGGGAACGACAAGTCGGCGCGCAAGACCTAGTCATCGGAGGCCCGTCGGTGACGGGCGTACGGTTAGGCCGACTTGCGACGCTGGCGCACGAGCCGCCGGCGCTCGCGCTCGGTGGTGCCGCCCCAGATGCCCTCGCGCTCGCGGTGGGCCAGCGCGTGCTCCAAGCACGCTTGACGAACCGGGCAGACGGCGCACACAGCCTTGGCCTCGGCCGCGTCGGCCTCGTCCTCGGTGACGGGGTAGAACGCCTCGACGTCCAGGCCCCGGCAGGCGGCTAGCTTGCGCCAAGTGGCGGCGGTCATTGGAAACACTTCCTCGGTAACGGATTCAACGGGTGGATATTGCGTTCGCCCTGTTCAGAGGTCCTTTCGGCTCTTCGACCGATGGCCCCATTCCTGAATTCGGCGAATGGCGAGTATGGCTTAAGTCTTGAGCTTCTGTAAAGACGCGCGCACGGAATTGTCCCTGGTCAGCCTATAGGTAGGGTCTTTGTTGTGCCGCGCAGGTCGCCGAGCAGCTCGGCCCGCACCGCCGGCGAAAGGACGGTGCGGGCCTCGTAGGCGGGGTGGGTCGAGACCAGGGCCACGACCTCCGCTTCGCCGAACGCCGCCACCTGGGCCTCGGTGAAACCGAAGCGCAGGTAGTGGACGGCCGGGGTGATCGTCTCCCGGGTGAGGGCAGCCGCGTGCTCCGCCTCGGGCACGCTGGTCACCAGGTCCCCGTCGACCTCGACAGCGACCCGGCGCTCGATCCCCACCAGGCGCGGCAACCATTCACGCAGCGCTTCGTCGGAGGTCAGCTCGATGAAGAGGGTGGCCGACAGCTCCCGCTCACCCGGCAGGAGCCGGTTGTAGATGTCGAGTTCGACCTGGATCGCCTCGTCGCTGATGATCTTCTCGATCCGGGCCATCTCCTGCACCTGGAAGCGCACCGTGTCGATGCATTCGAACACCAGCGTCATGATCGGGCCGAGCGCCACACGCCGGTTCCGCTTGCGCGCAATGACCCGGGCCCGGTAGTCCTCGCGGACCCGTTCGTAAGCCCGCAGGTCGAGGACGTCGGCCAGGGTCAGGCCCGGCGTCGAACCGCCTTCGACACTCACCGCCAGCTCAGCGCGCCTGCCACCCGCCCCGCTCGACGGCACACCCGGGCGCCGACCGAGTCGGGGACTCGGGCATCAACGAGGTCGCAGGCGACAGTCACTCAGGAGATCGACTCCAGCCCCTGAGTGAAGCGCCCCGCGTGCGACTTCTCGGCGCGGGCCAGCGTCTCGAGCCACTCGGCGACCTCTTCGAAGCCCTCGTCGCGGGCGGTCTTGGCGAAGCCCGGGTACATCTCGGTGTACTCGTAGGTCTCCCCCTCGATGGCCGACTTGAGGTTGTCCTCGGTGGCGCCGACCGGTACACCCGTAACCGGGTCACCGGACTCTCGCAGGAAGTCGAAGTGGCCGAAGGCGTGGCCGGTCTCGCCCTCGGCGACAGAGCGGAACAGGGCGGCCACGTCGGGGTAGCCCTCGACATCGGCCTTCTGCGCGAAGTAGAGGTAGCGGCGGTTGGCCTGGCTCTCGCCGGCAAACGCCGTCTTGAGGTTGTCCTCGGTCTTGCTGCCCTTCAGTGCTGGCATGGTTGGTTGTTCCCTTTCTGTGCTCTTGGTGAGATGCTCCCCTGTTGCTGGAACGCTCCGCTCTTGGTGAGATGATCCGTCGCGGTTACCGCGAAACCTCTGTCGTCACTGCCGCCCGATCCCTCGTGCGGCACTCCTCGCACAACCCCCGGAAAACGATCTCGGCGCTGTCGACGGCGAAGCCCTGTGCGGCCCGCCGGGACACCGTGACGGCCGGGAAGTCAGCCGCCAGATCGCGCACCTTGCCACACGAGCGGCAGACCAGGTGGTGATGCGTCGTCTCGACGTTCGGGTCGAAGCGGGTGGAGCCCGTGCCGACGTCGAGCACCGTGATCGCGCCGAGCTCGGCCAGGTCATTGAGCGTCTGGTACACGGTCTTGAGCGACACGTTGGGTATCTCGCGCCGGACCCGCTCGTACACCCGCTCCGCCGTCGGGTGCGTCACGTCCTCAGCGAGGGCACGGAAGACGCACTGGCGCTGGGCCGTGATCTTGCGGCCATGGGCACGGAACAGGTCCGTGAGTGCCTCGGGTGACTGCATCGCAGTGCCACCCTAGCGGCCCCGCCACTCTTTTTGACAACGATTGTCGAAATCGCCGGGCGAACGGTGCCTGTCGCCGACCACCGGGCGCAGCGTCTGAGGACCTCGGCGCAGCATCCCGTCAGGCCCCCGAAGCCTCTTCGGCCGGGATCGCTTCCCACCACTGGCACCACCAGTTCTCTCCGACCAGAATGCGGAGCTTCGGGTGCCAGCAGTACGAGAGGTCCTTGTAGGGCTCGAGGTAATAGCGGCAGTTTTCACAGCGTTCCTCACCTGAGGGATGTCCACGGAGGACCTGGTTGTCGACCAGATGACCGAGCTCCAGAGCGAGTCGCTCGTCGATCTCCTTCGGCTCTGGCTCGGGAATCGTGTAATCGGTCATCTCGGCGACGCTACACGGTTTTTAACAATGATTGTCAAAATCGGGATGCCACCTGCGGCTCCGTCAGGTCGCCGCGAGCCCTTCGAGGCCGCGCATGGTGAACAGGGCGTGGAGGGCGATCCCCTCAGCACCGACGACGTCGGCGGCCCCGCCGTCACGGTCGATCACACAGACCGCGTGCTCGACCACGGCGCCCTCGGCCCGCAGGTCCTGCGCCGAGAGCACCATCTGACCACCGGTGGTCACGACGTCCTCAATGATCAGAAGGCGCCGGCCGGCGATCTCGCCGCCCTCGCAGACCCGCTCGGTGCCGTACTTCTTGGGCTCCTTGCGGACGAAGAACGCGGGCAGCCCGGTCATCGAGGACAACATCGTCGCCAATGGGACCCCGCCGAGCTCCAATCCGGCGACGCCCTCGGTGCCCTCGGGCACGAGCGGAACCAACGCGTGGACGATGTCGGCCAGCAGGATCGGGTCCGACTCGAAGCGGTACTTGTCGAAGTAGTGGTCGGCCGTCCGGCCCGATCGGAGGACGAAGGAACCCGTGAGGTGCGATGCGGCGTAGACACGGGCGGCCAACGTCACGGTTCTATTGTGCCCGCCCCGATCCGAGCGCACGGGGACGTCCCCGTCGACCATCGGTCGAGCTCGTCCAACGTCTGTCCGGCGCCTCCGATCCGGCGCCAGGCTGGACTCAGGCGGGATGCGGTGCGCCACCCCCGTCAATGCGGGCGTAGCCAAGTCGAAAGCGCAAGTGGCCGCGACAGAGCGTGGTCGTGGCCAAGGCCCAGTTGGAACTGACGTTCGGACGATCGAGCATCGCGCAGTCCACGCAGAGCGAGCCTGTGATGCCGTTCACTTCCGTGATCAGCGCGGACAACTCGAAGAACTCGTCCATCGTGAGTTGCCCCTGCTGGCAGTGCTCCCACAGCTCCGAGAGCCGCATCTCCCGGCCGAGTTCGGCCTCGGCGCTGCGAGTGGCGAAGAGCGCCTTCTCGTCGTCCGACGTTGTCGTCTGCGCCGTCGGCGTCGTGGGACCACGCACTCTCCGACCAGTACCGCCGGCCCTCTTCGTCAGAGATGAGGCGTCGGTACAGCTCCCCAGGGCCGACGCCCGCGTCGGATGTCGAGCCGTACTCGGAGTCGGCTTCCGGGTCGTCCCGGGCCTCGTCAAAGAACTCCATTGCCTTCTTCCCCCCTCGAAGCGCCCCGTTCGCCCTTCCGCGCAGCCAACGGATGATGCGCCTTCGCACCGGGCCGCCAGGGCCCGGGGCGTTCCCAGTCACCAAATCGGCGCGTTCGGGGGGTCCCTGAAGGTTTTCGCCGTTTTCCGAGGTCCAGAACGGTTTTCCGACGTCAGACTGCGGCGCGGGACCTGGGGATCAGGACAACGGCCCGAGCGCCCACCCTGTCACCTGCCGGCGGGCGCCGGTGCAGCTGACGATGGCCCACTCGAGCGGGGACCAGGTGAAGATGGCGTCCTGTCCGTAACGCGCCCCGAGCCCACGCGCCGCCTCCTCGGTGAGCCCGCGCACGGCCACGCCCTCGTCGTGTGCACCGGTCACGGGATCGACGCCGCGCGCGGTCCACATGGCCGTCGCCAGCGGCCGTATCTCCTCCTCGAGCCGTGCCTGTTCCCTCCGGTTCACCACCACACCAGGTCGCGACGGGCCCGGGTTCCACGCGCGTCAGGATGCAGACCGGCTCGGGCGAGCGCCACGGCCACGGGCCGACCTCTCCGAGCGGGGCGGCGTGAACCACGATCGGCTCGCCGCTTCGTTCGATTTCCACCACCATGCGCGCGTAGGCCGCCCACGCATCGTCGATCGCCTGCGTCACCGCGGGCACCCTACGCGGGCGGCACCGTGATTCGGACGTGGCCGAGTTCTCGTCTCCCGACTGCTGAGCCAGGCGCTGGGCGTTATCGACGCCGCGGGTGTGCCGCCGTCGGGCGGGATCCCAATGCCGCACGCGGCAACGTCCTTTGCCTCACGGCCACGGGTGACGCCGCGTGAGCGAAGTTCCTTGGGGCGCTCGACGCGGCAGAGCACGCCTGGCGGGCCCGCTTCGGAGGTGCGCGCGTCGACGACCTGCGCACCGCGCTCGAGGTTGTGGTCGGCGACGGCACGTTGCCGCACGAGCCGATGTTGCACCGCGGCGGCTACCCCGATGGCAGCTGAGCTCCGCCTCGATTCGCCCAGCGGCCGATGTGGCAGGCTGGGCCGGTGCACCCTTTCCGACGCGGTGACGCGCTCCGCCGCCTCGCCGACGAGGAGTTCGACGTGCTGGTCATCGGCGGCGGCATCACCGGCGCGGGTGTGGCGCTGGACGCGGCCAGCCGCGGGCTGAGCACCGCCCTCGTCGAGAAAGAGGACTTTGCGTCGGGGACGTCGTCGAAGTCCTCGAAGATGGTCCACGGCGGCCTCCGCTATCTCCAACAACGCGAATTCCGGCTCGTCTACGAGAACCTGGCCGAACGTCAGCGCCTGCTCGACAACGCGCCGCACCTCGTGAGCCCACTCCCCTTCTTGATCCCGCTCTTCGGACGCGACGGCGTGGTCGCCAAGGCCGTCGCCCGCTCGTACTCGACCGCGCTGTGGATGTACGACCTCACGGGCGGGTGGCGCATCGGGGAGCGGCATCGAGAGATCGACAAGGAGGACGCGCTGGCGCACCTCCCGACCCTCGACACCGGCCACCTCGTCGCGGGCTTCCTGTACTACGACGCGCGAGCCGACGACGCCCGCCTGACCCTGACCGTCGTGCGGACCGCCGCACTCGAGTTCGGGGCCGCCGTCGCCAACTACACGCCGGTCGTCCGCCTCACCACCGGCAGCGGCGGCCGTGCCAACGGCGCGGTGGTGCGCCCGGTGCCCGACGACCCGTCGGCCGATTTCGCGATCAGGGCCCGCGTCGTGATCAACGCGACAGGGGTGTGGTCGGACGCAGTCCGCGCGCTCGACGAGGGCACGGACCCCCACGCCATTCGCCCGGCGAAAGGCGTGCACGTGACCGTGCCAGCCGAACGGATGCCCTGTGACATCGCAGCGGTGATCCCGGTCCCCAAAGACCGCCGCTCCATCTTCGTCGTGTCGTGGCCCGGCACGGACCTCGTCTACCTCGGCACCACCGACACGACCTACGCGGGCCCCCTCGACGACCCGGCCTGCACGCCCGAAGACGTGGACTACCTCCTCGACGCGGTCAACACCGTGACGACGTCCCGGCTCACCCGAGCCGACGTGACCGCGGTGTGGGCCGGGCTTCGCCCGCTGCTCGCGCCGCACGAAGGCGGCAGGCACGTCTCCGAGCGCACGGCCGACCTGTCGCGCCGCCACACCGTCACGACCTCCTCGCACGGCGTCGTGTCGGTGACCGGGGGGAAGCTCACCACGTATCGGAAGATGGCCGAGGACACGGTGGACGTCGTGGTCGGGTGCCTCGGCGAATCACCGCGACGACGCCGCTGCGTCACCAAGTCGCTGCGTCTGATCGGCGCCACCACCAAGACCCGCGATCCCGTGTCCCAGGCCCAGCCCCACGCGCGCCTGCTCGGCCGCTACGGCACCGAGGCGCCGGCGGTGCTGGCCCTCGCGGACGGGCGTCCCGAGCTCCTCGAACCGGCGGTCGACGGCTTGCCCTATACGGGCGCCGAACTGGTGTACGCGGCCCGCGAGGAGATGGCCTGCACGCTCGACGACGTGCTGTCCCGACGGACGCGGGCGAGGATCCAACGCGCCCAGGCGACGACGGCCGCCGCGGCGGCCGTGGCGACGCTCATCGCGCCGGACATGGGCTGGGACGACCAGGAGGCGGCCGACCAGGCGAACCGGTTCGTCGAAGGCGTGCACAAGGAGCTCCTGACCGCCGGCCTCGACCTCCCGTGACCGAACCGACGCCCGTCACTCCTATTGACGCCGTCGGCGGCGAGGTGCGCGACCGGCTCGGCGCGTCCGTCGTCGGACGTTCCCGCAACCGTCCTCGAGCGCATCGCGGCCACCGGGGCCACGGTCGTGACCGACGACGACGCCCGGGCTGAGGCCGGGCGCGACTGGTGGCCCCTCGCCATCGGGTGGGCCGCCGAGGGTGGGGTGCCCCAGCGGCCGGCGGCGGTGGTCCGCCCCGACACCACGGCGCAGGTTGCCGCCGTGCTCGCCTCCTGCAACGACACGCGCATCCCGGTGACGGCCGCGGCGGGGCGCAGCGGCGTGTGCGGTGGCTCCATCCCGGTGTACGGCGGCATCGCGCTCGATCTCACCGGGCTGGCCGGCGTGCGTCGCGTCGACGAGACCTCCCTCACCGCGGACGTCGGGGCAGGCACCTTCGGCCCCGAGCTCGAGGCGGCACTCGGCGAGGCGGGCACCGGCTACACGCTCGGGCACTGGCCACAGTCGATGGACCTCTCCACTGTCGGCGGATGGCTGGCCTGCCGTGGCGCGGGGCAGTACTCCACGCGCTACGGGAAGATCGAGGACATGGTGATCGGGCTGGAGGTGGCGCTCGCCGACGGCCGCGTCGTCCACACCGAGGGCAAGGGCCCGCGAGCGGCGACCGGACCGAACCTGACCCAGCTCTTCGTCGGCAGCGAGGGGACACTCGGCGTCATCACCGAGGCCCGACTCCGTGTGCACCCGAAGCCACCCGCCCAGGAGCGTCGCGCCTTTGGTTTTCCGACCTTCGCGGCCGGGCTCGAGGCATGCCGGAAGATCCTGCGCCGCGGCGCCACGCCCGCCGTGCTTCGTCTCTACGACCAGACGGAATCGGACCGGAACTTCGATCTGGCGGACACCAATGTGCTGATCGTCCTCGACGAGGCCGACCCCGGGCTGCTCGCCGCCACGATGGCCGTCGTCGACGCCGAATGCGCAGCCGAGAGCGACGCGGAGGCGCTGGACCCGGAATTGGTCGAACGGTGGCTCGGACATCGCAACGACGTCTCGGCCCTGGCCCCGCTGTGGCGCGCCGAGATCGTCGTCGACACCGCGGAGATCGCGGGCCCGTGGACCGTGTTGCCCGGACTCTTCGAGGAGGTGGTGGGGGCGCTGCGCGACATCGAAGGCACGCTGGCCGCGTCGGCCCACCAGTCGCACGCCTATCCCGACGGCGCGTGCCTCTATTTCACCTTCGGCGGTCGCGGTCCCGAGGGCGACGCCGAGTGGCGGGAGCGCTACTACCGCCAGGCGTGGGACGTGGTGACCGACGCCACCATCGCGCACGATGCTGCGATCAGCCACCACCACGGCATCGGATTGAACCGCTCACGTTTCCTCCCCCGGGCGCTCGGCACGGGCTTCGAGGTCCTGCAGGGCCTGAAGACGACCTTCGATCCGAACGGGATCCTCAACCCGGGCAAGTTCGGCCTCGCCTCCCCCTTCGGGCCCGCTCCGTGGTCGTGACCGCGTCGGGTGGCAGCATCCTGGTCGTCGACGTCGGCACCTCGAGCGTGCGCGCCGCCGTCGTCCGCCCCGACGCCACCGTCGAGCATGAGCACCGCCTGCCGCTCCTCCCCGACTCGCCTGCCCCGGGGCTCGTGGAGTTCGACGCGGCGCGGATGGCCGAGGCCGCACTGAGCGTGGCGCGGGCCGCGCTGGCCGACGGCGGGCCGGTCGTCGGCGTGGGCATCGCCAACCAGCGCGCCTCGAGCATCGTGTGGGAGCGCGCCAGCGGCGCGCCCGTGGCGCCGGGCATCGGGTGGCAGGACCTGCGGACCGTGGGCACCTGCCTGGCGCTCCAAGCCGACGGCATCCGCCTGGCCCCCAACTCCTCGGCCACCAAGGTGATGGCCATCCTCGACGACGTCGACCCCGAACGCGGACGTGCCGAGGCGGGCGAGTTGTGCTTCGGCACCGTCGACGCCTGGATCGCCTGGACGCTCTCGGGTGGCGCAGCCGCCGGCTCTGACGCGCTGCACGTCACCGATGCCACGAACGCGGCCGTCACCGAGCTGGTCGACCCGTCCACGCTCGGGTGGGACGAGCACCTGCTCCAACGGTTGCGGATCCCGCGCGTCATGCTGCCGGCGGTCGTGGATTCCTCGGGCGCAGTCGGTCAGGCGACCGCGCTGGACGGGGCGCCGCCCATCTGCGGGATCGCCGGCGATCAGCAGGCCTCGCTCGTCGGCCAGGGCTGCACGCTGCCGGGCCTGGCCAAGGCGACCTTCGGCACGGGCGGCATGCTCGACCAGTGCACCGGCCCCGGCGACGGCCCCGCCGGCGTCGGTCGCGGTGATGCCGGCACGTTCCCCATCGTCGCCTATCGGGTCGCGGGACGGGCGACGTGGGGCACCGAAGCGGTCATGCTCTCGGCGGGAACGGTGATCGAGTGGCTCCGAGACGACCTCTGCATCATCGCCAGCGCGGAGGAATCGGCGGGAGTGGCCGCGCAGTGCGAGACGTCGGGGGACGTGTGGTTCGTGCCTGCATTGCTGGGACTCGGGACGCCGGTGTGGGACTTCGGCGCCCGCGGCACGCTCGTGGGCCTCACCAGGGGGACCGGGCGCGCCGAGGTCGTCCGCGCCGTCCTCGAGGGTGTGGCGCAACGCGGCGCCGATCTCGTGGAGGCCTCCGAGCGCGACAGCGGATATGCGATCGCGACGCTGCGCGTCGACGGGGGCATGTCCGACAACGCCGTGTTCACCGATGCGCTCGCCGGCGCCATCGGGCGACCGGTCGAGATCTCACCCGTGCTCGAAGCGACCACGCTCGGTGCCGGACTTCTCGCCGGGCTCGCGGTGGGCGTCTACCAGTCGACTGACGAGCTGGCCGACACATTCTCGCCGCGTCGCACGATCGAACCCACCACCACCGACACCGAACGAGCCGCGGGTCGTGCGCGCTGGCTCGCGGCCCGGGCAAAAGCCGAAGCAACGATTCCGGAGCTCTCGGGAATCTCCTTCTGAGGGGTCAGGCCCACTCAGAAGGAGATCGCCTCTCCCGAGACTCCCCCTTCCCACCGCCTTCGCCGCATGCGTGGGCACCCGCCACCAGCGGCGGACGACCTTCGCGTGTACGGCCCTGTGGAAATCGTGACTGGGCGCACTCGACGCCGTTAGGGCCGAGTGGCCCCTATTGGGGCAAAAGTGACCTCTTCGACCCCACGCAGCCCCGAAGAGGCAGGCCGCCTCAGCCCACGGCGGCGGCGTGCGCCAGCGCCTCGTCCCAACTGGCACCGGCTTGGAGCAGCGGCCGGAACCCCATCAGCTGGCGCGGCTTGCCGATCGCCATCACCGCACGCAGGCGGCCGGCGCGGCCGAACACGGCGACGAACTTGCCCTCGTCGAGCGACCCCTCACAGACGACGACCTCGTCGTCGCCGCGCGGGCTCCCGAGCACCTGGAGACGCACCCCGAACTGGTCGGACCAGAAGTACGGGATCGGCACGAACGGTGGCGCGTCGGCCCGGCCGGCCAACAGGCTCCGCGCCGCGGCCACACCCGCCCCCGCTGCGATCTCCCAGTGCTCGATCCGGATCTGCTCCTCGCCGCCCCACTCGTGCCGCCACGTCCAGCGTGCGACGTCACCGGCCGCCACGATCCCATCACCCGCAAACAGCCGGGCGTCGCACACGACTCCGTTGTCCACTGTCAGGCCCGAACCCTCCAGCCACCGCGTCTGGGGTGTCACGCCGATGCCGACCACGACGACGTCCGCGGGCACGGCGTCGTCGTCCGCCAGCTCGACGACCAGTGCGGGCGCTGCACCAGAGGGTGCGTCGCCCGCGTCCGACGCGCTGCCCTTGCGGATCGCCGCCACCGACACGCCGAGGCGTAGCGTGACACCGCGGGAACGCTGCAGCGATGCACAATGCTCGCCCAGCATCGGCCCGAGCACGGGGCGCAGTGGGATGTCGAGCGCCTCGAGCACGGTGACGCGGCACCCGAGGTCCGCACACGTCGACGCGACCTCTGCGCCGATGAACCCCGCCCCGATCACCACGACGCGCGCCGACTCCGACGCGGTCACGGCCGAGCGCAGCGCCAGGGAGTCGTCGAGCGTGCGCAATGTGAAGAGACCGTCGCGCTGACCCAAGCTCTCGGTGCCGGGCAACCGGCGCGGCGCGGCGCCGGTCGTGATGACGATGCCGTCGCCGTTGAGCACGGTGCCGTCGTCGAGCTCGACCTTGCGTCCGGCGGCGTCGAGTCCCACGGCGCGGCGGCCGAGCACCTCGTGCACCCGCAGCTCGCTGGAACGCCGCTTGTCGGCCAACACCGCTTTCTCGGGAGGCCAGGTCCCCGCCAGCACCTGTTTGGACAGGGGCGGGCGGTCGTAAGGAAGGTGCCGTTCCTCGCCGACCAACGAGATGGTGCCCTCGTAAGCCTCGCTCCGCAGCGTCTCGACGGCCCGCCAGCCGGCCAGCGACGCGCCGACCACGACGACGGTGCTGTCCTCCCCGAGCTCGCCCACTCGCGTCACCGGCCGAACATGGCCATCCACTCCTCGGCGGAGCGGGGCCTGAACACGTAGTTCCACTTCCGGGTCTCGCCCATGCTCTGGGAGGCATCGGCCGAATAGAGGTGGCCGGGGAACAAGATGGCGTCGTCAGGCACCCGCGCGAGCCGGGTGTGAATGGACTCGTACATCGCGAGCGGATCCGAACCGGGGAAGTCGGTCCGCCCACACCCCTCGAGAAACAAAGTGTCGCCCGCCACGAGGCGCCCGTCGACGAGGAAGCACTGACTGCCGGGCGTGTGGCCCGGGGTATGGATGAGCTCGACGGCGACGTCGCCGACCCGGAGCACGTCACCGCTGTGGTGCCCGACCAGATCGGCCCCGCCGACGCCGGTGGTCCGCTCGACCCAGGGCACCTCGTCCGCCTGGACGTGGATCGGCACCGCGACCTTCTCCAACAACGCGCTGATGCCCTCGAGCGACCAGCCACCCATCTGTCCGCCGAGATGATCCGGGTGGAAGTGAGTGCCGAGCACACCGGTCAGGCGCATCCCGTCGTTCTCCACGATGTCGAGCAGGTCCTGGACGGCGTAGGCCGGGTCGACGACGACCGCCTCACCCGTCTCGCGGTCACCGATGAGGTAGACGAAATTGACCATCTGCCGGGCCATCATGTCCCCCCGCGCGAAGTCACGGCCCGAGAGCAGCTGGCGGAAGTAGACCCGGTTGTCTCGATCGGTCACAGCACCACCGGCCGATCCGCCCGTGCCATGCTCACTCATCGCCCTCACCTCCTGCGGTCGGCACGCCTCCCGTACCGGACCCGCCTCCCGTGCTCGACCCTGCGGTCTCGGCGGCGAGCGCATCGAGACGGGGCACGAGCTCTTCGACCTGGGCCCTGGTGCGGCGCAGACGGCGGTCGAGCTCGTCGATCAGTTCGGTGGCCCGCTCCAACCTGGTCACCAGTACGTCCACGTCGACCTCTCGCTGTTCGAAGAAGCTGACGATGGCATCGAGCTCGCGGCTGGCCTCGGTGTAACTGAGCTTGTCCACCGCGACCGGCTCGTTCTGCGCGTCCGCACGGGCGTCGGGGTGAGCGTCGGCGTCAGCGCCGGCGGAGGCGCCGGCGCCGGCCGCACTCACGGCTGGCCCTCGACCCGGCTGCGCACGGTGCCGTCCGCGAAGCGGGTCACGATCTCTTGGTCCTCTGCCAGCTCGCCGGCGCGGCGCACCAAGGACCCCTCCGTGGTCAGGGTCAGGCTGTAGCCGCGCTCGAGCTGGCGGTCCACGTCGTACGCGGCCAGCAGCCGCCGCCAGGCGTGTACGCGCTCGTCGAGGCGGCCGAGATGGCCCGTGCTCAGCGGGCCGAGGCGTGCGGCGTGGGCGCGCAGGCCTCCCTCGCAGGACTCGAGCCGAGCGGGCGCGGAACGGCCGAGCGCGGTGGCGCGGGTGGCCAGGCGTTCGCGGTGGACGCGCAGCTGATGGCGCGCCGCCGCGGTCAGGTGGCGCCGCGCCTGCGCGTCGCGGGACTCGGCGTCGGCGAGGAAGGTGGGTACGCGGCGGGCCAGGAGCTCGGCGGGCTCCGCCACGTGGGCGGACCACCAACGCCGGGCCGCCAACACGAGGTGCTGTCCGCACTCGGTCGGCGTGATGCAGACGCGCGCCGCGACCACGTCGGCCACGGTCTCGTCGCCACTGTGGCCGATCCCGGTGAAAACTGGTTTGGCACTGCGCGCCACCGCCCGCGCCACCACCTCGGTCTCGAACGCGGCCAGATCCGCCCGCGCTCCCCCGCCGCGCACCACGGCGACGACGTCGCAGTCGCTCCGCGAGAGCATGGTCAGGGCACGGGCGATGGAGGCCGGTGCGCCCGGTCCCTGCACGGGCACCTTCACGTGCGAGACACGGAACCCGAGCCCCGAGCCGGTCAGCTGGCCCAGGAAGTCGCGGCAGCCCTCGGTGCCGGGGCTGGCCACCAGCCCGACGTGCAGCGCGACCTCCGGCTGGGGGACCGACGCGTTCGCGTGCAGCAGCCCCTCGGTCTCGAGCGTGCGCAGCAGCTGGGCGCGCTGGGCGGCCAGGCGGCCGAGCAGAGCGGTGACGTCGACCTCGACGAGGATCAGGCTGATCTCGCCCTTGGCCCGGTAGAGGTCGAGTGTGCCGCGCAGGACCACCACCATCCCCTCCGCCAACTCGATCCCCGCCTTGCCCAATCGGTGCCGCAAGGGCGCCCACGTGGTGCGCCAGCACTTGACGCTGAGGGTGGGGACGCCACCCCGGCCCCGTGAGCGGGCGGCCCGGCCGTCGTCGTCGGGGTCGACGAGGTCCAAGAAGAGGTGACCGGAGCGGTGGTCGGAGAGATGGGAGATCTCGCCGCGGACCCACAGCGGCCGGTTGCGGGGAAAGGCACGGGTGAGCGCGCCCTCGACCGACTCGTAGAGGCCGCCGATGGAGAGGACGTCGGGATGGGTGTCGCGGTGGAGATCGGGGTCGTAGGCGTCCCGGCCGTCTGCGTCCCGGCCGCCAGACAGTGCTGGATCCTCGTCCGGGGCGGCGGCCAGGGGCGGAGCCTCAGGATCGAAGAGTTGACGGGAACCGCCGGGCACGCCGACACCCTACCGATGCGCTGCGCGGTCACCGGCATGGGCGTGTGGCTGGCACAATGGTGGCGACGGTGAGCCGGCCAGGTGGCCGCGGCACGGACCGGCAGCGGGATCGTGTCGAGGAAGGTCGGGACTCCGCAGAGCAGGGTGCTGGCTAACGGCCAGTCGGGGTGACCCGCAGGACAGTGCCACAGAAAGGAAACCGCCGATGGCGGGCTGCGGCTCGCACAGGCAAGGGTGAAAGGGTGCGGTAAGAGCGCACCAGCATCGAGGGCGACCTCGATGGCTCGGTAAACCCCACCCGGAGCAAGGCCAAGCGTGGGAGACGGGCTGCTCGTCCGGTCTCTGAGAAGGGACGCTCCCCAGGTAGGCCGCGTAGATGGATGGCCACCCAGGCTTTCTGCCTCTCATCGAGGCAGGGGCCGGACAGAATCCCGCCTACAGGCCGGCTCACCGTCAACTCACCGTTACCCAGCACGCCTGACGAGCGCCCGCGCGCTGTCGTGATCAGCCGGCGGATCCCCAGAAGGGGGCGTCGCCGAAGGCGAAGACGCCGCCGTCCGCCGCGACCATCCAGTAGCCCTGGCCGTCATTGGTGGACGCCATCCCCGTCACCGGCTGGTTCAACACGATGCCGCCGGTCGAGCCGAAGAAGATCGCGTTGAAAGTGAAGATCCCCCCGTCGCTGGCAACCAGCCAATAGCCGCCGGCATTGTTCTCGGCCATGCCGACGACGGGCTTGTTCAGGTGCATGCCGCCCATGGAGCCGTGGAACACGGCGTCACCGAAGCTGAAGACGCCGCCATCGGAGGCAACCATCCAGTAGCCCTTCCCGTCCTGGGTCGACGCAATCCCCACGACGGGCTGGTTCAGTGACACTCCCGGCGGCAGGACACCGGGAACCGACCCGTAGAACGCGGCGTCTCCGTAGGAGAAGACGCCGCCATCGCTGGCCACCAGCCAGTAGCCGCCATGGTCGGGCGTGGACGCGATACCCACAACCGGTGCATTCAACGGCGAGCCGCCCGCGGATCCGAAGAACGGCGCGTTGTAGGCGAAGACGCCACCGTCAGCGGTGGCCACCCAGTAGCCGCCGCCTCCCGCGTTGGCGACGCCTGCAACCGCCACGTTCGTCCCGAACGGCATGCCGAGATTGGTCGACATGCCGTAGGGGCTGACGCCACCGCCCCGCTGCACCAACCAGTAGCCGAGGTTTCCGTCGGCGCCCGCCATCCCGACGTAGGACTCCGGGTCGGGGATCTCCACGATGGGCGCGTGCAGCGTCGCGCTGGTCACGTTCCCGAAGCTGCTGCAGGGCGACGCTCCATTTATCGACACCGACGTCGTCGCGATCCCTTGACCCGATGCGAAGAAGTCATAAGGCAAGGACGCCGGGTCGGCGCAGTGCGGCGACCACTCCCAGAGGATGTCGGGCCCGGGCTGCCCGGGCGAAAAGCTCACGGTGACAGACCCGGGCACACCGTTGCCCACCACGTTGGATGGCCGAACGCCTGCCGCGGTCGCGATGGTGCCGGTGAGGGACACCGTCGCGTTGCAGCTCTCGCCCGGGACTGCAGGCGAGGTCGGGACATCAAAGACAATGCTGCCCAACGCACCTTCGGACTGCGGGGTCCCGAGAACCACACCACAGCCGGCCGCGCCGGCCGATGTCGTGCCCAGGTTCAAGGCGACGGATCCGACAGTGAAGGAGGCGGACACGGCGGCGAGTGCTGCGACGAGACGGCCGAACTGCCGAACATGGGTCCACATACCGGACATGGCACCCTCCCTTTACTGGAAGCCCCCTCAGGCAACCCACCGAACGTCTTAGCACCACGTCGGCGTCAATGCTCGGTGGCCCGGGCACTGGTGAATACCGCCGGTATCAGCGCCGGGCCAGGTCCCCGACACGACTCGTGACTGACGTGGAGCGGCTGACCATGGCCCGGTACCCAGAAACTACCGGTCATCTGGCCGCTCCATGACGCGCCCTCTGGGATGCGCGTGAGCGAGGGTCCGATGCGTACTCGCTGGAGGGCACCTGGCCGGTGGGCCTGGGTGAATTGTCAGCCTGTTGTGCGAATCCCGGGACGTTGAGCCGTTGACGTCGCCCACCCGTCCGATGGACGTTGTGGCGGAACGCTGATCAGCCGAGCGCACATCAGCCGAGCGCTCATTGGCCCACCTTCTTGAGGAACGGCACCAGGTGCGCGAAGAAGATGTTGTTCGGGTAGGCGCCGGCCGGGTCGTTGTGGGCGTAGGTGGTGTGCTCGTCGATCAGCGTCAGATGGCTCATCGGGATGCCCGACTGTTGCGCCAAGTCCTTCGTCGCCGTGAGCACGCCGGGTCCGCCCAGATGGGCGGCGAACGCGTACATCAGCAGACTGTGCGGGAGGTCGTGGCCCATCGTGGAATGCACGTCGAGGACGTTCTGGGCCGGATTGGCGTTGCCGTCATCGACGGCGGCCGTGTCATCGGTGAGGCGTTGGGGGAAGTACCACTCGGTTCCGTCCGCGTTGTTGACTCCCACGCCGGAGAACATGGTGGCGAACCGCGTGATCGGCGTCAACGCTCCCGCGCCGTTCCAACCATGGATCGGACCTGTCGACGACACGCCTTCCCCCAAATGAGCTTGCGCCGCCGCGAGGGAAGGAGGCGACGTCGCGACGTTGAGTGCGTAGCCGTACTGGCCGACGTTGGTGACCTTGACGGGTGGGACAATGTCAGCGGGAAGCAGCCCTGAGGCCTGGCCGAGCGAGGGCGCGTTCGGATCGAGCAACGCGGCAGCAGATCCCGTCGCGTTGAAAAGACCGGCGTAGGGCGCCGCTATCCCGCCGAAGCTGAGCCAGGGAGACACCGATGGCTGATCGAATGCCGCGAGCTCCTGCGTCGCCACCGCAGCGGTCATGGGGACCGGCGTCCCAGAAGGACTGAGCGCCTCGGGTGTCGGGGCGCTCGCCCCGTCGATGTAGACGAGCCCCGCCAGTTGGTCGGCGCCGGGCTTCCCGCCGAAGTCCCACGTCGCGTAGGCCGTGACGACGGTGCCGCCGAGCGAGTGCCCGCCGAGCACGACCTTGCCGCCGAGTTTCTTGGCTGCCCCGATCACGGTGTGAAGGTCTTGGACCGCGACGTTCATGCCCCAGTTCTTGGCGAACTCGACGCTCGAGGTGGGGATCATCGTGAAGTGATGCGTGATCGATGGATCCTTGAGGTAGCCGAGGTAGTAGTCGAAGAGTTGGGTCGCCGTCGCCTTCCCCTCCTTGAAGAGGTTCAGCTCTGACTGGTCCTCGAGCAAGTTCTCCCGCCGTTCCACCGACCACACCTGCCACCCCGGCGTCTTGGACACGATCCACTTGGCGAGCGGCACGAAATAAGCACTCCCCGCCGACGTCCCTGGTTCGAGGACGAGCACGTTCTTGGCAGAGCTCGGGCCAACCTTGAGGACGCCGACTTTGTTGTAGTGCGCCGGTGTGTCCGGTGCCGCGTAGCTCTTCATCCAGGTCACCGACAGCGGCGCCGTGGTCGCCCCGTTCGCACTGGACGGGGAAAAGGGCGGCGCGGGACCGAGCGCGCTCACAACGGCAGCCACGGAGACGGCGGCGATCCCACCGAGTCGTACTCTCGACCAGCTCTTGCGCAGTGTTGCCATGCGGCACTCCTTTGTCGGGCCCAGCCATTGTGGGCCGACAGCCGATCGTCTGCCCAGCGGTTCGCCGATCACGACGCTCCTATGATCGCCCGGTGCCCGGCCAGCGTGGAGCACCTGTCACCGCGCCGCGCGACGACCAGTCGTCGCGTCCCTCGTCGCCTCCCTTCGCACCGCGATCGGTCTCCATCCGCTTGTACCCGCACAACGAGCTCGGGGCGGAGGCGGATCGTGGGCGAGCTCTTGACCCAGGCCGGTCTCGCCCTGCGCAGCGGCTTCGACGGGGTCATGACGAGCGAGCACCACGGCGGCTTTGCCGGGTACATGGCACAGCCCCTGCAGATGGCCTCCTTCGTGCTGGCAGAGCACGCGACCGGGTGGGCGGCACCAGCCCCGCTCCTGCTGCCGCTTCGGTCCACCGCGCTCGTTGCCGAGGAGGTGGCCTGGCTCCAGGCTCGCCATCCCGGTCGGGTCGGGCTCGGCGTCGCCGCGGGTGCGTTGCCTCTCGACTTCGACGTGGCCGGCGTCAGCCGCGCCGGCGCCGTCGAACGCTTCAAGGCGGAGCTGCCTCGGCTCGTCGCCATGCTCGGGGGTCGAGATCTCGGCGAGCTCGAAGGAGATCCGGCGCTGCGCGCCTGCCGAGGCCACCCCGTTCCAGTGCTCAGCGCGGCCGTCTCCGTTGCCGCCGCAGTGCGCGCCGCCCGCTGCGGTGCCGGCATCTTGATGGAGGGAATGTCGGCACCGGCGAGGCTCGTCTTCCTGTCCCAGGCGTTCGATGAAGCCGGCGGGACGGGTTCGGTGGTCCTGATCCGCCGGGTGTGGCTGGGTCGTCCCTCCTCCGAACTCGTGGCTCGCCAGCGCGCGGTCTACGAGAGCTATGCCGAGCGCGCGAGCTCGTTCGGCGAGGATCAGACGATCGCCTCGGACGAGCCGGCCGAGGTGGCCGAGCGGCTGGCGGCAGCTGTCGCGACGGCCGGTGCCGACGCGCTCAACCTCCGGGTGCAGCTTCCCGGGATGGCCCCGAGCGACGTCCGGGAGCAGATCACCCGCATCGGGGAGACGGTCGTCGGGCTCCTGAAGAAGAACTGGCCTGTGTCTCCCGCGTCCGGGCAACACGGCTGAGCGCGAGGGCACCGAGGGTTCGTCGTTCGGCGACGGCCCAGTCGCCGATCGGTGACTACCGAATCGGCGTCCAGCCGCTCCCGAGGTGGTTGCCACCGTCGACGTCCAAGGTGATCCCGGTGATCTGGCGCGCGTCGTCGGACAGCAGGAAGCACACCGCGGCGGCGACGTCCTCCGCCTCGGTCAGCCGGCCGACGGGGAGATTGGCGCCCGCCGCCGCGCCGCCGTCGGACTTCCAGATCGGCCGGGTTGCCGTGGTGCGCACCAGCCCGGGGCTCACGGCGTTCACGCGCACCCTTCCGGCGAGATCGGCGGCGATCGTCCGGGTCATCGCGTTCAGTGCCGCCTTGGACGACGCGTACGACACCATGGCCGACGTGGTCTTATGCGGTGAACCGCTCGAGATGGTCACCACCGCACCCTCGTCGTCCTGACCGAGGCCACGCTCCACGGCGGCGCGGATGAGCGCGACGCCCGGCCACGTGTTGAGGCGGAACGTCTCGAGCAACTGTGCCTCGGTGATGGCGTCGAACGAAAACGGGTAGGGCGCGCCGCCGAGCGTGCTGACGAGCAGATCGATGCGGCCGAACTCGTTCACCGCACGGTCGGTCAGTGTCGCCACGGCCGCCTCGGTGTCCATGGACCCGGCAACGCCGACGACGGCCAGCCCCTGCGCCTGCAAGGCAGCCTCGGTGGCCGCGACCCGCTCGTGATCGCGGCCGTTGATGACCACCGACGCCCCCTCTCGGGCCAGCCGAACCGCGCACGCTCTGCCGATGCTCGGATCGGCGGTCGAACCGGTGACGACGGCAACGCGGCCGGAGAAGCGTCGGACGTCCACTGTCTCCGATTCTCGTCCCACGCCGGGCGCGAGACTACGTGGACGTGGAACGAGTGAGCGAGCTGGCGTTCCTCAGATTCCGTCCGCCGCGGGACCGTCTCCCTTGCGCGTCGGGTTGAGCGTCACGGGGACGTACTCGGGGTCGTCCTCGGAACGCATGCTGAAGCGCCACTTGCAGCACACGTCGCCGGGATCACGCCTGGGCGGTATGGCCAGGATGTCGACCTTCATGTTCGGGTTGTACATCTTGGTCGTCTCGATCATGGACTTGGGGCAGGTGGAGTGGCAGTTCTTCTCGAGAATGTCGGGCCGACCCATCCCCTCCCACTGGTCGACGGCGACGCATCGGTTGAACGTCATGATCCCGACCTCGGGCTCGGGCATCTCGAAGCTCAGATCGAAGGCCTTGCCCGGCAGAGCCGTCACATCGAGCTGGAGGTCTTTCATCCAGTCCTCGACGGTGTTGCCGTCGATGCCGAGGTACTCCGCCTTGAGCTTCTTCACCCCGGGCAGAACCGAGTCGCCCCACAGGGTCCACTGGATGTCGAACATGACGTCGAGCCCGTAGCGAACGGTGATCTGCGTGGCCCATGCCTCGATGCACTGCAACAGGTACTCGTGTGACCCGAGGAACCACGTGACCAGTTGCGGCTTGGACAGCGACGACGTGTCCTCGCGCGGCGAGAAGAGGCCCGTGTACACGACTCTGGTGCCAACCCGGGATTCCTCGGGCACCTCTGCGTTGGGATCGCGGTAGGTGGTGCCCGGAGGGAGGAACTCGTTCTTCATGCGCTCGAGCTCGGGCGCGATCTGGTCGTTCCACGCCGTCCACTCGATCTCGGACATCGTCTCGGCGCCGTAGCGCCTGGCCACCTCGGCGGCCCAGCCGTCGACGCAGAGCAGCACGTACCGCTCGGACCACGGCAGGAACCGAGTCGCCAGCGCCTCGGTCGAGAAGTCGGTGAGACGGAGATCGGCCCGGTACGGTCCGCCGTAGTCAGGGAGCTCCGTACCAGAGTCGTGGTCGAGTTCCTGGCGCACATCGAGCGTGGACCGCGCGTAGGTGACGTCGTCATTCACGCGGGAGAACTTCGGGTAGTTGTGCAGGTCAACCCCGAGCATGAGGACGAAGTCGTCGTCGACGACCCCCTCCTCGAGGTGGGCCCCCGGCTTTCGGATCTCCAAGAACTCGTCGAGCTGCGGGTCGTTCATGGGCTCAGGCACGTTCGGACCTCCTGCGAGTCGAGCCGTCTCGGACTAGCCGATTGGCTAGTCCGAAGGTAGCCGATCGGCTAGGAAGCGGCAACCACCTGGGGTAGCGTCTGCGGAGATGCGACCGGCCGAGGCGGCATGAGCGCCACCGGGACGGTGGGTGTCCCCCGCCTGGGCTCAACCGGTTACAGCGCGGCCCGGATGCGGGTCGTCACCGCCGCGCTGGAGTTGTTCGGTTCGCACGGCGTCAGCGGCACCTCCCTCCAGATGATCGCCGACGCAGTCGGGGTGACCAAGGCCGCCGTCTACCACCAGTTCAAGACGAAGGAGGCCATCGTGGTGGCGGCCGTCGACGTGGAGCTGGGCACGCTGGAGGGGGCACTCGAGGCCGCCGAGACGCCCGGCGCGGGCCACGATGCGCTCGAGTTGCTGCTCGGCCGGGTGATCGACGTCGCCGTCGGGCGCCGACGCATGGTCGGCAACATCTTGTACGACCCCGTGATCGTCCGCCTGCTGGCCGAGCACGTGCCCTTCCAGCAATTCATGGAGCGCTTGTTCCGCGCGCTGCTCGGTGGGCGCACCGACGCCGATGCTCGCCTGCGCGTCGCCATGGCCGCATCGGCCATCGGTGGCGCCGTCACCCACCCTCTCGTCGCGGACGTCGACGACGCCGCGCTCAAGGCCGGGATACTCGAACTCTCGGAGCGCTTCTTGGACCTGGAATCCTGAGCGGGCCCCGGACCTGCGGCTCTACGCCGGGTTGACCTTGCCCACCGCGCGGAACCACTCGAGCGTGGTGGCCAGCCCATCGTCGAGCGAGATGGGGCTGTAGCCGAGACGCTTGTAGGTCTTGGAGTCCTCCAGCTTCTTGCGCTCCGGCGTCTGCTTCGCGGCCTTCTTGGCGATGGCGATGAGGGTTGGCCCGAACACCTTCAGCAGCTCGGGGTCGTCGGAGGGCTCGACGTCGATGACCTCGCGGTCGATGCCGGCCAGCCGGCACATGCGCGTCGAGGCGTCAGCCGTGCTCACGACGTCCTCGGGCCGCCCGTCGAGCATGTAGCGCTCCCCCGCCACCCCCTTGTCGAGCGCCAAGATGCAGCCGCGGGCGATGTCGTCGGCGAACACCCAGCTGACGGGGAACTTGAGGTAACGCTCGATGCGCCCGCGCGCCGCCGAGAGCAACACCCGGTTGAAGCTGGTCATGCCGAGCGCGTTGCTGACCACCGGGGAAGGACCGTAGATTGCGCCGGGGTGTGCGCTGACCACGTCCCGGCCGTTCGCGGCGCGGGCCATCGCGTCATTGAAGGCGGCCATCTTGGTCAAGGTGTAGGGATCCTGGCTCGGCTTCTTCGTGACCGGAGCGTCCTCGCGGTCGAGCCCGCCGGCCGTGTCGAAGAAGGTTCCCGTGCTGACGGCGACGACGCGCCCGAGGTCGAGCGCCTCCGCCGCGTCGAGCACGTTCTTGGTGCCCCCGACGTTTACCGCCTCGAAGTCGGCCATGTTCTGGCTGGCGCCACCGAGGAGCGCCGCGCAATGGATGGCCGCATCGCTGCCCCGGGCTGCCCGCAGCACGGCCTCGGGATCGGTCACGTCCCCGGTGACGACGTCGACGCCGAGCGCCGCCAGCGGGTGGGTGTCGGCCGACTCCCGGGCGAGAGCCCGGACCTGGTCACCCCGCTCGACCAACTGCTTGCACACATTGGCGCCCGCGAGCCCAGTGGCTCCGGTCACCAGGACAGTCTGGGTCATGTCACACGTGGACCGGCGGCTCGCTGACCGCCGCGTCGACCTGGTCCGGGCGGAACGGGATCACCGGGGGGTCCTGCCCGAACACGTCGAGCGTGTGGATGAAACGGTGCAGGCCCATGGAGCCGGCGCAGGCGAACCCGAGCTCGATGATCTGCGCCGCCGTGAAGTGCTCGCCGAGACGCCGGTAGACTTCGTCATCGATCGCGTGGTGATCGGCCGACAAGAGGTCGAGGAACTCGACGGCCAACCGCTCCTGCTCGTTGAGTTCGCCCCCACCGGGCGCGATGAGGCAGGCCACGTCCTCGTCGGTGATGGAGTCGTGTTTCCTCGACTGCATACAGGGCTGACACTCGCCCAACTGGGCGCTCCTGATCCGCAGCAGCTCGAGGATGCGGCCTCCCAGCAAGGAGCCCTTGCCCATGACCTGACGCGCCGCGTTGGTCATCACAATTTGCTGCGTCTTATAGGCGAAAATCTGGAGCGGGATGGGCGTCGCGTACAGCCCCTCTGCAACGCCCTCTTCGATGATCCGCCGCGGCTCCTCCGCCATCTGGTCCAACGGAATGGGCTCGATCCTGGGCACACAACCCCCCAACCGCTCCCCGGTTCCCCCGCAGAGCTCTCTGGTCCGATGTCGTCGTTACTGTACTGTCCGCTCGTGCCGATCGATCCCTCGTCCATCTTGCTCACCGACCGCGTCGCCGTCGTCACAGGAGGTGGCTCGGGCATCGGACGCGGGATCGCGGGAGGCTTCGCCGCCTTCGGGGCCAAGGTGGCCATCTGGGAGCACCATGAGGACACTGCCGCCGCGGCCGCCGAGGAGGTCGGCGGTCTCGGCCTGCACGTCGACGTGCGCGACTCGGCCCAGGTGGACGAGGCGCTGGCCCGCACCGTCGCCGAGCTGGGGCCGGTGAGCATCCTCGTGAACAACGCGGGCGGCGTCTTCTCCTCTCCCCTCCTCGAGACCTCTGAGAACGGGTGGGACGCGCTCTACCGGTCGAACCTCAAACACGTCATCCTCTGTACGCAGCGGGTCGCCCGCCTCATGGTCGAGAACGAGATCGGCGGGAGTGTCATCAGCGTGACCTCCATCGAAGGGGTGCGGGCCGCTCCGGGCTACGCCGCGTACGCGGCGGCCAAAGCCGGTGTCATCAACTACACCAAGACCGCCGCGTTGGAGCTGGCGCCGTACGGCATCCGCGTCAATGCGTTGGCCCCCGACATCACGATGACCGAAGGGATCCGTGCCGTCGCACCCGAGGGGTCCGAGGACCGGTTCGGCTTCACCGTGCCCATGGGCCGGGCCGGGCACGTGGACGAGATGGCGGGCGCCGCGATCTTCCTCGCCAGTGACCTGTCCAGCTACATCACAGGCCAGACGATCCATGTCGACGGGGGCACCCAGGCGGCCAGCGGCTGGTACCACAATCCCGAGACGGGCGTCTACGCCCTCGGGCCCTCGTGACGCCGCACCTTCAGGCGTCGGCGCCCAGACCGACGTGGGCCGACATCCCACCGTCCACCGCGATCATCTGCCCGGTGATGTAGCGGGACTCGTCGGAGGCCAAGAAAACCACCACGTCCGCGATGTCCTCGGGCTGGCCGACGGACGGCGTCAGGGTGGCCTTGCCGAGTGACGAGACCATCGCCTCGGTCAGGTGGGCGCGCACGGCATCGGTGATCACCAGTCCCGGCAAGATGGTGTTGACCCGGATGCCCTGCTTTCCATGACTGGAGGCCACGTACATCGTGAGGGCGTTCACCCCGGCCTTGGAGACCCCGTAGGCGGTCCGGGTGCGATCGCCCTTGAGCGACGCGCCCGACGACATGTTGATGATGGACCCGCCGCTGCCGCGCACCATGACGGGGACGGCGTGCTTGCACATGAGCATCTGGCTCCGCAGGTTGACCGCCATCGTCCGGTCCCACACCTCGACAGAGAGGTCTGTCACCGCGGTGTCGGCGCGCAAGAAGTCCGAATCGGTCAACGCCGCGTTGTTGTGGACCACGTCGAGGCGGCCGAACCGCGTCGTTGCCGCGTCCACCGTGGCCACCACCTGGTTCTCGGCGGACAGGTCTGCGGTGAACGACGCCGCGGTGCCTCCCGCGTCCTCGATCGCGGCGACCACGGCCGACGCGGCCGCCTCGTTGATGTCGACAACGAGCACGGCTGCACCCTCGCGCGCCAACGCACGGGCCGTCGCTCCTCCGATGCCACCACCACCACCGGTGACGATGGCGACCTTGTCCGCGAGGCGACCCACGTCCCTAGATCCTCTCCGTCGCGCGTCGCGCCACGGTGCGAGGTCGAGCATCGGGTAGCGAGCGGCCACTCCCGCCAGCGTCTGGCGCGTCCAGTACGGATGGCCGGGCTCAGGGAAGCCGAGCACTGTCAGTTGGCGCTCGCTCGCGCCACCGACGAAGCGGTACCAGGCCATGTCCTCCCCCGCATGGGGCAACGCCAGCGACCCGAGCCAGTCGGTGCCGGTGGGCTTGAACGAGACGTGCAGCATGAAGCGCGCCGACCCGAAGCGTTGCATGCGCACGCCGCGGTGGTAGAGGTCCGGCCGGTACACCAGGACCGATCCGGCGGGGCCGGACGCCGGCACCTCGGCCGCGTAGAGGTCGGCATACTCGTCGAGACTCAGGTACGTGCGCTCGACCGGGATGCCGGTCGTGAGGTGGAGTGGCACCACGCGCGTCGCGCCCGTCTCCGGGGTCACGTCACTCAGGTAGACGAACATCTCGAGCTGCTCGTACCCCGGCTCGTGACGGGGCACGACCAAGGTGTGGTTGGCGTAGTCCGCGTGCAGCAGCTGTTCGTCGCTCGGCGCGCCCTCTCCGTATTTCGCGCTGAGCGAGGCCTGGTAGAGCCGGAGCTCGGCGGCCTCGGCTCCGAGCAGGACCTCGGCCAGGTCGATCACACGGTCGTGCACGGCCAGGTCGTTGAGCGCTGCGCTCTCGAAGGGGAACCGGGGCATGACCCGGTGGGAGTCGTCACGAAAGGGCGCGTTGCGCACCGGGTCGGCGTCCGCCGCGAACTCCTCCGCGGTCGGAAACAGGGCCGGCAGTGCCGCCTGGGCGGCGGCCACCTCGGCGGGCGAGAAGAGACCGTCGACCAGGCACCACCCGTCGGAATCCCATTGCCGGTGGACCGCCTCGTCGATCACGGAGTCCGATGATCCTCCAAGTCACGGCCTGGACGCACATCGAGCGTCGCGTCGAGGTCAGTCGGTATGGTGCTGCAGCCGGGCCCGCCCAGGACCGGAGGATCCGAAAGGACGGAGGAACGGTGCGCGTCATCTTGCAATACCCCGAAGCCAGCGGGAGCTCCATCGACCTGCTCGATGCGGGCGCGGTCGCGGACGTCGCGGCGGCGGCCGAAGCGGCTGGTTGGGACGGCATCGCGCTCACCGAGCACCCGGCACCGAGCAATAGTTGGCTCGAATCGGGCGGGCATCAGAGCCTGGACCCCTTCGTCGCGCTCGTCGTCAGCCGCGGGAGTCACCACGAGTCTCGCCCTCGTCACCAACCTGAGCGTCGTGCCATACCGCAATCCCCTGCTCCTCGCGAAGAGCGCCGCCACCCTCAATCGGATGTCCGAAGGACGCTTCTACATGGGTGCCGGAGCGGGGTACCTCAAGTCCGAGTACTTCGCCCTCGGCGTCGACTTCAACGAGCGCAACGCGTTGTTCGAAGAGGCGCTGCAGGTGATGCGGCTGCACTGGAGCGGTGAGCCCTTCGACTTCGAAGGACGGCACTTCTCTGCACGCAACATCCGCGCCCTGCCGGCACCACGGCACAACCGGGTCCCCATCTGGATGGGTGGCAACTCGGACGCGGCGCTCAAACGGGCCGCGACGTACGCCGACGGCTGGATGCCCATGACGGCACCCGCCTCGGTCGCCAAGACGGCGCGCACACCGCCGGTGACGACGCCAGCCGAGCTGGAGGAACGTCTCGAGGCCCTCAAGCGCTTCGCCGGCGACCGCTACGAGGAGCTCCAGCTGATCGTGGGCTACTCGGGACCGAGCCTGGCCCACTTCGAGCGGGACGCCGAACAGATCAAACAGCGTCTGGGGGACATGGACGAAATGGGCGTCGACTGGACGATCATCGGGCCGCCCTGGTCGCCCGCCCCCGGACCGGCCGAGTGGCTCCAGGCCTTCGGAGCGGCCGTCCTGCAGGGCTAAACGCGCTGGTCAGCACCGTTGGAGGCCCGCCAGATCCCCACGATTCGGGCAAAAACGGGCCCGGCGTGCGTCGCGCTCAAGATCGGTCGTCTTCAGGCCGAAAATCCCAGGTGGACGTCCAGAGGGCCAGCCCAGGCCGGCTCGACCGCACTATGGGAACGGTACAAGGCACGCTCCGGTTGCACACGGCGTCCGAGCATTGGCGCGCTCCGTCTGGCCTGCGCGCTCGTGATCACCGTCATGGTCGGCGTGCTCACGTATGCGGCCACGTACCGGGCGCTGGTCGTGATGTCGACCCCGGGCGCGACGGCATCGGTCGTCCCGGGCACGTCGTCGGGCACCGTGACGCACGTCCAGCGGCGCCGCCCGTCGTTTCGCTTCCCGGCCACTGAGGCTCGGGCAGCCGTGGCGGCGTCACGCCACGGGAACCGGAGCCGTCCACACCCGCAGCGTCACGACGAAGCGGGAACCACCGTCGTGTGTGATCGGCGACTCCGCCCGGACAGCGCCGCCCATGGCCGACGCCAGCTCGGCCACGATGGCCAGACCGAGCCCAGACCCCATCTGCCGATTGGGACCGCGGTCGGCTCGGTAGAAGCGTTCGAACACACGCGTCGAGATCCTCGGGTGCGATGCCAGGCCCGTCGTCCTCGACCGTGATCGCGCATGTTCCAGCTCCCGGCTGATCGACGAGGGACACCGTCACTGTCGAACGGGCGAACGTGAGCGCGTTCTCGATGAGGTTTGCCAAGAGCTGGGCGAGCCGGTCCGGATCCGCCGCGACGGGGCGCCGGAGGTACGACGCGGCATCGCCCGGGATCATCGCCGCCGTCCACGCCTGGAACGTCCACCACGATCTGCCGCCCGCTCTTGTCCGCGGCCGGTCGGAACGCCTCCGCCGTCGTGCTGACCAACTCTGCCGCGTCGGTGGGGCGCATGGAGATCGACATCTGGCCTGCCTCGAGCTTGGTGAGGTCGAGCAGGTCACCGACGAGGCGCTCGAGACGGCGCGACTCCGCAATGATCACGTCGGCTGCGTGTCCGCTGTCCTCGATCGCCCCGTCTTGGATCGCTTCGGCAAAGCCGCGGATGGAGGTGAGCGGCGTGCGCAGATCGTGGGAGACAGCGAGGAGGAGATGCCGCTCACGGGCGCGGCCGTCCTCCAGGCTTTGCGCCATGTCGTTGATGGATCCCGCCAGTGACGCGAACTCGGGGTAGTCGTGCGGCCCGACCGGGCACGCGGCTCGCCAACTCCCCGGATGCGATACGTCCCGTCACGCTCATCGCCTCCACCAGCGGACGAGCCATGCGGCGCGACAGCTGCCACGCGACCAGCGCGGCGACCAGCAGTCCGGCGCCACCCGCGATGATGAAGTAGCCCCAGCTGGGCCCGAGATCGCCGACGTCTCGGGTCAACAAGACCGCGAACGTGCCGGCGAACGGGATTCGGGAGCGTGCATCGAGCTGGGCACGGGCCTTGGCGGAGAGCGTGACCGGTGCGACGACGTACACGAGGTTGCCGTTGCGCCCCGACGTGGTTTGTCCCGACTGCACCGCATCCACATCGATGTCCGCCGCGGTGAGGTTCTTGGGCAGCGGCCTGGTCAGAGTCCCCCGGCGTGTGATGCGGATCACGTCGGCGTCCTCGAGTCTTGAGCGTGTGCTTGATGACGCTCAGCACGGCGAGTGAGTGCACCTCGTACTTGCTCGACGTCAGGGCGTCGGCTTCGTTGACCAGTTGCTGCTCGGCCTGGTTGCGCGCGGCGTTGCGCGTCAGTATCAAGCTGCCGGCGCCGGCAATGACGAGCACGACCGCGACGAGACCGACCATGGCCAGCATCAAGCGGACGCGCATCGCTCAGCCGAACCTGTACCCGACGCCCCACACTGTCGCCAGCGGCAGATCAGACCCGAGCTTCTTGCGCAGCTGCGCGACGTGGACGTCGACGGTCCGCTCGTCGCCGAACCAGTCGGTGCCCCAGACGCCGTCGAGCAGCTGCTGACGCGACAGGGCGAGGCCCGCGTTGGTGGCGAGGTAGGCGAGGAGATCGAACTCCCGAGTGGTCGAGCGCGACGACCTCGCCAGCACGGCGCGCCTCGCGACGGCGCATGTCGACCTCGAGATCTCCCACCCCCACGACATCATGGGCCGGAGGTCCTTCCCTGGTACGCCGGAGGATGGCCCGCACGCGCGCCACCAATTCGCGCGGGCTGAACGGCTTCACGAGGTAGTCGTCGGCACCCAACTCCAGCCCGAGGACCCGATCCACCTCGTCGTCGCGGGCCGTCAGAGAAGAGGACGGGGACCGAACTGCGGGCCCGGATCTCGCGGCAGACGTCGAACCCGTCACGGCCGCCGGGCAGGCCGACGTCGAGGATCACCATCCAGGGGCTCTCCTGCTTGAAGATCTCGAGACCCCGCTCCCCGTCGGCGGCAAGGAGCACCCGATAGCCCTCTCGCCGCAGGTAGAGGTCGACCAGATCGGCGATGTTCGGGTCGTCCTCCACGACGACGACCGTTCCGTTCTCCGTGCTCACCCGTCCAGCCTCCCACCTCCCGCACCCCGAATTGCCGGAATGGCCGATCCCTCACAGAACCCTCACGTTTGCCGAACAGTCCGTTCACCGCCGCCGCGCACGATGGCCGGGGTGGGTCATGCAGGGTCGTGTCCCACCATTATCGTCTGACGACGAGACGAGAGGAGCCTCCCATGGCACATGTGCGCACCAACCTCATGAGGCTGGGCGCGTTCGCGCTCGCTTCGAGCGCTGCGCTGGCGGCCGGCACGAGTGCGGGACTTGCCGGCGCGGCATCGCGCCCGGGATCGAGCGGCTCGGGGATCGTCGAGAACAATGCGATTGCCCCGACGCTCAGTGGCGTCAAGGCGCGGGCGAACGACGACATCACCCGGCGCCTCGACACGTTGCACTCGGCCATCGCCAAGGCCAACAGCGGCGAAGGGGCTCGGCTCGGGCCAGTCAACCCTCGCCTCCTACCTGAGTGCGGACCTCACGCCACTGCAGCAGCTGAACCAGAAGATCCAGGGCGACACCACCCAGAAGCAGGCGGCCCAGGACTTCTCGACCATCTTTTCGGGGTTCCGGGTCTATCTCCTCGTGATGCCGGCGTCTCAGATTGCTGCGTCGACGGATCGGAACACCTCGACGGCGATCCCGAAGCTGTCGGCCGATGCCACAAAGGCGCGGGGATATGTCACCCCGGGCAACCAGGCCCAACTGCTGCCCCTCATCGACGACCTCATGAAGCAGATCACCACAGCGACCGACGCCACCAACGCAGCAGCGCCCGCCACCGTGCTCGGTTACACGCCGGCCCAGTTCAACGCGAACCATGCACTGCTCAACTCGCCGAAGTCATCGGAGCAGACCGCGCGTGCGGCGTTGCAAAAGGGGCGATCGGACCTCAGACAGATCCGTCGGATCCTGAAGGGCGAGGGCACGACGTCGGCCGACCTCAAAAATGCCGGGTTGAAGGGCTTCGGGCGTCACGGTCACCACGCCGAGGCCGCGACGGGCGGCGCCACCACCAGCTCGGCGCCGAGCACCTCCCACACCTAAGGGTCGACGACTGCGTCCGGCAACGGCGCACGGCCCCGCGCTCTGAGACTCCGCCCGCCCGGCCGGCCGTCCGGCCGTCCGCCCGTCGCCCGGCTGGCCGAGGCTCGACGGTCTCCCGCGCACTACCCTCGCCCTGACGTGCCCGGCGATCGGGGGGACCGGCCGGGCCCGAGGGACGGGAGGTGCGCCATGAGCACGATGACCGCACCCAGGGAGGCCGACGTCTGTGTCGTCGGTGCAGGCCTGGCCGGGCTCACCGCGGCGCGGCGGCTGTCCCAGGCCGGACGGTCTGTCGTCGTGCTCGAAGCGCGCGACCGCGTCGGCGGGCGTGTCTGGACCCAGACGACCGAGGGCGGGGTGCCGGTGGACATGGGCGGCTGCTTCATCGGCCCCGCCCACGACCACATGCACGCCCTCGCCAAGGAGATGGGCGTCGCCACCTTCAAGACGTTCGTCGATGGCGATTACGTGCTCGCCACCGGCGGAAAGGTGCGCCGCTACCGCGGCGACATCCCACGTATCAACCCCGCCGCCCTCGCCAGCGCCGGACTCGGCGATCGCTCGCATGAACGCGATGGCCAAGAAGGTGCCCGTCGACTCCCCCTGGGACGCTCGGCGTGCCGGCACATGGGATGCGCTGTCGGTGGCCGCGTGGCTGTCGGCGAGCCGGGTGCCCACGAAGCTGGCCCGAGACCTCGTCGACGCCACCATCCGCGCCTGCTTCGCCTGCGATCTCTCCGAGGTCTCGCTGCTCAATTGGCTCTTCCTCGCCCGTTCGGCGGGTGGCGTCGAGGCCCTCATGTCGATCGCAGGGCGGCTACCAGGACTCCCAATTCGACGGCGGGGTGGGCCGCATCCCCGACGCCATGGCAGCCGAGCTCGGTGACGCAGTGGTCCTCGACGCACCGGTGACCGCCGTGCGACAGGACCGGGACCGGGTCACCGTGACGTCCGACGTCGGGACGGTCTCGGCACGCCGGGTCGTGCTGGCACTCCCGAGGGCTCTGGCCGCCGGCATCCGTTTCGAGCCTGCGCTCCCGGCGGACCACGCGCTGCTACTCCACCAGATCCCCGCCGGCACTGAGGTCAAGACCGTGGCGGTCTACGACGAGCCCTTCTGGCGACACGACGGCGTCTCTGGTGCAAGCGTGGCGCTCGACGATCTCATTGAGGTCACGCTCGACACGACGCAGCCCGGGCACGGGCACGGCGTCATCGGGACCTACGCGGCGGGCCCGCAGGCTCGCGTTCTGTGGCGATCAGACACCAGACGCGCGCCGCGACACGCTGCTCACCATGTTGATCACGCGGTTCGGCCCTAGGGCGGCAAAGCCGCTCGAGGTGCTCGAGGTCAATTGGGCCGAGGAGCTATGGACACGCGGCTGCTCGCTGGGTCACTTCCCGACCGGCGTCTTGACCCAGTACGGCCGGCGGCTGCGCGAGCCGGTGGGACGGATCCACTGGGCCGGCACCGAGACGGCGTCGGTGTCCTATGGCGCGATGGACGGAGCGGTCCGTTCGGGCGAGCGCGTCTGCGAGGAGATCCTGGAGCCGCCGGCCTAAGCGTCGGGAGCGTCAGGCACCCAGCCCCTCGGGCCGGGGACCGGGGCCCGATCCCGACGCCGAGCTTCTCGCGGAAGAACGAGAGGGTCTGGTCGAGCGCCGCACGGGTCGGGGTGCCCTCCTTGTCGACGAGGTGCTCGGTCAGCACCGAATGAGCGTTCTTCGGGTGCCCGTACGGGTTGCCCGGTGCCGAGTCGATCTCCACTGCGATGAAGGCGTCCCCGAGCTCGCGACGGAGGGTCTCGAACCGGTCCTCGAAGCAGAAGGGGTCGTTGGAGAAGCGAAGCCCCAGCAGACAGGTGCCCGACTCGGTCCGTTGCTTCACCCGGGCCAAGTCGGTGTCGGAGATCCCGATGTCCGCCTTGTGCCGCTTGCCGATCGGAAAGGGCAGCGACGGCTGGCTCAGGACCGGCGCCACGACCACGTCGTCCACCATCATCGCCAGCGCGAAGCCCCCGGTGAAGCACATCCCGACCGCGCCCACCCCGGGTCCGCCACAGCGCTCGTGCTCGGACGCGGCGAGCTGACGCAGCCAGACCGTCGCCGGACTCGTCTTCTTCAGGGCGAAGCAGGCGAACTCGCGCGAGACGCACGCGGGGCCGATGGAGCGCAACGCATACCCGCCGGACATGGGCCGTCCCGGGATCACCGAAGAGGTGCGGCAGCACGGCAGTGCAGCCGGCCGCGGCGACGCGCCGCCCGAATTGGGCCACCAACGGGGTGATGCCGGGCATCTCGCTGATCACGATGACGGCAGGCCCGCTGCCGATCCGGTAGACGTCCCGTCTCGTCCCGCCCGCTTCGAACGACTCCTTCTCGAAGTCGTCGAGCGCGCCTTCCCATCTGCCTGCCTCGCCGGTCGCCATGGCCGGACCGTAGCATCGAGCGCCGTGGCCGGACCCGCTCGCTCGCTGGACCCGCGTCTCCCCGTCCTGGCGGGGCTTGGGACCGCCGACGATGCTGCGCCCGTCGTCGACCTCATGACCGCAGCCGTGCGCGCCGCGGCAGACGACGCCGGGGCACCGGGGATCCTCCGCGCCGTCGACGCCATCGTGGTGCCCCAGGGGACGTGGGCCATCGACGACCCGGCGCGCGCCGTGGCGCAGCGGATCGGGGCACCACAGGCCCGCACGGTGCGCTGCGAGATCGGCGTGTCCCAGCAGGAGGTCATCAACTACGCCTTGGCCGCGGTCAGCGCCGGCACCCTCGATGCCGTCGTCGTGGTCGGGGCCGAGGCCCGGGCGTGGGCGCGCGCCGGCGGCGTCGAGACCGAAGTGGAGGGGGCGCCTCCCGACGAGGTCCTCCGTCGCCCGCCCGACTTCGTGGCGCCGGTCGAGCTCGCTGCCGGCATCGTGGTCCCGCCGGTCCAGCAGTACGCCATGATCGAGAACGCGCTCGGGGCCGCCGAGGGCCTGAGTACCGAGGCCCAGCGCGACGAGGTCGCTGCGCTGTGGGCCCGCTTCAACACCGTGGCGGGCGACAACCCCGACGCCGCGTTTCGGCGAGCCGCGCACCGCGGCCGAAATCGCCACACCCGGGACGCGCGCAACCGGCCTCTCGCCTTCCCCTACAACGTCCGGCACGCGAGTCAGTGGACCGTGGACCAAGCGTCCGCGTTGCTGATCTGCTCGGCCGAACGGGCGCCGCGGCGGCGGGCGTCCCCACCGACCGCTGGCTCTTCCCGCACGTGGCCCTCCACTGTTCGCAGGCGGTCACCCTGACGGCGCGAAAACGCCTCGAGAGCGTGGCCCGCCATGGAGGTGCTCGGCCGGGCACGGCGGCACGCGCCGTCGGCGCGACCCCTGTCCGAACTCGAGCTCGTCGAGGTGTACTCGTGCTTCCCCTCGGCCGTCCGGGTGCAGCAGCGCGCCCTCGGCCTCCCGCTCCAGAAGGCACCCACCCTCACCGGCGGCATGGCGTTCGCCGGCGGCCCGTTCAACCACTTCCTCCTGCTGGCGCATGCCGCGCTCGGCCACCGCCTGCGCGCGCGGCCCTCCGAGCTGGCACTGGCCACGACGGTCTCTGGCATGTTGTCCAAGCCGGGTCTTGCCGTCTGGTCGGCGACGCCCCCGGGCGGAGCCCCGTTCGTGGCGGACCTGGCCGACGAAGCGAGTGTCGCCACGGCGGTCGTCCCCGTCGCGTCGTCCACGCCCACCGCGTCGACCCCGGCTTCGGTGGTCTCCTTCACCGTCACCTACGGCGGCGCGAGCGGGCTGGAGCCGGTCCGCACCGCCGTCGTGGCGGAGCTGCCCGATGGGGTCCGGACCGCCGCCACCTGCGAAGATGCCAGCGACCGCCCGCCTCGCCATCACGCGACGGCCTGATCGGGCGCACCGTCGAGGTGAAGGACACGACATTCAGCCTGTGAGCGCCACTCCCCCTGGCACGGGCCGGCCGCGCCTGGTCGACCCCGAGCTCGCGGCACGCGTGCCCGGCTTGCGGCGGACCGCCGCCGTCGCGCTGGTCATCGGCGGCCGCCAGCGCCGTGGCCATCGTCGTCCAGGCCGTTGCCCTCGCCCACGTGGTCGACCGCTCGCTCCTGCAGCACGCGCCGCTCGAGCTCGGTGGTGCCGGCCATCGTGCTCGTGGGGATCGCCATCGTGGTCCGGGGCGTCCTGCACGGCGCCGGCGATCTCTACGCCCACGGCGCGGCCGACCGGGTCGTCGACGCGGCTGCGCACGCGAGCTGCTGCGCCACGCGCTGGCACTGGGTCCGGGCTGGCTGGCGGGACGAGCGGCCGGGCGAGCTGTCGCTCACCGCGACCCGTGGGCTGCGCTCGCTGCACACCTACTACGCGCGCTACCTCCCCCAGGCCGCGGCGGCGGTAGTCATCCCCGTGCTCCTGCTGGCCTGGGTCGCCACGCAGGACTGGCTGTCCTTCCTCGTCGTCATCGCGCTCGTGCTCGCGGTGCCCGTGACGATGATCTTCTTCGGCCGCGAGGCGACCCGGCGTTCGGCACGCCAGTGGCGCCGCCTCGGCTCGCTCGCCGGACGCTTCCTCCAGCTGGTCGAGGGGCTGCCGACCCTGCGCGCCTTCGGCCGGGAAGCACACGGACGCCGCGAGGTGGCGGCGGCCACCGAGGGCGTGCGCACCGCCACCATGCGCACGCTGCGCGTCGCCTTCCTGTCGGCGCTCGCCATGGACATGATCGCCGGCTTCGGCGTCGGGCTTCGTCGCCATGGCCCTCGGCCTGCGCCTGCTGTGGGGCGAGCTCGGGCTCCAGACCGCGATGGCGGTGCTCCTCGTCGCCCCCGAGATCTTCATCCCCCTTCGCCGGGCCGGCGCCGAGTTCCACGCCAGCACGGAGGGGCAGGCCGCGGCGGCACGGGTGCTCGAGGTGCTCGGCACCACGACAGCTCGCATCGCGGCGGGGTCGGCCGGCGCACGGGCGCGGGCGACGCAGCGGCGAGCGGCCTCGCGCCACCGGTGCGGCCCGGAGCCGGTCCGACGGCGCCGCGCACCCGGACCTGACCCGGCTGGGGCAGCCCCGGGCGGACCTCGTCGACGGGCTCCGGGTGGACTACGCGCACCGCGACGGCGCCGCGCTCGAGCTCGTTCTCGCTGCACGCGCCGCCGGGTCGCAGGGTGGCCCTCACCGGGCCTTCGGGAGCGGGCAAGTCGACCGCGCTCGCCGCGCTGTTGGGCTTCGTCGCGCCGATCGGCGGGAACGATCGCGCTCGACGGGCGGACGCAGGCACGCGACGCCCGGTCGACGCCTGGCGCCGCCACTTCTCGTGGCTCCCCCAGCGGCCCCACATCTTCAACGCCACCCTGGCCGAGAACCTGCGCCTCGGTGCTCCCGACGCCGCCGACGCCGACGCTCGCCGCGCGTGCTCGACTGCCGTCGGCCTGGCCGAGCTCGTGGCCAACCTTCCCGCCGGCCTCGACACCGCGCTCGGTCATGACGGTCTCACGCTCAGCGCAGGCGAGCGCCAGCGCGTCGCGTTGGCCCGGGCGCTGCTCTGCCCGGCACCGGTCCTGCTGCTCGACGAGCCGACGGCTGCGCTCGACCCGCCGACGGTGGCCCGCCTCGCCCCGGCGATCGAGCCCTGGCTCGAGGGACGGACCGTCGTCGTCGCGGCGCACGAGCCGGTCCTCCTCCCCGCCTTCGACACGGTCGTCGCGCTGCCGGCGCCAGCGTCTCGCTCGGTGGCGGTGGCGCCATGAGCCGCACCGGCGGGCACGCTGCGGCGCGTCCTGCGCGGAGCCCGGCACGCCCTGGGCTCGGCTCGCGCTCGCGGGCCTGCTCGGTCTGGCCTCCGCGGCAGCGACCATCGGCCTCCTGGCCGGGTCGGGCTACGTCGTCGGCCGGGCCGCGCTTCGTCCGGGCCTGAGCGCGCTCGTCGGCATCCTGGCCGCTCGTCGAGGTGCTCGCGTTCCTGCGCGGGCCGCTGCGCTACGCCGAGCGCCTCGTCGGCCACGATGCCGCGCTGCGGGCGCTCACCCGCTGGCGCGTCTGGCTTTACGACTGCCTCGACCCCGCGGGTCCCGGCCGCGCTGGCCGGGTGGCGCAGCGGCGACCTCCTGGCCCGGGCGATCGATGACGTCGACGCGCTCCAAGACCTCTACCTTCGCACGCTGCTGCCGGTGGCGATCGCGGTGGGCGCGTGCGTGCTCGGCACGGTCGCGGTCGGTGTGATCCTGCCCTGGGCCGCCCTCGCGCTCGGGGTGCCGCTCGCCGTCGCCCTCGCCGTGCCCGCGCTGCTCACCTGGCGACGCGGCGGCGACGACGAGATGGCCGCGCTGGCCGGTCACTTGTCCGCCCAGGATCGTCGACGCGCTGGCCGGCGCACCCGAGCTGCTGGCCTTCGGCGGCCGACGCCGCCGTGCTGGCGCGACATCGAGGAGCTCGGCGGCCGCACCTGGACGCGCTCGAGCGCCGCCACGCGCGGCTGGCCACCGCCTCGGCGCTCGTCATCCAGGTCTGCCTCGCCGTCGCCGTCGACGGCGGTGCTCGCGCTCGGCGTTGCTGCCGTCCACGCACACCACCTCGGACCAGGTCATGGTGGCCGTGCTCCCCCTCGCCGCGCTGGCGACCTTCGAGACGGTGCCCGGCGTGCCCGCTCGCGGTGGCCCGCGCCGCTGGCCGTGCGCGCGTCGGCCGACCGGCTCTTCGCGCTCGACGACGTCCCGGTCCCGGTCCGCGACCCCGCCGCGCCCGTCTGCACTCGACGCCGGGGGTGCCCGAGGTGCGACTTCGACGACGCCGCCCTGCGCTACGGCCCGGGACTGCCCCGCGCGCTCGACGGCGTCAGCCTGCGACCTCCCGGCCGGCGGGCCGGCTCGCCGTCACCGGCTCGAGCGGCGCCGGCAAGTCGAGCCTCGTCAACGCGCTGCTGCGCTACTGGCCGCTCGAGGCGGGCACGCTCGTCGCTCGGCGGGCACCGACGTCGAGCGCCTGGACCAGACCGACGCCACGAGGAGCACGTACGCGCTGGCGGACCAGCGGGCGCAGATGTTCGCCGGCACCGTTCGCTCCAACCTGACCCTCGCCCGCCCCGACGCGACGGACGACGAGCTCGCCGCCGCGCTGCACGCGGCCGCGGCTCGACGCGTGGGTGGCCGCGCTGCCCGAGGGGCTCGAGACGCCGGTCGGCGAGGACGGCGTCGCCCTCTCGGGTGGCGAGCGGCGGCGCCTGGCCGTGGCCCGCGCCCTGCTGTCGCCCCGGCCCCGTCCTCGTCCTCGACGAGCCCACCAGCGGGCTCGATGCCCCGCTCGGCCGACGAGCTCGTCGAGGGCGTGCTTGGCGGACGCGGCGGCCGCCGGGCCGCAGCGTGCTCGTGATCACCCATCGGCCGCGGCGAGGCGGCACGCTGCGACGTCGCACGTCGCCCTCGAGGCGGGCCGCGTCGTGGCGGCCAGCGCTGAGGCTCATCCCCGACGCCGGTAAGCCGAGGCGCGCCGCGCCGGGTGGCCGGTGGCACCGTGACGCCCGTGGTGCCCGAGCGACGAGCCCGCCGCCGAGGGGCACCAGGCGTTGGCGGGCACGCCGGCGCACGGGTTGGCCATGGTCGGCAGCCCCTTGGGCAGCGGCGCCAGGTGCACGCCCGTCTGGGGCGGATAGGCCGCGCCGGCCGGGCACGCCGCGAGGCGCGAGTCGCACTCGACTTGGGCCAGCAGGGTGTCGTCCGAGTTCGTGGTCGTGGTCGTGACGCCACACGTCGGCTGCAGCTGCTCCAGGTTCGGGCGGCGCACTGCCGTGCGGCGCCGTGTTGTCGGCGTAGCAGTTGCGAGGCAGGCCGGAGTGCAGCACGATCTGCCCGAAGTCGGCGTTCGACGGGTTGCCGAAGTAGCCGTCGTTGACGAAGGTGTTGCCCTTCAAGCGCGTCGCCCTCGGGATCGAAGACGCAGCCGAGGCCCGTGATCTGGAACCCGCCGTAGTCGGCGCACTTCTGGTGGAGCGACGGCGTGCCGCTGTCGGGGTAGGGGACGAACAGGATCCCCCAGGCGCCGTTGTTGGAGAACGTGTTGTCCATGACCGTGTCGTTGCGGCCGCCCGAGAGCGTCATGCCGGTCCCGATCGGGCCGGCGGCGGCGTTGCCCGCCTCGGGCACGTCGCCGTTGTTGTTGTCGTGCACGTCGTTGTGGATGAACACCCAGCACGAGTGGGTGTGCGTGATGGGGCTGGTGGCGCCGTCGGGGCAGGCCCCGTTCTGGGGCGGCGGCGGGTCGCCGGCGATCTGGGTGTTGGTGTCGACGCCGTCCTGGTTGTTGTCGAACTGCGAGTTCTCGATCACGACCGCGCCGCCCGAGTTGGTACCCGAGTAGCCGAGGGCGTTGTTCTCCATCCAGGCGTGGTCGATGGTCACGTCGCACAGCTGGATGGCAGGCGCCGACGTACATGCCCGAGTCGTTCATGTTGGAGCCGTAGATCTGGTTCCAGCGTGGCCGGGCCCTCGGCGTTGGACGAGAAGATGCCGTACTGGGCCGCCGACGTCTCGGTGCCGAAGAAGGTCGACGTCCCGGTCAGGTAGCGCACCGGTGTACCCCGTCAGCCCGATCTTGCCCGAGCCGTCGCCGCCGTTCCACCAGATCTCGTTGCCCGAGTCGCCGGCGCCGCCGAGGAAGTTGCACACCGTCAGGTTCTCGATGCTGACGTGGTTGGCCTTCCACACGACGATGCCGTTGCGGCCCTGGGCCTTCCCGTCGACGACGGGCCCGAAGTTCTGGTACTGCGGTTCGGAGCTGCACGCGCCGGGTGCACCCGCCTTGGTCCCGTCGACGATGACGCGTGTCGCGGTCCATGCCGCGGATGTGCAGGTCCGGCGTGTGCACCACGACGCCGCCGTGGTCGCCGGTACTCAACGCGGCTCGCCGAGGTGACGTGGGCGTCGTCGGTCTCGTGGTAGTCGCCCGGGGCGACCAGGATCCAGTCGCCGGGCTTCGCCGCGTTCACCGCCGCCTGGATCGAGGTGTACTGGCCCGGCCTTCCCGTGGTAGGTGCCGACGAGCAGCACGCCGGGCGAAGAAGGGGACGAGGACGAGCAGGCGGCGAGGACCAGCGCGCTGAGGATCGTCGCGCCCCCCACCGCCGCCATCCGCGCCCAGGTCGCGCTCCGGACCATGCTTTCCTCCTCACCCGGGCCCCCGGGCCCGAACGACCCCGTGACCTCGGCCAACGCCTCGGAAAGCTACTGCGACGGCCGGTGCCGCGGCGGCAGCCGCCGGCGGCGAGGCCTCGGCTTCGTTGCACTTTGATGGCCAGGCGCAAGAATTCACGGGGCGTTGGATTCCCAGACTGAACAGGAAAGTGTGATCCAGTGACTCCAGGCTCCTCGGAGGCGGCCGGCGGAGCAGGCGAGAGAGGCTTTGGCGACCTCGACCTCGTGCTGCCGGATCCCCTCAGACACGAACTCGAGCGGGTGGACCGCGACGTCGCCGCGCTCGCCGACGTACCGGCGAGCGACGGACGCCTGGCGCGTGGGCGGCGGACCCGGCGCAACGTCGGCGACGCCCTCGTCGCTCTGTTGTGGGAGGGCGACCCCGACCCGACGGCGAAGGCGGTCGCGGCACGCGCAGGCGTGTCGCTCCGCCTCGTCTTCCACCACTTCGCGGACATGGACGACCTGTACCACTTCGTGGCTGCCTTGCAGCTGCGGCGGCAGTGGTCTGGCATGCCACGGCTCTCCCCCCGCCTCTCCCTCGCGTCGAGGATCGAGCGCACCGTGGCACATCGTGCCGAGCTCTTCGAGGAGATCACTCCCGTCCGGCGCGCCCTGGCCCGCCGCGCGCCGACGTCGCCGGCTCTTACACAGGCCATCGCAGCCGCGGACACGCTGTTGCTCGAGAGCCTGCGCACCACCTTTGCGCCCGAGTTGGCGGAGTTGGCGCCGACCGTCCGCAGCGAGTACCTCGGCGCGTTCGACGCGTCCACGTCGTGGGAGGTGTGGGAGCGACTGCGCAGCGTCTCGGGCATCGGCGTGCGGTCGGCGCGGCGCGTCATGATCCGGTTGCTGACCGTGCTCTGTGCGCGCCCCCCGACCACGGGCACCGGGATCGGGTCCGCCGCTCGGCCCATCGGACGAAGCGGGTGAGCGGACGGCTCGGCGCCTGTACGCGACTCGCCTGACGGCTCAGTCACCGGTGCCTGAGTCGCCTGAGTGGGCGGTGTCGCCGCCCTCGACCGCGTTGGCCCCCTCTGCGGCCATGCGCCGGCGGACCTCGACTGCCCTCGGGGCGGGATAGTCGAGGAGCCCCGGACGCCACCCGGCGGCGATCTTCTGCGCGCCCGGACCGTCCTCGGTCCAGACGTGGCACGTGTTGACCAAGAAGCCGATTCCACCCTCGCGCATCGGGTGCTCCCCGCTGCCCTTCTCGACCTCCCAGGCTCCGGACGAGGTCACACCTTGAATCACCACGGGCCCGATCGCCCGGGCCAAGAACTCGAGGTGGCTGCACCCGCGCTGCCGTCCGAAACGCTCCTGCACCGCGCCGGTGTACCCCCGGGCAACCGACAGGCCGACGAGGTCGTGGAAGCTCGGCTCGATGTCGGTGCACTCCGCGTGCGGGTAGGTCTGCATCTCTGCGGTGGCGTCGACGATGGTCATGTCGGCGCGGCGCACGACGATGCCCAGCTCCATCTGATGCAGGTCGCGCGGGCCGAGGTCGCCACCGGCCCAAGGCCGCTGGTCGCGCAGGGTCCCGACGACGGCGAAGTAGTCGCCGCGCCCGAAGACCTCGACCTCGATGGTCCGGCGGTGCACGGGGTCTTCGTCGGACCCTGGCGGTGGACGCAGCGCGGCAAGGGTTGGGCTCTCTGCGGGCTCAGGCACCGGGTGATTGTGCCGCCCCACTGGCGGCGGGCGCCACCGCCACCTCGTTGTAGCCGTGCAGGATGGGCGCGTCGCGGTTCCACCCGATGCGGGTCACCGAGGCTGTGCGCAGGTAGAGGCGCCAATACAGATCCCAGGTCCCGAGCGCCCAGGCCACGGCCGCCTTAATTGGGGTCACGTGGCTCACCACGACGACGTCGCCGTCCGCGCGACGCGCACCGGCGCCGTCGCGTGCGAAGAGCTCCACACAGGCGGCCGTGACGCGCTCGTCGACCTCGGCCAGCGTCTCGCCGCCCTCGGGCCGGAAGTCGCGGTCCTCGCGCCAGCGCCGCCACACCTCGGCGGGGATGCCGCCGAGGGGCTGGCACTCGTATTCCCCGTAGTCGACCTCGATCCAGCGGTCGTCGACGGCGGGGGGCGGGCCGAGGTCGAGGAGCGCCGCCGTGTCACGGGCGCGGGCGAGTGGACTGGTGCGCACCTCGGTGACCGGCTCGGTCACCAGCGCGCGCGCCGCCGCGCACTTGGGCGCGGCCTGTCTCGGTCAACTCGGCGTCGGTACGCCCGAGCAGAAGGCCCTGCGCGTTGGCCACGGACTCCCCGTGGCGGATCAGGATCAGCACGGTCGCATGCGCTCAGACGGGCACGAGGATGCGCCCGCACTGCTCGCAGGTGGCGATCTCGCCCGGTGGCAGGGCGCGGATCTTCTCGACCTCCACCGAGGACAGCTCGAGGTGACACCCGTCGCACCGGTTCTTGATGAGGCGGGCGGCGCCGGTCCCCTTCAAGCGGGCGCGCAGTGTCTCGTAGCGATCCGCCAGCGCCGTCGGAAGCAGTGCAGCCTCCTGCCGCGCGGGACCCGATCGCCGAGGCCAGTTCGGCGTCGATGGCGCGCTGTTGCTCGGCGACCTGCCCGCGCAGCTCGTCGACCTGGCGCTCGAGCGGCGCCTTGCGCTCGCCCAGACTCCGGAGCTCCGCGTCGATCGGCTCCTGGTCGAGCATGACGACCAGCTCTTGCTCCTCGAGCTGTGCCCGCCGGTCGGTCAGGTGACGCACCTCCTCGTTCATCGCCTGGAGGTCGCGGCCCGACGAGCTGGTGGCGGCGTACATGCGCTGCTCGATGGCGTCGCGCCGCTCGGTGATTCCTGCGATCTGTTCCTCGAGCTCCTTCTGCGTGGCCACCAGCGCGCCACGCCGCGCCGCCGCGTCGGCCTCCTCGATCGCCAGCGCGCGCAGCTGCGCCTCCACGGGCACCAGCCCCATCGTCTCACCCAACGCGTCGCGACGATGCTGGAGCTGGGTGATGGACGTGTCGAGGTCCTGCACCGCGAGCAGGTGGTCGAGGACCTCGGTCACTGCCGACCCTCGTAGGCGGCGCGGGCCAGCGGCAACGCGTCGACGAGCGCCGGGTCGGCCATGGCGATGGCTTCGTCCCAGTCGCACCAGCGGGCGTCGGGGCTCTCCCCCGGCGGCGGGGTGGGGTCGGCGTCGTCGCCGAGCAGGAGGTAGCGCAGGTCGAGGTGGGTGTGGCCGAGCGCGGCCTCGTGGACGTCGAGGTGGATGAGCCGCGGTCCGGCCGAGGGATGCTCGACGGCCAGGCCCAGTTCCTCGGTGGCCTCGCGCTGCGCCGCGGTGGCGGGCGTCTCGCCGGCGTCGATGTGGCCGCCGGGCTGCATCCAGATTCCCAGGCGTTTGTGCAAGTGCAGCACCGTCCCGCGAGGGCCGACGACGATGCCCGACGCCGTCACGTGTGTCGGCGAGACGTGCTCGTCGCACGGCGAGTCGAGGACCTCGAGCTCGGCCAGGAAGCGCTCGCGGGCCGCCTCCTCACGCGGCGACGTGGCCTCGTGGCCAACGACCAGGGCTCGCAGGTCCGCCCTGGAGACGCCCATGGTGAGACTCCTTAGCACAGGTGCCCGGTGAGCACTGTGGTGGCGTGGCCGGCGATGCGGACCCGATCGCCGGCGGGTCGCACGTAGAGGGTGGCGCCACGCGCCGAGAGCTGCCGGGCGACCAGGGACTCGCGGCCCAGCTCCGATGCCCAGTACGGGCCCGCCACACACTGGGCCGACCCCGTCGCAGGGTCCTCGTCGATCCCGACGTTGGGGCCGAACACGCGCAGCACGTAGTCGGCTCCCGATCCCGGCTCCGCCGCCGCGGTCAGCAGCAACGCCTTGGCGCCGGCCGCCGCGATGGCGGCAAGGTCCGGGACGTAGCCGGCCACCGCCTCGGCGGACGAGAGCGCGACAAAGGCGAAGAACGCAGTCGATCCGCTCATGACCACCACCTCGCGCCACTGCTCCAACAGCTGCTCAGGCAACGGGGCGGGCACCACCGGGTCGGCCGGGAAGTCCAACTCGATCCGGCTCCCGTCGAACGCGGCATGCAGCGGGCCGCTGCGGGTGTGGAAGGTCAGGGGCGCGCTGCCGTCGACGACGCCGCCCTCGCGCAACGCGTGGGCCGACGCCAAGGTGGCATGGCCGCAGAGGTCGATCTCGGTCGCCGGCGAGAACCAGCGCAACCCGAACGTGGTGGGGTCGTCGGTGCGGGTGAGGTACGCGACCTCCGAGATGCCGAGCTCGAAGGCGATCGACTGCATCGCGGCGTCATCGAGCGGTTCGTCGAGCAGGCAGACGCCGGCCGGGTTACCGCCGAAGGCGACGTCGCTGAAGGCGTCGACCCAGGTGAGCGGGATGGTCATGGTGACCACGATGCTAAGCGGCCCAGCGCGTCGTGCAGGACGCGCTCGTGCTTGCAGAAGGCCCAGCGCACCAGCGTCCTGCCGGCGTCGGGATCGGCCGGGTCGTAGAAGACGGAGCTCGGAATGGCGACCACCCCGCAACGGCGCGGCAGGGATAGACAGAACTCCTGTGCGCTGAGCCCCGGCGCGACCGGCGCGATGTCGGTCGTGGCGAAGTAGGTGGCCGCCGGCCGGTAGACCTCGTAGCCCAAGCGGGCCAGCCCGTCGCAGAGCATGTCCCGCTTGGCGGCCAGCTCGCCGGCGAACGCCCGCATGGCCTCGGGGGGATAGCCCAGGCCGTGCGCCACCGCCAGCTGGAACGGAGCCGGACTCGTATAGGTCAGGAATTGCTTGGCCGCGCGCACCGCGGCGACCAACGGCGCGGCGGCACACGCCCATCCCACCTTCCAACCCGTAAAGGAGAAGGTCTTGCCGCCCGAGGAGATGGTCACGGTGCGCTCTGCCATGCCCGGCAGCGTGGCCAGGGGGACATGGGTGCCGTCGAAGACCAGGTGCTCGTAGACCTCGTCGGTGACCGCCAGGACGTCGTGGGCCAGGCACAGCGCGGCGACCTGGTCCAGCTCGGCGGGCGAGAACACCTTGCCCGTCGGGTTGTGTGGCGTGTTGAGCAGCACCAGCTTGGTGCGCGGCCCGAACGCGGCCGCCAGCTCGTCTGCATGGAAGCGCCAGTCGGGCGGGTGCAGGCGGACCAGTCGCGGCACCGCGCCGGCCATGGCGGCCGCCGCCGCGTAGGAGTCGTAGGTCGGCTCGAACATCACGACCTCGTCCCCCGGTTCGCACAAGGCGAGCAGCGTGGCCGCGATGGCCTCCGTGGCGCCGACGGTCGCGAGCACCTCGGTGTCGGGGTTCAGCTCCAGCCCGTACCACGCACGTTGGTGCGCCGCCACGGCGCGGCGCAGCTCGGAGACGCCCCCGCCCGGCGGGTACTGGTTCCGACCGGCCCGGATGGCGGCGACCGCCACCTCGCGCAGCTCCTCGGGACCGTCGGCGTCGGGGAAACCCTGGCCGAGGTTGAGCGCGCCCGTCTCGGTCGCCAGCTCGGTCATCGTGGCAAAGATCGTCGTGGTGAACGGGCGCAGGCGCCGGGTCAGATACTCGTCCCGCGCTGCCACCGCGACGATCGTACCGGTGACGACCCGCGCCGCCTATCGTCGCGCCGACCGTGCTCAGCATCGCCAACTTCAACATGCACTGCGGAATGGACGGGTGGGGCAGGCCCTTCGACTACGTTGCCGCCGTCGGCGCCCTCGAGGCCGACGTGATCATGCTCGAGGAGTCATGGACGACCGAGGGTCGCGCCGAAGGCCAGGCCGAAGAGGCGGCGCGCGCGCTCGGCTACCAGATCGTGACGCACGAGATCGGACGTGGGCGGCGCATTCGGCCCCAGCCCGAGCCCGGGACCACGTGGGCCGCCCGCCCGGCCTGGTCGCCGCACCACCGTGCGCTCTATCTCGAGGGAGTGCGCCCCTTCCCCGAGAGTGTCCACGAACTGACGCGCTGGCAGGAGGCCGAACCCGGCACGTTCAACATCGCGGTGCTTCTTCGGCCGGATCTTCCGATTGAGGACACGAGGGTCGTGCCCATGACCGTGCTGCGCGCCGACCGTGTCGAGCGTGCCGCGGTCGTCGTGGACATCGAGGCCGAGGGGCGGCCGATCTCGGTCATCGGCACCCATATGTCCCACCTCCACCTCGGCTCGCACCGCAACTGGTCCGAGCTCCGGCGCGCGCTGCGGACGGCGGCCCGCCCCGATGCGGTGCTGGCGGGCGACATGAACACCTGGGGCCCCCTGGTGCGCGTCTTCATGCCGGGCTGGCGACGTGCCGTCATCGGGCGTACCTGGCCCGCGTGGCGGCCGCACAGCCAGATCGACCACATCTTGGTGCACGGCTCGCTGCGCCCGGTGGCCGGCGCCGTCTTGGCTCACGCCGGATCGGACCACCGTCCCGTGCGCGCCGAGGTCACGACAGGTCAGCCGAAAGACCCGTGACCGCCTGGTCGACCGTGTCGTAGAAGTGCGTGGCGCCGATGCGGGCCTCGAGCCCGCTCCGGCGCATCGACCGGCGGACGCGCTCAGCCGCCCGGGCAACGCCGAAGCGGATGTGGGACCGGTCACACGTATCGAGGACCCGGGCGACCTCCCGCGAGCCCGTGAAGTCGAGGTCCGACATGCCGATGGCGTCGAGAATCAGCACCTGTGTCGAGGGCCGCTGGACCAGTGCGTGCTCCACCTCCTCGCGGAAGTGCACGGCGTTGGCGTACCAGATGGGCGTGGCGAAGAGGACGGCCAGGACACCGGGCTGTTGCGTCGCGTCGTGGTCGGCTGACAGCGGCGTCCAGCTGGTGCTGCCCTGCGACGCGGCCGAGCACGTGGACGCCAGGCTGGGCGCCGCGGCGGATCCGGTCCAAGATGGCGAGGATGACCGCCGCGCCGATGCCCTGCTCGACGCCGATCAGGACCACGGTGAGCAGCGTCACGGCGGCCAGGGCGAACTCCACGAGGTCGAACCGGGCGATGGCCACGAGGTCGTGGATGTGGAAGAGGCGCAACGCGATGAAGATGAGGACGGCGGCCAGCGTCGCCAGCGGCACGTCCTTGAACACGCCCGCGAACGGGATCACGAGCACGACGACCGCCGCCGCCCCGAGCAGGCCGGCCTGGGTACGCCCGCCCGCCGATGCCACGGCACCGGTCCGGGGCGGGCTGGCGTCGACCGGAAAGGAGCCCGCCAGGCCGGCGACCACGCTCCCGGCGCCGACGGCGAGGAAGTCACGCCCGGCGTCGATGTCGTAGCCACCCTGCTCCGCGAAGGCACGCGTCGTCGCCGCGGTCTGGGTGATGACGACGAGCGCGACGACCGCGGCGAGCGGCGCCAGGCTCTCCACGGCCGACCAGGACAGTCCGGTCAGACCGACTGTCGGCGCGCCCGTCTTTATCGGACCGAGGACGGCCACGCCGTGCGCCTGCAGATCGAGCGCGGCCACCAGGGCCGTCGAGACGACCATCCCGATCAGCGCGCCCGGAATGCGCCGGTCGAGCCGTGCGCTCGTTGCCATCACGAACAGGACGCCGAGGCCGAGGGCCACTGTCGGGCCGTTGGCATCGCCCAGATGGGTGATCAGGTGGGCGAAGCGGTCCTGGTTGCTACCCGAGGCGGCCGGGATCCCGAGGAAGTCGGGTAACTGGTGCACGATGATGATCACCGCCACCCCGGAGAGAAAGCCGGTGACGATCGGCGTCGAGAGAAACTCTGCGATCCACCCGAGGCGAAGCAGGCTCACCACCATGACCATCGCTCCGACCATGACGGCCAAGATGCCGACCAAGGCGATGTAGTGGGGCGAACCCGTGGCGGCAAGCGCGGTGACGCCTGCGGCGAACAGCGGTGCGATGGTCGAGTCGCCGCCCACCGACATCTGCGGATTGGAACCGAGCAGTGCGAAGACCACGGTGCCGGCGATGAACGCGTAGAACCCTGTGATCGGGGGCATCCCGGCCAATCTGGAGGTTGCCAGCTGTTCGGGCACGGCGATGACGAGGAGGGTGACCCCGGCCACCAGGTCCGCGCTCGCCCAGGCGCGCTGGTAGCCATGCAGCGACAGGAAGACCCGGGGTCCTCGCATCGCGACATCATCGCCCACGCGGGTGTCTGCGGGATCGACCCAATTGAATAGTCTCGGGCACGGCGGTCGAGATGGACCCGGCGGCCGCAGCACCGGCCCCAAGGAGGCGTGCACCATGAGCGACTACCCCTACGCAGACCGCTTCGCCGTCAATCGCTCACTCCCCGCCCACGGCACGAGCCGGGAGGAGGTCCTGGCGGAGTTGCGCGCCATGGCCGGCGAGGAGGACGCGTTCTGGGAGACCGGGAAGTGCTCGGGCACCATGTACTGCGGCGACCACGACCACTACCACTTCATGAACGAGGCCTTCGGGCTCTTCGCACACGTGAACGTGCTCCAGCGAGACATGTGTCCGAGCGCGACGAAGTTCGAGGCGGAGATCATCGCGATGACCCTCAGCCTGCAATCGGGAGACGAGGCTCGCACCGCGGGCGGCGAGCCGTGCGGACTGGTCACCACGGGCGGGACCGGCAGCATCCTCCACGCGGTCCTGGCCTACCGCGAGCACGGCCTCCAGCGCGGCATCACCGCGCCCAACGTCATCAAGCCCGAGACGGCCCATCCTGCCTTCGACAAGGCGTGCCACCTGTTCGGGGTCGAGCTGCGGCGCGCCCCGGTCGACCCTGTGAGCACCCAGGTCGACGTGGATTGGGTGCGCGACCACATGGACGACCAGACCGTGGCGCTCATCGGGTCAGCCTGCAACTACGGCTACGGCACGGTGGACGGGATCGCCGACCTCTCCGACCTCGCACTCGAGCGCGAGGTCGGGCTCCACGTCGATGCCTGCCTGGGCGGCTTCATCCTGCCCTTCGGCCGCGAGCTCGGCTACGACATCGAAGCCTTCGATTACGCCGTGCCGGGGGTGACCTCCATGTCAGCGGACACCCACAAATACGGGTACGCCTTCAAGGGGTCGTCGGTCCTCACCTTCCGCTCCAAGGCGCTGCGCAACGCGCAGTACTTCTACCTGACGGACTGGAGCGGCGGGAAGTACACCTCGCCGGGCATCGAGGGCTCGCGCTCGGGCGGGTTGATCGCCGCGACCTGGGCGGCCATGGTGCAGCTGGGCCATGAGGGATATCTCGGCTATGCGCGCCAGATCTTCGAGACGTCCTCCGCCATGCAGGACGCCGTGAGGACCCACCCTGAGCTGCGGCTCGTCGGCCGCCCGACCTTCCTCTTCTCCTTCACGTCCGACGAGTTCGACATCTACCACGTCAACGACTTCATGCGGACGAGAGGCTGGCGCTTCAACGGCCAGCAGTACCCCAACGCGCTGCACATGGCGGTCACCCGGCCCCAGACCCAGCCCGAGGTCGTCTCTGAGTTCGCGGCCGACCTGGCCGACGCCGTGGCCTACGCCAAGGACCACGCCGCGGAGGCGCCCAGGTCGGGGGCGATCTATGGCGGCGTGGCCGGCGGCATGACCGACGAGGCCGCGGAGTTCATCCGGGCCGTCATGGCCGACATGCTCGACGGACAGTCAGCCATCCCGGCCAAGTGAGTGAACCCGAGACGGGCCGGCCTGCCGTCTGGGTGCGCGGTTGCGTCGCAGCGCAGGCCGCACTGAACGAGACGCTGAAGGGCCTCACCGACGACGTCGCCCGCCGGCCGAGCCGCCTGCCCGGGTGGAGCGCGGGCCATCTGCTCTCCCACGTCGCCCGCAACGCGGACAGCGTGGTGTGGCGGCTGGAGGGTGCCGCCCGGGGCGAGCTGCGCGACCAGTACCCGGGCGGTCTCGAACAGCGACGCGACGACATCGAGGCGGGTGCCGGCCGCCGCGGCGCGAGCTGGTGGCGGACGTGACCCGCTCCTCGGACGCGGTGGCCGAGGTGATGGAAACCTTGCCGGCCGCGGCGTGGGACGCCCCCTCCCGCTCCTCACGCGGGGTCGTCGAGACGTCGCGCGACGCGGTGCTCTCGCGGTGGCGCGAGGTGGTGGTGCACCACGGCGACCTCGGGCTCGTCCCGGTGCCGCTGCCGGCGGACCTGGTGGCGGCGTGGCTGCCGCGGGAACTCCCCCGCCTCGCCGAGCGGACCGACCCGGGCGAGCTGCTCGCGTGGGTCATCGGGCGCGGGGACCCACCCTCACTCGCCGCCTGGTAGCTACGAGACGAACGCGTTGCCGGCGCGGTCGACCGCCACACAGTATGCGGGCGTCGGGCACGAAATGCTGGTCAGCGCGTGCCCGTTGTCGATGAGGGTGCCCGCGCTCCACGCCGTGCCGTTCCAGGCGAACACCCGACCCAGGGAGTCGACAGCCTGGCAGAAGGTCACGGTCGGGCACGAGACCGACGTGAGACCCGACGCGTTGGTCCCGGTGATCGCCGACTCGGTGGCGATCGGCATCGGCGCGGTGAAGCCCTGGCCGTTCCAAGTCAGAACGTCGCCGTTGCTGTCGACGATGATGCAGAACGTGGTCGAGGCACACGACACCGAATTCAGCTGGCCCTGGGTGTCGACGTCGCTGGGCTGGGTCCACATGCTGCCGTTCCACACCGACGGGCCGCCCTCGGCGGCGATGCAGAAGCTCGCTGAGACACAGGAGATCTGGTTGGCCGAACCCCAGGCCCCCAGATTGCCGGACCAGCCACTGCCGTCGTAACGGAACGAGTTGCCTTCGCCGTCGATGGTGATGCAGAACGTGGGTCCCGTACAGTCGATCGACGTGATGCCCTGTGCGGCGGACAGCGTCGCCGGCGGCTGCCACGTGCTCCCGTTGAAGAAGGCGACCTGGTTCGTGTTGGGCGCCGCGGCGCAGAAGGTCGTGGTGCCACAGGACAGATATGACGCCCCCTGCGGTGACGGCGAAGGAAGCGGTGGCCCGAGCGCGCTGACCTTGTCGAGGAACAACCGGTAGGTCTGACCCTGGGCCGAGCCAATCAGGCAGGCGCCGGCGGCCGCGCATGAGACGACCGAGAGGTCGGTGCCGGGCGCGACGCGAATCGGCTTGGACCAGGCGCCCGCGGGAGCAGCCGTCGTCGACGTCGTCGCGTGTGCCGTTGTCGACGTCGCCGAGTGTGCGGTCGTGGACGCGCTCGGCGCGCTCGAGCCTCCGGTTGTCCCGCCGCACGCCGCGACGATGAGCGCGAGTGCGGCGAGGGGAAATGTCGCGGCGACTCGTCGCGCCCGCCCGCGCACTAGGAGTGGACCGGGAGGCCGTTCGCCTCGAGGGCGCGATGGCGCGACCAGGTATCGAGCACGATGAGCGTCTTGGTGCCGGTGACGCGACCGCGGCGGCGCAACTGCTCTATGACCTGGCCGAGACGCTCGACGTCGGGCACCTGGAGCCAGACGAGCGCGTCGGGATCGCCCGCCGTGGTGAACACGGCCTGGACCTCGGAGAGTTGCATGGCCGTCTCCTTGATCTCCTGGAGGTCGGCCGTGCCGGCGAAGCGGACTTCGGTGAAGGCCTGGATGGGGCGCCCGGCCTTACGGTGATCGACCACCACGGTGTACCCGGCGATCACACCGGTTCGCTCCAGGCGCTCGATACGCCTGGTCACGGCGGAGGCCGACAGTGATACCTGCTCGCCGATATCGGCCATGGTCCGGCGTGCATTGTGTGACAGGAGCTCGATGATGTGGTGATCGATCGGATCCAATTCCTCTGTTCCCATGACCATAAGCCTAACGAAGGTCCATTCGTTTGCACGTTCAGTGCAGCAAGGTGGCCCGCTGTTGCTTCTCCGTTGCGTCGCGTCGCCTCGTGCACCCTCCGTGCGAGCGGGCGCGGCGGGCGCGGGCGGCGTCAGCGCGGGCGGCGGTGTACGGCGACTGCGTACGCATCACCCGTCGTGAACGGACGCCGGTCCCAGGTCGACCAACGATCCTCGAGCTCGAGCCCCGCGGCAAGGGCGAGGGCATCGTGGCGGGCAGGGTCAAGGCCTCCGGGACGGAGTGAATACCCGGCGACGAGGTGACCCCCCGGAGCCAACCACCGCGCCGCGTTGGCGATCACCCGCCCCTCGGTACCCGGCGGCACGAAGATGAGAACGTTGCCGGCAAGGACGACGACGTCGAAGCTGCGGCCGAACTCCACGCGCGGATCGGTCACGTCTGCCTCGACCCACTCGAGCCCGGGCGCCTTGCGGCGCGCCGCCTCGAGCATGGCGGGATCCACGTCGACACCGACGACCGCATGCCCGCGCCGGTTGAGCTCGATGGCGACGCGACCCGTGCCACAGCCCGCATCGAGGACGGACCCGGGACCATAGGAGTCAACGAGGTCTGCCTCGCCGTGCACGTCGACACCGGCCGAGGCGAGCTGTTCGAAGCGGTGGTCGTAGGCCGCGCCGCGCGGGACGTCGCTTTCCCGCCAAGGGTCGGTCACTGGATTCGGGCGCGGCCTACGGTGCTTACCCGCCTCCGGGGAGCGTCTGTGTGGTGACACCGGCCGGCAGCGTGAACAAGCTTGCTGGCGGCTTGGACGAGTACTTGGTCATCTCGAAATAACTGGACTTCGATGAGCCCGAGTACGACAGCAGCCCTTGCTTGGTCACGCAGTACTTGCCCGTCTTGCCGCGCACCGTGACCGTGACGCATGTCGAGGACTGGCCGGCGAACGACGCCGAGGAAGCGGACGCGTGGACGCCGAGCGCGTGCGCCAGGGTGGTGTTCTCGGCCTCCGACAAGCGCGCTCAGCGCGATGGTCGGGCTGAACAGGTCCTCGAGCCCGAGGGCCGAGTTGGAAACCTTCTCCGAGATACACGTCTCCGTAGGCTTGCTGGTGGTCGTCGTCGTGGAGCTTGCGTTCCCGGAATTTCCTGAGTTGCCGCTGTTCCCCGAGTTGCCGCTGCTGCCGGAGTTCCCCGAGTTGCCGCTGCTGCTCGAGGTGCTGCAGTAATACGTGGTCTTCCCGTTGTTGATCACGCTTCCGCTCGAGGTCCCGAAATACGTCTTCGGTGGCAACTGCGCGATGGTCACCGTCGCCTTCTGGCCGTTGCTGAGCGACGTGTACTGCACGTCGTAGGTCAAGTGCTTGCCCTTGTTGATGCTGTTGGACAGGGCCTTGAGATTCGACGACGAGATCGACTTGGCTGACGCCGGGAGGGCACGCAGGGCGGCGAAACCGGCCACGCCCAACGCGGCGATGAGGAACAGGGCACGCGTTCGCATAGGTGCACGGTAGCCCCCTTGCACAACCGGGGCTGCGGATTTCGGAGCGACCATGGGAGGGGCCTGAGCAGGGGCCCGAGCAGGGATCCGAGAACGGCCGATCCGGGCGTCGATAACGTGAGCCGGCGTGTGCCTCCTCGTCGTTGCCTCGCGCGTCGCCACCGACGAGCCGCTCCTCGTGGGGGCGAACCGGGACGAGGTCCTGGAGCGACCTTCCACCTCGATCACCCTGCTCCAAGCAGGTCCTCCTCGGATCGTCGGCGGCCGAGACGAGCTCTCCGGGGGCACCTGGCTCGCGGTCAACGAGCACGGAGTCTGCGCCGGGCTGACCAACCAGCCCCTCGGAGAGGCCAAGGACCCGAGCAAACGCTCGCGCGGTGAGCTTCCGCTGGCATTGGCCACGCAGCCGACGGCGGCACAGGCCGTCGACTCGTTGCTCGCCGGCTACTCGCCGCAGGACTACAACGGCTCGTGGCTGCTGGTGGGCGACCGGACGTCCCTGTTCTTCGTCGACTTCACCGGGTCTGGGCGCGGCACGGCTCTCGCGCTCCCACCCGGCATCCACGTGCTGGAGAACCGCGCCCTCGCGAAACCGTCGCTGAAGGTCGACCTCGTGCGCGCCACGCTCGGGGAGCCGGCGTCGAGTGACGACGTCGTGGTGGCCTTCCGCCGCGTGCTTGCCGATCATCGAGTTCCCGAGGGCGACGAACGGCCCAACGCAGCGAACTGCGTGCATCTGGAGGACTTTGGGACGCGCTCGTCGTGCCTCGTGCGGGTGCCTGCCGGCGACGCCCGTCCACGTATCTGGGTCGCCGACGGGCCGCCCTGCGTGACCCCCTATGCCGAAGTGACGGATCTGTGGGGCGCCAGAGGATCGCCGTCGCCGTCGCCGGCGCCGACATCGGCGCCGACGTCTCAGTCGCGCACGAGGGGTTTGTAGCGCAGCCGGTGGGGCTGCTCGGCCTCGGCGCCGAGCCGCCTGCGACGATCTGCCTCGTAGTCGCTGAAGTTGCCTTCGTACCACCGCGTCTGTGAGTCACCCTCGAAGGCCAGCACGTGGGTCGAAATGCGATCGAGGAACCAGCGGTCGTGGCTGATCACCACGGCGCACCCGGGAAAGGCGAGCAGCGCGTCCTCGAGCGCACGAAGGGTGTCCACGTCGAGGTCGTTCGTGGGCTCATCGAGCAGGAGGACGTTGCCACCACTGCTCAGCACCTTGGCCAGCAGGACCCGGTTGCGCTCTCCGCCCGAGAGTTGTCCCACCTTCTTCTGCTGGTCGCTGCCCTTGAAGCCGAAGCCGGCGACATACGCGCGGCCATGGAGCTCGCGACCGCCTACCACGATCCGATCTGCCCCTCCGGTGATCTCCTCGAAGACGGTTGCGTCCGGCGCAAGGGTGGCCCGGTTCTGATCGACGTAGGCCAACTGCACGGATGGCCCGACGGTGAGGGACCCGGCGTCGGGCTCCTCCTCCCCCACGATCATGCGGAACAACGTCGTCTTGCCGGCGCCGTTGGGTCCGATGATGCCGACGATGCCCCCTGGCGGCAGCATGAACGAGAGGCCTTCGACGAGCAGGCGGTCGCCGTATCCCTTCACGACGCCCGCCGCGTCCACAACCTGGTCGCCCAAGCGCGGCCCGGGCGGGATGGTCAGCTCGACCTTGTCGCCTCGGCGCTCGGATGCCTCGGCTTGCGCAACCAGCTCGTTGTAGGCGGTGATGCGCGCCTTACCCTTGCTCTGGCGGGCTCGGGGCGACAGGCGGATCCACTCGAGCTCCCGCTCGAGCGAGGCTTGGCGCGACCGGTCGGCCTTCTCCTCGCCGGCAAGTCGCGCCTGCTTCTGCTCGAGCCACGAGGAATAGTTGCCCTCCCAGGGGATGCCCGCGCCGCGGTCGAGCTCGAGGATCCATCCGGCGACGTTGTCGAGAAAATACCTGTCGTGGGTGACCGCGACGACGGTGCCCGGGTATTCCTGGAGCGTCCGCTCGAGCCACGCGACGGACTCGGCGTCGAGGTGGTTCGTCGGCTCATCGAGCAGGAGGAGGTCGGGCTTGGACAGCAGCAGCCGGCACAGCGCGACCCGCCGCCTCTCGCCACCCGAGAGCGTGGAGACCTCGGCATCGCCCGGTGGCAACCGGAGCGCGTCCATCGCGATCTCGAAGGTGCGCTCGAGCTCCCACGCGCCCGCGGCGTCGATCCTGGACTGGAGATCGGCCTGTTCCGCGATGAGCGCATCGATGTCGGCATCGGGATCGCCGAAAGCGGAGCAGACCTCGTTGAACCGGTCGACGAGCCGCTTCGCCTCGCCCACGCCCTCGGCCACGTTGCCGGCGACGTCCTTTGACTCGTCGAGGTACGGCTCCTGCTCCAGGTAGCCAACCGTGAAACCCGGGGTGAGGCGAGCTTCGCCGGTGAAGCCGTCGTCTTCGCCGGCCATGATGCGCAGCAGGGAAGACTTCCCCGACCCGTTCGAGCCGATGACACCGATCTTGGCGCCGGGATAGAAGGACAGGTTGATGCCTTTCAGGACCTCGCGGTCAGGGGGATAGAAGCGCTGTAACCCGCGCATGGTGTAGATGAACTGCGGCGCCACGGCGAACAGTGTGCCTGATCCGTCGGGCTGTCACTGGCGCCCGCGCGTTGCGAGGCTCGGTGGTGGCCGCGTCATGGCCGTGGTGGCCGTGGTGTCCGTGGTGGTCTGAGGCGCTCTCGTGATTCAGAAACCGGTCCCGGCAATGATGGCGCCGTTCAGGTGCGTGCCCGCCATGGACCCGTCGTTGGGCGCGTCGCCGTAGGTGAAGACGTCCCCCGCCGCCGAGGCCACCCAGTAGCCCCCGCCACCGGCGTCGGTGAATATGGCTGATGCGGGGTTGAACCCGCCCACCGAGCCGGTGGGCCCCCCGAGCGACACGGCGTCGCCGTAGCCGTCCACCGTGCCGTTGGCCAGGAGCACGTAGTAACCGTGCCCGTCGGCGGTGCGCACCGCGCCGGTGATCGGTGATCCCTGGGCTCCAGGCGCGCCGAAGTACGGGGCGTCGCCGAAGGTATAGACGTTCCCGGTCGAGGTGACGAGCCAGTAGCCCCGGCCGGTGGCATCGGGCACGACCGCAACCGCCGACCCGCTACACCCCCCGATGCCAGGGCACGAGCCCTCGAACTGCGCGTCGCCGAAGGCAAACACACCACCGTCGGATGCCACCATGAAGTAGCCACCTCCGTCGGCCGACGGGACCATGCCGACGATGGGCGCGTTCAACGCGTGCGGCAGGCCCGATCCGGCCGGGGCGAGGCCGAGACCGGGGATGGAGCCGTGGAACCCCGCGTTGCCGAAGGCGAAGATGCCGCCGTCGGAAGCGACGAGCCAATAGCCACCCTCGTCCGCGGTCGGAGTGATCCCGACCACCGGTCGCTGCAGCCGCAGGCTGCCGGTCGATCCGTAGAAGTTGGCCGAGCCGAAGGTGAAGATGCCACCGTCGGAACCGACGAGGTAGTAGCCATGCGGGGCCGGTGGTGGGGGCGGTGGCGGTCCGCCGGTCACGGAGAAGTCACCGGAGGCGCTGGTGTAGACCACCTCGTAGTCGCTGGAATTGGACCCGCTCAGCGTCACGCCGCTGCACGACCCGGGTACGAGGGTGTAGGTCCCTCCGCCCAGCGTCGGTGAGATCGTGGTGGACGGGGCGACTTGCGCACAGCTCAGCCCGCTCATGTTCACCCCGCTCACGCCCTGCGGCGGCGAGGCGGGCCCGCTGCCGCTGAAACCGGGAGACCCGCCCCACGCTTGGGACCCACTGACGGCCACATCGACGGGCGCCGGGTCCACGGTCGTCGCACCGGGGGCGTAGGAGATCGTGTAGTTGGGGTCGGCCGCGCCCGAGCAGCTGTTGAGATAGGTCGGGGGTGAAGGTGAGCTGCTGCTCGTGGCCGTCGTCGTGCAGCTGGGCTGGGTCGTCAGGTCGGCGCCGGTGTCACCGTTCTCGAGGCCGCTGTAGACGGGTGTGATGTCCGGTGGGGTGGCGCCATAGCTCATGGTGGGGCTCGAGGCCGTGATGGTGAGCGGCGCGGGGCCGACCGTCACGCTGCCGGCCACGTAGGTGAACGAGTAGTTCGGATCGACGGCGCCGCCGCACGAGGAGGCGTACGTCGGAGGCGACACGGGACTCGAGCTGGTCGCCGTCGTCGAGCAGCTCGGTGCGGTGGTCAGCGACGACGCGCTGTCGCCGTTCACGAACCCGCTGTAGCCGGCGGTGATCGTGGGAGGCGTGCCTCCATATGTCATTGATCCGCTCGACGCGGTCACCGAGAGTGGGGCCGGCACGATGGTGAAGTCGCCTGTGACGCTGGTATAGAACGGCGCATAGTCCGAGGCGTCGGTCCCGCTGAGCGACGCACCCGAACACGAGGCCGGCAGCAAGGTCCGACTCCCTGCCGCCACCGCCGGGCCGATGATGGTGAACGGCTCGAGTTCGCTGCAGGTCACGCTCGTCGTGGTGACGGTGATGCCTGCCGGCGGGTTGTTGGCGCTGCCGGAGAAGGCAGGCGACCCCCCGTAGGTCTGAGAGCCGGTGACGGCGACGTCGACCGGGATTGGGGTGACGGTGAAGTCCCCCGAGGCGCTCGTGTAGACGATCCTGTAGTCGGCGGCATTGACCCCGCCGAGGGACGCCCCGCTGCACGAAGAGGCCACCAACGTGCTGCTCCCGACCGGGAGGCTGGGCGAGATCGTCGTCGAGGAGCCGACCTCGGTACAGGTGAAGGCAGTGCTGGTCAGGGTCACGCCGAACGGAAGGCTGCCGTCGGAGCCCCCGAAGGTCGGCGTCGCCGTAAAGGTGGGCGACCCGCCGTAGACCTGCGTCCCCGACGCCGCCACGTCGAGCGGTATCACGGTGAGGCCGGTCGCCAGAGCGGACGTCACCGGCGTCCCTAACCCGGTTGCCATGTCGTACCCGCTCGCCGCGCTGTACTGGGCGCTGTTGGTCCCGTTGTAATCGTTGTTGCCCGTCGTGACGTCGTTCAGGTAGGTGCCCGGCGACGCCTGCGCCAGCTGATACAGGATCGGGTTCATGGCGCCGTACCCCACCGTGTTGCCGTCAGCTGAGGCAGCAACCGCGAGCACTGCAGCCCACAACGGGGAGGCTCCACTCGTGCCGCCGATGGCTTCCCACCCCGTTGCGCCTTCCTGTTCGTCGTAGATGATGTACCCCGTACTGGGGTCGGCGTCGGCCGACACGTCGGGGATCTCGCGGCAGTCCCCGCCGGTGTTGCCACACGGAGTCCCGCTGCTGCTCGTCACCGTGCCCAGCGCCTGCTGGTAGGCCGGCATGGAGAACGTCTTCGAGATCCCACCCCCGCCCGCCCCCTCGGCGAAATGGAGCTGATCGTTCCACGTGGTCTCGGTCGGCGCGGGACCGAGCGCCGTCAGCGAGGTCCCGCCGACGGCGGTGACGTACGGCTGGCTCGCCGGATCCGACACCGCGAGGTTCAGGTTCTGCACCACGTCGGCGCCCGCCGTTTGGTCGAGGACCCACACGTAGTCGAGCGACGTGTCGCTGGCCACGCCCCCCATGACGTCGGTTCCCGTCTCGAGATTCGCCGTCGCCGTGATCGTCTCCGTGGTCGGATCGATGGTGGCAAGTAGGTCGTGCGGGGCGTCGGTGTGGCCGTGCAGGTCGAGCGCGGCGAGGATCTTGGTGCCGTCGGGAGACAGAGCGACCGATCGCACGACGTAGGTCCCGTCCAATCCCGAGACCGACGGCCCCGTCGAGATGGTCGTGGTCACCGCGTGGGTGCTCAGGCTGACGACGGAGAGGCCACCCGTTGATCCCGCGTTCGCAACATAGAGACTTCCGGCGGCGGCGTCGACGGCGAGGCTGATCGGGTCCAGCCCCACCGACACTGTGGTTGGGGTGGTGGAGCATCCCGTCGTGACGCTCGCGTTACACGTCGAAGCGCTGAAGTACTCAATCCGGTCGTTGGCACCGTCGGCCACATAGACGAAGCCGTTCGTGGCGTCGACGGCAAGAGCGGACGGCGCGGTCCCGCTCGGGAGGGTCACCGATGCCACCCACGCGTTCGTGCTGGCGTTGTAGACAGCGACGGTGCCGTTGGAGTTGCCGACATAGAACGTCGACCCGTTGGCGGCGATCGCGCTGGGGCCGCTGAGATGCCCTCCCGACGCGACCTGCGTGGGCGAGGCACACCCAGACGTTGTCGTCTGGTTACAGGTGTTGGTCGAAAATGCAGTGAGCGAGGGGGTCGAGGCGTTCGCCACGAAGACCTTTCCGAGCGAGGAATCCAAGGTGATCGCATCGGGTCCGGACCCCGTGGCGACCGCGCCAGCCGTGGCGAAATCGGAGGGGTTGCTCGTCGTGCCTTCGCTCTCGACGCTGACGCTGCTGGACGATTCGTTGGCCACATAGGCGGTGCCCGTGGTGGCATCGACGACTTGGGCGACCGGGCTCGACCCCGTCGGTGCCGAGACGACGCCGTTGACGTTGCACCCTTCTGAGCCCTGGTCTCCCGTCGCCACGAAGACCGACTGTCCTTCGAGGGCGGCGGCCTGCAGGAGCGTGTTCTCCGAGTTCTGCAGGGACTGCCCCACGTAGGACTCGCATCCGTTCGTCCAGCTGGCGCTCACGATCTTCGCGGTGTCCTGGCTGACGATCGCGCTCAAGACGTTGTAGATGCCGTCCGAAACTCCCCCCTCGTACACCTCGATGTTGGCTTCCGGAGCGAGCGAGAGCACGGTCTCGATGTCCAACTCGGCTTCGACGGAGTTCCCGCCGATTGCGCCTCCACCGTCGAGGTCGATCTGGCTGACTTGGTTGTTGCCGAGCGTGATGCCGTAGCAGTTGGCAAACGTGTCGATGTCCGAGGAGCTGTACCCGGCCCCAGACAGCTCGACGAGCGCGACCGTCGTTCCCGATCCGTAGTCCCCGGAGGCATATAGGGGATCGAAAGAGTACGCCTGCGAAAGATCGTCCGCATCCCATGCTCCATAGTCGGTCTTCACATTGTCGATCGCTGTCGCGCATGTCCCTGTGACCGGGGCAGGCTGGTTCGGCGCCAAGGCCGGCGACGCGCCGGGTGTGGCTGGGGCGGCCTCCGCACCGAATGGCACAGCCTGGGGTGGGTTCGTCGTCGATGGCTGGGGCGGACTCAGCGTGTCGAGGCCGATCACCCCTTCGACGGCGGGCGCAATGGTGGCCGGGAGTTCTGGAACGGATCGGTTGCGCACGCCGGTCTTCCCCGATGCGAGCCGGTACCGGTCGATCGGTGTGGAGAACGCGCTCTGTACCTGCGCCGCGGTGCCCGAGACCGAGAGGGAGAGGCCCGTCCGCGACATCGCGCCCACCGTCAGGCCCTGGGCTTGGAGGTCTTGCGTGACCTGCGCAAGGGTTGCGTTGGTCGCGCCGTAGCGTTGCGCGAACTGGCTCGGAGTCAGAAAGTGGTGGTAATCAGGCGAGGACGGATCCGAAACCGCCTGTGCTTCTGCTGCCAACGCGCTGGGATCCCGTGGTTGCAGCGTGACGACGAGAGGCAGCGGAGTCGATGCCGGCGCAGGGCCGAGGAACGTCGCACCGGGCGGCACGGCTCCTTGACGTCCGGGCAGCGGTTCGAGCTTCGGTCCCGCGGGCGCGGCAACGTCGCCGTGCCCTACGAAGGAGAGAGCAGCGGTTGCGGCAAGCACGATGGGCGCGCCGAGTACCGTCCAGGCCACGAGCCGACGCACCCTGCCGTCTGGTCGATAGAAGTTACGCATCTTCTCGGCCACCGCCCCCTCTGCCAGGGAAAAATACGTCCCGCGCCGAGAGGTGGTTCGACGCGCCCTCGGTCCACAGCGGCCGTCGCCGAAGCGCCCTCTCGTCGAGATCGGTGAGGCCTCGTCCCCAGACGGTGCGCGCGCGCCGCCTGACCAGCGCATTCGCGCTCTCGACGGGCTCCGACGGACCGGCCACGACCAGCGACCCGGCTCCCCGGACCTTCAGACGGGGAGCCTGACAACCCGGTGCTCGCGCGAGATCACCCGACAACACCTGGAGGGTGAGGTTCTCGCCTCCGAAGATGTCGCTGCGACCTGGCCGACCCTGTTTCATGGCGACGACGACCCTGTTTCATGGCGACGACGACCCTGTTTCATCGCGACGAGATGACCGATCGCGACGTCGTCGACGTGCGCCACGTTGAGGACGGTGTCGACGGACCCGGGCGACCGACCCGATCGTCCGCCTCCCACGGTGGCGTCAGGTTCATGCTGCCCTTCATCGGGCTCGGCCATCCGGACGCTTGTTCGGAGCGGTTCTGTGATCCGTGCGATGATCCGGTGGCGCTGCCGCATATCGACGCGCACAACCCAAGAAAGGCCAATCTCGTGAGTGACCGCGCTCCCAATATTTTGCTCATCATGTCGGACCAACATCGGGCGGACATGATGGGGTGTGCCGGGGATGCCACGATGCTCACACCCTCGCTCGATGCCTTGGGCGCGGAGGGTGTTCGGTTCTCGCGAGTGGCGTGCCAAGGACCCTTGTGCATGCCGTCGCGGGCCTCGTTCATGACCGAGCGCTACGTACGGGACCACGGCGTCTACACGAACTGGGAAGAGATTGCGCCCGACACGCCGACCTACGCCTGGGCGTTGCGCGAGGCGGGCTACCACACGTCCCTCCTCGGCAAGGCTCATCTTTACCGGGACGAGAAGGTGACGGTTTCACACATGGACGAGATGGCCGTGCGGCTCGAAGAGCTCGGCTTCGCCGAGGTGTTCGAGACCGGCGACAAGTTCATGCCGAAGATTCCGACCCGCTATTCGGACTACCTGGCAGGCGAAGGCCTGCTCGACGCCTACCGGAAGCACATCGCAGACCGCAGCTACCAAGGGGAGAACGAGGACGGACAGAACGCAACCAAGTGCGTCCCGATGTGGGACTCGACTCCCATGCCATTGCCGCTGCACGCCTACGTGGACACGTGGCACGGGCGCCAAGCTGTCCGCTGGATCGAGGATTACGACAGAGCCGCACCCTTCTTCCTCTTCGTCGGCTTTCCCGGACCGCACGACCCCTGGGATGCGCCCGCCGAGGCCGTCCAGCGCTACCACGACGTGGCGATCTCCATGCCCAGTTCCACAGCCCGCCCCACCACAGAGGGAACCGGGAACTACGGCGCACTGCTCAACGGGTTCCTCTGGATGTCGGACTCGAAGTCGATGACCGATGACGCCATACGCGGCATGCGACGCGCGTACGCAGCCGACATCTCGATCATCGACAATGCGGTCGGCCTCATGGTGGATGCACTGGCCCGCAAGGGGATCCTCGAGAACACATGGATCATCTACACGAGCGATCACGGCGAGATGGCAGGAAGCCACGGACTGATGTCGAAGTGCGTCATGTACCAGCAGGCCGTACGCGTGCCCCTGATCATTCGCCCACCCGGAGGCCGCGAAGGGATCGTGGTCGACTCACTCGTGGAGCAGCTCGACGTGCCGGCGACTGTCCGCGACATCGCGGGAGCCCCGCCCGTGGAGCACAGCGAAGGACACTCGCTCATTGCATCCGTGCGCGAGGGGGCGCCGGGATCTCGCGCGGTGGCGGTCAGCGAGAACTGGGGCTTCGCCATGTTCGAAACCGATCGCTACAAGCTGGTGGTCGACGAGGATGCGCGCTCGCCGTGCCAGCTCTTTGACCTCGACGAGGATCCTCTCGAGGACACCAACCTCGTGCTCGATCCACAGTCAGGCGACGCTGTCGCCGAGATGATGGAGACGCACGTCCGCCCCTTCTTCCGCACGCCGCCCGCACGCCCCCACCCGAGCCCGTTCGCCGGGAGCCGCTGACCCGTCGCCGTCGCCGTCGCCATCTCCGAGCGTCGCGCGCAGATATGCCCGGTGATGCGGCGGCTACGGCTCTTCCCCACTAGCGTGTTCAGGCAAACCGGGCGTACCCGAACCGTCCGCCGCGCCTGCACCTCCGGCGTCTCCGTCACCGCCGCCACCGGCGCCCGTGCCGAGCCACCGCAGCCCGATGAGCGGATAAATGAGAACCGACAACATGCCGGCGGCGACGAGTGCTGCGGCATTCTCTGGCTTCATGCGATGCTCATCGACGCCCAGCGTGGTTATGACAACGATGAGAGGCAGCCCGGTCGCTGAGAGCACCGCCAAGCTTCTGGCTTCGATCTTGGAGATGACGCCGCGGAAGAAGGCCCACGTCGGAACCCCGCGGGTCACCAAGAAGATGATGGTGAATATCGGGACGAGCAGCAGCACATGGGGCCGATGGATCAGTGCCCCCAGGTCGAAGTTGATCCCACTCTCAATGAAGAAGATCGGGATCAAGAACCCGAACCCGATCGCCTCGAGCTTGCTCTCGACCGGCTCACTGTCCTCTCCCTTGATGAAGAGTCGCACGACGACGCCGGCGGCGAACGCGCCGAGCAACACGTCGAGACTGAGCTTGATCGCGAGGTAGACGAGGAGAATCACGAGGAGGACACAGATCCGAACGGGCAGTTGTGACGTCGAGTGCAGGTGCCGGCGCAACAGCGCGATGAAGCGAGGTGGCCGCACCTGGGTCGCCAACAGGGCGGCCACAACCGCGACCGCGACAAAAAGAACGAGCAGGACGAAGGTCAGCCGGGCGTCGCGGTTCGTCAGCAGCACAGCAACGGCCACGATCGGCCCGAACTCTCCGACTGCCCCGACAGAAAGCACGGAGGGTCCGAGACGAGTGTGCAGGATCCCTGCGTCGCGGAGGATAGGCAGCAGTGTTCCCAGTGCCGTCGTGGTGAGGCACAACGCCACCACGACCGAGTCGAGGACGAGCCCCGTCCCATGGAGCAGAGCACCGAACCCGAGCGCGATGACGACGGACGCGCCCCACGAGCCCGCGGCCCGCCCGATGTGCCCCTCGCGCACGACGGCGAGATCGAGCTCCGTCCCCGCCAGGAACATCAAAAAGGTCAGACCGAAGTCGGACAATGCCGTGACGATGCTGTTGGGGTGGGCCACGTTCAACACAAAAGGCCCAAGAGCGATCCCCAAGATGATCTGGATCACCACTTCGGGTACGGGGAGGTACTTCCGCGTCCACTCGGCGATGATCGGAGCGAGGACCCCGGCGATGCCGATAAGGACGAGCGTCGGGATGGCGCCCCCGATCATGCGCGCTCCGTTCCCCTCGTGACCGCCCGCTGTGGCACGCCGCCACCTCCCGGGCGACCACGCTACGCGCGGGGACCCAGACGGCGGTGTATGTATCGGCTGCGCCGGGTGCGTCGGGTTGACGGCCTGCACGCCGCGCGCAAGCATGGCCCGGCCAAGTGGGGTCGGGGGTCGGATATGCGGATGATGCCATTCGTTCAGACGCGTTCGAGGAGCGCCTGATGGCTTTTGTCAACCCGTCCTGGATGCCCCACTCGGTCAGCGAGTCGGCCCGCGCCGGGGACGCGACGGCAGAGGACCTGACGTCCGGTCGCGCATGGTCGCATTTACTGCACGCGCTTCGAAAGGCGTCCGATGTCGTGCTTTCAGACGGCGTCCCCAGGGATCCGACGGACATGGCCGCCGGGTTCCGACACCTGCTCGGACTGCTCGGCATTGGGATAGACCAGGGCCTTCGAGCCGAGCCCGACCCCGTCCTGGCCGTCAAGCCCTCGAACGTCGACAACGTCTACAAGTGGGGTATGGACTGTCCAGATTGCATTTACGCCGGTGCGCCGCTCAGCGGCGGCGAGACGTATCGCCTGTCGGGTACGCGGGGCACGGCTCGCTACGTCGGCCTGCAGTCCATGGCCGGTATGGCGTCCTCGGCCAACGTCCTCCTGGACGAACTCGACCTGGGGCCAGGCGGCGAGGTCGACCTGATCCTCTCCGAAGAGTTTCACGACGGCAACTGGCTTCCGATCGCCGAGAATGCCACCACCTTGGTCGTCCGACATTTCTTCTATGACTGGGACACCGAGGTGGCTTCCTCGCTCTCGATCGAGCGTCTGAGCCTTGCCAACGAGCGCGCCCGGCGCGAGCCCGAAGACCCTCGAGCGGTCGTCGCGCGCCAGCTCATCGCCCTTGGGGACTTCGTCGTCGCCAACTTGGACTTCTTCTTGCAGTTCTCACGACCCGAGACCCCCAACTCCTTTCTCCCGCCGCTCGACGGGACAGCGATGGGTGCGGCAGCGGAGAACCGACCCGTGATCGGCTCGTGGCAGCTCGGCGCCGACCAGGCCCTCATCCTCGAGGTCACTCCCCCGGAGGGCCTGTACTGGAGCTTCTCGCTCGGGAACCCGTGGTGGGAGACCATCGACTACGCCCGTCACCAGAGCTCCTTGAACGGGCATCAGAGCGCAATCGACGACGACGGAGTGGTTCGCGTCGTGGTGGCTCACCATGACCCGGGGGTCGCCAACTGGCTCGACACGGCGGGCCACAGCTCCGGTCCCCTCATCCTTCGCTGCGTCCGGACCGAGTCGGCCCCGGTCCCGAGTGCCTGCGTCGTCAATTTTGCCGACATCGATGCCGCCCTCCCTGGAGGCACGCGCCGCGTGACCAATTCGGAGCGTTCCGCAACGATCGCGGCCCGGCGACTTGCGGTAAGCAGGAGGTTCTGCCGATGACACTTGACGCCGGTGAGCTCGAGGCCGAAGCGCTGCAGCAGACGGGCCTCGACGACTTCGGTGACACGATGTTCCGCGAGGGCCTCGAGCGACTGGTGCGCTCTTTCAACGAGGAGGCAGACCTCACCGAGGCCGGCGAGGTCATGCAACACGTGCGCCTGGTGAGCCTGCTGTCTGCACGCCTGCAGGTGGAGGACACCTACCGCATGCACCCGGCAATCGACGAAGAGGACATAGAAGGCCCCGTCTTCGTCATCGGGCTGCCCCGCACGGGCACGACGGCGCTCAGCCAGCTCGTTGCGGCCGATCCCCAATTTCGCTCGCTCCGCATGTGGGAGTCGTCCTCCCCTTGCCCGCCACCCGAATCGGCCACGGAACAGAGCGATCCCCGTATTGCCGACGCCGAGGCCGGCTTGGCGATGATGTACGAGATGTTCCCCTTGATGGCAAGCATGCACCACCAGGAGGCGACAACGGCAACCGAGTGCCAAGACCTCCTCGGCATGAGCTTCCGGACCGTACACTTCGACGGGTTCGGCCATGTTCCGTCCTACTTGGCCTGGGTCACAGACTGCGACATGCGCGGCACGTACCAGTACCACCGGCGCGTTCTGCAGTTGCTGCAGTGGCACTGCCCGCCACGGCTGTGGCATCTGAAGACGCCTGTGCACATGTTCGCGTTGGACGCGCTGCTCGAGGCGTATCCGGACGCCAAATTTCTCTGGAGCCATCGAGACCCGGCCAAGGTGCTCGGGTCGGTGTGCAGCTTGATCCACTACACGAGAAGCTGGAGCAGCGACCGCGATGACGCACTTGAACTCGGCCCCGAGCAGCTCGAGCGCTGGTGGATGGCGGTGTCGCGAGCGATGGAGTTCCGCAGACGCGTGGGTGACGGACGGTTCGCCGACCTCGCGTTCGCGGACCTCCAGGTCGATCCCGTCGGTGCCCTCGGCTCCGCGCTGGACCAAATCGGGATCGGGTTCCCCGATGCTTCACGCGACGCCGTCGCCAGCTGGGCCGGCTCGCACGAGCCCGGCTCCCACGGCCAACACGCCTACGACCTCGCGGACTTCGGGCTCGAGGCTGACCAGGTGCGCGAGCGGTTCGCGCCGTATATGGATTCGTACGATGCGGCGCTGTGATGTCGCGCAGCACGGTCCGCTAAAGGAGGCTTGAGTCAGTCATGGACCTCGGACTTGCCAGACGCGACTGCAGTCGTCACAGGGGGAAGCAAGGGCATGGGCCGCGCGGTGGCAGAGATCCTGGCCGCCGATGGGGCACGGGTCGCTGTCATGGCGCGTGGCCGCGCTGCGCTCGACGACACCGTGACGTCACTCCGCTCCTTGGGCAGTCCAGACGCGGTCGGCATCAGCGTCGACATGACCGATTCGGAGTCAATCGCTGCCGGTTTCGATGCGGTCGGTGACCGCTGGGGTTCTCTCAATGTCCTCGTGCACACCATCGGACCGGGAGCTGGGAGGTTCGAAGAACTCGATGACACAGGGTGGAACGACGCGTTCACCCTCGGCACCATGTCCGCAGTCCGATCCGTTCGCTCCGCGCTTCCCCTGTTGCGCGCCGCCGAATGGGCGCGGAGTAGCGATCTTCTCCGCTCACTCCATTCAGCGACAGAGCCCGATCCTCGTGGCCTACACCGCGTCCAAAGCTGCCGTGACCAGCCTCGCCAAGAACCTGGCCAAGACGCTGGCCCCCGACGGGATCCTCGTCAATGCGGTCTGTCCCGGCTCAATCGTCACAGCCAGCTTCACGGAGAACCTCAAAGACATCTTCGCCGCTGAAGGACTCGACCCCGCAGACCCGCACGACGTGATGACGTGGATCGACAACACATTCCACCAGCCGGCCGACCTCGGACGCGCGGGGCTGCCTGACGAAGTGGCATCGTTGACCGCATACCTCGTGTCCCAGCGGAACGGTTACGTGACTGGAGCCTGCGTCAACGCCGACGGGGGATCAGATTTCGTCTGAAATACCCGGGCATGGACGAGCCGTCTGCCAAGCTCTGATGGGTGTCGGTGGTGCGCGTCCAGGACAACGACGAAAACATTCCTGGGATCGACCGGCTCCTGGCCCTCACCGACGGGGTCGTTGCCATCGCGCTGACCCTGCTCGTCCTGCAGCTACAGGTACCAATTACTGATGCGCTCAAGACCGACGCCAGCTCGGCCTCGAACCTCTGGAAGGCTCTCGACGTCGACGGTGCGGAGCTCACGAGCTACTTGGTGTCCTTCGTCGTCATCTCCCAGTTCTGGCTGGTGCACCACAGGGTTCTCCGCGGGATGCGAGGACACAGCGAGGGTCTGGCCTGGCGCAACTTCGGCTTTCTCCTGACTCTGACGCTGATGCCGTTCACCTCCGACCTCCTCGGCCGGTACAGCAAGAACCCGCTCGCCATCACGTTCTTCGGCATCAATCTGATGGCGATCAGCCTCAGCACGCAGTGGATCTTCCACTACGCGTCGACCAACAACCTGCTCGTCGACCGACGGCGCTCGTGGCACGACGAGATGGCTGCGCGGATCCGGGCCATTCTCGTCGTCGCTGTCGTGCTGTTGACGATCCTTCTTGCCTGGGTCGATGTCTCGGTGGCCAGGTACGGCTGGTTGCTCTTCCTTGTCGTGCCCGTCGTGGGCGAAAGGGTCACACGTAAGGTCGAGCGCTCCCACGAAGAGGCCCCTGCAGCGGCCAGCTGAGTCGTGGAGCTGATCAGCTCGGAACGGTGCGCATCGGGTTGACCGACCATTTCGTCTCTTCGACCAATCGCTCACTCTTCCAGCCCTCCGGCGTGCGGACCACTTGGTGGTGGTAGTTCCCGCCGCAGTAGGCCAGTCCTTCTATTCCCGGTAGCTGCATCGGGTTGTAGAACTTGGCGCGGACGGTGGCGCGGTCACCACGGAGATCGATCTCGATGTTCGTGATGAGGTGTTGCGTCATCGGCATGGGCGTGAGAGCACGCTCCAGCCACGCCACCACCTCGTCCCGGGGACCCGAGGGACCGTCCACGGACGTGTAGTCGAGGTGGGCATCGGGCGTGAAAACCGAGGACAACAGCGCCCAGTCTTGGGTATCGACCCCCCGGGCGTAGCGAGACAGCAGTTCACTTATCTCGATCTTGTCAGAGATCGCTTGGAAGTCCATGCTCGCAATGTAGCGGCGGAAGAGTTCCGAAAGGGAGAGTGCTACATTGCGCGCGCTGACCGACCCCGTTGGTGCCAGGTCAAATGACGTCGGCCGCTGCGGCGCCGCCTTTCGGAGGAGCGAGTGACGATACGGGCTGTCATGTTCGACTTCGGCGGCGTCATCTCGACGAGCCCATTCGAAGCCTTCGCTCGATTCGAGGCACGAGAAGGCCTGCCGTCCGGTTTCATACGCACCGTGAACGCCACCAATCCGGACGACAATGCCTGGGCGCGCCTCGAACGCAGCGAGATCGACGTCGATGCGTTCGGGGCACAGTGGGCGACAGAGGCACATGCACTCGGACATGAGGTGGATGGGGGACGCGTCCTCGAGATGCTGGCCGGAGAGATTCGTCCCGAGATGGTCGCGGCCATCCAGACCTGCAGGATCACGTACAAGACCGCCTGCCTGACCAACAACTTCGCCTCCGCCGAGCGCCCCGTATCGGAGGAGGTCAGGGCCGTCTACGCGCTCTTCGACGCGGTCCTCGAGTCGCGGGTCCTCGCGCGTACGCAAACCGGATCCTCGATTCTACGAGCTCGCGTGTGAGGCGCTCGGGGTGCACCCAGATGAATGCGTCTTCCTCGACGACCTCGGGGTGAATCTCAAACCGGCTCGCGCGCTCGGGATGCACACGATCAAGGTCTCCGACGCCAGCCCGGCCCTCGCCGAGCTCGGGCAACTACTGGGCCTTTCATTCGCCGGGCCCTAGGCGCTCGTACCTGAACCGAACTGACGGGGCACACTTCTCAGGTCCGCGCTCGAACGTGCTCTTGGCGCTGGTCAGCGCCCCGAGCGCGGGACCCGAGGGACGAGCGGGCCGTCCTCCTTCGCGGCGAGCGACTCGGATCGCGGGACTCGTGAAAGACGTCCCGGTTGCCGAATGCCGGGGCGGGTGCGCAAGCGGTACGATGCCTCACCACATCCCGAGCGCGGCCTGAGCCGCCGGAGTACGTCTTGTCTTCCCTTGCAGTCACACTGCCCGGCGCAGAGGCCGTTTCCCAGCCACGTCCAGTTGCTCTGTCCTTTGAGGGCGTCACCCACCGCTACGGGTCTCGGATTGCCCTCGACCGGCTGGACCTCAAGGTGTACCAGGGTGAGGTGCTTGCCCTCCTCGGACCCAACGGGGCCGGCAAGTCGACCACCATCTCCGCGCTGCTCGGTCTCGTCCGACCACAAGAGGGCCACATTGAGGTCCTCGGCAGCGATCCCCGCCAGGCCGTGGCCGACGGCCGGGTCGGTGCCATGCTCCAGTCCGGCTCAGGCATCGGCCTCCCCCCGGGGGTCCGTGTCGACGAGGCCCTGGGCCTGGTCCGGCGCCTCTACCGCCGGCCGGCGCCACACGACCAGATCGTCGAACGCGCGGACATCGGAGCGCTCCTGCGCCGCCGGACTGATCATCTCTCCGGCGGCCAGGCCCAGCGGGTCCGCTTTGCCATCGCGATCGCAGGCGATCCGGAGATCGTGTTCCTCGACGAACCAACCTCCGCTATGGACGTGGAGTCCCGCCAAGGCTTCTGGCGGATGATGCGAGACTTCGGGGACGAGGGTCGCACCGTGCTCTTCGCCACCCACCATCTGACGGAGGCCGACGAGATCGCCGACCGCGTGGTCGTGCTCAACCATGGCAAGGTCGTGGCAGACGGCCCCGGCGCCACCCTGAAGGCGGCTGTCCCTACCCGCCGGCTCCGCTTCGTCACGGACCGGCCGAACCAAGCGGAGCTCTCGGAGCTTGACGGCGTCACTGAGGTCACTCTCTGTGGCACCGGCGTCTCGATCGACTCGCTGGATGCCGACGCCACCATCCGCGACATGGTCATCCGTGGAGTTCCGTTCCGTGACCTCGAGGTCACCGGGGCTGGGCTGGAGCAGGCCTTTGTGGCCCTGACCGAGTGTGGTGCCGCCCGCACTCGGGGTCGAGTCGGCCAGTGAGCGACCTCTCGATCGCCCAACCGCACCTGTCGGATCATCGCAACAGGCGCGACGGCTGGCGCAGCCGTCTCACGCCGCTCCTGGCCTTCGGCCGATTCGAGGTGGGGCGACTGTTGCGGAGCTGGAAGTTTCTCGCGATCACCGTCGGCTTCCCAGTGATCTTCTACATCCTCTTCCTCCGCGACCAGGCGGCAAACCATGTGGTCGACGGCACAGTGCCATGGCGCGATTACCTCATGGTCTCGATGTGCTCCTTCGGTGCCCTGGTGGCCGCCCTCAACGCAGGCGGTACCCGACTTTCGATGGAACGAGCCTCGGGGTGGGCCCGCCAGCTGCGGATCACCCCGCTTCCGGCCTGGTCCTATGTCGCCACCAAGGTCGTCGCCAGCATGCTCGTCGTGCTCCCGGTGATCGTCTTGGTGGAAGCGGTCGGCGCCGGCTTCGGCGACGTCCGATTGGCTCCCACGACATGGATAGGACTCACGGTCTTGCTCTGGGCGACCTCCCTCCCCTTCGCCGTACTGGGCGTCTTCATTGGCTTCGTGGTCGCGCCAGAGGCTGCGTTCCCCGTCGTCACCGGGCTCATGTTCGTCCTCGGCTACTTCGGGGGCCTCTTCGACCCCGTCGACCAAATGCCGGGATCGCTCCAGTTCATCGCCCATCTCGTGCCGAGCTACCACCAAGTCTCATTGGCGCTGGCCTCTCTCGACGGCCATACCTTGGCCCTCAGCCATTGGCTGGTCCTGGCCGGCTCAGTGGCCGTCCTTGGATTGGCGATCGTATGGAAGCACCGCGTCGAAGAGGCCCGAGGCCTCGCCTGACGAGAGCTCCTCTCCGAGACGCTGGCTCAGAGGGCGGCACCGGCTAGGCAGGGCTGCTGGCCTGGGGTTTCGGAGGAGTGAGGCTCAGGTCGCCTGGGCCTGTCGCAGGATGCATGCCACCGCCGACGCTCCGCGAGCTCCTCGTGCAGACCACGCCACGTTCGCCTTCGGAGCGACGTCGAGGATGGTCACCACCGTCGAGGAGAGAACGGTGAACCCCGGCTTGGACGCGAAATCCACGACCAGCTTGAACGTCTTCGTCTTGGCAGCCGCGTTGTGCACGCTGCCGTGTGCCAGCCATGCGCCGGACTGCGGTGAGCACAACCCGATGGTCACCTCGGAACGAGCGTTGTCCGCCGCGTCGAAAGGAACCGTGACGCCAGGAGCAAGCACCGATGTCTTGGGCACCGATTCGTTGCCCCCAGAACCACCAGAGCAGCCGACGAGACAAATGGCACCGACGATCGCCGAACCGCCGACAACGGCTGCTTTCCAGGGCCTCGACCTCATCCTCCAGCCTCGAGCCGGACCATCGATCTCCGAGCGTCCCTTCGGCCGGTGTTCGGCCACCCGGAATGCCCTGAGGTCATCCCGGGTGGCCGTCACGGCTCCATGATGGGATTCTCGGCTAGGAGACGACCTTCAACGTGACCGTGGCGAAGTACGTGCCACCACCGGCATCCTGGACCGCAACGCTCAGTGTCAGTTTGCCCGGTGCCTGATTTCTCGCAGCGACGACGCCCGACAGCACGCCCGCCTTCGACAGCGTGAGTCCCGCCGGCAACCCGGAGACTGCCGTCCACGTGTACGGGGTTGTTCCTCCGCTCGCGGCCAGGGTGGCGCGGTAGGGCTTCGCCAGCGTGAGCTTCGGAGCCTTCTTCGTCGTGACGGTGACGCCGGTGTAGACGACCGTCACTTCCACCGAAGGCGAAGTCACGGTGCTCTCGCTCGGCGGCCGCTTCCCGCTTACCGTCGCGCTGTTGGTGACAAAGCCGTTCTCGACGTCGGCCTGGACGGTCGTGTAGGAACCCGTGCAGGTCTCGGAGGCTCCAGGAGCAAGCGTCGGGTCCGGGCAGCTGACGGCGGGGATCAGACTGTCGCTGATTCCAACGTCGCCCATCGTGGTCGTGCCGGTGTTGGTCACCTTGTAGGTGTACGCCAAGACCTGACCCGCCGCCGTGTATCCGGGGGTGCTCGTCCGCTTCGTCAACGTCAGGTGCGCCGTGGCGTTCGAGGCCTGCACCGTCACCGACGAAGGACTCGAGCTTATGGAGTTCGACTGCGGGTTGACCGCCTGGGCCGTTGCCGTGTTGGTCACCGACCCGTTGTCGACGTCGGCCTGGGTCACCGTGTAGCTGCCTGTGCAAGTCTCCGACGCCCCTGGTGCGAGGGTCGAGTCCGGGCAGCTCACGTTGGCGACGAGGTTGTCACTGACGGACACGTTGGATTCCGTCGTCGTGCCGGTGTTGGTGACGAGGTAGCTGTAATCGATGACGTCGCCGGCCGCCCCATACCCAGTTGACGTGGTCGACTTCACCAGGCTCAGGCTCGATGTCGCCTGATTCGCCTCGACCGTGACAGCAACCGACCCCGAGGTGATGGTCGCAGCCTGAGGGTTGGTGGCACTGCCAGTCGCCGTGTTGGTCACGGACCCGTTGTCGACGTCGGCCTGGGTGACGGTGTAGCTGCCGGTGCAAGTCTCCGAAGCCCCCGGTGCCAGCGTCGAGTCTGGGCAGCTGACATTGGCAACCAAGTTGTCGCTGACGCCGACGTTCGAGAGCGTCGTCGTACCGGTGTTGGTCAGCTTGTAGGTGTAGTCGATGACGTTGCCGGCTGTCCCGTACCCGGTCGCGTTGGTCTGCTTCTCGATGTCCAGCGACGAGGTGGCCAAAGAGGCATCGACGGTGAGCGAGGACGAGTTGGATGTGATGGTCGCATCCGAGGGGTCCTGTCCCGTTGCCGACGCCGTATTGGTCACCGATCCGTTGTCCACGTCGGCCTGCGTCACCGTGTAACTGCCGGTGCAGGTCTCGGAGATCGTCGGCTCGAGCGTCGGGTCCGGGCAGGTGACGTCAGCGACCAGGCTGTCTGTGACGCCGATGCCGGATTCCGTCGTGGTCCCGGTGTTCGTCACGAGGTAGCTGTAGTTGATGACATCCCCGGCTGCGCCGTACCCGTTCGACTGGGTGGACTTGGAGATAGCCAGGGTCGAGGATGCCCCATTTGCCTCCACCGTCACCGAGGAGGAATTCGAGCTGACCGGCGTACCATTCGGCGGGGCGGTCGCAGTCGCCGTTGCCGTGTTGGTCACCGATCCGTTGTTCACGTCGTCCTGGGTCACGGAGTAGCTGCCGGTGCAGGTCTCCGAGGCCCCAGGGGCGAGCGAGGGTTCTCCGCAGGAAACGTCCGACACCAGATTGTCACTGACAGCGATGTTGGACAGCGTCGTCGTGCCGGTGTTCGTCACGCGGTAGCCGTAATCGATGATTTGGCCAGCCGCTCCGTAGCCCGTCGAGTTGGTGGACTTAACCAAGCTGAGAGTGGACGTGGCGTTGGAGGCGTCGACCGTCACAGACGAGGACGCCGAGCTGACCGGGTTCGCGTACGGACCGGTGCCGCTGGCCGTTGCCGTGTTGGTCACCGACCCGTTGTCGACGTCGGACTGGGTCACCGTGTAACTGCCGGTGCAGGTCTCCGACGCGCCGGGGGCGAGGGACGGGTCCGGGCAGGTGACGTCGTTGACGAGATTGTCACTGACGCCGATGCCCGACACGGTGGTCGTCCCGGTGTTGGTCACCAGGTAGTCGTAGTCGAGGACGTTCCCCGCCGCCCCGTAGGCCGGCGTGCTCGGGTCGACGGACTTGGCGAGGCCGAGGCTCGTCACCGCGTCGCTCGCCGGGACGGTCACCGTTGAGACCGCCGATGTGATGGTGGTTCCTATGGGGTTGGTTCCCGAGGCCGTGGCGGTGTTGGTGACCGAGCCGTTGTCGACGTCGGTCTGGGTGACCGTGTAGCTGCCGGTGCAGGTCTCCGAAGCCCCCGGTGCGAGCGACGGGTCCGGGCAGCTCACGTCAGCGACGAGGTCGTCACCGACTGAGATGTTGGATTCCGTCGTCGTGCCGGTATTGGTGACCAAGTAGCTGTAATCGATGACGTCACCAGCCTTCGAGTAGCCACCGTCCGTATACGAGGTGCTGGAGCTCTTGACCAGGCTCAAGCTGGACGTCGCATCCGATGCCAGGACGGTCACCGACGACGGGGCCGAGGTGGCGACCTGATTTGTCGTGCTGTCGGTCGCGGAAACGGTCGCAGTGTTCGTGACCGATCCGTTGTCGACGTCAGCCTGGGTGACGGTGTAGGTCGCGGTGCAGGTCTCCGACGCGCCACCCGCGAGCGAGCTGCTCGGGCACGTGATGTCCGCACTCGGGATCTTGTTGTCGCTGATGGTGATATTGGTCACCGTGTCCTGACTCGGGTTCGTCACCGCGTAGCTGTAGTTGATCGTGTCACCGGCCTTCGAGTAACCACCGTCCACATACGCCGTGGTGGAGGTCTTGACCACAATCGGGGCCACGGTGATTTGGGTGGAGGATTCGACTGTTCCGAGGTTGGTACCCCGTGCCGTCTGATACGCGTCGCTCGGGCCGTTTCCGGGCAGCGGTGTGGTATTGGACTCGTCGATGTAGACGTTGTAGGTGCCGATGGGGAGCGAAGAGGGAACCTGGAACGTGCCGGTGGGCTTGCCCACGGTCAGCGTGCAGGGGTTGGGTCCGACCGTGGTGGATTCGGCGCCGGTGCACGCGTAGCTGTCCGCCCCGATGGTCACCGTCGAGTTCGCTACAGGTACCGCGGTGGCCCGGGACGTCCCGATGTAGATGCTTGGCGCAGCGACCGGATAGAAGTCGGCGCTGGAGTTCTGGAAGTCGCCGTAGGGGGCGGAGTTGGGCGCGCCCTCGTTCGCGCCCCACCAGTTTGTCCCCCCTGTCACCGTCACGGTGCCACCCGGGATAGCTGTGGGCGCCGCCAGGGTCGCCGAAGGCGTCTGGGGCACGGGCTGTCCGTTGTAGAAGATGTCGAGGCTCGTGTAGTTAGTCGACCCGTTCTCGTCGTTGCCGGACGAGAGAACTACGGTGCAACTCACCAATCCGGCATTGACGTCGGCCTGGGTGGGCGGACAGTTGGCGTCACCCGTCGCCGGACTGCTCCCGTTGTTCATGAGGGACTCGCTGTCCGTGTTCCCACCGGCCGAGTTCGATCCGAGGCTGCCATAAGCGCAGTCTCCGCCGTTGACCCACGAGCTGGGCAGGGTCATGGACGCCGTCTTGGTCCCGAACGCGGAGGTGCTGGTCGAGGCCAAGATGTTGGTCGCTCCGTAGCAGCCTCCCACCTCGGCGTTGGTGGCACTGGTGAGGTCGAGGTTGGACGAGGGCAGATCGCCCTCGGCCGCCGAGGGGTTGGTGTCGGTCGGCGTCGGCAGCGGGTTGGCGGTGTTCATGGTCCAGGCGTCGCCCAGGCCCCCGGAAGCGGAGACTCCCACGCCACCACTACAGGTGGGCTCGTCCACCGACGATCCTCCGGTTACCCCGTTGGCGATTGGTTGGCCGAAGGACGACTGCGAGCCGGCCTGCTCGAGATCCTGATTGGAATCGAACATGGACACCGAGGCCCCGGTGGACGACCAGGTGCATTCGTTCTGGGACCACAGCGGGATGCTGTCGGTGGCCGAGCCGCCGGAGTTGGTCGCCACCGGGGCCATCGTGACGGGCGCGCTCGCCGCATTGTTGTTGTTGGTGCCGCAGAGCTGTGCGCTACCTGTGGTCAGGTTGACGTCCTGGATCGAGTAGTTGGAAACACCCGATGGCGTGGCGCCGGCGGTGAGACTGGTCAGTGGAAGCGAAGCGGTCGTTCCGGGGTTGGTGCCGCTCGGACCGACTTGACCGGCGCTGACCTCGATGTCGTCGCAGAAAGGCACGCCCTTGATTGCAGAGAAGTAGGTCCCGTCGTTCGAGCCGCTGGTAGCCCAGCTCGGCGCCGGCTGGCTGACGGTGATGGTCAGGGTTCCAGACACCGCGGTGCCCGCCCCGGTTCCGCCGGTGGCGAGGAACGTTGCGTGATACGTGCCGTTGTCAGCGGTGACCGGAGTGTCGGTGATCTTGCATTCGAGCTCGTACTCCGTTGAGGTGCCGGACCCCGACGTCGCAGTCGTGCAGGCCGGCGTGCTCGACAGTGAAGTGGCCTCGCTCGCATCACTCGGAATAGACCCGGAGTTGAGGGTGATCGAGCTCGGGTAGTTGCTGGAGTTCGTGCTCGAGTATCCCTGGCTGTAGCAGATGAGAGTTTCGGATTCCGCCGTGCCGTCGACCCACGAGACGGATGTCCCTCCGCTCGCCGGGGTGGAGCATGTCGTGGCCTTCGGAGCGATTGTCACGGTCAGCGTCCCCGACGTAGCGGATCCCACCCCGCCGGCACCCGTGGCCGTGAAGGTCAGCGGGTAGCTGCCTCCGTCGGACGACGTCGGGGTGTCGCTGAGCGCGCACTCGAGGATGTAGTCCTCGGTGGTACCAGAACCTGATGTGGTGGTCGTGCACGCCGGGCTGCTCGAGGTCGAGTTGGCCATGGTGGGGTTGCCGTCGGCGGGGAGCGAGCCGGTGTTGATGGCGATCGACTGTGGGTACGCGGTTTGCGAGGACAGTCCGCTCGCTTCCTCGCATTCGACCGTGTAGCTGTTTGTGCTGCCCTCGAAGAACGTGGTGGCCGTTCCGCCCGAGGCGGGGTCGATACAGGTCACGGTGGGCGCGTTGATCGTGATGCTCAACGTGCCCGACGTAATCGGCGTGAGGGTGCTCCCGCTGAAGGCGCCTGGTGTGGCGGTGAAGTTCGCCGTATACGCCGTACCCGACTCATCGGCCGCGGTAGGAGTGTCCGAATACTTGCATTCCTCAATGTATTCCTCAGAGGCGCCCGAACCCGATGTTGCGGTCGTGCACCCCGATCCTGTCGCCAGGGTCGGATTGCCGTCAGCGGGCACGCTGCTGGTGTTGACCGAGATGGTCGGATAGGCGGACGTGCCGCTGGTGCCCGTCTCCTCCTCACACTCGACGGTGTAAAAGGACGTGGGCCCGGCGTGGAACGTCGTCGATGTCCCACCCGAGGCGGGGTCGATGCAGGAGACCGCCGAAGCGGCGGAGGCCGGGGCGGCGTTGATCACCGTTTCGGCCGCGAGGCCGGCGAGTGTGCCGAGCATGAGGACGAGCCCGAAGAAGAGCCTCCCCATGCCTCTCAAGCCGAGCGTGCGTCCAGCTTCACCCCCGAGGCCGGAGGAACGCCTCGGGCCGCGCCGGCCCGGTGTCGCCTCGTGGTGCGCCTCTTGGTGCTCGCCTGATCCTGACGCGCCTGCCCCATCGGAGAAAAGCTCGCTCGATGACATTGAACCCCCGTCCCCGGGTGCGGAAACACCGCACAAATCGCCAAATTTCGCCAACTCGTATTTAGGGCTAGACGCAACCCCTGGTGAACCATAAGACTTCTGGACGGCCCATGCAAGTGATCGTTTGGGAGAGGTTCCTTTGGCAGGATTTGGCTCGATTTTCACAATCCGCGTTGCCCCCGGGGACTCGTCGGTTCGTCCAGTTCGGAGAGGCAGCGTCGCGCCAACCCGGGGGCACGCCCCGAGGTTCGGCGTCAGCGACGGCGATAGCGTCTGCCGGATGACGCCGTCCTCCAGCAGAGGCAGGGCGGTCATCGCCATTCGTGCCCGAGCAGCAGTCCGAACGGCCTCACTCCGCACCCGGCCGATCACCGCGCTGCTGGTTGCCGGGTGCATCGCGATCCCGCTGGTGGTCCTCGGGATCCCCGCGTCGTCAGCCGCCGGCGCCACGTCTCGGGCGCCGCAGTGTCCACCCGATTGCGGTGCAGTCGCCGCCGGCGACCCCCTGTTGATCCCGTTCATGACGCCGAATCCGGGGGTGCGCTGGCAGGCGTTTCCCGCGGCCGAGACTCAGTCATACGTCAACACTTTGCGACGGAACATCGATCGCCTGGCCGGCCCGGCGGTCGGCACGAACGTCGCCGCAGCCCGGTGGGAATGGATCACGCACCAGTACGGCCTGCTGATCACGCTCGTCTCGTCGACCTCCCTGCCGAGGGTCCGCCTCCAGAACCCGGTCGGAGACGCCGCCGACCTCTGCGGGTCCGCCGGCGGGTTCCCGACCGGATCGCCGTCCCGCATCGCTGGCATACCCGATTCGGCCTCGGGCAGGTGTGGATTCAAGCAGGACGCACAACTGAGAGGCGCCCTCGTCGAGGCGTTCGTCCGAGGCAACGTCGCGGTGCTCATCCAAGTGAGCTCGCCGTCCACCACGAGCATCGATCCCCTCCTCGCCGTGGCTCCTGCCCAGCAGCAGTACGCCAGCATCCCGTCGGAGGGCGTGCCCGTCTCGAGCGGCGGCGCCGACGTCGAATGGATCGTGTTCTGGCTGTGCGTCCTCGCGGTCGTCGGCTGGAGCGTCGTCGCGTGCGCCCGCCGCCGAGGGAGCTGGCGCGGGCCGATCGCGGCAGTGACCCAGGCCTTTGCCCGCCGGAAGGTGGCGCTCGGCGTGTCCGTCGTGGCGGTGGTGGGAGCGGTGGCCTTCACCATGCTCGATTCGACAGTGATGCGAGGTTTCGGCGAGTGGTGGGGGGTCGCGTCGTTCGGGGACTTCTGGCAGAACTGGGCGGACGCGATGTACATGACCTTCGCAGGCGGTTATGGACACATTTACGTGCTCGACCGAACACTCGAAACCGCGCCCGCTCTGCAGGTGATCATGGCGCCGATTGCCCGACTGGCCTCCGGCTTGTCGTTTCCGTATCCGAGTGCGGTCCTCTACCCGACCGCGTTCTTGGTCGCGGGTCCGCTCTACCTGGGTGGCATGGCGCTGCCGATCTGTGCGTGCGACCGATGGCTGGGCGGCATGGGCGTCACCGACATCCGTCGCCGCCTGGCTGTCCTCGGCGCGATGGCGATCACGCTGCCTCCGATCCCCCTGAGCGGGCACCCCGAGGATCTCATCGCCCTCGGAGCGATGCTGTATGGGATTGCCGCTGCCTTCGATGGACGCGCACGGGCTACCGGATGGTGGCTGGGGGTCGCCCTTGCCTTTCAGCCCTTCGCCTTTTTGGCACTACCGATCGCGTTCGTCTTTCTCACGCGCCGACAATGGCTGACCGTCCTCGGACCCGCCGTCGCGGTGCCGCTGGCCTTTTTGTTGGTGCCCGCCATCGCTGATCCGAGCGCGACGTTGCCCCAACTGCTCCACCAGAAGGTCTATGACGTCTTCGGGTACATCAGCCCCACCTGGAACTTCGACCCCGGCGTGGCGGCATACGTCCGATCAGCGGTCGCGCTGCTCGCCGTACCCGCTGCTCTTGTCTTGGCCCGCGCCTTGCCCCCGAGCCGACGGCAGGGCGCAGCGATGGTGATCTGGACGGTGGCCGTGCTCTTTGCCTTCAGGGTCTTCGAGCCCGAATTGTTCCCCTACTTCATTGCCCCGGCCCTGGCCCTGCTCCCCATCGCTGCGGCGCGTCTGCCCTGGTGGCGGTTGGCCTCGGTCTGCGCGCTTTCTTTCTGGCTCACCTGGTGGTTGCACATCGCCGTGCAGGCCAAGTGGTCAAGCTGGTTGATCCTTGCCGCTCAGCTTTGCCTGCTGGCCGGTCTCGCCTTCCCGGGACGACCGTCCCGCAGCCGTGACGAGCCTGTGACGGAAGGGCGTCCGGGGGTTCGGAAGCACCCCGACCGGGTGCTCGTCCGTCAGTAGTGCCGCACTCGATTGCGCCGAAACTTTCGGTCGCATAGCCCGCCCGCCAGCTCGATGGCCATTAGGTCGAGACCGCCGGCCCCGCGGGCTTCCCTTCGACCTTGTTGACCGCCTCGCTGACGAAGCCTTGGAGCTGGCTCGGATCGGGCTGACCGATGTCCGCGTAATACATCAGGCCCAGAATCGACCCTACCCGGAAGATGACGAAGTCGAATCCTGCGTTGACGCCGTCGACGCTGATTGTGGCCCCGTACGCTCTCGTCGCGTTGCCGAGTCGCGGGAAGGACATCGCACCGATGGTCACCGGGATGGTCTTGCCGCTCTCAGAGATGGTGAGGTGCTTGCACGAACGAAATATGTGGTTGATCTCGCCGTAGTCGGCGGGAATCCCCGGACCTGCGGCGAGCGTCTCGTCTAGTTCGGGCAGCTGTCCATCCTCGTACTGGACGGCGGCCTTCACGTCACCCTTCTTCTTAGGAGGCTTCTTGATCCCCGTCAGGCAGCCTCCTGACACAGAGCCTCCGCCTCCAGAGTGGCTGTTGTCGACGTTCCAACCGGTGGGCAGATTCGACAAAGAGAGCGCCTTCGATTGGAGTTGAGCCTTCGTGATGGCACCGGCCGGCTCCGCGACGCCAAGCCCGACGATCGCGGTGACGCCGATCCACGCCATCACCATGAACCACCGCCTCACGGCGACACGGTAGCCCGACTGTTCGGACTCGTGGCGGTTCGGTGCGAGGCGCGTGAACGAACCTTGGAACATCTGGTGGCCGTTGGTATCCTGCGTAGCGTGGCTGCCGACGCGGGCCCACAAGGATTGAAGTGGTACGACAGGCACCCCGTTGCGTGGGTGTCGATCGACGCCGTTGCGGCCTTCGTGGGCTGGCTAGTGGCGTCGATGGTGGTCGGACTCAACGCTGGCCACGCGGTTTCCGGAGCAGCAGGTTTCGCGGTGGTATCCGCCTTCTTCACGTATCTGAGCGTCCGTCGCCGCAGAGCGCGAGCACGGGCGTACGCGGATTGGGAGCGGGGGTTGGGTTAGGAGGTCCGCTTAAGCCGCGCAGACATTCGCCTTCTGTCTAGTGTACTCGTGCGCTTCGTTGTCTACTCCTATACAGAACGACGATGACGGACATGAGACGCCCGTGAGGCTATAGGCGCCGCCACCGTAGTCTTCAACCTCATCGGCACTCGACCAGGTGCCATCCGAGTACGTGTAGGCATTCCCACTGTTGTCCACTGCCATGCAGAACGACGACGACGCACACGAGACACCCGCGAGGCCGCCGCCGCTGCTGACTTGGACGCCACTCGACCACGTGCCGTCCGAGTACGTGTAGGCGTCGCCATCGCCTTCGAACACCGCCATGCAGAACGACGACGACGGACACGGACGCCGCCGAAAAGGTAGCCGTTGGCGGCGGCAGCGCTATCAACTTGATCGCCGCTCGACCATTTGCCGTTCTCGTAGGTGTATGCATCGCCGAGGTCGTCTACAGCCACGCAGAACGAAGAGGACGCACAAGAGACCTGGTCGAGTGCGCCGGAGGTCACGTGAACGCCGCTCGACCAGGAGCCCGATCCCGTGTTGCCGGTGCTCCTCGCAATCGTTGTGGTGGATGTCGCATCCACGCTGCGGCCGCCTGGGCTGCCCGACGAGCAGCCTGCGAGTACGACAGCAAACGCCGATACCACGAGAGCTACTAACTCGAACCTCACACGAGGGCGGAACCGCACTGGCATTGACCGTGGCTTCAAATTCTTGGCTCTTCACCAGAGGCCTCGGCACGCGTGTCTCCCGTGGCGCCAGCACCGGGATCGAGAGAGTACACGGTCTCGAAGTTGACTCGTTGACACACGGGCGGCTTCTGGTAAAGCCAGTTTCCTCGGGTGATCGGAGCGCCCCTGCCCTCCGCCAACGCTCGGAAGCCTGCCAACTGCTCGCCGTTCAATTCACGGCCGAGACATCAGGTAGTACCTCGCAGCGCGCGCCGCGATCTCGTCGACGAGCGCCCGGCCATCGACTCCCCGACCAAGCGACAAATCGAGCTTGACTTGGCGCTTCTTGTCGGGCCCCATGCCGTCGATACAGACGATGCGGAGTTGTTTCGAGCCAAACGGTCCTTGGCGCCCCCAACCCACGGCCTGAAGCCAGTTGTGGCGCACGTGCCCCATGAGCACGTGTGCACTCGGTGCCGTTCGCCACTTCTCGCACAGAATAACGACTCTCGAGTCGGTGATCAGCGCGGAGACGCGTGAGTTGTAAAGGTGAAAGAGCCTGCTTTCCTTGGCGCCGAAGCTGTCGAGCAAGGTGATGCCGGTCACCTCGACCAGGTGGCAGTTGCTCCCGTCGTCAGGCTCGCTACGTGCTCCGCCTTGGGCTCCAGGCTCGTAGACGGGGTAAAGCATCCCGTCCTCATCATCGCCGACCAGATCGATGCCCGCTTGCTCAGCCGCGGCATTCATGACCATCTCGCCAACCGTGCTGTGTTTCAAGCGCGCAGCGAGGATGTTGAACACGCCCTTCCCTCCTCAGAACTCGGGTTGCCGTCCGCCGTTACCGTAGCCCAACGGACGACCAATCTCCCTGCTCAGCGGCCGTGGGATGGGACCGGTGGCGGAAGAAAGTCGAGATTTTCTTCGGAGAACCCCTTGACTTCTGGGCGCGATCGAGGTCTCCTGCTCGGTCCAGAGTGGCGCGCTTCCCGGTCGTGGGCACATCCCCATGTCCGACTACCCAACCCCCGAATCCCGTCCCGGTCGGTCACCGGAGGCCTCTGCTCGCGCCTGCCAACGCGACTTCAGCTGTCTCCCGCACCTCGCGGATCGGTCCATCTCCGAACCGCGAGGTCGGATCTCACGAAGGTGCCGGTCAGGGCACAGATCCGTGGTCCCCCGCTGTCGGCGACTGTAGGGATGATGTCTGCAGTTGCTTCTGGTCATCCCGCCTGGGCGGCGGGGGCGGCCGGGGGCCGTCGAAGTGCACGGTCGGTCGCCGATCGTCTGACCTCGCTCGACCACGTGCTGCTGGCGCTGCTCCAGACCCACCGGGTGCTGACCACGCCGCAGCTGATCACGCTGGTCCGACGCCCGGAGCGCACCGTCGACTACCGGCTGTCGCGCCTCCGGGACGCCGGCGTAGTGGAGCGCACCCGGCCCTACGCCGCGTCGGGCTCGGCGCCGTTCTTCTGGTGGCTCACCCGCCGCGGCGCCCAGCTGGTCGAGGGCACCTCGCCGGCGCCGGGCAAGGCGGCCCCGAACCCGCTGTTCTTGCGCCACAGCGCCGCCATCGCCGGCCTCTACGTGGCCCTGGTCGACCTGGGACCCCACGTCGGGCTGACCGACTGCTCGTGGCGTCGGGACGAGACGGCCTGGGAGGAGTGGTCCCCCTCCCTCGGCCGGGCCAAGCACCTCCGGCCCGACGCCCACATGGAGGTCACCCTCGACGTCGACGGCGAGCCGGGCCGGGCCGGGGCGTTCGTCGAGATCGACTTCGCCACCATGGACCAGCGGCGCCTGGCCGCCAAGGTGGCCCGCCATCGGGACTACGCGTCGGACCGGGCCTGGTGGAACCGGCATCCGGGCTGTCCCGCCCTGCTGCTGCTCACGACCTCGGACGCCCGGGTCACCCGGTTCCTGGCCAACCTCGAGCGCGCCCGGCCGCGCCCGAGCTACTACGGCGACGAGGACCCCACCGCCTGGGAGCCGGTGGTGGCCGCCTGCGCCTGTGTGTCGGCACCCGAAGAGGCGCTGTCCGCGCCCGTGTGGCGCACCTCGGCGGCAGACGCACCGAGCACGCTGCTCTTCGCTGCTCTCGGCCGACGTGCGAACGTACCGGCGCCTGGTGGCCACCGTGCGGGCGCAACGCGCCGCCGACGAGCAGTACCGCCAGCTCCAGGCCATTCACCCCCTGGCCGCCGACAGTGAACGGCTGGCCGACGCCATGGACGATGACGAGGCCGCGGCCGCGGTGCGGTTCCTCTTCGACCAGGTGTTGCCCTACAACCCCTCGGTCAAGGAGGAGTGGGCCGCCCAGCACCTCGACCTGGTGACGACCACGCATGCCTGGTGGGTCGAGGGCGACGGACGCTCCGGCTGGCCGCCCCCACCAGCACACGTGGTGTCGAGATGGCGCGCCCTGTACCGGAGCATGTGGGCCGAACAGGCCACCAGACTGCTCGACCGGGCGGCCGAGAACGCCAACGACCCGCGCCTGCGCCGACCGGCCGCCGACCTCGCCGCCGGGACGCTTGTGCGGGCCTGGCGCCTCGAGCGTGAGCCAGGACCCGACGCCCGCTCGGCAGCAGCTGAGGCGGCGCTCGACTACGAGGCTCGCCGCGACGCCGCTGTCGCCGACGCGCTCCGGGCCCTGCCACTGCATCGGCGCCTCGCCACCTCGCGGGCCGCGCTGGAAGCGGACTACGACGCCCAGCACCTGGTGGTCTGCGTCGACTGCGCCATCGAGCGCCACGACGACCCCGAACAGCGCCGCTACGGCGGACCGGCCCGCTGCCCGCTCTGCGACGGGGAGCTCGTCCCCACGCAGCAGGCCCCGGCGCTCCCGCCCGAGCTCGGGGACTCGCTGGCCCTCGTGGCCGAGCGGCTTGGTCGCATCGAAAGCGGGCGCCAGTGAGCCACGCCGCCAGCCAACACGCCGAGAACCGGCCGACTGGAGCCGGGGACACCCGGAACGCCGCACCTGCACAACGCCTCCACCATCCGCGAGGTCGGGGGACCGAACGACGTGGGACAACTCCCGACCCCGAGTGCGGTCCCCCGCATGACCCCCGCCATCCGCGAGGCGAGGACATCGCCCGCACCGGCCCGTCCCCCACATGCGGGGGACCCGGCCGACCTGGTCCCCCGCCATCCGCGAGCGTGGGCACCGAACCGGCGGCTCGGCGCCCTCGGCCGAGGCACTGCGACCGTTGGCCCGGGCGCTCGTCGCCCTGGCCCTCGAAGTCCGCGCCGAGGGCCTTGCTCTCCGGGCGAACCGTGGAGGTCTCATGGACCGATTGGCAAAGGAGGTGGCCGATGCGTTGCGTGATCTACCTACGGGTCTCGACCAAGGAACAGGCCGAGAAGGACCTGACCGAAGAGGGGTTCTCGATCGCCGCCCAGCGCGAGGCGTGCGTGCGCCGCATCCGCGACGAGGGCTGGGAGCTGGTGGACGAGTACGTGGACAAGGGCGAGTCGGCCCGGACGGCCGACCGGCCACAGCTGCGCGCCATGCTGGCCCGGATCGGCGAGGAGAGCGACGTCGAGGCCGTCATCGTCCACAAGGTCGATCGGCTGGCCCGCAACATGGAGGACCACATCGCCATCCGCGCGCTGCTGCGCCGCCGCGGGGTCACCCTCGTGTCGGTGACCGAGAACCTGGACGAGACCGCCTCGGGCCGTCTGGTCGAAGGCATCCACGCCCTGATGGCCGAGTTCTACTCGGCCAACCTGGCGAGCGAGGTTCGCAAGGGCATGGGCCAGAAGGCCAAGCTCGGCGGCTACCCCCACAAGGCACCCCTCGGCTACCTCAACGTCCGCGAACCGATCGGTGGGCGCCAGGTGGCCCACATCGTCCCCGACCCCGAACGCGCCCCGCTCGTCAAAGCTGCCTTCGAGCTGTACGCCACCGGGGAGTGGACCGTCGAGCGCCTGGCCCACGAGATGGCCGACCGCGGCCTTCGCAACCGGGGCCGCAGCGGCCACTACGCGGCCAAGGCGGTCACCGTTTCCGGGCTGGCCCGCCTTCTCGCGCATCGGGCCTACGTCGGGATCGTGGAATGGGACGGGATCGAGTACGAGGGCGGCCACGAGCCGCTCGTCGATCGAGCCACCTTCGACAAGGTCCAAGAGCTGCTGGCCGCCCGGGCCATGCGCGGCACGCGCGAGCGCCGGCACCACCACTACCTCAAAGGCGTGCTCGTCTGCGGGGTGTGCGGGAGGCGGCTCTCGATCCAGCGCTCGAAGGGCACCTACACCTACTTCTACTGCCTCGGCCAGAAGGACCGCCGCAACGGCACCGGCTGTCAGGAGCGCTACGTCGCCGCCGACCAGCTCGAAGCCGAGGTCGAGGACCTCTACGGCCGCATCGAGGTGCCAGCCGACTGGGCCGAGGGCCTGCGCCAGGCGATCGCCACCGAAGTGGCCACCCACCACGAGGACACCACCGCCGAGCGCGAGCTGCTCGCACAGCGCCACGAGCACGCCGAGTCCGAGCGCTTCAAGCTCATGGAGGCCTACTACGCCAACGCCATCGACGTGGCCATGCTCCGACACGAACAAGAGCGCATCGGCGCCGAGCTACGTGCCATCGAGTCCCGCCAAGCCACCCTCGACGCCAACCTCGACGACTGGCAAGAGGTGATGGACCTCGCTCTGCGTTTCTCCACCCGCTGCGCCACCGCCTACCGGCGGGGAAGCGACCGGACCAGGAGGCTGTTCAACGCGGCCGTGCTCGACGACGTCACGTGCGCGACGGCCACGTCGTCGAAGCGGCCTACAAGGAGCCCTTCGATCTCCTCTTCTCTGTGCCGAAGTTCGAATACGACGATGTGGTGGGCGCTGAGGGACTCGAACCCCCGACCTGCTGGTTGTAAGCCAGCTGCTCTAACCATCTGAGCTAAGCGCCCCAAGCGCTTCAGCGCCGCGCCAATTATGACCTACCTGTGCCGCCGACCCTGCCCTACGTCCGCCGACGGTTCAGCGCAGGTGCTCGGCGAAGATCCTGCTCCAGGGGCGCACCAGCGCACGCAACTCGTCGCACCCGTCGTCCCCCAGCACCGCATACGGCGCCGCTGCCGCCTCGTCGGTTCCGTCCTCAATCGCCAGGCGCTGTGCCGCGCCCCACTCGGTGAAGCGCAGTGGCTCTCCCCGATCGAGCCATCCCCGCACGCGGAGCGCGTCGACGGCACCGCGCCAGGCGTCGTCGGGCCAACCCCTGGTCGCCTGCAGGACAGGCGCGGGCACGTCGCCCGCGGCAGCGTGGGTCACGAGCGCCTCGATCCCGGAGAGGCCGTGCACCACGAGGAAGGCGACGTGCCCGTCGCCGCGGTACTCACGGAGAATGGACTGCGCGTGCCACAGCGCAAGGTGCGGCTCCGACGGCCACGCCACCTCTGCGTGTCCCGCGGCCAGTGGCCGTCCCTCCACGTGGCGCGCCGCCTCGTCCGCCGCCAACCGTGCGAGGTGCGCTGCCCGCTCCATCTCGGTGGAATGCACGACGACGTCGCCCAACAGCCGCGTGAAGGCAGCATCCACTGCCGCAAAGCGCGCTTCGATCAACTGGTCCGGCGTCGCCGCAGCCCACACGGCCGGGATTGCGGCATGAACGAGCTCGGGATTGAAGTTGAAGAAGGTCGAGACGACGACGTCCGCCTGCACCGCGCCCATGGGCGCCGCCCGCGACGCGAAGTACCCAGAGCGACCGGTGAGGCCGAGGCGGGCGAACGCGTCGGCCGACTCTGGGACGAAGTACACCATGCCGTGCAGCGGCTCGAGGGTTCGCCAGGTCTTTCGTGCCCGCAGTGCGCCCCCGCTGCTCATAGCGCCATGTCACCCCTCAGCTGTGCAGCCAATGCACCGGTCGCCGCCACGATCGGCCGCCTGCTCGATGCGTCCCGCACCACGAGCTCGCGCCCGTCGCGCTCGGTTTCGGCAGCGCCGGCCTCGCGGCAGACCAACAATCCGGCCAGGTAGTCCCATCCGTACAGCGTGCTGCGGCCCGCCACGGTGTACGCGTCCAGCACGCCTTCGGCCACCGCGCACAACTCCAGCGATGCGGCACCCAACGCGCGGAACTGGGCCCAGCCTGGGTAACTTCCCGGAAATCCCGAGATCCCCACGATCGCGCTGGCGAGGTCCTGGCAACCCGAGGGGCGGATCTCCTGACCGTCCTTGTCGGCGCCGCCGCCTCGCACCGCGACAAAGCGATCGCCGTTGGCGTGATTGCGGACCAAGCCGACGCGCGGCCCCTCGGCGTCGAGCACGCAGATGCTGGTCGAGTAGAAGGGGACGCGCCTGTCGGCGTTCGTTGAGCCGTCGACGGGGTCGATCACCGCAAGCAGACCCGACGTCCCGTCTCCGCTGACCCCCGACTCCTCGGAGAGGACGGCCAGCCCGGCTCCGTGCAGCACGGGGAGCGCCGCCGCATCGGCCGCCAGGTCGAGGTGGTATTGGCCTGGCTTCTCTCCCGTGAGGCCCCACTCCTCCAGCGCGTCGAGCGCTGCCTTGACGGCGCTGGCGGCGTCGTCGAGCACCTCCAGTAGGCGAACGTCGTCCACGGGTGACGAACCCTACCTGGGCTCGCCGTTGGGACCTGAGGAGCCATACGGGCACGCGCTGCGTCCCGGTAGGCTCCTGTCGTTGTGGCTGCCATTGACGTCGCGGGTTACGTCGCCGACCTGAAAGACCACTCCGTCGACCACGGGTTCCACGTGCACGACGAGCGGCACTTCGTCGAGACCTATTCCTTGCGACAGGTCTGGGAGGTGGATCTCCACCCCGAGGAGGGATGCGGCGGCCCGCTCGATCTCCACCTCGCTCTGGACGTGGATCCCCGCGTGCTCCTCTCCTTCGAGGATGCCGTCGTGCTGCTCGCCGAGGACGAAGAGCCACCCGACGAGTTCCACTTCCCACTGACCTTCACCTGGGCGCTCCCGCCCCTCCCGAGCAGCCCTGATCTCCTTCGGCTGGCCATCGACCTTGCCGGCGTGGGCGGGATCGAGCTCCCGCTCGAGGTCTCGGCGATCGACTCGTTCGCCAACGCGACCGACGGATCCGAGCGCCGTCTGAGCATCGTGGCCCGCTACCCGGTGTCCCTGTCCCGGGTCCTCAGCGGCGAGGAACTCCTGTGCGACGTCTTCGACCGGGCCCTGGCGGTCAGCCGCTTCCTGCTCGAGTCCGCCGAACGCTGGCTGGCTTGACGTGCCAGGCGGGCACCACCGCGGTGCGCGCCGATCACTCGGGCTCGCAGCCCTCGTCGGGGCGGCCGCGGTCGCCCTGAGCGCGTGCGGATCCGCGGACGGCCAGTCGCTGGCCCAACAGGCCTGCGTACATATACACCGCTCCGTCTCCGACTACCTGCTCGCTGCCAAGGCCGGCACACCGCCTGCCACCGCTGCCCATCTGCAGGACGAAGCCGACCAGGAGCTGCGCGCGGCGCTCCCCCTCGCCGCCGCGGCCAACTCCGATGACGGCTCGTGGAACTCGCTGATGACCACGATCTCCGAGAGTGCCACGGTTGACGAGGGACACCTGATCCCCGCACTCCGCGCCCAATGCGTCGTCGCCGACACGAACCCGAACATCAACCCGCAGTCGCCCGGGTCCTCCAACTCGGGCAGCTCTGGAAACTCGGGTGCATCCAGTGGCACAGCCACCTCGGTCCCCCAGAACGTCAACCCAGAGCCCGCGTCACCCGCGGGGTAAGGCCGCGGCATCCTGTCCGGCCATCTGCGCGCGCCCGGCCGCGACGATGGGCGGCATGATGGACGACGCCACGAACTGCCCTCCCTGCCACGTGAAGTGCACACCATCGGACGTCCGCACGGGAATGCCATCGATCGTCGCGGCAAAGACTCCACGAGGACAAGCCGCCTTGTCGAGGTCGGCCACGGACACGGTCTGGGGGTGCTCGGCTGCAACCTCTTCGAGGAGCTTGTTGTAGGCCTTCCGCCGGGCCGAGTTGTCTTCCGGCCACGGGGCGCCGTCGGGCTGCTCGCCCTCGTCGGTGCACGGCGCCGTGAGGAACACCATGGGGACCCCGGCGGCGTTCGCAATTCCGGCCGCCTTTTCGAGCTGCGACTTGATGTAGCCGGCGAACTGCGGCTGAAGGATGTTCTCCCACTTTCCCTGGTACAGGCGGTCGACCACTTCCCAGCGGCCGGCCCCCTCGACCACCACGTTGGGATGGAGCTGCGCGATTTCGTTGCTCCACTGCGTCGGCCATGGGGTGACTTCATTTGGAGGGTCGCCCGGCGAAGGTGGCCCGCCACAGGCCGGCACGATGGTCTCCGCCTGACCCCTGTCGATGACTTGCGTCCCGTCCGCCACGCCGCAGCCGAGGATGGCGCGGTCGTAGAGGGTGTAGTCGTACTTGGTCTCGACCGAGTCGAGGCCGAGACCCTCGCCGAGAGTCTCGGCAATCGAGTCTCCGACGAGCAACACTCGCACGGGCGGTCCCGACGCGCTCGGGATCGAGGTAGGCGTGGTCACGCCGGTGGTCCCCGTGGTTGGCGGAGGCGGCGGAGCCGCCGTGCCCGCACCCGCCGGCAGCCCGGTCGTCGCAGCGAACACGGCGACCAGCACAGCGCCGACGCCGGCCGGCACGACCAGCCAGGCCCGCCACTGGCTCACGAAGGTACCCATCCGGATCGGGCGCTCGACGAGGTGGAAAGAAGCGACGGATACCCCGAAGGTGACGAGGACGCGCACCGCGAAGAGCTCGTAGCCCTCCAGCCCCGTCCGCTCGTGATCGAGCCAGAGGAAGATGGGCCAGTGCCAGATATAGAGGCCGTAGGAGATTCGGCCGACATAGCGGATCGGGCTGAGCGACAGCACGCGGGGCACGATGCTGCGAGGCGCCGCGACCGCCGCGAGGATCACCGCGCCGACTGACAAACCGATGAGGAAGAACCCGCCCGAGTAGGGGAAAGACGAGAGCGTCGTCGTCAACACCCAGATGGTGACGGCCGCCGCCGCGCCCACGATGCCCGCCACGCCACAGAGGGCCTGCCCCACTTGTCCAGTCGGCCGCCAGAGTTCACCTTTGGCGAGCCGGCCCTGCTCGTGGCTGCGCTGCGCCAACAGGACGAGGCCCACGGCGAGCGCGCACCCGATGAACAGGCACTGCGAGCGGGTGTCCGTACCCAGGTAGGCCCGGTTCGTGTTCAACCCGCCGTCGTAGACCAGGTGCATCCACACCGCGGTGCCGACCGCCGCCGCGCAGCACAAGACGAAGAGGGCCCGCAGATCGCGCGTGAGACGCAGCACGCCGAGGACCACCAGCGGCCAGATCACGTAGAACTGCTCTTCTACCGCCAGCGACCAGGTGTGTAGGAGCGGCGAGGACTGCGCGGTCTGGTTGAAGTAATTGGTGTCAACCAAGATGAAGTGCCAATTGCTCACGTAGAGGAGCGTCGAGAGGGCGTCCAGGCGCAACCCTCCGTAGGTGCCCTTGGGCACGATGACCGCGGCGAAGAAGGCCACGAAGACCATCATCAAGAGGAGCGCCGGCAGCAGCCGGCGAGCGCGGCGGGCCCAGAACGCGCGGAGCTTGATCGTGAGCGACTGGCGCCACTCGCCGATGAGCAGCGAGGTGATCAAGAATCCCGAGAGGACGAAGAAGGCGTCGACTCCCATGAAGCCGCCTTCCATGTGCGGGATCCCGCCATGGAACATCATCACCGCCACGACGGCAAAGGCGCGGACCCCGTCGAGCGCCGGGAGATACGCGAGACGAGTGTGCGAGATCGCGCTCTCGTCGTCCTGCATCGGCCTCGTGCCTCCTGGTCGGCTCACCCGAGGCGGCGCGAGTTGCGCGCCCCGGAGGTCAGCCATTCTCGCAGACGGTGCCCGCGGCCCCAGGGCGCGAACCACTCGCTACCCTCGGGCGTCCTGAGCCCTCCCCGACCCCTGACCACCACGCTTGCGCCCCCTCGGCGCGCCCCCGCCCGCCGCCGACGTGCTGTCGCGTTTCTCCTGGTCCTTGCCCTCGCGGCTGGCGTGGCCGTCGTCGTCGACCGCCTGCACGACGACCCAGCGCTGAGCCCGCTACGAGCCCGCATCGTGTCCATTGCGGAGAGCCAGGTGGGCTACACCACCGACCCCGCCGACACGTACTGCAACAAGTTCAGCGCGTACTGGTACGCCGGCGTCGACGACTGCGGCGGCAACGGCAACCTGGACGAAGAGTGGTGCGCGGACTTCGCGGCCTGGGTGTGGAAACAGGCCGGCGCCCAGGTCGAATACCAGCTCGCGCCCGGGTACTTGAACGGCGATTCGGCGAGCTTCTACGTGTGGGGCGTGGACCACGGGACGTGGCACCCCCTGCAGTCCGGCTACACGCCTCAGCCCGGCGACGTCGCGGTCTACGGCCTCAACACCAGTGCGGTCACCGCGGTCCACGTCGCGGTCGTCACGGCGGCCACCGGCAATGACGCCGCGCCAGACGTCGTCAACGGGGACGGCGACCACACGGGTTACAGCGTCGTCGAAGTTGGCACGAATCAGGCCTTCGCCGACGTGAAGGGCAAAGGCGCGCCCCTGTCGGGCTACGTCTCACCATCGTCACCACCCGGCTCGTCCTCGTCGACCTGACCCGCCGCCGCGTACGCCGCTTCCTCGGCCTGATTGGTGGCCATGGAAATGACCACGGCCTCGAACACCCTGGCCGAGTCCTTCTCAATATGAGAACGCGCCAGCAGCAGGCATGCCGCGCCGAGGAATGCGATCAGCATGACGATGAGGAAGGCGGTGGGATAGTCCTCGTCAAACGCGCCCGCGACCGCGGCAGTCACCAGAGGTGCTGCGGCGGCACCGAACACGACCGATGCCAGGTTGAAGGCCGCGAAGCCTGCACCGCGCACCTGGGCCGGTGACGCGTCCGAGAGCCCGGCCCGCAAGGCTGGGACCGACGCAGTCGCTGCGACCAAACCGACCAGCTGCAGCAGGAACACGAGTCCGTGCGGAATGCGGGTGACCGACAGCACGAAGAGCGACGCACTGATGATCATGCAGACAGCCGGGATGACCACTCTCGCCCCCACCAGACGATGGACCCAGCGATCGGCCACCCAGCCGCCCCAGACCGTGCCGGGGATGCCGCCGGCCACGAGCAGCAGGCCGAACACCGCGGTCGCCTTGCCCTGCGAGAGACCCGGCTGGTTCTGGTAGAAGCTCGGCATCCACGTCCCCACCGCGGTGACGACGAAGCCGACGGTGGAGACACCCACGAGGGCGTAACGCAACGTCGGGATGTTCATTATGACGCCCATGTCGCGGCGTAAGCCGGAGCCCATGTCGCGGAGCAATTGGCGCACGCCGTGTAGGAACAGAGGACCCAGCTCGTCGTCTGAGACCCCCATCTCGTCGCTCTTGGTGACATGGGCGCGGTCGGCCGTGCCACGGCGCGGCTCGGGCAGCCGCCAGCACATGAGCGCGATCGCGAGCCCCGGGATGATCGAGACGAAGAAGGCCACTCGCCAGCCCTGGCCACCGAACAACGGGCCCAAGGCGCCACCGATGATCAGGCCGGCCCCGAGGCCCACGTGTAATTGAGGCACTGCTGGATGGAGAAGGCTCTCCCCCGCCGCTCGATCCCGTAGAAGTCCGCGATGACGCTGCGGCCCGACGGGTCGGTGATGGCCTGTCCGAAGCCGAGCGAGCCCCGGATGACGACCAGCAACACGAAGGCCGACGTGGCGACAAGGCACCCACCGCACTGATCACCGACCAGGCCACGATCGTGACGGCCATGGCCCTGGTGCGGTTCCAGCGGTCGGCCAGGTAGCCCGAGGGCAGCGTGGCGATGCCGTTGACGAGGATGAAGGGGGAGAACAGCACCGCAATGGCGGTGTCGCCCACCCCGAAGGCCGACTTCAACTGGCCGCTGCGCCCCGTGCCCCCGTTTCCGGCTAGGTCGTTGGCGTGTAGTCCGCGGGCAGGGCGATGGACTTCATCTCCAAGAAGCCCTCCAGGCCTTCGGGTCCGAACTCGCGCCCGACGCCCGACTCCTTGAACCCGCCGAAGGGCGTGGCGAAGTCGATGGGCACCGGCGCGTTCAGCATGTAGGTGCCGGTGCGCACCCGGCGCGCCACACCGAGGCCACGGTCGTTGTCGCCCGTCCACACCGAGCCGCAGAGGCCGTAGTTGGAGTCGTTGGCGATCTCGACGGCGTTGTCGTCGCTGTCGTAGGGGATCACGACGAGCACGGGACCGAAGATCTCTTCCTGCGCGATGCGCATCTTGTTGTCGACGTCGCTGAACACCGTCGGCTCCACGTACCACCCCTTCGAGAAGTCGGAGCCGGACGGGCGGCCACCGCCGAGCGCCACCGTGGCGCCCTCCTCACGTCCGCTCTCGAGAAACCCCTCGATCCTGCTCCGCTGCCGCTCGGCCACCACTGGACCAACGTCGGTGGCGGGGTCCATCGGATCGCCCACCTTCATGGCGGAGACGCCCGAGACGACGGCGTCGACGACCTCGGCGTAGCGCGACCGGGGCGCGAGGATACGCGTCTGTGCGATGCACGCCTGCCCGTTGTTCATGATCGAGTTGGGCAGCAACGTCGGGATCGTCGTCGCCAGGTCGGCGTCGTCCAAGATGATCGCAGCGGACTTGCCCCCGAGCTCGAGCGTGCAGCGCTTCAGGCGCTCGCCGCAGAGGCCACCGATGCGCTTGCCGCCCACACCGGAACCGGTGAAGGAGATCTTGTCCACTCCAGGATGCGTCACGAGGTGCTCGGACACCTCGCGCCCGGCGGGCACCACGGAGAGCACACCCTTGGGCAGCCCGGCGTCGGCGAAGATCTCGGCGAGCCTGAACGCGTCGAAGGGCGTCTCGGGTGCCGGCTTGTAGACGACCGTGCAGCCGGCGGCCAGCGACGGAGCGAGCTTGGCGGCTGCGATGAACAGCGGCACGTTCCACGGAGCGATCGCGCCGACGACGCCGACGGGCTCCTTGGTCACGAGCACCTGAGGATTGAGCACGCCGGTGCGCACCTCGTCGAAGGCGTAGGTGGTGGCGAGGTCGGCGTAGTAGTTGAAGATCATCATCGGCGCCAGCACCTGGCCCATGCCCGAGAAGGTGATGGGCGAGCCCATCTCCCGGGTGATGGTCTCGGCGAGGTCGTTCAACTCGGCCATGACCTGCGCGCCGACGGTGCGCAGGATCTCGGCGCGTTCGGCCGGCGCCATGCGCGGCCACGGTCCGCGGTCGAACGCCTCCCGTGCGGCGGCCACCGCCTTGTCGATGTCGGCCTCGGTGCCGTCGGGCACCCGGGCGATGACTTCCTCGGTCACCGGCGAGATGACGCCGATCGTGTCCGTGCCCTCAGGGGCCACCCAGTCGCCGCCGATGAACAAGCGGTCGTAGTCCCGAATCGCCATCCAGCCCTCCTCAGATTCACCATCGTTCAGAGGGTCCGCGCCCCCACCGCCGGCCGCGCCGTACGGCGTCTCAAAGGGTAGCTGCGCCTGCCGCCGATCGGACACTCTGTCCGATCACGCCGGACGCCTCAGCCCGCGCCGCCCAGTGAACCCGCCTCGTGGCGTCGTTCGACGTGGGCGACGACCCCGCCGTCCTCCATCCACCCCTTCCCGGCGGCGTACGCGCACATGCCGGAAAAGCCCTCGTCCCAGGCCTCGTCGGCGGCTGGCCCAGCCAGCGCCCGGAGGGCCACCGGGTCCACGACGAGATGGTCGCCGTCCTCTTGGAGGCGCCCGACGCCCGTGTGACGCACGACGTCGGCCAGGTCCCCGTCACCCTCGACGGCCACCGAGAAACGGGCGAAGTCTGCCGGGTCGTGGAGGGAGACCCGCCGTTCGGCGAGGTCGATCACGATGAGCACGGTCAGTGACGCTATCCCCGCCCTCCAGGTGGGATCCCTCGTCCCTCCAGGGAGGTACTACGCACCACAGAGCTCCCCGTCGGTAGAGTGCCGCCCCGTGCCTGACATCGACCAGCGGAACCCCGAGGAGGTCGCGGCCATCCTGACCGAATGGCTGGCGACCAAGTCGTCGGACGGGGCGGGCCCCGAGGTCTTCGACGTCGAGTCGCCCGCCTCGAACGGCTTCTCCAACGAGACCATCCTCTGCCGGACCCGCGCCGCGGACGGATCGGAACGCCGCCTCGTCGTCCGTGTCGCACCCACCAAGCATCTGCTCTTCATGGATGCCGAGTTCTCGAGCCAGTACCGCGTGATGAAGGCATTGGCTGACGGCGGTTCGTCGGTGCCGCTCCCGCGCCTCGGCTTCTATGAGGACGATCCCCGGTATTTGGGGGTGCCCTTCTTCAGCATGGACCACGTGGAAGGCCTGGTCCCCCCGGACAACATTCCCTACACCATCGAGGGTTGGGTCATAGAGGCGACGCCCGAGCAGCAGGAGCGCATGTGGTGGAGCGGGATCGACGCGCTCGCCGCGGTGCACAAGACCGACTGGCGCAGCCTCGATCTCGACTGGCTGGGCATGTCGGGCCGGGGCCGGCCTGGCATCGAGCAGCAGATGTCGTACTACCGCGACTACCTCGACTGGTCGGCCAAGGGCATGAGCGTCCCCGTCGTCGAGTCGACCTGGCAGTGGCTCGTCGACCACCAGCCCGATGAGCAGGGCGAGGTGGTTCTCAGCTGGGGCGACAGCCGCATCGGCAACATCATCTGGGACGACTTCCGTGCGGCGGCGGTGCTCGATTGGGAGATGGCGTCACTCGGCCAGCCCGAGATGGACTTGGGTTGGTTCCTCTACTTCGACCGCCAGTTCACCGATCCGCTCGGGGTCCCCCGCCCGGCCGGCTTCCCGTCCCACGAGGAGACGATCGACTACTACTCGAAGCAGATGGGCCGGCCCATGCGGGACCTCTTCTTCTACGAGGTGTTCTCCGGCTTCCGCTTCGCCGTCGTCATGCTGCGACTTTCGGACCTCTTGCTCGAGACCCAGATTCTGCCGGCCGAGGCGGACATGCGGTCGAACAACCTCGCGACCCAACTCTTGGCCACGATGCTCGACCTGGAGCCCCCGACCTAACGATCCCAGCTCGGCCCACCCTGCACGGCCTACGGCGCCGACCAGCCGACCAGCCGACCAGCCGACCATCCCTCCCGCGCCGACCAGTCGCTCCCGCGCCGACCAATCGCTCTCACCGGTAGCTCCGAACGACGATCTCCTCAGGCCCGACCTTCCGGGCCGTCGTCCTCGATGGCGGTCCCTGGCGGACCGACGGCGACACCCGCTGCTCGCAGCCGCTCGCCCAACCAGTCCGGGCCGTCAGGGCGTTTCATCGCCTCCTGCCAGCCGTCGAGGATCCGGTGTACGTCGTCGGTGGTTGGGATCTTGGCAATCACGTGCACCGTCATCTTGTTGTCGTAGTCGGGCGACGTGCTGATGTGCATTCCGCCGAACGGGTCCTCGCTGATGTGCGGCGACGGCTCCCGCAGCACGTACAGCTCGCCCGTGTCCTCGACGTAGTTGAGCTCGTGGCGCACGCCGTCCGCGTCCATCCAGTCGGTACCCAGCTCGAGCTCGGCGGAGGGCCGCCGCCGGGGGTCACCTTCGTAGAACTCGTCGATATCCATCGCCGGCACACTACCGCCGACCCCCGATGCTGCCGTTGAACGACCACGCACCCTTCGAGCGCGCACCTGGTCACAGGCAACTTGGCGCGGTGGGAGCGATCGGGGGAGCGACCGGCGCCACCGTGTCGCCCATGTCCAACTCCCCTTCGAAGCAGCGCGCCGTCGTGATCGACCACATGGAGGCCGAATGGCGGTCTATCGGGCGGTCCGGACACGGCGCTCGCTCACTCCAAGACGTGGCCCGGCGTGACGAGTATCTGGCGCGGCTGGTCCTGGGTTGCGGCGCGGAGCCACCCATCTGTCCCACCCCCTTCGACCTGGTCGAGCACATGCGCCGCGCCCAAGGCAACGTCGAACGCAACGAAGCGGCGCGCCTGGTCAGCGTGTTGCTGAGAGAAGGAGGCTGCGACCCCTTCATTACCCGCATGCTCGTCCAGGTCCTGTTGCCAGGCCTGGTGACGGTTGCCGGGAAGCTCCGGTGGGGTCGTGGCGGGGAGTGGGAGGACGGCGATGAGTTCTTCGTCGAGCTCGTGACGACGTCCTGGCTCGTCGTGCAGGAATGGGCTGGTCAGGACCGCCCCTACGCCGTCCTAGACCTGTTGTCGGCCATCCGGTGCAGGATGCGGCGGCAACTCTTCCGTTTCAAGGATCTCAGCCGACGAACTGTCCCCCTCCTCTCGGACACGTTCGAGCGATCGGCCCGCGACGTGACGGATCTCGACGAACTGGCTCGGATCCTGGTGGACCTCCGTCGCGAGGGGATGCGCGAAGAAGACGCCCAGGTCCTCTACACGCATCACGTCATGGGCTATTCCATGGCCGAGTTGGCCCAACTCACCGGACGGGATCGCCGCGTGCTTTATGCCCGTCGCGACCGCGGCCGCCGGCGTATGTACGCCTGATCGGCCCAGTGCGAGCGGCGTGGCGCGTGCCTATGGTGTGCCTGTGGCTGGGGGAGGGTCCGGCAGCACCGAGAGTCTTCGCGCGCGCGTGGTTCGAGGCCGCCCCAACTGGTGGGTGATCCTTGCCGTGTCCCTCGCGCTCATGGCTCTGCTCGTCGCGACGGCGGGGGGAACTTCGCACCCGGGACGCCGTGCTCATGCTCTGGGCGGGACCGCGTCCAGCGACTCCCGACCCGCCGCGGGCGTGCACCACGACACGGGTGCGACCCACCCTGGCTCGACCACGACGACCACGGTCGCCGCCAGCTCGAGCGCCCCGACAGGTGGCGTCGGCGCCGGACCGACGTCCGAGGCAACGACGTCGACGGCCGCCGGTTCGCGAGGCCTGGGCGACGCGGGTTCTCCAGGCACCAGCAGCACCGTGGCGACGACCACGACCACCGCGCCGCCGGCAACGACGACGACGACCTACCCCGGGCGTGGCCCAACCGGACGACCGCTCCGAGACTGAGGCCTACCTCGATCCGCCTCTCGAGACCTCCCGCCAGTTCGTTTTCACGGGGACCGGTGCGATGCAGGTCGCGGTCGTGTGGTCCGGCGCCACCTACCTGACACTCAGCGTCAGTTGTCCAAGCGGGAGTCAGAATGACGGTGGTACGTCCGCGATGCAAGAGACACTTCTCGACGCCAGCGGGGAGTGCGAGGCCACCGTGAGCGAGCCCGCCCAAGAGTCCGCGTCGTTGACGTTCACGATCACAATTGGACCAGCTGGTGGGTAGGACGGGCGAACCCCTATCGGGGCGACCCGTCAGACGCGGACGCGCCGGGAGGATGGTCGACGTGGCCGGCGCGGTGGTGGCGGCGCTGCTCGCCTTCACCGCGGTACCCGTGGTGCTCTTCGTCGTGGTCGGGAATCCGTTGTCCGGCGGTCTCGGACACACGTGGCACGCGGGGTCCCGTGACGCGCTCTTCGTTGTCGCGTTGGCTGCGTGGGTTGCCTGGGCCGCAAGTTGCGCGCAGCTCGTACGCGGAGTGGCGGTGCACGTCCGCAGCGGTGACGTCCGCGGCCATGGTGTGTCCATCTTGGACCACGTGGCAGCTCGCATCGCCGTGGGCGTGCTCGCGCTGTCCTCGGTGGGCGGGCCAATCTTTGCGTCCGCATCGGCCGGAGCCACGGTTCCCCCGGTGTTGTCGAGCACGTTCAGCGGCCAACACTCGCCGGCTGAGCCCGCACCCGTGCGTGTGGACGGAGCACAGAAACGGGAAACGGATTCGTCCTATCAGGTCGACGTCGGCGACACCCTGTGGAGCATCGCAGACGACCAGCTCGACGACGGAGCCGACTGGACCACACTGGCGGGGCTCAACCTCGGGCGGGACATGGGCGGCGCCGAGTGCTTCATCGATCCCGATCACATCAGGGAGGGCTGGCGGCTCCGGCTGCCGGAGGGCACACGACGACCGGGTCACCGAGCAACTGAGAGCAACACCCACGCCGAGCCCGACCACTTGCCGGAACTGCTGGCCTTGGGGATGGGTTCCCTCGCGTGCGCCGCTCTGGCCCGCCGGACGCGCCGACGCCGGAGCCCCGAACCATTCCGCGGCGACCTCGACCTGGGCGACGCCGGCCTCGGTGACCCCGAGTCCGAGGGTGCCGTGGACGCTGCGGCCCTCCTCGGCCGCTTCGACGGGATCCCGGCGCTGGAGGCCTTCGAAAGCGCCAACGGCATGCTGGGCCGAGCGGTCGCCGCGGGAGAGAGCATGCCCATCGTTCGGGCGGTGAACGTGGGCCCGCGAGGCGTGACCTTCTGGCTCAACGGCAGGTGCCACGACGCGCCCGCCGGATTCGACGCCGTGGACGGCGGCACGGGCTGGCAGCGTGTCCCATGACCGGCTCGATTCCTCGAACATCTCGGCGCCCTATGTCCCCGTCGTCCTCCCCGTCGGCGACGACGACGAGGGTACGTGGCTCGTCGCACTGGGCCCGGGGGACGTCCTTCCCCTCCTCGGCGCCGAGGCGGACGCGCTCCAGCGATCTGTCCGGACCGCCGTCAGCGCCTGGACATGGTCGGACGGTGTCGTGTGCACCGATGATGCCGCCGACCCGGTGTTACTGACGGAGGCGGCGGCCGACCCACGGCTCGCCCGGCCCCTGCTCTTCTTCGGAGACCCGACGACCCTGCCGGCGCACGTCGCGGCGAGGACGGCCGTCGTGACCACTGCCGCCGCTGCCGCGAGCAACGTGACCGTTCTCGTCGACCGTCACGGCGCCACCATCCACCCTCTGGGGCGCGTGGTCCGGCCGCACCTCCAGTCGGAGGAGGCGGCCCGCAACATCGCCGAGCTCTTCGTACGGTCCCCTGCCTCCGCACCCGCCACGAGCGCTGCGCCCGCGCCCGCATCCGTCACGGGCAAGGTCGCAGCGATTCGCGAGCCCCTGCAGCGGACGTCGGAACCATCGACGAGCACCGCGGCCGTTACTCCGGGTCAGGTGGACGTCCGCCTGCTGACCATGACACCGCGTCTCGACGGCTTGTCCGAGGCTCTTCCTGCGAACAGGGCGCGCCGCGCCGTGGAGCTCGTGGCGTATCTGTCCCTTCATCAGCCCGACGTAATCACGAGCGACCGACTCCGCACACGCGTGCTCGGGTCTTCTGACACTGACGCCGCGGCCAAGACGTTGTTCAACACTGCGTATGCGGCACGCCGTGCCATGGGCCTCGATTCCAGCGGCGAGCCCCTCTTCCCACCCGCGACTCGTACCGGCCTGTACCAGATGTCGTCTGAGGTGACCGTCGACGTACGGCGCGCCATTGCCTTCGCTGCAGACGGAAAGATGCCAGCCCGATCCCCTCACGGCCATCGCCCATTTCCGCGCTGCTCTCGAACTGGTGGAAGGCGAGCCCCTGGCCAACGCGCTGTCGGGGTACACGTGGTGGGAGGCAGAAGGGCACGGCGGGCGCCTCGCCGTGGTGCTCGTCGACGCCGCCTGTGCCATGGCGTCCCTCGCCGCGGAGGCAGGCCTGTACGACCTCGCTCGATGGGGACTCGAGCAAGCGCGCCTCGTCGAGCCCTACAGCGAGGCGGTGTCGCGGGCCGCCATGGAGCTGGCCGCAGCCGAGGGCGACGCTGATCGCCTTCGTCACGAGTGGCGCGACTGTCAGCGACGCCTCGATTCGCTCGACCCGGGAAGTTCGCCCTCGCCCCACACCGAGTTGCTTTACGGCGAGCTCACCCGATCGCTAGCAGTCCCCACCGCGAGGCCGGGCGTGACCGTCCCACAGCTGGGAGCCCCTGGACCAACTCGTTACGCCCCGGCGGCCAGCGAAGGTACGCCCTCGGCCGCGCCATAAGCACGGACGACGTCCTCAAGCCTCGCGACCCGGCTCCCCTTGACGAGAGCCGCGTCGCGAGGCCCGAGAGTGCGCAGCAACGCGACGGCCTCCTCCACCCCCGACACCTGAGCCTCGCCGTAGAGCAGGGTCTCGTACCCCACGACCTCGATGCCGAGCTCCTCCGCCACCAGGGCGATCCGCCGGTGCTCGGACTCGGTCTCGGCACCCAGCTCGGCCATGAGCCCGAGGAGCGCGAGCTTGCGTTCCCCCTCGAGCTGCCCGAGCGAGCGCAGTGCCGCCTCGGCGGACGCGGGGTTCGCGTTGTAGCAGTCGACGACCAATAGCGGTCCGCCCGGCACATGATGGACCTCCATGCGCAGCGGCGACCCGTGCACGTCGGCCAGCGCGGCGGCCACGTCTTCGAGACGGACACCGCACCACAGTGCAGCGGTCGCGGCCGCCAGCGCGTTGGGAACCTGCTGGAGCCCGTGGACGGCGAGACGGACCTCCGCTTGGCCCCATGGAGAGTTCAACACGAAGCACGCCCGCAGCTCGCCGTCGAGCGTCACGTCGTCGGCCCGCACCTCCGCATCTGCATCCACCGCGTAGCCGAGCACGGGACAGCGGCTCACCGAGGCCATCTCCCGCACTCGTCCGTCGTCGTAGTTCAAGACGGCGACCCCAGAGGCGGGGAGCGCCGCCACGAGCTCGCTTTTCGCCCGGGCCACGCCGTCGAGGTCGCCGAAGTATTCGATGTGCGCCATCTCGACGCCGGTCACGATCCCGACGTCAGGGCGCGCCACTTGCGCCAGCCGCTCGATGTGTCCTGCACTACGCGCGCCCATCTCGAGCACCACCCACTGGGCGCCGTCGGGTGCATTGAACAGCGTGAGTGGAAGGCCAAGCTCGTTGTTGAAGGAACGCTCGCTGGCTGCGGTCACAAAGCTCGACGAGAGGCAGCCGGCAAGGAGGTCTTTGGTGGTGGTCTTGCCCACCGATCCCGTGATGCCGACGACACCACCGGTCACTCGCGTCGCGCGCGAACACACCGAGACGCATCAGTGCCGCCGATGTGTCGTCGACCCTGATGGCCGTCGCGCCGACCGGATCCTGCGCCGTCAGGTAGGCCGGAGCGCCGGCATCGAGCGCTGCGGGAATGAAGGCATGGCCGTCACGCTCCGCCACGATCGGCGACGTAGAGCTGGCCCGGGCAGAGCGTCCTGGAGTCGATGCTCGCACCCTCGACGCCGACGTCGGGCCCGATCAGCTCGCCGCCGAGGTGTGCCGTCAGTTCAGATGTCGAGCAGCGCACCCATCTCCCTGGCGGCGATTGTATAGCCTCGGTCGATGCCTGATCCGGGAGCGTTGGCGGTGGTGTACGGGGGACCGTCGGCCGAGCACGAGATCTCGTGTGTCTCGGCGCGCCGCATCGTACAAACGGCTCTTGACGGCGGCTGGAGCGTCACACCCGTCGGCCTGACCCACGACAGGCAATGGGTCGACGCGCGGGCCGCGCTCGTCGACGTCGCGGCCGGCGACGCGCTGACGTCACCCGACGAGCTCTACGAGCGGTTCCCGCTGTCCGCGCTCGCCACGCTCGCCGAGGGCATCCCGACCGACGCAGTGGTCTTCCCCGCCTTGCACGGGCCATTCGGCGAGGACGGCGTGCTCCAAGGTCATCTCGAGACCATTGGCGTTCCCTATGTCGGCGCAGGGGTCTTGTCGTCCGCAATCTGCATGGACAAGGGCATCGCCAAGTCCGTCTTGCACGACCACGGTCTGCCTGTCGCGGCGTGGCGCCTGGTCTCGCGGGCCGCCTGGGGCCTCGAGGTGATGGAGGAGGCGGTTGACGCGCTCGGGTTCCCCATCTTCGTCAAGCCCGCCAACCTCGGCTCCTCCATCGGCGTGGCCAAGGTGTCCGAGCCCGCCGCACTCGGCGACGCTGTCCTCTCTGCCTTCGAGTTCGACGACCACGTCGTCCTCGAGGAGGCAATTCGTGGACGCGAGCTCGAGCTCGCCGCCATGGGCAACGAGAATGTCCGCGTGTCGCAGGCCGGCGAGATCATCGCCAGCCGCGAGTTCTACGACTACGACGACAAGTACGTGCTCGGGCTGGCCGAGACGGTGGCGCCCACGGACCTCGACGCCCCGCAACTCGCTCACGCGCAGCGTGTGGCCTTGGCGGCGTATCGGGCTCTGCGGGTCGAGGGCCTCGCCAGAATTGACCTCTTCTTGCAGGAGGACGACGAGATCGTCGTCAACGAGGTCAACACGATGCCCGGCTTCACCCCAATCTCCATGTTCCCGATGCTGTGGGAAGCCGAAGGCCTTGCGTTCGGAGAGGTCATCGAGGAGCTGATCATGCTGGCCCGCTCTCGCTACACGCGGCGCCGCACCCTGCGGACGCACCGGGTCCTCTGAGGTTCCCAGGTGGGCACGGCTGGCGGAAGTCGGCCACGATAGAAGCAGGACCCGTGGGTGCCGCGCGCACCCCATCTGTACCGTGCGGAGTGTGGTCATGACGTTCGAGGGCTTCGAGAACGACACCTGGGAGGAGCTCCCGGGGGCGAGCCGGCTCACGCTTGCCCAGCGGGAGGCGATCGAGTCCGACGAGCCGCTACTCTGCGTCGTCGCCGGAGCCGGCGCGGGCAAGACGCGCGTGCTCACGCTACGCGTGGCCCGCCGGGTCCGCGACGGCACGATCGAGCCCGACCGCACCCTGGTCACGACGTTCAGCCGTAAGGCAGCCGATGAACTGCGCACCCGCTTGCGCTCGCTGGGCGCTTCGGGGGTCAAGGCAGGCACGTTTCACCGCACCGCGCTCGGGCTGCTGCGCGAGCACCGCGAGCTGCGGGGCCGGCCGCAGCCGCAGTTGCTGACCGACCGTCGTCGCCTCGTTGCCGACGTGACGACCGGCGACGCCCGCCGGATGCGCGCGATCGACGGCGAGATCGGGTGGGCCAAGGCGCGCCTCGTGTCGCCCGACCGCTACGAGACCGAGGCACGTCGCCACCGTCGCCGGAGCGGAATCAACGCGGACCAGGTGGCGGACGCGTACGCCGCGCTACGAGGCGGAGCGAGCCCGCCGCCGGCTCTTGGACTTCGACGACCTCATCGTGGCGTGCGCCGACGCACTGGCCGGCGACAGCGAGTTCGCCGACTCCATCCGCTGGCGAACACGCCACCTCTTCGTCGACGAGATGCAAGACGTCAATCCAGCGCAGTTCCGCCTCCTGACCGCGATGCTGGCCGATGAGCCCGACCTCTTCGTCGTCGGTGACCCGAACCAGTCCGTCTACGGCTTCAACGGTGCCGACCCGACGTTGATCGACCGCTTGCCGGAGCTCCTGCGCGGCACCAAGGTGATCCGTCTGGATGAAAACCACCGCTGTACTCCCCAAGTCGTCGCGGTGGCCACCGCCGTTCTGCGCGACGCAGGCGCTTCGGACGCGGTCGTTCCCCCCCGAACGACACGGGTCGACGGGCCGGTGCCCGTCGTGGTCTCACACGCCACCGACCATGAGGAAGCCACGTGGGCCGCACAGCGGGCCAAGATGTCGCGCACGCCGGGACGCCGGTGGTCGAGCGTCGCCGTGCTCACGCGCACGAACGCACAACTCGCCGTCGTTCAGGCGGCCATGGACGCGGCACGGGTGCCGAACGTGGTCGCCGGCGCAGACCTTGGTCCCGCCTCCGACCTTCGGGCCGAGGCGGGTCGACGGGACGACCGCGATCTCGATGACATGGTCGAGGCCGACCAGCCCGCCGATCGCGACCGCGTGGTCCTGACCACCTTCCACCGGGCCAAGGGCCTGCAGTGGCAGACCGTGATCGTGCTCGGCCTCGGTGAGGGGCTGATGCCCATCGCCTCCGCGCACACGCCGGCTGCCGTCGACGAGGAGCGGCGGCTGCTCTACGTCGCGTTGACCCGGTCCGAGGAGGAGCTGTGGTGCAGCTGGTTCGAACGCCAGGGTGCCGACGCCAACGCTGCTGGGGCGAGGCGGCCAAGCCCGTGGCTGGCTCCTATTGAGCGGACGATCAGCGTGCTCGAAAAAGAAGCGGCACCGACCGCCGCGGCGGACGTCTCCACGCGTGTGGCCGAGCTCCGCCGCAGGCTGACTGAGGGGGTCGAGGGCTCGGACACGGCTCGGTAGCGGCCGGTAAGGTCGGTTCGCCCGATCGATTCCCGAGGTGGGGGTGGCCTGACGCATGTCCCAACTCCTTGACGAGCTGCGCAAGGTGGCCGGCGAGACCAACGTGGTCTCGCGTGAGGCGATTCACGCCGACTACACCCACGACGAGACACTCAAGGCCGAACGCGTCGTGCCCATCGCACTCGTCCTTCCGGGGTCGACCGGCGAGGTCTCCGAGGTCTTGAAGCTGGCGAGCGCTCACGACGTACCGGTCATCGCCCGCGGCAGCGGCACGGGCCTCTCCGGCGCGGCCATCCCCGTGGCCGACGGGATCTTGTTGGCCTTCGATCGGATGAAGCGAATCCGCGAAATCGACACGGAGAACCAGGTCGCCGTGGTCGAGCCCGGCGTCACCCTCGAGCAGCTCAACGGCGAGCTGGCGAAGCTCGGACTCATCTATCCGGTCTCCCCCGGTGAGCAGAGCGGATCGCTCGGGGGCAACGTCGCCACCAACGCCGGCGGGATGCGCGCCGTCCGCTACGGCGTGACCCGCCATCATGTCCTCGGCCTCGAGGTGGTCCTGGCCGACGGCACGGTGCTGCGCACCGGCGGCAAGTTCGTCAAATGCTCGAGCGGCTACGACCTCACCCAGCTCCTCATCGGCTCCGAGGGCACGCTGGCCATCACCACCGAGGTGACGGTGAAGCTCGCGCCGCGCTTGACCCAGTCAGCGACGGTCCTCGCCCCATTCGCGAATTTGGCGGAGGTGGCCCAGGCGGTGCCCCACATCGTCAACAGCGGCATCAACCCCTCCATCCTCGAATACGTCGACGTCTTGGTGATGGGCGGGATCACCCGGGCGGCGGGCTTAGACCTCGGTGTCCCCCAGGACATTCAGGAGCGCACGCTGGCCTACCTCGTCGTGGTGCTCGAAGGGATGGATGCCGGTCGGGTGGACGAGGACGTCGAGCGTCTGGGCATTCTGCTCGAGGATCTCCACGCGCTCGACGTCTACGTGCTTCCCGAGACGTCGGGAGCCCAGCTCATCGCGGCCCGAGAGCGGGCCTTCTTCGTAGGGAAAGCGGCTGGCTGCGACGACCTGATCGACGCCGTGTTGCCGCGGGCCTCCATCCCCGGCTACCTGGCCCAGGTGGCGATGCTCGCCGAGGAGCACGGCGTACTCGTGACCGGGTGCGGTCATATCGGCGACGGCAATGTCCACATCACCGTCTTCCAACCCGACGACGAACGCCGCTCCGCCTTCTTGCACAAGAGCTTCGAGCTGGCGGTGGCGTCGGGCGGTGCAATCTCGGGCGAGCACGGCATCGGAACGGCCAAGCTGCCCTATTTCCTCGAATTAGAGGATCCGGTGTCACTCAGGCTCATGCGTTCGATCAAGCGGGCCTTCGATCCGGAGGGCATCCTCGGGCCGGACCGGATCCTTGGTGTCGCGCTGGCTGAGGACGCGGATTCCGCCGGGAGCCCGGCATGAACGGAGCCCGGTCGCTCCTCTCCACCTTCGTCGACGCCGGGGTCGATGTCTGCTTCGCCAACCCTGGCACGTCGGAGATGCACTTCGTGGCCGCACTGGACGACGTGCCGGCGATGCGCGGCATCCTCTGCCTGTTCGAAGGTGTGGTCACCGGCGCGGCTGACGGCTACGGACGGGTGGCTGGACGGCCGGCGGCCACGCTGCTCCACCTGGGTCCGGGACTGGGCAACGGACTGGCCAACCTGCACAACGCCCGGCGGGCTCGCACCCCGATCGTCAACGTTGTCGGCGACCACGCCACCTATCACGCCCGCTACGACGCGCCGCTCCACTCAGATATTGCGTCCATTGCCGGAGCCGTCTCCGGTTGGTACCGCTCGAGTGCCCGGGCCGACGACGTGGCCGCCGACGGAGCCGACGCCGTGGCGGCGGCCTACGGGCCGCCGGGGTGTGTCGCCACCCTGGTCCTCCCGGCCGATGCATCGTGGTCGGAGTCCTCGACGGGCCCATGCCCGCCCCGCCCGCCCAGACGAGCAGCCCTGGTCGCGCCCGACACGGTCGAGGAAGTGGCCAAGGCGTTGCGTTCGGGCGAGCGCGCCGCCCTCCTCCTCGGCGGCCGCGCGCTGCGCGCCGCCGGCCTGCATGCAGCCAGCCGGGTCGCCGCCACGACGGGGGCCTCCCTGCTCGGCGAGACGTTCCCCGCCAACCTCGAGCGCGGTGCAGGCATCCCCGCCGTCGAGCGCCTGGGCTATTTCGCCGAGATGGCGCAGGCCCAGCTCGACGGCGTACGCCACCTGATCTTGGTCGAGGCCGCGTCGCCCGTCTCCTTCTTCGCCTACCCCGGGAAACCCAGTGACCTCGTCCCGGGGGGCTGCACCGTGCACACCCTGGCGGGCCCGGGCGAGGATGCCGCCCTCGCACTCGAGGCGCTCGCCGAGGCCGTCGGTGCGGCTCGCGACGCAGCAGTTCTCGCGCACGTCGGGGCGGCCCGAGACGCCCACTGGGGCCCTGACGACAGAGTCGTTGGCTGCCGCGATCGGTGCCGTCCTGCCTGAAGGCGCCATCGTGGTGGACGAGGGCAACACGTCGGGCCTCTTCGTCGCCGGCGCGACGGCAGGGGCGCCGCGCCACGACTGGCTCACCCTCACCGGCGGGGCCATCGGGATCGGTCTGCCGATGGCCACGGGTGCCGCGGTGGCCGCACCCGGCCGCCCCGTGCTCTGCCTGCAGGCGGACGGCAGCGCGATGTACACACCGCAGGCGCTGTGGACCCAGTCCCGCGAGGGACTCGACGTGACGACGGTGGTCCTGTCCAACCACAGCTATGCGATCTTGAACATCGAGCTGCACCGCGTCGGTGCCGACGCGGGCGGACCACAGGCCCGTCGGCTGCTCGACCTCACCGATCCCGAGCTCGACTTCTGCGAGCTGGCCCGGGGCATGGGGGTGCCGGCTCGCAGGGTCGAGAACGCCGAGGACCTGGTCTCAGCGCTAGAAACCGGGCTGGCGGAGCCGGGCCCTTCGCTCATTGAGGCGCCTCTCTAAGCCCTCTGCGAGGCGCGCCGAGCGAAGCGGCGCCGCAAACCAATTGTCAACGCAGTGACAACGCAGTGACAACGCGCGCCATCCATCGACAACGCACCAACTATCCCGTCGCGAATAGTGACGAACGGATCTATAGCGCCCAAAAGCGGCCTGTCACCATGCGTTTTGGAGACGGGTCCAGTCCCGACAAGGGGACGGTCCGAGACCGAGGAGGGGCGTTGATGCGGATGGAGTCGGACAATCGGGTTTCCGATGCCTCCATCGATGCGGCCCTCGAACGGCTTCGTCGGGACCTACTTGGTGCCCAGACAGAGGACTCCGTGGCGGGGGACCCGGCTCCAGATTCGATCGACTACGCCTCCTTGGAGTTCGAGGTGGAGCGGATGCGCAAGCGGCTGGCCATCTGGGAGATCTTCATGATCTACATGCGCGACGGCGCCCGCAGTTGGCCCGAGGTCCAGCGCTCCTTGACCAAAGAGGACTTCGACAAGATCGTCTCGATCTGCGACGGCGTCCCCCTGCGGGATCTCCTGCTGGACCTGCGATAGCAGAAGGCGAAAACACACAGAACGGAGCTCTCGAAAGCGCTTGACCGAGCGGCACTCTGTGCCGCTCTTGGCGACGGCCAAGCGGTTCCGAGAGCGACAGGTCGGAGTGCGTGACCGTGCAGCAACGGCGCTGCGGCGGCGGTCACGTACCTCCGGCCACTCGATGGAGACAGGAGGCGACGGGCGAGCGATGAGGAGGACGGCAACGATCTCCGACTCCGGCGCTCTGCCACGCCGAGCCCAAAGGGGTGACCGGTGATCCACCACCCACGCTGTCGCCGCCATGCGCCCGAGAGGCCAGAACGCCCCGTGCTGGCGCAACCACCCTCGGAGTCGGGACCCCTCCCCTATCTGATCGGCGGCTCCCGCTTTACGAGGGCCGGTGCGTGGTCGTGGGGTGTCAGGGAGCGGCGAAGTCCACGACGACCGGCGCGTGGTCGGACGGCTTCTTTCCCTTGCGTGCGTCACGGTCACGGAACGCTCCGGTAGCTCTCTGCACCAGGTCGTCGCTGACCAGTACCAAGTCGATGCGCATTCCGCGGCCCTCGTGGAAGTCGCCCGCGCGGTAGTCCCACCACGTGAAGGTGCCAGGCTCGTTGAACCGTCGGAAGACATCGTCCAGACCCCAGGCCTCGACCTCACGCAGCGCGGCCCGCTCGGGCTCACTGACATGGGTAGCGCCCACGTAGGCCGCCGGGTCCCAGACGTCCCCGTCGTCAGGGGCCACATTGAAATCGCCACACACCGCGACGGACGACCCGGGCGGACACTGCTCGTCGAGGGTGGTGCGGAGCTGAGCCAACCACGCAAGTTTGACTTGGTAGAACTCGTTGTCGAGCGCTCGCCCGTTGGGCACGTAGACGGAGAAGACATCTGTCCCGCCGCAACGGGCGGACACGAGGCGCCGGCCGTAGTCGTCATCAGCCGTCCCGAACCCTCGCCTGACGTCCTCGAGACCCACCTTGCTGATGATCGCCACCCCGTTCCAGCGCCCGTCGCCGTTGTGCGCCGATTCGTAGCCGAGCGCGGCGAACTCCTTCTCGGGAAACTTGTCGTCGGCCAGCTTCGTCTCCTGCATACAGAGCACGTCTGGTTGGTTCGCCTCGATCCATGGGATCACCCTCGGCATCCGAGCAGTCAGCGAATTCACGTTCCAGGTCGCGAGTCGCATCACGCACTCCCTCCGTCGACGATGACGAACAGTAAGTCGGCCTCACACGCCGTCTGCCCGCCGACCGATGCCTTCCCGTGGCCCTTCCCCGCCCGGGCCGAGAGGCGGTCCATGGTCACTTCGAGCTCGAGCCGCTCCCCCGGTGCGACCTGCCGGCGAAAGCGCGCCGCGCTCGATGCCGCCGAACAGCGGGAGCTTGCCGGCGTAGCGCGGATCGAGCAGCACGGCGATCCCGCCGAGCTGGGCCAGGGACTCAACCATCAGGACACCCGGCAGGGTTGGCCGTCCCGGGAAGTGCCCCGCGAAGAACGGCTCCCGGTCGGTGAGATCCCAGAAGCCCTGCGCCGAGACACCGGGCTCGACTGCCGTGACTCCCGTCACGAACAAGAAGGGGGGACGATGCGGCAGCACGTCCTCCGGCGCCGGCACTGCACGGTCCGCCATCAGCGCCTCGACTTGGCGGCTTTCTTGGCCGCCGATTTCTTCGCGACGGTCCCTTTCGCAGCAGCCTTCTTGGCCGCCGCCTTCTTCACCGGTGCGCGCCTCGGCTTGGCTGTTCCCTTTGCCGCCGCCTTCTTCGCCGGCGTCGCCGCCTTCTTGGCCCGCTTCTTTGCCCCGGCGGCCTTCTTGGCCGCCGCCTTCTTGGCCGGGGCTGCTGCTTGCTTGGTCGAAGCCTTCGTGACAGACCCCGTCTTCTTGTCCCGGCCCCGGCCCCGGCCTCGGCCTCGGCCGCCGCCGGCGACGCGGTCCGTCTCGGCGGCCGGAACAGCTGCCGACGCCGGCAGGGCGAGCTCTGCAACACGACGGGGCGGGTCGAGTCCGGCCAGCTCGAAGGAACGAACCTCCCCCTTCTTCAAGACCTCGCGAGCCTTGGTGGGCGGCGGCGTCCCCATAGAGGTCAGTGGGATGTAGCAGTGCAGCGCACCGCCGCCCGGGATCGGCACGTCGACCATGGCGCCGTGCGAGGTGAACGACACCACCTCGCCCTCGACCGTGCTCCCGACTGAGTAGGCCGAGACAAAGTTGATGAAAGCCAGCGGCTCGTTGACCGCAGGCGGCGGGGTCGCGCGCTTCTTCTTCGAGCGGCCGCGCCTGTCGTCGGAGGAGGACGCTGCGCCCCCACCCGCACTCGCGCCGGCCTTGGTCTCTTTCTCGGCCCGTGCCGTCTTGGCGGCACTCCGTTTCGCCGTCGCCCCGGCCGAGACCGCCTCCTTCTTGGTCTTGGCGCTCTTCTGCGGCGCCGCCTTCTTGGCGGCCGCGCCCTTCTTGGCGACACCCGTCGACTTGTGGGCCGCCGGCGGGGCCAACGCCTCGGCCACGGCCTCCTCGATCGCACTCGAGAAGGCTGGGTCGACCTTGCCCCGTCCCGGCGGTGGCGTCGTCGGTGTGATCGGCCACGACCGGTCGACCGCCGCCGCCTTCTCGGACGACTTCTTTGCCTTGGCCGCCTTCTTTGCCGCCTTCTTGGCCGCCTTGGCCAGCTCGGCCGCCTTGGCCGGAGCAGACGCCGGGTCCTTCTTGGCATTCGCCTCTGCCGTGGCCGCCCTGCTCTTCGGACCCCGGATGGGCAGGCGCGGCGTGAAGATCCAGCCCACCCCCGGCACGGGTTTGCCGCCTATCAATCGGCCCTCGTCGAAGAGCCACGGGTGCTCACCGTGGAACTCCTGGAACGAGTCGTTGGAGAGCACAGTGGCGCCCGTGCGCTCCGCGATGCGCAGCACGAAGGCATCGCCGCGGCCGATGGCGCCGGCCGGAGGGGAGATCACCTCCCCGTTGAGCATCGCGTCCCGCACCGCGTCGCGCTCAGCGTCGGAGACCCGGTGTTCGAAGGTCGCGTCGACGACGACGATGATGCTCGTCCCTGGGTCCTCCTTCGCGTACGCCTGCACAGCCTCATCGAGCTGCTTCAAGCTGGGGGAGGTTCTTCCTTCGGTGGCCAGGTTGGACCCGTCCACCACGACATAGTGCGGTTCAGCCAATGGCACGCCGCAAGAGATCAGCCTGCTCCAGCTGGTGCAGGGCGGCACTGCCGATCGCGGGGCTCGCGGACTCGGCGCGGCTCACGTGGCGGAGCCGGAGACGCTCGGGCAAGCAGGCGTGGAGGCGCGCGTGCGCGAACGACCACGCGCCCATGTTCTCGGGCTCCTCCTGGAGCCAGACCACTTCGCTCGCCTGTCCGTAGCGCTCGAAGATCTGAGTCAGGAGCTGCACCGGCCATGGATAGAGCTGCTCGACCCGAACCACTGCGACGCGCGACGCCGCAGCCGGGTCGAGCTGGGCGCGGTGCAAGATCGCCTCATGGGCGATCTTGCCGCTGCACAACACAATGCGTTGCACCGCAGCCGGGTCCTGCACCGTGGCGTCATCGATCACGTGCTGGAACGAGCCCGTCTCGAGCTCACCGAAGGTCGAGCGTGACGCACGGGCCCGGAGCATCGACTTCGGGGTCACCACGACGAGCGGCCGCTTGGGGCTCAGCTTCGCCTGTGATCGCAATAAATGGAAGTACTGTGCGGCCGTGGTGGGCACGGTCACGCGCAAGTTGCCCCGCGCGCTCAGGGACAAGAAGCGCTCGTAGCGCGAGGACGAGTGCTCGGGACCCTGTCCCTCATAGCCATGCGGCAGGAGCAGGACGAGGCTCGAGAACTGCCCCCATTTGTTCTCGGCGGCCACCATGAAGTTGTCGATGATGATCTGGGCCCCGTTGGCGAAGTCACCGAACTGCGCCTCCCAGGCCACGAGGGCCTCGGGCGCCTCGACCGAGTAGCCGTACTCGAAGCCGAGCGCCGCGTACTCCGAGAGCAGCGAGTCGCGCGCCGTGAAGTTGCCCATCTCCCCCTTCGGCACGAGCGCGTCCTCGCCGATGCGGTGCAGCCCGTCGCGGATGTGGGCCAAGGGCACGTACTCCTCACCGGTGGCGTAGTCGACCAGCACGTCATGGCGCTGGCTGAAGGTCCCGCGCCGGGTGTCCTGGCCGGTCAAGCGGACGTTGACGCCCTCGTACATGAGCGATCCGATGGCCAGCGACTCGGCCAAGGCCCAGTCGACCTCCCCGCTCGCCACGAGCTCGTCACGCTGGACGAATTGGCGCTCGAGCTTGGGATGGATCATGAAGCCCTCGGGCACCGAGCGCACGACGACGGAGAGCGCGCGCAGCACCTCGGGGTCGACGCCGGTCTCCGGTGAGGGGGTGTCGCCCAGACCCACGTCCGGCGTGGGCAACCCGGTCGGCGCCAACGACGGCTCGCCGCGCACCTCGTCGAGCACGGCCTGCAGACGGGCGTTGAAGTCGTCGAGCGCCTCCTCGGCCTCTTCGAGGGTGATGTCCCCCCGGCGCACGAGCGTCTCGGTGTAGAGCTTGCGGACCGACCGCTTGGCCTCGATCCGTTGGTACATCAGCGGCTGGGTGTAGCTCGGGTCGTCGCCCTCGTTGTGCCCGTGCTTGCGATAGCACACGAGGTCGATGACCACGTCCTTGTGGAAGGTCTGACGGAAGGCGAAGGCGAGGCGGGCGGCCCGTGCGGCAGCCTCGGGGTCGTCGCCGTTCACGTGGAAGATGGGCGCCTGGACCATCTTGGCCACGTCGGTCGGGTACACCGACGTGCGCGCCGACGCCGGCGCCGTCGTGAAGCCGAGCTGGTTGTTGATCACGACGTGCACGGCGCCGCCGGTGCGATAGCCCGACAGACCAGAGAGGTTGAGCGTCTCGGCGACCACGCCCTGGCCGGCGAACGCCGCGTCGCCGTGGACGAGCACAGACATGCAGGGGAACCCGTAGGAGCCATCGGCCGCCGCGGCGGGCGTGCCGTCGGTCGGGGGCGACAGGCGGTCCTGCTTGGCGCGGGTCATCCCCTCCACGACCGGGTCGACTGCCTCGAGGTGGGAAGGGTTCGACGCCAGCGTGATCGGGAGTTCCTCGCCCGCGGAGCCGTGGAAGACGCCGAGCGCGCCCTTGTGGTACTTCACGTCGCCGGAGCCCTGGACGGACTCGGGGTCGAGATTGCCCTCGAACTCCTCGAAGATCTCGCGGTAGGACTTGCCCACGATGTTGGCCAGCACGTTCAGCCGGCCACGGTGGGCCATGCCCATCACGACCTCGGCCACGCCCGAGCCGGCGGCGGCGTCGAGCAGCGCGTCCAGCAACACGATGGTCGATTCGGCGCCCTCCAACCCGAAGCGCTTCTGGCCGACGTAGCGCGTGTGGAGGAAACGCTCGAAAACCTCGGCCGCGTTGAGCCGCTCGAGGATGTGCCGCTGCTCCTCGATCTTGAGCGTGGTCGGGTGCCCCTCGACGTGCTCTTGGATCCATCGCTTCTGCTCGGGATCCTGGATATGCATGTACTCGATCGCCAGCGTCCGGCAGTACGCGTCACGCAGCACGTGGAGGATCTCCTCCAACGTCGCCACGTCGCGCCCGGCCAGGCCGTCGGCGACGAAGTGGCGCGGCAGGTCCCAGATGGTGAGGCCGTAGGTCAACGGGTCGAGCTCGGGATGGATGTGCGGCGGCTCGGCGTCGAGCGGGTCGAGATGGGCGATGAGGTGCCCGCGCACCCTGTACATGTTGATGAGGGTCTGCACGTGCACCTGCTTGACCAGGCGCTGGTGCTCTCCTTCGCCCGAATCGTCGCCGGCGTTGTCGTCGACCTGCCAGCGCACCGGTTCGTAGGGAACGCCCATCGACTCGAAGAGGTCGTCGTAGAAGCCCTCGGCGCCGGTGAGCAGCGCGGCGACACGCCCGAGGAACAGGCCGGACTCCGCCCCCTGGATGATCCGGTGGTCGTACGTCGAAGTCAGCGTGACGACCTTGCCCAATCCGAGCTCGGCCAGCACCCGGGGGTCGGCAGCCTCGAAGCCCGGCGGGTAGCCCAGAGCGCCCACGCCGATGATGGCGCCCTGGCCGGGCATGAGCCGTGGCACCGACTGCACGGTGCCGAGTGTCCCGGGGTTCGTGAGGGACACGGTCGTGCCGGTGAAGTCGTCGGGCGAGATCTTGTTGGTGTGGATCTTGCGGATCAGCTCCTCGTAGGCGAGGACGAACGACCGGAAGTCGAGGGTGTCGGCGTCCTTGATGCACGGAACCAGCAGCGTGCGCGTCCCGTCGCTCTTCTCTTGGTCGACCGCGAGGCCCAGCCCCACATGCTTGTGGTGAATGACGCCGGGCTTGCCGTTTCCGTCCGCGTCGGCGACGAAGGCCGAGTTGAGCGACGGCACATCGTGGAGGGCCCGCACCACGGCATAGCCGATGATGTGCGTGAAGCTGACCTTGGCCCCCGTCGTCCGAGCCAGTTGGTTGTTCAAGATGAGCCGGTTGACCTCGAGCAGCCGGGCCGGCACACTGCGCACGCTCGTCGCCGTCGGCACCGACAGGCTGGCTTCCATGTTGGCCACGATCCGCGACGCCGCGCCCCGCAGCAGGACGGGATCCTCGCTTCCCGCCTCGACGACGGATGCGCGAACCGGGGCCGTGGCCGCCGGCGCGACAGGAACAGCAACTGTGGCCGTACTCGCGGTATCGGACGTGGCCGCCGAGGGCTCTGCCGCCGGAACCGGCGCGGCGGCCGGGCCGGGTTGCGGCGCCGGTACGGGGGCCGGACGGTAGTCCGCGAAGAACTCCCGCCAGCTCTCCGAGACCGAATCGGGGTCGGCCAGGAAGCGGTCGTACATGTCGTCGACCAGCCACGCGTTGGGGCCGAAGGAGCCTCCTGCGCCGCCGATCTGGGTCATGAGCCAACCCTACCGGCGGCGGTCGGGCCACATGGGCGGGCGGGTAGCGTCTGCCCTGCCCATGACCTATCCGGCCGGCCTCCATGTCCTGTCGCGACCCGCACCCGGAGGGGCCGCCAGCGTCGTATTCGTCCACGGGTCATTGGACCGGGCGGAGAGCTTCCGCCGGGTCATGCGCCGGTTGCCCGAATTCGGGACGGTGGCGTACGACCGGCGCGGGTATCAAGGGTCGCGAGACGCCGGGGTGACGGACCTCAGCGGCCACGTCGACGACCTGTTGGCGATCGCGTCGGAGGTGCGTCAGGGACCGGGACCCCGCCCCGTGGTCGCGGTCGGACACAGCTTCGGCGGCGACGTCGTGGTGGGCGCAGCGCTGGCATCGCCGCCCGCGTTCGACGCGATCGGGGCCTTCGAACCACCCATGCCCTGGTTGGGTTTGCGTCGCGACGACGAGGGTGGTGCCGGCGGTCCCCGGCAGTGGACCCCGATGGCCGACGATCCCGGCGAGGAGGCAGAGCGGTTCTTCGGCCGCATGATGGGCACCTCTGCGTGGGCCCGGCTGACCGAGCAAGGCAAGGCCTCGCGCCGGGCCGACGGGCCCGCCCTGATGGCAGACATGCGCAGCTTCCGGACCGAGGGGCCGCCCTTCGACGTGACGGCGCTGCGCGTGCCCTCGGTGTTCGCGATGGGCGGACAGGCCTCGAGGCCGCACCACCGTCGCACGGTCGAGTGGCTCGGGGCCAACGTCCCTGGGGCGCTCGTCTATGAGATCGCCGGGGCGCAACACGGGGCGCACCTGTCGCACCCCGACCATTTCGCGGCCTTCACCAGGGTGGTGGTGGCACACGCCACCGACGGTCGCTCCTGAGCGCCCGGACGGCCGTCGGTTCGGGCCCGGGCATCGGTGCATCCGCCGCCGGACGCAGAGCCCGGCTCAAGCCGATGAGAAGGGCAGGCCGCTGTCGGTCGCCGGCGCCGGCTCTGCCAGCTGCTGGGGGTGCTTGAGCCGGCGGGACAGCATCTCGTCGTACTCGACGCCCTTGCCGTCGCTCCTCATGCCGGTCACGAGCGGCGAGTTCGAGAGGAAGACGGCGCCCATGAACATGCACAGGAGGGAGATCGCCTCGAGGGGACCATAGGGGCCAGAGGTGCGCAGGCTGTCGCCGTAGAGCGCGATCCCCAGGCAGATGCTCACGAGGGGATCGACGAGGACCAGGGTCGACTGGGAGGCCGCGAGCGGGCCGGCATGGAACGCGTTCTGCGTGAGGAACAGCCCGAGCAGGCCGAAGGCGATCACGCCATAGGTCTGCCAGTGCGCGAACAGCGTGACCCAGTCGTTGGCGGCGTAGTCGCTCACGACCTTGATCAGGGCGGCGGTGAATGCGTATGTGATTGCCGCTGCGGTGCCGAACATGGCCGCCTTCCACCAGCGCGGACCCCAACGGGTGGCGACGACGGCCACAACGATGAGGAAGGTGGTGCTGCCGCCGACGACGATCCAACCCAGATTGGTGGGGACTTCGTTGCCACCCCCAGGTGCGGCGAAGTAGAGGAACCCGCTCAGGCCGAAGACGATGGCCGAGGCACCGATCCACTCGCGCAGCGAGATGGCGAACTTGAACCAGATCCCGAGGATGGCCACCAGGAAGAGCAGCTCCATGGTGAGGATGGGCTGGACAACCGACAGCCGCCCGATGTGGAGCGCGAAGGACTGCAGCAAGAACGAGCAGATCATGAACGCGAAACCGAGGAGCCAGACGCCCCGGCGGATGGCATGCGCGATCAGGCTCAGCCGCATGGTCGTCTCTTCAGGGGCGTCCTCTACCCCCATGCGCTGTAGGACGCTCGTCAGCGCGTTGGAGAGAGCCGCTGCTACCGCAAGGACATAGACCATCGCCTCGTCCGCAATTTACTGGTCGGTTGTCACTATTCACGCAGGGGGGACTCAGCTAGCACACAGGTTCCGTTGGCTGCGCGGTTTGGCCCTCCTTGCGCAGGAATTCTGTGCGAGTGGCGCGTCTGCACCGGATCGGCTCGTCGAGCGGCGCAATCTCGCAGAAAATCCTGGCCAGATGACCTAAGTGAATATGGCAATTGAGTTACGGTTGTGTACATCTTCCGACATTGTTCCGATATTGGGACAAGGAAGGGCGGGGCATCGGACTCGTCACCGGGGCAGTCCGAAAGAAAAAGGGAGTGCAATGGGACTCAAGGGGTTATCGAAGCGGTGGATGTTCGCCGCTATGGCAGCAGGAGCGCTCAGTATCTCCATCGTCGCCGTCACGCCGACGACCGGCGGGGCGTCCTCGAAGGCGTCCTCCTCTTCGGGAGGGACCGCCACCGTCGCGCTCGACGAGAACCTGGCCGGGTTGAACATCAACGCCTCGGCCTCGGCAGAGTTCGTGCTGCAGGAGATCATGAACATGGTGTGGCCCCAGGCCTTCATCGTGAACAACAAGCTCCAGCCGGTACTGAACACCCAGCTCCTCGAGAGCGCGGACGTCACGAGCCAGAGCCCCATGACCGTCGTCTACAAGATCAACCCCAAGGCCGTCTGGTCGGACGGGACGCCGATCACGGCTGACGACTTCATCTACAACTGGCAGACCCAGAGCGGGAACCCGGCTTACACCGACGTCGGAGGCCAGCCCTTCACCCCCGCCTCGACTGCCGGCTACAGCCAGATCACCTCGGTCGTCGGTTCGGACCCCTCCGGCGGCGCCGCGTGCGCACCGGGGACCGCGGCGGACCACAACGTGGGGATGTGCCCGAACGGCCGCACCGTCACCGTGACCTTCAAGCCGGCCTTCGCCGACTGGCGCAGCCTGTTCATCAACATCGTCCCTGCGCACATCGGCCGGGTCGTCGGCTGGAACACCGGCTTCGTCGGCCCGACGCAGGCCATCTCGGGTAGCTGGTACGAGATCCAGAGCTACAACGAGAACCAGTCTCTCGTGCTGGTGCGCAACCCCACCTACTGGGGCACGCCCGGGAAGCTGGACAAGATCGTGTTCCAGTTCTTCTCGGCCGACAGCCAGCTCGTACCGGCACTCGAGAACCACGAGATCAACGTCATCAACCCGACGTCACTCAGCTTGTCCATCGTGCAGAACGCCAACCAGCTGACGGGCATCTCGAAGGCGACGGTCCCCGGCCTGGAGTTCGAGCACTTCGACTTCAACCAATCCGACCCGTACCTGGCGAAGGTCCAGGTGCGAGAGGCGATCGCGCACGGCGTCAACCGCTCGTCGATCATCGCCCGTACGGTCGGGCAGATCGACAATCAGATCAAGCCTCTTGGCAGCCGCATGCTCATGCCGACGCAGCAGGGATACAAGGGCACCAACTACTCGTTCGATCCCTCGACGTCGAACAACCTGATGAAGGAGGCCGGCTTCAAGAAGGGCTCTGACGGCTACTGGCAGCCGACCTACGGCCCGCAGAAGGGCAAGGACTTGACCTTCACGATCCAGTCGACGTCGGGGAACCAGATCCGGGCCCAGACGGAGGAGCTGTTCCAGGCGCAGATGAAGGCCATCGGGATCAAGATCAACATCCAGAACTACGACGCCAACACGCTCTTCGGGACCAACCTGCCGAGCGGGACCTACCAGATCACCGAGTTCGCCTGGTTCGCCACGCCGTTCGTGTCGGGCAACCAGTCGATCTACTGCTCGTACACCAACACGAGTAACTGCGGTGAGAACTGGACCCACTCGGCCAACACCGACGTCGACAAGCTGATGAGCGAGGGCATCTCTGCCCCGAGCCAGGCCAAGGAGAACTCCGACTTCAACGAGGCCGACTCGATCCTCTGGCAGAACATGGTCACGCTGCCGCTGTACCAGGTCCCGGCGTACTTTGCCTGGAGCAACAACCTCCAGGGTGTGCTCCCGAATGCGTCCAACGACGGGATCACCTGGAACGCCGAGAACTGGACGATCAGCTCGTAACGAGCTGATCGGATCGGGAGGGAGGGGTCGGCCATCGCTGGTCGGCCCCTCCCTCTGTTCCTTCCCACCCTAGAATCCGCGCAATGTTCGCCTACATCATTAGGCGCATTCTGATCAGCATCGTCGTCCTCTTCTTCGCGACGATCCTGGTCTTCCTCCTCGTCGCCAGCGCGGGCAATCCCCTGGGGCTCCTCTTAGCCAATCCGCACATACCCCACTCGACCATCGTCGCCCGGGAGAAGCTGCTCCATCTCAACGATCCCTTGGTGCAGCGCTACTGGATCTGGTTGAGCGGGGCCCTGCACGGCAACCTCGGGACCACTATCAACGGCCAGGACGTGGCCTCCGAGATGGTGTCTCACTTGTTCGTCACGCTGCGCATGGTCATCATCGCCACGGTCATCGCCGTGGCGATCGCCATCTTCCTCGGCGTCGTCGGTGCGGTACGTCAGAACAGGTTCACCGACCACGCCATCACGGTCACCAACTTCGTGCTCCTGGCCACGCCCGTCTTCGTCGTCGGGCTCGCCCTCAAGGAGTTCGTGGCCATCCCCATCAACCAGCACCTCGGGACCACCATCTTCTACACCGACGGCGAGCAGAGCCCGACGCTGAGCGGGTCCTTCTTCAGCCGGCTGCCTGACTACGCCGAGCACACGGCATTGCCGGTGCTGACCCTCATCCTCGTGTCGTATGCGTCATGGGCCATCTACCAGCGGTCGTCGATGATCGAGACGCTCGACGCCGACCACGTCCGCCTGGCCCGGGCCAAGGGCCTGAGCCGGCGACGGGTGCTCGATGCGCCACGTCCTGCGCAACGCGCTGATCCCGGTGACGACGGTGATCGCACTCGACTTCGCGGCGGTCCTCGGTGGCGCCATCCTGACCGAGATCGTCTTCGGCTGGCAGGGACTCGGGCAGTGGTACGTGACCGGCGTGACCGATCTCGACGTCAACGTCATGCTGGCGTACCTGTTGATCACGGCGACCTTCGTGATCCTCTTCAACCTCCTCGCCGACATCCTCTACGGCGTGCTCGACCCCAGGATCCGTTATGGCTGAGCCGCCCGTCGCAGAGGAGAATTTCCTCCTTCCGACGCCCGAGGAAGTGGCCGAGACCGAGGCGGGCATGCACACGCTGGCCGGCCCGCGCATCGGTGTGGGGTTGGGCGGCGCGGACGCGTATGGGCTCTCCGGCGAGGCCAAGGGCCAATTCCGGATCGTCACGGGCCGCTTCTTCCACCAGCGCCTGGCCATGATCGGCCTGTGCACGTTCGCACTGCTCGGGATCGCCTCGGTGATCGTCGGGCATTTCTGGCAGTACAGCTTTACGACCATTACCAACAACCTCAACGACCCCCCGTCCTGGACCAACCCCTTCGGAACGAACTCGATCGGCAACGACATGTTCGCCCAGGTCATGGCCGGGGTTCAGAAGGACATAGAGATCGCCCTGACCGTGGCCGCCATCGCGATGCTGATCGGCGTGACCATCGGCGCCATTGCTGGTTTCTATCGGGGCTGGATCGACTCGCTCCTCATGCGTTTCGTGGACCTCGTACTGGTTTTGCCGGTCCTGGCCGTCCTGATCCTCCTGTCGAGCAAGCTGGCCAAGCAGTCGAGCAACTGGGTCGGTCTCGCCCTCATCATCGGCCTGCTCTCGTGGACCTACGTCGCCCGGTTGGTACGGGCGGACTTCCTGTCCCTCAGGGAACGCGACTTCGTAGAGGCGTCACGGGCGCTCGGCGCGACCAACCGTCGCATCATCATCAAGCACATGCTGCCCAACGCCATCGGGCCCATCATCGTGAACGCCACGCTGACCGTCGCGCTGAGCATCATCCTCGAATCGACCCTGTCGTTCCTCGGCCTGGGCGTGCAGCCACCGAACGTCTCGCTCGGACTCCTCGTCGACCAGGGTCAGGACTCGGCGACCACCGAGTGGTGGCTCTTCGTGTTCCCGGTCGTCTTCCTGATCATCCTCATTCTTTCGATCTTCCTCATCGGCGACGGCTTACGCGAGGCGTTCGACCCCAAGAAGAGCCGGGTCAGGGCGTAAATGACGGACCCGATCCTCCAGATCGACAAGCTCGAAGTCGACTTCCAGACGAAGGACGGCGTCGTCCACGCGGTGCGGGGAATCGACTTCACCTTGGCTCGAGGCGAAGTGCTGGGCATCGTCGGAGAGTCCGGTTCGGGGAAGTCCGTCACCGCGCTGGCGACGATGGGCCTGCTGCCCCGGAGCGCGGAGGTGCGCGGCTCCATCCGCTTCCAGGGACGCGAGCTGCTCGGCCTCAAGGAGAAGCAACTCAGCGGGGTCCGCGGCACCGGGATCGCCATGATCTTCCAAGACCCCATGACGTCGCTCAACCCGGTCTACACGATCGGATGGCAAATCGTCGAGGCCATCAGGGCCCACCAGGACATCTCCAAAGAAGCCGCCGAAGCCCGGGCCGTCGAGCTGCTGGCGACGGTGGGCATCCCGAATCCGGCCGAGCGGGTGAACAACTACCCGCACGAATTCTCGGGCGGGATGCGCCAGCGCGCGGTGATCGCCATCGGGATGGCGAACGATCCCGAGGTGATCCTGGCGGACGAGCCCACGACCGCCCTCGACGTCACCGTGCAGGCCCAAGTCATCGACTCTTTGAAGACCGCTCTGAGTCGAGACTGGCGCCGCCCTCCTCCTCATCACCCACGATCTGGGCGTGATCGCGGGCCTGGCGGACCGGGTGTTGGTGATGTACGCCGGCCGAGCGGTCGAAGTGGGCACGGCCGAAGACGTGTTCTACCGTCCGTCCATGCCCTACACGCTGGGCCTGCTCGGGTCGCTCCCGCGCCTCGACAGCGACGGTTCCGAGCGCCTGCGGCAGATCCCCGGCGCACCACCCTCGATGCTGGGGGACCGAACCGGCTGCCCCTTCGCGCCGCGCTGCCCGTTGGCCACCGACCTGTGCAGGCAAATCGAGCCGGAGCTCACCGTCGTGCCGTCGGTCACCTCGGCGGCTGGCGAGCACCGAGCCGCCTGCCACTACGCGGAGGCGGTCGGGTCGGGGAGACCACGGGCAGCGTGTTCTCTGACGGCGTCATCGACAACCTGATCGCGATGACGGTCTCTGAGACGGGCACCGCGCCCCCCGCTGCCGAGACCGCTCCCGCCCTCCTCGAGGTCACTGATCTCGTCAAGAACTTCCCTCTTCGCGGTGGAACCTTCGTCCGTCACAAGGTCGGCGTCGTGCACGCCGTGAGCAACGTGTCCTTCACCATCGCCCCGGGCGAGACGCTCGGCCTGGTGGGCGAGTCCGGTTGCGGGAAGTCGACGACGGGGCGCGCGGTACTGCGGCTGATTCAGCCGACGTCGGGCTCGGTCAAATTCGAAGGGACCGAGCTCACCGCGCTCGGGACGGGCGACCTACGTCGGATGCGCCGTCACATGCAAGTGGTCTTCCAGGACCCCTTCGCCTCGCTGGACCCGAGAATGCCGGTCGGCCAGGCGATCGCCGAGCCGCTGCAGATCCACGGCATCAGCGACCGGGACGGCCAGCGCCATCGGGTCGCCGAGATGCTCTCGCTCGTGGGACTCGAGCCGTACCACGCCAATCGCTACCCGAACGAGTTCTCGGGGGGCCAGCGCCAGCGCATCGGCATCGCCCGCGCCCTCGTCCTGCAGCCCAAGCTGCTCGTCCTCGACGAGCCCGTCTCGGCTCTTGACGTGTCGATTCAAGCGGGCGTGGTGAACCTGCTCGAGGACCTGCAGAACGAGCTCGGCGTTGCCTTTCTCTTCATTGCGCACGACCTGTCCGTCATCCGCCACATCTCGGACCGGGTGGCGGTCATGTACCTGGGCAAGATCGTCGAGATCGGAGACCGAAAGAACGTCTACGAGCGGCCGGCGCACCCCTACACCCAGGCGCTCCTCTCGGCGGTCCCTATCCCCGACCCCAGGGCGGAACGGGCGCGGAAGCACATCGTCTTGGAAGGCGACGTGCCGAGCCCCCAGTCACCGCCATCTGGTTGCCGCTTCCGCACCCGGTGCTGGAAAGCCCAGGAGATCTGCGCCGCCGAAGAGCCGGCCCTGATCGACCGGGGGCAGGGTCATCCCGTCGCGTGTCATTTCGCCGAGGTCACTGCCGTCCTCTGACATCGCGCAGCGTCGCCGGCGCGGGTCGCCGCACCAGGGCAGGTTTCCCACGAAGGCCCAGGTCCGACGGTGGACGGCCGAGGGTCCGTACCCCCGGAGCGCCGTCTTGTGCACCGGCGATGGATAGCCCTTGTTGCGTTCGAAGTCATAGACCGGATAGCAGTCAGCCTGCTCGCGCATGAGGCGGTCGCGCACGACCTTGGCCAGCACCGAGGCCGCCGCCACCGATGCACACTTGGCATCGCCGTCCACAATGGGTCGCACCTCGCCCTCGAAGGGCTCCTCGGGGTGGCGGAGCAGGTCGACCGGCCCGTCGACGAGGAGCGCGTCCGGCTGGGCATCCAGCTGTGCGAGCGCGCGGCGAGCCGCCACCCGCAGGGCCTCGGTCATGCCCCATTCGTCGCATTCTGCCGGACTGGAGTGCCCGACGGCCCAGGCCTGGCACCACGCGCCCACCGCACCGAAGATCTCCTCTCGCCGCGCCTCGCTCAACATCTTGGAGTCGCGCAGCCACGCCGGCGCCGAACGCATCTGCACGCGAGGGCGCACGATGGCGACCCCGACGGTGAGCGGACCGGCCCACGCGCCGCGGCCGACCTCGTCGAGCCCGGCGACGGTCTCGTATCCCTCCGAACGCAGGCGTCGCTCTTGTTTGAGATCCGGAGAACAGACCGTCACCGGTGTCCTCCTGGTCGGGCCTCGTACGATAGGGGTGTGAGCGCAGACGGGGGGGACGGGGACGAACCAAGCGGGCGACCACCCCTCGCTCCGGGGACCAAGGTCGACGTGCGCAATCGGTACCAAGGCACTTGGGTGCGCGGGTTCGAGGTCGCCGAAGTCACCCCCGATGGCTACCGGATCCGCCGGATGTCCGACGGCAGCACGCTCGGCGAGATGTTCTCACGCGACGACGTCCGCCGGGAACGGACACGACAGGGCTTTTGGTGGCACTGAGGCGCCGTCACTGCCCTGACTTGAGCACGCCGTCGATGTAGTCGTCGATCGGGATGGCGCTCAGCGTCAGCGTCTTGAGCGTTCCCCTCGAGCCCAACACCAGCGCGACACGAGCCATGGTCGTTTCGTCCGGAGCGTCGATCACCGTGCAAAAGTCGTACTGTCCGAGCAACGCCCACTGCGCCAGGATGCGCACACCCATCGCCTCGACCTCGGCATTCACAGCCTTGAGGCGGTCCGGGTTCTCGGTCAGCGTCGCCGCCCCGTCGGGCCCGACCGTGGAGAGCATCAGGAACGTGGCCATTGGCTCACGCTACCCCAGGCGTCGCTCGGTTCTCGGCTCTGACCGCTGGCCCCTCGCGCCCGGCGTCCCTCACCGCAGCTCCTTGCGCAGGACCTTTCCCATTGCATTGCGCGGGAGAGCGTCGACGAACCTGACCTCGCGCGGGCACTTGAACGGCGCCAACTCGACCGCGGCGACGTCGCGCAGGGATTGCGGGTCCAAGCCCGGATCGCCGACGACGAACGCCACCACCGTCTCGCCCCACTCGTCCGAAGGCAGACCGACGACTGCCACTTCGGCCACGCCGGGCTGGCCGGCCAGGACCGCTTCGACCTCTGCGGGATACACGTTGTGCCCGCCGGTGATGATGAGGTCGGTGCGCCGTCCCCGGATGGTGACATAGCCGTCGTCGGCCACCGAGACGAGGTCGCCGGTGGCGAACCAGCCGTCGCGTGACAGTGGTCCGTGTCCCCAGTAGCCGCGACACAGCGACGGGCCGCGCACGAGGAGCTCCCCGACGCCATGCTCGTCGGCATCTTCGATCGCGGCGTCGACACAGGGCAGGGGGATGCCGACCGAGCCCGGGCGACGCTCGCCGTCAACCGGGTTGGACAAGGTGAGCAGCGTCTCGGTCATGCCGTAGCGCTCGAGGACGGGTACACCCATGCCCGCCCAGCGGTGCCAGAGGTCGATGGCGAGCGGGGCGGAGCCTGACACGCAGAGCCGGAGACTTCCCAGCGCCGCCCGCGTCGGGCGACGCGGCGAGCCGGTGGTACATGGTCGGCACGCCGAAGAACATGGTGCTCGACCGTGCTGCGGCGAGGACCGCGTCCTCGTCGAATCGGTCGAAGACAGCGACAGATCCGCCCGCAGCCAGTGAGCCGAACAGACCGGCGCACAACCCATGGACATGAAAGAGGGGGAGGCTCAGAATCAGGCGGTCCTCGGGCCCCCACTCCCACGCGGTGACCAGTGCCTCGACACCGGCCAGGAGTGACGCGTGCGTGTGAACGGCGCCCTTGGGTGCGCCGGTCGTCCCCGAGGTATAGACGACGAGCGCGTCGTCATCCGGACCAGGTGCGGACGAAGGCAGATCGAGATCGCCTGACCCGACACGGTCCGCCAGGGCAACCAGCTCGTCGACCTCGAAGACGGTGCCCGCGGCGTCGAAGCGCTGGCCGGGCGGGCGGTCGGTCATGGCCAGGACCGGGCCCGCGTCGCGCAGCACATGCGCCACCTCGGCGTCGCTCGCTGTGGTGCCGAGAGGGACGACGACTCCGCCCGCGCGTAACGCGCCGAGGAGCGCGGTCACGGAGTGCAAGGTCGCGCGCCCGTGCCACGCGACGCGGTCTCCGGGTCGCACGCCGTGGCGCACGAGCACCGTGGCCAGCTGCGCCGTCCGCCGATCGAGCGCTGCGCCCACGACGACCCGTCCGGGGCGCCACCCGTCCACCAGCACCGGCACGTCAGGTCGGGCCCGCCAGTGCCCTGTCCACACCTCGAGCAACGTCCGGCCCTCGTGACGCCGGCCCTCGCCCGGCCACGACCCCGCGGCGATCTGCGCCTTCACTGCCGGTGACGGCAGGTCATAGTCTGGCGGTCATGACCGCTCGTCGGATAGCCATCGTTCCGCACACACACTGGGACCGGGAATGGTACAAGTCCTACCAGGACTTTCGCCTGGCCCTGGTGGAATTGATCGACACCTTGATCCCGCTCCTCGAGCACGATGCGAGTTACCCGCACTTCATGCTCGACGGCCAGATGGCCGTGGTGGACGACTACCTCGAGGTGCGACCCGAGAACGAGGGTCGCCTGCGGGCTCTGGCCGCGGCCGGACGGGTGAGCATGGGTCCCTGGTACATCTTGATGGACGAGTTCCTCGCCTCCGGTGAGACGATCGTGCGCAATTTCCAGATGGGGCTCGTGCGGGGCGCCGCCTTCGGCGGCGTCATGGACGTGGGGTACCTGCCGGACATGTTCGGCCACATCGCGCAGATGCCCCAAATCCTTCGGCTGGCTGGTTTCCGCGACGCCGTCGTGTGGCGCGGCGTGCCATCCCAGGTGACCAAGAACGCGTTCATCTGGGAGGCGCCGGACGGCTCGTCGGTGCGGGCCGAATACTTGCCCGTCGGCTATGGCAACGGCGCGGCACTGCCTGATGACGCCAAGGCGCTCGTTCGGCGGACGCAGGACAACGTCGACGAGGTGAAGGACTTCCTGTTCGGAGACCTGCTCTGCATGAACGGGTCGGACCACCTCATGCCCCAGCCTTGGCTGGGCCGCGTGATCGCCGAGGCCAACGACCTCCAGGACGACTTTCATTTCGAGATCACCTCGATGGCGCGTTACCTGGCCGGCGCCTCGTCCGAGGGGCTGACGACGGTGGAGGGCGAGCTGCGCTCGAGCATTCGTGCTCACATGCTGATGGGCGTCACGTCGAACCGGGTGGACGTCAAGCGGCTGGGAGCGGTGGCCGAACGGCAACTCGAGCGCCGAGCCGAACCCCTGTGTGCGCTGTTCGAGCCGCCCGATGTGTATCCCAACCGGCTGCTCGAGCTGGCCTGGCGTGAGATGGTGCGCAACTCCGCGCACGACTCCATCTGCGCGTGCTCGGTGGACGAGGTGGTCGACGCCGTACTCCACCGCTACGCCGAGGCGCGTGACATCGCCTCTGGCCTGGGCGACCGGGCAGTCAAGGCCTTCGCCAGGTCGTTGGCCGAGCCCGGCGCCTACGTGCTCGAACGCGTCAGCGCGTGCCCGCTCGGGCGTCGTGGAACTCGTCGTCCCCGCCGACGGTCCGGCTCCGAGGAACGTCCAGGTGCTCTCGGAGCGAGCGGGCATGCCGGGCTCCATGGTGCTCGACGCCAACACCGTCCGCACCATGCTGAGCATGATGCAGGGCCCGAGGATCAGCGACGACGCCTGGATCCACGCGGTCCGCATCGAGGATACGGACGAGGGCTTTGACATCACCGTCGATGTCGGCACCGAGGAGAAGCCCGACGTCCCCATCGCCGAGGCCAAGCAGGACGTGTACACACGTCTCGGCGCCCGCCCCGACGCGGTGGTCCGGGTCGGGATGGAGCAGCCGGCGACGAGGAAGATCGCTGCTCGGACGACAGACATCCAGGGGTACGGGTGGGGGCCGTTCGAGGCCGCACCACTCGAGCACCCGGTCGAGGCCACCGAGACCGACGGCACCGTGGTGCTCGCCAACGGGCTCGTCCGCGTGGAGATCGACAAGGAGAGCGGCACGTTCGCCGTGGACGGCGTCACGGGCTATGGGCGCCTGGTCGACGGTGGCGACCTCGGAGACTCGTACAACTACTCGCCGCCCCGGCAGGACTCCTTCGTCGATGAGGCAGAGTCCGTCTCGGTGCGTGTCGACGAGCGTGGACCGGTGCGCGCCCGAGTCCGCGTCACCTCCACCTATGTGTGGCCGGACCACGTCGACGGCTCCTCGCAGGCCCGGGTCGGCGAACACCGCGTCGCGATCGACACCGACGTGGAGCTACGTGCCGGCGACGCCGTCGTCAGGGTGACGACCAGCTTCGTCAACCCGAGCGGCGATCACCGACTGCGTGTCCACCTACCGCTGCCGGAGCAAGCCGACCATTCCGAAGCCGAGAGCGCGTTCACCGTCGTCACACGCGGCCTCACTGCCGAAGGAGGCACCGACGAGTACGGGCTTCCCACCATGCCCGCCAACCGGTTCGTGACGGCGGGACGCCTCACCGTCGCCCACGAGGGGATCTGCGAGTACGAGCTCATCGACATCGACGGCGACGAGGCGAAGACCATCGCACTCACCATCGTGCGCTCGACTGGCATGCTCTCGAGGCTCGGCATGACGTACCGGCCCTTCCCAGCCGGGCCGATGACGCCCGTCGAGGGTCTGCAGATGCGCGGGAAGCGCATCACGTTGCGGTACGCGCTCGAGGTGGACTGCGATGATCCCTACCGTCTGGCGGACGACGTCCTCCTGCCACTCGAGGCGGTCACGACCCTCGGCGGCGGCACCCGGGCCGCTTCAGGCAGCGAGCTGGGCGTCCACGGCGCCGAGGTCAGTGCGCTCCACCGGGTCGGTGGCGTCCTCGAAGCCCGCGTCTTCAACCCGCATGCCGCCCCCACGGTCGTCTCGTTCCCAGGACGCTCGGGTTGGCTGGTCGATTTGCGCGGGTACCCGCTCGAGCCCTTCGAGGGCTCGTTCGAGCTACGACCCTTCGGCATCGCCACGGCCCGGCTGCGCGGCGACTGACGCTGCATCGCCGCCGCGGTTGGCCGTCAGCAGACGTTCCCCGACGCCGCGCAGCTCCTCGAGGTCTCGCAGCACCTCGGAGATCCGCTCCCACCGCACGTTGCGACGGCGGTCCGCTGCCTCGCCGGTGCCGTCTGCCTCTTGGCCGGGCCGGCCGCACCACCACAGCTGCACCCGGCCCAGGTCCTTGAGCACGCGGGGACGGAGTGCCTTGGCGATGAACTCCCCCGGCGCTTGTTCGAGCAATGCGGTCTGGAATTCGTCGGACATCAGCACCGTCCCGGGGTTCCCGATGTTGACGATACGGTGCGCCAGGTTGACCGTCGGGCCGAAGTAGTCGCCGTCCCGCAGCAGGACGGGGCCGCAGGCCAGTCCGACCCGGACGTCGGAGAGCAAGTCGTCATCGGCGTAGGCGTCAGCGAGGTCGAGGCCGATGCGTGCGGCGTCGACCACATTGTCGACGACGAACATGACCTCGTCGCCGATCATTTTGACGACGCGGCCGCGGGCGCGCGTCACGATGTCGTGGGAGATCTCCTCGAAGCGACGGACCACCGCGGCCAGCTCCTCGTCGCTCAGATGCTGGCTGAGAAGGGTGAAACCCACCATGTCGGCGAAGCCCACCGCAAGGATGGGACTCTGCCCCGGCGCGAGACCGTGGCTGCGCAGCATCATGCTGCGCTGGATCCCGGCTGCGACCTGGCGCCGCCATACGAACTCGAGGAGCTTCGCCATGGCCGGGATCGTCGCGTCGGCCACGCTGGCGAATGCCTCGGCCGACAGGATCGGGTCGATCTCGGCGTGCACGAGGTCGCCCGGCACGAGCTCGGCCTCTGCGATGCGCGCCATCGACGAGCCGATGATCGCGCGCCATCTGGACGGCTGACTCGACGTCTGCCGCGCCCAGTGCCTGGAGGCCCTGAAAGAGCCGAACCGCCTCGAGATCGAGATCGGTGAACGCCTCCTCGTCGTCGTCCACCCCGGGGAACCCGAGGGCGCGCCAGAAGCGCTCGAGCTTGTCCAGGCTCACACCGGTCAGCTCGGAGACCTCCACCCGCGAATACCGGCGCCGGGAGGGGACGAGGAGACGATCGGCGACGAAGAGATCGATCACGCCGTCGGCCACGGCACGGTCGATCTCTTCCTCCGATGCCCCGTGCATGAGGAGGATCTCCTTGATGTGGCCGAGGGCCGCCTCACGCCGCGCCTCGTCGTCGACGCCGGACACCGCGTCATAGCCATGGAAGAGGCCGCTCATGCGGGCAGACCCCGCAACAGGGCCTCGTCCCACTCGGGCCGGGACGGGCGCCGCATGAGGTTCATCAGGGCCTCGGCGGGCGAGCAGCGCCCTTCGACGATCGCATGCACCTGTTCCGCGATGGGCATCTCGACCCCGTGGTCTCGCGCCAAGCCGACGAGGGGGCCTGCGCTCTTCACGCCCTCGGCCACCATCTGCATGCCGCCCACGATCTCGTCGAGCGACCCGCCTTCACCCAGCGCAAAACCGACCGACCGGTTCCGGCTCTGGGGGCTGGCGCAGGTCGCGACCAGGTCGCCCACGCCGGCCAGGCCGCCGAAGGTGAGCACCTTGCCGCCCAGCGAGACGCCGAGCCGGCCGAGCTCGGCGAGCCCCCTCGTGATCAGCACAGCCCGGGTGTTGTCGCCCAGCCCGAGCCCGTCTCCGATGCCGGCGGCGATGGCCATCACGTTCTTGGCGGCGCCGGCGATCTCGCACCCCACCACGTCGGTGCCGGTGTAGGTGCGGAAGGTCCGGGTGTGCACGAGTGCCTGGACGCGTTCGGCCAGTGACTCGTCGGGGAGCGCGACGACGCAGGCGGCCGGGTGCCCCTGCGCGACCTCGCGGGCGAGGTTGGGACCGGTGAGCACCCCGGCCGGGACGCCGGGCAGAACCTCAGCCACCACTTGTGACATCCGCAGGTTCGTCCCCATTTCGATTCCCTTGGCGAGGCTGACGACGGCCTCGACCGAGCCGGCGGACGAGTGCAATCGGCTCAGCACGTCACGGAATCCGTGCGAGGGAACCGCCATGAACACGATGCGCGTGCCCGTCGAGTGCCTCCTCCAACGGACGAGGTCACTGCCAGCGCCGTCGGGGAGCGAGATGCCGGGTAGATACGTCGCGTTCTCGCGCGTCGACCGCATGGAGCTCGCCAGCTCATTCGAACGCGCCCAGAGGGTGACAGGGTTGCGCCGCGCCGACGATGGTGGCCATGGCGGTGCCCCAGGATCCGGCGCCGATCACTGCCACCCGCTCGGTCATGCCACAAGAGACTATGGCGGCCCCGCGGCCCCTCCTGCCCTCACCCCTACACTGTCGAAGTGTCGAGGGTCGTCGTACCGGCAGTGCGGGAGGTCCCGGTCGACCTCGGGCCCGAGGTCGTGCTCATCCCCGTCAAGGCGTTTGCTCAGGCGAAGCGACGGTTGGGTACCACCCTAGGTGAGCCTGAGCGAGAGCAGCTGGTGCGTGCCATGGCCGCACACGTGGTGTCGGCCTGTGCGCCCCTTCCGGTCGCCGTCGTGTGCAACGACGAGGCCGTTGCGGAGTGGGCGGAAGCACGCGGCGCCACGGTGGTGTGGGCGCCGGGCCACGGCCTCAACGGCGCCGTCGGGACGGGCGTCGATCTCCTGGCCCGGGCCGGCGCGCGCTGGGTGACCGTCGCGCACGGGGACCTTCCTCGCGCCAAGGGCCTCGGGACGCTGCCGCCGTTCGAGGGCGTCACTTTGGTCCCCGACCGCCGAGACGACGGCACCAATGTGCTCCGGCTGCCCGCCGTCTCCGACTTCCGGTTTGCCTACGGGCCCGGCTCCTTCCGCATACACCGCGCCGAGGCGACACGCCTCGGTCTGGCCGTGCGGGTGGTCCGGTCTCCTGACCTCGCCTATGACGTCGACTGGCCGGCCGACGTCAACGAGCTGGCCACGTCCTTACCCTGACGTGACGCAGAACCGGGGGCCCGAAGGCCCCCGGTTCGCTTCTGTCAGTCGAGCGCAGCACAGTGCTGCGCCAACGCGTCTAGCGCTTGCGTGCCCGACGGACGGTACGCCGCTTCTTGGCAGCCGGAGCCTTCTTGGCAGCCGGGGCCCGACGCTTGGCAGCCTTGCGTGCCGGAGCCCGCTTCTTGGCAGCCTTGCGTGCCGGAGCCCGCTTCTTGGCGGCCTTGCGAGCCGGAGCCCGCTTCTTGGCAGCCTTGCGAGCCGGCGCCCGCTTCTTGGCAGCCTTGCGAGCCGGTGCCCGCTTCTTGGCGGCCTTACGTGCCGGTGCGCGACGCTTGGTCGCCTTGCGTGCCGGTGCCCGCTTGACGGCCTTCTTGGCCGGTGCGCGCTTGACTGCCTTTCTTGCTGGGGCCCTCTTTTTGGCGGCCTTTTTGGCCGGACCCCTTCTTTTCGCGGCTACTGCCACAGGTGCACCTCCCTAGGAGCATGGTCACTGAATAGAGGTGAAGCCTGCGCCACTTCGAGGTCCGAACCTCGCCGTGCGCACTGCCGCACCGGATTCACTGTCAAATGAGACGAATGACGCTGCTGCGCCGGCGTCATGGACACCACCGCATCACGTCCGTCCGTCCCAGTTCCCCGTCATGCGACGTTGAACTGACACTGTGCTGCACGGTAGGAGACGCGCAGAAACGAGACCGACAAGTTTCGTTTTGCGCGCCACACACCGTTGTGTCGCAGCACATGTCAACCCTCCCTCACACTTCGGGTAGACACATTCTTCTGTTGTGAACATGCTCAGGTCAAGCATTCTTTGTTCGCGAGGTCATTTTGCACTCGTTGATGACCTTCGTTTGACGCACTGTCGTACCCAGAAACGACATGCACACTGCGAACGTGTGCTGAGCGCGACGTTTCGTTGTCGTCGCATTGGGCGATATGTCCTATGGAATTTTCTGTTCCCCAACGCAAACATCCCCTGCATGAAACGTGCAGTTGATATGCATGATCAGACGGGTGATTCGTGCCTGTTTTCCACAGCCGCGTTGCGCGAGGTCCACCGTTTTGCGCAACACAGCATCTATGTTGGATACGGCAGACACGGGTGGATGTGGGCTGGCGCACAGCGTTCGACGCTGGTGTTGGGTCCGCCGCGCTCTGGGAAGACATCGTCCCTGGTCATACCCAATATTCTGCTGTCCGATGGTCCTGTCGTCTCGACGTCGACCAAACCGGACGTGATGGTGGCGACCGCGCCGTCGCGCAGCGGAGAAGGATGGACCTTCCTCTACGACCCGAGCGGAGAGATCGAATGTCCGCCCGAAGTCGAGCGCGTCGGGTGGTCACCACTGACCAATGCGGCGAATTGGGACACAGCAGTGGTCACGGCTGACGCCATGGTCAACGCGAGCCGCTTGAGTGGTGCTCGCACCGCCGAGCACCACTGGACCGAACGGGCCGGCGCCCTTCTCTCGACACTGCTGCACGCCGCTGCCCTCGAAGAGCTGCCCATGCCTGAGGTCCTCCGATGGATCGACCGCCACGACGCCGTCAGGGCGCTCGAGATCCTCAGCGCCACGGCCGGGATCGAGACGGCGGCGACCGATTTGCTGGCGGGCATCGCTGCAACCGATTCCCGTGAGCAGTCAGGGATCTGGTCGACTGCGTCAGGGGTCCTGGCCGCCTACCGCACCGCGGGAGCGATGGCGTCGACGACGGCGCCGGCGCTCGATCTCGACGCGTTCTGCGACGGGGCGAACACGCTCTACGTGTGCTCCACCGGCCGCCGGCAGCGCCAGTTCGCCCCGCTCGTCGTCTCGGTCATCGGCGACGTGCGCGACGCGGCCTACACCCGTGCGCGCACCGGTGACGGGTCCGGGCCGCCGACGCTGCTCGCGCTCGACGAGGTCGCCAACATTGCGCCCATCCCCGACCTTCCCGCCGTGGTGAGCGAGGGGGCCGGGCAGGGGCTGCTCGTGCTGGCCTGCCTGCAGGACCTGTCACAGGCCCGGGGCCGCTGGGGCAGCCGCGGCCGACGGATTCCTGTCGTTGTTCGGCACCACCGTCGTGCTGCAGGGGATCGCCGACACCGCCACGTTGCGTGACATCAGCGCGCTCGCGGGCCGGCACGAGATCACGACGACGACCGTCAGCCGGTCGGTCGGCCGCTGGGGCCGCATCCACCCGTCGACATCGGTGGGCTCCACCCGCGAGGCCCGGCTTCCCGTCGATGCCATCGCGCGTGGCGAACCCGGCCACGCGCTCGTCCTCGGACCCGAACAAGGACGTCACGTCGGTGGCCCTCACGCCAGCCCACACGCACTCACCGTGGCGCCAACTGGTGCCCCGGGTACGGACGCGCCAGCCGATGGGCCTCGGACGCTAACGGCCAAGGCCGACCCCCCGGGCGAGCTCGACGGCTGCAGGATCGCGCCGGCCGAGCCGAACCCGGGCCACGTCGATCTGTCGCAGGGTGCTGAGATGGTCGGCCAGGCGTGCCGCCGGCAACGCCGCCAGCCTGTCGCGTCCCACGCCCAGTGTCTCGACGGAGGACCGCTGCACGCCCCAGCGTTCCCGGTACGCCTCGATCGTCTGGGCCGCACCCACCCACACTTCGTGCTCGACCGGATCGACGGGCCGCGGCCCCAAGGCATGCAGGTGATGCGCCCGTGCCAAGGCGTCATGGCGCTGATGGAGCGGTTCGGCGACTCCGAGACCCCCCGGCGGCATCCAGAACGCGACCAGCCGGTCGGCCGAGTCGGCCACGACGCCGTCGCGGGCGCCACTGGCGAAGGCGGCCACGACGTCGCGCCGGTGGGCCCCGCCGTGCGGCGTGACCGAGAGCGTGGCGGCGACACAGTGCTCGTCGAGGACTCCGGGGTGGCCGCGTCGCACATCGAGTTCGATCGAACCGCCGGCCTCGTGCGCCCGCCGACGCCAGTCCCGGGCGGCATCGGCATAGTCGAGACCACCCGTCTTGGCCGGGCGGGTGCCCGCCCACGCCACGCGGCGCCCCCGGGCAGAGCGGGCACCGGTCTCGTGGACCCGGCGGCGGATGTCGGCGCCCCGGGACGAGAACGCACCGAGCAACTCCGGAGGGATCCCCGCGATCTCGCCGGTCCGCCCGAGGGGCGGTGCCGTCCAGCGCACCCCCATGGTCTCGGCCAGGCCGGCGCGCAGGTGCGCCTCGTAGAGCGCGGACGCGGCGCGGCGGTGCGCGTCGAGCCCGCGGCGATCGCACGCCGACCACCGGCCGTCGGCGCCGTGGACGAGATTGGCCATCACGACGTGGCTGTGCAGATGCGGATCCCCGCTACGACTCACCGCATGGGTGAACTGCCCGGCCACCATGCCGCCCGTCGGGATCACGATGCGCTCGGGACCGTCCCGACGGACGGCCGTGACGCCGTGCTGCTCCAGATAGGCCAGCGCGCCGGCCACCGCCGCCTCGTGCGCGGCGACGACCGTGCGCGCTGCGTCCGTTCCGCCCAGCGCGAAGAGCACGCTCGCCGACTTCGGAGCACTGAAGGTGAGGTCGAAGGCCGCGACCTTCACTCTCGTCGACCCGATCGGCCGATCCGTCACCGGGTGCCGTCCCTGCAGGAGCCGGCGGAGGCCGTCGGCCGAGACGGGGCCCTCGAGACCCAGGCCGGTACCGGCCCAGCGTGCGCCGCCCTCCACCGGCAGTTCGCGTCCGAGATCAGAGAGGTAGTAGTCGGCGCCACCCCGTCCGATGCCGTGGATCCCGAGCACGGCCGGGGAACGGTCGTCAGATGCGGCGGAGCTCCACCACGGGGATCAGCCGGCCGCCGGCCTCCTCCTGGTAGCGCGCGTATTCGGGTCGGCGGGCCACCTGCGCCGCGAACACGCGGTCACGCTCGGGACCGCTGACGAGCACGGCGACGGCGCGAAATCGCTCGGCACCGAACTCGACACCCACCTCGTGGTGCGCCACCACGTTGTAGTACCAGGCCGGACTGGTGGCCGACCCCGCCGCCGCCGCGAAGACGTACAGATGGTCACCCTCGACCAGCGGAACGAGAGGGTTCACGCGCGAAGCACCAGAGCGCGCGCCCGTGGTCGTGAGGAGCAGCACCGGCGTGTCCCCGAAAGAGGCGACCCTGCCCTGATGAGCCCGGAACTCCTCGATCAGGCCCCGGTTCTCCTCCTGCGACGGCCCCGGGCCCATCGTCAGTAGCGAGCCAGGACACGCCGGGACGCGTCAGCGGCCAGCCCCGTCAACGCCGGCGGGCTCACCACTCGGGCGTCCGGGCCGAGCTGGAGCAGGAGCCGTTCGAACCAGGCCATCCCCGACACGTCGAGCACCACGCCGATCACCGTGCCCGCCGCGTCGCGGGCGACGGCACGGACCGGCACCGACTCGGGCACCCATGCCGCGCCCGGCCCGAGGCGCAGCTGCACCTCGAGCGCACCGGGCCCTGGGACGAACATCTCTTCGAGCGGCCGGTCCCGCACCACGGCATCATCGAGACCGTCCGCCTCAGCGCCGTCGACGTCTCGCACCGCACCGATCCGGTCCACCCGGAACCGCCGCATGTCCCCCGCCCGGTGACAGTACGCATCGAGATACCAGTGACCATCGATCGTGATCACCTGCACCGGCTCCACGACACGGGCGGTCAGCTCGTCACGCGACCCGGACAGATAGTCGATCGAGACTGCACGCGCCGATTCCGCCGCCGCGCGCACGGCCGCCAAATGCGCCGGCGCGTCCACGTCCAAACCGACCACCTCGCGGGACCCCAACGCTGCGTCCAACTTGGCCAGGGCACGTCGCAACGCGTCGTCGTCGGAACCGGGCACCGCCAGCAACAACCGGGCCGACGCCGCGACGGCGAAACCCTCCGACGGCGTCAGCCGCCGCGGCCGGGCGTACTCGGGCGGCAAGAACGCGCGCACCGAATGCTCCGACACCTCGATCTCCATCAGCGTGTCCGGCGTGTACGGCGGCGTCCCGCAGCACGCCGCCAGCTCCAACTCGGCCACCAACTCCGCCTCGTCCATCCCGAATCGCCGCGCCGCGGTGGCCGTGGGCGCCTCCCCCACCTGCGCCAGCCACCCGATCACGGCCAACAGACGTCGCAACCGACGGCTCGTCTCTGCTCCAGGCGCGGATCTGGGCCCGGCCGCCGCGCCCGGTGCTGCCCTCATCGGACGCGGCGGGCACGACCGGATCCGCCGGAAGTGTGTGCTCGCCGTCTCGGATCGACTCGAGCCACTCGACGAGTTCGTGACGAAAACCGGATGGCTCGAGGATGGTCGCGTGATCGAGCAGGCCGAGCACCCACGAGCGGATGGCCGTGAACGAAGACACGCCGAGCACGAGGTCGACCGACCCGTCGTCTGCGCGCGCCACCACCTTGTCCTCGCCGACCTCGTCGATGACCCGTCGGGCTTCCAGCGCGTCGACGCGGATGCGCATCTCCACCGCGTCAGCGGGCTCCGCCTCCCACGGCTCGTCGGGCAGCGCGGCCTTCACGTCGACCACGACGCCGTCGGGCACCGTGGCGCTGCTCGCCTCACCCCGCGTCACCTCACCGTCGATGCGATCCACCCGGAACGTGCGCACGCCCGCGCGCTCGATGTCCCACGCCACCAGATACCAGTGCCCGAAGCGGAACCACAGGCCGACGGGCGCAACGACGCGGGGCGCGCCGCCGCGGTACGCGAACGTCGCCGTCGCATGTGTGCGCACCGCTTCGAAGAGCTCGACGAGCGCTGCCGGCGGCACCAGCGACGCGATGGGACGGACGTCGCCGAGGCCGGCTGCGCCAAGCTTCAGCAGCGCATCGCGGCCACTAGGATCGCCGAGGTGGACGCCGGCGACGGCGAGGTGCAGCGCGATCTGCTCGTCGGGTTCGAGGTCGAGGTCGGGCAGATAGAACGAGTCACGATCGATCCGGTACCCGAATTGCTCGATCCCCGGCAGCCGCTCCGTGAGCACGGGGATGCCCTCGTCGCGCAGCAGGCGCTTGTCCCGCTCGAAGGCCTGGCGGCGCGCCGAGTGCTCCGACGGGTAGCCCGGGACCTGGTGCGCGATGGCGTCGAGCGTCAGGGGCTGCGCGGCGTCCAGCAAGACGAGGACGAGATCGGTGACGCGCTCGAGCCGATCGAGCTTCGGGGGGGCCTCCATCGACCAGAGCCTACGGCGGCGGGCGCGCCGTGATCGCCGTGGGGCATCCCTTCGACTGGCACCTCCATCTCTTTTGGCTGCTCGCCTTCCCCGTCCTCGTCGGCCTCTATCTCTGGGCCACCACACGCGCGTCTGCTGAGGGCTACGGGGCGACGCTGCGCCAGAAGCTGTGCTTCGTCGGCGGGCTGCTCGTGCTCGTGGTCGCGGTGACCTGGCCGCTCGCCGACCTCGCCGCCCATTGGCTGCTCGTGGCCCTGGTGATCCAGCGGTTGTTGCTCACGCTGGCCGTACCGCCGCTTCTCGTCCTCGGCACGCCCCGGCCGCTCATCGCCCGGCTGACCCGCCCCGCGCCGGTCGACGCGGTCTTGCGCGTCGCCGTACGGCCGGGGCCGGCGGTGGCGATCGTCACCGTGATCGCCGTCGCCACGTTGACGACCGGTGCGGTGAACCTGGCGGCCCGCTCGGACGTGGCCCGGGTGCTGATCGAGCTGGTGGTGCTGGTGTCGGGGTTCGTGCTGTGGGCTCCGGTGCTGACCGAGCTGCCGGGGGCGACGCGGCTGTCTCCTTTGGGGCGAGGCGGCTACCTGATCGTGCAGTCGATCGTGCCGAGCTTCTTGTCCATCGTGTGGATCTTCGCCCGGCACTCGTTGTACCCCCCCTACAGCCACCCCGGCACCGTGGTCGGCATGTCACCCCTGCTCGACCAGCAGCTCGCCGGCTTCGTGGCCAAGCTCAGCACCATCGCCGTCCTGTGGAGCGTGGCCTTCGTGATCATGACCCGCGCGCAGTCGGCCGACGTCACCGGGGAGGACGAGCCGCTCATCTGGTCCGACGTCGAGCGGGAGATCGAGCGGGCCGACCGCCGGGAGCGGCGACGCGGTACGACGTGATGGTGCACAATGGGGGTCTTATGGGCGCCACGGCGATGATCCGTGTCCGCGGACAAGCGGACGCAACGGGACGAGCGACGACGCCGTCTCGGACAGAACTTCCTTCGGCCTGAGGTCGCCGATTCTCTGGTCGCCGAGGCGGCCTTCGACGCCGGCGAGCTGGTGGTCGAGATCGGTGCGGGCAGCGGTGCCTTCACCTTCGCGCTGGCGCGACGCGGTCTCGACGTGGTCGCCGTCGAGAAGGACCGCGCCTGGGCCGAGCGGCTGCGGCGCGAGGCTCGTCGGCGCGGCGTCGACAACGTCACCGTCGTCTGCTGCGATGCGCTGGCCTACCGGATGCCCCGTCGCCCTTTCCGCGTCGTGGGCTCCATCCCGTTCGGCGCGACGACGGCGATCCTGCGCCACCTGCTCGACGACGCGCCGCGGAGCGGTTTGTCTCGGGCCGACCTCGTCGTGCAGTGGGAGGTGGCCCGAAAACGGGCTGTGGTCCCGCCCAGCACGCTGCTGTCCACCGCGTGGGCGCCGTGGTGGTGCTTCGACGTCGGGCCCCGCATCCCCGCCTCGGCCTTCCGCCCCGTGCCCGCGGTCGACGGCGGCGTGCTGCGGGTGACGCGCCGCGTGCCACCGCTGCTCCCCGAGCACTTGGCCGCCGCCTATGGCGCGTTCGTCCGCCGGGAGTGGAAGTAGCGTCGCGGTTCGGTATGGAGGAGTCGTGGTCGGTACCCGACGTCTACCTCCTGAGCGAGGGGTCCGAAGGGACCGTCGCCGTCCCCCACCTCACCTTGACCCTCCACCAGAGGGGTCTTGCGCTGAACAAGGCCGACGGCGAGCGCGTCTGGTCGAGCCCGTGGTCCGATCTGGCCGAGATGTCGCCGATCGAGCGCTCCGAGCTTCCCGACGGGCGTCCGGGCGTCGTCATCGCCGTCACCGAACGTGGGGGTGGCCGTCAGCACCGTTTCGTGCTCGCGACCGACGACCCGGCACAGACGGAGGTCACCGTCCGCGGCCGCGCCGCCGCCCATGGCGTTCGCACCACCCGGCAGAAGCGGGCCGTGTCCAAGGCGCTGACTGCACTCGTCGTGGTGGCGGCGCTCGCGACGATGACGCTCCTCCTGCTGTCAGCAGTCCACGTCATCCATTTCTGAGCGCGATCCCGATCAGAAGTGGGGCGCGACCGATCAGACGAGGTGGTGCCGATTCCGTCCCCCGGGTGCGCTCGGTCCTTGCCTCCAGGACGATCAGGCCAGCGACGCGCTCCGCAACTCGTCGAGGGAGAGTTCCGCCGTCTGGTTGCCGCCGCACTGCGGGCAGTGCTCGACGTGGCGCCACGAGCGCAGCAGCCGCGTGCCCTCCGGGTTCAACAACACGACGAAGGACTCGGAGATGGGATCGATCTCGAGGCCGTAGTAGGCCCTCCAGGCGGTGGTGGCAGCGTGCGCGTCCAGCGCCAGACCCTTCAGGACGCGCCGGAACCTCATCTTCTCGGTGTCGAAGATCCACGTGCTGTGGCAGGACTCGAGCACGAACAGGGAGTCGTCCGTGGGGGGGACCACGTCGGAGATCATGACTGATCATTTCCCGGGTTCGGCGTCGAAAGCGACTCAAGACTGTTACAAATGGGTAACAATTTGTGTTTTCCCTGGTGAACCCCTATTGCGGACCGGCATCGTGCTTTCGGCCTACCACCAGCTCCCTCTTCGTGCAGAGCTGACGCAGGACGGCGCACAGGACGATACGGCTGTCGGCCGGATCGATCACTTGGTCTACCAGGCCGCGCTCCGCCGCCGGCCAGGGATTCAGGTAGGTGTCCTCGTAGGCCAGCTCCTGGTCGGCCCGCGCCCCCGCTTCCAACCCCCGGTGCAGGATCTGCACCGCCCCCGACGCCCCCATGACCGCCACCTCGGCCCCCGGCCAGGCCAGGCAGACGTCGTTGCCGACGCCCCGCGAGTCCATGACGATGTAAGCCCCCCCGAATGCCTTGCGCAGGATGAGACACAGCCGTGGCACGCTGGCCTGCGCGTAGGCAAAAGCCAGCTCGGCGCCGTGGCGGATCATCCCCCGCCACTCGAGGTCCTTCCCCGGCAAGAAGCCCGGCGTGTCCACCAGGCTCACGATGGGCAGGTTGAACGCGTCACAGAGACGGACGAAGCGGGCGCCCTTCTGCGAGGCCGCGATGTCGAGCGTGCCCGCCAGGATCCGGGGCTGGTTCGCCACGAACCCCACCGGCATTCCGCCCAACCGGGCGAACGCCGTGACGATCTGCCCGGCCCACCGCGGCCAGAGCTCGCGGAACTCGCCGTCGTCGCACAGCGAGCGCACCACGTCCCGCGCGTCGTACGTCGCCGCCTTGCGCTCCGGGATGACGGTGCGCAGCTCCGGCGTCGACCGCAGGACCGAGTCGCTGACCGGCGCCATGGGCGGGATCTCGTCCGTGCTCGATGGCAGGTACTCCAGCAGCTCCGCTACCGCCCCGTCGACGTCGTCGGACTCGACGGCGCACAGCCCACTCGCCGTGGCGTGAGTCGCCGTGCCCCCCAGCTGACCCAGCCCCACCTCCATGCCGGTGAACTCCGCCACCATCTGCGGGCCCGACACGAAGGCCACCGCGTCGGCATTCATCACCACGAGGTCGGAGAGGCCGAGCAGCAGCGCCGGCCCCGACACCACGGGACCCGTCGCGGCGGCAATCACGGGCACCCGTCCGCTGCAGCGCGAGATGGCCGCGGCCGCCCGCCCCCATCCGTGCAGGGCAGCGACCCCGTCACGCACATCGGCTCCGCTCGATACGACGAAGAACACAAACGGCATCCCCAGGTTCCTGGCCTGGTCTGCCGCCTCCGCCAGCCGCACGCCGTCGGCGTGGGTGATGGCGCCACGCCGCATCGAGCCGAGCGCCCGGCAGATGACGGCATTGCGCCCACCGATGCGTCCGACCACGGAGGTGACGGCGCCGACGATCCCCTTGCCGACGTCGACATCGGACATGGTCGTCATCGCCGCCGAATGTAGACCGTTCACTCCCCGATGGCCTCCACGACAGCTCCGTCGGCGCTTCTCTCCAACGCCGAATTGTCTCGCCTCTCCGACGCCGAGCTGATGGAGGAGGCCGCCGCGACCTCCAGGGCCCTCGCCTCCCTGGCGGGACGCTTCGTTCTGCTCACCGCCGAGCTCGACCGGCGCGAGGGCTGGCGCGCCGAGGGCGCCACCTCGCTCGAGTCGTGGATCGTCGAGCGCTGCGGGGTCTCGGTCCCGAGTGCCCGTGCCTACGCGACCGTGGGCGAACGGCTCTTCGACCTACCGCACCTCGCCACTGCGCTCTGCGAAGGCGCCCTCAGCTTCGACAAGGTGCGCGCCGTGGCCGAGAGTGCGAGCCCAGAGACGGACGCATCGGTGGCCGAGGTGGCGAAGGAGTCGTCGGTGCGCCAGCTGCTCGAGCTGGCCCGCTCCGACCGCGGTGTCTCCGAGGCCGACGCAAAGGCCGCCCACGAGGCGCGTTCGGTGCGCTTCAACGACACCGTGCGCACCATCAGCGCCCAGTTGCCCGAAGAGTCCTACGTCGCGGTGCGCACGCGGCCTCGAGACGCGGGCGCGTGCCTATGCAGACGCCGAGACTGGCTGGGACCAGCGCCTCGCCGACGCCTTCGTCGAGGTGGTCACAGCCGGCACCACGACGTCGCGCCGGGCGGCGGTGAACTTCGTCGTCGTCGCCCATGCCCCCCTCGAGATCCTGCTCGACGACGACTCCACCCTGTGCGCCGAACTCGAGCGCGGTGGGCTCATCAGCGCTGAGACGCTACGCCGCATGGCCTGTGACGCCACGCTCATCGTCGCCGTCGACGACGACGTCGGCCACACCATGTACGAGGGCCGGGCCACGAGGGACCCAACCGACGCCCAGCGCCGGGAGCTCTGGCGACGGGACCGGCACTGTCGCTTCCCCGGTTGTTCGAACGCAACCTTCACCAATGCCCATCACCTCGATCCCTGGACGCCCTCGGGCCCGACCGACCTCGAAAATCTGGTGCTGCTGTGCAGCCATCATCACCACCGGGTCCATGCCAAGGAATGGAGCGTCTCGGGGAACGCCAACGCGGAGCTGTCGTTCGCCGGCCCCTCGGGCCGGGTCATGGGGTCGCGCCCCTCGCCGCTGTGGACCCGGATCAGCGGTGCGCGGGTCGCATCACCTGCGGTGCGCTGACCGCGCCTTGTCGGCGCCAGGCAGAACCAGGCAGAGCCAGGCAGAACCGCCTACCCCGTCAGTGCTGCGGCAACCTGCACTGTGGCGGTCACCTGGCTGACACCCGAAAGGAGCGGGTCAGATGTGGTTGGTCTCGGCCCGGCGCCACGGTCCCGAGCGACCGCCTGACTTCTCCCACAGCGCCAGATGCTCGACCGTCATGGTCCGGTCCGACGACTTGCACATGTCGTAGACGGTCAGCGCGGCCACCGAGCAGGCGGTCATTGCCTCCATCTCGACGCCCGTGCGGTCGACCGTCTCGACCTGGGCCTCCACCTCGACGTAGTCGTCGCCGATGGAGAAGTTGACACCGATCGAGCCCACCAGGACGGGATGGCACATGGGGATGAGCTCGGCCGTCCGCTTCGCGGCCTGGATCCCGGCGATCCGGGCCGCCGCCAGCACGTCCCCTTTGGTGATGGCGTTGTTGGCCACCTTGGTCGTGGTCTCGGGGAGCATGGAGACCCGGCAGCGGGCCAGGGCTCTGCGGTGGGTGGGCTCCCTGGGTGTGACGTCGACCATGCGGGCTCCGCCCAGCGGGTCGAGATTGGCCAGCATGCGGTCGGACACGAGCACGCAGTCTACGACCTGGGGCGACCGACGCCCATCGTCGCCGTGGCGGGTAGACTTAGCAGTCTAAGGCGGTGAGTGCCAACCACGGAGGGATGCTGTGCCGACCTATGAATACGCGTGCACGACGTGTGGGCATCGGCTCGAGGCCGTCCAGAGCTTCTCGGACGACCCCCTGACCGAGTGCCCCGAATGCGGTGGCGCGCTGCGAAAGGTCTACGGCGCCGTCGGCATCGTGCTCAAGGGCAGCGGCTTTTACAAGACGGACTCACGCGCCCCGGCGAAGTCCAACGGCGATTCCAAGTCCGCATCCGGCGATTCCAAGAAAGAGGACTCGTCGAAGAGCGGGGACTCGTCGTCGAAGAGCGGCGACTCCTCGTCTTCGGGCGGCGGCGACTCCTCGTCTTCGGGCGGCAAGGATGCCAAGTCGCCCGCTACCAGCTCTTCCTGACCTCACTCGCCGCTGAGGGCCATGTCCGCGATGGCGAGCGTCTGGCCGGCGGCCACGCCCGGGAGCCAGCGCAGGTCGGCCCCGATCTCGACCACCGACTGCAGCATGCGCTGCAGCGTGGAGGCGACCGTGACCTCGCGCACCGGCTGACCGAGTGACCCGCTCTCGATGAGGAGCCCCTCCGCACCCACCGAGAAGTCCCCGCTCACCGGGTTGACGCCCGAGTGGACGCCCGTGATCGACTGGACGTAGAGCCCATCGCCCACCGCGGCCAGGATCTCGTCCTGGCTCTTGGTCCCCGGCGTCAGGACCAGGGCGCGGCATGAAGCTGAGGGCGTGCCGGCGAAACCGCCGCGGCCGGCGGACCCGGTCGACGACATCCCGGCTCTTCGCGCCGAGACCGTGTCGAAGACGAACATGCGGAGCACGCCGTCGGAGATCAGGACGTTGCGCCGGCAGGCCAGACCCTCCCCGTCGTGCGTCGCCGCGCCGAACGCCCGCGGGTCAGTGGGGTCGTCGACCAGCGTGACGGCCGGAACGGCGACCGGCTCGCCGAGCCGCCCGGCGAAGAAGGACCGTCCCTTCACCAACGCTTCACCCGAGAGCGCGGAGGCCACGATGCCCAACAATGTCGAGACCACCCGTGGGTCGAACACGACCGTACAGTGGGTCGAGCGCGCCTTTTGCGAGCCCAGCATCCGCGTGGCCCGCAACACGGCGTCGTCCATGGCCTCGTCGGGCACCAGCTCGCTCGGCCCGCGCCCGACGCTGAACCCGGTGCCCGTCTGGGTGTCGGCCCCCTCGCCGGCGATGGCGTCGACGGAGAGGAAGGCTGTGGTGCGGCGGCGGGAGGACGAGATGCCGGTCGTGCTGACGAGCGCCACTTCCACCCGGCTGTCCGAGTAGTCGGCCGACGAGACCTGCCGCACACGTGGGTCCGCCGCACGCGTCGCCCGCTCGAGCTCGAGCGCCAAGGCGACCTTCTTCTCCATCGGCGTCGACGCCACGCCGTCGTCCCACAGGTCGAGTTCCACCGCCGCGACCCCGTCGGGCACGGCCAGGACCACATCGGGATCGGGCGTGGCGAAGCGCGCGTTGTCCGCGCGCGTCGGCCAGCGTGGCAGCGACGACCGCCGGGTCGAGTGACCCGGCCCAGGCGAAGCCGACCTGGCTCCCCGCTCCATCGGGCGCTTCAAGGAGCACGCGGATGCCGACGCCGGAGGAGTCGGCGGACGTGAGGGATTCGACCTCGCCGTCGTAGGCCCGCACCTCGGTGTCGGTGCCCCGGGTGGCGTAGACCTCCACTCCCTCGCCCGGGCGCGCCTGGGCGACCACGGAATCGGCCAGCTCGAGCAGATCGACGTCGCTCACGCCGTACCCCCGAGTGTGACGCCGGTGATGCGCAGTGTCGCCTGCCCGCAGCCGACCGGGACACTCTGCCCGTCCTTGCCGCAGGTGCCCGGTGTCATGTCGAAGTCGGTGGCCACCGCGTCGATGCGCCGCAGGACCTCGGGTCCGTTGCCGATGAGATTTGCGTCGCGGAGCGGCTCGGTGATGCGACCGTTCTCAATCAGATAGGCCTCGGTGGTCCCGAACACGAAGTCGCCGGTGGCGGTGTTGACCTGGCCGCCGCCGAGCTTCTTCACGTACACGCCCGAGGGGGTCTGGGCGATGATCTCGTCGGGGTCTTCGGCCCCGGCGAGGAGATAGGTGTTGGTCATCCGCACCATGGGCAGGTGCTGGTAGCTCTGCCGGCGGCCGTTGCCCGACGAGGCGCGGCCCTCCTTGCGCGCCCGCAGCCAGTCCCACATGTAGTCGGTGAGGACCCCGTTCTCGATGAGCACGTTGCGCGCCGGGGCGTGCCCCTCGTCGTCGACGGCGAAGTTGCCCCACTCACCGAGGACGGTGCCGTCGTCGACGAGCGTGACGAGCGGGCTGGCGACCAGCTCGCCCACGCGCCCGGTGTAGACGGACGCGTCTTTGACGATGTGGTCGGCCTCGAGTCCGTGCCCGCACGCCTCGTGGAACAAGATGCCGCCGCTGCCACCGGCGAGCACGATGGGTACCTCGCCCGAGGGGGCCGGCCGAGCCGACAATTTGGTGAGGGCACGCTGGGCGGCGACGCGAGCGATGTCTTCCACCCGGTGACGCTCGAAGATCTCGAAGCCCTCGGTGCGCGCCAACGACTCGTAGCCGGTCTGCATCCCGGTGTCCCCGTTGGCGACGCAGACGACGTTGAAGCGGGTGCGGATCTGGTCGTCCTGGGTGAAGACACCCTCGGAGTTGGCGACCAGGACACGGCGCCGGCTGTCACCGCAGCCCACCTGGACCTGGGTGATGGCGTCCGCCGCTGACCTGGCTGCTTCGTCGGCCCGGGTCAGCAGCTCGAGCTTGCGCGCCTTGTCGACCGTGTCGGGCGGCGTGCGGTCGCCACTCCCGTGCGCCGAAACGGGGTCGAGCGCCACCGTCCGGGTCCCGGGTCCACCAGAGCGTGCGACGGCCGCGGCGGCGCGTGCCGCCGCCAGCAGGCCGGGTTCGCTGAGGTCGGCCGTGTGGGCGAAGCCGGTCGTCTCGCCGTCGACCACGCGGATCCCCGCACCGCGGTTGCGCCCCGACGACAGCTCCTCGACGCGGCGGTCATCGAGGAGTGCGCTCGAGGTCGCGGCGTCCTCGGCGAACACCTCGGCCATGTCGCCGCCGCCCGCCAAGGCATCGGAGAGCACGCGTTCGAGCACGTCAGAGTCGATGAGGGCAGTGTCAGGCACGGCGGTATCGTAATCGTCGTGCCGCCTGATCCAACCACCGCCGCGGGCCATGGACCGCACGCGGGCCTGAGCGCGCAACTCGAACTCACCGTGCAAGACGAGGACACCGCCGAGCACTTCCGCTCGGGCGACGTCCCGGTGCTCGCCACACCCCGGCTCATCGCGCTGTGCGAGGAGGCCACCCTGCGCGCCACGGACGGGCATCTGGCTCGCGGCCAGGCGAGTGTCGCGACACGGGTGCAGTTCGACCACCTCGCCCCCGTTGCCGTCGGCTCGGTCGTGCTGGCGGAGGCGACGCTGGTCAAGGTCGAGGGCCGCCGGCTGATCTTCACCGTCTCGGCCGCCCGTCTCGAGGGCGACGGCGGCGGGCTCGTCGGCGCGGGCCGGGTCACCCGGGTCGTGGTGGACCGGTTGGCATTCCTCAGCAAGGCGGGATTCACGGACTTCACGGGCGAGCCCTGACCGCGACTCCGAAGGGGCGCGCGCTCCTCGCCGGGGCGGGGCCGGTCGTCGCCGCATTCGCGATCTTCGGCCTGTTCTGGGGCAGCTGGGCCGTGATGCTGTTCAACATCCAGCACGCCTTCGGCCTCAACGACGCACAGCTCGGCGTGCTGCTGGCCGTCGCCGTCGCCGTCGCCGGCGGGTCGAGCGCGGTGATGGCCCACTTGTCGGACCGCGTGGGCCCGCGGCGGCTGCTCTGGATCGCGCTCTTCGCCTGGGCCGTGCTCTTGTGCGTCCTCGCGCTCATGGACGAGAAGTGGGCGTTCGCCGTCGTGCTCGTCCTCACCGAGGTCGCCGGCGGCTCCATCGACACCGCCATGAACGCGGAGGCCTCGCACCGGCTGGTCGCGCATCCCTCGGTGCTCGTGCGCCTGCACGCCCTCTTCAACAGCGGCGCGTTGGTGGGTGCCGCCATCGCCGCCGTGGTCATCCACGCCGGCGTGTCCTTTCGCTGGATCTGGCCGGGGATTGCGGTCATCGCCGTGGCGGCCGGGGTGTGGGCCGCCGCGACCGATCCCGGCGCGTCCGGCGCGGCGACCACGGCCACATCAGGCGCAGTCGCGACGGCGCATCCGTTGCGACGGCTGCGCCGCGACGGCCTCTTGTTGTTGCTGGTGGTGTTCGCCCTGGCCGAGATCACCGAGGGCGGCGTCGACACGTGGGGCGTCCTCTACCTGCGCAACCACCTGGCGACGGGCGTGTTGCTCGGCGCGGGCGCCTACGTCGTCGGCCAGGCGGTGGCAGCCACGACCCGGGGCGCTGGCGGGCCGCTGCTCGGGCGGCTCTCGAGCCGGCACGCCCTGATCGTGGGTGGCTGCGTGGCCGGGAGCGGCATTCTGCTCGAGTCGCTGACGTCACTGTCGGGGCTGGCCGCCGTCGGGCTGGCCCTCGGGGCCGGCGGGGCGTCGTTGTTCTGGCCGCTCGTCATGAGCACGGTCAGCCGCATGGCGACCCAGGTCGTGAGCGCGGTCGGGGCGTTCACGGCGGCGGGCTACGTGGGCTGGGTCGCCGGCGCGCCCATCGTCGGCTGGGTCTCGGAGACGCTGGGCCCCGCGCATGGGTTGCAGGTCCTCGCTGTGTCCTCTTTCGGGGTGGCCGGGTGCACCCTGGTGAGCGTGGAGCGGCGCCGCAGCGAAGGGGTTGCGGGCGTGCCACGGGGTAGCGTGGGCGGACTGCCATGATCCTGCACAGCATCGAGACACCGGCCGACGTGAAGGGCCTCAGTTACGAAGAGCTCGACGAGCTGTCCACGGAGATCCGGAACTTCATCGTCGACACGGTGACCACGACGGGCGGGCACCTCGGGTCGAATTTGGGGGCGGTGGAGCTGACGCTTGCGCTGCACCGTGTCTTCGACTCGCCCCGCGACGTCTTGTTGTGGGACACCGGTCATCAGTCCTACGTGCACAAGTTGTTGACCGGGCGACGCTACGGGTTCAAGAACCTGCGCTCGGCGGGCGGCATGAGCGGCTATCCCAACCGGTCGGAATCGGAACACGACTGGATCGAGAACAGCCACGCCTCGACGGCGTTGTCGTACGCACACGGGATCGCTTCGGGCTTTGCGCTGCGGGGGGTGGGGGCCGAACGGCGCGTGGTGGCCGTGGTCGGCGACGGCGCCCTGACCGGGGGCATGGCCTACGAGGCCCTGAACAACCTGGGTCATTCCCATCGGCGAGTGGTGATCGTGCTGAACGACAACGGTCGCTCCTATGCGCCGACGGTGTCGCAGCTGTCGCAGTCATTGACGAGCCTGCGGCTGAACCCGACGTACACGGCGGCCCGGGAGCGGCTGCGGCTGCGGCTGCGAGAGCTGCCGGCCTTCGGCGAGCTCGCCTACTCGAGCGTCCACTCATTGACGAGCGCGTTGCGCGAGATGGTGTCGCCGCACACGTTCTTCGAGGCTCTGGGTGTGCGCTACGCCGGGCCGATCGACGGACACGACATCGAGCACATGGAGCAGGCCTTCACGCACGCGGCGGAGTGGGACGGACCGATCGTCGTGCACGTGCTGACGCAGAAGGGCAGGGGGTACGCGCCGGCAGAAGAGGACGAGGTGCAGCGACTGCACGACGTGAAGGCGACGCCGTCGTTGGCGCTGGAGAACACGATCGGGAGCTCGGCGGGGCTCGCCGTCGGCGGGTCGGCCGGTTCCGACAGCGGCGGGCTGGCGTCGCCGGGGTCGGTGCCCGAGACCGCGGTCGACGGGGCGGTGCCGCGGGCGGCTACGTATACGGACGCCTTCTCCCGTGCGCTCTTGGCGGTGGCGGAGGAGGACCCGCGGATCGTGGCGTTGACCGCCGCTATGCCCGGGCCGACCGGGTTGCTGGCCTTCCAGGCCCGCTACCCCGAACGCTTCTTCGACGTCGGGATCGCCGAGCAGCACGAGGTGACGTCGGCCGCCGGCATGGCCTTGGCGGGGCTGCGGCCAGTGGTGGCGGTGTACTCCACGTTCTTCTCCCGGGCCTTCGACCAGGCCAACCTCGACGTGGGCCTGCACGGCTGTCCGGTGCTCTTCGTGCTCGACCGGGCCGGGATCACCGGCGAGGACGGACCGTCGCACCACGGGGTGCTCGACCTGGCACTGACGCTGTCCATCCCCGGCATGACGGTGTTCACACCCTCGTCGGCCGAAGAGGTCGAGCCCATGCTGCGGGCGGCACTGCGACTGGCCGGTCCTTCCTCCATCCGGCTGCCCAGGACGGCGCCGCGTCACGTCGCGCCGGGCGACGTCGGCAAGGGACTCGAGGCCCGGCAGCTCCGAGCAGGCGTCGGGTCGGTCTGCCTCCTGGGCGTGGGCAAGGCGCTGGCCGCGTGCCTCGACGCGGCCGACGAGCTGGCGGCCGAGGGGATCGACGCGACGGTCTGGGACGTGCGGGTCGTGTCCCCGCCCGACGTCAGGATGCTCGCCGACGCGGTCCGGCACCGCCTCGTGGTGACCGTGGAGGACGGAGTACGCCACGGCGGTGCGGGGAGCTTTCTTCTTGACGCGATGTCCGCGCATGTGGAGTCGGCGGGCGTCGTGGCGCCGAAGACCCGGGTGCTGGGGATCCCGCGGCAGTATCTGGCCCAGGGGAAGGCGGACGACATCTTGGCCAGTCTCGGATTGGACGGGACGGGGATCGCCGAGAGCGTCCGACATGCGCTGGCGGGGGTCGACCTGCGGGCGGCGGACGCCGAGCCGCCGCACTGATCTACGTCGAGCCCGGTGCCGTGACGACGCCTGGCCGACGTCGCGTCCGGCCGACGACGTCGGCCAGGCGCACCCGCTGCCCCGAGCGCAGCACCGCCCTGCGATAGATGCGTTCGGCGAGGAGGGCGACGCCGGCGGTGCCGATCAGGCTGAGCAGGACCGACGCGAGGAACTGCCACCACGAGACGATGCCGATGCCCACGAGGACCGGCATGGCGAAGGGCGCGGTGGGCGGGAGGTAGGCCAGGACTTGGAAGAAGGTGCTGGCGCTGCCGGTGCTCGCCGTCGTGATGGCCAGCACGTAGGCGACGAGGATGGGCAGGGTCAGCGGCAGAGCCAGCGTCTGCACCTGGTCCTGGCGCTCGGCCATGGAGCCTGCCGCCGCGTACACCCAGCAGTAGAAGGCATAGCCGAGCACCAGCCACAGCAACTCGCTCACCAGCACCAGCGGCGCGGTGCCCTGGAGGATGTCGCTCCCGACGGCGGCGGCGAGGGCGAGGGCGACTCCGACTATGAGGGCGGCCTGCCCCATGGCGACGAGGCCGATGCCGAGCACCTTGCCCCCGAGGAGCTGGAGTGGGCGCACGGTGGCGAGCAACACCTCCACCACGCGGCTCGCCTTCTCCTGCATGACGCCGATCAGGATCCAGGTGTTGTACTGGGTGAGCATCAGGAACAAGAGGACCAGCCCGACCACCGACGTCGTCTTGACGGTCCCCTTGCCGTTGGGCTGCAGGCTCGCCACCTTCGTCGGCCGGGCATGCGCGAGCTGTTCGATCTGGGTCCGCGTGAGCCCCGCCGTCCGGTACGCCTCCTGCTCCCCCAGCCCGGCCGCCAGTGCTTGGGCCAGCGTGGCCGTGTCCGTCGACGTGTTGTTCGAGCTGAGCGGCGCATTCACGACGATGCGGTCGGACTCGACGGCCACGTCGATGGCGCCCGACCGCAGCGCCGCTTCGGCGGCACGGGGCGAGGACTCGGTCACGGTCGTTGCCTTGATGCCGGCGGCGGCCGCGACCTCGTCAATGAGGGGCTGTAGGGAGGCGCTGGGCGGACCCACGACGCCGACCTTCTGGGCCTGCGCCGGGCCGTTCTTGTTGAGGGCGGGGATGACGATGGCCGCGCCGACCGCGAGGAGGATGACGATGGTGCCGACCCGGAAGATGCGACCCCGGACGCGCTCTCTGATCTCTCGCAGCGCGACGAGGCCGACGTCGCCGAGGCCGTCGTCGAGGCGCCAACGTCGAGTGGTGGTGGTGGTGGTGGTGGCGGCGGTGGCGGCGGGCAGGATGGTGGCGGGCGTGGTGGCGGCGGGCGGGGTGGAGGCGGGCGGAACCTCTCGCTCCGTCGGCGCCTGGCGCTGTCGACGCCTCCGGTACAGCAACACCCGAGCCAGCAGGGCCACCGCCACGACGGGGATCACGTAGACGAACCTCATGAGAGCGCCTCCCGGAACACCTCGGAGAGGCGACGGCGAGCGAAGGTGAACTCGGTGACCCGGCCCGCCGCCATGGCGGCCCTGAGAACGCCGTCACTGTCCACTTCGTCGTCGAGGACGAGGCGCGCCTCGCCGGCGGCCACCTCGGACACGGAAACCCCGGACAATCCCCGTGCCCAGGCGGCGCCGCGGTCGCCCTCGACGCGCACGACCAGGCGCCGTTCGCCGCTCGTGGCCAGTTCGTCGACGGTCCCGGTCACGACGAGGCGCCCGTGGTCGATGATGATCACCTGCTCACAGAGGTCCTCGACCAGATCGAGCTGGTGGCTCGAGAAGAGGACGCAACACCCCGCCCGCGCCTGGTCTACCAGGACCTGGCCGATGGCATCGATGCCGGCCGGGTCGAGACCGGCGAGCGGCTCGTCGAGGACGAGCAGCTCGGGGTCGTGCACGAGCGCGGCCGCCAGCTGGACGCGCTGCTGGTTGCCGTGAGAGAGCGTCTCGACCTTGCTCTGGGCGCGGTCGTCGATGTCGAGGCGTTGGAGCCAGGTGTGCGTGGCGGTCGCGGCGTCGGCGCTGGAGAGCCCGTGGAGCCGGCCGAGGTACTCGAGTTGTTCTGCCACCAGCATGCCGGGGTACAGGCCGCGCTCCTCGGGCATGTACCCGAAGCGGCGACGATCCCCCTGTCCCACCGGGCTGCCGTTCCAGCGCACCGTGCCGGCGTCGAGCTCGGTCAGCCCGAAGATGGCCCGCATGGCCGTCGTCTTGCCCGCGCCGTTTGGGCCGAGAAACCCCACGACCTGTCCCGCGGGGACGGTGAACGTGAGGTCGTCGAGCGCGATCAATGCGCCAAACGTGCGACGCAGGCCCTCGAGCTCGAGCAATCCACCCACCGAATGCAGGCTACGTCTGGAACCCGGCTGCACCCTGTCTCTTCGAGAGCACCCGCGGTTGCGACCTTAGGACCGCAACGGCAGGTTGGCGCCGTTCTGGCGCACGAAGTCGTTGACGGCGTAGTAGGCCTCGATCGACTCGCCGGCGTCGCCCCAGAAGCCCTCCTGGATGTCGTGGGCCATCTGGTCCTTGCCCACGTAGTGGTTGTTGACGTCGGTGATCTCGAGCTCGCCGCGGCCCGACGGGACCAGGTCGCCGATGATGTCGAAGACACCGGCCTCGTAGCAGTAGATACCCGTCACGCAGTACTCCGATGCCGGCACCTCGGGCTTCTCCTCGATGTGCACGACCCGGCCGGACTCACCGAACGCGGGCACACCGAGGTGACGCAGGTGCTCGGGCTCGTGCACCTTGGAGAGAAGGATCCGCGCTCCCGTGGGGTCGGCGCAGAACGCGTCGACCATCGGCTTGATGGAGTGCTCGATGATGTTGTCAGCGAGCATCACGAGCACGGGCCCACCCTCGGCGAAGTGCCGGGCAAGGCCGAGCGCCTCTGCGATGCCACCTGCCTTCTCCTGGTACGCGTAGGACAGCTGTTTGATCCCGTACTCGTGTCCGTTGCCCAGCAAACGGAGGAATTCACCAGCGTGGGTCCCCCCGGTGACGAGCATGATCTCGTCGATGCCACTCCCTACGACCGCCTCGATGGACCAGGCGATCATGGGCCGGTCATAGATCGGCAACAGGTGCTTGTTCGTGATGCGGGTCAATGGGTAGAGCCGAGAGCCGGTGCCACCGGCGAGGATGACACCCTTCACAGCCGCGCTCCCGCCGCGGGCACCGTTTGCATGGCGCGTTTCTAGTCGAACAACAGGACGCCGCGCGCCACGCGGCCTGCGTGCATCTCGTCGACGACGTCGCCGAAGCGGTCCAAGGGCCTGGTCAGCGAGACCAGCTCGTCCAGCATGAGCAGCCCTGCCTGATAGAGATCGACCATCAGCGGGATGTCGTGATGAGGACGGGCCGAGCCATAGCGACACCCGAGAAGCCCACGGTCGACGTACGCGAGCGCGTTGACATCGACCGACACCTCGGTCCCACGTGGCGGGATCCCGATGGCCACCGCGTTGCCGCCCCAGTCAAGACAGTCCAGTGCGCTTCGCAGCACCGCTGCGTGCCCCACGCAGTCGAAGGCCCACGTCACGCCCCCGAGGGGGAAGAGAGCGCCCGCGGCCGACTCCTTGTTGGCCGGGACCAGCTCGCGCACCGCAGCCGCCGCATCACCCGCGCTCGCGTCGACGAAGTGCGTCGCGCCGAACTGCCGGCCCAACTCCTCCTTGGCCGCCACGGTGTCGACGGCAATGATGCGCGTCGCTCCCGCGATGCGCAGCCCCTGGATCACGTTGAGCCCGACACCCCCGACCCCGAAGACGGCGGCCGTGTCCCCGGGTCGCACCTTGGCCCTGTTCAGCACGGCACCGACGCCGGTCAGGACGCCGCAGCCGATCAGACACGCCGAGGTGAGCGGCACGTCCTTGGGGATGCGAACTGCCTGTACCTCGCTGACAATGGTCACCTCGGAAAAGACTGACGCTGCAGCGAAGTTCGAAGCCGGCTCGCCGTTAAACGTGAACGGCGTCGAGATGTTCCCGAGCGAGCTCTTGCACATCGTCGGGTGTCCGGTGCTGCAGGCACGGCAAGCCCCGCAGCTAGCCAGGGTTGCGATCACCACGTGGTCACCCGGTTTGACCGACCGCACGGCGTCGCCGACGGCCTCTACGACACCGGCGCCCTCGTGGCCGAGCACGGCCGGCGCCGGGAAGGGGATGGTGCCGTTGATCACCGAAAGATCGGAGTGGCATACGCCGGCCGCCTTCATGCGGACCTGGACCTCGTTCGATCCCGGCCCACGCACCTCGAGCCCGTCGGTGACCTCTACGCCCTCCCCTGTGTAGACGATGCCTCGCACTTAATTGCTCCTCTCGCTGGTGACGACGTAGTCCGCGCCCCGTTGGTGCCGCTGGCGCAGCTCGCGCTTGAGTACCTTGCCGCTGGCGTTGACCGGCAATTCGTCGACGAGCACGACGCCGCGTGGGACTTTGTAGTTGGCCATGACCCCTCGTGACCAACCGAGAACTGCTCGTCCGAACTCGTCACGGTCGACGCCATCGGATACCGGCACGATATAGGCGCAACCTACTTCTCCCATCCGCTCGTCGGGTACCCCGACGACGGCCACCTGGGCCACGCCTTCGTGGCCCCGCAAAATGGCCTCGATCTCCGCCGGGTACGCATTGAACCCACCGACGACATACATGTCCTTGACGCGGTCGGTGATGGTCACATTGCCCGCTTCGTCCATGACACCGATATCCCCGGTGTGCAGCCACCCCTCGGCATCGATGGCCTCCGCCGTCGCCTGCTCGTTGCCCCAGTAGCCCGACATGACGGTGTAGCCACGAACGACGATCTCGCCCGGCTCGCCCGCCGGCACCTCCTTGTCGTCTGCAACGGCGCGGACCTCGAGGCCGGGGATGGCGCGACCCGACGTCCCCGCGATGATCTCCGGGGGGTCGCTGCGGCGGCACATCGTGACGGTCCCGCACGACTCGGTCAGTCCGTACGCCGTCAGCACGGTGCCAAAACCCAGCTCCGAGCTCATGGCATGGACGAGCTCGACGGGCACGACTGCGGCGCCGGTCACCCCGAGGCGGAGCGACGAGAGGTCGTGCGAGGCACGCCCGGGGTCCGCGAGCAGCGTCTGGTACAGCGTGGGTGGGCCCGGGAGCACGCTGATGCGCTCCGACGCGACGCGTTTCATGACGGCGGTCGCATCAAAGACGGGCTCGGGCACGACGGTGGCGCCGGCCATGACGCAGGCGAGGATGCCTGCCTTGTAGCCGAAGGTGTGGAAGAACGGGTTCACGACGAGGTAGCGGTCGCCGGCCTCCAGTCCGACGATCGACGACCAAGTGCCGAAGGTGCGCAGCGTCTGCGCGTGCGTGGTCGCGGCCCCTTTCGGGTACCCGGTCGTGCCCGAGGTGAAGATCAGGTCCGAGGTGTCGTCAGGTGCCACCGCCGCGGCTCGGGCCGCGGTGATGGCAGCGTCTACCGCTTCGCCGGCCTCGAGGAATTCGCTCAGACTGAGTGCTGGCGCCTGGTCGGCGACGGTGCCGTTTGCCTCGCCGGCAGAAGCGGTCTCGTCCTTCAGGAGCACGATCCGCTCGAGCGGGCCCGTGTCCTGGCCCGCCAGCATGGCGGGGTAGTCGAACCCGAGAAAGCCGCGGACGGTCACCAACGTGGTCGCGCCGGACGTACGCAAGATGTAGGCGGCCTCACCGCCCTTGAACCGAGTGTTCAGCGGGACGAGCACAGCGCCGGCGCGGAGCAGGCCCAGTGCGGCGAGCACCCACTCGGCGCAGTTGGGTGCCCAGAGCGCAACACGATCCTTCGCGCCGACGCCGGCTGCGACGAAACCGCGTGCATAGCGATCGACCTCCGACGCCAGCTGCCGATAGCTGAGACGCAGCACCCCTTCGACGAGTGCTTCGGTCGCGTCGTGACGGGTCGCCGCGTCCTCGACGAGCCGTGGCACCGTGCCCCAGATGAGATCGGCCCGCGGGTCCTCCTGATCGGCTGGCACGCCCCCGATACCCGTCATGGGTGCTGACTGCTCACCGAGATGACCTCACCCGAGAGGTAGGACGAGTAGTCACTGGCCAAGAAGACGATGACGTTCGCCACCTCCCATGTCTCGGCGCCGCGTCCGAACAGCTCGCGCCGGCGCAGGACCGCGAGGTCCTCGTCGGGAATGGCCCTGTTCAAGAACGGGTGTTCCGCGAGGCTGGGCGACACCGCATTGACCCTGACGCCGGCCGGGGCCGCCTCGGCCGCTGCGCATCGGGTCAGCGCCATCACCCCTGCCTTGGCGGCGGCGTAGTGCGCCTGTCCCGGCTGAGCCCGCCACCCGAGCACGGAAGCGTTGTTCACGATCACGCCGGACTTCTGGGCCAGCATGCGAGTGAGCGCGGCTCGCGTACAGCGGAACGTGCCGGTCAGTGTGATGTCGAGCACCGTCGACCACTGGTCGTCTGTCATCTCGACCAAGGGCACCGTTCCGCCGAGGCCCGCGTTGTGCACGGCGACGTCGATGCGGCCGAAGCGCGCCACCGCGCCTTCGTAGAGAGCGCCGACCTGCGTCTCGTCTCGCACGTCGCACGCGAGGGCGTGCACCCGTTCAGGACCATTGTCCGACTCCGCGGCCAGCTGCTCGACCGTCTCGGCCAGCCGACGTTCGTGCGCGTCGGACACCATGACGGAGGCACCCTCCTCGAGACAGCGCCGTGCGGTCGCGGACCCGATGCCCGTCCCCGCCGCGGCCGTCACGATCACGACCTTGCCGTCGAGGAGCCCATGGCCACCCGGGGGCGGCGGTGGTGGTGGTGGGTCGAACGACGCGCCCAGGCTCGTACTCATGCCCTTCCTTTCGGCTCGGCGGGCAGACCCAAGACGCGCTCACCGATGATGTTGCGCTGGATCTGATTGGAGCCACCGTAAATGGTCTCCGCGCGGGCAAACAGAAAAGACCGCTGGAACTCGCCCAGCCCGTAGCCCCCGTTCTCGGGCAGTGGGTCGCCGTCGAGGACGGTCGCAGCCGGACCCAGGATCGACATCGCCAGCTCGCCCAGCCGGCGGTGCCAGCTCCCCCAGTACAGCTTGGCGATGGACGCTTCGGGCGGGGCAACCGGCCCGTCGACACCGGACAGAGAGCGCAACGTGTTGTACCGCATGATCGTGAGCTCGATGTGGGCCTGCGCCAACTTCTGACGCACCACCGGGTCACGCGTCCGACCGTTCTCCGTTGCCAGGGCGACGATCGCGTCCAACTCGCGGCGGAAGCCCAGTTGGTGACCGAGGAGGGCGACGCCGCGCTCGAACGCCAGCGTGGCCAAGGCCACGCGCCAGCCCTCGCCAACGCCGCCGACGACGTTGTCGCCACTCGTGCGGGCACCATCGAAGAACACTTCGTTGAACTCGCTGGTGCGGGTCAGCTGAGTGATCGGCCGCACCTCCACGCCTGGCTGGTCCATGGGCACCAACAAATAGGACAGGCCCTGGTGACGCACCGATTCGGGATCGGTCCGGCACACCACGAAACACCAGTCCGCCTGGTGTGCCAGCGACGTCCACACCTTCTGGCCGGTGACAACCCATTCACCGCCGTCACGGACTGCCCGGGTCTTGACGTTGGCCAAATCGCTGCCTGCGTCGGGCTCGGAATAGCCCTGGCACCACAGCTCGTCCCCCTCGCGGATCGGTGGGAGGTAGCGGTCCTTTTGAGCGGGCGTTCCGTAGTGGATCAGTGTCGGACCGAGTAGCCCTTCACCCATCACGTTGACCCGCCCAGGCGCCGCGGCGCGGGCGTACTCCTCGTTGAAGATGACCTGCTCGGTCATGGACGCGCCGCGACCTCCGAACTCGGTCGGCCAGCCCAGACACGTCCAGCCTCCGTCGGCGAGGACCTTCTCCCAACGCCGCCTGATCTCGAAGCCAAAGGTCTCGTCGCCTGAGCCACCCCGCCCGCCGAGCTCCGCGAACTCGCCCACGAGACGCTCGTCGAGAAACTGGCGGACCTCCTGGCGAAACGCCACGTCCTCGGGGCGGTCTCGCAGATCCATCGCCTCGGGAGCGTAGCGAAGCGAGCACCCCCGATCTGACGGGTCGTCAGATCGCCGTGGTCCAGGCCGGGGGGTGCGTCCCGACGGGCGATGTCGGGACGTTCCAGCGAGGGGGCGTCTGCGACATGCGGGCGACTGGAGCCAGATGGCGCACCCGGCCAAAGGGCGTGTCGCTGGTCGTCAGATAGCTGGCGACGTCGCCGAACCCGGTCGGGTCGGCGGACGTGCTGACGGTATCGGTCAACCACCCCGCTGTCTGACACAACGACGCGCGAACGTGGTAGCTACCACCCTCGCGTGCCCGGCGCCAGAGGGCAGCCATGGTGCCCAGTGCGGCCAAATAGCCGGTCGTGTAGTCGCACGCCGCCGCCGGGAGCAGCGCAGGGTGGTCCTCGCCGCCCTGGCCGACGGCGAGACCGGACACCGTCTGGGCCATCTGCTCCCATCCAGGTCGTAGACGCCACGGCCCGACGTCTCCGTAGCAATTGATCGTCACGACGACGATGCCCGGGCGCAACGCGGCGAGGTCCTCGGGCCCGAAGCCCCGACGGGCCATCGACCCGCCGCGATAACCCTGGGCGAACACGTCCGCACCGGCGGCCAGGCCACGTAACGTGGCAACTCCGTCGGGTTCGTCGAGCTCGATGCAGCACGAGCGCTTCCCGTGACTCGTCTCCACGACAAACGCCGGGACATTCGCGAGACGCACCGAGTTGACCAACAACACCTCTGCACCGTGCTCGGCGAGGGTCCGGCCGTGCGTCGGCCCGGCCAGGAGGCGGCTCAGATCGAGGACGCGGACGCCGGACAACGGACGGACGGCAGCGGTGAGCGTTGGTGGCTCGAACGCGACGGGCGCACTGTCGCCGATCTTTTCGATGCTGAGCCGACCGAGTGGAGCAATCGCGCGCGCCTGGGGATGAGCCGACCATTCTTTACTCGAGCGCGCCATCGCGCCACAGGTGCCGGCGACGGCCAGGGCCTCTTCGAGGTCCTGGCCGTCCCAGCGCGCCACGTGTTCGGCCACGACGTCGGTCGGGCTGTCAACCGCGCAACCGAGCACGTCGCAGGTGAGGGTGGCGAGATGGGCGAACTCGCCGTGGAGATGGACGTAGCGGCCGTCCCCGCAGCGGTACAGCTTCACCAGTGGTCGGTCGAGACTCCATGGCGCAACCGGTGTCCCGCCTACTTCCACGTGCTGGAACGCGAAGCCCACCAGCGAGGCGCCGGCGTGACCCCGGCGCACCGTGACCTCCTGGGGCGCGCCCCCGCGCTCGGTCCACAGCAGTGAGGCCGCCGCGCCGATGGCACCCAGGACCGACGCGGCGGCCTCCACGATGCCAAAGGAGGTCGCGAAGGGACGTTCGTCGCCCACGACGGTGACCCCGTCGGCGGCCTCGGCGGGCAACCCGACCTCCTCAAGCAGCCCGGCGATCATTGGTAGTCAGGGGCGCGGTGCCAATGCAGGCCCGGTTCCCCATCCCCCTTTCAATCCGTGCATGCGGTTTTCCCGCACACGGCTTTCCGATGGACTTCTAGACATGGTTACGCAGCTTTCGGGTAACGGATAGTGCCCATGAGCTGGTGCAGGCCCTGGTCGTGGAACCAGGTGCGGCTCCACGTATTGGCCTGGCCCGGCCGCAGGTTGCGGCCGCGCTTCTTGATAAGCAAGCGTTGTAGGCGCCACCACACGTAACGGTCCAGGGCGATGCACTTGAACGTCGCATTCCCGGTGCGGAAGTAGTTGCCCCATCCCCGGAGGAATCGGTTGAGACGTGCGATGACGTCTTCTAACTGCGTTCCGACCTGGCTTCGAGCGGTGAGGGCCTTGACTCTGGCTCGGGCACGCTTCATGGACCGCACCGAGGGCCAGCGGTGGAGGTAGTAACGGATGATCCGCTTTTGCTCCCAGAGCTTGCCGGACATGCGGGCACGAAAATGGCACCCGAGGAAGTCGAAGCCCTCCTTGCCCTCTCGGAGGTCGACCACTCTGGTCTTGTCCGGGTGAAGGCGCAGACCGAGGTCACCCAGCAGGGTCGGTGCCCGCCGCCGAGCTTCTTCGGCCTGTTCTTGGGATCGGCACAGCACCACGAAGTCGTCGGCATAGCGGACGACTTCTCCGGTGCCACGCTCGGCCCAAGCCCGGTCGAATGCGTGCAGGTAGATGTTGGCCAGAAGGGGTGAGATCACCCCGCCCTGGGGCGTCCCCGTGACCGACTCGGTGAGCACACCATTGTCCAACACCCCTGCTTGCAGCCACTGTCGCAGGAGCTTGAGCACCCGTCGGTCCGACACCCGCTCGGCGACCAGATTGAGCAAGCGCTCATGGTCGATGGAGCCGAAGAAGTTCTCGATGTCGGCCTCAAAGACGAAGTGATTGCCTTCGGTGAAGCCGACCCGGAGCCGTTCCATGGCGTCGGTGGCCGAGCGCTTGGGCCGAAACCCAAACGAGCAGGCCAAGAAGTCGGCCTCGAAGATAGGTTCGAGGACGATCTTCGCTGCCTGCTGGCACACACGGTCTTTGACAGTCGGGATGCCCAACGGACGAAAGCTGCCGTCGGGCTTTGGAATCTCCACCCGGCGCACCAGCGCCGGGCGATAGGTGCCTGCACGGAGGCGACGCTGGAGTTCATCGAGCATGCGCTCGACTCCATAGGCCTCCACCGCTGCGATGGTGATCAGATCGACCCCCGCTGCCCCACGATTGGCTCGGACCCGCTCCCACGCCTCTTAGAGAATGTCGTCTCTGTAGATGCGGTCATAAAGGGCGTGGAAAGCCCGACCCTTCGACTGCTTGGCCGCAGCCCAGAGCCGGTTCTGGAGGCGTCGAACTTTGACGGGGGCGAGATGCTTGCCCTCGGGGAAGCTGGACCGGGCGGTCCCGGCCATGCCCTCACTCGTTCCTCTGTCGCCGGCGTGACCAAAGTCGGGGCCCTTCCCTCCTGCTGGGTTTCTCCCAGCGATCGCCAGTACTACGACCCCGTCGGACTCCCGCTGCGCTCCGCTCGATTTCACCATTGGCTTATACGAGTGGTCTTTGCTGACAAGGCTGCGCAGACGGGTCTCTCCTGTCCCGAACCAGACCGTGTGCACGTGCCGCTCCCCATACCCCGGAGGGACTCGACCAGGGGCATGTCCGGAACGCCAGTCGGTCGAATGCTGCCTTCGCCGTGACATGAGCGGCTCGGCTCCCTCGGTGTAGATGTAACGAGGCTGCAGGACTCGGACTTGGTAGTCCTACGGCCCGCGCACTTGCTCCCTCCGAAGAGGCTCTTGACGCCCCGCTCAGCCCGACGCCTCTCGGCGACGGACCGGGGCCTGCTACTGGGCTCTCCGGCGATTACCCAGACGGGACTTGCACCCGTAGGTCTGGTCCAGTTTTCAGGACGCACCATGGGCGCAGCGTAGGGCGCGATACTCGTGGCGCTGCGAAAGGGAGGGTGCGATGCCCTACTCGGAGGGACGGGTCGTCCATGACGCCGATGCCCACATCATGGAGACGCCGACGTGGTTGCGAGACCATGCCGAAGCGGCGTTCCGGGACCGGCTACCGGTGCTGCGCTATGTCGGTGGCAACGAGTTGCGGCAGACGGGAGATCCCGCGGAGCAGCAGCGCGACCTCGAATCGTCGTTCGACCGTCTGCGGGAGAAGCACGCATCGGCGGCGTACCGGGCCGACGAGGAGGCCGAGATCATGGCCCGCAAGAACTTCGCTGCCACGGGGTCGTTCATCGCGTCGGACCGGCCGCGTGCGTTGGACCTGCTCGGGTTTTCGAGCCAGCTCGTCTTCAACACGTTCCACAACGGGCGGCTGCACGACCTCGAACACGGCTCCGACGTGGCGTTGGCCTACGCGGCGGCGCGGGCGCACAACCGCGGGATGCTCGAGTTCTGCTCGGTCGATGCGCGGCTGCTTCCGTCGTTGTACGTGCCCCTCTGTGACCCCGAGCGTGCGGTGGCCGCTGCGGGGGACGCACTGGCGCAGGGCGCGGCGGCTTTGCTGGTGGCTTCGGGGTGCCCGCCGCAGTACTCCCCGAGCCACATCGACCTCTTCGGCGTGTGGGCGCAGGCGGAGGAGGCCGGGATCCCCGTCGTCTTCCACGTCGGCGGGACGGGCGATCTGATCGACCCCCACTACTTCGTCAACGGGCTGCCGGTCCCGCCCGACTTCCACGGGGGCGAGGAGAACTTCCGCTCGGTCGACTACATGGGGATCCCGGGACCGCCGGCGCAGACACTGGCGACGTTGATCTTCGACGGCGTGCTGGAGCGATTTCCGGAATTGCGGGTGGGGGTGATCGAGCAGGGCGCCATCTGGGTGCCGTCGTGGCTGCGCCAGATGGAGTCGGCGTTCGAGGCGTTCGCTCGCCACGAGGAGCGGCTGCAGTCGTTGTCGATGCGCCCGTCGGACTACGTGCACCGGCAGGTCCGCTTCACGCCGTATCCGACGGAGGACGTGGGCTGGATCGTGGCGCAGGCTGGCGCCGATCTGGTCATGTTCTCCTCCGACTACCCCCACGTGGAGGGCGGGCGGAAGCCGCTTGAGCGCTTCGAGGCGTCGTTGGGTGACGCCGGCGACGACGTGCGGCGGGCGTTCTACACGGACAACTTCGTGTTCTTGATGGGGAGCGCGGCTGCCGCGCTGGCGGCATGACGACGGACGGTTCGGGTGTAGTCGGCATCAGTGGCCAGGTCGAGCCGGGCTTCGAAGGGGTCCGGGACGCGTTCGCGGGGAACTTCGCGGTCGGGACTCGAGGTCGGTGCCGCGCTGTGCGTGCACGTGGACGGCAAGAAGGTTGTCGACCTGCGCGGTGGTTCCTTCGACGTCGAGGGGTCGCGGCCCTACGGACCCGACGCGTTGCAGCTCGTCTTCTCCTCCACCAAGGGCGCGACGGCTGTCTGCGCCAACCTGCTGGCCCAGCGGGGCTGCTCGACCTCGACGCGCCCGTCGCGACGTACTGGCCCGAGTTCGCCGCAGGCGGGCAAGGAGTCCGTGCCCGTCCGCTGGCTCCTGTCCCACCAAGCGGGGCTGCCGGCCCTCGACCGGGCGCTCACGGACGAGGAGGTCTGGGCAGTGGGAGCCGGTGATCGATGCGCTGGCGGTGCAGACGCCGTTCTGGGAGCCAGGGACGGCCCACGGCTACCACGCCCTGACCTACGGCTACCTGGTCGGGGAGGTCGTGCGGCGGATCAGCGGCCGCTCGCTCGGGACGTTCTTCGCCGACGAGGTGGCGGGTCCGCTCGGTCTCGACTTCTACATCGGGCTGCCCGAGGAGCTCGAGCCGCGGGTCTCCCCCATCGTCGGCGCGCCCATCGCCGGGGCGGCCCAGGCTACGCCGGGCTACTCCACGACCTTGCTGGCGCGGGCGCTGAACATGGGCGGCGCCATCCGGGACCGCGAGTGGATGAACCGCCGGGGCTGGCACGCCGCCGAGGTGCCCGGCGGAACGGGCATCACGAACGCGACATCACTGTCCCGGCTGTATGCGGGGCTGATCGGGACGGTCGAGGGTGGGCCCCCGAGCCGCTGCTGACGTCAGGGCAGCTGGAGCTGGCCCGCACCGTGCAGACGTTCGGGGCAGACCAGGTCTTCGCTCTCCGTCGGGTCTGTCACTCGAACAGAAGATCGGCCTCGGCTTCTGGCGGTCGAGCCCGGTAACCGGCTGGGGTGGCGAGGGTGCCTTCGGCCATGGTGGGGCCGGCGGCTCCTACGGCTTCGCCGACCCAGAACGGGGCCTCGCCGTCGGCTACGTGATGAACAAGATGGCCGAAGGGGTGCTCCTCGACCCGCGGGCACCGGCCATCGTCGAAGCCGTCTACGCCGCTGTCGGCGCCGACGCGAAATACATCTGACCAGGGAAATGTTGCACCCGTTGGGAAGAAAGGGTGTGTGATGTTCACGCGCAAGTCCGACGACACGACATACTTCGACGTCACCAAGACCGACGAGGAGTGGAAGAAGGAGCTGTCGCCAGAGCGCTACGCCGGTCCTGCGGCGGGCCGGAACCGAGCCGGCCTGGTCCGGCGACCTGCTCCACGTCGACGGGGAAGGTGTGTTTCATTGTGCCGGGTGCGGCGCCGAGCTGTTCGACACCGACTCGAAGTTCGACTCGGGTTCGGGCTGGCCAAGCTTCGACCGGGCCCGCGCCGCAAGGGACGATCGTCGAGAAGTCCGACCGTAGCCTTTTCATGGTGCGCACCGAGATCCTCTGCGCCCGGTGCGGCGGCCACCTCGGGCATGTGTTTCCCGACGGGCCGACCGACACCGGCATGCGCTACTGCGTCAACTCGCTCTCCCTCACCTACGAGCCCGAGAGCGAGGAAGGCGTCCGACTCGGCCACGGCCGACCTCGAGTGCTCGAGCCAGCACGGATCGATTCGGCGGCGGAACGAGCCCGAGGCCAGACGCGATCCGGTCGGCTCTGCGTCAAGGAGTCGACCGACGGATCCGGCGCACAGAGTCTGATTAGACGCGACGCTGCCGAGCAGCGTTGCGATCGCCGATGCAGCCGCGACCGCCACCGGCATCGCGGCCGTACGGAGCAGGGCCAGGGCGAAGCGGAGGCCCAGTCCGGGCCATCCTGTCGTCGTGATCAGCCAGGGAGACACTCACGCCTCGACGGGCATCTCGTCAGCGCGTCTCGGGCGCGTCCGCCCGGCGCTCTGACGCGATGGACATCGACGGTAGCGAAGCGCAGGCTGGCGCCGACCTCGTCGGCCGTGATCTCGACCTTGGAGCGGTGCTCGCCCTCTTCGGTCTCCCAGGTCCGGTGCTCGAGCCGGCCCGTCACGACGACGCGCATGCCCTTGGTGAGAGAGAGCGCGACGTTCTCGGCGAGGTCACGCCAGCAGATGACGTCGAAGAACGACGTGGCCTCCTGCCACTCCTGCGTGGCCCGGTCCTGCCAGCGCCGGTTGACCGCCACGCCAAGTTGGGTGGTCGCCTGACCGTTTTGGGTGTAGCGGATCTCAGGCTCGCGGGTCAGGTTGCCCGTGATCGTCGTGGTGTTCGCCATCTGTTTCCTCGCTTTCGTCACGCCCCTCGGATCGAGTGGCGTGACCCAGCATGACGGCGCCACCTTGCTGGAACTCTGACAAAAAGCTTGCCGAGAAAAGACAGTGGTTCCGCACGCGCCCGCGGAGGGCGGGCGCGCTACGACTTCGGTTTGATGCCGAGTCGGCGCAACACGAAGGCGCCAAACCGGCCCGGCTGCTTCTCCTGGCCATGATGGTCGGCGGAGTGCCCGTAGCGAGAGGGGAACATCGCCCCTGAACTCCCCGTCAGACCGGCAGCAGGAAGGGTGTTCGGCTCTTCGTACTTGGGCACCTTGGCTAGACGGCGCCTCGGCTTCCTCGGCTTGTCTCCGGCGCTCCCCATTGCGCCAGTCTGGCCCAGATCCGCCCATGCCGCAGGTCTCCCTTCCACGCCTAGACCGGTGTGGGAGCATCGGACGGTGCCCCGCCGCCGGCCCTTCATCGTCGCGTTCGTCGCATGTGCAGCGGCCCTGGCGTTGACAAGCTGTAGCAGTTCGCCGAGCAATCGCGGCGCCCAAGGCGGTCGACATGACAGCGGCCGCGTGATCACCTCACCGTCGATCTCCGGAGGCGGCGCTGCCACCACGCGAGAAGTGGTGTTCACTCCCTACTCGTCGCAAGGCACGGTGCTCGCCACCATCGAGATCACGCAGACGGTGACGGGCACCTGTGTGAGCCCCGGGGTGGCAGGCGCGTCGAGCTATCGCTGCTTCGCGCAACCCGGGTCGACGGTGTACGACCCCTGCTTTGCGCCACCGAATGCGACGAACGGGCCTCTCGTCTGTGTGGCTGACCCGGCTCAGCCCGAGGCGGTCTCGTTCGACGTCGGCCCACTGCCGACATCGCCCACGGCCGGCCCCATGACCCAGCCGTGGGCGATGCAGCTCTCCAACGGACAGGACTGCATCTTCGTCTCGGCGGCGTGGGGGACGGGCCTCGGACCATTCGCGTGCCCGACGGCCGCCCGCTCGTCGCCGTCGGAAGCCGACTGCCACATGCCACGAAAGAACGGGCTCGGCTACGACGCCGCGTGTCAGGCTCGCGAGGCGTCGACGAGCACCTTCCGGCCCGTGCAGGTGGTCAAAGTCTGGACCTGAACGGCGGCTCTCAGTGTGAGTCGCGCTGAAGCATGCGGCCGCCGAACCAATACGCGACCACGCAGATGACGAGGGATCCGAGGATGATCCATCGGATGACGGCCGTCTCGAGCGAGGTCGGTGAGCCGCTGGACGAGATCTCTGCGAAGCCTCCCCCGATCACGAGCGCGGCCACGGCGAGGAGGAGGAAGGCAAGGGAGATCTTGCGAGGGGTGTTGCAGAAGAAACGCGACTGGGAGCGGTCGGGCCGGGTGCCGTTGCGCACCGGATCGGCCGACTCACTCACCGTGTCCCCGATGTACGGGCGGACTGAGCCGACGTAGGCGGCCCGGACGCGGCCGGCGTTCGCATCGGCAATGCCCCGTCGAGCGCGGCTCGAAAGTGCTCGCAGTCGAAGACGTTCGGACTCGGGCACCCGAGCGCGTGGTCGAGCTGGTCTGCGATGGTCCCGAGGTGCTCGGCCTGCACGCGCAGCTCGTCTCGCTTGCGGGCGGCAAAGGCCTTCCACGCAGGTCGCCCGCCGGTCGCCAGCAGCTCCTTGATCTCCTCGAGAGAGAAGCCGGCCTGGCGGCACATCGCGACGACCGCCAGGGTGGTCAGCACGTCGGAGCTGAACTGGCGCCGCAGCCCCTTGCGTTCGACGCTCTCGATGATGCGCTCGTGCTCGTAGAAGCGCAGCGCCGAGGGCGCCATGCCGGTGCGCGCGGCGACCTCACCGATATCGAGCAAATCGGCCATTGACTTGAAGCGTACTTCAAGTGATTGGGTTGACGCATGAGCAGCGCCGCGGCCGGGTTCGAAGGTACGTCGGGGAGGCTGGCCGGCGCCGTGATGGCCCGATTGAACCGGGACATGGAGGACGCTGCGGTCGAGGAGCTGGGCCCCGCCCCAGGGAGCCGTGTGCTGGCAGTGGGCTTCGGGCCCGGCATAGGCGTCGCCGCCCTCGCCTCGAGGCTCCGCCGTGGGCTGGTCGCCGGCATCGATCCGTCGTCCGCCATGGTCGATCAGGCCTCGCGTCGCAACCGGGCGGCGGTCAATGCCGGACGGGTGCAGCTCGTTGCAGCCCGAGCCGAGGCAATCCCGTGGCCCGACGGATCCTTCGACGGTGCCGTCGCCGTCAACAGCATGCAGCTGTGGGAGCCATTCGAGGCCTCGTTGTGCGAGGTCGGACGCGTGCTCGGGCCCGGCGCCCCCTTGGTCACCGTGACGCACTGTTGGGCGGTGGAGAAACGCGCCCCGGTGAGCGCGTGGGTGGCCACGACGACGGCCGCATTGCACGCGTGCGGGTTCGGCGAGGTGACGCATCGGACGGCGAGGTTCCGCTCGGGCGAAGGACTCGTGCTGCGGGCGAGTCGGGTGCGTCCGACGCACCTGCCCGCTGCTTAGACGTCGAGGAAGCGGCGGATGGCTACGGCAGAGCCGATGGTCCCGATTGCCATGCCGACGACGACTACCACCACGTTGGTCAGGATCATCTCGGGACCGGTCGTATGGATCGCCGTGAAGATGTTGCTCGTCGTCCTCCCGTTCCCCCAGTGGTTGATCGCGACATAGAGGAGATACACGACACCCGCGGCAAGTAACGAGCCGATAAAGCCTTGGAGCAGGCCTTCGGACATGAAGGGGACGCGTATGAACCAGTTGGTGGCTCCGACGAGCTTCATGACGGACACCTCGCGGCGACGGGCGAAGATGGCCATTCGGATCGTGTTGAGGATCAAGACGGCCGCGGAGACGATCAGCACTACCGCCACCGCGAGGAAGGACCACTTCACGATGTTGATGACGGTCTCCTCGTTGTGGATGGCCGTCGACGGCTCGGTGACCGCGAGGACACCGGCGGTGCCGTTGAAGGTCCGCACCACCTGGGCAGCGTCCGGCAGCGCCAGCGGCACACACCAATAGGAGGTGGGCATCTCGGCCTGCGTCGTGGCCTGGAACACATCGGTGGGAAGCAACTGGCGTGCCTCCTTGAAGTTGCGCTCCTTGTTCCAGTATTCACACGGCTGTTGGACGTAGTTGAGCTGGCCCAACTCGGTACCCACGGCGGAAACCTGTTGCGAAGTGGCGTTGGGCGTCATCCAGACGGTGACCTTGGTGCCACGCTCGAGCGTCCCGGTGGCGTTGGCCGACCCCTGCCGCAGAAGGAGGGCTGCGCCGACGAGCGAGAGTGACACTGCGACGGTGAGGACGGCGGCGACCGTCATGAGGCGGTTCCGCCACAAGTTCGAGGCCGTCTCGCGAACGACATAGTCGACCGAAACGGGCATCAGCCCGCCTCGCGCTCTTGCGAGGAGCCGTCGAAGCCGTAGACGCCGCGCTTCTGGTCGCGCACCATGGCGCCGTTGCTCAGCTCAATCACCCGGCGTCGCATCTTGTCAACGAGCACCTCGTCGTGTGTCGCAACGACGACGGTTGTCCCGGTCCGGTTGATGCGGTCGAGCAGCTGCATGATGCCCTGGCTCGTCTGCGGGTCGAGGTTTCCCGTGGGCTCGTCAGCCAAAAGGATCAGCGGCCGGTTCACGAAGGCCCGAGCGACCGCGACACGCTGCTGTTCGCCGCCGGAGAGCTCGCTCGGGAGGTTGTCCCGCTTGCTGGCCAATCCGACCAGGTCGAGCACCTGGGGGACCTGGTTGGCGACCACGTGGCGGGGTCGACCGATCACCTCGAGGGCGAAGGCCACGTTCTCGAACACGTTCTTGTTGGGCAGGAGCCGGAAGTCCTGGAAGACGCAGCCGATGTTCCGCCGGAGATACGGCACCCGCCATTTGGGGAGGTCGACGATGCTGCGCCCAGCTTCGAGGATCTGACCAGAATCTGGGAGCTCTTCACGCAACAGCAGACGGATGAACGTGGTCTTCCCCGAGCCGGATGCGCCGACGAGGAAGACGAATTCGCCTTTGTCGATGTCGACCGTGATATTGCGGAGCGCGACAGTCGAGCCTTTGTAGGTTTTGGTGACGTTCTCGAAGCGGATCATCGGGTAGGAGAAAGAAAATACGCCCCGGCCAACCGGCGGGAGCACCGCCAAGATCCTAGTGAATCTCCGTTACCTGTTTGGGTCATGGCTTCCGGTGCAGGTCAACGCGCCGCCACTGTGTCCTGATGCTCCTCACCCGGGGGATGCCCGCCTCCGCGTGGTCTCGACGCCCGAAGATACGAGCGAGGTTGGATCGATTGCTCGTGCGCGGTATCACATGAACAGCGGACGGTGTCCGTCCGCGTGGGACATCAGAGGCACACGAGCGTGGCCGTGCCGGGCCACGAGGGCACAGGGGGGCCACCACCGCAGGCCCCGGGGGGACGGAGCTGGAGAACCCCGGTCGTCCTCTCACACACTGACGCGGAGGCCGGTGCATACGTCCCGGACCAGGTCGTTCTGGGGTTGTAGGTCGTCGCCGCCCCACTCTGGCGGTCGCCCCGTCCGGGGCTGAGCCGCCCGCTCATGACGCCGTCACGTGGATCGACACGTCGACAGCGTCGACGCACTCGCCCAAGCGCCAACACGTCATGTTCCACCTCCAGACGTTCCTCGCGTGTACGCCGGCGCGTCCGCGCACCCCACCGGCGCGAGACTGAATCCGTCAGATCACATCGTTGGCTCGCCGCAACGTGCGAACTCGAGACGCCGACGACGTCGCACCGAGAAACCACGTGTGACGCAGCACCCACGACGCCGGACACCGAACCGCACACTCGATCGTCGCGACGCAAGAGAGACGACGAGGTCGCCGCCGTCCGTGCCGCGCACACGACCCTAGGAACCGACCTCCCGCTGCCGCCGCAGCTCCGCCTCCATGAACGCGTCGAGGTCCCCGTCCAACACCGCGTCGACGTTGCCGGTCTCGTAGTTGGTCCGGAGATCTTTGACGAGCTGATACGGAGCCATGACGTATGAGCGGATCTGGTTGCCCCAGGCATTGTCGACCCGGTCCCCACTCAGCGCGTCCAGCTCGGCCCGTCGCTCGGCCCTGGCCCGCTCCGCCAGCTTGGCGCCGAGGATCTGCATGGCCTTGGCCTTGTTCTGGTGCTGGCTGCGCTCGTTCTGAACCGACACGACGAGCCCCGTGGGCAGGTGGGTCAGCCGGACGGCGGAGTCGGTCTTGTTCACGTGCTGCCCGCCGGCGCCCGAGGACCGGTAGGTGTCGATACGCAGGTCTTTCTCGTCGATCTCCACCTCGGACGAGACGTCCTCGAGGAACGGGGTCACGTCCATGGAAGCGAAGCTGGTCTGGCGCCGGTGCTGCGAGTCGAAGGGGGACATGCGCACCAGGCGGTGCACGCCGCGCTCGGTGGCGAGCAAGCCGTAGGCGAAGCGCCCGTGCACGATGAAGGTGGCGGACAACAGCCCTGCCTCCTGGCCCTCGGTCGCCTCGTCGACCTCGACGGTGAAGCCCCGGCGCTCGGCCCAGCGCTGGTACATGCGCAGCAGCATCTCGGTCCAGTCCTCCGCGTCCGTTCCGCCCGCGCCGGCGTGCACTTCGCACACCGCGTCCAGCTCGTCGTAGTCGCCGGAGAACAGGGACTGCAGCTCCAGCGCGCTCAGCCGGCCCTCCAGTGAGGCCACCATCTCGACCAGCTCGGAGTCCAACGCGGCGTCACCTGGACCACCCGAGGCTGCGGACTCCTCGGTCAGCTCGAGCAACGCCGTGGCGTCTTCCAACGCGCTGCGCAGCCCGTCGAGTTGTTCGAGGTCGGCGGTGACCCGCCCCAACTCCTTGGTGACGGAGCGGGCGTGGTCAGGGTCGTCCCACAAGTTCGGCTTGGCCACGTCGGCCTCGAGCTCGGCTCGCCGTGCTTCGAGTTTGTCGCGTCCGAGGTAGCGCTCCGCCTCGGCCAACCGCTCCCCCAACGCTTCGAGCTCGGATGTGAAGTCGCGAGGTGCCTCGGCCGACGGCCCGTCAGGCGGCGCCATGGCAGAGCTTGAACTTCTTGCCGCTCCCGCACCAACACGGCTCGTTACGGCCGATCTTCTCGTGCTGTTCCTTCACGATGGGCACGAGGGCGTCGGGGTCCGGCGCGTTGGGCCGCTTGATCTTGGCCTTGCCGCCCCCACGGCCACCGCCGTTACCGCCGGCCGCCGCGACACCGTTCGCGCCCGGCGCAGCGTTCCCGTTGCCCCCGCCACCAACACCGGCACCCACACCGGCAACCGCACCCGCACCGCCGCCCGGCGGCAACAGCGGGGACGTCTGCCTCGCCACGTTGGTGCCCTGCTCGGCGAGCAGCGCCGTCGCCATGGCGCCAGTCTCACTCACCGGGTCCTCGGCGGCGGCGTAGACGGCCCTGTCCAAGTCGGGCTCGGCCGCCGCCGGCTGCACCGCCTCGACGTGGAGGATGTAGCGCAGGTAGTCGTTGTCGATGACCTCCATCAGCTGGCCGAACATGGAGTAGCCCTCCTGCTGCCATGCGTTGAGGGGGTCGGCCTGGACGGTCCAGCGAAGGTGGATGCCGTCCTTGAGGTTGTCCATCTCGGCCAGGTGGTCGCGCCACCTGGCGTCCATGATCTGCAGGTAGACGTCCCGCTCGATCTGACGCATCGTCTCGGACCCACCCGGCATCGACTCGGAGTGCTCCTCGTAGAAGTCGAGCGCCTCCTCGACGATCGACTCGACCAGATCCTCGGTCGTCGCGGCCTGCGAGAGGTCCTCCACCGAGAACTTCGTCGGGTAGTACTGCATCAGCCCGTCGACGAGACCCTTGAGGTCCCAATCCTCCTCGAAGTCGGTCGGGCAGTACTCCCCAACCAGCTTCTCCGCCACCCCAGCCAAGAGGTCCTCGGTGTGCGACTCCAGGTCCTCGCCGTCGATGACCTGCAGCCGCCGCTCATAAATGACCTTGCGCTGCTGGTCCATCACCTCGTCGTACTTGAGGTTGTCCTTGCGGATCTCGGCGTTGCGAGCCTCGACGGTGTTCTGCGCCCGCTCAATGGCCTTGGCCACCGTCTTGGACTCGATGGGCACGTCCTCGGGCAGCGTGCGGCCCATCACCCAGTTCATGGCGCCGGTGGCGAACAAGCGCAACAGCTCGTCGTCCAAGGACAAATAGAAGCGGGACTCGCCCTGGTCGCCCTGGCGGCCCGAGCGGCCACGCAGCTGGTTGTCGATCCGCCGGCTCTCGTGGCGCTCGCTCCCCAGCACGTACAAACCACCGAGCTTGCGTACCTCTTCGCCTTCGGCCCGGCAGCGGGCCTCGACCTCGGCCTGACGAGCGTCCAACGCGGCCAGCCCTTCGTCGGTGTCGAGGTCGACGCCCTCGGCCGCCAGCTCGTGCTGGGCCAGCAACTCGGGGTTGCCGCCGAGAATGATGTCGACGCCGCGGCCGGCCATGTTCGTGGCGACCGTGACGGCACCGCGGCGCCCGGCCTGGGCCACGATCTCGGCCTCCCGGAAGTGCTGCTTGGCGTTCAGCACGTTGTGCGGGATGCCGCGCTTCTCCAACAGCCGCGACAGGTGCTCGGACTTGGCCACCGATGCGGTGCCGATGAGCATCGGCTGCCCCAGTTCATGGCGCGCGACGATGTCCTCGACGACCGCGTCGAACTTCGCATCCTCGGTCTTGAAGACGAGGTCGGGCTCGTCGGCACGGATCATCTGCTCGTTGGTCGGGATCGGCACGACGGCCAACCCATAGGTGGAGGCGAACTCGCCTGCCTCGGTCTCGGCCGTGCCCGTCATGCCCGACAACTTCTCGTACATGCGGAAGTAGTTCTGCAGCGTCACCGTGGCCCAGGTGTGGTTCTCCTCTTTGATGGCCACGCGCTCCTTCGCCTCGACCGCCTGGTGGAGACCGTCGGACCACCGCCGGCCCTCCATCGTGCGGCCGGTGAACTCGTCGATGATCTTCACCTCGCCGCCGGCGACGAGATAGTCCTTGTCCCTCTTGTAGAGGTCCTTGGCCGTCAGGGCCTTGGTCAGCTGGTGGACGTAGTTGACGGAGACATCGTCGTAGATGTTGTCGACGCCGACCGCCTTCTCCACCTTCTCGATGCCCGACTCGAGCGGGATGACCGTCTTCTTCTCCTCGTCGACCTCGTAGTCCTCGTCGCGTGTCAGCGTCCGGGCGATGGAGGCGAACTGGTAGTAGAGCTGGGCCGCCTCATCGGCCGGCCCCGAGATGATCAGTGGCGTGCGGGCTTCGTCGATGAGGATGGAGTCGACCTCGTCGACGATGGCGAAGACGTGGCCCCGCTGGGCCATGACCTCCCGGGACCGCTTCATGTTGTCGCGCAGGTAGTCGAAGCCGAATTCGCTGTTGGTGCCGTAGGTGATGTCGCACGCGTAGGCCGCCCGCTTCACGAAGTCGTCCTCAATAGTGGAGGAGATCAGCCCGACGCTCAGCCCGAGCCAGCGGTGGATGCGGCCCATCCACTCGGAGTCGCGCGAGGCGAGATACTCGTTCACCGTCACCAAGTGCACGCCCCGGCCTTCGAGCCCGTTCAGGTAGGCGGGCAGCGTGGAAACGAGCGTCTTGCCCTCGCCCGTCTTCATCTCGGCGATCCAGCCGAAGTGCAGCGCCATCCCGCCCATGAGCTGCACGTCGAAGTGGCGCTGCCCGAGGACCCGCCAGGCTGCCTCGCGCACGACGGCATAGGACTCGACGAGGAGGTCGTCGAGGGTCTCCCCCTGGTCGAGGCGCTCGCGGAATTCCACCGTCTTATGGGCGAGCGCATCGTCGCTCAGCGCCTGCATCTCGGGCTCGAGATTGCCGATCAGCGGCACCAACTCGGCCAGCCGCCTGACCTTCTTGCCCTCACCGGCCTTGAGGACCTTCGTGAACACGCTCATGGAGGGCCGATCCTACCGGCACCCGGGGCCGTTCGACCGACACGTCACAATGGGGCTGCGTGCGGCTGACCTGGTCTTTGACCCCACACTCGCCTGCCGCGAGGGTGGCGCGCCGGCGCCGGCGGCACGGTGTCGCCACCGCGCCCAACGGCACCGCGCTGGCACGCGTCGCCTCGTCTCCGCCCGCCCCCGACAGTCGGGGACCCGGCGGGCAGGACTTACCTCTAAGCCGCACCATGCTCAGCGACCACAAGTCGCCTTACGTGGGTCGTTTCGCCTGCGACTGGCCTCGACTTTCAACCACAGACCCGCACGCAGCCCAGGTCCATGCTACGGGCTGGCCGCCCCGCCTTCGCAGCGGACCGGGTGGCGGGGGGCCGGACCTACTGCCCCGGCACCGACGAGCCCGCCGAGCCCGACGGTGTCCCCACGCTGGACGGCGTCGCGCCCTCGAGCACGGTGACGTTCGAGATCTTCCAGATCGCGTCGACCCGCTGCAAGTCGGCCGTCAGGCGGACCACGTCGGCCTGGGGCGTGTTGATCTTGTTGTTGACGTAGGTCTGATCGACCACGGCGTAGACCGACGCCGTCCCGGCCGCCTGGTTCTCCGACTGCACCTCGTCGTAGCGGATCTGGCCGCGAGACTCGGCCAGCGCCTGCTCGAGGGCCTTGCGGATCGACGTGTTGAAGAATTGTTGGGCCTGGTTCGAGAAGGTGCCGGTGGCCATCGCGGTCACGGCGTTGAAGTCGGCGTCGACCGTCTTGGCGTTGAAGTTGAAGAAGTCGTTCAAGAACGCCCTCGAGGCGCTGAGCACCGCGGGGTCCTGCACCGGGCCGCTGGCGCTCTTCGTTGCGAAGAGGATTCCGAAGACCAGCGTGCCCACGAGGCCCGCCGCGGCCACGAGGCTCACCACGCGGAAGGCGCGGCGGGTCGGGACGGGGCGGTCGCCGCCGGAACGGCGTGGGCGGGCATGCGGCGGCCGGCTGGCCGCGTCGGGTGCTCCTTTGTGGGCGGCACGGCGCGTCGTCTCGGTGTCCGCCGAGGCGTCGTCGGACGGCGCGCCGACGATCCGCACGCCCTCGTCGGTGTCCTTTGTCACTGTCATCTCCGTTCTCCCTCCATGTGTCCGGCGCGCCACGGTGACGCCCCGGAGATCTCTCAGGCCCGCCTCCTGCCACGACGGCGCGACGGGCGCGCGCCCCACGCAAGGAAGAGGGTGGGAGCGACCAGACCGCCCAGCGCGAGCACCATGCCCCGCTGGCTCCCCGGCACGCGGTACGACGTGTTGGTCGCGGGGACCGGCGTGCCCGAGCCGAGTTCGACGTCAGCGTCCTGCGCGGTTGGGGCCACGACCTGCCCGCCGGCTGCCGGCGTGAAGCCGGGCTGGGTGGCGGGGCCGGCGCCGTTGCCGAAGACCGTCACGCATCCAGCGCCGGGGAGCGTGTCGGGGATCGTGTTCGGCGTCGAGTACGACGACCCCGGCTCTGAGAGGACGGGCGGCAGCAACAGGCGCGTCCGCAGGAACGTCTGGTTGGGGTCCTGCGTTGCGCTCGCGGTCGTCGGCTTGGCTAGACCCTGCACCGCGATGTTCTCGACGGCACCGAAGAAGTACTGGTTGTCGGCGAGCCCTTGGGAGAGGTTGTTCAGGTTCGTCGGCTCGGCGATGTTCGAGAGGATGTTGGCGGTGTCGTGGAGAAAGCAGCCGATGTTGGCCGACTGCGACGTCACCAGGTTGTCGACCTCGCTGAACGCGGACGAGCCCGCGGTGAGCAGCGTGTGCAGCCCCGACTTCTGCTGCGCCAGCACCTGGACGAGCGCCGCCGTGTTGGCCAGGTCTTGGCGCAGCTCGGGGGCGACGGCGGTGATCGCATCGAGGGCCGGCGGCGCGTTGGCCAACAGCTCGGTGAACTGCTGCTGGTAGGCCACGAACTCCTTGGAGAAGGTGGTGCCCGCGGCGATGAGCGTGCGCAGGTTGCCCGCCTGGCCCGCCAACGCGGTGGCCAGCTCGCCGATCAGCGTGTTGAGGTCGTTGGCGGGGATGGCCTTGAGCAGGCGGGTGGCCGAGGCGACGACTGCGCCGACGTTCGCCGGTGTCTGGTTCGCCGCGGCCGGCACGGTGGCGCCGCTCTGGAGGGCCGGCGCGTTCCCGCTGCGTGAGGGCACCAGGTTGACGACCTGCTCGCCGAGGTCGTTGGCGATCTGCACCGACGACTGGACGTCACTCGGGACCTTGGTCCCGGGGTCGATGCGCATGGTCACCTTGGTCGCGTTGGCGGTGAGCGCCGTCGAGGTGACCGTGCCGACGGGGACGCCGTTGAGCTCGACCTCGAAACCCGCGTAGAGGCCCGACGCGTCGGGGAAATCGGTGGTGAGCATGGTCGGGCTCAAGAGCGGGTTGCCCAGCAGGCTCACGATGCCGTAGACGACCAGCGCGAAGCTGACCGCGAAGAAGACGATGAGGTTCACGATGAGCCGCGGATTGATCACGAGTTGGCGCTCCCGTTGTGCGGCGCGCAGGAGAACGCAGGCTGGCTGTCGTCCTCGCCCAGACCGGGGAGGCCGCAGACGATGATGTTCTCGTAGAGCTGCACGTAGCCGTCGCGCACGGCGCCGGGCAGCGCGTTGTCGGCCACCGGGATCTCGGAGAGGAGGCCGGCGAGATCGGCCTGGTGCTGCGCGAGCTGGCTGCTGACCGCTTGGAGGGTCTGCAGTTGCGTGACGATCTGGGGGTAGTAGTTCTCCAGGATGCTGCGGCCCTGTGTCGACAGGTTGTCGAGCGACTGCAGCAAGATCTCGAACTGGGACGCGTTCTTGGCCAGGATCGAGACGGTCCGGGCCAGGTTGTCGAGCGCGGTCTCACCGGCGCTCGTCCCGGGCGCCAGCGTCGCCGACAGGGAGTTGAGCCCGTTGACTGCCAGAGTGATCTCGTCGGTGTGCTCCGCGTAGCCGTTCGTCACCGTGGTGAGATCGGCGAGGAACGCCTTGAGCGACGCCTCCTGTCCGGTGAACCCTTCTCCCCCGGCCTGAATTATCTGTTCGAGCTCGTTCGTCGAGATGGCGCCGAAGACGTCTGACCCCGCCTGAATGAACTGCTCGACATCGGGCACCACCGAGGTCTTGTGGATCACGGCGCCGTTGGCCAACTGTGGTGCGCTCGCCGCGGCCGCACCCGTCTCGCTCTTCGGCACGTTCAGCTCCACGAACTGGTCGCCGAGGATGGTGGTCCGGTCGATGGCCGCGCTGACGTCAGCGGGGATGCGCACGCCGTTGTCGAACGAGAGAGTCACCTTGGCGTCGTCACCGTCGAGCGCGATGGAGCGGACCGAGCCAACCGGGACGTCGGCCAGCTGCACCTGCGCACCGCTCGAGAGATCGCCGACGTCGCTGAAGACGGCCGTGGCGGTGCGCTGCGAACCGCCGGACACCGAACACCCGGTGAGGCCGAGCGCGAGCACGGCGAGGGCGGGGGCCACGAGGAGACGCGGGCGGGCACGCATCAGAACCAGCTCCCAACCTCGTGCACCCACGAAGAGAGGAGTCCGCGGCGACGCGTGACGGGTGTGGTGCCGGGCCCCCGGCAGCGGCGGCAGGAGCGACGCGTCCGGTGCGGTCAACGAGGGGGCTGTCCCGCTCGCCGACGCGGTGTCGGCCAGCGTCGCGTTCGTCCCGTCCTGGCCCTGATCCGACGACAGCAGCCCGCCAAGCCCTGATCCCGATCCCGATCCTCCGCTCGACGAGCTCCCGCACCCGAGGATGACGCTCAGGAGGCCACACGGCGTGGTGGTCGTCGTCGTGGGCGGCGGCGTGGTCGTCGTCGTTGTGGGAGCGCTCGAGGTGCTGGAGTGGGCCGGCGTGCTCGGCTGGCTCGAGGTCGGCGCGGCGCTGCTCGACTGGGCCGCCGCCGCGATCTGGCTCACGCCCTTCTGCAGCAACGACTGCGCCGTGGCCGCTCCGCCCTGCCCCGACAGCGTGTCGAGGATGGTGGGGATGTCGTTGAGCAGCGGGTCGAAGAAGCCCGAGGACGGGTTGCCGCACTGGTTCAAGGTGGCGATGACTGCGGCCGAGAGCCCGCTCGAGTGGTTGGCCACGATCCGCCGGCAGATGCCGGCCAAGCGGTCACGCAGGAGGCCCGCGATGTAGGCGCCGCTGACGCCGACCGGCGTCTGCAAGTTGAGGTCGAGCCAGTTGTAGGTGGGGTCGTAGGCGCGTTCAGCTCCCTGGAAGAGGTTGTTGCCGTCCTGGAGGATCTCGTCGACGGACGCGAGATTGCGGTCGAGCGTGCGGCCCACCGTGGTGACGGTGCCCACGTCGGCCTCGAGCGGTTGGACGTTGGGTACCAGCAGGTTCACGAGCCCGGTGCTCGCGCCCGCGAGCTGGGTGATGGCGTCGTTGAGCTGTCCCGAATGCTGGGCGACGGTGCTCGACACGGTGTCGTACTCCCCCACCAGCTGCTCGATCTGCCCGGTGTCGGTGTCGAGCGTGCCCGTCAGCTGCGCCAGCGTGCCGTTGAGTTGCCCGAGATCGTTGCCCTTGTCGGCCAGCAGCTGGACGGTCCCCGCCGCCGACGCGATCAGCTTGTTGAGATTCGACCCTTGCCCGTCGAGGTCGGTTGCGAGGTTGGACACCAGGTTGCCCACCGCCTGCGGATTGATGGCGTTCAGGGTCTGCTGCAGCTCCTTGAGCACTTCGTCGGTCGAGACCGGCACCGCCGTGTGGCTCTCGGGGATGGTGGACCCCGAGGCCAGGTACGGGCCGCGGGTGTAGCCCGGGTTGAGATCGACGTCGGGGGATCCCAGGATCTGGGCCGCGACCAACGAGGCGAAGGCACTCGAGGGGACCTTGGTGCCCTGGTTCACGGCCAAGCGTGACGTGCACCTTGTTGCCCACGTTCTGGACCTCGGTGACCGTGCCCACCTTGACGCCGAGGACGTCGACCGCGGCGCCGGTGAAGAGACCCGGTGCGCTCGGATAGACCACGTTGAGCGGGTAGGTCGCCGGTCCCTTGGTGAGCTCCACCGCCGATGAGGACACCCGCCACGATGACCACGCCGGCCAACGCGAAGCGGACGACCTTCGAGGTCACGACGTTCCAGAGCACGCCCATCATCCGGCCCCTTGCAGCAGCGGCGCGACCAACTGGGACAGCGCCGCCCAGACCCGAGTTGGGACCGACATCGGAGTTGGGCGACCCCGACGCGGCGCCGCCGGAAGACGTCGGGGACGAGCTTGACGACGACGGCGAGCTCGGCGCTGACGGGGAAGAGGACGACGACTGCGGCGAGGACGATGACGACGACGCGCCCGGCGTGGTGTCGGAGCCCTCCCCGGGCAACGGCCCCGTCTGGTCGTCACAGGGGGTCGGGTCGGGCCCGAGCACCTGGTTGAGGATCTGGTCGAAAGTCCCGCAGGGCCCGATGACGCCGAAGGTGTTGGTGAGCGACGCCGGGTTGAGGAATATGTTGCCCCAGCTGACCGGGGTGCTGCCGCTGTAGGCGATGGACTGGAAGCCCTTCAGCGCGCTGCCGAGATAGCTGACGCCTTCTGCGAGGTCGTCTTGATGCTGGCTCACGACGCTCAGGTCGGCGTGCAGGCTCGACAGCAGCGAGTTCAGCGCGGGCGAGTCCTGGCCCACCAGGCTGTTGGTCTGGCTGGCCATGGCTGTCGACGTTGGTGATGAGGTTCGACAGGTCCTGGTCGTTGTCGGCGAGGCCCGGTCGAGACCGTGTCGAGGTTGTTGACGACCGACAGCAGCTGCTGGTCCCGGCTGGCCAGGGTCGACGACAGGGTGTTGGCCGAGTCGATGAGCTGGGAGACCTGACCGCTGCGCTGGTCGACCGTCGTCGTCGAGCGCGCCGAGTCCGTCGATGATCTGCGCCACCTGGGTCTGCTTGTCCTTGGTGATATTCGCCAACGACGTCACGAGGTTGTTGAGCGCCTGCGCGTTCGTCTTCGACAGCAGGGAGTGCGCCGTGTTCTGCAGTTGGTAGAACTCCGTTGGCACCGAGGTGTCGGTGATCAGCGCGCCTGGCTTGAGCGGATCGTCCCACCCGCTCACCGGCGTCAGCGTGACGTCGACGACGCCGAGCAGCGTCTCGACCTCGATCGCCGCCGTGGTGTCGTGTGGCAGCTGCACGGAGTGGTTGACCGAGAGGGAGGCGTCAACACCGTTGCCGTCTACTTGGACCGAGCTGACGGATCCGACGTTGACGCCGGCCACCATGACCTCGGTCCCCTTGGCGATACCCGCCGCGTTGGCGAAGCGGGCGTCGATCGTGTAGCCCGAGGAGAACAGGCTGCGGTTGAGGAACAAGATGGCCGCGATGCAGCAGGCCATCACGACGATCGCGACGAAGCCGAGCACCTTTGGGTTGCGCTCGGTGAAGGCCTTCACGACGATCCCCCGGTCGACCCGGTGGCACTCGACGAGGACGACGTCGGTGCGCTGCCGGCCGGCGCCGCGGCCCCGCTGACGGCCTGCAGGTCCTGGCCCAGGGTCGACGATGCCAACGGCGAGGCGCCGGAGCCGGAGCCGGAGCCGGACGACCGGACGATGGTGTGTCCGGGTTCGGCAAGCCGGGTGTCGTGACGCCCGAGAGGGGTGCCGGCAGAGGCGGGCTCCCGAAGGGACCGGAGCCCGGCGGTGGATTGCTCGGTTGGTAGTAGGGGCAGACGGTCTGGTTGGCCAGACAGGTGTAGATGGTCTCGACGGCGAACCACTGGCCCCATTGGGAGACCTGGACGTAGGGCGCCAGGCCCTCACCGAGCGTCGAGAGGCTGTTGGCGAGGTTCTGCTGGTTGTTCTGGACGTCGGCCGCGACCGCCTGCAGGTTGTCGATCGTGCTCGTGATGGTGTTGTGGTTGTTCCCGATGAGGCTGGCCAGGTCGGTCGCCACTTGCGACAAGTTGCCCGACGACGTCATCGAGCAGTGAGTTCTTCGACGCCAGCGCGGAGGACACGGTCTGCAGGTTGGTGACCAGACTGTCGATGTCGCCCGAGCGCGACGCGAGCGCGGTGAGCACCTGGTCGAGGTTGCCGATGACCTGGCCCACCTGGGTGTCGAGGGACTGGACGGTCGAGGATACCGCCGCGCCGCTGTTGATCAGTTGGTTGATCTCGGCTGTATCGCCCTCGAGCGCGCCAGAGACGTTCTCGACGAACTCGTTCGCTTCGGTTGGGTTGATGGACGACAGCAACGGGCCGAGCGAGTTCAAGAAGGCGTCGATGCTGGCGTCGGTGACATCGTGGTCCAGCGGGATCGTCGACCCCGGCGCCAGGATCGGCCCGCCGTGCCCCGGGTACAACTCAATCTCCTTCTGTCCGATGACGTTGTGCCAGCGCATCCCGACGTCGGTCGAACGGCGCAGCGTGACCGTGTTGTTGACGCTCATGGCGATCAGCGCGTGCCCGTGCTGCACTGCGATGCTCGAGACCTGGCCGACTGGGACACCGGCGATGTTCACGGCGTCGCCGCTCTCGAGCCCCGTCACGTCGCTGAGCTGCGCGTCGATTGTGTGCCGGCTGCTGAACAACGAGATGTTGCCGATCTTCACGGCCAATCCGATCAACAGGACGATGCAGACAAGCGCGAAGAGCGCGAACTTGAAGGCCGAGGCCGGGAAGTGTCGCAGCAACCTCATGACGAGCCCCCGAGAAGCTGCGTGATGATCGTGCCGAGGCTCGTGGGCTGGGACTGGTCTGGCTGCCCGATGATGCCGTAGACCTGGTTGGCCGCCGCAGACCCGGCCTGCGTCGCCGCGGCGGTCGGAGACGGGCTCGATTGTGCCGCCGGCGCGGGAGCTGCCGCGGACGTGGCGGGCGCGGCGGACGTGGTCTGCAGCGCGTTGAACGACGCCAGCTCAGAAGAGCAGTTGAAGGCGGAACCGGCACCCGCGAGGGCCTGTTGGATCGGCTGCAGGAACGACATCCCCCCGGTTGGCGGCGCAATGAGGTTGCACACAAGGCTGTTCACGTCGCTGAAGAGGATGAAGGTGTTGAAGTAGGCATACGTGCTGCCGTCGGGCAACTTGTTCAGACCCGACGCGCCCTCGCGCGATCTTCTGGAAGTAGTGGTATGCGCCGTTGACGACCTGGCCGATCGTGTTCTGCTGCGCCAACAACACTCTCGACACGTTGTCGCCCGATTCGAGGATGGTCGCGATGTCAGGGTGGTATGTGGAGAGGAGTGCGGCCAACCGGTTCGAGAACGGAATGAGGGTGTTGAGGAGGTTCTCGTAGTCCGTCTCCTCCGCGTTGAATGCCGGTAGGCCGGCGTTGATCTGCGCGTTCAGGTTGTTGAGGTCCGAGGCGGCCGGCGCCACCGCCTGGGTGAATTGGGCGAACGAATCGAGCGCCAACAGCTGCGCGTTCAGCGTGCGGTCGAGTAGCCCGGCAAGTTGGGTGCCCGCGTCGATGGAGGCAGCGATCTTCGGTCCTTCACCCTGCGATGCCTCTGCGAGCTCACTGAGTACCCTCGACAGGTCGTTGGTGTCGATCTTCTTGAGCAGCGGGGTGGCGGCGGCAAAGAGGTCGCCCAGCTCGTCGCTGCTTGCCGCGTGCGCGAACGACCCGCCCGCGGTCAGGTATGGGGCCGTGTCGGCGTTGCCATGCGGTGACGTGATGGACACTTGCTCGGCACCGAACAGGTTGACGGGCTCAATCGTCGCCGTGGCAGTCGCGGGGACTTTGAAGGAGGGTTCGATGAGCACGGTCACCTGGGCCTGGTTCTGGTCGAGCGAGATGGTCGACACCCGGCCGACTTGCACGCCGCGGAAGACCACTGCCGAGCCCGGGTGGAGGCCCTCACCCGCGCTGGGGAAGATCCCGGCGAGCTTGTAGTCGCCGGCGAAGTCCCCGTTGGCCAGGCGCACCAACGTCACCGTCCCAAAGACGAGGCCACACAACACGACCACGCTGACCACCAGGTTGAGGAGCCGTCTCATCCGACCAACCTGGCCGTGGCGTTGACGCCGCCGAAGAGGATCAGCGACATGAAGAGGTTGACGACGACCACCAAGATGATGGAGAGGCGAATCGCACGTCCTGCGGCGACACCCACACCCGCTGGCCCACCGCTCGCGTTGTACCCGTAGAAGCAGTGGACGAACGTCACCAAGACGGCGAAGACCATCGCCTTGAGGAACGAGTAGAAGATGTCGAGCGGCGGCAGGTAGAGCCTGAAGTAATGGGTGTATGTCCCCGTCGAGAGCCCGAAGAACTTCGTCACCACGAGCTCCGATGCCAGGTAACTGGCAAAGAGCGCCGCCAGGTAGAGGGGGATCATGGTGATGAGGGCCGCCCAGACCCGGGTCGCGACGAGGTAGACGACGCTGTTGACGCCCATGACTTCCAGCGCGTCGATCTCGTCGCTGATGCGCATGGCACCCAACTGGGCGGTGAACCCGGCACCCACCTGTGCCGCGAGTGCCACGCCGGCGACGAGCGGGGTGATCTCGCGCGTGTTGGCCAGGGACGTGATCACCCCGGTGAATGCCTCGGCCCCGATCTGTTGCAGGCCGTTGAAGCCCTCCAGGCCGACCTCGGTTCCCGTGAAGAAGGAAATGGAGATGACGACAAAGAACATGCCGCCGCCGACGACGAGCGCGCCCGACCCCAGGGAGATGTCCGACATCAGGACGAGGATCTCCTTGGGATATCGAAGCGCGCGGGGCAAGGCCCGCAGGATGCGCAGGTAGAACTTCAACTCCGCGGCGAACACGTCGAACACACCCAGGGCGGTGTCACCGAAGCCGGCCGCCTTCGTGCCGAAGTTCTTGCCCGCGGTCGCAAGCGGGCTCGTCCGTGGCCTGACCGGGGCGTCGATCGCCATCAGATGCCCTTCTGCGGGATGAAGTTGAAGTAGAAGACCGTGAGAAGGAAGTTCACGAAGAACGAGAGCATGAAGGTCACGACCACCGCCTGGTTGACCGCGTCACCGACGCCCTTGGGACCGCTCTTGCAGTAGAGCCCCTTGTAGCAGGCAACCATGGCCGCGATGAAGCCGAAGATGCCCGCTTTGACGAGCGCGATCAGCAGGTCGGCGATCTGGCTCAGCTCGCTGAAGGTGGCGAAGAAACTGCTCGCCGTGATGTGGATGGACTGGGTCCCGAACCACAGGCCTCCCGCGATCCCCGCGACGCTCACCACTCCATCGAGCAGGACAGCCACGAGTGTGGCCGCGAGCAGCCGCGGAAGCACCAGACGGTGGAGTGGGTTCACGCCCATCACTTCCATCGCGCTGATTTCGTCCCGGATCCTCCGCGAGCCGAGATCGGCGCACATGGCCGACCCTCCGGCCCCCGCGATCAGCAGCGCCGTGGCCACCGGCGCCTGCTCGCGCACGACGGCCAGGACCATCGCGGCACCGAGCTGGGACTGCGCGCCGATCTGCTGGAGGAGGGATCCGACCTCGAGGGCGATCACCATGCCGAAGGGGATCGACAGCAAGATGAGCGGCAGCGTGGTCACCCGCGCCAAGAACCAGCACTGGTCGAAGAATTCGGCCATGGGCACGCCTTTGAGCGGGGCCTGGCGGAGCGCCTCCAACGCGGTGGCGAACATGTTGCCGGTCTCCCGGATGGCGGTCGCGACCTTCCCGTCGTCGCTGAGCGGCCGGCTCGGGCGGGGCAGGACACCAGCGCCTCCGGCGCCGGGTCGCCCGCTCGGGGTGCCGAGGCGTCGCGCCATCTCGGCACGTGAGAGGGGTGCAGTGGGTCCGCCGGACGCGGGTTCGGGAGTGACGCCACCCATGTCACCCGTCTGCGTCAACGCCGTCCCCCCTTCCGAGGCCCCTCCCCATGAGCGTGGACGGCGAAGATGCACGTCCCCCCGTCCAATTCCTTCATGGAGAAAAACGGGAAGGTCCGAACAACCTTGCGGAGCGCCCGACCGCAAGCCGGGCATGCCCGGCTCGTTACCCCCACACAGGGGTGTGCAAAAGACGGTCCGGGAGCTGGAGGAGCTTCCTGCACCGAGGAGGTGAGATGCAGGTCATGAACCGTCTGCTCAGAATCAATTTGTCGACAATCAAATTGCCGACAACCGTCGTTTTGGATTCGCACACCCGGGTTATTTAATTGTTGGGTGGGCTGCTTTCTTGGGTATCGAGGTGGCGAGCCATAGTGTGACCGAACTCCTAGGAGAGGCAGAAAGGGGACGGGGAGGGATGGGAAATTGGCGCTTCGGCAGGAAGAGCTAACCAGTCTCTGCGACGACGTCGATTTAGAGCGCGACCGCGCGCTCGTGGAGCGCTGCCAAGCGGGTGATTCCGCCGCGTTCGGCAACCTCTATGCGCGTTACTACGAACGTCTCCTCCGTTTCTGCCTGCGCCGTCTGAACGACCGTCACGAGGCGGAGGACGCGGCGCAAGAGGCCTTCGCCCGAGCATGGAAAGCACTCCCCCGCTTCGCCGGTGAGCGGCGCTTCTACCCCTGGCTCACGGTCATCGCCGGCAACATCTGCACCGACATGTTGCGTCGGCGCTCGCGCAGCACGCCCACCGACGACATGGAGCTCACAGCGCAGCATCCCGTCGGAGCCGTCGGCGATGACACCTCTGAGGAGCTCATCCTCGCCGCGGTCGACGGCGAGTTGGTCAACCGGGCGCTGGACCGGCTGTCGACCCGGCACCGTCACGTTCTCGCCATGCGGGAGGGTTCGGGCTGGACGTACCAGCAGATCGCAGACCACGAAGGCGTTGAGATCGGAACCATCGAGACTCTGTTGTGGCGCGCTCGCCAGGCGCTCAAGCGAGAGTTTGCGGTCGTGTCCGAGTCCAAGGAAGCGCTGGCCGGATTCCTCATCGCGACCGGCGCACTCTTGCGCCGGGCGTTCTTCCGTGTGGCGCACCGCGGCGCAAGTGTGCAGAACCAGAGCGGTGGCGCAGGCGAAGGCCTGCGAAACGCGATGACAGGAATGGCCGTCACCGGCGCTGCGGTCGCCGCCGCGTTCATTGCACCCCACGCGCTCTCCGGTGGTCCGAGCACTCCCCCAGGTGCATCGGGTTCCGCCCTCGCCGCGCCACAACTGGTCTTCGGCGAGCCGGGTGGCGCAGGCGGTGGGGGTTCGGGCGGAGGAAGTGCAGCGGCCGGAGGCGGCGGGGCGCCCGCAGTGGGCAGCTTGGCTGCCGCGCTCGGAGGGGGCGGCGGAACGGGATCGGGATCTGGCTCTGGGCCGCACGATGGATCGTCGGCGAGCTCGGGGTCCGGAGGATTCGGTGCCGGCATCGGGTCGATCCTCGGTGGTGCGGGTGGCTCTGGCGAAGGTCTCGGCGGCGGGCTCACCCAGGCCACAGGTGGCCTCACCCAGGCCGCCGGCGGATTGAACAACACGATCAACGGCGTGACCAACGGTCTCGGCTCCACGGTCGGCGGCGTCACGAGTGGCGTGGGCGGCGCGGTCGGCGGCGTCGTCGGCGGTGTGACGGGTGGCGTCGGCGGCGCAGTGGGCAGCACGGTCGGCGGCGTGCCCAGCGGTGTCGGCAGCACGGTCGGGGGCGTGACCAGCGGTGTGAGCAGCTCACTGGGTGGCGCCACCGGCACCGTGAACGGCCTGTCATCGGGGCTCGGCCTGGGCAATGTCTTGCCGGGATCCGGGTCGTCGGGTTCCAAGTCGGGCTCCGGGACCAGCACCTCCGGCGGGAGCAGTGGCTCCTCGAGCACTACCACCACGACCACGGAACCTCCCGTGCTCGGTGGCCTCGGCAACACGGTCGACGGCCTGCTCGGCGGCTGATCGCTCTCGACCCGACCCAGCACGGCGCGCCGGGACCGGGCGACTCGGCCCAAGGAGCGCAAGCCACAGAGCGGGTATGGGTTCTCCTCATATGGACACGCAGCACGAGGCGGCACCGCCGTGGATCGCCCCCGGCGAGCCCATCATCTCCCTGCGCGGGGTGACCAAGTCCTTCGGATCCCACACCGTCCTCGAGGACATCACCTTCGATGTTCCCAAGGGCCGCATCACTTCGATTTTGGGTCCGTCCGGCACCGGAAAGTCCGTGCTGCTCAAGAACATCCTCGGCCTGATCCGCCCCGAACGAGGTGAGATCTGGGTCGACGGCGACCAGATCGTCGGACTGCGCGAACGCCGCCTGTACGAGGTCCGGAAGAAGTTCGGGGTCCTCTTCCAGGACGGCGCGCTGTTCGGTTCGATGAACCTCTACGACAACATTGCCTTCCCACTGCGCGAACACACGAGGAAGGGCGAGGCGCAGATCCGCGAGCTCGTCCATCGAAACGCCGAGCTGGTCGGCCTCATGGACCACTTGAAGAAGCTTCCCGGCGAGGTGTCGGGCGGCATGAAGAAGCGAGCAGGTCTCGCACGGGCCATGGTGACCGAACCTGAGATCGTCCTGTTCGACGAGCCCGACTCGGGACTTGACCCTGTGCGCGTCGCCTATCTCGACGAGCTCGTGGTCACCGCACAGAGGGAGACCGGCGCCACCTTCTTCATCATCACGCACAACATCCAGTCAGTCATGCGGACCGCTGAGTACATGGGTGTGCTGTTCCGCTCGAACCTCGTGAAGTTTGCCAGCAAGGCCGACATGCTGGCGACGGACAACCCGATCATCCAACAGTTCCTCGCCGGACGGCCCAAGGGCCCCATCGGCATGGACGAGATGGCCGACGTCGGAGGTGACCCCAGCAGCTACATCGAGGGAGACACTGCGGCGCTCCAGTTCGGTCCGCTCGCCCGTCCGGGGGAACCGGCCATGGCCTCACACGCGCCGACAGACCAGTCGGTGCCTCCCGCCTGAACCCGTCGGGCTCGACTCTGCGAGGAGGGCTCAGCGGCCCGCAGCGTCCTCGCAGACGGTCTCCACCAGCAGGCGGCTCACCACATAGGGATCCATGTTGGCGTTGGGGCGGCGGTCCTCGATCCATCCCTTCTTGTTCTTGGCGGTTTGCCACGGGATGCGGATCGACGCCCCCCGGTCTGAGGCGCCGTAGGAGAACTCGCTGTAGTCGCGCGGTCTCGTGCGCCCCGGTCAGACGGCTCTCAATGCCGATGCCGTAGTTGGCGACGTGCTCCTCCACTCGCTTCCCGAGGGCCTCGCAGCCGGCGATGATGGCGTCCCAGCCGCCGTCCTCGCGCATCGCCCTGGTGGAGAAGTTCGTGTGGGCGCCCGCGCCATTCCAGTCCCCGAGCACCGGCTTCGGCTCGAGAGTGGCGAAGACGTCGAAGTCCTCCGCGATGCGGAACAGAAGCCAGCGGGCCGTCCACAGCTGGTCCCCGATGAGCGGCGGCGGAAGGATCCCGATCTGGAACTCCCACTGCCCCATCATCACTTCTGCGTTCGTGCCCTCGATGGCCAGTCCGGCCCTCTGGCAGGCCGCGGTGTGGCGCTCGACGATCTCGCGACCGGGCATCTTGTCCCCTCCCACGCCGCAGTAGTACGGGCCCTGCGGAGCGGGGAAACCGGCTTCGGGCCATCCGAGGGGCCTGCCGTACTGGAAGAAGGTGTACTCCTGCTCGACTCCGAACCACGGCTCAGACCCGGCGTACTTCTCTGCCACCTCGAGGCACGCTCGTCGCGTGTTGGTCGGGTGCGGCGACATGTCGGTCAGCAGGACCTCACACATGACGAGCTTGTCGTTCTCGCCGCGTAGCGGGTCGGGGCACACGAAGACCGGCTGCAGCACGCAGTCGGAGTCGCTCCCTTCAGCCTGGTTGGTGCTCGAACCGTCGAAGCCCCAGATCGGGGGTTCCTTTCCGTCCTCGACGATCTTTGTCTTGCTACGGAGCAGCGGGGAGGGCTCGGTCCCGTCGATCCAGATGTACTCGGCCTGGTAACTCATGCACGCTCCTGTGTTCCCCGCTCTTGCATCTCTTGGAGCATCAGTGTCTCCGGACCCTGTTTCACCGTCGTATCTGCTGTGTAAACCGAGGATGAATTCGGGCGACCCGGCCAGGGCGAGGGCGAGGGCGATCTGCCGCTCCGCGGCCGGACGCGACGAAGGGCTGGATCCAACGATCCAGCCCTCCGGGGTTGCCCCGCACACACGGCCAACCCGGTGCTCGGTCGAGACTCCTTCGCTCGCCTCCAGAGGCCAGCGTCCCCGAAACGACAGCGGGCTGGGCCGGCCGACGCCGACCCAGCCCTACCGTCATCCCATTGGGGAAGGGGGAATATTCCCTTAGGGAATCTTTCGTCGATGCCTAGCGGCGACGAGACGCCGCTGCGTCAGCTAGCAGCCGGCGCCGCCTGCCGTGGCGTTGCCAACACAGTTGTTGGCGCTGCTGAACAGGCCCTTGATGCCGCCACCGAGCGCGGCCACCGCAACGACGGCGACAACGGCGATGAGGCCAACGAGCAGCGCGTACTCCACCATGGAGGCGCCGCGCTCTGTCCGGGCGCGCTCGAGCATGCCAGCGTGGAAGCCACGCACAGCGAAAAACGCGTTCAGAAACAGCTCAGTCATTCTTCATTCCCCTCTCTCGCCCCAATGGCACCGAACGGGATTGCTCGAAACCAAGTGGGTTCCCATGGACATTTTCGGTATGCCCGATTCCCAACTCCATAGGCTTTATGGACCAATTGTGCCCGTGACGTGGACCGATTGTTGTTACTCGATCGTGACGAGGCCCATCACGACGGCGCGCACCAGCGCGTGTGTGCGGTTCGTCACGTCCAGCTTCTGGAAAATTGCCGCAAGATGGTTCTTGGTCGTCTTCGGGCTGATGTAGAGCCGCTGCGAGATCTCACCGTTGGTCGCGCCCTCCGCGAGGAGTTGGAGCACTTCGAGCTCGCGCTGAGTCAGAGACCACGGTCCCCATTGGCGGTCTTCGTCGCGTCGCTGCGCGGTGACATCGGGATCGCGGTAGTCGTCGTCGTCGTCGGACTCGATGACGACGTCGTCACGGGTGAGGGTCGCACGAGCACCGCGCAGGCTCTCGCCGCGGTGCACCGTGGTGCACACCGAAGGACCGGACACCGACACCTGCGTGTAGAACGTCCACTCGGGCCCGGGTCCCACCAGAGCCGCTGGTTCGGGCGGCACGGTTGGCCACAAGGCCGTGGCAGTGTTCGACATTCCTCCCCCTCATTTCCGCTCCCGGGGTTGCCGGTGGCAGATCCTTCCCACCGCGGTGCGATGGAAACTCCCAGGTCATTGTACGCTTCCGCTGTCAAACGACAGTCGCAGCACGATTGCAGCCCGGGTGCGAGAACCGCTCGACGAACAATTCTTCGCGGTGCGAGGTGCGAGAGAGCCTGCCTTGTCGGTCAGGTGCCGCCGTGCAACGCGTGCTTAATCGGGCCGACGATGGGTCCGAGCACGATGATCATGATCGCCGGCAGGAAGCACAGCGCGAGCGGGAAGAGGATCTTGACCGGCACCTTCGCGGCCTTCTCTCGTGCGCGCTGACGCCGCTTGTCGCGCATCTCGTCCGCCTGCGCCTGTAGCACGCGGCCGATCGGCAGCCCAAGTGCGTCCGCCTGCGCAAGGACGACCGCGAACGTCACGAGATCGTCGATGTCGGTACGCAGCTTCATGTTCTCGAGCGCGTCGGCGCGGGAAAGGCCGAGCTCCATCTCTCGAAGCGTGAGGCGTAGCTCGTGGCACACGGGGGACTCGAAGCGTGCACACGACACCTGCATCGCCTGTTCGAGACCGAGACCGGCCGCCACTGAGATCGTCATGAGGTCGAGGAGATCCGGCAGGTCGTTCTTCACCTGCTCGCGACGCGCCTTGATGCGATGGCGAAGCCACCAGCTCGGCGCGAGACCTCCCAGCATCGGGAGGATGAAGAGGATGGCCAGCCCCGTTTTGATGCTGACGACGCCGCTGATCAGCGAGACGAGACCGACACCGATACCCAACATGACCGATCCCACCTGGACCGCTACGTACTCTTCGGCTCGCATCGAACCGGTGAGACCCGCCTTGAGCAGATCCGCGTGCACCCGGTCGATGTCCTGAGAGGGGTAGAGCCGTGACAGGTTGTGACGGAGCCCCTTCACGACCGGCCCGAACATGCGGTTGAGAAGCGGCGCCTGTACCCGCTCGATGGTGGGGACCGACTCCGCGTAGAGCTCCGCCTCCGAGCCGAGTGAGCGGATGAAGTCGAGACGTTGGTTCTGGCGGTGCGAGTGCCAGGCCGCGGTCCCGACGCCGACGACGCCAATCGTCATGAGCGTGATGCCGACCAAGGGGACGATGTACGCCGCGTTCATGTCACCAACCTCCCCGCCGGCTCATACCTTGATGTTGACCATCCGCCGGACGATCCAGAACCCCAGGGCCATCAGACCCGCGGTGAAGAGGAGCACGACGAGCCCCGCCCCGTGCATCATGGGCTGGAGGTATCCGGGGTCCTTCAGCTCGAGCGCGACAACCAGGAAGAGCGGGATGGCGAAGAGCACGTAGCCGGACATCCGCCCTTCGGCCGAAAGGGTCTGGACCTCGCGTCGCACCTCTTGGCGCGTCCGCATGAAGTCGGCCAGCGTGTGCAGGATGGGCGCCAGCCGGCCGCCGGTGGACTGCTGGATGCGGACCGCCTCGACGGCCCAGTTCAGGTCCTCGACACCGGACCGCTCCGCCATGTTCTCCAACGCCACCACCAGGTCGGAGCCGACGGCGACTTCTGCCATCACCCGGTCCAGCTCGGAGGAGAGCGGCGGTCGGGCGTCACGCCGGTACATGTCGATGGAGCGCTGGAACGTCTGGCCTCCCTCGACCGAAGCGGCCATGAGGGCCAGCGCATCGGGCAACTGCTCCTGCAACATCTTGATCCGCTTGTTGGCCCGCCGCGACGGGAGGTACCACGCGATGCCTGCCACCACCGCGATGGCGCCCAACGCCGCGAAGGGCGAACGGGCGATGATCCCGGCGCCAACGGCCAGCATCGAGGCCACCGCTCCGGCGATGACGATGTACTCGCCGGCACGCAGCGGGATGTCCGCCCGCTCGAGCCGGCGCTCGAGCACGCCTGAGGTGTCGATGCGCCCGAAGATGCCGGAGATCCTGACCGTGAGGGCGGAGAGCTCGCCGTGTTCCGGCGACTCGCTCACCACTTCGACCGGGACCTGTGCCGTGCCCATCGTGTCATCGAGAATCTGGGCCAGTGTGCGCTGTTTGGTCCGCACCCGCGTGATGGCGCCGACGACGGCAATGGACAGCCCGGCGCCGATGAGCACAGCCGCGACGAAGGCCTCCGTCGTCGAACTCAGCTGCATCGCGGCGATCACGGCAGCACTCATCTGCCGTCGCGGCGCCGCGCCAGCATCTCGTAGAGCTCTTCGGACGGCGGCTCGGGAACCCGCCCCGGCCGGGTCGGGCGGTGGTGCCGCCCGACCGATCGCGACGAGGCGAACGGATCGCCCTCGGTGCGGAAGAGCTGCGCCGGTACCTCGATCCCGGTCAGCGCCAGCTCGTCGAGGACCTTCGGGCGCAGACCGGTCGGGACGAGGCGGCCCATGCCCTCGGCCTGGTCGACCCGGTGGAAGATGTCTTGGAGGAGGACGGTGTCGCCCTCCATCCCCTGGATCTCGGTGATGGAGTGCACGACGCGGGGACCCGCCGGCGTCCGCTGGAGCTGCACCAGAAGCCCGACCGCCATGACGATCTGCTCCCGGATGGCTCGCTGGGGCAGCTCGACCCCGCCCATCATGACCATCGTCTCGAGACGGCCGAGCAACTCACGCGGCGTGTTGGCGTGCACCGTCGTCATGGAGCCGGCGTGGCCGGTGTTCATGGCCTGGAGCATGTCCAGGGTCTCAGATCCACGGCACTCACCGACGATGATGCGATCGGGCCGCATACGAAGGGAGTTGCGGACCAGGTCGCGGATCCGGACCTCACCGGTCCCCTCCGCGTTGGCCGGCCGCGTCTCGAGCGTGACCACGTGGGCTCCTTGGATCTGGAGCTCGGCCGACTCCTCGATCGTGATGAGCCGCTCGCCGTCGGGGATGAAGTTCGAGAGGACGTTGAGCATGGTGGTCTTCCCGGTGCCGGTGCCGCCCACGACGACCATGCTGATCTTGCCCCGCACGCAGGCCTCGAGGAACACCGCCGCGTCCATGGTCAGCGTGCCGAGGTTGATGAGGTCCTGCATGAGGAAAGCCCGCTCGGGGAACTTTCGGATGGTCAGTACCGGTCCGCGCAGGGCGAGCGGCGGCACGATGGCGTTGATCCGGGATCCGTCGGCGAGGCGGGCGTCCACCATCGGCGACGATTCGTCGACCCGACGTCCCACGCCGTGCACCATGCGGTCGATGATGCGCCGGTACTGGCTCGGGGTGGTGAAGATGATCTCGCTACGCTCGATCTTCCCCTTGCGCTCGATCCAGATCTCGTCGTAGGCGTTGCACATGATCTCGGTGATCGTGTTGTCGGAGAGCAACGCCTCGAGCGGCCCGTAGCCGAGCGAGTCCTCGAGCATTTCTTCGACGAAACGCTGGCGTTCGATCGGCGAGACCCCGATGTCCTCACGCTCGAGGATCTCGTTGACCGTCGCGCGGACCTTGGTCCGCAATTCGTCGGGTGACAGATCGGCGGCCGTCGGGGCGATCTCGGCCAGCACTTTGGCCTGGACCTTGGCTTTGCTCTGCTTCCACTGCTCGTCGAGCGCGACACGGTCGGACGCCCGGCGCATCGGGTGGCCCTTCGAGCCAGGGGTGCCGAACGGGTTCGTCCCCGCGCGGCGGCGGCCCTCCAGGGTCCCCGGCTCGGCGGTTGCGCGGCGGTGAAGTCTCCTCGGCGGCGGGTTGAGACGGCGGCCCGTCCGCGGCGGCCAGCTTCTCCGAAAGGTTCATCTCGATCAGGCCCTCTCGAGCTCAGGCACCTTGGTGGTGCGTCCCTTTCGCCTCCGCCAGAATCCCCGCGACTCGCCGTTCAGCTCGGGCGTCGCGTTGGTGCTCGTCCCGATAACCGGTGTCACTTCCCCCGCCAGGAGCTGCTGCATGCTGATCGCCAACTTCTTGCCGATTTCGGAGTCGGCCGCCGACACCAGCGCCGGCCGTCCCTTGTTGATCGACTTCATGACCTCACGGGAATACGGCAACACCGAGATGATCTTGTTGTCGAGCACCTCTTGGACGTCGCCGATGTCGATCCCGATGTCCTCTTCAACCTTGTTGAGCACGACGCCGATCGTGTCGCTGTTGATCTTGAGCTTCTCCAACGTGGTCAGGAAGACCCGCATGTTGCGAATGCTCGGTAGGTCCAGCGTCACCATGCAGAGCACCCGGGTCGAATGGTCGAAGGCGGCCAGGACGATCTCGGACAGCTGCGCCGGGGTGTCGACCACGATGTAGTCGAAGTGCCGGCGCAGCGCGCCCATGACCTTGTAGACGTCCTTCGGCGCGATCATGTCCGCATCGGCCGGGCTGAAGGGCGCCGCCAACACCGAGAACCCGAGCTCGTGCTCTTCGAGGTACTGCTCCACGTGCTCATCGAGGTCGTCCTCGTCGACCGGTTCGCGCGACAGCAGGTCAGAAATGGTGAACCGGGGACGCAGGTGGAGCGCCGTCGAGACCTCGCCGAACTGCAAGTCGAGATCGACCAGGCACACCCGCTGTCCCGTCTGTCGGGCCAGGTAGCACGCCAGATTGGTGGCGTAGAAGGTCTTCCCGCAGCCGCCGCTCGACGAGGCGACCGTGAACACCTCCGCGAAGTGCGAGCGCTCGACGACGACACCGTCCCCGGCGACGGGGAGGGTCGAACCGGATCCGGCAACGAGACGCGTCGGCGATGTCGAAGGCGCGCTGTAACGCACTCGACAGCTGGCGCTTGGAGGTCGGGTACTCGACGAGCTCCACCGCCCCGGTTCGCACGATGTCAGCCAGGTTCGCCTTGGGTTTCGGCCCGAGGGCCAGCACCACCACCGGCACGGGGGACATCGCCCGGAGGTTGGCCAGCCGGGCCATGCCGGCATGGCTGTCGAACACCGGCCCGGCCACGAGAATGTCGAAGGGCCCCTCTTCGCGCACCTCCTCTTCGACGTCGATCACGTTCGAACTGGTGACGACCTGGTAGCCGGCTCCGAGCGAGGCCTGGATCGCCCGGCTCAGCGCCGGGGAGCGGCTGATCACGAGGATGCGACGGTTGATCATGGGGCACCCGTCGTCTCGCCGGTGCCGACGCACTGCATCAGCGGTGGCGGGATGGCTCCCTGCTGAGGCTGGACGACCGACAGCGCCTCGTTCTGCTCGAGGAACTCGAGCGTTTGTGCCTGCTGGCCGGTGACCGCAAGCAGGATCGTCTCGCTCGAAGGAATCGCCCGGCCCGCCGCCGTTCGATGGCCGGCGAACGATGGACTTGTGCTCTCCACGTCGAGCACCTGGATGCTGGACATCGCGAGCTCGGTGCAAGGAACCGGAATGTTGGCCGCTGCGGGCCCACCCTGCGAGACCTTGGTGATGGTGGCGTAGACGTCCACCCGGCTGCCCGGCTGCAGGTAGCCGGCGAGGGCGTTCGTCCCGGTCATGGTGACGGTGATCGCATCCATACCCGTCGGGATGGAGATCGCAGACGTGCTCGCCGACAGCTCGGTCGTGCTGATCGCCTGACCCTTGGCGATCGACTGTGTCGAGACCTCGTTCGTCAAACTGGCCACGGTGACGAGATCGGTCGGTTTGAACGACTTGGTCGGAATCAGTTCGATCGCCACCAAGTGGTTCGAGATCATGGACTGGCCCGTCGTGCCGGCGGGTATGTCACCCGTGGCGATGACCGCGGAGATGGTCACGGGTGCGGTGCTGCCCGAACCGGCTGTGTGCTTGCTGGCGCCCTTCACGCTCGCGAACGCGATGGCGCTGCCGGCGATGAAAAGGATCACCCCAATCAAAACCAGCGTGAGCGTCTGCCTCTTCACAGAACATTCCCCCTCTCAAACCCGCGGACGACGACGGCGACACGTGCACGGCCGTCCGCCGTTGGTTCGCTTGGAGGGTACGACGGGAACCGATCCGCGTACATAGGCCCTTTAGACCATTCTGGAACACAGCGTCCCTGGTGAGACCCCCAAATGGTCCATATGACCTATGTACCGGGGTGAGCAGGCAGCCCAAAATCGACTCGGTCGCGACACGGCGACGCGGCAATTCGACATTTGCCCTTCAGGAGTGGGTGCCGCCGCCCGACAGAGACGAGAGGGGGGTCGCGTTGAGACCGCTGACGTGGAGACTTCCGGTTGCACTCAGGCGGTGGCGCGACAATGAACAAGGGGCCGAGATGGTGGAGTTCGCGTTCGTCGTCGTCCTCCTCATCATGCTCCTCTACGGCATCATCACCTACGGCCTGATCCTGGCGGCGCAGGCCACGGTCACCCAGGCTGCCGCCGACGGCGCCCGCGCTGGCATCGTCGCCTCGTCAACGGCTGTCGCCACCGCCGAGGCCCAAGCCGGCACAGACGTGGGCTGGATGGGCAAGGGGACCTGTGGGACCTCGGCCACCATCATCACCTGTGTCGCGACGACCGAGCCCTGTCCCTCGAACGGCGACAACCTGTCCGGCGACAACACGTGCCTCTCGGTGACGGTGAGTTACAACTACGCGTCGTCGCCTCTCTTCCCCGAGATGCCGGGACTCGGGGTGATCACCCCGTCGACGATCTCCTCCACGGACGTCCTCCAGCTCTCGACCCCGAGCTCATAGATGCAGCCAGGGCGGCGACGGTTCCTCGGTTGGTCCGAGGCGCGACAACGCGACGAGCGCGGAGCGACCTTCATCCTGACCGCCATCTGCATGGTCCTCTTGCTGTGGGCGGGCGCCTTCGGGGTCGACCTGGGATTCACCGTGGACGGCAACCGCCAGGCGCAGGCAATGGCCGACACCGCAGCGCTCGACGTGACGCGCTACATCGGTATCGCTGACCAAGAGCCGTCTCTCTCGGCCGTCACCACCTATCTGAACGGCAAGCTCGCGAACGTCGCCACCGACAACGGGACGAACACGACGTTTTCGTTCCTGGGCGGAGTGTGGTCGGGCACGACGTTCACGCCTGCCACGGGCGGCTGCTGGTACTTCTACCCCCAGTACGACAATCCGTGCAACGCAGTGAAGGTCACGGCGACCCAGACGGTGCCCCAGATCTTCGGAGGCGGGAACGCAACGGTGAGTCGGTCGGCCATCGCCGAGCAGGCACCCGAAGGTGGCTTCTCCGTTGGCTCCTACCTGGCCAACATCAGTACCTCGCAGTCGCAGGCGTACGGCGTCCTCAGCGACGTCCTCGGCACGCTGGCACCCAGCATCAGCGTCAGCGCTGTGGGCTTTCAAGGTCTCGCCAACACGGATGTGAGCCTGAGCCAGCTGATCGGGGTGTCGGGGACGGCGTTGACGGCATCGGACGTCCTGACCACACCGTTGCCAGCATCCGAGTGGCCGACGCTCTTGAACGACGCCATCACCAACCAGGTGGCGCCGCTGAACTGCGCCGCAACACCGACCCCGTCGCCCTGCGTCGCCTCGCAAGACTTCAGCAACGGGGGTCTTGGCGTGAGCTCTTCAACACCGATCAGCCTTTGTCAATTGGTCTCGATCAGTTGGAACACCCCGTCGTCGGGCGATTATTCGAGTTGCTCGAACGGCGTGGTGCCCCCCGCCGCACTGGCCGCCAACCTCAACGTGCTCCAAATCCTCACCACCGAGGCCGAGGTGGCGAACGGCACCAACGAAATCGCGATCACCAACGCCCTCGGTATCACCGGCCTCACGACCGCATATCTCTCGTTGTCGGTCGGCCAGCCGCCACAAGTCGCCTTCGGCCCAGTCGGCACGGAGGCGTCGACCGCCCAGGTCCAGGCGACCATGACGCTCAACATTCCCGCCGTCGGCCAAGTGACCATCGGCCCCTTCTCCGCTGCGTCCGCCACGTCCACGCTGGCCGCCATGTCCTGTACCAACAACGCGTTCAGCGCGGGGAAAACCAGCTCGACCACCCAAACGTCAAGCGCCACCGTGGCGGTCCCGGGCTACTCGGGGATCTCGGTCTCCATCTCGGGCGTCACGAGCAGCAGCCAGACCTTCAACTCGAGCAACGTGCCACCGTCTGCATCGACGTATGCACCGGCTTCAGGCCCCCCGTCGAACCCGAAGCAGATAGGGTCCACGACCCCGACACCCTCGTTCAGCGGACTCGGCTCCACGAACCCGGCCTACACCGTGCTGACCACGTTGGCTCCGGTCTTGTGGCCGATCCTCCAGGCGGCGGGCGTCTCCGTCGGGAACGCCTCGGTCGCGTTCCTCAGCGCCAACTGCGGTTCGGTCTCCCTGGTGCAATGACCCCGTCCGTCGCGCTCCTCGTTGGCGCCGCCTTCGGCATGGTCGCCGGGTCCCTCCTCGTCCCGCTGACCCGGCGTGAGCTGGCCGCGTCCCTCACACGGGCCTCCACCGCCGTCGAGAACGCCTCGCCGGCGTCATCCATGCCGACGGCGGAGATCGACGCGCCGCAGATCGGCCGATGGCAGTGGCTGGCCCTCGCGGTGGCGTCGGGCGTCATCCCTGCCATCATCCTCTATCGGGTGGGCTGGTCGCCCACAGCCATTCCACCGTTGCTCATGCTCGTCGGCCTCGTGCAGCTGGCCTATTGCGACTTCACGCGTCGCCTGCTGCCCAAGTCGCTCGTCTATGCGCTCGGGGGGGTGGTCATCGCGAGCGGCGTGGTCGTCGCCATCGCCGGTTCCGAGTGGAAGCAGCTGATCCACGCCACTCTCGGCGCGTTGGTCTTCTTCGCGATCTTCTTCTTCATCAACCTGATGAACCCGCGCTGGATCGCCTACGGGGACGTCCGACTCGCACTCGTCGTCGGCTTCGGACTGGCCTGGGTGACCCCGATGGCCCTCCTCGACGCCTTCTTCTACGCCAATCTCATGGCAGCCGTTGTCGGCCTCGTGCTGATCGGGTTGCGCCGGGCTACACGCGACTCGGGGTTGCCGTTCGGGCTCTACCTCGCGCTCGCGGCCACGCTGGTCCTCGTCATCTGGAGCTAGGCGTCCGGCCGGCGGAAGTGCCGGTCGATCTCGTTGGCATAGCGACGGCCGAGCGACTCTGCGTGCCGTTCTATCCATCCGCTGAGTGCGATGGAGCCGGTCGCCGGCCCCTCGGTATCGGCCAGGCCGTCGGCCATGGCCCGGTACTCGTCAGCGGTCAGCAGCACGTCGTGCACCACCAGGCCGAGCGCTGACGCGAGAGGCGGCATGAGGGCGCCCGGGACCCGCACGATCGGGCTCCTGCTGTGGACGGCAGCCCGCAGCTCGTGGACGAGCTCGAGAAAAGTCGGCCGCTCGGGGCCGACGGCGTCGATCACGGAGTCCGCGCGCTCGCGTCCCGCGGCGACGGCCAGCGCCGCCAGATCGTCGATGTGAATGGCCCGGATCCGGTAGTCGCCTCTGCCGCCGACGGCGAACACAGGCAGGTGGCGAAGGAGCCACGCAATGTTGTTGAGGAGGACACCCTCGCCTCCGAACAGGATGGCCGGTCGCAGCACGGCGTACGAGACGCCCACCTCGGCCAGGGCGCGCTCGGCCTCGGCCTTTCCACGGAAGTAGCCGTACGGCGACGAGATGCTCGGGTGGGTGATCGACACGTGCACGATGCGCTCCACCCCGGCGCGGCTGGCCGCGTGGAACAGGGTGCGTAGATTGGCCACGGCACGCTCGTGGTCTTCGTTCTTGTGGGGGAACCGGATCCAGTACGTGTTGTAGAGCGTCGTCGCACCCTGCAGTGACGCTGTCAGCGCAATGACGTCGTCGAAGTCGAGAGGCCGCACGTCGATCCCGCCCCCGGCCGGTGCCCGCTCGGGGTGGCCGGTGAGCGTGCGGACCCGTCTCCCCGCCCGCCCCAGCTCACCTGCGATCGCGGCGCCTGAATAGCTGAACGCACCCGTGACGACGTCGAATCCCTCCGTCGGGAAGGGCCGTCGCCCCGCCGCAGGTGCATCCTCCATGGTCTCGGTCGCTCCTCCGCGCTCATTCATGGTGCCTCCTCTCGCGTCGCCGAAAGCCCGAGCGCCTGCACCAAGCCGGCCAGCACGCGCGCCCGGTCGAACAGTGCGAGGGCGGAGCTGCGGTCCCCGTCGAGGTGCGCCAGCATCTCGAGCCCGAGGTAGAGCGCGACGACGGCATGGGCGGCCAGGTCCGGCTCGACCGCTGTTGCCAGCGGCGAGCTCTCGAGGGCCCCGCGCAGCGCGTCGGCCGCGAACGTGCGCCACGGAGCGATGCGCGCCGCGACCTCGGTGGCGAGCCCCGGCGTCGCCGATGCTCCGGCGATCATCTCGGCGAGGACGGCGATGTGCCCCGCGTCGAGGTCCTCTTCGAAGATCGCCTGCGCGGCGTCGACGAGCGCGGCCATCCCGTCGGCGTGATCGACGGCCGCCTGATAGTGGACGCGCCGCATCTCACTGACGTCGTCGAGCGCGGCAAGCAGCAGGTTGGCGACCGACCCGAAGTGGTAGAACACGAGGCTCTGGTTGCACCCCGCCCGCCGGGCGATCGCCCGCGCGCTGGCGCCGGCGAAGCCCTCCTCCTTCAGGGCGGCCACCGCACCGCGGACCAGTGCCTCGCGCGTGTCCTCGACCCCGGTCGAGGCCGCCTGCCCCACACGTGGCTTGACGCCTGCTTTGGCCATGCTGACCCTCCTCGCGGGCTGTCCTAATCGATTGTTTTGATCGATCGCTCAAGAGGTTAGGGCTGGCTGACCCATCAGGTCAAACCGACCGCCCACCTGGTCCTTCCTCCGGGATGCCGGTCCAGGTGGTCGCACTATCGTGCGACGCGTGCCATCGACTCCCCCGCTGCTCACACCCGAGCTCAAAGAGCGCTGGGACGTCGACGGCTGGTGCGTGGTGCCCGGCGCCATCCCCTCGGACCAGCTGGCGGCGGCGCAGGAGGCCGTGCACCGCCACTTCCCCACCCCCGCCGAGATGGTCGAGCTCGGCGGCACCGCGGCCGGCGAGTGGCACACATGGGACGCGGCCTGGCCGGAGTTCCCGTTCCACAGTTCGCGCCTCAACGCGCTGGTGCTCCACGAGAACGTGATCGACCTTGCAGAGGGGCTCCTCGGCACGACCGACCTGGCTCTCTACATGGGGATCGTCACCGCGAAGTACGCGCACCAGGAGTCGGGGTACAACAAGTTGCTCCACGCCGACTACCCCAACCACATGATGGTCGTCCCGCGCCACGAACACGGGTATCAGCAGGCGGAGTTCTTCGTCTACCTGACAGACGTCACCACCGAGGACGGTGCCACCCATTTCGTGTCATGGCAGAAGACCAAGGACATTCCGGTCCAGCGGCATACGCTCAATTACCTGGACTATGCCGAGCTCTACGACGACCCGTCTGATTCGGCGGCACCGGCCGGCTCCGTTGTCGCATATCGGCCCGACGTGTATCACCGCTCGGTCGACCACACCGATGCGACCCGCTACCGCATCATGCTCCACGTGTCGTTCCGCCACCGCGACGCCGGCTGGGGCGGGTATCAGGCTTGGCCCTTCCGCGGCTTCTCCTTCGAGCTGTCCAAGTACGTCCAGCAGGCGACGCCGCGCCAGCTGGCCCTCATGGGCATCCCTCTCCCGGGGCACCCGTATTGGACCAAAGCAACACTCGAGGGCGTCCAGGCCCGCTACCCCGGGCTCGACATGACGCCGTGGCGCGACGCGCTGGGCTGAACGCCGGCGGGGCGTCTCGGCTGAGCGATCATCGGGTGGCGATCATCGGGTGGCGGCGAGCGGCGAGCCCGGCGCCACGAGGGGCCAGGGCATTGCACGCTCGGCGACCAGCGCCAGGTCGAGCAGCGCGGCCTCCCGGTGATGGCCCGCCAGCACCTGGAGGCCGACCGGCAGCCCGTCGACCAGCCCCGCCGGGATGGTCATGGCGGGGCTGCCGTTCAGATTCGACGGCGCCGTGAGTGCCGCGTTGTTCATGATGGCGCGGGCAAAGCCGATCTCGTGAATGAGGTCCCGGCCCGGCAGCGTCGACGGTGGCGGGCCCTCCGCCTTGAACGCAACGTCGGGATGGGTCGAACAGAAGACAAAGTCCGCCTCGTCGAAGAGCGCAGCCATGGCTTCGTTGAGCTGCCGGCGGTAGCGCTCGATAGACGCCGCCCGCTCGAGGTTGTAGCGCTCACGGGCGCTTTGCAACCCGGCGGCGATCTCGCGCGACAGCTCGCCGATGCGCTCGGGGTACGCGTCGCCGAGGTCGGCGACCATGGGCGGCTGGTTTGCCATGGCCCACGCGCCGCGTAGCGGCGGCAACGTTGGCGTGACGGCCGTCAGGCGCAGGCCGGCCGCGCCGGCCAAGCGCTCCGCCGCCGCCTCCACCACCGCGGCCACCTCGTCGCGAACCTGGGCAATCCCGAGATCCACCACGATGGCCGCCGACATGCCCGCAAGGTCGTGGGAGCCGAGCCCGGCCTCCCACCCCTCGACGCGGGGCAGGCTGAGAGGATCGCGGGAGTCGAAGCCATTGCAGGCGTCGAAGTAGCGCGCCGTGTCGCGTGCCGAGCGAGTGAGACAGCCGAGCACGGTCGTCATCGGTTCGATCGTGCCGTCGGGCCCCTTGGGGATCCTGCCGTACGTCGCCTTCAGCCCGAACAGGCCGCTGAAGCCGGCCGGGCCCCTGATCGACCCGCCACCGTCGCTGCCCGTGGCGATCGGCAGCAAGCCCCCCGCGACCGCAGCCGCGGTCCCGCCGGACGATCCGCCCGGCGTGCGTGCCTGATTCCATGGGTTCCGCGTGGTTCCGTTCAGCTCGGTGGAGGTGCAGTTGATGCCGCCGAATTCGGGAGCCGTCGTCTGCGCGGCCAGGATGGCCCCGGTGGCTCGCAGGCGGGTCACCGACGTGTCGTCGTGTCCGGCCACCCGGTCCTTGAAGATGACCGACGCCTCGGTATAGGGCCATCCCCGCACCTTCTCGAGCTCCTTGATCCCGAAGGGCACGCCGCCGAAGGGCAGCGACACGTCGGCTGCACGCGCGGCCTCCCGCGCGCGTTCGAAGTCGGTGTGACTGAAGGCATTGAGAGGCGACGTCTCGATCGCCCCGATGCACTCGTCGAGAGCCTCGAGGGGCGAAAGCCGCTTGGAGCGGAAGGCGTCGACCAGGCTGCAGGCGTCCTCGAGCCAGGGCGTGCTCATCGCGCGGACAGTACCCGAGCACCACGCCGCTCGGTAGCCTCCGGGCGTGGACACTGCAGCGCTCACGACGCCGGCTCTTCTCGTCGACGCAGCCGCGCTCGAATCGAACCTGCAGACGATGGCCGAGGCACTGCCCGGCGATCGACTGCGGCCCCATGTCAAAGCACACAAGTGCACGGCGCTGGCGAAGCGCCAGGCGGCCCACGGGCACACCCGGTTCACCTGCGCGACCGTACGGGAGATGGAGGGCATGGCCAGGGCCGGCCTCGGTGACGACCTGCTGCTGGCCAACGAGGTGGCCGACGCCAGTCGCCTCGGTGCACTGACGCGTGACGGGGTGAGGGTCACCGCCGCGGTCGACTCCTCCGAGACCATCGCGGCCGCGGCACGGGCGGGGGTGCCAGAGGTGCTCATCGACGTCAACGTCGGGTTGCCCCGGTGCGGTTGTCGTCCCGAGAACGCGGGACGGCTGGCCGACCGGGCGCGGGCGCTTGGCCTGGGTGTCCGCGGCGTCATGGGCTACGAGGGTCACATCGTCGGACTCGAGGACCGGGCGACGCGGGTCGCCATGATCGAGCTCTCCATGGCGCAGCTGGTCCGCGCGCACGACCGACGTCGGCGGCGACATCGTCTCGGCCGGGGGGACCGGCACCTACGACCTCAACACGTGGGCGAGCGAGATCCAGGCTGGGTCCTATGCCCTCATGGACACTGCGTACGCGAAGTTGGGCCTTCCCTTTGACCACGCGCTCTGCGTCCTCGCCACGGTGATCTCGGTGTCGGACGAGTGGACGGTTGCCGACTGTGGCCTCAAGGCGCTCGGCATGGACCACGGGAACCCCTCGGTCGAAAACGCCGAGGTGTGGTTCTGCTCCGACGAGCACCTCACCTTCGCGCCCCAGCAGCGCCTGCGGGTCGGCGACCGCATCCGCGTCCTGCCCGCACACGTCGACCCGACCGTGGCGTATCACGACCATGTGCACGTGGTCGACGGAGACCAGGTGCTCGATCGCTGGGAGATCGATCTGCGCGGCTGGTGAGACGGGCACGCGTGCGGCGCGCGTCGGCATCGGCCACCCTGTGCTCCGCCGATAGGGTTGGCCCCGACAAGGAGGTCGCAATGGCAGACGCCACGTTCACGATCGGCTCGCCCGCAGCGTGCACCGACGGTCCCTGCGGGAAGGTGAGCAAGGTCGTCGTGGACCCGGTCGCCCGCTCGCTCACGCATCTCGTCGTCGAGCCCGAGCACCGGAGCGGCCTCGGTCGCCTGGTCCCGCTCGACCGGGTCACGCCCGGCGCGGACGGCGTGCAGCTGGGCTACACCCTCGACGAGTTCGACGCGCTCCCCCACGCCGAGGAGAACGACTTCCTGCCCGGTGGCAGTGGATATCAGGACTATGAGGCGCACGAGGCGTACTACTGGCCGTACTTCGGCATCGAAGGCGGGGCCGACCCGCTCATTGCCAACGCCAGCGGGATCGTCACCCACGACACACTGCCGCCGGGCGAGGTCGGCGTGCGCCGCGGTGACCGCGTCCACGCCACCGACGGCGAGATCGGCAAGGTGGAGGGCCTCGTCGTCGACGCGCACGGCGGGCACGTGACCCATGTCGTGCTCCAGGAGGGTCACGCGTGGGGCCGCAAGGACGTGGCTATCCCCATCGGTGCCGTCACCCGCATGGACGGGGGCGGGATCTCGGTCTCCTTGAGCAAGCACGAGATCGGCGCGTTGCCGGCGGTGGACCTCTCCAAGCCGGGCGGCTGACACCCCTCGTGAACGAGGCGGCGGGACCGGCCTCCGACCGACGCCGGTGGCCGTCGGGGATTACGAGCCGGCGCGCTGCGCCGCCGTCGTGTCGGTTGCCTCGGGAAAGTCACGCATGGTGCGCATGGGAGACGCGAGCAGCCAGACGCCGGCCACCAACTCCCCCACGACGCCGATCCACAGTGTTTGGCGCAAGCCGACGAGCGACCCGAGGACCCCGCCGATGAGCGCGCCGATAGGCAGGACGCCCCAGACGAAGAATCGGATGGTCGCGTTCATCCGCCCCAGCAGATAGTCCGGACACAGCCGCTGCCGGAAGCTGACCTGATTGACGTTGTAGACGACGACGAAGAACGAGACGAACAGGAAGCCGATGCCGAAGAGCACCAACCCGGCGCCGGGCATGGTCAACGGCATCAACAGCCCTCCGACGTTGCCGGCGATGCCGATCACCGTGGCCCTGGCGCCGCCGAAGCGGGCCGCGATCGGCCCTGCCGCCAGCGCGCCCAGCACGCCGCCCACACCACCCAGGCTGAACAGGAGACCGATCACCCCGGGCGAACCGTGCACCTCGCGCACCAAGAAGACGATCTCGACGGCCGCCGCGATCCCACTGAAGAAATTGGAGGTCGCCGTGGTCGCCGCGATGGCGCGCAAGAGCGCGTTGTGGAACACGAATCGAAGGCCTTCGGTGATGTCGTGCACGAGGCGCGGGTGCCCACCCTCGGGCACCTCCGGCTTCGGCTCGGGCGCGCGAATCGCTCGCACAGCGGCGGCGGACACCAAAAAGCTGGCCGAGTCGGCCGCGATCGCGGCCGAGCTGCCGATTGCCTGGACAAGCCCACCCGCGATACCCGGTCCCGCGACGGCGGCCACCTGGGCACTGCCGGTCAGCTTGGCGTTGCCTTCGACGAGGTGATCGCGGCCAACGAGAGTCGGAAGATACGACTGGTAGGCGACGTCGAAGAAGACCGTGAGGACGCCGCTGGCCAGCGTCACGACGAAGAGCTGCACCAGCGTGAGCCCACCCACGGCATATGCGATCGGCACCGATCCGAGTGCCAGCACCCGGCCGAGATCCGCGACGATCATGACCCGCCGCCGCCGGATGCGGTCGACCCAGACGCCGGCCGGCAGCCCAACGACCAGAAAGGCCGCGGTCGACGCCGCGGTCAAGAGCCCCATTTCGAACGTGGTCGCGTGCAACGTCCGCACGGCCAGCAGCGGGATGGCGAGGAGGCTGACCTGCGAGCCCAACTCGCTGACCGTCTCCCCGCCCCACAGCAACCGGAAGTCGCGGTGCCGGAGCAACACCCCTCCCTTGGCCATCGAGGCGGACCCTAACGCAGTGCGTCGGTGGCGCCGAGCGACTTGGGGTGCAGTGCATATTGCGGATAGACCGGTGCCGTGCGAAGCCGCAGCGTGCTCGTCGCCGTGCTCTCCGCGCTCGCTCTTTTCGCATGGTGCGGCTGGGTCAGTGCCTTCCACCGCACCTCGGGCGCGGCAGAGGCCACCTGGGTCATCTCACTGGCCGCCGTCGTGGTCGTGGACGTTGCCCTGTGGAGAGGCTCGACAGGTCGCCGCTTCGGGTGGCGCTTGCGGCGCGCCGCGGATCCGTGGCCGCGCCCCGGTCGCGGTGGGAGCCGACTCGCCCTGCGAGGAGTTGCGCCCTGGCTCGTCCTCATCCTCGTCGCCCTCGCCTGGGACATCCTCGCCATCGACAGTGGCCCGCACCAGTACCACCTGACCATCAGCGCGCTGGCCCAGGCCTACCGGCCGCTGAACGCGGCGGTCCTCTTGCTCTGGATACTCATCGGCGTCGGTTACGAAGCAGCACGAGTCCGAGCGCCGGTACCAGTGGGGGCGGCACCGTCGCCCGCGTCGCATGCAGATCAGCGCGACACGCCGGGCCCTGGCGGAGTCCTTGGGGCGTGTGCCCTCGGCCTGGGCGCGCACCCGAGCACGCCGGCGTTGTTGCTGCCCTCGAGCCCGCCGGTCGGCGTGGCGTTCTGGGTCGCCGTCCCCGTCGTCGTGATCGTGATCGACCTGCTGGCGCGTCGTACGAACGGCGCGGTGGCGACCGCAGAGGAATTCGTCCGGTTCATCTCGACCTCGAGGGTCGCACACGTGCTCCTCGTCGTGGCGTGGGCCTTTGCCGGCTACCACCTCTTCGCCCGGTAGCGGCGGGCATTTCGCCCTACGAACGGAGTCGCGATCCGGGCTGACGACGCGGCACTATTCGCTGATGTGCATTCTCGGCTATTGCTCTAAATCCGACTGGATTGGTAATATATACTCTGACCCAGGCACAAACAAGCCAAGAAAACGAGGTTGACCCACGTGGCCGGCGATTCGACACAGGCAGTTGCACCCTTAGCGCCAGAGACGCTGCTCGACATGGCCTCCGGCCTGGCCTTGGCGGCCGACGCCTGGACGTGTTCCCTCGAGAGGCACCCGGACGCTCGAACGGGTCTGCGCATCCTGGCCACCGAGAGCTACGACGTGTGGCTTCTGCGCTGGCCGGCCGGCACAGCAGTCAGCCCGCATCATCACGGCGACTCAGATGCTGCCTTCGTCGTTTCTTCTGGCTCCCTCGAGGAGTCCCGCTGGCGCGACGGCCGCCGAGAGGTACGACAGCTCACGCGGGGACAAGGCGCCACCGTGGAGCGCGGCGTCGTCCACGATGTCAGGGCCCAATGTGAAGCACTGAGTGTGCACGTCTACTCCCCTCCCCTTGCCCGCATGGCGTTCTTCGACGACTCAGCCGGGAGGGTCGTGCTCGAGGAGCCAGTGGATCCACGCCACGATGCGGTGTTCGTGGGAAGGCCCTCAACCATTGGACATTCTGGTGGACTCGAGAGAGTCGTCGAAGAAACCCGGAGGCGGATCTCCCCGAGGATCGAACCGAGCGATCTCGCTGCGGCAGTGGATCTCGGAGCACTCGTGGTCGACATACGTCCCGCCGAACTTCGGGGACGGGACGGAGACCTCGAAGGAGCCCTCGTAATCGACCGCAACGTGCTCGAGTGGCGACTCGACCCGTGCGGATCCCATCGGATTCAGGAGGCCTCGAACCCGGATCGCCCGGTCATCGTGGTGTGCGAGGAGGGCTATGCATCCAGCTTGGCGGCGGTGAGTTTGCTGAACCTCGGTCGCCGCAACGTCACCGACCTCAAGGGCGGATACCAAGCCTGGAGACGCTTCACGCGGCAGCAGCAAGTGGCCGGTGCTGGGGCTGATGAGGGCCCTTCGACACATCGAGAAGTCTCGGCACTGCGTGTCGAGGACTTGATCTTCGTCGACGACCTCCGGGCGCTGGGCATACCGTGGGTCGACAGGCTTGTCGACTCCTGCACCTCGCGTGAAGACGTCGAAAGGGTCTGGAGTCTTCTCCACATGTGGGGCCCGGACCGCGAGGAAATCGAGGACATGCTCCAACCCTCCGCCCCAGTGTCACAGGTCGAGCGAGAAGTCCAGAAGACGCTGGACTTGATTCGGCTCTGCGAGAACTACCGGCGGTGAAGAAAGATGCAAACTGCCATCGCGGCCGGCAGCGAAGAATGCGCCACGCTCAAGCGCGTCGGATTGGCCATGGCCATAACTGACGCGCTCAAGACACGAGGAGTGCCAGGCCCGGCCGCGAGCCTCGCTGCCGAAATTGGTATCCTGGCTTTGAAGACCGCCCACGCCCGTTGGTCCGAACCCACCAACCGGCAGGAACTCGCCGTGCTCTCACGCCAATCACTCCGCGGATTGCAAACGGCAGGCACCGCGCTCAGCTGATAAAGGCGGCGATCTTCGGGTTCAGGGCCCGACGGTCGACCGGATACATCTCGAGAGGTGATGAGGTTCTCCGCCGGCCGGGCTGCCTACCGGCGGTATGCGGTGTCCAACGCCCTCGTACCGAGTTTCCACACGTTGTCGACGACGTTGATCGTAACCCCGGCTGCCACGATCTCGTCGATGCGATCGAGCACGTCGTCTGACAGTTCGATCCCGTCGGCGGCGAGATAGCAGTCCAAGTGTTCCATGGTGCGCGGGCCGATGATGGTTGAGGTGATCGCAGGGTGACGGATGGCAAACGCAACTGCCATCTGCACGAGCGTGAGCCCGGCCTCGTCGGCGAGAATGCCGAGGGCGTCGGCGGCGTCGAGCTTGGCGGCATTTGCGGGGTTGGTCGCGTCGAAGCGCCCTGGCCAGCGGCGGAGCCCGACCCACTGATCTCCTGACCTTTGCGGTATTTGCCCGACAGCCAGCCACTGGCCAGTGGGCTGTAGGCCAGCACGCCCATCCCATAGCGCTGGCAGGTCGGCAGCAGGTCGTACTCGATGGCGCGGGTCCAGCACGCCCATCCCATAGCGCTGGCAGGTCGGCAGCAGGTCGTACTCGATGGCGCGGGTCAAGAGCGAGTACGGGGGCCGCCCGGTACGAAACCGCTTCTCGCGTGGCCGAAGTGACATGCTCGGGGTCAGATCGCTGCAGGGTGTCCCGTCCGCAAGACAACACTCGGAGAGATTTGGTCTCCGAGGCGAGCAAGATCACCGCCGCGTCGTCTGCTGATGCTCGCGAAGGTTTTGAAGAGACCGACGCGCCTTGCCAGTCGAACTTGTCAGCTTCTGATCTCGACGAGTCAGCGCACCCAGCTGTCGACGTGTACGACGGACCTTTGCAGTATCGCTGGTGTCGTCTCGACCGGCCGCCCGCTCCATCGAGTGAAGACGCTCACTCATGCCGTCGATCGTCTCGCGGCGACTCCGAGACAGCCGATCCAGCTCCTCATCGAGGGGAGTGGGCTCACGTTCCCTGATTGCGATCGCCCAGAGGAACACCACGGTGGGAAGGGCGACCACGCCGATGACGACCAAGACGTGCTGAGACGGACCAATCGTCCGCTTGTCCAAGGCTAGGAGACCGATGACCTCGGCTGCCCATCCCAAGGCGACGACTGGGACCAGAAGGGCCGTTAACGCAACGAGCATGCCCCGAATCAACCAGTGGAAGCGCTCGCGCATCGATTCGAAGCGTCGAAGCTTTCTGTACCGGTACAGGGCGACCATCCGGCGCATGATGGGATAGCTGGCAGCACGAACCTCCACCGCGAGCGTTATAAAGAAGATCGGAATCACGGTCACCGAAGCGACGTAAAACTCAGCGTTGAAACTTCGGAAGGACTCCGTGAGTCTGAAGCTACTAGTGCAGCGACAAGAGCCGTAGAGTCAAGCACCATAGCTTCAACTTCAAGGCAATGACGCTGTGCGGGCACGCAACTTCACTACTGTGACGCAAAGCCACCTAGAGCTCGATTATTCCTTGGGGGATCCCACTTTGGCCCTTTGACTTGGGCATTTCGTGGAGGTGAAGGAACTCCAACCCTCGGCCTCTACATTGCGAATGTCTGGTTCTCGGCGTTGTGACCAGGTCCTCTCCGAGGACTTTCCTGGTGGCGGCGTTGAGATCCCCTCAGGTTCCCTCACGATCCCTCCCCTTCCCTCTCGATAAGGTCACGCTGGACAGAAGCTCGTGGGGGCCCGTCCACGCATCGGTACGCACGTCCGAGCGGCAGGCTCTCGCAGTGCCTGCGCGGGGAAGGGCGACGTCACGGCTTCGCTGTCCCGACGAGAGGCTCGACCGCTCCTGGGCCGGGAGCGGCGCGGACGTCTCTGGCTTCTCGGCGCTCGCCACACACAGAGCACACCAAGACCGCGTTGGAGATGTGGCCGCAGGTCTTGTGGGTCACCTCGAGAGGTGGCCCATTGGGTGCGGCGTAGCGGTCACCCCACTGGCGCATGGCGGTGAGGACCGGCCAAAGGTCACGGCCTGCTCGGTCAGCCGATAGTCGTAGCGGGGCGGGTGATCGCTGTAGCGCACCTTCTAAAGGACGCCGGTTTCGACAAGGTGATTGAGCCGGTGGTTCAAGATATTGCGGGAATTCCCAGGCGCTCTTGGAAGTCGTCGAAGCGGGTCACGCCCAAGAACACGTCTCGCAGGATCAGCATCGACCACCACTCGCCGACGACCTCCAGGCACTGGGCCACCGAGCAGTGCATGTCGGCGAAGCTCTTCCGTTCCACAGAAAACCCAAGGGATCATCACGCGCGACAACGTGAGCGTCGACGTCTCCGCCGTCGCCTACTACCGCATCGTCGACGCGACCAAGTCCGTGGTCGCCATCGAGAGTGTCCAGGCGGCCATCGACCAGATCGCCCAGACAACGCTTCGAAAGGTGGTCGGCCAGCACACCCTCGACGATATCCTGGCGGAGACCGACACCATCAACGAGGACATCAAGAACATCCTCGAGGTCGAGACCTCGGAGTGGGGCGTGCTCGTCACGATCGTGTCGAGCTGAAGGACATCCTGCTGCCCGACACGATGAAGCGGGCGATGGCAAAGCAAGCTGAGGCAGAGCGCGAGAAGCGAGCGAAGATCATCGCGGCGGAAGGCGAGTTCCTCGCTGCCACAGCCCTCGGCAATGCCGCTGACATCATGATGGAGCACCCCCTCGCGCTGCAGCTCCGCAACCTGCAGACGTTGATTGAGATCGGCGTCGACAAGAACTCGACGATCGTGTTCCCCGGACCGCTCATGAGTACGATTCAAGAGATGGGCGCCTTCCTCTCGAGAGAGACTGGTGCTGCGACGAAGCTCGGCGATCGGCCAGCTTCGGAACGTGCGCCCGTCCCAGGGGCAAATGGGGCAGAGCCTTCAGCTGCCAGTGCTTCAACGAAAGGCTGACAGTCCTTCCTGCACCCTGCAGGTCAAGACGAACACGCTCAAGACCCTCCATGCGCTGTTCTTTCATTGAGCTACACACGTGTCAGAGCGTCCTGATCGGCGGCGTCACCGACGGCGCCGCAAGCCTCCGCTGGTGTGCGCAGATCGAAACATGTCGGAGTCCCGCGAGGCGCGCGACGAGCCGACCGAGTGATACCGGAAGTCAAGTTCCCGATCCGATTCCCCACTCGTGCCGGATCAAGACATGGTCGCGCTGTCGCCAGGGTGCCCAGATCGGGCCGGATCCCGGCAGACAACAGCCGCGAGCGCAGGTGCCGTGGGCAGCGGCTCGAAACGGCCACTGAACCATGGGCCATCCTCCGTCGCCATCCCCGCGCTCTGGAGGTTGGAAAGGATTCAGCAAACCCACGTCTTGTGATCTATGTCCGAAACGTGGGGTTAAGCGGCACATCACCAGTTCAGGGCGTCATCTCGTCCTTATCGCTCGAGCTGACTGGCTCAGCCGCCTCCTGTCGATCTTGCGCCATCGACTGGGTGCTCACGATAGCAAGCACGCAGTCAGTCTTGGCTGCCAGCTGCGCTGCCGCCGCGAAACCGGCGAAGGGGCCCGGAGGCCTCAGCCGCACATCGCCGTTTGCGATGATGATCAGATGGAACAGCGCGTCAGTCTGATCACGCTTGGAGTCTCAGATCTCGCTCGAGCCCGAGGATTTTATGAATCTGTCGGCTGGTCGGGTGCCCAACAGCCCGATGACGAGGTGTGTTTCTTCCAAGTTGGTGGGATGGTTTTTGGATTGTGGACTGCGCTGGGTGGTCACGGTGCCCCCGGGGATCGAGTTGGCCTACAACGTGCGGTCGCCCGAGGAAGTGACCGATGTCTTGAACGAAGCCCTTCAAGCCGGAGGTTCGATCGTTCGTCACGCAGCGATCGCCGATTGGGGCGGCACGACCGGAGCGTTTGCCGATCCTGAAGGATACGTCTGGGAGGTGGCGCACAATCCCGGCTGGTCGCTCGATCTCGACGGCACGATCCACACCCTGGCCTGGCATTATTTGGTCAGTGACGCTTGAGCCCGACGACGGAGTAGGTGTGCTCCCGTAAAGGTTCCGGAGGACATCGAAGACCTTCGGGTTCGGAGCCGAAGGCCAGATTCTGAGCCACCGTCTATACAACCCTTATTTCTACCTCAGCTCGGTGTCGTTGGTCTCGCAGGTGTCGACTGCCGGCGGCAAGAAGGACGTTAGATAAACGGTTTGAACGTTGGCCGCAGGTGTGCCGGCGCGGTCCCGACGTCCTGCCATGGTGAACGACATCGCACCGCCACCGGATCGAGGACGCGAGGCCGAAGTACTCCAAACCTCCTTGCGTCTCAAGGAACCTCGACCTCGGTGACGACGTTCGAAAGAGCGGTGCCGTTGGCCGCGTGAAGGGCGAAGGTCACGGTGTATGTCCCTGCTGCCGTGGCCGCCGGCACGTGGAGCTGAATCGGCTCCGCGGACTTGGCCTCGCTCTTGACTGTCAGGGCTCCGGCAGCCGGCTCCACGGCGATGTTGGAGCGGGATTCCGACTTCGCTCTCCAGCTGATGTGCTGGGAAACTTTGGACATGCTCTGGACGCCCAGCGAGATGTTCACGCTCGATCCGGGGTCCACGACACTCTCGCCATCGCTGTTGGACACGTAACCGAGCGCGGGGAGTAACCCCTGGGCGCTCGACGGCGGCGCATCCTTAGCTGCAGCGCCCCACGTTGTGCTCGGCCAGGTGGCGAGCGTCCAGTCCAATGTCCCGCCCTTGGTGAAGACACTGGAACTGAGGTAGGTCCGCGTCCAGGTTGTCCCGTTGACGGTCAGACTGTGCACGTACGGGGCGTTGTCAGCGGCGTTGGGAGCGTTCTCGGTGATGGTTCCGCCGTCGCCCAGGTGGACGACGACGCCCTTGAAGAGCGGGCTCCCGAGCACGACCTCGGACGACCCGGGATTCTCGGGGTACAAGCCGAGTGCGGACCACACGTACCACGAGCTCATCTCTCCAAGATCGTCGTTGCCAGCCAGACCGGTGGGGCTGTCGGCGTAGTCCTGGTCCTGGATCTCCCGTACGACCTCTTGGGTCTTGAAGGGAACGCCGACGTAGTCGTATTCCCAAGGGACGCCGAACGACGGCTCGTTGCCCATCTGGACCTGGTTGGTACCGTTCGCCACGACGCTCGAGGTCAGACCGTTGAGGAGCGCGATCCAGGCCCGGTCTCCACCTTCGGCGTCAACGAGGCCCTTGACGTCGAAGGGGATCATGGTCGTCGACACGTAGGAATCGGTCTCGGTGAAGCCATTGAAGGGGTTGGGGCCGAACCCCGACTCGGGACCGAACCCCGGCTCGAATGCACCATTCAGAAGCTTTGGCTGCATGAAGCCGCTGGCAGGATTGAAGACGGTCTGCCAATTCTGGGCGCGGGTCGCGAACTTCTTGGAAACTCCACTCTCTCCCAGCTCGCTGGCCAGCTCGGCGATGGAATTGTCGTTGACGTTGTACTGCTCCTGCGTCGACACCGGCGCGTTGGAATCACAACAGCCGTACGTCCCGTTCATCGGCAGATATCCGTCGCGCTCGTAGTAATCGAGGCCAGGACGGATGACGCTCGGAACGTCGGCTTGTCTCTCCATGTCCTCCAGTGCCTGCTGAACGTTGAAATCTCGGGCCCCAAATGCGTATGCGTCGGCGATGACGTCGTCCGCCGGGTCTCCCACCATCGCGTAACCCTCGGAATCGTCCGCCGACCACTTGGGGAGGTCACCGGTTTGCGTGTCGTCGTTCAGCATGGACGTGATCATGTCGTCCATCCTGTTCGGCGCCAGAAGCGACAGGAGTTGAATCTCACTGCGGGAGATGTCCCATTCCGAGAAGTTCGTATATTCGGCCTTTTGGTCCGGATTGACCTTCTGGACCTTTCCGTCATATCCCATGTACTCACCGTTCACGTCATTGAATACGTTGGGCTGGAGCAGCGAGTGATAGAGGGCGGTATAGAAGGTGGCCTGCTGAGCTCTGCTTCCGCCGGCAATTTGCACTCTCCCCAGAAGGGAACTCCACGTCCGGTGTGCAGTCTCCCTGACCGACTGGAAATTCCAGCCGGGGTTCTCGGCGCGCCGGTTGAGCACGGCGTCGGCTGTGCTTACGTAGGAGATACCGACCTTGGCCTGCACCACGGGATCCGCGGCGGTATTGAAGGTCACGTCTCCGCCCTTGCCGTTGGTGCTCCAACTCCCTGAGGAGGCGAACGACCGGTTGAAGACCATGTCGAAGTACAGCTTGTAAGCGCTGGTCGTCGCCCAACCGTCGACCTCGGTGCCGCTGACAACGTGGAAGTTGCTGGCCGTCACGGTGTTTGCACTGTCCGACACCTTGAGGAGAAGGGTGCCGTTTCGTGAAGTGCTGGGAAAGGTGAAGATAGCCATGCCCGACCGGGGGGTGGTGGTGAGCTGCGTTCTCACCCCACCAGCCACGAGGCTGTAGTAGCCGGGTGACGCAACTTCGTCATCGTGATGCAGCGGCTCGGTGGCGCTGGTGGGGTCCGCCGGCACGGTTCCTACCACCGGGAGGATCGGGACATCGCCTTCTGCCGGGCCACCGGTACCAGAGAGGTGGGTCAAGCTGTAACCGATGATCGACGTATCGTCGTAGTTGTACCCGCCGGTATTCACCCGGGTCGGGGTGTCGGGGCTCCATTGGACCATCCCGAACGGCACGTCCGCTCCGGGGAAGGTATTGCCGCTGGTTTGAGCTCCCACAAAAGAATTGGGCGTCCACCCCGGAACGCTGGCGGTACCGACGAACGGATTGACCAACGATGCCGGGGCGGTCACGTAGTGCACCGCTGCACCGGCTTGGCTGGAGATCGCAACCAGACCCACCGAGGCGATCGTGCCCGCCAACGTCGTCGTGATGACTGCCCGCGCCCCGGCGAGTACCAATCGACTCCACCTGGTTGGCGTTCGGACGCTCCGCCTCACGTTACCCCTCCGCTCCGCGTACGATTCCTCGCAAAGACTGTAATGCGCGCGCCCTGCCGGTCACCGGTCGAGGGCTGCAGAGTGCGTCGTCAGAGAAAGGGGTTCCAACGCCATGCGTTACGGACGCGACGTCGGCTCCGTGATCGTGGCGAGCCTGATCTCGGCCGCGGCAATGCTGGGTGGTACGTCATCGACCGAGGCGGCGACCGCGTCCCCACCGAGCGCCCCAAGGTCGTTACAGGCCGTCGCCGGCGACGGCGAAGCGACCGTCTCTTGGAAGGCCCCGGCGACGAGCGGCAGCGGGGGGGTCGACCGGTACCGAGTGACCTCTCTGCCGGGGGGCCGCCACTGCACCACGACGGGCCCGACCACCTGCACCGTCCGCGGTCTCGCCAACGGAGCTCGGTACACCTTCACGGTCGCCGCCCGGGTTGGCGCGCGCTGGAGCAAGCCTTCGTCACCCAGTCCGACCATCGTTCCCGGCGTACCTGTCGACGGCCACCTGCTCTACCCCGGAGCTGACCTTACTGACGCCGATCTTCGCGGTGCGGACCTCCAGCACGTCGACATCGAGGGCGCTGACCTGAAGGGAGCCAACTTGTCCGGGGCGAACCTGGCAGACGCCGACCTCCTCAGCGTCGATCTTTCCGGCAGTACGCTCACCGCTGCCACGTTCACTGATGCAGATCTGGCGTATGCGAACCTCTACGACGCAAGTCTCAAAGGGTCTGACCTCACGAACGCCGACCTCACGGGTGCCGTCATGACGGGAGTGAGCTCGGGCGGCATCACCACGGTACCGGCCCATTTCCCCTTTGGGTTCGGCGTCGTCGACAGGTACCTGGCGGGGCCGGGTGTCGACCTGGCCGGAGTCGATCTGGCAGGCCAGGACCTGGCAGGCGTCGACCTGGCCGGCGCAGACCTCACCGACGACACTCTCACCGCTACTGACCTCACGAACGCCGACCTCACCGGTGCCGTCATGACGGGGGTGAGCTCCGGCGGCATCACGACGATGCCGGCCCAGTTGCCCCTTGATTTCAGCGTCGTCAACGGGTACCTGGCAGGGCCCAGCGCCGATCTGGCCGGCGCGGACCTGGCCGGCGCGGACCTGGCCGGCGCGGACTATTACAAGATCGATCTGGCCGGCGCAAACCTCTCCGGCACAGACCTCTCTGGCGCCGACCTCATCACCGCAGATCTCTCATCTGCCGTTCTGGTCAACGCCGACATGTCAGGCGCCGATTTCCTCGGCACCGACATAACCCGCGCGAACTTTTCCGACGCCGACCTCCAGAACACGTCCTTCATCGCGCCGATAGCGACCAACACCGACTTCAGCGGCGCCGACTTCGCCGGCGCGTTGGTTGCCGGCGACGACTTCAACGGTGTCAACCTCTCCAACACCAACTTGGAGGGAGCGAAGCTCACCGGAGCGAACCTCACGGGTGTCATGTCGGGTGGGTCCAGGGGCACACCGAAGTCACTCCCAGCGGGCTGGTTGTTGGTGAACGGCGCCCTGGTGCCTCCAAGCTGACGGCATCGGAGGCGAGAGTCGAGCATCATGGGTGACGCGGCCAGTGTCGGTATCAGTCAGGCCGACGCGACGGTGCTCGTAAGCTCCCCCAACTGGACTTTGACCCCGGACTCCCAGCGGCGAGCGTCCGGCAATGACCCTCTCGTTCCTCTACCAGGCGTTCTGCTAAATGAAGCGCTTGGTTACCGCAACGACCCGTCTGAGCGAGCCCAACGCAGGCCAGTGCCCTGACATCCATCCTATTTTTCGCGTCCGCCACCTGAGCAGCGCGGTGCACAAACCTTCCCTTTGGCCACTCCGGCCAAGGTGCACCGGCTCCCATGTGAGGAGGGCAGGCAGTTGCCGCAAATCGCCCGTTGGGGCCGCAGCAAGACCGACACCTCCATCGTCAAATGGCGCCGGGCACTCCTAGTGCTCGTGCTCGCTTCGCCCGGCAGCAAAGACGTGGCGACCACCGCCCGGGCTGGCCCAGACCAGCCCGTCAGCCTGAGAGCGCTGGCGAGGAAGGCTCTGCTTCGAGACTGTATTCAGTGCACACGTCACAACGATTGTGAGGCCAGTTGCGCAAAAGTGGCGGCCACGGGTCTGGCCCGGCGGTGAACGTCAAAGAGCCCGACCTCGGTCACAGCGCCTGTCGGATTCACCAGTTCGGTTTGCCAGTCGAACTGGTCTCCACGGCTGTACCAGCAGAGCCCGCGTACTGGGAGACCATCGTCGCGCAGTCCGCGAAGTTCATCTGTGAGCGAAAGCAGCCACGGAATCTGGTCGTCGACACCAAGCGACAAATTCGAGGTCTCCGCCACCCAGAAGGGTACGTCGTATCGGTCGTACCACCGTCGAAACTCAGTTCCGGCAAATGCGACTCGCTGGTGGATCGACCACTCGGGGGTGGCGCCCCCGACAGGAAGAACCGAGGTGGGATAGAAGTCGAGACCCGCAACAACCCGATCGGTCACCGCGAGAGAACGGATGCGCTCGAGCAGTGCGGTATCCACGGGATCGAGATAACGGGCCGACGCGGCGAGAGGGTCTCGTCCGAAGTGCAGATCCCATACGAGCCAAGACCATGCCCGCAACGCCTGCACGTCAGCATCGACCTGTGGCTCGAGCGCCACCGGAACCGGGAATCCTTCGGACCCAATCCACCAGCCATCGCGATCGCCACGGATGCGCGCCAGTGCCTCCAGGTTGGCCAACACAATATTGGCCAAGATACGCGCGTGATCGGGACCGGACGCGAGCCGGTCGTTCCACAGTCCCAGACAACCTGAATTCATTGCCGTGACGCCCGGCTCATTGATCGGCGTGAACCATCGCGGTTCTTGATAACGGTGCAGGAATGCCTCGACGTATCGACAGAATGAGTCCACCCATCGCTCATCGGCGAAGCCGTCGAAAGAGTCGGGAAGACCAAAGTGCAACAAGTCGACGATCGGCTCCAGACCGTGCTCAGCACAACGGGCAAACGCTCGATCCCAGAGCGTCCAGTCGTATTGGCCTGGTTCTGGCTCACTCAGACGCCATGGTGCGCCGTATCGAACGATCTTGACGCCGAGAGCGGCAATCGAGCGAAGATCGTCGTCAACATGGGAGTAGTGGCCACTTTGCGCGAATTGGTCTTGGCGATAGGGAACTCCATCGGCAAGCACCAAAGGATCGGACCCTTCTTCGCCGACGGCCCAAGCAAAGTCAGGGAATCCGTGTTCGGCGGCAATCGTGTCCGACATAGGATTTGCGAATCTAGTGGAGCGTGCACATTTATCTAGTGCCCTCGCATGAACACTCCTGTCGGTTACGACTTCAGAAGGCTTGCCGTCAACGCTCCCTCGGACAGCTCATCCCGGTCGAGCTCGAACCTGTCTTCGCCCGTCATCCCCCATAGCGGCATAGTCAGTCACACCAAACGTCACCCGTTTAGTGACGTTGTGTGATATCCCGAAGTGAGCCATTTCGTACGAGATCGCCAAGCTTTCTTCGATTGGCGCGCACGACCGACAGAGCATCCGCCAAGTGACCGAGACGTGGGCCATCCTCGGCCGCCATTCATTCGGTCCCGAGGTTGGAGAGTACTCAGTGAACCCACGTCTTAGGAGCGAACTAACCAAGCGTGGCTGGGGGTGAATCCACAATTCAGCAGGCTAAAGGGCCAATTGACCCCCCGTCCACTGGCTGAATCAACAACCGTCTCCGCGAATCGGATTACCGCGTCTGCGGCGAGAAATCGCCGCAGACGACGCTGCAAGCCTGTTCGAGTGCCCTGACACGAGCTGCCCACCGGCGAAGCTCAGCCGGGCTCAGCCGGCCAGCAGCGGGACGAGGACCTGAGCGTCAGGGCTGCCCCAACCGGTGACCGGGTCCCAACCAGGTCCTGCCGTGTAGCCCGTAATCGTGATCGGTCCCGAAGTCGACGTCAGGATCATCGTGTTGGTGCCGGAGGTGATGTCGTGGAACGCCGTGTGATCTCGGGGGCTGCGAGCTATCCGGTAGATAGCAGGGTTCACAAAACCGAGTGGGCGGTGGGCCTCCTGGTCGGCCAGGGCGATCAGCCCCGCCCAGAACGGGGCAGAGGCACTCGTGCCTCCGCCCCCCGTCAGCATGTAGGACTCGCTCGGTGCGCTGCGCGCGAGTGCCATTCCGGTGTAGGGCGAGGCGTCTGCCGAGACGTCGGGCACGCCGCGCATGGCGCCGATGCCAGACACGCCGTCTTGATAGGCGGGCCGGGCGAACAGATGGCTGAATCCTCCACCCGACGCCGCCGAATCACCGGCCCCTTCGGGAGGGGAGTTCCACGCGGTTTCGCCGCTGTACACACCGGTGACGGGGTTCGCGTTCAAACTGGTGCCGCCGACCGCGAGCACCAGCGGATCGGACGCGGGCAAGCTGACCTCTTTGACCGGCGGCGTGATCGAGCCCTTTCCGAGCACACCGTCGTCCCCCGACGAGGCGACGACGGTGACGTGATGCGAGTCGGCATACTCGAGTGCCGAGTGGATGGCGCTCACCTCTGTGCTGGTGAAAAAGTGCTCACCGAAGCTGATGCTCAGCGAGATGACGTTGGCACGGTGTGCGGCGATGCGCACCAACGTGACGAACTCGGCGGCGGCCTTGGCCGGAGTGCTGATGTTCGCTGGATCGACCAGGAGTTCGTCGATGGTGGCATCGGGGGCGACCGCATGGACCAGCTCGGTGTCCTGCACCTCCTCGAGGCGGGCCAACCACGGTGAGACGGAAGGACCCGCCAGCGTGGTGATGACGTGGATCCGTGCCCGCGACAGGCCAAATCGAGTGTCGAAGTCCGCCATGTCCTGCCGGAGATCAGTGACCGCTGGGGTCTCGGCCGGACCTGTTTCGGCCGTCTCGGGCAGCAGCACGGTGACGCCACGTCCGTTTATCCCATGGTCAAGGAGGGGCTGAATGTCGTAGGCGGTGCGAACGACCTGTGGCGTGTAACAGCGAGGTGAATGGATCAAACAGTCCGCTGACAAGACTGGCAGTCGAGTGACGTTCCGCGCCCTGGCCGAATTGCCGTCGTGAGGGGCAGCGGCTCCACAGCCGCAGACGGCCACGGCAAGGACTACGACGATCAACAGGGCGCTGCGCGGTCGGAGAACTCGTTGTGGTTCGCCACCCCTCGCCTGCGGCGGTCGTAGATAACGCTTCCCGGTTCGGGCACGTGTCATCTCGCGTCTTGTGCCGCCAGGACTGGACCGGCTGTCACCGAGGAGCTCGATATGCACAGTAGAGGCGGATCGCCGCGCTTGTTTCGCTGTCATCAAACATCCGGACTACGGGGCTGCGGGGTTTGGCGAGGGTGTCGCAGCGACGTGACGGAATCCGGCTGGAACCTTGACGTTGAGGATCGAGGCGTTGACAGATGTGGCCGGCAGCCAGCTGAAGACGGTCTGCTCGCTGGCACGTCCAAGCGACGTAGATTGAATCGGCAGGTACGTCGTGGAGTTGACCGACAACGTCGTCATCTTCGTCTCCGGATGCGTTCCTGTGGTGGTCATGGAGGACTCGAGCTTGAGCGCGGGCTGCTCGCCAACGGTGGCACGGCCGGCGACCCTGTAGTCGCCTGTGGTCACGTCATGGATGATGGCCTGAGGGGTGAGCGGCGGCTCACAGGTCACGCCCCTGGTGTCTCGCGTCCACCACTCCCGAATAACGCTATTCATGGTAGCGTCAATAACGAAGAGGAGCAACGCCGGTAAATGGATGTCCTCGGTGCGGCGCGACGAGTTGTTGTGCCGACGCAGGTGAACCATTGATCTCCAGGAGGATCCAACTCTCCAGGTGGAGGTGAAGGGACTCGAACCCTCGGCCTCTACATTGCGAAAGTACGATTCTCAGTGTCTTGACCAGGTCCTTTCCGAGGACTTTCCTGGTAGCGGCGTTTCGACCCCCTCAGGTTCCCTCACGATCCCTCTTCTTCCCTCTCGATAAGGTCACGTAAGGTCACGCCCGACACGGAGTCGGAGGGTGGCCACGGACCCGGACCCACGTCCTATCGGCACGCTCTCGCATCCCCGAGCGAATCGCTCCGGGCCGTTGGACTTGAACCGGATGAGCGTCGCAATCGGAACCGATGTCGCCACTCTTCTCAAACACATTCCGTGTGGGCTGCAACGCTGGACAAGCCCGAATGCCCGCTCATTGTGGTTCCCCCTCTCCGCCCTTGCGGGCCGTGAGCACGGGGGCAGCTGCGAGCATGGCTAGCCCGACAACGAGCGCAAAGGCAAGAAGGGTCACCTTGGGACTGACGCTTTGCAACGCAACGCCAAGTGCGACCACGGGGAGCGACAGTCCGAGATAACCGGCCACGAAGAAGCTCGCCAATGCGCTCGCCCGTTCATTGTTCGCGGACGTCGAAACGGTCATCGTGAGGGTGCCCCTGAAGATTGCGCCCGAACCAGCGCCGACGATGGCTCCACCGACCAGGAAGAGAGCCAGACTTGGAGGCATGACCCACGTGGAGGAAACCAGCACGACCAATCCCGCCAGAGTCACAACGACGCCGAAAGCAAGCAGCCGGGGCACGGACCACTTGCTGGTGGTGACTTGCACCAGACAGGCGACGCCAAAACAGGCGAAAATGGTGACGCCGACAAGGGCATGGGACGATTGATGGAGCGGTCCAGCCAGGAAGACTCCGGCAAGGCCAGCGAAGAGTCCCACCACGGCGAAGCAGAGAAAGATCCCCAGGGTCGCCGCAATGAATTCAGAGCGATGCGCAGTAGGCAGCCCTAATCGCTGAGGGTGGTAGCGAGGGTGACTCCCCTCGGGAGGACGGCTCTCGGGCGCCAGGAGTACACCTACGATGGCCACGGCGAGTGCTGCGACGAAGACGAGATAGGGAAGGGTCAACTTGTCTCGCAGGTATTGCGACAGGAAACCTGCAATCAAAGCGCCTGTCGCCAATCCGCCCACGTTGCCGACCGTCGCAACGACCTGAGACCTACGCGTTGGCGTACCCTCGATTCCGACGTCTACGTCTCCGAGATAGGCCGTCGCGGCCGTCAACGCCGCACCCAGTGCGAGACCGGTGAGAAACCGGGCGACCAAGAGTCCGGCCAGTGAGGTCCACACACAGAACAAGACGGCAGCAAGGAGAGCGACGGACAGAGCCGGGATCAGTACAGTTCGGCGGCCGTACCAGTCCGAGACGTGCCCAACCAACAAAAGGCTTACAAGAATTCCCGCCGCGTAGACTGAGTAGACCACGGTGATGGTCAAGGAACTCAGGTTGTCCCGTTGCTGGTACAACCCATAGAGGGGACTCGGGGCAGTCGAGAATGCAGTCAGGGCCAAGAGGGCAAACCCCACGGCCCAGAAGCCGAATCGTCGACTGGTCCGTGCGCGAGTGCCCTCACCCACCCGCTCGTCGGCGATATCAGGCAAGTCGATCTCTCCTGACGGACGCAACCGACGATCTTCATTGGTCCTGACAGCCCGGCCCACTGCGACAAATCCCATCTCGATCCCATCCCTCCGATTGTCCATCAGTCACCCCGGTTTTGAGGTCACTTCGTACATTGAGAAACATCGCGCCGGCCATGCCGCGTCGCGCCCGTCAAAGTCCCCGGTCAGGAGACCACCCGGGCAGAGCCAACGGGGGCGGCAATGCCATAGACGGAGGAGCACCCGGATTGAGAGACATACATCCATTTTCGGACGACACTCAGGCGAAACCCGCGGACACCTTCTTTGGTCTTCGGCCTCGACACATTTGGGGACGTCACAAACGACCAGTACGGCTGCCCGCTATCCCACGCCCAAACGATCCGTAACGTGGTCGAGCATGGTGTCCTTGCCGAACAAGAACGGAGTCGACTGCTTCGGTATTGGCGAGCACCATTCGGAAGACTTTCCGATGTCGGCGGGAGACGTTGTGCTTGCGGCGATCGCGGAGCCGCCTTCGCCCAATAACATCTCCAATGCGACCTCCGAAGAGCAACAGACTGCCGAAGGCGAGCGAGTAACCCGTCGCCACCCACTGCCGGTCCGCATTGGTGAAGTGAAGAGCTTGTTGAGCCGTGGGAAGTGCGACGTTAATGATGATGTTGTCCAAAACCACCATTCAGCTGGGCGATACCAAGTACAGCGAGGGTCTACCACCGTCTGATTCTCGGGGGCGTTATTGAGGTAATCGGGCTATCCAGCATCTTCCTCGCTCGGGGAGAACACCATTCGGTGGTATGCCCTCATTGCTTTCATAGTTCCGACGAAGATAGACCGTCTGTGCCTCGGGCCGATCGGAGATCACCGCATATGGGACATCACCAGATGGATGTTGCCGGACCGGAGCTCCGATGCCCCGGCGCTTGTGTAGGCGCCCTCGGCGACCCGGCGTTGCTGGACGTTGAGGTCGAGGATCGCCGATCGATAGCTCGTACCGAACCTCACCTGACGACGCCGGGCCTGCCAGCCGCGCTGCTCGGATCTATTCAGCCGCTTCACGTCAACAGCGGGCACCCATTCGGGACATCCAACAGGTGGCCGGGAGGCCACGGGTCGCTCGGATAACGCTCTCCTCAGATGATCAGTAGGGCAATGACGGCAACGACGAGAACGACCTCAAATCCGATCCGCAGCACAGCCACTGCGCGATGCCATCCAGTCTGTCTCGTGGCCTTTTTCCATTGACGTCCGATGAGGTTGAGTGGCCACGGCCCAAGCCAATCGTCTCGTTGTGTGGGGGGTGTCGTCATCGTCCCGGAGGCTCCTTCTCTGCACTAGGTGGCATCGTCTGATGCCTCTCTACAACGGTCGCGCTTTTGGCGAAGTGTCAAACCCGTGATAGTCCCTAGTAGAGGGACCTAGTGCCAGGCTTCTGCGGGCGACGTCGCGCTGTGAGGTAAGCGCGAGCACGGACGACCTAACGCCGCAAGAAGGAACCGAGAGCGACACCGAATGAGCAGTCGGACACACGCTGTCCCCACGTAGCTGAGATGGTTGCATGCTCAATAGCCGCTCGGCCGCTCCGCCAACTCATGAACGGAGGCTCAGGCGACCAATGGCTCGAGTCTTCTCCTCGTCTTGTCCTACGCATGCCAGGTGATCGCACGAATACTGCGCGCCGATTGTGCGGCTCCGACCAGAGGCTTGAACCGAGTGCGTGAGTATCAGGATTGCTTCGAGGCCAGCGCTATCAATGGCGGCGCGGACTACCATAGAGCGAGACCCCCAAACAGGTGCTAATAGTCGGTCGAGGCTTGCAGACCGAGCTCGACCTTGACGTTGATCAGCTTTTCACGAACTCATCACCGGTCCTCTCGTCAGCGTCCCTCAGCGAATCAAATGGCGCTGGCAATTGACTTCAGACTGTCTGACCCACAGCGAGCTTCTCAAGCGCTGCGATTCTGTCCTCAATGGGGGGATGCGTGTCATACAGTCGGTGATACCACGATTCGTGATGCCGCACCGGATCGTCGATGCACATTGCGGCAGTCGCGTGGTTCATCTTCTTGAAGGGCTTGTCGTTTGCCTGAAGCTTCTTGAGCGCGTTCAACAACCCCACCGGGTTGCGTGTCAATTCGACACCACTGGCGTCCGCCAACGACTCCCGCCGTCGTGAGAGCGCAAGGCGAACGAGCGGGCCAAAGATGAATCCGACGATCGCGAGGAGCGCTGCTGCGGCAATCAGCACGATCAGCAACTGATTGCCCCCGCCTTCATCACCCTCCCCGATGCTGCCCCAGAACGCGCTACGCCAGAGGACACTGGACAAGAGCGCGGCCAATCCGATCAGTGTGCTCATAATCAGGAGAAGGCGAATGTCATGGTTCTTGATATGGCTCATCTCGTGGCCGATCACGCCCTCAAGCTCTTCGCGGTCCATGATGGCGAGAAGCCCCGTGGTGAATGTGAGAGCCGCCTTGTCGGGACTCACACCGGTGGCAAAAGCATTAGGAGACGGATCGTCGATCACATAGACCTTCGGTGTGGGTATCCCCTCCCCGATTGCCAATGCGTCCACCAGGTCGCTCAATTGTCGGTATGCGATCTGGTCCGCGGGCACCGCCCCTGAGGTTCGGAGCACCAGTCGGACTCCGGCGGTCAACGAGTAGAGAATTCCTGCGGCGGCGAGCAGGGCGCCGATCACCACACCGACCACCACCGGAGTCCAGCTCGAACTCGTGGCCTGCTGAGCCGAAGCGACTCCGTTGACGGAAGGATGGACAATGGCTCTGGCCAGAAGACCGAGGGCAGCGCCAATGACGAGCCAAAAGGCCAAGAAGAGGCCAATAAATATGATGCTGCGTCGCTTGTTGCTTGCGATCTCGCTGTACACGTGTCCCTCTCCGTGATCTCTCGCGTGCCGTCAACCCAGCGGAGCTGTCTTCTCTGCGTCACGTGAGGGTTGCCCCGACGCCGCCGGCGACACGCCATTTCCGGTCCCGAAACTGGAGAGGCTGAGCTGGGGCACTGCACGGTCGTCGTCTTGCGCCGCGAAGAACTCCGCCGGCTTGAAGTGGAACAGGCCGGCGATCAGCCTGCGGGGGAACGTCTGCAGGCCGATGTTGTAGTCCCTGACGCTGGTGTTGTAGTAGCGCCGCGCGTACTCGATCTTGTCTTCGGTGGAGGTAAGCGCCTCTTGGAGCTGAAGAAAGCTCTCGACTGCCCGCAGCTGCGGATAGTTCTCAGCCACGGCGAACAACGAACGAAGCGCCCCGGACAACGCGTTCTCGGCAGACGCAATCCGCCCTGGATCTCCGGTCGCTCCAGCCGAGACTGCATTGGCACGCGCCCGCGTGACCGCTTCGAACGTTCCTTGCTCGTGCGCTGCGTATCCCTGCACAGTCGAGACGAGGTTTGGGACAAGGTCGTGACGGCGCTTGAGCTCGACATCGATCTGCGACCATGCCTCCTGGGTTCGGTTACGCCTTTTGATGAGGCCGTTGAACGCTGCCCACGTCCCAAGGATGAGCAGTGCGGTAACGACGAGTATGACGATTAGCTCAAACATTGTGACCCTCCTCGCTCCAGTTGGAGCTTCGATATTTGTTACGGCTACGACGGCTAACGCTCTTGCATTCGTTGCCCGGCACCTGACCGAGCGACTACCACCAAGTCTGCGGATCCGGGTCAGCTGTCGCACCCGCGGAAGGCACTGGTCCGGGTTGCGATTCCCGGAGGGCGGGCGGCCGGCGGAGGGCTCTTCAGACGATCAGGAGAACAATGATCGCAATGATGACGACGACCTCAACAGCGATGCCAACCAAAGCGATCGCACGACGCCATCCAGTCAGCCCGGTCACCCTTCTCCACTGACGTCCGACGAGGTTGAGCGGCCACGGGCCGAGCCAGTCGTCGCGTTGTGTTGGAGATGCCGTGGTTGTCCGGCTTCTTCTCTGTGTCCGGGGGCATCCTCCGATGCCTGCGTCTAAGACTGGCACCGTGGGTGGCGACGTCGCGCCCGTAGTAGCCCCGGGGAGATGCCGGTCCTGCATGCGACTGCCCCTCGCGAGCCCCAATGACGGCCACCTCTCATGCCGCCGAAGTGGAGGACCTCTGACTCCTCGGCCACTCAGCCGCCCGGAGATTCAGATCTGAACCAGAAGATCAGCGCGCTCAGTCGACGCTGTTGCTCGCGACATGCCATCCCGAGCGAGGGCTTCCGCCAGAACTCCCAGGGCGTCGAGCGCCGATACGTGGTACCTCTCGGCTGTCTCCGTGGCCCATTCGGCGAACACGGCGTCCTCAAGCAACACCCCGAGCCGAGCGGCATCGAATGACGCGGCATGGCGCACCCTGCCTGGAGCACGCAGCACAGCGCCTGGGTCCCCGACTCTCCCGTCCGCCCAGGCTCGATGACCATCGTCCGCCCATGCACCTCGCGGTACCTGCACTTCCGAGGTAAGCGTCATTTTCACTCCTCATAGGACTGGCGAGCTCTCGTCCGATCTGGATCCGTTTCGCCTGCTGTCGTCGCCTATCCCTACCCTCGCACCCTCCCCTCTTGCTCGCGCCCGTCGACTTCCCTGGTCGGACCCCGAAGTCACGTGGAACACACTGGTGGCGAACCTGGAGCTGCCGATCAGCGAGTAACCGCAACCCAACAGGCCCGCTTAGCACCACGTCAGCGTTGCGAGTGACCGAGCCAGGCCAGGGATGCCGCGACAAGAGCCTTTGTCCCAGTGTCAAGGGTTGGCTGAATCACCGGGCCGAACAACGCAGAATGATTGGCGGAGATGTCTTGTGCGATGCGCCCGGCCGCCTTCGCCTTCTCGTAGAGGTCGGGGTCAGTGCACCCAAGCCCCAATAGGTATAGGGAGCGCCAAGTGCGTCAGGGATATCGCTGAAATCCTCGCTCGGAGTCTGCAGGGCCAGATTCGTCGACTCATTGCCGAACAGCGCGTCGAAGGACCCTCGAACGTGGGCCGTCGTCGCTACGTCATTGTCCGTGATCGGAAAATGGTCATACATCTCGAATTCAGGGTCCTTCGGCGACTCGGACGCCAGGCACTCGGCGTTGACGATCCGATGCATCGCGTCAAGGACCTTGGCACGGACCTCGTCGCTGTACGTGCGGATGTTCAGGAGCAGAACCGCATGATCACCGATGACGTTGGGCTTGGTGCCGGCGCTTGGAGACTGCCGACGGATACCACGGCGGACTCGGTGAGAGCGATCTCGCGAGAGACTATTGTCTGCAGCCGGATCACGATCATCGCGACGAGGACACGCCCGCGCTCTTCAGCGTTTCGATGATCAGATCCCGTACCGTGCACTTCACGACGCGACTCCTTCCTTCGCTCCGAGCTGGCTGCTTTTCGGGCTCGAATCAAGCTCCTCGTGACCGTCCTGGTCGGGCTGAATGAGTGCTGCCGCATACGCGTCCGCGGAATCGAGCGTCTCGGCCTTCAAGAGAGCTTGGGCCAGTCCGTCCAACTGGTTCCGATGATCTGCCAGCAGCTTCGTCACTTCGGCATGTGCATCTTCAATCAGTCGATGCACTTCTTGGTCGACCATCCACAGCGTTTGCGGAGACGGTGCGCTGGCACCGGGCAAAGCGGGCCCTGCCTCATCGCTCGGGAGCACGGCGATCGGCCCGATCTTCTCGCTCATCCCCCACCGCCCGACCATCTGTCTGGCGATCTGGGTAAGTTGTTGAATGTCGGATTCAGCCCCTGTGGTGATCTTCTCGTAGACGATTTCCTCTGCAACGCGGCCGCCCAGCGCGACCTTTATGCGAGCGTCAAGTTCTTCTCGCGAATAGGACACCCGGTCCCCGTCAGGAGTCGCCAGCGTCACTCCGAGAGCCTGCCCTCTTGGGATTATCGAAACCTTCCGAACCGGATCAGCTTCTGGGGTCAGCATTCCCACCAGCGCGTGCCCAGATTCGTGGAATGCGGTCCGCTCCCTGTCGGCGGAACTCAGGACCACACCTCGTGGTGCACCAAGGAGGATCTTCTCGAGAGACTCGGTGAAGTCCGACATCTGAACTGTCTCATGTGACTTCCTGGCCGCGAGCAGGGCCGCCTCATTCACCAAGTTCGCGAGGTCAGCGCCGACCATCCCCGGGGTGGACGCCGCGAGGGAGCCCAGATCGACGTCACCCGCCAGTGGGGTCGACCGTGTATGAGCCTCAAGGATCTTCTCTCGCCCAGCCCGATCGGGAGGCTGTACCGCCACCCTCCGGTCGAATCGACCGGGCCGCAGCAGAGCCGGGTCAAGGACCTCGGGGCGGTTGGTGGCGCTGAGCACCACAACCGCTTCGGTCGGATCGAACCCGTCCATCTCGGTCAGGATCTGATCAAGGGTCTGCTCGCGTTCGTCGTTGGCCCCGCTGAGGCCTCCCGAACCTTGACGAGCGCGACCGATAGCGTCGAGTTCGTCGATGAAGATGATCGCTGGCGCTGCCTGCTTAGCCTTCGCGAACAGGTCCCGGACCCTTGCGGCTCCCACGCCCACGATCGCCTCTATGAATTCGGAAGCCGCAATGGAGAAGAATGCGGCGTGTGCCTCGCCGGCGACCGCTCGAGCCAGGAGCGTCTTGCCAGTCCCGGGTGGGCCGAAGAGGAGCACGCCGTGGGGCATCCGTCCACCGAGACGTACATAGCGGTCCGGAGTTCGCAGGAAGGCAACGATCTCGGTCAGTTCCGCCTTTGCGTCGTCGATTCCGGCGACGTCGTCGAACGTGACGGTGATCTTCTGTGGATCGACCCGTCGTGCCTGCGATCGCCCGAAGCTTCCGAGTGCTCCCCCGCCCGAACCTGCAGAAGCGCGGCGAGCCAGCAGGAGGAAGACCCCAACGAGAAGAATCGTCGGTCCGAACCCGATCAACAGTTCTTCCAACAGTGGCGTGCTCGTCGCAGTCGACTGCGCGTTGACTTGTAGGCCTTTGGACTGAAGTAGTTCTGTCAGCGCTGCGTTGCTCCAAAAGGACGGTACTTGGGTCGAAAACAGAGTGGTCGGGGTGGCGCTGTGGTCGCTGGCGGGGTACCGCACCTTGTGGGCGAAGGTGCCCTGAATGGTGTCACCTGTCGAGGTGATTGACTTGACTGCGCCCGCTTGCACCTGACCGAGGAAGTTAGGACTGAACGGCACATTCACACGCGGCTGTCCAGCTGGCTGGGACATAAGAAATGCGGTCCAGTTCAGTGCCAGAAGGACGAAGACGACGACCCAGAATCCATAGTGACGATGAGGTGGCCGTCGCTGCTGCTCCTCAGGCATTCCTCGCCCATCGGGCGCCGGCGCCACGTTCCATCCCCGCTTGTCACGGGGAATGGGCGGCGGGGGTACATCCTCCTGTCCGCCCGCGGGCGATTCGAATCTGAACTCAGTCCCGCCGCGGCCAGCGGCCACGATCGATCTTGAAGATAAGGTCTCAATCAACATCACGGAGTGGCTCCTTGTGCGGGTTCTCGCTCATATCAACGTCGCGCCTTGGAGATCCCCTTGCGCCCGTGGAATGCCCTGGTCCCCGCAGGGTTCAGGCCGTTCGGAGACGGTGGGTGGTCCTGCTCACCTGGCCACCTCGTCTATGCCGCGCCGGTGGTCGCGCCATAGACGAGGTGGGCACTCAGGTCCTTGGCCAACGTCTCGGCGTCATAGTCCCAGATCGGCTTGTAAATCTTGGCCAGGGGCAGAACCACGTAGCCGGCCAGCCACACGAGGGGACCGAGGACCAGTCCACCGGTCCACGACCGGCGATTGGCAGAGCCCGCGATCACGCCAAACTGGGCGCTCCATCCCATGGCCGTTGCCCAGTGCATGATGTTCTGAGTCGACTGGGCCCACTGGTCGGGGGCTTCCCGCCCCAAGACCTCCCTGAGCACGCGCTTTCCGACCAGCCCGGCTGCTGACACGTCTTCCCAGGTGTTCACGCCTGCGGAGAACTCCCATTCGCCGCTCAGGCGCTCGAGCGAGTCGCCCCAGTTGAACGATCATGCCGCCCGTGACCCCTCCCGCTCCGTCCGCAAGGTGCTCGTCTCCTCTCGTTGTACGCCGGCGACAATCCACAGACGTCCGGCCGCCACCCAGCGAGAGAGGTGCCAGTGACCCGGTAGCCTCAACGGCCTCCGGTGTTCATCAGCGATGCCCACCGGGGGCCGCCGACCACGTCAATGTTGTTTAAACCATGTTGACCCGAGCCAAGGTAACCCGCCTCGGTCGTAATGGCATCGTCGCCAGCAAGCCACCGCTCTCGGCACTTCTACCAATCTGAGGCATGTCTGACGCTCAGCTGACTCGCCGGAGTGGGGAAAGTACGCCGTCAGGACCGGATGAACGCCAGCAGATCAGGATTGATCGTCTCGGCTTCGATGATCGCCATGCCGTGTGAGAATCCGGGGTAGATCTTCAGTGTTCCGTTCTGCACGAGCTTCGCGGCAAGAACGGAGGCGTCCTGATAGGGGACGATCTGGTCGTCTTCTCCGTGCATGAACAGCGCCGGAACGTCGATCTGCTTCAGGTCGTCGCTGAAGTCGGTTTCGGAGAACTGCTCGATGCAGTCATAGGACGCCTTGATGCCCGACTCCATGCCGAGGCGCCAGAACTGATCTTGGACGGCCTCGGAGACCTTGGCGTTTGGCCTGTTATAGCCGAAGAAGGCCACGCTCGTGTCCTTGTAGAACTGGGATCGATTCTCAACGAGGCCGGCGCGAAGGCCGTCGAAGACCGACAGTGGTAGGCCACCGGGGTTCGTGTCGGTCTGGAGCATGATTGGAGGCACCGCGCCGATGAAGACCATCTTCGCCAGACGCGACGTGCCATAGCGCCCGACGTACCGTGCGATCTCACCTCCACCCATCGAGTGTGCGATCAAGGTGACATTCGTCAGGTCGAGTTGCTCGATCAAGCCGGCCAGATCATCGGCCCACGTGTCGTAGTCGTTGTGGTACCACGTCTGGCGGGAGCGCCCATGGCTACGGCGATCGTGCGCGATCACACGGTAACCCTGCTGACCGAAGAAGAGCATCTGCGCGTCCCACGCGTCGGCATTCAACGGCCAACCGTGCGAAAACACGATCGGAGCTCCCTTGCCCCAATCCTTATAGTGGATCTCGGTTCCGTCGTCAGCACTGAAGAATGGCACTGTACGGTCCTTTCTGTTTTCCAACTTCTATTTTCGTGAGGTCCATGCTGGTGCGCCAACACCCCCGATGAGCACCTCTTCGATCGTGGCTGTTCGATCGTCCTGTGGGGCCCGTGCAACGCACGGGTATGCAAACCCGTTCGCACTAGCGGGGCCACGGTACGGATTCCGGGGCCCATACCAACGCCGCCGATCACGGCGTCGTCTGGGGTCAGGTCGGCAGTTCGTTGCCCGCCCGCTCGGCCACCATGTACTGGGCGTACCAATCCGGCCAGTTGGCGTCCGCCTCACCGATCCGCTTCTCGTGCTCACCATGGGCCGTTGAGGCACGTCGAAGCGCCTCCGCCAAATCGCTCGCCGACGCGAAGCTGGTCGTGGTCGGGTCGATGCGGCCGGGCAGCCGCGTCGTGACCTCCTGGATCAGCCACCCGTTGCCGTCCGGATCGCTGAAGGTGGCGTACGAGCCGTAGCTGCTGCGATCGGGCGACGGGCCGGCCGCACGGCTGGCTTTGTGGAATCGAGCGCCTGGCGAACCCTCGTGGAACACCTCGCTGACTTTCACGCCCCGCGCCACCAGGTCGGCACGGGCTGCCTCGATGTCGGAGACGATCAGGTACGGGCTCTGACCTGACCCGGGTGCGGCCGATGTGAGATCGATGCCGAATTGCACCGAGCACCCCGAACCCGGAGGCGTGAACTGGACCAAACGGAAATCCTCCCCACGGGTGACATCGGCGTCGAGCCTCCAGCCGAGGTTTGCGTAGAACCCCTTCGCCCTGTCCACATCGGCGACGGCGATCACGATCACCTCCAGATTCATGTTCGCAACTCCTGGAGCCGGGACCTCCGTCGATGTTTCATTGCGTACGTCAGTGCTGCTCATCGGTGACCTCCATGGATCTCGAGCTTCCAGTCATCGTTGCGCTGCAGGGCAGATCCTCGCGCCCGGGTAATTCCCTGGTTGGCTCCAACGGTCCGGGGGGCGCCGCCCTGGCGGCTGTGATCCCCCGGCCTCCCGCAAGGGTGACCCGACCAGGGTGTCCCACGGGCGCAACCAGTCGCCAAGGTCGCCCGTCATCGTCGATGTGGTGTTCTTCCCCGATCTGACACGGGAGGCGCCCTGACGGGGGCAGCCGCTTCCGATCCAGGACACCATCGGGATCTGGTCAGCCAAACGGCGGTCGTCATAGGCGGGAGCTCGGGTATCGGACTGGAAACCGCCCGCGTTGCCCGTGTGAACGGAGCTGAGGTGATTCTCGCAGCACGCAACCCAGCACGTCTCAAGCTTGCAGCCGACGACGTCGATGCGAGCAGGAGGTCTCGTAAGGGTTTAGGACTGAAGGACTAGCTGCTCGAGCTGCGGCAACGCCTTCCGTAGCTCTCTTCGTGAGCTCAAGTCCAACTTGATGAAAACCTTGCGTAAGTGCCACTCCACGGTGCGCGTGCTGATGAACATATGGACGCCAATTTCTGGATTTGTTCGTCCTTCACCGGCAAGCAAAGCGATCTGTGCCTCTTGCGCTGTCAGCTTGCTCGACGTTTCAACCGATCGAGCCCGCACCTTTTCCCCAGTCGCAAGTAGTTCCCGTCGGGCGCGCTCGGAATACGCTCCAATGCCCATGGATGTCAACATCTCATGGGCTTGTCGGAGTTGCTGGCGTGCATCAACCCGACGGTTCTGGCGACGCAGCCACTCTCCGTAGAGCAGATGAGCCCTGGCGAGTTCTCCCCTGACACAGGTTCGGTCAAGACGTTCGATCGCGTGTCTGTACAGGGGTTCGGCGTCATCGCCATCGATCACCAGAGCTCGAGACCGAGCCTCCATTCCGACGATCCAGTCCGTGCCGCTGGCGTGTGCCATTTCAGCGATCTGATGGAGCGCACGAGCGGCCTGTTCGGGCCGTCCAATCCGAGCTGCCGCTTCCACAATTTCGGCCATTACCGTGCTTGACATTGCCAAACCCTCTGCGTCGGGCAGGTCGGCGGCTGTTGCTGCCTCAAATGCCTCTTCGTACCGGCCGAGCCCGTTGAACAACACCGCTCGTGCATACTGCGTCACGGCAACCCCCTGGCCTTCGCCAGTCTCCTGCACGAGTTGGAGCGCTTCGTCCATCAGTCTCAAGGCCTCTGTTTCCCGACCTTGCCACGCGGCCACGAGGACAGGGCCGTAAGGCGGGGGGGGCGTTCCGATTGCCTCACTAAGGGTTCGAAGTTCCTCGAGAGCTTGGATGGCAGGAACGAGCTGCCCAAACTTCGTATAGGCCGAGAGGCGTACCGTTAGCGCAAACGGAAGTACCCTAAGCGCCCCGGCATCGCGAGCGAGAGCCACGTGACGAGCCGTGAGAACATCACATGACGCATCGTCAAAGAGAATCCATGCGACCACTCCGGCATGCCACAACCACCGGAGCTCTTCGTCATGAGAAATCTGCTTGCCACGGAACGCACTGACGGCCAGCTTCAAGGTCGGTGCGGCGGCGGCATACCCGCCGACAGCAGCGGTGGCCAAACCTTTCAGAAGTAGATCGGAGGCTCGTGGTTCTCGGGCTGGAGGTGGTAGAGCCAGTGCCGCCTGGGCCACTTCCTGTAGTCCGCCCTCGAGGGCAAGTCGCCCGGCGAACAGTGCTGCCCATAGTGCGTCCAAGCAGGCCTCGCGCGCGAGATTGGCGTCAAGCGGCACAAGACCATTGACCGCCTCGAGGAGCAGGCGCGGTGAGTTGCTTCCTCGGTTCTGGGCGTACGCAATCTGGGCGCGGAGCAGATCCGCCTTGGCACGGTCCAAGGCTCCGATTGGTCCGCTCCGAGCCAGCGAGATCAGTCTGAGGGCCGCGTCCTGAGCGCCGCTCTCGTGTTTGACGCGGGCCGCGGCCAGAGCCCGCTGCGTCTTAAGCGCCGGATCGGCGGTCAACTCGACCGACCGCTCAAGGAACGCTGCTGCAGCTGCCAGTCCCCCGCGTTCTTGGGCTCGACCGGCCGAACACTCCAGCTCTGAGGCAACTTCTTCATCAGGACCGAATGTGGCCTTGGCGCGATGCCAGGCGCGGCGATCCGGATCGACCTCTGCATCTGTCACTTCCGCTAGTGCGGCATGAACGTTCTGCCGATGGCTGAGTGGCGAAGCCCGGTACACCACCGAACGAACGAGCGGATGACGAAATACAACTCGTGGGCCAATGTCGACCAGTCCAGCAACGTCGGGGTGGTCGGCAGCATCGATGTCTATTCCGATCAGCTTCGCTGCGTTCCAGAGCAGAGCCGAGTCACCGAGAGGTTCTGCCGCGGCAACCGTCAGCAACAGTCGGGTGTCGTCGGGGAGACGTTCGACTCGCCTGAGGAAGCTGTCCTCGATCCTGCCGGCAAGCGGCGGGATGTCGGGCAACCCGTATCCACCCGCCAGCTCCACCGCTGAGAGTCCTCGCGGCAGTTCCAACAGGGCCAGCGGATTTCCCCGCGCTTCGCTCAGGATCTGCTCGCGCACTCGGTCGTCTAGGGGCCACGAGATCGCTGAGTCGAGGAGTTCCCGAGCATCTGGATCTGGTAGACCCTCCACGACGAGTTCTGGAAGTCCAATGAAGTCATCGTTCGATTCTCGAGCTGCGATCACCAACAGAACTGACTCCGCCATCAACCGGCGTGCCGCGACCCCCAGCGCCACCGCCGACGCGCGGTCCATCCACTGCGCGTCATCAACCACGCAGACGAGCGGGTGTTCCTCGGCAGCGTCAGAGAGCAAGCTCAAAAGCGCCAGCCCCGCCAGAAGGCTATCGGGGGCAGGGCCAGATTTCCGGCCGAATACCGTCGCCAAAGCATCGGACTGAGGAGCCGGGAGCCTTTCTAGGTGACTGAGCATGGGCGCCACCAACTGCTGGAGCATGGCAAAAGCAAGTTCCATTTCGGACTCGACCCCGACTGCTCGGGCCACCCTGAAGTTCGTTGCCGACTGGATCAGGTCCTCGAGTAAGGCCGTCTTACCGACACCCGCGTCGCCGTGCAACACAACCGCTGCGCTATGTCCGCTCCGCACTCCCTCGATCAGATCGTTCAAGTACCCGCGCTCACGCCGGCGCCCGGTTAACACCATCAGGGTTCCGGCACTCGACGGACACCACCAGGTGGCCGTGCGACGGGTGAGACGATGTGTACCCCTCTGGTAAGCAGGGCTCTCACCCCGGGACCACCTCCGACACGCCGATCACTTGGCCGCTCATCCAATTCCGGAGAATGGCAGGACGGCCTGTGACTTCGTCTGCGATTGCCGCTCACTCCCGCCGGGCGTGACACCGTTGGACCCCTTGGGCTCCGCGTCAGACCGAAGAATGACATCCCCGGTCTCGCTCGCGCCGCCCAATGCTTCATTGTCTCGGCACCCCTAGGAGGATTAAGTCTCTTTATAATGACGGCCCAACGTCAGCCGGGCAATGTTGCCTGCTTCAATCTGCCACAGCGGTTTCACAGCGGTTTTCTCGCCGATAAGGTCACGTAAGGTCATGTCGACCCAAATGAAAATTCTGGGGGATCCCACTTTGGGCCTCTGACCTGGGCCTTTCGGTGGAGGTGAAGGGACTCGAACCCTCGGCCTCTACATTGCGAATGCCTGGCTCTCGGCGTTTTGACCAGGTCCTTTCCGAGGACTTTCCTGGTGGTGGCGTTTCGATCCCCTCAGGTTCCCTCACGATCCCTCTCCTTCCTTCACGGTAAAGACACGTAAAGACACGCCCGAATGCGCCGCCAACGGCGCCCTTCTTGTTAACGATGATCACGTTCCTCGGCGAGCGACAGGACATCTTCGGCCCTGACGCGGCAGCGCTTGTTGCCGGGCAGACGACGGAACGCCGACGTTCTGTTCGCCACCAGCCAGTCGACAACGACCTGTCGGATCACGCCCACCAAGTCACCCGCTTGGACCAGGTGCTTGCAACTGTCGACCCAGCCCATCTTCGGCCGAAGCTGGTCTCGCGACTGCACGAGTTTCTTCACTCCTCCAAACGCAGAGATGACTCCGAGAAGGACGGCGATGATCCAGTAGGCAATCGTCACGATCTTTCCAACCCTCTTCCCTAGCTCCGGTCGCCCGCCTGTGTCGGACTATCTCAGTCACCTCTTTTGCCAGTGTGCACTCGTTCAGCTACAGCACCCGATGAAGCAGTGCACCTGCGGTGTGTCTCAGTCGGAACGCTGCGGTTGCAGGGCTGCGGTGAGGATTTGGCTGGCCACCCGGACGAGGTCGTCGTCAGAAGTGCTCGACACCGCGCGCAGTTGGAGGAAGTGGCGAGCCACCGTGAGGCCAAGAACACTGCTCACGACGATGGCGGCTCGCAGCTCGGCGTCCGGGCCGCCGATACCTGCAGCCAGATTGCCGATTCGCTCGTCGAGATGGAGCCGGACGGCTCCGGAAGCCTCCGGCACGGTCAACATGGACCGGACCAGCGCTCGCATCTCGGGGGGCAATGCGGCGGCGCGCACCTTGAGGACGTCAGCCAGATGATCTGCGGCTTCTTCCGGCTCGCCGGGCGGGAGTTGGATTGCAGCGGTGAACAGCGCCGACTTGGACCCGTAATGCTGCAGGACCAGGGACGGGTCGACCCCGGCCCGGCGGGCAACGCCCCGCACCGTCGTCGCCTCGAACCCTCGGTCGCCGAACTCCTGTCGCGCCGCATCGAGGATCCGGGCCTGTGTTGCCGCGCGACGGGCTGCCCGGCTCGTCATGGGCTGGGGGTCAGCGGTGCCCTGGGTCATTGGTTCACTCTACGCGTGTTGAGCAAAGTGTTCCTGTGGGCTACAGTTGACTCAACATTCGTTGAGCGACTCGCAACACCTCGACTGCCAAGGCAGGCAACACCGTTGCGTTGTTGAGCCGTGAAAGGAACCGCAATGACTTCTCCGCGAAACGGCGCACCAACACGTGCACTCGTCCTTGGAGGCGGCGGCGCTGTCGGTGTCGGCTGGCAGACCGGCCTGCTCAGAGGACTGCTCGAGGTCGGTGTCGACCTGGCGAGAGCCAACGCAATCGTGGGAACGTCCGCAGGTGCCCTCGTCGGGGCGCTTCTGGCCGGCCGCCGTGAGGTCACCGATGCACTCATCAGCCTGGGGTCACTCGGACAGAGCATCGACCCCGAAAGCCTGGCGGCGGGCGATGAAGCCTTCCTGAGCGCAATACGCCAGGCGAACCCTCGAGTCCGATCCGCGGCGAGCGTTACGGGCGATCGGCCGCTCAGCCAAGGAGGCGAGCACACTCGCCGAAGACATCTACCTCGGCCTGTTCAGCACACTCGACGGCACCACGTGGCCTGCAGGCTTTCGATGCACTGCGATCGACACCGACACCGGCGATCTCGTCGTGTGGGGCCAAGGATCCGGCGTGCCGTTGCTGCACGCGGTCGCCTCCAGTTGCGCCGTACCGGTGCTGTTCCCCAGCGTCACCATCAAAGGCCACCGCTACATGGACGGAGGTCTCCTCAGTCACTTGAATGCGGCGGCGGCGGCGCCGACCGACGTTCTAGTGGTCCTCTCCTGCCATACCCTTGGATCCAAGGGCACCGGCGGGGGTGGTGCGCTGGCCGCCTCCGTGACCCCAGACGCTGAACTGGCACCATTGCGCGAAACCAGACAATTGGTGGCGGTCGAACCCGATTTCAGCGAGATCGGGACTCCGACGAACATGATGGACCCAGACCTCGTCATTCAGGCTCTCAAGATCGGCAAGCGCCAAGCGGTCGTCGATACCGCAGCAATCCAGGCCGCCTGGGATATCTGAGAAGGCACCGGGCATCCGCCGAGCACGGACGTGTCCATGCTGGGACGGCCCCCGACGGCTCGGGGTCGCCATCTTTTGATCCTGGACTGCTTTGATTGGACGGACCCGGGACCACCCGAGGCCCCGACCCGCTTGCAGGTGTTGACCGCCCACAGTCGGCCCGATCAGGGCACCCCGCGATGCCGCCCTGGTTTGCACTTTCGGGCTACCAGGTTGGTTGCGAGATCCCTTAGAATTTTGGCCATGTCCAGAGGGCTGTCGTCCCAGCCGGTGCCTCGTGAGGCTCATCAAGCGAGAGGGTTCGCCGAGTCCTTCGGGGCCGAGGCCGAGCGCTACGAGCGGACGCGCCCGTCGTATCCAATAGCCATGGTCGACGCGATTCTCGCTGCGAGTCCCGGATGTGATGTCCTCGACGTGGGTATCGGCACCGGCATCGCCGCTCGACCGTTCCAGCAGGCTGGACGCCAGGTCCTCGGCGTTGAACCGGACGAGCGGATGGCCGAGTTCGCCCGCCGGAGCGGTCTCGAAGTAGAAATCGCGAAGTTCGAGGAGTGGGAACGTGCGGGTCGCTCGTTTGACCTGATCATCGCTGGACAGACGTGGCATTGGGTCGACCCCGTTCTGGGCGCATCCAAAGCAGCGGAGAGTCTCCGCCCTGGTGGTCGTATTGCCCTCTTTTGGAACGTCATGTCTTATTCTCCTGAGTTCGCCAAGGGGCTTTCTGCCGTCTACACGCGAGTGCTGCCCGAGTTTCCGTTCTTCCAAAATGCGTCTACCGGCGGCAAGGCGTCCTATGCACCGTTGTCCGACAAGGCCGTCGAGGGCATCAATCAGATCGGTGTATTCAGCGATCCCGAGCGGTGGGAGTTCGACTGGGAGCGGAAGTACACGAGGGATGAGTGGCTCGAAACTGTTCCCACGTTCGGAGGCCACAGTCAGATCCCGCCGGAGAAACTGAATGAGTTGCTGAGTGGCATCGGACGCGTGGTTGACGCTGCGGGGGGCAGCATCACCATCAACTACACCGCTCTCGTGATTACGGCGACTCGGACAGGGCCGGATGATGCGCAGCGCATGAGCTGAAGTTGACCCCTTCCGGCCGGGGTTACAACCCTCGTCGCTGCCACCGAGGTGTCCTAATCGGCCGGGTAAATGCCACCCTCATGGGGCCGGACTTCCCCTAGGTGCTAACTGTCGCGAGCACTCCGTCGCTTCGTCCTGGCCCCCGTTGACAGAGGCCCTCTTTCGATATAGAAAGTTCCCATGAGCGAAACGCTGCATGAGGCCCTCGGAGCTGGGCCCCCGGCAGGCGTGGAGCAGGTGACTCTGTTTGTTCCGAGCGTCGATCGTCACGGAGAACCGATCGATCAGGCTTACTGGACTGAACAGGCACTCGCGACCTTCGGGAACCTGTTCCGAGGGGCAACGGCCTTCCCGCCCGGGCGGGGGGTCTGGCGGGATGATCAGCGTGGCGGCGAGCTGGTGTACGACGACACCCAGATGGTGACGTCGTACGTGACCGGGGAGGCTCTTGGCGACCACGAGGTTCTGAAACGCCTGCGGGCGTTCCTATGTCGAATGGGACGAGAGGCAGATCAAGGTGAGGTCGGCATCGTCATCGACGGCACCTATTTCGGAATCATCGACTACAGCGACGAGGGTGAGGGATGAAGAAAGAAGACAAATCGAGGATCGCTGAAGCCCTTGGCGCATCGCGAGTCGTCGAAGTTGGACCCAAGACGATTGGGGGTCCCCTCGATCTGCTTGCACTGCGTGAGGAGTTCAACCAGCGTCTACGTTCGCGCGGTGGGCGACCTACGGATCCCGCCTGGACGGTCACCCGACTTGTGCCATTTAAAGAGGACAACTGGACGCGACTCCAGGACCTTGCCAGCGAGATCGGCGTGACGGGCCGTCGCGTTGGTCCAGCACAGGTGGCAGCGCTACTTATCGAGAGCAGCCTCGAGGAACTGGAGGAGGGGCAGTGGCAAGAAGCACTTGAGGCTTCACGCTCTGCCCCTCTGCGCTCTCAGCCTGAAGCCGCCGAAGCGGCACAGGTCACGTATAACCAGTTCGATGATTGGGTCCAGCGTGGGTGGATCGTTCCCGCTGGGCGTCGAGGACACGAGCGCTCCTACGGCGCGGATGAGATTGTCCGAGCCCATTGGCTTCATGCCATCAACCGGATGACAACCGACATCGAGGCGATCGCCACCGCGGTACGAAGTTGTGATCTCTCGGCCCGGTACCTCGTGGTCACCGACGCAGAGAGCGTCTCGACGGTGCCTACTCGATCTCAGCTCTATCGACTCCTCGAATCACCCGGTAGTCACCTCGTGATCGACCAACTCCCCGAACGCCGCAAGCTGCTCGGTTTGTCCCCGTTCCCGGGTGATCCCAATGAAGAACTCCGGGTTCGACGGGCTGTTTGAGGTCCCCAATGGGGCCGGGCAGGAGCCGTTCGAGGAGCCGGATCTCCGACGGCGCGCGAACTTCCAGTCGCGCGCGCCTCGGGCAGGAGCCGACTTCAAAGCCATGGCAATCGCCCGGCTGAAGGAGGCGGGGGCCACAATCGAAAAGGTCAATTTCCGGATCGAAGGATTTCCTGTCGATGCCCAAGTATCGGGAAGCAATGGTCGGCCGTTCCTCGTCCTGGCTCGGGGAACGCCCGACGAACAGGATCGGAGTGCACTTCGTCGCACGGACACGGTCGAGAAGGCTGGCTTCATGGCGATGCAGCTTGCTCGACGCCAAGCCCTCCCGATCATTCTCATCACGTCGGACCTTCCGAAACGATCAACCAGGGCGGGCCACTATCTGGCGGCGCTCTCTGACGATCTCTGGGATGTGGTGTCCTATCGTTCCGACCTCAAGGGTTTCCAACGATTGCGTGCTCACTTCACGGCGCCGATCGAGAAAGTGCCCCCCACCGCCCCCTGGAGGGCTCCTGAAAAGATCAGTTCACCAACCCTGTTGAACGAGTTCAGCGACATCGATGCCCGCGCGCACTCCGGCCCACCTCACCCAAACATGGACGTCGGCTCCGAGCAACCAGGACCGAGCCACCGACGGAGTGCGGCCGACGCGCATCTTCGACCTCAAAAGCGACTCACGTAGCGCTCATCAGCGCTTTCCTCACTGCCCCGTAAAGACACATAAAGACACCTCGGAGAATCTGATCTTTGGGGGGATCCACTTCAGCCCTCTGACCTGGGCTTTTGGTGGTCTTGAGGTGTCATAAGGCGAAACCGTTTGCCCAAGTCGACGGCCCGCCGGTCCCGCTGCTGCCGCCAAATACTGTCGTTCGGCGTGGAGCCGGAGATCGCTAGGTCGCACCTCTACCGTTGACCGACGCAGGTCGGAAGGCTCCAGACCGGCGCCTCCGACTCACCGACCGGTCGAATCTGCAGTCGAGTAGTGGCCGGGGAACAAACCGTACGAGTAATCCAGCACGCTTTGCCAACTGTTGCTAAATCACGGGCGGTCCGGCACACTCGGGTGCGATGGTCAAGACAACCGCCCCCCGACGCCGCAGCCAGCGACGTCTGTATCGAAGCCGGATCGATCAGATCATGGGTCTTGCCGCAGACGCCGTCCTCACCGTGGTTGACGACCCGGAAGATCCTGGTGCTGCCGGTGCCTCGTTGGAGCTGTACGTCAAGGAGCAGCCACGCGGGGAGGGTTACGTCTGCGACTTTGTCTATTCCGATCCGCACCTGCCGGTCACCGTCTGCGGAGTGTTGCTCCGGTCGGTGACGGGTCTCACCGTCGGAGAACTGGAACTCTTTCGAGCTCAATGGGGCTACTTCAACGACTATGGCGACTTCGTCGGTGCCAATGGCGAGTGGCGGGCGAAGGGCGACGAAACCTGGGACGTCTCCGCTCGTGGCGAAGATGGCCGTCCGACCTTTAGCGGCATCACTGGTGCGCTGCTCCGTGCCATCCCGATCGGCCGCATCGTCGCCTGGGCACATCAAGCCATGGCTGACGACGAGTGGCGCGAACGCGGACTGGCAACTGTCGGCGTCAGCGGCGTTAGAACCGTCTTTGCTGCCGACCTACCCGTGGACGTGAGGGCAGCGCTCGAACGGACTGCCGCGGTTCCCGCCCAACGACGGGGTCGCCCGCCCCTGGATGACGAACTCCTCGAGGAGGTTGCTCTGGCATACCTGGAGGAAGCCAAGCGAGGTCGGGGGCTGACGCGTCGCCTTGCGGCGAAGTTCGACCGACCGGAGGAAACCGTCCGTGACTGGATCCACGCTTGCCGGGTCCGTGGCTACCTGTCGCCGGGGGCTACCGGACGCAGAGGGGCTCAACCGGGCGAGCGCCTGCTGATGAGCAGCACGCCGACGGAGGGAGACGCCAGTTGAGACCATCCCAAGGTCGTATTGACCGCGGTGTCCGCTATATGAAGCGGTTTCTGGCGAGTGATGATGCTGAAGGGTTCATGGACCTCGGCGACGACGCCAAGCTCCTGTACATCGTCGGCATCCTCATTTGCAACGAGGCGGGCTACATCTCGAAGGAGAAGCTTGACGCCGCTGCCAATGACGACTCGATCAGATATGCCGCTCTTTTGGTGGCCAGTCGCTCCGGAGCCATCTCCGCCGTGGCCGGTCCAGATCGCTACGCCTGACCGAGGACTTGCAACATGTCTCGGTCATCCCAGCCGGTACACCTTGGCCCCCTGGTCGGACCGCCCGCCCCGGTTGACGAGCACGGGCCGGACCCAGCGACCCTCGTAGTGCCAGTCCACGTCCTTCTCGCCGTCGGTACGGCCAACCATTCTTCCTTGGTCATCGCGGGTCGCTACTCGAACGCTGGTCCAATGGCCCCGACGCCAATGCTCAATCGGAGCGCGCCGGCTGCTCGACGGGCTAGGGCCAACTCCTGGATGCCTGGACGGCGAAGGAACCGAGAGCACTCGGACGGCATGCAATGCGCCGCGCTGCGCCGCTCTTTTGACGGCGGAGCGTTTCAGAGCCTTCCTCCACTCCTTCGAGCCTTCGTCTCCGACACCGTCTGGGACCGACAAGGGTTCCTCCCATTTTTCCCAGCAGAGCAGGGCCGCGAGGTTTGGCACCACCGCTGGAAATGCGGAGCGCGACCACAACCCGACGCTGGCGGCCGTCGATGCCCCGTCCACCCCCGTGCCGTATTGCAGGAACCAGACGACGACCGGACCGAGTCCACTACCGTCGAGTCCCGACGTCAGCCACACCGCCTCGATGAATCGCCCACCGTTCTCCACCGTCCGTTCGCGACGCTGACCGCCGACCACCAGGTACTCCCCATCGTCTTCAAGGTCGGTAATCGCCACCGGTTCGGCAAATCCGACCAAAACCGAAGGGAAGGGCAGCCGAATGCGGGCCAAGAGTTCCGGATCAGGCGGTTCGGACGTCAGACACGCCGCCGCCGAAACCCCCGGTATCCAGTAGAGGGGCGCGTCGTACACCCGGAGGCCGACACCGGTCGCCGCGACCATGTGAGTGTGCGTGCAGCGGGGATCCGTAAGGTTCGACGCTTCTTCGAAGATGCCCGTTATCCCGCGTCCACGAGACTCGACAAGTACCGATGGCTGTCGGCGCGGATAGATAACCGGCAGTGCAGCGCTCAGGAGGCGATCGTGCTCCAGCTTTCGGTACAGCTCATTGAAGCCACCGCCCTCCAACCAGTCGCGACATCGCACCGGTGTCGGTCGTGCCCGTCCCATGCACGAAGCGATCCACGTCTTCCAGGTCGGCCCCAGCCCCGCCACCTCGGACTCAGGAAATCCGAACACATCGTAGCTCGTTGCATCCGGATCAAGCCCGGGCACGTCCGGCAACTCGATCTTGAGCCGGAGGTCGAGGAAGGCATCGATCTCGCGGTCGGTCCCGGACTTGCTCGGTCGGTGGGAACATAGGACCGCCGACCCACCACCAGGGCCGCGAGGAGGACTCCAGTTCCAGATCGGCGCCACCGGGTTCCACAGCCCGCACGATACGGGAGCAACCGGGTCGGCGTCCTCCAGGTCCCGCCAGGGCGATCCTTCGCCGAGGGCCATTGTCCGGGAGACGCCGGGGAAAGCCACGGTCTGCTTGCCCTCGTGCGAAACCATGGTGCAGGAGTTCGGTTCTTCTCTGTTGTGGTCACACCCGCCAGCCACACTGGAGCGCGTGATCCAAATACACCGCCAGCGGGCTGCGACAGCCATCCGAAGCTCGCGCTTGGCGCGCCACGGAGCACCGAGCTCGGACAGGTCAAGGTCGGTCGAGGACATCGGCCGTGCCTAGGCGCCGACGGGCTCGGACGACCGCTGAACAGCTCGAACTGAGTGCGCCAAGCGAGGTCATCGGCCCGTTCGCCGCGCCGTTCGCACGCGACGTGGGGGCTGTCGTCGAGGACCTTGACCTTGTCGAACTCGCTCGATCGGTGGTCGAGGTCTGCTGTCAACCCGAAGCGGCGTCAGGACTTTCGCTGCGAGAGATCGAAGAGCGAATCGACCCAGCGGACCGTGACGAGCTGGAACGACGTCTTCGGGTCTTCGTTGGCCTCGGAATGCTGCGTCCGCTCGACGACCACAAGGGTGCGACGCGCTTCGTCCTCGATCCGAGATCATTGGCTGGCGTGCAAGTCATCGAGCGGATCACCACCCAGGGCGGTGTGAGCGAGCTACTCCTTCTTCTCGATCGCACCGCGTCTGCCATACAGACCCAGTCCGCCACAGCCGAACAGGTTGCGCAAGCGCTCGACCAGGCCCGCATCTTCTTCCGACTCTTTGCCGACACCCTTGCACGACTCGCACGAGCTCCCATTGCCGAGCTGTACGGCGAGATCCGTCACCATGAGCAACAAAACCTCCTGACCAATCTCGACCGCCTCGTTCGACTGGTCGCCGCCACCTACCCACAGCTGGAACCTCTCGGGCACGAGACGGTCACCGAGGCGCAGCGTTACGACCGCTACTTGGGCGCGGCGGCCGACCGGATCGTGGTCGAGGGTGGCGCCGCGCGGCCTTCGATGTCCTTTCACCCGAGACCTGGAGAACGGCGGCAATCCACGCCCCGTGGCATGAACTCGCCGCAGTCGCCGCCAGACTCGTCTTCGACGCCCCGGCCGTGGTCGTCCACGCTCAAGATGTGGTCACCGCGATCGAAGATTGGCGCCCTCGAGGGCAAGGTCGCGAGCTGCCACCGGAGCCTGATGTACCAGCCGGCCCGGACCCGCTTGACCAGCGTCGCAAGGTCAGAGCGGCACGTCGAGAGCGCCTTGAACGTCAGGTCGGCTCGCTGCTCCAAGAGCACCCGACCATGGACCTCACCTCGCTGCTGCGCGGCGGACCCTGGACCGCAGCCTCCGCCATCCTCGCCAATCTGCTCCAAGCAGATCGCGACCCTGCCGTGCTCGCGGCGCTTGAGATCGGGGACGGACTGCTCGCGGACCCTAATATTGACGTCGCCTGGTGTTCGACGCCAGTCACGCTCAGCCGAGCCCCGGCCACCAACGATCCTTCATCGCTCCACACCCGAGAAGAAGAGGTCACTCGATGACGGCGGATCGGTCCGCACTGGCCCTGGCCAGGTTGCGAGCCGAGGGGTCGCTGCCCGTGGTTGACAGCGCGGGCACCGACGTCGCCGGAGCAGCAGCCAAGATCGGGCGCAGAGTGGTCAGAGTCGGCTCGTCGATCCGCCTCGGCTGGGCCGACGGTCACGACCCCGATCCCGATGGACCACCGACCGCCCGACTCTCCGCCTTCCCCACGGGAGTAATTGCCGCCCTCTTGGCATTGTCCTGGACAGATTCCTCAGCCGATCCCTACCCCGGGCAGCCGCTACCGCAAGATGCGATTGAACAGCTGGCAGCCATCCTCGACCGGGACACCAAGGTGATCGCCAAGTACCTCGCCGAGCTACGAGAGCTCGACCTCGTGGACAGCGACGAGGAGGGTCACCTCCGACTCGGCCCGGCAGTCGCCACCTGGACGCCTCGCTCGGTGACGGCCCTAAGACGACATCATCCCCTCCTGGCATCCACCAAGGGGGGCATCGAGTGACCCTCGACGCTCTCGACGAACGCAGCCGCGACCACGTCTGGACGGCGTGGACCGCCGTTGAGACCGCACTCAACCCCGTGCCCGAGCGCGACTATCCAGGTCTGGCCGACCCGGCGCTTCGCGCCTACCTCGCGACTCTCGCCCGCGATGCCGGCCGCGTATTGATCGAAGCGCCCCGAGGGCACTGGCTCACCGGCTACGACGACCAGATCGTGGCCGAGTTGGCGGAAAGCGGCCTCGGGATCCTCCCCCCCGACGATCGAGCAGTGCTGGCTCTCGTTCTGATCAACACCGTGTGCCTGGACCGCTCCCGCAGCGCCATATCTGGCGCCGGATGGGATGCCCCCGGCATACCCGCTGCCGAGCTGGAGCAGTATCGGCCCCAGTATCGAAGCGTGATTCGCGGAGCCCTCCGCCGTCTGGACGCCCGCGGCCTGATCGATCGAAGTCCCGTCGGAGGTGTCACTCCAGGACCCGCGCTCCGCCGACTCACCGCTACCCAATCGCAAGCGCTTTGGGAGGACCTGATCATGGCCGCTGACCGCTCCGGGCCGCTCGGCGCCTCAATCCGCCGCGACGTGCGACGACCACCGGAGGGGAATCATGACGGCCACCATCACTGCGCCAGCTCCAGCCGACCACGACCGAGGGTCCATAGGCGACCGGGAGCTCGTCTGCCTCCAGACCTTAGACATCGGCCGACTCCGCAGCGCCCCGGTCCCCATCACGCCGGGCACGTTCATTGCGGTATCCGGTCGCGGCCCGAAAGGCGACTCGAACGGATCCGGCAAGACGACCTTCCTCGCGGCGATCAGCTTGCTCCACGGGGAGGTCGGTTGGCGGCTCGCCAACGGTGCCCCGGAAGCCACCAGCCTTCTCTTCGACGGAACCAAGGCGGGCGTCGATGTCCAGAGGTACGCGCGCGTGGACCATGGCTACATCATCGGCGTTTTCCGCAGCCGCGACGTCGAAGACGACTCCCTCACGGTGTGGCTCAGAATCAACGCCGCAGCTCCAGTCCTTCGAGCACGCGTGACCCCAGGCATTCACCTCGTCGAAGCAGCAACGTCGACGGCTCGCGCTGCGGCCGCCGACGCCATGTGGACCGCACTTCCGAAACCCGAATGGGGATCTCGCACCTACGCCCAAGAGCTGTTCGGCTCGGCCCCTCGGTGTATGGCTTGGCTGCAAGCCCGGGGGAACGAGACCCCGGGCAAATCGCTCCTCAAACTCTCCCAAGAGATGCTTACCCCCGAGCAGATCGGCGTCGCTCTACTCGAACTCCTCGGTCGTGACGACGTCCTCGACCAAGATCGGGCCGCACGCACTGAACTCGATGCCACCATCAGGGAGGTCGACGATCTCCGCAACGATGACAACAACCGACGGCGCGAAGAGGACGACGAGCTCAAGGCCATTGCCGGTCGGAACCAAGCACGAGGTCACCTCGACCGAGCCGAACGACTGTGGCAGTTGCATTTCGCCAAGGGACTCGTCGACGCATCGGCCCGGTTGGCCCAAGCTCGCGAGGACATACGGCCCCTCGCGATGGCTCGCCGCGACATTCGGATTCAATCACGAGCGACCGCTGACGCTCTCACAGCATTGGGCGACGGATCGGCGCTCAAGGACGCTGCTGCTGCCGCCCAGACGGTCCTGGAAGCCTCGAACGAATCCTGGAGGCAGACGAGCAACGCCAAGTCCATTGGCCAAAACCACCTCGACAGCGCGCTCAGCGAACTCGACGGTCTCAAGATCGCTGCCGAAGCCTGGGACGGGACTTCGACCGCGGAGTTGAGTGTGCTTCTCCAAGGAGGCGAAGAACAGCTCTCGATCGCCAAGGCCACGGAGGCTGTTGCTATTGCAGATAGGGAACGAAGCGAGACCGCCTTGCGTGCCGCCGAGGATGGAACCGCTGGAACTGCAGGGGGCGCCGCTGCCCGACTGCGCGAAGCCGGGATCTCCGCGCTCCCACTCATCGACGAAATCGACATCGAGCCAACCTCCCGGGCTGCGTGGGAACCACGCCTCGCTCTCTACCGCGACGCCGTCGCCATAGAGGCCGCCGACGCCCCAATGGCACTTTCGGTCGGCCAACCGGGCGATACCTTCATCATCGGTGAGTCCGGCGGCGATCCCGCCCCAGCAGGGATCACCGCCGCCCCCAGCTCTTCCATCCCGTTCCTCCGCCAGCTCGCCGCAACCAAGAGCACTGGCACAGCCGCCCACCTCTCCGATCATGTGGTCGTGATTGGCGACTTCCCGTCCCCGATCACCGGCCGACGGGCCCGGATCAATGCCGCCCGAACCGAACTCGAAGAGGACAAGGAGAGAGAACAGCGGGCCACCGCGGAGGTAGGGCGTCAACAAGATGTGCTGTTCGACCTTCAGCATCAACTCGATGCCGCCCGTGCCGTCGAACAGCTCGCGAGTGTGCGGGCGACCATTACCTCGCTGCGAGAGAACCTTGCCAAGCTCGACCGCGACGATAACGAGGCTGCCGAAACCTACCGCAAGAGCAATGACGCATTCGGCAAGGCACGCGAGGCGTGGGGCGGTTTCAACGAGCGTCGACAGCGACTCGAAGCAGCCAAAACCCACGACCAGAAAGAGCTTTGGTCTGCTTCTCAGAAGTTGCGAGGCTCGATCGAGTCGTACTACCGGAACCGGAACATCCTTCCCTATTGGGCACAGCGCTGGGGTGGCGATCAAGACAGCGCTGGGGTGGCCTTGGCACAAGATGCCACCGAGAACCCCAGCAGTGACGATCGTGCGGCGTCATCCTCCTACCGTCGCGCCGCAAATCACGCAATAGACCGCGCGCTCATGCTGTGCGGCGTCGACGCAGACACCGGCGCCGGCGCTCCTCCGGGCAGCGGGGTTGATCTTGCCGTCGCAGAACGAACCCGAGCAGGCGCTTCTGGTTCAGACGATGAGCGTGCCCAGAGCTACGAGCGTCAAGCGACGGCCTTCCACGCGGTCGCCGGAGCGCTTGGCGGATGGCTAGAACGGCTACGACTGGAGGACCACGCCCGAGAGGAACACATTGCCTCCGACCGGGGACGTCGTTCAGAAGCCTTGAGCGCTGCCGAGCAGCTATGCGAGGAGCGCCGGCGCAACCTGCCAGTCATCCAGGACCAAATCGAGCGCCTGCTACGAACGATCCTCGCTGGAGTGGGTGAGAAGCTCAATCAACTCGACTTGGCGGCGCAAGGGTCTGGTGCTGACCTGCTCGTCGAACCGCAGCGACCAGTTACGTCGCGTGAGGGCTGGCACTGGAGGGTGACCCCTCGTTACCGTCGCGGACCGAATGGCAGTTTGGTTCCCTACACTGAGCGAGCGAATACCGCGACCGAAAAGCTACTGGCCATCAATTTGGTCTTAGCAGCCCTCTTTGCCGCCACTGCTGATAACTACACCGGTAGTGGACGCGTCCTCATCCTCGACGAACTCGGCGACAGTCTCGGCGACTACCACCGAGAGGCAGTGCTACAAGCACTTGCACGCACCGCCAAAGAGGCTGGAATCACCGTACTCGGAACCTGCCAAGACGGAGTGCTGGACGACGCTGCCCGCCATTGCGGACTTCTGCTCTACTTCCAGTTTCGTGACCCGAGCGACATCCTCAACGCGCCGACGTGGGTCTTTGGCTCCACCCACGACAACATGACGGTCGAGCATACCGGCCCGTTCATCGAACGACTCCCATGAACCTCGGCGACCCGGTGCCGCTACAAGGGGTCCCTGAGGGCTGCGTCGCCCGACCCATCCTCATCAGCAAGGGTCACAAAGAGCACTCGTTGCCAAAGGACCGCTCCGGCCGCGTCAAGCTTTCGGCGGTCGAGCTCACGGCTGAGAACGTCTTGTCCACCGCTGCTCTCCCAGCAGGACCCGATCGACACTTCCTATTGGGACGCGAGACTCGACGATGGCCCACCATTGTGTCGCACTACGGGAGCGACGATACGGCGTGGACCGCGTCCGTAGAACTTTGTCGAGCCGGCTTCGTCACCTTGCGATGCGATGTCGTCGCTGCCCGCCTCGGACCGGCGATGCACTGGCGATGGACTCAGAAGACTCACGAACTTGCCGCCGCTCAGCGAACTCGTCGTGACGACGCTGGCGACGCTGCCCGACGGTTGTTGCACGCCGAGGACGGTATGCATGTGTGGGTTGATCTATGGCTACAGGGCGTCGAGAAGAGCGGTCTCTTGACTCGTAGCGTTACTGAGGACGAGAACCTTCTCGTGACCGCTGCGTCTTGTCTTGCCGCGTTGCCACTGTCTGAAGGACAACCCATGGCGCGCACCGAGCTCGCAGCTCGCTACGGCGGCGCGCGCGGTGCCCACGTGCTCGACGATGGCCATCGACTCACGGCTCTTGTTCTTCGTGGCGCGGCGGCAATCACCGATTCCGCCTATCCACGGAACGCAGCAGAACGCCGAACGTTGTGGGCGTCAGTAGGCATCCTCTGCGACAGTGCCTCAACGACCGTTCTCGTAGCCAACCTCCGTCCCGAACCGAACAGTCTCGTGGCTCGGCACCTCCGTGAACGAGCAGACGCGGCGCTTCCAAGCCACATTTGTGGGCGCGACTTGCAAGTGCCGATCAGACTTCGAAGCGGATCCCTCGTGTACATCTGTGAGAACCCCGCCGTGCTGGAGGCGGCGGTTGACCGTGGCGCCGACAGCACTATCGTCTGCACCGCTGGCAATCCCACGACTATCGCGATGAAGCTCTTGCGTCAGATCTCCGATAGTGGGGCCACGATTCGTTATCGCGGCGATTTCGATTGGCCCGGAGTCGCAATCGCCAACCGAGTAGTCGGTGAGCTCGGATGTGAGACCTGGCTGTTCGATCGCGAGACCTATGAGCATGCGGTGAGCATGACAGCCGGCGACGCCGTACCTCTCGTCGGCAATCCGATCGCGGCGCATTGGGACCGGGGCCTATGCACGGCCATGGAGATGGAAGGCATCGCGATCCATGAAGAGCTCCTCACGGAGCATTTGATCGACTACCTGATGAATAACCGCGAGCGGGCACCTGAAGTCCGCTAGACCCAACCCGATAGCCACACTTGACTCACAGGTTCGGAGGCGGAGACGCCTAAATCGGCTCAGTGGTTTCGCGCCGATGGCACCATCCCCCTACAAACATGCAGGTCAGAGGGGTGGTGGACCTCCGAGGGCCAGCCACCGAGTACCGACGCACTGCTATGGAGCGATAGCGACGTCCCCGGCGTCGGGCCGCACTGTGATGGGCTTGCCTACGGCGCGGGTGGCGAGGTTGATGGGGATGATGTCGGAGCTGTTGTTCGTCACGTAGGCGGTCTTCCCATCGGGAGTGACCGCTATTCCGAAGACACCGTTGGGCGCTGTGACAACGTGAATGGGCTTGCCTACAGCGCGAGTGCCGAGGTTGATGGGAATGAGGGTGGCACTGGCGGCGCCGCTCACCCAAGCGGTTCCACCGCTAGTGATCGCAATGCCGTAGGCGCCGTCGCCGTCGTCATCGTCGTACGGCACGCTGATCGGTTCGCCGAGACTGCCGGTCGCGAGGTCTACGGGGACCACGGCACCATTGATGTCGTCAATCACATAAGCGGTCTTTCCGTCCGGAGTGATCGCGATGATGGCCTGCGCCGGCGCCCGGCACCACTATGGACTTGCCCGCCCTGCCGGTGACGAGGTCTATCGGAACAATGTTGGTGCTGGCGTATACGCCGGTCGAAGCGTTGTAAGACCCCCCGCCGATGGCCACGTAGGCGGTAGCGCCGTCGGGTGCAATCGCAATGGCGCCTCCGCCGCCGCCGGGCACCTTGATCGGCTTGCCGATGGTGCGGGTGGCGAGGTCGATGGGGATGAGAGTGCCGTCACCGCTGACGTATGCGGTCTTGCCGTTAGGTGTGATCGCGATGCCGTTGATGAGGCCGGTGAGGCCACCGCCGCGTAGGACCGTCATAGGCTTGCCGACCGTGCTCGTGCCAAGATCGACGGGGACCACGGTCCCGGCGTACCCGGTGGCCACGTAGGCGACCCCCGTCGAAGCAGCTAGCGTCGTGGCGTTCGAGCATCCCGCCACCGCCAGCACGGCCAGCACCGGCGTTAGCCTGAGCGCCCGCCTCCTCATCCGGTAGAGGTTAATAAACAGGGCAATCAGGAGAACGCTGCTGGCAAATGGGCGCTGTCGGCGGGCCTTTGGGTGCTGGGCGCTCATTGCCTGTCCCGTCCTGCCGCTTTACTCAAACGGGGATGGTTCTCGGTTACCAGGACCAGCGTCACGGCACGCCGGACGCAGCCCTCCATTGTCACGAGGCACTCCAGTTCAGCTTTATCGCCAAGCGCTTATTGACTCGCGCTGCCGTAAGAACCGTTTCGAGGAGGAAATCGCCAGCCTGGCTTCTGATCACATCAGCGTGGTTTTTAATCGCTGCGGTAGTGGCGCCACTATCCAAATCGACGATCGCAGGTACCACGACCGCGCATACGGCAGCCCTGATCTCTGGAGTACCTCCGCACCTGCTGATCTCATCGCGCATGGCATCCTTTTGCTCCGGCGTCAAATTAGGAGAGATGCGTTGGTAAAAGAGGACCAGCCCGTTAAAGAACGACGGGACTGAGGGATCGCCGGCCGATTTGAACGCTGCAAGCAACGCAGAGGGGTCATCTTGCATAGCGGCCTCTACGAGGCTCATGCTCATGTTCATGCTGTTGGACGGCGCTGGCCCCTTAGCTTTCTTGCCAAACAATGCCATTTGCAGCCTCCCTCTTGTCCCTTACAGCTTCGAGCCGCCTTCATTTCACACTCCTCCAGGCGTCACAATCGTAGGGTCGAAGCCGTCACGCGAGCGCGTACATTCACCGTGCGAGTTCCGCCTGTAGTAGAGAACATCATCGAGGTAACCGCCCTGGCCCAGAGTAACTTGTCGCTACGCGAAGATTGCCGACGTATTGGAACAAACCCAACTGAAGAACTCGTCGGTGTTTGCTGAGGACACTTCGCCTTCGTCCGAGGCGAGTCCGGCCACCTTGGAAATCCTGAGCCAGAGCCACGGGTTGTTTGCCTGTGAGGTACCGAGCACCACCCCCCCAGGGGCTCCCCCGGTCGATGGAACCCGCCATGCCTTGTTGATGTCCTTTCGCAACATGGAGAAGACGAGCACGGAACCTTTCGATTCATCGAATGCTTTCTCCCGTCGGGCTTCGCCCTTCTTTTTCTGTAGCGCGCACGATCACCCCACTATTAACCATGCCGATTACGCGCTCCTCAGTCAGAGCAAGCTGTCCAAACCCCTCGAACTTCGAGAAGGCATTTAGCCCTTCGATGTTCGCGATCAATCGAAACCCTTCTGACTCGGTTCCACCGTGAGGTCCGACCATGAGAACGCGCTTCCCGCTAATTTCGGCAAGACTGAACCGTATTTCCAGCTTTGGGTCGATGCTGGGCAGAGCTGAGATGTCGAGATTGTATTCGCCCGTTTTGACGGCCACGATGACTTGCCTCCGTTCCTACGCGAGAACCTGGCTCATGGCGTTGATGAAGTGGTCGAACTCTGACCGACCGCCCATTTCGCCCGTTTTCCCTCCGTAAAAGAATCTGCTCAGATCAATCTTGACAACGGTCTGACCTCCTTGGCTCCCATTGGGGAACGTCGCTGCGGCTGACCAGTACCGCATCGAACTCTTAAGCGCGCCTCTCGGCGGCGTCGCCATCACATCAACTTCATCAGCGGGTTTGCCATAACTGACACGAACCGCCCGTGGGGTGACCGTGACGAAGTAGTGCTGCCTGCTGAGGGCTACGGCAATCTGGAGGTCGCTTGGGTCGCGCTGAAGGAAGTTGCGCCTGGTCTGTTCCCAGTGGCTCGCGTCGTACGCTGAATTGAAGTCATTTGCCCACCCCACGATCTTGGCTGGCACGTCGTTGACGGACAGAGACGTGGAAAACAGATTGTCTGAACGCTTCTTGTTGGCGCTCATTCTTAGTTGCTTTTCAATGAAGCCCACAGTCGCCCTCCGTGCTCTCTTATGGACCGTTGCGTAACTATCAGCTATCCGACAAATCGGGATCTTGCTCGTGATACAGGGAGCCCATCAGCCACTCCTGCTGGGGCTCAGATTGGCCGTCAGCAGCTTTTGGGGGGACCTGCGTTGGAGCTTCATCACGAGTTGGTGAAAGGTCCACCGACCGCTGGCTCAGATCGGGCTTCGTCCGTTGAGCCGGACGTGTCGAGTTCTTACCTACCGCCATCAGGATGCCCAGGATTACACCGATTCCGATTAACACTCCCCCGATTGGCTGCAAGATCTGACCGAGGGTAAAGAGCCCTTCATTGCCTGCACAGTTGGCCGTAGACCCGCCGTAGGTGTTACACACAGCGGCGTTCAACTGAAAGTGACTTTTCAGCACCGTTCCGACCGCGAGTAGAACGACGCCTGCCCCGATCATCCCCAAGATGGACAGAATCGCTTGTCCATCCGTCAGCTTCTTATTCGCCATGTCCTGCCCCTTGCTCGCGATTTTCATTTGTCATGGACGTCAGCACTGCTCGGACGACATAGCCCGTCTTCGATACGGACGGCCCACCCACCGCTTCTCGAAGAGTGACAACATCGGATCTAGCCTTGACTACCCAGGATGGTGATCTGGGTCGCTTGGACTTCGAGCTCGGAAAATCCATAATCGGAGTGGGCTACGCCAAGAACCCTTCCCACCACGTGCATGGTTCCGGTATCAGGCGTTGGTTGCAGATTTGGATCGTTGTAGACGACGTCCGTGAACAAATATTGATTCTCCGGGACGTGGTCGCAGGTCATCGTCATCTCAATCGAGTCACTCGTGTAGGTCGGTGCCGTTGGCCAAGCGATAACACAATCGTCGTTGAAGCGGGCGCCAGTAGCAAAGCTCGGTCCGGCCGGGGGTGGCGCAGTCGTGTTCGGCGGGACGGTCGTGGTGGTGGTGGTGGTGGTCGTCGTCGTCGTAGTCGTCGGAATTGCCGGCGCTGCCGAGATTTCAAGCGTTCCCGAGGTGAGGACTGCTTCGACAGAAGGCACTTGAGCGTCAAGCCACTTCGTGAACGTGACTCCGGCTAGGACCGCGGACAACGCTCCCTTGGCAACGGCGCTGACAGCAGCCCTGGCGAAGGCAAAGTCAACGTTGCGCGTGAGAAGTGCCTCGCAACCGAGCTGCCCAAGCCAATTCTTGCCTGACAGGCAGTCCTGGTACTGATCAAAGTCATCGTTGAGCTCCGCGACCAAATCGGTAAATGCGCTGACAACGGCTGGCCCTGATCCAGGGATGAAAGTCTGGAGCGTGAGCGCCAAGGCATAGAAGCCGGCTGACTGTGAATCGTAGAGTTTGAAGGAGGCAGGGCCCGAGCCAAAGGGAATACGAAGCGTGTCCCCGGGGAGCAGGATCCAAGGATCATTCGAATTGAGCCGCGTTGCGTCCGCAGCCAGTCCGTAATCGGACTCCGTCCGTTTTGCCGAGCCAACGTTGCCGGTCACTTTGACCGTGAGGGCAACGGTGAGATTGTTGTGTAAGTAGACGTTGCTGGCGTCAACGCACGCCTGGATTGCAAAGGTCGCTGGGACGGCACCGCGCGAAGTGTTCATCTGACAGAGACCTGGAGCGGGTCCAGCCAATGCTGCAGGTACACCGGTCGACAGGTCGACCATAGAAAACGCAAGGGAGCACAGCAGGCACACACCGAGGCGCGTCAGCCGACGGGGAACTTGCACTGGCTTTGCACCTCCTCCCCGAGTTGCGTGAGTGCGCTGTTGACGGCCGTGATTGCCGACGCGTTTTGGATCCCTTCTCCGCTCAAGCCAACGAGCGCGGAAGCGGTCGCGGCCAAGTCCGTTTGGAGAGGGGTTCCCGGCGCGTGTGCTGCCAGTGACCGAAGTTCGCCGCCTGCTGAGCGAAGCCCTTCGACCGCCTGACTGGAGGGCGGCGACTGGGCCAGACCCGTCAGGTCCGTAGCAAGGCCTCGGAGTGCTGCTGAGTGAACCAACTGACCGCAGATCGCCGGTGACCCTGCCTTCACGGTCAAGGCCGCGCCACCGGGTACAACCGGATCGCTCAAAGAGGATGCCCCGCCCCCACAAGCCGAGCAGGCGAAGCCGCTCACCACGAGAGCAATGACGACCATGAACTCGGTTACCAGCCTTCGATGAGGTGGTTTCGCGTTTGGCGTGCCAACGGTGGCGCCCCGGGTCTGGCTCACCGAACCCCCTGCCCAGCTTCTAGTGATCGAGTCCGTGGCCAGGGACATCCGCCGTGCCAGACGTGCAGGGCCCGGGGGCCGCAGGATTCATAGGGTCGGCCCGAAGGCCGTCCGGTCCGACACCGAGAGCCGGTGCAGGAGGTCCTACCCGGCCGAGCAGATGGCGTTGGCGCCACTGTCCGGGGCCAGGCTGGCGCAGAGCACGGGGCGGGCTCCGGAGGACCGCGCGCTCAAGGCTGTGATTCATAACGACCCCTATTTCCTGGACTTTCCGTTTTTGCGATTCGGATGACGGGATGGTAGCGAGCATCGCAACTGCGGTGAGGTGCCTAGCGCCAGGGACTCTAGCTTCAAGGACGCAGCCAGCGTTGCCTTCGAGTCTCCGTCGTTCCACCTGGACCCCGTAATTCCGTCCGGTCCTGGGCGGTGCAGGGAGGACGGGTTCTGGCGGCGGTGTCGCCTGAGGACAAGTCAGATCGCCGGGCTGAAGATCGGGAGGCCTGCCGGTGCCGCGGCTACAAGCCCTCGATCCCAGCCGCCGATCTCCATCGCGAGGACGAGTGGGACTGACAGACTTAGCTGACTACGGAGTTTCGAAATTAAAGGTGGTACGGCTACCGGTTGAGTACGCTCTTGAGCGGTCCGCCTTCTGCACCGCGACAGCTGACGCCCGCACCTTCTCGCTAGAGTGCTGCAACTTCGCTGCGATGGTTGCCTCCAACACCGCTCGTGCGAAGGTGTCGTTGTCCTTGTGCCAAGGACCTCCCTGCTTCACCTTATTCCAGTCGGCGTCGCAGGTCCTCGCCCACTTCACCATAAGACCCTCGGTCTTGCCACCAATGGCGAGGTCTCGTTTATTGCCGTCGATAATGGCGATATCGGCCAACGCGATAGCGAAGATGTAGACGCAGCCGGCCGTCACCTTCGTCGCTCCTACATTCGTTCGCACCTGGGCCGTACCCAGCGGTGGCATTGCACCCCGGATATAACTATCCGTCAATAGCAAGTAGTTCACTGACGCGCCCGTGGCAAGCGTTCCCTGTTGAAGGTCACCGTTGGCGAACCAAGTCCCGAGGATCTCGAACATCCCATTGCTCGTATGCTCGGCAACCCAGCGGCCCAGCACTCGCTCGCTCTCTTCCGGAACGAGGGGGCGATACTCTCTTGAAGCAGCGAACTTGATCTCCTCGTCTCCGAAAATCGCCATTTCATCGGCGGCAAGGTCTCCCACTCGGATGAGACCACCAGCGGGCGACAAGGTGGTCGCCTTCGGCTCGACCTCTTTGAAGCCCATGATCAGATCACTCCTTCCCGGATAGGCACTACGCCGGATGGCCTGGTCCAACAGGACACTGCACCGGTCTCTAATTTCACTATTTCGGATCAGTCTTCGGGTACGCGGTAGAAGAGTTCGCAAAGAAGTACGTCGGAAATTTGAAGGCAACGTGCTTCTTCCGTAATGCAGAGTCCCGGATTAGAGGGTCCTCTTGAAGTAGCGCCTCAAGCTTCGTTCGAACATCGTCTCTAACGTCACCATGAGTGAGTCGATAGGAAACCGCGCGACGAGTGATTTCTCGGGCGACTCTCTCAGCCGAGTCGCCTTTGACCGCGACAGTGAGGAACGTTGGTAATGGAGCGCTCTTGGACCCCGCATTGAGGCCGACATGGATTTCGCCATGTCCGAGTCCGAATCCGCTCCTGGCGTGGCATCCCATCGTCCATATCCATGGATAGCGCACTTGACCGACGAGCACTTTCGGATCCTGGCTGTGTGCGGTTTGAGCTTTGCGGGCCGTATTGATCGCCGCTGCGGCGAGGAGACCCAAACCCACGCCACCTGCTCGGTTGTAGTTGAGGCAGGCAACAGCGACCCGAGCGTCTGAGATGACCATTTCCGCCTTAATGTCACCTAGCCGAATGATCTCCTTGAATTTTCCCTCGATCGTCTGGTGGACCACGAGCCGGCTCACCGCTATGCGCTCACAATCGAGGCCGTCTAGAGGTTCCAGCCTGATCAAGGAGTCGTTGTCATCAGCTTTGATCGGATAGAGAGAACCATCGTCGTGTGACGAATCGACCACTGCCAATACCGTAAACACGGTGATATCTCCTCCTTAAATTGAGTCGCTATCGGTCTGTCAGCTGCAAGGAACCTTGGCGTAACCCGTGTCGCTCCATCGTCCCGTCTGCAGCTGCTGCCATGCGCCATGCACGCCGACGAAGCCACTCGCCTGATTCGACTGGTTGCTTCCCACGACCATGCAGAGCCCCGACGTCGAGCAGACGCACCTCTAAAACTGTAGACATCGGGCAACGATTGGGCCGTCCCCAAGTCACCGTTGGAATAGCTGACAGCGGTTCCCGTAGTGCCGCTAACGCTGGATCCCGTGATTTGGCAGAGTGAGGCGCTCACGCATGACACCTCGGCGTTGTCCGACATGCCCGGGAGGCAACCGGAGAGGACCATGCCCCGTTGGCATAGGTGGCGAGGTCTCCTCCAGTCGAGTTCGTTGGTCCAGGGCCGACAGCCACACACAACGCAGCGCTCGGACATGAGACGCTCTAGGCAGCGAAAGCTGTAGAGAGGGGTTGCTCGCTGGACCACGAGCCGTTCGCATACGTGAAGGAATAGCTGCGCGGCTGGTCCTCTGATCCGTTTTCGCCTACCGCGACACAGAAGGATCGCTGATGCGCTCCCCCCGGGGAGCGTCAACGTCATCGGTGCACCTCCAAGGTCCCACCACAAGCAACGCAGGGGTAGCCCTCTGGCCCCTTGCCCAAGCGGCAGCTACTGCAGGTAGCGGGCGGGGATGACCCTGGAGCATCCAATCCATCTGCTGGGGAAGATTCTCCGGTCAGGTCGTAGAGGAAGCCTGATGGGATCTCACGACGTAGGGGGTTGCCCAGGCCGAGGACTCTGCCGACCACGCCACCCAGTCGATCGGCGAAGTCCACAAGCGATATGGCCTCGAGCTTGGACCCTTGCTCGCTCTTCACCAATTCCTTGATATCCGTCATCCAGGTGGCTCCCCAGGCGCGGTCCCGTGGGAAAATCGTGAGAGCCGCGGGAGAGCCTTTATCTACCAAGGCGCCGTGCTCGATCACTTCGCTCGTAATCCCGATACTGGCGATCTCGCTAACGGGTGTCGCGACGAGGAGCCGACCGGCGTCGTCGTCGCGGTCGACCGAACCGATCAGGGTCGCACCGTGCATCAGGTAGATGGTGAGATAGTCCGCGGTCAAGACGTACATTCCGGTGCCGCCGTAGAGGACGCGACGTTGACCATCGGCGAGCACCGGCAGATGGCTGGAGCGGTCCGCCAAATACATCGCGCGCGGTTTGCAGCTGCCCACAAGGACTTCCGGACCTGGCTTGTCCGGCATAATGCTTCGCGTATTGGTGAAGTGGATACCCCACTCGCCAGGAATGACAGGCGCTCCACTCGAGAAGTCGAGCCAACGGAACGGCGGTCGGCACGTCTCGCCACTCGCCGCGAGACGCTCGCTCCGCGTAACTTCGGGTATTTTTCGGACGGTCTTCTTCTGACCCTTCCGCGCTACTCCGATGCTGAACGGGAACTGATATGACTTCCATTCGTCCCCGGTGGGAGCCAATAGCGATGCCTCCGACAATTGACGTACCACTGCCGCCCGTTCGGCATCCAGAGTCTTCGCGATCGTTGGTCGCAGCCAATACCCAGCAATACGGCGGCCCAACAGCTGGGCTATCGGCCGAGGGTCCGTACCCAACTTGAAGGTGATCTGTAGAAAAATCTCGCGCTCCGGACCCTCCGTCTCATCTCGGAGGTAGAGCCGAATCCGATTCGCCTCCTTCATCCGCCCGGTACCGATGACCGAGAGCTTGGAGACGTTCATGTGCAACACCTGACCCGCGAGAGCCCTTCCGTGAGTTCGAATGGCGGCGGTTACCGCGCTGGCCAGATAGAAACCCGGCATGTCGAACATGAGGTAGCTCGCGTCGGCCTTCTTGAAGTTCGGCGAGAGCACGACCAAGCGGTAGTCGGTCACGAAGATGGTGTGTCGCGCTCCACCAAACTCCCCCAGCCGATGGAACTTGTTGTCGTCTCGTAGCTCCCAGACGCTCAGATCAACGGCTGCGAAGTGAGGTCGGTCCGAGCCGTCGAGCCCGGTATTCATCGTTACGGTTCGACCGCCATCGCCGATGTCCGGATACAGCTCATCGGCGGGGTCCTTCGGGGACCTGATTGCTAGAACGTTATATGGCACCCCGAGCTTGTCCCTTCTTCGATCGCGATTTTTACGTCAGACTCGAAATGGCCGGAAGAAGTTGTAAGCGGCCGCCAACAGCGAAAGCAACCCAAGGACGATTGGGAACGCTCCGCCCACCCCCTTGGCACCCAAAATAATCAGGACAACGCCGAGCAGAGCCAAGCCGACAGTCCAACCCAGATTTACTCCCTTTGAAATTCCGCGAGCGACTCGGTCTCGGCGGTCGTTGCGCTCGAAAGGATCGGTAGGCATCGGCGTGTGTTCACTCCATTAGGGGCGTGTGTTCACTCCATTAGGTAGGCGCGTAGCTCTTGCAATTGGATTCGGTCCAATTGTTGACAGCATTCCAAGCGGGTGCGTACTCCAGTGACTCCGCGATTCCTGAGGCCAAGCCCCCCAGTGGGTCCGTGATGTCATTCCCCAGGCTGTTGGCCTCTTGTTGGAAAGCGTTCTGGAGGTCTTGGACATCGGGCTCGATCGAGTCGGGAGCCACGGAGGCGAGCTTTTGAAAGAAGTTCGCGAGCTGCACTGGCACCGAGAACAGGTCCGCAATTGTTGCTAGCGGGTCCGACGAGGCACCGCTATTCGAAAACTCACTTCGGATCTGACTGCCCTGTTGATAGAAGGTCTGGCAATAGGCGGCGACGGATCGATCCGAAGACGAACAGCTTGAGAGGGTAAGGCCCGCCCCTACCAATGCCAACGGCAGGATGAGAGTCACCGACATTCGCCTCCTGGCCTGGTTTAGAAAGGCGCGAGGTATTTGTGACGTAGCGGCGAGTCTGCGATATACCGCTGTACGTTTCAGGAGATCAGCTGTCGTCACTGACGAACTGACCCTTCCAGTACCATCCGAGGACGCTGCCGGCCGCAAGCGACCCGCCCGTGAAGGTCGCTACCGAGGCGGAGCCAGAGGATGCAGATACCGTTGGCGAAAATCCCTGGGGATTTGCGGTGGCAGTGGACGACGACACCTCGTAGACGGCGCTGCCACTTCCGGAAGGTTGTGTTCCGAAATACCAAATCGTTTGACCATCGGGTGAGAGGATGGCGTTCGAGAGCGTTTGACTCGTGGGCGGCGTTAGCTGAACAGGAGTGCCAAACGAAACGGTGGCACCTGATACGCTAAATGGAACGGAATAGAGTGCGTTGTTTCCGCTGAGAATGACGGCCGTTGTGTCGCTGCTAAGACCAAGTAATTCGCCAGATTCTCCGACAAGAGGGAGCGTGCCGCTGGCGACGCTGGGGCAACTTTGGGGTACTCCAAAATTGCCGAAGGAGTAGTCAGCGCTTCCGAGACATTGGCCCGTCAACGTGGTAGGGGTGCCGACAGCGAAGGTTTGCGAACATCCATACCCTCCACAACCGCCGGCTACTGCGAGGGAGTTCCCCGACGGGCTTGCAAAGACCTGGACTGGCGAGCCTTGGCCGGACGGAGTGAATCCATTGAGCGAACCGCCGCCGCCCGGCCACGGAGTAACCGAGCCTCCCGAGATCGGAGCATAGAAAACAGAACTTCCGCTTAGGCCGCCATTGTCGACCCACCATAGGTCGCCCGTTGAGGGAGCAAATTCGGGATCTTGATCGTCGACCGTGCTACCGGAATAATTATCGGTCGTGTGGCCCGACAGGTCCGTAAACGAGCCCGTAGAAATCGAGACATAGCCGGCATCGGTAGAGCCGTCCGTCACGGACTCAGTGGCCCCGACCTTGGTCAGATCGGCGGAAAGAGGAGTGCAGTCGTCGTTAACGTTGGAATTGCCCTGACTGACTGATACCAGCGGGGAAACCGTTCCGGATGATCCAGGAGGAACTGCAAAGTATTGCCCTTGGGTACAGACCACGAGTTCTGGTGTCTGTGCAGGCTGAGTGGTGGAAGTGGAAGAAACCGAGGAAGACGAATTTGGGTTGGAGTTCGCGGAGCCGTTCGCAGACGAGGTGTTTGAAGCCGACTGCCCTGATGGACTCGCCGAATTGCTACAGGCTGCGAAAATGAGAGGGCACGCTGCCAGGAGTGCGACCGCCAACCTCCAGTTTCCAGTCGGGTTCTTCGAATGACTACCACCCCTAGCAAGAGACACGGACCTTCTCTCCCACCTGGAGATGACCCAACGAGCACGCACGCGACGTCGTCGTCACGCTCGTCCGGGTACGCCGCCGACGAGGCATGGTCGATTTCAAGAACGATCTTGACCGTGAGGGGCGCCTGCACCCACGGATGCACTCCATTTTCATCTGGGGTCCCTCTCGCTCATCTTTTCGGGTCTGGCCTGGCCGTTCCTTCGATCCGGTGATGGTAGCCAGGTCCGCGAGCCGAGGCTCGGCCTAGTGTCAGGGACTCTAGCTTCATCGACGCAGCCAGCGTTGCCTAGGTGGCCATGGGTCGCTCCGGACGGCGCCACCCCGCTCAAGTGGAGCTGGGTAGGAGGGTACGCGTTGAGAGACACCGCCTGGGGATAAGTCAAATGGCGCTAGCTGACATCGTCGGTCTCCACTTCTCGTTCGTCTCAGAGGTTGAACGAGGGGAACGCAACCTCAGCTTGTCCAGCCTTCTTCGCCTTGCGGAAGGGCTTGAGGTGGATCCCGCAAAACTAGTCGCAGGCCTGCGGTGGTCCGGCTCCGGGAAATGATGCCGACTTGAGAGTCGCCTGATCGTGTGAATCGTTCGTGGTCTCATCCGTGGGCCTGTCCGGAGTCAAGAAACTCGCGGTCCCGTTCCGAACTTCTAACTGCGACGATTTCACCAACCCTTTGGGTGACCACGGCAGCCTGAGCAGCGGGCCTTGACTCCTACCGACCTGCGAGCACGGCGACCAGCGCGCCAGCGACGAGAAACGGCCCGGCAGGGAGTGCACGCGCCCCGCCGGCATCCGTGAACCTGCGGCAGACCGGGATGGCCATGGCTGCCAGGACCCAGCAGAGGAGCGTCCCAACAGCGAGCGGCGACCACCCGATCCAGCCGAGGTAGAGACCAAGAAGGCCGCCGAGTTCGATATCCCCGACGCCGAACTGGCCGGCGAATGCAAGCCCGAGCAGGAGATAGAAGCCAGCGACTGCGACCATGGCGATGGCGGCGCGCGTGAGCGACCACCAGTGGGCTTGGCTTGCAGCGGCCACAGCAAGTAGGGCGATGGCGAGCGGATAGGCCGGGAGGACGAGCCTTGCTGGGATTTTCCGTGCCGTGAGGTCGGTCACCGCGGCGACTGCGCCGATCGTCCCGAAGACCAAGTAGGCCAGCAGGACGAGGGAGGGGCCGAACCGCCAGGCGAGGGCTGCGTCGATGCCCGCAGCGAGCGCCAGCATCGTCGCGGTCCGAGCCGGGCTATCGACGCCCGGAAGGACGCGGGCGGAGTTCACGAGGACAGTCGGATCGGCCGTGGCGTGCTGGGCGCCTTCGTCGTGAGGTCGTGGTAGAGCCGAGTGGTGGCGTCATCGACATCCACGTCGATCTCGGCCAGAGACCGCTGTAGCTGGCGCCACGTGGTCCGGACGGCGTCGTGGCGGCCGGCTGCGGCGTAGAGGATCATAAGGCGCCGGTACGGCTCCTCGGCGTAGTGGTCGAGCGCGACCACGCGCTCCAAGACTTCGATCGCGGCCTCGGATGCAGCCGCCTGCTCCTCCAACTCGGCCAACCGGAGGTGGGCGTCGACGGCACGGCGGTGCAGGTCCTCTCGCGCCGGCTCGATCCAGGGGTGGTCGGTACCGACCAATAGGTCACCGTCGTAGGCGGCAACGGCAAGCCGCAGGGCGGCTCGGGCACGGTCGTTGTCCTCACCCGCTGCCGCGGCTTCAGTGAGGGCGGCTTCGAAGTCCCATAGGTCGCAACTGATCTCGTCGGGGTTGGGTCGGTAGTGCTCGCCGGCCTTCTTGAGGACTTCGAGGTTTGTGTCGTCGGGGCCCCGGCAGAAGCTCCGTAGGTCGCCAAGGGGGTGCCAGAACTGCTTGAGCACTCGGTCGGGTGGGGTGTCGGGCCAGAGCGCGTCAACGATCTCGTCGATGGTCGCTCCTTCGGGGCGCAGCAGGCACCAGGCCAGCAGCAGCCTCGCACGGGCGCGCAGTCCGGTTGTGACCGCTTCGCCGAGGAAGGCGATGCGGTAGGGACCGAGAAGGTTGACCACGAGTGGACGCTCGGTCGTGTCGAGCGATGGGACCGGCTGGGGCCACGAGGTTTGGAGATGGTCCTCGGGCGAGCGGTCCTCGGCGGGCGGCGCGTGGAGGTCTATGTCCGGGTTGAGGGTGCAGTTGCCGTCACTGTCAGGGCCGTCCTCGGCTTGGCGGTTGGCCTCGTTGACCGAACCGAGCAGTTCGACCGCCTCTTCGGCCCGGAGTCGGTAGAGCTGGGTGCCGCTGGTGACCGAGACGGTGTCATCCGGCTCGACGGCGGTCACGGTCGCGTCGGGGCCGAGGACGATCCGGCCGGTGGCGAGGTGGGATTCGCTGAGGAGGAGCACGGCGATGCCGAGGCGAGGGGCATCGGTGAGGAGTGCCTCCCAGCGCCCCTCTGACTCGGGGGGAACGGTGTCGAGGAGCACGAGGAGAAGCGGGAGCGGGTTCTCGGGGTTCTCGTGGCGGAAGCGGGCGGCGTCGGGCGCCTCGACTGAATCCAGCCGCCGGGTGCGGGACATTCGCTCGGCTTCGCACAGGCGTGCCATCTGGTCAGTGCCCTCGGTCCGGCGGAGCGAGCGATCGGGGGCGAGCCCGGGGAAGAGTCGTTCGGCCAGGTCGTCGCTGCAAAGGACCTCGGTCGCGCCCGGGACGGCCCGCACCAGAAGGCTGGTGACCAGAGCGCGCGCGGCGTCGTGGGTTTTCGTTCCGCTCAGCGCGACGCCGGAGAGTTCGGTGACATCGATGGTGACGCCGGCGCCGTCTCGGGTGCCGATCTCTACCTGTCCGGGTTCGAGCCGCCGTTGGTCGTCGTCGAAGGGAAAGGCGGGCAGCGGGTCGTGGTCGCTATCGGAGCGGCCCTGCTCGAGGTCCTGAGCGCCGGAGGCGACTCGCGTGAGGTGGTCGAGGCTGGGCCGGGGTGTCGGTCGAGCCAGGTCGCGGCCGGGTTGAGGCGGTCGGTAGCGGTAGGCGTGGCGGCGACGGAGGCGGCCCAAAGCGACGGCGCTCAGCACTCCAGCGGCGAACGAGCCGGCGACGACCGACCCTGATGGGAGGCGGACCGGGCTCGTGGCGCTCCTCGCCCGGTGGTGGCCGGTGCCGTTGGTGGTCGACGGGACGGGGAAGTACGGGGCCGGCACTGTCGTGGGCGGCACTGTCGCGGGCGGCACCGTCGACGGCGTGTTTGTCGTGGGACGAGGTGCAGGTGCGGTGGTCGGGGGGGAGGGAGGAACTGGAGGTGCCGGGTCGGGAACTGGCGCCGGTGTCGCCGCGGCGGGGAGGACGAGGGTCCAGCCGGGGTCGATCCAGTGGGGGTCCGTGAGCATGGCCCCGTCGGGCTGGGGTCGGCCTTCGTTGAGCTGGTAGATCTGCGACCAGCGCAGCGGGTCCCCCAGCTCGCGCTGGGCGATGCCCCACAAGGTGTCGCCTCGTTGGACGACGTAGACGGCGGGCTCCGGGTTCGTGGATGCGGGCGCCGAGGTCGTGGCGGGTTCCGGCGGTTTGGTGGTCGGTGACGCCGATGCGGGCGGGCTCGGGCCGACCGAGGATGTGGAGACGGCGTCGTCCGCGACGAGAGCGGCGACGGGCCGCCGGACCGCGGCGCCCAGTCCGGAGCCGGTGGTGCCGGGCTGGCCCGTGTGGCCGGGTCGGGGGGCGAGGGCCAGGCAGGCGACGATGACGGCGGCGACCAGGCGGCCGGTGACTGGCTGGAAGATCCCGGCGACGGGCAGGTGGGGTGGGTGGCGCCCGGAGAGGGCGGCGGGTACCTCGACCGCCAGCGAGGCGATCAGGGCGGCCCAGGTGAGCCAGACCACCACGGCCAGGGCGTCGATGAGGGTCTGGGCCGGGATGCCTTGGCGGTTGAGGGCGCGGCCGACCTGGGTGGCGCTGGGCACGTGGTGCGGGAGGGGCCAGCCGACGAAGTGCCACAGCGCCCAGGGGACGCCGCCCACGAGGGCGGCGAGGAGCACCAGCGCGCCGAACCCCTTGGCGACGCGAACGAGCCCGGCTCACGGGGCGCCGCCTTGCTCGGCGGTGGCGGTCCCGGTGCCGCTGACGGTGAGGTGGTCGATGCCGGCCAGCGAGAGGATCTGGGTGGGTTGGCTGATGGTGACCGTAACGGTGACCTGCTCGCCGTTGACGGTGACGGTGCCGGTGTGCCCGGACGTCGGTGAGGTAGTGCTCGGCGTCTTGGGTGGCTTGGGCGGGGTCGAGGGTGATCTGGCCGGTCGAGCGGTAGAGGGGGATGTCGATGGCCTGTGCCCCGGCGCGGGCGGCGGCTTGGGCGTCGTCGATGGCTTGCACCTTGGCCGCCAAGGCGAGCCCGCCGTCGAGGACGAGGCCGGCCATGACGATGAGGGCCAGGGTGAAGATGACGACGAAGGCGGTGACCATGCCGGCCTCGGGCTCGCCGAGGCGGTCGCGCAGACGGGCAAGAGTGGCGTTCATGTGCGTCGGCTCCGGTAGGTGTCGATGACCGAGGTGGAGGTGGAGCTCACCGTCTCGGCGGCGGGAAGGCGAAGGCCGACGAGGTCCGAGAGGTCGACGGTGCAGGTGACGGTGACCGCGACCTGGCCGCCGGGCTGGAACTGCGAGGTGTTGGTGGTGACGGTGAGGTCGCCGCAGGTGACGTGATCGGACCCGAGGGCGCTGGTGGCGGTCTGTTGGCCATGGCGGTGGCGGTGGCGGGGTCTCGGGCGATGGAGGCGGCCCGGGCTGCTTGGGCGGCGGCGCCGTTCACGTCCAGGCGGGCGCCGGCCAGTCGGCCGAGGGCGACGACGAAGAGCAGGAGCACGATGAGGAGCGGGGTGAGCAGCACCAGCTCGGTGGCGACGCTGCCCGACTCGTCGCCGCGCAGTCGGCGCATCCGGCGGTGTGGACGCGTGGTCACGGTGGGCCTCCGGCCAGCGTCGTGTACTGCTCGGTCGGCCCGGTGGCCACGGCTCGGACGGGCAGGGAGAAGAGGCCGATGATGCTCTCGGCGTGCCCGGTCACGGTGACCGTGGTGACCTCGACGCCGCGGGTGGCGGTGATGTTCGATCCGGCGAGGACGCTCGAGCCGAGCTGGTCGAGGACGCTCTGCGCCTCTTGTTGTCCGGCGGCTGCGGTCTCGCCCTGGAGGCGGCCGACGGCGACGCCCTGTTGGGCGACGGCCGAGGCGATGTGCTCGGCGTGCTCCCACAGGGCGAACTGGATCACCCCCATGATCAAGAGCAACAGGAGCGGGGTGGCGATGACCAGCTCGGCCGACACCGCGCCGCGCTCGTCTCGCAAGAGGGCGCGCGACCAGGCGGCGTCGCCGGGTCGGCGGAGTGCCGCTCTGACGTTGACCGTCGGCGACGGTCGCGTGTTCATGGTCAGACGAGCGGTCACGGGTTGGACGTCGAGATGTTGTTGGCGGCGGAGACGACTTTGGCGACGATGATCCCCACCGCGGTGAGCGCCAGCGCGGCGAGGAGGGCGGTCACGATGACCGCTTCGGTGGAGTAGCCGGCGTCGGGGTCGGCTCGCAGCGTCTCCCACCGTGCGTGGAGCACGGTGAAGAGATGTCGGATGATGGTCAGCTCGGGGAACACGGGACTTGTCCTTTCATTGGTGGGCTTGCTTGTCTGGGTCCTTTCTCACAGGCCGGTGAGCACCTTCTGCACCGCCGGGAACCCGAGGAAGAGCAGGAACCCGGCGAAGAGCAGGACGACGGGGAGGCTCATGCGTTCGGTGGCGGCCTGGTCGGCGGTCTCGGCCTCGGCCAGCTCGATGGGTGCGCAAGGACGCCGCCTTGGCGGCGAGGGAGGCGCGGACCTTGGCCCCTTCGGTGCCGGCCAGGGCCACGGAGGCGGCCAGCTCCGAGAGCTCGTCGACGCCCAGTTCCTGGCCGAGCCGTCCGAGCGCGGCCCACGGGGTCTGGCGGGCCAGGCGGGCTTGGTCGAGCGCCCGGCGCAGGTAGGCGAACGCCCAGCCCGAGCCCGACCGACGCCGCGTCGGCCGAGCGCCGTCTCGACCCCGCCACCGCCGGCCAAGGCCACCACGACGAGGTCCAAGAAGCTGGATAGCGCGTGGCGGAAGTCGCGGCGGCGTCGGTTGGCGTCGGCGTGGACGCCGAGGTCGGGAAGAAAGAACCCGGCCACCATGAAGATGAGCGACGCCCACAGCGGTACGAGCATGGGCACATGCGCCCCGCCCAGGGCGAGCAGCAGCGCGATGGCGGGGGCGATGAGGAGTCCGACGAGGGCGAGGGTGACCTTCTCGGCCAGGTGGCGCTCGGGGCTGCGGCCGAGCACGGCCAGATCGCGCCGCACGCCGGCGGGGAGGAGCCAGCCCGCGCCGGTCCGGGTGAGGTAGCCGGCGATGGGCCGGCCCAGGCGGGCGGCCATTCCCCCGTCTGCCTCTGGGGTGAGGACCGGTGCGGGCTCGGGGAGGCGGCGGAGCTGGGCCAGCGCGTGGGCGAGGGAGGGCCGCGGCGGGAACAGGCCCCGCACGACGAGCCACAGTCCGAGCCCGACCCCGGCCCCACAGAGCAGGGCGAGAGTCATCAGCCCTGCCTCCTCGAGCTGACGTCCCGAGGCGCGGTCGGTGAGGAACCGTTCCACGCTGGCCGGCCGGGTCATGCGCGACAGCCACACGAACGCCGTGGTGAACACCGTCCCGACCAAGACGAGGACGAGCTGGCCGGTGGCGGTGTCGTAGGGGGCGAGGTAGCCGCGGTTGAACAGCGCCAGGCCGACGACGAGCGTCGAGGTGACGCCGACGATGACCTTGACCGAGGTGCGGGTGCGCGCCCGTCCCGCCTCGACCCGCAGGCGCATGGTGGCCTGGTCCCGGGCGGCGGCGGCGAGCGAGCCGAGCAGCTCCCCGAGCCGCTGGGCTTGGTGCTCGGCGGCGAGCACCAGGGCGGCCACCACCAGGTCGCAGGTCGGGTCGGCGACCTCGTCGGCGAAGGCGCGGAGGGCCGGGGCCAGCCGCTCGCCTTCGAGGCGGACGGCCAGGGTGACCACCTCGGCCCGGATGGGCAGCGGGGCGAGCGGGGCGGTGGCGATGATGGCCTGCTCCAGGCCGGCCGAGCCGGCCATGGTGTCGCGCAGCATCTCGGCCCAGCCGGCCACCGCCTCGATGCGCCCCACGGCCGCCTGGTGGCGCCGGGTGCCGCCCAACAGGCTCGGGGCGCCCCATCCGGCCAGGCCGGCCAGGATGGCGCCGACAGGCCACCCGGTGGCCGCCCCGACCACGACGGCCGCGCCGACGGCGAGCCCGATGCGCAGGTTGGCCTGCTCCACCTTCGGGCGCAGCGACTCCCGGCGTGGGCGGGCCACTTCGACGCCGCGCCAGCCGGCGACGACGAGCACCAGGCCGAGACCGATGCCAGCTCCGCACAGGGCGCCGAGGGCGCTCACCGTTCCCACCAGCCCTGGGGTCGCTCCAGCAGGCCGGGGTCGAAGCCGACGCCGGCGAGCTGGTCCAAGGTGTCGGCGCGCATCGGGGCGCCCGGCACGGCCCGGCCGTCGGGACCGGGCCGGAAGATCTCGTTGGAGACCACCATCGGCCCCTCGGCGTCGACGACCTCGCGGACCGACGACACGTAGCGGGACTCGCCGTCTTGGGCCAAGAAGACGACGAAGTGCACCGCGTTGGCGACGAGCAGGTTGGTCGCCTCCAGCGGGAGACGCTCGGGGGCTTGGACGGCGTAGGTGGCGAGCTTGGAGAACGCGCCCTTGGAGCTCGATGCATGGAGCGTGGCCATCGACCCGTCGGTGCCCTGGGACATGGCGTTCAACAGGGCCAGGACTTCCTCGCCGCGGGCCTCGCCCACGATGACCCGGTCCGGGCTCATGCGCAGCGCCCAGCGCACCAGCTCGGCCAGGCTGACCCCGCCCTCGCCTTCGAGGTTCGGTTCGCGGGCCTCCAGCGCCACGACGTCGGGGTGCAGATCCGAGAAGCGGTCGAGGCCCAGCTCCAGGGAGTCCTCGATGGTGATGAGCCGCTCCCACGGCGCGATGTCGGCGGCCATGGCTCGCAGCAGCGTGGTCTTGCCGACGCCCGTCCCGCCGCAGATGATGCAGGACTTGCGCGCCCACATGACGGCTTGCAAGAAGTCGTGCAGGGCCACGTCGACGGTGCCCATGGCGCGTAGATCGTCGAGGGTGACCCGCAGGTAGCGGTGGCGGCGGATCGAGACGCACGGCCGGGCCGAGACGGCCATGAGGGCGAAGAGGCGCGACCCGTCGGGTAGCTGCAGGGAAAGTCGGGGCGAGCCCCGGTCGAAGCGGCGCTCGCCGATCCCGGTGCGCGCCGCTGCGGTGCGCAGCATCTCCTCGAGCTCGGCGTCCGAGGAAGCGATCGGCGCGACCTGCTCTCGACGCCCGTCGGCGTAGCGGACCCACACCTGGTCGCACCCGTTGGCGTTGATGTTCTCGATCTCGGGATCGTCGAGCAGGCGCTGCAGGCGGTTCAGGCGGAACAGGGCGTCGAAGGTGGCACGGGACAGCTCGTCCTCCTCCGCGGCAGAGAGCACTTCGGTGCGGTCGCGCAGCGCGTTCCTTCGCCCGCCGTTCCAGCGCTTCGGCGATGAGCTGGCGTCCGAGCGCCTGTTCGTCTGCCCCCGAGAGGCCGGGCCTCCCGGCTGCGGTCATCTCGCGTTCGCGAGCCGACAATGCCGAGAGCACCTCGGATCGCAGGCCAGCCACCGCCGCGGCGTCGGCCGTCACCGTGCCGCACCCTCTGGCTCGCTGCCATTGCGCGATGACCGCCGGCCCGTTCGCACGCCAGCCCCGCCACACCCGGCTCCGCACCGACACCGTCGCGGACGCCCTCGCGTTCCTGTCGTTGTCACCCGCCAGCGCCTCGCCCGCCAAGCGGCGTTATCGCTCCGGCTCGGTCTTCGGCCAGGCGGCCAGCCAACGTCCGCACGGCCCGCACCAGCGGAGCCAGGCGCAGCTCCCGAGCGGATGCCGGCACGGCGACGAGCAAGTCGGCCGCCTTTGGGTCCCACGGCACGCGGGCCAATACCTCGGTGCCGAGCGTCTCGGCGATCTCCCCGTCGGGGTAGGGGCCGTCGCCGACCATCACCAACCCGGCGTGACCCCCATCGAGGGGACCGGCCTCTCGCCAGGTCGCCAGCGCCTGGAGGTCGGCGAGTCGTGGGCGTCCCACCAGCACCAGTCGGTCCGCTCGCTCCCACCTGGCCAGCGCGGCCGAGCCAGGATCGAGGCGTCCACAATCGACGAGCACGTCGGCGTCCAACTCGCCCAGCCGGGCAAGCACCGGCCCGAGCAGCCCGAGCGCGCTCCGTGCTTGGTCGGCCGAGGCCGGCCCGGCCAGCACCGCGGCGCCACCGGGGAGGTACTGGCAGTGCTCCCACACCATGGTCGGGTCGCCGCCCCGACGGGCCGCGGCCGCGAGTGACACCAGTCCGGGCTCGGGCGCCCAGCCCGACGCCGCACCAATCGTCCCGCCGGCCGGATCCGCCTCCACCAACAGCACCTGCCGCGTCCGAAGGCCAGGTGGCGGCGAGCCCGACAGCCAGGGTCGTCACCCCGCACGAGCGGACCGAGCCGAGCGCCAGCGCGGCCACCTCAGCCACCGACCTCGACCAGGCTCGCCTGACCGGCCGCCGCCAACGCCGCGACTTCGTCGGAGTTGTTCGCCGAAACCTGAAGCGAGAACACCGTCGGCTCGTCCGAGTCGGCTGGGGCGACGGTGACCGCCAAGACGGTGGCATTGATCGGGCTGCCGCTCGCCACGCTCGCTGCTGTTCGTGCCCGAGGACCCAGACGCGACCGGCACCACCTGGACCCGGCCCCCCGGCGCCACCTCCGGCGGGTAGGCGCCGGCCTTCAAGCCGACCGCCACCACGTCGGATCCCGACCCGACCGCTGGCGCCGAGCCCACCTCGGTCGCGGTGAGCAACGACCCCGCCACGAGAGGCACCGCCACGCGCCGTCCGAGGACCGTCGCCTCCTGATCGACGGGTACTACGTCAAGCCCACTGCCCGTCGACACCCGGGCTGTTCGCAGGTCGCCTGACGTGAGAACCTGGCCGGCCGAGACCGGCTGGGCGACGACCAGCACTTGCTCGCGGCTGCCGAGGTGCACCGACGCGTCGGCAAAGGCCAGCGCGCAGCCGAGCACCAAGAGCACGCCGAGCGCCACCAGTGGCGCCTGGCGATGACGCCTGGTGGCAGCTGCGGACGGCACCGGGCGTGACCGCTCATCTGCTCGCCGTCCGTTCGTCCGAGGTGCCGTCGCCGTCGTTGCCATCCGTCGCCTTCCTTCAGTTGCCTCCACCGCTGGGGGTGTTGATCGCTTGTGACTCGGTCACCGTCACACCGACGTCGGCCGGAGGGCCGGCCTGGATGCCGAGGTTCCCGCCACCTGGCGCACCGGCTGCCGTCCAGGTCACCGACCAATAGACCGTCGCTGAGACTGTGTAATTGCCGGCCTCGGGCCAGGTGTAGGAGCAGTCGGTCGTGGCGTCAGGTTCCGAGGAGCTGTAGGGAGTTCCTGGGCCGTCGCAGGTCACCGAGTTGCCATCGCCCATGTCCCACACCACCTTCGAAGGGCTCGCCGTCGCCGTCACCGTCACCGGACCTGCCGTGGCCGAGGCGGTGAGCGTCCGCCACGCGGCAGGGTCTGATCCAAAGCCACGTCGCCACCCCGACGAGTTGCGGAGAGCCGTCGGGCGGGGCCATTTCGATCGTCGGTGATCCAAGGCCGAGCTGCTGTACCGCCTGCTGGGCAATCACGGCTGGATCCACTGCCACGGTGACCGCTCCCGGCTGGGCGCCGGTCACCCAAACCGGCGGCATGGGGTCGATCGCCCCGGGTCCGGCACATATGGGGAACACCCACTCGCCTGGCTGGGCGCCACCCACCCCGAGCGTCGCCGTCGCCGATGGTTGTGCGGTGTAGGTGCAGCCGTAGGGCTGGTTGGGGTTGGGCTTACCCGGCGGCGGGTCCGTTCTTCGCCGCCGTTGCCCACTGCGAGCTCTGCGGTGGCGTCCAGTAGGTGTGGCCCGCTTGGACCGTGAGCTGACCGCCCGAGGCTTGGGCGTTGGCGTAGTTATTCTGTCCGTCCCCATCGGCCGCCCAGGCGTGGCCCGCTCCCGCGGCCAGGGAGGCCAACGCGGCCGACGCGGCCACCGCGACCGTCGGGATCAGGAGCCAGACACGCATTTCCCGTCCGTCACCGTCTGTTTGGAGACCTTCCACGTGCCGCCCGAGAGGACCAGGGTGGCGGTCACGCCATCGTTTTCCGGTGGGGTGACTGGCGGCACGGGCTTGTCCGTCGCCTTGTAAACGAGTTCGTTCGCGCTGTACGCACAGTCCACGACCGTCGCCGACGTCGCCGACAGCGCCGTAACCTTGGGATGCAGCGTGGTCGGGCCGCGTCCCGACGATTCCCTGCATCTGGTCGGCCAGGAGGTTGGCCTTCACGCTTTGAAGCTGCGGGTCGACCATCGTCGCGTCCAGCGCTGGGTCCGACGGGTTCGCGTTGGTCAGGGCACTTTCGAAGGCTGACCATGCGGAGCGGTAAGCCGAGAGCACGGCAGCAGCTTGAGCCGAAGGGGTGGTGGACGTCGCTGACGTTGCGGTGATCGTCGTCTTCGGTGGCGCGGCATCGGGCGTTGACGAGCCGCATCCCGAAATGAGGATCGCCAGCCCGGCCCCGGCGACCAGCCACGAGGCCGCCAGCGACCGCCTTCCGGCCCGCCTCATCGGACCGATACCGCCTCGCCAACGTGCACGCGCGCCGAGACGGCAGACGCGAACGACCAGCGACAAAGGTCATGCCTCTACCTCATGTACCGCGATACCCGACTTTGACAGGCGCAAAACCGACGAAGCCGGAAGAAACCCCAGGCGAGCGGAGGACCCCGAGTTGGCCGTGCCGCACTGCATGCCCAGGCTCGGCTGAGGCGTCAGTGGGCCGCCTCGCGGACCAGATCTGCCAGCGCCATGTTGGCGACGAATCGGGCGAGTCGACGGCCCGCCGTCGGAGGCACCACGATGGTCTGCACCCCCGCCGCATGCAGCTGGGCAACGAGTAGCTGCTGCTCGTGCCGGCTGGCCGACAACCTCCCGTAGCCGTCAATGACCACCAGGTCGATGCGGCCAGGAGCCTCGACGAGCATACGAACCAGTCCCGGTCGGTCTCGTCCGAGGCTCTGGTCGGCGTAGGTGGCGACGTGCCGCCAACCGGGCTGGTGGGCGACTTGGGCAACAAGTCGTTCGATCTGGCGGTCCAATCTGGCCCGCCCGGCGCGTCCCGGGGTTTCTCGTGCATAGATGGCGACTCGCCCCATAGGACTCCTCCGATAGGCAGTCCTCGGAGGAGACCTCCGTTCGGGGCGGAAAGCAAACCCACCTCGCAAGTGAAGTCCTTCACCTTTGCGGCCAACAATTTCAGTCCGGCGAGGAGGCCCGGGAACAATTCAGTCTCGACATTGGAAAGATGCTGGGGTGCTTTGCCAATCTGATGCCAAGGAACGTGGAACACGCCTTTTGGTAGAGGGCAAGCATGAGATCTGAGTGGCGGCAGCCTCCGACGGGGCGACGTCACCACGGCCGAGAAGCGAAGCGATCCCCGCACCAGCCCCGCGTCCAGAACTCCCGTCCACCGATAACCTGGTCGATCCGCTCAAAGGCTTCAGCCGCGACCACGATCCCCAAGCCACGGCAACTGCGCGTCGATAACGCTAAAGTCCCTGGCAACGGCCGCGCCCGAGGTCACTGGCAATCCCTCGACACACGCGAAAACTGGGGTCTTGGATGGCGAATGAATCTCAACTTGAGCAGTCAGCTCGAAGGTATCTTCAGAGCGCTCTCGATGAGGCTCGACGGGGTGCCGATCCTCGCAGAGTGCATCGAGGCTCAAGCTTCACGTGCCCCGTTGGCCAAACGCGTGAGCAGATTCGTGCCCGGGTGGCTCGTGACTACGAAAGGTCGCGCTTGCGTCAGAGCCATGGCGGTGAGCGGCAGGCGTTCGGCGTCGTGGTGTTGATTGTTGAGACGACGATCGGTGGCGCGTTATACGTAAACGCTGAAGCTTTTGATCTTGAGGCGGGTACCTCGGTCGTCGTAATGCAGCCAGTCAAAAAGAGCCTTGGAAGGTGGAAGGCTCGTGGCCCGACCGAAGCCGTTCGACCTGCAGAGCCATTGCCGGTTGTCCTTGCGGGACCCGCGCTTCGCTATGACCTTCAACCGTTACCCGTTGAGGAGCGGCGCCGACTTTTAGGCGAGCTGAGCACCCGCTCCATTCCTCATGTTCCAGATGGTGCGAGCGTCTTCGTGGGCTCCGATGATGAATCGCGGGTGACCTCGATTAACGGCTGGCCACAACAAGTCTGACCGTCATGGACATTCTTTGCTACTCGCCGATGTCACCCTCTGATATTGAAGCGGCAATCGACCAATTCGCAGGCGGGAGGGAAAAGACTACGCGCCAAGCTGTGGCGCTCCATGGGGGTGGAGAAGGACTTACCGTCGGCGTTGTTCTCCGGCAGAAGAGCTTGTTGAGGATGGTTGAGGTCAGCGGAACGTTTACGATTGATGCGAATCCAGATCATCGTCTCGACGGCGATTCAGATGGTGCGCAAATACGCGTCACCTTCTCGGGGCCGGACACCGCCCAATCCCGAGCATTCGCTGGAGCACTCACCGCGTTACGTTCGCGATCTGCTCCCGTCTACGTCGAAGCCGGCTCGGAACTATCGCAAAAGCACTTGGGGAGAACTCCTCCTCCTGGAAAACGAGCGTGGGTCAAATATCCTCCGCTGTAAGCATGTAACGGAAGCACGAGGGAGGCCAATCAAAGCCATGTCACGTCGGGACGCGGAACTAGCTCTCGCGGCCAAAACCAAGCTGAGTCCGAAACAGGCCATGGAGCTGGTAACCGCAGTAGCGCAGGAGACCAAGGGAACCGGAATGGCCCTGACTATGCGCCTGAAGGTTGACCGGGTTGGCGACAGCCGCGTGTCCCTCTCGATTTTTGCTCTTCACAACAAGATTGCCGAGCTGGAGGCTCAAGCTCGAGTGTCCGGCGGGCAAACTACCCTCATCGTCGGGGGCCTGAAGAATTATCGAGTAAGCCGCGGGCTTCTAGGTACTCAGGTTGCCGCCATGCCAATGCACAAAAAGTTTCTGGAAGCTCTTCGAGTGAGGCTTTCACGTGCTGACCAAAGCGCGACGATCTCAGTTGGCATACCCGATCAGTCGTGGCGACAGTTCGAGGTGTGAGCCAAGAGGTGCGAATGAAGCGGTGGGGCAGTAACGCCATAGGGCTGGTGGCCGTGCTTACGACCGTGGTGTTGCTGGCGGCCTGCTCCTCGACGCCAGAGGACGCCAGCACGGCTGCCTCAAAGACAACGAAGAACAGGGTTGCTGGCAGCACTCAGACGAGTGCCACATCGGGCAACACGGGGCGAGGTACCTGGTCGAGCGCAGGTCAAGGCCCCTCCGTAGGCGGTGCCCTCAACGGCTTCTCGTGCTCACCATCGTTTTGCATGGGAGTAGGTGGTGGCGGCTCCGTCGGCACCTACTCCGGCGGTACGTGGTCGAGTCCCGTGTTTCCCTCTGGCAACGACCTCGGTGACGTCTCGTGCCCATCTTCGTCTTTCTGCATGATCGTGGATACCCAGGGCAATGCCTATACCTACTCGGGCGGCACGTTCTCAAGCGCTGACTTGATCGGAACCGTCGGCGACGCACTCACCGGCGTCTCGTGCCCCTCTTCGTCTTTCTGCGTGGCCGTGGACGATGAAGGCAATAGCGGTAACGCGTACACCTACTCGGGCGGCACATGGTCGAGCGGTGACCAGGTCGCCTCTACCTCGGGCGTCGACGGCGTCTCGTGTTCTTCGTCATCGTTCTGCATGGCCTTTGACAACCTTGGCAACGCGTACATCTACTCAGGCGGCAGCTGGTCGAACGCCGATCAACCCAGCGGTAGCAACATCGTCGGGGTTTCGTGCCCGACCTCCTCGTTCTGCATGGCGGTGGGCGGCAGTGGCGAGGCATACGTCTATTCCCACGGCAAATGGTCGAACGCCGACTCGCCCGCCGGAAGCGACCTCAGCGTCGCCTCATGCCCGACCTCCTCGTTCTGCATGGCTGTGGGCGCTCATGACAACGCGTACATCTACTCGGGCGGTAGCTGGTCCAACGCCGATCCGCCAGCCGGCAGTGACCCCAGCGACGTCGCGTGCGCATCCCCCTCGTTCTGCATGGTGGTTGGAAATGGTGCCTACATCTACTCCTGACGAAGCCACAAACGCAGGAGTGATCTCGAAGGGCTTCTAGCAGTGCCTTGTGCCCAACCAATGCTCATTGGGTCCGGTCACGTCCCTCTAAAGACTCGAGGATAGTGTTCGTCCGTCCCGACCTCTAAGCGGAAGCTAAGAGGGCGTCGGATCCGTCACCCCGACCACGATTTCGCTGCCCCACGGAGCACCGGAGTCGTCGGCGTGGACTCCACTCGGACGTCGGCACCGGTGTAGGGGGCGTCCACCATCTGGCCGTTGCCGACGTAGATGCCGACGTGGGTGACGTCGGTCGGGCCTTGCCCGAAGAAGATGAGGTCGCCGGGCTGGAGGGGATCGTCAGGCCCGAGCTTGGTCGTGGCGTCGTACTGGTCCTGGGCGACCCGGGGCAGGCTGATCGCCGGCGACCTTGTAGGCGGCTTGGACGAGTCCGCTGCAGTCGAAGCCGACGCCCGGGGTCTCGCCGCCCCATATATAGGGAGTGCCGACCTGGGCGAGGGCCCAGTCGACGGCGATCCCTCCGGCGGTGCCGGCGGCGACCGTCTGGGCTTGGGTCTGGCCGTAGGACTGGGCGAGGTCGAGGACCTCGGTGACGTAGGCCTGGCTGTGGTTGTAGTCGAAGACGGCAGCCGTGAGATCGGCGCCGTTCTCGGCACCGTTGGCGCACAGATCGCGGGCGGCGGCGTAGACGGCGTCGGTCGGGTCGTAGGGGCTGGGCGGGTTGGCGCCGCCGGGCGGGACGGGCTCGTCGTAGGCGGCGAAGGTGGCCGGCTCGAACTGCATGGGGCCCTCGGCGCCGGCCGAGTTGGCCCCGGAGTGCACGCCGGGCAGGTTCGACGGTCGTTGTCCGATTCGACGGTGCCGATGGCGGCGAGCACGGTCCAGGGCAGCCCGGGGCAGGTGGTGGCCGCCTGCTTGGTAGAGGGCGAGCATGGCCGGCGGGATGTCGCTGGTGGCCGCGGCGGAGGGTGCGGCGTCGCCGCCCCCGAGCAGCGAGGCGACCCCGGCCCCCGCCCCGGCGGCCACGACGGCGACGAGGAGGACGAGGCCGGCGGCGCCGGTGGCGACCTTGGTGCCGAGCCCGGTGGAGGTGGTGGCATCGAGTGCGATCGTCACGACCTGCTCGCGCTGGAGTCGACGGGCAGGTCGGCGAGCTGGGCCAGGCGCAGCCGCGGGCCGGTGCGGTTGGCGGGCAGCCACACCGCGGCGTCGGGCGCGAGGCCTGGCGTCCGAGTCGTGGTGGCGACGGGGACGACGGGGTGGGTGAGGACCCGGCGGGCCTCGGCTTCGCGGCGGGGGCCGGGGAAGGTGAAGAGGACCCAGTTGGGGTGGCCGGCTTCGGCGGCCAGGCGGGCGTAGCCGTCGAGCTTGTCGGCCAGGCGACGCGAGGCGTTCGGTGCCGTTGTCGTGCTCGTAGAGGAACGGCAGCGTGGTGCCGTTCTCGGTCCAGATGCCGTAGCCGTCGGGGCGGACCACTTCGCCCCACTCGTGGGCGCAGCGCCGCTCGGACCACCACTCGTCGAGGGCGCAGCCGGGCCGGGTGCGGGCCGAGCGGATGCAGCGCGGTGAAGAAGCCGTTGAGCCCGACCAGGTGGGCGAGGCGTTGGCTGGCGGCCAGGTCGTGGACCAGGCCGCGGCGCCAGTCGAGATCGGCGAGGTCGATGCCGTGCTCGGCGGCGACCAGGGCGGCGCCGAGCGGGCCGAGGACCCAGTGGAAGGGGACCGGGTTGCCGCCGGTGCGGGGTCGGAAGCGGTCGAGCACGTCGAGGGCGTAGAGCTCGGCCAGGCGCATGCGGGCTCGGCGTCCCCCGGTGAAGCCGACGTCGGCCACCTGGGCGGTGGTGAGCACCCGATGGTCGTCGAGCAGGCGGCAGAGCATCCGGTCCCGGTCGGTGAGCCGGCCGAGCACGGCGAGCAGCCGACCGTCGGCGTCCCGACTGCTGCGGCTGCGTCGGGTGACGACGGTGCCTGACGGCGCTGTCCTGCCCTGTCGGACGCCTGTCGGCGCCGGTGTCCGAGTGGTGGCGCCTGCCGGCGCTACTGGCGAGTCCGCCGCCGATGCGCCACGGTTCGGCCCCCGGCCGGACGTTCCCTGCGGATTCACGACCTCTCACCCCTTGAGTCCGCCTGCGCCGTGGAGCCCCCTGTGCGGCCTGGACCTGCCCCTTCGGCGCCCGGCAGGGGATCCAAGTCAGGTCGGAGCCCCTTGAGCGGGTCGTGGAGCCCCTGTGGAGCCCCTGGCGGAGCCCGGCCGCCTGGTCCCCCGCGTCGGCGGGAGGATGGCCGTGCCGGGTGCGGGCTCCGGCCGGGAGCGCCCGCCCGGCCAGGCGTGACCGGTGCCTTGGGGCGGCGGTCGGCCGGGTGTGGACGGCCCGGTTGGCGGCCCGCACCGCGTCGGCCCGGCCGGGCAGAGCCGGAGGCGCGGGGCGGGTGGCGAGGGTGAAGGCGGGGGTCTCCTCGCCGTCGACGACGAGGCGGGCCGCGGCGGGGTAGGCGCCGAGGTGGGACAGGTCGTGCTCGGACAGCTCGGGGGCGACGTGGCGTTCGAGGACCCGGGCGTCCTCGGGGCTCATGGAGAACCACACCTTGGTGCGGGCGTTGGCCGACACCGCTCTCGCGCAGCTCCTTGGGGCAGCTGGCCCAGGTGCTGGTGGGCGAGGACCATCGAGAGCCGGTAGCCGCGGGCCTCGGCCAGCATCTCGTCGAAGCTGCGCGGCAGGTGCAAGAAGTTCTGGCACTCGTCGACGAAGAGGGAGGCGTCGACCCGGGCCGCCTGGCCGAGCCGGGCCCGGTGGGTGGCCGCTCTGCCACACCTTGGCCACCACGAAGCGAGCCGAGCAGCCGGGCGGTGTCCTCGCCCAGGATGCCCTTGGGGACCCGGACCAGGCAGACCCCGCCGTCGAGGACCTGGCCCATGTCGAAGCTGGAGTCGGGCCGGCCGACGACCTGGCGCACGAAGTCGCGCAGCAGGAACGCCCGGAGCTTGTTCATGAGCGGTCCGATGACCTGGGCTCGGCTGGCCTCGCTCATCGCCTCGTACCAGGCTCCAGAACCCGCCGAGCCCGACGGCGTCGTCGGCCACGGCGGCCACCCTGGGCGCCCGGAACGCCGTCGTCGGCGAGCAGGCGGGGCACGTCGGCCAGGCTGGTCGAGGCGCCCGGTGCCGCGGCGTAGCGCAGCAGGGTCAGGCAGGCGGCGCGCAGCACGTCGTCGGTGCGCGGCCCCCAGTAGGCGGCGAAGATGGAGCGGAAGATCCCGACCAGGTTGTCGACGACCAGGTCGGGGTCGGGGCCCGCCGAGCACGTTCAGGACCGGGGCGGCGGCCGGGTCTTCGGGGTCGATGAGCACGGTGCGGGACTCGGCGCCGGTCGGGCAGCCGGTCGCACAGGTCGGTGATGAGGTCGCCCTTGGGGTCGATGACCACCACGCCCCGGCCGGCCTCGATGTCGCCGAGGACCAGGTTGGTGAGCAGCGTCGACTTGCCCGACCCGGTGGCCCCCATGACGTGGAGGTGGTAGCGGGCGTCGGGCACCGCCAAGGCGACCGGGCGGCGCGGCGCCGGCTTGGGCGTCGCCCAGCACCTTCGGGGTGTCCAGCCGCTGGCCGACCGCGGGGCGGCCGATCGGGCCAGGCAGGTGGCGGGGCCACCGCCTTGGCCCCGGCCCGGGCCAGGCCGGGGACGACCTCGTCGGTGGGCAGGTGGGCCAGGGCGGCCAGCTCGGCCACCGAGACCAGGTCGCCCCGCCCGAGGCGGCGGGCGGCCAGGACCTCGGCGGGGTGGCGGAGCCGGCGGCGGTCGAAGCGGTTGCGCCCGGCGAAGAGGGCGAAGGCCGAGGCCACGGCGTGGGCCCGGCCCCGCAGGCGGGCGCCGGCCTGCTCGTCGGTGGCGGTGGTGGCCACGGCGTAGCGGACGACGACGGCCCAGCACGGCTGGGCCGCCTTGTCCAAGATGTCGGCCACGTCCGCGCTGCGGGTCGGGTCGGTGTCGGCCGGCCGGGTCGTCGGCCCGGGGGTGACGCAGGTCGACCAGCCGGCCGATCCGGGTGGCGGGCCGGCCCGGCGCGCCGGGCCGCGGCGGCCTGGTGCAGGCGAGCGAGGCGCCGGCCGGTGACCGGACGGGCCAGGATCTGCACGCAGGCGGACTCGTCGTTCGTCCAGGCCGGCGAGGGCGCCGAGCAGCGGGCGCAGGGGGTCGACCTTGTGGTCGGTGCGCAGCGGGTAGTGCTCGGGCAGAGCCAGGCGCAGCTCGCCGCCGGTGGCGATCCCGTCGCCGACCAGCGGCGGGCCGGCCGGGGCGGTCTCGGTGCGGGCGCCGGGCCAGGCCGCCTCGACGGCCCGTTCGACCAGGCCGGGCGGGACGGTGCCGGGCACCCACAGCGTGATGGCGAGCCCGCCGTCGGTGGCGGTCAGCTCGAAGCCGAGGTGGGGCTGGCCGCCGAGCGCCCGCCGCCAGGCCGGGCGCAGCAGGGCCACCAGGTTGGTCCACAGGGTCGCCGCCCCCTGGGGGTCGACCTCGGGCGGGGCCAGCACCCGCACCAGGCGGGCGCCCTGCGGCCAGTCGCGGCGCGCCTGCCGGCGGCGCACGACGGCCACGGCGCACCCGACGGCCGAACGGCGATGCCGAGCGAGCGGCGGGGCCGACGGTGACGCCGAGTGGCGGCCAGGTCGTGGGCGAGCTGATGGAGCAGGCGGGCGGTCTCGGCGCCGGGATGGGCGAGGTAGCGGGCCAAGGGTCCTGACGGGCAGGCGATCGGCGGTCGGGTTCGGGGTGCGCGGCAGGGTCACGTCGGGGCGGCCTCCGTTCTGGGTCGGTGGCGTCAGAGGTCGGGCTCGTCGGCGAGGGCTCGGCTCGGATCCCGGTGCGACAGACCTCGTCCTCGGCCGGGCTGGCCAGGCGCGTGAAGGCCACCCGGTCGACCCCGGCGGCGAGGAGGCCCTCCCCGCGGCTGCGCGCCGAGCAGGTAGGCCCGCTCGCCGTCCGACAGCCCGAAGGCCTCGGCCAGGGCGTCGATGGTCTGGGGGGCTTGGCGGAGCAGGATCTGGGTGGCGGCGTTGGCCACCACGGCCTGGCCGAGCGGGCTGCCCGAGCAGGTCGGCGGCGTCCTGGGTGACGACGGTCAGCCCGCACCAGTGCTTGCGGGCCGACTTGGCCATGCGGAACAGGAACTCGGCGCCCGCCGGGTCGGACATGAGCAGCCACGCCTCGTCGACCACGACCAGGCGGCGCTTGCGGTTGGTCGGGTCCGACACCCGGCGCCAGATGGCGTCCAGGGTGAGCAGCGTCCCGGCCGCTTTGAGCTCGTCGGGCAGGTCGCGCAGGCTGAAGACGACGAGGTGGCCGTCGGGGCGGGTGGTGGTCGGCCCGTCGAAGAGCCCCCGGTGGGTGCCGGTGACGAACGGCGCCAGCCGGGCGGCCAGCGTGCGGGCGGCGGGGTCGCCGTCGGCCTCGAGGGCGGCGGCCAGGTCGCGCAGCAGCGGGGCGGGGCGGGCGTGGCTGCGCGGATCGGCGGTGATCCCGACCGACTCGTAGGCGGCGACGATGCCCCGGTCGAGCGCGGCGGTCGACGCCGGGTCGGGCTTCGCGCCGAGCAGCACGGCGACCAGGGTGTGGACGAACAGCGCCCGGCGGATCAGGGCGTCGGGGCCGGGTGGCGAGGTCGAAGGGGTTGACCCGCACCCCGGGCGCCCCGAGGTGGACGTAGGCGCCGCCGACGGTCTCGGCCAGGCGCCGGTACTCGTCCTCGGGGTCGACGACGGCGACCTCGATGCCCGGCGTAGAGCGACTGCGCAGCGCTTCGAGCTTGGCCAGATAGGACTTGCCCGCCCCCGAGCGGGCCAGGATGACCGAGTTGTGGTTGTCCTGGGCGAAGCGGTCCCACAGCACCAGCCCCGACCCGTTGGTGGCGGTGCCGTAGAGGACGCCGCTGGTGGCCGACAGCTCGGCCGAGGCGAAGGGGAACGAGGCGGCCAGCGCGTCGGTGTCGAAGCTGCGGCGCTGGGCCAGGGCGTCGACGCCGACGGGCAGGGTGGTGGCCCAGCCCTGCAGGGTGCGCCAGGTGGCCGGCTGGGCGTCGAGCAGCATCGAGGCGCACAGCGGCCCGGACCCGGGCGCACTCGGCGTCGAGCGCCTGCTCGCTCGCGGGCGTGGACGGTCAGGTAGAGCCCGACCCGGAACAGCTTCTGCTCGCCCCGGGCCAGCCCGGCGGCCAGGTCGCGGGCGTCGTCGGCCGCCACCTCGACCTCGGGATCGCCGAGGCGTCCCTTGGCGGCGTCGGCCCGCCGACCCGATTCGAGGCGGGCCAGCTGGCGGCGCAGTCGGTCGGCGGCGACGTCGGCCGGGACGGGCTCGACGTGCACGGCGACGTCGAGGCGGCCGGGGTGGGCGGTGAGCGGTTCGAGCCACCCGAGGCCCACCTCGCGGGGGTAGCCGACGACGGCGAAGCTGCGGCACCAGCCCTCGCCGAGCCGCAGCGCCCGGGGGCGGACCTCGACGGCGTCGGGGCCGAACGGCGACGCCGGCCGGGCCGACGGTCGCGGGATGCGAGCAGGAGGTGGTCATCGGCGTCTCCACGCGTGCGTGCGCACGGCGCATGCCGCCCGTCGGCGCGGGCCAGGGTGATCGGCTCGACCGGTCGTCGACGCGGCGCCGTCGAGCCGGCGCGACGGCGGTCGCCGGCCGGGTCGAGGGCACGGGCCAGGCACGTGGCCGCGCCGGCCCGTCGAGGACGGCGAGGGCGACCCCGGCGGCGCCGAGCGCGGCGGCCGCCTCGGCGGCCCGTCGGTGCAGCCGGCCCGGCGGCGTCGTCGCCTGGCGGCTTGGCGCAGCACGACGAGCACCTCGCGGCGCAGCAGGTCGCGGCCGGCGGCCAGGTCGGCGAGGAAGGCGGCGTGGTCGCGGGCCGCGGCCTCCAGGGCGGGGTGCGGCAGGCCGGGGCGGCGCTCGAGCAGGGCGTCGATGATCGGGCGCGAGATCGACCGGCTCGGCCCGCACCAGCGATCTCGACGGGCTCGGTCGAGCGAGTTGAGCCAGCGGGCGAAGCCGGCCACCAGCGCCTCTTGCTCGACCGGGGTGCGCAGGCGAGAAGGTCACCGCGCTGGCCCGGCAGACGAGGGCCAGCCCGTCGGCGCCGAGGTCGACGATCCCGTCGGCGCCGACGCCGGCGACCGGCAGACGCAGCGGCGCCGGCAGACGGGCCGGGTCGGCGCCGACGAAGGCCGGCGGCGGCGGGCACGCCGTCGGGGGCGGGCACCAGCCGGTGCGGGGCGCGGTGGTGGCGCCAGGCGGCGCGCCACCCACCGGTCGGCGGCGACGCCTTCGAAGCGGCCCAGGGCCAGCATGGCGGCGACGCGCACCGACCGGGACGGCCGACCACGCCGAAGGCGGCCGGCGGGACGCAGGTGGCGGGTGGCGGCGTAGCCGGCCCACAGGACGACGCCGGCCACGGCCAAGATGGCGAGCTGGCGGGCGGTGAGGCCGGCCAGCAGCCTGTCGGGCCGCTCGACGTCGGCGGGGATGCGCACCCGGCCCCGGTCCTGGCGCGGTCGCGGCGCGGTCACAGCGCCGACCCCGGCGGCCAGCGCCTTGACGCCCTTGTAGATGATCACGTCGCGCACGACCCGGCTCATGCCGCGGTGCCCGCGCGAGCCGGAGAACACGACCCGGCTGACCCAGGCCGGGATCTTGACCAGCACCCAGCACAGGCAGGCCGAGACGAGCAGGTCGACCACGCCGCCGGTCGAGGCGATGCCGAGGTTGGCCGGGCCGCCCGAGGCCAGGAACACCCGCAGGGCGGTGACGAGCACCAGCGACTGGGCGACCTGGACGGCCAGGGCGCCGGCGAAGGCCCGCCACCACAGCCGGGCCAGGCCCTCGGTCTGGGGCAGGGCGTGGCAGACCAGGCAGATCGGCGCGGCCACGACGAGCAGGACGACCAGGGCCAGGCGGACGATGTAGGTGGCGAGCACCACGATGGCCAGCACGGCCACCACCCCGCCGAGCAGCACCACGAAGATGCCGCCGTCGGCGAGCGAGCCGAGGACGAGTTGGCGCAGCACGACCGCGGCCTGGGAGGGGTCGACGCCCTGGCCGAGGACGGCTTGGGAGAGCGAGTCGGCGGTCGAGATGGCCAGGCCGGCCAGCGCCGAGGCTGGCGTTGACGGCGATGGCGGCGACGACGATGCGGGGCAGGACGTCTTTGATGGCGGTGCGGGTCTGGAGCGTCTCGTGTCCCATGACGATCGCCCCGCCGACCAACACGAAGAGGACCAAGAAGGCGTCGGCGATGCCTTCGGTCATCTGCCACAGCTGGCCGACCCGGCCTGGGCGGTGACGTTGGGGGTGGCGAGCAGGGTGTGGCCGAGGAGGGTGAGGACCGGGTCGAGCGCGGCGGTGACCAGGTCGCGGAACCAGTCGTCGATGGCGGCCTCGATGTGCCCGGTGATGTCGAACAGGCCCGGCGAGGGCTGGGTGCCGCCGCTGACACGGTCCCGCCGCTGCCCGGCGCCGGGCGTGGTGGGCGTGGTGGTGCCGCCCGGGCCGACCTGGATGCCCGGCGGCCCGCTGCCCGAGCCGACGTACCCGAGGCGGCGTGGTCGTCGCGGTGGTGCGTCGAGGTCGGCGTCGTGGTCGGCGGTGAGCGACCGCGGCGATCGGCACGGCCGTGCCCGGTGGCGTCGGCGGCGTGTCGGGTGGCCGTGCCCGCCGAGCGCCGAGCATCGCGACCAAGGCGAGCACGGCGACGAGCAGCGCCCGTCGGCGCGGCCGGAGCCGCGGCGCCGGGTCCGACCAGAGCGCGCGGCATCGTTCAGCCGCCCACGATCGAGGCGAGGATGGAGACCAGCAGCGGGGCCAGGATGGCCAGCGCGTAGCCGATGGCGGCGGACTTGAGGGCGATCTTGGCCTTCTCGACCTGGCCGGGGTCGCCTCCGGCGGTCAGGTAGCGCAGCCCGCCGATGGTGAGGAACAGCGTGGCGACCCCGGCCAGGATCCCGACGATCCAGTTGCGCAGGTTGTCGATCACCCCGGTCAGCGACGGCGCGCCGGTGGTGTCGGCGAAGGCCGGGGTGGCGAAGACGCACCAGCAGTGCCGGCGGCGAGGACGACGGCGATCGGCAGCCGGCGCAGCACGGTCGGTTGCGCCGGCCGCGCGTGGCGATCGCCGCACGGTCGCCGTCCTGCGGTGGACGTCGGCTCGGTGCGTGCGTCGGTGCGTGGTGCGTGTGGGATGTGTCGTGGGGGTCTCCTTGGATCGGTCCCGGGTGGGCTCGGGGGTGGGACGGGGGTCGGCCCGGCAGGTCCGGTCGGGCCGGGTTGGGCACTCTCACCTCCTGTGGTTGGTGGGTCGAGCGACGCTTGCCCGGTCGCCGGTCCAGTGACCGGCCCTGCCGGGGACGACCCCCACTAGAGAACAAGGGGTTTCGGGCCCTTTTTCGACAAACTCGATGGGCGATAGTCGTCACGAGCGAGCCATTCGCCGAGCGCCGACTCGGCCCGACGGCGCCGTTGGTGACACGCCCAGTAGCCGATCCCGAGGTCTGCGGCGACATCGGCCAGGTCCTCGTCGCCGAGGCGGGTGGCGCCGATCAGCTCGGCGTCCGCGGCGCCAGATCACCCCGGCCCGCACCGCCTTGGCGAGCACGAGGTCGGGGTGCCCCCACGGTCGGGGCGGGGCGGCGGACACCGGGTCGGTGGCCGGCCGGGCCCGCTCGGCCAGCTCGGCGCTGAGCAGCCGGTTGGCGCCGTTGCGGGCCAGCCAGCACAACCACGACGCCAGGCGGGGCCGGCCCGGCTCAACCCGGCCACCGCGGCCAAGAAGGCGGCGAGAGCCTCGGCCTCGATGTCGTCGGCCTTGCCCGGGCAGACCTGCACCAGTGGCCACACGGCCCGACGCAGCCCCGGCAAGAGCACCCCGGCCAGGCCGACGGTCCACGTGCCGCCCTCGCGCTGGGCGCGGGCGACGAGCTCGGCCACGATGGCGTCGCGGGTCTCGAAGTGGGTCGAGGGGTGCAGCAGCAGGGCCTTGAGCTCGCCGAGCGGGATGGCCCGGTCCGGGAGGCCCCCGACGCCGGTGCCGTCGAGGGCGAGCGGATCGGGTCCGGCTCACCAGGAGATCGAAGGTGCTCTCCAAGGTGTCGAACGGCGAGTCGGTGAGACGGCGGTGGCGGGTGGCCACGGAGCAGCTCCTTTCGCTGCGGAGCCGTGATCGCGCCACGCGGGGTCCCCCGTTTTTCCCCCGGATCTCCGCGAGCGGGTGGGGGACGCTCCCCGAATCCGGGGGACCTGGCGGGGGACTCGGGTCCGGCGCGCACGCGTCCTGCCAGGTCAGCGCCGCGGGGTAGTGCCCGGCCGAGACTGCGGGGAGCCGGCTGTATCGTATTGGTGCCGAAGAAAATTTTCGGCGGCCCTTGCGCACGGCTGGTGGCCCGGGGGACTCCCCGACGCGGGGAGTCGTTCCCCCGCGTCGCGGCGTGGTCCCCCGCGGACGGGCGCCGCGGGGGGGACCACCGCCAGACTTGGTCTCCTACCGGCTCGGCGACGATGCGGTAGCGGCGGGGCGAGTCGCTCACCAGCCGCGCCTCGCCGGCCGCCTCCAAGCGGGCCAGGGCGTTGGAGACCGCGCCCTGCTGAGCGCGCCCAGCCCCTTGCCGACCTGGGTCGGGCCGAGGTCCTCGTCCGGGCCGGGCGGCCAGGTACTCGCGCACCATGGCACCCAGGGCGCCCCGGCCGAGCCGGTCGGCCGGACCGAGGCTCAGCCTCGGCGTTCGACGTCTGCCCGTGTTGCGGACGCGTCGGTGGCGGTCGCAGCGGTCCGGGAGTCCAGCAGCGGCCAGCCGCCGGCCGCCGTCGCGCCCGCCGGGCTCGCGGCGGTCGCCCGCCGTTCGAGGGCGGCGAGGTGCTTGGCCGCGGTGGACTGGCCCATGCCGAGCGCCTCGGCCAGTTCGGCCGCGGTCACCCCCGGTCGGGCGGCGAGGGCGTCGAGGACCTGGTCGGGTGAGACCTTCTGGGTAGCTGCCATGGTGGCTCCTTTCGGTTGGGTTGCTCGTTGGCTCCGAGGAGCTACCTCCGTCTCCGGCTCGATCTCAAGGCCTTGCGGCGCACCTCTTTTGCCGCAAGCTTTTGCGGTCCGAATGAGCCGGGGCCGAACCGACGGCAGTTGTCCAAAATGAGCACCGGGAGGGGTGTTCTATAGGTGACGCTTGTCCGGTCGTGGGCCCGCCCATGACCACACCCACCACCCCCCGCTGTCCACCCGTCCCACCCCGTCCCGCTCCACGCCGTGCCGCTGGCCGTCTGGCCGGTGGCCCAGACCTCCGCCCAGTACCAGCGGGCCGGCCGCTACCTGCCCGAGTGCGCCGCAGCACCCGGCCAAGATGCTCCCCGAGCTCGCCCGGCGCATCGTCACCGAGTACTCCGCCCCCGGCGCGCTCGTCGTCGACGTGATGGCCGGCATCGCCACCACCGTCGTCGAGGCCGCCCTGCTCGGCCGGCGCGCCGTCGGCGTCGAGGTCGAACCCCGCTGGGCCGACCTCGCCAGCGCCAACCTCGACCACATGCTCGACCCCGACCGGCGCCGCCTGGCCGAGGTCCGCGTCGGTGACGCCCGCCAGCCTCGGCGACGTGCTCGGCGACCTCACCGGCACCGTCGACCTGGTCTGCACCTCACCGCCCTACGCCTGCGACGTCGGGAACATGGACAAGGCCAAGTGGGGGGCCGGCGGCGACCTGTGCCCGACCGGCGACGCGGAACTACTCGACCGACAAGGCCAACCTCGGCCACGCCCGCGGCGCCGCCTACGAGCAGGCCATGGCCGAGATCTACGCCGGCTGCTTCGCGCTGCTCCGCCCCGGCGGGATCCTCGTCACCGTCACCAAGCACACCCGGCGCCACGGTCGCACCCTCGACCTGGCCGGGCTCACCAGCGCCCTCGCCCGACGGGCCGGGTTCACCTACCTCGGCCCACGTCATCGCCCTCCACGCCGCGATCCGCGACGGCGAGCTCGTCGCCCGCCCGTCGTTCTGGCAGACCACCCAGGTCCGCAAGGCCCGCAGCCGCGGCGAACCCGCCCATCTCGTCGGTCCACGAGGATCTGCTTGGCCTTCCGCCGACCGGAGGTGCCCGATGCCCACTGAGCTCCCCCTGTCGGTCTGGCCCACCGCCCAGCGCACCGCCCGCGCCCAGCGCTCCGGGCGCTACCTCGACATCTCGGGCACCCACCCGGCCAAGATGCTCCCCGCCATCGCGGCCCGGGCCGTCGCCACCTACACCCAGCCCGGCGACCTCGTGCGTCGACCCCATGTGCGGCGTCGGCACCACCCTCGTCGAAGCCGTCCACCAAGGCCGCGACGCCATCGGCATCGAGTACGAGCCGCAGTGGGCCGAACTCGCCGAAGCCAACCTCGCCCTCGCCGCCAGCCAAGGCGCCACCGGGCACGGCGAGGTCATCTGCGGCGACGGTCGATCGCCTCGCCAGCCTCGTCGACCCCGCCGTCCGCGGGCTCGTCGCCCTGGTGCTCACCTCGCCGCCCTACGGGCCGTCGCTGCACGGTCGGGTCACCGCCACCCCCGGCGGAGGCGTCCGCAAAGCAGCACGACCGGTACTCGACCGACCCGGCCAACCTGGCCCACGTCGGCCTGGCCGGCCTGCTCGACGCCATGCGCACCGTGCTGCGCGGCGCCGCCCAGACTCCTGCGGCCCGACGGGATCGTCGCCATGACCGTGCGCCCGTGGTGGCGCGACGGACAGCTCGTCGACCTCCCCGGCGCGCTCGCCACCGTCGGCGAAGAAGCCGGGCTCGTCCTCTACGAGCGCAACGTCGCCCTCCTCGCCGCGCTGCGAGACGACACCCTCGTGCCGCAGGTCGTCGTTCTTCGCCCTCGAACAGGTCCGCAAGGCCCGCGCCGCGCGGCGTGCCCCGTTCGGTCACGGCGCACGAGGACTTGTTGGTCTGGCGCCTCGACGCCGCGGCGGTGAGCGGTGACCCAATCCGTGCCCGCAGCGGCCCCGACGCGCCCAAGCGGCCCGACTCGGTCGCCGTCCGGCTCCTGCCTCCCACCTACGTGACCATGACCCCCGAGCAGGAGGAAACGGCCGTCGCCGCCCTGGCCGGGCTCCTCGTCGACACCGACGAACCCCGGCCGGGCGGGCCTCGCCCGGCGCCTTGACATCACCGGCGCACGGAGGTCTCCTCTGCGACCCCGGGACCGGACTCGGGCCAGAGGAGTGACCACATGACCACCACCACGACAACGACCCAGACCGGCCCCGGCCGCCACGCACGCGGCCGGGGCCGTCCGGGTCGCCTGCTACCTGCGGATCTCGACCGACGAGGAGCACCAGCCGTTCTCCCTCGGCGCCCAAGAAACCCGGCTCGCCGCGTTCGTCGCCAGCCAGCCCGGCTGGGAACAGGTCAAGACCTACACCGACCAGTTCTCCGGCGCCTACGCCGAACGGCCCGCCCTCAACGACGCGCTGCGCGACGCCCGCCTCGGCCGCTACGACATCCTTCTCGTCTACCGCGTCGACCGCTTCGCCCGCTCCCTCAAAGTCCTCGTCGGCCTCCTCGAAGAACTCGAACGCGTCGGCGTCGCCTTCCGCTCCGCCACCGAACCCATCGACACCTCCACCCCGACCGGGCGGATGCTCGTCCAACTCCTCGGCGTGTTCGCCGAGTTCGAACGGGCCACCATCATCGACCGGGTCGTCGCCGGCATGGAACGCAAAGCCGCCCGCGGCGGCTGGCCCGGCGGCACCATCCCCTACGGGCTGCGCCTCGACGACGAACACCACCTCGCCATCGAACCGACCGAGTTCCCCATCGTCGAACGCATCTTCACCCGCTACGGCAGCGAACGAGCCGGCGCCCTCACCATCGCCACCGAACTCAACAACGACGGGCACCGCACCCGCACCGGACGGCGCTTCTCCGCCAAGGTCGTCCTCGGCATCCTGCGCAACCGCGGCTACCTCGGCGAAGTGTCGTTCCGCGACGTCCGCCACCAACCCGACGACGCCCTCATCGACCCCGCCCTCTTCGACAAGGCCCAAGCGCTCCTCGCCGAGCGCGGCGAGAGCTACGACCGCCGCTTCACCGACAAGCACCCCGACTACCTCCTCACCGGGCTCATCCGCTGCGGGCGCTGCCAACGCAACTACGTCGGCGCCGCGGCCCGCGGCAAAGGCCACCGCTACCGCTACTACACCTGCTGGACCCGCCAGCGCTACGGCAAAGACGCCTGCACCGGCGAACGCATCCGCGCCGACGTCCTCGAAGCACGCCGTCTTCGACGCCCTCCTCGCCCTCTACGCCGACCCCGACCTCATCGCCCGCGCCATCGCCGCCAGAACCCGGGCCACCGCCGACGCCGCCCAACTCCACCACGACGAGACTGGCCGCCACCGAAGCCCAACTGAAAAAGACCGAAGCCGCCATCGAGCGCTACATGCACGCCTTCGAAGCCGGCACCATCACCGAAGACATGTTCGGCACCCGCGTCCGCGACCTCGGCAACAAGGCCCGCGCCCTCCAAGCCCGACACGAAGAACTGTCCGAGGCCGTCGAAGAAGCCGACCTCACCCCACCCACCGCCGCCGACATCGAAGCCCTCCGCCAAGAACTCGAAGACGAAATCGAGAACGGCAGCGACCCCCGGAAAAAGGCCATCGCCCACGCCTTCGTCAAAGAACTCGTCGTCGAAGAACGCGACACCATCCAGCCCTGCTTCTACATCCGAGGCGGCATACCCGACCTCGACCCCCAACCACCCGACACCCCGGACGGAAACGACGAAACCCCCTCCGACGAGAAGGGGTTTCGCGCTATGACACCTACGGTGGAGGTGAAGGGACTCGAACCCTCGGCCTCTACATTGCGAATGTCAGGCTCTCAGCGTTTTGACCAGGACCTTTCCGAGGAGATTGCTGGTAGCGGCGTTGCGATCCCCTCAGGCTCCCTCGCGATCCCTCCCCTTCCCGCACGGTAAAGACACGTAAAGACACGCTCGAACGGAGTCGGAGCGTGATCACGGATCGGTACCTAGGTGCGATCGGCACGTTCTCGCAAGGCGAAGAGAATGGCGCCGGTGCTCTTTGGAGGACGATCACGTTCCTAGGCAAGCAACAGGACATCACCGGCCCCGTGAAGCGGTGGAGCTTGTTGCCTTGCTGACGACGTCCCGCGAAATGTCCGTCCGCCAGCAGCCAGTTGCGACATCGGGTCGCGCCCACCAGGTCACCTGCTGAGTCTAATTCCCCTACCCCTTCGGGTTCCTGACCCGGAGGTCCGCCGATCGGCTGAACGGTCAGACTCGAAGTTCAACGACAGGTTGTCGCGCCTAGCGTCAGCTCACGAATGGACGCTCTTCACGAGGAGCGGCACGAGGATCTCCGCGTCGGGGCTGCCCCAGCCGGTCACAGGATCCCAGCCTGGTGACGCCTGATAACCGACGATGGTCTGAGGGGGGAACGTGACCGTGTTGGAACCTGACGTCACGTCGTGAAATGCCCCGTGATAGCCCGCGCTGCCACCGATGTCGTAAATACCGGCGTTCACGAAGCCGAGATGTCGGTGTGCTGCTTGGTCAGCGAGAGCGATGAGCCCCGCCCAAAGAGGAGCACTAGCGCTCGTACCTTCAGCGGGCTGGGTGCTGATATGACCTCCATAGCTGACAACCACCGCGAGGTTCGCAGACCCGGCATCAGCAGAGACGTCCGGGACACCCCGCATGGCGCCAATGCCGGCCACACCTTCTTGGTAAGCAGGTCGGGCGTAGAGGTGGCTGAAGCCGCCACTCGACGCCTCGTCGCGCTGCAGCACGACCGACCCTGTGCCCCCGCCAGCGTTCCATGCCGTCTCGCCGAGATACTTACCGGTCTGACGGTTGACATCGAGAGTCGTGCCACCGACAGCGAGCACGAGGGGGTCCGAAGCGGGCAGGTTCACATCCTTTGTCGGGGTGAATGCAGCTCCAGGGCACGGCTCTCCGGCAGCGCCGAGGTCTCCCGAAGAGGCAACCACCGTCACGTGATGGCGTTCGGCCCCCACCAGAGCTGAGTGCAAACCGGACGCTTCGCCGGCGCTGAAGCAGTGCTCACCCCAGGCACCGCTCAGAGAGACGACCGCACCGTGGGCGATACTGAGCTGCAGCGCTTCGTCGATCGGCGAGAGCTCATTGGCTGGGGTTCCAACGAGCTCGATCGCAATGGAGGCCGCTGGCGCGACAACATGCACCATCTCTACATCGAGGACCTCTTCGGGATCGGCATAGGCGGCGGCGCCTGGACTGGCGAGCGAAGTCAAGAAGCTGAGTTGAGCCCGAGGCAGGCCGAACCGCGTGTCGTACGCCGCCAGATCCTCCTTGATGCTTGTGATATTTGGTGGTGGCCCGGCGGATGCTGCTCGCTCGAGAATGACAACGGTCTCTCCGCGACCATCGATTCCCTGATCCAAAAGGGGTTGAATGCCGTATGCCGCGCGAAATGCCTTGGGGAACAGAGGACATGGCGCGCCGGGTCGGCACGGGACTTCTGCAACCGACCGTCGGGAAGCCGACGTCGATGCTTGGGCGCCTGTTCCGCAGATCACAACTGCTGCCAGCAGGGCGACGCTGATGGCCACCGCGCTGCTGGAACGAACCTTCACCGTCGTAAAGGTAGCCTTTACACCGAGTACTGTCAAGGTTAGATTTACGTCAGGGGTCCAACTGTGGACGATGTGAAGCGCCAACGTCGGGCGTCAAATCCAGTCGAACGTGAGGTCATGAGCCTCATGCTTACGACCAACGCAGAATTGGTGGCGTCCGTGCTACGCGAGGGCAACAGCGACGACGACCAGTCTGTCATGGGGGCCATCGCGGCCACCCGCGGCCTCGGACTCATCGTGGACGACCTTCTCCACGCACTTGTCCAGCGCGCCCGGGCAGAGGGACACACCTGGGCAGAGATTGGCGATCTCCTTCATTGCACGCGGCAGGCCGCGTTCCAGCGGTTTGGTGGTACTTCGTCAGGAGAGACCGGCGCCGATTCGACACGACCAATACCGCGAGCAGCTGAAAAGGCACTCGGGGTGATCAAGCTTGTCCAATCCGAGCAGTGGGAGCAACTTATGACCGAGCTCGCAAACGACCTACGTGAGCGCGCCTCCGAGGAGATCTTCACAACGCAGCGGGCGAGGGCAAAGCAGCGTTTCGGTGAGTATCTGGAAACGGGCACGCCTGTTGTAGTCGACGCGCGGCACGGCTACACAGTCGTCGACGTGCCAGTAATCCTCGAGCACGGCAAGTTGACTGGCCACGTCACTTTCAACTCCCTGGGTCAAGTGGCCGCGCTGGCGTTCGAGCAGGACACCATGCGGCAAGAAGGTCCCGCCACAGCGGCCAGAAGGCCGTCATGAGCCGATAACCAGGAATGTGAAGTGAGTTGCGGAGGGGCGTTCTAACCCGTCGCCCCAAGGGGCCAGAAGTCGAACCCTCGCCCGAGAGTGGAACGAGCGGCGGCCGACGGAGCCACTCCGCATCGATCCGCACCTTCGGGTTCGTGACCCGATGGCTCCGTATCGCAGTTCGAACCTTTGAGTCCGTTCATTAGTCCGCCATTCTCCGCTTCGGCTTCGGCTGGCGGCTCCGACCCACCGATATCTTAAAGCCGTTACATCCCGTAAGTAGGGATGTAACGGTATGACGATAGCTGTGATATCCTTGATCCAGATTTTCACTTTGAAGCGGAGGTAGCGGTCGAAGGATGTCGGAAGTGGCAGGTATCTCAAGGAAGGGCCGGATCGAGCTCGCAGCGGTGCTCGGTTCCGGCAGCAGGTTCATCACACCCGCCCACGTGACAGACGCCCTGGGTGTCGACGCTGACTCTGCGGCCAAGCGCCTCTCCCGCTGGGCCGCAGATGGCTGGGTCCGTCGAGTCCGCCGCGGCATGTACATCGGAGTACCCGTCGATGCCGCCAACCCCGCCGCGTGGTCCGAAGACGCCTTAATCGTGGCCGCTGCGGTGTGGGCTCCGTGCTATTTCACCGGGTGGACGTCAGCCAACCACTGGGCGCTCACCGATCAGGTGTTCCGCACGACGGTCCTCAAAACGACCACCAGAGTCCGTTCTTCCAACGTCAGGCTCCTCGACCACGCCTACTTGGTCGCTCACGCGTCCGAAACCGCCCTGAGCTGGGGAACCAAGACCGAGTGGCACGACGGGACTCGACTTCGCTTTGCCGACCCAGCACGGACCGTGATCGATGTTCTCGATGACCCAAGACTCGCTGGCGGGATCCGCCACGCAGCTGAGATCACCGATGCATACCTCAATGAGCACGATCCTGTCACTCTCATCGTCTATGGCGACCGCCTCGGGAACCGGGCTGTCTTCAAGCGCCTCGGCTACATCGTCGAAGCACTTGGTCGTGACCGACCTGATCTGATTACCGCTTGCCGGGCACGCGTCTCTGCGGGCATCTCCCCCCTCGATCCACAGGGAACCAAGGGCGGTCGACGGTTGATGCGCTGGGGTCTGCGAGTAAACGTCACGCTCGGACCGGTGGAGCCAGCGTGATCCCCAAGCGCGACCTCCAACAACTACGGGCCGAATGGACCCTCGATATCGGCGTAATCGAGAAGGACTACGTCCTCGGCTGGCTGCTGGCGGGGATCGCACGACACCCCGCCCTCTCTGAGAGGTGGATATTCAAGGGAGGGACGTGCCTTCGAAAGTGCTACTACGAGACATTCCGGTTCTCCGAAGACCTCGACTTCACCGTCACAGAAGGCGGCCCTGACGAACCCGACGATCTGCGGCGCATCTTCGGGGAGATTTCCGAATGGCTCCTGGAGGAATCTGGAATCGCACTGACGCTCGACGACCAGTCATTCCAACGCAGACGGAACCGACGAGGGCATCCCACCACCCAGGGAAGAATCTCCTACCAAGGTCCGAACCCACAACCGACGTCACCCAAGGTGAAGCTCGACATCACCACCGATGAACTTGTTGTCGAACGTCCTGAACTGCGACCCATTGGGCACCCCTACAGCGATGCGCCTCTGCCGGTGGAAGCCGTCCTGTGCTATTCGCTGACCGAATTGTTCGGAGAGAAGTTGCGAGCACTGGCGGAACGCTGCCGGCCGCGTGATCTCTACGACGTGGTCCACATGCACCGCCACCCAGATCTCATAGGCATGAGCCAGGCGGTGAACGCCGCGCTCGTCCGCAAGTGCAGCCACGCCGAGATCGACGTGCCGACCATCGAGACCATCCGCGCGTCGCCCTTCCGAGAAGAGATCGAAGGCGAGTGGGAGAACATGCTCGGCCACCAACTCCCCCAGCCGCTGCCACCCTTTGACGACTTCTGGTCTACCCTCGACGATGTCTTCGGCTGGCTCGCAGGCACCCTCCGCTTCGTCGAGCTGCCCCGAGCTTCGCTGGGCGCATTGGACCCCGGCTGGGAAGCGCCCAAGGCCATCACATCGTGGAGGTTCGGCGTACCTCTCGAGCTGCTCCGCTACGCCGGAGTCAACCGGCTGAAGGTCGACATCGACTACCGAGCCGAGAACGGACGATGGGGATCACGGCGAGTCGAGCCATACGCACTGCGCTACACCCAAGACGGCAACCTGATTCTCTTCGTCGTCAACGACCTTGGACAACTCCGGAGCTACAGAGTCGACCGCATCGCCGGCATCCGTCCAACGGCTGCGACCTTCCAGCCCAAGTTCCGAGTCGAGTTTTGATTTCATCACCAGACGGGACCGTGTAACTGATCGAGATTTGCCCAGTTCACATGTCCCCGATTCGCTCGTCACGCGACGCGGTAAAGGCACGTAAAGACACGTCGGAGAATCTGATCTTCTGGGGGATCCCACCTCTGCCCTCTGACCTGGGCCTTTGGTGGAGGTGAAGGGACTCGAACCCTCGGCCTCTACATTGCGAACGTAGCGCTCTTCCAGCTGAGCTACACCCCCGGGGCCCCTTCAGGATAGTCGGGGCCGACCCGAACTCCCCGTCCGGATCAAGATGCCACCTTCCGGCGCGACCACCAAAAAGTTCAGCGAGCCGCGACCCTCGGTGCCTCGATTTCGTCGTAGAACTCGTCCTCGTCCCAGCCGCCTGGATAGCCGGCCACTGCGGGGTCGACCGCCGGCTCCGCAGATCCTTGGATCGACGAACCAGGCTGACGGGGCACCCGGCGTGCCCGCCGACGTTGTTGTTCCGCCTGGAGTTCCTTCGCGTAGGCCATTAACCCCACCAACCCGAACGCAGCCAAGCCGGACAGCCCCGTGAAGATCCAGGCCACGTGCATCCCGGGAAACACTCCGATGAGGCCGGTGGAGATCGCCACTCCACACAGACACCGGAGGAGGACGGTGCAGCGGCGACGGGCTTGCTCCCGGCGAAGAGCGGGGAGATCCGCGCCGACTTCGGGCAAACAGGCCGGCTCCGGGTGATCGAGCACACCGACCCGTTGGTAATGCATGCCCTGGTCGTCGTCGACGTCGGCAGCCCCTGCGTCGGCGGTTGGGCGTAGCAACACGAGCTTCGGTCGTGACACGTCCGCGTCGGTCGCAGGCGCGTTCACAGGTCCGCCGCCCGGTTGTGCGGTGTGGAGACGATACGCGGGCGCCACGGTTTTCGGGCCGGCATGTTCGAGAAGGTGCAACTGGTGATGGAAGTGGTCGATGGAACCCACCCCCTGCCGCTCTCCGAAACGGCGCCACGCGCTGGGAGCCAAGACTGCCACCCAGAGGAGCACCACGAGGACTAACAGGATCAAGAGTGTCACTCCCCGACGACCTACCTTCGCCTTTCCGCTGAAAAGCCTAATGAGCGGCTAATTGCAAATGGTGGATGGTGGGGAAATGCCTAAGCGCCGACAACCCGTCGACACTTCTCCTCTCACTTTCGTTTGTACCCGCTCGACTGTGACGAATCAAGACCCTTTCGCAACTCTGTGCGCGACCACGGTCTCCTCGCGCGCCGACACGCGTCATGCGGGTCAGGTGGCGCGGCTCCACCACCGCCCGTCGGTGCGCCCGACCGAGACCTGTACGCCGAAGCATGCGGACACGCGAGCCGAGGTCACGACGTCACAGAGCGGGCCCGAGACCGTCAACGCGCCCCGAGAGACAAGCCCCCCGTGAGTGAATCCAGGCGGGATCTCCTCACAGTGATGCGTCACCAGGATGATCGGCGGGCTGCCGGCGTCCGACGCCAAGGCGGCGAGCTGGACCAGCAGCCGCTCGCGTGCGCCGAGGTCGAGTCCGGCAAAGGGTTCGTCCAGCATCAGTATCTCCGGATCGCTCATGAGCGCCCGTGCGAGCAGCACGTGCTGGCGCTCACCCTCGGAGATAACCCCGAAGGGACGGTCCCCGATGTCCGAGACGCCGCCGTCGGCGAGTAGCTGGTCGGCCTTGTCCCAATCGGCGGCCGTGTACCGGTTCCACCAGGTCTCGAGCGCGCCATAACGTCCGCTTGCCACCACGTCACGTGCCGGGACGTCGGACCGAAGCTGACGGACCACGGCACCGCTGACCAGCGCGACACGTGGCCGCAGGGTGCGAACGTCCACTCGTCCTAGTCGCTCGCCGAGGATCTCGACCGTCCCAGCCGTCGGCCACAGCCGCGCCGCGGCAACCTGCAACAACGTGGTCTTACCCGATCCGTTGGGCCCGAGAATCACCCAGCGGTCGCAGGCGTCAACCCGCCAGTTCACCCCTGAGAGCACAGGCACGCCCTCGCGCCGCACGGTGACGCCGTTGAGCGCGATGACCGGCACTAGTCCCCGGCTCTCGCCGGGGTTCACACGCCGACGCGGTCGCGCTCGGCGATACGCCGGGAAATGCGCCCGATGAGACCCGAGCAACACTGGGCCCAGGTGCGCTCGCCTGCGAGCCAGAGCCAGATCTCGCGGCGGTACGCCAACACCATTGCACGCAGGTCGGCTTCACCCACCCCAGCGGCAGTGAGTGCGCGCCACCTCGTCCATAGCCAATCGACGACTCCGTCCGGCCCGGTCAGCACGTCGTCGAGCTCGTCGCCTTCGAGAACAGTGGCAAGCCAGAGTTGTGCCCGCCCTGTGGGCTCGTCGGGCACATGCAGCACGGGCGCGGTGACCACGGTCAATGCCGGATGAAGACAGGTTGGCGGTCGGTGCCGTCGTACGCGCGCACGTGCTCCTCGAAGTCGATGAAGAGCGGCGCGTCTGGGTCGAGCTTACGCTGCAGTGAGCGGTTGGCGATCTTCTTGTCCAGAGCATCCAGGCGCAGTAACGCCGCGGGGTCGTCGAGGCCGCGCACGTCGAGCTTGGCCCGGGCCGCCTGAAAGGCGAGCCGGCCCCGCTCCGTGCGGACGAGCACGCTGGTCCAGGCGGTCATGGAGCCGACGCTGCCGACAGAGATGTCAGCGGAGCGACCGAGGAAGTCAGCACACTCGTCACAGCCTTTCAGGGCAGCTCCGTGAAAGTCCTTGACCGGTTCGTCGACGGCGAGCTCCCCGTCTCGGTACTCGACGATCATGCGGCCCCGGATAACGTCCATCTTCGAGACCCGGTCGAGGTCCACGCCGCGCTTGTCGCGTAGCTCCTTCAGAGTCAAGGCCTCATAATCGAAGTTCTTCGTGCACATGAGTGCGATCGTGAGGACGACGGCATCGACGCGGTGAGCGCCGGTTGGCCAGCGACGGGCTTGCATCGCTCGCAGTCCTTGAATCTCGCAGGGTGTCCCGACCACCGCGATGCGCGGCTTTGCAGGAAGTGGGTACGACGAAAGGTCGAGCTCCGCGAGTGCCATGGTCTGGTTGTAGAAGCTGCCGGCAGCGGCGCGGACCTCGTCCGCCGTCGTAGCGATCGTGGCGACGCCCTTCCACTGCTCGTCGGGATCGGCACTGGGCTTGGACACGAGGGCGCCGTCAATCTCACCGGCGGCGAGCAGGCCGATCAACAGGGCACTCACCGCCCCACCGTCCTGCACGTCGTCGAGTTGGGCGCTGGCTCGCACCGCGTAGGACTCCATCACCGCACCCAGTCCATCGGCCGGCGGACCGCCGCTAATTTTCCAGTAGGTGTCGGACGAGTCCGATCGCACCTGGGCGGGCTGTACCTCCGCGTCCTCGCCCTCCACGACCGTGGACGGCGGCCACAGCGCTTCATAACGCAGTCCGCCCCGCGGGCAGAAGTCCCAGCACAGCGAACACCCCGTGCACATCTTCACCAGCTCGGGCAGATTTGAATCCTCGTCGACGCCGATGGAGTTGGACGGACACACCGCAACGCACGTACCGCATTGGATGCACCGGTCAGCGTGGATGACGCCCGCCTCGAGCTCCCAGAACCACACCTTGCCGGGCGGCTCCGTGACACCATTCATCTGCTCCCGAAGCCGGTAGCGCTTCATGACGTCACCGCCTCGCTTGCGCCTGCCAAGGTCGCGTGCAGGTCCCCTGGGGCATTGCGGCGCGCCCACAGGTGGAACGGCTCATTCGGGCGGTGATCCTCGCGGTACCGCGAGACGATTCGTACGAGCGCGTCAGGAACTCGCTCGACCGGCATCGCACCGATGACCCAGTCGATAAAGGCGGCGTCCGGCCCGAGCGATCCACCCAGCCCTATGTCGACGGCCTCCTCGATGTGCTCATCAACGTGGGCGATATCACCGCGAAAGCCGATATCAGCGATCTGGGGTTGGGCGCAGGATGCCGAACACCCGGAGAAATGCATACGGATGACACCCGCGTCCGTGGTGGGCGACTCGTCACCCTGCGTCAGCTGCGCGTCGAGTGCCCTGGCCCACTTGACGGCGCGCTCCTTGGTCTCGACGACCGCGAAGCGGCAGAACTCCGACCCCGTGCACGCGACCACGCCGCGCTCGAAGGGACCCGGGAACGGCGAGTATTTCTTGATCAGCGGCTCAGCCAGCAGCTCGTCCAGCCGCGGCTCGGGCACGCCCGAGACGATGAAGTTCTGGTCTGTGCCGATACGCACCCCGCCGTCGCCGTAGGTTTCGGCGAGGCGGGCCAGCTCGACCAGGTCTATCCCGTGCATCCGTCCCACAGGGACGAGCAGCCCACGTAGAAGAGACCCGGCTGCTTCTGGGGGTGGACACCGACATGGTCGCCGCGGAAGGCCGTCGTCAACTCGCTGTCCGGCAGGCTCAAGGGCGAAATTCGTCCGCTCGTCGAGCGCGGCCCGGAACCCCTCTGGGCCTAATTCCTGAGCCAGATAGCGCATACGCGCCAAGCCGCGGTTCTCGCGGTTCCCGAGCTCCCCGAACACCTGGGCCACACCGCGGCACAGCTCGACTGCCTGGTCGGGACGGATGAAGACATCGATGTCCGAGGCCATTCGCTCCCCATCGGAGAGTCCACCACCGATGAGGACGTTGAAACCGAGTGACCCGTCGGCCTGCTCGGCCGGCCACAGACCGACGTCGTTGATCTCGACCCGCGCGCAATCCTCCGTGCACCCGGTCACTGCGATCTTCCACTTCCTCGGGAGGTTGGCATACTCCCGGTTGCCGGTGAAGAAGGCCGAGATAGCCCGCGCAACCGGGTACGCCTCGACCATCTCCTTGGCGTCGATGCCCGAAACAGGGCACGAGCACACGTTGCGGGCAGAATCGCCACACGCCTGCACGGTCGTGAGCCCGACCTCCCAGAATCGTTGCCAGATCCGCGGTACGTCGGCGATGCGGATCCAATGCAGCTGGACGTCCTGACGCGTGGTGAGGTCCGCATAACGATTGCCGAAGACCGGGCTGTCGTCGGGTCCCTCGGCGAATGCTTCAGCCGCCACACCGATCTCGCGCACCTGGGCGGCCGTCAACACACCGCCGGGCACCTTGATCCGCAGCATGAACGCGTCGCCCCCTTGGACCTGGGGGTACATCCCGACCCACTTCAACCGCTCCTGCTCGCCAGGCACTTTGGCGATGGACCCCGGGCCTTGCTTCGAGTACGTGTCAATCACGGCCTGCGCCACCTCGAAGGGGTGGCGTGCCAACTTCAATTGCTCGACATTGTTGAGTTCGCCCACGTTGCGGTAGGGGCGAACGAACTTCAGCCCGCGGTCACGTCTGCCGCGGAACTCCATCCCATAGGGATTGTCGAGGTCACGAGGCACTAGACGTGGAGTCCACACTCGGACTTGTCGAGACCGGACCATCGCCCGGCTCGGGCATCCTCCCCTTCAGCCACCGGACGCGTCGTCGGGGCACACCCGATCGAGCGATAGCCCGCGCGACACGAGGGGGTGCACGGGAAGATCGTGTTCAGCGAGGTACGACGCGATGTCGTGGTCGGTCCAGGTCGCGAGCGGGTTGATCTTCACCAGACCGAATCCCTCGTCCCAATTCACGATCGGCGCATCGGCACGCGTCGGCCCATCAGCTCGCTTGAGTGACGTCATCCACGCCTGCCGGCCCTCGAGCGCCCGCCGTAGGGGCTCCACCTTTCTGAATTGGCAGCACTGCTCGCTGCCGCACGGGTACCCATCGGCCTCGGGTCCGGGCTTCGTGACCGTGAGCTTCAGCCGATAGCGTTTCGTGACCTCTTCGACGAACGAGAGCGTCTCGGGGAAGTGCGCTTCGGTATCGAGGAAGACCACCTCGATATCCGGTGTGACTTTCCTCGCCAGGTCGATCAACACAATGTCCTCGAAGGACGCGGCCAGGACGAGAGAGTCACCGAAGGTGTCAACGGCCCAGCGGATCACTACGCTGGGCGGTGCCGTCTCGAAGCTGGCGCTGAACGCGGCAAGCTCCTCGCTCGTCAGGGGCTGATCGCTTACGTAGGTCTCGGCCACCGAGCCTCACCTTCTTTCCAGGGGGCGATCGGGCCCTTCAGCAGGGCCGCCACCGGCTCTTGACGCCCGTCCGAATGCAGGCTTTAGTATACATGACCAAAATGGTCATGATTTGAGAGGCCCCAATGGACACCGCTGCAGCGCTTCGCTCCAACCAGGATCGCCCCGCCACGAAACCGACCGGGACGCGCCCGAGCGGATCGGTCACTGCCCTGCTCAGGCCGGTGGAGCACCCCCTCGGGCATCTCGACCTCCTCGAGTCCCTCGCCATCTTCATCGTCCGAGAGGTGGCTGCCGAATCGGAGCGGCCGGTGCTGCTCTTCAGCGGAGGGAAGGACTCGGCCGTCCTGCTGCACCTCGCCGCCAAGGCTTTCAAGCCCGGGCGGATCCCCTTCCCGGTGCTCCACGTCGACACGGGTCATAACTTCGCAGAGGTTCTCGAGTACCGCGACGCCCAGGTGGAGGCGGAGGGCGCACGGCTCCTGGTTGCCAGGGTGCAGGACTCCATCGACCAGGGCCGCGTCGCTGATCCCGGGCCGACCGCCTCACGCAACCGCCTGCAGACGACCACGCTGCTCGATGCCATCAACGCCAACGGATTCGATGCGGCCTTCGGGGGCGCGCGCCGAGACGAGGACAAGGCGAGAGCGAAGGAACGCGTGCTTTCCTTCCGCGATTCCTTCGGACAGTGGGACCCGAAGCGACAACGTCCCGAACTCTGGCAGCTGTACCAGGGCAGCGTGCGGCCGGGAGAGCACCTGCGCGCGTTCCCACTTTCGGATTGGACGGAGCTCGACATCTGGCAGTACATCCGGCGCGAGCGGATCGAGCTGCCATCGATCTACTACGCGCACCAGCGCGAGGTGGTTGAGCGCGACGGCATGTTGCTCGCGCTGAGCGAGTGGGTCTCACCCGAAGAAGGCGAGGAGGTGCACAAGGAATCGGTGCGCTTCCGCACTGTCGGCGACGCAACCTGCACCGGGGCTGTGCGATCGGACGCTGACTCCGTCGAGGAGATCATCCGAGAGATCTCGGCGTCTCGCATCTCCGAGCGGGGCGCGACCAGGGCCGACGACCGCTTTTCCGAGACGGCCATGGAGGACCGCAAGCGCGAGGGGTACTTCTAGGCCCATGACCACGTTGCCCGGCTCGCCGCCGGCGGGCGGGACCGAGCTCGGCGCGGACACGATGGACCTCCTGCGATTCGCCACCATCGGCTCCGTCGACGACGGCAAGAGCACGCTCATCGGGAGGCTCCTCTTCGACACCCGCCAGCTCTTCGACGATCAGCTGACCGCCATCGAGTCTGCCTCGGAGCGGCGCGGTCTGGGCGAGGTCGATCTCTCCTTCGTCACCGACGGCCTCCGCGCCGAGCGCGAGCAAGGCATCACGATTGACGTCGCCTATCGGTACGCGGCCACTCCACACCGCAAGTTCGTGATTGCCGACTGCCCTGGGCATGTCCAATACACCAGCAACATGGCAACCGGCGCGTCGACGGCCGATCTGGCCCTCGTGCTGGTTGACGCGACGTCCGGCCTTCGTGAGCAATCACGGCGCCACGTCTGCATCGCGGCCCTCCTCGGCGTCGACCAGCTCGTGGTGTGCGCCAACAAGATGGACCTCGTCGGGTGGGATCGCTCGGCCTATCAGCGCATCGCCGACGAGATGGACGCGCTGGCCCGTCGGCTCGGCATCTCGTCCTGCATCGTGATCCCGATCTCGGCCCTTCACGGCGACAACGTCGTGCAGCGTTCCGAGGCCGCGCCGTGGTACGACGGGCCCACGGTGCTCGACGCCTTGGAGTCCGCGCAAGCGGGCGGATGGGCGACCCAGCACACTCACCACTCCCAGCAGGCCCGTCCGGGCACCAACCGGAGCCTTGGCACCGGTGCCCGGCTGCCCGTGCAGTGGGTGCTCCGGCAGCCCGGAGGCGGCCGAAGCTACGCCGGCATGGTCAACGGCGGTCCCTTTCGTATCGGCGATGCGGTCGTGGTGCTGCCTCAGGGAGCCCCCACCACCATTCGCGCCATCGAAACTGCCGACGGCCCGTTGCAGCGTGCGGAGGTGGGATTGTCCGTCTCGCTCCGTTTGGCCGATCACCTCGATGTCTCGCGCGGTGACCTCATTGCGGCCGCCGAGGGTGCCCCCGAGGTGACGAGCACCTTCGAGGCCACCGTGTGCTGGTTCCAGGAGCGTCCCCTCTCGGTGGGCGACCGTTTGAAGTTGAAGCACACGACCAGGGTCACTCCTGTCGTGGTCGAGAGCATCGCCGGGACGTTCGACGTCAACGACCTGCAGGTCAGTGCCTCCAGCGAGCTCATGGAGAACGAGATCGGGGTCGTGCACGCTGCGCACAGCCACGCCGTTGGCGGTCGACCCATACGAGGTTGACCGAATCACCGGGAGCTTCGTCCTGATCGACGAGCGGACCTTCGCCACGATTGCCGCCGGCATGGTCGGGCCTCCCCGGCTCCATGACTGAGCTGGCCGATCGCCGCCTCTTCTATCCCGTCTCCCTCGACGTGTCCGGGCGTCCCTGCCTCGTCGTGGGCGGTGGGCCGGTGGCGGCACGCAAGGCGCGCACGTTGGCGGAGTGCGGTGCCATGGTCACCGTGTTGGCAGCGTCTGTCGGAGCGGAGGTGGAAGCCCTCGCGCCAGTGCTGCATGCGATCGAGCGGCGGCCCTACGAGCCCGGGGACGCATCTGGCTATCGACTTGTGATCACGGCAACCGGCGATCCCGCGGTGGACGGTGTCGTCCATGCGGATGCTGAGTCGCGCGGCATCTGGGTCAACAGCGCCGACGACCTCGCGCACTCGTCCTTCATTCTTCCGGCCGTCCACCGGGACGGCGCGGTGACCGTGTCGGTGTCCACCGGTGGAACGAGCCCGGCGCTGGCGACGTGGCTGCGGAACCGAATTGCCGCGCGGTGCGGCGCGGGTCTCGGGACCTTGGCCCAGATTCTTGGAGACGCGCGGCAGCAGCTGCGGCAGCGGGGAGCCGACCTCGGCTCCGTGGACTGGCAAGCCCTGCTCGAGGGCCCACTCCCCGACCTGGTCGAGGCTGGAAAGTTGGACAACGCCCAGGCAATTGTCGAAGAGGCCACAGGGCCGTAAGCCTTAGCTCCCAACGGAGCATCGGTTGACCGACCGGTGGGACTCCGTTGACCGCCCGGTGAGATGCGCGCACAACGATGCGGCAATTGTCGCGGAGAGACAACGCGCGTAGTCCTTTTACCCCTGTCAGAGCACTCTGGCGTCTCTCATATTGATCTCAAGCACGTCGCCGAGCGAGACGATGCCAGGGGGGAGTCGGGATCCAGTCTGTGCCCGGTCCCCCGCCCTGGATCACACGGCGACGTTGCGAGTCACGACTACGAGGACAGAACGGACGATCGTGCAGCCGCGAGGGGGCGTCATGCAACTGTCTATTGCTGGAACACACGCTGGTGGGAACGGCCGCACGGGGAGCGGCACCACCGAGGAGGGCGCAAGTCCGGCTGGGCATGCATCAGCCTGGCGGCGCATGGCGCTCGTGCTGTCTCTTGTCCTCATTGTCGGTTCCATAGGCGTGTTACTCGGATCTGCGAAGCCTGCGGGTGCCGACACGACGGTCTTCCAGTCCGGTCAAGTCTTCGCATCGGTTGGAAACTCGACCGTGAACGTGTACGACCCGACATCGGGCAATCAGATAACGACGCTCACCGATAACACCAACGAGCCCTTCACCGTGGGGAGTGCGTTCGACTCGAGCGGGAACTTCTATGTCACCGACGACATCAACGGTGACATCAGCGAGTACTCCCCCGACGGGCAGCTGCTCCCCACCTTTGCCACCGGCCTGAGCAACCCGTTTCGTTGGTCTTTGACAACCAAGGCAACCTCTACGTCGGCCAGCAGTCGACCCCCTATATCGCCGAGTTCGCCCCCGACGGGACCCGTCTCGCCAATATCGGCCCGCTCGCCACCGAGCGTCTCGGCGACGACTGGATCGACCTGGCGAGCGACGAGTGCACCTTCTACTACACAACCGAGGGCACGGACATCTTGCGCTACAACAAGTGCACCAACACCCAGCTGCCCAACTTCAACCAGCAGCCGCTCCCGGGAAACAACGCCTTCCAGGTCACGATCCTCCAGAACGGCGACGTCCTGGTCGCTGACTCGGGCGCCATCTACATGCTCGACCAGAACGGCAACGTGATCCAGACGTACTCGTGCTCGGACATCCCAGACTGCGGCGGCCAGCTCTTTGCGGTCGTGGTCGACCCCAGCGGGACCTCCTTCTGGACCGCCGACTCCTTCTCCGGGAACATCTGGCAGATCAACATGGCGACGGGCCAGGTCATGCAGGAGATCAACACCCCGACCGCCTACCTCTATGGTTTGTCCGTCGACGGTGAGATCACGGCTGCGGCGCCTCCACAGACGTCGACGACCGTCCCGTCCTCGCTCAGTATTCAGCCGGTCACCGGTAACTTCTCGACGCCGACGCCGGTGTCCGCCGTCCTGACCAATCCTGACACCAGTCAGCCGATCGTAAACGAGCCGGTCACCTTCACCTTGAACGGGGACTCCTCCCAATCGTGTACGGCGACAACCGACAGCACCGGGACCGCCACCTGCGACATCACGGCCACTGAACCCTCGAGCACCTATACCCTGACCGCGTCCTTCCCCGGTGACACCACGACCTCGGCGCCGATTGGATCCGATACGACGTCGAGCACCTTCACCGTCAACCCCGACACCAGTTCGCTGACCTATACGGGGCCGACCACTGGGGTCAACGGACAGCCCATCACGCTGACGGGCACGCTCACCACGGATACGCCGACGCCGAACTATCCGCTACCCACCAAGGTGGTGACCTTCACGGTGGGCTCAGGCTCGACGGCACAGTCTTGCAACGCGGTGACCGACGCCAACGGCGACGTGAGCTGCACGATCAGCTCGCTCGACCAGCCACAAACGGACGTCACGATCAGCTCGACCTTCAGCGGGGACACCTACGATACGTCGTCGACGGTGTCGACCCCGGCGACGGTGACGGAGCCGACAGTCCTGACGGTCAACCCTGGGACGAGCGACTATTCGGACCAAACAACGGTGTCGGGCGTCCTCGACGACGCCAACACGAACCTGCCGATCCCCAACGAGCCCGTGACCTTCACGCTCAACGGCACCGAGACGTGCACCGCGACGACCGATGCGACGGGCACCGCCTCGTGCCCCATCACACCGGGAGAGCCCGCCGCCACGTACACGCTGAGCGGCAGCTTCGGAGGTGACACCTCCCAGCCGTTGCAGTTGACCGGGTCGACCGGGTCGGCGAACTTCGTCGTCACGCTCGAGGAGACCGAGCTGACCTACACCGGCGGCACGGTCGCCCAGAACGGGCAACCGCTCACCGTCTCGGGCGTGCTGACCTCCGATGAGGGCGCGACGCCCCTCGACGACCAGCCGGTGACCTTCATCCTGGGCAGCGGGTCAACGGCGCAGACCTGCACCGCGACGTCCACCTCGACGGGCGCGGTCTCGTGCAGCATCGCCGTGGCGAACCAGCCGGCGGGTCCGATTCCGGTCACCGACACCTTCGCGGGGACCGCCTACTACCAGCCGGCCAGCGCCAGCTCCACGGTCAACCTGCCCGAGGGCACGACGCTGACGGTCAGCCCCGGCTCGGGTACGTACAACGGGACGACGACGGTCACCGGCACCCTGATCAATACGTACACCAACCAGCCCGTGCCCAACGAGCCGGTGACCCTGACGCTGAACGGGACACAGACGTGCACGGCCACCACCAACGCCAGCGGCGTTGCCTCGTGCCCGGTTACGTCCACCGAGCCACCGGGGACCTATTCGCTCACCGGAACCTTCAGCGGTGATACCACGAGCACGCCGGTGCTCCTCTCATCGAGCGGCTCCAGCACGTTCACGGAAACCAAGGCGCCGACGACCCTGACCGACACCGGGAGCACGTCCACGATGTCCGGACAGCCGCCGAATCTGTCGGCGACCTTGACCACGGCCACCGGGACGCCGCTGCCAGGGCAGACGGTCACCTTCACCGTAGGCACGGGGAGAGGGGCCCAGAGCTGCTCGGCCACGACGAACGCCGCCGGGAAAGCGAGCTGCAACATCTGCAACTACAACCAGAGCACCAGCCCGCTTCCGGTGACCGTCACTTATGGCGGGAACACGTACTACTCGTCGTCCAGCACGTCGCAGTCGGTGACGGTGATCACGCCCACCACGCTGTCGGTGAGTGCGACAACGGCAACCTACGGCCAGCCGGTCACCCTGACAGGGACGCTGACCAATTCGGTCACAGGGCAAGGAATCAGCGGGCAGACCATCACGCTGACGCTGAACGGCACGCAGTCGTGCACGGCGACCACCGGCAGCACCGGCAAGGGGTCCTGCACCGTCACGCCGACCGAGCCCTCGGGCACCTACCCGGTCACCGGCTCCTTCGCCGGCAACACCGGCATCTCGCCGCAGCTGGCGGGGAGCACCGGCTCGAACAAGGTCGTGGTGAACGGCGCGGCGACGACCATCGTCTACACGGGCGCCACCTCGGTGACCAACGGGCAGTCGCTCACGCTCTCCGCCACACTGACGAGTAACGGGACGCCACTGAGCAGCCAGCCGGTGACCCTCACGCTGGGCACCGGCAAGTCGGCCCAGAGCTGCAGCGCGACGACCAACTCGTCAGGCGCGGCCTCGTGCACCATCGAGTCGGTGAACCAGGTCGCTGGCACGGTGACGGTGACCGTCTCCTACGGTGGCAACAGCTACTACGCCTCCTCGAGCAACTCCTCGGGCATCAAGGTGTCCAACTGCGGCGGTGGCGGCAGTGGCGGTGGCGGCAGTGGCGGTGGCAGTGGCGGCTGCGGTGGTGGCGGATGCGGCGGCGGCTACTCCGAGCCACCCCCGACCGGCGGCGGCGAGAGTTGTTCCTGATCCAGTGAGCGGCCGGTCCGACACCGGCATGACACTCACCCACAGGGCGGGGCCGCACGGCCCCGCCCTGTTACGCGACTCAGGGCTGGGCGATCATGAGGATGACCCCCGCCACCAGGAGGACGAGCGCGACCTGGGCGGCGCGGGCCATGGCCGTGGCGTCGCCCGACATCGCGCGCGGGTCGCCGGACCGACCCGTCGTGGCGGCCACCGCGGCCTGCAGGCGCCGCTCGGCCGGCCACAACACCCCTTCGCCCACGAGGGCCACGGCGGCGAAGAGAGCGAGGCCGCCCAGGACCCACCCGTCGCGCAGGGCATAGGCACCCTGGCTCATGGCGAGGAGAGCGAAGCCGAAGACGGGTATGCCGTAGATCGTACGGCCCGCCCAGTTGATCCCAGGCTGGAAGTAGCGCTGAAGCGGGTCCGAGAGCGGTACCCCGGCGCGCACCAGGCGGCCCAGCCGGGAAGCAGTGGCAGCGGCCGTCACGGTCGTGACGAGGCCCACCACGACACAGGCGACGTGGAGCAGCAACACGATGTCGAAGGCGGCGCCGTCCGGCTGGTGATGCATGGCCGACATGTTCTCCTACCTGCGCGGACTCCAGGTGACAGCCGGATGACCCTGGCGCTTCTGCGGCCATCAGAACCTGTACCGTGGTAGCGGAGGGATGAACATGAGCACGAGTGCGAAACCGATGGGGCAAAAGTTGCCTAAGAGGGCGCAACGGTGAACCAACTGCGCCTCGATCCGTTGTCGGGCCGCTGGGTCGTCGTGAGCCCCGGCCGCTCCGAGCGGCCCTACTCCTTCGTGACCCGGACCCCCCAGGAGCCCGACGCGCTCGGCCGTCCCTGCCCGTTCTGCCCCGGCAACGAGGAGGACACGCCGCCCGCCCTCGAGACGTACGGGCCGACTGGACGCTGGCTCGTCCGGGTCGTGCCGAACCTCTACCCCGCCTTCGAGGGAGACGAGCCCTTCGTGGTGGCCAACCGGGGACCCGTCTTCACCCAGGCCTCCGCCGGGGGCATCCACGAGATTCTGATCTTCTCCCCCGAGCACGACGCCACCCTCGGCCAGCTGAGTCAGGAGCAGGTCGAATTGGTGATGGCCGCGCTGCGCGACCGGTTGGAGGAGCACGCCTCCCAGCCGAACCTGCGCTACACCCAGGCCATCGTCAACTCGGGCCGCGAAGCGGGCGCGTCACTCGAGCACCCGCACGGGCAACTGCTCGGCATGTCGTTCATCCCCCGCGAGCTCGCCGAGGAGCAAGCGCGGTTCGCACGGTTCGTCGGATCGTGCCTGTTGTGCACCACGATCGAGGCAGAGGAGGACTCCACGCAGCGAGTGATCTACGCCAACGATCGCGTCGTCGTCGTCTGTCCCTTCTGGAGCTCGGTTCCCTACGAAATGCTGGTCATGCCACGGGAACACAATCCGCACCTGCACCGGAGCCCGACAGAGGACCTCATTGCCGTCGGCGAGGCGCTCCGGCGCTCGCTGCAGCAGCTCTCCGAGGCGATGGGCGACGTGGCCTACAACGTCGTCTTCCACTCGGCCCCCTACCGGGTCGGCGAGCCGTACCACTGGCACGCGCACGTGTGGCCAAAGGCGACGACGACGGCCGGTTTCGAACTGGGCACCGGGGTCGCGATCAACGTGGTTTCCCCCGAGGAGGCCGCCGAGAACCTCAAGGTCTCGGCGCTCGCCCTCTGACCAGGGCCGGCCCCCCGCTCCCGTCCTCGTCCTGCGGTACCGCTACGCCGTCGGCGTGCGCACCGAGCGGGCGAGCTCCAAGAAGGACACGAGGCGCCGCACCAGATCGCGGTCTGGTCCGACCAGCCCGGCGATCCCCGGAGTGCCCAGGTAACCGGTCACGAAGGAACGGCGGTTCCTCGCCTCCCAGGCCGCACCGAGCGAGGCCAGCCCGAGACGGCCGGCTGGGTCCCGCTCTGCCGCCGCGGCAGTGGTGGCCTGGTGCATCGACCACAAGACGTCGGCCACGTCGCCCAGTGGGCTGCGGCGGCCCGGTGTGGCGCCGGCGTCGAGCACCCCGCCGGGACCCCAGTCGCTGACCACCCAGCCCTGATCGGTACGCGCCGTGCGGGTGAGCTGGAAGTCGCCGTGGGTCCGGATGACCGGAAGCCGTCCATCGGCCTCGCGCAGCCATTTGACGAGGTCCGCGATGCCCGGCGCGTCGAGCAGGCTGGCGTCGGCCTGTGCGATCTCCGCCTCGGCCGCGTCGACCCAATCGACCACCAGCTCGTGGTGGCGCAGGAACGCGCGGTCGAAGGCGAGATGCATGCGCGCCGTCATGGTCCCCAGCGCGCGCGCTTCGGCTCCGAAGTCGCCTCCAGCCGCCTCGGGCGACCCGCCCGCGGCGTAGAAGTCCCGCAGCGAGGTCATCGCCAAGGCCAAGCCGCCCGAACGGTCGGCCAGCGGCTCTTGCACCACGCCGAGGTCCCGTCGGTCCCAGACCCAGCGCACCAGCGGCGCCGCGGCGTGGTTGAAGCCGACCTCGTCGAGGGCGACCATCACGTCGACGTCGGGACGCGGCCCGCCGCACAGCCACGGGAACACGGTGAGGTCGCCGCGATCGCCGCAGTCGATCACCGTCGCGTCCTCGTCGTCGCGGAGCACGGCCACCGGCCCCGGGCGCGGGCGCGGGGGGACGCCGCGCATCGTTTCGAGCAGGAGTGGCGCCAGGTGCGCGTCGCGCAGCGCGTCGGTACACACGGCCAGCCCGTGCTCGTCGTCGAGCAGCCCGAGTGCCGCCTCTTCGCTCGAACGCAGGAAGTGCGGCTCGTCGGCCACTCCTCGCAGGCCCACCACCATGTGACCCTGCCGGTCCCCGACACGGGCGACGATGTCGAGTAGACCCGGACGCCCGTCGCGCAGCACCTCGGCGCGCTCGATGGTGACATCACCCTCTGGCGCGACGTGGCGCAGTCCGAACCACGCCTCGGCGAGCGTCCGCAACGCCCGGTCGCGCTCGGGGGACTCGGGGGTCACTCCGGAACCAGCCTGTCCTCGGGAGCCAGGTCGAACCACAAGAACCCGTAGGGCGGCAAGGTGATCGTGTACGGCTCCTCGCTGATCACCGGAAAGGGCACCCGGCCCAGTACCTCGTAGGGCGTGGATCCCGCCCACTTGGCCAGCGCGAGCTCGGCCGGCTGCGCGAAGCGGCTCAGGTTGTGCACGCAGAGCACCGCCTGGTGCCGGTGTACCACCTGATCGCCCTCGCTCTCGTTACCCGCCGGAACCGTGCGGGCCAACACCGTGGCATGACCCCAGTCGAGTGCGCCGTCCACCATGGGACTGACCGACGGGCCACTCGACGCCGCCGTGGTCAGGATATCGGCCACCTCTCCCGAGCGCATGTACGCCAGCACCGAGGGATTGGCACAGGGCAGGACCTCCATGGCGCCCACGCCCATGACCGGCAGCGCCCGCCGTTCCGTCAGCATGCGGCGCAGCCAGTGCAGGAACGAGCCCTGGTTCCGGAGTTGGGCCTCGACGTTGAGCGCACTGAAGCCGTAGACGGGATCCATGAGGGGCGGCAGGTAGAGCTGGGCGAAGTCCGCCTGGGAGAAGCCTCCGTTGCGGTCGGGTGACCACTGCATCGGCGTGCGCACGGAGTCCCGGTCACCGAGGTAGATGTTGTCACCCATCAGCAGCTCGTCGCCGTAGTAGATGACCGGGCTGCCGGGCAGGGACAGGATCAGGGCGTACAGGAGCTCGGCGGTGCGACGGTCGTTGTCGAGGAGGGGGGCCAACCGCCGTCCGATGCCCATATGGCGTTTCATGCGCGGATCCTTGGCGTACTCGGCGATGAGGTAGTCCCGCTCCTCGTCGCTGACCTGTTCGAGTGTCAGCTCATCGTGATTGCGCAAGAAGATGGCCCACTGGCACGCGTCGTCGATGACGGGTGTCTGCGCCAGGATCTCGGTGATCGGATAGCGCTGTTCCCGTCGCACCGCCATGAAGAGGCGGGGCATGAGGGGGAAGTGGAAGCACAGGTGACACTCGTCACCGTCGCCGAAGTAATCGGCGACGTCGCTCGGCCACCCGTTCGCCTCAGCCAGGAGGATCCGCCCCGGGTAGTCGGCGTCGATCTGCTTGCGGATGCGCTTGATGAAGGCGTGTGTCTCGGGCAGGTGCTCGCCCGAGGTTCCGTCGTGCTGGTAGAGGTATGGCACGGCGTCGAGTCGGAACCCGTCGAAACCGAGGTCCAGCCAAAACCGCACCAGGTCGATCATCGTGTCGGCGACCTCGGGGTTGTCGTAGTTGAGATCGGGCTGGTGGTGGAAGAAACGGTGCCAGTAGTACTGCTGGCGCGTGTCGTCCCAGGTCCAGTTGGACCGTTCGACGTCGGTGAAGACGACCCGGGCGTCCGGCCACTTCTGGTCGTCGTCGTTCCACACGTACCAGTCCGCCTTCGCGTTGTCGTGTGACGAACGCGATTCGACGAACCAGGGATGCGCGTCGCTGGTGTGGTTCATCACCAAGTCCGCGACGACGCGGATGCCACGTCGGTGGGCGTCCTCCAAGAACGCGACGAGGTCGCTGATCGTGCCGTAATCGGGGTGGACGTTGAAGAAGTCGCTGATGTCGTAGCCGCCGTCACGCAGTGGCGAGGGGTAGAAGGGGAGCATCCAGATGCAGTCGATGCCCAGCCACTCCATGTAGTCGAGCTTTTCGCGCAGGCCCCGCAGATCTCCCGTGCCGTCGTTGTTGGCGTCGTGGTACCCGCGGATCAGTACCTCGTAGAACACGGCGTGCTGGAACCACCGGACGGAGGGGTCGAAGGCGCCCTCACCGGGGCTGATGGGAATGGGCGGCGAGCTCACTCGTTCACCGGCCGACGAAGGTGGCCTTGCCCGGACCGTTCTCGTTGAACGATGCGATCCCGCGGGCGGCGTCCTCGGTCCGCGCGACTGCAGTGAAGGCCTCGTGTTCGATGCTCAGGCCGTCGGTCAGCGTGCCCTCGAGCCCGCGGTCGACCGCGCCCTTGGCCAGGCCGTGCGCGAGGACGGGACCGGCCGCGAACTCGCCGGCCCACCCGAGCGCGACCTCCAGGACAGAGTCGGGCGCGGCGACTCGGTTCACCAGCCCGATCGAGAGCGCCTCCTCGGCCCGCACCTGGCGCCCCGTGAAGATGAGCTCTTTGGCCCGCGACGGACCGATGAGCCGGGGCAGGCGCTGGGTGCCGCCCCCACCGGGGATCACCCCGAGGAGCACCTCGGGCAGGCCGAAGCGGGCGTCTTCGGCGCAGACGCGGAAGTCGCAGGCCAGTGCGAGCTCCAGCCCGCCGCCCAGGGCGTAGCCGTTGACCGCTGCGATGGTCGCCCGCGGGATCGACGCCAGGGCGCCGAGCGCGCGGGCGAAGTTGGCCCCGACCGCCGGCGCCCCCGACCCGTCGAGCTCGACGATGTCGGCCCCCGCCGCGAAGATCCGCCGCCCACCCCAGAGGACCACTGCGCCCGGTGGGTCGTCGTGGAGGGACATGGCCGTGTCGTGGAGCTGGTCGAGGACCGCGGCGGACAGCGCATTGGCCTTGGGACGATCGAGCGTAATGAGGGCCACATTGCCGGGCTGCCGCTGCAGCGTCACGAACGTCTCAGGCATGGCCGCACCGTACCGGAACCCGCCACAGGCGGGAGCAGGGGTGGATGCCGCGGCGAGAGCCGGGGCGAGAGCACCACATCATGTGTGCAGCAGCCGATCGGCGGCCTGGTAGGGGTCGAGCTCGCCTGCGGTGAGCGCCTTGACGGCCGTGGTGAACTCCTCTCCCGCCACGAGCTCGTCGATGCGCACCTCGGTGCGCGCCTGCAGTACCCGACGCAGTTCCTGGGCCAGCCGATCCGTACGGCGCGCGACGAGCTGGCCCACAGATCGCAGGTGGGCGCGGTGGCGGGCGACGGCGCCCCACAGCTCGGCCACCCCGTCGCCCGTGGTCGCGGTGGTGTCGACGATCTCGGGCCGCCATGAGCCGGGCCGGGCGAGGTCGAGCATCTGGTCCAGGTCGCGGCGTGCCTCACGCGCACCGGGCCGATCCGCCTTGTTGATCACGAACACGTCGGCCACCTCGAGCAACCCGGCCTTGTTCGCCTGCATGGAGTCGCCCCAGCCGGGAGTCACCACCACGACCGTGGTGTCGGCTGCAGACGCGATCTCCACTTCCATCTGTCCCACGCCGACCGTCTCGACGATCACGACGCCGATCCCCGCCGCGCCGAGGAGGCGGACCGCGTCGGGCACGGCAAGCGACAGTCCGCCGAGGTGTCCCCGTGTGGCCATGGAGCGGATGAAGACCGACGGGTCGAGCGCGTGCCGGCCCATCCGGACACGGTCGCCGAGGATCGCACCGCCGCTGAAGGGCGACGTCGGGTCCACCGCGAGCACCCCGACCTGTGCGACCGCTTCAAGATCGGGGTGCGGCCAGCCTCCGCGCGCCTCGCTGATCAGGCCGTCGGTGAGCGTTGATTTGCCCGAGCCGGGCGCGCCGGTCAGACCGACCGTGTACGGCGCCTCGGTCCGGTAGGCGAGTCCCGCGACGGCCGTCGCGTCCTCACCGCCGCGCTCGATCATGGAGAGCAGCCGCGCCAGCGCGACACGATCACCGCCGCGTGCCTCGCCGAGCAGGGTTGCGGGGTCCGCGGCGCGGGAGCGGACGCGTTCGCTCACTGGCGGGTCACCGTGGCACCGAGCGACGCCAACGCCCCGGCCAGATCCTCATAGCCGCGGCCGATGTGGTGCGCGCCGCTGACCGTGGTCCGGCCCTCCGCCACGAGTCCGGCCAGGACGAGCGCCACGCCGGCACGGATATCGGGCGCACGCACCTGGGCGCCCGAGAGCCGTTCGACGCCGCGCACCACGGCGTGATGGCCTTCGGTCCGGATGTCCGCACCCATCCGGCGCAGTTCCTCGACGTAGCGGAACCGCCCCGAGAACAGGTTCTCGGTCAGGATGCCCACGCCGTCGGCCACGGTGAGCATCGCGACGAGGAGCGGGCTGTAGTCGGTGGCCACACCCGGGTACGGCAGCGTGGCCACGTCCGCGGCAAGCAGCCGGCCCTGCGCGCTGGCCCGGAGGCCGCTCGGCGTCATCTCGGTGGTCACGCCCATCCGCTGCACCTTGCGCAGCAGGTTCTCCATGTGGTCCGGCCGGGCGTCTGCGATGAACACCTCGCCGCCCGCCATGCCGACCGCCGCCACGTACGTCGCGGCCACCACCCGGTCGGGCACCACGGCGTGGCGCGTGGGCCGCAGCTCCTCCACTCCCTCGATCTCGATGCGCGACGTCCCCGCACCGCGCACGACCGCCCCCATGTCGCTGAGCATGGCGGCCAGGTCGGCCACCTCGGGCTCCTTGGCCGCGTTCTCAATGACCGTCGTCCCCTTGGCCAGCACCGCCGCCATGAGCAGGTTGTCGGTCGCCGTGTGGCTCGGGTACTCGAGCACGACGCGCGTGCCGACCAGGCGACCGGCCGGCACGGTGCCGCGGACGTCACCGTGGGACGACTCGAAGCGGGCGCCCATGGCGCTCAGCCCGTTGATGTGGAAGTCGATGGGCCTCGCCCCGAAGTCGTCCCCGCCCGGCAGGGGGACGCGCACCGCGCCGCAGCGAGCCAGGAGCAGGCCGAGCACCACGACCGACGCCCGCATGCGCTCGAAGAGCTCGTAGGGACCTTCGGGCACCAGCTCGCTCGCCGGTGGTGTGGTCACGCTCACATCCCCGTTGTCGAGGCGGTCAACACGTGCGCCCATCGCACGGAGCACCTTGGCCATGGTGTCGACGTCGCTGATGCGCGGGACGTTGGACAGCACGGTGCGGCCCTCGGCGAGCAGGCAGGCTGCCATCAGCTTGAGCGCGGAATTCTTCGCTCCGCCTGCGCTGACCGTCCCGTAGAGCGGTCCGTTGGGCTCGACGACGATCTCGTCCACGCTCTCAAGTATCGCCGCTGGCGGGTGGCCCGTTCGGGAGGCTCCTGCCGGTCAGCCGCTATGGTCGGACACCGTGGTGACGTCCCCCCAAGCACCCGACCGGAACCTCGCCATGGACCTCGTGCGCACGACCGAGGCGGCCGCCATGGCGGCCAGCCGCTGGATGGGCCGCGGCGACAAGATCGGCGCCGACGCCGCCGCGGTGGAGGCCATGCGAACGGTCCTCTCGAGCGTGCCCATGGACGGGATCGTCGTAATCGGCGAAGGCGAGAAGGACAACGCGCCGATGCTCTTCAACGGTGAGAAGATCGGCGACGGCACCCCCCCGTTGACCGACATCGCCGTGGACCCGATCGACGGCACGACGCTGACGGCACAGGGCCGCGGCGGTGCGCTGTCAGTGATCGCCGTGGCCGAGCGCGGCGCCATGTTCGACCCGGGGCCGTGCGTGTACATGGAGAAGCTGGCCGTGGGCCCGCGGGCCAAGGGCGCCTGCGACATCCGCCGCACCCCGACCGAGAACCTCCAGGCGCTGTCCGAGGCGCTGGGGCGCCAGGTGCCGGACCTCACTGCGGTCATCTTGGACCGGCCGCGGCACGTGGGCTTGATCGCCGAGGTGCGGGCCACCGGCGCCCGCATCCGCCTCATCACAGACGGAGATGTGGCCGGCGCCATCGCCACCGGTTGGCCCGGCGCCGGTGTCGACATCCTCTTCGGCATCGGCGGCACTCCAGAGGGCGTCATCGCGGCGGCGGCGCTCAAATGCATGGGGGCCGAGATCCAGGGCAAGCTCTATACGCGCAACGAGGAGGAGCGTGCGGCCGCCGTCGAAGCGGGCTACAAGCTCGATGCGGTGCTGAGCACCGACGACCTCGTGCAGGGCAACAACTGCTTCTTCGCCGCCACGGGGATCACCGACGGCGAGCTCCTCCAGGGTGTGCAGTACCACGAGTTCGGTGCGACCACCCAGTCGCTGGTCATGCGCTCCAAGTCCGGGACCGTGCGCAAGATCGACGCCAGCCACGCGCTGAAGAAGCTGGCCGAGTTCAGCTCGATCTCGTTCACCTGACGCGAGCCTGCGGCCCTGGCCGCCGCCCCGTGCTGCCTACGCGTTGCCGGCGGCGACCGACAACCGCAACTCAGCCCGCGCCAACGCCTGTTCGGCCTGGGCAAGCTCGACGTTGGTGCCGCCCTCTTCGCGGTCGGCGACCGGCCCGCTGGCGGACCGGAGGTCGGCCACCAGCTGGGAAGCAGCCTCTTGGGCGGTCTGGGCGTGCTCGGTGTCGATGTCCTCGGCGCGCTCGGCCACGCCGGCGAGGAGGGTGACCCGGGTCGACATGCCGGCCAGCGGCCCGCCCTCGTGGGGCCCGATGAGGTCATCGGCCGCGCCCGGCCTCGTATCCACCTGAATGAAGCCTCCGTGCACGGCCAGGCGGTCCGTCGCGCCGTCGGGCTGCTCGACGCGCACCAGCCCCGAGACGATGTCGCCCACCAACGCGGTGTGCCCGTCGAGGACGGTCATCTCACCGGTGGAGGTGCGCAGCATGACCGCGGTGGCCGAACCGGCCACCAGCGCCTCCTCGGGGGTGACGACCTCGACGCCGAAGACACCGTCAGCCACTAGCCGGCCTCCTCCTCGAGCTTCTTCGCCTTCTCGAGGACGGACTCGACGCCGCCCACGTTGAGGAATGCCTGCTCGGGGATGTCGTCGAGGTCGCCGTTGGCCAGCGCCTCGAAGGACTCGACGGTCTCGTCGATCGGCACGAAGATCCCCGGCACCCCGGTGAACACCTCGGCGACGAAGAACGGCTGTGAGAGGAAGCGCTGCACCTTGCGGGCGCGGTTCACCGTCACCCGGTCCTCCTCGGACAGCTCGTCCAAGCCGAGGATCGCGATGATGTCCTGCAGCTCCTTGTAGCGCTGGAGGATCTCCTGCACGCGCCGTGCTACCGCATAGTGGCGGTCGCCGACGATCTCAGGCGCCAAGATGTTCGACGTCGAGCCCAACGGGTCCACCGCCGGGTAGATGCCGAGCGCGGCGATCTGCCGCGACAGTTCGGTCGTCGCGTCCAAGTGGGTGAACGTCGTGAAGGGCGCCGGGTCGGTGTAGTCGTCGGCCGGCACGTAGACGGCTTGCAGCGAGGTGATCGACTTGCCCTTGGTAGAGGTGATGCGCTCCTGCAGCTCGCCCATCTCGTCGGCCAGGGTCGGCTGGTAGCCCACCGCCGACGGCATGCGGCCGAGGAGCGTGGAGACCTCGGAGCCGGCCTGGACGAAGCGGAAGATGTTGTCGATGAAGAGCAGCACGTCCTGGTTCTGCACGTCGCGGAAGTACTCCGCCATGGTCAGCGCCGACAATCCGACGCGGAGACGGACACCGGGGGGCTCGTCCATCTGCCCATAGACCAGCGCCGCCTTGTCGATGACCCCGGACTCTTGCATCTCGAGCCACATGTCGGTGCCCTCGCGCGTCCGCTCCCCCACGCCGGCGAACACAGAGACGCCGCCGAACTGCTGGGCGACGCGGTGGATCATCTCTTGGATGATGACGGTCTTGCCCACACCGGCACCGCCGAAGAGGCCGATCTTGCCACCCTGCACATAGGGCTCGAGGAGGTCGATGACCTTGATGCCCGTCTCGAAGAGCTGTGACCGCGGCTCGAGCTGGTCGAAGGCCGGTGCGTTGCGGTGGATCTCCCAGTAGTCGTCGGGCTTTCCGATGGAGTCGGTGTCGAGCGGCTGTCCGAGCACGTTGAACACGTGGCCCAGCACGGCGTTGCCGACCGGCACCTCAATACCGTGACCCAGGTTTCGGACCGCCGTCCCACGGACCAACCCGTCCGTCTGCTGCATGCAGATGCAGCGCACGCGGCCGTCACCGATCTGCTGGGCGACCTCGGCGGCGACGGTCTTGGTCTCACCGTCGAGCTCGATGTCGAACTCGACCTCGTAGTTGATCTCCGGCAGTGCGTGTGGGGGAAACTCGACGTCGATCACAGGGCCAGCGATGGCGACGACACGGCCGTCCTCCAACTGGCGGGTAGTGGTCTCCGGCGTTGCGGTGCTGGTCATGTACTCAGACCTCCTTCGCGTGGCGCAGCGCCTCTGCGCCGCCAACGATCTCCATGATCTCTGTCGTGATCGCGTCCTGGCGGGCGCGGTTCATCACGCGGGTCAAGCTCCGGACGAGCTCGTCCGCGTTGTCGGTCGCAGCAGCCATTGCGCGCTGCTGGGCCGTGAAGAACGACGCCGTGCCCTCGAGCAGCGCCGCAAAGATCTCGGCCTCGGTCGCCTGCGGCACGAGTGCTTCGAGCAGCGACTCGGAGTCGGGCTCGAACTCGGTGTAGCCGCCCGCTCCGCTGTTGCCGGCCGCTGCCGGAGTCGTGGCGCCGGGTAGCGCGTCGATGTCGGCGCCGGCGCCGTCGCTCCCGGACTCAGGCAGGGGGATGGGGAGGAGCTGGCGCACCTCGACCCTCTGCGTGCCGGCGGAGACGAAGCGCGTCGAGACGAGTTGGACGAGGTCGAGCTCGCCGGCCAGGAACGGTGTCAGCACCGCGGCCGCGATGTCACGGGCGTCGGAGTACTCCGGCCGGTCCGCCATGCCGATGAACGAACCACGCACCTCGATGCGGCGGTAGCGGAAGTAGCCGGTCGCCTTCTTGCCGACCGTCCACAGGTTGGTCTCCGCCCCGCTGCCGCGGTACCCGGCCAGGATGCGCTCGGTGGCCCGGAGGACGCCCGAGTTGTACGCGCCGGCCAACCCGCGGTCACCGACTATCGCCAGGATGCCGAGGTGCTCGGGCGACTCGGGGGTGCCCAGCATCTTCTCGGCCATGGTCGGATCCTCGGCGACCACCTGGCGGACGATCCGCACCATGCCGTCACGGAAGGGCCGGTTGGCCGCGATGCGCGCCTGGGCGCGCACGATGCGCGAGGCGGCGATGAGCTCCATCGCCTTGGTGATCTTCCTCGTCGACTGCACCGTGCGGATGCGCTGGCGCAGGGCTCGCTCTTGGCCTCCGGCCACCTGTCAGTCGGCCTTCCCCGTATCGAAGCCGTCGACGAACGCCTGCAGCCCCTTGTCGATTTCGTCGCCTTCAGGCATCGCGCCCGTCGAGTGGATGGTCTCGAGCACGCCCGCGTGGTTGCCCTTGAAGTACTCGATCAACTCCTGGCCGAAGCGCTGCACCTCGGGCACGGGCACCTCGTCGGCCCAGCCCTTGGTCCCGGCGTAAATGACGAGCACCTGCTCCTCGACGGGAACAGGCTGGTTCTGCGGCTGCTTGAGCAGCTCGGTCAACCGGTACCCGCGGTCGAGCTGGGCCTGGGACACCCTGTCGAGCTCGGAACCGAAAGTAGCGAAGGCCTCGAGCTCGCGGAACTGGGCTAGGTCGAGCTTGAGCGTGCCCGAGACCTGCTTCATCGCCTTGACCTGCGCTGCGCTCCCCACCCGGCTCACGGAGTTGCCCACGTTGATGGCGGGCCGGATGCCCGAGTTGAACAGGTCGGTCTCGAGGAAGACCTGGCCGTCGGTGATCGAGATCACGTTGGTCGGGATGTAGGCCGAGATGTCGCCCGCCTTGGTCTCTACCACCGGCAGGGCCGTCAACGAGCCGCCGCCGAGCGCGTCGGACAGCTTGGCGGCGCGCTCGAGCAAGCGCGAGTGGAGGTAGAAGACGTCGCCCGGGTACGCCTCGCGGCCTGGAGGACGGCGCAGCAGCAACGACACGGAGCGGTACGCCTCGGCCTGCTTGGACAAGTCGTCGTAGACGATAAGGGCGTGCTCGCCGTGCTCCAACCAGTGCTGTCCCATGGCGCATCCGGCATAAGGGGAGAGGTACTTGAACGGCGCAGGATCGCCCGCCGAGGCGACGACGACGACCGTGTACTCCAGCGCGCCGTGCTCTTCGAGGGTGGCCACCGTGCTCGCCACCGAGGAGTTCTTCTGGCCGATGGCGACGTAGATGCACTTCACGCCCTGACCGGCCTGGTTGATGATCGTGTCGACGGCAATGGTCGTCTTGCCCGTCTTGCGGTCGCCGATGATCAATTCCCGCTGCCCCCGCCCGATCGGGGTCATGGCATCGATCGCCTTGATGCCGGTCTGCATCGGCTCGTGCACGGGCTGGCGGCCCACGATTCCGGGGGCCTGCACCTCCATGCGCCGGAACTCGGAGCTGTTGATCGGACCCTTCCCGTCGATGGGCTCACCGAGGGCGTTGACGACCCGGCCCAGCAGCGCGTCGCCCACCGGGACGGTCTGGATCCGGCCGGTCGCCCTGACCCTCTGCTCCTCCTCGAGGTTGTCGACCTCTCCCAGCACGACCGCGCCGATCGTGTCCTCGTCGAGGTTCAGCGCCAGGCCGAGCGTCCCGTCCTCGAACTCGAGCAGCTCGTTCACGGCGGCTCCCGGCAGGCCCGAGACGCGGGCGATCCCGTCGCCCACCTCGACGATGCGGCCGATCTGCTCGGTGCCGACGGTTGGTGTGTAATCCTCGACGTGGCGCTCGAGCGCCGCTGTGATCTCGCTGGCATCGATTGTCAGCTCTGCCATCACGCTGCTCCCTCTGTTGAGTCTCCACCCGACCGGCTCGCGCGCGAACCGAAACCTTCGTCGTCCCATCCGCCGGGGACGAGGTGCTCGCGCAGGGCGTCGATGCGTCCGCGGGCGCTGGCGTCCACCAGCACGTCACCGATCTCGATCACGGCCCCGCTCAACAGCGTCGGGTCGAGCACGACCTGCAGCTCGACCGGGACGCCTACCATTGAGGACAGCGTCTCGGAAAGCTCGGACCGCTGCGCCTCTTCGATCTGGGCGGCCGAGCGCACACGGGCGATGCGCCATCCCCGCGCCCGCGCCGTCTGCTCCACGAGCCAGTCCAACGTGCCGACGAAGTCCCGGGCACGCCCTCCGCTCACCGCGTAGTTCACGAGCTCCTCGGTCTGCTCCGAGACCTTGCCCGCGATGAGCTGGTCGACGACGCCCTTGCGGGACTCCACGGGCTGATCCCGGTCCGTCAGGACGGTGCGCAGCCCGGGCGCCGAGGCGACGATGCGGGCGAAACGGAAGAGACTGTCCTCCATCTCCTCGAGGTCCTGACTCGACATCGACTCGTAGAGCGCCTGCGCGAACCCGCCGACACGCTTGCGCGCCTGACTCAGGCTGAGCGGTGGCTCGGGCTCGCTCAAGCCGTCGGCCAGGCGGTGGGCCCGGTGGCTGATCCAGTTGAGCGCCGACAACACGTCGGGCGCCGACACCACTGAGGTGGCGAACGCGGCCAGTCGACGGGCCGGCTCCGACACCTTCCCCTCGAGGAGGTCGCGCATCACGGCCTGGCGCGCCGGCCCGGTGACAGCGGTGTCCGTCAGCGCTGCCCGCAGCGCCGGAGTGGAGAGCACCAGCAGTTCGATCTGGCTCAGCTCCGACGCGACGCTCGCCTGCTGGCTGGGGTCCATGGACTCCAGCACCGCGGCGGCGTACCCCTGAAGGGTTGGGTTCACGGGCGCTGCTCCGTGCCGCCGCCCACACCAACGCCGTCCGCGCGGAGGGCATCGACGGCCTCGCCGATCAGATCACGGTGGAACTCCGCGCTGATCTCACGCCCGATGATGCGCTCGACCACGTCGAGCACGATCTCCCCCATCCGGCCGGCGGCCTCCTGGACTGCGCGCTGCCGGGCCAGGGCCACCTCGTTCTCCGCGCTGCCGACGATGCGGTCATGCTCCGCCTGGGCGCTGGCCTGCGCGTCGTTCTTGACCTGCTCCGCGGTCCGGTTCGCCGTGGCCACGATCTCTCTGGCTTGGTGACGCGCATCCTCCAGCGCGCGATGGCGGTCCTCTTCGGCCTTGGACGTGTCCGCCTTCGCCTCGTCAGCCGCCTCCAGTTGCGACTTGATCAGCATGGCGCGCTTGTCCAGCGCATCGTTAAGGAACGGCAGGACGTAGCGTCCGATGAAACCTAGGACTATCAGGAACGCGACGAGTTCGACAATGAGCGTCGCGTTGGGGATCAAGAAGTTGCTGGTCGCGGTGAGCATGTCGTTTGCTGCCTTGCCTCTCCGATCGGTGCGCTATCTCTGGTCCGGAGCCGAGTGCAGAAGCACCCGGTCCGAACTACTTCTTGTAGAGCGAGAAGATGAAGAGCGCGGTGAAGGCCAGGTTGATGAAGTACATGGCCTCGACCAAACCGACGGTCAGGAACATGATCGTGAAGAGGCGACTCTGGGCCTCGGGCTGACGCGCAACCCCATTGATCGTCGCGCTCCCGGCGAGACCGTCACCGACGGCGGCGCCGATGGCGCCGCCACCGAGCGCCAGCCCGCCTCCGATCATGGCTCCGGCCAGCTGTGTGGCCTGAGCTGCTGTGTCTGCCATTTGTGTCTTCCTCTCCTTTGGGTTCTACGAGATCGTGAGTCTGGGTCGGATCGTTTCGAAGTGCTTGTCAGGCTGCGACGGGTTGTGCCTCGGGATCGTGGGCCGGAAGGTCGTGAAGAAGCTCGTCCTTTTGGTCGCCGTGGTCGACCGTCGTCGCCACGTCGAAGTAGAGGATGGTGAGCAAGGTGAAAATGAACGCCTGGATCGCACCGATGAACATGTCGAAGATCTTCCAGATCACGTTCAACGGCAGCACCAGGATGTTGCCGATCGGGATGGCGCCCAGCTTCCAGACCCCCAGCGCGGCGATCAGCGAGAGCATCAAGGTACCCGAGAGAAGGTTGCCGAAGAGCCGGAGCGCCAGTGTGAGTGGCTTGGCGATCTCTTCGACGAGGTTGATGAAGATGTTGAAGGGAAAGAGATAGATCGGGAACGGCTGCGTGGCGTAGTGCTTGAAGTAGCCGCTCGCCCCGCGGGCCCGCACGGACGCGATGTGGACCCGCACGATCACGTAGAGCGCCATGGCGAGAGGCAAGTTGATGTCCGCGTTCGGGACGAGCAGGAATTCGTACTTGCTGCCGAGTCCCAGCAGGGTGAAGAGGTTGCACACGAAGATGAACACGAAGAGGGTCGCTGCCAGGGGGATGATCTTCGTGCCCTGCTCACCGACAGTGCCCTCGACCTGCTGGGTCAGGGCACCGATGCCGAGCTCCCACGCCGCTTGGAGGCGGCCCGGCACGCCACTGGTCATCTGGCGCCGCAGCACGAGGCCGACCACGATCACGATGATCCCGGCCACCGCGGTGGCCCAGACCGTGTCCCAGTCGATGGTGATGCCGGCGACCGCCTTCTGGACGTGGTCGCCGACCGTGATGTCCGACGACAGCCGCCCGACGGCGCCGATCGAGTGCAGCGCGTCGACACCCATCAGCGGTCGTCCCCGTCGTCGTCGGGCAGGGCGAACGACGCCTGGGCGGCGTCGAGCATGCCCGAGAGGGAACCGTTGCCGAGCTTGAACATCGACCGGGCCATCGTGGCCAGCAGGATGAACTGGAACAGCGCCAGTCCCGCCATCGTGCCCAGGCCGACGTCGAGCGACAAGAAGCACAGGCCGAGTGCGATGACAGTGATCACGGCGAGGCGGCGCACCGTGTTGGCGGCAAGTGGCTTGCGGTGGCGCTCGCCCTCTCGCGCCGATTGCTTGGCGACGGACTTCACGATCATGCGGAAGTTGAGGATCCCCAGACCGACGCCGATGCCGATGCCGAGCCCGACCAGGGGCGCATTGAGCGCGAGCGAGGCGACCAGGCCGACAACACCGATAACCAGCCCGGTGAGGACGGTGACACGCGAGACGCGGACGAGGTCAGGGAGCGCAAAGCCTTCGAAGAACATGGGTCAATCTCCGTCGCTGCCCGCGGGCAAGGGCCGCAGGTGGTGTCGTCAGGTGAATTTGCGTATTTGGGCGAACGTCAGCAGCACCGCGGACGCAATGCCGAACGCGAGACCGGCGAACGTCAGCCACGGGGTGGTGCCGAGCCAGGAGTCCAACCCGAAGCCAACTGCTCCGGCTCCGACGATGCTGAGCGCGCACGCCGTCCCGATGAAGAAGAAGTCCGCGAACTTCGGAGCACGGGTTGGCGTGCCCTCGGCAGGCCCTGAACTGGAGGGTTCGCTCACCCGAATGGGCGCGCACGACGACGCTTACGGAACCACGCATGCGACTGCTGCCCCCCTATGCGGTGCGAGGCGCGCCGGAGTCCGTTGTCCGCGATGCCGCGAGGGCAGCGTCGGACGAGGCGAGGTGGACGGGGTACACAGGCCTCATCATCGCATCTCGGCCCGTTTGGCGTCCAAACGGTCACGAGGGGAATCTCACCACCTCACTGAGGGATTCGGCACCCTCGGAGACGGCTGGAATGCCCTGGTCGGGGCGCTCGTCCTCCTCGTCACCGTTGCCCCGGCGCAGCCCGGGGTGGAAGAACGTATAAAGCCCCGCGCCGAGCGCCGCCGCACCGATCGGGATGATGGCGTTGACCTGGTGCACAAAGAGCGGGAAGAGCAAGAAGCTCGAGAGGATCGCCGTCCACGCCCACAGGATGATGACGCTCCGGCGAGGCCCATGCCCCAGGCGCAGCAGACGGTGGTGGATGTGCTCTTTGTCGGGAGTGTCGAAGCCGCGCCCGCTGGCGGTGCGACGCACGAAGGCGAAGGCCATGTCGACGAGGGGCACGCCCAAGATGAAGATCGGGATGAACAGGGGTGCGAAGAAGAAGTAGGTCACGCCGCTGATGGGCACGGCAGTCGGGACGCGGCCGCCGATCACCATGGTGGACGCGGCCATGAGGAGCCCAAGGAAGTGCGCACCGGCGTCTCCCATGAAGATGCGGGCGGGATTGAAGTTGAAGGGCAGGAATCCGAGACAAATGCCGCACGCGATCACTGCGACCAACGCGCCGATGTTGTCGCTTGGCAGGAGGCCGAGGCCCATGAGGCGGATGCCGTAGAGGGCGAGCGCGGCACCGCCGATGGCCACCACGCCGGCGGCGAGGCCGTCGAGCCCGTCAATCAGGTTGACCGCATTCGTGAGGCAGATCACCCAGATCGCTGTGATCAGCGGGATGATGCCAGGCGTCAGCACGAAGAAACCAGCGAGGGGAATCTTGAGCTCGTACATGGTGACGCCGCTGAAATACAAGATGCTCGCCGCCAGGACCTGGCCGGCCATCTTGGCTGGGGCCGACATGTCGCGGACGTCATCGATGAGGCCGACCGCAAACATCGCACCGGCGGCCAGCACGACGCCCATCATCTCGGGTGAGTCCGTGAAAATGTTGCGCAGCGCGGGAATGGCGGCAGCTGAGAGCACGGCCACGAAGAAGCCCATCAGCATGGCGGCACCGCCCCCGTAGGCGATAGGCCGGTCGTGCACCGAGCGCGGCCCGGGATGCGAGACGTAGCCCACCCTGATCGCCACACGCTTGGCGGGGATGGTCAGTGCGGCCGTCGCCACTGCGGCGATCACCAGGACCAGGCCGTACCAGCCGATGTCGGGCACTCGCTAACCCACGAGGTCGGGATACGGGGGGAAGGCGGCACACAGTGTGGCCACCTCCGCGCGGACTGCGGCGACCTCGCCCTCGTCGGTCCTCGCCTTGAGCGTGCGCACGATCAGGTCGGCGATCGCGCCCATCTCCGCCGGTCCCATGCCTGCCGTCGTCTCGGCCGCCGTTCCGAGGCGCAAGCCGGATGTGAGGAACGGCGAGCGGGGATCGTCGGGAATGGTGTTGCGGTTGCACGTGATGCCCGCGCGGTCGAGTACCTCCTGGGCCTCCTTGCCCGTCAGCTCCGCGTCGAATGCGCGCAAGTCGACGAGCAGCATGTGGTTGTCGGTTCCTCCGGAGACGAGCCGGAAGCCATGCTCGGCGAGGGCTGCGGCCAACGCCGCCGCGTTGGTCACGATCTTCGCCGCATAGTCGCGGAACTCCGGCTTGGCCGCCTCGGCGAAGGCGACCGCCTTGGCCGCGATGATGTGCTCGAGGGGACCGCCCTGCAATCCGGGGAACACGGCGCTGTCGATTTTCTTGGCGAGATCAGCCCCGCACAAGATGGCTCCGCCGCGGGGGCCACGCAGTGTCTTGTGCGTCGTGAAAGTGACGACGTCGGCTATGCCCACGGGGTTCGGGTGGGCGCCCCCCGCAATGAGGCCGGCTGGATGCGCCGCATCGAACATGAACAGTGCGCCGACCGAGTCCGCGATCTCGCGGAACGGCTGGGGGTCGATGACGCGTGCATAGGCCGTCGAGCCCGCCACGATCAGATCAGGCTTCTCGGTCTTGGCGAGGTGCGCCACCTGGTCGAAGTCGATCACCTCGCCCGGGTTCGAGGCGTCGTTCGACTCGGGCGTCACACCGTAGGAGACGAAACGCCACCACTTCGAGACGATGGAGGCCGGCGATCCGTGGCTCAGGTGTCCGCCGTGGTCGAGGCGCATAGCGAGGATGGTGGCCCCGGGCTCGAGGAGTGCCTGGTAGGCCGCGAGGTTCGCGCTCGCCCCTGCATGAGGCTGGACGTTGGCATGCTCCGCGCCGAAGAGCGCCGTGGCGCGGTTGCGTGCCAGGTCTTCCACCTCGTCGATGATCTGGTTGCCGCCGTAATACCGGCGGCCGGGATAGCCCTCCGAGTACTTGTTGGTCAGCACCGAGCCCGACGCAGCCAACACCGCGGGTGAGGTGAAATTCTCGGATGCGATCAGCTGCAGTGTCGTCTGCTGGCGAGCAAGCTCTTGGCCGATGAGATCGGCGACCTTGGGGTCGGCGGACAGCGCTGTCTCGTAGCTGCTCATGTGATCCTTTCGGCGCGCGTATGCGCACCGAGTCTACCGGCGGGTCCCGAGGGGCCTGGGGCGCGAACCGGTACGCTGCCCGGGCCATGCCCCTGGACCCGCGCACACCGGTTGTCGTCGGTGTCGGGCAGGCCATGACGCCGGCCGACGCCCCGCTCGAGCCGGCGGCACGACCGGAGCCGGTCGCGTTGATGGCCATGGCGTTGCGGGCGGCGGTCGAGGACTGCGACGGCGCGCCGCCCGGCGGCGCAGCCCCCTCGGGCAGTGCGCTCCTCGAGCGAGCGGACTCGCTGCGCGTCGTGGTCCCGCTCGGGTGGCACTCTGCCAACCCCGCCCTGCAGGTCGCCGGGCGGCTCGGCTTCGCCGAGGGCGACGAGCCGCCCGAACTCATGTTGTCGGCCATCGGGGGCAATACCCCGCAGGCCCTGATGCATGACGCCTGCATGGCCATCAGCGCTGGCGCGCGCGATGTCGTCATGGTCGTGGGGGCCGAGGCGATGTACGCCCGTGCTCTGTCCCGGCGCAACCCGAGCTCAGCGCCGTTGACGTGGGCCGAGCTCCCGCCGGGCGCGCCGGCACCGGAGACATTCGGAGTCGACAAGCCCGGGGCCAGCGAGCTCGAGATGAGCGCCGGCGTGCTGCTTCCCGTCCACGCCTACCCGTTGTTCGAAAACGCGCTGCGTGCCGCCAACGGCTGGAGTCTGGAAGAGCACGCCGCTCACATCGGCGCGCTCTGGTCGCGCTTCAGCGAGGTCGCGGCGGCCAATCCCGGAGCGTGGATCCGCACCGCACGCAGCGCGCGGGAGATCATGACGCCGTCGGCACAGAACCGAATGGTGTCCTTGCCCTATCCGAAGTTGTGCACCGCCAACATGCAGGTCGACCAGGGCGCGGGCTACATCGTGTGCTCGGTTGACGCGGCGCGTGCGGCCGGGGTTCCCGAGGACCGATGGGTCTTCCCGCTGGCGGGTGCGGACGCCAACGACCACTGGTTCATCTCCAACCGCGACGAGCTGCATCGCTCCCCTGCCATCCGTCTCGCCGGACGGGCCGCGCTCGCGCTCGCGGGACTCGGGATCGACGACATCGCCCTCGTCGACCTCTACTCCTGCTTCCCCGCAGTGGTCCAGATGGCGGCTGGCGAGCTCGGGCTCGCGATCGGCGATCCGGACCGGCCACTGACCCTGACCGGGGGGCTCACCTTCGGAGGCGGGCCGGGCAACAACTACACCTCGCACGGCATCGCCCGGGCGGTCGGGGCCGCGCGCGAGGCGCCGGGTGCGGCAGCGCTCGTGACGGGGCTGGGCTGGTACGCGACGAAGCATTCGATCGGCGTCTACGCGTCTCGGCCTCCCAGCCATGACGGGCCGTTCGCCTGGCGGAACGTCCAGGCCGAGGTCGACGCGTTACCGGCCCGCGCCGTCGATCCGGAGGCCACTGGCCTGGTGCAGGTCGAGACCTACACCGTGACGTTCGACCGCGAGGGCAACCCCGAGCGGGGCATCGTCGTGTGCCGCACCAAGGAGGACGCACGGGCCTGGGGCTCGACGAGCGATCCAGCGACTGTGCAGGCGCTCTGCGCCGAGGACCCCATTGGCCGCACCGCGGCCCTGCAGGCGGACGGGACTATCCAACTGCACGCCTGAGAAGCGGCTCGTGGGTTGCCATATAGTTAGACTGATCTAACTATCCTGGTGGGGTTCGGGCCTGGCGGGTTCGGGTGGGAGGCTTGCCGGGGGTAGGAACTGGAGAACCGCAGAGCGTGCCGGGTCGGGACGGGAAAGCGAGGGGCAGCGCATGGTGACGAGCGCAGGCATCGCCCACGACCTGGTGATCCGAGGTGGCCTGGTGGCCGATGGTCTCGGCGGGGATCCATTCGAGGCCGATGTCGCCGTCACGGGCGGCACCATCAGCGCCGTCGGCGCGGTGTCGGGCCGCGGACGCGATGAGATGGACGCATCCGGGCGGCTGGTCACACCGGGTTTCGTCGACATCCACACCCACTACGACGGGCAGGCGACCTGGGACTCGCAGATCACCCCGTCGAGCTGGCACGGGGTCACGACCGCGGTGATGGGCAACTGCGGCGTGGGTTTCGCACCCGTCCGTCCCGACGCGCACGACCGGCTGATCTCGCTCATGGAGGGTGTCGAAGACATCCCTGGTGCGGTGCTCGACGAGGGCATCGAGTGGACGTGGGAGAGCTTCGGCGAGTATCTCGACGCGGTCGAGCGCCGACCGCACGACATAGACCTGTGTGCGCAGCTCCCCCACGGCGCGCTCCGCCTCTATGTCATGGGTGAACGGGCCGCCCGCCTGGAGGATGCAACGCCGGAGGACGTGGCGGCCATGCGCAGCTTGGCGACCGAAGCCATGCACGCCGGTGCCATCGGTTTCTCGACGTCGCGTACCTTGAACCACCGCACGGCAAGTGGGGACCCGACGCCCTCGCTGCGGGCGAGCGCCGACGAGCTCGAGGGCATCGCCGCCGGCGTGGCAGACGCTGGTCATGGCGTCGTCGAGCTCATCTCGGACTTCTGGCCCGACACCGACGGCGAGTTCGAACTCGTCCGTGGCATGGTGGCGCGCACCGGCGTACCCCTCTCCCTGTCGCTCGCCCAGAGCCACCGCCAGCCCGAGGCCTGGCGTGACCTGCTGGCTCGCATCGAGGCGGCCACCGCGGCGGGACTGCCGATCCGCGGGCAGGTGGCGCCGCGCGCGGTCGGCGTCCTGGTCGGGCTCCAGTCTTCGTACCACCCCTTCCTGCGGTTCCCGGCCTTCCGTGAAATCGCCGGCCAGCCGATCGCCGAGCAGGCGCGCGCGCTGCGCGACCCCAGCGTTCCGCGACCGGCTCCTCGCCGAGCTCCCCAAAGAGGATGGCGACACGGGTCGGCGAAGTGGACGCCGGCGCCTAATCGACTACGGGCGGCTCTTCCCGCTTGGTGACGTCCCCGACTACGAGCCGTCGCCAGAGCGCAGCGTCGAGCATCTCGCCGCAGCACGCGGCGTCGACCCGGCGCTCGTCACTCTCGAGCTGCTCGCCGAGGACGACGGCCGTCGCTTCCTCTACACACCGTTCTCCAACTATGCGGACGGGAACCTCGACGCCTGTGGCGAGATGCTGGCCCATCCCGACACCGTCTTCGGGCTCGGCGACGGGGGTGCACACGTCGGCCTGATCGCCGACGCCAGCTTTCCCACGTATTTCCTGTCCCACTGGGGGCGCGACCGCTCCCGCGGACGCATGCCCGTCGGCCAAGTCGTCCAGCAGCTGACCAGTTCGACGGCACGTGCCGTCGGCCTCACCGACCGCGGCGTGCTGGCCGAGGGGATGCGAGCCGACTGCAACGTCATCGACTTCGACAACCTCGCCTGCCTGGCGCCCGAGATGGGCTACGACCTCCCCGCCGGCGGCAAGCGACTCCTTCAGCGTGCCCGCGGCTACTGCGCCACCGTCTTGACGGGTGAAGTCACGTATCGAGACGGGGAGCCGACCGGCGCGCTGCCCGGGCGGCTGGTGCGGGCCGGAAAACGAGAGGAGCGGCCATGAGCGCACGAACATTGCACGAGCTCGAGCCGGCGGCCGAGTGGCGCGCCGCCGACGTCGCCGACTCCCGAACGTGGACGGTGCGGCTGACCGCGTCGGACCAGGCAGAGCTCGACGCGGCCCTGGCGACCGCAAAACGCAAGAGCGCCGACCCCCTCGATCTGACGCGAGAGGACTTCCCCCTCGAAGGCCTGGCCGCCACCCTGTCCGGGGTGGTCGACGTCTTGCTCGACGGCCGCGGCTTCGCTCGTATTGCCGCGCTCGACACAGCACGCTACGGCGACGACGACCTGACGCTGCTCTATTGGGGTATCGGCCTGCACCTCGGGGAACCCTGGGCCCAGAACAAGCACGGCCACGTGCTGGGCGACGTCACCGACCAGGGCAAGACGATCGACGACCCGACCGTGCGGGGCAACGAACTCGGCGGCATCGCGCTGGACTACCACACCGATGGCTCGGATCTCGTCGGACTGCTCTGCCTGCGTACGGCGCGCACGGGGGGGCTCTCGTGCGTGGCCAACGCGGTGGCGATCCACAACACGCTCGTCCGCGAGAGGCCCGACCTGGCCGAAGCGCTCTACGATGCGATGCCCTACGACACGCGAGGCGAGCAACCGGACGGCGCCCAGGCCTTCTACTCAGTCCCGGGGTTCACCGAACAGGGCGGACGCCTCTTCGTCCGCTTCATCCCCCAGTACATCCTGGCCTCGCAACGACACCCCGACGCCCCTCGGCTGAGCGAGACCGCCCGCGAGGCGATCGCCACGGTGTCCGCGATGGCGAACGACCCCGACTTCAACGTCTACATGGACCTGCAGCCCGGCGAGATGCAATTCATCAACAACTACCACGTGCTCCACGGACGCACTGCCTATGAGGACGACGTGGCCGCCGGGTACAAGCGCCACCTCAAGCGTTTGTGGCTCGCCACCTATGCCTTGAGGGATCGGCCGTCGCACTTTGCCGCGCTGGGCCGCACGCACTGGGAGGCGAAGCGCTCAGTGAGCCGGTTGCCGGCCGTCGAGCGAGTCACGGCGAGCTCATAGAGCAGGACGTCGAGATCGAACCACCTTGGCACGACGTCAACCGCCGGGTGGGCGACGCACGCGCTCGGCGCGCACCTGTGCTTCCAGGACCGGTGTCCAATGGCCGGCATAGGCCTCTTGGAGCGCTGGGATCCGCCAGTCATCGCCCGTGACGACGCGTCGGCACCGTGGCGACCCGCACGCGCACCCCATGGAGAAGGACCCAGCCGACTGGGTCCCGTAGTCGATGGTCAGCTCTTCGCCGGCCGTGATGTCGCGACGGGCCGCGATCTCATAGGGCCCGACGTGCCAGAGGTTCGGATCACAGCTGTGGTTGCCGTAGTGCACCGGTGTCGCCGGAGGGAGGACCAGGTGGGCGTCGTCGAACAGTGCCACGGTGTCCACGTACTGGTCCGAGGTCTCGAGCAGCGCCAACAGGTCCCGGGTGGACACCAGCCGGCCACCCAACCGCATCACCACCTGCCCGGCCGCCAGCGGTACCCCGGCGAACAATCCAAGCTCCGAGATGGCCGAGTCGGCGACGACCACCGAGTCGTCGAGCCAGGGCGTCGGGGGCGGACTCTCCCAAAACACGCCGGCCAGTGTCCCATCGTCAGTGGATGCTCGACGCGAGAGGAAGCTGGCGCCGCACGGTATGCGGTCTCGATGGCAAGTATCCCTTGACTGTATAAGCCCAGCGTGTCATACTTGAGGTATGGCACCGGCAGACAGGAAGAACCCCCGAAACGCTTGGACCTCGGACTCGCAGTACATGCTGGTCGACTTCCTGCGCGACTTCCCCGATGACGAAGCGTGCCTGCAATGGCTCTGGCGCCAGCGTTTGTCCGTGGACGGCAACCACGCCTTCTGTGAGCGCTGCGAGCAGGACCGCGAGTTCAAGCGGTACGCGGCCAAGCAGCAGCGCCAGGACTGGACCTGCACGGCCTGTGGCCTTCACGTACACCCGACAGCGGGGACGATCTTTCACAAGTCCTCCACCGGCCTGCACCTGTGGTTCTACGCCATGTACCTCATGACGAGCACCCGTTGCGGGATTTCGGCCAAGCAACTGGAGCGAGAGCTTGGCTGCACCTACAAAACAGCTCATCGGATGTTCAAGCTCATCCGTACCCAGCTCATGTCCCAAGACGACGAAGAGCCATTGTCGGGTGAGGTTGAGATGGACGAGACGTACCACGGCGGGAAGCCGCGCCAGTCCGACAAGGCCAAGTGGGCGAACGACACAACACGTTCGTGGGCGCAGAACCGTAAGCGTTGGTCGGATCAGAACAAAGCTCCTGTGTTCGGCATGATCGAGCGCGGAGGAAGGGTGCGGGCTTACGTGGTGCCGAGCACTCAAGGACCGACGCTGTACTCGCACATTTCGACTTCGGTGAAGCCCGCAACGACCGTCTACACCGACGACGCCAAGGTGTACCGCAAGCTCCCGCTGCACGGCTTTGAGCACCACCGGATCAACCACTCCGAGAACGTCTACGTAAGCGGAGACATCCACACGCAGAACATCGAAGGCTTCTGGTCCCAGGTAAAGCGTGGGATCAACGGCGTGTACCACTCCGTTTCCCGCCAGTACCTCCAGTCCTACGTGGACGAGTACGTGTGGCGGTTCAACCACCGCAACGACGGCAAGATCATGTTCTTCACGCTGGCGATCCGTTCCGCGTTTCCGACGGTGGACTGATCCCGTGATCGTCACGGAACCGTGCTCGTTTGCGGTTGTGGAAGGCGTCTGCCAAGGGCAGATCACATATGAGTCTGAGGATCGTCGCCACCTTTTCGAGGTTGTTTGCGACCAGTGCGGTTCAACGTGGGTCTGGTGGGCCGAACGAAAAGAATGGATCACCTTCGACCCAACGCCGAAATCAGCTTGAGTCCGAATCCTTCTTTCTTGGCTTTGCAACCTTGCCCAAGTCACGAAAGACCTCTTCCCGCGTCGGAATCGGTATTTCCGCGGGTTCGCCCTTGGCTGGTTGCGTTTCCTGTGTCGGCTCGTTGCCGTTCTTCTTGGGCATGATGCACCAAACCTACCCTCCTGCTCCCCAACTGAGCGGAGCCCGTTCCAAGTTCAAGCAGGCGCAGGTTCACGCGGCTCTCATAGAGGCTGAAGTTCTCCGCGTCACGGGGCCGGACGCCTATTCCGCCCCCGTCAAAACGGAGGACAACGGGAGAAAGCACATTTGGACCGTGGAGGGTCTGAAGGCTTTCGATGAACGGCTCCCGCTCTGGATCGGCGACTGTATGCACAACTTCCGGTCCGCCTGGGATCACATCGCCTATGAACTCATAAAGGCGGTTCCCCTTCAGCCGACGCAGGGAACCATGTTCCCGCTTCTGGCTCAGGAGCCGAAGAAAGCTCCCTACATCAAGCCTGCGCCCGGCCCCCACGTTGACGCAATGCAGATCGTCGAGGACGCTCAGCCATACAAGGTGGGGCACGAGTCCAACTCGCTTGCCATCCTCGACAACCTCGACATCATCGACAAACACCACGAACTGCTGGCTGTCGCCGCCAGCGTTGAGATTCCCTACTACGGCAGCCCCAAGGGAGTGGAGACGGTCGATAGCTGGGGATGGGGGGGTGCTGTAGAAGATGGCATGGAAGTGATGTGGGCGGTCATCTCGCCTTCCCAACCTGAAGGCGCACTCGATGGTCACATTGTGCTGACCACAAAACTCGCTCAGGACCTGCTCCCCATGCCGCTGCATCTGGGACCTTCGCTGAAGGATCTGATCAATGACATCTCTCGCCAGCTCAGTTGGCGCTTGGGCGAGTTCGATTGGTTCTTCGCGACCCACTAGGTAGTTCATCGGGCGTCACCGCCCACGCCGTCAACTTGCCAAGTAGCACTCACGGTAGCACCCTTATACAGAGAAGGGATACTTGCCGGTCTCGATGCATAAGTATTCAGACTGTCGCTCTCTCGGGTACGAATTCGGGGTGTATACGCGCCCCATATACACCCCGAATTGACCTTCGGCAGATCGAGTGCCCTGCATATCCATGCATTCCGATGCATCGTGCCGCTCACCTCGTCAGGAGCAGAACGGGGACAGTGATGGGCTCGTATCTGCGACGACACTGGACCGCACGTCGCCATGTCTGCGCCGCAGCTCTCGGCGTGGCTCAGCGCAGCGCGACGATGAGTCCGCGCCCGGTCATTCCCTCGGGATCGACCGACACGCTGAGCCCGGCGGTGCCGAAGGCGTCCGCGTACTGCTCGAAGCTGAAGAGTCCGAGCTCGTGGCGTTCCGTGACATGGGTCACGCCGCTCTGACCCCCGATCAGATAGTGCGCGTCGAGCACCGAGAGGCCGTCTTCGAGCGAGGAGCTCATCATCCGGACTGCGGTGAAGCCAGCACCCTCAGCCTGGACGACCTGGACTCGTCTGCCGTTCCACACTTCGGGCGTGAACCAGGGCTCCACCACCAGAACGCCACCCTCGCTGACATGGGCCGTCAGGCAGCGGGCGGCCCGATGCAGGCCCTCTACCGTGCGGACATAGCCGATCGACGAGAAGAGGCACGTGACGGCGTCGAAGGTCCGGTCGAGGTCGAAGCCGGTCATGTCGCCCTGCACGAGCTCGACGCCGAGGCACCGCCGGCCTGCCACCGCTAAAAGGCCCGGCTCGATGTCCACGCCCACGCACGCCGCGGCCTGCGAGAAGTATTCGAGGTGGCGGCCCGTCCCGCATGCAACGTCGAGGAGCGTCGCCGGTTCGGACCCGCGCGCCTCTCGAATGTGCGAGAGCACCGTGTCCGCCTCAGTCGCGTAGTCCTTGCCGATGGCATCGTAGATCGCGTCGTAGAGCTCGGCGGAGCGGTCGAACATGCCCCATTGTGCCCGCTGGCGCTTGGGGGGAGCTCAGAGAGTCGAACCGCTCACTCGTCCTTCGGATGGGCCCGGGTGAACAGCTTGCGTCGGTTGCCCATCGCCATCGTTGCCTCGATGAATTTCGACGGCAGCGCGCCCTCGCGGAGCACCCGCACGGGCGTCACCGTCGCATCAACCACCGTCGGCGCCTCGCCCTCGCGGCGCCCGCCGTCGACGACACACGCCACGTCCGCGGCGGCGAACGCGTGGGCGACCTCGTGCGCGTCGGTCAGGCGCAACGGCACGGTGCGCCAAGGGCCGTGCTCCCGGCACAGCTTGCGCAGCGCGCGGCCGTCGGGCATGCCGACGGTGACGGCCCAGGACCCGGAGTCCGCCTCCACGTCGTAGGGGCCGTCGGCGTCCGTGCGGGCGAGGAAGACTTCGACTGGTCCCGGCCAGCACCGCTCGAGCAGCCGGTTCAACTCGTCGTTCCACGCCGACGTGAGGGTACGGACATCCTCACGGTGGCCGACCGCGTAGTGGGGCCCCTCGGGATCGGCGGCGAGATCGGCCAGGCGCTCCTCGCGCTCGGGTGACCCGGTGCGCACGGCCAGGTGGTACCCGCCCACCGCGGGCACGGCGATGATGGCGCCACCGTCGAGGGCTCGCCCCGCTTCTGCGGCACCACTGGCGACGACCGGCGGCTCAACCGGCGGCTCAACCGGCGGCTCAGCCGAGGGATCGACCGAGGGATCGACCGAGGGATCGACCGAGGGATCGACCGAGCGATCGACCGACCGATCGCGCGACGTCTTCGAGCTCTCCGGCTCCCGTCGCTGGCGCTTCTCGGTCCGCCATCATGTTGTCTCTACCCATTCACCTCTCCCACCGTCACCACCAGGCTGCCGCACCGGGCCGGTGGACCCGTGGATGCCAATAGGCGTGTGAGCGGGTGCCGGAGTCAGACTCGCGCCACCAGCACCCGCGGCCGGCGCGCCAGGTCGGGCTTGACCTCGACACTGGCGTACCCGAGCCGGCGCGGCCAGTGCGACGGCGCGGCTCGGCCTGGTGCGGAGCAAGCTCCACGACCACGGCACCGGGCCGGCGCAGCCAGGCCTTGCTCTGCGCCAGGACTGCTTCGACCCCGGCCAGGCCGGGCGTGCCGTCGCTCCCCGGCCCTGCCACGAGCGCGTCACGCGGCTCGGCACGGACCTCGGCGTCGAGGTCCGCCCACTCGGCCTCGCTCACGTACGGCGGGTTGGACACGACGAGCGACACCTCGCCGCGCAGCGGGGCCGGAAGCGGCTCGAGCCAGCTACCCGCCACGAGCTCGACCGCCGAGCATCGGGCCGTCGTGCGCCGCCCGCACGCGCGCCAGATTGGCCGAAGCCACGTCCAGCGCGTCGGCGCTCGCATCGACGGCCCAGACCTCGCGCACCACGGAGGGTCCCGAGCTCTGCCGCGAGCGACAGTGCGATAGCGCCGCTCCCGGTGCCGGCGTCGACGACGACCAGATCCCGCGCTCCGGCGTGCGGCGCGCAGGCGACGCGCCTCCGTGTGGGCAACCTGCACCACCTGCTCGGTCTCGGGTCGGGGGATCAGCACCCGCGGGTCGACCAGGAGGTCGAGCGAGCGGAAGGGCCAGTGGCCGAAGACGTACTGCAGCGGCTCCCCCGCCACCCGCCGCCCGGCCATCGCGCGCGCCGCCGCCACGACGTCGTCGTCGAGCGCGCCCGTGGGCGCGTCGGGATGGCCGAGGACCAGCCCGAGGCCGAGCGCCTCGTCGACGATGAAGCGCGCCTCGTGCGGGGCGCCCACGACGGCGGCCAGCTCGGCGACGAGCGCGCCGCGCGTCACGCCGGGCGCCAGTCTCACGGCCCGACGGCGACGGCGCCCTCGAGCTGCCGGGCGCGCTTGTCGGCCATCAGCGCGTCGGTGATCTCGGTCAGGTCGCCCGCGAGCACCTGGTCCAGCTTGTAGAGAGTCAGGTTGATCCGGTGATCGGTGACCCGGTTCTCCTTGAAGTTGTAGGTGCGGATCTTGTCGGTCCGGCTCCCCGAGCCGACCTGGCCGCGGCGCTGGGCGGACATCTCGGCGGCCTGGCGGTCCTGTTCCGCCTTGAGCAGGCGCGAGCGCAGGACGACCATGGCCTTGGCCCGGTTCTGGATCTGGCTCTTCTCGTCTTGCATGGCCACGACGGTCCCGGTCGGGATGTGCGTGATGCGCACCGCCGAGTCGGTGGTGTTGACGGACTGGCCGCCCGGACCCGTCGAGCGGTACACGTCGATCTTGAGATCGTTCGGGTCGATCTCGACGTCGACCTCCTCGGCCTCGGGCAGCACGGTGACCGTCGCCGTCGAGGTGTGGATCCTCCCCTTGGCCTCGGTCACCGGCACCCGCTGCACCCGGTGGGTACCGCCCTCGTGCTCGAGCCGGAGGTACGCGTCGGGTCCCTTGACCACGAAGACCGCCTCGTTGATCCCGTCCTTGTCCGAGGCGTCCTCGGAGAGCACCTCCACCTTCCACTTCTGCATGGCCGCGTAGCGCAGGTACATGTCGTAGAGGTTCCGGGCGAACAGGTTCGCCTCGTCCCCGCCGACCGCGCCGCGGATCTCCATGATCACGTTGCGCCCCTCGTTGGGGTCCTTCGGCAACAAGAGCTCCTGGAGCCGCGTCATCGAGCGACTGCACCGCTGACTCGGACTCCTCGACCTCCTGGCGCATCAGCTCGCGCTCCTCGCCCGACGGACTCGGTGAGCATCTCGCGCGCCGTGGCGACGTCCTCGCGGGCGGCGTTCAGGTCGTGCCAGGTGCGTACGATCTCACCGAGCTCCTTGTGGCGGCGCGACAGGTCGCGCAGGCGGTCGGGGTCGCTCAGCGTGGCGGGGTCGGCAAGGTCCTTCTCGACCGCCTCGAACTCCGCCTCGAGCGCGGCGACGCGGTCCTCGAACGTGCTCATGGGGATGCCCCAGCGGGTCCTCGGGCCGGGCAGGTGGGGCGGCTGCGCGTGACAGCGGCGGGCGCACCCGCCTACCGGCTCAGTCCTGGGCCGGCGACGGGGCGGGCTTCGCCTTGGCCCGGCCCTTGCGCTCGCCGTAGCGGCGCTGGAAGCGCTCGACGCGGCCACCCGAGTCGACCAGCTTCTGCTTGCCGGTGAAGAAGGGGTGGCACTCGTTGCACAGCTCGACGTGGAGATCGGCCTTCGTCGAGTGCGTCACGAACGTGTTGCCGCACGAGCAACGAACCGTGGCCTCTACGTAGTCGGGGTGGATGTCGGTCTTCATGTTTCTCCAGTCGAAGTAGTCCTACCAGTTTAGAGGCCGTGCCGGCCGAGAGGGCCGGCGAGGGCCGAAGAGGGCCGGCGAGGGCGCCTTAGGCGCCCGGTCCCTTGGCGATCTCGGCCAGGAACTCGTCGTTGCTCACCGTGGTGCGGATCTTGTCCATCAGCAGCTCGAGGCCCGCGGCGTCCTTGCCGTCACTGGCCAGGGCGTTGAGGACCCGACGCAGCTTCCACACCTGCTGGAGCTGGCCGCGCTCGAAGAGGAGCTCCTCATGGCGGGTCGAGCTGGCGTTGACGTCGATAGCCGGGTACAGCCGGCGCTCGGAGAGCCGACGGTCGAGGCGCAGCTCCATGTTGCCGGTGCCCTTGAACTCCTCGAAGATGACCTCGTCCATCTTGGAGCCGGTCTCGACGAGCGCGGAGGCGAGGATCGTCAACGAGCCGCCTTCCTCGACGTTGCGCGCCGCACCGAAGAACTTCTTGGGCGGGTAGAGCGCACCCGAGTCGACACCACCGGACATGATGCGCCCGGTGGCCGGCGCGGCCAGGTTGTAGGCCCGCGCGAGGCGAGTGATGCCGTCGAGGACGATGACGACGTCCTTCCCCATCTCGACGAGGCGCTTGGCCCGCTCGATGGCCAGCTCGGCCACCTGGGTGTGCTCGTCGGCCGGCCGGTCGAAGGTCGACGCGATGACCTCGCCCTTGACCGAACGGCGCATGTCGGTCACCTCTTCGGGCCGCTCGTCGACGAGCAGGACCATCAGATGCACGTCGGGGTTGTTGGCCTCAATGGAGTGCGCTATCTGCTTCATGACCGTCGTCTTCCCGGCCTTGGGCGGCGAGACGATCATGCCGCGCTGCCCCTTGCCGATCGGCGAGATCAGGTCGACGATGCGCGCCGTCAGGTTGTCCTTGTCGCCCTTTTCGTCCACCATCTCGAGGTTGAGCCGCGAGTCGGGGAACAGCGGGGTCAGGTCCTCGAAGCGGGGCCGGTTGCGCGCCGCCTCGGGTTCGAGGCCCGAGATCGAGTCGATGCGCAGCAGCGCCGGGTACTTCTCGTTGTTCGAGGCCGGCCTGCACGCGCCCTCGATGTAGTCGCCGCGCCGCAACGCGAACTTGCGCGCCTGGCTGATGGAGACGTACACGTCCTTCGGCGAGGGCAGGTAGCCCTCGCAGCGCAAGAAGCCGTAGCCCTCGTCGCGCAGGTCGAGCAGGCCCCTCACCTCGACCAGCTCGCCCGTGTAGGGCTGCTCCTGGCCGCCGCCCTGCAGCTCACCGCTCTGGCCGCGCTCGCGGCCGCGGCGCCGGCGGCTGCGCCGGTTGCCGACTTCGCCGTCCTGATTGCCGCGGTTCTGGTGTTCTTGTTCTGGTTTCGGTTGCGGTTGCCCTGCTGGGTCTGGGTCTGGGTCTGACCCTGTCCGTTGTGACGCGACCCGGGATCGGTCCCGTCGGCCAGCTCGGGCGGCTCGATGAAGACCGCCGGTCCGGCGTCGCCGGTCCCGGCCGCCTCCGCAGAGGTGGTGGTCGCCGAGGCGGCCTCGCCCGAAGCCGCTGCCTCGGCGCCGGTACCGGCAGCGGCACCGGTCCCGTCCGTCGCGAGGGCCTGGTCACGTCCGTCACCGCCCGTGTCATGGGCGGCGCCGGCGGTGATGACCGCGGCAGCCGGGGTGTCGTCGCCCGTGCCGGCGGCTGCTGCACGGGAGCGGCGGGCCGGCTTGGCGGCACCGTTGGCTGCGCCCCCGCCGTCCCCGTTGGACGACGCGGCGGGACCCGAGGTCACGCCAGTTGCGTCAAGAATTTGATCAATGATGTCGGCCTTCTTCGTCCGGCTCGTCGTCTTGAGCGACATGGCCTGGGCGATGGCACTGAGCTCGTCGCGCTCTTTGCCTTCGAGAACCGATCGTTCGAGCTGCTGTTCCGCAGTCATCGGGCTCCTCATCTACGAGGGTTGTCGCCTGCTCGGATGTTGATCCGCGTCAGGCGAAGGAATTACAGGGAGGAGAAGGGATTCGCGTGTGAATGCCCTCCCCCGGATCACCTCTGCGTGATGCTCTCCCGAGACCGCTGTGTACCCGCGGAGAGCGCTTTGAAGCGCAGTGGGGATACCTCCACTCTAGTCGGAGGCGTCCCCTCATGCCAACATACCCCCGGTTTTGGCCGGTCTGGTCGCGCCACGCCGTGGCTGTCGCGGCTCACAGCGAGATCTCGGCCAGGACCGTTCGAAGGTCGAGGTCGATCACCGTGGGCACCGAGATGGCCTTGATGGCCAGGTCCGGGTCCTTCAAGCCGTGTCCGGTCAACACGCAGACAACCCTGGACCCCTCGGGCACGCCGTGCTTGATCAGGCCGGCCACCGAGGCCGAGGACGCCGCCTCGCAAAAGACGGACTCCTGGGAGGCCAAGAACGTGTACGCGTCCATGATCTCTTCGTCGGTGACCGCCGAGATGGAGCCGCCGGACTCGGACGCGGCGGCCGTGGCCGAGTACCAACTGGCCGGGTTCCCGATGCGGATGGCCGTGGCGATCGTGTCGGGCTCCTCGACGGGGTGGCCGAGCACGATGGGCGCCGCCCCCGCCGCCTGGAAGCCGAGCATCTGGGGCACCTTCGTCGCTTCGCCCGCGTCCTTGTACTGCAGATAACCCCGCCAGTAGGCCGAAATATTCCCGGCGTTGCCGACCGGGATGCAGTGGACGTCGGGTGCGTCACCGAGAGTGTCGACGATCTCGAAGGCGCCCGTCTTCTGCCCCTCGATCCGGTGCGGGTTGACCGAGTTCACCACGGTGATGGGCGCGTGGTTCGGCAGGTCGCGCACGATGGTCAGGAGTTGGTCGAAGTTGCCTCGCACCTGGAGCACGCGGGCACCGTGCATCAAGGCTTGGGCCAGCTTGCCCAATGCGATGTGCCCGTCTGGGATGAGCACGACGCAGACGAGCCCGGCCCGTGACGCGTAGGCGGCCGCAGAAGCCGACGTGTTCCCCGTCGACGCGCACACGACCGCCTTGGCGCCGTCGGCGACCGCCTTCGAGATGGCCAGCGTCATGCCGCGATCCTTGAAGCTCCCGGTCGGGTTGGCGCCCTCGACCTTCAGCCACACCTCGGCCCCGACCCGCTCGGAGAGACGCGGCGCCGGGAGGAGCGGCGTCCCGCCCTCGAGCAGGGTGACCACGGGCGTGTGCTCGTCGACGGGGAGATAGTCCCGGTATTCCTCGATCACCCCGCGCCAGCCGGCCCCGCTCACGCCTCTCTCCCGCTCACGTCTCTCCCCCACGCCCGGCCGCTCCCCCGCGCCCGGGGCCGCCGCCGCCGTCGCCCCTGCTCTCAGAGTCCTCGCCGTCGATCACCCGCAGCACGCCGCTCACCCGGTCGACGGCCTGCAGGTTGCGCAACGCATCGATGGTCTCCAGCAGGTCACCCTCGCGCGCCACGTGAGTCAAGAAGATCAGCCGGGCCTCCTCGGCCATCCCCACCTGCTCCATGGCCCGGATCGAGACGTCGTGATCGCCGAAGATCCTGGCCACCGCGGCGAGGACGCCGGGCCGGTCGGCCACGTCCATGCTCAGGTAGAAGGCCGAGCGCATGTCGCTCTGTGGGCGCACCGTGGTGCTCGTGCGCTTGGGCGCCGGCGCGGGGGCGCCGGCCAGCAGGTTACGTGATGCGTCCACAAGGTCGCCGAGCATGGCGCTCGCCGTAGGAGCGCCGCCGGCGCCGCGCCCGTAGAGCATGAGCTCGCCGCTCACCGCGCCCTCGACGAACACGGCGTTGAAGGCGCCACGCACGGAGGCGAGCGGATGCGTCTTGGGCACCATGGCCGGGTGCACACGTACCGAGACCTCGGGCCCGCCGTCGACCAGCTCGGCCACGGCGAGGAGCTTGACCGAGTAGCCGAGCCGGCTGGCGTAGGCGACGTCCGCCGCCCCGATGCCGCTGATGCCCTCGCGGTGCACGTCCGCGTCGACGACGTCGCTGCCGAACGCGAGGGAGGCGAGTATGGCCGCCTTGGCCGCGGCATCGTGACCCTCGACGTCGGCCGTCGGGTCGCGCTCGGCCAGCCCCAGCTCCTGCGCCTCGCGGAGCACGTCGTCGTAGCTGTCGCCGTGCTCTTCCATCCGGGTGAGGATGTAGTTGGTCGTGCCGTTCACGATCCCCATGACCCGGACGATCTGCTCACCGGCCAGCGACTCGCGCAGCGGCCGGATGACCGGGATCGCACCCGCGACGGCCGCCTCGTAGAGCAGGTCCACGCCTGCGTCGGCGGCAACCTCCGCCAGTTCTGCGCTCGCCGTGGCGAGCAGCGCCTTGTTCGCAGTGACGACCGGCTTGCCGTTGCGCAGCGCGGCCTCCACCAGCTCGTGTGCGGGATGGAGACCGCCGATCACCTCGACCACCACGTCGACGTCGTCGCGCGCCACCAGCGCGGCGGCGTCCGTCCCGATGAGGCCGGGCGGGATCGACGGCGAGCGGGGACGCTCCGGGTTGGCCACCGCGATGCCGACCAACTCCAGGCGGATGCCGGTGCGCGCCGCGACGTCGTCGGCACGAGTGAGGAGGATCTCGGCCAGCGCGCCCCCCACGCTCCCGCAGCCGAGCAGCGCGACGCGCACAGTCGGGGCGGGGTGCGGGTGCGCTTCGGTGCGGCCGCGCCCATCTGGTGCTGCGTCGATGCGTTGATGCTTCCCCCGGCCGGCAGTCCTCTCCGCGGTCACGTCCAAACGCTAACCGCTGCCCGTGTGACGCCCGGCTTCGCGGCGTCGAGCGATTCAGGAATCGAGGCGGACGAGATCCTCGAAGGATTCCCGGCGGACGACGACGCGGGCGGCGCCCCCGGAGACGAAGACGACGGCGGGGCGGGGCACCTTGTTGTAGTTGGACGCCATGGCGTACCCGTAGGCACCGGTGACGGGCGTCGCCAGCACGTCCCCCACGGTCAGATCGTCGGGAACGAAGGCGTCCGGGACGACGAGATCGCCGCTCTCGCAATGCTTGCCGACGATGCGCACGGGGCGCGGGCGCGGCGCGTCGGTGACCCGGGGCAAGAACGCCTCGTACCCGCTGCCGTAGAGGACCGGGCGCGGGTTGTCGCTCATGCCACCGTCCACACTCACGTAGGTGCGGATGCCCGGGAGGTGCTTGATGGTGCCCACCGTGTAGAGGGTGATGCCGGCCGTCGCCACGATGGAGCGTCCCGGCTCCGCCGAGATGCGCGTGCTGGGGTCGACGCCCGCACTCGCGCAGGCGGCGTGGGTCGCCGCGGCCCACTCGGCTTGGCTCGGCGCCGACTCCCCGTTGACGTAGGGGACGCCGAGCCCGCCACCGACGACGAGCTCGGAGAGCCCGAGCGGCGCGAAGAACGCGCCGAGGACCTCGGCTGCCTGCTCGAAGGAGGAGGCGTCGAAGACCTGGCTGCCGATGTGGGCGTGCACCCCGACCAGCTCGACACCGGGTAGCAACTCGAGCGCGGCGACGGCCTCGGCGGCCGCGCCCGAAGAGACGGAAAAGCCGAACTTGGAGTCCTCTTGGCCGGTGCGCACGAATTCGTGCGTGTGGGCCTCGACGCCCGGTGTCACCCGCACGAGGACCCGGGGGCGCGTGGCAGAAGCCGGCGAGGACTCGACCAGGCCACCGAGCCGGGCGATCTCGTCCAAGGAGTCGACGACGATACGCCCCACTCCCTGCTCGAGCCCCGCGGCCAGCTCGTCGGTCGACTTGTTGTTGCCATGCAGGACGAGGCGGTCGGCTGGCACGCCGGCCGAGAGCGCCACATACAACTCACCCCCCGACGCCACATCGAGCTGCATGCCCTCCTCGTCGGCCAACCGGGCCATGGCGCGACACAAGAAGGCCTTGGTCGCGTACGCGACGCCGTCGCCCCACGCGGCCACGGCCTCCCGACAGGCATGACGCAGGTGGTCTTCGTCATAGACGAAGACCGGTGTGCCGAACTCGCCCGCCAACTCGAGCACGTCGACGCCGCCGACGTGCAGGTGGCCCTTCTCGTCGATCTCGGCCGTGCGCGGGAGAAGATGCCGCTCGAGGGGTGCGGTCGCCACGTCGTGGTCGGTGGGCATGGAGATGCAGGATACGGCAGCGTCCGTGTCACGCCGGGCGGCTCGGGGCCGACGTGGTGCCCGACGAGTACGATCGTTTCCTTGCTCGTGCGACGGCACGAGCGTCTGCCCGCCCCCGTAGCTCAGCGGATAGAGCACCGGCCTCCGGAGCCGGTGGCGCAGGTTCGAGTCCTGCCGGGGGCGCTGCACATTTTCCCAGTTGAACAGCTATTTTTGGCGGCCAGTTCCTTGCTGCCAGCCGACTTGGCAATCCTACTGGCAATCCACTCGTGTGTGTCGGTAGTCTCGTTGCCAAGGAGCGGCCATGCCGGGACACACGCAGCAGCGAGGACCATCTACCTGGCGCCTGCATGCTTTCGCCGGAAAGGACAGCAACGGGCGAAAGCAGTACGCGTCCAGGACGTTCCACGGAACGAAGAAGGAAGCGGGCATCGCTATGGCCGCGTTCGTCACCGAAGTGGCCAAGCAGAGGGCCGCATCGTCGCCGGCAGAGTCGATCACAGTGTCGGAGATGCTCAGCAAATGGCTGAACTCGAGGACTGCTCAGCTCTCCCCCGCTACAACCGACCGATATCGAGTCGCGATCAAGCACGTCACACCGGTCCTTGGCTCAATGCGCGTCTCTCGACTGCGGCCGCACCACATCGAAGACCTCTACGGCGCGCTAGTAAGTGAAGGGCAGTCGGGGTCATCTATCCGGAAGATCCACTGGGCGCTGCGCCAATCTCTGGCCTGGGCTCACCGGCGCGGATACGTCTCGATCATCGCCACCGACGGCATCGAGCTCCCTCCACTCGGGGCCAGAGAGATGGAACCGCCATCCTCCGACGACGTACGCACCGTGATCGAATACCTACTCACTACCGATCCTGATTGGGGAACTCTTGTTGCCATCATTGCTTGGACTGGTTGTCGACGTGGGGAAGTTGCCGGGCTTCGTTGGGAAGACGTCGACTTCAAGCAGGGCAACCTACTGATCCGAAGGTCAGTTGCTGCTGTTCCGGGAGGAAGCCAGGTCAAGGGGACCAAGACGGGTGGCATCCGTCGCATCGCCATCGGCCCGAAGACGGCGAAGCTCTTGAAGGCCCACAGGAAGCGGTCTGATGTGCGAGCGAAGCGGTGCGACGCCAGGGTCGATCCCTCTTCCTACATATTCTCGCCGGACCCAGCTGGCCAGCGGCCATATAACCCATACACGATCACGCGAACCTTCGTTGGTGCGTGCGCGGAAGCGGGCGTACCTCGGATGAGGCTGCACGATCTCCGGCACCATTCGGCCACGACGCTTCTCAAGAGTGGCGCGAGCGTCGGAGAGGTCATGGATCGGCACGGTTGGCGCACGGTAGAGATGGTCAACCGCTACCGGCACCTGCTCGAGGCTCAGGACGCTTCCGCAGCCGAGGCACTGGAGAACGCATAGTCCGATAGACCGGGAGAGGCGAGCTCGCGTCACATCGGGAGGGGTCTCTGGACGAATTCAACGCCATGGTCGAACAGCACTCCCAACGGGCCTGCAATCGAACACGAACGTTTTCCTACTTCCCCTACACGAACTTGGAGTTCCCGCCGAGCCGTCCATCTGATCCATATCCACTGTGCTCCTCTGAGCAAGGTCGCGACTTAGGTTGCCTGCGTCATCTCGGTATTTGGGGGCGACTTCAGAAGCTGGCTGTTTCACCTTGTGAGTGTTCAGCTCGCCTCGATCAGCGCTCCGGCAGTGAGCGAGCGGCCAGCTTTCTGCGACGCGGCGGGCGAGACGCTTGACGAGACGCTCGGATCGTAGACGTAGAGGTTGTTCGCGGAAGGGGACTCGTAGGTGAAGCCGGGAGTGGTGCCGGGGGCGGACGCGGAACTAGCCCGGCTAAAGCCGACGTAGAGCTCGCCGCTCGACGATGGTGTAAGCGAGGGGTACGTGATGGTGGATGACGCAGCGTCGTTCGTCGCACTGGCGCTGACATCCTTGGCCCAGACCGTCGAGGTACCGCCGCTGCCAGCGAACTCTTGGGCGGCGAGTTCAACCCTCGTCTCGGCGATGGGTTTCGAGAAGTGAACGGTGACCTCGGGAGGTCCGTGCTTGGAGATCGGACCCAGCCACTGTTCGATGTCCCGGTTCTGTGTGGGATCGCTCACCTGGGTGAGCTTGGTCCAGTTGCTCCCCGCTCCACCGCCGGACACCGAAGAGACGTTGATCGCCGCGTTCGACACGCGGACCGCCAGCACCCAGGCGTCACCGACGGTGGGAGAAGAGACTGACAACGTGTCGCCCCCGGTCTTCACCTGCGAGGTCAACGGGCCGGCTGCGGAGATCGAGCTGCTTTCACCGCCGGTGAGGGTGGGGTTCGAGCAGTTCGTCGCGGTCGGCGGCGGCGGTGTCACTCCACCCGGGAGTCGCCCGGCGGCTTGGAAATCGTCCTCGACCAATTTCGGGGGTAAGGGTGCGTACCCGAGAGCCGTCATCTTGCTTTGACCTAGACAAGCCACGTAGGCAATGAACTGACTCAGTTCGGCGCCTTGTGCATTCCCATCGTCACGGTTCCGCTGCCGTCGCACGAGGCGTTCTGCGCCGCTGCCTGTGCCGGAACGCACTGGGTCACGAGATAGCTGTAACCGGACAACGGGTAGGCGTCGCCGGCCGCTTCGTCGAACACACCGGTCAGGTTCTCAGTCAGGTCGGGGTTCAAGGTCGCGCCTTGCAGCGCCTCGACGGTGTTCTCTGAGGTGGGCTGTACCGCGTCCCGGCCTCGTTCACCACTGCTGCCACAGGAAGCCCGACGTTCTTGGCGTAGGCCGTCTCGACGTAGGAGATCCCGCCTTGGCTCTGCGGCGGGCCTTGGGAGGCCGCATCCGCGCCGTTCGCGGCGACCAGACTCTTCAAATTCGGCGGGACCCCATTGGCGAAATCAGCCCACGTCGCGGACGGTGTGCCCGGAGTGGTCGGGACGTTCGCCTCCTTCTGGAAGGCCGCGAGGGGGCCGGGGTCGACGTTCGAGAGATAGTCGGACAGGAGATAGTTCTCGCCGGACGGGTCGCTGCGGTAGTACGCGGTGATCGACTCGGCGGGCAGGCGCAGGTTCGGGTTCAAGGCTTGGATCGCGGGGTCATTCCACGACGAGATGGAGCCCGTGAAGATCCCGGCGATCGTGGTGTCGTTCAGCACGAGATCGCTGATGCGCTTCCCGTTCGGGCCGTCGAGGTTGTATTCGAAGGCGAGCGACCCGCCCACGTCGGGGACGTACTGGTAGGAATAGGGCACTTGGGTCGCGCTGCAATCGGACTCACCGGCCGCATAGGAGAGGTCGGTCGCCCCGAAGGCGACAGTCTGGTTGCAGAAGTCGTTCAGGCCGACGACCGAACTGGACACCGTGAAGTTGACGTCCCCCCCGTAGTCTTCGTTGAATTGACCTTCCCACTCCGTGATGGCCACGCCGGCGTAACTCGACCCGGTTGCCGTGAGCTGGGGCTGGCTCGCTCCGGCCATCGGCTTTGTAACGACCACGGCGAAAAGGACTGAAACGGCACTCGCCACGACGCCGATTCGGATGACTCCACGCACCCGCCCTGCCTCCCGTCCCCGCCTACGTCGAAGTGTGATCCTGGACCCGTCTGGCTTAGCAGTCTGCGTTGCAGTCCGACAAGCGTTCACCTTGGCCGTCACGCCGATTTCACTTTTCGCACGGGAACCCTCTGACCTGCTTGCACCCCCAATGGTTCAGCTCAAGATCAGCCTTTCAATATCGTGACGCGTGGGCCAGCCTTCAGTCATGGCCTTTCGCAAGGCGCTTTGGGTTATGTCCTTTTGCCAGGTGGGCCGCCTCCCTCAGGCGTTCCCGGCTCAGGGAGCTCGACCCTCCGTAAACGAGAGCACTGCGTACGTCGTAGATGAGCTTCAAATCTTCTGCGAAAAGCTCCTTGCGGCGTATCGGATCCGAAGCGAGGTACCGAGACAAGACCAGTCTGAACTGGAAGCTCAACTCGGTGCCACGGTTCGGTAGGGCGAGTGCCTCCAGGGCCACCACGTGGTCAATGAGGCCATCCTCCACGGTGTTCCTGCTGCATCCCAAGCTACACCGGCGGAGTGCAAGCTCTTGAGATGAACGCTGCTCTGGCTCAAAAACACCTGGGGGAATCGCACCGGCAAGGTCGACAACGCCATCAAATGTGTCTTGGTCGAGGTCTTTCCATTCATTGATGATTTCCGGTAGCTGGTACAACTGACCTGAGCGTGAAAACGGAAGAAGTTCTCCCGTTGCCCATTGCGATCCAAATCCTGTACCGGCGACCACATAGTTAGAAAGACGCAAAGCAAATCAGTCGCTGAAGCGAGAACGTACGATCGAGTGCCTGAACGTCTTATGGATTCTTGAACCTTCCATGCAGCAGCACTCGCTCAGTAACAACTGATACACGCCCAAACGGCCTGAGAATCCCTCGACTTGGGACCGCGAAATTTCGGATATGCGTTTCCTCCGAGCAGATCGCCAAGTTCAGCTGAAGTCAGTGGCCTCGCGGCGAAATTTCCCGCTTGAACGCCATTGCTCGGAATGCGGAGGCCAGCAACGGGCAACGCGACATTCCATTCAATGTCAGTTACGCTTAGCGTTCGGATCAAGTCGTCAGCGATCGAGTGGGCGAGTTCAGGTTGGCCTTGATCCAGCGATCTCAGCTCGGCCGGGTACCTGCGACAGGGGCCTCGAGAAAGTGAAACGAGACATACCGCTCGGGTTCGCTCGCAAAGTCAATGCGATTAAAGGGATCGAAGACAAGGCTCGTTGACTGATGCTCGGCGGTGAGTAGAAAGGCCAGCTTCCCGGTTTGTTCATCGAGTTCATATTCCTCTCCACCGGTGCCGCCGACAATTGGAGATGGCATGGCACCAGCGCTTAGCTGCTTCGGAACTTGACCCCAAGCCATGCTCGTTTCATCGAACTGCTGAACGCCAGGAACCATGACAATGTAGGAAGGCGGTTGTCCTGACGAACGTCGGACGTCCCACGCAGAAGTTCGACGAACTTCTAACCACTCCGCAACGGCGTCTCGGAGACTCGGAGATTCCACGCCCCATTATCCGGCATCGCTGGGATCAGCTCAGGGGAGCCCGATCAGTGGGATATGAGACCCAGAAGGACCGTCTGCAGGATGATTCGTGAGACAAAGCCGTAGTAGCGAATCAGGCCACTGGTGTTTTTGGGCGGATGCAGCTTTAGCAGCACTCCGACCGGTGACGCGAAATTTTGAATCCGTGGCATCTTCGTGGGGTGTCGTCGGTGATAGCCGCCGAAGCTGTTCGCCGCCGATCGAAGATCAGGCTGCCCAGATCGCAACGGGCGCGGCTGTGCATGGGTCAGAGGATCCCAGGCACGACCAGCCCGCCACGCCAATTGGGGTCGCCCCGAACTATTGGTGGTCGGGGGCAGTGGAAACATCGAGAAATGTTGATGGTCTGTTGTCATAACTCTCCGAGTCGAGGTTGTCCATCGGCCGCGGTGAGGTGTCAAGATGATCTTGAACTAGGGCGGTGGGCCAGAGATGCATCTGAGCGGGTTCGGGATGGCGGGCTGGCGGGCTGGCGTTGTCAGACCAGCAATCGTCGCTGCGGCTGGCATCAGCTTGCTGGGGATCATTGCGTTGCCAACGCTGGCGGGCGCATCCAGCAGTCACATCACCTGGACCATAAGCCAGACGTATCCCGGACAAGGCGTCGGATACTTTTACGGGTTGTCGTGTCCGACAGCTACCGACTGCGTCGCCCTTGGGGCCTATGCGGGCGGTCATGACGTAATCCTCACGTCGATGGATGGCGGGAGCAGCTGGCATCAGAATGCGGCGCCCGCTCAAACCTTGACTGCCATTTCGTGTCCGACTACTTCAGAGTGTGTGGCAGCCGGGGATACCGCTATCGAAGTGAGTCAGAATGGTGGCTCCACGTGGACGAGCGAGGCCGAGCCCGACTACGTCGACCTTCAGGCGATTTCGTGCGCCAACGCATCTGATTGCGTGGCGGTAGGCAACGGCGGGATAGGAACGGACGACGGGATCCTGGCGACTACCGACAGCGGCGCTCAATGGTTCGCCGAGCCACTTCCGGCTCCGGCCCTCAACGGCGTCTCTGGCGTGTCGTGTTCAAGCCGGGTTGACTGCGTGGCTGTGGGCGAGAGCAGCTCTGGAGACGAAGCTGCGGCTTTCACGACGGACGGCGGTCAGCTCTGGACTATTTCCAACATAGTTGCAACAAGCATTGGCAACGTCCTAACCAGCGTGGCCTGCTACACGACCAACGACTGCGTGGCGGTGGGACATGGCGGCTCGTCCACCACCATTCTTCGCAGCACTGACGGTGGCCAGGCGTTCGACGCCGATAACTCGCCCACTGGGGCCGGACCGCTCGACACTGTATCTTGCGTCGTCGCACCCGTCGCCGTGGACTGCGTAGCCGTTGGAGCAGCCGACTCGGGAACCACGGGAACCGTTCTCGAGAGCTCAGACGGCTCGAACTGGTCGAATGTTGCCGTCTCTGGGAGTACGCCCGCCCTCACCGCTGTCGATTGCGCGACAACCTCAGATTGTGCCGCCGGCGGGGGTATGCCAACGGGCTGGCCTCAACGTTGACCAGTACAAATGGCGGAACCAGCTGGAAAACTCGCATGTTTGTCCAAGGTGTTGACACCGTCTATTCGCAGTCGTGCCCCGCCGCTGATGAGTGCGTGATGGCCGTCTACGACAGCGGCAGCTCGGCTCCTGGCGTCATTGTAAGAACCTCGACCAGAACTCGCAGCTACTTCCCGAGTGCGACGGGATATCTATACGGAGTCTCCTGTCCGTCTCTTGCGGACTGCCTGGTGGTCGGCTCTACGAATACAGACCCCTCGACTGGTCTGGTGCTTGTCACCGCCAATGGCGGGCGCACCTGGAAGAGTGTCGTGCTCCCAGCCGAAGCAAACGGGGGAACCTATACCCTCCAGTCCGTCTCGTGCCCCAGTACTGACGTGTGTGTCGCCAGCGGAATAGCACTCGGCAGCGGACAGGAGCTCATCGAGACCACCAGCGACGGTGGACTTGACTGGGTCAGCCAGACCTCGACGATCGGGGTGGAGTCGTTCTCCTGCCGGGCGACAGGGTTCTGCGTCGGGGTGGGTTTCGGTCAGGCAATTGTGAGCAGCGACTTCGGAGCATCATGGTCCGATCCGGTCTCTACCGGCGACACCTCGGACTGGGGGGTCGATTGCGTAACCAATCAGACCTGCATCTCGGTCGGAACCGCCGAGATCAGCAAAACTGCAAATGGAGGAGCTACTTGGACGGCACAGAACCTGAGTGGAGTAAACCAGCGCCTCAACGCCATCGCCTGCGTCACCAAGAAAATATGCGTGTCTGTTGGAGGCTTCCTGCCGAATGGCGCCGCCACGGCTCTCGTGAGCTCCGATGGGGGAACTAACTGGAAAACGAGCGCGCGACCGCTCGGCACTCCGGATCTCTTCAGCGTGTCATGCCCCACAAGAACGGCCTGCATGGCGGTCGGCAGCACCGCTGGGAGCAGCAACGACAACGTCACCCTCCTGGAGGGTCTGCTGTCGCAGTGAAGACTCGGGCGCTCACGAGAAGCGCCACAGCAGGAGCACGACGCTGCAAGGCCTTCGACTGGCCTTCCTTCGGGTTGGTCTGTCCGCCGAGGCGGCGGCGGAGCCGCCGGTCGAGGCAAGGGCGGCTTGAGGATGTAAAGAAATCCTCCAGCAAGTTCGTCCGGGGAGTTCGTCCGGCAATGGGGGCTTCGTTTGACTTTGAGCTTCGGACTCGACCTCAAATTACGCCTTGTGTGGACGTCCAGACAATTGTCCACACCCCAGGTCAGACACCCAGAACTGTGGACGGAGACTCGACACTGCCTACTGAGTGCCAGAGCGGTCAAGGTCAGCTCTGCTGAAGGCGGGAGACCTGTCGACCGCCGGACCTTGACGGCTCGGGAACGACTCATTGGACACAATGGATAGGGCCGGTCGAAGGGCCGGCCTACCTGCGTCAGTCCCACTGCATAGCGACCTCGTGCCCCTCGGATTGGCTCCACCAGAAGTGGCTCGGCACTGTCTCAGCTTTCATTGCCCGCGATTTTTGAATCTCCCCACTCTCGATCACTGAAATTCCCCACCCTGCGCCGGTGAGCTGAACCATCCACCCGCGGAAGTGGGCCCCCTTCGAAGCTGACGAGCGACCAAGCCAGCCAGCCCGAAGGGAGTCCCGCTCCGCATGCTCACACATGGGGAAGACGTGGAAGCACATGCACTGTTCCAACGGGGCTGGACGATCTCGGCGATCGCCCGCCATCTCGACCGCGACCGCAAGACGGTCCGTGCCTATCTCAACGGGAGCGGGTCCCCGGTGTCCGGGCGAGCTCGGCGCCCGATCCGCTCGCGCCGTTCGTCGACTACCTGACGGCGCGTTTCGCCGACGACCCGCACGTCTGGGCCTCGGCCCTCCATGACGAGGTCGAGCGTCTCGGCTATCCGCTCAGCTATCCGAGCTTCGTCCGCCAGGTCCGGCTCGCCGGGCTCCGTCCGCACTGCGAGGCGTGCGCGGGCGTGAAGGGCCGCGACACCATCGAGATCGACCACCCGCCGGGCGAGGAGATCCAGTGGGACTGGTTCGAGCGCCGCAACGCCCCGTGGGGCGGGACCGCCTACGTGCTCCTCGGCACGCTCCCGCACTCGGGACGGTCCGCGGCGTGCTCTCCGAGAAGATGGACCAGGCCCACCTCGTCGCGGCGATGGACGAGGTGATGCGCCGCCTCGGCGGCACGGCGCGGATCTGGCGCACCGACCGGCTGGCGACGGTGATCACGCCGGGAACCCGCGACGTGCAGGCCTCCTTCGCCCCGGTCGCCAAGCACTACGGCGCGGTCGTCGAGCCGTGCCCGCCGCGGCGGGGCAACCGCAAGGGTCGGTCGAGTCCTCGGTGCGCTTCGTCTCGGGACGGTGGTGGCGGACGATGAGCGACAAGACCCCCGAGGAGGCCCAGCGCTCCCTCGACCTGTTCTGCGCGACGACCGGCGAGGAGCGCGAGCGGCGCTTTCGCGATGGGACCGCACGACGGTCCGCGTGCTCGCCGACGCCGAGCCGCTGCTCGCCCTGCCGCCGGTGCCGTTCCCGGCGACGATCGAGGTCGAGCGGATCGTCGCCGACAACGCGACGGTCGCCTATCGGGGCAACCGCTACTCGGCGCCGCCGGGGCTCGCGGGCTCGACCCTGCTCGTCCGCCAGCGGCTGGGCGCCCGACGATCGACGTCGTCGCCCCGTCGGGAGCGATCCTCGTCACCCACCGGTTGGCCCCGGAGGGTTCGGGCGCGCTCGTGCGCAGCCTCGAGCACCGAGCTGCGCTCGAGCGCGCCGTGCTCTCCGCGTTCACCACGGCCCGGCCGTGTGACAAAAAGGCGAACCGGCCACCGGGCGAGCGGCACTCGCCGAAGCGGCCAAGCTCCTCGGTCCCAGCGGCCACGAGCCGACGGTCGACCTCGCGGTCTATGGCGAGATCGCCGGAGGTGGGCGATGAGCGAGCCGTCGATCTATCAAGAGCTCCGCAGCCATCTCGCCTATCTGCGCCTCTCCGCCGCAGCCGAGGCGCTGCCGGGCGAGCTCGACCATGCCCGCAAGGAGGGACTCGGGCACTCCGAGTTCCTTGCCCGCCTGCTCGAGGTCGAGGTCACCGCGACCGAGATCCAGCGGCGAGCCGGCCTCGAGCGCTTCGCCTCGCTGCCCTCGCCGTGGCGCTCGTCGACTTCGACTTCTCCGCCCAGCCCTCGGTCGACAAGAAGCTCGTGACGAGCTCGCCACGCTTGCGGTTCTTGGAGGACGCGACCAACGTGTTGTTGATCGGGCCGCCCGGTGTCGGAAAGACGATGCTGGCGGTCGGACTCGCCAGAGCCTCGATCGAGGCGGGCTATCGCACCTATTACACGACCGCCGCCGATCTCGCCGCCCGCTGTCACCGCGCCGCGCTCGAAGGGCGGTGGGCGACGACGATGCGCTTCTTCGCCGGACCGCGGCTGTTGGTCATCGACGAGGTCGGCTACCTGCCGCTGCAATCAGAGGCCGCGGCGGCGCTGTTCCAGGTGATCACCCAGCGCTATCTGAAGAGCTCGATCGTGATGACGACGAACCTCGGCGTCAGCTCGTGGGGGAAGATCTTCGACGACCCGATGGTCGCCGCCGCGATGCTCGACCGGCTGCTTGCATCGCAGCGTCGTGTTCAACATCGACGGCGAGAGCTACCGGATGCGATCACACCGGGCGCGCTCCGAAGCGCTCCGCAAGGGGGTGACGCCAAGGCCAACAAGTAATCTCAGGACTCGCTCACCGGTGGTCACCTGGGGAATTTCGTTGATCGACCCTGGGGAGTTCCCGAAATCGCCGGCATCCTCTCGCCGCGTACCGAGATCTCCCACGGTGAGCACGACACATGGCTTGGTGGCCACCCCTTGGCCGCCCACGTCGTCAAGGACCTCTCTGACGCCGCGCTCCTCCTTGCTGTGATTGGCGCGGCAACGCTCGTCGTGCAGGTCGCGAGGCGGGCGAACCTCTCGCTCGAGACCCTTTCAAAAGGGATGGCATACGGCACAGCGACAGCCGTGCTCCTTTGGGTCATGACCGCTTCGGCCGCTGCCCTGAATGCGCTTTACGGAGTCGGAACGGCACGCCTTGGAGGCGGGTGGGTGACGATGTTCCCCTCAGGTGCATCGCTTGCTCTCCTCACGGCGACATTGAGCCTGCTCGCCACCGTCTCAACTGTCGGAGTCGAATTGGCGCGTCGTTCAGTCAAGGTGGCTCGACACCTCGCCTCGTAGTCCTGTCCGCCGGCAGGCGCCCCAAACCCGGCGATCTGGGATACCCCTTGACTCCGCGAGATCGTCGGGTCTTCGCCTAACTGATGTCGTCCGCTGACATGTTTGCAGAGTCCATGAAAACTGCCATTTCGCTCAGCCACAGTTGGGCCGCCCGTGTCAACTGAAACGTCTCGCTGACGATCGGCGGAGCATCGTACGGATCTCCGCTTCCTCTAACGGTGACTATCCAGTCCTGATTGTGTCGGCGCAAGCGAGTGATCCATTGCGGGGTCGCCCAGAGCCAGGACATATCCCAGTTATTCCATGCGATCCAGTCAACACCTACCGGGGTCAACCTGATCTTGTATCTCTTTCCGTCAGTCGTCTTGACATCAGCGCACTCTTGCACCGCCAAGGACGCCAAGGGCCCAGCGTCGAGCACAATAACGACGAGCAATCCAACTGCGACAAATGCGATCAACATCTGTGCAATGTTTCGTCAAGCACGGTGCTTATGATCGCACCTATCGGTGTCTTGGGCTGACCTGGTCAACGGTCAGTTGTAGGCCCGTAGTCGGTGATCTGGGCTGCTCGACGTTAGGAGCGGTCCGCCAGGCTGACGACCGTTCGAGCGACCTCGTTTGGATGGTGGTGGATCGGGCCTGATTTTCCCTTCAGCGAGATCGACTCCTGCCCACGAATGAAGATCGTCAGAATCACCTCCCCGAGATAGTGGTGCAGGGTCGCCCGGAAAGTGCCACTCGCAGCCTCGGTGATGAGCGGTCCCTCGGCTCCGTTCCGATCGGCGCTGTGGAGATGGATTCCCCACGAATCGGTCCGAACAACGATCCAATGGGGTAAGGGCTTGGAGCGGCGTTTTGGCACGAAGTCGAAGAACGCGGGCGTGGCTAACGCCATAGCTGAACCACTCGCCACACCAGCCATGCCGACTCCCATGGCGGCGATGTCGGTCGCACGGTGCGAGTCCCAGCTCTCGAAGACGCGGCAGTGGCGTCAACTCGCTCATCTTTCTGCCCTTCCACAGCGCCAAGTCTGACATCAGAAACGTGCACCGATCCGGCAGCGGACTGGGATACCTATTTTGCCCTGAAGGGCGGAGGTATGAGGCATTGGGGTCGTGCGAGGAAGAAGAGCATGAGACCGAGGACAGCGCCAAGTACGACTAATCCCCAGGCTAGGTATTCGATGACGAGAAGGAGCGTATGGGCCGGGGAGGGAGACAGATGATCTCGTCCGTACCGAAACACGACGGCAAGCGAGAGTGCACCGGACATGATCGACACTGGTAGCGGACCGGAGGCCAGCATCGGAGATAGTGGTCGATCGTTCGCCTTCTCTTTCACATACCAACTCGCACGGCCACGGCGATTCCACAATAGATACGCAAACAAGCCTTGGGACACGGCCACAGCCACCAACAGCATCCAGGCCAGCCACGGAAATGTGCGCATAGAGCAATAGTTGCACCGCAACCCGGGGCATGGGGGCACCGACGATATGTTGGTGCGAGTTCGAGCTAGAAAGGCAAGGTCTTCGTGATAGGGACTTTGGCGGACGTTCATCGGACGGTCAGCGTCCCGTTTCCGTCCTGGTACGTACCCTTCAAACACTCCCGATGGGACAACCTGATTACCGTTCTGGCGATTATTGCCTTAGCGGTGGTCGTCGCCTGGGTGGTGTGGGCGAATCACAAGCCACAGACGTAATCCCTTCCCGGCGGTCTGAGGCGCATTCAATAGTCGCCTGTAGATACCGTCCCGCTCCCGTACCCTTTGCCCGTGGCGAAGGTCACTCTTTACAAAGAAATCATCACCAAGACGCCTGGTCTGGTTACCGGTGGACCCAAGCTGCCCTTCCGGTCGATGCGGGCGAGTTGGGCGGGCATCCGCATAACGATCGACGACGACGAGCATCATCACCTTCGTGCAGTCGAACCTCGGGTGATCGAGCTGCCATCGGGGCCTCACAAGTTCGCCGCTCGTCATAAGGGTTTCGTCGGCGGAGAGGCGGTGATTGACGTTTCCGATAGAAATTCCTCAAATCGTCGCGGTCTCCCCGGACCACCGGGCCTCGGCAACTTCGAAGACGCCACTAGGGACGCTCCGAGTCCACACCGCCAGTCCCGAGGAACTTCAGCCCTACGCCTTCTACAAGGGTCTGCCCTCGTCGTGGGGGCACAGGTTCGGTAACCCCTTCTGTGATGCTTTCGGTGATCGCCTCCGTCGTCTTTGTCGCGGCCGGGTTGGCGGCGGCGGCTGCTGCGGTCTGGGGGTTCACAAGGAGCCCAGTGGTAGGCCTTTTCCTCTTGCTCTGTGCGGCGGTGATTACCCCGCTGGCGATTCCGGCAGGGATCGGCGGCATCATGACCGCAATACGTTTTGAGCGGCTCCCAGCCTCATGGCGCCGAACCGGCACCGACGAAGAGCTCGACGCATCAGGCCGTGCCTGATCCGGCTCCGCCCCTTCATGTACGGCGTACGGGGACGGGGGTCACCGGCATTCCGAACCACGGAGCTTCCACTCATTCCGGGTGGTTCAGCCAGGCTGAATCGGAATCAGAGGTCTCCGGCACTCCGTAGGCTTGCGCAAGCATTCGCCACGGCCTTGGTCTGGGCGTCATGCGGTTTTCCGTTCTCCGCCCAGGTGGTGCTCGACACGTCGGAGAGCCAGTGGTTTACCGCGGTGGCTAAGGCGTCATACCTCGGATTGCTCTCGTCCGCGGCGACCGCCGCCGAGTAGAGGTTCGAGGCGTCGTCCGTGTAGTCGATCCCTTTGCCGAAAAAGTCGTTATCGAAGCTTGCGACCCCTCGACACACATTCGAGGCGATCAAGGCGGGTGATTGCGCGGTCGGTTGGTTGCTGGGGCGGAGTCGGTGCTCGGAGAAGACGAGCACCCAGCCAGGAGTCCGGCCGCGGTCAGGATGACAAACGTCAAAAGAGCTTTAGCGACCATCCAATCATCGTATGGCGCACGCCTGCTGCAACCACATCCCGGCGTTACTGGGGCAGCGCGGAGTCAAGCTTGGTTTCGTCCAGGTGCGGGAACCGTAACTGTCGTTAGGCTCTTGATCGTGGTCCATTGGGCGATGGTGGCGTGTCTTGGATTGAGCCCGTCAGGCCCAAACCCGATCTGAATCTGCTTGCACGGATAGTTGACAACTCCTGGACTCTGTTGTGAGGCAGGCGCCGGTCTCCCCTTGCCGCACAACCCTTGAAGGTTGAGATCACCACCAGAGAAGTTTGCACCACCCATGAGACTCACATCCCACGAGCGCCCCGAACTGTCGATCACGGTGCCTGAGAGGCTCGTGACGACGTTATTCGGATCGCCCGGAGTCAGACTGCCAGGATCGGCGGGATCCTTACCAAGGGTCTGCGATTGAAGGTCGTAAAGGTCTGTAACCCGGACTCTGTTCCCGTTGTTATCAACGGATTCAAAGACTCGAAGCCCTCCGTTCAGAAGTGGGATTGCCGATCGGTATTGCCTGGTCAGAGCCGCCCGGATCGTCGGAAGCGGCGGAAGCTTGTTGGCCAGGTGAACATGCTGCTGAGGGGGCTGCCTGAGGATAGTGGGAAAGGTGGTGGTGGTCGTCGAGGCCATCGCTCCTTGAGAGATGAGCAACGCAACCACGCAACCGATCAAAATTGCGAAACCACGACGGCGACCGCTAGCAGGAGGCACCGCCGTTCTGTTTCGCTTAGGCCAGCGGCCCATGCGCCAACGCTAGCGCTGAGATCCGTTAAACCGCACCCCGTCCCGGCGTTTGGGGGCAGGGCCACGGCAGGTTAGGGATGCAGCGGGTACCCCGGCGAGCGCCCTGGCTGCTCGTCGAAAGGCTTGCTTCAAAACGTCCTCCGTGCAGGGGTGAAATGCCTTCGTAGTCGAACCACATGCCCATGTTGACTTCGTCCGCTCTTGAGGGCGTCCCATCCGCCTTCGATCCGATATCGCTTTTCTTGGAACCATGCGCAAAATCGTTCAGCGGCTTCGCTGGTCCATCCCTGACGCAAAAGGTCCTCTTCAAGCGTGACCGTCTGGGCGGCCGAAATCGCCTCATCCAAAGCAGCAAGCACCTTTTTGCGCTCGGCTGCCGTCCAGGTGCCTTCGGCCATCCCGGAAGTTTGCCGTATTGGCCGGATGGCACCCAGCCGGCGTAAGGGGACGCGGATATGGCAAAGTGGAAGCGATCAAGGAGTCTCGGTCGTGGAATCGAACGAGGAAGAAGGCTGGTACACCGATCCTTACGGTCGGCATGAGGCCCGCTGGCTGTCCGACGGGGCTGCGACGAAGCTTGTCCGTGACGGAGATGTCGAGAGTTACGACGATCCACCTGATACGCAGCCGACGCAGGTCCCGGTCAGGCTGGAAGCACCCATCAAATCCGCTTCAGACGACCTCAAGCGGGTGGGGATTTATCCGGACCCGAATGCCAAACTACACACACTCATGTCGCAAAATTTCCCTCTGGGCGAATGGTCGAGGCAAAAACCAAAGGGCTAAGAGACGTGCGGAACGGCGCTGCGGACGACCTCTAACCGGCGGACGGGGATAGTCAGGTGGATGGCCCGGTTCTCTCCCGGATTCGGCGCATGCGCCGACGTTCGAGGGGAAATGCAAATGCTGAGTACGCTGAACGAAAAGCCATGGCACGAAGACCCACCAGAAGTGGCTTGGGAAGATGGAGATTAGGACCACGCCCGCGATCACCCATGCGCCGTACACGGCCATTCGCACAACGTGACCTTTAGCTGAACTGGAATACCAGATTCCGCCCTGGCCCACGTAAGGACTGTACAGAACGGCACCGATCGCAGCCAATCACGGGGTATTCCCGTGGTGCTGAAGTGTCCCACCTTCTCGGCGTTGGGGGCGAGTGTCTTACCATTGGCAGCGTGAGTCTGCGGGATGGTTATCGGCGTCGGCGTGACCAAGACAATGAATTCCCTGCCTCGCAGGCTGGCATTGTTTGGCAGAGGGAGCAGTCCGAGCGCATGCTCCGGTTACTTCGGCGTCTGCTCGGTGACCGTTCCTATCTCGTAATGAACGGCAAGCACTGGCTGGCTCATCGGATGACCCAGGAGGCCCGATACCAAGAGGCGCTGGACCTCTTGGAACAGGCCGTGGTCCAGCGAGCACAGCGAAATGGACCCGATCACCCAAGGACGAGAAACGTCAGGCTGTCTATGGCGTTGGCGCTCGGCAATGTTGGTCGGAACGAAGAAGCGAAGGATGCGCTCATGCCTCTTCTCGACACGTGCGTGAGACTCGTAGGTGAAAAAGACGAGGAGACGCTGCGATGCAGACTCTATTTAGCCAAGGTCTTCATCGACCTGGGTGAGTACCCAGCATCCCAGGAGCAACTGGCCGCAATATTTCGAGCTGTCGGGTCACGGGGCAGCTGGTGGAACACTTGGGCTGAAGAGCGAACGAAGAAGTACTGGCGGTTTGTGACATCGGACGGCCTACCTGACTGAGTAACAAATCCGATACGGGACGCCTATCGTGGATTCCGGGCTCAGCCTTCCGCCCGAGCGGGCGGGGTTAGAGCGCGGTACCGCTCGATCCATTCGTCGTTGAGTTCATCTCCTTGGAGATAGCTCGAAACGGCAGGAACGTGAACCCTGGGTTGGATCGAGTCCCAGCCGTAAGAGGATCGAGTGAGTCACGCCCACCTTGTCTGCCACCAGATCCTCGTATCGAACCGACAAGGGCGTCTCGCCTTGCGCTTCGAACCAATCAGTCCAGGCGGCATTGTACTGCTGAGCAAGCTTGACGTAGCCGTCCAGCACGTCGAAATCAAAGCTGGGCTCCCGCCTAGGCGAGACCGTGCTCCCATCGTGCACACCGTCGGTTGCTTCGGTCTTGAGCCAAATGTCTGTCTGTTCTGCCTTCATCCACGACACGGCCTGGGCCACGACGTCCTGGCGCTGAAGATGTATCAGCAACGTCGGCCCGAAGGTGCGGTGAAGAACTTCAAGGTCAGTATCCGAAACGGGGTCAGTGACTCGCAATCCCCCTACGAGGAGATCCATCGTTCCCCGCATGACCCGTGCCCCGAATACCCCGTTTCGACTGGAACCTTCGGAAACTGCCGCATTTGCGAAGTCTCGATACGAGAAGGTCCCGTCAGGTTCGATGGGGATCCCCCAGTGCTGTGCCCTATCGAGGAGATCGGGCTCTCGGAAGTATGACTCGGGATTGCCGGCAAGTTCAGTAGAAGCCAGCAACCCGCATAACAGGGTGCTCCCGGTTCGGGGGGTGGCACACAGCAGATATGTACCGATTGAATTCGATCGGTCCACGTCTCTAGCTAATCACGGAGTCGCAGTTTGATTTTTGTGACCAGACCCTCCGTCTTGGCGGGTATTACCCAACGTCGTGCTATCCCACGACCGGCGTTCTGGGGCAACCCCCCTCCGTCAAAGTGATCATCCCTTGCCCTGGATCGGGCACGTTAGCGTCACAGAGTTGCCTGTTCTCGAGGTGTGGCAGTCACCCTGCGGCCGTTTGAGGTCAGCAAGCGATGAGAGCGGCTGTGGCTTGACGGGCAGCCAGTTGGTCGGAGCTGACATAACACCGCAATGAGGTGTGGCCGACCCGACGTTTGAGCCAAAGGTCCCTGGTCCACCGAGATGGTCGTTCCCCGATGATCGGGTCTGCCGGCGAAGTGACGACCAGTCCGAAGTTGCATTGCCCCTGGTACGGCTGCACAGCGGTCACCACGTGTCCATCGAGTACGCCGACACCGACGATGCGCTTTCCAGTGGGCGTATAGGGGGTAACCCTGGTGGCGCCCCACCCAGGTCACGGCCGGAAGGTGAGCGTTGAGATAACTCGTTGACAGGGATTGGAGTGGCACCTCGTTGCGGGCGGCGAGTTCTTCCGCCGGCCCATGCCGCCGAGGCCGCTGCGGCGTTCGCTACGCCCTGCCGGTCCGATTTCTTCCTGCAGAGCGGTAACCGGGGAGCTGCGGAGACCGCTTCTGCAATTCTTTCAGAGCGCTTCCGAGGCCGGCCGCCCGCCAGTGCCGACTATTGAGGAGGAGGACTGGGAGTTCCCAAAAGGGCATCGCACACTGACCGCCCACGAGCCAGTGCCCCTTATCAAGGTCATATGTGACCCAGTTGTCTGTTTCCTGCCTTTGATGTGTTGTACTCCACTTCTGCTTGAGCACTTTTGCCAGCAAGGTCTCGGGACCCGCACTCCCGTCGTTCGAATCCTCGCCAGCGAGATACCCATCTGGTTCCCCCAGATTGATCGGGCAGTCGGCAGAAGACCCGAAATGCTAAGATGATCACCGGACCGGCACTCGGGGCTCAACACTGCCTCCACGCCGGCGAATGGACCTGAAAGGGTTACCGAGGCATACGTCAAGGCAGCCTGTTTCAGCGCAGAGTCCGTGGATGCAGCCGAAGCCGTAGTGCCACTGCCCACGAGTGCACACATAGCCAAGACGCTCGCCGCTAAGACTTGAGAAGCCCTCCCCACGATCCGATTCTCGCATCTCCGACAAAAATAAGGCTTATTGCCCGGGACGGTGTCCCATCGTCCCGGCGGACTGGGGCACCTGCCAGCTAGGTTGAGCGGTGCAGCAACACAATCCGTTGACCCGAAAGTGCGTAATGACGGACCCACCTGCGGGATGGTACGACGACCCAACCCGGGAGTGGACGGACTCCGGTTCTGGGATGGTGCTACCTGGACGGAGCAGGTGGCTCGGCCGGACATTCAAGCGGGTCCGTGGCCGCAAGAACCGCAGGTCCAGCGAACGGATCGTGGTCAAAGCGTGAAGGTCGAAACCCTGAAACGACGGGGGTATGTGTCACTCCTGATCCTGCTGGCATGGTGGATCGTAGGCCAGATCATTGTTCATTCCGTGGGAACGAATGTCTCCAAAGGAGAACTCGTCCTGTATTTGGTCCTCTACACGGTCCAGGTTGCTTTAGTAATGACCTCGGTCTTCCTTTGGTGGCGATATTTGCAGGAACGACGCCGATAAGCCCCGAGGACACTCAGGGACCATTGCGTCTCACCCTCCCGGCAGCGAGGACGAACGGGGGCACTTCAGGACAGCGGCACCTGTCTGCGTCCACATCTGCATTGGTCGTACTGGCCCAACGGGTGATCATCGTCCGCATCTCCGATCTTGCGCAGTGCGTAGACAGACGTGCGTACCAGTGGTTTGTGGCGACCTGCCGAACACAGCACTCGACTGCGGTAGGCCCAACTTCGCGCCCGGAACCTCAGTCGTAGACGCCCTCGTGCGGCCTTGACGCTCTCGTAGGTTGAGCCGGAAACGGGCACGCACAATGGTCGCATATGACATCGACCCGGCGGACTGGGGCAGGGTGCCTACTTGTGCCGTCGCCTCCCGAAAATCCGTTTCAATCCTTGAGCAAAGTTTCCAATGCCCTCGATGTAGCCCTCAGGCGTCATCGGGTTCGCCGCCGAGCTTTGGCTCACGGCTCCTCCCTTTACAGGCGGAAGATGCCGCTCAGGAGATCGCTTGGACCGCTTGGCCGACCGGCGGGATTTCAATGAACCCATCCATTGATTATGAGTCAGACTCGGGGACAACTCGCTGACACACCTTCCCGGCGGTCGGGATACCCGCACTTACCAGGTCACGACGAAGCAAGTGCCGGGAAGGTCAGGACGCAGCAATGCCGAAAGCGCATGCTCCCGTGCAAGCTCTACGTCATCGACTCTCCCGGCGGGCTCAAAGCGGCTCCATGAGACTTCGACAAATGCGTCGCCGTCCGGGTAGTCCCGAACATCGAGGCCGAGAACGATCCGGCCAGCATCCGCCAAAGCGTTGATTGCCTCGGCAACGTGTGAAAGTGGCCAGCAGACCTCGCCGTTTTGCAGCGTACGAGCCGACGCCTGAACTTCCGAGGGCAAACACTTGAGGTCAGATGCGGGCACTGCGGCATGGTATCTGGAGCGCGGTTGCGAGGACCTGACCCCTGCCACCGTTGTGCCGCAGGGTGTCACCCCAGCCCGGCGAACTTGGCTACCCCTTGACTTCAGGGCTGCCGCCTCGGTCGTCTCGTGTTACCGTTCGCCACGTTCAGGAGCGGACAGGAGGGACTCTTGAAGCGGTCCTGCTTGGGGATCTGCATCTGCGCTATTACGAGCCTCCTCGGCCTCGGCGATCTAGTGACCACCTCACTACTTCCAGCTGGAGCCTCGGTCGTGGTATCAAATCCGATCGGGTGCCAGAAGACCTCTTTCATAGGAGATGGCGGCTACTACTCAGCCGGGCAGTTCTATCCAGAGCCAGCCGATGACGTCACGGTCGTGGCGAAATGGTGCTTCGCTCACAACGCCATCACGTCACATGTGGTGCGGTACACAACAACAATCCCGAGCAGCCTTCATCCTTACTTAAGCAAGTCCGCCACCCTCACTAAGGGTGGGCGGGTCCTGGCTCTCGCTGTAAACGGCAACTACTCGAGTGGGGTGGGCAACAACGGTGGAGTCATAGCCATAGTCGGCAAGGTCAATGCCCGGGGCCACGAGCACTTCGCCGACGTGTCCGGAAATGAGGGATAGCCGCAATCGAGTAAGCCCCAGCCAGGCGAGCGGAGGCAGTAAAGGTCGCTTGACATTTGTCCTTAGTCAAGTTACCTTTACCCCGTGAAGAACCGAGTGCGTGAGCTGCGTTCGGATCGATGTTTGTCTCAAGCAGACCTCGCGGCCGCTCTCGGTGTTTCACGTCAGACCGTCATTTCAATTGAGGGCGGTCGGTACTCTCCGTCGCTTCCCTTGGCATTTCAGATCGCCCGGTTCTTCGACTCGACAGTCGATGAGATGTTCGATGCGACCCAGGAGGTGCACACGTGATTGCGACGAGGTATCCCCGGCTAGTTGCGCCAGCGGTCACCGTTGTTCTTGGTTCCGCGATTGCTCTTGGTGCTTGGATCGGCACCGGCTGGGGGGCCGCTCTCTCCGTCGAAGTCGTGACCATCATCGGTGCTTGCGGGTACTACGTGCTCGGCGCTCGAGACAGCGACGTTGGGGCGCTCTTCGGATCCAGACCCGACGAACGTCAGGCCAGTATCGGAATGCGCGCCACTGCGCTCACCGGCAACGTCTTAATCCTCGTGGCCATCGGTGGAGTCGTCATTGCCACGGCGACCGGAGTCTCGGCATGGCCCTTCTTCCTCTTCTGCTCAGTGGGGGCGGCGACATTTTTGGTCGGGCTGATCATCTATCGGGATCGTTAGCGACAGCTTCGAATTGTCGCTCGCCCCGGCGGACTGGGGCACCTGACGGTCTGGCAAACGTTGTAGATGCCATGTCGGCGTGTCTCATCGGCTTGGCCGATGCATAATCTCAACCGAGAGGATTACACGTCCAAGACCGTCCATGGAACGAAGAAGGAAGCAAGCATCGCTCTGGCGGCGTTCGTCACCGAGGTCGCCAAAGAGAAGACCGCATCATTGCCAGCGGAGGCGATCACGGTCTCGCAGACCCTCAACAAGTGGCTGAACTCAAGGAAGGCTCAGCTCTCCCCCGCCACAACCGACCGATATCGAGTGGCGATCAAGCACGTCGATCCGGTGATCGGGTCGATGCGCGTCTCTCGGCTACGGCCGCACCACATCGAGGACCTTTACAGCGACCTTTTGAGCGAAGGACAGTCGGGGTCGTCAATCCGGAAGATCCACTGGGCGCTTCGCCAATCGCTGGCCTGAGCCCACCGGAGGGGATACGTCTCGATCATCGCAACCGATGGAATCGAGCTGCCTCCTCTCGGGGCCAGAGAAATGGAGCCGCCGTCCTCCGACGATGTACGCACGGTCATCGACTACCTGCTCGCGACCGAACCCGATTGGGGCACGCTTGTCGCCGTCATCGCCTGGACGGGTTGTCGTCGGGGGGAAGTTGCTGGACTTCGCTGGGAAGATGTCGACTTCAAGAAGGGCAACCTGTTGATTCGAAGGTCAGTCGCTGCTGTTCCAGTCTCCAGGCGGATCAAGTTGGCCCCGGTATCGGTGATGGCCCAACCCTGCACGTGGGCGGCCGAGTAGGGCGGCGGACCGAGCCGCAGACCCATGAGCTGCCACAGTCGGCGTCTGTTGCTCGAATGCGACGCTCAGGGCCCAGGCGTGCGCGACTGGCTCAGTTCGCTGGTCCATGGCCACACAAAGTGTGCTGCTTTCGACACTCGCTTCAAGGCTGTGGTGGTTCGGCTACGGCATGGGAGGAGGTTCGCCTTGCTGCTCGCAGCCGATCGCGGGTTCACCGTGTCGAGCGTCAACTACGGCACCGCTCCGAAGGACGCCTAGGCAGCCAGCTTCTTGAGACGGGTTTGCCCGATTGTCGGAAGCTATGGCGGCAAGGATCGCACACTGCGAAGGGCCGCCGATCGCCTTGAGCGGGCATTGACGGCCGTCGGGGTCGAACATGATGTCAATGAGTACCCGGAGGCCGGGTACTCATTTCTCAACGACCACCAAGGTGCTGGAGACAAGAATCCACTCCCGTTCTCCGTCTTGGCGCCGGTCTTCGGACTACTCTCGCCAGGATCGGGCTATGACGAAGACTCTGCGCGAGATGCACGTCGGCGGATCCTCGCGTTCTTCGATGCGCACTTGAAGCCATAGAGGGGCGAGACCGCCAGATCCCGGCGGATACCGAGTGACCTCCCGCCGCCTACCCGACCGCCCCGACGTGTCTGCGGGTGATACCCGGTTCCGTGCGATACTCCATGCATCGCCGTTTGAACGGTGGTTGTCAGGAGACATCCATGAGCTCCACCGACTTGCCATCGTCGACTGTCGCTCACAACGAATCGACCACGGTTACAGCGCGCTCGGGCGGACTCACTGGGCGTCTCGCATTGACGTGCGCGCGTCGGCCACGGCGCACCCTGGCGATCTGGGCGCATCGCGATGGTGATCGCGCTGGTCCTCGTTGTCACCTCTCTGAGGGGTCTGACTAGCACCGGAGCGGTGATCGGTTCGACGCAGTCGAGCCAGGCCCAGGCTCTCTACAACAAGGTGCTCGGTGCTGCGTCGAGCGAGAGAGCGACCGACATCATCGTCGTCAGCTCGGCGAGCTCGAACGTCGAAGATGCCGGCTTCCAGCGCTTCGCCAGCCGCCTGATCGCCGAGGTACGAACCAACCCTGGCGTGACCAACGTCGAAACCGACCTGCACGCAGGAAGTCCGTTCGTCTCTTCTGATGGGCACGCGGCCCTCATCGAGCTCAGGGCAGCGACCGACGGGGATATCAAGCCGGTCGTGCAGGCGGTACGAGCAGCGAATGGCCAGGGCGGCATCTCGGCGGCGATCACGGGCGACCATACCGCCGACGAGGACTTCATCTCGCTCTCCTCGCACGACCTCGAACATGGGGAGTTGGGCTTCGGACTCCCGATCGCCCTCATCGTTCTGCTGCTCGTCTTCGGAGCAGTCGTCGCCGCACTGATGCCGGTGTTCATGGCGCTCATCGCGATCATCGTTGGCTTTGGAATCGCTGCGATCCTCTCGCGCTTCTTCACGCTCTCGGTGTTTATCGTCAACATGATGACCGGGATGGGCCTCGCGCTCGGAATCGACTATTCGTTGTTCGTCATCTCGCGATTCCGAGAGGAACGAGCGCGCGGCCTCGACAAGGAATCGGCAATTCACCGCACGGGGGCGACCGCCAGCCGAGCCGTGCTCTTCAGCGGCGGCACCTTCACCGTCGCACTCCTCGGCTTGCTCATCGTGCGGGTGAACGTTCTTCGCAGCCTGGCCGCGGGGGCCGTGATCGTCGGAGTCGTTTCGGTCGCCGCGGCACTTACCCTCCTGCCGGCGATGCTCAGCATGATCGGCGATCGAGTGAACTCGCTGCGCCTGCCGATCGTCGGCACGCACCTCGGGAGCTCCAACGCCACTGAGGCCCGAATCTGGACCGCCTTCATCGAGCGGGTCCTGCGGCGACCCGCGGTCAGCCTCGCCCTGGTGGGCGGCGTCATGGTGTTGGCGGCGGCTCCGGTGTTCGCGCTACACATCGGCCAGAGCGGCGTCTCCTCGCTTCCTGACACCACGCCGTCCAAGCAGGGTTATCTCGCGATGGAGCGCTACTTCCCGACCGCGAATCCCTACCCAGTCGAGATCGCGGTGGCGGGTGGATCGACGCGCGGCCGTGCGGATCTCAGCGCACTCGAGAGGGTGCTCGCGCGCGACCACCGGTTCGGACCGGGCGTGATCCAGACCTCCTCGGACGGCAAGATCCTGGCGTTGACCGTCCCCATCCAAGGCGACGCCGTGTCAACCGAGGATGTCGCCGCGGTGCGCGACCTTCGATCCGAGATGGTCCCGTCGGCCTTCGCCGGTTCGAGCGCCAAGGTGTACGTCGGCGGAATGACGGCCGCCACTGCCGACTACTTCTCCGCGGTCTCCACGCCGACCCCCTACGTGCTCGCGTTCGTGCTCGGACTCAGCTTCTTACTCCTGCTGCTGGTCTTCCGGTCGCTCGTCATCGCGGTGGTTTCAATCCTGCTCAATCTGCTCTCAGTCGGCGCCGCCTACGGACTCTTGACGCTCGTGTTCATCCACGGCGTCGGCGCCAGAGTGCTCGGCTTCCAGCAGGTAGGCGCTATCGATGCCTGGGTTCCGCTCTTCCTCTTCTCGGTGCTCTTCGCCCTGTCGATGGACTACCAGGTCTTCTTGATGAGCCGTATCAAGGAGTCTCACGACCAGGGCGGATCGACCCGCGACGCGGCGATCAGTGGGGTCGCGTCGACGGCACGGATCATCACCGGCGCCGCATTGATCATCATCGCGGTCTTCGTCGGTTTCGCACGCGGTGAGCTCGACCAGTTCCAGGAGATGGGCTTCGGCGTCGCGGTGGCCTTGCTCCTCGACGCCACGTTGATTCGCATCGTCATGCTCCCGAGCATCTTGACCTTGCTCGGCAAGCGGAGCTGGTACCTCCCCCGATGGCTCGGCTGGTTGCCCAATGTTCAGGTGGATCCCTCCAGCGGTGCGTCCTCGCCAGGCAAGTGACCGCCGATTCGCACGGCAGGCGCTGCGCACACCCCAGCTACGCTCGAACATGCAGACGAAGCAGACGATCACCAAGAAGATGGAGATTCCCGCCGACAAGGCGTGGGACGCAATCAGGCAGTTTGGACACCTGGAAGTGTGGTTTCCAAGCATGGCAGCATGCAGGATCGAAGGTGACGGTATCGGCGCATTCCGCTACTTGACGCTGGACGGAGGTCTGGGCAACATCACCGACCGTCTTGTCGCCATTGACGACGACGAGCACCGTCTGACCTACGAGCGCACGGAGTCGCCATTCCCTGTCACGTCCTATATTGGGAACGTCGAAGTTTTCGGTTCATTTGATTCACTGGCCGTCGTCGTGTGGACGATCGACTTCGAGTCTGCGCCCGAGGACAGCGAGGTCGTCGCCGCGCTCTTGACGGACGCCATCACTGCGGGATTGGACGGAATGGAGAAGGATCTGCAATCGGCAAGCTAATGAGCTGCTGAGGTGGGCGCCGCCGCGCGAGATATCCCGTGGTCGTAAGGCGTCCACCGGCCGGGCGATCAGGGCACCGTGAAGCATCGCTCGTGATCTGGGAGTGCCCGGCGAGTGCCCACCTGAGAAGGCTGGTCCGTTTTCGCTGGTCATGCCGATCGACAGCATCGAAGACCAAGGCCTCATCGATCACCTCCGGGCGCCCTTGGTTCCAGGCCGGATCGCGGAACCAGGGCAACCTGGTGGGTCGGCCTCCCGTGTTCGGTGACCTGACCCAATACTGCTCAGTCTGTCTTCTGGGGCGACATCGTCTTGTCTACAAGGAAGTCGAGGTCGCAGCCTTCGTCGGCTTGCAGGACGTGCTCGATGTAAAGAGCCTCGTAGCCGCGTGTCGGTGTTGGGTGCCTAGGGCGAGGCTCGTCCGCCCGCCGAGCGAGCTCCCGCTCGTCCACCTGCAAGTCGAGAACACCTCGCCGGGCGTCGAGCAAGATCTTGTCACCATCTCGAACGAGGCCAATCGGACCACCGGCCGCCGCTTCGGGAGCGACATGGAGCGCGACGGCACCGAACTGGGTGCCACTCATCCGTCCGTCAGTCACGCACACCATTTCGCGCACACCGGCTTGGCGCAGGCTGATCGGAATCGGGATGACATCGATCTCGGGCATGCCCGGTGCTCCGATGGGTCCCGCGTTGCGCACGACGAGCACCGTGTCTGGCGTGACGCGCAAGTTGGGGTCAAAGGAACGCTCGAGCGCGGTGCGGTAGTCATCGAAGACAAGGGCCGGACCCTGGTGTGTCCACAACTCGGGCGGTGCCGCCGAACGCTTGAGGATCGATCCACAAGGTGCGAGCGACCCGCGCAGGACTACCAGGCCCCCGTCGCTCTCGAAGGGATCGTCCAAGGTCCGCAAGCAAGGGTGAGGTCTCCCCCCCGCAGTCTCGGCAACTTGTGCGACCGTTCGTCCGTCACCCGTCGCGGCGTCGCGATCGAGCAGTGGAGCCAGCACCCGCAGCAGGGCCGGCACCCCGCCGGCTTCGTCGAAATCCTCCAGACTGAAGGTGCCCGAGGGGCGGACTCCGAGCACCCGAGGTGTCTCACGGCTGATGCGCTCGAGACGACCGAGCCCGAGCGTGAGGCCGAGTCGGCCAGCGATCGCTTCCAAGTGAATGACGGCGTTCGTCGACCCTCCCATGGCCACCAGGACACGCAGAGCGTTGTCGAATGCGGCCTCTGTGAGGACCGCTTCGGGAGTGATTCCAGCTTGGGCGAGTGCGACCGCTTGGGCGCCGGTCATTTCACCCAGGCTGCTCCGCTGGGCGTAAACGGCGGGGACGAGAGCCGATCCGGGCAGCGCCATCCCGAGTGCCTCCGCCATGACAGCCATCGTGTTCGCCGTGCCCATGACGTTGCACACCCCGACGCTCGCGCAAAACACGTCCTCGAGTGCGTCCACCTCCTCGGAGCTCATTCGACCCTCGAGGAATTCCGAGGCCAGAGTCCAGCCGTCGTCGGTGACCACGGGTGCGCCGCGGAACCGGGCCCAGCTGCGTGGGCCTGCGGTCAGCATGATCGCCGGTTTGCCCGCGCTGGCGGCCCCCATCAGCTGAGCGGGGACCGTCTTGTCGCAACCTGCCAGGAGGACCACGCCATCGATTGGGCTACACCGGATCATCTCCTCCACGTCCATCGACATCAGGTTGCGCAAGAGCATGGTGGTCGGGGCCACAAGCTGTTCGTGCAGCGAGATGGTCGGGAACACAAGCGCAGTACCTCCCGCCGCCGTCACGCCCCGCCGCACCGCCTCGGCCAGGTCCCGCAATCCCATGTTGCACGGGTTCAACTCGCTCCAGCTAGAGCAGATCCCAATGATCGGCCGACGCCGTACCGCTTCTCGACTCAACCCACCCGCCCGCAAGAACATCCGTTTCGGTCCGCCCGTCATCGGGTCCGAAAACGCGGCGCCCGTCATGGGCGCCGACGTACCGGCGATATCCGCACGATCGCTCATTCTCGGTCTCCTCGTTAGTAGTGACCCCTAGATCAACAGGCGTTCCAACACTGGCACAGGCGGGACCGGCGAGTACCGAAGACGTCTAACGACACGTCTGACACGGCGACTCAAGCGGCAATGAGGACCATGATCTGACGATGCTCGCCACGTAACCGGCGCCGTCTCTAGCGTTGAAAGCGGACGCACCGCCGGCTAACCGACACGACGGATACCCGTCTCGGCCCAAGGGTCAACGGCTGCCCTCCTGGGCGACCATCACCTGAGCGGCTCTTGAATCGTGCCGCAGGAGCACAGGTTCGACAAGCACGCCCTCGAACGGGCGCGCGCACGTGCTCGATCAACCAGACGGTTCACCGTGGCACGCTGAAGCACATATCGCGGGGTCATCACTCAATGACACCCGCATCGGACCCTGTTGCAGCGACCAAAAATCCTTCAGCCGGCAGTTACTGAAAGGTCCGGGTTAGCGGTTCCCTCATCAAAGCCAAAATTGGTTAGGAGGTGTCGCACCGTTTCGGCGACGGCGAACTAAGACGGCTGAGGTCCATTTGGTACCGCATATATCGAATGGGAGATGCTGTCAGCATTGAACCTTCAGGAAAATGCTTCGATCACAGCGGCGAAGTCCGGCCACTCCCCGCCAGCATCAATAACGGTGGTCAAGAGCGCTTCTGCTGCCGGTCCGATGCGCACACCAACCCCGGTCTCTTCGGCCAGGTCGATGGCGAGCCGAAGGTCTTTACGGGCCAGTGCCGGAGAGAACCAGCCCGGATGCGTCGCATCGAGCAGACTGTCCAACCGGAGGTTGCTGGCGGGACTTATAACGGGACTGTCGGCAAGGAGCGTTCTTAGGAACTCGTCGGGGATCTCCTGCTGTCTGGCCGTGGCGATGGCCTCGGCAAGCGAAGCCACCCCCGCAATCAGCAACGAGTTGGCCAAGATCTTCATGGTTGCCCCGGTGCCGACCGACCCACAGTGGGTATAGCCCGACCCGAGGTCATTCCACAGAGGTTCAATGGCGGTAATCGCTGATGCGGGACCGCCGACGAGGAATCTTCCCAAACCCCCAGCAATCATCGATGGCGAGCCCATCACCGGGGCGTCAAGGACCCGACCGTCCGGTCCCAGCTCGGCTAGGCGTCGAGCTGTGTCTGGGGAGACCGTGCTGACGTTGGCAAACACGGCATCTGGTTCTAGCGATGCCAACACACCATCGTCGCCCAGGCACACATCGAGGACGGCTAGGTCGTCGGCGAGCACGACGAGTACCGCTTCGGCACCAGTCGCCGCCGTCGCGGCGGTGTTGGCCTCGATGGCACCGCTGGTCACGAGAGCATCGGCCCGACCCGGGGTGCGATTCCACACAGTCGTCTGGTGACCAGTTTCGATTGCCCTGGCGGCGAAAGCCTGACCCATGTTGCCCATTCCCAAGATGGTGATTCGCATCGGGCCACCCTACGTTTGTCAAGGAGCGGCACGAGCGGGATTCCCGCACGCCTGGCTTGTGGGTCGGTTTGGCTAAAGGCCCACCCGTGAAGCCACCTGTCCGGTGCTGCCGGGACACCGAACCTTTCCGGCTCCAAGCACTATCCCCGTGGTGTCTTGCGCGAGACTTTAACGTTGTATAAGCTTAGTGAGCAGTGTTAAAGTCCACGGCGAGGACGGATTGGCGTGAAGAGAGGCGGCGATCTGCTCGCGCAAGCATCGTGGAAGCCGCGTGGTCCCTAGTCGAAGAGTCGGGACTGGCGGCCGTCTCGATGCGAGATCTTGCCAGTCGAGCCGGGGTCACGACCCCAACCGTGTATGCGTACTTCGACTCAAAGCACGACGTCTTCGACGAGATGTTTGCGCAGTCAGCCGAACAGTTCGCTGTTCATATGTCGGCCCCATATGACACCGATCAACCCCACCGGGTGCTCAGCGCGATGGCTCAGCGCTTTGTCGACTTCTGTCTCTCGGATGTGGGCCGCTATCAACTCCTCTTCCAGCGGACCATCCCGGGATTTGAACCCTCTGCCCGGTCATACGCCCATGCCGTGGCGGCCTTGGAAAATTCCCGTCGACAGCTCGCGGACATTGGAGTGCGCAAAGAGCGACAAGTCGACCTGCTGACGGCGCTGCTTTCTGGCCTCGTGAACCAGCAGATCTCGAATGACCCAGGCGGCGATCGATGGACGCGTTTGATCGACGACGCCGTTGAGATGTTCTTCACCCACTGTGAGCGAAGCCCTCGTCCGACCAACTCAAGGTCGAGGCGCCGACCGGAGGTCTGATGGTCAGCGCCCGACACGGCACGGTGACGAAGCGCATCCGAGCCTCAGCAGACGAGATCTGGGTCCTTCTCGCGCACCTCGAGCGAATGGGAGAGTGGAGCCCAGAGTGTTATCGCGTCACCTGGATCGACGGCGCCACCTCGCCCGCCAAGCCGGGAGCACGGTTCAAAGGACGGAACCGCTGGGGACCTGTCCGTTGGTCTATGACGTGTGAGGTGAAGAGCGCTGAGCCAGGCCGCGAAATCTGTTGGACGACCATCCAACGGGGCAGAGATCTGGTCAGTTGGCGATACGAGCTCGTTCCCGATGGTGACGAAACCATTGTCACGGAGTCCTTCGAGGTCCATTGGCTACCCCCGATGGCTCGGGTGTTCGAAGATGTCCTCATGGTGAACCGGGACCGGGACCGCGCACAAGCAATGCAGGTCACCCTCGAGAGGATCAAGGCGGCGGTCGAATCGTCTGACGAGTTTGGTTGAGGCGCGATCGCCACTGACCCGGTGTTGATGAGGAACGGGAGCAGCGAGACATCAGGTCGTTTCCCCCGTAATCTGTCCTGCGACTTCGCGCACAACCGTGAAAGGAAGGACCATGGAAGGCTATGTATTGCGGGAGACGCCAGGCTGGACATGGAAGGCGAACGGGCGCAACAACGACGGACGCTTTGACTTCTTGGTTATAGAGCACCTCGCGTACGGGGCTGGCCCACCCTTGCACCTCCACAACACCTTTGAAGACTCTTTCTTCGTTTTGGATGGCGTGCTCACTGTCCAGCTAGGAGACGAGGTTGTCGAGCTCGGGCCAGGCGACTTCGCGACCGCCCCGCCTGGCGTCCCGCACAGCCTCACAAACGCACACGCTGATCAGAGTGCATGCCGGGCCGTCAACCTGTTGACTCCGGGTGTCGACTTCGATCGCTACATAAGTCAGATCGACCAGCTCGCCACGAAAGGCGACCACGAGGGCATGCAACGGCTCAACGCCGAATACGACGTGACGATCGTCGGTCCAAGCGTGGCCGATCGTCTCGGGCTTTCGTAAACCAGATAGTACGCGGCGACCGAATCGCCCCTCGCCGCTCACAAGCGTCACCCCCGGTGGCCTGGGCGTGGTTGTCGCGGCCAGTCGGGAGGAGGGTTCCAGTTCAGTACACACATCATCTTCGATGACCTCGAGGTCAACGAACTCAGGCGGCCCTTCAAGATGTCCGCCATAATCATCCGGACTTCTTCAATCACCCTTCGCCGACTCGGATCCTCTCGGGCACGAGCCTTCTCTTCGCTTTCGAAGAGAAGGAAGTGATAGAGCCGGTTCGGGTTCTTCTGGTCACGGGTTGCACTCGCACGAAGAAAACCCGATCCAGGCGTCTCGGCGACCCGGAGTCCCTCAAAAACACGTGGGAGTTCGGCCTCCTTACTTGGCTTTAGGGTCATCGCCACCAAAGTGATGCGAGCGAAATGGGCCCTCGAAGGAAACCGTCGGCGCCCGCCCCATAGCAGGCGTTTGCGGGCGGCCTGCCACTGGATGGGTGATGCACGTCTGCATAGCCTGGGATTGGCAAGCGGCCGAGTAGGGAGGCGGTAATGCGTCGGAGTTGCACAGCGAGCGTCGTCATCAGAGCCCCAATTAGTGCTGTCTGGAATGTCATTTCTGACGTCACTCGCGTCGGTGAGTGGAGCGGCGAATGTCAGGGTTGCACTTGGGTGGGAGATGCCAATTCTGCGGTGCCGGGAGCGCAGTTCCGAGGACGCAACCGCCGCGGTTCCATGCGTTGGACTCGGCTGAACGAGGTAGTCCGCGCGGAAGCTCCACACACGCTCGCGTGGCGAACGGTCGCCCGTTTTCCCTATCTTGATTCAACAGAGTGGCAACTATGCCTGACGGAGGTTGCAGCGGAGACACAAGTGACGGAGACGTTTGAAATCCTCCGCCTTTCCAGGGCAATGGAGGGATTGTTCAACGTTGTCATGCCCGCGCATCGCGATCGGAGCACGGATCTTGCGGCGGACCTCGATCGGCTCAAGTTTGTGGTCGAGGCAAACACCAAGGTCTGACTGACGTCGGGCGGGGGTATCTCACCGAGCCGCTCCGGGACCATCCGCTCGGAGCATCGGCTCGTACTCACCCCAATCCGGCCCGGACCGAACCCCTAATCACATGACTGTGGCCGGCTGGCGCAGGTGATCACGGGTTGCCGTAACTTTCCATTTCTTGACGGCCTAGCGCTACGACAGTCGGCCAAATCTTTGATTGGAACACAATCCCGCCACCGAGCGTGAAGTGGACCCCGTCGTAGCGGATCTGCACCCCGTCTACGTACTCTTCGTAGTGACCACCGGGACAGGCCATGGCGCTCAAGTTGATCATCGATGTGTTGGGGGACGTCGCCGTTACCTGCCGGACGAGATCGTTGTAGATGGCGAGGCGCTTCGGTGAGTCCTCAGGCCAGGGTTGGCCGTCCGGTTGCTCACCGGTGTCGTAACACGGAGCGGTCAGGAGGATGACGTGCGCCCCGTTCGAACCGGCGATGTGGTCCGCATGCATGAGCTGCCGCTTCACGTTGGCCGCATACGAGGGATTCAAGATATTGGTCCAGTGACCCTCGTAGGTGCGGTTCGACACTTCCCAGCGTCCCGCCAGGATCATGACGACATTCGGCTTGAAGGTGCGGATCATGCCCTGCCAGATCTGCGGCCACTGCTCCGTCGAGCCACTGCCGCTACACGCCGGCGCCATCGGGGAGTCCACCCCCTTGAGCTGATACTCGAGTCCCGAGGTGATGCCACAGCCCAAGATCCCCCCGTCTTTCTCGTCGACGTCGTAGGACTTCTCATGCGCCATGAGGCCGATACCGAGGGTGAGTGCGGTCGAATCCCCGAGCAACAGCACCTTGACGGGCGGTCCGGAGTACCGAGCCGCGGCGGCCCCCGTCGGCAGTGCCAGTGCGGGCACAGCTGCGACCGGGACCACGGTTGCGGCGACGACAGCGACGAGGGTTGTACACACGGCAACCGGTGTCAGCACCCAGGCGCGCCAGCCCTCTAAGAGGTGGCCCTGCCGGACTGGTCTTTCGACTGCGTAGAAGGAGACGGTGGCGACGGCCACCGTGGCCGCCGCCCGGATACCGAAAAGGGGGTATCCGGTGAGCCCCGTACGGGCGTGGTCGATGTAGATGAACAGCGGGAAGTGCCAGAGATACATGCCGTAGGAAATCCGCCCGACGTAGCGCAGAGGGGCCACCGACAGGCACCTGGCCAGCAGTGAACGCTGTGAGCAGGACACACTGAAGAGGACGGCTGCCGTGGCCAGCGCGGCCAACAGGAATCCGCCGCGAAAGGCAAAGGCTTCGTTGTAGGAGACCTCGGTCCAGAGCAGCGCAGAGGAGGCCACACCAGCGAGGCCGACCGCCAGGACGAACCCTCGGCCGCGGGCGGTCTGCGCCGCCCACGCGGGGTCGCCACCCAGGTGAAGGCGTACCGGCGCATCGGCGGCCGGCACCTTTCCGATGAGCCTGCGCCGATCGGCCCATAAGGACAATGAGACGGCGAGGGCCGCGCCGACCAAGAGGGACTGGGCACGGGTGTCGGTCCCGTAATACACCCGATTCACGTCGGCACCGGAGTAGAGCAGTGCCATTTCGATCGCTGAGGCAAGCGCGCCTATGACGCAGACGACCAGCAGGATGCGCAAGCTGCGCCAGAGTTTGAAGACGCCCAGGACAACCAGTGGCCAGATCAGGTAGAACTGCTCCTCGACGGCCAGTGACCACATGTGGTTCAGCGGTGAGGTGTACCCGGTCTGGTTGAAGTAGTTGGACCCGGTCACGATGAAGTGCCAGTTCGCGTAGTAAAAGAGCGAGGACAGCGCGTCGCCCCGCAAGCCGGGGTACATGCCCTTCGGCACCAAGAAGGCGGCGTAGAACGCCACTCCGAGCAGCATGACCAGCAGGGCAGGCAGAAGGCGGCGGGCCCGCCGAGCCCAGAACGCCCTGAGGTGCACCGTCGTCGTCCGACGCCACTCCGTGATGAGGAGCGACGTGATCAGGAAACCGGACAGGGCGAAGAACGTATCGAGGGAGTAGAAGCCGCCCGAGGTGAGGAAGACCCCACCGTGGTAGCCCATGATGACGATCATGGCGACGCCCCGGATCCCGTCGAGAGCCGGGATGTAAGAGATACTCGGGCCGCTGCGGGGGGCGTCTGGGTCCGGCGGCCCGGTCAACGTGACCGTCACGTCGCCCTTAGGGGCGCTGGGCCGTCACGCTCGATGTCCCCGCTTGACAGATCAATGGGGCGTCGCAGACCGAGCACCGACCGAGCACCGACCCTTCTGGAGAACTTGCATTTCGCTGGAGCAACGTACGAACACGGAGATGAACACCGAGACGGTAGCAACGTTTCTTTTGTTTAGGTCCTCACTCGGCACGATGGTTTTCTGCCGCAGCACGACCTGGAACTGACTGCACCGCGGTCGCCGGCTACGACCACCAGGGGTATCTCAGAAGTGACTGTCTGGATCGTGAACGGGAGCAACCGAAGGTTCGAGTCCTGCCTTGGGGAGCTCGGTCGTGCTCGACTGAGTGCCACGAGCACGAACCATCGATCAGTTATTGAGCAGTGCCATCATCGGCTCGGGATACCGTTCGCCATGTACCGCGTCGCGCGAGATTGCCGTGTCGAGCTCGGCGATGTCCTCTACCGACAGGTTCACCTCGGCCGCCACGGCGTTCTCCTCTAGTCGCCGCGGGCTTTTCGTTCCAGGGATCGGGACGATGTCCTTACCCTTCGCCATTACCCATGCGAGTGCGAGCTGCGCCGGCGTGAGGCTCCTCGCGGCAGCGAGCTCGATGACCCGGTCCGCGAGTCGGAGGTTCTCTTGTAGCGCCTCCTGTTGGAAGCGGGGGTTAGAACGGCGCCAATCATCCTCAGGCAGGTCGTCGAGCGAGCGGATCTGTCCTGTGAGGAAGCCGCGACCAAGCGGCGAATAGGCGACCAGCCCGATGCTGAGTTCGCGCAGAGTCGTCAGCACCTCGTCCTCGGGATCACGCGTCCACAATGAGTACTCACTCTGCACGGCGCTGATCGGATGCGTCGCGTGGGCACGGCGAATCGTCTTCGCCGAGGCCTCCGACAGGCCCAAGTGGCGCACCTTGCCCTCCAGGACTAGCTCGCCCATTGCCCCGACCGTCTCCTCAATCGGGACGTTCGGATCGACGCGGTGCTGGTAGAAGAGATCGATGTGCTCGACACCGAGACGCGTGAGCGAACCTTCGCAGGCCCGCCGGACGTTCCCTGGGCTGCCATCGGTCGAGCGATCGCTCGGGATCTCGGGGTTGATCACGAAGCCAAACTTCGTTGCAATCTCGAACTCTTCTCGCCGACCAGCGATGGCTCGACTCACCAGCTCCTCATTCGTGTACGGGCCGTACACCTCGGCAGTGTCCAGGAACGTCACGCCCAACTCGAGCGCCCGATGAATCGTCGCCACGCCCGACTCCTGGTCGCCGGCTCCGTAGGCCCACGTCATCCCCATACACCCAAGGCCCTCGGCGGATACGTCCAGACCCTGGCTGCCCAACGTCCTTCTATTCATAGAGCGCCTCCTGATACGTCACTATTTTTGGACCATGAACGCTCGAGGCCGACCAATCTGCACGACCTCGCCCCCACTGCTGCTTTGTGTTCCTCGATCCGGCCGTGGGCACTTACGCACTGTTACCAATTCCCCGTGGTTTGGCTGGCCGAAACGATCGGCCGGTTTTGATTGACCCGGTTGGGGCAGCAGCAGGATCGCCCCGTGGAGTGGGCGGCTCACATTCGTTCTGACTCGGCTGAACCGTGGCAACGTGGTCCCGTGCTCGGAAGTCAAGCAGGTTGAGGGCCGTAAATCTCGGAAGGCGAGGAAGTGCAGGCGGTCATCGCCTGCTGGGCGTGACGAGGGATCCCCATGTGAGATTGGGGGCGGCACGGAGCCGGGCAATCGAACCTGTTGAGAACCTGCGAGCGGTCACACTTTCGCAGGGCGGCTGTTCCGACCGAGAGCAGTCCCGCTCACCACCAACGATGTCCCTATCCGGCAACCAGCGCGGGCTGTTGGGTCAGGAGGTCTCCGGATGTCTGGCTCAACAAGCCTTCAAGAGTAGAGGCCGTCAACGGGCCTGAAAAGATACGCCCCTGGCCGGTTTCACACTCGGAGCTCCGCAGCGCCTTGAGCTGTGACGGTTCCTCAATCCCCTCGGCCAACGTCACCAGACCGAGCGTGCGGCCCAGCTCTATGAGGGTATGGATCAGCGCGGCCGCACTCGGTGAACAGTCCATCTCGGAGACGAAGGTGCGATCGATCTTCAGAACGTCGACGGGAAACTGACGCACATACGACAAGGAGGAATAACCGGTGCCGAAGTCGTCGATCGCAATCGCCACACCAAGTTCCTTCAGGTGTTTGAGCCGCGCCACCGTCGCTTCCGCGTCCTTCATGAGTGCGGTCTCGGTCACCTCGATGATCAGGCCCTCTGGGTCGAGTCCGCACAGTTCAATTGCGTCCCGCACGTCATCGCACAACAGATCCGATTCGAGCTGACGCATCGATATGTTTACTGACATAGCAGGCCGGTACCCCTGGGAGTGCCACACTGCGGCTTGTCGACAAGCCTCGTTGAGGACCCAACGACCCACTTCGACGATCCGGCCGCTGTCCTCGAGAGCGGGGATGAACTCGTCTGCGGTAATGACCCCTTTGGCCGGGTGGTGCCAGCGAAGGAGGGCCTCGACGCCGCGGATCTCGAGTGTCCTCAAGTCGAAGATCGGCTGGTAGAGCAAGAAGAACTCGTGATTGGCGAACGCCAAATCGAGGTCAGATCTGAGCTCAAGGCGTTCGTCGTTGGCCGATCGCATCGCGAGCTCGAAGAGGGTGGAACGGTCTCGTCCGGCGATCTTCGACTGATAGAGGGCGAGGTCGGCGTCTCGTAAGAGATCCTGGGAAGATGGCCGATCACCGGTGGCGATTCCGATGCTCGCGGTCACTGTGAGGGGAATGTTCTGGAAGCCGTCCAGTTGGAACGGGGCCCTGAGCACCTGGCGAATACGTTCTGCCACCGTCTCTGCGCCATCTGACAGCGAGAGATCGTCGGTGAAGATCACGAATTCATCCCCACCCATTCGCCCGACGGTGTCGCTCGCCCGGAGGAGACTGCGCAACCTCTGCGCCACGGCTTGGAGGAGCCGATCCCCGGCCTCATGGCCCAGCGAATCGTTGACGTCCTTGAAGTTGTCGAGGTCGATGAAGAAAGCGGCCACCGGATCACCTCGCCGCCGAGCTCGACTCAGCATCTGATCGGCACGGTCGAGGATCAGTTGGCGATTGGCCAAGCCGGTGAGAGGATCGTGGAGGGCGCGGTGGGCGAGCACCGCCTCAAACTTCTTGCGCTCGGTGATGTCACGAACGTTGGCCACATAGCCGGCGACTGATGGTCGGTCTACCTGGTTCGACACCACCGCCTCCACGTCACGCCACCTATCCCCCTTACGTTTGATGCGGAATCGGATGAGGGCCGTCTGGTGTGCTTCCTGGAAACGTGGACCGAGGCGATCCCGCAGCTGGCCACCGTCGTCCGGATGGACGAAATCGGCCCAATTCTTCCCGAGGAGTTCGTGGGGCTTGTAGCCCGTGAGGTCGCGCACTGCTGGAGAGGCGTAGGTGAAGTTACCCGCGATGTTGATAACCAGAGTCACATCCGAGGAGTTGTGGATCAGGGAACGGAAGCGGTCCTCGCTCATACGCAGCAACCCTTCGGCGTCTTCCTTCTCCTCCAGAGTTGCTCCGGCCATGCGGATCACAAAGACCAAGAGGAACGCTCCCATAAAGGCCAGTGCATTGGCTTCTCCAAGGGACAATTTCGAGGGCATCCAGCCCTGCCAAATGCAGATCTGTCCCGTCAGCATGCCGGCAACGCTCCACAAGGCCGTCGTGCGCCACACTTTGGACCCGCCGTTGGACATGTTCGCCAAGGCTGAGAACACGAAGGCTCCCCAGAGCACAGGACCCCACCCGGAGAGATAGATGACTGCGGTCACTCCCGCAGCCGGGAGGGCGACACGACTATTGAGCGTCCAACGGCCGGGATAGGCCCCGTACAGTCTGTCGGCGCTGAAGGTGGTCAGCGGCACCGCGACGAAGACGACCGCCCACAGCCACACTGGCTCTTTGGCCACGTAGCCAAAGTGCATGAGAACCACGATGACCACGAACGCCAACGGTCCAATGAGATAGCCGAGGTAGGTCGGGTTGATATGTGCGTTGAGCAGCGCGAGGCGATGGCTGGCGGGTTCGGATAGCTGCGCTCCAGACGACTCGTGCTCGGCCGTTTCGATGTTCAGCATGCTGTTGATGTGCGATCGGTCCACGCGATCTGCGAGAAACCCTGCTAGATACCAGTTTCGGCAGGTCCGGAGCCCTGCTTGAGGATCCGCCTGCGACCTCCACGACTGCGTCGGCTCTGGCTCGAACGGGGCCAGAATCGAGGCGATACATCCACTACTCATTTGCGGTGGATTGGAAGTCCGCCAGATGGGTCTAGCGCCGCGCGCCGCGCGACCCGCCACTCCCGGAGGTATCCCGGGGTCCGGTGGTCTGGGTCAGAGCTATCCAGCCAAGCCTTTCAGCTAGCCGGGCGGAGCGAAGAACTCAAGAGCAATGTTGTCCGGATCGCGAAAAGACAGCCCAGATCCGTAACTTGCATCGACGATTCCACCATTAGGGATTCCAAGCTCATTGAGGCGGGTTTCCCAAGCCTCCAACTCGGCTCTGTTGGCGCATCCAAAGGCCAGATGATCCAGACCGGGACGACGTTCGTCGAATGGTTCGGCGCTGTTCAAGTCCGGGAACTTGTGTATACCGACCAGCGTCCCTCCCATGAGCCACACGACGTGATGAAAGGGACCCGCGTCCTCGTCGATCAGGGGTTCCGAATCGAAGAGTGCTCGATACCACGGCACGCTGCGATCGAGACTTGTGACTGTCAGAGCTACATGAGTGATGGCGGGGAACTCGGGCATGAGGACCTCCTTCAAACCCCTCGACTGGGGACGAGGCTAACTTGGAAGACTCCTGGCCGCTCACAAGACTTCGCGTCTTGCCCGTCAGATACGCAGCCAGTTGTGAAACGCTCCGACCCGAAGCAATGCCTGGGGATACCCTGACGGCCGAAGGGTTTTTCTCTGTTTACGGAGGATCCTTACGACTCACGGAGGAAGATCATGCCCACTGACAAGGTGCCACAGCCATGGGCTATACGTTCCACACTGGTCGCCGTAACCGACCTAGATCGATCGATCGCGTTCTACGGGGAACTAGGTCCTTTCGAGGAGATTGCTCGCGAGGACGCTGTCGCGGTGCTTGGCGACGCTTCTCCCACCTCCATCGGCCTCATCCTGCGTGAAAACCGAGGTTCACATCAGGTTCGCCATGGCCCGCAATCGCTCGGCCTCCGATCGATTACTTTCAACGTCGGCTCGCTCGGAGAGCTTGATCGGATCGAGTCCCTCCTGCGAAGCCGTGGCCTCTTTACCGCTCGTCGCCAGATCCCCGAAGGCCCGGCGGAACTCATCAGCGGACGTGACCCGGACAACTTGCCCCTGGCGTTCGTCTGCTACACAGAAGACAAAATTGGACCTGACTATTGGCAGACGGTCGCCAATATCATTTACTCGCTGGACGCCTGACCACCCAGGCACCGAGCACCGAGCCGGTCCTGATTGCGCGGCCGGGACGGACCATCATTCCCCCACCAGTGTCCAGGGCGGATCGCCTTTTCCTGCCTCGTAACTCGCCGTCGCAACAAACGCGATCAGGACAAAGGCAATGGCAAGCGGGACGACGATCCGCACATGAAGGACCAGGAATGCTCCAAGCAGCGCTCCACAGAACATGGCGGCGACCGCAACAAGGCGGCGCCCCGACTTTGAGCCCTTGCCTCCGCCAAGAATGCTGTCCGCGCCAATTCCGGTGACGGTCATCGTCAAAACAGTCGTAGTCAGGTCGGGCACGGCCAGCTTGCGAATATTGGCGTTCTGGATGCCGGTGGCGAGACTGAGAACAATGATGAGCGCGTAGTGCAGACCGTGCTGCGGAGCGTTCGAACTCACGAGCGCAAGAACCACCGCAACTGCTAAGAGCAGCGACTCCGCCGCCATTGCGATCGCAAGGTGGCGGCCCCGGTGGGAGCCGTATCTCGCGACGATCCTTCCTCCGAGTAGCGATCCGCATCCGAAGGACACCAGGGCGACGAGCGACGCCAGAATCGAAAACCCGTTCGCCCCCGCAATGGCAAAACCCAGGAAGACGACGTTGCCCGTCATGTTTGCGACGAACACGTGACCGAGAGCCAGATAACTGAACGCATCGACGAGACCGGTGACGACCGTCATCGCTATCAACAGCGGCGGAAGCGGGCCGTAGGGAGCCGCACGGTTGGGCACCAACGTTTCTCGGACTTCAGCGAGGAAGGTGCTCATGTCTGAACGCCCCTTTCTTGAGGGCCGACACTCATGTGAAGGCCGCACTCATCAGAGAACCCAGTTTGAAGGTCAAGTCACAGAATCGAATTTGATCTTCCCAGGGTTCGGACAGCCTTTGCTGACCTCGAAATGTCCGCCCGAGGCCGCCTCGCGGCGTTCACTTTGGCCTGCTCCAGCGACCTGATGTCCCCCACCCCGCAAGAGACCGTGCCGAAGTGACCCGGTCAGTTTTCAGCCATGGAAACGGAGCTTTCGCGAAAGCAAGCCGATAGCGTCAGGTAGGGGGCAGCCTTGAGAGGAGTCTGAGATGCCGAAGTCGCTATACACAGCCCGGGCGCATGTGACGGGCGGCCGAGACCAGGGTCACGGCGTTACAACCGACGGGGCTCTGGACGTTCAATTACGAACTCCGACCGAGATGGGTGGCGAGGGCGGAGGGACGAACCCCGAACAGCTTTTCGCGGTCGGCTATGCCGCGTGCTTTGAGGGAGCGCTCGGGGTAGTCGGGCGTCGAGAGCACGTTGATCTCGGGGCCGTTTCAATCGATTCGGCGGTGAGCCTCATCACCACTGAGAACCGCGGGTTCAACGTGGCCGTGGTACTCGATGTCTCGCTCCCAGGGGTATCCGATCCCGAGCGCGCCGTCTCGATCGTGGCCGCAGCTCATGAGGTCTGCCCCTACTCCAATGCAACACGCGGAAACGTAGAGGTGACCCTCAAGGCCAACGGTGCATCGGTCGGAAGCGCACAGGCTGCACAGAACTAGCGCACAGGCTGCACAGAACTGACGGATCCGACCCCTGACACTGTGGGTCGGAATTGACGGAAGCAGGCCATTGACTGAGAGTATACTCTCAGTGTATTCTCTGAGGTATGAGCGTCCCTCTCACCCTCCTCGGTTTGCTCGATCGCGAGCCCAGCCACGGCTATGACCTGAAGCGCGAGTACGACAGCTTTTTCGGGCGCGGCAAGCCGCTCCCCTTCGGCCAGGTCTACGCCACCCTCGGTCGTCTGGCGCGCGACGGAAAAGTACTCCCAGGCGAGACGGAGCCCGGCGCCGGGCCCGAGCGCAAGCGCTATGCGATCACGGAAATCGGCAGAGACGACGTCGAGACGTGGCTCAGCCAGCCGATCGAACCCGAACCCCATCTCCAGACCGAGCTGTTCACGAAGGTAGTGCTGTCCCTGATGCTCGGGCGGTCCGCCGAGCTCTACCTCGATGTTCAGCGCAGTGCCCATCTGAGGCGGATGCGGGAGCTCACCGAACTCAAACGAAACGGAGCCGCGGTCGATGCTCTCCTCGCCGACCACGGCCTGTTCCACCTCGAAGCTGACCTTCGCTGGATCGACCTGACGGCCGCCCGGCTGAGCGTTCTGGCCGAGGAGGTGCGGTCATGAGCGTGGACCACCTCTCGCAGGTGACGTCATCGGACACCCGCATCCTCGAGGCGAAAGACGTTGTTCTGTCCTTTGGTGAGACGCCAGCGCTGCGCGGCGCGAACCTGGCGATCACGCGCGGCGAGATCCTCGCCGTCATGGGCCCGAGTGGCTCGGGCAAATCAACCTTGCTCCACTGCATGGCCGGCATACTCATCCCGGACTCCGGAGAGATCTGGTTCGCCGGCAGGCGTATCGACGTGTTGGGTGAACACGAGCGGAGCGCGCTGCGTCGTGATCGCTTCGGCTTCGTCTTCCAGTTCGGCCAGCTCGTGCCTGAGTTGAGCGCCGAGGAGAACGTGGCTCTCCCGCTGCTCTTGGGTGGCATGCGACGCACCCAAGCGCTTGCCGAAGCCCGGTCGTGGTTCGGCCGGCTCGGGCTCGACGGGATGGAGCGCCACCGATCGGGAGAGATGTCGGGCGGGCAGGCGCAACGCGTCGCGCTCGGCGCGCGGCCTCGTGACCCGGCCCGAGGTGCTCTTCGCCGACGAACCGACGGGATCGCTCGACTCGCTCACCGGTGAGCTGGTCATGGAGCTCTTGACCGCTGCGGCGCGCCAACAGAACACGACCGTCGTCCTCGTCACCCACGAAGCCCGTGTGGCCGCCTACGCAGACCGCGAGGTCGTCGTCCGGGACGGAAAGATCACCTCGCTCGATCGCGTCCTCCGATGATCCGCCTCGGACTGCGCCTGAGTCTCGGCGGAGGTCGGGAAGCGGCGCTACGCGTCCTCGTCACCGCAGCGGCCGTTGCCCTCGGTGTCGGGCTACTCCTCATGGCGCTTGCCGGCTTCAACGGGCTGCAAGCCCAGACCGATCGGGGTGCCTGGCTCGACACCTCGGCGACGTCTCCGTCCACCCCCGGCACCTCGGCGTCCAATCCACTCTGGTGGCTGCTCACAGTCGATCAGTTCGACAACCAGGCGATCGACCGGGTCGATGTTGCAGCCACGGGCACGACCTCGCTCGTCCCACCAGGAATCGCGCACCTGCCGGCGCCCGGGCAGTACTACGCCTCGCCGGCACTCGCACGTTTGCTGGCGTCGACGCCCGCAGATCAGCTCGCGGACCGGTTCCCCGGGCGCCAGATCGGGACCATCGGCGCAGCGGCACTTCCGTCCCCGAACTCGCTCATCATCGTCATCGGCCAGGACTCACACCAACTCTCACAGGCCCCCGGGGCGGCCGAGGTTCGCGGCATCCAGCAGACGCCGGCCAGCTGCAACGCCTGCAGGAGCGGCTTCGGGAGCGCACCGGTCCTGCAGTGGATCCTCGCAGTTGGAGCCGTCGCCCTGTTGCTGCCCGTGCTCATCTTGATCGCCACCGCGAGCCGACTGTCCGCCGCCCGGCGAGAGGAGCGCTTCGCCTCCATGCGGCTTGTGGGTGCCACCCCGCGGCAAATCTCGGTGATCTCGGCCGTGGAGGCGACGGTTGCGGCCGTAGCCGGGATGGCTATGGGCTTCGCCCTGTTCTTCCTGTTCCGGCCGGCGCTGTACCACGTCCCTTTCACCGGAGCGCCCTTGGCCCCAGGCGACCTCTCGCTCAAGTGGATCGACGTCGTGATCGTCGTGATCGGCGTCCCGATCGCGGCCATCGTCTCCGCGCTCCTCGCGCTCCGCCGCGTCCAGGTCTCGCCTCTCGGTGTGAGTCGACGCGTGTCGTCCGCCCCGCCGCGGATCGTGCGGATCGTCCCGCTTCTGGCTGGCATCGCCCTGCTCGCCTACTTCGACGCGGCGGGAAAGCCCGGCAGCAACGGCGGCCAGCTTCTCGAGTTGCTCGTGGGTTTCATGCTCATGCTGGTCGGGCTGGTCCTTGCCGGACCGTGGTTCACCACGGCGGGCTCTCGCCTCATGGCCAACCGGGCGAGCCGGCCCGCCGCGCTCATCGCCGGTCGCCGGCTCCTCGACAACCCCCGGGCGGCTTTCCGTTTCATCAGCGGGCTCGTGCTTGCCCTCTTCGTCACGAGCGCAACGATTGGGGCACTCAGCTCGGTCGCCGCCGTCACCAGCTCCCAGGGTGCCAGTAGCGCGGGGCGAGACACCCTCGCCGACACGTTCTGCAATTTCCGCATGACGAACTGTGCCGCTTCCTTCCAAGTTCCTTCCGTCCCGGCCCAAGTGCTCGCCGACTTTCGCGCAACGCCCGGGGTCCGGGGTGTGACAGTGGTCCACCAGAGCCCCTCGTCCCAAACGCCGCCCAGGAACTCGTTTGGACTGAGCCCTTCGTCTGACGCGTTGCCGGGGAGATCGTTCGGGGTCGTCTCGTGCGACCAACTGGCGAAGACGCCAGCGATCGGAACGTGCACACCGGGAGCGACGGCGGCCCAGGTGGGCTACTTCCTTTCGAGTCTCCTTGGGCACAACTCTCATGCGTCCATCACCGCCTGGCCGTCTGCGCACCTGTCGGCGACAGACCTCGCCAGACTTCCCGTTGACGCAATCGTCGTCGCCACGGATGGGTCGCCTGGCTCCCTCGAACGGGCTCGGACTGCGCTCGAGCGGGCCTTTCCCTTCCAAGGAACGCCGGTGGCGGTCGACGCGATCGATCCGTCGACCGAGCGCGTCCTCGCGATGATCCAAGACGTGGCCGATGTGGTCATCGTGGCGAGCTTGATCATCGCGGCCTGCAGCCTTGCGGTGAACATCGCCGCTGGATTGGGTGAGCGCAAGCGACCGTTCAGCCTTCTTCGCCTTACTGGCTGCCCCATCGGAATCCTGCGTCGCATCGTCGCGTTGGAGAGCGCGCTGCCGCTTCTCATCGTCGCCGTGGTCTCCATCGTGGTCGGCTTGGTTTCGGCTGCGCTCTACCTCAGCTCCCAGGTCGGGATCGTGTTCCGGATCCCACCGATCTCCTACTGGGCGACCGTCATTGGCGGGCTTGTGGCTTCCCTCCTGATCATCGCCTCGACGTTCCCGATTCTCAACCGGATCACGGGACCCGAGGTCGTACGAAACGAGTAGCTCACGTCGCCAGTCGAGAATGACACAACGCTTTCACGGTCCGAACGGACGAGCGGCGTCTATATCGAGTGGTAGCCCGTAAAGAGACGGACCTCACTGTCGCCCATCTTCTCTCTCAGCTCTGCGCTCGAAGGCGCGCACCGGCGCTCAACCCGTGACGTTCACCTCGGCCGTGGCCACGTTGTTGTCGTAGTTCGGGTCGTGGTTGAACGAGAATGCCGCGCCGAACACGGGTCCCCAGGTCGGCCCAAGGGCGACGAAGCTGACCGACAATGTGATCGACGCGCCCGACCCGAGCGAGTCGACCGACCACAGACCGGCACCGCCGAACCAAGAACCGCCCCAACCGTCCCAGATGCGTGCAAGCCGGTACGGCAGGACGATCTCGGCGGTGACAAACCGTGCGGTGGCGGGGCCGGCGTTGGCGACGATCAGGGTGCAGGTGCCCAGGCCATGCACGGGCACCGACGGTGGGCACGCGAGGTTGACCGAGATGTCGGCGTCGAAGGGGTGTGATGGCGTGGGGTTCGTCACCGTGACGCTAAAGGGACCGGCCGTGGCGCTCCCCACGCTGTTGGTCGCGACCACTGAATAGCTGAACGAACTGGTGCCCGACGGCGGCGTGCCCGACAGCGCACCAGTCGCGGCGTTCAGCGACAGCCAGGACGGCGCGCCCTGTCCAAGCGCGAGGGTGGGCAACGGCACCCCGCTCGCGGCGAACGAATAGGTATAGGCAGTGCCGCTCACCGCGGTCGCCGGCGGCCCGTCCAGGGTGAAGGACGGCGCCTCGTCCACCGCGATGCTCGCAGTAATGGTCGGTGCTGCCGCATAGCTGGCATTGCCGGCTTGGTCCGCGTCGATGACACAGGTACCGGGCTGTTCGTAGGTGAGCGTCGAGCCGTCGACTCCGGACACTGCGCACACGCCTGAGCCACTGGTGGGATCGACGGAGAAGACGACCGGATTGCCCGAGCCGCCCCCGGTCGCCGAGAGCGTGGCGGAGTGCCCGACCAAACCGAGAGCGGGCGCCGTGAACGTGATCGCCTGGGGTACGGGAATCACAACGTCGGCGTCGACCGCGTCGGTGGACGCATCGGTGTCGACCTGTGTCGGCGACGGCGACACGTTGACGAGGTCGACGTAGGCGCTACCGGCAGTCAAGGACGTCGAGACGGTGCCCATGATGCCGAACGTGGCGGATTGGCCGCTGGCCAGGTCGATCCCGCTCCATTGGAACTGGTTCGGACCGATACCCGAGAAGCTGGTCCCTTCGACCGAGCTGACCGCGAACAACGCGACGAACCCATCGCTCAACGAGTCGGAGACTGATGCATCGGAGACCTCCGACGGCCCATTGTTGGTCACCGTGATGCTGTAGGTGTCGGTCGACCCCGGCGCGATGGTGTCAGTGCCGTCGGTGACGCTGACCGAGAGGTCGGCGGCGGGGAGAACCTCGACCGAAGAGCTCGCGGTGACGGGCGTTGGGCTCTGGTCGCTCGTCGCCGACGCGGACGTGGAATCGGACTCGAGTGCGACCGGGGAGTCCGTCGTCTCGGTGTAGGTGACGGTGGCCGAGGCGCCGGCTGCCAGGCTGGGAATGGACCAGGTGATCACGCCAGCTGCGACAGCCGTCGTCCCCGTCGATGAACTGAGGGTCCCAGTGTGGAGGAGGAAGTTCGGCGGGACCGTCACCGGAACGGACACGTTGCTCTGCGTATCTGGCGTCGCGTTCGTCACGGTGACCTGATAGGTGAGATCGCTGCCGGCCAACGGCGACGCGCTGGGCGTGGTGGTCGAGTCGCCGGCGAAGGATGCGATGGTCAGCCCCAGTGGCGCAGCTGTGGCCGCGCCGGCCACGGTGTCGACGTCCATGTCGTAGGCCGCCGGATTGTCGTCGACTGCACCGGGGAAGGGCGCGATGCCGACCAAGCTCACGAACGCGCTGCCTGCACCGAGCGACGCCGGCACCGTACCGGTGAGCTCCAACATGGTGCTGGCGCCGCTGGGCAGGTCGATGGCGGTCCATTGGAACTGACCGCCACCGAGATCAGTGAAGTTCGCACCGACAGTGTCGATCTCGCCGGTCGCAGTGAAGTCGGCACTGAAGGTGTCCGTCACCGTGGCGTCCGGCGTCTCCGACGGCCCATTGTTGGTCACCGTGATGCTGTAGGTGTCGGTCGACCCCGGCGCGATGGTGTCAGTGCCGTCGGTGACGCTGACCGAGAGGTCGGCGGCGGGGAGAACCTCGACCGAAGAGCTCGCGGTGACGGGCGTTGGGCTCTGGTCGCTCGTCGCCGACGCGGACGTGGAATCGGACTCGAGTGCGACCGGGGAGTCCGTCGTCTCGGTGTAGGTGACGGTGGCCGAGGCGCCGGCTGCCAGGCTGGGAATGGACCAGGTGATCACGCCAGCTGCGACAGCCGTCGTCCCCGTCGATGAACTGAGGGTCCCAGTGTGGAGGAGGAAGTTCGGCGGGACCGTCACCGGAACGGACACGTTGCTCTGCGTATCTGGCGTCGCGTTCGTCACGGTGACCTGATAGGTGAGATCGCTGCCGGCCAACGGCGACGCGCTGGGCGTGGTGGTCGAGTCGCCGGCGAAGGATGCGATGGTCAGCCCCAGTGGCGCAGCTGTGGCCGCGCCGGCCACGGTGTCTGGACCGAGCACGCTGGCAACTGGGCCGAGCCACAGCGCCACGGCGGCGAGCCCGACGGCGACCGCGGTGGTTCCCTGCACGTGTCTCGACGAGCGCGAGCTGCGCCGCGCGTGAGGCGCTCCTCCCGCTCGTGTTGCACGGCGGCGCTCCGCGTTCGGCATGGCGTTCCTCCTCGGGCCGTGACCCGCACGCTTCCCCAGACGCGCTGTCGTCATTATGGGGAAACCCCCGTGCAGTGTCTCTGGTAAATAAGTCCTGCCCGGTCGCTCCGCCGCGCCCGATTTGTCGCCCGCTAGCTATTTGGCAGGGCGAGCGTCACACGGAACTCGACACGCCCGAATGATCGACGCCACCGCGGGTAGGGACATGGTGTAGCGCGAGGTACGCGACGACACCACCAACGGCCGACGCGCCATGAGCACGAAAGGATCGCGCGTGCCGTGCGGATGGCGGAGGCCGCCGCGCCGCGCCGGTCGTGAACACCCTGCGATCCCGACGACCCTCGGTCGTGAGGAGCTCGGTCGTGACGATGCCTCGGTGGCCACGAGCCCCTAGAGATCGTAGGTCTCGCCGCGCGTGCGATGGATGGTGAAGAAGGCCACGACCGCGCCCACCAAGATGAGGCTGCCTGAGAGCTCCAAGGCCTCGTGGAGCCCGGACCCGAAGGCGTCGTACGCTGCGTTGACAACTTTGGTCGCGATGCGCGCCACGGTGGCGTTCTTGGAGTGCTCCGCGCTGCCGGCGGCTCCACCGCTGGTGCCACCGGTCTGCACGGCGTGAAGGACCAGACTCTGGAAGTTCGGCGGGATGCCGATTGCCTTGAGTCGTGCCGCGAGATCGCCGGTCAGCTTGGCGTTGACGATCGCGCCCAGGATGGCCACGCCGAACACCGCACCCATCTCCCTGCTGGTATTGGTGGCGGAAGCGGCCATGCCAGACCGTTCCGGAGGCACCACCGTCAGCGGAACCGAGGTCACGGGCACCAACAGGGTGCCGATGCCGATCCCCGCGATCGGCAGCACCCACCCCAGCGTCCCAAAGGTCACGTCCGGCCCCAACACCGCGGCGGCGATGAGGATCCCCCCGCCGGCCAAGAGGCAGCCGATCGTCATGGGCCAACGGGGGCCGACGTGCGCCACCAACGGCCCCGCAATGGCCGAGAAGATGATGAGTCCCGCGGCCATGGGCAAGAAATCCACCGCGGCCTGGTATGCGGACGCGCCGACCACGACCTGGAGGTACAGGGCCGTGAAGAAGAAGATGGAGAAGGTCCCGAAGTAGGCCGCGAAGGCAACGAAGGCCGAGCCGGCAAAGGGCGCGCGGCGGAACATGCTCAGATCGAGCATCGGACTCTTCACTCTGAGCTCTGTGACGACGAACGCCAGACCTGCGACACCGCACAGGACGAACAGCGCGACGATCCAGCCGGTCGTGTAGCCGGACTCCTCGCCCTGAATCACCGCGAAGGAGATACAGCCCAGGAAAGCGGCGCCGAAGAGAAAGCCGAGGACGTCGATCCGGCGTCCCTGCCGGTCCGACGACTCGGGCACCGCCACGGCAGCCAGGATGAATGCCAGCAACCCAAGGCCTAGGTTGAACCAGAAGATGGCCCGCCAGCTCGAAAACCCAACGAGCGCCCCCGCGATGACGGGCCCGAGCGCCAGGGCTAGTCCAGAGACCGCGGCCCAGACGCCCAGCGCGTCTGCTCGGGTCTCACGGTCCGGGTACACGTGGCGGATGATCGACAGTGTCCCCGGCTCGCTCGCCGCCGCGCCGATACCCATGACGACGCGACCCCCAATGAGCCAGTCAACGTTGCCCGCCAGCGCCGCCATGACCGAGCCTGCGCAGAAGATGGCGACTCCGGCGAGCATGACCCGCTTTCGCCCAAGGATGTCGCCGAGCATCCCCGCCGCGAGCATGAAGCTGGCGAAGGTCAGGGCGTACCCGTTGACCACCCACTGCAGCGACGTGACACCGGCGTGCAGACTGCTTTGGATGTTGGCAAGGCCAACGCTGACGATCGTGTTGTCGAGGAACGTGAGGAAGAGGACGGTGCACAGCGTGGCCAGCGCGAGCGCCTGTGTGGCCGATCCGAGCCCACCCTTCTTGATGTCGAAGCCAGGGGGCGCTCCGTCAAGTCCCGCGACCGCGGAGGCGCCCTTGGCTCCCTCGGTCAGCAGTGCGGTCCTCCCACGCTGAGGCGGGCCTGAGCAGCCCGTGGCGACGCACAGATCATGTTCATGAGTTTTGCCTACCCAAGGGCAGGGTACTGGAACCGCAACGGGGCGCCGCCGGGTACGGACAGCGGGATGCCCGGGCTCGTGCGGCACACCCCTCGGACGTGCTCGATGGACTCGGGATTGCTCGGTTTACGGCGTGGAGGACCGGCAATGGGTTTCGGTGCAACGGATCCGGTTCACCACCTCGTGAGCGAGGGTCCCGAAGACCTCGGGGCCTTCTTCGATCTCGTCGACTACCCGTACTACGTCGTCACCGTGCGCGCACCGGATGCCGACATGAGCGGTTGCCTGGCCGGGTTCGTGACCCAGTGCAGCATTCACCCACCGAATTTCTTGGTATGCATCTCCAAGGTGAACCACACCTTGTCGGTCGCCGAACGCTCACCAGGCATGGGACTCCATCTGCTCGGCGCCGACCAGAGCACGACGGCGCGCCTGTTCGGTGAGGAGACGGGGGACGTGGTCGACAAGTTCGCCGACGTCGACTGGCGACTCGGGTCCACCGGCGCGCCACTCCTGGTCGACTCGGCCGTCAGCATGGAGGGCCGGGTCTTGGGGCACTTCTCCGTGGGCGACCACGAGGCCTTCCTGGTTCGGGCGGTACGTGCGGTGGCCGGGGGCCATGCCGGTCTCCTCACCTACCGCAGCGCCCCGCCCCTCCAGCCGGGTCATCCCGCCTGAGCCGAACACCGAATAGAGACGAGCGGCCATCACGTGGGCGGCGCGCCGCCTCCAAAGGCGAAGGGCTGCGCCAGGCTCATCATGTTGCCGGAGTCGTCGCGCAGCGTCGCCTCGATCCCATAGGGACGTTCAGTCGGCTCTGACAAGAAGGTGACGCCTTTCGCCGCGAGCTCGGTGGGGGTGCCTTAGCAGCCGTCGGTTTGCATCACGCCAATGCCGATCGCACCGCTGGCCACGAGCGCGCGGAGCTGCTCCGCGGCCTCGGGCGAGCGGCCCATCTCACACGACGACAGGATGATCTGGAGGTCGGGCTGCTCTCTCGGTCCGACGGTGAGCCAGCGGAATCCGGCGCCCGCCCCTTCGAACTCCTCGTCCATTGAGATGTCGAAACGCAGCTCGAAGCCGAGCGTCTCTGTGTAAAAGGTCTTCGCGGAGTCTTGGTCCAAAACGAAGACACTCGTATGGGACATGCGGGTGATCATGGCGTTTCGTCCTCCTGCTGGCGTGTAGGAGCAGGGTACGACGCTGTGGTGTCCTCAGGCTTCTCCGCGATTGCGCATTTCGGCGCCCGCGCTCGCACGAGCCGCACGAGCTGGAGGCGTGTCGGGCCGGGGACGGGCCCAGTCCATCAGAAAGCAGCCCGGGACGGGCGGGACACCCCCGCGGGGCCCCAGAGACGCGCTGGAAGTCACTGGGCGACATGCCGACCAACTCGGAGAAACGGGCGCTGAACGAACCCGGGCTCGAGAACCCCACGAGCATGCACACCTCGGTGACGGTCAGGTTGGCCGAGCGCAAGAGATCCTTCGCCCGCTCGACGCGCCCGTGTGAGGTAGTTCGCCGGCGTCTCGCCTGAACGCGTCCTTGAAGACACGGGCGAAGTGGAACTTGGAGAAGCCGGCCTCTGCGGCCAGCCGGTCGAGGTCGATGGGCTCGGCGAAATGAAGGTCCATCAGGTCCCGTGCGGCCCGAAGGTGCGTGACCCGCTCGCTCGAGCTCACCGCGCAGCACGGTACCGCCCCGGCGCCGGGCGTGGCGCCGGGGCGGTGGCGATCAGGCGGATCAGGCGGATCAGGCGGATCAGGCGTGTGCCTCCCAGAACTCCCGGAGCAGGGGGACGAGGTCGGCTGCCTGCTCGTCGGGCCAAAAGAGCATCGCATCGGGAACGAGCGTGACGCGCTCGACACCGGGGATCATGCCGGCCAGACGATCGGCCCACGCCGGCTCGAAGAAGATGTCGGCGGTCCCCCACGCCACCTGGGTCGGCGCGTGCAGTTCGGCCAGCAGCGGCTCGACGGCCATGAGCTCGGTCGCCGACGATGCGGTGAGAAAGCGCTCGAGGCCCTTGCCCCGGTCGGCGACGAAGGGCCCGAGGTAGCTCGTCAGGAGCTCGTCGGGGAGGTCGCCGGGGTGCGCGTAGCCCTGGCCGAATCCAGCCTCGGATCGGGCCAGCGCGGCGTCGTCCGCCATGGCGGCGACCATCGGTCCGAACTCGCCGACCTCGGCCAGCTCGACGAAAGGCTTGAAGATCTCGGGCGGGAAATTCTCGTGTACGTCACAGTTGGTGAGCGTGAGCGTGCGGATCCGCTCCGGGTAGCGCGCGGCAAACACCTGCGACACGGCGCCGCCGGTGTCGTTGGCGACGACGTCGACCTGGTCGAGGCCGAGTCGGTCGCACAACTCATCGAGCATGGCGGCCAACCCGGTCAGCGACAGGTCGCCGAAGCGAGCCTCATCCGCGCCGGGTCCGGGCGACCCGCCGTGTGCGGGCAGGTCAGGGGCGATGCAGCGACGCACGTCGGCGACGTCCCAGATGACGTTGCGCCACAGGTCGGCGTTCACGAGTACGCCGTGCACGAAGAGCGCGGCCGGCGTGTCGGAGCCGCCGTTCCCGTCGCCCTGGTCGACGTAGGCGATGTCGCCACCGCGCGAGGTTGATGAACCGGCGAGGGAGCACCGTCGGGACACGCGCACCGGAGGCGGATGGTGCTGGCTTTTGGTCTGTCTTTGTGGTGGGGGTCATGCCTTCACTGTACATACCAACTGTCTGTTTGTAAAGAGGGAGTAGGATTTCGCCGTGCCCACCCAGGCCGAACGCACCGAGGCCACCCGGAGCCGGCTCATCGCCACGGCTCGGCGGCTCTTCGCGGATCACGGCTTCGCCGCCACCTCGACCGAGCAGATCCTCGGCGAGGCGAAGGTAAGCCGCGGCGCCTTGTACCACCACTTCGCCAGCAAGACCGACCTTTTCCAGGCCGCGTTCGAAGCCGTCGAGGACGAGGTGACGGCACGGGTGCTCCAGAGCGCCACCGCCGGCGGCGAAACCGACCCGATTCGGATCCTCGAGTTGGGCTTCGACGCCTTCTTGGATGAGTGCGTCAACCCCGAGGTGCAACGCATCGTGATGCTCGACGGGCCGACGGTCCTCGGCTGGGACACCTGGCACGAACTCGACGAGCGCTACGGGTTCGGCACGTTGAAGGCGGTGCTCAGCGTGGCGGCGCAGACCGGCCGGATCGAGGAAGCGGCGGTCGAACCGCTCTCACACCTTCTGCTCGGCGCCATCATGCAAGCCGGCATGGTGGTCACACGGGCCGCGGACCCGACTGCCGCGAAGCGGGCGATGGCAGAGTCCTTCGCTCAGTTGGTATCGACCCTCTGAAGCCCGGCGACGTGCACCACCGTGCATCAGCCTTCGGTTCTCGCTGGCTCTCTGACCCACGCGGGCAGGCGGGACGGGCGGCCGCGGCCGTCGATGCAGCCGTGCACCGTGACGGCAGTCGCCCGAACGTCGCCGCCGACCGACAGCAGATAGGCGATCTGGAAGGTCGTGCGGGTGACAGCACCGACGCGCAGCGCGACGTCGACCTCGTCGTCGAAGCGAAGCGGCTGGCGATACTGCACCGACAGCTCGAGCACGGGGAACTCACGACTCGCGTCCCCGTCCGAATCGCCGTCGTGGCGGGCGGCGCGCACGGCGCCGTAGGGATGGCCGATCGAACGCAGATATTCGACCCGCGCCGCTTCGAGGTATGGAAGGTAGGCGGCGTGGTGCACGACCCCCATGGCATCGGTCTCCGCGAAGCGGGTGCGCAGCCGATGGGTGAACGGGTAGTCGAGCGGGTCGCGTGAAGGCTGCAGGGACAGGCGAGTCACCCTCCGCTGGCTACTCCCCGGTCGGGACAGACCCGCCCGCCGCAGCCTCTGCCTCGGTGCTCTCACCCGCGCCTGCCCCGGCACGGCCAGAACGGCGGAGCTCGGCCCCGAATTTCGACGCGCCGCGAGTCGGCCATGCCTTGAACCCTGTCCCTGTTGAAGATGGCGAACTCGCCGTCGGCCTCGACGGTGACGATGCCGTCTTGGACAATGCGGCCCTTGCTCAGGACGCGGCGCGGCGTCATCTCGGTCACCCAGCCCTCGAACACAGCTTCGACGTTGGTCAAGGTGGGCCGCAGGTAACGCAGCGACAGACGCACGGTGGGGCCTGTCGCTCCTTCGATGGCGTTGGCCGCGGTCAAGATGATGTCGAAGGCCGCGGCCAGGACAGCCCCGTGGACGCAACCGGGCGCGCCCTCGTAGGTGACGTCGAAGACGGCGCGGCCGAGGGCCTTGGGCGGTTCGAAATCGAGCTCGACCGGGAGCGCGACCGGGTTGAAGGGGCCCACCACCACGTCGTAGGGCATGGCGCTCCCGAGTGGGATCTCTTTCGGGGGCCCATCCTCGTCGGGAGGGATGAAGCGGGGCAGCGGTTCCTCGGGCAGGTGGGATTCGAGCTCGTCGGCCACGGCGGCCAGCTCGGCGGTGAGGCGCACTGTCTCCGCCGCCGGTGGCGCCGTGCTGACCGAGAGTCGGATGAGGCGGCGCAGCACATCTGCCAGGTCGCGTGCTTCGGGCTCACGACCACGTAGGCCGGGGTGGTTGTCGAAGGACGTCGGCCGCGGGTCTTGGCTCAACACGGAGCGAAACAGTACTGCTGGGCCCCAGACCACCGACATTCCGCGCGGCGCGCGGCGCGCCGCGCGGGCCGTGCCGCCGTGCCGCCGTGCCGCCGTGCCGCCGTGCCGCCGTGCCGCCGTGCCGCCGTGCCGCCGTGACGCCGTGCCGCCGTGCCGACCGTTCATGCGCCAGGACGACTCCGCGCTCGTAACATGGAAACATGAGCGCCGAGCACTCCGTCGAGTTCACGTCCGGGAGTCACGAGACCGTGCTGGACCCGCTCGCACCGGAGTTGGCTGCCGCACTCGACGCGGCCAGGTCGCTCCCGCAAGAACGCCGGCGGGAAGCGGTGGCCGCCGTCGCCGCCCGGGATCCTCGCTGCCTGGACGCCTGGGCCGAGCTCGCCGAGCTGGGCAGGGATCCGATCGAGCGTTACGCGTATGCCCGAGTCGGCTACCACCGCGGCCTCGACGCGTTGCGGGCCGCAGGGTGGCGCGGCTCGGGGTACGTCCGGTGGCGTCACGAGCCCAACCGGGGCTTTCTCCGCTCGCTGCACTCGTTGGAGCTGGCCGCAGCGACCATCGGCGAGACCGACGAGGAGCAGCGCTGCGCGCTCTTCCTGCGCCAGCTCGACCCAGAGTGGGGGTCGCGCCAGGGCTGACGACCACGCCTCGGGTCCGGCTTGGCCGGCGACTTCGGCCGCCCCTCCCCTTCGAGTCGCCACTGTACGTAGTTAGGGTGTCTAACTGTATGATGGTCGACGTGTCCGTGACCTCACCCCCTAAGACGCCCGCGCCGCCGAACCGGAAGACGAGCGCCGGGAACGGTGCCGACGCCAAGGCCACAGGGCAACCCGTCCTGGGTTCCTATGGCCGCGTCGCAGCGTGGCTGTCCAAGCGAGTCGAGGTGGCCCTCGGCACCGTCGACCTCACCCTGCCCCAGTTCCGAGTTCTCGGGATCCTCGCCGAGGGCTCGTCCGCCGCCTCCGGCCTGGCGGACCGCCTCGCCGTGCGACGGCCCTCCATCACCGCCTTGATCGACGGGCTCGAGACCCGCGGGATTGGTCGACCGTCGCCAGGAGGACACCGATCGCCGCCGGTTCGAACTGCGCCTCACCGAGGAGGGCGCGCGGATCTTGGCTGTGGCCGACAGCGCCGTGGACGACTACCTCGCGTCGATCGCCGCGTTCCTGCCGAGCAAGGACGAGGCAACGGCGCTGCGCTCGCTCGAGCTGTGGGGACGTGCGCTGGCCGCATCGCGCGAGGCGCCGCGGGATGCCGAGCGCACGAAAGACGCCAAGGAGCAGCCCGGCACATGAGCAAGACGGAGGACGAGCTCCACCAACCTGGCGTGCCGGTGGGCCCCGCCGGCAACGGTCATGGCGACACCGGGGCGGCGAGCACACACGACTCCAGAGCGAACGGCTCGGGCACCAACGGGTCGCTCGCCGGCGACACCGCCACCGACGCGGCGCACGAACTGCCGTTGGCGGCGTATGTCCCGATGGGAACGCTCAGCAGCTACGAAAAGCCGAAGGCGGCGATCAACCCTGACGTGTCCCTGTCGTGGATCAAGCGCGCCGCCCCCATCGTCATGGCGCACAAGAAGCAGTGGTTCGCCGCCCTGATCTTCGCGTTTGCCGGGCTCATGATCCAAGTGTGGGTCCCACTGCTCCTGCAGAACGCCATCACCGATGTGCTCGTTCGCAACACGGCGGGACTGCGCACCTACGTCATCTTGATCGCCGTTCTCGGGGTGATGACCGGAGCCTTCGGCTACGTCTCCCGCTCGAACCTCTTCAAGGTCGCGTACTCGATCGAATTCGACTTGCGCAACATGCTCTACGAGCACTTCTCCCGCATGTCGTTCCCGTTCTACGACCGAGTTCAGTCGGGGCAGTTGATCTCGCGGGCGAACTCGGACATCCGCTCGGTACAGATGTACCTGACCTTTGCTCCGATGATCCTCGTCCAGTGCTCCATCGCCATCGTTGCCTTCGCCTTCATGCTCTCCATCAGCGTGCCGCTGGCCTTCGTGGCGATGATCTCGATGCCCTTCATCTATGTGGTTGGCGTCCGCATGAGAAGGAAGTTGTTTCCGGTCTCGTGGCTGATCCAGTCCAGGCTGGCCGAGGTGGCCACCGTGGTCGACGAGAACGTCAACGGCGTCCGCGTCGTCCGCTCCTTCGCTGCCGAGCAGCAGCAGCTCCGCCAACTGGGGACGGCAGCCGACCGCGTGCAGTGGGCCTACATCAAGGACGCCGATCTGCGAGCGCGCTTCACCCCACTGGTGCAGAACCTGTCGCAGGTGGGCCTCGTGTTCGTGCTGCTCGTCGGCGGCTGGATGATCATCCACGACCACCTGCCCGTGGCCACCATCATCTCGTTCAACCTCTGGCTGGTCATGATGCAGGCGCCGTTCATGATGCTTGGGATGCTCATCATGATGGGGCAGCGCGCGTCGGCCTCGGCCGCGCGCATCTACGAGATCCTCGACGAGAAGCCGATCATCGTCGACCGCGTCGGCGCCATCGATCTGCCCGAGAGCATGGGAGACGTCGTCTTCGACGATGTGACGTTCGCCTATGCAACCGACAGCCTGCTCTCCAAGCCGGAGGACGGGGAGAGCGCGCGGCGCGACGTGCTGCGTCATCTCAACTTGCACCTCCGGCCGGGCGAGACCGTGGCGATGGTGGGCCGCACCGGCAGCGGCAAGTCGACGCTGGCCCGGCTCCTCCCCCGCTTCTACGACGTCACCGATGGCTCGGTGCGCGTCGACGGCCACGATGTACGTGACCTGACGCTCACCAGCCTGCGTGCGAACATCGGCGTCGTCCTGGACGAGCCATTCCTCTTCTCCGTGTCGATCCGGGACAACATCGCGTACGGGCGACCCGACGCCTCGTTGGACGACATCACTGCCGCGGCCGATGCGGCCGGCGCCGCAGGGTTCATCGGCCGCCTGCCCGAGGGCTACGACACCGTGGTCGGCGAACGCGGCTACACGCTGTCGGGGGGCCAGCGCCAGCGCATCGCAATCGCTCGAGCCCTGCTCGTGAACCCGCCGATCCTGATCCTCGACGACGCCACCAGCGCGATCGATGTGAAAGTGGAGCAGCGCATCCACTCTGCGCTGCGCGTCTTGATGGAGGGGCGCACGACGCTGATCATCGCCCACCGTCTCTCTACCATCAGCTTGTCGGACCGGGTCGTCCTGCTCGACGGGGGCCAAATCGTCGCCGACGGCACCCACGCCGAGCTCTTGGCATCCACGCCGCTCTACTCCGAAATTCTTGCCCAAGCGGCAAGTGAGGAGGAGGCCGACACCGAAGCTGCCTCGGGCCGCGAGGACCTCGGGCTCGAGAACGAAGACGTGCTCGAACCGGAAGGGGGTGTGATCTGATGTTCGGTGGCGGAGGTGGCATGGTCGGCGGCGCCATCGGTGGCGGGGGCCCACCGGGCTCCCCTCAGGCCGGCCTGCCCTTCGGTGGCATCCCTTACGAGCTCCAGGCCGGCGTCGATGTGCTCTTGGAGGAGGAGCCCGACCGCGGCGAGTCTGACGCCGTCTTCACGCAGCTCCCGATGCCCAGCGAGAAGAAGCGGCTGTCTCTTACCAGCCTCCTGACCGAGTACCCCGGCATGCTGGTGCTCACCGGTCTCCTCGTGACCACCATCGCCGTGGCAACGCAGATCGGACCCAGTCTCGTCTCCTACGCCATCAACCACGGCCTGACCGGTCCGACCAAGCAGAATCCCAGCGCCCACTACGACTTCGGCGTCGTCGTGGTCTGCGCCTTGATCTACCTCGGATCGGTGGCCGTCTCCGCCGGCGCTCAGTGGGGCCAGGCCCGTGTGACAGGACGCCTGGCGTCGTGGGTGATGAACGACCTGCGCATCAAGGTGTTCCGCCACCTCCAGCGGCTATCGCTCGACTTCTTCACCGAGGAGAAGGCCGGGGTCGTCATGAGCCGCATGACGAGCGACATCGAGAACCTTCAGCAGTTGTTGCAAGACGGGCTGGCCCAGTTCGTCATTCAGGGTCTGACGATGGTCGTGATCACGGCCTTGCTGTTCGCGACCAACGTCGAGCTCGCGACCATCACCATCTTCGGGGTCCTTCCCCTGCTGATCGTGATGTCGGTCTGGTTCCGCCGGGCCTCAGAGCGTGGCTACGACAAGGTGCGCGACGGCATCGCCCTCGTGCTGGCTGATCTCTCCGAGAGCCTCCAGGGCGTTCGCGTCGTCACGGCGCACAACCGCCAGCGCTACAACATCGAGACGCACCGCGACATCGTTGGCTCCTATCGCGACGCCAACAACTACACGGGCAGCATCGCCAGCATCTACGGCCCGGGGTCGCAGGCGCTCAGCGTGTTCGGCCAGGTGCTCATCCTGGGCGTCGGCGGGCTCATGTTCTTGCACAAGCCACAGGAGATCAACCTGGGCCAACTCACCGCCTTCTTCTTGTACGTGAACCGGTTCTTCGCGCCGATTCAGCTGCTGACCCAGCAGTACAATTCGTTCCAGCAGGGCCGGGCGTCGATCTTCAAGCTGCGCGACCTGCTGGAGACCGAGCCATCGGTCATGGAGTCACCCGACGCCGTGGAGCTCCCGCCGATCCGTGGTGAGATTCGCTTCGACCACGTCTCGTTCGGTTATGACCCAGCCGTCCCGGTGCTCCACGACGTGGACCTGACCATCACGCCCGGCGAGACCGTGGCCTTCGTCGGCGCCACGGGTGCCGGCAAATCGACCATGGCCAAGCTGGTCACCCGCTTCTACGACCCGACCGTGGGCCGGGTGCTGATCGACGGCTACGACCTGCAAGGCGTGACGCTGGAATCGCTTCGTTCACAGCTGGGCGTGGTGCCCCAGGAGCCGTTCCTCTTCGCGGGGACGATCCGGGACAACATCTCGTTCGCCCGGCCCGGCGCGGCCGACGACGAGGTCTGGAACGCCGTCCACCGAGTGGGCCTCGACGAGCTCGTGCACCGGCTGCCTTACGGCCTCGACACGCCCGTGCACGAGCGAGGCCAGTCGCTGTCTTCGGGCGAGCGACAGCTCATCGCCCTGGGCCGCGCCTTCATGGCCGAGCCGCGCGTCCTCGTCCTCGACGAGGCGACATCCAACCTCGATCTCAAGTCCGAGACCCTGGTGGAGGGCGCACTGGACGTGCTGTTGGAAGGGCGCACGGCCGTCCTCATCGCCCACCGGCTCTCGACTGCCATGCGGGCCGACCGCATCGTGGTCGTCGGCGACGGGCGGCTCCTCGAGGTCGGCTCGCATGACGAGCTGGTCGCACTCGGTGGCCACTACGCCGAGATGTACGAGACCTGGATCAACCAGTCCCACGCGGCCTGACGGCGGGCGCCTCCCTGGCGCCCGCGCCCGTGGCGCGTTGTGCCGTCAAGGGAGCCTGGAGTCGTGGTGCTCCGCCGCCACCCGACGGTCTTCGTCAGTGAGCTCGGCATCGGGGACGGGCACGACGATGCGCCACTTCTTGCACACCGGGCAGCGCTGGTAGCGCTTGTAGCCGAGGCGCACGGCTTTGAGGGATGCGCCGACGACCCAGACGGTGGTGAAGAGGTGGCCCCGGCTGCAGCGGACGATGGTGTTGCCGCCCATGCCCTCGTATCCCCGCGTGCGCCCGGCCTGTCCGCCGACCACCGCGATCACGACGACGACGCCGGCCGCGATCAGCACCGACAGGGAGACGATGACCCAGGTACTCATCCCATGCTCCGATCAGCCGACCGCACGGCAAGGGTACCGGTGCTCAGCGCACCTCGATGTGCGCGGCCGCGCTGCCGTCCAGGCTTCGTGCAGCGCGGCCCTGCGTCGGCCGTGCTCACGTCCTCCGCCTGATCGGGGCTGAGCCCACGCGACGCCAGCTCGGCGAGCGTGGCGTCGAGGTCGTCGAGGTCGTCGAGGAGAGGGTCCCCACCCTGTGGCCTGCGACGTGAGCGCCGCCCAATCCCCGCGCCCGACCGGCCGTACCGCGCGTGAGGGGCGGTCCGTCGACCTCCAACGGGTCCGGAAGACAGAAGGAGGGTCAGACGAACATGGGCGGTGGACTCACACTCAGCGCCGGCGGCAGCATGAATGGGCCACCCGGGATCGCCCTGGCCCCCAACGGTGACCTGATCACCGTGAACGGGAACGACGGGAATGCGGTTGAACTCAGCCCGTTCGGCGCACAAGTGGACACGATGACGATCGATCCCTTCGCCAGCGACGCGACCAGCCCCGCCGCGGGCCCGCCATGACACGAAACCCGGTTCGGGCGTCGCTCTCAGGTCCGGCTCCAGTCGCGCAGTGTCGCCCGGTAGCGGCTGTCCCAGTCGTCGTATGCCGTGCGCAACGCGGCGCCCGGCCACCCGGCGGGGAGCAGCTCGGCGGGCAGCAGCTCGGCGGGCAGCAGCGGGTCGCTCTGGAGGTGACGCAAGACCGCGGCCGAGAGCTCGAATCCCGGCGCCAGCGCCTCGGGGCGGTCGGGCGAGAGCGCATCGAGCGCACGCTGTAGCTCCTCGGCGCGGACCGCCCAGGTGGGCATGTCCCACAACCGGACGGCGAGGCTCCGCGCGTCGGCGGGACGCGCGGCCATGATCTCAACGTCGGCGTCCAGGGAGTCGGGGAGCGCAAGTGCGACGTTGGCCGGCCGCATCCACACCCCGTCACGCAGCTCGGCCAGCCTGGCGTAGGCCAGCGCGCGGCGGCGGGCGCCCCGGACCTCGGCCGTGCTGCCCGACGTCGTCACCACGGCCAACCACCAGCTGCCGTCGTAGGGCACCGTCGCCCCCGAGCGGCTGGCCGACTGGCGGGCCTGGCGGGCCACGAGATGGCCGGACAGCCGGTAGCCGCCCGATCCGTCGGTCGTGACCTCACCGGCCGCGACCATCCGGCTGAGCGCAACGCGGGCCCGGTTCTCGCTGATGCCGAACAGGCCCGTCAGGCGGACGAGCTGGGCCACTGGCAGCTCCGGTGGGTCCATGCCCAACAGTGCGCTGGCCAGCACGGAACGGGCCGTCAGCGGGTGGGTGGCGAGCGCAACCCTGGCATTACGCGATTGCATCACTTGACAAAATAGCGTAATGTGGAGACATGGCCGCCACCATGGTGCCCGACGCAGCCGACCGGCCCGAGGTGCTCCCGAGCGAGCGACTCTTGGCCAACGGGATGGCCATCCCCGGGCTGCGGGCCGACCTTCGCCACATCGACAATCTCGCGCAACGCCCTCTCGGTGGCGGCGGTGTGGTTCTGGGTCGCGCTGATCATCGGCGGTGCCGTCTGGCTCGACCAGTGGTGGAGCTACCTGATCGCCTTCGTCCTGATGGGACCGATGTACGCCCGCTTCGCCATCCTCATGCACGAGTCCGCGCACAAGCTCCTCTTCACCAACAAGCGGTGGAACGACTGGATCGGCAAGTGGATCGTCGCCTACCCCGTCTTCACGCCGGTGCAGCTGTACCGGCGGGTCCACTTCGCGCACCACAAGGACGAGTTCGGGCCGGACGAGCCGGACATGGCGTTCTACTCGCCGTACCCGTGCACGCGCCGAGCTCTGCACCGCCGGCTCTTCCGCGACGCCGTGGGCATCAGCGGTTGGAAGAACTTCGTGCCGCTCGTGAAGAACACGCTGCACAAGCCGTTCCGCCCGATCGGCCTCTCGATCTTCGGCGTCCAGGCCGTGCTCTGGGCGGTCATGTGGGCCGCCACCGGACGGTGGTGGATCTACCCGCTGCTGTGGTTCCTGCCGTGGATGACCGAGTGGCGTGTCCTCAACCGACTGCGCTCCATCGCCGAGCACGGCGGCATGGAGCGCAGCCCGGACCGAAGGGCCACGACGCACCACGTGCGCCAGTCGTGGCTCGCACGGTTCTGGATCGTCCCGTACAACACCGGCTGGCATCTCGCCCACCACGTCGACATGGGCGTGCCGTGGCGCAACCTGCCCGCGTACCACGCCGAGCTCGAGCGGGCCGGCTACGTCACGAAGACCATCACCTACCCGAGCTATCGGGCGCTGTGGAAGGCCCTCGAGCAGCGCGGACGAGACCACCGAGGTGAAGGCCCGGCCCGCCGCGGCCTGAGGCAGCACGTCTCAGCTCCGCGGCAGACCGACCTGCGCGTCGAGCCACGCCCCCATCGGCGCCGCCGCCCGGAACACCTCGATGACGCGCGACTTGGCCCGGGCGGTGTGCAGCCACGAGGCCGGTGGCCACGACCGGGAGGCGACCAGCCCCTTCAGGCGCAGCAGCTCGATGCGCGGGTGCTCCTTCGGGTAGCCCTTCGGCGCGCTCTTGAGGGTCTCCATGGCATGGACATCGAGGCCCGCTCTGCGGAGGGTGTCGACCACCTCCTCCAATTCGCGACCAGTGCCGTCCGCCGCGACGGCGGCGCGGAACCGGGCTAACTGGTCGGGCGTCATGTGGTACGTCCCAGCCCCGACGAGCAGCCCGTCCGCGGACAGCTGGACGTACCCGTTCCCGATCCTGGCCGCGATGGCCGTCTTGTAGGGCGACTTGTCCCGGCCGAAGCGAGTGTCACGATAGGGCCGGAACACGTCGCGCCTCGCCGAAGTCGTCGCGGAACTCCGCCAGCAACGCCTCCATCGGCGCCTTGACGTCGCGCTCGTACACCTCCTTGTGATCGAGCCAATAGGCCTTGGCGTTGTCGGCCTCCAGACCTTCGTAGAAGTGCAACGCTGTCTCCGGCCAGCCCTTGAAGCTCATCGTGCGTCGCCGTGGCCCGTGGCCGCGTGATCCATGGGCTCATCATGCCCGACGAGCCACACACCTCGTTTGCCGGCGTCGGGCGCCGGGCACGTGCATCGTCGTGTCAAACTCAGGAACGGCCTACGACAGCGACACGCCCGAGCGTGGGAGTACCGCGCGCGGACGCGCGATGCTGTGGCGCGGGGATGCGACGTGGTGGCTGGCCGGGCTTGGCCTGGCTGCGCTCATGACGGCGGTGATCGTGGCGCCCGGTGATGCCCGGGCGGCGGCCGCCCAGGACTGGCCCCCGTTCGTCCTCGTCACCGGCCTGATCCTCGTCGGACTCGTGGCCGAGGAGGACGGTCTCTTCGCGGCAGTCGGCCACACCCTGGCGCGGCTGGCGCCGAATGGCGTCGCCCTCTACGCAGGGACGGCGATCCTCGTCGTCGCGGTCACGACGGTGCTCAATTTCGACACTGCGGTCATCTTCCTCACGCCCGTGCTGGTGTACGCGGCGCGCAGCCGGGGCGAGGGACGGGCGCCACTCGTGTACGCCTGCCTCCTGCTCGCCAACGCGGGGTCGCTCATGCTGCCCGGATCCAACCTGACCAATCTGATCGTGCTCGGGCATCTCCACCTCTCGGGCGGGTCGTTCCTGGTGCACATGGCGCTGCCCGCGCTCGCCGCGGCTGGCGTCACCGCCGTCGTCGTCGGTGTCTGGCATCACCGCGCGCTGCGTGACGACCATCGCGCCCGACCACCGAGCCCGAGCGTCCGGTGCTCGGGCTGGGCCTGCTCGCCGTCGCCGTCGTCACCGTGCTCGTCGTCGTGTTGCGGTCGCCCGCGTTGCCGGTCGCCGCCGCCGGCGTCCTTGCCGTTCTGCTCCGCGCGCGCCGCGGCGGTGGAGAGCCCGGAGCGTCGACGACGACGACGACGACGCTGCGGGCGCTGCAGCTCCTGGGGCTTCCGGTGCTCGCCGGCTTGTTCGGGTTGGCGGTCGCACTGGGAACTTTGGGTCGCGCCTGGGACGGCCCCGCGACGATGCTGGCCCATCTGAACTCCTGGGGCACAGCGGCCGTGGCGGCGCCGATCAGCGTGCTCGTCAACAACCTTCCCGCGGCCTCGTTGCTGGCGGCCCGCCGGCCCCCGCATCCCTACTCAGCTCCTGATCGGGTTGAACGTCGGCCCGAACCTGTTCGTCACCGGCTCCCTCGCCTGGATCCTGTGGCTGCGCGCCGGCGCGCGCCGCCGGGGAGCGCCCGAGCGTCCGCCGGGCCAGCCTGCTCGGGCTGGCGAGCGCGCCCCTCGCCATCGCAGCCGCCGTGGGCGTCCTCGTGGCCGAGGGGCTGCACTGAACCCGGAGCGGTCCTTGCTCTTACGCCGTCAGTACTGCGCCCTCCTCGGCGACCCCGAGGGCTCGTCGCAGGACCGACGCCGACTCCCGCTGGGCCCGTTGCGACACACCTGCGCGTCATGACCAGCGCGGAGCCGTGGAAGGTGCCGGGGAACTGGTGCAGTTCCACCGATACGCCCGGCATGCAACAGCGCCAGCGCGTAGGCGATGCCCTCGTCGCGCAGCGGGTCGTTCTCGGCGGTGGACACGTAGGCAGGCGGCAGCCCGCGCAGGTCCGTGGCGCGGGCTGGCGCGGCGTACACCGGCACCTCGGCCGACCCCGAGAGGTCGCCCAGGTAGGCCTGCCAGCTCTGCACCGCCAGCGGTCGGTTCCAGACCGGCGAATCGACGAAGGTCCGCATGGACGGCGTCTCGAGCCGGTCGTCGAGCTCGGGGATGTGCAGCATCTGGAAGCACAGCGGCGGCCCGCCCTGGTCACGGGCGAGCAGCGCGGTGGCCGCCGCGAGACCGCCGCCGGCGCTCGCACCCATGACGGCCACCCGGCTGGTGTCGACGCCCAGCGCGTCTGCTTCGGCGTGGAGGAAGCGTCAATGCGGCGTAGCAGTCGTGCACCGCAGCCGGGTAGTGGTGCTCGGGCGACAGCCGGTAGTCGACCGACACCACGACGGCGCCGAGGTCTGCTGCGGTCACCGTGGCGCCGATGTGCTCGGTCTCGATGCTGCCCACGATGAACCCGCCCCCGTGGATCATCAGGAGGCCAGGCACGGTCGGGCCGGCGACAGCCTTCGGCCGGTACACGCGCACCTTCACGTCCGGCTCCCCGGGCCACCCAGGGATCATCCGGTCGTCGATCTCGAGCGCCTCGGCCTCCGGAAGCTCGCGGGCCATCGAAACGAGCATGGCCTCGAAGCCGGCGCGCGCCGCCTCGGCGTCGCCGAGGTCGAACACCGGCATGGCGTCGACGAAGGCGGCCAGCTCGGGGTCAATCATGGTCGGTCCTCCCCCGTACGGTCGGAGCTACTTGGGCTGCATCCGGATGCCGGCGTCGATGCGGATCGACTCGGCGTTCATGTACGAGTTCGCCAGCAGCTCGACCGCCAGCGAGGCGAACTCGTCGGCTCGCCCGAGCCGGTGCGGGAACAGCACGTCCTGGGCCAGCTTGCTCTTGAAAACCTCGGAGCCTTCCCCCGCGCCGTAAATCGGCGTGTCGATCAGACCGGGCAGGATCGTGTTGACCCGGATACCGACCACGGCGAGGTCGCGCGCCACCGGCAGTGTCAGGCCGACGACGCCGCCCTTCGACGACGAGTAGGCGGCCTGGCCGATCTGGCCGTCCTCGGCCGCCACCGATGACGTGTTGACGATGGCGCCGCGGGCGCCGTCGGCGTCGGGCTCGTTGAGGCTCATCTTGGTGGCCGCCAGGCGGATGCAGTTGAACGTCCCGATGAGGTTGATCTCGATCACCCGGCGGTACAGGTCGAGGTCGTGGGCCGACGCATAATCCCCGTCCCTGCCGATGGTGCGGGTCGCCCATCCGATGCCGGCGCAGTTGACCAGCGACTTGAGCGGCGCCATCTCGATGGCGGCCTCGACGGCGGCGACGACCTGGTCGGTGTTGGTGACATCGGTGTGGACGAAGAGCCCGCCGAGCTCCTTGGCCAGCGGTGCGCCCTTGTCCTCTTGGAGGTCGGCCACCACCACGCGGACTCCCCGCTGGGCCAGCAGACGAGAGGTGGCTTCGCCCAGGCCGGACGCCCCACCCGTCACGATCGCCGACGTGCCGTTCAGATCCATCTCGCTGCGATACCTCCTGAGGTCTCGGCGTGCGGGCCCGCTCAGCGGGTCTCCGCACCTGGTGTGCCCGCAGAGGATAGGGGCAGGCACGTCCGCGGTCACATCTGCTCGGGCGCCTCCATGCCGAGCAGCGACAGGCCCACTTCGAGCACCCGCGCGGTGAGGTCGCAGAGGCCGAGACGTGAGACTCGCAGTTCCTCGTCGTCGACCAGCACACGGCAGGCCTCGTAGAACGAGGTAAAGGTGGTCGCCAGCTCGAAGAGGTACGCGCACAGCTTCGACGGGCTCAGGCGTCTCGGCCGTCGCCTCGACCGCCTCGGCGAAGCGCAAGAAGCTGGAGCGCGAGCGCGCGCTCCTGGGGCTCACCGAGGAGGGGCACCCCGCCGGACGCGGGCGGTTGCAGGCCACCCCGGCGGAAGATGGACCGGATCCGGGCGTGCGCGTACTGCAGATAGGGCCCGGTGTTGCCCTCGGTGGCGAGCATGCGGTCCCACTCGAAGACGTAGTCGCGCATACGCTCCGTCGACAGGTCGGCATACTTGACCGCACCGATCCCCAGCGCGTGGGCGACCTGCGCCTGGCTCTCGGGTGGGAGGTCGCTGGCGCGCTCCCTCAACGCTGCCGGCGGCGCGGTCGATGCCCTCCGTGAGGAGATCGATCAGCCGCTCGGACTCGCCCGCTGCGGCTGGCGAGCTTCTTGCCGTCGGTACCCAGGACGAGCCCGAACCCCGCGTGTACGGCGGACGACGGATCAGGCAGATAGCCGGCCAGGACCGCGACTGCGAAGACCAGCCGCAGGTGCAGGGACTGCTCCGCACCCACGACGTAGACGAGGCGGGTGGCGCCGAGACGCCCGGTGCGGTCCCGCACCGCGGCCAGGTCGGTCGCGGGGTACCCGTAGCCGCCGTCGGACTTGCGCACGATCAGAGGCAGTGGGTCGCCTTGGCGGTTCTCGAACCCATCGGGGAACACGCACTGTGCGCCGGCGTCCTCGACGAGCAGCCCCTCGGCATCGAGCTCGGAGACCACGACCGGCAGGAGCGGGTTGTAGAAGCTCTCCCCCACGAGGTCCTCCGGCGTGAGCAGCACGCCCAGCATGTCGTAGACCTCCTGGGCGTGGCGCACCGATTCGGCCACGAAGATCTGCCACAGCCGCATGGTCTCGGGGTCGCCGCTCTGGAGGAGCACGACGCGGCGCCGGCTGCGATCGGCGAACACCGGGTCGCTGTCGAATTGCCGGCGTGCCGGCGGCGTAGAACTCGTTGAGGTCGCGCACGCTGAAAGACTCGGCGTGCTCGGCGCCGTCCACGTCGAGGAGGTGCTCGATCAGCATGCCGAAGGGCGTGCCCCAGTCACCGATGTGGTTCTCGCGCCGCACCTCGTGTCCCAAGAACCCCAGCACCCGTGCCAGGGCGTCGCCGATCAGCGTGCTGCGGAGGTGCCCGACGTGCATCTCCTTGGCGACGTTCGGCGCCGGAGTAGTCGATGAGATGTGCTCCGGGCTCGCTGCGGGCGCGACGCCGAGCCGCGGATCGACCGAGAGCGTTGCAACCAGCCCGGCCACGAAGTCGTCGGACAGCGTGAGGTTGATGAAGCCCGGGCCGCTGACCTCAACCGTCGAGCAGACGTCGTCGAGGTCGGCCGCCGCCACGATCTCGGCGGCCAGCTGGCGCGTGTCCTTTCGCCCGACCTCCTTGGCCAGCGCCAGCGCACCATTGGCCTGGTAGTCGGCGCGATCGGACGCCCGCAGCACCGGATCGGCGCCGGGCCGCACAGTGTCGAACGCGTGCCTGCAGACGCTCGAGGAGGACCCGGGAGGCGTCAGGCATCCCGCATTCTCGCATGTGCGCCGCGCCGGCCTCCCGTCCGCGTGCTCAGTCGGACGGCGCCCCCATGCCCCCGTCCATCAAGCCGTAGTGACGGTAGGGGCCGAAGAAACCGTGCTCCAGCAGGCCGTAACCGACGTGCTCGTCGTAGGAGAACTGGGCCACGTGGTCGACGATGCCGTACTGCGCGATCCCCTGCACCTCGTCAACCGCGAGCACCAGTCCCTGGGTCACCGGCTCGGGTCCGTGGTACATGCCATGGCGCCAGTCCGCGTCGATCCCGTACCCCGTCCCGATGGAGACGAAGTTGGCCAACAAGGGCGTGCACGTGATCTCGATCCCGGCCTCGGGGAAGCGAACCACGGAGCGGTCGATGACCCGCGTCCCGGGAATCAGATGGTGCTCGTGCTCAGATCGGCCGAGGTCCTCCTACCGGACGCTCGGGATCCACCCAGACCCGCTCGGCCTGGACGAGCGGGCGCTCGCCGTCGTCGCGCTCGTGGCAGATGTACATGATCGCGTGGTCGTCGAATTGCATCGGGAAGTAGTTCCACATGCCGCCGAGGACAAGTTCACCCTGGCGGATCCCGTCGCTCTCGGGCTCGCCGACCGGACGCACGCCCCAGGAGCGGTCCCGCGTCCCCCAGCACCGATCCGGCGTGACGTCGACGTCGGTGCCGCCGACCGTGAGCGTGCCCGACCAGCACCCGGTCTGGGCCAGTCGCTGGGTGTCGAACACGACCTTGCCCTTGCTGCGCATGTACTGGCGCGGCTCGACGACGGCAGGAATGTGGCGCTCCCACGTGACGTCCATGGCGACGGGGTGCTCGGTCGGCTCGACGACGACGCGCAGCCGGCGCAGGGGTTCGAGCACCTCGACGCGGATGGGTCCCGACCGAGAGATCGCCCCGGTCGAGCAGCGGCGCAGACGCGCGGACGATGTGTTGGGAACCGCCGACACGCACGTCGACGAAGGCGTCCACGACGCCGAGGTTCGGGTACTGGCCATAGCCGAAGATGGCGAACCAGTCACCCGAGCACGGGTGCATGTTGAAGTAGTACCGGTCGTAGAAGTTGCGGTCGCTCGTCGCCGGGTGGGCGATGAACTCCGATGCCTGATGAACCGGGTAGTCGTCGAATGAGGACAGCGTCATGGACGTCGGCTCAGCAGCATGCGCAGCCGGCGCCGCAGCCGCCGGCCACCGGAGCCCCGCAGGCTCCCCCGCCAACCGGCTCGTCAGCCAGGCCCGTCGTGGCGAACACGGGCAGCAGGCGCCGCGCCCCGATGTGGCCGTCGGGGCACGTCGCAACGGCGTCGGCGTCAGCCATGCGCCGGCGCTCGTCGAAGACGGCGTGACAGGTCGAGCAGCGAAATTCGTAGACGGGCACCAGGGACCTCCGCCGGCAGCCTACGTGATGCCGCCGTCGACGATGGAGCCCGCGGCGAGCCGGAACGGTTATGGCTGTGCGAACGCGTAAATTCCGACGCCGTTGTAGCTGTCAGAGTCGCCCGGGAGGAATGGTCCGTCCGAGCGCGACCGACAGATACCCGTCGCGGCCCGGACCCGCGTCCCCGGCCACGGTCATGATGGCGTCGTCCGGCCACACCTGGGTGACGATCCCCACGTGCACCGAGGTCGCCGTGCTCCACGGTCCGGTTCCGTACAGCACGGCGTCTCCCACGGCGGGCATGGCTGTCGGCGGCAGGAGAGCGCCGTAGGTGCCCGCCCAGCCCCAGATGTCTCCCGTGAACGCATAGCGCGGGATCGGGATGCCTGCCGCCTCCCAGGCCCAGGTGGCGAACAGCGCGCACCACTCCTCGCACGGACCGTACGGGTTGCAGTAGGCCCCCTGGGTGTCCGGGTCGGGCGCGATCTGCGACTGCGACCGCGCCCGCCATGGCGGCCGATTGGGGGAATTCGGGTTCGGGCGTCGCGGTCGCAAAGCTGTACTGCCAGGCCTGCGGATCGAGGAGCCAGTACCCCGTCCCGTGGTTGTCGCCGATGATGGCCGAGATCTGCGTCGCCGTCGGGTCGAGCGACAGGCCGCCGAAGGCCTGCGCGTCACCGTACGGCAGCACCACCCCGTTGGACGTCGCGATCAGATAACCGCCCCCGTTGGGTGACGCCACCATGCCGACCGCCGAATCGGGCAGGTTCGCGCTCCCCGCCGAGCCGTAGAAGCCCGCGTCACCGAACGTGAAGATGCCACCGTCGGCCCCGACGAGCCAATAGCCCCGGCCGTCCGGCGTCGCCGCCATGCCGACGATCGGCGCGTTGAGTTGGAGGCTGCCGGTGCTCCCGTAAAAGCCCGCATCGCCATAGGAGAAGATGCCGCCGTCGGCCGCGACCAGCCAGTAACCGTTTCCGTCGGGCGTCGACGCCATACCGACGATGGGCTGGTTGAGGTGCGAGGACCCCATCGACCCGTAGAACTGGGCGTCGCCGTAGGCAAAGACGCCACCGTCGAGCGCGCCGAGCCAGTACCCCTTCGCGTCGGGAGTCGTGGCCATGGCGACGATCGGTCCCTGCAGCGGCAGCGCGCCGGCCGAGCCCTCGAAGGCCGCGTCACCGAAGGCGAAGACGCCGCCGTCGGCGCTGGCAAGCAAGTACCCATTCCCATCAGGTGTCGCCACGCCGGAAAACACCGGCGAATTGAGCGGCTCGGGCATTTGTGGATCGGTCTGGCTGACGTCGCCGAAGCCGATCATCCCGCCGTCCTGGTACGCCGCGCCGGCGGGCGGGGCGGTGGTGACCGTCGAGGTGACCGCCAGCGCGGCAGGGACGAGGACCGTTCCCATCGCCAGGGCGACGATGGCGGACGTGAGCACGGAGCGCCACCGTCGCTGCGGATCTGCAGTCCCGACAGATGGCCTCGCGCCTCCCCGTCCGCGCATCTTGTCGATTCTGCACGCTCATTTCAGCCCCCGGGAGGCCAAAGCCGTTACGAAGTGGTTACGACTTCGGCGTCCAACTCGGGTGTGGCCCGCGAGGCGCCGCCGAGCGGGGGCAGGCCCCGCCCGTTGGCCTCGGTGGGCGGTTCGGGCGGCCCGCGGCAGAATGGGCGCCATGAGCCCGGACTCCACCAACGCAACGGCGCACCCCGACACCTTCGGCGCCCGCAGCGACCTTCACGTCGGTGAGCGCACGTACGAGATCTTCAACATCAAAGCGGCCGCGCTCGCTGAGCGCCACGAGATCGATCGGCTCCCCTATTCCATCAAGGTCCTCCTCGAGAACCTGCTGCGCCACGAGGACGGCCCGCACGTGTCTGCCGACGACATCGTGGCCGTGGCGGGGTGGGGGACCAACCCAGAAGGCCACGGGCAGGCCGCGGGCGCGTCGGCTCACGAGATCGCCTTCACGCCGGAGCGAGTCCTCATGCAGGACTTCACCGGCGTCCCGGCGGTAGTCGACCTCGCTGCGATGCGCGACGCACTCGCCCGCCTCGGCGGCGCCGCCAGCTCGGTGAATCCACTCGTCCCCGTCGAACTCGTGATCGACCACTCGGTGATCGCCGAGCGATCGGGCTCCGCCTCGTCCTACGACACCAACGTGTCCATTGAGTACTCCCGCAACCTCGAGCGGTATCAGCTGCTGCGCTGGGCTCAAGGCGCATTCGGTGACTTCCGCCTTGTTCCTCCTGGCATGGGTATCTGCCACCAGGTCAATCTCGAGTACCTCTCGCGGCTGGTGTTCGCGACCGAGGACGGGCGCGCATTCTGCGACACGCTCGTCGGCACGGACTCGCACACCGTCATGGTCAACGGGCTCGGAGTGCTCGGGTGGGGCGTGGGCGGGATTGAGGCCGAGGCCGCCATGCTGGGCCAGCCCCTGTCCATGCTCCTGCCCCCGGTGGTCGGCCTGCGTCTCTCCGGCGAGACCAAGCCAGGCATCACCGCAACCGACGTGGTGCTCACCGTCACCGAACTGCTGCGCGACCACGGCGTGGTCGGCGCGTTCGTCGAGTGCTACGGACCAGGTGTGGCGGCCCTGCCCCTCGAGACGCGAGCCACCATCGGCAACATGAGCCCCGAGTACGGGGCCACCTGCACGATGTTCCCGATCGACCAGGTCACCCTCGACTACCTCCGCTTCACCGGTCGCGACGAGCAGCACCTCGCCCTCGTCGAGGCGTACGCGCGGGCACAGGGACTCTGGCACGATCCCGATGCAGCCGAGCCGGTCTACTCCGAGCGCCTGGCGCTGGACCTCACTGACGTCGAGCCGTCGCTCGCCGGCCCGGCCCGGCCCCAGGACCGCGTGGCCCTGGCACACGCCCGCGACTCCTTCCGGGTGGCGCTCGATCGGGCGCCCGCGGTGGCCGCCTCGGAGCCGGCCGCGTCCCCGCATCACCAGATGACCGACGGCGACGTCGTCATCGCCGCCATCACCAGTTGCACCAACACGTCGAACCCGCAGGTCCTGGTCGGGGCGGGGCTCCTGGCCCGCAAAGCAGTGGAGCGCGGGCTGCGCGCCAAGCCCTGGGTGAAGACGTCGCTCGCACCCGGCTCGCGGGTCGTCATGGACTATCTCGAGCGGGCTGGCCTCACCGCGCCACTCGAAGCGCTTGGCTTCTACCTTGTGGGGTACGGATGCACGACCTGCATCGGCAACTCGGGCCCCTTGCTCGACGGGGTCAGCGAAGCCGTCAGGGAGGCTGATTTGTCGGTCGCCGCGGTGCTCTCGGGCAACCGGAATTTCGAGGGGCGGATCCACCCCGACGTCCGGTTGAACTACCTGGCGTCGCCGCCGCTCGTCGTGGCCTACGCACTCGCGGGGACGATGGACGTCGACCTGACGACCGAGCCAATCGGCGACGACGCCGCCGGCAACCCGGTCATGCTCGCCGACATTTGGCCGGGCATCGACGAAGTCAACGAAACAATTCGCGCGTCGCTTTCCTCTGACATGTTCCGCACCCGCTACGCCGCCGTGTTCGACGGTGACGACTACTGGCGGCAGGTCGCCGTCGCCGGCGGTGAGACGTACGCCTGGCAGGACGACTCCACATACGTGAAGAACCCGCCCTTCTTCGAGTCGATGACGATGACGCCGGCACCAGTCACGGACATCGTGGACGCCCGGGTCCTCGTGATGGTCGGTGACAGCGTCACGACCGACCACATCTCCCCCGCCGGGTCGATCGGCCCGACGACGCCGGCGGGACGGTACCTGACCGAGCACGGTGTGGGTCGCGAGGACTTCAACTCGTACGGTGCCCGGCGCGGCAACCACGAGGTGATGATGCGGGGCACGTTCGCCAACGTGCGCTTGCGCAATCAGCTTGCCCCCGGAACCGAGGGTGGCGTCACGCTCCACCTGCCCGACGGCGCGCCGACATCTGTCTACGAGGCAGCCATGCAGTACGCGTCCGACCAGGTGCCGCTCGTCGTGTTGGCTGGGCGCGAGTACGGCACGGGCAGCAGCCGCGACTGGGCGGCCAAGGGCACCGCACTCCTCGGGGTGCGGGCGGTGATCGCGCAGAGCCTCGAGCGTATCCACCGCTCCAACCTGATTGGCATGGGTGTCATCCCCCTGCAGTTCTACAAGGGCGACTCCGCCGGCGGCCTCGGGCTGACCGGGCGCGAGCGCTTCGGCATTGCCGGACTCGAGGTCATGAACCAGGGTGAGCTGCCGAAGGAGGTCACGGTGACCGCGACGTCCGAAGAGGGCGACGTCACCGAGTTCCGCGTCATCGTCCGCATCGACACGCCCATGGAGGCCGAGTACTACCGCCACGGCGGGATCCTTCAGTACGTGCTGCGCCACATGGCGCGCGCAGTCGTAGTTCAGCCGTCGAACTCCCGCAACAACGTCTTGGGTGCCCGGCGCCGCCAGGACTCGGTGAGTAGCTCGCGGAGCAGCGCGACGTCAGCCTTGCGCAGCAGGACCCGGCAACCCGACAGCCGCGTACCCCACCACAGCTCTTGGACCGCCTCTGGGAACTCTGCGCAGTAGGCGGCCACCTCGTCCTCATCCACGAAAATATGCATATGCTCATCCCCGGGCGGCATGGTGGCGAAGATCTTCCCCGCCACCCGGAACGAGGTCATGTCGTGATGCGGTGCCTCCGCAGCGTGTGGCAGGGACAGAGCCACGCGGCGAACGGTGGTGGCCCGAACCCCCATTCAGGCAGCACCCGCCAGAGCGACGAGGCGCCGCACGATGCCCTCGCCCGCCCGGCTCACGTGCGCGACGTCGGACTCTCGCACGAACATGCCGGCGGGGAGGTGGGGCCCCCAGTGCGCGACCAGGCTCGCAGTCACCTCGACATGGAACTGAAGGCCATAGGCCCGCTCCCCGACGCGGAAGGCCTGGTTCTCGTACGCGTCGTTGCGGGCCAGGTGCACCGCTCCTTCGGGGAGCGTGAAGGTGTCGCCGTGCCAATGCACACACGGCAGCGGTGACGGCGCGGGTCCGAACACGGGATCGTCGAACGCCGCCGCGGTCAGGTGCACCTCGCCGACGCCCAGCTCTGGCGACGGACCGATCACGACCTGGCCCCCGAGCGCGCAGGCGAGCTGTTGGGCACCGAGGCAGACCCCAAGGACGGGTAGGCCGGCAGTCGCCGCGGCGCGCAGCAGTGCACGCTCGGACTCGAGCCACTCCCCGGCGTCGTGCACACTCATCGGTCCGCCCATCACGACGAGCCCGGCCATACCCCCGACGTCTGCGGGCAGCGGCACTGCCTCGGCGCGATCGGTGCGCACGACCTCCAGGTCGGCTCCGGATTCGCGGACCGCGGCTCGCGATCAACCCCGGGCCCTCGAACTCGACGTGCTGCACCAGAACCCAGGGATCGCCGGCGCCCATTGTCCGTTCAGGGTATGCGCGTGACGCGGAAGAGCTCGGCCGCCGACCCCCCGGGGAGCCCGGCCCGCTCGCCCTGGGCGCGCCCAGCAGCGAGGATGCGCTGCGCAACGCCGTCAGGGTCAGAGATCTGGCTCTTGTGGCACATCAGCGCCGAGATCTTGCGTTGCAGCGTCGCCGTCGTGTCCACGGCGATCGCGGCTCCGCTCCGCGCCCGGACCCATGATCCACAGGTCGGGCACCGTCCAGGGCTCGAGCCCCTCGTCCACGAGCAGCTCGGGGTGGGCGAACGGATTGCGCGGCATCGGGGTACACCGCAGACACCGCCGCCTCGCCGGCGGCCAGATGGTCGGGATGGCTGGCATACATGAAGTCCCAATTGCGCTCGGGCGACTGGGTGACGACGCGCTCGGGCCGCACCTGGCGGATGACGCGGCTGATGTCCCGGCGCAGCTCCATCGTGGCCTGCACCATGCCGTCGGGGTGGCCGAGGAACCGTACGTCGTCGACGCCGACCATTGCGGCCGCGGCGCGCTGTTCGTCTTGTCGCAGTGCAGCCATCTCCGCACGCGGCATCGAGCGATCCGATCCGCCGGCGTCGCCGTTGGTCACGACGCAGTAGGTCACCGCGACGCCGGCCGCGGTGAACGCGGCAACGGTACCGGCGGATCCGAAGTCGACGTCGTCGGGATGTGCGGTCACGACGAGGACCCGCGCCACGCCGTCGTCGGGCGACCACAGCGCGATGGGCGAAGCCTCGCTCAGAGGACGCTCTCTTCTGCGCGGGGCACCCACCCCGCGAGATCGGCCAGACGAGGATCGTTCGAGAACATCTCGACGATCGGGATCCGCAAACCCAGGCGTCGTTGAATGACTTCCATCTCCACCAGCTGGTTCCACAGCGCCAGGCTCACGACGACGCCGGCCTTGCCCGCGCGCGCCGTGCGGCCCGATCGATGCAGGTACGCCTTGTGGTCCTCGGGTGGGTCGTAGTGGATCACCGCGTCCACGCCCTCGATGTGAAGCCCACGGGCCGCGACGTCCGTCGCGACCAGGACGGGCAGCTTGCCGTTCGAGAAATCCGACAGGGCACGCTCGCGATTGGCTTGGCGGAGGTCGCCGTGGATGGCGGCGGCGCGGACACCCTCCTTGGTCAGGTTCTCCACCAGGCGGTCGGCGCCTCGTTTGGTCCGGACGAAGAGCAGCGACTTCTCTTGGCCGCGACAGATGGCCGCCGCCACCTTGACCTTGTCCATCTGGTGCACCTGGAGGAAGCGATGCTCCATCAGCGTCACGGTCTGGGTGGCCGAGGCCACCTCGTGGAAGACGGGATCGGACAGGTACCGCTTGACCAGCCGGTCCACGGCACCGTCCAACGTGGCAGAGAAGAGCAGCGTCTGGTGGTCCTGGTCGAGGCGGCGCAGTACCCACTCGACCTGGGGCATGAACCCCATGTCCGCCATGCGGTCGGCCTCGTCGAGGACGAGCGTCTCGAGACCGTCGACCGCAACCTCGCCGCGGTCCCCGAGGTCGATCAGCCGGCCCGGCGTGGCGATCACGATGTCAGTGCCCTTGCGCAGCTTGGCGACCTGACGGTCGATGTCTGCGCCCCCGTAGACCGCGACCGCTCGCAATCCGAGCTTCTGGGCCAATGGCGCCAACACGTCGTGCACCTGGACCGCGAGCTCCCTCGTTGGGAGCAACACGAGCGCGAGGGGCCGCGCCGGCCGGGTGGCGGCCCGGGACCCGTGCGTGTCACGGGTTGCCTTCGCACGCTGCAAGAGGGGCACGCCGAAGGCGAGGGTCTTGCCGGACCCGGTCTTGGCCTTGCCACAGACGTCGCGGCCGGCCAGGGCGTCGGACACGGTCAGGGCCTGAATTGGAAAAGCGCTGACGATGCCTTCATCAGCCAGCGCTTTGGTGAGCTCTAAGGAGACGCCGAGGGACTCGAAGGTCCTGCTCGTCTCGTATGTATCAGTCGGACCATTCCCCGGGGCATCAGCGTCCCCGGTCGAGTCCGTTCCGGCTCCCGCGCCGGCCAGGGCATCAATTGTCATTGCGGCTCTCTCTGTCTTCGGCGGGGCCCTGCGCCGTCCAGAGGAGTGAAGATCGGCCCCGACTCACCGGCCCCCGCCGGTGGTCGCACGTCTATTGTACCAGCCCAGGACGGTTGCGACGCGGAGGCGGTATGCCAAAGTGAGCCGTTCTCGTTCGAGCGTCGAGCAAAGGAGTGCGTTCACGGTGGCCAAACTCGAGGCGGGATCGACCGCCCCCGCGTTCACCCTGCCTGACCAGGATGGCAAACCCGTCAAGCTCTCTGACTACAAGGGTCAGAGGGTGGTCGTCTACTTCTATCCGGCCGACGACACGCCCGGGTGTACGAAGGAAGCTTGCCAGTTCAACGACAACCTACGCGCCTTCAACAAGGCGGGCGTCGCGGTACTCGGGATCTCGCCCGACAAGGCGGAGAAACACGTGAAATTCCGCAGCAAGTACAAACTCAAGTTCCCGTTGCTCACCGACGCCGACAAGAAGGTCATGGAGAAATACGGCGCATGGGGCGAGAAGACGATGTACGGGAAGAAGACGGTCGGCACGATTCGCTCGACTTTTCTCGTCGGACCCAACGGGAAGGTGCAGCGGGCCTGGCACCACGTCAAGGCTGACGGGCACGCCGCCAAGGTGCTCGAGGAGATCGCTTCGGACGCGGGCTGACGGACTGGCGCAGCGGTGGGAGGACGTCGTCATGAAGAGTTGGCGCGAGTTCGCGCTGGCGCGCCCGGACCTCGCAGAACCCGGACGCGGATTCCTGTACGGCGTGGGCGTCGGGCTGGCCTACCTGGCCGCGACGCGGCCTGACGGTGGGCCGAGGGTCCACCCGATGTGCCCACTCGTCGACGATGCTGGGCTCTTCGGCTTCATCGTGCCGTCACCGAAGCAGCGCGACCTACGAAGGGACGGCCGTTACGCGCTCCACTCCTTTCCGACCGACGACAACGAAGACGCCTTCTCGTGCATGGGCGTCGCTCGGCTCGTCGATGAGGCGGGCCAACGCAACAAGCTCGCGGCGCAGTTCGTGGCCGAGCGGTCCAGCCTCGGCGTCCCCTCGCCTGACGATGCCGACCTGCTCTTCGAGTTCGCGCTCGACTCTTGCCTGCTCACGCGCACAACCGGGCACGGCGATCCACACCCGGTGCACCGAGTGTGGCGCGACCGTTGAGCTGACCTCGCCGGTTCGGCACTGACGTGGGGCAGGGCATCAGCGAGGTCCTGACGTTCGCCATCGGTGTCGCCATCAGTCCCATCCCGATCATCGCCGTGATCTTGATGCTGTTCTCGCGGCGGGCGAAGGTGAACGGCCCTGCGTTCGTGCTCGGGTGGGTCGTTGCGCTCGCCGTGGTGAGCACGGTCGCCTACGTCTTGTCCCACGACGGCGACGTCGCCACGAGCAGCACCGCATCGGACTCGGTGTCATGGGGCAAGATCGTCCTCGGCCTCGCGCTCCTCGCACTGGCGCGGCGCAACTGGCGCAAGCGTCCCGCTTCCGGCGCCCAGCCCGTGATGCCCGCGTGGCTCGAGCGCATCGAATCGGTGTCGCCCGTCAAGGCCTTCGGTCTGGCGCTCGGTCTCGCCGCCGTGAATCCCAAGAACCTGATCCTCACGCTCGGTGCCGCAACGGGGCTGGCGCAACTGGGTCTGTCGACTTCCGATGCCGTCGTGGCCATCGCGATCTTCGTCGCCGTCGCCAGCCTCAGCATCGTCGGGCCGGTGCTCTACGCGCTCGTCGGCGGCGTGCGGGCCCGGTCGTCGCTCGATGCTGCGAAGGGCTGGCTGACGGAGCACAACGCGGCGGTCCTGGCGGTGCTCTTCGTGGTCTTCGGCGTCGACATGATCGCCAAGGGGCTCCCGCCGCTCACCAGCTGAGGCCGCGCTCGGCCGCCTTGACACCACCGGATCGGGATGATCCCCGTGCCACGTCCAGCTTCGAGACCGTCGCGGTGGAGTCCCGCCGCCACCAGGTCCTCGAGATCGAGGTCCTCGACCTAGTGTTGGTGCAGCGGGCACCAGTAGGTCGTCCGCCCAGCCACCTCCTCACGCCGCAGCTCGGTGCCGTCGAGCGGGCAGCGCCCGCCGGGATGGCGCTCCTCCATGAGCTCGCCCATGTGCGAGCCGCCGCGGCGGGTCAGCTGGCGCAGCGTCGAGCGCAAAGCCGTGTGCAGTGCGCGGAGCTCGTCGTCACTGAGCGCCGCCCGTCGCCCCGGGGCGAACCCCGCCCGCCACAGGATCTCGTCGGCCAGCAGGTTGCCCACGCCGGCCAGGCGCTCCTGGTCCATCAGCCGGGCCTTGAGGGGTGCCGTCCTGGCGTTGTTCCGGGAAGCGCCGACGGCCAACGCCGCCGCCAGCGCGTTCCGGGAGACGGTGAGCGCGTCGGGGCCGAGCCTCTCCTCGTCGGGCGCCAGCTCGAGCGAACCGAAGCGGCGAGGGTCGTGCACCAGCAGCGCACCACCGTCTTCGAAGGTCACCCGAGCTCGCAGCCACTTCTCTTCGAAGACGCCGGGGCCGTAGCGCAGGCGGTCGAGTGCTTCGCGCCCGTCGATCACGATTCCTCCGGTCATCCCGAAGCGCAACCCCAGGGTTGGGCCGCCGTCGGTGTCGAGCAGCATGAGCTTCCCGCGCCGGCGCGCCTCGGTGAAGGGGCGTCCGACCAACGCGGCCCGCAGGCGTTGGGGTGTCGTGCCGCCCCGGCCATAGCGGGCGTCGACCATCCAGACCCGCGCGATCGGCCGGCCGAGGGCCTGCTCGGCGAAGGCGCGGTAACGCTCGACTTCGAGGATCTCGGGCATCGGCGCACGGTATCGGACCACTACGGCGTGGCCGAATATGGTGGACCAATGCCACCCGAGAAGCCCCAGTGGGCCGAGCTGTTCCAAGAGGTCGTGACCTCCGGTCTGTGCACGGGGTGTTCGGCGTGCGTGATCGCCTGCCCGTACGACGTCTTGGGCTATGACGACAACGAGGGCGTCTACAAGCCCTTTCACGTCGACACCGACGGGGGCCCGGACAACTGCACCCACGGGCTGAAGGGCTGCACCCTCTGCACCCGGGCCTGCCCGCGCTTTCGGACCTGGGAACCGGACATCGAGACGTACCTGTTCGGCCGGGCCCGCACCGACGACGAGGTCTCGGGTATCGCGCGACGAACGGTCCTCGCCCGGGCCACCGACGAGGACATCGCGGGCGTGGGCCAGGACGGCGGACTGGTGTCCGCGCTCTTGATCTGGGCCTTTGAGCACGACGTCATCGACGCCGCGCTGGTTTCCGGCCTCGAGGGAGACGGGTCGACCTGGAAGGCGGTCCCCCAGGTTGCCTGGAACAAAGAAGACGTCCTCGCCACGGCGGGCTCTCGGTACACCTACTCGGCGAACCCGCTGGCCTACCCCGAGGCCATCGCCGCAGGAGCGGAGCGCATCGCCCTGGTGGGCATGGGCTGCCAGGCCTCTGCACCGCCAGTCATGCAGGCGCGCAAGGCGGGCAAGATCGCACGGCGCTTCACCCTCTCCATCGGGCTGCTCTGTTCCAAGACGTTCGACGACGCCATCTTCCCCGAGCTCTTCGAGGCGAAGTACGGGTTGGCCCGAGCCGAGATCGTCAAGATGAACATCAAGGGTGTCTTCCAGGTCTGGATGAAGGACGGCACCTATCACGAGATCCCCTTGAAAGAGGCCCACGGCTGGACCAGGGAGGGCTGCACCAGTTGTCCCGACTTCGCCGCCGAGCACGCCGACATCTCGACCGGCGGCATCGGCGCCTTCGGCGACTGGACGCTGACCCTGCTGCGCACGGAGAAGGGTGCGGCGCTCTTCGACGACATGGAGTCAGCCGGGGTGATCGAGACGAGGCCCATCGAGGACGACCCCGGTGCCGTCACGCTGCTCAACAGGCTGAGCCGGGTCAGCCGCAAGCGCTGGCCCGCCACCGCGGTGCCGATGCCCGGGCGGCTGCCGGCGTCCGCCTCCTGAGCCGCCGCCGTGGCGGTGCCGCGTCCGCGAGCCGATCGTTTCGCGGCGCTCCTGGGCATTGAGGTTCGGCGCGACGGCCCGGGCCACACCGTCGCCACGTTGACCACCGGCGAGGCGCACGCCAACCCTCACGGCACCGTGCACGGCGCCGTTTTCTACGCAGTCGCCGGTGCGGCGGTCGCCGCCGCGGCCAACGACGAGGAGAGCTCGGGGATCATCTCGTCCGTCCTGGTCGAGTACCTCCAGCCGGCTGCCCTCGGTGACGAGCTCTACGCAGAGGTCTTCCGCGAGGTGTCCACCGAGCGCGAGGACATTTTCACGGGCACGGTGCGACGGGGCCACGCCGGCGACCTGTTGGCCTGGGTGCGCGCACGGGGCACCCGCCGGGCTCGCACGGGCTGAGCGCCCCTGGTTCAGCCGGACGACAGGACGACACCCAGGCATGGCCGAATCTGTGGGAACTATGTCATTGACGCCATAGCCCCGGAGTCGCAGAGTGGCAGGCATGCACGAACGCCACATCGTCATCGTCGCCTTCGACGGCGTCCAGCCGCTCGATGCGGTCGGGCCCCACGAGGTCTTCGCCGGTGCGGGACGGGCGGCCACTGCTCTGCACCACACCGGGAGCTACCGCGTGACCCTGGCCTCGCGAACGGGGGGAATCGTGCGCGCCGAGAGCGGGCTGCGGATCGGCACCGTCGGCCTCCCGGATCCGGCCGTGCGGATCGACACCCTGGTCCTCGCCGGCGGCTCCGGTGCGGACGCCGCCGCCCGGGACGAGAGCCTGCTCGGATGGGTCCACGCCGTCGCCCCGCGTTGCCGGCGGGTGGCCACCGTGTGCTCGGGTGCCTTCGTCGCGGCGGCGGCGGGCCTGCTGGCGGGCCGGCGGGTGACGACCCACTGGGCCCGGGCGCGCCAGCTGGCCGACGAGCACCCTGACCTGACGGTCGACAGCGACCCCATTTACGTCCGCGACGGGAAGTACTGGTCCAGTGCGGGTGTCACCGCGGGGATCGACCTCTCCCTGGCGCTGGTCCAAGAGGACCTGGGCGTGGACGTCGCGCAGACGGTGGCGCGCTGGCTCGTCATGTTCCTGCACCGCCCCGGCGGGCAGACCCAATACGCGTCACCCGTGTGGGTGCCCCGCGCCGAGCGCTCAACGGTGCGCGCCGTCCAGGCCCTCGTGGAGAGCGCCCCCGCCGGGGACCACCGACTGCCCGCCTTGGCCGCGGCGGCGGGCATGAGCGTGCGCCACTTCGCTCGGGTCTTCACCGCCGAGGTGGGCGAGAGCCCGGGCCGCTTCGTCGAGCGCAGCCGCCTCGAGGCGGCGCGCCGTGATCTCGAGGAGACCGCCGACACGCTCGACGTGGTGGCGGCGCGCTGTGGCCTCGGCAGCGCGGAGACGTTGCGCCGGGTCTTTCAGCGTGCCCTGGGTGTTCCCCCCGACGCCTACCGCCGGCGCTTCCGCACCAGGCCCCTCGAAGCGACTCCCGCATGAAGGCCACCAGCACAGACGCCCCTGGCCGCCTCCAGATCGCCATCCCCCTCTTCCCGCGGGTCACCGCGCTCGACGCCATCGGTCCCTACGAGGTCCTCCAGCGCGTGCCGCACTTCGACATCGTTTTCCTGGGTCACGACCAAGGCGAGGTGCGCACCGAGAACGGGATGCTCGGCCTCAGCGCGGACGCCGTGTTCGAGCAGGTGCCCGCACCGGGGGTGATCGTCTTCCCCGGTGGCGTCGGAACACGGGCGCTCGAGCACGACGAGCGTGTGCTCGCGTGGCTCCGCGCCGCGCACGCGACCACCCGGTACACGACGTCGGTGTGCACCGGGTCGCTCGTCCTCGCCGCTGCCGGCCTCCTCGAGGACAAGGCTGCAACGACCCACTGGTCCTGCGGCCACGAACTCGAGGCGCTCGGGGCGACACCCGTCGCCGAGCGAGTGGTCGAGCATCTGGACGCCCGCATCATCACGGCGGCCGGCGTGTCGGCCGGCATCGACATGGCCCTCCGGCTCGTCGAGCTTCTCGTCGACCGCACCGCAGCGCAAGCGGCGCAACTCATGGTCGAGTACGACCCTCAGCCACCGTTCGACTGCGGCGCGCGTACCGAAGTCGAGCCACGAGGTCATGGCGCGGGTCATGGAGTACGCCGCACTGCGTGAGTGACTCCGTGGCACGGCGGGAGTGACTGCGTGAAAGGCAGGCAGTCGCATGACGAGCTCGGGCCAGAGAGGATCTCGCGGATCCTCTCTGGCCCGGACGCTCGGTCCCCCAGCGATGCTGACCGGATCAGGTCACCGTGAAGATTGGGGTCTTTCCTTTGCCGTCCGCGACGATGATCACGATCTTCCCGGTGATGGATCCGCTCGGGACATGCACGACAATCTGTGTCGCGGTGTCAGAGCTGGGCGTCGCCCCGTGGTCGCCGCCGAACTTGACCGTTGCTCCCGCGAGGTCCGAGCCGTCGATCGTCACCTTTTTGCCGACCGGGCCCGACGTCGGGCTGACGCTCGTGATCACGGGCCCGGTGACGGTGATCAATTCGGTGGTCGTCACGCTGGTCACAGCGGCTCCAACGGTGTTGGAAACCGTGACGGTGAGCGTGAACGTGCCGGCGCTCTTGTACTTGTGCGTTGGCGCGGTGACCGTCCCCGAGGGCCCCGAGGTGGCGACCGTGGCCGCCTGAGTCGGCTTGCCATCGCCCCAGTTGACCGTGGCCGAGTACGTGCCGGTGCCCAGGTTGGCGTTGCTGATGGCCGCCACCTGGACAGACCCGGTCGGGTGGTACTCCTTGGGGCTGATCGATGTCGGCGTCAGCGTGTACGTCTGCTGGGCGGTCAGCACCACGGTGCCCGACGGGTAGGTGACGGTGTAGGAGTCGGTTTCGAAGTCGAAGGCCGAGAAGGTGCCCGTCGCGCTCGGTCCGCTGATCGGCGTGAACATCGTCCCGGTCGTCGGCGTGCCGACGGTGCTCACCGCCAGGGTGCCGGCATCCGTCACGCCCGCTCCCGCGATATCCCCGTCGGTGCCGTTGACCGTCACACCGACCGTCGCCGTCGACGAGTTCACGAGGGTCGAACCCGCGCTCAGGGCGAGCTGGCCGCCGTTGAGCACCTGCACCGTCCCCGAGTTGGAGGTGATCGTGTCCGAGTCCTGCTGGGTGTTCGGGGCGCCGATGGTCACGGTTCCGCCAGCGTCGTTCGTGATCGGCGTCCGCAGGTACGCGGCGCTGGAGGACCCCGCGACCGTCGACAGGTTGCCGCCCGACGCGACGGTGAGGGGGCCGGCACCGCTCAGCATGGCGTAGCCGCCACCTCCCGGGCTCAAGTCGAGGGTGCCGTCGACGGTGACGGCGGCGCTGACGGTCAGTGCCACGCTGGTGCCTGCTCCACTGACGTTCACCGTCTGCCCCGAAGGGATGGTGCCCGACAAGTTGCTCGAGCCGGTGACGTCGAAGGCGCCGGTGCCGGCGGAGTCAGCAATCGTCGCCCCACCTTCAACGGTCACTGGATTACCCGATTCGGTGCCGCCGGACTGGGTAAAGGTGCCGGCGTCCAGGATCATCGAACCCGTCACTGTGAGCGTGCCGGTCAAGTCTTTGAACGAGCTGCCGCCGGTCAGGGCGTATCCGCCGCCGCTTGACACGGCGAATGTCCCCGAGTTGGTGGTGAGCGTGTTCGAGTCCTGGACGGTGTTGGGCGCGCCGATCGTCACCGTCCCGCCTGCGTCGTTGGTGATCGCGGTGCGCAGGTATGCGTCGCTGGAGGACCCTGGCACCGTGGCCAGGTTGGCGCCGGACTTGACGGTGACGGGGCCGGCACCGGCGAGCATGGCGTAGCCGCCAGCTCCAGGGCTGAAGTCGAGCGTCCCCTTGACGGTGACCGCGGCGTTGACGGTCAGTGACACGCTCGTGCCCGCTCCGCTGACGTTCACCGTTTGCCCCGTTGGGATGGTCCCCGAGAGGTAGCTCGAGCCGGTGACGTCGAAGGCGCCGGCGCCGGCGGAGTCAGCAATCGTCGCCCCACCGTCAACGGTCACTGGATTACCCGATTCGGTGCCGCCGGACTGGGTGAAGGTGCCGGCATCTTGGGTCATCGAACCCGTCAACGTGAGCGCGCCGGCCGAGTGGGTGAACGAGCTGCCGCCGCTGAGGGTGTACGCGCCGCCGCTCGACACCGTGAATGCCCCCGAGCTGGTGGTGAGCGTGTTCGAGTCCTGGACGGTGTTGGGCGCGCCGATCGTCACCGTCCCGCCTGCGTCGTTGGTGATCGCGGTGCGCAGGTATGCGTCGCTGGAAGACCCTGGCATCGTGGCCAGGTTGGCGCCGGACCCGACGCTCAGGGTCCCGCCTGTGAGCATGGCGTAGCCGCCTCCTCCCGGGCTCAGGTCGAGGGTGCCGTCGTCGGTGACCCCGGTGGCGACGGTCAGCTGCACGCTGGTGCCCGATCCATCGACGTTCACCGTCTGCCCCGATGGGATGGTGCCAGACAGGCTGCTCGAGCCGTTGACGTCGAACGCGCCGGTGCCGGCGGAGTCGGCCAACGTCGCCCCTCCGTCAACCGTCACCGGATTACCCGATTCGGTGCCGCCGGACTGGGTGAACGTGCCGGCGTCTTGCTGCATCGAACCGGTCACCGTGAGCGTACCGCCCGAGTCGGTGAACGAGCTGCCGCCGCTCAGGGTGTACCCGCCACCGCCTGAGACGGTGAACGTCCCCGCGTTGCTGGTCAAGGTGTCCGAGCCCTGGGCGGTGGTCGCCGCGCCGATGGTGACCGTGCCGCCGGACTGGTTGGTGATCGGTGTCCGCAAGTACGCGGTGCTGTTCGGGCCTGTGGTGGTCAGGGTGCCGCCCGACGCCACGGTGATATCGGTCCCCCCGGTGATCATGGCGTATCCCCCGGTGTTGTTCGGGGCAAGCGTCAGGACTCCGTTGCCCCCAACCTCGCTCGTGTCACCCGAGGCCAGGCCCAACTGGACGCTCGTCGCGCTCCCGTCGACCTCGAGCGTCTGGGTGCCGGTGTTTCCATCCCCGACTTCGATGGCCTCGACGTTGGCGCTCCCGGTCAGGTCCACGGTGTAGGTACCGGCTGCGAAGATACAGGCGACAGTCGTTCCGGTGGGAATTCCGGTGCTCCAGTCGCCTGCAGTGTTCCAGTTGGTGGTTCCTGTCAATGCGGTCTGCCAGAAGTCCGTACAAGCGGGTTGTGCGCCGGCCGGGGCTGCCGTGAGCCCTACGGTGACACCTGCCGAACCCAACGGTGCCAACACGATGGCGGCGGCGGCGGCGAACCTCTTCCACGAGATCATGGCCGTTACTCCCCTTCACTTGGGCGAACCAACGTTCGCAACGTGAGGCGAATCAATTCTCGGGCGTCTCGCCAAAAACGCTCCCCCGAGGAACGGAATCCACCATAAGGCGATCGTCGTCTGTAGGCAAGCGCAATTGCACCGAGCGGAGCGCGAGCGGCCGCGTCTGTGACAAAACCGCGAACCGTGAACCCGCGCCGGTGAGTGAGTGTGCGCGTGAAGGAGGGGCCGACTACGCCAAACTACGTACATGCCATGCAATGGGCGACGAAGGCGTCCTCCTCACTTTGCAGCGGGCGACGCAGCTGCACTCGCTCCGGCCAGCCGGCCGAAGATCGTGGAGTCCCCGATGGAAAGCCCGCTGGCGTAGCCGAAGGAACACACCCCCGCGGTGGTCCGGCCTGCGGCAAAGAGGCCGGGTATGGCCTGACCTGCAAGGTCGAGCACCGCGCCTTCGACCGTCGTCTCGAGGCCGCCGAGGGTGAAGGGCGCGTAGGGCGCCGGGCCGATGCGCAGGTCGATCGCACCGATGGGTGGCACCAACGGCCGCACCCAGGCTGTGCCCTTGTGGAACAGTGGGTCCTCGCCGTGCGCCGCGTGGCGGTTGTAGAGGTCGAGGGTCGCCGGGAGCGATCCTTCGGGCAGGCCAATTTCGGCCTCGAGCTGCGCCGCGGTCTCACAGACCCAGGTGGCGGCGAGACCCATCCAGTTCACCTCGTAGGACGCCTCGTCGACGACGAGATACACCTCGCCCTCCTGCTCGTAGAGCGCGGACTGTCCCACCCGGCCCATATAGGTGTCCTCGTTGATGAAGCGCTGCCCGCGGCCGTTGACCAGGATGCCGTGGATCAGCGTCCGTGGCGGCGTGAGGGGCAGCGAGACCTCGCCCGCGTACATGTTGCGCACGGCGGCGCCGATGGCCTGGGCCATGCGGATGGCCCGCCCGTCGTCGCCCTCCGTGCCGACCTTGAAGGTGCCCCGCACCAGCGGGGGGCAGTGGCGGCGCAGCATCTCGTCGTTGAAGATGAAGCCGCCGGCGGTGAGCACGACGCCGCGGCGCGCCCGCAGCGACACCGTCTCGCCGAAGCGCTGCGCCTGGACGCCGACGACGCGCCCGTCGTCGAGGACCAGGCGGTCGACCCGGGTGTCGGCCGAGACAGCAGCGCCGGCGTCGCTAGCGGCCGCGGCCAGATGCCGCATGAGCAACCAGCCCGTCGAGCGTTCGGTCTTGGCCAGGTGCCCGCGAGGTGCTGGCCTGGCGATCTCGTTGAAGGGGTAGGCGTCCTCGCCGCCGGAGTAGACGAGGCCCTCGGTCCCCGTCGGAGCCATGGAGGTCTCGGCGCAAAAGGTGGGGTCGAAGGGGACGTTCCGCGCCACGAGCCAGTCGAAGTGTCCCAGGCTCTCCTCGCAGTAGCGGGCGATCTTGGCCTCGTCGGGATCGGGGCCACAGGCCGCCATCATGTAGCGGTACATGTCGTCGGGGCTGTCCTCGAAGCCGCAGGCGGTTTGGATCGGCGTGCCCCCACCGAGGTAGACGATGCCCTCGGCCAGTGCGGCGGCCCCGCCCGGCCCGCCGGCCCGCTCGGCCACCAGCACCTGCGCACCTGCCTCGGCGGCGCTGAAGGAGGCCGCCGACCCCGCGGCGCCGAAACCCACGACGATGACGTCGGCCGCGTCGTCCCAGTGCGTGATCTCCGATGCCGCGCACGGCGTCACGTCGTCCGGCTCGCGCACGTTCTCCTCTCCCGCGGTGTGGCCGAGACGGTACTCCTTGGCCGGGTTGAGGCCCCTACCCTGCAGGTCAGTGCCCGAGGCATCCGACGCATCCGCGGCATCCGCCGCATCCCACGCCACGGAGGCGCCGGGCCGCGATACGGCCGCGCCACCCGCCGAGCTCGCGCTGCTCGCACCGGGGTGGACCCCAGAGCTGGCCTACCGACTGGTGTCCGAGGTCACCACGTGGCGCCTGCGAGGTCCAGGTGGCGCGGTGCGCTACGCCAAGGTCGACACGGCCTCGAACCGGTACCCCACCTTGCGCGGCGAGTGCGAGCGCATGATCTGGGCGGCCCCGTACCTCCCGGTCCCCGAGGTGGTGACGTGCGAGCGGCTGGGCCCGGTCACCATCCTGCTCACCGAGTCCCTGCCCGGGTGCGACGCGACCGACCCCGCCTGGCGCGCCGACCTGCCGCGGCTCGTCACTGCGCTCGGTCGCGGACTGCGAGCCCTTCACGAGGCCGTCGGCGATGAGTGGTGCCCGTTCCGCTTCGACATCGAGCGCGCACTCGACCATGTCCGACGCCGCGTCGGCGCGGATCAGATCGACGCGGCGGGCTTCCACCCCGAACACGCCCACCTGAGTCCGGCGGCGGCGTTGGCCGAGTTGGAGGCCACGGCGCCCGACGACGAGGACCTCGTCGTCTGCCACGGCGACTACTGCCCTCCCAACGTGTTGCTCGAGGACTGGGGCGCGACGGGTTACGTCGACCTCGGTGAGCTCGGCGCGGCGGACCGTTGGTGGGACATCGCCGTGGGTGGCTGGAGCACCACGTGGAACTTCGGCGACGAGTTCGAGCCACTCTTCTACGAGAGCTACGGCGTCGAGCCTGACACAGACCGCATCCGCTTCTATCGGCTCCTCTACGACCTCGTGTCCTGAGCCCTCGTGTCCTGAGCCCTCGTGTCTTGAGCCCTCGTGTCCGGAGCGCTCACATCTGGCTCCGCCGTGGCGCCGATGAGCCGCCTGGCCCGGGCGAAGACCGCGTCGAACATGGGCACCGTGAGCTTGCCGGTGAAGGTGTTCTGCTGACTCGGGTGGTACGAGCCGAGCATGGCCCGCCCACCGCCGCAGCCTCGCCTCGGCCAAGTGGCCGAATGCGGGTCGGGGTCGCAGTCCGTCGTGGGAGGCCACCGCCTGCCAGGCGAACTGGCCGAGGGCGACCACGACTGCCGCATCGCGCAACGCGGCGAGCTCGCGGGCGAGATACGGCGCGCAGGCGTCGCGCTCGGCCGGTGTCGGCTTGTTCGCAGGTGGGGCACAGTGCACTGCGGCAGTGATGTAGGCGTCCACCAGCCGGAGCCCGTCGTCGCGGGAGGTGCTCGTCGGTTGTGATGCGAACCCTGCGCGGTATAGGGCCGCGAAGAGCCAGTCGCCCGATCGGTCACCGGTGAACATCCGCCCGGTCCGGTTCGCGCCATGCGCGGCCGGCGCCAAACCGACGATGACCAGGTGCGCCTGCGGATCGCCGAAGCCGGGGACCGCACGGCCCCAGTAGAGCTGGCCCGCATACGACGCCCGGCCCGTGCGCGCCACCTCTTCGCGCCAGGCCACGAGGCGCGGGCAGCGCCGACACACGACCACCTCCCGCTGCACCGCGGCCACGGAGTCCCTCGGCGCACGGCTGGACGCCACGGCTCAGAGCCTACGATGGTCTTCCGTGCCCACTTCGGTCCGTCCCGCCTCCGCACGCCCCCAGGCCCGGCGAGGCCGTAAGGCGCCCCCGGCGACGGTCGTGTTGCTCGTGCGGCACGGGGCCACCCCCACCACCGGCAAGATGCTGCCTGGCCAGGCCGGCGGCCTCCATCTCTCCGAGAAGGGTCAGGCGCAGGCTGAGGCGGCCGCGGCGCGGATCGGGTTGCTGACCAAGGCTCCGGCCGCCGTCTATGCCTCACCCCTGGAGCGAACTCGCGAGACGGCCGCACCGATCGCCCGGACACTCGGCCTGCGCGTGCGCACGGCCCCCGGGCTCATCGAGGTCGACGTCGGGGAGTGGACCGAGAAGCCGTTGGCGCGGCTGTTCAAGACCAAGGAATGGCCCACGGTGCAGCGCTGGCCTTCGGGGTTCCGCTTCCCCGGCGGCGAGTCCTTTGCCGAGATGTCGGTGCGGGCCATGGACACCGTGCTCGGCCTCGTGGCCGACCACCCGGGGCAGACGATCGTTGCCGTGTCGCACGCCGACAACATCAAGGCCATCCTCGCCGCGTCGGCAGGGGTGCCCCTCGACCTGATGCAGCGGCTGGTCGTCTCGCCCTGCTCCATCTCGGCCATCGTCTTCACGGCTGGTGGACCCATGGTGCTCTGCGTCAACTCCACCGGCTCGCTCGACGAACTGGCGCTCTCGTGAGCAGGGACCGCCGGCTCGAGAGGAGAGAGTGGCGATGAGCGACGAGCTCGACTTCGACGCGCCCGACCATTGCACCCTCGGCGTCGTCGGCGAGGTCGGGAACCGCCTCTTCCTCTTCTACTGCCGGCAGGGCCTGACCGAGACCACGGTCAAGGTCGAGAAGCAGCAGATGGCGGTGCTGGCCGGCTACTTGGGGCGGATCGTCAAGGAGCTGGGTCGTCCCGGTCACCTTCCCGAGGACGTGGAGTTCTACGGCACCGAGGAATACGAGTGGGTCGTCGGAACCATCGGCGTCTCCTACGACGAGGAGCTCGACCGCATCATCGTGGTCTTCGAGGAAGTCGGTGTCGACGACGAGGAGGAAGAGGACGACGTAGCCGAGGACGGCCACGTGCTCCGTGTGGCGATGTCGAGGGAACAGGCGGCGGCCTTCGCCATCCACGCGACCAGGCTGGTCGAGGCAGGCCGCCCGCCTTGCCCGCTCTGCTCGCTGCCACTCGACCCCGCGGGCCACGACTGCCCGCGCACCAACGGGCACCGGCCGCCCGCCTCCTGATCGACGTGCCGGATGCCACGGTCGAACGTGTCCTCACCGAGGGTGAGATGGAGGTGCACGGCCGCATCGCCGGCAGCTCGAACGCCACGCTGCTGGTCACCTGCAGACTCGGCGGGGAGGAGATGCTGGCCGTCTACAAGCCGTCCAAGGGCGAGCGCCCGTTGTGGGACTTTCCCGGCGGCCTGTACCGGCGCGAGGTCGCGGCCTACGTGCTCTCCGAATGCCTCGGATGGGGACTCGTCCCCGAGACGGTCGCCCGCCACGAGGGCCCCTTCGGACCGGGCTCCGTGCAGCGCTTCGTCCACGAAGACGGCACGTCGCACTACTTCACCCTGCGCGACGACCCTCGGTGGCGTGCCGAGCTGATGCGGCTGGGCGCCTTCGACGTCGTGGCCAACAACGCAGATCGCAAGAGCGGTCATGTGCTCCTGGCCGAGGACCGCCTCTGGGCCATCGACAACGGTCTCTGCTTCAACGTGCACGAAAAGTTGCGCACGGTCATCTGGGACTTCGGCGGCGTGGCACTCGAACCGGACGTGCAGGCCGATCTGGGCCGCCTGGCCCACGACGGCGCCCCCGACGCGCTCTGCGCGCTGCTCGACCCGGCCGAAGTCGCTGCCACCCTCGACCGCGCCGCCTGGCTGCTCAGCCTCCGGGCGCTGCCCGAGTTGGTCGATGACGGAGGGTGGCCCCCTTACCCCTGGCCCCTGGTCTAGCGGGCCGCATCGGCGCCTGGTCGAGAACTGCCTGGTCAGCCGCCTCCCAGGGATTTCTGACCGGGTCCATAGTTAATATGATTTCACTATGACCTATCGGCGTCGATACGCCCTCATGGCCTCACCACTGAGCCGCGATGTCGATTGACCCCTACATCGTGCTGGGCAGCGCGCTCGTGGGCTTCCTCGTCGGCATGACCGGGGCCGGCGGCGGTGCGCTGATGACACCGATGCTGATTCTGTTCTTCGGCGTCAAGCCCTCGACGGCGATCTCGAGCGACCTGGTCGCTGCGGTGCTCATGCGCCCCGTGGGCGCCGTCGTGCACATGACCAAGAAGACGGTCAACTACTCCCTCGTCGGCTTCATGGTGGTGGGCTCGGTGCCGGCCGCCATCGTCGGGGCCTACGTGCTCCACCTCTTGGGCAACTCGAAGGGTGCCGAGAACAACGTCCAGATCCTCCTCGGAGGGGCCTTGCTGGTCGGGGCGGCCGCCATGGTCCTGCGCTACGCGCTCGACCGCCGCTCGGGGCAGCGCCGACACGCGCTGATCGGCGACGTCGTTGTCCGCCCCGTCCCCACCATCGCCATCGGTGTGATCGGTGGCTTCGTGGTGGGGATGACCTCGGTCGGCTCGGGCTCCTTGATGATCGTGTTGCTCCTCTTCCTCTATCCCGTGCTCGGCGCCAACCAGCTGGTCGGGACCGACCTCACCCAGGCCGTTCCGCTCACGCTCGCGGCTGCCCTCGGCGCCCTCGCATTTGGCCACGTCGAGTTCGGCGTGACGCTGTCCATCGTCGCCGGCAGCGTGCCGGCCGTGCTGATCGGGTCGCTCATCTCGTCTCGAGCGCCGGACCGCTACATCCGCCCCGCCATCACGTTCGTGATCTTCGCGTCGGGCCTCAAGTACGTGGGCGTCGGCACGACCGCCCTGGGCTGGACGCTGGGCATCGTGTTCGTGGCTGGGGGCGCGTTCTGGCTGGCCTACGTGCGGCCGTGGCGAGCGGGCGTCGACACGCTCCCGGGCAGTCCTCCGCCGTCGGCCGAGCGGGGTGGCGACGTTGCGCTCGAGGGGACGCCGTCCCGCACCTAATGGGTCCAGCCGCAGTGCGCGGTCCGCGCGCGGTCCGCGCGCCGCGCGCCGGGCGCACGCCCCGGATGCCTCAGGGGATGTGGTACCCGAGTGTCTGCAACTCGTTGATGACCTGCTGGGCCACGACCTGACCACCGTCGGGGGTCAGGTGCGTGCCGTCAGGCGTCCTGACGTTGACGACCTGCCCGGCGGCGTTGGTGATAAAGGCCGTGTAGCCGTCAGTTGCCGTGCCGAGCGAGCGGTCCGTGCTCAGATACACGACGTGGGGATGTGCCGCCGCGGCCTGCTGCGCGACGATGCCGTTGAGGTCGGTCATCTGCGCGTTCAGAGTGGGGTCCTGCATCGGCGGCATGCCCGCCCACACCACCAGCGCACCGCCGCTCTCGGCGATCTGCATGAACTGGCTCACCCGCTGCGCGTAGAGGGTATTCCACTGGGGCGAGCTGTACGGCACGTCCGGTGGGCCCAAGAAGTCCTGGGCGTCGTTGGCGCCCATCATGATCACGACCACTTGGGGGTCCACCGTCTTGAGGTCGGCCGTCAGCTCGGCGGGCCAATTGAAGTAGTCGGGCCGGGTCAGGCCCGTGCTCTCGCGGGCGTCGAGCGCAGCTGTGACCACACCGGTCTGGGCGAGGTCCGACTGGAGTGGTCCGCCCAGGTCGAGGCCGATGGAGTCCCCGACGATCAGCACCCGCAGCGGGTTGGCCGCCGTCGGCGTCTTCGGGTTGGGCGGGGCGGTCGTCGGGGTGGTCGGCGCGGTCCCACCTTTCGACGACCGGCCCTTGCCTTTCGTGGTGTGCGACGGCGGCGGCGGGCCCGACACCGTCAGCCCGATTGTCCCGCCGGGGAGCCGGTTCGACCGCCCCGTGATCGACACGATGTGCGACAGCTGGAGGGCGCGGCTGAGCGCGGCGACCGGCCCGGTCACGTCGAGGCTCACCGTGCGCCGTGTGCCGACAGGTGAGACTTGTGCGTCGTGCTGGAGGGTCGGCGCGAACAGGAGGAACCACAGGGCGAACGCACCCACGCCGAGTGTCATCACCCGTTTCCACGGGAGGCGCACGCGACCGTCGTCGGGAGCGGACAGTTCCGCGTGCGGATGCGCACGGAATTCGAGCTCGGGTTCCCACTCGACGTGGTGCGGCGGTACGCGTTGGTCCGTCATCAGAAGCGGTAGTAGATGAACGGCGCGACGCCGACCGGCCCGAACGTCGTGATGCCGAGCAGGGCGACGCCGAGCAGGCCGACCTGAATCAGGGCGCGCTGACGGGAGAACGCGGCTTGTAGGCGGCCCACGCTGAGGGAGGGCACGAACTGGGAGGCCAGGGTGGCGAGCACCGTGAGCACGAGCAGCGGGGTGACGAGCGGCGACGGCTCGCCCCACCCGCCGACCACCCGCCCCAGCACCGCGAATGCCTGCGAGAGCCCGGTGGCGTTGAAGAACACCCAGCCGAGACACACGTATTGGAAGGTCAAGAAGCGCTGGACCCACACTCGCACCGGCCCGTCGGCCACCGGCGGCAGGCCCCGGCGCACCCGGCTCGTACGGCGGAGGTGCCCGACGCCCTGGCCCACCCCATGGAGCGCTCCCCAGAAGACGAACGTCCAGGCCGCGCCGTGCCAGAGGCCGCCCAGCACCATGGTGATCATGATGTTGCGCACCGTCTGGACCTGACCCCCGGCACTGCCACCGAGGGGGATGTAGAGATAGTCACGGAGCCAGCGCGACAGGGTCATGTGCCAGCGGCGCCAGAAGTCCTGCAGGTTGCGCGCGGTGTAGGGCGCGTCGAAGTTCTGGGGGAACCGGAAGCCCAGCAGGAGGGCGAGGCCGATGGCGATGTCGGTGTACCCACTGAAGTCGCAATAGATCTGTACGGCGTAGCCCCAGGCGGCGAAGATCGCTTCGAGTGCCGAGTGCTGCGTAGGTGACGTGAAGACCGGCGTGACGATCGCGCTCGACACGTAGGAGGAGATCACGACCTTCTTGAACAAGCCGGCCAGGATCAGCCAGAAGGCGCGGGAGTAGTCGATGGAGCTCGCGTCGCGCCGGCGGCGGATCTGCGGGAGGAGCTCGCCGCCACGCACGATGGGCCCGGCCAAGAGGTGGGGGAAGAACGAGATGTACACCGCGAAGTCCAGCGGCTTGGCGGGCTCGAGCTGGCGGCGGTAGATGTCGACCACGTAGCTGATCGCCATGAAGGTGAAGAAGGAGATGGCGATGGGCAGGCCCACCTGCAAGAGCGGGACGGCGCGGCCCAGGCCCATCGCGTGGGTGACGTTGTCGAGGTTGACCGAGACGAAGCCGTAGTACTTGAACCAGCCGAGGATGCAGAGCAGCACCCCAACCGACGACGCCATGGCGATGCGCCGGCCGCGGTCGTTGCGAGTCCGCGCGACCCAGAAGCCACCGGTGTACGCGACCACGGTCGTCGCCAGCAGCAACAGGCAGTAGCTCCACCCGACCCAGCCGTAGAAGACGTAGCTCAGCGCGATCATCGACAGCTTCCACGGCCCCGCGTAGGGGTTGAGGAGCCAGTTCACCGTGAAGGCAACGGCGAAGAAGATGGCGAAGTCGATAGTGGGAAAGAGCATCGGGACGGCTAGCGATCTGCGCCGAATGTACTGCCGGTCGCACCATCACAACGTGCACACGCGGCACAGAAGAGCCGGACCTGGCCCCGGCGCGGCCGCCTCAACATGTCGACCCTCCCAGTGCGCCCCACCTCCCCCAACTGCGGTGGGCGGTCGGGGGCCGTCTCGAGCGGCACCCGAGCCTGGTGGGTCAGCCCTTGGCCTTGAGCGCCTCGATGAGGGCGGGCAGCACCTTGTGCACGTCGCCCACGATGCCGAGATCGGCCACCGAGAAGATGGGAGCCTCCGCGTCCTTGTTGATGGCGATGATGTTCTTGGACCCCTTCATGCCGACGAGGTGCTGGGTCGCGCCGGAGATCCCGCACGCGATGTACACCGTCGGCTTCACGGTCTTGCCGGTCTGGCCCACCTGGTGCGAGTACGGGACCCAGCCGGCGTCGACGATGGCGCGGCTGGCGCCGGCCGCGCCATGCAGCAGCTTGGCCAACTCTTCGATCATGGCGTAATTCGCCGCGTCGCCGAGCCCGCGCCCGCCCGAGACCACGACGGCGGCCTCATCGAGCTTCGGTCCGCTGCGCTCCTCGACATGGCGCTCGACCACCTTGGCCGTGTTGGTGGCGCCGAGGTCGGGCACCGGGGCCGGCACCACCGACGCCGCACCGCCGCCGGACGGCTCTGCCGCGAAGGACTTGGCCCTGATGACGAAGATGCCCGGTCCGTCACCGGTGAAGTGGGCGGTGACGATGTGGCTACCGCCGAACACCGGGTGCTGGCTCGACAGCCCGCCGTCGCTCTCGACCAGACCGGTCACGTTGGTCAGAACGGGGCGGTCGATCTTGGCCGACAACCGTCCCGCGACGTCCCGGCCCTCGTAGGTTGCCGGCAACAAGAGGGCATCGGGCTTGTTCCCGCCGTCAATGAGGGCTGCGATCGCACCGGCCACCGGCACGCCGGGTAGCGCCTCGCCCACGTCGCCGACGTCGTAGAGGGTGGTCGCACCGAACTCCCCGACCGGTCCGGCCAGCGAGGCGGCATCGGAGCCCCATGCCACGGCCTCCACCGTCGAGGCAACGGTGCGCGCCTCGGTGAGCAGCTCCTGGGTGACCGGGGTCACGCCGCCGCCGTCGGCCGCCTCGGCGAGGACCCACACCTTCTCGATCGCCATGTCAGACCACCTTCAACTGCTCGAGGAAGGTCACGACGCGCTCGGCGCCGTCGCCCTCGTCCACCACGATCTCCCCCGCTGCACGCGCCTCGGCCTCTGACACATCGGTGATCTCCTGGCCGGCGCCTGCGGCGCCGACCTGCGATGGATCGATCCCGAGATCGGCGACGGTCAGGTTGTCGACGGGCTTGGACTTGGCCGCCATGATTCCCTTGAAGGAGGGGTAGCGGGGCTCGACCACGCCGGCGGTGACCGTGACCACGGCGGGCATCGGGCAGACAACTTCGTCGTAGCCCGCCTCGGTCTGACGCTCGACCTTGATCGAGCTCCCGTCGACGGTGATTGCCTTGGCGAAGGTGACCGAGGGCAGGCCCATCAGTTCGGCGACTTGAACCGGGAGCGTCCCGGTGTAGCCATCCGTCGACTCGGTGGCCATGACGACCAGGTCCGGGTTGGCCCGCCCGATGGCAGCCGCCAGCACCTTGGCCGTCCCGAGCGCGTCGCTGCCCGCGAGCGCGTCGTCGCTGACGAGAATGGCCTTCGCGGCACCCATGGCCAGACCGGTGCGAAGGCCTGACGTCTCGCCCCCGGGGGCCATCGAGACGAGTGTGACCTCGTCACCGTCGCCAGATGCCAGCTGCAGGGCCATCTCGACCCCGTAATTGTCGGAATCGTCCATGATGAGTTTGCCTGAGCGGTCCAGGGTCTTGGTGTCTGGATTCAACGACCCGGGCACTGCCGGGTCGGGGATCTGCTTGACGCACACGACGACGTTCATGGCCGACCATCTTTGTGGACCTGGGCGGTACCCCGCCATTCCGCCCGGTGACAGGCCGTTTTTTGCACGATCGGCGTGGCGTGACCCGCCGCTCGGCTACCCGCGTGCAGCGCCTCCGTGTGCAACCCTGACTGCGTCGCTGAGCCGGTCGGTGATCACCGCATCGGCGCCCAGCTCGACCATGCGCTCGAGGTCCTCGGGCGCATTGACCGTCCAGACGTTGACGGCCAGGCCCGCTGCGTGTGCATGCGTCACAAGGTCGGGCGTGACCGAGAGCACGAACGGGTGGACCGCTCGGTACCCGGCGGCCGCCGCCTCTTCGAGGGCGGGCCCCGGGTCGCTCCCGAATCCCCAGAGCGCTCCCAGGGCAAGCCGACCGTCCGCCGCCTGAACGGCCCGAAGGGTGGCGAGCTCGAAGGACGAGACGATGACGCGGTCGGTCCAGCCGGCCTCGTCGATGGTCGCCGCGGTCAGCGCGGCCACCGCCTCGCCGGCATCCCACCCCGGGTCCTGCGGCGCGTTCTTGATCTCGACGTTGACCGTCATGCCCTCGCACACGGCCAGGACGTCGGGCAACAGGGGCACGAACGCGGGCAGGTCGGCCACCGCGAGCTCGGGGATCACACCCACGCCAGGAATCTCAGCGTCGTGATGCACCGCCAGCGCCCCGTCCTTGGTCACCCGGACGTCGAGCTCGACCCCGTCAGCCCCCAGGCGACGCGCCTCGGTGAAGGCGTCCAGCGAGTTCTCCACGGATCCACCTTCGGTACAACCCCTATGTGCGAAGACGGCCGTCACGCCCGTCCTCTCACGGCCGCCGACCCGAGTCGAGAATCCCCCGCGCGGGCAGCCGAAATTGCACGAAAACGCCTTGCCAGGCCTCTTCGGCGCTATTACCCTTTCTTGAGTTAACCCGCTTTTCACAGACGGACACCTCTAGGGTCCGATCATGTGAAAAGGATCACAATGCTGGTGGAGGCACATTCCGATGGCTCTCATGTGGAACCGGACCGTCGATTGGGATGCGGACGACTGGCGGCGCGTGGCCGCCTGCCGCAACACCGAACCGGACCTCTTCTTTCCCGTTGGCACGACCGGTCCGGCCGTGGACCAGATCGAGGCGGCCAAGCGTGTCTGTCGTTCCTGCGAGGCACTCGAGCCGTGCCTCGACTTTGCGTTGGCCACCAACCAGGAGTCGGGCGTCTGGGGTGGCACCTCTGAGGAGGAGCGCCGCAAGTTGCGCAAGGCCTGGCTTGCCGCGCGACGTTCACAGCGCGCCGCCGTCTGAAGACCGCGCCAGCCGGTCTGCGCTGATCACCGCCAGCCGCGCTGCGTCCCTCACCTCGGCGTGCGGACCGGCACGGAGATCGCGACCCTCGTCCCGCCGCCGTCGGAGGCCGGCAGGCCCGTCATGGAGATCGTCCCCTCCAGTTGGCTGACGACGAGGTCGCGCACGATGGAGAGTCCGAGACTCGTCGTGTGCTCGATGTCGAAGTCGTCGGGGACCCCGAGACCGTCGTCGCGGACCTCCACCTCCAACGCGGTCTCGTCACCTGACAAGAAGAGATCGACGTGGCCCACCGGCGCGTAGCCCGCCGCACCGCCCGCGCCTTCGAGGCCCGCAGCACCGTCGCTGCCCCCGGCGGCCTCGGGATCGAACGCGTGCTCGACGGCGTTCTGGAGGAGCTCGGCCACCGTCACGGCGAGCGGGGTCGCCACGTCCGCCGCCACCTCACCGAGGTCCCCATGGACGGAGATCACGATGGGCTGGGAGGAAACCACCGAGTCCTCGGCCATCTGCACGAGTGAGCTGACGATCTCTGCGAACGGCACCTGGTCGCTCGGGTCGCGCGAGAGGATCTCGTGCACCAGCGCGATGGAGCGCACGCGCCGCTCGGCCTCGTGCAGCGCGACCCGGGCCGCCCGGTCACCGACCCGTCGTGCCTGGAGGCTGAGCAGCGACGAGATCGTCTGCAGGTTGTTCTTGACCCGGTGGTGGACCTCGCGGATGGCCGCATCCTTCGAGAGGAGCAGCCGGTCGAGCCGGCGCACGTCGGTGACGTCGCGCAGAAGGATCATGGCGCCGGTCACGACGCCGTGCGAGAGCAGCGGGATGCAATGGACGAGCACGATGACGTCGGGACGGCGCTCGACCTCCTCGACGACCGGTCGTCCCGTGGCGAGTGCCCACTCCACGGCGGACTCCTCAATGTCGAGATCGCCGAAACGGCGGCCCTCGGGCTGGGTGTAGATCCCCATGCGGTGGAACGCGTTCATGGCGTTCGGAGACGCGAACTCGACGCGCCCGTCGGCGTCGACCACCACCACGCCGTCACCGACTCGCGGAGCCTCCTCGGTCCCGACGTCCTCGTCGGGGAACGGGAACGCGGATTGGGCCACCATGTCGGCGAGACGCTCGAAGACATCGAGGTAGGTGCGCTCGTACATGGAGGTCGGCCCCTTGAGCGGCGCCAGCGACACTCGCAGCAGCGCGCCGATGATGTGCCCTTCGAAGCGCACAGGGATGTTCTCCACCGGGACCTGCTCGCCGAGGATCGGGTGGTGGATGCTGCCGCGAACGATCTCCCCCGAGTGCAGGCAACGGGCCACCAGCGTCCACTGGGACTCGTTGACCGTCTGACCCACCAGGTCCTGGTCCACCAGAGTGGGACGGTTGTTCGGCCGCATCTGCCCGAGCACCACCAGCTCGGGGTCCGCGTCCGCGTGCGCCGGCCGGGCCGTCACCGGTGCCGGCGGCCCCCTCGGCCGCCACACCCGCTGTGTGCACGGGAACCAGGAGCAACAGGTCGGAGAAGGAGAGGTCGGCCAGCACGCTCCAGCTGCCGAGCAGGCGTTGGAGGTGCCCGAGCTCGTCCGGCTTGAGGTCGGTGTGGCTCTGCGCGAGCTCTGTCGGCGTGGGCATCAGGCGTCACCTCTTTGGCGCGGAATCGTCGACCCCTCCGAGACAGGGACGGCATAGGGCTGGCGGTGCCGATAGCCCTGGAGCACCCCGGCGCCGGCGACAGCGAGCACCGCACGCAGGTCGTCCGCCCGGTCGGCGACGTGCTCGAGCCGATGGGCGTCCGACGCGGTGGTGAGCGGCACGGCGCGGGCGACGAGCCGCTCGAGCAGTCCCAGTGCCGGGTACTGCTCGGCGACCGGCTTGCGCCAGCCCGCCGAGGACACCTCGGCCGCCATGCCCGACGCGGCCGCCGCCTCCGCGATGCGATCCCACCACTCGCCAGGTGCGTCGGGGACATGCCCTGCCACCTTGATGAGGTCGGGATGGGCCAGGACGTCGCAGGTGCCCGACGCCGCCAGCTCCTCCATGGCCGCGGTGTAGGCATCCCAGCATCGGTCGACGTCACGCGCCGACCACTCGGCCATCGACACCGGGTCGGATAGGTCGTCGAAACGCCAGGCGCCGACCCAGTGCACCGAGCCCAGGAGTACGTCGAAGGGGTAGCCGCCCAGCAGGTTGGCGACCTGGTCCATGCGGCCCTCGTAGTAGTCGACCTCCAGGCCGACCACGATCGGGAGGCCCGCCGCCTTGGCCTCGAGCGCACACTCGAGGTAGGCATCGAGGTCTGCGGTGGCGTGGAATTTCCAGTACTGCGCCATCGACTCGGCGAGGGCCGCCGGCACCGCCGGATCGTCCCAGAAGCCGCCCAGGAGCGCATCGGCCTGGCGGAAACGGAACAGGTGCTCGGTCACGGCCAGTTCCTTGACTCCCGCCTCCTGTGCGCGTGCGCAGTAGTCAGCCAGCTGCTCGAGTCGCAGGGGCGTCTCGTGCTCGGAGTGCGGCCAGAGGTGGAGGTGGTAGTCGAGCACGCCGTCCGTTCCGCTACGACCCGGCCCGGCGGATCAGCGTCACGCCGTCGCGAATCGTCGTGAGCACACAAACCACTCTCGGATCGTTCACGACCTTGTCGTTGAAGGCGCGCAGAGCCTGGGCCCCTTCGTGGGGGTGCTTGTCGGAGGCCAGCACGCCTCCGGATTGCAGCGTGTTGTCCACGACGATCAGGCCGTGCCCCGCCAGCTTGGGCAGGACAGCCTCGTAGTAGGCGTCGTAGGAGACCTTGTCCGCGTCGATGAAGACGAGGTCGAACGGGCCCTGGAGCTCCGCGAGTGATCGCAGCGCAGGGCCCTCGATCACACTGATGTGGCTCTCGAGTCCGGCCGCGGCGATGTTGCCCCGCGCTACCTGGGCGTGATGGGGGTCGACCTCGAGCGAAATGATGGCGCCGCCCTTGGGGAGACCCGCAGCCATTGCGATGGACGAGTAGCCGGTGAAGGTGCCGATCTCGAGGACGCTGGTGGCCTGCGTCGCGAAGACGAGGAGCTCGAGGAAGCGCCCCTCCTGGCGGCCCACCATCATCCCCCAGGCGGCGAAGTCCTCCTTGGTCGAGGTGTCGACGGCCTCCAGGTGGCCGGGCGGCGCCGTCGTGTGGCTGTCCGCGTACTCGAGGACCTCGGGATTGATGAGCTGGACCATGGGACCGATGGTACGCGCCCCGCCCGCCGCGGGCGCCAGGAGGGGCGCGCCGGTTGCCGACGGTCGTCAGCCCCAGACCTGCGCGCCCAATCGGAGGAGCCCGCCGATGTCGTAGATGTCGGCGTCGTAGAAGGGGACCGTCACGAGGACGTCGGGGGTCCCCCGCAGCTCGGCCTGCTGCTCGGCCTCCCGGCGCGCCACGACACCGAAGTTGAGGAAGCTCTCCGCGACCTCGCGCACCACGCGAGCGGCGACCACCGGGTCATCCGTCAACCCGTCGGCCAACACCTCGGATCGGGTCTGCATCGACTGGGCCAGCTTGTCGGTCCTGGCGTCGCGCAAGTACTCGGGCAACACCTTGTTCAAGACGACGGCGCCGAGATGCAGCTTGCGAGACGTCAACGCGGCCGAGAAGAACTCGGCCTCGCGCACCGGCGTGGCCTCCAGCGTGGAGACGACCATGAACGTCGTGCGCCGGTCCGACAGCAGGCGTGTCACGGCCTCGGCCCGCTCGACGAAGCCCGAGTACATCGACTGGAAGAGGACGAAGAATTCGGAGATGTCAGCCAGGAACTGTGTCCCGAGGATGCGGTCGGCCACCTGGTAGAAGGGCCGGGACGCGACGTTCACCAGGCGAGAGCGGTACGGCACGATGAGCCACCGCAACAGGCGGGACGAAAAGAAGTCGGCCATGCGCTGCGGTGCGTCGAGGAAGTCGAGCGCGTTCCGGGTTGGTGGCGTGTCGACCACGATGAGGTCGTACTTCCCTTCGGAATGGATCTCGTAGAGCCGTTCCATCGCGATGTAGTCGTGCGACTGGACGAAGCGCGCCGAGATGTTCTGATAGAGCGGGTTGGCGATGATCTTCTCGCGGGTCGCCGCGTCGGGCGCGTGCCTACGGACGAGGTCGTCCCAGCTCTGCTTGGTGTCGAGCATCGCCGCCCACAGCTCCCCCCTTGGGTGGGCCGCCGCCCCGGTGAACACATCATCGGGGATGCGGACCTCGTCGTTCCCGATCCCCTTGAGGCCGAGCGCGTCGGCCAGCCGTCGCGCCGGGTCGACCGTCACCACCAAGACACGGCCGCCCTGCTCGACCACGGCGGTGGCGGCGAGCGCGGCCGCCGTCGTCGTCTTGCCCACGCCGCCCGGGCCGCACGCGATCACGATGTCCTTGGCCGCCAGGAGCTGGCCGACGGTCTTGGCCACCGGCGTGCTCGTCGCGCTCACAGTCCGAGCTCCTCGGCGAGCGCGTGCGCCACCTGACGCGTCGTGCGCGCGCCAAAGCTGCGGGCGAACAGGTACGGCAAGAGCAGTACGGGGAGGCCTTCGGGCAGCCCCGCCCGCAGCCGCTGCAGGTGGGTCGAACGGGTGCGACGAAGGGTCACCGCCAGCCGCGCTGCCTCGAGCACGGGGACGACGGACCCACCGGCCCGCTCGGAGAGGGCCTCCTCGGCGCCGCGGCTCGCGGAGCTGCTCGAAGATCTCCTCCTCGCGTTGGCCGAAGAGCTCGGGCAGCACGCGGTTGACGACGATGGCCACCATGCGCACCGTTGTCTCCGAACGCACCCGCTCGACCAGCTCGAGCGTCTCGTTGACCGGCATCTCCTCGGGCGTGCACACGGCAACCAGCCCGGTCTGACGCGGGTCGGAGAGCATGTCGAGCATCCAATCGGTCTGGCTGCGGATGAGGCCGACCTTGACGAGGTCGTTGATTGCTTGCGGAGCCGCCAGTTGGCCGATGATGTGCCCGCTCGCCGACGCGTCGACCACAACGAGGTCGTAGTGCGACTCGCGGACTTCCCAGCAGAACTTGCCGACAGTGAGGATCTCGCGCACGCCCGGCGCCGCGGTCGCCACGAAGTCGAACGCCTTGGCCAACGGGCCGATCCGGCCGACCACGGGGATACGCAGGTGCAATTTGAGGTACTCGCGCAACGACGCCTCGGTGTCCATCGACATCGACCACACGCCCGGTGCCACCTCGCGCGGGGTGAAGTCGGCCGGCGGCGCCTCGAAGAGCGCGGTGACGTCGCCCTTCGCGTCGACCTCGCAGACCAGCACGCGCTTGCCGTGCTCGGCCGCCAGCTGGGCCAGCCCCGCCGCCACGGTCGTCTTGCCGACCCCGCCCTTACCGGTGACGAACACCAGTCGCAGATCGAGCAAGCCCGGTGTCTGGCTCACCGCCCCCGCGCCTGCCGCGCCGTCACGGACGCCCTTCCGTCACCGACGCCTTCAGGGAGCGCCGAACCCGACGCGTCGCTCCCCCGAAGGGGCCCCGACCTCGACGTAGGCGACCTTGACCACGGGGACGCCCACCCGCGTTCCCTTGCGGTCGGTCAGCCAGAGGACCCCGTCGCCGGTCTGCAGCAGCTTCTCGATGTCGGCGACGACGGTGTCGCGGTCGACGTCCTCGGGCATCTCCACCTCGAGCTCCTTGGGGGTGTGGGTGATGCCGATGCGCACGTCCACCTGGTCTGTCTCCTCTCGCGAGCCCGTCGGGGTAACAGGGGGCCACCAGGACGTTACAGCGACGGGACAGACTGGTTGACATGAGCGGACTGCCCACGTCCGGCGAGACGCCGCGCGGTGCCCGCTGGGCAGCGACGATGGCCGGCTACGCCGGGCCTGTCCGCCTGGCCCACGCCGACTCCCACGCCGGGCTCGGCACGGTTGACCCCGCGGCCGGACGGGACCCGGGCGCACCGCCCTGCCGATCGGCCGCGAGCAGCGAGAGGCGCTCGAAGAGGAGCTCCTGGCGCCGGGGGCTACCCGCGCCCGTGACGCGGGACGGCGAACCGTGCCCGAAGAGCCCGACGCGTGGCGAACGTGCTTCGAGCGCGACCGGGACCGCATCCTGCACGCCCCGTCGTTTCGGCGCCTCGCCGGCAAGACGCAGGTCTTCGTGTTCCCCGAGGATCACCAGCGCACCCGCCTCACGCACGCGCTCGAGGTGGCACAGGTCGCGACTGCGATCGCGCGCGCGTGCGGCCTCAACGTCGCGCTCACAGAGGCCATCGCGCTCGGCCACGACTGCGGGCACGGGCCCGGCGGTCATGCCAGTGAAGACGCGCTCGACCCCTACGTACCCGGGGGGTTCGACCACGCCCCCTGGGGCGCCCGCGTCTCGCTCGCCCCACTCAATCTCTGTGCCGAGACGCTCGACGGGATCGCCAACCACAGCTGGTCCCGTCCTGCGCCCTCGACACCCGAAGGCGAGGTCGTGAGCTGGGCCGACCGGATCGCGTACGTGTGCCATGACTGGGAGGACGCGGTGCTGGCCGGCATCGTCGCCCCCCACCAGTTGCCACCGGCGGTGCGCTCGTTGTGCGGGGAGCGTCGCAGCGCCCAGCTTGGTGCCTTCATCGCCGGCGTCGTCTCGGCCTCGCTCCGCACGGGGCAGGTCGGGATGGAAGAGGAGGCGGCCGAGGCACTCGCCGCCTTCCGTGGGTGCAACTACGAGCGCATCTATCTGCGCGACGCCTCCTTGCGGCAGGGTGACGCGGTGATGGGCGTCCTGCGCGCCCTGGTCGAGCACTTCTCCGACCGCCCCCACCTGATCACCGACCGCGCCGACCGCCACCGACGACGTGGTGGCCGGGAGCCCCGATGCCATTCGGGCCGCCGTCACGTACGTCGCGGGCATGACCGATCGCTTCGCCTTCCGCCAGGCCGTGGCGCGCTTGGGCTGGGATCCCGCCAAACTTCCCGCCGGCGTCGACGCCTGATCGGGACGCTCGCTGTGACCGCGGCCGCGGGTCGACTCAGACGACCGGATCACCGAAGGAGGGAGGTCGCTTCTGCATCAAGGCCGCCACCCCTTCGGCAAAATCGTCTCCACCCATCATCTCGCTCAGATATCGTCCCGCGTCGCGAACGGACGACGCAGCGTCCCGGTGCAGGTCGCGATAGAGCTGCAGTTTCGTGACGGCCAGGGACGAGGGAGCGATCTCGGTGGCCAGCCGACCCGCATACTCGTAGGTATAGGGCAGCAGTTCGTCGAGCGGCAGCGTCTTGTTGACCAGGCCGAGCTCAACGGCCTCGTCGGCCAGGACGACCCGGCTCGAGAGCAGGAGGTCGGCGGCGCGGGTGACCCCGATGAGACGCGGCAACAGCCACGAGAGCCCGAACTCCGCGGGCAGCCCGAGGCGCCCGTGCGCGGTGGTGAGCTTCGCGCCCTGTGCTGCGAAACGGAGATCGCAGTAGCACGCGAGCACCAGGCCGACCCCTGCGGCCGGTCCGTTGAGGGCGGCGATGATGGGCTTGGGAACCCCGAAGTGGTATGCGAAGTCCGCGTCGAATTCGGGACTGACGCCGTACCCGGGCACGGCAACGTCGTCCCCCAATCCGGGGTCGTAGGCACCGCGTTCGGCCTCACCTTCGAGCGCGCGCGTGTCAGCCCCGGCGCAAAAGCCGCGACCTGATCCGGTGACGACGATGACACGGACCCCGGGGTCGCGGGCGGCGCGGTCGAGCAAGGCGCGGTACTCCGCATGCATGCGTCCCGTCCACGAGTTGAGCCGCTCCGGGCGGTGCAGGGTGACCGTGGCCACGCGATCGTGCACCTCGAAGCGGGTGACTTTGAGGTCGTCGAGCTCCACGTCAGTCGAGCGTCGTGTACCTGGTCAGGTGCAACGAGCCCGCTTCGACCGCGTGTTCGAACTCGGCTTGCAACGGGTCACCCTCCACGTTGCGCTGGAAGCCTGCGGCATCGGCCTCGCTGGCCCAGAGCGTCACCACGAGCCAGTCGTCGCCGTGGCGCGCCGTGGTCCGGCGCACGAAGCCCGGTTGGTTCGGGACCAGCTCGGTCTGGATCCGCTTGTCGAGGGCGAGGAAGGACTCGTCGGTGACACCCTCTGCGAGCACGAAGGTCGTGACCTCGACGATGGACATGTCAGGCCTGCACCAAGACGAGCGGATTGCCCTCCGGATCGGTGATACCTGCGATGGTCGGGCCGCCGGGGACGTCAAAGGGCTCGGCAACGATCGTCGCACCAAGCGACACCGACTTGTCGAGAGACGCGCGAAGGTCGGCGACCTGTACGTAGAGCGTCACACCGGCTCGCTCACTCTGGCGAATATGTCCGCCCGGACCGGGCTCTGGTCCACCGATGCCCGCGGGGATGTCCATGATGGCGCCCTCGCCGATCCTCCAGTTGAAGAGGTCGGCGTAGAACGCACGCTGGCGTTCAGGGTCCTTGGCCTCGATCTCCCAGTGCACGACTGGCCGTGCCCAATCCTGCGCCATGACACCTCCTTGCGTCGCCCAGCGTACCGAACCGCCGACTCCGAGAGTTCTGCCCCTGCCCTTCCGCCCGAGCGCGCCGTCGCGTCGCAGACCCCGCGGACCGCGCACAGCCGGGCATCCGCGCCAGCGTGACAGCAGTGCGAAATACCGGGGGAGGCGCTCCGCGAGCGGGTAGAGTCACGCCTGCATCTCCGGGTCTGACCGATCTAGAGAGGGGACCGCCGTGGGCCGTGGCGACGTGTGTGACGCGGTGGAGGAGGGGATCACTCGGTGAATCATTGGACGCAGGCTCTGGCCAACGTCTCCCTCGTCGAGTTCGTCGCCTTGGCCGCGCTCACTGCGCTGCAATGGATACGCCACCGCATCCGTGGCGCCGGGTGGGTGGCGCTCTCGTTCGCCATCTTGGGCGGGCTGGCCCTGACCTTGAAGATCGATCCCCACCTGGTGACGAACCAGAGCGTCGCGAAGGCTCTTGTCGCCGTGCTGCTGGTGATGCCCTATTGCCTCTTCCGCTTCGCCACCAGCTTCCACCGGCCCGGCGCGGCGATCCGTTACGCCGCTGTCGCCGTGACTGCGGCCATCGTGGGATTCACCTTCGCATTGGATTATCTGCCCGTCGCGGGCGCGTCTCCGCCGCCGTTCTACCTGGCGTACCGAGTCGCCTTCACCGTCGCCTTCGCATATCTCTTCACCTACGTGGTGATCAGCCTCTTCGTCGCCGGCCGGGGCGAACCGCCGATTGCTGCCACGCGGATGCGCCTGCTGGCCATCGCCGTGGCCGGCCTCGAAGTGCAGGTGGTGGTGGTCGCGCTGAGGCTCCAGGGCCAGCGCGTCGAGCTCGCCACCCAGGCCCTGACCGTCGTCATGGGAGTGCTGTTCCTCGTCGCGCTCGTACTCCCTTCCTTCGTGCGCGTCTTCCTCAGTCGCAAGGAGGACCTCGAAATTCCGCCGCGCCGTGGGCGAGTTGGTGTCGGCCGGTGACTCACGCGACGTGGCCGAGCACCTCCTCCCGCACGTGAGCGCACTGGTGGGCGCGTCCAAGGCCGCGCTCTTGGCGAGCGACGGCACAGTCGTGGCGCGGTACCCGGCCTGGACGACGGATGGCGGGGCCGACGATTGGTCCGACGACTGGGACGACGGGGAGGGGGCCGTCCCGGGACGGGATCGCATCACCGTGCGTACCCACAGCGGTGCCGCACACGAACTCGCCGTGCGCATCAGTCCCTACATGCCGTACTTCGGCCTCGAGGAGCTCAGCAAGCTCGACCAGCTCGCCGGCATGGTCGGCCTCGCCATCGAGCGCTGCGAGATGGCCGAGCAGATGGCCTTCCAGGCCTCGCATGACGGGCTTACCGGCCTGGCCAACAGGACTCTGTTCATGGAGAAACTCGAGGAGGCACTCACACACGTCGGCCGGCGACGCAACTCGCTGGCGGTGATGTTCATCGACCTCGATCGCTTCAAGCTGGTCAACGACCGGGCCGACCACTCAGCGGGTGACCTCGTCCTCAACGAGATGGCAAAGCGGCTGATCGCCATGACGCGCGGCGTCGACGTGGTCGCCCGCTTCGGCGGGGACGAGTTCGTCACTCTGGCCGAGGTCGACCACGAGGACGACGCGGTGGACATGGCCGAGCGGATCCGTACCGGCCTGAGCGCGCCGGTCGCCATCGGGGACGCCCACCTCGTCATTACGGCCAGCGTCGGGATCGTGGTCACCGCCGACGGCAGCGAGACTCCTGCCGCGCTCCTGCGCGACGCGGACAACGCCATGTACGACGCCAAGCGGCATGGCCGCGATCAGGTCGTTGTCTACCGCGGCAACGCCCGCGACGCGGCCAACTTGAAGTGGGGCCTCAGCCCGACTCGGGCCTCACGTCTTAGCGCAGGGTGAGTTCGCGCCGGTAGACGCGGGCTGGTCCGAGGGCGGCGAGTCTGTCGGCGATCGCCTGGAACGAGCGGGCCGTCTCACTGTCGGGGTCGACCGCCACGATGGGCCGGCCCTCGTCCCCGCCGAGACGCACGGCGTTGACGAGGGGTACCTGGCCGAGGAGGGGGACGCCGAGGTCGGATGCGAGCAGCGCCCCGCCCCCCGAGCCGAAGAGCTCGTAGCGCGTTCCGTCGTCACCAGTGAACCAGCTCATGTTCTCGATGACGCCGCGCACCGACAGCTTGAGCCGCCGCGCCGCGAACGCCGAGCGCTGCGCCACCCGCTGGGCCGCGGGTTGCGGCGTCGTCACGACGACGATTTCGGCCCGCGGCATGACCTCGGCGAGCGTCGAGCGCGACGTCGCCGGTTCCGGGCGGCATGTCGACGAGCACGAAGTCAGGTTCGCCCCAGTAGGCGTCGGTCAAGAATTGCTGGATCGCCTTGTGCAGCATGGGCCCCCGCCAGATGACGGGCTGGTCGTCGGGGACGAAGTATCCCATGGACAGGCAGCGGACGCCGTGGGCGGCGGTCGGGATCACGATGTCTCCGATGATCACCGGGTCGTGATCGGTGCCGAGCATCTTGGGCACCGAGAAGCCATAGACGTCGGCGTCGAGCAGGCCCACCGAGTGGCCGGTTCGTGCCAGCGCGATGGCAAGGTTCACCGTCACCGTCGATTTGCCGACGCCACCCTTGCCCGATGAGACGCCGATGACCCTCGTCGTTGCGTCGTCGGCGAGAAAGGCTGGTACGGGTTCGCCGTGCGAGTGCTGGTGGCCATGGTCGTGGCCGTGTGACCCTTCGTCGGTCATTGCGCTCGCACCGCCACTCGCGCCGAGCATGCCGGCGCGCAGGCGCTGCCGGAGCGCCGCCCGCTCCTGCTCGTTCATCACGACGAATTCGAGATCGACCTCCTCGACACCATCGACGGCGAGGGCGGCCTGGTGGATTGCGTCGGCGAGTGCGTCGGCACCGGGCCAGGCCGCAACAGGAAGGGCGACCTCGATGTGCACCCGGCGCCGGCGTGGCCGCACCACCTTGAGTAGGCCGAGATCGCCGAGCGACATGCCGAGCTCTGGCTCTCGCACCGCGAGCACCGCGGCTTCGAGCTGCGCTTGGTCTGCTGGCATGGCCTCCCTCGTCTCGGGCTCGATTTCGGAGCGGGCAACCCACGCACCGGGGTGCTGCGTCCGCGTCCCCCAGTTCGAGGAGCTGATCCCTCGGTAGACTACCCAGCGTGAGCACCGCTCCGATCACTGTGGAGCCCGAGCACACGGCCGGTCCCGAGCACACGGCAGGACCCGAACGCACGGCCGGTCCAGAGCACACGGCAGGACCCGAACGCACGGTGGACGCCGAGCGGCCGGCCGGCGCGGACGACGGTCGCTTCAGCGCCGCGGTGGCGGCGGTGGCCGCCGCGTTCGGTGACCCGACCCGGCGTGACATCTTCTTACACGTCCGCGCCGTGCCCGGCGTCACCGCACGGGAGGTTGCGACGACGTTCTCGCTCCACCCCAACGTCGCGCGCCACCACCTGCAGCGCTTGCTCGACGGTGGTTATCTGCGCGTCGAGACGGGGCGCAACGCCGTTGGTGCCGGGCGGCCCTCCAAGCTTTACTTCTGCGTCGAGGAGGAGCTGTCGCTCGGCCTCATGCAGCGTCGCGACGACCTGCTCATGCGGCTTTTGGGCGAGGCGATGCAGCGCCTCGGCCCGGACGAAGCAGAGGAGATGGCGGCACTCGTCGGCGAAGAGTACGGCCGTTCCCTCGCCTCACGCATGACGCCCACCGAGGGTCAGCGCACGGTGCGGGCTGCCATGCACGTCGTCGCCGAGACCCTCACTGCCCACGGCTTCGCGGCCCACGCCGAAGACCGCGGCGAGACCACCGCTGTCGTCGCAGAGCAATGCCCCTTCGGCGACGCCAGCAGCACGAACCCGGTGCTCTGCGCCGTCGACCGCGGCATGGTCAAAGGGCTCCTGGCCGGGCTCTGCGGGACCGCGTCAGAACATGCGCTCCCCGTGATCCTCTCGTCGCGCGCGCGCGGTGACGATACCTGCACCACCTCTGCCTGAGCCGCGGTGGCTCGCGCCTACCTCGACCACGCCAGCACGACACCGCCTCGCCCCGAGGCGCTGGCGGCGCTGAGCGCCTGGGCCGCCCTCCCCCCGGGGGATCCCGGCCGCCTCCACGAAGAGGGACGGACCGTGCGCGACGCGCTCGAGACGGCGCGGGCTCACGTGTCGGAGCTCTTCGGCGTGGCCCCACGCCAGGTGGTCTTCACGTCGGGGGGCACCGAGTCGATCAACGCCGCCGTCTGGGGCGCGACCCGCGCCATGCCGGGTGCGCCGGTGCTCTGCGCCGCGGTCGAGCACTCTGCGGTCCGCGACGCGTCAGCTCGCGCGGCCCCGGTGGAGGAGATCGCGGTCGACGACACCGGTCGCCTCGACCTGGGCGCGTTGCGTGAGCGCCTCGGCTCGGCGTCATTGCCTCGCCCGGCTCTCGTGCACTGCCAGTGGGCCAACCACGAAGTGGGCACGATCCAGCCGGTACACGAGGTGGTCGACCTGTGCCGGCGGTCGGGCGTCGTCGTGCACGTCGATGCCGCTGCGGCCTGTGGCCATGTCGTCACCGACCTCGGCGCGCTCGATGCCGACTTGGTCAGCGTCAGCGCGCACAAGCTGGGCGCGACGCCGGGGGGCGGCGCGCTGGTGATCCGCCGGGGCAGCCGGTTCGAGCCGCTGCTCGTCGGCGGCGAACAAGAACGCGGGCGCAGGGGCGGGTTGGAGTCGGTTCCCGCGCTCTTGGCCTTCGGTGCCGTGGCAGCGGCCCTCGCTGCGCAGGGATGCCTCGCCCTGCGCAGCGAGGCGGCGGCGGCCCGGCGCTTCCTTGCGGACGTCGTCCGCGCCGCGCTCGCAGTGGAGGGGGTCGACGTCGTCGGCCCGGCGTCACCCCAGGACCGGCTCCCCTCGCTGGTGTGCCTGGGTGTCCACGGCGTCGAGGCCGAGCCCGTCTTGATCGGACTCGACCGGGCGGGCGTGGCGGTGCATTCAGGGTCGGCCTGCTCGTCGGAGAGTATCGAGCCCTCGCCGGTGCTCGAGGCCATGGGCGCCGACCCGAGCCACTCGTTCCGCGTCAGCGTGGGCTGGTCGACCACCGCGGAGGACTGCCGGGTCTTCGCCGCGTCCTTCCCCCAGGTGGTGGACGACCTGCGTTCCTTACGGGGCTGAGGTGGGGGTGCCGCTCTTCAGCGCGGCCGGCACGGGATCCCCCGCCGCCTCGTAGGCGCCGAGCACCAATGGCTCGACTTGTGACAGCTCGCTCGCAGGGGGGCCGTCCGCAATGAAGTCGTTGAACTGGACCACCGCCGCTTTGTCGTTGTGGTCCTGGTTCTCGAGTACCAGCCCGTCGAAGAGATGCGCCTCGTAGTAGGACGGAGAGTCCTTGACGGCGGTCTGGATCTCGGCGCGCCCGATACGGATCAACGACGCCACGTGCGACTGTGATCCCACCTTCCACTGGATGAACCCGGCGTAGGCGAGGGCGGCAGGGTTGGACGGGTCTTCGCTCAGGACCTTGTCGTAGAGCTCGAGCGCACCCTCGGTGTTCCCGTTGTTGTTGAGCGCGAGGGCCTGCTGCAGCTGCTCCTCGATCTGCTGTGCCTGTGACACGGTGATGCTCCCCGACGATGCCTGCCCCGGTTGGCGCGCCTGCACGAAGTGCGCGACCAGGATGACCGCGCCCAGCACGATGAGGCCGCACGCGGCCACGATCCCGATACGCCGCCAGAGGGGCATCCGTGCCCGCGGTTCGTCGATTGGCGTGGGTGCGGGCTCAGTGCCAGGCGTCGCCGCCACACCGGCGGGCCCGGCCGCTTCGGCGAGGGGTGCGAGCGCGGCGAGCTCCGCCTCCACCTCGGCCAGGCGGCCGGAGTCCCGGGCCACCAAGAGGGCGTGGTCCTCGTCGGAGAGGTCACCGGCCTCGTGCTCGCGCGCCGCGTCCTCGAGGGAGCGGCGCAGGAAGTCGCGCTCGTCGGCCAGGTGCCACTGCTCCTCGCGCGGCGAGGTACCCGCGTTCGGTGGCGGGTGCATCGTCCACGGTCATTGCGCCGGCTCGTGTTCGCGATGACCAGCCCTCCTGGGTGCCGCGTCCTCCTCCGCTCCCAGTGATCGCAACGCGTCGAAGGCGCGACTCCGTCGCCAGAACACGACGCTCACGGTGGCCACCGTCCCGATACCGAGCACCAGCGGGATGATCCAGATGAGGGGCACGCCACCCGCGTCGGGCGGCACGAGGAGGATGGCCGGACCGTACTCGGAGACCAGCACCTGGTCGATGTCCGCAGTGGAGCGGCCGTCGGCCACCATGCTCTCGATCTGGTGGCGCACGGCGATCGCGGTCGAGGCGTTCGACTCGGCAACCGAGAGGTCCGTGCATGAGGGGCAGCGCACCCCCGACTCGATGGCCGCGGCGCGCTCGGGACGCGGTCTCGGGCGCGCGGTCGAACACGCCGCTGCCGATGACCAGTGCGGCGGTGAGGACGGCGAGCGGCAGGGCCACCTTTGCCCACAGCGGCACCCGGGCGCCCTGCGGTCTGCGCTCAGCCATCGGACAGGGCCGCCTGCTGCACGCGGGCCGCGCCGAGGAACGAGTCGAGGTTCTGCTGCGTGGCCGGCCCCTGCAGCACCGCGGTGACCCGGCCCGCCGGGTCGATGACGAACGTGGTGGGCGGCCCCGTCACCCCGTAGTGATCGGCGATCGCCCCGCCGGGGTCCCCGATCGCCGGCCACAGGTCACCGTTGGTGCGGAGGAAGCTGCGGCCACTGCTGTCGGAGTCGTGGAAGACGATGCTGACCATGTCCGCCCCGCCGGCGCGGTGCGTCTGCTCGTAGTGGAAGCGCGCCAGGTCTGGCGCCTCCTGCTGGCACGGCGTGCACCAGCTGGCAAAGAAGTTGACGACCACGTAGTGGCCGCGCAGGGCGCCCAGGGAGACGGGTGCGCCGGTCGTCAGGTCTTTTCCCGAGAAGGCCGGCGCGACCCGGCCGAGCAACGGGCTCGAGACGGCAGTGGCCTGCTGCGGCGTCCGGGTGGCGAGGACGATGCCGACGACGACGAGGACCGTGAGAACCGCCCCGGCCACCCAGCGAGTCGGGTGCCTGCGGCGCCTCGTCATGCCGGGCTCACGCCTCGTGCCACGAGCGCGCCGACTGGTTCGGGGGCGGCGTCGCGGTCGCGGGGCTCACCGGGCTGGGCCTCGGTGACGATGGCGGCCGGTGCCGAGGTCGGATCGGTGGCCCGGCGGCGCGAGCCGGGCACCAGCGCGAGCAGTCCACCCAGCCCGATCAGCAGGCCCCCCGCCCAGAGCCACGCAACCAACGGCTCGATCACGACGCCGATCGCCACCGAGCCGCTCGGCAGGTTGTTGATGGCCTCGTTGCCCGAGGCGGCTCCGAGCCCGCCGACGGCGTCGAAGGTCAGGTACACGTCGCCGAAGAAGCCCGAGTCGATGGCAGGTGTGCCGACTACGGCGAGCCCGGCCCCAAAGCTCGTCGTGGCGGGGGTGAACACCCCGTCGTCCACCTTCACGACCGCCTCTTGCGCGGTCCGTGACGGCGAGGTGACGGTGCGCACCCCCTCGAACTCGAAGCGGTGGCCGTCGAAGGTCACGGCCTCCCCCCGGTGGAGCGCCAGCTCCGTCTGATGGCGATACGACGTAGCGGCGATGACGCCAACCGCCAGCAGCACGACGCCGAGGTGCACGACCATGCCGCCGTTCGCGCGCCCGACCAGCCCCCGCCACCAACCGACGTGGCGTGCGTGTGCCGCCCGCACCGAGAGCACGAGTGCGCGAGCGGCCGTCGCGGCGGCCATGGCGCCCAGCCCGAACCCGATGAGCGTGGCGAAACCCCGCAGGCCGAAGGCGACGCAGAGCACGACGGTCGCGACGCCGACCCACACCGGGATGACGAGGCGCTGCCACAGCACCGCCCCGCTCATCTTGCGCCAGCTGAGGACGGGCGCCACGGCCATGAGGAAGAGGAGCGTCAGGCCCGCCGGGATGGCGACGGTGTTGAAAAAGGGCGCGCCGACGGTCACCTGCTGTTGGGTCACCGCCTCGTAGAGGAGGGGGTACACGGTGCCGAGCAGGACGACGAAGGCGAACCCGACGAAGATGACGTTGTTGAGCAGGAACGCGCCCTCGCGGCCGAGCGGTGCGTCGATGCCGCCGGGCGAGCGCAGCCGGTCACCGCGCCACGCGATCAGTCCGAAGCCAACGATCACCACGACGAAGAAGAAGCCGATGAGCAACGGGCCGAGCGAGGACTCCGAGAAGGAGTGCACCGAGGTGATGACCCCCGAGCGGGTGAGGAAGGTCCCGAGGATCGTGAGAGCGAAGGTCGCAATGGACAGCGAGAGGTTCCACACCCGCATGAGGCCGCGGCGTTCCTGGACGAGCACCGAATGCAAGTAGGCGGTGCCGCAGAGCCAAGGCAAGAGCGCCGCGTTCTCGACGGGGTCCCATCCCCAGAAGCCGCCCCAGCCGAGCACCTGATAGGACCACCAGGCGCCGAGGACGATGCCGACCGACAAGAACGTGAAGGCAACCAGTGTCCAGCGCCGGCACTCCACCTGCCAGCGGTCGCCCACGCGCCCCGTCGCCAGCATGCCGATGGCGAAAGCGAACGGCACGGTGAAGACCACGAAACCTATGTAGAGAAGTGGTGGGTGGATGGCCACCAGTGGGTTGTCCTGGAGGAGCGAGTTGGGACCGAGGCCTTGCGTGACACCCGGTGCCGTGAGGAACGGGTTGGCGGGCCCGACCATCAGCCCGAAGAAGAAAGCGGACACGAGGTAGAGGACGAGCGTCGCCCAACGGATCACCGGGTCGGCGGCTTGCCGGCGGTAGCGCCACACGAAGATCGTGGAGACGACGGCGAGGATGAAGCCCCACAACAAGATGGAGCCGGCCAGCGCCGACCACATGCCGGTGATCGAGTAGAGCAGCGGGGTGACGGTGCTGTTGTTGCCCGCGACGAAGACCAGCGCGAAGTCGTGGGTGACCAGCGCGTGCTCCATGGCGCCGACGGCCAGCAGGGCACCGGCCAGCATCAAGGGCCCGAACAGCCGGCCGTCGCCCGTCCGGCGCGCCGCAGCCGGAGCCGGAGCCGGCGCGTGTCCGTTGCTCACGCCGCTTGCAGGTACGCCCACGACCCCGGCACCGGCCCCACGCCGGATCAGACCCACGCTGATCACGACGGCGCCGGCGAGGCAGGCCGCGAAGGCCAGCCAAATCCCGATCGTGCCGAGGCGGGCGTCGACCATCAGCAGACAGGACCCGACGACTTCACCTTGACCCGGTTCGGGTACTGGGCGGTGTACGTCTCGGAGTGCTTGACCATGATGGTGTTGGACTCGAACGCGGTCGATGCCTCCGAGGCGAAGTGGCCCACCACCACCACGGGGATCCGACCCTGGAAGAGCTGGGGCGGGCTCCCGACGTTGGTCACGTGCACGTTCTTGGGGCCCTGACAGATCAGAAAATCGGTGCCTGTCGCCGTGGGATGGATGCTGCCCGGTACGACCGTGCCCTCGAGGCGGAACGTCTGCGTGCCCAGCGAGGTCTTGTGCGCCAGAGCCTGGTCGACGGTGTCGAAGTAGTCGAGTGAGCTGCCGAGCCCCTCGACGAGCAAGAAGACGAGGGCGGCCGCGAGAAGGGCGAATACGACCAGCACCCGCCGGCTGGTCCGGCGGCGCTTGGGCGGCGGCAGGGCCGGCCCTCCCGAGGGGCGATCAGGCGACGGTGGAACGGGCGGACTCGGGTCGGTGGTGGTGGTGTCGGTCACGACCGCTCGCCGTCGACGGCGACCGCGTCGCGCTCGGCCGGCGTGTCCGACGCCCTGAGTGCGCGCTCCCAGCGTCGGCGTCGCAGCACCAGGCTGACCGCGTACACGAAGGTGCCACCGATCGCCGCCACGTATCCGGCGTCGACGTAGCTCACGGTGCACCCCCTTCGGGCCCCCGGCCGTCGGAGTCCTCACTCCAGCGCTCCGCCAGCGACACTTCGAGCTCCTGGTCCCCTACGGCGTCCTCGAGCACCTCGATCCGGTACCGCACGCCCAGCAACCACACGAAAGCCAAGGAGAACGCGACGAAGCTGAGCAACATCGTCCACAACATGGAGCCGTGCACGTGCAACTCGAAGCCGGGGTCGAGGATGGTGCCGCCCTGGTGCAGCGTGTTCCACCAGTCGACCGAGAAGTGCACGATCGGGATGTCGACCGCGATGAGCAGCGCCGCCACGGCACAGCGCCGGGCGCGGATGTGCGCATCGGCCGGCACCCGCCGCAGCGCTAGGTAGCCGATCTCGAGGATGAGCAACAGCGCGGTCGAGGTCAGACGGGCGTCCCAGGTCCACCACACGCCCCACACGGGGCGCCCCCACAACGAGCCGGTCACGAGGGTCAGCGCGGCGAACACGGCCCCCACCTCGACGGAGGCGGCGGCCAGCCGATCCCAGAAGAACGACCGCGTACGGGGCCAGAGGTAGAGGAGGCTGCCTCCCGCGGCGACGATGCCCACCCAGTAGAGCGCGACGGTGGCGACAGCGGGGTGGATGTAGAGCAGCCGGGCCAGATTGCCTTGCACCTCGTCCGGCGGCGTCACCCAGAGTCCGAGCCATACGGTGAGCGCGACGGAGACGACGGCCAGCAGGCCGACCACCGTCAACCAGCGCGGGCGCCAGGTGCGAGGCACGTCCCGCGCCACGGCAGCGTCCACGCCGCCATCGGCATCGACCACGGTGGGATCCGAAAGGTCGAGTTTGCTCACGCTGCCTCTTGCAACGGGCCGTACACGACCACACCCACGACGAGGTAGATCACGGCGAAGGGCACGAGGATCTTGAGCCACTGGGTGCCCGACGACGTGGTGCCGCTCAGCGCGGCCTGCCAGGCCTTGGAGCCGGCCAACAGCACCGGCGCCAGTACCGGCAGCACCAAGAGCGGCAGCAGCGTGTCGCGGACGCGGAGGCCAGCCGAGAGCGCGCCGTAGAGCACGCCGGCGCAGGCCAACCCGACCGTCGCCAGCAGGCTGGCGACAACGGCGAGCCACACCACGTGCACACGCACGTCGAAGAGGAACGTCACACCGGCCCAGAGCACGAGCTGGAGCGCCAACAGCTGCAGCCCGATGGCCGCCGCCTTGCCCAAGAAGATCCCCGCGGGGTCGATGCCCGAGAGCCGCAGCCCGTCGCGCGTCCCCTCCCCCGACTCCACGGCGACGCTGCGCTGGATCGCCAGCACCGTCGAGAAGAGCAGCGCCACCCAAAAGATACCCGGCGCAGCGTGTCGCAGCGTCGCCTGGTCCGGCCCGATTGCGAACGCCAACAGCACCAAGACCAAGAACGCGAAAGGGAGGACCTGCCACAAGCCGACACGCGAGCGCGCTTCGATGCGGAGGTCCTTGCCCGCCACCAGCACTGCGTCATGCCACATGCGACGCCCCCACCGCGGTGGACGCCTCACCCGCAGTGGGCGACGGAACGGTCGAGGGCACTGCGGCGAGGGTCGCGCCGCGGCCCCCCGGCTCCTCGCCGGTGACCCGGCCACCGCCCATGGCCACCACGCGGTCGGCCAGCGGGACCGAGAGCTGCGGCTCGTGTGAGGACAGGAGCACCGTCGCGCCGTCGGCGACCGCCTCACCGATCAGCTGCCCCAGCAGCGCGCGTGAGGCGGCGTCCAGGCCGGCATGCGGCTCGTCGAGCAACCAGAGCGCGGGCCGGCGCGCCACCAGTGCGGCCAGGGCGACCCGGCGCCGCTGCCCAGCCGAGAGCCGGCCCGTCGGCGTCGTGCGCAATCGCCCGCCGAGTCCTACCCGCTCGAGCGCGTCGTCGGCACTCGAGGCGGCGAGCCCGAGGGCGCGGACGGCAAAGCGGACGTTTTCCGCCGCGCTCGAGGTCGTCGTAGAGGGGGGCGGCATGGCCCAAGAGGCCGACGTAGCGGCGCACCGCCGTGTGGTCCGACGTGAGGTCGACCCCGAGCACCGTCGCCTCGCCCGAGGTCACCGGCAAAAGCCCAGCACAAGCACGCAGCACGCTGGTCTTGCCGGCACCGTTCGGGCCCATCACCACGACGACCTCGCCCTGGTCGAGAGAGAGATCGACCCCGGCGAGGGCGGGGAAGCGGCCGGCAAGAGCGACCGCGGCGCGGAGATGAACAACAGGGGCCATGGCCTTCGGCTCCATGGTAGGGGGGGTAGGTCCCGAGGTTCCAAGCGGGCCACTGGCGCCAAAAGCGATACTTCGAACCCCCAGTCCGGCTTCAGGCCGATCAGCTGCTCCCCACCAGCCCCTCGTGGAGCTCGCAGGCGGGCTCAGCGCATGTGATCAGCGCAGGTGATGAGCCCAGTGATCAGCGCATGTGGGCGAGCGCGTTGATGGCGTCGAGCGAGTTGGCGGTCTCCCCCGCCAGCTCGGCCCGCGCGAAGGCCCGCAGCGCCGCCTCGTGTCCCACGAGGAGCTCCGATGCGGCACGCTCGGCGGGATCGAGCTCGCCGATGCGCTCATAGAGCGGGATGTACTGCGCGGTGATGGCCTCGGTGGCGGCGAGGAAGTCGGCCCAGGCGATCCCGGCGGACAGCGCCTCGGCCAGGGTGAACATCTCGGGGTCCGGCTCCGTGGAGAGGCCCGCCCGCTCGAGCGACGGCACGATCGCCTCCTTGGTCTTGCGCTCCAGCGTGGAGAGCACGCGCATCTTGGCGACGTGGTCGGGATCGTCGAGCGTGTCCGCGATGCGCCCGAAGAGGGCCTCGCCGAGCACCTCGCCTTGATACGCCCTGACCCACAGCTCGTCGAGCGAGTCCTCTTGCGAGAAGATCGGCGACGGGACCGGGGGGCTCTCGGCGCCGGTGGCGGTATCGGTGTCGCTCATGTTCTCGACGTTACCCCCGGCACCGGCGCATCGCCCGTGGTGCCCGGCGGCGCCCGTGGCGCCCTGTCGCCGCCGTCGCGCGCAGGCGGGGCGGTAGCGTGCCGGCACGCAATGGCCACCGTCTTGCTGCCTCTCCCGGCTCTCGACTTCGACCCCACCGAGGTTGCCGTCACCTGGCAAACGCTGACCGGTGCTGGCCACACCGTCGTCTTCGCCACACCGTCGGGACAGGTGGGGGCGGCGGACGACCTGATGGTGAGCGGGCGCGGCCTCGATCCCTGGGGTGCGGTCCCGCTGCTGCGCAACGTGACGGTGGTGGGGCGCGTCCTGCGCGCCAACTCCGCCGCACGGCGGGCCTACGCGGCGCTCCGCGCGGACGACGCATTTCGTGCACCTCTCCACTGGGGCGCGGCGCGGCGCAGCTTCTTCGACGCGCTCGGTGCTCCCAGGTGGCCACCGCGCCCGCGGCATGCGCGCCTATCTCGAGAGCCCAGAGGTGCAGCAGATGACTATCGATGCGTTCAGCGCGGGAAAGCCGGTGGGTGCCATCTGCCACGGTGTAGTGGTCGCGGCGCGCGCCATCGACCCGCGCACCGGCCACTCGGTGCTGTTCGGCCGACGTACGACCGCGCTGACGTGGGCGCTCGAGAGGCGTGCGTGGGAGGTCGCGCGCTGGACGCGCTTCTGGGACGCCGATTACTACCGGACCTACCCCGAAGAACGAGGCCAGCCCTGGGGCTTCATGTCGGTGCAGCAGGAGGTCACCCGTGCGCTGGCCGACGAGGCCGACTTCGCGGACGTGGCGAAGGGCACGCCCGACTACCGGCGCAAGACGAGCGGCCGCGCCCGCGACACGCCGACTGACGCACGGCCAGCCTGGGTCGTGCGCGACGGGTCCTATGTGTCGGCGCGCTGGCCCGGTGACGCACACACTTTCGCCCGGACCTTCGCCACCGTGCTGGCCGAAGACGACGGGTGAGGCCGTCGGTCAGCTGGTGGAGAGACGGCCCAACCCGACGTCGTCGAGCAGGCTGGAGATGCGTGTCGAGACCCAGCTCACGTTGTGAGTCAGCAGGAGGATGCCGAACCCGACCAGGATGACCCCGGCGACGAGCTCGACGGCCCAGAGCCACTGGCGGGCACGGGCGAGCGCACTCGTCATGCGCCCAAAGGCCAGGCCGACGAGCACGAAGGGGACCGCCAGCCCCAACGAGTAGGCGAAGAGAAGCGCCACGCCGCCGGCCAGAGTGCCGTTGTGTCCGGCCAGCCCGAGGACCACACCCAGCACCGGACCGATGCACGGTGTCCACGCGAAAGCGAAGGCCATACCCATCACGGGGGCCGCCCAGACGCCGAGCTTGGAGGGCCGCACGTCGAGGCGATGCTCCCCCGTGACGCGGGAGACCACGCTCAAGGTGCCCGAGCCGGCGTTGACCCACACGCGCTCGGGCAGCGCGCTCAACAGCATGATGCCGCCGAGCAGGATGATCACGATGCCGCTGACGTGGGCCAGGGCGATCTCGTGCGCCTTGAGGATGCGGCCGATGCTCGACGCCGTCGCACCCAGGGCGACGAACACGACGGTGAAGCCGGCCACGAAGAGACCGATGCCCCGCAGAACGGGACGCAGCGCGGCCGAGGGAGTCGCGCCGTCGCCGCTCGCCTCGAGCTCGCTGGCCGAGAGCCCCGAGACGATGGAGACGTATCCAGGCACCAGCGGCAGCACGCACGGCGAGACGAACGAGAGGATCCCGGCACCGAAGGCGACGAGGGCCCCAGCCGGGTCGGCCGCGATGGCCGCGGGTGCAGCAGTAAGGGGGAGCGCGATGCCCCCCGACTACCGGAGGCTCTTGCGGACCAGGTCCATGTCTGCCTCGACCATCATGGTCACGAGATCCGCGAAATCGACCTCGGGACTCCAACCCAACACCTGCCGCGCCTTGGTGGGCTCCCCCACCAAGAGGTCGACTTCGGCCGGGCGCAAGAAACGCTCGTCGATGAGGACATGCTGCTCCCAGTCGAGCCCCGCAGCCGCAAACGCGAGCCGGCAGAGTTCGCTGACCTTGTGGGTCTGCCCGGTCGAGACGACGTAGTCGTCGGGCGAATCTTGCTGGAGCATGAGCCACATGGCGCGCACATAGTCGGCGGCGTAGCCCCAGTCTCGCTGGGCATCGAGATTTCCGAGAGACAGTTTCTCGTCCAGCTTGTGCGCGATGCGAGCGACGCCGTGGGTGACTTTGCGCGTCACGAACTCGAGGCCCCGGCGCGGCGACTCGTGGTTGAAGAGGATTCCCGAGGAGGCGTGCAGGTCGTAGCTCTCCCTGTAGTTGACCGTGATCCAGTGCCCGTAGACCTTGGCCACCCCGTAGGGACTGCGGGGGTAGAAGGGCGTGCTCTCGCGTTGGGGGGTCTCGAGCACCTTGCCGAACATCTCGGACGAGCTGGCCTGGTAGAAGCGGATCTCGGGGTCGACCAGACGGATCGCGTCGAGCAGCCGCGTCACGCCCATGGCCGTGGTCTCGCCGGTGAGGACGGGCTGCGAGAAGCTGGTCTGCACGAAGGACTGGGCGGCCAGGTTGTACACCTCGCTCGGCCGGTGGTCGCGCAGGACGTTGATGATGGACACCTCGTCGAGCAGGTCGCCGGCGACCAGCTCCAGCTGGTCCTGGATGTGCGCGATGCGTTCGAAGTTGACCGTGCTCGAACGGCGCACCATCCCGATGACCGTGTAGCCCTGCGAGAGCAGGAATTCCGCCAGGTACGAGCCGTCCTGGCCGGTGACGCCCGTGATCAGTGCCCGCTTTGCCATCGGGGCAACGCTAGTCCACAGGCGATTGGGTCCCTCCGCACGCATACAGTGCCGTCGTGGCGACTGCGTGCATGGTTTCCTTTCGCCTTGGCGGCGGTGACGGGGTGGCGATCGAGGCCGCCAAATGGGCGTCTGCGCTGGGCACCCTCGGCTGGGACGTGCGTACCCTCGCGGGCGAAGGACCGGCCGACCGCGTCATACCGGGGTTGGCGATCGATGCGGCGGAACCGCCGGACCCGCGGGAGGTGCGCGACGCGCTGGCCGGCGCCGATCTGGTGATCGTCGAGAACCTGTGCTCCCTGCCCCTCAACCCGCCGGCAGCCGACGTTGTGGCGGGCGCGTGCCGGGGGCGCCCCGCGTTGCTGCACCACCACGACCTGCCGTGGCAACGGGCGCATCTCGCGCACCACCCCCCGCCGCCCGACGACTCAGCCTGGGCGCACGTGACGATCAACGAACTCAGCCGCCTGCAGCTGGCCGCACGGGGCATACGCGCCACGACGCTCTACAACGCGTTCGATCCCGATCCGCCGCCCGGGGCCCGCGCCGCCACCCGCGAGATGCTCGGCGTGGCGGAGTCGACTCGGTTGCTGCTGCAGCCGACCCGCGCGCTGGCGCGCAAGAACGTCGGCTCGGCCATCGCGCTGGCCGAGGCCGTGGACGGCGCCTACTGGCTGCTCGGCCCGGCCGAGGACGGCTACGGGCCCGAGCTCGACAGGCTGGTGGCCCGGGCGCGCTGCCCCGTCCTCCTCGGTCCGCCCGGTGCCGGTTGCACGATCGCCGACGCGTACGCCGCCTGCGACGCCGTCGTGTTGCCCTCGTCGTGGGAAGGCTTCGGCAATCCCTCGGTCGAATCGGCGACGCACCGTCGCCCGTTGTCGATCGGCGGCTATCCCGTGGCGACCGAACTGCGCGCCTTCGGCTTCCGCTGGTTCGACGCCACCGATCCGGCGTCCCTGGCGACCTGGTTGAGCGATCGCAACCCCGCGTTGCTCGAGCACAACCAGCTGGTGGCGGCCACCCACTTCAACCTGGCCGACCTGCCCGCGCGCCTGGCGCAGGTGCTGACCCAGGTCCAGGGCCTCCCCACCTCCGTATGACCAATCGGTAACCTGACGTCGATGGCAGCGGCGATCGGGACGGCCTCACGGCGGCTCACGGCAGAGCAGCGGCGGCACCAGCTCTTTGCCGTCGCCCTCGAGTTGTTCGCCAAGCGGGGCTACCGGTCGACGACGATGGACGACATCGCCGAGGCGGCCGGTGTCACAAAGCCCCTGCTCTACCAGCACTTCTCCTCGAAGCGCGCCCTTTACCTGGAGCTGGTCGACTCGATCTCCAAAGACCTCCTCACGGCCATCGGGCGGGCCGTCATGGAGGCCGACGGCCCGCGCCAACAGGTCGAGCTCGGCTTCGCCGCCTATTTCCGGCTGGTCGTGAGCCACGAGGCCGAGTTTCGGCTCTTGTACGGACGAGACCTCACCGACGACGAGGAGCTCGGGCGCGCGCTGCGCGCGGTCGAGGACGCCATCGCAGAGGCCATCGACCCGCTCATCGACGCCGGGCTCGAGGCCGACCACCGCCGGCTGCTCGCCTACGGCATCGTCGGCATGGCGGAGGGGGCGAGCCGCCGCTTCATGGAACAGCGACTGCTGGAGCACCGGCCCGAGTCCGACGAGGCGGTCGACGAGGAGGCCCAGAAGCTGGCACAGCGCATGGCCGACCTCGCCTGGGCCGGCTTGCGCTCGGTGCACGCGGACTGAGTCCGCGTTCTCGCCAACACCGCGTTCACACCAGCGCGCTCAGGCGCGTGCACAGGTCCCAGAGCTCGTCCGCGCACGCGGCGTAGACGTCGTCCCCCTCTCCCGCCGGATCGAGGACGTCCTCCTCGTTGGACACCTCGACGTGGGCCAGGTCCAAGGTGGCCACGCGGTCGGCCAATGCGGGTGGGGGCGGGGCAAGATCTCGGCACAGGCGGCGGATAGTGCCGGTCTTGGCCGCGGCGTCGGGGAACTGCCGCCGGACGAACCGAACGTGGTCGGCCTCCATGACCACGACGAGGTCGGCGTGCACGAGGTCGATCCCGTGGACCTGGCGGCTGCGGTGCCGGCGGAAGTCGCAGTGCGCCAACTCGGGCAGCCGCGTCAGCGCGGTGCGCGTGCGCATGCCCATGGGCTGCCCGTCGACCGAGTGTGTACCGGCCGTGACGATGTGCGGCGGGTCTCCGTCTCGTCGATCACCGAGCGTCGCCAACATGAAGCCCGCCATCACGGAACGGGCCGCGTTCCCCGTGCAGAGGATCAGGAGGTTGGTCATGCGGTCGCGTCGAGGAGCGCCAGCGCGCCGGCATCGAGCACGTGCTGCGCGTGCCGGGAGGTGCTCGTGAGGAACATCAGGTCGCCCCGCTCCGTGCGCTGTACGACCATGGACGCCACGATCGCCATGAGCAGGCCGCCGAAGGTGTCCCGCCTGGTGTCCGCGCGCAACTGCTCGAGTGAGTAGCCCTCCACGCCGCGCCGGCACAGGGCACCGTGGTAATGGGCCACGAGCTCCTGCTCATGAGCGCGGCGATCCTCTACACCGAGGCACCCACCGACGAAGTAGGCCACGTCGACGGAGGGACTCCCCCACGCGGCCGTCTGCCAATCGACGACGACGGGGCGGGGGCTGTCCGGCTGGAAGAGGAGATTGTCGAGCCGGAAGTCGCCGTGGCTGGCGGTGTGCGGTCCCGAGCGGAGCTGCAGCCAGACCGACAGCCCCTCGACGAAGCGAACGCACACGTCGCGATGCGCGGGTACCAGCGTGTCCTCGTAGCGTTCGAGAAAGCCCGGCAGGAGTGCGCTCACCAGCGCGATGAGCAAGGCGTCGGACTCGGGTGTGCTGCGGTGCAACCACTCGAGGGCGGCCAGGTCCCTCGCCTGCCAGCACGGCGCGTGCAGGCCGGCCATCTCGTCGAGGACGCTGGCGGCGACGTCGGGACTGCAGGCCTCGATCTGATCACCCTGGCGGCCGCCCACGATGTCCTCGAGCAGGAGGGTGAACCAGCCGGTCGCGGGCTCCACCTCCGCCACGTACGCGGCCGGAACACGAGCCGTGAGCCGAGAGGCGACCTCGCGGTAGAAGCGGACCTCGATTTCGTAGGCACGCAGGGCGAGCCCCGTGCCGCGACTCTGGTCGTCCGCCGAAGCGAACTTGCCGACGACGCTGGCTGGACCGGCGCCCTCCTTGTCATAGGTGAGCGAGAAGCGCGTCGTGTCGGCCATCTGCCCGGTGCCGATGGCCTCGGTCTCGAACGACACCACCTGTGCTCCTTCGGCCACCAGGCCTGCATCGCCGAGCGCGGTGGTCAGCCATTCCGCGGTGACGTCGGCGGCGTGCCGGACGAGTGTGGTGCGACCGGGTCGCCTGGGTCCTCCCATGAGGGGCTAGGGGAAGCTGACTGCGTCGAGCGCGTCGTAGCCGCACACGGACCACACCCGCCGGAAGTGCGGAGATGTCCCGTGGAGCCTGAGCCCGCCGGGGCGCGCGTGCGCACTGTCGAGGAGGGCCCACATGCCCGCGGCGTCAATGAACTCCAGCCCGGACAGGTCGAGCACCGGCTCCGGCAGATCCTCGAGCGCTGCGCGGAGCCAACGGGCCAGCCTGTCTGCCCATGACGAGTCCACCTCGCCCGACAAGGCCAGCCCTCCCCCCGGCGCGGCGTGGAGGCGAAACGGCGCGCCGGCGAGCGGCCCGCGACAGCACGCATGGACCGCCGTCAGGTCGCGTACCGCCGCCGTTGCACTCGTGTCCGCGTCACGCAGGTCACAGGCACACACGACGACACTGGGCAACCCGGCAATGAGGATGTCCGCACGTACCTCGTAACCACACCACTCGTCGCGCACCGCGTCGTCGCTGAGGAGCGGTACGACCTCCGAACAGACGCGCAGCCCGTCGAAGCCCTCGTCGAGCGCCTGCTGGACAAGGACGGCGTGACCAAGCAGCCGTATCGAAGGCTCGAGGGAACCACCCGAGAGGTATGCGGTCGTGACGTCGCCCAACGAGAGCCCGCCCCTGCGCAGGAGCCCTTCGACATCGAGACCGGCGTCGGCCAGGAACGAGGAGGCGGTCTCGAGTTGTTCGGGGGTCCCCAGGTACATGAGCCGCTCGTTCGCGTGATATCCCGCGACGAAGTACTCGGTGAGGAAGCGCCGGTGCGCGCCGAGAGCGCGGTAGGTCCAACAGGCATGGCTACCCCGCCCGAGCTCGCCCGCAACGAGGGTGGAAGGACACCCCACGGCGACGAAGGCTAGTCCCGAGGAGAGGCCATTTCCGCAGGGGGCGTGACACGCAGGGCTTGGCTCAAGGTCCCCCAGAGCGCGAGGCCAAGCGCCCACGCCGTGAAGAACCCCACCGTCCAGCGGGGCGAGGTGTGCTCGAGCAGGAGCCCCGCCACCAGCGGCGCCAGCGAGCCGATGGACAGGGCGATGGCGCTGCGGACGGACTCAGCCCGTCCGAGCAACCGATCAGGGGTCATGGCGATCCGATAGCCGTGGACCACCGAGTCGGTCGAGGGAACGGCCAGACCGACAGGCACCAGACCCAGCGCCAGCGCCAGGGCACTCGGCCACACCAAGAACACCGCGCACCCGAGCCATGCCCACACCTCCAAGAGCAGGACGGCCCGGATGCTGAGCACACGCCGCAGCGACGGAGAGAGCAGCGACCCGAGCAAGATACTGGCGGCGAAGCACGCGGTCAGCAGGCCGATGACGCCGCCCGAGAGGCCCTGGTCCTCGCCGATGACGACGATGCAGAAGAGCAGCGCAGGCGCGGTGAAGTTCAACAGCCCGTAGAGAAGGGCCGTCACCCGGAGGAACGGCTGGTGCCACGTGAACGAGATTCCCTCGCGGACTCGGACGCGGACCGACGTCGCGTCGCGCTCGCGACCCTCCTCGAACCGCACCCGCATCAGCAACAGCGAGACCGTCGAGCATGCGTACGAGCACGCATCGACCAAGAACGGCACGGCCCGGCCCAGCTCAAACAGCGCGCCGCCCGCCGGCGGGCCGACGAGGCGGACGACGGCCTGCCGGCCCGACTGGGCCCCCGCCGCCTCGAGGAGCTGCTCCTTGGGCACGGCGGCGCGAACGGCACCCGGCGAGGCAGCCGCGAAGACCGTGCTGCCGGCTCCCTCTACACACGCGATACAGGGGATGACCCAGTACGGCACATGGAGCACCACCAAGCCCAGCGCCAAGAACGCGAGAGCGGCCGCACGCACGCCGTCAGACGCCACCATCAGCGCACGGCGGCTCCAGTGGTCGGCGGCCACGCCGGCCGGGATGGCCAGCACCGCCATGGGCGCGGCGCGCGCGAACGACACGACGCCCGCCTTCACCGCAGAGTGGGTCAGGGCCAAGACGAGGAGCGGATAGGCGATCGTCGTCACTTGCGTGCCCGCGTTCGACAGCAGCTGTCCTGCCTGGAGCAGCATGAAGTTGCGGTTGCGCCGCAGCGGGACCGGGGGCACCCGGCGACGCTAACCCTCGACCATGGCATGGGCGCTCCCCGGTGCGATTGGCGCCAAGTTGGCGAGACCGGATGCCCGCGTCATTGCCGCCACAGGCGACGGTGCTTTCCTTATGAACTCTCAGGAGATCGAGACTGGGCTACGCCTAGGGCTTCCGTTCGTGATTCTCGTCTGGGTTGACAATGAGTACGGGCTGATCACCTGGAAAATGGAGCTGGAGCTCGGTACGGCGATGCAGACCAGTTTCCAAAATCCAGACTTTGAGCTTCAGCGGATAGGCGCAGAGGTAGGTGACCAGCGGTTGCGCCAGTCGATGAGCTTGGCCGTGATGATCAGGACTATCGCCAGGGCAAGCTGAGTGAGGCGGTGGTCGAGCTTGCGGTCGGTGCTGCGGCGGAGTTGACCGAAGTTCGCCAGCCAGGCGTTGGTGCGTTCGATCGGCCAGCGCATGCCAAGAGGGACGCGGGCTTTGCCGCCTTGGCGGGCTTTGCGGGTCTTGCGCTGGCGGTTGGCCACGATGTCGTCGACGCCGTGGGCCACGCAGTGGGCTCGCACGGCCGCGCTGTCATAGCCCCGGTCCAGGTGCATGGTCTCGATGTCGGCGACCAGGCCACGGCGGGCGCCCTCGTCGAAGGTGGGAGCGAAGAGCACGGTGTCGTGGCGATTCGCGCCGTTGGCGGCCCAGCCGAAAGGTATGCCAGCCCGATCGGTGAGCAGGGACATTTCCAGCCCGCTTTGCCCCGGTCGACCGGATTAGGGCCGGTTCCCTCTCCGCCACGCGGTGCCTTGTGCGCCGAGCCGTCGATGGCGACCTCGCCCAGATCGAGTCCGATGATCTTGTCGTAGGAAGCCAGTGCCTCTTCGGCCACGGCGGCGATCACGCCGGCCTCCTCCCACTCGTCTCGGCGGGCCCGTGCGGTGGTGTCTGAGACCTTGGCCCCACATAGCCGCTCGGCGTCCTCCCAGCTGCACCCGGTGACCAGGCGCACGACCATAACCTCGAAGCAATCTCGATCAGCGGCACGACGACGGTGACAGCCGAGGGGGTGGTTCTCTGGGTGCGCCGGGAGCAGGGGTTCTACAGCGGCAAAGACGGCATCGAACACTTCGGGGTCGAGCGCGCGCATGATGGTGGGCAACCTCCACTGGGTCGTTGGTGAGTGGGTCAGCACCCCGATGATCTCGGGGCCACCACCACGACCGGTGGATGGTCCATGCCACGTTCGAGCTCCCTAAACCGATTCCGCTGGCCGCCTATCCGCGCGTCCTCTTTGTCTCATATGCAGAGAGTTTTGGCGCCAAGGGATACCGCGTCGAGTCGGCCGCGGCACTTCTTCCGACACGCCGAGCGGCCCTGGCCGACAATACGGTGTCAGTCATTGCTTGCCCGGTGGATTACTCCGACAACCTCCGTTTGACCGAGGCTCTCGGTCAGCTCGACGACCACATTGGATGATGCGGAACTCGCGGGACTGGATTCACAAGGCGGGGCCGGCGGTGCAACCAGAGGACCCGTTCGCTCCGGTGGGTCAGTTGATGTGGATCCCCGAGATCGCCCGCGCGATCACCAGGCGTTGCACCTCCGATGTCCCCTCGAAGATTGTGTAGATCTTCGAGTCACGGTGCCACTGCTCGACCGGGTACTCCCGGACGTAGCCATAGCCGCCGAGGATCTGGATCGCCTGCTCGGTAACCCAGACGGCGTTCTCACCCGCGTACAGCTTCGACATGGAGCCCTCGCCGTTCTCGAACTTCTTCCCCGTGCTGGCCATGTTGGCCGCGCGGTGCACGAGCAGCCGGGAAGCGTCCGTGTGCATCTTCATGTCCGCCAGTTTGAAGGCGATCGCCTGGTTCTCGATGATGGCCCGGCCGAACTGCTTGCGCTCCTTGGCGTAGTCGAGCGCGTACTCGTACGCGGCGCGGGCGATGCCGACGGCCTGCGCGCCCGACAATTGGGCGGGAGGCTTCGAAGGTCGCCATGGCCGCCTGGGTCGAGGTCTTCTTGCCCTCGTGTGCACGGGCCAGTCGTTCGTCGAGTTTCTCCTTCCCGCCGAGGAGGCACCTCCCCGGCACGCGGCAGTCGTCGAGAACGACCTCGGCCGTGTGAGAAGCGCGGATCCCCATTTTCTTGAATTTCTGCCCCTGCGAAATGCCCGGCGTGCCCTCGGGAACCACGAAGCTCGCCTGTCCGCGGCTGCCAAGTTCTGGGTCGACCGAGAGCACGAGCACATGGGTGCTGGCGATCCCGCCATTGGTGATCCAGGTCTTGGTTCCGTTGAGCACCCACTCGTCCTTGGTCTCGTCGTAGACGGCTCGGGACTTCAGGGACGAAACGTCGGAACCGGCGTCGGGCTCCGACACGCCAAAGGCCGCGAGCTTGATGTCGTCGGGAGTCCCGAAACACTGAGGGATCCACTCGCCGATCTGCTCGGGTGTCCCATTGGCGAAGATTCCAGCCACCGCGAGCGTCGAGCCGAAGATCGCGAGCGCGATGCCGGCGTCGCCCCAGCTCATCTCCTCGTTGACCAGGCACATGAGCAGTCCCGTCGGATCGGAGAAGGCCTGGGCGATGAAGTCGAAGGAATAGAGCCCGTTGCGGGCCGCCTCTTCGATGATCGGCCACGGCGTCTCTTCGCGCTCGTCCCACTCGCGGCCTGCAGGGCGGACGACATTCTCCGCGAATTCGTGGACCCACTTTTGTATCTGGAGCTGGTCCTCGTTCAGCTCGAGCGAGTAGTCGGACATGAGTGCCCTCCTTGGGGTCCCCGGCCGCAGACGGGACCTCTCTGCCTTGGGCGGATCCACGGCTCGGCACCGTGTCGGATCGATCGCGTGGCGTGCGGCCCGCCCTCTTGGCCCTTGTTACTGAATAGTAACCTACGGATCAGTAACTCATCCATCCAGGGGTGCAATTACGCGTGCCACCAGGGTGTTGGCGTCGGTCAGCGGCGGATGGCGGTACCCGATGGGGTGTCCTCGACCGTCCAACCCAAGGCGACCAGCTCGTCGCGGAGTGCGTCGGCGCGGGCGAAGTCCTTGGTGCGACGGGCCTCGTCGCGCTGTGCGACCAGGCGCTCAGCCTCGTCGTCGACTTCGGCGGCGGCAGAACGCAGCGGCAGCCCGAGCGCCGCAGCGAGCAGGGCAGCGGTCCTCGCGGCCCGGCGTCCTCCGACTTCGTCCCCGGCGTCGGCGCTCGAATGCGCCGCACTGACAAGTTCGAAGATGCCAGCGAGGGCCCCAGGTGTGTCCATGTCGTCATCCATGCGGGCGTGAAAGACCGCACGCGCGTCGGGGTCGGTGTCCCCCCCATCGCTCGCCTCGACGACATAGCCCCGGCCGCTTTCGACCAACAGGTCACCAATCCCAAAGCGACGCGCCATGGTGTCGAGGCGTGCGAGCGCCTTCTCGGCGTCGGCGATCGTTCCGGCCGTCACCTCGATTGGCGAACGGTAGTGCGCCCGCAACACCAAGAGGCGGTACGCCCGCCCGTCGTAGCGAGCGAGCAAGTCGATGAGTGAGGTGAAGTTGCCGAGCGACTTGGACATCTTGGTGCCCTCGACCACCACCCAGCCGTTGTGCACCCAGTGGCGGGCGAAGGGCCGGCCCTCGGCGACGGCCTGTGCCCGCTCGTTCTCGTGGTGCGGGAAGGCGAGGTCCTGACCGCCGCCATGGAGATCGAAGCCATCGCCCAAGAGATCGAGCGACATCACCACGCATTCGGTGTGCCAGCCCGGGCGCCCGGCACCCCAAGGCGCGTCCCATGCCGGCTCGCCCTCTTTGGCCTTCTTCCAGAGCGCGAAGTCGAGGGGCGAGCGCTTTTCCTCGTTCTCCTCGACCCGGGCGCCCGCCTTCAGCGAGTCGAGGCTCTGGCGGGCGAGGAGGCCATACCCGTCGACCTGATCGACGCTCAGGTACACCCCATCGGAGGTCTCGTACGCGACACCGCGGCGGAGGAGGTCGCCGACCAGGGCCACCATGTCGCCGATGTAGGCGGTGGCGTGGGGTGAGTCGTCGGGTCGCAACACACCGAGGCCGTCCATTCCCTCCCACCAGCGCGCCTCGAACTCGGCAGCAACGTCTGCTTCGGTCCGGCCCTGCTCGTTGGCACGCCTGATGATGTTGTCGTCGACATCAGTGACATTCGAGACGTAGTGCACCGACAACCCGCAGAAGAGGAGGTAGCGCCGGAGCACGTCGAAAACCAGGTTGTAGCGCCCGTGGCCGATATGGGGCAGGTCGTAGACAGTTGGGCCGCAGACGTACATCGACACCTCCCCCTCGGAGCGGAGCTCGAGCGGGCGGACGGTTCCCGTAGCGGTGTCGTGGAGGTGCAGCACCCAGGTACGGTAACTCGATCATGTCGACGCCCGTAACTGCCGTTCCCCGCGTCCCCGACAGGCCGAAGCTCGAAGGACTCGAGGATAGATGGGCCGCGGTCTGGGAGGAGGCTGGGACCTATCGCTTCGATGCCACCACCTCCCGAGCCGAGGTCTTCTCCATCGACACGCCGCCGCCCACCGTCTCGGGCTCCCTTCACATGGGGTCAGTCTTCGGGTACGTGCAGACCGACGCCATCGCCCGCTACCGGCGCATGCGCGGCTGGAACGTCTTCTACCCAATGGGGTGGGACGACAACGGGCTGCCGACCGAGCGTCGCGTCCAGAGCTACTACGGGGTGTCGTGCGACCCCTCGCTCCCCCACGACCCCGATTTTGTACCACCGACGCCCCCTGGGAAGGACGTCGTCGCCGTCAGCCGGCCCAATTTCATCGCGCTGTGCCACGACCTGACCTCGCAGGACGAACAGGTCTTCGAGGACCTGTGGCGCCATGTCGGGCTTTCGGTCGACTGGACCCACACCTACACCACCGTCGACGACGGCGCCCGACGCACCAGCCAGCGCATGTTCCTGCGCAACCTGGCTCGGGGCGAGGCGTACCAGTCCGAGGCGCCCACCTTGTGGGACGTGGACTTCCAAACGGCCGTGGCCCAGGCCGAGATGGAGGACAGGGAGCTTGACGGTGCGTACTACCGGCTGCGCTTCGACGATGTGGAGATCGACACGACGCGCCCCGAACTGGTGGCCGCTTGCGTCGCGCTGGTGGCCCACCCCGACGATGCCCGCTATGCGGCGCAGTTCGGCACCACCGTGCACACGCCGCTCTTCGGGGTCGAAGTGCCGGTCCTGGCACACCGCCTGGCCGACCCCGACAAGGGATCCGGCATTGCGATGATCTGCACCTTCGGCGACGTCACCGACGTCGTCTGGTGGCGTGAGCTCGACTTGCCGACTCGGAGCATCGTGACGCGTTCGGGCCGCATCACCGAGAACCCGCCACCCGGGGTGCCCGACGGGACAGCCTGGCAGGCCATCGCGGGCCGGACGGTGAAGCAGGCGCAGAGGGCCATGGTTGAGATGCTGGCCGCAGCGGGCGACATGATCGGAGATCCGCGCCCGATCAAGCACCCGGTGAAGTTCTACGAGAAGGGCGACCGCCCGCTCGAGATCGTGACCAGCCGGCAGTGGTTCATCCGCAACGGTGGCCGCGACGAGGCGCTTCGTCGCGAGTTGCTCGAACGGGCCACCGAGATCGACTGGCACCCTCCCTATATGAAGGTCCGCTACGACGACTGGGTCAACGGGCTCAACGGCGACTGGCTGGTCAGCCGTCAGCGGTTCTTCGGCGTGCCTATCCCGGTCTGGTACCCCGTCGGCGCCAACGCGGAGCTCGACTATGCCTCGCCCATCGTCCCTCACGAGTCCCGCCTGCCGATCGACCCGACCACCGATGTCCCCGAGGGTTACACCGAGGACCAACGTGGGATCCCAGGCGGGTTCGTCGGTGACCCCGACGTCATGGACACCTGGGCCACCTCCTCAGTCACCCCCCAGATCGCCTGCGGCTGGGAGGCCGACCCGGGCCTCTTTGCGTCCACCTTCCCGATGGACTTGCGCCCCCAGGGCCCCGAGATCATCCGGACCTGGCTGTTCTCGACCCTGCTGCGCTCGCACCTCGAGCACGGCACGGTGCCGTGGACGCACACGACCATCAACGGCTGGATCCTCGACCCTGAGCGCAAGAAGATGTCCAAGTCCAAAGACAACGTGGTCACGCCGATGCCGCTGCTCGAGGAGTTCGGCTCCGACGCCGTGCGCTACTGGGCCTGTAACGGCAGGCCCGGCACCGACACGGCGCTGGACGACGGCGTGATGAAGATCGGCCGCCGCCTGGCCATCAAGGTGCTCAATGCCTCCAAATTCGCCCTGGGCCGCCTGGGCGAAGGACCGGCGCCTGGCCTCGACGCAGTACGGGACCCGCTCGATGCCGCGTTATTGGCACAGCTTGGAGCGCTGATCGCCTCAGCCACCGAAGCCCACGATGGCTTTGACTACGCGCGGGCGCTCGAGCTGACCGAGACCTTCTTCTGGTCCTTTTGCGACGACTACGTCGAGCTGGTCAAGACCCGCGCGTACGGCGAGGCCGACCCGGCCGGAACCGAGTCGGCCCGCGCCACCTTGGCCATTGCGCTGTCCGCGTTGCACCGGCTCTTCGCGCCATTCTTGCCGTTTGTCACTGAGGAAGTCTGGAGCTGGTGGCAGCCCGGCTCAGTGCACACCGCCGCCTGGCCAGACGTCAATGAACTGGGGCCACATGCCGCCGCCGACACGTCGGTCCTTGCGGTGGCCGCCGAGGTGCTCGGCGCGGTGCGCCGAGAGAAGACCGCGCACAAGCGGTCCATGCGGGCCCGGGTCGCCCGGCTGATCGTGCGCGGCCCCGCCGAGACGCTTGCCGCGACCCAGGCAGCGCGGAGAGACATCGTCGACGCCGGTGGCGTGGACGACTTCGTCATCGAAGAGGGAGACGCGCTGGGCGTCGAGGTGGAGCTGGCCGAAGACTAAGCAGGCGCCGCGCCGGTCGTCTCGGCACCGAGGTATGCGCCGACCACATCTGCCCGGATGTCGGCCGGCTCGCCCTGCTTCACCACCTCACCGTTGACCATGATCGCGGCACTGTCCGCGATCGAGAGCGCGGTCTGGACGAACTGCTCCACCATGATGATGGTCAGCCCCTCGGACGCGACCAGTTGGCCGACGACGTCGTAGAGCTGGTCGACGATGATCGGGGCCAGGCCCATGGAGAGTTCGTCGAGCAGCAGTATTTGGGGGTCGGTGGTCAGCGCCCGGGCCATGGAGAGCATCCGCTGTTCACCACCCGACAGCGTGCCCGCCAGCTGCTTGCGCCGGCCGGCCAGCACAGGGAAGCGCGCGAATGCGTGCTCTTCGATCCGCGCGCTCTTCAGTCCGGTTTGGCGGAACGTGTACATGAGGAGATTCTCCGAAACGGTCAGGTTCGGGAAGATGGACCGGCCCTCCGGGATCATGCAGACGCCGGACCGCGCGAGCCGCTCCGTGGCGTTTCTTCCCAGGCGGTGGCCCGCGACCTCGACCGTTCCGGCCGTCAGCGGAATCTGTCCCGAGATGGCATTGAGCAGGGTCGTCTTGCCGGCGCCATTCGGTCCGAGCAGAGCCATGGCCGATCCCGACCGCACGGTCAGAGAGATGCCGTGCAGCACCTCGATGCGCCCGTACCCGGCCCGCACATCCACAGCAGAAAGGGCCAGCGCCGCCACCGGGTCAGTTCCGTTGGGCCCGACACCGTTGCTCGCGCCGTTCGAGACCGTTCGGGCCGCAGTGCGTGGCGGCGGGGCCGACGTGGTCTCCCCGCCGAGGTAGGCCTCCTGAACGACCGCATCGGCCTGCACCGTGGCCGGATCACCGCGCGCGATCACGAACCCGTTGTCGAGCACGTCGACCCGGGCGCAGTTCGCCATCACCAGGGCCATGTCGTGCTCGACCAGCAGGACGCCCATCCCCTCGGACGCCAGCTGCTGGAGCACCTCACCGAGGCCTTGCGTCTCCTCCGCGTTGAGACCCGCACTCGGCTCGTCGAGGAGCAGGACCGAGGGTGTGGTGGCAAGGGCACGCGCCATCTCGACCAGGCGGGCGAGCCCGGTGGGGAGCGAATCGGTCGGCTCGTCAGCCACGTGGAGGATCCCGACCCGCGCCAGCTGATGGTCCGCCTCCTCGGCAGGACTCCGCCCACTGTCGAGTTTGTTCTGCTGCACCTCGGCCGCCATCTGGACGTTTTCACGCGCGGAGAGGGAGCCGAACAGCTCGAGGCGCTGGAATGTGCGTCCGAGGCCGAGGCGCGGCTCGCGCGTGGGGCTTGAATCTGGTCACGTCGCGCGCACCAAGGAGGACACGTCCGCCGGTCGGGCGCTGGATGCCCGTGATGACGTTGAACAGCGTGGTCTTTCCGGCCCCGTTCGGCCCGATCAGCCCGTGGACTTCACCCGGCTTCACGTCGAGCGAAACGCCGTCGAGGGCTTGGAGCCCCCCGAACCGCACTGAGACGTCCTCGACTGTCAGAGCGGACGGTGCGACGTGACCCGAGTCAGCCAACGGAAGTCACCCTATGCGGGTACAACCCGGTGGACACCGGCGTCGGCGGATCCCCCGTCACGCCACCTCCTGCATGATCCCGAGCGCGACGGGTGTCACGCCACTCGCTCAGACGCGTATAGAGCAGGCCGACGCCGTAGGGGTTTCGCCCCACAGCAATGATGCCCGCCCCGAAAAAGATGTACGTGAAACCAGACACCGAGGGAATGTGGGTGGCGATGAGGGGCAAGATGGCCACCCCGATACCCGCTTGGACTGCGCCGGTAAGGATGGTGATGCCGGCCAGGGCCACCGCCACGAAGAGCACGAGGCTGTTCACGAAGCTGAACTGCGAGTACGAGACCGTCCGGGACATGCCGCCGTAGAGGGCGCCCGACAACCCGGCGATGCCACCGGCAATGACGAAGACGGCGAACTTTGTCAAGGTGATGTTCATACCCACGGTCGCGCAGGCGGCCTCGCTGTCGCGCATCGCCACCAGGCGACGGCCGAACGCGCCACGGCGGAGTGCGCCCACGCCGATGAGGCAGAGCGCGAACACCACGGCAACGAGCTCCATGAAGGCGCGGTCGGTGGTGAAGTGCATGCCGAAGATGTCGGGACGACCGACGTTGATCGACCCGCTGGGGATGATGGACGGGTTGGTGAAGAAGAGCTGGTCCATGAGGACGGCGAAGGCCAGGGTGGCCAGGGCCATGTACAGCTCGCGTAGGCGCAGTGCGGGCAGCGCCAGGATCCCTCCGGCGGCAGCACACAGTCCGATGGCGGCGAGGACGCCGAGGACGGAATCTCCTCCGGCGATTTTGGTCATGGTCCAGGCGCCCAACCCCATGAAGGTGAATTGGCACAACCAGATCTGTCCCCCGTAGCCCGACAACAACACGAGCGACAACGCACCAATTCCGATCGTCAGAGCGAGCCCGAGGGTGTACAGGTTGGTGCCGGTGACGAAGGCGCCGGCCGCCACGGTCGCCACCACCAACACCGTGGCGCCGACGAGAGTTGAGCGCAGACTCGCCGGCTTGGGAGGTCGCAAGCGGACCACCCTGCCCACGGCCAGCTTGGACTGCGGAAGCAACAACAAGGCGATGATCAGCAGTCCCATGGGCAGGATGGCCGTGACGTCGTTGAGGTAGTTGGCCGGGACGTACCCAACGGCCAGCGACTCGGAGACCCCGAGGATCATCGCGCCCAGATAGGTCAGCGGCAGACTGCTCAGCCGGCCGACGATGGCCGCGGCGTAGCCGAAGATCACCAACTCCGAGAGGATCGCAATGCTCATGCCGGACCCGGGCGCGAGGAGGATCCCGGCCAGTCCTGCGAGCATGAAGCCAATGATCCAGGCGAAGCCCGCGATGCGGCCGGTGCGGGCGCCGGTGAGCGACGCCAAGCTGGGGTCGTCGACCACGGCCCGCATGGAGACTCCGACGCGTGTCATCTTGAAGAGGAGCCACAGCGCCAGGGCGACCGCCACCGCGCACCCGATCGTGATCAGATCCTCGTAGGTGAGGCCCACCCCGAACACGGTGACCTGGTCGGCCTGGAACCAGTCCGGCAGGTTGCGAGTGATCGTCTGGTCCCAGACGGTCGAGACCAGCCCGTAGAGCACCAGGAAAAGACCCAGCGTCACGACGATCGTGGTGCTGAGCGCCGAACCGTAGAGCGGCCGCATCAGGGCGCGCTCGACCACCAGAGCGGACAGCGGCGCGACGAGGATGAGGACGACAGCGAGAGACAGCACGGGATTCCAGCCCCAGCCCTGCCACAGCTGCCAGTACACGTAGGCCATCACCATGCCCACTGCGCCGTGAGCGAAGTTGAATACGCCCGTGGATTTGTACGTGACGACCAGGCCGCTCGCGGTCACCGCATAGATGGACCCGGTGACCACGCCGGCCACCACGAAACTGATGAACTCGTTCACGATCGCTGCACGTCACTCATCGCAGCACCACAGCGGGCGAGTTCGCGCGACCTAGCGCGAAATGCCTTTGTAGCTGCTCGGATAGAAGCCGCCGGGATTGCAGACGAAGCCCACTTTGGGGTCCGGGGCGATGCGCTTCCAGGTCCCGTTCTCGTACTCGGCCACGATCCAACACGGCGAGGGAATCTTCTGGGCGGGGTTCTGAGTCGCGATCAGACCGCCGGCGTTGAAGGACGTGATCTTGTCCAGCTGCGCCTCGAGGCTGGCCCTCGTGGGGTTGGCGCCGGCCGCCTTGAGCGCCTGGACGAAGAGCTCGGCGTTGATCCAGCCGTAGAGCGTGTAGAGGTCGAGCTGGGTCTGTGGGTCGACCTTCTTGGCCCACTTGTCGAACGTGGCAACGGCCGGGACCACCTTGGCGTCCTGCCCCATGTAGAGAGCGGTGGCGGTGCTGACGAGCGTGCCGTTGCCGGACGAGCCTGGGTCGAAGCCTTCCTCATAGGCGTTCGCCCCGGAGACCAACAGGGCATTGAGGCCTTCTTGCTTGTTCTCCTGCGCCATCGTGGAGATGTACGCGCCCTGCTGAGTCGGCTCGAACAACAGCTTCACGCCGGCGTTCTTCATCTTGATCATGTCGGGCAGGAACGACGTCTCTGTGAAGCTGGCGTCACGGTCGTAGACCCAGTCGTAGCCCAGGCTGTTCGTCAGGTTGTGGAACGTGTGCTCCGCTGTGACGGCGGTGGCTGCGGAGTTGGAGCCGATGACCCCCACGGCCTTGATGTCTTGGGGGTACTTGCTCTTGAGCCACTTGAAGAAGCCAGTACCCTCGCCTCCGTTGACGAGCGGGATGGCGGCATAGAGGTTGGGGTCCGTGTAGAGGGTCGGGCTCAAGACCTGGGTGACGACTGGCACTTTCCCCGCGTCGATGGCCGGCTGCTCCGCGCCATCGAGAAGCGAGAAGCCGCCCACGAAGGCGAAGTCGTTCTTCGCAATGCTCTCTGCCTCGTTGGTCACCGTGCCGGAGGAGAAGGCGCTGTCCATGCCGTTGAGCAGCAGCTTTCGCCCGTTCACCCCACCCTCGCTGTTGATCATGGCGAAGTAGGCCTGGGTGCCGACCTTGGCTCCCTCGAACAATCCGGCGATGGGGGCTGAGATGTCGCTGATGGACCCCACGGTGATGGAATTCGCGGTCACGCCGGGCGTCGTGGTCGCGGCGGCCGCTGCGGTGGCCGGGCCAGTGCCCAAGGCCAGCACGCTGGCCGCGATGGTCAGTGCGACACCGGAGGTGAGCATGCCACGACTCTTCGATTTCAGCATTCCCCGATCCCCTTCTCGTCACGATCCCGTCGGCCTCGGTGCGGCCCGATCTGACGCGCAGTCAGATTCCGGGGGGCGACTCTATGTCAGAAATATTTCGCATGAAGGTCAGATCGATTGCGGTGGGTCGCCCGACACGGAGGGCGTCCCGGGCGCCTTCGAGGAAGTCGCCGACCGCTGAGGCCGTGGCCTGGCACCGGAGTGAGGCCAACACGTCGAAGGCGTGCTGGGTGAGAGGGAGTTCGGCGTAGGCCACCGCCTGGCGCGACACCTCGCGTAACCGCCGCACGAAGGTGCGGGCCGTCTCTACTGGGACCAGGGAGTCGTTGGACCCGTGGAGGACGAAGAACGGGGGTGCATCAGAGCGGACCCGGAAGGTGGGGGACGCGTCCGCGAAGACCTCGGAATGGGCCTCCTCCGTCTCCTTCATGACCGTCTTTTCGAGCATCTCGACCAGGCCGGTCCCGAAAAGAGATGCCTCTGGTGAACTGGTCAGGTCCATCACCCCGTAGAAGGGGACGCACGCCTGGACCGAGGTGTCCAGCTCCTCGAATCCGGGCTGGAACCGGGGGTCGCCCGCACTAAGAGCGAGGAGCGCGCAGAGGTGTCCGCCTGCAGACCCTCCGCTGACGGCGACGAACGAAGGGTCTCCCCCGTACTCGGCGATGTGCTCCTTCACCCAGGCGAGTGCCCGCTTGACGTCGACGATGTGATCGGGCCAGGTGGCCTTCGGACTCAGGCGATAGTTGATGGCGACGCAGACCCATCCCCGGGCCACCAGCTCGAACATCATCGGCTTGCCCTGCTCGCGCTTGTCCCCGATGACCCAGGCTCCACCGTGGACATAGATCATCACGGGCGCCTGTTGCGGAGGCGCGAGCCGGGAGCGGTACACGTCCAGGCGGTGGTACCGGCTGCCGTCACCCCAATAGTCGAGGTTGCGCGTGGCCTCGACGGCGCGCGACTTGAAGGGGATGGCCCGGGTCACCCGCCACCAACGACCCCAGGTGGGTGGCGTCGGCCTTTCGGGCACCGGGAACGAGGAGCGACGCACCTCTGCCAGCGCGGCCGCCGTGACGTCGCCAGAGCGGAGGCCGGCCAGGCCGAGCCCAACGAGTCCGATCCATCCGAGCGCGGCGACGGCCAGAGCGAGCCAGCCCGCCCACGCGTCGAGAGCGCCGTAGGTCACGAAGAGGACGGCGGCGATCATCTGCCAGACGATGTTCTGAAAGGCCAGCTCACCTGCGATCCACCCCGCAACGAAGCTCACCACCGTGAATGGCTCGCGCCTGATGGGGCGGTAGGCCAACGCCACGGCGGCGGCCCCGACCACGGTCACGGCAAGGAAGGCGTAGGGCACCTCACCATCATTCACCGCCGTCGGCGCCTCCGCAGGTCCGCCCTGGTCGGAGGGTTTTCCCCGTTTGCCCTGCCACCGAGTTGGCGCGAGGTTATGAGTCGGTGACCCCCGAACGGCTGACCGGCCTCGACGCGAGCTTCCTGTACATGGAAACGCCCACGCTGCATATGCACGTGGCGATTACAGCGGTCTTCGATCCCTCGACTGTGCCCGGCGGGTACTCCTTCCGCCGCATCCGCCAGCTGATCAACGAGCGCATCCCGCTCGCTCCCGTCTTCCAACGCCGCCTCGTCGAGGTCCCCCTTCGCCTCGGCCACCCCGTCTGGGTCGACGACCCGGAGTTCGACATCGACAACCACCTGCGACGGGCGGCCCTCCCCTCACCCGGTGGCATGCGGGAGCTCGGTGACTTCGCGGCCGACGTCATCAGCCGCCAACTCCATCGGGATCGGCCCCTGTGGGAGATGTGGATCGTCGAAGGGCTGGAGGACGGCAAGATTGCCCTCGTCGCGAAGATGCACCACAGCACCGTCGACGGCGTGTCGGGCGCCGAGCTCCTGGGCGTTCTCTTCGATATGGAACGGGACCCGCCCGAGGCAACGCACCTGACCCCTCGGCAGCTCGACTCGCGCATCCCCTCGAGCTGCGAGCTGGTGTCCCAGGCCATGATGGCCAACCTGGTGGCGCCCTTCGAAGTCGGAGGAATGCTCTTCCGGACCGCAAGAAGCATCTTCGACGTGCGGCGCATCCGTCAGGGGCTGACGGGCAAGGCAGCCCTCCCGCTCACCGCGCCGCGCACCTCCATCAATGTCGCGGTCCACGCGCGCCGCCGGGTCGCCTTCGCGGCCGCCAGCCTGGCTGACGCGAAGAAGTTGAAGAACGCGATGGGCACCACGGTCAACGACGTGGTGCTGGCGGTGTGCGCCGGCGCGCTCCGTACCTATCTCCTCGCCGGAGACGAGCTCCCCGACATCCCGCTCGTCTCAGTCGTGCCGGTCTCGGTCACCCCCGACGTCGCCGAACTGAAGGGCTCCAACAAGGTGTCTGCGATGTTCGTCCAGTTGCCGTGCCACGTCGCGGACCCCCTCGAGCGCCTTCAGCTGATCCACGAAGGCACCAAGGGCGCGAAGAAGAGCACAAAGCACTGGGGGCGACGACGCTGCAGAACTGGGCGGAGCATGCGACGCCCAACGTCTTCGCGGCCGCGGCCCGTGTGTATACCGGGATGAAACTGGCGGACCGGCACCGGCCGGTGGCGAACCTCGTGGTGTCCAACGTGCCCGGCCCCGACTTCCCGCTCTACCTCGGGGGCAGCCAGCTGCTCGGCATGTTTCCGCTCGGCCCGGTGATGGACGGGATGGGTCTCAACATCACGATCATGAGCTACCTCGGGGTCCTCTACTGGGGTCTGGCCTCCGACGCCCGCGCCGTGCCGAGGTTGTGGGACATCGCGGCGGCCGTGCCCCACGCGCTGACCGAGCTGATGGGGGCCGCCGGACTCGAGCCCGAGCCCTTCGACGTGCCCTTGCACCTCGGCCCGGGAATGCCACCGAACGCCACATGGATCCGCGCCGCCGCGGGCGGCGAGGGGACCCCTGAGGCGGCTGCCGAGGCGGAGGCGCCCGGTAGCGTGAGCGCATGACCGTCCGAGAGCTCGGCCACCTTGTTCTTTACGTGCGCGACGTGGAGCGCTCTGCCACCTTCTACCGAGACGTGCTCGGCTGGCGCCAGATCATCCCCGAGCCGGGACAGCAACCGGTCGGCGTGGCCGCTTTCTCGTCGGGACGTACGCACCACGAGCTCCTCCTCATTGAGGTCGGGGCTGACGCAGCAGCTATCCCGCAAGGACGCCGGGTCGGCCTCTACCACTTCGGCCTCAACGTCGGCGACAACGACGATGACCTGCGCGCCGCCGTGGCGGCGGTGCAGGCCGCGGGCGCGACCGTCGTCGGCGCCTCGGACCACACGGTGACGCACAGCGTCTACATCCTCGATCCAGACGGCAACGAGATCGAGCTCTACGTCGACGTTCCGGGAGTGGACTGGCGGGCCGACCCCGCGCTGGTGGGCTCTGCGGTCCGCCCGCTCAGGCTCTGAGCTGCACCACCGGACGAAGTCGTCGCACGCCGTGAGCGCGACCAGGATCGTCAGGGCCGACGCGGATGGCGCGCGGCTGGCCGTCGAGGTCCTGTCCTCGGGCGGCGTCGCCGTGCTCCCCACCGACACCGTGTACGGCCTCGCCGCCCGGCCCACGCATCCCGACGCGGTGCGCGCCGTCTTTCGGGCCAAGGGCCGACCCACGGGCATGCACCTCCCCGTCCTCGCTGCGTCGGTCGGAGCGGTCCGCGCCCTCGGTGTCGACTTCACGCCCGCAGCGGACATACTGGCTCGTGCGTGGTGGCCGGGTCCGCTCACCTTGGCGTTCGGGTTTGGGCACGACGCAGCGAGACCGCCCTGGCTGGCCGACCGTGTCGAGGTCGCTGTACGCGTCCCAGATCACGAGTTTCTGCGGGCACTGCTGCAGGAGACCGGCGTGCTGTTGGTGACGAGTGCGAATCCGCATGGCGCGCCGACCCCGCTGACGGTGGAGGGCGTGACAGACAGCCTAGGCACCGACATCAGCCTCGTGGTCGACGGGGGCACCCTGAGCGACGTCCCCTCCACCCTCGTGAACGTGCGGGACGTCGAACCGGTGGTGGAACGCGAAGGCGCCATTTCCCGATCCCAGGTGGCAGCGGCAGTGGCTGGGGTGGCATGACACGGTGACGCAGCTCCTCTTGGCAATCGAGACGTCCTGTGACGAGACCGCGGCCGCCGTGGTCGACGAGAACCTCACGGTGCGTTCTTCCGTCGTGGCGAGCCAGGTCGACTTGCATGCGTCTTTCGGCGGCGTGGTGCCCGAGCTGGCCAGCCGCGCGCATGTGGAGACGATCACGCCGATCGTCGCGCGTGCGCTTGCCGAGTCGGGCGCCGCCGGGCCGGACCTCGCGGCCGTTGCGGTGACGTCGGGACCAGGTCTCGTCGGCGCGCTGCTCGTCGGGATCGCCACGGCGAAGGCTCTTGCGCTCGGGTGGGATGTGCCGGTGGTCGGCGTCAACCACCTGGAGGGGCACCTGGCCAGCGTGTACCTGGCGGACCCGGATGTCCCCTTCCCGCAGATAGCGCTGCTGGTATCGGGCGGGCACTGCATGCTGACGCGCGCCCGACGCGCCCGGACGCTACGAGCTGCTCGGCGAGACCGTCGACGACTCCATCGGCGAGGCCTATGACAAGGTGGCGCGCTTCCTCGGCCTCGGCTACCCCGGCGGTCCGGTGCTCGACCGCCTCGCGGCCGAAGGCACCGACGTGCTCGGCTTTCCCCGACCCATGTTGTCCGAGGGCTTCAGCTTCTCCTTCTCGGGTCTCAAGACGGCCGTGGTCAACCACGTCAGGGCCGACCCGGGTTTCTCCGAGACCGAGGTGGCTGCCTCGTTTGTCGCTGCCTGTATGGACGTGCTAGTGGCCAAACTTCGGCGGGCGCTCGAGGAGTTCAGCGACCCCGCGCTCGCCATTGTGGGTGGAGTGGCGGCCAGCTCGATTCTTCGGACGCGCGCGCAATCGCTCGCCGACGAGTTCGGCACGCGGCTCTTGATCCCGCCCCAGGCCATGGCCACTGACAACGCTGCGATGATCGGAGTGGCGGGGTGGCACAAGCTTGCATCGGCCGGTCCGAGTGACGACGCGTTCGGACCCGAGCCAGACCTGCGGCTGCGTTTCGACTAGTAGCTGGCCTTGGTGTGGGCCCGCCCCGACCGGCGCCGCTGCGCCTTGGACCCAAAGAGGTGCGAGGACAGGTCGAGGAGGACACCCAGCGCGACGATCAGCCAGCCGAACGCGTCGACACCGCGGCCCGGTGAGTACACGAGGGCGTAGAAGAGGGTCGCGTACGGCAAGAAGATGAAGCCGAGCACTCCCTCCCAGCCGGAGCGGAACGCGATGCTCAGACGGTCGGTGAACAGCCAGACCAAGAGGAGGGCGAAGCGGGCCGAGAATGCCGCCACGAGGGCAAAGATGCAGCCCATCGCTTAGAGCGGGAACCCGCCTGTGGCGGGCCGCGTGGGCTGGAGCGCGTCGCGGACGCACGTGCGCACGCGCGCCCGAATCTCCTGGTGCTCGGCGGCGAGAGTGAGATCGATGACCATGCGCGGCTCCTCGAGCCTCAGTAGAGGCCCACGACGTTGCCGTCCTCGTCGATGTCGATGCGCTCGGCTGCCGGGCTGCGCGACAGTCCCGGCATCGTGCGCATGTCCCCACTGACCACGTAGACGAATCCAGCGCCGACGTTCGCTCGCGCCTCGCGCACGGGCAACCGCCAGCCCCGCGGCGCCCCCAGCAGCGCGGGGTCGGACGAGATGGAGAGATGGGTCTTGGCGATGCACACCGGCAGTGAACCGAAGCCGGCCCGCTGGTAATTGTCGAGGTGCCGCGCTGCCGCCGGCTGGTAGTCGACGCCGTCGGCCCCATAGATCTCCGTGGCGATGGTCTCGATCTTCTGGCGCAGTGTGGCATCGCCGGGGTAGAGCATCTCGAAGGTGCCGGGCTCGGCTGCCGCGTCCATGACCGCTTCCGCAAGTTCGACTGCACCCTTGCCTCCGTCCTCGAAGTGCGTGCAGACCGCAGCGCGGACGGCGGCCGAGGCAGCGATGTCCTTGATGGCGTCATGCTCGGACCTGAAGTCCCCTGCCATCGCGTTGATGGCGACGACGGGAGTGACGCCGTGCCGGCGCACGATGGCGAGGTGGGACAGCAGGTTCGCCGCGCCGAGTTGAACCTCCTCGGGGTTCTCCTCCAACATCGCGGCGGGCAGGGGCCGACCCGCCACGACGCGGTGACGACCCGAATGCAGCTTCATGGCCCGCACGGTCGTCACGACCACCGCGGCATCGGGCACCAGTCCCGAGGTACGGCATTTGATGTTGAAGAAGCGTTCGGCCCCCATATCCGAACCGAAGCCCGCCTCGGTGATGAGGTAGTCGCCGGCATGGATGCCGATCAGATCGGCGACGACCGAGGAGTTGCCGTGGGCGATGTTGCCGAAGGGTCCCGCGTGGACGAGTACCGGCGTGTGCTCGAGCGTCTGCAGCAGGTTCGGCTTGATGGCGTCTCGCATGATGACGGTCATGGCGCCGGCCGCTTTCAATTGTTCCGCCGTGACGGGTTCGCCGGATTCCGTGTAGCCGACGACGATCTTGCCCATTCGCTCACGCAGGTCGTGCAGCGAGCGGGCCAAGGCCAGCACGGCCATCACCTCGGACGCGGCGGTGATGTCGAAGCCGGTTTGGCGCGGCACGCCATCTTGCTTGGACCCGAGCCCGCTGACGATGGCCCGCAGCGAACGGTCGTTGACGTCGAGCACCCGCTTCCAGGTGACGCCGTGCGGGTCGAGTCCGAGCGCGTTACCCCCATAGAGGTGGTTGTCGACCATGGCCGCCAGCAGATTGTTGGCGGCGGTGACCGCATGGAGGTCGCCCGTCAGGTGGAGATTGAGGTTCTCGAACGGGACCACCTGGCTGTAGCCGCCGCCCGCGGCGCCGCCCTTGATCCCGAACGTGGGACCCATGGACGCTTGACGGATGGCGATGGTCGCTTGCTTCCCGATACAGCCGAACGCCTGCCCGAGGCCGACGGTCGTCGTGGTCTTGCCCTCCCCCAGCGGGGTCGGGGTGACGGCCGTGACCACGACGTAGCGGGCGCGGGGCCTGTCGGCCAAGGCCTCGACCGCGTCGAGTTCCACCTTCGCGACGTGCCTGCCATATGGCTCGAGCAGCGCAGGTGCGATGCCCATATCCGCCGCGATGTCGTCGATCGGGCGCAGTGTTGCCCGTCGCGCGATTTCGATGGCTAGGGGCACGGGCACCGCGTCGATCATGCCAGAACGAGCTCCGGCACGGCTCGTCCGGCCCGGCGCGGGCCCGAACGCGTACCCCTACGCTACCGACGGGGTGGCCCGCCCCGGCCGACGACCGGCGCACAATGGAGACCGGCGTACCACGACCGGCGGCGCAGCGCCCAGCGTCGAGAGAGGAGCGCACGATGTCCAAAGCCGATGGTGTCTTCATCTACATCGGGTCCTACGCCAGCGAGGTGGACGCCCGGTCGGACTATGACGTGGTGAAGGGCCTGCATGCCCTCGGTGCGGTGGGAACATATGACGCTGCGGTCATCACCAAGGACGACAACGGGAAGATCCATGTCAACAAGCACGAGACCACCACGCGGCACGGCGCGTGGGGTGGCGCGGCGGCCGGGGCGCTGATCGGAATCCTGTTCCCGCCCTCGATCCTCGGCACCGCGCTGGTCGGCGCGGCCATCGGTGGGGTGAGCGGTCACCTCTGGAAAGGCATGTCGCGCACGGACGTAAAGGAGTTCGGCGACGCAATCGACGCCGGCGAGGCCGCGCTCGTCATCGTGGGCGAGACTGCGATTGAGGCCGCGCTCGAGAAGGCACAACTCAGGGCCACGAAGAAGGTCGCCAAGGAGCTCTCCGTCGACACGAAGGGCGTGGACGCCGCTGTCCAGGAGGCTGCGAAGTCCGCTTCCAGTAAGTGATGCGGCCGTCGTCGCGCCGAGGGGCCAGGGGTCGGGGTATGCGGGACCACGAAGTGGGCGTGACCACGAAGTAACGTGACCGCGACCATCGCCCCCCCGGCACGCCGACACCATGCCCGTCCTCCACGTCTTGTCCCTCGTCTTCGGCGTCGTGCTGACATTGGCCATCCTCGGGTCGGCGCTCGAGACGGTCGTCCTGCCCCAAGAGGGGTTCTCGCGCATCTCGCAGGCCGTCTTCGCCGGGGCCTACAGGCTGCTCGTGCACCGGAAGAGCTCGCCCGCCGAGGCGCGCACGTTGCGCTCCCTCTACGCGCCCGTCTCGCTCGTCAGCCTGCCGCTGGTCTGGATGATCTTCATGGTCATCGCGTTCACGTTCGTGTTCTGGGGCACGGGTAACGAGGCGTTCCACCGGGCCTTCGAGCACAGCGCCTCGTCGCTCACGACGCTCGGCTTTTCCGAGCCCAACGGGACGGGCAAGATCGTGATCGCCTTCGTCGAGGCGACCATCGGCCTCGGCCTCGTGGCGCTGCTCATCAGCTACCTGCCGACCATCTTCACGGCGTACAACAGCCGGGAGAAGGGCATCAATCGGCTCCGGCCCGTCGCCGGCGCGCCGCCGAACGCGACCCAGCTGCTGCAGACCCTTCACCGCATCGGCTCGCTCGAGGCCATCGACTTCTGGCGCGCCCAGTCCGACTGGCTGCTCGACCTGGAACAGACCCACACCGCCTTCCCCGTCCTCACCTACTTCCCCGAGACCCACACCGACCACTCCTGGGTCGCAACGGTCGGGTCCGTGCTCGACGCCGCCGCACTGGTCGTCGCGAAGACGGACGACGAGGGGGATGAGGTGTACCAGGACGCCGAGAAGGGACCCATCATGGTCGTCGTCTACGGCCTGCCCCTGATCGTGCGCATCGCCCGAGCCGCCAACGTCCCCCTCCCCCCCTCTCTGGGACTCCCCGACCTGAGCGCCCGGGCCGGCACGCCGGCCCCCGACATCGCCGTCACGCGCGCCGAGTTCGATGCCGCACTGGACGCATTGGATGCCGTCCTCGCCGTCCCGCCGGACCGCCGCGACGAGTCGTGGCGCCGCTTCGCCCTCATCCGGTCCGTCTACGAACCGTCGATCCGCGCCCTGGCCGGCCTCACCGCGGCCTCACCCGCCCCCTGGACGACTGACCGGCCGGCCGACGTCGGCCGGCCGCGCTTCCTTCGCCGCCGGCCGCTCCACGTGGACTGGTCGACGCCGCCGCCGCCGCCCGCGCCGGCACCGGTCTTCGGCGGACCCGCTACAGGTGGCTGAAGCCGCCGGACTCCTCCTTGGTCATCGACACCGTGACCGGATGGCGGTCGAAGTGTGCGATCGACTCCTCCATGTCCTGGAGCAGGAGCCCGGCCAGGTCGCGGCTGACGCCCTGGCGCACCAGGATCCGCTGCACCGAGATGTCGGAGACCGACCCGGTCAGGGGGTAGGCAGGCACTTGCCAGCCGCGGGTGCGCAGGCGGTCCGCAACGTCGTAGAGCGTGTAGCCCGGGTCCTCGCCCTCCCGGATCCGCCAGGCCACAGACGGGATCCCCGTCAAGGGATTGGAGTCGCACAGCAGCTCGAACGGGCCGAGCTTGAGCACCTCCTCGGCCAAGTACTGACCCGTGTGGTAGCAGGCGTCGTGGATATTGCGGTAGCCGTCCCGCCCGAGACGTACGAAGTTGTAGTACTGGGCCACGATCTGGCCGGCGGGCCGTGAGAAGTTGATCTGGAACACCGGCATGTCGCCACCGAGGTAGGTGACGTGGAAGATCAGGTCCTCCGGCAGCTCCGCGGCGTCCCGCCACAGCACCCAACCCACGCCGAGGGGCGCCAGGCCGAACTTGTGCCCCGAGGTGCTGATCGACTTGACGCGCGGCACCCGAAAGTCCCATTCCACGTCGGGGGCGCAGAAGGGAGCCAGGAACGCCCCGCTGGCGCCGTCCACATGGATGTCGATGTCGAGGCCCGTGTTCTGCTGGAGTTCGTCGAGCGCTTTGCCGAGCTCGAGCACCGGCTCGTAGGACCCGGTGTAGGTGACCCCGAAGGTGGGCACCACCATGATGGTGTTCTCGTCCACCCGCTCGAGCATCTGCTCGACGTCCATTTGGTAGCGCCCCGGGGACATGGGGATCTCCCTGATCTCGACGTCCCAGTAACGGGCAAACTTGTGCCAGACCACCTGCACCGGTCCGCACACCATGTTGGGCGCGTCGACCGGCTTCCCCTCGGCGCGGCGCTTGGCCCGCCAGCGCCACTTCGCCGCCATGCCCGCCAGCATGCAGGCCTCGGACGATCCAATGGCCGAGCAGCCGATCGGCTTCGCGCTCTCGTGTGCATTCCACAGGCCCGCCAGCATGCGGACGCAGCGCCGCTCCAGCTCAGCAGTCTGGGGGTACTCGTCCTTGTCGATGAGGTTCTTGTCGATGCACTGGTCCATCAACTGATGGACCTGTGGCTCCTCCCAGGTCTGGCAGAAGGTCGCGAGGTTCTGGCGCGCGTTGCCGTCGAGGAGGAGCTCGTCGGAGATCGCCTGCATCACGTCGGACGGCCGCATCTCGGCGCTGGGACAATGCGTCGACGGCAGCGGGGCCTTCAGGCCCTGGTCGGCGTAGATCGAATCGATCAATTCGTCGCGGACGGACTCCCTCTTGTGCAACGGCATGGCAAGCCCCCTGTCTGGTCCAATGCAGCGGTCTCCGCCGTACCGTACCGGGCGCCGTCAGGCCGGGCGACCACCGTCACGGACACAACCGCGTCGTGCGTGGGCCGCGCGGGCCCCACTCCAACCAGGCGGGCGTGTCGTGGTGGCTCGTGGCGGGTACGCGACCCCGCGCGCCCTAACTGGCCAGGAGCTGGAGCCGTGGCCGGACGGCCGGCTCGCGGGTGGCGTCGCGATCCGACGCGCGCGTTGGAGCGGGACGGCCAGCCGGCGCGGGACGGTCCGCCAGCTTCGAGCGAAGTTGGCGCAGCGCCTTCGTGTGGATCTGACACACCCTGCTTTCGGTGACGCCGAGCACGTTGCCGATCTCGGTGAGGGTGAGGCCGTCGTAGTAGTACATCATCAGCACCGTCCGCTCACGCTCGGGCATGCCGTCGACGGCGGCGACCAGTGCCTCCTTGGACTCCTTGGCCTCGAAGGTGTCGACCGGCCCGCTGGAGGAGTCGGGGAGGGTCTCGCCGAGAGTCGAGCGCTCGGAGCGGTCACCGCCACGCAGCACCTCGTCGAGCGCCATGACGCCGACCGTCGAGATCTTCCGCAGAGCCTTGTGGAAGTCGCCGACGCTCATCTCGAGCTCGGCCGCCACTTCGGCCTCGTTGGGCGTACGACGGAGCGTCGCCTCCAGATGCGTGAAGGCCTGCTCGACGGCTCGGGCCTTCGTCCTCACCGAGCGGGGAACCCAGTCGATGGAACGGAGTTCGTCGATGATGGCGCCCTTGATGCGTGGAATGGCATACGTCTCGAAACGTAGGTTGCGGTCGAGCTCGAACCGCTCGATCGCGTCGATCAGCCCGATGATCCCATAGCTGATCAGATCTTCCTCGTCGAAGTGACGTGGCAATCCGGCAAGCACACGGCCGGCGACGTACTTCACGAACGGCGAGTAATAGATGATCAGCTGGTTTCGCAACTCCTGCCCACCGGTCTTCTTGAACTCTGACCAGAGGCTCTCGATACCCCGCTGGGCACACTCCTCTGCCGTGGAAAATTGACGAGCCGTCGATCCCACGTTTCCCCCCTCCCTCATTGGCACCGTCCGACCGGTGCCACTCCCCTCGTGAGGCCATCCAGATTTTGACCCTGCGGATTTCGCATCTACAGGAGTAGCGAACACTCTAATTGATCGTGTACTAGCAGGTCAGTTGCATGATCGTTGTGAAAAGGTTGCAGAGGTTACGCAACCGTTGCGCAACTTTTGCTCAACGCAGCTCGCGCGGCGACGAACCGATGGACCGAAGGGCGCCGCGGCGGGCCGGTCCCATTCGGCTCTGCACGCGCGCGCAACGCGTGGCCCTGCGAGGCGGCGGCACCGCGGGAGCAGGTCCTTTGACAGAAGAGGCGCGCCGGAATCCTCCACGAAGGCCCACGTCAGCCCACTCGCTGTTGTGGCGGGTCCGATTCCCTCAAGGTTCCCTGGCAGGCGGCCGACATAGTCCACATGGCGACACTGGCCACAGAGCGGGCGGCGGGCCGGTGCTCGGCACCGGCCACTGAGACCCGCGGCGGATGAACCCGGCGGCCGACATGGCGACTCGCGCCCAGACAAGGCATCGTGCGCCGCATGCTCCTGCCCCGAACGGCTCGAACGGGGCTGAATACCAACCCGATGGTGCCGCAGCCGGCGATCGGACCATCCTCATCGCCGAAGACGACAACAGCTGTCGGAGCGCGCTGCACCAGTATTTCGAGCGCAGCGGCTACCGGGTCAGCGAAGCGACCGACGGGCCTTCCGCCTTGCGTGCGGTATTCCAGCACTCGGCGAGTCTGGTCATTCTCGATCTCGGCCTTCCTGGATTCGACGGCACCGACGTCCTGGCGAAGATCCGCCGCCATAGCGCCGTCCCCGTCATCGTCTGCTCGGGCCGGGACTCAGAAGAGGATCGAATCCGCACTTTGAACCTGGGTGCCGACGACTTCGTGGTCAAGCCGTTCTCGTTCGCAGAGCTCGAGGCTCGTGTACGGGCGGTCCTCCGCCGTGGTGGCGGAGAACCCGCCGCCACGTGCCTCCACCACGGTGATCTCATCGTTGACCGCGACACCCGCACGGTCACGGTCCGCGACAAGGCGGTCCCGATGACGCGCAAGGAATTCGACCTCCTCGCCTTCCTCGCCGCCTCCCCCGGCCAGGTCTTCACCCGCGAGGACCTCCTCGAACGGGTCTGGGGTTCGACCGAGGAATGGCAGGGTCGCTCGACGGTGACCGAGCACGTGCGCAGGGTGCGGTTGAAGATCGAGCCCGATCCCGACTCCCCTCAGTGGATCACCACCGTGCGAGGCGTCGGCTACCGCTTCTCGCTGCCTGAGTCCTAGTCGGTTTTCTCGCCGGCCCGACAGGCTCGCCAGCAGGGCGAACCATCAGGGACGCGCCCATCTGCGAAGGCCGGCCACCGTCACCACACGGCCGCAAAACTTGGTCCGAAAGACCTATGGAGGCGCGGAGCGACCGCGCCGACACTTGGGTACGACCACCAGTCGGCCCGAGCTCTCGGGGGTGCGGCAATCGTCCGAGACGGACCGGCCGGGGTCGGGACCCGCGCGGCACGGAGGCGCGGGACGGACGAGGGGGATGTGTCGCACGATGTTCGGGCTCAAGGCCACGGCGCCGCAACGTAAGGAAACGGGCGAGTTCGCCCGCCATCGCCGCGGCATCGCGTCGATGCGCGCCACCCGTGCACATCTCGTGTCGTCGGGATCCTCCGTGGCACTCGAGGCAGGAATCCGGACCCAAGTAGGTGGCGCATGACGGTATCCCTGGATACGACGACTCCATCCCAGCTCGCTGAGGCCCTGCGCGTGGTGGAGCCCAACCCCATGGCGTTTGGGACCCCGGCGACGGACGGAGGCAGCGGAACGACCATCCTGGTCGCCGAGGACGACCCCACGTGTCGCCGCGCGCTCCTGCACTTCTTGCGGAGGTTGGGCTACAACGTCGACGAGGCCACTACGGTCGCGTCGACGCTGGAGGCCGTCGCGGGGCACGCCGACCTCGTCATCGTGGACCTCGACCAGGACGGCCGCACCTCGGAGGCCCTTTCCAAGATTCGCCACAACAGTTCGGTACCCGTCATCGTTTGCTCGGGCCGGGCGACTGAGCGTGACCGCGTCAGCTTGTTCAACCTCGGAGCCGACGACTTCTTGGCCAAGCCCTATTCGTTCGGCGAGCTCGAGGCCAGGGTCCGCGCCGTGCTTCGCCGCGGCAACGGGACGCCGACGACGACCCTCGAGCATGGAGACCTCGTCATCGACCAGGGCACCCGTACGGTGACGGTCGCAGCGTCGGAAGTCCCCATGACGCGCAAGGAATTCGACCTCCTCGCGTTCTTGGCCGCCGCGCCGGGGAAGGTCTTTTCGCGTGACGACCTGCTCGAGCGGGTCTGGGGTTCGAATGGGCGGTGGCAAGGCCGATCGACGGTCACCGAGCACATCCGGCGCGTCCGCCTGAAGATCGAAACAGACCCGGAGAACCCGCGCTGGATCACGACCATTCGAGGCATCGGATACCGCTTCGCTGCGCCTCCGGCGTAGCCGAGGGCGTGGCGTCGTTGCTGCGACAGTGAACCGAGCCCGGACACGGCGGCCGGAGCGGCCTCAACGCACCGCCTCCCAGATCGCCCAAACGGCCAGCCCGGTCAAGACGACGGCGGTGATGATGCGCACAGTGGCGATGTTCACCATACGCAGGATGCTCTGCCCGCCTATCACTGCGAGTCCCGCCACCGTCCAGAGCGCGAGCAACGAACCCACTCCGACCGAAAGGGCATCGTGGTAATGCGCGGCCAGATTGGCCGTGAGGATCTGCGTCAGGTCACCCCACTCGGCCAGGAAGATGACGAGAAACGCGGTGACGGCGATACGGCGGTGCGAGGCCACCTCACGCTGGACCAGCTCCTCCTCGTCGCGCTCCTTTCTTGCCTCGCGCGTGGCGAGGAGTGCTCCGGCGATGAACATTGCGGCCACGACGGCGTCGAGGGCGCGCCGGGGCAACAGGTGGAACAGGGCGACGCCGATGGTGACTGCGATCACCACGTGGACGGCAAATGCCGCCGCAGCGCCCAGCCACACGATGAACGGGCGCCCGCGGGTCGACATCACCAGCGACGCGAACATCGTCTTGTCCGGAAGCTCGCCGAGGAGGATGATCGGGTAGACGGCGACGATGACGCCGAGCTGCACATGGACCTTTCTGTTCTGTCATGTGTGTCGCTGCCGAACGTAGCGTGCGGGACCCGCCCGCGGTCGCGAGGGGATTGGGCGATCGCATAGCGTGAGTCGGGGCGCGCTGCGCCGGTGGCCCCAGGCGACCGGAGGACAGAGGTGAGCCAGGGAAAGCCACAGTGGTTGGGCGAGCTGGTGAGCCTGTTGCGGGTTGAGCCTGGCGCAACCGTCAGGCTCAGTGAGGACTTCGATCCGGCGTACACGGCGAACTTTGAGAAGAAGGAAGCGCACAAGCTTCTTAAGCAGAGCGTCAAACTTCTCTCGTCGTACCAGGTGCGACTCGCGGCGCAGGACACACGTGGCGTGTTGCTCTGCCTGCAAGCGATCGACGCCGCAGGCAAGGACAGCACGATCCGCCACGTGATGAGCGGCGTGAACCCACAGGGCGTGCGGGTCACCAGCTTCAAGGAGCCTTCGATGGAGGAGCTCAGGCACGATTATCTGTGGCGCTACGCCCAGCGCCTGCCGGCCCACGGCGAGATCGGCATCTTCAACCGCTCGCAGTACGAAGAGGTGCTCGTCGTCCGCGTGCATCCCGAGCTCCTGCATCGTCAGCGCCTGACCCACCAGCAGGCCGGCGAGCGCCTCTGGAAACGCCGCTTCACGGAGATCAACAACTGGGAGCGCTATGTGACCGACAGCGCCATCCGCGTCTTGAAGGTCTGTCTCAACCTTTCGAAGGAGGAGCAACGCATCCGGTTCCTCCGGCGCCTGGATCTCCCGGACCACAACTGGAAGTTCTCGGCCAGTGACGTGAGGGAGCGACGGCACTGGGACGACTACCAGCACGCGTACTCGGACATGCTGTCGCACACCAGCACGCACTGGGCGCCGTGGTACGTCGTCCCGGCCGACCACAAGTGGTTCGCCCGGCTGTGCGTCAGCGCGGTCCTGCTCGAGGCTCTGATCGAGGTCGATCCTCAGTTTCCCTCAGTCTCCGATGAGCAGCGCCGCGAGGACAGCGAAGCCAGAGCCGCCCTCTTGGCGGAAGCGCCGGGCGAAGACGACGCCCGGGGAGCCGAGGCACCGGGGTAGTCAGAGGCGGACAGGAACGCAAGGAGACTGAGGCGGCGATTCAGTCCGCCGCGACAGCTCCCCCGTCGGCGCCGAGGGCCTGGTCGAGAAGGGACTGGCCCGTCATCGTGAACACAGTCTCGTCGTCGCACTGGCGCCAGAGGTCGAGCAACTCGAGCGAGACGGGATCGCAGCCGTACCGCATCGGTCCCGAGGTGTCGAGGATCGCGTCGACGACCGCACGCGCTGCATGCGATGCGTCCACCACGCGGGGGTCGGCGTGCTCACGGCGCAGCGTCTCGGTAATGCCGGCCAGTGTTCGGTAGTTCTCGAATCGCGCAGCATCCTGCTCGCCCGTGCTGAGGCGGAACATGTCCGTGTCGATCGGCCCGGGCAGGATCTCGACGACCCGGATACCAAAGGGGGCGATCTCCACTCGCAGGCTGTCGTCAAAGGCGGAGACCGCTGCCTTCGAGGCTCGGTAGGCGGAGTAGAACGGGACCGATGCGATGATCGACGACGACGAGATGGTGCAGACGACCGCCGGCTGATTCTCCCGCAGCGTCGGGATCGCGGCCGCGGTGAGGCTGACCACACCGAAGACGTTGGTCTCGAAGAGCCGACGCCAGTCCTCGAGGACAGCGTGTTCCACCGGCAGATAGTCGGTGTCGATTCCGGCGTTGTTCACGAGGACACGCAGGTCTGCCGGGAGATCGAAGGTCGAGGCGTCCGTCACGTCGAGACGCCTGACGGTGAGACGGCCGTCCGTCTCCGAGGCCATGGTGGCCCCCGCGCCAGGATCTCGCATGGTGGCCACGGTGTCGAACCCGCGAGTGGCCAGCTCGAGTGCGACCGCCCTTCCGATGCCGCGACTGGCGCCAGTGACCAGCGCACTCCCGTGAATGTCCATCCGAGGATTCTTCCCCATGGCAACGGGGCACGGCGTCCCGCCAGTAGCCTGCCGACGATGGGCGTCTACGGGGAGCATGTCGTCCCCCGCCTCGTCGACCTGGCGTGTGGCTCTGCCGGCTTCGATCGCTGGAGGGCACGCGCCGCGGCGGGGCTGTCGGGCACGGTGCTGGAGATCGGCTTCGGATCGGGCCTCAACCTGGCGCACTATCCGCCTGAGGTCGGTCTCGTCCTGGCCGTAGAACCGGCCCGGGTGGCGCGGCAACTCGCGCGGCGTCGAGTCGAGACGTCAGCCGTGACGGTCCAATACGTCGGGCTCGACGGGCAAGAGATCCCGCTCGAGGACTCGTCGTGCGACGGGGCGCTGTGCACCTTCACGTTGTGCACCGTGCCAGAGCCGGCCCTGGCATTGGCGGAGATCCGGCGCGTGCTTCGTCCTGGCGCCACGGTCCACTTCCTCGAGCACGGGCTCTCGCCCGACCCGAGCGTGGCCCGCTGGCAACATCGGCTCGATCCGTTGCAGCGCCGACTCGCCGACGGCTGCCACCTCACCCGCGACGCCGCCACCTTGGTGACCGACGCAAGGTTCCGGTTGGAACACACCGAGCAGTGGTACGTCCGCGGCCCCAAGCCGTGGTGTTGGTTGACCCTGGGGGTGGCCCAGGTCCTCGACGCAGGATCGGGTTGACGCCGCGCGCGGCGGCTACTCCCGCAAACCGGCAGCCCCGCCGCGGCTCTTGGACTCGTTGATGTAGTCACGCAGGCGCGGCAGTTCGTCGCCACCCAAGGCTTCGAACATCCGTCGCACGGCGTCGATCGTCTCCGTGCCGAGCTCCGACGCCAGTTGGCGCTCGATCCGGCGCGCGGCATCCTGTTGGACGCGCAAGAACGTGCGTGCGCGAGGCGTGAGCGCAACGAGCTTCTCCCGCGCGTCACTGCCCGAAGGTCGCAAGGTGACGTAGCCCCGTTCGCGCAAACTTGCCACGAGCTTGCTGGCGCCTTGTCGCGTCATCCCGAGTTCCCGCCCGATCGAAGAGATCGTCACGTCGGAGGCCCGTGAGCAGATGGCGAGCACCCGGCCATCGGGAAAACCCCGGTCGCCGAAGCCCGCTTTGGCCAGCTCGTCGTCGAGGCGGCGCCGGTACCCCACCCACGCCTGTCGCAACGCGACGCCGAGGGCGGGCTGACGCGCCTCGGTCATCTCCCCTCCGCAACCAGAATGACAACCATGGTTGACATTCTAGGGATCGAAACGAAAGACTCGCGATATGCGCCGGTGCTCACGTCGGACACGCCACCGTCGCACCGCAGCAGGCGGGCGCCGTGCGCGACACCCTCGCGCCCGGGCGCGCATGCCCGGTCTCGCACGATAACGGCGTCATCCCGCAGGTCCGGACTTGACCCCGGTCGCCCACCCGCGCAACCCCATCACGACGGGGCCGGCCTTCGTGTCGGTCCGATCCGTCACGACGTCGCCGTTCCACGACGACCGCATCTACGACCCAGGCCGCGTGAATCTCGCAAGGCGGGCCCGAGCCTTCTCGGCCTCCCGACGCTGGCCCCGCGACGGCCCTCGCTACCGTGGAACACCTGATGGAGGCCTGGGGCGACTTGACGACGAGCACGAGGACGCGTCGGACGAAGGCGCGCGTCGCGACGGTGGGGGTGGCGCTCGCTCTGGTGGTGGCCTGCTGCACCGGGTGCGGTGCGAGTGCCGGCACGCGTGGCGATAGCGCCCTCGCCGACCCGAGTCGCTCGGTATCGCCGTCGCCGGATTACCTCAACCTCTGTGCTCCGGTTGGCGCGGACACGTCGAGTACCTGCCTGCGCCTGACCCTGGGTGCCATCGACGCCGCACGAGCCGACGAAGGCGTGCGGCCGATGGTGTTGCCGTCGGACTTCCCCGGCCTGAGCGTCCCCGAGCAGCTCTTCGTGGCCGTCGACCGCGAACGCGTCGACCGCGGGCTGCCGCCGTTCGCCGGCTTGGACGACACGCTGAATACGGGGGCCCAGAAGGGCGCCGACCGTGGCTATCTCCCACGGCCACCGGGTCGCGGCTTCAGCGCCGCCAGCACCGAGTGGATCGGCGAGGTCGACAACGGGCTCGACGCGGACTTCCAGTGGGTGTACGACGACGGGCCCGGCAGCGGCGCTCCCGGCTGCACGGGCACCGAGACATCGGGCTGCTGGGCCGATCGTGGCATCGTGCTCGCCCGCTTCGGCCCGCGAAGGCGCGACCTCGTGATGGGCGCGGCGTACGATCCCGACGAGGCGTCCGCTCCCGCCGATCGGAGTGGATCGTCTCTGGCCGCGACGCTCGCCGTCGACAATGCAGGCCACGCCACGTACTCGTACACCTGGAAACAGGCACTGGCGGCCATGACCGAGGGAACACTGCAGCCGCTGCACCGACTCCCCTCGACCGAGTCCGATACCGGCATCCCCGACCCTCCCCGCAACGTCGCGCCGGAGCCGGACTACACCCGCACGTGCGCCAACGGAGTGGATGACTCTCCTGCTTGCATCGACGCCGTTCTGGCCGCCATCAACCACGCCCACGCACTCGAAGGGGTGCGACCGATGGTGCTGCCCGTCGGGTTCGCTCAGTTGAACGTACCCGAACAGCTCTTCGTCGCCATCAACCTCGAGCGCGTCGACCGCGACCTGCCACCACTCACAGGTTTGACGGCCGCGCTCGACCACAATGCAAAGGAGGGCGCAGACAGGGCAGGCGACCCTCCCGACCCCGGACGTGGCTACGACCTCGATGACGCCGAATGGGCCGGCGGCTCATCCAACGGGCTCGACGCCGTGTACGGCTGGATGTACGACGACGGCTACGACAGCGGCAACCTCGACTGCGTCCACCGCAACGCCAGCGGCTGTTGGGGCCACCGCAAGGGCCTCCTTGACGACTTCGGCTCGGGCGCCAACGTCGTCATGGGTGCCGCCGTCGACACGTCCGGCGACACCCATCGCGGCGACCGGGGCGGCACCTCCATGGCCGTCACCCTCGCGGTCTCGGCGACACCAGCCCGCTCCTTCGTCTTCAGCTGGGCGCAGGTGGCAACGGCCTCACCGCTGTCGGCCTGAGCGACGGGACGCCTCCTACTCTGGCGCCGTGCCCGAGATCTACTTCAATCCCTCCTGTTCGAAGTGCCGTTCCGCACTGGCCCTGCTCGAGGAGCACGGCATCGTCGCCGATGTCGTCCGCTACCTCGACACCGCGCCCACGCGTGTCGATCTCGAGCGGTTGATGGGTCTGCTGGGCACGACGGACCCGCGCGCCATGATGCGCACCGGCGAACCGGTCTATGCGGAGCTGCACCTCGAGGACGCCACCCGCGACGAACTTCTGGACGCCATGAGTGCGCACCCCATCCTCTTGGAGCGACCAATCTTCGTCAACGGCGACAGGGCCGTCGTCGGCCGGCCGCCCGAACGTGTCCTCGAACTCCTCTGAGGGCGTCCCCCGGTCCAGCTGTGCGGGCTCTTAGGGTTTGATCGCGCGGCCCCGGCCGCGGATCGAGCGAGGAGGGGCAAATGACATCGCAGCTGTTGATCACTGGTGTCCTCGGCATCCTGACCACGGTGGTCGCGTTCGCCGTCAATCGGCATCTCTTCACGAACGGGACCGCCGGGCCGGTGTCGCTGCTCGAGGGCGTCTACTACGTCGTCGGCGTCTGCTCGATCGTGCTCGGGTGGTACTTCAACGTCCGCTACACCCATCTTTACGGCCACCGGGCCAACTACATCAACTACACCAAACTGCTGTTCACCAACTGGGCAGCCGACTCCGCGGCACAGGACTACATCATCGTCAACGTGGTGCTCATGCCGCTGTGGACCATCGTCGAAGGCACCCGACGGGGACTTCGGTGGGCGTGGATCTTCTTCGTGATGAGCCTCTTCACCAGCCTGGCCTTTTCCATTGCGTTCTTCCTCGCGTTCATGGAACGCCAGCTGCGTTACAACCGCGCGCGGGTGCCTTCCACCACGGCGTAGGCACAGTTGTAACCCGGGATGAAGGTCACGCCGGGGCCGCCGTGGCAGCCGGCCCCGCACAGATACAGCCCCTCCACCGGCACCGGGTTGTCGGGCCACCCCGTGGGGCCGGGCCGGAAGGGGCCCATGAACTCAGGCTGGAGCAGCCCATGGGTGAAGTCGCCCCCTGTGCACCCGAACATCAGCTCGTAGGTGTAGGCGGGATAGTTCAGCTGGCGGTCCACCAAATCAGGGAAGTTCGGCGCCACCGCCGCGATCTTGTCGACGATTCGCTGCGCCATCTCGTCGCGTAGTCGTCCCTGTGCCTCGCGATCCGCACCGATTGGCAGGTAGAAGGCGAAACTGCTGGCGGCGTGCATCCCCTCCGGGGCCAAGCTCGGATCGTCGAGCGAGGGGATCTGCAGGTTGAAGCTTGGCGAGCGCGGCACCTCGCCGCGGACACAGCCTTCGAAGTCGCGCTGCATCTGCTCGGCCGTCCCGAAAAAGGTCACGTTGCGGCCGAACGTGCCGCCGTTCAGCTCCTCGTAGGGCCTGGCGTACTCGGGCAGCCCTCGCAAGGCGAAGTGCGCCTGGAAATAGAGGGCCCGGTGGTCGATGGCCGCCACGCGCCGGGTGAACGCCTCGGGCAGCGAGTCCGGATCGAGGAGGTTGGTGAACGTGGCGGTCGGGTCGAGGTTCGACACGACGACCGGAGCCGTGACCACCTCTCCCTCACCGAGCTCGACACCTCGGACCGCGCCGCCGTCGACCACGATGCGCGAGACCTTGGCGTGGCGACGCAGCTCGCCGCCCCGCCCCTCATAGAGGTTCAAGAGGTGGTCGGCGATCGTCCCGAGCCCGCCGCGCACCTTCGACATCGTCGCCGTGCCGGGCGACGCGAGCGCGAACGCGAGGCACAACGCGCTCCCCGGCGAGGCTGGCCCCCGGAAGGTGGAGTTGACTGCGAGGAAGCTGAGCATGCTCCGGACCGGCGCGTGCTTCGAGCGGTCAGGCAGAAAGCGGTCGACGACGTCGAGCACGCTCCCGAACAAGGCCGTGCGGATTGCCTCGCGCTCGGATTCGTTGGTCGCACAGTCCCACATCTCGTCGAGCGAGCGCGGCGGACGGCGTACGTCGAAGCGGCCGATGGCCCGCGCAGGCGCCTCTGCCCACGCTGCCACCTCGGCCATACCGAGCACGGCCTCGATCCCGAGCGTCTCGCCCAGGTGCTCGAGCAGCCGCTCGGGATCTGAGTACAAGAAGATTGGCGGCTGATCGCCCTCGCTGATACTCGCCGACTGGACCTCGGGTTCGTAGATGGGACAGGACCCCAGGTCGAGATCCTCGTAGATCTCGTTGGGCACCGGGAACTGGATCGAGCCTGCCAGCTCGAAGCGGTAGCCGCGGATGAGCTCGGTGGTGGAGGCCATCCCGCCGATGAAGTGGTTCTTCTCGAGGCACAGGACGCGCAGGCCGGCCCCTGCCATGACGGCGGCGGCCGTGAGGCCGTTGTGACCGGCACCGATGACGATGGCGTCGTAGTCGGGCATCGTGGCGGGACTGTAGCGAGCGCGGGCCCCATCTGCCGCTCCTCAGACTCTCCGCGGCCGATGATTAGACCTGTCGCCCCGGGGCAATGGACTCGGAGGGACCGGGACGGCACCTGCGCGACCGGGACAGCACCTGCACACGGAGGAGGGAGCATGAGCCAGTCAGCCAACGACTCGGACGACGCCGGAGAGGACATGGTCACCGACGCGACCAGGCACGAAGAGGACGCCGAGGCGTCGGCCACGCACGATGCCGACCGGCCGCCCACGGCCGAGGAGGAGGCCGCAGCCGAGGGTAACGAGCTCGACCCCGCGGTGGCGGCTCACGAGCGCGAGATGGATCGGATCGGCGCCGAGGTCAAAGGCGAGGGCGAGATCGGCTGAGCCGATCGGCGGCCCGCTGCTCTCCCTGGAGCGGTCCTGCCCTCTTGGCCGCGGACGCAGTGAAGACATCGGCGCAGCGGTCCGAGCAGAAGGAATAGCGCTGGCCGTCGCGCTCGAATGAGGCAGGCGCATGCACGATCTCGACCTGCATGCCACACACGGCCTCGCGTCCGTAACGGTCACCGCCGCCCAGACGCGCACGGTTGCGGTAGAGCCAGTACAAGATCCCGAATACGACGAGGAAGACCAGGTTCAGGTACGTGGTGTAGTTCCACGAGAAGTGCTCCGGCGCGATCGTGACGGGCCGAGAGGTCGGCACGAGGCCGGCCGCCCGGAAGAACAGCTCGGTCAGGAGCCCCGCGGTTGACATGAGTGCCCAGAACACGATCAGCATGCGCACCATCAGCGCGGTCCCGTAGTAGCGGCGGTAGATCAGGAGAAGGGGGAACGCGATGAGGTCGGCGAAGATGAAGGCGATCACGCCACCAAAGGAGATGCCGCCCGTCCACAACGCGGCGGCCAACGGCACGTTTCCGATGGAGCACACGAAGCTGATCACTGCGATGAACGGTCCGACGAGCGCGTTCTCCACCATGGTCCAGAACCCATGTCCCGTGACGAAGACGGCCTGCCACACCGAAGTCGGGACGAGGACGGCGAGGAAGCCCGCCACGGCGTAGCCGATCAGCAGTTCGCGGCGAAGCATGGTGAGGTCCGACATTGTGTACGTGGCGCTGTCGGCCCATCCCGCTGCCGTGCGTGCCCGGGCCGACCATGGCACCGGCCCCGGGGCGCCCGAGGGCCCGTGCTGGTGCTCGTGGCCGCCGTCATCACCCTGGAGCCGATCCCGCGCTGCCACGACGACCCGGCCACGCAGCCAGAGCGCGCCGAGCGTCGCGAGCAGGACGATCATGATGATGCCGCCGACGAACTCGCTGACCGCGAACTGCCAGCCCATGAGCACCACGAGCACGATGCCGAGCTCGAGAACCAGGTTCGTGGAGGCGAACATGAACACCATGGCCGCGATGTAGTCGGCCCCCTTGGCGAAGAGCGACTTGGCCATGGCCGATGCCGCATAGGAGCACGACGACGAGACCATGCCGTAGGCCGAGGCGCGGACGACGGACCGGGCTCGGTGGTTCCCGAGTCGCCGCTGCATGGCGTCACGACTCACGAAGGCCTGGACCGCGCCCGCGAGCCCGAAGCCGAGGACCAGCGGCCAGAGGGTCACCCAGAACATGAAGAATCCCTCACGGAGCGATCGCCCGATGTCCACCAGGACGGTCGCGGTAGCGAGCATGGCAGTCAGGAACGGACCAGGCGCCCAATGGCGTCCGACGCCTCGCGCAGCTTCTCGGTCGCCTCGTCCCCGCCCGTCCGCATGGCGTCAGACACGCAGTGCGCCAGATGGTCGTCGAGCAGTTCCAACGCCACCGCCTGCAGCGCCTTGGTCGACGCGGACACCTGCTCGAGGATGTCGATGCAGTAGCGGTCCTCGTCCACCATGCGCTGCAAGCCCCTGACTTGGCCCTCTACTCGTCGTAGGCGCTTTTGGATCGCGTCCTTGTTGTCGATGTAACCGGGTCGCACGACGCCTCCGATCTCCTCCTGCTCAATACCCCCATAGGGTATAGGTCCAGAGGCGCCGCCGTGCCACCGTGCCGGGTCAGCCGATGGCCTCGGCCACCCGTCGCATGCCCTCACGCCAGGGCATCTGCGTCCGCCCGAGGACCTCGTGCATGCGGGTGACCTCCGGCCAGATCGGCCAGGGGGCGTCGGGCTCATAGCGGATCACGACCGGGCGACCGACCAGTTCACCGAGGTAGGCGCAGTACTCCTCCGCGCTGACCGTCTCGCTGCCGGCGAAGTTGACGACCACGGGCTCGGGCGAGGCCACCTCGAGCGCGCGCACCGCGAGGTCGACGTAGTCGTCCTCGTAGATCGGGTTGTAGTTGTTGGGCGCGTCGGGGTGGAGGACGATCTGGTCACCACGGAGGATGCGGCGGAGCCGGTTGACGGGCGTGCCACCCTCGGGCCCGTAGGTCGAGAAGATCCGGATGATGGTGAGGGGAGTTCCCGACGTCGCAGCCGCGTAACGCACCACGGCCTCTCCCGCGATCTTCGAGAGGCTGTACGCCCCGAGGTGGACGCCCGGCGGATCCTCCTCGCGAAGCGGGCGGTGTCCTTGGTATGCGTAGGCCGAGCCCGTCGAGCAGTACACGAACGAGGCGCCCGGGCACGCAGCGACGAGACGGCCCGACGCCTGGGCGTTCGTCTCGAAGACCTGCTGCCAATCACGATCTTGCGCTTCACGCCCGAGGCGCGCCGCGGCATGGAAGACGTGGGTGATTCCTCCGGGAAGCTGGCGCAGGTCCATCGCCGCGACGTCGCCCACCACCGCCTCCACTCCGGCAGCCTCGAGGCGCTCGCGGTCGCCGTCGTGCTGACAGCGCGCCAGGCCGAACACCTCGTTCTGCTCGGCCAGGGCGCGGGCGACAGGGAAGCCGACGCGCCCGGTCGCACCCGTCACGAGCACCCGCCACCCGCGAGGGGATTGCCGGTCCGTCGGTGTCCTGGTTGCCACGATCACCTCCTTGCCGCCGCGGCAGCCGCAGTAGCCGCGGCAGCCGCGAGGTTATCGACGCAGCCTCGGCGGCCCGGGAGGACGTTCGGAACCGGCTGACGCCTTCCGGCGGGAAAACTAGCTCCCGAGGATGCCCAGGCCCTCTTCTTTGAGTCCTTTGGCCCGAGCCTCGGCGAAGCTCTCGAGCCACTCCCGCATCTCCTCGCTCCCGGTCTCATCCGCCCAGCGGCGCGGCATGGCGGGGAACGCGTAGTCCGCTGCCAGCGCGGGTGGACGGGGCTCACGCGCTCGTCGCTCCATCGCCACGTCGACCGCCGGCGCGAGCCGCGCTGACTTGGCTTTGACCGCCAACTCGTCGCGCTCCTTGAAGGCCGGGAGCACCTCGGTGCCGAAGAGCTCGAGGGACTCACAGATGTGCTCATGGCGGTTCCGTCCGGCCTGTAGGACGAAGATGACCTGGTCGACCCCGGCCTCTTCGAAGCGCTCGAGGAACTCACGCACCTGCGCCGGCGTGCCCATCGCTCCACGCAGCCCTGTGCGGTCCCCAGCCGCCAGCTTTGCTCCGAGCCGCTCCTGGCGCAGCGCCGTGTCCACCTCTGGGGAGTAGCCCACCTCGCCGCGCCGCTCCTGGTATTCGCGCCAGACGTCGGTCGAGCCCGGCCGGTGTTCCCCGAAGACGTAGTAGTGCCCGAGCGAGTAGCCGAAGAAGTTGCCCCCCTCGAGGCCGCGGTCCAGCGCCACCCTCTCGTCGGAATGGCACATCATCTGGGTCACGCACGCGATGTTCGGATTGACCGCCAGGCCCACCGGGACACAACGCTCAGCCAGCGTGCGCTCGTAGTCCGACACCCACTTCTGCGCTTCCTCGGGGTCGATGAAGGCGAAGGTCAACGCCCCGATCCCCTTCTCCGCCGCCAGCAGGATCGTGTCCCGCCGCGAGCACGCCACCCACAGCGGCGGGTGCGGCTTCTGCATCGGCTTGGGCACCACGTTGCGCGGCGGCATCTGTACGAAGCGCCCGTCGACGCCGGTGAACGGCGTCTCGGTCATGCAGCGCAGCGCGACCTGCAGCCCCTCGAGCCACGCGTCGCGCTTGGTCGCGGGGTCGACGAGGAAGCCGCCCAGCTCCGCCTCCGAGCCCGATTCGCCCGAACCGAACTCGACTCGTCCGCCCGAGAGCAGGTCCAAGGTGGCCACACGCTCGGCCGTGCGGGCGGGATGGTTGTAGCCGGGCGCGGTCTGGATGATGCCGTGGCCGAGCCGGATGTCCTTGGTGCGCTGACTGCAGGCGCCGAGGAACACTTCGGGCGCCGAGGAGTGGCTGTACTCCTCCAAGAAGTGGTGCTCGACCTCCCACACGACGTCGAACCCGAGGCGGTCGGCCAGCTCGACCTGCTCGAGCGCTTCCTGCAGGAGGCGGTACTCGCCGCCCTCTTCCCACGGCCGCGGGAGCTGGTGCTCGTAGAAGACGCCGAACTTCATGCCGCGCCCAGTGCGTTGAACTCCGCCAGGATGTCGTCTCCGTTCGTCCGCGTGGCGCACCAGTGCTCGACCTCACCTCGCGTGGCGCGCCGGCGCCTCGTCTCGGGCCGGCCCCAGGCTCTGCGCCAGCAACGGGTCCCAGATGCGCCGGACCATTTCGGCGCCGGCGTGAGTCTCGCCGTCCTGGCCGATCCACGTTCGGTCCCGCATCTCGGAGAGGGCCGTACGCAGGTAGCCGACGTGGGGTGTCTCGTCAGCCCGGATGTACGACACGAGGGTGGCCGCCGCGCCGTCGCCCGCCACCAGATCGGTGTCGGACATCCAGGCCTCGGCCCAGGCGAAGGTGTGAAATGCGGAGATCTCAATGAACAGGACGCGGATCATCAGTGTCACCATCATCTCGAGCTCGGGCGCGACGTCGTCGGGAAGCAGCCGCCGCGCCTCCGCGCCAGGGCGCCCGGGACCGAAGCCCATCCGGGCCAACATCGCCTCGACGTCGAGCTCGTCGGGCGGCCGCTCGAACGCGATGTCGCGGGCGGCGAACCACATGTCGCGATGCCCGGCTTCGGCCTCCCAGCCCGCCTCGTCGCGTCCGTGCGCCTCGAACAGGCCGCTCCCGAGATGGTCTATCGCCGTCCCCTGCACGTCCTCGACGAAATGGCGTTGCAGGTCGGTGGGCTTGAGGAGGCGAATGTTCGCGCCGTACCCCTCGACGGTGCCGATGCGCGTCAGCGTCGCCATGAGCGGCTCGGGCACGCCGGCGCGGATCAAGAAGCGCGCCTGGTCGACGCTGGGATACGACCGCTCCCACCACTCGAGTGGGGGATCGATCAGCTCGGTCGAGAAGCGCGCGCAGTTCTGCTCGCCCCAGGCCCCGATGGCCGGCCGCCGGAACAACGTGCGCGGCGAGACGTAGTGCCCCTCGGCGTCGAAGCCGCCATGGCAACAGACACCGCCGGCCATGAGCGGTTCGGCGACCGGCACGTCGGCGAGGAGCTCGGTCTCGCTGAACTGCACCTGCGCCGTGGTCATGGCCGCTCCCTCCCGTCATGTCTTCTCGGGTGGCACCCCAGGAGTGTTTACTTCGAGGTGTATACTCTCACGTGTACAGGTCGAGAGCAAACTCCTCCCCCGGGCCGAGCGGCGCGCCGCCATCCTGGGCGCCGCCGCCAGGGCCTTTGCCGCCTCCGGTTTCGCGGACACCTCCATGGACGACGTGGCCGCCGCGTGCGGCGTGACCAAGCTGATCGTCTACCGCCACTTCGAGTCGAAGGAGGAGCTCTATCGCGAGATCCTCCAGCAGGTCTTCGACCATCTCGGCGACGAACTGCGAACCGAGCTGGCCCTGCCGAGCCACAGCGGGCTCGGACCGCGGACGCTGCTGACCGTGGCCCGTGACGACCCCGCCGCCTTCACCCTTCTCTGGCGCCACGCCGCGCGCGAGCCCCAGTTCGCCGCGTACGCGGCCGAACTCCGCTCGGTCTCGGTCGCCGTGGTGCGCCAGCTCGCCGCGCTCGACACCGGCGACGACCTCTTTGACGCCTGGCGAGCCGACGCGCTCTTCGGCTGGCTTGTCGAAGCGACCCTCACCTGGCTCGAGTGCGGCGCAGCCCTGCGGGACGAGGAGTTCGTCCGGCAGGCGTCCGAAGGATTCCGCGCGCTGCGCAACGCGCTGACATCGCCTTGAGGAGGGGCGCCGCCGCGCCTCAGCGGGTGACGATCGTGGCGCTGACGACCTCCATCGGGTCGCATCCGTCGACGGACGGCGCGGCGTACACCCGGTTGCGCCCGTCGGACTTCGCCTGGAACAGTGCCTCGTCGGCCTCTTCGAGCACCTCGAGGAACGACAGCGGGGAGCCGGGAGTCCAGCTCGCGACACCGCCACTGAGCGTGACGAATGGTGGCTCCGACGGCCGGGACCCGTGGGGGATGCCAACCTCGAAGACGGCCTGGCGGATCCGTTCACCGGTGATGTAGATCGAATCGGTCGGGCGGCAATCGGGCATCAGGAGGAGGAACTCCTCGCCGCCGTAACGGTACGCACATTCGCCCGCCCGGACCACCATGTCGATGGACGAGGCGACACGGCGCAGCGTCTCGTCCCCACCGATATGCCCGTAGTGGTCGTTGTAGGACTTGAAGTAATCGATGTCGAAGAGCGCGAGGCCGTAGGTCCGGCCCAGCCGCATCGCACGGGCGTGCGTGCGTTCCAGGTCCTCCTCCATCCTGCGCCGGTTGCCCAGCCCGGTGAGGTCGTCGGTGCGCGACTGCTTCAACAGCTCCAGGTTCGCTCGTTCCAGTTCTGCCTGGGTGAGCACGAGCTTGCGGTGAAGCCCGGTGACGCGCTCAGCGGCGACGAGGCGCGTCTGCACCGCAAAGGAATCGACGGGCTTGGTGAGATAGTCGTCCGCTCCCGCGCTCATGCCCTCCAAGATGTGCTCTGGGTGGTCGAGCCCTGTGGTCAGGACGATGTAGATGTAGCGCTCGCCCGGTTCGCTGCGCACGCGGCGGCACAGCTCGGGACCGTCCATCCCGGGCATCATCCAGTCGGTCAAGAGCACATCCATGGCACCCGTGCTCAGAAGCTCCCACCCGGTCGTGCCATCCTCGGCGACCAGGCAGGTGTGCCCGAGCTTGGTCACGATCGCCTTCAGGAGAAGGCGGCTCGTGGCGTCGTCGTCGACGATCAAGATGCGCATGTCAGTTCCTTTCCGCCGCCGCCTGGAGGGCCACGTGGACCCTTGCGAGCTCTGCCTCGAATTGCTCAATGAGCCGTGCGGCGTCGTCCAGCTGCGCATGCCGCGCGCGCAGCTCCAACCCGGCGCACACGTCGGCCATCGCGCTGGCGCCCACGTTCGCGCTGGCGCCCTTCAGCGTGTGTGCCGTGCGTTCCAGCGCACCACTGTCCCGCGCGTCCAGATCACGGAGGAGCTCGACGAGTCCTTCGGTGGTCACCCTCAGGTATTCGCTGACGATCTGCGCCAGGGCCTCGCCCTGCCCGTCGTCGAGGCTGAGCAGGAGCTCGATCTGCGCACGGTCAAGAGGACCGTCGTCATCGTTGGCCGGAGCCATGGCAGGACTCTCGCCGCCAGAGGGCGCCGGTTCGTGCTCGCAGTCGAATGGCCGTGCGACCCAACGCTCGAGCACGGCGGCGATCGCCTCGAGCCGAACCGGCTTGGTGATGAAGTCGTCCATGCCGACTGCCATGCAGCGCTCGCGGTCGCCCTCCATGGCGGCCGCCGTCATGGCGATGATCGGGGTGCGACCAGCCCCTCGGGCGGCGTCTGCTCCTTCGTGACGGCGGATGGCCTCGGTGGCCTCATAGCCGTCCATCTCGGGCATCTGGCAATCCATCAGGACTGCGTCGTAGCGCTGCGACCTGAAGAGACTCACCGCCTCACTACCGTTGTTCGCGATGTCGTAGCGGTAGCCGAGGTTCTCGAGCACCTTGCAACCGACGAGTTGGTTCACCTTGTTGTCCTCGACGAGCAGGATCGAACCCAGGACGGCCAGGCCGTCGTCGACGTCACGTGCGGTCGCCGGCGCATCTGGCTGCTCCGGCACCGAGCCCGCGTTGAGGCTGGTGATCAGGCAGTCGAAGAGCTCGGAGGAGCGGACGGGCTTGGTCAGGCTCGCCGCGAAGCCGTCGAGGTGCGACGCGGCCGACTCCAGATGGTGGCCCGACGAGCTCAACAAGAAGAGCATGGTGCCCTGGGTCGACGGATCGTCCTTCAGCGCGCGCGCCAACTCGGTCCCGTCCATGCCGGGCATGTTCAAGTCGATGATGCCGAGATCGAAGAGCCGGCCCTCTGCCGCTGCGGCCGACGCCACGTCGAGCGCCTCGTAGGCGTCGGCGGCCTCGACCGCCTCCACTCCCCACGACAGGAGCTGCTGGCGCAAGATCCGGCGGTTGGTCGCGTTGTCGTCGACGACGAGCGCCCGCTGGCCCGACAGCGTGCGCGGGTCTCCCGAGACGTCTTCGGACGGCACCTCGTCGGCCCGCCGGAGCGACAGCTCGAACCAGAAGGTCGATCCCTCACCCGGCGCGCTGACCAATCCGAGGCGCCCGCCCATGAGCTCGACCAGCTGCCGGCAGATGGTGAGTCCGAGGCCGGTGCCGCCGAACCGCCGCGTGGTCGATGAGTCCCCTTGCGCGAAGGCCGAGAAGAGGCGTTCCTGATCCTCCTCGGCAATGCCGATACCGGTGTCGACGACGTCGAAGTGGAGCGCCACCCGCTCGGCGTTCTGGCGCAACACCGCGACCCGGATGACGACCTCGCCGTCGGCGGTGAACTTGACCGCGTTGGCGCCGAAGTTCACCAGCACCTGGCGGATTCGGGTCGCGTCGCCGAGGAGGCTGGCGGGGACCTCGGGGGGAATGTCGATCAGGAGCTCGATCCCCTTGGTGTGCGCGGTTCCCGCCAGAATGCGGCCCACGTCGTCGAGAACCCCTCGGACGTCCAGTGGGGACTCCTCGATCGTGAGCTTCCCCGCCTCCATCTTGGAGAAGTCCAAGATGTCGTTGATGATGACCAAGAGGCTCTCGGCCGAAACCTTGACGCCCGAAGCGAGCTCGAGCTGCTCGCCGTCCAGGCCGGTCTGGAGGAGCAGTTCGGTCAACCCGATCACGCCGTTCATTGGTGTGCGGATCTCGTGGCTCATCATGGAGACGAACTGCGACTTCGTCTTCGAGGCGACCAAGGCGGCATCACGGGCCGCGACGAGGTCCTCGGCGGCTTGGCGCGCCTCGGTGACGTCGCCGCCGTTGAGGACGTAGCCGTTGACCGACTGGTCCTCGAGGAGGTCGGCGGCATTCCAGTCCATGACCCGCCACGCCCCGTCGGCGTGGCGCATGCGCACCTCGAACACGGCCGAGCCGGCCTCGTCGGTGAGCCCCGTCAGGTGCTCAAGCACGACGTGCGAGTCGTCTGGATGCACGAGCTCGGTGAAGGGCTTGCCCTCGAGCTCACCGGGGGAGTAGCCGAGCACCCGCTCTGACGACGGGGTGATGTAGGCGATGCGCAGGTCCGCCTCGACGACGGTGATCAGGTCCCAGGTCTTGTCGATGAGCGAGCGAAACCGCGCCGTGCGCATCGCGTGCGCCTCCCGCACCGTGAGAGCGAGACGGACGCCGGCGACGAGCAGGGTCAACGTCGCCAGGGCGATGGCGGGCTTGCCGACATGGCCGAGGCTGGCCGCGAGCAAGATGGCCATGCCGACGAGCGCGCCAAAGGCGGGGAGCGCGAACCCGGCGCTGCGGTCGATGCTCTGGTCCTCCCCGATGTCCGTAGGCAACAGCCACACGGCGACGGCCAGCAGGGTGAGCGACACCGGCCAGGCCGCACCGTCGCTGATGTAGCCGAGGCGGCTCATGGGTTGGAGGAGGTTGAAGCCGTCGCCGATGGCATTGAACGCCAGCGCGACGCAGGCGGCGGCGAAGAACGGTCGAAAGGCGCGAGGCAGGACGGCGAGCCCGCCCACGGCCAGCGCGAAGAGCAGGACGTCCCCAAGCGGATAGATGAGGTTGGTCGCCACCGACAACGTGCTGCCACCGGTGATCCTGAGGACCTCGGCCACGATGAACGTGGCGCAGAGAGTGGCGGCCGCGAACGCGGCGACGAGGCCGTCGAGCGAGGTCGAGGCCAACGAGCTCTGGTTCTCCCGCCCGATCAACAGCGCGAACCCGACGAAGCAGATCGGGAAGAAGAGGAAGTAGAAGGCGTCCGCGGCCGACGGCACCGGAGGCGTCGCCCCGCCCAGGGACTCGATGGTCAGCACGACGTCGCCGATGCCCCACGAGAGGCAGGCGGCCCCGATGACGAGGGGGACGACCCGGGCGACCGAGGTGCTGGCGCGCCACGACCCGCCGAAGTAGCGCGCGATGCACAAGGCGCCCATGGTCAGTTCGAGGGCGTCGACGCCCCACCCGTCGACGGGGGTGACGTACGAGCCGATGGGGCGGACGATGAGCGACACGATGAACGCGGCGACCAGCGCGCTGGCGACGCCGAACACCCATCGCAACCGCCTGTCGAGGGAGTGTGCGGGAACCGGCCCGCTCGCCGCGCCGGGCGTGCCGACTGAGGTCGCGTCGCGTACCTCGACCGGCTGGCGGAGGTCGTCGATCCTCTCGCCGGCACGGTCCACGACGGCGACTTCCATCACTCAATTGACGGCAGGTCAAGAGCTCGGATTGAGCGGTTGTTCGGGCGGTGTGCGCCTGTTGAGCATGCGTCTCGACGACAGCATCGAGCGGGGGTGAGCTGGGTCTACTCTTCGAGTCTCTCGTCGCGACGGATTCCAAGGAGGGCGCTCTGGCCACGTTCGTGCTCGTGCACGGTGCCATGCATGGAGGATGGTGCTGGCGCTCGGTGCAACGCCTCCTCGTATCGCGCGGGCACGACGTGTACCGGCCGACGCTGACCGGTCAGGGCGAACGACGCGTCGCACTGACGCCCGAGGTCGGGATCGCGGACCATGTCCGCGACATCGAGGAGCTCTGTTGGTTCGAGGACCTGACGGATGTCCACCTGGTGCTGCACAGCTACGCGGGCGTGCTGGCCGGTCCGCTCGCCGAGCGCACGGAGGGCCGGCTGGCCTCCATCGTCTACTTCGGCGCCTTCGTCACCGCGCCGGGTCAGAGCCTGCTCGACGTCGAGCCACCCGAGGTCGCCGATCGCTACCGCCGTCAGTCCGCCGAGAGCGGCGAGGGCTGGTACTTGCCGGCGACCGACGCCTTCTTAGAGCAGTGGGGAATCCGGGACGCCGCGATGCGCGCCTTCGTGGGCCCACGTCTGACCGCCTTTCCCTTCCGGTGCCAGGTGGAGCCGACCGACTTCGACCCAGGTCCGCTCGCGCGCCTGCGCAAGGTCTACGTCCGCCACACCGACCCGCCCATGGCGAGCCTCGAGCCGTTCTATGCGGACGCCGTGGCCGCGGGGTGGGAGACCCATGAGCTGTCATCGGGCCACGACATGATGCTGGCCGTCCCGGAGGCAACGGCAGACCTCCTCGCCTTGATCGCCGCCCCCTGACGCGGGCTACTCGCTCCCGCCCTCGGGCGGGCCGGCCCAGTCAGAGTGAGGGTCCGACGCCGGGAAGGACTCGTCTTCTTGCTCATCGAGGCGGTCGCGCTCCGCGTCGTCGCCGTCGGCCCTCGCGGTGACGCCTCGCGCGGCAACGGTTTCTCGGTCGGCCATGCCAGTTCCTCCGGCAATTGGCCTACCGCGTGCCGCTCGGGGGCACAAGCCGGCGGCCGCTGAACGGCGGCTTGCGCACCGGACAACCCCGACCGCGTCTCTCATCCGAGGTCGGCGAGCCAGCCCGCGACCACGTCGGCGACCTCGGACTCGCTCCGGCGCAGCGAGTGGTCACCCTCTACGAAGACACGCGAGACGGCGCCGGGAATCGCATCGGTCTCGCGCTCGAGCTCGGCGGGCGAGGCGAACGCGTCACGCCGCCCCGAGACGAAGAGGCACGGCACGTCCAGCCTCGCGAAGTGCTCGGTCCGCAATCGGTCCGGCCTCCCCGGTGGGTGCAGCGGATAGCTCACCAAGACGAGCGCGGCGACTGGCAGTCCCTCGGCAACGGCCATGGAGCACATTCTTCCTCCGAAGGATCGTCCACCGACCCCGATGCGGGTCGTGCGTACGTGGAGCTCCCCGGCGAGGGCTGCGGTCGCGGTGCGCACGGTCTCGGTGCAGACCGACGGCGGATCGGTCCGGCGCTTGCCGGCCGCCTGCCCGGGGAACTCGATGCGCGCCACGGCGCGGCCAGTGTGCCCCACGGCCTCGTCGATCGCCACGAGCCCAGAGTGGTTCCTGCCGGCGCTCGCTCCCGGCGTGAGGACGAGTCCGGCGACACGGGTCGTGGCCATGGCCCCATCATGGTGCCGTGCACGAGGACTCGTCGGCACCGCCCTGGCTGGACCGCGTCGCCGCCGTGGCAGGTCCGCCTCGGCGAGTCCGGCCGCTCGGTGGCGCGGTGTTCCTGGTCGATGCCGGCGGGCGGGCTCTGGTCGTCAAGCCCGGCCCGAGCGCTCGGGACGAAGCAGAGGGGCTCCGCCGCCTGGGCGCCGTACCTGGTGCGCCGCCGGTGCCCGAGGTGGTGCTGGCCGACGACAAGCTCTTGGTGACGACCGCCGTCGCGGAGGGCCCGCGAACCGACGGCCACGACGAATCCTTCGGCCGGGCGCTCGCCGCGCTGCACGATGCGCCGCTGGCGCACTGGGGCGGCGGCTCGTCGTGGATCGGCGCGTGCCGCGTCGATCCGGCACCACGCCCCGACGCGACCGCGTTCTACGGCTCTCGGCTCCTCGAGTTGGCCGAGCGCTGCGGGCTCGAGCCTGCCGTGGCGCGGGTGGCGGATCGCCTCCCTGTGCTGATCCCTCCGGGCGGCCCGGCGTTGGTCCACGGCGACCTGTGGTGGGGCAACGTGTTGTCCGGAGCCGACGGGCGGTCGTGGATGATCGACCCCTCCGTGCACGGCGGCCATCCCGAAGAGGATCTCGCCATGCTGGCGCTGTTCGGCCCGGTGCCGCGGCGGATGCTCGACGCGTACGTCGAGGTGCGCCACCTGCACGAGGGCTGGGAGGACCGTGTCGAGCTGTTCCAGCTCTACCCCCTCCTGGTCCACGCCGTCCTCTTCGGAGGCGGCTACCGGGCACGCGCCGAAGCGGTGGCAGTGCAGTTCCGCTGAGTGACACTCGCCGCCGGGGGCGAGGGCGAGCGTCTCCTCGCCGCGGCTGCACCGTGACGAGATGACGGTGACCAGATGACAGGTTCCCAGCTCGGCGGTAGTGTCCCGTCCGCCAACCCTGGCTGCGAACCACACACGAGGACGACGCTTCGCGGCGTAGGGCCACCAGGGAAAGGAAGATCCATGGGACTCTCCATCAACGACACGGCTCCCGACTTCGAGGCCGACACCACCCAGGGACGCATCAAGTTCCACGACTGGATCGGCGACTCCTGGGCGATCCTGTTCTCACATCCGAAGGACTTCACCCCGGTGTGCACGACCGAGCTCGGCTACATGGCCAAGCTGGAGCCGGAGTTCGAGAAGCGCAACGTCAAGATCATCGGCCTGTCGGTCGACGCCACCGGCGACCACGAGAAGTGGGCCGATGACATCGAACAGACGCAGGGAGCTCGTCCCCATTACCCGATCATCGCGGACTCGGATTTCAACGTCTCGAAGCTCTACGGCATGTTGCCCGCCAGTACCTCGGGCGACGCCAAGTCGCGGACACCGGCCGATAACCAGACGGTCCGCAACGTCTTCGTGATCGGACCCGACAAGAAGGTCAAGCTGATCCTCGTCTACCCCATGACGACGGGGCGCAACTTCGACGAGGTGTTGCGGGTGGTCGATTCGCTGCAGCTGACGGCGAACCACCGGGTCGCGACCCCTGTCAACTGGAAGCAGGGCGACAAGGTCATCATCGCCGGCTCGGTCAGCAACGACGAAGCCAAGGACATCTTCGGGAGCTGGGAGGAGCCCAAGCCCTACATCCGTATCGTCCCCCAACCCAGCTGATCCTTCGCGTCGTCTCGCCTTGACCTCGTCGCTGTCCGGTCGCGACGTGAGCGACGGCGACGGGGATGACGACGGGGAGGGGGAGGGGGACGACCACAGGGAGGGGGATGACCACGGGGACGGCGTGCTGCGGGCGTTCGCCCTGTCAGTACCCAAGGCGGAGTTGCACGTCCACATCGAGGGCACGCTCGAGCCCGAGCTGATGTTCGAGCTGGCGCGGCGCAACGATGTGGCACTGCCCTACGGCGACGTCGACGAGGTCCGCGCCGCCTACCGGTTCACGAACCTCCAGTCCTTCCTCGACATCTACTACCGGGCCTGTGACGTCCTGCGCAGCGAGCGGGACTTCTACGACCTCGCGTTCGCGTACCTCCAGAAGGCGTCGGATCAGGGTGTGCGTCACGCCGAGATCTTCTTCGACCCCCAGACCCACACCGACCGGGGCATCGGGCTCGGCACCGTCTTCGCCGGCCTCACGCGTGCGCTCGACGACGGCGGCTCCCTGGGCATCGACGCGCAGCTGATCCTGTGCTTCCTGCGCCACCTCCCCGAGGCGCGGGCCATGGCCACGCTGCGCGATGCCCTGGCCTTCCGAGACGACTTCGTCGGCGTCGGACTGGACTCCTCGGAGTTGGGCTACCCGCCCGCCGGCTTCGAGCGCGTCTTCGCCCAGGCCCGCGCCGAGGGGCTGCACATCGTCGCCCATGCCGGCGAGGAGGGGCCGCCCGAGTACATCTGGCAGGCGCTGAACCTGCTGGGGGTGGAGCGGATCGATCACGGTGTGCGCGCTCTGGAGGACGAACGGCTGGTCGCGTATCTCGCAGCGGAACAGGTCCCACTGACGGTCTGCCCGTTCTCCAACGTCAGGCTGCGGGTCGTCGACACGATGGCCGACCACCCGTTGCCGGCCCTGCTCGAACGCGGGCTCGTGGCCTCGGTCCACTCCGACGATCCCGCTTACTTCGGCGGGTATATCGGGGACAACTACGTCGGCGCGGCCGACCACCTCGGCCTCGACGTCGCGACGGTGGCTCGCATCGCCCGCAACGGCTTCGTGGGATCCTTCCTCGACGACGCCACCCGGCGCGTGCATGTCGAGGCGATCGACGCGTTGTGTGCCAACACGATGGAAAGGAGGCGCCGACAATGAGTCCCCCGCCCGCACCCCCCAGCCCGGCGGACGCGTGGCCTGAGCTCACGCTCAGCGCGTGGGAGGGCACGAAGGACGCGCTCCATCTGTGGACCCAGGTGGTCGGCAAGGTGCGACTGGCCCTGGCACCCATGGTCAACCACTGGTGGCAGGTTCCCCTCTACGTCTCCGGGCGCGGCCTCACGACCTCGCTCATGCCCGACGGTCCGCGAGCCCTCGAGATGGAGTTCGACTTCGTCGACCATCACCTCGACGTCCGGACGACGGAGGGACAGCGCCGACGCATCCCGTTGGAGCCCTGTTCGGTGGCCGATTTCTACGCGGCCACGATGGCGGCGCTCGCCGAGGTCGGCGTCACCGTAGAGGTGCTCGCACGGCCCGTCGAGGTCCCGAACGCGACACCCTTCGCCCAGGACACCGCCATGCGGCCCTATGACCGCGACGCCAGCCATCGGTTCTGGCTGGCCCTCGTCCAGGCGTGGAGGGTGATGACCATCTTCCGCGCCCGCTTCCAGGGCAAGGTCAGCCCGGTGCATTTCTTCTGGGGCGCGCCGGACCTGGCGGTGACCCGTTTCTCGGGTCGCCGCGCGCCGAAGCACCCGGGCGGAGTGCCCAACTGCGCGGATTGGGTGCAAGAGCTCGCCTACAGCCATGAGGTCAGCAGCGCTGGGTTCTGGCCCGGAGGGTCCGAGGAGGGATCGTTCTACGCGTACGCCTACCCCGTCCCCGACGGGTTCTCCGCCTGGCCGGTCGAACCCCCGGCTCGTTTCGACGAGCAACTCGGCGAGTTCGTGCTCCCCTACCGGGCCGTGCGCTCCGCCGACGACCCTGATGCGCTCTTGCTCGCCTTCTTCCAGAGCACCTACGAAGCCGCCGCCGAACTGGCTGCGTGGGACAGGGCTTCGCTCGAGGTCGGACGGTCGGGTGACCCGCCATGACGCAGCACGCCGGTTCACCTCGGGTGATCTGTAGTGTCGTGCACCCGTGACGTCGCTCGAGTTCTGGCTCTACCTACCCCAGATGCGCATGACCATGCCCCAGATGGTGACGCGCGCCCAGGATGCGGAGGCCGCAGGTTTTGCCGGGATCGCCGGCATGGACCATCTCGCACCGCCCGGTGCCGAAGCCTCGCCGATGTTCGAGGCCATGGCGGCCAATGCCTGGCTGGCCGCCCGGACGGCCGACCTGCGTGTGGGCTCGCTGGTGCTCTGCGACTCGTTCCGTCATCCCGTGGTGCTAGCCCGTGAGGCAGTGACGATCGACCATGCCTCGGGTGGCCGCTTCGAGCTCGGCCTCGGCTGGGGATCGGTTGCCGCCGAGTTCGAGGCTTTCGGCATCGGCTCGACCGAGCCGCGGGAGCGGGTGAGTCGCCTGAAGGAGTCGCTCGAGGTCATCACGGCCCTCTGGCGCGGTGAGGTCGTCGACTACGACGGGGAGCACTTCTCGCTCCACGGTGCCAGCCAACGACCGGTGCCGCTCGAGCGCATCCCCATCGTCATCGGCGGCGCCGGACGCAAGACGATGGAGCTGGTGTCCGGGTACGCCGACTGGTGGAACGTCCACATCGCCATCTTGGACAGATTCGACGACATGCGCCCGCTGGCGGGGCCGGCGCGCTGTTCGCTCCAGGCGCAGGTCGCGTTTGTCGGGTCCGCGCACGCCCGGGCGGAGGTGGAGGAGACGGCGCGGCGGCGCTTCGGCTCCCGCGTCGTGACCGGGACGGCCGCCGAGCTCGTCGACTACTTCGGCAGCCTCGCGACGCGCGACGTCGAACGGTTCTACGTATGGTTCAGCGACTTCGCCCAGCCCGACACGCTCTCCGAATTCGGCGAGCACGTCATCGGCGCCCTGCGGGGGTCATGACGACGCCGTCGAGGCGTCGCCGCGTCACGAAGTGGGGGTGAATTCGAGGTTGAGGCGGCTGAGGCCGCGCAGGATGTAGGTGGGTACGTAGTCGTAGTGCCGGTCGCCGGCCGGGCCGTGCGCGGACTCCGAGATCCTGATGTCTTGCATGCGGGCGAGCAAGCGGTCGATGCTGATGCGGGTCTCCGCACGAGCGAGCGGCCCACCGGGGCAGGCGTGGGGTCCGCGACCGAAGGCCAGGTGCTCCTTGGCGTTGGCCCGGTCCATCTCGAACTCGCCGGGCCGGTCGAAGCGACGGGGGTCGCGACCGGCGGCCCCGTTGAGCACCATCACGCACGTGCCCGCATCGATCTCGACGCCCCCGATGCTGGCCGCGGTGCGCGCCAGCCGGAAGTCACCCTTGACCGGGCTCTCAAAGCGCAGGCACTCCTCGACGAACTCGGGGATCCGGGCGGTGTGGTCGCGGAGGCGCTGCGCAATGTCGGGACGCTCGCCGATCATCTGCAGTGCCGAGCCGAGCAAACGGACCGTCGTCTCCTGCCCGGCGGAGAACACGTTGGCCGCCACCCGAACCACGTCGATCACCTCGGGCAGGGAGCCGTCGGGGAAGGTGGCTGTGGCCAGGCCGGTCAGGACGTCGTCGCGCGGCTCGCGTCGCCGGCCCTCGACATAGGTCGTCAAGCGGTCATAGAGGAACTCGAGCGGCGAGTGGCTCATGGTGCGCGCCCCGGTACTCCCGAGCGCCTGCTCGCGCTCGCGGCCCCCGCCCTGGAGCTCCTCGCGGAACCACTCGTGGTCCTCCTCGGGCACGCCGAGGAGGTCGGCGATCACATAGAGGGTGAAGGGGGCGGCGAAGTCTCGGACGAATTCGCATTCCCCACGACCGATGAACTCGTCGATCTGGCGGTCCGCGTGGCGCCACATGAAGTCCTCGTTCTCACGCAGGCGCTTGGGCGTGATCAGCCGCATCAGCAAGCCGCGATGGGCCTTGTGTTTCGGCGGATCCATGGTGGTCAGCTGGTCGCTGAAGGGGAGCTCGTCGCGGTGCTGCTCAATGGCCTCGCTCACGTCGTCGCCCTCGAGCGCAACGGGGAACCCCGGGAAGGGTCCTGTGACCGCGTTGCACGACGAGAAGGTCGTCGTGTTCGTGTAGACGGAGACGGCCTCGTCGTACCCCGTGACCATCACGACGCCGTGGTTCGGCTCGAGCTGGACCGGGCATTTGCCCCGCAGGTAGTCGAAGTAGGGGTAGGGGTCCGCGATGAGCTCGTTCCCCCGGAAGAAATCGATGTCGTCGAACTCCCCCATCTACGCTCCTTCGGCTGAGGTCGGCGGTCGGCGGTGCGGGCTCATGCCTGAGAACCGCGTTCTTCCTCACGGAGAGTAGCACTTCGGCCACGGGCCTTCAGACGACCGTTTTGCCTGGTCAGCCCGCCATGACGCGTGATCGCCAGGCCGGGACACGCCGTCAGTCGAAGTCGCCGGCTCGGCGGCGCAGCTTGCCCAGGAGCGAGAAGAGGGTGTCGGCGTCGGCCTGGGAGAGCTCGAGGCCGCCGAAGACCGAGTCGTTGAGCACGACCGTCGCTTCGTGGGCCAGCTCTCCCCCCTGCTTGGTGATCGCGGCGAGCACGCCGCGACCGTCGTCGGGGTTGATCCGCCGGCGGACGAGCCGGTCTCGCTCGAGCCGGTCGATCGCGTTGGTCACGCTGGCCGCACCGACCTGGAGCCGCTGGCCGATCTTGCCCAGGGGCAGCTCGCCGCGTTGGGAGAAGAGGAGGAGCATCAGAACTTCGTAGCGGGCGAAGGTGAGGCCGAGAGGACGGACCGCCTCCTCGGCGCGACCGGAGAGAATCTGCTCGGCCCGGATGACAGAGGTCACCACGCCCATGCCCCGCGTGGCCTCACCCCACCCATGGGACCGCCAGTGACGCATCGCCTCGGCGATGGGGTCGAAAGGAAGGCGGCTGGCGGCGGACGCGGTGGCCACAGAGAGCCTTCAGACCCCTCCGCCCGACGACGTCGCGCACCGTGGCCACGACCTCCTCGTTCGAGGCACCCGGCCCGAGGACGGCGGCGACCCCGGCCGCCAGCAGCAGCGGGACGTCGTCCGGCGGCACGATGCCGCCGACGACGACCGGGATTTCGAGCCCGGCCCCGCGCAGCGCGGCAACGACCGCCGGGGCCAAGGTGAGATGGGCTCCGTTGTGCATGGAGACGCCCACCACGTCGACGTCCTCCTGCGCGGACATGGCAGCGATCGTCTCGGGGGACTGGCGCAGGCCGGCGTAGACGACCTCGCACCCGGCGTCGCGCAGGATCCGCGCCACCACCCGCAGGCCGCGGTCGTGGCCGTCGAGCCCGACCTTGGCCATAAGCACACGCAGGGGCCGCTCGCCGGTGCCGGGCATGTCACGCTCAGGCTCAGGCGACGTGGCGCTCGGTGTAGATCCCGAAGACCGACTCGAGGGCGCCCATCGCCTCGCCCAGCGTCACCATGGCGTGCGCCGCCTCGATCAGCGCGGGCATGAGGTTGACGCCCGGATCGGCCGCCTCCGCGGCGAGGCGGGCCAACGAACGGCGCACCGCGTCGTCGTCACGCGCCTGCTTGACCTGGGCGAGTCGCTCGAGTTGCAGCGTCTCTACCCCAGGGTCGATCGCCAGCGTCGAAGGCGCCACCCCGTCGTCCTCGACGTAGCGCGTTGACACCCACCTGCCGCCACTCGCCGCGGGCGATCTTGGATTGGAACGCGTAGGCGGCGTCCGCGATCTCCGAGACGAACCAGCCGTCGTCGATGCAGGCGATGACGCCTTCGAGTACCGAGCCCGAGCCGGCTTCGAGCAGATGGGCGAAGACGGCCTCGGCCTCGCGCTCCATGGTGTCGGTGAGCTCCTCGACGAACCACGAGCCGCCGAGCGGGTCGGCGACATGCACGACGCCGCTCTCCTCGGCGATGACCTGCTGCGTTCGCAACGCCAGGCCGCGCCGCGTGCTCGGTGGGGAGCGCCAGCGCCTCGTCGAAGGCATCGGTGTGGAGGCTCTGGGTGCCCCCGAGCACGCCGGCCAGTGCTTCGATCGCGACGCGAACCAGGTTGACCTCGGGCTGTTGGGCGGTGAGCGAGACGCCGGCTGTCTGCGTGTGGAAGCGCAACTGGGTCGAGCGTCCGTCCGATGCGCCGTAGCGATCGCGCATCCAGCGGGCCCAGATGCGCCGCGCGGCGCGGTACTTGGCGATCTCCTCGAAGAAGTCGATGTGCGCGTTGAAGAAGAAGCTCAGGCGGGGCGCGAACGCGTCCACCTCCATCCCGGCGGCGAGCGCCGCCTCCACGTAGGCGAACCCGTTCGCCAGGGTGAACGCGAGCTCCTGCGCCGCCGTCGATCCCGCTTCCCGGATGTGGTACCCGGAGATGGAGACGGGGTGCCAGCGCGGCAGCTCAGCGCTGGCGAAGCGCATCACGTCGGTCACGAGGCGCACCGATGGGCGCGGCGGGAAGACGTACTCCTTTTGCGCCTGGTACTCCTTCAAGATGTCGTTCTGAATGGTGCCCGACAGCGCCGTGCGCGCCACGCCCGTCCGATCGGCCACCCCGACGTACATAGCGAGCACCGGGGCGGCGCCGGAGTTGATGGTCATGGAGGTCGACACCGAGCCGAGGTCGATCCCTGAGAACAGAGTCTCCATGTCGGCCTGGGTGTCGACGGCCACGCCCGCCCGGCCCACTTCGCCGCGGGCCCAGGGGATCGTCGCTGTCGCGGCCGAGCAGCGTCGGCATGTCGAAGGCCGTCGAGAGGCCGTCGCCGCCGGCGCGCAGCAGTTCCTTGAACCGGCCGTTGGTGTCCTCGGCAGTGCCGAAGCCGGCGAACTGGCGCATGGTCCACAGGCGCGAGCGGTACATGGAGGCGTAGGGACCGCGGGTATAGGGATACTGCCCCGGCAACTCGGCGTCGTCCGGCCCGTAGACGGGCTCGAGCGGAAGCCCGGACATCGTCTCGAAGGACGCGCCGCCCGGCGCGGCGAACGATCGAATTCGTCCTGCCATCGGCGCCGGTTCGGCCACGAACACCAGAATACTTTTACGTCAAAGTAAATGCCAATTCCAGAATCTGATTAACATCGTTGCCGGCCTATCGAGGTGGTCGAGGGCCGAGGGTCGAAGGGGAGGAACAGGAATTGCGTACCGTCGTCGTCGGCGCTTCGAGCGGGCTTGGACGCTGTATCGGCGTCGGGCTGACGCAGCGGGGGGCAAAGACTGCATTGCTGGCGCGCCGCCTCGAGCGGCTCGAGGTCGCCGCGAAGGAAGCCGGGCCCCGACGCCCTGGCGCTGGCGTGTGACGTGACGAGCGCGGCGTCATGCCAGTCCGCGATCGAGGCGGCGGCGGACCACCTGGGAGGGATCGATGCTCTGGTGTACACGCCGGCGATCGGTCCGCTGGCCAGCCTGGTCGATACCGACGCCGAGACCTGGCGCCGCGTCTTCGACACCAACGTCATCGGCGCGGCGTTGGTGACGACCGCCGCCCTCCCCCACCTCACCGCCGCCACCGGCATCGCGGTGTACCTGTCGTCGGTCAGCGCATCGCTGACGCCTCCGTGGCCCGGGCTCGGCGCGTATGCCGTGAGCAAAGCGGCGCTTGGACAAGCTGGTCGAAGCCTGGCGGGCCGAGCACCCTTCCGTCGGGTTCACCCGCCTGGTCGTCGGCGACTGCATGGGGGCGAGGGCGACGCCATGACGGGATTCGCCAACGACTGGGATCCCGAACGCGCAGTTGAATTCGGCACCCAGTGGGCGACTCGCAAGTACTTGAGCGACAGCCTCATTGAGGTCGACGAGTTGGTCATCGTGGTCGATTCGCTACTCCGCCACGGCGGGAGCCTCAGCCTGCCGTCGGTCACCGTCGCGCCGCGCACAACGCCCTCGTCGACGCCGTCGCCCCGGCTCGCGTGAACGCACGGCGCGCCGTGTACATGCGCGTGCGCGTCCTGATCCCGAACTGATGATGGAGCACGGCGCGGCGTGAGGATCGAGCGGTACCCCTACCGGGCGCGAGCCTGGGCGGGCCAGACGCTGCTGGCCGAATCCGAGAGGTGCGTGGCCCTCGAGCGCAAAGGCCAGCCCTCGGTCCTCTACTTCCCACGCGACGACATCGCATGGTCGCTCCTGCGTGCCGCCGGCCCCGACGATGCGCGCGATGGGACGGGAACGTCCGAGCTGTGGACCGCCGGTGGCCAGCCACACCCGGTCGTGCGCGTCCTCACCGAGCCCGCCCTCGGGCTGGACGCGCTCCGTGCCCACGGCACATTCGATCTCGAAGCGGTCTGCGTAGAGGTGGTGGACGCCGTGCCAGGGACGGCCCCGCGCGACGTCACACTCAAACGTTTTCCGACCTGGGGCGACGCCGCCCACCTGCTCGCGCTCATTGACGTGCAGCCCGACGGGGACGGCCGCTACGCCGGAGGTGTTCACAGCGACGGGCGCCGGCCCGTAGTCGAGGCCAGCCAGATCCTGGGGCAGGCGATCGTCGCCGGGAGTCGGCGTGCTCCGGGCCGGCGCACGGTGTCTCGCAGAACTTGCGTCGTGCGGCCGGCGGATGCCCGCCGTCCGCTCGGCTTCGAGCTCGAGGAGCTGAGCGCCGGACGCACCTTCACCGGTCTCGCCGTGCGGGTCACTCCAGGACGGCCGCTGCTGTGCCGCCGGCACGCTGCTCCTCGATGCCGGCGCCCCGACCCTGATCGAGCACCACAAGGGCCCGCCTGCAGTGCCGGGGCCCTATGACTGCGAGCCCTACGACATGGGAGTGACCGGACGCGACCTCAGGGTCGTCGACGCCGCCTACACCAACGACTCCGCCGCGCCCGTTGGCCCGCCCGTCCTCGACTGCTGGGTCCGCTTCCGCGAGGTCCCCGACGACCAGGCTCTCCATGCCGGGCTGCTGGCCCAGTTCACCGGGCACATGCCGATCGCCGCGGCCCTGCGCCCGCACGCCGGCATCGGCCAGGACCAGGCCCATCGGACGCTGTCGATGGGGATAAACGCCATCCACCTCTCGGTGCACAGCGCGATCCGCGCCGACCGAGTGGATGCTGTACCACCACGAATCGACCTTCGCCGGTGCGGGCACGACCCATGCCGAGTGCAGGGTTCACGCGGAGGACGGTGCGCTCGCTCGCCTCCTTTAGCGTGGAGGCCATGGTCCGGGCGTTTCCCGACGCCGCCGTGCGCGACGAGCGCACCGCCCTGTGAGCCTGTCGACCGGCCGGGGGCCCCTGAGTGGCCGGCCGGCCGGGCGCTTCACCGCCCCGATGCCCGACGAGGTCGCCTACATCGAGCCCTTCCGCCGGCGGGTGCGGGCGACGAAGGACGGACGCACGCTGATCGACAGCGAGCGGGTGCTCCTGGTCCACCGCCCCGGCCGCCCGCCGGCCTACGCCGTTCCCCGAGCGCGACGTGCAGGGCCTCGAGGCTCGGCCCGAGGCGGACGCGCCGGGCTACGTGACGGTCGAGTGGGAGGCCGCCGACGCCTGGTTCGAGGAGGACGAACAGGTCCACGGGCACACACGGAACCCGTACCACCGCGTGGACTCCCTGCGCTCTGGACGCCGGCTCCGCGTCGAGGCCGGCGGGGTCACGCTGGTCGACACGACCGAGACCCTGGCGGTGTTCGAGACGGCGCTCGAGCCGCGGCTCTACGTCCACCCGCGCCTCGTGCGCACCGAGCTGCTCGAGCGGAGTGACACCCGGACGTACTGCCCCTACAAGGGGACGGCGACGTATTGGAGCGCCCGGATCGGGGATCACGTCCACGAGGACGTCGCATGGAGCTACGAGGATCCGCTCCCCGAATCTGCGCCGCTCGGGCGCTTCTTGAGCTTCGACGAGGCCCGCGTCACGGTCGAACACGACCTGCCCGCCGCCGGCTGACGCCGACGCTGCCGAGCAGACGCCGCAGCCGCTGACGCTGCCTTTGCCTCACGCTGCCGGCCGACACCGGGAAGGGAAAAAGCTCCCACCACTAGGGTGTGCCGGCGTGACGACTGATTTGAGCGGCGGCCTGAGCGAGGACCTGGAGTTCGTCTTCCCCAATCAGCCCGACAACCCCGAATTGCGCGAGTCGGTGAACGCCTGGATCTGGGACGCCAGCGCCTCGTTCGGCCTGCCGCGTGTCGGCGTCGAGGCGACGGCCGACCAGTGGGACACCCACGACATTCAGGTCAACGTTGCCGTTCGCGGACGGCCGCGTCTTCAACGTGTACGGCTCGGGCGCCATCCATGATCCTCTGGGAGCCGATGGCCGGCCCCGCGTGCTCGGTGCGGGCCCGCTCTCACTCGAGCTCAAGGAGCCATATGGCCACCTCCACCTGCGCATGCGCGGCGACGCGGTCCCCACCTCTGTCGACGGCCCAGATCGGCGGCGCGCTCCAAGGCCGCACAGACCCGGTGCCCGTCGAGTTCGACGTCGACCTGCACCCGGCCATGCCGCCGTTCATGAACGGCGGGCTGCTCCCCGAAGCCCGGCACATCTTGGACACCCAAGAAGAAGGGGACCTCATGGGCCATCCGTGGCGCTTCGAGCAGCTGTGCCGCGCCACTGGCGAGCTCCGCATCGCCGGAGAGATCCATGAGATCGACGGTGGCGCCAACCGGATCCGCCGCCAGAGCATCCGGCGCCTGGCCAAGTTCCGGGGCCATGCCTGGCAGGCTGGCACTGTTCCCGAGCGGTCGTGGCTTCGGCTACATCGCCTATCCGCCGCGCACGGACGGCAAGGACACCTACAACGAGGGGTACGTCTTCGAGGGTGACGGCGGGCTGATTCCTGCCCGCGTGGTCCGGGCACCGTGGTTGGAGACGCTCACACCTTCGGGGGAGGACGTGTCGTGTGTGCTCGAGACGATCCACGGCACCACCGTGGAGATCACGGGCGAGACGACTGCCTCCACGTTCATGGTCATGCCGCCCGACGTCGGTGAGGGGCTCCGGCTCCAACAGACGATCGTGCGCTACGGCTGGGACGGCGAAACCGGCGGCAGGCATGCTCGAGCGCTCGACGGCCACCGAGCGCGCTCGGCGGAGCTGACCCGACGCCTGCTCCACTATGACTGAGCTGGCGGTGGCCGTCCCCGGGATGTCCGTCCCACACGTCGGCTGCGAGGAGACCGCGACGAATCCGGACTTTTCGGCCTTCATGACCCAGGCACACGTCTGCGGGAGGTCGTGGCCGAAGATCGTTGCGTAGTCGATGCTCTGGGGCAGGAGACCGTTGGCGTTGTAGGACTTGATGCTGCGGAGATCCTTGATCACCGTTGCCCGCGAGGCGGTGGGTCCCGCCATCTCCAGGCCCTTGATCATGAGGTCGGCGCCCGCCCATGCCTCGTACTGGCCGAAGTCCGGGAACTGGGTCTTGGTGAAGTGTGCGTACTTCTCCATCGCGGCCTGCATCTGCTCGGTCGCCCGCGTTCGGCAGCGCCCACGGTCGGAAGGGCGACAGGAAGTACGACCCTTGGAGGGTCTTCCACGAGGTGGAATTGATCACATTCGGCTGGTAGCCCGTGGCGTACAGCGTGGCCTTGAGCTTCACGCCCGCCTGCGCGAGCGCCTGGGCCAGCGCGTAGTTCGAGTTGGCGTCCATGGCGGGCACCATGGCGTTGATGTCCTTCTGCTTGGCCACCAGGGCGAGGCTGGTGAAGGCCACGCTGCCGAAGGGGACGGAGGTGTCGAGCACGCCGGTCTTCCCGCCGGCATGTTCGAAGGAGTCGGCCGTGGCGATGGCGGCGCGACTCGATGACGGCGAGATCCCGTAGCCGTAGGAGCCGAGAATTGTGCCGCCGTGAGCCTTGAGGAAGTCCCCGATTTGTGTGTTGACCGGGTACTTGGGATTCACGCTCCCTTCGTCCGACGCGAACATGTTGGTGTAGGGCTGCGTCCCCCATTCGGGCCCGTCGTCATAGGAGCCCGTCACCGGGACGCCGGCCTCGTTGGGGTACTTGGCGGCCAGAAAGAACAGTGGACTCTGCGACACGATCCCGAAGGCCTTCGAGTCGGCTTCCTGCACGACGGTGTCGATCAGCGAGGGGCTGGTCTGGTCGTCGAGGACGAGCGGTACCAGCTTGTGCCCGTCGATGCCACCTTGGGCGTTCTGCTCATCGAGACGCGCCTCGAAGCCTTGCGGCGAATCCCCGTCCTCCGAGCCGCCCTCACCGGTGAGGGAGGAGATGTACGCGATGGTGATTGGCGACTTCGAAGCCGAGGCCGCCGCGGCGGGCATCTGCGACGTCGACGTCGCAACGAGTGCGAGCGGCAAGCCGGCCACCATGGCCACGGCGACGGTGCCCATGCGCCGGTATCCCCGCGTGACGTGATGCGCGCGCGTAGCGGACTGCGAGGATTCTGAACGGTCGGTACACACACCCGTGCTGGTGGTCGTCCCCGGTTGCATCGGCATTTCCCTCCCTAGATCCCGCTCCGGATCCCTTGTCAACCGCCTGTGTGAATGGGCTACTCAGCTGAGAGAACGCTCGTCTCATGCTGTGCGAGAAGGATTATCTTCTCTGCAAGCAGCGTTATCTTAACCCATTCGTAACGCCGGTGGGGGTCGGGTTTTCCGCCTCGCCCAGGTAGCGGTCGATGACCTCCTGGCCGGCCTCCGCCGCCGGACCGGACCAGCCGACCTGGCCCCTGGTCAAGATCACACACCGGTCGGCCATGGCGAGGGCCCGGTGGACGAACTGCTCGCTCAAGACGATTGTGATGCCAGCTTGGCGAGCCTGTTCCAGGCCCTCGAAAACCGACTCGGCGACCAGCGGCGCGAGGCCGAGCGACATCTCGTCGGCGATGACCAGCTTGGGAGAGACGGCGAGCGCCCGGGCCAGGGCCAGCATCTGCTGCTCGCCCCCCGAGAGGCTGCCCGCGCGCTGGGTGCGACGCTTACCGAGGATGGGAAAGCGGTCGATCGCCCGGTCGATGGCGGTCGGCCGATCCCCGCGACGCTCCTGGGCCACCGCCATGCGCAAGTTGTCGATGACCGAGAGGCCGGGAAAGATGCCCCGCCCCTCGGGGATGTAGGTCAGTCCGAGCTTTCGGATCCGGTGCGCGGACATCCCAGTGATGTCACGACCATCGAAGCGGACGCGGCCAGAGACAGGACGCACGAGGCCCGAGACCGTCCTGGCCAACGTGCTCTTGCCTGCCCCGTTCGCGCCGAGGATGGCGAGCACGGATCCGGCCGGCGCCGACAACGAAACGCCGAAGAGGGCTTGCGACGTGCCGTAGCGGACGTCGAGGTCCTCGACTTCCAAGATGGAGTCGCTCACACGTCCTCCCCGGATGCCGGCGCAGCCGGTGCCGCCGGTGGCGCCGGTGCCGCCGGTGCGGCCGGCGCAGCCGGCGCGGCCTGCGCAGCCGCTGCCCGTGGAGCGACGAGGCTCCTGTGATCTGGTTGATCACCGTCGCCCAGGTACGCCGCGCGGACCGCGGGGTCGTTCCTGATCTGTTCCGGTGTGCCCGCCGCGATGCGCTCGCCGAAGTCGAGGACGAACACCGTGTCCGAGAGGGAGAGCACCGCGGCGACGTCGTGCTCCACGATCACCACGGACAGCGGCGGGTCGGACTGGTCCACGATCTGGCGGAACACCCAGAGCAGGTTCTCCGACGCCTTGATGTCCAGGCCCGACAACGGTTCGTCGAGGAGCAGCACCCGGGGGTTGCTGGCCAGGGCGCGACCCACCTCGACGAGGCGGAGGATCCCGAGTGGCAAGGCCGCCACTGGTGCCTTGGCGACGCGCGTGAGCCGCAGCATCTCGAGCAGGCCGTCCACCTGATCGTTCTCCGCCTTTGACGGCGGGAGCAAGCAGCGCGGATCGAACATGTCACGCCAGAGGCGGTGGCGTGCCACACGGGCGCGGTGCGACAGCACGAGGTGCTCGCGCACAGTCAGACCCTGGAAGAGCTCGGGCTGTTGGAACGTGCGCGCCAACCCTCTTCCGCGCGCGTGTCCGCGGCGAGGCACGGGTGACGTCCTCGCCGCACAGCGAGACAGTGCCGGCGTTGGCCCGCTGCAAGCCCGACAGGACGCCGAGGAGCGTCGACTTGCCCGCGCCGTTGGGGCCGACGAGGCCGGCGATCGCGCCGGGCTGCACCTCGATGGAGACGTCGGCGAGGGCCATGAGCCCGCCGAAGCGAACCGTGACGCCGCTCGCCGACAGCGCGCACGACGTGCCGGGAGCGGTCGCAGGGGTGCCCGCGGGTGCCGGCTCGGTCGTGGTCACGACACGCGCTCGGTGATCCGCGGCGCGCCGTCCGCGGTCTCGCACGCCCGCGGGCATGCTGAAGTCGCCCGGCGTCTCACCGCCCGAACGGGCCGGCCTGAATCGGAGGAGCAGGGTCTGGAGCCGGCGGCTCTGCTCGGCCAGCGCGCCGTCGGGGTACTTCGCTGCGGAAATCGCGCCCAGCCCGAACCCGATCGAGAGCGCGTAGGTGAGCCAGGTTGCCGACGGCAGGTAATAGGAGAAGAGGGCATTGGGGAAGACCAGGGTCAGGCCCGCGATCAGGGCGGCCGCCGTCGAGCGCACGCCGATGGTGACGAGAACGGCCAGCCACACGACACCGGCGAAGGTCGCGAACTCGCTCGGCTGGAACGACGTCTGTGCCATGGCGTACAGCGCGCCGCCGATGCCGGCCACGAGGGCCGCGAGCGACCCGGCGATCACCTTCATCTGGACGACGCTGATGCCCGAGGTCCTGGCGCCCGCCTCGCTCCAGCGCGCCGCGTTGAGGGCCAGCCCAGTCGTCGATCTTCGGAAGTTCACGATGAAGAGGGAGAAGATCACGAACACCACAAGGCATAGATACGTATATGAAAGGTCGGTCGAGGCGAACCCTGGCCGGTTCAGCGTGAGCCCGATGCCCTTGGTTCACGAAGCTCGGCAACGTGAAGACGAGGTTCTCCATGAGCAGGCCGAAGGTGAGCGTCACCAGCGCGACGTACAGATCGCCCAGCCGGATGCTCAAGAAGCCGACGAGCGCGCCCAGGGCCGCGGCGATGAGGCCGCCCATGACTGCCGCCGCCAGCACCGGCCAGCCGTGGTTGTTGGCCAACTCGGCCGTGGTGATCGCCCCGACGCCCGCGAAGGTGATCTGGCACAGCCACAACATCCCGCCCTCGCCGGTGACGAGGGTCCACGACAAGGCGATGACGCCGAGAGCCACGGCCGAGGGGAAGAGCCCGACCCAGTAGCTGCTGACGAGCAGGGGCGCGACGGCCACGGCGCCGATGAGCAGCAAGGGGCCGGCATATCTCCCGACGAAGCCGAGCGATGCCGTCTCCACCACGCTGGTCGTCGAGCCGGCCAGCTTGCTCTCGCCCTGGGGCGTGATGGCGCGGTCGAGCGCGCCGCCCCACCCCTCGGTCTCGCCGATCCGGCCCCCGCGGAAGAGGCTGTAGATCAAGAACAGCGCGACGACGATGAAGGGGATGGCGTCGATGAGACCCGTCGTCCATTGGCTGTCCGACGGGAGATAGCGCTGGATCAGCGACGTCGCCACGCCCATGAGGAGTCCCACGACCACCGCCACCGGCAGGTTGCGGAGCTTGGCCGCGACGACCGCGGCGAGCGAGGCGGCGACCAGCAGGGTGAAATTGGTGGAGTCGATGCCGTTGATCGGTGCCGCCAGCACACCGCACGAGCCCGGCGAAGAAGGTGCTGACCGCCCAGACGCCGATCGAGATCGCGGTCGGGTTCGTGCCCGACAGGTCCGTCATGGCAGGCGAGTCGACCATGGCCCGAACCTTCAACCCCACCTCGGTGTAGCGGAGCACCACGGCGCCCAGGACCATGGTCACGCACCACGCAGATGTAGACGGCGATCTCGTTCTGGTCGATGGGAACGCCCAGGAATTGGTAGACGGCGTTCGGGTTGGGCGCGAGACCCGGTGCCTGCTGAATGGCCGAGTTGCCGAAGACCCAGGTCGCCACGGAAGGGATGGCCACCAAGAGTCCGATGGTCGCCACCACCTTGATCAGAGGTGCGGACAACCGGAGGTAGCGGAAGAGCAAGAGGTACAGCACGACGCCCATGGCGGGCGCCGCGACCAGCACCGACAGGACCGTAGCCGGCGCGATGCCCCAATTCTCCTGGGTGTGGAGGAAATAGAAGAAGCGTGCGATGAAGTACGCCATCGCGCCGAACGCGAAGTTCAAGATTCCCGACGAGGTGTAGGTGATCACCAGGCCGGCCGCCGCAATGGCGTAGATGCCGCCCAATACCAATCCGGCGATCACGAACTGCAGCACCTGCGGGACCCACCCCTTCTCCTGCCGGCCGGATCAGCTCAGCGCGGCATTTCTGACATCGACGTCAATTCTGATACTAACGATGCGGGCCGATCCGTGCATGACGCCCGAACTGGTCCTCGAACTGGGATTTTCACCCCCCGTCCAGGTCGCTGCGACCCGTGCGGGTAAAGGTTACGACTCGGCGCGCACTTTGTCCTTGACCGCCGGCACGATCGGCGGAGCCTCCTTCCAATTGGGGATGCCCGCGTCTTCCTTGGCGACGGGGAAGTTGTCGTCGTTGACCCATGCCCAGTGCGCGTGGTTCAACTCGTGCAGGGTGAAACACGCATTCAGGGCGTTGTAGAAGCCCATGTTGTCCACGCTCTGGTTCACCGACTCCTTGATGAGCAGCGCCGTCATGGTCGGCAACTGCGCGATCCGTTCTGCATACTCGACCGTCCGGTCGACGAGCTCGTCGTCGGGGAATACCTTGCTCACCATGCCGAGTCGGTAGGCCTCGTCGGCGTCGACCGAGTCGCCCGTCAAGAGGAGCTCCTTGGCCCGGCGCGGCCCGAACTCCCAGGGGTGTGCGAAGTATTCGACGCCGCACATGCCCAGGCGCGTCCCGACCACGTCGGCGAAGCGCGTCCCCTCGCCACAGACGATGAGGTCGCAGGCCCACAACAGCATGAGGCCGGCCGCGTACACGTCTCCGTGGGCCTGCCCGATCGTGATCTTGCGGAGGTTCCGCCAGCGGCGCGTGTTGTCGTAGAAGTAGTGCCACTCCTGAAGCATCAGCGACTCCGCGCCCTTCGCGCGTGCCGCCGTTGATGGTGTGTGACGGGTGCTGCGTCGGACCGGGGGTCCACTCTTCACGGGCCGCCGCCGAACCCAGGTCGTGTCCCGAGGAGAACATCTTGCCCGTGCCGCCGAGGATGACCACGCGGACCTCGTCGTCCGCCTCGGCCCGCATGAATGCATCGTGGAGCTCGACGAGCAGACCTCGGTTCTGCGCGTTCCGGGCGTCCGGCCGGTTGAGCATGATGCGCGCGACCCTGCCCGAGTCGAGCGTCTCGTACAGCACGTATTTGTAGTCAGGCATCTCCGGCTCCCCGTGTGCAGGTGCGATTCTTCGTCGTGGTGGACCCTACCGAACCCAGCGCGCCGGGCGCATTGTGAGTGACCGGGGCGGCGACGTGACCGCTGGGCCGGCTAGGACGCGGCGCCGACCGGCGCGTCGACCTTCATGATCCGGGCCAGGTTGCCGCCCATGATCTTGGCCAGATCCTCGTCGGGCAGCCCCGGCGGCAGGTGGTCGACGTAGCTGCACGGCTCGGCCAGGCCTTCGGGGTGTGGGTAGTCCGAACCGAAGAGCACGTGATCGGCACCGATCACGTCGATGATCTCGCCCAGGTCGTCCTCGTGGAAGGGGCTGACCCAGACGTTCCGCTTGAACTGCTCGACCGGGTCGTCATCGAAGGCGTGCGGCATCTTCTTGTAGACGTCGGCGAGATGCTCGACGAACGAGGGGATCCACTCCCCGCCTGCCTCGATCGAGGCGACGCGGAGCTCGGGGAAGCGCGAGAACACCCCGTGGCAGATGAAGGCGGACATCGTGTCCTGGACCGGCCGGTGACCGACGGTCATGTAGCGGAAGGAGTCGAGCCTGAACGGCAGCATCTCGCTCGGACCGGTCCAGTCGCTCTGGTACCGGGTGTAGCCGCTGTCCGAGGAGTGCATGGAGACGAGGATGTCGGCGTCGACGACGGCCTGCCAGAACGGGTCGAACTCGGGGTAGCCGAACGAGCGCGAGCCCCGGCAGGCCCGGCACCGGCGCCGGCCGGATGAGGACGGTCTTGGCACCTCGCTCGACACACCACTCGAGCTCTTCGATCGCCTTCTCGACGATCGGAAGAGTGATCACCGGCGTGGCGAAGATGCGGTCCTCGTAGTTGAAGGTCCACGTCTCGTACATCCACTCGTTGAGCGCGTGGATGGCGGCGTGCGTGAGCTCGAGGTGGTCGCGCATCCGCTCCTCGAGCAGGCTGGCCAGCGTCGGGAACATGAGCGTGCGGTCGACGCCGAGCTCGTCCATGACCTCGATACGCGGCGCCGGCTCTCGGAATGCGGGAATGCTGCGCATGGGCTCGCCGATGATCTCGCGGTAGGACTTGCCCTTCGGGTTCCCGTTGCGGAAGTACTCCTCCTGGGCTCCCGGCTTGGCCACGACCTCGAACGTCGGGTTCGGGATGTACTCGCTGACCGTGCCGCGGATCATGATCTTCGTGCGCCCGTGCAGCTCGACGTAGTCGATGGCGCCCTTGTAGCGCTCGGGGAGATGCCGGGTGAACGAGTCCTTGGTCTCGTACATGTGGTTGTCGGCGTCGAAGGTCGGGAAAGTCACACGGTTCTGGCCATGGCACTCAATCTAACATTTTTGACTGCGACGTCAATATCAGGAGATCCCTCCGACCGGGAACAGGTCGAAGGCGGGTCAGAGGCGGTACAGCGCCCGGGCGTTCTCGCCGAAGATCTTGCGGCGGGTCTCAGGTGCCAGCGTCTCCATCTTGGCCTCGACCGTCTGGAGCGGGTTGGGGTAGAGGCAGGTCGGGTGCGGGAAGTCCGTCTCGAAGAGGATCCGGTCCTCGCCGACCGCCTCGATCAGATCCGGGAGCTTGTTGCGGTTGTTCTCGAACCAGAACGTCGCGTAGATGTTGCTCCGGAAGTACTCCGACGGCATCTTCCCGAGCTGCGGCGAGCTCTGCGGCGCGTTCTCGGACATCTCGTAGTCGAGAGCCTCGAGGATGAAGGGGATCCAACCGACTCCGCTCTCCACGGACACCACGTTGAGGCCGGGATGCCGGTCGAACATGCCCGAGAGGATCACGTTGGTGACGACGCGCGCGTTCCCGATGAAGAGCAGGGTGCCGCCGATGGCCAACTTGGTGTTCTCGGCGTGGGAGTCCCAGGGATACTGGCCGAAGAAGGTCATCGCCGTCTGGCTTGCGCCGATGTGGAAGTGCACGGGGAGGCGCAGCTCCGAGCAGACCTCCCAGAACGGGTCCCAGGACCGGCTGGCCAGGTCGGGCGCCCCCAGGTCCTGCGGGTCTGACGTCATGTTCACGCCCCGGGCCCCGAGGGCGGCGACGCGCCGGACCTCTCTGACGCACGTGTCGACGTCCCACGCGGGCATCAGGGGCAGCGGCAGGAGACGGTTGCCCGAGTCGGACTGGATCTCCGCCATGCCGTCGTTGTAGATCTCGATCGCCAGGCGGCAGAGCGCAGGGTCGTCGACCATGCCGAGGTCCTGGCCGCCCAGGCCGATGGTGCTCGGGAAGATGATCTGCGCGTCGATGCCGCACTCGTCGAGCACGCCGAGGCGGACGACCGGGTCGTGCGCGCCGAGGTGGACCTCGTCGTGGTCCCACTCCATGAGGGCGTGGAACGAGCTCTCCTTGGTGCCGTCGCGGGCGATCACACCGCCGGCGCTGAAGCGGCCGACCGGGTGCCCGTCGAAGACCCACATCAGCTGGCCCTCGACCTCCTCCACCCGCGGCACGCGGTCACGGAACGCGGCCGGGGCACGCTTGGTGAAGAGATCGGGGGCCTCGCACCAGTGCGAGTCGGCGTCTACGACGAGCATATCCTTCAACATTGACGTCGATATTAGGAGAGGGGCGATCGGGATTCAACGGCGATCGTCAGGGCCCACCGAGCCCACCCGAGGGGGTCTGGTCGCCCGGCACCAGGACGGATGCACGAGGGCGCACGCCGCGTCAAGGAAGGACGAGGACGGTCACCGCCCTGTTCCGCCCACGTCACCACGGCGGCCCGCTCCCCTCCGCCGGAACTCCTCTCCGGGCCCGGGGAATCGCCGGTGAGTACCATGGCCGGCGATGTTCGATTACGACGTCGATGTCAATACTTCCGGTACCTCCATCCCCGGGCGGGCCGGACGGCACGCGTGAGGCGACCGCTGCCCGAGCTGACGCCGGCCAACGAATGGTTCTGGACCTCGGGAGCCGACGGCGTCCTGCGCGTCCAGGGTTGCGCCGACTGCGGCGAGCTGGTCCACCCGCCGGTGCCGATCTGCCCGTACTGCCGCAGCCGGTCGGCCAAGCCGGTCGCCGTGTCGGGCCGCGGGACGGTCGTCGGCTTCACGGTGAACGCGCACCGATGGCACCCGGCCTTCGATCCGCCCTACGTGGTGGCCAACGTCGCACTGGCCGAGGACCCCCGCGTGCACCTGACGACCAACATCGTCGGGTGCGACCCCGCCGACGTTGCGCATCGGGCAGGAGGTGATCGTCCGCTTCGAGCCGCTGCGAGGACGTCTGGATCCCGCTCTTCGAGCCGACCGGGGACGATCGACCCCGTCGACCGTGTCGCCGAACCGGTGCGGCCGGCACCGCCGCGCCACCGCCGCGCGACGACCGCTTCGAGCACCGTGCGGTCCTCAGCGGCATCGGGCGATCGCGCATCGGGCGCCGCCTCATGGCCGACCCGCTGTCGCTGGCCGTCGACGCCTGCCTGGCCGCCATTGCCGACGCCGGGCTCACCCCCGAGGACATCGACGGCCTCTCGACCTACCCGGGCGCCGGCGGCTTGAGCATGACCGAAGGCGGCCCAACCGCCATCGAGGAGGCGCTTCGTCTGCACCCGACCTGGATCAACGGCGGCATGGACCTGCCCGGCCCGGGCGGCTCGGTGATCGCGGCCGCCATGGCGGTCGCCGCTGGGCTCTGCCGCCACGTGCTCTGCTTCCGCACCGTGTGGGAGTCGACCTTCGCGACGCTCATGGCGCAGGGAAAGTTCGGCGGGCTGCGGGTGGAGGTGGCGGCGGCCGGCAGCGGGTCTCGGGCCCGATGCGCGAATGGAGTGCGCCGTTCGGGGCGATGTCGGCCGCGAACTGGATCGGCATGAACGCCAACCAGTACCTGCACCGCTACGGCGCGCCGCGCGAGATGCTCGGCCTGATCGCCCTTAACGCGCGGGCCAATGCGGCGCGCAACCCGGTCGCCATCTACCGCGACCCGATGACGATGGACGACTACCTCTCGGCCCGCCCGATCACGTCACCGTTCGGGCTCTACGACTGCGACGTCCCGTGCGACGCGTCCATCGCGGTGATCGTCTCGGACGCTGACGTGGCCGGCGACCTGCCCCACCCTGCCGTCCGTATCGAGGCCGTGGGTACCCAGATCCTCGAACGCGTCTCGTGGGATCAGGGCACCGCTGACCCACGAGCCGCAGGTCATCGGACAGGCCGCGCACCTGTGGACCCGCACCAGCCTGCAACCGAGCGACGTGGACCTCGCGCTGGTCTACGACGGCTTCACCTTCAACGCCATCTCGTGGATCGAGGGCCTCGGCTTCTGCGGTTTCGGTGAGGCCTACGACTGGCTCGACGGTGGGCGGCGCATCGCGCTCGACGGCGATCTCCCCGTCAATCCGCACGGCGGGCAACTCTCAGAGGGACGGACGCACGGCTTCGGGTTCTTCTACGAAGCGGTGGCGCAGCTGCGCCACGAAGCCGGTGAGCGCCAAGTGCGCGACGCCGCGCACGGCGGTGGTCACCTCTGGTGGGGGCACGCCCTCGGGCGTCCTGCTGCTCCAGCGGGCGGACGCATGACGGTCCCCAGGACTGAGCGCAGCGTCCCCCTCCACAGCGGTGAAGGCGACGGTAGTTTGATGGGACCGCCGGCCAAGGAATCTGCCCAGAAGGAGAAGGACGTGTCGAACACGCGGCCACTCACCACTGAGAAGCCCAGTGGGCCGCGGTCACGCAAGGGGATCGAGACCCGGGCGCGGCTCGTGAGCGCGGCGAAAGAGGTCTTCGAGGAGAGCGGATTCCTCGACGCACGCATCTCGGACATCGCAGAGCGCGCCGGGCTGTCCCACGGCTCCTTCTACCACTACTTCGAATCGAAGGAGGAGGTGTTCCGCGAGGTTGCCGCCGAGGTCGACGACCGGCTGAGCGCGCCGCTCGACTCGGTCATCTTCGACTCGTCGTCGCACGCGAGCCCCGCTGAGCGCATCCGTCAGGCGATCCGGTTGAACATGGAGTCCTACCGCGACGAGGCGCGCATCATGGGTGTCATCGAGCAGGTGTCGCGTTTCGACCAGGAGCTCAGCGTGCTGCGCGCCGAGCGACAGGAGCAGGAACCTCTCTGCGATCGCGGACTCCATCGGGAGCCTGCAGCGCCACGGGCTGGTGGATCGGCGCATCAATCCCGACGATCGCGGCCGCGGCCCTCGGCTCCATGACGTACCGCTTCCCCGAGATGTGGTTCGTCCAGGGACTCCTCGACTGCGAGTTCGACGAGGGGGTCGAGCAGCTGACCCTCCTCTTCGTCCGGGCGCTCGGCCTCGACTAAGAGCCCAGACCGACCTCGTCCTGCCACGCCAAGAGCTGGGGCGCGAGGAGGGGCCAGCGGGCAAAGAGTCCCTCGTCGTGCACCTCCTGGCGCTCGAGCCATTCACGGTCCCCCCACGGGGGTTCTTCCAACCGGGCCATCGGCAACACCGCCGCCAGCGCCTCGGACGTGGCCCGGGTGTGGTGGGGATCGCTGGTACCGCTTCGGAAGACCAGGGCGGGAATGTCCAACGCCCGCGCGTCGGCCTCGAGGAGCCCGGGCACGGGCTCGTCGTCGCGCGGGCAGTAGGCCAACATCCAGCGCTCCATGGTGGCGACGAAGGTCGCAGGGTCCTGGTCGAGAAAGCGTTGCTTGTTCTCGGGGTTGCCCTCCAGCACCTCGGACCATTCCGGCAACGCCACCACCGCGTCCATGCCGCCGGTCCATGCGGCCATCAGGGAGCCGCCGCAGTAGTGCGTGGCCAGCGTGAGCAAACCGAACACGCCGCCGCTGATCCACCAGATGGCCAGGCCCGCCGCCGCCTCGCGATTGCGGGACGCGGTGAGCAGCGAGACCCGCGCCCCGCCCGAGCCGCCGGCGATGATCGCCGGCGTCATGCCGAGGTGCTCGAGCAACCCAGCCAGCGCGTCGGCCTGCATGGCCGACTCGGACGAGCCCTCGAAGCAGACGTAGGACTCGCCGCAGTTGGGCCGGTCCCAGATGAGCACCCGGTTCCCCTGCTCGGCCAGCGCCGGCTGCGAGCTGTCGCACGCCCGGCGACTCCTTGGTGAAGCGCCCACCTGGGGTGATCACCCACGGGCGGGCCCCCTCGTCCCCGATTGTCTCGTATGCGAGCGAGAGCCCGTTCACCTTCGCCACTGCCATGCCGTGCTCCCTTCTCTGTCCGACGCCTTGGCTGCCCGTACCCGGCCCGCGAGGGCTAGGACTGCGAGGGCCGGCCGCGCGGCACGTCTCGGAACGGGATGTCCTGATCCATCGCACGCTCGCGGGGCATCGACAGCACCCGCTCCGCTGACCACGTTGCGCGCCATCTCCACCGTGCCGCCACCGATGCTGCCACCCTGGCGCATCAAGAAGTTGACCGCGCTGTTGGCGGCGGCGCTGTCGTCGGTCCAGGCCGCCCCGGCGGCTCCCGCGACCTCGAGGGCCAGCGTGGAGATCCTGGTTTGCGCCAGCGCCTTGCCGAGCCGCACGAGCGCGGCGGCCTGGTCCGAGAGTTGGCCTCTCGTCATGCGCTCGGCCACGCGGGTGGACGTCTCCTCACTCACCAGCTCGAGCATGCGCGCCTCGCCGACCAGGTCGCGCACCGATGGGTCGTCCATGCGGCCGGCCTCTTGCGCGATGTTGTAGACGGTCCCCGAGTACATCCGGCTGGGATTCGAGCCGACTGGGTGGGTCACATAGGGCGACGTGTAGAGCATGCGCTCGTGGAACATCCACCGGATACCGACAGTCCAGCCGTCGTCCACGTCGCCCACGCGGTCGGTGTCGGGCACGACCACATCAGTGAGGAATTCCTGGCAGAACTCACGTGAACCGTTCAGCATCTCAATTCGGTGCACCTCGATCGCGGGTTGGTGGATCGGGAAGATGAACACCGACAGGCCGCGGTGTTTGGGCACGTCCCAGTTGGTGCGCGCCAGGCACAGACCCCAATCGGACCACCACGCCCCGGTCGTCCAGATCTTTGACCCGTTCAACACCCACTGCTCGCCGTCCCGCACCGCCGTGGTCAGTGCGCCGGCGACGTCGGAACCCCCGCTCGGCTCGGAGAGAAACTGCATCCACAGCTCGTCACCGCGCAAGATGGCCGGCAGGTGGCGCTGCTTCTGCTCTTCGGTCCCGAACTCGAGGAGCACGGTGGCGCACGGAGAGAAGGTCGGGATCTGAGTGCGACGGGGGTACTCGTAGCCGGCCAGCTCCTCGTTCAGTATCTGCTGGTGCGCGGGCGTCAACCCCTGTCCGCCGTACTCGCGAGGGAAGCAGAGTCCCGCCAGGCCGGCGTCGAAGAGCGCACGCTGCAGCTCGCGCTCGTGGGCGATTTCCGCGAGCTCCTCCTCCTCGCTCGCGTGAAAGTCCCAGCGCAGGTCCTCCATGGTGACCTGGCGGAAGTTGGCCTGCAGGAAGGCCCGGACACGCTCGCGGAAGCTCTCGAGGTCCTCCAGCTCGCCTGCGTCGGGGGCCTCCTCGGCCCGGACCGCGCTCATGCTGCAGCCTCCTCTCGCGCCTCAATGAGGTAGGCGATGTGTTGGCGGTGCGCCGCCGGCGTCCCGGCCAGCGAGCGGTTGACGGTGAACCGGCGCAGGAAGAGATGGAGGTCGTGGTCGAAGGTGACGCCGATCCCGCCGTGGATCTGCACGCAGTCCTGCAAGAGCTCCGCACCGTACTGGCCGATGAAGGCCTTGGCTGCGCTCAGCAACTCGGGCGCCTCCTGGTCCCCCGCCGCCACGGCGAGGCAGGATGCGTCACTGATGGCGTGGCTGCCCTCGAGCCACGCCATCATGTCGGCGAACCGGTGCTTGAGCGCTTGGTACGAGGCCAGCGGACGCCCGAAGGTGTAGCGGTCGAAGGACCACTCGACGGTCATGTCGAAGCCCGCCTGCATGGCGCCGACCGCCTCGGCGTCGAGCATGACGAGGGCGGCGTGGAACTGGCGCTCCACGTCGCCGGCGGCCTCGCCCGGCGTCCCCACCACCGCCTCTGAACCGAGCCGCACGCCATCGAAGGTGACGGCGCCGAAGCGCTGCGTGAGGTCCGTCGTCCGCATCGCTGTCACCGACACGCCCGGCGCCGACGCGGGGACCAGGACCTGGGTCAAGGCGTCTCCGTCCCCACCCCCGCCCCCCTCCGCGTCGCTCGCACTCACGAGGAAGTAGCCCGCCTGTCCCGCGGCCTCGACGGGACGCACCGTGCCGCGCAGGACGACGTCGCCACCGTCGCGACGCAGCTCGACGCCTGTGCGCCACTTTCCGAGCCCCTGACCGAGCTCGGGGATGTACCACGTCGCGATCTCGGTCCCGGCCAACAGCCCCGCCAGCACGTCGGGATGCGACCCGTGGTCACTCAGGGCCGACGCCACGACGTTGGCCCCCACCAGAGGCCCGGGTGCGGCGTGATGCCCGAACTCGTAGGCCACCAGGCTGAGGTCGACCAGGCCCGGCCCGCTGATCGTCCCGCCGCCGTGCGCTTCGGCGACCAGCAACGAGGTCCACCCGAGCTCCGCGCCCTGGCGCCAGTAGCCGGGGTCGAAGCCCGCGGGGTCGTCGCGCAACGCGCGCAGCGCGTCGGGTGGCGCCTGCTCCGTCAAGAAGCGCGCCGTCGTCTCTCGGAAGAACTCCTGGTCCTCGCTCAGCGCGACGAACATCGGCCTCCCCTGCTTCGGTCTTTGGTCTGGGTCATGTGCATGGTCTAGTGCGGCAGCCTCATGCGGCCGCAAGTCAGCCGCAAGTCGGCGCAAGTCAGGCGCAAGTCAGAGAGCGCCCACTCCGGCCGCTTCGTTGCGCTTACGCCACTCGTGGCGGGACATGCGGGCCACGTCGACGTCGTGCGCCCGGCCGCGCAGCGCACCCACCGTGGCCTGCTCCTTGGGCGTGTGCACGAAGGGATCCCAGTTGTAGAAGCGACAGGCGTTCTCCCACGTGATCTTGTTGATCTCGGTCTCGTCGGTGACGCCGGCGTTTTGGAACTCCCGCCAGGTGAACTCGGGCGACTCGGGCCATGTGGTGTCGGTGTGGGGGTAGTCGCACTCCCAGGCGATGATGTCGATGCCGATGCGGTCGCGCAGCAACAGGCCGGACGGATCGGTGATGTAGCAAGCCAGGATGTGGTCACGGAATACCTCAGAAGGGAGCTTCCCGCCGAAGTCGCTGTGCAGCCATTCCTGGTTGTGGAAGTGGCGGTCGATGCGGTCGAAATAGAAGGGGATCCAGCCGATCCCCCCCTCCGACAGCGCCACCTTCAGCTCGGGGAAGCGCCGGAGCGTCGGCCCGAACAAGAGGTCTTGTGCGGTGATGGCGCTGATCTGGCAGGCCAACACCATCAGGTGGTCGACCGGCGCCTCCTCGGGCCGCCGGATGATCTGGAACCCCGCGCCGATGTGGAGCGAGAGCACCATGCCCTCGTCGGAGAGGGCCGCGAGCATGGGGTCCCAGTAGCCCGAGAGGAAGCTGGGGAACCCTTGCACGTGCGGTGTTTCGAGGAAGCTGATGGACCGGCAGCCCTTCTTGGCGAGCCGGCGGACCTCGGCCACCGCGGCGTCGACGTCCCACATAGGGACGATCCCGAGCGGAATGAAGCGGCCCGGGTACGTCCCGCACCACTCGTCGATGGCCCAGTCGTTGTAGGCCTGGAGCATCACCAGCGCGATCTCCTTGTCGCGCGCCTCGGCGAAGGTGCGCGCGTTCCAGCCCGCCATGGTGGGGAAGCACATCGAGCCCAGGACACCGTTGGCGTCCATGTCGCGCACACGCTCGTGCACATCGAAGCAGCCGGGCCGGAGCTCTGAGTATGTCCCAGGGGTGAAGCCCCATTCCCCGGAGGGCCAGCCGACCGTCGCCGACATGCCGAACGAGGTGCTGGTCTTCTCACCCTGGAACACCCACTGGTCGATGCCGTCCTCGTGCACGACCTTGGGCGCCTCGTCGCGCCACTTCGTCGGCACATGGTTCTCGTACATGCGCGGGGGCTCGATCATGTGGTCGTCGATGCTGACCAGGATCATGTCGTCCATCTTCATGTCGTGCTCCTCTCCCTCGAATCCACTCGAGCCTTCATGCGGTGCGGGCCGGCATGGTCTCCCAGCCGCGCACCGTCGAGGTCCGGGCACGCCGGGCCTTGTCGTAGTCGACCTCCCACTCCGGGAACCGGTTCAGCACCTCGTCGAGGGCGACCCGACCCTCGAGGCGGGCCAGCGCCATGCCGAGGCACAGGTGGATGCCGTAGCCGAAGGCTTGATGACGACCGATGGCGCGGTGGATGTCGAAACGGTCCCCGTCAGGGAAGTGGCGCTCGTCCCGGTTCGCCGAGCCGTTCAGGAGCACCATGACGCTGCCTTCGGGCACCGTCTGGCCGTGCAGCTCGACGTCTCTGGTCACGTAGCGCGACTGCACGGGCGAGGGCGACTCGTAGCGCAGTAGCTCTTCGATGGCGTTCGGAACCAAGGACCGGTCGACGACCAGCTCGGCGCGCTGGTCGGGATGGCGGCCCAGCACTTCGCCGGTGAAGCCGATCAGGCGGGTCGTGGTCTCGTTCCCGGCTCCGGCCAGGAGGCCGACGTAGCCGATGATCTCCGCGTGGGTGAGCGTGCGCGTCGTGCCCGTGTCGTCCTCGAACTCGGCGTTGAGCAGCTCGGTCATGAGGTCGTCGGAGGGATGCTCGGCCCGCCACGTCACGTACTCGGAGAAGACGTCGAACTGGGCGTTGCCGTCGTACTCGGTCTCGGACGGGACACCCTCGTCCAGGCGCAGGCCCTCGTCGAGGCGGTCGCGGATCGCCGCCTGGTCCTGCTCGGGGATGCCCAGCAGCATGCCGATGACGCGCATGGGCATGAACCGGCCCAGGTCCTCGACGAAGTCGAAGTGGCCCGACCCGACCAGCGGATCGAGCACCTGGGCGCAGAAGGCGCGCACCTGGGGCTCGAGCGCCTGCATCTTCTTCGGCGTGAAGACTCGGGACAGCAAGGAGCGGTGCATGTCGTGCGCAGGCGGGTCCTCGAAGAGGATCGACCCCGGCGGGATCTCGACACCGGCCTTGATGATCTCGAGCACCGACCCGCGTCCCGATATGTAGGTCTGCCAGTCGAGCATCGCTGCGTCGACGTCGTCCCACCGACTCAGCGCGAAGAACTCGTACTTCTCGTTCCAGTAGAGCGGCGCCTCGTCGCGGAGCCGCTTCCAGACCGGGTAGGGGTCGGCGTCGATGTCGAAGTCATAGGGGTCGTAGTACACCTTGGACTCGTTGGTGACGGTCACGTTCGTGCCCCCCTTTGTGCGCTACGCCGCCGGCCAGGCGAGCGACTTGGTCTCGAGATACTGCTCGAACCCGGCCACACCATTCTGGCGCCCGATGCCGCTGTGCTTGTAGCCGCCGAAGGGGAGGTCCGGACCGTACGGCGCGCCGCCGTTGATGCTGAGGCCACCGGTGCGGATGCGTCGGGCCACCGACAGGGAGCGCTCGAGCGTGGCCGAGAACACGCCACCTTGGAGCCCGTACTTCGAGTCGTTGGCGATGCGTACGGCGTCGTCCTCGTCCTCGTAGGGGATGACGACGAGTACGGGACCGAAGATCTCCTCCTGGGCGATCGTCATGGTGTTGTCGACACCGGTGAACAAGGTCGGCTCGACCCACCATCCCTTGGCGAACTCCGCACCGGACGGGCGACCTCCGCCGACGGCGAGCGTCGCGCCCTCGGCCTTCCCCTTCTCGATGTACCCGAGCACCCGCTCGCGCTGCTTGGCCGAGATGAGCGGCCCCATCATCACGTCGGGGCGCTGCGGGTCGCCGTAGGGCACGGACGCGAAGAGGCCAGTGAGCAGCTCGACACCCTCGTCGTACCGCGCGCGGGGCAACAACATGCGCGTCTGAATCGCGCACCCCTGTCCGGCATGGAAACACGCGCCCATGCCCATGAGGGTGGCGATGCCGAGGTCGGCGTCGTCGAGCACGATGGTGGCCGACTTGCCCCCGAGCTCGAGGAAGACGCGCTTCATGGTCGCGGCACCCTTCTCCATGATGCGCTGCCCCACCACGGTGGAGCCGGTGAACGAGATCATGTCGACCCTGGGCGAGAGCGTGAGCTCCTCGCCGATGAGGTGGTCCGACGACGTCACGATGTTGAGGACGCCGGCAGGGATGTCTGTCTTCTCGGCCACGACGCGACCCAGCAGCGTGGCATTCCACGGCGTGTCCGGCGCCGGCTTGAGCACGACCGTGTTGCCGGTGGCCAGCGCCTGCCCCAACTTGTGCGATGTGACCTCGAAGGGGAAGTTCCAAGGGACGATGGCGCCGACCACGCCGACCGGCTCGCGCCAGATGCGCCGCGAGTCGAGCGAGCCCTGGATGTTGGTGGCATCGGGCAGGACGGTCTCCCACTCGAACTCGTCGATCTCCTTGGCCGGCCACGCGAACGCCTCGGAGATCGGCGCGTCGAGCTGCGGGCCGTTGGTCGTCATGCGCGGGCAGCCGACCTCGAGGATGAGCTCCTCGCGCAACTCCTCGTGCTCGGCCTGGAGCGCCTCGTGCAATTGCTCGAGGCACCGCTTGCGGAAGGCGTGGTTGGTCGACCAGTCGGTCTCGTCGAAGGCGCGCCGGGCGGCGTCGATGGCGCGGTGCATCTCGGCCGTCGAGGCGTCGGCCACCGTGCCGATGACCTCTTCGGTGGCGGGATTGACGTTCTCGAAGGTCTTGCCGGAATCGGCCTCTACGAGTTTCCCGTCGATGAGCATCCGCTGCTCGGGATTGACCTTGACTGCCTCGGCCACGATCTTCTTCCTCTCCTCGTTCGGCTCATCCTCTACGAGACCGCGGCGCACCCGGCGTGACCAGGGACGGAGCCCCTGCCGTGCCTGGGGCGCCGCAGTTTTGGAGGGTATCTGACTTTGACGTCGTCGTCAAAAATGGCGGTATCATGCGCGTGGATGCAGGGTATCGGCCTCGCCTCCCCTCCCTGACCAGGGTGCGGAGGCCGGGCTCGGTCCGCTTGGCTCGGCCGGACCGGCTTCGGCCACCGGGCTCGGTCCGGCGGGCATGGGGCATTGTTGGAGTCCGCCGGCCCACCCGAGACCCGATGCCGGGGCCGCCACCCACGACGACGACCGCACACCCGAGAAAAGGAGACCCGATGTTCACCATGGACGCGTTCGTCGAGGCGCTGACCCTCGAGCCCGCCGGCGAAGACCGCTACCGGGCGACGAGTGTCCAGAGCGACTACGGCATGGTGTGGGGGGGCCAGCTCCTGGCCCAGTCCGTCATGGGAGCCCTGGCCGGACAGGACGGCAAGGCCGTCAAGACACTGCACTGCGTCTTCGCCCGTCCCGCCAAGGCCGACGATCCACTCGACATCACGGTCGAGCGCATGCACAGCGGTCGCTCGCTGGCCAGCAGCACGGTGACCATCAGCCAGGACGACCAGATCATCACCCGCGCGATCGCGCTCCTGAGCGCGCCAGAGCCCGACGTGATCCGTCACGCGGACTCGCCACGCGTGGCGTCGCACCCCGACGACGTCGCCGGCGACCTGCGCGTGAACGGCGCGTGGGAGGCGGGCGTCGTCGGCGCGATCGATGTCGGCGATCCCGACCTGGTCGGGCCGCCGGAGCTCGATGTGTGGGCCCGCTTCGTCGGCGCGCCCGACGACCCGGCCATCGATCAGGCGCTGCTCGCGTTCTCGACCGAGACCTTTCTCATCGGCACGGCCATGCGCCCGCACGCCGGTGTCGGCCAGTCCCAGGCCCACGTGACCCTCTCGACCGGCGTGCTCACCCACACCATGACCTACCACGAGCCATGCCGCGCCGCGGAGTGGCACCTGCTCCAGATGTGGGCCTCGTACACCGGGCATGGCCGCAGTTACGGCCGGGGTGACATCTTCGACCTCGACGGGCAGTTGGTCGGGTCGTTCGTGCAGGACGCCATGATCCGCGGCCGCTCGGGCGGGGCCGGGAAACTCTGAGGGGCCCGGCGGATCCCGACGATCTCGGCCTCGCGGCTGCCTCGCCGGCCGGTGGCGATCAGCTCCCCGCGTAGCGGGAGAGCTGGCGCGCCAGCCAATCGTCCTTGCAGTGCTCGGCGAGCTGTACGGCGGCCGCACCGGGCGCGAGCAGGTAGGCGTGCGGGAGCCCGGCGATGACGTGGAGCTCGCAGGGGACGCCCGCCTGGTTGAGCCGCTGCGCGAAGTCGACGTCCTCGTCGCGGAATCCGTCGATGGACCCCACGACGACGCACGTCGGCGGCAGGCCGATCAGGTCCGATGCCCGGGCCGCGGCGGCATAGGGCGGAACGTCGGAGGTCCCGAACAGTGGGCCCAGGTAGGACCGCCAACCGAAGTCGTTCGACGCCGCGGTCCAGACGTAGAGGCCGTCTGCGCCGAGCGACGGCGTCGCCTGGCGGTCGTCGACCATGGGACAGTCGAGGAGCTGGAACGCCAACGGCACCTCGCCGCGGTCGCGCGCCAGCAGCCCGAGCGCGGCGGCGAGCCCGCCGCCCGCGCTGATGCCGTAGGTCCCGATGCAGGCCGGGTCGATGCCGAGCTCATCCGCGTGCTCGTGCGCCCAGCACAGCGCGGCATAGCAGTCCTCGAGCGGGCCGGGGTACGGCGTCTCGGGTGCGAGGCGGTACTGCACCGACACGCCGACGACGCCCAGGCTGGTGCACCACCGGTCGAGCAGCGCGTCGTCCATGTCGTAGGAACCGATGACATAGCCACCGCCATGGATCGTCACGATCGCAGGGAGCTCACCGGTGGCCGCCGTCGCGCGGTGCACCCGGACGGGCACATCGGGTTCCCCGGCCACGCGATGAGGCACGAGGTGCTCGCTGCGCGCCACTGCGCCCGAGACCTCGGGCGCCGGGAACGGTGCGGCGCGCACCGCTGCGATCGTGCCCGCGTCGAAGGGCGGGAGGTCGAAGGCTCCGAGGATCGGTTCGAGCTCGGGGTCCAAGAGCGGACCGACGTCGAGGTCGGCACTGCTGGAGTGCTCGGTCGGCGGCGTCATGCGAGCGACACTCCCCCGCTGCGGATCGCGGCAGTCGTGCCCCCGTCGACGGTCAGGTCGACCCCGGTGACGTAGCTGGCCTCGTCCGAGAGCAGGAACGCCACTCCTGCCGCGACTTCCTCGGGACGACCCTCCCGGGCCAACGCGGAGGACTTGACCAGCATGGCCATGACCTCGTGGGCGTCCGCCTCCTGGCGGCCCATGGGCGTGTCGATGATGCCCGGTGTGACAGAGCAAATGCGCGCGCCGAGACGACCGAAGGGCACGGCCTCGCGCCGCACCAGGCGGTGCACACCTCGCTTGGCCCACGTATACGCCATGCCGGGATCCTCGACCTCGGGGCCAACCGCCTCGCGGATGCGCTCGAGGAAGGTCTCGTGAAGCGGGTCATCGAGGGCCGCGTCGCCAGGTTGGTCCGCGTCGGGCAGGGCCAGCGACGCCGAGATCGACGCGAAGCATACGATGGCCGTCCCATCGGTGGCGAGCGAGCGGCAGGCCTCGACCAAGAGGGCGGTGCCGACGAGATCGACGGTCATGACGTCACGCCATCCGGCCATGGTCGGCGAGACGCCGGCGGCGTGCGCAACGGCACGCAGCGGGCCCAACTCTGCGGCGCGAGCGCACAGCACTGCGATCGCAGACCGGTCCGCGACGTCGAGCACCACGGGCTCGACCCGGGCGCGATGCTCGCCGGCCGAGAGCCGCTCGGCCACGGCGCCAACGCCGACCTCGTCACGGTCGGCCACCAGCAACGTGTCGACCATGTCGACCATCCGGGCGGCACAGGCAGCACCCATGCCCCGCGCCGCGCCCGTCGCAATGCCCACGGTCATGCGCTGTTCCTGGGTCCGTGCGAGATCACCGATGCAGCACAGTAGTGTCCGGGCGGAGCGACGCACGAGGGAGGCAAGGGTGGCAGACGATCTCGGTGCGGCGGGTTTGCGCTTCGAGCGCGAGGGTGCGGTCGGTTGGTGCACCATCGACCGGCCCGAGGCGCGCAACGCGCTCACGCCGGCCATGTACTTCGGCATAAAGCGGGCGGTTCACCTCGTGAACCAGGATCCCGAGCTGGCTGCGCTGATCATCACCGGCACCGGTGACGTCTTCGCGCCGGGCGGCGATCTCGGTGGCCGCCGCCAACCCGGCGACGAGCCGACGCCGGACATCGGGCACGACATCCTCCCCTTCTTGACCATTCGCGACAGCCGGGCCCCGGTCGTCGCCGCCGTGAACGGCATCTGCCAGGCCGGTGGCCTGCTGATCGCCATGATGTCCGACATCGCCGTCGCCAGCGATCGGGCGACGTTCCGGGTGCCGGAGCTCTTGCGCGGCATTCCCGACGCAACCTACGCCGCCGTCCTCCCGGCCCACGTCGGGGTGGGGGTCGCCCGCGACCTCCTGCTCTCCGCGCGGCGCTTTGATGCCGCGGAGGCGCAGCGCCTCGGTGTGATCTCACGCGTCGTGCCGCACGAGCAGTTGCGTGCTGCTGCGCTCGAGGCGGTGGGCGAGATCCTGCAGAGCCCACCGGACGCGCGTACGCATGTGAAGCGCATGTTGAACGAGCGCTATGGGCTCATCGACTATCAGACGATGTTCTGGGCCCTGGCGGAATCGTCCGAGCCGCGCGAGGGCATGAGCGCCTTCATGGAGAAGCGGGCTCCGAGCTGGGTCCCCGAGCAGTTCTGGAAGGATGCGCCAGGACGCTGAGGGCCGGGACGCTGGGAGCCACCTACTCGCGGCGCTCGAGCGCGCCACAGCACCGAGACAGAAGGCGGTCACACGGTCGACCTCGGCCCGCGTCGGCTCGGCCCCCTCCCACAGGAGGTCCGACAGGAGGCCGAACGTCGCGTGCGCGGCGAGCATGGCGTCGAGGTCCGGCGCCGCGCTGCCCAGCGCGGCAAAGGGCTCGTGCAGCAGCGTCGCCACCGGTGCGCTCGCGAAGTGCCGTCCGGCTGCAAGGCCTGCCCCGGTGCTGCCCCCGTTCCACATGACCGCGAGCGTGGTTGCCGCCACGTCACCGACGGCCTGCGCCAAGACGCCTTCGACCCAGCGGCGCACCTGGTCTTGCGGCTTCTCCACCTTGGCCAGTTGGTGCTCGAGGTAGCTGCGCAGCCTCTCGCCTCCGTCCTCGAGGAGCGCAGTCACGAGGTCGTCCTTCGATTTGAAGTGCCGGTAGAAGGCGTCGTTGGACAGGCCGGCCGCCCCCACGATGTCGGCCACCCGCGGGCGCGACGTCGTGCCGCACTGTCGCATCACCTCGAGCGCGGCATCGAGCAGTCGCCGCACCTCGCTGGCGTACTCGCCTTCGCGCTTGGCCAGGGTGCGGCGCACGATGCGGTCGGCCACACCGGTCCCGCTGTCGGGCTCGGGGCCCCCCTCGGGTGCCAGTATTGCGTTCTCGATACTCAGAATCATATTCTGTCCGCACGACCGAGGGAGGGTGCGCAGATGGCGTGGGACTTCGAGACCGATCCCGACTATCAAAAGAAGCTCGACTGGGTGGACGAGTTCGTGCGCGAGGAGGTCGAGCCGCTCGACCTTGCGTTCCCCCATCTCCAGTTCGTCCCTCTGGAGGGGAAGCGGCGCGAGGCGATCGACCCGCTGAAAGAAGAGGTGCGGCGCCAGGGTCTGTGGGCCACCCACCTCGGGCCCGAGCTCGGCGGCCAGGGCTACGGCCAGCTGAAGCTCGCCCTGTTGAACGAGATCCTCGGCCGCTCCTCGTGGGCACCCATCGTCTTCGGTTGTCAGGCGCCCGACACGGGCAACGCGGAGATCATCGCCCACTACGGCACGGATGAGCAGAAGGAGCGCTATCTCCAGCCGCTGCTCAGTGGCGAATGCTTCTCGAGCTACTCCATGACCGAACCGCACGCCGGCGCGGATCCGACGCTGTTCACGACGCGGGCCGAGAAGGACGGGGACGAGTGGGTCATCAACGGGTGGAAGTACTTCTCGTCGAATGCCAAGACAGCGTCGTTCCTCATCGTGATGGCGGTGACGAACCCCGACGTCAGCCCCTACAAGGGCATGTCGATGTTCCTGGTGCCGACCGACACCCCGGGCGTCAACATCGTGCGCAACGTCGGTCTCTACGGCGAACGGGTGAACGAGGGCTCACACGCGCTCATCCACTACGAAGACGTCCGGGTGCCCGACGAGGGTCTGCTCGGCGGTGAGGGGCAGGCGTTCGTCATCGCGCAGACACGCCTGGGCGGTGGACGCATCCACCACGCCATGCGCACCATCGGCATGGCGCAGAAGGCGATCGCCATGATGTGCGAGCGCGCGCTCAGCCGCGAGACCCAAGGCAGCCTCCTGGCCGACAAGCAATTCGTGCAGGGCTACATCGCCGACTCGTACGCGCAGCTCGTGCAGTTCCGCCTCTTCGTGCTCTACACGGCGTGGGAGATCGACAAGTACAACGACTACAAGCGGGTGCGCAAGGACATTGCGACGGCCAAGGTCGTCATGCCGACCGTGCTCCACGACATCGCCTGGCGCGCCATGCAGGTACACGGGGCCCTGGGGACGACCAACGAGATGCCCTTCTTCGGCATGATCCACGCCGCCGGCGTGATGGGACTCGCCGACGGCCCGACCGAGGTCCACAAAGTCACGGTGGCCCGTCAGGTACTGCGTGACTACAAGGCCAGCGACGACATCTGGCCCACCCAATGGCTGCCCAAGCGCCAGGAGGCCGCGCAGGCGAAGTTCGGGCAGTACATGGAGCTGGAGGTGGGCAACCTGTGAGCACGACGGAGGAAGCGGACACGCCGACCATCGCCGACGTCGACAGGCTGACCGCTTGGCTCGACGCGCAGGGCCTCGGCGTCGGGGCGCCGCTCGAGCACGGCTACATCTCCGGCGGCAGCCAGAACGACATCTACGAACTGCGGCGCGGCGACCTGCACTGCGCCATGCGGATCCCGCCGCCGAGCGCGCCGGCCTCGCGCGACGAGGGCATCCTCAGAGAGTGGCGCATCATCGAGGCGTTGGGTGGCACAGACGTCCCCCACACCGAGGCCATCGCCGTGTGCACCGACCAGGCGGTGCTCGGGCGCACCTTCTACCTGATGGGTTTCGTCGACGGCTGGTCGCCCATGTCGACGCGGCGCCAGTGGCCGGCGCCCTTCGACACCGACTTGGCCGAGCGGCGGGGCCTGGCCTTCCAACTCGTCGAGGGCATCGCGCTGTTGGGCAACGTCGACTGGCGGGCCAAGGGCCTCTCGGACTTCGGCCGTCCCGACGGCTTCCACGAGCGCCAGGTCGACCGCTGGACCGCCTTCTTGGAGCGCATCAAGGGCCGTGAGCTTCCCGGCTTCGACGAGGCCGCGGCCTGGCTGCGGGCGCACCGCCCCATCGACTACATCCCCGGCCTCATGCACGGCGACTACCAGTTCGCCAACGTCATGTACAAGCACGGCGGTCCGGCGCGGTTGGCTGCCATCGTGGACTGGGAGATGGGGACGGTGGGCGACCCCAAGCTCGACCTGGGCTGGGTCGTGCAGTCCTGGCCCGACGACACCACCGCAGACGAAGACCGCTCCGGCGGCTACGTCGACATGACCGGCATGCCGCTGAAGGACGAGGTCCTCGCCCACTACGCCAAGACCTCGGGCCGCCAGGTCGACGACATCGACTACTACTGCGTGCTGGCCAAGTGGAAGCTGGCCGTCGTCCTCGAGCAGGGCTACCAACGGGCCGGCGACGACGAGAAGCTGCAGGCGTTCGGGCCGATCGTCACCGAGCTGATGCAGGGCGCAGCCGACCTGGCCGAGACGACCGACTACGCGGTGCCGGCCTCGAGCTCGGCCTAGGTGCGCGCCGCGCTCTGCCGCACCTACGGCGGCCCCGAGGTGATCGAGCTGGCCGAGGTGCCCTCGCCACCCCTCGGTCCGGGCCAGGTCCGGGTGCGGATCAACGTCGGCGCGGTGAACTTCCCCGACGTGCTCGTCGTGGCCGACACCTACCAGGTCTCGGTGCCCACGCCCTTCATCTTGGGCAGCGAGTACGCCGGCACGGTGGTGGAGCTGGGCGAGGGCGCTCACGGCCTCGCCCTGGGTGACCGTGTGTTCGGCTCGACCATCGTGGGGGCGTTCGCGGAGGAGATCGTCGTGGCGCCCGGTGTCTTGATGCGCATCCCCGACGGCGTCGACGACCGGACGGCGGCCGCGTTCGGCGTGGCCTACCGCACCGCCTACCACGTGCTGCGATCGGTGGCCGCCCTCCAGCCGGGCGAGGAGCTGGTCGTCCTCGGTGCCGGCGGCGGCGTCGGCTCCGCGGCCGTCCAGCTGGGCGTGCTGCTGGGCGCGACGGTCACCGCCATCGCATCGACACCCGAGAAGCTCGACGCGGCCCGAGGGCTCGGGGCGAAACGCCTCATCGACCACAGCACCGGCGACGTGCGCCAGGCCCTGCGCGACGCGTTGCCCGGGGGCGCCGATGTCGTGATCGACCCGGTCGGCGGCGACCTGGCCGAGCCCGCACTGCGCTCGCTGCACTTCGGCGGGCGCTTCGTCACCGTCGGCTACGCCTCGGGGACGATCCCGCGCATACCGCTCAATTTGGTCCTGCTGAAGGGCTGCCAGATCCTCGGCTTCCAGTTCGGCGACTACGCCAAGCACCGGCCCGAGGAGATGGCCCGCAACGACCGCGAGCTGATGGACCTCCTGGTGACGGGCCGGGCTGCGCCCCTCATCGGGGCGACCTTCGACCTGGCCGATTCCGGAGAGGCCCTGCGCTGGGTGGCCGAGGGCAAGGCGGTCGGCAAGGTGGTGGTCCTGGTGGCGCCGGGGCAGAGTCCCGAAACCCCGGAGTAATGTCGACGTCGATGTCAGATTTGTACGCAGCATCAGAGGTGGATGGAGGCGCGGCCCCGGCCTCGGTGTGCGGCGGAGCGACGGGGCCGGCCAAGAGAGGAGTGCGGTGACGGCGACCGCAGTGATGAAGGGCGTGCGCGTCCTCGAGGTGGCAGAGCAAACCTTCGTCCCGGCTGCCACGGCGCTGCTGGCCGACTGGGGCGCCGAGATCATCAAGATCGAGCCGACCGAGCGAGGCGACGCGATGCGGGGCCTCGCGGCCACGGGCGTCATGCCGATGACCGGGGACGTCCACGTCTTCATGGAGCATTCCAACCGGGGCAAGCGCAGCCTGGCCCTCGATCTCGGCTCCCCCGAGGGCGTCGACATCCTCTACAAGCTGGCCGCGACGTGTGACGTCTTCTTGACCAACAAGCTGCCGCGGGTGCGCAAGAAGCTCAAGATCGAGCTGGACGACATCCGCGCCGCCAATCCGAACATGATCTACGTCGCGGGCACCGGCCAGGGCGAGCGTGGGCCCGACGCCGACAAGGGCTCCTACGACTCGCTGTCCTTCTGGTACCGGGCCGGGGTCGCACTCGGGGTGAGGCCGGCCGACATGGAGGGCTACATGCCCGGACCACCAGGACCCGGCTTCGGCGATTCGATCGGCGCCATGACGATCGCCGGCGGCATCATGGGCGCCCTCTTCCATCGCGAACGCACGGGCGAGGCCACCACGGTCGACGTCTCGCTCCTCAGCTCGGGGATGTGGGCCATGGGGCAGGCCTACGCCCTCTCTCTTCTCTTGAACCAGCCGTGGCAGGGGCCACCGGCCAACTCACCACGGCTCAACCCGCTCGTGCGCAACTTCACCACCAAGGACGCCCGTCAGCTCTCGGTGTGCTGCCTGCAGGCCAGCAAGTACTGGGCTGAGCTCTGCGAGCTCGTGGGCCGTCCCGAGGCCGGGGCCGACCCCCGCTTCACGGGCCACGACGCGCTCGATGGACAACACCCTCGACGCGGCAGGCGTTGATGGAGGACGCATTCGCCGCGCGCACGCTGAGTGAGTGGCGGGAACGCCTGGCCGACTTCACCGGACAGTGGTGCGTCGTGCAGGACACGCTCGAAGCCGCGACGGTCGACCCGCAGGTCTCGGCGAACGGCTACATCCAGGACTGCGAGACCGCCGAGGGCAAGCCCTTCAAGCTCGTCGCCGCGCCGATCCAGTTCGGTGGCGAGCCCGCGCCGGTCGGCCGCTCGCCCGAGTTCAACGAGCACGGCGATGCGATCCTCGAAGAGATCGGGATCGACTGGGATACCATCGTGGACCTCAAGGTCCGCTCCGTCGTCGGGTAGACGACACCTGTAGCCGGCGCGTGTGCATCAGCATCAAGCCGGTTCCACTCACACAAGCCGGTTTCCAAGGAGGGAACACATGTCACTGTTCGATGCATTCCGTTACGACGGCAAGCGGGTCCTGGTAGTCGGTGGCGCCAGCGGCATGGGCGCGGCCGCCGCGGAGTTGGCGCTCGATGCGGGTGCCGAGGTCGTGGTGATGGACTTCGCCGACGTCAAGCTCGCCGGCGCCAAGGCCATCCACGTCAACCTGGCCGAGAAGGAATCGATCAACAAGGCCGTCGACGAGTGCGGCGGACCGGTGCACGCGCTGATGGCGTGTGCCGGCGTGGCCGACGGGACACCCAACATCGAGAAGATCAACTTCGCCGGGCACCGCCACCTCATTGAGCGGATGTTGGCCGGGAACATGATCCCGCGCGGTGCCGCGATCGGCTTCATCTCCTCGGCCGCCGGCCTGGGTTGGGAAGCCGGCTGGGCAGAGGTGAAGGAGTACCTCGACACGCCCGACTTCGACTCGGCGTCGGCCTGGGCCATCGAGCACGGATGGGCCGACTACTTCCACTCCAAGCAGGCCATCTGCGGCTACGTGGCCCGGGAGGCCTTCGGTCTGCTGAAGCAGGGCATCCGGATCAACGCCATCTGCCCGGGCCCGACGGACACCCCGCTGGCCCAGGCCAACGCCGAAATGTGGCTCGGCTTCGGTGCCGACTTCCGCGAGGAGGCCGGCATCCAGGCCTCGACGCCGCTCGAGCAGGCGTACCCGCTCGTGTTCTTGTGCAGCGACGCCGCCGCCGCCATCTCGGGCCAGACGCTGATCAGCGACGTCGGTTACGTCGCCTCGGGGATCACCGAGTCCTTCCCGCCGGCCGCGGCCGCGGCCGGTTTCCTGCTCGGCCGCATGTGAGGAGCCCGGCACTGCCGGGCTGGAGGGAGCGATGACGACGACGCCAGCGGACGGGCGCAGCGCGAGACAGCAGCGCCATGTCCTCAACGACTTGGGATGGGTCGTCACGCGCGACGAGAGCGATCCCGACGCCTTGGTGGGCTCGGCCACCGTCGTCCCCGCCATGCACGTCCCCGGCACCGGGACGGTCCGTGTCTCCATCCTGGCCGCCTGGGCCGACGTGGTGGCCGGGCACCTCGCTGCCTTCACGATCCATCCGCGCGTCCCGGTCACCCTCGAGCTCGACGTGCATCTCTTCGTGCCACCACCCGGTGCGGGGATCGTCAACGGGGTGGGCCGTGTGGTGAAGGCCGGCCGTTCGGTCTTCGTGGCCAGCGTCGATTTCAGCACCGAAGACGGCGATCCGATCGGGTTCGCCGCGGCCTCCTTCATGCCCGCACCCGACGAGCGCCTGACCATCGACATCGGCCCACTCAACGTCGACCGGCCGGCCGCGCCAACCGGAACCGGGCTCACGGTCCCCTTCGCGGAGCGGGCCGGCTGCGCCGTGCGGACCCCGGGGGTGGCGGTGCTCGGACACTCCGAGGAGTCGCTGAACGCGTCGAACACGCTCAACGGGGGACTGATCGCGCTGGCCTGTGAGGAGGCCGCGCTCTCACTCTCACCCGGCAGCACCTTGGCCTCCTTGGACCTGCGCTATCTCCAGCCGGTGCGGGTGGGGCCGGCCGTCGCCGAGGCGGAGGTCCGCCACGGCCTGGGCCGCATCGAGGTGCACGACGCGGGAAACGACAACCGCCTCTGCGTCGTCGCGACGAGCCGGGCGTTCGGCGAGTGAGGTCGGGCGAGTGAGGTCCGGCGAGTGAGGTCCGGCGGGTGAGTCAGTCAGGTATGGCCGAGCAGCGCCGAGGCCGGCGGGTGGCGATGAGCCCTGCGGAGCGTGATGCCTTCTTGGCCGCCGAGCGGACCTGCCGGGTGGCGAGCGTCGGCGGCGACGGGTCGCCGCACGTGACGCCGTTGTGGTTCGTCTGGGACGGCGGCGCCTTGTGGCTGACGTCCATCGTCGCGAGCCAGCGTTGGACCGACCTCGGGCGCGACGGGCGGGTGAGCGTGATCGTCGACGCCGGCACGGAGTTCATGGAGCTCCGCGGCGTCGAGTTGCGCGGCGTCGCGGAGTCCGTGGGCGAGGTGCCCCGGACCGGCGCACCGGTACCCGAGCTCGAGACGCCCGAACGACTTTTCGCCGACAAGTACGCCGGCGGGCAGATGCATCACGACGGGCGGCACGCCTGGCTTCGCATCACCCCGCGGAAGATCGTCAGTTGGGACTTCCGCAAGATCGGCGCCTGACCCCTCCGGGCGGACCTTGGGAGAGTGAGCGGATACTCGTCTCGTCCGGCGATCGCTGCAATGTGTCGACTCGCACCCGACGCGACAGACGTGTTCCCCCGCTGTCCCTGCCTCGAGCGTGTGTCAAGATTTCACGCATGTCTCTGTTTGATCTGAGCCGGTTGGAGGGAGAATCCGGGTCAGCCTTCGCTCGTCAGTATCGATTCGCCGAGCCGTTCCCGCACGTTGTGCTGGAGAACTTCTTGCAGGTGGATGCTGAGCAAGTACTCGACTCGTTTCCCGACCTCGAATGGCAGGGCTGGACTGATGTCGCTTCTCAGTCCGATTCAGCCGCCAGGAACCAACCGGGAAAGCAGCGATGCCGCGACATCGAACGGATTCCGCCGCTGTTCCAGCAGATGATCTACGAGCTCTCAGCGCCTCGATTCCTACGAGCATTGTCGGAGCTGACGGATATCCCGAATATGCTGCCCGACCCGTTCCTCGAAGGCGGGGGGATCCAGTGCTACGCCCCCGGCGGGAAGCTCGTACCCCATACGGACTTTCATTACCCTCCGGTCCTGAAGCTCTTCCGTCGAGTCAACGTGTTGCTATTTCTCAATCCCGATTGGCAACCTGGTGACGGCGGAGAGTTGTGTCTCTTCACCCTTGGCGCAGACACACCACGCGTGAAGGTGCCTCCGCGGTTTGGCACCTGTGTCATCTTCACGACAGACCACCGTTCGGTGCACGGGGTCGACACGATCGCGGAAACGGCGAACCCTCGACGATCGATTGCCCTCTACTACTACACCGTCGAAGAAGCCGAAGTGTTTAGTGGCGACCGAGCGACGTATTGGTACGAACCGTTCGAGTCCGGTACGAAACACGGGATGACGTCCAAGGGACGAGTGATGGTGATGAAAGGTGCGCTGCGGGCATCGAAGGCACTCACTCAGCTGGCCTATCGGATGAATCCTCAACATCCTGTCGCGTAGGTGGCTCTGGCGCCACTGGTGTTCAGGCTGCGAACGGCAGCTTCATCGCCTCGGCCAGGTTGCCGCCCATGACCTTCGCCACGTCCTCGTGGGGCAGGCCGTCGAGCTCCTTCACGTAGGAGAGCGGCTCGGACATCCCCTCGATGTGCGGGTAGTCGGAGCCGAAGACGACCCGGTCGGCGCCGATGAGGTCGATGAGACCCATCGGGTCGTCCTCGTGGAACGGGTGGACCCAGATGTTGCGCTTCAGGATCATGAGGGGATCCTCGTCGTAGAGCGAGGGCTCACGCTCGTAGGAGTGGGTGATCGCCTCGACGATCGGGCGCACCCAGGCGGAGCCGTTCTCGACCGGGAGGACGCGGAGCGTCGGGAAGCGGGTCAGCAACCCGTGGCCGATCAGCGAGGCGACCGTGTCGAAGATGCCCCTGCTCTGCGAGTGCGCGATGTCCCCGAAGGCCGACTTGCCGCCCGCGAACGGGAGGAGCTCGCCACCGTGCGTGCCGTTCCAGTCGTTGTAGTAGCGGGTCATCCCGTCATCGGAGGCGTGCATGCCGACCGTGAGGTCGAACTCGGCGACGCGCTCCCAGAAGGGATCGAACTCGGGCAATGCGAACGACCGCCGCCCTTGGTACCCCGGAACCGGCGCCGGGCGGATCAAGATGATCTTGGCCCCGCGCTCGGCCACCCACTCGAGCTCCTTGATGGCCTCGCTCACGATCGGGAGCGTGATGACCGGAGTCGGGAAGATACGGCCCTCGTAGTTGAAGGTCCAGTGCTCGTGCATCCACTCGTTCAAGGCGTGGACCACGACGTGGGTCGCCTTGGGGTCGTCGGCCAGGCGCTCCTCGAGCAGGCTGGCCAGCGTCGGCCACATGAGGGCACGGTCGAGGCCGAGCTCGTCCATGAGCTTGAGCCGGGGCTCGGGCGCGAAGAACGCCTCGGGGGCGCGAATGGCTTTGCCGATCATCTCGCGGCGTGACTTGCCCTCCGGGTTGCCCTCCTTGAAGTACGCCTCCTGCGCGCCGGGGCGCCCGACGACTTCGAAGGTCGGGTTCGGGATGTAGTCGGAGATGACGTTGCGCAGGGCGATCTTGGTGCGGCCGTTCACCTGCACGTACTTGACGAGCCCGTCGTACTCCTTCGGCAGGAATTTCGTGAAGGCATCCGTCGTCTCGTACATGTGGTTGTCCGCGTCAAAGACGGGAAAGTCGACAACGTTCGACATGGCTACCTCCGGGGAGACGATCGTTCAGGTGTGGTTCTGGTTTTCAACTTCGACGTCAATATTATGGCGAATCCGGCGGGCCGCGCCCACATCCGGCATTTGGCCGGGACAACCCCCGCGACGGTCACGGTAGCAGGGAGCTGACCTGCGCATTCTGGGTCGCAACGCGAGAGACCGGGTACGGTGACCCGGCCTGCCCGCAGGCGTGCACGGACCCTTTTTTGCTTCTGGAGGTAGTGAGGTGGCGACGTATGTCCTCGTCCACGGCGGCGGCCACGGAGGCTGGTGCTACCAGCGGGTCGCACGCATCCTGCGAGCGCACGGACACGAGGTCTATGCGCCCACGTTGAGCGGCCTCGGCGAGCGGGCACACATGCTCGACCGGCGGGTCGACCTGAACTGTCACATCGACGACGTGGTCGCGCTGTTGCACTTCGAAGATCTCCACGACGTGCTCCTGGTCGGGCACAGCTACGGCGGGATGGTGATCACCGGCGTCGCGGACCGGTCCGCCGATCGCATCGGGCGTCTCGTCTTCCTCGACGCCGCCAATCCTCGCAACGGGCAGTCGCTGGTCGACGTGTCTGGACCGGTGATTGAGGCGGTCCGCCCCTACGGCGAGGTGGTCGACGGCATCGAGCTCGTGCTTCTGCCGGGTCCTGACGCCGCGCTCCTCTACGGGGTGACGGATCCCGCCGATCTGGCATGGATGGCCGAGCGGCTGACACCGCATCCCTGGGTGTGTTTCGAGCAACGGCTCGAGCTCACCAACGAGGCGGCGTTATGGGCCATCCCCCAGTACCACATCGTCTGCACCGCCACCCTGGCCACCCGTGACCGCGAGCTGATGGGCCGCGCCCGGGCCGAAGGGCGGCTGTGGGACATCGATACCGGGCACGACCTGATGATCACCGAACCGGAGAAGACGGCCGACGCGTTGCTCCAGGTCGCAGCCTCCTGAACAGCGCCGGTTGCTCCGGGCGTGTATGTGTATGGAGCCCTGACACGGCGTCGGGGGGCTGATCGGGGGAGGAAAAGACGGCTATGCGCACACCGTCTCGGATGCATCTGGGCAGGTTGGGACTCGCCGTCATGACGATGGCAGGCACAGCGACACTGGCGGGGTTTGCTGCTGGCACAACCGATGCAGGCGCGGCCGGCGTCGCGTCGGGCGCGCCGATCACGATCTCCATGGTCACATCGCTCACGGGACCAGGGTCATCCGAATTCGCCGACGCCCCTGCGGGCTTCAACGCTCGCATCGCGCTGCAGAACGCCGAAGGCGGCGTCAACGGCCACAAGATCGTCGGCGTCATCTACGACGACCAGACCAGCCCGACGCAGGTCGCCAGCGTCGTGCAACAGGCGCTGGCGAAGGGCAGCTTCGGCATCGTGTCGGTGAGCCCGCTCTTCTTCGAGGCCGACAAGTACCCGCAAGAGCAAGGCGTGCCGGTGACCGGTGGGTTCTTCGACGGTCCCGAATGGGGAACACAGCCGTTCACGAACATGTTCGCCGACGACGCCGGAAGCGTGGACCCCAAGTACCCCGTCAATACAGGATTCGGCACGCTCATCAAGCAACATGGCGCCACCGTCCTGTGCACCTACGGGTACGGCATCTCACCGTCTTCGACGCGCTCGGCCGTGGGCACCTCCGACTCGTTCGACCGTGCCGGCGGCAAGACGGGCGTCCTCAACACGTCGGTCCCGTTCGGCTCCGTGGCGATGACGACAGAGGCGTTGATCGCCAAGCAGAAGGGGTGCAACGCCTTCTACGCCGGACTCGACGACAACTCGAACTTCGCGCTGGCCGAGGCGCTCAAGCAGTCGGGCGTCAAGCCCAAGGTCATGGTGTTCCCGACGGGCTACGAGCCGAGCGTCATCAACTCAGCTGCGTGGAGTTCCCTGCAGGGCGCCCTGTTCGACACCGAGTTCCGCCCCTTCAACATCCCCGACGCAGGGACGCACCAGATGCAGGCGGCCCTCGAGAAGTACGAGCACTTCACGTCGAGCGAGTTCCCAACGTACAGCCAGTACGAATCGTGGCTCGGCGCGGACCTCATGATCAAGGGCCTCGAGCTGGCCGGGAAGAACCCGACCCAGGCAGCCGTGATCCACGACCTGCGCAACCTGAAGAGCTACAACGGCGACGGCCTGTTGCCCGAGACGATCAACTTCTCCACCATCTTCGGGCACGACCTCCCCGAGGCGTGCGGTTGGTACGAGATCGCCGAGAAGAGCGGGTTCGTCCCTGCGTCGACCAGCCCCAGCTGCGGCAAGGACATACCGGGCACGACGACGGTGCAGTCCTGACGACTCGCTGAGACCCGGCCCGGCCCGGCCCGCCGCGTCGGCGCACCGGGCCGGGGTGTCAGGCCTCCTCGATGGAGATGGCGTTCTTGGGACAGGTGCGCGCCGCCATCAGCACCTTCTCTCGCAACGCCTCGGGCGGGTGCTCGTCGAGCACGTAGAGGAAGTCGTCGTCGCGCACTTCGAAGACCTCTGGGGCGATCCCCATGCAGAGCGCGTTGCTCTCGCAGAGATCGAAATCGACGACGACTCGCATCGCTACTCCTTGTTGGCTCGCCGTGACGGTTCAGACGGATGTTAGGTCTCGGTCGCCGGCGGCAACGCGCCGCCTTCCCTCGAGCCTCTCGAGGAGCTGCTCGACGAAGGCCACCGTCTCGCCGTGACCGGTCGACATCCCGAGCGACTCCTCCTCGATCACGAGGATCTGGGACACCCCCGTGATGAGGACGGCGCAGACGACAGGCGGGTAGCGCTCGCCATCGATCCCGTCGCGCTCGAGCACGGCACTCATGCCGGCTCGCAGCTCGGCGCGGAAGCGCTCGGCCGAGGCGGCGATCTCGGCGCGGATGGCCTTGCGATGGTTGGCCAATGCCACGAACTCCATGGTCAGCGCCGTCCCCGCGGGTCGCGGCTGAGGTCCCAGAGCGCCCACAGCGGCTGCGGCGAGGCGAGCGCGACGGCGAGGCGCTCGAGCCCCTGGTCGGCGCGCCGGCGATAGGCGGCCAGGAACAGGTCGTCCATCGTGCGGAAGTAGTAGTGCACGAGTTGGGGCTTGAGGCCAGCCTGCGCCGCAACGCGCCGCGAGGTGACCGCGGCATAGCCCTCCTCGAGCATCAGGCGTTCCGCCGCGTCGAGTAGCGCGCCACGCGTCTTCGACGTCTCGGTGCCGATCCGGCGGCTCGTGCTCACGGGACCCTCCTCAGATGTACATGCCGCCGTTGACGCCGACGATCTGGCCCGTGATGTAGCTGCCCTGGTCCGAGCAGAGGAACGAGCAGGCCGCGGCGATGTCGTCGGGCGTCCCCGCCCGGCCGAGCGGGATCATCTTCGCCATGACCTCCACGCTCGGCACGTTGCCCTCCGCCTCGCCCTTGCGGGCCATCGGCGTGTCGACGATGGTCGGCGGGATCGTGTTGGCCGTGATGCCCTGCGAGGCCAGCTCGCGGGCGAAGGCCTTGGTGAGCCCGATGACGCCTCCCTTCGACGCCACGTAGTGCGCCATGTTGGGCGCACCCGACTGCGCGCTCGACGACGAGATGGTGACGATGCGACCCCACCCGGCCGCCACCATGTCTGGAAGCGCCAGCTGCACGCAGGTGAACGTCCCGGTGAGGTTCACAGCGATGATCCGGTCCCACTTCTCGGGCGTGATGTCGGCGACCGCGTCGAAGGCCTCGATGCCGGCGCTCGTGACCACCACGGTGATCGGCCCCAACTCGTCGCGTACCGAGGCGTAGGACCGCTCGACGGCCTCCCGATCGGCCACGTCGACGCCGTAGCCCGCCGCACGCTGCCCCTGCCCGAGCAGCGCGGCCGCCGCCTCCGTCGCCGCGTCGCCCTCACGGTCGAGCAACGCCACAGCCAGGCCGTCGGCCGCCAGACGGCGCGCGCACCCGAGGCCGATGCCGGACGCGCCGCCGGTCACCACCGCGACCCGGGCGCTCATTGCGCCACCTCGGCCGGGGTGAACTCGATGTGCAGGTTGCTGAGCCCGCGCAGGACCCACGTGGGCTCGTAGTCGAAGTGGCGCGCCGAGGGTGGTCCATGGTGCTTCTCGGAGAGCCGGATGTCGCGCATGCGGTCGAGGATGCGCTCGATGCTGACGCGGCCTTCGACGCGGGCCAAGGGCCCGCCGGGACACGAGTGCACGCCGCGCCCGAACGCGATGTGGACCTTGGCGTTGGGCCGGTCGATCCGGAAGTCGTCCGGGCTCTCGAACAAGCGGGGGTCGCGGTTGGCCGCGCCGTTGAGCAACATCACTGGCGTCCCGGCCGCGATGTCGACGCCGGACACGGTCGTGGCCCGGCGGGACAAGCGGAAGTCGGCCTTCACCGGGCTCTCGATGCGGAGCGCCTCCTCAATGAAGCCCGGGATGCGCTCCGGATGGGCCCGCAGCTCGTCCTGGAGCTCGGGGTACTCGCACAGGTACTTGAGACCCACGGCGAGAAGGCGGGCGGTCGTCTCCTGGCCCGCCGCGAAAAGGAACGTTGCGGTGCGCACCACGTTGGCCACGTCGGGCGTCGAGCCGTCGGGGTAGGTGGCGAGCGCCAGGTCGCTCAACACGTCGCCGCGCGGCTCGCGCCGGCGGTCCTCGATGTACTCGCTGAACCAGTCGTCGAGCCACTCGAGCGCGTTGCCGCTCATGCCCTTGCCTTCGGCGCCGATCTTGCCCGGTGACATATTCAGCCCGAAGCCCTCCCGGAAGCGTTGGTGGTCCTCCTCGGGCACGCCGAGGACATCGGCCACCACGAGCATGGCGAAGGGCTGGGTGTAGGCGCGGATGAACTCGCACTGCCCGTCGGCGATGAACTCATCGATCTGCCGGTCGGCCAAGCCCCACATGAACGCTTCGTTCTCCTTCAGCCGCTTCGGTGTCAGCAGCCGCATGATGAGCGAGCGTTCGCGGGTGTGCTCGGGCGGGTCCATCGTCACCATGTGCTCGCTCATGGGCAGTTGGTCGCGATACGTGTCGATGATCTGGGCGACATCGTCCCCCTCCAGCGGGACCGGGAACACAGCGAACGGACCGATCACCGAATTGCACGAGGAGAAGTCCTCGGTGTTCAGGTAGACCTCGGACGCCTCCTCGTAGCCCGAGACCGCGACCACTCCGTGGTGCGCCGTCGGGACGACCGGGCACTTGGCGCGCAGGTGGTCGAAGTAGGGATAGGGGTCCTCGAGTAGGGACTCGTCGGCAAAGAAGTCCACCGAGTCGAAGTCGGCCATGGCAGCTCCGTTCTGGGATTCGACCACTGCGTTCGTGCAGGTGCCCTCGCCAATGCTGTGCGACCGCACAGCACTCGCTGTGCACTTGCTTAGCACCGTCTCAGGGCCTGGTCAACGCCCTCGGTGCCCGCTCAGGCGCCCTTGTAGATCTGCCCGTCCTTCATCACGAAGCGCACGTCCTTCGTGACCTTGATGTCTTCGGCCGGATCACCGGGGACGGCGATCACGTCGGCCAGGTACCCGGGAGCAAGCCGCCCGAGGTCGTGCTCGTGTTCGATCAGCTCCGCGCTCGTCATCGTCGCCGCCTGCAACGCCTGCATCGGTGTCATGCCGCGGTCGACCATGGCGATCAGCTCGTCGGCCTGGGTGCCGTGCGGGATGGCGGGCGCGTCCGAGCCGCAGGCAATCTTGACGCCGGCCTCGAGCGCCTTGCCGAACATGCGACGGGCCTGCGGGAAGATCTCGGCGGCCTTCTTTTGCAGGATCGGATGGATGCGGTCGACGGCCATGTGGTCGGCGAGAGCCGTGGTGCCGACGAGGAAGGTGCCCGTCTCGGCCATCAAGGCGATGGTGTCGTCGGTGGCCAACGACCCGTGCTCGATGCAGTCGACCCCCGCCCGGATGCACGCCCGGATGCCGGCATCGCCGTGAGCGTGGGCCGCGGTGCGCAGGCCGTTGCGGTGGGCCTCGTCGACGATCGCGGCCAACTCCTCGTCGGAGTACTGCTGGCAGCCGGCCGCGCTGGAGAACGACATGACGCCACCGGAGGCCGAGATCTTGATGAGCTTGGCCCCGTACTTGATCTGGTAGCGCACCGCCTTGCGGACTTCGGCCACGCCGTTGGCGATCCCCTGCTCGACGCTCTGGGGCATGATGCCCGGCGCCAGCCCCTGGAACATCGTGGGGTCGAGATGGCCGCCGGTCGGCGTGATGGCGTGGCCGGCCGGGAAGATACGGGGCCCGGGGAACCATCCGTTGTCCACCGCCTTGGCCAGGTCGACGTCGAGCAAGAAGCCGGCCGTGTAGACCATCAGGCCGAGGTTCCGCACGGTGGTGAAGCCGGCCTGCAGCGTCGTCGCGCAGTTCGCCGCGCCGCGCAGCGTCCGGTAAACCGGCGAGTCCTTTACGCCGTGCATCGGGTCGGGCAGACCATCGGGACCGCCGGGGCCGCCGATGAGCATGTTGAGCTCCATGTCCATGAGGCCGGGCAGGAGCGTCACGTCACCGAGGTCGAGCTCTTCGGCGGGACTGGGAAGTTCCGACGGCGGCGGGTCGACGGCCACGATCTGGTTGCCCTCCACGACAAGTACCCCCGGCGAGCGCACCTCGCCGGACTCGACGTCGACCCAGCGCTCCGCGCGGAGAATCGTCGTCGTGTCGCTCATGAGGCCTCCTGTCGGGTGGAGCTGGGTTGGAGCGGGTGGAGGGGTTGGAGCGGGTGGAGCGGATCGGTTCGTCGCCGCTCATGGAGGTGCGGTGCATCTCGCGAGCCGAGGAGGCCTCGTAGGGCTGGACCCGGTGCATGACGCCGGTGTTGTCCCAGATGATGAGGTCGCCCACGCTCCAGTGGTGCCGGTACACCCGCTCGGGTGTGGTCGCTCGCGCCAAGAGGTCTTCGAGCAAGGCCGTGCTGTCATCCGGGTCTAGGCCGACGACGTGGTCGGCGCTCGCGCCGATCACGAGAGAACGGCGCCCGGAGCGGTGCTGCCACACCAGCGGGTGCTCGCGGTCGGTGCGCTCGCGCCAGCTCGCCAGCTCTTCGGGTGTCGGGTCGGGGTGCACCAGACGCTGCGACGCCTCGAACGTGTGGAGCACGCGCAACTCCTCGAGGCGTTCCTTCTCGTCGTCGCGCAGCGTGTCGTAGGCCGCGTAGGTACTGGCGAACTCGGTCTCGCCCCCGCGCTCCGAGACGACGTGCGCGCTGAGCACCGTGGCCTTGGCCGGGACTTCGTCCTGCGCGCCGTCGATGTGCCAGTAGAAGGTGCCGAGCAGGTACGGCGCGGTGGCCGTCTTGGCCGGGTCCAGCGTGACGTTGTAGATGCGGGGCGGCGGCGCGGGCTCGTCCTTGCCCACGTCGTCGAGCCGCTTCGAGAACGCGACCTGGGTGTCGTCATCGACGTGCAGCTCGCGGAAGACGAGCACGCCATTTTCCTCCAGCGCCTCCATCACGGCCGCCGGGAGCGTGTCGTCGCCGAGTAGTTGCTCTGGCGCGACACCCAGCACCTCCGCGCCGACGGTGGTCTCGAGCCGCTTCGTCTCGATGCTGCTCACAAGTACCACGCGCCGTTGACGTTGATCTGCTGGCCGGTGATATAGCCGGCCTCTTCGGAGCACAAGAAGGTGCAGGCGGCCGCGATGTCTTCGGGTGTGCCGAGCCGTCCGAGCGGGGCGCGGGCGACAACCTGGTCGAGGCTCGGCATGGCGCCGGTTTCCACGGGCCGGCGCATCATCGGGGTATCGATAGCCCCGGGCGGGATCGTGTTCACGGTGATGCCATGTTTGGCCAGATCGAGCGCGAGCGCCTTGGTGAGCGCGATCACGCCACCTTTCGACGCGACGTAGTGCGCCATGCGCCGGGTGCCCGACTGTGCCGAGGACGACGAGATCGTGACGATGCGACCCCAGTGCTGGCCGATCATGTCGGGCACCGCGGCCTGCAGGCAGTGGAACGTGCCGGACAAGTTGACCGCCAGCATGCGGTCCCAGGCCTCTGCGCTGATGTCGAGGAACTCCTCGAACCCTTCGATGCCCGCGCTTGTGACGAGGATTCCGACCGGGCCGAACGCGTCGCGCACCTCGTCGAGCGCGGCGTCCACTGCCTTGCGGTCGCTGACGTCGACGCTCGCCGCGTACGCACCGCCGCCCTCGGACACGATCTCTTTCGCGATCTGTTCCGCCGCGTCGGCGTTGACGTCGAGCACGGCGACACGGTGGCCCCGGACCGCCAGCTCCCGGCAGATGGCCGCTCCCATTCCCGAGGCCCCGCCGGTGACCACCGCGACCCGGCTCAACTCTGGCGTCCTCGCGTCCCCGGGTCCCACTGCTGCAGCCTCCCCAGCGGAGCACGGTCAGGGCCCGGCCCGCGATGACGGTCGCCGGCCGTGTGCAGCACGATGCTGCGGCCGCTCGCCGGCCCGCTCCGCGCGAATTCGTGCCGGTAGAGTGGCCGGATGTTAGCGGCAGTGCACAATCACGTCAAGGGTGCCTAGCGTATATCGAGAGTATGCTTTCTGTTTCAGGAGAACATTGTTTCCGACGGTGGAACGCGGCACTGCGGCGCTGCCCTGACGCCTTGCACTGACACGTTGCACCGACACGTTGCACTGAGAAGTTGCACCGACACGTTGCACTGAGAAGTTGGACTGAAAGGAGCCCGGCATGCGCATGGGTCTTCAGGTGAGCGCGGACAGAGGTCGCTACGCCACCAAGGTGGAGAAGCTGCAGGCCGATGCGCGCTGGGCCGACGAGGCCGGCCTGGACACGGTGTGGACACCCCAGATTCCCGACGAGTTCGACGTCATGACGGCCGCCATTCTCCTCGGTGCTGCGACCGCGCGCATCGAAGTGGGGACGTCAGTCGTGCCCGTCCAACCGCGCCATCCCGTCGTCTTGGCACAGCAGGCGTTGTCGGCCCAAGCCGTCTGCGCGGGCCGCTTCACCCTCGGGATCGGCGTCTCGCACCACTGGATCATTGCGGACATGCTCGGACTCCCCTACGAGCGCCAGGCCACCACCATGCGTTGTTACCTCGACGTCCTCGACCAGGCGCTGAGGGGGCCCGGTTTGGTCGAGGTCGAGAACGAGCTGTTCACGATCCGCCAGCCGTTCGACATCACCGACATCACGCCGACGCCCGTCATGATCGCCGCCCTCGGTCCGGTAATGCTCCGACTGGCCGGTGCACGCGCCGCGGGCACGGTGCTCTGGCTCGCCGACGAGCGCACGATCGCTTCGCACGTGGTCCCCACCATCACCGAGGCGGCCGCGGCGGCGGGACGTCCCGCCCCGAGGGTGATGGCAGGCGTGCCGGTGTGTCTGTGCGGGGAGGGAGAGGTCGAGGCGGCGATCGAGCGTACGAACACGACGCTCAGCGAAGTGGTGGCATCGCCCAATTACATGCGCCTCATGGAGCACGGAGAGGCGCGGAGCATCGGCGACGTGCTGATCTGCGGCACCGAGGCAGCCATGGAGAAGCGGCTGCGGAACTTCGCTGACGCGGGGGTCACCGACCTCAACGCGCGGATCGTGCCGCTTGGCGGATCGCGGGATGAACGTCGGGCATCGGCCGAGCGCACACGCGAGTTCCTCGCTGCGGTGGCGCCGGCGCTGCGCCGGCTGGGTTGAGTAGCTCGTTGGACACCCTGATTGCCCCCGGCGCAGTGGCCACGCCGGACACGTCTGGCCGAGGTCAGCCCTTCGCGGCGGGCAGGAAGATCCCGGCAGAGATGAACTCCCAGATCCGCTCGGCGGCCCGACCGCCGTCACCGGGCTCAGTTCCACTGATGGTCGGTGCGTAGGCGGCGTTGAACATGATGGTCGAGAGGACCATGCCGGCTGCGTCTTCGTGCTCGAGGCCGCGGCGAACGACCCCGGCCTTCACAGCGTCGGCGAGGACCCCGGTCAAGAGGGTCACGAGCGGGACGAACGCGCGGGCCGCCTCGTCTTGGTGCGTGGTGAGGAGTTCGTGGCTGAACTCAGCCAGTACCGGTGACGGGTTGTTCTTCGATACCCGTCCCTTCGGCGCCGGGAGGCACGAGCGGTAGTACTCGATCACGAAGCAGCGCAGCCGTCCGAGCGGACTGTCCTCCTTTGCAAGCTGCTCCTCGAGGTGGTCGGACGTCGACCGGATGGCCTCGTCGAAGAGCGCGAGCAGGAGCTCGTGCTTGCCGGCAAAGTACTGGTAGAAGCTGCGCAGCGACTGACCGGAGCGGTCGACGACCTCTTGGACGGTGAACTCCTTGCCCGACTCGGCGTTGCCGAGAAGCTCGAACCCGGCATCGAGAAATCGCTGCACCCGGCCCTCGCTCCTGACTCTGGCCGAGTCGAGCGAACGGGCCACGGCCAGGTCCCGCCGGCGCAGCGGGGCGTCGGCGACGGGCGGCGTGGCCGGGGTGTCGTCGGGCATCGAGCCAGTGTAGACAGTTTTCCCTTTTTGGAGAGCAACCTTCTCCCCTCGCCTCGGCCATTGAGTACGAAATTCTGCAGTGAGAATTCCGCGGAGCGTCCCCACTCCCGCTCAAGATGCACAGGGACTTACACTCCAAGAGAGTGCTGTTATCTTTCGGTCGCATCGCCTGAGGCGGGCGAGCGACTTACGCGAACCGGGGAGACACGGCCATGGAACAGGCGCTGCTGGCGGACATCGTGGAGATCGAACAGCTCCTCGCCCGCTACGCGTTCGGCATGACCGCCGACGACATCGACGCCGTCATCGACGTCTTCACGCCGGACGGGACCTACAGCGCGTTCGGCACCACGTACGGACTTCGCGACTTCCCGGCCCTCGTCGCTGCCGCGCCGAAGGGCCTGTTCTTGACAGGGACACCCGTCCTGGAGCTCGAAGGGAACGCCGGCACGGGCTACCAGACGCTGTGCTTCGTCGACCAGACCACGCACGACATGCGCATCGGCTGGTACACCGACTCCTACCGGCGGACCGAGCAGGGCTGGCGCCTGCAGACTCGGGCGATGAAGTTCCTTCGGCGTAACGGGACACGAGACTCGGGCAAACCACACGACCCGACCCGGCCCGCGCCGAGCGCGGACACGGCCGGGTAGGCGCGCACCGGGCTGGCGCCGCAGTGGACCTCTTGGAGTACAAGATCGCCGTCGACGCATGGCTCGACGACCAGGCCGATGCGCTCGCTCCGGAATTCGAGGGAATCGGGACCATCGGCCAGCAGCTAGCCCAGCTCAACAACGTCCGCCGCCTGGCCTACGACGCCGGCTGGGCTCGCTATGGCTGGCCCGAACGCGTCGGCGGCCTCGGCGGTTCCAATCTCTTGCGGGCCTACTTCGGCGAAGCGCTCACTGCGCGGGATCTGATTGAGTCCGGCCTCTACACGCTCCCGGAATTCTTGGTGCCGACGATGCTCGACTATGCGCCGCCGGCATTGGCCGCCCAGATGGTGCCCCTCGTGCTGCGTGGTGACGAAACCTGGTGCCAGGGCTTCTCCGAGCCCGGCGCGGGGAGCAATCTCGCCTCGCTGAGTTGCCACGCGGACGCGCACCGACGGTGGCTGGACGGTTACCGGCCAAAAGGTATGGACGAGCTTGGCCCAGTTCGCGCAGCGCTGCGTGCTGTTGACCAGAACCGGCTCGCTCGAATCGGGGCATCGGGGCATCACCGCCCTCTTCGTGGACATGGACAGCCCGGGCATCACCGTGCGGCCCATCGAGACCATGCATGGCGTCGAAGAATTCTGCGAGGTGTTTTTCGACGGCGTCGTCGTGCCGACCGAGCGGCTTCTCGGCGAAGTAGACCAGGGGTGGTCGATCGCCATGGACCTGTTGCCCTTTGAACGCAGCACGGCGCTGTGGCAGCGCGCCGCATATCTCCAGCGACGGCTGGACCAGCTGGTGCACCGCGCACCCTCGGGCAGCCTCGACCCCGCGGAGGTCGGCGCGATCACCGAGCTCCTGTGGGCCTTCAGGGCCCGTTCGCGCGCCACGCAGCACCGGCTCGCGACGGGCGAGCGCCTCGGGCCCGAGACCTCGGTCGACAAGGTGCTGGTGGCCGAGCGCGGAGCAGGCACTCTTCGAGATGGCCGGTAACGCGCTGGGCACCGAGATCGCACTCGGCGACGATCCGGCCAGTGGACTCTGGCGCGCCGAGTACCTCTACGCACGGGCGGCCAGCATCTACGGCGGCAGCGCCGAGATCCAGCGCAACATCATCGCCCGCCGCATCCTCGAGCTGGGAGACGATCGCTGATGGAACAGGCCGAGTTGGCCCTGTTCGCTCGTGGCCTGCGCGACGCCACCTCGTCGGCCAGTGGTCCCGCGCTCGATGGCGCGCTGTTCGACCTGGGATGGCTCGACGCGCTCGACACCGATCCGCAAGCCGCGGTATCGGTGCTCTTCGAGTGTCAGGGCTCGGCCAATGCCACGTCCTCGGCACTGGACCGTGTCCTTGTGCGCGCACTGGGTCGTGGCGACGATCCCGGCGGCCTGACCATCGTCCTTCCCCCTTTGCGCCAGGTGCACGCGCCAGGTTCGCTTTCCGGCGGTCGATGTGCGGTGAGCGGCCTCGCGCTCGGGGTCGAGGCATCCACTCCAGACGCAGTCGTCGTCCTGTCATCCGACGGAGGCACACATGACGCGTTTGTCGTGCCGCTGCGGTCACTCGAAATGAGGCGCGTGGGTGGGCTCGACCCCTCGCTCGGCCTGGTCGAAGTTTCAGGCTACGTCGACGTCGCTGGGGGCACATCACTGGGCCAGGTGCCGTGGGAAGAGGCTGTTGCGCTCGGCCACCTCGCCACCGGGTACGAGCTCCTCGGGGCGGCGCGCACCATGTTGGACCTCGCGCGCCAGCACGCACTCGACCGTGTGCAGTTCGGGCGGACGATCGGTACGTTCCAGGCCGTCCGGCACCGGCTGGCCGATTCCCTGGTGGCAGTGGAGGCTTCGGCCGCGCTGCTCGGTGCCGCGTGGGAGGACCCCCGTGTCTATGGGGCCATGGCAAAGTCCTTCGCCGGCCGCCAGGCGCTCCTCGTGGCGCGCCACTGCCAGCAGGTGCTCGCCGGCATCGGCTTCACCGCCGAACACCCCTTCCACCGCTACGTCCGGCGCGCGATCGTGCTGGATCAGCTCCTCGGTGCCGGGACCCTGCTCACCCGCCGCCTCGGTGCGGAAATCCTCTCGACCGGTACCTTGCCTCCCGCATTTCCGCTCTGACGCGCCTCAGACGTGGCCCGGGGGGAGTTCGTTCGCCGTGTATATGTATCCTTCGTTTATTCATTAACGAAAGATCTGGGACGATCCTTCGTTAATTCGGCGAGTTTGCGAAGGCTGTAATACAGGCGCACAGAGGCCCCGAGGTGGGACGATGGCCGCAGGGCGGTGGGGCGCTAGCCGCAGGGCGGTGGGGCGCAGGGCGGTGGGGCGGTGGCCGCCGGGACGATGGAGGCCGAAGCGGGCGGTGGGCCCTCTCGATTATGCTTATCGCACTTTTTGATAATGCGGTTTCCGGCGGAGGAGAGACCGGAGGGAGGGAGGGGCGCAGTGACCACGGCGGCCGAGCACGAGTCCAGGATGCTGGTCGACGGCGAGCTCGTCGGCGCCGACTCGGGCAAGACCTTCGACAACGTCAACCCGGCGACCGAGGAGATCCTCGGTCAGGTTGCCGACGCATCGAGCGACGAGATGCGCCGGGCGATCGACGCGGCGCGACGGGCCTTCGACGAGACCAGCTGGTCCAGCGACCGCGGGTTGCGCACGCGCTGCCTCTCTCAGCTGCAGGACGCGCTCGAATCCGAGCGCGAGGCGTTACGCGAGGAGCTGATCCTCGAGGTGGGGTGCCCGAGGATGACCACCTACGCCAACCAGCTCGACATCCCCCTCGACGGTGCGCTGCGCTACCCGACGAAGCTGATCGACGAGTTCGAGTGGCGGACCACGATGCCCGAGGCGGTCGACCGCCGCGGGACGCGCAACATCCGCCAGATCTGGAAAGAGCCGGTCGGCGTCGTCGGCGCCATCGTGCCGTGGAACTTCCCCCTCGAGGTCACGCTCAACAAGCTGGGCCAGGCGCTGGCGACCGGCAACACGGTGATCCTCAAGCCCGCTCCCGATACGCCGTGGAACGCGACGCGGCTGGGACGGCTGGTCGCCGAGCAGACGGACTTCCCGCCTGGCGTGCTCCAAGTGGTGACGTCGTCCGATCATCTCGTTGGCGAGGAACTGACGATCTCGCCCAAGGTGGACCTCATCTCGTTCACCGGTTCCACCGCCGTGGGCAAGCGGATCATGGAGAAGGGAGCCTCGACACTCACGCGCGTCTTTCTCGAGCTCGGCGGCAAGTCGGCCACCATCGTCCTCGACGATGCCGACTTCGCCACGTCGGTGCCATCGGGCGTCGCCGTGTGCTTTCACGCCGGGCAAGGCTGTGCCATCCAGACGCGCATGCTCCTCCCCCGCTCGCGCTACGACGAGGGCGTGGAGATTCTCAAGGCGACGTTGGGTTCCGTCGCCTACGGCGACCCGCAGCGCCCGGACGTCCTCATGGGCCCGGTCATCTCGGCCAAGCAGCGTGAGCGGGTATTGGGTTACATCGAGAAAGGGGTTGCCGAGGGGGCCACGCTGGCACTAGGCGGCGGTCGGCCCGCCGACTACCCCAAGGGTTGGTTCGTCGAGCCGACGCTCTTCACTGACGTCGACAACTCCATGACGATCGCCCAAGAAGAGATCTTCGGCCCGGTACTCGTCGCCATCCCCTATGAGGACGATGACCACGCGGTGCGCATCGCCAACGACAGCGTCTACGGGCTCTCCGGCGGGGTGTTCTCCGGCTCGCTCGAACGCGCGCTCGGTGTGGCCGAGCGGATCCGCACCGGGAGCTTCGCGGTCAACGGCGGCATGCCGATCGGACAGGCCGACATGCCCTTCGGCGGCTACAAGCACAGCGGGATCGGCCGCCAGAACGGCCTGGCCGGGTTCGACCAATACCTCGAGGTCAAGTCGGTGGCCTGGCCGGCGCCGCAGTAGGACGGCGCTCCGGCGTCGGTCGGTCCGTGCCTGACCATACGCCCGTGCTCCGCGAGCACGGCTACCACTCGCTCCGGGTCAAGCGAGTCGTCCGCGAGACCCCCGACGCCAGTTCGTACGTCCTCGACGTGCCGGCGGATTTGCAAGAGACCTTCCGCTACCGGCCCGGCCAGTTCTGTACCTTCCGCGTCCACCTCGGCGGTGAGGTCCACCTGCGTTCGTACTCCATGTCGAGTGCGCCCCTTACCGATCCCGACCTGACGGTGACGGTCAAGCGCGTCGCCGGCGGGCTCGTCTCCAACTGGTTCCTCGACGCGGTGTCAGAGGACTCGGTGCTGGAGTTGACCAAGCCCGCCGGGGTGTTCTGCCCGCGGGACACCGAGCGTCCCGTGCTCGGCATCTGCGGTGGGAGCGGGATCACACCCGTCATGTCGATCGCCAAACATGTCCTCGCCTCGACCGGACGACCGGTTCGCCTGCTCTACGCGAACCGCGACCGCACCTCGGTGATCTTCGACGCCGCGCTGGAGGACCTTGCCGCACGGCACCCCGGCCGCTTCGAGGTGCGACACCATCTCGACGCAGACGCGGGCTTCGTCAGCGCCGACGACCTGGCGGCATTCGCGCGCGGCCACCTCGACGCCGACGTCTACGTGTGCGGACCGGGAGCGTTCATGGACCTGACAGAGACCACGCTGCGGGGCCTGGGCATGGAGCAGGAGCGCATCTTCATCGAGCGCTTCCTGGTCGAGCAGCAGGAGAAGGACGCCGCGCTCGGGGCGGCGGCCGTGGCGGTCGCGGTGGGAGTACCCGCCGAAGTCAGCGTGATCCTCGGGGGCAAGAGCGAAGCCATCCGCTACCACCCCGGCGACACGATCTTGGAGACGGCACGCCGCGGCGGCCTGCGACCCCCGTTCTCGTGCGAGTCGGGCAATTGCGCCACCTGCATGGCGTTCTTGAAAGAAGGGAGCGTCGACATGCGGGTGAACAATGCGCTCACCGCCGAGGAGGTCGACGAGGGCTGGATCCTGACTTGCCAAGGTGTCCCGAAGGGAGAGACTGTGACGGTCGAGTACGAGGCAATGTGACGACCTGGAGACTGCAATGACCGGGGGACAGCGATGACCGAAGGTCTGCGTGACATACGGGAGCTGGCCGGTGACCCCGAGGCCTACCGGGCCGAGCTCGAGCGTCGCTGGTCGGGACTACTGAGCTACCGCTACATCGGCCGCAACCATTCCTCCATGAATCTCGGGCCTGAGGACAACACGGTCCGCATCCGTCGCGACATGCGCAACGACGCCGGTGGGCTCATGGTGGCGCCGCTCGCCATCGCGTCGCCCGAGGGGGGCCAGAGCGACCTTGTGGCGGTGCCCAACCCTGTGATCGCCTCGGTGCAGATCATCGACCCGGGACTCGATGTCGACACCTTCGAGGTCGTGGGTTCGGGGTCGATCCATCAGGGCAGAACGATGGGCTACGGACGCTGCCTCATCGTCGACGCGGCGAACCACGATCGGGTGCTGGCTTTCAACGAGGGACAGGGCGCCTCCATCGGGACGCCGCCCGAGGGCCTCGAGCGCATGGACGTCGGCGATGCCACCCTGACGATCGAGGACTCGCCGGACCTGCCGCCGCTGTGGCAGGTCTTCGGGGCTTCGAAGCGGCCGGACGGCCACTGGATCCTCCCGGAGTTGCGCGCAGAGTTCGCGTCGCCCGACGCCGCGCTGCACATCGGGCCCCAGCACGTCGTGCTCGAGACCGCGGGCGTCGACCTGGCCGCCGCGCTCGTCGGGACCCGTCAGCTGCAGATGCGCAGCTGGCATGTGATGTTCCTCGCCCGCGGCAAGGTCGGACCGTTTCGCGTCGAGGGAACGGCACATCGCGGGGCGGGGGGCCAGGTGGGCGTCCGCATGCTTCTCCACGACGAGGGCAATGGCGACCGTGCCGTCACGTCGGCCGCCGCCGTGCTGGCGACGCTCTCGGTGTAGGGCGGATCCGACGCCGGGGCTTCCCAAGGACGTGGGACATGGGGAGAGCCGCTGTTAGGCGCCCGGCCAGGATGCCGTCGATCCGTGACGCTCGAAGGAGCGAGTCACGGTCCCGGCTCGACCAGCAGGTCCAGATAGGCGGCGCCGGTGTCAGGCACGTGGGGTTGGCCCCAGCACTCGACTGGAAACGACACGGCGACCATTGCATAGAGCATGTGCAGCAGGTTGGTGGCGTCCGCGGGCAGCTCGTTGAGCGAGAAGGCGTCGCAGTAGGTCATCGCCTCGTCGGCCCGCGGGGTGATCGCGTCGTAGAAGGCCTGCATCTCGTCCATCGTGCTGGCCAGCCGCATCGCGAAGCGCTCACGCTCAGTTGGCAGACACCATTTTGCCGCGAACGGCTCCAGGTCGGAGAACGCCGCGGGCAGGAGGGCTTGAGTCGTCTCGGCCATCTGCGTCATACCTCCGCGTGCTCGCGTGCCTTCTTGTACTCATCCACCCACTGCGCGGTGACCTCGTGGAGGTGGCGGCACAGCACCTCCTGGTCGTTCAGCGGGAAGCGCTCGAGCACGCGCGACTCGAGCATCGTCTGCGTCGCCTCCAACGTGTTGGCATCTTGGAGGCCGTACTCCTTGAAGGAGGCAGCGGCCAACTCGTGCGCCACGCGCTCGCGGGCCGTCTTGGCCGGCACGAAGTAGAGCGTCCCCTCGAACACGTGCGTGTTGTACGACGTGGGCCAGTAGTGATAGGTGAGGTACCAACCCTGCCCCCAGACCAGGATCACGAAATTGGGGAAGACCTGGAACGAGTCCAGGCCCCATGGATCGCAGCCAGCCGGGTTGATACCCGCTGCCTCCTGGTCGTAGGCGAGGTCGGGTGCGTCCCACGGGCCGAACAGCCCGCTGCGTGTGAGCAGCTCCATCGGCTTGAGCATGGTGGGCTCGAGGGTCCACGGGTGGATTCCCGCCGTGCTCACCAAGCGATGCGGCCCGTCGATCATGTACGCCGGGGCTTCGAAGCCCGCCGTCTGCGCGGCGACCGACCAGTCGGGCGGCGTCTGCTTCGCGTGCAAAACGGGTGCGTGGTAGAACTCCTGGAAGGCGTCCAAATAGATCTTCCAGTTGCTGTTGACCGTCGCTCGGTAGTACCAGCGCTCGCTCTGCTCCTCGAACGGGTAGTGCTCGAGCTTGGTCACCATCGGCCCGAGAAAGTCGCGGAGGCTCTGTTCGGGTTCCTTGGCCAGGTTCACGAAAATGAAGCCGGCCCAGACATCGCAGTGGACGGGCACGAGACCGAATGCGTCCTTGTCGAGGTCGAAGAACTCCTGCTCTTGCTGCACGAAAGTCAGCGAGCCGTCGAGGTCGTAGCGCCATCCGTGGTACTTGCACACGAACTGGCGGCTGAACCCGCTGCTCTCCTCCTGGGGGAAGTCGCTCCAGACGAGCTTGTTGCCGCGATGACGGCAGACGTTGTGGAACGCACGCACCTCTCCGTCCTTGCCGCGCACTACGACGACTGATGTCCGCGCCACGGCCAATTCCTTGGTGAAGTAGCTCCCGGCCCGCGGCAATTGCTCCACCCGTCCCACGTTCAGCCAGGCCCGCTTGAACACCGCGTCGCGCTCGAGCTCGTAGAACTCCGGCGAGATCGAGTCCTCGTAGGAGATGGGCTCGGTGCCGAGGCCGAAGTGCTCTGTCCAGCTGCCCTCCGGCGGTTTGGGCCAACGTGCCATCAGCGGGTCCTCCCCATGCGACGTTCGACGACGGGGTCGAGGATAGCAGGCCTCTCGCTGAGTGAGAAGGGCGTTTCCGCTTCGGGCGCTGGTGGGCCGCTCTCGGTCGCTCAGCCGTCGCCGGCGAGCGACGCCTTGTACAGCGTGTTGGCAGCCAGGCGCATGTGGGCGGCGTCGACCAACTTGCCGTCGCGACCGATCGCCCCTACCCCGCCCGCTTCGGCCTCCCGATAGGCGCGCATGGCCTCCTCCGCGTCGGCGACCTCCTCGGGCGTGGGTGAGAACACCTCGTTGGCGAGTGGCACCTGGTCGGGGTGGATCGCCCACTTGCCGTCGTAGCCGAGCGCACTGGCCGCCAGGGCCGACCGCCGGTAGCCCTCGGGGTCTTGGTACGCGGGGTACGGGCGCGTCCACGGCGTCGACCATGCCGGCCCGGGCCGCCGTCAACACCTGCATCCGCGCGAAGTGCCAGAAGTCGCCGGGGTAGGGAACGACGGGATCGAAGTTGCCGTCGACCCGCGCGTGCAGTGACGCGGAGAGGTCGCCCGCGCCGAAGATCAGCGCCTCGAGCCGCACGCTGGCCTGCGCGATGTCAACCGCATTGGCGAGCCCCTCGGCTTCCTCAATGAGGACCTCGAGCCCGATGGGTCGTTCGAGGCCGAGGGACGCCTCGAGTTGGCCCAAGAGGACGTCGACCCACCAGACGTCGCGGGCGCGCCGCACCTTGGGCACGATCAGGACATCGAGGCACTCCCGGGCGCCGCTGACGACCTCGATGATGTCGCCGTGGCACCACGGGGTGTCGATGCCGTTGACCCGCACGGCACGCACCGTGCGCCCCCAGTCGAGGCCGGTGAGCGCGCCGACGACGACGGCCCGAGAGGACTCCTTGACCCCGGGCGCGCAGGCGTCCTCGAGGTCGAGGAAGACGAGATCGGCTCCGACCGACGCCGCCTTCTCGCACATGCGCTCGCTGCTGGCCGGCGTGGCCAGCTCCGAACGGCGGGCTCTCGGTGCGCGCACGACCGACTCCTTATCAGATGGTGCCTGCGGCATCAGATGGTGCCTGCGGCCCGCAGCCCCGCGAGACGCTCGGGGTCCACGCCGAGCAGGCCGCCGAGAACGTCGTCGTTGTCCGCGCCCAGGGCGCGGCCCAGGAAGTCCACTTCGCCCGGTGTCTCGCTCAGGCGCGCCACGGGCGCCTGGACCGTCATGGAGCCGAGATCAGGGTCCCGCACCGCGATGAAGGACCCCCGGGCCTGCAGGTGTTCGTCGGCCAACAGCTCGGCGGCGTCGTACACCGGGGCGGCCGCCACCTCGGCGCGCTCGAACACCTCCATCACCTCCGCGAGCGGGCGTTCGGCGACCCAGCCGGCCACCAGGGCATCGATCTCGACGGCGCGCCGCTGGCGAGCGACGGGGTCGGCGTAGTCCGGGTCCTCCGCCAGCTCCGGCCGGTCGATGGCGCGGAAGACACGCAGCGCGATGTTGGGCGACGCGCTCGAAATGGCGACCCACTTCCCGTCCGCGGTGCGGTAGGCGTTGCGCGGCGCGCTGGCGGGCAGCAGGTTGCCGACCCGGCCCGGCACCTTGCCCAAGTGGCTGAAGGCGAGCGTGGACGTCTCGATGAGGCGCGCCAACGGCTCAATGAGGTTGACGTCGACGAGCTGGCCACCGCCGCCGTGCAGGTCGCGGTGGTACAGCGCCATCATGACGGCGGCCGTGGCCGACTGCGCCGCGACGCCGTCGGCGAGGAAGAACGGTGGCAACGTGGGCGGCCCGTCGGGCTGGCCAGTGACGTGGGCGAACCCGCTCATCGCTTCGGCGAGCGTGCCGAATCCCGGCCGGTCGCTCTTCGGCCCGCCGCCGCCGTAGCCGCTGATGTGCAGCATCACGATCTCGGGGTGGGCGCGGTGGACCGACTCGTAGTCGAGACCCCATGCGGCAAGCGCACTCGGACGGTTGTTCACCACGAGGACGTCGCTCACCGCGAGGAGCCGGTGGAACAGTTCCTGGCCGTCGCTCTCGCGCAGGTCCATCGTCACGCACTTCTTGTTGCGGCTCATGCTCTTCCAGAAGAGTCCGATGCCGTCCTTCTGCTCGCCCCAGGTGCGCAGCGGGATCACCCACGCCGGGCTGCTCCACCTTGATCACCTCGGCGCCGAATTCGCCCAGCATCGTCGCCACCATCGGTCCCGCCGCCAGCGTCGCCGCGTCGACGACCCGGATGCCGCGCAGCGGGGGATCCGACGCCGGCCCGGGCGCGCGCTCAGGCACGGGCCCCCGCGACCGGTCGCTCCAGCCCGAGGTGTTCGCGCAGGGTCGTGCCGGCATAGCGCTCCCGGAACACGCCACGGCGTTGGAGCTCGGGCACCACGAGACGGACCGCGTCCTCGTAGGCGCCAGGCGAATGGGTCGCCGCTATGACAAACCCGTCGCAGGCGCCGCCGTCGAACCACGCCTCCATCTGGTCGGCGACGTCGGGACCGGTGCCCACGAAGCGCGGACCCTGCAACAGGGTGGCCCGGTGACCGGCGAGGTCGGCCAGAGTCACCGTGTCGCCGCCGATGTGGGACTTGATGTTCTGCACCAGGCCGCGGATGCCCGAGACGGACTGGATCAGCTCGTCAGTGATGGGGGCGTCGAGGGAGAGTCCGGAGAAGTCGTAGTTCATGAGCTCGGAGAGCAGCGTCAGGGACGCCATCGGGTCGACCAGCTCGTTGAGGAAGAGCTGCTCGCGCTCTTCGGCGTGCGCTGCGGATTCACCGACCACGGTGTAGGCCATGGGCAGCATCTTGACCGAGTCCGGGTCGCGCCCGCGCTCGCCGATCTTCTCCTTCTGGTCCTTGTAGTGGGCACGGGCGACCTCGATGCCCGGGTCCCCGGTGAAGATCAGCTCGGCCCAGCGCGCCGCGAACTCGCGCCCGCGGCCCGATGAGCCAGCCTGCAACAGGACGGGGCGGCCTTGAGGAGAGCGCGGGACGGTGAGCGGTCCGCGGACCGAGAACCAGTCCCCCTCGTGGTCGAGCTCGTGGACCTTGGCGGGATCGGCGAAGAGCGGGGTCTGGCGGTCCAACACCGAGCGCGTCGTCGTCCCAGGTGTCCCAGAGCCCCGTCGTCGCCTCGAGGAATTCGTCGGCCCGGTCGTAGCGGACGTCATGGGCAATGGCTTCCTTCAGCCCGTAGTTCTGCGCCTCGCTGTCGTTGACCGACGTCACGACGTTCCACGCAGCGCGGCCGGCGGAGAGATGGTCGAGCGTGGCGAACGTGCGGGCCACATGGAAGGGCGTGTAGTAGGTGGTCGAGTACGTCGCCCCCAGCCCGATCCGGCTGGTCACCGCGGCACAGATCCCGAGGACGATGCTCAGGTCGAGCTTCACCGGGCGCGCGCCGGTGCGTACCGCCTCGGCGACCGACCCGGCGTAGATCCCCGGCATGGCGAGGCGGTCGTCGAAGAACATGAGGTCGAAGCATCCCTCCTCGAGCGTCCGGGCGAGCTTCTCGTAGTAACTCGCGGAGAGGAAGCCGTGCTCGGTGGCGGGGTGCCGCCACGAGCCTGCGTAGACGGTCGCGTTGCCCGCCTGCATGAAGCCCACCAACGACATCTGGCGCTTCGAACTGCCGCTCATCGAGTCCCCTTCATCGGGTCAATGGGGTTGCGTGCGCGTCTCAATTGGGAGTCGCTCCGCACAGGGGGGCGCACGCCTCGAACTTAATATGTAATATTTCAGATATCAAACTGATCAGCACCACCGTGAGGGCCCAGGCGGCCAACGAACTGCGGGACCGCATCCTGACCGGCCGGCTGCGACCGGGAGACCGCCTCGACCTCGACCAGCTGACCGCGGAGTTCGGCATCAGCCGCACGCCCGTGCGCGAGGCCCTGTTGGAGCTGTCCTACGAGGGACTGGTCGCGATCACGCCGCGCAGCGGGATGGCCGTCGTCGGCATCACGCCCGACGACGCCGTCGACAACTTCGCGATCCTGGCCGCGCTCGCCGGCAAGGGGGCCGAGCTCGCGACGGCGCGCGTCACGCCGGCCGAACTCGACGAGCTGCGCGAACTCGCTGCCGCCGTCCACGACTCGCCCGACGTCGTCGCCGCCAACCGGCGCTTCCACCGGGCCATCAACCTGGCGGCTCGCTCGCCCCGCCTGTTGACCCACATCCGACAGGCCGTGCGGGTCGTGCCCGGCAATTACTTCGAGCTGTTCCCCGAACAAGAGGAGCGGAGCCGGCACGAGCACGCCGCGCTGCTCGAGGCCATGGCGCGGGGCGACGGCCGGGCAGCGCGGGCGACCATGGAGACGCATGTGCTCACGGCCGGTGAGGCACTCGGGGGTTGGCTGGCCGATCTCGCGTCGACCGGTCGACCTGTGTCGCCCAGCTCCTGATCGCCGCCGTCACTGCGGCGACGGTTCGCCCGGCCGCTCCGGCCGCTCGTCGTGCTCACGCTGCAGCATTCGGTCGAGGTTCGCCCGGAACTCGGGCGAGGTGAAGGAGCGGTCCTCGGCGCTCAGCGCAAAGTCGAGCGCGGCGAGGACGGCCCGCTCCAGCTGGATGTTGACCACACGCTTCGTGTCCTCGACCGCGCCCCGGGGCAGCCTGGCGATGCGGCGCGCGCACGCCATCGCCTGCTCGATGACCTCGGCGTCGGGACAGACGTGGTTCACGAGTCCGATCTCGGCGGCGCGGGCAGCCGGGATGCGCTCCCCCGTCAGCGCGTACTCCTTGGCGAGCTGGATGCTGGTCAGGAGCGGCCAGACGACCGGCCCGCCGTCGGCCGCGACAAGGCCGAGCACGACGTGAGGATCGGCGAGGTGCGCGCTCTCCGCCATGAACACGATGTCGGCGAGCGCGACCAGGCTGCAGCCGAGCCCGACCGCCGGACCGTTCACGGCGGCGACGATCGGCAGGCGGCACCGCACCATGCCTGTGACGATCTGCCGCCCGTGGGCGATGGTCTCCTTCCGGAGCTCGGCGTCACGGGACAGCTCGTCGAGATAGCCGAAGTCCCCACCGGCCGAGAAGGCACGCCCGGCGCCGGTCAGCACGGCGACACGGGCGTCGTCGTCGGCGTCGAGTTGGGGGAACAACGCGGCAAGCCCGGCGTGCAGCGTGTGGTTGGTGGCGTTGAGATGCTCGGGACGGTTCAGCGTGACGACGCGAATCGGGCCGTCGGTGGTGACGGTCAACTCGTCGGGAAGGTCGTAGGCGCTCACGACGTCGGCATCTCCAGGATTCGTTGGGCGATGAGGTTGCGTTGGATCTGCGAGGTGCCGCCCATGACGCTCTGGGCCCGGCTGTAGAGATAGACGCGCAGCCAGGTGTCGGCGGCGACGCCGGGCCCGAGGCCACCTACGGCGAGAGCGGCGTGCCCCACGGCTTGCTCGGCAGACGTCATCAGGAGCTTGTCGACCGAGCCCTCGGGGCCGTGGGTGATGCCGTCGAGGCGATCGGAGAGACGGCGGCTCACGTGGCAGCGCAGCATCTCGGTCTCCACCAATGCCCAGGCGAGGTCGCGCCGTTGCTCGGGCCCGAAGGCAGGCGGATCCGCCTCGACCGTTCGCACCAACTCGTTGACCAGCTTGCCGTAGCGGGCGACGTACCCCAGCTCCCCGGGTTCTCGCTCGTGGCTTACCACGGTCATGGCGAGCGGCCAACCCTCGCCTGGCTCGCCGATCATGTTGGCCGCGTCGACGCGAGCGTCATCGAAGACGACCTCGCCGAACTCGCGCGTGATCCCGTTGATCATCTTGAGCGGACGTTGCACGATGCCAGGTTGGTCCATCGGTACCGCGAAGGCGGAGATGCCGCGGTGTTTCGGGGCGTCCGGGTCGGTGCGCGCCAGGACGAGGCACCAGTCAGCTGCGTCTGAGTAGCTCGTCCACACCTTGTGCCCGGTGATCACGTATTCGCCGTCCTCTTGCCGTGCGCGTGTGCACAGCGAGGCGAGGTCCGAACCGGCATCGGGCTCGCTGAACCCTTGGCACCAGCGCTCGCGGCCGCTCACCAGGCCCGGGAGGAATCGCCGCTGCACGGCAGCGCTCCCGTGGGCGAGGAGCCCCAGCACGAGATAGCCGATGCTGGGCCGCGGCGGTGCACCGGCGTCGATGAGCTCTTCGTCGAGGATCACGTCGTAGACGCTGGGCAGCCCGTGCCCGCCGATCTCCTTGGGCCACGACAGCCCGAAGAACCCTGCGTCGTAGAGCCTCTGATGCCAGGCTGCCTGCCCGGCCCAGTACTCGTCGGCCGTCGACGAGGGCGGGAGGCCGGGGCTGTTCGACTCCAGCCAGACGCGCAAGCGAAGCCGGAAGGCCCGCTCATCGGGGGAGTCAGAGAAGTCCATCGGTCTCTCGCACGCCGCGGGCCACCAACACCCGGTCGAGGCTGACGCCGATGCCACCGAAGGCCTCGGCCGAGACGAGTGCCCTGCGCAGGAAGACATGCGCCAGGCAGTCCCAGGTGTTGCCGATGCCTCCGTGGACCTGGACCGCCGCCTCGCACACTGCGCGCGCCGCGCGCGCGCAGTAGGCCTTCGCCGCCGAGGCCGCCGCCAGCGAGTCGGCGCCCGACAACGCGTCCACCGCCCACGCCGCATGGAGCCCGATGCTGCGCGACCCCTCCAGGGCGACCACCGCGTCAGCCAGCATGTGCTGGACCGCCTGAAAGGATCCGATCGCGACGCCGAATTGCCGACGCGCCCGCGCGTAGTCGCTCGCAAGGCCCAGGGCGCCGCGCATCACCCCGACCAGGTCGGCACAGGTGGTGGCCAGGCCGAGGCTCTGCCAACGTGCCAGGTCATCATGGCCGAGCACCCGGGTCCGTCCCTCGAGCACCGTCACCGCGCCGGGGTCGGTGACGGTTGCCACCAGCCGAGTGAGGTCCGTCCCGACGACTGCACTCGCGCTCGGCCACGGACCCGGACCCGGCTCCGTGGCCGCACTTTCCAGCTGGACACAGCCGACCTGGTAGCCGCCGGCAACGGGCAGCAGCACCAGCGCCGCCTCCGCGCCACGCGCGTCGAGCGCCACCGCCGCACCCTCGGCGGCGCCGTCGACGCAGCGCGCCGGGGCCGCGAGGTCGGGCCTCATCAGGACGGTCTCGGTCCCAGCGGCCACCGGAACGCCCGCCAGCCGCCGCAGGTCAGCCGCCAGCGTGGGACCGAGAAACGATGTGTCGGCCAGTCCCCGGCCGAGCTCCTCGGCGACGACCGCGACCTCGACGGCCGACGCCCACGGTCGACCCTCGTCAGACCCCGTGCGCAATTCTCGCCAGCCCGCGCCCGCCACCGCGGCGTCGAGCTTGGTGGCGCGCTCGGCGTCCTCGAGGTCGACCACAGCGCGCGGACCAAGCCGCGTGACGGCGTGCGCCGCGGCATCCCGAAGTGCGACCTGCTCCGAGGAGAGGCGGACGTCCATTCAGCCCGTTCGCTCGGCGAGGTCCGAGGCCCACTCGTCGCGCAGGGTGCGTCGCAGCACCTTGCCCGACGGTGTTCTCGGCACGGCGTCAACGACGACGACATGGCGGAGGTGTTTGTAGGTGGCGAGCGAGTCGCCCACCAACCGTGCCAGCTCGTCCGGTCCGACGCTCGAGCCGGGCTCGAGCTGCACGGCGGCGACGGGGACCTCACCCGCCCGCTCGTCGCGTACGCCGAAGACCGCACAGTCGACCACTGCGGGATGTCCGAGGAGGACCGCCTCGATCTCGGCCGGCGCCACCTGGAACCCGCTGACCTTGATCATCTCCTTGCAGCGGTCGGTGAGGTGGACCCATCCGTCGGGTTCGAGGAAACCGACATCGCCCGTGCGGTACCAGCCGTCGGCGAAGGCGTCCGCCGTCGCCTCGTCGGGCAGGTAGCCCGCCATGGCGGACGCGCTGTGCACCTGGATCTCGCCGGCCTCGCCGGGGTCGAGGACGGCGCCCGAGTCGAGGTCGACCACGCGCAGTGCCACGTCGCCGATGGGCAGGCCTGCCGAATCCAGCCGCCAGGAGCCGGGTTCGTCGACCGGGTTGGCGGCGATGACGGGGACCTCGCTCGTCCCGTAGGCCGGCAGCCAGCGGACGCCCGTCCGCTCGCTCACGGTCTGGGCGACCGATGGCGTCACGGGAGTCGCGCCCCACATGACATAGCGAAGGGAGGAAAGGTCGTAGTGCTCGAGATCGGGATGGTTGGCCATGGCCAGCGCGATCGGCGCGACGGCCATCTCGAGGGTCATGCGTTCCTCGTCGATGGCGCGCAGCTCCTGCTCGAGGTCGAAGCGCCGGTGGAGGCGGACCGTGGCTCCCGCCGTGGCGGCGGCCAGCAGATTGAGCAGGCCGAGGATGTGTGAGGGCGGCGTCGCGACCTGGAAGCGGTCGTCGTGCCCGAGGCCCAGCGCACGACACCAGTGCGCCGTTGCCAACACGATCGACGCATGCGTGTGGCGGACGGCCTTGGGGGCGTCTGTGGTCCCTGAGCTGAAGACGAGGACCGCATCGTCGGCTGCCCCCACCGTTGCGTCGGGCGGCGCCAGACTGCTGGCCCGGTCGATCAGTTCGCCGCACCCCGCGCCGTCGAGGTCGAGGGCATTCGAGGCGCCGAGGTGCTCGGCGAGCAACGCAACGCCGGATCCGTCGGCCACCGCGTAGCACGGTGCGGTGAGGCGCAGCGCCGTATCGACCTCGAGGGCCTTCCAGGCCGGGTTGAGCAGAACCGGGGCGGCACCCAGTTTGCTCGCACCCATGACCACGGCCACGAATTCGGGCCGGTTCGAGGTCATCACCGCCACCCGGTCGCCGGTCCCGACACCGTGGCGCGCGAGGTGATGCGCCACCGCGTTCGCGGCCCGGTCGAGCTCGGTGAAGGTCCAACGGTCGTCGCCCGTCAGCACGCCCGGGTGGTCTCCGAATCGATGCGCTGCCGACTCGAGCCCATGGTGCATGAGGCCCGGCGTCATAAGGGAAACATTCTTCTCCGAATTGAGATTCAGCGTCAACAGGAATGAAGTGTATGGTTATCGCCGTGAGGAAGGCCGCGCCGACGTGAGCGGCGCAGAACTCCCTGCCATCGATGAATCGATTCGCGCGGAGATCGTCGCGACGGTGCGCACCTTCGTGCAGCGCGATGTCATTCCCGTCGCGCCGGAGCTCGAGCGCACCGACACCTTCCCAACCGAGATCGTCTCGACGATGCGTGACCTCGGCCTGTTCGGCATCACCATCCCCGAGGCCTACGGCGGCCTGGGTCTCGACCTGCTGACCTACATCGGCGTGATCGAGGAGCTCGCCTACGGCTGGATGAGCCTGACCGGCATCGTGAACACGCACACCATGGCCGCAACGCTGCTCCTCGCGTACGGGACCGAGGCGCAAAAACAGCGCTGGCTCCCCTCGATGGCGTCGGGAGAGCGTCGTGGGTGCCTCTCGCTCTCCGAGCCCGACGCAGGGAGCGACACCCGCAACCTCTCCTGTCGGGCCCAGCGTGACGGGGAGGAGTACGTGCTCAACGGCACGAAGGCCTGGGTCACCAACGGCGAGCGCGCCGCCATCGTTGCGCTGGCGGCACGGTCTGAGGAAGGAATCTCCGCCTTCATCGTCGAGAAGGAGCCCGGTCCGCGCTTCGAGGGGATCTCGGTCTCGAAGAACGTGAGCAAGTTGGGGTACCGGGGAGTCGAGACGGTCGAGATGGCCTATGCCGATCACCGCATCCCCGCGGCGAACCTCGTCGGCGAGGCGGGCCGTGGCTTGCCCCAGATCCTCTCGGTGCTCGAGATCGGCCGCATCAACATCGCGGCCCGCGCGGTCGGCGTCGGCAGGGCGGCGTTCGACGCCGCCTTTGCGTACGCGCAACAGCGCGAGGCCTTCGGCAAGGTCATTGCCGAACACCAGGCCATACAGCTGAAGCTGGCCGACATGGCGACGCGCTTGGAAGCGGCGCGGCTCTTGACCAAGAACGCGGCCGAGCGCAAAGAGGCCGGTGAGCGCTGCGACGTCGAGGCCGGGATGGCCAAGGTGTTCGCCAGCGAGACCGCGTCGAGTTGAGCATGGAAGCGATGCGGATCCACGGCGGGGTGGGCTACACAACCGAGTTCCCCGTTGAGCGTTTCTACCGCGACGCGCCGCTGATGGTGATCGGCGAGGGGACCAATGAGATCCAGCGGCTCGTCATCGCCCGTGGGCTCCTGGCCCGGGCGCGCGCTCAGTCCTCGGGACGCTGATGAGCACGGTCCCGAGGAGCTAGTGCCCCATCAGGCAACGTTTGCGCGCTTCACCAGCTCACGAAGTCTTTCGTCCTGAGCGTGGCGGTTGCGCCAGATTATGTAGCGCCGGATCATCGAGTTCTGCTCCTCGTGTGAGCGGTGGTCGGTGCCGTCGAGGGTGAAGTAGCGCAGCGCCTGGAACTGCGCCTCGATGCGGTTCATCCAGCTGGCGTTGGTGGGCACGTAGGCCAGCTCCATGTTGTTGGCCTCGGCCCAGTCGCCGACACGGGTGTCCTTCTTCGTCGAGAGGTGCGGGCTGAAGTTGTCGAGCACGATGGCGACGCGGACCTCGGGCGGATAGAGGCTGCGCAGATAGCGGCAGAACTCGAGGAACGTCGTGCGGTCCTTCTTGGTCTTGACGTGTCCGTAGATCTTGTCGCGGTTCAAGTCGTAGGCGGCCATGAGATGGCGGACCCCCGCCGTGCGGGTGAAGGTCGCCCGACGACGTTGGCGCCGTGGGCGCTTTGGCTTTTCGTCGCCCTTGACGATCCTCGGCGCCCACTGTTTGCCCGGGCGGGGCAAGAGGTTGAGCGGCCCGAACTCGTCCATGCAGATGACCACGCTTGGGTCACCTCTCTTCGGTTTGGCCTTGTGATCAGCGATGTCATAGAGCTCGAGCACCCGGTTCTTCTTGGCCTCGAAGTCCGGATCGCTGCTTTGCTTGAAGGTCTTGATCACTTGAAAGCTGACGCCCTCCTCGCGGAGGAGCACGCGGAGACCCTCGTGGCTGATGTCGTCGACCACCCCCTCGGCGACGAGGAACTCTGCCAGCTTGGACAGGCTCCACGTCGAGAAGGGCAGATCGTGGTCCGCCGGGCGCGAGAGGGCGATCTTCTTGATCTGGCGGCGTTGGGGCAAGGTGAAGGTGGGAGGCCTCCCCCCGGAGTAGCGGGGCACGAGGGAGTCGAAGCCGTCCTCGTTGAAGTTGTGCAGCACGGCTCTCACCCGGTCGGGCGAGGTGAAGGCCACCTTGGCGATCTGGGCCACGTCCATCCCCTGGGCCGACAACAGCACCATCTGGGCCCGCCGCCAGGTCACGACCGAGCCCGACGAGCGCCGCACGATGCGCAGCAGTCGGTTGCCCTCCTCGTTGGTGATCTCACGAACCTGCACGCCTTCGCGCATCGCACCTCCCTTGCCCAGAGTCAAGACAAGTCTGCGCGACGGCGCTGTTCAGGTGGTGGACGCGCCTCCAACGTTGCCGGTCACGGCACTAGTTCGGCCAACACCTCGTCGGTGTGTGCACCGAGGAGCGGCGCGGGTGCGGCCGGGCGCAGCGGGACGTCCGAGAAGCTGACCGGGCCGTTGACCGAACGTCGTACGGTCCCGTCCGTCCCATCACGTAGCTCCAAGAAGCCGTCGGTGGCCGCCAACTGGGGGTCAGACAGCACGTCGGCGGGCCCTTGTGCAGGCGCCCACCAGACGCCGGCACGGTCGAACCGTTCGGCCCACTCGGCCAATGTGCGCTGCGCGACGATCTCGTCGAGGACGGCGATCACCTCGTTGCGATGCTTGCGGAGCGCCGCCGCGTCGGCAAAGCGCGCGTCTTCGTGGAGGTCTTCGCGTCCCAGCGCGTGGTACACCGCGTCCACATGGCGATTCGCCTCCAACGCCGTGAAGAAGAACCAGCGGCCGTCCTTCGTCCGGTACGAGTTCATGAGCGGCGTCTGGTTCGCGTGCCGCGCCCTCCGCCTTGGCGACCTTGCCCAGGGTCTCTTGGAGACTGAGGTCCCAGCCGAGCACATAGGTCCCGGTGCGCAGGAGCGACACATCGACGACGCTGTCCGCGCCCGGTGTGGCGCTGCTCGAGCACCGCCGCCAGGAGACCGGCCAGCGCGGCCAGCCCGCTGACGTGGTCCCCGATGCCACCGCGGGCGTTGAGCGGGACGCCCTCGCTATCGGCCAGCTGCACCGAGAGGCCCGAGCGCGCCCAGAACGCACCGATGTCATACGCCGGGCGGTTCCGGTCGGGCCCTCGCAACCCGTAGCCGCTCACGCTGCAGTACACGAGACGAGAGTGGCGCGCCACCGTCTCGGTGGGCTCGAGATCGAGCCCGTCGAGCGCGTCGGGACGCAGGTTCGTCAAGAAGACGTCGGCCGTGGCGAGGAGCGCCTCCAGGCTGGCCCGTCCCGGGGGCGTGCGAAGGTCGAGCACGACGCTCCGCTTGCCCCGGTTGTCCTGTGCGAAGGCGGGGTTGGGGAGGTCCTGCGCGATACCGAGCGACCCGAATGCATGGCGCATGGGGTCGCCGTTCGGCGGCTCAACCTTGATGACGTCGGCGCCCCAGTCCGCCAGCAGCGCGCCGGCCGCCGGCGCCGCCACCCACACACCCAACTCGACCACCCGGAGCCCGCGCAACGCGGAGAGACCGGCTTGCGTCATCGGGGCACATCCACCGGGCGGATCAACTCCGCGTGCGCACGCAGGTCCTCCTTCATCACCTTGCCCGTCGCGTTGAGCGGGAGCGCGTCGACGACCTCGATCGCCCGCGGCACCTTGTAGTTGGCCATCTCCGCCCGGCTCCATGCGATGAGGTCATCGGCCGAGACGGGTTCGGACAACACGACGAAGGCCATCGCGACCTCGCCCAGTCGTTGGTCGGGGATGCCGATCACGGCCGCCTGCTGGACGGCCGGATGGCGCAGCAGCGCGTTCTCGATCTCGGCCGGGTAGGCGTTGAACCCGCCCACGATGAACATGTCCTTGACCCGCCCCACGATACGCACGCGTCCTGCCGCGTCGAAGACCCCGAGGTCGCCCGTGCGCAGCCACCCGTCGGCCGAGAGCGCAGCGGCGGTCTCGGTCGGGTCGTCGAGATAGCCGGCCATCACGCTGCCGCCGCGGAGGAGGATCTCGCCCGCCTCGCCTGCCTCGACGTCCCGCTCGCCGTCGGTAATGCGGACTTCGAAGCCAGGGCGCGGCCGCCCGACTGTCGTGGCGATCGCTTCTGCGTCGTCTCCCTCGGACGTAGCGCACGCGGTGCCGGCCTCGGTGAGGCCGTACCCGGTCACAACGACCGAGAAGGGCAGTTCGCGCTGGACGCGGCGGATCAGCTCGACCGGAATGTCGGCTGCGCCGGTCACCGCCACGCGGAGGCTCGACAGATCGTGATCGTCACGGGCGGGGTGGTCGAGGAGCGCGCCGTAGATCGTCGGCGCGCCCTGGCAGGACGGTCACGCGCTCGGCTTCCACCCGGTCGAGGACGCGACCGGCGTCGAACACGGCCTCGGGCAACATTGTCGCGCCGGCAGCCATGCTGGCCAGGATTCCCGCTTTCAAGCCGAACATGTGGAAGTACGGGTTGACCTGGAGGTACACGTCGCCCTCGGTCAAGCCCGTCATGGCCACCCAGTCGGTCGCCACAATCAGCGTGCGGCCGTGCGTCATGACCACGCCCTTGGGAACACCCGTCGTCCCCGACGTGAAGAGGATGTCCGAGGGGTCGTCAGGACCCAACGCGGCGCTGCGACCCGCCGCCTCCGAACGAGAGCGCGGTCGTCGCGCGGCCGAGAAACTCCTCCCACGGCACCTTGTCGCGCTCGCCGTCGTCGGTGTCCCGAGGCGCGGGACCCTGCGCGACGACCACGGTGTCCAGCGCGGGCAGCGGCACACCGGTATCCGCCAGCATCGACACATAGTCCGTGTCCAAGAAGTCGGTGACGGTGACGAGCACGCGCGCGTTGGAGCGCGAGAGGATCTCGGCCGCCTCTGCACCCTTGAACCTGGTGTTCACCGGGACCAGCACGCCGCCAGCGCCAAGGATGCCGAGTAGCGCGATCACCCACTCGGCGCAGTTGGGGCACCAGAGCGCCACCCGGTCCCCCGGTTGGACGTCCGAAGCCACCAAGGCGCCAGCGAAGGTGCGAACGGCGCCGGCGAGGCCCGCGTACGAAAGCGTGGTGTCGCCGTCGCGGAGCGCGGTCTGCGCGCCGAACCGGTGCTCCGCCGCGTCCAACATGGCCGGGATGGAGGCCCACCCGGCCGGACCGCGTGCGCCCGTGGGTCCGCTCATGTCCTCGCCCGCGCCGCCGTGGCACATCGAATTGAGAATGCTGCTCTTCTCACGCAATAATGTTACTTTCACCGGGGGCGCTCACAAAGGGGGCAGGAATGGCCACACTCGCGCCGGCGCCGTACTACGACCCCTACGACTTCGACATCGACGCCGACCCCTACCCGGTCTGGAAGCGGCTGCGCGACGAGGCCCCCCTCTACTTCAACGAGAAGTACGACTTCTACGCGCTCAGCCGTTACGACGACGTCGAAAAGGCCTTCGTCGACTGGCAGACCTACAGCTCCGCCAAGGGGTCGGTGCTCGAGATCATCAAGGCCGGCGCGGAGATGCCACCGGGCATGTTCATCTTCGAGGATCCGCCCGACCACGACCTCCACCGCGGCCTACTGAGCCGGGTCTTCACGCCGCGACGACTCGCCGCCATCGAGCCGCAGGTCCGGGCTTACGCAGCGCGCACGCTCGACCCGCTCGTCGGAGCCGGCGGCTTCGACTTCATCGCCGACCTGGGCACCGAGATCCCCATGCGCACCATCGGGATGCTCCTCGGCATTCCCGAGGAGGACCAGCAGTCGATCCGCGACCACATCGACGAGGGCTTGCGGCTCGACGAGGGCGTGATGCCCGAGCCCTCCGCACGAGCACGGGACGGCGCGGCGTCGGACTACGCCGCCTACATCGAATGGCGAGCCGCGCATCCCTCCGACGACCTCATGACCGAGCTGCTCACGGCACGCTTCACCGACGAAGGAGGTACCGAGCGCACGCTGACGCGTGACGAGATCCTCGGCTACATCGGACTTCTCTCGGGTGCCGGGAACGAGACCACGACCCGTCTCATCGGCTGGGCCGGCAAGCTCTTGTCCGACGATCCGGAGCAGCGTCGGGATCTCGCCCAACACCCCGATGTGATCCCGAACGCGATTGAGGAGTTCCTCCGCTACGAACCGCCCTCGCCGGTGCAGGCACGCTACGTGACCCACGACGTCGTGCATCACGACCAAGACATCCCGGCAGGCAGCGTCATGGTCCTGCTGAACGCCTCGGCGAACCGCGACGAGCGTCAGTTCCACGACCCGGACCGGCTCGACGTCCGTCGCAAGATCCAGCGCCACATGAGCTTCGGCTATGGCCTCCACTTCTGCCTCGGCGCGCACCTGGCTCGGCTCGAGGCGCGCGTCGCGCTCGAGGAGGTGCTGAAGCGCTTCCCTGACTGGGAGGTCGATCACGAGCACGCGGTGCAGGCGCGCACCTCGACCGTGCGGGGCTGGGAGAAGCTGCCGGTCCTGACACCGTGATCCATCACGCGGGCCCCTACCGGGTCGTGCAGTGGGCCACCGGCAACATCGGGCTCCGCTCCCTTCGGGCGGTGATCGAGCATCCTGATCTCGATCTGGTCGGGCTCTACGTGTACGCCCCCGACAAGGTGGGCAAGGACGCCGGCGAGCTGTGCGGACTCGGGACAGCCGGCGTGGTTGCCACCCACGACATGGACGAGATCGTCTCGCTCCGTCCCGACTGCGTGCTCTACATGGGAGACCGGGCGGACATCGACGTCATCAGCGGGCTGCTCGAGTCGGGCGCGAACGTGGTGGCGACGCGGAGCGAGTTCCACCATCCCGCCAGCCTCGAGCCCGCCGTGCGCGAGCGCATCGAACGTGCATGTGCCCATGGCGGCACGTCGATCTACAGCACGGGGTCGAGTCCTGGTTTCATCACCGAGGCACTCCCGTTCGCGCTGCTCTCGCTCCAGCGCAGGCTCGACAGGCTGCGGATTGAGGAGTTCGCCGACATGTCGACGCGGAACTCGCCAGAGATGATCTTCGACCTGATGGGTTTCGGACGGGACCCGGCGAGCTTCGACCCGCGGGGACTCGAGGCGCACGGGGGTGGCTCGTTCGCGGGTTCGCTCCGCGGCGTGGCCGATGCGCTGGCCATTCCCCTCGACGACGTCACCGCGAGCGGCGCCGTGGCGGCGGCACGCCGGCCGGTCGACGTCGCGGCGGGACGGATCGAGGCGGGAACGGTGGGCGCGCAGCGTCTCGAGGTGACGGGCACCCGCGGCGGAAGGGAGATCGTGACCTTCAGCGCCAATTGGTACTTGACCACCGACGTCGAGCCCGAATGGGATCTGCGCGAGACCGGGTGGCACGTCCTGCTCGAGGGTGACACGCCGCTCGACCTCACCATCGGTTTCCCGGTCGATGCGGACGAATGGGCCGCAACCTCACCCGGCTTGACCGCACACCGCCCGGTCAACGCGATCCCCTACGTCTGCGCAGCAAAACCAGGGATCAGGGTGACTGCCGATCTGCCGCAGATCATCCCCGTGTTGCGGTGACAGGACGTTGCGACAGAGCGTCGCGCGACAGAGTGGTCCGGTGAGCGGGCCGTGAGCTCCGTCGGCATCGTCGTCGGCAACCCGAAGGTGCGGTCTCGGACGCGTACCGTCGCCGAAGCCGTCGCGGCGGCTGCCGCCGGCGCGGCCGGGCTGGCCGAAGCCGAGCAGATCGTGGTCGACCTCGCAGAGCTCGGGCCCCAGCTCTTCGATTGGTCCTCGCTCTCGGTGCGCGATGCGGTGGACCGTATCCGTGGGACGTCGCTCACCGTGGTGGCGTCGCCCACGTACAAGGCGAGCTACACCGGGCTGCTCAAGGCGTTCCTCGACTGGTTCAGCGCCACGGACTTGCTCGGCGTCACCGTCGTGCCGGTCATGGTGGGCGCCGGCCCACAGCACGCGCTCGCCGTGGAGGTGCACCTGCGCCCGTGTTGGTCGAGCTGGGGGCGTCACTGCCGAGCCGCGGGCTCTACGTCACCGAGGATCAGCTCGACGACCTCGACGACGTCGTCGCGAACTGGCTGCGCGACGCCGGGCCTTCCCTGCGCACCGCCACGGCCGGGCGAACCACGCGATGAGCCCGAAGACGCCTGACGAGATGACGGCGGCGACACCGCGGCGCGAGAATGCGGCACTTCCCCCATGACCACGCCCGCACCAGAGGCCCGGCTCGCGCCGGTTCCCTTCGCACAATGGGACGACGACACCCGCGCCAGGTTGCTCGCGTACCTGCGGCGACCCGAGCTCTACCTCTCCGGTGAGCCCGACGCGCCGCCCATGCCCGCGGTGATGGAGCTGTTGGCGCATCACGTGCCCGTGAGCGAGACCTTCCTCGCCTTCACCGACGTGCTGGCCGGCGAGCGGGCGACGCTCGCACCGAGGGTCCGCGAGCTCTTGATCCTGCGTGTGGCGTGGCGGACGCACTCGGGTTACGAGTGGAACCAGCACGCAAGGATGGCCCGGGAGGAAGGTGTGACCGAGGGTCAGGTGCACGCCGTCGCCGAGGGTCCCGAGGCCACGGTGTGGAGCCCCGAAGAACGCGCCCTCCTCGCTGCGGTGGACGAAATGGTCGATGGCTTCGAAGTCAGTGACCCGACGTGGCGCCGTCTCGCTGCAGCGTTCGATCCGAGCCAGCTCCTCGAGGTGCTGTTCGTGATCGCGGGCTACCTCGCGCTGGCCGCGGTGTTGAACAGCGTCGGCCTGGGTGGCGAGCTGGTCGCCGATTCGGGCGCCGCCGGCGACGCCGCAGGGAGCCAGGCGCCATGAAGGCGGTCCGCGGGATCGCTGACGGTGTCGCCGTCGTCGAGCTCGACGAGCCGCCGGGCACCGGTGAGGTCCTCGACATGCGGGCCACCAGCGTGTGCGCCTCCGACCTCAGCTACATCCGGTTCGGCAGCACGAACATCATGGGCCACGAGTTGGCCGGTCTGCGCGGCGACGGCACGCCGGTAGTGGTGGAGGCGATCTACGGGTGCATGGAGTGCGAGCAGTGTCGACGTGGCGCCTACAACTTGTGCCCCACCCACGGCCAGCGCGCCCTCGGCATCGGGGCCGATGGAGGGATGGCCGACCAGTTCCGCGCCCCGGCGGAACGGATGGTTCCCGTCCCCCCCGGACTCGATCTGCGCGACGCGAGCATCGTGGAACCGGCGTCGGTCTCCTGGCACGCCCTCCGGCTGGCCGGCACCGGCCCGGGCAAGCGGGTGGCCGTCGTGGGCGCCGGGGCGCTGGGCCTACTCGCAGTCGCCGGGGCGCGGCACATGGGTGGCGAGGACGTCGCCCTCGACGCGCGTCATCCACACCAGCGCGAGGCCGGCGAGCGGCTGGGGGCCCGCATCGACGCCGAGGGCAGCTACGACGTAGTGGTGGAGGCGGCGGGTTCGCTCGAGAGCCTGGCCCGCTGCGGCGAGTTGGTGGCGCCCGGCGGGACGATCGTCGTCCTCGGCGTGCACTTCGGGCCGGTGCAGCTCGACTGGATGCCCCTCTTCCGCCACGAGGCCCGGCTGATCCCTTCTCTCGGCTACTGCGCGCACGACGGCGTGCGCGAGATGGAGGAGGCCGCCGCCATGCTCGCCGCGCAGCCGGACATCCCGGCCACGGTGATCACCCACCGGTTCGCCCTCGAGGACGCGGCCGAAGCGTTCCGGGTGGCGTCCGACCGGTCGAGTGGCGCGATCCGCGTCGTGATCGAACCCTCCTGAGCCTCGACGGCCCCGCCGCCCCCGCCGGCCCCGTCAGCCGCCGCCGCGCAGCTCGCGCTTGAGCACCTTGCCGGACGGGTTGCGCGGCAGCGCGTCGAGGAAGGTGACGTCCTTCGGGACCTTGAACCGGGCCAGCTGCTCGCCGCAATGCGCCAGCAGCTGATCCGCCGTCGCAGCGGTGCCCGGTCGCAGGACCACGAAGGCGACGGGCACCTCGCCCCATCGCTCGTCGGGCCGGCCGACCACGGCGGCCTCGAGGACGGCGTCGTGCTCGTAGAGGACACGCTCGACCTCCGAGCCGGCGATGTTCTCGCCGCCCGAGACGATCATGTCCTTGAGCCGGTCGACGATGAAGAGGTAGCCGTCCGCGTCACGCACCCCGATGTCCCCGGTGTGGAACCAGCCGCCGGCGAACGCACGCGCCGTCGCCTCCGCGTCGCGCCAATACCCCTTGAAGATCTTGGGCCCGCGCAGCACGATCTCGCCGCGCTCTCCGGCAGAAACCGGCCGGCCGTCGTCGTCCCACACGTCGAGGTCGAGGTACAGGCAGGGCCTCCCGACGCTGCCGAGCTTCGTGACGATGCTGGCCCTGTCCAAGAACGTGTCTCCCGAGACTGTCTCGGTCATGCCGTACGCATCCGCGAACCACGCCGCGGGGAAGGTGCGCTGGATCCGTTCGATCAACGGGATCGGCATCTTCTCCCCGCCGTTGATGATCAACCGGACCGACGAGAGGTCTCGGTGCTCGACGCCCGGGAGCGCCATGATGGCATTGACCATGGCGGGGGCCAGCCAAACGGTGGAGACCCGCGAGCGCTCGAGCTCGTCGACCACCGCCGCTGCGTCGAACGTCCGGTGGACGATCGTTGTGGCGCCGGCGGCGATGAGCGACGTCGTCGTGAGGTCGAGGGCCCCCACGTGATAGAGCGGGCCGCAGGCCAGGCCCACGTCTGCGTCGGTGAAGCCGAACTCAATGATGTGCGCCAGGTTCTTCCACGCCAGGTTGGCGTGCGTGATCATCACGCCCTTGGGCCGGCCGGTGGTGCCCGAGGTGTACATGAGACGGTGGACGTCGTCCGGCTCGGCCACGACCGGATGCGCCGGCACCGCTCCCGCCTCGAGCTCGGCGAACGTGACCCACCCCGGGACCGGCACCTCTGCGGTGCACGACCGGACGATCGTGTCCTCGAGTCCGGCGGTCGCCTGCTCCGCCAGCTCGAGCAGCGCCTCGTCGCACACGAGCGCCCGGGCCTCGGAATGCTCGAGGATGAACCGGACCTCGGGCGCGGCGAGCCGCCAGTTGATGGGCATCGCGACGGCCCCGAGACAATTTGCCGCGAACATCGCCTGGAGGAACTGCGGGCAGTTGTACGAGAGCAGGGCGACCACGTCGCCCGGGCCGACACCCCTGGCCTCGAATCCGCCGGCCAGCGCTCTGACCCGGGCCTCCATCTGGGCGAACGTGAGCACCTCGCCCTCGAACACCGTGATCGCCCGCTCCGGCGTACGTGCTGCGTGATGCGCCAGCACCCCGAACCAATTGACATCCGCCCTCATCGCCTCATCCCCTCTGTCCTCCGAAAACCTGGTGAGGCAGCCTCCTCCCAGTAGCGTCGCAGGCATGAGCGTCGAGCCCAGCGGCGACACACGCCGCAGCCCGAAGTGGGAGCAGCGGCGTGACGCGATCATCGACACGTCGGCCCGCGTCTTCGCGCGACAGGGCTACCACGCCACCGGGATCATGGAGCTGTGCGCGGCCAACGAGCTGGGCAAGGGTGCGCTCTATCACTACATCGGCTCCAAGGAGGCGCTCCTGGCCGCGATCCATGACCGAGTGATGGACGAGGTCATGCTGGGCGCCGACCGCGTCGCCCAGGCAGGCGGCTCGCCGTCGAAACAGCTGGCCTCGCTCGGCGACGAGCTGCTCGATGTGATCCACCGCTACCCCGATCACGTGTGGGTCTTCCTGCACGAGTTCCCCGCCCTCACCGGGAGCCGGGCCGAGCAGTTCCGCGTCCGGCGTCGTGAGTACGAGAGCAGGGTCGAGGCGGTCCTGCGCGCCGGAGTCGAAGCCGGCGAATTCCGCGGCGTCGATCCGTGGCTGGCGGCCCGGGCCTGGCTCGGCATGCACAACTACACGTACCTCTGGCTCAAGCCCGGTGGGCGCCTCTCTGCTCGCTCGGTGGCGCACCCCTTTGCCGAGATCTTCATGCGCGGCATCGCCAACCCCGACGCGAGTGACGCCAGCTGAGCTCCGGGGCCACGGTGGACCGCGGTCACGGGGCCGCGTACCCGCCGTCGACCACCAGCGCAGCGCCGGTCGTCCAGCGGGAGTCGTCGCTCGCCAAGTAGACGTAGGCGCCGGCGATGTCGTCGGCGGACCCGAGCCCGAGCGGGTGCCGCACTGCGATGGCGTCGAGTGCGGAGTCACCAAGCCCGTCGTGGATGGCCGAGCGGAAGGTGCCCGGACACACACAGTTGACCCGGATGCCGTCGGCCGCGTACTCGACCGCGGCGACCTTGGCGAGCGCAATGACCGCCGCCTTCGTCGCGCAGTAGGGGGCAGCGTGGGACCAGGCCGTCAGGCCGGCGACCGACGCCGTCAAGATGATCGATCCGGACTGCTGTGGGCGCATCACCGCGACCGCGGCGCGTATCCCGTTCGCCGCGCCGAGGACGTTCACCTGGAAGGCACGCTCCCAATCTTCGGTCGTCTGGTTGTGGACGCGACCGTTCGGGGTCAACACGCCGGCGTTGCTCACCAGCACGTCGAGGTGGCCGAACTCCTGGACCGCCAGACCGACCACGCCTTCGACCGCGGCAGGGTCGCGCACGTCGGCGATCGCGGTCGCCACCGGCGACGGCGCGTCCGCCAGGGCGGCCACCGTCGCCGCCAAGGACGCCTCGGACACGTCGCTCAGCACCACCGCGGTGCCGGGCTCACTCGCCAGACGCCGTGACACCGCCGCGCCCAGCGCGCCACCAGCGCCGGTGATGGCGACCACGCGGCGCGATCCCGCGTCGCCCGTCATGCGAGCAAGTACCCGCCGTCGACGGTGAGGACGGCGCCGGTGACGAAGCCCGCAGCGTCAGAGGCGAGGAACTGGTACGCCCCGGCGAGGTCTGTGGGCGCACCCCAGCGGCCCAGCGCCGTGTGGCCGGTGATGGCCTCGGAAAGGCGGGGGGTGCGCGTCCACTCCTCGGCCAGGGGCGAATCGAACCAGCCGGGCGCCACGACGTTGACAGTGATGCAGGCGGGCGCGAGATCGAGCGCCAGCCCCTTGGCCAGCGCCGCGAGGCCTGCTTTCGACGCGCTGTAGGCGGACAGTCCCTTGCGCGGCCGCTCGCCGAGCACGGATCCGGTGAAGATGATGCGACCACCCGCCTCCATCACACGCGCCGCGGCACGGGCGCCCAGGAAGGAACCCGTGAGGTTCACCTCGAGGACGCGTCGCCAGACGCCCGCGTCGGTCTCGCGCGGCCCGGCCACCACCGGCGAGATGCCGGCATTGGCGATCCACACGTCGAGCCCGCCCCACTCCGCCACGCATGCGTCCGCGACTGCTTCGTTGCAGTCCTCGTCGGTGACGTCGCCGCTCATCACCAACGCGGGACCCGGGAGCGCGCTGGCGACGGCCTTCAGGTCCCGCTCTGTGCGGGCGACGAGGACCACCGAGGCTCCGGCCGACGAGAACGCGTGCGCGAGCAGTCTCCCGAGTCCTCGGCCCGCGCCGGTGATCACGACCCGCTTGCCGGCCACCTCGCCCGGGGCGGGAAAGGCGTCGGGAATCTCGATCTGCGCGGACATCGGCCTCCTGCTTGTACCGATCAGTACACTAGCCCACCGTGTCTGCCAGCGTCGATGCCGCGACGGCCCCCTTCAACGCCGAGTTGCTCGAGATGCACCGCCGCATGCTGGTCGTGCGCGGGTTTGAGGAGCGAGTCGCCGCGCTCTACCGCGACGGGCTGGTTCCCGGCTTCGTGCACCTCTCCATCGGACAGGAGGCGGCGGCCGTCGGCGCGTGCTGGCCGCTGCGCGACGACGACGTGATCACCTCGACGCACCGCGGCCATGGCCACTGCCTCGCCAAGGGGCTCGACCTGATGGCGATGTTCGCGGAGCTGATGGCGCGCGACCAGGGGACGAACCGGGGCCGGGGCGGCTCCATGCACATCGCTGACCCCGGGCGCGGGATCTTCGGTGCGAACGGGATCGTGGCGGCCGGCCTGCCCATCGCCGCCGGTGCGGCGACCGCGGCGCAACTCCGCGGCCGCGACAGCGTGGCCGTCGCGTTCTTCGGCGACGGGGCGGCGGCACAGGGCGCGTTCCACGAGGCGCTCAACCTTGCGGCGGTGTGGCGCCTGCCGGTCGTCTTCTTCTGCGAGAACAACGGCTACTCGGAGTTCTCTCCCGCTTCCACCCAGCACGCGGCGAGCCTCGAGCAGCGCGCCGCCGGCTACGCGCTCCCCTATCGCGCCGTGGACGGCAACGACGTGGTGGCCACCGCATCGGCCATGCGGGACGCCGTCACCGCGGCCAGATCGGGCGCCGGCCCCACCGTGATAGAGGCGGCGACGTACCGCTGGCACGGCCACTATGAAGGCGATCCGCAGCGCTACCGGTCGCCGCAGGAACTGCGCGAGTGGCAGGCGCGCGATCCGCTCGTGCGCCATCGCGAGCGACTCATCGGCGCGGGCGTCGACGAGGCCGCGATCGGCCGGCTGGAGTCGGACGTGGCGGCAGCGCTCGACCATGCCGTCGAGCAGGCGCAGGCCTTGCCGGCACCGTCCGCCTCGTCGCTCTTCGATTTCGTCGTCCGCCCGCGGCCGGCGACTCCCGAACCGGCGCCACCGGGTGGCGAGACGACCTTCCGGACAATGGATGCGGTGCGCAGCGCGTTGGAACACGAGCTCGAGACCGACGAGCGCGTCTTCCTCGCCGGCGTCGACGTCGGCGACGGAGGCAACGTCTTCGGCCTGACTCGGGGGCTGCGGGCCCGTTTCGGCGACCGGGTGCGCGACACGCCGATATCGGAAATGGCCATCGTGGGGCTCGCCGTCGGTGCCGCCATGGCCGGTCTGCGTCCGGTGGTGGAGGTCATGTACCTCGACTTCCTCGGCGTCTGCCTCGACCAGCTGCTCAATCAGGCCGCCAAGCTCCCCTTCATGACGGGCGGGTCGGCCGCGATGTCCCTGACCGTGCGGACCCAGTTCGGCGCCGGCCGTTCGTCGGGCAGCCAGCACTCACAGAGCCTCGAGGCCCTCCTCGCGCACATCCCGGGCCTCACCGTCGTCATGCCGTCGACGCCGGCTGACACCTACGGGCTCCTCCGCGCCTCGATCGAGGACCCAAACCCGGTTGTCTTCATCGAGAACAGGCTGCTCTATGGCTCGGTGGGGCCGCAGCCGCCGGCCGAACACCTGGTCCCCATCGGCACGTCGGCGATCGTGCGACCCGGGTCCGACATCACCGTCGTGTCGGTGTCGCGCATGGTGCACGAGGCCCTCGCCGCCGCCGAGACCTTGGACCGCGAAGGCACCTCGGTCGAGGTCATCGACCTGCGGACCATCGCGCCGCTCGACTTGGAGCCTGTCCTCGCCTCGGTGCACAAGACGAGCCGCCTCCTCATCGCGCACGAAGCGGTCGTGCCGTTCGGCATCGGCGCCGAGATCGCCGCCGTCGTCGCCCGGGAGGGGTTCTGGGACCTCGATGCACCTATTGAGCGGGTGGGTGCCGCCGCCACCCCACCGCCCTACGCGCCCTCGCTCGAGCGGGCCTGGCTCCCTGGGCGCCTCGAGATCGCCGACGCGCTCCGCCGCCTCGCCGCCGTGTGATCTCGCCGCCCTGCGATCTCGCCGCCGTGTGATCTCGCCGCCGTGTGATCTCGCCGCCGTGTGCAGCGACTCGACGCCCGCGTGCACTCCTGGTGCTCAACAGCCGAGGGCGCGCGCGATGACCAGGTGTTGGATCTCGTTGGTGCCCTCGCCGATCTCGAGCACCTTGGCGTCGCAGTAGAAGCGCGCCACGGCGGAGTCGAGCATGTACCCGAGCCCGCCGTGGATCTGCACCGCCTCCGATGCCGCCCACACCGCCAGGCGGCTCGCCTTCAGCTTGGCCATGGCCGCCTCCATGTGGAACGGCTGGCCGCCGTCACGCAGCGAGGCCGCGCGGTAGGTCAGCCACCGGGCGGCTTCGAGCTCGGTGGCGATGTCCGCCAGCTTGAACTGCACCGCTTGGAACTTCGAGATCGGCTGCCCGAACTGCACGCGCTGGCGCGCGTAGCCGAGGGCCAGGTCGAGCACCGCCTGGGTCAGGCTGAGGGAGAGGGCGGCGATCGAGATGCGGCCCACCTCGAGCGTGCGCAGGAATTGGCTGAGCCCCATGTCGGGATCCCCCACCAGATGGTCGCCCGGCACCCAGACGTCGTCGAAGTAGAGCTCGCGGGTGTCGAGACCTCGCCAGCCGATGCCGCGCATCTTGGGCCCCATGGTGAAGCCGGGCGTGTCGCGCTCGACGACGAAGCTGGCGAAGCGTGGGGTCGCGTCCGCGTCCGCGCCCGCGTCCGCATCCGCCGCGCCGTCTGCGCTGCTCCGCGCCAGGAGCGTCACACCGAACGACATGTCGGTCCCTGCGTTGGAGATGAAGGTCTTCCTCCCGTTGATCACCCAGCCCCCGTCGCGTGGTTCTGCGCGCGTGCGGATCCCCCGGGCGTCGGACCCCGCCTCGGGCTCGGTCAGTCCGAAGGCACCGAGGACCCGCCCTTCGGCGAGCGGGCGGAGCCATCGTTCGCGCTGCGCGTCGTCACCGAACAGGTACAGAGGGAGCGAGCCGATCGTCACGTGCGCCTGCCACGCCGCGGCGACCGATTGGTCGGCCACACCGATCTGCTCCATCGCGGCGACGAAGCCCACGGTCGACATGCCGATCCCACCCCACTCCTCGGGGATCAGCATGCCGAGCAGGCCGAGCTCACCCATCTCGCGCAAGAGATCGGTCGGGCACCGCGCCTCGTCCCAGGCAACGGGGGCCCGCCTGGCGATCTCGTTCTGTGCGAAGTCGCGGCACAGCCCGACCAGGGCGCCCTCTTGTTCGCTCAAGGAGAGGTCCATGTCACCATCCTATGGACTGACCGGTACAACATCCGTATGGGGGCGCTCTCGCAAAAACCCGTCCCGACGCTCTGACCTGGGTAGTCATAGGCTGGGGTGATGGCTCTTGGTGGCCTCGCCGCCATCCTCTTCGGCGTCCAACGGAGCGGAACTGGTTGGGTCGGTTGGGTGGTCCTGGCTGTCATCGTTGCGTGATCGCCGTCACCCTCATCGGAGACGACAGAAGAGGCATCTGGGCACGAATCAGCACGCGGCGATCCCGCCGTCGAGACCACGTAAGCGAGTAAGCGCCGTCCTCGCGCCGTTTTTTGCGGGGGCGCCCGATCCCTACACTGGTGCAATGCCGTCCGAGCGCGTCCCGCACGCCTTCCCGAAATTCGAGAGCGTGGCGGACGAGCGCCGCCATCGAAAGCAGCGGCTCGCGGCCGCCTTCCGGCTTTTCGGTCGTCTCGGCTTCGGCGAGGGCACCGCAGGCCACATCACCGCGCGCGATCCCGAGCTGCCCGATCACTTCTGGGTCAACCCTTTCGGCATGAGCTTCCGCCAGATCCGCGTCAAGGACCTGTTGCTGGTCAATCACGAGGGTGAGGTCGTCGAGGGCACCTGGCCGCTCAACCTGGCGGCCTTCGTCATCCACTCGCAGATCCACGCGGCCCGGCCCGACGTGGTGTCCGCCGCGCACTCGCATTCGGTCTACGGCAAGGCGTGGTCGTCGCTCCGCCGGCCGCTCGATCCGCTCACCCAGGATGCCTGCGCCTTCTACGGAGACCACGTGGTGTTCGACGACTACACCGGCGCCGTCCTCGACATCGAAGAAGGCAAGCGCATCGCGCACGCGCTGGGCGGCTCGAAGGCGGCGATCTTGTCCAACCACGGCCTGTTGACCGTTGGCCACAGCGTCGACGAGGCGGCGTGGTGGTTCATCACGATGGAGCGCACCTGCCAGGCCCAGCTCTTGGCCGAGGCCGCCGGCACGCCGGTGCCGATCGGTCACGAGGTCGCCGAGAAGACCGCCGGCCAAACCGGTAGCCACCGGACCGGCTGGTCGCAATTCCAGCCGCTCTACGACGTGGTGGTCGCCGAAGAGCCCGACTTGCTCGAGGAATAGCGAGTCGACGCGAAGGATTTCGACGCCGGCGCTCCGTCGCGGCGCGCCTCAGGCGTCGGTATCGAGGTGATCCAAGAATCGGGCCGACCAGCCCATGAGATCCGTCGGGATCCACGAGCCTGATTCGTCATTGATGTCCGCCCAGTGCTCGGCGACGTCTTCGATCGTCGCTGCCGTTCCCGGCGCCACGTAGCCGACAGTGGAGGCGATGAAGAGTCGCGCGAACCGTCCCGCACCGGCCACGTAGATCTCGCCACTCACCGGGCAGTCCTCGTGAGCGAGGTACGCCACCATGGGCGCCACCTGCTCGGGGGTCATGGCGTCCGGGCCGCGGCCGCCGGCCATCCTGGTCGTGGCGGCCGGCGCAATGAGGTTGACCGAGATCCCGTGCGGTGCGCCGGCGACCGCCAGGCTGCGGGTGAGCCCGATGACGCCGGCCTTGGCCGTGGCGTAGGACACGTTGGTCGGCAGACCGAAGATGCCACTCGAGGTGGTCATCACGATGCGGCCGTAGCCGCGCTCGGCCATGTGCGGCCAGGCGGCGCGGGCCGTGTTGAACGAGCCTGCCGTGTGCACGGCCAGGTGCTGGGCCAGGTTGTCCTCGTCCGCCTCGGGGAACCCGGCCCAGCGGATGATCCCCGCGTTGTTGATCAGGATGTCGAGCCGCCCGAAATGCTCGACGGCTGCGGCCACGACCGCCTCGGCGCCCGTCGCGGTCGCCAGGTCGCTGGTGTCGGCTACCGCGGTGCCACCGTCGGCGGTGATCTCGCGGGCCACCGCGGCTGCGGGCTCGGCATCGGCACCGGTTCCGTCCATCGCGCCACCGAGGTCGTTGACCACGACGGCTGCGCCGCGGTCGGCCAGGAGCCGGGCGTAGGCGCGCCCGATCCCTCGCCCCGCGCCGGTGACGACCGCAACCCGGCCGTCGAAGCGGTACTCGCCGGCGTGGTCGCTCAGGCGGCCACCGGAGCCTTGAACCCGAGCAGCCCGCCGAGTGTGCCGCCGACCATGGCGTCTCGCTCCTCCGCCGAGACGCCGGCGAACTGCTCGGCCATGAGTTGGCGGCTGCCCCGGAACGTCCCCTCCGCGTGCGGGTAGTCGTTGCCCCACACGATCGTCGAGACGCCGGTGATGTGCCGGCAGGCAACCGCCACGGGGTCCTCTTGGAACGACACGTGGAATTGGCGCCGGACGTACTCACTCGGTGTGAGCGGATAGGGCCACTTCTCGTTCAGCCGGAACAGCTGTGCCATCGTGCCCTGCTCCTGGGGTGGGCGGGTGTCGTCCCAGTAGCCGAGCCACCAGTCGGGGTCTTGCCCGATGCCGGTAACCCAGCACTTGTCCATCGCACCCACGAGCGAAGCGAGCCAGTGCGCATTGAATTCGATCAGCGCGAAGTGAAGGTCCGGATATCGCTCGGCGACGCCGCCGCCGATGAGCTCGCAGATGACCTGCTGGGGAACGATCGTGCTGTAGATCGATTGTGTGACCATCCGCTTCGATGCGGACTTCTCGGTCATCGGCTGGTTCACCTGTGCAGCGGACTCCATCACGACCTTGAGTGTGGTCGAGGCGGGATCGTTGACCTTCACGCCCCCGGTCTGCGTGTGGATGAAGATGTGTACGCCGTTGGCTTGCGCCGCCGCCCAGACGGGATCGAAGTCGCGCGAGTAGTAGGGCTTCGGCGGGACCGCCGGCAACAAGATTGCCCGGAAGCCCCCGGCGGACACGCGTTCGATCTCGGCGACGGCGTCGTCGATGTCGGTGATGGGAACGGGCGCGGTCGGGGCCAGGCGATCGAAGTAGGGCGTAAAACGCTCCATGATGTAGTCGTTGTAGACGCGGGCGTGCGCCATCGACAGCTCGTGGTCGTCCGAGTACAGGCCGAACAGCGAGAGGTTCGGATGCATGACCCCGACGTCGACGCCGTCGAACTCGAGATCCTCGACGATCGTCTGGGGATCGCCCTCGGGCATACGGCCGCCCGTCTGGCGATAGCGCGAGATCGTCCACCCCTCGAAGCCGGGCGTATGCAGGCGCCGGAATATCCGCGCCCCGCCTTCGACGAGCGGCTCGATCTCGAAGTCGTCCTCCCACACCCCGCGATCGCGCAGGTGCTTCGGCAGGCGGGTGATGAACAGGTCCGTCGGCTCGAGGATGTGCCCGTCGGCCGAGACGACAAAGGGCTTGTCCGGCATGTGCTGTCTCATTCCTTCGTGCACCGGCGACGACCCGCGCGGTTGCGCGAAGCTCCTCCGAAAAGGGTAGACCAACCGGTCGGTACAGGGCAACGGACCAGGAAGGAGTTCACACGGTGACGAAGCGGTGGAAGCAGCGCCCGCCGGGATCGACGTGGGGGGATTGGGGCGACGACGACGAGCTCGGCCGCATCAACATGGTCACCGCAGAGAAGGTCCTCCAGGGTGTCCGCGAGGTCGAGGCCGGCGTCAGCTTCTGCTTGAGCCTTCCCCTCGACTACCCCGGCGGGACTGCGTTGAACCAGCGCCGTCACCCGCCGGTGGTCGTGCCGACCGAGAACATGAAGGGCGTCCCGGCCACCTTCTACAACGTCCGTATGAGCGAAATGGAGGATTGCGGGGATCCCAAGTACGTCGACGTCTGGGCCGACGATGTCGTAACGCTCTCGTTGCAGTACTCGACACAATGGGACTCGCTGGCCCATGTCGGTGCCGAGTTCGACGCTGACAGCGACGGCGTCGAGGAGGCGGTGTACTACAACGGCTATCGCGCCGGCACCGACCTGGTGGGTCCCCAGGACGATGCACGGGGCGACGGAGGGACACACCGGGCCTTTGCACACCACCTCGGCCTCGAGCACATGGCGTGGCATGGCGTGCAGGGCCGCGGAGTGCTCGTGGACCTCGAGCCCACCACCTCGGACCCGAGTGGCGCAAGGTCGACCGGACCACGCTCGAGGAGATCATGGCCGCCGACAACGTGGTGGTCGAGCCCGGCGACATGCTGCTGTTGCATACCGGATTTGCCACCAAGGTGCTCGAGTGGGCGCGCGATCCCGATCCGGTGCAGATCCACACGATGTGCAGCTACCTCGATGCCCATGACCGCGTCCCTGCTCGACTGGATCGCCGACTCGCAGATCTCCGCGCTGGTGGCCGACAACTACGCGGTCGAGGGTCTGCTCGGCAAGGACCGCGACCCGAGCCGGCACTCGTTCCTGCCCATCCACCACCTCTGCCTGTTCAAGCTCGGGGTCCCCCTCGGCGAGATGTGGTACCTCCACGAGCTGGCCTCATGGTTGCGTGCGCACGGCCGAAGCCGCTTCCTGCTCACCGCGCCGCCACTGCGCATGCCCGGCGTGGTGGGCTCGCCGGTCACGCCGATCGCGACGGTCTGACGCCACCGTGTGGCGCCCGCGCTCACCCTGTCGCGGCGGCGGGTGCGGCCGACGTTGAGAAGGTGAACGCGTCGTAGTCGTTGGCAACCACGTCGGCGATGACGGAGAAGAGTTTCGGCCGGCCTCCCGAGTTGAGCAGGTATCGCTTGGGCTTCCCCGGGATGTTGGTGCCGAAGTAGTAGCTGCTCTCTCCGAAGGACAACGGGGACGAGGCGCCGCGGTTGACCATGCTGGTCCACCGCTCCTCGGCCCGCGCGGTCACCTCAATCACGTCACGGCCGTGCTCGCGGGCGTAGACGAGTACATCGGTGATGAAGTCGACTTGGTCGCTGTTGTAGCGCGGGTTGTTGCCAGCAGCTGCATGCGGGCCGCCCGGGAAGAACAGATTCGGGAAGCCGTGGGTCCCGATGCCGAGGAACGTGCGCGGCCCGTCCGCCCAGTAATCCGCTAGGGCCAAGCCGTCGCGGCCGCGGATGCCCATGCGCAGCAGTGCACCCGTACCGAAGTCGAACCCGGTCGCCCACACGATGATGTCGAATTCGCGGAGGCCCTCGCTGGTCTCGATGCCAGTGGGCGTGACGCGGACCATCGGGGTGTCCGCGCAGGTCGACCAGGGTGACGTTGGGCTGGTTGAACGCCTCGAAGTACCCGGTCACGAAGGGTGGCCGCTTCTCACCGAAGCGTTGGCCCTTGGGGATCAGCCGCTCCGCCGTCTCGGGATCGTGCACGATGCTGCGGATCTTCGCGGCGATGAACTCGCACCACTCGGCGTTGGCGTCGGGGTTCGACAGCAGGTCCAGATAGTTGCTGGTGAGCTTGGTGAACCCTGGGCTGTGCCACATCTGCTCGTAGAAGCGGCGACGTTCGTCCTCGGAGTCCTCGAAGGCGGACCGATCGTGGGGAGGGTGGTGAAATCCGTGCACGGAGGTGTTGAGGATGTCGCGGAGCTGTTCGAAGCCGGACCGGAGCTCGGCCTGCTCGCTCGGGCGTGATTGCTGCGTTGTTGAGGGGTGTACACCAGTTGGCGGTGCGCTGGAACACCGTGAGCGACGCGACGTCGCCGACGATGGCGGGGACGACCTGCACGCCGCTCGACGAGGTCCCGACGACTGCGACTCGTTTGCCGGTGAAGTCGACGGCCGTCGGGGGCCACAGGCCGGTGTGATACGACTCACCCCTGAAGTCCTCTCGTCCGGGGACGTCGGGCGTGTACGGCACCGACAGGACGCCTGTCGCGGCGCTCACGTAGCGGGCGCTGACCTCGCTCCCGTCACTCGCCGTGACGGTCCAGCGGCCCGAGGTGTCGTCGTAGTCGGCCCCGGTCACGCGGGCGCCGAAGCGCATGAAACGACGCAGGCCGAAGCGGTCAACGACATGGTTGAGGTACCGCTCCGTCTCGGGCTGCGATGCGAAGTGTTCCTGCCATTCCCACTCGTCGAAGAGGTCCTCGGAGAACAGATAGCCGTACGTGTAGCTCTCCGAATCGAACCGGGCCCCGGGGTATCGGTTCCAGTACCAGGTGCCTCCCACGCCGCCGCCCGCCTCGAGGAGCAGCACCGAAAATCCCTGCTGGCGCGCCACGTAGAGCTGGTAGATCCCCGTGATGCCGGCACCGACGACGAGCACGTCGACACCGTCGGCAGGGGCGGGAGCGGGAGCGCCGGCTGCCGGCTGGGCGGAGGTGTTCATGTGGATGCAGGCCCCTGTCGTCGCCGGGTCTGAGGTCGCGAACTCGGGTGAGGCTCCCGTCGGCACGTTGTACCGACCGGTTAGTCTAACGCCAGTCGGCGCGCACCAGAGGGGCGACAGTATGACGATCGTGGAGCACAAGTGGTCGGCCCTCCCAGTGCCGTATGCCATTGAAGTCACGGACCGTGTCCGCAAGGAGCGCTACTACGACCCGGACTTCTACGCGATGGAAGCGGAGCTGATCTGGCCGCGGGTCTGGCAGATGGCGTGCCGACTCGAGGAGATACCCGAGGCCGGCGACTTCGCCGAGTACCAGATCCTCGACCAGTCGGTGATCGTGATCCGCACCGAAGACCTCGGCGTCCGGGCATTCCAGAACGTGTGCCGGCACCGGGGGGTCCGCGTCGCCCAGGGCCGCGGGCTCGCGCCGAGGCGGTTTCGTCTGCCCGTTCCATGGCTGGTGCTACGGCGCTGACGGGCACAACACCAGGGTCACCCAGCCGGGGGCGTTCTCCGAGCACAATCTCCAGCCGGCCGACCTCGACCTCACGCCGGTGCGCTGCGAGGCGTGGGGCGGCTGCGCGTGGATCAACCTCGACGTCGATGCACCGCCGCTGCGGCAGTGCATCGAGCCCATGCCAGCGTGCTCGACGCCTGGAAGGTGGACTCGCTGCGAGCCGACTGGTGGCTACTCCTGCCGCCTGCCCGTGAACTGGAAGCTGGCCCAAGAGGCGTTCGTCGAGCAGTACCACGTACTGCAGGCACACCCCCAGCTTCGGATCCCGGGACGCTTCCCGCCTCGCAACCCCGCGGAGTTCGACCCCCACGGGTTCCTCGACGCCGAGCTCCAGTATCTGCACACGATGAGTGAGGGTATGGCGGGCATGGTGCACGCCCGAGACGTGCAGATCGCCGAAACGCTCACCGACATCGAGTTGCCGGCGGACTTCCAGCTGGCCAGTGCGACGTGGGAGCACCGGCTCAACGACGCGGTGACGCTCGCACACCGCGAACGCGGGTGCGACATCCCCGAGCTCAACGAGCTGACCGAGCAAGGCCTCAACGAACCGATGGCGTACTGCTTCCCCCACTGGTTCGTCCTGCCCATGCTCTCCAGCGCGTCCTCCTACCGGTTCCGGCCTCTCGGACCAGAGGAGACCCTGATGGACATGTGGTCGTTGACCAGGTTCCCTCCGGGCGACGAACCGAAGACGCCCCCCGTGCCCGAACCGTGGGAGTACGACGACCCGCGCTGGCCACCCATCCCGGCGCAGGATTTCTCAAACCTGCCGCGGCAGCAGCGCGGCCTCCACGCGCGGAGTTTCGAGTACATGCGCCTCTCCGAGCGCAACGAGGGACACATCTCGAACTATCAGCGGGTGATCGACGGCTTCCTCGCAGGGCTCCCGTACGACAAGCTCCTCCCGGCGCTGCGCAAGATCAATGTCAACCCCCTCGAGATGCCCGTAGTCGAGATCGACTTCTGAGGAGCAGTGCTGTGCCAACACGACGAGGCACTTTGGCCGACGTCGCAGCTGGTGTCGACGCTGCGCTGGCGGCATACGCGCACGCGCTCGATGACGGCCGCACCGACGACGTCGTCGCGACGTTCTGCCCCGACGGGGCGTGCGACATCCCCGGCCTGGGTCGCCACGCGGGCCACGACGCCTTGCGTGAGGCGTACGGCCAGTGGCAGCCGAGCCGGCCCCAACGCCACCTCATCTTGAATACGCTCGTCACTGAGTGGGACGACGACGAGGCGCGCGCGACGAGCGACATGGTCTTCCTTCTCAAGGGCGAGCGCGGCTGGGTCGTGCAGCTCGTCGGGCGCTATCACGATGTCCTCCACCGCGACGGTGACGCCTGGCGCTTTCACAACCGGGTGGCCGAGTTCGCCGCCGACGCATAGGGTCGCCGAGTTCGGCACCGCCACAGAGAGAGGATCAAAGGCATGAGATTCGGGCTCGACGTCGCCCAGCAGCGCGTGTCCTGGGACGAGCTGGTGCGTCGGGTTCGCCTGGCCGAGGAACTCGGGTTCGACGGGGTCTGGGGATTCGACCACTTCCAGCCGATGTACGGCGAGGGACCGGGCGAGACGTTCGAAGGGATGACGACGCTGGCTGCCCTGTCCGGGGCTGACGTCGCGCATCCGACTCGGGCTCCTCGTCACCGGCGCCACCTACCGGCACCCCTCCATCCTGGCGGCGCAGGCCGTCACGATCGACCACGCGTCAGCTGGCCGGCTCGAGCTGGCTCTCGGCGCTGCCTGGTTCGAGAAGGAGCACCACGAGCTCGGGATCCCGTTCCCAGCCACCGCCGAGCGCTTCGACCTGCTCGAAGACACGCTTGAGATCGTCACTCGCCTGTGCACGGGCGACGTTGTCTCATACTCGGGTAAGCGCATCTCCCTGCACGACGCACGCCTGCGTCCGCGCCCGGTGCAGCTCCCTCACCCGCCCATCTGGATCGGCGGCACCGGCCCCCGACGCACCCTTCCGCTCGCCGCCCGCTTCGCCGACGTCTGGCATTCCTTCGGCACACCCAACTCGCTGCGCGACGCCAACGCCCGCCTGGACCAGCTGGCCGAGTCCGCCGGCCGCGACCCCGCCTCCATCTTGCGGGCAGGGTCGTTGTCCCTCGACGACCTCGAGCTCGCCAGGCGACACGCGGCCAAGTGGCACGACGCGGGCTATGGCTATCTCGTGTGCGGATGGCCCGAATCGGGCGAGTCGCAGGTCGAATCCTTCGTCTCCGACGTCGTCGGCGAGTTCACCTCAGCCTGAGATGAGCCGGGTCCAACCGATCCCTCCGCGCGAGTGGCCTCGCGGCATGAGCGAGGCACTGGCCGCCGCGTACCGGCCTACCAACCCGCGGCTTCCGGTCCCGCCGCGTGATCCGGCCAGTCCGAAGGGACTGAACGCGATGGGCGTCCTCGCTCATCATCCCGAGCTCACGACGGCGTACAACAACCTCATCAGTCACGCCCTCTATTACACGACCATTACCGCCCGTCAGCGGGAACTGCTGATCCTGCGCGTTGCCCACCTGCGCGGCGCGGACTACGAATGGGCCCAACACGTCTATCAAGCCGGCGTGGCCGGTCTCAGCCCCGAGGAGATCGCGCGGGTACGCGTCGGTCCCGAGGCCACGGGCTGGGACATGCTCGAGAGTGCCTTGCTGGCTGCAGCCGACGAGCTGGTGGCCGATGCGCGGATCGGCGACGCGACCTACGCGATTCTCTCTTCGTCGCTCGACACGCAACAGCTGATGGACGTGGTGTTCACGGTGGGCGCCTACGAGGTGTTCGCCATGGCGATGCGCTCGTTCGATGTGACACTCGACGACGACCTCTTGCCGTACGCCTGAGCGCTGACGTACGCCTGAACGGCGCTCAGGTATTGCGTCCGCCGTTCACCCCGATGATCTGTCCGGTGATGTAGCCCGCCTCGTCCCGGCACAGAAACGAGCAGGTCGCCGCGACATCCTCGGGCAGGCCGGCCCGTCGGACCGGCGTCCGGGCGATTGCATCGTCGACGCCGCCTGGCCCGAACTCACCCCTGGTCTCGGAGGCTCGCAACATGGGCGTGTCGATGAAGCCGGGCGGGATGGCGTTGACCGTGATGCCTCGTGGTCCGAACTCGAGGGCCAGGGACTTGGTGAGGCCGTTGAGGCCGGATTTGGACGAGACGTAAGGACCGAGCAGCGGCTGGCCGCTGTGCGTGCTCGACGAAGAGATGATGACGATGCGGCCCCAGCCGGCTTCGACCATGTCGGCGAGGACGGCCTGGCAGCAGTGGAACGCCCCCGTCAGATTGACCCGCACCACACGGTCCCACTCCTCCGGGGTCACCTTGAGGAAGCGGGTGAAGGTCGATCCCGTTCCGGCGTTGTTGACGAGGATGGCCGGAGCACCGAGCTCGTGGCGTACCTCGTCCACCGCAGTCCAGACTTGCTCGCGTTCGGCCACGTCCGCAGTGACACCGATCGCCCTCCCGCCGTCCTCAGTGATCGTCCCGGCGGCGGCGCTGGCGGCATCCGCGTCGCGGTCCAGGACCGCGACGGCATTCCCGTCGGCGGCGAGGCGCCGGCTGATGGCGAGCCCGATGCCCGATCCGCCACCGGTGACGATCGCAACGCGCTGTTCGCTCATGAGATGACCGGCGCCTTTGTCAGCGTCCGAGGATGCGCGCGAAAGCGCGCTTCGACGTGTCCGAGGAAGTCGTGTGTGAAGCAGTACAGCTGATCGTCCTCGACGGCTGTCATGATCCGGCTGGCCACGAAATCGGCGGTCACGATACCGGCTTCCGCCGCGTCCGCCTCGTCACCGGGCGCCGGATCGGGTTCGCCGCTCGGCGATCCGAGCGACGTCGCCACGCGCCCGGGCATCACGACCGTCACCCCCACCGTGGTACCCGCTGCCTGCAGATCCGCATGCAGGGTCTCCGAGAGGGCGAGCACCCCGTGCTTGCTGACGTTGTAGGGCGCGATGCCCCGGACGGGAGTCACCGCCGCCATGGAGGCGACGTTCACGACATGCCCACCGGACTCGTTGGCGATGATGAGGGGGACGAACGCGTGGACGCCGTGGATAGCACCCCAGAGGTTGACGCTGAGCACCCGGTCCCACTCAGCGAGCGGGATCTCCCAGGTTCGGCCGCCGGACACGACGCCGGCGTTGTTGCAGAGAAGGTCGACCCGACCGAAGCGCTCCATGGTGATCTCGGCCAGCCGGCCCATCTGCTCGGGGTCGGTCACGTCGCACACCACCCCAGCCACCTCGGCTCCTTCACCGACAAGGGTGTTGGCCGCGCGCTCCGGCCGGGCCGCCGCAACATCGCTCAGGACCACGCGCATACCCCGTTGCGCCATGGCGCGTGCGACCGCATATCCGATGCCGCGCCCGGCACCCGTGACGACACCGACCCTGCCCGAGAAGCCTCGCACCGCCTCGACCTCAGCGCGCCCGGTACTCGTCGTCGGTCACGTCCGCGCGCCCTTGATCGACGGCGACTTCGGTCGAACGTCCACTCCATCTCCCTTTCGATTCGTCACTGCCGGCGGCCTGCCGGCCATGCTCGGCCCGCACCGACGGCTCGCACGCACGGCCCGCACCCACGGCTCGCACCCACGGCTCGCACCCACGGCTCGCACCTACGGCTCGCACCCACGGCTCGCACCCACGGCTCGCACCCACGGCTCGCAGAGGCTATCGAGGAGCCTGCCCCCGGGCTCAGAACGAGTTCGTGACCACGTGCTCGGGCTCCACGAGGAAGACGACCCGGCTACGCCACTCCGGATAGGGACCGCCGGTGTAGACCGTCGAGATCCGATCGATGATCACCCTGGCCTCGTCCCCCTCGAGTCGGTCCGTCACCCGTCCACGGATCGCTGCCATCGTGAGCGGGTCATCGCGTTCGGTCATCGAAATCGCCACTCTCGGATCTCGCTCGATGTTCCGCGCCTTGCGAGAGCGCGGACCGGTCATGAAGGCCACCTTGCCGCCCTCGAGTCCGACCCAGAGTGGGACGGCGTGCGGCGACCCGTCCGGCAGGATCGTGGCCAGGCTGGCGTAGTTGGGCCCCTCCAAGAGCCTCCTCACGGGGGTTTCGAGATCAGTCATCTGCTCTCCTCCTCGAACGAACTCTGCATCCACTGGATTCCGTCTTCCATTCGGCGTGTCCACTCTGCACCGGATGTCGCTCGGTGCCGGGTGTGTTGTCCGCGGATTGCTCAACCCCCGTGTGCAGGTTCACCTCCGGGCCGTCGCAGCACCGTAGGCGCCCGCAGACGTCGTGGCGGATTTAAGAGCGCACCCCGGCAGACCGATACGGACAACAACAGCAGCAAATTCATCGCATTCACTCATCATGACTGGGGACGCCCCGGACGTGGCGAGGCACTGGTGGGGTGCCCGTGGACAGCAGCGCGGAAATCGTCGAGATCCTCAGCCCACATCGCCTCGTGCAGCGCGTCGCCGATCAGGCCCTGCAGCTCATCAACGCTGCCGATGGCGTATTGGTGGGCTTCTGTGACGAGAACGGGCTGACCTACACGAGTGGTGTCGGCGTTCTCGCCGACCACGTCGCCACCAGGGTCGACATGGATGCGAGCCTCGCCGGGCTTGCCATTCGGACCAAGCAGGTCCTGTACACGAACGACGCCCTCGCTGACCCCCGGGTGAACCCCGAGCCATACCGACGCCTGCATGTCTCGTCGTCGGTCGCCGTGCCTCTCTGTCGAGGCGATGAGGTCGTTGGCGTGATGGGCGTCTGCTCCTCACGGAAAAATGCGTTCGACGAGGACGACATCGTCCTGTTGACGCGTATGGCCGAACTCATGAGCATCGGTGTGGGACTGGCGACGGATCTGGCTCGCTTCGGAGAGGGTCTGCTGCGGTCGGGCAAATCGGGACAACCCACGAGGAGAACCGATGGCGACGCGAACTCGAACGAGGGCACCGACTCAGTCAGCCGATTCTTGCTCAGCGTGCTCAGACCCGACGCGGTCTCCCGCATGGAGTCCTGGGAGCGGATCCAGTCCGTCCTGGAGCACCCGGACCTTCTGGCGATGACGTACCAGCCGATCCTCGACACCGAGTCGGGAACGACAATCGGCGTCGAGGCACTGGCACGCTTCTCCGACGAGTCGTCGGACCCCAGCCTGTGGTTTGCCGAAGCGCATGGGGTGGGACTCGGAATCGAGCTCGAGCTCCTGGCGATCACCAAAGCCTTGGCCTGCCTGCCGCGGCTCCCTGCGAAGTGGTTCCTGACCGTCAACGTCGGGCCGGAGGCGATCGTCTCGCCACAGCTCGCCGACACGTTGCGCAGCGTCAATGCCCGGAGGGTTGTCATGGAGCTCACCGAACACCGGCGCGTGGTGGACTATCCAGAATTGATGCGAACGCTGCAGATGCTCCGAGCCACTGGGGCCAGGCTCGCCATCGACGACACGGGGGCGGGGTTCTCGAGCCTGTCGCATATCTTGAAGCTCGCTCCCGACTTCATCAAGCTCGACCGCGACCTGGTTGCCGGAATCGATCTCGACCCGGTTCGACGGGTGTTGGCCGCGTCGCTGGTCAGCTTCGCGGCCGGCACCGGATCGGAGATCATCGCCGAAGGCGTCGAGACACGCGACGAGCTGGAGATCCTCGAGGGGCTCGGCATCCATCTCTCGCAGGGATTCCACCACGGTCGTCCCGCCTACATCGACAGCCTGTTCGGGTCTCTCGCCGCGGAGAAGAAGCGACCTCGCGCGACGGCATCGCATGCCCGCGCTCGCGCTCGACACTGAGGTCGCCGGCACCCGAGAAGCCGCACACCAAGCAGTGCGACGCTCCCTACGCGTGTGTACAGCCGCTCAGTGTCCGTGCGCTCGAGCCAGCGGCTCGCCTTCGAGCGTGGCGGCAAGGACACTGGCAAAGTTCGGGCAGGCACGCAGCTCGTCGTGCCGACTCCGCATTGCGTGCTGCAGGGCTTGCCGAGCCGAGTGCGCCTGGGCGATCCGCGCGTCGAGCTCCGCCACCTTCTGCCGAGCCATGCTGCGCCAACCCGAGCGCCGCGACGCACGAGACCCAGTGAGCGTGCCGATCTCCTCGAGGGAGAAGCCGACATGGCGCAGCAACACGATCGTCCCGACGACCGCGACCGTCGCCACCGGATAGCGCCGTCGGCCCGAGACCCGGGGGACCGGCGGGATCAGGCCGAGCTCCTCGTAGTAGCGAAGCGCAGACGGGGCGACACCCGTGCGCGTCGCGACCTCACCGATGGCGTACCACTGGTCGGGCCCCTGGTGGGATCTCTGCTCGGAATTCTTGACTTCAAGGGTACTTGAGGTTGTTGACTCACTCCCATGATGTTGGATCCCGGTTCGGTGGACGGTTCAGCGGTGCGAGCGAGGGTCGCACGATGGAAACGACGAGTCCTTCGTTGCGTCGTGGGCCAGTTCATGCGCCCTCACGGACTCGCCGGCCACGTGACGGGCTGGGTCATGGCCCACCGCTCCTCGAACCGCCGGCGCAGCCACTGGGTCGTCTCGCTGCTCGACGCGCAACCCACAGACCGGGTCTTGGAGATCGGCTTCGGGCCTGGCATCGCCGTGCACGAGCTGGCAGCGCGCGCGACATCGGGATCGGTGCTCGGGATCGACCACTCTGCGGTCATGGTGCGCCAGGCACAGAGGCGAAGCGCCGCCGCCGTCCGTGCCGGCCGCGTCGATCTCCGAGTCGCCTCGGTGTCCGAGCTACCCGACTTCGGTGCCCCGGTGGACAAGATCCTGGCCATTAACTCCATGGGATTCTGGGAGGACCCGGTCGCTCGCCTGCAAGAGCTCCGCCAGATGCTGCGGCCGGGTGGTCTGATCGCCGTCGCCTCGCAGCCGCGCTGCCCGGGCGCGACGGAAGACACGTCGGTGCGCGCCGCTGAAGAGATCGCGGCGGCTCTCTCCAGCGCAGGGTTCTCCCACGTGCGCGTGGAGACGCTGCAGCTGGACCCGCCCGCCGTCTGTGTCATGGCGCAGAGGGCCTGAAGATCCGACGGGAGTTCTCCGACGCGAGTTCTCCGACGGGAGCCCCCAATGGCGCTCACCCCGGCGGCACCTGCCAGTCCACGAGATTGGTGCTCCGCGCGATGCCGATCCGCGCGTGCCCCCAGCCGCCATAGGTCGTCAACTCGGTGCTTCCCGCATAGGTGAGGTAGTCCTCGCCGCGCGGGTCCCACGCAGAGAAAAGCCGAGTTGGCGTGCTCGAAGCCGACGCTCGAGATCCCAGGGCCCGTGTTGAAGGCCTGGCTCGGCACCACCAGCTCGCGGCCGGCGGTCCAATGCAGCCAGGTCGTCGGAGCCCTTGGATCCCCGGGCCCCAGCGTGAAGATGAAGGGTTGGTCGAGGGTGTTCGACGTTGCCACGAGGTGCCACGCACCGGCGACAGTGAGGAACTCGTAGTTCTCGACGGTGTCGCCGTAGAGGACGATGTCGGGCCGGCCGACGAGGCGGAAACGCCCCGAGAGCGACGGCGCCCAGGCGATCTCGAAGTGCTGTGAGGTCGTCCCGGCCTTGAACCCGAGGATCACACCGTTCCCCGTGAAGGCGAGGGCGGCGTCGATCATCCGGCCGGCCAGCCCGTGACCGAGCGCGTAGGGTCGCGACCAGCGTGTCAGGGACGCGGTCCGGCTCACGCGGTACTCGAGTCCGGCGGGGGTCTGATACGTGACGACGAAGTCCCCTGCCGGATCGCGGACGATGTCGGGCGAGGCTGCATCGGTCGCCACGACCAGTGGAGCCGACCACTGGCGCAGGTCCGGGCTCCGTGCGACGGCCACGTCGAATCGCACATGGGGAGCGGCAGTCGTTTGCACCATGTCGCTGAACAGCATGTGCCAGGACCCCCCGGACCACTGGAGGGCCTGATCCTTCACGCCGATATCCCGATAGCCGACCACCGGGTTGCGCAGAGCCGACCAATCGATGGCGGGCGGCGGCTGGCCCACGATGCAGTCGTGGTCCTGGCCCGGAGGGACCGATGCCGCGGCGGCCTGGGGTGCGGCCGGCCAACAGGAGAGGCCGGCTGCGGCGCCGACGACGGCGGTGACGCGCAGCAGACCTGCCACAGACGAGAACCGCATCCGTCCAACGAGGTCCGAGCGGCGCGGGCACACCTGTCGTCTCCCTCTTCGGATCAGCCGATGGCGCATGACTCCGGGCCGAGCAACTCGATCGGCCCGACCGCCGACGTTTACACTCTGGCACAGGGGTGAAGGGCTCGACGTCCCGGCCGAGCGGGGTCCTCCTCTCCAGCACTGCGAACGAAACTCGACCTGGACCGACGCCGAGAGATCTGAGACCGACCCCGATGGAGCCACCAAATCGCTTCGACTCCGAAGCCGTCCACGCCAAGTACCTTGCGGAACGGGACAAGAGGCTGGTCGAGGGTCGGGCGGAGATCCGTGACCTCGACCACGACGAGCGCTTCGCCCGGTACCGGGACGACCCGTTCACCCCGGCGATCGAGCGCGAGCCCGTGGTCGACGAGGTCGACGTGGTCATCGTCGGCGGGGGGATCGCCGGAGTGCTCGCCGGCGCCAACCTCCGCAAGGCCGGGATCGAGCGGATCCGCATCGTCGACCAGGCCGGGGGCATCGGGGGTACGTGGTACTGGAACCAGTACCCGGGCGTGATGTGCGACGTCGAGTCCTACATCTACATGCCGATGCTCGAAGAGCTCGGGTACATGCCCAGCCGGCGCTACGCCTTCGGCGAGGAGATCCGGGAGCACCTCGAGGCGGTCGCCGAGCGGTTCGATCTGACCCGCGACGCGCTGTTCCACACCGGCGTCACCCGGGCCGAATGGCAAGAGGACGAGGCCCGGTGGCTGATCACCACCGACCGCGGCGACGAAGTCAGGTGCCGGTGGTACGTCCTCGCCGTCGGGATCCTCAATCTCATGAAGCTGCCCGCGATCCCGGGAATGGAGGACTTCGGCGGCGTCTCGTTCCACACCGCGCGCTGGGACTACGAGTACACCGGCGGCGGGCCGCACGCGCCGCTCGACCGTCTCGGCGACAAGGTCGTTGCCCTCCTCGGCACGGGGGCGTCGGGTATCCAGTGCGTGCCGCCACTGGCCGAGTCGGCCAAGCACGTCTACGTGTTCCAGCGGACGCCGTCGGCGATCGGCGAACGGGGGAACCGGCCGACCGAACCCGGGTTCGGCAGCGACCTCGAACCCGGTTGGCAGCGGTCACGCATGGACAACTTCCAGGCCATCATGTTGGGCGTCCCCGTCGAGGTGGACCAGGTCGACGACGGGTGGACACACCACTTCGCCGCCGTCAACAACCCGCGCGTGCAGGAGGGAATGACCAGGGCCGACATCGCGCACAGTGCCGAGGTCACCGACTACGAGGTCATGGAGTCACACAGGCGACGGATCGACGAGCTCGTCACCGACCGCTCCAAGGCCGAGATCCTCAAGCCGTACTACCGCTACATCTGCAAGCGGCCGTGCTTCCACGACGAATACCTGTCGGCCTTCAACAACCCCAAGGTCACCCTGATCGACTGTCCGGCCGGGATCGAGCGGATCACCAAGGACGGTCTCGTCGTCGACGGGGAGCACATCGAGGTGGACTGCATCATCTACGGGACCGGCTTCGAAGCGGAGCGCACGCCGCTGCAGCGCCGCGCCGGCCACGAGATCGTCGGTCGCGACGGCGTCACGCTCGCCGAGAAGTGGGCCGACGGGCCGCACACCCTCTTCGGCATCTTGAGCAGAGGCTTCCCGAACATGTTCGTCATGCCGGCACCGACGCAGCAATCCGTCGTCACCGTGAACTACACCCAACTGGCTGTGCTCGGCGCCGAATTCGTGGGCCGCGCCGTGGGCCTGCTCGAGCAGCACGACGTGGACGTCTTCGACGTGAGCGCCGAGGCCGAGGACGCGTGGGTCCAAGCCATCGTCGACACGTACGTCGATGCCAGCGGGGTGATGGCCGCCTGCACGCCGTCGCGCATCAACAACGAGGGCCACCCTGAGGACGTGAGTCCCCTCGCCGGCAACTACGGGGGTCGACTGGGCGACTGGTTCGGCTACCGCGAGGTCCTGGAGCACTGGCTCGACGCCGGCACCTTCGAAGGCTTGGAGATCGAAGTCCGTACGGGCACGCCATGACCACCCGCCAACCGGTGGCCGTCGTGACCGGCGGCGGCGGTGGCATCGGCGCCGCGATCGCCGAAGAGCTGGGCCGCAGCGGTTGGTTCGTCGTGACCGTCGACCCCCTCGTCACCCTCGACGGGACCGAGCAGCTCCCCGTGCCCGAAGAGACCACGGCCGGCCGCATCGTCGCCGCCGGCGGCACGGCGCGGGCGTCCTCTGCCTCGGTCACCGACGAGGTAGCACTTCGTACCCTGTTCGGTGAGCTCGTCGACGAGCGCGGCGGGCTCGATGCCGTGGTCAACGTCGCCGGCATCACCCGCCAGTCCTACTTCGCCCAGGGGACCGAAGAGGATTTCGTGGCGCTGCTCTCGGTCCACCTCGGGGGCTACCTCAACGTGCTCGAGGCGGCGCTCCCCCTCATGGCCGAGGCGGGGCACGGGCGAATCGTGGGCGTGACATCGGGCTCGGGGTGGCGGGCCGCGGATGCCGGCGGGTACAGCGCGGCCAAGCGGGTGGTGGCCGCGCTCACGTGGCAGTTGGGCCGGTGCGCGCCGCCGGGGGTCACGATCAACGCGATCTCGCCGATCGCCAGCACGCGCGATGGTCGCCGCCGCACTCGAGCGCGCCCGCCAAGCAGGCCGGGCCGGGGGCGGTGGCGGGCTGTCGCTCGACTCCATGCCGGGACCCGAGGACCTCGCCCCGCTCGGCGCCTACCTGGTCGGCGACGGGTCCGGCTGGTGCTCGGGCCAAGTGCTGTTCGCCGGCGGTCCCGAGCTGGCTGTCATCGACGAGCCACGCCTCATTGAGGTCGTTCGCATGACCGACGCCGGCTCCCTCGACGCCGTCCTCGAGGCCGTCATCCCGCGCGCCTTCGTCGGCGCGGAGGCAGCCCAGGCGACCCAAGGCGGCAGCAATCCCCGCTTCGGGTCCCTCTTCGACCAGCCCGGCCCCACCCAGCCAGCCTCCGCCCACGCGCACTCGGTTGCGCTCGTCAGCGACCAGCCCGAGCTGGCCGCCGCCATCGTCGCCGCGCTCGAGGCCCGTTCGATGGCCTGCCACCGCGTCGAGGGTGCGCACGGCTTCGGCGGCGCCGCTCACGCGCTGCGACGCGTCGCCGCAAACCTCGGGGCCGATCGACGCGGTGATCACTGCGCTCGCGGGTCCTGCGCACCCGACACCGGCGAGGTCGCCTCGGAACGGGTGGCGCGCGAGTGCTCAGCGACCACCACGGCATCACCGAGCGGCTCCACGCCGACGCGGCATGGGCCCGGGCGGCCGCGGACTACGCCGCCGGTGCCGATCGGCCGGTGCAGCTGGTGACCATGACCGACGGCCGCACACCCGCGGGCCGCAGCCAGACGCAGGCAGCCGCCCAGCTGGCCAGGGTTGCGGCGGCCGGCACGCAGGGGCGCGTCTCGGCCTTCTCCATCGGCCTCGAGGCGGATCCGGGCGAGACGGCACGACCCTCGGCCGAACTGGCCGGGTATCTCCTCGCCAACCCCGATGCGGCCGCCCTGGCCGGTGCCGAGCTCACGGTGGGCAACGGGTGGATCGGCCTGCGCAGCCATCCGCGTCCGATCGGCACCATCACCTACGGCGGTCCCGCCATCCCCCCGTGGCTCGACGCCAGCCTCCGCGAGATGGTCGCAGCCACGCGCCAACCACCGACGGAGTCACCATGACGAGCAGGCCAACTCGAGTGATCGACGCGCACGTCCACCTCTGGGACCCGGCGCGCACGGACTGGTACCCCTATCTCGGGCATGTCCCCGACGGGTCGGCGGGAGACCCCTCGAGGATGCACCGCCGCTTCGACGTCGACTTGTACCGAGCGGAGTCGTCGGCGTGGAACGTCGAGGGGTTCGTCAACGTCGCGGCAGCCACGGGCCACAACTCCATTGCGGAGACCCTCGAGCTGGACCGCACGGCGTCGTCCAACGGGGGGCCCGATGCCATCATCGGCGGGCTGCCGCCGGCCGAGACGGTGTCGGAATCGATCGACATGCTCGACCGCCAGATGGCTGCCCCTCGTTTTCGCGGGATCCGACCGATGGGCCCGCTCGGGGACCCGGTACCGGCGCCCGAGGTGCTGCGCGCGCTACAGGAGCGCAACCTGGTCTTCGAGCTGATGACCCATCCGGATCAACTCGAGGCGGCGGCGGCGAAGCTCACCGGCTTCGGCGACCTCACGGTCGTCGTCGAGCACACCGGGTGGCCCCGTTCATCGGAAGCGGAGGAGCGAACCCTCTGGGAAGCAGGCATCATCGCCTTGGCCGGTCTCGGCGACAACGTGATGTGCAAGCTCTCGGGACTGGCAATGCCTTTCGAATCCATGAGCGTGGACGCCCTCGCCCCGTGGCTCGATTTCGCCATCGAGGCGTTCGGCGTGGACCGCTGCATGTTCGCCAGCAACTTCCCCGTTGACGCGACGTACGGCACGTTCGACGACCTGTACGCGACCTTCGACACCGTGACTGCCGGGCTCGACGACGACGCTCGCGACGCGCTCTTCGCCCGAACCGCGGCGCGCGTCTACCGCCTCTCGTAGCGGCAGGAGACCCACCACAAATTATACCGATCAGTATTGCATACTGGTCAGTATGCGTTAAGATGGGGTCATGCCCCGCGGCCTCACGAAACGCCGGCCCCGGACGGTCACCGCTCTCCTCGATGCGGCCCTCGAGCTCTTCGCCGAGCAGGGCTTCGGGGCCACCTCCATCCCCGACATCTGTGCGCGGGCGGGGCTGACCAAGGGCGCGTTCTACTCCAACTTCGCCAACAAGGAGGCCCTCTTCCTCGCGCTGCTCGACCGCAGCTGGGAACGGCGTGCGCAGTGGATCCGCCGCGCCATGCCCGGCGGAGACGTCTCGTCGACGAGCGACGAGCGCGCTCCTCGTTCATCGGGGGACCCGGGCCTGGTCGACCGGCAGTGGACGCTTGTCTCGACGGAGTTCTCGCTCCACGCGATCCGCCGGCCGGACGTGGCGGCGCGACTGGTCGAGCACGAGCGACGGGTCCGTTCGGAGCTGGCCGTCCTCGTGGCGGGGGCTCTCGAGCGGAGTGGGCGCGTCCCCACCATTCCCGCGCACGAGTTGGCCCGCATGATCGTCGCCGTCACCGAAGGGAGCGACATCCTGGTGCTGACCGACAGCGCGGCAGGGACCGCCGCGCAGGCCGACTTGGGCCAGCGTGCCGTCTCGGCTCTGCTGGATCATTTCTCGGTGCCAGCCGGCCTCTCCGACGAATCAACCTCTGGCGAGCGCCCGTGACGGCGGGACCACATCCCGGCGGTCGCCGCGAAGCGGTCCCCTTCGATCCGGTCGACACGCTCGACGCGGTGCTCGCGGATGTCGGCCTGAGCAGAACGGAGGCCGGCGCGTCGGTGTCGTTCTCGGGGGAAGACCCCATCCTGCCTTCGACACACCGGCTCGGGTCGTGCATCGGCGTCCCGCTCATGGCGGCTGCGGCGGCGGCGGTCGGCGTGCACCGGCTGCGCGGTGGACCGGCGCAGACGCTGCACCTCGACCTGCGCCAAGCCGTGCACGCCATCAACCCCGGCGCTTTCTGGCACCCGACCTTGAACGGCGAGCGCGCGCCGCACCCGCTTCTGCTCGACAACCCGTTCCTCGTCACGCCGTATCGCACGGCGGACGGGCGCTGGGTCATGGCCTCGGGCGTCCTGCCTCACCTCGCCGCCAAGTGGTGCCGCTTCTTGGACGTGCCGCCCGATTCCGCCAGGGTCGCCGCGGCGGTCTCAACCTGGGACGCCTTCGATCTCGAGGAGGCGGCCAGCGCGGCTGGACTGCCGTGTTGCGTGGTCCGCACCCCCGCCGAGTGGTTGGCCCACGAGCACGGTGCGCTGCTGGCGCGCCAGCCGGTCATCGGCCTCGAGCGCGTCGGCGAGGCCCCGCCGCGGGCCTTTGGGCGGGCCGATCGCCCTCTCGACGACGTGCGAGTCCTCTCGTTCACCCACGCCGTCGCCGGTCCCACCGTGGGACGGACGCTGGCCGAACACGGGGCCGACGTGCTGTGTGCCACCCGGCCCAACGACTACGAACACGAGTTCATCTACGCGGAGGCGAACGTCGGCTCGCGCAGCACCTACGTCGATCTCGACACGCGGGAGGGACGAAAGCGCGCGGCGAGACTCCTGGCCGACACCGACGTCGTCGTCAACAACCACCGCACCGGCACGCTCGAGCGCCGAGGCCTCGACCCGCGACGGTTGGCCGCGAGGTGTCCGGGGCTCGTGTCGGTCTCTGTCAGCTGCTACGGGCCGACCGGCCCCTGGGCCACACGCGGCGGTTTCGACATGAACGGGTCGGCGGCATCGGGCCTCATGACGATCGAGGGCTGCGAGGCCGCGCCGAGGCTTCCCGTCACGACCCTGATCAATGACTATGTCACTGGATACCTGGGGGCGATCGGCGCGATGGCCGCGTTGACGAAGCGCGCCACCGAAGGTGGGTCGTGGCACGTGACGGTGAGCCTCACGAGGACGGCCATGTGGTGCGGGTCACTCGGCCGGGTCGATGCTGCTCTGGCGGGAAGCGACGAGACCCACCGCCCGCGCGACCCTGTGCCCTACGACGCGCCGAGCCCTCTCGGCGACGTGCACATGGTCGCTCCCCCGGTGTCCTTCTCGCACACCCCGTCGGCATGGCGCGACCCCGTTCTGGTCCCACGAGGCTCGAGCCGGGCGGAATGGCTTCCCTGACGCACCGTGCGACTCTGGCGGTCGTGCGAGTCAATGCGCGAGCCCGGCGGGAGGCGAGCACCGGCGGGAGGCGACCGCGCCATCGCAAGGAAAGGACGACGCCATGACCACATCGGGACCCGACGATCGATCCCCTGCCGACACGACATCGGGGATCCGCATGTCGCAGCTCCTTCGAGTACGTACCCTGTGGGTGACACCGATCGCGGTTGCCGGTGGGCTTGTCTTCTTGATGACACTCTTCTACGTGGGATCGGTGGTGAATCCCGTCTCACATCTCAGCGGATTACCCGTTGCGCTGGTCAACGAAGACCAGGGCGCCACCGTGCTCGGGCGAGCCGTCAACATCGGTGACGACATCGCCGCCAGCCTGAAGAGGTCCCACGCGGTATCGAGCCGGTTGGCGCTCGAGACGGGCTCGCTCGCCGAGGCCACGAGCCAGATGAACCACGACGGCGCCTACGCGACCATCGTGATCCCTTCGGACCTCACCGCGTCTTTGCTCGCGGCGTATGACCTCGCGCCCTCGTCGCCGGGTGGGTCCCCGGGCAAGCCGGCCATCGGGCTCCTGACCAACCCGCGGGCGGGGTCGATCGGGGTCGAGCTCGCCACGGGGGTCGCGCAACCGGCGCTGCGTGCGGCGTCGATCGATGTCGGACGCACGCTGTCAACCGAGGCAACCAAGTTCGGGAGGATGCCGAGCGCGGCCACTTCGACTCACAATCCGATCACCCTCGGTACGACGGAGTTCCGCCCGCTGCCGCCGAACACGGCCTTGGGGCTCAGTGCCTTCTACATCTCTCTCCTCTCCATCATGTGCGGCTTTCTCGGCGCCATCCTCGTGAACTCGACGATCGACGCTGGCCTCGGGTACGGCACGACGGAGATCGGCCCCAAATGGAGGCAGCGTCCTCCAGTGGCCATCAGCCGGTGGCACACCCTCATGGCCAAGTGGGTCGTCGCGTTAGTCGCGGTGCCGATCCTCACTGGGATCCTGCTCGTCGTGGCGGTCGGGATCCTCAACATGGATGCCCCGTACGTTGGCCTGCTGTGGGTCTTCTGCTCGTTCGCGGGCGTTGTCATCGCGACCGGTACCCTCGCACTCTTTGCCGTCCTCGGCACGCTTGGGCAATTGGTCGCGATGCTCCTCTTCGTCTACCTCGCCCTCGCGTCCTCGGGAGGGACCATCCCACTGCAGGCGCTGCCACCGGCCTTTCGGTTCGTCGCGAACTTCGAACCGCTGCGACAGGTGCTCGACGGCGTCCGGGCCATCTTGTACTTCGGCGCCGCCGGTGACGCCGGGCTCACTCGGGGCCTGGTCCTCACGGGGATCGGACTGGTCTTCTGGGTGTCGGTCGGGTTCGCCGTCACCAGGTGGTACGACCACAAGGGACTCGATCGGATCCAGCCCGACCTGCTCGAGTTCGTCCAGCGCTCTGCCGCCTCCTACGCCGCGCAGCACGCCGTGAACACCACCTCCTCCTGACAAACCGGGCGGAAGGCAGGAGTGGCGTCTCCTCCTCAACCGTGGCTCAAATGTCAAGAAACACGCCGGATGCACGACTCAAGGGGTCGCGGTGGCACGACGATTCCTTTGGCGTGAGTGCTCATCGCCTACGTGCCGGCGGTGGCTGCGTCGGCGCGATGGTCGCGACCGTGGCCCCGGCGGCACTCGTCGTCCTCGCCATCTGGCTCGGTGGGATCGTGGTGGTCGTTCCCGCCTCCGTTGCGGGTGCCGCGGGCTCGGCCCACGACTCGGGGGATGGCATCGAGAGCCTGACGAGCATCCCCTCGGACAGTTTCTGGTTGGCCGATTCTCAGGGCGCCGTGTGGAGCTTCGGCGCTGCCGGCGCCTACGGCTCGGCGGCGGGGCTCTCCCTCAACCACCCCATCGTGTCCATCGCGGCGACCACCGATCGGAACGGGTACTGGCTGGTCGCCTCCGACGGCGGGATCTTCTCCTACGGCGACGCGCGGTTCTACGGGTCGACGGGTGCGATACCCCTCAACAAGCCGATCGTCGGCATGGCACCGACCCCCGACGGCCAGGGCTATTGGCTGGTCGCGACCGACGGCGGCATCTTCTCCTACGGCGACGCGCGGTTCTACGGGTCGACGGGTGCGATACCCCTCAACAAGCCGATCGTCGGCATGGCACCGACCCCCGACGGCCACGGCTACTGGCTGGTCGCGACCGACGGCGGCATCTTCTCCTACGGCGACGCGCAGTTCTACGGGTCGACGGGGTCGCTCGCGCTCAACCAGCCGATCGTGGGAATGGCGCCGACGCCCGACGGCCACGGCTACTGGCTGGTCGCCTCCGATGGCGGCATCTTCAACTTCGGCGACGCCGGGTTCTACGGCTCGGCTGCAGGCGGCCCCAGCCTCGACCCCACCGAGAAGGTGGTGTCGAGCCCATCGGGCCACGGCTACTGGGTCGAAGAGCAGAACGGAACGGCATATGGCTTCGGGGACGCACAGGGTGCGCCTCCGACCGAGGCGTTGGTGTTCCAGCCGGTGACACCCGGGGACAAGGCGGTCCTCTTCGCCTTCGCGCAGCTCGGGAAGCCCTACATCTGGGGCGGCAACGGGCCGGTCGGGTATGACTGCTCCGGGCTGGCCCTGGCCTCGTGGGAGAACGGTGCGGGGGTCGCCTTCGCCCGCGTGGCCGACGACCAATACAACACGGCCGGCGTACCCGTCGCGCTCACCGCTCTCTCGGCCGGGGACCTCGTGTTCTGGGGCGACTCCCAGACCGACTGGACCAGCGTGTACCACACGGCGATCTATGTCGGCGGGAACATGATCGTCGAGGCCACCGGGAACCAGGTCCAGCTGAACTCGCTCGACCAGTGGGGCCTGAGCGACATCATGCCCAACGGCCGGCGCCCCTGACCAACGCTCAGCCGCCGGCGGTCACGTCGCGCAGCTCGGTCATGGAGTCGCGCATGATGGCGGCAAGGTCCCGTTCATCGGTTCCGCTTGCCCATCGTTCGAGGGCCACACGGAGGACGGTCGTCCCCGCCTCCGCTGCCATCGTCGCGTGCGGTTCGCCCACGCCGCGCTGCGGAGCGTGGCCGCCACCGCCGCGGCGTAGTCGGCCAGCTTGGCCAGCTCCCGTTCCCGCAGTTCGGGGTTGGCGGCGATCACCGCCTGGCGCTGAGCCGAGAGGTCCCGGCGGAACTCGCCCAGCATGGCGGCCGCCTCAGCGAGGCCGGCGCCCACCGCCTCGAGAGGTCCCGCTCCCGCCGGCGCCGCAACCACCCCTGCGACGATGCGCTCCTGGAGGAGTGCGGAGCCGCCGAAGAGCACCTCGCGCTTGTCTGCGAAATGGCGGAAGAACGTCCGCTCGGTCACTCCCGCCTTCGCAGCGATCTCCGCGGCCGTGGTCTGGTCGAATCCCCTCTCCGCGTAGAGCGCGAGGGCCGCCTCTTGCAGGCGGCCCCTGCTGTCCGGCTCCCATCGGCCCATAGCCCTCCATCCTAGGTGTTGACAGTCGCTGACATCAGCCATTACTATGATGTCTGTTACTGACATCACCCGGACACGTGAGGTACCACCATGAGAATCTTCGTCACCGGCGCCTCGGGCTGGATCGGCTCGGGCGTCGTCCCCGAATTGCTCCAAGCCGGACACCAAGTGGTCGGCCTGGCCCGCTCCGAACCGTCGGCTCGGCGACTCGAGGAGGCCGGCGCGATCGTCCAGCGGGGCGACCTCGACGACCCCGACGGGCTGGCCAAGGCGGCCGCGGACTCGGACGGGGTGATCCACCTCGCCTTCCAGCACGAGGTGGCGTTCGCCGGTGGCGACTTTGCCGCCGCCGCGGCAGCCGACCGGCGGGCGGTCGAGGCCATGGGCGACGCACTGGCCGACTCCGACCGGCCCTTCGTGCTGGCCTCGGGCATGCTGGGGCTGACATCGCGAGAGGTGGCCACCGAGAACGACGGGATGGTGCCCGCCGCCGAGGTGCGAGCCAACCCGGCCGGTCGCCGGGCCGCCACCGCGCTCCTCACGCTGTCGCTCCGCGGCATCGGCGTCCGTGCGTCCGTGTTGCGTTTCCCGCCGACGGTCCACGGCGACGGAGACCATGGCTTCATAGCCACCCTCGTCGGGATCGCCCGGGAACGAGGCCTCGCCGGATACGTCGGTGACGGCTCCAACCGGTGGCCGGCGGTGCACCGTTCGGATGCGGCACGTCTGGCCCGGCTGGCCGTCGAGGCCGCCCCTGCCGGATCCGTCCTCCACGCCGTGGGTGACGAGGGCGTCGCCTTCCGTGACATCGCCGAGGTCATGGGCCGTCGCCTCGACATCGAGACGGTGTCGGTCGCTCCTGCCGACGCGGCCGCGCACTTCGCACCCCTCGGGCACTTCGTCGCTCTCGACAGTCCCGCCACGGCGGCCATCACGCGTGAGCTGCTCGGGTGGGAGCCCAGCGGGCCGACCCTCCTCGAAGACCTCGACCAGGGCCATTACTTCGCGACGGCGTAGTAGGACGGAGCGGTCACGCCGCAGTCGAGGCGTTGGCGGAACCGTTTCGGTCGGCCTTATGACTGGGTCGATCCACGCCGTCTTTGGGCATGGGCTGCGCGAAGAGGAACCCCTGCGCGTTCGGGCATTCCGCCTCTTGCAGGGCCAACAACTGGTCAGAACGCTCGATTCCTTCGGCGGGAGGTCGGTTCGGAGGCACCCCGAGTTGTCTGGGATTTGTCCGCACGCCTGCCGAGCTGGTCCACCCGTGCGCCGTCGCCCTCCGTCGGCAGCGTCGATAGGGTCCCAGGTCATGAACGAGGAGGAGGCCCTCCCACAGCTCGACGCGGCGGACATCGATCTCATCGCCAGCCTCGGCGAGCGGCGCCACGTCGATGCGGGTGCGTTCCTCTACCGAGTCGGTGACCTCACCTACGACTTCTACGTCCTGGTCTCGGCGGAGGTCGACATTCTCGTGGGGACCGATGGCGGAGAGCGGGTGGTCGCCCACCACGGGCCGGGCCGCTTCCTCGGCGAACTCAACATGCTCACCGGCCTGCGCGTCTTCGTCTCCGCCCGGGTTGCCGAGTCGGGCGAGGTCATTGCAGTGCCACGCGACCGCCTGCGCCAACTGATGGCAACCAATCCCCGGCTGGGTGACACCATCCTGGCGGCGTTCATCGCCCGCCGGTCGATTCTGCTCGAGGGTGCGGCCCCGTCGATCCGGGTTATCGGCTCGAGGTTCTCGCCGGAATCACTCCGAGTGCGAGAGTTCCTGGCCCGCACCCGGATTCCCCACGAGTGGCTCGACTCCGACAGCGACCCCGAGGTCGAGAACCTGCTCCAGCACTTCTCCCTCTCGGCGAGCGACATGCCTGTCGTGATCGCGACGGGATCGGTCCTCCGCAACCCGACGATCGGCGAGCTCGCGAGCTACCTCGGCCTCACCCTCGACAACCTGCCGGAGCGCTGTTTCGACCTCGTCGTCGTGGGCGGGGGCCCTGCCGGCCTCGCGGCCGCGGTGTACGGCGCCTCCGAAGGGCTGGACACCCTCGGTATCGAGATGACCGCTCCGGGCGGTCAGGCCGGCATGAGCTCGCGGATCGAGAACTACCTTGGATTCCCGATGGGCATTTCCGGCACGGATCTGACCCAGCGAGCGGTGATTCAGGCGCAGAAGTTCGGCGCTCGGCTGACCGTGCCCTGCACGGCGTCCTCGCTCCGCAATCATGCCGGTTACCTGGTCGTCAAGCTGACCGACGGGACTGAGGTTGCGGGCCGAGCGGTCCTGGCCGCCACCGGCGCCGCCTACCGGCGGCTCGACGCCGACCGCTTGAGCGACTTCGAGGGGAAGGGCGTCTACTACGCGGCGACCGATATTGAGGCACGCCAATGCACCGGCGCGCCGGTGATGGTCGCCGGCGGGGGGAATTCGGCCGGCCAGGCCGCCATCTTCCTCGCTCAGAACAGCTGTCAGGTGATGATCGTCATCCGCGGCGGCGATCTCAACAAGAGCATGTCGCGCTACCTGGTCGACCGCATCGACGCGGACCCCGCGATCACCGTACGCATCGACTCCACGATCGTCGCGCTCGACGGAGACGAGACGCTGCGGGTCGTGCGTCTGAAGGGCCCTGACGGCGAGAGTCTCGTCGAGACTGCCGGGCTGTTCTCATTCATCGGTGCCGACCCAGCCTCGGAGTGGATCTCGGGATGCGCGGCACTGGACGACCGGAGGTTCGTGTTGACCGATGCGTCACTCACCGCCGAGCATCTGGGCAAGGAGTGGGACGTGCTCGACCGGATGCCGCTGCCCTATGAGACCAGCCATCCGGGTCTGTTCGCGGTAGGCGACCTGCGCTCGGGTTCCATGAAGCGGGTCGCGTCAGCCGTGGGCGAGGGGTCGGCCGCCGTCCGCGCCATCCACCAATACCTCGCCTTCGCACACTGAGCAACCGCACCCACCCTCTTGCCCCTGCGGCGGCGGCGAGGGCGGGTCAGGGCTCGGCATCTTCGTCGTGACGGGGCACACGGAGCAGGTCGGAGACGACGCCCAGGTGCTGGAGCTTGTCGGGGTTGACGACGGCACGCATCGCCTGGATCACGCCGTCGGCCACCTCGAGCGCCCAGACGCTGACGACGTTGCCGTGGGGGTCTCGGTTGATGAGTCCAGGGCCGCCGTTGACGAGTACCGGTTCGACCGTGACTCCCAGTTGCCCGACCCGTTCGAACAAGAAGACGACAAGGTTCGCGACTCGGTCTCGTCCGAAGACAGGTTCACTGACGGTGGTTGCCTTGCCGCCTCCGTCGCCGCTGAACACCGCGTCGGCTGCCAGCAGGTCGACGAGCTGGTCGAGGTCGCCCTCGCGTGCCGCGGCGAGAAAAGAGTGCAACAGCACCTCGCTCTGTTCGCTCGACACCTCGTAACGAGGCTGATGGGCCGCGATGTGCTGGCGGGCTCGCCCAAAGATCTGGCGGCAGTTGACCTCGCTCTTGTCGACGATCTGCGCGATCTCCGCGTAGTCGTAGTCGAACACTTCGCGAAGCAAGAAGACGGCCCGCTCGACGGGAGAGAGGCTCTCGAGCAGCACGAGAAAGGCCATCGAGAGCGAGTCCGAGAGCTCAGCCATCTGATCGGGGCTCTCGCGCAGGTCGCCGACGATCGGCTCGGGAAACCACGTGCCGACGTAGGACTCTCGTCGAACCCTCGCCGAGCGCATGTGGTCGATCGCCAACCGGGTGGTCGTCGCAGCCAAGTAGCTCTTGGGTGACTCGACCACCACCCCGCTCTGCCTGGCCCGCTCCAGGCGGAAGAACGCTTCTTGGACGAGATCCTCGGCTTCGGCCACGCTTCCCGTCATCCGGTAGGCGATCGAGGACATGAGTCCTCGAAACTCTGCTTCGTTGTTTGGCGGAAGCACGTCCATCGCTCACGACCGTCCTCTGGGGCGAGCGACCCCATGTCGTTGGTTCGCCGGGATGAAGCTCATGCCGCGTCCCGTTGCATCGGCTCTTCCCGGCCCGTTGTCTCGGGAGAGTGCCCGGTGAGCTCGTAGGCGATCCCACACGTCGCGAGTTTCGCTGCCCACCGATCTGCGGCCTCGCGGAGCGTAAAGCGGAGCTCATGATCTTCGAATCGAAGGAGCCAATAGCGCTCGGCGCTCCTCGAGAACACGTGCCCCGCTCTGGTCGTCGTGGTTGTCATGGGATCCGCCTTTCTCGAGTCACACTGAGGCTCTTGGGGGCCCCAGTTGTCCTGTCAGTCCCTGGGACGAAGCAACGCTCTGTCTTGTGACACCGAGCGGCGAATTTGTTCTCGACGGCCGCTCGGTGGAGCCCGAAAACGGCAATTTCGCACGGGATTCCTTTGATGTCGATGTCGGTTCGGTTGTCACGGGTGAGAGGCCCGCGTCGTCCAAAGGGATGTCGGAAGAGATCCGTCGAAACACGTGGAAGGAATGCACCATGCCGGTACCCATTGCCACAGAATCGTTCTCCAGCCCTCGCGTCCACGTCGAGATCGCAGCAATCGCTGGGAGTCTTCGCAGCGCTTCATGGGCCCGATCCCTGCTGCGGGCGGCCGACCGACAACGCTCAGCATCTGGGACGGCCTCGAGGCAGTCCCGCCCTTCAACGAGGACACCGAGTGTGGACCGGTTCCCCCCGCTGTTGCCGAGCTGCGACACGTCCTCGCGAAGGCCGACGCCGTGTTGATCGCGACACCCGAATACAACACGTCCATCCCCGGTGTGCTCAAGAACGCACTCGACTGGGCCTCTCGTCCGTATGGAAACTCGGTCATGTCGAACAAGCCAGTCGCCGCGGTCGGGACCAGCCCCACTCCTCGAGGTGGTGCGTCCGCGCTCTCGGACCTTCAGAGGGTCCTCACGGCCATGGGCGCTCAGGTCGTTGAGGCCGAGCTGGCCATACCACAGGTGCATACCCGCCTCGACGCGGAGGGGGCCATCTCTGATCCCGACCTGGCTGCTCGGGTGCGCCAGCTGCTCGTGAAGGTTGTCACCCACGTCTCGACAGACGACCCAGACGTCGCCGCCGCGTGAGGGCACGCGGGGCCACACGCGTGAAGCCGGGGCACCCGAGTGATGTATTCGAGGCGGGACGCCAGAGTCAGCGCCCGCGTTGGGTCTGGATGAGGGGAACGCCGAAGGGGAGAAAAGCCACCAGGGCGGCGGCCAGAGCGAGAAAGGCGCCCCACGACCAGTGAAATCCCGCCGGCTTGAACAGGAAGGCCAGCACCACGAGGGCCAGACTGACGCCGCTCAGGAGGGCCAGGAGCTGATCCTTGGAGAGACGGCCCGGTACCGCGAGGTCGCCGACGCCGAAGGCGGTCACCAGCGCGTACAGCACCAGCACGATCGAGTCCAGCACCGCGATGAACAGCCAGCCGTGGACACTGAGTCCGTCAGCGGAGAAGGGCCCGATGCTGTACCAGGGCAACCAAAACGAGACCAGGAGGACCAAGGTGGCGGCGCCGACCACCCGATCCTTGCTGCTCAGTGTGTTCAGCCGTTGTCGGGATTTCCCGACGCGCCTGGGCGTGGGCTGCGGCATGACAGGCCGCCGAATGGCGGCGCCGCACTTGGGGCACAGTGCAGTCCCGGGCGGGACCTCAAGCAGGCAGCGGGAGCACGCGGGCACTCGGCCAACCTCCTTCTCGCAGTCAGGAACGCGCCAGCTCAGGCTATCGGCCGGACCGGGCGCGACCTGTCCTCGCAGGATTCGGATCGCAGCGCGATTCGATGACGGTCGAAGAAGGTCAGCGAGTCCGCACGACCGTCTGGTGTTCCCGGTGCCCGTCGCCCGTCGCGTGGGCACGGTTGACGATGTCGGCGAGTTCCTCGCCGGAGATCGTCTCCTTCTCGAGAAGAGAAGCAACCACGGCATCGAGGGCGCCGCGGTTGGTGCTCAGCAGGTTCCGGGCCCGGTCTTCGGCTTCGCCGAGGAGACGGCTCACTTCCTGGTCGATGACCTCTTGGGTGCCTTCGGCATAGGGACGTTCCTGTCCGAAGGCCGGACCGCTCAAATACGAAGGTTGGTCCGAGCCATAGCCGATCGGACCGAGACGCGGAGAAAGTCCCCAGTCCCTCACCATCTTGATGGCGAGGTCCGTCGCGCCCGAGAGGTCGTTGGCCGCCCCCGTGGACGCCTCCCCGATCACGAGGATCTCCGATGCCCGGCCCCCGAGACGGATGGCCAGCGAATCGAGCAGGTAGCTCTCCGCGTAGAGGTGGCGCTCGTCGACGGGCAGCTGTTCGGTGACCCCCAGGGCTCGTCCGGCCGGGAGGATTGTGATCTTTGCCACCGGGTCGGCATGCGCAGAGAGGAAGGCCACGAGGGCATGTCCCGCCTCGTGCACGGCGACCGAATGCTTCTCCTCGGGCAGCAGGGCGTTGGAGGCATCCCGGCGTCCGAGGATGATCCGGTCCCTGGCCTCGTCGATGTCGCGAGCGAAGATGATGTCGCGAGCGTTCCGGACGGCCACGATGGCCGCCTCGTTGATGAGGTTGGCGAGGTCGGCTCCCGAGAACCCGGGCGTCCCTCGGGCGACCGCATCGAAGTCCACGTCCTCGGCCAGATGCTTGCCGGTCACGTGCACGGCCAGGATGGCGGCGCGCTCGGCCTGGTTGGGCAGTGGGATCTCGACCTCCCGATCGAAGCGGCCCGGTCGGAGGAGGGCCGGATCGAGTACCTCGGGACGGTTGGTGGCGGCCATGACGACCACGCCGGTCGTTGCGTCGAACCCGTCCATCTCGGCCAAGAGTTGGTTGAGGGTCTGTTCCCGCTCGTCGTTTGAGACGATGGAACCGCCTCGACGCTGGCCGATGGCGTCGATCTCGTCGATGAAGATGATCGAGGGGGCGCGCTTGCGCGGCGTCGGCGAAGAGGTCTCGCACACGGGATGCCCCGACCCCGACGAACAGCTCCACGAAGCTCGAGCCGGTGAGAGCCAGAAAGGGAACGCCGGCCTCGCCGGCGACCGCTCGGGCCATGAGCGTCTTGCCGGTTCCCGGAGGACCCACCATGAGCACGCCACGAGGGCCGATGGCCCCAGCGGCGGCGTACCGCTCGGGATGGCTCAGGAAGTCGACCACCTCGGCCACCTCGCGTTTGGCACCCTCGTAGCCGGCAATGTCGGCGAACCGGGTCGCGGGCCTGTCCTCGTCGTAGACCTTGGCCCGCGACCCGCCGAAGCCCATGATGCCCCCGGCCAGCTGTTTGGAGCTTCTTCGCCCGATCCAGATGAAGAAGGCAACGAACAAGAGGAGGGGGAGAAAGGACAACAGGTCTGCGAGGAGGGCCGAACCCTGCCCGACGCCGGTGATGTCCACGTCGTGGGCTTTCAGCGTCGGCGCCAGCTGGGTGTCGTTGATGGCGGTCGGGATCTGGCTCGTGTAGTCGTCGCCCCCCTTGAGTGTGCCGGTGATGGCACCGCCCGGATTGACCGACGCAGTGCGCACCTTGCCCGCGTCCACCTGGGACAAGAACTTCGAGTAGCTGAAGCTCTTCGTCGGAGTGCTCGAGGTGTGCACGAGCGAGAGGAGAAGGAGGGTGATGAGGACGCCGACCGGCAAGAGCCACATCCGCCAACGCGGCGGGGGTGGCGGAGCCGGTGCCGCGGGGCGATCGTTCGGCTCGCCCGGCTTCGCTGTTCCCGTCGGATGGCGGGCCCTCAGGGTCATGGCCGCTCCTTCGTGGTCACCTCGAACCACCATACGGCGATCCTCGGTCCGCCGCTCCGACTGGGTCACGACCGGCTTGGCGAGGGAGAGCTCCGGCACGCCCCCGCTCTAGCGGGAGGACAGAACGGCCGTCTCCTCGCTCACTTCGTCTCTCCCTTCTCGGTCTGGGCAGGCCCGAAGAGCTTGAGGAATTTTCCGTAGCCCTCACGCTCCAGATCCTTGACCGGGACGAAGCGCAGCGCCGCGGAGTTGATGCAGTAGCGCAAACCACCGGCCTCGGGTGGACCGTCGTCGAAGACATGCCCGAGATGACTCTCGCCGTGCTTCGAGCGGACCTCGATCCTGGTCATGCCGTGGCTCAAGTCCGGCATCTCTGCGACGTTGTCGGGGTCGATGGGCTCAGTGAAGCTCGGCCAGCCACACCCGCTGTCGAACTTCGTGGTCGAGGCGAAGAGCGGCTCGCCCGAGACGATATCGACGTAGATGCCTGCGTCCTCGTTGTCCCAGAACTCGTTGTGGAACGCCGGCTCGGTGGCGCTCTCCTGTGTCACCCGGTACTGGTCTTCGGTCAGCTGGGCGACCTTCTCAGGGTCCTTTCGGTACGTGGTGGTCATGGATCCTCCCCATGAATCAGTGGTGACTGCTCCGCCGATCTTTGCGCATCGATCCACTCTGGACAGGCGGCATAGGGGGATCTCGGGGTGCGGAGAGCCCGAGGTCGCCCCGAAAAAGCTTCGGATCGGGCCTCAACGGCCGACAATTCCCCAGTGAGCGTCCTCACGCCGAGATCGAAACACGATGCGCTCTCGACGCCCTCCGCACCCGCCGCGCCACGCCGGTTCGGCTCGCCGATCGGCCGATTGTTCGCCCTTGCGTTGGTGGGGACCGTTGGCTCGGCTCTGTTGGCGCTGTCCTCCGACCTCCCTGATTCACCGTTCGGTCCGCACGCCGGCGGGCTGTGGCCGCTCGCAAGTTCCAGTACGGCGCCGGGTTGGGAGGGGCCGGCGCTCGGAGTCTGGGCATTGCCGGCGAACAGAGGTCCCGGGGTGACCTCCGTACACCTTCTGGTCCTGGCGGCGGCCGTCGCTGGTGTCGCCCTTCTCGGGATCGCGTGGCTCGGGCTCTGGCGCGCCGTCCGGGCCGATCCAACCGTTGGGTTCGGCAACCTGTGGTGGGTCGTGGCCGCATGGACGGCGCCCCTGTTGTTCGCTGCCCCCTTTGCGAGCCAAGACGTCTGGGTCTACGCGGCCCAGGGCAAGGCGGTGACATCGGGGTTGGGCTCGGCGGGCCCGCTCCATCTCCTCGGGCATTCGGTCTGGCTCTCAGGCGTCGATCCGAAGTATTTGACCGGGCCCTCGATCTACGGACCCAGCGCGGTCGATCTCTCTGCGTTGTTTGCGTCGGTGTCGGGTGGGCATCCGTGGATCGCAGTTGAATGCTGGCGACTTGCTGTCATCGCCGCTCTGGTGTTGTGCTCATGGGGCGTCGCCCGCATCGCCGCGGCGCGTGGCGCGAACTCCGTCGAAGCGGTGGTCGCGGGCGTTGCCAATCCGGGGATTCTCATCGTCTTCGTGGCCGGAATCCACAACGACGCCATCATGGTCGGTCTCGTCGTCGCCGGAGTCGCCCTCGCGGTGACGAAGCGACCCTGGTGGGCGCTCGGCGTCACCGCCCTCGCGGTCACCGTCAAGGCGCCCGCCGCACTCGCTGTGCTGGCCATCGCCTGGTGGTGTTGGAGAGGGTCGTGGCGTCGCCGCGCCATGGGCTTGACGGCCGGCGTCGCCCTGACGGTCGTCGCGCTCTTGGTGACCGGGTTCGTCAGCGGCGGTGGATTCAGCTGGCTCAAGTCTGCTTCGCTGGGCACCGTTGCCAGCTCTTTCTCCGTGCTCGGTCTCGGAGGAATCGCGTCATCGGGTTCCGCGAACCTGGTGCAGCTGGTGGGAATCCTCGCCGCCGTCGTGCTGGTTGTCTGCGTCCCGCGTGGAAAGAGCTGGGTCGGTGCGCTCGCCGTGGGCCTGGCCGTCATGGCGATCTGTGCTGCCAATCCCCAGCCGTGGTACCTGCTGTGGGCGCTCCCGCTCGTGGCGTGCACCATCCGCAACGGTGGTCTCCAGCGAGCGGCGATCTTGATTCTGTGCGCCATGACAGCCTGGAGCGAGCTGCCCTTGGGTGTCCTTGTCTGGTTCAGCGGGATCATCGCCCTGGCGGTCATGTGGGTCCAGTGGATGCGATCGCCCTCTGAGCTCGACCAATTCCCAGAGTCACTCCCCACGTCCGCCACTGGCGTCGCCGGCTGACGACCCAGCTGCTCCCGGCCGACGTCGCCTGAGCTCTCCACACCGACTGGGGCGGCTCATCGATGCTCACGTCGCCTCTGGGCAAAGACTATGAAGCCACCGTCGGCGAGATGAACCGATACCGCGAGTCCACGGTGGCCACGTGGGCGGGAGATCCCAAGCGTGCCGCCCAGATACTGGTCGGACTCGCCGACCTCGCCGATCCTCCCTTGCGACTGTTGCTCGGCGCTGGAGCGGTCGAATCCGCTGCCAACTCGTCTCGGATTCGGGCCCAGGAAGCCGAACAGTGGTCCGCCGTGAGTCGCTCCGCCGACTTCGGAGCCGACCGGGTCGCAGTCGCTCCTCGACAGTCGGAGCTGCCGCCGCTCAACGAGTTGTCCACGTGATCGAGGGGAGCGGTGTGAACTTGGACCCTGCTGACGCACGAGCTTCGGGTTCAGATGCTTCGAGGCCTCAGGCGAGCTGCCGCTCGCCTGCGACGTCGTAAACCTTGATCGAGGCCGACCGCGGGGCGACGCGCGGAGTCGAGGGCTGAGGCGACTGCCGGGCGTTGGCGAGGTGGGCGTCGAGCGCTGCCTGGGTCTCCCATCTCTCGAACAACAGGACGCGGCTCGGCTCGAGCGGATCGGGCGCGAGCGTGTACTCCAGGCAACCCTGCTCGCTCCGCGACATGCGCATACCTTCGAGTCGGCCGGCGACGAAAGCGTCGCGTTCGGCCGGCTCAACCTCGAAGAAACCACCCACGATCAGCATGACCCCTCCTCTCCTTCTGCGACTCCAATTTCGCTCACTCGCGGTCGACCTGCGCTGAGTCAAGCGGATGACACGACACGGGTCAGGAATTTCGCTTGCGAGCCGCCAACCAGCCCGGTTTGAAGTTGCTCCATCGAGACTTCACCGGTTCGAAGCTGTCTTGCCAGTTGCGCAGGGCGACTTCGAGCACTTCGCGGCTTGCGGGCTCGTCGAGAAGAGCGTTCACCTTGGCGACGACGGCGTTCACGGCGGGCGCGCCCACCTCCATCAGTCGGCCATCACGGTCGAGGCGCGAGTGGTAATGGAGGTTGAGGGGCGACGTGGTGTCCGTGAGAGTCGCTTCCGCAGCCCCCCAGGGGAAATGCGTCGCCAGAGGCAAAGGGGCGACGGGTAGATCCAGATCGATGAGCGCCAACCCGAACGCGACCTGGTCGGCAAACCTCTGGACGACATACCCGAGCTCGTCGCTGTGGTCGAGAACCCATCCGAACCAGCGGGGCCAGGCCTCGGCCATCGCCTCGTGGAAACGGTGAGGTATGACGAGGAGCCCACCGTTGAAATTCTGGGTGCACGTCCAGGTCAACGGCCTGACGGACCGGGCGAGATGCAGATCGCGTGTCAGACCGGCCGCCTCGAGCAAGCGACGCCACCCCGCCAGAGTCGGGACTCCGGCGCCGACAGGTCGACCGCGTATCTGAGTACCACGAATGAGCGGACTGATGTCACCGACGAACGCGATATCGCAGTCACACAGGACCGCGGCGCTCGCGTGAGCCAACGCTCCGGCGGTGACTTGGCACAGCTTGTTGCCGTACACGTTGCGTTCGTCAAAGCGCGCGACTGGCACGACCTGGACACCGAGTGACCGCAAGACCGTGACGTGTTCAGGATCGGTTCCCTCAACGACGTGGACGACGAGCTGCTCGGGCGCTCGTCCCGCCAGACGCGTCAGTGTGAGCACCCAGATGAGGCTCTGATACACCAGCAGGGGTGGCTTGTCGACGACGCACGAAAAGACGAGCTCGTCGTCGGGCCGAGAGGTCGAGGGACTAGCCCCCGCGGTATGGACGGGATCGACCGGTTCGGTGCTGTCAGGGACGTCGAAGATTCGATCCTCGCGTGACCAGGACTCTTCGGCTCGCTGTGGCGCCAACTGATCACGCACCGCGCGGTATTCGTCGAGCCATCGTTTTGTCCACGCTGAGGGAGGCGTACGATCCGGAGCCTCCAGGTCGACAACCCCGGCCGTCGACGCGAGGCCGAGAGACTCGAGCACCCGCCGGATCGTCCGCTGATAATCGGCGGCAAGGTCTTCATAGGACACCTCGACGGGTTCGATGTCACAATGGGCAAAGTACTTGCGCCATTGCGCGTCCCAGTCGATCAGCGTGTCCTCGAGCCATCGAAGTTGTTCGAGATCCACGGGAGCAGGTTCGGCGCGAGCTGGATCGTCCGGCGAGGCCAGGCGCATGTCCGCCTCGCCTTCGCCCGTGTAAATGGCCCGGTAGTAAGACAGGGCCTGGGCAGCAGTGTCGTGCCGCGAGATGTGGACGTAACGCGGGCTAACCAGCAATTGGTCGACGCGTCCCAGCACGTCGGCGGGCCCTGTGGTGTTGCGAATTGTCCGAAGCAGCAGTGCGAAGTCGTACCAGTGCGCGTGGAGCGCAAAGACGCCGTTTGGGGTGGCCGTGTGCTGCATCGCGCGGGACACTCTGCTCGTTGCGAGCTGACGCTCCGGGCCGTAGCCCCACTGCGCAGCGAGCCTCTTGTACACGACACCCCTGATGTACTGGGCAGGTTGTCCCACGACGCCGGTCTGGGCGAGCCCGCGGCACAGCCGGGTGCTCCCAGTTTTCGGCGTCGACGCGACAACGCACGTCAGCAACGGGTGCGCCAACGCTGACGCCCTCCCCATTGGTTATCAGGCGCGCGGTACCGTGATCGGCCCGGTCCCCACTCTCCCTTGAAACCGTGCGTACGGTTTTCCCGCCACACGGCTTTCCGACGGTCTTTCAGACATTGCTGATCCGCGCCCTAGTCGCAGTTCTCGGTCAGCGGTCCGCCTTGCTGGCGTGCACGTTGCGCCCGCTGTACCGATCCAGGCTTCAGGACGCAACATGGCGGGATGGTACCACCGCCTAAAAAGAGTCAGCGAAGGCGGAGTCAGCGTCTCGGCCAGTGCGAACGGCGCTTTGCGCCACCTTCGTCACGACTCGCAAACACGCTCAATCCCACCATCAACTCGAAAGGACGATTGCCGCATGCTCGGCCATGCGTCACCCTCTCAACTGATGAGCGCGTCCTGTCGCCACTGACCTGCCAGATGCTCCGGGATTCAACCCCGGCAGCTCAGGAGCCCCCCCCCCTTGAAGCGGCTCTGAGCGGCGTTGTTCTGCATCGCGGGTGACCATGTGTGGCTCGTCCGGCGAGGGACTCATGTCGCGGTTGTGTTACCTCATGGTCATCTGGCATTTACCGTGGGGGCTCCGAGAGTGCACCGTCACCGCAGCGGCGCCGTAAACCGAGCGCACTTCGCCTTGGGAGCCGCCAACCCCTAGGATTTGCGAGGTTGAGCTGGATGACTTGCAGGTGCAATGGGGACGAGTCACCGTCCCATCTGCGGTTGTGCAGCAGCAGATGAAGATTGTAGAGACAATCCAGACGCCAAGGAGGCGGGCAGATGGCCAATCGGTTCTTGACAACAGCTCGGCACCCTTCGCGGGTGTGGCGGCGGTTCGAACCGGGGATTCGGGGGATGCTCGGCGATCAAGAATTCAAGCGGCACGCGCTGATTGGGCCGGGCAAGCTGTGGGAGGCGAAGCGAAAGTGGCAAATCGCGTTCTTGCGCGACCACGGTCTCACCCCTTCAGACACGTTCTTGGACGTCGGGTGTGGAACGCTCCGCGGTGGCATTCCGATAATCGAAATGCTCGACCGTGGACATTACACGGGGATCGAGATCCGGTCTCACATACTCGATGAGGCGAAAGCGGAGTTAGCCCTTCACCCGCTCGCTGTGTCCAAGGAGCCGAGGTTGATTCTTTCCGAGGGCTTTCCCACACTGGGAAGGCTCGGCCCCTTCGATTGGGCGTGGGGGTACTCGGTGCTGATCCACATGACAGACGAAATCGTCGAAGAGTGCCTTCGGTTCGTAGGGCGTGAGCTGTCGGAGACCGGTGTCTTCTGCGCCAACGTCAACATCGGCGACCCCAGTCGCGACCGGAGAACCCGAGCTGGTTTTCCGGTCGTCAGTCGACCTCATGAGTTCTACGCCGATCTCGCCCACGCCGCCGGACTCGCAACTGTTGACCTCGGCACCTTGAGGTCTCTGGGTCATCACCTCGCGGTCGGAAGCGCCCATCACGGAGACGACCATCACCTGCTCCAGTTCTCGCGTGTGAACGAGTAAGGCAGGTTCCTGCCGGGGACAGCGGCCTCCGTGCCAGGCGGGCGCGATCAGAACGAGGCGGCTTTTGTGGTCAGCCTGCGACCCCTGACCTGGAGTAGGACGAGGCACGTTCGGCTGGATCACCTTGGGCGCGCCCAACCACAGGACCGTCCACGAATTCGAGCCCATGACCTGCATCGGTTGGTACGGCGAGACAGACAAGTGGCTCGCCTACCACACTTGGCTGCTCGAGCAGCGCGACGCAGGGACAACTTACGTGGTCATGGAAAGACGGGCACCGGTCCAGATCCAAGGAAGCTCGCCGGGTCCAATCCGGGCCACATGCATCGCGGTCACGATCTGTTGAACACCAGCCTCAAGTTCCTCTGCGAGAGCCTCCAGAATTGATCAAACTCCAGGTTCACGCCCGCTGGGCCGGGTTCCTGCCACTTCTCCTACGCGAGCAGCTTCCCACGCGCCGCAACCGCTCCCCGCGGGAGGCGGCCGGTACGAGATTCAGCGCTCTCCCACTCTCCTTTCTTATCCGGCACCGTACCGGAGACCCATTAGTCCTGCGTACTGGTCCCCCACTGGCGCATGGCCGTTAGACCCAGCCTCTCGTTGGATGGATGGCGACGAGCACCTTTTGGGTCATCGAAGTCGCGGCACAGATCCTCCCCACCGTTGGGCGGCCACACACCTTGAGTCAATATGTCTCGCGATTGTGAAGATATGTCCTCCTGTTGTTGAAGCGGCGTCCGAAGGGCTCTAGCCCGCGGAGCCGTCCGGGGCCAGGATCGCGTTAGCGAACAAGGGAGGCGGAACCATGCGGAATAGGCAGACACACCGTGTGTGTCCGAACTGCGGCTCGCCGGGGCCGGCCGAACACGCAACTTGTGACCACTGTGGGGCATTGACCCTACTGAAGTCATCCCCGGTGTCGAGCGGTGAGGGTCGGAGGTGTGGGGCAACCCTTCTCCGTGAGTCCGGTCCGCCCGAGACCGAGGCGCAATAGTTCTCTGTCCGTGCCCGGCATCAGCCTGACCAGTCCTGACGAGATCGAGCGGCGAGGGTTACTTGTGGTCAGGAGCTTCTCCGCGGCTGTAGCGCTGGAGCCAGGCATCGTTGAGGATTCCCCGTCTCGGGAGAGACGACGAAGTCGTCACCAAGCACTTCCGCCCAGGTCGCGGTTCACCAGGAGAGGATCCCGAGCGCTTCTGACCGTTTTCTTCGGACGCGAGCGCTCGGACAAGTGAAGCTTGGCTGACCCGCTTGCCACTTGGCACTGAACGAGGCCTGTTTCGATGACTCCGTGATCGCTCGCCTGTCTCCCCAATGCCTTCGGAAGCGTCGTCACGAAAGGCGGGTTGGACGGGCGGTCGGTCAGAAGCTAATCACGTGGTCCACCCTGCACCCGTTCCGGAACACGGAGAGATTCCCTTGAGCCCGGCGCCCACGGTGTCCATCTGACGGCAAGTGGCAACCTAAGGACGCCCCCCCTTGAAAAGGTCATTGGCGCCCGGCCAGATGCGGCTTCAGCGAGCCCTACGGGTTACGAGACGCCCACCCCGAACAACCCCGGGCAGTTGTCAACTGGGCGTCCTCACCGGTGTTGGCCTCTGAGGAGCGTTCGGTCCTCTTCGTCTGCCCTCGAAATAGGTTGCCCGTGCCGATACGATCGAATGAACGAGCATTTGTGGGTGACCAATGGACAATCCCGCGCGGACACGGGACCTCGAACCTGTCGTCGGGGACGCCCGGAGAGAAGACGATCCATCCTTCTGTCTCGTGCGTACTCCACTTGCAGAGGGCGCAGCCCTCAGTCGTCCCCTGTGATTCGAAGCGACCTGAACAAGAAGGGGGACGCCGCCTAGAAAGAGGAACGAACATGAAGACCACACGCTCAACCTGTGCTCACCGAACACCGATCGCCGGTCTCGTCTTGGCTGCCGCGAGCCTCGGAGCGGCGGCCGTTCTGCCAGCAACAGCGGCTGGCGCAGCAACCAACACGGTCAAGGTGTCGGCGCAGACGATCGGCACGATGGGCAAGGTGCTTGTCGCCAATGGGAAGACGCTCTACGTCCTCACCCCCAGCAAGACTGGCTGCAACTCCGCCTGCCTCGCGATCTGGCCGGCGCTCACGGTTCCATCAGGCGCCAAGAGCGCAACAGCTGGATCGGGCGTCGAGAAATCGAAACTCGGCGTCACCAGGGACTCCGCCGGTGCGCAGCAGGTCACCTACAACAAGAAGCCCGTCTATTCGTTCGTCGGCGACTCGAAGGGAACCGTGAAGGGTGACATCACCGATCAGTGGGGCAAGTGGACGGCGGTGGTTGTGACCAAGCCCAAGAGCACGTCCTCGGGCGGGGGCTCGAACTCCAACACCAGCAGCTCGAATGCAGGAGGCGGAGGTGTGAACTTCTGATGGCTCGTCTCGTAATCGGGACGGCGCGAGGACGTCGTCGGTGGTAGTCGCACCGGTCTGGTCCGCTGGACTCACGCGTGCGACGTCCCGGCGTCGCATCCTCAACAGGCTGACGCTGTTCGTGTCGGCTCGGATCTACGTCCCGGCCTTCTTGATCGTCGCTTTCGCCGCGCTCTTGATCGGGTTCGGCTGGGCGACTGGTTGGGGCGGTTCGGACTACCTAGGCTCGGTCCGCTTGCTCCGGGTCGTGGTGCTCGGTCCGGTCAGCCTCGGGTTGATCGGGGTGATACTGATCGTGGAGCGGGTGCGGCCGGCGCAGAGCCGGCCGCTCTTCGCCCGCGGCCACCGCCAGGACGTCCTCTACGCGATTCTGAACGTCAGCCTGGTGGTGCCACTTATGACGGCGCTGACCCTCTCATTCGTCGAGATCACCCGCCGCGCATTTCCGTGGATCGTGCTGCCCCACATGGGGGTCCTGCCTCGCGGGATTGTGGTTGCCGTCATCTTTGTCTTCATGGATTGGCTGAACTGGTACGTCCACCTGGCCAACCACCGGGTACACATGTTGTGGCGCTTTCACGAGTTACACCATTCCCAGGAGGACATGAACGCGCTCACTGTCTTCCGGACCCATCCGTTTCTCCATGTGTCCTACCTCGTGGCGCTGATTCCGGGAGTGGTGCTGCTGGCCAACGGAGTCGTGTCGACCTCAGTCCTGATTGCCTACGGTGTGTTCGTGGCCTTCGCCCACTCCAACACCAACCTCGGATTCGGACCGCTTCGGCGCATCTTCGTGAGCCCGAACTACCACCGTATCCATCACCGGCGCGATGCTGCGCAGGACGTCAACCTCGGGTTCGCGTTCTCGATCTGGGATCAACTCGCCCACCGCGCTGTCTTCCCGGACGAGACGACGATCGGGATTGACACCGGACTCGCCGGCCGTCCGCTGATGGTCGAGCAAGCGGGCTCTCGGCCGCGTTACCTGCACGCGATGGCGGCGCAACTGGTCGGCCCCTTCCGCCCGATGAGCAGGCCCGTCCACCTCCCCTCCATTCGCGAGGAGAGGACGACCGCGCCAGGGGCGTGACGACCTCCACGGCCCCGGTTGCGACGGGCGCGCCGCGGTACCGGGACCTCCTCGGCCTCGTGTTCAACGTCCGGCCGACACTCCTGCAGGCGGACCTCGGCCTCCTCGCGGCACGGATCGCCCTGGCATGGATCTTCATCTACTACGGAGCCGGCAAGCTCTTCGGCGCCTTCAACGGACCGGGACTCCACCGCACGGCGCTCTACTTCTCGAACACGGCGCACCTGCACCCGGGTGGGTTCTTCGCCGTCCTGGGAGGCCTGATCGAGTTCGGAGGTGGCCTGGCGATGGCCGCCGGCCTCTTGTCGCGGCTCGCCGGGTTGGCGCTATTCGGCGACATGGTGATGGCGATGATCACCGTCACCTGGGCAACCGGCATCAACGCGACGAACCCGCCGCCCGGCTACCAACTCAACTTGGCGTTGGCGGTGCTGGCTCTCGTCGTCGCTCTTCTCGGCCCCGGCAGGTTCAGCCTTGATGCCGTCGTGAACCGGCAGCTGGCGATGGCGGCTGAGCCGTCCGACTTCGACCCGTAGTTAGTGACCTTCGAGCTGCCTCTCATCCGTCGTAGCGCAGCTAGCCAGCCTGGAGCCCCCAATTTGCTGCGCCTCTGCGTCCCGAACAGCCGAATGCTGCTAGGAGCGATGCTCCAAGCCAGAAACAGACACTCTTGAAGGAATCAAGCGCGGAAGGCTTCATGCCGACGTAGAGATATCCCCAGTGCGGCCTGGGACAGAGATATTCCTAGTGCAGAGTGCGGGTATGAACCTGGGCAATGACTGATTTCAAAGCGACCAGCAGACTATGAAGATTCGACGAAAAGACAGTGACTCTCCGACGCCTGAGGGAGATCTCCTGGTGGATCCGGCGGTGGAACACCGCGACCGGGATCTGCCTACCAATGCGGTCGGTGAGGGCGGCGACGCGGAGGCGCCGATCGACGCGTCATCCTCCGAGGCAACCACGAGCGCGCCAGCGAGCGGGTCGAACGAGCAATCCGCACCACGTGCGAGGGGCATGCTTGGAGAGGTGCTCGTCGCGGCGTGGCCTCGTCTCGGAGAGACAGATCGCGGAAGCGCTGGCGCTTCAACCGAGTTCGGGCAAGCGGTTGGGAGAGGTCCTCGTGGATATGGGGGCCCTGGAAGAGCGCAGCTTGGTCGAAGCACTGGCTGACTTCTTCGGCATGCCCGTCACCGACCTTCGTCGTGACGCTCCGGATCCCGGTGCCCTGGCGTTGGTACCCGAGACCCTGGCCCGCGAGCACCTCGCAATACCGGTCTTCGTCGACTCGGAGGGTCTGCACGTAGCAGTCGCACAGCCGAGCGACGAACTGCGGTTCGTCTTCGCTGAGACAAGTGGACGTTCGGTTCGCCTGCGACTGGCACCGATGAGCGACATTCGCTGGGCCATTGACCGCAGCTACAAGGCGATCGGCAAAGTCGATAGGGCAGTCCAGGCCTTCGAAGCTGTTGAGGTGATGCGGAAACGGCCGGTCGCCAAAACAACCACCGTCTCCGTGGACGAGGACGCACCCGTCGTGCAGGTGGTGGACAGCATCCTGACCCAAGCCTTGCGCGACAGGGCCTCGGACGTCCACATCGAGCCGTCGGACAACGTGATCTATGTGCGCTACCGGATCGATGGCGTTCTGAAGGACGTGCTCGAGCTCCCAACCAGCATGGGGACGGGACTGGTCAGTCGGATCAAGATCATGGCCAACATCAATATCGTCGAGAAACGTCGATCACAGGACGGACAGTTTTCTGTCGAGATCGACGGAAATCCCACCGACGTGCGCGTCGCCACCGTTTCGACGATTTGGGGTGAGAAATGCACGCTACGCATCCTGGACAAGCGGCGCTCGGTTCTGCGTTTGGATGACCTTGGCATGCCTGCAGACACCTACCAGACCTACTCGAAGCTGGTACGTGCGCCCTTCGGCATGGTCCTGTGCGCCGGACCGACCGGCAGCGGCAAGACCACCACGCTCTACGCCACCCTCGCCGAGGCGAGCGATCGGTCGCGGAACGTGATGACGATTGAAGACCCCGTCGAGTTCGTCCTGCCCAAAATCAACCAGATCCAAACGAACGAGGCGGCGGGTATGACGTTCGCAGATGGCCTGAAGTCCATTCTGCGTCAGGACCCCGATGTGATTCTCGTCGGGGAGATCCGTGATGCTGAGACAGCCCGTATCGCGGTGCAATCCGCCCTCACCGGTCACTTCGTCTTGTCCTCCGTTCACGGCAATGACTCGGTCTCCGCATTGCACCGCTTCCTCGACATGGGGATCGAATCGTTCTTGATCAGCTCCTCTGTCGTCGCCATCGTCGGGCAGCGCTTAGTACGCCGAATGTGCCCCTCGTGCAAGGTCCGCTACACGCCCAGCGTTGAGGAACTGAGCTTCTATGAGGAGAACGGAGGCGAGCCCAAAAGCGAATTTTGGCACGGGACGGGTTGTAACTACTGCAGCGACACGGGCTACTTGGACCGAGTCGGGGTTTATGAGCTTCTCCAGATGACTCCGAGCATCAAGCACCTCGTGGCCAACAAAGCGACACAGGACGACCTGCGTCAAGAGGCCCAGAACCAAGGCATGCGCACTCTGCGTGATGAGGCGCTCAACTTGGTGCGACAGGACACGACGACCATATCTGAGGTGATGCGGAGCGTCTATACCGCCTGACGTGAGGGGTCCCCGCAAAAGGCTGCGCAACTCGTCGGAGGGGTCACGATCAGGATGAGAGTGCTGGTCCGCGCTGTGTGCATCGAACGCTCGGCGACGAGGCGGACTCGGATGGCTTCGACGAGCAGAGCTGGGCAGCGCTGAACCGGCTAGTGGTCGCGGCGGCGGCCGCGCGTCACAGAGGGGCCATGCTCGGCCATCGAGAGGTTGGCGGCGGAATTGATCAGGGCTACGCGTGAGAAGGCCTGTGGGAAGTTCCCAAGTAGTCGATCGGCCCCGTTCTGCCCGCCGAGTTTCCACTCCGGCCATTCAATACGCACCCGGAGCGGAGCGCTCTACATCATGGGATCGCGACCACGGTCGGTCACCCTCCGCCCACGCGCGAACGGGTCACGGATTTCCGTGGGGTTTCTCGGCACTTTCAGGCTGGCTCGTTCCAGCGGTCCGGGGCCGTAGGGGGGCGATCGGCTCGATCTCATGGCGCCGCGGGCCCGACCACAATGCTGGTGGAGCGTCAGTTGCCCACGCCAACGCATAGGCAGCAGCCTCGTAGTTGACCCGCCACCCTGAGAAGTCCGCCCACGCATCCTCGACGGGCCGTTCGATCGGAAAGTCGACTTTACGCAGACGCTCGATGGCCTCTGCGAAGTCGTCGTACGAGAGCGTGATCCCGGCGCTTGGGTCGGCGTCCTCCGGGATAGGTATTCCTACAGCCCGGGCTATGTTCCCGAGGCAGGTGAAGCCTCCGCGCAGACAGAGGCGTGCTTGGATGAGGCCTCTCGCATTGGGAAGAAGCGCCAGATACAGCGCGGCCGCGTCGAGCACGGCAAGCTGCGCCGTTACCCACGACGACAGCGGATGTGGCGAGCGGAACCACATCAGTGGAACATAGGTGGTGTGGCTCTCGGAAACGTCTGCGGACCACTGTTCCCACGCTTCGAACAGCTCCGGCAGCTCGCTGACGGCAGACACACCACTGCCGAGGCCATAGTGCGTTCGGGCCAGTAACTCTGGTCCCCATGACGGCACACCGGCTCTCGAGTCGAGCATGGTAATGAGCGCTTCACGGCGGTTGAAGGCTGCGTACAACGTCGGGAGGTACCCGATCTGGAGGGCAACCGTCCCGAGGCCGGCGAGAGCAACGAGGGGGTCGAGCGCCGCCGATCCGCTCGTGCGTGGAACGAGATAGCCCAACGTGCACAGCGCCGAGCCAGTCTGCGCCATGGCGCTTCCTAGCTCGCCGTTACCAACAAGTGGCCACATGAGCAGTCCAAAGCCCAGCTGATAGAGGGCCAACCATGCGACGACCTGTGCGATGAGTTGTACGGGTGCCTGGACAGCCAGAATCCGGTCCTGGCGCTCATAAGAGCCCGCTTTGTCCGCCAAAAAGTGGAAGACGCTGCGATTGACGATGAAGACCATCCGGGGAATGCGGCTCCGAATGCGCCGTGGCACGACCAGGGTGCCGAGGACACTCCATCCTGTGGCCAGCACGATGAAGGCGCCGATCACCGCTGCGACGACTCGGATGGCCATACCTCAGCTTGGCATGACTACAAATGCCACGGCGGGTTGAAGGGTTGGAGGCTCCCGAGTGCCGTCGAACTCTGTCGATCTTCGTGGATTGATTCAGCTGTCTGAGGCCGACATCTAGAGCTGGGTGAAATGATGTTCCTCGGACCTCCTATTCATCTGTACTGGTTTGGTGGTCCCATATGCTCGCGTCAAGCACCCTTGTTTTCATACCGATTCGATTCGCCACAACGCATAGAGCCTCGTTCACATCAGCTTCGCTGCAGTTTCGGCTTATGGTGTTGTGTACAAACCGCGTGACGTGTACATCGGGACTTATCGCCTCACCTCCGAGTCGCATCACAAGTCCCTGATAGACGACTAGACCCAAACCGTCGATCTGATGCTCGAAATCCGCAAAGGTGCTTGACTCGATCCACTCACTTAAGTCTTTCATCGAATTGATTCCAGCTCGACGCGACCACTCAACAACGCCACGCAGCTGTTCAGCCCGAGTCCAGAGATTGTATCCCCACAGAAACTGCGCGAGAGCGAGATTGCCATCTTTATCGTTGTCATAATCGTGGAAAACACGCTCAAGGTCATCTAGCGAGCGAACCTCGCTCCAGACCTCTGACTTGTAGTGTTCAAGCGCGCGCTGCACGACAAGAGAGGTCTGTCGATAGTCAAGGACCATCTCTTGGAGGGTTAGAACAAGATCTTTCGCAACATAGTGATCAGCCACCATTGGAAGGGATCGACATGCAACCTCGAGTGATCGAAGCTCGCCTTCTGAGATCACGAAACCTCCTCTGGCTGATCACGTCATCGTAAGCAAGGATCATCAGATGCTTGCACGCCTGAGCTGATGGTCGGCGGAGTTCAGGTCTACGCGCGCCATCCTTTCGGGGCGGATACATCAGGCTTTATCCGGGTCGCCAGATCGAAGATATCTGCGATCTCCCTCGCGTTCGTCTCGACGTCGAGATCTGCGTCTTGAGCCAGTCCACGTGCTACCGCATCTATAGAGGACCGAATGGCGAGCGCCATGACTTTTGGATTGAAATTTGGACGCAAGCCTCCGGCTGCTTGCATCTTCGAGAGCAAGCTCTCGAGTTCGCCAGCAAATTCGTTCACGTTTGCGTCGCCGTAGAACATCTCCTTGCCATCGGCCGTAAGACCGCTACGTCTGATCTCCATGATCGCGACCATGTAGTTGGGGTGCTCTCGCATAAAGCCGATGTTCGATTCGATGTACGCCCGCAACATGTCCGATCCGGGCGGCTCGGCGAGGATCCGAGGGGTCATATAGGCCTTCCCCTCCTCGATGATCTCGGCCACCACTTGTCTGATCAGCTCGTCCTTGCCAGCGAAGTGGTAGCCGATCAGCCCTTTGCTGATGCCGATCCTCGCCCCGATGCGAGCGAGTGAAGCCCGTGCGTAACCGACCTCGGCGATGGTGTCGATTGCCGCTCGAACGATCTGTGCCCGGCGGGCGGACTCGATGAAGGTGAACTCCTCTGGGACCTCGGCTGTTGCTGAACACATGTTCAAATATTAGCACGATCGGTCAGCCGTTCTGGTACCGTGCACTCATGCTGATACCTATGGTGGGCGCGTGGCCCTGTGACCAGGGACACCGCGATGCGCGGATAAAAGACTCCGAACGCGCTGGCCAAGCTCGGGCGTCGCGTCGTGAGCGTCCGACCGAGAAGATGACGCCCGAACAAGGCATCGAGCACGCATCAGCGAGCGCAAGAGTCGTCGAGCCGAGGCGGTCAGGGCCAGAGATACCTCGCTGATGATCGTTGCCTCTGCCACACACTCGGCGCTCGGTTGTCGATCACCTTTCCAAGCGCTTTGGGGACAGAGTGGCGTTCGACGACGTGTCGCTCGAGGTTGCTATGGCGAGGTGCTCCAAGGGTCCCGGCGGTGCGAGCAAGACGGCGACCGTGCGGACGCTCGGGACGCTGATCGCGCCGAGTTCAGGGTCGGCAGTCGTTGCTGGCGTTCCGACCGTGAGAGCTGCACGACCGATGCCGTCACGTGGCGTAAGCGAGAAGCGGATTTGGACGAGACCAGCTGGTGTACCTCTGTCAACTGCCCTCACCCTCGGAGGAGTTCTACGTGGCGAGAGACGCCAGCCGAGTGCCTTATTCACCCTGTCGAGAAAGGACGCCGATGTCAGCAATCAGAATCTTTCGACCGAAGCGAAATTGGTCGGTGTCGCCCGCGACCGTGCTCCCTACCGCCCTGCTATTTCGCCTCCTTCGGCTCCATCCGGACTACACGGTGGTTCTTGACGACCACGCCGTGGGCAAAATCGGAACCGAGCAGGTGAGGGTCTTGAGGGTGGAACCAGGGGAACACAGGCTGTACATGCGGTTTGTCGGGCTGCGCAGGTCCGAGGAGCTGCGAATCTCCCTCAAGGAGGGCGAGGAGCGGCAGTTCCTCTGCGGCACCAGCGGAATGGGCTGGCCCACTCTCCGGGAGGCGTCGCTAGAGGATGTCGCTGAGATCCGCAATGCGTCCATCAGCGAGCCGCCAAAGCCAGGGGATTCCGTTTCGCCGAACTAACGCAGAAGGCCGGTTCAGGCTACGACGATCGTTCGCCGTGAAGCACGCGTCCCAGCGTTATGCACCGACCCACCCGACGCGTTCGATCACTTCGTGGCCCAGATCACGTACCTCCCGGCCCTGAGTGATGAGGACGTCATCTCTTACGCCTCGACGATTGCGGAAACGCTGGGCCTGGTCCAATGTGTGCCTCAGTTGGTCTCCGAACCCTGAGCCGATTTCTCGGGTGCGGAGCCGCCTTTCAAGTTCTTGGTCGGACGCCTCCAGCACAACGCGAGTGATCGTCGAGCCCGGCAGAGCGCAGCCGATCCACCTCCGATCAGCGCCAGGACGGAGGAACACTCCGACCAAAATCAGCCGGCACTGGCCAAGCGCTGAAGCATTAGCCCAGAAGGCAGACAGGTTTGCACGGTTTAGAGATTCGCGCTCACTGCTGGAGAGCGGCCACACCCGGTCCAACTCATCGCTGTCTAGGACGACGTGCGAAACGCCGGCTTGACGCAGCTGGACGCTTATTTCCCAGCCCAGAGTGGTCTTGCCAACCCCAGCCGGTCCCGCAATCTGCAATACATGAACGTGATCTGTCGACATCAGGCTCCTCGAGAAGGGCGCCCGAGCCAGACCACGTGGTCACATACGCAAGTGGCGCCATGAACGTTTGGGATTCACAGCGCCTCCTCTCAGATGGATAACGAAAGCAGCATTTTAGCGCCAAAGGGCATCTAGACAGAGCCGTCCTTCGCTAGTTGACTGCCGGTGCGTTTGGGGAGAACTCCCACAGGCTCGCTAAGGGCAGATGGGCTTTGCCGACGGATGGCTTGTGAGCGGGACTCCAATGGATGACAACCAAATAAGAATCCGTGGCATTTTCGCGTGATTGAATAACGCTCTCCGCGAGCTCATCAGAGCACTTCGTCGAGCGCATCATCGATCCCCTGTGATCCGGAGCCTGCGACAGTAGCGAACACGGCAGCTCGCGCTACCAACCACCCATGTGCTCAGCGGGTGAGGATCGTGGCGGCGGCGGTGCCGGGAGCCCCGTAGACCTGGGCGTAGCCGACGCGCGGGTTACCCTGAACCTGGCGGTCGCCCGCCTGGCCGCGGAGTTGAAGCACGAGCTCGTGGACCTGGCGGAGGCCGGAGGCTCCGATCGGCTCACCGTTGGCGATGAGGCCGCCGTCGGTGTTGATCGGCATCGGACCCGTGATCTCGGTGGCGCCGTCGGCGAGAAGTTTCTCCTGGTCGCCGTCAGCACAGAAGCCGTTCTCAGCCATGTGGATGACCTCAGCACCAGCATCGGTGTCCTGGACCTGGATGACATCAACATCCTCGGGTCCGATCCCAGCGTCTTCGTAAGCGGCGCGGGACGCGTACACGGTTGGGGCAACGTCTTCTTCGACAGGGGACCATGTGGTGTTGACCTCGTACGAGCCGTAGTTTCGCGTGCGGATAGCAGTCGCCTTCACATAAACCGGCGTATCCGTAAAACGATGCGCCATGTCGGCGCGGCAAAGGACCAGCGCCGCAGCGCCCTCGTCGGGAGCGCAGAACATGTACGAGGTAAGTGGATAGTTGAGCATCGGCGAGCTGAGAATCTCCTCCTCCGTGATCGGCTTGCGACGGAAGGCATTCGGATTGAGAGCACCGTTGCGGTAGTTCTTCGCCGCGACCTTGGCTAACGTCGCCTGGGGTACGCCATGGTCGTGCATGTACTTGTTGATCTTCATGCCGAAGAACTTGGTGGTCACGTACTGCCCGTTCTCGCCATACCACGCAGGCACGTTGGTGGTCGTCGGATCTCCTTTGAATGAGCCCCGAGCGTGCTTGTCCGTGCCGACGGCCACGACGATGTCACCATTGCCAGCGCGGATGGCGTTTGCGGCCTGCTGGATCGTGGCAGCGCCGGTTGCACACGCGCTGAACACATGGATGAACGGAAGGCCGCTAAGGCCGACAAGACCGGTGACGGGGTCGGTCCAGACTCCCCAGCTCCCGCCGAAGGCGCACTGGACGTCGTTCCAGGTCACGCCTGCGTCCGCCAACGCCAGCTCGATGGCGTCAGCGGCCATCTCGTACGCGGACTTGTCGCCGTGCCGGCCGAAGGGATGGAGACCGACACCGATGATCGTGACGTCGTCCATTTAGCGCTCCTGACTATTCTGCGCGCCAACGGGCGCGAAGGCGAAGGTGACGAACTCGTTGCCGTCGTTATCGATATAGAACGGGACGATTCGAAGCTCGACTTCCATTCCGAAGTCGAGCTTTTGGGGATCGCACTCGGTGAGCCGCGACTCGACGCGCACCAAATCGTCAAGTTGCACCAGACCGATCCCAAAAGGCTTGAAGGACTTGCCCGTCGGATCACCCATGTAGTTGGAGCTCGGCGGGAACTCCTGGGTCGTCCAGGACACAAGGGTGCCCCGGCGGGGTAGGGGAAGTTCGGCCATGCTCCGGGTACCACAGCGCGGGCACCGCGACTGCAACGGGAACGTGATCGCCCCGCAGTCCTTGCACTGACCGCCGAGAAGCTCTGGATCATCGTCCGGCCACGTGAACACGTTCGCGATCGGTTTCTGCATCAATGCCCCTCCACCTTGTGATTCACCGCGGTCAGGCTAGCCAACGGTGCGACAAGCACGCTGAGATTCAAGCGTCGAGTGGTCCAATCAATCCAGATCGGAGCCGTGACCAGGATCCCACCTAGGCGCGCAATGGGCTCGTTCCTCCGGATGCGATCGCGTGGGCACACCTTCGGTCACGCGCCGCAAGGGCGCGGACGCGCTCACCACCGAGGCACGATGAAGTTCCGGCGCCCGGCCAGGGCCTCCGTAATCCGGGACTTCTGTCAACGCGGTCAGCGACCCCTCTATGAACGGCTCTGAGTGGCGGGTGGTCACAACCATCACGCACCCTCGGGCTACAAGCCCGACGAAACTGCTGGTCACGGGGCTCGCACAATGCAGCCGCATGGGCGCTGCACTACTCAATGTCGGCGCTTCCCCGAGAAACTCCCTGCTGGCATCGGTCTGACGAGACCTTCGGGTTCGGGACCCGAAGCTCCCGTCCTTAGGCCTTGACCCCATTCAGTGGACCACCGTTATGACAGCGTGGCCTGGGGTTGATCAACAACACGATCCCTTTGACGACTGTGCACCGGTCCGGACTGCTCCAGGCGCGTTCGTCGTTCCACTGTAAAGCCAGCGCATCCAGCTTGGGGCCGAATCAAGCGCTCCAGACCCATCTGTGAAATACCGCCTGCAGCGCAACAGGGTTCATGGCCTCTTACGGCCGCACCTTCACCCGGGCCGAGGAATGGCCCATGTTTTGTCCTTCGCTTTCCTTGCCAGGAGATTGCCGAGATGTTCGGCGCGGTGTGCTCCGAGCCCGATTGCAAATGTAGAGGGAGGGGTCCCTGCGTGTTGCGGCTGCTGGCACGAGCGGCCCGGTCCGGGTCAGGTCGCGGCGAGGCGGCTGACGTAGGCTCTTGGCGTGGTGGGCTGCTCGGGGAGCCGTGCAGGGTGACGATGCTGACGCTCATCGAGGACGATGTGCGGATTTTGCGCTCGCTCGAGACCGCGCTCTCCGCCCGTGGCTTCCAGGTCCTGACGGCGTCCACCGGCCTGGACGGCTTGCGGTCCGTTGTCGAACACCCTCCGGCCGCCGTGGTCCTGGATCTCGGCCTTCCCGACATCGACGGCTTTGAGCTCGTCAAAATGATCCGGGCCGTGAGCGAGGTGCCCATCGTCGCTGCCACCGCACGCGACGAGGAGGCGGGCATCATCCGCACGCTCGACGCGGGAGCCGACGACTACGTCGTCAAACCCTTTTCGGCCGACCACCTCGCGGCCAGGTTGCGCGCCGTCTTCCGCCGCACCGCACGCGGCGAGGCCCCAATCCTGGTTGTCGGAGACCTCCGCATCGACACGTCGGCGCGGGAGGCGCTGCTCTGCAACAAGGCGCTCGATTTGACCCGCAAGGAGTTCGACCTCCTGGCCTTCCTTGCTTCACAGCCGGGGCACGTGGTGTCGAAGCGTGAGATCCTCGCCGCGGTCTGGGACCAGCCGCTCGGCGGCGCCGACAAGACCGTGGACGTGCACTTGTCGTGGCTGCGGCGCAAGCTCGGCGAGTCCGCGGCGGAGCCACGCTACGTGCACGTGCTGCGCGGCGCCGGGGTGAAGCTCGTCGACCCCTGCGGATGAGGCGGCGCCTCAATTTGACCGTGCTGGCGGTCACCGCCATGGTGACACTGGCATTCATCATCCCGCTCGGAGCGGTGGTCCGGATCGTGGCCACTGACCGAGGCCTTTCGGTGGCCGACCAGGAGGCTCGCACTCTTGCCGGCGTGTTGGCATCGGAGAGCTCCCACGCTGCGCTGCAGTCTGTGGTGGGACAGCTCAATGCCGACGGCAGCGGCCGCCAGGTCGAAGTGTTCACGACCGGAGGGGCCACGGTTGGTGCACCCGTCGCCGTGCCGATGACACAACTCTTCTCGGCCAGGGCCGGACACGCCTTCTCCGCGTCCTACCGGGGAACCACGCTCGTGTGGGTTCCCGTACGCCTTCCTTCAGGCACGGCCGTCGGGGTCGTGAGCGTGCCGGGCAATCTCCTGACCGCGGGCGTTTGGAAGGCATGGCTGGTCCTCGCCGCGGTCGGCGTGGCCATCCTGGGTTTGGCCCTCCTTCTCTCGGATCGGCTTGGGCGCTCTCTGGTTCGGTCCATCGAGGACCTCGACACGGTGACCCGACGCCTGAGCACGGGTGACCTGGACGCACGTGCCGTGCCGGCGGGACCAGCGGAGGTCGAGCACATGGGCCGGGCCGTCAACGCGCTTGCCGAGAGGATCATGGAGTTACTCGAGCTCGAACGCGAACAGGCGGCCGACCTCTCACACGGACTTCGCACCCCGCTCACGGCGCTCGCGCTCGAGGCCGACGCACTCACCGAGCCCGGGGACCGACAGAAGATGCGGGCCGCAGTGCACGACCTCACGGAGGCGGTGAACAGCGTTATCACCGAGGTTCGCCGCGCCCGCCCACAGCCGACACCCGAGAACTCCGACATCACCGAGACGATCAAGGCCCGACTGATCTTCTGGTCCGTTCTGGCTGAGGAGCAGGGTCGCCGATGGACGTTGGATCTGCCGGAGATCGCCGTCAAGATCCGCGTCCCCGCGTCCCAGCTTGAGGCGACGATCGACGCGCTGGTCGGCAACGTCCTCGCCCACACCCCCGAGGGGACACCCTTCCGGGTCACGCTGTCGTCCTCGACGGCGCAGGCGATGCTGGTCGTGGAGGACGATGGACCGGGGTTCCCCGACGGCCCAGTCGATCAACGCGGGCACAGCGGGGGCGGCTCCACCGGTCTGGGGCTCGATATTGCTCGTCGCACTGCCGAACGTGCGCACGGGAGCATGGTCACCGGTGCTACGCCGGGTGGCGGTGCCCGCGTCGAGATCACCTTCGAACGAGCCCTGGAAGCAGCGCCAGCCGGCGAGCGCGATTCGTGTCGCGACAACATGCCGCCTCCGCCGCTGCCGGCTCATATCTGAGGAGTTGGCGTTCGCAGGCGGGACGCTCAATCGGCAGCTGCGGTGTGCACTGCGAAGACCGGCTACCCGCTTTCACTCGGGGCGGAAGCCGAGTTGGGGCCGGCGCTCGGCTGCATCCTGATGGCGGTCCCGTTCTGGCACCTGGCGCCCAGGAGAAATATCGCGCCTGAGCCGGTGAAGCGGACGATCGCTTCCAGCGGCCCACCGCTCTGCACCGTCACCTGGAACCCATCTGCGGGGACGGCACTCTTCAGCAGGACGGCGCTTCCCTGGCACGTCACGGTGATAGATCCGCCGGCGTTCGAGAAGGTCGTCGGAGCCAATCCTGGCGTCACCGATGTCGCCGGCTGAGTCGTCGTGGTCGTGCTCCCCCCAGTCGGCGGTGTCGCGGTCGAGGTGACCGGCGCCGCCATCGTGGTGGTGGTCACGACTGTCGGACTCTTGCGCGCCGTCGGCAAGGTCGTGGTCGTGTTCGTGATCGTGATCGCCGGTGCGGCATGGCTCCGTATGGCAGAGGTCGATGGCCCCGTCGACGGAGCGGTGGGCTGCGTTAGTGAGGACGATAGAGACGTGGTGGGGACACTCCAGGTGGTGATTGCCCCTGGCGCCGCCGACGACGAAGTGGCGGCTGTTGCGACTCCCGGTGCGGGAATGACGGGATCGGGGGGAGACGCGATCGCCCTGGTGACTGCGCCGACACCCACCCAGCTGACAACGGTTGCCGCCGCGGTCGCGACGACCCAGGCGGCGATCGGAAGAGGCGTCACCCGTCGCATTCAGCGATTCTCGTCACGCCAGCAACAGGTCCGCACTAAGGCGATGATAATTCGCAGGCCACAGTTTTCAGGCCCGTGCCAATCGCAACCAGGAACTCGTGGGCTATGGCACTCTGATCCCTTTGACTATATAACGCCAGCTGCCCACTGAGCCCGCGGGCCAAGCCGTCAGACGCTGTTGTCTGCTCGCAGTTCGGGCCGGCATGTGGTCAGCGCGCTCGGCCCTGAAATGTCTCGCGGGTCCTGCGAACTCCCGAACGAGACTGAGCGGGGATCGATCGCACGATGCGAATCCTGTCCGGGACTGCGAGTCGCTCAGCATCTGGAGATAATTCCAAGTTTTAACCTTGACGCCAGAACGTTTTATCGAACGCGCAGGCTGCGATCCTTACCATAACGCTAGAGCAGGTACCGGAATAGTCCGGTACCGACCAGCGAAACTCGGAGGCTACGCATGACACGCAAGTGGGTATTCGGAATGGCCGCGTCGTTGGGGGCAATCACAGCCGTAGGCGTCCAGGCGGCTCCGGCTCTGGCAAGTTCGACTGTTGTCCCCAACAGCACGTCTGCAATCGTCGGTGTCCTCGGTTACGAAGGCGGCGGTCCCTCCACCAAATTCCACCCGACGTCGGGCACCGTGGAAGTGGAGTTCACCAACCCGCCGCTGGTGCTCCTAAAGAAGGTAGGAGATTCCGGACACTTTCGCATTCCCCTCGGGCCTGGCAGCTACACCGTGATCGGCTGCGGTCCCAGCTCGAGCGGCGGCTCGCCACTGTGTGGGCAACCCCAGAACATCACCCTGAAGGCGGGCGAGGTGGACCACATCCGGCTCATCTGGGCCTACGTCCCCTAATCTCACAAGGTTGCTCAAGCCGTAACGTGTCCGGTCCGCGCCAGACTCATTTTCATCTGATGCGCGGCGTTCTTGCTCAACCACTCAATGGCACCGACCGCCATTGAGTGGTTGAGCGGCTTCGGCACATAAGAGCGACCAGCGGACCACACGGGCATGGGGAACGACAACAGCCTCCCGCCAAGATTTCCCGCTGAATCGCCGAGGCGTTGCCATGGCTGATGCTGCAGACGGGACTCCCACAACTTTCGGGCCGAGTCGACGTACGGCTTTCCAAGGCAGTGGCCTACGGCCGAATCAAGGTTGCGGAGTTGTCTGGTGTCGTGTCGAAGGAGCACACGATGACGGAGAATCCGGTCTCGACGGAAAATCCATACTTCGCTTACGTCAAAAACAAACGGTGACGAGTCGGAACGGCCTGCCTGAGCGTCCGCTGGCGAGATTCGTGTTCGGGGTTCTCTCCGGAGATTGAGCTACACCTCCCCGGGCGGACCGATCCACCGTCCTGATACAATTGTATCATGACACAAATGCATCAGATACCCTCTCCGGCGGCCGCGCTGCTCCAGCTGGCCCGGATTAAGAGTGGTCTCAGCCAGGGGCAGCTCAGCGAACGGGCTGGTGTACCTGCAACCATGATCTCGGCATACGAGCGAGGCCGTCGGCAGCCGACCATTCCTACTCTGATGCGACTGCTGAAGGCGGCTGGGTTCGACCTGAGCATGCATCTCGTCCCCAGTGACACTCACGACGAAGTCCTGGCCAAGCTCGATTCTCGGCGAAGCCCGAGGGAGCGACGTCGCAGGGATCGACAGATCGAGGCATGGCGAAATGCTGAGGTCGTTGAGGCTGGGAGTGGCTCCATCTCATGACCCAGGTTCTCGATGCGGCGGCGATCATCGCTGTCCTCAACCGACACGGAGTCAGGTATGTCGTGATCGGCGCCTTCGCTGCCATCGCTCAGCAAGCCCCGATCCCCGCAACGAAGGACATCGACGTGGCGCCGGATTCGTCTACGGAGAATCTGACCAAGCTCTCGAAGGCGCTGAAGGAGCTCGGGGCCCGGATCCGCACTGACGCCGTCGATGGAGGGCTTCCCTTCGATCACGACGTCCGGTCACTCGCCGCGTCGTCGGTTTGGAATCTCATCTGTCCCTCCGGTGAGTTCGATATCTCGTTTGTGCCGAGTGGCATTGCCGGCGGATACGAGGAACTCGTCACGAACGCTCACCGAATGAGGGTCGACTCCGTCGACGTCATGGTCGCAGACCTCAGCGATGTCATCCGATCCAAGGAAGCGGCAGGGCGGCCCAAGGACCTGCAAGTTCTGCCGATCCTGTACCGATTCGAGCGCCAGCGCCGAGACAAGTGACCGCCGCGGGGGCCGACCATCGTCGCTCGAATGTCCGAGACGTCAAGTCCCGGTACCCCTTTGACCCCGTCAAGCATGAACCAGAAATTCACAGTGAATGTCCGAGAACCGGTGCGAGCGAGAGCCGTCTCCTTGACGACCAACGCCTCGGCGGCCATCACGAAGCAAGCCACGGCTCGCCCGGACCTATTGTTACGTGGTTATCGCCGACCAGCCGCTGTGATAGGCCTTCTTGTCAGCGCCGATTTAGGCGTCATGCTGGAGCTGGAACTCCCTCGCCTGCCCCCGCTCCAGCCTCCACTTCGTGGGCGTCTTCAAAAACTGGCGACACCACTTCGGACCCGCCTCCGCCTGCACCGGCCAGCATTGGTCTGCCTCCCCCGATTGGGGGCGGAGGCGCCTGGTTCTCGGGAAGATGCACAAGAGGCTGGAACAGCTCGTCCAAAGGCATGTTCATCAGTTCCGTCTCCGAGATTCCAGAATTCTCACGAGAATAAATCCGTTCAGCCTCATCGAGATGGCGAAGATTCCATGGTGGCTCGTCCGGTGGCCATCGATGGCCGCTGGGGTCGACGACGCGTAGACCTTTCTTCTTGAAGCCGAGGAGGCGAGCCCATAGTTTTCTATTTACACCGATGGGTGATTCGAATATGGGCGTCTCCAGCGCAGAAAAGGGGAACCAGAGGAAGTTATTCGTCCCCCCTGACGCGTTTACTCCTACCTTTGCTTTTGCGATATCGATGACTCCCGCTGCAGATATGGCACCCTCGACCTCGAGTCGGATCTCCTGACGCTTGCGCTGAGAGAGGACGACGAACCCGCTGCCACATCGCCGGCGAGCCGTCACGACGTAGAAGTCAACGTGCCACCGACCCTGCAAAAGTGCCTGTCGCATGTCTTCGAAGACCTCATTCTCGTTGAGAAGGGTCTGATCGGTGACGGCGTCAGCTTGCAATAGGTAAGAGCTATTGCGCTTCGTTTTGAAGGTAACCCCAGCACTCTTCAGATTTACTGGATGCCCGGTCGCGGGAAGCGAAGCGTTGGTGTCGACTCCGATGTCGAAATCCTTGGCTGTGAAGTAGAGCCTCGGTGAGCTCGGTTCCTCCTCCGACACGGTCATAGGAATTCCAAGATCGGAAAGAGTCACATTGTGGCGAAACTCAAGCTGGTCATCGAACCAACCGACATCGCCTACGTCCACCTGATCTCCAGGCTCCCACGTTGCCCAGCGTCCATTTGTGAGTCCGTTGAACCACCTGACATACGGTTTGCAGAGTGACTTATCCATGGCTTCCCCCAACTATCCGCGTCGAAGCCGCCTGCAGAGACAATACCGATTGCAACCCACTGGTGGAAGGCCTCGGGTCAAAAATGGCTTAACTGTCTGTCCCAACTTGAGACGCGAACCATCCGTTGAATTCAGCTGACCGAACTTACCGGCCGAGCGACTGCCTGTACTCCCGGCATCGCTTTGAGAGAGTGGCCGGGTTAGTCCAGGTGGTTTGGTCCGGTTACGTCGGACCTGTTCAAGCCCGTTTCCCCGTCCAGCGAGAGGGCCGTCGTCCATCTGATTCCGTTGAATGGATGGACAAAGGATGGACAACTTCCTCTTAAGGGGGTTTTAGGTCGGGCGCTACGAGCGTCGGACCAACACCTCGGCGGTGGTTTCAGTCTTACGGTTTACGTCCACTCCCCCGCCGGGCGCTTCCGGCCGGTCGGTTCCGGCCGGTCCATCCAATCTGTCGCCGTAGGACGGTCCGCTTACAGATTGACACCCAGATCATCCATCTCGCATCGTGAACCCCGTTACGACCTCCGAGATGGCACCCAGCCGAGGCGCGCTGGAGACGAGGCCGCGGAACGCCTCGAGATGTGGAGTCCGGGGGATCTTCGTCGAACACAACTCGTCAAATACGTTCGCATCGGCCGAGGCTTCTTCAAAGGTGCGAAGAAGGTCCGGATCCTGGCCGATCGCTGCACTGACATCAGGCCACCGCTCGACAATTACCGACCACTTGCCGATCGACTCGGCAGAGAGTGGGCCGTCCGGCTCTAGCAGGGCTCTCCGGTCGGCGATGGCCAGACAGAACCTCACCCGGTTGAGGAGTCGCTTAACGTCCCGCGGTTTGGGGTCAATATGAGGTTGAGCAGCCTTATAGGCAGCCAAGAGATATTCCGGACCCTCGATACGTTCCAGCCGACTGAGCCGCCGAGCAATCTCAAGGATTCGGCCATCCACTGGCTGGTTATCGTCCACCTCCCCGCGGGCGACGGCCTCTGCCCGTCGGCGCTCCCATTCTGCACGTTTCCCTTCACGACCGGGAAACATCAGTGATCCAACCCATGCCAGAGGCCTTCGCGCGAGGCCCAACCGCGATTTCCTCTTGACCACCTGGTTCTTGGATTGCTCGTCGATTTCGGGCGGCGAGGGCTTCAAGAGATGATCAACGAGATCGGAAATCTGAGTTCGATCAAGCCTCGGGACGTCGAATCGAAACTGGATCACCTTCTCGAGGTAAAGCTCACCGTAGGACTGCGAATTCTTTTTGCGTGAGCCAACCATCCGTGGCAATAGATCGTGGTACTTCGTCTCTGCAGCCGTGGCGATTGTCTGAAGGTCGCCCAACAGGATGACGACGACATCCTCATGGGACAACAGGTGGTTCACGGCCTCACAGACCTCAATCGAACGAGGAGGTTCACACCGCTCGATATCATCCACGAAGACCACCAAGCGCCGATGCGCTTGGCCCTTCCCGCGCTGCGTGGCCTGATGAATTAGGCGTCCGAGGTCGTCGCTTACTTCGCTGAGTGACCCAGTAGAAAAGGTCATCTCAGGCGAACGCACCAACGTCGCTACGTCACTCGCGGTGCTTTGTAAAGACAATGCCTTCGGTCCGATACCAGCGAGAAAAGCCGCAGCGCCGCCGAGGCCCAGTAGAGATGAAGCCGCGTGCCCATTGGCTGCGGTCAGTAGCCACAGAAGTACGGCCGCGAGAATGAAAAACAGTCCCGATAGCAGGCGACGACGACGCTTCTGCCTCGGAGTCAGAAGTGTCGTCGGCAGCGGATCGAATAGGCGGCGCCAGGGAGACCGAAGGGGTCCGACGGTACGCGCGACTGTCGCCGCCAGCGGCGTCGCCATCCGCGGTGCATCGTCGTTCTGCCATGCGTTGAACCAACAGATGATGGCCGGCTGACCGTTTCTCGGATATTGGGTCAGCTCCTTGGCCGTCAACTCTGCAATCGAGGTCTTTCCGGCTCCCCAAGGTGCGTTGACGGCGATGGTAAACGGCGTCTCGGCTGCCGGATGGTCGATGACCGTCGCCAAAGCGAAGGCATAGTCAGCAAACCGCAATGTGTCTTGAGTAGCGTCCGTGATCGGGCGGTCACGAAACATCTCAAGAGATATTGCGGTGTTCGCGTCCTCGGCGGCGCGAACAAAGGCCGAAAGGTCAATCTTCGGTGGGATGATGAGTGTAAGCCGCCTCAACTTGAGCTCACCGGTGAAGGTGTCTAGAGCTTGTCTGATGCCAACGGCGGCATCTCGGGCAGCGGTTTCGGGAGGAATTCTGTCTCTTCCTAGGCCGAGAACCGGCATAACGAGGTGCGTCACGCCGCGCTGTCCGGCTGTCGCAATTGCCGTGCAGGTTGCCACTCGCCGGCTGCCAGAGGAGTCCGCACTGTTATCGACCGCGCTCCCAGTCGCGAAAAGGATCGTTCGAAGGGATATCCCCGCCGCCGTTAGTTGGGAACGATCCGGTTCCGAGATCTCGAGGATCCGTGGCGCATCCGGGCGAACTAGAGCGGTCGATGATGGCGCTGCTTGTTTGGTTCCTGTCGATGGGGTGGGCGAAGTCTCCAAACTGGCCTTACTCAAGAAACTTGGATCGATGTGGAGGCGTCCGAACTCATTCTTGAGCGTTATCCCCCGGTCTCCGATCCCGCCTGATGGGCCGACCGGAACAACGAGACCGTCGGCATCCTCAAGCAAAGGCACCGCCGCAGCTTTGATCTGGATCAGGACACGTGGATCGATTCGGAGAACCGTTCCCGCCACCATTTCGCTCGAGGAACTGAATTGAGAGCGATCTGGTTCGGTCTCTACGGAAGCCGTCGCTACTGGAGAATCCCCTTGGCTCTCGGGCACAGGGATTCCGCTTTGCGCCGGTTCACTCACCGGAAAGTCTTGGCTCGAAGGAGCGTCAGGCATGGGATTCCTCGTGCGGCGCCCGCTGGTTGCCCCAGTGGAATGGGTGTGGTGTCGGAGCTCCGGCACCCAAACACCGGGCTTGGTTTTTCGGCTTGATCCTCATCACACGTCCACTGAACCCGCTGGTCGCGCAAGAGCTGGAGGGTCCAAGAAAGCAGGCGGGCCATCCAGATCCATCATCTCGAGGGGCGAGGTGGCTGCCTTATCTCGCTCCGTCAGTGAAGGGAGATTCCATTTTTCCTCTATGAGCTTCAGCACTGACGTGTGGTCGTAGTCGGTCGAGCTGACATGACCCGGTTTCGCGTACGGCGACACGACCACAGCGGGGACACGAAAGCCGAGTCGGTCATAGCTGGTTGGTCCATCGTCGGCGGCCTCGATCTGTCTGGCATAGGTGGGCAGGAAACGCAGAATGAGTCGTAGCCACCAAAATCGCTTCATCGGGTTCTGGCCGGGCTCTGAATCTGGTTCAGGGGCCTCCGGAGGAGGCACGTGGTCGTAGTAACCGCCGTGCTCGTCGTAGAGCCAGATCAAGACCGTCCCGGGCCATCCCCTCCCAGCCATGACGGCGTTGATTACCTTGGCTGAAAAGGCTTCGCCGCTCCGTATGTCTTGGGGATTCTCCTCTGACCACTGCCCGAAGTCGGGATCGATGATGCTGACGGCAGGAAGGATTCCGGCCTCTGCGTCAGCGAAGAATCGGCGCATCGTTCGCAAGTGGTTGATGGAGCGCAGCGTGCCGAGTGGGTACAGATCGGCCGTCGCCTGGAGCTTGCTCTGCACCGCCTTGAGAAGCGTCGGAAAGATGGTCGAGAGGAGCGCACCGATCATCCGAAGGAAGTTCACTCCTGCGGTTCGGATGATGCGCTTGAGGTGTATCTGCCAGGGCGGCACGTTGTGATAGTTGGCCCACGAGATGTTGTGGGCGCCGAGAAGATCGAAGATCGTGCCGGCCTCGGGATAGTCCGCCATATTGAAGGGCAAGTCATCGATCAGGCCGTGCGCGGTACCGGCAATGAGGAAGCGACGATTCGGAAAGGTCGGACCGAGGCAAGAGCTGAACCACCGCGTCGCGAGTGGGAATGTCCGCGCCAGGTGGTAATAGAACGGCAGATCCTCTTGTGTCCAGTAGCGCATCGCCACCGTGGCGTCGAGGCCAGGCAAAGTCTTTTCGATGCTGCGGACAAACCCGTCGTTGGCACCGCCGTTCCACTGGATGTGGCTGGCATGCCAGCTCTGTGTGGGGACACCAGGCACCTGCCGGGTGCCTGAGAAGTGGCTCAAAGGGACCGACCTGCCGTCGGTGCTTTGGTTGGCCGAGGTTGGCTGCCCATCAGGTCCCAGAGCCAGTCCGTCTCCATGACCGACGAGCATGCCCAGGTAGTTGTCGTATGAGTGGTTCTCCATCATCAACACGACGATGTGCCGGATCTGAGATAAGCGATCGGTCCCATGCGGGAGATCAGGATCGGGTCGCTCGCCCGCCAGCTTGCTTTGCTGGCGGACTGCGCGGCGTCGCGCCTGGCGGACCTCGATCCTTGAGAACACCGTGACATAGTGCCAAAGCGCACTAGCGGTTGCAGGGAAACGTTGTCCCACCTACCTTTGGGTTCTCGTCGTAGGGGGACAACATGACCAATGGGACAGACGGAGCCGACGCGGCCGGCGCTGAAGCAGCGGGATCGGCAGCACCGGAGGATGCGACATCAGCCGCTGATGGGGGTGCGGCAGCGGAGGCGAACGCAGGCGGAGCTCCAAATGGCGGCACCCACGCCCAAACCCTTGTCCTGACGACGGTCGTCCCGGCGGCACTCGACGTCGGGTGGACGATGGCGGTCCTCTTCGGCCATCTTCGTGCCGACGCGGACGAGCCCACCGATCGCCTGCCGACTGAGCACGAACTCGGCCAGACTCATCGGCGATCCCTCGAGATCGACCGGCTCGACTGCTCGCTCACAGCGCTGTCTGCGGCGATCCCGACGGATGCACATGAGATACCGGATGGCATACCACAGACACTGCGCAATCCCCCGCAGCCAGCGGCCGGCGGGGATCCTTTCGCTGCGGCCTTACAAACGGCCAATCGCGATCTCCTCTCAGCACTTGCCTGTGCGGGTCGATCGGTCGAGCTCGCCTACGAAGTCGGAAGATCGCTTCGCAACACCGTCTGTCCGCCGCGAGCTCGACCGAACGACCCGGCATCATTTGAAGCGGCTGCTATCGAGCAACTATCAAGGCAACGGACATCGAAACTCACCCAATGGATCTCGTCACTTGATCCGTTCCTTCCTGGCGATTCGGGCAAGGTCGTGAGCGCCTCGCTCGGGAGGTGGAGTACCTTCGTCACCACCGTCCTCAACAGAGATGCACCAGGATCTCTGAGCGACAACAGCGCAGACAACAGGGCAGCACTCGCGAGAAGGGCCGAGGTTGCGCTGTTGGATCAGGGTGATGTCTGGCTTGGATTCCTCACCGGCGCGGAGTCAACCGCGGGACTGTTGACACCAGAGGCTTACGTCGCAGCAGGAGAGGCGGCCCTGAGCCGGACGGTCCGCATCGTTCGCCGCGTCATCCTTCACTATTGGGTGGCTCTCTTCGTAGTGGCCCTTGCGCTGGCAGCCATCTTGTACGTCTCGGCCCGATATTTAGGCGGAGCGTCCAAGGTGTGGACACAGATCGCGGCCATTGCCACATCTCTTGGCGTCAGCGCCAAAGGAATCGGTAATGCGGTCGCGCACCTCTCAGAAGCCGCCGAGCGGCCCATCTATCGTGCCGAAGAGTTAGACGCATTGGCCTGGGCGGTGACCTCTCTACCATCGGTGAAGCTCAACAACCAGGGAGTAAGAGTTCTTCGTCACGCTGGAATACGGCCGAGTCAGCCGCTTGGCCGCTCGTAGCGAACCGCCAAGCAGAGTAGAAATCTGACAGAAGGTACGGGATCGTCTGCCTCACCTTGAGAGTGTGGCCGGGCAAATCCGGAAGGTTTGCTTTGGTTCCATCGGATCTGCTCAAGTCCGCTTCTACCTCCAAGGAGATTGTCAGCGCCCGTCCTGGAGCACCTCTGGGGCCTCGTTCGTCTGAGTGTTCTCTCTTACACCTGTCCTTCGATTGCACGATGCCCCGACTCCCATCCGCAACGCACAAGGCCGACTACGACAACCCCCAAGACTTACCGTGCGGTCGAACCAGGGCGACTGAGATCGGGTCGTGGTGCTTCTTTTTTTCCTTTCGGACGGGCACTCGCCGGTATGCTGCGGGAGATGCCCAAGTTGCTTTGGGGCTGCTATTCGGTCGCCGATCATTTGGGACCGCGCCCATTCGTGGCTGATTTGATCCTGTACGACCGCCTTGTCATCCCCACTCCGGCAGACGACGACCGAGAACGCTGGGAGCACAATGGATGGAACCCCGACAAGCTTGACCGTCTCCTTGGCATTTTGGGTCCGTTCGCAGAACGCATCGAGTGGTCGTATGACTTGCGGAATGGCTGGGAGGAGTCGTATCGGGGTTCGCCGAGCCAATCGACCGAACTCGCGGCGGACGTTCGACCGAGTGCGTTCCAGGCAAGTCGCATGGTGCTGAGCGACCACCTTGCTGAGAGGGCTCAGTCCGAGGTGGGCACGATTATCAACGCCAAGGATGTCGTCGACGTACGCGGAGTGGCCGTCTTCGGCAGTCCCGACCGTTTCGATAGGCAGTGGCGCTGGACGTGGGTGCGACCCTTCCCTAGAAGAGATGTCGTCGTGAAGCCGGGCGAAATCTGGGAGGCTGGTGCACCGCTGCCACCGATGCCCGAGGAGCGCGCGAAAGTGGTCGTGACACGCTTAGCCGTTCCCGACGACAAGAGTTCCAGCGATGAAGAGGTTCTAAAGCGCACCGTGGACTACGTCAGCCGACGAGATGTTCGCGAAAACCGAGCCCAGCTCCACGAGATCATCGGCTGGCTCGATGAAGAGGGCGCGAGCACTGAGACGATGGTTAAAGAGATGACGTGGCTAATCGAAGCCCTCAATGAGACCGCGCGTACTAAGGCCAAGGCCGAGCGGGCTCGCATGGTTGTTCAGGCCGGCACAGTAGCAATGGGCTTGATAGCAATGAATGCTCCGTGGGTCACCGCTCCCCAGGGCCTAGCAGTAGCAGGGGCAGAGGCCTTCATTCAGCGGCGCTGGCAAGCCGACGAGGAAGCCCCGGGACTGCGCGCCGCCGCTCTCCTCGACGAGGCGAAGCGCGCTCTGACGTGACGAGAGCCTGTCTGGATTTGAGGGAACAAGTTCGGTAGGCCGGCTCTGACCTCGCACCCCGATTGTGGGGGTGGTCTGTGGTCCTGACAGAAGCTGTATCTGTTGCCGGACTGCCGAGCACCAGGCACCTCTGAGTAAATGGAAGTGGTCGGGTTATGAGACCTACTTCGACCGTCGACGGGGCAATTCGCAAACCAACGGTGTAGCGCTGAATCGGCTTCTAGCTGGGATTTTGGATTGCTTCAACCTCTTGATCTGCGAGGCCAAGTCAATCCCACGAACATCCCACGGATCCAATTTTTCTTGTCGCGGACTCCCATCACGACAGCAGGCAGTGGGTGCGTGCGCCGACCGAACTCCCTGTTGTCTTCGTGCGGAGGCTGACAGCGACGCCACCAATCACCCTGATAGCGGGACGATCTCGCACCGAGACCGAGCCATGCCGCAAGTGCAGTTCAGTCCCGGCGCTTCGACGACCGTGCCGCGGCCCGCTGACGAGACGTGCGGTGCTCGCGATCCGTGTCGATCGCCGGGATGACATGCTCACCGACCAGGCGGATCATCTCGAGCGTGTCTTCGAGTGGGGCCGGACCGATGCCGAAGACGAGTTGGTCGAGACCAGCCGCCTCCCAGCGCCGGCACTGGGCCAACGCCTCGCTCGGATCGCCAACGATCAACGCCCCGGCTTCGATCCCCCCCTCAATGGTCTCGGGCGTGTGCTCCGGGATCAGCTCGGGCCACGGCGGCACGTGGGGTGGCCGCGGGAAGGTGTCGTGGTAACGGAAGACGTTCGAGGTGAGGTAGTTCGGGCGGTAATCGAGCAACTGCTGCCGGGCCCTGTCGCCCGTCCTCGGCGACATACGCCGCGGTGCACACCATGACGTTGTCGTTCACGAAGGCACCCACCGGCTCGGCCCCCAGGATCGCCTTCTTGTAGGCCTCCCGCGTCTTCTCGAGCGCCGCAAGGTTGCCGACACCGAAGCCGAGCACGCCGAGGCCCTTGTGAGCAGCCATTTCCCAACTGCTGGGATTCCCGGCGGCGTACCACATGGGCGGATGCGGCTTCACGTACGGCTTGGGGAGCACCTTACGGGGAGGAAGAGACCAGTACTTCCCCTCGTATCCCTGGTAGGTGTCCTCCATCCACATCTTCGGGAACTCGCCGATGACGTCTTCCCAGATCTCACGGGTGATGTCCAGATTCTCGGTGCCGGGCAGAAACCCGAGGATCTCGTGGCTGCCTGCTCCCCGGCCCGTGCCAAACTCGAACCGGCCATCGGAGAGATGGTCGAGCATGGCGACGCGCTCAGCCACCTTGGCCGGATGGTTGACCTGCGGAAGCGGGTTGAAGATCCCCGACCCGATGTGGATCCGCTCGGTGGCGTGGGCGAGATAGCCCAGCACGACGTCGCTGGCCGAGAGGTGGGAGTATTCGTCGAGGAAGTGGTGCTCGGTCGCCCATACGTATTTGAACCCGGCGCCGTCGGCGGCCACGACTGCGGCGAGCTCGTTCTCGAAGGCGTGGTGCTCGGCCTCCGGATCGCCGGCTCGGCGGAACTCGGGGACGTACCCCTGGATGAACAGCCCGAACTCCACGATCCACTCCCTCGGCCGCTAAAGAGACGCCGCGACACCCTGGTATCGGGCGTTCGTACCTATTTAGTTCCGTAAATTTGCCATTGCCCAACAGATAACTACAACTGTTCACACAGTATTACTGAGTTCGGTAGCGGGGTCGCACACTTGGCGAGATTGCTCTCGGGCGGTGACCGGAGGTGCTCGACAACCGCAAGCTGGACCTCAGTCTGATCACTCTGATCGATTCCCACGTCAACCAACAGCCCACCGATCGGGAGATTGGCCAATGCAGTTAGCTGCAAAAGAACGCGTGATAGATGCAGGGGCAGAAGAAGGTCCGGTGCCTCGGGACCGACCCTGAACTCCACTCTTTGCTGTCAAGCGGCCCGAGCTTCTTGACCTCAGGCGCCCTCCAAACGGATGGTCGTGCAGTTGATGTCGTCGGTCTCCACGAGCAGAACCATGACCTCGCCGACGGCGCGTCGCTGCGATCCGGCTAGGACGTGGCGATCGCCGACACCAGGGCGGCCAGTCGGCTCGCGTCGGGCGCGCCGAGGAAGGTCGCGTCTCCATACGTGTACACAGCACCGTTCGCACCGGCCAACCAGTACCCCGACCCTGTCGGCGTCGAGGTGATGCCGACGACCGGCGGCTGTCCGATGATGCCTTGACCCGGCAGGGAGCCGAAGTACGCGGCATCGCCCTACGTGAACACGCCGCCGTCGGATCCCACCAGCCAGTAGCCCTGACCGTCGGGCGTGGCCGCCACTCCCGTCACCGAGGCATTGAGCAGCGTCCCGCCGGCGGAGCCGTGGAAGGACGCGCCCCCGAAGCTGAAGACCCCACCGTCGGAGGCGACGAGCCAGTAGCCGCCGTGGTCGGTAGCGGCTATGCCGATGACGGGGACATTGAGATGAATGCCACCCATCGAACCATGGAAGCTGGCGTCGCCAAACGCGAAAACACTGCCGTCGCCAGCCACCAGCCAGTAGCCCTGACCGTTGCGGGAGGGCGCAATGCCTACGATCGGCGCATTGAGATGCTGGCCGCCCATGGAGCCCTCGAAGGGCGCAGTGCCGTAGGTGAACACACCACCGTCCCGCGCCGCGAGAACGGTGCCCTGGCTCGACCCCAGGGGGAAGTTCACCTGTTCGATGAAGCCACGCAGTCCAGGGTCACCATTGCCGTTGGGATTGGTCAAGGTGCTCCCGTCGGCGACGCACCCTTCGTTCGCCACACAGCTCACCGAATTGAGGAAGCTGAAGGCGGTGACGTCCGGGCTGGGCTGCACGGACCACGACGATCCGTTCCAGTAGTCCACCACACTCTGTGGCTGTGCACCCAAGCCGCCGTTGTTGAACGACCCCGTGGAGCCCACCGCCCAGCATTGCTCCGCACTCACGCAGGAGATGCCAGCTAGTATCCCCGGCGCCGTGGAGTCGGGCACCGACACCGATGTATCGGTCCACGTGGCACCGTCCCAGTGCCTCCATAAGGATCCCCGAGGTGGTCCCGGTGTCGTCGGTCGTCGCGCCCGAGGCCCAACAGTCGGTGGCGCCGACGCACTCGAGGCCACTTAGATAGCCGCCGTTGGGCGCCGGCTCGATCGCGCTCGGTACGTTCGACCAGGCCGATCCGTCCCAATGCTCGATCAGCCCCTGGTCGCCGATCGCACCAGGAAAAACCGGCAGGAAGTTCGGCATCTGTGCCGCGGGCCCGGCATTGCCGACGGCCCAACAGTTGGCGGGCGAGAGGCACTGGACGCTGATGAGTTGGTCGAAAACTTGGCCGGTCGCCGCAGTGGGGAGGATGTTCCAGCTGGAGCCATTCCACTGCTCGACAACGTCGGTGAGGTTGTCCCCATTCGCATCCGTCTAGCCGACTGCCATGCAACTCGATACCGACACACAGCTCACACTCGAGAGAATGGCCCCCACAACACCTGAACCACTCGGAGAAGGGCTCGGCACCACCGACCACGACGTGCCGTTCCACTGTTCAATGAGGGTGCCCGTTGGATTTCCGGTGCCGGACCCGACCACGGCGCCAACGGCCCAGCAATTGGAGCCGTTGATACACGTGGCGTCGAAGAGTCCACCGCCCTCCCCACCCGGCAACGGCATTGGGGAACGAGGGTCCATGTCGTGCCATTCCAGGCCTCAACGAGTGGGTTTGGCGGTCGACGGACCGCTACCACCGACGTTCCCCAAGGTGATGCCCGCAGCCCAACACTGGAGGGCGTTGACGCAAGTCGAACCGAGAAAGACGTCATCCAGTCCCGTCCCCGGGACTGTCGCTACATACCAGCCTGACGTCGACGCCTCCGCCGTCGGCACCGTTCCGATCCCGCCACACAGCGCGGCGGCGGCCACGACGCCCGAAAGCACGGCGGCACCGCGTCGTAAGTGCCCGATGGGTGGCGCAAAATGCGCCCGCGATCATGAGAAACCATGAGGTGCACCCAGCTCGCTGGCTGTGGCGGATGAGCGGGCGGCGGAGGGTTATGAAACCTATTTCAAACCACTGGTGCTCCACGATGGTCGAGCGCACAGTGGTCAGATAGCCATCGTGAGATGACATATCATTTGAGATTATGTCTCAGAAGTTGGACCGAGGCTTTCGGGAGCGCAAACGCCAGGCGACGTCTTCCCGCATCACCGCGGCAGCGGCGCGCCTGACCCTCGAGCACGGACTGGTCGCCACCACGGTCGAGCAGATCTCCGAGGAAGCCGAGATCGGAAGGGCAACATTTTTCCGTTACTTCGACAGCAAGGAGCGGGCCGTCGCCGAGGGCTTGGCCGGCGTGTGGTTGCAGATGATCATCGACGCGCTGAGCCGGCAGGCGCCGGAGCTTGGGCCACTCGACGCCGTTCGGGCGGCCTTCTCGGAGTTGGCTCGCGGATTCGCGGACTTTCGGGAGCTTGTCCTGTCTCAGGCCCAGCTCTCTCGCTCCTCCCCGCGCTCAATGCCTGGACTCTTCTGGTCTATACGGGCTACGAGGAAGCGATCGCTGAGGTCGTCACCTCCCACTTTGACGACATCACTGTCGATGACCTGCGGCCACGCTTGGTCGGCGCGCTGGTGATGGCGTCTGTCCGCCTGGCGCTCGATGACTGGGTTGCCAGCGAAGGAATGGCGGACCTCCCGACACTGATCCACCGAAATCTGTGCTCTGTCGCCGTCGGTCTGCCGAATTCGCGGGATTACGCCTCCACGGAGAAGGAGAGATGATGAATGCAAGAGATAAAACACCACTCACGCTGGACGCGTGGCTATTGGTCCGGCGGGTGCTCGATGACCTGACCCAGACCGTCGAGGACGACGCCGAAACAGAGTTGGAGTTGCTCGAGGGTCTCAGAGTCCTCGCCCGCACGACGGCCCTGGCTTCGGAGATATCGCTCGACGTCGACCCAGCTATGCCGTGGTTCTTCAGCATGAACACCGAGGTCCGATACCTCGGTGGTCCCGCACCTGACGGGGAGTACTTCCTCGCAATGATCGACGGTAAGAAGCGTTACCGAGTCGGTGGCGAACGAGGCACGACCGCCTACCTCGGATTTCAGGTGCTGGCAGGTGTCGGACTGACGCCACGACGGATGAGCGCCTATGTCTCAGATCGCGATCTGCAGCTGAGCGACGACGGCAGGTTCGGATTCGTCCTGGCCTCCGAGGAGCCTTCAACCGACGAGCTGGCGGGCGACCGTTGGGTACCGATGCCTCACGACTCGTCGGCGATCGTCGTACGTGAGTACATCGCCGACCGCTCCAGCGAGATCCCCGCTCGTCTCAGCATCGAGGCTCTCGATCCGCCAGGTTCGCCCGCCGTACCGACTGACGAGTCGTTGGCCGAGCAACTGACGTCCATGGCGTGGACCATCGCCAAGTTGGTGACCCTCCACCGAACGGTCAAACCCGAGCTGCTGGAGTCGCCCAACACCCTCGTCACGGCCGAGGCAGCCGAGCTCGGTTCGGCCGATACCACTCCGGACAATCTGTACATGATCGGGGCGTTCCGCCTGGCCCAAGACGAGGCACTGGTCATCGATCTCGAGCCTCCTGACACCCGCTACTGGAGCGTCGCCTTGGAGAACATCTGGCACGAGTGCATCGACCCTCGCCGGCGCCGGAGCTCGTTGACCAACGCCACAGCCGTCCCGACGCACGAGGGATTCGTTCGGGTGGTCGCGTCGGCGTCGGATCCCGGGGTCGACAATTGGCTAGACACCGGCGGCCGCCACCGGGGATTCGTCATCATCCGATGGCTCGACAACCCCTCCGCGCCACCTCTGCGCACCCGCGTGGTGCCCCTCGCCGACGAGATACACGCCTGATGGAGACTGAACGGCTGGATCGAGATCGGCTGGTCGCAGAGGCCATCGAGCAGACCGGCGAAACGGATCTCGGCGCGCCGACCTGGGACGAGGGCCTCAACATCCTTCTTGACGCGCTGCGCAACGAGGCCAGGCTCAACGAGCTCGGTGTCGAGATCGCCGTCTCTGAGATCACCGCGTACCTGAGCAATCGCTTGGCGATCACGGCCTGGCGACGCGACCATCCCGAGGTGGCGGATGGGATCATCGAACGGCCCATCATCATTGTCGGACAGCCCCGGACGGGCACCACCATTCTCTTCGACCTCCTCGCGCAAGACCCGGACTTGCGGGTCCCGCTGACCTGGGAGGTCGACCGCCCTGTTCCCCCACCGGAAACAGCGACCTACGAGTCGGATCCGCGCATCGGCGAGGTCCAGGCCACCATCGACATGGCGGAATCCTTGATGCCCGGGTTCAGCACGTTTCATCCTGTCGGAGCACTCCTCGGCCAAGAGTGCGTCCGCATCACTGCGAGTGACTTTCGGAGCATGATCTTCCCCACGCAGTACCGCACCCCGACGTACAACCACTGGCTCCTCCATGTTGCCGATCTTCAGCCCGCTTATCGGTGGCATCGGCAGTATCTCCAACACCTCCAGTCCCGCCATCCCGCGAACCAATGGCTCCTCAAGTCACCCGCTCATCTGTGGCACCTCGAGGCGCTGGCAGCCGAATATCCCGACGCTGTGATCGTCCAGACCCATCGAGACCCGTTGAAGGTGATCGCCTCGACCAGTGCTCTCGCCGTGCATCTCCGAGGCATGGCGAGCGACGATGTCTCCATGACCGAGACGGCATCAAGTTACGCTGACGACATCTTTCTCGGTCTCGACCGCGGTATCGAGGCCCGACTGCTGAGCACGTTTGCGCCCGATCAGGTCATCGACATCCACTACCTGTCGTTCTTAACTGATCCGATCGTCACTATCCGCGACATCTATGGTGCCCTCGGACGCGAACTCACCGGGCCGCTCGAAGCACGCATGCGAACGTTCTTGGTGAACAATCCGGGTGATGGTGGCGGTGGTCGCTACCACTTCGCTGACACGGGACTCGACGCCGATGCCTTGCGCGAACGATCGAGGCCGTACCTTGAGCGATTCGGTGTCGCCCCTGAGCCCGTCATCTGATTTCACGTCTCACTGGACCTGATTGATCTCGCTGGACTGTTGAAGAGGAGTTATGAGAACAATTCGAACGTCTGCCAGGTCACCCGGTCAGCGGAGTAGCCCCGAATCGGCGCACTAGCTGGGGCCGATAGTCGAAGAAACCTCTTGAGGGTGCGCAGCCGGCCAGTGACGTGAGTTATCGAATCCGTGGGATTTTCGTGGGGCTTCAGCGGACCACCTTCGGGGCAGCGGCGTAAGCCGAACCGACTGTTAGGGAACTAGGCGCCGGCGAGTCCGGGGTTGCCCCGATCCAGCGGTGGGGCGCGCCAATCAAGACCGTTTGAGAACGGCACTCATCGATCCGGCACAGTCGGATACACCCTTCGCCTTGTGAGCGGGCTCGCGACTGAGGACATTGGAGCATGGACGCCTGAGCTCACCTAGTCTCTCCTGTTAGGGCTGGCTCAGGGAGCACGGGTGGCCACCAGCGAGAACATTACGATCCTCTTCACGGACTTGGTCGGCTCGACCGAGTTGGCTGCCGCACTCAGTGTCGAAGCGGGTGAGCAGATACGCCGTGAGCACTTCTCGGCTCTCCGTCAGGTCGTCGCCGTGACTGGCGGAACCGAGGTCAAGACCATGGGCGATGGCTTCATGGTCGTATTCACCAGCGCATCTGCCGCGCTGGAATGCGCTGTGGCGATGCAACACGCCGTCGAGCGTTCGGGTGCAGCCGTCAATCTCCCACTGCTGATCCGCGTAGGCGTGAGCGCTGGCGAGGTTATCCGAGACACAGACGACTACTACGGCGAGCCGGTGGTCGAAGCGGCGCGGCTATGCGGCCGCGCCGAGGGCGGCCAGATCCTGGTTGCGGACGTCGTGCGGGCGCTGGCCGGGCGCCGCTACCCCCGCACGTTCACCTCCCTGGGGCCGTTGGACCTCAAGGGCCTACCCGAGCGGGTGGTCACGTTGGAACTCGATTGGACTGCTCTTGCGTCGGACGAGGCGAGCGTCGTACCCGCCCTATCGGTCACGGCACACCCGGTGCCGCCCCCCGCACGCCTCGAAGGGACGCCCCCCATTGGCTTCATTGGGCGTGAGGCCGAACTGGCACTACTCGCCGATTCGTTCAAGAGAACGTCTGCCGGCGACGGACGTGAGGTCCTCCTTATCTCAGGCGAACCCGGGATCGGGAAGACGACGCTCGTGACCCAGGTAGCACGCGCCGCCATCGATGCAGGCGCGATCGTGCTGCTCGGCCGCTGCGACCAGGAGTTGGGCATGCCCTACGGGCCATTCGTGGAAGCTCTGTCGCACTACGTCGCCCATGCACCCGAAGAGGTTCTCCAGGTCCACCTAGATACCTTCGGTGCCGAGCTTGCCCAGCTGGCGCCCATCCTTCGGAAACGGCGGGCAACGCTGCCCGCTCCTCAGAGCACTGATCCCGAAACCGAGCGTTACCTCCTTTACCGGGCGGTAGTCGGATTGGTCGAACAGGTGACCGAAGCCACGTCGCTGATCTTGGTGCTCGACGACCTTCAGTGGGCGGACAAACCCAGCCTCCAGCTATTACGCCATCTGGTGGCGAACACAACCCGCCAACGCCTGCTCATCGTGGGTACCTACCGGAACGACGAGCTTTCAGGTGCCCACCCACTGACCGAGGCTCTGGTCGCCCTCCGGCGTGAGCCGCGAGTCGCCCACTTCTCCTTGTCGGGGCTTGGCGACTCCGAGGTCGTCGCCTTTATGGAGGCAGCCGCGGGACACGACCTCGATGACAGTGGCGTCGGCCTCGCTCATGCGCTCTACCGTGAAACCGACGGAAATCCATTTTTCGTTTGGGAAGTCCTTCGACAACTCTCTGAGACCGGGGCCATCTTCCGGGACGACAGTGGTCGATGGACGGCCTCTGTCGAAGTGGAAACCATGGCCATGCCTGAAAGTGTCCGACTGGTGATCGGGTCCCGAGTCGCGCGGTTGGGCCCCACCGTGAGCCAGGTGTTGCCGTTGGCTGCGGTCATAGGTCGGGAGTTCGAACTCGACCTCTTGGCCCGTGTCGCCGACCTCAGCGAGGAACGTATCATCGAGGTTCTCGAGGCGGCGGCCGGTGTCTCGCTTCTCACCGAGGTCGCCAACACCCCAGGGCGATACACATTTGCACATGCCCTGATACAGCACACTTTGTACCAAGACCTGGGGGCGACGCGCCGGGCGCGGATCCACCGGCAGGTTGCCGAGGCACTCGAGGCGGTCATAGGTGATCAACCCGGCACCCGGATTGGCGAGCTCGCCTACCACTGGTGCAACGCTCCGCAGCCCGGCAATTCAGGCAAGGCCATCAACTACGCTCGCCAGGCCGGACAAGTGGCGCTGTCCAGGCTTGCCCCTGACGAAGCCGTTCGCCATTTCTCGGAAGCGCTCCGCCTCATCGAGTTGACAGGCGAGGGTGATCCGGTCGTCGCGTGCGACTTGCGGGTCGATCTGGGCCGGGCCCAGCAACAAGTCGGGATTGCGGGATTCCGGGAGACCTTCCTCGACGCCGCGAACCGAGCTCTGGCCCTCGACGCGACCGACTCCTTGATCGATGCCGCTCTGGCGAACACCCGCGGCTGGTTCAGCGCCAGCGGTGTGGTCGACGTCGACAAGGTCGCCGTGATCGAAGCCGCGCTCGATGCGATCGCGGAGGCGGACAGCTCTGAGCGATCGCTGTTACTTGGGACGCTGTGCCAAGAACTGAGCTTCGGTCCTCTCGACCGGCGGGTCGCCCTAGCCGCCGACGCCAAGGCGATGGCGCGTCGGCTAGGCGATCCGGCCACGTTGGTCAGGGTGCTGGGCCAACTCGACAACCCACTCCAGATCCCGTTTGCCCTCGAGGAGCGTCGAGCAAACGTGAGCGAGGCATTGGGGATCGCCGAGTCACTGGGTGACCCTGAGATGCTGTTTCACACACTCAGCATGTGTCAGGTCAACGCCGTCCAAGCTGGTGACTTCGCGACCGCCACAGTCTGCATGGATCGCATGTCGGCGATAACCGAGCGGCTGCGGCATCCGACTCTCACCTGGATGACCATGTTCAAAGAAGCTGGCATGGCGGTGATGGCCGGAGAGCCGGAGCGTGCCGAGGAGGCCGCCGGCGCTGCGGTCGTTGTTGGGTCCGACAGTGGGCAACCTGACGCCTTCACCATCTTCGGATCGCAGGTGATGTTCGCTCGCATGGCGCAGGGGCGCCTTGGCGAGCTCGTGGGCCCGGTCGACCAGGCTGTGACCGACAACCCTGGCTTGCCGGCCTTCCGTGCCATCTTGGCGGCCGCTCATCTCGACGCAGGAAATCATTCCACAGCCCTGGCCATCCTTGAGCGGGCGGCTGACGACAGCTTCGCATCGCTCCCTCTCGACTTCATCTGGACGATCGGTATGACCGGCTATGCCCTGGTGGCGAGCGAGTTGCAAGCCGCCGAACCCGCAAAACGGCTCTACGAGCTGCTCGCTCCTTACGGCCAGCAAATCCCGTTCATAGGGACACTCGGCTACTTCCCCATCTCGTGGTCACTCGGCGCTCTGGCCAGCGTGCTCGGTCACTACGACGCTGCCGAGACCCATTTCGCCGCCGCAGCTGAGCTTTGCTCCAGAGGATCGATGCGGTATTACGGCGCCACCACCGATCTCGCCTGGGGTCGGATGCTCATTCAGCGCAAAGGGCCGGGAGACGTCGAACGAGGGCGCTTGCTTCTGGCACAGGCGCAGGCAAGCGCCACCCGATGCGGCTATATCCTGATCGGACAGCACGCTGACAGAGCGCTTTCGGCGGCAGACGAATGAGCGGCGTCTCCACTGGCTACCGAGGCCATGTGTGACCGCTCGGACCGAGAGGCCGCGTATCCCTGAGTGGCGGGGGAAGGATTTGAACCTCCGACCTTCGGGTTATGAGACCCCTTTTGTTCGTCCGCCGGCATCCGCGGGGTTCAACCGAGACCTTCTGGTTCTGCCTTCTTACTGGGCTAACGGTGGGGACCCGGCTTCGAACAGGAATCCAAGTCGTGCAGACAATTTCGGATTCCGTGGGATTTTCGTGGGATGCTCGAGCGCTTAGAGGGAGCGCCCATTGACGCAGCAACCCGCACGGAACGGGCCTAACTCGCACTGCGGCTGCGGCTCATGCCAACTCCGCTGTGTGCGCCTTAGTGGCGGAAGCTCTCCGTTTGGATGAACGCCGCAAGCAGGGCCTGCAACTCGTCGAAATCGCGATCGATCTGACGACGCGAATGGGAGCGGAAACGTCCGGCCACCTCACTGACGGCAAAGCCGAGCACCGCAGTGCTGATCAGCCGCTCGACCTGTGCAATCCGCTCCTCGGGCACTCCGGCCTCAGCCAGGGACCCGTAGACGGCGTTTCGAGTTCGCCGGGCGTCAGCCGTCGTCGCGGGTCGTTGGAGAAGGAGGGGGAAGACGCTGGGGTGCCGATGGGCCGACGCACGGATGTTGCCGGCGAGGGCCGAGAGGCGCTCTGGCCATGAGAGTTCGGTGGACGGAGGCGGGAACTCGGTGAGCAGGGATTCCACGAGCCCGTCGAGCAGGTCGGCCTTGTTGGCGACGTGCCGGTAGAGGGCCATGGGCGTCACGCCCAAGCGATCAGCAACCCCGGCCATGGTCAGCGACTCGAGGCCTTGGTCGTCGGCGAGCGCGAGCGCCGCGGTTAGGACCTGCGCCCTGCTTATGCGCGCTGGCCGACCCACCAAGAGTAAGTATAGCATATATACTTATGCGTATCCTCCTCAGCGACGGGTCGGGACTTACGGCCCGCCAGTGCGCCACACGTCTCGTCGCCGCCGGTCACGTCGTCGAGGCGCTCGCACCTGATCCTTTGTGTCTTTGCCGCTTCACTCGCCACGTCGCTCGCGTGCACCGGGTCCCGGCCTACGGGAGCGATCCCCTCGGATGGCTGAGCACCGCGATAGACATCTACCGCTCGGGCCGCTTCGACGTGCTGTTCCCCACCCAGGAACAGGTCGCCGTCCTTTCATGGGCGAAAGACCGGCTCGACACCGCCGGGGTCGCAACGGTCATTCCTCCCTTTGCTGCGCTAGCAGCGGTGCAAGACAAGATCGCAGCCTCAGCCACCTTGCGCCGACTTGGGATCGCACAGCCCGAGACAGGTGAGGACATCGAGGGATGGGTCCACTTCCCCGCCTTCGTCAAGGACCCCATAGGAACGGCATCGCGGGGCGTCCGCCGAGTGCGCACGCCGAGCGAACTCCAAGAAGCCGCCGTCGGCAGGACCGTGCTGATTCAGGCAGCGATCGACGGCCCGCTTCTCATGTGCCAATCCGTATTCGACCACGGATCGCTCGTAGCGTTCCATGCGAACGAACGCACCGGCGAGGGAGCGAACGGAGGCGCCAGCCACAAGCGAAGTATTTCGTCGCCAGAGGTCCGCAACGCATTCGAGATACTCGGAAGCGATCTCGAATGGCACGGCGCATTGTCTGCTGATGTGATCTTGAGTCAGGTTGCGCCGGTCTTCATCGATCTGAACCCCCGCCTCGTCGAACCGCAGAATGCCTACCTCTCTGGAGTCGATCTTGTCGGGGCGATGCTCTGTCTCGCTGCGGATGATCATCCAGCAGTCCAGACCGACGGACGCTCAGGAGTCGCCACCCACCAGATCCTGCTTGCAATACTCGGCGCCGCCCAGCATGGCGGGGGTCGCCGCGGTGTCATGGCCGAACTGGTTCACGCAGTGTCAAAAAGCCATGACTATGCCAGTTCCAGCGAAGAGCTGACGCCGATCCGAGAGGACCTTCTAAGCGTTGTCCCAGTGGCGATGGCTGCCATCGCGACCCTCGTTGCGCCACGCAGCTGGTCGTTGTTCGCCTCGGGCAGTATTCCGAATTATGCGCTGAGCGAGGATGGTTGGCGCCTGATCTTGCACACCGATCCTTCCTCTGAATGCCTCGAGCGTGAATCCAAGAACGGCTCGGCCAGGCGCTCCTTGACGAAAGCGGGAAATAGGCGACCAGCCAGTCGCACCGCTGGGCTCATGGCGGTCCAGCGGGGACTCGAATCGGCGCGTCCGGTGGGCGAGCGTCTCTTCGAGGATCGACTGGCTAGCGCCTTCCTCAATCCTGCTTGGCGCGCGACGCTGACCGCTGCGCGCATAGGCCCGATTCGGCGAGTAATAGAAGCAACCTACGATTATGTCGGTGGACCTGGTCCTCGCCCTTCGGCCATTGTTCGCACCAGACTGATCGATGACCATCTGGAGGAGCTGGCACAAAAAGTTGGCCAGGTCGTCATCCTCGGCGCGGGCTACGACACCCGGCCCTATCGACTCCCCCATCTCCGCGGTTATGAGGTGTTCGAGGTCGACCATCCCCAGACTCAGGCAGCGAAACGAACAGTGCTCCGCCGGGCGGGGATCGATACCTCGCTTGTGCACTTCGTGCCGCTCGACTTCGAAACCGATGATCTGGGCAGCGCGCTTGCCCAAGCCGGTTTGTCGCTCCACACACCGACGCTCTATCTCTGGGAGGGCGTATCGCAGTACCTGTCGCACAAGGCGGTGGACGCGACATTGTCGACCATTCACGAGTGGGCCGGAGATGGAGGCTGGCTGATCTTCACTTACGTGGACAAGAAGGTCATCGACGGCAAGTGCGCAGAGTTTCCCGAGGCACGAAAGTGGCTCCGAGGGGTCAACAAGCGTGGCGAACCGTGGATATTCGGTCTTTCACCCTGTGAAGCTGACCAATACCTTTCCTCACGGGGCTTTCGTCTTGTGGAGGACCTATCGACAGCTGATGCAGGAACCAGGTACTTCAGGCCTCTCGGCAGGAGCGATCGTGGTTCGGAGCTGTATCGAATCGCGACTGCGGTGGTCCATCCGCCTGTCGAGGCAGGGTGAGCCAGCTTCAGCCGCAACAACCACCTCTGGCGAACGGCCAAGCTGATTAACGTCGTTCTGTGCTTCGCCGGCAGATCTCGGCGGTCGCACGCGCTTGGCACGGCATCTTCTTAACGGCGGCCGAAGCCTTCCCGAGGCGGACCAAGACGTCGGCAGCGTCCTGTCTTGGGATGCCGAAGGGCTCCGAAAGGGGGTGTCCAAGGTCCAGGAGTAAATGTGGGCAAAGTTACCGGTCCATCAACTGGGGAATTTCGTTGATCGCCTCTGGGGAGTTTCGGAAATCGGCGGCGAGGAAATAAACAGGGAGTGCAAACCATGTCGGTGGGTGGTCCATCCGGCAGGCCGCCCGACAGGGTGGAGCCTGAGTGCTGTCAGCAAGAACCTTTCGTCTCTTTCCTAGACTTCTATTGGTCCCAACAGCGGATTCTGCCCAACCGAAGCGCGTAGACCCTGGCGTTATTGTCTCGCCCAGAAAGGGGACTCGGGGGGAACCGATGACCACGAACTTCGCTGGGATTCGAAGGGCACGCCGTACGCTCTTCGTGCGGGCGGTCGGCGCCTCACTACTTTGCCTCGCGATGAGCGCCGGCGTGCTGCTCACGGGCACGGCCAACGCGTCCGCGGCTCCTCTGCTACTCGCTGTTACGGTCTCTCCCACCGCTGCAAACGTGCCGAAGGGCGACACCACGCAGCTGACCGCGACCGGCCATTACTCCAACCTGACCACGGCGAATATCACGACTTCGGTCACCTGGTCCAGTTCGAGCGCCGGGATCGCGACCGTGTCCAACGCGTCCGGCTCGCAGGGCTTGGTAACGGGCAACGGGACCGGGGCGGCGACGATAACCGCGACCGCCACGGGGGCTCTCTTGTCCGGTACCGCCGCGGTGACGGTTCTGCCCCCGGTATTGCAGGCGTTGAACCTGACCCTCCCGAGCTCGAGCCTGCCGAAGGGCGAGACGGAGCAGCTGACGGCCACGGGTCTGCTTTCGGACGGCACGACCGAGGATCTGACCAACGCGGTGACCTGGGCGAGCTCGAGCGGCAGTGTGGCGTCGGTGTCCTCTTCCGGCTTGGCCACCGCGCTGGCCACAGGGGTCACGTCAGTAACTGCCACATACCTGTCCCTGATATCGAATACGAAGTCGCTCGACGTGATCCCGGCGGTTCTCCAGTCACTCAGCCTTTCGGGCTCGAGTTCGAGCCTGCCGGAGGGCGAGTCGCAGCAGTTGACGGCCACGGGTTTGTTCTCGGACGGCTCGACCGAGGATCTGACAGGGGCGGTCACCTGGTCGACGTCCACTCCGTCGACGGTGTCGGTGTCGGGCTCCGGTCTGGCGACCGCCCTTGGGACCGGGGTGGCGACGATCACCGCCACAGACCCGACCTCGCTGATCTCGAGCACTACGTCGTTCAACGTGGTGTCGGCAGTGCTGCAGTCGTTGAGTCTGACCGAGCCAAGCGCGAGCCTGCCGAAGGGCGAGACGGAGCAGCTGACGGCGACCGGTTTGCTTTCGGACGGCTCGACCGAGGATCTGACGAACGAAGTGTCGTGGGCTAGCTCGAGCGGTGGGGTGGCGTCGGTGTCCTCCTCCGGGCTCGTCACCGCGCTTACGACCGGGGTAACGTCGATCACGGCCACCGACCCCACCTCGCTCATATCGGGCACGAGCTCGCTGAGCGTCGTTCCTGCAGTCCTGCAGTCGTTGAGCTTGTCGACGTCGACGATCAACCTCCCCAAGGGCGAGACGCAGCAGCTGACAGCGACCGGGCTTTTCTCCGACGGCACGACCGAGGATCTCACGAGTGCAGTGTCGTGGGCGAGCTCGAGCGGTGGGATCGCGTCGGTTTCGTCGTCGGGGCTGGTTAAGGCAGTAGCCACGGGGGTGGCGACGATCACCGCGACCGACCCGCTGTCTCTGATCTCAGGGACGGCGATAGTGACCGTGGTTCCCGCCGTCCTGCAGTCGTTGAGCCTGTCGACATCGACGGTCAGCCTGCCGGCGGGAGAGACGCAGCAGCTGTCCGCGACTGGCCTGTTCTCTGACGGCACGACCGCCGACCTGACCGACGCGCTCAGCTGGGTCAGCTCGAACTCCTCGGTCGCCTCCGTGTCGCCGACCGGTCTCATCAGCGCGCTGACCACTGGCACTTCCACGATCACCGCCACCGATCCGCTCTCGTCGATCTCGGGATCGACCTCCCTCACGGTCCTCCCCGCTGTCCTGCAAGCGCTCGACCTGTCGTCGACGATCAGCCTGCCGGCGGGCGAGACCCAGCAGCTCACCGCCACGGGCGTCTTCTCCGACGGGACCACCTCGGACCTCACCAGCCTGGTCAACTGGGCGACGTCGAGCTCCTCGCTTGCCACGGTCTCGTCGTCGGGACTGGTGACTGCCGTCAGCGCCGGGGTCGCGACCATCACGGCCACCGACCCCCTGACGCTCATCTCCAGCACCACTTCGGTCGACGTCCTGCCGGCGGTGCTTCTTGCGGTGACGGTGTCGCCGCCGATCGCGAACGTGCCGGCGGGCGAGACGCAGCAGCTGACCGCGACGGGTGTGTACTCCGACGGGTCGACGGCGGACCTGACGGGCGAGGTGACCTGGTCTACCTCGAGTTCGTCCACCGCGTCGGTGTCGTCGTCTGGGCTCGTGACCGGTGTGGGCACGGGGGTCGCCATGATCAGCGCAACCGATCCTTCGGCGCTGATCTCGGGGGCGTCGGTGATCACCGTGTTACCGGCGGTGCTTCTTGCGGTGACGGTGTCGCCGGCGATCGCGAACGTGCCGGCGGGCGAGACGCAGCAGCTGACCGCGACGGGTGTGTACTCCGACGGGTCGACGGCGGACCTGACGGGCGAGGTGACCTGGTCTACCTCGAGTTCGTCCACCGCGTCGGTGTCGTCGTCTGGGCTCGTGACCGGTGTGGGCACGGGGGTCGCCACGATCAGCGCAACCGATCCTTCGGCGCTGATCTCGGGGGAGTCGGTGATCACCGTGTTACCGGCGGTGCTTCTTGCGGTGACGGTGTCGCCGCCGATCGCGAACGTGCCGGCGGGCGAGACGCAGCAGCTGACCGCGACGGGTGTGTACTCCGACGGGTCGACGGCGGACCTGACGGGCGAGGTGACCTGGTCTACCTCGAGTTCGTCCACCGCGTCGGTGTCGTCGTCTGGGCTCGTGACCGGTGTGGGCACGGGGGTCGCCACGATCAGCGCAACCGATCCTTCGGCGCTGATCTCGGGGGCGTCGGTGATCACCGTTCTCCCCGCGGTCCTCCTACAGGTCAAGGTCACACCGTCACCGGCGGCCGTACCGCTGTACGACGCCGTTCAGCTGACCGCGACCGGGTACTACTCCGACGGGTCGACGCGAGACGTCACCGGACAGATGACCTGGGGATCCGCAGACACCTCCATCGCGACTGTCTCGCCGTCGGGGCTCCTAACCGGCGTCGCCACCGGGCAGACGTCGATCAACGCCACCTCGTCATCTCTCAGCGGACCAGCCTCCACCTCGGTCACGGTCACGGGTCCGAGCATCACGATCACCCCATCGAGCGGCGCCAAGCGAGCTCGGGTCAAGGTCGCGGGCCAAGGCTTCACGCCTGGCACGGTCGTGAAAATCGTATACAAGACCGGCGTCGCAAGTACCCCGAAAGAGTCCCTCTGCAAGACCACCATCTCGACGAACGGGACGTTCTCCTGCAAGGCGCGGATACCGAGCGGCACACTCGCGGGGGCGAAGGGAGCCCACACGATCTCCGCCAAGTTCGCCCACACGAAAGGTGTACTCGCCACCGCGACCTACACCCTCACCTAATGGGGATCAACCAGAGCGCTCGGCTGTAGAGCGAAGCTGGTGCCGAGCCGCTGGCCGGTGAGCACTTCCCTCACCTGGGACGTGGATTCCTAGGGTTAGATCGTGCCCCGGCCAGTCGGTGAGGGCTGCCCATAGCGCTGATGGGGTGTCGTGCCAAGAGCACTGATCCATTAGGTCGCCGCCGGGTTCCCTTCGGCTCGAAGAGCAATCGACGATAAGGAGGAATGCAGCAGTGATATTCGTGGGCGACGACTGGGCCGAAGCCCATCACGACGTGCACGTCATGGACGAAGGAGGCGCGCGGCTGGCCGGCCGACGACTCCCCGAGGGCCTCGAAGGGATCCGCCGGTTCCACGAACTGGTGGGTGACCTGGTCGAGAATCCGAACGAGGTGGTGGTTGCCATCGAAACCGACCGGGGCCTGTGGGTGCATGCGCTGGCAGCCGCCGGCTACCAGGTCTACGCCATCAACCCTCTCGCTGTCGCCCGTTATCGGGATCGCCACAATGTCGGGGGGGCCAAGTCCGATGCCGCAGACGCCAAGGTGCTCGCCGACCTGGCGCGCACCGACCGCCACAATCACCGCCCGATCGCGGCGGACAGTCCCGAGGCCGAGGCCGTGAAAGTCTTGGCCCGGGGGCACCAGAACCTGATCTGGGCCCGAAACCGCCACACCAACCAGCTGCGCAACGCGCTACGCGAGTACTACCCCGGCGCCCTCGACGCCTTCGACGACCTGGCCGATCGCGACGCCCTGGCCGTGCTGGGCAAGGCTCCGACGCCCAGTGCCGGGGCTGCGCTATCGCTCGGCCAGCTCCGCGCCGCGCTTCAACGAGGCGGGCGCAAGCGCAACCTCGACCGCCGCGCCGCTGAGATCCAGTCCGCCCTACGGGCCGAACACCTCGGCGCCGCCCCCACGCTGAGTGAGGCCTTCGGGGCCACCACCAAGGCCGCGGTGGGGATCATCGCCGAGCTCAACCGAGGGATCGCCGAACTCGAGGCCAGCCTCGCCGACCATTTTGAGCAGCACCCGGACGCCGACATCTACCTCTCCCTGCCAGGACTCGGTGATGTGCTCGGCGCCCGGGTGCTCGGCGAGTTCGGGGATGCCCCCGATCGATACGCCAGTGCCAAGTCTCGCAAGAACTACGCCGGCACGTCACCTCTCACCGTGGCCTCGGGCAAAAAGAGGGCCGTGCTCGCCCGCCACGTGCGCAACCGGCGCCTCTACGCCGCCATCGACCAGTGGGCCTTCTGCTCCATCACCTCGAGCCCCGGCTGCCGTGCCTACTACGACCAGCGCCGAGCCGCCGGCGATCTCCACCATCAGGCGCTACGAGCCCTCGGGAACCGCCTCGTCGGCATCCTCCACGGCTGTCTCGACAGCCACTCGCGCTATGACGAAACGCTCGCCTGGGCACACCGTGACCAGAAACTTCCCGCGGCTGCTTGACAAGTTGCAGCCCTGGGGTGTCTAAACGTCAGCGTCAGATCTCTGGCCAGTCCGATGTCGAGCCTGTGCCGACCGGAAACTTGTGGGTTCCGAGAATGCCATCCATCGGTCGTGAACTGGGCTTTGACGGGTCTCCGCGTCCGAGTAGTGAGAAGCTGACGGTGTAGGGGGATAGCAGCGCCTGCGATCGGCTCGGTTCCTTCCTTCGCTGCCGACGCGTAGGAGTAGGTCAGGGCCGGTGCCGACGCCCTGGACATGCCTCGAAGAGCGCGGCAGCCTCTGCGGCGCCTTGGCCCGGTGTCAAGTCGACCGCCCAAGATGTCGACCGCCCAATGTCAAGTCCCGGTACCCCTTTGACGACCGCCCAAGATGGAAGAAAGCCATGGCATCTCCGAGGCGTCGCCAGGTCAGAGCCGGTCCGCTGGACCGGCTCTGACCTCCAGATTTCTCAGTGGCGGGGGGAGGATTTGAACCTCCGACCTTCGGGTTATGAGACCCACTTGTTCCGTCCAACTGGACTAGACGGACTGATCGAGTTGGACCGATTTAGGCGTCTACCTGGGATGACAAGACACGACCCACGTTGACCAGGGAACGGACTTCTGACGTCGAAATCCGAATCCGCGGGATTTTCGTGGGATCGGATCGATAGGAATCGCTGCCTGAAAACCGAGAGTTCCTAGCTGGCGACCAGAGTGGCCGCGTCCACTAGCGCCGAGGGGGACAACTGCGAGGTGGGATCGAGCAGATATTGAACTGAGAGCCCATCAATCAAGCAAGAACGAGTGAGGCCAACGACTCGGCCGCTTGGTCGTCGGCTGAGACTCCCGCAAGTGCGGCAACTGGCGCTGCGTTCTGAACCGCCTTGACGACGCGATAGGCCGAATCGGCCGCAGATCGACGCCGTCGGGCACGAGAGCCATAGCGAACTTGCGGTATTCGCGTTTCCACGGGTTGCCTTCATAACCTGCGGTACCGCGGTTAAGCAGGATGCTCCTTCAGCCTGGTAGCGCAACCAAGCTATTTGCCCTGGCTACAGCCCCGAACCACGATGCGCTGGGCTTGGGGTGGCGGGCGAATGTTTCCCGATCGACGCTGTGGAGTCCGAATTTGGGCCCAAACCCGTGGGACCATTCGAAGTTATCGAGCAGGCTCCACACGAAGTACCCGCGTATGTCCACGCCATCATCGAGAGCGCGCCGCACACCACGCAAGACTTCGGCGAGATAGGTGATCCGCTCGGCGTCGTCATTGGTGGCGATCCCGCTCTCCGTCAGGAGCACTGGGATACCGGTCATTGCCGCAGCTCGTCGGGCACAGTGCTCGACCCCCTGCGGCCAATACTCGTATCCCATTTGAGTTGTGGGCACTCCCGGGTTGTTAGGAGCCTGACCCTCGGGTCCGAAGTGCACGCGCGAGTAGCACTGGACCCCGATGAAGTCGTCTCCTCCGGTAGCTCGGAAGAACCTGTCCTCCAAAATCTCACGGGCCCCTTCGAGCACGCTCTCCCCGCCCGGATCTGCCACCATCTCGTCCATGGACAACGTCAGGCCTACGGGAAAGGCGCCGGGCCCCGACCGCAATGCGTCGACCCCCAGGCGGTGTGCTCGCACCATCGCCTCGTTGATCGCCAGGTGGCGGGCAAAGTTGTCCTCGAACCCGGGTGAGGAGGCCCCGAGGTCGTAGGCCCTGACGCCGATGAGGTTGAGCTCGTTGATCGTGCAAGCCCAACCGATGAGGTCGCCGAGATGGGCGCCGACCCGGGTCACGAAACGGGAGAATGTCTCCGGCGCGTCCGCTGCCTCCCACCCGCCTCGCTCGGCGAGCCAGATCGGGGTAGTGAAATGGTGGAAGGTCACGACGGGGACGATGTCCCGTTCGCAGCACGCCGCGCAGATCCGGCGGTAGTGGTCCATCGCGGCGATGGAGAACTCGCCTTCAGCTGGCTCGATTCGGCTCCACTCAAGTGAGAACCGGTAGGCCCCGAGCCCCATGCCTGCAATGAGCTCGACATCCTCAGGCCAGCGATGCAGCGAATCACATGCGTCCCCACTCGACTCGGCATAACCGGAGTTTGGGTCGTGCTCCTTTGCCCACGAGTCGTTGTTGACGTTGCCACCCTCGACCTGATGAGCTGCGGTCGCCGCGCCCCACAAGAAGGCCTCGGGGAAGCTGAACTCGGCTGCAGCGGTGTCGGCTCGGTCCACGACCGATCACCGTAGCGCCCGACGGTTGTTGCCGGTCGGCGGACGATCGCCCTCATGACACACCCCCCGGAGTCCCGCGCCGACAACAATCATCGGCCCAGAGCCGTCTGCCAAGGAGGAGCAAGCAATGAACGATTACAACATCTCATCCAAAAATCGACAATGACTCGGCGTGAAGTCGGGAATATCCGTAGGACCCGCCCGTTGAAAATTTCGGGATAGGAGCGTCAACTGGGGACGGTCAACAACGCTTGTTCTTGCGGTCGATCGACGCAGCGCAATGAAGGGACGAACGTCCCAAACCGCGCCAGGGACAAAGCTTGAGACTTCAGTCCCTATCCGTGACCGGGACATTCCCGGACAATGGAACCCATGCTCAGTGACGCGCTCGACGTGTTCCGCCTCCGTCAATACTTCAATGTCATCACGCGGGCCAGGGAGTTTGTCGACGGCGTCCGCGAGGATTCCGGATTCCTCGACGATGCCAGACGTGCACTCGTAACCCTTCCGTTCGATCGGCGACCTCAGCCTGACCTCCACCCGTTCCCGCCGGCACAACCGATTGAGACAACCGACCTGAGACAACGCCGGCTGGCCCTGGTGGCGACTGGGGGTAGCGGCGCTCTCGCCTCGGTTGTCGGGGCCGCGAGAGCGCTGGAGGAGGCGGGCGTCCGCCCAACTGTGATCTCGCTGTGCTCTGGCTCCGCCCTCTTCGGGTTTCCCATCGCCGCAGGCAAGTCTGCCAGCGAGGTTGCTGAGTTCACGCTCGGAATGAGCCCAGATGGGTACGTTGACCTCGACTGGCGCATGCTGGCCTCCTTGATTCCACGAGCGGCGAAGGGTTTTGCGGGCGTCATGCGGGGCGAGCGAATCGAGGCGTTGTACCGGCAGTTGCTCGGCGACATGACCTTGGGAGAGATGCCAATCCCCGCCTACGCACCGATCTGGAGTATCGAGCACAATCGCCTTGAGTACCTTGGCCCCCTTACCTACCCCGACCTGCCCGTCGCCCGCGCTGTGCGCATGGCGATCTCCCTGCCGTTGTTCATCGAGCCCGTGAAGCTCGGTGGCGACTACTGGTGTGACGGAGGCATCGTCGACATCTTCCCCGTGCGGCCCGTCCTCGACCTGGAGCAACGACCCGAGGTGACACTGGCGATCAACGGTTTCTACCCACCGGGTTTCGTCGGTGAGGACGCCTCGGGTTGGCAGAACCGGCGCAACAGCATCCTCTACGTCGCCAGTCAGGTGCGCACCTGCCAGCAGGTGGAGCTGGCGAGGACAAACCTGACTCGGATCGAGCACGAGACCGAGCTGATGATGATCGAACCCGTGCCCTATGCCAAGGTTCGCGGGGCAGGCTTCTACCGGCAGTTCCTAAACACCAGGGAATGGCCCGACTTCATGCGTGCTGGTCGCCTCGAGACACGGCGCGCGCTCGCCGGCTGGTCACATTCGATCCGTGCATCAGCGTGACCAGCCCGAGAAAAGTATCAAGCGAATTGGCCTCGGGTCTTGGGTTCGACCATCGCTCATGAGCGCAGGTGGGCCATGCCAAAATCCGAAGAGCCACTGAAGGAATCTCTGAGTGGCGGGGGGAGGATTTGAACCTCCGACCTTCGGGTTATGAGACCTAGTCGTTCCTTCCAACTGGACCTGGTGGACTGACCGAGTCCTTCCGATTTAGGCATTCACCTGGGATTATGCGGCACGGCACACGCTGACCAGGAAAGCGACTCCTGACATCGAATTCGGAATCCGTGGGATTTTCGTGGGATCCCACGACCTTGGGTAGTCCTCGGGTGACTTCTAGGATGCCGGGTCCTTCATTCCCCATCAGCCAGAACCCTTCGAGTCAGAGATTCATCGGAGTCAGACACTGCGAAGCCAGTAGTCGTGTGTCGCGAGAGCCAGAACACCGCTACAAGATCGCTACGGCGCTGGCTCAGCAAGAGCCCTGCCATGTCGTTTGATTGAATCGCTGTCGGACTTCCGCTCAATCAGACCTTGGGCGTTGACACGCCATATCGCCCGTACGGGACAGTCCGTCAGGGTCGTGTTTGGCACGGACAGAGTCAAGGCGGTCGTTCCGCCCTGCCGTCCAAGAGTGCAACACGGCATCCGCGTCATTGGCCCGACCGACGAAGTTGATGAGATTCACCGGGGCTTGCCATGGCTGCACAGCTCCCAGGGCACTTCGGACGGCAGCGATCCAGCCCGAATCGGTGAGCGTAGGGACTGGTGCGCCGAGGACGTTGAACAGGTGAGGTGTGGAGCGGCCTCCTACCGCATTGTCCTTCAGACGGCTGTCGGAACCCAGTCACGAACCTGGGGCCCGTCTTCGCTGTTCGGTGGACCTTGATCGGCCCAGCAGGAGCCGACCTGACCATGACACCCTCTCTACGGAAGTGTGATCCGAGTTGGAAGATGAAAGGGATGCCATTCGAGGACGGAGATGCCGTTGCGGGTCGCCAGGACTCGGGCGTGCAGTGACTGACATAAGTACCTAATGTCAGCCACTGCCGCGGATGCGGGCAGTGCCTCGATCCCCTGAGCAGGGGCGATCACGAAGATAACGGTCTTATCGAGGACGGGTACCTTCTGTGGGATTCGTTCGAGCGAGTAGATCAGTCGCCGGTCGGCGAAGCGCCCCATGACGCCATTGGAGGCGACGACCTCGGCCGTGCTGGGGATGCTCCGTTCGGCTCGGAGCAGCGCGGCGGCGGCCGGCGTGCTCACTCGGAACCATGTATTGGGAATCGTTCTCTCCAATCGCATGCTCTGAAAGATCCCTCCGACCAGAAGCGCCATGGCAAGCACCAGGGCAATAGCCCTTCGCCGCCTAACGAGAGCAAATGGGATCCTCGGACTGTCGTCTGCAGCAGGTGAATTCGCGATCGAGATGGCGGGTCTTTTGCCGAGTCGAGTGAGCACCATGACGGTTCCCACGATGATGAAGGGCACGACGGGGAGGGTCTGAAAGCCGTTGTCTGCCGCGATGTAGGTAGGGCTGCCAGCTAGCGCGGCCGGCGCCAAGATCCCGATGGAGACGAGCGCCCCCCACGGAGTCAGGACGCCCACCACCCCTGAGGCCAGAAATTCTCGAACGATGGGATGCCACCGTGCAGCGAATACACCGATTAGCCGGCTTGGGTGAGCCGCCGCCCCACCGACGATCGGCAACACGCCAGCATGGGACGCTCCACCCGCCAGGTAGGAATACTGCGTGGAGAGGTTACTGGCCTGATCGGCACCGAAGGCAGAGGCCCCCACCACCCAGGTCGCCGCACCGGCGGCGAACATCAGAGCGGTCCGGAGCCCACCCGCTCGGCGGACCCTGCGCGAACAGAGGCCAGCAAGCGCTACGAAGACGACGAGTTCGACCACGACCGCTCCGAAGAGGACACAGAGCGCAGCAGCGGTGACCGCTCGCCGGTAGCGACCACACCATAAGGAATATGCCGTGAGCATCACCAAGAAGAGCCCGAGAGGTGGTAAATGGACATCGAAGGACGCTGCCTCGTACCACCAGGGATTGGCCACGAGGAGCGCCGTGGCGGCCAGGGCGGCGCCCGTGCGCGGCCACCCTTGCTCCAGATGCTCAGAGCAGACGCCGACGACCCAGAACACGGTGACGACCTCTGCGGCGACGAGGGCAAGATCCTGCACCACCAACAAGCTGAACGGGGAGCCCTCCACCAGTTCGAGCAGGCTCAGTGGCCAGACAATGAGGTCGAAATGGTCGCGCCAGAACGGCGTAGTCGGAATGCGGACCGTATCCAACGGGCTCAGGTCGCCGTGCCCAATGAGAAACCAGGCCTGGGCGTTGTGGGCGAAGTCCTCCGACAAGTCAAAGTGCGCGTAAAGCATGTGGCTGTAGGTCAACAAACCCGCACACTGCGCAGTGAGCGCGATGGCTGCGCAGACCCAGAACCTCCGCATGCCACTGCCGGCGATGGTCACGCGGGTCATCCAAGAGGGACACTTCTCTCTCGCACCCTGTCGAATGCGAGAGGAGTCAATCCTCGACCGCGGCGATTCCCACCATCGGAGCGTTGACACGACGGCCCCCCATCGACCCGTCGAACGCAGCGTCTCCGAAGCTGAACACTCCCCCGTCGGAGCCAATGAGCCAGTAGCCATCGCCGTCCGTCGTGTTGGCGATGCCGACGATGGAACCCACCAACTTCATCCCATAAGCGGATCCGTACGACGCTGCGTCACCGAAGCGGGCGACATTGCCGTTGGCGCTGGCCAGCCAATATCCGCCACTGTTCACCGTGCCGACCAGTCCGGCGATCCGGTACCCACCGGGGGCCGAAGACGGTTGGCCGTAGGTGATGGCGTTCCCAAAGCCGAGGACCTCGCCATCGGCGTTGACCAGCCAGTACCCGCTGCCGCCGACGATCGGGGTCATTCCCGTAATCGGATCGAGGAGATGTGAGGAGCCAGCGGAGCCGTAGAATTTGGCGTTGCCGAACGCGAAGATGCCACCGTCTGAGGCCACGAGCCAATAGCCCCCGCCATCGGGGGTTGAGGCCATGCCGACAATGGGTCGGTTCAGGCGAAGCGAACCCGTGGAACCGTAGAACTGTGCGTCGCCGAAGGCGAAGACTCCCCCATCGGCCGCGACGAGCCAGTAGCCCTTGTCGTCAGGAGTCGCAGTCATGCCCACGACCTGCGCATTGAGTCGAAGCGAACCGGTGGATCCGTAGAACTGCGCTGAACCGAAGGAAAAGACCCCCCCATCTGCAGCCACTTCCCAGTAGCCGGGTGAAGACCCATTAACCGAGGTCGACGGATCGACTGAGTTGGGCGGTGCAAGTGAGGGGACACCACCGCTGATATTGACGTCAGCGAGGTACATCGGCCGATAGCCACCCGAGAGATAGCCAATGGGAGCGTTAGAGGTCCACGCGGAGAACGCCATCTGCAGCTGACCTGATCGGCTGACGAACACAGACGGACCACCGGGACCGGACATGCCTATGGCCGAGGTCAAGATGGGGTTGGACGCGCTGTCGGTACACGACTCGCTCGGTCCCCCCGGGCAAACGGCGTAGCCAATGGAGTAGCTGGCCGTTCCTTCATCGTTGCCCGAATAGAAGAGGTAGTAGACCCCACCGACCTCGACCATGTCGGGTCCTTCGATGACGCCTTCGACGGAGGTCTGCTGCCACGATTGGTCGCTGGTCAGGATCGACGTGGGGTCGCCGGTGACTGACGTGAGTTCGGAGTCCAGAGCCACCGACCAGATGCTGTCGGGTGCTGTGGCGCTTCCATTGCTGGTGAGCTTGTTACCGTCGTTCTTCCATATGAGAAAGGAGTTCCCATTGGCGTCCGTGAAGACATCCGGATCGATACTGCCGCCCAAGCTGCCCTGGCAGAGAAATGGAGTGGACGACACATCGACGAACGGGCCAGTCGGGTCCGAAGACAGCGCCATTCCGATGCATTGATCACCTTGCGTTGCATCGTCGAAAGTGTCGGTTGCCGTGAAGAACATGACGAACTGGTGATCGTCGGAGTCATACGCCACGCTGGGTGCCCAGGTGTTCTTGTTGGGATACGTCGAGTTCGGCGTAGCCCACGACGGAAGAGCAGGCAGGGCATCGGTCCCCGATGAAGTCCAATCCACCCCGTCAGACGAACTCGCCGTCTGGATGTTCACCGTCTGGTCGGGCGCCGCAAAGTTCTGGGTCGCGTAGGCGTAATACGTTCCGTCATATTGGAGTACATCGGGGTCGGCGAAGTCATGAGGGTAGACCGAAGCCCAATTCTGTGAGGCTGGAGACGTGGCACCGCTCGCACCCATGGAGGCATATGACACAGCGAGAAGCAGGATCGTGGCCACTATTGGGATGAGGAAGCGGTGCAACCCAGATCCGACTCTCGCCATGACTGTTGATCCGTTCCGTTGGATCGACTGAAATCACCCCCCCTTTTGTTGCGAAGAGAGTGCGCCTTGCTTCAGCTGGACGCACCGCACTCGGCTCGAGACAGCATGATGGAGCAATCTTTTACGGCGACAAGCGCCAGCTGTGAACTCTCTGTAGCCCGCTGCGGCTTACTCCGCGAGCTCAGGATCTGCCCAGACCGAGCCTTGAGCAACAGTGTCGATAACGCTGTTTCGCCGGACTCCACTCAGAAGTGGGATCCACCGCCCTCGTTAGGAAGGACTCCTGCTTTACCACAGTGAGTCTTCGCAATGGAGGCGACACTGGAGAGCCCAAACCCAGAGCCTTCCGCATGACGCGCCATGGAAGGATCGCCGCGCTTAGTCGGTCACCTCCGACCAATCAAGCGAGTACTTCCTGTCCCTTGCCTGTAAGTCGGCTGGATTCGGCCCCGGGGCTGTCGTGGCGGCACGCCCGGTTGAAGGTCCCACCCGCATTGCGGTGATCTCCTCTTGGCCGTCGGCCACATCGCTTGTTACCAACAATCCGGTGAAGATGTCGTGTCGGTCTTTCATGACCTCACCCTTGGAATCGAGAGGAGGTCGATTGATGAGACTCTTCATCTCGATGTCGCCGGAGCCGTACACCTCGATCATGTTCCTCGTCTCGAAGGCAACACCACGCGGACTTCAGTGCCGCCATTTGAGTCCGATGCGAGCGTCACCCCGCCTCCGTGCGCGGCCACGATGCCGGCGACGATGGAAAGGCCAAGGCCGCTGCCCGGACGGGTCCGACTAGCCTCTGCCCGCCAAAAGCGATCGAAGGCTTTGCTCGCGTCGTGCGGATTCATGCCAGGTCCAGTGTCTGCGACCTCGAGCACGACCTCGTCCCCCATCGATGCAGCGTGCACTGTGATCGTTGCCGTGGGCGGCGTGTAGGTCAGCGAATTCGTGACCAGGTTGACTATGACCTGACGCAAGGAGGCTTCTTCGCCTTCCACCATGATCGGACCAGGAGCATCGACGCAAACTGTGCGTAGAGGATGCGTCGCGGACGCATCCTCTACGACGGCATCAATGAGCTTGGAGAGGTCTACTGGGCCCGAGCTGAGGGATCTGCCTTCATCGAGGCGCGCCAAGAGCAAGAGATCCCCCACGAGGCCGGCCATCCGTGCTCCCGATTGACCGATCCGGCGCATGGCGTCATCACGAGCTTCACCGCTTCGGAGCTCCCCCTGCCGCCAGAGGTCTGTGACGCCAAGAATCACCGAAACCGGTGTCCGCAGCTCGTGTGAGGCGTCGGCCACAAATTGGCGCAGACGTGATTCGATTGATTGCTGCTCATCGAGCATGAGGTTGAAGGCCCGCGCGAGGTGCGCCGCTTCGGTCCCTCCCTCTGGCCCAGCGACTCGGCGCGTCCTATCCCCAGCCGCAATGGCGTCGGCCGCCTCGGTCACATCGGCGATGGGCCGCAAGCCCAATCGCACGACCCAGACTGCGGCGGCGATGAGAACAGCGAGGACGACGAGGCCCGCCCCTATGACGGCCAGGCGCAGGCGGTTGGCCGTAGCGTCGACTTGAGCCAGGGACGCCGCCACTATGAGCTCGCGATGCTCGCTCGGAGATGAGATGAGCACCGCTCGCCACCGCCCAGACCCTGAAAGAGACCCGACTGTCGAGATTTTGACGACCTTGCTGCCCACCGCGGTGGCGACGCTCGGGACTTGTGGTGATGCCCCACCCCCATTAAGCGGGTTGAAGAGCACGGTTCGATGGCTCTTTGAGATCGTGGCCACATAGAACGCGCTGATGCGACTGTTGTCTGGGAGACGCGACAGAGACGGCTGTGGCAGGCCGGGTGGCTTGGATGGAGGGTCAAGGGAGATGACTACTGGAAGCGCGGTCCTCAGCTGCTGGTCGATCTGGTCAACCCCAGTGGTCTCAACTGATCGGAGAAGCAACACACCCAAGAGGGAGACGATCGCCACCAGAATTCCAGCCGCGAAATAGAGGCGGCGTCGAAGTGTCATGTCGATTAGCGGGCGTTCAGGCGGTACCCAACTCCGCGCACCGTATGGATCAAATGAGGTGGTTCTGCGTCGACCTTCCGACGCAAGAGCGAGATGTACGTCTCGACCACCGTCGACTCACCATTGAAGTCGTAACTCCAGACGTGATCGAGGATCTGCGCCCGAGTCATCACGTGACCGGCGTTGCGCATCAGAAACCGGAGCAGCTTGTACTCGGTCAAGGAGAGCTCGACGGTCTTTCCCCCCCGGGATACCTGGTGTGCTTCGTCATCGAGGATCAGATCTCGGCACACGAGGAGCTGCGACTCGGTCGACTTTCCCGAGCGGCGCAGGATCGCCTCGACCCTGGCGACGAGCTCCTCGACGCTGAAGGGCTTGGTGAGGTAGTCATCGCCCCCAATGCTCAAGCCGCGGACTCGGTCCTCGACTGTGTCAGAAGCGGTGAGGAAGATCACCGGGATGTCAGAGCGGTCGAATCGCAGGCGTCGACATACTTCGAATCCATCGAGATCGGGCAGCATGACGTCGAGAACGATCAGGTCGAAGGCCTCTTCGGCACAGACCACTTGGAGCGCGTCTCGTCCGCTGGTGGTCTCGACCGTCGCATAGCCGGCCAGGCGTAGCGCGGTGCGAACCACGAAGGCGACGTTCTCCTCGTCTTCGACCACCAGGATCCGTGGGCGCATCGCTGCAGTGTGGCCTCAGAAGATTGAGGTTTCCTGAAGGGTTCCTGTGGGTCCGATGCACGCGCGTCAGGCCAGTCGACATTGGCGAACGACTTCCACGCCCAACGAAGGTCCTCTTGGATGACCCGATGCCCGAACGGGCGCCCGCTATCCGGCGGCTGACAATTGCCCAGATGCCTTCAGGAAACCCGCGGGATTCCTGGATCGACGTCACAGGTCCACCTGTCACACTCGCTCCCTATGAACACCACTCGCCTCTCCCTTCGCGGCACACCAGCCCGAGGGCTGCGCCTAGGCGCGCTCTTGGGACTCTGCGCCCTCTCCCTCGTCTTCACCCTCGCCCTCACAGCCTCGACCAGCGGCTCCAGCGGTGCGGCAACGCTGCGGACGGCCGCCAAGCAGAGCGCTAAGCACAAGCCATCGAGCGCAAAATCGTTCTCGGCCTTCCAAGCGTGCCTGTCCAAGCACGGGGTGAAGTTGCCCGCCCGGGGAGGATCGAGAGGCGGTCCGCCGGCGGGCTTCTCCGGTGGCACGCCGCCGAGTTCTGGTGGCTCCGGTGGCACGCCGCCGAGTTTTGGCGGCTCCGGCGGCTTCGGCGGCAATTCGAAAGCCCAAGCCGCGCTCAAGCAATGCGCCAGCCTGCAGCCAAAGGGAGGGTTCCCGGGAGGAGCCGGTGGATCCTCCAGTACGGCGTTCGCCTCCTATCGCAACTGCATGAAGCTCCATGGTGTCACCGTGCCATCGGTCACCCCGGGTTCGAACACGTCGACCCCGAGCACCGTCGACACCTCCTCGCCCACCTATCAGGCCGCCCAGTCCGCCTGCAAGGCCTTGCTCCCGACGGGAACGGGCACCACGTCGGGGGGTTCGGGCTGAGGGGCTCACGCCTGGCCAACCCCCTCTCGACTCTCTGACTCATTGAAAGGACACCCATGTCTGACGACCGTGGCCCCCGCTCACGTCGCACGATCATCGGCTATGCAGCGCTCGCCCTGGCGGTAGCCGTCGTGGCGAGTATCGCGCTGTACTCGATCTACGGCACGTCATCGGCGGCCCCGGGCGTGGCGCGAACAGTCACGGTCACGAGAGGCACCGTCCAAGAGAGCGTGTCCGCGTCGGGCAATACGTCGGCGGTCACGTCGGCGAGCGACAACTTCGACTCCAGCGGGACCCTCACGTCACTCAACGTCAATGTCGGGGACCAGGTGACCGCGGGTGAGGTACTGGCAACCATCGATCCGGCTCAGGCCCAGGCCAATCTCAAGTCTGCTCAGGCCTCCTTGGCCACTGCGCAGACCACGCTGGCTCATGATCAGGCCGGAGGCACACCGGCGCAGCAAGCTCAGAACCAGGCCACGTTGGTGTCCTCGCAGCAACAATTGACCAACGATCAAAACCAATTGACCGCCGACCAGACGAGCTTGGCGACCGCACAGTCCGCCCTCAGCTCTGACCAGGCCCTGGGATGTCCTGCCTCGAGTACCTCGTCAGCTGCGACGGGAACTACTGGGACGGGGACTACGGGCGGGGGGACCGGAGGTGGGGGCACCACGTCGACCACGAACGCTGCGGCCATCCCCGCAGACTCCTCGGTCTCGGCCCCATCGGTGAGCACCGGATCGGCCAGCGCGATCGGCACGACGACGGCGACGCTCAGCGGCACCGTGACGCCCAACGGCGGCTCGACCACCTACTCCTTCTCCTATGGCACATCGACCTCGTTCGGCTCGTCGACCTCCTCGACGAGCGCTGGCTCTGGAACGAGCCCGACGAACGTGTCGGCGGTGGTGACGGGGCTCAGCCCCAACACGACCTACCTCTTCGAGCTCGTCGCAACCAACTCGGCCGGGACCACCACGGGCGTCAGCGTTGCCTTCAGCACCGCCCAGAGCTCCTGCGTGACCGACCAGGCCAACATCACCACCTACCAACAGGCCGTGGCCAAGGACCAGTCGACCATTGCGGCCCAACAACTCACGGTCCAGTCGAACCAGGCGAACATGGTGGTCACGTCGGCCACGATCTCACAGGACGAGGCCACGGTCGCTCAGGACCAGGTGACGGTCACCGCGGACACCAAGGCGCTGGCCAATACCACTCTGCGGGCCTCGATCACTGGAACCGTGACCGCGGTGAACGGTTCGGTCGGCGAGACGGTCGGAGGATCGGGGTCGACAACCTCGGGGTCGACCGCTAGCTCGGGTTCGACGGGCTCATCGAGCACCGGCTCGGGTTCGACGGCACCGGATCGTCGGCCAGCACCGGTTCGGGTTCGACCGGATCGTCGGCCAGCACCGGTTCGGGTTCGACCGGATCGTCGGCCAGCACCGGTTCGGGTTCGGCGGGTAGCACGGGATCGTCTGCGAGTTCTGGAACCGGTTCGTCCACCAGCTCGGGCTCGTCGTCGACCTTCATCACGATCGAGAGCCTGGGCAGCCTCGAAGTGGTGGCCAACTTCGCCGAGGCCGACGCCACGAAGATCGCGGTGGGCCAGCCGGCGACGATCACGCTGTCGGCCCTCTCGAGCACCGAGGTCAGTGGGGTCGTCACCGCCGTGTCACCGACGTCGTCGGTCGTGAGCAACGTGGTCACCTATCCGGTCACCGTGGCGCTCACCAACCCCCCCTCGACGGTCAAAGAGGGCATGACCGCCCAGGTCGCCGTCATCGTCCAGACCGCCAACAACGTCCTCCAGCTGCCGAGCGCCGCCATCACCACGACGGGCAGCATCTCGACGGTCAAGGTCCTCTCCAAGGGCGTCCAGACGGTCACCCGTGTCACCCTCGGGCTCGTGGGCAGCAGCTACACCGAGATCACGAGCGGCTTGCACGAAGGTCAGACGGTGGTCGAGCCAACGGCGAGCGTGAGTGCAAGCTCGAGCGGGTCGAGCTTGACGGGCGGCGGAGGCGGCGGGTTCCCCGGCGGCGGCTTCGGTGGAGGGGCCCCGTAGTGGCGAGAGACACTGGCATGGGTCCGGATGGGTCGCCAAAGAGGTGGCCGGTCATCGCGCTGTCCAACATCGTCAAGCGCTATGTCATGGGCGGCAACGACGTGTACGCGACGCGAGGCGTTTCGCTGCGTGTCTCACGCGGAGAGTTCGTCGCCATCATGGGGGCGTCGGGCTCTGGAAAGTCGACGCTCATGAACATCATCGGGTGCCTCGACGTGCCGACCAGCGGGCACTACCGCCTCGATGGCGTGAACATCCGCGACCTCGACGACCGCGAGCTGTCCCGGATCCGCAATCGCAAGATCGGTTTCGTCTTCCAGGGATTCAACCTTCTCCCCACCATGTCGGCCATCGCCAATGTGGAGCTCCCGATGGCCTATGCGGGTGTGCCGGCCAAGGAACGGCGCCATCGAGCCGAAGGCGCGCTCGAATCGGTCGGGCTTGCCGATCGGATGGGCCACTTTCCCAACGAGATGTCCGGTGGCCAACAGCAGCGAGTCGCCGTTGCCCGCGCCATCGTCACCGATCCGTCCCTGATCCTCGCTGACGAGCCGACCGGAAACCTCGACTCCACATCGAGCGTGGACGTGATGTCGGCGTTTGCCAGTTTGCATGCCCAAGGCCGGACCGTGGTGATGATCACCCACGAAGAGGACATTGCGGCCTATGCCACTCGGGTCGTCCGACTGCGCGACGGTGTCATCACACAGGACTACCACCAGACGCCGGCACACCCTCACGAGTCCCACCTGGCTCACGCCCGCCAGGCCGAGGGCACGAGCGCACTGGCGGGTCGGCCGTGAGCATCTTGGCCAATGCCCTCATGGCATTGCGTGGCATCAACTCGAACAAGTTGCGATCCTTGCTGACGATGCTCGGGGTGCTCATCGGGGTGGCCGCGGTGATCGTGTTGTTGGCGGTGGGGACCGGTTCGTCCCAAGCGGTCGCCAACTCGATCAACCGATTGGGCACCAATACGTTGACCGTCTTCAGCGGCGGACGATTCGGCGGCGGCACCTCGCAGACGGGAACCCAGACGCGCAACGCCGTTTTGACGCAGACCGACGTCAAACTGATCTCCGATCCGAACAACGCGCCCGACGTGCAGTCTGTTTCGCCCGTCATCACCACCAGCGAGACCGCCACCTATCAAGGGGCGAGTGCGACGACGTCGGTGATCGGTTCGACGCCGTCGTATCTTCCGGCATCGAACTACACCGTTCAATCGGGTCGGTCCATTTCGAGCGCTGACGTGAAGGCGCATGCCTTGGTCGTTGACCTGGGCTCGTCGACCGCCAGCAGCCTGTTCGCCACCGGCTCGAACCCGCTGGGCAAGCAGGTCCAGCTCGGATCGTCGGAGTTCACGGTCATCGGCTTGTTGGCCTCGAAGGGCAGCAGCGGGCTGAGCAATGGGGATGCGGTCGCCATCGCGCCCTACACGGCCGTTCAGGATCAGTTGACCGGCGAATCGCAATCGTTCTCGGAGCTCTTGGTCCAAGGGAAGTCCTCGGCGACGCTCAGCCTGGCCCAAAGCGAGGTCGAGAGCATCCTGGCCGCCCAGAACGACACCACGGTTTCCAACCTCCCCTTCACCGTGTTGAACCAGGCCAGCCTGCTCTCGACGGCAACGTCGAGCTCGAAGACCTTCACGGCGCTGCTCGGGTGGGTCGCCGCCGTGTCCTTGTTGGTCGGAGCGATCGGCGTGATGAACATCATGTTGGTCACCGTCACCGAGCGCACGCGTGAGATCGGCATTCGCAAGGCGATCGGCGCCCCGAAGTCGGTGGTGCTCGGCCAGTTCTTGATCGAGGCCGTCGTCATCTCATTGCTCGGTGGCGTCTTGGGGGTGCTCGCAGGACTCTTCGTCGTCCGATTCCGGATCGACGGCGTGCAACCGGTGTTGGCGACGTACTCGATCCCCCTGGCCTTTGGCGTCGCGCTCTTGGTGGGCATCTTCGCCGGCCTGTACCCCGCGTTCCGAGCGGCCTCCTTGCGCCCCATCGATGCCCTCAGGCACGAGTAGATGAAGGAGACATAGCCATGGCTGATACCGAGACGGAGCTCGACCCGGTCTCTCCCACCCAAGAACTTCACATCGACCCCACCTCGCAGATCCCAGTCACAGAGGGGTCCGACGGTGGTGCCGGCGACGTCGACGCTCTCTTCGAGGACGAGGAGAGCGAGTGGCCGAGCCGGGGACCGGCCAAGGGCTTCCGGGTCCCGTGGCTCATGGCTGTTCTGCTGGTGCTGCTCGTGGCGTCGATCGGCCTCTGGGCCGGCGCCTACCTCCAGCGCCACTCCTCGAGCTCGGCGTCTGCGACATCACCCTTTGGCAGTGGGTCACCCTTTGGATCCGGAGGGTTGCCCGGAGCGCGCAGTTCGGGCTCCGGGGGGTCCGGGGGGTTTCCCGGGCTTCCGTCGAACGCCACCTCGGGAACGGTCACCGATATCGTCGGGAACACGCTCTACGTGACCGATTCCAGCGGCAATTTGGTGGCGGTCACCGTCACATCGAACACGACTGTCAATCGAAACGCCAAGTCCTCCTTGTCGAGCCTTCAGCCCGGTGACAGCGTGACCGTGCAGGGCACGAAATCCAAGAACGGGACCGTCAACGCGTCGTCCGTCTCGGCGACCCAGGCCGGCGTGTCCTCTGGAGGCTTCTGCAGGACTGGGCACTCTCGGCGCTGGCGCTCCGGGTGGATCCACCGGCGGATGACGTTGCTGCGAGTACGCACAGCTGGGAGTCGCTGACCGCGGTGACGTCCACGTCGGCGAGCACAGTCGATCACGCACGGGTGGCGACAACGGCCGGGTCGGGCACCGATGCTCGGAACACGGTTGCTCGCAGCCCGAGCTCACGTTCAACGCAGAGGCGCCAAGGTGACGGGGGCGCATTCAGGAGACAGCGGCCGGGAGCGACCTGGCGCTGGGTTCCTGCTCGACTTTTCCCGGCGGCCTCCCTGATTATGTCTCATGGTGTGGCAGCTCACTGCGCTCTTGGCCGACGGGAGAACTGCCCTTGCACATCCCAGCTGGTTGGTTATCGCCGGATTCGCGAGGGCGATTCTCTACGCCGCGTTCCTGTCGATTCTCGTCGTCGCGGTTCTCCTCCGCGAGCAGCCATTCGATCGCGATGGGCGCTTGCTCATTCGAGGAACGGCGGTGACGGCATCGTTCCTCCTGGTCATACTCGGTGCAACTGGCTCCCGCTGGGCCTCTGCTCCTGCGGGTGCCGGCGCTGATTGCCGGGGCTGCTGCAGTGGTAACCCTCGGAGGGGTGCTTCTCGCCCTGGCGGCCGCATTCGAACTCGGAACGAACTTTTCATTCGGTCCTCAGAGTCGTCGACTGGTAGTGAATGGACCATATCAATTGGTCCGTCATCCGATGTATCTGGCTGAATTGCTCATGTCGGCGGGAATCGTGATGGTAGCCATGCATCTCACTGTGGTGATCGGCGTATGTGTGGTCATCGTGCTCCAAGTCGTACGCATCTCCGCGGAGGAAAGGTTGCTCATGCGCACGATGCCGACCTACCGAACCTATGTGAGGGCCACTCGATGCCGTTTGATCCCGTCAGTCTGGTAGGTCCTCGATGCAGAGTCGAGGACGCACAAAGACCTTCGACGTGTGTGTTGTTTGAAACCGACATCGGGTTACACCGTATCGTGATGCCGCAGAACGTTGGCTGGCACTCAGCTGGCGGCAAACTGTCACTTCTACGATTCCCAGCTCGTGAATCACTCGAAACCATTCCGATGACTTTTGCCTCGAAACTCAGAGACATCCTTGTTTCCTGGGATCACGCACGGCGCCTGATGGCAGCACAGTAGAGCTGCGATTGAGTGAGATCCGACAAAAGTCGCGGCAGCGGAAGTGCTTGGTGCGTGGTTGCGGCCTAGTCGATCTCACGGTTGTCACCACGGCGCTAGTCCGACACTTTTATCGGTGCCAACGGCCGTCCAAGATCCTGACTCCCTGCAGCGTTGTTGACATAGGCGACATGCGAAGACGTTCGTCACGGCCCTGATCCTGAGCCGTGACAGATCACCACTCCCAACCGCTCGCCAGCGGCGCCCTCATCTCACAGACTGGTGGACTCATCCGCGGATAGGACGGACTTTTCAGATTCGTCCCATTAGTGCCTCCACCTGGGACTATTGAGCGCCACCCATTCCGACTAGGAGAAGGGTCCTGTGACATCAAATCCGAATCCGTGGGATTTTCGTGGGATCGATTCAGCGTTCAAGCCGCCCATACAGGGAACCAAAAGAGGGCCTGGCGAACCAAAGGACAGCCCGACAAGACCACCTTGCGCGCGTCGCCTTGAACCGACGTACTTGGACGCCTTGTCCCTTCAGGAGTTGGTCTAATCCTTCCTGCCCCGCCCGTGGGTTCAGTCATGCAAGCCGCGAGCAGGAAGACGCAGGCGGAGTACAGACCCCGGGGCGGTTCGTCCGAATCCTCGTCTTGTTCGAAGAGACGAGGCACACCTTCGAGGTCGGTCGGAACTTCATCCGGGTCCAGTTCCAACGACGCGTGAAGCCCTCCCTTGGCGCCTCCAGATGCCCGAGCGCACGGGGGCGGCCCCGGGTCGACACAGTCGCGTCGGCGCAGCGTCGGCCCGAGAACCATGAAGTCATCGCGCCTGCAGGAGCCGACTCGAGGGCCGTACGTGAAACAGCGCCGCCGCCATCTGCTTGCTGAGCGGCAGCGGGGGTTTCGGATCGCTTGCCCTCGGGTAATCAAACTCCCGGCGAGTCTCGGTTAGGGCATTCGCCGATGATCGAGACCCGGGGGAACAATGACCACGAACTTCGCTGAGGTTCGAGGGGGCCTACGGCACACACGCGTCGTGCGGGCGGTCGGCGCCTTGCTTTTGTGCGTCGCGATGAGTGCGGGCGTGCAGCTGACGGACTTGGCGAACGCGTCCGCCGCTCCCCTGTTAGTAGCGGTGACCGTCGCTCCCACCGCGACAAACGTGCCAAAGGGCGACACCACACAGCTCACCGCAATCGGCCATTACTCCAACCTGACCACGGCGAACATCACTGCCTCGGTCACGTGGTCCAGTTCGGACGCTGGGGTCGCGACGGTGTCGAACGCTGCGGACTCGCAGGGCTTGGTGGCGGGCAACGGGACAGGGGCGGCGACTATAACTGCGACCGCCACCGGGGCTCTCCTGTCCGGCACCGCAGCGGTGACGGTGCTGCCTTCCGTCTTGCAGGCATTGAAACTGACCCTCCCCAGCTCGAGCCTGCCCAAGGGCGAGACGGAGCAGTTGAGGGCCACGGGTGTGCTTTCTGACGGTACGACCGAGAACCTGACCGACGCGGCGTCGTGGGCGAGCTCGAGCGGCGACGTGGCGTCCGTGTCCTCTTCGGGGCTCGTGACGGCTCTGACACCAGGGGTCACGGCTGTCACGGCCACATACCTGTCCCTGATCTCGAACACGGAGTCTCTGGACGTGATCCCGGCGGTTCTCCAGTCACTGAGCCTCTCGACACCGAACTCGAGCCTGCCCAAGGGCGAGTCACAGCAGCTGACGGCCACGGGTTCGTTCTCCGACGGCTCGACAGGGGATCTGACCGGGGCCGTCACCTGGTCGACGTCCACTCCGTCGATGGTGTCGGTGTCGCCCTCGGGACTGGCGACTGCCGTTGGGACCGGTATCGCGACGATCACCGCCACTGACCCGACCTCACTGATCTCGAGCACCACCTCGTTCAACGTCGTCTCGGCAGTACTGCAATCACTGATTCTGAGCGTGCCGAACGCGAGCCTTCCGAAGGGCGAGACGGAACAATTGGCGGCCACGGGTGTGCTCTCCGACGGTACGACCGAGGATCTGACCAACGCGGTGAACTGGGCGACCTCAAGCGGTGGGGTGGCGTCGGTGAGCTCCTCTGGGATCGTCACAGCGCTGACGACCGGGGTGACGTCGATCACGGCCACCGATCCGACCTCGCTTATATCCGGCACCGGCTCGCTTAGCGTCGTTCCTTCGGTCTTGCAGTCGCTGAGCCTGTCGACGTCAACGATCAATCTCCCCGAAGGCGAGACACAGCAGCTCACCGCGACCGGGCTGTTCTCCGACGGCACCACCAAGGACCTCACGCACGCGGTGTCGTGGGCGAGCTCGAACGGTGGGATCGCGTCGGTTTCGTCGTCGGGCCTCGTTCAGGCCGTAGGCACGGGTGTCGCCACGATCACCGCGACCGACCCGCTGTCGCTGATCTCCGGTGCGGCGGTCGTGACCGTAGGTCCCGTCGTCCTGCAGTCGCTGAGCCTGTCGACATCGACCATCAGTTTGCCGAAAGGCGAGACGCAGCAGCTGATTGCGACCGGCCTGTTTTCTGATGGCTCGATCGCTGACCTGACCGGTGCGGTCAACTGGGTCAGCTCGGACTCCTCGGTCGCCTCCGTGTCGCCCACTGGTCTCGTCAGCGCACTGACCACGGGCACGTCCACGATCACCGCGGCCGTTCCGCTCTCGCAGATCTCGGGATCGACCGCCGTCACGGTCCTCCCCGCGGTCCTCGAAGCGCTCGATGTGTCGTCGCCGATCAGTTTGCCGGCGGGAGAGACCCAGCAGCTCACCGCCATTGGCGTTTTCTCCGACGGGACCACCTCTGACCTCACCGGCTTGGTGAACTGGGCGACATCGAGCTCCTCGCTTGCCACGGTCTCGTCGTCGGGAATCGTGGCCGCCGTCAGCGCCGGCGTCGCCACCATCACGGCCACCGACCCCCTGACGGTCATCTCCGGCAGCACGTCGGTCACCGTCCTGCCGGCTGTGCTCCTCCAGGTCACGGTCACGCCGTCACCGACTGCCGTACCGGTGAACGACAGCGTGCAGCTCACTGCGACTGGGCACTACTCCGACGGGTCCACGAGGGACGTGACCGGGCAGATGTCGTGGAGTTCCGCAGACACATCCATCGCGACCGTCTCGTCTACGGGGATCCTGACTGGCGTCGCCACAGGTCAGACGACGATCAACGCCACCTCGGCTTCGCTCGACGGCCCAGCTTCCACCTCTGTCACGGTCACGGGTCCGGGCATCACGATCACCCCCTCGAGCGGGACCATGGGATCTCGTGTCAGGGTCGCTGGCCAAGGCTTCATGCCTGGCTCGGTCGTCAAAATCGCATACGAGACGGGCATCGCCAGTAGTCCGAAGGTGTCCCTTCGCAAGATCACCGTATCGACGAACGGGACCTTCTCCCACAATGTGCGGATACCGAGCGGAGCGCTTGCGGGGGCGAAGGGAGCCCACACGATCTCCGTCAAGTACACGCACACGAAAGTCGTGCTCGCGACCTCGACCTACACCCTCACCTAAACATCAGCGCACAGCGTCTGCGCAGCATCATCTGAGCTCGAGCCGAGGGACGAGCGGATCGGCTTCGGCTTCGGCTTCCGCAACGTCGAGAGCTGCCGGATCCGTATCCCGATCTGCGCAGGCAGACCCAAATGGCGTGTCTTGCGCTCAATCGTCGTCCGATGATGAGGGCGCGACCCCGCCAAGTTCCGATGAGCGTGATTCTTTGGTGGCGGGGGGAGGATTTGAACCTCCGACCTTCGGGTTATGAGCCCGACGAGCTACCAGACTGCTCCACCCCGCGGCGAAGGAGTCATCTTATACGGTCGGGTCTGACCCTTACAGCGTCTGGGCCGTCGGCGGAGGTGGCGGTGGCGGTGGCGGTGGGGACGCAGGGTCGGCTGCCTGCGGGGGCGGCGAGGGTGCCGAAGCCGGCGCTCCGTCTCCTGTAGCGGTCGCCGTCGGCGCGGCCGCCGCCGACTCGGGTGCCAAGGTGATCTGCCCGTGCTCTGACTCGTGCTGTTGGAGGGCAGCCACCAGGCGCTCGATCTCCGAGTCGGTGGCCGGCGTGGAGCGGCCTGTCTTGGTCGCGTAGAACGCAGCACCGAGGTCGCGGAGCATCCCGTCGGCCGCCTTCTTCCCCTGCGCCTCGTCGAGCTTCGCCTGCCCCTTGGCGGCCGCGTCCTTGGCCGCCTCGGTCGCCGTCGCCGCTGTGGCCTTGACCTTGTCGAGCAGTCCCATCGGAGTCGTCCTTTCCGCTCTCTCACCCTCGCGGACTCCCATCATGGGACCACGGCTCCTCCGCTGCAACCGCGTTGGCCCGCAGGGAGCCTCCGTGGACGACGATCGACGGGGCTGCGGGGTGCTGCCGCTCAGGTCCGCGCCGCCGCCGCCACCACGGAGCTCGACGTGGTGCTCCCTCCCCCGGTCGGCGCGGTGGTGCTCGTTGAAGAGGTCGAGGCGGTCGACGACGTCGTTCCCGCACCGGACGTAGGAGCTCCGCTGAGACCAGAGTCCGACCCGCCCGAGCCACTCGATTTCGACTTGGACTTGACCTTTGACTTTGGCACCGTGGTCGTCGTGGTGCTGCCCGTCGACGTGCCCGGGGGCGGCGTCCCGAGGAGCTGCTCTGCCTGCTGGATCTCCGTTTCCATCGCTGCGATGTCGGATTGGTAGGTCGCCAGGTCGCCTGCCGTCAAAGCAGCCTGCGCACTGGAGTAGTCGGCCTGCGCCTGTTGCAAGATCCCCGCGACGGCCGCCGGCACCACACCCGATGCTGAGTTTCCTGTGGGCACGGCCACCGTCGTCTGCAGCACGTCGGAGAGCGCAGCGGACAGCGTGGTCTCGAAGCCCACGTTCTTGCCGTCCACCGCGATCACGTACGCCAGCTGCGGCTGCGGGTTGGTCGATGCCGCGGTGTACAGCGGCCGCACGTAGACCATGGAGTTCGCGACCGGGATCATGAGGGTCTCGCCCAGGAGCACCTGGGACCCTTCCCGGTTCAACAGCGTGATCTCCCCGGACACCTTCTGGTTGGCCGAGATCTCGGCGTCCGTGTTGGCAGGGCCCAGCGTCCCCTGGGGGACCTCGTAGAGGTTGAGCTGGCCGTAGTTCGACGGATCGGACAGGCCGACCATCCACGCGGTGAGGTTGAAGTTCTGGTTGCCACCAGAAGCCGCCGACTGCGAGGCGGGGACGAAGCCGTCCGACACGGTGAAGGTCTGTTGGCTGGTGCCGGGCAACGCGTACACCTGGTACTGGGGCGCCATGCGGGCCGGCGTCGTCGAGACCAGCTGGCCCTGGTTGTTGTAGGTGTTCTCGGCCAGCAGAGCCTGTGATTGCGGACCCGCGCCGGCGGTCGGCGAAAGCTGCCAGGCGTTGCTGGCTGAGTAGAACTGCTGGGGGTTCGTCAGGTGGTAGCGGCCATAGACGGCTGACTGAATGGAGAAGATGTCCGGCGGATAGCGCAGGTGTGCCTGCAACTCTGGGCTCATCTGCGACAGGGGCTTGAACATGCCCGGGAACGCCGCCGAGTAGGCCTGCAGGATCGGGTCCTTGGGGTCGACGTCGTAGAAGGTCATCTGACCCGTGTAGGCGTCGATGACGACCTTCACCGAGTTGCGCACGTAGTTGTAGCTCCCGGGCAGGTTGCTGCCGATGGCCACTTGCTGCGTGTTCGCGTTCTGCGAGTAGGGGTAGTTGGCCGTCGTGGTGTAGCCGTCGACGATCCAGTCGATGTGCCCGTTGTCCTTACCCGGCGTGCTGTTGATGACGGCGTAGGGGTCATGGTCGAAGGTGAGGAACGGCGCCGCCTTCTGGGCCATCGCCACGGGGTCGCGCACGAACATGATGCGCGACTGGTCCGTGATCTGGCTCGAGATGAGAAGGTTGAGGTCCCCCAGGCGCAACGCGAACGCCGCTCGAGTGAACAGGGACGAGAGTTGGACGCCACCGTTGCCCTTGTAGTGGCTCTCAACCGTCGAGCCGTCCGCTTGCTGGTAGTCGACTTCGGCCTGCTTGGAGTTGGCCACGACGTAACCGGTTTCGCCCAGCCCGAAATAGATGTTGGGCTGCGTGATCTTGGGCAAGCCCTGCGACGAGCTCGGAGGCACCTGCTGCACAGCGAAGTCGGGGTTCTTGGAGCTTGTCTGGTTCGCCAGGGACACGGCCACGCCGTTGCCGTGCGTGTACTGCAGGTGCGTGTTCACCCACGACGGCGAGAGCAGGTTGGCCGAGCTGATCTGGCGCACACCGATGAGCACCGGGGTCACCTTCCCGCCGACGCTGTAGCGGTCCACGCCGAGCGAGGGGAACAGGTAATAGGACTTGATGCCCTGGAGGCGCTGGAACGTCTCCAGCGAGATGGTGGGGTCGGGGTCCCACTGCCTGATGTTGCCGATCGTCGCGCTCGGCCATGACCGTCTGGGTCTCGTTGATGTTGGTGCTGGCAGGGAACTGCTGTACATGCACGTTCGTCAGGTTGTAGGCCGCTCGGGTGGCGGTGATGTTGCGCTGGATGTACGGCGCCTCGAGGGAGCTCTGTGCGGGCGTCACCTTCAGCGCCTGAAGGAGGGCGGGATAGATGATGCCGACGACGAGAGCGACGAAGGCCCAGATGCCCACGGCCAGCACCGGCAGGGTCCAACCCTGACGCCGGATGTTGAACAGCAGGATGGCCGCCGCGAAGATCGACACGTAGACGAGCAACAGCTCTGCGGGCAGGCGGGCGTGGACGTCGGTGTAGCCCGCACCGTTGACATAGCCGTCCTGGGCGTTCACGAGGGACCAGCGCTGCAGGACGTAGCCGGCCGCCTTGTCCAGGGCGATCAGTGCGAGCAGCACGGAGACGTGAGCCTTCACGGGAGGTCGCACGCGTGGGAGACCTCGCTGGGGTTGGATCCCCCCGTTGAAATAGTGGAACACCAACGTGACGGCAAGCGTCACGATGAGGATGGCCAGGGTCCAGTCCACGATGAAGGTGAGGAAGGGCAGCTTGAAGACGTAGAAGCCGACGTCCTTGTGGAACTGCGGGTCGCTGACCCCGAAGCTGCCCCCGTGACGGAAGAGGATCCAGTTGTTCCACTGGCCGATGGTGCCTGACGCGCCGATCAGAGCAAGGACGAAGGCGAGCGCGACGTAGATCCGGCCGGCGTACGGCCGCACGAACTGCTGATAGCGCCGCACCAGCTCGTCCTCTTGGGCCAGCACGATGTCGTGGCCGGCGATGCGGTCGCAGACGACCAGGTTGATCCAGAGGATGGCGAAGAAGATGGCACCGAACACCCCGAAGAGGCCGAGCTTGACCACCACCAGTGTCGAGAACACGTTGTGGTACCCGACTGAGGAGAACCAGAGGCTGTCGGTGTAGAGCCCGGCGAGCGAGCGCAGCGACACCAGCAAGATGACGATGACGATGATGAACCCGATCACCCACCACCGGGCACGGTGGCGGCGGCGCGGCGAACGGTCAGCGGTCAGGTCGCTGGGGATACGCACGAGGGGAGCCTAACGTCCACTACCCCGGCGCCAACTGACAGGTCCCGAAGTTCAGAGTGCTCAGATGCCCAGGTCAGGCGTCCGTCGGCGCGATCAGACAACGGCAGCCCGAATGCGCGGGCGGATGGGCGTGGCCAGTCGGGAACGTCTCGTGCACGCTCACTGCACCCGCCAACGAGTTGTCTTCGCAGTCGGAGCAGCCGCTCGAGTTCGTGACGACCCAGCGCACCTTGCCATCCTTGCCGGCCACCACGACCCCGGCCGAGAAGGCTTGCGTCGCGAAGTCGCCGACGAGGCGCTCGACGCGTTCGCCGCGCCATTCCCGGAACGACGCGCCGACCCGGTCGCCTGGCTCACCACCCCCTGCAGCGATCTGCCGCCGCAATCTGGTGACGACCAGCTGAGCGAGTTCGCTGGCCGCCTGGTCCACCGCGTCGCCTTCGGGCAACGCCGCCCGGGCTCCACCGAACTTCGTCCCGGCGGCAAACGCGTTGCTCAAGTCGTTTCGTGACGCGCTCGCGAAGGTCACGACATGGTCGCTCTCGTCGCCGAGGAGCTCGTCGGCCGAGAGCGACGGCTGGCTGCGCAGCTTGTCGAGCAGGCGGTTCTGGTCGTCGCCGAGGGCGCGCTTGAGCGTGCGGCTGAGGCGCGAGGTGATCGGGCCGAGCAGCTCGTCGCGCGTGGCGATGATGCCGTCGTCGGGGCCGGGGACCGTCTCGTCCTCCGCGGTGGCGCCGGGTGCCGGACTCTCTGCTGTGGCGCTCCCCGCCCCTGTCCCGCCTACCTCGCCGCTTTCGGGCTTCGCCTTGCGAGAAGCTGCGCTCTCGGTCGCCGTCGCGTCCGACGCTGGGGGCGCGGGCGGAGGCGGCTCGCCGGGCTGGGTCTCTCCGCTCCCGGCTCGGATGCGCGCGAACAACTCGTCGACCGAGCCGGTCGCCGAGGTCGAACCCCCTGCGGAGTCGTCTGCCGTGACGTCGTGCATCGCCTCACCGACGACGTCGCCGAGCGCCTCCTCGTCCTCGGTGCCCTCAACCTGCGGGTGCAGACGGAATTGGTCGCTCACCGCCATGGCCGCGGTGCGGGCCGCCTCGTCCGTCTGGTCGAGTTGGGCCAGGATCCCGTCCATCCTGTCGCGCACCCCGTGCACCGACGCGGCCATCTCGTCGCGCGCTGCTCGCAATGCCTCAATGTGCATCCCGAGCGTGCGCCGTCGGCCCGCCAGGTCGGCCAGCACGCGCCGGCGGGCCTCTTGGACCTGCTCGAGGAGGACCCGTCCCTCGTCCTTGGCGCGAGCGATGATCGCCTCGCTCTCGCTGACTGCATCGGCCACGATCCGCTCGCCCTCGACACGCGCTTCGTGCTGGGCGTTGGTCGCGAGGAGCTCGACCTCCACGACGCGCTCGGCCGCCGCCGCCTCCGAGCGCGCCTGGAGCTCGTCCACTTGACTCTGCGTCTCGCGCAACAAGGTGGCCGCCCCGTCCTGGGCCTGCGCCACGATGCGCGCCGCCTCCTCATGGGCGTGTCGCAGGATCTGCGCGCTGTGCTGCCCGAGCGACGCGGTGAGGGTCGCCTCGTCCACCACGGGGTGCGCCGCCCGCTCCTCGGCCTCGGCCAAGGCGCTCCGCAGCTCCTGCTCGTTCTCCTCGAGCGCCTCGAGGCTGCGGGCCACCGACTGGAGATAGGCCCGGACCTCGTCGGTGTCGAACCCCCGTCGGACCACGGCGAAGGAGTGGCGGGCGATGTCACCGGTGGCGATCCGGGACGAGGAGATGGGGCGGCCGTCTGCCATGGCGAGAGCCTACGGCGCCGCCTGGACGGGGACGAGATTGGTCGCCGCCGAGCCCGACACCGTGCTCGGCACCGTGCCCCCGAGGCGCTTGAGGATGCGGAGCACCTGGTCGAGGTTGCTGACCGCGTAGACGTGCAGCTGCGGCGACGCCTTCGACTCCGCCGCCTTGAGCTCGACCGAAGGGACGAAGAAGACGGTCGCCCCCGCGTTCTCGACGGCGATGGTCTTCTCGGCGACGCCGCCGACGTCACCGACGTTGCCGTATTGGTCGATGGTGCCTGTGGCGGCGACGATCCGGTTGCCCGTGAGCCGGCCGCTGCTGAGCTTGTCGATGATGCCCAGCGTCATGGCGAGGCCGGCGGAGGGGCCCCCGATGTCTTGGGTGTGCACGGTCACCTTGACCGGGAAGTGCCAGTCCTGCTGGGGCTGGGGGTCGATGCCCAGGTAGGCCGTCGCCCGGAAAGGCGCACCGCAACCGGTCTCCACCAGTCCCTTCGGCGGCGTGCCCAGCGTGACCGACTTCTGCACGACCGGACCGGCGACGAAGTCGCCGACGTCGTTGATGCTGGACTCCTCGACGCTCAACGAGACGGTCGTTCCCGGGGTCAGGCCGTGCAACGCGTGCACGAAGTCGCACTCTGTCGGCGTCTGTGTGGCGTTGACGGCGGTGATCACCTGCGCCACGTGCAGCACCTTGGCGGCCGGCGAATCGGGTTCGATCGCCGTAGACCAACGTGCCGGCGTTGGTGGCGGTGACGGTGTAGCCCAGATGGCTCAGCGCCGCCGCGGTGGCGATACGACTGAGCCTGGGTCATCTGGAGGTAGCCCTGTGCGAGGTACTGGCCCTCGCTCGGTGTCGGTCCGAGCAGGTCGGGCCCCGAGATCACCTCGCTGTCGGAGTCGAAGTAGCGGTACTGCAGGTAGCTGAGCGCGTTGAGCTGGGTGACGAACACGTCGGTCAGCAGGATCTGGCCGGCGAGTCGGTGGTTGTCCGCTGCGGGTACCTCGATGTACTGCGAGACCGGCGTACGCGTCGCCGGGCGTGATGACGTAGTAGTTGACCGAGACGTGCGACGCGATCCAGCCGGCCACGACGACGAGCACGACCGCCCCCAAGACGAACCAGGGCCAGATGCGGCCCCGCGTGCCGCCTGTGGATCGCCGGCGGCAGCCAGCCGTCGGCCGCGACCGCCCCGTCGGCTGGGGGGGTGGGGGTCGCCGCGGCGACCCCGTCGGCAGGCGCGTCAGGGTCGGACATACTCGAGAACGGTGAGCGACGATGTTGCCACGGATGCGGCCCGAAACCGCCGCGCCGAGCTTCGGCGTCGCCGGGTCGTGGTCGGCGGCCACCGCGGGGACGTCTCACTGGCCCGGCGCAGCCTCGCCGATCCCGATCCGGGGGTCCAGGTCGGCCGCGCTCGGCGCGCTGGCCCGCCTCGGCGAGCTGAGCACGGCCGACGTCGCTCGCCGCCTTCGGCGAACGGATCGGTCGTGCTGCGGCGCCGCGCCGTCGAGGCCGCGACGGCCGTGCGCGGCCGGGGTTCGCGCTCGGCGCTCCCCGTCCGCGATGGCACGGCGCGCTCGGTGACCCCGACGCCCTCGTCGCAGTCGGGGCCGCCTGGTTCCTCGCCGAGCGCCGGTATCGCCCGGCGGTGCCGGCGTTGGCGCGCCTGGCCTCGGCGCACGACGACGCACGCTGCCGGGAGGCGGCGGTCGCCGCGCTCGGCGCCATCGGCGACCCCGCGGGGCTGCCGGCCGTGCTCGCCGCGCTCTCGGACAAGCCGACCGTCCGGCGCCGTGCCGCGGTCGCGCTGGCGGGTTTCGACGACCCTCGCGTCGAACCGGCGCTGCGCGCCGCCAGCGAGGACCGCGATTGGCAGGTACGCCAGGCGGCCGAGGAGCTGCTCGACGAAGCCCCCTCTAGTCGTCCTCGGTGAACAACCTCTTGAGCCGGTCGAAGGACTCCAGGCAGATGCCGGCACCCTGGACGACGCACTCGAGCGGGGTGTCGACGAGGTGGACCGGCACGGCCGTGGCGTCGGCCAGCCGCTGGGTCATGCCCCGCAACAGCGCCCCTCCACCGGTGAGGTGGACGCCTTCGAACATGATGTCCTGGGCCAGCTCGGGCGGTGCCTCGCTGAGGCAGTTCGGCGGCCGACGCGACGACGGCGGCCACGTTGTCCTCGACAGCGTTGCGCACTTCGAGCGGCGAGAGGACGACCGTCCTCGGCAGGCCCGTCGCCACCTCGCGACCGCGGATCTCGGCCTGCTGTTCGCCTTCGTAGTGGAAGGCCGACCCGATGGCGAGCTTCACCGCCTCCGCGGTGCGCTCGCCGACCGCCACGCCGTAGCGGTGGCGGACGTAGGTCTGGATGGATGCGTCGAAGTCGAAGCCACCGCAGCGCAACGCCTCGACCGCCACGACGCCCCCGAGCGAGATCACCGCCATCTCTGACGTGCCGCCGCCGACGTCGACCACCATGTTGCCGACGGGCTCGTGGATCGCCAGCCCCGCGCCGATGGCGGCCGCCATCGGTTGCTCGATCAGAAAGCTCGACGACGCCCCCGCCCGGCGCGCCGCCTCCTTGACCGCCCGGCGCTCCACCGCCGTGATGGCGGAGGGCACGCAGATGAGCACTTTGGGCCGGTTCAGGCGGCTCACCCCGACCCGTCGCAACAGCACGCTCAGCATGCGTTCGGTGACCTCGAAGTCGGTGATCGCGCCGCCGCGCAGGGGTCGCTCGGCCACGATGTAGCCGGGCGTACGGCCGATCATCTGCCAGGCGTCCGTCCCGATGGCGAGGACCTCACGGCTGCGCGAGTCCAGCGCGACCACCGTCGGCTCGTTCAGCACGACGCCCTTGCCCTTCGCGTAGACGAGTGTGTTGGCCGTGCCGAGATCGATGGCCAAGTCGCGTGACATGGGGCCTCATGGTACGGCCGGTCCCTCGCCGCGACGGCATTTCCTGGGCCGATGTCGGTATCGTCGCCCCGGTGAGCGACACGCCCGAGGAGCCCGAAGACGGCCGAACCGGGCCCGGACGAGGGTGGGAAAACCGGCTCGGAAGGACCCGGATCAGCCCAACGCGGCTGGATCGACCCCGATGATCGGCTCTGGCGCCACCCGAGCGAGGTGGGCGGACCACCGACGCCGGCCCCGCTCCTGCTCAACGTGCCGCCCCGACCAACGTATCGCAGGTGCGGTCATGGTGCTGGTCGGCGTGCTCGCGGTCATGGCCGTCGTCGCCTGGATCATCGTGCTCCTCTCCCCCTCGTCGCAGCATCCGCTCAAGGGCCGCGTGCACCGACGACACCGTGGCCAACGGGTCGGTCTCGACCCTCGCCGGCACGCAGAACGCGGTGCCGGCGGCCGCCGAGGCAGCGGGCCACTCCATGGTGGAGCTGCAAGCGACGACCTCGCACGGCACGGTCACGCTGGTCGGTGTGGCCGTCGCCGAGGGAGGTGTCGTCGCCACCACGGCCGATGTGCTGCGCGGTGTGCAGCGCGTGGTGATGATCGGAGCCGGCGGCAAGCCGGAGCCGGCCTCGGTGGTGGCGACCGACACGTCGTCGGACATCGCGCTGGTGAACGTACCCGAGGACCTCCCGGTCGCCCCGTTCGCGGACGACAGCGGGCTCGACGACGGGTCGCCCGTCCTCACGCTCAGCTACGTGCCCGCCGGTGGCAACGCGATCGCGCTGCACTGCACTCCCGGCTCGGTCACCGCGGTCGGGGCGCCGATCGCCGCGGGTCCGGCCGGGGGCATGCCCTCCATCACCTCCTCGGCGCCGGCGCCGACGGTGAGTGCGCGGCCAGCCGCTCCTCAGCGCCTCCGGCGACGTGGTGGGCATCCTCTATGACCCCGACCCCGGCACCGGCTCCGCCGTGACCTTCCTCCCGAGCGACCTCGTCGTCGGCGTGGCCGACGACCTGCGCTCCGGCGACCGCGTGGTGCACGGGTGGCTCGGGGTCGACGGCGCCGACGCGCCCAACGGCAGTGGAGCCAAGGTCGAGTCCGTGGACGCCCACGGCCCCTCGGCCAATCGGCTGGCGCCGGGCGACGTCATCGTCGCGCTGAACGCCATGCCGGTGCGCACCATGGCCGAGCTGCGGGCCCGCCTCTATGTGCTCCCGCCGGGTTCGCCCATTGCCCTCTCGGTGCAGCGTTCCTCCGGCGCCACCACCGTGGACGTCACCCTCAGCGCCTCCCCATAGCATGCGAGGGTGAGCATCTTCGGTTCGAGCGACCCCGACAATCCGATGGGGGGCCTCCTCGGAGACCTGCTCAAGGTGATCGGCACGGGGCCCGGTTCCTCGGAGAGTTGGTTCGAGGCCGCCCGCACCCTGGCGTTCGGTGTCGCCACCGACGGCGGCCAGGACGAGACGCCCGACCCGCTCGTGCGCATCGCCTTCGAAGAGCTCGCCCGGGTGGCCGAGCTCCACGTGGCCGACGCCACGGGGATCACGTCGAGCACCGGTGGCGTCTCCTTCGAGGCGGTGGGACCGGGACAGTGGAGCTTCCGGGTGCTCGAGGCCTACCGGCCGGTGCTCAAGGCGATGGTGGAGGCGCAACAGCAAGGCGCCGCGGCGGTGCCGAGCTCCATGGACCTGAGCGAGCTCGACCCGGAGGGCACCGCCGGGCTCGGCGGCTTGCTCGGACAGTTCGCGTTGACGCTCGGACCGGTCTTCTTGGGCATGCAGTTCGGCTCCGCCGCGGGCCACCTCGCACGGCGCGCCTTCGGGCAGTACGCGCTCCCGCTGCCCTGGCCCGAGTCCTCGACGCTGCTCCTGGTGCCGGGCAACGTGGCGCGCTTCGCCGAGGACTGGAGCCTCCCGCTCCAAGAGGTGCAGCTCTGGGTGTGCCTGCGCGAGCTCACCATGCACGCCGTGCTCACTCGCCGGGGCGTCCGCTCGTCGCTGACGACCCTGCTCGGCGACGCGTCGGCGCACGCAGCCGCAGCACAGAAGTCCATCGTGGAACGGCTCGGCGAGGGTCTCGGGGACCCGGCGGCCCTCGAAGACGCGCTCGGTGACCCCGAGGCGCTCCTGTCCGACCTCATCAGCCCTGAGCAGCGGAACATCTCGAGCGCCCTGACCGCCCAGACGACCGCGATCGGCGCGGCCGTCGACCACTTCACGGCGTCGATCGCGCAGACGCTGACCTCGTCACCGGCCGCGCTGCGTGAGGCGTGGTACCGCTACCGCATCGAGGAGGGCAAGGGCGAACAGGCCTTCGCCGGCCTGTTCGGTCTCGACGTCGGACAGGACGAAGTGGACCGGGGCCGGGCGTTCGTGACGGGCGTCATCGAGCGAGCCGGCGAGGACGCGCTGACCCGCCTCTGGGGCGACGAACTCGACCTGCCGACGCCGGCCGAGGTCGACGCGCCGGGCCTCTGGCTCGCCCGCATCGGGCTGCTCGACTGAGCGACCCTCAGCCGACGAGAGCGGGCGCGCGGCGCTCGAGCTCGTGGCGCGGCGCACGCGGTGGTGACGCGCCCAGCCAGGAGCAGCGACTCGATCGTCCCGTCCCAACTCGGCGCGATGGCGTAGACGTACTCGGCCACCGCTTCGTCGTTGCGGATCGTCGCGAGCAGGTCCACCAAGTCGAGGAGGTGCTCGACCTTGCCGCTCGCGCTCCATCTCCGCCGGGGTCAGGATGCGCACGAGCGCTCCCTCGTCCTCGGTCAGCTCACCGATCAGTGTCCGGACCGCGCGAACGACGGGTGCGTCGTCCATCGTGCAGGTGTCCCCCATGACTGCCTCCCCCCTCGCCGGGCCCCGCCCGGCCTCACCAGCTCAACGGGCGGACATGCTTCCACTGCCAGGGTCTCCGCCGAGTGGCCTCAAAGGTGCAATCCGGGTGCGGCGCATGTCCGCCGGTCAGCTCGTGCCTGAGGGACCTCGGCCTCAGGCCTCGGGCTCCTCGCCGTAGTCGAGGACCCACTCGAGGGCCAGCTGCTCGCGCTCGGCGTCGCGCACCACACGCTCGCTGTTGCGCCGGAACTGGGGGTCGTGCGGAGGCAGCAGCACCAGACGAGCCAGCACCCGTTCCCGGAACTGCTCGATCACGTCCTGGGGGCCGTAGTCCGACTGCACCTCCCAGTGGGGCGCGACCGGGCCGAGGTACACGACGCGTACGTGGCCGATGGGCTCGACGATCTCACCCTCTTCGACGACGTCTTCTTCGGCGTCGGGGGCCATGGCATCTCCTCGGATCGGGTGATCGGCGCCAGCGTAGCCCTGGGGCACGGAACGACATTCTCCCTGGCTGAGCGCGAATCGGGCTTTGGATTCTTACGAACTTCCTATTCGCAAAGCCTAGGAGCGGACTGGCACCTCCCGTAGAATGATGCGTGAAAAGGGAGCTCAACAATGGATACCGATTGGATGGCCCGGGGGAAGTGCAAGGAAGTTGCTCCCGACGTGTTCTTTCCAAGTGACGGGATGGGCGTGCTGGTCGCCCAGCGCATCTGCGCCGAGTGCCCCGTCTCCGAGGCCTGCCTCGAGTACGCGCTCGAGAACCACATCGACCATGGGGTCTGGGGTGGCGCCTCCGAGCGTGAGCGCCGACGCATCCTGCGCCGCCGTCGCCTCTCCCACGCCGTCGTCGCCAAGTAACGACGACGGGCGCCTCGAGCGCTCCTTCCTTCCCACCGCTCGGGCCGCACCGCTCGGGCGGTCGCCCCGCTGCGAACCGGTTCCACACCCGCCACCCGGTGAATTCGTGATCTTCGAGTGCGTGGTCAACGTGAGCGAGGGCCGGAACGAGGCGACGCTCCGCGAGCTGGCCGCTGCCGCCGCGCCGGCCCTGCTCGACCTGCACCGCGACCCCGACCACAATCGGGCGGTCTTCACACTGGCCGGCGAGGCGGCCGAGGTGAGCGCAGCCGCGCGCTCGCTGGCCGTCGCCACCGTGGAGCGGCTCGACCTCCGTGTCCACGACGGCGTCCACCCGCGCCTCGGCGTGCTCGACGTGGTGCCGTTCGTCCCCTACGCCCCTGGACGCGCCGCACCCACCGATCTGAGCGAGGCGGTCGTCTTGCGCGACGAGTTCGCCCACTGGTTGGGCGATGAGGTGGGCGTGCCGACCTTTTGCTACGGGCCTCTTCCCGGCGGGCGCGCCCGCACCCTGCCCGACATCCGCCGTCACGCCTTCGCCGCCGCCGACCCTCCCGACTACGGCCCGGACCAGGCCGACCCCCGCACCGGCGCGACCGCGGTGGGGGCCCGACGGGTCCTGGTCGCCTACAACGTCTGGGTCTCCTCGGTCGCCGTCGCCAGGCAGGTGGCGCCCCGGCTTCGCCGCCCCGAGGTCCGGGCGCTCGGCTTGGCCGTGGGGTCTCGGGCCCAGGTGTCGTGCAACCTGGTCGACCCGGACCGCGTCGGGCCCGCCCAGCTCTACGACGAAGTGGCCGCCTTGGCCGAGGACGCCGGTGGCGCCGTCGAGGGCGCCGAGCTGGTGGGCCTCGTGCCCGAGGTTGTCCTCGCCACCGTCGCCCCGGTGCGCCGGGCCGAACTCGGCCTCTCGGGGCCGGCAGTCACGATCGAAGCGCGCCTCGAGGCGGGCAGGACTGCGAGCAGTTAGGACGCGGCGATCTCGCGGCGGGCCAGGGCGCGGGCCCGGCGCAGGCGGCGTCGCTCGCGCTCGCTCATGCCGCCCCAGATCCCGAACTTCTCACCGTTGGCGAGGGCGTACTCGAGGCAGTCCTCCCGCACGACGCAGCCACGGCAGACCTCCTTCGCCTCGCGGGTGGACGCCCCGCGCTCTGGGAAGAACAGGTCCGGGTCGACGCCCATGCAATTGGCCTGCAGCTGCCAGCTTCGTTCTTGGCGACCGTAGAGCGTGGTGACTATGTCAACTGGCACTTGGGTTCGCCCCCCTTCTTCGCCTCAGGTGGCACCGGTGTAGTTACAACGATGTGATCAGACATCTTTGACCAACGCTCGCGTGAGTGCAAGGCCCAAATTCGACGAGGGGCGGAAAATGTGTGTTCGCCACTCGTAGGCGGGTGTGGATAAGTGCATGTAACCGCAGTTCAAGCAGCCTTCAGGCGCGACAGGTGCGCCTCGCCCGAAGAATTCGAGTGAGTGCGGGTGCGGGGAGTGCGGGGAGTGCGGGGAGTGTGGGCGCTAGCCCGCCGGGCGAAGCACGCGGCGGTGCTGGAGGAAGTCGACCAGGACGTAGCCGCCCAAGGCGTCCGGGGTGGTGTAGAAGGTGCGCCCGCCGTTGACCCGGGCGATCTGCTCGACGAACGGGTAGTGGGTGCGTTGGAGGTCGAGGGCAAAGGTGTTGATCACGATGCCTGCCCGCGTGCAGCGGATGACCTCGGCCATCGTACGGCGCAGCGTCTCGGGAATGGGCGGATAATTGAAGGTCACCTCGCCGAAGTCGTCGATGTGCGCCGTCGGCTCGCCGTCGGTCACCACGATGATCTGCTTGGTCCCGTGCTGGTGGGCGAGCAGGCGCCGCGACAGCGCCAGTGCATGTTGCAGGTTGGTCCCGTAGACGTAGTCCCACATGGCGGTGGGGATCTCGTCGGGCCGGATCTCGCGGGCGACCTCGGAGAAGCCGATGATGCCGAGGTAGTCGCGGGGGAATTTGGAAGAGATGAGCGTCTGGAGCGCCATCGCCATCCGCTTGGCCGGCACGAAGTTGTCCCGCATCGGCATCGACATCGACAGGTCGAGACAGAGCACGGTGGCGCTGCGCGAGAGCGCCTCGACCTCGACCACCTCGAAGTCCTCCGGCGTGAGGCGCACCGGTACACCTGACCCAGAACGGCGCACGGCGTTGTGCACCGTCGAGGTGAGGTGGAGGTTGAGCGGGTCGCCGTACTCGTAGGCCTTGGTGGTCTCCTCGCGGTCGTGGCCCGAGCCGGTGAGCACGGCCGAGTGGTCCCCGATGCGGTCCTTGTTGATCTGACCGAACAGGTCGGCCAGCGCTTTCTGGCCGAGACGGCGTACGCCGCGGGGCGTCAGCTCAATTCGGCCCCCCTGCTGCTCGATCAACCCTGCGTCGGCGAGCGACTTGGTGAGGTTGGCCAGGCGGTCCAGCGCACGAGCGGCGTCCTCACCCATGTGCTGCTTGACCTGGTCGAGGTCGATCTCGCCCAGCGCGGCGGGAGTCGAGGCCGACTGGAGCAGGTCTTCCATGCGATCGAGCTGGCCCAGTTGGGTCGCGAGGTCCGTCGCACGATTGAGGCTCATCGGCCCCTCGCCGTTGAAGTCGTAGCTCTGTTGCCAGCCCGCGTCGGGGAAGGCGCGCTGCAGGTTCTCGGCCAGGCGCTCCACCTGCCAGCGCAGGTCCATGTCCTCGAGCACCGCCTCCATCAGCTGGCGCAGCTGGGCCTGTTGCTCGGGTGACAGCGAGTTCCAGACCGCCTGCGCGGCGGCCATGCGCTCGGCCAGCTGCTCGAGCAGTTCCTCGAGGTTCTGCGGGTTGCCCGGGAACATGTCGCCGAACTCGGCCATGAATTCCTCGAAGCTCGGGTCGAGCTCCTCGCCGCGCTCGCGCTGCTCGAGCATGCGGTTGAGGGCGTCGTAGGCGTCGCGCATGCGCTGCATCTGCTCGGGGTCCATGTTGGAGAGCGCGTCGGAGGCGCCTTCGAAGAAGGTGTCGGCCATCTCACGCCGCAGCTCCTCCACCAGCTCCTCGAACTTCTCACGGGCCTCGGAGGACACGAAGTCGTAGTGCTGCAGCGAGCTGATGCGCCCGGCCGGGTCGTCGGGCTGGAGGTCGAGCGCCATGCGCCGCTCGGTGGCGACGTCGTCGGTCACCCCTTGGCGCCGCTCGTCGCCCGACGCGCTGGCCTCCTCGACCAGGTCGTCGATGGCGGCGCGCTCGTCCTGCTCAATTTCGTCGAGCTGCCGCGAGAGCTCGGCCATGCGCCCGTCGGGGTCGCCCTCGGCCAGCATCTCCTGGCGCCGGCGGCGCAGCTGGTCGAGCAGGTCGCGCAGCCCCGCGACCTGCTCGCCGTCGGCAGTGCGAAAGCCGCTGCGCAAGAGCCGGCGCAACGCGTCGTCGAGGTCGCCTCCGGCCAAGAGGTCGTCGGTGAGCCCGGCCAGGAGGTCGTCGGGATCGAGGTCGGCGAACTCCTGGGTGCCGTCCCACTCGGAGTAGTCGTAGGTGACGCTCATCGGCCCGGCGCCGACGCTCTACTTGCGCCCGCGGTACAGGGCACGGGCCCCCGACGCGTCCTTGTTGAGCCGCTTGGTCAGGTGGAGGCCCTCGAGGAGGAACTCCATGGCGCTGGCCATGAGCGCCGGGGACTCCGCGTCGGCCGCCTCGGGCCCCGCCAGCTTGCGGGTGGGCGGCTCGAGCTCGGGGATGTCGGCGAGCACCGCCAGGTAGGCCGCGCTGGGGAGGTCGTCGCCGACGTGCACCACGACCTGGTCGTGGAAGGCGGCCACGATCGACTGAGGGTCGTCGAGCGTGACCCGGCGACGGAAGACCGACAGGGTGGCGGCCGCCACCAGCTGGGCCACCACCTCGTCCTCGTGGCCCTCCTCCATGGCCTCGACCTCGATCTTGCCCTGGGTCGAGGGCACCAGGGAGGACAGGTCGCTGATCCGGGGGACGGCGACCGGCTCACCGGTGCGAAGGGCCCGCCGCACGGCCGAGGCCACCAGGGTCTCGTAGTTGGCGATGGACAGGCGGACCGAGACGCCGCTGCGCTGATTCAGGTGGGTGCTGCGCCGGGCCAGCTGGCTGACCTCCGCGATGACCTCCTTCATGTAGCTCGGCACCGAGACGGGCACGCCAGCCGTGGGCAGGTCGGCCTCGGCCTCCATGATGCGGACCTCGGTCATGGTGTCGAAGGGGTAGTGCGTACGGATCTGGGCGCCGAAGCGGTCCTTCAGCGGGGTGATGATGCGGCCCCGGTTGGTGTAGTCCTCGGGGTTCGCGGTCGCCACCAACATGACGTCGAGAGGCAGGCGGATGCGGTGGCCCCGGATCTGCACGTCGCGTTCTTCGAGGATGTTGAGCAGCCCGACCTGGATCCGCTCGGAGAGGTCGGGCAGCTCGTTGATGGCGAAGATGCCGCGGTTGACCCGCGGGATGAGCCCGTAGTGCAGCGCCAGCTCGTCGCTGAGGTAGCGCCCCTCGGCGATCTTGATGGGGTCCACCTCGCCGATGAGGTCAGCGATGGAGGTGTCGGGGGTGGCGAGCTTCTCGCCGTAGCGCTGCGAGCGGTGGACCCAGTCGATCGGGGTCGCGTCGCCGAGCTCGTCGACTCGGTCGAGCGCGTAGCGCGAGACGGGATTGTAGGGGTCGTCGTTGATCTCGGAGCCCGCCACGATGGGTGTCCACTCGTCGAGCAGACCCACCATGGAACGGATGACGCGTGTCTTGGCCTGGCCGCGCTCGCCCAGCAGGATCATGTCGTGCCCCGCCAAGATGGCGTTCTCGAGTTGGGGGACCACGGTCTCTTCGAAGCCGAGCACGCCTGGCACCAACGAAGCGCCGGCCGCGATCGCCTTCGCGGTGTTGCGGCGCATCTCCTCGGCGACCGAGAGCGACTCCCAGCCCGACGCCCGCAGGTCCGCCAACGCGCGTGGGAGCTCTGTCGGGGGCTTCAGCCCGCCGGGGCGTGGGGTTGCGGAGGGATCGAAGTGTGCTGAGGGGCCGTCCATGGGCCGAGCCTAAACCCCCGAACCTGCGTGCGGTGCCGCGTCGAATCGGCGCACACCCGGGCCGTCGACCCGGCGTTGTCGCAGCACTCTGGTTGCTCTCCGGCGCCAACACGCTGGCCAGCCCCTTACCAGACCCTCAGGTGCGGACTGTACGATCTGCGCTTCCCTGAGCTCGTGCACCAACTCGAGGTGACGTATGGCGGTCAACGAATTCGGCGTTCGGTTCCTGCTGCATGCAGCGGACCTCGGTGCCACCTATGACCACCCCGCCACCCTGGGCCACCTCTCGCTCGCCGGTGACACCGCCGACCTGGCCGAGGCTTTGGCCGCGTGCCGTGATGAATCGCCCGATGTGGCCGCGGAGGTGTATCGCGACTGCGCCGGCTATGTCGATGGATTCTTGCGCTACCTCGGGGCCGAACGTGTGGATTCCATCGACGCGTCGGCGTACCAGGGCGCCACGGTGGTGCACGATCTGAACGCCCCGATCCCCCCGGCACTCGAGGAGCGGTTCTCGGTGGTCATCGACGGCGGCCTGCTTGAGCACGTCTTCGACTTCCCGACCGCCATCCGGAACTGCATGCGGATGGTCCGCCAGGGTGGCCACCTCATCTTGAATCTGCCGGTCAACAACTTCCCCGGACACGGGTTCTATCAATTCAGCCCCGAGCTCGTCTTTCGCGTCCTGGCGCCGCGCTATGGGTTTCGCATCCGGGACGCGCTCGTCAGGGAGGCACATCAGCCGTGGCCCGGCTGGTTCCGCGTGACGGATCCCGCCGTCCTCGGGCGACGAGTGCAATTCCGGAGCAAGTCGCGTCTGGTGATGCACGTCGTGGCCGAACGGATCGGGCCCGTACCCGAATTCAACCCACCACCGGAGCAGAGCGACTACTCCGTCGCGTGGGAGGTCTCTGCAACTGCACCGTCGGATCCAGTCGAGGGCGAGCTGGTTGCGACCACACCGCCCGCACCCGCTCGTCGCTCCGCATCGGGCGGCGCCTCCCGGTTCGGGGTCCCGCAACGGACCATCTCAGCCGTCAAGGAGAAGACGCCCCCCGGTCTCAAACGGGCGGCGGTGAAGGCAAAGAGAACGGTTCGTCGTCGAGGCCGCCCACGATCGAAGGCTGGGTATCGCCTCAGGGTGTGGATGGTGTGGGCCATACCTCCGCTGGGAAGCCACCCTCGCTATTCCGCTTTCAGACCCGGATTCGAGCCGGTCCGCGAAGCGTGGACCGCTCCGGCGCGACACGCCCGGCGTCGCGCCCGCCACATGAACGAGGACATGCCCGTTCGCTTCGGAAAACCGTAGCGACACCCGCCCTTTGGAAGGGTGGTTGTACGCCCTTGTACGGTGGTGCGCTGTGCCGGTGGAGTCAGACAAGTTCGTCTATCTCGCGCTGCAGAAGACCGGCTCGACCTTCATCCACTCGACCCTGAGCGATCTGTTCGGGGCGCAGGTCGTCTACGCGAAGCACAGTCGCCTGCTCGACGAAAACCACTCCAAGTTCGTCTTCGGTTCAGTTCGCAACCCGTGGGACATGTACGTCTCACTGTGGTCCTACGGCTGCCAGGGCGAGGGCGGCTTGCGCCGGCGCCTCACGAACCGGAGATTGCAGGCTGCCCGTCGCCAGCTTCCCGAGGTCGGCCCCCTGCTGCGGGAGGTCACGAAGCCGACCCGCCGCTGGCGCGCCTACTACTCGGCACCGCACTCGCCCGAGAAATTCAACAAATGGCTCGTCGAGATGCACGACCCCGCGCACGCCGCTCAGATCGACCCGGCCTTCGGGGCGACCCAGATACGACGCGTCGCCGGCTACGTGACGTACCGCTACTGCAATCTGTACACCTCCGACGTGCGCGCCGTCCTCGGTTGCGCGACAGAACCGGACCTCATGACGGCCGTGTGCTCGAATTTCATCCCCCAGACGATGATCCGGTTCGAGCACTTGGCCGACGATCTGATCGCCGCGATGCGTGCGGCCGGCTACGTCGTCGACGAGACGCTCGAGCGCCAAGTGCGCGAGCGGGCGGCGAAGCCGGTCAATCCCTCAGATCACAAACCCTACTGGGAGTACTACGACGACACATCGAGGGAGCTCGTGCGCCGGCGCGACGCCGTGATCGTCGAGCGGCACGGCTACGTGTTCGGCTCCTGACGCGAGCAAAGTCGCCGCGACAGCGGAGCGAGGTCGTCGCGAAAACCAGCCTTTGGAAGGCTGTTGCACGTCCTTGTACGGTGTCGGACCGTGCCAGTGGAGTCGGACACGTTCGTCTATCTCGCGCTCCAGAAGACGGGTTCGACGTTCATCGTCTCGACCCTGAGCGACCTGTTCGGCGCGCAGGTCGTCGGCGCCAAGCACGGCCGGCTGCTCGACCAAGAGCGCTCCAAGTTCGTGTTCGGCTCCATTCGCAACCCGTGGGACCTCTACGTCTCGCTGTGGTCCTACGGCTGCCAGGGGGAGGGAAAGATGCGCAAGAAAGCCACGCAACGGAACCTTGCCGCCGCCCGCCGGCAACTGCCTCGTCTTGGCCCCCTCGTGCACGCGGCCACCAAGCCGACCGGGCGCTGGCGTGCGCACTACTCCGAGCCGCACTCCCCCGAGAAGTTCCGGAGATGGCTCGTCGACGTGCACACGCCCTGGCGCGCCGCTCAGTTCGAGCCTGCGTTCGGGGCCACCCGGATGCGTCGCGTCGCTGGATTCGCGACCTATCGCTACTGCGATGTGTACACGTCCGACCTGAACTCCGTCCTCGGCGCGGCGACGGAATCGGATCTCAAGGCGGCCGTGTCGGAGAACTACCTCCCCCAGGCGATGATCCGGTTCGAGCACTTGGCCGACGACCTGCTCGCGGCGACGCGTGCCGCCGGCTGCGTCGTCGACGAGGCGCTCGAGCAGAAGGTGCGCGACCGGGCCGCACGGCCGGTCAATCGTTCGGAGCACAAGCCCTACTGGGAGTACTACGACGACACAACGAGGGAGCTCGTGCGCCGGCGCGACGCCGTGATCGTCGAGCGGCACGGCTACGAGTTCGGCTCCTGAAGGAGCCTCACGCGCGGTCCGACCGCGAGACCGCCCCGTGGAGAACGCGTCAGGCCGTCTCGTCCCGTGGCATGGAGTGGCGTGCCACGAGCTGATCGGCCAGGGCGCGGGCGGGGCGGGCCAGGGCACGGTCTCCCCGTTGGGCCAACGCGATGGTGCGGCTGAGCGTCGGCGCTGCGAAGGGGATGCCGGCCAAGGAGCCGTCGCGAGGCAGCGCGATGGCAGGCACCACGGCGGCACCCAGACCGGCGGCCACGAAGGAGAGGACGCCCGCCATCTCACCGCCCTCGCTGACGAGATGCGGCTCGACCCCCGCCGCCGCGCAGGCATCGAGGGTGACCACCCGCAGGTCGTAGCCCTCGCGGAACATCACCAGGTCGAGCCCGTCGAGGTCGCGCACCCGTACGCGGCGGCGCGAGGCGAAGGGGTGGTCGGGCGCGGTCGCGAGGACCAGGGGGTCGTCGAAGAGCGGGGTCGTCTCCACCAAGGGGTCCGTGACCGGCAGCACCACCAGGGCCAGGTCGACCTCGCCCGCGGCCACCTGGGGCACCAGCTGGTGTGACCCCGCCTCCACCACGGCGAGGTCGATGCCGGGGTGGCCCGCGTGGAACGCGACGAGCGCGGGCGCCAGTGCGCTGGTGATCAGGCTGGGGGTGGCCCCCACCGAGAGGCGGCCCCGGGCCATCCCCGACAGCGCCCGCGCCTCGGCGCCGGCCGCCTCCACGTCGGCCAGCACGCGCTGCATGAACGGCACCAGCGCGGCGCCGTCGGGGGTGAGGGTCACCGGCCCCTGGCCCGGGCCGCGGTTGAAGAGCACGACGCCCAACTCCTGTTCGAGCAGGCGCACCTGGCGCGAGAGCGAGGGCTGGGCCAAGTGCAGCCGGTCGGCGGCGCGGGTGAAGCTCCCCTCCTCGGCCACCGCCAGGGCGTCTGCCAGCTGGTGCAGCTGCACGATTGAGAGCTTATCGCTCTCAACTCCATGTCTTTTATGTCTTTGACGATCCTCGAGAGAGGACCGTAGGGTACGACCGCTGAGCCCGAGGCTGGGGCTGACCTGGGCTCCGAGGAGGTACGAGTGACGACAACGGCCGAAGGCGTGACCGCGACACCCGTCGCCATCGGGACGGCCCGGGGCGGGCCGGACCAGCCGACCCTGCGCAACGACACCTGGTGGGTAGAGCCGGCCGTCACCGTGGCGGTGTTGACCGCCTTCGTCGTCTACTCCACCTGGGCCGCCTTCGTCGGCAAGGACTACTACGCGGGCATTGCGCTCAACCGGGACCTGATCTCGCCCTTCTACTCCCCCTGCATCGCCAACAGCTGCGTGCCGGGCAGCCACTCGTTCGGGACACTGCCCTTCTGGAACTACTCACCGGCACTGCTGATCCTCATCTTCCCGCTCGGGTTCCGGCTCACCTGCTATTACTACCGCAAGGCCTACTATCGCTCCTTCTGGTGGTCGCCGCCGGCGTGCGCGGTGGCCGACGCCCACGGCAGCTACAGCGGCGAGTCGCGTTTCCCGCTGATCCTGCAGAACGTCCACCGATACTTCTTCTGGCTCCTGCTCATCTTCAACTGCATCCTCACCTACGACGCCGTCCTCGCCTTCCGCCAGCCCTACCTCGTCAACGGGGTCGTGCACTTCCACATCGGCATCAGCGTCGGCACCGTGATCCTCGTCGCCAACGCCACCTTCTTGTGGCTCTACTCGCTCTCGTGCCACGCCTGCCGGCACTTCTGCGGCGGCCAGGTCAAGTCCTTCGCCAAGCACCCGACTCGTTACAAGCTCTGGAAGTTCGTGACACCACTCAACGCCAACCACATGCGCATCGCCTGGATCAGCCTCTTCGGCGTCGCCATCGCCGACCTCTACGTGCGTCTGGTGGCGAGCGGGACCATCCACGACCCCGGCTTCCACTTCTAGGGCACACCGGGACGCGACGGAGCACACAAGGACGCGAGGGACCAGGACAGCCATGGCACAACCCGACTACGAGACCCACGACTACGACGTCATCGTCATCGGCGCCGGCGGCGCGGGACTGCGCGCCACCATCGAGGCGAAGGAACGCGGCTTGCGCACCGCGGTCATCTGCAAGTCGCTGCTCGGCAAGGCGCACACGGTCATGGCCGAGGGTGGCATGGCGGCCTCCATGGGCAACGTGTGGGAGGAGGACAACTGGCAGGTCCACTTCCGCGACACCATGCGCGGCGGCAAGATGCTGAACAACTGGCGCATGGCCCAGATCCACGCCCAGGAGGCACCCGAGCGCGTCTACGAGCTCGAGCGCTGGGGGGCGCTGTTCGACCGCACCCCCGACGGGCGCATCTCCCAGCGCGACTTCGGCGGCCACCGCTACGCCCGCCTGGCCCACGTGGGCGACCGCACCGGGCTCGAGCTGATCCGCACCCTCCAGCAGAAGGTCGTCTCCATGGGCACCGACGTGTTCATGGAGTGCAAGATCCTCCGGCTGCTCACCGACGCCGAGGGCCGCGTCTCGGGCGCGGTGGGCTACATGCGGGCCACCGGCGAGATGCACGTCTTCACCGCCAAGGCGGTGGTGCTGGCGACGGGCTCCATCGGCAAGGCCTGGATGTACACCTCCAACTCGTGGGAATCCGTGGGCGACGGCCACGCCATGGCGATCTGGGCCGGCGCGGACGTGATCGACATGGAGTTCGTCCAGTTCCACCCGACCGGGATGGTCTGGCCACTCTCGGTGCGCGGCATCCTCGTCACCGAGGGCGTGCGCGGCGACGGCGGCGTGCTGCGCAACTCCGAGGGCACCCGTTTCATGTTCAACTACGTGGCACCGATGTTCCGGGCCGAGACGGCGGAGACCGAAGAGGAAGCCGACGCCTGGTACGACGACCACATCAACAACCGCCGCACGCCCGACCTGTTGCCGCGCGACGAGGTCGCCCGCGCCATCAACTCCGAGGTGAAGGCGGGCCGGGGCAGCCCGCACGGCGGCGTCTACTTGGACATCGCGTCGCGTCGCACGCCCGAGTACATCCGTCGCCGCCTCCCCTCGATGTACCACCAGTTCATGGAGCTGGCGGGCGTCGACATCACGGCCGAGCCCATGGAAGTCGGCCCGACGTGCCACTACATGATGGGCGGCGTGCGCGTCGACCCCGAGACGCAGGCGGCAACGGTGCCCGGCCTCTACGCCGCGGGCGAGGTGGGAGGGGGCATGCACGGTTCCAACCGCCTGGGCGGCAACTCGCTCTCCGACCTGATCGTGTTCGGACGCCGGGCCGGTCTCGGCGCGGCCGACTTCGCGGAGAGCCGCGCCGGGACGCCCACCATCGACCCGGCGGCGATCGCGTCGGTGATCGACGATGCCTTTGCGCCCTTCGGGCGCGAGGACGGCCTCAACCCCTACGACGTCCACCACGAGCTGCAAGAGACGATGCAGACGCTGGTCGGCATCATCCGCACCGGGCCCGAGCTCGAGGAGGCCCTCGTCAAGCTCGAGGACCTCAGGCAGAAGACGGCGAAGGTGCAGGTGAAGGGCGGGCGTGCCTACAACCCCGGATGGAACCTGGCCACGGACCTGCCGTCCATGATCACCACGGCCTTCGGGGTGACCCAGGGCGCGCTCAACCGCACCGAGTCGCGCGGCGGCCACACGCGCGAGGACTACCCGGGACCCGATCCCGAGATGGCCAAGGTCAACTTCGTCCAGCACCAGACGGGCGAGCGCGGCTACCTGGCGCCGATCGCCATCGCGCCCGAACCGCTGCCCCAGATGCCCGACGAGCTGCGCAAGCTGTTCGAGGAAGGGAACTGAGCCGTGTCCGACACTGACAGGGCCGACGCTGCGAGCGAGCCCGCCCCCGGCACCGTGGCGACCGGGGAGTCCGGCGCCGCACGCGGCGCGACCAGCGAGACCGGCACCACAGACACCGTGGCGGCCACCGAGACCCCCGCCGGCGACGCGGCGGGCAGCGGGACCGTCACGATGCGCGTCTGGCGCGGCGACCCCGAAGGCGGCGAGCTCACCGACTACGTCATGCCCGCCGTCGAAGGCGAGGTGGTGCTCGACGTCATCCACCGCATCCAGGCCGCGGACGCGCCGGACCTGGCGTGCCGCTGGAACTGCAAGGCCGGAAAATGCGGCTCGTGCTCGGCCGAGATCAACGGGTTGCCGCGCCTCATGTGCATGACGCGCATGGACACGCTCCCCGAAGGCCAACCGGTGACCGTTGCGCCCATGAAGACCTTCCCCATCATCCGCGACCTCGTCACCGACGTCTCCTTCAACTACGAGGTGGCCAAGACGATCCCGGCCTTCAAGCCGGGGCCCGAGCCCGAGGGCGGCTACCGGATGATGCAGGTGGACGTCGAGCGCGGCCAGGAGTTCCGCAAGTGCATCGAGTGCTTCATGTGCCAGAACGTCTGCCACGTCATCCGCGACCACGAGGACAACAAGCCCAAGTACGCCGGCCCGCGCTTCTTCATCCGCTTCGCCGAGCTCGAGATGCATCCGCTCGACGTCAACGACCGCCGCGAACTCGCCCACGACAAGGGGCTCGGCATGTGCAACATCACCAAGTGCTGCACCGAGGTCTGCCCCGAGCACATCAAGATCACCGACAACGGCATCATCCCGATGAAGGAGCGGGTGGTCGACGCACGCTACGACCCGGTGGCTTGGCTCGGACGCAAGATCCTGGGCCGGTCCAAGAAGACCGCCGAAGAGGCCGAGGCCGCGGGCTGACGACACGGCGCGCCTCGGCGCACGCAGGCTGCGCCCCTCGTTGCCTGTCTCGGTCCAGCCCTTTCCCAGGGCGGTCCCGCCTTTTCGCAGCCCGCGCCAGACGCACCCCCAACTCCGCCGCGCCACACTGATCCCTGCCATGGCCCGTTACCTCTCGCCGGACTGGGTGCGCAGCTTCGATGCTGCCCTCAGCGCGCTCGACCTGAGCGACGCCGTGGCCGCCGCGGGCGCCGGCTCGCTCGCCGCGGCAGACGGGACGTTCAGCGTCGTCCAGGTGGTGACGGGTGTCCCCGCGGAGGTGCGCGCGCAGGACGGGGGTGACGAGGTGCGTGTCGTGCTCTCGGTGGCAGACGGGCGGGCCCACCTGGCGCTCGACCCCGGCGGCGAGCACGCGGGCACGGCCACCATCGTCCTCGGCTACCCCGAGGCGCTGGCGATGGCCCGCGGGCAGCTCGACCCCGCCGACGCCCTGGCCGCGGGCCGGGTCCGGGTGCGCGGCGACCTGGCGGCGCTCGTGGCGGGCCAGGACGTCCTCGCGGCTGCGGCGGCCCGACTCGGGGCGACCCTCGAGGGGTTGACCGACCAGGGCGCCTGAGCCGCCCCATGACCCGCACCCCCTTCGCCGCGTCGGCGCGCCCTCCCGACTTCGGTGGGCGCTACCGCGGGCAGGTGGCCGTGGTGACCGGGGCTTCGGCGGGCCTCGGCGCCCAACTCTGCCGGGACCTGGCCCGGGCCGGCGCCACCGTCGTCGGGCTGGCCCGGAGCACCGGGCGCCTCGAGTTCCTCGCCGGCGAGCTGCGCCTCCACTCCGCCGCCTCGACCACCATCACCTGCGACGTCGCTGACACCACCGCACTTCGGCGGGCCCTCGACCAGGTGACCGCGACGCTCGGGCCCATCGACCTGCTGGTCAACAACGCCGCCCAGGACCCCGGGGTCCGCCTGGTCGACATCGCCGAGAGGGACTTCCGCCACACCTTCGACGTCAATTTCTTCGCCCCGGTCGCCGCCACACTGGCGGTGATGCCCTCCATGATCGAACGCGGCCGAGGCACCATCGTCAACGTGTCGTCGGACGGCGGGCGCCTGCCCTCCCCGGGACCGGGCGCCTACCCGTCCTCGAAGGCGGCCCTGTCGGCCTTCACCGAGTCGACTTCCTTCCGGCTCGGCCCCAAGGGAGTCCACCTCCACGTCGTCTACCCCGCCTTCATGGCGACCGAGCTGGGTCTGAGCGCCCTCCGGCGAGGCCTGCGCCGGCCGCCCCGCCTGACCCAGCGCAGCGTGCCCAGCGTGTCGCGGCGCATCCTGGCCCGGGCCGGCGGGCCCTCGCTCGAGATCAGCGTGTCGGGCCTGATCGACGCCGCCATGGTCTTCCGGGCCGTGCTGCCGGGGGCGTACCACCGGCTGCGGCGGAACTGGTAGGGCGGTGCGGCGTGGACAGTCTCATGCCCACGATCTGATGGTGCCCGCGGCAAACGTGCGGGGTTGGAGCTCTGCGTGGCGCGGTGTCGTCGCCCGAGGGTTCTGACTCGCCCGATGATCGGGTGATGTACTCGTCTCGAGTGGCTCGGATTCGTTGATCGCTACCGATCGGGGTACCCGAGCCTCCTCGTGCCGCATAACTTGTGCCCGTGCACCCCTCATCTTTTGAGAAGATGCGTGCGTTTCGAAACGCGTACCTTTCGAACCGAGAGTCTGAATCCCTCCGGGTGCTCGATGTGGGATCGATGGGCGACAGGGCCACGAGCTACCGCGCCTTATTCGGACCGCCTGCCTTTGAGTACGTGGGGCTGGACTTGGTCGAGGGATCCAACGTGGACTTCGTTCCCAGCGATCCTTACTCGTGGGACTCTCTCCCTCGAGAAAGTTTCGATGTCGTTATTTCTGGTCAGACGTTCGAGCACAACCCGTACTTCTGGATCACGGCCGCAGAAATCGCTCGGGTGCTCGTCCCAGGTGGCTTGGTCGTAATCATCGCTCCTTCGAAGGGACCAGTTCATCGGCATCCCTTTGATTGCTGGCGCTTTTACCCTGACGCCTGGTCGGTCCTGTGCTCCTACGTCGGACTAGAGCTACTGGAGAGCTACGTCGACGATGGGTCCTGGCGCAAGGTTGTGCCAGGTACCATGGCATGGCGCGAGAGCTTCATGGTTGGGCGCAAGCCGCACTTTGGTGATCAAGAAGCACGAAACGCCTTCTACGAACGCATCGACGCTATCGCTCGGACGCGCAACGCGGCACCGCAGCCTCGAGAGCTCGACGCCCTCGTGGGACCAGCCATTACCCGCTACGAACAAGCGCACGCGCTGCCTATCGGTACTGCCATTCGGGTCTATCCCGGACGCTTGATGGCTCGACTTCTCTTTCGGGCTGGCGCTGGGAATACGAGACTCAGTCGCCATCTCTATGTCAACAGTCAACGTTTCGCGACGAGACGAGGGGAACAGGCGTCGCCCTGGCCCGCGAGAGAACAATCAGGTCGAGTTGGTCCAAGCTAGGTGGGTTGGTGTCGGCTCGGATCAAAGGTCGCCGAACTCAGCGGCGGACATGCCGTGCGGCCTTGAAGAAATCGGGGGGTGCCCACTCGGTCCCCCGCCTCGGGGTGCGCAACCGGTCAACGCGGTGCTGGCGCCGTTCGATGACGCATACGTAGGGGTAGAGCGTGATCGCCTCGATTGCTTGTTGCTCGTCAGTGAGGGGCCAACCTTTGCCCTTTCCCCCCTTCCATCCCTGTGGCTTGTAACTGTGCAACCCTCTCGACAAGCCGAAGAGGTAATCCAAGAACGGGTTGTACTCATGGACGATGTCCTCGCACACATAGACCCCTCCGGGTTGCATGTGCGGAAGTAGGGCCTCCAGCGTGGCGATTTGTTGGTATGCCTCGTGCCCGCCGTCGTCGATCACGATGTCTACCCGTGGGACCTCGCGAACGAAGCGCTTCCAGAAGCTCGGGTCCGCTTGATCACCGATGAAGATGTCGATCCCTTCGGCCTCATAGGATCGGCAGTCGGGCGAGATGTCGACGCCGTAGACGTGGCACCTTGGACCGAAGTACTCCCGCCACATGTCGAGGCTGCCCCCGCTGTAGATGCCGATCTCGACCACGTGAACATCGGTGCCCTTGAACTTGGCAAAGTGCCGCTCATAGATGGGCAGGTAGTGCTGCCATTTCCAGATCCCCCGGCCGGTCTCATGAGCATCCACGTACGCCTCAAGCTCGGTCGTCTCGCTGCCGTCCTCCGTCGGCAAGAGACCCCGGGACAGACCCGCACGGCCGAAGGCGAGCCCTCGCCGCGATTGGGTGAGCATGTTCCGCACGACGCCGAGCCGCCACTTCATCGCGTCCAGGGACTTCATGGTCACCAAAGGTACTGATCGGGCAGACCACAGGCCAGATTGGTATTCATCGCTGCCCCATCGCTCGCCTGCCGTAGGTGTGCCGTTCACGTCGACGCGCAGCGCCGGTGCGGCATCTGCGCACTCGCGTCGAAGGAGAAGGTTCTCCGCTCTGAGCGACGGGGGGCCTGCGGTCTGAACCGCCCGATGGCGGGAAACCGCCCGGATGGCCAGGCGCCGCGCCGTGTCCTCCGGAGAGGTTCCGGCGGAATTGTCGGGGCGTTGACCAGAGGCCCTGCTCACGGACCCTGTATTGCGGTGTTGTTGCAAAGTGGGTGACACCCAGGCGAACAACGCGTGACGGCAGTATCGTTTCTCCACCGGCTCGCAGAGGTCGGGCCGCGGGTAGGAGGGACGACGTGCACCAGCCGATCGACGACCACTTCCTCTTGAAGTACCGGGCACTGTTGGACGCCGAAGACGTCGCGTTCGACGAGCTCGAGCACGCGTGCGAGGAGGGTGACCGCACGCAATTCGACAAGGACATGGTCGATTGGCAGGTGGCTGTCGAACACAAGCTCGCCTTCTTGGCCAACGCGGGGATCGAGTTGAAGCTGCCCGTCCTGGGCTGATTTCTTCCGCCCCGGGGACGGAGCGGCCCGCGGCGCAGGCCATCTGGAGCCGACAAAGGCGGCCGAGGGTCCTGGCGCGCGCGGCGCGGGGCGACCAGGATGGGAACATGGCCAAGTCGTCCGAGAAGGGGCACAACCGCGATGAGGAGAACGGGATTCTGACGCCCAAGAAGCAACAGAACCGGGGGATCGTCGCACCGTCGAGCCGGGTGAACGTGGCGTTTCCGTTCTCCCAGATCAAACTGCAGGAGCCGTCCAAAGAGCTGACCGAGCTGGCCTCGCTCGTCATGGACCTGGTCGCCGCCATGAGCGAGTGGGTCCCCGAGGAGCGTCTCGAGGAACTGCGCGAGCGGGCCCAGGCGGTGGTACAGAGCCTGCGTTGATCCTCAGATGTCCCGGGCCGAGCGCATGATCTCCGCCGCCAGGTACTCCGGCTCGGCGTCGGAGGCAAGGTTGTCGCAGCGAAAGACCGCTTCTTGCAGCCCGAAGCACGCGTACTTGGCGAGGTCGTCGATCACGTGCTGGCGACCCCCCACGACGAATCCGCTCATCCTCGGCTGGATGCTGAAGTTCTTCGAAGCCTTGGGCCGGACCTTGCTCGCGTGCAGAGCTTGCCTGGCCGTCCCCCGGACGAATTTGCGCGCCGTCGGGACGAAGTCTCCGGCAATGAGCATGGAGCGCCGGATCGACGCGAGGTTCCGCGAGACGGATTCGCACTGCCGCTCGAGCATGCCCAGATAGTGGATGTCGGCCTAAACCGGGGAAGCCCGCCTTACGCCTCGACGGCGGAGGTTAGCCGTCTGGCAGACTCATTGAAATCCTACTGGCTTGGATCCGATCCAAGCCTCATCGGTTTCTATTCGCCTGAAGGGTCGAGGTGTTCTATGTCGCACAAACCGGGGCTGTAAGAACGTGGAGGAAGCATCCTTCGAGAAGATGCGAGCGTTTCGAAGCGCATACGTCTCCGACAAAGGGAAACGTCCAATCCGCGTTCTCGATGTCGGCTCCGGTGGTCGGCGAGACTTACTCAGCTTTCGGGAACTCTTTCCTTCCCCGATCTTCGATTACGTCGGACTCGACATCGCCGACTTCTACAACGTGGACTTCGTCCCAGACGATCCCTTCTGTTGGACCGAGCTCGAAACGGAGAGCTTCGATCTCGTCATATCGGGGTCAATGCTTGAACACAATCCCTACTTCTGGATCACTGTCGCCGAGATCGCCCGCGTGCTGGTGCAAGACGGCCTGGCGGTACTGATCGCGCCCTCAGCAGGCCACCCCCACCGATACCCCCTCGACTGTTGGCGTTTCTATCCAGACTCTTGGTCCGCTATGTGCAGCTACGTCGGGCTGGACTTAGTCGAGACCTACCGGGAGCCTCTCTCGTGGCGTAAAACGGTGCCCGGTACCTATTGGCAAGAGGCGATGATGGTCGCCAGAAAGCACCCTTTCGGAGGAGAACAAGCCCGAATGGATTTCTACCGTCGTATCGATGCCATTGTGGCCACTAGGACCGAGCTACCAGACCCGAAACAGTCACGGCGTGCTGGCGGACCAGCTGCTACCCGGTACGAACAAGTTCACACTTTGCCAGCTAGAAGGATGCTCGTACGGCCCCAGCACGTGATCGAGCTGTTGGCGCAGTCAGTTGCGAAAATGAAAGAGACCCGGATACCGAGAGCAATTCGCCGACGGATCTGGCAGCGGGATGGCCGGCTCGCGTTGGAAAAAGGTGAGTCTTTGATGCCGTGGCCGACCGACGCCTCATCGGAGTCCTACCGGCGAAATCAAAGAGCGAGTCTCCAGGTATGTCCCGATCGTCAGTCAACACGCAAGGGAACGTAGTTCGCGAGGCGAGTGCCGATCTTCTCAAGGCCTCATCGCGCCCTCACTCACCCTGTCAAGACAGCCCGAGAGATGCGGCCAAGTCGCTCGCAGTCACGGCGAAAAGCTCGTCCGGGTCGAGCACCGTGTTGCGCCAGTGCCCGAAGACCTCGAGGCTGATTGCCCCGACGATGGTCGTCCACGCCTCGAGCGAACGCACCACCGTTTCGGTGGGCACGGGCATGTGGGGAAAGAGACCTTCGCGCACGGGCAGCACGGCGGCCGCCAGCGCCGCCGACAACGAGCGCTGCTCGCCGGGGTGCAGCCGGCCGGCCTCTGCGGCATCGATCACCGGTCCCACGAGCGCGGCGGCGATCCTGGTGTAGGGCTCGACTGTGGCATCCGGCGCCTGGTAGCCAGGCACCGGGGTCCCGAAGATGAGCCCCCACCCGTGCGGGTGGGCCAGGGCCCAGGCGCGGAGCGCCCGGGGGACCACCAAGAAGCGGTCGGCGTCCCTGACGCCGTCTGTCGCGGCGGCGTCCTCCGCCGCCCGCTCGGCCTCGGCGGCGAGTGACTCGTAGGCATCGAGGATCAGTGCGCTCAGCAGGGCGTCACGGCCGTCGAAATAGCGGTACAGCGCCGAGGGGGCCATCTCGAGGTCCCGGGCCACCGAGCGCAGGGACAGGGCGGCGGCGCCCTCGCGGGCCACGTGGCGACGGGCCACGTCGAGTATCTCGCTCGTCATCTCCTCGCGGACGCGTTCGCGGGCCGTGCGTGGCGCTGACACGGCTCCAGTCTGGACCGGCCGAGCCGAGAACACAAGTACTTGACACGAACATTGTTCTCTTTTAGGATCAACGTTCATGGGAAGAGCGATCCACGCCGAGGAGGCCACCATGAGCACCACCCCTGTCCCCGAGCAGCCCGACCAGCCCTCCGCCCACTACAAGCGGCCCGACTGGTTCACCCGCAACGTGATGAACAAGCTCATGAGCGGGCTCGCCCGCATGGGCGTCAGCGTCCGCGGCTCCCGGGTGCTCGAGCACCGGGGCCGCACCTCGGGCAAGCTCCACCACACGCCGGTGAACCTGCTGACGATCGAGGGGACGCAGTACCTCGTCGCCCCCCGGGGCGAGACCCAGTGGGTCCGCAACGTGCGCAATGCCGGCGGGCATCTCGTGCTCATCAAGGGTCGCCACCGCCAGCTGTGCACCGCCACCGAGATCCCGCCCGGCCAGGCCGTGTCCGTGCTCCGCGCCTACCTGCGGCGCTGGAAGTTCGAGACCGGCATGTTCTTCGACGGCCTGACGCCGGACTCGACCGACGCCGAGTGGGCCGACGCCGCACCGAGGCACCCCGTCTTCGCCATCGCGTAGGGCGGCGGGGCATCATGACCCGATGGCGAACTCCGAGGCGGCCCCGACTGGCTCCCCCGTCGACGCGCAGCTCGCGCAGCGCAACTTGATCGCGTTCAACCGAGCGCTGACCCGCTGGGGCAGCCGCGGTGCGCTCGAGGAAAGCGGCGGAGCCGTGCTGTGCGCGGGCGGGACCTGGATTCCCGTTGTCGCCAACAGCGCCTTTCGCTCCGACGACACTCTCGACGGCGACGAATTGCATCGCTCGGGCGGTCGCGTTCTTCGAGAGCCTGGCCCGCGGCTTCAGCGTCAAGGTGCGCGACAGCGGGGAGGACGAGGACCTCCGCGCCGCCTGCACGGCCGCGGGGCTCGACGCCTTCGGCGACGCGACACCCGAGATGATCTGCCTCGCGGCGCTCCCCGAGCGGACGCCGCCCGCCGGGTTGACGGTGCGCTGGGTCGACGACGAGGCGGGCGTCGCCGACTTCATCGCGGTCAACGCCGTGGCGTACGGGACCTACGGCATGCCGGCCGAGGTGCTCGCGGATCTCTTCGACGACACGGCGCAGTTGCTCGGCGACGACACGGCACACGTCGTGGTCGCCCGTCGGGGCGAGGAGCCGGTGGCGGCGGCCATGACGTTCGAGAGCGACGGGGTGGCCAGCCTGCAATGGGTCGGCACGATCCCCGCCGCCCGGGGCGCCGGACTCGGCGCGTTCGTCACGACGCTCGCCACCAACCTGGCCTTCGACCGCGGTGCGTCGTCGTGCAGCTTGCAGGCCTCGCCGATGGGCGCACCGATCTACCGCGACCTCGGCTACGAGACGATCTACCACTATGCAGAGTACGTGCGCTGGCCGCGCTCACCGGGGCGCTGAAGCCGGTCTGCGGTTGCGTTCGCTGGCCGTCGCTCAGAAGCCGAGTTGCCCGCGGCGTAGGCAGCCTGCCCGAGATGTTGCAGCCCGTCGTCGGCCACGCTGATCAGGCGCACGCCCAGGGTGACCGGCGGGTCCCAGCGGCGGTCCACCACCCGGTCGAGCTCGTCGGGGACCAAGGTCTCGAGGAAGCCACGCGTACGTCCGTCGACCTCACCGAGATAGCCCAGCAGCAGATCGGCACTCTCGGGCCGCACGGCTGCGACGTCGTCGGGGCCGTGTCCGTAACCGGTGTTGGAGGGGTCGGGCTCGAGCCCGCACCGTCGCGCCCAGTCACCGCTGCTCCAGATCTGCGGGGCGTCGAGCAGCTCGGCGATGTGGTGGTCCTGCACGCGTGCGGCGTGCCAGACGAGCCAGCCGATGGGATTGGAGCCGGGTTCTGGGGCCATGCAGAGTTGGTCCGGACCGAGACCGGTCAGCGTGGCGCCGGCGAGGTGCGGGATCCGTCCGTAGAGGTCGAGGAGGAGCTCAGAGACGTCCATGCCCAGAGACTACGGACCCAGCGGCCGGCCGGCTCAGGTTCCGCCTGCCAACTCCACGCCCGGCGACTGGATGTCGTAGCGGGCCTTCGCCGTGTAGCCCACCAGCACCACGACGACACAGGTCAAGACCAGCGCCGTCTGCCAGTCGCCGAAGCCGAGCCCGCTGATGACGCGACCCTTGGACAGGTAGTCGGCGAACGAGGCCCCGACCGGCCGGGTGATCACGTAGGCGAACCAGAAGGAGAAGATGGTGTTCCAGCCCAAGAACTTCCAGCCGATGAGGGGGATCGCGATGACCCCGCAGAAGAGGAGCGCCGAGGGAAGGTAGCCGAGCCCGACTGTGGTGGCAGTGAAGTCGCCGAGGGCGGTGCCGAGGCAGAACGTGGCGAAGACCACGGCCCAGTAGTACTTCTCGCGCCGGTTGGTCGTGATGGAGTGGATGTCGAGCGTGTGCTCGCTCCGGTTCCACAAGAAAAAGACCGCGGCCAGGACGACGAGCCAGAAGATGGTGGTGACGGTGTAGGGGAGCCCGAAGACCAGGTGCATCGTGTCGGCCACACCTGTCCCCGCCGTCGCGATGGCCAACGCGAGAAACCAGTACTGGACGGCGGAATAGCGCCGGGTCGCGAACTGGAGCACGAGCGCCACCGCGAAGAAGGAGACCTCGACCACAACACCGAGCTCCTTGTTGTTCACGAACATGTCCGAGATCCCCTCGCCCGCCGCCGTCGTCGCGATCTTGATCACCCAGAACAGCGCCGTGACCTCAGGCACCTTCGCCGCCAGTGGCTGCTGATTGAACACTCGGAGCAAAGTGCGCACGCTGCTGTGGTCTCCTCGTCTGGGTCTCAGGGCGGTGGCGCGGAGGTCTTCCAGGCTCACTGCGCTGAGAACGGCCGGCGAGGCCCGACACGACGCCGGCGGCGCGATGCTAATCCGCGGTCGATGAGCGCCGGATGCGCCACTGTTGCGCCCTCCGCCCTGGTGGAGGGTGGTTTTTCGCCGCGTGCATCCGACCTCAGGATGAGCCGGGGACGGGCGAATTCATCCTTAAGGCGAGGAGCTGTTCGCCGGTCCGGCGGTCACTCGACGGTGAGCGGCACTCCCCCGGCGGCGGCTGACCGGTAGGCGGCATCGACCAGGCGATGCGCCACCAACGCCACCTCGAGGCCGGGCTCGGGCGCGCGCCCTTCGGTGACGGCGGACACGAAGCCGCGGTCAGCCTCGACGTAGGCCCGCAACGCCAGCCCTGTCTCGTCGTCGGGCAGCGGCAGCGCATCCACCCACTCGGGCGACGGGCACGCGTGCACCTCGGTGCCCTGGCTGGTCTGCACGTGCAGCGGACCGCGGAACTCGTCCTCGAGCCACACCATGCCGTCCCGGCAGAAGACCTCCAGTCGGCGCGTCGATCCACGGCTCATGATGTCGTGCCAGACGCTCGTGAGCTCGGCTTCCAGGCCGGACGAGAAGCTCAGCGAGACGCTGGCCACATCCTCGACGCCGTCATGGCCGGCATGGTTCGCCGTGCGCGCGGCCACGGTGTCCACCTCGCCGAAGCAGAAGCGCAGGATGTCGATGTCGTGGATGGAATGTTCAATAAGGCAACCGCCGCCGGCCTGCTCCACGTCCGCCCGCCAGCGCGAGGCGTAGGTGCCGCGGATGGGGAAGTACTGATCGTCCCTGAAGACGGCGGCCATCGGCTCCCCCAGGCTGCCACTGGCCACCAGTGCACGTAAGGCCCGGAAGACCGGCGCACTCCGCAGCACCAGACCACACTGGGCGGGAACGCCGGCCGCCCGCGTGGCGTCGACCAGCGCGGTGGCGCTCGCCAGGTCACGATCAAGGGGTTTCTCGCAGAACACGGCGCACCCCGCGGCGAGGGCCTCGTCGACGGCGGCCCGGTGGCTGGAAGTCGGCGTGCAGACCCAGACGGCATCGCACTGGCGTGCCACCGCGGCGGCGTCGGGCGCAACCACAACGTCCTCTGCGCCGATTGCGTCGGCGAAGCCCCGGGCCCGTCGCTCCTTGGGGTCAAAGACAGCGACGACGGACGCGTCGACCATGCGGCCATCGCGTAGCGCCCTCAGGCCGAGCCCGTGGGCCCACGCGATGAGGCCGGTGCCGACGAAGCCGACGCGGAGCACGGTGGTCTGAGGCCCCGCTATCCCTTTGGAGGTGTGTCGACGGGCGCCACGGTCAGCGCGCCTGCTCCACCGGATACCCCAATGCACGAACGCGGCGCAGCCGCTCCGCGCCGAACACCTTTTCGAGATCCCGCTCGGTGCCCGGCTGCGCCGTCCTCGACTGCGGAAGGCACGCCAACTCACGGAGAACCCGCTCGGGAGGACTGAGGTCCAAGAACTCGACGAACCGGCCGATCTCGTCTCGTGGGTTCGCGCAGAGGTCGTCGTAATTGAGAAGGAAGAAGGCGCCCTGGGGCAGTGCATTTCCTTCCTCTATGGCAGCTTCGTTCGCCCGGATCCAGAAGTCGAGCGACGCCGCAGGGCTCGGAGCGGGAGTGGCGTCCGAGACGCCGAGGTAGGAGCCCCACCGCCTCAGCTGCAATTGATTGCGGCTGTGGGCCATATGGAACCCGTTTCGAATCACGTGCACGTACCGAAGCCGGTCACCGAAGTGCGCGTGCAGATGACGGATGAAGAGGTGGCTGTTGGGCTCCTTCCACCCCCACATCGACGAACCCGCCGCATCGTCCGCCCCGGATCGGAGCAGGGTGGCGACGCGGGCGCGGAGCCAGGCCGGCGTCTTGTCGTCGAGCAGACGGTCGCGGCGCCACCAGTGGCGGCTGCGCCGAAAGGCGTCGTCGACGAACCTTCGGTCCGCAGGGGTGAATTCCAAGCGACCCGTCATCGCCCTCTCCAAGGTCGCAAAGGATCGCATCGCCGGGCTCTCGGGCGTGAGGTCGTCCATGCCCCATCGGGGCAACTTGCACAGAAGCGTGCACCAGCGGTTGTCACCGGCAGTGTTGAGGTCGGCGCCGGTGTACATGTGCAGCTGGCGCATGATCTCCTCGACGACGCGCGTCCCGCTGCCTCCCACGCCGCCGACGACGACGGGCCCCTGCCGCTCCTCCCCTCCGCTTCGGCTTCGGGGTCGAAGCCGGCGCCGCATCTGCCAGGTCAGCGTTCGCACAAGGCCCTGCCGCAGGAGTCCCGCCGTCTCGTTCGCCGTTCAATCATCGGCGTGCGCGAGCCGGGCCGCCGAAATGTCGCTGAGCGAATACCAACGACGAACGGTCGCCATGTCGGGCCAGGGACTGGGCGGGCCCGAGGCGGCGAGTGTCCGGTCGACCTCGACCTCGACGTCGTCCCAGCGTTGTTCGTACACCGCATCGAGAGACCGCAACCGACGATGGAACCCGTCCTTACTGTTCGACCCATAGAGCGCGGTGCGCTGAGAGCCCGGGCCACACGTGAGGTGCAGCTTCGCCCGGGTGAGCTCTTCGTCGCGATACTGAAAATGGTGGGTCTTGATGCCTGTCTCGGGCTCCACGAGAGGCTGTGGGCAGATCCCCCAATGCGAACCCGCCCGGCTGACGATGAAGTTCCCACCGCGGTCGAAACGCTGCAGCGGGTGCTTCCAGTGATTTCGCTGTCCGCACAGGGGCGTCCACGACGGCACGAATTCGTAGTACAGCGGCTGGAAATCGATGGGGTGGAAGCCGGGGAGGTATTCGGGCTTTTCGTTCGGAAGATGGTTGAGGTAGGCCGACCCCACAACCCGGAAACGACGGTCCAGCGTCGAGAGGTATTCGGAGATCGACATGCCGTCCGGGCCTTCGGGGAACTCATCGCTGTCCAGATAGAGCCACCACACGTAGTCCGCGCCGGACAGAAGAGACTCTCGGGCCACCACCGCGTTCATCAGCTCCTGGGCAAGCGGCCCATCGAATGCGGGCGTGGTGAACACCTCGGCAATGATGGCACCGGCTTGCTCTGCGCGTTCGATCGTCGCGTCGGTGCTTCCGTTGTCAACGACGAAAACGGACTCCGCTCCTTGCGTGAGGGCATTGCGAACGATGGCGGCAATGATGTCCTCGTCCATCCAGGTCTTGACGACAGTGAACAGGCGAAAACCGGGCAGGACGTCAGGCTCGAGGGGATTGGCTTCGTAGCATCGGGGGCCGGTGGTGTCGACGGGCGGTCCGTTCGAGGGGCGAGCCCCGGTCCCGCGCCGCGGCCACGACGCCCTCATCGAACCCTCACGCTCAACCGCCCCGGACGGGAAACGGCGGCGCTCCGGCTCGGCCGCTCGACGACACGTCGTGCATCGCTGCCCATTGCCCGAGAGCGGCCTCCAGTTCGTCCGGTTGGTACCAGCGCCGCACACGCTCCAGATGTGGCCAGGGCGTTGGCCGGTCGCTGCTGGAGAGGCTGTTCGGAATGGTGTCGACGTCGCCCCAGCGCTGGCTGTACACGGCGTCCAAGGAGCGCCGCCGACGGACGAACCCGTCAAAGCCGGCGGACCCATGAAGGGTTGTGCGCGCTCGAATTCTGCCCACACGTCAGTTCGATCTTGGCCCGCGTGAGGTCCTCGTCGCGGTACTGAAAATGGTGTGTCACGAGCCCATCGCTCGGTTCGACGAGCCTGTCGTTGCAGAAGCCCGAGTGTGCACCGTCGTTGCTCAACAGGAAGTGCCCGTGGCGATCAAACCGCTGCAGGGGATGCTTCCAGTGTCCGAGTGTGCACGGCGGCCACCGTGCCGGCGCGAATTCGTAGCACAGAGGTTGAAAGTCGATGGGGTGGAACCCCGAAAGGTACTCGGGCTTGTCCGACGGGACATGGTTGACGTAGTGAGCACCTACCACCCGGTACCGCCGGTCCAACGTGCTCAGATACTCACGGATCGGCATGCCCTGGGGGCCCTCGGGAAACTCGTCGCTGTCGAGGTAGAGCCACCAGACGTGCTCGGCGCCCGAACGAAGAGACTCCCGAGCCACCACTGCGTTCATGAGCGACTGCACCAGGCGTCCGTCGAACAAATCGGTCTGATAGACCTCCGCCACGGCCGCTCCTGCCGCCACCGCTCTCGACACGGTGGCGTCCGTGCTGCCGTTGTCGACGATGAAGACCGACGACGCGCCGTGCAGCCTGGCGTTTCGAACAGTCGCTTCGACCACATCCTCGTCCATCCAGGTTTTCACCACGGCGAACATCTCGAACTCGGGCAGCGTGTCGGGGCTGCTCGGGTTTGGTTCGTGCGTGATGCGTCCGGTTGGGGCGGGCGCGGGGCGAACTCGGCGAAGCGCCTTCGTGAGCTGGCTGCGCATCTGTCTTACCGTGGAGCGGCCGGAGCAGACGCGGCGGCGCCATTCGAGCTCGGATCAGCGGTATCGAAACCGTCGGCGGGACTGAGCACCGGGCCCGTCCCTGTTATTCGCCAGAGCGCGTGCGTCGCTCGGAAGAGCCGCGACTTCTTCACCCACTTGAGCTCGTCCTGCGTCGTCTTCATCGCCGCGGTCACCGCTTGCCCGGCCCACGAGAGGCTGATGACATCGTCCACCCACACGGGCTCCTCGGGGAGCTCGGGTGACGACCACGTCTCGTGCACGCCCAGCGAAGCCCGGAGGACCTCGTGGAGTGGCCGGTGCTCCGATTCCAGCGGCACGACCGGGAGCGCCCTGTCGTGATGCTTCAACGTTCCTGCCATCACGTCCGTCGCCCGGTCCCGATGATCACGTCCCGGTGCGATGCCGTTGGCCTCGAGGAACGCTGCCAGGTCACCCACGAAGCGGCCCGGATCCTCGAGCGCACGGGCGTACTCGACCACCAGGACGGGCAGGCCGACGAGCGAGCGGAACGACTGGCGCACGTACCGATGCCAGAGGGCAAGACCAAGGGTCAACGGGAAGCCGTCCCGCTGCTGCAGAGAAAGGGCGACCTCAAGCGGATCACGGAACACGAACACCGCCACCGGCTCTTCTGAGAGGACGCTGCGCCACAACGGAAGGGTCAGGCACAGGCGGGGGTCCTTCATGACGGCGGGCGGGCGGGGGAGGACCTCTGCCGCGAGCTCGGCCGCGCCGCGCCCTCAACCGGCGCATCCCGGCGTCACCGGTCGTTTCCCACCCGGCCGAGGTCCGGGGCGGGGCGGACCACGTTCCACCGAGCTGTCGCAGGACGCTCTCGTCGAACTTGGCGATGGTCGGGCTCTCCCAGTAGCCGCGCTCGTTGTAGGGACCCGCACCGATCAGGTCGCCGCACGGGGTCGACAGACCCAGTTCGACCAGGGTGTGCGCGGTGGCCGAGGTGCCGCTTCGATGCATCCCGACGACCACCGCGTGCCGCCCACCCACGGCGTCCGACGTCGTTCCCACGAGGTCAAAGCGTAGTGGCAATCCGATACCCCACCATCGGCGCGGGTGGCACCGGCGTGGGCGCCCCCAACCCCATGGAACGCCTTTGCACGATGCGCGAACGGTCGGTAGCTCAGCAGATCGGCTTTGGGCTCGCCGCGCGGTCGCGACCTTCCATCGCCGTCATTGGGCTCCGGAGACCGCCCCGTCCGCCTCTTGGGCCGAGGCGCCGCCAGGTCCACTCGCCTTTGCGCGGGCCAACTCCTTGCGGTCCGGGATGAAGTCGGAATGCTTCGTCCTCGTCGCGTCGTAGAGCGCCAGGTCAGTATTGAGAAGTCGCGCCACGAACACACCGTGTCTCTTCGCCGCGTCGTCGACGGCCAGTACCACGTCAGGCCATTTGGGTGCGTAGTCATCCCAGACGACCACGCCGCGAGGAGACACCATCTTGAGTGCGTTCTCGCTGTCGGGGATGACGCACTCTGCCTTGTGGCTCCCGTCGACGACGACCATGTCCATCTTGTTGTAGAACGGGCTGAAGTCGAACGTGCGGCTGTCGCCGTAGAGTTGGGTGATCCGATCCGCCTCAGGAGTGTCCCTGAACTTGGAACCGGCCCCGTCGACCCTCGCGAGCGCCACGTCGTTCGTTCCGTCAACGTGGCCAGGCGGAAGGTCGAGCGTGTAGATGCGCGCTCCGGGGACCATTCTTGCCAGCAAGAGCGATGTGGCGCCGTCGAAGGTGCCGATCTCGAAGATGCGCTCCGGCTGGAGCAGGCCGGCCAGTGAGGCGAGGTAGTACTGTTCGAGCGGATCCATGTTCCAGACCCGGAAGCGCACGTCTCCCAACGGGACCGTCTGGCGCTTCGCGTGGGGATACGCACGGAGGAAATTGACCGGGACAGCCTTCGGCTCTTTGTCGGCCCGGAGTCCTGCTCTGACGATCTGTTTGAGAAACTCCTCGTCCCGTGAGTGGCGTGCGAACGACCACAGCGCTCTGCCCCAGTCGTGGGCGTCCATCAGTTCACAATCCCGTCGATCTCGGGCTGGAGCTGACGCTCCATCCGGCGCGTCATCGACTCACCGACACCGGGCGATGATAACTGTGCCGCCGCGCGAGACGCCACGGGAGCGCCGAAGCTCGCGGGACACGAAACCCGGTTACGAGGAGTTCACCCAGCCGTCACGCCTTTGACGCATCGGGCGGCTCCGGGTGAGCCGTCTTCGGCGGGTGGGAGGGCTCAGCCGACGAGGCCCAGCGCCTTGACGTCGTCGCGCTCTGCCAGGAGCTCGTCCGTCGTGATCCCGATGCGCTCGGTCGCGAAATCGTCGCGACCAAAGCCCTCCACCACTGACCAACCACCCCTGCCGTCGGAGGCGACAGGGAAGCCGAATTGCAGGCCCTCTGGCGTGCCGTATTGGCCGTCGCTCGCCACCGCCACCGAGAAGCAATCGCCGAGCGGCGTCGCCTCACGGAGGCTGACGACGGTGTCGATCGCCGCCGCAGCCGCGGAGGCGGCCGAAGACGCACCGCGGGCGTCGATGATGGCGGCCCCGCGCTTTTGCACCGTGGTGATGAACTCGCCGTGCAACCAGGCGGTGTCGGCGATGACCTCGGTGACCGGCTTGCCACCGATCAGGGCGTTGGCGAAATCCGGAAACTGGGTGGCCGAGTGGTTGCCCCAGATGGCCACGTTCGTGACGTCACCCACGAGGACACCGGCCTTGCGGGCCAACTGCGCCTTCGCCCGGTTCTCGTCGAGGCGCGTCATGGCGAACCAGCGATCCGCGGGCACCTCGGGCGCGTTGGAACGGGCGATGAGGCAGTTCGTGTTGCAGGGATTGCCGACGACGAGGATGCGCACGTCCGAGGCCGCGTTCTCGGCGATGGCCCGGCCCTGGGGTTTGAAGATGCCACCGTTGACACTCAAGAGGTCGCCCCGCTCCATGCCGGCCTTGCGTGGCACGGAACCGACCAGCAGCGCCCACGATGTGCCGTCGAAGGCCGTCTTGAGATCGGAGGTCGCCACGATGTCATGCACCAGCGGGAAGGCACCGTCGTCGATCTCCATGCACACGCCCTCGAGCACCTTCATGGCTGGCTCGATCTCGAGGAGACGCAGCACGATGGGCTGGTCTTGCCCGAGGAGCTGGCCCGAGGCGATGCGGAACAGGATCGAGTAACCGATCTGGCCGCCGGCGCCGGTGACGGTCACGTGGACTGGGGACTTCGATGCCATGAGCGAGTGATCCTTTCGTGGTACCGAGACGGGGTCGAGAGCCTGCAGCGGGGGGAGCCGGCCGAGGCGCCGGCTCAGAGACGGTCGACGACGGCCGACGCGAACTCGGACGTCTTCACTTCGGTCGCGCCCTCCATCAACCGTGCGAAGTCGTAGGTGACGACCTTGTCCGCGATGGTGACTTCCAGCGCGTGCACGATGTCGGACGCAGCGTCGTTCCAGCCGAGATGCTCGTACATGAGCACGCCCGAGAGCAGCAGCGAACCCGGGTTGACCTTGTCCTGTCCGGCATACTTCGGCGCCGTGCCGTGCGTGGCCTCGAAGACACCGTGGCCAGTCACGAAATTGATGTTGGCCCCGGGGGCGATCCCGATACCTCCGACCTGGGCGGCCAGCGCATCGGAGAGATAGTCGCCGTTGAGGTTCGTCGTGGCGATCACGTCGAAGTCGGTGGGCCGCGTCAGTACCTGCTGGAGGGTGATGTCGGCGATGGTGTCCTTGACCAACAACTTGTCGCCTGGCTGACCGTCGCAATCGTCCCACCCGACCGCGACGTCGGCGAACTCCTCGCGCACGAGCTCGTAGCCCCACTCGCGGAACGCGCCCTCGGTGAACTTCTGGATGTTGCCCTTGTGTACGAGCGTCACCGACCGGCGCTTGCGATCGAGGGCGTACACAATGGCGGCTCGAATCAGGCGCTTGGAGCCCATGGGCGAGATCGGCTTGATTCCGATACCCGATGCCTCTCGAATGGGCCATCCCATCTCCTCGCGCAGATAGGTGGCCAGCTTCTCCGCCTCAGGCGTGCCCGACTGGACCTCGTAGCCCGCGTAGACGTCCTCAGTGTTCTCCCGGAAGATGACCATGTCCACAAGCTCGGGGTGGACGACGGGAGAGGGCACACCACTGAACCAGCGGACCGGTCGCAGGCACACATAGAGGTCGAGGATCTGGCGCAGCGCGACGTTGAGGGAACGAATGCCTCCCCCCACCGGCGTGGTCAGCGGCCCTTTGATCCCGATCAAGTGCGTCCGGAAAGCCTCGACCGTCTCGGTCAGGCAGCCACTCGCCCGTCTCGTCGAATGCCTTCTGTCCCGCCAGCACCTCCTTCCACGCGACCTTGTGGCCGTGCTTGGCGGCCGCGGCATCGAGGACCAACTTTGCGGCGGGCCAAATGTCGATTCCCGTGCCATCGCCCTCGATGAAGGGTATGACGGGCTCGTCGGGGACCATCAGGGTGCCGTCGTTGCCCATGCGGATGAGATCTGCCATCGAGTACGATGCTATGGGCCGCTATCGTCCCACGGCGTCCCGAAGTCGGATCGAGAGCGATGGAGTCAGTCCTAGTGATCCAGAAGCGGGTCAACACGATGTTCTGGTAGGCCGATCCGGACAGGACGGCGTCCCGCTCGCCGAAGTCCGCGATCTTCCCCTCAGCCAGGACCAGGAGCAGGTCGCACTGCGCCGTCGTCTCGATGCGGTGCGAGATGATCACGACCGTGACGCGGCCTCTGAGCTCGGAGAGGGTCTGGCGAATGAGTTTCTCGGTGCGCCCGTCCACCGCGCTGGTCGGCTCGTCCAAGACGATGAGCTTCGGTGTAGCCGATCAGCGCACGTGCGATGGCGAGACGCTGCTTCTGTCCGCCCGACAGGGCGCCCCCACCTTCACCCACGAGGGTCTCGTAACCGGCGGACATCCGGATCACGTCCTCGTGCAGGTGCGCCGACTTCGCCGCTTCGATGATCTCATCCTCGTCGAAATCCCGGAAGAACCGGATGTTGTCCATGATCGAGCCCTGCAGCAGTACCGGTTCCTGGGGCACGAGCGCCACCGTGTTGTGGGCATCAGTTCTTGGAAATCGTCGCCGCGTCCTCGCCACCAATCGTCGCCCGACCGGCCGTTGGCTCGCGCAGACCCAGCAGGATCTGGCTGATGGTCGTCTTGCCGCTGCCCGAGGGTCCGAGCATGCCGAGGATCTTCCCCTCCGGGATGCGCATGGTGATGCCGCCCAAGGCGAGGTTCACTCCGTCGTAGGAGTACTCCACGGAGTCGAAGTTCACCTCGAAAGAATCCGGCACACGGCCCCCGACATGCACTCGAGCTTCGTCGAAGCGATTGAGGTCGTACATGAGGTCCTCGAGCAAGCCCTGATTGGCGCGGAAGCCTTGGATAGCGCCCTGGACGTTCGAGCCGTAGCTGACGGATCGCAACACGAGTATGAGGACGATTCCGTCCTTCTCGAGCGCCGCATGCCCTTGGTGAGACAGGATGACGATCCCGACGACGACGATTGCCATTGCGAAGGACTGGTACAGGATGGGCGCGATGCTGCCGATCCGCGCTGTACGGCGCACGATGCGGCCAGTGTTCTCGAGCATCTCGCCGAGCCTGTTCGTCGCTCGGTTCTCGACACCGAACAATCGGAAGTCCCGGGCCAGACGGGTGTACTCCGTCGTCTGCATCATCGTGGCTTTCGTGACGGTGGAAAGCTCGCGATTTGACCGCCGGGTGATGATGTTGAGTGGCCGAAGCACCTGCAAGAGCACAAAGCCCATGACGAGGACGCGCGACCGCCGCAATGGGATTGATCACCAAGGCCGCCCCCAAGAGCGCACACACCATCAGGACCGCTTGGAGGCCGCCCGATAGGTTGCCGACCAGACCGGCGGTGCCCGAGCTGTTCATCCCCAGAAGCTGTTGGACATGCCCGAGCCGCTCGGTCGATTGGATGGCCCAATTTGCCTGGAAGAACCCGGTGATAACGCGTAAACGGGTCTTTGTCAGCACCCGTGTTCCCACAGTCGTGGCGAGGTAGGTGGAGAGGAGGCTGGTGCTGAAGAAGCACACCAAGGCCACGATCGCAATGTAGATCGCGCCCGTGGACGAGATGGAGGGCCCGACTGGAGGATGGATCTCGTGCTTGCCCTGGACCCCGGCCACCACGATCTCCGAAATCACCAACAGGAGGACCGCTTGGCTCACTGCGGCGATGATGGAGAGAAAGGCGAATCCGACGATTATGAGACGGATGGAGCCCAGGTCGATCGCTCGTAGCACCGCCCGCAGAGAGGAGTCGACCGGTGGCCTCTGGGTGTCCGGCGTCGGGGTCCAGGAGGAAGGAATCGTCACCGGTCCCGGTCTCGGTCTCCGACGTAGACGCGGAGCAGCGTGCTTAGCCTGCACGGTCCCCTGCGCTGTGTCGACCATCTCTGATTTCTCCCGACGCGCGGCACGTCACCGTGCCCACCACCCGTGGCCGGCGAATCGCAAAAAGCCGGCACCGGTTCCCCTTGACACCGTTAAACTAGCCCGGCGACGGCACTTTGATCCCAACCACGTCGAAGTGGCCGGACGGGACACCTTTATTTTACGTGCAGGTCTACCAACGTTCATTTGGGCCCGCCCGTCCCGAAGGGTCGAGGTGTAGGGTCGGGCGGCGTAGCGGAGGGCCGAATGGACCAAGGTGGCACTGGGGACGGGATGCCATCGCGTCAGCGGCGCAAGGTCCTCCTACTCATCAAATGCATGGGCTACGGCGGTGCAGAGCGCCTCGTCGTCTCGATGATCCGGCACCGCGATCGTGACCGCTTCGAGTACGAAGTCGCCTACGTGCTCGAGGATCGCAACACGCTGAGGCCCCAATTGGAAGAGGCGGGCGTCACGGTGCACTCGCTGGGCGCGCGTGGGAACCACGACCTTCGTTGGACCGGCCGCCTCCGCGCTCTCCTGACCCGAGGCGACTTCGACATCATGCACTCGCATCTGCCCTATTCCGCGACGTTCGGTCGGCTCGTCGCTGCCACGTTGCCGTCTCACCGCCCACGTCTCGTGTACACCGAGCACAGCATGTGGAACAAGATGGCGGTGGCCGTGAAGGCTCTGAACAGGGTCACCATCGGACTCGACGACCGGCTGTTGGTCGTGTCGGAGGCCTGCCGTCAGTCGTTGCCCCCGACCCTGCAGCGACGGGCGCAGGTGCTGGTGCACGGCATCGAACTCGAGCCCATCCGTGATGCGACGCGATGCCGCAACGAGCTGCGCCAGTCCGTGCGCGCGGAGCTCGGCGTGCCCGACGACGAGGTGCTCGCCATGACCGTGGCGGGCCTTCGTTGGCCGAAGGGCTACGACGTTCTCCTGCCTGCCGCCAGGGCGACACTGGATCGCGGTGCTGCGGTGCGCTTCGTTGCGGTCGGCGACGGCACACTGCGTCAGGATCTCGAGGCCCTGCATGCCTCGCTTTCGCTCGATGAGCACTTCGTCTTCTTGGGCGAGCGAGAAGACGTGCCACGGTTGCTCGCCGCAGCTGACGTGTTCGTGATCCCGTCTCGCCAGGAGGGGCTGCCGCTGGCCCTGATGGAGGCAGCCTCGAGCGGGCTCCCCATCGTCGCCACGGACGTTGGCGAGTTGCCGAACGTTCTCACCAGCGGTATCAACGCCCTGATCGTGCCGGCCGAGGAGCCGCAGGCGCTGGCCGACGCCCTCATGGAACTGGTGAACCAGCCCGAGTTGCGGATGCAGCTCGGGTCGGCGGCGCTCGAGCTGGCCGACCGCTTCGACGTGCGCCGGTGTGTGCGCGAAGTCGAATCGGTCTACGACGAGCTCGTCCGCCGGCCGAGTGAGCTGGCCCGGTGAGCGACGACGTCGTCGCAGGCCGGCGCGTGGTCCACTTGACCACGAGTGACATGAGTCTCGCACTCCTACTCGGCCCGCAACTCCGTGCCTTTGCGAAGGCGGGGATGGACGTCATCGGCGCGTCCGCAGCCGGAGCGTGGGTCGACGACCTCAACGGTTGGGGGATCCGTCACGAGGCAGTGACGCATGCGACACGGTCGGTTTCGATCACGAACGACGCCTTGGCGCTCGGCGAGCTCGTTCGGATGTTCCGGCGGCTGCGTCCCGACATCGTCCACACCCATAATCCAAAACCCGGTGTGTACGGACGGCTGGCGGCGCGGCTGGCCGAAGTGCCCTTCGTGGTGAACACCGTCCACGGCCTGTACGCGAGCCCGGACGACCCGCTCCGACGGCGCGCCCTGGTCTACGGCGTGGAGCGGGCGGCGTCGGTCTGCTCGCAGGCCGAACTCGTCCAGAACGTCGAGGATGTGGCCGTCCTCGAGCGCATGCGAGTCCCACGCCGCAAGCTCGAGCTGCTCGGGAACGGCATCGACCTTGATCGGTTCCGGCCTCGCCCCGGGGAGGCCGAGTCCGTACGACGATCCCTCGACGTCGAGTCGAACCAGGTGGTCGTCGGCGTGGTCGGCCGCCTGGTGTGGGAGAAGGGGTTCGCCGAGCTCTTCGAAGCGGCACGGCGCCTGCGCCAGAGGCGGCCCGAGGTCGTCGTGGTGGTCGTCGGACCGATGGACCCCGAGAAGAGCGGCACCCTCACGCAGGCCGACATCGACGAGGCACGCGCTCTCGGCAATGTGGTGTTCCTCGGCGAACGCCGTGACGTAGAGGCGTTGTACCCGGGATTCGACATGTTCGTGCTCGCGTCGCACCGCGAGGGATTTCCCCGATCAGCCATGGAAGCGGCCGCGTGCGGTCTGCCGGTCATCGCGACCGACATCCGCGGCTGCCGACAGGTGGTCGACACCGGGACCACCGGGCTGCTGGTCCCGGTGCGGGACCCCGCGGCCCTCTCCGATGCTGTCGAGAGCTTGGCGGCCGATCCGGAGCGGCGGCGATCGATGGGTGGGGCTGCCCGCCTCCGGGCCGAGGCGGAGTTCGACGAGCGCCGGGTCATCGCCCGGACGCTGGAGACATACAGGCGCTTGCTCAATGGCGAGGTACGAGGCCGTAAAAGATCTCTGAAATCGCGTTGAGGAGCGGGTTGTCGCTACGCGGTGAACGAGTAGCCGGTGAGACAGGGACGAGCCGCGATGAGGTCCTCCACCATGCCGAGCTCTTTCGGTGTCCACGACATGCTGTCGCGTGCACGGCGTCCGCCCCGGTCGATCAACGTCGTGCAGGTGCTCAGATAGCGCTCGGTGGCATCGACACCGATGAAGCGACACAGAGCCTGCAGCGTGCCAACGGGGTCAGCGACGATCTGCTCGTATCGGATCTCCATGAGCTCGTCCGCATCCAGTCGGTTCCCGATCTGTTCGACCGCGTCGACTTTCTTCCGGTAGACCTCCAGTGCCCGTGAAAGCGGCACGTCACGGTTCCGGGCAATAGAGGCGATGTTGTCGAAGGGGTTGCGCACGAGGTGGAGGGCACGGATCGGCACGCCGACGAGAGAGCGAACGCGCTCGAGCAGGTCCGGATTCTTGCGAAGTCGTCCCGTCGTTCGCCCGGCGTGCTTGTCTCCGATGACCCGCAGCGAAGTGAACCTTCCTTGGTCGCCGTCTGGCACGGAATACTCGAAACCGTGGAATCGACGCTCGATGGCAGCGAACTCACGGTCCCGCTGAAGCAAGACGGCAAATAACGTGTTGCGCGTGATGCCGGGTCGGACATAACGCAAGAAGTCGGCCTCGTTGGCGACGACCATTTCGGGATGCGCATTGAGCAGCGATCCGACCAGCGTGCTGCCACTGCGATTAGAGCCCAGCAGGAAGAAGAACTTCTCGACGTCGCGGAATACGCGGCGGTTCCGGAGCCCCTCGATCGTCGCTCGTGCGAGCATCGCGGCGATCTGCGCACGCGTCTCCGGGGAGGGAAGCTCGAGGTTCGCACGATCGGTGCCGTGAGCTGGACGCGGAGATCTGGCGCGGGTTTGTGCCGGATCAGCACGGTCCATACCTCTCACCTCCACTCGCTGCGTCCGACCCACCGACTTCGGGGGACTCGACGCTAGGGAGCGTAACGCGTCCTGTGAAGCCGGTCGGGCGGAGAAACGAACTCAAATCACGTCCCGCCGTGGGATCCCGTGACGGCTACGCGGTGAAGGAGTAGCCCTCGAGACAAGCGCGAGCCGCGATGAGGTCCTCCACCATGCCGAGCTCCTGCGGGGACCAGGGCAGGCTGTTACGTCGTCCGAAGCGGCCGCTCCCGTCGATCACGGTTGCGCAATTTTTCAGATAGGAAGGGGTGGCATCCACGCCGATGAAGCGACAGATGTCCTCCATGCTGCTGGTGGGGTCAGCGGTGATCTGCTCGTATCTGATCTCCATGAGCTCGTCCGTATCAAGTCGTTTCTTGATCTGGTCGACCGCGTTGCCCAGGTTGCCGTAGATGTCGATTGCCGTCGACAGAGGTAGCTCACGGTACCGAGCGATGGAGGCGATGTTGTCGAACGGGTTGCGCACGAGGTGGAGCACTCGAATCGGCACGGCGACGAGGGAACGAAGGCGCTCGAGGACGCCAGGATCCTGCTGAAAGCGTCGGGTCGCTCGACCGGCGTGCTTGTCACCGATGACCCGTAACGAAGTGAATCTGCCTTGGTAGCCGTCCGGCACGTCGTACTCGTACCCGTGGTATGACCGCTCGATCCCAGCAAACTGACGGTCGCGATGAAGCACCATGCCGAACAACGTGTTGCGGGTCATACCGGGTCGGACGAAGCGCAGGACGTCGGTCTCTTGTGCGACAACCATCTCTGGGTGTGCGTTGAGCAACGTTCCTACCAGTGTGCTGCCACTGTGCGTATACCCGAGCATGAGGAAGAACCGTTCGACCTCGCGAAAGGTCCGGCGGTTCCGAAACCCTTCGAGGGCCGAGTGTGCGATGAACGCGGCCAGCTGTGTGCGTGTCTGTGGAGGTGGAAGTTCATCCAAGGGGATGGTTTCTTCAGCTCGGTCCACAACTCTCGCCTCCGCTCCCTGAGTTGGACGTCTGGCTTTGGATGGGTCGGATCCTAGGGAGAGCAGCGCGTTCGCGCAAAGGCTGGAGGAGAATCAACCGCTCCGTCGTGTTGCCCAGCGGCCGCCAGTGTCGCGGAGGTCAGGTTGCCAGTGACAGTTCGCCACCTGACGCGAACTCGAGAGGCACGGCACGCGAACTGATGGCAACACGCGAGTGAACGACACGTCGCGCTGGGACGGGATCCTGGCCAACCGGACGAAGGCGCAGTGGCGCGCCTCGAGCCTGGGTGGTTAGGTTCTCCTCCCGGTGGGAACTTTCCCTGGGAGTGGTGCGCCCGTTGGCGACACCCCGCCGACGAACGGCGGGGGGGCGAGCAGTCAACGTGGACCCGCGGGCGTGTTCTCGTGCGTCGTGGATTCTGACCCGCGCTTTCACTTCGACGCGCTTCGCTGGTATGCAACCCTGCGAAGAGTCGTCGGGGTGCAGGCCCACGACATGGTCGTGCATGCCGTGGGCGAGAACAACTCCGACGTTCTGAACTTCCTTCGCCGCCAGGGTGTCGCCGTGGCAGCCATCGAGCGCTTCGATGAGCGTCCACCGCCTCATTGCAACAAGATCAATGGTGCCATCCGACTCGCCGAACATGGAGTCGAGGGCTTCGCCGTTCTCATGGACACCGACATGGCCGTGCTCGAAGACCCCCGCCGATTGGACCTCCCGCCCGGTTCGGTGGCATCGCGCATCGTCGGGGCCCCGAATCCCCCTCTGCGAATACTCGAGAATGTGTTCGCAGCAGCCGGGCTCGAGATCGGCGGCCTCGAGCCCCTCGACTGGATGCCGGAAGAGATGACGGTTTCAGGTCACGGGAACGGAGGCCTCTACATCATTCCGGGGGAATTGCTCTCAACCGTGGCGCACACCTGGGCTCGGTGGGCCAAGTGGTTGATGGACAACGTCGCGATTCTCGAGGACTTCCCTCGGCATGTCGACCAGCCTTCGATGGCCCTCGCTCTGAGCGACCTGGGAATACCTCCGTGCAGGCTCGACATACGCTGGAAATTTCCCGCGCACAATCCTGCGCGCATTCCCGTGAACTCGAATCGGCCGGCGGTGGTCCACTACCACCGGAGCGTCGGTCGTGGTGGTCTCCTGAAGCCGACCGGCGTTGCCGCCGTCGACGACCAGATCGATACCGCGAATGAGGCGATCGCGCAGGTCTGGCGCGAAGCTTTTCCGGACGCATCGAACTGGGACCGTCCTGACGTCAGTCCGGAACGGGAATCTGGCGCTGATCGAAAGACGGGCCTGCAAACGAGGATCCGAAGGAGGATCGCTCGGGCTCGCAGGTCCATTCAGTAACTGTTCCGAGACCTCACTCGCCCCCCAGGGTGTATCCCGCCTTGACACCGTCTTCATGGAACATTCGTACCGTATCGAGCGAGTACTCCAAGAGGTTCTTGCCGACGAGGTCCAGCTTTTTGATGAGGTCCTTTGTCACCGTGATGATGTGACATCCGATGGCGTCCGCTTGAAACACGTTGAGGAGCTCGCGCGGACTCGCCCATATGAGCTCGACGTTCGGAGAGGGGCGAAGCTCCTCCACGCATGCCTGCATGATCGGCACGGGATCGCGTCCGGTGTCGGCGATGCGGCCCGCGAACACTGAAACAAAGGAAGACGGGCCACCGCTCAGAGCATCGGCGGCCCGACGCACCTGTTCTGTCGTCATCATCGCGGTCACGTTCACTTTCACGCCGTCGGCGGCAAGATCGGCAACCAAGCCGAGGACCGACTCGCCCTCAGTCGTCGTGATCGGGATCTTGACGTACACGTTCTCTGCCCAAGAAGCGATGAGCAGCGCTTGCCGCCTCATCTCAGCGGGATCATCTGCAAACACCTCGAATGAGATCGGACGATCAGAAATCTCCTCCAAGACATCCCGTGCGAACGTCTCGTAGTCGGTGATGCCGGCCGCTCGCATCAGTGTCGGGTTCGTCGTGAATCCACGAATCATGGGGTTGCGGTACAAGTCCAGAATGTCCGACTTGTCTGCACCATCCGCGAAAATCCGGGTCTTGAGGTCAAGGACTGAAGTCACTGCATCGCCACCTCTTCTCCGCGTCGCTGTTTCAAAATGATCCCCGCGGCAGCACCCAGCGAGTCCACCTGATGGTCGGGCACGACTCGTCCGCCCTCTTCGTGGTGATCCCCGACCAAGACAGTCTGACAGCCGGCTCGTCGTCCAGCTTCGATGTCACGCCAACGGTCTCCGACCATGAAGCTCTCGGACAAATCGATACTCCAGTCTCGGCCCGCCGAGAGGATCATTCCCGGTGCAGGCTTGCGACACTCACATCCGTCATTGTCGTCGTGATAACAGACTCGCACTTCGTCGACACTGACAGCAGAGCGAATCGTGCTGTTGATGGCCTCGACCACCTCCTGATGCTGCCGGCCGCGTGCGACGTCAGGTTGATTCGTCACGACGATGAGGACATAACCCGCTTGCCGCAGCAACTGGCAGGCTTCGGCCGCCCCTGGGAGTATTTCCACCTGGTCGGGCCTCTCAGGCGGGCTCAGCACGCCTCCTCGCAGAAAGGCGCGGTTCAGCACGCCATCTCTGTCGAGGAACACTGCCCTTTTCATCGACTCTCCAAGGCCTCCCACCGCATTTCGTTTCTGCACAGAAGAGGATGGCCGACGAGCAGGTGCCAGACCACTGCCTGAAATCCCTCCGCGTGCGCAGTCACTCTTTCAGGGCTGACGGTTGGAACCACAACACACGCATCGGCAACTCGCGCCGTAAAGCCGCCATCGCGCCCGACAACTCCGCAGATCGTGGCTCCCACTTCCTTTGCGAGCTTCAACGCCTCCACCACATTTGAACTTACGTTTCGCTCTGCATCCCCTCCACCGACGGAAAAGACGAAGACGCAGTCTCTCTCCGAGAGTTTGCTGACGCGGAGCCATCCCACCAACGCCGAGTTCCACCCTTCGTCGTTCGTGCGAGCCGTGAGCTCAGACACATTGTCTGCCGGCGTGTACGCCTCAATGCCTGCAATTTTCCGGAAGTCGCACACCGCATGGGATGCGTGTCCCGCTCCACCGCCCACACCGAGAAAGAAGAGTCGTCCGTCGCGAGCTCTCACCTCCGCAAGGCGTTCGGCCATGAGCTCGATCGCAGCGGCATCCAACTCCGTTGCGATCTTCGCCGTTTCGTCAAGAAAGGTGCTCGAATACGACACCATGCCTCCTAGAAATTGACAAGCACCTTCGCGCCTCGAAAATCGAAGTCATAGCGCATTTCGCGAAGACCCTCCTCCGCCAGCGCAGCACGAAGGTCCCCCTTTCGATCCACTGGGCATTGGAACATGAAGAATCCGCCGCCACCGGCCCCGATGACCTTCCCACCGAGTGCGCCGCTCTCTTTCGCAACTGAATACCAACGGTCCAAGCGCGAGTCGCTGATTTTCGCGGATCGCCTCTTCTTGATCTGCCAATGTTCGTCAAGAAGGCGACCAAACTCGTCGATGCGGCCGTGCTCGAGCGCATCCTTGATCGCGAGACCGATCTCCTTGGTCCGGTGAAGACTGCTCAGGACCGTGCCGTCGTTCTGCTCGGTATCGGTGGATTGCTCTTGGAGAATCTCCGAACTCGGGCGCGTGAGTCCCGTGTAGAACAACAAGACGGTACTTCTGAAATGATCGAGGGTGTCCTCGGAGAGGTTCATCCTGCTGACACCGACCTGTCCGTCACGCGTGATGTCGAGGCAGATGATTCCTCCGACGGCGGCGATGTAATGATCCTGCTTCCCAACCGGATGCCCCGCAAGGTCCATCTCTATATGGCACGCCTGCTCGGCGAGCTCCCCCGCCGGTACCTGATCGCGCTTCAGCTCGTGCAGAGCAGTCAGCAGCGCAACGAGATATGTGGCAGACGACCCAAGACCCGTTCCAGCGGACACGTCAGCCATCGACGCGATCTCAAGACCCCCCTCGATGTCGAGCAGCTTGAGGGCCGGTCGAACAAGGTCGTGCTCGATCTCGTCGATCGACGAGACCTGTTCGTACGTTGAGTACTTGATCCGGAGCAGATCGTCCGCGGCCGGCCGGTTCAGATAGAGGTACACGTACTTGTTGATTGCCGCGGTGATGACGAACCCAGAGAATTTTCGGTAATACGACGGGAGATCCGTTCCGCCACCACCAAGAGAAATACGAAATGGTGCCCTGGCCAATATCATGTTCGCCCACTCTCTTTGATGACCATGTCGCCGAAAGCCGCCTGTACGCGCCGTAGATCGTCCGGCGTATCGATCCACCACAGCTTCTCGTCACTGGACATCCGGTACCCATAGAGGCCCGGGGCCCGTCCAACAAGATCGGGAAAGACGTGCTTCCCGAAATCCTGGACTCCCTCCGCCGGAATCCTATGCAGCACGGCGGGCTCGAGGGCGAGGACCCCCGCGTTCACCCAGGCCCCGGACACTTCGCCCGGCCTCGGCTTCTCGATGAAGCGCCCGATGCGACCGCTGTCGTCGACTTCGGCGACACCGCTCTGGGAGGTGTCCTCGCGTCGGTACAGGGCCATCGTGGCGTCCGCCCCCACACTCGTGTGGAAGGCCCACAGGTGATCGAGCCGAATTGTGCTCAAATTGTCCCCGTACAGAACGAAGTACGGTCCGTCGAAGAACCGGGCAGCACGACGAGCTCCGCCGGCGGTTCCGAGGATCGTGGGCTCCTCGGAGTATCTGACATCGACCCCCAAGGCTGCGCCGTCGCCCAGATACTCCACGATCCGAGCTCCGGCATGGTGCAGGTTGATGACGATGTTCACAACGCCGTAGGACCTCAGGTGCTCGACAGTATGGGCGATGAGGGGGCGGCCTCCGACTGGAACCATGCACTTGGGCAGATCGTCGGTGAGCGGCCGCAGTCTCGTCGAAAGACCCGCCGCGAGAATGACGGCCTGGTCTGGCAATCTCGAGTCGGCGTTCGGCCCGCCCACGTTGGTTCTCACCCGTCTCGCAATCTGATGAGGCTGCCCGTCAGTGCTGACTCGTATGCACCGTGCACCATCTCGGCGGCACGAAGGCCGTCGAGACCATTCCCCAGCGGCTGCCGACTCTCTGCAACGGCGGAGGCAAACTCGTGCCACTCCGGCGCCCAGGACCTCTCCGACCCTTCGAACTCCCGGCACGTTTCTTCTGGTGCTCCTCCCGTGGCCGGCCGCGTTCCGCAGCGCAGGATGCTCGGGCCATAGTGTCCGCCCAGGCCTTCGACGACGACGTAGCCCTGGGTTCCGAAGGCTTCGAACGAAAAGAGGTTCTTCCACTGCGTCCAGCTCACGTGGAGACAGCCAATGATGCCGCCGGCTGTGCGAAACAGCGCGAAAGCATTGTCTTCGACACCGGCGATACCAGCTGGGGCCGGCCAACAGTAATTGGCCGTATAACCGAATACTTCAGCGAAGTCGCCCGCGAACCAGCGGAAGAGATCCACGACATGGACGCCTTGATCCAACAACTCGCCGCCCCCGGCAATCGAGGCGTTCGAGCGCCACTCTGTCTCCATCCCGGGTCGGCCACCATGTCCATAGCGTGCCCGAAGAAAGGTCAGCTCGCCCAGAGCACCTTCGGCACACAGCGCGTGCGCTCGGGAAATGGCGGGAGCATGACGCAGGTTGAATCCCACCTTGAGCGTCAACCCACGAGCATGGGCGGCCCTCACCAGGCTCTGCAGCTCACCGGGACTCCGCCCGGCAGGCTTCTCGCACAGCACGTGCTTCCCGAATTCGAGAGCAGCCTGCGACACCGGCGCGAGCCACTCGTTCGTGGTCGCGACGACCACCGCGTCAAGGCTGTCGTTCTCCACGACGTCTTCCCAGCGAGTCGTCCAGGCAGAACCCGCGGCCTGACTCGCTTCCTGGGCGCGGTCTCCGTCGACGTCGGCGACCACGGCCACCTCGTCGACCTCGGACTCGCGAATCACCGCAGCCCGTCGCCGGCCGATAACTCCACAGCCGATGATGCCGACGCGCATCTCTTATCCCGACGAGGTGGCGCGCTGGATGACGCCCTGATCGCGCATGATTCGTTCCGTTTCTTCGATGCGTCCAGCTGCGCCGCCCTGTTGCCGGACCCAGGCGGCGTACTCCCCCAGACTGTCCTCGAGCGAGGTCGTCGGGGCCCAACCCAGCGCCTGCAGTGCGCTGATGTCGGAGACCGTGTGCCTGGTGTCTCCCACGCGGAAGTCCCCGGACACGTCGGCTCGTAGCTCGCTTCCAAATTCCGCGATGAGTATCTCGGCGACCCTGTGGACGGGCGTTGCCCGACCACCGCCCACATTGAAGACCTTGAAGTCAGACCGCGCATCCTCCAAGACGAGGACGTTCGCGTGGGCCACGTCCCGCACGTTGACGTAGTCCCGTAGCTGCTCCCCGTCCTCGTAGATGGTGGGCGGTAAGCCATCGAGCAAACGCAAGACGAACCGGCGAGCCACACCCGAGTACGGATTGTGAAAGGAGTTCCGAGGACCCTGGACATAGGTGTAGCGCATGCAGGCCGTCGGGATTTGATATCTCCTCCCGAGGCGGTCAGCCAGAAGCTCGATCGTGTACTTCGAGATGCCGTACGCGGTTCCGGGACCGACGGTCAGTTCGTCGATCAACAGAGGAGACATGGCGTCCCCGCACTGCGGGCAGCGGATTTCCCAGTCTCCTTTGCGAAGCTGTTCCATCGACCGGGGAGACGGCACGTGGATCGCGTCGGACGGAAAGCCGTACGCGAGGCTGGGTTGGGCCAGTTGCTCTTCGATGGTCGGCGCATCGACGCCCCCGGCGCATCGCGTACAGACGTAGCGTCCCTCTCCGCAGACCGACTGGGAGGATGCAAAGACCACCTTCTGCAGGGGGTAGCGCGACGGATCCGACACGGCGATCTCGAAGATGAGTGCCGCGCTCTCCGTATTGGTATGGATGAAGTTGGAGAAGTCAGGCATGTAGTCCTGATACGCAGCCAGGTGGATGACCGAACGCACGCCTTCGAGCGCGTGTCGCATCACGGCGGGATCCGACACGTCACCCTGCACGAACTCGGCCGCGGACGACAACCAGGACGGCGCGCCGTGCGGATGGACGCGAGGCTGCAGGCTGTCGAGAATCCGCACCTGGTACCCGCGTTCCACCAACAGGTCCACCGTGTGCGAACCGATGAACCCCGCTCCGCCAGTGACAAGACAGAGATCCATTACGTCCTCGAACCAACGTCGAGAAAAGGCTTCAGCGTGAAGGGATCAAGTCGTCTGAGCGTGTACCACGGCATCGCCATGATCGCCTCGAGACGATTCGTGTCCCAAGAGGCCCATTCATCGTACGGCGCGGAGATGAGTCGGCCTGTCAAGCCGGCGGAGACGTCCGACGCCAGAAAGACGGCGAGTGCGGCCGGGACGGCAGGATCGACGGCACCTTCTCCGCGCGCGCGCAGACTCTGAACCTTGGCGAACTGATCGCCCGCGTCGTCACGCGCCGCCAGGACGCCGTCTTGGAGCTTCGTGTCGACCATGCCGGGAGCAATCGCGTTTACTCTGATGCCGGTAGCTCGAACCTCCTCCGCAATGGTCTCGACGAAGCGCACAACGGCAGCTTTCGAGGATCCATAGGCGGAAAATCGAGGAAGCGGTGTCGTGGCCCCACCGCCCGAAAAAGCGATGATGCTTCCCCGTCCACCTGCGATCATGTGAGGTATGACGGCCCGGCACAGATGCACGAGGCCGTACAGATTCACCTCGATCGTCCGCTTCCACTCGTCGAGGTCGGTTTCCCAGAACGGACCGATCGGACCGAGGATGCCGGCGGCGTCAACCAGCACATCGATCCGGCCGTATCGGTCGAGCGCGGTCTCGACAACCCGGTCAGCATCGAGGCTGTTCGAGACATCGGCCTGCACCGCACAGGCGTCGACGTCGAAGGCCTTCGTCTCGTGTACCACGCCCTCCAGCTCCGAAATCGTGCGCGCCGCCAGAACGAGGCTCGCCCCCTGCCTGGCGAGTGCGCGCGCCACTTCGGCACCAATCCCCCGACCCGCGCCTGCCACGACGCAGGATCGGCCCCGCAGCGTCACGCTATTTCGCTTCCCGCAGCAGCCCTCGGGCAGAGTTCAAGCACAGCAACACCGGGTGTAGTGTACCGGCGCCCTTGCAGACCTCTTTTTCGGACGAAGACGAGCTCGCGTCTTTCCACCTGACGTTCGCGAAAGGTTCATGTAAGCGGCCTCGACCGCGCGCGACCCCCGGAGCTGGTGACGTGACGACCCACGCCGGCTCAGCGGATGGGGCGCCACCAGGCGGCGGACCACCCCGTCCCGTCGGCCTGCGGCTGCTCCGCCACCGTCCACTCCACCACCGACGCGGCGGCGGCGACCACCGATCCGTCGACGGGCTCGTCAATGCCCGCCGGCGCTCCCGTTTCGGACGGTGACGACCCCGATGCAGCCTGTCGCCTTCGACGCTGCCAGGGATAGGGCGCCGCACCCGGCTGCGCCACGGGGAACGCGAGCACAACGAAGAGGAAGGGGAGGAGCAAGGTCCGCTCCCGCGTGATGAGGCCGAGATTCCCGAGGGCGGCGAAGGCGAACATGAAGATGACGCTGTAGAAGAGCGCGCTGAACACGTACGGGCGCTGCAGGCAGACGCGCGGGAGGTAGCGCAGGCGGGGGATCGCAAACAGAATCACCAGCAGGATCAAGATGTTCTCGCCTGCGGCGATCAGCTGGGTGATGCTGTGCGCGGAGAATGGCAGCGGATCGAACAGGACCGTATAGACGTCACGCGGATACCACAGCGGGTTCGATGAATAGGTGACCGAGCTGCTTCCGAAGCCCGCCCCGGTGCCTTGGTTGTTCGCGGCGAGCTTGTTGAGCCCGTTCCCGACCCCCGAGCTGGTGATCGTGTGCAAGAAGTGGGAAGCGACGAGCGTCGTGACGAACACGGTCCCCGCGACGAACACGAAGGCCGCCGCCATCGTGAAGACGTTCCGGCGCCGCAACGCGGTCCCGCTCCTCGTGACGGCCCGCAGCACCATGGCGAGGGCAAATCCGACGATGAGGATCACGATCTCGTCGGGCCGGATGACCAATGCGAACGCTCCGCCAACGAGCAACGAGAGATAGCCGCCACGCTTGCCGACCATGATGAGCGCGATGCCGTAGGCGGCGAGGCCGAGGCCGAACAGCATGTAGGCCTCCTTGCTCACGTCGGCCGTCCAAAACAGCAGGGATGGAAAAAGGAAGACGAGTAGCGCGTAGCGGCGGCGGTCGACCCGGGGGAAGGTGACCCTGAACGCGAGGTAGAAGAACACGCAGCCCACAAAGGCGAGCCAGGAGCAGACGAAGAAGGCGGCCAGCTGGTTGGGGCCGACGATCGTCATGACCACGCCGGCGGCGATCGACACCGATCTGTTGCCGATGATGCCGCCGGTGCCGGTGCCGGCGAGGCTGAAGTGGCCGTTGCGCCACATGTCAGCCAACGTCGAGCCCTGGGTGTCATAACGCAGCCAGTCCGCCACACCACCGTAGAAGTGATGGACGACGAAGATCTGGAGCGGTGCGCAGAGGAGGTGCAGGAGAACGCTGGCGATCATCACGCTGCCGAGGGCCCGATAGGTGTCCGTACGCGCCACCCTCTTGGCGACCAGCACGCCGAGCCAGGCAAGGAGTGCGCCCGTGACAACGGCGACCGGGAGATCGGATCCGATCATGCCCGTACGACGCTCGCGAAGTTGTGCCACAGGCTCGGATCGACATCTGCCTTGCGCGCCGCCAGGGCTTGTACGTCGGGCGTGTACAGCTCGCACAGCCGCCGTCGCGCGTCGTCGGGGAGTGCGAGCTGCGCCTTCCTCGGGTTCACGCGCTCGGCCACATCGTCGGGGGTGAATGGCGGCAGGTCCAAGAAGTCGTAGGTCCTCTGCAGCTGGCCCAAGGGGTCCAGCACGCAGCGCTCGTATTGCAACACCAGGATCTGTTCACGCGGGAAATGACGGTCCCACTCCGCCAGCGCCTGGCCGTAGAACCCGCGGACGAGGGCGTCGGAGTACACCTCGGCGGTGAGCGCGCCCCGGTGCGCCCGGTGGTGTGCGAGCCCGGACTGGAAGCGCTCGACGGGATCGCGCACGAGCACCAGCAGGCGGGCCCGTGGAGCAGCTGCGGCCAGGAGTGGTGGGACCCAGCCAAGATGCAGGTAGTCCGGCGTCCATTCCCCGGTCACCATCCCCGCCGGGCGTGGGAACCACGCGTGGTACTGCGCGCAGTCCTCGTCGCCGAACGAGCGCGCCGCGAAACGGTTGAAGAAGTGTCGCTCCTTGTGCACGTCCTCGCGATGAGCCACGCCGGGGTGCGACGCAATCAGGCCGAACCACCATGTGGTACCCGCCTTCTGCGCGCCGATGCCCACGAATTCGGGAGGACCCGTGACTTCGCCGGGTCGAGGTTCGGGTGGCGTGAAGTCGAAGCCGTCTTCCCACGGTGCGTACCGTCCCCGCGCGTGCAGGACCCCGCGGCGGACCGGCGCGGGAAGTGTCAAAAAGGCAGACACCGCGAGATCCTTGAGAGTCCCGCGCCCATCTCCCGTCTTCGACGCAGGAGTTGACCCTTCAGCCCCGACCGGCATCCCCCCAGCCTCTCCGGGCATCGGTGAACACGACGCAACACTTTGGCGACATTCTGATGAAACATAGATGAATTCGCTGCCGACTAGCCCATCGGGCAATCAGACGAGCAGAATGCCGGACGTCATGAGGTCCGAACGCCCAGCGCCATGCGTACCCGCCCAGGCCGGGCCTCGGGTCTCCGATGTGATCGCGGCCAGAGTCGGCCGAGGCGCCCGGGCCGCGTCAGCCCCGCCACGCTGATGTGCGGCATCGCCGGGGTGCTCGATGCTGGGGGCGCACGTGAGGGCGAGCTCGGCCGGGTGGCCGAGGCAATGGCGGGCGCGCTGGTGCACCGCGGACCCGACGATGCCGGTGTGTGGGAGGACACGGCCGCGGGTGTCGCGCTCGCCCATCGCCGCCTCGAGGTCGTGGGCAGGGGGGCCCAGGGGAGCCAGCCCATGCGGGCCGGCGCCTGGGTCCTCAATTACAACGGCGAGCTCTACAACACTGCGGAGCTCCGCGGCGCGCTCGCAGCCGCAGGCGCCGCGCCTCGGGGATCGTCCGACACCGAGGCGTTGGCGCTCGCCCTCGACCGGTGGGGTCTTGACGAGACGCTGCGCCGCCTCGAGGGCATGTTCGCCTTCGCCGCGTGGGACGATCGCTCTCGCACGCTGCACCTGGTGCGCGATCGCTTCGGCGAGAAGCCGCTGTTCTACGGCTGGGTGGGTCGACGCTTCGTCTTCGCGTCGGAACTCAAGGCCTTCCACACGCTCGCCGGCTTCCGGCCGGACATCGACCCCTCAGCAGTCGCCAGCTTCCTTCAATTCAGTTGCGTCCCGGCGCCACAGTGCATCTACGAAGGATTCGCCAAGCTCCAACCCGGCTCGCTACTGACGCTCACGGCTGCCAGTGCTCCCGGGACGCTCCCCGACCAGCACGTCTACTGGTCGGCCGAGGAGGCGATCGCGGACGCAGGACGCCTGGCGCAATTGGTGGACGACCAGCAGGCTGAGGACACCGTCGAAGCCGCGCTCTCCGCAGCCGTGGCGGCCCGCATGGTTGCCGACGTGCCGGTGGGTGCGCTGTTGTCGGGCGGCATCGATTCGAGCCTGATCGTCGCCCTCATGCAGCAGCACTCGACTCGTCCGGTTCGGACCTTCACCGTGGCCTTCGCTGAGCAGTCGTTCGACGAGTCGGCGTCGGCTGCCGCGGTGGCCGGGCATCTGGGCACCGACCACACGACGGTCGAGATGCCCGCACGTGAGGTGATCGACCTCGTGCCTCGATTGGCAGAAATCTGGGACGAGCCCTTCTCCGACAGCTCCCAACTCCCCACCCATCTCGTGGCCGCGGTCGCCCGGCGCTCGGTGACGGTCGCCCTCTCGGGTGACGGCGGCGACGAACTCTTCGCCGGCTACAACCGCCACGCCTGGCTGGACCGGGTCTGGCGATGGGCGACCCCGGTACCCCCGCGCCTGCGCCGCCGTCTCGGCGGCGCCGCGTGCCTCGTACCGCCCGGCGCGGTGGACGCGGCCGCGGGCATCCTGCCCGGTCGCTGGCAGGTACGTCTTCCCTCGACGAAGGTGGCCAAGCTCGGCCGAGTGCTCCAGGCCTCGAGCGTGGAGGAGGCCTACCGTTCACTGACCGCGCACTGGGAGCGTCCCGCCGAGCTGGTCCCTGGCGTGCGCGGCCGACCCGGCGCGGGCGCCCGGGGCTCGGCGCGGCTCCCGGCCTGGGACGGTGAGGGCGACGTCACTACCCAACTGTTAAAGGCGGACCTCGTCTCGTACCTGCCCGACGACGTGCTGACCAAGGTGGACCGGGCGTCGATGGCCGTCTCCCTCGAGACGCGGGCTCCGTTCCTCGACCGCGGCGTCTTGGAGGCGGCATGGCGACTCCCCACCTCCACCAAGGTGCGCGACGGGACCTCCAAGTGGGTGCTCCGACAGATCCTGTACCGCCAGGTGCCGCGTGCGCTGATCGACCGCCCGAAGATGGGTTTCGGGGTGCCGCTGGCGGACTGGCTGCGTGGCCCGCTCCGACCGTGGGCCGAGGACCTCCTCTCTGCGGACGCGCTCACCCGCCACGGCCTGCTCGACCCCGCCCCGATCCGTCGGGCGTGGAAGCTGCACACCGACCGCAGGCGAGACCTCGGCTACGAGCTCTGGGACATCCTGATGCTCCAGTCGTGGCTCGACCGGTGGATCCCGGCGGGAACCACAGGAGCCCTCTGAGCTCAGTTGGGCGGGTCTCGGTCGGGCGGTGGCGGCGGGACCCCGAGGTCGATCTCGGGATGGGCGCCGCCTTCGAACGCGGCGATGCCCATCTGCCGCTCGAGGCTCTCGAGATTGTCGGGTGCGCTGCCCGCGTCACCGACGCGCAAGAGGTCCGCTCCTCCCGTGGCCGGCACGTCGGGCTCGATGAGCTGTGGCTCGTGCGTGGGCTCCTCGTCGGGAGGGTCGTCGTAGGACTCGACGTCCCCGTCGCGCACGAGCTTGGTGGGCGTCCCCGCTGAGAGCCAGCGCGCCTCGTGGCGGCCGAAGGGGTCAGTGCACCAGCCCTCGAGGCCCTCTGCGGCCATCGCATCACCGTCCTCGCTCTTTCCTACGACGCCACACGGTCCTTCGACCCGGTGCACGCCGGACGCGCCGGCACACGACCGGAGCGCGACCGGAGCGCGACCGCACCGTACCGCGGGCTCGCCTTCGTCGCCGCTGGGCTCCGATTCGACGCCGGACAGAACGTCTCGCGACTGGATGTCGCCAGGCGTGGTGACGGTAGCCTCGTGCCCCTCATGGAGGACTTGGGCGACACCACGAGGTCAGGGCGGGACCACCACCTGCGCATCCTTGTCACGGCCAACTACCTCGACTCGGCCGGCGGCCTCGAGCGGACGCAGCTGACCAACTGCAAGGGCCTCTTCCGACGCGGCCACCGCCTCGACCTCGTCTTCGTGCACGGTGGTGCCTTCGAAGAGGAATGGGAGCGGATCACAGCGACGATGACCCGCGTGACCACCACCCTGCCGCGGCGCGCTCATCCGCTGCGGTCGTCCCTCGACACGTTCGCTGCGCTCCACGGAGCCCGCCGCCTCGAACCCGACGTGGTCTATGTCTATCGCTATTGGGACCTCCCCTTCGCGGTCGCCGTCGCAACGGGTCGTCCGACGACGGTCGTGTACCACCTCTGCCTGCCGCCGCCCGAGCCGCTCCCCCGCTGGCTGCACACCGTGCTGGCGCGCGTCGGGGCCACCGTCTCGGTGTCGCAGAACACCCTCGGCCTCTGGGAGGGAACCGGGCTGGCGCAAGACCGGGCCACCGTCGCCCTCACATCGGTCGACCTCGACGTCTACAGGCCGGGGGACGCGGACGCCCGAGCGCGCGTGCGGTCGGAACACGCGCTCGCGCCCGACGACTTCGTCGTCCTCTTCGCGGGTCGCATCAGCGCGGAGAAGGGGATCGACGTGTTGGTCGAGGCCTTCGGTCTTCTCGGTCGGGCTCTACCAGGCTGCCGGTTGGTGGTCGTCGGGTCCCCACCGCCGGCAGCCGACCCCGCCATGGCTCGCGCCTACGAAGCGAAGGTGCACGCCGCCGCCGAGGGCCTGCCGGTGACGTGGCTTCCTCGCCGCAGCGACGTCGTCCCGCTGCTGCAGGCGGCCGATGTCGCCGTCGTACCGAGCCGTTGGGCAGAACCCCTCTCCCGCTCGATCATGGAGCCCCTCGCCTGCGGCATTCCGGTGGTGGCGACGCGCGTCGGCGGCTCGCCCGAAGTCCTGACCGGATGGTTGTCCGAGTATCTCGTGCCCGCCGAGGACGCCGGCGCGCTGGCGGCCCGACTGCGGTCCCTCCACGGCTGGCGGACGAAGGACCCGGGTCTCGGTGAGCGCTGCCGGCAGTCGGCGGAGGCCAGGCTCTCGCTCGACGACGAACTGGACGTGATCGAGAGTGCCATGCACACCGCCGTGCGCAGGGAGAGGACGAGACGGGGCGCACGGTGGCGGAAGGCCGATCACGGTGCCTCCTGAGTCACCGTCTGTCGTACTGCTCGGCGACCGCAGTGCAGCCACGGCCTCAGTGGCGCATGCCCTCTCGGCGCACTTCGGCGCGCGCGCAGCAGTGACCATCGTCTTGGAGGAGTCACCATCGAAATTCACCCTCGCTCGGCGCCGCGCCCGCAGGCTCGGCTGGTGGACGGTTGCCGGGCAGATTGCGTTCGTCGGGCTCGTCATGCCGTTGCTACGCCGACGCGGGCGCCGGCGTATCCATCAGATCGCGCATGACAACGAACTCGATCTCGGCCCAACGCCAGAGGCCGTCCTCGTGAATTCGGTCAACGACCAGCGCACGGTCGCCCTCATCGAACAGGCCGAGCCTGCCGTCGTCGTGGTGCACGGAACCCGCATCATCTCCGGCTCCGTCCTCGACACGATCCACGTGCCGGTGCTCAACGTTCACGCCGGAGTCACGCCACGCTACCGCGGGGTGCACGGCGGCTATTGGGCCCTGCGCGACGGGCGCCCCGATCTGGCCGGGTCGACGGTGCACCTCGTCGACCCGGGTATCGACACCGGCGGCATCTTGGCCCAAGCGAGCTTCACGCCCGAGCGCGCCGACTCCATCGCCACCTATCCCTTCCTCCATCTCGCCTGCGCCATCCCGATGCTGCTCGACCAGGTCGACGCGGTCCTGGCCGGGACTGCCCCTGCGGCCGTCCCGCCGCTGCCCGGTGCGGAGCGCTCGCAGTTGCGTTGGCATCCGACGGCGTGGGACTACCTCAGGGCGCGCCGGCGCGAGGGGGTGCGGTGACAGTGCCCTACGGTGCAGTGACGGCGCGCCGGCCAGACCTCAGGCGGCAGGTCGGTGCGCCACCACGAACCAGCCCGAGTCATCGCGCGCGGAGTCGACCACGAGCCCGGACTCGGCGAACCAGGGCGCAAGCTCGGACCAGGTGAACCGGTGTTCGACCGGCGCGCTCGAGGCGGTCGAAGGTGTCGAGTACCAGGCTGCGGAACGGCTTGTCCCGATAGGTGGCCATGGGGAGAGAAGACAACCGCCCGATGCCGAGCGCGTCACCCAACCGCCCACCCGCGACCACCGTCACGTAGAGCAGAGCGGCAATCGGGGCGCACAGCGCGCGCAGGGTCCGATGCGGCAGGCGCACCGTGATCCGGCGCAAGGCCGTCGCCGCCGCCAGCCCGAGCCCGCGGGCGCCTGCCCGCTCGGGCCGGCTGTAGAGATATAAGGAGAGCAGTCCATCCGGCGCGAGCAACGCCAGCAGCTTGTCGAAGCCCGCCCGAGGATCCTCGAGGTGGTGGAGCACGCCGAACGAGGCGATGAACCCGAAGCTACCGTCGGCGAACGGCGCCTCCCGGAGATCCGACCGGACCACGACCGCGTTGGGCACCTCGCTGAGATTGCGTGTCGCGCTGATGACGGCGTCGGAGCCGTCGAGGGCCACGATCGCATCGAGGTGCGGCGCCAAGAAGCGCGTGTAACGGGCCCGGCCGCAGCCCGCATCGAGGCCGACCGAACCCGTGAGTCGCCCGACGTCGAGGTCCCGCAGGTAGTGCTCGGCATACTGCTCGTCCTCCTCGCGGCTCTCGGAGAACTCGGTCCACTCGTACCCGAAGCTGGCGAAGGTCTTCGCCGTCGCGTCGCTCGCGGTCGCAGGCGTCTGAGGTGGACCCCCGGTGGCGTCGAGATACCCGTCGACCACGGGGACCGTATGCCCGCTGGCACAGCGCATGCCGGCACCGTCCCGTGCCACGCGAGCCCCGCAGCGCGGACAGCGCAGCCGCTCCAACAACACGCCGAGGGTGGTCCCGTCGGCCGCGAGCGCCTCCTCCAACTGGACCGGCAGGTCGCCGAGGCCCTCAGCGGGCGGGCGATCCCGCTGCATCCGGGCGCCGGTCTGGTCGCGGGTGGGAGGTTCCGGGGTCATTGGTATCGTCTGCGTCCGTGCCGGATGTCACTGCGCCCGGAGCACTCGTGATCTCGCTCGACTTCGAGCTGCACTGGGGCATGCGCGACCACACGGCGGTCGACCCCGCGGTCACCAAGTCGCTGGTGGCCAGCCGATCCACGGTGGTGACGCTCGCCGAGCTGTTCGCCCGCCGGGACGTGCGCGCCACGTGGGCCACGGTGGGGCTGCTCTTCGCCACCACCGCCGCCGAGGCGCGGGCCCTGAGCCCCGCCACCCGTCCCGTCTACCGCGAGGCGCGCCTCGACCCCTACCCCGAGCCGATCGGCCCCAGCGAAGACGACGACCCCCTCCATTTGGCGGGCTCGCTGGTGGACCGGTTGGCCGCAATTCGGGGCCAGGAGCTGGCGTCGCACACGTTCTCCCACTACTACTGCCTCGAGCCGGGCCCGGGCGCCGAGGCGTTCCAGGCCGACCTCGAGGCGGCGCAGGCGGCTGCGGCACGGAGAGGCCTGCGGCTGCGGTCCCTGGTGCTCCCCCGCAATCAGTGGGACCCGGGGTTCGCGTCCGTGGTGGTGCAGACGGGGTTCGAGTGCTACCGCGGGCCTCAGCCCGGCTGGGCCCATCGGTCGCGACCGGGCGAGGACTCGAACCTGGCCGTACGCGCCGCCCGCCTGGCTTCCACCTGGGCCGGCCCGGCCGTCCCCACGTTCGCGTGGAGCGAGCTGGTGGAGGACTCGGGCCTGTGCAACATCCCGGCCAGCGCCTTCTTGCGCCCGTGGGCGCCCAGCACCAAAGCGCTGCAGCCTCTCCAAGACGGCCGCATCGTCAAGGCACTGCGCGACGCGGCGCACCACGGCCGCGTCGTGCATCTGTGGTGGCACCCCCACAACTTCGTGGCGCACCCGACTGAGAACCTCGAGCGCCTGCACCGGCTCCTCGACGAGCTCGATCGGCTCCGTGCCAGCGACGGGATGGAGTCGCTCGCCATGGGCGACGTCAGCGAGAGAGCCCGCGGGGAACGCCCGGCGGCCTGAGACGCCGTGGCCCGCCCTCAAGGGCGCGGCGGACTCACGGGAATGGCCCCGTCGTCGTGGTCGAGCTTTGAGCACTGGTCCCGCTGCCACTCGTGGTGCTCGTCGTGGACTGCGTCGGCCCGGTGGTGCTCGTCGTTGTCGTCGGATGCGAAGTGGTCGTGGTCGATCCCTTCGAGGGGACCGTGGTCGTGGTGGTCGTCGTGGTCGTACTCCCCGCGCCCGCCTTGTGCTTTCGGGCCGGCGTCGTGGTCGTCGTCGACGTGGCCCCGGAGTTGCCCGACACCTGGAAGCCCGGAGCCTGGGTGGTGCCGGCCGACGCGCCCGCCGGTCCCGCCGGCGGCGTGCGCAGCGGCAACGTCCCGCCGTCGAGGACGGACAGGACGGAGTTGTCGTCGCCTTCCATCCCGAGAGCCCACGCGCCGACGCCGAGCAGATGCGAACCGGCCGCCAATTCGACTTTGTCGGCGATCGTGTTGATGTTGTCGAAGAAGACCTGGTGCCATGCCCCGCCGGTCTGGTACGACGTCCACGCTGTCTGTGTCGTCGCGTTCCAGTAGGTGGGACCCGCGGCCATGGCCTGCGCATAGGTCACCGCCTGCGAGGGTCCCGTGGCGGCGTCGCCCAGGTCGGGACCACTGCTCGGTTCGTCGTAGCCGAAGAGCGGCAGACCCAAGATGACCTTGGAGGCACCCGCCGCCGCGGTGTACTGCGAGATGTAGCTCGCATCGGTGCCGCCGGCGTTGGCGTTTCCTTGCGCCGGACCCTGATTGACGTCGTAGGCCATGACGAAGAAGGCATTGACCCACTTGCTCAGGCCTGCGATGTCGAAGAAGCCGGAAGGGTCACCAGCCGAGGACGCGTAGGTGGCCATGGTGAGCTGGTAGTGCTGGTCGGTCGTGTGCAGGATGAAGTCCACCTGTGACACCAGGTGGTCGAGCCCCGCCTGGTCCCCGTTCCCCGTGCCTTCGAAATCGAGGTTCACCCCGTCGAGGTTCTTCTCCTTCACCAGATCCGTCAGTTGCTCGCCGAGCGTGACACCTGCCGTCGGGTCGTGGGTGAGCGTGTCGAGCGACGAGTTCGAGAAGTCGGTCGCGGTCAGCACGACGCGGTCACCCGCCTGGTGCGCGGCGTTCACCAGGTCGGTGAGGTCTTGACTCTTGTAACCGTCCCACCCCGGACCGGATGTCTGGATGGTGCCGTTGGGGTTCACATCGACGCTGAAGTACGCGATGGTCGAGAAGTCGTCGACGGGGAACTGTGAAGCCTGCGGCAGCGACCAGTACGGTGCGTAGCCGAATACCTCGTGCGCGGAGGTCGGCGCGGAGAGCGCGACCTGCGGCGGGGACGGGGCGGGCGTCGATGTCGCCGGCGCGAGGTGGAGTGTGCGCTCGCTCAGGGCGAGCCGGTCGGCCGCCGGACTGTCGGCCACGCGGCACGTGCGCGGGTGGACTCGCACTGGTCGCGATGGTCAACCCGGCGGCAGGGCCTCCGATCAACAGGGCCAGACCGCCCACGCCGAGCGCGAGCCGGCGCAGGGGGACACGCTCCCATCTGAAGACGCGATCCTTGCTGCTCGGCGTGACGGCGGGTTCGGGTGCGGCGTGGAACGAGACCATGGCGAGCAGATCGCCGGCGGTGGTGTTGGGCGCGGTCTCGGGGGGAGTTGGATCGGTGTAGCTCGCGGTCAGCGAAATGGAGTCGAGGAGCCACACGGTCTCGGACGCGTGATGACGGTCCCGCCTCCTCGCGAGCGGCCATCGTCGCCACCCGGTCTCTCGCTGTCTCCACATCGTCTGACTGCCTCCGTCCGGTGCGAAGCCGTTCGGCCGCGTGCGCATCCGCCTGCGCGGGTCCTAGAGACTAGGTCCGGGAGGTGAACCCCGTGCAACAGCGGCGTAACAGCGAGATGAACACTGGGATCCGCCAGGCACGGCTCTCAGGTGCAGTGGGCGATTGTCCGGTCGACCTCCGCCATCAAGGCTTCGAACGCGGCTTCGTCGAGGTCGAGCGGCGTGACGACCGCTCGGGCCGCGCCACCGAGGACCCGCGCACCGTGCAGATCGCCCGAGGATGCGGCGACCAGCGCATGGGTGACCACGGCGAGAATCGCCGCCCCCTGAGTCCTTCCGCCCCGCTGGTGCTCAGGGATCCTGGCGAAGGTGTCGATGGCTCGCTGGGCGCTCTCCAGCGCCTCCGCCGTGCGGCCCTGGCGGAGCCGCAACAGGGCAAGAGTGGTCTCGACATAGGGGCTCCCCGGCGTGATGCCACGCGCCACTTCGACAAAGCGTTCGGCGTCGGCCAGCACGAAGGGGTCGTCGAGCCGGGAGAGGTGGCCGAGGTCGCCGTGCACCAGCAGGCACCAGGCCCGGGCGTTGGCCAACATCGAGCGCTCTTCGTCGGAGATGTCCAGGCGGGGATCACCACTCGGAGGGGCCTCGAGCGCCTTGCGGGCCAGGCCCATCCCGTCGATGCGCTGATAGTTGCTGGTGCCGAGCATCAGCATGGACGCGAGCGAGACGTCCCGGCGTGCGGCGTAGCTCGCAACGTCAGGCTGGGAGGGTCCGAACCAGTGGTCGTCGGGCGCCTGATCCTCCTCGGGCGACACATCCTCGCCCTGCGCCGTCTCGGCGTCGGGCGCCGGCTCGGCGGGCACCGGCTCTGCGTCGGGTGCCCCGTGGGCGGGAAAGGACTCCGCGTCGACAACTTCCCTCCCGAAGGAATCTTCGTCGAAGGATTCGGTGGGGAACGGTCCGGCTTCAGACAAGCCGTAGTCGAAGAAACCGTTGTCGCGCCCGGCGCCATCGCCTCCTTGCCACGCGTCCCCCGGGAAGGTGGTGCGCCGCTTGCGCCAACCGCGCCGACGCCGCAGGTGCTTGGCCACGACGCAACAGGCTAATCCTCGCCCGGCCGGTCTCCCGACCGGCCCACCTCGTCACACTCCTGGGCCGTTGGCAGGCGGATCTCGCCTCGTCTGCGGGCACCACGCCGACGCGCCAGTGTGCGATCAGCCCGTGCCGATGACCGTCGTCACCGGCGTCGCGCTTTTCGGGACGACGGGATCGAGTTTCTGGTTCCACTTGCCGTACACCGAAGCGACCTGCTCAACGGATTTGTTCGACCCGTCATCGACGATCTCGGTGGTCGCGCTGATGGGCAGGTAGGGCGCGGTCGTCGAGACGAAGAGCGTTGTCGTCGCCGTCGTGCCCGGCACCGCCTGACTCCCCGTTCCGGGGCTCCCCACGATGGCGACGGCGCCCTGTCCGGCCACCGACGTCACGCCGCCGATGTGGAAGTTCGGTTCCTGGGGGACGAACTCCTCAATGGCCTGAGTCGGCGAGAGCGAGCTGACCACCGCCGTGTAGCCCTTTTGCCCCGCCGTGAAGGAGATCCATTTCCCGGCATACGCGCTCGCCGTGCTCGACGACAGATCGAGGGCGTCCTTCAAGAAGACGGCGGCTCCGCGCAAGTAGGCGTCGTGGTCGACCAGGACGGCTTCGACCACCGGGTGGCCGTCTGTGGTGATGGACTCTTCTGCCGATCCCGAACGGCTCGTCGCGCCCGACTCGATCGTTGTCGATTTTCCGGCGATCGTCTTGGTCACGTACCGGACGGACTGCTGGTGGTGGTAGGCCGTGATCGACAACGAGGTGATCGCCGTGGCCGTCTTACCCTGCAGTGCACCCTCCGAGGGGCCGCTGCTGCACGCGGCGAGGGAGAGGCCGAGCGCAGCGGTCACCATGCACACCGCGGTGCGCCGGGTGCGGCGCCATGAGGCGGCCGAATGCAACCACGGGGGAAGGGTGAGGCTCATCGCGTTGGTGGCGTCACGGAGACGTCGTCGTGGGCGTCGTTGCACTTGGGTGCCGTTCTCCTGTGGTGCTGTGTCTCATGGCCGTAGTGGTCGCGTTCGGGGTGGTCACTCCGCCGCTCTCTCAGTGTGACGGTCCGTGACTCGGCGGCTCTGACCTGCGACCGTCGTGTGCACCGGCCTGCGGCGTTCGCCCGAGAGGCTAGGTGGGAGAGGTGAACCGTTGGCAACGCAGACGTAACAGCGAGGCAAACACTCGGGGGCACCTGGTGGCCGGCCCTCCGCGCAGCGCAGCCAGAAGCCCTTCGCCCGAGCACCCGGCAGGTCCGTGGGAGGGCTCACCGCCTCGTTCTGCCGCCGGTCCCCCCGGCGGCCTGCGACGTCCCCGCCACACCACGCGTCAGGGCCCGGCCAGCAGGCCGGGCCCTGACACACATCCCCGGGGAGCCCGGGGGAAATCGGGCCCTCGGTTGTAGGGGGAACTGTTTAGCTGGCCGCGGTGCCGCTCCCGGCGGTGTCTCCGTCGGTCGTCATGGTGATGCAGTAGCCGATCGGTGCGGTCCCGCTCGCGTTCTCGGGCTGCGGGGTCAGGCTGCCGTCGTCAGCGTTGTAGGTGCCCGACCAGGCTGAGCTGTCGGTGTCGACGTCGGCCGCAGGGAAGTCCCACGGCGCCCCCGTCTCCTTGGCCGAGTCGTAGGCCGAGCCGTGCAGCTCGTTGTACGCCGGGTTGCCGATGCCGGTCTTCGTCGTGCCGTAGCCACCGCTCGTGTCGCCCTGGCCGTCTTCGACCTGCAGGTTCGGCAGCGGGAGGAAGCCATTGCTCTCCAGGTTGGTGTCGATCTCGGAGCGGAACGTCGCCCCGGTGTTGGGGTCGACGTCGGTCGCCGTGGACGGCTTGCACAGGAACCCGTCCTCACTGACGAAGTTCAGCGTCGCGTCGTTGGCCACCGGGAGGTTCGAGTTGGACCCGTCCGAGTAGATGTTGTAGAGCAGGCGGTCGCCGGGGAACTCAGAGGTTTCCGAACCCGGCAGCTGGGCGTTGATGGTGGACGGCTCGACCGTGACCGAACCGTTGGTCCCAACCCACGTCGTCCCCAACTGCACCCTGTTGTCGGCGCTGGAGCTGCCGGCGCAGACCGGGTTGCTCGAGTTGAGGTAGCCCGCGTCACCAGGCGTCGTGACCGCCGGCGTGCACGTGTGCAGGTAGTCACCGTACGAGAAGAAGTAGATCGCGTCACCGACGGGGGCATTGGAGTTGTTGCCCGTGATGGCGGCGGTCTCGTCCTGGAAGATGATGTTCCTGGACGGCCAGTGGCCCGAAGCCGGGAACGATGCCCCGGTGGCGCTGGCCCACGTCTTCTGGGTACCCGAACCCGAATTTGCCCAGTAGGCGTAGAGCGGCGTACTCGGGCAGTCCGTCGGGTCGGACGGATCGAGGGTGTTCCACGTGATGCCCGGCGTCGAGCCCGAGTACGTCTGGTTCCAGATCGTCTTCAGATCGGCCGTAGTCACTCCACCGTTGGCCTGGAGATGGCTGATGCACTTGTCCGCCGTCGTCTCGGCCGTGCTGCCGTAGCTGGTCCAGTACAGGTAGCTCACGGCGTCCTCGGCGTAGGCGACGAAGTTCAAGCCCGAGTAGTTACCGCCACCGGCGTAGGACTGGGTGATGGCCGGCGCCGCCGACCCTCGTACGGCGTCGAGCGGGGCGACGTTGACGGGGGAACCCGTGTTGTTGTCTGGGTTGACGATGGAATCCCCAGGCTCCGTCGTGACGCCTCCGGACTGGGCGCCCGTACCCTCGAGCTCGGCGATGCCGTTGCTCGCGCCGTACGACTGCTCATTGACGACGACGTCGTTGAAAGGGTTCTCGGCGCCCCACTGCGTGTAGCCGTTCTCACCCTGCTGGGGGATGTAGTTCACCGAGATCGTGTCTGTCGTGTCGCTGCCCGTGGTCTTGAACTGCAGCTTGACCACGCCGGAGTTCTTCACCTTGGTGAGCGGGTCGGCGGTCGGGATGACGCCGCCACTGTCGGTGACCTGGTCGCCCAGCGAGAGGTCCGAGAACGGGACGGATCCGCCGGTCAGGGTGATGGACTTCTGGCCCGCAGCCGAGATATCGGCCGAGTAGGTCGCCACCGTCGCGCCACTCTGAGCCGTGCCAGCCTCGGTGGTGCCTGACTCGGTACCCATCCCCGGGCAGCCGTAGTCGAGGGGCTGCGCTTCGGCCGGAGCGGAGCTGTTCTGCCCGACGAAGTCACAGCCAGGGGCCGAGTTGAACAGGGCAGCCTCGGCGGACATGGCGCCGTACGCCGCCTGCGAGCCCCCCAGAACCACGAGATAGTTCTGGGCGTTCGCCTGGTCCGTTCGCCCGTTGTTCACACTCTGGGCCGCGAAGGCGGGACTGGCGAAACCAACCGCCAGTGCCGACGCTCCCACGATGGTCACGCCGATCCGCATCGCGCGGTGACGTCTCACAAGCTTTTTCAACATATGGATTGGGTCTCCTTCGCTCTCTCCCCCATAACCTACTATTTCTAGTGCAAAGGTAGGCAACCCCGGTAAACGCTACGCGAACACGGTCCAGACGCAGAATGAAATGTTGCCGCCCCTCGGTGCCTTCGGCTCGGTTGGTTCTCGCGAACCCCTAGCGCCGGCCGCCCAGCTGGCTCCCAGAACTTCGGCCACCGCCCCTGTGCCGCCCGTCCCCCTCGCGGCCCCCGACGTCGAGCCGCACGACGCGTCAGGGCCCGGCCTAGAGGCCGGGCCCTGACATGAAACCTTGTTTCCAGCTCGGAGGCCCGGTGCCGGGCTACGGGCAGAACCCGCAGCCCGATGGAACCGGACCTTCGGACGTAGCAGGTACTTCCTTAGCTGGCAGGACTCCCGGCACCGGCGGTGTCTCCGTCGGTGGTCATGGTGATGCAGTAGCCGATCGGAGCGGTCCCGCTCGCGTTCTCGGTCTGCGGGGTCAAGCTGCCGTCATCGGCCTGGTAGGTGCCCGACCAGGCTGAGCTGTCGGTGTCGACGTCGGCCGCCGCGAAGTTCCACGGCGATCCCGTCTCCTTGGCCGAGTCGTAGGCCGAGCCGTGCAGCTCGTTGTACGCCGGGTTGCCGATGCCGGTCTTCGTCGTACCGTAGCCACCGCTCGAGTCGCCCTGGCCGTCTTCGACCTGCAGGTTCGGCAGCGGCAGGAAGCCGGCGTCCGCGAGGTTGGTGTCGATCTCGGAGCGGAAGGTCGCCCCGGTGGCGGGGTCGACGTCGGTCGCCGTAGACGGCTTGCACATGAACCCGTCCTCACTGAGGAAGTTCAGCGTTTGGTCGCTGGCGACCGGGAGGTTCGAGTTGGACCCGTCCGAGTAGACGTTGTAGAGCAGGCGGTCGCCGGGGAACTCAGAGGTCTCCGAACCCGGCAGCTGGGCGTTGATGGTGGACGGCTCGACCGTGACCGAACCGTTGGTGCCAACCCACGTCGTGCCCAGCTGCACCGCGTTGTCGGCGCTGGAGTTGCCGGCGCAGACGGGGTTGGTCGAGTTCAGGTAGCCCGTGTCACCAGGCGTCGTGACCGCCGGCGTGCACTTGTGCAGGAAAGCACCGTACGAGAAGAAGAAGATCGCGTCACCAACGGGGGCATTGGAGTTGTTGCCCGTGATGGCGGACGTCTCGTTCTCGAAGATGATGTTCCTCGACGGCCAGTGGCCCGAAGCCGGGAACGCTGCGCCGGTGGCGCTGGCCCACGTCTTCTGGGTGCCCGAACCGGACTGCGCCCAGTAGGCGTAGAGCGGCGTACTCGGGCAGTCCGTCGGGTCGGACGGATCGAGTGTGTTCCACGTGATGCCCGGCGTCGAGCCCGTGTACGACTGGTTCCAGATCTCCTTCAGGTCGGCCGTGGTCACACCACCGTTGGCCTGGAGATGGCTGATGCACTTGTCAGCCGTCGTCTCGGCCGTGCTGCCGTAGCTGGTCCAGTACAGGTAGCTCACGGCGTCCTCGGCGTAGGCGACGAAGTTCAAGCCCGAGTAGAAACCACCACTGGCGTAGGACGTGGTGAGGGCCGGTGCCGCCGATGAGCGGGCGGCATCGATCGGGGCCACGTTGACGGGCGAACCCGTGTTGTTGTCGGGGTTCTGGATCGAATCCCCGGGCTCCGTCGTGACCCCTCCGGACTGGCCGCCCGTGCCTTCGAGCTCGCCGATGCCGTTACCCGAACCGTAGGAGGGCTCTTCCACGACGACGTCGTTGAAGGGGTTCTCGGCGCCCCACTGCGTGTAGCCGTTCTCACCCTGCTGGGGGATGTAGTTCACCGAGATCGTGTCTGTCGTGTCGCTGCCCGTAGTCTTGAACTGCAGCTTGACCACGCCGGAGTTCTTCACCTTGGTGAGCGGGTCGGCGGTCGGGATGACGCCACCATTGTCGGTGACCTGGTCGCCGTCGGAGAGGTCCGAGAACGGGACGGATCCGCCGGTCAGGGTGATGGACTTCAATCCGGAAGCCGAGATGTCGGCCGAGTAGGTCGCCACCGTCGCGCCGCTCTGAGCCGTGCCGGCCTCGGTGGTGCCTGACTCGGTACCCATCCCCGGGCAGCCGTAGTCGAGGGGCTGCGCTTCGGCCGGAGCGGAGCTGTTCTGCCCGACGAGGTCACAGCCGGGGGCCGAGTTGAACAGGGCGGCCTCGGCGGACATGACGCCGTACGCGGTGTTCGAGCCACCCTGAACCACGATGTAGTTCTGGGCGTTCGGCTGGTCCGTTCGCCCGTTGTTCACACTCTGGGCCGCGAAGGCGGGACTGGCGAAACCAACCGCCAGTGCCGACGCTCCCACGATCGTCACGCCGAGCCGCATCGCGCGGTGACGTACCAACAGCTTCTTCAGCATGTGGATTGGGTCTCCTTTGAATTTATTGTTCTGACGCCGGCCCTCGCCGACTTCGAGCCCACGGTTTGCCCGCCGAAACGAGCCGCCAATCTCTGGGCGCGCGCGCACCTTAGGAAACCCGAGTTAACGTTCTGTGACCGCTACGCAGACCCAGAAAGAAATGTTCGTGTCTGACGTCATCGCGGGTCTGCTGAGTGTCTCGATCGACCGCGTCGCAGAGGCACGACGGCTGCACGACGGCCACCGTCGAGGAGCAAGCCGGACAGCGGGTCCCGGCATCGAATGAGGTCGCATGTGTCAGTTCCGCGAACGTCGCGAACGTTGGGTGAACACACTCCATTCCCGGCAGGCTCGTGCCTGCAATCCCCGCTTGCTTATTGGGATTGGTTCACGAACACCTTGGCATGAAAGCCCGACGGCTCCAGCGTGTAATTGGCTGGACCTCCGGTCGCAGGCGTCCAGGTGAACGTCGCGCCCGGCGGGATGGTGCCTGAGTCCACGAGCGGTTTGGCACCGTCGAAGATGATGCGCTGTGGCTTGCCGGACAGGTTGTACCAAACGACCGGCGTCGCTGCGGCCGACTCCAGGGTCTGCGGAAAGACGCGCCCAGCTCTGATGATGACGTTCTGTCCCGGGTTCAGCCCTGGCTGAATAGCCTGACCCAACTCGCTCGGCAAGGTCGTCGTGGGGTCCGGTGCCCCGATGGCACCCGATCCCAACGTGACGTGCAGGGGTACGTTCACCGCCGACTCGCCCTTCGGCGGCGTCACGAGCTTGTTGTACACCACCGACGTGGTGGTTGAGCCTTGCCCTGAAGTCGATCCACCCGAATCGCCGCCGCAGGCCGCCAACCCCATTCCGCCGACACACGCCAAGAGCAGCGTCGCGATGAGCTTCGCCGTGCGCCGCTTCGGTCTCCTCGCGTTCGCACCGAGCACGTTCATTTCAACGTCTCACACCGTGGCGGGCAGGAACCCGATGATGCTCTCACACGTAAAGAGCGCGACGAGCAGCAAGACCGGCACGGCGAAAACGTACACCACGACCGGCTGGTCCCAGTTTCGGAGGAGCCAGGCTGTCGCGCTGAGGAGCACAAAGAAGACGATGCACCACAGCACGGCGAGGAGTCCCGAGGCCGGGTCGCCCGCGAGCCCGAGCTCGGCAGCAGCGGGATGAAATCGCGGCTGCGTCGTTCCGGCAAGCGGCTTGCCGATCAACTTTGCGATGACGGCCAGTCTCCCTTGAGGAAAGACTCCCGATGCCGCCGTCACGAGCGTGAGCCGGTTCGTCGCGGTCTGCGTGATCACGTCGTGGCGGCCACCCTTGGCGTACACGACCTCTTTCACTTTGTAGTGATAGGTGCCGTACCCGTCGACCACCGTGATGACTTGGCCCTTCTTCAAGGAGCCGATCGCACCGAAGGGTGCTCCGAAGGTGGCCCGCCGGCCGGCGATCACAGCATTGCCGGGTTGCCCGGGCATGGACGTGGTCGGCATGTGGCCCGGTCCACTACGGAGATCCTGAGGATCGGTCCCCTGGACGACAGCGTCGAGGAGATGGAGCGACGGGATTTGCAGCACCGCAACGGGGCTGCCCTCGGCGGGGATTCCGCCCTCCGCCAGGGAGAAGGTCTTGGCGGGATCAGCGGTGATCTCCTGGAGGAGTCCGTGCTGTGCTCGATCAAAGCTCAATGGCGTGAACAGATAGATGTAGCCGAGCAACAACAGTATGAGGACGCCCAGTCCGAAGATGAGGACACCAACCAAACGAGGGCGCATGATGACGGCCAGGCCCGCACGAATGGTGGCGGTGGTCCGTTCGGCGAAGATCCGCAGAGTGGACGGCTTGTCCGTACGCACCGGCTGGCCGAGGACGTCGGACACGGCCGGCACCATCGGCGCGTCGGCGCCGGTCCGTGCGGGACTCGTCGACTCTTGTCGCGCCCCTGCGAGCGCCTCTTGGTCCTTGTCGAAGACCGTGAGGCTGTCCATCAGCCCCCCTCAGGAGGCCCGGAGCCGCTGGCAGCCGCCTCCGGCACGTCTCCGCGGCGCCCATACCAAGACGTTTTCGCAGGTTGGGCGACAGGTAGAGCAATGGCCCGACGATGAGGCAGAGCAGCGCCAACACCAAGAGCCCTGGCACGAAGAACCGACTGTCGCCCACGGTCACCGTGATGAGGTGGCCGGCGAACGCGCCGGGCGACGAGCTTCCCGAAGAACCGGCCGGCGCTGCAGCGCTTGCCGCGCTGGTCCGCGTCGATGGGTGCCCGGTGGCACCCGCGGCCCTCCCTCCGCCGGCACCTGGCGCGGCGGAGGATCCGCCCGGACTGGCTGCAACGCTCGTCGCGGACGCCGCGGCCGACGACGGGCCAGCTCGTACCCCCCGAACTCCCCGATCCCCCCGAACCCGGACCGGGGGCGCCCGGCCCCGTGATGTCGCTGGAGATGTCGCTCAGTGCCACGTTGTAGAGGGACGTGGGCAGGGGGGCATAGCCAGGAGGGAGCGGATCAGCAGTGGTACCACCCTCGTGGGAGTAGGTCACCAAGTTGGTCAGCAGGTCCTTCAGTTGCGGGGCGATGCCTGCCGGCTGGGCACTGGTAGACACCAGGGCATAGGTCACCATCGGCATCGGGTAGGCGGCGCTGTCTCCCGTATCGTTCCAATTCGGCGTGATCGTTCCGTCCGGATTGGTCGTGGCGTCGTTCACCGCGGCTTCCAGAGACGTCGCGCTGGGCGCGACGAAGGATCCCGCCGCGTTCTCCAAGCTTGCGGGCAGCAGGCCGAAGAAGTCCGCTTCCGAGCTGTCCATGGCACTAAAGGCGAATCCACCGTCCGAGCCGTACGCGGCGGCGGCGGACTGCATGGCATGCGCCGCCGTGATTGGCTGGCTCGACGGTTCGTAGAGGTCCGCATCGACCGAACCCTGACTGGCCAAGTCGACAGGCAGGGTGGACACGGCCTGGCACTTGTTCGCCGTCGCGGGCACCTGATCATCGACGACGCCCGGCTGCAAACCGTTTGTGTTGTTAGGGGCCGCGACGGGATCCAGTTCCGCGTCGGCCAGGAGCTGCTGGCCGCTCAAAAAGTCCTTTACGTTCGCCTGGCCGCCCCACGGGAAGTTGACGCTGTAGGTGCTGTTCGGCGCACTGCACATCCATTGGGTGCTCTCGAACGTCGCCCCGCTGGCTGTCGAGGGCCACATGGCTCCGAAAGCAACCTCGTCCACGGTCTGGCCTTGGAACGAGAACGGCCATGGGTTCAGGAGCGTGTACCCGGTGTCCGCGGTAGAAGTTTTTCTTGGGGTCACTGCCGCCCCCGATGGTCTCTCCGGCGCCATTTGCGAAGTTGCCCTTCATAGAGGCTGATGGAAACGCTTCGTCTCCGGGGTAGTCGACGAGGCCGCAGACACGTCGAGATTGTCCGTTTTCCCGTTCGCCGACTCCACCAGGATGGGCCCGGACGATGACGTCACTGTCTTTTGCTTACACTTCGCTCCTCCCGAAAGCTCCCCGCAGACGTCGTCATTCGGAATGCCCAGGCTCGCCGTCGCGGCGGTCCACTGTTGCGTCATGACGCCGGCGGCCGTCGCGGGTGTGAGCTGGTAGGAATCGAGTGGGAAGAGGGTGGCGTTGCCCTGAATTGCGACAGCGGCTCCTCCCTTGAACGCGATTTCGGTCGCCGGAAAGCGCGATGGGTATGTAGGCGAAATTGCCGCCTGCCTGTTTTAACTCGGCCACCGTTGCCGGGTCCTCGGGGTCATCCGTGAAGCTGACCGGGACGTTGCCGTCGATGACGTCGTAAATGGGGCAGTGCGTCCCCGTGCCGGTGGCGCAGCCAGGGTCGTCGACCGATGGTAAATCAGTCGCAATGGCGGCCACGCCGCCTGGACCGTTGCATGTGCCTTCCCCGGCGGCCGGAAGGAACTGCGCGACGCTGTAAGAAGCGTCGACCTGCATGATCGGCGCCGAACCGCAGCCCCGTCCCACCTTGGTTGAAGGTAAGCGGGAAAGACCACGGTGTTCCCGACGGCCGAATAGGGGGGGTTCCCTCCTGGAGGGTACCCATTTCCGATGACGTATTGCTCCGGATCACTTCCACCTATCTCCATGACCTCGACGCCGCAGGGTTGGAAGCGTTGTCACAGAAGAACGAACCGGTGGGCTCGCCGGTCTCCTGATACTGCGCGTTCGTCTGCGAGACGAGCGGCTGAGCGCCGGGGATGTCCGGGTCGTATTCCGTCGGCATCGACAAGATGGTCTCTTGGGACGTGACGACGCCGTACTGGTACTCGTATGGATTGGGGCTGGGGTTCGTTGGGGTGTTTTGTGACCCACACTGCGGTTCGGCGACGACCTGCGTGCCCCCTGCGAGTGAGCAGTAGGCGACCTCCAATTCGTCACCGATGGGGACACCGGTCACTTCGACGTACACCGCCTGGTCCTGCCCGACGTTCGTGACCGGTCCGGCGGTGGCCGTCAGCCCCGGAGGGAAAGGTGCCCTGCGTGCACGTCGCCGTCTCGGGCGGACACGACGTGGAATCGTGCGCTGTCGCCGCATGTGCAACGTCTGCGTGTGCCGACGCGAACACCAGCAGGCCGAGGCAGACGACGGTGAGGGCTGCTGCCAGACGCGCGATGCGTCGACACCGGGTCAGAACCACATCACGTCCCTCCGGTTTCGGCAAGTGGGTCCTGCCGTCGGCGCCGCTGCACGAACCAGATGGCCAGTGGGACGCCCACGATGAGCAGCACGAACAGAGTGGACCACAACGCAATCTGTGCCGGCGACTGCGCCGACGCCGCCCTGGTGGCCGCAAGCGCCAGCGCCGTCTGCCGGGGATAGGCGTCCTGGGGGTCGGTCAGTGGGTCGAGCGCCTTCTTCAACTTGGCCAATGCCGCGGCGGCGGCCACCGAACCACCGGCGCCGGCTCCCACAGTCGTCGTGGTACCCGACGCTGCCGCAGCGGCCGCGGCCGCTGCGGCGTGGGCGGCTCCGGTCGCCGCGGCGGCCGCTCCCGCGCCTGTCAAGTCGGAGCCGCCTGGGTTCGCGCTCCCGAGCACGGTTGGACCACCGACGGACTGTGCGGCTCCCGTGATGTAGGGGTTCTGGCAATTCTGGGGCGTCGGCGCTGGAGGCGTTGTGCCGCCTGGTAGTCGACCAGCCGCCTGGAAGTCGTCCTCGACGAGGTTGGCGGGTATCGGCGAATAGCCCAGCTCCGCCATCTTGCTCTGCCCGAGACAGGCAACGTACGCGATGAACTGGGAGAGCTCCGCCCCTTGGGCTGTCCCCATCGTGACGTTGCCGGAACTGTCGCACTGGAAGTTCTGCGCGGCCGCCTGCGACGGTACGCACTGGGCGATGAAGTAGCTGTACGCGGAGATCGGATAGGCGGTCGGATCGGGGTTGGTGTAGACCCCTCCCAGGTTCTGCGTCAGGTCGGAATAGAGGATTGCGGCCGTGAGGGCCTCGGCGACGTTGTCCGACGTCGGCTGCACGGCGTCACCTGCGGCGTTGACCACCGACGCCACAGGGAGCCCGATGTTCTTCGCGTACGCGGTCTCGACATATGCGATGCCCCCCTGCGTTTGCGCCGGCCCTTGCGAGGCGGCGTCGGCACCGTTCGCAGCCACCAGGCTGGCATACTGCGGAGGGACGCCGTTGTTGAAGGAGGCCCACGTCGCGGACGGAGCACCCGGTATCGGGACTCCCGCCGCCTTCTGGAAGGGGGTGACGGGGCCGGGGTCGACGTGGAGGAAGTAGTCGGAGAGCAGATAATTCTCCCCGGAGGGGTCGCTCCGGTAGTAGGCGGTGATCGGCTCGTTGGGCAGCGGAGCGCCCGGGTTGAGTGCCTGAATGGCCGAGTCGTTCCAGTTCGTTATGGCGCCGGTGAAGATGCCGAGCAGTGTCGGACCGTTGAGGACGAGGTTCGTGATCCGCTGACCGTTCGCGCCCTGGAGGTTGTACTCGAAGGCCAAACCGCCGGCCACGTCGGGCATGTACTGGAACGGGTAGGGCACCTGGCTGGTGCTGCAATCCGCCTGCCCGGTGGCGTATGAGATGTCGGTGGCGCCGAACTGCACGGTCTGTTGACAGAAGTCGTTCATGCCGACGATGGAACTGGACACCGTGAAGTTGATGTCACCGCCGTCGAGCTCGTCGAACTGACCCTGCCACTGTGTGATGGCGACACCGGCGAAGCTCGAGCCTGTTGAGTTGAGCTGCGGGCTCGTCGCGGCGGCCGGTCCGACGCCGGATGGGAGCTCGCCACTGGCCACAACGACGCCAAGCACGACGACGACGGCAGAGAGGAGCCTGAACAGGCGCAGCGACTTCATCCGAAGCGTCCGTGCACGTAGTCCGCCGTCCGCGGATCTGAAGGGTTGGAGAACATCATCGTGGTCGGTCCCGACTCGACCACCCGTCCTGGCTTTGCTTCGGCGGCGAGGAAGAAGGCGCACATGTCGGACACCCGCTGTGCCTGCTGCATGTTGTGGGTCACGATGATCACGGTCACCTCGTCAGCGATGTCACGGATGGTCTCTTCGATACGGTTGGTCGAGGTCGGATCGAGCGCGGAACACGGTTCGTCCATGAGGAGAACCCTCGGCCGCACCGCCAACGCGCGAGCGATGCACAGCCGCTGCTGCTGGCCACCGGAGAGCGACCCGCCCAGCTCACCGAGGCGGTCTTTGACCTCGTTCCACAGGCCGGCCTTCGTCAGCATCTCTTCGACGAGCTGGCGGCGCCGGTCCGCGGGCAGCTTGATGCGGGAGAACTTGAGGCCGGACACGACGTTCTCCTCGATGGTCATCGCCGGAAACGGGTTCGGCTTCTGGAACACCATCCCGATGTGCTTGCGGCTCTCGGTGGCGCGGATCCCACCGCCGTAGATGTCGAGCCCGTCGAGCTCCACCCGTCCGGCCAACTGGGCACCGGGGACGAGCTCGTGCATCCGGTTGAGGATGCGGAGGTAGGTGGACTTGCCGCAGCCCGAGGGGCCGATGAGGGCCGTCACCTGGGAAGGCTCCATGCTGAGCGAGACGGACTCGAGGACCAGCCTCCCGCTGAACCAGGCGCAGACGCCGTGCGTCTCGAGTCGGGCGGGCTGCGCGGCCGGCCCTGTCACCGTCGGGACCGGGGCCGTGGTGGCGACTGCGGGGACCTGAACGGTCGGCGCCTCGTTCGACTTCGGTCGCTCGCGCGAGAAGACCTTCATGAGCTGAGCGCCCTCTTCGCCCGGTGGAAGGGGCGTAACGACGAGCTTGCGCAGTCGACCCTTCTTGGTTGAGCGGCGTCCCAGCAACCGGGCCAGCACGAACAGGATCAGCACGAGTGCGAGGAGCACGAACGCGGCGGTGAAGGCCAGCTGGACCACCACCGGTTGCGCCTGGAAGATGTTCTCGTAGAGCACCAGGGGCAGCGCGCCCTGGGGACCATGGAACGGATCGGTGTTCATCGTGTTGGCCCCGAAGGCGGTGAAGATCAGCGGCGCCGTCTCCCCGGCGGCGATGGCGACTCCGAGGATCACGGCGGTGACCAGGCCGGAGCGCGCCGTGGGGAGGACGACCTGCCGCACCGTCCGCCACTCCGAGGCCCCGAGCGCCAGCGACGCCTCACGGAGTCCTCCTGGCACCACGCGGAGCACCTCTTCGGTCGTCCTGGTGATCGACGGGAGCATCAGCACGAACAGTGCCATCGCGGCGGCGAAACCCGAGTACCCGATGACGTGGGATTCGATGAAGATCGCATAGATGAAGACCCCGGCGACGACGGAAGGAACCCCGCTCATGGCCGTCACGATGGTGCGAACGAACCGCGTACCCCACCCTCCGACCTCGTTCAAGAAGATGGCGGTGAGGAAGGCGAGAGGCACCGCCATGACGGCGGCGAGCCCTACCTCTTCGAGCGTCCCGACGATGGCCTGGCCCACGCCGACTTGGCCGAAGACTGCGGTCCCCTCGGCGGGCTGATAATCCTCCATGGTTCGCCACAGGAACCCAAGGCTGAAGTGGGCGACGCCCTTGAGCACGACCCAGATCACGATGTAGAGCAGCGCAGCGATGACGATGCCGGCGCATGTGGCGACCACCGTCGTCACCACGCGATCGGCTGCTGCGGCGAGCGATCGACCACTTGGTTCGTCACCACCCAGAACAGCACGAGGAAGCAGGCGTACCAGCAGAGCACGAACCCGAACGCCCCGGACAACAGCGTCAATTGATAGAAGAGGACCCAGACGACGGCGAACGCCGACAGAGCCGAGCCGGCCAGCAGTGCGACGCCCAACGCTCCGAAGTCACGGGTTCGACGCGGAGGCGAGATCGGGGTCGGCGCGCGTCACGTCACCGGACAGCAAGGCATTGCTGCGAACCTCGGCAGGCAGCGTGGCCGCTGCGGCGTTCCCGTTCGGGTGGGCGCTGGTCGGAGAATCAAGCAGGTCGTGCACACTGGTGTGCGGCGTCATATCTCGACGCCCTTCCCGCTCCGCGACCGGTTGACGATCATGGATGCGACGAGGTTCACGATCAGCGTGAAGGTGAAGAGCACGAATCCGAGCATCAACAGGTCGTCCGTGCCGAGATTGCCGCCCGAACCGAAGTAGGCGGCGATGGACGCTGCCACCGTTGACCCGCCGTGTTCGAGGATGTGCGGCGAGATCAGTGTGACATTGCCGAGGATCACTAAGACGGCGATCGTCTCGCCCAAGGCTCGGCCGAGGCCGAGCATGGAGGCGCCGATCATCCCGCCGCGTCCGAAGGGGAGGACAACGGTCCGGATCATCTGGGACTTGGTCGCACCGAGCGCATAGGCCCCCTCGCGCTCGCCCGGCGGCGCCAAGCTGAAGACCTCGCGGGACACCGAGGCGACGATGGGCACGATCATGAGACCGACGACCAGCCCGGCGATGAAAAACGAGGCGTTGTACGGCGGTGCGGTTGCTTGGAAGATCGGAATGAACGAGAGATGGCGCACCATCCACGAGGTCGTTCCGGTGATCTGTGGTTGGAATTCGTGGAGAGCCCAGAGGCCGAAGATGATGCTCGGGATGGCCGCACCCAGGTCGACCATCGCGATCAGCGCACGTCGAGACCGAAGGGGGGCGTACTCGGTCAGGAACAGCGCGGTGCCGATGGCCACGGGCACGCCCAAGATGACGGCAATGATCGCGATGACGACGGTGCCGTACATCTGCGCCAGTACTCCGTAGTGGTACGGCTTGTGCACGGTCTGATAGCCCGATGTCGTGAAGTACCTCGGACCCATGGCGCGCAGCGCGGGAAAACCCTTGTAGAGCAGGAAGAATCCGATGAGGAACAGGATGACGAAGACGGTGATCCCCGCAATCCGCGCCACCGTACGGAAGACCTTGTCCTCTCGTGACCGGTCGTTGGGGACCGTGATCGGACGCGGCACCTCGACGGGTTGGGGTTCGACGACCGTCTCGCCTAGGACGCCAGTAGGCACGGGTAACTGATCAACCTCGGGGGACTCGCCAGCGCACTAAATCAAGCTAGCTGGTTGACATTACCGGACTTTGGCAAGGGGGTGAACGGAGGGTTACACCTCCGCTCACCCCTTGCCTGTTGTTCCAAGCCGTTTTGAGGCTGTTCTGAAGCCTCGTGTTCTAGCTGTTGGCGTCGACGGTCAAGAATGTTCGTGCCGTCGAGGTCAGGTAGTTGTTGTCTCCGGAGTAGGTCACCCTGATCTTGTAGGGGGAGTCGTCCTCCATCAACGTGTTCTTCGGGATCACACACTTCGCGAGACCCTGGTTGTAGGCGGTCGTCGAGATGGTGATCACGTTGGAGCCGCCGGAGCACGCGACCGAGTCGCCCAACGCACCGGTGATGGAATACGTGACCGTGCCGGTCGGCGCGCCCAGCGAGCCAGTGGCCTCAGAGCTGGCGATGACGCCGACCCTGATCCTCAACTTCCCGCCATTCTGGAAGATGGGATTGTGACTGAGGGCGATGTTGGACGTCGTGGAGACCTGCTCCACATGAATCGTCCCGACCTGGTCAGCGGAGTTCTGGATATTGGGATTCCCCACGTAGAGCACCGTCACGTTGTAGTAGCCCGGCTTCAGGCCGAACGGCACTGAAACGGTGACCTCGTTCATGTTCCTCTTGCGGTCCCGCTTCGTAGGATTGGGAAGAAACGCGGTCCCCCCCTTGGTCCCGTTCTGCGGCGTGCAGACGCCCATGAACGCGGTCGGGCACACGGCCCACTCGTACTCGCCCGTCGGAGCTCCCGTACCCGGCGCCAGCGTCTTGATGGCGGCGGTGAAGCTGAAGGCCTGCGAAGCCACCAGGGGTCCGGGCAGCGGGTAGGGGAAAGAGACCTCCGACGTCGCCCTGTGTATGAGCTGGTACAGCGTACCCGGCGCCGGCGACTTGAAGTTGGGGTCACCGCTCAGCGTGGCCGTGACGGTGTACGCAATCGCTGCGCCCGGGAGGCCGTCAGGGAAGTCGCACGTTGCGCTCCCAGACGTGATCGGCTGGTCGTCGCCGCCCTCACAGGTGGGGGTCGTTCCGTCGTTGCCGACGATCGTGAACTTCATCGGACCCGTCGGGTTGCCTGACCCCGGCGGGTTGACGGTGGCCGAGGCCGTGAACTCGATGGGCTGACCGCTCACGGGCATGGAGACCGAACTCGTGACGCCGATCGTCACCGTCGCCCGGTTGACGGTCTGCGTGAGCATCCCGGTGCTCGTGGCGTAGTTGGGGTCGCCGGAATAGACCGCACTGACCGTATAGGGGGTGCCGGCAGCCAATAGTCCGTCGGCGACGGAACACGTTGCCTGGTCGCTGCTGTCGAGGCCCTGCATATCACCGGCATCGCAGGGCACCGGGGGCCCGGTGGCTGGCGTGATCGAGAAGGTCACCGACCCGGTCGGCATGCCGGTCGCTGGGGGGTTCGACGAGACGGTGGCCAGGAAGGAGACCGCCTCGCCCGTCAGCGTGGGATTGGTCGCAGACATGAGCGACGTGGTGGTCGCACCCTTGTGGATCACCTTGGACAGGTTTCCGGTACTCGGCATCCAGTTGCCTGTTGGCGTGTACATAGCCGTGACGGCATAGGGGGACGCATCGGCAAACAGACCGGCGCTGATGGTGCACTGCGCTGTGCTGCTCGTCGCGCCGGGGGTCAGCGTGACAATATTGCCCGAGTCACACATCGGGGTCGAGGAATCGGTGCCCGTGATGGAGAACGTCACCGTGCCGGTCGGCACGGACGCCGTTTGCGTGTTCGTGACCGTCGCAGTGAAGGTGATCGGCGAGCCGGTAAAGGCGGCTCCGCCGGCCGTGATAACCGTCATCGTGGTTTTGGGTGTTGCGGCCGCGGGCGACGCGACCAGTCCGAGAGCCACGAGTGCCAATGCCGTCGCTATGCCGGCAACCCGAAATGCGATCCACCGCATCGCCTTCTCCTTCGCCTTCTCCTTCGCCATGGAGTCCTCCCTCACGATCAGTTGTTTGACGTCAATACCTATGACGCGTCCGCGCCATACCTCATAGATGTCCGTGCCGACACGCGGACTGTCGCCTTCTTCGCCGTTCTGGCGACCGCCTGATTCGCTGCTGTGCTTCCGCCTGTTGTGCTGCTCATACAACCGGCTCGCGCCAGCCGCATACCACTATGGAGTGCGAGCCGGTGGCGAGACAGTCTTATTTACAAGTTCACCAACATTTCAGCTTTCGTTCATACAGAGTTCGCGTCTGACCGTCATGCTCCCACACCCTCGTCGCCCGCGCCACGGGTGCGTTTCTGCCCTTCCGGCTCGGCCCCGCCCACCCGGAGGCACGCCGGTTTGACCTGGAGGCGTCGGCGTCGAATCGGAGGTCGGCTCCGCATGCAGTGACGCGTGCTGTGGAGGGCCCCACCGGCCTCAAAGAGGCTCATTCTCGGGGCGCTATCGTGAGTCCGTTCGAAGAGGACGTCGGGTCGAGAGCGATGATCGAAGGTTCCGGTGGGCCCCCCGCGCAGGGCACGGTGAGGCTCGCCACACGCCGCGATGCGCCTGCGGTTGCCGCGCTGCACGCAATGGCGATCGATGAGGGGTTTCTCTCCACTCTCGGCGAGCGGTTTCTCTCCCGCCTGTACTCGCGCATCGTCGCATCGCCGCACGGGTTCCTCCTGGTGGCGGACAGTCCCGAGCCGGTGGGGGGGCCCGAGCCGCGGCTGGCCGGGTTCGTTGCCGGCTCGGCTGAAGTCGGTCGGCTCTACCGCGAATTCCTGTTGCGCGACGGACTCTCGGTGACCATCTCCTCGGGAGGGAGACTGATCCGGTCGCTGCCTCGCGTCGTCGAAACGCTGCGGCACGGAGCCTCGGGTGCGGTTGCCCGACATGGACATGCCGCACACAGTGGGGACCGGGGGGCCGAGACCGAACTGCTGGCCCTCGCGGTCGATGGTGCGGAACGCCGACGGGGTATCGGTGCCGCCCTCGTCGAAGCCTTCTTGATGACCGCTCGGAGCCCGGGCTCAGTCTCTGCCCGCGTTGTCGTCGGAGCGACGAACAGCCGGGCGATCGCGCTGTACGGTCGCGCCGGGTTTCGTGAATCTGCCCGGCTGGAGCTGCATTCGGGAACGGAGTCACTCCTCATGCGGGTCAGCCTTTGTCCCGCCCCGCCGTGACCGAGAACCTCGGCGTGGCCGCGGGAGCGTTCTTCCTCTCGGTCCTCGTGACGCCGCTCGCGGCGCGGGTGGCGGTGCGTCTAGGGCTGGTCGATCGGCCCGCGCCATTGAAGCCTCATGCGCGCGCCACACCATATTTGGGCGGTGTCGGACTCGCGTGCGGGGCCGGTGTCGGCGCCGCCGTCCTCGACGCCTGGCTGCTCGTGCCGTTGGCGATGGCATTGGCTCTGGGGACCGCAGACGATGTCCGACCACTGCCCCCAGTGGGCCGACTCCTCGCGGAGGTGGCGACGGGACTGGTGCTCGCCGCGGTCGTCTCGACGCGCTTCGGAGCTGCGGGGTTCGTGCTCGTGCCCGTGGCGTCCATCGTCCTGATCAACGGGTTCAACCTGCTGGACGGGCTTGATGCGCTCTGCGGATCAGTGACACTCGTCGGAGCGGCCGGTTTCGCATTGCTCCTCACCGGTGATGCCCGGGGCTTCGCGCTGGCGCTCGCCGCCGCGTCAGCAGGATTCTTGCTGTTCAACCGTCCGCCGGCCAAGGTGTACCTGGGTGACGGTGGCGCGTACGTCGTGGGCATCGCGGTCACCGCCCTGCTCGCGGCGGCATGGGCACCAGGGAAAGCCGGCGCGACCGGAGTCGGGGCCCTCGCGCTGGTGGCACTCCCCGCCGCCGAGGTCGCCCTGGCGATGCTCAGGCGAGGGCGCTCCGGCCACTCTGTCCTCGCCGGTGACCGCGATCACCCCTACGACGTCTTGATCCGCTCCGGGTGGAGCATCGGTCGGACGGTTGGCGGCTACGCACTTGCCGAGCTCTGTGCCCTCGCGTTGGCACTTCTGGCCTCACGTCTCAGCGTGCAGCTGGCGTGGGTCATCGTGGGCATCACGGCATTCGGCCTCTGTGCTGCCGGTCTCGGAGCGGGACGGTCCCCGTACTCCAAATCCGTTGACGGGCTCTCGACGTGACCCAGCGCGTCTACCTGTCTCCACCTGACGCGGGGCCCGTCGAGCGAGAGCTCTTGCTGGACGCCTTCGATTCGAACTGGTTGGCACCGCTCGGACGCCATGTCGATCTCTTCGAGCGCGAGCTGGCCCAACGGGTCGGACTCGAACACGGCGCCGCACTGTCCAGCGGCACGGCAGCACTCCACCTCGCTCTCCTCCTGGCGGGCGTCGAGGCGGGCGACGAGGTGCTCGTGCCTTCGCTCACGTTCGTGGCAACGGCAAACGCCGTCCGCTACGTCGGGGGGGAGCCGGTGTTCATCGACTCCGATCCGGACAGCTGGAACATGGACGCCTCGCTGCTGGCCGACGAGCTCACCTCGCGGGCTCGTCGCGGCAACCTGCCTGCCGCGGTCGTGAGTGTCGACCTTCTCGGCGGATGCCCCGACTACGACGTCATTGCAGCTGCCTGCGACGAGTTCGGCGTCCCGCTGGTGGAGGACGCGGCCGAAGCGCTGGGTGCGTCGTACCGCGGACGCCCGGCGGGTTCGTTCGGCGTGTGTGCCACGTTCTCCTTCAACGGGAACAAGATCATCACGACGAGCGGCGGCGGCATGCTGGTCTCGAGATCAGCGCAGCTCGTGGCCGATGCGCGGTTCCTCGCGTCGCAAGCGCGCGAGCCCGCCGCGCACTACGAGCACGAGCACCTCGGCTTCAATTATCGCTTGAGCAATCTGCTGGCCGCCTTGGGTCGCGGACAGCTGCGCGGCCTCAGCGAGCGAATCGCACGTCGCCGAGAGCTGAACCAGCGCTACCGTGAAGCCTTCGACGAAGTGGACGGCATCGACATGATGCCGGTGGGCAGAGGCGTGGACCCGAATTACTGGTTGACGTGCGTCACGGTCGATCCGGTGCGCGTCGGAGTCGGGCGGGAGGACATACGACTCGCCCTCGAATCGGTGAATGTGGAATCGCGGCCGGTGTGGAAGCCGCTGCATCTGCAGCCCCTGTACCGAGACGCCCAGTCCGTGGGCGGCAAGGTCGCCGAGCAGATCTTCGAACATGGGCTTTGTCTGCCCAGTGGTACGGCCCTGTCGCTTCCCGACCAGGAGCGCATCATCGCCGTCGTGCTGGACCTGGTCGAGCGGGGTCGTTGATCGGGTGTCGGTGTCGCTCTCCGAGCAACCTCGCTTCGCCTATCTCCTGTTGACCCACAAGGGACCCGCAGACGTCGAAGAGCTCGCGCGTCGGATCATGGACCTGAGTCCGGGCGCGCACATCGTCGTGCACCACGACGCTGCGGCGCCCGACCCGCCCTGGGGCGGGCGCTCGTCGGGACGAATCCACTTGGTTGAACGAGGGCGAGTGTCGTGGGGGGACTGGTCGATGATCGAGGCCACAGTGCGCACGCTTCGCTACGCGGTGGATCGGCTCGACGCGGACTGGTTCGTCCTGGTCTCGGGCGAGCATCGTCCTGCTGTCGACCTCCGCCAATGGGAAGCGAACACCGCCGCGTCGGGGAATGACGCGTTTCTCGATGGCGAGCTGCTGCCCGAACGTCTTCATTTCGGCAGGGCGGATTTCGAGCGCAACCAATACCTCGCGCGAACTCGCCATCACTGGCGGCTCTTCGCCCGACCCCGTCACCAGGTTGTCCACCGCTCGGTGGGTCTCTTGATGAAGCTCAGCTGCTATGCACGACCGATCGTGTCGGTGGAGTTCATCCATCGACGCGACGCGTGGGCCGTCGGCCGGCGCCGGCGGGCGCGCCCGGTGCGAGGGTGGTCCTTCTACCGGGGCTCGCAGTGGTTCGCGCTGAACCGGCGCGCCGCCACGGCAGCGCTGGCGATCGATCCGCGTGCCGCCGACTGGTTCGCGCGCAGCTGGATCCCCGACGAGGCCTACCTGCAGACGGCGCTGCGGCGAGTCCCAGGCCTCGTGATCGCGAGCACACCGACCACGTTCGTCCTCGACACGCCGCCCAGGCCCTATCCGGGATGGATGCAGCTCTCGCTCGAGGACCTTCCCGCCGCCTTGGGATCCGGCTTGCCCTTCGTGCGAAAGGTCGATCCGGCGACCCGCCCGGAGGTTGTCGCGAGCATCGACCGGGCCGTGGAGGGGCAGCGATCGGAAGGGCAGGACGAGCCGTCCGTCGCGACCTCTCACGCGCCTGATCCCCTGTGCGAGGGCCGGTGATGACCCGTCCTCGGCTGGTCTACACTCGACCCCGCCGCAGGTCACGGCCGAAGGCGCGTTGGTGCACATGTTCGCAGGACCGTCACATTCGTCGTGGCGCTGGGCAACGCAAACGGCAGTCGGAGGATCAGTGCAATGTCCAGCGATGAAAGCGGGGGCTCGGCCGACGACGCACGGTGCGCCTACCTGATCCTCTCTCACAAGAACCCGTCGCAGGTCGAAGCCCTGGCGAGTCGCATACTCGGTCTCAGCCCCGCAGCGCAGGTCGTCGTCCATCACGACCGCAAGGACAACCCGCCGCCCTGGGGTGGGCGTCCTCCTGCTCGGGTGCACCTCGTCGACCGCACGACGGTGGAATGGGGCGGATGGTCGATCGTCGACGCCACCCTGCGTTTGATCCGATTTGCTCATGAGCATCTCCATGCTCAGTGGATGGTGATCGTGTCAGGAGAGCACTGGCCCGTCACCGACCTGGCCGCTTGGGAAGCAAAGGTGCTCGCCTCGGACGCTGACGCGCTGATGCCAGCGGAGATGCTCCCGGCTCGCCTGCACTTCGGGGCGCGAAATCCCGACGCCATCCGCGACCTCGCACGGTGCCGGCTCCGGTGGTTCCGCATACCCCGACCTCGCCGGGCCCCCATGCACAAGGCACTCTCTGCGCTCTCGAAGCTCGGCGACCTCACACACCCGGTGTTCAAACTTGAGTTCTCGCTGCGCAGCGACTCTTGGTTCCTCGGGGTCCCCCGTCGCAAGGGCCTCGTCAAGTCATGGGACCTCTACAAGGGTTCGGAATGGATGGCCTGCAACGCGCGCTCGGCCCGCGTGTTGCTCGAGGCCGATGAACGGGTCGCATCGTGGTTCCAGCGCAGTCACATTCCCGACGAGTCGTATTTCCAGTCCCTCTTGCATCGTGACGGCCGACTGACCATCGATCGATCCTTGGTCACCTGGGTGCCGCCCCAACCGCCGACCCCCACGCACGGCTGGATGTTGCTCAAGGCGGATCAGCTTCCTCTCGTGTCGGCATCTGGCGCGGCATTCGCCCGAAAGCTCGACCCGGACCGCAACCCAGAGGTGATGGCAACGATCGACAAGTTGGTCGACGACGCGCGGCCTGTGCCGCCGCGCGACCAGGACGACAAGGTATTGAGCGGATGAGCACTGCACACCGAGATGAATCGGTCCCAGGGGATCGGGGGCCGACGTTCGCCTATCTGATCCTCACCCACAAAGACCCCACGCAGGTGGAGGCCCTCGCTGCTCGCATCCTCGAGCTGAGCCCGCAGGGACACGTCGTCGTTCACCATGACCTCGCGTCCGACGACGTGCCATGGGGAGGCCGGCCGCCGGACCGCGTCCATCTGGTCGAGAGGGACAGGATCTATTGGGGCGACTGGTCGATCGTCGAAGCCACGCTGCGCATGGTCAGGTTCGCGCTCGAGGAACTGCATGCCGACTGGTTCGTCATCTTGTCGGGTGAGCATTGGCCGGTGACGGATCTTCGTCCGTGGGAACTCTCGACAGTCGCCTCAGGCATCGACGCCTTCGTGAAAGCCAATCCCCTGCCCCATCGGTTGCGCTTCGGCAGAGGGGATGACGATTTCAACGGCGAAAACATGTTCCTGACTCGGTGCCTCCACCAATGGGTGACGATGGAGCAGCCCCGCTCGCCGGTCGCACACCGGGCGATCGGGGGCCTCTGGAAGCTCAGCCGTTACGTCCAGCCGTTCGTCGCCATTGAATACTCGCATCGACGCGAGGCGTGGTTCTTCGGTCGGCCCCGCGCCCGCGGTCACATGCGGGATTGGGAGTTCTACAAGGGCTCCCAGTGGATCGCCTTCAACGCTCGGTCCGCCAAGACCATCCTCGAGACGGACCCGGGCGTGACCGATTGGTTCCGCCGCGGGCACATCCCCGACGAGACCTATTTCCACACCGTCCTGCGCCATGACAAGGACCTCGTCGTCAGCACCGATGTCGTCAGCTACGTGCCGACCGGCCCGAACAGGCCGACCGTACGCTGGATGGTCCTCAAGCTCGAGGAGTTGCCGGCCGTGTGGCGGTCCGGCGCGGCCTTCGCCCGCAAGGTCGACCCTGCGGAACGGCCCGAGGTCATCCGCGCCCTGAACGCGGAGGTGGACCGGAGACGGGCGGCTGGTCCCGGGCCCGATCACCACCACCCTCAGAAGCCGGCGCCAACTCCGCTGCCGCCCTCGGCGGAGAACGAGTCACCTCGCGATCCGCCCGCCTGCGTCGCCGTCGTCGGGATGCACCGCAGCGGGACGTCAGCGACTGCGGGCCTGTTGGTTGGTTTGGGACTGACGCCTCCGAAGCTCGACGACCTCTTCCCGGCAGAGCAATCGAACGAGCGCGGCCACTGGGAGAGCAGGGCCGTCATCTTGCACAGCTTGAAGGTGATGGGCACCTTGGGTGGCCGCACCTACTCGCCGCCACCGCCCACATCGGGATGGGAGGTTCGGCCCGAGTTCGACTCACTGCGCGCGGAGGCCGCGCAGTGGCTCGCCGACACGTCGGACGGGAAGCCGGTGGTCTTGAAGGACCCTCGGCTGTGCATGACCCTTCCGGTCTGGAAGACGGCGGTCTCGGGCCCGATCCCGGTCCTCTTCGTGCTGCGCGACCCCTTGGAGGTCGCTCGCTCGCTGCAGGCTCGAGACGATCTTCCGATGCTCTTCAGCCTGGCGCTATGGGATCGGTACATCCGCTCTGCGGCATTGAGCCTCGAGGGTTCCCCGACCCTGGTCGTCGACTACGCCGCGATGGTGGAAGATCCGGTCAAGTGGAGCGACGTGATTTGCGGATTTCTCCAGTCCTGGGGTGTTGACCTCGACCCCGATGCAAGGAGCGTCGCGTTGGAATTTCTCGACACGGGCCTCCGACATCAGAGGACCGAGGACTCCGAGTACGAACCACTCGTCGGAGCCCACCGAGAGGTGCACGAAATCCTGATGGAGCGGGCTGGGTCCCAATCCATCTGGCAACCGCCCGAGCTGCCCCCGGCTCCGGACTGGGCGGACTACGTCTTGCAGTTACGACGTGAAGTCGTCCTGGCCAAAAAAGAGCTCTACTGGACGCAGACGTCTCGCACCTTCCGAATCGTCAATGCGTTCTGGCGTCTGACCGGCGGGGGGCCCTCGTTGCCTGAGCCCGAAGCCGACCAGCAAGAGACCGGTATGAACCTCGACGGCTGACCTTCGCGGTCCCTCGGGGACGTCTCGAGGTTCAGGCGGACACGATGGCCTCGGGGCGCGGAGATCCGTCGCCGCCCGTCCCGCCGGCTCGATCCGCCGTCGAAAACCATTCCACCGTCGCCTGCAGCCCGACGCGCAGCGCCGTCGGTGCGATGTCGGGGAACAGGCTCCGCAGCAGCGTCGAATCGGCTTGAGAATCTGGCACGTCGCCGGCACGGGGAGGACCATGGTGTCTCGAGAGGGGCCGCCCCAGCAGCGACTCCAGCTCTGACACGAGCGAAAGCAGGGAGGTCCGCGAGCCGAACGCCAGGTTGACCGGCGTCTCGGCGGTCACCCTGCGCCCGAGCGCGTCTGCGATCACCGCGGTCACGTCCCCGACGTAGGTGAAGTCTCGGGTTTGTGTGCCGTCACCGTTGATCGTCAATGGTTGATCGCCGAGGGCCGCGCTCACGAAGGCGGGAATGACGGCGGCGTACGCGTGGTCGGCGCGTTGGAGCGGGCCGAACACGTTGAAGAACCTGAACACGAGCACCGGGAGGCCGAACGACCGTGCAAAGGCCAACGCGTAGGACTCGGCAGCCAGTTTGCTGGCGGCATAGGGGCTCACCGGCCGCGTCGGGTGGTCCTCGGGTGTGGGCAATGTGACCCCTCTGCCGTAGACCGATGAGGAGGACGCGACGACCACGTAGGTGTCGTGCCGTCGAGCAGCCTCCAGGACCACCACGGTCCCCGTCACATTGGCGTCGTGGCTCGCTCGTGGATCCTTGAGCGACCTCGCCACAGCCGGCACCGCCGCCAGGTGGACCACGGCGTCAGTCGTCGCGACGAGCTGGGACACGAGGTCCTCGTCGAGGACGCTCCCTTCGACCAACTCGACGCCGTGCACGTCGGCCAGGTTTGCCCGGCTTCCCGTCGACAGGTCGTCCAGCACCACCAGGCACTCCGTGTCCCCGCCGCGGCGTAGCGCCCGACACACGTGTGAGCCGATGAACCCGGCACCCCCCGTGACCAGGACGTTCACCTACAGGCGCTCCACGTGGGGTCCCTCGACGCGTCCCCGGGTGTCGAGAAAGTAGCGAGCATGCCGGGCGATGGATTCGAGGTCGAACGCGTCGTGATCAGTCACGAGCACGACGGCGTCTGCCGACGCGATCTCTTCGGGGCTCGGATCGACCAGCAGGGGCGGAAGGCCCGACTCGAGCGCATCGGTGAGTGATCCGAGGTCAGGCACGTGCGGTTCCGCCACGGCCACGACGGCTCCCGAACGACGAAGAAGCTCGACAATCACCCGGCCTGGGCTCTCACGGAAATCACCGGTGTTGCGCTTGTAGGCCAGACCGAGCACGAGGACGCGGCTCCCGTTGAGCGGCTTGCCGAACCGGTTCAACCCCTCGGCGAGCCGCTTGACCACGTACTCGGGCATATGGTCGTTGACGTCGTTCGCGAGTTCGACGAAACGAAAGGTCTGTCCAAGGGAGCGCCGCACGCGCCAGGACAGATAACTCGGGTCAATGGGCAGGCAGTGGCCTCCGACTCCCGGGCCAGGCTTGAAGGACAGAAAGCCGAACGGCTTCGTGGCGGCTGCGTCGATCGCCGCCCAGACATCGATGTCGAGCGCGTTGGCGTAGACGGCCAGTTCATTCATCAACGCGATGTTCACATGCCGGAAGGTGTTCTCGAGTAGCTTGGTGAGTTCTGCCTCGCGCGTGCCCGAGACCGGCACCGTCGTGTCGACGATCGTGTCGAAAAACCCCCGCACTGCGTCAAGCGATGTCGCGTTGACGCCGGAGACGACCTTTGGTGTGTTGACCAAGTCCCACGCGGCGTTTCCGGGATCGATGCGTTCCGGACTGTATCCAAGGTGGAAATCGACGCCCGGAACGAGTCCCGACCCCGCCTCGAGCAAGGGGGCGACGAACTCCTCGGTGGTGCCCGGGTAGGTCGTCGACTCGAGGATCACAACGCAGTCGCCGCGGACGTGGGCGGCAACGACGCGGGCGGCATCTTCGACGTGCGAGAGGTCGGGGACTCCTTCTCGCAGCGGCGTCGGGACGTCGACGATCGCCACCTCGAAGTCTTCGAGTGCGCCTTCGTCAGTTGTCACCCGATAGCGACCAGAAGCCAATGCGGCCCGCACGACGTCCGACGGGACGTCGGAGACGAATGACTCGCCCTCCGCGAGGGCCTTGACACGTGCCTCGTCGCGATCGAAGCCGACGACGTCGTGGCCGGCTGCGACGGCACGCATCGCCAACGGCAGGCCGACGTAGCCTTGACCCAGAACGACGACCCGCCGTGGTCGTGCGCTCTTCGCGTCGCCTCCACCGTGACCCGCCACGGTGCGAATTCCCGTCACGCCCCGAAGCTGGGAAGCGGGTGCGCAGCCAATCGGCGCTGGTCCCGCTTGAAGGGCTGGTAGGAGCTGCTCCAGACCGAGATCGGGACGACGTCGGGCACCCGGAACGTCTCCCACGCATGCCGCACCGCCTCGGCAAGTACGGCCTCCAACCGCCACGCGGACGCCAGCCGTTCGACCCTGCGCACCGACAGATTGTCTCGCAGGACCAGCTGCACCAGGTCGCGCTGCGCCAAGAGCTCCTTGCGGTACTCGTTGAGGCGAGCGTGGACGCACGCCCCGATCAGGCGCTCCTCACTCGCCAACGCGCTGAGCGTCACCTTTCTCGGCGCGAACGTGACCCGGCCCGGAAAGAGGTCGCCCGCCTCGACCACTCCCTTGAACTTCCTGGGCGCCAACGACGTGTACACCACGACTCGAATGCCGTCTCTCGAGCGACAGGGCAGCGCGGTCTGTCGCCGCGGCCTCCGGCGAGCCGCGTCGCAACGCAGGATGTCGCGTTCGGTCAGAGCCGCCACCGCTTCCTCCCGCTGCGCCGGTGTCACCAGGAGATGCAGCGTGTCGTACAGACGGAGGCTCTGCTGCTCGTAGTCCAGTGCGGCGTTCGCTGCGCCGTGCATGACGCAAGACTCAATGCCCTTTCCGTCGAGCACTGCGACCACCTCGTCGAGGCATTGGTCCGCCGCGCTGCGACGGTCCTGGGCCAGAGCGAAGCTCTCGCTCAGGTCGTCCCGCTGTTCTCGCGTGACCGGGAACGCACCACTGTCAGCCGCCTGCAGAGCGAGACCGAGCAACAAACCCCGACTGAGCGAGTCCATCAGCGGCCGCCACGACTCCAACCCCACCGGATGCTCTGCGATGGGATGCGTGGACGGGTAGAGGCCGTGCCCAGCGATCCCGACGAGCAGCTCGGCAGGGGTCATGCCGGAATTTCGTCTTCCATCGCCATCGATGGCGCCAGGCTCCGGCCTGTCCGCTTGGCGTCGATGTCCCCCATGTCCTGCTGAGTCTCTTCCCCGCCCTCGGCCACCATGTCGAAGAGGACGCGGCGGGAACGGACCTCGTTCCGATCGGTCGTCGCCAGCACCAGCTCCTCGAGGCCGGTCTCCAGACGCTCGGAGTCCTCTCGGTCCGGAAGCGACCGCTCGAGTCGGAGAATGGAGGGGTGGTCGGTGGTGACGAGTCGCTCCGCCGGACTGTGCAGTTGCTCGTGCACCTTCTCACCAACCCTCGGCCCGATGATGCGGATCTGGATGTCCGTACCCGGGTGCAGGCCCGACAAACGGATCATCCGCTGGGCCAGGTCCAAGATGGAGACGGGTTCGCCCATCTCGAGCATGTAGACGTCCCCGCGCTCGGCCAGGACGGCAGACTGCAAGACGAGTTGCACCGCCTCCTCGACGCTCATGAAGAACCGCGTCATGTTGGGGTCCGTCACGGTGACGGGACCCCCGGCTGCGATCTGCCGCTGGAAGGTCGGGATCACGCTGCCTCTGCTGGCGAGCACGTTTCCGAAACGCACGGCGCAGTACGCCTTGCCCTCGGGAGCGTGGGCCAGCAGAAGCTGCTCGCCGACGCGCTTCGTCGCACCCATCACGCTCGCCGGGCTCACCGCCTTGTCGGTCGAGATGAAGACGAACCGCTCGGCATGGAACTCGGCCGCGGCGTCGAGGACGTTGCTCATCCCCAGGACGTTCGTCGTGACCGCCTCGACGACGTGGGTCTCGAGGATCGGGACATGCTTGTGCGCAGCAGCGTGGAACACGACCTCGGGCTGCCAGCGCGAGAAGGCCTCGAAGACCGCGTCACGGCGGGCGATGTCGGCCAGGACCTGTTCACTCTTGCAGCTCGTGAGCTGGCCGACGTCGTGCAGGTGGGTCTCGTCGTGGTCGAGCATGACCAGGACGTCGGGGTTGAAACGTGACACCTGGCGGCAGATCTCCGAGCCGATCGATCCTCCCGCTCCGGTCACGAGAACTCTCCGGCCTTCGAGCGCGCGGCGCACCGCTGCCAGGTCGGTGAGGACTTCGTGGCGTCCCAGTAAGTCCTCGATCCGCGGCTCACGCGCCGAACCGACCGAGACAGACGGAGCGCTCACCGACCCGACGAGCTCACGCAGGTCGGGCACGATCTTCAAGACCACCTTCGCTTCTTCGGCCAACTTCACACATCGCTCGACCAGGGCTCTCGACGGATCGGGAACGGCGAGCAGGACCTGCTGGATCCGGAGCTTGGCGGCCGCCGCGGGGATGTCGTCGATCGAACCGACCACGGGCACACCCATGAGCGAGTAGCCGTGTGTCCGCCGATCGTCGTCGAAGACCGCGACTGGTGAGAGGCCCGCCGACGGGTTCCGCAGCATGCCTCGTACGACGGCCGCACCGGCGTCCCGACTGCCGATGACCCCGACGCGCAGGCCCATGCCGCGGTTCGCCCTCTGCCAACCAAGGAGCCGAGAGTGGAAGCGCAGGACGCCGATTCCCAGCATCGTGAGGAGACAGCCCAACGGGAGCACGAGGAACGGGACCCTCGTGATGTGCTCCGCGAACCCGAGCGGATAGAGAGCCGTCAAGACGGCGAGGGTGGTGAGGCAGGACAACACGATGTTGCGCGCTTCCTCGATCCCGGCATGCCTCCAGATCCGGCCGTAGAGGCCGAAGCGCCAATTCGCAAACAGTTGCACGACCAGCGTCAGGGCGAGGAAGACGACCAGCTTGTGCAGGTAGTCGGCCGGGGCCCGATCACGCAGCGAGGCAACCTCGGCGAGTCCATACGCGGCCAGGATGACCGCGACGTCGAGCACGATGAAGACCATCCTCGAGCGCACCTTGGTGGCCAAGAGGCTCAGACGAGCGGTCCCCCAATTTCCCTGAATATTCGCCATCACGTTCTCCTGTGAAGCGCAGGGGGGGCTGCGATCTGGCCGCAGCCTACAAGGTCGTGCATCTGGCCGTCGATCCGGTTTGTCCTGACACCTCAGCCTCGGTTTGCACTCCAGCCAGAATGTATGGGGTGCTGCCGGTGGTCAAGCCCGACGAGTCGCGCGGTGCAGGTCATCCTCGCAGAACATCAAAGGTTTACCTGAGGGTCCCCGTGCGTTCGCGTTGGATCCGAATTTCGCGGCGCCACCAGGCTGCACAGCGCTGTTCACGGGTGCTTCCCGCGCATTGCCGCCCTGAAAGTTCACTCAGAGGACAGAATGTTGCAACTTTGCCTCGCGCAGCGGGGCTCCACGCACATCCTGCGCATCTGCCCGCCAATTAAGGCCGATTGAGAGTTGGCTAATATCCCCTGGCCGGGCTCGTCATCCCACAGCGCAGACCAGGGGCGCTGGGGACGGGGTCACGCCTTCCGGAGGTTGAGTTGGAGCCCATCTCATATCTGAGAGCACCGATCCGGCGTTGGCCGGTCGCGGTCGTGGTCGCTCTCGTGGTGATCATCGTGGCGGCCCTCATACCTGTGTCGGCAAAATCCGCCTATCCCGCCAACACCTGGAAGACACCCTCGGACGTGGGCCTCACCCCGACGTACAAGGCGAACGATCTGGGAGCCAACATAAGCCTGGAGCAACTGCAGTTCTACTCCCGGGAACCCGCGGTGATGGTCGCCGCGGCAAAGGCAGATGGCATCACCTACACAAAGAAGCTGCGATCAGATGTCGTGATCGGCAAGGCGAAGGGGAAGGGGTCGAAGGGAAACATCGTTGCGATCTCGGTGCTTCAGCCCACCAAGCAGGGTGCCGCCAGCCTGACCAACGCCTTCGTCGCCGCGCTGTCGGCCTACGCGCAACTCCAGCTGACGAACGACCACAGGAGCAAGGTCGCCGCCCAAGAGGCCTATATCTCGGGCCTCGAAAAGGCCATCTCCGAACTTCCGAAGAAACAAAAGAAGAAGACGACCACTCCTTCGACGACGACGACGACCCACGCCCCTGTCAAGGTCAAGAAGGTCGTCGTGAAGACCAAGAAGAAGACGAAGAAAGCCGAGCGAGTCCGAACGGGCGGCGCGGGCGCGACGACACCCCGCGCCGACGCACCGTCGGCTGCCACGACAACGGCACTGGCGGGGCGGGGTGCGCCCCGCATCGAGCTGGTCGACACCGCCGCGACCACGACCACATTGGCGCCCGGTGCGACCGAGACCACGTTGGAGCCCGGCACGACAGAGACCACGTTGGCGGCTCCCGGTGGCACCGCCCTGACCACACTGCCCCCCTCTGTCGGCACAGGGTCCAACGCAGGGGCCCTGAGCACGGCGGGTCTCAACGCGAAGACCATCAAGGAGGAGAACCGCGTCCTCTCTGGAGAGCTCGCTCATGCCCTCGCCCAGCTGGTGAAGCTGACCTCGACGCCCACCACCACGACTGGGATCAGGGTCATCTCGGTGGCGAGCCCAAAGGGCGCGGTGAAGTTGAACCCGAATCCTCCGCTTCTGTCGAACGCCTTCATTCGGGCTCTCTTGGGTCTCGTCATCGGTGTGCTGCTCGGCGTGATCGCGACATGGACCCTGGACGCGTTCGACCGGCGACTCCGGACCTCGAAGCGAGCCGAGGACGTCTTTGGCCTGCCCGTGATCGTGGAGGTTCCCGCGGCGCACTCGGAGACGGTGTCGGCCATCCCCGTCGTCGACGTGATCGTCGACCCCTACTCACCGACATCGGAGGCCTATCGCCGGCTCCACGTCGCGATCCTCACGGCGCCTCCGGTCACCTGGGTCAGGCGGGGCTATGGCAGCCAGGACGACCTCTTTGAGATGCCGTCGCTCAGGCCGCCCCAAGAGCTCCTCGTCGGAGCCTCCGCCCCAGGCGGCACCGCCCAGGCGCCCGGCGGTCCTGGCGTCAACCCCGTTGCCGGCCGGATGAACCTGCCCGTCCCCGTCGGCTCGGGCACGCTGGCACGCCCGCAGCGTGCACGTTTCTCGATCCTCGTGACGGCGCCGAGTGACGAGCCCACGCGCTCGCTCGTGGTCGTCAACCTTGCTGCGGTGTTCGCCGAGGCGGGAGACCGGGTGCTGGTGGCGACCACGGGCGGGATGCGCACCAACATCGACGGCAACGGCAAGATGCCTCCGACCTGGGACGGGCCCTACTCCGAGCTGACGGCCTCGGAGCTCGTGGCCAACGCGAGACCCTCGCAGATACCCGGGGTGTCCAGTCTCGCTCTCGGGCAGTTGTTCCCCAACCCGAGCAAGCTGGCGCTCAACGCGCCGGGACTGGTCGAAGCGGCCCGTGACGTCGTCGACGTCGTCCTCTTCGAAGCCCCGCTCCTCTCGACCCAGGACGGGACCGCGCTGTTGCCGGCAGCCGATCTGGTCGTGGTGGTCTGCGAGGCGTGGCACACGACGGTGAGCAATGGCCAGCAGACGCAGCGCCTGTTGGCTCAGCACCGGCCACCCGTCCTCGGACTCGTCATGACCAACATGCGAGCGGACCACCCGAGCCTCAGCGCGGCGCCCTGAGACCGGGCGTCCGTCCCTTCGCCGGGGAAGGAGGCCGCGGACGGAAGGACTCGTGGCCTCAGCTCGGAGGGTCGAGCTCCCCCGTCGTCCTGCTGTAGCGCGGGTGTGGGCCCCAACGGCCACGCACGCCGTCGACCAGACCGTGCAACGTCGCCCTGCGTTCGGCGTTGCTGGCGGCCAGCTGCAGGCGCCGTGCCGAATAGGCCAGGTGCCACGCCTGCCAGCTCGCCGACCCGTGGGCCCGGGCCAGGTGGAAATAGTTGCGCGCGAAGTAGTAGGCGCGCCATGGCTCGTCCGCGTCGCCGGGACGGTCCGTTGAGAACGCGGCCTCTCTGCCCGCCGAGGTCTGAGCCCGTGCAACCGCGCGCGCCGATTCCGTGTCGAGCAGGACGCTCAGGCCTGCGGCACGCAACCGGAAGAAGAAATCGAAGTCCTCGAAGCCGAAGAACCATTTCGTCGCCGGCAGCACGCCCCGCTCGACGGCGGCCCGCGCCACGAGGGTTGCCCCCCACGGCGCCACGTCGACGGGCACGAAGCGCGGGGCACCGAGCTCGGGTACCACGTTGACCGAATGCCCGCGTCCGACGAAACGGCGCCCGTAGGCCACGACGGCGCCGACACCGTCTGTCGCGGCATCACAGGCGGGACCGAGCTGCTCGAGGACGGTCGACACCCGGGGGGTGGGCAGGTTGAACAGTCCGACGTCGTCCTCGCACAGGTACGCCCACTGTGTCGTGCCGTCCTCGAAGGCGGCCTCGAGTCCGGCGCGGAATCCGCCCGCAGGGCCGAGGTTGACCGGAAGGCGCACCATACGCACGGAGGCCTCCAATTGAGGCTCGTCGAGACCGCCCTCCGCGTTCACCACCACGACGATCCGCTCGGGCGGAAAACCTTCCTCGTGCAGCAACCCTCGGACGACGTCTCCCGCCAGGCGCGGTCGCCGATACGTCAGCACGACGGCCGTCACGGGCCGAGCGTCGCGCGAACTGGGAGCGGACCCCGACACGGCGCGAACGTTACTCGTCGCCTCCTTGGTCACGGCACTGGGCGGCCCTCCGCCGACGATCGAAGGCGGTTACGCGGAGACCGCAGCCGGACCGAGCCCGAGGGCGGCGTAGATCTCCCTCGTCGCGCTCGACGTATTGAACGTGTAGAAGTGCAGCCCCGGCACACCCGCCTCGACGAGCCGCGCGCACAGCTCGGTCGCCAGCTCGATGCCCTCCTTGCGCACGGCGTCGGCGCCACCCCGCTCGTCGGCGGCGAGCAACCTGGCCTCCATCCACTGGGGGGCGGCGGCACCCATGGCGCCGAGGCGGCCCATCGTCGAGATCGAGGTCACGGGCAGGATCCCCGGCAGGACCGGCGTCTCGACGCCCCGCTCCCCGAGGTCGGCCACCAGACCCTCGTAGTCCTCGGCCTCGAAGAAGAACTGCGTGATGGCGAAGTCCGCCAGCGCCAGCTTGGCGGCCAGGTAGTCGCGGTCCAGGGTCATGTCGGCCGAGCGCGGATGCCCGGCGGGATGGGCGGCCACCCCGATTGAAAAGCCGCCGATGGCTCGAGCCAGCTCCACGAGCTCGCTGGCAAAGGCCAGCTCGCCCGCCCCCGCTGAGGGGTCTTCGGGTGGATCGCCGCCCAATGCCATCAGGTTCTCCACGCCCGCCTTGCGGAACGAGACCAAGATGTCCGCGAGCTCCAGGCGGGTGTGGGCCACACAGATGAGGTGCGCCATCGGATTCAGCGTGGTCGTGTGCAGCATGCCCGACACCAGGTCGAAGGTGCGCTGGCGCGATGCCGCGCCACCCCGGTAGGTGACCGAGACGAACGAGGGTTCCAGGGGTTGCAGCTCCACCAGGGTGCGCGACAGCCGGGTCAGCTCCTTGTCGTTCTTCGGAGGGAAGAATTCGAACGAGTACGTGGGTCCCTGGGCGAGAAGCTCGGCGATGCGGGTCACGCCGGCGCCTTCCCTGCGCTGGCCGCACCCTCGACCCGGCCGTAGTCGTCCTCGAGCCGGACGATGTCGTCCTCGCCGAAGTAGGTGCCGCGCTGCACCTCAATGAAGACGACGTCGGCATCTCCATCGTTGGCGATACGATGGGCGCTCTGGAGCGGGATGTCGACCGACTCCCCGGCGTACACGACGCGCACCGCACCGTCGACAGTCACGGTGGCCGTGCCCGAGACGATCAACCAGTGCTCGGCGCGCTGCGCATGACGCTGGTAGCTGAGGCGCTTGCCCGGATGGACGACGATACGCTTGACCTTGTGGTCGGGGGCGTCCTCGTCGAGGACCGTGTAGTTCCCCCACGGTCGCTCGGAGTACTCCCGCTCACCGTCGCTCTGTGCCTGCTGCGCCTGCATCTCCTGCATCGCTGTTCACCTCGCCGAGCGCTCCGCCGCCCGCACCGCGTTGCGCAACAGCATGGCACGGGTCATGGGCCCCACCCCGCCGAGGCGGGGCGTGATGTAGCCCGCCACCTGCGCCACGTCGGGGTGGGCGTCGGGGATCAGCTTCTTCCCCTCGAACGTCGTGCCTGCCGACACCACTGCTGCGCCGGGCTTGACCATGTCGGGCGTGAGCACGTGGGCCCGGCCCGCCGCGGCGACGACGATGTCGGCCATGCGGGTGATGGCGGTCAGCTCCGCGTGGGCAACGCCGGTGTGCACCACGCTCACGGCAGCATTCAACCCGGCGCGCTTGAGTGTGAGCAGGTTGGCCAGCGGGCGGCCGATCGTCACCCCGCGGCCGATGATCACGACATGGCGCCCCTCCACGGGGACGTCGTAGGCGTGCAGGAGTTCCACGATGCCGGCGGGCGTGCAGGGCAGTGGCCCTGGCGTGCCGAGCACGAGCCGACCCAGATTCACCGGATGCAGACCGTCGACGTCCTTGTCGGGTTCCACGGCGAGCAGTGCCCGCTCCTCGTCGAGCCCGGCCGGCAATGGCAGCTGGACCAGGAAGGCGCTGACCTTGGGGTCGGCGTTGAAGCGGGCGATGGCCTCCATCACGTCGTCCTGGCTCGCGTGTGCAGGGAGATGCTCGCCCACCGAGTGGATGCCGAGCGCTGCGCAGTCCTCGTGTTTGAGCGCCACATAGCGCGCGCTCGGGGCGTCGTCACCGACGAGGATGGTCCCGAGACCCACGAACACGCCCTCGGCGGCCAGCGCAGCGGCGCGCTCGGCGACCTCGGCGCGGATGCAGGCCGCCACGGGTTCGCCGTCGAGCAGGATCGCCGTCATCAGTGTTTGAAGTGCCTCTCGCCCGTCATGACCATCGCCACCCCTGCCTCGTCCGCGGCCGCGACGATCGCATCGTCGTTCACCGACCCGCCCGGCTGCACGACCGCCGCCACCCCCGCCTCCGCCAGGACGAGCAGCCCGTCGGGGAAGGGGAAGAAGGCGTCGCTGGCGGCCGCGCCGCCCTTGGCCCGCTCGCCCGCCTTCTGCACCGCGATCTCCGCTGCGACCACACGTGACTGCTGTCCCGCGCCGACGCCGACCGCTTGACCGCCGTTCACCACCGCGATGGCGTTGGAGGTCGTGCGGCCGCAGACCCGCCAGGCGAGCGCGAGGTCACGCCACTCGTCTTCGGTCGGTCGGCGCGCCGGTCACGAGGCGCCACTCGCTCCGAGGCGAGACGAAATGGTCGGCGTCTTGCACGAGGAGGCTGGCCCCGAGGCTGCGCAGCTGCCGGGCCGCCAGCTCGGGGGCCGGCCCGGAGAGCAGCCGGGTTGCTCTGCGCCGGGCCGTCAGGCGCTCGAGCGCCTCGGGCGCGAACGACGACGCGATGACGACATCGGCCTGCGGCCCGGCCGCGACGGCCGCGGCCACCTCGGCGGTGACGATCCCCCCGATGGCCACGACGCCACCGAAGGCGCTGAGCGGATCGCACTCGAGGGCACGCTCGTAGGCCGTGATCAGGTCGCCCGCCACCGCAGCCCCACACGGGTTGGCGTGCTTGATGATGGCAACCGCCGCCATTCCCTCGCCGGCGTCGGCCGCCAGCTCGTGCACGAGACGCCAGGCCGCGTCTCCGTCGAAGAGATTGAGATACGACAGCGCGCTGCCACCGTGTTGGACCACGTCGTCCCACCAGCTCGACGCGCCGACCATCCGGTAGCGCGCACCCTGCTGGTGCGGGTTCTCGCCGTAGCGGAGCACCTCGGCGCGCTCGAGCGAGAGGTGCAGGGTCGGCGGCAGGACGCGAGCCAGCTCCGCTTCGGCGCGGTCGGCGTCTGTCGCCCCCTCGAGCTGGTCGAGCGGACGGGGACCGCCCGCGTCGAGCCAGGCGACGATGGCGGCGTCGTAGGCCGCGGTGTGCGCGAAGGCGGCGCGGGCGAGGCGGCGGCGGGTGGCGGCCGAGAGGGTGGCGGAGCGACGCAGCTCCTCCAGGACGACGGGGTAGTCGGCCGGCGAGGTGACCACGCCCACATGCTCGTGGTTCTTGGCCGCGGCCCGGACCATCGTCGGCCCGCCGACGTCGATGAGCTCGATGGAGGGGTCAGAAGAGAAGGGGTAGAGGTTGACGACGACGAGGTCGATGGCCTCGATCCCGTTGGCCGCGAGGTCCGCCAGGTGCTCCTCTTTGGAGCGGTCGGCCAGGATCCCGCCGTGGATCTTGGGATGGAGTGTCTTGACGCGGCCGCCGAGCATCTCGGGTGAGCCGGTCACTTCAGCGACCTCGGTGTGCGCGACGCCCGCCTCGGTGAGCGCGGCCGAGGTGTTCCCGCTGGCGATCAGCTCCCAGCCGAGCTCAGAGAGGCCCGCAGCGAATTCGGTCAGCCCCTCTTTGTCGTAGACGGACAGCAGCGCCCTCACGAGCGCACCCGGGACCGCACCTCGACCGCCGGCGCCGCGTCTTCGTGCACCGGGGCGCGGATGTCGCGCCCATCCTCCAGTTCGCCGAGTGCCCAGCGCAGGGTGGCGGGGTAGAGGCGGCGCTCGACCACCTTGATGCGCTCGTGCAGGGTCGCCTCGCTGTCACCGGCCAGCACCGGGACGACCTCTTGGGCGAGGATGGGCCCGGCGTCCATCTCGAGCGTTGCCACGTGAACGGTGCAGCCGGTCTCGCTGACCCCGGCCGCCAGAGCGTCACGCACGGCGTGCCAACCGGGGAAGGCGGGCAGCAGGGCCGGATGCGTGTTGAGGATCCGGTTGGGAAAGGCGCCATGGACCGACTCCCCCAACACCGTCCCGAACCCGGCCATCGCGACCAGGTCGACCTGGTGAGCGACCAGGGCGGCTGCGACCGAGGTGGTAAAGCCCTCGCGGTCGAAGTCGGGCCCGAAGCCTCCGTAGGCGGCCCGGTTGACCAGCTCGGGCGCGACCCCGGCGTCCTGCGCCAGGTCCAAACCGGCACACGGCCGGTCCGAGAGGACGACTGCCACCGGGAGGCCGGCCTCGAGCATGGCCCTGAGAATGGTCCCTGAACCCGAAACCATGACGGCGAGACGCACACCGCCAATCTAGGCGACGCCAGCAGACTTCCTCCGCCTCCCGATAGCCTTCAGTTCTGGCGCGGAGACCATACGGGTCAGCCAGAAGGGGCAGTGACACGCGGTCACACGCACACCCTGTTCCACCTGCTACACCAGCTGACGGGGCTCCTGCGGGTCGACCCTGTACGCGGCGTGCGTGAGGACCTTGGCCACCTTGAGCGCGGTCCTCATCGTCGTCAGTCTCGCCCGCGCGACCAGGTCTTGCTCCTTCTGCGTCTTCGTGGGGTACCACTGAGTCCGGCGGACTCCACTGAACACGTCGGCCGGATCGACCGAGTAATAGAAGAGCGCGATCGAACACCGTCGCTGCGAACCCGTGAGAGGCTGCACGCCGTGCACAGATCGATGGTCTGTTGCGAAGATCACACAGGTGCCAAAGCGCGGCGGGACGGTCAGAGCCGGGCGCTCGCCACCGAAATCGAACAGCGAGAACTCGCCCCCTTCTGACGCATCCCAATCCCGGTTCAGGTACACGAGGACATTGACCCGGCGAAACAATCGAAGCGTCGGGTGATACTGCCGGTCCGTGTGGGGCGTCAGCACGCCGCCGGGGTCCATGCACATAAGGCCGCCCCCGTGAAGAAACGGGTCGGGGAACAGGGCGTCGATGGATGTCATGCTCGCGAGGGCTCTGAGAAATCGAGGTCCCGAGAGCTCGAGGATAAGGTCGCGCATGGCCCGGGGCATGACGTCGATGTCCCTGCAGCTCGATTTGCCGGACTGATAGCTCGAGGTCCGGCTGGCCCAGCCCTGCCACGACGGCGCCGGAAACGCTTGGGCCAGCTCGTCGGAGTCGCCGAGAAGAATGTCCTCGACCACCGTGTGGGGGAAGGGCTCGGCTATACGAAATCGCTCACGCCGCCCTTGACCGGCCTGCCCTTCAAGTTTGCCGTAGTCGATCAGGCTCATCTGGCACACCCCCATGACAATCGAGCTGACCTCCCTGCTCCCCCAGGCTAACGAAACGTTCCTTGCAGCGGAGGACACCCCGTCCTCCAGATACCCACGGGCCGCCCCCCGCTATTCGGACAAGGCTGGCGTGGACGCCACGCGACTGCGGGCGGCGCTGAAGATGAGGCGCACGCCGGCCCCGATGACCACCAGGTCGAGCAGCATTTGAGCCGAGACGATCAGCCGAGCCGTATCGGTCCGCGGGGTGATGTCGCCGAAGCCGACGGTCGAAAAAACGGTAATGGTGAAGTACAGCGCCCGCGTCTGGTCGAGGGACCGGGTGAAGGCGTCCGTGTTGTGCGACATCGCCAGATAGATGCCCGAGAAGAGCACGAGGAAGAGGGCGACGACGATGCCGAGCGCCTCGACGGCACGCAGCTCGGGAAGCTCGGCTCTCGAGATTCGCCGGATCTGCCAGGTGAAGACCGAAGCGATCAGCGCGATGTCCAGCCCGAGCCGCAGGCCGGCGCGCAGCTCGGACTCCTTGCCGATAGGCAGCACGTAGTAGGCGCCGAAGATCACCACCCAGGCCACGACGATGGTCAGGGCGCAGCGCACGACCGCCCGACGCCGATCGTGAGGAGAGAGCTCGGCGAAGCGGACGGGTGTGGGTGTCTCGCTGGGGTCCCCTCGGTTCACGCGACGGCGCCCGCCCCCAGCTGACCGTCTCCCCGCGCCCTCCGGCTCCATCCTGAAGAACGCTAATGATGTCGTCGGCTCCGTTGCGGTATATGCCCCGGGGTGCTAACCCCCCCCGAGCACCTTCGGTACTACCTCCCTTTCCCGGGCTCCCTGCGTGGGCATACTGGGGTTGGAGCGTGCGAGCGAGCGTCTCCCGGGGCGCCACGCTGGGCCACGCTCCCTGAGCGCACGACACGGTCGTCGTGCGAGGGAGGGACATCATGAAGGACTCAGCACTCAATCGATGGCTCTGGCTGATCGGTCTGGCGGCGGTGGCGTTGATCTTCGTCTCGTTCGGGCCGCTCTCGAGCGGGCAGCCAAAGGAGAACGCGTCGGGCGTCTCGGTGGCGCACTGGTACAACACCCACGTCAACCAGCAGTGGCTCACCATCTGGCTGGTCGGCGTTGCCCTGTTCTTGCTGCTCGTGTTCGTCACCCAGCTCCGGGCGGTGCTCGTGGAGTCTGGTGGGCAGCGGCTCTGGCCCAACATCGTCTTCGCCTCTGGCATCTTGCTCTTGGCGGGGATCATCGTCTCGGGCAGCTTCCAGATGACGGTCATCCTGGCGTCGCACAACCACGACTTCGCGGTGGCACACTTCGTGAACTTCTACGACCAGAACAACGAGCTGCTCCTGCTCGCCGGCATGGACTTCCTGACGTTGTCGGCTGGCCTGGCCATCCTGCTCAACCGTGACGGCGCTCCGTTGCCCAAGCGCCTCGGGTGGTACTCCATCCTGGTGGCGCTGGTCGGCATCGCCGGGCCACTCAGCTTCCTCGCCTTCCTCTTCGGCTTTCCGATCTGGATCATCGCAACGGGCATCGTGATCGCGGTCAAGTCGAATCGGGGAACGCTCGGATCGGCACCCGACGGCAACGCTGCCGCCGCGTCGTTCGCCCGGCCCGACGCGGCGACGGTGACCACCTGAGCACGGCCTGACGCAGCCTTCGGTCGCCGGCCGGGTTCGTCGCCCGGCCTGCGGCCGTCGGTCGCCGTGCGGAGGCCCGCACGACCCGCCCGACCCGCAGAGCGCCCGATGGGTGCCTAGTCGAGCCCCCGCACGATGGCGACCATGAGCTCACCGCATTCGGTGGGGTTCTGCGCCACCTGGGCACCGGCGGCCGACAGGGCCTCCATCTTGGCCTGGGCGGTCCCCTGCGATCCCGAGATGATGGCGCCGGCGTGGCCCATCTTGCGACCGGGGGGCGCGGTGACCCCGGCGATGTAGGCCGCCACGGGCTTGGTCATGCTCGACGCGATGAACTCGGCCGCCCGCTCCTCCTCCGAGCCGCCGATCTCGCCGATCATCATCACGGCCTTGGTCTCGGGGTCGGCCTCGAACGCCGCCAGGCAATCGATGAAGTTGGTACCGGGGACGGGGTCACCGCCGATGCCCACGCAGGTGGTCTGGCCGACGCCCTGTTGGGAGAGCTCGTGGAGGGCCTGGTACGTCAACGTGCCCGAGCGCGACACGATGCCGACCGGGCCGCCGGCCAATGCGATGTCACCCGAGGTGATACCGATGTTGCACTTGCCGGGACTGATGATGCCCGGGCAGTTCGGCCCGAGCAGCCGCGTCCCGGGGAACTCCTCGACCAAGCGGTTGTAGGCCACCGCCTCGTCTTGGGCCGGGATGCCCTCGGTGATGCAGACGACGAACGAGATGCCGGCCTCGGCCGCCTCGATGATGGCGTCGGCCGCCCCCCGCGGTGGCACCGAGATGAACGACGCCGTGGCGCCCGTCTCCTTCACGGCCTCGGCGACCGAGGCGTAGACGTGGAGGCCCTCGATCTCCTCGCCCCCGCGCTTGGGGTTCGTGCCACCCACGATCTTGGTGCCGTAGGCCTTGTTGCGCAGTCCATGGAACAGACCCTGGCTCGTGGGGCTGATGCCCTGAATCACGACCTTGGTCGTCTCGTCGACGAAGATGCTCACGTGTCTTCCTGTTCTCTCTGAGTTCTCGCGTGCTCTCCTGACCTACGCCTACGCCTACGCCTGCGCCAGCGCCACCGCCCGGCGGGCGGCCTCGAGCATGGTCGGCTCGGCGATCAGGCGATCCGACAGGTGGTCCTTGAGCAAAGCCCGGCCTTGCTCGGCGTTGGTGCCGTCGAGGCGCATGACCACCGGTGAGGCCAGCCGCACCCGGCTCAGCGCCTCGATGATCCCCTTCGCCACCTCGTCGACCCTGGTGATGCCGCCGAAGATGTTCACGAAGATCGACTTGACCGCGGGGTCCGCGTTGATGACCTCGAGGGCGGCGGCCATCACATCGGCGTTGGCACCGCCGCCGATGTCCAAGAAGTTGGCGGCTTCGCCCCCGACCTGGGTGACGACGTCGAGGGTCGACATGGCGAGACCGGCGCCGTTGGCGATGATGCCGACGGTTCCCGACAGGCCTATGTAATTGAGCCCCTTCTCCTTGGCCATCTTCTCGCGGGGGTCGACATCGGAGTCGTCCTCGTACTCCTCCCACTCGGGGTGGCGAAACGTCGCGTTCTCGTCGAGCGTGACCTTGGCGTCGAGGGCGTGCACCGTGCCCTCGGGGGTGAGGATGAGGGGGTTGATCTCGGCCAGGTCGCAGTCGCCCTCGACGTAGCAGTGGTACAGGCGCACCAACAGGGTCGCCGCCTGCTCACGCGCCTCGGGGTCCAACGCGGCACGATCCACCCACTCCCGGGCCGTCTCCTCCGAGAGTCCCTGTACCGGGTCGATGTGCAGCCTGGCGATGGCGTCGGGATCGCTCTGGGCCACATCTTCGATCTCGACCCCGCCCTGAGCGGAGAGCATGCCGAGATGCAACTTGGCGGGACGGTCCAACGTGAAGCTGGCGTAGTACTCCTTTTCGATGTCTGACGCGTGCTCGACCCAGAGTCGCTTGACCACGTGGCCCTTGATGTCGAGGCCCAAGATGTTCCCGGCGTGCAGGCGCACCTCGTCGGCGTCGGCCGCGAGCTTCACTCCACCCGCCTTGCCGCGACCGCCGACCTTCACCTGGGCCTTGATGACAACCGGGTAGCCCGCAGCCTCCGCCTGCTCCACCGCCTCGTCCACCGTGTCGGCCACGCCGCCGGGCGAGACCGGAATGCCGAAGCGGGCAAAGTACTGCTTGCCCTGGTACTCGTAGAGGTCCACTGTCGGTCCTGTCTCCTTCGGGTTGCGCTGGTGTGGTGTCGGATCTGTGCGGTGTGTGCGGTCGGTCTGTTTTGTCCCGTCCGCTGCCGGATGCGGCCGGCACCGTAGGCCCGGCCACGGGGGCGGGGCTCGATCGATTGGTGGCGGGAAGTGCGTGCCCCGCGGGCGTCAGGCTTCGACGGTCTCCTCGCGTGCATCGAGGGCGTTGCCCAGCCACGAGCCGATGGAGTCGAGCGGCGCGCCAGGCGTGAAGACGGCCGCCACGCCCTCCTCCTTGAGCACCGGGATGTCGGCCTCGGGGATGATGCCCCCGACCACGACCAGGACATCCTCGCGCCCGGCGTCCGCCAGCAGCTTGACGACCCTGGGCACCAAGGTCAGGTGCGCACCCGAGAGAAGCGACAAGCCCACGGCGTCCGCGTCCTCCTGGACGACCGCCTGCACCACCTGCTCAGGCGTCTGGTGCAGACCCGTGTAGACGACCTCGAACCCGCTGTCCCGCAAGCGCCCGCGCGATGACCTTGGCCCCCCTGTCGTGGCCGTCGAGGCCGGGCTTGGCCACGACCACCCTGTAGGGACGTTTCATTGCGACTTCCAGGATACGAAGGCCCCGGAGCGGGCGCCAGACAGCAGGTCCGCCCACCGCCCGCTTCCTCCGGACCGCTCCCGGCGGCCACCGCCGGCCCCGGTCTCCTTCCCCTCGTCCCGAGGGCAGCCATCGAAGTGAGCTTTCAGGGTCGCGCGTCGATCAGCTGACTCCTCGGAGCAGCTTTTCGATAGAAGGAGCGGCCGCAGCGTGGCGCCGTCTCCGCCGCTTCCGAACCCCGATGGCAGTCGCACACGTCATACACGCGAACAGCACGAGAACCACGGCAAGAGTCGCGGATTGCACGTCTCCACTGAGCCGGGCGTGTGCGTTCGGTTGATCCAGCGCGAGGTCCACGTCCGCGTTGTCGTCCGGTTCTGTGCCGCGGGTCGTCTGCGCCGGCGCCAGACTCGCGGCCTTCGTCGGAGACAGTGGACTGGCCACGAGCTGGACGGGGTTTCGCGTGCCACCCGAGGCGGTGAGCGAACTGTTCGCGTCTGCTCCCGCGTTCGCGTCACCAGTGCAGCTCCCGTCGTTCCTCGGATCCGCCGCGGCTCCGTCCGCGGGCGTGGTCAGCCAATAGGTGTTGCCGCAGGCGGTGATCGCCGTATTGGGGTAATCGTCCGAGGGGAACTGCGCGTGCGTGGCGTCCCACACGTCGAAGGCGTTGTTGCAGGTGTTGTTCTCCACCAGGGCGGTCGACACCCCGTTGAACGTGATGCAGGGTACGAAGATGGTGTTGGGGTAGTAGTGGTACTGGGGGGCTCCGTCGTCGGCCGTGAAGTAGTTGCCCGCGATCGTCACGTCGCGGTAGTCCCCGACCTCGATCATCGAACACGCGGGTCCCGCGGCGATCGAACCTCCGCAGGGGCTGTGCGCGACCCCCAACGAGTGGTTGTCCTCGATGGTCAGCCCGGTGTCCTGGCCGCACCAGGAGGCTCCGCTTCCTCCGAGGACGATGTCGATCCCCGACGAGGTGGCATCGAGGACGTTGCCCTCGAACAGAATGTTCTTTTGTGGGATGCAGCTGCCCTGGATGCTCGACACCGACAGACCGCTGCCGTCGCTGAACGTGTTGTTCTCGACCGTGATGTTCCACTGGCCGTCCCCGACCGGGGTGCCGGCGCCGTTGCCCTGGCCGCCGTTGTCCACTTCGAGGTCCATGAAGTTCGAGGTGTGGGTGAACCGGTTGTTCGCGATGGTCAGGCCGATCACGCCTTCGGGCGTGAAGGTGTGATAACCGATGTAGCTGAAGGCCCCGTTCTCGAAGGTGACATTGGTGTTGATCCCACAGCACGTGCCGAGCTGGGGCAGCACGCCCACGCCGTCGCCGTCGGTGTGCTCGACGGTCACGCCGTTGAAGGTGATGTCGGTGTTGCCAGGCGTCGCCTGTCCGAGCTCGATGCCGTAGTCGCCTTCGTTGGCGGCACCCCCGCAGTTGCCGGGACCGTCGATGGTGAGGTCGTTGACGGTGATGTTGGTGTCGCTGGTCAGCTTGAGGATCGGCTGGACCTGGACCGGCCGGACCGCGGTGTTCCCGCACTGTCCACCCTCGTAGACGCTTTGGCGCAAGGTGGCGCCGTTCCCATAGATCGTGAGGCCGTGCACCGCATTGAGTATCAGGGTCGTCGATGTGTTCGACACCGAGTAGCACGCATTGGCGGGGAACTCGACCACGGCATCCGATGGAAGGTGGGCGATCCAGGAATTGAGGGCGCTCGTCACGTCCGTCGAGCAGTCGTCGGCAATGGAGGCGGGCACGGTGAGGGTCCCGGACGGCGTCGTGGTCGTCGTGGTCGTCGGAGCTGTGCCGGGCGTGCCCTTCGACGACTGGGACGAGGGTCCGAAGCTTTCGGCCTTCCCGGCCGCGGTCACCAGGTCGTAGCCGGCGATGCCCGGCGTGACGACCATGCCGTCCACCTCGGCCCCACCGCCACCCAGCGAGCCGTAGAAGGGGGCGTCGCCGAAGTTGAAGAGGCCCCCGTCGGAGGCCACGAGCCAGTAGCCGTTGCCGTCAGGCGTTGGCTCCATGGCCACGATGGGCTGGTTCAGGTGGATCGACCCGGTCGAGCCGTAGAAGCGGGCATCGCCGTAGGAGAAGATGCCGCCGTCGGACGCCACCAGCCAGTACCCCGCGCCGTCGGCGGTCGAGGCCATGCCTACGATCGGCTCGTTCAGGTGCAACGACCCGGTTGAGCCGTAGAACTGCGCGTCGCCGTAGGAGAAGATGCCGCCGTCGGACGCCACGAGCCAGTAGCCCGCGCCGTCGGGCGTCGAGGCCATGCCCACGATGGGCTCGTTCAGGTGCAGCGACCCGGTCGAGCCGAAGAACCGGGCATTGCCGTAGGAGAAGATGCCGCCGTCGGCCGCGACCAGCCAGTACCCCTTCCCGTTCGGCGTGGCGGCCAGGGAGACGACCGGTTGGTTGAGTGGCCCGCTCACACTGCCGAGATAGCGTGCTCCGCCGTAGGAGACGACGTCGCCGGCCGAGTCGGACAGCCAGTATCCCCCGGCTGGGTCCGCCGCCATCAGCCGTCCGTTGCCGTAGTCGGTCACACTCGGACCGGACGGAGCCGGGCTCGACGCGCCCGCAGTGTGCGCGGCCGTCGACACCACGACCAACGTCGCCAAAACGAGCGCGAGTGTGACCAGAGTTGCCAACTGGTGGCGAATAGAACCGATGGACCGCCCGTGCATGCCCGGGGTATCGACACAACTGGGTCACCACAGCACTGTGGCGCAAGCTTTTTACGGGAAATTGGGTTAACGGGAATTTCCGCCATTGGCGCGACATGGGGGTGTGAATCAGAACCGACTCTCCATGTCTCCGGACCAACGTTCCGAATCGACCTCGTCGTCTCCCTTTGTTCCTTTGTCATCCACGTCGGGGGCGGCACTCGACGATTCGTTTCGCACCTCGATCGCTGCTCGCGGAGTCGATGAGCCCAAAATCATCGGGAGTTCGCGGGTACGAATTCAGTGCCCGCGCTTACGCGTAGGGTAAGCGCGTGAACGGCGACGTGTCTGGTCCCACGACGGAGGCGCTGGTGCTGACGCACAATGCCCCTGCCTCCCTCAGGCGGTGTCTTTCGGCCATCGCATCGCAGACGAGTCCTCCAGCGGAGATCTTGATCGTGGACAACGCCAGCGACCCGCCCGTCGAGCTGTCGGCGATCGACGTTGGTGTACCGATGCGGCTCATCCGATCAGAGACGAACCTCGGACCTGCGGGTGGATGGGCCATCGCACTGAGTGACTTCCTCACCGACCCGCACGATTTCGCATGGGTGATGGACGACGACATCGTGCCGGAACCGGAATGCCTGGCGCGTCTCCACCATCGAGCAGCCAAGGAGGAAGGTCCCGCCTTTGTATTTCCTCTCTCCGAACAACCCGATGGAGAGGTCGGGAGCTGGAGCTCATGGTGTGGCTTTCTCATCGCCAAAGACATCGTCGAAGAAGTTGGCATCCCACGGGCCGAGCTGTTCTGGTGGGCAGAGGATACGGAGTACTGCCACTGGCGGATACCCGCTGCAGGGCATCCACGCATCGTCGCGAACCGGGCAAAGGTGCGCCATGACGCCATACGGCAGGGAGACGCCGTGCCGACGTGGAAGTACTACTACGAGACGCGGAACTTGATCTACCTACACCTTCACGTCATGCGGCGGGTGGGTTGGTTCCCGCGCAACTTCTCTCGCCTGATGGGAAGAGCGTTGTTGCGCGAGAGAGGTGGATATCTGCGGCGCTTTCACGCCATCGCGCTCGGGGCCATTGACGGGGTGACTGGGCGTCTCGGCATCCGCTATCCGGTCGCTCCCATGAACGAACGCCGGTGAAGCGTCTGTCAGGCCCTCCGCAACGGCGTGGCCGAGAGCAGCAGGTTCTTCTTCCCCACGGTGTCGAAGTCCACTGTGGCCTGTGCCCGCGAACCTTCCCCCTTGGCCGCGACCACGACACCGCGGCCCCAGTGGTCGTGCACCACCTCGTCGCCAGGCGCGAGGCGAAGATCCTCGGCGCCCGTGCTGCCACGCGGAGCCCGGGATCCCCCGGCTGCCGCTGCGCGCGCCGCCAGGGGCACGGCGGGGGCGAAGGTGGCCCCGGGGAGGTGATCCTCGGCCGAGAGGGAGTCGTAACCCGTGCCGTGACGGGGTGACCCCAGCCCGACGTCGTCGACGAGATGGGCCGGTACCTCGGTCACGAACCGACTGGGCATGGCTGGTTGGGTACGGCCCCAGCTGGTGCGGGACCAGGCGTGCGAGATCGCGAGGTGTCGCCGCGCCCGGGTGATCCCCACGTAGAAGAGACGGCGCTCCTCCTCGAGTTCGGTCGGCTCCGACAGCGAACGGAAGTGAGGAAAGATTCCCTCCTCGAGGCCGACGACGAAGACGGCGGGATACTCCAACCCCTTGGCCGTGTGCAACGTCATCAGCGACACCCGCGTGCCGTCGCTCTCGAGCTCGTCGGAGTCGGCGACCAGTGCCACCGTCTCGAGGAAGCCCCCGACGTCGTCGAAGTCCCCGGCCTGGGTGGCCAGCTCGGCCAGGTTCTCAATGCGGCCGTCCGCCTCGTGGGTGTGCTCGGCGACCAGCTCGGCCAGGTAGCCGGTGCGGTCGGCCACCAGCTGGACGAAGTCCGCAGGGTTGATCGTCTGGACGAGCGGTCGCAGTTCGCTCAGCGTCTTGGACAGCTGCTCGGCCCCGCGCAACGCCTTCGCCGAGAGCCCGGCGTCGGCGGCCCGGTCGATGGCCTCGCTGAAGGACACTCCGTTCACCTGGGCCCAGGCGGCGAGGCGGGCGACCGACGTGTCGCCGATGCCGCGCTTTGGCACGTTCACGATGCGCCGGGCCGACACCTCGTCGTCGGGATTGGCGAGGACGCGTACGTAGGCCAGTACGTCCTTGATCTCTCGCCGGTCGTAGAACTTGGCGCCCCCCACCACCTTGTAGGGGATGCCGCTGAACTTCATGGACGTCTCGAGCGGCAGCGACTGCGCGTTGGTGCGGTAGAAGACGGCGACGTCGCCCCACAAGAGGCCCTCGGTGGCGTGGAGCCGAAGGATCTCTGAGGACACCCATGCCGCCTCGTCGCGCTCGTCCTCGGCGCGGTAGCGCGTGACCGGGCCGCCCGTGTCTCCGACGGTGAAGAGCTCCTTGGGTTGGCGCCCGATGTTGTTGGCGATGACGGCATTGGCGGCGTCGAGGATGGTCTGGGTGGAGCGGAAGTTCTGCTCCAGCATGATCGTGGTCACGTTCGGGAACGCGCGCTCGAACTCCAAGATGTTGCGGATGTCCGCGCCGCGCCAGCGGTACACGGACTGGTCCGAGTCTCCGACGACGCAGACGTTGCCGTGGGCCTCGCCGAGCAGCTTGACGATCTCGTTCTGGGCGTGGTTGGTGTCTTGGAATTCGTCCACCAGGATGTGCTGGAAGCGAGCCTGGTAGGTGGCGCGCACGTCGTCGTAGGCCGCCAGGAGGTTCGCCGTGACCATGAGGAGGTCGTCGAAGTCCATGGCGTTGGCGGCGTGCAGGCGATCTTGGTACTGGGCGTAGACGTCCGCGATGCGCTTGCGGAAGGGGTCGGGCCCGCTCCGGGCGTCTTCACGGAAGGTCTCGAAGTCGACCAGTTCCGACTTGGCCTGGCTGATGACCCCCTGTACGGCGCGCGAGGGCAGGCGTTTCTGGTCGAAACCGAGCTCGGCCGTGATCATCTCGATCAGCCTTCGCGAGTCAGTGTCGTCGTAGACGGTAAAGCCCGATCGGAAGCCGAGCCGGTCGGCGTTGGCCCGCAACATGCGCAGGCAGGCCGAGTGGAAGGTCGAGACCCACATCTTCTCGGCCGCCGACCCGACGAGCTCGACGACGCGCGAGCGCATCTCGTCGGCTGCCTTGTTGGTGAACGTGATGGCGAGGATCCCCCACGGCGGTGCGTCCCCCGTGGCGAGCAGGTGGGCGATGCGCCGCGTCAGCACTCGCGTCTTGCCCGAGCCGGCGCCGGCGATGATCAGCAACGGCCCGCCGCGGTGCTCCACGGCTGCTCGCTGCGGGAGAGTCAGGTCGTCGACCAGTGCGGCCGGGTTGCCCGAGAACGCGCCGGACTTGGTGGCCGAGCGACGACGGCGGCGGCGGCCGTCGTCAGCCCCGTCAGCCCGGTCAGCCCCCCCGGCCTCGTCGGCCTCCTCCGCCGCCGTAGTTCCGGCTTCGGCGCCGTCGGCGACACCCGGCTCGTCGGCCGCCGCGGCAGCCGCAGCTCCGGTACCCTCGTCGGAGGTGTCGAAGAGCTGACCGTTCCCCGCCGGGACAGAAGACGAGCGGCCGCTTACTCCCACTCGATCGTCCCGGGCGGCTTCGACGTGACGTCGAGCGCGACCCGGTTCACGCCCTCCACCTCGTTGATGACGCGGGAGGCAATGCGCTCGACGAGGTCGTACGGCAGGCGAGCCCAGTCCGCCGTCATGGCGTCATCGCTCGTGACGGCGCGGATGACGATCGGGTAGGCGTACGTTCGGCCGTCGCCCATCACCCCGACCGATCGGACCGCCGGCAGCACGGCGAAGCTCTGCCACAGTTCGCGGTACAGCCCGGCCCGGCGGATCTCTTCGACGACGACGGCGTCGGCGGCACGAAGGATCTCGGCACGCTCTGGCGTCACCTCGCCGATGATGCGCACGGCCAGACCCGGGCCCGGGAAGGGTTGGCGCCACACGATCTCGTGCGGCAGGCCTAGTTCCTCGCCCACGGCGCGCACCTCGTCCTTGAAGAGCAGCCTGAGCGGCTCCACCAGCTCGAACTTCAGATCCTGGGGGAGCCCACCCACGTTGTGGTGCGACTTGATGTTGGCTGCGGTGGCGCTGCCCGACTCGATCACGTCGGGGTACAGCGTCCCCTGGACCAAGAACCGCGGCCCGTCGTCACCGAGGCCGCCCGACCCCAGGTCGCGCGCCACCTCCTCGAAGATGCGGATGAAGAGCTCGCCGATGATCTTGCGCTTGCGCTCGGGGTCGGTCACCCCCGCCAAGGCGGCGAAGTAACGGTCGGCCGCCTTCACGTGCACGAGGTCGACCTTGAACTGGCGGCGGAATGTCTCCTCGACTTGGTCTGCCTCACCGGCCCGCATGAGGCCCGTGTCGACGAACACACAGGTGAGCTGATCACCTACCGCCTTGTGCACCAGCGCCGCCGCCACCGCGGAGTCGACCCCGCCCGACAGCGCACAGAGGACCCGCTCGCCGCCGACTTGGGTCCGCACCGCCTCCACCTGCTGCTCGATGATCGACACATGTGTCCATCCCGGCGCACACCCGCACACGTCGATCAGGAAGTGGTCGAACACCTCGCCGCCGCGGTCGGTGTGAACCACCTCGGGGTGAAACTGCAGCCCGAACAGCCGGCGCTCGGGGTCGTGCATCGCCGCGACCGGTGCGCCGGGCGAGGTCGCAGTGGCCACGAAGCCGGGTGGCACGTCGGTAATGGCGTCGCCGTGACTCATCCACACCGACGAGGTGGAGGGCCAGTCGGGGAAGAGCGGCGAGGCGGAGCCGCGCGACAGCGACAGCGCCGTGCGGCCGTACTCGCCCTGGCCCGTGCGCGACACCGTGCCGCCCAGCTGCAGCGCCATGAGCTGCGCGCCGTAGCAGAGGCCCAGGATCGGGATCCCCAAGTCGTACACACCGGGGTCGATGGAGGGCGCCGGGGACTCGTAGACCGACCTTGGGCCGCCGCTGAAGACGATCCCCTTCGGCGCGCGCCGGCGGATTTCCTCGGCCGAGATGGAGGCCGGGACGATCTCGGAATAGACGTGCGCCTCGCGGACCCGGCGGGCGATCAGCCGCGCGTACTGGGCCCCGAAATCGACGACGAGGACGGTGTCCGTCAGTGCCCCATCCCAACACCCTGCGAGCGCTGCAACGCCTTGCCCTCCGTCTGCAACGCCGGGGCGATCATGACCTCGGCCTTCTGGAACTCCTTCACCGTCTCGTAGCCGCAGGTCGCCATGGCGGTCCGCAGAGCACCGAAGAGGTTCATGCGGCCGTCGTTCTCGTGGGCCGGGCCGAGGAGGATCTCGCGCAGCGAACCCCGCACCGAGGTGCGCACGCGCGCGCCACGGGGCAGCGTCGGGTGGAAGGTGGCCATGCCCCAGTGGAAGCCCCGAGCCGGCGCCTCGAAGGCGGACGACAAAGGTGAGCCGAGCATCACGGCGTCGGCGCCGCAGGCAATGGCCTTTGCGATCTCACCGCCTCGGGACATGCCGCCGTCCGCGATCACGTGCACGTACACCCCGGTCTCGTCCAGGTGCCGCATCCGGGCCCCCGCCACGTCCGCGATGGCGGTTGCCTGCGGCACGCCCAACCCGAGCACGCCCCGCGTCGTGCAGGCGTTGCCCGGGCCGACGCCGACGAGGACGCCGACCGCACCGGTGCGCATGAGGTGCAGCCCGGCCTGGTACGAGGCGCAGCCGCCCACGATGACGGGGATCTCGAACTCCCGGATGAAGCGTTTCAGGTTCAGCGGCTCCGAGGTCTTCGACACGTGCTCTGCCGACACCACCGTTCCTTGGATCACGAGCAGGTCCAGCTCCCCGGCCAAGATGGCGGGCGCGAGCAGCTCGGTCCGCTGGGGCGTCACCGAGGCGGCGGTCGTGATCCCGGCGTCCTTCATCGCTCGGATGCGGGCCGTCACCAATTCGGGGAGGATCGGCTCCTGGTACATCTGCTGCATGCGGGCCGTCGCCTTGTCGTCGTCGAGCTCGCGGATCTCGTCGAAGAGCGCGACGGGGTCCTCGTAGCGGGTCCAGAGACCCTCGAGGTTGAGCACGCCGAGGCCGCCCAGCTTGCCGAGCTCGATCGCCGTGCTCGGGCTCATCACCCCGTCCATGGCGGCGCCCATGAGCGGCAGCTCGAACTTGTAGGCGTCGATCTCCCAAGAGATGTCGACGTCTTCGGGATCTCTGGTGCGCCGGCTCGGCACGATGGCGATGTCGTCAAACCCGTAGGCCCTTCGACCCGACTTGAAGATGCCGATCTCGATCTCAGCCACTCTGTTCGCCCTCCGGCATTCGTGGGGGCCGGTACGGCTCCACCACCCACCGGCCTGTCTCAGTCTTGCGAACGCCGGGCCGACACGCCGACGATTCCTCATCCTACTCTGCCTGTGACTGGCCTCAGGCTCTCCGCGGCGGCGTCTTATGGCGTCCGGCCGCGGCCCTTCCGCCGGGCCCGTCCCGGCGGCCCAGCAGACCGCCGGGGGCGTCCGAGCGAGGTTTGGGCAAAGATGGGCGGGAGCTGGCAACGCGTGTAGCGGAATGGAGACAACTCGATGTTTCGGGCGTTCGGGATCCGCGCTGCAGCAGCGCTCGCCTTTGCCACGATGTGCGCCGCCAGTGTGGTCGCACCGGTCGGAGTGGGAGCCCAGACCCTCACTCCTGCCTCCGAGGCAACCGTCCTCGGACCGAACGTGTCGTATTCGTCCATGGCGATCGACCCCGTGAACGACCACGTCTTCGTCTCACTCCCGAGCAAAGGGACTGTCGACGTCTTCGACTTTTCCGGCAACCTGGTGGCCACGATCACGGGCTTGGGTACCGAGCCTGAGAGCACCGGGAGCGACACGGACGCCAACTCGCTCGTCTACGCAGACGGTGCCGTCTACGTGACCGACACCGAGAACGGTACGGTCGATCAGATCGACCCGAACACGCTGAGTCTCGTCGGCACCGTCGCGACGGGCTTGACCACGCCCTACGACCTTGTGTTCTCGAATGGGTCGCTGTGGACGACCACCGGTGCATCCTGGCCTCCCCCGGCTCTCGTACAAGTGGACCCCGGGGGCGGAGACGTCACGACGTATACCGGCCTGCTGGAGGGCGCCGGCCTGGTCGCATCGGACTCGCTGCCCGACACCCTGTTCAGCTACGACCCCTCGTTCAGCCCGGTCACGATCAACCGTATCGACGTCACGGCGACGCCCACGGTGACCACGACCTCATTTGTCGCGGACATCGACAACGTCAACGACATCGCGATCTCCCCTGACGGTTCGAGCATCGTGCCTGCCGGAGGGGCGCCGTACCAATTCGACGAGCTGAGTTCGTCGACCCTGGCGCCCGACAACACGGTCTATCCGGCGGAGGCGTATCCCACCGCCGAGCGCGATGACATCGGCCAACGGAGGGCTCTTCGCGGGAGGCGTCGACGGCCTGTACGGACCGGACCTGTACGTCTACCAGCTCGGCAACCCGGACGACCTGCTCTTTCGCACCAGCTTCCTGCCCGACAGCGGCTCAGCGAATCTGGGGGTCGAGCCACGGGGTCTTGCCTTCAGCCCCGACGGCACCGAGCTCTTCGCCTTGTACGGGGAACTGGGCGGTCCGCTGACGTTCCAAGTGTTCAGCATCGACGGACCGGGTCCCAACGTGACGACGACGACCGTGACCTCCTCGAGCGCCACCAGCACCTACGGAGAGAACGTCGCCTTGACGGCGCAGGTCGACTCCGGCGACGGAGTCGGCACCGTGAGCTTCGATGCCGACGGCAGCCCGATTCCCGGCTGCAGCGAGCTCTCGCTGTCTCAGGTGGGCTTCTCGTACGACGCGGTGTGTTTTGTCGACGACCTTCCCCTGGGTGCGCATTCCGTCTCCGCGTCGTTCGTTGGGGACGATAACAACGACGACAGTTCGGGAACTCTCGCCGGCGGGCAGACTGTCGTTCCCGCGCCCCTCACCGTCACCGCCACCTCCACGACGCGGCCCTACGGAGCTTCCAACCCAACCCTCGGCGCCACCATCAGTGGATTCGTGCTCGACCAGACGCTCTCCACCAGCGGTGTCTCAGGCTCGCCCATCTGCTCGTCTCCCGCCGTCGGGACCTCGCGCGTCGGCGGGTACCCGATCACCTGCACCATCGGGACGCTGACCGCGACGAATTACTCCTTCGCCGCCTTCGTACCCGGCTCCTTGACGGTCACCAAAGCTCCCACGAGCCTCACGGCTTCACCTGCCTCCGCTGCAAAGCGCCATCCCACTCTCTCCGCCCTGCTCACCTCGCAGGTCACCGGGATGGTGGTGCCAGGGGTGACAATCACCTTTTCGCTTGGATCCGGCAAGACCCTGTGTACAGGGATCACGGGGACCGACGGTGTCGGGACCTGCCACTCGCAGCGGTCACTGGCCAACGAGTCCTCGTACCGCGGGAGCTTCGCCGGCAACAAGAAGTACCTGTCCAGCGCGGGCGCCGGCCAGATCTCCATGTGACATCGGCGCGAGATTCTTCCCATGTCTGATGGAGACCGCTCCGCAGCAGCCGTGACGCGCGGCATGCGCGCCCAGCTGGCGCGTCGAGAGGCCGACCTGGCGTCCGGGGCAACCGCGGTGGGTTGGAAGATCGGGTTCAACACGCCGGCCATCCAGCAGGTGTTGGGGCTGAGCGAGCCCGTGGTCGGATACCTCCTCGACCGGGGCGTGGTCGCCGACGGCGCCACGGTGTCGTTGACGGGTTGGGTCGTCCCCGCCGTCGAGGTCGAGATCGCCATCCGGGTGGACGACGCCGGCGAGGTCGCAGGCCTGGCACCCGCGCTCGAGCTGGTCGATCTCGACATCTCGTTCGACGACATCGAGCCGGTTCTCGCCGGCAACATTTGCCAGCGCGGCGTCGTCTTCGGGCCAGAGGTGCCCGGCGTCGACCCGTGGGCGATGGAGGCGGAGGTCACCAAGATGGCCGGCGACGGCTCGCGCACCGTCGTCGCCCAGGGGCGGATCACGGAGGACCCGAGGACGACGGTCGCCTTCGTCCGCTCCTTCCTCGCCGCGCACGGCGCCGCGCTCGAGTGCGGCCAGCGCATCATCGCCGGCTCCGTGGTCGCGCCCGTCGCGGTCGCGCCCGGCGACTCGCTGCACGTTGGCTTCGGCCCACTCGGCGAGCTGGCGATCGCCTTCGCACCGTGACATCACCGACGGATTCGATGGCCGGCGTGGGGCGCGACTCAGTCCCCTGACAGGCCGGCCACGCCTGAACGGCCGAGGAGCACCACGTGTAAGAGCTCGTGGATCATCCGTGCCGTGGCACCCCAGATCATCTCCCCCGACACCTCGAAGAACCAGACCGGGAACGAGTCGTCGGCACTCCCCGGGATGTTCCGGTCCGGGAAGCGCCACCGCTCCTCGTGGAAGATCGCAGGGTCGGCCAGCTGGGCCAGCGTGACGTCGAACACGCGCTCCACCTCGGCGGGGTTCGCCGCGAGTCGGGGGCGCTGCGGCACCGTCGCGAGGACCGGCAGGATGAGGGAAGACGACACCATGGTCATGACCGGGTGCATCCAGCCGACGGTCGTCACCAGATCCGGGTCGAGGCCGACCTCCTCGCGGGCCTCGCGCAGTGCTCCTTCAGCGGGCTCCTCGCCATCGTCGAGGCGCCCGCCGGGGAAGCTCACCTCGCCGCGGTGGGTGCGGAGCCCACTCGAGCGCCGCGTGAGGACCACTCTGGTCTCGTCCTCGTCGGTGTCCTCGAACATCACCGCGAGCACCGCCGCGTTCACGTGGTGGACGGCCGGCGCCGCCGACTCGTTCACGACGACAGAGGGCGCCAAGGGCCCGAAGAGATGATCCGAGCCGAGCCCGTGGGGGACCTCGCCACGCAGGCCCGGCGTGACGAGGGCGTCGAGCACCCGGTCGAGGCCGATGCCCGTCCGCTGCTCGAGTCCCACGGTGGCCCACGCCGGGGGCTCACCCGGGCGCCATGCTGCGGGGCGCGGGATCACCTGGGGCGGAACGGGCCGGGGCATCGGACTCACGCTACCGGTGGCATCCTGCCTCGCCCGACGGCCTCGCTACGCTCTCGGCCCATGACCTCTCCGGCAGAACTGCAGGCACAGGCCGACGCGTTCGGGTGGTACCACACGATCGACTTGGGCAACGGCGTGGTCACCAAGGGCATCAGCGTCCAGGAGACCTCGGCCGGTGTGATCCCCGACGTCACCGCCAAGTCCGTGCTCGACATCGGCGCCTGGGACGGCAAGTTCTCCTTCCTCGCGGAGCAGAAGGGTGCGGCCCGGGTGGTGGCACTGGACCACTACGCCTGGGGCGTCGACTTCGTATCCCGGGGCGTGTACTGGGAGGAATGCATCCGCAACGGCACGCTGCCCGACCAGTCGCGCGACGAGACCGACTTCTGGAGGCCCGAGCTGCCCGGGCGCCGCGGGTTCGAATTCGCCCACAAGGCGCTCGGCTCCAAGGTCGAACCGGTCGTGGTCGACTTCCAGACCGCGGACCTCGAAGCGCTGGGCCGCTTCGACGTCGTGTTGTACCTCGGCGTGCTGTACCACATGAAGGAGCCGCTGACCTGCCTCGAGCGGGTGCGTGCGGTCACCAACGAGGTGGCGGTCATTGAAACCGAGGCGGTGCACCTGCAGGGTCTGGACAACGAAGTGCTCATGCAGTTCCACGCCGGCAGCTCGCTGCGGACCGACTTCGGCAATTGGTACGTGCCGACGATCGAGGCGCTGCACAACCTGTGCCGCGCCGCCGGCTTCTCCGAGATCCGCACGATCGTCGGGCCACCCCCACCGCCCCCGGCTCCGTCGCAAGACCTGGCGCATGCGGTCGCCCGCCGGCTGCGCGGTGTGCCCGCGCCGCCACCCTCGGCACCGAGTCAGAACTATCGGGCCGTCGTCCACGCCTTCGCGTAGGGCCACCTCTTCTTCGCGTCGGCCGCTGCCCTCGCCCGCCCGTGACCCTTCAGTCGTTCTCGACCGTGTAATCCCAGTACCCCACCACGTGTCTGTGGTCGGGGGCCCACTGCATCATTCCTTCGCCGACCAACTCGTAGGCGCGGAGCTCGAACGTGAGTGTCTGCCCCCGGTGGAGCACCGGCGGCGGCGGTTGCTCGCCGGGAACCAGGCCCATCACGAACACGGAGCCGAGGTGGTCGACGGAGTGGAAGTCGGCAATTGACACCGGCACGTCAGCGTTGGCGTCCTTCATCGTCACGGTCCAGGTACAGGTCGTGGCCGCGGGCTGGTCGGGCAGACCCTCGCCCGGGACGACCGGCCCACTGACGGTGATCAAGACATCGAACGCCTTCGTCTTCGCCTCGATCGGCAGTCCTTCGACTTGGAGCGCCGGCTTGGCCTCGGTCCCGACCAGCGCCTCGTCCACGTGGGGATCGAGGGTGCTCTTCGGGAGGAAGGAGGGATAGTGCGGGCGCCAGTGCGTCTCACTGGCGTGCGTGCCGCCGGCGGCGGCAGCACCGGCCACGAGGGTCGACAGCACGATCAGGACACAAGCGACACAAGCCGCACCGCTGGAGCCGAGCGTGCGTGCCCGGCTCCAGCGGTGATGTCCCGCGCGCACCGCGGGCTCTCTTCGGTGTCGACGTGCGTCGCTAACCGTTCGTACCCTTCACACCCGGCGTCCCCGGTACCCCGGGCGAGCCGTTCCCGCCGTTGCCGCCATTGCCACCTGGGGTGTTGCCGACACCGTTGCCGCCCTTGCCGCCCTTGCCGCCGCTCCCGCCGGTGCCGTTGCACGGCGGGGTGTCATAGGGGCTCGTCGAAGCGCCGCTCGCCGTCAACCAGACCCCGTTCACCCATTCCTCTGGCGGGCAGGCACCGTTTCCACCGTTGCCGCCATCGCCTCCTGCGCCGGCGGCCGTGATCCCGTTGCCTCCGTTGCCGCCCTTCCCGCCGCTGGTGCCGCAGCCGGCCGCCCCGGCGATGCCGCCGACGCCACCGAAGCCGCCGCTACCCGAATGGCTGTCGGCGACACCGGGCCCGAGGTTCACGCCCTTCGGGCAATAGAGGGCGTCGGCGCCGCTCCCGCTCACGGTGGAGTAGTCCTTCGGCGCTGCCACGTCCGAGAAATGCTCGGCCGTAAAGACGTCGGGCCCGAAGCTGGCCAGGCCGGGCTGGGCCGCGTAGCCCAGGTGGCCCTCGCCGTCGAGGCCCCCGCAGACCGTGCCGGCGACCATCGGCGTGTCGGCATTGGACGGCTCGGTGCAGGTCGCCCCGGTCAAGAACAGGTCCTCGAGCGTGCGCAGCGTGCTGTAGTGGTTGTAGTAGGTGCTCGACACCGTCCCGGGCTTGATGAGCGGGCTGATGAGCACGGTGCCCGTGTCGCCCCCGCCCGGGGTGAAGTCCGTCGGGTCGAACAACGGGTCGGCCGTGACGCATCCGCTCGTCGTCGCTGCCTCGCTGCCGCTCGGGCACGTTGACGTGCCCACGGTGGACGTCGCTCCTTCTGCCCCCAGCGTGACGTTGCCGTCGAAGCCCCCTGCCAACGTCACCGGCTGGCCGCTGTCGTTGAGCAGCTGGTAGGTGCCGATCCACGGCTTGGCGTAGTTGTTCGACGCCGTGGTCGTGCTGGCGTTGCCCGACAGGGCGACGGGCCCGGTGTCGCTGACCGCTCCGACGAAGGTGTCGGGCGGGATCGTGTTGCCGTTGGCGTCGGTGCCCGAGACGAGCCGACCGGTGTCGTCCGCATTGATCTTGGAGTCCGCGACCATGCTCGATCCGGGTGAGACCAGGGCGGGCTCTGTCGTCTTGCCGGGAGACCCGGTGACTTCGGGGCTCTCGTTGGGCAAGCCGGTGGGCCGGTCGATGAAGCCGGCGGCGCCGGGGCCAGGTTGCAACTGGTTCCCCGAGCTGTCGGTCACCTCGGGGTCGTTCGGGCCCGTCGGCTCGGTGTGCACGTTGTGGCCGTTGATGTTCTCACCGGCCGCGTCGGTCAGGACGCCGTAGGCGCCGTAGAGCGAACTGGCCCCCGGAGCGGTGGTACCGGCCGAACCGAAGGTCGGCTGGTCGGCCGGCGAGTTGTACGTCGTGCTGTCCCCCGGCGCCGGGGCGTTGTTGAAGCTGTTGCCGACGGTGAACGGAGGATTGGCCTCGTCGAAGGTGACGTCGATGAGCCCTCCGTCGGCGAAGGCCTGCGACTGCTCAATGAGCGGGATGTAGTACCGCAGGAACAGGTCGGCCGCGTAGAGACCGCCGGTGTAGTTGAGGGGGGTCGTCGCCTCGGGGTCGTAGGGCGCCAGGCCGGCCGGGGTGTAGTTCGGCGTGCCGTTGGCGTTGAAGGCCCCCGAGAGGTTGTTGCCCTGGCAACTTGCGTCGTGGGCGTCGCTGCAGTTGTTCGGTGTGATCCAGTTGAAGGCCGGAACCTCGTTGGCCGGGAGACTCAGGTCGTGCTCGAGGCCGTAGGTGGGGTCGTCGAGGTTGGAGACGTGGTTGGCGTCGCAGTTGGTGTCGCCCGTCCCGCTCGTCGACCCCGTCCCGTCGTACTCAGGGGTGGTGGGCTCGTTGAGTGCCGGTTGGGCGGGGTAGTTCACGTTGTTCTGCATGCCGGCGGACTCGCCGGTCAGCGCGGTGAACCAGCCGGCAACCGGGAAGTGCTTGGCCACGTACTGGTCGGCCGGGTCGCCGTTGCCGTTGGCATTGGCCGGCTGCGCACCGGTGAAGCTCGTCACGTCGCCGCTCGGGGCCACGAGATCCGTCGGGTTGGTCACCGGGTCGGCGCTCGACGTGCCCGGGTACCCACACGCCCCGTCGTCACGACCCGGGACGGTGTCGCTGACCCCTGGGGTCGAGCCGGTCACGTAGGTCGGGGACCCCACGGGCTGGGCGCCCCCGAGGTCCTGGGCATAGGCCTTCCAGGACACGCCCGCCGCGTTGAACTGGTTGAAGACGGTTGCCACGTTGGTCGGGTACACGCAGCCGTTGTTGCCGAGGCTGGCATCCACGCCGCCATGGGTCAGGACCTGGCCGTAGTTGCCGTTGTTGCTCCCGGTCGGATTGGGCGCGTTCGTATTGGTGCCCGAGCTGTCCGTCGTGTGGTCGGTGTCCGTGCTGTTGCCGACCGTGCCGGTGGTGACGATCCCGGCGTTGTTGTTCGTCATGTCCGCGGTCGTCGAGCAGTCGTCCTGCACGTCGTAGGAGGGGGCCTGGCCCGACACCAGCGAGATGTAATTGTCCATGCTGAAGTGGCCGGTGCCGTAGTAGTTCGTGAGCAAGGCTCCTTGCTGAGGAAGCGTCTGCCACAGGTAGCTGTTCTGGTTCAGGCCGGTGAAGCTCTCGTCGTAGGACTTGTTCTCTAGGATGATCAGCCACACGTGCTTGACAGCCCCGACCGGTGTGCCGGTCGACGTGATGACACATTGCGCCTGATTACTGGATCCACCCGCCGGGAGCTGCAAGGAGCTTCCCATTGGGCACGTGGTCGACTTGGCGGCGTACGAAGACGGCGTCGCGACGAACACGCTCGAGAGACTCACACCTGTCAGCGCGATCATCGTCGCGAAAGCCGCGGCGATCATCGTCCCCGTTCGTACCCTCCGTACGCCGCGTCGCCGTATGTCCACAATCCGCACGAGCCCTCCTGACCGATTCTGCGATCAACACTCTGGTTGCCAGAACCACGATGGTTGGCAGCAACTTAAGAGCGACGGGTTACGCGTGTGACTACGTTGCGCTACGTGGCGCTTATTTCTCTGTGACCGAATCGCGAACGTTCGCGCGTCGGAGACACCATGGTGGTTGGAACCGACGCTCAGCCCGCGCGTTTTCCAAGTGCGCGACCGAGGTCGCGGATCTTGGATCTGTCCGACGCTGGAACCAACGTCTGCTCGGACGGACAGAGTGTGAGCAGCGCGACTGCTTCGATGGTGTTGAACGTCGTGATCGACAAGGGCAGATGCGTCTGTGATTCCGTGCCGCGGGCGCCGTCAGCCTCGGCGACCAGGGCGTCGTCGATCCCGCTGCCGCGCCGCAACAAGGCACAGAAGGCCGCCCCATCCGTCAGCAGGGCGCGGAGCGCGACGTTCCCTTGCTGTTGCTCGTAGGCGACCAGCGCCGGGTCGGCCTCTGTGACGTCGGTGAAGAACTTCGTATCCTGTGCAAACGTGGTCTTCGGAACCGACAAAGGCTTCGAACGTGCGTGTACGGACGCCTTGGGCGACGTCGTGGCGGAGGATTGTCCGGCAAACGCGTCGCCACACCACGCCACCCCGAGCAGCAGGCAGACAGAGAGGAAGCACACCGAAGCAACGGCGCGGCGCGCGATGTCGTTCGCGGTTGGCACGGCGCCAAACCTACACATCGCTCCTGGATGTCTCCTTCTCCACCGTTGCGTGGCCGACGGAACCACACACGAGGCCCGCTGGCGAGATGGCGCGTTCGGCGGCGATGCGTGCTGCCCGCGCCCGGAGAGTTCACCTGTTGATCGCCTTCTCGTAACCCGAGAGCAAGGCCTTCACGGAGTGTGGGAGCATCGTGCGCCGAGGGTCAGGCGACGCGTGAGCAGGAGCAGGCGGTGGACCGGGAGTCAGGCTGGTACAAGGACCCGTACTTCCTGAAGCGCGAACGCTTCTGGGACAACGGGTGGACGGACCAGATCCGACCGGCCCAGGAGTTGACGCAAAACGGCAACGTCGAGACGGTGCTTGCCGCCACGTCGCCGGCAGTCGTCGGTGCACCCGTTCTCCACGACGACGACACGCTCGTGGTGCCGGCTGCGTACCGCGACGCTGACACGACAATCGTTCCGGCCGTGTCGCACGACACGGTGGTGCTCCCAGCCGTTTCGGCGGATCACGCCGAAGCAGCCTCGTTGTTTTGGGTGGGGGGATCGGAAAACGAGGCGGCAACAGTGCGCGCGCGGAGCCGACGTCGTCGACGTGGGTTCATCGGGGCCGCCCTGGTCGTGGTGGCCCTCGTTGCCGTCGCGGCGGTCCTCGCCACGAGTGGCTCCGGTCATGGAAGTCCTGGTGGCGCCGCAGCCGACGGCGCGAACTCCCGGTCCACTCAGCCCGCGACGCGAGGGAGCGGCACGAACGCCAGCCCGGCCAGCACGGACGCCGGCACCAGCGCCGCCGATGCCCTGGCGGCCGCCGCCGCCAAGAGCGTCCGCAAGCAGACCGTCGCGCTGACCTTGGCCGTGACACCTGTGGATCCGGGCCAGTCGACGCCGCAGGCTCTCTCTGGCGACGGAGCGTTCTCTCTCGATTCGGGGCTGGGCGATCTGAGCGTCGAGGTGGCGACGCCCCCAACCCAGGACCTGCAATTCATCCTCCAGGGAAACACCGCCTACCTCCACGTCACGGACTCTCCCCTCGCGGGCAAGTCCTGGGTGGTGGCGAGCACCGACGACCTGCCCGCGCTGGGGCCGGGCTCCTCGGTGACCAACCTGGTGGCGTTGGTCGGGAACCCCGGGATGCTGGTGCAACAGTTGGCCGCTGAGTCCTACGCTGTCGCCTCGCTGGGACACTCCACCGTCGACGGCAAGCAGGTGCGACGCTACGCGGTCAACTTCTCTTCGAGCCCGACGACGACATCGGCCGCCGGCTGGGGGACCCACAACTCCGAAGAGGTCGACGTCGGGGCGCACAAGCTCGTGCGTCAAATCGTGATCCCGGCACCACCGGTCGACGTCAACGGCCAGCCGGTGCGCGTGGACGTGGTGATCTCGTTCGCGCACTACGGAGGGCCGCTCTCCGTGGCGACCCCGCCCGCGAGCCAGCTGCTCAGCCTCTCTCAGTACCTGGCCGGGCTCGCGGGCGCGTCGGATGCCTCTGCCGCATCGTCGAACTCGGCAAGCGACTGAAGCCTCGGCGTTCGCAAGCTGGACGGCCGCCCTCGACGCGCCGCAGCCGGGTCCGAAGACCCGGCCACGAAGCCCGACACAGCCCTCATCGTACTGACGCCCGGAGCGCAACTGGTGTCGGCCAGCGCCTGCGCCCGGGGTGTCTCAGCAGGCCTCGGTGCTCTTCGGGGGCGTGTTGGCCACCACCGAGTAGTCAGGGACGCTGGGCGGGTTGACCGTGCCCGGGTCGTCACCGAAGGCACCCGTGGCGCTGGTGACAGTCATGTTCGGGAACTCGACGTTGGCATAGAGGTAGTCGTCGTTGGCACCCGAGACGCCGTCGTCGGGCAGCTTGAAGTTGGCCACGATCCAGCCCCGTCCCGTCGCCGCGGCCGTCGAGGAGCTGGGAAGCCCCTGCGTGATCACGGTGAGGTTGCCCGCGTACGCCGTGACCGTTTGCCCGGCCGTGTTCGGCTGAGTCATCGTGGCCTTCCCACTGAGGACCCCGCGGTCGGTGTTCAAGTTGATCGTCCACTCGATGTCGCTCACCGTCAGCGTGCCGGAGAGGTTGTAGTCGGTTGCGTCCGGAAGGATCTGACTCTCTGCACCCGTCCAGCTACCCAAGTACGTGATGTAGGGGGTCTTCGCACCCGAGGCGAGCTTGTCCTCTCCGGTGCAGGTCACCGACTTCAGCTGGCCACCCAGCTGGATCGATGCGCTCGCGCGGTCGATCTCGGGCTTCAAGACGGGCGTGGGCGCCAAGATCGCCCCCGCGACCCCTCCGAGGGCCACACAGGACACACCGAGCGCGGACGCGGCAAACCACAGCTTTCGTTGCATGGTCAGATTTCTCCCTTCGCTTCGGGACGCGCGAACGCACGCGCCCCGTTCGATGACTGATGTGAGAAACCTGTGAGGGCCCCCTCTGGTAACTCGCCTGTAGGCCTAACACGGGCCATCGGTCAGGTCAACGCTCGTAGCCGAAATGGGCCAACCCGGACACGCTTCTCTCCGGGCTCGGTCACACATCTCGCGGAGAGATCATCCGCCAGGACAGCTCCGCCAGACGCGACGGTGGCCGGGCACGAAGCCCGGCCACCACGTCACGAAAGCTCCAGCGGGAGCTACTACATCATCCCGCCCATGCCGCCCATCCCGCCCATGCCGCCCATAGCGGCCGCAGCGGCAGCCGGGTCCGGCGCCTTCTCGGGCTTGTCGGCCACGAGCGCCTCGGTGGTGAGCAACAGGCCGGCGATGGACGCCGCGTTCTGCAGGGCCGAGCGGGTCACCTTGGCCGGGTCGATGATGCCGGCCTTGACCAGGTCCTCCATCTGACCGTTCGCCGCGTTGAGCCCGATGTTGCCCTTGGCGGACTCCACCTGGGAGACGAACACTGCCCCCTCGAGGCCGGCGTTGAAGGCGATCCAGCGCAGCGGCTCCTCGAGCGAGCGGGCCACGATGCGCGCACCGGTGGCCTCGTCGCCCTGGAGCGTGTCCGCCAGCTGGTTCACCGACTTGCGGGTCCGGATGAGGGCGGTGCCGCCACCGGCGACGATGCCCTCCTCGACCGCCGCACGGGTCGCGGACAGCGCGTCCTCAATGCGGTGCTTCTTCTCCTTCAGCTCCACCTCGGTAGCCGCGCCGACCTTGACGACGGCGACGCCGCCGGCCAGCTTGGCCAGACGCTCCTGAAGCTTCTCGCGGTCCCAATCCGAGTCCGTGTCGTCGATGGCGCGCTTGATCTGGGCCACCCGGCCCTTGACGTCCTCGGCCGTGCCGCCGCCCTCGACGATCGTCGTGTCGTCCTTGGTGACGATGACGCGGCGGGCCTTGCCGAGCAGGTCGACGGTGGCGTTCTCGAGCTTGAGGCCGATCTCCTCGCTGATGACCTGGGCGCCGGTGAGCACGGCCATGTCCTGGAGCATCTCCTTGCGACGCTCACCGAAGCCGGGCGCCTTGACGGCGACGGAGGTGAAGGTGCCGCGGATCTTGTTCACGACCAACGTCGCCAGGGCCTCGCCTTCGACGTCTTCGGCCACGATCAGGAGCGGCTTGCCACCCTGCATGACCTTCTCGAGCACGGGTACGAGATCGTGGACGGCCGAGATCTTGCCGTTGAAGAACAGGATCAGCGGCTCGTCGAGCACGGCCTCCTGACGCTCGGGGTCGGTGACGAAGTACGGCGAGAGGTAGCCCTTGTCGAACTGCATGCCTTCGGTGAGCTCGAGCTCGATCCCGAACGTGTTCGACTCCTCGACGGTCACCGTGCCGTCCTTGCCGACCTTGTCGATGGCATCGGCCAGCACGTCGCCGATCGCGGTGTCGGCGGCAGAGTTGGACGCCACCTGCGCGATCTCGGTCTTGCCGCCGACCTCGGTCGACTGCTTCGCGATGTTGTCGACCGCGACCTTCACGGCCTTGTCGATGCCGCGCTTGAGATCACTCGGGCTCGCGCCGGCGGCGACGTTCCGCAGGCCTTCGGTGATGAGCGCCTGGGCCAGGACGGTCGCCGTCGTCGTGCCGTCACCGGCCACGTCGTTGGTCTTGGTGGCGACCTCCTTGATCAGCTGCGCCCCCATGTTCTCGAACGGGTCCTCGAGCTCGACCTCGCGGGCGACGGACACACCGTCGTTGGTGATGGTCGGGGCGCCGAACTTCTTCTCGATCACCACGTTGCGGCCCTTGGGCCCCAAGGTGACCTTGACGGTGTCGGCGAGCTTGTTGACGCCGGCCTCGAGCCCGCGCCGGGCGGCCTCGTCGAACTTCAGGATCTTGGGCATGACTGTATGGAACTCCTCTCGAGCCGCCTGGGGGCAGGGAGGGCTCGTTGATAACGGACATGTTGTCGAGGCCGGCTCGGGGGCCGCCGCGCCGGCCCGGGGATCACCGAGGCGGCGGGCAGACCCTGATCGGCCGGACCCGGTCGGGCAGACCTCTCAGGACACCTTGGCCAAGATGTCGCGGCTGGAGAGGATCAGGACGTCCTCGCCTTCGAGGACGTACTCGGTGCCGCCGTACTTGGAGTAGACGACGGTGTCGCCGACCTTGACGTCCATCGGGATCAGCTCGCCGGTGTCCTCGGAGCGCCGGCCCGGGCCGACGGCGATGACCTCGCCCTGCTGGGGCTTCTCCTTGGCGGTGTCGGGGATGACCAGGCCGGATGCGGTGGTCTCCTCGGACTCGCCGGGGCGGACGACGATCCTGTCATCGAGGGGGTGCAGCTTCATCGGGAGGGGCCTCCTTGGCACTCGTTAGCACTCTCGGGTTGTGAGTGCCAGCGTAGCGGGCGCCGGGCGGAGTGGCAACCGGGCCGGTCGCCAGGGCCCCCGAACCACCCATCGGGGCCGCCCGAACCACCCGTCAGGGCCGCCCGAGCCGCCCATCGGGGCCGACCGAGCCGCCCGTCGGGGTCGACCCCGCAAGCCCGGACCGTGACGGCCGTTTTCCTGTCGGGAGGGCGAGAGCCGCTCGGGGTGTTGCATGCCCCGCAGCCGGTACGCCCATGGAGGTAGGAGGTCAGCAATGGCCCAGAGAGGGACGGACCACTGGCGACGCGCCGTGGCCTACACGTTCGCCGCGATCTTCGCCGTGTCGCTTCTCGCCGGACTGCTCGGCAGCGTCACGCGTGGCGCGCTTGCCGTGACAGCCCAGCCCGGCCGTCCGCAGGCGAGCACAACCTCGGCGTCGCAGCCGCCGTCGCAGTCACAATCGCCGTCGAGATCGCCGTCGAAGTCAAGGTCGAGGTCGCAGCCGGTCTCGGCCCAGGTCGCCGCTGTCGGCGAAGACGCGCTGCTGCAGCTCTCGGACCTCCCCGCCGGATGGGTGTCGGGCTCGGCACCGGCGGCACCGGCGCGCGTGTCGCCATGGTCGCCACGGCTCGCCCGATGCGTCGGAGTGGCTGCCCACACCGCATCCCTCGCGCCCACCAAAGTCGACAGTCCCGACTTCACCAGCGCCAACAAGCAGCTCGCCGTGGAAGACAGCGTGTCCGTCTACCCTTCGGCCGCGACAGCGCAGAGGGAGTACGCGGCGATGGCCAGCACGCGCACCACGCGCTGCATGAACGCCGTCGCCGGGCCGACGCTCGAGGCGAGCATGCAGCGTGACGCCACCAGCGGCACCACGATCGGCCGGGTGACCTTCAGCTCGCTTCCCACCGAGGCATCCGCGCAGCACGAGGCCGGATTCACGGTCTCAATCCCAGTCGCTGCCGGCGGACGGGTGCTCGCGATCACCAGCACCCAGGTCGACTTCGTTCATGGCGCCCTCCTGCACCAAGTCACCTTCGACGGGAACGGGACGACGTTCCCTGCGCCACTCGAGATTGACCTGCTCGCGACCGCCCAGAGCCGCGGCTGACGTAGCGTGGCCGTCCATATGGGCGGGTGTTCGGGTCAGGCCGGGTGAGTGCAGAGGTGCAGCCGCGGCAACAGCAGCGGCAAGGAAGACGACCGTGGCGCCGGCGTCCTGCAGGCTCGCGGACGCCGACAGCGACAGGCCGACGTCATGTCACTGCCATCTCCCACGTCCGAGCCGCGGTGACCACGTTGGCGGCGGCCGGGATCGTCGGAGGGAGCGCGATGGCCGCTCTGGGTCCGGCACAAGCTGCGTCGGCCGGCGCGTCGCCCACTCAGCTGGCCCAGGCGCGAAAGGCACTGTTGGTGCTCTCGGACATGCCCGCGGGATGGGTGAAGACCAAGAGCGACAACAGCTCGAACAACGTCGGCAACGCGCAGCTTGCTCGCTGCGTCGGTGTCGCCGAGGCGCTCATCGCGGAGAACCCGCCCTCCGTCAACAGCCCCCAGTTCCAGAACCGCCAGGAGACGCTCACGGTCGACGACAACGTCACTGTGTTCCCCTCCACGAGGAACGCCGCCGCGGAGCTCGCGATCGCTTCGAATCCCAAGATGCCGGGTTGTCTGACGCAGCTCGCATCGGGGCCCCTCAAGGCCAAGTACTTCGGCAAGCTCCCGAAGAACGTCTCCATCGGCACCCCCCTCGTCTCGCCCGTTGCCGGGACGGCCTTCGGGGCGACGACCCACGGCTACTCATTGAGCGTCCCCATCACGACCCATGGGGAGACGATCAACGTGACGACCACTGAGCTCTTTGCGGTCAAGGGTGTGCTCGGCCAGCAAGTCACGTTCACCTCGATCGGCGCGCCGTTCTCCATCTCGCTGGAGCAGCGGATCACCGCCGTCGCCGTCGGACGGCTCTGAGCGGCGGCGCCCGGAGCGGCACCTGACCGCCTCAGCTCTGTACGCTCCCTGGCGACTGAGGCGAGGCGAAGGGAGCGGCCGCCGAGTGAGCCAGGACAACGACCCGGACCGCTGGTGGCACGGCGGCGTCTTCTACCAGATCTATCCGCGCTCGTACGCCGACTCCAATGGCGACGGCGTGGGCGATCTGCCGGGCATCATCTCGAAGCTCGACCACCTTGCACGCCTCGGCATCGACGGCGTCTGGCTGTCGCCGCTGACCTGCTCGCCGAACCGCGACTGGGGCTACGACGTGTCGAACTACACGGACATCGATCCCAGTTTCGGCACCCTCGACGATCTCGACACCCTCGTGCGCGAAGCCGGCGCGCGGGGATCTGCATCCTGATGGACCTGGTGCCCAACCACACCAGCGACCAGCACGCGTGGTTCGTCGACGCGCGTCGAGGGCGCGATGCGGCCCATCGCGACTATTACGTCTGGGCCGATCCCAAGCCTGACGGCAGCCCGCCCAATAACTGGGTCAGCATCTTCGGCGGGCCGGCGTGGGAATTCGACGAGCCCAGTGGCCAGTACTACCTGCACAACTTCGAGGCGGGCCAGCCCGACCTCAATTGGTGGAACGACGAGGTACGTCGCGAATTCGACGAAATCCTGCGCTTTTGGTGGGACCGCGGCGTCGCCGGCTTCCGCATCGACGTCTGCAACATGATGATCAAGGACAAGGAGCTGCGCGACAACCCGCCGGCCACGAAGGACGACCCCATCGAGCAGCAGTTCATGGGCGTGCGCTACGTCTACAACACCGACCGTCCCGAAGCGCACGACATCTTGCGACACTGGCGCACCGTCGCAGACAGCTACGACCCCGAACGGCTCCTGATCGGCGAGACCAACGTCGAGACGCTGGAGCGCCTCGTTCAGTTCTACGGCTCTGGGCGCAACGAGCTCCACGGTGGGTTCAACTTCCAGTTCATGCACGCACCCTTCGAGGCGGACGCGCTCCGCGGTGTCGTCGAGGGCACCGAGGCGCTCCTGCCACCCGGCGCGTGGCCTACGTGGCACGGTTCGAACCACGACTTCTCGCGCCTGTCCACACGGTGGGCCGGCGGCGACCCGCGTAAGGTCAAGGTTGCGCTGCTCGTCCTGCTCACCCTGCGCGGCACGCCCTTCTTGTACCAGGGCGACGAGATCGGGCTGGTCGACGGCGACGTGCCCAAGGACGAGCTGCTCGACCCCGTCGGCGTTCGCTTCTTCCCCTATGCCGGTCGCGACAGCGTGCGAACCCCGATGCCGTGGCACGGCGGGCCAGGCGGAGGTTTCAGCGAACCTGGTGTGCGCCCCTGGCTGCCGATGACCGAACCCGCCGCGTGCAACGTGGCTGATCAAGAGGGCGACGCAGCCTCGGTCCTCGAGTGCTGCCGGCGGATCATCGCCGCGCGCCGGGCCAGTGAGGATCTGTCGCTGGGCGCGTACAAGTCGCTTCCCTCGACCGAGCACACGTGGGCCTATGCGCGCGGCGACGGCACCACGGTGCTGGTGGCGCTGCGCGACGAGCCTGCGACCTTCGAACCCGTGCCCGGCGTGGTGACCGTGAGCACGGACGCAGCCCTCGAGGGGTCCGGCGTGGAGGGCGCCCTGACCTTGCCGGGCTGGAGCGGCGCCGTCATCGCGCGATGACCGACCGGTCGGCGGCGCACCGGCGCTACCTGCTGTGCTCCACTCCGGCTCAGGGCCACACGGCACCGCTGTTGGCGCTGGCCCGGCGCCTGGTCGCCGAGGACCACGCCGTCACGTTCTACACGACGGCCCACTACCAACGGCAGGTCGAGGGCGCCGGCGCCACGTTCGTCCCCTTCGCACGCCAAGACGACGCCCACGACCTGATGGTGGTCAACCCCGAACGCGAGTCGTCCTCCCGGCGCGGCGCGCGGGGCGTGAAGGACGATCTGCGGCGGATCTTCATCGGTCCGCTGCCCGGTCAGTATCAGGGGCTGCGTCGCATCCTGGCCGCCTTTCCGGCCGACTGCATCGTGGTGGACACCATGTTCTTCGGTGCACTGCCGCTGGCCCTCGGGCCGCCCGCGGCGCGCCCGGCGCTCGCGTGCGTCGGGGTCATGCCCTACGCGTCGTCGAGCCGCGACACGGCACCGTTCGGGACCGCCCTCCAACCCGGCACCGGCCCGCTGCACCGGGTGCGCAATCGCAGCTTGAACTGGCTCACCGAGCACGTCGCGCTGGCGGACATCCAGCGGTTCGCCCGTCAGCGGCTCGCCGAAACTGGCACCGCCGGGTTCCCCGGTTACTTCATCGACCTCCAGCCCAAGGTGGTCGATGCATATTTCCAGGCGACTGTGCCGGGATTCGAGTACCCGCGCTCGGACCTCGCGCGCAGCGTGCGCTTCGTCGGACCGATCCTTGCGCCACCCTCGCTCGCCTTCCGCCCGCCGCCGTGGTGGGACGAGCTAGAGCAGGGCCGCCCCGTCGTCCACATCACCCAGGGCACGCTCGACAACGCCGACCTCGGGCGCCTGCTCCTGCTCGGCGCGCGCGCCCTGGCGCGCGAGGACGTGCTCGTCGTTGCCACCACCGGGGGACCGGACCCGGGACCGCTCGGTCGCGGCCTCCCGGCCAACGTCCGCCTCGAACGTTTCATCCCCCACGATGTGCTGTTACCGCATGTCGACGCGATGGTCACCAACGGCGGCTACGGCGGCGTACAGCAGGCGCTGGCCCACGGCGTGCCTCTCGTCGTCTCCGGTGACAGCGAGGACAAGCCCGAGGTCGCCGCGCGGGTGCAGTGGTCGCGCACCGGCATCAACCTGCACACGGGGCGCCCCTCCGAGGCCATGGTGCGACGCGCCGTGCGCAGGGTCCTCACCGACATCTCCTTCGGGCACCGGGCACGCGCCCTGGCGGGACAGATCGCGGCGAGTGACCCCCTGGGCGACATCACGGCGGGGCTGGCTGCGCTGTGCGCGACGCGCGAGTCGACTCCGGCCTGAAGGTGAAGCACCGAGGGCACAAGGTGAAGCACCGAGGGCACGACGCCATCCATGACCGTCCAACGGCCCCGCCGACAATCGGGCGGTAGAGTGCGGGAACCAGGCGCCTCACGGGCGGGACGCCCGGTCCGGAGTCAAAATCTTGCCTGCAGAATGGTGAGGGCCCGCTTCTTTGAGTGAGGAGAATTCTGTTGGACACTCCTTTTGCGTTTCCCGAACCCGAAGAGGGTCCGAGCGAACTCCCTCGGTTGACCGATGGCCAGGCCTGGGCGAGGCGACACATCGTGCGGAGTCGGCCCGGCCGGCGAATATTCGGAACAGGCAATCCCAACTGGGGGCCGCACTACTACCGCAAGAACCCGCCTGATGCAGAGCCACTCGAGCCGGGGCAGTTCCTGCTGTTCGCTATTTTCAAGGCCTACAACAGCGAGCACATGATCTCTGCCGCGGTGCACAATGTCTTCGCACAGGGAGCCGACAGGGTTTTCGTACTCGACAACGGAAGCACTGATGACACCGTGGAACTCGCCGAAGCTGCGGGGGCGACACTGGCCAAGCGTGTCGAGACTGAATGGTTTGACGAGAGTCTGCTTACTGCTCTGATGCAAGGCATCGTTGCCGAGGAATCTCCCAGGGCGGGCGCGCCACACGTGTGGTGGTTATTCCTCGATTGTGACGAGTTCCCCGAAGGACCGAATGGTCTGACCATCAAGGCGTATCTTCACACACTCGACCGCAGCTTTCGCGTCGTCGGTTCGACCTTCTTGAACCACATTCCAACTGAGAAACCGGAATACGTCAGTGGATTTCACCCGTTGGATTTCCAGCCCTACTGCTACATACTGGAGCGAGAAGATAACTGTGCGTTCAATCACCAAAAGCATCCTCTGCAAAGATTCGATCGTGGAAGCCATTTCATAAACAATTACAACGGGTCGCATTCAGTCGCCAGTGGCGACGACTCGATCTACTGGGAACCAGATGGAATCGTCACGCATCATTTTCAATACGGCGAGGAGGCGGCGACTCGAGCAGCCGTTCGCCATGCCGCCACGAGATACGGCGTCTACGACGCGCCGAACTCACGGAAATTTGGTGCATCGCATCGGTTGCCGATGCTCGATGCGGCGTACGCAGGGCAGTGGGACAAGGTCACCGCAAAACCGGGTGGCCCAACTATTGCCGAGATGAATCCCCAGCCGTGGCCCCACGAGCCCTTGCGGTGGTACTCCAAAGAAGACCTCGAGAACGCTCAGTTGTCCTCACCGACCTGACCCACGCGCGGTGCATGACCGCAACGAACGCTCAGGCGGCGCCGGCGTTCGACGAGATCCGGTCGGCCCGGACGAAGGCCGCGCAGCGGCGCTCCGCCGCCATGACACGGTCGAACTCGGCCCAGTCATCGTGGGTCCCACCGGCCGCGCGGAACACGGCACGGAGCGTCTCGGGCACGTCGAGCCCGAGGTCGGTGCCGTCGTCGGGTCCGATGAGCCTCACCGGGCCCGACACCGCGGCCCAGTCGCCGCCGACCTTGAACACCAGTGTTGCGAGCCCGCTGCGCCGCAGCAGGTCGAGCTTGCGGCTGGCCCCGCCCAGTACGGCGGCGACGCCGTGCGCCCCGTCGACCGGGTCGGCGATGACCCCAGCACTCACCACGGAAGCCTGGACCCTCCCGTCGGGCCGGGCCACCGTGAAGACGGCCAGGTGATGATCCCCGGCGGCGAGCCGGCCAACATCCTCGAGATCGGTCATACCCAATCTTTCCTCGCGCGAGATCCTCGTGCTGGCGCGGCGTCGGCCGGCGTCCTCAGCTGGTCCCCGCCTTGGTGAAGAGCCGCACTGCGCCGGCGAAGGTCACCACCGCGTACACGACGAGCACCAGCATCGAGAGCCCCGCCATGAGGGTGACGTTCTGCAGTCCCCAGATGTTGTGCAGCGCCCGCTGCCCGCTCGTAGCCGTCATGCCATAGCGAAAGAGCGCCAGCGCATGGGTGAGCGGCAGCACTTTGGCGACGGCGCCCAGCCAGTGCGGCAACGAGGTGATGGGAAAGAGTGAGCCGGCAAAGAAGAAGGGCACGATGGCGACTGCCGGCACCGCGGCGATGTACTCCACCGGGCTCGGCAACCGCACTGACAGGATCTCGGCGAGACCGTACATGAAGACGGCGAAGACGACCGCCGCGGCAACGAACCACAGCGTCCGCAGTCCGGACTGATACGCCGCGCCGCGCAGCACGGACGCCACGATGAGGACGCCGACCTGGAGCGCGGTGAGCGCGAGGGCGGCGAGCAGATTGCCGACCACGATGGAGGAGCGCCGTATCGGTGCGACCAGGAGCTCGCGCATGGCCCCCTGTTGGCGATCGACGATCACGCCCAGCCCCGAGAAGGCGCAATTGAGCGGGATCAGCAGCCCGACCGTCGCCAGTGCGACGAACGTCATGTAGGCGGTCCGGCCACCCGGAAGAGAGATCGTGTTGGCCAACGCCGGGGCGATCACCAATGCGAAGAGCACAGGGGTGAGCAGCGGCACCACGATCGAGCGCGGTGAACGAACGGTCAGCGCCAGTCGGCGCTTGGCCAGCACCGGTGCGGCGGGCACCGAGCGCGTCCGAGCGCGTCGTCCGCCAACCCCGAGCCCGCCGGGGAAGGCGTCGAGCGGTACGGCGGGTGTGGGTGCAGTGGTGGTGGTCATCGATGTCCTCCCTCGGGCATGGGGTTATTGGTTCGGTAGGCGAAATGGGGTGGGGGCGCCGGCACGACTCGTTACTCGTCGCCGAAGCGGTCGCCGGTCACGCGCAGGTAGACGTCGTCGAAGTCGGGACGGCGCGTCGTCACGGCCCGCAGGACGTGGGACGACTCGCGCAGCGCTCGGACAAGGTTCTCGGCGGTCCGGTCGCGCAGGACGACCGTCACGGTGGTGCCGATCACGAGGACGTCGTCCGGGGCGACGCCGGCGCCGGTGAGCGTCTCCAGGGCACGTTCGGGCTCGTCGAGACGGACCTCGAGCACCTCAGAGCCGAGCTCGGCCAGCAAGTTGGCTGGGCTGTCGCACGCGACGACCCGGCCCGCGTCGACGATGGCGATGCGATCGCACAGGCGCTCGGCCTCGTCGAGATAGTGCGTCGTGATGAGGATCGTCACGCCCGTGTGTTCGCGCAACGTCGTCAGCGTGTCGAAGAGATCGTGGCGCACCCGCGTGTCGAGGCCCGTCGTGGGCTCGTCGAGGAAGAGCACCTGGGGGTCCGAGGCGAGCGCCCGGACGATCTCCATGCGCCGGCGCTGGCCTCCGCTGTAGGTGGCGACGGGCCGGTCGAGATACTCGCTCAGCCCGACGACCTGGCTGAGTTCGGCCAGCCGGGTCCGCCCGGCGACGTCGTCGCGACCCCACAGGCGCAGGTGCAGCTGCAGGTTCTGGCGGCCCGTGAGCGGCTGATCGACCACGCTGTCTTGGAAGACCACACTGCTGCGTGCGCGGGTGCCGACGGGATCGCGCGCCACGTCGATCCCGCCCAACAGGGCACGACCCGCGGTCGGGCGCACCGTCGTGTTGAGCATGCCGATGGTGGTGGACTTGCCCGCGCCGTTCGGGCCCAGGAGACCGAACGCCTCGCCCGGTGCCACCTCGAAGCTGATGCCCTGTACGGCACGGACATCGCCGGGGTACGTCTTCTCGAGCTCCACTGCCTCGAGGGCTGGAGCATCCGTGGTCATCGTCATCTGTCATCCTCCTTGTTCTCGAACACGCTCACCAGGTGTCCTTCGGGGTCGCGCAGCATCATCGATCGGCGTCCCCACGGCTGGAGAGTGGGTGGCATGAGCCACTCGACGTCCATCGCGCAGATGCGCTCGTACTCGAGGTCAATGTCTGCGGCAGCGAAGTCGAGGATCGTCGCTCCGAGGTGCACGCCCTCGGGCGCACCGCAGGTGCCGCCTTGGAGGTCGGAGAAGCGCATCCTCGACACGCCCACACGCTGCGCCGGCGTCGGCACCTCGACGTAATAGTCGTTGACCACCACATCGGTCGCGACCAACGCGCCATAGAAGCGCGCCAGGTGAGCGACGTCATCGGTGACGAAGCGGCTCTGCACCAGCTCCATGCGTTCCTTGCATTCGCGACCCCCTTGGCGAACATGACGGTCGTCGCCGGGGTCCATCGCTCGAGTGCTCCGTGTCGTGCCCATTGCGTAGAGGACGTGGCAGCCCTCCAAAACGTGACGGCGCAGCGCGACGAGCACTCCTGTCACAATTCGTGGCCCGGCCCCGTCCTCACCATGGATCCTGGCGCCCGCGACGGGCGCCGCCTGTAGGTTCCGAGAGGAGAGCCATGCCCACCGAGCTGCAGATCACAGAAGCGTGGGTCGAACACCGGCCCTACCTCTTGGACATGGCGTTCCGGATGCTGGGCGACATCGGCCGCGCCGAGGACGTCGTCCAAGAGGCGTTCCACCGCCTGTCCCGGAGCGACTTCGGGGCCATCGAGGACGCCCGGGGCTGGCTCATCGTGGTCACGAGCCGGCTCTGCCTCGACGTCATCCGCTCCGCGCGCAACCGTCGCGAGCAGTCGGTCGGCGGCCTCGAGCTCGAGCAGCGTGCGGCCACCGCGCCCGGCGCGGGATTCACCGGCACGCCGGCGTCCTCCGACCCGGCCGATCGGGTGACCCTCGACGACAGTGTCCGCCTTGCCTTACTGGTGGTCCTCGAGCGACTCTCCCCCGCCGAGCGAGTGACCTTCGTCCTCCACGACATCTTCGGACTGCCCTTCGACACCGTGGCGACGACCGTCGGCCGGCAGGAGGCGACCTGCCGCCAGCTCGCCCGACGCGCCCGGGTGAAGCTCGACGCACCCGAAGATGGCCGGCGGGCCACGATCAGCCCCGACGAGCACCGCGCGGTGACCGACCGCTTCATTGCGGCCTGTGCCAACGGCAACTTCGACGAGCTCCTCGCCGTGCTCGATCCCGACGTCTCCGGTGGCGTCGACCTGCGTCCCGGCCTCGTCGTCTCCGGCTCCCACGCCGTGGCCCGAAACTTCCTGCGCTACTGGGGCGGGGGCGCCAGCCTCGTCTCGGTGCCCTTCGTCGGCAACCCGTGCGTCCTGGCCTTCGTCGACCGTGATCTTGCGGCGCTCATCTCCCTGACCGTCACCGGCGAGCGGGTCTCTGCAATTCATGTGACGGCGCGCCCCGAGGCGCTGGCGCGCCTGCGCCGCGCCCTCCCCGACTGAGCGACGCGGACGGCGGCACGGCCGTCACAGACAGGCTCGCCGTCTCGTCCTTCTCCCTGTGGCCCCACGACCACCGTGGACCCGCACCACCCGAATGAACGAGGAGAACATCATGGCCATCGAGGACATCACATACCGGCCGGCCCCCGTCGCCGTCCCCGCCGGGCGGTACCGGCTCGACCCGACGCTCTCGACGGTGCGCTTTACGGCGAAGAAGCTCGGCGTCTTCACCATCAGGGGGACGATCGGCCTCGCCTCAGGAGAATTCATGGTCGGCACGCCGCTCGAGCGCTCCACCGTCCACGTGGTGCTGGCCACCGACACCTTCACCACTCCGATGGCGAAGCGCGACGAGCATGTCAAAGGACCCAAACTGCTCGACGTCGCCACCTACCCGAACATGGAATTCACGTCGACCGAGGTGGTCCCCCTCCGCGGTGCGTGGGAGGTCCGCGGCACGCTCACCGTGCACGGCCGATCGGCACCGGCCGTGTTCTCGGTGACGGCGACGGCTCAGCAGGGCGGCGGGTTGGTGCACATCAGTGCCACGGCCGACGTCGACCGCCGCCAGTTCGGCGTCACCGCGATGCGGGCTGCTGCGTCGTCGCGCATCGCCGTGCAGATCGAGGCCGTCGGCACCCCGCTGCGTTGAGCGCACACCGCGCTGATCGGCTCAGCGCGCACCGCGGTGTTCGACGGCGACGCCGCGGGCGGCCAGATCCTCCAAGCGAGCCTCGTAGTCGTCGGTGTCCACGTCGTAGACCCACATGACCAGCGCGTCCTGCCCCGTGACCGGGTAGTAGTTCTTGCGGACCGCGACGGGGGCGAAGCCGAAGCGCCGGTAGAGGGACTGGGCCGCCTCGTTGTTGGCCGCCACCTCCAAGGAAATGTGTTTGACGCCCCCGGCGCGCAGCGTCCGGAGGCCGTCGACGATCATCGTGGTCGCGATCCCAGCCCGTTGGAAGTCCGGCGCGGTGGCAAGCGTCGTCATGTGGCCCTCGTCGTCGACGATCATGAACCCGATGTAGCCGGCCAAGTCGTCACCGACCCACGCGGCACGGTACAGCCGGCCCTTGCGGAGCGCGAGCTCCGAGTTGAAGACGGCCGGCGACCAGGGTTCGGGGAAGACGGCGCTCTCGATGCGCATGAGCTGGCGCAGATCCCGGCGCCGAAGCTTGTCGATACGCAGCGTCAGCATGGCCATACCTCAGGCCCGCTCCGCCCGAGCGAAGTTGCTCCGTGCGTCCGCCTCACGCATGTAGAGAGGAACGACGGAAGCGGGCTCGTCTGGCGATTCTCCCGCAGCAAGCCGAGCCAGTGCGAGCCGGAGCAGGACACCGGGGTGGGGAAAACCCAGGCCCGGCGCCACCACCTCCACCGCGCCTACGGCGCCCAGCACCCCGGCGTAGCGCTGGGCGCCGTCGCCGACCGCGAGCACCCGTGCACCACCGAGACCCGCGAGTCCCTCGAGCGTGGCCACCAGGTCCTCCGGCGCGAAGAGGCCGGGGGCGATGCGCTGGCGGGCGACCGTCCCGCTCGGACCGAGCTCGTGCAGCGACGCGAACACCTCGCCGCGTCGGGCGTCGATGCACGCCAGAACCAGGCCGCGCTGGCCGGTCTCGGCGGCCGCCGCCGTGAGGATGTCAAGGCTCGTCGCTCCGATCACCCCCACGCCCAGCGAGAACGCGAGGCCCTTCGCGGCGGCCACTCCCGACGCGCAACCCGGTGAAGAGGCCGGGGCCGAGGTCGACGGCGACGGCGTCGAGGTCGGCCGGCACCAGACCGACCTGCTCGAGGACGTGCTCGAGCGCGGGCGTCAGCGTCTCCACGTGGCGGCGCCTGCCGGTGAGCGTGAACGCGGCCTCCACGCCGTCGGGCGTGCGCACTGCCACCCCGACCGTCTCGGTCGCCGTCTCGATCGCCACCAGTGCCGGTGCGAGACCGTTCGGCCACCCGTCGTCTTCCCGAGCGGCACCACCGCGTGCGGCACTCATGCCGCGTCCTGTCCGAGCACCGCGTCCACTTCGGCGGCGCGACGCTCCCACCTTCCCCGCCCGGCGATCGAGAGCTCGCGCCGGCTGGGCGCACCGAGCGCGTCGGGCGCGACAAGCGTGACCTCGAGCGCGCTCTCGCCGAGAGCCGGGAGAGCCAGGTCGCCCCACTCGACGAGGGCCACGGCGTCCTCCTCCACCAGCTCGGCCAGGGCCAGGTCGACCACCTCTGCGACCGAGCCGGTGCGATAGACGTCGGCATGGATGAGCTGGGTCACCGCGGCCCGCGGCCCACAGCGGTAGTGACGCACGAGCGCGAAGGTCGGGCTGGTCACCGGCCCGGTCACCCCGAGTGCGGCGGCGAATCCCTGGGCGAACACGGTCTTGCCGGTGCCGAGATCGCCCACCAAGAGCACGACGTCGCCCGCCCGGCAGAGACCGGCGACGCGGGCCGGCCAGCTCGCGGGTCGACTGCGGCGACGCCGTGGAGCGTCGCACGGGCCAGCTCACGGGCGGGCCGCCCCCATGAGCCGCTTGGCCCGTACGAAGTCGGCCCGCATCTCGGCCATGGCCTCGCCCCCGGCGCGCAACACGTACGCCGGGTGGTACGTCGGCACCACCGACGCCCGGCCGCGCTCGAACACCTGACCCCGCAGCTCGCGGATGCCGCGCGTGCTCTCGAGCAGCAGCTTGGTCGAGAAGTTGCCCAGGGTCACGATGACGATCGGGTCGATCAGGTCGATCTGCTCTTCGAGGTACGGACGGCACGCCTCGATCTCCCCCGGCGCGGGGTCCCGGTTCTGCGGCGGCCGGCACTTGACCACGTTGGCGATGTAGCACTCGGCGCGGGTCAGGCCGACCTCCTCCCACATGAGGCGATCGAGCAGCTTGCCGGACCGGCCGACGAAGGGCTCGCCGGCCAAGTCCTCCTCGCGGCCCGGGCCCTCGCCCACGAAGAGCAGGTCGGCCGCCGGCGAGCCAACGCCGAACACGACCTGGGTCCGCCCCTTGGCCAGCGGACAGCGCGTGCAGGTCGAGGCGGTGACCCGCAGCCGCTCCAGCGCCGCCGCGTCAGCCACCGGGCCGGTCGGGTCGGTTGACCACGATGCGCGGCATGCGCGGGCCCACGCCGCACACCACCTCGTAGCTGATCGTTCCCAGCATGGCCGCCCAGTCGTCCGCCGTGATGGTCTCGCTCCCCTGGCTCCCGAGGAGCACGACCTCGTCGCCCGGCTGCACCGGGTCGTCGCCGCAGTCGACGACGATCTGGTCCATGGTCACCATCCCCGCCAACGGTCGGCGCACGCCCCCGATGAGCACCTCGTAGCCGCCGCCGAAGAGCGCCCGCGGCACGCCGTCGGCGTAGCCGATGGGGACCGTGGCCACGACGGCGCGGGCCGGCAGCGGCCGCAGTCGCCCATACGAGGGCCGCTCGCCGGCGTCGAGCGTGCGGACCGCGACCACGCGTGCCTTGAGCGCCATCGCCGGCCGGAGCACCTCCCCGCCCGCCTGCGCCCCGAACGCCGCCGCCACCGCACCGCCGGGCGACCCGGGGAGGTACCCGTAGAGGCCGAGGCCACAGCGGACCATGCCGTAGCGCGACGCGGAAAAGGCCACCGAGCCGGCCGTATTGGCCGCGTGCAACACCGGGACGCGGATGCCGGCCGCGGCCAGGTCGCCCACGAGGCGATCGAACAGCGCGAGCTGGCCCTCGGTGAAGACGCGGTCCTCGCTCGCTTCGCCGTCGGCCACGGGCAGGTGCGTCCACACACCCTCGAGCTCGAGCATCGGCTCGTTCACCACCGCCGATGCCACCGCAACGAGGTCGTCGGGCGCCGCCCCCACCCGGTGCATGCCGGTGTCCACCTTGACGTGCACCGCGACGCGGCGCCCGGCCGACCTCGCCGCAGCCGCGAACGTCGCGATGCCTTCGGCCGAGTACAGGGTCGGGGTGAGACCGTGCTCGAGCGCGCTCGGCGCCGCCTCGGCGCCACACTCGCTCAGCAGGAGGACCGGCGCGCTGATGCCGTGCTCGCGCAGCTCCACTCCCTCGTCGACCAGCGCCACCGCCAGGCGCCGGGCGCCGCCGGCGAGCGCGGCCCGGGCCACCGGCGGACCACCGTGCCCGTAGCCATGAGCCTTGACCACCGCGCACAGCTCCGCCGGCGCAGCGAGCCGCGCCAGCAGGCCGGCGTTGTGGGCCACGGCGCCGAGGTCGACTTCCGCCCAGGCCGGCCGCGAGCGACTCGGGCCCATGGTGGCCGCGTGCTCGGCGTCGTCGGCGTCATCGGGCACGGGCGCCACCAGTCGCATCGGCGATCCGTCAGCCATGCCCGCCCGCACCCTCGAGTGCACTGAGCGCCCGGGCCAACAAGGCGGGGAGATCGCCCGCCACCAAGCCCTCGGGAAAGCCGAGCGAGGCGGCCCGCCCGTGCACGTGGGCCCCGAGCGCGGCCGCCTCCAGCGCGTCCATCCCACGCGCGCAGAAGGCGCCGATGACCCCGGAGAGGACGTCGCCGCTGCCCGCGGTGGCGAGCGCGGGGACACCGGCCGCGGCCAACAGCACGTCGGGCGACCCCGCGTCGGGCGCGGCGACCGCGGTGAGCGAGCCCTTCAACAACACCACCGCACCGGTCGCCGCGGCGAGGCCGCGTGCGGCCGCCAGGCGGTCGGGCCCGGGCATGGAGCCGGCCAGGCGGGCGTACTCGCCGTCGTGCGGGGTGAGGATGCTTGGCGCGCTGCGCTTCGACAGCACGGCGCGGGCCGCTGCGGCGTCCCCGAGCGCGGTGAGCGCATCGGCGTCGACCACGAGCGGGACGGGCGCGGCAGCGATCACGGATCGGATTTCCTCCGCGACGTCGTCGCCCGTGCCGAGTCCCGGGCCGATGACGGCCGCCTTGCACTTGGTCGTGGCGTCGAGGAACGCACCCGCCCACTCCCCGGCGGGCAGGTGCATGCGCACGGCCTCGATCGGCCAGGCGGCCGTGGGGTCACCCGGTGACCCGAGCCGGATCATCCCCGCGCCGGCGGCCATGGCCCCCCGGGTGCACAAGATGGCCGAACCTTCCATCCCGCGCGAACCGGCCGCGATGCCGACCGCGTGGTTCCACTTGTTGCCCAGACGCCCCCGCCGCGGCACCAGCGCGCGACGTCGGCGTCCTCGACCAGCATGACCTTGGGCGTCTCGAACCCGATGCCGATGTCGGCCACCTCGACGTGGCCGCTCAGTCGCGCGCCGGCGCCCTGGAGCAGGCCCGGCTTGAGCGCGGCAAAGGTCACCGTCGCGTCGGCCTGCACCGCGTCGCCCGGCGCGTCGCCCGAGTCGGCGTCGACGCCCGAGGGGATGTCGATGGCCAGCACCTGCGCCCCGGGGGGCACCGCCGGCGCGTCGTAGGAGCCCCGGAACCCGGTGCCGTAGGCGCCGTCGATCACCAAATCACACTGCGGCAGGGCCGCGCCCGGTGCCAGCGACGTGGCTTCGACGACGTGCACCCGCGCCCCTCGGCGTGCCAGGACGTCGGCCGCCACCTTGCCGTCGGCACCATTGCTTCCCTTGCCGACCACCACCACGATGCGGCGGCCGTAGGCGCCACCGCACAGGTGCAGCGCGGCATGGGCCACCGCGGTGCCCGCCCGGTCGACCAGGGTCTCGTGCGAGACGGACGCCAGCGCGGCCGCATCGGCCGCCCGCATCTCGTCGCGGGTCAGGATGGCGCGCACGACGGCGAGTGCTCGGCGACGACGAAGGCGATGGCGACGCCGTCGGTGTGGGTCAGCGAGAGGTGGAAGCTGCGCGCCCCCACGGCGCCTGCGATCTCGGCGGCACCCCCGCGCAACACGAGAAAGGGCGCGTTGCGGGTGGCCCCGGCGCCGGCCGTCCGGCATACCTCCACGTCGGTCAGCGCGAACGCGCCGATGCCCGTGCCCAACGCCTTCATCACGGCCTCCTTGGCCGCGAAGCGTGCAGCCAGGCTCTGGGCCTCGTCGGCCGAGCCGCTCGCGTCGGAACGCTCGCCCTCGGTGAAACAGCGCGTCGCGAAGCTCGGGCGGCGGTCGAGGACGCGGCGGAAGCGACCGACGTCGACAGCGTCGACACCCACGCCGACGATCCCGCCGGCGGGAGCACCCACGTTCACTCGACGGTCACCGTCTTGGCGAGGTTGCGCGGCCGGTCAGGGTCGTGCCCGTGGAGGCGGGCCAGTCGGTAGGCCAGCTGCTGCAGCGGCACGACGCCGACGACGGGCGAGAGGAGTGGGTGCGTCGGCGGGACCCACAGCACGTGGTCGGCTGCGGCGGCCGTCTCCTCGTCGCCATCGTCGGCCAGCAGCACCACGGTGGCGCCGCGGCTGCGCACCTCCGCGATGTTGGACATCATCTTTTCCCACAGCGGGTTGCGCGTCGCGATGCCGACGACGACGGCGCCCGGCTCGATGAGCGCGATCGGCCCGTGCTTGAGCTCCCCGGCCGGGTAGCCCTCGGCGCGCAGGTAGGCGAGCTCCTTCAGCTTCAGCGCGCCCTCGAGCGCGATCGGGAAACCCACGTGGCGGCCGAGGAAGAAGAAGTCGCGCGCGTCGGTGAGCTTGGCCGCCACGTCGTCGACGTCGCCCCCACGTCCGAGCGCCTCGGCGACAAGGCCGGGCAGCGTCCCCATGGCATCGAGGATCCTGTCGATCTCTGAGGACGGCTGGGTGGCCTTGATCTGGGCGAGGTACAGGCCCAGGATCTCGAGGGCGACGATCTGGGCCAGGTGGCACTTGGTCGAGGCGACCCCGATCTCGGGCCCGGCCCGGGTGTAGAGGACGCCGTCGGCGGCGCGGGCCATCGACGAGTCGACGACGTTGGAGACGACCAGCACTTTGGCCCCGAGGCGGGCGGCCTCGCGCACTGCTTGTGAGGTGTCGAGCGTCTCGCCCGACTGGGAGACCCCGACGCAGAGCGTGCGCTCGTTCAGCACCGGATCGCGATAGCGGAACTCGCTCGCGATGTCGACCTCGGTGGGCACCTTGACCCAGTGTTCGATCGCGTACTTGGCCACGAGCGCGGCGTGATAGCTCGAACCGCAGGCGACGATGAACACCTTGTCGATGGCGCGCAGGTCGTCGACGCCGAGCCGCATCTCGTCGAGGATCAGCTCCCCGCCGGGGCCACGACGGTCGAGCAGCGTGTCGCCCACCGCCGCGGGTTGCTGATGGATCTCCTTGGACATGAAGTCCTCGAAGCCGTCCTTTTGGGCCGCCTCGACGTCCCAGGTGATCGTGCGCTCCTCGGGTTCGACCGGCTCGCCATCGAGCGTCGTCACCGCCAGCGCACCGGGGGTCAGCACGGCCATCTGGTCGTCCGCCAGCGTGAAGACGCGCCGGGTGTGCCCGATCAGCGCGGGGATGTCCGACGCCAACAGCGTCATGCGGTCGTGGAGGCCCAGGACGAGGGGGGTGTGCCGGCAGGCGGCGACGATGGTGTCGGGCTCGTCGGCGGAGATGACGGCGATGGAGAAAGAGCCGCGCAGACGTCCCAGCACCACGCGTGTCGCCTCGGCCAGCGACGCGCCCCCGGCCAGCTGCTCCTCGATCAGGTGGGCCATCACCTCGGTGTCGGTTCCCGACGCAATGGTGTGGCCGCTCGCCTCGATCTCGGCCCGCAGCTCGGCATGGTTCTCGATGATCCCGTTGTGGATCAGGGCCAGCCGGCCGGTGCAGTCGGTGTGCGGGTGGGCGTTCTCCTCGGTCGGGCTGCCGTGGGTGGCCCACCGGGTGTGCCCGATGGCCGCCCCATGGCCCCGGGGCGCGTCGGCGGTGCGGTCGGCCAAGGTGGCCAGTGACTCCGTGCCGGTGGCGGCACGGGCCCGCCAGACCGCGCCGTCGGCCACCATGGCCACGCCCGCCGAGTCGTATCCGCGGTACTCCAGCTGGTGCAGACCGCCGAGGAGGAGCGGCACGGCGTCGGCCTCGCCGGTGACGCCGATGATGCCGCACATGGTGACCCAGGCTACCTGTGCCTCCCTGGGTGCCTGCGGCTCCCGTCTACCTGGGCCTACCTGGGCACCTGCGGCTCGACCGGTGCCAGCGCGAGCGCCACCACGCCAGCCAGACGGGACGCGATCGTGTCGGCCTGCTCGGCCATCCGCGCCTCGACCATCACGCGGACGAGCGGCTCGGTGCCACTCGGCCGCAACAGCACGCGGCCCTCGTGACCGAGCTCCGCCTCGGCCTTGACCACCGCCTCCCAGACCTCGGTACAACCGGCCAAGCGCTCGGGCTGGGCGATAGGGACGTTGACGAGGCGCTGGGGTACCCGCTCGACCAGCCCGGCCGAGAGGTCGGCCACGGAGCGGCCGGCGCGGACCACGAGGTCGGCCAGCGCGATGCCGGTGAGGGTGCCGTCACCGGTGGTCGACAGCGACCGGAAGATGATGTGACCCGACTGCTCGCCTCCGAGGCTGAGCCCGTCCGCGTCGAGCGCGGCGAGGACGTGGCGGTCCCCGACGTCGGTCTCGCGTACGGCGATGCCGCGGTCCTCCATGGCGAGGCGGAAGCCGAGGTTGGTCATGACCGTGACCACCACCGTGTTGCCGCTGAGGAGTCCCCGCTCGGCCAGGTCGAGCGCGAACATCGCGAGCAGCACATCCCCGTCGACGATGCTGCCGCTCTCGTCCACCGCGATGACCCGGTCGGCGTCCCCGTCGAACGCCAGGCCGAGGTCGGCCTCGTGCGCGACGACCGCCCGCGCCAACTCGCTCGGGTCGGTCGAGCCACATTGGTGGTTGATGTTGGCGCCGTCGGGCGCGACGTGCAGCGCCGTGACCGTCGCGCCGAGCTCAATCAGCACGCGTGGCGTGATGTCGCTGGCCGCACCGTCGGCGCAGTCGACGACGATGTGCAGCCCGGTCAGCCGCCGGCCCTCGGTCGTGGCGACCAAGTGTTCCTCGTAGTACGCCGAGCGCGTCCGGATCGACGGTGATGACCCCCACGCCGTGTCCGGTGGGACGGCGGGGTGGCCGCTCCGGATCGGAGAGAAGCGCCACGAGCTCGCGCTCGATCTCGCGCTCCCTCTCGGTGGGCAGCTTCGTCCCGAGGAGGCTGAACAACTTGATCCCGTTGTCGGCGAAGGGGTTGTGCGAAGCCGAGATCACCGCGCCGGGGACCTTGCGGTGCGCGGCCACCGCGGCCACACCCGGCGTCGGGACCACGCCGAGGTCGACCACGTCGGCCCCCTCGGCGGCCAGGCCAGCCGAGAAGGCGGCCTGGAGGAGCGGGCCCGAACGTCGCGTGTCGCGCCCGACCACGAAGGTCGGGGCGGGGAGCACGCGGGCGGTGGCGCGCCCGAGAGCCAGCGCCAACTCGGCGGTCAGCTCCTCGTTGGCAACCCCGCGCACGCCATCGGTGCCGAAGCGGGCCGGCGGCATTCGGTGCCCTGCTGCTACCGCTTGGAGTACTGCGGCGCCTTGCGGGCCTTCTTCAGGCCGTACTTCTTGGACTCCTTCTCTCGTGCGTCGCGGGTGAGGAGGCCGGCGCGCTTGAGCGGGCCGCGCTGCTCGGGGTCGACCTCGCACAGGCTGCGCGCGATGCCGAGGCGCATGGCGCCGGCCTGGCCCGAGATCCCGCCGCCGTCGATCGTCGCGTCGATGTCGTAGGACTCGACGGTGTTGGTCACCCGCAGCGGTTCGGTCACCAGCATGCGGTGCGTCGCCGAGGTGAAGTACTTCTCGATGGGGACCTTGTTGACGGTGATGGCGCCCTGGCCGGGGCGGAAGCGGACGCGGGCCACCGCCTGCTTGCGGCGGCCGGTCGTCTGGCTGAGTGGTGCGGGCATGGGTGGATGGTGTCCTTCCTGGTGCGAATGGGCCTACGCAGATCGGCCTGGCGCGCGCTCAGCCGGCCCTGCGGGCCTCGGGCAGCTCGAGAGCCTCGGGCTTCTGGGCCGCGTGCGGGTGGTCGGGGCCGGCGTAGACCTGCAGCTTGCTCAGCTGCTGGCGGCCGAGGGTGTTCTTGGGCAGCATGCCGCGGATCGAGCGCCGGATCAGCTCGGCCGGCTGGTCCTCGAGCAGTGTGGCGTAGCTGGTGGCCCGCAGGCCACCGGGGTAGCCGCTGTGGCGGTACGCCATCTTGGCCTCGGCCTTGCTCGAGGTGAGGACGACCTTGTCCGCGTTCACCACGATGACGTGGTCACCGGTGTCGACGTGGGGGGCGAAATAGGGACGGTGCTTGCCGCGCAGGATGGCGGCCACCGACGAGGCCAGGCGCCCGAGCACGAGGCCGTCGGCGTCGACCACGTACCACGTTCGCTGGATCTCGGGGACCTTCGGTGAAAATGTGCGCACAAGACCGATCTTTCGCTTCCGCGTGGTGGGCGAGCGCACCCGGTGCGGCGGTGCGCAGGGCTCCCGGGGCGCCGAGAGCCGACGTACCAGGATAGGGCCTCGGCAAAGGCCCAGCAAGCCGGCCCTTCCGTGGCTTTTGGGCCGCGATCGGTGGTGGTACTACCCGCCGGTCGCGCGGGGTGACCTCATTGACCGGTACACGCCCCGTTGCCAGGCTTCGGAGTGTGATCGGGCCTGGTGAACGTGGCTGCTGAGGGGGCCACGGCCAGTGTGAAGGTGGCGGTGGTGCGGACGGCCTGGTTCCGCTTCGCCACCTCGTGGCGGCGTCAGGGCGCCGGCTACCTCGCACTCGTCCTCGTGGTCGGGCTCGGGGGAGGCCTGGCGCTCGGCTCGGTGGCGGCGGCGCGGCGCACCGCCTCGTCGTACTCCGTCTTCTTGGCCTCGACGAACCCGTCTGATCTGACCATCGAGCCGGCGGGTGGCGAACCCATCACCCCGGCCATCGACCGGCAGCTGGTCGACGCGATCCGGGCGTTCCCCCACGTGCGACACGTCGAGAGCTACGTCGCCCTGGGTGATTCCTTCACCAAGCCGGGTTCTCGCACACTCGAGCGCTTCGCCAGCTCCGTGCTGTTGGCGGGCAGCGTCGACGGCATGCTGTTCGACCAGGACCGCTTCAGCGTGACCGAGGGGCGGCAGGCCGACCCGGCTGACCCCCGTGAGGTCATGGTCACCCAGGCCGCCGCCCAGGTGCTGGGGGTGCACGTCGGCCAGTCCTTCGAGGTCTCGGCCAACACGCAGGGCGGCGCCCGCCACGGGGCGCCCTTCCGGGTCACGGTGGCCGGCATCGGCCTCCTCAACCGCGACCTGGTCCAAGACCAGATCGAGCGTTACCCGTCCTACGTCGTGGCGACACCGGCACTGACCCGGCTGTTGTTCACCACTGCGTCGATGGCGTACTTCGGCGTCCAGCTCGACGGCGGCGCCCGCCACGTCCCCGATGTCGAACGCGACTGGAACGCGACCCAGCGGTTTTTCACCGACTTCCAAGTCGCCGCGCAGACGTCGCAGGAGGCCGACGAGTCCATCCGACCCGAGGCGCTGGCGCTCGGAGCCTTCGGATGCATCGCGGGGCTGACCGCACTGCTGATCGCCCTCGAGGAGGTGGCGCGCCAGCGACGAGCGCGCGACGAGGAGCTGCGCGTCATGCGCTCGCTCGGCGCCTCGCCCGCGATGACGGTGACCGACGGACTCATCGGCACCGCGGGAGCGATCGTGATCGGCGGTCTCCTGGCGGCCGCGGTGGCGTTCGCCCTCTCGCCACTGGCGCCGATCGGACCCGCCAGGGCGGTCTACCCCGACCGGGGATTCAACGCCGACTGGGCCGTCATCGCTCTCGGGGGTCTGGCACTGGTCGTCCTCCTCCTGGCTGCCACCGTGGCCGGCGCCGCGTTGCGCGCGCCGCACCGCCACGAGGTGCGCTTCGAGCGAGTGGGGCATCCCGGCCTGGCCGGCGCCATCGTCCGCTCCGGCGTTCCTCCGAGCACGGCGATCGGGGCCCGCTTCGCGCTCGATGCCGGACGGGGCGCGGACAGGGGGCAGACACGGTGGGTCCTGGTCGGGGCGGTCGTGGCCCTGCTCGTCGTGTCGTCCACGCTGACCTTCGGGCACAGCTTGGCGAACCTGGTCTCACAGCCCAGCCTCTACGGCTGGAACTGGGACTACGCGGTCCAGAGCTCCGACGGCTACGGCCCGGTCCCCCAGCGCACCGTGCAGGCCGTCCTCCGCCATGACCACGGAGTGGTCGAGTCCGGTGTGTGGTTCTCCACCCTCGAGCTCGACGGCGTTGAGGTGCCGGCGCTCTTGGCCACGCCAGGGGCGCCGGTCGCGCCGCCCCTCGTCGCGGGCCACGGCCTCGACGGCAAGAACCAGATCGTGCTGGGCGCCGCCACGATGGCCCAGCTCCACAAGCGGGTTGGCGACACCGTGGCCATGAAGTACGTGCCCACCCTGCCGCCCAGAGCCGTCCGTCTCACGATCGTCGGTGTGGCGACGATGCCGGCCATCGGTATCGCGGAGGGTCTGCACACCTCCATGGGCATCGGCGCCGTGGTACCCGCCGACAACGGTCCTGTCACCGAACAGCTGGGTCCCCAGGCCTACCCGGGCTGCAACGGACCGAACATGGTCTTTCTCACGGCGGTCGGTGCGTCGGGCGCCGCCACCGCGCACCGGGCCGCGCAGCAGTTGGCCACCTCCGCGTCGCGGGTGCTCGCCACGGAGCCCGCCAACTCCGTGTGCGGCGGCAACCAGGCGTCGGTGCTCGCGGTGCAGCGGCCGGCCCAGATCGTCAACTACCGGTCGATGGGCCTGACGCCGCTGCTGCTCGCGGTCGCGCTGGCAGCGGGCGCGACGTGTGCCCTCGGTCTCACCCTCGTCGCGTCGGTGCGCCGACGGCGTCGCGAGCTGGCCATCTTGAAGGCGATCGGCTTCACGCCCCGACAACTGCAATCGAGCGTCGTCTGGCAGGCAGGCATCGTCGCGGTCGTGGGGGTCGTCGTCGGGGTGCCGCTGGGGGTGGCGCTCGGGCGATGGCTGTGGACGCTGTTCGCCGAGGAGATCGGCGCGGTCCCAGCCCCGGTCATCCCGGTCGTGTCGATCGCCGTGGCTGCGCTGAGCGCGCTGGTGCTCGCGGTGGTGCTGAGTGCGGTACCCGGCAGGATCGCCGCGCGCACGCCGGCGGTCACGGCGCTCAGCGCGGAGTAGGTATGCGGGCGGACTCGCCCCCGTAGTCCACCGAGACGAGGCAGAGCCCCCGGGGTGGTGCCGGCTCGGGCATCGCGTGCCGTGTGGCGGCGCGCAGCGCTTCCATGAGCCCTGCGGCGGTTTCCTTGCCCCGGCCGACCTCGACCAGGCTCGACACGAGCGAGCGCACCATCTGGTGACAGAACGAATTGGCCGAGATCTCGAAGCGCAGGAGCCGGGCTGCCTCGGACCCGCCGGCGTCATGCGCCTCGGGGCCCTCGTCGAGGCGCCACCGAGCCCGGGTCACCCGGCGGACGATCGGCTCGGCGACGTCGGTGCCGGGCGCGGCGGCGGCAGAAGGAGCGGAAGTCGTGGCTGCCGAGCAGCACGTCGGAGGCGGTGCGCATGGCGACGAGGTCGAGGGGGTCGCGCACGTGCCAGGCGATGCGGGCGAGCAACGGGTCGAGCTCGGGCGCGTTCCAGACGAGGTAGCGGTATGTGCGCGCGGTGGCCGAGCGGCGGGCGTCGAAGTCGTCGCCGACCTCCTCGGCCCGGCGCACCACGACGGCGGGAGCCAGCTGGCGGTTGAGGGCACGGGCGAGGCCGATGCCGTCATACGCGATGGGCGGGAGGTCGACGTGGACGACCTGGCCCCGCGCGTGCACGCCGGCGTCGGTGCGGCCGGCGCAGGTGAGCACGGGTGGCTCGCGCAGGCGGGCGGTGCGTTCGAGGGCCTGGCGCAGCGCGCCGGCGACGGTGGGAACTTCGGGCTGGACGGCGAAGCCCCGGAAGGCCGCACCGTCGTAGGCGATGAGGAGCCTCCAGCGCTGCGTGGCAGCGCCGGCAGGTTGCTCCACCCCTACGCCACCCCTAGACGAACTCGATCCGCGCCATCGGCGCGTTGTCGCCGGGACGCGGGCCCAGCTTGAGGATGCGGGTGTAGCCGCCGGGGCGGTCCGCGTAACGGGGCCCGATCTCCTCGAAGAGCTTGTGCGCCATGTCCTTGTCGCGGATGAGAGCGACGACATTGCGGTGATTGGCGAGGCCGCCCTTGCGTGCCGCGGTCACGCACTTCTCGACGACGGGCCGCATGGCCTTGGCCTTGGCCTCGGTGGTGACCAGGGACTCCGCCGCGATCAGTGAGGCCACGAGGTTGCCCATCATGGCCTTCTGGTGCGACGGCGAACCGCCCAGCCGGCGGCCGCGCTTGGGGGTTGCCAGCATCGTGCTCAGTCCCTCGTGCGGAGCGACAGCCCGCGCTCGTCGAGGCGCTGGACGACCTCGTCCGCCGACTTCTGGCCGAAGTTCGTGATGGCGAGCAGGTCCTCCATGGTGCGCTCGACCAGCTCGCCGATCGTGTTGATCTGGGCGCGCTTGAGGCAGTTGCGCGGCCGCTCGGAGAGGTCCAGCTCCTCGATGCGCAGGTCGAGGTCGGGTGAGCCGCTCGTGGCCGTCCCGGTGTCACCGAGCTCGAGGCCCTGGGGCGCCTCCTCGAGGTCGGCCACCAACGAGACCAGGTTGCGCAGGGTGTCGCCCGCCGACGCCAGCGCCTCGCGAGGCGAGATCGTGCCGTCGGTCTCGATGTCGAGGACCAGGCGGTCGTAGTTGGTCGACTGTTCCACCCGGACCGGCTCGATGTCGAAGGTCACCCGGTGCACCGGCGAGAAGATGGAATCGATCGGGATGACGCCGATGGTCGAGGACTTCTTGTTCTTGTCCGCCGACGCGTAGCCCCGCCCGCGCTCCACCGTGACGTCGACGGCCAGGCGGCCCTTGGCGTTGATGGATGCGATGTGCAGGTCCGGGTTGAGGATCTCGACGTCGGATGTGAGCTGCAGGTCGGCCGCCGTGGCGTCCGCCGGGCCGCGGACGTCGAGGCGCAGCGTGACCGGCTCGTCGGTGTGCACGCGGACCAAGAGGTCCTTGAGGTTGAGGATGATGTCGGTGATGTCCTCTTTGACCCCGGGCAGCGTCGTGAACTCGTGCAGCGCCTCGTCGAAACGCAGTTGGGTCACGGCGCCACCGGGGATGGACGAGAGCAGGGTTCGGCGCAGGGAGTTGCCGAGCGTCGTACCGAAGCCCGGGTCGAGCGGGCCGACGGCGAAGCGCTGGCGGTTGTTCTCCTCCTCGTCGACGACTTCGACGGTCGGCCGTTGGATGATCAGCATGGCGGTACTCCTGTTGGGGCGGGTTCGGGGCGGGTTCGGGGTCGGGGTTACTTCGAGTAGAGCTCGACGATGAGCTGCTCTTGGATGGGCTCGTCGATGTGCTCTCGCAGCGGGGGGTTCAGGACGGACACCGAGAAGCCGGACTCGCCTGTTTCCAGCCAGGCCGGCGTGGTGCGCTCCAGGGTGTCCATGTTGCGGCGCACCATGAAGTTGGTGCGGGTGGCCTCGCGCAGGGTGACGATGTCGCCCTTGCGCACCCGGTAGCTCGGGATCGTGACCCGCTTGCCGTTCACGTTCACGTGCCCGTGCCGGACGAACTGGCGGGCCTGGCGACGGCTGGCTCCCCACCCGGCCCGGAACACCACGTTGTCGAGCCGGAGCTCGAGGTTGCGCAGCAGGTTCTCACCGGTGATGCCGCCCTGGCGGGTGGCCTCCTCGTACATGTTGCGGAACTGCTTCTCCAAGATCCCGTAGATCCGCCGCGCCTTCTGCTTCTCGCGCAGCTGGGCGAGGTACTCAGAGCCCTGGCGCATGCGGTCGCGCCCGTGCTCGCCCGGCGGGTAGGCGCGGCTGTGCCGGTCGGTGACTGCCTCGGAGACGGGGCACTTGAGCGAGTAGCAGCGCTCGCCCTTCAAGAACAGCTTGGTCCGCTCGCGCCGGCAGAGGCGGCAGACGGGACCGGTGTATCGAGCCATGGGGTGGGGTTCCTCTTCCTGTTCCTGTCGTGCTCTCGCTACACCCGGCGCCGCTTCTTGGGGCGGCAGCCGTTGTGCGGGATGGGGGTCACGTCCTTGATGCCGACCACCTCGATGCCGACCGCGGCCAGCGAGCGAATGGCGGTCTCGCGGCCCGAGCCTGGGCCGCGCACGAGGACGTCGACCTTGCGCACGCCGTGCTCCATGGCGCGCTTGGCGCATGCCTCGGCGGCCAGCTGTGCCGCGAACGGCGTGGACTTGCGCGAACCCTTGAAGCCGACGTTCCCCGCAGACGCCCAGGCGAGGACGTTGCCCTCGGGATCCGCGATGGAGACGATCGTGTTGTTGAACGAGCTCTTGATGTGCGCGACCCCGTAGGCGATGTTCTTGCGCTCCTTGCGGCGGGGACGCCGCTGGCCGGGCTTGGTGGTCTTGGGCACTACTTCTTCACCTTCTTCTTCCCGGCCACCGTCTTCTTGGGGCCCTTGCGGGTGCGGGCGTTCGTGTGGGTCCGCTGGCCGTGGACGGGCAGTCCCTTGCGGTGCCGCACTCCCTCGTAGCAGTTGATCTCCATCTTGCGCTTGATGTCCTGTGAGACGTCACGGCGCAGGTCACCTTCGACCCGGAAGCTCTGGTCGATATAGGAGCGGAGCTTGGCAACCTCTTCGTCGGTGAGGTCGCGCACGCGCGTGGAAGGGCTGATGTCGACGGCGTCGGTGATCTGCTTCGACAGCGTCGGTCCGATGCCGTAGATGTAGGTCAGCGCGATCTCGAGGCGCTTCTCACGCGGGATGTCCACCCCGGAAATACGAGCCATCTCTCGTCCTCTCCTAGCCCTGCCGCTGCTTGTGGCGCGGGTTGTCACAGATCACGCGCACGACGCCGCGGCGCCGGATGACCTTGCACTTCTCGCAGATCGGCTTCACGCTCGGCCGAACCTTCATCTCTTCCCGTCCCTACTTGTACCGATAGGTGATACGACCCCGGTTGAGGTCGTACGGAGTGAGCTCCACCTGGACCTTGTCGCCCGGCAGGATCCGGATGCGGTGCATCCGCATCTTCCCCGAGCTGTGCGCCAGCACCTTGTGTCCGTTCTCCAACTCGACGCGGAACATGGCATTGGGCAATGGCTCGACCACCGTGCCTTCGAGCACGATGGCGTCTTCCTTGGGCTTGGGCAGGTGACTCTCCTCAAAAAACTGGTTGTGCTGCTCGTTCCGGGCGGAACCGGGCGACGGCGGGCCACACGGAAGGTGCTCGGATGCGGTCAAAAGGCGCCGGACGCGTCACGCCCAGGCCCTGAGCCAGCGAACCATTCTACAGCAATGAGGCACGATTTCCATCCGGAGATCCGGCTCACCTGGGCTTCCCTCTGAGGCGGAGTCGCCGCGTCCGGTTCGCCGCGTCCGGTTCGCCACGTCCGCTCAGCCGAGTCCTCCCGCCGGACCGGTCCCGGCGGGCGGGGCTGGCTCCGGGGCCGGGGCCGGGGCCCGTTTCATCCCGCGCCTCATGGGTTGACTCCACTATAGCTAACCGTTAGCTTAGGCCGGGGCAGGAGCTAACCGTTAGAGGAAGCCTCGATGCGGCAGGAAGTCGTCCTGGCCATGCTGGCCAAAGAGCCATCTCACGGCTACGAGCTGCGGGCGCGCCTCGCAACGGCGCTCGGGCCGCTCGGCGAAGGCCTCAACGGCGGCCAGGTCTATGTCACCCTCGCCCGGCTGGAAAAAGCCGGCCTGCTCCGGAGCGCCCCCACCGGGATCGACTCCGAGCGGGACCCTGAGCGGCCCGAACGCAAGGTCTACGCGCTCACCCCCGCCGGGGAGCATCGGGTGGCCGATTGGTTGAGCGATGTCAGCTGGCCCAAGCCGGACCTGGCCGAGTTCCACCTGAAGCTGACCGCGGCGGCGTCGGCGCACCTGGCCGACCCGATCGCCATCGTCGACGCCCAACGCCGTGAGCTGCTCCGGCGCCTGCGCGACGCGCAGCGAGCCACCATGGCCGAGTCCTCCCAGTCCGACGGCGCCCTCTTGCTCGAGGGTGTCGTGCTGCGCCTGCAGGCCGATCTGCGCTGGCTCGAGGCGTGTGAAGCCACGTGGACCAACCGGAGGAGTACGCAATGAGCCACACCCAGCCGGAGCCCGCGAATCACCCCGGACCGGTCGGCCGGCATGCGAGCGTCTCCCGGTGGAGCGTGACGAACGCGCCGCGTGCCGTCCGCCCAGCGTGACTCAACGACCGGCCAACAGGGGCATGAGAGCCGCACGCCAGCCGTTGGCCACGGTCTCCATACTGAACTGCTCGACGCAGCGCCGCCGCGCCTCGTGGCCCATCCTCTGACGGCGGACGGGATCGGCGATCAGCCCGGCTACCGCGTCGACCATGGCATCGACGTCGTCGACGGCCACGATCATTCCCGTCTCGCCATCGGCCACGATGGTGGACACTCCCGGGGCCGCGGTGGCCACCACGGCCACCGCGCTGAGCCCGGCCTCGATGAGGACCCCGGGCATCCCCTCCCCTCGAGGCAGGCTGGGGAAGAGCATCACATCGGTGCCGCGGAGGACCTCAGCCACGTCACCGCGAGCCCCGAGTAGCTCGACGCCGGCGGCGGCGGCCGACGGCTCGAGGCTGGCGCGCATCGGGCCGTCGCCCACGACCTGGGCCCGCAACCCGAGCCCCCGGACTCGAAGGGCGGCGATGACCTCAACGAAGCGGTCGGGACGCTTCTGCGCGTTGAGCGCGCCGACGAACGTCACCATCGGTTCGGACTGGGGCGCCGCGCCGGGGTCGGGGCGGAACTCGTCGGGATCCCGACCATTGGGCACGAACACGAGGCGGGCCTCGGCCACCCCCAAGACGGTGCGGCACTCCTCGAGGACCTCGACACCCTCGGCCACCACTACGTCGGCGCGGCGGGCCAGATAGCGCCACATCGTGCGCCGGAGCGGCCGCTGGCCCTGGGGAGCGAGGGTCCCGATGGCGTAGTACGCCAGGGGTCGGCGCCGGGACCCGGCGGCGACGAGGAACTTGAGGGGTTCGCCGCCATGGGCCACGACCAGGACCGGGTCCAGGCGAGCCAGGGTGCGTCGTAGGCGCAGTACGACGCGGGGATCGAAGCCCACGGTGGTGGCGGGGCCGCCGGCGCCACCCCCGTCGAGGACGTAGTCGACGGCCACCTGGCCTTCGCCCCCTCCGGGCCCCCCCACCAAGGAGAGCACCCGGTGTCGGCGGACGCCGGGTGCATCGAGCCAGTCGGCGAGGGCCCTGGCCTCGCGTTGGCCTCCCCGGGCGTCTGGGCTGGGGACCACGTGCAAGACGAGAGGCTCGGGGACCGTTCCCTCCACTGTCTCGAGGCTCCCTTCCGAATCACCCACCACCAGGGAGATGCCAGGCTGGCGTCCGTCAGCGCGCCGCCATTGTGTCACCGTGCGTCGACGGGCCGGTCATCTGTGGCGCTAGGGGACCGTGAAGACCTCGGGTCCGTCGGGCGTGACGGCGATGGTGTGTTCGAAGTGCGCCGAGAGGCTTCCATCAGCGGTCACGACGCTCCAGTTGTCCTCGAGCAGGACCGTCTCGGGCGATCCCACGTTGACCATGGGCTCGATCGCGAAGACGTTCCCCGTCTTGATGGTGGGCCCCTTGTTCCCGGGCCAGTAGTTGGGCACCTGGGGCTGCTCGTGCATGGCGGTGCCGATGGCATGGCCGACGTACTCGCGCACAACGGTGAAGCCGGCCGACTCGGCCACCCGCTGGACGGCGCGGCCCACCTCGTGGAGTGCGTTGCCTTGGCGCAGCTGCTCGATCCCGGCCCACAGGCTGCGCTCGGTCACCTCGAGCAGCTTCTGGGCCTCCTTGGAGATCGCCCCGATGCCCATGGTGAAGGCGGCATCGCCGTGGTACCCCTCGATGATGGCCCCGCAGTCGATGGAGAGGATGTCGCCTTCCTCGAGGACGTAGCCGCCAGGGATGCCGTGCACGATCATGGAATTGGGCGAGGTGCAGATGACGGCGGGGAAACCGTGGTAGCCGAGAAAATTGGAAATGGCCCCCCGACGATCGAGCACCTCGCGGGCCACCTTGTCGAGCTCTGCGGTGGTCACGCCTGGCTTGGCGGCGGCGCGGGTGGCGTCGTGCATCTCGGCCACGACCCTCCCGGCCCGTCGCATCTTGGCCAGCTCCGTATCGTTGCGCCTCACGCTCGCTCGCCCTTCAACTTCTGGCGATGCGTGTCGATCGCGCCGACGACGCGCCGCGTCACGGCGTCGGGATTTCCCGTCCCGGTGATCTCGACCAGCAGATCGCGTTGCTTGTACCAGTCGAGCAGCGGCGCCGTCTCCTCCTCGTAGAGGTTCAGCCGGCGCTCGATGGCCTCTTCGGTGTCGTCCTCGCGCTGGACGACCTCGCCGCCGCAGACGTCACAGGTCCAGTTGGCCAGCGGAGGAGCGGCCGTCGAGTAGTTGGCACCGCAGTCCACGCAAACACGGCGCGACGCCAGGCGCTTCATGACGAGGTTGGTCGGGACCTGGAGGTCGATGACCATGTCGAGGCCGAAGGGCTCGACGATCTTCTCGAGCGACTCAGCCTGGCCTGTCGTGCGCGGGCAGCCGTCGAGCACGAAGCCCCGGCCCGTCGTGTCGCGCTCGGAAAGCCGGACCCCCACCATCTCCATGACGAGGTCGTCGGGGATGAGCTCCCCCTGGTCCATGAGCGCGTGGGCCCGCTGGCCGATCTCGGTGCGCGCCTTGACCTCGCTGCGCAACATGTCCCCTGTGGAGACGTGTGGCACGACGTAGTGGTGGGAGAGTCGGACGCATTGCGTCCCCTTGCCGGCCCCCTGCTTACCGAGGACCACGAGCCTGACCCCGGGAATCACAGGCCGCTACTTGAGGAAGCCCTCGTAGTTACGCATCATCAGCTGGCTGTCGATCTGACGCATGGTCTCGAGCGCGACGCCGACCGAGATCAGCAGGGTGGTCCCGTAGAACGGGAAGCGGTTGAGGTGCCAGAGCGCCATGAGGAGCGATGGCACCACCGCGACCGAGCCGAGGAAGAGAGCGCCGACGACGGTGATGCGGCTCAAGATGTGCGCGAAGTACCGCTCGGTGGGCGGTCCGGGGCGGATGCCGGGGACGAACCCGCCCTGTTTGCGGATGAGGTCCGCCTGCTGATGCGGATCGAACGCGACGTAGACGTAGAAGAAGGTGAACATCACGATCAACAAGAAGTAGGCCGCGATGTAGAAGAAGCTGGTCGGTGTGAGCGAGTTGCGCACGAAATTCTGGAACCAGGCCGCGGGGATGACATTGGAGAGCAGGACCGGGATGTAGAGCACCGAGCTGGCGAAGATGATCGGGATCACGCCGGACTGGTTGACCTTGAGGGGGATGTAGGTCGAGCTGCCCCCGTACATACGTCTCCCGACGACTCGGCGGGCAAAGGTGACCGGGATGCGGCGCTGGCCCTGGTCCATGAAGACGATGAACACCAATAAAACGAGCGAGACCAAGATGATGATGCCGAATTTCGTCTTGCCCCCCTCCTCGTAGATGGCCTTGAAGCCAGTGGGGATGGCGGCGACCACGTTGGCGAAGATCAGGATGGACATGCCCTGGCCGATGCCGCGCTGGGTGATCAGTTCGGCCAGCCACATCACCATGGCCGTCCCCGCCGTGAGGATGAGCACCATGAAGAGGGCGAGCGGCCAGTTGAAGGTCGGAATGAGGTCGATGTTGGTGCCGAGCAGCGCCGAATCGTGTCCGTGGAAGGCGTAGACCAGGCCCGACGACTGCATGACGGCGAGCGCGACGGTGAGGTACCGCGTCGTCTGGGTGATCTTCTTCTGCCCCACCGCGCCCTGGTCGCGCCACTCCTCGAGCTTGGGGATCACCGTGGAGAGCAGCTGAATGATGATGGAGCTCGTGATGTAGGGCATGACGCCGAGCCCGAAGACCGCCAGGCGGACGAGGGCGCCGCCGCTGAAGAGGTTCAAGAAGCCCAGGACACCAGACGAGGAGGCCGAGCTCTCGAGGGTCTGCAGGCGCGACCAGTTGACGCCGGGCACCGGGATGTTCGCACCGATCTGGTACAGGGCGATGATCGCGAGGGTGAACACGACCTTGTTGCGAAGGTCGGGAACCCTGAAGATGTTGGCGAGCCGGGAGAGCATGCCCTTCCTCTCAGTGCGTGCCCGACGTCGTCACCGGTTCATCAGGGCGTTGCCGGAGGCGGGCGGACGCCCGTGGGCGTACGGCAGGGGCACCCGCTCGACGCTACCCCCCGCCGCGGTGATTGCCGCCTCGGCCGACTTGGAGAACGCGTGTGCCGACACCTTGACCGGCCTGGTGAGCGAGCCCTGGCCGAGCACCTTGACCAGGGCCTTGGGCCGGACCAATCCCGCCTCGACCAGGGTCTGCACCGTGACGTCGTCTGCCTCGAGGGCGTCGAGCGCGGCCAGGTTGACCGGGGTGTAGGCGACCCGGAACGGGTTGGTGAATCCCTTCAACTTCGGGATTCGCTGCATGAGGGGGAGCTGGCCGCCCTCGAAACCGACCGGCACGGTGCTGCGGGCCTTCTGGCCCTTCATCCCCCGGCCGGCCGTCTTGTGGCCCTTCCCGCCCGTGCCGCGGCCGACCCGGCGCTTGGCCGTGGTCGCACCCTTCGGCGGCGCCAGATCGTGGAGCTTCATGCGGACACCTCCTCCACGCTGACCAGGTGTGGCACGCGGGCCAGCATGCCCCTGATTTCGGGCCGGTCCGGCAGTTCGTTGGACTGTCCGATGCCGCGCAGCCCGAGAGCCCGCAGCGTGCCGCGGTGCTTGGGCTTGGTCCCGATGGCCGAGCGCGTCTGGGTGATGTGCAGTCGGGTCTCCCCCGTCTTCTTGGTGCTGGCTCGCGGCGCCATGCTCAGCGCGCCTCCGCCGTGTACAGGTCCGTCTCGCGCTTGCGCTCGCGATAGGCGCGCAGGACACCACCGGGCGTGACCTCGTCGGCCGCCTTGCCGCGCAGCTCGGCGACGTCGTCGGGCCGGCGAAGTTGCTTGAGCCCAGCGATGGTGGCATGGGCCACGTTGATGCCGTTCGAGGAGCCGAGCGACTTGGCCAGGATGTCGCGGATGCCCGCCATCTCGAGGATGTGCCGCGCCGCGCCGCCGGCGATGACGCCGGTGCCGGGTGCGGCGGGCTTGAGGAGGACGCGGCCGGCACCGCTCTCCCCGATGATGGGGTGCACGATGGTGCTCCCGGCCAGGGGTACCTCGAAGAGGTTCTTGCGTGCCTCCTCGATTCCCTTTTGGACTGCCAGCCCGGCTTCCTTGGCCTTGCCGTAGCCGAGGCCGACCTTGCCGTTTCCGTCGCCGACCACCATGAGGGCGGCGAAGGAGAAGCGCCGGCCGCCCTTGACGACCTTGGCGACGCGGTTCACCTTGATCGTGCGCTCTTCGTACTGTGTGTCGACCATGATCTAGAACTCCAGTCCCTCGGTCCGTGCCGCGTCAGCCAAATGGGCGACACGCCCGTGGTACACGAAGCCCCCACGGTCGAAAACCACCTTGGTGATCCCCGCCGCCTTGGCCCTAGTGCCCAGAAGGCGACCGACCGATTCTGCGCCCGTCACGTTACTGCCACCGCCCTTGCCCAACGACGCGCGCAGATCCGGCTCCACCGACGAGGCGGCAACCACGGTGCGGCCGGTGGTGTCGTCGATGAGTTGGGCCGAGATGTGGCGGTTGGACCGGTGCACGGCCAGCCGCGGACGCTCCGCCGTGCCGCCCACCTTCGTGCGCACGCGGTCGTGACGCCGGAGGCGCAATCGGGTGCGATCGCTCGTGCGTGCCATCACTTCGCTGCCTTTCCTGCCTTGCGCAGCACTCGCTCGTTGGCGTAGCGCACACCCTTGCCTTTGTAGGGCTCGGGCTTGCGCAGCTTGCGGATGTCGGCGGCCACCTGGCCCACCTTCTCCTTGTCGATGCCCTTGACGATCACTCGCGTCGGCACGGGCACCTCGAAGGTGATGCCCTCGGGCGCGTCGACGGCCACCGGGTGCGAGTAGCCCAGTGCGAGCTCGAGCGCGTTGGGGCCCTTGGCCGTGGCGCGGTAGCCCACCCCGACGATCTCGAGCTCCTTGGTGAACCCGTCGGTGACGCCCGAGACCATGTTGGCCACCAAGGAACGCGACAGGCCGTGCAGCGCGCGGTGGTGACGCTCGTCGTCGGGCCGGCTGACCACGAGGGTGTCGCCCTCCTGGGCGATGGTGATGCCCTCGGGGAGATCGCGCTCGAGGGTCCCCTGGGGCCCCTTCACGTTCACCGTCGCCCCGCTCAGGGTCACCGTGACGTTGGAGGGGACGGCAATGGGTGCACGTCCGACGCGCGACATCAGCCCTCACCTCCGCTCGGATTCCGGCCCGCCAGGGTGCTACCAGACATGACAGAGCACCTCTCCGCCCAGGTGCTTGCGGCGCGCCTCGGTGTCGGTCAGGAGCCCCTGGCTCGTCGAAACGACGGCGACTCCCATGCCCCCCAGGACCCGCGGCATCCCGTCGGCTCGGGCGTAAATACGCAGCCCGGGCTTGGAGACGCGCTGGATCCCGGCAATCGTGCGGGTGCGGTCACCGGAGTACTTCATGGTGATCTCGAGCGTCGTACCGGGCTTGCCGACGTTGGGCTCGACCTTGTAACCCGCGATGAAGCCCTCACGCTGGAGGACGTCAGCCAGCGACACCTTGAGCTTGGAGCCGGGCATCCGCACGGAATCGAACATGGCCGAGTTGGCGTTGCGAATGCGGGTCAGCATGTCCGCGATGGGGTCGGTCATCGTCATGGCGGCCTACCAGCTTGCCTTCGTGACGCCGGGCACCTCGCCCGCATGCACCATGACGCGCAGGCAGATGCGACACAGCCCGAACTTGCGGTAGACCGCCTTCGGCCTGCCGCAGCGCTGGCAGCGGGTGTATCCCCGCACCTTGAACTTGGGAGTGCGCTGCTGCTTCTCGATCAAAGCCTTTTTTGCCATGGTGCTACCGGGTCTCCTGTCGGAATGGAAAGCCGAACGCTGCCAGGAACGCCCGTCCTTCCTCGTTGGTGCGTGCGGTCGTGACGATGGTGATGTCCATGCCGCGGGTCGTATCGATCTTGTCGTAGTCGATCTCGGGAAAGATCAGCTGTTCGGTGACGCCGAAGGTGTAGTTGCCATGCCCGTCGAAGGACCGGGGCGAGAGGCCGCGGAAGTCGCGGATGCGGGGGATGGCAAGGCTGAGCAACCGGTCGAAGAATTCCCAGGCCCGGTCGCCGCGCATCGTCGCCTTGACCCCGATGGTCTGCCCCTCCCGCAGCTTGAAGCCTGCGATGGACTTCTTCGCCCGCGTCACGATGGGCTTCTGGCCGGTGATCACCTCGAGGTCGCGCTGGGCGCCTTCGATGAGCGACGCCTGCTGGGTGGCCCGGCCCACGCCCATGTTGATCACGATCTTCTCCAGACGCGGCACTTCCATCACGTTGTCGAGGCTCAAGTCGCTCTTCAGCCGGTCCCGCACCTCAGTGAGGTAGCGCTCCTTCAGCCGGGGTCGCGCCGGCGCATTCGTCGTGCTCACAGCTCGGCTCCGCACTTCTTGCAGACGCGTGCCTTGTCGCCGTCTTCGGAAATTCGGTATCCGGCGCGTGTCGGCTTGTCGCAGCTCTTGCACACCAGGGCCACAGTCGAGACGTGGACCGGCATGAACTTGTCGATCACGCCGCCCTGCTGGGTGGCACGCGTCGGCTTGGCGTGGCGCTTGGCCACGTTGACACCCTCGAGGATGACGCGCTCGCGCTTGGGGATGGCCCGGACAACTTCGGCTTTCTTGCCCTTGTCCTTCCCCTGGAGGACGACGACGGTGTCTCCCTTGTGGATCCGCATGGTTACAACACCTCCGGGGCCAGCGACACGATGCGCATGAAGCGCTTGTCGCGCAGCTCGCGGCCCACGGGCCCGAAGATGCGGGTCCCGCGCGGCTGCTGCTGCTCGTTGATGAGCACCGCCGCGTTCTCGTCGAAGCGGATATAGCTCCCGTCGGGGCGGCGCTTCTCTTTCTTGGTGCGCACCACCACGCACTTGACGACGTCGCCCTTCTTCACGGCCGCGCCGGGAATGGCGTCCTTCACCGTGGCGACGAACACGTCCCCGATGCTGGCGTAGCGCCGGCGCGAGCCTCCCAGGACCCGGATGCACAGGACCTCACGCGCGCCCGAGTTGTCGGCCACCCGAAGACGGGATTCCTGCTGGATCATCGGGCCCGCTCCACGACTTCGGTCAGGCGCCAGCGCTTGAGCTTGGAGAGCGGACGGGTCTCTTGGACCCGCACCCGGTCACCCACCTTGGCGCTGTCCTCGGCGTCGTGCACGTAGAGCTTCTTGGTGCGCTGCACCGTCTTGCCGTACCTCGGGTGGCGTACCCGCTCGACGACCGCCACCACGACGGTGGCAGACATGGCGTCGGACACGACGATGCCCTCGCGTACCTTGCGGCGGTTGGGGCGCGCGCCTGCCTCGGCCGTCGCAGACGGTGTCGATGCCGATGCCGATGCCGATGCCGATGCCGATGCCGATGGCGCGCCATCGGCCTGGGGCGCCTCGTCGCTGGCCGGCAGTTCTCTGGCCGCCTCCGCCTCGATGGTCTCGAGCGCCAGCTCGGCATCCGCAGCGGCCGCTTTGGCCTCCGCTACGGCCTCGTCGTTGCTCTCGGTCTCGTCTTGCTCTGTGTCGTCGGCCATCAGGCCTCATCCTCTTCGTCGTCTTCGTCGAGCTCGTCGTCGAAGACGTCTTCGCTCATGTCCAGCTGATCGTCGGCCTGGCCCAACTCCTCGCCCTCGGCCTCCGCCTCGGCCGCCTTGGCGCGTGCGGCCGCCTTCTCCTCGCGCTCGGCGTCCTCGGCGTCCAGCTTCGCCCGCGCCGCGTCGTGCTCGGCGGCTGACGGCGCGACGTAGGCGCCCTCGGCCTCGAGGATCTCGCGGGCTCGCAGCACGGTCAGCATTCGGGCCACCTCGTGGCGGACCTGGCCGACGCGGGCCGGGTTGTCCAGCTGCCCGGTGGCGAGCTGGAAGCGTAGGTTGAACAGCTCACGGCGCGACTCGCCCAGCCGGGCGGCCAGCTCGTCGCCGTCGAGCATCGAGAGGTCGTACGCAGTCGGCATCAGATCGCCACCTCGGCGTGGCCGTGCGTCCCGGGACGCACCACGAAGCGCGCCTTGAACGGCAGCTTCTGGATGGCGCGCTCCATGGCGGCGCGGGCCAGCGGCTCGTCGACGCCGGCCAGTTCGAAGAGCACGCGGCCTGGATGCACGACGGCGACCCACAGCTCGGGGTTCCCCTTGCCCGAGCCCATGCGGGTCTCGGCGGGCTTCTGGGTGACCGGCTTGTCGGGGAAGACGCGGATCCAGACCTTGCCGCCACGCTTGACGTGGCGGGTCATCGCGATACGTGCGGCCTCGATCTGGCGCGCCGTGAGCCAACCAGGCTCGATCGCTTGGATCCCGAAGTCACCGAACGTCACCGACGTGCCGCCCCTCGCCGCCCCGCTCAGGCGCCCGCGCTGGGTCTTGCGGTGCTTGACCTTCTTGGGCATCAACATGTCAGTCCGACTCCTTGCGGAAGTGCGGCGCCTCGTGGTGTTGGTGGCGGTTCTGACGCTCCATCTCCTCGTCCCGATTGAGCTGGCGCTCGAGCTCGTCGGGCTCCGCCGGGGCGGGCAACAGATCGGCCACGGGCTGCTCGGTCTCTTCGTCGACCTCGACCTCGACTTCGGTCCCGGGCCCGGCGACGGTCTCGGTCTCGGTCTCGGTTTCGGTTTCGGTTTCGGTTTCGGTCTCGGCGCTGGCCCCGTCGGTGGCCACCACGTCCATGGTGTCCTCGCCGGCGAAGTCCTCGGCGTCCTCGCTGGAGAAGTCCTCGGCCCGGCGGCGGCCGCCGCCAGCGGTGATCAGCCGGCGCGGGCCGCTCTGGCCCGACGTCTCACCGACGGCCATCGCGGCCTCGCGGGTGATCTTGTCCTCGATGGAGACCTTGTAGGGAAGGATGTCTCCCTTGTAGATCCACACTTTCACGCCGACCCGGCCCGAGGTCGTGCGCGGCTTCGCGGAAGCCGTAGTCGATGTCGGCCCGCAGCGTGTGCAGCGGGACCCGTCCCTCGCGGTACTGCTCTTTGCGCGACATCTCGGACCCGCCGAGGCGGCCCGAGCACTGCACCTTGATGCCCTGGGCGCCGGCCTTTTGCACCGTCTGGATGGCCCGCTTCATGGCACGGCGGAAGGCGACCCGGCGCACCAGCTGGTCACAAATGCCCTGCGCGATGAGGGCGGCGTCGAGCTCGGGCTGCTTGATCTCTTGAATGTTGAGTTGGATCCGGTTCTGCAGCCCGGTGATCTCCTCGAGCTTCTTCTTCAGGCGGTCGGCCTCCGCGCCGCGGCGGCCGATCACGATGCCGGGCCGGGCGGTGTGGATGTCGACGCGCAGGCGGTCCCGGGTCCGCTCCACCTCGATGCGGCTGACGGCGGCCGCCTCGAGCTGGCGCATCAGGTAGTCGCGGATCTTCCAGTCCTCGACCACGAAGTCCTTGTAGTGGCGCTCCTCGAACCAGCGCGACTTCCAATCCGTCGTGATCCCGAGCCGAAACCCGTAGGGGTTTACCTTCTGGCCCATCTACTCGTCCTCGCTCTTGTCGTCCGCGTCCTCGTCGTCCGCGGCGTCCGTGACCTCGTCGTCCACGGCGTCTGTGACCTCGTCGTCCACTTCTTCTGTGACCTCGTCGTCGGCGAGGACGGCGTCGCTGCTGGGCTCGTCCTCATCGGCCCCTGCGGCATCGGCCTCTGCCGCGGCCTTCTCCGCCTGGGCGGCCCGGCGACGCGACAGGCGGCCCGAGAGGTCGGCCCGGCGACGCGACGCGTCGACCCGGCGGGACCGGTTGGCACTGACCGCCTCCATCCGACGGCGGCGCAACTCGAGCTGCTCTGCGGGCAGCCGGCTCACGATGACGGTGATGTGGCAGGTCCGCTTTCGGATGCGCGTGGCCCGGCCCCGCGCCCGTGGCCGCCACCGTTTCATCGTGGCGCCCTCGTCCGCGAAGCAGGCCGAGACGTAGAGATCGTCAGGGTTCTGCTGCTCGTTGTGTGCCGCATTGGCGACGGCCGAGGTGAGGACCTTGCCGATGATCTCCGCCGCCTCCCTCTCTGTCCCGGTCAGGATCTCGGCGGCGCGCTGAACGTCCTCGCCGCGAATCAGATCGAGCACCTGGCGCGCCTTGGACGCCGACATGCCGCAGTAGCGGTGCACCGCGCGCGTGCCGGGACGCTCGTTGGTCTTGGTGGCCGTCATCGGCGTGCTCCCCGCTCTTGACCGGCGTGGTAACGGAAGGTCCGGGTCGGGGCGAACTCGCCGAGCTTGTGGCCCACCATGGACTCGGTCACGTAGACCGGAACGTGGCGCCGACCGTCGTGGACGGCGATGGTGTGTCCCACCATGTCGGGGATGATCGTGGAGCGTCGGGACCACGTCTTGATGACCTTCTTGTCCCCGCTGGAGTTCAGCACGTCCACCTTCTTCAGCAGGTGGCCGTCGACGAAGGGTCCCTTCTTCAAGCTACGAGGCATTGCTTCTCACGCTCCGGCTCACCGCCGCGTGCCGCGGGTGCGGCGCCGGCGGACGATCATTGAGTTGGACTTCTTGTTGCGGGACCGGGTGCGACCCTCCGGCTTGCCCCAGGGCGACACCGGGTGCCGGCCGCCGGAGGACTTGCCCTCACCACCACCGAGCGGGTGGTCGACCGGGTTCATGGCGACACCGCGGGTCTGCGGCCGCTTGCCCTTCCAGCGGTTGCGGCCCGCCTTGCCGACCTTGACCAGCTCGGCCTCGGCGTTGCCGACCACCCCGAGGGTGCCGCGGCAGTCGATGGAGACGCGACGCATCTCGGTCGAGGGAAGGCGCAGCGTGGCGAACGCACCCTCCTTGGCGACCAGCTGCACGCTCATGCCCGCGCCGCGGGCCATCTTGCCGCCGCCGCCGGGGCGCAGCTCGACGTTGTGGATGGTCGAGCCGACCGGGATGTAACGCAGCGGCAGCGTGTTACCGGGACGGATGTCCGCGCCCTGCCCGCTCTGGAGCATGTCGCCGACCTTCACCCCGGCCGGGGCCAGGATGTAGCGCTTCTCGCCGTCGGCATAGTGCAGCAGCATGATGCGGGCGTTGCGATTGGGGTCGTACTCGACGGACGCCACCTTGGCTGGGATCCCGTCCTTGTTCCGGCGGAAGTCGATGATGCGGTACTGCTGCTTGTGGCCGCCGCCACGGTGGCGCGACGTCTTGCGACCGTGGTTGTTGCGTCCCCCGCTCTGCGGGTTGGGGGCGAGCAGCGACTTCTCGGGGTGCCGGCGGGTGATCTCGGAGAAGTCCGCGACGGTCTGAAATCGCCGTCCGGGACTGGTGGGCTTGCGTGAGCGAAGTGGCATGGCGATTCCCTGATCAGCGCTCGAAGAGGTCGATGGAGTCGTCGGGGTGCAGCGTGACGATGGCGCGCTTGGTGTCGGGGCGCTTCCCGCGCACGTTGGTGCGACGGTTGCGCGTCGCCTTTCCCTTACGGTTCAGCGTGTTGACCTTGGACACCCGCACCCCGAAGGCCTGCTCCACGGCGTGGCGGACCTCGATCTTGGTGGCCTTGGGGTCGACGATGAAGACGTAGACGCTCTGGTCCATCAGCGCATAGCTCTTCTCGGAGACCACCGGCCGGATCAACACCGACATGGCGTCACGCATCGGACTCGGCCTCCTCGCTGCCGTCCCCGGCCTCGGTGGCGGCCTTGCTCGCCTTCGTGGCCTTGGTGGCCTTGGTGGCCTTGGTGGCCTTGGTGGCCGGAGCCGCCTTCGCCGTGCCGGCCTTCGTCGACTTTGCCGCCTTCGTCGACTTGGCGGCCTTCGTAGCTGCAGATGCCTTGGCCGCCTTCGTAGTTACAGATGCCTTGACCGCCTTGGTGGCCGTGGCGACTGGGGCTTCCTCGTCGGCTCCGTCGTCGCTCTCGGCCGCGGCGTCAGTCTCGGCCGCAGCGTCCGTGTCGGTCCCGGCCCCAGCGGCCTTGGCGTCCGAACGCGAGGTCGCAGCACTGACGCCCTCGGCGGCCGGCTCCATGACGTGCGTGCCCGAGAAGTCGCCTTCCGAGGTCGGCACCGTGCGGTCCGAGAACAGCAGCCAGTCGGCCCGCACCACGTCGTGGGCCGAGAGCTCGGCGAAGGTGGTCGTGCGGGCCTGGCGCAGGTTGCGGAACGACAGCGCCAGGTCGATCTCGTCCTGGGCCAGCACGATGAGGACGGAGTCGGTGCCCAGCCTGAGCCTGCGCAAGATGGTGGCGGCGTCCTTGGTGCTCGGCTCGGTGATCTCCCAGTCGTCGACCACGATGATCCGGCCGATCTCGGCGCGGTCGCTCAGGGCCGACAGCAGCGCGAGGCGCACCATCTTCTTGGGCGTGTGCTGGGCGTAGCTGCGCGGCTTGGGCCCGAGCGCGACGCCACCGCCGCTCTGGACGGCGAGCGGCTCGAACCCTGGCGGGCCCGGCCGGTGCCCTTCTGGCGGAAGGGCTTGGCGCCGCCCCCGCGCACCTCGGCGCGCGTCCGGGTCGACTGCGTCCCGGAACGGATGCCGGCGAGCTGGGCGGTGACCACCTGGTGCAGGACTGCCCGGTTGGGGGTGAGCCCGAAGACCGTCGGCTCGAGGTCCACGGTGCCGAAGTCGTGCCCGGCCGCATTGCGCCGGGGCGCTGTGCGCGGCCGACGGGAGCCGGGCGCTCCTTTTTCATGGTGTGGCGCAGCACGCTGCCCGAGCGCGTCGCCGGGGTGGCCGTCGTCGTCATCGCGACCGCCCCGCCTTGCTCGGTGTCTTGACCGAGTCGCGCAGTACGACCACGCTGCCACGGGCTCCGGGCACGGCCCCCTTGACCAGCACCAGCTCGCGCTCGGCGTCGGCGGAGACCACCTCGAGGTTGAGCGCGGTCACCTGGTTCCCGCCCATCTGTCCCGCCATGCGCGTGCCCTTGAAGACACGCGACGGCGTGGCGCAGGCGCCGATGGCCCCGGGCACCCGGTGGCTGCGGTGGTTGCCGTGCGACGCGCCCTGGCCGCTGAAGTTGTGGCGCTTCATCCCGCCGGTGAAGCCCTTCCCCTTGGAGACCGCGATGGCGTCGACCCGCTCGCCGGCCGCCCAGAGGTCCGCCGCCAGCTCCTGGCCCACCGTGTAGTCGGCCACGTCGTCGATGCGCAGCTCGACGAGCTTGCGGCCGGGATTCACGCCCGCCTTGGCGTAGTGCCCGATCTCGGGCTTGGTCAGGGTGGAGTTGCGCCGGAAGCCCCACGTCACCTGCAACGCGGCATAGCCGTCGGACTCGGGCGTCTTGACCTGGACCACGCGGACGGGCGCGACCTTCAGCACCGTCACCGGTATGGCGCGGTTTTGGTCGTCCCAGACCTGGGTCATGCCGACTTTCTCGCCGACGATGGCCTTGGTTGCCACGTGTCCTCTTCCTTGGTCCGGCGCGTGCGGTGTCCCGTACGCACGCCAACGCTCCGCCCGGGAATCCCGAGCGGAGCGCTCGAATGGTTCGGCGTGGGGTTCCGGCCGGGGCCGGCGCTCACGCACGTCTGCTGTTCGTCCGCAGCACCGCGGTGCCGCTGTATATCGCCTCTGAGCTGCCGAATTCGGCGGCCCGCAAGGTTACACCATGGTCCCGCCCCCTGCCAGGCGTCCGGCGGGGACGCGAGGCCGGCCGTCAGGCGGTCTGGATCTTGATCTCGATGTCCACGCCCGCCGGCAGGTCGAGACGCTGGAGCGAGTCGACCGTCTTGGGGGTGTGGTCGACGATGTCGACCAGACGCTTGTGGACCCGCATCTCGAAGTGCTCGCGCGAGTCCTTGTACTTGTGCGGCGAGCGGATCACCGTGTAGCGGTGCTTGTCGGTCGGCAGCGGGACCGGCCCGAGCACCTTGGCCTGCGTGCGCTGGACGGTCTGGACGATCTTCTTCGTGGACTCGTCCAGGATCTCGTGGTCGTAGGCCTTCAGCCTGATGCGGATCTTCTGCTTCGGGCCGTCGGCCATGGTCTCGCTGCCTGCTCTCTCGCTACGCTCGATGCGCCCGGGTCGCCCGGACTACTTGAGGATCTCGTCGACGACGCCGGAGGCGACGGTGCGACCACCCTCACGGATGGCGAAGCGCAGGCCCTTGTCCATGGCAATGGGCTTGCCCAGCTCGACCGTCATCTTGGTGTTGTCGCCCGGCATGACCATCTCGGTGCCCTCGGGCAGCGTGATGGTGCCGGTCACGTCGGTGGTCCGGAAGTAGAACTGGGGCCGGTAGTTGGTGAAGAACGGCTTGTGGCGGCCGCCCTCCTCCTTGTTCAGGACGTAGACCTCGGCGGTGAAGTTGGTGTGCGGGGTGATGGAGCCGGGCTTGCACAGCACCTGGCCGCGCTCGACCTCCTCCTTCTTGGTACCGCGCAGCAGGGCGCCGATGTTGTCGCCGGCCCGGCCCTCGTCGAGGAGCTTGCGGAACATCTCGACGCCGGTGACCGTGGTCTTCTGCGTGTCGCGCAGGCCGACGATCTCGACTTCCTCCCCGACCTTGATGATGCCCTGCTCCACCTTGCCGGTCACCACCGTGCCGCGGCCGGTGATGGACATGACGTCCTCGACCGGCATCAAGAACGGCTTGTCGACGTCGCGCTGCGGGCTCGGGGATGTAGTCGTCGACCGCGTCCATGAGCTCGACGATCTTCTCGCTCCACTCGGGGTCGCCCTCGAGGGCCTTGAGCGCGCTGACCCGGACCACCGGTACCTCTTCACCGGGGAAGTCGTAGGCGCTGAGGAGCTCGCGCACCTCCATCTCGACGAGTTCGAGCAGCTCCTCGTCGTCGACCATGTCCGCCTTGTTGAGCGCCACCACGATGTAGGGGACGCCGACCTGGCGGGCGAGCAGCACGTGCTCGCGGGTCTGGGGCATGGGGCCGTCGGCGGCCGAGACCACCAAGATGGCGCCGTCGATCTGGGCGGCGCCGGTGATCATGTTCTTGATGTAGTCGGCGTGGCCCGGCATGTCGACGTGCGCGTAGTGGCGCTTCTCGGTCTCGTACTCGACGTGGGCGATCGTGATCGTGATGCCGCGCTGCTTCTCCTCGGGCGCCTTGTCGATGTCGTCGAACTTGGTGAACGAAGTGTTGGGGTTCTTCTCCGACAGCACGCGCGTGATGGCAGCCGTGAGCGTCGTCTTGCCATGGTCGATGTGACCCATGGTCCCGACGTTCACGTGTGGCTTGGTGCGCTCGAACTTCTGCTTGGCCATCGCCTCGCTACTCCCTGCTCCTGGTCGGGGCCACGGCGGCCCCGACTCTCATTTATCTCTTCCTACGAAACTTCGCCCGTTTACGAAAAGTGGTGTTCTCTGTGGTTGCTGCGCCGTACTGCCGGGCCGGCTACCTGCGCCTTACTCCCCGTGCGCCCGGGCGATGATCTCCTTGGAGATCGACTCCGGAACCTGGTTGTACGAATGGAACTGCATCGTGTACGTGGCGCGGCCCTGGGTGCGCGAACGCAGGTCAGTAGAGTAGCCGAACATATCGGCGAGTGGGACGAGCGCTCTGACCACATGGCTGGTCCCCTGCTGGTCCATGCCCTCCATTCGCCCGCGGCGCGAGGACAGGTCGCCGGTGACCGCGCCGAGGAAATCGTCGGGCACCGTCACGGTGACTTCCATGACCGGCTCGAGCAGGACGGGGCTGGCGGCCCGGATCGCCTTTTTGACCGCCATGGAGCCGGCGATCTTGAAGGCCATCTCCGAGGAGTCCACGTCGTGGTACGACCCGTACGTCAGGGTCACCCGGATGTCCACGGTCGGATACCCGGCCAGCACGCCCGCGGTGAGCGCCTCTTGGATGCCGGCGTCCACCGAGGGGATGTACTCCTTGGGGATCACGCCGCCGGTGATCTTGTCGATGAACTCGTAGCCCCCGCCGGGCCCCGTGGGCTCGGCGCTGATGACGACGTGGCCGTACTGGCCGCGGCCACCGGTCTGGCGGACGTAGCGTTCCTCGACCTTGTCCACCGGCTTGCGGATGGTCTCGCGGTAGGCCACCTGGGGCTTGCCCACGTTGGCGTCGACGCTGAACTCGCGCAGCATGCGGTCGACGAGGACCTCGAGGTGCAGCTCGCCCATCCCCGAGATCACCGTCTGGCCGGTCTCCTCGTCGGAGCGCACGCGGAAGGTCGGGTCCTCCTCGCTGAGCGAGTAGAGGGCCCGGGACAGCTTGTCCTGGTCGGCCTTGGTCTTGGGCTCCACGGCGACGTGGATCACGGGCTCGGGGAACTCGAGCGCCTCGAGCACGATCGGGTGCTGCGTGTCGCACAGCGTGTCGCCCGTCGTCGTGTTCTTCAGCCCGACCACGGCCATGATGTCGCCGGCGAAGATGGCGTCCTTGTCCTCGCGGTGGTTGGCGTGCATCTGGAGGATGCGGCCCACCCGCTCCTTCTTGTCCTTCGTGGTGTTGGTGATTGACCCGCCCTTTTGCAGCGTGCCCGAATAGACCCGGATGTAGGTCAGCTTGCCGACGAAGGGGTCGGTCATGATCTTGAAGGCGAGCGCGGCGAAGGGCTCGGCGTCGTCGGCCTTGCGCTCCTCGATGTCCTCGTGGTGGCCGGGCCGGTGCCCCTCGGTGGGGGGCAGGTCGAGCGGGCTCGGCAGGAAGTCGATGACGGCGTCGAGCATGGGCTGCACGCCCTTGTTCTTGAAGGCCGAGCCGCACAGGACCGGTACCACGGCGGCAGCCAGCGTGGCCGTGCGCAGCGCTCGGCGCAGGTCGTCGGCCGTGATGGGTTCCTCGGAGAGGTACTTCTCCATGATGGTGTCGTCGAAGTTGGAGACGACGTCGATCAGCTGGTGGCGGGCGTCGTCGGCCTCGGCCTCCATGTTCGCCGGGATGGCGAGGGTCTCCCACTCCTCGCCCATGTCGCTCGACCAGACAAGGGCCTTCTCCTCGAGCAGGTCGATCACGCCCTTGAAGTCGGACTCGACGCCGATGGGCAGCTGAATGACGGCCGGCAGGGCGTCGAGGCGGTCGCGGATCATCTGGACCGTGCGCTCGAAGTCGGCGCCGATGCGGTCCATCTTGTTGACGAAGCAGATGCGCGGGACGTTGTACTTGTTGGCCTGGCGCCACACCGTCTCGGTCTGGGGCTCCACGCCGGCGACGGCGTCGAAGACCGCCACCGCGCCGTCGAGGACGCGCAGCGACCGCTCCACCTCGACGGTGAAGTCGACGTGGCCCGGGGTGTCGATGATGTTGATCCAGTTGTCGCGCCAGCTGCAGGTGGTCGCGGCCGAGGTGATCGTGATGCCGCGCTCTTGCTCCTGGACCATCCAGTCCATGGTCGCGGCACCCTCGTGGACCTCGCCGATCTTGTAGTTGCGACCGGTGTAGTAGAGGATGCGCTCGGTCGTGGTGGTCTTGCCCGCGTCGATGTGGGCCATGATCCCGATGTTGCGGGTCTTGGCGAGCGGGAAGTCGCGTGTGGGGATGGGGTCAGCCATGGTCGTGCTCGTGCGTCGTCGATGGGGTGGGTAGGTCTGTGGGTCTGCGGGCGGCGGGTCTTGGGGCGGCGGGTGCGGGCGGCGGGTCCGGGGCGTCGGTTCCACTACCAGCGGTAGTGGGCGAAGGCGCGGTTCGACTCCGCCATCTTGTGCATGTCCTCGCGGCGCTTCACCGAGGCCCCGATGTTGTTGGAGGCGTCGAGGATCTCGCCGGACAGGCGCTCGGCCATCGTCTTCTCCCGGCGCTGGCCGGCGTAGGTCGTCAGCCACCGGATGGCCAGCGTGGTCGCCCGCCGCGGGCGCACCTCGACGGGCACTTGATACGTGGCACCTCCGACACGGCGCGACTTGACCTCGACCTCGGGCCGGGTGTTCTCGACGGCGCGCTTGAGCGCGGCCACCGGGTCGCCGCCCGACTTCTCCTGCACCTGCTCGAGGGCGGTGTAGACGATGCGCTCGGCCAGCGTGCGCTTGCCGCGCGAGAGCACCTTGTTGACGAACTGGGTGACCAGGACCGAGCGGTAGACGGGGTCCGGGGCGAGCTCGCGGCGGGTGGCGGGTCCGTTGCGGGGCATGCCTAGGACTCCTTCTTCGCGCCGTAGCGGCTGCGGGCCTGGCTGCGCTCGCGCACGCCCGAGGTGTCGAGCGCCCCGCGCACGACCTTGTAGCGGACACCGGGCAGGTCCTTCACCCGGCCGCCGCGCACGAGGACGATGGAGTGCTCCTGGAGGTTGTGGCCGACACCGGGGATGTAGGCCGTGATCTCGACGCCCGAGGAGAGCCGGACACGGGCCACCTTGCGCAGCGCGGAGTTCGGCTTCTTCGGGGTCGTGGTGTAGACGCGGGTGCACACCCCGCGCCGCTGGGGCGCGCCCTTCAGGGCGGGGGTCTTGGTCTTGGTCACCTTGGCCTCCCGTCCCTTGCGGACGAGCTGGGCGATTGTGGGCACGCGCTACCTCTCGATTCCGCAAATTCAGGCTCCATGTGACGCATTCCGCGCTGGGCCGAAGCCCGCACATGGCAGGAATCCATGATAGCGGTTACCTGGGGGTCCGACAATCCGGCGCGGCTGGTGGCGGGGGTCTCTTCGGCCGGTCCCGAGGGCTCGCCGCGGTCGCCGCATCGGTCGCCGCACTCGGTTCCCGGGGTCGGCCGCCCCGGACCGGGACCCGTCGGCGCGGCGGGCTGCGTCGGGCTGCGTCGGGCTGCGACGGTCCGGCGGGCGAGGTCGGCGCGGGTTGCCAGAGGCAGACGGGGGCAGACGGGGGTCAGACGGGGGTCAGACGGGATGGTCAGACGGGCCTGGACCCGGCGAGCGCCCCTCGCCGCTCTGGCGCGGACGCGGTGCCCGAGAGCGTGGCGCAGTGCCCGAGACCCCGGCACCGCCTTGTCGCCGCGGACGCCCAGGCCGTCCCACCAGTGGTGGAAGCGGGCGTAGCCGAGGGGCAGCACGCCGTCGGGATAGAACGCCAGCGCCACCGTGCCGGCGCCGATGAAGACGTCCTGTGCGTTCCCGGGCAAGAAGCCGAGCGCCAGGCCGCCGGCCAGGGCGCCCGAGCAGACCGAAGCCCCGCCAATGGCCACGACGGCCAGGATCAGCAAGCTCTCGAACATCTGGAAGTCGGTGCCGCTGGCCACCGACGAGGCAGCGCCGAACAGGGCCCCGGCCACACCGGCCATGGCGGCGGACAACGTGAAGACGGCCAGCTTGGTGGCGGTGAGGGACAGTCCCAGTGTGGCGCAGGCCGCCTCGGAATCCTTCACCGCCACGAGGACCCGGCCAAAGGGACCCCGTCGCATGGCCAAGATGGCGATGGAGAACAGCGCGAACACCACGGCCAAGAAGACGGTGAAGGACTTGGGCGAGCTCGTGCTCAGCCCGAACAAGGACGGCTTGGCGATGGCGACCGAGCCGTTAAAGCCGAAGATGGCCGACCAGGGGAAGAACGCGTTGTCCATGGCGCTGGCGAAGGCCATCGTCGCCAGAGCCAGGTAGAGCCCTCTCACCCGCAAAGCCGGCAGTGCGACCAGAGCCCCCGCCCCGCCGGCGATCCCGGCTGCCGCCACCAGACCCCAGACCGAGCCTCCCGAGCCGAACTTGTACATGGCGAAGGTACCGATGCCCGCGAAGGTGAGCTGGCAGATGGATGCGTAGCCGCCCCACCCCGTGAGGGGGACGAGGGAAAGACAGATGAGCGCGAAGGCCAGCCCGATCCCGAGCTTGATGATGTTGGCCGGTCCCATGAACGAGACCGCCACCCAGACGGCGGCCACCAGGAGGAGCCCGCCTTGGATCGAGCGGGCGAAGCCTGCGGGGGCGAGCGGTGCATGGCGCTGGGTCGCGCCGCTGCGGAGCCGGTGCGCCGGCAGCATCAAGAGCGCGACGAAGAGGATGACCGAGGGCACCGACTGGGTGAGCAGGCCCTGGACCGGAGCCGAGGACCAGAAGCTTCCCGTGTCGGGCACGTAGCCCTGGGCGTAGGAGGAGAGCAGGCCGACGACCAGGCCGCCCAAGAAGGTCATGGGCAGGCTGCGCAACCGCCCGATGACGGCCGCGGCGTAGGCGTCGATGACGAGCAGGGTCAGGATCAACGGCTGCAGCTGCAGGCGGGGAGCGACCAGGATGCCCGCGACCGAGGCCAGCGAGGCACCGATGGCCCAACTCAAGGTGGAGAGGCGGGCGGGCCGACCACCGAACAGGCCGATGAGAGGCCGGTTGTCCACCACGCCACGCATCGCGATGCCGGTACGGGTGCGGTAGAGGAACAGTCGCAGGCCCACCGCGATGGCGATGGCGGCGCCGACCGTGATCGCCTCCTCCCAGTCGATGTGCACGCCGAGGAAAGTGAACCCGCTGAAGCCGAAGAACTGCGGCACCGTGCGCGCCGTGGGCTTCCAGATGTAGTTGTTGACGAGGCCGAAGAACAGCAACGTCAGTCCGACCGTCACCGCCAGCGTGGTCGCCACGTTGGAGGGGTCCATCCACTGGATCACCGTTCGTTCCACCACCGCGCCGAGGAGCGGGGCCAACACGAAGACGGTGAGGACGAAGGAGAGCGCGGTGTTGATGTGCCAGCCGACCGACAGCTGCCAGTACACGAAGGCCATGAACATGCCCATGGCGCCGTGCGCGATGTTGAAGATGCCCGACGTCGAGTAGGTGACGACGAGGCCGCTGGCCGCAACCGCGTAGGCCGAGCCCAAGACGATGCCGATGATCGTGAACTCGAGGAACTCGTGCATGAGTGAGGGAGTCGCTGCGGCCTAGTACTGGAAGAAGCCGCTGTTGCAGTCGTAGGTGTTGGGCGCGCTCGGATACACCCGCTGGAAGGCCCCGTTCTCGATCTTCATGTAGAAGAAGCACTTCGACGGGATCTTCTGTCCGATGTCCACCGGCGGCGTGACGCCGTCACCGGTCCAATTGGTGATCCCCTGCAGCTTGGAGATGAGTGCGGCGCGGGTCAGGTCCGGTCCGACCTCCTTGGCCGCCTGCTCGAAGGCCAGCCCGGCGGACCAGGCCAAGATGGCGAAGATGTCGTGGTGGTACCCGGGCGCCACGCGGTTGAGCCAGCTCTCCATGAGCTGCATGCCCGGGTTGCCGCTGGCCTCCTCGTAGGCCGCGGTGGCCGACATCAGCACGAGGTCGCCATTGGACTCGGGCGCCGTCTGCTGCGCGAACTGAGGCGAATACTCCTCGGAGAACCAGTCGACGACCTGAGGGCTGTAGTTGGCCTGCTGCATGGCCTGAAGGAGGCGTTCGGCCGAGTTGTCGTCGGAGTACTCGGTGACGTACTGCACGCCGTCGCTCTGCAGCTTCTGGACGATGGAGCCGTAGTTGGCGTTGGTAGGGGTGGTCGAGATGACGTCGCCGCCGTAGTTGAAGCCCACGCTCTGGTAGGCGGCCACCTCGTGGGCCGCCTGGGTCTGGGTCGCCGAGACGTTGAGGTAGATCATCGCGGCGTGCCCAACGGCGCCGCCGTATGTCGACTTGAGATAGTTCGCCGGACCGAGCGGCCAGTAGTGGTCGTTGCCCGGGCTGGCCCCGAAGATGTCGGACGTGCCGCCGGCCGCCGCGGTGGAGACCTCGGCCGCCATGTCGGGGATGCCGCAGCCGCTCACGGCCTGCGCGCTGCCGTCGTCGAAGCCGGACGCGTTGCCGACCATGGCGAAATCGCTCGAGCAGGCCTGCTGCGCGTCCGCGTAGTTGGTGCCCGAGTCGTTGCCGTCGTCGAAGGGTTGCACCTTGATCTGGCGCCCGCAGATGCCGCCCGTGCTGTTCACGTAGGCGGCCCACGCCTCGGTGGCCTGCTGCGCGCTCTGGGTGAGCCCCGGCGCCACGCCGCTGATGCTCGCGATGTTGCCGACGGTGATGGTGTTGGCCGTCACACCTTGCGCGGTGGCGCCGCCGTTGCCGCCGGCCGGCATCAGGTTGCCGTTGGCGCCACACGGTCCACCGCCGGCCGTTGCGGCTGCCGTGGCCGGTCCGCCTGCCGCGCCGGGGGCACCGCTCGAGCCGTGGGCGCTTACGGCGCCGCCCGCAGCGCCCCCGCCCCCGCCGCCGCCGCCGCCGAGCCGCGAGCGAGGCCGAGTTGCATGGTGCCGTGGTGGTGGTGGTCGAAGACGAGGTGGTGGAGGACGACTTCGACTTGGGCGCCGTCGTGGTGGTCGTGGACGACGACTTGGCGTTGGTGGTGCTCGTGCTCGACGTGGTGGTCGTGGTCGACCCGCAGTTCCCGGTCGAATCTGCTCCCAGGGCCTGGGCGCCGGTGGCGGTGCCCGTCTCGCTGTTACCCGAGCCCGCCGAGCGGGCGCCGTTGGACCCTTGGGCCAGCGCGGCGTCCTGACCTGTCAGCCGCGAGCCGCAGGCCGAAGCGAGGAAGGCCAGCAGCACGACGGAGAGCACGACGCTGACGCGCCGCCGCGAGTGCACACCCGCACAGAGCATCACAACGAGTGCTCCTCTTGTTCGAGTGGTTCGAGCCGTTCGCTGCGACGCGTCTCGTCGAGGCTGCGCATGATCCGCTCGAGACGGTCCACCGAGCGAACAATCGCCAGGGCGTTGCGGCGATCCTCCTCGACCTTGCGCATGCACCACGCGCAGTGCACGAGCACGCCGCCGCCGATCACGAGCGCCACCCCGAGCAAGCCGCCCGAGATCAGGTAGGGCACCTCTTGGTACAGGTATGGGCTGTGCGCCGCGCCGTACCAGCCGAGCAGGATGCAGACGAAGCCGAAGACGATGGCCACCATGCCGATCGTCTCGAGCCACTTCCGCACGTTGCGACTGCTGCGGCCGGGCCGGGCGCGGTCGACTACCGCCGCGAGACGCTGCAGTCGGGTGGGCACGGGAGTGGCCCCCTGCTCGAGCTCGGGCAGGTCCGACGATCCGGGGATCTGTGGCAGACCCGGGATCTGTGGCAGACCCGGGATCTGTGGCAGACCCGGGATCTGTGGCGCTTCCGACGCGGCCGGCGCCGCACCTCGCGGGTTCGTGCCACGACCGGTCGCCGCGACCCGCGTCACCTGGCCCGAGTCCTCGGAGGTTCGTCCGAAGAGATTCATGTGCTGGGTCCTCCGAAGTCGTTGCCGCCGAAGTCAGTCAGGTCGTCGGGGGTGGCGGTGAAGCGCTCCATGAGCGGGTCGCCGCCAGCACACGAGCTGCCGAGCAACTCGCTCGCGTCGTCGGCGCGCTTGTAGGCGTAGGCGAGCGCGGTCGCCGCCAGCAGGCCGAGCAGCACCAGCGCGGCGCCGACGCCCTTGAAGGCCGGCCCGACGATGGACGCGGGTGACGACGCGGTCGACCGCGTGGTGCCCGAACCTGGTCCGGAGCCCGCGCCAGAGTTCCCGCTCGAGCCGGACGAGCCCGGTGAGAAGGAGCTGCCCGCACCGGAGTCGCTCGTGACGCTCCCCGCGCCCGAGTTCCCGGCAATGCCCGCGGTGGAGCCCGACGACGTCGACGGCGATGACGATGAGGAGGAGCCGCTGCCGGTGTTGCCGCTGTTGCCGGCGTTGAACGCGGGCGAGGCGGTCGAGGACACCTGCACAGTCGCCAGGTCGAGTGTCAGCTGCTGGTCGTTCGGCAACGCGACCGGCAGCTGCGACGTCAGCGAGGACGGCAGCAAGGAGGCGAACTCGTTGGCTGCGTCGTCAAGGGTCTTGAGGTCGATGGTGATCTTGAGCCCGTCGAGGGTGCGGCTGGCCGAGGAACCGCTCACCTGGTCGGTGGCGTTGCTCACCGACATGGTGATGCCGAGCTCTTGGAGGATCGTGTTGATGCTCGAAATCGGCAGCGAGAGTGGGGTGCTCTGGCCGGCCGCGGAGATACCGCTCGCGTTCACGGTCACTGCCTCGCCCGCGACGTCCATGTTCTGAACCTGGGTCGAGCCGGTCAGCTTGCCGGTCGTGCCGTCAGAGATCGCCGTGGCGGTCGAGGTGACGCTGCCGATGGTGATCAGCCCATCGAGGATGGAGATGCCAGTGTCGGTGGCACTGGCCTCCCCGTTGGCGGTGGTGCTGGGGGCCAGCGACGACGAGGTGGCCGACAGGTTGCCGATGCCAAAGATGGCCGACGAGCTGGCCAACGGGTTGCCCGAGCTCGAGGGAGCGACCGCGCTCGAGTCCGCCCCACTCGAGCCCGCCTCGGGCGCGTCATCGCCGAGCGTGGCACTGGCCGTGTTGCCGTCGGCTGTGCTCGAGCTGTCCATGTTCACGCCGGGCTCATCGGTGGCGCCGCTGTTTGGCGCCTGGGGGTACTCGCTGACGGCCTGCACCGGCCAGACCGGCGCAGGTGGCAACGGAGCGCCTGGCACCAACAGCGCGAGCTCGGGTCCCGCATTCGCCACGACCTGGCCCGGGTAGAGGCTCGACGCGGTGGCGGTGCCGCTCGGTCCGTAGTTGTCGGTCGTGGCGGCGTAGCCCTCGTCAAACTCGAGCGAGGGCGTGGCCGGCAGCGGGAAGTTCGGCTGCTCGTACTGCGCTGTGAACGCCTCGGCCAACGAGCTCACGGTGAATCCGCCGAGGTCGCTGCCGCTGGCGCCGCTCCCGCCTGCACTGCTGCCGGAGCCGCTGTTGCCAGTGCCGCTGTTGGCAGTGCCGCTGCCGCCGCCGGCTGCCGCCGCGGACCCGCTGACGAACGCCGCGGCAAGGAGGCCCGAGCCACCCGCGACGAGTAGCAACGCGGACGCGCCCAGCACGCCGAGACGTCGCACGCAGAGACGCGGCACGCCGAGACGCCCCGCGCCGCGCCGCCCGTGCGTGGGGTTCATGCCGCGGCTCCTCCGAGATAGGCATCGGCCAGGTCGTCGGGCAGGTCGTCGGGCTTCCCGGAGGCGACGATTCGCCCCTGCACCACCACCGCGACGTCGGTGGCGACGCCGAGTGCGGTCGCGGCGAACTGCTCGGCCAGGATCACGGCGACACCCTCCGCGGCGATCTGCGCCACCAGTTCGTAGAGCTCGGCCACGATCATCGGCGCGAGGCCCATGGAGATCTCGTCGAGCAGGAGGACGGCCGGCTCCACGCTGAGCGTGCGCGCCATGGCCAGCATCTGCTGCTCGCCCCCCGAGAGCGTCCCGGCCACTTGGTGCCGCCGCTCCGCCAATCGCGGGAAACGGGAGAAGGCTTGTTTCTCGACGTGTGCGCGTGACGAACCCGCAAAGGTCATCAGGCGCAGGTTCTCCATGACGGTGAGATTGGGGAAGATGCCGCGGCCGTCGGGCAGCGTGCACAGGCCGGCCCGTGCCAGTGCGTCGGGACGGGTGCCGTTGGCGTGGCGCCCGAGGACGTGGAAGCAACCCTTGGTGGGCACCATCTGGCCGCTCGCCACTTTGAGCGTCGTCGACTTGCCCGCGCCGTTGGGGCCGAGCAGCGCGAGCACCGCGCCCGACGCCACTGCGAGGTCGATGCCGTGGAGGACCTCGATCTGTCCGTAGGCCGCGTGGACCCGTCGCAGCTCGAGTACCGACGGCTCAGCCATGTCTCACTCCGGGAGCCGACGCGACGAGCTGGTCGTCGTCCCCGCGCTCGATGGAATCAGGATCCTCGTCGGGGTCCTCGGCTGAGCCGAGGTAGGCGGCCCGCACACGCTCGTCTGCCCGCACCTCGTCGGGACTGCCCACCATGAGGACCGCCCCGAAGTCCAAGACGTTGATCCGCGAGCAGACCCGCATGACGAGTCCCATGTCGTGCTCGACCAGCAGCACACCCATGCCGGCGCCGGCCAGCTGGCAGAGCAGGTCGCCGAGCTCCTCGCTCTCGCCGTCGCTCAGACCCGAAGAGGGCTCATCGAGCAACAACAAACGTGGGCGCGCGGCGAGCGCCCGGGCGAGCTCGAGGAGGCGGGCCTGCCCCGTGGGCAGCGTGTCGGCAGGACGGTCCGCCAGGGGCGACAGGCCCACCAGGGCCAGCACCGCGTTGGCGTTGGCTGCCGCATTGGAGCGGTCGTGCGACCAGCGACGCCGGATCTCGGCTGCCGCCAGCACGTTCTCGCGCACCGAAAGCGACCCGAAGACCTCGAGGCGCTGGAAGGTGCGCGCGATGCCGAGACGGGCGCGCTTGTGCGGCTTGAGGGGGGTCATGTCCGCGCGGTCGAAGGTGAGCCGCCCGCGATTGAGGGTCTGCAGGCCACAGATGGCGTTGAAGCAGGTCGTCTTGCCCGCACCGTTGGGACCGATCAAGCCGGTGACCGCGCCGGCGTCGACGTCCAGGTCGACCCCGCGCAGGGCGTGCACCCCCCCAAATCGAACTTCGGCTTCCGCTACTTGCAGAAGCGGCATCGTCTCCCCCCGTTGCGGTCGGGCTGGCTGTCGGACCGCCGCCCAGGGAGCGCGCGGTCCATGTCTCGATCTTTTTGTCCTGGTCACCCCGGTTTTTTCCGTTGCGAATTAGAACGGCTTCCAGTCTGAAGACTTACGGTCGCAATTTCGGGGCGCACCCGAGAGCGTTAGCCTCAATCGCATGGAACACTCGATGGCCGAACGCCTGGCCGAGCTGGAAGAACGCAAGAACGAGGCGTTGCACGCCGGGAGCGAACGGGCCGTCGAGCGCCAGCACGCCAAGGGCAAGCTGACCGCCCGGGAGCGGATCGAGTACCTGCTCGACGAGGGTTCGTTCCAAGAACTCGACATGCTCGCCCGGCACCGGGCTCACGGCATGGGCTTGGAGGAAAACCGGCCCTACACCGACGGCGTCGTGACCGGCTTCGGAACCGTCGACGGCCGGCGTGTCTGCATCTTCAGCCAGGACTTCACCGTCTTCGGCGGCGCGCTCGGCGAGGTCTTCGCCGAGAAGATCCACAAGGTGATGGACCTGGCCGCGTCGACGGGCGTGCCCATGATCGGCCTCAACGACGGCGCCGGTGCCCGCATCCAAGAGGGCGTCGTCTCGCTGCACTCCTACGGCGGCATCTTTCACCGCAACGTCGCGGCATCCGGAGTGATCCCCCAGATCAGCGTGATCCTCGGGCCCTGCGCCGGCGGTGCTGTCTACTCGCCCGCCATGACCGACTTCATCTTCATGGTGCAGGGCACGTCACACATGTTCATCACGGGCCCCGACGTGGTGAAGACCGTCACCGGTGAGGACGTGACGCTCGAAGAGCTCGGTGGCGCCATGAGTCATGCCACCAAGTCCGGCGTGGCCACCTTCGTCTCGCCTGACGAGAAGGCTTGCCTCGACGAGGTGCGCCACCTCTTGTCCTTCCTGCCCTCCAACAACCTTGAAGAGCCTCCGGTCGAGGCCACGGGGGACGACCCCGAGCGCCAGTTACCCGAGCTGATCGACTTCCTACCCACCTCGCCCAACCAGCCCTATGACATGAAGCGCATCATCACCGCCGTGGTCGACGATGGCGAGTACCTCGAAGTCCACCGCCATTGGGCCATGTCGATCACGTGCGGTTTCGCGCGAATGAACGGTCGTGTCGTCGGCATCGTGGGCAACCAGCCGGCTGTATTGGCGGGCGTCCTCGACATCGACTCGTCCGAAAAGGCCTCCCGGTTCGTCCGTACGTGCGACGCCTTCAACGTCCCGCTCTTGACCTTCGTCGACGTCCCCGGCTTCATGCCCGGCACCGATCAGGAGTACGGCGGCATCATCCGCCACGGGGCCAAACTTCTCTACGCCTACTGCGAAGCGTCGGTTCCGCGCATTCAGATCATCACGCGCAAGGCCTACGGGGGCGCGTACGTCGTCATGAATTCCAAGTCGATCGGTGCCGACCTCGCCTTCGCGTGGCCGTCCGCGGAGCTGGCAGTCATGGGGCCCAACGGCGCCGTCGAGATCGTCTACCGACGCGAGTTGGCCGAGGCGGCCGACCCGGCGCGCCGGCGGGCCGAGCTCATCGACGAGTACACCGAGCGCTACGCCAACCCCTATATCGCGGCCGAGCGCGGCTACATCGATGACGTCATCTCCCCAGCCGACACCCGCGCCGTCATCTGCCGCAGCCTCGACATCTTGGCCTCCAAACGCGAAGAGCTGCCGCGGCGCAAGCACGGTAACGTCCCGCTGTGAGCCCCCAGGTCGACCCCGCCCAGCTCACGCTGCGGCCGCGGCCCGAGCCCGACCCTGCGCTGCTTGCGGCCATCGCGGCGGCCGTGCAGCTGGCCTGGCCCCGCCCCGCTCCAGCGGACGAGCACGACCCGGTCCACGAAGCGTGGCGCTTCAGCGGCCGCTGGTGGCACAAGCCAGTGCCATTGCGGCGCGACCGGCCCTGGGCGAGGCGCTGACCGTTTACGTCGACGATTGGCGCCAGCGCGCCACGGTGCGCGAGCGGACCGATCGCTGGTCGCATCTGCTTGCCGACGACCCCGATGAGCTGCACGCGATGGCCGCAGCGCTCGGGATCCCGCCTCGGGGTTACCAACGCCACCGGCGGTCGACTGCGCTGAACCACTACGACGTGCCCGAAAGCCTCCGGCTGCGGGCCATCGAACTCGGCGCGGTCCCCGTGACCTGGCGCGAGATGGCCCGCCTCACGCGGGAGTGGAGGCGCGCTGGCGCTCGGCCAGAGAGACCAGGTCCTCCATGATGTGGTCGAACGAGTAGTCCTTGGGCGTGTAGACCGACGCCACACCCTTCCCCAGCAAGAGCTCGGCATCGTCGGGCGGAATAATGCCGCCCACTACGACGGCCGCGCCGCTCCCAGCGGCGCGCAGGCGGTCGAGGATGTCGGGTACCAGCTCGAGGTGAGAGCCAGAGAGAATGGAGAGGCCGACGATGTCGACGTCCTCATCGACCGCGGCAGCCACGATCTGTTCGGGTGTCAGCCGGATGCCTTGGTAGATGACCTCGAAGCCGGCGTCGCGCGCGGCGACGGCGATCTGTTCGGCTCCGTTGGAGTGGCCGTCGAGTCCCGGCTTGGCCACCAAGAGGCGCGGTGGTCCGCCGGTGCGCTCGGCCAGGTCCTTGGTGCGGATCCGCACCGGCGCCATCTCTTCGCCCCACTGGCCCACCCCGCCGCTCACGCCCGTGGGCGCGCGGAACTCGCCGAAGACCTCGCGCAGTGCGCCCGCCCACTCACCGGTGGTCCCGCCGGCATGGGCCAGCGCGATCGTCGCCTCCATGACGTTGCCCTCCGGCCTGTCGTCGGCCGCCACTCGGCGCAGCTCGTCGAGGGCACGCTGCACCGCCATGTTGTCCCGCTCGGCCCGCCAGCGCTGCACGTCCGCGATCTGCTCGGCCTCCACCCCGTGGTCGACCTTCAGGATGTTCTCGAACTGGCCCTCACCGAGCAGCGGTGACGGTGCCGTCTCGGTGAAACAGTTCACCCCAACGACGAGCTGCTCCCCCTCTTCGATGCGGCGCACCCGCTCGGCCTGGCTGCGCACGAGCCGGCGCTTCAGCTCGTCGATGGCCTCGAAGGCACCGCCGAGCGCCTCGACCTCGGCCAGCTCGGCGGACGCAGCCTCGATGAGCTCGGCCGTCTTGGCGGCGATCACCGTCGAGCCCTCGAAGATGTCGCCGTACTCGAGCAGGTCGGACTCGAAGGCGAGCACCTGTTGGATGCGCAGCGACCACTGCTGGTCCCAGGGCCTCGGCAGCCCGAGTGCCTCGTTCCACGCGGGCAGCTGCATGGCGCGGGCGCGGGCGCTCTTGGAGAGGGTGACGCCGAGCGTCTCGAGCACGATGCGCTGCACGTTGTTCTCAGGCTGTTGTTCGGTGAGTCCGAGCGAGTTGACCTGCACGCCGTAGCGGAAGCGGCGGAGCTTGGGATCCTCCACGCCATAACGCGTGCGGCAGATGCGGTCCCACAGCTCGGTGAAGGCTCGCATCTTGCAGGTCTCCTCAACGAAGCGGACGCTCGAGTTGACGAAGAAGCTGATGCGTCCGACCAGGGCCGACAGCTCTGCCTCGTCGACCTTGCCCGAAGCGCGCACGCCGTCGAGCACACCGATGGCGGTGGCCAACGCGTAGGCGATCTCCTGGGTCGGTGTCGCGCCCGCCTCTTGGAGGTGGTAACTACACACGTTGATCGGGTTCCACTTGGGCACGCGTCGCAGGGTGTAGGCGATGGTGTCGACCGTGAGGCGCAGGCTGGGGCCGGGCGGAAAGATGTAGGTGCCGCGGCTCAGGTATTCCTTCACGATGTCGTTCTGCGTCGTGCCGGCAAGGTGCGCCGGGTCCACCCCCATGTCCTGCGCATTGGCGACGTAGAGCCCGAGGAGCCATGCCGCCGTTGCGTTGATCGTCATGGAGGTGTTCATGTCGGCGACAGGGATCTGGTCGAGCAGCTCCCGCATGTGTCCGAGATGCGCGACGGGAACGCCCACCTTGCCCACCTCGCCGGCGGCCTCGGGAGCGTCAGGGTCGTAACCCGTCTGCGTCGGCAGGTCGAAGGCGATGGACAGGCCGGTCTGCCCCTTCGCCAAGTTCGTGCGGTAGAGCTCGTTGGAGGCGCGCGCGGTGGAGTGGCCCGAGTAGGTACGCATCACCCACGGCGCGTCACGCGCCGGGTCGGCAGCCAATCAGATCACCTCCAGACGAGTGGGGTGCTCCACCATTCTGCCCGCCTTTCCCGTCTCCCCTGCGCGACGAGCGGTCAGCCGCTGTAGTCGTAGAAGCCCTTCTTGGTCTTGCGCCCGTGCCGGCCGGAGGAGACCAGCCGGCGCAGCAACGGCACCGCGGCGTAGTTGGGGTCGCGGTACTCGTCGTAGAGCGCATCGAGGATTGCCAAAGACGTGTCCAAGCCGACCAGGTCGAGGAGCGCGAAGGGCCCCATCGGGAAGCCGCACCCGCCCTTCATGGCCGCGTCGATGCCCTCCTTGGAGCCCACGCCCTGCTCGTAGAGGCGCACGGCGTTGTTGAGGTACGGGAAGAGGAGCGCGTTCACGATGAACCCGGCCTGGTCCTTCACCTCGACGGGCTCCTTGCCGCAGGCCGTCGCGAAGGCGATGGCCGCCTCGACCGTGGCGTCCGCCGCAGTGATCGGGCGCACGACCTCGACGAGCGCCATGGCAGGCGCCGGGTTGAAGAAGTGGACACCGCAGACCAGGTCTGGGCGCCCGGTGGCCCTGGCCATCTCGACCACCGGCAGGGTGGACGTGTTGGTGGCCAGGATCGTCTCGGGCTTGCACACGCTGTCGAGCTCCGAAAAGAGGAACTTCTTCACCGCAAGGTCCTCGACCACCGATTCGATCACAAGATCGACGTCGACCAGGTCGCCGAGGTGTGTGGTGGCGCGCACACGGCCCGAGATCTCCGCCGCCTCGGCTTCGGTGCGCTTCCCCTTCTCGACCTGCTTGGCCAGCGACTTGGCAAGACCGGCCACCACCGCCTCCACGCCTTGTGCGTTGCGACTGCGCAACACCACCTCGTGACCGGAGGCGGCGGCTACTTCTGCGATGCCCGAGCCCATGATTCCCGAACCGACGATTCCCACGCGCGTGATCGACATGGCCGAGAAGCTTACCGGCGGGTAACCATGGCCGTCGAAGGGGAGGCCGCGGTGCCCGGCGTGCAAGAGTGGGCCATGGACACGTCAGGCACGCTGGCCCTGGTGGGAGGCGACGAATGGACCGACGGGTGCACCTTCGACTCCACGCTGCTGGCCGACTCGGGTGGGACCGACGTGGTTGTCCTCCCGACTGCGGCGGCGTACCAGCACCCAGAGAGGGTCGTGTTCCGAGCAGCCGAGTGGTTCGGACCGCTGGGTGCGCAGGTCGAGGGCCTGATGGTGGTGGACCGCGCCTCGGCCGAAGACGCCGGGATGGCGGCCACGGTGGCCAAGGCGCGCTTCATCTACCTGGCGGGTGGGTCGCCCCTTCACCTCCGTGCAGTGCTCAAGAAATCCGCCGTCTTCGAGGGCATCCGTGCCGCCTACGCGGGCGGTGCAGTCGTCGCGGGCGCCGGGGCGGGGGCCATGGTGCTCACCGATCCGATGGTGGACCCCCGGGGTGGCGCGTTGACCCTCGGTCTCGGTCTGGTGGACAAGCTGACCGTGGTCCCCCACTTCGGTGACGAACACGACGACGCCCACGGCCAAAAACTCGAACGCACCGTCGCAATGGCTCCGGCCGCGCTGCCGGTGGTCGCGCTCCCCGCGCGCACCGCGCTCATCAAAGAGGGCAGCGGCGCCTGGCGCTCGGAGGGCGCAGGGACCCCCATCGTCTTCGTCGGGGGCGCCCAGACCGAAGGTTTGGGCGCGCTGCGCGGTTGACCCACGGCCTGTGGATGACCGAGGGGTACGACGCGGTTCCGAGGCCGGTAGTCGTGTTTGGCCTGTATTACAGCCTTCGTTTATTCGGTCACTGCGGTTGCGGACGGCGAAAAGGGGTAGTTAGCGAAGGATCTGTCCATAGCCTTCGGAAACTAGGTGGGGTTTCGGAAGGATATATATACGGGTCGAAGACACACGCCCGGAGGCGGCTGGAGGTTGAAGAGGCGGCTGGAGGTTGAAGAGGCCGGAGGCTGGGGAGCTGGGGCCTGGGGGCGCAAGGGCGCCGAGGCGGAAGCGGGCCGGCCGCCAGGAAGGCTCGGGGAAAGAGGGCGCGGCGGCCTCGGCCGCCTACTCCTTCTCCTCGACGGTGACGCGCTCGATGACCACCTGTTCGTTCGGAGTGCCCGAACGGGTGCCGACGGCGTCGATCGTGCTGATCACGTCGTGGCCGCTGACGACCTCGCCGAAGAGGGAGTACAGGGGTGGCAGGCCGACGCCGTCGGGTCCGCTGATGACGAAGAACTGACTGCCGTTCGTGTGGGGGCCCGCGTTGGCCATGGCCAGGGAGCCGACCTGGTAGCGACCGGCCTTGGGGAGCTCGTCGTCGAAGCGGTAGCCGGGACCGCCGGTGCCTGTCCCCGTGGGATCGCCCCCTTGGAGCACGAAGCCCGGGATGATGCGGTGGAAGACGATGCCGTCGTAATAGTGGTAGCGCGCCAGGAACACGAAGCTGTTGACGGCCCTCGGCGCGGCGAGGGGGTCGAGGTTGATGACCATCGTCCCGTGCGACGTGACCATCGTGGCCACGTAGCGCTTCTTCGGGTCGATGATCATCGGCGGCTCTTCGTCGAACTTCCGCTGCTGCGGGCTCGAGCCGTCTGCGTTCGGGGGAGTTGGGGTGGCCACGGTGGAGGGTCCTTTACGGCTCGTTACGGCGACTTCCGGCGCCGTATGACGACTGAAGGAGTCTTCTTATGATTCTTGGATGGTGATCGACAGGATCCGCTGGGTCACGTCGGGTGGTACGCCCTGTTGCGAGCCCTGCTGATTGATGGTGTTCACCACGTTCATACCCGACGTGACGGTTCCGAACAGCGTGTAGGTGTTGGGCAGGGACTCCCCTTCCGCTCCGGCCACGATGAAGAACTGGCTGCCACCGGTGTGGGGCTGCCCGGTGTTGGCCATGGCCACCGACCCGAGGGGGTACTGGTCGTTCGGGTTGGACGCCTTGGGGGGGTACTCGTCGGGGATGGTGTAGCCAGGGCCACCCTGACCCGTGCCCGTCGGGTCACCGGTCTGGTCCATGAACCCCGGGATGACCCGGTGGAAGATCACGCAGTGGTAAAAGCCCTTGTTGGCCAGGAACACGAAGTTGTTCACGGTCTGGGGGGCGGTGGCCGCATCGAGCGCGATGTCAAAGGTGCCGGCGGTCGTCTTCACGGTGGCCGTGTAGTTCTTCGACGTGTCGATCGTCATGGCCGGTGCCGAGGAGTACTTCTGGTCGTTGACCGTGGTCTTGGTGCTCGTCGGGCATCCAGCCTTGACCGCCACCTCGTTGGCCTGCGCCTGCAGCGCGGCGTTCCCCGTCTTGGCCACGGTGGTGCTGGTCGAGCTCGTGTTGGACAGCGACTGCACGGGGCTGTTCCCGCCCGAGACGGCGAAGGCGATGCCCACGATGGCCCCGGCCACCACCACGACGATGGCGCCGTTGCGGATCCGCACCCGGCGCTTGCGCTGCGCGGCCTCCGCAGCCAGGCGGGCCTCCCGCGCCGCGCGCTGACGGGCTCTCTTCTCGCTGGGCACGGGCGCAGACCCTACCTAATCTGCGGGGCCCCCTCCGTTCACCAACACCCCGTCGGCCCCCGTTCACCAGGGGCCGGCCAGGCGCAGCCGGGGGTGGGGCGGCTGTCCAGTCTGTAGCCTCGGCGGGATGCCACTGGTCGTGCAAAAGTTTGGGGGGACTTCGGTCGGTGACGCGGACAGGATCCGGGCCGTCGCCGACCACATTGCGCGCACCCGTCGGCAGGGCTCCGAGGTCGTGGCCGTCGTCAGCGCCATGGGCAAGATGACCGACGAGCTCATCCACCTGGCCGACACCGTGAGCTCGACCCAGCCACCCCGGGAGTACGACATGCTCGTGAGCACGGGGGAGCGCATCTCGATGTCGCTGCTGGTGATGGCGCTGGCGGAGCTCGGCGTCGAGGCCCAGTCCTTCACCGGGAGCCAGGTGGGGATCATCACCGACAACGACCACACCCGGGCGAAGATCAAAGAGGTGAAGGGCGACCGCCTGCGCGAGGCACTCGCCGAGGGAAAGGTGCCCGTAGTCGCCGGTTTCCAGGGCGTCTCGGTCGAGCGCGAGATCACGACGCTCGGACGCGGCGGATCCGACGCCACCGCCGTGGCACTGGCGGCCATCCTCGACGCCGAGGTCTGCGAGATCTACACCGATGTCACGGGCGTGTTCACCGCCGACCCCCGGCTCGTCCCCGAAGCGCACCGCATCAACCGGATCTCGTTCGACGAGATGCTCGAGATGGCGGCCACGGGCGGACGGGTCCTGATGCTGCGGGCCGTCGAGTTCGCTCGCAACCACAACGTCCCGCTGCACGTGCGCAGCAGCTTCACCTGGGAACCCGGTACCTGGGTGGTGGAGGAGGATGCAGACATGGAAGACGCCGTCGTCACCGCCGTGACACACGACACGTCGGAGGCCAAGGTCACCGTGAGCGGCGTGCCCGACCGGCCCGGCGTGGCGGCCCGCCTGTTCCGAGCCCTGGCCGACAAGTCGATCAACGTGGACATGATCGTGCAGAACACGTCGGTACAGGGGACAACCGACATCTCGTTCACGGTGCCCAACGCCGACCTGGCCGTGGCCGCCGAGACCTCCCAGGCCCACGCCGACGAGCTGGGAGCAACAGGGGTCACGGCCGACGGCGACGTGGCACGCGTCTCCCTGGTCGGTGCGGGCATGAAGTCGCACCCGGGCATCGCCGCCACGATGTTCGAGACGCTGGCCAACGAGAACATCAACATCGACATGATCTCGACGTCGACCATCCGGACGTCGTGCATCGTGGCCGAAGGCGACGTGGAGCGAGCCGTGCGCAGCCTGCATGCGGCCTTCGCCCTGGGCTGATGCCGGCAAAGGCCAAGCAGAAGGTGGGGCAGCCGGACCCCGCCGCACGCGCCGGTCGACGCGCGGCCGCGGCGCGCACGCTCTGGCTCCTGCGTCACGCGAAGACCGTGACCGATCCGCCGCCCGGTGGGAGCGACTTCGACCGCGTCCTCGCGCCACGGGGCCGCCGCGACGCGACCGCACTGGGACGGCTCTTCGCCGGCCAAGGCGACGGGCTGGGTCCCGCCCTCGTGGGCGTGCCGAAGCCGACGGTGGCGCTCGTCTCGCCGGCGGCCCGCACGATGGCGACCGCCGAACTCGTGCTGGCGGGCATGGACGGCCCACCGACGAGCCGCTACGACAAGGACCTCTACGGGGCCGAACCCGACGAGCTGCTGGGTTTCATCAAGAGCCTGCCCGACGACGCGCCGGCGGTGATGGTCGTCGGCCACAACCCGACTGCAATTTCGCTTTCGCAGGGGCTGCTCTCGTCACGGGACAAGAAGGGGCTCTCGCTCGCGGCACGGCAGGGCTTTCCGACCTGCGCGCTCGGCGTCTACACGTTCCCCGTCGAGCACTGGGCCGACGTCAGGGCGGGGTCGGCCACCCTTGTCACGTTGATCGTCCCGCCTTACGCCTGAGCGGGCGAGGCGGAGCTTCGAGGCGGCGCTTCGAGGCGGAGCTTCGAGACGGAGCTTCGAGTCAGGCCAGGCTGCGCAGGATGGCGGCGTCGCCCTGGCCGCCCCCGCCGCAGAGCGCCACGGCGGCCATCGAGGCACCGCGGCGACGCAGCTCGAGGAGCGCGGTCAGCGCGACGCGGGTGCCCGACATGCCCACCGGGTGTCCGAGGGCAATGGCTCCGCCGTTCACGTTGACCTTGTCCTCATCCAAGCCGAGGTCGTCGACCGAGGCGAGCCCGACCGCGGCGAAGGCCTCGTTGATCTCGTAGAGGTCGAAGCCCTTGGCGTCGAGACCCGCCTTGGCGGCCGCCTTGGCGATCGCCCGCGACGGTTGGGTCATCAGCGAGTTGTCGGGACCGGCCACCATGCCATAGCTGACGACCTGGCCGAGAGGCGTGACGCCGAGCTCCTTGGCCTTGTCGGCCGACATCACGATGACGGCGCAGCCGCCGTCGGAGATCTGCGACGAGTTCCCCGCCGTGATGGTGCCGTTCTTGTCGAAAGCGGGCTTCAGCGCGCCGAGGGACTCCGCCGTCGTGCCTGGGCGCACACCCTCGTCGTTGTCGACCAGCAGCGGGTCGCCCTTGCGCTGGGGCACCTCGACCCCCACGATCTCCTCGGCGAAGCGACCCTCCTTGGCGGCGGCCGCCGCCTTCTCGTGGCTCGCAGCGGCAAACGCGTCCTGACGCTCACGGCTGATGCCGATCTTCTCGTTGTGGCGCTCGGTGGAGAGCCCCATGGCGATGTCGTCGAAGGCATCGGTGAGGCCGTCGTACATCATGGAGTCGACCAGCGTGGCGTCGCCGAGACGGAACCCGGCCCGCGCGCCGGGGAGCAGGTGCGGTGCCTGGGTCATCGACTCCATGCCGCCCGCAACCACGATCTCGGCGTCACCGGCGCGGATCATCTGGTCGGCGAGGTAGATCGTGTTCAGACCCGACAGGCACACCTTGTTGATCGTGTTGGCGGGCACGGTCATCGGGATGCCGCCCTTGGCCGCGGCCTGGCGGGCCGTGATCTGGCCCTGGCCCGCGAGGATCACCTGCCCCATCAGCACGTAGTCGACCTGCTCGGGGGCGACGCCGGCCCGCTTCAGCGCCTCGGCGATGGCGAACCCACCCAGGTCCATCGCCGTGAAGCCCGCCAGCGCGCCCGACAGCTTCCCGATGGGGGTCCGAGCCCCCGCAACGATGACAGCGTCAGCCATTCCCTGCACCTCCGGCGTTGCCCGCCGGTCTGGTTACCGGCCGGAAACCACATCTTACGGGCCAACTAACGTCGGGGCACATGAGCGACCTCCTCACCGCAGTCGTGGCGGGCGCGTCCGCCGACGAGCTCGCCGCGCTCCCGATGCCGGACTCGTATCGAGCGGCCCTGGTCAAGCGCAGTGAAACCGCCATGTTCGACGGCATGGCGTCGTCGGACAAGGACCCCCGTCGGTCCCTCCACGTCGAAGAGGTGCCCCTGCCCGAGCTGGCTCCCGACGAGGCCTACGTGGCGGTCATGGCGTCGTCGATCAACTTCAACACCGTGTGGACCTCCATTTTCGAGCCGCTGCCGACATTCGGCTTCCTCGATCGCCTCGGCAAGGAGGGTCCCTGGGCGGCCCGCCATGCGCTCGACTACCACGTCGTCGGCTCCGACGCCGCAGGCGTGGTGCTCCGCACCGGTTCGGCCGTGCGCAACTGGAAGGTGGGCGACAAGGTCACCATCCACTGCAACTACGTCGACGACCAGGACCCCTCGGCCCACGACGACTCCATGCTCGCGGCCAACCAGCGCATCTGGGGCTTCGAGTCCAACTTCGGCGGCCTGGCCGACATCACGCTCGTCAAGGCCAACCAGATCATGCCCAAGCCGGCACACCTCAGCTGGGAGGAGGCGGCGATCAACGCGCTGTGCAACTCGACCGCCTACCGCATGCTCGTCTCGCCCAACGGCGCGCGCATGACCCAGGGCGACACGGTCCTCGTCTGGGGCGCCAGCGGCGGTCTCGGCAGCTACGCCGTCCAGCACGTGCTGAACGGCGGCGGCACGCCCATCGGCGTGGTGTCGTCACCCGACAAGGTCAAGCTGCTCAACGACCTCGGCGTCGACGCGGTCATCGACCGCAAGGCCGCCAACTACCGCTTCTGGGCCGACGAGCACACCCAGGACGAGTCCGAGTGGCGCCGCTTCGGCAAGGACATCCGCGGCCTGGTGGGCGTCGAGCCCGACATCGTCTTCGAGCACCCCGGCCGCCAGACCATGGGTGCGTCGGTCTTCGTCTGCAAGCGGGCAGGCACGATCGTGACGTGCGCGGCGACGTCGGGGTACATGATCGAGTACGACAACCGGCACCTCTGGATGAAGCTCAAGACGATCAAGGGCTCGCACTTCGCCAACTACAGGGAGGCGTGGGACGCCAACCAGCTCATCCGCGACGGCAAGGTGCTGCCGCCCCTCTCGGCCGTCTACCCGCTCGAGCAGGTCGGCGAGGCGGCATACCAGGTGCACCACAACCTGCACGAGGGCAAGATCGGCGTCCTCTGCCTCGCACCCACCGAGGGCCTGGGCATCGACGACCCCGCGCTGCGGGCCAAGGTCGGCGAGGACCGCATCACGCTGTTCCGGCGGCACGGGGCGTGAGCGACCTCATCCTCACCGAGATCGACCACGTGGCCATCGCGGTGAACGACCTCGAAGCCGCCATCGCCTGGTACGCCGAGGCCTTCGGGGCCACCGTCGACCACCGCGAGCGGGTGGAGCGCGACGGCGTGGAGGAGGCGCTGCTCAAGGTGGCCGACTCCTATATCCAGCTCCTCACGCCCATCCGCGACGACTCCCCCGTCGCCAAGTACCTCGCCACCAAGGGCGAGGGGCTGCACCACGTCGGCTACCGGGTCGACGACTGCGCCGCGGCACTGCAGGCGGTCAAGGACACCGGTGGCCGGGTGATCGACGAGGCACCGCGGCCCGGATCACGAGGCACGACCGTCGCCTTCGTGCACCCCAAGACGTCGTTCGGAACCCTGATCGAGCTCGTCCAGGAGTAGCCGCAGTCCGCTGTCCTCAACCGACCGACAGCACCCGGCCCGGATTGGCGGTCGCCACCCAGATGCCGTTCCCCACGGCCAGCACCGTGCCGCGGCGCGCCGATGAGGTGCAGAGCCTTGGACTCCGGCGTGGGGGACACGATGGCCACGCTCTGCGCCGTGCCGAACCCCACGTAGACGCGATTGGCGGCGGTGACCGCGACCGTGACCGGGTCGACGCCGGCCGGGAGCGTCGCAATCACGCGGAGCGTGGACGGCTCGATCTGCGACACCGTCCCTCCCTGTGCGTTGGCCACCCACACGAATCCATCGCCGGTGGCCACGCCGATCGGTCCCGTGCCGACCGTGACCGTGCTCTGCGCCGGCGGACCGTTGTCGCCGGGCGCAGGAACGATCCGAGTCACCAGGTCGTCCGTCCCCGTCACCCAGAGTGCGCCGAATCCCGACGCGACCCGGACCGCACCGCCGAGCAGGTGCACCGGCGTCCCGACGACACCGGTCTGCAGGTCGATGGGCGTGACCTCGTCGGCCGCCAGCGAGGTCACCCAGACATTGGCGCCCAACTCCGCCAGGCTCGACGGCTGTTCGGGCACCGGCGCGCTCTGCACCACGTCCAGCGTGCGCGGATCCACCTCGATCACCACGTTGTTCACCATCTCGGCGATCCAGAGGTCGTTGCCCGCCAGCAGCATGGCGGCGGGACGCCCCGCCAGAGGCAGCGACTGCTCGACCTTCCCAGTGGAAGGATCGAAGCGCACGAGCAGATCGCGCTGGTCGTCGGTGACGAAGGCGGCGCCGTCCGCCTCGGCGATGGCCGACGCCGCAGGAATACGCAGCAGCGTGTGCGCTTGGAGCCCGGTGGCGCTGGCGATTGCACCGCTGGTCACGGTGCTCCCGGTCACCCGTGAGGTGCTCGGTGTGCCCTGCGACGTCGTCGGGGTGACTCGTGAGCCGGCCGCATCGCTGTGCGTCGTGCTCGGTGACCCATGAGAGATGGCGTGGCCCGCGGCGAGCGCCACGATCAGCAGGGCGACGAGGCCGAGGGCGGACCATTGGATCCGGCGTCGGCGGAGCTCGCTCCTCGGATGGATCCGCGCCAGTGAACCCACGGGTTGTGTCCCGGGGTGCGACCAGCGGCGGGCCCCCGACGACGGCTCGGTCGGGGGCGCCTCCGCCTCGGACTCGGCCGACGCAGGCGCAGATGCAGGCACACGCACGGGCGCCTGCATCTGGTCTGCCCTCGTCGGCCTCTGCTGTGTGGACTGCGAACCCTGTACCGGGGCGGCCTGGCGTGCGGCCGGCGACGCCTTCTGGTCGGCTTTGCGGGGCGCGTTCCGCGAAGACCGCTCGGGCCGTCCCCTCCCGGGCCTCGGTCGCCGCACGTCGTCGCTGTCCGGCACGCTCAGAGGACGAGCGTCTCGAGCAACTCGACGACGCGAGCGACCTGCTCTGGAAGCGTGCCCGAATCCGACCCGACGACCAGGTCGGGATGGGCGGGCACCTCGTAGGTCGAGTCGATGCCCGTGAAGCCAGGGAGTTGGCCGGCCCGCGCCCGCGCATAGAGACCCTTGGGGTCGCGCCGCTCGCACTCCTCGAGGGTCGTGTCGACGAAGATCTCCGCGTACGGCAGGTTCGCCTCCTCGTGCATCGCCCGGATCAGACGACGGTCCTCCTCGAAGGGACAGATCGAGCGCGATCAGCGCCAGCGTGCCCGCCTCGGCGAACATGCGGGCCACCTCGCCGGCCCGGCGCACGTTCTCGGTCCGGTCGCGGTCCGTGAAGCCCAGATCCCCGTTGAGCCCGTGGCGCAGGTTGTCGCCGTCGAGGAGGAAGGCGGGGCGGCCGCTGCGGACGGACGCCTCCTCGACGCCGGCGGCCAGCGTGGACTTGCCCGCGCCCGACAGGCCCGTGAACAGGAGCGTCGCGCCCTGATGCCCGAGCGCGGCGGCCCGGTCGGTCCGCGTCAGCCGGCCACCGTGACGCACCACGTTCGGGCTGGCGTGTGTGGTGGCGATCACACGGATGACGCCTGCGCCGACTGTGGCGTTGGTCAACGGGTCGATGATGATGAAGCTCCCGGTCGTGCGGTTCGTCGTGTAGTCGTCGACCAGCAGCGGCTCGGTGCAGTGGAACGACACGCGGCCGATCTCGTTGAGCCACAACTCAGAGGCGGCCTCGTCGCGGTGCAGTCCGTTGACGTCGAGCCGGTACTGCAGGGACTGCGCCGTGGCGCGCACGGTCCGCGTGCTGTGCTTCAAGAGGTAGGGACGACCCTCGCTCAACGCGGAGCGCTCGTCCATCCAGCACACCGTCGCCTCGAGGTCATGCGCCACCGCGGGCCGGTTGTTGGGCCGGCAGAGGATGTCGCCCCGCGACACTGCGATGTCATCCTCGAGCGTGATGACCACCGCCATGGGCGGGTAGGCCTCGGCCACCTCACCCTCGGCGGTCACGATGGAGGCGATGCGCGAGGTGGTCCCCGAGGGCATCACCAGCAGATCGTCGCCCGGCCGCAGCACCCCGCTGGCCACGGTGCCGGCATAGCCGCGGAAGTCCGGGTTCTCCGGCGTCTGGCTCCGGATCACGTACTGCACCGGGAAGCGCGGGTCGATGAAGTTCTCGTCACTGCCGATGTAGACCGACTCCAGGTGGTTGAGCAGCGGTGAGCCGTCATACCACCACATCTGTTCTGAGCGCTGCACGACGTTGTCGCCCCGGAGCGCGGAGATCGGAATGAAGGTGATGTCATGCACGTTCAGCCGGGCGGCGAACTCCATGAAGTCCGACTTGATCTGCTCGTAGCGATCTTGGTCCCACTCGATCAGGTCCATCTTGTTGACGCACAGCACCATGTGCGGCACGGCGAGCATGGACGAGAGAAAGGCGTGCCGCCGGGTCTGCTCGATGACGCCCTTGCGGGCGTCGATCAGGATCAGCGACACGTGCGCATTGGACGCGCCGGTGACCATGTTGCGCGTGTACTCGGTGTGTCCGGGCGTGTCGGCGATGATGAACTTGCGCTTGGGCGTGGCGAAGTAGCGATAGGCGACGTCGATCGTGATGCCCTGCTCTCGCTCGGCCCGGAGCCCGTCGGTCAACAACGCCAGGTCGGTCTCGGGGTTGCCCCGCTGCTCGCTGGTGCGGCGGATGGCCTCGAGCTGGTCCTCGAAGATGCCCTTGGCGTCGTAGAGAAGCCGCCCGATCAGGGTCGACTTGCCGTCATCGACCGAGCCCGCGGTCGCCAGGCGCAGGAGCTCGGTCATCAGAAGTACCCCTCGCGCTTGCGGTCTTCCATGCCGGCCTCGGAGATCCGGTCGTCGGCTCGCGTGGCCCCCCGCTCGGTCAGTCGGGTACCCGCGACCTCCTCGATGACGAGGTCGATCGTCTCGGCCATCGACTCGACACACCCGGTGCAATCAGCGTCACCCACCGTCCGGAAGCGAACCATGGCCTCGAAGACCGGCTCGTCGCCGGTCGGGGTCAGATGTTCGGTGACACCCATCAGCATGCCGTCACGCTGAAAGACCTGGCGGCGGTGCGCGAAGTAGATGGGCGGTACCTCGATCCCCTGGTCGCGGATGTAGTTCCATACGTCGAGCTCGGTCCAGTTCGACAACGGGAAGACCCGGATGTGCTCGCCCTTGTTGTGCCGGGCGTTGTAGATGTTCCACAGCTCGGGGCGCTGCCTCTTTGGGTCCCACTGTCCGTACTGGTCGCGAAAGCTGAAGATGCGCTCTTTGGCCCGCGCCTTCTCCTCGTCGCGACGAGCGCCACCGAAGACCGCGTCATGGCGGCCCTCGGCGATGGCGCGCAGGAGCGTCGGCGTCTGCAGGCGATTGCGCGTCGAGCCGGGCGAAGTGTCCTCCACCGTGCGGCCGGCGTCGATGTCGTCCTGCACCTTCGCCACGTCGAGACGCACACCCAGCGCGGCGACATGGCGGTCCCGGAACTCGAGCACCTCGGTGAAGTTCCGTCCGGTGTCGATGTGCATGACCGGGAAGGGCACGGGCGCCGGCCAGAACGCCTTCTTGGCCACGTGCAACATGACGATGGAGTCCTTGCCGCCCGAGAAGAGCAGCACCGGGCGCTCGAACTCCGCCGCCACCTCGCGGAAGACGTGGATCGACTGAGCCTCGAGCGCGCCGAGGTGCGACAGCCTGTAGCGCCCCGATCCGGCCCCTGGCGTACCCTCCTGTTCGCCGGAGCCGGTCACCATGCGCGGTGTCGCCAACGGACGCTCTCCTTGGTCATCCCCCCGGACAGGGGAGGAGTTTAGGCTCCGGCCTCGGCGGCGTCAGCACCGGGCTCCTCCGAAACGGACGAGGCGGCCTCGGCTGCCGTTCCCGCTGCCGTTCCCGCCGCCACTCACGTCAACGATCGGGTTCCCGTAGGCGTCCTCGGCCGTGGGCGCAGCTCCGAGCCAGCTGGCGTCGATGGAGGAGTCGAAGGGATCTTCGCTGATCCCCTCGCCCATGTCACGCAGCCAGTTGGCCAGGTCCTCGGTGTCGGACTCCTCACCCGAGCCCACCGCCCAGAAGGGCATGGCCTCGGCATCAGGCATCTCGAGCCGGATGTTCCGGTAGTGCTGCATGCCGGACCCGGCCGGGATCAGCTTGCCGATGATGATGTTCTCCTTCAGGCCGAAGAGCTGGTCGCTCCGTCCCTCGATGGCAGCCTCGGTCAGCACCCGCGTCGTCTCCTGGAAGGAGGCGGCCGAGAGCCAGCTCTCGGTGGCGAGCGAGGCCTTGGTGATCCCCATCAGCTCGGGACGACCTTCAGCCGCCGTCTTGCCGTCCTCGACGAGCATCCGGTTGACCTCGGCGTAGATCTGGTTGTCGACGCGCTCGCCCGGGAGGAAGGGCGCGTCGCCCGGCTCGGCCACGAGAACACGGCGCAGCATCTGGCGCACGATCAGCTCGATGTGCTTGTCGTGGATCGACACACCCTGGTCGCGGTACACCTTCTGCACCTCTTCGACGAGGTACTGCTGCGTCTCGCGGATGCCCTTGACCTCGAGCAGCTCCTTGGGGTCCTTCGGACCCTCAACCAGCGCATCGCCGGCCGAGACCTCCTGGCCATCGGCGACCTCGAGGTGGGCCCGTGAGGCCACCAACGTCGAGTCCTCGGTGCCGTCGTCGGCCACCACGGTGATGCGCCGACCGGTCTCGTCGTCCTCGACCCGGACCACACCCGAATGGTGGGCCAGCACCGCTGCGCCCTTCGGGGTCCTGGCCTCGAAGAGCTCGACGACGCGGGGCAAGCCGTGGGTGATGTCCTCCCCCACGACACCTCCGGTGTGGAAGGTCCGCATGGTCAGCTGCGTGCCCGGCTCTCCAATGGACTGGGCGGCGATCACGCCGACCGCCTCCCCGAGCTCGATCATCGAGCCCGTGGCGAGCGAGAGGCCGTAGCACGCCGCGCACACGCCCTGGGGCGACTCGCAGGTGAGGACCGAACGGGCCCGCACGCGCGTCACGCCCTCGTCGTCGCGCATGGCGGCGATGATCTCGTCGTCGAGGAGGGTGCCCACCGGGTAGACCGTGCCGTCGCTGAGCGTGACGTCCTCGACCAGCAGGCGGCCGAAGGCACGCGTCTCGAGGTAGTTGCGGTGGCCGAGCCCGTCGGGGGCGACGCCCTCGATCCACACGCCGCGGCCGGTGCCACAGTCCTCGATGCGGACGATCAGCTCCTGGGCGACGTCGACGAGCCGCCGGGTCAGGTAGCCCGAGTCCGCCGTGCGCAACGCCGTGTCCGCCAGGCCCTTGCGGGCGCCGTGCGTGGAGATGAAGTACTCCAGGACCGAAAGGCCCTCACGGAAGGAGGACTTGATCGGCCGGGGGATCATTTCACCGCGCGGGTTGGACACGAGGCCCTTCATGCCGGCGATCTGGCGGATCTGCTGTGAGTTCCCCCGGGCACCCGAGTCCACCATCATGTCCAGCGGGTTGAAGGCGATCGTGGCCAGCTGGGACTCCATGGCCCGTCCGACCTCGGAGTTCGCCGAGGTCCAGATCTCGATTTCCTTCTGGCGTCGCTCGTCGTCGGTGATGATGCCGCGCTTGAACTGCGTCTCCGCCTTCTCGGCCTCCTTCTCGTAGCGGTCGAGGATGGCCAGCTTGTCCGGCGGCGTCTGCACGTCGTTGATGGAGATGGTCAGGCCCGACTGCGCCGCGAAGCGGAACCCCAACGCCTTGATGCGGTCGAGGCTCTGCGCCACCACGTTCTTCGGGTAGTTGGCCGAGAGCTCCTCGACGATCTGACCGATGGGCGTGTTGCGCTTGCCCACGACGTCGTTGACGAACCCGAAGCCCTCGGGCAGCGCCTCGTTGAAGAAGACGCGGCCCGGAGTCGTGACGAAGCCGGCCGGCCGGCGCCCGTTGCCATTGGCGGCGACACCCTCGGCGTCTGCCCCTCGGCGCTGCCCCGTCGGCGACAGCACCGTTGGCGACTGCAGCGTTGGCACCCTGGGCGTCCTCCGCACCGAGGGCGGATCCGACGACCTGCCCTTGCGCACTCTCGTCGACTTCGGGCACCACAGCCACCGCGGCAGGCGCAAGCGCCGTCGTCGCGACGGCCTCTGCCGCCTCCCCGTCGGCACCACCGGCCGCCGCACCTTCGAGCGCCGGCTCCAGTGCGGCCGCCTCCAGACGCGCCGCCAAAGACGACCCCGGCAGCGGCCGCAGGACGATCGGCACCTGCAGCTCGACGTCGCCCGCGTCGAAGGCGGCCTCCAACTCGTGGATGTGGCGGAAGGCGCGCCCGGCACCCACACCGTCGGAGACCTGCAGTGTGAGGTAGTACGCGCCGAAGACCATGTCCTGGGTGGGCACGGTGATCGGCCGCCCGGTCGCGGGCGAAAGGATGTTGTTGGCCGAGAGCATGAGGACCCGGGCCTCGGCCTGGGCCTCCGACGACAAGGGCAGGTGGACGGCCATCTGGTCGCCGTCGAAGTCGGCGTTGAAGGCGGTGCACACGAGTGGGTGCACCTGAATGGCCTTACCCTCGACCAGGACCGGCTCGAAGGCCTGGATCCCGAGGCGGTGCAGCGTCGGCGCGCGGTTCAGCAGCACCGGGTGCTCGCGGATGACACCCTCCAAGACGTCCCACACCTGCGGGCGGCGACGCTCGACCATGCGCTTGGCCGACTTGATGTTCTGAGCCAGCTCCGCGTCGACCAGCCGCTTCATGACGAACGGCTTGAAGAGCTCGAGGGCCATCAGCTTGGGCAGGCCGCACTGGTGCAGCTTGAGGTTCGGGCCGATCACGATGACCGAACGGCCCGAGTAGTCGACGCGCTTGCCGAGCAGGTTCTGGCGGAACCGGCCCTGCTTGCCCTTCAGCATGTCCGACAGGGACTTCAAGGGACGGTTGCCCGGACCAGTCACCGGGCGGCCGCGCCGGCCGTTGTCGAACAGGGCGTCGACGGCCTCTTGGAGCATGCGCTTCTCGTTGTTGATGATGATCTCGGGCGCGCCGAGGTCCAACAGCCGCTTCAGGCGGTTGTTGCGATTGATCACCCGCCTGTACAGATCGTTCAGGTCCGAGGTCGCGAAGCGGCCACCGTCGAGCTGCACCATGGGGCGCAGGTCCGGCGGGATCACCGGCACGGCCTCGAGGATCATGGCGCGGGGGTCGTTGATGCGCCGGCCGTGGTCGTCGCGCCGGTTGAAGGCGGTGACGATCTTCAGCCGCTTGATCGTCTTCTGCCGCCGCTGCGCCGACAGGGGACGACGGCCGTCCTTGGCGTCGATCATGTCGCGCAGCTTGATCTCTTCGGCGTCGAGGTCGATGCGGTCGATGAGCTTGAGGATGTACTCGGCGCCCATGCCGCCCTCGAAGTACTCGTCGTAACGCAGCCGCAGCTCGCGCCAGAGCATCTCGTCTTCGATGATCTTGCGACCGTGCAGGCTCCGGAACTCGTCGAGCGAACGCTGGGCGATCTCGACGTCCTCCTGGGCCCGCTCACGGGCGGACTGGATCTCCTTCTCAACGGCGCGCTGACGAGCCTTGATTTCGGCGTCGCGCGCGCCCTCCTTCTCGAGTGCCTTGAGCTCGTCCTCCAAAGCCTTGAAGCGGCGGTCGATGTCGAGGTCGCGCTTCTTCTCGATGTCCGCGATCTCCTCGGCCATCTCGTTCTCGAGCGACGGCAGGTCCTGGTGGCGCTTCTCCTCGTCGACCCAGGTGACGAGGTTGGCGGCGAAGTAGATGACCTTCTCGAGCTGCTTGGCCTTGAGCTCCTCGCGGGGCTCGGTGCCCATGAGCAGGTACGCCAGCCACGAACGGGTGCCGCGCAGGTACCAGATGTGCACGACCGGCGCCGCCAGCTCGATGTGGCCCATGCGGTCTCGCCGGACCTTGGACCGCGTGACCTCGACGCCACACCGCTCGCAAATGATGCCCTTGAACCGGACGCGCTTGTACTTGCCGCAGTAGCACTCCCAGTCCTTGGTCGGGCCGAAGATCTTCTCGCAGAAGAGGCCGTCCTTCTCCGGGCGCAGCGTGCGGTAGTTGATCGTCTCTGGCTTCTTGACTTCGCCGTTGGACCAGCCGCGGATCGAGTCGCCCGTGGCGAGCCCGATGCGGAGCTGATCGAAGGTGTTGACGTCCAGAGCCATTAGGAGAAGCTCCTCTCTGCGGCGCGCCGCTCGTCTTCCTCGTCCGAGCCGCGCTCGTTGCGGCTGATGTCGATGCCCAGCTCCTCGGCGGTGCGGAACACGTCCTCGTCGAGCTCGTGCATCTCGATCTCACGGCCGTCCTCGGCCAGGACCTCGACGTCGAGGCACAACGACTGCATTTCCTTGATCAACACCTTGAAGCTCTCGGGGATACCGGGCTCGGGGATGTTCTCGCCCTTGACGATCGCCTCGTAGACCTTGACCCGGCCCAGCACGTCGTCGGACTTGATGGTCAACAACTCCTGGAGCGCGTAGGCGGCACCGAAGGCCTCGAGGGCCCACACCTCCATCTCGCCGAAGCGCTGGCCACCGAACTGTGCCTTCCCACCCAGGGGCTGCTGGGTGATCATGGAGTACGGGCCCGTGGAGCGCGCGTGGATCTTGTCGTCGACGAGGTGCGCCAGCTTCAAGATGTACACGTAGCCGACCGAGATCGGGTTGTCGTAGGCCTCGCCGGTCCGCCCGTTGTACAAGGTCGCCTTGCCGTCGGTGTGGATCTGGACGTCGCCGTTGGCCGAGTCGGCCTTGAGCGTCCCGAAGACCGCCTTGATGGTCGGGTGCGACCCGGCGTCCTCGGTCTCGTCCCAGTGGGCCCCGTCGAAGACGGGCGTCGAGACCCACGCAGCCGGCTCCGTCCGCGGACGCGTCTTGCGCGCCGCGCCGTCGCCCTTGGCCGAGGTGCCGACGCCCTCGTTGACCTCCACGCCCTCCCAACCGTGGCGGGCGGCGTACCCGAGGTGCGACTCGAGGACCTGGCCCACGTTCATCCGGCTCGGCACACCGAGCGGGTTCAAGATGATGTCGACCGGCGTGCCGTCGGCCAGGTACGGCATGTCCTCGACCGGGAGGATCTTGGAGATGACGCCCTTGTTGCCGTGGCGGCCGGCCAGCTTGTCGCCCTCGGAGATCTTGCGCTTCTGCGCGACGTAGACGCGCACCAGCTGGTTGACGCCGGGCGGGAGCTCGTGGGATTCCTCCCGCGAGAAGACCCGGACGTCGATCACCTTGCCGTACTCGCCGTGGGGCACCTTCAGCGACGTGTCGCGCACCTCGCGCGCCTTCTCACCGAAGATGGCCCGCAAGAGCCGCTCTTCGGGTGTCTGCTCGGTCTCGCCCTTGGGAGTGACCTTGCCCACCAACACGTCGCCCGGCTCCACCTCGGCGCCGACGCGGATGATGCCGCGGTCGTCCAAGTCAGCCAGGATCTCTTCGGACAGATTCGGGATGTCCCGGGTGATCTCCTCGGCGCCCAGCTTGGTGTCGCGGGCGTCGACCTCGTGCTCCTCGATGTGGATGGACGTCAGCACGTCGTCGCGCACCAGACGCTCGGAGAGGATGATGGCGTCCTCGTAGTTGTAGCCCTCCCAGGGCATGAAGGCGACGAGCAGGTTCTTGCCCAGCGCCAGCTCGCCGTGGTGGGTCGACGGGCCGTCGGCCAGCAGGTCACCGGCCGACACCGACTGCCCCTCGGCTCACCAGCGTGCGGTGGTTGATGCACGTGTTCTGGTTGGAGCGGCGGAACTTGGCGAGCCGGTAGACCTTGCGCCCGAGCGCCGTCCCGAGGCGGTCCTTCTGTCCCGGGGTGTACTCGACGGTGACGGAGTCACCGCTGATCTCGCTGACGGTGCCGGTGCCCTCGGCCAGGATCACGTCGCCGGCGTCGCGCGCGGCGCGCGCCTCGACACCCGTGCCGATGTAGGGCGCCTCGGGCATCACCAGCGGCACGGCCTGCTTCTGCATGTTGGCGCCCATGAGGGCCCGGTTGGCGTCGTCGTGCTCGACGAAGGGGATCAGCGCGGTCGAGACCGACACGATCTGCTTCGGCGAGACGTCCATCAGGTCCACCTCGGACGGCGGCACGAAGTCGATCTCTGACGTGGTGCCGTACGAGCCGCCCACCGCGCCCACGCGCACACCCGTGCCTTGCGGGCCGCGCCGCACCAGGACACGGTCCTCGGTCAGGCGGCCGTCGGAGTCCACCGAGGCGTTCGCCTGGGCGATGACGTGCTCTTCCTCCTCGTCGGCGGCCAGGTAGCTCACCTCGTCGGTGACCTTGCCGTCGCGTACCGTGCGATAGGGCGTCTCGATGAAGCCGTACTCGTTGACCCGGGCGTAGGTGGCCAGGGCGCCGATGAGGCCAATGTTCGGGCCCTCCGGCGTCTCGATCGGGCACATGCGGCCGTAGTGCGACGTGTGGACGTCACGGACCTCGAAACCGGCGCGCTCACGCGACAGGCCGCCCGGGCCGAGCGCGGAGAGGCGGCGCTTGTGGGCCAGACCCGAGAGCGGGTTGTTCTGGTCCATGAACTGGCTCAGCTGCGAGGTCCCGAAGAACTCCTTCACTGCGGCCACGACAGGGCGGATGTTGATCAGGGTCTGGGGCGTGATGGCCTCGACGTCCTGGGTCGTCATGCGCTCGCGCACGACGCGCTCCATCCTGGAGAGCCCGACGCGCACCTGGTTCTGAATCAGCTCGCCCACCGAGCGGATGCGCCGGTTGGCGAAGTGGTCCTGGTCGTCGATGCGGTAGGTCGACTCGCCGTCGGCCATGTGCAGGGCCAGGTGGAGCATGTAGGTGGCCGAGGCCAGGATCTCCGACGGTGAGAGCACCGACTGGTCCGGCGCCGGCTTTTCGATCTCGATCCCGAACAGGTCGCTCAACCGGTCGATCTCGGGGCCGAGCTTGCGGTTCAGCTTGTAGCGGCCGACCCGCGTCAGGTCGTAGCGCTTCGGGTTGAAGAAGGCGTTCTCGAAGTAGACCCGCGCCGCCTCGGCCGAGAGCGGCTCGCCCGGACGGGCCCGCTTGTAGATCTCGAGCAAGGCCTCCTCGCGCGGTCGGCGCCAGGTTGCGCTCCTTCTCCCACTGCCCCTCGAGGAAGTCGAAGTGGCGCACGAAGCGGTCCAAGAAGGCCTCGTCGCCGTACCCGAACGCGCGCAGCAGTACGAACAGCGACAGCCGGCGCTTGCGGGCGACGCGGCAGCCCGCGGTGACGTCCTTGCCCGGCTTCGCCTCGATGTCGAGCTCGATCCACTCACCCCGGTACGGATGGATGGTCCCGGTGAACACGGTCTTGACGTCGCGGCCCGGCTGGAAGATCACGCCGGGCGAGCGCACCAGCTGGGAGACGACGACACGCTCGGTGCCGTTGACGATGAAGGTGCCGCGGTCGGTCATCATCGGGAAGTCCCCCATGAAGACCGTCTGCTCCTTGATCTCGCCCGTGGTGGCGTTGAGGAAGCGGGCCCGCACGAACACGGGCGCCGCGTAGGTCATGTCCTTTTCCTTGCACTCCTCCACCGAGAACTTCGGCGGCGGGCGCAGGTCGGCGTCGGACGGATCGAACTCGAGCTCGAGGCTCAGCTGCCCGGTGAAGTCTTCGATCGGGCTGATGTCGCTGAAGGCCTCGGCCAGGCCCTTGTCGAGGAACCACTGGAACGAGTCGCGCTGGATCGCGATCAGGTCAGGAAGCGGCAAAGCCTCGTTGATGTTTGCGAACGAGACGCGTTCGGGGCTACGGGACCGTGAGGACAACGGTCAACTCCTCCCAGGTGAAATGCGGGCGGGTGAGGGCGGGTACTGCTGGGGTCAGGGACGGACGAGGACGGGACGACGGCGGATCAGGGCTGCCAGGGCGCGCGCCGACGCCGCGGAATTACGGAATCGAGCACACAGAGACGCACGGCAACCCGGCATCTTATCGTGGGGCGTGCCTGAATACAACCCCTTGGCCGCGAGAGGCCAAGCGGGCCCAGGGCCCGGGGTCCGTGACAGGCTACGAAAGCCCTCCCCCGCAGTCAAGGATCCTGGTCCGAGGGCCAGGTGGCCCCGGTCCCAGGCGGCCCCGGTCCCAGGCGGCCCCGACCGGGACTACTGGATCTCGACGGTGGCGCCGGCGCCCTCGAGGGCCTCCTTGGCCTTGTCGGCGTCCTCCTTGTTGGCCTTCTCGAGCACCGGCTTGGGGGCCGCCTCGACCAGGTCTTTTGCCTCCTTGAGGCCAAGGCTGGTGAGGGCGCGCACCTCCTTGATCACCTGGATCTTCTTGTCACCGGCGCTGGTGAGGATGACGTCGAACTCCGACTTCTCCTCTTCCGCGGCCGCGGCCTCGCCGCCACCCGCAGGGGCCGCAGCCGCAGCGACCGCAACGGGGGCCGCCGCGGTCACGCCGAAGCGCTCCTCGAAGTCCTTCAACAGCTCGCTCAGCTGGATCACCGACAGCTCGGCGATCCCGTCGAGGATCTCTTCCTTGGTCAGGGTTGCCATCCTGGCCTTCCTTTCTTTCCTTCGGTCTCTTGACTCGGTCTGGGTTGTCTCGGTCTGGTCGTGTCTCTGTCGGTCCGGGCCTACTCGGAGGCGTCTTCGGCGCTGCCCGCCGCCTCTGTGCCCGCATCCGCCTCGCCGGCGGCCTCCGCCGGTTCCGCCACGGCAGCCTCCGCGGCCGGTGCGGCCTCGGCGGCCTCCTCGGCCGGTGCCACCTCGCCAGTCTCCGCGGCCGGTGCCGCCTCGGCCGTGGGCGCGTCGGCCGGTGCCTCGGGTGCGGCCTCGCCTGCAGGCTCCTCGGCGGGTGCCTCGCTGTCCCCCCACGCTGGTCCCGCAATGCCGCAATCCCGTAGGCGAAGTTCTGGGGCAACGCCTTCAAGAGCCCCGCCATCTGCTGCATCGGGGCGGCGAGTGCGCCGGCCAGGCGGGCCAGGAGGACATCGCGCGGCGGCAGGTCCGCCAGCGCCGCCAGATCGGCCGGCGAGAGGAGCGACCCGTCCGCCAACCCGCCCTTGATCACGAGCAGCGGGTTGGCCCGCGAGAAGTCCCGCAGCGCCTTGGCCACCGCGCTGACATCACCCTCGACGAAGGTGAGCGCGCTCGGGCCGCTCAGGTACTCGGACAGCGGCTGGTACTCGCCGCCGTCGATGGCGCGGCGCACGAGGGTGTTCTTGAAGATCTTGTAGTTGCCGCCCGCGGCAGCCAACGCGGTGCGGAGCTCGGCCATCTCGGCCACGGTGAGCCCGCGGTACTCGCTGACGATGGAGGCCGACGCCGCGCTCATGCGCGTCTTGACCTCGTCGACCACGTCGACCTTGTGCGCCCGTGCTGCATTCTGCGATGCCATCGGTGTCCTCCACCGGGCTCGACGGCCCGGAAGCGGCCGGAGACTCCGGTGCGACGGCACTGCACCGGCCACGCCGGTGTGCAAAGTGTCGCCTCGTCAGGCCGGCCCATCGGGCCGCTTCGGCACCCAAGGGTGCACCGGAGGTCTCTGGCGTTCGGATTCAGTGCTTACCCGCCGCGGCGGGTGAGCTGTTCGGGAAACTGTAGTACGGCCGGCGGGGCCGGCGAATCGGCCTACGCCGAGGCGGCGAGCGCCTCTTCCTCGCCGAAGCGCGCCTTCACCGGGTCGATGCGGACCCCGGGGCTCATCGTGGTCGAGACCGTGACGGACAGCACGTAACGGCCCTTCGCCGCCGGGGGCTTCGCCCGCTGGAGCTCGTCGATCACAGCGCGGATGTTCGCCACCAGCTGCTCACGGCTGAACGAGGCCTTTCCGACGCGGATGTGGACGTTGCCGACCTTGTCCGTGCGGTACTCGACCCGCCCGCCCTTGAACTCGCCGACGGCCTTGGCGACATCGGTGGTGACGGTCCCCGTCTTGGGATTCGGCATGAGGCCTCGGGGGCCGAGGACACGCCCGAGCGTGCCGACCTGGCCCATCAGGTCCGGCGTGGCGATGGCCACGTCGAAGTCGAGGAAGCCACCGTTGATCTTGGCCACCAGGTCATCCGCGCCGACCTCGTCGGCGCCGGCGGTGCGGGCCTCGGCCGCGGCCTCACCGGCGGCGAAGACAGCCACTCGCACCGTGCGCCCGGTGCCCGAGGGCAGCGAAAGCGTGCCGCGCACGATCTGGTCCGCCTTGCGTGGGTCGACGCCGAGGCGCACCGCGAGCTCGACCGTCTCGTCGAACTTCGCGCTGGCAACCGACTTGACGAGGTCGACCGCCTCGGCCACGCCGTGCATGTTCTCCCGATCCACCTTGGTGAGGTTGTCCTTGTATTTCTTCCCGTGCTGTGTCATCTGTCCTCTCCTCGGCGTGCCGTTAGCCGGCGACCTTGATCCCCATGGAGCGCGCCGTGCCCGCCACTTGCTTCTTGGCCGCTTCGAGGTCGTCGGTGTTGAGGTCCTTCAGCTTGGCAGTGGCGATGTCGGCGAGCTGGGCGTCGGTGATCGTGCCCACCTGCTCGCGTCCGGCGGTCGACGAGCCCTTGTCCAAGCCGGCGGCCTGGCGGAGCAAGAAGGGAGTCGGCGACGTCTTCAAGACGAAGCTGAACGAGCGGTCCTCGTAGATGGTGATGTCGACGGGCACGACCTGGCCCCGCATGCTCTCCGTGGCCTGGTTGTACTGCTTGCAGAATTCCATGGTCTGAACGCCGTGGGGCCCGAGCGCCGTACCGACCGGCGGCGCAGGCGTTGCCGACCCTGCCTCGAGCTGAATCTTCACTACGGCGAGCACCTTCTTCTTCGGTGGCATCGTCTGTCTCCTTCTGTGACGTCTCTGTTCGATCTGCGTCCCGGCGCCTAGAGCTTGGCAACCTGGCTGAATTCGAGCTCGACCGGGGTCTCGCGGCCGAAGATGTTGACCAGCACTTTCAGCTTGAGCTGATCTTCGTTGATCTCCGAGATCTGGCCCGAGAAGTCGGCGAAGGGCCCTTCCTTGACACGGACCGTCTCGTTGACCTCGTACTCGAGGCGCGCGCGGGTGCGCTTGGGGGCCCCGCCCGGGCCGCCTTCTTGCTTCACCTGCAGGATGTTCTCGACCTCGCGACGGGAGAGCGGCGTCGGCTTGGTGCCAGGGCCCACGAACCCGGTCACTCCCGGGGTGTTGCGGATGGCGCCCCACGTGTCGTCGTCGAGATCGCAGCGTACGAGCAGGTAGCCGGGGAACACCTTCTTTTGGACGGTGACCTTCTTCCCGCCCTTGAACTCGTCGACGTCCTCCATCGGGATGACAACCTCGAAGACGCGGTCCTCGATGCCGCGCGAGGCGACCACGTTGCCCATGTTCGAGCGCACCTTGTTCTCATAGCCCGAGTAGGTGTGCACGACGTACCAGCGTCCAGGACGGTCGTAGGGGCTCTCGACCGGGACGATTTCCTCGTCGTCCTCGCCCTCGCCCTTGACCCAACCCCCGAGCTCACCCTCCTCGCCCTCGGCGTCGTCCGCCGTGGCACCTCCCCCGGTGGCGTCGACCACCAGGTCAGGCTCTGTCCCGGCCTGCACCGCGACCTCGTCGGCCGCCTCCTCGACGACCTCGTCGGCCACGGGCTCCTCGATCGCCTCGAGCAGCGCTTCTTCGACGATCTCTTCCACGATCTCCTCGGCCAGCTCTTGCACGGTCTCCTCGGCCACGACTTCTTCGATCTCCTCTGCGACCGCTTCGACGACAGCGTCGTCTGCGATCTCCTCGAGCTCTGCCTCGTCCTCAGCCGCGACCTCGTCGAACACGTCGTCTGTCGATGCCGTGCTCATGGCCGCCTCCTCGGGCGCCGCTTCGCTCTCCTCGCGCTCTGCCTCGATGGCTTCGGCGACGTCTTCCTCGTCGCCGGTCGCGAGTGCTTCTTCTGCCTGTGAATGCGTCATATCGCTCATACGGGGGGCCTACCTGGTGAAGAGGAGGGTGATCAGCTTCCCGAAAGCGAGGTTCAGCACGAAGATCAGGCTGATCATGATGATGAGTGTCGTCACCACGACCGACGTGTAGTTGATCAGCTCGGACCGCGACGGCCAGGCGACCTGGCGCATTTCGTCACGCACCTCGCGGACGAACTGGACGGGCGTGGAGCGGCGGCGGGCGGGTGCCCCTCCCTTTTGCTGCCGCGGCGTCTTGGTCGCCGTCCCCGCTGGCGCGCGCCGGGTGGACGGAGATCCGTCGGCCTCCATTTGGCCTTGGCGCTGCATCATGCGCTTGGTTTCGCGGTTCACGACTCTCGCTTTAGGTTTCTCGTTGTCGGGTTGCTACGTCCGGGGCAGGGCAGGAGGGACTCGAACCCCCAACCGCCGGTTTTGGAGACCGGTGCTCTTCCAGTTGAGCTACTGCCCTCGGTGGGGTGCCTTCGGTTGCCCTCAAGCAGGTGGTTCTTCCCCCTGACCTGGGGATCGACTTGTCAGAGTAGCACCGGCAGCCTGAGGGCGGCTCAGCAGCTCAGCGGGTCTCCTTGTGGAGAGTGTGCCGCCGGTCCCAGCGGCAAAACTTCTTCATCTCGATCCGCTCGCGGTCGTTCAGCTTGTTCTTCGTCGTGATGTAGTTGCGCCGCTTGCAGACCTCGCAGGCCAGCGTCACCTGCACCCTCTTCTCGTTCTTCGGCATGACAGTCCTTCCTGGTCGCTCCCGGGTCTGCCCGGGCTGGTAGCGGCGGCGGGACTCGAACCCGCGACAACACGATTATGAGCCGTGTGCTCTGACCAACTGAGCTACGCCGCCATGGGCGAGCCCCCTGTCGGAATCGAACCGACGACACCAGCCTTACCATGGCTGTGCTCTGCCGACTGAGCTAAGGGGGCGCCGCGGCTACCTTCCGCGAGCGTTCAATGATAGCCAGCACGGGCGACGCGGTGCCGCCGCACCCTCGGTTTTGCCTGGTCGACAGTACCATCGGCGGATGCGGATCCGATTGGCCGAGGTGGCCGACGCCGACGCCATCCGGACCATCTACAACGTCGAGGTCCTCGACAGCACCAACACCTTCGACATGGTCCCGCGCACGCGGATCGAGCAGGAGGCCTGGATTCTCGAGCACAGCGGGGTGCACCCGGCGCTGGTGGCCGTCGAAGACCCCGGATCCACCACGACCGGCCCGGTCGGGGCCAACGGCGAGCTCGTGCTCGGCTTCGGTTCTCTGTCCGCCTTCCATGAGCGCTCGGGCTACTCGGCGACCGCCGAGAACTCCGTCTACGTCGACCGGGTCCAGCGCGGCAAGGGCGTGGGCACTGCACTCCTTGCCGAGCTACTGGTGCTGGCCTCCGCCCACGGCTTTCACTCGGTGATCGCCCGTATCGCCGGGCACAACGAGACCTCCATAGGGCTGCACCGCGCCGCGGGCTTCGAGGTGGTCGGCGTCGAGCGCGAGGTCGGGCGCAAGCATCGCCAGTGGATCGACGTGGTGGAGCTGCAGCGCCTGCTCTAAGACTCGAGCGCGGCGCTCTGGTGGGCGAGGGGTGCAGGCAGCCGGGAGCGGTCGATCCGCCACGACGTCGTCCAGTTCCCGAGGGGCACGATGGCCACGGCCCACAGGACCATGACGGCCAGCACCATGGCGATGGGGTCGGTGTTCACCAGCTCGTTGAGCAACTCGGTGCCGCCCGTGAGCCCGATGAAGGGCGCCACGGTGGACAGGCCGAGCACCGCGTAGAGCATGCGGCCGGTCGCAATGGGGGCCACCACGATGATCCCCCAGGTCAGGTACCAGGGTTGGACGACCGGCCCGAGGAGCACGAAGGCCATCATCGTGATGCCGAGGGCGCCGAGCAGGCCGAGGCGCTCGCGGTGGCGGAGGCAGTAGACGGCGATGCCGGCCGCCGAGATCAGCCCGATGGCCCGGGTCAAGGTGAGCACCCCACCGAGGCCCACGCCGATGCCGACGACGTGCGCCGTCCCGCTGATCAGCAGGCCCACCGCCGTGGCGGGTGCCATCCAGGAGCGCACGGTGCCCGGCGTGCCGAGGTTGGCGATCCAACCCCAGCCGAGCCCCGAGACGAGGGAGAGGGAGCCCATGACGGCGACGGTGACGAGCCCGGCGCGCACGATGGTCCGGGCGCGCCGGCGCCAGTCGGCGAACGGCCCGGCCCAGTCCCACGCCACGTAGACGATGCCGATGGCCGCGGGGACCTTGATCGCGGCCGCCAGGGCGCAGAGTACAACGCCCCACACCGGATGCTGGGCGCGCGCCGCGGTCACGCCGGCCAAGAGCAGGCCGACCATGATGGCGTCGTTGTGCGCGCCGCCGACGAGCGCGAGCAACGTCAGCGGGTTCAGCACCGCCAGGACGAAGGCGGGCCCCGGGTCGCGGCCGAACGAGCGGGCCAGCTTGGGGACGCAGTAGGCGATGAGCGCGACGCCGGCGATCGACTGCAGCCGCAGCAGCACGACGGTCACCAACGCGTGGTGCAGGCTGAGCGAGGCGGACCAGCCGGCCAACATCAAGAAGAGCGGCCCGTACGGTGCCGGCGTATTGGCCCACAACGGGTCGACTCCCGAGACGTAGGCGCCTGAGCCCAAGGTGCCAGGCCCGTAGTGGTACGGGTTGATGTGGTGGCTCATCATCTCGCCCTGAGCCGCGTAGGAAAAGACGTCGCGGCTGAAGAGTGGCGCGACCACCAGCAACGGCACCATCCACAACGCAAGCATGTAGGACAGCTGGCGGATCGGGACACCGGGCCGGAGCCGCAACGTCTGGTAGAGCCCGAACCAGACGCGGACGAAGAGGATCATCCCGCCATAGACCGCGACGACGCCAGGGAGCATGAGCGTGGTCGACGGCCAGTTCGGCGTGCCGAAGAACCATGTCCCGCCCACCTCGAGCTTGAACGGGGAGCTCGGCAACGATGCGCCGAGGCAAATGGAGAGCACGGCGACGAAGCCCAGGATCGCGGGGCGGCGCAGGAACGACCAGTCGTCGGGATCACCTGCCTGGGCCTCGACACGCTCGGTCAAGGTGATGCGAGGCGAGACGCGGAGCCTGAGCGCCTCGGCCCGAGTGGACAAGCCGCGAAGGCGCGCGCCCACCCGGTCGAGAACCGGTGGTGAAATGGGAGTCGCGGTGTGGTCCAACACGGGGCTGTCAGTCTCGCTTGTCGTGTCCGGGCGCTCCTACCCGGGGGAAACAGGGGGGCTACGCACAGGGAACCATGTTCCCGCAATGGATCTGAAACGGCATTGTAATACCTGGTCCCCCGCCCGCAAGGGAGCGCCCGGGAACCGCCGTGGAGCTCCCCGTGGTGGGCCGGGAAGGATTTGAACCTCCGTAGGTGTTAACCGGCAGGTTTACAGCCTGCTTCCTTTGGCCACTCGGACACCGACCCGCACCGGGCGAGGATAGCCGGACCCGCCACCCCGGACAGCCAGATGACGCCGGTACGCTGACCGTATGCCCACCTTTGACATCGTCTCCGAAGTCGACATGCAAGAAGTGCGCAACGCGGTGGACCAGGCCAACCGGGAGGCAGCCACCCGGTTCGACTTCAAGAACACCGACTCCGCCATTGAGCTCGGTGACGACGAGCTCGTGCTGCGCTCGTCGACCGAAGACCGCCTGCGAGCCCTGCATCAGGTCCTCGACGAGAAGCTGGTCAAGCGACATGTCTCTCTCAAGGCTTTCGAAGACGCGAAGGTGGAGGAGGCTCAGAAGGGCACGGCCCGCCAGAAAGTAGCCATCCGCGCCGGCATTTCGTCGGATCACGCGAAGCGGCTGAACAAATTCATCAAGGACCTGGGCCTCAAAGGCGTGTCGTCGCAGACCCAGGGCGACCAGCTCCGTGTCTCGGGGAAAAAGCGCGACGACCTCCAAGAGGTCATCGCAAAGTGCAAAGCCGAGGACTTCGGGATCCCGCTGCAGTTCTCCAACTTCCGGGACTGACGACCGAGGGCGGCCGTCGCAGGTGTGATCTCGCCCGGCCCACAAGCGGCGGATCTCAGGAGACCATCGTGTCGTCGCGGTCGCGGTCGCCCTTCTCCGCGTGGTGCTCGTCAACCTCGATCGGGTCTACGTGGAAGAGCTTGTTGTAGATCACGAACTTCACGATCCACAGGATGGCGAAGGAGAACAGATTCGCCGCGTTGACCAACAGCGACGTGGTGGCGTGGCTCAGGCCGTGATGGCGAGCGAAAGAGCCGGCCAGGTACACGGCCAGGCTCGAGAAGGCGAGGCCCACGAACCCCAACACCCAGAAGGGCACGACCTCGCGCCAGAAGTGGGAGCGGTCGCTCTTTTGCCAGACCCAGCGACGGTTGAGCGTGTAGGACGGGATGGTGGCCAAGACATTGGCCACGATGTTGGCCGGCACCTCGGACATCACGTGGAACACGCCGAAGGTCAGCAAGAGGGTGATCTGCGACACGATGGTCGAGATCACCGAGACGCCGGCGTACTTGATCAGCTTGACGCTCGAGGGGTGGGCGATGACCTGGCGGATCCGGATCACCAGCGGCTCGTCGGACGACCAGATATGCGAGAGCGGAGGGTGCCCCCCTTGGGTACTCACGAGGCGGTACTCACGAGGCGGTGCTCAGGAGGCACACACGATCACGAGTGGAGCCCCGAGGCAGAAGCGGCACGAGCCAACCCTAGCGGAGGGACCAATTTGCGCCCTGTCATGTGCCTAGGTCCCCGCTGTGAGCAACCGGTTGGCCCGGGCCACCTCGCCGAACCAGTGGGCGCTCGGCTTGGGGCGGCGCTCGAAGGTTCCCGGGGCGACTGCGACCAGGCCGAATTTGGGCCCGTATCCCAGGTGCCACTCGAAGTTGTCGAGCAGGCTCCAGACGAAGTAGCCGCGCAGGTCGATCCCCTCTTGGAGGCAACGGTGGGCGCTCCGGAGTGCGTCGGTGACAAACGCGATGCGCTCCGTGTCGTCGGCCGTCGCGATCCCGTTCTCCGTGACCACCACCGGGCGCCCGCTCACGGACGCCGCGCGGCGCACCGTGTGCTCGACGGCCTGAGGCCAGCGCTCGTCGCCCATCTGGGTCAGCGGTACATCGGGATCGTTGGGCGCCAGGCCCTCGGGCCCGAAGTGCATGCGGGTGTAGCACTGCACCCCGACGAAGTCGTCGCCCTCGGTCGCACGCAAGAAGACGTTCTCGAGCATCTCCTCGGCAGCGTCGCGCAGTGCTTCGCCGCCCTCGTCGGCGGAGATCTCGGCCATCGACAGGGTGAGCCCGACGGGGAACTCCCCCGGTCCCGCACGTAAGGCGTCGACGGCGAGGCGGTGCGCGCGCACCATGGACTCGTTCACTGCGGCGTAACGGCCGAAGTCCTCCTTGACGCCGGGTGGGTACTCGCCTTGGAAGTACCCCATCACGGAGACGACGTTCGGCTCGTTGATCGTGCAGGCCCAGCCGACGAGGTCGCCCAGGTATTCGGTCGCCCGGGCGACGTAACGGGCGAAGCACTCGGGGGCGTCCGGTGCCTCCCACCCGCCCCGCGCCGCCAGCCAGCGGGGCGAGGTGAAGTGGTGGAACGTGACGACGGGGAGGATGCCGGCACCGTGACAGGCTGCACAGATCCGGCGGTAGTGCTCGAGGGCCGCCACCGAGAACTCACCCTCGGCCGGCTCGATACGGCTCCACTCGAGCGAGAAGCGGTAGGCGCCAAGTCCCATGTCCGCCACGAGGGCCACGTCCTCGCGCCAGCGGTGGAAGGAGTCGCACGCGTCGCCACTGGGCTCGAGGGTCCCCGACGAGGGGTCGTGTTCCCAGTCCCACCAGTCGTTGTTGACGTTCCCACCCTCGATCTGGTGGGCGGCCGTCGCCACCCCCCAGGTAAATCCCTCGGGAAAGACGAGCTCATGCATCTCGTCGGTGGCGGGCGCGTTCACGACGCCGCAGGGTAGCGGCGGTGAGGGCGCCGCGCTCTGCCACGGCCCGGCCGACGGCCTGCGAACATGGCCCCATGAGTGCCTCCCTCGACTTCCTGGTCGACCTGCTCGACATCGAGCCCATTGAGGTCAACATCTTCCGGGGCGCGCAACTCGACGAGGAGCGCCAGCGCGTCTTCGGCGGTCAGGTGGCCGGCCAGGCGCTGATGGCGGCGGGACGGACCGTGGAGCACGGGCGGGTGCACTCGCTCCATTCGTACTTCTTGCGACCCGGAGACCCAACCGTCCCCATCCTCTACGAGGTGGACCGCATCCGCGACGGCCGGTCCTTCACGACCCGGCGCGTGGTGGCCATCCAACACGGACGCGCCATCTTCAACCTCGAGACCTCCTTCCACGACTCCGAGGAAGGCCTCGAGCACCAGTTCCCCATGCCCGAGGTCCCACCGCCCGAGGCGCTGCCGCCCCTGTTCGAGCGGCTCCAGTCCTGGAAGGAGGAGCTGGTCGATTGGGCCGACCGCCCCCATCCGATCGACCAGCGCCACCTGGGCGAGCTGCCCTGGCTCCGCCAAGACGCCGGAGACGCGTACCAGCGACTGTGGATCCGGGCCGACGGGACGCTGCCCGACGACCCGCTGCTGCACGCCTGTATCGCGGCCTACGCGTCGGACATGTCCATGCTCGACACGGTCCTGGGACCTCACGACGTGCGTTGGGACGACGCCAGCTTCATGGGGGCCACCCTCGACCACTGCATGTGGTTCCACCGCCCGTTTCGGATCGACGAGTGGATGCTCTTCGACATGGACTCGCCGGCGGCGGCCGGCGGGCGCGGGCTCGCCCGCGGCTTCCTCTACGACCGCGACGGCCGGCTCTGCGTCTCGCTCGTCCAAGAGGGGCTGCTGCGGGTACGCCAACAGGTCCCCACGCGGACGGAGACCTAATGCGCGACGCCGCTCAGCGCGCCTCGATGGGCGTGTAGTCGCGCTCGTCGGCGCCGATGTAGAGCTGGCGCGGCCGCGCGATCTTCGACTCCTGGTCGAGCATCTCTTGCCAGTGGGCCAGCCAGCCCGACGTGCGGGGGATGGCGAAGAGGACGGGGAACATCTCGAGGGGAAAGCCCATGGCCTGGTAGATGAGACCCGAGTAGAAGTCGACGTTGGGGTAGAGCCGCCGCGAGGTGAAGTACTCGTCGTTGAGCGCGATCTCCTCGAGCTTCAACGCGATGTCGAGCAGAGGATTCTTGCCCGTCACTTCGAAGACCTCGTCGGCCGTCCGCTTGATGATCTTCGCTCGCGGGTCGTAGCTCTTGTACACCCGGTGGCCGAACCCCTGTAGGCGCTGGCCACCCGTGCCGGCCTTGACCGTCGCGATGAAGTCAGGCACGTTCTCGATGCTGCCGATGTCGGTCAGCATCCGGATGACCGCCTCGTTGGCGCCACCATGGCGGGGCCCATAGAGCGCTGCCGCGGCCGCGGCGGTGGCCGAATAGGGGTCCGAGTGCGAGGAGCCGACGACGCGCATGGCGGTGGTGGAGCAGTTCTGTTCGTGGTCGGCATGCAGGATGAAGAGGATGTCGAGCGCCCGGGCCAAGACGGGGTCGGCCTCGAAGCGGGGTTCGGCCACCTTCCAGAGCATGGAGAGGAAGTTCGGCGCGAAGTCGAGGGTGTTGTCGGGGTAGACGAACGGCATCCCGACGCTGAAGCGGTGGGCGGCCGCCGCCAGCGTCGGCATCTTCGCGATGAGTCGGATGATCTGCTTGTTCCGGGACTCGAGGTCGAAGATGTCCTTGGCGTCGAGGTAGAAGGTCGAGAGGGCGGCGACAGCGGAGACGAGCATGCCCATGGGGTGAGCGTCGTAGTGGAAGCCCTCCAAGAAACGTTTGCGGACGTTCTCGTGGATGAAGGTGTGGTACGTGACTTCGTGCTTCCAGCCGGCGAACTGCTCCTCGGTGGGTAGCTCGCCGTTGAGCAACAGGTAGGCCACCTCGAGGTAGGTGGACTGTTCGGCGAGCTGCTCAATGGGATAACCCCGATAGCGCAGGATGCCTTCGTCCCCGTCGAGATAGGTGATGGCACTCTCGCAGGCCGCCGTGGACATGAAGCCCGGATCGAAGAACCAGATCCCTGGGAGCAGCTTCGCCCACTCCTCGGCCGAGACCCCGCCGTTGACGATCGGGATCTCCATGGACTCGCCAGTGCGATTGTCCGTGATCGTGATGCTCTCGGCCACGAGAAGCGCCTCCAGTTCGGAAATTCGGTGCGTCCCGATCCTATGACCCGCACGCGAGGCGGTCGACACGCGGGTGCTCCGGCCTGGCGCCGGTGCCGTCCTCGCTCAGGTGGCCGGTGCGACCTGGAGTGCCTGCTCGAGGATGGTGCCGTTGGTCTGCGTCTGCCCCGAGGGTAAGGGGATCTGCACCGTCAACACATAGGTGGTTCCCGGCTTGACGCGAAAGGTGACTGGCGCCAAGGTTTCCGAACCGTCGAGCGCGAGCGAGGTCCGCACGATGTGGGTTGCGGTGGCACCGTTCGACTGGTCCGCCAGTGTGTAGCGAACCGACACGTGAGGCTCGTCCACCGAGCCTTGGTTCGCCAGTACGACGGTGACACCGACCGTCCGCGTCGGGCTCAGGATCGAGAGGTTGGCCGCGACGCCCTGGGGCGTCGGCAGAGCCGGAGGGACGAGCCGCGTGGTTCGGATCACCACGTCGTGCGTCGCGGCCAGCGTGGGCGACGTGGCCATCAGGTCGACCTGCGCGGCCACCGTGCCCAGCCGCCAGTCCTGTGGATCGGTCACCCAGACCGATCGTGGCAACATGCCGTGACCGGCACCGGCGGCGAGCGAACGACGGACCGCGCCGTACAAGCGGTCGGCCCGCATCAACAACGCGCCCGCCGCCGCGATGCGGTCGGTGGCCTGTGTCGCGCTGAGCGAGGCCGTCGTGGCACCCGGCACCGTCGCGTCAGTGGGTGAGCCGGCGTCGGGGAGGGGCTCCATGCCGAGATAGTCGTCGAACGCGGCGCGCAGCTGGCTCAGCGCCTCTGCCCGATCGGCGAAGACCGCGGCAAAGTCCGTGGCGACTCCGCCCAGCGGGCTGGCGTGCGCCGCCGCTGCTGCCTGGGCCGACTCGTTCGACGTCTCCTCCACCGCCGCGTCCAGGCTGGCTTGCAGTCCCTGGCGGGTCTCGGAGGCCTCGTTGTTCACCAGCGTCCGCACTTGCTCGGACGTGGTGTTCGACTGATCAGCGACAACGCCACCCTGCTCCGCCAACGCGTGATTCGACGACGCGTCATAACCGTGCGACTGCCGCGAGACCTGCGTCAGCCCTCCGATGAGGACCGCGAGCACGACCACAGCTACGGCGAACACCACGATCCGCCGGACGCGTGATCGACGGCGCGCGCGACGGCGGGGTCTGCGTGGCGACATCGCCACGGGAAATTACAGCGAGAAGCGGCCCCCTAGACCGCGAGGAAGCCGGGCTCGGCCGCGTCGCCAGGCGTGGTGAGCGTGCTGGCGCTCGAACGCCACTGCACCGTCGGGGCGATGGCCCGGACGTCGACGCGATCACGGTGGCGCTCCACCAGCTCGAGGATCCCGGTGATGACGTCGTCCGTCAGAAGGTGCGGCTTCAGGCCCAGGTCGAGAAGCTTGGTGTTGGCGGCGTGGAAATAGTGCTCCTCGTTCTCCACCCGGGGGTTGGCCAAACCCTCCGCGATGTCGACGCGCGTCGGACAGACACGCTTGACCATCAGCGCCATGTCCCGCACCGAGAAGGACTCGGTGAATTGGTTGAAGACGCGGAACTCACCGCGCTCGGCCGGATTCTCGATGGCCAGCGTCACACAGGCCAGCGTGTCGCGGATGTTGAGCATGCCGCGGGTCTGTCCGCCCGCTCCGTAGACCGTCAGGGGGTGACCGGTCACCGCCTGCACGCAGAACCGGTTCAACACGGTACCGAAGACGCCGTCGTAGTCAAAGCGCGTCGCCAGTGCCGGGTCGAGATCGGTTTCGTCGGTCGACTGCCCGTAGACGATGCCCTGGTTGAGGTCGGTCGCCCGCAGGCCCCAGATGCGACAACCGAACATGATGTTGTGGCTGTCGTGCACCTTGGACAGGTGGTAGAAGGAACCAGGCTGCTTCGGGTAAGGCAGCACGTCCGTGCGGCCCTTGTGGGTGATCTCGATGAAACCCTCTTCGATGTCGATGTTGGGATAGCCGTACTCCCCCATCGTCCCGAGCTTCACCAGGTGGATATCGGGGTTGGTCTCCTGAATGGCGTACATCACGTTGAGGTTGCCGACGACGTTGTTCACCTGTGTGTAGACCGCGTGCTCGCGGTCGATCATCGAATACGGCGCCGAACGCTGCTCGCCGAAGTGCACGATCGCGTCGGGCGCCGTCTCCGCGATGACCCCGTAGGTGAAGGCGGCGTCGGTGAGGTTGCCGATGCGGACGTTGACGGCGTGGCCGGAGACCTGTTCCCAACGCGTGACGCGGTCCTGCAGCGGAGCGATGGGCACCAGGCTGTCGACCCCCATCTCGCGGTCGTATTCACGGCGCACGAGATTGTCGACGACCGTGACGTCGTAGCCACGGGCCGACAGGTGAAGGGCGGTAGGCCAGCCCAGGTAGCCATCCCCTCCAAGAACCAGAATCTTCATCCTCATCCTTCGTCTTCCATCAGGAGATCCGCTAGGACCCCAAATTGTTACGGAGTCATGTCAACTCACATCATGGGACAGGACCCTGAATCCAGCCTGTGTAACGGCTGTCATTGGCGTGAGACCAGGGTATTTCGTTGCCCGGGGGAGCATAAAGGAGGGGAAATCGGCGTTGAGGGATCCCCGGAGGCCCGAGGGCGTCCCGACCCGGCGGCTAGGCGGGCTCCCCCCAGAGGGCAGCGCGCAAACCCGAGGCGCGGGCAATCGGGCGTTCGATCGCGGCCCGGATGGGCGCCTCGGTGCCGACCACGATGAGTCGCCGTTGGGCCCGGCTCACCGCGGTGTAGAGCAGCTCGCGGGTCAGCAGTCGCGACTCGGCGCTCGGCAACAAAAACGCGACCGTGGGGAACTGAGAACCCTGGCTCTTGTGCACGGTCATGGCGTACACGGTGTCGACCGCGGCGAGACGAGTCGGACTCACCTCGGCAATGCCGTCGCCGCGCTCGAAGGCGGCGGCCAAGCGCCCGTCGCCGGTGTCGACGACGACCCCGGTGTCTCCGTTGAACAGCTGGAGCCCGTAGTCGTTCTCGGTCACGATGAGCGGGCGGCCGACGTACCAGTCCTCCCCCGTGGTGAACCCCTCGACCTCTGTCAGGAGCCACGTCTCCACGTGGTGCATCCAGACGCCGACGCCCTCGGGCCCCCGGCGGTGCGCACACACCAGGCGGAAGCGGCCGAGCGCGTCGATGGCCTCCGCCGCCCGGCCGTCCCTGGCGGCCTCGATCACGGCGCGGCCGCTGTCGACCGCTTCGGCGCGCACCGAGCCCAACACGTCCTCAGTCGTGTCCATCGCGTCCGCAACGTCCGTCGCGATCCACTCGAGGTCGGGGTCGCCACCCTCGAGGACGTCCACTGCCGCGTCCGCGTCGCCCCGGTGGACGGCCTCCGCCAGCGCTGCGATGGCACCGCCGTAGCGGTGCACCCGCGTGAGCACGACGATGCCGTCGCCGATGGCCGCGGCGGGGCCGGGGCCGTCGGGCACCGACTGCCCGGTGACGCCGGCGAGCTGGCGCCGGGTCCCGTCGCGCATGCAGAGTCCTGCCGACGCCGGACCCACGATGTCGCCCAACACGGCACCGGCCTCCACCGAGGCCAGCTGCTCGGGGTCGCCCACGAGGATCAGGCGAGCATCCGGGCGGACCGCCTCGACCAGACGCGCCATGAGCGAAAGCGACACCATGGAGGTCTCGTCCACCACGACGACGTCGAAGGGGAGCCGGTTGGCGCGGTCGTGACGGAACCGGCTGCGATTCCCCGGATTGAACCCGAGGAGACGGTGGATCGTGCTGGCACGGAGTGCGTGCAGCCGTCCCCGGACGGCATCGTCGACGGGCATGTCGTCGGCCCCCGCTCGGACCGCCTCTTCGAGGCGCGCCGCCGCCTTGCCGGTCGGCGCCGCCAGCGCGATGCGTGGTGGACGAGCGCCTTCTGCCTCAGCGAGCTCGTCGAGCAACGCGAGCACCCGCGCCACTGTGCGGGTCTTGCCGGTCCCGGGCCCGCCGGCCACGACGGACACCCGGCGCTCGACCGCGGCCGCGGCGGCCAGCCGCTGGAGATCGGGGTCGTCGTCGCTCGTGCCGAAGAGACGCGCCAAGCCTGCAGCGAGGCGGGCCTCTTCGAGCTCGCCGGCCGGCTCCTCCGCTCGCGCCGCGAGGTCGTGCGCCACCTGCCGTTCGTCCCTCCAGAGGCGGTCGAGGTAGAGATTCGTCCCTGCGAGATGCAGCGGACGGCCTTCACCCACCAGCGCGCACGCAGAGAGGCGATCGATCCACTGGGCCGGGTCGGGCCAGGGGAGGGCCGTGACATCGGCGGGCGTGTCGATGTCACTGCTCGCCGTCTCGCGCACCGACGAGAGGTCGGCGCAGACGTGGCCGAGCCGTGGGGCACGGGCGGCGAAGGCAGCACCGAGACGGACCGCGTCGTCCTCGCTGGCTCCCAGCCGGGCGAGCCCAAGGGCCACGTGGACGTCGGAGGGAGACAGGATTCCGGCGCGGTTGAACTCGAGCAGGGGGCCTGCCGCGCCGAGCACGAGCGTGGCATCGAACGCGACGCGACGGTCGAGCGCGGTCACGTTGCCCCGGCGTCGAAGTAGTCGCTCAGCGCCTCGACCAGTGCCGGCGGCGGACGCCAGGACCACACACCGCAGGGCTGTCCGTCCGCAACGGCCGGCTGCAGCGCGCTCATCCCGCGGACGAAGAGATAGAGGACGCCGCCAAGGTGGCGGTCGGGGTCGTAGCCGCGTAGGCGCCAGCGCAGGTATCGGTGCAGGGCCACCTCGTAGAGAATCGCCTGCAGTGGATAGTGCGCCGATTCCATCTCGGCCTGGAGGGCCTCGGGTCGGTAGTGCCAGGCCGTGAGTGCCTCGTCGCCCGCGCCGAGTCGGTTCGTCTTGTAGTCCGCCAAGATGAATCGGTCGCCCAGGCGGACGACGAGGTCCAAGCTGCCCGTGAGGTAGCCGCGCAGCACACCAGCGAGCGACGGCTCTCGCAACCGACGCGCGTAGCGCGCCACTGGGTCCTCGGACTCGAGGTGCCCTTCGAGAAAATCGGCCAGGTCCGCCACTCGCACCGTCGCCGTCGGCTCTTCTCCCCCGGCCAAGGGGATCTCGAACGCGAGCTCGTCGAGTCGGTCCGCCCGTCCGATGCCGCGCAAGGGGCGGTCGTCAGCCAGTGGACCGAGGGGCGACTCGATGGCTGCGCAGATACCGCCAACGACGGCGTCGGTGCTGCCCAGGTCCACGTTGCGCCACGTCATTTCTGCTTCGAGCGCGTCGCGGACCGATGCGGCCAGGTCCGGCGCGTCGAACGCCGTGCGTTCGAAGACGCTGTGCACGACGGTCCCGACCAGCGCGCCACCGGGCATGGCGCCGAGCCCGAGGGCGACCGATCGCGCCCGGTCGGCCACATCCACCGCGCTCCGACCACCGGGACGGCGCAGCGCCTGCAGCCCATCCTCCTCGTCCGCGGTGAGCGCGAGCCCGGGCTCGGGCTCGCTCCCGATGGCGGGATGCTCGTGAACGGCCCGTGTGATGCTCGAGTAAGAAGCCCGGTGCCACTCCGTGTCGAGCAGCCGGGTGAACCTCGCTGCCTCGAGCGCGGGGACTGTCTTGGTTTTGGGGTTCCAGCGCCGCGGCGGGGCCGCGGCGACCCGCTCCACCGCCACCCGCGGCCCGAGCGCCAGCGCCGCCTCCACGACGGCTGCATCGGTGCGCCGTGCTGCACCATAGGGCGGGACGACCCCCGAACGATCCCGATCGAAGAGCAGTCGGGCCAACGGCGAGTGCTGGCTGTCGTGCGCACCGGCCCACCACAGCACCGCCTGGTGGCGCGCCCGGGTGAGCGCGACGTAGAGCAGGCGCAAGTCCTCACCCCGCTCCTCCTCGACCTCCATCTTCTGGTGTCGCACGAAGTCGTTCCCGTCGTGGCCCACATCGATGGTGCGCCGGTTGGACTTTGCGGGGTCGTGGAACATGGGGACGTCGGACCACTTGGCGTACCCGTCCCAGGCGAAAGGGCAATAGACGACGGGGAACTCGAGCCCCTTGCTGCGGTGGATCGTGATCACCTGGACGGCGTCGGCGTCGGACTCGAGCCGCCGCGCCCGCTCCTGGTTGTCGGCGTCGCGCTCGAGCTCGTGCATGCGCCGCCCCAACCAGGTGGCCAGTGCGGTCGGGCCTAAGCCCTCCGACACGCCCGCCTCGTGGAGGAGCTGGGCGATGTGCCGGAGATCCGTCATGAAGCGCTCGCCCGAGGCGCGGGTGAGCACGCGCTGGGGCACGCCCTGAGAGCTGCTGACCGTCTCGAACAGTGAGGCGATCCCCTGGTCGCGCAACAGTGCGGCCCACCGGTGCAAGGACCAATGCAAGTCTTCCCACGACTCTTCCGACGCCGTCGCAACGTCTTCGGCCGTCCAGCCGACGAAGCAAGTGAGCGCGGCCAGCGACGCCCTGTCGCGCGCGGTAGGACGCTCGAGGGATTCGAGCAGGCGGAGCCACTCCTGAGCCGGTTCGGTCGCGAACACAGAGCCCGCGCCGCCGATGACGGCGGGGACACCGGCCTCGCGCAGCGCATCGCGGACGAGGTTCGCCTGCGAATTGAAACGGACCAGCACGGCGATGTGCCCGGGGTGTACGGCCACCCGGTCGGCGTCGGTCCCATCGCGCCGCCGGACGATGAGCGAGGGTTCTGCGGACAAGAGTCCGACGACATCGGTGGCCAGGTCCGCGGCAATGGTCGCCCGCGCGTCGGGCTTGCTCGGTAGCCCCTCCTTGGGGGTGAGGGGTACCAGGCCGTCTGCAGCGTGCAGGACTCGCAGTCGCAACGGAGCGGGCTCGGGCGCGCCGACGAGTCGCGGCGCCGCGTTCACACCGGCAGCGGTGATGGGGCGATAGACGATGTCCGCGTACCCGAAATGCGCGTCGCCGAAGAGTGCGTCGTAGGCCTCGAGCAGCGCCTGGTCGCTGCGCCAGTTTTCGTCGAGGGTCCATTCCGACTGCACCGCCTGATGGGCCCGCAGGTAGGCGTGGACGTCAGCACCACGGAAGGCGTAGATCGCCTGTTTGGGGTCTCCGATGAGCACGAGGGTCGAGCTTCCCTGGCCAAAGGCGCGCTCCATGATCTCCCACTGCACCGGGTCGGTGTCTTGGAACTCGTCGACGAGCACGACGTCGAAGCGTTCCCGTAACCGCGCGCACGCGGTGGGCCCGCGCTCGGGATCGACCAGAGTCTTGCGAAGGTGCTCCAGCACGTCGTCGTAGGTGAGGATCTTGCGCGTCCGTTTGCGAGCGTCCATTTCCTTGCGCACGGCCTCGGCAAACCGTCGCCGAATGGAGGCGGTGTCCTGTCGCCGTGAGAGCGGCGGGACGAGATCCGCGTCGGGATGATTGATCGCATACCGGGCGATCTCGATCGCGTCCGCGCGGGTGAACCTGAGCGGGTTGGGCGTGGTGGCGAACTTGCGCAGGTACAGGTCGTCGACCACCTCTTCCATGAGGTCGCTCACGTCCTCGACGAGGGTGACCTCGCGATCGACGTCTCCGGCGGTGCCCAGCCCGTAGAGGACCTGCAGGCAGAACCCGTGCGTCGTCTCGATCGTGGCGGCATCGAAATTGGCGATGGCCTTGCCCAATCGGTCGACCCGCGCCCGCACCTCTTCGTCCGGCGCGTCCGCCAGGAGCTGCACGATCCGGTCATCCTCGTGCCGGTTCGCGCCATCGAGCACGTCCACCAGACCCGCGAAGGCGCTGACCAAACGGTCCCGCACCCGCTCGCGCAGCTCACCGGTCGCCATGCGGGTGAAGGTGATGACCAGCAGTCGCTCGATCGGGACGACGCCCTCGGCGATATAGCGCGTGGTGAGCGCCGCGATCGTAAAGGTCTTCCCGGTCCCCGCGCTCGCCTGCAAAAGCGTCATCCCGGCGGGAAGGTTCCCGCCGACGTCGAAGGATTGGGGTCCCGCTGCCCCGGCGCCCGTCACCGATCCGTCACCTGCTCGTGGGCCAGCAGGCCGTCCCAGAGGCGGTGGGCATAGGCCCCGAACCGGGAGTCCGCGGACGGCGCCCACGTCCGCTCCTCGGCGTCAGGCTGACCTGAGCGCTCCACCATCGCATCGAAGGGCAGCACGGACCCGAGGACCAACACGTGCTCGGGCTCCTTGTCCTCGTTGTCCCTGCGGTACGCCGACGTCCAGGATCGCCCCGCCGCGGCGAGCGGATCCCTGCCCGCAGCGACCCAGGCAGCCGACGTCTTGCAGTACAGCGGCAAAGGCGCGCGCATCCCACGCTCGAACAGACCCACCAGAGCACCGAGGTGGCGCTCGGCCGTCGCCCGCCGGCTTCCCTCGTCGGGACCGAGAGGGCCGATACGTGCCACGGAGATGGCGGATCCGCCGCTGCGTCCCCGTCCGATAGTGCAGGCCTCGAAGGGGCTTGCCGGGAACGCCGCGGTCAGGGCGAGGACGCGGAGCCACGCGATCAGGCGGGCCGCCGGCCCGAGCCTCGAGTACGAGACGGTCTGCACGACGTCCCCGCGCAGGCCGTGCACGGTGCCGACCAGTCCGATCATCCCCGGTAGGTCGACATCGAGTTCGAGCGAGGTGGAAGCGTCCGGGCTCTGCGCGGCCTGTACCAACTCGTCGAGCACATCGGTGAGGGAGCCGAGCACGTCGTCGGCCAGCCTCCCTGGCGGAAGCGCACCTCGAGCCAGCTCAGCTTCGAGGCACGACGCCTGGTCAGCGCCGGCGAGTTGCGCCTGCAGCACACGGTCGGCGATCTGCCAGGTTTCCAGCGCGTTGAGCTCCACGGGGATCGCGTCATCGAAGTCCCGGGTCCTGTCGCGCATCGAGATACCCAGCCGCTCACGCAGGAAGGCCCGGACGGGGTGGCGCAGAAACCGCTCGAACAGCTCGAGACCGATTGGACCGTCGCCGTAGGGCTCGAGGGGATGGCCGAGAAAGCCAGGCGCGGCCTGCCGGGCCGACAACGCCGCCTGGGCGCCGGCGAGATGGAGGACGTCGAAGCTCCACGGTGCACCGGCGACCAGCCCGCCGCGGACGAAGTTGCGACGATCGAAGGGTTGGAGGGGGTGATGCACGACGATGGCGTCGCGGGCGCGCCCGTCGACGGTGCGCACCGTCTGGTCGACGACGTCGAGCAGTTCGCCGACGGGCACGGCGGGCGGACGGGGCAAGTTGGAGCGCTCGTCGCGGCCCGAATAGGTGATGACGAGGTGGTCGCGCGCGGCGAGGAGGGCGTCCAAGAGCAGCTGGCGATCCTCGCTGCGCACGTCTCGGTCACCGACTCGCGGCGCGCGCGCGGTCAGGTCGTCACCATCGCGCTCCATGTGGCGCGGGAAGCTGCCGTCGTCCAAACCGAGCAGGCACACCACCCGGTGCGGAATGGACCGCATCGGCACGAGTGTGCAGACGGTGAGGTGGCCGGTGCAGAAGTTGGCTCGCGTGGGACGCCCCCGGAGGCGGTCCGCCAGGATCGACCGCACGTCGTCGCAGCTGAGCTCGACGGGGCTGACTGTTCCACTGGTGCTCGCCTCGGCGACCAGTTCCTCGAGCAGGGCAGCCAGCTGAGAGCGCTGCCAGGCGTCGCGAGCCGTCGTCGCCGCCAAAGAGTCAGAGATACGAGCCAGGGTCTCCGCCCAGTTGTCGACGGTGCGCGTGTCCGCCAGGTCGTCGAGCGCGTTGCGCAGGCGGTCCAAGAACTCAGCCATGCGCCCGGCGAGGTCGATGTCGCCGCCGTCGACGTCGTCGAGCGGCAGCGTGCCGCCGAAGAGCCGCTGGCCCTCTTCGGCCATGGCCACGCCGAGCAGGATCCGGTCGAGTCCGGCCTGCCAGGTGTTGGCGTCGATGTCTCCCAGCCGGAACGAGACGCGATGCGCCGCGTCGAACCCCCAGCGGACGAACGCGCCGGTGACCCACTCTTCGAGCCGGAAGAGATCGTCGTCGCTGAAACCGAACCGCCGGCGAACCGGTTCACGACCCGCCAGATCGAGCACTTCGCTGGCGGTGATCCTGGCTGTGGTGAGATCGAGGACCTCCGCCAGGACGCCCATGACCGGATTGGTCTGCCGGAGCGACCGGTCGGCGAGGCGGATCTCGAGGGCACGCGAGGGATCAGGTGGCCCGGCGGTGAGGTCGCGGCTCCCGAACGTCGCCTGGATCAGCGGCGCGAAGTTCTCGATGTCGGGACACATCACGATGATGTCGCGGGGCTCGAGAGAGGGATCCGCATCGAGCAGGTGCAAGATGGCGTCGCGCAGCACCTCGACCTGCCGCCCGCGGCCGTGGCAGGCGTGCACGCGGACGCTGTCGTCGTCGTCGTCGAGCGCCGGCCGGCGCTCGTCGTCTCCGCCATGCCCGGCCCCGATTGGCGCGCGGTCGAGGCGGACGTCGTCTTGGATACGTCCCAACAGGGTCGTCGCCTCTGGCAGCACTGTCGCCGGGCGGTCCGATTCGTGGGGCAGAGCCGCACCGAGGACCAGCTGCATTTCTCGGGCGTCGCGACCCCAGGACGACAGCAATGGGTGACGCGCGGCGCCAGCCGTCGGGTCGGCAGCCCGCGTGAAGAATCGCGAGGTCGGGCCGACCGTGGGAACGAGACGGTCCCACAGCTCCGGCGAAGGATGCAGCAAAAAGAGGTGCACTGCTCGTCCCGAGGCCACCGCCTCGAGGACGTTGAGGTAGCTGGCGGCGAGGCGCGTGAGCCCGAAGAGGGAGAGGCGCGGGGGCAGGTCGAGCAGCTCGGGTTGGTCCCGCAAGCGCTCACACGATTCGACCAGCCGCTCCGCGGGGCTCGGCTGCGCGATGCGATCGCGCAACAAGAGCCAGAGCCGGACCTGCCAATCGGCCTCCTCCTCATCGGAGGGTCCGGCGGCCCAGCGTTGGAGCATGTCCGGGCGGTGCACGGCGTAGCGGTCGAAGAGGTCGGCCACGTGCCGGATGCTCGAGAAGCGCTTCGAGCCCTGGACCGTCTCCGAGTTGCGGATGTGCTGGGCCAGCGGGGACAGCCATGGCTCGTCGAAGTGCTCGGCCACCACCTCCATGAGCGGCCAGACCGCGTGTTCGGGCAACCAGGGGTCCGCCTTGGGGTCGGTTCCCGAGGCCAGCGCGAGTGCACCGGAGATCAGGCTGCCGGGGAACGGAAAGGCGACGTTCGCGCACACCCCGTCGTGCGCGTCGGGCCGGGCACCGAGGTGCGCGGAGAGTCGCTGGGTGAGCCAGCGTTCGATCCCTCGGGTCGGGACCGAGACGACCTCGGGCACCATCGGGTCCTCGAGGGGCTCCGCCACCAGCTCCGCCAGGTTCGCGACCAATGTGTCGGCGCGATCGGATCGGTGGGCGTGCAGCACTCCGGCAGAGTATGTCGCCGCTGTTGTCGCGCCTGCGTGGAGGTTCAGGCAGAGGTGCCGCTGCTGGCACCGCCGTCGGGCAGCGCCACGATGGTGGACGAGGTGTCCTCGCCTTCGTCGAGCAGCTCGACCGCCTGCAGATGACGCGGCGCGGTCTCGATGGGCGACAGCTCTGCGATCTCCGGCGACTCGCTCCCGACCACACCGAGACTCGGGAACTTCCGCGCCGACACGAGGACCCGCGTCTCGAGCGAGCCGACCGCCTTGTTGTAGGCGTCGACGCTCGCGCCGAGGCTTCGCTGGAGCGACTGCATGTGGCCGGTCATGGTGCGCAGCCGGTCGTAAAGCTCCGCGCCGAGTTGCTGGACCTGCCGTGCGTTGTCGGCGAGCCGCTCCTGTTGCCAGGACAACGCAATGGTCCGGAGTGCGGCCACGAGCGTGTTGGGCGTCGCCAGCACGATGCGCTTGGAAAGCGCATGGTCCTGGAGTCCAGGGTCCGCCTCGCAGGCAGCGGCGAGCAGCGACTCACCGGGAATGAACGCGATCACAAACTCGGGCGAGCGCTCGACGTGCTTCCAGTACTCCTTCTTCGCCAACTGGTCGACGTGGGTCCGCAGCTGACGGGCGTGTTTGTCGAGCAGCCCCTTGCGAACCGTCTCGTCCTCGGCCTCGCTGAACTGCAAGAACGCATCGAGAGGCACCTTGGCGTCGATGACGACCTTCCCCCCGCCCGGCAGACGTACGACCATGTCCGGCCGGATCGTGCCATCCTCGGTCGGCGTCGACCGCTGCTCCTCGAAATCGCAGTGCTCGATCATTCCGGCCGCTTGGACGGTGTTGCGCAGCGTCATCTCGCCCCAGCGGCCGCGCGTCTGAGGCGACCGGAGCGCGGTCACCAGGTTCCGGGTCTCCTTCTGCAGTTGCTCGTGGCCGGCGTGCAGAGCCGCGACCCGCTCCTGCAGGCTGGCGTACGCACCTTTGCGCTCGACTTCCATGGCCTGCACACCGCGTTCGTAGCGCGCAAGCGTCTCGGAGAGGGGATGGAGCAGCTCCTCGATCGCCTCGTGGCGCCGGGTCAAGTCGCCCTGCGCCGCCGTGCGCGCCTCGCTGAGCCGGGTGTCTGCCAGGGTCAAGAAGTGCTCGTTGTTCTTGGCGAGCGCCTCTGCCGAGAGCTCGGCGAACGCGCCCAGAAGCCGGGACCGATCCTGCTCGGTGCGCAACCCCGCGTCGCGCTCGAAGGCCATGAGCTGATCGCGCTGGGACACCGCGACGGCGCGGGCGGTGTCCGCTGCCGCCGCTGCATGGGTTGCGGCCTGGAGCCGCGTTGCCTGCTCGGCCATGGCGCTTCGCGCGTCGGCGAGCCGGCTCTCGGCAACCTGGAGCGCTGCCGCATCGCGCGTTGTGCGCCACACGTAGCCCGCGACACCGAATGCCAGCCCTGCGGCAAGCCCGATGACCAATCCGACCACCATCTGGCCAAGGTAACGGTGGGGTGTGACAGGGTCGGGGATGGTGCGCGGCCTGCCGCTGACTCTCGTTGCGGGGCGCCGAGAGCGGCCCGAAGAGGGGGTCGTCAGCCGGCAACGAAGCCGATAGCGTGGCCGGGATGCCGTTCAAGCTCGGTGGCACCACGAAGAGCAAGTCGGAGGCACACGTCGAGGACGACGACCTCCAAGAGCAGGTCCAGCCCCTCGCCATCGACCAACCGCTCTGGCCTCGCACGATGCAGGAGCCCCACGAGATCGACCGCGTCTTCGCCCAGGTCTTCGCCCTCGTGGGCGAGGGCATCGCCGGTGCGACGCACGCGCTCCTCGCGGGCGACCGCGAGGTGGCCAAGGAGCTGGTCAAGCGCGACGAGCTGGTCGACCGTCTCATCGGCGAGATCTCGACGACGGTGCAGCGCCAACTCGTGGACGGCGAGACGACGGCAGACGAACGACGCGAGTACGTCGCAATCCTGCGCATGCTCCCGGATCTCGAGCGCAACGGCGACCTGGCCGAGCACATCGCTCGCCGGGCTGCCCGGGGGCTCGGTGCCGAGATGTCGGCGCGCAGCCGCGGCCTCGTCGAGCGCATGGGCGAGGTGGCCACGACCATCTGGCGCGAGACGGCTGATGCCTTCGCGGAGAGGGCAGCCAACGCGGCGACATCCATCGACGATCTCGACGACGAACTGGACGACCTGCACGTCACCCTCACCGCCGAGCTGGTGGCCGGCACGATGCCACTGCCCGTGGCCATTGAGCTGGCGATGGTGGCGCGGTTCTACGAGCGTTTCGGCGACCATGCCGTGAACCTGGCGCGCCGCATGGCGACACTGGTCGTAGGCGGACCCGAACCGGTCTCGGCCGGCCCAGACTGAGTCCAGGGCCAGAGGTTCACGTCGTCTGCGGGCACAGCGCCCGGCACTGCACCCGCCCGCACGGGTTCGGCAGCGCTCAGCTGCGGAGTGCGACCAGCTCCTCGGCGATCTGCACGACGTTGAGTGCGGCACCCTTGCGCAGGTTGTCGCCCGCGACGAAGAGGGCCAGCGCGTTGGGCGCACCCTGGGCCCGGCGGATACGGCCGACATAGGACGCATCGCGACCGGCCGCCATGAGCGGGGTGGGGATCTCGGCCAGTTCGACGCCTGGCGCCGTGCGAAGGAGTTCGATGGCACGCTCGGGGGAGAGTGGACGTTCGAACTCGCACATGAGCGAGGAGCAGTGGCCGGTGAAGACAGGGACGCGGACACACGTCGCGGTCAGCGGGAGGTGGGGAAGGCCGAGGATCTTGCGCGCCTCATTGGTGTACTTCCGCTCCTCGTCGGTCTCGAGTGAGCCGTCGTCGACGATCGTGAACTGCAGCGGGATCACGTTGTGCGCGATCGGTGCGGGGTAGACCTCGCGGGGCGGGAAGTCGACGGCGGCGCCGTCCAGGGTCAGCTCGGCGGCCCGGTCTGCCGTCTTGGCCAGCTGCTCCGCCAACTCGCGGACGGCGTCGACGCCGGTGCCGGACACGGCCTGGTAGGTCGAGACGACCACCCGGCTGAGGCCGGCCTCGTCGTGTAAGGGCTTGAGGACCGGGATCACCACCATGGTGGTGCAGTTCGGGTTGGCCACGATCCCCTTGGGGATGGTGCGCAGCGCCTCTGCATTGGCCTCGGGGACGACGAGGGGGACGTCGGGATCCATACGCCAGGCCGAGGAGTTGTCGATGACCGTCGCGCCGGCCGCGGCCAGACGAGGTGCGAGCTCGCGTGAGACCGAGGCAGGGGCCGAGCACAGCGCAAAGTCGATGCCTGAGAGGTCTGCCGTCTCGGCGTCCTCGACGACGACCTCGGTGTCGGCCCAGGGCAGGGTCCTGCCGGCCGAGCGCGCCGAGGCGAGATACCGCATGGAGTCCACGGGAAAGCGGCGCTCCGCCAGGATGGACCGCAGGACCACGCCTACCTGACCCGTCGCTCCGACGATGGCGATCCGCATCGGCCAATTCTACGGGACCGCGTGACGGACTTCGACGACGGAGCGGCTCACACCTCCAGGGGCCGGCGACCCTCGATGGCGCGCCCGAGCGTCAGCTCGTCGGCGTATTCGAGGTCGCCGCCGACGGGCAGTCCACTGGCCAGGCGCGAGACCGTGACGCCGAAGGGCCGGAGCTCCTTGGCCACCTGCATCGCGGTGGCCTCGCCTTCGATCGTCGGGTTGGTGCAGACGATCGCCTCGCGGATCGCGCCCTGCTCGACCCGGTCGAGCAGTTCCTGGAGGCGCAGCTGGTCGCGGCCGATGCCGTCGAGCGGGCTCAGCGCCCCGCCAAGCACGTGGTAGCGGCCTTTGAAACCGGCGCGTTCGACGGCGACGATGTCGCGGGGATCCTCGACCACGCAGACCACGTCGGGATCGCGCCGGTCGTCGCTGCAGACCGCGCACAGCGCGCCCCCTCAGCGACGTTGAAGCAGATCTCGCAGAGCGTCGTGCGCTCCTTGACTGCAACGATCGCGTCGGCCAGGCGTCGGGCGTCCTCGCTCGGCACCTTCAAGACGTGGAAGGCGATGCGTTGCGCCGACTTGGGCCCGATGCCGGGGAGCCGGCCGAGCTCGTCGATGAGGGAGCGGAGAGGACCGGTGTACATCTAGCCGAGGACTTCGCTCGCGCCAGGGAAGGCTTGGAGGAGACGCGCCTCGGCTTCAGACGCCTGGTCACTGTCGCCCGCCGCGGCGGCGTCGAACTCCGCGCGGTCCACCGCGTCGAGGTCGTCGGGCTCGTCGGGCGCCGGCGCGACCGTCGGTGGTGGCGCCTGCACTGCGCCGCCGCGACGACCGACCCGTCCCGACGGAGCCGCGGTGGCGCCGACCGGTTGCGGAGCGCGCCCGGGAGGAGCCGTGCTCTCGTCGATGTCGAGGACGAGTGTGATCGCCGTACCGAAGTGCTGGGCCAACGCCTCTTCGACCAGCGGCAGCTGCTCTGCACACTGGTCGCGGTGCGCCGCGTTCGGGAGCGCGAAATGGGCACCCCCCTCGTCGACGCCCACGAAGCGGCCGCTGGCGAAGCGAGCCTTGGCCCGCGCCGGCAGGGATTGGAGGATGCCGTCGCCCCACGCCTCGGTCAGGGTGTCGCGGTCCACGATCGTCTCTCGAGACGACGGTGCTGGCGTCGCGGTGTCGTCGCTCGCAGGACCGGCGTCGTCCGCCGCGTCGGGCTGGGGCGGGTCCGGGGCGGCGACCTCGGCCGCGGCCTGCTTGCTGCGCTTGATGGCGCCGAGCGAAGGCTTGGTCGCGACCGGTCCGGTACCGCCCGACGGGGACGATTCCGTCGGTGCGGGGTCGGGTGGCATCGGTTCTGACGGGGCTGTGCCGCTCGATGCGGTCGGCGGCGGCACCGAGCCCGACGCACCCGGCGCCGCACCGGGCCGGGGGAACGCGGCCGCCCCCGAAAACGAGCGCTCCAGCACGCTCACCCGCTCGGCGAGCGCGTTCACGTCGGAGTCAAGATCGGGGCGCACCGCCTGTACCGCTGCGATCTCGAGCACGACCTGCGCGTCGGGCGCTTCGCGCATGTCGACGAGCGCGTGACCGAGGATCTCCATGCTGCGCACGACGCGGGCGAGGCCCATTGCCTCGGCGAGGGTGCGGAAGCGCTCGAGCGACGCACCCGTCACCGCGCACAGCTCGGGGGCGAGCGCGGCGAGGAAGACCTGGCGCAGGTCGTCGATGAGCTCGGTCGCCAGCTGTTGGGGACCCCAGCCTCCGGCGAGCAGCGCGCTCAGCGCAACGAGGACCTGGCTCACGTCGCCCTCGGCCAGCGCATCGAGGACCTGGGCCAGCTCAGGACGGGCTGCGTCCGCCGAACCCGACGCCACCACCTGGTCCAGCGCGGACAGGGCGTCTCGGGCCGAGCCTCGGCCGCGGCGCACCGCCGCTTCCAGCGCCTCTTCGTCCAGGTGGAGGCCCGCTTCGGCGTTGACCGACTCGAGCAGGCCGTGCAGCGTCTCCGCGCCGAGAAGGCGGAACTCGAGGTGCTGGGTGCGGCTACGGATGGTGGGCGGCACCTTTTGGGGGTCGGTGGTGGCCAGCACGAAGACGACGTGACCGGGGGGTTCCTCGAGCGTCTTGAGCAGCGCGTTGGCGGCGGCCGGCGAGAGCATGTGGACCTCGTCCACGATGTAGACCTTCCAGCGGCCCGGCGTCCCCAAGCCGGCGTGGGCGACGAGGTCGCGCATGGCGTCGACCCCGTTGTTCGACGCCGCATCGAGCTCGTGGACGTTCAGCGAGCTGCCCTGAGAGATCTCGACACACGATGTGCACACGCCGCAGGGCTCACCGTCGATCGGCGCCTCGCAGTTGAGCGCCTTGGCCAAGATCCGCGCCGACGACGTCTTGCCGGTGCCTCGGGGACCGCTGAAGAGGTAGGCGTGCGAGACCCGCTCGTCGCGCACGGCGCTGCGCAGCGCGCGGACGACGTGGTCCTGCCCCCTGATCTCGTCGAATCGCCCCGGCCGGAAGCGGCGGTACAGGGACACGAAGGGGGCGTCGGCCATGCCGGTCGAGCCTACCCATGCGCGCCGTCAGCACGACCCTGCCGATGGCGCCGTCCGCGCCTGGCCCTGGACAACCAGCGCGCCCGGTGCTCGGTGCGGCAGCCAGGTTGACTACGGCACCCGACCAGACCCGCTGAGAGCTGCTGCCTTCCGACCCTGACTCGATTCACGAGCGGCCGTTGCGCAGGACCCGGCCACCGCACCCAGCACCGGGCTGCGGAAAACTCAGATTAGACGACGAGAACGGCGCAGGGGACCGTGTCCATCACCGCCTTGGGCACGTGCCCCAGCCTGCGGCGGCCGTGCGAAGACCCCGACCCGACCACGACGAGGTCGGCATCAGTCTGCGCGGCAACCCGGGAAATCGCCTCAGCCGGGTCCGCCAGCACTGGGTGCGTCACCACCTCGACACCGTCCTTGGCCGCCTCGGTCCGCAGCTGAGCGAGCAACCAGTCGGTCGAACCCGCGCCGGCGTCGGTGTAGCGGAACTCGGCGGGCAGGTAGGGCGCCGACTCCTCGTTGGGCCGCAGCGCCGAGACGATGTGGAGGGCCCCGCCGGAGGTGCGGACGACCTCGAGGGCGCGCCGGAAGGCCCGAGCGGACCCCTCCGAGTCACTGGCGCCGACGACGACATTCTCAAACATGGGCGTATGGCGCTGCATCCTCGCGTCCCTTCGTCGCAAGCAGGGTCCCGTGCGTGACTCCCGTCGCGCCGCGTGCGCTCACATCAACGGAGGTGGGCGCGACCAGGACGGGCAGCGCGGTCTCCCTGGTGAGTTGGGCGCGCAGGCTCGGGGCGACGTGACGTTTGGCCATGCGGCGGCGGTCGATCCCGAGAACGATGACATCGGCGTCGCGCTCCTCCGCCGCGACGGCAATCTCCTCGGCCAGCCTGTGGCTGCGGGCACCGAGCGTCCAGTGGCGGAGGCCCCGCGTTTCGGAAAGCTCGAGTGTGGCCACGTCGCTCCCGAACGCGTCCGCCCACTCACGGGCGACGACGGCCGCGGCACGCCCGGCCTTCGCGCCAACGTCGGCGTCGGCGTCGGCGTCGACCCCAGAGCCTGCGGACTGGGTGACAACCAGCACGTGGCGGAAGCCGTAGTCGGCGAACGGACCGCCTTTCCCTGGCGCTCCAGCCGCCGAACGAGGAGCCTCCTGCGAGATGTGTGTGGGTTCGCCCATGCCAATCCCCTTTCGCCGCCTTCACCCTACACAAAGGTGAACAAAGGGTGACTGAAAGGTAATCCTAAGGTTACACACAGGTAACTTGCCGCAACTGGGACGACACGTTGACGGCCCTGGTTGTGAAGCTTTTGGGCCGGATTGCCGCTTCGCAGTCGTCCTGTCCCAGGCCCGAGCCCGGTCTTCGCGGTGGCCCGAGCATCGGAGAACCGGGCCAGCCAGGGCCGTTAGCCTGACCAGGCTGCAATTCGGGAGGAGTGCGAGAGCGGCCGAATCGGCACGACTGGAAATCGTGTGTTGGGCAACCAACCGTGGGTTCAAATCCCACCTCCTCCGCCCAGGAGAACACTCAATGCACCCCCGGTGCAGGCCGATATTCGGACGTGGACCGATTGCTCGGTGCTGAGGGGGCTGCCATGACGACAGAAGTCGCCGACGACTCCGAGCTGGCGTGGGACGAATTCGTCCCAGACGGCGACGACCCGGACGCCGACCCGGCGGACGTCGAAGCGCGAGACGGCGCATCAACCCTCGACGTCGAGGACGAGGAGGAGGACCTCGCGCTGGCCAGGGAGGACCTCGAGCTGCGCTGGGACGCGTTCGAGGCCAGCGACCCCGAGGACGGTGTCGAAGACGAGGCCGCGGCCGCCGACGCCGCGCGCATCACCGCCGCGCTCGAGCGCATGGAGCGGCGCGTGATGGGGATCGAGGATGAGCCGGTAGACGACGACGACGCGTTCGTCGACGCGGCCGCGACCGACGAGATGACCACCCACGACGTCGGTGCCCCCTTTGTCGCGGGAGATGTCGCCGACGCGATTGCAGCGGGCATCACCGATCACGAGTTCGTCGACGACGAGGACAGCGGATTCGTGGACGACGAGGGCCAGGCCGTGACCAACGTCTGGACTGATCACGAGGCCCGCAGTGAGGTCGCACATGATGCGGCTCCCGCCGGCGATGCCGAGCCGGATGGTGCGGAGCCCATGCCTGTTGGTGGGCCGGCGTTCTTGAGCGAGCCCGCGATGGACGGAGGTCGCGACGGCCCGTCGCAGATGACCACCGAGGATCGGATGAGCATCGATGCCGCCTTCGCCCGCATGGAAGAGGCCCTCTTCGGCGACGACAGCGAAGACGACGCCACGCCGAGATACGACCAGGGCGATGCCGAAGAGCCCGAGGGATGGCTCGCCGGTGAGCACTCCGACGTTGCCCGAGGGGAATGGGCGGTGGCCGGACAGGATGAGGACGACGACGAGCTGTCCGTCCAGGCCTATGCCGAGACGGACGACCCCGACGCGTGGCTCGAGGATGAGGAGGACGAGGAACTCGTCGCGGCCAACGCGGTCGGCGCGGTGGACCAGGACGGCGTGACCACCGCGGCCAGGGCCGAGGACGCCTTTGGCGTCCCCGACGAAATCCTTGACGAGACCCAGTCGGACGACCGGCTCTCGGTCCACGCCGAATTTGCACGCGCCGTCTGGCTCGACGAGAACGCGGCGGAGGACGAGATCGACGAGCGAGCAGCGGACGCGGACCCCCTCCCGGTCGCCACTGCTGCGCATCATCCGGTCTGGGACGACGGGTCAGACGAGAGCGACGAGATGGGCGCCGCGGAGGTGATCTCCGGTGCTGTCGACGTCGCGGACCCGGGGCACGACGAGCCCATGATTGTCCCGGCCGGTCTGTCCGAGCTCGACGAGTACGACGAGCTCGACGAGTACGACGAGTACGACGAGTACGAGCACGGCGACGCCGCTCAGGTGCCCGCTCATGGCCGCCGGCGCCGACGTGGTGCGGCCGGAGCCGACGTCCGTCGGCTGGTGCTGTTGGCCTGCCTCTTCTTCGCCGTCGTCATCGGTGCGGTCGTGCTGCACTTCGGGCATATTCGCTCCGACACGTCGGCGCCACCCGCAACGGCGGAGACACCTGGCCTCGTGTCCGCGGCAAACACCGCGCGACTCGAGTCGGCCATCACCGACGTTCAGTCAGCATCGAGCGGGGCGCAGGCCGGGCTCTCGACGCTCTCGATGTTCCCGACTCCTCCTCGGGTTGCCACGATCATCAACCCCTACGTGGACTCGCTGGAGCTCTACGCCGCGTTGGCGTCGACGGTCGCCGTGCCCTCGTCGGCCAGCGCCGCGGCGGACGTCGCCGACGCCCAAGTGCACCAGGACATCACGTTCCTCGGCACCATCAACGGGCTGCCGCCTGTTCAGCTCGGCGCTTTCATTGAGGAGTTCTTCGCCCGCTCGACGCAATTGCAGTCGACGATGGACTCGCTCCAGCACGCGCTGATCCCGGCGACGCGCTGATTCGGCGTCACCGTCCGATTCACACGACCGCGAGCCCCCGCGGTCGACGACCCGAACTTCCGCCACGGGCGTATGACCCGCATACTGGGGCATCACCACGCCCGACACCTCCAGCCCGCTGACCGACGACGATGCCATGGCGCTCGCCCTGAGCGAGGCGCGGGCCGCGGCGAACGAGGGTGAGGTGCCGGTGGGCGCGGTCACGCTGGTCGGCGGCCGGATGGTGGCCGCACGCCACAACGAGCGTGAAGGCTCCGCCGATCCGACCGCGCACGCCGAGATGCTGGCGCTGCGTGAGACCGCGGACGTCCTGGGTGGATGGCGCCTCTCGGAGGTGACGATGGTCGTCACGCTCGAACCGTGCCCCATGTGTGCCGGCGCCCTCGTGGCAGCCCGGGTTGGCCGCCTCGTCTTCGGGGCACCCGACCCCCGGGCCGGAGCCTGCGGCACGCTCTACAACCTCTGCGCCGACCCGCGTCTCAACCACGAGCTCCCGGTGGCCGGGGGCGTGCGGGCAGCCGAGTGCGGGGACCTTCTCTCCTCGTTCTTCGCCGCCAAACGGGCGCAAGACGACGCAACTGAGCCTCCCGACTGAGCCCGCGACAGCGAAATGCCGTCCGCGAGGGGCTCCGGGAGCATGCGGCGATCGGCGTCGCTCTCACCTCGCTTTTCGCGCAACAAAGCAGCGCGAGAAGCCTGAGCCGAGCTTCCGGACCAGGTCACAACGAGTAGGATCGCTGCCGGAGGAGTGCGAGAGCGGCCGAATCGGACGGTCTCGAAAACCGTTGTGCCTCATGGGTACCGTGGGTTCAAATCCCACCTCCTCCGCTCGGGGCCGAGAGGCCCGCCGCACAGGCGAATGCGGCAGGAACTACGGGCAGGGCCGGGAGCCTTGGCCGCACAGCTGGTCGTCCCCCCGGCGGCCGGAAAGGAGTGAACCGTGGCACGCGCACGTTCGACATTTGGAAAACTGCAGCGCGACCAGGCCAAGAAGGAGCGGGCCAAGGCCAAGATGGACGACCGCCTCTCACGCCGCGAAGACAAGGCGGCGGCGAGTGAGCAGGCGTCTGGCACCCCGTCGGCGAACGAGGTCGACCAGACCCAACTACTCGAGCAGTTCGCCGCGCTCCACGAAGACCTGGCAGAAGGCCGTATCTCGCTGGACGATTTCGAGGTGCGCCAGGAAGAGCTGCGGGCCAAGCTCGTCGTCTGAACCGAGCTGAAATCGGGTCTGGAAGTGGGTGTTGTCTGAACCCGGCTGCAACTAGGTCCTGCCGGCTGCGTCGCGCCCCTCGAGCCAGCGCTGGAACCCTGCCGCGTTGGAGTGAACGCCGTTCATGATGTCGAGCTTCTCCTTGTGCGCGGCGTCGATGTCGCCCAGCTGGGGGTCGAAGCGGGCCGCCAGCGCATCGGCGATGTCCTCGCCCTCCTGGTAGGCCTTCTCTGCCGTCTCGGCCCACTGCCGCAGGGTCTCCTCCGCCTCGGCCAGGAGTTCTTGTGGCCCGTCCAGCAGGCCGTAGTGCGCGAGCGCGATCGCGGAGGGGCGGCGGGCGGCGAACTTGGCCAACGAGGTCAGCGCCTGGTCGAGATCGAAGTCGGGCGGCGGCGTTGCCGGGCGGAGAACGCCACCGTCGGGCAGCTTGACGCCGACGGCGTCGCCTGCAAAGAGCAGGCCGCTCAGCGAGTCGTGCAGGGCGACATGGTGTTTGGCGTGGCCGGGGGAGTCCACGGCGACGAGGACGCGGTCGGGTCCGACGGTGATCTCCTCCCCGTCATCGAGCACATGCAGGCGCTCGGCCGGGGTCGGATCGATGCGACCGTAGAGGGAGTCGAGCAGTGGGCCGTAGACACGCGCAGCCGAGTTGACCAGCTTCGTCGGGTCAGCCAAGTGCCGGGCGCCTTTCTGGTGCACGTACACCGTGGCGGCCGGAAAGGCGCGCGCCACATTGCCGACGCCACCCGCGTGGTCGAGGTGGATGTGGGTGACGGCCACCCCCGCCAGCTCGGCCGGACCCACTCCGATCTGGTCCAGCGCGGCCAAGAGGACCGGGACCGAGCTCTGACTGCCCGTCTCGACGAGCACCGGAGCGGGGCCTTCGATGAGATAGCCGGCGGTGACCCGCTCCCACCCCCCGAGCATGGTGTCGATCTCGAGGACGCCCGTCGCGATCGGGCGCGGCGGTGGTACGGCGGGAATCGCGTCGCCACTCTCGGGGTCGTGGAGGTGGAGGCCGGCATCGGTGTGGCGGTGGGTATGGCCGCCGTGCGAGTGCGTCCCGCTCACCGCGGTACGGCCCTCACGCCTTGTTCACCTCGATGACGACCTTGACGTCGTCGGGCTGACGATCCAGCGCCTGCTGCCAGTCTTGGAGCGGGACCGACCGCGTAATCAGACGGGCTAACCATGCATGATCGGCCTTGGCCAGCGCGTCAGCCGCCGCCTCGTAGTGACGCCGGTTGGCGTTGACCGAGCCGACCACGGCGACGTTCTCGAGGACCATGTTTCGATTGAGTAATCCCTCGTCGACTCCGATCGTGTGACCGCCCGACGAGACCCCGGTGAGGCAGACGACGCCACCGTTGCCGACGTTTGACATGGCGTCGAACACGACCGCGGGCACGCCGGTGCACTCGATGATGACGTCCGCGTCGGGACACGCCTGGGCCACCGTGCCGGGGTGATACGTCGCGCCGAGCGCGGCGACCAGGTCGGGCTTGAGGCCCGCGGTGACCTGGTCGAGCACGTGCACGTCCAGGCCTCGCTGCACGCCGATGAGAGCGGCGAGCAGCCCGATGGGCCCGGCCCCAGTCACGAGGACCTTCTTCGGGTCCCAGCGGGCGCGAGAGCCGACCCGATCCACCTCTTCCCAGGCCTTGGCCACCACGCTCGTCGGCTCCAGCAGGACGCCCAGGGTGCCGAGACTGGAGTCCACCTTCACCGTGAAGTCAGGCGTGATCCGGTAGCGCTCGGAGCAATAGCCGTGATGCTGTTTGATGCCGCGTTCGGTGTAGAGGCCGTTGCGGCAGAAGTCCCATTCGAGCACCGCGCAGTTCGCGCACGGGACGGGGTCAGGCCGACGGACGATGCCGACCACGAGGTCGCCCTTGGCGAACGGGCCGCCCGCCGGCGCCTCGAGGACCCGGCCGAGTGATTCGTGACCGAGAACCAGGCGCTCCTCGCCTGGCGGTGACCAGCCGTACTGGCCGGTGAGGATCTCGATGTCGGTACCACAGACGCCGATTGCCAGCGTCTCGACGAGCACGGGACCATCGGATTCGGGTGGCTCCGGCATGTCCGAGAGCGCCGCGGACCCGGCTTTCAAAGGGATGACGGTCAGTGCCTTCATTGAGTTCTCCCGTGGGGATCGGAGCCGTCGACATTGGGGGTCAGGGCCTGTAGTTCGGTTCTGAGGATCGCGGATGCAGGCTACGCGGTCGTCGGCCCGAGGCGGTCGGTCAGCCCGAGGCGGTCGGTCAGCCCGAGGCGGTCGGTCAGCCCGAGGCGGTCGGTCAGCCCGAGGCGCCGGCCCGCCGACGGGCAGCCGTGACGCGGCCCATGCGCTTCATCCGCTGGATCACCGGCGCGATGTTGGCCGATCGGTCGACCGTGAGCTCCTTGGGCTCCAAGACCGGCGCCAGCGGGTCGTTGCCGCTGAGGCGGAAGGCCGAATTGATGAGCGACACGTGCGAGAAGGCCTGCGGGAAGTTACCCACCAAGCGCCCGGCCAACGGGTCATATTCCTCGGAGAGCAGCCCGAGGTCGTTGCGCAGCGCAAGGAGCCGCTCGAATATCTCGACCGCCTCCTCCTCGCGCCCGATCATGTGGAGGCAGTCGACCAGCCAGAACGAGCAGGCCAAGAACGCGCCCTCCCGGCCGGTCAGCCCGTCGACAGAGCCGTCATCGGACGTCTTGTAGCGCAGCACGAACCCGTGGTCGAGCAGCTCGCGCTGCACCGCCTCGACCGTGCTGACGACACGGGGGTCGTCAGCGGGCAAGAAACCAACGAGGGGGATCATGAGCACGCTGGCGTCGAGCTGGTCCGACCCGTAGTACTGGGTGAAGGCGCCGACGTCTTCGTTGTATCCCTTCTCTGTGACCTCGGTGAAAATGTCGTCGCGCAGCGACCGCCACTTCTTCAACGGCCCTTTGAGGTCAGGCCATTCCTCGAGCGTGCGAACGGCGCGGTCGACCGCCACCCAGGCCATGACCTTGGAGTGGGTGAAGTGCCGCCGCGGCCCACGTACCTCCCAGATGCCATCGTCGGGCTCGAGCCACCCCTTCTCGATGAAGTGGATGAGCTCGGTCTGCAAGCCCCAGGCGGCTTCGCCCTGGACACCCTCGGCGTGGGCCGACGAGTAGAGCGCCGACATGACCTCGCCGTAGACGTCGAGCTGGTACTGCTCCGACGCGGCGTTGCCGATGCGGACCGGGGACGAGCCCTCGTAGCCGGGCAACCAGGACGCCTCCCACTCCTCGAGCCGCCGTTCGCCCGCGGCTCCGTACATGATCTGGAGCTCCTTGACGTCGCCGGCGACGGCGCGCAGCAGCCAGTCGCGCCAGCCCAGCGCCTCGCCGTAGTAGCCCCCGCGCATGAGCGCCTCGAGGGTCAGCGTGGCGTCGCGCAGCCAGCAGAAGCGGTAGTCCCAGTTGCGGTTGCCTCCGAGCGCCTCGGGCAGCGACGTGGTGGCGGCGGCGATGATGCCGCCCGTGGGCTCGTAGGTCAGCGTCTTGAGGGTGATCAGCGAGCGCACGACCGCGTCGCGGTAGGGACCCACGTAACAACATTGCTGCGGCCCACTCGGTCCAGAAGGCCTCGGTGAGGTGCACGGCGTAGTAGCTGTCGAGCGGCGGCGGCGGGTCCTCGTGGGAGGGGTACCACACGAGGGTGAAGGGATAGCGTTCGCGCTCTGTCACGGTGAAGTCGGCGACCGTGCGCAGATCCTTGCCGACCGCTTCGACCCGGTGCCACAGGGCCACCGAGTCCGGGCCAGCCGTGAATCGGGTCAGACCGTCGTGTGTCGTCACCCACGGGACGACACGTCCGTAGTCGAAGCGCACGGTCAAGTCCATGTGCATGTCGACGGTGCCGCTCACGCCTTCGACGCTGCGCACCAAGTGCGGATGGCTGTCGCGCACCGGCATGCAGTCGGTGATGCGCACGGTGCCAGTCGCGGTGTCGTACTCAGTCTCGAGCACCAGAGCGTCGGGCCGATACCAACGCCGCGTGGCCAGGGTGGCCTTTGGTCCGCCCGCGGGCGCCAGCCGCCAGAATCCGTTGTCCTCGTGCCCAATGAGCCGGGAGAAGCACGATGGCGAGTCGAAGTGCGGCAGGCACAGCCAGTCGATGGACCCGTCCAGGCCCACCAAGGCCGTCGTGTGCAGGTCGCCGATCACTGCATAGTCCTCGATGCGCTGGCTCATTGCCTCATTCTTGCCGCATCAGCCAGAGATACAGGGCCCAGTGCTCACAGCCGAGCGGTGCCCTTGCGCCTGTTGCACCCGCGAGAGGACTCCCGGCGACGTCAGCGCGTAGCCGACGTTGGGATAGACGGTCGAACGGCTGAAGACCACCCCGATGACCTGGCCACCCGGGCCGAGGAGCGGACCGCCCGAGTTGCCAGGCAGGACGTCGGCGTCGAGCGCGTAGACGCCGCGGGTAACCGATCCGTTGTTGTAGATGTCCTTTCCGAGAGCGGTGATCTCGTCGGTCACGCCGGCGGGGTCGATGGCGAGGGGCCCGTCCTCGGGATAGCCGAGGATGGCGGCCTGCGTGCCCCGCGGCACCAGGTCGGGGCTGATGCTGAGCGCGGGGCCCATCGGGGCGTCGGTGCGCAAGATGGCGAGGTCGAAGGACGGGTCGAAGTAGACGGTCGTCGCGTTGTACACGTTGTTGCCCACGAGCACCTGGGTGCTGCCGTTGCCCTCGCCGGCGACTACGTGCGCGTTCGTGGCCACCAGTCCGGGGCCGACGACGAAGCCCGAGCCCTCCTGCTCGTTGTTGCACGCCGTGCCCAGCACTTTGACCGTTGAGAAGATCGCGGGGTCGGCCAACGCACGCGTCTGTGCGTCGCTCGGCGTCGAGACCGGGGGCGTCGACGGCGGGGTCAAGGTCGAGAAGACCTGTGGGAAGCCCTGGTTGTTCAAGAACGTCTGCAGGTCGTTGAAGATCGACGGCGCCTGGGGAAGGATCGTGTCGATGGTGTGCAAGATGTCCGAGCGGTTGACGGCCGCATCGAGTGAGGTGAAGCGGCTGTTGGGCGAGGTGATCACCGCGGCCACCAGCCACACCGACAGCAGCACCGCAATGACGGCCACGCCGACCCCGAGGACGGCGTCGACCTGCCCCAGGTGGTGTCGTCGCACAGTGACGTTGCTCCACATGCCGAGGATCCGCCCGGCGTAGCCGAAGAGGCACGCCGACCCGATCACGAGGGTCACGACGACGACCGAGCGGGTGAGGTCGTCTTGTTGACCCGTCCGCAGCAGCGGCAGCCACACGAGGGTCCCGAGAAGGAACCCGAGGATGAACCCGCCGAAGGTGAAGAGCTGCACGATGGCCCCGAGCCGGAGCCCCTGGACTGCCGCCAGGAGCATGAAGCCGATGATCAGCAGGTCTACCCAGTCCACCGCTGCGAGGGTACCCAACGGTGCACCCGAAAATGCACCCCCCGCAGCTATTGTCGTCCTGCCGTGGTTCCACCCTCCGTGCTTCGACACAAGGGTGCCCGACGCGGCGACGGCCTGATCCTCCTCCTCGCTGCGGTGGCGCTCGGCGCGTCGGGCTGTTCGCTGACCGGGCACCCGAGCTCGACCCCGACGGCACGCGTCCTCGGTGAGCCCAAGGGGACCGCGCTCGCCGTCGGCCAGCCGGCACCCACCGGCACGGGCCAGCTCGGGGCCGTCGCGTGCGCCGACGCCCGCCACTGCTGGGCGGTCGGGGTGGCGGGACCCAACCCGGCGCCGGGCGGGGCGACGGTCATCGTCGCCACCAAGAACGGCGGCACCACCTGGGAGCCACAGCACGTCACGGGCGGAACAACGCCACAGCTCAGCGGCATCTCGTGTCCGACCCGGCTGGCCTGCATGGCGGTCGGCACCAACGGCGCGTCCCTCCCCGGGAGCGGCGTCGTCGTGACGACCCAAGACGGCGGCGTGACGTGGTCACCCGCCGTCGCGCCCGCCAGCGCGTTGAGCGTGGCCGGCGTCACCTGCTCGAGTACCGCGGACTGCACCGCCCTCGTCAGCCAGGGCACCGTCATGTGGTCCGCCCACAGCGCCGATTTCGGACAGACCTGGCAACAAGAAGGTGACCTCCCCTCTCTCTTCGTGGCAAGCGACGAACTTCTCTGCAGCGGGGGCACCTGCCTCGTCCCCGGTTACGTGCCCACGGGAAACGGCCAGGGGGAAGGCGCCATCGCGCTGAGCGCAGACGGTGGGCAGACCTGGGCGTTGGCGTCGGTGCCCGCGGGAATCGGCGTCCTCGGGAGCGTCGCCTGCCCCGCGCCGGCGGACTGCCTCGCGGCAGGGACGACGGCCACCACGGTCAGCGACGTCGTGCCGGCCAAGGGCGAGCTCCTCCACAGCGTCGACGGCGGGCACAGCTGGGTGTCGGCACGCGGACCGAGCGCGGTGGACGACGCGTACGGCCTGGCCTGCCCGTCGGCCGCGCAGTGTGTAATGGTCGGCACGAAGTGGTTCGGCTTTCCTGCCATCGCGCTCGGGGCGGTCGCACAGAGCGTCGACGGCGGCGCGACCTTCAAGGGCTCGCCGGTGGCCTACGTGCCCATCACCCTGACGGCGGTCTCGTGTCCGTCCACATCGGCCTGCGTCGCCGTCGGCGGGGACACCCTGGCTCGCATCACCCTCTTGCACCCGACGCGCTCCGCCCACACCACCTCCGCAGAGGTACCGGGCGGGTAGCGACAGAGCACCGCAGGGCCCAAGAAGCTTCGGGTGCGACCGCCGCCGCCAGGCCGACGCACACAGCGTGGGCAACTGGGGATGTCCCTGCACAAAATCGGGTGCAGCAGCACTCAAGATCCCTAGTCAGCGGCTTCAAACCCCCGTAGACTTGCCCGTGAGGACTGCAGTAGTGATGCGTGCGGGGGGTGCGCGGGTTCCCCGTCGCCTGAACGATGGAGGACGTCATGCCCCAGACCTGCCCTCAGTGTCAGACGCGAAGCCCCTGACGACGCCAACAATTGCTCCAACTGCGGGGCTGCGCTCGGGGCCGGCACGACGGCCGCCCAGGCTGCGCCCGCGATGGGTGGCGGAGGGGCTTCGGCTACCGCGGCTCCGGCCGCAATCTCGGGATCGTCGGTGCCTGCCTACAAGTTCGACGCGGCGCGCTGGACGATGGCCGACCGGATCGCCGGCGTGGCCACCGTCGTGCTCTTCATCTGCCTGTTCCTCCCCTGGTTCACGGTCTCCGTCGGGGTCGCGGGCTACTCCATCGGCGGATCGGTGAACGGGCTCTGGCACGGCTGGATGTACCTCACGTTGATCATCTCGATCCTGATCGTCGCCTACCTCGTGCTGCGCGCTGGCTGGGACAGGCTTCCCATCAGCCAGGACGTCCCGCACCTGACGGTCATGTTGGTCGCGACCATCGTGGATGCCGTCTTGACGTTGATCGCGTTCATCGACAAGCCGGGTGGCAGTGCCACCGGCTGGGGCTTCGGCGCCGTCGTCGGTCTCATTGCCGCGATCGTTGCTGCCGCGCCCTACGCGGTTCCCCAGTTGCGGGCAAAGACGATGTAACGACGGCAACGACGGTCGCTCAACATGCGTATGCGAATTGACACAAGGATGCGCCCGTGCGGACGAAACGATCAGGTGCGCATCGCGGCGAGAAGCAGGCCGGGGATCTTGGCCGCGGACGGATCGGCCTCGAAGGCGACGAAGCGTCGCATGACGTCATAGGAGTCCGTGGCCGTCGCGAACCACGACGGCTTGGGACGCGAACGGAAGGGACCGCGGACGACCGACTTCTGCGGACGGTCGAACATGAATGCGTTGCCCACCGCGCCGGTGCCCGACTGGATGTCGGTGCGCGGATGTCCCGGGGTAGGCGCCCCAGGTCGTCGACCCCAGGGCAAACGACACGGCGTGCCAGAGGTTCACCCCGATGGAGCCGTAGCGCAGGTCGGCGACGGCGCGCTCGAGGGCGTCGGCGACGTCGCGATCCTTGGTCGACGCCGGGCTGGCGATGATGGTGGCACCGAGGGTGCCCCAGAGGACGTCGTTGCAGAAGGCGGTGGCGGCATCGATGAAGGCCGCCGTCGAGGGGGCCGGCAAAGCGGTCTCGGCCACCTCCCCGACGAAGGACTCCACGTTGAAGCAGATGTCGCCGGTGTGTCCTGGTGGCACGCCGGGGATGACGGTCCAGGGCAGCGCGTCCTCGGGGCCGCGACCGAACTCTTCGGCCTCGGGGTGGGCCGCCATGAAGGTCTCGCGTCGCTCGGCCGCTCCGGGGTAGTACGCGCGGCGCGTCGTGACCTCGGCCAGCGTCTGGGTCAGCGCGCCGAGGAAGGCGTCGCGCTGGGGCCAGGCCGCATGGGTGACGACGACCCGGGCTGAGATGCAGTTGAAGCCCGCGTTGTTGACCAACATCGTGGCGACGTGCTCCGCCTGATACTGCAGCTCGGCGATCGACCACCGGCCCGGGACGATGATGACCGGTGACACGTTGCCGAGCTCGGCCGTGACCGGCTTGTGCAACAGCGGCTCATCGGACGCCTTGCGGCGCGCACCGTCGGGACCGCTCCCGAACACCACGGCGTCGTAGGTCTTGTCCGATCCGGTGATGTGCACCGCGTCGATGCGGGTGTGACCCGTCAGGTACTGCCCCACAGCCGCGCCGCCCTGGACGATGCGCAGGACGCCGGCATCGAGCAGCACCCGCAACGCCTTGTTCCAGTGCGGCACGAGGTAGTCGTTGACCGGGTTCGCCTTCATCACGACCGTCTTGCCCTCCACGAAGAGCTTGGACAGCACGTCGCGCGGACCCAGCGAGGCGACGTTGCCCGCAGCGAGGACGAGCACGGTGCCGGCGTGGCCCGCGGGGTCGGCGTACGCCCCCGCCTGCGTCTCAGCGAGCGAGGCCCGGGTCACGCCGGGCTGCATCCAGACTTCAGCGGTCGTCTGCGGGAACGTGATCCGGTCGAACGCGCCGTCGGGGAAGATCTGGACCCGCAGACGGCCGTCGGGCGCCTCGCGCACGGGGCCCGGCACCGCGGGCTTGCCCGTCCTTGGCGATGTCGCGCAGCGAGTCGCGCAGGACCCGTGCCATGCGGACGAAGGTACCGATGCCGCTGTAGAGCTCCTCGCCCGCTTCCGTCGTACCCGGCGTCAGGCCCTTGGCCTCGCAGGCAGCCGCCAGCCAGGCCTCTTGGGCAGCCATGGTGTCGTCGATGACCTGCTGCAGGAGGTCGGCGCGTGCCGCAGCGTCGGTCTTGGCCCACCCCGGGGCGTGATCGGCAACGAGGGTGACGACCGCATCGAGCTCGACGCCGTCGAGTGGCGGGAACTCCTCGCTGGAGGCGCCCGCTTGCGTCCTCAGCGGTTCACTGGTCGAGGCCACTGCTCCACGGATCGTCATGGTCATATGGGCCTCCCTCTCGTGCCGCGTGTCCGGCCTGAGCCGGGTCGAGAACGCGCCCCCGGCCTAGGCCAAGCGTACCGAGGTGTCCGTTGGGGCCAACCGGGTGGCCGGTGTGCCTCGGATTAGGGATCTGTGAGGGTTTTGTCAACCCGGTTGACGTATTCTGCGGTGCTGTCGAATACTGCTGACATGGCGAAGAGGCGTGTGTTGACCGCCGTGCCGGTGGCGGCCAGCGTCCTGGTCCTCGCGTTCGCGCTCGGTGCGTGCGGAACGAGCACACCGTCGGCCGCCCCTCCGGTCGAGCGCGTGCCGGGCGGGGCGACCGGCCACTACGACGTGCCGGCGGGGATCCACAAGATCCAGCACATCATCGTCATCGAACAGGAGAACCGGTCCTTCGACAGCTATTTCGGCACTTTTCCTGGTGCCGATGGGATTCCGATGAAGAACGGCGTGCCGACGGTGTGCGTCCCGATGCCGGCCGGCGGGTGCCAGGCGCCCTATCACGACACGGCCGACGTCAACGGCGGCGGGCCGCACGGCGCAGCCAATGCCAAGGCAGACGTCGACGGGGGCAAGATGGACGGGTTCATCACCCAGGCGACGAACGCCAAGAAGGGGTGCGGCGTCAACGTCACTGCCGACAATCCGGAGTGCTCCAACTCGGCGACGCCCGACGTCATGGGCTATCACACCGGGGCGGAGATCCCGAACTACTGGACCTACGCCGATGACTTCACCCTCGACGACCACATGTTCGAGCCGGTCGCTTCGTGGTCGTTGCCCGACCACCTCTACCTGGTCTCGGGCTGGTCGGCCAAGTGCTCGAGCCCGACGCCTTCGAGCTGCGTCAACGACATCACAGGCCCTTACACCCCCGTCCAGATGCAGAAGTACGTCGACCAGGCCATCGACACCGGCACCGCCGACATCACCGACGCCTGGACCGACATCACGTGGCTCCTCTACAACAAACACGTCTCGTGGGCCTACTACGTGCAGACCGGGGACCAGCCCGACTGCGACAACGACTCCGCCGTGGTCTGCCCACCGGTGGCGCAGAGTTACCTCACCCCTGGCATCTGGAACCCGCTGCCCGTCTTCGAGGACGTGCAGAAGGACCACCAGCTGCGCAACATCCAGCCGCTCAACAACTACTTCGCGGAAGCCAAAAAGGGCACCCTGCCCTCGGTCATGTGGGTCACCCCCTCCCAGGCCGACAGCGAGCACCCGCCCGGGAGCGTCCACCAGGGCCAGGCTTACGTCACCGCGGTGATCAACGCCGCCATGAAGAGCCCCGACTGGGACTCGACGGCCATCTTCTTGCAGTGGGACGACTGGGGCGGCTTCTACGACAACGTCGTTCCCCCACCGGTCGACCAGAACGGCTACGGGCTGCGTGTGCCAGCGATGGTGATCTCGCCCTACGCCAAGCGCGGCTACATCGACCACCAGACGTTGAGCAGCGACGCGTACCTCAAGTTCATCGAGGACGACTTCCTCGGCGGCTCGCGCCTGAATCCCAAGACCGACGGGCGTCCCGACCCGCGACCCGACGTCCGCGAGGACGTGAAGATCCTGGGCAACATGGACCAGGACTTCGACTTCAACCAGGCCCCGCGCGCGCCGGTGTTGCTGCCTACCAACCCCCCGACCGACTCGCCCTCGATCCCCGCCTACTTCACGGGCATGGGGCCGTGCGACGGGTGCACCGCGACGCCACCGAGCACCTCAGGCGGCTGAAGTACCGATAGCGTCGCCTCATGAAGTCCCCAGGGCCGTTGCTCGCCGCGGGAAGAGATGCGGACATCTTCGAGTACGAGCCTGGACTGGTCCTCCGGCGCTCCAGAGAGGGTCGCTCCATGGCGCACGAAGCGCGCGTGATGGCCTACCTTCACGAACAGGGCTATCCGGTTCCCGCCATCGAAGAGCTGAGCGACGACGGCTTGGCGCTCGTGATGGAACGGATCGAGGGCGGGTCGATGGTCGATGCCATTGCGGCCGCCCCCTGGACCGTCCGACGGCAAGCGAGGACCTTGGCCGATCTGCACAGCCAGCTCCATGCAATCGCGGCACCCGACTTCCTCCCGCAGGCTCGGGTCGGTACCGGTGATCGGGTCGTGCACATGGACCTGCACCCGCTCAACGTCATGATCGGCCCCAAGGGAGCGGTGGTCATCGACTGGACCGGCGCAGCAGCGGGCGATCCGCTCGTCGACGTCGCGCTTGCCTGGGTCTTGATGGCGGCAGGCGAGGTACCTGGGAGCGGGGTGTTGGCCACCGTCCTGGGCTGGGGGAGGGCGTTGCTGGTGAACGGGTTCGTTTCGCGCTTTGATCGCACGGAGGTCGCCACCCGGCTTCGTTCGGTCGTGGAATGGAAGGTGAACGATCCTCACATGAGCGAAGCCGAAATCGCCCGCATGTGGAAGGTGGTGAAACGGGCCGAGGCGCGTTCGTGAGGCAGGTGGCCTCAGAAGGTCACGGTCACCGTGTTGTCATCGGTGAGCTTGACCGTCACCACGCCGGTGTAGCCGCTCGACACGCAGACGAAATCCACCGTGGACGCCGGAATGGTGCCTTTCACCCCCACGAGGCCGTCCGTCCCTGTGAGCTTGACCTTTTCGCCCGTCGACTCCTTGTTGACGATCTTGAACGAAGCCTGCGCCTTCGCGCAGGACGCGGTCTCAATCGCGGTGGCCGTCAGGGCCGTGGGCTTGAAGTGCGCAGGAGCCCCGACGATCTTGGTCTTCGGCAGCGTGCTGGCCGACGTGAGCGCAGTCGAGGTGTGGGCCGGCGAGAGCGACGCGGCGGGCGCACCTCTGGCGCCCGCGCTCAGCGGCATGACGAAAAGCAGCGGTGTCGCGCCGAGCGCAACCGCGATCGCCCGGGTCTTGATGCTGTGTTTCTTCATGAGCCACCTCGCCTGATCGGTCGTCAAAAGTGAACGCCGTCGAAAGAGTAGCCACGCGAGGCGAATCCCGTGGGTTTGTTTTCATGGTCAACCAACACACGTGCGAGCGAACGTTGGGGAAGTTCCGTTGTTGGTGATCGTTGCGCGACCGTTCGGTGATCGTTCGGGGTCAAACCCGCCCCGCCGGGGCGGCCTTGTCGCGTCGTGTGCGATCAGGCGACCCTCGGCATGACCTCGGTGGCCAACAGGTCGAGGTGCTCGAGGTCGTTCAGGTCGAGGATCTGCAAGTACACCGTCGCCGCACCGATCGCGGCGAATTCCTGCAAGGTTGCGACCACCTCGTCGGGCGTCCCCGCCGCACCGTTGGTCCGCAGCTCGTCGGGCTTGCGGCCGATGTTGGCGGCGCGGCGCACCACTTCTGCCTCGTCTTTCCCACAACAGACCACCTGCGCGGCGGACAGACGCAGCGTCTCGGGATCACGGCCGTGTTGCTCGCAGGCCGCGCGCACCCGCCCGTACTGGGCCTCGGTGTCGGCGACCGAGGAGAACGCGAGGTTGAATTCGTCCGCGTAGGTGGCGGCGAGGCGCGGCGTCCGCCTTGCGCCGTGCCCCCCGACGATCAGGGGCGGATGGGGCTGTTGCACCGGCTTGGGCAGCGCCGGGCTGTCCTTGATGACGTAGTGCCGTCCCGCGAAGTCGAACGTCTCCCCGAGCGGAGTGGTCCACAACCCGGTCAGGATGGCGAACTGCTCCTCCAGCCGTTCGAAGCGCTCGCCGGTCGGGGGAAACGAGAAGCCGTACGCGGCGTGCTCGGCGTCGTACCAGCCGGCGCCGAGGCCGAGCTCAGCCCGCCCGCCGCTCATGGCGTCCACCTCCGCCACCTCCACCGCGAGCAGCCCGGGCGCGCGGAAGGTCGCCGAGGTGACCAGGGTCCCGAGCCGGATGCGCTCAGTCTCACGGGCGATGCCGGCCAGGGTGATCCAGGCGTCGGTCGGGCCGGGCAGGCCGTCGCCACCCATGGTGAGGAAATGGTCGGAGCGGAAGAAGGCGTCGAAGCCGGTCGCCTCAGCCCTCCGCGCCACTGCGAGCAATCGGTCGTAGGTCGCGCCCTGCTGGGGCTCGACGAAGATGCGGAGCTTCATGCGCCCAAGTTATCGGGGCCGTTCCGCGTGAGGCCGGGGCGCCGGCGGGCGAGGCCGGGGCGTCGGCGGGTGAGGCGGAGGCGGGACAGGCTCGGGCGGGGCAGACTGCCGACATGGACATCGGCGTGGTTTTCCCCCAGACCGAAGTGGGCTACGACCGCGGCGCCGTGCGCGCCATCGGGCAGGCCGTAGACGACCTCGGCTACACCCATCTCGCGGCCTACGACCACGTGCTCGGCGGCGACACCGACGTGCTGGGCGACCTCGGCGGGCCCTACACGATCCACGATCCCTTCCGGGAGCCGCTCACGATGTTCGCCTACCTGGCCGGCTGCACGAACCTCGCCTTCGCCACTTCTATCCTCATCGGCCCGCAGCGCCAGACGGCGCTCTTGGCCAAGCAGTCCGCCGAGGTCGACATCCTCTGCGGCGGGCGCTTCCGTCTCGGCCTCGGCATCGGCTGGAACAAGCTCGAATACGACGCGCTGGGGATGCCCTTCGAACACCGGGCAGCGATCCTGGAGGAACAGGTTGCCGTGCTGCGCGCGCTCTGGACGCGCGAGAGCGTGACGACCGAGGGGCGGTTCCACCACATCACGGCCGCCGGCATCGCGCCGCCGCCGGTGCAACGACCGATCCCCATCTGGATCGGGGCCTTCGCTCCCGCCGCCCTGCGGCGGGTGGGCCGGGTCGCCGACGGCTGGTTTCCCCATGTCCGGCCGGGCGGCGGGCTCGAGGAAGCGCTCGACACCATCCGCGAGGGGGCGGCCGAGGCGGGTCGTGACCTGTCGGGGTTCCAGTTCGAAGGGCGGCTGGACTACGCCGCCCGTGACCACGACAAACTCGCGAGGTACGCGGAGCGCTGGCGCGACGCGGGTGCGAGCCACCTCTCCCTCATCACGATGCATGCCGACCTGAAGACGGCCGACGACCACATCGCCGCGCTCGCGGAGATGGCGCCCGTCCTCTTGTAGGAGCTCGTCGTTGTAGGAGCCCGTCGGAGCCTGCCGGGCGCCGGCGCGGCATGCGACGATGAAGCCATGCCGGACGAACCGGTGCCCGAACCGGTCCCGGACGCACGTCCCGACGTCTCGCTGGGCACGATCGCCAAGGAGTGGGGCCGCATCGGCTGTTCCGGCTTCGGGGGTCCGCCGACGCATATCGCCATGCTCCGACGTCTCGCCGTCGAGCGAGAGGAATGGCTGGACGAGACCGAGTTCGAAGATGCCATCGCGGCCACGAACCTGCTCCCGGGGCCGGCGTCGACCCAGCTGGCGATCTTCTGCGCGTGGCGGTTACGTGGTGCACCCGGAGCGTTGGTCGGCGGCGCGTTTTTCATCTGCCCGGGTCTGGCCGCGATCGTCGTGCTCGCGGCCGTCTTTCTCGCCGCCAACCCACCCACCTGGATCAAGGGCGCGGCGCTCGGGGCCGGAGCAGCGGTCGCACCCGTCGCGATCGGTGCCGCGATCGGGCTGGTCCCGGCCAGCTGGCGCCGCGCCGGTCCGGTCCCGGCGCGACGAGCCCGCTGGGTCGCCTACGCGCTGCTCGGCGCGGTGGCGTCCGCCACGGTCGGGACCTTCCTCGTGCTGGTGCTGCTGGCCTGCGGCCTGATCGAGGCGGCCGTCTCTGGGAGCCTGCGCCCTCCGCCCCGGCTGCAGGGATTCGCCATCGCGCCCGTCGCCGTCGTCGTCACCGGTGGGTTGGGCGCGCTGGCCTGGGTCGCGTTGAAGGTCGGCGCGCTGTCCTTCGGCGGCGGCTTCGTGATCATCCCGCTCATGCAGGCCGATGCGGTACACCACTACCACTGGATGACCAACAGCCAGTTCCTCAACGCGGTGGCTCTCGGCCAGATCACGCCGGGGCCGGTGGTGCAGACGGTCTCGGTGGTCGGCTACGCGGCGGCCGGGGTGGGCGGTGCGCTGCTGGCGGCGCTGTTCGCGTTCGCGCCGTCGTTCGTGTTCATCCTGGGCGGCGCACGCCACTTCGGCGCACTGCGCACCAACCGGCTGGCCCAGTCCTTCCTCGGCGGGGCCGGGCCGGCGGCCATCGGGGCCATCGCCGGTGCCGCCATCCCGCTGGCGCTCGCGCTCACCCATGTGTGGCAGTCGGCGATCCTGGCGGGCGCGTTCGTGGCCATCGTGGGCCTCCGGCGGAGCGTGGTGCTGACACTGGTCGCGGCCGGCGTCATCGGCGCCACCGGTGCGGTGCTGGGGTTGCCGGTCGGCTGACCGTTCGTGGCTGCCGCGGGTTCCTACGTTCCGCAGGCGCGGCCGATGGCGAAACCCGTGGCGGAGCCACCCGGCGTGATGGCCGTCGACGGCGCCGTGATGGTGACCGGCGCAGAGAGCTGGGTGAAGGTCAAGGTGGCAGTCGTCGTCGCCGGGCCCAGCGGCGCGAACAACGCGGTCGGTCCCTTGGGAAGCGAGCCTGCGGTCGAGATGGAATAGCGCGCCTGCACGAGCCGGCCGCGACCGTCGACCCACACGGTCGTCGGGTTCTGTCTCTCCAGCCTTTCGAGTGCAGCCGACGTGGCCTGATCCGATCCAGCGCACGGCAGCGGTGCGTGGTCCGTAACGAGATAGCGCGTGGTCGCCACACCGTCGAGTGTCGCCGGCCCGAGCTTTCGCACCGAGGCAACCGGTTGTACTCCGTCGAGACCGGCCAGCGCGACCGACGCGTTGGCGGCCAGCTGCAGACCGAGCTGTGCGTGCGGGTCCCGCGTGATGCCCATCCGGACCCACCGGTTCCCGAACACGTTCTGATACATCGCCGTCCCGACGCCCACCATCTTGGTCACGTTGCGGACCTTCCGCGCAACGCCGCGAGCCGGTTCCACGACGTTCTGTGGCTGCCCGGCACGCGGCTGCAACAAGCCGCCGGCCGGGACGATCTCGGTCTGCTGCTCCACTTCGGTCACCTGGACGGACCCCGCCGTGAAATCGACCTCGCCCGAACCCGTGATGCTGCCGCGGTATTGCGGGTCCGGACTGGTCGTGACATGTGAGTAGGTGAAGTGCGCGGTGCCCGCGTCCGTCGTCGTGGCGAGCAAGGTGGCCACCCATTGGGCAGCCGAGGATCCGGCGGGCGCCGTGGCGGCGCTCGGGGAACGAACCTGCCCGATCGCGGCGGCGGCGACTGCCCCGAGACCGAGCAGCCCGAGCAGGATCCAGGGGATCACCCGACGGGCAGGAGGCGGGACCGGCGCAGCGGACGGCATCGACGCAGCGGACGACATCGCCTCAATTGTGCCCCGGGCGGACGTCAGCCGGACGGCGCTGCTACGCGGCGTCCGAGAACACGGCCGCCAGCCCGTCGTGCCAGTCCGCGAAACGAGGTACCCAGCCGAGCTCGCCGCGGGCCCGCTGGTTGGTGACAGCGGGCTGGTCGCACATGAGGTAGGCCAGGAATTTGCCGGCGCCGACGCGGGCCAACGCCTCGGGCACGTGGCGCGGCGGCTTCGCACCGAGCAGCGCGGCAACCATGGGCATCCACTCCGATGCCGGCGCCGGCACGTCGTCGACGACATTGAAGATCCCGGTCGGCCCCTCGAGCGCCGCGACCGTCGCCGCCGCGGCGTCGTCGATGTGCACGAGCCCGAAGACGCCTCCCCCGGCCCCTGGGATGGGCAACAGCCGCCGCTTGATCATGGTGGCGTACATGCCGTCGGGCGCGAAGTAGGTGCCGGGCCCGTAGAAGGACCCGTATCGGAGCACCACGCCCTCCAGCGTGTCGTCGCCCAGGGTGGCCGACTCGAGTGCGGCCACAGACCCGGTCAGCTCGCCGATCTGGCCACCCGCGTCGGTCCAGAACGGGTCGGACTCGGTGCGCACACCCGGACCGGGCCGGTAGGCGAACGAGATGCTCTGCGCGACGACGCGGCGCGCTCCGGCCGCGCGGGCCGCGGCGACCAGCGGGCCCGAGACCTCGCGGCGCAGGCGGCTCGTGCGGTCGAAGCCGCGCTTGATCGCAACCGGGTTGGCCGACTGCGGGAGATTTGTCAGCTGGTTGATCACGACCTCGGGCCGGGCCGCCTGCACGGCGCGCATCACGACGTCGGGGTCGAGGGCGTCGCCGACCGCCGGGACGACCTGTGGCAGGCCCAGGGCGGTGACCCTCTGCTCGCGGCGGGAAAACACGGTGACCTCGTGTCCGGCCCCGACCAGCCGGGTGACGAGCGGGCGGCCGATGGCGCCGGTGCCCCCGGCCACGAAGATCCGCATGAGCCGAGGCTAGAGCGGTCCCCGCCGAGCCTGGTGGCCCGGAGCGCGACGGTGCCTTTGGCAGGATGGAGGGGTGAGCGAGCACGACGGCTACCCCGGCGCGCCACCGGGGTGGTACCCGGACCCGGCCGGCGGACCGGGACAGCGCTGGTGGGACGGCTATGCCTGGACCGACTCGACGGTGGTCCCCCAGCAACCGCCCCCGCCGCCGTGGGCCGGCGCCCCGGCGCCGCTCGGCCCCGAGACCCAGGTGGCGCCGTGGGCGGTCGCGTCGCAACGGCTCGCGACGTACAACACCAGCGGCCTGGTCGACACCGAGCTGCGCATGCGCAACGTGGCGCGCGATCGCCGTGGCGGTGCCCGCGGTCTGCGGCATCGTCAACCTCGTCATCTGGCGGATCAACGAGAGCCGGTATCTCGCCGTCGGGCACCAGTTCCGGATCGACTGGGAGGACGCGCAGCACAACATCACCCCGCCGCCGTACCACGGCCCGAGTGCTCTCACGCCCGCCTCGCTCCTCGTCACCCTCGTCTACGTGGTCGCGGCGATCTTCGCCCTCATCTGGCAGCACCGCGCGGCATCGGCCGGGCGGGCGCTCGGGATCCCCGCCGGCCAGTCGCCGGCGTGGGGTGTGGGCTCGTGGTTCGTCCCCGTCGTCAACTTCTGGATCCCCTACCAAGCAGTGCGGGACTGCCTGCCACCGGGCGACCACCACCGGGCCCGCGTGCTGCAGTGGTGGATCGCGTATCTCGTCACGTTCGGGGTCGGCATCGCCTTCGGCATCACCGCGCTCTTCTCCTCGGGCGGCGCCTTGGCGTTGGCCATCCCGATTGCACTCGCTGACCTCGCGATCATCGCGTGGGCACCGGGCATCGTCGGCTCCATCGCGTCGGCGCACAGCGAGGCCATCGCGCGCTCGTCGTGACTGCTACTGGGGTGTAGCGCCGCTGCGCCTTGGGCGGACCTGTGCGCGACGCCCAGTTGTCCGTTCCGTTGCGAACTGTTCACCGTGGCGTTGCGCCCATTTTGCCGGGCGTTTACCTGCTCTCGTTACGGTCCAGGTAGTGACAGACGGTGATGCCTTCGGGTCGCGTCACAATCCCGTTACGACGGACGCGGAATCGAGTATCGACGAAGCCTTGAGGTCTCTCGATCCCGACGCGTCGCGCCCCGAGGACGTGATGCGATCGATCCAACTGAACCTCGGCTTCTCGGGTCGCACCGTCCTCAACGACGTCAACGTCGACCTCAAGCGCGGCTCCATCACCGCACTCATCGGGCCGACGGGCTCGGGGAAATCCACCTTCCTTCGCACGCTCAACCGGATGAACGACCGCGTCCCGGGCTTCACGCGGACCGGTGACGTCACGCTCGACGAGGAGAGTCTGTGGGCGCCACACGTGGACCTGCTCACCTTGCGGCGCCGGGTGGGCATGCTCTTCCAACGCCCGAACCCGTTCCCCATGTCCATCAAGGACAACGTCGTCGCAGGGGTCAAGGCTCATCGCATCGCCAAGGGCAAGCAGCTCGACGTGGTGTGCGAACGGCGGTTGACCGAGGTCGGATTGTGGGATGCGGTGAAGGACCGGCTGAACGATTCGCCCTTCCGCCTGTCGGGAGGCCAGCAACAGCTTCTCTGCCTGGCCCGCGCGCTGGCGGTGGGCCCCGAGGTCCTGCTGCTCGACGAGCCGACCTCCTCGTTGGACCCGGTGACCACCGAGTCGATCGAAGCGCTGCTCAAGACACTGACCCCCGCGCTGTCGTTGATCGTCGTGACGCACAACCTCGGGCAGGCAATGCGGGTGTCCCACGACACGATGTTCTTCTACCAAGGGCGACTCATGGAGTACGGCGCGACCGACGACGTCTTCAACCGTCCACAGCAGACCGACACGGAGCGTTATGTCACCGGGCGGATCGGGTAACCAGCGGGGGGCCTCGTCACTCGTCGTCGCACTCCGTCACACCTTGACATCGCTCGTCACATCGCTCACACACCAACCACCAAACACCTGACAAGGAGAAACCTGTGAAGACATTGATGCGCGCGGCATGGCTCACGCGAGGCGCGGTCCTCGCGACCGTGGCAGCACTCGCCCTGAGCTCGGCCGTGTTCGGCTCGGCCGCGTCGGCCGCCAGCGTCAAGCTGCCCAGCAGCGGCGTCGAGACTCCGTCCGGCGGGACAGTCACGGAGACCGGGAGCACGCTCCTCTACCCGCTGTTCAACCTGTGGGCAGGCGGCTACAACACCAAGTACTCGAGCGTCACCATCCAGACGGCGGGTACCGGATCGGGGACCGGGATCTCGGAGGCGGAGAACGGTGCCATCGACATCGGCGCGTCCGACGCCTACCTGTCCCCCAGCGTGGCCCAGTCCAGCCCGGACTTGAAGAACATCCCACTCGCGATCTCGGCGCAGATCGTCGCGTACAACGTGCCGGGCGTGACGGCTCACTTGAAATTGAGCGGCAAGGTGCTTTCGGCCATCTACCAAGGACAGATCACGAAGTGGAATGCCTCGCAGATCGCGAGCCTGAACCCGGGCGTCACGCTGCCGAGCACGCCGATCGTGACGCTGCACCGCTCCGACAGCAGTGGTGACACCTTCCTCTTCACCACCTACCTCTCGAAGACGGATCCGTCGGGGTGGGGAGACAAGATCGGCTTCAACACCACGGTGCAGTGGCCGGCGGCGCCAGGGGCACAAGGCGAGATGGGGAACTCGGGCATGGTGTCGGGCTGCAAGGGCATCACGGGCTGTATCGCCTACGTCGGCATCAGCTACCTGACGCAGACGCTCCAGGCGGGGCTCGGCTACGCGCAACTCCAGAACGGGAAGAATCAATACGTCCTACCGACGTCACAGGCGATCGCCGCCGAGGCGTCGTCGTTCGTCAACAAGACACCCGCGAACGGCACGATCTCGCTGATCTACGGCCCGGCCAGCGGTGGCTACCCGATCATCAACTACGAGTACGCCATCGTGTCGACCCACCAGTCGTCGTCCTCGGCGGCAAAGAACATCCGCTCCGTCTTGGAGTGGGCGCTCAACAAGAAGGACGGATCCGCAACCTCGTACCTGTCCCAGGTCGACTTCCAACCCCTGCCTTCAAAGGTGCAGGCACAGTCGATCAAACAGGTCCTGAACATCAAGTAGCGACAGCAATGGCAACCGTCGGCGGTGTGGCGGGGCGCGTCCCCGCCACATCGCACGCGGAATCACTCGGCAAGCCGCCGCTGCCCAAGCGCGCGATGGACTTCGTGCGCCGCAACGAGGAGCACGCGTGGCGGGGCTCGGCGTGGATCGCAGTGATCCTGCCCCTCGCGGCACTGGTCTTCGCCGTCACCATCCTCGCCCTCAAGGCGTGGCCCGCCGTCCGCCTGAACGGGTGGTACTTCTTGTACGGGCGCACCTGGACCTACGGCAGCGGCTACGCCAGTGTCGTCCACACCGACGGGATCGCCCACCTGCAGGGCGAGAAGTTCGGCGCCTGGGCGATCATCTGGGGCACCCTGGTCTCGTCGCTGATCGCGATCGTCATCGCCGTCCCCTTGTCGCTCGGTGCCGCCTTCGCACTCACCGAGCGCATGCCGACGTGGATCTCACGGCCGCTCGGCTTCACCATCGAGATCCTGGCCGGCATCCCGAGCGTGGTCATCGGCCTGTGGGGCATCCTCACCTTCGGCCCCTGGCTGGCGCACCACGTCTATCCGGTGATCGCCGACGCCATGCCCGACGTGCCGGTGTTGCGCTACTTCGCCAACCCCGTCGGCACGGGTGAGGGCCTGCTCTCGGCCGGCATCGTGCTGGCGCTGATGATCGTGCCCATCGTCGCCTCGACGACGCGAGACCTGTTCTTGGCGGTGCCGCCCCTGCCCAAGGAGGGCGCGTCCGCGCTCGGCATGACCGACTGGGAGGTGGCCAGCAAGGTGACGCTCCCCTGGGTCCGCTCCGGCATCATCGGCGCCACCGTGCTCGGCCTCGGCCGCGCCCTGGGCGAGACCATCGCCATCGCCATGATCGGCGGCGCGTCGTTGGAGATCCCCCACACCATCTACCTGCCGTTCACGACGGTGGCGGCGACCATCCTCACGCAGCTCGACGGCGCGCTGACCGACGGCACCGGCTTCGCCGTCGCCACGCTGGCGGAGCTCGCGCTCGTGCTCGCGGTCATTTCGGTCGCCGTCAACCTCGTCGCCCGGCTCATCGTCAACCGGACCGGACGCGTCCACGCCCCGGTCGGGGGCGCCTGATGACGAGCCTGGCGGCGGCGCCCACGACGGCCCGGCGCCGTGTGCGCTCGGGGGTGTGGCGCGGCCTGACCTACCTGGCCCTCGTCCTCATCATGGCCCCGGCCGCCTGGCTCCTCATCGGCGTGCTCGCACGCGCGTGGTCGCACTGGCGCTGGGACGTGTTGTGGACGACGCTGACCCCGACCGGGGGCGGCTTCCGCGACCAGATCCTGGGGACCTTGATCCTCATGCTCGGCACCTTCATCGTCGCCGGCGGCATCGGGGTGCTGGCCGGCATCCACCTGGCCGAGCTGGCGCGGCCGAACAGGCGCAGCGGAAAGCTCAGCGGGCCGCTGCGTACGGCGTCGGACATCCTCTCCGGCTTCCCCTCCATCGTGCTCGGCTTCGTCGGCTACACGGCGTTCGTGATCGGCCTGCACTGGGGCTTCTCGCTCATCGCGGCGGTCATCATCCTCTCCATCATGGTGATCCCCTACATCGCCAAGACCACGGAGAACTCGCTGCGCCAGGTCCCGACCGGCTACCGGGAGGGCGCGGAGGCCCTCGGCATGTCGATGGGATACAGCCTGCGCAAGGTGATCCTCAAGAGTGCGCTGCCCGGCATCGTCACCGGGCTGTTGCTCGCGCTGGCCATCGCGGCCGGCGAGACCGCGCCGCTCATCTACACGATCGGCTTCGCCCCGGTGCTCCCGCACTCGTTGACCCACGCACAGTTCCCCTACCTGACCTACGTCGTGTTCCAGTACTACAACGCGCCGGAGGCGAACTACCACGCGCTCTCCTACGACGCCGCCCTCTTGTTGGTGGTGATCGTGCTGCTGTTGTTGGTGGCCAGCCGGATCATCGTGGCGAGGACGCAGCGTCACGCCGAGGGTGCGGGCACCTCACGCGTGTCGCGACGGCGCCGCCGGCTGCTGGCGAACGAGCCGCTGCTCGACGGAGGAGTCCTCCCGTCTGAATAACGTCCGCCCTGTTCTAAGGTGGCGCCGCTCGGTAGACACGACGAGCAGACGCCGGGGACGAGCAGAGACGCTGAGGAGGAGCCTTGAGCGCAGGACCTGAGTGGGGGCCACTGGCCCGACTGGCTGGCATCTGGGAGGGCGAGAAGGGCGAGGACGTCGCCTACGCCAACGAGACCGGCAAGATCGGGCTCACCCCCTACCGCGAGCACGTCGACCTCAAGCCCTTCGGGCCGGTGGAGAACGGCTCGCAGGTGCTCTACGGGCTCGACTACCGCATGGCCGCCTGGCGCGGCGTCGAGGAAAACCCCTTCCATACCGAGGTCGGCTACTGGATGTGGGACGCCCGCGACAGCGAGGTCGTGCGCTGCTTCGTCATTCCGCGCGGCTCGGTCGTCGTGGCCGGTGGCACCGTGGCGGCCGACGCGACCGAGTTCACCCTCACGGCGCGGGTGGGCAGCCAGACCTACGGGATCCTGGCCAACAACTGGCTGGACAAGAACGCCCAGTCGGTCAGCTTCGAAGTGACCTTCGACACCAGCGTGGACGACGTATTCAGCTACACCGAGACGACCGTGATCAAGCACGCCAAGGTCGCCGAGGAGGTCATTCACACCGACCGCAACACCCTGCGGCGGATCGCCGACGCCTGAGCGGACGGCCCGGTAGGGTCGCCCCGGCGGGTCGGGCTCCGGCGGAGCCCCACGAGGCCGCCCAGGGAGGCTTGTCATGTTCGAGTGGTCCGAGGAACAGCTGGCGATCCGCGACGCGGTCCGGCGCTTCGTCGAGGAGGAGATCAAGCCCAACGTCGAGGAGCTCGAGCACGGGGACACGCCGCCGTACGAGGTGATCCGCAAGCTGTACAGGACCTTCGGGCTCGACGCGCTGGCGCGCGACTCGTTCAAGCGGGCGCTCGAGCGCAAGACGTCGGGGGCGAAGGCGACGTCTGCGACGTCTGCGACGCCGTCTGGCGCTCGGTCAGACGAGGACCCGGGTGCGGCCGCAGCGCGGGGCGAGGGCGGATCCAACGCGGCCTTCACCCTGATCCCGATCATCGAGCTGTGCCACTACTGCCCCGGGATCGTGACCGCGCTCGGGGTGAGCACCGGCCTGGCCGGCGGCACCATCATGAAGAGCGGCACGCCGGCGCAGATGGAGCGCTGGGGGCTCGACCTGCTCACGCTGGACAAGATCGGCGCCTGGGCCATCACCGAACCCGACTCGGGTTCCGACGCGCTGGGCGGCATGAAGGCGACCGCGGCGCGCGACGGCGACGAGTACGTGCTGAACGGCAACAAGACGTTCATCACCAATGGCCCCTACGCCGACACGATCGTCTTCTACGCGAAGCTCGACGACGGCAGCGACCTGCCCCTGCGCCAGCGGCCCGTGTTGACCTTCATCCTCGACTCGGGCATGCCCGGGCTCACCCAGTCCAAGCCCTTCCGCAAGATGGGGCTGCACTCCTCCCCGACGGGCGAGCTGTTCCTGAGCGACGTGCGCGTCGGCACCGATCGCCTCCTGGGCGAAACCGAGGGCAGCCCCGGCGGCGCCGAGGGGCGCGAGAGCGCCAAGGGCAACTTCGTCACCGAGCGGGCGGGCGTGGCGGCCATGTCGCTCGGCCTCATTGAGGAGTGCCTCAAGCTGTCGGTGGCCTACGCCAAGGACCGCATGCTGTGGGAGCGGCCCATCGCGGAGTTCGAGCTGATCCAGCTGAAGCTGGCGCGGATGGAGATCGCGCGCTTGAACGTGGAGAACCTGGTGTTCCGCCACATCGAGATGTCGGGGGCCGGCAAGAGCCTGACGCTGGCCGAGGCCTCGGCCATGAAGCTCTACTCCGCCCAGGCGGCCTCGGAGGTGGCCATGGAGGCGGTGCAGCTCTTCGGCGGCAACGGCTACATGTCCGAGTTCCGGGTGGAGCAGCTGGCGCGCGACGCGAAGGTGTTCCAGATCTACGCCGGCACCGACGAGATCCAGGTGACGCACATCGCCCGTGACCTCCTGAGCCGGTGAGGCGGGGTGCGGTCGGGCTGTGAGTGAGCTGTTCGGTCCCTCGCCGGCCGACGCCTGGTACGACGAGATGGTCGACCGGCGGCGGGTCCTGCATCGGCGGCCCGAGCTGGCCTTCGAGGAGCACGAGACGACGGCGATGATCCGCGCCCACATGGCCTCGCTCGGCATCTCCGAAGTGCTGCGCACCACCGAGACGGGCGGGATCTTCGCCATGGAGGGCGGCCGGCCGGGCGGACGTGTCGTGCTGCGCGGTGACGTGGATGCGCTGCCCGTGCACGAGGACGAGGCGCGCGCCGTGCACTCGGAGGTCGAGGGCGTCATGCACGCCTGTGGCCACGACGTGCACGTGGCCTCGCTCCTCGGGGCGGCCTCGGTGCTCGCGTCGCGGCGCGAGGACCTGCCCGGGCGCTACATCTTCTTGTTCCAGCCGGCGGAGGAGGCGTTGTGCGGCGCCAAGGCGATGCTCGAACGCGGCGCCTTGACGGCGATGGAGGGGGGGCGCCTCATCGGGTTCCACGTGGCCTCCCTGTTGCCCAGCGGCTTCGTGGCCTTGAAGGACGGCGTCGCGATGGCCGCGGCGGACTCGCTGCGCATCTCGCTGAGCGGCCCCGGTGGGCACGGCGCCATGCCCTCCGCCGAGGGTGACGTCATCCGGGCCACCGCCGAGCTGGTCAGCCGGCTCGGCGACGTGGTGGTGGGACTGTCGTACGAGGGGACCGACTGCGTGTGCAGCGCGGGCACGGTCCACGCCGGAACGGCGGTCAACGTGGTGCCGACGGCGGCGCGCGTCACCGGCACGCTGCGCACCTTCACCGAGGCGCAGCACGAGGAGGCACTCGTCCGGCTGCAGGACCTGTGCGACTCGGTGGGCGACGACCAGGGCGTCCACGTCGAGCTGGAACTGCCCGAGCACACCCGCGCCGTGGTGAACGACGCGGCGGCCGTGGCGACGGTCGAGGCGGAGGCCGCGGTCGTGGTCGGTCCGGACCAGGTGTTCCGCATGCCGCCCGTCGGGCCGAGCGACGACGTGAGCGAGTTCCTGCACCACCTGGGCGGCTGCTATTTCTTCGTCGGCGGTGGGGCGGCCGACGGCTCGAGCGGCGCGCACCACAGCCCCACCTTCCTGGTCGAAGACGAGGCGCTGCGCGTCGGGGCCAACGTCCTCGTGCGCGGTGCGCTGGCATTGGCTGCGCCGTGAGCGCAGCGGGCACAATGATCCTGATCCGATGACCGCCTCTGACCTCTTCGACGTCGCCGGCAAGACGGCCGTGGTGACGGGAGGGAGCCGCGGCATCGGCCGGATGATCGCCGAGGGCTTCGTGGACGCCGGGGTGAAGGTCTACATCTCGTCGCGCAAGGCGGACGTCTTGACCGAGGTGGCCGCGGAACTGTCGCAGAAGGGGACGTGCATCGCCATCCCCGCCGACCTCTCCAGCGAGGAGGAGTGTCGCCGCCTGGCCGGCGAGCTGGCTACGCGGGAGGACTCACTCGACATCCTGGTCAACAACGCCGGCGCCACCTGGGGCACGCCGCTGGCGGAATTCGACGAGGCGGCCTTCGAGCGCGTGCTTGCCCTCAACGTGAAGGGCGTCTTCCACGTGACCAAGTTCTTGGTGCCGCTCTTGGAGGCGGCCGGGACGGTGGATGCGCCGGCGCGGGTGATCAACATCGGCTCCATCGACGGCATCGCGGTGCCGACGCTCGAGACCTACTCGTACTCGGCCTCCAAGGCGGCGGTGCACCAGCTGACCCGCCACCTGGCCAAGCGCCTGGCGCCGCGGGTGACCGTCAACGCCATCGCGCCCGGGCCCTTCGAGTCCAAGATGATGGCCGCCACCCTGGAGGCGTTCGGGGAGCAGATCGCTGCCGAGCGCGCCGTTGAAGCGCATCGGCCGGCCCGACGACATGGCGGGCGCCGCCATCTACCTGTCGTCGCGGGCGGGCGCGTACCTGACCGGGGCGATCATCCCGGTCGACGGGGGCATCGCCACCACTCGCTGAACCGACACACCCAGACACATCCACACACCCCACACCCACACGCCCAGAAGGGGGGCACACCGTGTTGCTGTTGCACGAAGTTCACCGCGTCGCCGGCGCCAAGGAGGACGCCTTCGACGACGCCTACCGCGACGTCTACATGCCGATGCTGGCGAAGTCCGACGGGAGCAGGCTGCTGTGGTACCTGCGACTCGCGCACGGCAGCGGGCAGGCGTACACCATCGTCACCATCACCGGCTGCCGCGACGCCGTGGCGTGGGCGGGGCTGGCCGAGCGCGTCGCGCGGCGGCGACCTCGCGTCGTGGTCAGCCACGGTGGACGGCATGCGCCACGGGTGCGACGCCAAGGTGATCCAACCCGTGCCGTGGTCGCCGCTCCAGGAGATCGACCTCTCGAGCGTCCCGGTCGACGGGTCGACCCACAAGAACTCGCTCTTCATGGAGGACACCGCCTGGCCCTTCGCCGGCGGACTCCAGGCCTACCTCGACAAGGCCGGCACCCTCTACGACAACACGTTGAGCAGCCAGAAGGAAGAGGGCACGGGCATGATCGAGCTCGAGGCCGCCTTCCAGCCGGTGTTCGGGACCCACATGCCGACCGAAGTGATCCTCTGGCAGCGCGTCGTGAACCCCAAGGCGGTCATGTGGATGCTGTCACACGATCTCCCGCCCGACGCTTCCGCCCCGGGGACGTGGCTGCACGACGCGCTGGAAGTGCGCGACCGCTGGGAGAGCCGGCTGCTGCGCAGCGCGGCGTGGTCGCCGCTCTACTGACGGAGGTCGACGACCGATGAGCGACGCGTTCGATCTCACCTCTTCTTTCGTGCACCTCGGGCTTGGCTCGACGGCGACGGTGCTGCCCGACTTCACCTGGACACCCGAGTGCCTCGCGTCCTACGCCACGCGCTTCGCCTCCGACGGCGACGAGGGCCGGCTGGTCTGCATCACCGAGCAGCCGGCGACCTGGGACACCTGGGAGCGCCACCCCGCCGGTGAGGAGGTCGTGGTCCTCCTCTCGGGCCGGATCGACCTCGTCCAGGATCTCCACGGCGTCGAACACGCCGTCTCGCTGCGGCCGGGCGAGGCCATGGTCAACCCGGTGGGGGTGTGGCACACAGCGCGCGTGCACGAGCCCGGCGCCGCGCTGTTCATCACCCCGGGGGCGGGAACGGAGCACAAGCCGGTTCGCCCCGGCTGAGCCGCGCCGGCGGCGGCTTCGTGTCAGCCCGCCTGCGGACGCAGCGGGGCCAGGTCGTGCGGTCCCTGCGGCGGGTAGCCGCCGGCGGCGCGGATCGCCTCACCCCAGGGGGCAAGGAGGCCGATCAGTTCGTCGGCGCGCTCGCCGAGAGTCTCGATGATGATCGCGCACTGCGCGTCGGTGGCGCCCTCGATCGACTCGCGCAACGTGCGGCCCGCGTCCGTGAGCGCATCGCCGGCGATGAGGCCACGTGACGCGAGGCGATCCTGGGCGGCGTCGAGCTGGTCGTCGGACCAGGCGCGCGTGCGGATGTAGGTGCGCATGGGCAGGCCCCAGTAGAGCTCGGTCAGGAGGCCGACCTCTGTGGCGTCGAGCCCGGCCGACGTCCACGCGGCGATGTGCGCGTCGCCGCGGTACTCGCGCACCATGTCGGCCAGCCGCCACATGTCGCCGAGCGGGTCACCGGGCAGGCCGAGTCCGAGGAGGCCGGCGAAGAGCGGTTTGCCCTCTGGCCGCAGGGGTGCGACGGCGTCGCTGAGTGATGCCGTCGCGCGCTCGAGTCCTTCGGGCTCGGGGCCGATGACGCGCGCCAGCTGTGCGATTGCGCCGCGTGTGCGCGCCGCGCAGATGGTCGGCGCGTCGACCATGCGCCACCCCATCTCGACGGAGGGGACCACGGCCTCTGGGTTGAAGACGCCGAAGGCGGCCGCGACCACCTCGCCGGACACCTGTCCGAGCAGCGAGCCACGACTCGTGAAATAGGCGGGGCCGTCGGGCAGCTCGACGCCCGACTTCGTCGTCGCGGGGCTGGGAGAGAACCCGAGCTCGGCGTAGGCGGCATGGCATTCGGGCGAGAAGTACACCTGGCCGGCCACCGGTTCGAGTGCCATCGCAAGGCGCCTGGTGTCCGCGCCACTCAATACAGCCACAATTGCCACCCTAGGCCGGACCCTCTCCCTTTAACGTTGAGAGGATGACCATGGGGGAAGGCCAGCTCTGGCTGCGTCCGTCGCCGGGCCTCTGGCGGATGCGACGCGCGGAGGTGCTCACCATCACCGTCGTGTTCGGGGCGTTCTTCGGCCTCGTCTTCCTGGCGGCCCGCGGCCCGCTGGCGGGTGTGATCAGCGTGGCCGTCTGGGTGGCTCTGGGCGGCCTGTTCGCCTGGTTCTTCCGTCGTCGCTTCCGCGCCTGGCGCTACCAAGAGCGCCACGAGGACCTGCTCGTCGCCCGCGGCGTCATGGTGCGGCGCCTCTCCGTCGTCCCCTACGGGCGCATGCAGTTCGTCGAGGTCACCGCCGGCCCCGTTGAGCGTCTGTTTCACCTCTCGACGGTCAAGTTGCACACGGCTGCCGCGGCGAGCGACGCGCGCATCCCCGGCCTCGAGGCTGCCGAAGCAGCGCGACTGCGGGACCGGCTCACCGACCTCGGCGAGGCTATGGCGGCGGGCATGTGACAGCGGACCAACCCGCGGCGCCGCCGGTCGACAGCGACTGGCAGCGCCTCCACCCGCTCACGCCGCTGGCCCGCATCGGCCGCCTGGCTCCTGCCCTCGTCTTCTTGGTGCTCGTCTCCACCGTGCACTCCAAGGCCGAGAACGGTACGGCCGAGACCGACTATCTCGTCGTCATCACGCTCGCCTCGGCCGTCTACGGCTATGTGCACTGGATGGTGACCCGCTGGCGCTTCGAGGGGGACACGCTCCGCATCGAGACCGGGCTGATCCGCAAGGACTCGCGCCGCCTGCCGCTGGCGCGCATCCAGGCCGTCGACATCGTCCGCCCGCTGCTCGCCCGCCTGCTCGGCGTGTCCGAGCTGCGGGTGCGCCTGGCCGGCTCGGGCTCGACCGACGGCCGGCTGGCCTATCTCTCCGAGGCCCAGGCCGCCGAGCTCCGGCTCGTTCTGTTGGCCGGCCACCGCGAGGCCGACGTGGCCGCGTCTCCCAACGCGGGCCTCCCGATGGCAGCGGTGACGCTCGGACGGCTGGTCGGCGCCGTGCTGCTCTCGCTGATCACGATCGTCCTCGTGGGCACGGTGGCCACGCTCACCGTGCTCTACCAGTTCGAACCGCGGACGGCCCGGGCGGTGACGGGGTTCCTGGCCGTCTATCTGGTCAGCTTCGCCGGGGTGGTGTGGCGCCGGCTCTCGGGCCAGTACGGCTTCGTCGCCGTCGAAGGTCCCGAAGGCGTGCGCATCCGCCGCGGCATGCTCCAGACCATCTCCGAGACGGTCCCGTACGCGCGGATCCAGGCGGTGCGCCAGGTCCAGCCACTCTTGTGGCGGCCGCTGGGCTGGGTGCGCCTCGAGGTGGACGTGGCCGGCGCGACGGCACGCAACCAGCGGGGCGAGGGAGCCAGCGTGGTGCGCAAGGCCCTGCTGCCGGTGGGCTCCCAGCAGGACTCGTGGCATCTCTTGGCGCGCCTGCTCGGCGCGCCCGACCCGGCGCGCACACGTCCGCCGACGCGCGCCCGCTGGAAAGCGCCGCTCAGCTTCCACTTCCTCTCTGCCGGTCACGACGACACCCACGCCATGTGCGTGACGGGCCGGCTCAACCGCACGACGACCTGGGTCCCCTTCGAGAAGACCCAGAGCATCCGGCGGGTCCAAGGACCGCTGCAGCGTCCCCTCGGACTCGCCACCGTGCACGTGGACGTGGCCGGCAAGCGCGCCCGGGCGGAGTTCCGCGATCGCGAGATCGCCGAGGCGGACCGGCTCGTCGACGAGCTGACTGCGCGCAGCCGGGCCGCCCGGCTGCGCCCGGCGGACGCGGCGACGGCCGCGACCGCGGGCGCGGCTCGAGGAGGGTCAGATGACTCTGCGACGGATGGGTCGGAGACGGCCGGGCTGTCGCGGCCGCCCTCGGGCTGGTATCCCGATCCCTCGGGCCGGCACGAGCAGCGCTACTGGCACGACGGCCGCTGGACCGATCAGGTCGGCGACGGCGGCCGGCGCAGCGTCGATGGGCTTATCGCCGACGCCGACGCCGACGCCGATGAAGCGCATCGGGAACTCGTCGATGGAGCGGATCCCCGGCGTGTAGACGAGCGTGTGCCCCGGCTCGACCTCGTACTCGGGGATGCGCTTGTGCCACTCGCGCAGCGCCACGCGCAGCTCCAGGCGAGCGAGGTGCGACCCGAGACAGCGGTGGATCCCACCACCGAAGGCGATGTGCGGGTTGACGTCGCGGTCGAAGCGCACGACGTCGCCGTCGGGAAACTCGGCCTCGTCTGTGTTGGCCGAACCGATCATCACCATGACCTGATCCCCGGCGTGTATGGGGCACCCGCCGAGCTCGGTGTCGGCCACCGCGACGCGGGCGATGCCCATGACCGGTGTCTCCCAGCGCAACAGCTCCTCGATCGCGTTGGGGATCACCTCGGGGTCCTCCACCAGCTGGCGCCGGTGCTCTGGATGCTGGGCCAAGAAGGAGAACATGCAGTCGAGCGTGGCGGTGACGGTGTCGAGGCCGGCGATGAGGAAGAGGAAGCAGATGTCCAAGATGTCCTCGCGCGTCAGCCGGTCCCCTTCCATCTCGGCGTCGAGGAAGAGCGAGAGAAGGTCGTCCTTGCGCTCCACTTCGCGCAGGTCGAGGATCTCGTTGAAGTAGTCGTAGACCGAGTCGGCGGTCTTCTGCTGGTATGCCTTGGCCTCGCGGTGAGCCGTAGAGCTTCCCGACCACGTGATCGGGCCGGATGATGCCGTCCTTCATGGTCAAGAAGCGGTCCAGCTCCTCGAGAGGCAGGCCCAGCAGGGTGAGGAAGACCTCGGAGGGGAACGGCACGGAGAACTCCTTGGCGAAGTCCACCTCGCCCCTGTCGATGAAACCGTCGATCAGGTTGTTCACGAGGGCCGAGACCTCGTCGTCCATCGCCTGCATCTTGCGCGGAGCGAAGATCGGGTCGAGCAGCTTGCGGAACTTCTTGTGCTCCGGCGGGTCGATCTGCAGGGGGATCATCGGCCGCTTGTTGCACAGGTCGACCGCGTCCATGTTGGACGAGAAGGTCTCGGGGTGGCGCAAGGCCTCCATGATGTCCGCCTTGCGCGTGAGCAGGACCCCGTGCCCCGACGGCAGGTCGTCGATGGGCATGACGGGCATCTCGTCGCGCAGCGCCTTCCAGACCGGCTGCGGGTTGGCGGCCATCTCCGGACCCATGGCGCCCATCGGATCGCCTCCCCCGTAGGCGTCGCCGCCGGCGCCCTCGGCGCCCTCGGTGGATTCGACGGATTCGGTTTCCAGAGTCTCAGCCATGTCGTTACTCCGATCTGATCTGCAGGATGTGGTTGACGGACTGCACGAGCGAGGCCTCGTCTGACTCGGGAATGATCCAGCTCGAGGCGAAGAGGCGCACGATGACGTCGGCCAACTGCTCGCGCTCGAGCGCTCCGCTGGCCACCGCGGGCACCGAGTCCAGCGCGTCGCCGAGGCGGTGCGTCAGCTCGCCGCGCAACGAGGGCAGGTGGTCGAGCAGGTAGCTGATCACGAAGCCTGACTCGGACTCGAAGAGCGGACGGCACGGGTGCGTGCGGATGAACTCGAACGAATACGCCAAGAAGGCGCCGATCCGCTCTCGGGGCTCGGCGTTGGCGGCCAGGACCTCGTCGAGCCCACGGCTGAAGCGCGCCGCGTCGTAGTCCGCCGCGGCGGCGAGGACACTGTCCTTGCTCGGGAAGTAGCGGTACAGGGTTCCCGCGCGAGACCCCGGCCGCCTCGGCGATCTCTTGCATCCCGAGCCGACGGACCCCGCGCCGGCCGATGAGGCTGAGTGCGGCGGTCAGGATGCGCTCCTCGGTCGCACTGAACGTTCGTACGGCCATGGCCAGCGCGTCGAACCCCCCGACCGGCCGGACCTCTTCGAGCGTCACGGTCATCACTGCACATATTAGACACTTTGTGTCCTTTTTGTCCGACAGGGCCCCAAGGTTGTGCCCGAGGTGTGGATCTGGCCTGGCGAGCGCACCTCTGCTCCGGCGCCCGGGCGGGGAGCCCGGCGGGCGATCGAGGTCAGCCCGCTGGGGGCGCCGGCTCGTGGTCCGGGGCCGCCGCGGCAGGCCGCCGCGACCACCAGCGACGGACGGTCGGCACCACGAAGAGCCCGACCAGGGCGACCAGCCCGACCAAGGTGGCCAGCTCCCCGAGCGTGTCGGCCGTCGACCCGCCGTAGCTGAGCGTCACGTCGTGGCTGGTCGGCACCACCACCATGAGGTTGGGCGTGACACGCCAGGGGCCGTCGGCACCACTGGCGTGCCAGTTGGGGAAGTAGGACACCTTCACCAGCACGGGGGTCCCCACCCGCGAGACGTGGAAGCTCACCGTCGTGTCGGTCTGCGAGATGTCCGAGACCGTGGTCTTGCCGACATGCTTGACCGTCGGGACGATGTTGGTGACGGGCGTGCGGGGCCACGACGACGGCCCGTCCTGCGCCAGCTCCACGTGCCAGCGCGAGGGATCGTCGTACCAGGCGAGCGACGGCGCGAGCCAGCTCGACGGCGCCGGCTTCACGCCGGCGAGCACAGTGGGGTCGTTCGCGAGCGGGGTGACCAGCGTGGAGTCCTTCACGACGTAGATGTCCCAGGTGGTGTGCGCGACAACACCGTCGTAGTCGTAGGTCCACGGCCCCGTCTTGGCCACGAGCGAGAGCGCGGGGTCCGCATTCGCCTCCGCCTCGACTTCGGGTGTCTCGGCCATGAAGTACTTCACCCCGAGGAGCTGGAGGTGCTGGACACCCAGCGACACGTCGACCCCGCCGTAGGGCAGACCGACCTCGGGATCCGACGGGCTCTCGGACAGCTCAGCCTGGTCGATGAAGTGATACGGCGTCGTGGTCGACGACTCGAACAGCAGGCCCTCCATGGAGTCGATGCAGCCGTTCGTCCAGTACGGCAACAGCATGAGCGCCTCGGGCGTGCCGAAGCGGTTCTCGCTGGCGCTGTACTCCCACATCTCGCGGCCGCAGCCGTAGCGCTTCGAGACCGACTCCATCGTCTGCATGATGGAGTTGTACTCGGGCCACGAGGCCTGTCCCTGGTAGCCGATGTAGTTGTAGTTCGACCAGTTGGTCACCTCGTTGGCACCGAGGGTGACCGGCACGTCGTTGGGGAAGAGGAAGGGCGACACGACGATCGCCATGACGGCGAGGAGGCCGAGTACCGCACCACCGACCGCGGCAGGGGCCCAGGGTCCGGGAGGGGCCGGGCGGTAGGGGCGACGCGCCCGGTGCGCGGCGTGAGCCGGTTGGGGTTGGGGCGCCGACACAGGCTCGCTGCGCTCCGGCTCGACAGCGCCGGGCGAGACCCTGAACGCGGGGGCGGGAGGCGGGTCGCTCCTGCCGGCCCACGACTGCGCCGTCGTCTCCGCGGCGGTCGCTGCGTCCCATGCCGACGCGGCGGGGTCAGGTGGCGCCGCTGCGTCCCACGCCGGCGGCGCGAAGGATGCCCGGCCGGCGCGTGTGGCGCGGCTGCGCCGCCACGTCTCGGCCACCGCCATGCAGATCGTCCCGAAGGTCCACGCCGCCATGAGATAGACGGAGATGAACCACAGCGGGAGCAGCCGGACGTTGTAGAGGCTGCCCTGAGGGTCAACGGCGGTGGCCACCGCGGAGGCGATGCCGAGGATCGTGAGCGCAATTCCGAACCGGCTGCGCAACCAGAAGGCGAGGAGCACGCCGATGCCGGCGATGACCAGCGCCCAGGCGTCGGCCTCGCGGAAGTACTGGGCCCAACCCTCCACGTTCGTGTATCCCATGGAGGTGGTGTAGGCATGTTCCAGGCCGAAGGGCACGAGCCAGAAGCCCGAGAGCAGCAGGCCGACCCCGACGGTGGAGGCGGCCCACCACAGCGTCCGCGTCCACGGCACCCGCGTGCGCACGGCGTTGTTGCGCCAGAACAGCTCGCCCCCGTCTGCGATGCCCCAGCGGGCCGGCAGCAGCTCGATCAGCGTCAGGATCAGCGCCCCGCCGAGCGCGTACATGCCGGGGATGATGTGAGACAGCACGCAGCCCGCCAGCACCAGCGCCGCCCACCCTCGGTAGCGCCCCTCTCGCACCGCGCAGGCGAAGAGACCGAGGAAGAGGATGGCGAGGGACAGGCTGAAGGAGTAGGCGTACTCCCCCGCGAGGGTGGAGAAGAGGTTCCCCCCGTAAATGGTGAAGGTGTAGTCGAAGAGGAACGGCAGCGTGGCCGCCGCCAGCAGCGTAGGGATGGGCGCCCGCAGACGGAAGAAGCGGCCACAGGCCCAGGCGCAGACGGGCAGGATCACAGAGCCGAGGATCGTCCCCAACTTGAAGGCGACGTCGTAGGAGATGACCTTGGCGCCGATCGCGATGAAGAAGTCGGGCAGCGTGAAGTAGAAGGTGTAGAGGGGGAAGCCGTCGTACCAGCCCGGGTCCCAGCCGGTCAGGTGGCCATGGCTGATGAGCGTCTCGAGGTACTTGGGCATCGCGACGTGCGCGCCCGTGTCGCCGCCGGTGGTCGTGGTGTTCGTGAAGAGCAGGCTCGGATGCAGCTGCGACAGCGTGACGACGATGACGCTCGCGATCGTGATGATCGTGATGGCGCCGGGCACCCACCACCAGGCGGATCGACCCGCGCGGGTGGGAGCGGTCGGGTCGGAGGCAGGAGCCGAGGCAGACGCCGGTGCCGGGGGCGGCTCCTGGACGCAGACTGCCTGGGTGTCGGGCGGCTCAATCACCGTCGATCGTGTCGGCGCAGGGGCGGCCAGACCCTTCCCCGGCGCCACGGTCGTCCGGCCACATCCGGTTTACGTTACTGGCCGCCGTTTCGCTGGAGGGCTCGGGTCAGGCGTCGTCTTTGCGGACGCGAACCGCCGAAAACCTGCCTCGACTGGGGCCGTTGCGAGCTGGGACCACGGGGGCCGTCGCCCCGGCGCACGTCCCGAGCTAGCGCGCCGCGGCGACCGGCTCCCGGGCCGGGTCAGACATGGACATCGGGGTGGAAGGGGACGGGTGATCGGCCTTCAGTGTCCGTAGCAACGGAGAGAAAGTCGGCGGCGGGTCCCCGGCTTCGGGCGCCGACACCGAGTCGATGCTTCGGGCGGCGCGTTGGAGCATCTCGTACAGACGCGTGCGCCGTCTCTCACCGTTCTCTGTGTCGAAGTAGTAAGCCACCCCGAAGCCGAGGGCGGAGACCAAGATCCTCCCCGTGGTTCTCCTCGCCCGCCGCGCCCGCCTGTTCGCTGAACTGATCAGTTCCTGCCGGTTGATGTGCACAGGCACAACCTCCCTCGCAAGATGCCTTACCCGCAGTTGTCCCTATGAAACCCCCGTAATCGTCCGTAATCGTGTCGCCATCGTGTTGACCCAAGCGAGCGCCCCCGTTCAGGGGGTTCGACTTAGTCCACGCTCTCGAGTTCGCGCTCGATGTTGGAGAACGTCGCCTCGATCCGCTCGAGGTCGTCCTCGCTCCCCTGCGGCCGCGGCCCTGGTGAACCACTTGCGCGCGCTGATCAGCCAGAATCCGTCGCGACCCCGGCTCCTCGAACGCGACTTCAGGACATCTGCGCCAGGATCTTCGCCTTCTGGTCGTTGAACTCGGCCTCGGTCAGGATCCCCTGATCCTTCAGGTTGGCCAGATCCTTCAACTTGTTGATCAGCTCATCGGAGTCGCCGCCCGCGGGCGCCACAGCCGGCGCGGCGGCCGGAGGTGGTGCCGCCGCCTGCTGCGCCTGCGCGTCCTGCTCCGCGAACTTGTTCTGCTGGCGCCGGTTCACCCGGCCCGCCACCACCGAGGCGGTCCCGGCGATGACCGCCGTGCGCCCCACCGTCCGCATCACCGGACGTCGCATCATTGGCATCGTTGTGCTCCCTTCCCTCTCTCGTCTTTGTCCATCTCAACTCTTGAGCGCCGCGGCCAGCTCCTCGAGCGCGGACTCCACCAACGGGGCCGGGATGCGCGTGGAGTCGATGACGACGCCACCCGACTCGCGGACCGCGTCGGCGAGCGGGCGGGCCCAGACGTCCTCCCACACGATCACCAGCGCCGAGTTGCCCTCGGGCAGGCTGTCCGCCACGTGGTCCAGGTCTTCCATGTTGACCAGGCCGCCGACCTCACCGTCCATCTCGTCGAAGGCCGCAAGCTCGTCCATCTGGTCGAACTCGAGACTGATGGTCTCGCCCTGCTCGTCTTTGGCCACGAAGACCAGGTCGAGGACGCGCACGAGGCCGCTCTCGACCAGCTTCGCGACCTCGGGTGCGATGTTCCCGTTGAACTGGTTGCCCGGGAAGGCGACCACCGTGTAGCTGACCGGTCCTAACGCCATTGCGGCTCCTCTCTGTGTCTCCGTCGCTCGGCTCTGTCTCCGTCGGGGCAGTCCTGCCTCACGGCTAGCCGGCTGCCAGGATCTTGGACTTCTGCGCCTCGAATTCGGCGTCGGTCAGGACGCCCTGGTTCTTGAGGTCAGCCAGCTTGGAAAGCTGTGACGCCGTGTCCGCACCCTGGGTGCCGGCAGCCTGGCGCACGTACTGGTCGAAGGCCTTCTGTTGCAGGGCTGCGTCGGCCGCCGCCCGCTCGTGCATCTTGGAGCCCCGGGCGATCAGGTACACGAAGACACCCAGGAAGGGCAGGATGATGACGAAGATCACCCATAACGCCTTGGCCAAGCCCCCCATGTCATGGCTGCGGAAGATGTCGATGAACACCGTGATCAACAGCCAGATCCAGATGATGAAGATGAAGAAGTACAAGATCGTCAAGAAGGCGTCGAGGACGGGATAGCTCGAGGCAAGCATTCGGTCTCCTTACGTCGTTGTCGCGGTCTCGCCTGAAACGGCGGTTCCCATTCTGCACCGAATCGGAGCCGCGTGTATCCATCGGACTAGGGCAATTGGTCCCGTGTCCGAGGGCCTTCGTCAAACCACCTTTCAACGGGGGGCCACTCGCCGCCTCCCCCAGCCGTGACTCAGAGCCGCCACTCAGAGGCCCTCTTCGACGTGCAGCCGGCCGCTCTTGCAGGCGGCGGCGAAGGCCTCGTAGTCCCGCTCGTTCTGGTCGGCGTAGGCCTCGGCGAAGCGGAGGAGGGCCTTGTCGAACTTGGCGTTCGCCCCGAGATACGAGGCCATAGCGATGCGGTCCCCCGAGCGCGCATGGGCGCGGGCCAGGCTGTGCGCGCACAGCTCCGCGTAGGTCTTCATGCCCTCGGGGATGGCGCTCTCCGTGTCGACCGACCCCTTCCAGTCAGAGAGCTGGCGGATGTAGTAGTCGCGCGTCACCCCGTCGACGCCGTGGGCCCGCTGCCAACCCAAGAAGATGTCGCTGCTGGCCTGCATCACACGCTGACCGGCCACCACCCGGGCTCCGTGGTTGTCGTACTGGCTCTTCTTCAAGAAGCGCTCGAGGACCGAGGCCTCGGCCTCCTTGGCTTGGAGGAACAGGACGTCCTCGTGGCGCGGACCGTGGAGCAGGAGGATCCAGGCCCGTGTGCCCACGCTGCCGACACCCACGACCTTGCGCGCCAACTGGCTGATCGTGAACTGCTCCAGCAGATGCCGGCGGTCCGTGGCCAGGGTCTGGCGGTAGCGGCGGACGACGTCGTGGAACAGTTCGATCATCGCCGTCGACTCGGACTCCTGGAAGAGCTCCTCAACCGGCACGATGAGCGGCGGATCGCTGACGATCCGTCGCTCGCCGTCGACGACGTACGTCAGCTTGTCGAGCGCCCTCATGGAGTCCTTGGTGTGGGCCTTGGCGATGAGCTTGGTGGCGGTGTTGGCCATGCGCACGTCTGCCTTGGTGCCCGCCTCGTCGGCCTGCGCCTTCAAGAGGTCCACGATCGGCTCGATCTCGACCCGGCTGTACCAGACGTCGAGATTGCTCATCGTCGCCATGAGCCGCATCGAGTCGCGGTAGACCCTGCCGAGACCCACGATGGCTTCCGCGCGGACGTCCTTGGCGAAGCCGCGCTGGCGCGCTGCCACGACGAGGCTGGCGGCGAGCCGCTTGACGTCCCACTCCCAAGGTCCGGGCAGTGTCTCGTCGAAGTCGTTGCAGTCGAAGACGAGCTGGCGCTCCGGCGAGCCGAAGACGCCGAAGTTCGACAGGTGGGCATCGCCGCAGATCTGGGCGGTGAGCCCTGAGCGCGGCGTGGTCGAGAGGTCCGACGCCATCACCAGCGCGGCGCCCCGGAAGAAGGTGAACGGCGAGACCAGCATGCGGCCATAACGGATCGGCACCAGCTCGGGGACTCTGGTCTTCGCCTGGTCCTCGAGCCATGAGATCGGGTCGGTGCGCTCCGGTCCGGGGTCGAACAGCGCCTGGCTCTCCCGGGGAACCTTGTCCCGCGCCGCCTTTCCCCTGGCCTTGCTCTCGTCCTCGGTCAGGTGCGGCACCGCCCTGGGCCCGGGCACGTCCGCCAGCCTGAACTTCTCCTCCACCGTCATGGCGGCCTCCTCGCCCGAACGCGTCACCGCGCAGTCATGCGGTCTACGAGGCTACGCACGCGCACGGCGGTCTGCTCGGCGGCACCACAATGGCGGGCGTGGAGGAGGACGGTCCGAGCGCAGCGGGTGGCGATGTCGACGTGCCCGCGACGCGCCGCGTGCACGTGTCAGCGCGTCGATCGCCCGCCTCGTCGACGGCATCCGCCGCAGCGACGACGCCGCCGTCGAGCAGGCGGTGCTCCAGCTCAGCCAGCGGCGCCGCTACCTCGCCCCGCTGGCCCTCATCGTCGGCGCCTTCTTGATGCTCTTCCAGGGGCTGAAGCTTCTCATCACCAACTGGCGCCTCACGCTCGTGCAGATCATCCCCGCCATGTGGATCTGGGTGGCCCTGCTCGATATCAAGATCCACGTGCTCCACGGCAAACAGTTTCACGTCATCCGCGGGCCCCTTCTCATCCCCGCCGTCCTCGGCGTCACGCTTCTCACGGCGGCAAGCTTCTACCTGAACGGCGTCTTCGCCTTCGCCATCTCGGAACGGGACAAGCCCGAGATCCGGCCCGCCTTCGCCAAGGCGAACCAGCACCTGGGGGCGATCAGCGCGTGGGGCGTCTCCATCGGCCTCGCGCTGTCGTTCTCCGCGCTGATCGTGACGCGTTGGGGCCACTGGCCCTTTGTCATCAGCCAGAGCCTCGTGGTCGGCGTCATGATGCTGTGCTACCTGGCGGTGCCGGCGCGCATCGTGGGCATCGAAACCACGCGCAACAACCGCGACAAGCTTGCAGCCACCGTGGTCGGCGGCGCGGTCGGCGCTGTCGTGTGCTCGCCGCCGTACATGCTGGGTCGCCTGGGCATCTTGATGCTCGGCTGGCGCTACCTCTTCTGGCCCGGCATCGCACTCATCGTGATCGGCGCCACCTTGCAGACGGGGGTGACGAGCGCGGTCAAGGCGGTCAAGTTCTCGGCCAAGCTGATCGGCTCCCCCGAGCGCGCCGTCGCCGAAGCCGGGGCAACGGCGCACACACAGGCCACGCCCTAACGTCCTCCTCATCACCCAAGGAGGTCCGGGATGCCCACGACGCTCGAATGGTTCGGAACGGCGACGTTCCGAGTGCGCGATGCGGGTTTCGATCTGTTTTTCGATGCCTACCTCGACAGGCTGCCCGGACTGCCTCCCGTGGGCCTCACGACGGCCGCCGTCGACAAGGCCGACTACGTGTTCATCAGCCACGCGCACTTCGACCATCTCTACGGCGCGGAGCCCATCGCGCGCGGGACCGGTGCCACCGTTGTCTGCTCGCCCGAGTCCGCCCGCTGCCTGCGCGCCGATGGCGTGCCCGAGGAGCGCCTGCTCGTCGTGACCGGCGGCGAGACGGTGCACTGCGGGCCCTCGACTCGGGTCAAGGTGTTGCCGGCTCTGCACTCGTGCCTCTTTGCACACAGCGAGGCCGACTCTTCCGTCCCCTGCCTGGGAGACCTCGACGTGAGCGCGCAGCAACGCGCCGCGAAGATCGCCGGCTTGTTCGGCGCGATGGAATCGATCTCTTCGAACCCGGCGGGACGGGCCCTCATCGCGATGAACGAGGTGTGCTCACGCCACGACGGCGGCCAGCTCGCGTACTTCCTCATGACGTCGAGTGGCTCGGTCCTCGTGAGCGGGAGCGCCGGCTACTGGCGCGGCATCTTCAAGGCACTGCGGCCAGACGTGGCCTTGCTGTCGCTCGGCGGCCGCCCCAACGTCGACGGTGAGCCCTTCCAGGGATCGTCTGTGCAGTTCATGCTCGAGCAGGTGCAGCTGCTCCAACCCGGAAGGGTCGCCTTCTGCCACCACGACCCGTTGTTTCCCGGGCTCCCCGGCGTGGACATCGGCCCCGCCGCCGCAGCCGTCGACGTTCCCGGTGCGCCGGCCGGATACTTCGAGCTGGAGCTCGGCACGCCCCTACCCCTCTTCCGCTGACCCTGCTGCCCCGCCACGGACCCTGCTGCCCCGCCACGGACCCTGCTGCCCCGCCACGGACCCTGCAGCCCGGTCACGACCCGACCACCGCAGCCCCGTCCGGGCTGCCTCAGCGCAGTCGCAGCGTCCGCCGCCAAATCTGTGTCAGCACTTCGACGGGTCCGGCGATGTCGACCGCCGCGCTCCGCCCGTAGATGTCGAGCAGGTACCGGTCGATGAGCACCGAAAGCGCCCGGATCGTCTCGCCCGGCCGTGCGCACTCGGCCCGACCCTGCTCGATCAGCGCCTCCAGGTGGGCCACTCCCGGCTCGATCAGGCTGTCCAACACGGCCCGCCAGGCTTGGTGCACATCGGGTCCTGCGCCGGCCGCGTCGGAGAAGGCCTGCATGACGCGGCCGTGATCCCGGTACACGGTAGCGATGCGCAGACCCGAGTCGACGAGCTGGGCATCGGGGTCGGCCGCGCCCAGCCAGTCCCTGGCGGCGACGAAGAGCTTGTCCGAGATGCCCGCCATGTGGCACAGGACGACGCTCTCGAGATCGGGAAAGTAGCGGTAGAACGCGGTGCGGCCGAGGCCGGCCACCTCCATGACGTCCTCGACGGTGAGGTCGCGGAACGGCCTGGTCTCGAGCAGGATCTCGGTGGCGTCGAGGATCGCCTGCTCCACTGCCACACGATGCTTTTGCGCGGCGGCCCGGGTCCGTGTCCGCGTCGGCATCACAACCTTCCGAGCGGCTCGATGCTGTAACCCGCGGCAGCCCACCGCTGCGCGTGCGGCAGGTGGTCGTCGAGCCAGAAGGCGTCGTCCTCGGTCACGACGAGGATCTCCTCGAACTTCACGCCCACGCCGTGACGCCCGATATGCGGTTCCACTGCCCACAGTCCCGGCGAGGCGGGGTACTTGCTGAACGAGGTGTCGTTCCACACGGGGTACGCGGTCCCGCCCTCGACGGCCACCACGCCCGCGGCGAGAAGGCCCTCGGCCGCGGCAGTGCCGAAACCCGGGAGTGGCGACGGGCGGCCCGGCTCCGCCCCGACGGGGAACACCATGTGCCCGAGCGCCCGGTCTGGGTAGTGCCGGTGGCAGTTCTCCCACCCACGCTGTGCCAAGAGGAAATCGAGCTCGCGGTAGAGGGTGAGGAGGGGCTCGCCCGCCCGGATGCCTTCCAACAGGAACGACCTGATCCGGGGCAGCACGCGGTCCAGATCGTTGAACATCGCGTTGTCGCCCAGCACACAGGAGTAGCCGATGTCGGTCGAGATACCGCGGACCACCGGGGCCAGGTCGATGATCACCGGGGCGCCGGGCGCGATGGCCCGACTGGTGGGGAAGAACGGAGTGCCCGGCGTGGCGTTGGTATCGTCCGACCCGCCTCCGGACGGACCCTTGGCGCCCAGCGCGGTCGTGATCCAGTCCGGCCCGAGCACGGTGCGTTGCCCCACCCAGGCAAAGGGCTCATGAAAGACCTGGATGATGTCGTTGCTCGTCTGGGCGGCACCGATGAGCTGGCAGATCTCGACCTCGGTCATGCCGACGTCGAGTTGCGCCTCGACCAGCTCGGCGATGTCGTAGGCCAGGCGCTGCACCTGGCGGAACCGGTCGAGTTCCGCGGCAGAGTACGGAAAGGTGCTGCTGGACACGTCTGTTATTCCCCTGTCAGGTGCTCGCTGCACTGGGCCGCCTCCCGATGGGGTGACACAGTGTCACACAGGGTGTCACAGCCGCTGTGGCCCTTCCAGTCGTGACCCAGGAACCTTCGCGACCAGGGCTGTTCACCAGCTCATGGCTCTCGGGAGTTCGCTCCGCCCCGTATACGTATCCTTCGGAAACCCACGGAGTTAACGAAGGATCTTGGCATATCCTTCCGTAATTGCCACCTCAGGCTGACACGAGCGCGTCGGTGAGCCCGTTGATCCCTTCGAACGCCGCCGCCTGCTGAGCGGTCAACCCGTAGCGCGACGCCAGAGCCGCTGGCGCGGTGTAGCTCACTTGGGTCCCCCGATCGCCGTCGGCCCAAATGACGACCTTGAGCGGAAGGTCAAGCGCCGAAAGTGGCACCGCATCCATGACGGGCGTCCCCGCGGTGGGATTCCCGAAGACGACAAGGGTCGTCTCACGCAAGTCGAGCCCGACCGTGCGGGCCTCGGCACGCTGGTCGATGACTGCGAACACCTTGATGCTCTTGGACGCCAACAACTCGAGGAACCGCTGCAGCGTGTCGACCACGGAGTCAGGGCTGGCCTTCGTTACGATGTCCGCTCGCCCGTCACTCATCGATCGAGTACCTCCAGGTGCGCACCCAGGGTGCTCGACCGCGTGCCGCGGAAGCCTGCACGCGACGGTGCGGTCTACGAGGCGACCGCCCGCCGCACGGGCCGGGTGGCGTGGTTCTCGCAGAGCCGCTCGGCTGTTTCGCGATCCCGAAGCGGCATTCCGATGCCGATCGGAACAGCCGAAGTCAGGTCGCTCCGGCACTGCGGGCATTCCACCACCCAACTGCGGTCGGGACATTGTGCAATCTTTGGGTGGTGGTTTTGCATGACGGCTCCTGCTGCGTTCCCCTGGGAGAACCCCGACCATAGTGAGCCATGAGGCAAAGCGAAAATGAAAATTCCATCTTCCAGTCGGTGCGCCACGAGTCGAACGATCGTTTGCCGACGGATGAACCTCGCCCGCATCAGGCGGTACTCGTGTCCGGGCTGACCTCGCTGGGTGCATACCTGGAGAGAATCGGCCTCTCCGAAAGCCCTGATCCAGGGCTCGCGCGTCTTCACCGCGCCCATGCCACAACCATCGCATTCGAGAACTTCGACCCCTATGGTGGCCGGCCCGTCTCCCTCGACCTGACCGATCTCGAGGACAAGATGGTCACACGGGGCCGCGGCGGCTACTGCTTCGAGCACAACCTCCTACTCGCGGGCGCGTTGGCTTCCCTGGGGAACCGGGACGTCGACCCCATCCTCGCCCGGGTCCGCCTGGGACCTGCGGGCGCACCTCGCCCGCTCAACCATCTGCTTCTCCGCGTGCGTGACCGCGACGGTTCCCTCTGGCTGGCCGACGTCGGCTTCGGCGGCGGCGGCCTGCTCGACCCAGTTCCCTTCGAAGTGGGCCGCGAGTCGGAGCAATCGGGCTGGCGCTACCGGCTACGAGAGGACGGGCCCGAGTTGGTCCTCCAGGTGTTCCAGGATGGCGCATGGAGCGACATGTACGGATTCGTCCCCGAGCTGGCGCAGCGCGTCGACATCGAGGTCAACAACTGGTACACGGCGACGCACCCCGAGTCGTCGTTCGTGACGAGCCTGATGGCCGGGCTCCGCAGCCCGGAGCGATGTCTGACGCTTTTCGCCTCCGAGCAGACTGTGCTCATCGAGAGGCCCGTAGGTGGCGAGTCCAACCTGACGGAAATCGCCCTCGACGATGTGCCGCACCTCCTCGCCGAACGATTCGGGATCTCCAATGTCGAGCTGACCGAGAACGGCACGCGGCTCGCACTGCCCCGCGACGCCTGAGCGGGCGGCCTTGCTCTGAGCAACGCTCGCGCAGGGACACCTGCGCGAGCGGACATCTGCGCGCCGGCTACGTCGCCAGCTGGGCGTCCGGCGGCCTCGCGATGATGTAGGCGAGTGCGCCGATGAAGGGGACCAAAAGTATGAGCACGGTCCAGCCGCCCTTCGCCCAGCCACCGTGATCACGCCGCCGGAAGTTGTCGACGAAGCACCAGATGACGAAGAACAGCAAGAGGAAGATCCCGGCGAACATCAAGAACGTCCACAACAGGTTGAGCAAGGGCCACGTATAGGCGAGCATCGTGTACACCTCCTGCGCCCGAAGCTACCGAGCACTCCGGTTGCGCCGGTGGATCCCACCTGCAGACGCCCCGCCCACCCCGACGGGGCTCCTGGCCGCGCCCCAGTCCTCTCCTGGCCGCGCCCCAGTCCTCTACTGGCCGCTCACCAGTCCGTACGTACTCACCGCCATCAGATACAGACCCAGCCCGAGTGACAGGAACACGATGGCTTGGTCGCGGTGGCCGTTGATCCACTCCAACAAGGAAGCGAGTAAAGCCTTGACCCGTGCCGGCCGCAACGCCGCGTAGGTCTCCATGACGATGTAGCTCGCCGAGCACACGAGGCAGAAAGCGAAGACGGCGAAGTATTCGACCGCCGACGAAAGCTTGGCCTCGGTGATGGTTGCCACACCCGCCGTCACCAACACCCAGGGCTGCAGGAGGAAGGCCAGTCCCGCGGCGGCGAGCGGGTTGATCCCGTCGACCCGGCTCATCCACCTGGGCTGCTTCGTCTCGTCGTGTGCCGTTGACGTCGTCCGGCCCCAGCGCCGGTAGCCGATGATGACCAGCACGGCGCCGATGACGAGCTTGATCGTCAGCGCAGCCGTTGAGGGCGCCGACTGGGGGAGCAACGGCTTGCCGCCGGTGACCACGACGGTCACCGCGACGATGACCACGAGCGTGAGCATCCAGCCCAAGACGTATCCCAGTCCCTTGAGAAGACCGCCGTCCGCGGCGAGGAGGAGGATCATTGCGGTCAGCGGAATCGGCTCCAAGGTGACCACGAGTCCGATCAGGAACAACCCAAGAAGCATTCGTCACCACCTGTGCGCCGCAGCACCGAAGGTAGCCCGCATCAGGCTGCGACCCCAGGGATGCTCCGAACGGTACAAGCCTGGGAAACCCTGCAGGGGCAGCGTCACATACCTGCAGGGACAGCGTCAGAGACGGGTCGCTGCTCGTCGCCAACCGCGAAGGAGTCGCCAAGACGCGAAAGAGGACGAGTGGCCGCCGGGGGCTCGGGACCCCGTTCCGTCGATAAAACGACACTTGCCTTTGGTGCGTCGTGCCGAATCTGTCGAGGGCGAACTGCAGCGCCGGCGGCCGCTCGTCCTAGCCCAAATCATGCAGCGAATTTCAGTTCGGCACTAGGGCAAAAAGTCCCTAGAAGAGGATGATGTATTCCGGCGCCAGGAAGGACGCTGCACCGCGCTCGGTGCCTGCGCACGTGACCGACCGCACCGGAGCCGGTTCCGACCAGGGTCCACGCGCCACCGACCGAACGTGCTCCTCGATCTCATTCCCCTGACGAGGACAATTGGCGCAGTGTTCTCCCGCTACGACTGCGAGGAGGTGCGTGCGCGCCTCGATTGGGCACTAGGTCTCTGCACGGTCAACGGTTTGCTACACGGGGGTGCACTGAGGCACTCGCCGACAGCACCGGCGGGGCCTGTGCCTTCCTCACCCTTCCGGAGCAGGCCCAGGGGACGACGACCGTCGAGTCGAAGACCAATTTCCTACGCGGGGTGCGCGAGGGTTACATCGAGGCAGTGTCCCGGCCGTTGCATATCGGCCGTACGGTCGTCGTGGTCGAGACCGACGTGCGCGACCAGAGCGACCTCTTGGTTGCCCGGGTCAGCCAGACTCAGCTCGTCCTGACCTGAGTCAGCGCTGCCGCGGTGCACCGCGCGAGCCGAGACGGGCGCGCACGTCCTTCCCCAGGTCCAACACCGTCACAGCGGAGAGCGGCAGCGACTCGGGCATCGTCACCGTCAACACCCCGTCCTCGCTCGACCACTCGAGCTGGACGTCGGGCGATCCGACGAGACGAACCCGCTGGACCCGCGACGCGTCGATCGCGCGCAGGGTCAGGCGTCTTCCCGACGGCATCCCCATGACATGGGCGTAGACCCCCTCGCCGCTCTGGGTAAAACGCAAGGGCGTGCCCTCGGCGGCTCGTGACTCCGCGATGACCCAGGGCCGCGATCCGTAGATGGCCTCGCCGTTGGCGGCGAGCCAGGTCCCCAACCCGCGTAGTGGTGCGAGCTGGGTCTCGGGAATGGTGCCGTCGGGACGTGGACCGATGCCGATGAGCAGGTTCCCGTTCTTCGAGACGATGTCGCAGAACATCAAGATGAGCTCGGTTTCACCGATGATGTCCTCGACCTGCTCGTCGCGGTTGGCCCCGAAGGAGTGCCCGACCCCGCGCGCCATCTCCCACTTGCGCATTGACACGGTCTTCAAGACGTCGTACTCGGACGTCAGGAAGTCGCAGTGCTTCGGCGTGGGGAAGGTCAGGTGCTTGCGTTTTTCGGGGATGACGGGCCACAGCGCCTGCAGCAGGGCTCCCGCGACACGGACCGCGCCGTCGCTGACCTTGTTGCCACCGACGGATTCGCGCCAGCGGTCGTTGACAACGCCGTCCTCGACCGCGTTGTAGTAGTAGGAGAAGAGTTCGGGCAGGCGCCCATTTGGCGGCCAGCCAATGTCATTCCACAACACCGACGGCTCATAGCGATCGATCAGTTCGCGCATGTGCGCAGCGACGTACCTCACGTAGGGCCGGCCGTGCGGCATGGCCAACAGGGCATCAGCGGCCGAGCGCAACACCGCATTGTTATAGGGCCAGTCGTATCCGCCCGAGTAGTAGAGGCCCATGCGCATGCGCCGCGCACGCACTGCCTCCGCCAGGTCCCCGACCAGATCACGTGTCGAGTGGTAGCGGCCCTTTGTCGGATGCGCGATGCCTGAGGGCCACAGCGCGAAGCCGTCGTGGTGCTTGGTCGTGAGCACCACGTAGCGCGCGCCCGCGCACTGGCAGGCCTCGGCGATGGCGTCGAGGTTCGCGCCGGCCGAGGCGTCGTTGAACGTCTTGACGAAGTTGTCGTAGGGGTACTCGTCGCCGTACACCCGGGCGTGGTGCAGCTGCGTGGGGCTGCCCTTGATCTGCAGCGAGTTCAGGTACCACTCGGCGTAGGGGTTCTCTCGCAACATCCGCTTCGGACCGCCCTTGACCAGCAACTCCTGGATGTCGGGCACCCGGGGCGCCCAGCCGGGAACGGAGTAGAGGCCCCAGTGGATAAAGACGCCGAGCTTGGCGTCGTCATACCAGGTCGGCACCGCGTGGGTGCCAACCGATTCCCAGGTCGCCTCATACATGGCGGTTGGATCCTCGCATGTCTCTGTTCCGCCCTAGCAACGTCCGCGGGCAATGTAGCCAGCTCGTGCAACGTGCATCGCATCGCAGAGACGCCCTCGCCAAGTCCGGCGCCCCTGCAGTTCTTTTCGGCGCGCACTCGGTGCGCCTTGACACCCCGCATTCGTTGCGACCGACTCGCTACCGCCGTGCAGCGTTCCCGTCAACCCGTTGCGAGCGCCGGCCCACCCGCGCCACCTCCGCCGCCGGCGCTGTGTCCTGGCGCGCCGTAGCGCATGCGGAAGGCGAGATACGCGAAGGGGCCCACCAAGATCGGCAGCCAGTAGGAGATGATGCGATAGCCCAGGGTCGCCACCACTGCGTCGCCGCCCGGAATGCCGGCGAGGATGAGCAAGGCGCTCAGCCCCGCCTCGACGATGCCCAATCCACCCGGTGTGATGGGGATGAGGGCGAGCAGGCCGGCCACCGAGTAGGCAAGCAGGACCAACGACGGGTTCGGTCGCACTCCCGTGGCCCGAATCGTCGCGAGCAAAGTCCCGTAGTCGAAAGCGAGCCGGCCGCTGCTGAGGAGCATGGCTGCCTTCCACCGCTTCCCGAGCACCTCGCGGATCCGGTTGCGCTCGAACACGAGGCGGTCTGACAGGCCGGTCACGGGCGTCCGCTTACGCAGGAGCCGGTTGCGCAACGACTGTGCGGCCCGCCCCGCCCAACGCAGCGGCCCGTCCATCACCAGAACGATCGCCCCGAATCCAGCGAAGAGCATGAAGGCGACGATGCCGAGCAGGGCGGCGTGCTCCAGGCCGCTCGCAATAGGAGTACCGGCCAGAATCGCCGGCAGGACGAAGATCGGCAACGCCAGCAACCCGCCGATGCCGAGCAACGAGAAGGCAGTCAACCCGGCGACCGCGGTCGGCGCGTCGTTGCCCGACGCCGCAAGCATGCGGAATTGGGTGGCTGCGCCGAACGCCGCGCCACCCGGCACGATCAGGCTGATGGCGTTGCCCGCCAGCTGGGACGTCGCCACCGAGAACCAAGCCTTCGTCCGCAATGCAATGCGTTGCAGTGCGATGGTGCAGGTGAAGTGCGCCACCTGCAGCAGCACGGCGAACGCGAACCAGATGGCATCGAGCTCAGTCAGCTTGGGCCAGGAGGAGAAGACCTCGGTCAGGCTGGGAAAAAGCAGGTAGATGGTGATGCCCGCCACCACCACCAAAACGCTCTTCTTGACGATGGAGCGCCACGGCAGCGGCGAGGCGACATCCTGTTCGATCCTTGTGGCCAGGCGCTCCGACAGCGCATCGCCGTCACGACCAACACTGCTGCCACCGCGATCACTGCTGCCACCGCGATCACTGCTGCCACGGCCATCGCTGCCGCCGACGCCGTCAATCTCGCCACCGCCGTCGGTGCTGTGACCGCCCTTCTCGGGCTCGCCCTGCGCTGTCACCATCGAATCGTCAAGAATGACAGACGCAGCCCCCGCTTAACTGGCCAGGATCTTGGCCTTCTGGGCCTCGAACTCGGCGTCGGTGAGGTGGCCTTGGTTCTTGAGGTCGGCCAACTTGGTCAGCTGCGATGCGGTGTCCTCACCCGACGTTCCGGCCGTCTGCCGGACGTAGCTGTCGAACGCCTGTTGCTGCCGCTGCACGTCCTGGATACGTCGCTCCTGCATCTTTCCGCCTCGGGCGATCACGTACACGAACACTCCGAGGAAAGGCAGGATGATGATGAAGATCACCCACAGCGCCTTGGCCAAGCCGCCCATGTCGTGGCTGCGAAAGATGTCGAAGAACACCATGATCAGCAACCAGATCCAGATGAAGAAGAGGAAGAAGTACAGCATCGTCAAAAAGGCATCGAGGACTGGGTAGCTCGAGGCAAGCATGGATCTCGCTCCTTGTCGTCATGGTCGGCGAGTAACCCGACGCCCAAATGTCTAGCCCGACGAGCTGGGGCGATGCTGGGATAGCTCGGAGATATGCACAAGGAGACCGTGACCGCTCCCGAGAAGGGGGTCCCGCCTATCGCCGAGGAGGCGCCCCGGCGAGACCCGCAGCAGGTGGTCGACGAGCTCGCCGCGTTCGGCGGGTGCCGCGCTCAGTAGTGCCAGGGCGCGCTCAGTAGTGCCAGGGGAAGGGCGACCAGTCGGGCGGGCGCTTTTCCAAGAACGAGTCGCGTCCCTCGGTCGCCTCGGCTGATCCGTAGGCGAGACGGGTCGCCTCCCCGGCGAAGAGCTGCTGACCAACGAGCCCGTCGTCGATCATGTTGAAGGCGTACTTCAGCATCCGGATGGCAGTCGGACTCTTCTGATTGATGGTCGCCGCCCACTCCAGCGCGACGCGCTCGAGCTCGCCGTGTGGCACGACGCGGTTGACCGCACCCATGTCGTGGGCCTCGGCGGCGGTGTACGTGGCAGCGAGGAAGAAGACCTCCCGGGCGAACTTCTGGCCCATCTGTCGGGCCAGATAGGCCGAGCCGAACCCCGCATCGAAGCTGGCCACGTCTGCGTCGGTCTGCTTGAAACGGGCATGCTCCTCGCTGGCCAGCGTGAGGTCGCAGACGACATGCAGGCTGTGTCCCCCGCCGGCGGCCCAGCCCGGCACGACGGCAATGACGACCTTGGGCATGAAGCGGATGAGGCGCTGCACCTCCAAGATGTGGAGCCGTCCCGCCCGGGCCCCGTCGTCCTTGCCTGAGTCGTACTGATAGCCGTCTGCGCCGCGAATCCGCTGGTCACCACCCGAGCAAAAGGCCCAGACGCCGTCGCGCGGCGAGGGCCCGTTCCCGGTCAAGAGGACGCAGCCCACGTCGGCCGTCTGGCGGGCGTGGTCGAACGCGGCCAGTAGCTCGTCGACGGTGTGAGGACGGAACGCGTTGCGCACCTCGGGCCGGTCGAACGCAATGCGGACCGTGCCGTGCGCCTTGGCCCGGTGATAGGTGATGTCGGTGAATGCGAAGCCCTGCACCTCAGTCCAGGCCGCGTTGTCGAACAGCCCGGAAACGAAGGGTGCGGAGACCACGACGAGAGCTTAGGAGGACTCCGGTCCGGCCCCCAGAACCGGGCGACGGCGATGCATCGGGGCGGCCGCCCAAGAGCGGCACGACCATGGAGACGACCACCGAGACGAACAGCCCGTGACGTGGGCGAACATCGAACACACAGGGCGGACGTTCGGCTGTCATCGCACGACGCAAAGCACGAGCGACGCGCACTAGCGCCGAGCGCCGAGCGCCGAGCGCATCGAACTGTTGCGCAAGCGGTGTGAAGCAACCGGATCGCAACCCGACTCCCCGCCGCGATCGGCCGAGATGAAACTAACGTGTTCAATCGTGGAGGGGGAACGGATCGGTGCTGGAGCAACTGGTCTTGCGCAATGCCAGTGGTATGAGACTGCACCGCCGGTGGTCGCGCGTGAAGGCGGCTGAAGAATCCACACCGCCGGTGGAGCAGCCGAACGACGAGTCCGACGCGGACGCGTCCGGCGCGTCGGCGGCCGCATCGGACCTTCCTCCCGATGCGTCGAGCCTCGTGGCCGACGCCTTCGTCAACCTCCCCGACGCGATCGTCATGGTCGACGGCGAGGGCACCATCGTGTGGGGGAACCGGTCCGCCGAGCGGATCTTCGGCCAGTCGCTCAATGACTGGATCGGGCGCTCGGGCTTCGAGCTCGTGCACCCCGACGACCACGAGCTGGTGCTGCGATCGCTGTCGAGCATCCAGGACAAGGAGATCGGCTCGCCGATCGAGCTGCGGATCAGGGCGGCGAGCGGATGGCGCCTCGTCGAGGTCGTCGGCACCAACGTCCAATGGGTCGACCAGCGCGTCGTCATGCTCTCGCTACGCGACCTGACCGAACGCCGGCGCTACGAGCTCGCCACCGGACGCGAAGCGCGCTTCCGCTCGCTCGTGCACAACGCGGGCTCCATCATCATGCTGGTCTCCGCGCTCGGCACGGTCGAGTCCGTGTCGGGCGCAATCACCCGGCTGCTCGGCCACGACCCCGAGATGTTGGAGCAGCGTCCCCTGCTCGACATCGTGGATCCGGCCGACCGCAAGAAGCTCTCCGCCGCGCTCACGGCGGCCTCACACGGCGCGACCTCGGCCCACCCCTCCATGGTTCGGGTGGGTCTGCTCCGTCACGAGGGGACCGAGACCGTGCCCTTCGAGCTCACCATCGTCGACCTGCTCGACGATCCCACCGTCGAGGGCTTCGTCATCTCGGCGCACGACGCTTCCGTGCAGGCGGGGACCGAGCACGAGCTCGGCGAGGCGCTCTCGCTGCTGACGGCCACGCTCGACTCCACTGCGGACGGCATCCTCGTCATCGACAATGACGGGATCATCACGAGCTCCAACGTCCGGTTCAACGAGATCTGGGAGATACCCGGCAACGAGATCGTCCCCGGGGAGGAGGCCACCAAGCTCGGCTTCGTGCTGGACCAGCTGGACAACCCGGAGGCGTTCCTCGCCACGTGGCGCGCGCTCACGGACGAACCCGACACGGAGACCTTCAACAGCCTCGAGTTCAAGGACGGGCGCGTCGTCGAGTTGTTCTCCAAGCCGCAGCGCGTCGACGGCGAGATCGTGGGTCGGGTCTGGAGCTTCCGCGACGCCACCGACCGCACACGCCTCGAGGACGAGCTCGAGTACCGGGCCTTTCACGACCCGCTGACCGGGCTGGCCAACAAGGCGCTCTACCAGGACCGCCTGGAGCACGCGCTCGCCCGGATCAAGCAGACGGGGTCACACCTGGCCGTGCTCTTCATCGACCTCGACGACTTCAAGACGGTCAATGACAGCCTGGGGCACGGCGAGGGCGACCTGCTGCTCAAGCGGGTGGCGTCAACCTTGGTCGAGTGCCTGCGGCCGCTGGACACGGCGGCGCGCATGGGCGGCGACGAGTTCGCGATCCTGATCGAGGATGTGCAGTCGCGCGATGACATCACCGCGCTGGCCGAGCGCATCCTCGAGTCGCTGCGACCGATGGTGCTGCTCAGCTCGAAGGCGGTCAGCTCGGCGGGGAGCATCGGCATCGCCTTCGACGTCGAGGACATCACCAGCGAGCAGCTGCTGCGGAACGCGGACATTGCGATGTACAAGGCCAAGGAGTCGGGCAAGAACCGCTACGAGGTCTACCGCGACGAGATGCACACGTTGGTCTTGGCCCGCATCGAGCTGGAGGACGAGCTGCGGGCGGCGATCCTTGGCGGGAACCTGATCACCCACTACCAGCCCATCTTCGACCTGCGCACCCGCGCCGTGGTCGGGTTCGAGGCCCTGGTGCGGTGGTCCCATCCGCGGGGCGGTCTCGTCGACCCGCGGCTTTTCGTATCAATGGCAGAAGAGATGGGATTGGTGGGCGAGATCGACACCTTCGTCCTCCGCTCCGCGTGCCGCCAGGCGCACGAGTGGCGCGACGACGGTCTCGGCGGGCCCGGCTTCGCCATGAGCGTCAACGTGTCGGCGGGCCGCCTGGTCGACCCGGAGCTGGCCGAGCGCATCGCCGACGATGTGGCGCTGTCAGGGTTCGACGCGTCGTCGCTCATCATCGAGATCACCGAGAGCGAGGTGCTGACCGAGAGCGAGGCGATCGTGCGCAACCTGACCGCGCTGCGCAGGCTGGGAATCCGCATCGCGCTGGACGACTTCGGCACCGGCTTCTCGTCCCTCGCCCACCTCGACCGCCTCCAGGTCGACATCGTCAAGATCGACAAGTCCTTCGTGCAGTCACTGGGGACGCGGGACGACACGCGGAGCATGGCGGCGGCGATGATCCAGCTGGCCCGGACGTTGGGGTACGACACCATCGCGGAGGGCGTCGAGAAGGCCGCGCAGGAGGCGAGTCTGCGTGCGCTGGGCTGCCGGCTCGCGCAGGGCTACCAGCTCGGGCGACCCGCGGATGCCGAGCAGACGCGTGTGCTGCTGGGGACGGCCGACCGGCGAGAACAGGTGGCCGAGCATCTCGGGCACCCGCAGCAGCCGGGGGGCTGAGCCGGAGGGCTGAGTCAGTCGACGCTCGTCCCGAGACCTCGAGCGACGAATTCCACCGCGACCGCGAGAAGCTGCTCGTCGACCATCTCCGGCTGCAGGACACGTAGCAGGCCGATCCCGCGGAACAGGACCTCTATAAGACGAGCGACGCGCTCGGTGTCCTCGAGGGGTTCCAGTCCTTCCGATTCCCTGAGGGTGCGAAGCAAGTCGCTTGTCGCGGCCACGGCTTGGTTGTCGAGATCCGCCAGCCGCGCCCGTGCCTCGGGATTCCGGGCCGCATAGAGCCAGAACTCCAAATTCAGCAGGGGCGACGTACGGCTGGCGCGGGTTTCGTCCTCGATCAGTGTGACGAAGTCCGCTAGACGCTCCGCCGGAGGGACCGTCGAGGACTCGAGCGTCGCGACGAGCCGAGCCATCTCGTGCTCGTAGTTCTCCTTGAACAGCGCGAGAAAGAGATCGTCCTTGCTCGCGAAGTTGGAGTAGACGGCGCCCTTGGTGAACCCCGCGACTCGGCCGACCTCGTCCAGCGTGGCGCCGTGGAACCCCCGCTCGGCGAAGACCTGCGCGGCCGCGGCGAGGAGGTGCTCGCGGGTGAGTTGACGGCGCCGTTCTTGGGTCAGTGGCTCGAGAGGCATGGTTGCGTTACCGGTCAGAATACTAGATACTGATTGGTATGTTTGGTACCAGAAGGAATGTTCCGTCCGCTCCTCCCGCACCGCCGCCCGCCCTGGCGATCGAGACAACCCGCCTGACCAGGTCCTTCGGATCGCATGTCGCCGTGAACGGACTCGACCTGCGCATTCCCACCGGGGAGATCTACGGGTTCTTGGGGCCAAACGGCGCCGGGAAGTCGACCGCGGTGCGCATGCTGTGCACCTTGCTCCGGCCGACCGACGGGGTGGCAGTGGTGGCCGGACTCGACGTCGTGCGCCAACCACTCGAGGTGCGCCGGCGGATCGGGGTGGCGCTGCAAGACGCGGCCCTCGACGTTGGCCAGACCGGGCGGGAGCTCCTCACCCTGCAGGGTCGGCTCTATGGACTGAGCTCTGTCAGAACGCGCCGGCGTGTCGACGAGGTTCTCGACCTGGTGGACATCGGCGACGCCATCGACCAGCGGATCAAGACCTACTCGGGTGGGATGAAGCGGCGCCTCGACCTGGCCGCCGCGCTGGTGCACTTCCCCGAGGTGCTGTTCCTCGACGAACCGACGACCGGTCTCGATCCCCACAGCCGCTTCGCCGTGTGGTCCGAGATCAGGCGCCTCAACGTCGATCTCTCGATGACCATCTTCCTCACCACCCAATACCTCGAAGAGGCCGATGCGCTGGCGGACCGCGTCGGCATCTTGACGGCCGGGCAGATCGTCGCGGAGGGGACACCGGCGCAACTGAAGCGCGCGCTCGGCGACGACGTCGTGGTGGCGGAAATAGAGGGCCACGACGTCTCGGCGATCGGCAGGCTGTCAGCCCTGGGCGTGGTGGACGACGTCCACTGTGAAGACGGGCGACTGTCGATCAGGACACCCGACGCCTCGGCTGCGGTCGCCCCGATCGCGCAGGTCCTCGGCGACTCCCGGCTGACGGTTCGCAGCGTCACGCTCGTGACCCCCACCCTCGACGACGTCTTCTTGGCACTAACCGGCACCCACCTGGGCGACGAACCGACGCTGCTGGAGCTCACCGCATGACCCCCCTCGAGTGGCGGCCGCCCGGCCTGAGCCGAGAAGTCGTTCTGGTGGCGCGCCGCGCGCTGCGCCAAGTTCTCCGCGAGCCCGCGTCCGTGCTCCCAGCCGTGTTTGTGCCCGCCTTCTTCTATGCGGTGAACCTGGGCGCGCTGGAGCGTTTGGCGAGCTCGGGCCTCAACTACAAGGCGTTCTTGCTCCCCATGGCCGTCGCGTTTGCAGTGACGGGCATGTCGCGGGCTCCGTCCTTGGTCACCGACATCCAGGGGGGCTACTTCGACCGGCTGTGCTTGACGCCGGTGCGGCGAACTGCACTGCTCCTCGGTCTGATGGTTGCGGACGTCGTGGTCATCATCTTCTTGTGCCTGCCCGTCCTTGCGATCGGCTACGGCGTCGGCGTGCGCTTCAGTACGGGGCTGCCCGGGGTCTTGACGTTCGTCGGATTCTCCGCCTTCTGGGGACTCGCCTTCACGGGCTTTCCCTATGCGGTCGCGCTCCGCACGGGGAACCCCGCTGCGGTCAACGCGTGCTTTGTCCTCTTCTTCCCTCTGTTCTTCCTCACCGACGCCGTCGTACCTAAGGACCTGTTGACAGGGTGGTTTTCCGCCATCGCCACCTACAACCCGGTGACCTATCTGCTCGGCGCTCTGCGATCGCTGATCAGTGGTGGCTGGCAGGCGACACCGCTGTTGGAAGGGCTCGCCGCCTTGGCGGGGCTGGCCGCCGTTGGCATGTCGCTGGCCTTGGGCGGGTTGCGAGCCCGGATTCGAATGGGCGAGTAGCGATGGACTCCTCCGACGCGCCCGTCCCCGGTACGTGGAGCAGCGGGAGCGGGACGGACGATCCGTATCCCTACCTCGCGGCCGCTCGGCGCCGGGGCGCGGTCCTGAGGTCATGGCCCTTGCCGATCGACGGCGACGCGACGCCGGCGACAGCTCCCGTCTGCGTCCTCGGGTACGACGAGGTGGTCGAGGTGCTGCGGAGCGACGAGATCTTCTCGTCGGGGATCCTGGGCGAGATCATGGGTCCCGGGTTCGGCGACACCCTCATCGCCATGGACGAGCCGGCGCACCACGCTCATCGCGCCCTGGTAAGTCCGGCCTTCCGCCCCAAGCTGCTGGCCCATTGGGAACAGTCGCTCGTGCGACGGGTCGCGGACGACCTGATCGACGAGCTCGCAGCGTCGAGCGCGGCCGAGCTCGTCACGCAATTCACCTTCGCCTTCCCGGTGCGGATCATTGCTCGCATCCTGGGGCTGCCCGAAGACCATTCGGCGCAGTTCCAGCGTTGGTCGATCGATGTCATCAGCATCTTCGACAACTGGGATCGAGGCGTCGCATCCCTGGCCGAACTGAGGGACTACTTGGGCGGGCAGATCGCAGATCGTCGCCGCGCACCTCGAGACGACCTCATCAGCGAGCTGGTGTGTGCAGAAGTCGACGGGCAAGGCCTCGGTGACGATGCCATCTTCAGTTTCTTGCGCCTGTTGCTGCCTGCTGGTATCGAGACGACCTACCGGTCTCTGGGCAATCTTCTCTTCGGTCTGCTCACGCATCCGGATCAACTCGAGGTGCTCGTCGGGGAGCACGACCTTCGCCGCGCCGCCATCGAAGAGGGCCTTCGCTGGGAGGCGCCGTTCTTGATGGTGATTCGACAGGCTCACTGCGATACCAGCCTCGCCGGCGTCGAGATCCCTCGAGGGAGCGAGGTCAGCGTGTTCATCGCGTCCGCCAATCACGACGAACGCCGCTACCCGGACCCGGAGTCGTTTGACATCCACCGAGCGCTGACGCCACATGTGTCGTTCGGGTCGGGACCACACGCGTGTCTGGGCATGCACCTGACACGCACGGAGAGCCGGGTCGCGTTAGATGCGCTGCTCGAGCGTCTCCCGAACCTGCGCCTTGACGCTGGGTACCCCCCTCCTCGGATCACCGGCACGGTCTTTCGATCGCCCGACGCACTGCCCGTACGGTTCGGCGCTCGTCGCTGAACACGGGTCGTCGCTGAACATGGGTCGTCGCTGAACACGGGTCGTCGCTGAACATGGGTCGTCGCTGAACCCGGGGAGGACCTCGGTCTTCGCGTGCGAGGGCTTGCACTATTCACTTCTCCTATATATCGTAAAGTGTATGAGAAGAGGAAGCCGATGACGGCGAACGGCCTGCGGGGATCGTCTGACCGAAGCGTGCTCGTCCTGACGAGCCTGGCTGGGGGCCCCAAACACGGGTACGCCCTCATCAAGGACATCGAGGACTTTGCCGGTGTGACGCTCGGCGCCGGGACCCTGTACGGATGTCTCTCGCAACTCGAAGAGGCCGGTCTCGTCGAACCGCTGCCCGCGGAGGGTCGGCGCCACCCATACCGCATCACGCCACAGGGCCTGGCCACAATCGATGCGCGACTGCGCGAGTCGGCTCGGGTTGCCAGGATCGGGCTCCAGCGCATCGCGACGGCAACATGAGGGATGTCAGGTGGCCGGCCTTGGCGCTGCGCCTCTATCCCAAGGCATGGCGGACGCGCTACGGAACCGAAGTGCTCGATCTTGCCAGCGAGTTGGCGGACCGGGAGGACACCTCGGAGGCACGAATTGCGACGGGCTTGGCGATTGGTGCCGTGCGCGAACAGGTGCGCCGGGCGCTGCGACTGGTTGGGCGACCCGCGGCGACCGTCACCGCCGTCGCGGTCGTGGCCGGCACTGTGTGCGTGGCCACGATCCTCGCCCTCGCCGCGCCTGCTGGCACCACCGTGCCGTTCAAGATCGTGTCCGGAGCCATGCAGCCCGCGCTCACACGGAACGAGACGGTCCAAGTCACACCGTTCAAGCCGAATTTCTCGGTGACGCCCGGAGAGATCGTCGTCTTCCGCTATCCCTCCTCCGACGCGTGCGGAGTCTCCACGTCCCGATATGTGGTGAAGCGAATTGTCGCCTTGCCGGGACAGACCATCTCGCTCTCCCACGGCTTCGTCTTCATTAACGGCACACGGTTCGCCGAACCGTGGCTCGCTGAGGCCGATCGAGGGAGAACCGAACCTGGTCCCCCCGGCACGAGCTACAGCCTCTCCCTGCCATACCGGGTCCCGGCCGATACGTACTTCGTGTTGGGGGACAACAGAAGTGACTCGTGCGACAGCCGGTACTGGGGTCCGATTCCGCGGGCGCTCCTCTACGGCGCCGTCGTGTCGCACGATCGCTGACCTCGGGGGTGCCCTACGAAGGGTGCCGCGATGCGACACCATGGTGCGATGCGAAGGCTCTTCCTGGTGGCGGCCACTGTGGTCTCAACCGTCGGCGTCATGTCTGCCATGCAAACCCCCGCCGCACTGGCCGCGTCACACGCAGGCCAGCCCACCTACTACGTGTCGCTGGGCGACTCCTACGCCGTCGGCTACCAACCCGACCTGGGCTCGACGCCGGGCTACACCGTCTACGTGGCCAACCACACCGGCCTGAAGCTGGTGAACTTCGGCTGCGGCGGCGCCACGACCTCGTCCATCTTGGACACCGTCAGCTGTCCCGACGTCCTTCCACACACCGTCGGCGGGGTGACCTACCCGACGACCACGCAGATCGCCGCGGCCGACGCGTTCATCACGGCGCACCGTGGCCACATCGGGCTCATCACCGTCTCCATCGGGGGCAACGACGTGACCGGGTGCGCGACCCAGAGCAACCCCATCGCGTGTGTCGGCACCGCAGTCAAGAGCATCACCACCAACGTCACGGCGCTGGCCGACGACCTGCGCAGCGCCGCCGGCCCGAACGTCCCCATCATCGGATCGACCTATCCCGACGTGATCCTGGGCGCCTACGTGTACCCCAAGAATCCCCCACCGCCCGCGGCGGTCAACCTGGCCAAGCTGTCGGTCGTCGCGTTCAAACTGCTCATCAACCCCGCCCTGTCCAAGGCCTACCAGTCGGCCCAAGGCTCGCTCGTCGACGTGACCAAGGCGACCGGCGGCTACAACTCGCTCACCAAGACGGTGAAGACCGCGACCTACGGCACCATCCCGGTGCCCGTGGCGACCGTGTGCACGCTGACGTGGTTCTGTGCCAAGGGCGACATCCACTCCCGCACGCCCGGCTACAACCTGATCGGGCGACTGATCGTCTCGCGCTACAAGACGGTCACGAAGAAGTAGCGCCCCCGCCCGCACGCGCGCCCGGGAGCTCGTGCTCCTCGAGTGCCTTCACCAACAAGCGACGCAGCTCGGCCCGGTCCGACGCGCTCAACCCGCCGAGGATCTCGTCCTCGATGCTCCCCTGGGCCAACTCGGCCTGCTCGAGCGCCTCGAGGCCGGCGTCGGTAATGTCGACCAGGTGCCGCCGCCGGTCCGACGGGTCCCGGCGCCGCTCGGCATATTCCAGGTCCTCGAGGTCATTGAGCACGAGGACGCCGGTATTGGAGTCCATCGAGAGGTGCTCGGTCATCGCCTGCTGCGAGACGCCCGGGTGGTCGCGCAGATAGGCGAGCACGACCATGTTGCGCAGGTTCATGCCGACCAGGTCGACCGAAGAGCGCAGGTAGACGGCCCGGGCCAGCTGGGTCAGCAGGACGATCGTCCCGGTGGCGGGACGGGCTGACGAGCGGTTGGCGCTCACGGCGCCCACCCCCCGCAACGGCAACCCGCCTGCACGGCCACATCCATCATGCCCTTAGGATAGTCCCGAAATCATGACAATCAACGACCCCATGACGGTCGCGGACCCCACGGCAGCCCTGGACCCCGCCGGCACCACCGGCGACCGCCGGCGCTGGATCGCGCTGGTCGTCGTCTGCCTGGCGATGTTCATGAACGCGCTGGACGGCTCGATCGTCAACGTGGCCCTCCCCGACATCCAGAAGAGCCTGCACTTCAGCCAGTCGGGCCTCACGTGGGTGGTCGACGCCTACCTCATCTCGTTCGGCAGCTTCCTCCTCATGGCCGGTCGCCTGGGCGACCTCATCGGGCGCAAGAAGATCTTCCTCGCCGGCGTCACGCTCTTCACGCTCTCCTCCATCGTCTGCGGCTCCGCCGACAGCCAGACCATGCTCATCGGCGCCCGCTTCGTCCAGGGCATCGGCGGCGCGCTCTCCTCCTCGGTGATCGTTGCCATCATCGTGACCGAGTTCCCGAGCGCGACAGAGCGGGCCAAGGCGATGAGTGCCTACGTGTTCGTGGCTGTCGGCGGCGGTTCGATCGGACTCCTCGCCGGCGGCGTGCTCACGCAAGCGCTGTCGTGGCACTGGATCTTCTTCGTGAACGTGCCGGTGGGCATCGCCACCCTCCTTGCGGGTGTCATCCTCCTGGTGGACAACATCGGCCTGGGCATCAAACAAGGTGTGGACTGGCTCGGGTCCATCCTCGTCACCGCATCGGTGATGGTCCTGATCTACGCGATCGTCACCGCCTCAACCGACGGTTGGGTGTCGGCGCACACCCTCGGGTTCATCGGTCTCGCCGTCGCGCTCGGCGTGGCGTTCTTGATTCTCGAGTCCCGCATTGCGCGACCGATCATGCCGTTGCGCATTCTGAAGCTCCGGACGCTGACCAGCACCGCCGTGGTGCGCGGCCTGCTGATCATCGGAATGTTCTCGACGTTCTTCATCGGCGCGCTCTACTTCGAGCACGTGCTCGGGTACAGCCCGTTGAAGACCGGGGTGGCCTTCCTGCCCCAGGCGCTCGCGATGGCGGGCATGTCGACGGGCGTGACGGCCTGGCTGGTCGGTCGCTTCGGGAACAAACCCGTGATGTACCCGGCCATGGTCCTCGCCGCCGTCGGTCTCCTTCTCTTCGCCTCGGCCGGCCCGCACGCGGCGTACTTCCCGCGCATCTTCGTCGCCTTCTTGCTGATGGGCCTGGGGGCCGGCGGTTCGTTCATGCCGTTGCTCCAGATCGGCATGTCGGAGGTCCCCAACGAGGACGCCGGCCTGGGCTCGGGGGTCGTGAACGTCTCCCAGCAGCTCGCCGGTGCGGTCGGGCTGGCTGCGCTCGGCACGATCGCCTCCAACTATTCGAAGACGCTGCTCGCCTCGGGCCACGACATGGTCACCGCACTAGCCGACGGGTACCGCCTGGCCCTGCTCATCGCCGCCGCATCCGTCGTCCTCGGTCTCGTGCTCTCACCATTCCTCTTGCGCACAAAGGAATCACCCGAAGAGCAGCAGGCTCACATCAAGGAGAACATGGCCAACCCCGAGGCCTTGGAGCACCTCGTCCTCTAGTCGGTCGTGGGGTCAGTCGGTCCCGGGGTTAGTCGGTCCCGGGGTCCGGACCGAAGGCGTAGTGCGCGGGATCGATCGTCCGGGTCCACTCCCAGTACAGGTCGAGCGGCCACGGGGACAGCGTGAACACTTTGCCGTCAGGGTTTTTGTAGTGGCTGTGCCGGATGGACGGGTGCGACCACACCAGCTGACCGATCTCGCTGCGGTAGCGCTCGACGTACTCGTCGTGCGCGTCGGGCAGTACCTCGGTCCAGCGCGCGCCGGCGGCAATGGTCTCGCGGATCGCCTCGAGCGCGTAGTGCACCTGGAATTCTGAGTGGTAGAAGAGGCTCGCTCCCGAGGCGAGGTTGGTGCCCGGGCCGTAGACGCAGAAGAGGTTGGGGAAGTTCGGCATCGTGATGCCGAGGTAGGCCGTCGGTTCGGCGCCCCACTGCTCGCGTAGCGAGACCCCACCCCGCCCCCGCACCTCCATGGAGGCCAGGAAATCGTTGTGCAAGAACCCGGTCGCGTAGCAGATGACGTCGGCGGGGTAGTGCGTGCCGTCGGTGGTCACGACACCGTCGGAGACGATCCGCGCGATCGGGGTGCGCACGAGCTCGACATTGGGCTGCTGGAGGCAGCGCAGCCAGGTGCCGTCGTCCTGCAGCACGCGCTTGCCCATGGCCGGGTAATCCGGCACGACCTTGTCGACGAGCTCGGGATGCTCGGCCACCAGGGACTGCATCGACGCCAGCAGGAACGCAGCTCGCTTGGCGTGCATCGCGTTGACCGACTGGTGGGTCGGGTCCTCCCAGTCGGGATCGATGCGGTAGGGATCGTTGCCGGCCGCGATGCCGGCGAAGGTCATGATGAAGCGGTACCACCGCCCGTAGAAAGGCAGGTGGCGGAGTGCCCACTCGTCGCCCGGCGGCACGGGGGCGTGGTACAGCGGGTTCGGGATGATCCACTGCGCGGTGCGCTGGAAGATCGTGAGGTGTGCGACCTCCGACGCGATGGCGGGGCCGATCTGGAAACCGCTGGCGCCGGCACCGACGAGGGCGACGCGCGTTCCGGCGACGTCGAGGTCCTCGGGCCAGCGGGCCGAGTGGAACGACGGCCCGGCGAAGGTGTCCATGCCCGGGATGTCGGGCACGTGGGGCAGGTTGAGGGAGCCGACCGCGCTGATGACGAAGCGGGCCTCGAGCTCCTCTTCCACGCCGCTCGTGCCGCGCACGCGTACGCGCCACACCGACTGGTCCTCGTCCCACGTGAGATTCGTCACCGCGGTGTCGAAGCGGCAGTGCTCGAGAAGGCCGTACTTCTCGGCGATCGTGCCGAAGTAGGCGCGCAGCTCGGGGTGCTGGCAGTAGAACTCGCTCCAGTGGTCGGCAGGTTCGAAGGAGAAGCAGTACTGATGGCTGCCGACGTCGACGCGCGCCCCGGGGTAGCGGTTCTCCCACCACGTCCCGCCCGGCCCCCCGTTCTTCTCGATGATCGTGAAGGGCAGTCCGGCCTGCTGCAGGCGGATGCCGGCGAGTATCCCGCCCATCCCGCATCCGATGACGACGACGGGCGTCGCTGTCCTCTGGTCGGCGGAGAGCTCCTCACCCCAGGTGATGGCACCCGTGTCGCCGCCCTCGAATTGCAGGTCGTCGAAGAACAGCCCGGCGAGGCGGCCCTCGACGGTCCGGCGACCGAGGAACGCCATCATCTCCGCCAGGAGCTCCGGGGAGAGCTCGGCGGGGACGCAGCCCCCGTCGCGGTAGGCGGCGATCACCGGGAGGGCGAGCTGGCGCACCCGGGCGCGCTCTTCCTCGGGCATGCCGCACTGGATGTCGAGGATTCCTCCGGGCCGCGGCTGGATCTCGCCACGCACCCACGACGGATCCCCGGTCATGTGCACGAGTGAGCACATGAGCGCCGGGATGCTCATGTCCTCGAGGGCGCTCGCGATGGCGTCGTCGGCGTCGTCGAAGGGCTCACCCGCGAACCGATGCCTGGTCACGCTGACATCCTCGCCTCTTCAGCCTCCCTAAGCAATTGGCTCAGTGCAATTGGCTCGGTGCAATTGGCCCTGTCCACACGACGCCGTGCTGCGGGCGATGTGATGATGGGCCGGTGGCACGCGCACACACGTCCTCCTCGAGGCGCAGCCATCGGGTGAGGCGGCTGGCGCATCTCGTGCTCCCCTTCGTGGTGCTGGGGGGGATCCTCGCGGCATCGGGCACCGGTCCGTGGGGAACCGGCCCGGCGGGCGCGGCCGCCGGCGCGGCGAGCGGGGACACGGCTCCGGTGAACCTGGCGACGCCGATCAACATGGGCGCAGGTCTGGCGCACGCGTCGGCCATCGTCCACGTGGGTCCCGTGCGCGTCGAGGTCCTCAGTCCGACCCTGCTCCGCCTCGAGTACTCCCCGACGCAGCACTTCGAGAACAGCCCGACGGTGAACGCGCTCGACCGTCGGATGCCCGTCCCGCCTTACTCGGTCTCCACCACCGGCGGTTGGCTGACTGTCCGCACGGACCGCGCCACGCTGCGCTACCGGCTGGGATCGGGACCGTTCACCGCACTGAACACCTCGCTGCGCCTCTCGGTCGCAGGACAGACGTCCACGGTGGCGCCGACGTGGGAGTGGGAGTGCACCTTCGGCCAGGTCTGCCAGGCCGGCGCCGCCACGCTGTCAGGTGGGGCCACGCTCAGCCAGACCTTCACCGGGTACGAGAGCGCGGCGGGCTACGCCGGGTTCTTCGTCAGGGTGGGCGCGAGCGTCACCTGGCACGTCCTCGGCTCGAGTGCCGGTCCAGCGGCGTTGTCCCTGCGCTACGCCAACACCCCGAGCCCGCCGCTCACACCCGCCACGAGCTCCCTCGAGCTGGAGGTGAACGGCCGGCTCATGGGGACGATTCAGGCGGCTCCGACCACGACGACCCAGCCATGGACGACGTACACCACCACGGTTCCTCTCGTGGCGGGGACCAACGCGGTCAGCGTGGTGAACACGACGCCGAACAGTTTCGATCTCGGCATCGACACCCTGTCGATCGGCCCCGGCGGCTCGTCGCCTCCCGTGCAGGCGTCCACCGGCCCGCTCGGCGGGTGGTTCCGCGGCTTCGACACCGACACCTACAACGACACACCGACGTGCGGACCCGGACAGTCCGGTGCCACCTGCGAGGCGGTCATCCAGCCGCTCAACACGGACGGGCTCCTCGACACCGCGGGGTGGCGCCTGCTCGACGACACGCAGAGCGACGTGTGGACCACGAACGGTTGGGTCCAGCCCCGGCCCGCGCACGGCGACGTCGAGGACGGGTATCTCTTCGTCTACGGGCACGACTACGCCGGAGCGCTGCGCACCCTTGCGCAGCTGACCGGTCCGGCGCCCCTCTTGCCCCGAGACGTCTTCGGCGTCTGGTACTCCGACTACACGCCATACTCGAGCAGCGAGATTGAGGACACGATCTATCCCGCCTTCGTCTCCCATCAGGTGCCCCTCAACACCCTGTCGCTCGACACCGACTGGAAGTCACCCAACGACTGGAACGGCTGGGAGTGGAATCCCTCTTTGTTCCCCTCTCCCTCGTCATTCCTCCGTTGGGCGCGTGCGCAGGGCATCGACGTGACCTTGAACATCCATTCGAGCATCGAGGACAACGACCCGAAGCTGGCGAAGACGGAGCGCATCGCCGGGCACACGCTTGCCTCATCGAGCTGCACGAACGGGAACTGCAAGGTCTGGGACTGGAGCTCGATCCCCCAGGCCGAGTCCAACTTCGCCCTGCAAACCAGCTTCGAGCGCCAGGGGGTCGCCTTCTGGTGGCTCGACTGGTGCTGCGACGACTCGGTGGTTTCGTCGCCCGGCGTGACGCCCGATGCCTGGATCGACCATCTCTACGCCCAGTCCATGACCAACCTCGGCGAGCGGGGCTTCGTCCTCGCCCGCATCGGCGGCTCCAACGGCGCGCCACAGCAGGTGTACCCGGCTGGGCCGTGGTCGGACCACACCTCCGCGATCGCCTTCACCGGGGACGCCTGGGGCACCTGGAACACGCTGGCGACCGAGGCGGCCCTGGTGCCCGACGAAGCGACGATCGGCGAGCCCTACGTGAGCAGCGATATCGGGAGTTACCTCGGTCCGCCCCCCACCCAGTCGGGTTCCGATCCCCCCGACCTCTACGACCGTTGGGTGCAGCTCGGCACCTTCGAGCCCATCCTGCGGCTGCACTCCAACAACGAGGATCGACTCCCCTGGCAGTACCCCCAGCCCGTGCAGGGGATCACCGAATCCTTCCTCCGCCTGCGCGAGGAGCTGTTGCCTTACACCTACACGCTCGCGGCGCAAGCCAACCGGACCGGTCTCCCGATGGCTCGCCCGCTCTACCTCGACTATCCCAACGAGCCGTCGGCGTACGAGAATCCGACCGAATACCTCTACGGGCCGGACATGCTCGTGGCGCCCGTGACCACGCCGGGCGACGTCGCCTCGACCACCGTGTGGTTCCCACCGGGGCGCTGGGTCGACTTCTTCACCGGCGCCACCTTCACCGGACCGTCCTCCGCGACGCTCTCGGTGCCGCTGGACCAGATGCCCGTCTTCGTGCGCCAAGGCGGGATCGTTCCCGAGGAGTCTGCGACCGGCGGATCCGGGTCGCCCCGCTCTCTCACCGCGCTCGTCTACCCGGGGTCGTCGGGGACCTTCGACCTCTACGGCGACGCCGGAACCGGCCTCGGCTACACCAAGGGCCAGTACACGCAGACCCCGATCACGACCGCGACGAAGACCGGCGGCACACCCGCCGTCAGCGTGACGATCGGCGCCGCCCGCGGGAGCTACGCGGGCGAGCCCACGGCGCAGTCCACCACGGTCGAGTTGATGGATGTCACCCGGCCCGCAGCGGTGATGCTCAACGGACGGAGGCTGACGAGCGGGAGCGGGCCCGGCCCGGGCTGGTCCTATCAGGCGTCCACCGCGACGCTCACCGTGCACGTCGGACGACGGCCCGTCGACCAGGCCGCGCGCGTCGTCGCGCTCGGCAGGGCGGCGGTTCCCAGCAACGGGGCCACCGGTGCTGCCTCTGGTTCTTCATAGGGGCACGTTGGTCCATCGGGGTCAAGCGTCTGCTGCGGCGAGGCCCGAGACGCCGAGTCCGTCCGTTGGTGTCACGATGAAGACATGACGATCAGCCAGGTCGACCTCGACGTCCGTCCCTTGAGCCCGAGCATCGGAGCCGAGATCCACGGCCTCGACTGCGCGGGCGAGCTCGACGACGACGTGATCGCAGCCGTCCGCGCCGTCTGGCTCGAACGCCTGGTGGTGTTCTTCCCCGACCAGCACCTCGACGACGAGAGCCAGATCGCGTTCGCCAGCCGCTTCGGTGAGCTCACCGAGAGCCATCCCGTCGAGGCCCAGGTGCTCGAGCGCAAGGAGGTCCACTCCATCGAGAGCGGCAAGGACCGCACCGACTTCTGGCACACCGACATCACGTTCATGAACCGTCCGGCCATGGCCTCACTGCTGCGCTCGATCGAGGTGCCCGTGGCGGGGGGCGACACGATGTGGGCCGACACCCGGGCCGCATACGAGGCGCTCGCCGAGCCGCTCCAGCGACTCTGCGACGAGCTCTCGGCCTACCACTACGAGCCGTACTACGCGGAGATGGTGGCCGAGGGCCACGGCAACGTCTGGGAGGGCAAGAAGCTCGAGCGCCTGCTTCCCGCGCTCCACCCGGTTGTCCGCGTCCACCCCGAGACGGGTCGGAAGAACCTCTTCGTGAACCCGAAGTTCACCTTCCGCATGAAGGACATGCCCGACAGCCAGGGCAACGGACTGCTGCGCGTGCTCTACGAACACATGGCGAGCCCTCAATTCATCGTGCGCTATCACTGGAAGCCGAACACGTTGGCATTCTGGGACAACCGCGCCACCATGCACTTCGGGATCTTCGACTACGAGGGCGAGCGCCGGGTCATGCACCGCGTCACGCTGCGCGGTGACCGCCCGCTCGGGCCACGAGGCCTTGACCAGGTGCTCTGAACCAGACACCGCGAGGGTCGACAACGTCCGAAGTGGCGCGACAGTCACCCGGGCGATCAGCAGCCCGACGGGTGACATCAGGGTTTCGTGGCTAGCATGCCGCTGCGTGTTCGGGGGGATGGGCCGGATCGGCGGCCACCGGGGACGACAATGGGTAGTGGGGGCCTTGACGTTGGTCGCGCTCGCATTGGCGGCCTGCTCGGGAAGTTCGGGCTCGACGAGCGTCATCACCATTCAGTCGGGCCAGGCACAGCCGGGGGCAATCCCGACGGGCGGCGTGGCCAAGACCGCCGGCGACGCCACGGCGGCCACCGTCCCACTCGCGCAGCAGAACCCGACCACCGCCTTGTTCACGGCGATCGGGGTCTTCCAGTCCTGCCTGAACAATCTCGGCGTCACCTTCGTCGGCGCGCCCGACCCGAGCGACCCCTCGTCCCCGGCCAACAGCCCCAGCTACCTCAAGAACCTCGAGACGTGCGCCACCAAGAGCGACATTCTCCAAGCGCTCAAGGCGGCTCAGTCCGCCCAGCAGAACCTCACGCAGGCACAGATCAAGAAAGAGAACAAGGACTACCTGAAGTGGCGCACGTGCATGATCGGCCGGGGATGGGGGATTCCCCAGCCCACGCCCAATGCTCAGGGCCTGCTGTTCTCGTTCGGGGGTACCGGCGGAGGCAGTGGGGGTGGAGGTGGTGCATCGGGGTTCAAGGCGCCGCCGGGCCAGAGCCTTCTGAACAGCAGCGACCTCCAGCAGTGCGCAGCGGTCGCGGAGGGGAGCTCGTGATCACGAGGACCCTCGCATGAGGGAACGCCACCATCGGGAGGCCAGCACATGACACGCAAACAAAAGACCATCGGCGTGGTCGCGGCCGTCGCCGTGCTTGCGGTCGCCGGCATCTCCTACGCAGTCGCCTCGAGCGGCAACAGCTCCGGGGGCAAGCAGGTCGTCGTGCTCAGTACCGTGGCGCGCCGAACCCTGCAGGGGACGGTGAACCTCACGGGAACGCTGGCCCGCAAAGAGACACGCAAGGTGAACGCCGCCACGCAAGGTCTGGTGAGCGACGTCTCCGTCCAAGACGGATCCGTCACGAGCGCCGGCGAAGAGATGTTCTCCCTCGACGGGCGTGACGCGATCGCGGAGAACGGTACGTTGCCCTTCTTCCGGTCCCTGGTCCCGGGCGACTCCGGTGCCGACGTGGTGCAGCTCAAGCAGATTCTCAACGCGGCCGGAGACTACGCGGGACCGAGTAGCAACAACCTCTTCACCGAACAGACGCAGTTCGCGCTCGCACAGTGGCAGGCCCAGCACAATTATCCGAACTCCACTCCCGCCACCCCCCAGTCGGTGACGGTGGCGCTCCAGGAGGGAACCGGCTACGAGCTCGGGAACCAGGCCACCGCCGGCTTGATCATCGGGCCCCCCTCCACCCAGACGGCGTCGGTCGTCCGGCGGGCCAGCGGCGCGACCGCACCGCGAGCCGTCCTGGTCGACGACCCCACGCCGACTCTCACCATCCAGTCCGTGGCCGACCAGGTGTCGGCGGGCCAGGCGGCGGACTTCATTGTCAGCGCGACGGCGACCTCGACCTCCGACATCACAGTGAACCTCGTCCCCGGTGGCACGGCCGGCTCCGAAAACGTGATCTCGCCCCCGACCTCGGTCACCCTTCCCGCAGGTGCACTCGAGGCCTCGGTGAGCGTCCAGACCCGCGCCACGACCACCGTGCAACCGGACACCACCATCACGATGGCCCTCGCCTCGGGGACCGGGTACTCGGTGGGGAGCCCGAGCTCGGCCCAGACGACCATCGCAAACGGCACCGTGCCCACGCTCCAGATCACGGGCGGCACCAACGTGTCGCCGGGGGGCTCGGTGACCCTCACCATCACCGCCAACCAGGCGCCCCTCCAGGACACCCAGGTGGCCCTGAGCTTCGGCGGCAACGCCACTCCCGGCAGCGACTACATGGTGCCGGACCCGGTGGTGACGCTCGACGCGGGCGCGACGAGCACCACGGTGACCCTCACCACACTCCAGACGAGCGAGCTCAAGCCCAACGACTACATCGTGGCAACCATCTCTCCCAACCCGTCGCAATACACCGTCGGGTCTCCCGGCTCCGCCGTCATCACCATCAGCGGCAGCCTCGCCCTGCCCACCCTCACGCTGACCTCTGCCACCACCTACCTCCAAAAGGGAGAGCCCTATCCGGTGTCGATCGGGTTGAGCCAGGCCGTCAGCCAGTCCCTCACCATCAACCTCTCCTACGGGGGCACGGCACAGCAGGGCATCGACTACACCATCCCGGCCGGCACCCTGACCGTGCCGGCCGGCGAGACCTCGGTCGCGGTGCAGATCCCCACGGTGACCGACAACCTCGTGGAGTCCAACCGGGTGCTGACGGTCTCGTTGGCCCCGAGCTCGGCGTATCAGATCGGTTCGCCCTCGAGCGCCTCGGTCACCATCACGTCACAAGTCGTGCCCAAGCTCACCATTGCCGCCGCGACGGCCAACGTGCCCCAAGGCGGCGCGGCCGCCTTCGTGATCACGGCCACGCAGGCGCCGACGATGGACACGTCGGTGAACTTCGGCGTCGAGGGCACGGCGCAGCCGGGCACGAACTACCAACCCCTGACGGGCACCGCGCTGCTCAAGGCAGGCCAGACCTCGGTCACGGTGACGCTGCAGTCGTTGCAACGCAACATCACCTTCGAACCCACCGACATGATCGTGGGTTCGTGGCCCACACACGTCGGTACCGTCTACGTGAAAGCGGGCCAAACCGTGGCACCGGGCACAGCCATCCTCAACCTCACCGAGCCCGAACTGACGGTGACGCTCGACGCCTCCGCGTCGAACCGGACCCAGCTCGCCGTGGGCCAGAGCGCGACGGTGCAGATCAACGGCGAGAACAGCTCGGTCCCGGGCACGATCACCGAACTCGATGCGACACCCACCCAGGTCGCCGCCACGACGGGACAGGGAACGAGCCAGGAATACGAGGGCACCATCGAGGCGCCCGGGCTCGACGGCGCCGACGGGTCGGCCGTCTCGATCACCGTGGTGACCCAGCAGAAGTCCGATGCGCTGACCGTCCCTATCGCCGCCGTCAAGCAGAACGGCACGGGCCAGGACGTCGTGCGGGTGGTCCAGTTGTCCCACGGCGGGCGCATCGTCGAGGTCCCGGTGACCACGGGTCTCACCGAGGGCTCCTACATCCAGATCACGAGGGGGCTGCACGCGGGCCAGACGGTCGTCGTCGAAGTTGACCAATCGTCGTGACGACGGAGCCGACGACCGCGACGCCGACCACGGAGGAACGGCCGCTCGAGGAGCGCTCGTTCGGAGGGCGGCCCCTCCTCGAGCTGGAGCACGTGTCACGCCTGTACGGCGAGGAGGTGGTGGTCTACGCCTTGCGCGACGTGTCGCTGCGCATCATGGCCGGCGAGTTCATCTCCATCGTGGGCCCTTCAGGCTCGGGGAAGTCGACCATGCTCGGCCTGCTCGGACTGCTCGACCTCCCCACCGCGGGAAAGGTTCGCGTGGCTGGCCGCGACGTCAGCCGGCTCGACGACGCCACCCGCTCGCGCGTGCGCGGCGACTCCATCGGCTTCGTCTTCCAACAGTTCCACCTCATCCCCCACCTCAGCGCCCTCGGCAACGTCGAGACCGCCCTCTTGTACCGCGACATCCGGCCCCGCGAGCGACGGGAGAAGGCGTTCGACGCGCTCGACCAGCTCGGCCTCGCTCCCCGGGTCGACCACCGGCCGGTACAGCTGTCCGGGGGCGAGCAGCAGCGGGTGGCACTGGCGCGAGCGATCGTCACCGACCCGTTGATGGTCCTGGCCGACGAGCCGACCGGCGCGCTGGACTCGACGAACGCGGCGCACGTGCTCGAGATCTTCCGGACCCTCCAGACGCCCGAACGGGCTGTGGTCATGGTCACTCACGATCCGACCGTCGCCGATACGGCGGCGCGCCGGATCTCCATGCGCGACGGTGCCATCGTGGCTGACGAGCTCAGGGCGGGCGCGCCCGCGTCGAGTCAGGCACGCGACCTCGTCGGCGTCGCGCTGCACGGCCTCACGGCGCGCAAGACCCGGACGCTCATGATCATGCTCGGGCCCATCATCGGGGTGGCCGCCATGGTCTGCGCCATCGGCCTCACCGAGAGCGCCAAGGGCCAACTCCAGGCCCAGCTCGCCCAGCTCGGGACCAACCTCATCATCGCCCAGGCCGGCGGCACGTTCGGCTCGCAGAATCCGACCTTCCCGGACAACGCGGTGGCGCGGGTGGAAGCGGTCTCGACCGTCACGGCTGCCGCCGCCACGTCCAACCTCTCCAACGTCGTATCGGTCCCGGTCGCTGGCGCGAAGGACTACTACGAGGCCTTCCCCGTACCCGTGCGCGCGGCGGGTGTCGGCCTCCCTGCGGTGCTCCAGGTGCCCGTCACGAGCGGGCGGTGGCTGGACCGCGCCGACTTGCAGCTTCACACTCGGGCCGCCGTGCTCGGTGAAGGCATCGCCAAGCAGTACGGCTACCTGCCCGGTGAGGCGCGCACGATACAGCTCAATGGCGCCAACTTCGCGGTGGTCGGCGTCCTCGGTTCGGTCACGCTCGATCCGGAGCTCGACAACGCCGTGTTCGTCACCGAGTGGGCGGCCGACCATGTCCTCGGCACCAACGGCGAGCCCAACCAGCTCTACATCCGCGCCGCGCCCGGTACCACTCAAGACACCGCCAACGCGGTGCAGACCGCAATCAGCCTCGGCGGCTCCAACCAGACCTCGACGCAGATCCCGAGCGACGCGTTACAGGCGGCGTCCGAGGCCAATCGGACGCTGCAAGAGGTCGCGCTCCTGGCGGGCCTTCTCGCCCTCATCGTCGGCGGAGTCGGCATCGCGAACGTGATGTCGATCTCGGTGATCCAACGGTCCTCTGAGATCGGGATCCGCCGGGCCGTCGGGCACAGCCGCTCGAAGATCGCCGGCCAGTTCCTGCTCGAGTCCCTCTTCGTCGGCCTGCTCGGCGGGTTGATCGGGGCAGGGCTCGGCGTGGCCATCGTCTACGGCGTGTCGGCGATTGCCGGGTGGGTGGTCGTGATCGACTATGCGACCATCCCGCTGTGGATGGGCCTCGCCCTCATTGTTGCCGTCGTGGCGGGGCTGTTCCCCTCGCTCAAGGCCGCCCGGCTCGAACCACTCGAGACGTTGAGGCTCGGCTGACCGAGCGCGTCACCCAGGCGGTGGCGCGGGCACGCGGCACCGCCCGATGCTCAGAGAATGCCCCAGGGGATGGCCTTTGGAGATTGCCTCAGGGGACAGACGACCCGTCGGTCCCGCCCGAAGACGAGCCCACACCTCCCCCGGTATTCCCCTGTGTCGTGCCGGCGCCTCCGGTGGCGCTACCCGCGGCCGACCCGGCGCCCGCACCCGCTGCCGCACCACCGCCCGCCGACGCCGCGCCTGAACCCGCAGACCCTGCAGACCCGGCGCCTGACGCGGACGACCCCGCGCCCTGTCCCGCCGAACCCTGCGAGCCCTGCGAGCCCTGCGCGCCCGCGCCGCCGCCGCTGAGTCGAGCCGCTGCAGCGCCGGCGCCCGAGCTGCCGGCGCCCGTGCTGCCCGACGCGCCGGCCGCCGAGAAACCACCGGCTCCGGCGCCCGTACTTCCCGTGACGCCGGTCGCACCCGTGGCACCCGTGGCACCGGTGGCTCCAGAGCCCCCCGCCGCCGGAGTCGCCGCGGACCCCGCGCCCGAGCTCCCCGCACCGGTCGAACCGCTGCCCGATGTGCCCGTGCTGCCCGTCGCCCCCGAGGCATGCGGTACATCGGTGACACCCGAGCTCGTGCCGCCACCACCGAGCCACGCGCCCAGCGCCACGGCGCCGGCGACCAACACCACACAGATGCCCACGCCGGCGAGCTGCGCGGGCCACCCTGACCAGCGGCCGGCCCTGAGGTCGTCGTCGGCGTCTGAGTCCTCGAGCAGGACCTCGGGCACGCCGAAGGGATCGGTGTCGTCTTCCCCCACCACGACCAGATGGTACAGACCGCTCACCTCAGTTGCAGAGCGGCACCTCCCCGCAGCGATGGCGAGAACCGAGCGGCTGCGCCGCCCCTATGTCGACTCGATTGACGGCAGGTCCCTCGCGGCCCCGTCGAGCCACTCGCGCAATGCCGCCGTCGCCCGCACGTCGTCCTCGTTGTAACTGAGGATCCATTTCTGCGCATCTCCACGCAGAGTGGCATCTTCGTCGTCGATTGCCAGGTCGTACTTGACCATCGCCAACGTGCCGTCGCCGTCGTCAGTGCGCCAGGCGAAGCCGGCCAGCGGCGCCACCTCCTTGAGGCCCATGCTGCGGCCGGTGACGAGCTGCGCCCGGACGACCTCGAGCAGGTCGACCCACTCGTCCGACGCAAGGAATTCGTCCACCTCGGCGCGCTGACCGAGCGCGTCGGCGAGGCGGGTCATTTGCGCCTGCTCCGCGCCCTTGCTGTAGCAGTAGGCCCGGAAGGTCGAACCCTCCGCCGCGGCCTGAGCACGCTGTTCGGTCAACCAAGACCAGAACTCCTTGAACGCGACGAGCTCGCCGGCTCCGAGATCGGGTTCCCACGTCGCAAACGAGATGTACTCGGCCACGGGAACTGCAGCGCTCACTGCATCAGCGGCGGAATCCGCGGCGGGATCTGCGATGCGGCGGTCGGTGACGAGCACACCCCAGAGGTAACAGCCGTCGTGGGTGTTCTCCATGTCCACGTCGACCTCGATGTCGGCACGGGGGACGACGACGTGGTCGACGCCGCGCTTGCGGTAGGCGGGCGCCGTGCCGACCCGGGCCCGGGCCAAGTCGATCTGGGTCGCGAGGTTCGACGCACCGGCAGAGTGGATGTCGAGCGTCCGCTGGTCGACGGATGCGAGGTCGGCGACCGTGGCGAAACCGTGGGCGGCCAACGCCTCGATCTGCTTCTTGCGATTCGGGATGAGCTGGGCCAGCGGTGTCGACCCGGATAGTCCCTTGGATTGGGCGAGGAGGTCGACGAGATCGACCTTGTCCTGGAGCAGCGCGGCAGTGGTCCAGTCGAGATCGGCCAGGTCGCGAAGGTCCTTGATCCCCACGGCCCTGAAGAGCCGGCGGCGTCCCACGCCGACACCGGAGATCAGGCTCAGGTCGGCTGCCTCGTCGAGCCGGTCACCGCACCACTCGCGCCAGCGACACATGTCGCACTGGCTGCACACGATGGGCTCGGCCAGCAGAGGGACGGCGGAATCGTCGAGGTGCGCCTCGGCCGCGAGGTGCACCCCGAGGCGATGGGCGAACTCGAGGTCGTAGCGCGCCATGGCACTGAGCGGTCCAGCCGGAGGGTCAGCGAGGTACTCGGGCGGCTCGAGCCACGGGGCGTCGAGGTCGTACCAGACGACGACGCCTTCGGAACCGCAGATGCCGCCGACATTGGACTCCGGCGATGCGAAGCCGGCACGTTCCAGCAGTCGCCGGTAATGCGCCAGCTGCATCAAGTCACCGAGATGCTTCCGGGGACTGTGTTCGTGGTCGGTCTCGGCGGTCTCCACGAAGGGCTCGGTGATGGCCGAGACGAGTGCGGTGCCTGTTCCTGGCTTCCTGACCCCCTCCAACGACTTGTGCGACTTCACGTCGACGGGCACGTATCCGCCGGCATGGCAGACGAGCAGATCCGGTTCGCCCACGCGGTGGGCCTCGACGTCGACCGGAAGCCGGCCGCCCGCGATGATCCTGGCGCCGCTCGAGAGCGCGTTGCGCGTGTGCCATTCGCGGGCGTCGAGGTCCTCCGCATCGATGACCGTCACGCCCTCGAGATCCTCGAAGGCGTGCGCCACGGTCTCGCCCTCGTACTCGTCGCCCGCCCGGATGAGCTTCTGCAGGAAAGGCGAATCCGGAAGGGGCTCGCACGGCAGGAGGACGTCGAGCTGCACCTGTTGGGGACACGCCTTGGCGAAGGAGGCACCCCTCGGTGTGATCTCGACTGTCATCGCAACTCAGCTGTCATCTCAATTGGGCATTCTGGCCGGTGGGCGTGACACCATGGCGCACCCGTTCCGGCCGCCGGTACGTGCAATGGCGGAGCAGGGCGGCGGGCGTCCAGATCGGGCTACCAGAAGAGGGATGCAGAGAGGGACGGACATGGGAGGATCCGACGACGGGTCGCAGGTGGAGGCGTTCGGGGCCGAGCTGCGGGCGTGGCTGGCGGACCACCTCACTCCCGAAGTCGCCCAGGCGGGCGAGCGGGCCACCGAGGTCGGCACCCTCGAGCTCATGCGCGCGTGGAACCGGACGCTGGCCGACGGCGGGTGGGCCGCGCCGGCGTGGCCGGCCGAGTACGGCGGGCGCGACGCCGGTGTCGCCGAGCAGCTCGTCTACCTCGAGGAGATGAGCCGTGCCCGGGCGCCCGGGCCGGTGAACCAGATCGGGGTCTCCAACATCGCGCCGGCGATCATGCAGTTCGGCACCGACGAGCAGAAGGCGCGCTTCTTGACTCCGATGCTGCGCGGCGACGAGATCTGGTCGCAGGGCATGTCCGAGCCGGACGCCGGTTCCGACCTGGCTGCGCTGCGCACCGCCGCCATCGAAGACGGCGACGACTTCGTCATCAACGGACAGAAGACCTGGAACTCCATGGGGCACTACGCCGACTGGTGCCAGCTCTACGTCCGCACCGATCCAACGGCCAAGAAGCACGCCGGCATCACGTGCTTTCTGGTGGATATGCGCACGCCGGGTATCGAGGCGCGACCGCTCACCACGATGACCGGGAGTCAGACCTTCGCGGAGCTCTTCTTCAGCGATGCGCGTGTCCCGCGTTCGGCCATGTTGGGTCCGCTGCATCAAGGGTGGACGGTGGCCATCACGACGTTGAGCAACGAGCGGGCGGGAGTGGCGAAGCTGCACCTTTCTCTGTCGAACCGCTTGGACGACTTGTTGTCCGATCCACGGGCTCGGGCCGGGTTGGCGGATCCGGTGCTGCGGCAGCGGTTGGCCCGTGTCTATGCCGGGATCTCGTGCATGCGCTTCCTGACGGAGCGTTCGCTGGCCGACCCTGCGGCGGCCGGGGCGGGCGGTTCGCTGGCCAAGCTGTCGTGGGCGTGGTGCGACCAGGAGCTGGGGACGCTGGCGGTCGATCTGATCGGGCTGGACGCGCTGACGGGCCGTGACTACTGGGGCGTCAACTTCTTGGGGGTGCGCCAGGCGTCGATCGCCGGCGGGACGACCGAGGTCAACAAGAACATCGTCGGCGAGCGCCTGCTGGGGCTGCCCCGGTGACGCCGACCGAGGCGGGGGCGGGGGCGGGGGCGGGGGCGCGGGCGGGGGCAGCGGCGGCGGCCGGGGCGGCGGCGTCACCGCCCCGGGGCTTCTGGGCGGCCGCGACGGCCGAGCCGGACCGCATCGCCGTGATCGACCCTGCGGGCCGGGAGTGGACGGCGGGCGAGATCGCGGCAGGGGCCAACCGTCTCGTGCACGCGCTGCGCGAGCGGGGCCTGCGCGAGGGCGACCCGGTGGCCACCTTGCTGCCGAACCGGGCCGAGGTCATTGAGGTGCTGATGGCCCTGTTCCAGGCGGGCTGGAACTTCGTTCCCTTGAACAGCAATCTCACGACGGCCGAGGTCTCCTACATCCTGGGCGACGCCGGCGCGCAGGCGCTCGTGGCGGACGGGCGATTCGCCGCGGTGGCCGGTGCGGCGGCGGTCGAGGCCGGCGTGCCCGTGGCCGGACGCATCTCGGTGGGGGGCGCGATCGACGGCTTCACCGCGTACGAGGCCGTGCTGGCCGGCCAACCCGACGGGCCGCCCACGGACCGGGTGGCCGGGCAGTTCATGCAGTACACCTCGGGCACCACCGGGCGCCCGAAGGCAGTCCAGCGCGCGCTCCCCTCGTTCGATCCCGAAACGTGGGTGCAGGTCTTCAGCGGAAACTTGTTGCGCTACGACATCGAGCCGGGCGGCGACGCCGTGCACCTCGTGACGTCGCCGATGTACCACATGTCCCCGCTCTCCTTCGGCTACTTCTCGGCCCACTTCGAGCATCCCGTGGTCCTGATGGAAAGGTGGGACGCCGAGGAGGCGCTGCGTTTGATTCAGCGCTACCGGGTCACCGACACGGCCATGGTGCCGACGCAGCTCCACCGTCTGCTCCAGCTGCCCGACCGAGGTGCGGGCCCGCTACGACGTGTCGTCGCTGCGCCAGGTGATCCACGCCGCGGCACCGTGCCCGCCGGAGCTCAAGCGGCGTCTGTTCGACTGGCTCGGCCCGGTGATCTACGAGTTCTACGGCGCCACCGAGGGCGGCGGCACGATCGCCAAGCCCCAGGACTGGCTGGCCCACCCGGGCACGGTCGGCCGCCCGTGGCAGGGCGCGGAGGTGAAGATCCTCGACGACGACGGCCACGAGGTGCCCCCGGGCACGGTCGGCACGGTCTACATGAAGCTCATGGGGGGCGACTTCCGTTACAAGGGCGACCCCGAGAAGACGACGGCCAACCGGCGCGGCGACTTCTTCACCGTCGGGGACATGGGTGAGCTCGACGAGGACGGGTTCCTCTACCTAAGGGACCGCAAGATCGACATGATCATCTCGGGGGGCGTGAACATCTACCCGGCCGAGGTCGAGGCGGCGCTGCTCTCCCATCGGGCGGTGGGCGACGCCGCCGTCTTCGGGATCCCCGACGAGGCCTGGGGCGAACAGGTCAAGGCGGTGGTGGAGCCGGCGCCGGGATACCTGGCGTCCCCGGCGCTAGCCGAAGAGCTGGTGGCGCACTGCGCGGAGCTTTTGGCCAAGTACAAGTGCCCACGTAGCATCGACTTCACCGAGGCCATGCCGCGGGACCCCAACGGAAAGCTCTACAAACGGCGCCTCCGCGACCCGTACTGGGACGCCCGCGAGCGCGGCATCTAACCGACAGAGTCACAGCGAATCGAAGCGAAGGGAAGGCGAGGAACGCATGGCCCGAGTCCCCATTGAGGAAGGGTTCTTCCGGATCCCCGAAGACCCGGCCGAGCTGCCGCGGCTGCTCGGGAGCCGCTGCCCCGCCTGCGGGGAGGTGTTCTTCCCGCGGCGTCTGGTGTGCGCCAAGTGCCTGCACGAGGGAACCGAGGACGTCGAGCTGTCGACCCGGGGGACCATCTACACCTGGACGTACTGCCACGTGCCGCTGTTCGGGAAGAAGGACGCCGATGTCGCCGGCTACGGCGTGGCCCAGGTCGACCTGCCCGAAGGGCCGCGGGTGCAGTCGATCCTGTCCGGGGGGCCGGACGACTTCGCCATCGACATGGAGGTCGAGATCGATCTCGAAACACTGCGGACGAACTCGGCCGGGGACGACGTCGTGATCTACCGGTTCCGACCGGCCCGTGAGGGCGCCGGTGTCGGTGGCGGTGCCGGTGCTGGGGCCGGAGACGGGGGCGCGTCGTGAAGCACGGCCTGCGCTTCGAGGGCGTCGCGGTGGCCGGGATCGGCATGGTCCGCTTCGGCATGTTCAAGGAGATCCCGGGCGCGCACCTGGCCCGTGACGCCGGGCTGCTCGCGCTGCACGACGCCGGGATGACGCTGGCCGACGTCGACGAGGCGTTCGTCGGCTACATCCAGCCCGCCAACATGCTCGGGGTCAAGGCCATGAAGGAGCTCGGGCTGACCGGGCTGCCGGTGACCCATATTGAGAACGCGTCGGCCACCGGTCTGGTGGCGTTTCGCGACGCGGCGTGGGCCGTGTCGTCGGGGCGGGCCGATGTGGCCATGGCGCTGTGCTTCGACAAGTTCACCGACATGACCGGTGGGGGCGGCCGTGGCGCCGGTCGCGACCAGATCGACGCGCCGATCCTGCCCGCCGCCTACTTCGCCTTGTGGGCGCAGCGCCGCATGCACGACCGCGGCACGACGCCCGAGACGTTCGCGACGATCGCCGCCAAGAACTGGAACTACGGCGCGGTGTGTCCGTTCGCACACCGGCACTCCGACCATGTGGTGACGGCCGAGGAGGTGCTGGCGGCCCGGATGGTCGCCGAGCCGTTGACGACCATGATGTGCTGCCCGCCCGACGACGGCGCCGCCTGCATCATCCTGGCCCGCGAGGACCTGGTGCGGTCGCGCCAACCGGGGCGTCCTCTGGTGCAGGCGCTGGCCTCCGCGCTGACCTCGGAGACCTATTCGCCGGGCCACACGTTCGTCGGCCCGGTGGTCGGCCCGGCGACGATGACCCGGGACACGGCGCTGGAGTGCTACGAGGCGGCGGGACTCGGGCCCGAGGACGTGAGCGTCGCCTACTGCCACGACGCCTTCGTCAACGAGGAGCTCGAGTACTACGAGCTACTCGGGTTCTGCGCCGAGGGCGAGGGCGAGAAGCTCGTCGTCGAAGGCGAGACAGGGCCGGGCGGGCGCATCCCCTTCAACACCGACGGCGGGTTGTTGGCGCGGGGACACCCGGGCGGACCGACGGGAGTGGCGCAGTTGCACGAGGCGGTGCTGCAGCTGCGCGGCGACGCCGAGGGTCGGCAGGTCGAGGGGGCACGGGTTGCGCTGGCCCATCTGGTGGGCGGCGGGAGCATTGCAACGGTCAATTTGCTAGGTGTGGAAGGAGTCGGGACATGACGACGAGTGACGAGCGCAGGGCGGCGGGGCGGGAGATGCAGGGCCAGCTCTGGCCCGCCATGTTGAAAGGACCGACGGGGCAGTTCCCGGCGGCCAAGCTGGCGCCGGACTACTTCGACCACGTCCAGCAGAGCGCGTTCGGCGACATCTGGTCGCGGCCGGCGCTGCCGGTGCGCGACCGCTCGATGATCACGGTGGCCCTGCTGGCAGCGCTGGGGCATCCCGAGGAGCTGCGGTCGCACCTGGCGGGCGCACTGAGCGTGGGGATCTCGCGCGAGGAGATCGTTGAGATCCTCATGCACGTCTCCATCTACGCCGGCGTGCCGGCGGCAGGGTCGGCGTTGCGGGTGGCGGCCGACGTGCTGGGGACGGACTGAACGTCCGGGTGTTGCGCCGGCGGCGCGTGCTCGGCCCGGCCGGGTCCGGCTGTCTCCGTCAGGCGCGGTTCCAGCGGAGCGCTACGCCGGACTGCTGCTCGGCGTGGGTGACGAGCTCGCTCCAGTCGGCGCCGCCGAGGCCGTTGGCGACCGCTGTGTCGAGGACCCCCTTCACCGCGGTGGCCACGGGCGTCGATGCGCCGAGCTCGCTGGCCCACTCCACGATGAGGCCGGCGTCCTTGGCGGCGAGCTCGAGCGCGAACTGAGTGGGGCGGCCGCGCCCGTCGATCGTCTCGACCTGGCGGTCGATGAAGAAGTTCGACGCGCCGGCCGTGCGAAGGATCTCCACCGCCTTCTGGACGTCGATGCCCGCCTTGGTGGCGAAGGCGAGACCCTCGAGGCTGACCCAGGTCGTCGTGAAGGCGATCAGGCTGTTCAGCAGCTTCATGGTGTTGCCGAGTCCGAGGGCGCCGACGTGGAACGTGGCGCGACCGAGCGGCTCGAGCACCGGCTGGACGCGGGCCACCGCCTCGTCGTCGCCCCCGATCATGAACACGAGCATCCGCTTCTCGGCACCGATGGCACCGCCGGTGAGCGGAGCCTCGACCAGGAGATGGCCGGAGCCGGCCAGGCGCGCTCCGAGTTCGCGCACCGCAGCGGGACTGTTGGTCGACAGGTCCACGAGGATGGAGCCGGGTGCAGCGGCGCTGGCCCAGGTCTCGGCGACGGCGTTCACGACGTCTGGCGTCGGCAGCGACAGCAAGGTCACGTCGGCCTGGCGACCCACGTCGGCGGGGTCGGCGGCCGCAGTGGCGCCGCTGATCTCTTTCACTGCGGCCGCATCGACGTCGTACACCACGACTTCATTGCCGTCGGCCACGAGGTTCGCCGCGATGGCGCCGCCGATGTTGCCCAACCCGATCACACCAACGGCCATCGTCCCTCCCTGCTGTCGTATACGACCCGTCTGACCTGCCCCTCGTTTCGCCCTGCGGCCCGGAGCGGTCGTCGGACGAGAGCGTATAGTGATCTCTGACTCGAGCGTCAGGGATCCCAGGGGGTCAGAGAATTCATGGGGCTGCGCGACCACGTCATCTGCGATAGCGACCTGCACGTCATGGAGCCGCCGGACTTGTGGGAGCGCTACATCGACCCGGCGTACGCCCACGCTGCACCGCGCGGGCTGTCCGAGATCACCCGTGACATGCGCGTGCGGGTGAAGAACCACGTCATGCTGCGGATGGGTCCGACCCGCCCCATGCGCGTGGAAGGACGTAAGACGGGCTGGCAGAAGGACCACGACACCGTGTACGCAGCGTCGGAAGCCCGGGGTTGGGACGCCCAGTCGGAGGTCGACGCCATGGACGCCGAGGGTCTGGACCTGGCGGTGCTGTTCCCTTCACGAGGTCTCTTCGTCCTCGGTCTCGACTCCTCCGAGCAGATCGGCGCCGACGGCCTCGAGCCGGAGTTCGCGAGCGCGATCGCACGGGCCTACAACGACTGGCTGAAGGACTTCTGCGATCACGCGCCCGACCGGATGTTCGGGGCGGGGATGGTGGCAGCCCACGACGTGCCGGGCGCGGTCGACGAGGCGCGACGCTGCGTGCAAGAGCTCGGCTTCAAGGCACTCTTCTTGCCGCCGGGTGCGGTGAACCGCCGGCCCTGGCACCACCGGGCCTACGACCCGTTGTGGGCGGAGATCGAGCGGCTCGGCGTCCCGATCGCCTTCCACGGCGGCGGGCAGACATACCTGACCCCCGACTTCGGGCTCGAGGTGCTGGACCAGCTCATGCTGTGGCACACCTTCAGCCAGCCGCTCGGAATCCAGTTCGTGACTGCGTGCCTGTGCGGGGGAGGGGTGCTCGAGCGGTTCCCGCAACTGAAGGTGGCGCTGCTCGAAGGCAACTGCTCCTGGGCCCCGTGGTTCCTTTACCGCCTCGACGAGCACTGGGAGTGGACCGGCTGGTACGAAGCGCCCGAGCTCACGATGCCGCCTTCTGAGTACTTCAAGCGCAACTGCTGGGTTGCGGTCGAAGCCGACGAGGTGACGGCGACGCACTTCGTCGAGACGTTCGGTGACGAGAAGCTGATCTTCTCGACCGACTATCCGCACGGAGACTCCAAATACCCGCACGCCGTGGACTCGTTCGACAAGCTTCCCTTGTCCGAGGAGAGCAAGGCCCGGATCGTCGGCACCAACTGGTCCGAGCTCTACAACATCCCACTGGTCAAGAAGGTCTAACCATCCTCTTTCGGTTGGGAAAGAGTCACGACTCGGCGTCATCGATCTTGGCGTCGTGCTCCCCTGCCTCGAGTACGAGGCGATGGAGCATCTGGTCTCCTGACCCGCACTGGCGGCCGGCGGTCAGTCTCCGCCGAACTCGCCGTGCGCGCGCTCGACGTGGCAGGTCCATCCCCAGTACTGGTCGAGTAGCAATGAGGACAGCGTGAAGACCTTGCCTTTCCGTCAGTGTTCTTGTCGTGGCTGCACGACATGGTCGGAGGGGCTCACGCAGAAGGCCAGGTCGTCCCCGGTCCCCAGACGCAGAAGAGGTTGGGGAACTTCTCGGCGGCCCGGAAGGTTCCGCCGGAAGGCGGCGATCTTCAGGACGGCCGAGTATTCCGCAGTGCCGGGGTGGCAGCTGATGTGGCCGCAAGGAAGTAAGGGATAGGGCCGCGGAGGTTTCGTAGGGCGCTTGAGGGCGGGGTCCGCGACCTCCCAGAGCGGTGTAAGGTCACGGTTGCCTGTTGCCCTAGACCTCGGCGACCCAAGCAGGAGTCGGGTGTTCCTCGCTGAGCGCCCAGCCAAGAAAGGGAAGCCGTGGTGGGCACTGTTCTGGACACTTCCACTGACCCGGTCTCGAAGCCGACCCCGGTCCTCTCAGCTGGCCGCATCGTCACTGCGCTGCTGGTCGCCGGTCCACTGCTTGGATTCGCGTGTCTCTTGCCGTTCATCTCAGGCCGCCTTCTGAACGTCAGCGACGTTGTGATCGCGGTGGTGCTGTATGTCTTCACCGGGTTCGGGATCTCGGTCGGCTTTCACCGGTTGCTGACGCACCGGAGCTTCAAGGCCAAGAGAGGCCTCAAGATCGTGTGCGCAGTGGCTGGGTCGATGGCCCTCGAGGGGTCGGCGATCAGCTGGGTGGCCATCCATCGCCGGCATCACATGTTCGGGGACCAGCCCGAAGACCCTCACTCTCCGCACCGCTACGGACCCGGTCCCGTCGGGACGCTGAAGGGGTTCTTGTGGGCACATGTCGGCTGGCTGTTCGCCATGGACCCCACAGACACCAGGCGATTCGCTCCGGACCTCCATCGGGACCGGGACTTCGTCGTGATCGATCGGCTGTTTCCGCTGCTGGCCGTGGCTTCCCTGGCTCTCCCGTTCTTCCTCGGGTGGGCCCTGTCGGGAACCCTGGTCGGTGCGCTCGGTGCGCTCCTCTGGGCAGGTCTCGTGAGGATGGCGATCCTCCATCACGTCACGTGGAGCGTCAACTCGGTCTGCCACTTGTGGGGGCGACGGCCGTTCGCAACCCACGACCTCAGCACCAATGTCGCCGCCCTCTCCCTCTTCTCCTTTGGGGAGAGCTGGCACAACTTCCACCACGCCGCGCCATCCTCAGCCCGCCACGGCGTGCTGCCCCACCAGCATGACCTCTCGGCTCGATTGATCTCGTTCTTTGAGCGACTGGGATGGGTGACGAAAGTGCGGTGGCCGAATCCGGCTCAGATCGTCGCCCTCCTGCAACCAGGACCCGTCGAAGAAGCGATGGCGGGCCGTCCGGTCGGGGTCTAGGGAGCCCGACACCGGGGCAACCTGGAGCGAGACAAAGAGCTGAGCGTGGATGTGGCACAACGGCTCTTGGCCGGAATCATCGACAGATCGGCTGACCAGGCGCCGAGCTTGGACCTCATCTGTCGGGTCTGTTGCGACCTACTCCCCATCACGATGGCGTCGATGGTGTTGATGGGTGACCAGGGGGTCGAGGGGATCACCGGGGCGTCCGACGCGCTGGCGGCCGCCATCCAGAACGAGGAGTTCACTCTGGGTGAGGGCCCGGCGACCGACGTCCGCCGGCAGGGACGGCCGGTCCTGGTCCCGGACCTGAGAGATGTCACGAGCGAATGGCCGCGGTTCGTTCCGGCCGTCACGCGGCTCGGCATCGAGGCCTTGTACGCGATTCCTCTTCGGATCGGGGCAGTCGACCTTGGCGTCCTGGTCTTCGGCAGCGCCGACCCCGGGGCCTTGGCCGGCCAGGAGCTCGCCGACTCGTTGCTTCTCGGAGATCTGATCAGTCGCTTGGTGCTCGATCTGCAGGCAGGGGTCACCTCGGAGTCCTTGGCGTGGGCTCTTGACGCCACCGACTCCCGGGCGGTCGTGCACCAAGCCACGGGGATGATCGCGGCGCAGCTCAACGTGGGTGTCGCCGAGGCGCTCGTCAGACTCCGAGCGAACGCCTTCGCAACGGATCGCCCCATCGATCAGGTGGCCACCGAGGTCGTGGCTGGTCGGCGGCGCTTCGAGGAGCGGTAAGACGAACGGTCCGGGCCGCTCACCCAAGGAGCGGGATGCGAGATAATTACCGCACCCACCGGCCCCCGGAACTCTGCCCTCTACGAGCCAGGAGCATGACGTTGGACAAACGAGACGAATGGCTCGCTCGGACCTTTGTCGAACTTGCCGACACCCTCGTGGCCGACTTCGACCTCATCGAGTTTCTGTCGATGCTGGCGGACCGCTGCGTGGAACTGCTCGGTGCCGCCGAGGTCGGATTGGTCCTGGTCGGACCGCGCGGGCTCCAGGTGATGGCATCCTCGACCGAGCGAATGAAGGTGACGGAACTGTTGGAGGTGCAATTCGAGGAGGGCCCGTGCTTCGAATGTGCTCGCATAGGGCTCCCCGTTTTGAACCAGCAGCTCGCGTCGGCCGATAGCCGATGGCCGCGCTTTGCCCCAAAGGCCCGCGAGAGCGGCTTCCAGATGGTCCACTCGGTGCCATTGCGGCTCCGTGATGAGGTGATAGGGGCGATGAACGTATTCGACACTTCGCTACACGAGATGACCCTGACGGAATCGAACCTGCTCAGGGCCTTTGCTGACGCCGCCACCATCGGGATTCTCCAGGAACGAACAGTGAAGCAGCACAGCGACCTTTCAATCCAACTCCAGGGCGCTCTCAACTCCCGGATTGCAGTCGAGCAGGCAAAGGGAGTCGTCGCGGAGCGGTTGAAGGTCGACATGGACACCGCGTTCGGAATGATCCGCAGCCATGCCCGGAGTCACAACACGCCGCTGAGTGCGGTCGCCGACGCTCTGGTTCGGGGCTCGCTCAGTGCGACCGAGCTCGCGTCAGCCTCGGAGGAGAGCAGCGCGGACCGGTCAATGGGTTGACCTGACTCATCGGCTGAACGATGACCCAGGGCAATGCCGTCCGCTGTGACCAGGCTGATCGGCTTCGGTGCTCGGTTCAGGCCGGACTCCAAGACGCTTCACGTTCTGAGCTCGAACGGAGAGAAATGCCGGTCCGCCGACCACGATCTCGGGTGGAAGGTGACGAAAATGCTCTCCCCCACTTGGAACGCCAACCCTGAGGGAGAGTGGAGATCCTTCGATCGATTCAGGGAAAAGAGCACCCTACAGTCGGGAGCGAACCCAGAAGGCGATACGTTTGAGCGCGTGTGCTTCTCCCCCGAAGGCGATCTTGTCGGGGGACTGGTGGTCACCGCCATCGGTATCGACGCGTACCGGCACCTCCGCGGACAGGACAATCACCTGTTGTTCGCGACCGTTGCCGCTCGTACTCGGAGTTCATCAGCTCGATGAATCGCTCGTGTGGTGGAGTCTCGAGGGACCCGTTCCGCACTGGCTCGGACGCCTCGCAATGTGGATCTACTTGGTGATTGCCATGGTGGTCGTCCCGATCCTGGTGCCTCTCTCGATCTGGAAGCTTCAACCGACATCACAACGACGATGGATCATCGCTCCCTTTGTCGGCCTCGGCATCGGCGTGGCGACCATCCTGCTGATCACCATGTTGCGAGGGCCGGTCTCCGTCAGCCTGGGCGCGCACCATCTCGCTTATAGCATCGGGCTTCGCAACGGAATCCTGATTATCGGTCTCTACGTGCTTGCGACGTGTGGATCGCTCCTCTGTTCGGGCTACCGGGACATTACGATCTTCGGCGTCGCGAATCTGATAGCAGTGGTCATCTTGGCTCGACTCACCGCTGATGGATTTGCGTCGCTCTGGTGCTTCTACGCGGCGCTTGCAGCCGGGTTCATCTCGCTTCACATGCGCCTCGGGAGAGCGCACCGAGCGAAACCCTACGCTCTGACCTAAGCCTGTTGAACGACGGAAGCAACCCCCAATCTTCTGATCTGTAGCGCCAGCCGGGGCGTTGAACGCGCCGTGACGAAGCTTGTCAACAGGTGCCATTTAGACCCTATGAACTGGACTTATAGCCTCTGGTTCAGCGGTCAGACGATGACATCGAGTGACAGCATTTGCCGATTATTAATGCCGTTTGGTTCTCACCGCGGTTCTCAAAAGAGGCCAACCTGAACCATCTCATACCGTCGGGAACGCTTGTACGGATGCGAGTTCCAGGACTGGGTTTCGACCGATGATCACGGTACCGCGCGTCGCGACACGTGCCGTGATGGTTCCGACGACCGCGTGTGTTCCCCGCTGGGCTGGCGAGGCAGCCTTCGAGCGCTGTGAAGTGTTGGATCAACCCGGCCGCCTCGAAGGCAGTCGGAAACGCCATGTTTTGGACTATTCATGTCGATGGCTCAGACTGATGTGGCAAAGAACGGAGGATCAAGCTGAGACCTGATGTTGATCAGAAGAGAGCGAGCAACTGAGTCCTGGGAAAGGGCCGAATCAGCTGGCTGCCTCCCAAGTATCGGTAAACTTGTCTCCCCCGCTACCGAGTTCGCTGGGCAGGGCGAGGACGTAGGTGTCCGCCGTGTTGACCATCTCGATCTCCACATTCGAGAATGAGTCGATCGGTGCGTCGGTCAGCTGTGCAGTCGTCGTCACCGCATCAGCTCAAACTGGTCGTGCCGAAGTCGGCGAGCGAAGAGAACGAGCAGGATCCTACTGCAGATCTCCGGTCGTTCGACGATCCACTCGGCAGAGGACTGTGCAGCAGAGAAAGCTGATGCCGGCACTGGCGAAGGTCCAGTTCGTGTGCTTGGTCGAAGTGTCGGTGAGGGCGAATGTCCATACGCTGCTCGTCTCGCTGACTGAAGCGGTGATTGCATCCCCTGGCGACGACCGGGTAGCTGGACGTGCTGAGTTCGATCTCCGACCCTCCGTTTTCGCTGTTGTCTCCGTACAGCTCGTACCAGGCGTCGTAGCTGGCCGCTCCGCTGAAGCAGTCCGCCTCTGTCCCGTCCTGCTCGACCGTCGAGCTGGTGTCGCCGTCGATGCCGATCCATTGTGCCGAGTAAGCCGACTGCGTACCGGTGCAGGTGACGGTGGGAACCGCCCAACTGCCCGTCACCGCGTCGAAGGTCGAGCCGGTTTCCGCATATCCAGACCAGTTCGTTGAAGCTCTCATGGCTGGGAGCGGTGGTGACGGTGAGGGTCGCCGCCGTGGTGGTGGCCGTGCCGACCGAGTTGGTGAAGACCGCCTCGTACTCGTCACCGTTCTCGGTGGCTGTGGCCGTGAACGAATAGGTGGTCGACGTGGCACCGCCGATCGGGGCAGAACGTGGTCGCCGGCGTTGGTCGAGACCTCCCACTGCACGGTCGGGGTCGGCGTGACCCGGTGGCCGCCGCGGTGAAGCTCGCCGTGCCGCCCGAGGCGACCGTCACGCTCGAGGGGTTCGTGGTGATGGTCGGTGGAGCGGTGACCGTGAGGGTGGCCGCCGCGGTGGTGGCCGAGCCGACCGAGTTGGTGAAGACCGCCTCGTACTCGTCACCGTTCTCGGTGGCTGTGGCCGTGAAGGCATAGGTGGTCGACGTCGCCCCGCCGATGGGGGTGAAGGTGGTCCCGGCGTTGGTCGAGACCTCCCACTGCACGGTCGGGTTCGGGGTGCCGGTGGCCGCCGCCGTGAAGGTCGCCGTGTCTCCCGGAGGCGACGGTCACGCTGGAGGGGTCGTGGTGATGACAGGTGGAGCGGTGACGGTGAGGGTCGCCGCCGTGGTGGTGGCCGTGCCGACCGAGTTGGTGAAGACCGCCTCGTACTCGTCACCGTTCTGGCTGGTGGTGGCCGTGAAGGAGTAGGTGGTCGACGTCGCCCGCACTGATCCGCGGTGAAGGTCGTCGCCAGCGTCGGTCGAGACCTCCCACTGCACGGTCGGGTTCGGCGTGCCGGTCGCCGCCGCCGTAAAGCTCGCCGTGTCTCCCGAGGCGACGGTCGCACTCGAGGGGCTGGTGGTGATGGCGGGCGCCGTGGTCGGAACGGTGACCGTGAGGGTCGCCGCCGTGGTGGTGGCCGAGCCCACCGAGTTGGTGAAGACCGCCTCGTACTCGTCACCGTTCTCGGCGGTGGTGGCCGTGAACGAGTAGGTGGTCGACGTCGCCCCGCTGATCGGGGCGAAGGTGGTCCCAGCGTTGGTCGAGACCTCCCACTGGACGGTCGGGTTCGGCGTGCCGGTGGCCGCCGCCGTGAAGGTCGCCGTGTCCCCCGAGGCCACGGTCACACTCGAGGGGTCCGTGGTGATGACCGGTGGAGCCGTGACCGTGAGGGTCGCCGCCGCCGTGGTGGCCGAGCCCACCGAGTTGGTGAAGACGGCCTCGTACCCGTCACCGTTCTCGCTGGTCGTGGCGGTGAACGAGTAGGTGGTCGACGTCGCACCGCTGATGGGGGCGAAGGTGGTGCCACCGTTGGTGGAGACCTCCCACTGCACGGTCGGGTTCGGGGTGCCGGTGGCTGCCGCGCGTAAAGGTCGCCGTGTCGCCGGAGGCCACGGTCGCGTTCGAGGGGTCGGTGGTGATGGCCGGTGGAGCCGTGACCGTGAGGATCGCCGCCGTGGTGGTAGCCGAGCCCACCGAGTTGGTGAAGACGGCCTCGTACCGGTCACCGTTCTCGCCGGTGGCGGCCGTGAACGAGTATTTCGTCGAGGTCCCACCGCTGATGGGGACAGTCGAGGTCGCGCCGCTGATGGGGACAAAGGTGGTCCCAGAGTTGGTCGAGACCTCCCACTGCACGGTCGGAGCCGGCCTGCCCGAGGCGCTTGACTTAAACTTGACCTTGCTTCCTGATGCGATGGTCACGCTTAACGGGTCCAACGTGATCTTCGGTACGCGCTTCTTCTTTGCTGACGAACGTGCGGGCAAGCTCACGGAGCGGTTCGGCGTGCCGATGAATCGGTCCATGTACGCAAGGCCAGGTGTCTCGGTTGCGACTCTCGACGCCCGAGCAGGGGATGAAATTGAAAACGCTTCGCCGGGGACGGCTAGACAAGCCCCCAGAGCGACGATGGCCACCACCAACCGAACAATCCTCGACACAGGCATCCCCTCGATGCGAGCCGAACGACATGCGCGACACAACGCTGAAACGCAAGACTACCTTCACTTCTGCAGCCGAGACCACCGATGATCAGAAGGTTCGTCGTTGCGCGTTTCCGCTCGACCCGTGCGCGCGAATCGCAGTCCCACCCCACTAAGTGAAGATGATCTCCCCGCCGGCGGCCTTCCCATAGAACTCACCCACGGTGATGATGTCTTCGACCTGGTCGATGAAGTCGTCCTTGGTGAAGCCGAACAGGTCCACCGAGGCCTTGCACGTGTAGAGCCCACAGCCAGTATCGGCGATCATCTCCATGAACTCGGGCACGCCCGGGATGTCGTGCTGCTCCATCTTCCTCTCCATCATGTGGGTCGCGATGGCCGACATGCCGGGCAAAACACCGATCAGGCTTGCCATGTGCATTCCCGGATTGCCAACAGCGGCCACCTTCAGGTGTTCGAGCCGCTTTTTGTTGATGGCGTCGAGGCCGAAGAACGTAAAGAAGAGATTGGCTTCGATCCCCTCGGCGCGCGCTCCGTTGGCCATGATCAAGCCGGGATAGACGCCTTCCAGCGACCCCTTGGACATGATGATCGACACCTTTTCGATGGCTTCGCCCATGTGCGTGCTCCTTTCGTGAGGGATCAGATGCAGCCGTGGGTTTGGGAATCCCTGCGATCTTGGCGGCGGTCTTGGCCGGGCCCTTCGGGAAGAGCTGGTAGAGCTCCTTGATGGGTATTCCGGACATCTTGGCCAACATCCGCACATTTGGGCCGGAGCCCGAGGCCTCGTACTGCTGGCGCATGAAGCGGATGACCTGCCAGTGACGCTCGGTGAGGAGATCGATGTCCTCACGGTGTGCCAACTCGACGGCCATCTCTTCCGTCCACTGGGACGGGTCGACCAGGAATCCCTCGTCGTTCAGTTCGACGGCGGTGCCGGCGATGGTGTCAGTCGTCATGATGCAGATACCTCCTCACTCGGGGCTTGCCTCCCCTCCTTGCCGCGTTCGGCATGGCGCTGTGCACGCCGGGGATGTCACGGCCGGGCAGGAGGGTGTGCCAGTAGAACCATTGGAAGAGCAGCTTCCCCAGGTGGTTGAGATGGGACTCCTTCATGAGGGGAAGGCCCACGGAAGAGGGGAAGCGACCGGGCAGGGGTTCGGTGTCGTAGTTGAAGTCGATGAGCATGGCCTTGGAGAACCCGGTCTCGATGAAACAGTTGGCATGACCGTCGTAGGAGGCGTCGAGCGTGAGTCCGGCGAGGAACCTCCGGACATTCTCCACGAGCACTTCACCCTCGAAATGTGTCACCGATCCCGCCTTGGAGGTCGGTACCGCGGCCGCGTCGCCGATGGCGAACACGTCCGGTGAAACGGTCGACTGCAGGGTGTGCTCATCGGTCGGTACGAAGCCGAGCGGGTCCCCGAGTCCTGGCGACCGGGTGACGTAGGCGGCCCCGTTGTGGACCGGTATCACCACGGCGAGATCAAAACCAACCTCGGGTTCGTCGTAGGACATCAGCTTGCCGCCGGCACCGTCGACCTCCCCGGTGTTGAACTCGGTGACCAGCTTGATGCCGCGTTCGTCGAGCATCCCCCCGAGGCGGTGGCTCGCCACAGGCTTGGTGAACGCGCCGTTGAGCGGCGTGACGAAGGTGAGCTCCACCTTGTCGCGCACCTCCTGCTGGCGGAAGTACCAGTCGGCCAGAAAGCAGAACTCGAGCGGAGCGACTGGGCACTTGATCGGCATCTCGACGATGTTCACGACGAGGCGACCGCCCTCGAAGAATTCGAGCTGCTCCGCGAGCGCCCGTGCGCCCTCCAGGTCGTAGAAGGTGAAGACCTTCTCCATCCAGCCGTCGCAGGTCAGCCCTGCGGTCTCCTCGGGCGCCAGCACGGCACCGGTGGCCACGACCAGGACGTCATAGGACAGCTCCCGGCCATCGCTGAGGTGGACTCGGCGCTCGTCGAGTTCGACGCGGTCGACGGGATCCACCAGGTACTCGATGCCCCGGTGGAGTTGGCGGCCGCGGGGTCGCACGATGTCCTCTCCGTGGGTGAGTCCGAAGGGAACGAACAGGAGTCCGGGCTGGTAGACGTGGCGGTCGTCCTGGTCGACCACCGTGATGGACGCCTCGGTCTCGCCATAGGCGCGACGGAGCCGGTTCGCGGCCAACGTCCCGCCGGTTCCCGCCCCCAAGACGACGATTCGATGCATCCAATCTCCCGTTCTCTCGCCCTCATCCCTCAGATGATCTTCGGTGGATCTCAAGCTGCGAGCTCGATGCTCACCTCTGGAGGGTCTTCCAAGGTGTTGTGCACTGTGCAGTGCGATGCCACCGCCAACAGTGCCGCTCGCCGATCGTCCGGCACCCCCGTCGGCAGATCGATCAACACGTTGATCTGACCCACCCGCGCCGGTCGCTCGGCCATGGTGAACGGGGCCTCGACCGACAACCCCTCCGTCGGCAGGCTGTGGCGGGCGAGGTATCGCCGCGTAGAAAGCCACGCACGAAGCCAGGCTGGCCACGAACAGCTCGGTGGGCGTGGGAGCGGAATCCGACCCCCCAGCCTCGATCGGCTGGTCCACATGCACCAGATGGTGACGGACGGCGATCTCGAAGAGATCTGCGTTCTTATGACTTACCCGGATGACGTCACTCATGCGATCCATCCCGCTTTCGCTCCATATACCCCCCAGGGTATTAGCTGCACTGGCTTGCCGAATAGGGAAATTCGTCCCTATTTGATTTCGAGCTTCCACCGAGAGCGACATTGCCGGGTTTCGTGCCGACATCAGTCTGATGACCAGCCGACTTTGAGCGGATGGTCGTTCTCATCCGCTTCCCTCGAATCCGTCTCGCGGCTCAGGCCAGTTTCATGAACATCCGCTGGACCTCCTCCAGTGGGTACCCTTCGCCCTCCGCCAGCTCGGGGTTCGCCACGCAGTAGGTCAGGCCAGCGGCCACCAGCCGGAACCCGGCCTGCTCGAGCGCCTTGTTCGCGGCCGAGATCTGCGCGACCACGTCGTGGTACTCGTGGCCGTCGTCGAGCATCCGCTCGATCCCCTCGAGTTGGCCTGCCACTCGGTGCAGGCGTGTGCGCACGTCGCGGATCACCTCTTCAGGCAGTTGCATGTCAGTCGTCCTCGCTCTCGAGCGCCTTGTGCCATCTCGAGGTTATACCCCTCGGGGTATCTGCGATCATACCCCCTGGGGTATATGGACAACCGAGGAGGACGGCGCCGGTGGCATCGACGATGGAACTGGAGGCGCACGGGCGTGAGCAGGGCCTTGCCGCGCGAGGATCGCGGAAGGCGCCGTCACGGCGGCCAACTGGCCCGGTTGGGCCGCTGGACGGCGAGCCACTTCGGCACCCCCTGTGGCTGCTGATCGTCGGCGCCTTCGGGTTCTTCGCCGTGCGCGTCGAGCACGCGCTGGCCGGCGCCGGCTGGCAGGACTCGACCAGCCAGTCGGTCAAGGCCCGGGACATCGTCCAGCGGACTTCGCTGGCCTGGGCTCGACGGCCCTCCAGGTGGTGATCGTCGACCACAACGGCCCGATCGCCGCCAGCCCCGAGCCCAGCACGTGGTCGCCGAGGTCGGCGCGCACGCTCCGGGCCGACCCCGACGTGTCCCCGTGTCGCTGCCCCGCCCCGGCGTCTCGCTGTCGCGCGACGGCCGCACGGCGATCGTCACCGCCGGGGCCGCGGCGGACCCCAACGCGATGGTGAACGCGGCCGACTCCCTCAACGGTCCGCTCTCGAAGCTCTCCCGCCCCGGCATCTCGGTGACGCTCACAGGCGACAGCGCCTTGTGGGCCAACTTCAACAACGCCAACCGCTCGGCCATGCTCCGCTCAGAGATGCTCTCCTGGCCCGTGACGATGGTCATCTTGGTCATCGCCTTCGGGAGCCTGGTCGCTGCCGGCCTGCCGCTGCTGCTCACCATGGTCGGTCTCATGGTCGCCGCCGGCGCCCTGGTGCTGACCACCCACGTGACGCCGGTGTCGATCTGGGCGCTGAACTTCGCCCTGATGTTCGCCCTGGCGCTGGGCATCGACTACGCCCTCTTCCTCGTCGTGCGCTTTCGGGCCGCGCTCGAACGGCGTGGAGCGCGACCCGGGGATCACGACGTCGTGGTGGCCGCGGTGGCCGAGACCCTCGACACGGCAGGCAAGGCCGTCGCCTTCAGCGCGCTGACGGTGCTGGCGCGCTCGCCGCGATCCTTATCGTGCCGAGCCCCGCGTTCCGCTCCATGGCTCTCGGCATCATGCTGTCGGTGGTGGCCGTGCTGGCGGCCACCTTGACCCTGCTGCCGCTGTGCTGGGCAAGCTCGGCACCCGGATCAACGCCGGGCGCATCCGTTGGGCCGCTCCCGCCCCGAGGGTCGGGAGGGCCGTCTCGACCGTGGCTACACCGCTGGGGCCGCTTCGTGTGGCGCCACCCCCTGTGGGCCGGCGCGCCGCGCTCGGTGATCCTCGCTGGCCGCCGCCCCGGTGATCGGCCTGCGCACGAACATGCCGTCGATCACCATCGTCCCCGCCACCGCCAATGCCCGGATCGGCTACGACCAGGTGGTGGCGGCCTTCGGACCAGGCGCCCCGGGCACGCTCGCAAGTCCTGGTCCCGGCATCGTCCGAGCGGGCGGCACTTGCCACGCTGGCGCACGACCGGGCGTCGCCGGCACGGTGCCCGGTCCCACTGCGGCGGCTGGACGCTCAACCAGGTTGTGCCCACGACGGGCCCTCGACCGTGGCTGCCGCCAACACCATCGACCGGCTGCGCTCCGAGCTGCCGACGGGCTCGCTGGTCGGCGGGGCGGCGGCGGAGAACCACGACCTGCAGACCCCGCTCCGCGACACGCCGCTCGTGTTCGGGCTCCTCCTGGTCGTGGGGTTCGTGCTGCTGCTGATCGCGCTGGGCGCCCCGATGATCGCCGCCGCCGGCGTAGCCATCACCGGGCTCTCGGTCGCCGGCGCCTTCGGCATCGCCCGGCTCATCTTCCAGGACGGGTGGCTCTCGGGCCCGCTGCACTTCCAGCCGCAGGGCTTCGTCGACGCCTGGGGACCGATGTTCTTCGGGCGATGGTGTTCGGCGTGGCCATGGACTACACGCTGTTCCTGCTTCCGCGGCCAAGGAGCGCTACGAGACTCATGCCGATCCCGAGCACGCCATGGTCGGCTCGGTCGCACCTCGGGTCGGGTCGTGCTCTCGGCCGCTGCCGTCATGATCG
>CAVSAJ010000002.1:0-354039 GCA_963725895.1 uncultured Acidimicrobiaceae bacterium | reverse complement strand
GACGCCTTCCAGCGACCCCTTGGACATGATGATCGACACCTTTTCGATGGCTTCGCCCATGTGCGTGCTCCTTTCGTGAGGGATCAGATGCAGCCGCGCGGTTTGGGAATCCCTGCGATCTTGGCGGCGGTCTTGGCCGGGCCCTTCGGGAAGAGCTGGTAGAGCTCCTTGATGGGTATTCCGGACATCTTGGCCAACATCCGCACATTTGGGCCGGAGCCCGAGGCCTCGTACTGCTGGCGCATGAAGCGGATGACCTGCCAGTGACGCTCGGTGAGGAGATCGATGTCCTCACGGTGTGCCAACTCGACGGCCATCTCTTCCGTCCACTGGGACGGGTCAACCAGGAATCCCTCGTCGTTCAGTTCGACGGCGGTGCCGGCGATGGTGTCGGTCGTCATGATGCAGTACCTCCTCGCTCGGCGCTTGCCTCCCCTCCTTGCCGCGCTTCGGCATGGCGCTGTGCACGCCGGGGATGTCCCGGCCGGGCAAGAGGGTGTGCCAGTAGAACCATTGGAAGAGCAGCTTCCCGAGGTGGTTGAGGTGGGACTCCTTCATGAGGGGAAGGCCCACGGAAGAGGGGAAGCGACCGGGCAGCGGTTCGGTGTCGTAGTTGAAGTCGATGAGCATGGCCTTGGAGAACCCGGTCTCGATGAAACAGTTGGCGTGACCGTCGTAGGAAGCGTCGAGCGGATCCGGCGAGGAACCTCCGGACTTCTCGACCAGCACCTCGCCCTCGAAATGTGTGACCGATCCCGCCTTGGAGGTCGGTACCGCGGCTGCGTCGCCGATGGCGAACACGTCCGGTGAAACGGTCGCTGCAGGGTGTGCTCGTCGGTCGGTACGAACCCGAGCGGGTCCCCGAGTCCTGGCGACCGGGTGACGTAGGCGGCGCCGTTGTGGGCCGGTATCACGACCGCGAGATCGAAGCCGACCTCGCGTTCGTCGTAGGACATCAGCTTTCCGCCGGCACCGTCGACCTCCCCGGTATTGAACTCGGTGACGAGCTTGATGCCGCGTTCCTCGAGCATCCCCCCCAGGCGGTGGCTCGCCACGGGCTTGGTGAACGCGCCGTCGAGCGGCGTGACGAAGGTGATCTCCACCCGGTCGCGCACCTCCTGCTGGCGGAAGTACCAGTCGGCCAGGAAGCAGAACTCGAGGGGAGCGACTGGGCACTTGATCGGCATCTCGACGATGTTCACGACGAGGCGACCGCCCTGGAAGAATTCGAGCCGCTCCGCGAGCGCCGTGCGCCCTCGAGGTCGTAGAAGGTGAAGACCTTCTCCATCCAGCCGTCGCAGGTCAGCCCTCGGTCTCCTCGGGCGCCAGCACGGCACCGGTGGCCACGACCAGGACGTCGTAGGGCAGCTCCCGGCCATCGCTGAGGTGGACTCGCCGCTCGTCGAGTTCGACGCGGTCGACGGGATCCACGAGGTACTCGATGCCCCGGTGGAGTTGGCGGCCGCGGGGTCGCACGATGTCCTCTCCGTGGGTGAGTCCAAACGGAACGAACAGGAGTCCGGGCTGGTAGACGTGGCGGTCGTCCTGGTCGACCACCGTGATGGACGCCTCGGTCTCGCCATAGGCGCGACGGAGCCGGTTCGCGGCCAACGTCCCGCCGGTTCCCGCCCCCAAGACGACGATTCGATGCATCCAATCTCCCGTTCTCTCGCCTTCATCCCTCAGATGATCTTCGGTGGTCTCAAGCTGCGAGCTTGATGCTCACCTCTGGAGGGTCTTCCAAGGTGTTGTGCACTGTGCAGTGCGATGCCACCGCCAACAGTGCCGCTCGCCGATCGTCCGGCACCCCCGTCGGCAGATCGATCAACACGTTGATCTGACCCACCCGCGCCGGTCGCTCGGCCATGGTGAACGGGGCCTCGACCGACAACCCCTCCGTCGGCAGGCTGTGGCGGGCGAGGTATCGCCGCGCGTAGAAAGCCACGCACGAAGCCAGGCTGGCCACGAACAGCTCGGTGGGCGTGGGAGCGGAATCCGACCCCCCAGCCTCGATCGGCAGGTCCACATGCACCAGATGGTGACGGACGGCGATCTCGAAGAGATCTGCGTTCTTATGACTTACCCGGATGACGTCACTCATGCGATCCATCCCGCTTTCGCTCCATATACCCCCCAGGGTATTAGCTGCACTGGCTCGCCGAATAGGGAGATTCGTCCCTTTTTGATATCGAGCTTCCACCGAGAGCGACATTGCCGGGTTTCGCGCCGACATCAGTCTGATGACCAGACCGACTTTGAGCGGATGGTCGTTCTCATCCGCTTCCCTCGAATCCGTCTCGCGCCTCAGGCCAGTTTCATGAACATGCGCTGGACCTCCTCCAGTGGGTACCCTTCGTCCTCCGCCAGCTCGGGGTTCGCCACGCAGTAGGTCAGGCCAGCGGCCACCAGGCGGAACCCGGCCTGCTCGAGCGCCTTGTTCGCGGCCGAGATCTCCGCGACCACGTCGCGGCACTCGCGGCCGTCGTCGAGCATCCGCTCGATCCCCTCGAGTTGGCCTGCCACTCGGTGCAGGCGTGTGCGCACGTCGCGGATCACCTCTTCAGGCAGTTGCATGTCAGTCGTCCTCGCTCTCGAGCGCCTTGTGCCATCTCGAGGTTATACCCCTCGGGGTATCTGCTATCATACCCCCTGGGGTATCTGGACAACCGAGGAGGACGGCGCCGGTGGCATCGACGATGGAACTGGAGGCGCACGGGCGTGAGCAGGGCCATGCCGCGGGCGACGGACCGGCGGAAGGCGCCCTCCACGGCGGCCAACTGGCCCGGTTGGGCCGCTGGACGGCGAGCCACTTCGGAACCGTACTGCTCGTGTGGCTGCTGATCGTCGGCGCCTTCGGGTTCTTCGCCGTGCGCGTCGAGCACGCGCTGGCCGGCGCCGGCTGGCAGGACTCGACGAGCCAGTCGGTCAAGGCCCGTGACATCGTCCAGCGCGACTTCGCTGGTCTGGGCTCGACGGCGCTCCAGGTGGTGGTCGTCGACCACAACGGCCCGATCGCCGCCAGCCCCGAAGCCCAGCACGTGGTGGCCGAGGCGGCGCGCACGCTGCGGGCCAACCCCGACGTGTCCACCGTGTCGCTGCCCCGCCCCGGCGTCTCGCTGTCGCGCGACGGCCGCACGGCCATCGTCACTGCTGGGGCCGCGGCGGACCCCAACGCCATGGTGAACGCGGCCGACTCCCTCAACGGTCCGCTCTCGAACCTGGCCCGCCCCGGCATCTCGGTGACGCTTACCGGCGACAGCGCCCTGTGGGCCGACTTCAATAACGCCAATCGCTCGGCCATGCTCCGCTCCGAGATGCTGTCGTGGCCCGTCACGATCGCCATCTTGATCATCGTCTTCGGGAGCCTGGTCGCCGCCGGCCTGCCGCTGCTGCTCACCATGGTCGGTCTCATGGTGGCCGCCGGCGCCCTGGTGCTGACGACCCACGTGACGCCCGTGTCCATCTGGGCGCTGAACTTCGCCCTCATGTTCGCCCTGGCGCTGGGTATCGACTACGCGCTCTTCCTCGTTGTGCGCTTTCGGGCCGCGCTCGAACGGCGTGGGGCGCAACCCGGGGATCATGACGTCGTGGTGGCCGCGGTGGCCGAGACGCTCGACACGGCAGGCAAGGCCGTCGCCTTCAGCGCGCTGACGGTGCTCGGCGCGCTCGCCGCCATCCTGATCGTGCCGAGCCCCGCGTTCCGCTCCATGGCTCTCGGCATCATGCTGTCGGTGGTAGCGGTGCTGGCGGCCACCTTGACCCTCCTGCCCGCTGTGCTGGGCAAGCTCGGCACCCGGATCAACGCGGGGCGCATCCGCTTGGGCCGCTCCCGCCCCGAGGGTCGGGAGGGCCGTCTCGACCGCGGGCTACACCGCTGGGGCCGCTTCGTGTGGCGCCACCCCCTGTGGACCGGCGGCGCCGCGCTGGTGATCCTCGTGCTGGCCGCGCTGCCGGTGATCGGCCTGCGCACCAACATGCCGTCGATCACCATCGTGCCCGCCACCGCCAACGCCCGCATCGGCTACGACCAGGTGGTGGCGGCCTTCGGCCCAGGTGCCCCGGGCACGCTCGACGTCCTGGTCCCGGCATCGTCCGAGCGGGCGGCACTTGCCACGTTGGCGCACGACCGTGGCGTCGCCGGCACGGTGCCCGGTCCCACTGCGGCCGGCTGGACGCTCAACCAGGTTGTGCCCACGACGGGACCCTCGACCGTGGCTGCCGCCAACACCATCGACCGGCTGCGCTCCGAGCTGCCGACGGGCTCGCTGGTCGGCGGGGCGTCGGCGGAGAACCACGACCTGCAGACCGCGCTGACACGCGACGCGCCGCTCGTGGTGGGCATCCTCCTGGTCGTGGGCTTTGTGCTACTGCTAATTGCACTGGGCGCCCCGATCATCGCCGCCGCCGGCGTAGCCATCACCGGGCTCTCGGTCGCCGGCGCCTTCGGCATCGCCCGGCTCATCTTCCAGAACGGGTGGCTCGCGGAACCGCTGCACTTCCAGCCGCAGGGCTTCGTCGACGCCTGGGGCCCGATCTTCTTCGGCGCCATGGTGTTCGGCGTGGCCATGGACTACACGCTCTTCCTGCTCTCCGCGGCCAAGGAGCGCTACGAGACACATCCCGATCCCGAGCACGCCATGATTGGGTCGGTACGCACCTCGGGCCGAGTTGTGCTCTCGGCGGCTGCCGTCATGATCGCGGTCTTCTTGACGTTCGCCCTCTCGGGTCCCCTCGCCCCCAAGGAGATGGGAGTCATCCTGGCCGTGGCCGTGGCGCTCGATGCCTTCTTAGTTCGGCTGGTGCTCCTCCCGGTGCTCCTGCGTCTCGGCGGCCACAAGGCCTGGCTGCGCCCCAAAGGGCTCGACCGGGTGCTCCCCACGGTGAAGTTCTCGCACTGAGCAACAAGACGAGGCGGAGCCTCGACCGCTGTACAGCTGCCCACGGCATCACATCCGCCCTCGACGACACACCGTCCACAACGCCACCAGCCGGCACCACCACGTCAACAACGATTAGGGCGGCAGCCAAGGCGACGGCGGGTTGGCTCTGGCAGAGCCGGCGTTCGGGCCGTTCGTCCTGGGCGCCCTGCGTCCGACAACGCCCGGCTTTCTCGCGCTGCTCGCGATCGTCGGATTCGGTCTCGACCGTTTCACCCCACCCAACAACGCGGCCATCATGGGATCGGTCCCCGAGCACCAGTCCGGCTTGCTTCAGGCGTGCTCAACATGACGCGCGGTATGGCACGGCACTCGGACTTGCCCTGACGGGGCTCATGTTCGATGTCGCCGGCGGTACGTCACCGACGCGCCTCACAGTGGACCACGCTTGTTCTCTCACCGCGTGGTGCTTGGGCGCCGCTGCGGCGACCGCTGCGCTGTTGTCAGCGACCGGCAAGCGTGGACCTCTCTCCCGATCTGTGCTCGCTGCAGCGGAGTGATCGAGCCAATCAGAAGGGCCTGACCGCAGCATTCGCCGACCGACTCGACCAGCTCGAGTGATGCACTGGCGCGAGGCGGCGAGCCCCGTGCGCCGTAGCTCTGCGACCGACCGGCTCTTGTCGGCCTTGCCGGGCATCCCGATTCTCACCGTCGAGACAGCTGCTGAAGCCATTGGCCGGTCGCGTAAGCGGACGACCGACGCTGTGAACCACTTACACGACTGCGCTGTCCTGCGACAGGGCACCGTCGGAAAACGCAATCGCGTCTTCGATGTCGCAGATCTCCTCGATGCACTTTCCCAATTCGAGCGGCGTCTCGCATCGCCAGCTGCGGACACGGCGATCGCCCGACCTACTCGCGCCGTCCCCGCTCGCAACCTGCCGTCGGAGCGGGACTGACCCGCCGGCCCGACGGCCCAAGCCAGGGGCGCCCCGTAAGGACGTCTTGGTCCACGCTGTGACGCAGGCGGTGCAAGGTGGCGCCGGGCACTTCGGCCCTTCGGGCGAGGTCGGCAAACCAATGGCCGAGGGCGCCCGCGGTCAACCGCGTCTGGTGGGTGCGCTCGGGGGAGCACAGCCATGGGCCGAGGGCGGTGGCGCCGGAAAGCCGATCCTCCCAAGTCTGCGCGCTCGATCGCCACAGCTCGGCCGTCTGACGCCCGAGGGTTAGGCGGCGGGTCCGGCCCGTCTTGGTCGGCCCGAGCACGTCGGCCGACACGCCTCGCTCGATAGTGAGCACGCGCCCATCGAGGTCGTCGAAGCGCAGCGCCACCAGCTCGCCGCGCCGCGCCCCCGAATCCCGCGGCCAAGCGGACCAGTAGGCGGATCTGTTCAGCCTTGTGTCGGCGCTCCGCACCTCGCGACGCCGCGCAGGCGACGAGCACGTCGGCGGTGTCGAGCAGACGGAGCACCTCGTCGCTGCCGAGATGGAGCCGCGTGCCCGGACGCTGCGGTCCGCGCATGCCCGAGAGAGGATTGACGTCGATGACTCGCTCGACACGCGCCCAACCGATAGCCGAGCGCAACACGCGGAAGCGCCCGGACACGACGGCCACCGAGGCGCCGGCGGAGCTCCACGCCGCCATGGCCGCCCGCACGTGCTCGGGTTTGAGCGTCGATACTCGGCGCGCCGCCAGTGGGTCGGCACGAAGCGCCTTGACATTGGAGCGCACCACGATCCACGTCGCTGGCCGCGAATCGTGGTGCGCACTGAGCCAGCGCTCGAGCAGTTCGCCAACGGCGAGGAACGGGGCGGCGCGGCGGATCGCGCGCCGCTCCGACCATTCGGCCGCCAGCTCCTTACGCAGGAGCTGCGCGTCCTCGGCGCAGCAGTGGAAGGCAAAAGAGCGCTGCACCGTGCGCCCCGAAACCGGGTCGACACCGACGGCGACGCGGATCTCCCATGCGCCCGGAGTGCGCTCGCGCATGGTGCCTTCGCCACACGCCATGCGACCAAAAGTAGGGACGAATGTAGGGATACGGCGCGGATCTCCTATACGCGCCGGGGACCATTTGTAGGCTCTAAGCTGGACTTACGCGGCGCGCGCTCGGAGGGATTCGAACCCCCAACCTTCTGATCCGTATTGACGAAATGACGACGGGTGACAATGGTTGTCCACAGGTGCCATCCATACCCTCTGAACTGGACTGATGGCTTCTTTGGAGTGGCCGACATATGACACCGAATGACAGCCTCCCAGGAGCTCGAGGACGCTGCGGAGCCGCCGGGTGTTGGGCCCGGAAGCTCGTCGTCCAACGGGAAAGCGATCGGAACTCCGTCGGCGTCCGGGAGCTGGAGGGTGAGTTGCACGTCCTCTCCGAGCAGGTCTGTCGCCGCCAGCCCCGCAAAGTCCGAGACTGCCAGTCGCAGGCCTTCCGGATCGAGGGCAAAGGGATGGGGCGGGATCCGGCGTGCCGGGCGTCGTCGGGGACTCGGCGTCGTTTCCCTGTCCCCGCTCTCCGCCCAAAGGGCCAGACGCCCTGAGCCGGTCAGCCAGGCGGCATGAAGAGCGACCACCCGCCCATATTGGCGCGGCGCTGCCACCGCTCCCGGACTCACCGACAGAGCAGATGGCGAGCTTGGTGACACCATCGGCCTGCCGACGCAGCGCATCGCACTACGGCGCCACCCTCTCTCGGACGAGGTCGATGGGGCGCCGGTAGGCCCGGGCGCTGTTGATGTTGCGCCGTAGCCGACGGTTGAGCGCCCGGTCGTCCAGCGAGGCCAGGCCGCCACTCTGGCCGACGGCCACTTCGGCGAGAAAGGCCATGTCGTTCATGCAGCCGAGCACGCTGCGATCGGCGGTCTTCGCGAAGACCAGGGGCTCGCTCGCCGTGTCGCCGAACGTGTGGGCCGGAAGACTCTCCTCTTGCAGCTCACGCTCAAGGAGCGCTGAGACGAATGTCCGGGTCGATCGGAGCTGACCGACTCGGACATCTGGTTCGAAGACGCTGAACAGCGTGGCCGCGTGGGTGAGGAGAAGGCACTTGCGGCCATCGAGGACGAGCAGGTTGGCGTAGAAGTCCTCATCACATGGCTCGAGCGCCGATACCTCCGGGAGTCGGAGGACGTCGAGGAGCTTCTTGGTGCAGCGAAGGACCACCGGCGAATAGTACGAGCCTCGATCAGCCCGGGGTCTTCCACGTCGCCTCCCCTTCGAAACGTCTCAAAACGTCGTCCAGGTCGATGCCCGTGTGCGGAGGCGAATCGATCACACTGATGATGTCGCCGAGAGCCATAAGGGTGCGGAGGACCAGGCCGAGCTCGACGGACGACTTTCCCGCTTCGAGCGACTTCAGCCAGCGCACGCTGACCCCGGCCTGTTGAGCCAGAGCCTGCTGACTCATCTTCCTCGTGTTGCGCTGGTGACGAACATGGGCTCCGAGGTCACCGGCGGTTCGAATCATCATGCATAACTCCAGGGTGCACGTTCGTGCACCTCTTAAGTAGTGCACGTTCGTGCCCTTTCAGAATAGTGCACGTTCGTGCCCAAAACCCCGAAATGCGAGCGGGGTATCGCCAAAGGCCGTGTCGGACCCTCTCGGAGCGCCGGTTGCCCGACAGGTGACATCAAGAAAGCTACATAATGTCGGTTAAGGTATAACTGGCATTATGAGAAGGGAGGGAGGACATGGGCCGTGGCCCGATACGAGGAACTGATCTGGCAGGGTAGTCCGACGGGGCAGACCCGCCGGGAGCGCACCTCGTGCTCCTACCGCGCCTACCTGCCCGATCCCCTCGCCGAGCGGGTCCTGGCGCTTCCGGCCGATCTCGTCGCTGACCTTTCCGACGCTGACCGGGCGGTAGCTGCCCTTCAAGACCGGACGACAGGTCTGGCCAGTGTCGAGTCGGTGGCACGGCTGCTCCTGCGGGCCGAGGCGGTCGGTTCCTCTTATATCGAAGGCCTTCAGGTCAACGCGCGTCGGCTCGCCAAGGAAGAGTTCGCCGAGCGTGCGGGGCTCCCCACCAACGACGACACCGCCCGGGCGGTGCTCGGGAACATCCGCGCCATGGGCGGTGCCCTCGAACTGGCTGATCTCGAGCGGCCGATCACCATCGACGACCTCTGCGGACTGCACCGCGAACTGCTCGCGGGAACTCGGGACGAGCACTGGGGCGGCGTGGTGCGCCAGGAGCAGAACTGGATCGGTGGCGTCAACCCCTGCCGCGCCGCTTACGTCCCACCGCCCCACGAACTGGTGCGCGCTCTGCTCGAGGACCTGTGCTCGTACATGTCGGGGGACGACCATCCGCCCATTGTCCAGGCCGCCTTGGCCCACGCCCAGTTCGAGACGATCCACCCCTTCGTCGACGGGAACGGGCGGGTGGGTCGGGCATTGATCCACCTCGTCCTGCGCCGCCGCGGCCTGGCTCCGAACTTCGTGCCTGCGGTCAGCCTCATCCTGGCCACCAATGCCGGTGCCTATATCGCCGGTCTGGTCTCCTTCCGCTACGACGCTCCGGCTGATGACCCTGTGGCTGCCGCAGCGGCAATTCAGTGGATCGACGTCTTCGTCAACGCGTTGCTGCGGGCCTGTGCCGACGCTGAAGCGTTCGCCGACCAACTCGACGAGCTCGAGGAGCACTGGCGCGAGGCGGTGAGCCCTGTGCGCCGTAGCTCTGCGGTTGACCTCCTCTTGTCCGCCCTGCCGGGCCTTCCGATCCTCACGGTCGAGACAGCGGCAGAGGCCATCGGCCGATCGCGCAAAAGGACGAACGACGCAGTGAATCATTTGCACGAGCGTGGCGTGCTGCGACAGGGAACCATCGGACGACGCAATCGTGTCTTCGAGGTCGCCGACCTTCTCGATGCGATCACCCAGTTTGAGCGTCGTCTCGCCTCGCCGGCTGCGGATACCGAGATCGCGCCACCTGCTCGTGCCGTCCCCGCGCGCAGCCCGCTCATGGGGAAGGACTGAACGGGAATCAGCTTCCCACAGTTCGAACACGAACCCGCCGCCAGGATCGTGTGCGTGATCCGTGCCGCATGCGGTCACGGTTTGGACAGCGCAGAGCTGAGCAGCTCGTCGATGTCGTCGGCCACCGTCTCGTCCTCGAGAGGCATGGCGTGCGCGTAGTTGCGCAGCGTGGTCGAGGGATCCCGGTGCCCGAGGCGTTGCTGGGCCCGGAGCAACTCGCCTCGTCCGACGAGGAACGTTGCGACACTATGGCGCAGGCGGTGTAGCGATGCCTCGGGGACCTCGGCCCTCCGGGCGAGCTGGGCAAACCAGTGGCCGAGGGCGCCCGCGGTCAATCGGAGGTGGTGATCTGCCCCAGGGGAGAACAGCCACGGGCCGAGCCCATCGCCCTCGGGTAGACGGCTGGCCCAGGTCTGAGCACTCGCCCGCCACAGTTCGACCGTCTGGCGCCCGAGGGTGAGCCGCCGTGTTCGACCCGTCTTGCTGGGCCCGAGCACATCGGCTGAGACGCCGCGCTCGATGCTGAGCACGCGCCCATCGAGATCGTCGAAGCGCAGCGCCACCAGCTCGCCGCGCCGTGCACCCGAGTCGGCGGCCAGGCGGACGAGAAGTCGGATCTTTTCGGCCTTATGCCGACGCTCGATCGACTCCAGATCGGTCGCGGTGACGAGTGCCTCGGCCGCGTCGAGCAGACGGAGGATCTCCTCGCGGCTGAGATGGAGCCTGGTCCCCGGACGCATCGGACCGCGCATGCCGCTCAGCGGATTGACGTCGATGATGCGTTCGACGTGCGCCCACCCGATGGCCGAACGCAGCACGCGGAATCGCCCCGAAACCACGGCCACCGAGGCGTCCGCCGAGCTCCACGCAGCCATGGCCGCCCGCACGTGCTCGGGTTTGAGCGTCGATACTCGGCGCACCGCCAGTGGGTCGGTACGGAGCGCCTTGACATTGGAGCGCGCCCCGATCAACGTAGCCGGCCGCCAGTCGTGGTACGCGCAGAGCCAGCGCTCGAGCAGCTCGCCGACGCTCTGGAACGGGGCGGCACGACGGATGGCGCGGCGCTCGGCCCACTCGGCCACCAGCTCCTTGCGGCGAAGCTGCGCCTCCTCGGCGCCGCCGTGAAAGGCGAAGGAGCGCTGCACCGTGCGCCCCGAGACCGGGTCGGCACCCACGGCGACGCGGATCTCCCAGACGCCCGGACTGCGCTCGCGCATGGTGCCCTGTCCCCACGCCATGCGCCCGAAAGTAGGGACGAATGTAGGGACGCGGTGCGGATCCCTGCTCCGCGCAGTTACCCGTTTGTAGCCTCTAAGCTGGATTTACACGGCGCGCGCTCGGAGGGATTCGACCTCCCAACCTTCTGATCCGTAGCGTGCTCCGGGGCCGTCCGGAGAGGTCTCACGCCATCCCGTTTTGTCGCATACTTCCAGTTCAGATGGCATATCCTCCGAGACGGCCAAAATCTGCTGGAACGGGTTGAGGCGCTCTGAGACGGAATTGTTGGCTAAATGTTGGCTTTTTTTGCCGACGAATCTGCCCGGATCAGAAGGTTTGAATAGCGCTGAGCTCCTCGATCGCCCTCCCTGAACCGCACCAGGTAGTCGGCTGTTTCATATAACACGAGACACTGGTATTCTTGAGACACACAGAGGCTCGGTGATCCGCCTGTTCAGCAGGCCCCGTAACGAAGGTCGATTCAATGGCAGACAGCAATCCAATCACTGAAACAGGGATCCTCCGTACCGTCGAGAGTTCCATTCGGCGCGCCCTGCCAAATAGCTGGTCCATGAAATTCGTGCGCGCGCGCCAGGAAGCAAGCGGACACAACCTGACGCCAAATTGACCCTGGTCGCACCGGGGGGTGAACGGGCCACATTCGTCATCGAGGCCAAGCGTTCCGTCACCGCACAAAGCCTTCTCTCCGCAGTGGAGCAGCTTGCCACCTACATCGAACAGACGAACCCGGGTGAACTTCCCTTCTTCGCTGCTGGTTATCTGAGTCCGCGGTCGAAAGAGATCCTCATCGAGCGTGGCATCAGCTACGCCGACGTGACTGGAAACCTCCGCCTCTCGGCCACCGAGCCGGGACTCTTCATCGATACTGCGGGCGCGACCAAGGATCCTTGGCCCGACGATCAGCCACTGCGATCCCTTCGTGGACGAGGGGCGAGTCGGGCCGTCAGAGCGCTCGTCGACTTTCGTCCGCCTTATGGCGTGCGAGAACTTGCCTCACGCGCCCAGGTTTCGCCGGCGACACTCTCCCGTGTGATTGAACTCCTCGAGCGCGAGGGCACGGTAACTAGAGATGACCGTGGCGCAGTAACCGAGCTTGATTGGTCCGCTGCGATTCGAAGGTGGAGTCAAGACTACGAATTGCGGCGATCGAACTCCGTCACTGGTTACCTCGAACCCCGCGGTCTATCTGCCCTGAATCAGAAGCTGTGCAGCGCAAAATGGCGCTACGCCGCGACAGCGTCCCTCGCTGCGAAGCTTTTTGCCCCCATTGCCCCAACCCGAGCCGCCGTGATCTACGTCGAAGATGCAACAGAAGCCGCCAAGCGACTGAGAGTGAACCTTGCAGACGCCGGAGCCAATGTATTCCTGGTCGAACCTTTCGACGATGTTGTATTCGAACGCACGATAGATAGAGAAGGACTCATAGCTGCTGCACCGAGTCAGGTGGCGGTAGATCTCCTTACAGGGCCAGGACGGGAGCCGTCGGAGGGCGAGGAGATCCTCGACTGGATGAGGAGGAATGAAAATGTTTGGCAATCCTGATCCACTCTACGTACGAGCACGAACTGCGCTGCTGGATGCCCTCGTCGCGCTCGAGCCACACCTCGACGCTCTTGTTCTTGTGGGTGCCCAGGCGATCTACGTTCACGCCGGCGAAGCCGACCTCAACGTGGCCGAGTACACGACCGACGCCGATTTCAGTATTTCGCCGGGCCAGTTGGCCGACAGCCCGCTACTGGGAGATCTCCTCTTCGCTGCCGGCTTCACTCGTCGGGAGCACCCGGGTGGGTGGCTCAGTGCCGACGGGATCTACGTCGACGTGATGGTTCCCGAAGCGCTTGCTGGTCCAGGCACGCGGGCCGCTCGACTTGGAGTCCATGGCAAAGCGGTTGCCCGTCGAGCGAAAGGGCTCGAAGGTGCCTTGGTCGATCGCGAGCGGTCAGTGATCTCTGCCCTCGATCCATCCGACACTCGAGCAATCGCAATGTGGGTCGCAGGACCGGGTGCCCTGCTGGTGGCCAAGGTGCACAAGATCTCCGAGCGGGTTGGAGCAAGAGACCGGGTCCGGGACAAAGATGCCCTCGACGTGCTGCGCCTGCTTCGTTCGGTGGAAACCGACACGTTGACCGGACGACTCGCAATTCTGCGAGCATCGGACATGGCTGGCGGGGTCACTGTCGAGGCGATCGAACTTCTCCCCTCACTCTTCGGGAGCGCTAACGCCGAAGGCGTACTGATGGCAGTCCGAGCCGCTGGATCTGGCGAGGATGCCGAGACGATTTCCGGTTCCATGGTCATACTTGTCAATGACCTCATCCGAAGTATCCAGTGACCGATCGGAGCTCGACGAGAAGAACCGTCGGAACAAGATCTCGCAGGCACCATTAGGTGGACCGCCGACCGTCACGTAATGCATTAGAACGTTCGCGTCACGGAGTCCCCGACGTCTGGGCGGAACTCAAATGCGCCAACAAGAGAGCGCGGAAGAGGGGTCCATGATTGGGCACCTTCAGATGGAGTAGCTCGTGGACTATGACCTCTCGCCGAACCGCCTCCGGCTGAGCGAGAAGGTCAGTCGCAAACGTAACCCGTCCTTTAGCGGAACAGCTCGCCCATTTGCGGGTCATGGGAGTGACATGCACTTCCTTTGGGGAGACGTCCAAGCGCTCAGACCAGACGGTCACCTCTCGCTTGAAGGATTCCGCAGAGAGGGCCTCCGTCATCGGAGGACCGCCTGCGAGCGCATCTTGCCGAGCATCCCGTTTCATGGCCGCACCCTACGGAGCGACTCAACGATCTCATCCACATAGGTCGTGGATACTTTCTTGTCGCCTGCACGGATCAAGGCGGCATAGAGCTTGGTCCGAATCTCTCGCTCCTGGTCGCCCCTGAGCCGCCACTGAGGACACTGATCGAAGACGGCCGCTGCTGCCGCAGCGACCTCCTGAGCTTTGGACTCCTCGACACCCTTCCCCTTGAGATACCACAGCACTGCGAAGGCTTCCGGTTTCAGTCCTGTTGAAGCCTGGGCCTTCTCGGCGTCCATGGCCTCTTGAGCTAGAGCCGACAATGCTGCGAGAGCGTCCTCGGTTGATACTTGCCGGTCTCGGAACGCGGCTGCGATCTTCTCCGCCTTTTCTCCGATCGAGAGCAGGAACGGTTTCGTTTCACGTTCGTCGGCAACCAAGTCATGAAGGAGTTTGACGAGATTGACGACCTTGACCGTGTCCGGCGTGTCCATGAGACGTCAACTGTTCGAGCGACTCTTCGCTCAGCTTGTAGACCTCGCTTATGCCCTGAATCGGTGAAGTCGCCGTGTGCTCCTGAACCAGCTCGGCGGTCTTGCGGAGGAAGGACCTGTCGACATCGATCCCTGGATAGAACGCTTCCCGGACGATCGCCGAGATGCGCATGACGGCGTCATAGTCGTCGAGATAGGGGCGCAAGAAGGCGTCTGGGGAGATGATCTCAAACAGGTTTTCCAGCTCGGAGACGAACTCCTGAAGTGCAGTGCGGCGCTCCTCGTCCCGGAAGTGCTCGACGATTGCCTCGACTTCCTTGTCCGCACGGAGCCCCTTGCCGATACCGAGGTATTCGGCACGAGCCTGCGCCATGAGTTCAGCAAAGCGTTTCTGAAGCTCCTCTACGCCAGTGACGACTCCCGACACGTCTCTGGAATCGAAGGCCAGCGCTTGCTCCAGCTTCTCGAAGATGCCAACAAAGTCAAGGACGAATCCGGCAGGCTTAGCTCGTTCGTCAGCGTCTTCGTACGGGCGGTTCACCCGAGCGATGGACTGAAGGAGCACGTGGTCCCGCATCGGCTTGTCGAGATACATGGCGTACAGGATCGGAGCGTCGAAGCCGGTAAGAAGCTTCTCCGTCACGATGAGGAGTTTTGGAAGGCCGTCCGGCTTGCGGAATGCTTTCCGAATCTCCAGCTCTTTTGTCTCGTCGTAGTGGAAGCGTCGCAGCTCGGCCGGGTCGTTGTGTCCGTGGCTAATCACGACCTCGGAGTACTCCGGAGGCAGGTACCGATCGAGAGCGTCCTTGTAGAGCGAGCATGCCTCCCGATCCACGCCGACGACGAACGCCTTGTACCCCATTGGCTCCACGTTCGAGCGAAAGTGCTCTGCGATGAACCGGGCAACCCCATCGACCCGCTCTGAGTTCTTCATCATGTTCCGGAGCGTTACGGCCCGCTCCAGGACCTTGTTCAGGGTCTCGATGTCGGAGACGCCTTCCAACTCGGCAACCTGGAGGAACTCGGCCTCCAGGGTCTCGCGATCCACGAGTAGTTCGTTCGGGGCGAGCGCATAGTTGAGCGGGACCGTTGTGCCGTCTGCGATGGACTCTCGGATGGAGTATTTGTCGAGGAATCCGCTCTCGTCGTCGGTTCCGAACGTCTTGAACGTCCCCTTGCCGTGCTCCGTCCTGTCGATTGGTGTGCCGGTAAACCCGACAAAGGTGGCATTTGGTAGTGCAGCCATCAAGTACGTTCCGAGCGAGCCGCCCGTCGTGCGATGCGCCTCGTCGATCATGACGAAGACGTTCTCTCTCGAACAGAGGTCAGCTGGTATCCCGTCGAACTTATGAATCATCGTCACGATGAGGCCCCGCCAGTCGGCTCGCAGGAGCCCCTCCAGGTCATTCTTCGACTGAGCGATCCGGACATTGCTATACCCGAGTGCTTCGAGGTTCGCTGCCATCTGCGTCTCCAATTCCGTTCGGTCAATCACAACCAGAACGGTCGGATGCTCAAGCGCTGTGTCCTCGATCAGCAGCTTCGCTGCCGTGATCATGGTGTAGGTCTTTCCGGAGCCCTGGGTGTGCCACACGAGCGCCCTCCGTTTGGCCGGGTCCTTGGCCCGTTCCACCACCCGATCGGCCGCGCGCATCTGATGCGGCCGGAGGACGAACTTGTTCAGTTCTCCATCGATGTCGCTAAACACGATGAAGTCCGAAATGACCCGGAGTACCCGCTCCGGAGCCACGAAAGCCTTGACGAGCTCCTCGTAGGTGCCGGCAACCTCGTCCCGCCAGTTGTAGAGCGACTTCCGATTGGCATTCCAGGTCGCTCCATAAAGGAAGCGGTGGAGGTGAGTGATAGCGAAGAGCTGCAACACTGCCAGCACCTCCGGCCCTTGCTCGTGATATCGGCGCACCTGAACGAGGGCTTCAGCCATCCCGTCCCGCTTCGTCGCCGACTTCGTCTCGACGAGAATCACGGGGATGCCATTGATTAGAAGAGCGATGTCGAACCGGATCGCCTCGGCATCCGGTCGAGGTCGGAATGAGAACTCGTCGGTGACATGGAACACGTTGTTCGATGGTTCATCGATGTCGATGAACCGGACGTCCCGCTCCCGGCTCTCCTCCTCGACGAAGACTTTCTTCAACCCTCGCAGGTACTCCCACACGCCCTCGTTTCCCTTTATGTTGGGAAGTACCCGCACTACTCGATGGGCGAGGTCGACCGCCCGATCGCGGTTGACCGTGCCTGGATTGAGCGCCTGAAGCTGGTCGACGAGCACGTCCGTAAAGACGATCCCGGACTCCTCGCCACGAAGGGCCATGGCCTCTGCCCGGTTCACAACTGTCCATCCGACCGCTTCCGCATAGCGGATGAAGGGGTACTGGACTGAACCACTCTCGGAGCCAGTCGTCATGCGACGGGCCCAAAAAGCCTACGCAAAGCGGCGAGAAGAACTTCACCTAGGGCCTGTGCCTCCCGTAAAGCTACTTCTCGGTACTTCGCAACTGCATCCAGTACCTTGGCGGTCATGACTTGATCTTCTAGCGGAGGCAATGGAATCGCTAGCCGTTCGAAGTTTGACTTATTTACTATCGGGATGGCTGCCCGACTAGCCCGATTGGGAAGATCGCTGGCAAAGTACTCAACCGCGCGGTGTGCATAATGAGCGTCAATCACGCTCTGATCAACAATTAGCAAATTGATCTGCTGATTTGTTGCGGCGCATTCGATTCCAGTTCGAGCGACCTTTCCTATCGTCGCACCGATGCACACCGTCATCACCGTGCCACTGGGAATCGGGTTCGCCTTGCTGAGTCCTATCGTGGAAAGCGTCTTCGCGGCTCGATATACCTCAGTGTCGCCCTTGAGGTCGCCAGGTCCAAAGAAGGGGATTTCACCGCCGTAATACTCGGCTGTTGCGGTGGAGGGCGTTCTTCCAGTGACAACACGACCGAGTTTTCCCACCTCAATGAGCGATTGAGGATCACCCTGCCCGAAAAAATGTCCTTGGAGGGAGCTCTTCAGCAGCTTGGCCTGGAGAGCGACCCTGACACGGACATCCTGGGCCTGCTGAATTGTGGACAGAAGCCAGCGCGATTCGTCGCTGCTCTTCAAGCTGCGGCAAATCGAAGGTGAATCCTAGAAGATGCTCTTTGGCTAGATTCTTAATGTTCGTTCCTTGTGCCATGAGTTCAATGCGCTCTCGAAATGCTTCGGTGCGCAGAAGAAACCCGAAATAGGCTGGGTCCACAATCTCGATCTTGGGGCGCAAGACTCCGCAAAATGCCCCAAAGGTCCCTGACCACGGATCGAGAAGTTGAGCGAGTTTGCCCACGGCCAATCTGCTACCACTTGACATGGCCACTAGAACGTCCCATTGCTGAAGCATCTGCCTGGGACTGACGCGCTCTTGGTCTACGTACAGCGCCTCGTCAGTAATAAGGCGGTCGTTCTGGATATTTGTCGCTCGAAGCAGAGGAACTCCATCAATAGCGTCAGCACTGCGGAGATCGGTTGGTTTGTATGTAACGCCCCGAACAAGTTCGGCCGCATCTTGAAGGCGCAGCCTCTGCACACCGGATGCAGTGGAGGAATCGCAATCTGCTTTCACGAGATACCCAGTTCCTCCAAAACTTTCCACAGCTCGGCATCTGCATGAACACGCTCGGATTCTGCCTCACGAAAAAGTTTGACGGCTTCGTCAAGTGGGAGGGCATCCCCAATGGCCGCTCCAGCCACGTATTGACTCGGCGAGAGGCTGTAATCGTTGGATGCCACGTCGCTGATCGATACGATCGCGCACCGCTCCTCAACATTTTGCCATTCGAGAAAGAGCTGATGGATCGTGACGATCTGTTCATCGGTCAGTTCGTTCTTAGGTCTGCCCTTCACGAAGAGTTGCGATCCGTTTATTAGAGCGATCTCGCCGGGATGTGGCTTCTTGCGATTCAAGACCATGACAATTCCGGGAGCTGTGGTGTTGTAGAAGAGGTTCTCCGGGAGGACGACCACTGACTCAATAAGGTCAGCCTCGACAAATGCCTTTCGGATGTCACGCTCCCGGTTCGCGCCGGCGTTGCCACTTCCACGACTCACAGCTCCCGTATCGAGAACGATCGCCATGCGGCCCGTGGGATTGAGAGACGCGAGCATGTGTTGGACCCAGCCCCAGTCCGCCGAAGAGGACGGCGGGATACCCCGCTCGAAGCGGTCGTGCGTGTCGTTTCGGTACACATCCTCGGGGAAGTCCTGGTTCCACATGGGATTAGCCGTCACGATGTCGAACTGTCCGAGATGACCAGAGCGATCAGTGAAGGCCGGATTCCGCATCGTGTCGCCGAGCGCGATTTCAGCATCCATGTCGTGAAGGAAAGCGTTCATTCTCGACAGTGCGAAGGTCGACGGGTTGATCTCCTGCCCAAAGAGCCTCAGGGGTGCCACGTCCGGCGGAAGCTCCCGATGTTCATTGACAGCCTTGCCGTAGGTCTCCAGGAGTCGGAGATGGCACTTGATCAGCAGGCCGGACGAGCCGCAGCACGGGTCATAGACCGTCATACCCGGCTGCGGATCGAGGATGCGGGCCATCACTCGTGCCACCTCCGCAGGCGTGTAGAACTCACCAGCACTCTGCCCTTGTCCTTCAGCGAACTTTCGCAGCAGATATTCGTAAGCCCGGCCGAGTAAATCGGGCTGCACGTCGTTCAGTCCGAGGCGATGCTGTCCCAACGTCTTTACGAGTGCAGCGAGCCGATCATTGTCGACAATCGGTTGACCGGCGGTCGTAGCATTGAAGTCCACCGTGTCGATGACGCCCTGGAGCCGGCGATTCTCCCGGGCAGCCGCGCGCACTGCGTCAGTGAGCTCCTCTCCGAGTCCCGTGGTCGTCAATGCGATCGCCGGCCACCGGCTCTCGGCAGGAAGGTAGAAGCGGACCAGTCCATGATCCTGGTCGATGATCTCCCGTGCCGTCTCCAAGTCACCCACCTCGTTGGCGACCCGCTGTACCTCGTCGTCGAAGACGTCGGACAGGCGCTTCAGGAAGATCAGGGGCAGGATGTAGTCCTTAAACTTGGGTGCGTCGAGTGGACCGCGTATCTGACAAGCCGCGTCCCACAGCCAGGTCTCCAAGGCTCGGACGTTGAGGGCTCCGTTACCCTCCGCTGCCGCCACAGCGACCCGGGCTGACGTCTTCGCTGGACGCCCTCTACCGGCCACGACGGATGTCTCCCTGTTCGCGAAAGGCTTTGAGGGCGACTCTGAATCTCGTCGGCATGGAAAGATGTTAGGAGACGGCTCAGGCGAGCAGCCGGAGGAAGGCAGAACAGCTAGACCTCCGGCTCACTCAGGTCCGCGAACGTGCCGACGCTCCCGAACGGGGAATACCCGTACCGAATGTTCATGTAGGTGTTGGACTAGCGGGCGCGCAGCGCCTGCTCGACCCTGGTCCCGAGTTCGACTCCGACGTCTCGGGCTCCGGAGATGACCGCTGAGAGAGCGGCGCTCTCGTCGCCGGGCAGGGTGATGACGCTCGGGCCTCGCATCGAGATCTGTGATGAGCTGCGCATCCCGACGGCTCGCGGATCGCCGATAGACACGCTTCCCGCGCCAGTGATCGCGACGCTCGGTACGACGGCCATGGAGGTATCCCCGGCCATCTCCCCGAGGACCCGGCCCGCCAGAGTCACCAAGGGCGTCGCCAGCTCGCTCAGCGATGCCGCGTTCACGACGGCACCGAACATGTCCCGGGGTAGCGATGCCCAGGCGCAGACCTCACCGGTCCGAGTGACCGAGACACCTTCGACCATTCCCCCGAACACGTCCTGGTTGAACGAACGGACCTGTCGAGTCCTCACGACTCGGGATACGGCACCGCCATCGGCCTGTCGGTCACGTCTATGGCCTTCGTTTTGGCCGACTCCTCCGCCGTCGCGCAGGAGCCTGGGAGCTATCTGGCCGGCATCTCGCAGCCGGGCCCGTGGCAGCGTTATCCCCACTGGCGTCAGGTACACCTCCATCGCCGACTCCCCGAATCCGGCGAACTGGTCGCGCTGATCCGATGCCGTCAGCCATTCAACGGTCATCGGTGTTCCGATCGGGACGAAGCGTAAGCGGTCCTCCGAGGGTGTCCAACTGGGCGAGGGCGTCTGACACGGCGCTGAGGAGTTCGCCGACTTCTTCCCAACTCCCCCGGAAGAGGCCGGTCTCGTAGGCCTCCACCTCGGCGGCGAACGCTGCCTGTGCCGATTCCATGGTCACCCCGTGCCGGCGGAAAGCCAACCGGGGTATGCCCTTGTTGATGGCGGCGCGGTACTCCTCGTGGGTTGGCGACAGCCCCGTGTCGGGGAACGGCGTGCCGTAATGCTCGCCAAGGAGAAGGAGGTACACGTCGGAGGTCCCGACCGCTTGCAGGCACACGTCTCGGCTCGGCTCTGGGAGGGCCGTGAAGTCTTCGAACCGGACCGGATCCATGCCAAGGGCGCGGATCAGACCGGGCAGGGCGGTTCGCTCCTGGCGGAGTCCCTCGGTCACCGAAGAGATGAAGACGCGCTTGCCCATCGCTTACACCCGACCGATGTAATTGTCGATGTCGGCCTGCATCTCGGCGGTGGCTGTGGCCCGGGCTCGCCGGAGGAGTTCGATCGCCTCATCCAGTGCGGTCACCAGGTAGTGGGTGACCTCGGGGCCTACGGCCGCCGAGGTGTAGAGCGGCACCACTTCGCCCGCGGGCCCGGTGCCGACCCCGGGCATGCGCCTACCGCGGATCGTATTCAGTGACAGCCTGCCGCTCTCTTGCACCTGCAGCCTCCGGTACTTGTCGTCTGACGGAGCATCTGTAAGAATAGTGATAAGAAGAATATCTCGTTCGGAGGCTTTGTGCAGGACGACCCGGTAGTGCGCTTCACCATGGACGGGCGATTCTTTGAGTTGCGCCGCAGCGAGGTCGAGCAGGCTCTCGTAGGGGTCGCCCCAGAGCCCGTTCGGAGCCATTCGGTCCAGATCGGCAACACCTGGTTTCCGGTGAAGCAGGTCCTCGAGCAGGCGACCGGCGTTGACCGCAGCGACTTCATCAGCACCGCGGCGCGGCGCCAACTCAAGAAGCTGGGCTTCCCGCTCAGGCACGACTGAGTAGGCCACGTCGGAGAACCATGTCTGAAGACGCGCTAGGCGCGCTCAAGGATCTCCTTGCGAGCCGTGAGCGACGCATCGATCTGTCGGAGCATTTCTCCGCGGCTCACGACCGAGGCCATCGGCCAGCTGACAGCTGAGGCCTTTCCTATGGGAGAGCAGCCAACCGAGGAGAACGTCCGGGAGCGGGTCCAGCGGTATGAAGGCGTCCTCAGTCCGATGCTCGGCCCCCTCTTTATTGGCGCCTACTACAGCGACCGCCCCTTCCACGTGAGGATCTGGTCCCGGCATCTGAAGAGACTGATCGAGGCCGCCGGCGATCAACCCACGGGTCAGATCTTCACCATCTGGGATCACATGCGTTACTACCCGGGCCTCCTCGGGCTTTATGCCGTTGGAACCGGTGCCATCGCCGGCGGGAGCCCTGATGTCATTGCCCGCGCTCCTGTCGGAGCTTCATTTCGACAACGAGCTTCTCCGCAGCACTCGCACTGCCATCGAGCCCGCCGCCTCCCTGCTCCTTCCGGCAGCTCGACCTGCTGCAACCTCGTCATGGTTGCAGCAGCTTCTCTCCGGTCTCGCTGAAGGGCTCGTGACTCCGGATCAGTTGATGGTGGCCTTCGATCAGTTCGAGTACTCGGTTGGATTGCTCCTGGCCGACGAAGCCTTGGGCGCTGATCTCGACGGCTCCCTCTACCTTCAGCCCGCTGGGTGGTGGTACCGGCAGAGTCCGCCCGCTCCGTGGTTACATCCTGAGGGATGCACAACCGGCCCAGCCGCGAAGCACTGGCTCGATGTCGGTTTTTTTGCAGGTTCAGCGGATCGCCTCGATCAGGTTAGGCAGCGTCATGACGCATGGGTCGCTGACCAGCGCATGCGGTCACGGCTCGGGTACAGGTACTAGCGGGAAATCCCTGTGGGAGTTCATCGCTGCATGGTCAGCGGACGGAATGACTAGCCACATCGAAACGCCCGGACTCAAGAAGAGTCCGAGCCGGCATTACACCTGGCTCTGGGTGGCGGCCGTCGGCGCCGTGCTTGGCGTCGTCCTTGCCACGGGACCCCCGTGGTGGTTCAAGTTTCTCAGCCCAGGTCACATCGGGGGATGTACCACGTACCAGATCTATGCCGAAGACCGCGGCTCGGTGCACACGACGGTGTGGTCAGCCCCTACCACCACCTCGAACGAGGTGGCAACACTCTCCACCATCGCATCGATCGCCGTTGACGGCTGGACCTTCGGCAGCCCCGTGCCGGCACTCGATGTCTCGACACGAGACAGCAGAATCTGGTTCCGCCTTGCCGATGGAGCGGGCTGGGTTCCCTTCGCCAGCGTCCGTGCCTATCCCACCGGCTACGACCCCACAAGTGAAGATCCCGCGGTGGTCCAAGCGGCGACGCCTGCAGACTGCGAAGTCCTATGACCGAGAAGCCGGGGCCTCCCAGGCCAAAGCCCCGCGACAAGAACGAAAAGGGACGCGACCTCATCATCGGCGCCGTCATCACCCTGGTGATCGGAATCGTGCTCGCTACCGGGTTTCCATGGTGGTTCAAATACTTCGAGTCCAATAGCAATAACTCTGCGATTGTGGGCTTCACTGGTGGTTGTCCAAGTTTCATCGTCTACTCAGAGAACCGTTGGAGCCCCGTCGGAACCGAGATTCGAGCTGCCCCCAACGTCCTGTCCTCCGGAGAGGGCAGCTTCGCTCCGAACTCAAAGATCCAGGTAAACGGTTGGGTCATCAGTCGGCCCGCCTACCCCACGAACGTTGCCCCGTTCAATAGCGGGGTTTGGTACCACCTTTCCGACGGCGGCGGATGGGTCTCTTTCCCCGGCGTCCGTGCCGCGCCGACGACATTCGATCCCACCGGCCAGGCGTCTGGTGGGCCCCCGGCCCCGACCCCGCCTCAGTGCAAAGGAGCGATCCAATGACGAACGACTTTGCTCGTCGCGACAGCCGCCCCCTCCTGGGTGACTCAACACCACGCCGGGAATCGCCTGATTCGGGCTTCTCGTCGCCCTTGGCTCCCTTGGAGTGGCGTATCTGAGCTATCGAGCGGCCGGTCATCGAGTAGTCGTAGTGCGGACCAGCCGCGATCCTCTTGCGTGTGGCTGACGATGACTGGCCTCGGCCGTCGCAGGAGCGCGGCGATTTGCTGGAATCGGGGGGTCGGCCGGAGTCACGTTGTACCGATCGACACGTGCCCGTTGCCGGGGTCGTTGGGTGCCGACAGAACGGCAGCGAGGTCTGCAATGACGACAAACGGTACCCGGATTCCTGCGGCGAAAGCGGCGGGCTCGACGCGCCTCGTGATCATGAGCGGGAGGACACGCCACTGCTCCAGCTCGCCGGGCACGCCAAGGAGAGCTAACGCTCCAGAGGTGTGCTCGGCTACCTGACGCTGTCGCGTGAGCAGTCGCTTGACGAACCCGGCACGTGGGTTGGCGAACTTGTCGATTCGGCGTTGGATGGTTTGGGGGGAGACGGCGGTGTAGATGTCTTTCACCTCGCAGACCCAGATCCGCTTGTGGATGGGATCGGCGACTAGAAGATCGATTTCGCCGGCGATCGTGAGGCCAGTTGCATTCGCGATAACCGGGGTGACGTTGATCGAGCCAGGAAGCCCGAGCGCCTGCGCCTGCTCGAGCGCAGCGCGTTCGAGGGCGCGATTGCCGATCTGTCGATAGTGACCAAAGGCGTCCTTGACCGTCTTGGGAAGATCGTCGGGGTGCCATGGCAGTCGCCCGTCGTCTAGGTAGTTGGCGTAGGTGTTCTGCGCTGCGAAGATCCGCCAGGGCATCACCAGGACTTGGCCTCGCAACAATGGGGATCGGGCTGATTGCTATGCGGTGGTGTCGTCGCTCTTGAGCCGCGTAGCTGATTCCCTCTGATGCGAGCTGTCCGGGATCGAGCGTCAAGCGGTCGATCGCTGCGTCGATTTCTTCGGCGGGGAGGTCCGACCACGCGATCGCTTCGCGTCGGAGGTCACTGCGCTCCACGAGGATCGCATGGTCGTCGTCGCGGTCCCAAGAAACGGCGGTGCCAAGAACGGCGTTCAGCCCGTCGATCCCGGTGCCGCATTCGCGGCGGAGCACTGCATCGGCGGCGAGAAGGCTGGGTGGGGCGTCGGCGACGCTGGCGAGCGGCCGGAAGTCGTTGGGCTGGCGCGATGATTGACCATCGATCTGAGCCCGACGAGCGAGGGGACTCGGTTTCGTCTTCCTCGCGTATCCGGAGCCGGTCGTCGCGGTCGGCGCGAAGGTAGCCAGGCAGATCGAGGTCGGCAGCGTTCTCGCTCCGCTGACCATCCGCTCGGAATTTAGAGGCCGGCCCAGGAAGGACAGCGACTCGGCCGTCGGCGGCGACCATTACGGCGAGCCCATGGAGCTGGCGTCTAGTGCTGTCGAGCGCCAGCTCGGTCTCAAGCGCGTATGCGACGAGGTCGGCGGCCTCGGCGATGTCGAAGCGGTCCGGTACCTCTCGACCCGCCAAGGGGGTGACGAGCAAGCGCTCGAGGAGAAGGTCGAGTGGTCGAGTCATCTCCGACTCTTCTGGACCAGAACGGGCCAGCTCCTGCCAGGTGGCCGCCCAAGGAGCAGCCAGTGCTCGCTCGATCTCCGCAACCGCTCGTGCGCGTTCGCCGTAAGCGTCATTGACCTGCTCGGCGACGAGAAGAAGGGCGTCCGGCGACCAAGAGCTGAGCGTCGAGCTCCAGCGTCTCCTCGATGAGTGGGAGCAACCGATCCCGAACGAAGCGTCGGGCCTCCCCGTCGACCAGTGCGCAGGGGCCGATGCCTGCGCGGGTGACGGCTTGGGCCACCGCCCGCTCGGCTCGGGCACGGGAGGCGAAGCTACGGGGGAGCACGAATGCCCGCTCCGGCCGGTAGTCCCTAGTCGTCTCTTGGAAGTGCAGCATGGCGACAGGCGGCGCCGAACACCACGCTTCGAGGAAGGCGCGGCGCACCTGGTCACCCTCCTCAACGCTCTTGTCCGCGGTGAGATCCGTTAACCCCCCGGACCAGGATCTCGCCGACCAGTTCGTGGGCGTCGAGAGGGACTGTCGGCGAGAAGCTCGAACCAGTCAGGACCGAGCAACAGGTCGATGATCAGGAGCGGCTCTCGGGCAGTTCGCCAGCCGACCGCCACCTGCTCATCACCGACGTCCGGCCGTCGCTCCGCGGTGAAATCGACATTGACTAGGACAGGGCTAACGAACGGCGCGGTGAGAAGCTGGGCCGTCTCGGGGCGGTTGACGAGCGTCAAGAAGACGCCGTCTGCCACCCCGTACCCGAAGGTGGCGTCGATCCGGAGGTTTGGGAGCGCGTTGTCGAGAGTGGTGCGGACCACGACCGCCGGATCGGTGCGGACAAAGACCACGGACTTGTCCTTGCCGAAGAGCGTGGCGTATCCGCGGTCATCGAGTCGTGCAGAGGCCCAGAACCACGAGGGTGGCAGACATGCGGCGCAGAGGACCGATTCGATAGGCGCCCATGCCGCGGCGCGCGCCCATGCGGTGTCGTCCGGGCGCGGATCGACGGCCAAGGCGATCTCCGTCTCGCCGGTCGGGTTGAGGACACCGAAGTGCCGCCAGTGCCGCCACACGTCCTCGGCGTCGAAGGGAAGGAAGTGCTCGATGCCCGGCAGGAGGATCAGCTCCTCCAAGAACTGCAGGAGCACGTCGCGGTCGAGCTTGTCCTGGTCGAGGTCCCGCACCATTGTGACGAGGTCCTCGACGTGCAGGTGCGCGATCGGCCCACGCTCACCGAACGGCTCGAGGCACGGACCGCCATAGACGACGAGCCGCAGCACCGCCCCGGTCGCGTCGAGCGGAACCCCGAGGCTGCGCACTCCCTCGATGTCGAGCGTGAGCAGCTCCGCGTCGGCCGCGGCGAGCTCGTGCTGCAGCGTGTCAGAGTCGAGAGCGGTGACAACCTTTCACGACCAGAGCCCGACGCTCGGATGGGAGCGAGACAAACCCGGCGAAGTCCGGCGCCGAATCGCTCTTCGTCAGCGCCTCGACAGGGCGCCGCGACGGCGGGGATGCCATCGTGAGCATGCTCAGCGCCTGTGCCGTGACCACCCCTTGCAGGAGATCGCGGGCCGCCTCGTCGTCCGCCACCTCGGCCGCCAACATGCTGGCGGCCGCGGCCAGCCCGCTCAACACCATCGATGCCGGGACCGGGAACTCGCTTTCGCCGTCTCGCAGCGTGAGCGCGGATCCGAGCGCTGCCGTCCTTGGTCCGAGCGCGAAGGTCAGCTGATCGGCGTCAACGCTCGTCCATGCCCATGCCGCCGCAGCCCGATCCGGATGGCTGCACGAAGCCGTCCAGGCAGCAGGGTCGGCGTGCTGAGCCGACAACGCCGCGCCGACCTCATCATCGGTGACGGCTACTGGCGTCGAGGATATGCGCTTCAGCAGCGAAGCGAGATCCTCGTCGCTCTGATCGGGATCCTCGCGGCCCAAGTCGGCAGTGGGCCAGCACCCCGCAACAGCGGACAGACGCCAGTCGCCATAGGCGAGAGCAACCTCGATGAGATCCGAGAGCGAGAAGCCATGGATCGCCAGCACGGCATCGTCGATCGCCCGAGCCGTCACCGTCGCGGTGCGAAGCAACATCAGTGGGTCGCTGAACTCGCCCGGATGGACCCGCAACATGCGGCCCTCGAACGGCCAACCAACAACCAACCGCGGATCCGCCGGCCAGTAGTCCTCGGCGCGACGAAGGGCCGGTACCGCTCGTCTCGCACCAGCGAGAAGCGACCGCAGGCCGCGACCATCAATCGTTCCCGACCCAGAAGCGGCACGTACTCCAGCTCCCCACAGTACGACGAGCGAGGGCAGACGGTGCCCGCCACTAGGGGAGTCAGCGGCTGCAGCAAGGAGCGCACACAGTCCCTGGCGCTCGAATGGCCGCACCAAGCGGCCTAGGTGGCCTGTCCAGTCGTTCAAACTCATGGCGTTCGCGGTCATAGCCCGAGGAGGACGCGGGGACTTCTGCGCCCGCCTCCGGCTTCGCCGGCCAGATCTACGCGGCTTGCCCATCGGCTAGCAACCCCTGCTCGACCGGGATCCCAGTGATGGCCTGCCGGGGGGACCGGCTCACTCCGAGTAGGGCGCAAGCCGAGACGCACCGGCGACCACGAGCCCATCGACAACCCGTTGCCAGATGGGGAACAGGCCGAGATCGGACGCTGCTTGGCGAACTTCGATCAACCATGACGACACCAGGAAGGAGTGGTTGGCGATTCGAGCGGGATCAGGAAGCACGAGCGTTGCCACCCATGGCAGACCGAGTCGAACCTGATCGTCAAGGGCCAACGGTCTGACAAAGCCGATGAGGTTGTCGACACAGGAGGCGTTTCCCTCGGCGAGGGGAAGCCACGCCTCGACCGTCGCGCCCCATGCCAGTGGCTCCCACCACGCGATCGGATCTCCGTCGAATTCGCGGTACAGATAGGCGACCTCGCTGGTGGGGTTGGGCAGCAGCGACGCCAGGGTGTAGTCGCCGTAGTGCGGGCCCCCAAGCGGGGTGTGACCCGTGTGATGAAGCCCGATCACCTGTGCGACGACGGATGGCCACACCTGGGCCGCGGTCTCGGCTCGACCAGGCGACTCCTCTGCTGCGGCTGATATCGGCGCGAAGGAAGTTGTTCATCAGAGTGGAGTCGTCCGCGTAGGCGTCGATGTGCTCGTGGATGAGCCCGTCGTCGCCGTTCGACGCGATCGTCAAGAGCGCTCGCGCCACGATCAGGGAACTGGTCCCCCGGTGGTCCATGTCCCGGTCGTGTGAGAGCAGAGCGCGGCGGTGGGCGTCGAGAAGGACTGCGAGTAGTTCGTGCGCTCGTTCTGACACACAGATCCCAGCCCGCACTGCTGGGGCCAGCGCCCGGATGGCAGCATCGAGACGGGAGAAGTAGATGCTCTCGTCGGGGGTGTCGGCGAGGGATTGTGCGACCGGCTCTGCGAGCTGGTCGATCTCGCGCCGTTGCGTTTGCGGATTCCAACTACCAAGGACGCAGTCCCGCATCGTCTCGATGGCGATCTGGAGTCCCGTTTCGTGGTGGCATGGACCGTCGGCTGCGCACGGAACCACCCACAGCCCGTCGAGTCCACGGGCGAGGTGCACCCGCACTTCGCGGACCTCAGCTCGCGCCAGGTGGAGCGCCGCGGCTGTTGCCTGGTCGTACGTCTGTGAACCGTCCCCCCCGTCGGCCAAGATGCGCACCGCTTGAGCCGAGGGCAGAAGGAGCAGGGGGATCGCACGTGCCACGCTGCGGTCGCCACCCTGCTCGAAGTAAGACTCCTCGAACTCGTACTGTCGAGGATCTGGTTCCCCGATCTCGACCCGCAGTGCCACCTCGATCGCGAACAGCAGAGACTCTGTCGGGAGGTCGACGCCATCAAGGATGTGCGCCTCTAGGGCGGCCGACGCAACTGCGGCCGGAATGTCCCACGGACCCACCGGATTAAGCGCTGGTGGGTTCTCCAAGAGGTCCTTGGCGGCGACAAGGTCCGCGACAAGGTCCTCGGCGCTCACTGGCTCCGGATCACCCTGAATCCGGTGGATGTGGTAGCGGACCATGAGGCGCGTGGCCTCCTGGCCACGTCGTAAGTCCTCGTTGCCGCTCTCCAGGGCCTGAGCAACATCCTCCGGCGGTCGACTCTGGATGTACAGCCCTCCCTCCGCTTCCTCCGCTTGGTACGTGTTCCGGTCGAGACCGCTGGCCCACGCCCGCACCTTGACGAGGTGTCTCTCGACGTCTCGCTCGTCGGCGCTCTCGCCAAGCGCCTGTACGACCAGCCTTCGATAGGACTCGACCAATCGATCACCGATCTGGCGAAGCTCCTCGGTCCGTGCCTCATCAGCACGCAAGCACCAGCCACATCCCCGCTTCGCGAAGTGACCACTGACGTCGATCCGCATGGGCGATGCCGTCTGAGGACGCCGCCAATCCGCTGGTTTCGTGAACCATGCGCCCGAACTCGAATTCCCACGCCAGCGGTTCCGACAAGTACGGATCCAGCAGGCGATCGGCGTCATCGAGATGGCGGACAAGCAACCCCACAACCAGGGCAACCATGGCAAGGTTGTCGCATCCATCGAGGAGGATCGCGACGATATTGGCGAGAGGAATCCCAGCAACGACGAGCTGATCGCACGAGCGCTCCAGTGCCTGCAACGCACTCATGCACGGGTACGGACCAACGCCCGTTCCGCGGTACCACATCCACACGTTCCCGTCGCCGACGTAGACCGCGCGGTGAACCCGTGATTTGGAATTCGACCCGATATTGGTCAAGCATCGAGTCGTCGATCACGACGCCATAGTTTTCGTGGCCCGCCAACGTTCGTGCGCGAGCCAGCGCAGCATGGTTGAGCATGCGGTTCACGACAGCGACGCCGTTGCGAAAATCCGATTGGAACAGCGCCATGAAGGGGCCTCGGTACCATGCCGCGAGCGGCGTGACGCCAAAGCTGCGGGCATGGTGATCTCGGATGCCGTCCTCGTGGAAGCCCGACCCGTCTTCCTCGTCATCGAGGTAGTACGCCTCGGTCATCTCGGCGAGAAAGCCCCGCCGGTATCCAGCGAGCGCCCGACCGGTCAAAAACTCCTCCACCGCCGGGTGGAGCCACGACGGCGCGTCCGTCGCGATGCGACGGAGGACAACTTCGCCCCCCTCGCCGAGATCGGGGCCAAGCAACGCCAGCAGCTCGACCATGATCTCCGACGTGACTTCACTGGGGACTTCATGGCGGTTCCGACGAGGTCGGCTCCGCGGATACCCCCTCTCGATAAAGAGACCACGATGGCGCTCCCGGAACTTCTCCTCCTCTTCAATCTCTTCAGCCGTGCGCGCAGCCCTCGCGGCGGCAGCGGCTTCGCGCTCCTCCCGCAAACGACGGTCCGCCTCATTGCAGGCTGCCAGTAGACGATCGCGCAGGCGCAGTCGGAGAGGATGTTCCGCCGGGGCATTGTTCACCACGAGAGCACGCAGCCAATCCCGCAGAACGTCTTGCAGGTACTCGGCAGACCATGGCCGTCTCGTCATCGAGTATCAGGGCGATGAGAGGCTCCACCGCGTACTGCCGGACGAGGCCGGTGTCGTCGCGGAGCCTCTGGTTCACAAGTCGTGCGAGGCGTTGCAGACCGGCACCGGAGTCTGCCAGGAGATCGGGCCATGCATCGCGTAGCACCGCCTCGGGATCACCGAGCGTCAGCAGTGCTTCGCCCGGCACGTCGCCCCAGCGCTCACCGTGGCCAGCATCGACCAGCTCGTCGAATGCCTTCTGCACCCGCTCAAACCGACCGTGCAACGGGTTTGCCGGGGTGTCCTCAGCTCCAAGCACCATCTGGCATGCAAGTCGAGCCGCCGCGAGTGACCAGCGGGGAACGTCGCCTTCGAGGAGCTTTGCAGTGAAGTTGCCGGGCGCCAGAAGAAGACGGGCGATCGCATAGCGGCGAAGTTCGTCGTGAGCGAACTCGGGTCCAATAGCCCATGCGTCGTCAGGCGTCCGCAATACCCCGTCACGCCTGAGACCTTCGAGCGCTGCCGGGTCGATGGAACCGACGACCGTGACCGCGTCTCCGCCGCAGAGCGCCAGATCCGCCAGGCGCACGAGCGCAAGGTCACGGGCGTCGGGCGTTCCGTGTTCGGATTGCCCGTGACGGCGGACCAACCCCGACCAGACCTGCTCCATCGCATCTGCGTCGCTCAACGGGGTTCCTGATAAGCCTCCCCGCACCAACAGGTCCGCCACGACTGGCCGACGCAACAGATCTCGCGAGCGCGGGTTCGCTGCCAGCGGAGCCAATTCGCCGAACACGGCGACGATGGTGTCGATATCGGGATCCGTCAGGGGCGACACGGGAAACTCGACGACCTGTCCGCTCACCCGGTCGGCGATCGTGTCGCGCACGAGCTGTTTGCTCTCCGTCGCGGTCACAGCGACGATCGTTACGTCGGCGGTCACCGCAGCATCAACGACGTACTGGAAGACGTCACCCATGCCCTCGGAGATCGCATCGGCGCCGTCGATGACGAGAAGCCGTTGAGGAGCACTGAGTTCTGCGAGGAGTGTTGCAAGTGGCGCACCGAGGTACGACTCGAACTCAAGACTCGTTTTGGGGAGGTGGCGCAGGTTGATACACAACGCCTGCGTCGAGTCGGGTGTGTTGGTGGCGACGTCCGTCGCCGTCTGAACGACGACAGCGCTCTTCCCAACTCCAGAGTCGCCGTGCGCAACCACAGCCGCCGGCGACGATGCGATGACCGCAGCGAGGCCGGCCGATATATCGGCGTCGGTCCAAATGGACGACGCGACTGCGATTCTCCGAGGCGATCTCGCTGCGCACCGCCGCGAGTGGCGCGTGCATTGAGGTGGTCGAGGGCTCCTCGCCCCTGCGCGTGGTGACGGGCCGAGGAGTCGAGGACTTCGTGGGCATGGCGCCGAAGAAGGCTCCGATCGACCGAAGCGGCGTTCTGGGGATACTCGGATGCGAGTGCAACCAGCCGGTCGCGCAGCCGGGATGCGCCGTACAGGTCACCTCCGCGAGCGACGCGGGTCAGGGCATTCGCGATCGCTCCCCAGTCCGCCTCGTCCGGTGCCTCAAGGCGCGGCATTAGCACGGTGAGGCGGGACAGCAATTCCCACGTGCGTTGCCGAACGACCTCCTCGGCGGGGTCGGCGACGCCAAGGTCCTGAAGTGCAAGCCTCACCAGTGCTTCGACCTGATCCAGGCGACCACGAATGTCGGCGGTGAATCGCCCAGGAGTTCCGACAAGGCCGAAGAAGCTCGACGCATCCATCTGATTGGAGGCAAGGCCGGCGAGGGTGGCGATTTGTTTGGCGTGATCCTGGGCGCCTGCAACGACGAGAGCCACTCGATGCTCGGGACCTTCGCCAGGCGCGTTGGCGATCTCGTTCACGAAGGAACGGATCAGCCTCCGGGAGTCCTCGTTGCTCTGAACGAGGTTGGGAGCACGGCGCACTGCGACGGCGAGCACGAGAGACGGCTCCGGCTCCCCCTCGCGAGCTGCGCGGACGACGAGATCGTCGACCGAATGCTCCGGCGCCTGCTGGAAGGACACGCTCACCACGAACCGACCGTCGCCCAGCTCCGGGGCTGCGTCCCCGAGCAGGAGGTCGGCGAGATACTGGACGCCGACCTTCCGCTCGAAGGTCACGCCCCCGCCCCCGGTGGCGTACGGGCTCATCCCCTCAGCGGCCATTGCGGGGCTCACCTCGCTTCGTTCTCCCTCCAGCCAGGCGCGCACCACAGGGTTGTCGGTGTTGAGGTGCCAACGGGTCGCCCTCCCCTCCTGACTGGACAGGGCGAACCCGGCGTCCCGGAGCCTCCCTAGAGCCGCCGTCGCCGTGGTCGGTGCAACGTCTAGTGCGGTGGCCATCTGGCGCCCGGACAGGGGTTTCCGGCTCTCAGCCAGAGCCTTCAGCGCCAGGTAGGCGGTCTCTCCCAGCGTTGACTGGAGCATCTCGGCGGCGGACGGCACGGACCAAGCCTACACCTATGTCCAGTATTTCTGGACATAGGTGTAGGGCACGGGTGGTCCCGCCGGTCACTGGCAGCTCGGGTCGGGTGAGGAAGCCCGGCGGAAACGTCGTGGCCGAGAGCTCCTGCGGATCCACGAGCGTCGCTCCATTCGATCCGCTGGCCTCCGGTGCGGCTATTCACTCCGCACGACGAGACCCCTGGTCAAGACTGACCTTCCCACCCCGATGGCACCGTTCCTGGCCAAGTGGAAAAGAGGATGGGGCGGTGGGCCAGAATCGCGCTGCGATCGATCCGGTCGTGGCTGAGGACGTCGCGTTCGGGGAGTGACGATGACTGAGCAGGTTGGGCAGCCCGACATTGACAAGATGGTCAGCGCCTGTCGAGAGCGCCTTGCTCCATCCGCAGACTGGAAACCCTTCACTGGTTATCCGGACAGTCTCGCCCTCTCTGTGGTCGATGCCATCTGGTCCATCAACGCGCGCTACGTGATAGCGAGAGGGGTCGTCGAACGATACCGGGGACGGCGACGTTGGCAGGGGAATCCCGAAGAAGACGGCCTGCCCGAACTGCTCGCCTTCTACGAAGCAGTGGGTGGAGTCGATGGCTTCATCGACGAGGTCGGTACTCGTAACCGTGTCTCGACCCAGCCCGATGCCGTTCGTAAGGGGGATGCGGTTCACCGCGCCGCTCTGGCTCTTCATGATCTGGGCATTGACACTGCGGCGCAGTTTCGCGACGCCGACGGCTCGGCGTTGGGAGATCAGGCGAAGCAAGCATGGCTCTCCGTTCCCGGTCAGCGCTCAGGCATCTCGTGGCGGTACCTGCGGATGCTGGTTGGGCTACGAGACGTCAAGCCGGATCGAATGGTGCTGCGGTTCGTCGCCAGCGGCGCTCGGCGTCGAAGAGCGCACCGTCGAAGGGGACCGGGCCGTGGCCCTCGTCGAAGCGGCGGCCCAGCACTTTGACGTCGACCCACGGGCTCTCGATCATGAGATCTGGGAGTATCAAAGTGGGAAGCGCGGCGCACACGACCCGGTCAGTCAACGGGATGTGATCGCCGCTCTGGCGCACTCGTTCATCGGAGCCGCCTTCCCCGCCCTTGCGGAGGATCACATCGTGCCCCCGCCAAGGCACCACCCCTTCATAGACGTGGGTCGCGACTACTCAGGCGTCAGACGTCAGCGGTACGGAGTTCTCCGCGTTGGAAGAGGCGCTCAACATCGCCTATCCGCAGCGTTTCTCTGATCCGATGACGAAGCCGCATCCCGAATTCTCGAACATGTACATCTTCAGTTTCCTCGAGGGTTGCGTCGTCCGATGTTCGGATGCCGGAGACGACTGTGTTTGAAGCGGACACTCCGCCCGTCCAGGCATCAGTGGATGAGCTCTTGAACGTGCTCGATGCGAGCGAGTACACGATGAACTGCTGTCGTGCCGCTTCGCAAATCGCTCCCGCCACCGGATCTCCGGTGACGCTCGGAGACGTCACGATCTACCCAGACTCGGGAGAGTCGGACGATCTCCTCCGCCGATCGATCGATCTGATACCGGCAGGGCCATCGGCCCTCAACCGCCAGATCCCACGGTTCTACGACCCGCCAAGCTCTCTCCTCGTCACGAGCAGCACCACCGACGATGGAGACATCTACGGCGTGGCCCGGACGTTGGAGGGGCGCATCGACCGGTTCCTACTACTCGCCCGACTCCTGTTCGCTGGAACGTACCAATCGTGTTGGCAGCTGGTCGGAGCCTCGACGCTCGTCTCGCGGGTCTCTCCGATGTACCGCCGGTTCGAGAAGGCCGTCATCCCCGACATCCGCATGCAGAGAGTCGTGGAGCTGCAGGACTCCGACGCCGCAGCCTTCGCCGCCCTCGGTGCGCTCCTCGATGCCGCCGTGGTCAAGCGGGAAGGAATGGTGGCGACCTCCTTCGATGTGGCGCTGCTCAACTACAACCGGTCGCACGAGACCGGCGACGACTTCGAAAGAGTCATCGACCTGGCGACGGCCCTCGAAGCGATCCTCACCGGATCGGAATCCGACACCGAAGCGGTGGGTCATCGTCTCCGGACGCGTGCGGCGGCGCTGCTGTGGACCGACGACGATCCGGGCCTGGCTATCTACCGCGATGTGAGCTCTCTGTATGGGGTGCGATCGAGGCTCGTGCACGGTGAACGCATCAAGGAGTCAGATCTGCGCAAGTGGATCTACTCGGTATCCACTGTCGCTGACGATGCCCCTTTCGGCGTGGCGATGGCCTTCGCCGTCGATCGACTTCGAGACCTGGTGCGGCGTTCGTTTCTTGGCTCGGCTCTGCTTGGCATCGGGAGGTGAACCGCTGTGGCCATTCGAAGGCTCCACGGCGGTCGACGCCGCGCTGGCCGACGATGAGAAGCGGCGACAATGGCGCGACGTATGGCGCTCCACCCTTGCTTCGATCACTGGATCAGAACGATCGGCTGATGCCGCCTCTCCTGGTGCCGACCCCCTTCGTGCCCACGCTGAACGGCGACGGCGATGAGCTGACTTCTCATGGATTCGACGCCGTTGGATGAGGACTCATAAGGGAATCCGGCAGAACGTGAGCAGGTCATTGCCCTAGCGACTGCGTAAGGCACTTTCCCGGGCCGTGGCCTTCGCCAAGGCGGAGGCATCCGGGCACTAGCGATGTCACCCCCAGCTGACCGCAGATCGTCGAGCCGTGCTCCAGAAAGAAGCCCAGGCATTATCCGCAGCCAACGCTACTGGACGACTGTCTTGCGGAGGGCTCCACAACAGTCGGACTTTCGTAGCCCCGTTGCGGCCACACCAATCTCCAGTAGCGCAAAGTTCCTCCCCGCCGCGATCAGGGGCAGCCGAATTTACCGTCGTCTCTCCCTGGTCGACGTACGACCACCCGGAATGCTGCGAGGCCAATTCCTTGCCACGGTCGTGTGGCCGGCAGTTGCGCGTGGCCCGATGTAGCGACAATTCCCCATGGTGGCACCAGATGGGCGGTGACTGGCGTGTCGTGGGTTCCTCTCGACGTGTATGGCGGTGCTTACGGTCCCATCGTGCGCCCCGTCGCCTCGGCCGCAACGGCGGCTCGGAAACTGGCCGGCGGCGTTCGCTGCGCTCACTGACCTTCGGTCCCGCGCCAACTTTCCGGCCGACCCTGCGGGCAACCGTTGCCCCCTCGGCTTCCCGGTTCGCGTGTCGTGCCCGTAAGCACCACACACGAAAGGAACCACACCATGAACACCGTCACCATCACAGGAAACCTGACTCGGGAGCCCGAGATCCGCTACACCCGAGAAGGCCAAGCCACGGCCCAGCTCGGCGTGGCGGTCAACCGGCGCTGGCAGGACCGGACCACCCAGGAGTGGCAGGAGAGCACCTCGTTCTTCGACGTCATCTGCTGGCGGGACCTGGCCGAGAACGTGGCCCTCAGCCTCACCAAGGGCATGCGGGTCGTGGTCACCGGCCGCCTCGAGCAGCGCAGCTGGGAGACCGACGAGGGCGAGCACCGCTCCAAGGTCGAGCTCACGGCCGACGAGATCGGGCCGAGCCTGCGCTTCGCCACCGCGGATGTCCACCGGGTCGAGCGGCGCTGGCAGCTGAGGCCGAGACCCAGCAGGTCGAGACCTTCTGAGCCGGACCAGGGGCCGGGGGAGCGATCCCCCGGCCCCTTCGCCGCGGTGCCGGCCCGGACCGACTCACGTCACCCGGCCGTCCCAACGCAAGCCGGCGCAACCAGACGAAGACTGCTCGGTTGCCGAGGGTTGGACCGGGCGCCGCTCGGCCCCAAGCGGACACTGCGGGGCGCCGCCACGGTGGCCGCCGGCTCCGCCGTCGCCTCGCGGGCTCGGCTCGGCCACCGGGCTTCGCTTCCTCGCTCGGGCCCACCCGCCGCTTGACCCCGACCGGACTGCCCGGTCCTTTCGCACCCAGCGGAGCAAGGACGGGCCTTGCTCCGCTCCGGAGCCGCCCGAGACGATCGGGAGGACGCCATGACCGCAGTCATCACGGCCCGTCGGTGGAACGCCATCGACCCGGACTACAAGGCGGGCAGCCCGACCGACGGCACTGCGGGGATTCTCCGCCTCACTACGGACAAAGGAACCGTCCTCGTCCCCGCCGAGATCGTGGACCGCCAACGGCTGTTCGCTTTCGGTCCGCTGGTCGCCACCCCGGGCGCCCTTCGAGCTCTGGTGGCAGAAGGAGCAGACCCCGCCCGCCTGCTCTCCCGCCACGGCGCCGCCGACTGGGGCGCCCTGTGCGCCGACGACCACGACGCCAACGACGAGGCCGTCCGCAACGGGGAGCGCATCCTCAGCGCCTACGACCTCGGATCCACCCGCCTGTGGATCATCACCGACGCCGAGACCGAAGGCTCTGTCGGCCCCTCGGGCGTGCGCCCCCGCTACGCCACGACCCTCTTGCTTCCCTCCGAATACTGACCCGACCGAGTCCCACGGGCTCCGGCCGTCACCGCGGAACCACCGTGACCGACGCCGGCTGCAGCATCGGCTCTGCCGGCCCCCCACGAAGCCCCCTTCCATCGAGGAAGGGGGCTTCGTCATGTCTCTTCCATCGGCCCCGCCGGACCTGTACAACACATTCCACACCCGTGCACCAACGGCTGCGCTCCGCCCTTCGGGCGGAATACCTCGCCGCTACCAAGTCAAGCGTCTCGGTGGTGGATGGCCGTCGCACGCCCAGGGTGACACTTTCCGGCGATGTCATTTCGCAAACCGTGGCTACCTGCGGGGACACGCTGCATCACTACCATCTGATCGGTGCCCAAAGCCCAGCCGTCTGAAGAAATCGTGGACGAAATCAAGAAGTACGCCACAGAGCCGTACTCCGATTGGTACGCGGGCATCGCTCGCAGAGCACGAAAGCGCCTGTTCACCGCCCACAGGGTGTCCGAGAACGGCGGTCGGTGGATCTTCCGCAAGGCCCACACCAACGCCAATGCACGCGTCGCTGAAAGCGCTCTCCACGCAGCTGGGTTCCAAGGTGGGCCTGGCGGCGGCAAGCCCAAGACCAGGAAGGTCTACGCCTACAAGATCACCAGTACCACGGTCGAGTAGGCGAAGCACTAATCGCGTGAGAAACAGGCGCTCAGTAGGTAAATCGTTCTGACAGGCCTTCGGGTCTGGGCCGTCGATCTATCAAATCCGCCCAGGGTGACGTTTGGGCGAAAAGGGTGACGTTGCGGATTCAACCAGAGAAAGGTCGGGGTTCGGAGGGTGACGTTGACGATCGGCGGAGAATGACGTTGGGGGTGACGCGGCTCTCGAAGATGGGACCTCATCTGGACATTCCGTCCGGGTCCATGAAAGGAAGGTCCGAGCACGTGCCACGGAACAGCTCCACCCATCGGCCAAAGCCCCTGTTGAGCGTCGAAGAAACGGCGATCCTCCTGGGTGAGGCTCGATCTACTGCTGTACCGGGCGGTGAAAGCCGGGACGCTTCCGCTACCCATGTTCCGCATCGGCGCACGGATTCGGATTCCTCGGGCTGCGGTGGAGAGGCTCATCGACGGCCTGACTCCGCTTGTCGGAGTTCGAGGTGATCGACTCGAAGGCGACGACGACGGGTCTGCAATCAACCAGAAGCAGTAACCGACCCCCGGGTCCTTCTCGAGGACAGGATCTGACCCATGTGCTCGGCGGCTCGGCGATCCTCGCTCCCGATGACGTCGGTGTAGTGCCGGGCCATGTGGACGGTCGACCAGCCCAGGCGAGCCTGCTTCTGCTTCTCGGAGAGCACGGGATCGAGCGCAGTGGCCTGAAAGTGACGTAACGAGTGCAGATGGACGTCCTTCGCTACGCCAGCGGCGTCGCGAACTTTGGCAAAGAGCTGGGTCATGCTGTCGGGATGGGGTGGCACTCCCCCACCTGGCTCGAACGAGAAGACGAACCCCTCATCCTCGAGGTCGACCGAGCACGCCTGTGCCAGCTTCGCCTGGGCCCTCCGGAGTCGCCGCAGGACCGTCATGGTGTCGGCATCGAGTGCGATCGAGCGGATGCTCGCGCGGGTCTTCGGCGACTTGACGACGGCACCCCCGTCGGCGGCGATCACGGACTCGTCGACTCTGACTTCGGCCTTCTTGAAGTCGAGGTCGGACCATCGGAGTCCGCAGGCCTCGCCCCGCCGCATGCCCGTGGCCGCCACCATCCTCACGTAGGCCCCAAATCGCTCGTCATGCTTGTCGGCCGCCTTGAGAAGAGTCCGGACTTCGGCCAACTCCGGAGATCTCACTTCGTCGGGGCGCTCGTTCAGCTTCCATGCAGGAAGCTCCGCCTCCGCGATCGGATTCGGAAGCGTGCCCCCACTCCATTTGCGGGCCAGCTTGCAGGATCGGTTCAGCAGCGCCCTCACCTGGCGGATGGTCGAAGGCCCGTTCCCCTGCGCCTTCAAGCCACGGAGGAACTTCTCGACGTCGTAGGAGTTGAGTGTCACGATCCGTCGGGTGCCGATCGATCCTTTGACGCTCCGATTCCAGATGCTCTCGTAACCCAGGGTCGTCTTGGGCGAGAGATCCTGCCAGCCGTTCTCCTTCCAGGCGGCGATGGCGTCGTTGACGGTCGTCTTCGGTCCCCACTGGCTCGGTTCGTCCGTGACCCGCGCCGGCTTGAGGTCCTGCTCGGTGATCAGCCTGGCCAACTCGCGGTCCGCCGCACGCTCGCTCCCCCGGAATGTGCGGTGGAGATGCTTGACCCGACCGTTGCTGTCGCGGCCGATGTACACGCGCAGCTGCCAGGTGTCCTTCGCGCTCATCGGTCGCTTGCTTCCCGGCATGCTCTCCTCCGGCCAGCCAACAGAATGTTGGCTTTTTTTGTTGGCTTTTCTGGAGAACGAGGTTAATCGAGATTCAGCTCAGGCCTCATTTATAGTCTCTGAACTGGACTTTCTCTTGCGCGCTCGGAGGGATTCGAACCCCCAACCTTCTGATCCGTAGTCAGATGCTCTAGTCCGTTGAGCTACGAGCGCCAGTTTGAGACGGTTCATCCTACCGGACCCCTGAGTCTCGCTCGCTGGCCGGAAACACCTGGTCAGGCGTAATGCCGAGGCTAAGCGTGCGGAGAGCCAATCATCCCCGACAGGGTTGGACCTACTGTCGTGGTCGGACGAGAGGACCGGCCGATGCGCTTCGACCACATGGAGCTCACGCTGCCGAGGGGCACGCTCACCAGCGAGTTCTGCGAGGAGGTCGACGGCTTCTACGGCGCCGTATTCGGCTGGAGCGCCATCGACAGCCAGGTCGGCAGCCGAACCGCGCACCTCCTGCAGCCCGATCCGAACCAATTCATTCTTCATTCTCCTCGTCGAAAGCGACACCCCGATGTCAGCGCCGGGTTTCGAACACCTCGGGCTGTTGTTGGACTCGCGCGACGAGGTCGACCGCCTGCGCGAGGAGTGTGAGCGCTACGACGAGAAGGACGACCGGGTCTCGGTCATTCCCCAGGAAGATCTCGTCTACCCCGTTCTCACCGTGCACACCTTCTATCTGAAGTACCGCCTTCCATCTACTTTGACGTCCACAGCTTCGAGCGCAGAGCCGGCTGAGCACGCCACCACGCGCGGGACTGGCAGACCCTGCACCGATGTCGGGCGTCAGTGCGGGGCGCAGATCGACGTGGGTCGGCGGTGCGCTCGTACCTCCAGGCGTACGACGAGGATGAGCAAAGGCCGCTTCGGGCCCTCCCAGTCGGCGCCGGCATGCCCTGGGGGAACTGGGGATGCAACCCTCGCCCCGGCGCACTAGCGTCAGACCTGAATCCACCTGTGCCGATCCGATCGCGAGTGAGGGAGAGCGCCATGGTTGCAATAGCTCCGATTGTCCAGGCGTCGAACGAGGCATTGAGGGATCCCGGAGTTCGCGCACGGGTGCGCGAGATGCACGCGGCAGACACGCCGTTGCTCGACATGGTCGACGCGCTCGATCTTGCCGACGAGATGTCCCCTGAAATCCGAGCGGTCATCCAAGGTCTGTCGCCCGACGTCGTCGCCAGCATCAGGCAGGCCATGCTCGACATGCTGGACAACGACGAGACGGTGATGCCAATCGAATGCGGCATGTCGGATGCTGAGCTGGCTAGTGGCGTCGACGTGGACGTCGTCCAGTCCCGGGCGCGCCTCACCGTCCAGGTGCGCCCCGTCTGATCCTACGGCTGACCGGCTTCCGTGAGGCCGGAGGTCGAGGCCGGGGCCTCAGACCCACTTCGCCCGCTCCGACCGGATGAGACGAGCAACGTAGTCGTACCCCATGGTCTCCGCTGCCGAGCTTGATCGCGCCAGCAGCATCAGCGCCCTCTCCTGATCACCGGGAGCGTGCCGAGCCCGGAGCATGCGCGCCCACGCGAGATCGTTGCGCGCTGCCGCGTACACCATCGAGCCTCGGGCGTTGAAGTCGGCTGCCTCGGCGAAATACGCCTCGGCCTCGTCGTAAAGGCCGAGGACCCCGGCCAGGCCACCGAGGTACGTTGCCACTGGGGAGTCCTGACAGGCGGCCGCGATGAAGGGATACTGGTCGTGATACGGCACAAGGAGCGCGTACAGCTGTCGGGCCGGCCCCTCAGCCCCTAGTTGGGCCGCCACCTCGGCGTAGGCGGTCATTCCGAAGAGCCAGATCAGGTCCCTCGGGAGCGAAGCGAAGCCGTCGGACGCCCCCGACTGGAGCACCTCCAGGGCGAGCTCCTCGTCTCCTCGCTCCAGGTAGGCGCGGGCGAGCCCTTGCTTCAGCTGGCTGAGGCCAGGGTTCTCGGCGATGAGCTCCTCGAAGAGCGGGATCAACTCGGCGATGCGTCCTTGCTGGGCATAGACCATGGCCAGCTGACCCCCGTAGAACACACCGGCATCTGGCTGGCCGCTCTCGTTGCCGAGCTGGAGGGCGACGTCAGCCAGCTTCTCGGCCCGCTCGGTGTCACCAAGACGCAGTGCCTCCGTGGCCTGGCTGAACGCCGTGTGCCAGAGAAGCGCCGGCAGCCGGAGCTGCTCGCTGAGCTGACTCATCATTGCGAGGTGATCGGCCGCCGCGTCGAAGTCACCCGATTGCATCGCGTTGGTCCGCGCGTGGAGGCAGGCGCCGTAGAGGAGATCGGGATCGCCGAGCTCGTGTGCGAGCGCAAGCGCCTCGTTCGCGTCGACCATCCGTTCGGCCAAGCTGGATGGGCCGAGAACCGCGTTGAGCGTCAGGATAAGGACTCGGACGATCGTGGCGGGGTCCCCGACGCGCGCTGCCATTGTCTTGGCCTCGGCCGCGAGCGACTGGCAGCGATCGGGGGAGCCGGCATACGTGAGCTCGCTGCACAGGGTGGCGAGGAGGAGAGCCCGCTCCCGGCTGTCCTCTCCGGGGAGGGCGTCAAGAGCGGATTCGAGCACTGCGACACGCGCGTCGTCGACCGACCCGATGGTACTGACGAAGCCGCGGTTGTTGCTCAGTGCGGCCTGCACCAACCGGTCGGTCGCGCCGAGCTCCTCGGCCTGATGTGCGGCTTGGAGGAAGGTCTCGCGGAACGCGGCCACCCCGGCCTGGCGCTGCGCCTCGCCGAGCCCGAGGCGTAGATCGCACTGCAAGAGCGGATCGCCGTGCGGGTTGAGCTCGACGAACTGGAGGGCCTGGTTGAAGTAGCGGAGCGCGTGGTCGGGGGCGAGCGCCGCGAGCGCCGCCTCCCCCGCCTGCCGCGCGTATTCCACTGCCTTGTCATTGACCGGCTGGGCGGCGCAGATCCAGTGGTGGGCGAGCTCGCCCACGCGCGGTGCGGTGTCGTCGCCGCACGTCTCCTCTATGCCCTCGGCCACACGGCGGTGAAGCCGAGCCCGGCGTGTGACTCCGATCTCCTGATACAAGCTGTGCTGGATCAGGGCGTGGCAGAAGCTGTAGCGGCCTGCGACATCGGGCAGCTCCCGGACGAGGGCAGAAGCCGCAGCGGCCTCGAGCACGTCGATGAGGTCGCCTTCGGCCATGTCGGTCACTCGTCCCAGCAGGTCGAGGTCAAAGTCGCGACCGATGACGCAGGCCGCCGCCAGGACAGGACCCGCGGGCTCGCCGAGACGGGCGACGCGGGCCAGCAACACCTCGCGCACGCTCCTGGGAAGATCGATCGCGCCTGGTGACTCGTCCGCCGCCGCCCAGCGACCCGCGGCGTCCCAGGAGATGGCGCCAGTCTCGGTGAGATGCCGGAGCACCTCGCCGACGAAGAACGGGTTTCCGTCGGTCTCGAGATGGAGGCTGCGGGCGAGGTTGCCGCCTTCGGGCCCGAGAGGGTGCCCTGCACTGGCCTCAATGAACGCCAACACCCCGGCGCGGTCCAGGCCGGCGAGCTTCACGCGGCTCACACCTTCCTCTCTTCGCAGCGCGGCGAGCACGTCGAAGAGTGGATGAGCGGGGGTGAGCTCGGTATCACGGAGGGCGGCAAGGATGAGGATCGGCGCTTTCGTCGTGTTGGCGACGATGTACCGAAGCATCTGGAGGCTCGGCTTGTCCGCCCACTGGAGGTCATCGAGCACGAGGACGAGGGAGTGCGCGGCCGCCACATGCTCGAGGAGCCCGGCCACGGCGCCGTACAGGAGGTAGCGCTCGGTGTCGGAGTCAGAGCTCATCGGGGCCGGGACGTCGCCCAGCCTGCGGCGGAGACCGGGCACGATGCGCGACAGCTCCCCGCCGTAGACCGTGGCATGGCCTTCGAGTTCGAGTATGTCGGCGTGAGCGACGTAGTGCGAAAGTGCCTCGACGAAGAGACCGTAGGGGACGCCGAGGTCCTCTTCGCAACGTCCGAGGAGCACGACCGCACCCATTTCGTAGGCCGAGAGGGCCACCTGGGTCTCGAGCGTGGTCTTGCCCACTCCCGCCTCGCCGGCAAGGAGGACCACCCGGCGTCCGTCGCCGGCGACTGCACTCTGCAGAGCCTCCAAGAGAGCAGCGGTCTCCGTTTCGCGGCCGATGACGCCGATGGGCAACCGGGCCTCGAGGCGGAAGGGCAGGGGCACCCGCTCCGAGGTCAGCTCGTCGCGCGCCGGTTCCCAGGTCACCTCCAAAGTGAGCACCGGGTCGCGCAGGCCCTTGAGGGGGACTTCGCCCAACGAGATGAAGCCGTAGGGTGTTCGGCGCCCCGCCGTCGCCCGGACCAGGTCGGCCGCGAGGATTTGGCCGCCATCGGCCTGGGCGCACAGCCTCGACGCCTCGATGACCGGATCGCCGTAGTAGTCACCGCCTTCGAGGGTGGCCTCTCCCGTGCTGATCCCGACGCGCAATCCCACCGAGCGTCCTGCCGTCCGGTTGTCCCGCTCGACGGCCTGTTGCATCGCCACGGCACACGCCAAGGCACCCGAGGCGGTCGGGAAGACCGCCATGAGGCCATCTCCGAGCAACTTCACCTCTGTGCCGCCGCTCCGAGCGACCCACTGGCGGAGCAGGGCGAAGTGCGTCTGAAGCAGCCGGTCATTCTCCTCGACGCTGAGCGACATCGACAGTTCGGTCGAACCAACGATGTCGGTGAAAAGCACCGAGATGTTCTTTGCAGTGGCCACTTCGCATGCCGTCCATTCAGGGCGATTGGCAAGTGCTTGGGAAACGCCCCGCATCATCGCACCTTTGGCCTCCTCGACGACACCGAGATCGGGTGAGTCATGCAGCCACGCACGGTCGAGGTGAATCCGCCCGGCGGCCGGCCTGGACCTAGTGTCGCGGCAGAGAAGGAAGGAGTCACTGATGCGCTTCAACCACATGGAGCTGACGCTGCCGAGGGGCACACTCACAAAGGAGTTCCGCGAGGAGGTCGACGCCTTCTACGGCGGAGTCTTCGGCTGGAGCGGCACCGACACGAAGGTGGTCGGTCAGCTCTGCCACATATTGCTGCCCGACCCGGACCAGTTCATCCTCCTGGCCGAGAGCGACACGCCGCTCTCCTCACCGGGCTACGACCATCTCGGCCTGCTCCAGGACAGCCGCGACGATGTCGACCGGCTCCTCGAGGAGTGCGAGCGGTTTGCCGAGAAGGACGACCGGGTCTCGATCATCCGCTACGAAGATCTCCAATACCCCGGCCTCACGGTGCACGCCTTCTATGTCAAGTACTTGTTGCCCGTCTACTTCGACGTCCAGAGCATGGAGCGGGCGGCCGCCTGATTCAAACGGAGATCGGGAGGTTGGTGTAGCCGCGCACGGTCGAGGTGTACAGGGGCACCGCGCCCGCCATGTCGACCGACCACTCCGGGAAGCGCTTGAAGGTCTCCTCGAGTGCGATCCGGCCCTCGGTGCGCGCCAACGCGGCACCCAGACAGAAGTGGATGCCGTAGCCGAAGGACAGGTGGTGGTCGAACTTCCGGTGGATGTCGAAGCGGTCGGCGTCGGGGTAGGCCCGCTCGTCGCGCCCGGCTGAGCCTGTGATCATCACGACCTTCGAACGGGCCGGCAGGGTCTGCCCGTCGACGTCGACGTCGGCCGTGCACCAGCGGCTCTGCACCGGTGACGGGGCCTCGTAGCGCAGCAGCTCCTCCACGCAGTTCGGGATCAGCGACGGATCGCCGGCCAGCTCGACCCGCTGCTCGGGGTTGTTGTCGAGCGTCAAGGCGGCCCACCCGAGCATCCGGGCCACCGTCTCGGTGCCCGCGCTGCCGATCAATGCGGCGAAGTTGACGGCCTGCTCGATGGACAGCCGACGCGTCTCGCCGTCCTCCTCGACCACCTCGCCGTTGACGAGATCAGTGAACATGTCGTCGCGCGGGTGCTGGCTGCGATCCTTCAACGTGGCGTTGAGGTAGCCCATGAAACTGAACATGGCGTTCTGGGAGATCTCGTTCTGCATGCCTTGTTCGGGGTCGAGGTGGAAGGACTCGTCGATCCAGCCCCGGACCGTGTCGCGATCCTCGGGCGGTACACCGAGGAGCGCCGCGATCACATAGGCGGGGACGCGGGCCCCGAAGTCCTGCACGTAGTCGAAGGAGCTCCGGCCGACGAGGCCGTCGAGCAGGCCAGCGCACAGCGTGCGGATGTCCTCTTCGAGCAGCTTCATGCGGCGCGGCGTGAAGGCCTTGGACACCAGTCGCCGGTAGCGGGTGTGCTCCGGCGGGTCCATGAAGATCATCATCTCCATCTCGGTCGGCTCGGCCGTGATCATCTCCATGACCGTTCCGTGCGAGGAGCAGAAGGTCTTGGGGTCGCGGCTGAAGGCGTCCACCTCGGCGAACCGGCTCACTGCGTAGAAGTCGTACTGCTCGTTGTAGTAGAGCGGCTGCTCGTCGCGCAGGCGTTTCCAGATCGGGTGCGGGTCACCCTTGTACTTCTCGTCGAGCGGATCCCAGGCAAGCGGCTCGGTGTCGAGCGCGGTCATTGGTCGGCAGCTTCGTCGGTGCTCCGCAGGCCGACGTGGTCGCCTTCCCACAGCTTGATGCCGCCGAGGATGCCGGCCGTGTTCGGGACGACCGTGATGCGCTCGAGCACGTCGCCGAGGTCGCGGCGGTTGATGCGCGGCGCGTTGCCACCGCCGACGTAGAGGTGGTCGAAGAAGGTCACCGCATCGAGGTAGGCGATCATCTTCTGGACCCGCTTGTTCCAGCGCTTGTCACCGATCTTCTTGCGGACCGGCTCCCCCAGCTGCTCGTTGAACGTCTCGCCCTTGCGGAACTCGATGTGGGAGAACTCCATGTGCGGCAGCAGCCGGCCGTCCATGAAGAAGGCGGTGCCGAAGCCCGTCCCCATCGTGATCACCGCCTCGAAGCCCTTGCCGCCGACGACGGCCAAGCCCTGGACGTCGGCATCGTTGGCCACGCGGCACGGTTTGCCGATCGCCTTCGTCAGCTCGTGGGCCAACTTGAAGCGGGACCAGGCCTCCTGGAGCTTGATGTCGACCTCGGTGCCCGGGCCGTTCTTCGTGATGAAGTGCGGCGCGCTGAGGATGTGGCCCCGGCGCACCATGCCGGGGAAGCCCGCCGAGATGCGGTCGGCCTCGGGGAGCTTCTTCGCCAACTCGCAGAGGCGGGTGACGAGGTGCTTGGGGGGCATCGGGTACGTGGTCGGGATCCGCGCCCGGTCGGAGACCTGCTCGCCCTTCGCATCGAGCACGTTGGCCTTGAGCCCGGTGCCGCCGATGTCGAAGGCCAGCGTGTAGGGGTGCTCGAACTCCGAAGGGCTCGAAGACGCGGGAGAAGGCGCGGTATCCGTCACCGGTCGCAGGTTAGCCACCGGGTCGGTTTCGGTCCGGCGGGACCCGTCCCGTCATCCGAAGAGGACGTCGTGGAGGATCCGGCGGAGCAGATTCCCCAATTCCTCGTTGGTCGTCGAGGAGAACGCGTCGCCCGAAAGGAAGAGGCTCGAGAAGAGCACGCCGAAGGACGCCGACATGCGGACCCGGTCCTCGATCGGGATCCGGGTGTCGGCCAGCACCCGGCGGAACTGGTTCTGGATGTCCTCGTGCTCGGCCTCGTGCTGCTCGCTGTGCAGCTTCTCGAGGGCGGCCTGGTTCCGCTCGTGCATAAGGAAGATCTTGCGCTGGGCCAGCATCTGGTCGACCATCTCGTCGAGCAGCTCGCCCCACATCTCGAGGGTGACCGTCTCGGTGGCCATGCGCAGCAGGGCCTCCCGGCCGAACTCGTGCAGCTGCATGTGCAGCGCGAGGAGGATGTCGTCCTTCGATTCGAAGTGGTAGTAGAGGGCCGCCTTGGTGACGCCCAGCTGCTCGGCGATCTGCCGCAGGCTGGTGCCGTCGAAGCCTTGCTCGATGAAGAGGTCGAGGGCCGCATCGAGGATGCGTTGGCGGGTGTCGACGTGAGTGGCGGAGTGGCCGGCGTGGCCGGCCTGGTCAGAGGGGTTGTCGAGGGCGGGGTCGAGCGCTGGCTCGTCGCCGGCGACGGCGTCGATGAGGCCGTCACCGTCGCGCGGCGACTGTTCTGTCTGTTCGGTCTGTTCGGTCTGGGACATTTTTCTTCGGCGAATCTACTTGACGGCCGGTTAGTAATTCCATACTCTAACAGCCTGCCCGTAAGTTTACTGACCGACCGGTAAGGATGTCCATGGCTGACGAGCTGGTGATCCAGGCCGATGGCCTGATGAAGAGGTACGGCGAGACCCAGGCCCTGGCGGGGGTGTCCTTCGGCGTGTCGGCCGGGACGATCTTGGGGTTGCTCGGCCCCAACGGCGCCGGCAAGACGACGGCCGTGCGGATCCTGACGACATTGGCCCGGCCCGACGCCGGCTCGGCCACGGTGGCGGGGATCGACGTGGTCAAGCACCCGGGCGAGGTGCGCCGCCACATCGGCGTGGCCGCCCAGGACGCGACCTTGGACTCGTTGTTGACGGGGCGCCAGAACCTGGTCTTGGTGGGTGAGCTCTCCGACATGGGGCGGGCGGCGGCTCGTTCCCGCGCGGCGGAGTTGTTGGACCAGTTCGAGCTGACGTTTGCGGCCGATCGGGTGGTGAAGGGGTACTCGGGCGGCATGCGGCGCCGGCTGGACCTGGCCGCCTCCATGATGACCCGGCCGCCGGTGCTGTTCCTCGACGAGCCGACGACGGGGCTGGACCCGACGTCTCGCCAGCGCGTGTGGGATGCCATCAGAGAGTTGCTGGGTGAGGGCGTCACCGTTCTGTTGACGACGCAGTATTTGGAAGAGGCCGACGCCCTGGCCCACCGCATCGTCGTGGTCGACCACGGCCGGGTGATCGCGGACGGGACGCCGTTGGAGCTCAAGGAAGCGAGCCGGAGCGCGCGCATTGACGTGACATTGTCCGAGCCGCACCCGGGCGCGGTGCCCGCGATGGCGGGGCTGGTCGCGGGCCAGGTGCATGTGAGCGACGACGGCCGGCAGCTGAGCGCCGGGGTCGACGCGTCGTCGGGACTGGCGACTGCCGTCGTGCGGGCGCTCGATGCGGCGGGTGTGCTGGTGGACAACATCGAGGTGCGCCAGCCATCCCTCGACGACGTGTTCTTCACCTTGACCGGTGACCACATCGACGACGATGACGACGCCGCCGGGGATGGCGATGGTGATGGCCGCTATGACGGTGGCGACGGCGACCGTCGGGAGGCGGCGTCGACCGGCTTCACGCCCTCGCTCGATGGGAAGGCGCCGCACGAGCTGGAAGGAGCACGGGCGTGACGACCACAACGCTGACGCCGACGTCGGTGGGCGTGGACCGCCCTCGTTCGCCGGGCCTGCTGCTCGGTCGGCTCAACGACATCTGGGCCATGACGCGCCGGAACCTGGTGCACATCTCGCGCGAGCCGATGCAGCTCTCCGACGTGACGATCCAGCCGGTGCTGTTCACCGTGCTCTTCGTCTACATCTTCGGGGGGGCCATCCCGATCCCCGGCGGCGGAAGCACGACCGACTTTCTCCTTGCCGGCCTCCTGTCGCTGAACCTGGTGACGTCGACGATGGGTACGGCGGTCGGGCTGAGCACCGACCTGCACGAGGGCATGATCGACCGGTTCCGTGCGTTGCCCATGTGGCGCTCCGCCGTCCTGGTCGGACGTTCGCTGGCCGACCTGCTGACCTCATGCCTCTGCGCGCTCATCGTCGGGCTGACTGGGCTCGCCGTGGGCTGGCGGCCTGGCTCGAGCTACATCTCCATCGTCGGTGGCTTCGCGCTGGTCCTGTTCTTCGCCTACTCACTGACGTGGATCGCGGCGTGCGTCGGCATGAACTCCAAGAGCCCCGAGTCGGCCGCGTCGTTCGGCTTCATCGTGCTGTTCCCGCTCGCCTTCGTCTCGAACGTCTTTGTGCCCACCCAGCACATGCCGGGCTGGCTGCAGGCCATCGCCACCTGGAACCCGGTCAGCGCAGTGACCGCCGGCGCGAGGGTGCTCTGGGACAACCCCAACCCGTCAGGCACGATCCACGCCTGGCCAATGCAGCATCCGGTCGAAGCGTCGCTGATCTGGTCGGTGGTGATCATCGGCGTCGCGGCACCGCTGGCGGCGCATTTCTTCAAGCGTCGGACGACGGAGTAACCTCCTTCTGCAGGGCAACGGCCGTTCCCCCCTCTGAGGCTGTCGCAGTAGCGTTTCCGGCGGCGAAAAGGAGGCGAGGCATGGCGGAGTCCGAGGCGGAGGGACCTCATCCTCTCGACCGCTACTTCAAGATGCCACCGGGGGGCTGGCCCGCGCAGTCCCCGCAACCCCTGGAGCCCGAGCAGCCGCTGCTGCCGCTGCAACCCCTGCAGCCGCAGCAACGACAAGAGCCTCCGGCGCCGCAACAGCCGGCATCGAACCTCAGCGCTCCCCCTCCGCCCCAGCCCGCGACTTCGTCGGACCAGCCTGGATCGTCTGCCCCACAGCCGGCCGGGACCTCGCGTCCCCCGCAACGGGCTGCGTCGTCGCGTGAGCGGTTGCGGCTCGGCATCATCTCGCTCGCGCTGCTCCTCGTGGCGGGAGGCGCCATTGGCGGCATCGTCTCGACGACGAGCGGGTCTGCTTCCCCTGGCGCAGGCGAGGCGGCCACGAACTTCGTCGTCTCGTCGACGCAGACGACACTGAGCCAGCACACCGCCGACGTCGCCATCAGTGGGACCGTGAGTGCCGACGGTCAATCCGTCCCGATCCAAGGGATTGGGTATGCGGACTTCGACACCAACTCTTTCGAAGCCGACGTGTCCGTGGCCGCGGCGTCGCATTCCATCGCCGAGCACGAACTCGTCGTCGACGATCACGTGTACGTCGCCGTCACGGTCGACGGATCGAATCTCTCAACGGTGACGGGCGGGCCGGAGTGGATCGACGTACCGCTGCCGGATCAGGATTCGAGCTCGCTCGGCGCGGGCAACGTCGATCCGCTCGACCAGTTGAAGCTGCTGGAACAGAGGGGAGCGACCGTCGTGCCGCTCGGCACCTCCAGCGTCAATGGCTTCACCGTCTCGGGCTACGTCGTGACGTTCAGCGCAGCCGAGATGCAACAAGAAGTCCAAACCGAACTCCAACAAGAGGTCCAGTCCCAGGAGCTCACACAGGCCGAAGCACAACAAGCCCTGGCGGCAGCGCAGGCGTTGGGGCCGCCGACGCTGCGCGTGTACTTCGACGGCGGCGGCGTCCTGCGTGAAGAATCAGTGACCACCCAGGGCCCGGTCAGCGAGACCATCCTGATGGACTTCTCGAACTACGGCACCCCGGTGAGCATCCAGCCTCCGCCGAGCAACGACGTCATCAGCTTCACCCAATTCGAGCACGATGAGCAGGTGTACAACGCGTCGAATCCGGAGTAGCAGGACCCGCCCGACGAGAGGGCAGCGCGCCACCGGAGACGGCGTCGAGAGCGTTTCGCTAGCCTCGCCTGTGTGACGGGAGAACCATGGCTGGGAGACGCGTGCTCCCTGGTCGACGCATTCCGGGCCGGCAGCATCTCGCCGACCGAAGCTCTGGAAGGATCGCTGGCGGCGATCGAGGAGTCGAAGCTCAATGCCGTGTGCTTCCTCGACGAGGAGCGCGCTCGAGAGTCGGCGGCGTCCGCTGACGTGAACCTGCCCTTCGGGGGCGTGCCGGTGGGCCTCAAGGAGCTCGACCCGGTCAAGGGCTGGCCGCTGACGGAAGGTTCGCTGGTCTTCAAGGACCGCGTGCTCGGACTATGACGGCACGATGACGGCGCGCCTGCGCGGTGCCGGCGCCGTGCTGGCCGGGCAGACGACGGCGTCGGAGTTCGGCGGCATCAACTGCACCTACACCCGACTGCACGGTGCCACCTCGAATCCCTACGACCTCGAGCGCACCCCGGGCGGCTCGTCGGGCGGGTCGACGGCATCGGTGGCGGGCGGCCTGTTCCCGATCTGCACCGGTGGCGACGGTGGCGGCTCCATCCGCATCCCCGCCGGCTTCACGGGGCTCTTCGGGCTGAAGGCGACCTTCGGGCGGATCCCCAAGGGGCCGCACACCGAGATCGAGCCGCTCACCGCGGTCCTCGGCTGCGTGTCGCGGTCGGTGCGCGACACGGCGCGCTGGTTCGACGCCTGCAACGGCGCCGACGAGTACGACCCATTCTCCCTGCCGCGCGTCGGCGGCTGGGAAGCCGGGCTTGGTCATCAGGAGGTGCGCGGCATGCGTGTCGCCGTCTCCGTCGACCTCGGCGCCGCCGTCGTCGCGTCGGCCGTCCGCGAGAAGGTCGAGGAGGCCGCGGACCTGTTGATCAAGGACGCGGGCCTCGAACGCATGGACGTCCCCATCGCCGTGCCCCAAGGCGGCTTGGAGTGGGCGCTCGCCGGCACGGCGAGCCTGCTCGTCGGGCTGGGCGACCTCTACCCGGGCTGCGAGTCCGAGCTCACCCCCGAGATCATGCTCGCGACCAACGTGGCCACGAACCACTTCACCGTCGACACGGCGAAGAACATCGAGGCCTTCCGGCGCGCCACCATCGTGCAGATGGCGCAGCTCTTCGAACAGGTCGACTTCATCGTCTGTGCCACCAACCCCGACGTGGCCTTCGGCGCGCAGGGCCCGATGCCCACGACGATCGACGGCGTCGACCTGGTCGCGGAGCGCGGCTTCGAGGCCGCCCTCGGGAACAACGGGGCATTGACCATCCCGGCCAACACCACCGGCCACCCGGCCGTCGCGATCCCGATCGGGCTGGTCGACGGCCTGCCGGTCTCCATGCAGATCATCGGTCGACGGCACGCCGAGCAGCTGTTGCTGGACCTCGCTCGGACAGTCGAGCTCGAGCGACCCTGGCCGCTCGTCGCACCGAACGCGCCTGCCTAGAAACCTCCTGCGGCGGTCGCATCACTCCGTACGTCGCGGATCACTTCCGTCGGCCATTCCTACGAGAACCCGCCAGCGCGGACGACCTCGGCAACCGGTTTGCAACCGTTCGCAAACCGTCCGTAGTGGATCACACACGACATGTGTGCGAAAGACAACGAGGACACAAAAGCCCCGGTAGGACACGACGTCTATTGAGGTCCCGTTGCGCGGGTCTGTGACTTTCGACACCTCCTTTCGAACGCGCGTTTGCCGTAAGTTGAGACTCCTACATGGCGGAAGAGATGCTGTTCACCGTTGCCGGCTCTGTCGCCATGCCGGCCCAAATGATCTCGCTCGAGGAGGCGGGGCTCGAAGAGCGCGCCGACTTACAGGAGTGGGTGCTCTCCAACCCCGCCATCTTGGGACCCGCCGTCAAGGTCATCACGTTCGAGATCGACGGCGTCCCGAACGCGACCAGCGCGCAGCGCGACCGCATCCACGTCCTCGGGCTCGGCCTCGATGGTCGCCTGGTGGTCGGCGAACTCAAGAGCAGCCGGACCCCCGACAACGAGGTGTCGGCCATCAAGTACGCGGCCCTGGCGAGTCGGACCCTGCCCGAGTCGCTGGCCGATCAGTACGCCCGCTTCCAGGCTCGACGCCAGTTGCCCATGACACCCGACGAGGCGCTGGCCGAGCTCCAGGCCCACGCGCCCGACCTCTCACAAGAGACGCTGCGGCGCCCTCGCGTCGTGCTGTTGGCCCGCGAGTTCTCACCGATGGTCACGGCCAGCGTGGTCTGGCTCAGCGAGATGGGTCTCGATCTCTCACTGATGCAGATCAGCGCCTTCCGGTCCTACGTCTACGGCCAGTCCGGTAGTGGCAACGTCCCCATGATCGCCGTGAACCAGATCTTTCCGCTACGCGAGATCGAAGAGTTCACCACCAGCCCCGAACGCCAGCGCGCCAGAGAGGTGGCCGAGGCCAAGCGACGCGTGCAGGACGCCAGCACGGTGCGACGCCTCGTCACCGCCGAGCTCATCGCCAACAACACGATCTTCACCCTCAGCCCACCGAGTGACCTCGGCCTCGAGATCCGCAACCAGCTCGATGAGTGGCTGCACGAGGATCCGGCCCGGCGCACGGCCTACTGGCAGAACGACCTCGTCGCGCCGCTGGTGTGGGACGTCGACAAGGCCGCCTACACGCCGGCCACACTCGTCCGCCGCATCATCGAGGAAGCGACGGGCATCACCCAAGACGTCTTCGGCACCCAGTGGTGGCGCGACCCGACCGGCTGGACGCTCGTCGAGCTCGCGGGCCCGATCAGTGGCGGCCGCGGCGCGCTCTTCCGCGACTACTGGTCCCGCTGGCTCGAAGTCGTGCGTGCGCACCACCCCGAATGGACCCGCATGTCCATCCCCCCGGCGCAGAACTTCATCACGCTGCCCGCACCCATCAGAGGGACGCACTACGAGCTGAGCTTTGCGGCCGGCGGGCGCCTGCGGTCGGGCCTCTACATCGACCTCGGCTCGCCAGAGACAAGCACCGCGGAGTTCGACGTGATCCGGGCCCAGCAGGCCACGATCGAGCGGCTCTACGGCTCGTCGCTCTCGTGGGAGCGCCTGCCCGACCGCGGCGCCTACCGCGTCGCGGACTACAGCGAGGGCGACATCACCCGGACCGAGGACTACGCCTTCTTCATCGACTGGATGGTCGACGCACAAGAACGTCTCCGCCATGCACTCGACGACCTCGTCTCGGCCCCCCAGCCGCCGGACAACGGATTCGAGCGCCGCTGATCACGACCGCTTGAGCCGCCGCACCGCCAAGGGCGCGAAGACCACGATCAGGCCGGCCGTCCACAGCAGTGAGGGCACCAGGTAGTAGGAGACGGAGTGGCCGAGCAGCTGTTGTGCCGCCGGACCGCCCGTCAGCAGCCGGACCGTGTTCACCATCTGCGTCATGGGCTGATTGATGGCGAAGGCCTGCATCCAGCCCGGCATGGTCGACACCGGCACGTAGGCCGATGACACGAAGCTGAGCGGGAACACGAGGAACGACAGCCCTTGCGCCGCCTGCGGGCTGCCGGCGACGAGGCCCATGGCGATGAACAGCCAGACGAAGGCGAAGCCGTAGAGGAAGGTCAGTCCCAGCGCGGCCAGCCCGTCGAGGGTCGAGCCCCCGAGGCGGAACCCCACCGCGAAGCCGACCGCCGTCATGACCAGGACGCCCCAGCCCACGAGCGTGGAGTCCGCGCCGACGCGGCCGGTGATGATGGAGAGCAGCCGGATCGGCAGGCTGCGCAGCCGGTCGAAGAGTCCGCTCGCCGCGTCGTCAGCCACCCCGCTCGCCGCACCCATGCCCTGGAAGAGCACGCCGGTCACGACGAAGCCGGGCACCAAGAAGTCGACGTAGTCGAGCGTCCCGATGTGGCCGACCGCGCCCCCGAAGACGTAGCGGAAGATGAGTAGGAACAAAATGCCCTGTGCGGTGCCGGCGATGATGAGCGCCGGGGTGCGAACGAATTTCTTCAACGTCCGGGCCGCCACCTGGCTCGACGCGGTGAAGTACGAGGCCCCGCGGTTGAGCGCGGCCGTGCTCGGCGTCGCCTGGCGGGGCGGGTCGAGAGTCAGGTCCATCGTCATGCCGCGTCCTCCTCGGGATCTGTCCCATGTCCATCCGTGCCGTGGCCCCCGGTGCTGTGGTCGGTCAGGGCCAAGAAGACCTCGTCGAGAGTCGGTCGGCGGAGCGCGATGTCCTCGACGGGGACCTCCGCCTCGTCGAGGGCCCGCACGACAACCGGCAGCAGGCGGGCGCCGCCAGGCGCGACGATGGAGCAGCAGTGCGTGGCCGGGTCGGTGGCCGGGTCGGCCTGCCCGAGCGCACCGAGTACCTCGGCGGCGCTGCTGCATCGTCGGCACGTCGGCGGTGTGGAGCTCGATCATGTCGGTGCCCACACGCGTCTTCAGCTCGCCCGGCGTCCCCTGCGCGATGACGCGGCCGCCGTCGATGATGACGATGTACGCGGCCAGATGGTCGGCCTCGTCGAGGTACTGGGTGGTGAGCAGGATGTCGGTGCCGGCCCAGCTCATCTCGCGGACCGCGTCCCACACCTCGTTGCGCCCCCCGGGGTCGAGCCCCGTCGTCGGCTCGTCGAGGAGCAGTAGGCGGGGCGAGCCGACCAGGCTCGCCCCGAGGTCGAGCCGCCGGCGCATCCCGCCGGAATAGGTCCGGACGCGACGGTCGGCGGCCTCCATCAGATCCATCTGTTCGAGGATGCGCTCGCTGTTCTGGCGCGCCGCCTTGGCACCCTGCCCGTAGAGGCGGGCCACCATCATCAGGTTCTCCCGGCCGGTCATCATCTCTTCGACCGCGGCCGACTGGCCGGCCAGGCCGATCATGCGGCGCACGGCCATCGGGTCACGCACGACGTCGCGCCCGTCGACGGCGAGCGTGCCGCGGTCGGGCTCGATGAGCGTGGCCACCATGCGTATGAACGTCGTCTTCCCGGCGCCGTTGGGCCCGAGGATGGCCACCGGTTGGCCCGCTGGCAGGGTGAGGGTCAGCTCGGCGAGGGCCTGGACCTTCCCGAACCGCTTGGTGAGGCCGTCGGCCTCGATGAGCGCGTGCATCGGCGCGCCTCCTTTCGTCGTGGATGCGGTGCTACGGGTGTGGTGCCCGCTCGACGGAGGTCGCCTACGCTTTCGAGTTGCTGCCTCGGGCGATGGTCCACTCGTGGATCGGGCTCGTGGTTGTCTGGGCCCGGAGCCGCGTGCTGTCACACGCGGCTCCGGGTCATTCCTTGGGGAGATCGAAGGTGAAGTTCACCTCCTCGGGATCGAACTCGTCGGACTGGAAGAACCGCCACATGTCGAGGCCTTCGAGGGTGCCCGCCTGCAACTCGTCGGCGAGGGCGGTGACGAACTTCAGCTCGGCGGCGAGCAGTTGCTCCTCGTACTCCGCCTCGAGCCCGAAGATGCGCGGGAGGCCGGCGTCGCGGGCCGCCTGCTCGACGGCACGCAGCGAGGCGAGCTTGATGACGAGCGACTCGGCGCGGCGGCGGAGCGCGGCGAGTGCATCGTCGGGATCGAGGGCCGGGATGAAGGAGAGGCCTGCCATGAAGGCGGGGTACTCCTTGGCGGGGGTGCCGATGAGCTCGGTGAGCCAGTCCGTCATCTCGATGACGCCGGCGTCGGTGATCTCGTAGATGGTGCGCTGCGGGCGCTTCCCCTCCTGCACCGTGCCCGTGGCCTTGATGAAGCCCTTCTTCTCGAGCGACTCCACCACGGCATAGAGGGAGCCGTAGTTCAGGCGAACGCTCTCCTGCTTGGCGCGTTGCCGCAGTGTCTGCGCCACCTCGTAGGGGTGCATCGGCTTCTCGTGCAGGCTGACCAGCACCGCCAAGGCGAGGGGGTTCGACCGTGACCATCTCGGCATGGTTTGTCATAGTATTCGATTCAGAGTAATCTGTAAAGAGTGTTCTAACAGGAGCGCTTTTCTTGGTTTTCCGGGGACAATCTGGACCTCCGGACGCCGCCTCCGAGTCCGAACACCTCGTTCCGCCCGTATTACAGCCTTCGCAAACTCGCCAAATTAACGAAAGATACGCTGATATCCTTCGTTAATTAATACACGAAGGCTGCAATACACCCGGACACCTACCCCAGGCGGATTCCGGCAGCCTTTCTCTGCAGAGGCGATTCTCTCCAGAGGCGATCCGGGCCGCGGTTCACTTCTGCAGATCGGGCATTCCCAACATGGCCCGGAACTCGGCCGTGGTGTTGACCTTGGGGAACGGCTCGTCGGGCACCGCCAGGCCAAGCCGCTCACAAATGGGCTTCCACCCGTCGCTCGCGGTCCACTCGAGGAGGCGTTCCTCGGGGATTGCGGCGCGCACCGCCTCGTTGTGCCGTTCGAAGGCGGCGGTCATGGCGGCCCGGTCGTCGATCTCGTCACTAAAGCGCTCGTTGAACAGCCGGACCAACGCTTTCATCCACTCGTCACCGCCTTCGACCATCGTGCTCATGCCCGCGAAGATCGTGTCGCTGCAGCTCGTGAACCATGCATCCGGGTCGCGCACCGACAGGATCACCAAGGCATCGGGGTTGGCGGCCGAGAGCTCGGGCCAGAAGCTGGCACCGGGCCAGTCGACCTGGGCCGTGTAGCCCTTCATCAGCTCGCCCCAGTCCACGGGTCGCCCGTCGATGGCATCGGTCCACACCGGCACCTCGTCGGGATGGGCGAACACCTCCACCATGTGGTGGCACGTCCCACCCAACAGCGTCTCGAGCGCCAGCTTCAACGAGTGGGTGCCCGTTCGGCCCACTCCTGCACCTACAACCTGCAACATGAGGCTCCCTCCCCTGTCGGCCCCTCTTGGATCCCTTCGCCTCGCCCTTCGGCACCCTCGGCGCTGCCCCACGCCGCCGTCGGCGTCGGGTGAGCGTACTGGGTCACCCGTCCCGCCCGCCCGAGACCACCGACGCAGCGGGAGGAAGCGAAACGCAGCGGTCCATCGGGACCTAATCTCCCTGGTTGTGGCGCCCACGCTCGTCCATATCGCGCCGCACCCCGATGACGAGGCCGTCGGCTGTCCCGCCTCGCTTCTCCATCTCCAGGACCGGGGTTGGTCCATCGTCAGCGTCACCGCGAGCCTCGGTTTCGAAGGCGACTGGGAACGACGCCGGGCCGAGTCCGAGGAGGCGGCGGCCCGCGCGGGCTTCGTCCCTGTCTTCATGGACCCGCCCCTCAACCTCGATCTCGACGGCGACCTCGAGGTCGCTACCCGGCGTCTCGCCGACGAGATCCCCGCCATCGTCGAGCACCACGGCGCCTCCATCATCGTGTCCCCTTCGCCGCACGACGTGCACCACGGGCACGAGGCGGTCGGACGCGGTGTGCAGCACGCGCTCGGAGCGCTGCCGCCGACGTTGCGCTGGTGGATGTGGGGCGTATGGGGTGACCTCCCGTGCCCCAACGTCTTCTATGGCTTCGGCCAGCCGGTGCACGACCGTGCGCTGCACATCCTCGAGGCCTACACCGGGGAGCTCGAACGCAACGACTACCGGCCGTTCCTCACCGGGCGGCGCTCAGGCCAACGCCGTCATCGGATCCGAACGCGTCTTCGGCTTCGGCTCGTCGGCGGCCACCACCCTCCCTTACGCCGAGGTCGTGACCGAGGTCCGTCACATCGACGGCCACTTCATGGCGTCCGAGGCGCACCACCTGGACCAGGGGCCCGAACCCTCGGCCGACTACGACCTCGACCTCACCCCCTGGATCGAGGCACCGAGTGCCCACGAGCTGGTGGGTCGCATTCGCGAAGTGCGCGAGGGGCGCGACGTGCGGGCGGTGCCCGACAAGCCTCGACGATGACGGCCGTCACGATGCTGACGCCGCAGCTCGTCGACGACTTCCGACGCGACGGCTTCGTGGTGGTCCCCGACCTGCTCACGCCCGACGAGCTAGACGGCTATGGCACAGCCGTCGACAAGGCCGTGACGGCGCGCAGCCTCCACGACACAAGGACCCTGGCCGAGAAGTCGCGCTACGAACAGAGCTTCGTCCAGTGCCAGAACCTCTGGGAGCACGCGCAGGACGTGCGGCCGCTCACGTTTCACCCGGTCCTCGGCGAGACGGCGGCCCGCCTCCTCGGCGTGAACGCGGTACGACTCTGGCACGACCAAGCCCTCTACAAAGAGGCGGGCGGACGCGAAACCGATCCGCACCAGGACCAGCCCTACTGGCCCATCGTCGAGACCGACACGATCACCGCCTGGATCCCCTTCGACGGTTCCACCCTGGCGAGCGGCGCCATGGGTTATCTCCCCAGCAGCCACCACCTGGGCCTACGCGAGTTCGTCAACATCTTCACGGGCACCGGCATCGGCACAGGAGCCGACGATCCGCTGGCTCGACGCGAGCTCCAGGACCTCGAACCGGTCTTCGTCGAGGTCCCGCGCGGCGCCGTCGCCTTCCACCACGGCCTGACGTTTCACTTGGCCAAGCCGAACACCACGGGTACGGTCCGCCGTGTGCACACGGTGATCTACTTCGCCGACGGCTCCACACGCGGCGAGGGTCACTTTCCCCATCCCTCGGTCGAGCGCGCCGGCATCGCCTTGGGTGCGGTTATCGCCAGTGATGTGACGCCGATCGCCTGGCCCCGGCCCGCGGGCGACCTGCCCCCGGCGCCAGCGGAGCCACTCGGATGAGCGGCGTGAGCGCGGGGAACGGAGTGAACGGCAACAGCAACAGCACCGGCACGCTCACCACGGAGCAGCGCGCGTCGTGGGACGAGCGCGGCTTCTTCCGCATCGCCGGCTTCGCTCCCCGCGACACCTGTGACGCCATGTTGGCCCGGGTCACCGATATCGTCCGCGACCCCGCGCTGGCCGCCCGCACCGGCGTCAAGGTCGTGCCCGAGAGCAACAAGGCCGGCCAGCAAGTCAACGAAAGCCGTCCCGAGGACGCGGTCGCCAAGGTCTTCAAGCTGCACCGTGACCCGGTCTTCGCCGACTTCGCCCACTCGGCCGCGGTGGTCGACCGGGTGTCGGAACTGATCACGCCCGACATCGACGTCTTCTTGTCGCAGTTCATCTTCAAGACGCCGGGTGCGTGGGGCCAGCCGTGGCACCAGGACTCCTTCTACTTCCCCTTCGAGCCGGCTCGGCCCGTCGTCGGCGTCTGGCTTGCTGTTACCGAGGCCACTCTGACCAATGGGTGCCTCCACGTCCTCCCGGGATCACACCAAGAACCGGTGCACACCCACGTGCCGGACCGTCGCCCCAACGCGAACTACGGCTACTTCGAAGTCATCGACTACGACATGACCTCGTCCGGGCCCGTGCTCATGGACCCGGGCGACCTGCTCGTCTTCGACAGCCACCTCATGCACCGCTCAACCGACAACGAGTCGGCGGGCATCCGCGCCGCCATGGTGTACCACTACGCCACCGCCGGGACCGTCGACCACAGCGAGGAGTACTTCCCCTCCACCATTGACTGGGTGCCGGCCCGGCGCAACGGACGACCCGTGACACCGCAGCCGCACGCCCAGCCGCACACTCAGCCCCAGCCCCAACCCCAACCCCAGCCCCAACCCCAACCCCAGCCGCACTCGGCATCGACGTCGGCCTAAGCACGAGACCAAGACGGCCCACATGAGCGCGCCACGAACCGACGGCCTCCGCTTCGACGCCATGATGCCGGCACAGCCCCTGCGCGACGCCGGCCCGCTGGGACGAAGCGCCGCCGACGCAGGCCTCTCCGGACTCGTCGTCACCGAGGCCGGACGCACCGCCTACCTCACCTGTGCCGCCCTGGCCGTGGCCACCGACGACATCGACATCCTCACCGGCATCGCCGTCGCCTTTCCCCGCAGCCCCATGGTCACTGCGTCGACGGCCTGGGAGCTTGCCGAGGCCAGCCACGGGCGCTTCCGACTCGGGCTCGGCGCCCAGGTGCGCGCCCACATCACAGCGCCGCTACGGCGCGGAGTTCGACCCGCCGGGCCCGCGCCTGCGCGAGTACGTCCTCGCGGTCAAGGCAATCTTCGAGTCCTTTCGTACCGGCGAGCCGCTCGCCGTCGAGGGCGAGTTCTACGCGCTCTCGCTCCTGCCGCCGATGTGGGCACCCGGCACGATCGCCTTCGACGACCCACCGGTCGACGTGGCGGCCGTCAACCCCTGGATGCTCCGTATGGCCGGCGAGGTCGCTGACGGCGTGCACGTGCACCCGCTCAACACTCCCGACCTACCTCACCGAGACGGTGCTGCCTGAGGTGGGCGCCGGGGCGGCACGCTCGGGACGCACGGTCGACGACCTCGAGGTGATAGTGCCGGCGTTCCTCTGTGTCGGCGACAACGAGGCGGAACAACACCGCTGGCGCGAGAGGGCGCGGGTGCAGGTCGCCTTCTACGGTTCCACACCGAACTACGCCTTCATCTTCGAGCAGCTCGATCGCGAGGGCACGACGGAGCGCATTCGCGAGCGCCAGCGTGCCGGGGATGTCGCGGGTATGGCGGCGGTCATCGACGACGACCTGCTCGAGCAGTTCACGACGACGGGCACCTGGGACGACATCGCCGACAAGGTCGTGGCCACCTACGGCGGCGTCGCCACCCGCGTCGTGAGCTACTTCACCGGCTCCGACGTCGTGGACAATCCGGCGGCGTTCGAGCGCTGGGGTACCTTGGCCAAGGCGATTCGGTCGAAGTCGATGGGCATCTGATCCACCTACTTCTGGGCCGTCTGGAACTCCGCGTAACTCACGACCTGGGTGGGCGGAGGCGACGCAACGTTCACCGGCGTCCCGTAGTTGGAAAAGGCGATGGTGAGGGACTCGTGGAAGCTCGTACCAGAGTCCTCGACGGTGATCGGCACCACGATGGCCCGCAGGAGTTTCTTGGACGTGACGTAGACCGTCTCGGACCCGTGCACACCCGCGCTCACACCTGCCGGTCCATCGATCGTGGCCTTGCTCACATCCACGCGGTACCCCTGCACCGGCGTGCCGTCAAAGGTCGAGCCTCCGAGCGAGGTCACCGTCAGTCCCGAGGATTTCAGCTGTTGCACCACGGCCGCGGGGTTGCCGATCAGCTGTTCGAAGCTGCTCGCACCCGATCCGACAACGGTTGACGTCGACGCGAGCTCCGACGTATCGGCCGAGATCCACGACTTGCCGGGCACGAGAGTGCCGACGTCCGAGAAGCTGACGTACACAGTGCTACCGATGAACACCATTTGCTCGGTACCCGGCGACCCGGGTCCAGACGCCGTCAGCGTGAGGTTGCCCGAATCCAAGGAAAGGTCGAATGATCCATTTCCTGTCAGCCCCGCGGATCCCGCCGGTGTCGACGAGCCGGTGGATGCCACGCTGACGTAGAAAGTCATGTCGACCGACTTCTTGCGCACCATTTTGCGAGCAGCATGGTTGACTGGCGCGGCCGCTCCGGCACTCGAGCCACCGCCCGAGCTCCTGCCGATGACGAAGTAGATGCCGACGGCCGCGACGATGACGACGGCGGCTGCGGCGGCGACCAGTAGGACGGCACGCCGGGTCCTGGACCGGTCCGACTGCGCGGTGGCAGCAGCGGCAACACTCATCGTGGTCAGCGGATCCGCCAAGGGGCTCACGGGGCGCGAGGAGATCTGTAGCGGCGGCGAGTCCTCGGCCCTCGATGCCGGTGGCGGCGTGGGTGGCACCGTCCCGCTCACACTGCGTCCCGTGCCGAGCATGGCCGTCGTGAGGGGATCGTCCCCAAGGCCCGACGGCTGGGCGGGGGTCATCGCGGTAGGTGGCTCATCGTTCCCCGCCTCTGGTTGCGCGGGGACGACAGCGGTTTTCGTCGGGTCCTCGGGCTGGGCCGGCACGCTCCCGGTGATCATCAGGTCCTCGGGCTGGGCCGGCACGGTCCCGGTGATCGTCGGGTCCTCGGTTTGGGCCAGCACCGTCCCCGTGATCGTCGTATCTTCAGGCTGGACCGGGACGACGCCGGTGATCATTGGATCATCAGGTGGGACCTGGACCCCCCCGCTGGGCGAGGTGGCCTGAGGGAAGCCGCTCGCGGCTCTAGCCGCAGCCCCGGCCGCGGTAGCCGCCGCCGGCGGCGGCGGCGGCGACGCAGATCCCGCCGGAGAGGCCGACGGGGAGGACGCTTCGGGCGTCGTAGTCGATGCAGATGGCGGCGGGGGTGCTGGTGCGGGCTTTTCCTCGATCTCCCGCAACCGGTCGCTCCACGACGAGCCGTCCCAGTAGCGCTCTCGATTATGGAAGAAGGGGTCGCGGTACCAGCCGGGTTCCAGGTTCACGTGAGGCGCTCCTGCTGCTCGGTCGGATCAGACGCCCTAGGACCCAGCATGGTGCCACAGGACGCGCCCCGGGCGGGAGCGCGGGATCAGGAACGGCGGCGGAACAGGCCTTTCTTGCCCCCGGACGCCGGGGGCGCCGGTTGCTCCCCGACGTGCTCAGGCTCCTCAGCGGCCAGCGCCGCGTCGAGCTCGGCGAAGGCCTCGTCCACACCCTCAGCCCAGTCCAGGACGGCCTCGCCGACCTGGTCAGCGCCGGGATTGGCCAGATCGGCAGCGCCAACCCAGCTGGACGAGTCGACGTCCGCGGGGTGGTCCGCGGGGTGGTCCGCGGGGTCGTCCTCCGGGTCGTCCACCTCGATGTCGAGATACAGCTCGTGGTCGAACCCGGACTCGCCATCATTGCCATTGCGCCTCGCCGCACGACCACGCGTGCCATTCACACCAAGCGTGCCATTCACACCAAGCGTGCCATTCGCACCAGCCGTGCCGTTCGCACCAGCCGTGCCGTTCGCACCAGCCGTGCCATTGGAGCCAGGCGCACCCGGCGCACCCGGCGCACCTCGTGTACCGGGTGCATTCGGCCTTTCCGCCCGTTTGAAGAGGGTCGACAAACGGTCCTCCACCGCGTCGATGTCCGCCGTCGACGCTGCCAGCGCACGCTGGAGGTCCGCCACGTGTTCAGGCAGGCGCAAGGTCACCGACTTCCCGGCGGGGCGGACGTGATCGGTCCAGGCGCAACCGCTCCAGTAGCGCTCCTGCCCCTCGCGTTCGGGGTCAGGCAGCCACCCCGCGGCCTGGTCCATCGACTATCAGCCTTCCTCTCCAATGCCGCGCCGACCCGCGACACCCCCGCAAAAGTCTTGCACGGGAGCCATCGCAGGCCTACCTCGCTGCGGCCAACTTCTGATCAACAACATGCCAGTTTGCGCTGCGGTGGCGCCCCTCGTGGCGCCTTCGTAACACCCTCCTGTCACTTTCCCGACACCCTCCTTATTCCCTCGTGACGCCCCGGTGACACGCTCGTGACGCCGTCGCAACGGCCCGGCCCACCTCGCCTGGTCCATGACATACGGGCCGTGTGGCCAAAAGGTTCGCAGCCCCTCCGCTGCGGACCTGCACCCGGGTGTGCGTCCCGACCGGGCCGAGCGGCAGAATGGGGCCCCGCCGCTCCGACCCTGGCGGTCCAGGGCGGCAATTCCAAAAAAAGACACCGATACAAAAAGGCAATACAAGAGGACACCGATCTCGACACGAGGTCGGAGACGGGCGCCACCGGGGGCCCGAGAGCGAGGAAGGACCGCAGTGGGATTGCAATTGAAGGCAGGGCTCAGGCTGCGCAGCGCGACCGACACCTGCGAGGTCGTGGTGGTCAAGGCACCGGCCGAGCCCGTCGACCTGCGCTGCGGAGGGCACCCGTTCGTGCCGACGGACGCGGAGGTGACGCCGCAGAGCATCGAGGCGGGGTTCGACGGGGGGACCCAGCTGGGCAAGCGCTACGCCGACGACGACCTCGGCCTCGAGCTGCTGTGCACCAAGGCGGGCGAGGGCACGATCTCGATCGGCGAGACCTCCTCCCCGTCAAGGGCGCCAAGCCGCTGCCCGCCTCGGACTGAGCGGCGCGTCGAGCTCGCCTTCGTTGATGGATCACGTGTCGTTGGACCGCTCGTCGTTGGACCGCTCGTCGTTGGACCGCTCGTCGTGAACATCGCCATGCTGCTCGAGATGGCGGCCGAGGGTGATCCCGACCGCGTCGTCCTCGGGTCCCATGACGGGCGGGGTCACCGCCTCGGATCTCCTGGCGCGCTCGCGGCGGGCGGCCCGCTTCTTCGCCGGGACCGGCGCCGAGTTCGGTCGGCTACTTCGGGCTGAACTCCGACGTCCTACCCGTTGCGCTGTTCGGCGCGGCGATGGCGGGCGTGCCGTTCGCGCCGATCAACTACCGAGCGCCGGACGAGCAGCTGCGCGGGATCATCGGCCCGCGTGGCCGGGGGCTTGATGATCGCCGACGACGACGAGGTCGAGCGCCTCGGCGCGTGCGGGGCGACACACATCGTGACCAAGGGTGAGTTCGCGGCGGCGACTGCCGAGCGGGGATCGATGTCGAGGCGAGCGAGTTCGCCTTCGTCGACCCCGAGGACGTCGGCGTGCTGCTGTTCACGAGCGGGACGACGTCGGAGCCGAAGGCCGCGGTGCTGCGCCACCGCCATCTGGTCTCGTACATCATCTAGCTCGGTCGAGTTCCTCGGCTGCGCGCCCGACGAGGCGCAGCTGATCTGCGTGCCGCCGTACCACATCGCCGGCATCGCGGCCGTGCTGAGCTCGCTCTACGCCGGGCGGCGCATCATGTACCTGCCGACTTTCGACGCGGCCGAGTGGGTGCACCTCGCCGTCGACGAGCACATCACCCACGCCATGGTCGTCCCCACCATGCTGGGGCGGATCCTCGATGCCGCCGAGGACGCCGGCGTGGAGCTCGACGCGCTGCGCCACCTCTCCTACGGCGGCGGGCGCATGCCGCTCGAGCTGGTCGAGCGGACCCTGCGCGACATGCCCCACGTCGACCTCGTCAACGCCTACGGATTGACCGAGACGTCGTCGACCATCGCCATGCTCACGCCCGACGAGCACCGCGAGGCCTTCGCCTCGTGACGATCCCGCCGTGCGGGCCCGGCTGGGCTCGGTCGGCCGGCCCCTGCCCTCGCTCGAGGTGGAGGTGCGCGGCGAGGACGAGTCGGTCCTCCCGGCGGGCGAGAAGGGCGAGATCTGGGTGCGCGGCGAGCAGGTGGCCGGCGAGTACGTCGGGCGCTCCGTGCTCACCGAGGACGGCTGGTTCCCCACCCGTGACGCCGGCTGGTTCGACGCCGACGGGTTCTTGTACATCGACGGCCGGCTCGACGACGTGATCGTGCGGGGGTCGGAGAACCTCTCGCCGGGTGAGATCGAAGAGGTGCTCATGCTGCATCCCGCCGTGGCCGAGGCCGCGGTCATCGGCATCCCCGACGCCGAGTGGGGCGAGGCGGTCGCGGCCGTCGTGGTGCTTGCACCCCGGCACAGGCGGCCGACGAGGCCGAGCTCCAGGACTGGGTCCGCGAGCGGCTGCGCTCCACCAAGATGCCCGGCGTCATCGACTTCCGCGACGAGCTCCCGTACTCGCCGACGGGGAAGCTGCTGCGGCGGGTGCTGCGCGACGAGCTGTCCGAGGGACGGCGAGGAGGCGTCGTAGGGCGGGCGGCTCGCCGAGGCGCGGATCGGCGCACGTGCGTCGCCGCCGGGCTGTATTTGAGTATCCTCAATACGTGCAGTTTCCTGGGGCGGCCTGTGGGGAGGCGGCCGAACCGACGGCCTCTGAGCAGCTCGCCGCTGGCCCGGCATGGCCGGAGCGGGCCCTGAGCGCCTACGGCGAATTCCTCCTGCTCGGGCCTCGGGAACGGCGGCGTGTTCGCCGCCCTGGCCGTGGCCCTCGTCGTCACCTATCGCTCGTCGGGAGTGCTCAACTTCGCCACCGGCGCCCAGGCGCTCTACGCGGCCTACACGTACTCGCTCCTGCGCAACGGGCAGCTCCTCATCCCGATCCCGGGGCTCAGCCCGACGGTGAACGTCGGGTCGAGCTGGGGTTTCTGGCCCGCGCTCCTGGTGACCCTGGCCTGATCCAGGCCGTGCTCGGCGCGCTGGCCTACCTGCTCGTGTTCCGGCCGCTGCGCAACCACCGCCCGGTGGCCAAGGCGGTCGCCTCCATCGGCCTCATGGGCTGTCTGACCGCCGTCGTGACCTACCAGGTCGGCACCCAGGTGCTCTTGGTCAACCCGATCTTCCCCCAGAACCACGTCAACTTCCTCGGCATCGACATCTCGACCGACCGGCTGTGGCTCGCCGCCACCATCATCGGCCTCGGGATCGTGCTGACGGTGTCTTCCGCTTCACCCGGTTCGGCCTCGCCACGCGGGCCTCGGCCGAGACCGAGGTCGGCGCGCTGGTCAGCGGTCTCTCGCCGGACCGCATCGCGCTCGTGAACTGGATCATCAGCTTCGTCGTGTGCGGCATCGCCGGCGTGCTCATCGCGCCGCTGGTGCCGCTCGAGCCGGGTACCTACACCCTGTTCATCGTCCCTGCGCTGGCCGCGGCCGTCGTCGGGCGCTTCCACTCGCTCGGGCTGGGCCATCACGGCCGGGCTCGGGCATCGGCGCGCTGCGAGTCGCTCTCCGTCTACCTCAACGGCGTCCACCCCGGATTCCCCGCCGGCGCCGGCGAGCTGATCCCGCTGGTCCTCGTGCTCGTCGTGCTCGCCTTCCGGGGACAGGTCATGCCGAGCCGGGGCACGCTGACCCAGGTCACCCTGGGCCGGGCGCCCCGCCCGCACTGGCGCATTCCCACCGCGGTCGTCGGCATTCGGCCTCGGGCCTCGCCGCCATCTACCTCTTCACGGGCAACGACCGCGCCGGGCTGTACACGAGCTTCATCACCGGGATCATCACGTTGTCGCTCGTGGTGGTCACCGGGTACACGGGGCAGATCTCGCTCGCCCAGCTCACCTTTGCGGGAGTCTCGGCCTACATCCTGAGCACGTTCGCCCACTCGTGGGGCATCCCCTTCCCCATCGCTCCGATCCTGGCCGCCCTGGTGGCCGCCGGCGCCGGGGTGATCATCGGCATCCCCGCGTTGCGAGTGCGCGGCCTCATGCTCGGCGTCGTCACGCTGACCTTCGCGGCCGGCGTCGAGGCCATCTGGTTCAACAACAACTCCATCGACGGCGGCGCGAGCGGGCTGGCCATCCCGACGCCCACGCTGTTCGGCATGAACCTCGGCATCGGATCGGGCAAGGACTTCCCGCGTCCGGCCTTCGGGATCCTGTGCCTCGTCGTGCTCATGCTGGTCGCGTTCGGCATCAGCTGGCTGCGCACCAGCCGGTTGGGCTCGTCCATGCTGGCCGTGCGGGCCGACGAGCGCTCCGCCGCCGCGGCGGGAATCAACGTGGTCCGGGTCAAGCTGATCGGCTTCGCCATTGCGGCGTTCATCGCCGGGCTGGGGGGCTCACTGCTGGCCTACCAGCTGGGCAACGTGACGTTCCAGGACTTCGACGCCTTCTTGGGCCTCGTGCACTTCTCGGTCGTGGTGGTGGCCGGCATCACGTCGGTGAGCGGCGGCATCCTGGCCGGGGTCATCACCTCGGGCGGCATCCTGGTGGCGGTGATCTCTTCGAGCGTCGGGAGGGCGGCGTCGACAACTGGTACGGGATCGTCGCCGGCATCGGGCGTGATCCTCACGGTCATCTTCAACCCCGAGGGCATCGTCGGCCCGACCCACCTCGCCCTCGAGCAGCGACGACCTGCGCGGCGTCCTGGCCCGGCCCGAAGGGGCGCTTGGTGCCCTCGCTGCAGCGACGAGACAGACGCAGCCGAGCGAGCCGGCACCGGTGCTCGCGCCGGTCGCGGCAGAAGCCGGCGAACTGGTCGGTACCGGTGCCGGGATCACCAGCAACGGCCACACCGTGGCCTCGGCGAGCGGCCGGCACGAGCCGCTGCTCGACGTGCGGGACCTCACCGTCCGCTACGGCGGCGTCGTCGCGGTCGACAAGGTCAGCTTCAGCGTCGAGGAGGGCCAGATCGTCGGGCTGATCGGGCCGAACGGCGCAGGCAAGACGACCACGATCGACGCGCTGTGCGGATTCCACGGCTATTCGGGGTCGGTCCTCTTCGACGGCCAGGACGTCGCAGAGTTGCGCACCACACCGCCGCGCCGACGCTCGGCCTCGCCCGTACGTTCCAGCTGGCCGGCGTCGTCCGACGACCTCACCGTCGAGGAGAACGTCCAGGTCGGACAACACCGGGCCACGGCGCACGACCCCCAGGCGCTGAACCGGATCCTCGACGAGCTCGGCCTCACCGAGATGCGCGACCTGCAGGTGTCCATGCTGTCGCAGGGTCAGCGACAGCTCGTCTCGGTGGCCCGGGCATTGGCCGGCGAGCCACGCCTCTTGCTGCTCGACGAGCCGGCCGCCGGCCTCGACAGCACCGAGAGCCTGTGGCTGGCCGACCGTCTGCGTGACGTACGCGACAGCGGGGTGACGATCCTGCTGGTCGACCACGACATGAGCCTGGTGCTGAACCTGTGCGACACGATCAAGGTGCTCGACTTCGGCGCGCTGATCGCGGCGGGCACCCCCGAGCAGATCCGGACCAACGAACAGGTGTCGACGGCGTACCTGGGGGCGACCCACGAGCGTCTGGTGGCGACGTGAGCGACCTCGCCGTCACGACGAACCCGTCGGGCGACGGACCGTGACGCCGCCCCCCGTGCTGGAGTGCCACGATCTCGACGTCGGCTACGGCAAGCTGACGGTGGCCCGCGACATCTCGTTCTCGCTCCCACCGAAGACCGTCCTCACCATCCTCGGTCCCAACGGCGCCGGCAAGACCACGCTGTTGATGACGCTGGCCGGATTCCTCCCGCCCCGGGCCGGCTCGCTCACCCTCAACGGACAGCCGGTGAAGGGCTCCTCGCCGCGCCGCATGAACCGGAGCCGGCCTGGTGCTCATCCCGGACTTCCGTGCGCTGTTCACCCAACTGACGCCGGTCCAGAACCTGAAGCTCGCGGCGGCGCGTGGCGTCGACATCGGCTCCGTGCTGGAGCTGTTCCCCGCCCTGCAGCGGCGCGAGAAGCTCAGGGTGGCCGACCTGTCCGGGGGCGAGCAGCAGATGCTGGCCATCGCCCGGGCGCTGGTGCAATCCCCGAAGCTCCTGCTGATCGACGAGATGTCCATGGGGTTGGCGCCCGTCGTGGTGGAGTCCCTCATGCCCATCATTCGGAGCGTGGCGGACGAGCACGGTGCCTCGGTGATCATGGTGGAGCAACACATACAGTTGGCGCTCGAGGTGGCTGACGAGGCCATGGTGCTGGTGCACGGGAGCGTGGCACTGTCCGGGCACGCCGACACGTTCCGCACGGACACCAGCGCAGTGGAGGCGGCCTACATGAGCGGGTCCATCTCGACGATCTGACGACCTGGTCCTGGACCCGAGTCGGCTCTGCTCGCGACCGGTTGCCCGAGTCAGCCAGAGGTCGCCGTCTCGCTCGCCGACCAACCCACGATGGAGGCGACGTCGAAGACGAGCACGCGTGCGAAGTCGGTGTCCCGATACTGCCGGTACTTCTCGCGCAGCGCCCTCTCGGCTTCGCCGAGGACTTTGCCGTCCGCGTCGGGGGCCGGGAGATAGAGCAGGCGTGCCCTGACCCACCACAGCCGTGACCAGTCGTCACGGTCCCAGTTCTCGCACAGCAACGCCGCGCGTGGATTGCCCTCGAGATTCTTGATCCGCGACAACTCGGTCGTGTCCTTCGCCTTGACCCGGTCGATGGGGCTGGCCAGCACGCTGCGCTCCGAGTCCGCCTGGCGCAACAGCACGAAGCACACCGGCACGGAGTCGACGCCACGACCCTGTGACGTCGACAGCACGCCGTGCTCGCTGGCATACAGGAGCTCCCAGCACCGCTGCGTCGTCAGCTGCACGCGCCGAGTATCACAGCCGAGGGACCCGCTCCTCCGCGCTGGGCTGCCGCGCCGTTCGAGGCCTCTACGTCCTCACCGTGTTGTCACGGGTAAGGACTCCCACCCGCGCACGGTGGAGGTGTGCGCGCGCACCGCGTCGTCCCAGCTGACCTCCCAGCTCGGGAATCGCTTCAGGACCTCTTCCAGCGCGATCCGACCCTCCAACCGGGCGAGGTGGCTCCCTAAGCAGAAGTGGATTCCGTAACCGAACGCGAGATGCTGCTGCTGCGTGCGATGGATGTCGAAGTGGTCCGGGTCGTCGAACCTGCGCTCGTCGCGGTTGGCGGCGCCGTTCATCAACAGCACAACGCTTCCCTCGGCGATCTTCTGACCGTAGTGGTCCACGTCACGCGTGACGTAGCGGGCCTGGACCGGCGAGGGAGACTCGAAGCGCAGGAGCTCCTCGATGGCACCGGGGACGAGCCCCGGATCGGCGGCCAGCTCGCGACGCTGATCGGGATGCTCGGCCAGCACCTTTCCGGACCAGCCGATGAGCCGCGTGGTGGTTTCGTTACCGGCAGCGGCGAGGAGCCCGATGTAGTTGAGGATCTCGTCTCGCGTCAGCTTCCGCGATGCCCCGGTGGCATCCTCGAATTCGGCATTGAGCAGGTCGGTCATGAGGTCGTCGGAGGGATGATCGGCCCGCCAGTCGATGTACTCGGCGTAGCGGCTGCCGTCCATGACCCCGAGTCCGGGCTGGTCGGTGTCCGGCGCCATTCCCTCCTCGAGCCGCATGCCCTCGTCGATCTCGTCACGGATGGCCTCCTGGTCATCTTCGGGGATCCCGAGGAGCATCCCGATGACCCGCATCGGCATCTCGGACGCCAGGTCGGAGATGAAGTCGAATCTGCCCTCGGCGACCAGTGGGTCCAAGGCCCGGGCACAGAACCTCCGCACCTGGGGCTCGATCTCCGCCATCCGTTTCGGCGTGAAGACCCGGCTCAAGAGGCTCCGGTGCACGTCGTGTTCGGGTGGGTCCTCGAAGAGGATGATTCCAGGTGGAATCTCCATGCCGCTCCTGATGAGCTCGAGCACCGAACCTTTACCCGAGATGTACGTCTTCCAGTCTGTGATGCATTCGCGGACGTCGTCGAACCGGCTGAGTGCATAGAAGTCGTGCTTTTCGTTGTAATACAGCGGGGCCTCGTCCCGCATGCGCTTCCAGACCGGATACGGGTCGGCATCGATCTCGAAGTCGTAGGGGTCGTAGTAGAGATCCTGCTCCGAAGAGGTGGTCGTCATGTCCATCAGGCTTTCTGCGAGGACGGCCGGGTCAGCCGGCCGGGCCGTTGGGGAACTTCAGCAGCGAACCGGCGTCGACACGTATTTGCTGTCCGGTGATGTAACGGGACTCGTCGCTGGCCAAGAACAGGGCCAGGTTGGCGATGTCCTCGGGCTCCACGTAGGGGATGGGCATGGCCTGGAAGAAGTTGAAGGCGGGCTCGGCATCCTCGCGGGTCGGGTTCTCGAGGTCGGGACGGAAAATCTTGTACAGCCCCTCGTTGTGGAGGAGATGGGTGTTGCAATTCGTGGGGTGGATCGTGTTCACCCGGATGAAACGGGACGCCAGGTGCCGGGCCATCTGCTCGCTGTAGCCGACCAGAGTCTTCTTGGACCACCCGTAGCCGTCCCCGCCGGGGCCCATCACCGGGTTGTCGGTCGTGCCGGACATGAGGCCGGCGGTGGAACCGGTCACGATGATGGAGCCCCCGTCGGCAATGTGTGGCAGAGCGACGGCCACCGTGTTCATCACGCCCAGCAGGTCGACGTCCGTGGCGTCGACGAAGTCGGACGCCTCCGGATCGCCCAGGGCCATGGGCAGGATTCCGGCATTGGCGATCACGATGTCGAGCCGTCCCAGATCGGTGATGCCCGCCGCGAGCGCGTCGCGCAGTTCGGAGCGCTCACGCACGTCGGCCTGGCGGGCCACGATGCGCCGGCCCAGCTCCTTGACCGCTCTTTCGGTCTCGGCGAGATCCTCGGATGTCGAGAGGGGATAGTTGTTCGATTCGATCTGGCGGCAGATGTCGACGGCGACGACGTCCGCCCCCTCTTGTGCCAACCGGATGGCGTGGGCACGGCCCTGACCCCGCGCCGCCCCGGTGATGAATGCCACCTTGCCCTCTACACGTCCAGCCATGTGCCCTCCTCGAGTCGTCTCTTGCCCACGACGTCGTTCATCAGAAGCTGCGGCAGTAGACCGTGTCCATCTTCTGGGTCCGGGGCCGGGTGACGATGAAGAGGTGGACGTCACCGACGGCCGCCACCTCCTGGCCCCCGTTACGGCCATAGGCCTGCGCGATGAGACCGGTTCTGGTCCACAGGTCGATCGCCGCTGCAGCGTGCTCGGGATCCCACTCCCAGTCGGTCGATCCGCCGCCTGCTCCGTTGGTCCCGCCCTGGATCACCGTCGTCACCCGGATGTCGTCGTCGCGCACTTCTTGGGCCAGGACGAGCGCGAACGCTTCGAGCGCAGCCTTGGTGGCCACATACATCGAGAGCATGGGGAAGGGATGCAGTGTCGACTCGCTGGACGTGTTCACGATGTCGCCCCCGCCGGCGGCACGGAGCAGGGGGATGGCGGCGCGGCACGTGTGCACGGGCCCGGCGAAGTTGGTGGCGATCTGCTGGCGGATATCGACATCGCTCAGGAGCTCCACACGGCAGGGCCGGTAGACCGCAGCGTTGTTCACCAGAATGTCGACCCGGCCGAAGCGGTCGCCGATCTCGCCGAAAGCCCGGCCGACGCTGTGCGGATCACCGACATCGGTCGCGATGGGGACTGCACTCGCGCCGACCGTCGGTGCCATCTTCTCGAGTCGTTCGCCGCCCCGAGCCAGCATGACCACGGCGGCGCCCTCTTCTCCGAAGCGCTGCGCGACGCCGAGGCCCGAGCCACTCGAGGCACCGGTGACGACTGCCACCTTTCCCGTGAGTGCTCCCACCTCTGTCGTCAGCCCCAGACCAAATTCTTGATCTCGGTGAAGTCCTCGAGTCCGTGGCGACCCCACTCGCGCCCCAGCCCCGACTGCTTGTAGCCACCGAACGCACCGCTCTGACCGATCCCCTTGGCGTCGGTCCCCCACCCGGGTCCCTGCCCGCCGCCGGGACCGGCGTCGGGAAGCGGTTCGGATCCGACCCGCTGCGTCGTCACGAGGCCGGCCCGGATCCGGCGAGCGACGTTGAAGGCCCGTGAATCCGACGTCGAGACGACGCCGCCGCCCAGGCCGTAAATGCTGTCGTTGGCCAGGCGGACCGCGTCATCGTCGTCGCCGGAGTAGGGCACGACCGTGAGTACGGGTCCGAAGATCTCCTCCTGGGCGATCTTGAGGTCGTTGGAACTCACGAAGACCGTCGGCTCGTAGTAGAAGCCCTTCTCCATTCCCTCTGGTCGCTTGCCTCCGCAGAGCAACTCGGCGCCCTGCTCGAGTCCCGATGCCACGTAACCCTCGACACGCTGGCGTTGCTGCTCGCGGATGAGAGGTCCGAGGACAGTGCTCTCTTCTCGGGGGTCGCCGATGGTAATGAGCGGCTGCATGGCACCCAATCCGTCCTTGTACGCGTCGAGGAGACGCTCGGGCAGCAACACCCGCGTGTGCAGCACGCATCCTTGCCCGCAGTGCATCAGGACCTGCCCGAAACCGATCGTGCGGGCATAGTCCTCGCCCACGTCACCCAGGACGACCGTGGCGCTCTTGCCGCCGAGCTCCAGCTGGACCCGCTTCACGGTCGCGGATGCGGACGCCATGATCCGCCTCCCGGTCGCCGTCGATCCGGTGAACGTGACCATGTCGACCATCGGGTTCGACGTCAACTCGTCACCAACCTCACCATGGCCGGTGATGACGTTGAGCACGCCGGGAGGGATCCCGGCCTCGGTCGCGACCTCGGCGATCATCAGGGCGTCGAGCGGCGTCCAAGGGTGTGGCTTCAGGACGACCGTGCAGCCGGCCGCCAGTGCCGGAGCGACCTTGACGACGTTGAGCATGAAGGGGAAGTTGAACGGTGTAATGGCGGCCACCACGCCGATCGGCTCGCGAACGAGGGCGCTGCCGCTCATGCCGGTCGGCCCGCCCGTGGGCGGGTCGTTCTCGACCCAGGGAAACGAGTGCTCGGCGATGGCGGCGTTCGAACGCAGCATCCCGATCGAGCCAGCCCCTTGGACGGCATCGGTCAGGAACCCGGTCGAGCCCGTCTCCGCGACGATCAGTTCCCGCAGGTCGGAGGACCGCGACTCGAGGATCTCGGCCATGGCAATCAACGTGGCCGCTCGCTCCGACGGTCTCATATAGGGCCACGGGCCTTCGTCGAAGGCTCGACGGGCTGCCTCAATGGCGCGCACGGCGGTTTTCGTTGTCGCCTCGGGGACGGACCCGATGATCTCCTCGGTCGCAGGATCAATGACGTCGATCGATCCCTCCGCCCCCTCAGAAGTCCATCCACCGTCAATGAACAGCTCGTAATTCCAGCTCATTTCCTCGCCTCCGTTCTCGGTCCCACCCTCGTCGTCAAACCAGCCTCCCTCACCCGAGCGCGAGCCTCCCTCACCCGAGCGCGCCGCACTGGCGGAACTCGCTGATGGCGTCCCAATCGTGCCCCAGCTCGAGGAGGATTTCCTCTGTGTGCTGTCCGAACTCGGGTGCAGGACCCTTGGGCACAGGTGGCTCGCCGCCGAACTGCATGGGAGGCGCGGGAAGGCGAAACGTGGTGCCTTCATGGGACACCACCTCGGGCAGATACCCGTTCGCGCCGACCTGTGCGTGCTCGTGCACCTCGGCCGGAGAGAGCGCAGGGGCCCACACGCCGCTGAAGCCAGCCAGCTGCTTTTGCCAGTGCTCGAGGGATCCGCTCAGGAAGGTCCCTTCGAGCTCGGCCACACAGGCCGTTGCGTTCTGCGCCCGTACCGCCATATCGCTGAAGCGCTCGTCTGTCGCCAGGTCTGACCGGCCGATCACGTCGCACAACTCGTGCCAGAACCGGTCAGCCTGCAAGCAGACGAGGTAGAGCCATCGATCATCCGCTGTCGGATACGAATTCGTGAGCGGGTTGGGGACGCTCTTTCGGTCCGGCGCAGGGAGCGACCCTAGAAAGGGCCCGGCCATGATGTCCGGACTCAAGGTCCACATGCCGACACCGAGGAGGGAGACGTCGACCTCGGTCGGTTGGCCAGAACGCTCTCGCTGGAACAGCGCGGTGCCAATGGCTCCCGCGATGGTGTTCGCACCCTGCAGATCGAAAAAGGCTGCCGGCTGGAACATCGGCTCCTGGCCGGGCCGGGTCATCTTGTAGGCCATGGACGCCGATGCCCATCCCGCCGCCAGGTCGAATCCTCCGGTGTCCCTCATCGGTCCCCGCGCACCCCACCCGTGACCGCACACGTAAATGATCTGCGGGTTGGCGGCGCGGAGATCCGCCAGCTCGATCCCCAACTTCTCGCGCGTCGCAGGGAGGTAGCTGGTGAGGAAGACGTCCGCTGTTGTCGCGAGCTCGAGCAGGAGATCGCGGCCGGCAACCGAGGCGAGGTCGAGGGTGATGCCGCGCTTCCCCCGGTTCGGGATCTCCACAAAGGGGTTCGGTCCAGGCCTCTCGGCGCTCCCGAGCAGGTTCATCAGACCCCGCTGGGGGTCGCCGTTTGGTGGCTCCACCTTGATGACGTCAGCCCCGAGATCGGCCATGGCCGCTCCAGCGGCGGGGACGAACGTCCACGAAGCCACCTCGAGCACCCGGATGCCTTCGAAGGGATTGCTCACCGCCTCACCCCCTCGAACGCCGGAAGTTGAAGACGCGCCGGGCATTGTCCTCCGCGATCTTGGAGGCGTCGTCATCGGGAACCTCGAAGAGAACATCGGCCAGCTTCTTGCGCGACGCCGGGAAGTTGCTGTCGCTGTGGGGGTAGTCCCCCTCGAACATGATGTTGTCGACGCCGATCATGTGTCGCTCCTCGATCCCGGCGTTGTCAGCGATGAAGCAGCCGAAGATGTGATCGCGGAAAAGGTCAGAGGGTCGCACGTCGGGATTGACGCCGGTGTACCAGCGGTGCCGCTCCCACGTGTAGTCGACCCGCTCGAGGACGTAGGGCATCCAGCCGATGCCGCCCTCCGACAGCGCGACGCGCAGACGGGGGAACTTGTGAAAGACCGGGGACAGCAGCAGGTCGACGGTGGTGAATTGCGAGTTCATCCCGAAAAGCGCGATCGCGACGGCGAAGTTGGCGTCGGGCGCGGTGACGGGCGCACCACCGGTACCGAAATGCAAGCACAGTGGCATGTCGGCCGCCTGGGCGGCAGCCAGGAACGGATCCCAGTGGTCGCTGTGGATACGAGGGAAGATCCAGTCGGTGGGGCGCCTCAACGAAGGTGATCGCCTTGGCGCCCTTGGTGGCGGTGCGCTCCACTTCGGCGACCGAAGCCGCCACGTCCCAGAACGGGACCATGACCATCGGGATAAACCGGTCGGGCGCGGCCGCACTCCACTCGTCGAGAATGAAGTCGTTCCAGGCCACCACGCATGCGGTCGCCAGGTCCTTGTCCTCGGCTGCGAACAGCGTGCCCCCGGCGAAACCGGGAAAGGAGGGGAAGCACATCTGGGCATGGACCCCGTCGGTGTCCATGTCGGCCAGACGGGCGCTGACGTCGTAGCAGCCGGGGAGCATCTCGTCGAAGCTGACGGGGTCGACACCGAAGTCCTTGGGGTCCTTGCCGGCCACGGCATTCAGCCCGATCGTGGGGATGATCCTGTCCTCGAACTTCCAGACCTGCGTGCCGCCATCCATCTCGACGATGTGGGGTCCGGCCTCGAGGTACTCGGCGGGGAGGCGGTCGAGCCACACCCTCTCGTGCTCGATCACATGGTCGTCGACCGAAATCAGCTGAACGTCGTCGCGCAGCATGCCGCAGCCCCCGGATCCGGATCCCTCCCTGAAGGAAGAATCGTCATCATCTGACAATCTAAGCGGCGAGTTGCGCGCTGGCAAGTGCGCTCTGTGGTGGGTCCTCCGCCTACCGGGATCTCACGCGCCTCTTGCGGGTCAGATCAGGAACCGTGGCCTCTGCCGCCTCAAGGATTTCGGCGAGATTGAAGTGCGATCGGCCCCAGAGTTCGATGACCGCCATTTCCACCCCGACGACCATGCCAGCGAGGAGACGCGGGGTTGGATCGTCCGAGCCGACGGTTCCCATGGACTTGGCGCAGTAGTCGGTGATCGCCTGAGTGAGCTCGTGAGCCCGTTCACCGCGCACGCGTGCGTGGATCTCCGGAGCCTCCTCGGCGGCGCGACGCCAGAGCCTGAGCAGCCGGACGTCCGGAGTGCTCTGGAGCGAATGTTCGCGAACGAGTTCCCAGACGCTCCTGAGGGGATCGGCGCTCGGCTCGAGTTTGCCGATGAGCACCACCAACTCCCGGAGCCCCCGCCGGGGGAAACCGAGGAGAAAGTCATCCTTCGACGGGAAGTAGCGGAACAAAGTCCGAGCCGACACACCGGCGACCTCGGCAATCTCGTCAACGGTGACCTCTCTGAATCCTCCCTTGGCAAAGAGGCCCCAGGCGATCTGCTCGTATTTTGCCTCGAGCAGGCTGCGTCGTCTGCTCCACCCAGACTCTTCGACGTCCGTCACGGAGGCGATTGTCGCGCATGGCGCTTGTTCTTCCTAGAAGCGCAGCATCGTGCGAGCCTGAGTCTTCACCGTGTCGGACCTCCACACTGAGGACCACATCGGTCCGCGCTAGAACAGCGGCGTCGGGTTGTACACCGTGATGTGGGTGATCTTGCCCGTCTTCCCGGCCTGGATCACGCCGATGGCGGCGGCCGACGAGCACACGTCCTTGAGCAAGGGGATGGCCTTGCCGTTGCACGTGAACTTGAGGCCGCCCGACAGCGGGATCGTGATGTTCGACGCCGTCTGGATCTGCTCCTTGATGCCTGCCGCGGTGACGGGCTGGGTCGAGCCCTTCATGATCGCCGCCAGCGTGAGCACGGGCGTCACGCCGTCGGCCTGGTTGCTGCTGACGTTGGGGTTGGGGCTGGCCTTCGGGTCGAACTTCTTGATGATCGCGGCGTACTCGGCGTCGTCGGCCTTGGACGACGCGGTCGCCGTGGTGATGTACGAGCCAGCGAGGGCCTTGTCGAGGGTGGCGGAGTCGAGGATGCTCGGGTCCTGGCAGGTCGACAGGACGTACTTGGGCAGCTTCAGGCCGAGTGTGTTGTATGCCTGCAAGAACGAGGTGCACAGCGTCACGTCGCCGACCATGCCGATGGCTTGCGCGCCGCCGGAGACGGCCGATTGCATCTGCGGCGTGAGGTCCGCCGTGCCGGTGTTCACCGGGATGACGGTGTAGCCGACGCCGGCCGCCTTGTAGACGATGCCACCGAGCTCTTGGGCGCCCTGAATTGCCGCGGGCACGTTGTCCACCAAGAAGGCGACCTTCTTGAAGCCGTGCTGCTTGGCGCTGAGCGCCATGGCGCCGAGATAGGCGGGAAATCCGCCCTCGACGTCGAAGGCGCCGGCCGACGTCAGCTCAGCAGTCGACGCGCCCGAGATCGTGATGTAGGGGATCCCCGCACCGGTGATCGTCGGGACCTCGGTCTGACCCTGTCCGGTGAACGGCTCGACGACGGCGACGACCCCGTGCTGCACCATGTCGTTGGCGCACGTCTGGCCGCCCGCGGGCGTGTTCTGGTTCTCGCAGATGTAGAGGTTGACCTTGTGGCCCTCGAGACCACCGAGGTCGGCGTCCACGTACTCGGTGGCGGCCTTGGCGCCCTGCTCGACGAGCGGGCCGGTGCCGATGCCTCCCGCGCCACCGGCGTCCGCGATGAGACCGATCGTGACGGGCGACCCGGTCGCCTTGCCGGATCCGCTGTCGGCGCTGCTTGCGCCGGCGATGCCGACGGTGCTCGACACAATCGCGGCCGTGACGACGCCGGCGGTGAGCACACCGGACAGCGCGACCCTTCCCACCCGCTTCTTGCCGGACCGCCTCATCGCACCTGTAGTGAGCACTGTTTCCTCCTTGGGGATCAGGGGTGGCAAACGTGCTCGATCCGACCGCAACAAGCCCCCCGGATTCCGTGGTCAAAAAGAGTGTACCGTTTGCCCATTCCCGTCGTCAACATACCGCAACATTTCGCGAAATGGCTGGCAGGGTGCTCGGTGGACGCTTGCGCGCAGCCGGCGTGGCCGCAGCAAAGAGGTCCCTGTTTTGCGTAACGACCGGTTCGTGGACGCGGCGCAGGAGCGGCTCTCCCCCCGAGGAGTGGCCGCTCCGTACGCCGATCTGGGGGAGCCGACAATGTCCCCTACTCAGCTCCCCCCGATGTCGCCCACCCCGTATGACGCCCCGGGGTGAGCGTGGGATTGACGTCATCCCACTGGCAAGGTATCGCAACATTTCCGCAATAAAACGTCACCCCGGCCTTTCAGGGAATTTTCCCTCCGGGGCAGGCCAATCGGCGGCCGAGAAGGGGCAGCGGCTCGCCGGATGGGCGCCGATCGGCGCGGGCGAAGAGGTCCTTCGTGGCCTCCAGCGGTCACTCTCGGCCGAGCACCTCCTCGAGTGCACGGGCCAGGTTGCGTTGGGCCCGGAAGTGGGCGTCGAGTCCGGAGTGCGCAGTCAACAGGTCGCGCTTGGCACCGCTGCGAAACAGATCGCCGCCCGTGCGCGACGACATACACGCGCCGAGCGCGAAGAAGACACGGTAGAAGGCGACTGCGTCCGGCTCCGTCGCCTCCGCTGGCCCACCGGCGGCGAGGTAACCATCGACGAACTCGTTCCACGGCAGCAGTGCGGTCGCGGCCGGCCACGCCGCGGCGAGTTCTCGCGCCGGCGGCCCGATCGTCGCGGCCTCCCAGTCGACCAGCGCGGTCACGCGCCCTTCGTCGACGAGCAGGTTGTGCAAGCCGACGTCGCCTTGGAGAAGACAGAGCCGCCCCGCCGGCACGACGTCGCGCACGTGTTCGAGCAACCACTGCCGCGCCAGCGGGACGGCAACGATCGGCGGACCGCTCAGCGACGCAATTCGGGCAGCCATTCCTTCGACCGCAGCGCGGAGGGAGACCTCGGTGACCGTCGCCGTGAGGTCGAGACCGGTGGTCGCCAGGTCCTCGAGCGGGACCGAATGAATTTGCGCCAGCGCTTCGGCCAATTGCCGGCCGATCTCGCTCTGGTGCTCGGCCGGCGCGGCCAGATCGGGGAAGTACTCGCCGGCCTTCGTCCCGGACACCCTGGCCATCACGAGCAGCGTGGCAGTTCCATCCTCGGCGCCGTTGTCCGTCGCGCGGTGTCCCTCCGTGACGCCGCTCGGAACGTCGTCGGCAAAGAACGGCTCGGGCACCGGCCCGCCGTGGACATGCACAGCCCGCAGGACGGCGAATTCGTCGGCCGCGCGCGTCTCCAGGACGCCGACAGGGCGGTCCTTCCGGACGATGATGTCTGGCGGGAGCTCGTCCGTCCCAGTCACGGTCACCAGCATGGTCTCCTTCGAGCGCCCACCGGGGACGAGCTCCATCGCGGTCACCGTCAGCCGGGGCGACTGCGGCAGCCGGGACCGCAGATACGTGGTCAGCTGTCGCCGACTCATGGAGCAGTCCGCCGCCGTCGATCCGTCGTCGGTGTCGAGGCGTTCGGCGAGCACGCCGCGCCGCAGCTCCTCGACGCGCTCGAGGAACCGGCGCTCGACGTCGACGAGTTGGCGGCAGCGCGCCTGCTCGGAGACACCGTCGTTCGTCGCCTCGGCGGACACGAGCTCGGCGGCATGTCTCCGCAGTTCGTGAAAGCCTGCAGCCGTGAGCGGCGCTGCGTCGGCCGACGCGGTGCCGAGCAGCGCGGCGAACTCGACACCGAACTCCTGACTCAGGGCGTCGCCCCACTCTTCCTCGACGACGAACTCGGCCAGGATCCGGTCGACCAGGGCGGCCGCATCGATGGCCGTCGCGCTCGTGAGCTCGGGGAGGAACGTCCTGGCGACGGTGGCCCGCAGCTGGCGGTAGTAGGCCGCGCGGTCCTCGCCCGGTTGTCTCACGACGACGACGTCGCGTGTCCGCTTCCCCGGACGACGCCGTTGGTCAACGCGTCGGACAAGACATAGGCCGGGGGATCTTGACCGTTGCGCGCGTTGAGGTTGGTCTCCAGGAACCCCCAGCCCCCGGGGACCCCGTCGACGGTGACGTCGCCGACCGACTCCCAGCCGTAGCGTTGCGCCGTCGCACCGATCATCCCGCCGATGGTTTCGATGCGCACCGTCGTGATGCGGCCGTCCTCGAGCCGGTAGAGGACCTCGGCGCCTGGGCAGCGCACCGAATCATCGTCGACGTGCACCCGCATCTCGGCACTCGCCACCGGGACGCGTTCGGTAGCGCGGGTGAGCGCGCCGATGCGGAAGAAGCTGCCGTTGGTTCCCACCATGGACGCGAAGCGGAACTGCAGCGCATCCTCGCCATGGCCGTGCTCGCCCCCGAAGCTCCGGCTCGAGACGAAGCTGTCCCAGCGGCGAGCACCCCAGGAGTGGTCGCGCCAGCCAGGCGCGTCGACTGCCGCCGACGCGCCGTCGAGCTCCACAGTCCCCCGTACCCGGCAGAAGACATGGAAGTTGCTGGAGAAGATGGTCCCGGCACTCCCTGAGGTTCCCGTGAAGGTCTGCGCGTTGGCGAAGGCGCGCGGACCGACGTCGGTGATCTCGAGATCGGCGCGACAGCCCTCGCCCTCGAGCACGAGGCGCAATCGCTCGCCGTCGTGGAAGAGGCGCTGGGGCCCGGCGCACAGTCCAAGCTCGGCCAGCCGGGCCAGCTCGAGTCCCTCGCCGTTGCAGCGGAAGCGTGTTCCCGCGTCGGCGTACACACCGCACCACAGGTTGGCCGTGCCACGGGTCAACTCGTTGCCGATGCGGTGGTTGCCGCCCAATCCGGCCGCGGGGTCGCGCCAGGCCAGATACGCGCTCTCCTGCCAGTCGGGGTCGTCACCGGCCGGGTGGAGTCCCTCGTCGGCGATGTCGGGGTCGATCGTCACCGGGGCGAAGGATACGAAACAACCGGCGGCAGAGCCCGAGCGCCCGGCCGACGCAGCCTCACCTCGCCGAGACCTTCTCCGTCCCCTCGGCTGCAGGGATGTCCGGATTGCAGATGTAACGCACATTGGCGATGGTCATGTCGCACGCGGCAAAGCTGGCGGAAACGGCCAGGTTCGGGACGAGGCGCTCGTCGCCCCACGCGGCGGAATCGAAAGAGCCGAGCTCGGGCCGGCCGCGGTCGGCCCGCCGGAACTCGTACTCGGAGTCGACCTGCACGATGCGGGGCACCAGGACACCGTCACGGCGCACCCGGGCCAGGTGCATCCCCGGCGGGTACTGCACGTCGTGTCCGGTCACCGGCACCGGGTCGACCAAGGACACCGAGAGGATCTCGGGCCCGGGCCCGCGACGGGACGAGCCCCCCTCGCCTCGAGCGTCGCGCACGCTGCAGTCCACCCGGTCGTGGAAGCGGCGCAGGCTGATCACGCCGGGGGAGACGCGGAACCCCCACGAGCCGGCCAAGGCCTCCGAGAGGGCGACATTGTCGCAGCGAGCCGAGATCAGATAGGCGCGCGGGCGCACACCCGAGCGTGCGGTCAGGCGAAGCTGCGCCAGCGCGAAGGGCCCGAAGGAGCTCTCCTTGGCCCGGTAGACGAGGAAGCTGATGACGGGTGGGATCGTCGGGTTGAGCGCCGGCGGAACCAGCGACTCGCGGTCGTCCACCCGCACCTCGTAGAGGACCTGGAGGATGTCGACGTCGTCGACCTTCAATTCGCGGTCCTCCAGCACGACCTCGGGTGCACCCTCCACCAGGGGGCGGATGTCGAGAGACCCAGCCAGCGGCATCAGGCCACCCCCGCCGTTGCCACCGGTCGCGACGAGCTCGTCCCCTTCGGCGATCCCGTCTTGAACCGCGGCATGACCTCCTCGGCGAAGAGGCGCATGGAATCGAGCACGTACTGCTGGGGCACGACCTCCATGAACTGGTGGATGAAGTTGATCCCGTCGAACCCGACGTTCTCCCACGCCGTGATCGCGTCCGCGACGTCGTCGGGTGTCCCCATCGTCACGCCCTTGAAGGACCTGGCCGCGTCCCCTGGACTGCCCGACTCGCGCCGCAGCGCGGGCAGCAGTCCCTCAGAGGGGTACGAGTGCGTCGGCAAGACTTCTTTCGCCGAGAGAAGTTGCGCCGCCATATAGGAGAACATGGAGGCGATCTTCAGTCCATTCCGCCTGCCCCGATCACCATCCTCGCAACACGACAAGAAGTTGACGGTCAGGACCTTGTCGTTGACGAAGGAGCCAACGGGGTCGCACGAGGCGATGCGCCGGCGGTAGTTCGCGACCTTCTTCTCCGAGTCCTCGAAGCCGCCCGGGGAGAGCCCGAGACACCCGAGGCCCCGGTCCGCCGCATCGATCTCGGTGCCCGGTGAGGTCACCGCCACCCACATCGGCGGGTGCGGCTTCTGGATCGGTTTGGGCAGCACGGCGCGCTCGGGCATGGAGAACATGCGACCGTTCCAAGCAAAGCGCTCCTGGGTCCACATCTTCGGAATGACCCGGACGAACTCGTCCCATGTCTTCTTGGTCTCGTCGGGGTTGGCCGCGAAGCCACTGAGCTCGGGCCACGTCGCCGACCGACCGGTCCCCAACTCCAGGCGGCCACCCGAGATGATGTCGAGCACCGCCGCGCGCTCGGCCACCCTGATCGGGCTCTGGTATTGGGGCACACAGGCCACGACGCCGTGTCCGACCCGGATGCGCTTGGTCATCGTGGCCGCGGCGGACAGAAAGATGTCAGGGCCCGAACAGTGCGAGTACTCCTCCAAAAAGTGGTGCTCGACGGCCCAGACGTAATCGAAGCCCAGTTCGTCGGCCAGGCGGACCTGCTCGAGCGCGTTCTCGTACACCTGGCGCTCGGAGTCGGGCGTCCACGGCCGTGGCACCGACAGCTCCATGAACAAGCCGAACTCCATGGCCTCCCTCTCTCTGCGCCCTCTGTGCCCTTGCGAGCTTTGTTAATACTCATTAACATTCAAGCATGGTGGACGGGCTTCGTCAACGTGGTCGAGGCCGGATTTGTGAGGCGTGGCTAACATCCGAGACCGCATGACCTCCGACGGCTCGGCGCGGCAGACCAAGGGTGAGCGGACCCGCGAGGCGATCATGACGGCCGCCGCCGAGTTGTTCCGGGAGCGAGGCTTCCGCGAGACCAGCCTCAGCGACATCGGCGCCGCCGCCGGGGTCAGCGGACCGGCCATCTACCGCTACTTCACCTCGAAGGGCGAGCTGCTCTCGGTGCTCATTGAGGAGGCGGCCATTCTGTGGAGGGGAACGGTGGACCACGTCCTCAACGAGGACACGCCGCCGCAGGTCACCCTCGAAGGCCTGATCGACGCCGCAGTGACGCTGCAGCTTCGCAACGGAAACCTGCGCGACGTCTTCACCAAGGAGTACCGCTCGCTCGACGACGACGCCCGGCGGCGGGTCGCCCGTATTGAGCGGGTGCGCATGGCGGAGTGGGTCCACCTGTTGAGCGAGGTCCGACCGGACCTCAGCGACCAGGAGGCGCGGGCCGCGGTGACGATGGTCGATGGCATGCTCCGCTCCATCACCACCTTGACCGACATGGACCAAGAGCAACTGGCGAGCGTGATGAAGGACATGGTGCTCGGTGGCTTGCTCTCGGTCGGGGTGCCACGCCCGGCGGTGGTTCCGGCGTGAGCGATCAGAAGGCCACCCGCCCCGACGAAGCGGCCTTCCGCCGAGAGGTGGTGGCCTTCTTGGAGGCCACACTGCCCCCCAAGGGCGTCGGCGCGCGTGCCGACGGCGCGGGACCGTTCGCAGGCGGCTCGGGCCTCGAGCGCGCCGTCGCCTACCAGCGCAGCCTCGCCGAGGCGGGACTGGCCGGGATCACCTGGCCGGTCGACTACGGCGGGCGAGGCCTCCCCGCGCGCTACCAGCGAATCTACGACCAGGAGGCCAGGGCATTCGCGGTCCCGCCGCGTTCACTCGAGATCGGCCTCGGCATGTGTGGCCCCACGCTCCTCGTGCACGCCAGCGAAGAGCAGAAGCGCGCCCTCATCCCGCCCCTGCTGCGCGGTGAACACGTCTGGTGCGAGCTGTTCAGCGAGCCCGGGGCCGGTTCCGACCTGTCCAGTGTGCAGACCAGCGCACGATCCGACGGCGACGAGTTCGTGCTCGACGGGCAGAAGGTGTGGACATCGGGCGCCCAACAAAGCGACTTCGCCGCCTGCCTCGTCCGCACCGATCCCGCGCGCCCCAAGCGCGAGGGCATCACGATGCTCATCGTCGACATGCACGCCCCCGGGATCACGGTGCGGCCGCTGCGTCAGCTCACCGGCGAAGCGCACTTCAACGAGGTGTTCCTCGACGGAGTGCGGGTGCCCATGGCCAACGTCCTCGGCGAGCTCCACGGAGGCTGGCGCGTCGCGCGCACCACCCTCGCCTTCGAACGGCAGGCGCTCAGCGGCATGGGCTCGGGTGGCGGCGGCAAGGGGGGCTTTTCGTCGCTCGCGGCCGAGGCCGAGCGCCGCAACCTGTCGGACCGGCCCGTTCTGCGTGACCGCCTGGTCCAGCTGCGCATCCGCCAGATGCTGTTGCGCCACCTCACGTCCTACCTGCAGGCCAAGGTGAAGTCAGGCGGGGGCGACGCCGCCGCGGCCTCGGTGCTGAAGCTCGCCATGGCCCAACTCGTGCAGGAGTCGGCACAGGTCGCCGTGGAGGTTGTCGGGATGGACGCCACCGCCTGGACCGCCGACGACCCGGGGGGCGGGCGCTGGTCGAACCAGCTGCTCAGCTCGCTTTCGGCCTCAATCGGCGGCGGCACCAGCGAGATCGTGCGCAACGTCATCGCCGAGCGCGTCCTCGGACTGCCCCGCGATCAGGAAGGAGACCTCATGCCGGGCGATCTTGGCGACGCCCGAGAGGGGTCTTCGGTGGGTGGGCCCGATGCGCGCTGACCGGGTCCTCCAAGGCCTGCGCGTCGTCGAGATCGGCCAGTACGTCGCGGCGCCACTGGCCGCCACGATCTTCGCCGACCTGGGCGCCGAGGTGGTGAAGGTGGAGCGGCCCGGGGGCGATCCCCTGCGTGCCGACGCGGCGCGGTTCGCAGCGTGGAACCGGGGCAAGCGGTCCGTCGAATTGGACCTCTCAGGTCGCGGTGGAAGAGACGAGGCCTTGCGGCTGATCGACGGGGCCGACCTCGTGGTGGAGAACCTGCGACCTGGCGCACTCGAGGGTCTGGACCTCGGCCTACGCGCGACTGCGGGCAACGCGGCCTCGCCTGGTGACGTGCTCGATCTCCGCGTGGGGCAGCGGCGGGCCCGCCAGCGACGAACCCGGATGGGAGCCGCTGGTCCACGCCCGCGGCGGCGCACAGCAGGGACTCTTCACCGGGGACGAACCGATCTGGCTCCCGTTCCCCGCCGCAAGTGTCGCGGCGGCGCTCTTGGCGGTCCTCGGTACCGCGGCGGCACTCGTCAAGCGCGAGTCGACAGGATACGGACAACACGTGGAGACCTCGCTGCTCGACGGGCTGCTGTTCCTCAACGCCGCGCCCATCTTCCACCGCGAGGGTCGGCCGCCCCGGATCGTGCGCCAGAGGAACTCGGTGATCCTGCGGATCTACGACACCGCCGACGGACGCGGCGTCATGGTGAACCTCAGCGGCACCGAGCGTTGGCGCGAGCTCTGCCGCCTGGTGGGGGTCGACGACGGGGGTCTCGACTACGCCACTCCGGAGGGACTGTCACGGCTTTCGGACAGAGACTGGAACCGCGCCAAGCTGGCCGAGTTCACGGAGCGCTTCGCGAGCAAGACAGCAGACGAGTGGGAGGAGGCGCTGCGCGACACGCCCGCCGCGGTGGCCAAGTGCAACACCCTGGCCGAGTGGGTCGGCCACGACCAGTCGCGGGCGAACGGGCTCTTCGTCGCGTCCGACGACCCGGCGCTGGGCGCGATCCCGCTGGTGGGCCCGCCGGTGCGTATCGGCATCGACGCGGATTCCGGCGCGCGTAGGCCCGGCCGCCGGCACGGCGGGGAGCACGGCGCGCTCGGTGGACACCGCATCGTGGACCTTTCGACTTTCTGGGCCGGTCCGCTGGCGTCGCGCCTGTTGGCCGAGCTCGGCGCCGACGTCGTGAAGGTGGAGCCACCGGGCGGCGAGGGCGGGTTCCAGATGATGCCGGTGTTGCCGAACATCTACGTCGACGGGAACCGGTCGAAGCGGGGGCTCGTCCTCGATCTCAAGACGCCGGAGGACCGGGCGCGGTTGCTCGACCTCGTGGCCGCGTCCGACGTCGTCGTGGAGAACGCCATGGCAGGCGCATGGGAGCGGCTCGGGCTCGACGAGGCGGTGCTGCGGAAGGCCAACCCGGCTCTGGTGTACGCCCGAGCGAAGGGGTTCGGCGTGGCAGGTCCCATGGCGACACGGCCGACGTTCGACTATGTCGTGCAGGCGGCGACCGGGATGGAGATGACGCAGGGCGGCGGCGAACGGCCCGCACCGGGGAACGTCGTCGTGAACGACTACGGGACGGGGCTGCTGTTGGCGGCGGGCATCGTGTGTGCGCTGTTGGGCCGGGCCCGTGGCACTCAGGTCACGACGGTTGACGCCTCGCTGGCCATGACGGCAACGCTGTACCAGTCCGAGGACGTTGCGGTGCTGGGCCTCCGGGGAGAGGTGGCCAACCTGGTCGGCGGGGACGGCCGCGGTCCATCGGCGGAACGCCATGTCTATCGAGCCGTCGACGGATGGGTGGCGGTCTGCTGTGTGACCGATGCGCACAGGGCGGGCCTCGCGCGGGTGTCGGGCTCGGGCGGAGTTCCGTTGAGCGAGTCGGCGGTCGCCGGGGCCATCGGCGGGTTGACATCGTCAGAGGCGTTGGCGCGCCTGCGTGACGCGGGCGTGCCGGCCGCGCCGAGCGTGCATCCGTCGGCCGTGCCCGACGACCGCCACGTCATGGCGCGCGGTCTGTTGCGCCATTATCAGCACCCGGCGGCCGGACGCTTCGTCCAGGTCGGCATCCCCCTGACGCTCTCGGAGGACACGCCCGCAGTCAAAGGGCCGGCCCCGACCCCCGCGCCGCTCCGGCGGCGTACGAAGGTCGCGGCGAATGCGGCAGCGAGCGCAGCGGCGAACGCACCAGCGGTGGCGAGGACTGGCGGGACGTGAAGGTCGACAGCGGTCTGGGCGCCGAGCTCTCGAAGGTGTCGAGCCGGGTGACGAAGGCCGAGGCGGCAGGCCTCGACTGTCTCTGGGCAGCTGAGACGACCAACGACCCCTTCTTGTCCTTGACGCTGGCCGCCGAGCACTCGTCGTCAGTGTCGCTCGGCACGGGCGTGGCGATCGCATTCGCCCGCAACCCGATGTCCCTGGCCTACACGACCAACCAGCTGCAGGAGTACTCAGGCGGTCGCGTGGTACTGGGGTTGGGGTCGCAGGTGCGACGGCACATTGAGAAGCGTTTCAGCATGACGTGGTCCCGTCCGGCGGCGCGGATGCGCGAGTACGTGCTCGCTTTGCGGTCGATCTGGGACGCCTGGAACGATGGCGGCGGAGTGGCCACGTCGCCGTTCTCTTTCGAAGGCGAGTTCTACACGCACACCCTGATGACGCCGGTGTTCGCACCGGCTCCCCACGCCTTCGGTCCGCCCAGGGTCTTCCTCGCGGCCGTGGGGCCGCGCATGAACGAGGTGGCCGGAGAGGTCGCCGATGGCGTCATCACACACGGGATCTGCACGGCGCGCTACCTGCGCGAGGTGATCCTGCCCGCCATCGGGAGCGGCCTGGCCACCTCGGGACGCACGAGGGAAGAAGTGGAGGTGACGTGCCCGGGCTTCATCTCGGTCGTGGAGGATGACGCGCAGTGGGACAAGGCGCGCGACGCCATGCGCCGCCACGTCGGCTACTACGCGTCGACCCCGGCCTACCGGCCCGTGCTCGAGCTGCACGGTTGGGGTGACCTGCAGACCGAGCTCTACGAGTGCTCGAAGAAGGGACGCTGGCTCGACATGGCCCGGCTCGTCGACGACGAGGTGCTCGACACGCTGACCATCGTCTGCCGCCCCTCGGAGCTGGCCGGCGAGGTGGGCGCGCGCTACGGCGGCCTGGTCGACCGGATCAATGTGTCGTGGTGGCGCAAGGAGTGGTGGCCCGACGTGGAGAAGGCGTTGCGCGCGCTGTGACGGTCGTCGAGGGATACGTCGCGCCGGGCTTCGAGCCGGTCGCCGAGACGCTGGGTGCCGGCGCCACCGTCGTGGTGGGCGAGCGGGAGCGCCGGGCCGATCTGGGTGATGGCGGAGGTGCCTTCGCGGCCTATGTGGACGGCGAATGTGTCGTCGACGTCTGGACGGGTTCGGCCGGGCCCGGCGTCGACGGCAGGGCATGGGGCCACGACACCCGAGCCGTGATCATGTCGTCGACGAAGGGGCTGACCACGCTGTGCGCGCACGTGCTGGAGGACCGCGGCGAGCTCGACCTCGACGCCGAGGTCGTGCGGTACTGGCCCGAGTTCGGTTGCCTCGGCAAGGAGCGCACGACCGTGCGCCAGCTGCTCAGCCACCAGTCCGGCGCCATCGGCCTCCCGGATTCCGACGACCTGCTTTCGTGGGACGGCACCGGGTGGGCCGACACCGTCACCATCGCGGCAGGCGTGGCGACGGGCGCGCCGGCCTGGGAGCCGGGGACGCGTCACGGCTACCACGGCGTCACCTTCGGCTGGTTGGTCGGCGAGTTGGTGCGGCGCATCAGCGGATCGAGCCTCGGGGCCTTCTTCGACCAGGCGGTGGCCCAGCCGCTGGGCCTGGGGGACGCATGCTCCATCGGGACGCCGACAGCGGCGCTGGCGTCGGTCGCCACCGTCGTGGAGTTCCCGGTCAAGCCGGGAAGGGAGGGTGCCCTGCGCAGCATCGACCCGGAGTCGAAGTCGGGGCGCTCCGTGCTCGCAGGGGCGCGGGGCAGCCTCTTCGCCGACGAGCAGGGCCGACCACGCTTCGCCGACTTCATGAACACGCCGGCCGTGCTCCAGGCCGAGATCGGGTCGCTCGGCGCGACGGCGACCGCGACCGCGCTGGCCCGGGTGTACGCCGCGCTGGCCGCCGGTGACGAACTGGTGTCACGGTCCTCGATCGAACGCTTCCGGGTCGAGCAGGTGTGCGGCCGCGATGCGGTCATGGCGGTGCCGACGCGCTGGGCCGTCGGCTACTCACTCGAGCCGCCCGCGCTGGTGCCAGGGGCGCCCCCGATGCACGGCCCGAGCGAGGACGCGTTCGGGCACATGGGTGCCGGCGGGCAGATCGGCTTCGCCGACCCGGCGAAGGGAGTCGGTTGCGCGTTCGTGCGAAACCACCTGGAGAATCAGGCGCTGCCGCTCATGGGCGCCTGCCTGGTCGACGTGCTCTACTCCTGTCTTCGGGGCACGAAAGGTGGCGACGGTGTACGCAGCTGAGCAGGCGGCGGAGCATCCCGACGAGGCGGCACTGATCATGGCGCCCTCTGGGCGGGTCGTGACGTGGGCCGACTACGAAGCCGGGGCCAACCAGGTGGCGCACCTGCTGCGCGACACGGGCCTGCGCAAGGGCGACCATATGGCGATCTTCATGGAGAACGACCCGGCCATGCTGCTGGCCGAAGCGGGGGCCGAGCGGACGGGGCTCTACTTCACCCCGGTCAACTCGTACCTCTCGGCCGAGGAAGTCGCCTATGTCGTCAACGACTCGCAGTCGCGTGTGGTGGTGACGTCGGCGACCAAGGGCGAGGTGGCAAAACAGCTTCCCGCACTGTGCCCGAAGGTCGAGCGCTGGGTGATGGTGGGAGAGGGTGATCCCGCCGGTCCCTTCGAGTCGTGGGACGAGGCTGTGGGCACCGCCGCGACCGATCACGTCGCCGACGAGCAGATGGGCGCGCCGATGATGTACTCGTCGGGGACGACGGGGAGGCCGAAGGGGATCCTGCGGCCGATGTACGACCTGCACCCGGCCGAGCGGAGCATCGCCGTCGCCGGGATCGCCGCGCTCTGGAGCCTGCGCGAGGGCATGGTGTACCTGTCGCCGGCGCCGCTGTACCACACGGCACCGCAGGTGAGCTGCGCCATCGCCCTGCGCATGAAGTCGACGGTTGTCGTCATGGAGCACTTCGAGCCGGCGCTCTATCTCGATCTGGTCGGGCGCTACCGCGTGACCCACTCACAGGTCGTGCCCACGATGTTCACCCGCATGCTCAAGCTCCCCGACGAGGTGCGGGCCGCAGCCGACGTGTCCTCGCTCGAAGTGATCATCCACGCGGCGGCGCCATGCCCCGTCCCCGTCAAGGAGCAGATGATCGAGTGGTTCGGGCCCATCCTCATCGAGTACTACGCGGCCACCGAAGGCAACGGCGCGACCTTCATCGCGTCGGACGACTGGCTGGCGCACAAGGGAAGCGTCGGCCGCGGCGTCCTGAGCGAGATCAAGATCCTCGACGACGACGGACACCCCTGCCCGGTCGGCACCCCCGGGACGGTGTGGTTCGGCGGTGCGACGGACTTCGAATACTTCAACGACCCCGAGAAGACGGCGTCGTCCCGACGGGACGACGGCAAGACGAGCACGGTCGGCGACGTCGGGTACCTCGATAAGGAGGGCTACCTCTACCTGACAGATCGCAAGGCGCACATGATCATCTCGGGCGGCGTCAACATCTACCCGCAAGAGACGGAGAACCTGCTCGTCACGCATCCCTCGGTCCTCGATGCCGCGGTGATCGGCGTGCCCAACGAGGACCTCGGCGAGGAGGTGAAGGCCGTCGTGCAGCCGGTCGAGGGCGTCACGGGCGACGAGCAGTTGGAGCGGACGCTGATCGCCTTCTGCCGCGAGCACCTGGCGCACTTCAAGTGCCCCCGGACCGTCGACTTCGTCGACGAGCTCCCCCGCCTGCCCACGGGGAAGCTGTACAAGGGTGTGTTGCGCGAGCGGTACTGGGCGGACCACGACACCCGGATCGTCTAGGACGCGAGGCTCGAGGAATGACTCGCGATCAAACCCGTCGGGCTTGCCGACACCGCTCGGGCCGGTGGGCGCGCACGTGAGCGACTCGGTCTCCCTCCCCGATGACCTCGTCGCGTGGGTCGAAGAGGTGGGGAGTGGGAAGCTCGTCGGACTGGATCGCAAACCCGGCGGCGCACGTAAGGAGGCCTGGTACGTGGACCTCGAGGCGGCTGACGGGTCGGCCGTCGCCTGCTTCCTTCGCTACGACCGGTCGGACCCCACACGAACCAAGGATCCCTGGACCCTGCACCGGGAGGCCACGGTCTACCTGGCCCTCCAGGACACCCCGGTCCCGGTGCCGCGTGTGCTCGGCGTCCATCCGCTGCACCAAGCCATGCTGTCCGAGCGATTGTCCGGTGAGAACTGGTTCTCGCGCATCAGGGATCCCGACGAGCAGGAAGCGACCGCTCGCGACTTCATCACCAAGCTGGCCGCGCTGCACGCGCTCGACGCAGCCAGCCTCGACCTCCCAGCCTTCCCGCCTGTCGCGTCGGTACCGGACGCGGTACGGGCGGAATTGGACGAGTGGGATCAGGTGCTCGCGGCACGCGGCGGCACCCCGGATCCGGCTCTGGTCTTCTCGCTGAGGTGGCTCCGCCGCAACATTCCGCATTACGAAGGAACACCCGTGCTCGTGCAAGGTGACACCGGTCCGGGCAACTTCATGTACGCGGGTGGGCGGGTCGTGGCGGTCGTGGACTGGGAGTTGGCCCACCTCGGCGATCCGATGGACGACATCGCCTGGCTCTCCCTGCGCGCCACACAGGAGCCGTTCACCGACTTCCCGGCTCGCCTACGCGAGTACGAGGCGCTCTCGGGGAACGCCATCGACGTGGACCGGGTGCACTACTACCAGGTGATGGCCGAGACGAAGCTCCAGGTGATGGGGCACCGGCCCGACCGTGGTACCGAAGACGGCCTCGGCGTGGATTCGGCCGTCAAGGGCGGGGGCGGGGGCGGGGGCGGAGGCGGAGGTGGAGACATCGGAAACGGTTTCATCTATGCGGCGCTGCATCGCCGCCTGTGGCTCGAGGCCCTCGCGACCGCAACGCGCCTCGAGTTGACGCCGGCCGAAGAGCTTCGGGCCCGGGCCCGGCGGGAGCACGATTGGATGTACGACGCCGTTCTGGATCAATTGCGCGAGGTGATCGTGCCCCGCACGCCCGATCCGCTGGCGCAAGCCCGGGGCAAGGGCATCGCGCGTCTCATCAAGTACCTCGCGCGGGTCGACGTCTACGGGGCCTTCTACGACGCGTGCGAGCTCGAGGACCTCGAGGACCTGCTCGGCCGGCGCCCCGAGTCGGTGCCGGCGGGGCGGGAAGAAGCGGCCGCCGCCGTGGCGGCAGGGACCGTCCTCGACGAGCAGTACCTGCGAATACTGTGGCGCCGGGTCGCCCGCGAGACGGAGCTGGCCCGGCCCGCCATGGGCGCACTGGCGGAACGCCATTGGCCCGAGCTTCGGTGAGGACGAGACGGTGAGCGACCAATTCGGTGTCGACGTCGATCGACGACGTGCCGAGCGCAGCTACCGGACGATCGTTCCGCAGGATGACGACTTCCACGACGAGGAGATGTCGGGCCGCTGGTGGGAGACCGAGACCAACTGGTTCTCGTGGAACGTGCCCGACCGCAAGCTCGGGGGCTGGACGTACTGCCAGGCCCGGCCCAACGCCAACCTGTGCAACGGCGGCGCCTGGGTGTGGGACGACACCGCCGCCCTGCCCTGGGAGCTCCTCTACCGGGCCGAGTACTCGGGACTCGAGCTGCCGCCGCGCTCCGAACGTGACATGCGCGACTTCGAGTGGCCCAACGGCGTACACGTGCGCGCGCTCGAACCGTTGACGCGCTACGCGGTCTCCTACTCCGATCCCGGTGCGTTCGAGTTGGAGCTCGAGTTCGAGGCGATCATGGCGCCCAATCCCCACCCGACAGGCGTCGTTCCGTTCCTCAGGGGCGCGCATTTCGACCAGGCAGGCCGCGTGACCGGCACGATGGTGCTCCGCGACGAAGTCGTGCCGATCGACTGCTTCTCGGTGCGGGACCGGTCCTGGGGGCCGCGTCCACAGGGGCGCCCACGACGCAGGAGTGACGAGACGCGATCACAGGCGGGCACCTTCGGTGGCGTCGGCTACTGCTTCTGCGCGGCAGGGCCCGGTGAAGCCTGGCTCGTCTACTCAGTGCCCGGCCCCGAAGTCGAGCCGGTGACCTGCGGCTTCCTCCTTCGTGGCGACGAGTACGGCCACATCCTCGGCGGCGAACGACGCATGACATTCAATCGGGCGACGGGATGGCCGTTGACCTACGAGATCGAGGCGATCGACGAATTCGACCGCCGCCTGTCCGTGCGAGGTGAGGCAGTCAGCCGGCACTGGCGCGGGCACGGCGGCGACTCCCTCGTGCACTGGCGATGGGACGGCGGGACCGAAGGGTGGGGTGAGGACCAGAGCTATTTCAGCCGCACCCAATGGGAGATCAACCGGCGCCGTGACGGCCCCGAGGGTTAGTCGATCCCTCGTCAGCACTCATCGCACACAGAATCCGGCGTCCACGGGCAAGGCGACGCCGGTGATCCACTTGGCCGCGTCCGACACCAGAAAGGCAACGGCATCGGACACGTCCTCGGGTTCGAGGATGTCGATGGGCATCGCGTTCTGCATGGCCGAGATGCTGTTCGACTCCCCCGCGGCTGCCTCTGCGGCCAGTGCGAACATGGCTTCGTTCATTGTCATCCCTGATTTGACTCCGGTCGGATGCACGCTGTTGACGCGAATGGACTCCGGCGCCAGCGTGGCGGCCAGCTGCTTCATCAACCCGACCAGACCGGTCTTGGCACTGGTGTAGGCGATGGCCCCCACGTTCTCCGCGGGCGTCGCGCGCAGGCCTGCCGTCGAGCTGGTGATGACGATCGATCCCCCCCTCCCACCGGAGCGGAGCGTCGCAAGCGCGACGGACACCGTGTTCCACACCCCAGTCAGGTTGGTGTCGATGATGTCGCGCCACACCGCGACGGGGTCACCCCCCGGGCCGAGCCGGACGATGCCGGCGTTGGCCAGCACGATGTCGACCCGCCCGAGGGACGACATTGCTTCGTCGAATGCCTTCTGCAGCATCTCGCGGTCCCGCACGTCCGCCGTCAACGCAACCGCCTTGCGCCCCTGAGCCTCGACCAGCTGCGCCGTCTCGTCGAGCTCGGCGCGGCTGGCGTTCGGATAATCGATGGATGGCGTATCGGCACAGATGTCGACGGCCACGATGTCGGCGCCTTCTTGGGCGAGGCGGACCGCGTGGGACCGCCCCTGGCCGCGGGCCGCTCCTGTGATGAAGGCAACCCTTCCTTCGAGTTCGGGCATCTCTGTCTCCCTTGGGTGTGGACTCGATTACGTCGCTGCATGAAGAGGGACGTAGGCGGGATCGGGCGGGATCAGGCGATCCCCACCGCCTTGACCCGGCAGAACTCCTCGACGCCGAGCCTCCCGCCCTCCTTGCCCATGCCCGAGATGCCGATGCCGCCGAATGGGCGCTGCACGCGCAGGTTGGCGGCGCCGTTGATCAGGACCTCGCCGGTGACGATCTCCTCCGCCACGCGTAGGGCGCGAGACAGATTCCGCGTGTGGACGTAGCCAGAGAGCCCGTACCGAGTGTTGTTGGCGATACTCACCGCTTCGTCCTCGGTGTCGAAGGGCGTGACGGCCAACACGGGACTGAAGACCTCGTTCTGAGCCAGCTCAGACTCAGGGTCCACGTCGGCGAAGACCGTCGGCTCAATGAAGTAGCCGCCTGCGAGGTCACCTCCGAGGCGTGAGCCACCCGTGACGAGACGGGCGCCGTCCTGCTGGGCGCGACCGATCATGCCCAGGATCCGCTCGAGTGCCGCTTCGTTGACCACGGGTCCTGCGAGGACGGTCGGGTCCCAGGGGTCGCCGACGGGGATGCCCTTGGCCATCGTGGCCACTCGGTCGACCACGTCGTCGTAAACGGGCCGTTGCACGAGCATGCGCGTGGGGAATGCGCAGCCCTGCCCGGAGAGAACCCCGACGCTCATCATCGTCCCGATCCCGCATGCCGCGTCGAGGTCGGCATCCTCAAAGATGACGTTGGCCGATTTACCGCCGAGCTCGAGCGTGGCCGGCTTCATCGTGTCGGCGCACGCGTGGAGGATGTTGCTCGCGGTCCGCGGACCACCGGTGAAGGAGACCATGCGAACCTTGGGGTGGGTCACGAGCGCCTCGCCCGCTGACGGGTCGCCGGGCAGGATGCTGCACACGCCGATGGGGAAGCCTGCCTTTTCGATCAGGTCCCCGAAGAGCTCGGCCGAGAAGGGGGTGAGCTCTGAAGGCTTGCAGACAACGGTGCAGCCGGCGGCGAGGGCGGGCGGGATCTTCATCGCGAGCGAGATGAGCGGCCCGTTCCACGTGATGATGATGCCGACCGCGCCGTACGGCTGGAGCACGGTGTAGTTGAGCTCACCCACTCCTGAGGTGTAGCCGGACGAGAGTTCGCCCGAGATCTTGTCCGTCCAGCCGGCGTAGTAGCGGGTCCACTCCACCGCGGACGCGGTCATGCCGCCGACCACCGACGCCGGCGTGCCGTTGTCCATCGTCCCACGCCGTCCGAACTCCTCGGCGTTGGTCTCGATGAGTTCCGCCAGACGCAATAACAAGCGTCGCTTCTCTTCGGGGGGCGTCGATCGCCAGGACGAGAAGGCAGCATCGGCGGCGTTCACGGCGCGATCGATCTCGCCCGGCCCGGCCAGGGGTATGCGCGCATCGACGGTCCCGGTGCTGGGATCGACGTGGTCGTGCACACCGCCGCTGCCCGTGTCGAAGCGCTCGCCTGCGACGTGGAGGTAGACGGCGGGACGGGATGCGGTGTCGGTCATGGTCCCTCTTGGTCGGATCAGTGGGGATCAGCATACGCTCCTGTATGCTAAATGAGTACCCTGAATTTTTTGGGAGATTCGGGAAGCCCACATGCGTCAACGGGAGGCCAGGTGCCCACGCTGCTCATCGACCGGCCCCACGACGGTGTCGTCCGGATCACGCTCAATCGACCCGAAAGGCTCAACGCGATGAACGCGGCGCTGGTCGGGGAGCTCCATGACGCATGTGACGACATCGCGGGAGACGCCTCGTGCCGGGTCGTCGTGCTCACCGGTTCGGGCCGGGGCTTCTGTGCCGGGCTCGATCTGGGTGGCTATGGAGAGGCACCCGGCGCGGGAGATGCGGGCCGCGTCGAGACCGGCTTTTCCACGCAGACACACATCGCCGCCCTCGTCCCACGACTCCGTTCGTTGCCGCAACCGGTCATCGCCGCCGTCAACGGTCCGGCCGCCGGCGGCGGCCTCGCACTGGCGCTGGCCAGCGACATCCGGATCGCCGCCTGGTCGGCGCGGTTCAACGTCGCCTTCGTCCGGCTCGGCATCTCCGGCTGCGACATCGGCGTGAGCTGGTTACTCCCTCGATTGATCGGAGCGTCGCGCGCGTGGGAGTTGATGCTGACCGGCCGCATCATCGGGGCCGAGGAGGCCGACCGGATTGGGCTGGTTCTGCGCGTGGTACCCGACGAGGAGTTGCTCGACGCCGCGCTGGAGACGGCCGGCCTCATTGCCGCCAACAGCCCCTGGGGGATCCGCATGACGAAGGAAGTCATGTGGTCCCAGCTGGAGGTTGGTTCGCTGCAGGCCGGAATCGATCTCGAGAACCGCACCCAGGTCCTCTCGTCCATGACCGGCGACATGCGTGAAGCGGTCGCGGCGTTCCTGGAGAAGCGTCCGCCGCGCTTTGGGAACACCGAGCCGCCCGCGCCATAGTTCCCTCGAAACGTGAACTTCTGATTGTCGATGCGTCCAGCTCTGCGAGCGACATGACAGCTCGTTGTTCAAGGAGATGTTCTCAGTCCCCCCAGGAGTCGCGTGAGCGATTGGCGCGCCTGCTTATGCGCATGGCGGTGGTCGGAAGCGTTGGCAATGTAGAGAGCCGCTTCGTCGACTGCCGCGAGGAGCATGTGCGCCAGGGGACCTGTGGGCTGGCGCGCAATGACCTTCTGCGCGACTGCTGTGTCCAGCATTGCCGTGATCACGCCGAGCCCGTACCTGGCTTCGAGGCTGCGCCACTGGTCCCACCCGAGCACCGCTGGGCCGTCGATCAGCAGAATCTGTTGCACGTCCGCATTCTCAGCCGATGCGTCGAGGAACTGCTGGAGTGCCGCAGTGAGCAACTCGAGCGCGTCGTCGTGTTCGTTCACGACTGTCGCGGCGGCCAGGTCGGCCTGGACCTCATTGAACACGGACCGGAACAGGTCCTCTTTGTTGGCGAAGTGGTGGTACAGGGCACCACGGGTGCCGACCTCGGCCTTGGCGACGATCTCCTCGGTCCCGGTGGCGAAGTAACCCTTGGAGACGAAGAGGTCGCGTGCAGCGGCGATCAGAGCCGCCTTGGTGGCTTCGCCCCGCGGCGGTTGGTCGGGTCGCGGACGATCAGACCTTGACATACACCCTGTAGGTTACTAATACATACAGGCTGTAGGTTCGTGAAACGAAGGAGGACCGAATGGCAACGTCTGGAGATGTGGTCAGAGACTTCTGCGCGGCAATCGACCGGAAGGATCTCGCCAAAGTCGAATCCCTCCTCGATGAGGAGGTCGTGTACCACAACGTCGGCTCTGAACCCACCGTGGGAAGGGAGGCGTCTCTCGCCGCGGTGAAGTTCCAGTTCGACATGTTCGACCCGATCTCGTTCCGGATTCGAAACCTCGCGGAGGACGCAGACACCGTGCTCACGGAACGGGTCGACGAGGTGACGGCCAACGGAGTGATGGCCCCGGTGCCGGTCATGGGCACCTTCGAGGTGAAGGACGGTCGAATCGTTCGATGGCGTGACTATTTCGACATGGGACTCACCGGCAGGTTGATGGGCGGCGAGGACGTGACATCGCTACTCCCCAGCTGATCTCCGCTCGGGTTAGATTGGCAGAGGCTGCCAAAAGAAACGGGGTCGCACGTGACGCAGGGTCCACGGCTGGTCATGCCCAGTTCGGTCCACTGGAACAAGAAAGGCCTGTTCGCACATGGCCGATGACGTTGCAGTCGGTCCGGAGTTGACAGGGGCCGAAGTCATGGCGGAGATGCTCGACCTGTCATCGCCTCAGTCGAACTACAAGGCGGTCATTGACGGCCCCGGTTTCATTCAGCCCGCCGAAGGTCTTGTGCTGACCTTCGACCGAGCGCTGAGCGAACATGTGCTCCGCCACCATGAACTCTTCTCTTCCCGAGTCGAGATGGGGTTGGGCAACGTACGGCCGCTGATTCCTCTCAACGTGGACCCGCCCCTGCACTCGAAGTACCGCCGGCTTCTCGATCCACTGTTCGCTCCGAAGCGCATGGACGAACAGCAAGGCGACATCACTCGGAGGGTCGTTGCCCTGATCGACGGTTTTATCGATGCAGGGGAGTGCAACTTCACAGAGGACTTTGCCGAGATCTTCCCGAGCTCGGTCTTCCTCGGACTGATGGGCCTTCCCGAAGAAGAGCTCCGCATGTTCCTACGCATGCGCGACGGCATCTTGCACCCCGAGAAGATCGACCCGGCGGCTCTCTCCGATCCCGACAAGCGGGCAGCAGTCATGGCCAGGACCGGCCAGGAGATCTACGACTACTTCGGCGCACTCGCTGACGAGCGGATGAGAAAACCGGCCGACGACGTGATGTCGAAGTTCGTCGTGTCCGAGGTGGAGGGTGCGCGACTTTCTCGTGACGACATCGTCGATATCTGCTACCTCATGCTCATTGCGGGACTCGACACAGTCAGTGATTCGCTGACCTGCATGTACGCCTTCCTGGCCGACCATCCTGACCATCGCCGCCAGATCGCCCAGGACCCCGATTGCGTCTCCGGCGCGGTCGAGGAGTTGCTTCGCTGGGAGTCGCCGGTTCCCTTCGGAGTCCCACGGGTCGCGACAGAAGACACCGAGCTGCCGAACGGCTGTCCGATCAAGCAGGGAACCGCCGTCATGGTTCTGTACGGTGCGGCGAACGTCGACGCGAACCAGTGCCCGGAGCCCTTCGATGTGCGCTTCGATCGCGAGTCCAATCGCCACATCGCGTTCGGTGGCGGCGTCCATCGATGTCTTGGATCACATCTCGCTCGGAGAGAGCTCCGTGTCACATTGACCGAGTGGCACCAACGTATTCCCGACTACTGGCTCAAGCCCGGTCACGAGCAACTCGAATACCCGCCTGGACTCCGTCACGTGAAGGACCTCACGTTGGCCTGGCGCTGACATATACCGTTCGGAGACTATTGGAGGACCAGCGGGAGGTTCCGGAAGCCGCGGAGGGCTTGCACAGGCTTGTACCGCAGTGAGTCCCGGTCGACCCCGAGTCGCATGCGAGGGAATCGTCTGACGAGCTCACCGATGGCGATCTGGCCCTCGAGCCGCGCGAGCTGGTTGCCCAGGCAGAAGTGTTTGCCGAAGGCAAACGTGAGGTGGCGGTTGGGATCCCGGCCCAGGTCGAGGTCGTTTGGCTGTTCGAAGACCTCCTCGTCCCGATTGGCTGAGATGATCATGCCCAGCACCTTGCTCCCCTTGGGGAGGACCGTGTCCTCGATTTCGACGTCTTCCGACAAAGTACGGGCGGCGCCACAGGGAACGGGCGTCGTGAAGCGGAGGAGCTCTTCGACGGCGGTGGGAACCAGCGTGGGATCCTGGCGGAGGCGTTCGGCCTGCTCCGGATGCTCAATAAGGGCGAGAGCCGAGCTCCCGATGAGGTTCGCCGTCGTGTCGTGGCCGGCGAGCATGAGCAGGAAGATCATGGCGATCACCTCGTCGTCGTTGAGGGAGTCGCCGTCCTCGCTCGCGGAGAGGAGGCCCGAGATCAACCCGTCGTCGGGCACGGAGCGACGTTGCTCCGCCAGGCGTTCTAGGACGCCGTAGAGCTTGCGGGCGGTGGGCACCGCTCGCAACGCGTCGGCGGACGACCCACCGCCCAGTCGCACGACGAAACGTTCCATCAGCTCGTGGAATTCGTCACGGTCATCGTTCCCCACTCCGAGCATGGTGGAGATCACCGACAGCGGCAGGGGCGTCGCAACCTCGCTGACGAGGTCGACGGTCTCGTTTCCCTTCCGCTCGATCTTGTCCAGAAGGTCGTAGACGATGTGCTCGATGTCCTCCTTCAATTGCTGGACCATGCGCGGGGTGAAGGCCTTGTTGACAAGACGGCGGAGCCGGGCGTGGTCGGGATCGTCCTTGTAGACCATCGAGCTGGTGAGGAGGCGGAACATCTTGGGCAGATGCCGGATGAGAAACGACGACCCCTCGCTGGTCGGGTCGCTCGAAAAGCGGACGTCGTTGTGCAACAACAAGACGTGCTCGTGGCGGGTCAACATGTAGCCCGCGCCGCCGAGCATCTGGCGGGAGTAGGCCCGGGACACCGGCATGGTGCGGCGCAGCGCCGCGTACCGTGGGTACGGGTCGTTGAACATGACGGGATCCGCAAGGTCGGTCGTTTCGGCCGGCCCACCCGGCACGGCGCTGGGGGTCACGTGCTCGACCAGGGGTTTCGGGTCGTGTTCACCTAAATGAGTATAACCTATTTCCCAATGGCTTCCCCGCCCGCCCTCGCTCCGACGGCTGTCCTCGCCCCCGTCGCGGAGTCGTCCGAATCGAAGTTGGCGGCGAGGGTGGCCCGTCGCATCCTCAACGACGTCGTGGACCGTGGCTGGCCGGTCGGTGACGTGCTGGGGTCCCAGGCCGAGCTGATGGCTCGCTACGGCGTGAGCCGTGCGGTGTTCCGCGAGGCGGTGCGCCTCGTGGAGACGCAGCAGGTCGCCGCCATGCGGCGCGGCCCCGGCGGCGGCCTCGCGGTCACCGAGCCGACTGTCGACGCCATCATCGACGCCGCCGTGCTCTATCTGCACCGGGCCAACACCCGGTTGGACGAGGTCTTCGAGGCCCGCATCGTGCTCGAGGAGATCGCGGCCGAGCTGGCGACCGACAGGCTCACCGAAGTGGACGCGGCTGACCTACGTGCGTTGGCAGTCGACGAGCGAACGGGCGCGGTCACGGATCACCGTGCGCTCCATGGCCGGCTGGCGGCCATCGCCCGCAATGCCGCCATCGAACTCTTCGTCGACATCCTCAACCGGGTCGCGTTCTTGTACTTCCGGGGCGGGCCGTCATTGTCGGAGGGGACGCTCACCGCATCGCAGCACGCACATGCGCGGATCATCGATGCGGTCTTGGAGGGCGACGCCGCCCGAGCGCGACGCCGCACGCGCCGGCACCTCGAGGCAGAGTCGACGTATCTACAGAGCCGACACGTGTCACGCCAGTTCATGCCGCGCAGCGTCGCCCTCGGTGGAGGCGTGAGCAACAAGCGGGCCGAGGACGTGGCCCGCGCCATCCTCCAGGACGTCGTGGCCGACGACCTCGAGCCGGGATCCTTCCTCGGTTCGCAATCAGAGCTCATCGAACGGTACGGCGCGAGCCGTGCCGTCTTCCGCGAGGCGCTCCGCCTCCTCGACCATCACCAGATCGCGACCATGCGGCGGGGCCCCGGCGGGGGACTCTTCGTCGCGGAGCCGAGCGTCCGCGGCGTGAGCGAGGTCGTCGCCGTCTACCTCACCAGACGGGGCATTTCGATGGACGATCTCGTGGAGTTGCGCATCCGGGTCGAGCTCGCGTTGGTCGACTTGGCCATCGAGCGGGGCGACGTGGACGGCGAGGCCGATCTGCAGGTGGCTCTGCGACACGAAGAAACGATGTCCATGGCCGACTTCGCCGACGACGGCCACAACCTCCATGCGGTGATCGCCAGCCTCGCCGGCAATCGCGTCCTCGAGCTGGTCGCACTGGTTCTCATCCGCCTGATGCGGCTCCATCAAATTGAGGCGGTCACGGAGGTGGACCGTCGCCGCGCTGGCCGCCGCCGTCTCGCGGGCCCACGGTGCCATCGCCGACGCGATCATCGACGGAAACGCTGAAGCAGCCCGCCGCCGTATGCGGCGCCACTTGGAGGCGGTCGGGTCGTACCTTCGCTGACGTGGTACCACGACGCACTGCGTCAGGTCGTTGAGAACACCTTTCGGGAGTAGTACCAGACGGCCAATGCACTGAGTGCGACCGCGAAGACCAGGAGTGCTCCGATCTGGGGCAACGTATCCGCAAACGATGCGTGATCCGAGATCAACTTGACGAACGCGTCCATGGCCCATGCCTGGGGCACGGCGTGCCCGACATGGTTCACCGTCGGGCTCACCGCATTCAGCTGGTAGACACAGCCCCCGAGCATCCCCGCGATGATCGCGACAATCACCGCAGTGGCGATGGCCTGCTCCTGCGAGCGCGACCACGTCCCGATGATGACGGCAAGGGCCGCAACGCTGATGCCGAGCAGTGCGACCACGAGGAAGACGCTGAGCGGGTTTCCCCAGTGCACGTTGAACAGAACGATCCCCACGAAGATCAGTCCGATCGCCATTGCGATCGCCGTGACCATCATGCTGGCCATCTGGCCGAACACGATCGCCCGTTTGTGCACGGGCGCGGCAGACAAGCGCTGAAGGACCCCGAGGCGACGGGTCTCGACCATGCCCGCGGACAGCACGAGCACTGCGATCCCCATGAAGAGAACCAGATTCGCAGGCGCCACGTACCAAAAGGGGCTCAGCGGCGCTTCCGTCTGGGTCGCACGCAGTGTCGTATCGGTGAACTTGGTGTCCTTCCCTTCGGCAGCCATGAGGTCCATCAATGCGACGGCGTCGGTGCGGGCCTGCACGGCATCGGTGGTTGCGGACTCGATCACGAAGTCAGCTCGGACCGAATCGCTCGTGGAGGGCAACTGGACGAGCCCGGCGACCACCCTCCCCCGCAAGATGTCATCGGTGAGGTCCGTCCGGTTGGCTTCGACCCGCACCTTGATCCCGTCGGTCGACTCGGCCAGATGCAACAGGCGCGCCGACGGGTGCAGCAAACCGATGGGCTCTTTGGGGCTGCCCTCGAGCAAACCCGTGATGAGGATGATGATCACCGGGACGAGCGTGCTGATGATGAGCAGCCGCCGGTCGCCCATGGCTCGGCGCAAGTTCACGCGGATGACGGCGATCACAGCCTCACGGCTCCACCATCTTGCGCACCCTGGTCATGGCGAGCCCGCCCGTCACGGCCGCGATGACAAGAAGCACCAGCACCGGACCGATGACACTGCTGGCCGGCTCCCGTAGTTGGTCGAGGCGTCCGAAGCCGACCAGTGCCCACCCGTTCGGCGTCCCCAGTGCGAGGACCTGGAAGACGTCAGGCAGCGAGCCTGACGGGAGGAGATTCCCGCCGAGCAGCGCGAGGAACAAGCCCACCAGCAGGGTGATCCCGAAGGCCTGCTGCTCGGTCTTGGCCAGAGACGTGAGGAAGACGCCGATGCCGCACATGGCGACGGTGGCGGCCACGCACATCAGCAGAACGCCGAGGGGGTCTCCCCAGTCGGCACCAAAGGCGAAGGTCGTGACCGCCCAGATGACGAAGATGGTGGCTAACCCGGTGACGAAGATCGCCAGCAGCTTCCCGAGCACGATCGTCGTCGGGCGCAGCGGCGCCGCATTCACCCTGGCCAGCGTGCCCGCCGCCCGCTCCATGAGGAGCGACCGCATGCCCAGGCCGCTGCCGATGAAGAGGAACACCACGGCGATGTTGGGTGCGAAGAAGTTCAGGTTGACTTTTCCGCCGTGCCCGACATTCTGCGTCGTGATGGCGACGGTGGCGGAGCCCGCTTCCCTGCTGCGACCGGTCCCCTCTGGCACCGAGCCCGCCGTCGGCTCGGCTGCCGTCGTCGCCGTCCTCGCACCGTTCCGGTCGTGTGGGACTCTCGCCGCGAACAACACACTCGAGAGTCCTGCGGCCACGGACTCGGCGTACTCCTCGCCGAGCTGGGACGTCCCCCTGGTCACCACGTCGAAACCCGGGGTGTCCGTCGCACCGGGATCGACGATCGGGACGAGGAGGCTCTTGAGGTGCACCTGATCGTCCAGGAGGGCCACGCCGCCGTCGAGCCGACCGTTCGCCACTGCGTCCTTCACGGCCTGCTGGCTGGGCATCGTGACCACCGTCACCCCGGCAGGCAGTTGGCTCGCTCGCACCGCAGCAGCCGTGAGCTGGAGTGAGGCGCCCGACACGCCGATGTGCGCCGATGTCGCCCGGGCCCCGCCTGCGAACGAGAGTCCGAGGACGGCCGACATCAACAGTGGCGCCGCCAGGCACCCGATGAGGACGGAGCGATCCCGGAGCCGCCGGCGGAGCTCGTTCAGCGCGATGACGCGGATCAATCGCGCAGCTCTTTGCCGGTGAGACTCAAGAAGACGTCCTCGAGATTCGCCGATCGCACTTCGACGCCCGTCAGCTCAATGCCGTGCCGTGCGGCGACGGCAACGACCGCCGGCAGCACGGCCGGCCCATGGTCGGTGGTCAGCTCGAGGTGGCCGTCAACCTCGTTGACGTCGTGAATGTCGGCGAGCGGGCCACACGCCACGGCCAGCTCGTCGAGATCTGCTTCCGCGCACGAGAGGTGAACCTTGTCACGCCCACCGTGCCTGGCGATGAGCGCTGCGGCTGTCCCCTCGGCGATCAGGTGTCCGTCATCGATGATTCCGATGCGGTCACAGAGCTTGGCCGCCTCCTCCATGTAATGGGTGGTGTAGAGCACGGCGATCCCCAGCTGCGCAACGGTCTCCAAGATGGCGTTGCGGCTCTGCGGGTCGACGCCCACCGTCGGCTCGTCGAGGACGAGCAGCTTTGGCTGGTGCAGCAGGCCGGCCGCCATGTTGGCGCGCCGCTTCATACCCCCCGAGTAGGTTCCGATCCGGTCTTTCCCTCGGTCCGCCAGACCGACGAGCGCCAGCGTCTCGGTGATCCGGCCCTCCAGCTCCTTCCCGGAGAGGCCGTAGAGCTGGCCGAAGAACGTGAGGTTCTCGGCGGCCGTGAGGTCCGGGTAGAGCGCGAGGTCCTGGGGCACGTAGCCGATGGCCGCCTTCGCCTCGAGGGTGCCGCCCTCGAACCCGTCGACGCAGACATCTCCCTCGTCGCGGAGCGTGAGCCCGCACAGCATCGAGATGGTCGTTGTCTTCCCCGCGCCGTTCGGTCCGAGGAGGCCGTAGCACTCCTTCTCGGCGATGGAAAAGGACACGCCGTCGACGGCGAGCCGGTCCCCGTAGCGCTTGCGCAGGCCCTCGCACGACAGCATCGGCCGTGGTCCGTTCCCCGTCCCGACGCTTCCGACCGCCTCTTGCATTGCACCCTCCGGCGAGAGAAAAGAGGACCCTCTTTTTGCACCCTAGCAGACCGGGTGTCAAAGGACTGGTCGGAGGTCTGAAGTCTCAGCGTGGAGCGAGAAATGAGGACGTGTTGTGCCCGCGACGGTCGGTCCCGGGCTGAAAAGAGTGTCATGAATTACGCACCGTTCCTGGCGGCGCCGGAGGGTCCTCCGCAAGCCGGAGCGGGTACGACGCGGCAGCGACCTCGAGGATCTCACCGCGGTCGTCCTCGAGCAGGAAGCCGGCGGCAATCGTGGCGTCGAGCGATGCGGCGAAACGCCGCATGTATTCGTCGTGTCCCCCTGGATACTGCGATGCCAGCGCGGCCTCGTCGAAGGGCAGCGTCCGGCCGAAGAGGAAGGCGAAGGACTCGCCGCTCTGTCCCAGTCCCGACAGAATCGCAGTCGGTGCGTCGACCCAGGGGGTGCGGATGCCGCCGCGGGCGATCCCCCGTTCGTCGAGCTCGAAGCCGATCCCCGTACTGTCCAGCATGAGTCGACCCGCCCGCGGCGGCGCGTCGCCGCCGCGGGACCATCGCACGAGATGGGCCAACGCGGCTTGGCTCACGTAGTGCTGTTGCGGACCAGCGTTGACCGGCGTCTCCGTAGTCCCCATGATCATGTGCCGGGTGGGTCGCAGCAGCTGGGCCAGCCGCTCGCCGCTCAAGCTGCCGTCGTCCAGACGACCCCCACTCAGCACGTAGGTATCGGCATGGGCCGCGCCCGCGATCTCCCACACCCGGATGTGCTCGGAATCGGGCTGCTCGGCGCGCCCGCCACCGAGCACGATGACATCGGTTTCGCTCTGCAGGACGAGGACCGGCACCCGCGCGTCGTCCCGGACGCGCTCGCCCTTCTGCGAGATCGCCGACGCCGTCGCCTCGATGTTCTCGACCCTGCTCCTGGCCGAGGAAATGAAGACGCCGTCGATCGAGACGGCCACGCCCGGCCGACCGTGCACGAAGAAGCCGTCGAACACGCGTACGTGCGGATCGACGGCGTTGATGTACGTCACGAGGCATGCCGCGGACTGGGACTCGCCTGCGGCCAGGAGCTGTGTCGCCTCGAGCCCGCCGAGAGGACCCTCGGTGCGCGATTCGCGCACCGAGGTAGCCACCTGCGTGAAGATGTCGAAAGACCAGGCGTCTCCCGGGTGCTCGAGATCGCCGTAGCGATCAGGCGCGAGCAGCTTCAGGTGGAGCCCCTCAGCAAACCCGCCGCCGTCGATGCCCACCTTCTGGGCCGACACTCCGACCCAGGCGTGGCCCGCCGCGGCGAGGTACCGGTGAAAGAATCCCCAGTCGGGTGCGGCATCCATGCCCGCTGAGACGTTGAGCCATTCGACGACCACCGTGCCGCTGAAGCGCGGTGCCTCCACGGGCCGGCGGACCACGAAGCGGGTCCGAAACGGTGCGTCCGCGCCGGCACGGGTTTCCCAGCGACCGTCCACGCCGCGCTCGTTCACCAACTCGTACGAGACAGCTGTGCCCTCCACGCTGTACTCGGTCTCCTGGTAGCCGAGGGCCCCCAGGTCGTAGTCCCGCATGATGTCGGGAGCCCTGCCAGGGATCTCCTGGAACGACCGGCTCCGAGTGGTCGTCATCGTCAGCCTCCAGTCCCTGCGCCTGACTCGCTCAATCCGGCATATCAGGATACTCTTTGTGGCCGGGTTGGAACGGCCCGCGATCGACGAGGAGCGAGGATACGACGTGAGCGAAGCCTGGATCATTGACGCCTGCCGCACCCCACGCGGCATCGGCAAGGTCGGCAAGGGTGCCCTCACCGGCCTGCACCCGCAGGTCCTCGGTGCCACCGTGCTCCGCGCGCTGGCCGAGCGCAACGGGCTCGACACCGCAGACGTCGACGACATCGTGTGGGGCACCTCCATGCAGGTCGGAAGCCAGGGCGGCGACCTCGGGCGCATGGCCGCGCTCGATGCGGGCTACGCCACCACGGCCAGCGGCGTCACGCTCGACCGCTTCTGCGGCTCGGGCATCTCGTCGGTCAACTTCGCCGCGGCCTCCGTCATGGCCGGCATGGAGGACGTCGTCATCGCCGGCGGCACGGAGATGATGTCCTCGTACGCGGCCAACGTCTCGAAGTCACGGTCCCCATTCCTCGACAGCGGGAACGACCACCTGCGGGCCATCCACCCCCAGACCAATCAGGGCGTCGCTGCCGACACGATCGCGACCCTGGAGAAGATCGACCGGCGGGCTGTCGACGAGCTCGCGGCAGAGTCGCAGCGCCGGGCTGAGGTGGCGATCAAAGAGGGCCGCTTCGACAAGTCCCTCGTCACGGTGCACAACCTCGACGGGACGGTGGCGCTCGACCGGGAAGAGTACCCCCGGCCCGGCACCACCGCCGATTCGCTGGCCAACCTCCCCTCTTCCTTCGAGGCGCTGGCCGACATCCCGCTCGACGAGAACGGCACGACCTACCGCGGCCTCGTCCTCCAGAAGTTCCCCGGCCTCCAGATCGACCACGTCCACCACGCGGGCAACTCGTCAGGAGTCGTCGACGGCGCAGCAGCCCTGCTCCTGACCACACCCGACTACGCAACGGCGCACGGTCTGCGGCCCCGGGCCCGCATCGTCGCCACGGCCAACATCGGCGACGACCCCACGCTGATGCTGAACGCCCCGGTCCCGGCGACCAGAAAAGTCCTCGCCAAGGCCGGCATGTCGCTCCGTGACATCGACCTCTTCGAAGTCAATGAGGCCTTCGCCGTCGTCCCCGAGAAGTACATCAGAGACCTCGACATCGACCGCGACAAGATCAACGTCAACGGAGGTGCGATCGCGCTGGGCCACCCCATCGGGGCGACGGGCTCTCTTCTGGTGGGCACGGCGCTCGACGAGCTCGAGCGGCGTGATGAGCAGGTTGCCCTCATCACCATGTGCGCCGGCGGCGGTATGGCTCCCGCGGTCATCATCGAGCGCATCGAGGGCTCAGCCGCGTCTGGTCGCCATGGTGACCTCGCTGCGGGACACGCTGGACGCAGACGACTACGACGAGTTCGGCCTGCTGCACGAGAACGCGGCCGAATGGGACCTTCCCTTCGATCAGCGCCCTGCGGTGCGCCGCGACAACTTCGAGCTTCCCGGTGGTCAGGCTCTCTCATACCTGCGTTGGGGCGAGAACGATCCGGAGCTTGTGTTCCTGCACGGCGGTGCCCAGAACGCGCACACCTGGGACACGGTCATGCTCGCCCTCGACCGCCCGGCCGTCGCCGTCGACCTCCCCGGTCACGGACATTCGGACCGTCGTCCCGACCGTGACTACGGGCCGTGGCAGGACGCGGACGCCGTTGCGGAATTGATGGCGGCGGTGGCGCCCGCCGCCCGGTGCGTCATCGGCATGTCTCTCGGCGGAGCCACGACGATCCGCCTGGCAGCGCAGCGGCCCGATCGCTGCCCTCGAGCCGTGTTCGTCGACGTGACGCCGCAGATCAACGATCCCTCGCGCCAGCTCACGACGGCTGAGCGCGGGACGGTGTCCCTCATCGCGGGGCCGCCGGTCTACGACACGTTCGACGAGATGGCGGACGCCGCCGTCGCGCTGAGCCCTCACCGCGGCGCAGCGGGCGTCCGGCGCGGCGTCCGCCATAACGCCCGGCGCCTCGACGACGGCCGCTGGACCTGGCGCTACGACCTCTTCGGTCCGTCGGACGACGGGGGGTCCGAGCGAGTGGGTGGACTTCACGCCGCTCTGGGAGGACGTGAGCGCCATCACCTCGCCCACTCTGCTCGTACGCGGCGGCTTGTCCCCGTTCGTGCGAGACGAGGACATCGCGGAGATGCGTCGGCGCCTCCCCTCGCTGGAGGTCGTTGTGGTGGAGGAGGCGGGCCACGCGGTGCAGAGCGACCGGCCACTCGTGCTGGCCGAGCTCATCCGCGGCTTCGCCCTGTGACGTCCGGCGAGCCCGGCCTACGCGGCCGCAGGGCGCGCGACGAGCTGCGCAACGCATGGCGCGCCGTCGGTGTGTATCCGGGCCGGACCGTCGGGGAGGCCATCGTCGCCGGGTGCGCCGCTCACGCGCATGACCAGATCGTGTTCGCCCGGGTCGACCGCGAGAGCACGACGGTGACCCTCGACGAGCTCCTCGGCCGCGCCACCGACAGGGCGGCGCGGTTGGCTGCGGCGGGAGTATCGGCGGGGGACACGGTCCTCGTCCAGACCCCCGCCGACCTCTCGGGGACCGAGGCCCTGGTCGCCGTCTGGCTCCTGCACGCCGTTCCCGTCCCGCTCGCGACCACCGCCACCGCGGCGGAGGTCGCACACGCTGCGCGCGAGACAGGCGCGGCCGGTGCAGTCGTTGCGCGGGTATGGCGCGGGCGCGATCTGCTGGCGCCCGTGGTCGAGGCGGGAGAGCGCCGGCCCCTGCGCTACACGATCGTCCTCGGCACGACCGCTCCTCCGGGCGTCGTGGCCCTCGATGCGATCCCACCCGGTTCGTCGGACATCCCTGTCCGATTGCGGCCCGACCCGGCGTCGGTGGCCTGCGTCTTGTACACGTCGGGATCGACCGCGGCGCCCAAAGGGGTCCGACACAGCCACGAGACGCTGCTGTGCGGGCTCAGCGCGGTGCCCGCCGACACGACCACGCGGATGCTCGCCACCTTTCCCGCCGGACACGTCGCCTCACTCCTCGGTCTTCTCCGCCCGTTGACCGCCGGCGGGACGACCGTGGTGATGGACCGGTGGAGCGCCCGCACCGCGGCCGAGCTCGTCGAGGCACACCGGATCACGGCGAGCGCCGGGACACCGTTCTTCCTCTCCACCCTGCTCGACGAGGCCGGGCGGAGCGGCCGGGACATCTCCTCGCTGCAACGCTTCCTCTGCGGTGCCGCCGCGGTCCCGCCGGCGCTCGTCGAGCGCAGCGAGGACGCCGGGATCGTGACATGGCGCACCTACGGGTCGACCGAGCATCCGGCGATCAGCTCCGGGAATCCCCTCGACCCGCCCGACAAACGACGGCTCACCGACGGGCGGGTGACGCCGGGCAACGAAGTACGGATCCTGGGTGATGACGGCGTCGAGGTGGCGCCCGGCGAGGAGGGTGAGATCGTCGCACGCGGGCCGAAGCAGTTTCTTGGCTACCAGGACGCGGCGGCCGACGACACGGCGTTCGTTCACGACACGTGGTTCCGCACCGGCGATCTGGGTCACGTCGACGCGGACGGCTACCTCGTCGTCACGGACCGGGTGAAGGACGTCATCATCCGGGGCGGCGAGAACATCTCCGCCCGTGAGGTCGAGGAGGTCCTCGGCCGCCTCGAGGCGGTGGCGGAGGTGGCCGTGTGCGCCGCGCCCGACGAGGTGTGGGGTGAGGTGGTCTGTGCGGTCGTGGTCCCCCGGGACGGCCGTCCGGCGCCGAGGCTCCAGGACCTTCGCGAGGCGGCGGCCGCGTCGGGCCTGGCCGCCCACAAGGTCCCGACGCGCGTCGTGCTCACCGATACCCTCCCGCGCACTGCGGCGGGCAAGGTCCGCAAGCGCGATCTCCGTTCGTTGTTGTGACGAACGACGTCAGCGGTATTGCGTCTCCCTCTTCTCGCGTGACATGACGACGTCGCCGGGCGCGGGATTGCCGATCTGGGTGTAGGAGAGCCCGTTGTGGATCGCCGCCGCGCGGGGCATCTCGAGCGACTCCCAGATGGCGCGCACCGTGCCCTGGATCGCCTTGGGATTGCGCCGTGCGATGGTCGCCGCGATCTCCCGGGCCCGGTCACGGAGCTGCTCCCGAGCCACGATTTCGGTCACGAGACCGATGCGCAGCGCTGTCTCCGCCGTGATGCGTTCCTCATTGCCCGTGAGCGCCCAACGCAGGACCTCCCCGAGAGGGATGCCGCGATGGAGCATCCCGATCGGTTCGAGCGCGCTGACGATGCCCACGCTGGCATGGGGGTCGAAGAAGACGGCGTCCTCGGAGCAGATGACGATGTCGGACTCGTTGATGAAGTACTGCGCACCGCCGGCAGCCATCCCGTGCACTGCCGTCACTACTGGCTTCCAGACCCGGTGCTTGAACTTGGGAGCCAGCGCCATGCCGGGGTCGAAGCTGTTCCAGACATTGTCCGGCTGGAACCAGCCACCGCCAGCCTTGACGTCGATGCCAGTGCAAAAGGCACGCTCACCGTTGGCCTGCAGGACGACGCAGTGGATGTCGTCGGTGTCACGCACGGTCTCCCAGGCCCACGTCATGTCCTTGGCCATCGCCTCGTTGAACGAGTTCAGGCTGTCAGGCCGGTTCAACGTGATGGTGGCCACGTTGTCGGCCACGTCGAACAGGATGGTCTCGCGTTCCATGCTTCCTCTCCCTGCGGGCCGGGCGGCTCCGCGGCGCGAAATGGTACACTCTTTTCCCAGGTTTGCGGCCCGGTGCCGCAGGCAGCCAGCATCACACACGACCACGTCGCGGACAGTCAGATAGAGAGGGACACCGAGTGGAGATCAGTGGCAAGAAGGCCGTCATCGTCGGGGGCGCGTCGGGCATGGCCAAGGCATCGGCCGAGTTGTTGCGCCAAAAGGGAGCCGACATCGCCATCCTCGACCTGCCGAACACGGCCGGCCCCGAGGTGGCCAAGGAGCTGGCCGGGACTTTCCACGAGGTCGACGTGCTCAACGACGACCAGGTCGAATCCGCGCTCGCCGACGCCGTCGCCGCGCTCGGCGGCCTGCACATCGCGGTGAACACCGCCGGCGGAGGCACCGCCAAACGCACCCTCACCAAGGAGGGACCACACCCCCTCGAGGACTTCCGCAAGATCATCGAGCTGAACCTCATCGGTACGTTCAACCTGAACCGGCTGCAGGCCTGGCACATGTCGACGAACGAGCCCGAGGACGAGGAGCGCGGCGTCATCATCGACACCGCATCGATCGCCGCCTTCGAGGGTCAGATCGGCCAGGTCGCCTATGCGGCCGCCAAGGCGGGGATCGCCGGCATGGTGTTCACCATGGCCCGCGACCTCGGCAGTCTCGGCATTCGGGCCATGGCCATCGCGCCAAGCCTCTTCAGCACGGGCCTCACCAAGGGCATCCCCGACGAGTTCGCCAAACAGCTGACCAAGGATGCGGCGTTCCCCAAGCGCCTGGGCCGGCCCGAGGAGTACGCCAAGCTTGCCGTGGCCATCGTCGAGAACCCGATGCTCAACGGCCTGTGCATCCGGCTCGACGGCGGCACTCGCTTCGCCCCCAAGTAGGAACGCGGAACGTGTCGGCGTTCAGAGCGGTCGACCTGCAGGTCGACGTCACCGCCGCCGCCGATCTGGGTGAGCCCGCTCATGTGGCGCTCACCGTCACCGTGCCAGACGAGCTCCCCGACGATCCGCTCGTCTGCTTCGGCAAGCCGGGCGGGGGCTACGCGCGGGGCTACTACACCGAGGACCTGCCGGGACCGGCGTCAGGCGCGCAGGCGAGCTGGCATGCCGCTCGCGGCTGGATCTTCGTGTCGCTCGACCACCTAGGTGTGGGCGCCAGCTCGCAGCACGACCCCGAACGGCTGTCGTACACGCCCGTCGTGGCGGCGAGCCAGGCGGCCGAAACCGAGGTCCTGGCGCAACTGGCGGCGGGCACCCTGATCGACGGACTCGGCGCGGTCGTGGACCCCGTGACGATCGGCATCGGGCAGTCGATGGGTGGCTGCCTCACCATCGTGCAGCAGGGCCGGTACCACTGCTACGACGGCATCGGGGTCCTCGGCTACAGCGCGCTGCACACGCACCCTCCGACTGCGCCCGGGACGCCGCCCATCGTCAGCCCGTGGGTCCCGCGCGACACCATGCCGTCGGATGGGATCTTCACCAACGGGCCGGCGCTCGACGACGCAGCCCGCAACGACATCGTGCGCACCGATGCCATGGCATGGGGATTCCACTACGACGACGTCGACCCTGCCGTCGTGGTGCGAGACCTCGACGACTTTCCCGCCCGGCACGGCGACGTCCCGCCCTGGGGCTCGGCCACGGTGCCGATGACGGTGGCGCTGTGGTGCCTCGCACCCGGCGCGGTGCTGACCGAGGCCGCGGCAATCCGATGCCCGGTTCTCGTCGCCTTGGGCGAACGTGACGTGCTGGTCGACCCGAGGGGCGAGCCACGGGCATACGAGTCAGCACACAGCGTGGACCTCTTCGTGTGCCCGAGGACGGGACATATGCACAACTTCGCCGGGACACGGGAACTTTTCTGGCAGCGGATCGAGACGTGGGCCGGGTGGGTCCGAGCCGTGCGGCGCGACGGCGTCGCGATGACCGAGCTCGAGCCTGCCGAGGACCTACGAGCACTACTGACATTGGAGCGTGTCGACCGGGACCTCTTCCGAGGGCGCAACGCGTACGCCGGACCGCGCCAGAGCCTGTACGGCGGCCAAGTGGCGGCCCAGTGTCTCGTGGCCGCAGGAGCCACCGTGGAGCGCGACCGCCTCCCGCATTCGTTCCACGGGTACTTCTTACGAGCGGGTCGGAGCGACGTCCCTGTGATCCTCGAAGTAGACCGCGACCGTGACGGGCGTTCCTTCTCGGCACGCCATGTAGTCGCCGTGCAAGAAGGCGAAGTGATCTTCTCCATGGTCACCTCGTTTCACACCGAAAGCGAGGACGGCGGCGTCTTCGATGCAGCACCCAGGCGGGAGGTACCCGAACCCGACGCGACTCCCCAGAGCGTCTGGAACCCGCTGCTCGAGGTCCGTCAGATCACGCCGACAGACTTCTTGAAGGGCGTGTTCACCGACTGCGTGTGGGTGCGCTCAGCAACGCCTCTCGGCGACGACCCGCTGATTCATCGAGCCGCGTTGACCTATGTGTCGGACATCGGGACAGGTTTTGGTCAGCAGGATTCGGCGCTCATCGGACGGGGTGGGCCGTCCATCGATCATGCGCTGTGGTTCCAAGAGAACATCCGGGCCGACGAGTGGGTCCTTCTTGACCTGCGCCCAGTGAAGGCGCGCACCGCGCGTGGTTGCTATCAGGGCTCGATGCGGGACCGTGATGGATTACTGGGTGCGACGCTCTACCAGGAGCAGCTGCTCCTGCCAGGCTCGATGACCGAGGTGGTCGAGGAGGTCCTCCGTGCGGAGGAGACTGCGGCGACCCTCGAAGGACGGCCGCCGCGCGATTGGGACGCGTTGCGTCGGGCGCACGTAGACAAAGCGGCGAGACGCTGACCTGATCGCGCTGGTGTGGCCACCATTGGATCGCTACAGCCAACCAGCGATCGTCTCGACGTCGCGCAGTCCGTTGGGGCCGACCGGGTGCACGTTCAAGATGGTCACCCCCGAGTCCCGATAGGCGGCGACACGGTCCTTCACGAACCCGGAGTCGCCGATGAGTGACATGCCCGCGATGAGCTCGTCAGGCACGAGCGCGGCGGCTCCCTTGCGGTCGCCCCCGAGGTAGAGGTCCTGGATCTGCTCGGCCTCCTTCTCGTAGCCGTAGCGCTTGAGGACTTCGTTGTAGAAGTTCTTGTTCTTGGCGCCCATGCCGCCGAAGTACAGGGTCAGCATGGGCCGGTCTCGTTCGCGGAGGCCCTCCACGTCGTCGCCAATCGCAAGTGACCCGCCGGCCGCGATCTCGAGAGGCGGCAGTTCGCCCTCCCGCTTCGCGCTGCCCGCCTCGAGTGAGCGTCGCCACAGCCCCTCGGCGCGTTCGGGCCAGTAGTGCAACGGGAGCCAACCCTCGGCGAGCTCGGCGGTCATCTCGACGTTCTTGGGGCCGAGCGACGCGACGAAGATGGGGATCCGCTCTCGGACGGGGTGGTCCATGATCTTGAGCGCCTTGCCGAGGCCCGTCCCGTGTCCCTCGGGCAAGGGCAGGTGATAGCTGACGCCGTCGTGGACGAGGCGGTCGCGCCGCCAGACCATGCGGCAGATCTCGATGATCTCTCTCGTGCGCCCGATGGGCGCGTCGTAGGCCACCCCGTGGAACCCCTCGATGACCTGGGGGCCCGACGCTCCGAGCCCCAGAATGCAGCGCCCGCCCGACAGCTTGTCGAGACCAACCGCGGTCATCGCGAGAAGGGTCGGGGTACGCGAGTAGAGCGGCAGGATGCTCGAGCCGATCTGCGCCCTCTTCGTCACGGCAGCGAGGAAGCCCATCGTCGACACCGCGTCGGCCGTGTACGCCTCGCCGGTCCACAGGTAGTCGACTCCCGCGTCCTCCAGCCGCCTTGCCTGGGCGGCGAACGCCTCTGGGTCCTCGCGCATCCCCACCGTCGCGCCCAGCTTCATTGCGGCTCCTCTCAATGGGCGGACATCGCGCACCGACCGCTACGGTGCCCGCCCAGGCCCAGTGGGCACTGGTTGATTCCAATAATAGAGGGTACTATTTTAGGCATGGCTATCGCGATCACCGAAGACCACCGAACGCTGGGGCAGACGGCCTCTGACTTCCTGGCCAAGCACGACGCCCGGGGGGCCGCCCGGGCTCTCCTCGAGGCCGAGGAGGGCGTGCCCACGTTCTGGAAGGATCTGACGTCACTCGGGTGGCTGGGCCTCCACCTCCCCGAGGACAAAGGCGGTTCGGGATTCGGCTTGCCCGAGCTCGTTGTGGTAGTCGAAGAACTCGGACGCAACATCGCTCCGGGGCCGTTCGTGCCCACCGTCATCGCAAGTGCCGCCATCAACGAGATGGGATCCGACGAGCTCAAGGCGAGCCTTCTGCCCGGCCTCGCCGACGGGTCAGTGTTCGGTGGCGTCGCGCTCGCCTCCGAGATCTCGGTGTCGGGAGGCACGGCCGCCGGGACAGCTCCGGCCGTGTTGGGCGGCGGCCTCGCCCACGTCCTCGTGCTGCCGGCCGGCGACGACGCCATCGTGGTCGACGCGTCGGCGACTGGCGTGACGGTAGAGGTCCCGGGCAACCTCGATCCGACGCGGCGCACGGCGCGGGTGACGCTGGACGGCGCGCCGGCCGAGGTGATCGCCGGCGGGCGGCGGGCGCTCGTCGACCTGGCGCGTGTGATCCTGGCTGCTGAGGCCACCGGCGTCGCCACCGAATGCACCGAGCAGGCGGCCGCCTACGCCAAGATTCGCGTGCAATTCGGCCGGCCCATCGCCACCTTCGAGGCGGTCAAGCACCACTGCGCCAACATGCTCGTGGCCTCGGAGCTGGCAACGGCTGCCGTCTGGGACGCAGCACGAGCTGCGCAGACGGGCGGCGACCCCTTCACGCTGGCTGCGGCCGAGGCCGCTGTACTTGCGCTCGGCGCGGCCGACGAGTGCGCCAATCTCAACATCCAGGTGCATGGTGGCATCGGGTTCACCTGGGAGCACGACGCCCACCTCTATCTGCGGCGTGCCACCGCGCTCGAGGCGGTCACCGACGGCGAGGCAGCCGCCCGCGACATCACGGACCTCGTGCGGATCGGGACACGGCACATCCGCACCATCGACCTCCCGCCAGAGGCAGAGCCGATGCGAGACGAGGTGCGCGCATTCGCGAAGCGGGTCCACGGGCTCGACGCCGCGGCACAACGCGAGGCGATGATCGAGACCGGCTACGTCATGCCGAACTGGCCGCGGCCCTGGGGACGCGAGGCCGGCGCGGTGGAGCAGCTGGTGATCGAGCAGGAGTTCGCCGCCGCCGGGGTGACTCGCCCGCAGTACTCGATCACGGGGTGGGTGATCCTGACACTCATTCAGCACGCGACTGACGACCAGGTCGCCCGCTGGGTCCTGCCGGCGCTGCGTCAGGAGGTGATCTGGTGCCAGCTCTTCAGTGAGCCCGATGCGGGCAGCGACGCAGCCGGTGTGAAGACCCGGGGCACCCGGGTCGAGGGTGGCTGGCTCGTCAACGGTCAGAAAGTCTGGACGAGCGGCGCACACTATGCGTCCTTCGGACTGGCCACCATCCGCACCGACCCCGACGCTCCCAAGCATGAGGGCATCACCACGATGGTCATCGACATGCATGCCGAGGGCGTCGAGGTGCGGCCTCTGCGCATGGTGACCGGACAGTCGGAGTTCAACGAGGTCTTCTTCAACGACGTCTTCGTCCCCGACGACGACGTGGTGGGGCCGGTGAACGGTGGCTGGACGGTGGCGCGGGCCACGCTCGGCAACGAGAGCGTGTCCATCGGGAGCGGGGGCGGCGGAGGGCAGATGCAGGCGTCCATGGTCATCGGGCCCTTCGACGCCCACCCCGAACGCCTGGGCGGCGGCGCGGCTCGGATTGGCCGCTTCATCGCGCAGAGCGAGGTCATGGCCGCCCTCAACATGCGCAGCGCGCACCGAGCTGTCGTCGGCGGCGGCCCCGGACCCGAGGGCAACGTCACCAAACTCGTCTCGTCCGAGATCGGCCACGAGGCCGCGGCCATCATGGCCGCGCTGAGCGGGCCTGAGACGGCCTATGCGGAAGGCGCCGGCATGCTGACGTCGTTCATGGTGCTCATGCACCGCGGCATGTCGATCGCGGGCGGGACCTCGGAGATCAAGCGCAACCAGATCGGCGAACGCATCCTCGGCCTGCCGCGGGACCCCCTGATCAACTGAAGCTCGTTCGGGCGAGCCGGCGCGCGGAACTCAGTGGGCGGCTCAAGTCTGCGTGCACCAACGTCAGGTGTCCGCCTGCGTGTCGTGGATGCCAACGATGTCGTGCACCGTGATCCCCTGTCCGGGCAGCGAGCCTTGATAGGCGATGTCCCCGAAGTTGAACACGCCGCCGTCCGCACCCACCAGGACGTACCCGAGGCCGGAATTGTCAGTGGCGATGCCGACGATGTCAGAGACGTGCACGCCGTCGCCCGGGAGCGACCCCTCGTAGGCGGCCTGGCCGAAGGTGAACACCCCGCCGTCCGCCCCGACCAAGACGTAGCCGTTCTGTACGGTGTCCACCCCAACGATGTCGGAGACATGGACGCCCACACCCGGCAGGGACCCCTCGTAGGCGGCGGCGCCGAAGGCGAAGACGCCCCCGTCGCGGCCAACGAGGAGGTAGCCCCCTCCGTCGCCCGCCTTGCGCATCGCCACGATGTCGGACACGTGGACGCCGTCGGCGGGGAGCGAGCCCTCGTAGGCGGCGTCGCCGAACGCGAAGACACCCCCGTCGGACCCGATGAGCCAATACCCCTTGCCGTCGCTGGTGGCGCGGATGCTCACGATGTCGGAGACGTGCACGCCGTCGCCCGGAAGGGACCCCTCGTAGGCGGCGGCGCCGAAGGCGAAGACGCCCCCGTCGGACCCGACGAGCCAATAGCCCCTGCCGTCGCCGGTGGAGGTCATCGCCGTGATGTTCGAGACGTGGACGCCGTCACCGGGTAGGGACCCCTCGTAGGGCGCGCCGCCGAACGCGTAGATGCCCCCGTTGGATCCCGCCAGCTGATAGCCCGTCACCGGAGCTGGCCCCGTCCCGGTCCCCGGGGCTGACCCGGTGACGTCGGTGAGCGTGACCGCGTTGGCGGTGTAGCCGATCTTGAGGGTACGGCCGCCCGCCGTGGTGAACGTGGTGCCCGCGGGGAGTGAGGCGAAGGCGCCCGTGACGGGTGAGCCCGAGGCTGACGACGTCACGATGGTGAACACGGTTCCGTAGGGGACGGTGGTGGCGTCCGTGACGACCAGAGCAGCTCCGTCGACGTCAACAGTGGAGGTCGAGGAGAGCTGTGAGTATCCCGATCCTGCTGTCGTCCCCGTGATCGTCACGAGATACGCACCGGGGGTGGGATCGAAGTCCACGGGGTTGACGGCGCTGAGAAGGCCCGGCGTGGTCGCCGTTCCGGGGGCGACGATCCCCTGGTTGCCGGCGACGCCGCCGATGGTGCCGGATCCTTCGACGGTGGCACCGCTGCCCACCGTCAGCGTCGAGCCGGCAAACGATCCGGTCACATCGAGCGTGACGTTCGTCACCGTCGTCGTGCCCGAGTAGGTGTTCGTGCCCGAGAGGACGGCGGTGAACGGTGTACCTCCATCGGTCACGGTGAGCGAACCGGCGCCGGACACGGTGTTGGTGAAGTCGATCCCCGTCGCCTGGCTCGTGGCGGACACAGTGGTGGTGCCGCTCAGGGCAACCAGGCCCGAGGAGGTGAGGGTACCCGGGGTGTCATCGACGAGGGACCCGTTCAGGTCGAGGTTGTTCGGGACCGTTGCGCCGGACGTGGGAAGCTCGTACTGGAGCACGCCATTCGAGGCAACGGTGATCGCGTCCGACGCGGTCGATCCCGCGGCGACCGGACAGGACAGCACGAGGGTGCCGAGGCCGACGGTCGTCCCACCACTGTAGGTGTCGTCCGAGCACGTGCTCGGAGCCAGTGTCACATCGCCGGCGTTGCCCGCCGATCCGACGGTGAGGGCCTCAGAGCTTCCGGCGATGCCGCCGTCCAATACCAGGTTGCCCGTCGAGTCGGAGGCCACCGAGTTCGTTCCGTCCAGCGTGACGCCGCCGCTCCAGTAGGACGCGCCCGTGCCCTCCGCATCGAGCAAGGTGGCAGTGCCGGGCGACCCGACGCCAAGCGCCAACGAGTTGGCGACAACACCATCGTTGAACGCGCTGTTCATCGTCAGCGTTCCACCGTTGTCGACCACGACGCCGCCGGTACCGAAGGGGTCGGATGATCCCGGACCGCCCCCGGCGAGGATTGCGCCATCCCCGACCGTGGTTCCGCCCGAGTAGGTACTGGTGCCGCTGATCTGCAGATTCGCCCCAGATCCCGAAACGGCAAGCGCGACAGTGTTCGTGCCGTTGTCGATCCCGCCCGTGAAGGAGTCGGCTGAACCGTCATCCGTCACCGTGGCAGGTGCGGACCCATTGTTCGTGATGGTGCCGGCGCCGACGAGGCCTGCCACCCCGTCCGTGAGATCGCCCGTCGTGATCGAGAACCCATTCAGATCAAACGCCGCCCCGAGGCTGACGTTGAGGCTGCACCCACTCGGAAAGGCCGCTCCGAGAGCCAACTGCGTTGTGCCTGACGCTGCCCAAACGGCGCAGCTCGTGAGCGCTGGAAGCGAGTTGGACCCGTCGAGAACCACGTCTCCACCGGAGCTCTCAGTCTTGAGTGTGCTCGGCCCTCCTGTGATCGACGACGAAATGGTGAAAGGTGCCGTAGCTGATGCATCAAGGAAGATGTCAGTTGAGCTCGTGGCAACGGACAACGATCCGCCAAGAGTATCGCCGCTCTCATCGGTCACAGTGGGGTTGCTGCCCAGTAGGGTCAAGGAGTCGGCGAGGGTAAACGGGGTGCCGGTGTTGTCCAGCAAGAGCTGGGGACTGGTACCGGAGAGCGTGACTGCGTCGTCGACGCCAAGTCCAAAGGCGGTCTCGACTTGAACCGAGGAACTGGCAATCGTGAATTGTCCCGCAAAAGCGGGACTATCCGAATCTAGAACCACCTGACCACGATTGCTGGAGTCACCGAAGAACAAGGCAAAGCTACCGGAGAGCGGTGCAGCATCGGTCAGAACTGAGCCCGTCGCAACAGCCCACTCCTGCGCGTTTGCCACGTCGATCGTGAGAGTCGTCGTCGACGGAATGATGCTCGAGTTGCCAGTCGTGTCCGCAATGCCGACGGCCGGCGTCGACGTCGGTGTCAGAGTGAGGGTCTCGGATCCGGTCGCGCTCGGAGTGGTCAATGCGTATGCGTTGTCGAGCACGATCGAGTCGATCGAGAGCGTCTCGTCGATCACAGGCGAGCCGCCACCCGAGGGAACGGTGGCCGGAAAGACCAGCTGTGCCGCGGTGAGCGTCGCCGAGTCGGCTGATTGCGAGGTGCCGCCGCAGCTACTGGTCGGTGACCAGTTGTCGGCGACGCTGACAAGTCCGTTACCCGAGGCGTCGGTCCAGGTACACACGACCGAGGGCGAGGCGCCGGCCGGGGAGGGCGAGAGTTGCGCAATGGCGACGATGGCGGAGCCGTTGATCGCAAGTACACCGAGAGAGCCCAGGAAGAGCCGTACGAGCGAGCGCGTCTGGCAAGGGCCGCGAGTGACTCTGTTCAGTCGCCGTTGCCACCACTGCATCGACATCACCCCCGCCTCGTGCGTGCACTCGCCGCCTCCTCTTGCATCGGCTTCTTGTGGGTCCGGGTTGACCGCAGCCGATTGAATTGGCTGCTCCGGGGCACAGACGAAAAACTTGTGACTTCGTAGCGAATTGCAACGTACGTAGAGACATGTCGCACGTCACTGCGGCACGACGCCGCCGCCGTGGGGGATGCAGGCTGGGACGAACTGGCGACGTCGTCTACGAGTTCGATGCAGATGCAGTTCCCGCACCGAACGTGGTGTCGGGCGAACGCCAGTCGGTGGAAACGAAGCGGTGGGCGATCAACCAGCGATCATCGACGGGAACCATGTGATCCCGGTAGCGACCCATGTGGTCAAGTCCGATCTCGGTGAAGACCGTGAAATAGCTCGCCACGACCGCTTCGTCAGGCGTGACGGACTCAAAGCGGATGTTGGTGACGTTGTGCCGCACGATGCGCTTCGGTGCCCCGGCTGGAGAACCCGGCGGCGCCGCGGCTGGAGGGAGCGTCTTGGCAGCAGCGACAGCACGCCGCGCGGCCTGGGCACCCGTGGCGCCGCCGACACGCTCCACGATGGCGGCGCGCCCCCGTGCAGGTTCAGTCCCTCGGATCTCGAGAACCCCATCCTCGCAAAACGCCTCCGCATACTCATCGAGGAGGAACCGGTCACCCGCGTGGGTGTACTGCGCCAGCGTGTCCCTGCACGACTCGCGCGCCACGAGCTCCCACAGTTCCATGGTGTGCGTTCCTCCCGCGATCGAGTGCCATCGAACTCGCTGCTCGTGACGGTGCTGCTGTGGCACCGTCTCCAGCCACAGCCGAGCCCGACCGAAGCTTACGAAATGAGATTGCACGTTGGAAGCCCTCCGGGGCGGGGCCGCGTCATCGCATGGCCCGGTGTGGACATCGGTGGGCCGTAGAGTGCCGACCATGGCCGACCCGAAACCGGGGGGTGGCGCCTCGACGATCTGGAACCTGCTGATCGGTCCACCCAAGCGAGCGGCACGTGGTGGATCGGGGAAGGATCGGATCACGCCTGTCGAAGGGCTTTCAGCCCTCTCGCTCGACGCGCTCACGTCTGTGGCCTATGGCCCCGAAGCCATCATCGTCGTCCTGGCCGTGGCGGGCGCCGGGTCGCTGCACTTGATCCTGCCCATCACGATCGCCATCGTGGGGCTGTTGGCCGTCTTGGTCTTCTCCTACCGGCAGGTGATCGACGCCTATCCGATGGGCGGCGGGGCCTACGCCGTCTCTCGGGCCAACTTCGGTGCACATACGAGCCTCGTCGCCGCCGCGTCGCTCGTCGTCGACTACACGCTGACGGTGGCGGTCTCCATCGCGGCAGGAGTCGCCTCTCTCCAATCCGCCTTCCCCAGCCTCGACGGGGCCACGGTCCCTCTCTGTCTCGGGATCCTCGCCTTCATCATGGTGCTCAACCTGCGCGGCCTCGGAGAGACGGCCAGGGCCTTCCTGTTGCCGACACTGCTCTTCATCATCGGCCTGCTCGCCATCATCGCCATCGGCCTCATCCACCCCCTGGGGCTGCACGAGTCGCAACTCGGGACGTCCCAACTGCCCACCGTGGGCCTCAAGGCGGTGACGTTCTTATTGATCCTCAAGGCTTTCTCGGCCGGGTGCAGCGCGTTGACCGGCGTGGAGGCGATCGCCAACGGCGTGCCGCTCTTCCGAGAACCCCGCATCGTCCGGGCCAAGCGGACCGAGGTCCTCCTCGGCGTCATCCTCGGCGCCATGCTGCTCGGCCTGGCGGTTCTGGCCAAGCGGTGGCAGATCGGTCCCCGCAGCGGCCAGACCGTGTTGAGCCAGATCATGGCTATGTCCGTCGGTCGGGGCTGGGCCTACTACATCGTCTCGATCACGATCACGATCGTGCTTGCCCTGGCGGCCAACACCTCATTTGGTGGGCTTCCCGTCCTCGCCAGCCTGGTGGCACGGGACAACTACCTCCCGCACCTGTTCACCATCCGGGGCGACCGGCAGACCTTCGGCAACGGGATCGTGGTCCTCGCAGTGATGGCGGGCGCGCTACTCATCGCCGTTGGTGGCAACACCAACACCCTCATCCCCCTCTTCGCCATCGGGGTGTTCATCGGTTTCACACTGTCGCAGTCCGGTCTGGTCGTGCACTGGTGGCGAGAGCGCCCATCGGGCTGGCGTCGCCGCGCCACCGTCAACGGCGTCGGAGCCTGCATCACCGCGGTGGCCACCGTCGTCTTCCTCATCTCCAAGTTCACTGAAGGCGCGTGGGTGGTCGTCATCGCCATTCCATCCTTCATCGTCCTCTTCCTGCGCATCCACGCTTACTACGAGCGGGCCGCCAAGGAGCTTCGCTTCGACGAGGACCCAGGCAGGCCCGAACCCAAGTACACGCTCGTGGTGGTTCCGATCAATCGGATCTCACGGCTCACGGAGCAGGCCCTCAGCGAAGCTGAATCACTCGGCCAGGAAGTCATCGCCGTGAGCGTCGTCCTGGAGGGAGGCGACCAAGCCGCCGCCGACGCCGAGCACCTCTTCGACGGCTGGAACCGGTGGAACTGCGGCATACCGCTTCGGGTACTGCACACGGACTACGCCTCCGTTGTCCAGCCCATCGTGGCCTTCATCGACGAGCTACGAGAAGAGCACCCCGACTATCAGCTCGTCGTGCTGATTCCCGTCATACGGCCGGAAAAGTGGCGCTACCGGATCCTGCACAACCAGATCGATCTGGTCCTTTCCGCAGCGCTCCGCGGCCGGGACGATCTCGTGGTGGCCCGGGTCACCGTGCCGCTGGAAAGAGACGAAGCCCACGAGGGCAAGCGCGAGCCAGAGTCAGAGCCAGAGCCAGAGCCAGAGCCGGAACCGGAACCGGCAAAACCTGACGCGTGAGTTAGCGCCCCTTCCACACCGGGTCGCGCTTCTCGATGAACGCCCTGGCGCCTTCCTTTGCGTCCTCGCTGCCGAAGACCTTGGGCTGCCACTCGGCGGCCAGGACACGCGCCCGCTCCAGATTGGTCGACGCAGTGCGGACCAGCTCCTTGGTGGCCGCCAGCGCGAGCGGTCCGTTGCGGGCGATGCGCTCAGCCAGCGCCACCGCGGCGTCGAGCACCTCGGCCGGCGGCACGACCTGGTTGATCAGCCCAAGTGCCTGCGCACGCCCCGCATCGATGAGATCGCCGGTCAGCGCGAGCTCGAGAGCCATCGCCAACGGGATGCGCGTGCTGATGAACACGCCGCCCCCCGCCGCGAACAGGCCGCGCTTCACCTCGGGCAGCCCGAACTTGGCCGCTTCGGAAGCAACGACGACGTCGCAGCCAAGCAGGAGCTCGAACCCGCCCGCGACCGCGGTCGCGTTCGCAGCTCCGACGACGGGCACGCCGATTTCGCCCTGGGTGAAGCGACCGAAGCCCTTCATGCCCTCGGGATCGCCTCCGACCGCTCCGCCCTCGGCGAAGGCACGTAGATCCATGCCGGCGCAGAACGCCTTGTCACCGGTACCGGTGAGCACCACCGCGCGCACGTCGGGGTCCTGCTCGGCCTCGGTCATGGACAGTCCGATAGCCGTCAGCAGCTCCGGGTTGAGCGAGTTGCGGGCCTCGGGCCGGTTGAGTCGCAGCACCACCACGGCTCCCCGCCGCTCAGTTACGAGCACCGGCTCGGTACTGGCGCTCGTATCCACGTCCGTCATCAGGCGACAACCTTTCTCGCTCGCAGTTCGGCGATTCGTTCGGGGGAGTACCCGAGCTCCGTCAATATTGCATCGGTATGCTGCCCTGCCAGTGAGCCGGGCTCGGCGACCGTAGCGCTCCTGGAGAAGGCGATGTGCGGCTTGAGTCGCACGTGCTCGCCGAAAGTCGGGTGCTCCACCTCAATCAGCATGTCCGCCGCGCCGGCGAACTCGGCCGATTGGAGCACTGTCTCGGGGGGTTCGCGGTGCGCGACGACGCATCCCACGTCGGCCGCGAGGAGTTCGTCTTCCCAGTCCTGAGCCTTTCGGCCAGCGAAGACGTCGGCCAGGATCTCGGCCAGAACGTCATCGTTGAGCGTGCGACGCGCCTCATCACCGAACCGGGCGTCGGCCGCAAGGTCGACCATGCCGATGAGCGCCGCGCACAGCGCATCCCAGTCCCGAGGGGAGGGTGCGGCGAGATAGACCCACTCGTCCGCCGCGCGGTACAGACGGTAGAGCGCGGAGTAGCCGAGCAAGTCACCGTCGGCCGTTGCGGTGGCTGGGCGATTCTCGTACTCCACCATGTCGTCAGCCAATGCGTGGGCCGTCGAGGTCAGCATTGTCGTGAGCATCTCTTGCGGCGCGTCCACCCGATCCCGGACGAGCAGGCCCAGGGTCATGGCCGAGGCCGCCGTGAGGGCCGAAATTCCATCCGCTTGTGCGTACTCAGTCGTCCCTGCGCCGCTCAACCGCATCGCCTCAGCCCGTATCTCCCGCACCGAGAGGCCTGGTCGTTCCTCAATCGCACTGCCGATGTTGCGCATGACGAGTCCACTTCCCGCTCCGATGGTCGGCGCGTAAGCGGGTCGGTCGCCGCAGGGGCCATCTATTCCATAGCCCGGAGAGTTCAGATAGACGAGTTTCGGGTTGAGAGTACGCAGGGTGTCGGCATCAACGCCCTGACGCTTTGCCACACCGGCACGGAACGATTGGAGCACGACGTCGGATTGCCGGGCCAGCTCATGCACGATCTCGCGGCCCTCGTCGGTGGAAAGGTCCACGCAGATGGATTCCTTCCCCTGCATGCACTTCGCGGCGCCCACCTCGGGAAACGGAAGCAAGGTCCGCATTGGCTCCCCGCCAATCGGCTCGACCTTGATCACTCGGGCTCCGACCTCGCGAAGGACGGTGCCTGCAAACGGGGCGGCGAAGAACGTCCCGAGCTCGAGCAGCGTGACGTCCGCGAGCGCCGTCTCGCCCAGCACCGAACCCTCTCTTGCCTCGACGTTGCTCCCGCCGAGCGCCTTCCAGGGGCGCCGACGGAAGATGGCGCCGTCGGCGTCGAGCGCCGGCGCGCTTCGTCCGAGTACCGCGGGCGTGTCGAACATCTGCACGATCGGGCCCGGTTGGCGGACCCTGCCCTGCCCGGAGCCCTCGATTTCGACCACCGCGCCGAGGTGTTGCATCTGCGGATGGTCCAACAGCTCGCTCCCGTGCCGCATGGTCTCAGCCCAGACGTCGTGATTGTCTTCGAAGACCCGGTTCCATTCGCTGAGCGGCCTGGACTGCACGACCTCGTAGAGCCGGTCCCAGTATTCCCCGGTCTTGGGCGTGTCACCTGCCCAGACAGCGTCCTTCCATTCAGGATCTTCCACCATCCAGGCAAGTCCGAACTCCTCGAGCATCTCCATATAGAGGTGCAGCTGGACCTGCGAGAACTGGAGCCAGCGCCCGTCTTCGGTTAAAGCGATGAGCAGCATGAACACCATCGGTGACAACGGCAGACCGTGTTGGCCGAAGGGAGAGGACGGGGTGAAGGCCTCGGGATACTTCGAAGTCACGATGTTGAGGTACCAGTTCCAGGTTCCGAGCGAGGCGAGCCCGTTGACCAGGGTCGCCTCGACGTGCTGTCCTTCTCCACTGCGCGTGCGCTCGTGCAGCGCGGCACAGATCCCCGTGAGCAGCTGTTGGCTGGCTCCGTAACTGCAGTACGGCACCGAGACGTGGGCCGGCCCGTCGCGCTTGACCATGCGCTCGGAGGCCCACAGCGCGCCGAGCCGCGCCATGACGAGGCCCTCGTATCCCTTGGTGTCGGCGTACGGCCCCGTGCGGCCGAACGCCGTCACCGAGCCGTACACGAGTCGCGGGTTCGCCTTGACCAATCGGTCGTAGCCGAGGCCCAACCGCTCCATGACGCCGGGGCGGAAGGTTTCAATCAACACGTCCGCGCCGGCCGCCATGGCAGAGGCGACCTCGAGCTCGTCAGCAACGTGGAGGTCGAGCACCATGGACTTCTTGCCTCGGCCGATGAACGGGAACATCGGCAGCGCACGCAAGCCGCTCCCGCCCGGCGGCTCGATCTGCACCACCTCTGCCCCGAAATCCGCCAACGTCTGGCTCGCCTGCGCGCCGGCGGGGGTGTTCGACAGGTCGAGGACGCGCAGTCCCGCCAGTGGGCCGGCGGCGACGCCGGTGGATGTCGGATCGTCAGGCATCAGGGGCATACTCCTAAGGCTGGACCCGTGCGGAACACCCCCACATCGAACCAGCGAGGTTTTGAGTATACTGAATAGGTTCCAGTCGGACCAGCGAGGAGACCGTGGCAGCGCTGACAGCACCCTCCGCACCGGACGCCGACGACGCCGGGCCCGTGATCCTGACCGAGACGCTCGACCGGGTCGGCACCATCACCCTCAACCGCCCGTCGCGGCGCAACGCGCTGAACAGCGAGCTGATCACTGCCCTCGACGACGCAGTGCGCCGCATGGCAGAGGACTCCGACGTCAAGGTAGTCGTCCTCACCGGGGCCGCGCCCGAAGGCGCCGACGGCGGCTTCTGCTCGGGAGGCGACGTCAAGAGTGGCGGACAGGGCGGGCCGGGTTCCCAGAAGGGTGTTCCGCCCGATGCCCTGTCGGGCGACCTCTCGCGGCACGACCTCCACGCGGCGATGCTTCTCCACCTCATGCCGAAGCCCACCATCGCCATGGTTGGCGGACCCGCCATCGGCGCCGGCTGCAGCCTTGCGGCAGCGTGCGACCTCCGCTTCGCCTCCGAAGATGCGGTCTTCGCGGCGAACTTCTCTCCCAACGGACTGTCGGGCGACTACGGGGGTTCCTTCTTCTGGACCCGAATCGGCGGGACTGCGCTGGCCCGACGGCTGTACCTCCTCAACGAGAAACTCCCAGCACCACGCGCGCTCGAGCTCGGCATGGTGCACGCCGTCCTTCCGTCCCGCGAGTTGAGGGTCTACACCTACGAGATTGCGGCCTCGCTCGTGCGCACACCGGCCACGCTGCTCGCGTTGACCAAGGACAACCTGAACGAGGCCGAGGACGAGGTCGAGAGGCGGCGCTGGCTCTTCGCGAACGAGGCCGAAAACCAGGGGCGGGCGGCCCGAGCGATGTATGAGCGCCTGCAGCAGCGACAGACGGGTGGGGCCGTAGCACCCGGTCCTGACTGACACGACGGCCGCCTGGGCCCGGTACCCCGAGGAGTGCGACCCTCAGCGGTTCGTGTGTGCGGGCGCCATCGAAATCGTCTGAGCCGGCACACCGGTGTGCAACGACGCCGAGGCGGATTCCAGGGGTCCGCTCCACACCGCAACCGTGGCCGCAATCGCGCACAGGAGGCCAACGGCCATGGCCCTTCCGGAGTTCGTCCGCATGCGCCCAGTGTCGGACGCAAAGATGTGGAGACGGCCAGGAGAAGCTAAGAAAATCAGAAGAAGTTGATCCCCATTAGGTGGATGCACGGCGAACCTGGGTTCCGACTTGCAGGTCCCGGTAGGGCACGTCCGTGTCGCCGGACGGTTCTCGGGGTAGGCCGAGGCCGCGTTCACCCAGCACGTTGAGCTGGATTTCGTCAGTCCCCCCTCCGAGCCGGGTCCCCGGGCTGGCCAGGTTGACCATCTGCAGGTCGCCCTCGAGCGGTGACCGCGGCCCCATCAGCATCCCCGCGGCGCCCACGATGCGATATGACAGGTCACGGGACTGCTGGCAGATCCGCGCCGTGCCCAACTTGGCAATGGAGCCATCAGCACCCGTCAGCCGCCCGCCCGCCACCGCGCTCCGCCGCATCGTCCACCCGTTGACGCGGACCTGGGTGATGTAGCGGGCTAGTTCCTGGCGCACGACGGGGTCGCTTGAGACGCCGAACGACTGAGCCAGCTGGACCATCAGTTTGGAGGGCACCGCCCCGGACGAGAGCGGGCTCTTCCGTGACCGAGCTGCCTCCTGGGCCCGGTCGAGCACCTCACTCACCTTGCGCTCGACGTCACCCTGCGAGCCCGAGCGGGCCATCACGAGTCCAAATTGGCCTCCGCCCGCTACCGCGTTGCGCTCGTTGCGCAACGTCGTTTGCGCCACCCGCCACCCGTCGTTGACGTCGCCGATCACGCGCTTGTCCGGCACGCGCGCCTCGGTGAGGAATACCTCGCAGAAGTTGGTCGCGCCGTTCATCTGCTTGAGCGGGCGCACCTCGATGCCCGGTTGCCTCATGTCGATGGCGAAATAGGTGATGCCAGCATGCTTGGGCGCGTCCACATCAGTGCGGGCGAGGAGCATTCCGAAATCGGCCGAGTCCGCCGCCGAGTTCCACACCTTCTGGCCCGTGACGACCCACTCGTCACCGTCGTGCTCAGCTCGCGTCCCGATGCTGGCGAGATCCGATCCCGACCCGGGCTCGCTAAAGAGTTGACACCATGCCGCTTCGCCGGTGGCGATGGGCCGCACCAGCTCACGCTGTTGGGCCTCGGTGGCGTGTTGGAGCAGGGTCGGCGCGGCCAGGCCCGCGGCCATGACCCCCGCTGGTGGACCGATGACCCTGTTCTCAGCCAGCACGCCGGCGATGAGGGAGGCATCGCGGCGCGACGCCCCGAGCCCTCCCAGGCCCGCAGGCCAAGTCGGGTAGGCATACCCTTCGTCTGCCAGACGCAGCCACCACTCGCCGACGGTGATTGTGGTGTCCCAGTTGGCGTCGACCCAGGCCTGGACTCTCTCAGGCAGGTCCTCGCCCAGCCCCTCGCTCATCCCTCGCCCTGGGCCAAACGCTCCGCGACGATCTCGTGGTGGCGCTCCAGCATGTGCACGGCCTGCGCCGCTAGGTCGGCCGGTGGCTCGGGCAGGCGCACGGGCCCGTGCTCGCGGCTCGGCAGGGCGACCGTTGCCTTGGCGGGGCAGGTCACGGTGTCGCGCTGGTTCGTTCCGCGCATCTCGATGTCGACGACACAGCGGCCGTCGTCTTCGCGCTTATCGACCACCTCGCCGGTAAGGATGTGCGTGTCGCCGATGTAGTTGAACTTGCGGATCTCAGAGGACTGCGAGACGAGCCAGCCGTCATCGCCCATGAAGTCAGTCATGTAGTGGCTCAGCCAACAGTCGCGCATCACTCCGTAGTCGTAAGCCATGGGGTTGCCAATGGCCTGGGCCCAGGCGGAATCCCAGTGCACACGCTGGGCCACGTCCGGCACCCCGTACTCGTTCTTCACGTAGAAGGGGGCGATTCGTTGACGATTCTTGTAAGCAATGCGGTTGGCACAGGGCTCATAGGGCACGAACCCGTAGCCGCCGGCATGGAACACGATCATGTCGGTCGTCGTGAGCGGTCCCTTGGCCATTGGATTCAGCACGTCGCCGACGTGTATGTCCTCCCAGTAGCGAGGCTCAGGTCCCCGGACTTCTTCAGCGGCGTAGACGGCATCAATCTTTGCGATGTCCTCGTCGGTGTAGGTCGCCGGCTCAAGAGCGGAATATTTGCCCTTCTCCCTTGCGGTCTTGCGCTCCGTGTGGATGGCGAGCGTACGGGAGATGGCCACGATCTCGGCTCGCTGATTCATCTTGACACTGGCGTACGTGACGAGAAGTGAGCGCTCTGCGAATTCAGACTTCTTCTCGACTACAGACTCGGTGCCACCGAAGCTGTAAAGCGAATCGCCCTCGAAGAGTGGGCGGAACCACTGCCAGGTAGACCCGGAAACGAAGACGTGGATGCCACGAAAGGACGGCCGCTTGATGCGCTCCTGCGGTGGGTCGCCGTAGAGCGGCCTATTCAGCGCGATCGGGATCATCGGTGCGGCGATCTGGCCGCCCCAACGCGTGGTCGAGCCATAGCCGGCGGAGGTGAAGAGCGGGTTGTCGTCGCCATACCCGCGAGCGAAGTTACGCATCGCATCAGGCGTCGCAGTGGTCAGGAACTCCCGCGCACCCGACGGTGCCCACCGGCCAACCAGGGCCTTGGCGCGCTCGATGTCGTCTTCCTTGAACTGATAATCGGTCGCCTTCTCGAACTCTTCTGACGTGGTGGTCGCCATGAGGCCCCCTGGGTTGTTGCCTGGTCTCGAAACCTAAAGAGTATCCTAAAAGGTCTCGGGACGCATCGAGCAGTCCCGAAGGGCAAGGCCGAGAAGGTCAACGACGATGACGGGTGGGGGTTCAGTCTCGAGGCGATCAGATCGTGCGGACCAGGCGAACCAGCCCATGGTCACGACGGAGCGCCACGACGTCGCCTTGGGTCCCGTTATTCTTCCGGGGGCGGAGGGATGCTCGGGAAGAGTTCTTGGAAGGCGCCGATGCGGATCCGGCGGCTGACCGCTTCGTCGACTCCGTCGAAGAGCTCGTGCAGCGTCTTCTGCGTGTGGCCGAAGGTCCCTTCGAAGTGCGGATAGTCGCTGCCCCACATGACGTTCTGCCACCCCATGGCCCAGTTGGCGGCAACAGCCGAAATGTCGTGCTGGAACGACGCGTACACCTGCTCGTAGAGGTAACGGCTCGGGAGCTTCGACAGGGTCGGGCGCACGGCCGCGCCGTGCTGGCGGTAGCCCTCGTCCATGCGGTCGGCGATGAAGGGTCCCCAGGTTGCGCCCCCCTCCGATACGAGCACTTTCAACTCAGGGTGACGGTCGAGGGCCCCGCAGGCGATCAACTGTGTCACCGCACGCTGGCCGCCATAGGTGGTCTCGACGTAGTTCAGCACGGCACCGCCGCGGCCTCGGTAGTAGACGCCGGTGCGCTGTGTCGGGTCGTGCGGCTCGGTACCAATGTGAAATCCGATGACCATTCCGGTGTCGGCGAAGGCGGCCCAGAGCGGGTCCCACTCCTCGTCGTTCCAGTCGGGCCGCCCGATCGGGGGCTTGGTGGGTAAGAAGCCGCAGAGGAAGCCCGCCGCGCTGGCCCGCCGCACTTCTGCGACGGCGTCCTCGATGTCGATGAGCGGGATGGAGGCCACACAGACGAAGCGGGGGGAATGGGACTGGAACTCGATTGCCCAGTCATTCATGGCGCGGCACCCCTCCTTGACCACCTTGGGAGTGCGCACGTTGAAGGTCCAGATGCCGAGCGACGGATACATGACCTCGCCCCAGATCCCCTCCTCGTCGAGGTCCTTGATCCGGCCGACGGGGTCGTTGCCCCCGATGGCGCGGTTGATGAAGTCCTCTTCCTCCGAGTCGACCGGCCACGCGTTGATGCCCAGCCCCTTGCGCGGCGCATTCCCTTTCGGCAGGTCACGACGGAACTCCTGCCCGTCGATGTAGATCGTCTCGAAATCACCGCTCGGATCCTTGACGCTCCGGGGCAGGCGCTCCTTGACGTCGTCGGGCAGCGAGACGAACAGGTCGGGTGGCTCAATGAGGTGGGAGTCGCCCGAGTTCGCCCACAGCTTCTTGTTTCCGAGCTCGCTCATTGCGTCCTCCCCGTTGGGTGCGTTCCGTGGCTCAGGTTGCAATATGCAAATGATGTTCTCATATCGGCACGCCTGTCAAGGGTCCGCTGGGCACGGGGCGGTGGTGGGCTCCGGTGGCGCCTCGGCCCGGCGGTCAGCGCATGAGGGCGCCGAGCGCCTCGAGGTGCCGGCGCATCCGGCGCCGGGCCAGCTCCGCGTCGCCCGCTTCCACGGCGCCGGCGATGCCCTTGTGGGCGCGGAGAACCTCAGCTCTGATCTGCTTCTGAGCCTTCGGCGCCAGCCGCTCGATCTGATGCAGCCGGCTCAGGCGAATCAGCACCAGTGCCACGAGCTGCAGCACCCGGTTGTGCGCTGCAGCCGCGACGGCTGCGTGCAGGTCGTGCACGGCTTCGACCCGCTCCTCGTCGGTCGCGTGCTCTTCGTGCGCGAGGGCCTCGTCGAGGCCCGCCTCCGCTTCGGGGCCGATGCGCTGTGCTGCGAGGCCGGCGATGGCAACCTCCACGCCTGTGCGCATCTCGGCCAGCTCTGCCAGCTGCATCCCGCGACGAGCAAGGTAGATGGCCGCCACCTCGGTGACAGCGTTGGTCGTTGGCGCCACCACGAAGAGCCCGCCACCTGGACCGCGCCGCATGCGAGCAATCTGATGATGCTCGAGCAGCCGGACCGCCTCACGCAACAAAGCCCGGCTGACACCTTCGCGCTCGATGAGCTCGGGCTCGGTCCCCACCAGCTCGCCGGGCTGGAGCCCTTCGGTCACGACCATCTGCGCGATGTCGCGCGCCACCGCCTCGGCCCCCTTGCGCTGGGCTGAATCGGCCAGCACGACCGAGTCGGGAAGCAGCTGCCGGGTCGAGCGGCGCCGTCGGAAGAAGTCAGCCTCCGCTTGCAGATGCTTGCGCATGCGGTTGCTGGCCAACGGCGCGTCGCCAGCAATGATCGCCTCTGCGATTCTGGCATGCGCGTGCACGGTCTCCTTGGCAATGGTCGTGCCAAGACGTTGCCAGTCCGGAGAGTAGAGCTGTGCGACGCGGTTGAATACCTCGACAAAGAGCTCGAGGCCTGCATTGCCGCTGAGAGCGGCGACGAGTGCGTGCAGCTCGCGCGGATCCCCCTCAGGATCGATCGGCGTGCTCTGCGCGAAATGCTCGAGCTCGGCGAGATTGTCCTCACTGATGCGAGTGGCGGCACTGATGCGAGTGGCGGCACTGATGCGAGTGGCGGCCAGCTGGCACGCGAGATCCTCGAGAACGATGCGAGCCTCGAAGATCTCGTCGAGTCGCGCGTCCACCCGGTGCAGGTAGAGAACCACCGCGTCGATCACGGCACCCACCGTCGGCTCGGTGACGACGAGGCCACCGCCCGGCCCGCGCCGGGTATGCGCCACCTGCTGGTGCTCAACCAGCCGCACGGCCTCACGGAAAACCGCGCGGCTCACCTGGTAGCGCTCCAGCAACTCCCCCTCCGACCCCAGGACCTGGCCGACCGGCCATCCCAGAGCCATCACGTCCTCGATGATGAGGTCAGCCACCTGTGCCGCCCGCTTCGAGTTCGAATCGGCGCCCGGACGCGCCAGGTCGCGGGTGGCCGGCGTGGGCGTCATCGCCCAGAGGTTATCCCGTCCTGCCCGGGACTCATCCCTCTTGACCAGGGTATTCGGCAAAAGAGTGTGCGGAAAGAGGACGGGCTGGCGGGTCAGAACTATCATGAAAACATGATTTGCGAATGGGCAGGTCGGTGACGACACTCGCCCTACCGCCCTCCGACCCCGTGCTGGCGCCTCCGGCCCGGCGCCGGGGCTCGGTCCGCCGGACCTCGACCGTGCAGATGTCCTGGCCGGGCGGCCTTGGCACCCCTGAGCTGTACCTCCAGGGTCGTGCGCGCGACCTGTACACGCCTCTGGAGGGCACCCCCCGCGTGCTGGCGGCGACGGACCTCACCGCGGTCACAGGGCGCGAGCGCGACATCCAGAGCATCGAGGCCGACCCGCCTGTCGCTGGGTTGCAGCGTCTGGTCGGCGTCCGCGCCGGCTCCGGCCTGCGCGGCGCCATCGCACGGGAGATGCCCGAGCAGGTCGAGGCCGGCACGCCCCTGTACCTCCTCCTCGACGACCTGGGTGGAGCGACATTGATCGCCGGCTACACCTTCTTCCGCTGGGCTGACGTCTACCCCGAGATGCGCCGACGCATCGAGAACGGTCCGCAGCGTGTCATGCAGGGCACCTGCTCGGGCTTCCGTGAGGGATCCATCGCGCTCAAGGACGATGGCACCTTGTCACACGTCCGTCAGAACACGGCACGCACCGCGTCGCTGGTGGATCCCTCCGATCCGCTCGGCTGGCATGAGCTCCAGGACCACCCGGTGGTCGGCATGCGCCGCGCCCGGCGCATCGACGTCTGGGTGAACGAGGGGGCGATCGAGATCGACGCATGGTTCCGCGACAGCGTGTGGGTGCCCGAGGGCCATGAGGAGGCCATCCACGAGTATCAGATCCTGGGCTCGGCTGACCGCTCGACGGGGACGCTCGCGTCGGTGCGGGCCGTGCCCCGCGTGTTGCCATACGCCGAGTGCCCCGGGGCGGCGCCGAACGCGGTCCGGATGGCGGGAACGAGCCTGCGCTCCATGCGCGCGAGCGTGCTCGAGCAGATCCGCGCCACCGACTGCTGCACACACCTGAACGACGGATTGCGCTCACTGGCCGAAGTGCCGATCCTCGCCGCCGCACTACCGAGCGATGCCTCACCGACCCACCCCTGACACAACCGCCTGAGAACACACGGAAGGAAGGCAATGCCCGAGACGCTGAAGGACAAGACGGCGATCGTCGGCATCGGGGCGACGGAGTATTACAGGCGAGGCGAATCGCTCCCGCAGACCGAGCTCGAGCTGGCGTGCAAGGCGATCCTGGGCGCGCTGGACGACGCCGGGCTGACCGTCGACGACCTCGACGGCTTCACGATCTACTCGAGCTCGTGCGACCCGGCGCAAGTGGCTTCGGTCCTCGGTGTGCCCGAAGTGCGGTTCGCCGCCTCACTGACGTCCGGCGGTGGAGGCTCGGCCGGCTCCCTGGGGCTGGCCGCCTCGGCCATCGTGTCGGGGCAAGCCGACGTGTGCGTCACCTTGATGACGCTCCAGCAGGCCAAGCGGCGACTGGGCGGCTCGGCGGTCGGGGAGGGTGCCCCCGGGCTCGGCGGCGGTGGCAGCCCTTACGGCGGCGGCGGGGTGCCCAGCTGGGCCGCGTTCATCAGCGGAGCCGGCCTGATGGCGCCCGGGCACAGCTTCTCGCTGCTGACACGGCGCCACATGGAGCTCTACGGCACCAAACGGGAACACCTGGCCGAGGTGTGCATCTCCCAGCGTGAGAACGCGATCAAGCGCCCGACCGCGCTGCGCAGGGACCCCTTGACGCTCGACGAGTACTTCGCAGCGCGCATGATCAGCGACCCGCTGTGCCTGTTCGACTACACCATGGAGACCGACGGCGCGGTGGCCGCCGTCGTGACGTCGGCCGAACGAGCGAAGGACCTGCGCCAGAAGCCGGTCTACATCGGCGGCGCCGCCCACGGCGGCGCGGGGCGTTGGGGCTCGGCCATCTTCACGTACTTCCAGATGCCCGACGAGTACTTCGCCTCCTCGGGCAACCGGCCGGTGGCGCGTCGCATGTACGACATGGCCGGCCTCGGCCCCGAGGACGTGGACGTGGCGCTCTTCTACGACCATTTTTCGCCCATGGTGATCATGCAGCTGGAGGACTACGGCTTCTGTCCGATTGGCGAGGGCGGGCCGTTCGTAGCCGACGGCAACATTCGCTTCGACGGTGGATCCATTCCCGTGAACACGCACGGCGGCCACCTGTCCGAGGCCTACATCATCGGCATGACGCACATCCGCGAGGCGGTGGAGCAGCTGCGCGGGGTTGCGGTGAACCAGGTCAGCGACGCCGAGGTCGCCATCGTGACGGGAGGCCCATCCGGCCTGCCCATCAGCGGCACGCTGCTGCACATCTAGGCCCGGGTCGCGACCACAGAGAGGATCCGAGAACCATGGCAGAGACTCACGCAGGGCACCTTCCCCTCCATGATGAAGGACCCCTTCGCCGACGAGCTGACCCAGCCGTTCTGGGACGGCGCGGCGCAGGGCCGGCTTGTGGCGCCCCGCTGCACGAACTGCGGCACGGTGGTACTCCCGCCTCAGCCCTTCTGTTTCACCTGCCGGGACCAGGCCTTCGAATGGATCGAGTTGCCGGGCACCGGCACGATCTACACCTTCACGGTCGTGCGGCATCCCCTGTCGCCCCAGCTGGCCGACGTGGTGCCGTACGTGTCGGGGGTAATCGAGCTCGACGGGACGCAGGGTGCGGGTGCGCGGTTGCTCCTCAACATCACCGACGCAGATCCCGAGACCGTGGCTATCGGGGACAGGGTGAAAATCTGGTTCGACAAGGTGTCCGAGACGTTCCACCTCCCCCGCGCCCGGATGGCCTGACATCCCGATGGGCCACACGTCAGGCCCGAAGGTCGGTGGCACGAGCGGCACGGGCAGGGCGACCCCGGCGTTTCGAGGCAGAGGAAGAGTTGCGCATCCTGCTCGACGCCGCGCTCGTTGTCATGGAGCGCAATGGCTACCACGAGGCGGCCGTGGCGGACATCCTGGCGGAGGCCAACCTGTCGACGCGCTCGTTCTATCGGCACTTCGAGTCCAAAGACCAGCTGCTTGTGCGCGCTGTTCCGGCGCGAGGCCGAGGGCGCTGCCGCCCGGCTGAACGCACGGGTGAACGCCGCAGGCGACCCGCGCACTGCGCTCGACGCCTGGATCGACGAGATTCTCAGCTTCGGCCACCACCGCGTGAAGGCATCACGAGTGAGCGTGCTCGGCTCGCCTGCCGCAATGAAGGCCGAGGGCTACGCGGAGGAGCTGCGACTCGCGTCGACAGCTGTTGCTCGCGCCGCTCGAGACGCTGTTAGCCGATGGTGCCGCCGACGGGTCGTTCCCGCTGGCCGACCCATCAGCGGATGCGCCGCTCATCCAATCGGTGGTCTGGGTGGCTGCGGGCCTCAACCCCGAGCCGCGAGATGCCGGCGTCGCGGACGGTGGCGTTCCGGCAGGTGCAATCGTTCTGCGAGCGAGCATTGGGAGCAGGTGCCGCAGGCTCAGGCTGAGGCCGTCCGAGTGCGGTGTCGCGTGCAACGCTTCAAGACGGTAGCTCCCGCTCAGCCGGCGCGGCCCTCCGCGAGCGACCAGAGAGCCGGCTCGCCGTCCTCGACCTGAACCATGCCGTCGATCTCGAGCGCGCGCAGGTGCGAGACCGCTTCGCCCACCGCCGCCCGTCGCATGAAGCCGGCGATGTCGTCCCAGGGCCGCGACCACTTCATGTGCTCCGCAATGTCCCACGTGCTCGTGTGGCCCCTGACTGCAGGATGGCGATCACCTCGGCGAAGCGGTCGCGGTGGTGCTGACGCAGCTCCTCGAGCCTGATCCGCAGGTCGTCGAAGCGGTACTCGTGGGCCGGCAGCACTTCGCTGACCTCGTACGGTTCGAGCTTGTCGAGAGAAGCCGAGGTAGTCACCGAGCGGGTTCGCACCGGCTTGGGGGTGATAGGGAATGTTTGGCGTGATGCGGGGCAGTACGTGGTCGCCCGAAAGCATCAGCTCCTGCCTCGACTCGTAGAAGCAGAGGTGTCCTGGTGAATGGCCAGGCGTCCAGATGGCGGTCAGGTCCCAACCCGGCACCTCCGGCTTGGCCCCGTCCTCGAGGAGCACATCTGGCAGGACGGGATCAACGAGCGAGCGGACCGGCATCGCCGCGTTCTGGAGCGGCGTCAGCTCCTCGTCCGGCGCCCCCATCCGGCGCAAGGCGTCGGCCACACGATCCAAGAGATCGTCGGGCTCGTCGTAACGATCGTGGATCAGCTCGGCGTCCGCCGGGTGCAGGGATATCCACGCCCCGCTGGCTTCGCGGATCCGTCCGGCCAACCCGTAGTGGTCCGGGTGGATGTGGGTGACGAGCACGCCTTGCACGTCGGCGACGCCGCTGCCGATCTCGTCCAGACCCGAGGACAACGCGCCGAAGGCGTCGTCGGTGTTCCACCCCGCATCGATCAGATACGGGCCGCGGTCAGTCTCGAAGACATACACGAGGACGTAACGCAACGAGTTGTTGGGGAGGGGGACAGGGATGCTCCAGAGGCCGTCACGGACTTTCTCGACCCCGGGGAACGGATCGTTGGCTGCGGCGGCGCCGCGGGCGCGCTGGGCATGAGGCGGGTGCACGGCATCGGCGCGGCGAGAGGTGGACGTCACTTCGGACCGCCCCTGGGCTCCCGAGGCAAGCCGAGGCCCCGCTCGGCGATGAGGTTGCGCATGATCTCGTTCGATCCTCCGGCGATGGTGTAGGCCCGAGCGTAAAGGAACATGTCCTGCCAGCGCCCATCGTCGTCGCTCAGCTCGTCCCCCTCGCTCGCCATCGACCTTGCTCCCTGGAGGGCCAGGGCGGTCTCGGCGATCTCGAGGTTCAGCTCGCTCCACCAGATCTTGGCCAACGGTGCATCGGCCGCGGTGCTCTGCCCCCGGATCGCCCTCGTGGCGATGCGCTGGCCCAGGTGGCGCTGGATGCGGGCCCGGGCCGCAAGGTCGCCGAGGTGCTGGCGCACGGCACCGTCCTCAATGGCGGAGCCACCCCTACGGTGGTGGCGCCGCGCCAGATCCACCAGGCGTCGAACGGGATCGGCGCCAGGGCCGCCCCCAGATCCAACCCCGGTGCGCTCCTCGGCCAGGCTGGCGCCCGCGACCCTCCATCCCACGCCAGGGCTACCGATGATGTTGGCAGCCGGTACGCGTACCTCGTCGAAGAAGACCTCGTTGAAATCGGTCGTCCCTGTCATCTCGCGCAGCGGACGTACGTCGACGCCGGGAGTGTGCATGTCGAGGATGAACGCCGTGATCCCGGCGGCTCCGTCCACGGGCTCGGTCCTCGCCAGCAGGTAGCCGTAGTCGGACCACTGGGCCCAGGTGCTCCACACCTTCTGCCCGACGATGACGTAGTCGTCGCCATCCCTCGTGCCCCTGGTCTGCAAACCGGTCAGATCGCTTCCGGCGTCGGGCTCGCTGAAGAGCTGGGTCCAGATGTGATCGCCGCGCGCAATAGGGGGCAAATACGCGCGCGCGCTGCTCGTCGGTGCCGAAGTGCTTCAGAGCGCCCGCGACGAGGGGATTGCCGAGGACGGCCGGGATCCCGGCTGCGGCGAGCTCCTGCTCCAAGATGCGCTGCTCGAACGGATCCCCCGGCTCCATCCGGAAACGCTCCGACACGTACCCGGCGTCGTAGACGGCGCGGACGTAGCTGCGCAGCGCCTCCACGTCTTCGGCCTTGTCGGGCACCCGCATGCCGGACCGCTGCTTCCACTCCAGCTTCGGCCTGTGTGCGGCGATGAAGGCCCGCAGGGTGGAGCGATAGCCGTCGTAGTCAGCCGGTATCGAAGGGACGATCACATCCATTCCGGTCAGGCTCCTTCGCCGCCGGCGGCGGTGGCGGTGAGCGCCAACAGGCGCTCGCGGTGCCAGGCACCGTCGCCATAGAGCACCTGGTTGACCTTGGCCCGCCGCGCGAACAGGTGGGCGTCGTGCTCCCACGTGAAGCCGATGCCGCCATGGAGCTGGATCGCCTCGCCGCAGAGCCATGCGAACGCGTCATCGACGTACGCGCCGGCTGTCGCCACGGCCTCCGCGGCGTCGTCGATTCCGTCCCCCAGCGAGAGCGCCGCGTACTCGGCGGCGACGCGCATCGATTCGAGGGTGATGTGCAGGTTGGCCAACCGGTGCTTGATGGCCTGGAAGCTTCCGATCGTGCGACCGAATTGCACGCGTTTCTTCGCGTACTCGACGGTCTCCTCGAAGAGGGCTTCGGCGGCCCCGACCGATTCCGCCGACTGGAGCACCGTGGCGACGGCGAGACAGCGTTCGACGACAGCCATTCCACCGGGCACCTCCTCATCGCCGGTCACACTGACGGCGTCAAAGTGCACTTCGTCAAAACGGCGAGTGAGGTCCATCCCCACCAGCGAGCGAGTCGTCAGGCCAGGCGCTGGTTGCGTGACCAAGAACGTGTGGAACCCGGTCTCGGAATCGCCGGCCACGACCAGCAACAGATCGGCATTGTGGGCGGCCTGCACGTACCGGGCCACGCCGTCGAGCCGCCACCCACCTCGGTCCCGCATGGCGCGCACTTCGACAGCGTCGGGATCCGGAGACCCGTCGCCGCTGAGGCACCACGCTGCGGTTCCGTCGCCCCTCGCGATACGGGGCAGGTGTTCTTTGCCCTGCGCTGCGGTGCCGAAGCGCACAATCGCGTCGGCCACCGCGTTACACGGGACGAACGGCCCCGGGTTGAGGGTGCGGCCGAGCTCTTCAGCGAGGACGACGAGATCGACCAGCGGCTGCTCGGTGACGCTGCCGCCCTCGAGCTCTGAAGGCACCAACATTGCGGTCCACCCGAGCTCGGCGCCTCGTCGCCACAACGCCGGGTCGAAGACTTCAGCCTCCTCGATCACCCGCCGTACGTCCGCGATCGATTGGTGCTCGTCGAGGAACCGGCGCGTCGTGATGCGAAGCAGATCCTGATCCTCGCCGAATCCGAAGTCCATCGCGTGACGCTCCCTTTCCCGGTTCCCGCTCAGACGTTGCGCTCAGCGCGGGCCCAGTACTCGTCGCGTAAGAGGCGCTTATAGATCTTGCCCGCATCGGTCCTGGGCAGGTGCTCCCGGAAATCCACGCTGCGTGGACATTTGTAACGGGCGATACGCTCCTGGCAGAGCGCGACGAGCTCGGCGGAAAGCTCGTCGCTCGGCTCGACGCCGTCGATCAGCTCGACGACGGCCTTGACCTGCTCACCCCATTCGGTGTCCGGGATCCCTATGACGGCGACGTCGCCCACCATCGGGTGTGCGGAGAGCACGCCCTCGACTTCGGCGGGATAGATGTTCACTCCCCCGCTGATGATCATGTCCTTGGCCCGGTCGCGGATGAAGAGGTACCCATCCTCGTCGAGGTAGCCGATGTCACCCAGCGTGAACGCCCGTCCGCGCTTGACGGACTCTGTCAGCGTCGGGTCGTCCTTGTACACGAAGCCATCCTCGTGCCGGCCGGGCTCGAGGTAGACCCCGCCAAGCTCGTTGGGCGGCAGCTCGTTCCCCGCCTCGTCAAGGATCTTCACGTTCATGCCCTTCACGGAGCGGCCCACCGTGCCTGGCTTCTCGAGCCATCGGTGCGGCTTGGCGATGGTCGCCGCACCCTCCATGCCGCCGTAGGTCTCCCAGATCACGGGTCCCCACCAGGCCATCATCTGCTGCTTGACCTCCAGCGGGCAGGGCGCCGCGGAGTGCACGATGACCTCGAGGCTGGAGTGGTCGTAGCGCTCCCTCACGTCCTCGGGCAGCCGGAGGAGTCGCACGAACTGGGTCGGCACCATGTAGCCCGTCGTGACCTTGTAATGATCAATGGCGGCCAAGGTCTGCTCGGGGTCGAACTTTCCGAGAATGGCCAGTGCCTGACCAACGTTGAGAGCGCCCAAGTAGAACCCCTGACATCCGCCGTGGTGCATCCCGGCCGAGACGAGATGTACACCCTCGAGCGGCTTGAACTGGAAGGCGCGCCCGAAAAGCTTGGCGGCGTCGGCGGCGTCGGTGGGGTCGATCCCGCGCGACGGACGGGCCCGAATGACGGCTTTGGGCTGTCCCGTCGTCCCCGACGAATACGAGATCGGGATGCCGAGCTCACGATCGGGCGGCTCGGTGCTCGGCTGACCCTCGACGAGCGTGGCGACGGGCATCCATCCCTCGATGTCGCCGCCGACTGAAACGCGAAGCTTGATCGACCCCGTTCCCGACATGTGCTCGACACGCTCCGCGAAATCGGCGTGCAGCACGACACCGGCCGCATCGGAGTGGTCGACGACGCGCTGGATCTCTGATCCCGAGAGCGCGGGGTTCAGCGCGATCGACTGATAGCCGCCCTCGTTGGCGGCCAACTGCCAGACCAAAATGTCGACGTCATTGGGCAACGCGTAGGCGAAGATGTCGCCGGCCACCAGTCCCTGAGCCCGCAGACCGCGCACCACCTGGTGCGCGCGCCCGGCCAGCTCGGAGAATGTCAGTGTGACACCCGAAGGGGAGGCCACGACAGCAGGCTGATCAGGATATTCGCACGCAATGTGCCACACGCCGAGCGGCCGATCCCAGGGGTGATCCATGGCGAATAGAGTATACCAATAGTGGATTCTGGCCCGAGCAACCCGGGGCGCCACCCGGCGGTGGCGGCGCGGCCCGAGGACGTCTGCTGGGTCTTCGACGTCGACGGCTGCCTGGTCGACTCGCTCACTGGCACCTCCTTGCGCCCGCGCGCCCGGGACCTCTTGACTCGCCTCGGGACCCACGCCAAGGTCCTGCTGTGGAGCGCCGGCGGCGAGGGGTACGCCCGTAGCCGAGCCGTGCAATTCGGCCTGGACCATCTCGTCGACGGCTACTTCGCCAAGGATGGGCGCGACAGCGATGGCCGGTACGTGGTCACACACCTGCCGCTCGGCACCGGCCGTACCGTCTTCGTCGACGACCGGCCCGAGGACCTCGCCGACGGCCTCGAGGTGGTCGGCGTCTCCCCGTATTTGACAGACGACCGTTTCGACCGCGGGCTCGAGAAGGTGCGTGTCGCCGCGGCACGGTGGCCGGACTCGAGGCCTTGCTGAGCTCGCCGCGTCCGATCGCGCGGCGCGCTCGCCGAGAGGCTACGACGCGATCTCGTCCACCAGGCCCCACTCCAGGGCGGTCGGCGCATCAATGGCGCGACCCGAGAAGGCGAGCCACGCCGTACGCAGCCGGCCGATCCGCTTCGGCAGGCTGACCGTCCCGCCTGCACCAGGAACGAGGCCCAGGCCGATCTCAGGCAACGCGATCTGGGTGTCGGGCGTCGCCACCACCGTGCCGGTGAAGGCCGCCAGCTCAATCCCCGACCCGAACGTCGCGCCGTGCACGTAAGCCACCGTCGCCGTGTGCAGACGGGCCAGCACCCGCGCCACACTCCGCTCCAACCGGATCAGGTGTGCGCTGGCCGGATCTGACCTGGAGCCGAACTCGTCAAGGTCGCCGCCGGCGCAGAATGCCTTGCCTTCGCCCCGCAACTCGACCCGCGCGACGTCCGGATCGGCCGCGGCCAACGTGAGCGCTTCGACCAGCTCGTCTCGCATCTGCGCGTCGAGCGCGTTGAGACGCTGCGGTCTGGTCAACGTGATCAACAAGACATCGCCGTGGCGTTCGACGCGCACCCGCGGGCCCGGGTCGCGCTCGGTGCGGGCTGGATTCGCGGCCCGCCAGGCGGCGAACTCCGGTCCGGATTGGAGCACCGAATAGGCGGCCGACTCAGCGACCAACCCGTCGCTCACGGACAGGCGCGACTGACCCCGCAGCAGGAGCGCCAACGTGGCGGCGGTGATGGGGTGCGCGACCAGGTTCTCCTCGATCGTGGCCAGCGCCGGGTCACCCTCGTCGACGACCACGTCACACAGCGACAGCCATTCCTCGTCCACGGGGCCGTTGGCCACGCCGAAGACGACGAAGGGCAGGCTTGCGAGTCGCTCCTCCGACACGTCCTCGAGCGGCGGGAGCCCGCCATGCAGAGCGACGTGTACCGCCCCGCTGCGCTCGGGGGCAAGGTCGCTCCGCAACTCTGCGAGAAGTGCATCGGCGCTGATCAGCTGAGGAATCGCGAGACGTTACCCTGCCCTCATGTCTGACTCTGCGCTGCAGCGCTGGGCATCGAGCGGCGCGATGGCACTGACCGGCCACCCCGACAAGGCACTGGGCCCGCCCGACGGACTGGTCGAGGGTCTCGAGCGGCTGGGCTCCGCCTTTGCCGGCCTCGACGCGCTTGCGCTTCTCGGTGAGCGCGCTGCGCTGATGGGCCTGTGGCGCCGCGGTCCCGTCAGCTGCGGGGGGAGCTGTCGACTCATCCCGTCGGGCGACGCGTGGGTTGCGGTCTCGCTGCCGCGCGGAGGACATGGAGGCGGTGCCCGCTTGGCTTGAGCTCGACACCGTCCCGGCCACGGCGCCCGCGGTCTGGTCTGCAGTGGAAGCGGCCCTCGCGTGTCGGGACCCCGTCGACCTGCTGGCGCGCGCCGCGCTGCTTGGGCTGCCCGCGGCGATGGTCGGCGAGGCTCGCACCACGAGCACCGGCGGCGGGGCTCTCGACCGGGTGGCGCTCGGCGCTGCCCCGTCCCGAGAGGTGGCTGGCGCGCTGGTCGTCGACTTGTCCTCGTTGTGGGCTGGGCCGCTCTGTGCCGACCTGCTCGCCGGCGAAGGCGCCTCGGTCGTGAAGGTGGAGTCGACGACGCGGCCCGATGGGGCACGGCGAGGCACACCTGCGTTCTTCGACGTGCTCAACGGACGCAAACGTTCGGTGGCCTTCGACTTCGGCAGCGCCGAGGGCAAGGATGCGCTCGGGCAACTGGTCCGGCGGGCCGACGTGGTCATCGAAGCGAGTCGCCCCCGAGCTCTCGAACAGCTGGGTGTCGTCGCCCGCGACGTGGTGCGCGAGGGTGGCCCACGAGTCTGGGTCTCCATCACCGGCTACGGGCGCCGCGCGGGCGCTGCGCAGCGCGTTGGCTTCGGTGACGACACGGCGGCGGCCGGGGGTCTCGTCGCCTGGTCCGGCACCCAGCCCGTGTTCTGCGCGGACGCGGTGGCCGACCCGGTGACCGGCTTGACCGCAGCCCATGCCTGCCTCCAGGCGCTCGCCGAAGGCGGCCGCTGGTTGCTGGACATTTCCATGGCCGGCGTCGCCGCCGGTTTCGCCGGTCCGACGCTGGCGACGTCCGCCGGACTGGTCGTCGCCCAGCCCAGGGCGCGCGTTCCGACGCGTGCCGCCCCCGCGATCGGGGCTGACACCGCGCGCGTCATGAGCGAGCTCGGCCTGACGGGGTGAGAGGAGGCGCTTCAGACGGGTTGGACAGGACCGCTCGAAGCTACGAAGCTTCCTCGGCTCACGGAGGGGTGAAAGCACGCACAGGGAGGAGTCCACGTTGCCTGACATCACGAGCGACGCCACCACGACCGCGCTGATCTTCGTGGAGTGCCAGCGCGGTGTCGTCGGCGACTGTTCGGTCCTCCCTGCCCTAGCCGAGGCTGCGCAGCCTGCGCTCGCAACCATGGGGCGACTCGCTTCGGGCGCCCGCGACGCCGGCGTGCAGGTGGTGCACCTGACCTACCTGCCCCTGGCCAACGGGCGCTCAGCCAGCCGGCGCACGCGGCTCGTGCAATCCACCTCTTCGAGAGGGGGCGGGACGTGGAGCGAGTCCGATCCCGCCCTCGAGATCGTGCCCGAGATCGGACTCGACCCCCGCGACCTCGTACTGCCGCGTCACCAGGGAGTCTCGCCGGTGCACCGCACCGAGGTGCTGACCATCCTGCGCAACATGGGCATGGACGAGCTCGTCGTGGCCGGCGTCTCGACGAATTTGGCCATCACCCTGACTGTGGGCGGCGCGGTGGACGAAGGCTTCGCCGTCACCATCCCGACCGACGCGGCCGTGGGCACACCGCGCGAGCACCACGAGTCCATGCTGCGCCACAGTCTCAAGTTCGTGGCGCGCCTCGCCAGCACCGACGAGTTGCTGGCCGAGTGGGGCTCGGCCTGAGCGGCTCAGGCTCCAACGCCGGCGGTCCCGGTCCCCTCGCTCAGGCCGCCGGCCAGGCGATCGCCTTGGTCTCGAGGTACTGCTCGAGGCCCTCGATGCCGCACTGGCGTCCGATCCCGCTGTCCTTGTAGCCGCCATAGGGTGAGTCCGCGCCGTACCACATGCCGCCGTTGACGCTGATGGAGCCGGTGCGGACGCGTCGGGCGATGGCCGTCGCCCGCTCCTCTGACGCCGAGACCACACCGCCGGAAAGCCCGTAATTGCTGTCGTTGGCGATGCGCACGGCGTCGTCGTCGTCCTCGTAGGGGATCACGCAGAGCACCGGGCCGAAGATCTCCTCCCTGGCGATCGTCATGGAGTTGTCGACGTCGACGAAGAGCGTCGGCTCCACGAAGTACCCCTTGGGCTGGTCGGCCGGCCGGCCGCCGCCGAAGACGAGCTTCGCGCCCTCCTCTTGTCCCTTTTGGATGTAGCCGAGCACCCGGTCCCGCTGCTTGGCGCTCACCACGGGTCCCATGATCACGTCGTCGCGGGACGGGTCGCCATACGGCACGCCGGCCATGCCGGCGCTGACGAGCTCGACGCCCTCGTCGTAGCGCGAGCGCGGCAGAAGGAGTCTCGTCTGCATGGCGCAGCCCTGACCCGCGTGGACGCACACCATGGAGGCCATCGGGACAGTTGAGGGGAAATCGGCGTCGTCGCACACGATCATGGCCGACTTGCCGCCGAGCTCGAGGAAGACCCGCTTGAGCGTGGCGGCGCCCTTCTCCATGATGCGCTTGCCGGTGGCCGTCGATCCCGTGAACGAAATCAAGTCCACCTTTGGCGACAGCGTCAGCTCCTCACCGACGAGGTGGTCGGCCGATGTCACCACGTTGACCACGCCAGCGGGGATGTCGGTCCTCTCGGCGATCAGGCGGCCCAACCGGGTCGCGTTCCAGGGCGTATCTGGTGCGGGCTTGATGATCGTGGTGTTGCCGGTGGCCAGGATCGGGCCCAGCTTGTTCAGCGTGACCTCGAGGGGGTAGTTCCACGGGATGATGGAGCCGATGACGCCCATCGGCTCCTTGATCACGCCGCGGCGGCTGGCCATCCCCATCATTTCTGTCGGCGGAAGCGAGCGCTCCCACTCGAACTCGTCAATCATCTTGGTGGGCCAGCCCAAGGCCTCGTCGATGGGCCAGTCGATCTGCGCCGCGAAGGTCATCATCCGCGGCGATCCGACCTCGGCGATGTTCTCCTCGCGGAATTCCTCCCGCTCGGACTCCAGCGCGGCCTGGAGCTGCTCGAGGCAGCGCTTACGCAGGGCGCGGTTGGTGGACCAGTCGGTCTCGTCGAAGGCGCTGCGCGCGGCATCGATGGCGCGCTGCATGTCCTCCGCCGACGCGTCGGCGACCTGACCGAGCACCTCTTCGGTGGCGGGGTTGATGTTGTCGAAACGCTTGCCCGACTTGGCTTCGACGAGCTCGCCGTCAATGAGCATGCGGACCTCGCCGCTTCCGACCGGACTGGACATGGGTCGACCCCTTTCGGATCTCCAAGGATCACTGCGAAATTTCGCCGCGTTGGCGAGGCTACGTTTCGGCTTGGAGACCGGTCAAGACCGCCGCGACAGTCGTCGCCACACCGTGACTCGTCCAGCACGCAGCCACGGACGCAGCTGCAGACGCGCCGGCGGCAGTGTCCCGTAGACCAGGACGGCCTCCCCTCGCGGCAGGCAGCGGAGCTCCTCCGGCGCCAGGAGCCTTCGCGCTCCTGTGGTCGACGTGGTGGACCGTCGGCCCGTCGGGTCACGTGTCACCGAAGGCTGGGACACCTCTTCGTCGCCGATGAGGCGGCTGGCGTACTCGAGTGTGTCTGGGTCCGCGATACCCGGCAGGAACAACTTGGCTCGATGGTTGTTCAACACGGTCGGGGCGCGGGCCCCGAAACGCCCGCGGACCTGCGCAAGGTCCTGCCACACGGTGACCAGCTGGATCCCGTGTGACGCGCACGTCGCAGCCAGGCCGTCGAGTTCGGGCAGAGGTGCGATGTGTGCCGCCTCGTCGAGCACGACCAGCAGTGGCGGGTCCAGCGGACGACCTGCCCGGGTCGACGAGGTGAAGGCGTGGGAGAGGACTTGCTGGGTGATCGCCGTGAAATAGCCGCGCAGTCTGCGCTGGTCGTGCGCCGGCGCGCAGAGGAAGAGCGTGTTGGCCGCGCCAAGGAGGTCCCTGGGCTCGAAGGTCGGTCCCGCCGCCGGCGCCTCGCGGACGAACGGCGCCAGCACGGTCTCGGCGGTCGTGTACACGGAGCTGCGTGTGCGCTCGTCACGGCACCAGGTCGCTTGGGCCGCGTGCAACGGCTCGGGCGCGGCTTCCCGCTCCAAGATGCCAGCGACCTCCACCACGTCCTGGGTGTCGACCCAGCGCACCACGTCGGCCATGGGCCGGCCCTCCCGCGCGGCGGCAAAAAAGAGGGGAGCCAGCAGCTTGGCCGCGGTCGCATACCAGAAGTCGCCGTCGGCCGTCGTGCCATCCGCCTTGGCTCCCTCGCACAGGTCCGCCGCGACCCGGCAGGCGCGCTGCCAGTCGCCACACCCGGCCAGCGGGGACCAGAGGCTCCGCCGCGCCGACGTCGATCCGGTCGGATCGACGCACCACACCTGGCCGCGGCGGCTGCACGTGCCGAGCGTGTGGTGCAGCAGGTCGCTCTTGACGCTTGCAGCGACGACGGGCCCTCGCCAGCGCGAGGATCGCCGGCACCGCGAGGCGCGTCGTCTTGCCGCTTTGCGTCGGCCCGACGACAACCAGGGACTGGGACGGTTCGGCCGCCACCCCGGCGGGGCGCACCACACCCGGCGTCACGCCGAGCACGAGCCGACCCGGCGGAGCCTCGTCCGCGCCTACGAGGAGTGACCGCAGGTCGCGGCGGCGGGCCCAGCGCGCGCCACGCCGGGACTGCCACAGCCCGTGCGTGTGCCGGCGAACCGAGAGCCGCGACGTGCCCACGGACGAGATCCCGGCCAGCAGTGCGCCGCCGAGGGCGACCGGCACCGCCGCCGCCGCCAGCCCGGACACCGTGCCGCCGCCGATCGGCCGACGCGGCTTACGACGCCGACGCCGACGCCGACGCCGACATGGCCGCATCGGTGTCGACGATCAGCCGTTCGGTCGCGCTGAGCCGGTGCTGGATCAGAAAGGAACGCTGGCCGATCTTCCAAAGCGCGATCCCCCGTCGGAGTTGGGGCAAGAGGTCACTCTCGGTGCTCGACAACGACAGCAGTTCCGCGGCCGCCTCCAGCTCGCCCGGCGACTGTGCGTAGACCACGCGCGTCTCCGAATCCGCCAGCAGCCCCTGGGCCAGCGCCACCTGCTCCGAGTCAGAGGCGCCGACGGAGCGAAGGTCGGAGACTCGATGCAGAACCGCGATGTTCGACACACCGAAGGCCCGCGAGAGCTTCCACGAGGACTGCAGCCAGCGCGCCACCCCGAGATTGGAAAGCATTCAGTAAACCCATGTCTCGTCGCCGACACCCGAAACGTGATTTTGGAGTGTGAACCCGCAGTTCAGGGACCCAAAAGGCTAGTTCTGCTCGAGTTCACTGGCTCGGCCAACCGCCGTGATCGAAGCCAACAGGACTGCTCACGATAGCAAGCAGACGGTCACTTATGGCCGAGCTACTGCGTCGCGAAACCGGCAGCATCGTTCGGGGGCAGGGCCACAAGCTAGGGAGAATCAGTCAGTCCAAACTGCTGAGGCCAAGATGATCGCAGGTGTTGACCATGGCCGTGCCTGTCTCAACCATGCCCGCCCAGTTTGTGTATGCCTTGGCAGCCTTCCAGTAGGCCAGTTCCTTCCGAAGTGCGGGGCTGGCGGCGCCTGCGACCTTCTCGGAGAACGCACTAGGCCGAAAACCCTTGACCGGACGCTGCTGAAACACGCCGGAATAGGTCTGGTAAACGTATTGGCAGGCGATTCTGTTTCGATGGACTCCTGGTGATGCCACCGCCGCACCCACCTTGCCGTGTGGAGCAATTCCAGCGCCTGCGACAACGAGCAAGACCACCAGAAGGGCTCCCACCCTCACCCTCAGACCGCGCCAGCGCATTGCCAGATCATACCGATGAGGCGGTCCAAGCTCCGAGGTGGAGGTAGCACCGAAGTGTCGCATGGTGCGCCCAGGTCCGATGCGTTCGGGGGCATTTAGCCCCCCATCCATACCGTCGAACGTTCAGGAATCCGACTTCGAGCCGGTGAGCCACGGGCCGTCAGGCTTGTCCGGATGACCGGCGAGAAGCAGCAATGCCACAGCCACGACGATGCCGACCCCGGCGCCGACTGCCGTCCAGGCAACCAGAAATCTCTGGACGTTGAAGTCGATCAACAGACAGTATCTGGCGTGGCGTTGGACGATCTGCCGGACTGGTTGCCAGCTTGGTGTGGCGACCATCTGGGTAGCGAACCCGCGTTCGTGTTGTTTCAGCTGCACCAGACGTCGATGGTGTGCGGCCTCCGGTTGGCCGATGGAACCGACGTCGTAGTCAAGGCGCGTGCTGGTGAAGGTAGGGCTGCGTCGTGTGTCGCGGCACAGGCCTGGTTGGCTGAGCGAGATTTCCCGTGTGCTCAGCCACTCACCGCGGCGGTCGCTGTCGGTTCGCTGGCCGTGCATGCCGAGGAGTTCCGTCCCGGCGGAGACGTGTTGCCCGGAGACTCGCCGGACGTGGCCGTGTCCTACGCCGAGGTGTTTGCCCGGCTGATGGACGATCTGAATGACTTGACCGTCGTGCCGCCGCTACCAAATCCGCGCTGGGTGCGTTGGGACCACACGGATTCTGGGTTGTGGCCAAAGATTGAGTCACTCGAAGTCCGGGACCAGAACGCCGTGCCCGCGTACGTCGTTGACACGGCCAGGCGAGTCCGTTTACGGCTCTTGGCCGCAGACTTGCCATGCGTGCTGGGACACGCTGACTTTGAGGCACAGAATCTCCGGTGGCACGGTCGCGAGGTTTGGGCAGTGCACGACTGGGACAGCCTGGCGTGGCAACCAGAAGCGGCGCTCGTGGGAACGGCGAGTGGGGCATTCTCAACCACCTGGGCGCCCACGTTGGCGTCGATCGAAAGTTCCGAAGCATTTCTGACCAGGTATCAGGACACTCGGGGGCGTTTATTCACGGTGGCAGAGCAGGAGGTCGCGTGGGCGGGCAGCTTGTGGTTGGCAGCACACAACGCTCGATGGGAAGCTCTACACGGCGACCCTCCGGTGTCCGGCAATGCCCTTCGAGTACAAGCAGCCGAACGCCTCCGGCGAGCGAATGCCTAGAACCGGCACGCGAACCCAGAAAGTGAGAGAGCTGTCCTCGAAGTGCCGCGGCTTACACCCCATCCCGGCAGCGAACGTACGGGGGGGGGGCACCCTCATCGATTCCATAGTGGAGTTCGGACCTATGAGCCTTCTAAAGAGCGGCACGGGGTTGATGAGTCTCGACAGCTCAATCGGGAGGTGCAAGGGGCTTTTGCCACCTGGTTTCCCATTCTCCCTCTATCGATCCGCCAATGGCTTCCTCAATCGCGCTTTGGGGTATGCCGACCACGTGCGAGGCCCAGTTATCGAGCAGGGAGTCCGATATCACAATCGGCACCTCCGCGATCAAGGCGACGTTCAGAGCATCACTCGGACGCGCATCGATCTTGGTGCTCCCATCGGGCACGCTCAGAACGATTTCGGCCAAATACGTCATCTCCACGAAGTCTGTGATCCGTACTTCGGTGATCGTTGCCTTGGTTGCCTCGACGAGGCTGATACAGAGCTGGTACGTCATCGGCCTGGGAAATTCGACTGATTCGAGCGTGGAGACCATCGCCCGACCTTCCGGAGCGCCAACGAAGATAACCAACCGACGATCGCCAGAGTTCTCCTTCAGTGTTACGGCATGAGTGCGACGCACCGGATCATCCGCAGCCAGGTTGCGAACCTCCAAAAGGGAAGCCTCGATATACGTATCGTTATCTGTAAGGGACACTGCTACCTCCTCTGTTGTATCGATGAGATTAGAGAGCGTCTGGGTGAGGTTCTCTCGTGCCTGATGGAGCCGTGCCTTCACAGCACGGCCGGATTCCAAGTTCACGTGCTGCTTCTGCATGACTGAGACCTTGCCAGTAGAAGGCCAACACCGCTTCACGCTGAACGTGCGGTAGTTCGTGAACGGCACCGAGAACCCGCTGCGCCAGTTCTGCTACCTCGGCCTGATCTTCGGGCCCCGTAGCGCCATCGACGATGTCGTCAAAGAGAAGGCCCGAAGCGACCTCACGAAACCAACGGCGGGCGACATTGAGGGCGATTCCTGTGTACCAGGACCCAAATCGTTCCGGGGACCTCAGCCGGGGCAATCCGATCAACGCGGCGACAGTGGCCTCTTGAAGTACGTCTGCGACCAAAGTGCGGTCTTGAAGGAGTCGTTGGACGACGGACCTGGCCATTTTGACGTGTCGTCCGACCAGCACCGCAAAAGCCGAGTTATCACCATTCAGGGCTGACATCACGAGGAGAGCGTCGGGGACGTCAGGGTCTTCGTACCAGGCCACAGCTGATAGCGCCCCGAAGACACCATTGGGTTAGCTGCAAACATCTACGCTGGGCCACCCTGTCCCCATGGTGCACAGGGTGGCGCCCTGTCCCGCTGCGTCCAGGCAGCACGCGGTGGCACGCGCGCGCCGTGTTTCCAGCACCCCGGGGTCGATCCCGACGATCTTGCACCCGTCGGCCCAGCCGAATTCAGTGTGCAGGGCCATTGCCCTGCTGCGCGGTCGGAGGCGAATGCTAGAAGCGGACGCCGATCGGGTCGTCGAGCACGGGACAGTCGCCTGTTACCTTCCAGTGCTCGAGCGCCGAATGCGGTGTTCCCTGCCAGCAAACCAAAGGCAATACCTCTTGTGCGGGACGCGCTCCATCTGTGATGTGGCCGGTCTGACACTCTTCCGGAATGGATGGGAGATCCAGGTAGGGATTTGCCACTCGCGCACCGAAGAGCACGAGATTCTCCGTACCGGGCAGGGCCGCCGAGGGGGCACGTAGGCCTGCCGCACCGGCCGCTCGCAGCTGGGCAGCGAGGTACTGCGTCGGTTGGAAGTTGTCCCCCACCAGATCATCTGGATTTATCCCAAACGAGGTGCTGTTGTCGAAGGTGACCGACTCGACCCCGTCATCGTCGACCAGCACCGCCCAGAGGTTCAAGAGCATCTCGTCGGCCAGATCGAGGTCCGGGCCTGACATCCCGTGGCGAAGCCGCTCCGCGGTTGGCCCGAGGGGGTGCAGCGAGAGATACTGCGTCGCCTCATCCTCGAACGCCCGATTGAAACGGCCCGCCCGGGTACTTGGCATAACCCACCACGGCGTGTCGTAGGCCGCGTGCCGATATGCCACCACGAGGCTCACGGCGCTCCCCGAGCGCCCCTGGCCGCCGCCATGAGCTCTGGAAAGTGAACGGCGTCGTCGAGAAGATCCAACGGCGTCGACCTCAGGCCAGGAAGTCGATGCTCGAACCATGCGGGCACGCCCTGAGCCGTATAGGCGTGGCGAAGCTGGTTGGCCAGGTGGGCGACCATTCGGATCCGCGCCTCCTCCCTACCTGACGGAGTTGATCCATCCCCGGCCAGCCAGCGCTGAAGCTGGCGAGTCGAGATACCCAGTAGGTGCGCCACGTCCGACTGTGGCAGACGGAGCATCTCCACCAGGTGCTCGAGAACCTCATGGATTGGAACGTCGTCAGAGACCCAGTGACTACCAACGATGTCTCGAAGGGCGTGGCGGACTTGCTCAAGTGCCACCCGAAGGTCTCGGCGTTGGGCAGAAACATTGTCGTGTCGCAACGCCTTCATCGAACGGAGAGCCCCGGCGTACAGAGCCGATGCGAAGTATGGGTCGACCGGTAGATTCAAAGGAGCCTCGGCGTGTAGCGCCATGTCGAGACTGTCTACGAGCGCCGCCACGTCCGGTGGTACCTCATCTCGGGACTTGCGGAGCGAGACTGTGGCGGCATTCACCTCGTCCAGGAGGCCCGGAAACTGCGTCGCTGACATGTCGTCATTATAGCGACATTGCTACGCCAATGGAAGACCCGCTCCCGGATTGGCACGGGGGATGAAGCATTGACGGTAGGGAACGGCAACTGAACGTGGGCCCTCCTCGGCCGCCATCCCCTCGGTACCGAGGTTCCCACAGGTGTCCCCTGCCGCCGGGTCGTTAGTCACAGAGGGTCATCCTGGCTCTTCTCAGGAGAATCTCACCCTTCGGCCGGTGGGCAGGGCACGCCCCCCATCGCCATGATCTGACAGAACGTGGTCCGGGCCATCTTCCAATTTCCGGCGATAACCAGAGCATCGCCTCGATGAAGTCGCACCATCGGATGGCCGTCGATTGAGATGCTGAACCACACGGCGGCATGCTCGGCGTCGACGAACCGAACCTCGTCCACCGCAACGGCCACATCGGCATCGTCAAGAGCAATGCCACGGTTGCGTGCCATGGACTTGGCCTTGGCCACGGTCGGTCCTAGATCCTCACCTCGTTCAACCGATGGGATCGAAGTACCGTCCTCGCTGGTTGTTCCGTGAGCAGAATACGCAGCTTGGATCTCGGCCCGCGCCGCATCAACGTCGGCAGGAGGCGGTCCGGTCGAAATGACTTCCGAAGGCGACTCGGGGGGCCGAACGACTGGGACAACGACTCGTGACGTTGCGGTACGCATGTATTGAGACCAGTGCTCGATACACCGTTCACAGATGAAGGCATTGTCGCCGGCAATCAGTTGTCCTGACGCAGGAGGAGCCAGCCCACAGAACGAGCAGGCCACCAATCGGGCATCTCGGACATTGCTCCCACGAGGCAATGATTGATCGGGAAGATTCCGGGTTGATGGATCGCCTTCCATCAGAGCCGTGATCACCCGCTGACGGAGCAGGGAAAGATCGACACCGAGGCCGATCAGCATCTGCGCGCCGTTCCCCTGGCCTTCTCGGATCAACCCGAGCAGAAGGTGCTCGGCGCCGATATCGGAATGGCCGAGCTGCAACGTTTCGCGGAGTGAGAGTTCAAGAACCTTCTTGGCGCGTGGCGAGAAGGGCCAAGGAGCCGCATGCATACCGGGGTATGGAGCGGCATGTGGTCCGGGGAGTGTCGTCGGCTCGACTCTCTGGCGTAAAGCGGAGAAAGAGACATCGAATGAGCCGAGGATCGTGCTTGCGGGGCCGTCCTCCCTGATCAATCCGAGCAGGAGGTGCTCGGTCCCAATCTTGCCGCTGTGGAGCAAGCGCGCCTCTTCCTGGGCTAGGACGAGAACCTGTCTTGCAGCATCGGTGAACCGCTCAAACATCGCCACATTCTCCCAGGCCAGCATCGGTGGTGCTGAACTGTGGGCCGGAGCTGGTCCGAGCCCCCGAGATATCGGCAAGGCAGGTCTCTTGTCAGAGGGTCAATGGGGTTTTTTTGGCGGGCGTGTGGGCACCCTCGACGACCGCACCCTCCTCTTGGCGTAGTAAGGCAGCGCATGGCTTGGGGTACAAGTCCGAGTCTCCCAAGTTGACGGGTGATCGAACTTGGCCGGAAAAATCTGAAACGTTCCATACTCTGCCGGGGATGTATGAACCGTGGAGCTAGAGAGCGAGGATTCTGGCACTGGCGACCCACGGTCCCGATTTCGGTCACTCTACGAATCGACCTTCCCGGACATATATGCCTTCGTAGCTCGAAATGAAGGCCCTGGCAGCGACACCGACGATGTCGTTGCCGAGACCTACCTAACGGCTTGGCGGAGGATCAGTGAGGTTCCCGCTCCACCCGATGACCGGCTGTGGATCTATGGAGTAGCCCGGAACACGCTGGCTCGATTCCGGAGAACTCGTCAACGACGAGGTCAATTATTCCGCCGTCTGTCCTCACAGCCCCACGCTTCAGTTCCGCCGATCGAACCACAGTCGAGACATCCCGAGGTCCTCGACGCCCTCTCGCACCTTCCGGGCCGTGAGCGTGAGGTTGTTCAACTCATCTACTGGGATGGTCTATCTCAAGACGAGGCGGCGGCCGTCATCGGTTGTTCCGCCAACGCACTCCGAATCCGCTTGCACCGAGCGAAGAAGCGGCTGTCTCGACGACTTGGGACTTTCGATGCCTCTGCCGATCCTCTTAGTGCCGATCTCGAGTTGGAGATACCAAAATGAACATGGACCTGGACACGCTCCTGCGAGACTCCGACCCTGGACATGTCGCCAAGACCCCTTCCTCCGACTCGCCCGAGTTCGAACGGATCTGGAATCAGGTCAACAGGGCTGACACTCAAACCACGGGTACGCCTTGGCGCACCCATCGAATCCAGTTTCCAACAGTGGCTCTCGCCCTCGTGGCCGCCGTCCTTCTCGTCATTGTCGAACTGTGGCCTGCACCAGGATTCGAGCCTGCTCCTTCTGCAGCAGCCACTCTCCGGACGCTCGCCCAAGTAGCAGGCACACAACCGACCGCAATACCCAAGGGAAATCAGTGGCTTGAGCAAAAGGTACGGGTGTCGATCAATGCATCGATAACCATGGTGGGCAGGACGGCGACTCCGGATGCCTCGGCAACCGTGAACGCCACCATTGACGAATGGGCGAACACGAATACCACGACCTGCACAGTGAGCAATCTTGGTGCCGTTCAGTTCGCCTCTCCTGTCAACCAATCCGCTTGGATAGCGGCTGGTCTTCTGGTTCACCCAACGACGCCGCAATACAACTGCACCAACTTCGGTCAATCTGAGAACAGCACCGTAGGCAATGGATCCGGGGCTTTTGACATCTCGTCCCTGCCCAGTGCTCCCGCATTGCTTGCAAAGCAACTTGAGACGGGCACAACGAAGATATCCGGCCTCAACAACCTGCCTTTCTATGGATCCGGCAAGGATGCTGGTTTTGCCCGAGCAGCCGTATTGTTGGTCGGCCCTACCGTTGGTGGCTCGTCGGCGTTCTGGTCAGGACTTCTGGGCGCAATGGCAACGATGAACGGCGTGACTTCGCTCGGTCACGTAACGACACATTCCGGGGCAACTGGTCTGGGCTTTGCAGCACCGAGCGGTCTAGGACAGATCACACTCGTCCTCTCCCCCTCATCGGGCAAACTCCTTGAGGCAAGGAACATCGAGGATCAAGTGCTTGAAGGACCTGAAGGACCCGGTCAAGCGTTCGCAGACATGACAGGCCCCCACGGGTTCGCTTTCGAAGGTGGCGGCGAAAAGTCCATCGTCAGATGGCTCGACCCAATCGCCAGCCCGACCATCGTCAACTCGATACCAAGGTCCCTTCAGAACCAGCTCGGCCCGTATTCAAATGCAACGGGATATATCAGGGCCGAGACGAATCCCGGAGTGACTCAAAACCAACTCTTCTCGCTCTTGGCCAACCTTAGGCAACTCCCTGGGTCGCCGTTTGGGAGCTTCTCGGGTGCAGGCAACATGGCGACCAAGTCGTTCCAAGTTGTAATGCACGGAGACAGCGCCCAAGAGAATCGGGTCGAAGCCGTCATGAGGGCGTCGGGCCTGTTTGCTCTCATCAGTCAGAGGCCCTAGTGAAGTGGACCGATCCGGTCGGCGTCTACGTTCCGAACCTTCGTAACCCGCTCAGTCCGTCGAGATGCCGAGGACAGGCCGACACCTGCCACCATCGATCACCCGAGGCGAGTCCCACCGACCCGCCATCGGGTGGGGGTCTTCGCATTTCATACACCCGGAGTGTTTTGCGGAACTCCATGGGGTCTCAGCCCTCATCGGGGTAATACACCGCCGGGAGCGAATCGAACGAGACGGGTTCTGGAAACTCATCGACGAACGGAACCAGCTCCGAGCCCAGCTCAAATCGCTTTGACTCTGAGATGCCCACCGTCCCGGAGGATGGGGACAGTCGATAGCAGGACCTGGATCTCACGTCAGATTCTCGATGATTCCGACCACTTCGTCTGATCTGAAACCCTGTCGGTGAGCAAAGTCCAAGAGATCCCTTACCCGGAGAACCACCGCACCTCGTTCGGGTGTGCCCGTCACGCTGATGCCTCGTCCACGTTGGAACTCGAGGAGACCCTCATCGCGTAAATGCCGGAGCGCTCGAAACATCGTGTTCTGATTGACGCCCGCGACAGCGGCGAGATCACGGGCAGGAGGAAGTCGCTGTCCCGGCTTTACCTCACCTTCTGCGATGGAACGCCGCAGATCCGCTGCCACTATGAGATAGAGCGGGATGGATTGGCCTGACTCAACGCCCATAGACAAATAATACTAGATCACTTAGTATCTTTTCATGAGGTTGGATGAGCTGCCCTCCGCCCTGGACAGCCAACCGGCAGTGTTCTTCGAACCCCCAGCCGTGGACGACCTCATCATCAAGGAGGCAAGGCGACGCCACCGACGCCGAATGGCTCTCGCTGGTGCCATGGCGGCCATTGTCGTCGGCCTGATCGGATTCGGGATTGCGAACATCCAGGGGAGCCCACCGCCTCGGGGTCACGCGAGGAGCGTGACCTCGACCGCACCACCCTCGATAGCTCCAGCCGCGTCGCCTCCCTGTGTGCCCGGCCAACTCGCGCTCGTGTTCCGAGGAGGAGGGCTTTCGACGGGCGACGACTTTGGATCGATCTTCATCCTCAACACCGGAGCGTCACCATGCCTTCTCTCAGGTTCCTTGTCGGTGACCGCGCTCGACGCTGAAAGAAAACCGATTCCGGGTGCGAGCGGAGTTGGCTCTGTGCCGATCAGTCCCGCCTTCAGCTTGACGGCTCATACAGCGATGTGGCCGGAGTTGCATTCCCCGCCCGCTGGCGTAACGGCGGCCAGCGTGTTCTTTGGGGGAGACGAAAACGACAATCCGACCAACGGCCAGTCGTGTACCTCACAAGAAGAGGTGTATCCGTCGTATTGGCAGGTGGAGGTTGCTGGCGGTAGCTGGGACGTCGCGAATGATGATCCCGGAGCTGCGACTCCAGGATCGGTGCCTCGGATATTTGGTTGTCTGGGCGGCTTTCTCAACCTTGATGTGGGTCCGATTTCGACTGCCGCAAATAGCCCCACAGACCGCTAAGGCGCCTCTGGTGTCGCCCCGGCCCGGCATGGGGTCACGCCCGACGCCGCTAGGGTTGGCGTATTCGCCAGGATGGATCGACGTGTTCGTCACGACAGGCCCGCACATACTGCGAGCGTTACTTCCACGTCAATCCGAGCATGACTCCCGCGACTGCCCATGCCACGACAGCAAGACCGATCCCCGCCCAGTGAAGTCCGTCAACGCTAGAAAGTAAGAGAAATCCGAGGGCAACGAAGAGGGCCGCAAAGACCCGTAGCCCCCATCGGGTCCAAAGCAGATTGAGCTGGGTAGACCTCGGAATCAGCCCATCCCACTTGCTCTGATCCTTCAGGGCATTCCTGACGTTCTTTCGGGCGTAGACACCAGGATCAATGCCTTGTTGCTCTAGTTCGTCCTCTGTAACTCCGAACAACTGTTCAAACTTTTGCTTCTGGTCTTCTCTTTCCGCCCCGGATGGAGATGCTGCATCCCTGGTTCCACCATCTCGACTAGTGAGGACAACCGGCGAACTCGCGCTCCCGCTAGAAATCCCGCCGTTCAACCACTGGTTGGGAACATCCTCGGAACCGGCCGTCCCGCAGGAACCACCGTCGTCGGAAACGTAGACCGTGCGCCCGATCCAGACGCTTTTAATAAGGCCCTAATCAGATATCTCTGAGCATGGGCTTGGCTACCCGCCCAGTACCAGTATCAACTGGGGCAGTATCGACTTCTCCCGTCCGATGCTGCTCTTTTCCAAATTCTTGGAACCTTGTAGCGCGATGAACGCTCTCGTGGGTCTTAGTAATTGAGCGACTATGAAGATCCGTGAGTAGGCCAAGTGAGGACGAGTTCCGCACCTTTGTGGAGCAGGTCGAGCCGAAGTTGCACCGTGCTCTGGTGGCTCAATTCGGATGGGACCGGGGTCGTGAGGCGGCCGCTGCTGCCCTCGGGTACGCCTGGGAGCATTGGGACGGGCTTCACGGAATCGCCAACCCGGTCGGCTACCTCTTTCGGGTGGGGCAGAGCCAATCACGCAGTCGCAAAGTTCGGCCCGTTTTCGAGCGCCCAAGTAATCCTGAGCACTGGTACGAGCCGAAACTGGCGACGTTGCTGTCTGAACTTCCAGAGAGTCAACGGATTGCAGTGATTTTGATTTACGCCTATGGCTGGACTGCACATGAAGTCGGCGATCTCTTAGGGATCAAGCCCAGCACCGTGCAAACCCACCTTGAAAGAGGACTCCGCAAACTCCGATCACGACTGGAGGTCACCAACAGTGCCTGAGTTGGCTGAGGAGATACACACCCTGATTGAAAGCGGAATCCGTCCCGTCGATCCCGGCGAGATCCTCGCGTCCGCCAGCATCGCTGACGAGAATCCCCGAGGCGACGTCGACCACTTCACTGCGGTTAGCTGCCCCCGAAAGCGCTCAGTCCGCTTCGTCCCAACTGGCGCCCGGGTCGTGGTTCTTTCCCTTGCGACAGCTGTCATCGTGTTGGGGGTACTCGGTTTCACCCTGAGTACCGAAAAAACGAACCCGCCTCCTACCACTTCGCGGTGGTCGCTCGTTGGAGATATTTCGCAGCCTGGATGGCAACTGGAAAGCACGCCTTCGTCGGACTCCGAGAGCGTCGCCTGCCCGACGGTGTCCACTTGTTACGCCGTCGGTATTTCGGCCGTTCCAGTGTCTCCGGGGTCAGCCCTGACCTCCGCTCAAACCGTCATCGAGGTCACCCGTGATGGAGGTTCCGCCTGGAGTCCGTCCGTGCCGGCTCCTGGCGTTGAACTCGGCACGAGCCTGTCGTGCCCAGGGCCCGCTACCTGCATGATTGCCGGCGCCCCCGCAAGTCCCTCGGCGACCGACCACGTGTACATCACCATCGATGGTGGTCAGAGCTGGACCTCGAGCCCCATGCCAACAGAGAGCGAGGGCGACGTCCAGTTGTCCTGCACCAGCGCCACGGCCTGTGTAGCCGAGGAGAGCCGTGCGTCGGAAGGGGGCCATACCGTTGGGTCTGATGCATTCAGCACGACTAATGGTTGGCGCACCTGGACCACGTCAGCGCTGCCCAACGATTTCATCTCATATTCCTTGCAATGTTCTGCTGACGGCCGCTGTGTGATTGGAGGGGACACAGCTATCTCATCACAGACTCCGACGTCCCTCCCCACGCCCATGGCGCTCTACAGCACCGATGCAGGGGTCACATGGTCCCCGTCAACGCTCCCGCCTGACAATGGAGACTATTTGTTGATCAGCTCCATATCGTGTGGGGACTCTCAACACTGCATGGCGGTGGAACCGTTCGACGTTGCGCACAACAGCACAAGCCGCCAAGTACTGGTAAGCGGCAACGGTGGCGTGACCTGGACAGTGTCGCCCTACGGCAGCCCGACTCCTGTCGATCTCTACGCCATTTCGTGTCCCACCATCACTGATTGCTGGGCTACGGGGGTGGAGTTCGAGGCAGGCTCCACGGCCCAACATGAAATCGGGCAGGGGTACATCATGACGACCGACGACGGAGGATCTACCTGGACTCCGCAAGCCGTTCCCGCTGTCCACGGTGCGATCCCAAGCTTTGTTGGCTCCATTAGCTGTGCTGCAGCCAATGCATGCTCTGCCGTGGCTCAAGCGCCCGTCCCGGGCGACTGGACCTTGATATCTAATGAGACGCCTAATCCCGTGCCATGACCCCTGGGTCCTGCAGGATGAACCGCCCCGGTTCCATGACTGCTCGGGCTATTGGGTAACCGCCTCTGCGGCGGGTTGATTCTGACGGTAGTAGACGGCCTCGAACTCTGCTGGGGTGACGTAGGAGTTGTCTTCGGTGATCTCGCTATGGAGACGGCGGTGGTCGCAGAGCCGGTTGGGCTCGTCCGCTCTGAACTGGCGCTCGACGAGGTCCGCCGGGCGGTGCTGGTGCTCGTCGAAGCGGGGGTGACCCTGTAGGCCCGGCCCCGGCGGCCCCAGATAAGCCCAGGTCACGCATCAGACGCTGGACCGTGCAACGCGCCACGTGGATCCCCTCGCGGTTCAGCTGGGTCCAGATCTTGTCGGCCCCATAGACCTCGAGGTTGTCGCCCCAGACCCGGGCGATCTCGCCCTTGAGCTCCTCGTCGCGCACGGCCCGTGCTGACGGTGGACGCTTCTTGGCCCCCAATAGGTGTTCGGGGCGATCTTGGCGCCGTGCTCTGAGAGCACTCGGCAGATCGGCTCGACCCCGAACCGTGAGCTATTACCCCTGCCCGAGTTGAAGAATTCTTCATTGGCCGAACAAGACGGCGCCAGTGGAGAGTCCGTATGCCACCGGTGCTCCAAAGCTGATGGGACGGTCGGCACTGCTACTACGCAGGTCGATTGGGACGACGCCTCGAAATACCACCGGTCCTTTTGGCCCGGGCGTCACTACGTCGAACCCACTCACAAATGCTTCAGTGCCGTTGGGAGTGACGGCAATGAGATCGGATCCTGCATTTGGACCCACGCCAGTGGCAATCCGCGCTGTGGCTTGACCAGTCGAAGCGTTGAGTTCGGCGACTTCTTCTCCACTGGTTCCGTATCTGCCAAAGGTGAGATAGATCGTCGAACCGGTCGACGATAACGCCACACCTGTGGGATCTGCCCACTTGCCGACGTCGATATTCCGTACGATCCGGTCGTCCGCAAGATCGACTACCGACACGTGGTCACCGACCGCAGCGAGTTGGATGTGCCCGTTGGGCTCCGAGATCGGATGAGTTGGGGGCTTCCCGCATTGGCCTGAGCTGATGATCTCCCAGCAATACGGGTTTGTAACGTATGCGATCCTTCCGTTCGGTGAGATCGCCATCTGCTCTGGCCCATCGAAGCCGACGATAGGTGTTTCTCGCGCGCCCGTCGGCAAGGCCGATGGGAACCACCGCGTTGCCATCAACGAGATATGCCGTCCGCCCATCCGGGTCCACGGTCAGGTCAGTGATCGGGGCTGGTGAGCTTGGGGTGTAGCTCGTTGCTGCATCACTAGAGATCAACGAGTCCCAGGGCTGTTCCGGTGGGAGGGCGATGGGGTCGCCGACCGTGTGCGTTCGCACATCGATCGGGATCAGCGCGTTGTCTGCCGCATCGGCTACCAGCAGGGTGCGTCCGTTCGGAGTGATGGCAAGCGCATCGATGTAGAAGCTTGGTGCAGGTCCAGCTTGGCCTGGCTGCACGGCGCTGGCCGAGAAGGAGGTACGGCCGACGACCTGCCTTGTGAGGAGGTTGATCGAGACGAGAGCCGGACCGGGCAGCGCGTGTCCCGCGTGCGGAGGTTTCGGGGAAGTGACGACGTAGGCGAACTTGCCGTCGGGGGCCATAGCGACGTTCGAGTAGCTGCCCGAGAACGAGAATCCCGCGATTCTGATGGCCTGGCCGGCACGGTTCGTGGCCAGATCGACGGGCACAAGGCCGGCAGCGTCGACAACGTAGGCCGTGGTCGCGTCGGACGCGCGGGACCCGGCAGTTCGTGAGGGACGGGCGACCTCTGCCGGCGCAGCGCGCTTGCTCGGGGTGGCGCTCTTTGAGATGAGGATCGCCAAGAGCACGAGACCGAGGAGCACGGCCGCAAGAAATCCTCCGAAGAGCCAACGCCGCCGCTGGAGCCGCCTGGCTTCCTTGATCAGAGCCTGAGCAGCGACGTCGGTCTCGGCGGACTGATCGAACGTCGGCCCGACTCGGGTGAGTTCGGCAGTTCCCAAGGGTGTCATTTGGTACTAGCATAAGCGGTATCATGATTTCTGTCGAGGTCGACCCGAGCGATCCGCTTCCTCTGAATGAACAGGTGGCGGCAGAGCTTCGTCGAGCGATTGCTGATGGAGAGGCCGCTCCGGGCGACCGGCTCCCACCTGCGCGTTACCTCGCCAAGGTCCTCGGGGTGAACCACAACACTGTCATCCGAGCGCTGCACACGCTGCGTGATGAGGGGATCTTGGAGTTCCGTCGAGGAAGGGGGATCACGGTGGCGGGGGATGCCCCCCAACGCAGCGCCGTGATCTCCAAGGCCAAGGAATTGGTCAAGCTCGCCAGACGCCAGGGATATCAGCACGACGAGTTGATCGCGCTCATGGAGACTCTGCGATGACAATCCTGAGTGAATGTCCGCAATCGATTCCAGAGCCAGGGGAGGCCCTGGATGCCCTGGCTCTCATCGAAGAGGCCCGTCAGATCCAGCGGCGGCACCATCGATGGGTCGCTGTCGCAACGTCCGTAATCGTCCTCACCGTCGTCGGCTTTCTCGCAAGCGAAGGGGGAGCCGGCAAGGGACCACCTACACCACCGACAAATGGGGCGCGGGGTGGCGCCCAGATTCCCTACCTGACCAGCGCGAGCACCCATTCGGGCTTCGTTCTCTTGCCGAGCTGGCTACCTCCCGGATTCAGCGCATCAGCCGGCGGATGGAAAAGCCGGTGGGAGGACTCAAAGTCGGCAATCAAACCGGCGTCAACGTCGAGTTCGGAGAGGCAAGTCCCGAATCGAAGCCCCTCGCCGATCCTGTGCTTTTCACTCTCAGCTACTACGGCTACCACAACCCCGAATCGAAGAACATTCGGCTGATTGCAACGCGCTACGGGTCTCCCCCGCAGGGGAGTCTCCAGTCGCTCGCCGGGCGGCGCGTTGAGGTCCACAGCAAGTTCGTGCCCGGGTATTTCGGCGGCAACACCAACTCGAGCGCCTCGTGGGTCGAACACGATGAGTACGTATCGGTCATGGCCCAAGGCATCACGAAGGCGCAGCTCTCTAGGTTCGTCGCAGGACTGAAGGAAAGGCCACGGAAATTTAGTGGGAGCTGAACGGAAGGAGGCCCTCGCTCCTGTCGCTATCGATCCGGCGAGGGTTGGTCCGACGAGAGACCTTTGATTAGTCGTCGTGCCGAGCCTCTCGGAACACGGTGCGAGTGAAACGAAGCCTTCTGAAGCGCCGGACGAGAGCCAAAATGGGTATCCCCGGTGCGGATACGTGGCACCCCTTGTTAGGGCTAAGCGGCGAGGCTCAATCGGTCCAAGACACGTTTTACGGCCATTGGTTGCCAGGTGGTTTCCGCCACGCTTGCCTCGGTGGCCTTCTAATTCCAAAGTGGCGCAGATCTCACGAAAGGTCTCATAGGACTCATGACCCCCCTCGAAGATCGCTGCAACGTTCGGCGATCACCGGACATGTAGAAACTTGGTGGACGCCGAATCTCGATTTCGCCTCCTGTTTCGGGAGGCGTACCCTGCCCTGAAGCGATACCTGTCCTACCGGGGAGTATCGAAGGCCGACGCTGACGATCTGGTGGAAGCGACGATGGAGGTCGCTTGGCGGCGCATCGAACACGTCCCAGCCGAGGATCCGCTGCCCTGGCTCTATGGCGTCGCCCGCAACCTTCTACGCAATCACCGTCGATCTATTCGTCGGGCCTCGACGCTGGCGTCTCGTATGCCGATCTCGCCCCCGGTTGCTGCTCCGGGAGATGAAGAGGTGTCTGTGAGCGATCTCCTCGCCGCCTTGAGTCGGCTGGGCGAAGATGATCGGGAGGTCCTGCTCCTCGTCGCCTGGGACGGCCTCAGCCCCTCGCAGGCCGCAGTTGTTCTCGGCTGTACGCCGGTGGCCGCTCGCTCTCGCCTACACCGTGCAAGGCGCCGTCTCGCCTCGGAGCTGGGTTTGACGACGAGCCTGCAACGTTCAGGCTCTGACGGACACGACACGGAGTGCGGAGAGCAGACAGAAGCGGAGGTTCCCAGTGACTGACTATCCCCTCGATGACGGCCTTCTTGTTGCGTTGCGAAGTGCCCGCCCGGATCTTGAGAGCGGTGGAGATGACGCAGAAGCGCTCGACCTGTTGGAGAGGATCCTCTCTTCAGATGCTCACGAGAACCGAGCGTTCCGAGCACCAGACACGCCACGTTTTCGACGCCAAGGGCGGTTTGCTCGGCCCAGGATGCGGGTCGTGGCGGCCATCGCAGCTCTCGTTCTCGTGGCGTTGGTCGTGCCCTTGGTGGTCACCTCAACCCAGAATCCAAACTCGACAGGTCTCAGCACTCATCCGGCTTGGCGCTTGGTCGGGAACATCACGCAGCCAACCTGGGAGGTGGGATCGAGTACGGGAGCTTCTCCCTTCCTCCTCGCTTGTCCCTCGGCCCTGACCTGTTACGCCGTCGGAACTGCTGCCGCACCGTCGAATGCCACCTCGGGCACGGTGCCACCGGCGGAGGTGGAAGTCACGAACGACGGAGGAGCGAACTGGAAGGCGCTGACCGTCACCACCACACCTATTGACTATTTCGGAGCGCCTTCGTGTCCGACCACGACGACCTGCATGGTCGAAGGTGACGTTTCCGGGTCCTCGGCTAATGAGATGTTCACGACTACTGACGGCGGTCAGAGTTGGTCAGCCCAGCCGGGACCTGGACAAGGCAACCATCTCTTATCCTGCGCCACAACAACCCATTGCGTCTCGCTTGAAAGTCAGGTTGGCCCAGGGGGTCATGGCGTCCAGTACGTCTCGTCGGTGACTTCTGACGGAGGAGCAACCTGGGCATCATCGTTCGTCCCAGGAACGTTTCGGGCCTACGCCCTCCAGTGCGTGACAGCCTCGGTCTGTGTGGCCACCGGCCAGGCGCCAAAGGGTTACGAGATCACCAATCCCCAAGATGCCCACGGCATTGCTGCGGCCATTTACAGCACCGACGGGGGCGCTACCTGGACACCGGCTGAGGGGCTGGGAGGAGGCGATCTGGTAGGTGCGCTGTCCTGTGCGGATGCGTCGGACTGCATGGCCATCGACACCTCCACGGGACCGGATCCAGACACGATGGTATTGACGAGTTCTGACGGTGGCCAAACGTGGTCCGTCGATGCAACTCCCGGATTCGTCCCGTCGCTCATCCTCACGCATGTGTCGTGTCCAACGCCGACGGATTGCTGGCTGACGGGCAGCACGAGTCCCGTCACGAACAGTCCGGCTAGTGCCCACGGGGTCGTTCTCTCGACGACGGACGGAGGTCAGACCTTTGAGTCGGAACAGGTTCCCAGCTACCAGGGGACGAAGCTGCAATATGTCGGTCCGGTTGCATGCACGACTGCGTCGAGCTGCCTTGCCTTCGCACCTCCGCCTGGATCCTCATCACCGTTTAGCGAGCAGCTAGTCCTGTCATTCGGCTAACTCGGTCTTGCTCCTTCGAGAAGTCATGTGACAACAACCCGGCGATCCAATGGACGCTTGACGGCCACCGGCTGCCCAGCGCCTACACGCTCACGCCGAAGTCAGACGCTCGAACCCTTCACATACAGACGGACTCGCCAGATACTTGAAATGACTGAACATGCTCAGTAGCCATTCAGGCGGCACCTCCGGGTCCGAGCCAACCACTCCCACGTCGGACTCGTTCGCCAACGTGAGGTCAACGAAGTCACGGATCTCGTCTTCGTCTGGAACGAACGTCCGACACGTAAATCGGTCTCTGAACTCCATCCGGTGATCGGTGATCCGTGGATATACGAACCGGCGGTCGCAGGAGGCGTAGAGGTACACCAGTGCTTCGACATCAAACCCAGCGACTTCAACGAGAACATCACGCTCTTCAAGTGTGAGCAAGGCTGTCGGGAACCCGTCGGTGCCGTAGGCGGCGTGGCAGAGGCCAGCCATCGAGAGTGTCTCCGAACACCCCCACCGACGCAGCAGCGCCTCCGTTCGCTCAAGGTGCTCCAAGAGAGATCCATTGAGGTGGGCGATCTCTTGAGCACCCTGAGCTTGAAGGAACTGACCTATTTGCCTCCTTCGACCTCCCTCCTCAGGTACGAAGGAAGATGTCGTCGAATCTGGTTGTGAGTAGGCACTCATGGGCGACTCCAATGCTGTCCCCTGGTTCAGTGGTTCGAGGCGGCTCGTCCATTCTGTCCGAGAAACACAGTGCAGCCCCAGAACACTGAGGTTCACATCTGGCTCAAGAGGCTGCCCTCTCGGGTCACTCTAGGAAGTCCATAACGGACGCCCACCCGCCCGAGTGTGCGGGCAGGATCTGGTGAGTAGCCAGGCTTAGTGCTGCTTCGCACCCATCGTTCGGAACACAAGCTATGGCTGCCGATGAGAGCAACTCAAGGTCATTCTCACCATCGCCGACGGCCAGAACCGCCCCAGGATCCACCTCCCGGTGGGCGCAGAAGGAGAGCACTCCGGTCCACTTGCTGACCCCTTTTGGTCGTACGGACAGACTGGATCCTCCGTAGGTGATGTCGGGAGTCACGGAACTATCAGCCACCGAGGAGACCATCTCCATTACTGGTACGAGTTCTTGGCGTTCACGCCCAATAACGAGGAACGAGAAGATGGGCACGGTCGTCACGGCGGCGTCCAGATTCAGATGCTGCGTGCGGATTGCGTTGAAGGCCAGATGTTGTGGGTGTGACGACGGGTTGTTTCCGATCACGAAGTCGTCGTGCTCGTGCTCCACGTTCAGAGATGGCTCCAACCCGGCCTCCTTGAAGGCTTCCAGCACCGATATCGCAGACTGTGAATCGAAGACATGTCGATGGAAGGTGACGCCGTCGGTGAAGTCTCGGCCTAGTGATCCGTCGAAAAGAACACACGGTAGGAGCACGCCGTTCTCCTGCATTGTCGCCAAGGCGCTCGCTGGGCGCCGAGCAGTGGCCGCAAGCACCGGCGTCCCACTTGACAGAACGGTATGTAGAGCAGCACGGGTGTCAGGGTGTACTCGGCCCTGAGCGTCCCAGAATGAGCCGTCGAGGTCGGTGACAATAAGGTCGATCTTTGTTCTCTTCACGCCGAGGGAACTATAAGTTCCTCCTCAGTGGGAAAGCGACGCTGCACCCACTCGCCCGGCGTTTAGGAGACCTTCACCGCTCGACTTCCGAGACGGCTCGCTGAAGTAGCGGCCGATATGCTTCAACAGCCAGGGACATGTCCTCGGTTGCCTTCGGAGACCACCACCCAATCTCATCGTGTTCGTCCGACGCAATGTGAGGAACTCCGAGCCATTCCCTGACGACCCAGATGCGGCAATCGAAGTCCGGCTGATGTAAGTGTGCGAACGCAGGGTCGGTGGGTTCGGGGATCACAATCCCAAGCTCCTCGTGCAACTCCCTCACAAGTGCCATCGACGGAGCCTCATTCACTTCAACGTGACCGCCCGGAAGGTCCCAGACACTTGGATACCAACGGCGACTGGCAGAGCGGTGGCAGAGGAACACTCTGTCAGCGTCAACGAGGACACCAGCCACGACGTAATGGATCCCGACGGACGCATCCGCACTCATTAGCGCCAGTCTCACACTTCGGTCGACATGAGTCTCAACAGTCAGGGACAAGTCCAAGACTTCGATCTCTCTTGTCTTTGCTGGGACCAGGGTCTCGGTTGACCGGCACTGACGGCGTCCCTGAGGATTCGTTAGGCGACACCGCACCGTGGGCGCTATGAGGCCTTGTCCAGCCGGTCCAGCACTCGCTTCACGGCCATTGGTTGCCAGCTTGGGCCTCCACGCTTGGTCCGGCGACGTTCTGCTTCCAGGGTGGAGCAGATGCTACGAAGGGACGCACCGGAATCCCGAAGCTCGACAATGCGCTCGATGGTGCGCTGCTCGTCCTGCGACTTGACCAGATCACCATCTCTAGCTTCAAGTCCGAAGGCCGGTGCGCCTGAGGCATAACCACCCATCTGAGCTTTTCGCCGTCGCCCATTGCGCAACCGGAGCGTGACCATGGACCTCTCGTACTCTGAGACTGCTCCAAGAACCTGACGGATCAGCTTGCGGCTGGGATCGTCCGGGTCATCGGAGAGGAAGCTGGCCTCTGCGGGGCTAGTAGAGAAGGTCTCGCCGCCAACTCGACGGACCTCAGCCAAGATCGTCTCCTGGACGATCAAGTCACGTGCCAGTCGGTCAAGCCGGGGTACCACGATCCCCTGCGCCTTACGACTCCGGATCATGTCGAGGGCGTCGGCCAGACCGGGACGATCCTCAAGTTCCTTCGCTCCCGAGATCCCTTGGTCGCTCAGCACCTTGATCAACCTGTGACCGTTCGCCTTGCACCAGGACTTGATCGCCGCCTTCTGCACGTCGAGTCCGAGGCCGTCTTCTGCCTGAACTGCTGTGCTCACCCGCACATAACCCACGATTTTCACTGGGAACCTCCTGACCTGGGATGTCACATTATCTGAAGATAGTGATACGGTCAAGAGCCGTCTTCGGGAGCTTCAGAGGACTCCTGAACAGCTTCAAGCGTCCGGCGAACACACGCCTCACACCACCACGCTTCGCCTTCTGGAGTGGGTGTGATCAAGGCGGGGTTTGTCACTTCCGTCCAGCAGCCTGCGCAAGGGTGGCTTTCCATGGTGATGGAGACCGAGGTTACGCATACGCCTTCTGGCGTACCTGCTACCGCACGATGACACTGCCACCTACCGGCACGAGTGGGACAACCCGGGCGGGTAGTAGCTCCGTACATTGATACGGGACGGAGGCAGAGCCTACGAGAAGGGTCAGTATTCAGCCGTCGCTGACAAAGCGGACGAAAAATTACTGGCCATGATTCCTGAGTCGTGAATAGTCCACTTGCTTGGGTTGTCCGAATCACACCCAGGTGTTTGGCGAAGAACAGGCTTCTGGAAGTGCACCATCAGACTTGCCCCGCCAGTGCGGAACCACACCCGCAACCCGGTGACTGATTCAGGCCCTCCACACCAGTTGGTCCAGCTCACTATTGAATATGCCGTGTCCTGGCTTTTCGGGGCCAAGTTCTGCAATGGCTGTCCAGCTACCGATTGGCCACGGGAGAAATCGATCGGCAGGACCCGATTGGCCCGGCCGGTGAGTGCGATCCGACGTGGATATTGGGGAAGGCTGCATGCCACACGTCCAGGATCTGAGAGCGTGAGGTAGAAGGCGATTACGGTTCCTGCCACGTCAACACTTGGTATCGAGGCGTTCAGCATCGAATCGCTGCAAGGTAGGGCTGTGCTCCCGATTGGCGTGAGCTTGTGGGTGCGTGCCGGTCGAACGGAGGGGTGCTTCGACGGCACGCTCCCCCGAGTCAAGCCAACGATGAGCGCCGCCACGCAGGCCGACACGATGACGGCAGCGCCGAGCCACAACAACCGTCGTCTTCGCTCCCGCTGTTTCGCTTCCTTGAAGAGGAGATCGGCATCAGGCGGACGTGGGCTGTCGCTCTGAGTCGTTAGCCTCTCGACAACAGCCATGACGCTACTATCATTGGCGTTATGGCCTCTGTCAAGGCAGCCCGGGGAAGTGACTCCGATCCGTTGGTCCTCACTGAAGTTGATCGGTCCGATCCGATGCCTCTCCACGATCAGGTTGCCGCTGAGATCCGGCGAGCCATCGCCGAGGGCGAGGCTGACCCCGGAGACCGCATCCCTCAGGCCAAGGACCTTGCTGCCGTGCTCGGGGTGAACACCAATACTGTTCTACGGGCGCTGCGTGTCCTAAGAGACGAGGGTCTCTTGGAGCTTGGACGTGGCCGGGCCATCGTGGTCGCAGGTACGCCCGAGCGCAGCGCCGTCGTTGCCCGCATGAAAGAGTTCCTCGACTTCGCACGGTCACAGGGCTATCGACGTGAAGAGGTGCTCAACATGATGGAGTCGCTTCCCTAGAACCATCTCCAAGCATGCCCCGGGCGACGGGAACTTCGGTACTTGTGGGTCAGTTCCCTGGACCTGGCTTGAGTGTCACCAAGGAAGGGCAAACAGTCCGGTGCCTCAACCGGAGCAAGGGCGGGATTCCAGGGTGATCGACACCGAGGTTACGCAGCCGCCTTCTGGCGAGCGATTCCATGCTCAACCCCGCTAGGGACCCGAGGCGTGTCGAGACCGGCCTGCCCGATCAGAGCTTGGCTGGACTCCAATGACGGCCCCCATCGGTGGTGACTGTGAGCACCTGGCCGCAGTAGGCCGCCTGGCTCATGGCGGAAGGAGTCGGACAGCTCGGCTGTATGCCTAATGCGATGCCATCGTTCGGCGACGAGAACGTGATTGCCATGACATTGCCGACCCTGACGGTTGGCATTGGTTTCACCGTGGTCCAGGTCACCCCGCCATCATTGGTCTCGTAAAGCTGAGAGCCAACATCGATCTTCCAGATCAGCAGCCCGACGGCCGCAAAACGGGTAGCGACTCCTCCGGGTGAGAACTGCGAGCCCAAGAAAGCCGGGAGAGCGTGGCTCGTCCATGTCGAGCCGCCGTCCTCGGTGACGTAGACGGTAGGGCTCGATTCAGACACCTTCGTCGCCAAGGTGACCGCTGACTCGGTACTGAAGAACTCCGGGGCCGTGTACTGCTGTCCGGTCGGGAGGCCAGGAACCGGAGACCACGAGAGTCCGCCATTGGTTGTGCGGTAGATCAGGCCGCCTGGGATTTGCGAGTTGTCGGAAGGATCGAACCTTGTTCCGGGGACGGCCCAGCCGTCGAGTTCGCTGTTGAAAAGCAGCTGCGACTGCTCGATGGCACCACCGACCTCGACACCGTTGAGGTTCGGCACAGTGGAGACCTGAATCCAGGTCGCACCCCCATCGTGTGTCGAGAAACCAAGACCCCTGGCACCGTCGAACCCATCGGTAACGGCGTACCCGACTTGTGTGTCGACCATGCTCAACGAAAGAGGACCGCAGTTCTGCAGACACCCGGGCAAGGCGACAAACATCCACGACTTTCCACCGTCGGTCGATTCGTCGATGCCTTCACCCCGGCTCGACCCATTGTTGGGATAAGGCACGAGCCCGGGTACATCGGTGATGACAACCCAGATGTCTTCGGTTCCGATTGCGTCCACTGCGGTGACATCTTCGGAGACGGACACACCCTGCAGGTTTGGAGGCGTAATCGTCCGCCATGTGCTTCCCCCATCGAGTGTGATCTCCAACGTGTCGCCCGTGGTCACCCAACTGAGCGAACTGTCGGCCAGACCCATTGACTGAGCGGGTGAGTACTGGAGCGGCACGGCGCTGACGCCGCCCTGTCGGGACCGAGTGAGAGGCGGGGGCGATTTGGGATTGTGAATGGTCGTCACCGAGGGTGGCCCTTTCGAGTCACTGCCTCGGCTCAAGACCCATCCGGCGATGCAGGCACCGACCACTAGGAGCACGACCCCCACGAGGGCCGATCGCCGTCGGCGTCGACGCCTACGAGCCTCTCGGAACAGCGCTTCGGTAGGGTCGTCAGGTACCGGAAGCTCAATGTCGCCCGTGCCGGATTCGACTCTCAACTTGGTCGCCGACTTGCTCACGGCAGCGATGCGATCATGTCAATGATCTCGTCTCGTCGGTAGCCGTGTTGGCGAGCGAAATCGACTAGTTCCTGTACCCGACCCATCACAGCGCTTCGTTGCGGTGTTCCTGTCACCGTGATGCCCTTTCCTCTGCCGAACTCGACGAGTCCTTCATCTCTCAAGATGTGCATTGCCCGAAGCACCGTGTTCTTGTTCACCTCAAGGACGGCGGCGATGTCCTTGGCCAATGGAAGCCGTTCGCCTGGTCCGGCTTCGCCGTCTGCGATGGCCCGACGGATCTCGGCAGCCACCTGATCGTGTAGCGCCACGGCTTCTGAACGGTCGATATTGACAGAGATCATGGTCCTAGCCATAGTAGCTCTATGACGGCCACCGAAGTAGAGGTCGAAGACCGGGTGTCTGATCAGCCGCCACAGCCTCCAGGCGAACCTGAAGCACTCTTTGAGGAGGCTCACAGACGCCGTCGGCGTCGCTGGATCGTCTGCGTGGCCGCCCTGTGCCTTCTCGCAGGTGCTTCGGCGGCTGCGCTTTCGGTGCGTGGGGGCGGAGGAGGTCGATCTGCTCTGAAGGGCCAGAATCACACGGCACCCGCAGCCCCGCCCGCTGCTCCGCCGACCGCCGTTCAGCGACAGCCCGGAGTCGTGCTTCCGTCATCCGCACTGTTCAACCAGATCTCCGTCACCCCGAACGGCCTTCTGCTTACGGGTGTGACCATGGCGGCAGGTGAGAATCCGCAAGGTCCTTGCGCAGTAGCGCCGCTCAATCCCCAGTCCCTCGCCGTTGGACACCTCAACGTCGGAAACTGTGCTGATCCACGGGTCTTTGGCCAGACGGTCGAAGCAGTGACCACTCAGACTCCGTCCTCGAACAATGTCAACGTCTCGGTCAATGCGGTGAATCCGACAACGGGCACCGTCACCGATGGCCCGGTGGTCATGACATACGAGTACTCCTCCGACACGCACCTGGTCACGGCCTACGGCCCTGACTCGTTGTGGATCTACGACGTGGCGACGACCAACGGAGCCGAGTTGCTTCAGGTGTCCACCGAATCGGGAGCCGTGGTCGATGTCGTTCCCATGCCCAAGCTGTACCGGCCCCTCCTCGCCGCAGACGATGGCGGTGTCTGGGTGGCCAACTCCATCGAAGGGTCTTCGGGGCCAGCGCTCTCCTATGTCACCTCTGGGGCTTCTGCCCCCACCACGGTCGTCGCCGATACCGGATTGGCAATCTGCTGGCTGACCGCTGATGGCACCGATGCGTGGGTTGGAGCGGGGACCGGTTGGTACTGCGGGGACCAGACGGTCCAGAAGTACGTTGACGGTGCAAGTGGGCCGGTCTACTCCACCCCCAGTGCCGGGTTCACACCATTCTGGGTCATCGGAGACGCCACCCACGGCCTTTGGGCGATGCAGTGGACGCCACCGGCTTCGCCGGGCGCAAGCAGTTCCCAACAGATCATTGCTATCAACCCTGATACTGGGGCCGAGTCCGTCGTTGCGACCACGGTTCCTGTCGTGTATCCCAACGGGGTGCCCAGCAACGGACTGGTGCAGGGGCAGGGGGTCTACTTTGACGGGGCGCTTTACCTCCTCGAACCTCCGTTCCACCAAGACGGCTACCTCGGGTACACCTCAATCATTCGAGTCCCCGTTTCTCCCTGAGATTGACGGCACGATTCGCCCAGTTGCGTGGCCGTCACGATGGGAAGCGATCGCCGTCACGGCCCAACCCGCAAGAGCACCGGCCAGAACTGCGTTGCGCATGCTCAGCCCCGTGGGCATGTCGCCCTTCCGAAGGGTACGAGAGCGTAGTGTCGGGTACCACCTGTGCTGACCGTTACTCGGGCACAAACAGGCCGGGTCATCAGAAATCCACCTGGGAATCCTCCACTACTCCCGCAGAGCGTCAGCGTGAGGTTTCGTACATGTAGAGATGAGGCGGCCGCCGTTGACGGGGACACTGTCGGGGACGGTGCGGAAACACTTTGAGTCCCCCAAGCCAATCCGACGAAGCCCCCAGTCAACGAGCTAACAGAGACGCTGAGTCGTTGACCGTGTGAGCGTGGAATGTCTATATAGGACTTGTACCAGAGCAGACCGCCTTTCAGTGTCTCAAGAGGCAACGGAGCGCCCACAATCACCCCGGAGAAGTAGATCGGTCCAATCTTCAACGTCCCTGCTTGGACGGAACCATTCCCGACCCCAGTGTTCTCTGCGCAGCCCACTGGCCGGTCGTGTACAACCCGTTGTTGTGCACCAGCGATGTCCGGAGTTGAACCGAGGCCCCCGCCAGCCACTATTGCGACGGTCAATGCGCACCCTCCCAGGCTCAACCACAATGAACGACGCCTCATGAGTCCACTATGGCGTCTCTGGAATCAACATCCAAGTGCATTCTGCACATGAACATGACCTGAACACCCCAGGACTGCTGTGTGTATGCCGGTACTGCACTGGCAGGGGCCAGCCCGCTTGTCGCCGGCAAACCTCAGCTGCCTGCCGCATCACGAAACGGTCAGAATCACGATTCGCCGGGAACGACCGAGGCTCCTCTTCGGCTTCGCAAGTAAGCCCCCGTATTGGACGTCCAGGAACTGGATGATCTATCGGGCTGGTGACGGCCCTTTTAGGGACTCTGTCGCCAACTGGGATGGCTGATTCTGACGCCTTCCACGTGCTCGACACCTCCGAGGAGGGCCACTACTTCGTCGATTCGGTCCTGGTTCTCATCAGCAGACAATGCAACTGACAGCCTCGGAGGCTGACTGGTCATGAGGTAGAGCCGGTCGAATCCCAGCTTCATGAGTTCGGCCTTCGCAGAGTTCACATCGGCCTCGGTGTAGTCCTCGCTGAAGATGGCCACGATGGACAGTGGTTGGCGTTCCACCACGGGGTCAATCCTTTCACCAGAGACGCCTCACTGCGCCGGGACCGGGTGCCACCATCACTGGTGGCAGGGTCAGATCGGTTCACGGTGGTCCTGCGGGGCCGTACTCGATGGAAGAGTTCGGGTGAGCGAAGGGCAAAGGACCCACGCCCACGCATGACAAAGAGGAAAGCGGTATGGCGTCAGCATGTGGCCCGATGCCAACGTAGTAAGTGCCGATCCTGGTCTTTCCGTCGCTCTTATAGACAGGAACCGAGACGCTACGACCATCAAGGGCCTTCTGTCGGGTGAGTGCTTGAGTGGGCGAGGTAGGCGGACGACCACCCGACATGGCGCAGTTCATATCCGTTGACTTCACGAAACCTGCACCCTTACCGTTGTCGAAGCTCACGGCGATCAAGTCTGGGGACCCGTGGACGTTGAGCACGCCATAGGTCTCCCCCAGCGCATTGGTCTTCCAGGGAGTGATCACTCGGTTGATGTACATGGCCTGCAACTTCCACGAGGCACCGGCGCTCGTGGTGATCGTCACCGTGTGTTGACCTGATTGAAGTGGAACGACATCGCTGCCTTGACAGCCATCGGGACCCGGGTGGCTGAAGTCGTTCGGCGAACAACCCAGGTTTGCCCCATCGGAGTATTGGAACGTGCCGACGCTCAAACCGGTCAGCGTGAGCGATACAGCGTTCGCCTGAGGTGGAGCCGGCCCGAAGTCAACGGTGGCAGTGCCGGTGTGGATGACTGTGACGACGTGTCCCAGTTGGGTATCCGAAGGAGCGCCCGGTTCGTGTTGCGAGAAGACCCCTGTCGCCACTGCGACACCGCCCCCGACAGACAATCCGACGCCCAGTCCGATCACGATCCCGGTGTGCCGCCAATGGCCAAGGAGTTGCCAAGGCTTCCTGGACGGAACCTCGCTCAGTTGACGACGGGCGGCGACGTACCGACGAGCCGGCAGGGATCGCTCTGCGGGTAGTTGATAGAGATCCGACATCACGGGTTCACACCTCCATGCTCGGTCGATGACTTGCGGCCAGCGTCAGCGGGATCCATCAGTGCACGTAGTCGGCTCCGGGCACGAGAGAGCCTCGACTTGACGGTGCCCACCGGGATGTCCAATGCGGTGGCTGCCTCTTCATAGGAGAGGCCAGACCAGTCGCACAGGGCTATGACCTCTTGGTCCTCAATGTTGAGTCGGCGGAGCACCACGAGCAGGCGACGCATCGTCGCTTCGTCATCGACCCGGTCACTAGCTTGCGTGTCGAACTGTGGAGTGGCTTCGGGCCTGGGCAGACGGGCTAATAGGCGATGGTAGCGGCGGCGGGATCGTTCGGCATTGCGCAGACAGTTGTTCGCTAAGGCCAGCAGCCATGGGAGGACCGAGTCGCCGTGGAGCCGTACCTGCCCCCGCTTTCGCCATGCTTCGAGGAAGACGACGCTGGTGAGGTCCTCCGCCATCGACCAGTCGCCTGATCGCCGGAAGCAGTGGTTGTACACCTTGTTGGCATGACGGTCGAAGAGCACAGCGAATGCCCCTCCGTCGTGCGCTGTGACCCGACCCCATAGGTCGGCATCGGATTGCCCTTCGAGGCCCACATCTCTAACTATGTCCGGCAGAGGGAGGTCGGTTCCCTCGGTTCCCGCTTGCCAAGACGATGGGACGGTCGCACCTGTCCAGCAGCGAGGCGGACGTAGGCTCCGTGAGTGGCAGTGTACGGGAATCGTGTTGCTTGCGACCACGAAGGTTGCAACTATTCCGTGGCCTTTCAGGTTCTCGGACCAAGTGCGGTTGACCACTTCACGTCTGAGTCGTTGCCACGACATCTGGCCAGGAAAGAAGGTTGGAGGATCGACAACGATACCGACTTCTGCCCAAGACACGCCGAGGTGTGGGAGATCCGAGAGATATGAGGAATCTCTATCATTGGCGGGATTCCACGGTGATCGACACGAGGCGACGCAAACGTCTTCTGGCGCACGGTTCCGATTCGGAGTCAAGGCGGGACACCGCCGTTCGCCGGAAGAGACGCTGCTCCATACGTGGCGCTTTGGTTAGCCGAGATCGTCCGGTCCTGGACGGGCCGGATCGACATGGACCTCTACTACAGGGTCGGGTGGCACCTTGTCCGGGACAAGGAAGATGTGAAGGTCAATCTCTTCACCGGGCAGCAGTTGTCGTCCATGAACATCCGCCAGCTCGATCAACTCCGGGAGACTGTTCGCTCCGACCCGGAATCCGATTGGGAAGTTGGACTCGCCGATCCAGATCAGTGGCCCCTCGGGCTGGTGTTCGTTTCGCATCGGCTTCACGAATAGGTCGATTCTGACGGGGGACCTATCGGAGCCGGTGTCAACCGCCGTCTTCACGGGCACATTATGGGTCACGTGCAGTTGGCTGTTCCCCGTCAGCCGGGACAGGAGAGCCAGAATCCAAGAGTGACCGAATCAGACACGTTCGACGGCTCGATGGCTGACCTCTACAAGCGCTTGACCGACTCGGGTGAGTCCGCCGTGGTGCCTGCGGCGGTCCCAGTGGGTGCCTCGATCCTTGAACTTGGCTGCGGCACGGGCAGGATGACTCGACGCCTCCTTGAGCTTGGCCATTCGGTGACGGCAACGGACAACGACCCGGAGATGCTCCGTCATGTTCCGACTGAGGCTGAAACGGTCCTTGGGCAGATCGAGACTCTCGACCTCGCCGTGCACTATCCCGTTGTGCTCATGGCCAGCAATCTCGTCAACCATCCAGACCAAAACATTCGTTCGAAGCTCCTGCGCACATGTCGGCGGCACATCACCGACAGCGGAGTCGTCGTTCTTCAGAGGTACGACCCGCAGTTCACTGGCTGGGACAAGAACGACTGGGCTAGACGAGGTTCAGTCGAGGTTCGGATTGCGGCTCTCCGTCGGGAGAGGAATCAGTTCGTAGCCACCATCAAGTATCGACATGGAGATCAGCACTGGGCGCAGCACTTCAAGGCCGTCATCCTTGACGATGAGCGTCTCCGCCCTGAGCTGCTCGACGCAAACCTTCGCTTCGCCAGGACTCTCGACCGAGAAGGGTCTTGGGTTCTCGCCTCGCCGCTCGGTTAGGGCAGCCCGGCCACCATTGGCAATGACCTCGTCCCGGCGGTGTTGACCCGCTCCAGCGCTTAGGCTCGAACAGCCGATACTGACACCTGTGGGTAGACACTCCAGAACCGAGCTGCGCCAACGCCAACCTAGTTGGTTTGAACTCGAGCCCTCCCGCCCCTCTTGGGCCACCTTCTAGTTTGACGCATCCCGGAGGGAGATGGTTCGGTTGTCCCCAGACGTGCGACAGAGTGGGCACCTCCGCCCCGGCACGCTGGGGCGCCATTACGACCGGCGCCACCGTAACCGCGGGCCCCGGGGGATGTTGCATCCCAAGCCAGAACACTCTGCTCCACTACCGGCTCACCCAGCAGCGCACGAAGGTGACGGTGCTCGCGAGACAAGCCTGCGTATCGGCGGAGGGTGCCGTGCGAATGCGCGACCCCTGAGTTAAGAGGGTGATGATTCATCCGCGTCAGACATCGCAGTAGTTCCTTGAGGGTGACGTCAGAGCCTGCATCACCTTCCCAGGTCCGAAGGCATCTTCTGCTTGGGTGACGCGACGGGTGACACGCCTCTGGACCATGGGTGATGTCCGGGGCACAGGGTCTCGGTAAGAGCCCAGGAGGTCCTGTGATCCCTCTGCTGCTTGGCACAAGAGTTGTCGTCGTCGCCGACGGAGCCAGTTTCAACGTCTCACCGAACAGTTCCCTGCCCGGCTCGTCCCAGGTGTCGTCGTTTCTCGGCGGCATCGAGCAGTGGGCCATCTACGCCTGCCTGCTCGGACTGATCATCGGGGGAGCCAGCCTGTGGTGGGGAATACAGAACGGTTCGATCAACCGGACCTCGGTCTCCCAACACAAGATCCTGGCTGCCTTCGCCGGGGCAATCATCATCGGAGCGGCCGTCTACCTCATCACCTGGGCCTTCAACTTCGGTTCGTCGGTGAGCTGAGCCGATGATCGACTTCTCGATATTCAGCCCCGTCGAGGGACTGGGCCAAGACGTCGTCAGCTGGTTCGGCCATTCGATCTCGGAGGGGATCGGGGGATTCTCCTCGTGGGCCATCGGCGGTGTCATCAGTGCCATGCAGTCGACGACGACGCCTGATTTCACCACCTGGTTCGCCGGCCCCTGGCGGGCCATGTTGAGCGTGGTCGCCTGGCTGTCGATCCCGATCCTCTTCGTCGGAGTCGGCACGGCGGCGCTGCGAGGCGACCTGACGTCGGTCCTCAAGCGGGGACTGGGCGCTCCGGTGCTCATGGCTGTAGGCACCGCGGTGGCCGTGCCCGTCACGGCAGGGGTCCTGACGTTGGTGAACGGCTGCTGCGGCCTGCTGGTCGACGTGGCCATCGGCGGCAACCAAGGATTTGGCCAAGGACTCTCCCATCTTTCCGACTTCGCCCTCTCTGCCACGGTGGCCTCGGGCGGCAGTGGATTGCCCGGACTGGCCGCCGCTCTCATCGTGGCGTTGGCCGGGCTGGCGGCACTCGCCATCTGGTTCGTCCTGGCGCTCCGCGGTGCGCTTCTTTACCTCGAAGTGCTCGCCATCCCTCTGGCGCTCAGTGGCCTCTATTGGGGCGGCACGGCACATTGGATCAAGAGGTTGATCGATCTGATCATCGCCACCATGGTCTCCCAGCTGGTGATCACCATGCTGATGGTCCTCGCCGCCGCCGATTTGAACAAGAGCCAGCTGGCGGTGAACGGCTCCGTCGGCGCGGACATGACCACGCTGTTCTTGGCCGTGGCGTTCTTGGTCCTCGGGTCCCTGGCCCTCCCGATGGCGCTCAAGCACGTGCCCGCCGCCACCGAGCACGCGGCGGCCGCGGCGGCCCAGATCTCGGCCCCTGGACGAATGACCTACATGGGAAGCCGAATCGCCGGCACCGCCAAGATGATGGGCCGCTCGAGCGGCGGATCCCAGGCCATCGTCCGTCAAGCCGGAGCAGCGGGCGGGCCCGTCGGCGTGGCGGCCACCGCTGGAGTCGGTGCCGCCACCGCGGTGGCTCGAACGGGCGTCGACGCGGCGACCGGCGCCACGGAGGCATCGACCGGTGGCGGAGAAAGCAGCTACGGCACCGCGACCACGAGGGCTCCGGGGTCGGGCCCGGGCACCGGCGGACCGCCACCTCGTTCACGCCCGGGCACCCAAAGCGCTGCGACCGCTCCGGCCGCCGCCAGTCCGCCGCCTGGGCACGAGGCGTCTTCGGAACCGTCGACGCCGTCTGATCCCGGGACTCGGAGCGGAAGTGGTGGGCGCTCGGCGGTACGCGGTGCGAGAGGAGGTAGCTCGCATGGGTGACCCCGAGGTGCTCTACAACTTCGGTGTCCTGACCAAGCGCTACGAGCTGGTCAGCCGGACAGCTGGCCAGCTCGTCCCGGGCATCGCTGGCCTCCTGTGCGGATTCTTGCTGCTCCTGGCCGGTGCCCCCTTGCCATTGCCGCTCGCCCCGGTGGTGCTGGGGTTCTGGTTCGCCTTGGGGAGGGTCCCATTCGGGCGCCACCGCGGCGCGCGCATCCGCGCCGTGGTTGGACCGCTCGCCCGCTACTTCATATTGCGACTGACTGGCAAGACCCACTGGCTCATGCCAGCGATGTGGCTGAGCGTGGCCGTCGACTCGACAGCCGCCGCGCCAACTCACCCCTCACCGGCTCAGTGGGTTCATCGGAGGGCATCGCCTCATCAGGCATCCGCCACACCTGTCCTCGAGCCGGTCACGGGCGCTCTGGACGGGCAAGACCCGGCACGCACAACACGCCGGCGCGCAAAGAGTCCGGTGGCCTGCGAGCAGTTGCCCCCCGAGTTGGGGCGGCTGCGCTGGATGGCGATGCCCTACAACGGCGTCGAGGTCGGTCTTCTCCTCGAGCGAGCCGGACGTCGCAACCTTCTCACAGCAATCATCTCGGTGTCCGGAGGCGACCGGTTCGTCTTCTCGGGCCCCGACGAGCAAGCGGCGCAGATCCACTCCTGGGGCGAGGTGCTCGGTGCCATGGCCGCCGATGGTGCGGGATTGCGGCGGCTGCAGTGGGTCGAGCGCGCCACTCCCCAGCCCTCGACTGTCCAAGAGGACTGGGCCGCAAGTGCCATGCGCGGGGTCGCTCCGGCCGAGCGGGCGGACTACCAATCGTTACAAGCCACCATCGGCACCGCCGCCATTCGCCATGACGTCTATCTCGGTGCCCAATTGGAGACCGACACGGGAAAACAGGCGGACATGGTGGCCGAGGCGGCCCCTGAGCTGGCCCAGCTGTGCGAGCACCTCACCTCCATTGGGTTGCGGCCGACGCTGCTCTCGCGTCGTGAGATCGCCGCGGCCATGCGCCAGTGGGCCGACCCGACCGCTCTCGAGCGCTTGGCCTTTTGGGGCGAGGGTTCCATCCCCACCTCTGGCGCCGGCCCGGCAGCTCGCCTGGTTGGTTACGACACGCTCCGGACCGACGGCTACGTGCACCGGGTGGGCCAGATCGCCGCTTGGCCCCGTATCGACGTGGACAGCGAGTGGATGTACCCACTGCTCTCGACCGCACTCCCGGGCTCGGTGCGCACCGTGTCGATGCACCTCGAGGCCGTCTCGACCGAGCAGGCCTTCGCCGAGGTCCGCGACGCTCGCACGACTGGGGGGATGGCGCAACGCAAGCGCGACGAGAAAGGAATCATCACGACCGAGGAGGAGGAGCGACGGGTCGACGAAGCGCGATCGCGCGAGCGCGAGCTGACCCGAGGATTCCGCCAGCACAAGATCGCCGGCCTGGTCATGGTGTCGAGTCCTGACGCAGAGACCGCAGGGCGGGCCTGGCGCCAGGCAGAACGCAAGGCGGTCGAATGCCACCTCGACCTGCGCGAGATCCATGCCCGAAGCCATGAGGCCTGGGCCGCCACGCTGCCGCTGTGCCGACTCCGCTTCGCTCGGGGATTGCTCTGATGCTGCGTCTCGCACCCATGGCGGTCACGACACGCCATTCGGCGTCTGCCTACCCGTTCCAATGCCAGGCCGGGCTGCCCTTGGTCGGGCCGATCATCGGCCACGAGGTGCTGGGTCAGGGCATGTTCTGCTACGACCCGTTCTGCCTCTACGAGAGCGAGACCTTGTTGTCTCCATGCATGTTGGTCTCGGGCAACAAGGGCTACGGCAAGTCCGCTTTCGTCAAGGCCTACCTGCATCGCCAGTCCTTGACTGGCAAGTGGTTGGCCATCTTGGACCCCAAGGGTGAGTACCTCGACCTGGCCGAGCGCGACGGGCTCTCGGTACTCAGTCTGCGGCCGAACGGGCCGGTCCGACTCAATCCTCTCGACTCGGGTCCGACTCTGGACGCAAACGGGACCGAGGACATCCGGAGCCGGCGCATCGGCGTGGTGGTTGCCCTGGCCGAGTCAGCGGTCGGACGCCCGGTCACGAGCGACGAGCGCTCGGTGGTGACCGCGGCGCTCATGGAGCTCGAACGCCGAGGTGGGCGCGCCGCGCCGACGTTACGCCACGTCATGGAGCTGCTCATGGCTCCGGCCCCGGCGATGGCGACCGAGCTCAATGGCGACATCGACGAGCTTGCCGCGGATGCCAAGTCAGTGGCCCGGGGGCTGCACCGCCTCGTCGAGGGCGATCTGGCCGGCATGTTCGACGGAGTGTCGTCGACGGCAGTCGACTGGTCCGGGCCCGGCATCGCCATCGATCTCTCCGCCGTGCTGCAAAGTCCCGCCTTCTCGGCCATCTTGGTCTGCGCCGGAGCCTGGTTGGCCCAGGCAGTGGCGGCCAAGGACCGTCAGCGCATCATCGCGGTCGACGAATGCTGGAAAGCGATTCGCGACGCCGGCTTCGTGGCCTGGGCCGAGGAGACCCAAAAGCTCTCCCGGGCCTACGGCGTCCAGTTCCTCACCATCGTCCAGAGGATTTCTGACCTGACCGCGCAGGCTGACGATGGGACAACAACGTCTAAGCGGGCGCAGGGTTTCGTCACCGAAGCCGAGACCAAGGTCACCTTCAACCTCAGTGGCGGCGAGGCACGAGCTTCTCGAGACGTCATGGACTGGACCGAGTCAGAGGCGCTGCTCGTGCCCAGGCTCCCACGTGGTCGGGCGTTGTGGCGCGTCGGCGAGCACGGGGCGATCGTCCAGACGATCCTCTCCCCGCGCGATCTCGCCATGTGTGACTCGAATCAGGCCATGCGGAGTCGGCCATGAGTTCCATCGCCAGAAACTGGACCTTTCGTGGTCTCACCAGGACCCGCGCCGTCCTGGCCATCTCCACCGTGTTGATCGTCTTCGGGGCCCTCGACGCGCTCGGGACTCATCATGCAACTTCGGGTTCACCACCGGACACCAGCGCCATTGCGCCGAATCGAGCCACAGTGCGGCCGGAGCAGTCGGCCCACAGAACGCCGGTCCGACAGAGTGCAGCGCAGCGAGTGGCAGCTAAACAACACGCGGCTCAACGAGTGGCTATTCAAAAAGTGGCTATTCAACGAATGGCAGAGCGCTTCGTCACCGCGTGTGACACGACCGATCCGGCCCAGCCCCAAGGCGACCAGGCTACCGAGGCCGCTCTGGCGCCTGGGCTCGTGCTTCGCAAGGTGGGCGAGCTGGCTGCCACGAGCACTGGGGATCGCGCCACGACGGTGACGCTCGATGCGCCCGGACAACCGGTGCCGGGGCGCCACGGCACGGTGGAGGTGATCGTCACCGGCACTATGAGCGAGACGTCGGATGCGAGTCCTCCTCAACGTGTGCCCATCGTCGAGAGGGTCACGTTGCGTCCGCGCACCAGCGTGCCTATGACCGGCGCCGATCCTGAAAATGCGAGGGATGCCTCTGGCTGGCAGGTCGTCGGCATCGAGGTCGGGGCATGATACGACGAGCCCTCAAGGTTCTCGCACTCCTGGCCGCTGTGTGCGCTTTCTTGCTTTGCGCTCTCGTAGGTGGGGCGCCCGCCCTCGCCACCAACGAACCCTCGGCGCTGGCCACCGGGAGCATCCCGGCCGATCTCCTGGTCCTCTTTCAACAGGCCTCGGCGGCCAGCACCTGCGCCGTCCCCTGGACGCTGCTGGCGGCGGTGGCCAAGACGGAATCGTCCTTCGACGCCACCGCGGTGTCGAGTGCAGGCGCCGAGGGTTTGTTCCAGTTCGAGCCGGCGACATTCGCCGCCTACGCCAAGCCGACGCCGCCAGGTGGTGCGGTGCCGGCGACCCCCTTCGACCCTACCGACGCCGCCTTTGCCGCGGCGCGCTGATCTGTGTTCGTTGGGGGTGGCGCAGAACCCCACACTGGCCTTGGTGGCCTACAACTGCGGCAACACGGGGGCGGCCTGTCAGGCCGCCTCGGCCGCCTACGCGCAAGAGGTGCTCGCCACCGCGGCCAGCTTCACCGCGCCCGGTGTGGGAGTACCGAGCGGCGTCCAAGCTGCTGCGGTCTCTTATGCGGAGTCACAGATCGGCACGCCCTACGTCTACGGCGGCGCGAGCCCCAAGACCGGGTTCGACTGCTCGGGCCTGGTGCTGTGGGCCTACGGTCTGGCCGGGGTGGTCGTCCCCCGGGTGGCCAACGACCAGTGGCACGACGAGCCCCACGTCGGACTGAACCAGCTGGTTCCCGGTGATCTGGTCTTCTTTGGCAGCGGCGCTGGTTCGAGTGACAGCTACGCCGAACACGTCGGCATCTATGTCGGCGACAGCGCCATGGTCGACGCGCCGCACACCGGTGCCGATGTCCGCATCGATACCATTCCCCTTGTGGTCGGAGCCGACTGGGGCGGCGGCGAGGTCGTGCTCGGTGCGGCGGATCCGGTAGCGGCCTGATGGGAAAGGCCTGGACCTGTGGTTGTCGGGGCGGGAAGATCATCCCGCTGCGCCCCGACGTCAAGGTCGATGTCGAACGGCGGCCCAAGACTCGAACCGAGGCGGCGGTCCCGACACAGCGCCCCGCCGAGCCCCAGCAGCTCAGCTTCTTCGACGAGCCCTCTGATCAATCGAGGCGCAATCGATGACAGCGCACTCGAGGGCGGGAAAACAGCGCACTCTCTTCGAGTCTCCATTCATGGTGGTGCTGTGGGCCTTCACGTTCGTGGTCGTCGAAGGCATTGCCGTACAAGCCGGAGGTCAGGTGGCGTCGTGGGTCTTCGGCGGACACCGGGTCGTGTTCGGGCCGATCGGCTCCGGTGCGGGCATCTTCGGGCGGTTGGTGCATCATCTGGGCGATCCCAAGGCCGCCTGGAATCTGCCGGCCCGCGCCGCACTGCCCGGACCGGCCGCCCTGTGGGCCTCCCTACTGTTGACGCACCTTGTCGTGCTCGGGCTCGTCGTCGTAGTCATCAGCGTGAGGTCCGACACCTTGGTGGAACGATCCGAGGGCCCTCCGGCGCGCCTGTCAAGGCCAGTCGAGCCCAGATCGAGCGGCGCCTGGGCCGCCGGGCAGTCGAGCGCCATACCGTCGCCCTCTACGGGAAGAACGCGGTTACCCAGCGTGAACCGCTCGCACTCGGGATCGACGTCGCCACCGGCGCTCGACTCTTCGCCAAATCCGAGGACTACATCCTCGCCGTCGGCGTGCCTCGGGTCGGCAAGGGCGAGGGGTTCGTGATCCCAGCAATTCTGCGCCACAAGGGTCCCGCGGTCGTCACCGCCACTCGCCATGACACCTACATGGACACGGCCGGAGTCCGCGCCGCGTCTGGACCGGTCTACACCTTTGACCCCCAAGAGCTCGTGCCCGGCGCCGAGAAGCTGCGCTGGAATCCGGTCAAGGGATGTGAGCGCCCCCAAACGGCCATCTTGCGGGCCCGGGGATTCGCCGGCTTCGCCGGGGTCGGCCCGGCGCTCGACGGTGGCGGGGCGTACTGGGAGCAGGTGGCGGCTTCGGTCATCCGCTCCTACTTGCACGCTGCCGCACTCGAGGGCCTGGGCGTCGAAGAACTCCTGGCCTGGTCACGGCGCCCGGCCGCTCGAGAGCCCATCCGCATCCTGTCGCGCCACTCCGGCGCGGCGCGGGGCTGGGACGAGGATCTCGCGACTTCCGCTGAGGTCGAACCGAGACACCGCGATTCGATCTGGGCCACGATCCGACGAGCCTTCGACTGCTTCGCCGACCCGATGGTGCTCGACGCCACCCGGGTCGAGCATGACACCTTCGACCCGGCGACCTTCTTGGACCGACAGGGGACGATCTATCTGATGGGCTCACCGAGCGCCCAGCACTCGGTCGCTCCCATCGTCGCCGCCCTGATCGAAGAGGTCGTCGACACGGCGCGTCACCAGGCCGCAGCGTCTCCAACGCGCCGGCTCGAGTCGGGCCTCATGCTCATGCTTGACGAGTGCGCCAACATCGCTCCTCTGGGTGACTTGCCCAGGCTGGCCGCAGAGCTGGGAGGCCTCGGGATCACCACGGCGGTGATCCTCCAGTCCGTTGCCTCGGCGCGCTCGGTGTGGGGCGAGGCCGGCGAGCGAGCACTGCGGGACCTAGCCAACATCACGCTGGTCTGGGGCGGCCAGAAGGACGTGGGGTTTCTCGAGGAGATCAGCCGACTGGCCGGTGAGCACGACGAGCTGGTCGAGACCGTCACCGAGAATGAATCGGGCAGGTCGACCTCGTCGACGCCCCGGCGGATGCCGGTCCTACCGATTGGTGACATCGCCAACTTGGCGGCCAATCACGCCGTTGTCGTGTCCCCTCATCTACGCCCACGCGTCGCAGTCTTGGCATCGTGGCGCAACGATCGGAGCCTGGCCGCGCTGGTCGGACCGGGGAACAGGATCGTTGCAGGTGTCGGCGTCGGTGTCGGTGTCGATGTCTGAGGGTCTCGGCGGGGAAGCAACCGGCGAGCTTCTCGCACTCGTCGAAGAGATCGTCGGCCGGGTCGAATCGCTCCACTCCGACGTCGCCCGACTGAAGTCGGACCAATGCGGATCGTCCTGCGCTGACGACGAGGGGCACACTCGCCGGCGGACTCCAACCGAGAACGAGCCGGTCGATCTCGGCGTCCTTGCGGATTGGGTCGACAGCCTCATGGCCCGCTATGCGGCAGCGGGTGACTGGCTGCGACCGTGCTGGTGGCGCCACGGCTTCGTGGTCGAAGAGCTGGCCGCATTGCGTTTCGCCTGGCTCGCCATCTACAACGCGGCCGAACACGTCGATCCGATGGCGGGACTGAGATGGCACGACGAAGCCGACAAATGTCGAGAACGGGTGCGACGGACGATCGCAGCGGGGCCGGGATGCTCAGCTGTCTCGCACAAGCCGGACGAAGCCTTGAGTCAGGACTTGAGATGGGCCGACGAGCTGATCGCCTTGCGGGACCAGTCGATAAGCAACTGCTCAAGAAGCGGTACAGAGGTTCCGTGCCAAGAGAGAGGAGTACGACTCGCGCTCGTGAATTCCGATGCGGCTACCGAACCCACAGGCGGACAAAGGCGGACGTGAAACGCTTACGTCGCAGCGGCAATCTCCAAGAGCGCGACCTCTTTGACGCCGCCCGGTGGCGTGAAAATGGCCTCAAACCGAGCAACCGCGGTCGGGTAGACAACCACGGCGACGTCACTGCGATCGGTGGTGTCTACCTCGTCGATGACGTTGCGCTCTCGCTCCGAGAGCGAGGCCCACACATCGAAATCGAGAATTGAAAACACGCGTGCCTTTCCACGAACCGATCCTGACACCAAGTAGCCGTCTTCATCAACGGGAGCGGCCTGGTTGATAGTGACGTCGGACAGCCCCCAAAGCCCCTCGGCCACGGGGTCGACAAACCACAGCGGTGGTGTGCCTGACACGGGAACGAACGAAATACCCTCGCCGTAGGAGAACCACTCAGCGAGATTCTCCTCCATCGTGCGCAGGACTTCCTTCGTGCCAAACGCTCTTGCAGCCTCTTGTCGGATCGATTCGGACAAATGCGAGAGGGGTTGGAGAACCTTGGTCAGCTGTGCTTCGACCCTGACCAGCCCTGGGTCCACCCCACGCTCGAGCAAGTCGGCCTTGAGATCGTCAAGCAGATCGGGTGCGGCGCCAAAGTCCTTGCTGTTGTTCGTCAGTAACGTCAGTGGGCCGCCTCTGGCCAGTTCGCACGCACTCTCCCAGATCAGGGCATCCCGGTATCCGCCGCCGTGTTGATTGAACGGGCGGCAATGTTGGGCGGCCCGACGAACAAGGTCCTCATGAGCAATCGACGGTATCGGGACGATGGTTCCGCACTGAGAGAGGCGCTCGCGCAGATAGGTTCCGTAGTCTGCGAGGACTTGCTCGTCAGATTCGTCCCGTTGCCAGAACCCGATGCCCAGCTGCTTCAGCTTTGCTTGGGCTTTGGCGAATTGGTGGAAACGATCGTCCCACTCCCTCTCGTACCAGGCCGTCGCTTCGATCAGACAGACCTCGGGCACGTAGAGTTCGATCTCATCTCGCTCACCGGCCCAGCGCAAGGCTCGCCAGGCTCCGCTGTCGAGCCGCGGGCTCGTCACAATGATGTTGGTGTCGACTAGAACACGCTGCGGGAGAGCCATGACGAGAGCCTTCGGCCAAGCCGTCGTCGCTCTAGAACAGAGTGAGCAATTGGACGGCAGTGGTGAGAGCCTGGCGCGCGATCGACGAGCAGGGCGTGGTCGTCGCCGACGCTCTGTGTCTCGACGAGGTGGCGCTCGAGCCCGAGCTCGTGCGTCTGAAGGGACGCCGCAGTGTAGGTCCCGTAACGGTCATGGAGGGTCACCAAGCGAACCTGCAGGTCGATGTCGACCACTGACCTGGCGACGGCGATGGCGGCGAGAGCATCGAGCGAGTAGGCCTCGTCGGGATCGGCCCCGTCGGGGAGAGCCGAGTCGTGGGGCAGCAGACGAATGGCGTTCGTCAGCTGCAGGATGCAAAAAGCATGCGCCGTCAATACGGTGCTGGTGAAGGAGGCGTAGAGCCAGGTCGCCTTGATCTCGTCGAACAGCCACTGGGCCTGAGGTCCAGCGAACCCCATCAACTCGCTCGACGTCGGGAGAAGACTGTCGAGCTCGACCAGCCGCCCCACCCGGCCGTCGTGGTCCTCTTCGTCGACGCTGCTGATGAGTCGAGACGCGTCTTCTTCGTGCATTGTCACCTCACAGCTCGTGATAACCGGGAACCTCTTCATGGGGAGTATCGAGATAGACCTTGGCTTCGGGCGGTTGTCCGAAGCGGCCGTGGCTCCAGCGGATCTCGACGTGGCCACACACGGTTCGCTCCTCATCGGTGGCCTTCACGACGTAGCGGGCCGACCAGGCGACCAGTGGCTGCCCACCCTCTTGCGATGAGATCTCGAGACTGGCGAGTCGAAAGGATTCCCGCCAATCCCACGGAGTGTCGATCCGCAACCTCATGGAACCACGCGGACTCGACCCGAGAATGAAATAGGGGGCCGATCCGATGCGCAGCAACCTCCACAGGACGGTTTCCGCGTTACGTACGCTGAGACGAGCGTCCCACAACTCGGCGGTCACTCGGCTCACCGCGGCGCCGAGTCGGGCATAGGCATCTTGGGCAGCTGGGGTCCAACTGGAGCGGAGTGCCGTCTTGAGCGCTCGGCGCTCTACCGGCACCAGATCGACGGCCCGGGTTGGGAGCCCCCGAAGGTCGATCCCGCCGACACACGCGTCGTAGAGCTCTTGGTACTCGCACGGAGCCACGCGTCCGTACCAGTCGCTCAGATCATCCACGGAGGCGTGGGAGAGCAGTCCTTCGACGAGGCGGGCCGGGCTCGGGTTGTGCAGGATCTTCGACAGGTACTTGCAGCTCACCATGTAGACGTGGTCGACACGAAGGTCAGAGGGAACCACCTCATCGCCCGGAGCGCGCCGTCCTCCGGTCCACTCGATGATTCGAGGACGACGCCCGTGCAAGGCATCGGGCGCCGCTCGGAACGCCCGTCCGTTCTCGAAGCCGGCGTCGAACTCGCTCTCGAAGGCGGCGCACGCCCTGAGCTGAGCAAGGTGGTCCCACTCGAGGGAGGAAAGATTCGACATCTCGGCCGGACGGGCTCTGATGACGGCATCAAGGTCGGATCCGTCGCACATACCGAGGCCTGTCGCAATTTCGGTGACGAAGGTCCGGTCAGAGGGCATGTCAACGATCGGGGTGCCCGCGCACGGCGTAGCCGCAAAGCCTTTCCTGGTCATCTGCGTTGAGCAGCTCGATGAGGTCGAATACGGGACGCTCCGAGCCTTTCAGACTGCTCAAGGCAGCATGACCGGCGCTGTTGCGCGCAGGGGCGTCGGTGGTGAGGAGCACCAAGGTGATGTCCTCTCGGCCTTCATGGAGGACGGCTGCCTTGCCGAGTGCCTTCCACAGAGTGTCGGTCCTTCGCAGACCAGCACGGCTTGACGTGAAGGCACCCGACACATCGAATGCCCATTCGTGTCCGGTCTGGTCTTCGGCCATGAAGTTGAGCTCGATGCCGAGGTCCGAGAACTTCACATCGGAACGGATGTTCACGAAGCCGCAGGACTCCAAGAGGATGCCGGCCAGCTCCTTGGCCTGTCGACCCTCTCGCACGGCTCGAGCCTGAAAGTCTTCGCTGTCGTCGGCGGACTTCACGGCCGGAAGCTGCACGCGCAATGGCGGCGTTGCCCGGGCCTCTTGACGCCTCAGACGATCTACCTCATCAGCCACGCGTGCTTTGGCCCGAGCGACGTAGGACTTGTCGGTGTCGAAGCCGAGGTAGTGCCGTTGCGTCCGTAGGGCCGCGACGGCGGTGGTTCCCGATCCCATGAAGGGATCGAGGACGAGGTCTCCCTCATAGGTGTAGAGCTCGATGAGTCGCCTCGGAATAGCCACGGGAAACGGAGCAGGATGGCCGACCCGGGTCGCGCTCTCCGGCGGGATCTCCCACAAGTCGGTGGTGGCTTCGAGGAATTCGTCTCTCGAGATGGTGGCTGTTGAAGGCATGTCCTGCCGGAGTCGCTCTTCGGGTTTGAGCGCTCGGTCGAATCGACCTTTGCTGGCGATGATGATGCGCTCGGTGACGTCTCGGAGCACCGGATTGCTCGGCCGTTGGAAGGTGCCCCACGCGCACGATCCGCCGGCTGCCCGTCCCTTCCACCACACGACCTCGCCTCGGAGAAGCAGACCGAGATCCTGGAGGATCTCGGTGACGTCGCCGGCCAGGGATCGATACGGCCTCCGGCCGAGATTGGCCACGTTGACCGCGATGCGACCGCCAGGCTCGATGACTCGCTTGCACTCGCTGAAGACGTCATGGAGGAGCGTGAGGAACTCGAAGTAACTACCCGGAACGCCATTGCGACCCAGGCTCTCTTCGTATTCCTTCCCGGCGAAGTACGGAGGAGAGGTCACCACCAACGCGACGGAATCTGACTCGACGTTGCGCATGTTGCGAGCATCGCTGCGGTAGATGACATCGAGCTTCTTGGGTGGGCGAATGGTGGTTTCTGTGGAGATCTCCGGCGGAACGAATCTCTCGTAGAACCCTTTGGCGTCGTGACTCTCACGTCGAGATGATCCAAACCGAGCTGTCGCCGTCGGCCGTCGAGTGCGGCTGTTGCGGGGTTCTGGAGCCGCCGCGGTCGTCATGAGGGTGCCCTTTCTGAGGCGCGGCGCCGACGGGCTCGTGAGCCAAACGGATCGTCCGCGCTGACGGCCGGCAAAGCGATGAGATACTCCTTCACCGCCCTGGTGACGAGGAAATTCACTGACACGTCGCGCGCCTCGGCCGCGGCCAAGAGCTCGTCGCGCAAAGAGGCCGGCAGTCGGATAGCCGTGGCAACGCGCGGCTCGGCGTACACCTTGGGTCGACCCATGCGCCGACCATACCGAGGGGGTGTCTCAAAGTGGTGGATAGCGCGGCGGAGATATCCGCGGTTTCGCCCACCTCCAAGCTGCCCACCTGCTAAGGCTGCGAGCCGCCCGTGAGGGAGAAACCGACTTCGGGGACGGCCGGCTGCGGCGACGCTGGAGGACAGCTCCATCACAACCCCCAACCATCATCGAGGTCGTGCCCCGCCTCGTTTTCGAGAGTCCAGGCCATTGGGGGCGGATCCGGCGCCGACGTCAGGTCGGCTCCATCGGGCCCGGCGGCATCGAGAGCCTGCACCCGCTCCCAGAGTGGCTCGAGCCACGGCGAGTCGGACCCATTGTCCGGAGCGCCCAGGGCGGTCCGATCGCTGACGTCGCCAGGCTGGCGCAGGTAGGCAACGTCTTCCGCTCTGTCCGAGGGAGTCGGAAGGTGCTCCGAGGCCATGACCTGCTCCTTGCTCAGCGAGAGCGCTCCGGCGAGCGCCTCGAGTGGGTCGCGCTGGCTGAGATCATCGACGTGGTGGCCGATCTCCCACCTTGGATTCTCAGGGGAGGCGACGTAGAGCTTGTTCGACAGCCGGCCTCGCGACAGCGCGGTGTAGCCGGCTTCTTGGTAGAGGCTGTCACCGGCCAGCCCGAAGGTGTGGTCCACCGTGATCCCCTGCGAGCGAAACACGGTGAGCGCGTAGCCGAGGCTCGTCGAGGTCTCGGCGTAGCTTCGGGGCAGGACCGCTCGGCGCCCGTCGTCGAGCTGGACGACCAGCGAGCGCCTGGCCTCTGCGACGGCGGCTTCGGTGCCATGGGCAACGTCACCCTGGCTGTGGCCTTTGTCACCCTCCCTGGTCAGTGCCTTCTCGGGGAGATCGGTGAACGCCACCACCGTGCCGAAGGTGCCGTTGCGGAGCCTGAGGAGCTCGCTACGAGGGGCATCTTCGGCGTGGTCTGCGCCAGCGCACCCGCTGGTTCTTCTCGAAGATGACCCGGTCACCGACGCTGAAGGCCTTGGCCCCGATCCTGATCTCGGGTCCGAGTTCGCCGGCTCCTTGGCGACGGGCCCGCGACCATCTCATTCAGCGCGGCGACGTCGGCCCGGCGCACGGCCAAGATGGCGGTGGTGTGGGTGCGATGGACGCTCCACCAGTCCTCCACGATGCGCTGGCGGGCGGCCTCGATGCTGCTCGTGATGGCCACCCGGCCGTGGTCGACGTAGGCGTCGAGGGCCGGGGTGACGTCGCCATGGCGTAGCGCCACCAGGGCGTCACGCTCCCACTGCTGATCCGTGCCGAGCCTGGCGCCGGTTGGTGGTCAGGGTGACCACCTGGGACCCGAGCTCGGCGCGAGAGTGCGCGCAGCGCTCCACCGGCGTCGATGGAGGAGAGCTGGCGATTGTCACCGAGCAAGACGAGCTTGGCGCCGGCCGCATCGACATAGGAGCGGAGCTGGTCGAGGGGTCGGCTGCCGACCATCGACGCCTCGTCGAGGACGATCACGTGGCGACTGCTCAGTCCACCCGATGCACGAAGATCGGCCAGGAGCTGCAGTGAGCGACGAGCTCGGGATTCCAGTGCCGGCCTCGAGGTCGGCCGCCGTCCGCGCCGCCACCGCCGTGCCGATCACCCGGATAGCCGGCCTCCTCCCAGCCGATCCGGGCGGCTCCGAGCATGGTCGTCTTGCCGGTTCCGGCCTGGCCGATCACCAGGTCGTAGCCGTTGCCCGAGGTGAGCAGTGCCCGCACGCCCGTCGGCCTGTTCACCGTCGAGATGGGGATGGAATCCGAGCACGCCGTCGACCAGCTCGGGAGCGACCCGACCGGTTCCTTCGCCTATCCGTGCGGTGGCGGAAGCGATGATGCGCTGCTCGGCGGCCAGCAGCTCGGTCGTCGTGTAGCGCCGGTCGCCGCTGGTGGCCGGCACGACGTGGCCGCTCTCGGGTCCGGATGTGCTCGGGTGCCGGCATCGGGGTCGGCGAGGACCCGGACGACCCCTTCTCGCTACGAGGAATCGGGCCGTGAGCGCGGCAGCCTCGTCGGGGGTGACGTCGAAGGCCCTGGCCAGCGCACTCATGGCGTCTCGCCGGGTGAAGGTCGATCCGAGCAGGGTGACGGGCAGTGCCCGGGCGGCGGGGATCCGTGCATCCGAAAGGTGCTGCTCGTCGATCTCCCAGTCGTCGAGCGACACGCCGTGCTCGCCGGCGAGGACCCCGAAGACCTCCTCAGACCTCTGCGGGGCCGGGCGCGCGGCATCGTCTCGGCGCCGAGGCCGGCGGTCAGGTCCTCGACGGTGGCTCTCGCTGGTGCTCACCCTCTCCGTCAGGGAGCTCGATGTCGGCGAGTTGCTCGAGCCAACGCTCACGCAGGACGTCAGCCGACATCGCCTCTTCGGGCTTGCGAGCTCGCGTGGCGAGGGCGGCATTGGCTGCCGCCACGGCAGAGGTACTCCCCCGCTCCTCCATCGCGGCCTCGATGTCGCTCGGCGCTTGGAGAACGCCCGGAGCACCGACCTTGGGACATCTCGCAGCTCGCTCAGACCGTTGCGCCGGATGTCCCAGGCCAGCCCGAGCGGGGCGAGCTCGGCGCGCAGGGCGGAGCGGTAGAGGGTGCCCGCCGTCATCTTCCAGGCGAAGAGGTGCCGCCCGTCGGGGGCGGACCAGCGACCGTCGGCGCCTTGGACCAGGTTGGGGACGACGACATGGGTGTGGAGCTGGGGGTCGCCGGCCCGGCTGGTGCGGTGCCGAAACGCCGCGCCGATGAACCCCTTGGCTTCGATCAGCTGGGCCCCGGCATGGCCACGGCGGGCGTAGCAGGCCTCCTTGGAGAGGTGGTCGAGCACGGCGCCGATGGCCCGGTCGTGGGCGACCGAGATCGTGTCACGGACCTCCTCGGATCCGAAGGCCCAGAGCAAGGAGACGCCCTTGGGGGCGGAGAACGTCAGGTCGTAGCCGGGCCGGCGGCCTGGCTGGACCTGGAGGCCCAGCGCTTCCCCTTGCGGCCGAGGTTCCGGCCAGCAGGTTCCGCAGAGCCTCGGCTTCGACCTGGCCGACCAGCCCGAGCTGTTCGGCCGTCGCCCCGATCCACTGTCCGGGCGCCTCGCCTCGGCCGAGGTAGTAGTCGTCGACGTTGTTGGCCACCTTGTCGAGGTAGTAGTCAGCACCGCCGGAGGCGCCGAGCCGCCCTATCGAGAGCATGGCGACGCCGACTGGCGGGTGCGATCGGGCTCGGCCCATGCTCGAATCGTCCGCATGGACGTCACCCTCGAACGTCACCTGGCCCTCAGCAGGACTCTCCACCAGGAGAAAACCTCTACCCGGCAGTGCGAGGAATTCCGCCCGGAGGGCGGAGGGCACCCTTTGGTGCACAGGTGTGGAATGTTGCGTACAGGTCCGGCGGAGCCGATGGAAGGGCATGACGAAGCCCCCTTCCTCGATGGAAGGGGGCTTCGTGTGGGGCCGGCGCAGCCGATGGTCTACCCGGCGTCGGTCACCGTGGGTTCTGCGGTGGCCCGGCAGCCCGTGGAGCTCGTCGTCGGGTCAGTACTCGGAGGGCAGCAGGAGGGTCGTGGCGTAGCGGGGGCGCACGCCGGAGGGGCCGACGGGGCCGTCGGTCTCGGCGTCGGTGATGATCCACAGGCGGGTGGATCCCGAGGTCGTAGGCGCTGAGGATGCGCTCCCCGCTGCGGACGGCCTCGTCGTTGGCGTCGTGGTCATCGGCGCACAGAGCGCCCCAGTCGCCTGCGCCGTGGCGGGAGAGCAGGCGAGCGGGGTCTGCTCCTTCAGCCACCAGAGCACGGAGGGCGCCGGGGGTGGCGACCAGCGGGCCGAAGGCGAACAGCCGCTGCCGGTCCACGATCTCGGTCGGGGACGAGGACGGTTCCCTTGTCCGTGGTGAGGCGGAGAATGCCGGCGGTGCCCTCGGTCGGGCTGCCCGTCTTGTAGTCGGGGTGGATGGCGTTCCACCGGCTGGCGGTGATGACTGCGGTCATGGCGTCCTCCTGATCGTCTCGGCCGGCTCCCGGAGCGGAGCAAGGCCCTTCCTTGCTCCGCTGTGAGCGAAAGGACCGGGCAGTCCGGTCGGGGTCAAGCGGCGGGTGGGCCCGAGCGAGGAAGCGAAGCCCGGTGGCAGAGCCGAGCTGGCGAGGCGACGGCGGAGCCGGCCGCCACCGTGGCGGCGCCCCGCAGCGCCCGCTTGAGGCCGAACGGCGCCCGGTCCAATCCCTCTCCCCGAGACAGCGCTGTCGCTCCCGATCACGCCGTCATGGGCGCTGACGAGCGGGTGACGTGCGTCACGTTCACCCGGTACCGCGGCGAAGGGCCGGGGGATCGCTCCCCCGGCCCGCTCGCTCGGGCTAGAAGGTCTCGACCTCGTGGGTCTCGGCCTCAGCGCCGACGTGCCGCTGGGTCCGCTGGACATCGGCGGTGGCGAAGCGCAGGCTCGGACCGATCTCGTCGGCCGTGATCTCGACCTTGGAGCGGTGCTCGCCCTCGTCGGTCTCCCAGCTGCGCTGCTCGAGCCGACCGGTGACCACGACCCGCATGCCCTTGGTGAGGCTGAGGGCCACGTTCTCGGCCAGGTCCCGCCAGCAGACGATGTCGAAGAACGACGTGGTCTCCTGCCACTCCTGGGTGGTCCGGTCCTGCCAGCGCCGGTTGACCGCAACGCCGAGCTGGGCCGTGGCTTGGCCCTCCCTGGTGTAGCGGATCTCGGGCTCTCGAGTCAGGTTTCCTGTGATGGTGACGGTGTTCATGTTGTGGTTCCTTTCGTGTGTGGTGCTTACGGGCACGACACGCGAACCGGGAAGACGAGGGGGCAACGGTTGCCCGCAGGGTCGGCCGGAAAGTTGCGGCGGGACCGAAGGTCAGTGAGCGCAGCGAACGCCGCCGGCCAGTTTCCGAGCCGCCGTTGCGGCCGAGGCGACGGGGCGCACGATGGGACCGAAAGCACCGCCACACACGTCAGGAGGACCACGACACACCGGCCGCCGCCCAACTGGTGCCACCGAGAGGACCTTGTCGCTACACCGGGAGCTCAGGTCGGCCGTGCCGGATCTACGTAACTGCGGCAGGGATGACCAGGAGAATGAATGAACTCGGCCCTCCTCAGGGAGGTGTGAGCTGGACTCCGCCAAAAGGAGCACCCCTGTCGTACCATCTGAGGATGACTTTCCTGGATACTCCCAGCTCAGACCCAGCGCTCCCGTTCTTGGGTACGGCGGAGGGCGCACATGACTACGACTGAACGGCGGCAGCCTCGGGAGATCGACGGCAAGGGGAAGACGGTCAGGGAACTCCTTGCCGGTCGGAAGTACTCGATCGACTACTACCAGCGAGAGTACAAGTGGCAGACGAAGCAGGTCGCCGAGCTGATCGATGACCTTTCGACGAAGTTCCAAGAAAACTACGAGCCCGGTCATGAACGATCCGCAGTAGCCGAGTATGGGCACTACTTCCTGGGATCGATCATCGTCAGCGACAAGGACGGGGAGAAGTTCATCATCGATGGCCAGCAGCGCTTGACCACGCTCACCCTGCTGTTGATATATCTCCAGCACCAACTCGACGACACTGAGCAACGGGGGCAGCTAGCTGAGCTGATCTTCTCTCAGAAATTCGGCAAACGGTCCTTCAACCTAGACATCCCAGATCGCACCGACTGCATGGAGGCGCTCTACACCGGGCAAGGAGTTCGTATCCCACGACCCAGCAGAGTCCGTCGCCAACATCCTCGCCCGCTACGCCGATATTGACGAGTCCTTCCCGTGAAGACCTCCGTCAAGAGGCTCTCCCGTACTTCGTGGACTGGCTGATCGAGAGCGTTCACCTCGTCGAGATCACGGCCTACTCCGACAGCGACGCCTACACCATCTTCGAGACCATGAACGATCGGGGACTCTCGCTGACCCCTGCAGACATGCTCAAGGGCTACCTCCTGGCGAGCATCACCGATGCGGACGATCGAGTTCATGCCGGAAAGGTTTGGAAGCAGCGCATCAGTGCCCTTATGGACCTCGGCAAGGATGAGGATGCTGACGGCATCAAGTCCTGGCTCCGGAGTCAGTACGCCGAGACGATCCGAGAACGCAAGCGAGGAGCTGCCCCGGAGGACTTCGACCTGATCGGAACTGAGTTTCACCGCTGGGTTAAGGGACCACGAGGACCGGCTCGGGCTAGAAAAGAGTGGCGACTTCGTCCGCTTCATTGATCGTGACTTCGCATTCTACGGTCACTGGTACGAGCGCCTTCGGAAGGCTGCTGACACGCTCACGCCGGGCCTCGAATGCATCTACTTCAATGCAGAGCACAACTTTACGCTCCAGTACCCAGTCCTCCTCTCGCCACTCCAGGTGCGGATTCCGAAGAGGCGATCCTGAGGAAGGTGCGCGTCACGGCAGCCTTCCTCGACATTTTGATCCATCGGCGTATCTGGAACTGGCATGCGATCGACTACTCGACCATGCAGTACGCCATGTTCATCGTCATGCGGGACATCCGCGGCAAAGAGCCCGGATGAACTAGCAGAACACTTGCGTCAGAGGCTCGACGCCGACAGCGAGACCTTCCTCAGAACCCGAGTTTCAGCCTCCATGGCATGAACGGACGCCAGATTCATCGCCTGCTGGCACGTATGACGGACTTCATCGAGACCCGCTCCGGTATGCCGTCACACTACGTGGACTACGCCAAGCGTGGTGGCAAGGATGGACTTGAGATCGAACATATCTGGGCGAATCATGCCGACCGTCACGAAGATGAGTTCTCCCATCCGAGCGAGTTCGCCGACTACCGGAATCGCATCGGCGACCTTCTGCTCCTTCCGAAAAGCTTCAACGCTAGCCTACGGCGATCTTCCCTACGAGGAGAAGCTCGTTCACTACGACAGCCAGAACCTGCTCGCACGGAGTCTGCATCAGAACGCCTACGATCAAATCCTGGCTTCTTGCGGTTCATCGAGCACAGCGGACTACCGTTCCAAGCGCACTCCGAATTTCGTAAGGCCGACCTCGACGCTCGCCAGGAGCTGTACCTCCATCTCGCCGAGTACATCTGGGATCCGGACCGACTCATGCACGAAGCGGCGGGAGAGATCTGATGGCTCGTCAGCCTCAGAACGGCGAACCGCTTGGCTTCGAGGACACCCTCTGGAAGGCTGCAGACAAGCTCCGGGGGTCCATGGACTCCAGCGAGTACAAACACGTTGTGCTGGGTCTCGTCTTCCTCAAATACGTCGATGACGCCTTCGGCGAGCGACGAGCACAGCTCGCTACCGACCTCGAAGCCGACGGTATTGCAGGCGAACAGGCAGAGGAGCTCCTGGAGTCCCGCGACGAGTACACGGCGGAGGGTGTCTTCTGGGTGCCACCGGAGGCGCGTTGGGCGTACCTCCAGGCCAATGCCAAGCAGCCCGAGATCGGGAAGCTCATCGATGCTGCCATGGATGCAGTCGAAGTGGAGAACCCGACGCTACGGGGAGTGCTCCCCAAGAACTTTGCCCGTCCGAGCCTGGACGTTCGCCGACTTGGCGAGTTGGTTGACCTGATCGCTGGACTTGGTCTTGGCTCTGCCGAGCACCGGGAGAAAGACCTCCTCGGGAGGGTGTACGAGTACTTCCTCGGCAAATTCGCATCTCAAGAGGGGAAGGGTGGCGGCGAGTTCTACACACCTCGGAGCGTCGTCAAACTCCTTGTCGAGATGATCGAGCCGTACAAGGGAAGGGTGTACGACCCGTGTTTCGGTTCCGGCGGCATGTTCGTCCAGTCCGAGAACTTTGTGGAAGCTCACGGCGGCCAACGCAACGATATCGCTGTGTACGGTGAGGAGCTGAACGACACAACCTGGCGACTCGGCAAGATGAACCTTGCCATTCGAGGCATCGAGGCTGACCTCGGTCCCCGATGGGGCGACACGTTTCACGATGATCTCCACCCTGATCTCAAGGCGGACTTCATCCTCGCCAATCCCCCGTTCAACATCTCAGATTGGGGCGGCAACCAGCTGCGGGATGATCCCCGGTGGAAGTACGGAATACCCCCAACAGCCAATGCGAACTTTGCGTGGCTTCAACACATGGCCTCAAAGTTGTCGCCACGTGGGGTCGCAGGGGTCGTTCTATCAAACGGCTCACTGTCGTCTCAACAATCCGGAGAGGGCGTGATCCGACGAAAGATGGTCGAAGACGACCTCGTAGAATGCATCGTGGCGTTGCCTGCTCAGCTCTTTTACTCAACGCAGATTACTGCGTGTCTCTGGTTTCTGAACCGAAACAAGCAGAACGGGCACTCTCCTATCGGTTGGAGGGACCGACGCCAGGAGATGTTATTCATCGACGCCCGCTTGCTTGGGGTCATGGTGGATCGCACTCATCGAGACTTGACTGATGAGGACATCGCCAAGATTGCAAGTACCTATCACTCTTGGCGTGGGGAGCCTAACTCCACAACCTACGAGGACGTAGCGGGCTTCTGTGGTTCTGCCACGGTTGATCAGATTGCTGTTCACAGCTTCGTGCTTACGCCTGGCCGTTATGTTGGCAACGCTGAAGAGGAGGACGATGGGGAACCAATCAAGGAGAAGATTGCCCGCCTGACGAGTGATGTGTATCAGGCATTCGACGAATCTGACGAGGTTCAGGGACGAGTTCGTGATGCGCTCGCGAGACTCGATGTCTAGCCCTTTTTCAACGGCATGGCTCCAACGGACTCTTGGGGAATTGTGCGTACCTGACAGGGGCATCACTTACGGCATTGTCAAGGTAGGCGATTACGTGTCGGGTGGGGTGCCCGTGATTCGTGGCGGAGATATTCGTCGCAATCGAATCGAATTCAACGACGACAAGAGGGTAACTCAAGAGGTTAGCGGCCGGTTTCAACGCACGATTCTTCGTGGAGGAGAGGTATTACTAAACCTCATTGCCGAACCGGGCCACTGTGCAATCGTGCCTCCGTCAATGGAAGGCTTCAACGTGTCCCGGGATGTTGCTGTGATTCCCCTAGGACCGCAGATAAACCATCGGTTTGTCAATTACGTCCTGCAGTCCCCGCAGGTTGTTGCTTGGCTAACCACACGTCTGCAGGGAAGCGTAACTCAGAAGATCAATCTTGCAACCTTGCGTGATGTTCCCGTTCCACTTCCTCCCGCATGGGAACAAGCCGCAATTGCTGAGTTGCTCGGTGCGATCGACGACAAAATTGAAGCGAACTCGCGACTCGTCGCAGTTGTAGACGACTTATGGCGTTCTTCAGTCTCAGCTGTGATCCAGTCGATCGAAGAGAACGAGATCTCTCGTGTAGATGGCGAGTTGCTGCCCCTCTCATCTCTCGCAGCATTCATCAATGGCAGGGCATTTACGAAGAACGCCACTGGCACCGGCAGGATGGTCGTGCGAATTGCAGAATTGAATAGTGGCCCTGCTGCTTCTACCGTTTACAACAATATTGACGTGCCTTCCGATTATTTGGCAGACCCGGGTGACCTGCTCTTCGCATGGTCTGGCTCTCTGACAGTCCAGCGGTGGTTCCGACCACAAGCAATAGTCAACCAGCATATTTTCAAAGTTGTTCCTCAGCCGCACGTTCCCGTTTGGCTTGTTCACGCACATCTACTGCACCTGCTACCGGGATACAAGCGGATTGCCGCTGGCAAGGCGACAACCATGGGCCATATCCAACGTCGCGATCTTGATGCTGCAGTCATACTGCCTGGCCAAACGGCGCTCGCCAATCTGGATGCCGTCTGCTCCCCCTTGTGGAGACGGGCGCTGCGAGCGGAGATGGAGAATTTGTCCTTGTCCGACCTTCGTGACGCACTACTGCCGAAACTGCTGTCGGGTGAACTCCGTGTGCGCACCGCAGAGGAACGAGTCGGGGAAGCGGTATGAGGTCCTTTATCGCCGAGTCCGGCGTCGAGGAGGTCTGCCTCGATTACTTCGCTGATCTTCGCTGGGACGTTCTCTACGGTCCGGACATCGCCCCGGATGAAACCCGGGCAGAACGTGCCAGCTATCGAGACGTCCTTTTGGAGGACCGTCTTCGTACGGCCATCGCCAGACTGAATCCTTCGTTGATATCCACCGTGATCGACGAGGTGATCGCAACCGTCCGCCGTCCTGAGAGTGCGGACGTGCTTGCGGAGAATTGGCGCATCTACAAGCTCCTGACATCAGGCGTCCCCATCGAGCGGCGGAACGACAGCGGCGAGTCCCGGCACGACATCGCCTGGCTCGTGGACTTCGAGCATCCGGAACAGAACGAGTTTCTCGCCGTGAACCAGTACACCGTCGAGGGCGACCAGAGCACTCGGCGTCCAGACATCGTGCTGTTCGTCAATGGACTTCCTCTGGGAGTTCTGGAGTTGAAGGTTCCAGGCGAAGAACGGGCAACGCTCCGAGGTGCCTACGACCAGCTCCGCACTTACGCAGCCGGAATTCCGGCACTCCTCGCCTACAACGCCGTATGTGTGATCTCGACCGGTACGCAGGCTCGGATGGGGCCGCTCTCCGGGCGGTTCGAGCACTACGCACCCTGGAAGACGATCGACGGCAAGAGGCTGGCTGCGCTTGGTACCCCGGAGATGGAGGTCCTCGTGCGAGGGGTCTTCGAGCCTGCTCGCTTCCTGGACCTTGTCCGGAACTTCATCAGCTTCTCTGACGAGCGAAGCGGCGTCATCAAGCGACTTGCCAAGTACCACCAGTTCCACGCTGTCAACAAGGCCGTGGACACGACCCTCTCGGCGATGGAGCGGGGAGACGGTCGTGCAGGGGTCGTCTGGCATACCCAAGGGAGCGGGAAGAGCCTGGAAATGCTCTTCTACGTCGGCAAGGTGATGCGCCATCCTGGAATGGCAAACCCGACCGCCGTCATGCTGACGGATCGCAACGACCTCGACGATCAGCTGTTCGACGAGGTCTTCGCACCAGCTCGCACTCTTCCGGAGACACCCGTGCAAGCCGAGTCCCGTGAGCACCTTCGTGAGCTGCTGCGCTCGAAGGCATCGGGAGGCATCGTCTTTTCGACGATGCAGAAATTCGGCCTCACGAAGGAAGATCGGGATGCCAACCGGAACTTCCCTGTGCTCTCGGATCGACACAACATCGTTGTGGTGGCCGATGAGGCACACCGAACGCAGTACGACCTCATCGACGGGCTCGCCCGGAATCTTCGAGATGCCCTGCCCCACGCTGCGTTCATGGGATTCACTGGAACCCCGATCGAGACTGCTGACAAGGACACGCGAGCCATCTTCGGCGAGTATGTGGACGTTTACGACCTCACGCAAGCGGTCGAGGATCAGGCAACGGTCAAGGTCTTCTACGAAGCCCGCCTGGCTCGAGTCGAGCTGCCGGACGAAGTCCGCACGAGACTGGACGAGGAATTCGAAGAGGTCACGGAGCTGACCGAGGTGGACACTCGGGAACGACTCAAGACTCGATGGGCTCGGGTCGAAGCGATCGTTGGAGCTGAGAAGCGTATTGCCGAAGTTGCCCAGGACATCGTGGATCACTGGGAGAAGCGCCACTCCGCAGAGATTGGCAAGGGCCTTATCGTCTGCATGAGCCGTCGAATCTGCGTCAGGCTCTACGACGAGATCACCACACTCCGACCGGCGTGGGATTCCGACGACGATGCTGGCGGGACGATCAAGGTGGTCATCACCGGGTCTGCTTCGGACGGACCGGAGATGAACCGCCACGTCCGGAACAAGGAGCGCCTCCGGGCGCTCAAGGAGCGGGCCAAGGACCCAGACGATCCGCTCGAACTCGTCATCGTCCGGGACATGTGGCTTACAGGCTTCGACTCGCCATCGCTCCACACGATGTATGTGGACAAACCCATGCGTGGTGCCGGGCTGATGCAAGCCATCGCCCGTGTGAACCGAACGTTTCTCGACAAGCCTGGCGGCCTGGTCGTTGATTACATCGGCATTGCCGAGAGCCTTCGGGCAGCACTCGCTGACTACACCGACCGAGACCGAGCCCGGCAAGAGGTGGGCGCTCCGATTGACGAGGCCCTTGCCCTCCTCCAGGAGAATCACGAGGTTTGCTGCGAACTGCTGTACGGCTGTCCCTGGAGGGAGGCACTTGACTCGGGCAGCGATCGAGCCAGGATCGAGGCGATCATGGCCGCTCTCGAGCATTTGCTCGGCGGGGAAGAGATGGACCTGCCTGATCGTTTCCTGCAGCACGTCCGGGTGGCATCGCAGAGCTTCACTCTTGTCGTGTCCTCTCCCGAAGCCATGCAGTTCCGAGACGACCTCTCCTTCTTCCAGGCCGTCGCAGTTGAGCTGCGCAGGGCAAGGGCAGAGGATCGACCAGGTGCGACCGATGACGTCGAGCTGGAGACGGCAATTCGACAGGTTGTCTCGGATGCGGTTACTGCATCCGGCGTCATCGACATCTACGCAGCCTCTGGCATTGGTCGCCCCGACCTGAGCATCATCGATGACGAGTTTGCCAAGCGACTCACCACGAACCCGCATCCGAACGTGCAGATCGAGCTGCTGCGACGCCTCCTGGCTTCCGAGGTCAAGTCGATCTCGAGGCGCAACGTCGTTGCCGAGCGGAAATTCTCCGAGATGCTGGAGCGAGCGATGCGGGCCTACAACAACCGCTCGCTCACTGCTGCCGAGGTCATCGCCGAGCTGGTAGAGCTGGCGAAGGAGATGAAGACCGAGAACGATCGAGGGGCAACCCTCGGACTCCGGGACGACGAACTCGCCTTCTACGATGCCGTCTGCCAGAACGATTCAGCGGTGATGGAGCTTGGGCGACGAGGTTCTCAAGCGCATCGCACAGGAACTTGTCGACGTCGTGCGCGCGAACGCCACAGTGGACTGGGACAAGAAGGAACAGGTGCGGGCATGTCTTCGTCGACACATTCGACGTCTGCTCACGAAGTACCGCTATCCGCCCGACAAGCAGGAGGCAGCTGTCCAGCTTGTCATGCAGCAAGCAGAACTCCTTGCCAGCGAGGTCGTTTCTTGATGGCACAGATACAAGAGCAGTCAATCATGCTGGCGAATCGCTGAGTTGGGAAAGTCTCCATCAATGGTGGCGGCATTCGAGGCGAGGGCGGTGCCTTGCATCCTCAGCTTGTTGTTCCTATGAAATTCGATCTCGGCAATTTTCCTGCCGAGGCCATGCTCGCTGTGTATCGAGTAAAAGCGACACTCGCTGCAGAACAACACCCATATCCTGGCAACGCACTCTGCCGACCGACAGCCGAGGATCTGATTGACAATTTTCCGATTCACTCACTTCCTCAAGGGGACATCAGCCGGTCTGTTGATCTGCGATTCTGGCTTTCTTCAGCCGAGGTCGAGAATATTGAGACCATCCGCCATAAATCACCGACGAGCACCTTTATTCTTCACGTCGCCGTTGAGGCGGGAATTGCATGGGTGAAGACATACAACCAGATGGGTCAGACAGCCCAGCCTGATTCTCCCTGGGAGATGAACTTTGGCATGTTCTCTCAGCTTTACCCGTTTTGGACCTGCCGGATCGCAACGATCCAAGTTGAGATAGACCAGTCGCACTGGATTGACAACGTCTTACCGGGCCTTGGATATGACTGCCTTCGACTCCTGGAACTGACTTTTCCGCCGTCGCTACCGGATCACCCAAATGCAGCTGCACAGTTCGACCAAGCACGGAATGCGCTCGACCAGCGGCGCTACGGCGACTGCATTTCTGCCTGCCGTGGATTGCTCAAGATGTGGGAGAAGCAATACGGCTCGAACTCCAAACAACGCATCGCAGAGCTCGTGGCAGCTGACCGGCAGTGGCCGGAAGGAGATATTCGCCGATCATTGCTTGACGTGCTCTGGAAAGAGGTACTCGACATCGCCAACGCTCCGCATCACCCCGAGGGATCGGTCACCGCAGAGATTTTTGACGGCAGAGACGCCCGGCTGCTCCTCTTGCTGACGTCGGCGCTCTCGGAGTACGTGGAACGCCGATGAGTCACTCGCCACCACCCAGCGGTCAGGCTGACACGCGGCGTTGATTGCGCCCATAACGCCGAGCCAAGCCCCTTGGCGACGTTCACGGACGAGATTGCGGACGTGCAAGCTGCCGATCGTAGTTGCCGTGGCGGCTGCACCCACGAGTGGACCGAAGGGTCCGAGCATCGCGACACCAGCAGTCACGTATCCGGCACCGGCACCAACGACGAGGTCGGCCACGACGAGGGCTGAGACCCTCCGGATGCCATGAACATCCTTCGAGGCAGCGGCGACCTTTGCGAAGAACACGCTTCGCATGGCATCTTCGAGATCACCGCCAGCTCGGGCAACCTCGAATGCCTCGGCTTCCACCTCGCGGAGCACTCCCCTCAGTCGATCGATCGCCTTCAGCCGACGAATCTTGGCAACGTCCTCCCAATCAAGGTCTCCGACGCGTGGAACGAGGATCGGGAGAGCAACGCCCTTGGTCTGGATCGTGGCATCGCCAGCGAAGCGCGCACCGATGACTCTGCCGTGGTACCGATCGACACTCACGTCCCACCCACCGGAAGCGCCAAGAGCAAGGTCCGTGCTGATGTGCTCGACGAGACGTGACCGAACGAAGTGCTCCGGGACCAGCCGGGTGAGCGCAGCGTTTCTGTCGTCGCTCCGCTTCCAACAGTCAGCCAGCTTTTTGAGCTCCGGGGATATCCCGCTCGGGTGACCGAACACAATCCAGTCGCACTTCGGAGGAAGTTCCTCCTGGAAGGGCTCCAGTGTCGGCAGCCAGCAGATCGAGGACTCGGAATGGAGTACCTGGTGATACGGACCGGGTGCTGGGACACCAGGCGTCGTCTCCCTCGCCATGGAGAGAGAGAAAGGCGCTGCCTGACCCCGGCTGCGGCCCCTCGGGGTCTGCCAGCGGGCAGGAGAATCTGGCCTGGTCTGGTGCCTCCATGCCTGCGCCCCGTGGGGACCTGCCTGGATGCTCATTTGCCCAGCTTCAAGGAGGACGCGGCTGTACAGGAGACTCGAAACCTTCATCCGTGCTCGAACGCTTCCGAGGGGGCTCCCCGTAACCAGGGCATGTGCGTTCGAGGCGAGCGGGAATAACACTTCGCCGGACGGAGGGACGTAGGAGATCGGGTCTGGCGAAGCCGACATACCTCCGATTATCCGCCATGGGAAGCAGCGAGGCGGCCTACGCCGCCACCTCCTGCTCGTCGGATGCGGGCTCGAAGGCCCGCAGGATGGTCGCTGCGCTCTTCTGGATGCGCTCGCAGGATGCCTTGATCCCGGCGATGGCCTCGTCGCCGCCACCGGCCCAGGTTGCGACGTACCCGAAGGAGTAGTCGCTCGGAGTCGATCCCAAGCGCCTGGCAGACGACGTACGCCGTGGACTCGGCCTCCAGCTCGGCGAGCGCCCGGTCCTTGTAGCTCTCGTGGAGGAGGGCGTGGGCGATCTCGTGAGCGAGGGTCTTCACCCGCTGGGCGGGGGTGTTCTGGGTCTCGACCCGGATGCGGTGCTCGCTCGTGGCGTGCAGTCGCCGTTCGTGGAGCCGCCGAACTCGTGGTCCTCGACGCTGAAGCCGATGGACTCGGCCACCGTGACGAGCTGGGCGTAGTGCCCTGCGGGGTCGTCACCGTCGATCCGGTTGCAGATGGACGGCAGCTCTTCGCCGTCGGTCTGGGCGACGTCGAACACCGGGACGAACTTGAAGCCTCGGATGACCCGATCGCTCTCGCCGTCCTCGGCGTCGGCGTTCTTGTAGACCATGGGGGCGAGAATCCAGATGGCCTTCTCTCCCTTGCGGACGAAGCGGTTCATCTTCCGCCAGGCGTTGAAGCCGGCGACCCGTGTCGCCTCGTGGCACTGGGCTGCGATGAGGAGCACGTTGCCGAAGCTGTAGCGGTGAAAGCGGCTCTGGAAGTCGAGGTAGTGCTGCCAGTCGCTCGGATGACGTGAGGTTGGCGATCCCTTCTGTCAGCTGGTCGATGAGTTCGGGGTGGTTGTTCTTGGCGGTCATTTCTGAGTCCCTCCGTGTGGTCCGATGCGATGCACCCGGAAGCCAGAGGGAGGCCGAGCGGAACAGCCCCGAGCGCAGCGAGTGCACTTCAGGGCTTGGAGCTCGTAGGACGAACCTCTGGCAGGGTGGCACCAGCGCAGAGGCCCCATGGCACGGGGCGAGGGACCGCATCAAGCACCAACAGGGAACGGTCGGGCTGTGGGTCAAGAGGGGATCACAGACGTGATCCGATGGCAGAGGGCGCTACGGCGACCCCGTGACGACACCTTTCACGTGCGTGCCTGCTCCTCGCCGCTACCAACGAAGCGAGGATTGCGGTCAGGCGGCCCGGCGGATCGCTACGTCAGCGAGAGGGGCGGCATCGACCCCGAGGACTGGGCTCGGGCGCCGACGTCGGATCCCCTCCGAGACGCGAAGACCGTGTCAGACGGCCTGGCGTGTGGGGATGACCACGTCGTCGTCTTCTTGGAGGACGACGACGTCGGCGGACACCGGTCTCGGCGTGCTGAGGACGCTGGTAGAGATCGACCGTCGCAGGGTCGAGGTCAGCCGCAGCGTCGCCGTCGACGGCCAGCAGGTCGCAGAGCTCCTGCCAGATCCTCTCTCGGGTCGGGTTGTCACCAGCTGCCCGCAAGAGGATGCGCCAGAGGCCTTGGTCGTAGCGGTCGGCCAGTTGGCCTTGGCGGGCGGCCCAGGTGGCGAGCTGCGCCTCGCCGTCGGACAGGGCGTGTTCTGCGAGGGAGACAGCAGCGTCGACGATCTCGGCGACGATGGCGTAGGAGATGCCCGCAGCCGACGTCCACGGTTCGGGGTTGGCACCGAAGGGCATGCCCCGGACGAGCGACAGCGCCGCCCGGAGTCCGTCGGGCTCGCCGCCGGCTGCGAAGGACCGGAACATGGTCCAGTCGGCACGGACCCGCTCGGCCAGGGTGAAGCGCTGGGTGGTGCGGTCGTAGGCGAGGAGATCGCCGTCGCCGGTGATGCTCCTCGAGGGACCGGCGGGTGAGGAGGACGAGGTTGCGGACGTAGCCGTCGCTCAGGGCCTTGTCGGGAGAGACGTCGGTGAGCCATTCGCCTCGGGTGGCGGTCCCGTCGTGGGCCGCCAGGTAGACGAGGAGCTCGACGACGCGCCGGGCCTTGGTCCCCGCGGTCGGAGACACGGCGTCGAGGAGATCTCTGGGCTCCGCTCTCGCCGACGGCAATGGTTGGTTCTCCGAGGAGCCCGAGGACGATCGGGTCGCCCGGTTGGGCGTCCGGAGGAGCGAGCGCGCCCGTCGAAGCACCGGTACGGCTCGTCGGCCGGCCCGGCGTCGGCGGGCGCTTCGGCGAGGTCGAGGAGGGCGTCGACGTCGGCCAGCGTCGCCTCGTCGACGTGTGGCGGGTCGACCGGCTCGAGGTGCCGGCCGGCGAAGGTCGGATTGGCCGGGTCGATGACGAGCCCGACGCCGGCCGGGGCGAGGGGGCCGGCGGTGACCAGGTGAAGAGCCGGCCGACTGGCCCAGCTCGGCGAGCTGGCCGTTCAGACCATGGCGGCGTCGACCAAGACGATGGTGTCCTCTCCCCTGGCCTGATGTGGGTGAGAGCGGTGTCGAGATCCTCGGTGACCATGCCGCCGTCGAGCCGGTCGATCACCCCGTGGCCGAATCCGACGGCCAGGACGCTCGGCGCATGGGACCCGGTCGAGGCGGCGAGTTCGGTGCCGATGGCGGCGAGGGTGCCGGGCACCTGGTCGGCATCGACCTGCACGTGGACGCTCGGGTAGTGCTCGAGGTTGACGAGCAGCGTGGCGTCTGCGCCCTGGCCAACGCTGAAGAGGGTCAGGGGAACCGGTTCTGCCACCACCGTGTCGTCGAGGACACCGGGGTCGGTGGTGACCGGCAGGTGCCAGATGCCTGGCTCCCCCGACCGACCCTCGAATGGCGCGGGAGCGTCGCCCGCCTCTTCTGTCGACGAAGACGTCGAGACCGTCGGGGCGGACCTCGACGCCGAGCACCGCGGGCCGAGGTACGCCGGCGCGGTCGGCGGCGTGGGCCAGGAGGTCACCGAGGCGGGTGAGCCAGAACAGGCCGTCGGCTCGGGCGTAGTGGCGGAGCTGCGAGCTCGAGGTCGGCGAGCGGGCTGTGCGGCTGCGGGGAGGGGGATGCGCCTGCCGGGGGTGCGCGCGCATGCTCTGGCGGCGCCGCCGGCGATCGAGGGCGCCGACGAGTCCGATGGCGGCCAGGCCGAAGATGCCGGCGCCGATGGCGAGGGTCCCGATGTCGTCGCCATGCCCGCCCGACGTGACGTGGTGAGCCGCTGCGGGCTTGTGGACATCGTGTGGACCGCCCGGGGACGCGCTGGGGTGATGCGCCGCCGGTGCGCCGTGTACGGCCGCCCGAGGGCTGCCCGCGTTGTTCGAGTCGTGGGTGCTGGCGCCGTGCTGTGGCTGTGACGGCGCTGTGTTGTGGTGCCACCGGGCATGGCATGGACGGCCGGCGCCGGTGCGGGGGTGGCTCGGGCGCTGCGGCGGGAGCGGCGGGAGCCGCCGGCACGGGCCGGGGCGACGTCGGGGGTCGACAGCGTTCAGGGATGACGAGGGTCCAGCCCGGGTAGATCCAGTGGGCGTCGCTGAGCGCTCCGCCACCGGGCTGGGGTACGCCCGACGTTGGCCTGGTAGATGGCCTCCCACTGCTCGCCGTTGCCGTAGTAGGTGGCGGCGATGCCCCACAAGGTGTCACCGGCCACCACGGTGTGCGTCACCGTGGCGGGTTGTGCAGCGACCGCTGGCCCGGTGTCGGCCACGAGCTGCACGGTGGCGTCTGACGGCAGTGCTGGCGCTGGAGACGCGGCGGCGCTGCGGCGAGGGCCGTGGCGACGGCGTCGGGGCGCGGACGCGCCCAGTCGGCAGCAGCGCGGAGCTGGCCGAGGACGACGGCGGCGGTGATGACAGCGGAGACGAGGGCGGCGGCGGCGCTGTGGCGCCCGAGCGGGATGCGCCGATTCCCCTTCGGACCGCGGACATGGGCGACCGCGGTGGCGGCGACGGAGAAGACGAAGTAGGCCCAGGCCAGCCAGGCCAACGATGCGAAGAGGTGGGGCCAGAACGAGTCGGGGATCGGTGTGCGCAGCGCGCCGGCGACCTGGCCACCGCCGGGGAGATGGTGCGGGAGGGGCCAGCCGACGGTGGCGGCCAGGACGGCCGGGATCCCGACGAGTCCGCACACCAAGCACAACGAGTGCGCCGAGCCCTTCGACAAGTTGGCGGATCGTGGGCCGCGCCAGGGCCTGGGTGGTGGTGGGCATGGTCATCCTCCCGTGGTGACGCCACTGACGTCGGTGGCGGATTCGGTCACGTTGATCTGGAAGCTTCCGACGCCGATGATGCCGAGCAGCTGGGTCGGCAGTCGGTAGCTGATCTGGGCGTAGACGGTGTTGCCCTGCACCCAGGCGGTGCCCGGCTGGCCGGAGGCGGCCATGTAGCTCTCGGCCGTGGCGACGGCGGTGTTGGGGTCGAGGGCGACGGTGCCGGCGTGCAGCTGCGCTGACGTCGAGGGAGCCCGCACCCGCCCGGGCGGCCTGTTCGGCTTCGGAGGCCGCGGCCTGCTTGGCGTCGAAGTAGTGGCCGCCGTCGGCGACCAGGCCGGCCAGGGCGAAGAACATGGTCATGAAGATGCACGTCATGGCCAGGATCGACCCGTCCTCGGAGCGCTGCCGGCGGGTCCTCCAGCGGACCCGCACCCGATGAAGACGGCTGGTCATGACGCTGTCCGTCACGCTGGCCGATACCGTCATGACACTGCCTGTGATGAGATTGCGCGGAACGGGTCGATGTGGGCCGTCGACGTGGCGCGTCAGGGTCTTGGCACCGGGCACACCGGGGACCGACACGTCAGCCAGGCTGGTGACACAGGTGACGGTGACCGACACCCACCCCCCGGCCACGAAGTTCGACGTGTCGACGCTGATCTGCGGCGCGGTGCAGGTGAGCCCCGCACCGGCGAGGGACCCCTGCGCCGCGGTCGTGGCCTGGCGTCTCGGCGTCGGAGGGATCGGATTGGACGACCGCGGCCTGGACGCCGGCGCGGGCGGCGGACTCGACGTCGCCTTGGGCCGAATCGACCCGCCCGAGGGCGACCATGAGGACGATGACGATCAAGAGGACGGGGGCGACGATCACCAGCTCGGCGATGGCCGAACCCTCCTCGCTGTGGGCCCAGCCGCTGTGGCGTCGCTCAGCCACTGGGCCGGTACTCCTGGATGGGGGCGTCGCTCGTGGCCGAGACGGTGAGGTCGAACCAGGGGATGAGCGCCTGGGCCCGTCCGGTGACGGTGACCTGGGCGGTGTCACCAGAGAGTGTCGTGGTCGAGACCTGTGCGCCCGTGAGCGTGCCCGGACCGGTGGTGGCGATGAACCGGTAGGCGGCCTGGGTGCCCGCGCTCGGCGACGAGCCGTAGCCCGACGCCACCTGGCTGCCCTGTTCGGCCGCGGCGCGGGCCAGGTGGGCGGCGTGGGACCACAGGGCGAACTGGATGCCGACGACGACCAGGAGGAAGAAGACGGGGAGGCAGATGACGAAGTCCGCGAACCCCTCTTCTCCTCGCGACCGCTCTGTCGCGCCCGTGTCCGTCTGCTCGCCGCCGCTGCGGGACAGCTCGGGTCACGGAGTCTGGATGTTGTTGGCCGTATTGGTGAGCTTGGCGGTGATGATGCCGACGATGACGATGGCGGCGGCCACGACGAGGGCGGTGACGACCACCCACGAGGCGATCTCACCGCGTTCGTCGGCCGAGATGAGATTGGTCCGGGCGGACACATAGGCGCGCAGGAAGCTGAGAGTGGCCCGGACCGACTCGAAGGCCGATTGAAGACGGAGCGCGCCATGGCCCCGACCTTCTCTCTGTAGTTCGGGCTGTCGTTCGAGTGTCTCGAGTTGGTGACGTTGGGCGATGCCATGGGGTTCCTTTCGCTGTTGGGTGGGGGTCAGATGTGGCTGCCGGTGAAGGCGGCGAGGGCGGGGTAGAAGACGAGGACGCCGTAGCCGGCCATGAGCAGCACGCCGGGCAGCAGCATCTTCTGGGTGACGGCCTGGGCGGCGTCCTCGAGGGCGGAGGTTTCCTTGAGGCGCAGCGATTTGGCTTTGGCGTCGAGCGAGTCGCGGATGCGGGCCCCGTCGCCGGCCTGGGCCATGGCCCGGGCCAGATCGGTGAGCTCGGGCAGGTTGAAGCGGAGCGCGAGAGCTTCGAGCCCTTCCCAGGGCGCCTTGCGATAGGCCTGCGCCCACAGCAGGGACTGGGCGATCTCGTCCATGGCCCAGTCGGTCGACGACACGCCCGACGGCGACCTCGAGTGCGCTGGACCATCCCATGGCGCCGGCCATGGCCATCGACACCAGCGACGCGTAGGTGGACAGCGAATGGCAGAAGTGCCGACGGCGGCGCTCGGCTGCCTTGTGCAGATCGACGAACGGGCTGACCGCCCCCGCCGCGCCGAGGACGAGCACGCCGAGGGCGGGGACTTCGAAGCTCGAGATGGATGCCGATGGCGCCCATGGCGGCCCAGAGCACCGGGCCGAGCAGTGCGAGCCCGATCGCCGTAGCCGACGACCTTGACGGCGAAGGTCTCGGTGGGGGTCCCGGTGATGGCGAGGTCGGGCAGGACGATCTCGGCCAGGCGGGGGATCTTCTTGACGTTGGTGTCGACGAGGTGCCCGGCCACCCGCCGGGCCCCGCCGACCCGGTGGCCGACGACGTCGAGGGGGGCGGGGGTGTGCTCCCCGCTGAGCCGGGCCAGAGCGGCTCGCAGCGTCAGCGGCGGTGGGAACAGGCCCCACAGCACGGTGGCGAGACCGACACCGATGCCGAGTCCGACGACGATCATCAGTGCCATCTACGTGGCCTCGCTCTCGAAGAGGCGGGGCATGGGCACCGGGCGCGACAGCCGGTTCATGGCGGCGAACCCGCAGGCGAACAGGCGAGGCGGCCGCCAGGAGGGCGACCTGGCCGGCCGGGGTGCCGAAGGGTCTGAAGTAGCCGTGGCCGATGACCAAGATGCCGAGCGTGAAGACGAGGGTCATGGCGATCACCAGGCGCATGTCACGCCGTGGTTTGGACCGGGCCACCTCGGTGCGTTGCCAGAGCGCGATCTGCTCGCGTGTGCTCGCTGCCGCGCTGGCCAAGCAGGCCGCCGAGGTCCGAGCCGCCGAAGCGGGCGGCCAGGATGAGCGGGGCGATCGCTTCGTCGGCCGCGGCGTCGCCCAGCTCGGCGGCGAAGGCGTAGAGGGCCGCATCGAGCGCAGTGCCGCTCTTGATGCGCACGATCAGGCGGGCGACGGGTGCCTTGATGGCCGGCGGGGCGCTGCGCTCGGTGGATTCGATGGCGGCGAGCAGGCCGCGATGGGCGGCCACGCTGTCGCGCAGCGCCTCGATCCAGGTGGCCAGGGCCTCGAGCCGATCGACCACACGGCGCGAGGTGGTGGGTTGGAGTGCGGAGCGCAGTGTCCAGCCGACGGCCCCGCCGATGGCGGCGCCGACCGGCCAGTGGGTCACCAGGCCGACGATGGCGGCGAGGATCACGGCGCAGGCGGCGGCCTGGCGGTTGGCCGGGTCGATGCGCTTGGTGACCGACAGCCGCCCGGCCGGCCGGGCGCTGGACCAGATGCCCGAGATGACCAGCGCGAGGCCCACGCCGATGCCGGCGCCGAAGAGGACGACGACCGGGGTCATCGTCCGTACACCTGGTGGAGGGGGGCCTCGTAGCCGAAGTCCGACAGCCGGTCGCGCAGTCCCGGCGGCATGGAGAGGTGGTGGACGGCCGGTCCACCGCCCTCGGGTTCGGCGAAGATCTCGGTCGAGATGACGTGGGGGCCCTCTGAGTCCTCCACCACGCGCACCGAGGACACGTAGCGCCGGGCCAGACCAGAGGCTGTCGGGGCGTTTGCGCACGAAGATCACCAGGTCGAGCGCCTGGGCGGTGAGCTGGGCCGCCGCGTTGTCGCTCAGGTGCTTGGGGGACTGGGAGGCATAGGTCTTGATCTTCCCGAAGGTGCCTTCGGTCGAATCGGCGTGGATGGTGCACATGGAGCCGGCCTTGCCCGCCGTCATGGCGTTGAGCATGGGGACGATCTCGTCGCCGAGGACCTCGCCCACGATCACCCGGTCGGCGTCGTGGCGGTTGGCCCGTTGCACCAGATAGTCCATGGAGACCGCTCCTTGTCCTTCGGTGTTGGCTTCGCGGGTCTCCCAGGCCACGCAGTCGGGATGGCGATGGGCCAGTTCGTGCAGACCGAGCTCGTAGGACAGCTCGATGGTGACGATGCGATCCGGCTGGGTCCGCTTCGGCGGCCAGCGCGCGCAACAGCGTCGTCTTGCCGGCATCGGTGCCGCCCGAGATGATCATGTTCAGCCGGGCCCGCATTGCGGCGCGCAAGAAGCGGGCCAGCTCGTCGGTCAGCGAATCGGCCAGGTCGTCGAGGGTGGCGTCGATCAGGCGGTGACGTCGGATCGACACGCACGGGCGGTTCGACACCTCGATCATGGCCGAGAGCCGGTGCCCACCGGCGAGGTGGAGGTCGACGACGGGCTTGGCGCTGTCGATCCGGCGCTCTCCCCCGGTGTGGTGCGCCCGGGCGGCTCGCTGGACCAGCTCGATGAGGTCTTCGTCGCTGTCCGCGATCGCCTCGACCCGCTCTTTGATTCCGTCGGCGCGTTTCACCCACACGTGGTCGCAGCCGTTGATGTTGATGTTCTCGATGTCGTCCTCGTCGAGGAGGAGCTGGAGGCGGCCGAGACCCAGCTGGGTGGCCACCAAGCGGCGGACGATCTGCTCCTCCTCCTCGGCACTCGGCGTGGTCACGCCGCGCTGGACCATGGAGCGGGCGGCTTCGTCGATGGCCTCGCGGGCGAGCTTCTCGACGAAGGAGCGGCGATCGCCTTCGCTCATTCCCGCCGTGCCGTAGTGGACGATCCCGTCGGCGACGTGCTCGGTGGCGTAGGTCTCGAGCTCCCGGCGTTCGGCGTCGTTCACCTTTGTGCCTTTCCGTTCGATCCGGCTCCGACGGGCACCGCCGAGTCGGAGGTCTGCACGAGTCCCATCGACAGCGTTGGGGTCTCGACGTCGACTGGCGGTGGCACGACACGCCGATGCTCCTCGGGGACCGCGGGGTCGATGAGGTCAGTTGGGTCACCGGCCTCGACCGGGGCCGGCTCCTCGATGCCCACTGGTTCGACGTTGAGAGCTTCGATGCCCAGTGCCCCGACGAGCGTGCTGGCCCACTTGAGGAGCGCGGTGCGCTCGAGCCGCGTGATGGCGCGCTTGTTGGCCAGCGCGTCGGCGGCCTTCCGATCGTCGGGCATCGGCGGGCCCGACGTCGACCCCGAGGGTCTTCCCGATCTCGGCCCCCGAATAGCCCCCCGAGCCGGTGGGGACGACCAGGAGCGCTCGGGTACGCATCTCGGCCACCAGGCCGGGAAGGGCGGCTCGGAGATGGACGATCCCCTCGAGCGTCGGATCGCACAGGACGACCAGGACATCGCTGTGTGCGAGCACGTCGCGGATGCCGCCGGCGAAGTGAGGAAGGAGCCGGCCGGCGTCGACGACCACGTCGGCGTCGAGGGCGCCCAGCGCCTCCGCGATGGCGGGCCAGGCCTTCTCGTTGGCCACGGCGCCCTGCGACGTTGGAGAGGCCGAAGAGCACGGGAAGGCCGCCGGGGAGATGGTCGACGTGGTCCCAGACGGCCTCGGGGGTGAGCGACCGCCTGGCCGCGGCGAACAGCGAGGCGAGGCCGTTGGTGATGGTCGAGCCGTAGCGGGGGGCCAGGTCGCCGCCGAAGGGATCGGCTTCGACCAAGAGGACCCGACGCCCGCTGGGCCAGCTCGCGGCGAGGGCGGTGGCCGCGGTGGTGACGCCGGGCGAACCCTTGATCGAAGCGAGGGCGACGACGGTCACTTTTGCCCCTCGCTGACCAGCGAGAGCCCGACCTGGTCGGCTGCCGCATAGGCGGTGACGGTGGCGGCGTCGGAACTGGGCACCTCGAGCGAGACCGACGCTTCGTACTGGGTCTGGTTCGTTGGTGGCGGACCCACCGCGAAGACGGTGGCTCTGGCGCACCAGCGTCGAGCCGATCGTTCCCGTTCCGCCGACTGTCGAGCCCTGGCCGGGCTGGGGAACGGCGATGACCTGGACGCTGTCGCCGGCCACGAGGGGCACAGAGGGCATCTGGTCCCCCTTCATCAACATGCCGACGACCTGTTCACCGGCGGCCAGCTGTGGGGTGTCGTCGAGAGCATCTGGCGGACCATGACCTGGCCGGCGTAGACGGGGGTGTCGAGCTGCTGGCCGACCAGGGCGGCCGACCCGGCGGCCGACATGGCCGTGATGTCCCCCGAGGCGGGGATGCGTGGCGGTGCCGAGGTCGCCGGAGTGAGGACGGTGCCAGCGGCCAAGCTCTTGGCCGCCACGACGATCGGTCACCCGTTTGGCCGAGGACTGGAACAGCGCTCCGGCTACCGCCGCACACACGAGAACCAGGGCGATGCCGAGGCCGATCTGCCAAGGGCGGCGCTGGTGGGTCCCGGTGACCAGGCGCAGACCACTGCGGTGCTCGACCTCCGGCGGGGACACGAAGGCGGGTCGGGCGGGGGCGGTGGTTGTGACCATCGGATCTCCAGTTCTTCAGTTGTTCACGGATTCGATCTGGGCGACCTTCAGCGAGGACGTGCCTTCGGTGGTGAGGCTGGGTAGCGCGCCGGCCGAGCCGTCGGGACCCGCCCAGGCGACCGTCCACGTCACCGTGGCGGTGATCGGGAAAGGCGGCGTCGTTGGGATTGCCGTCAGGGGAGGGCTGGCCCGCCGAGGTCTCGGTGTAGGTGTGCGAGCAGGAGGTCGACTGGGCGTCAGCGGGAAGGGCCGTGTTGTAGGCGGTGCCGGGGCCGTTGCAAGTGAGCGTCGACCCGTCGCCGGTGCTCCACGTCACGTACGCCGGGGTGGCCGTGGCCGACGCGGTCGTGCACCCGCCGGCGTTACAGGCCTGCGCGGTGGTGGTGAGGGGGTGCCAGATCGACGGGTCGATCCACAGCCATTCGGCGAGGTTCACGTAGCCGCTGTTCGACGGGCTGAGCACCAGCGAAGGGCTGGAGAGACGAAGCTCACTGGCCGCCTGGGCGCCCACCACGGCGGGATCGGGCGGCGGCGTGCCCGGCACCTGGCCGGTGGCGAACCACTCGACCCCGGTCGCCATCCCTTGGACGCCCCCTTGGGCGCAGAGGTTCACGTACCAGGCTCCGGGCTGTGGCGCCCCGGCCGGAGGCGGACCCCCATCGCCGCCGCCCGGAATGGCAACCGAGTACGGCACGAAGTCGGGGCACTGAGGCGGCGCGCTGCTCCCGCCGCCGCCGCTGGTCAGCGTCGCTCCGGCACCGTCCCCACCACCAGAGCCCGGCTGGCCGCCGACACCGGCGCCGCAGTTCACGGTTTGGCCTGAGTCGGTGCAACCACCCGACCCGCCACCGTGCCCGTGCCCGCGAAGGCAGACCCAGGGGCTGACTGCGATGGCTACAGAGGTGAACGCCACTGCGCTGACGATCAGGAGGACGACTTGCCTCAGCACTTCGGAACCGACGATGTCTTGAAGCTGGCGATCTTCCACGAACCGTTGACGAGCTGAAGATTCCAGGTGCCGCTGTAACCACCAGCACCTCCGCCATCGAGAGTGGCTGGACCAGGCTTGCCCGAGGCCGTCGTCGTGCCCGTGTCGTAGATGCAGCCCGTGACCGTCGCAGAAGTGGGAGTAACGGCGGTGACCGTCGGATGACCGAGGTTGTACGTGGTTGGTCCGTTCAGCTGACCCATCTTCACCCCGACGAGGAACTCGTCCTCTGATTGGAGTGCCGGATTGGTGAAGTAGTCGGCGAGCTTCGGCCAGAGGTCGGCGCTGGTCTCACCCGCCGACCAGGTCAGCCCGATCCTGCTGCCAGGATCCTTGGAGGTAGCCGTAGAGGGTTTGCTCAGCGGACTCCCACGCGTTCAGGACCGCCGTCTGTGTTGCGCTTGCTGGGCTCGATGTGGTGGTGGTGGTGCTCGTCGATCCTGTGGTCCTGGTGACAGAGGTCGATGTGCTCGCGTGCGGGGTGGGTCCGGACGAGCACCCGGCCATGACGATGGCCATGGCGACGGCGGACAGGACGGCTGCCGATCTCCTCAACATGGCCTTGGCCGGTGTCACCGTTGATGTCACCCCTCCTCTCCTCCTCGCCGGCCGGCTCGGGCGGTGGGTGCCCGATCGCGCGCTGGTCGGCCAAAGAACGGTCGACCCAGAAGGGGATGATGCGCGGACGAATGTCACCCTGAACGTCACCCTCCGATGCCAGAAGGAGGGTTCCTTGAAGATTTCTGCGGCCCGATACGCCGTTGGGCGGCGCAACCACACGCCGACGGTCGTCCCGGTCCTGTCCGGTTCTCGTGGAGAATCCGGGTTGGAGGGTGACGTTGCCTGGAACGTCACCCTCCCAGCTCAACGGCACATTGTGAGCAACCGACGGCGTTGCCCCCATGGCGATCAGTGACCCGGTCACGAGGCTCGGGAACTCGACTCAGGGTGACGTTCCGAGGAGGGCATTCCACAGGCGAAGCCCACCCAGGATGGTGGTTTCCGGTAGCGGCGCTACTGGGAGTCGTCGACGGCGCGTCGCAGAGCCTGGGCGATGAACTGGGTGATGCTCAACGCCCGCGCCTTGGCTGCCTCCCGGACCTCCTCGCGCAGAGTCCGTTCGAGCCAGAAGGTCACCCGAATGTGACGCTGCTCCCAGGACTCTCCCTCGACGCCCGGACCGTACCTCGCCCTCGGGTCCACGACCGGCGGGCCGACGCCGCCCTGTCGTGTTGGCCATAGCTCCTCCCCGTTGTGTGACGTGCTGGCAAGTCGTTGGCTCCCGGCCTCGTCAGCCTCATGCTTGGCACTATAGCCAAACTGCACACGGTGTGCTGCATACCGTGTGCAGCTCACGAAACAGGCCTCCTGAACTGCTGGTTCGAGGAGCCCAAACCGAGGGTGACGTCCCCTATTCGAGGGTGACGGTCCGCACCTCCCACCAATCCACGAGGTGACAAGACGGGGTGACGTTCAGGGTGATGTCCATCCGGACCATGGAACAGAGCAGGGCAGGTGGCCCTGCATTTGAAGCACGGAGGGCCGATGTCCCATACGCGTGTGATCCCGATGAGGGCAGCCTCCCTTGCTTGGGGCCACGTTCCGCGGGTCGGAGGTACCCCCGCGGCACTCGAACGATCGCAGGCTCTGGCGACCGGCGCAGTCGACATGCCGGTCAGACGACGAGCGCTACCGCTCCGGTTGGTTTGCCCACCACGCGGAGCGTTGGGAGGAGACCTGCTCGACCTATCGGCCGAGCCCAGATCCAGCGGAACGATCTAGAGGCTGCCCGCCGCTTGGCAAGCGGCGAGCCAGATTCCGTAGGAATCGGCTCATCCGCCATGGGAGAGCCCGCATCAAGAGACGACCCGCTGCTCGACGACGCGGTGGTTCCGTATGCCCGCAGCGATCCTGCCAAGCCAGGTAACGCGGCCATCGTCGAGCTACGTCTCCCCGCTCCATGCCAGAACGGGGCTAACGGGAGTGCTGGAGCAGCCGTAGCCGAATCGGGCGGGAGTACTCGGTCGGCGAGTCGGCCGGAGCAGGGAGGCCGAACATTGGGTCGAACGTCAGTTGAAGTCAGCCCCAACTCTGACCGAGGACCGTTGGAGGCGGATCACCAATCTCGTCTATCGCCAGACGATATCGACTCGGTCTGGCGAAAAACGTCCACCCTTGACGGCGGCGGGTTTGATTACCGCGGCCGCGAGCACAGACTCGATGACTGCTCGTCGATGATCGATGTCCAGTCCTGGCCACAGCTCAGAGATATTCGTAGGTCGAGCCGCCTCGGCAGTCCGTTCGCGCAGCAAGGCCGATCGCTCCGCTCGAAGCACCGCAGCGCGGTCCTCCAGCTTTTGCACCGAGGGAAAGACGACCTCCTTCGATAGCTGACCTGAAGCAAACGCTGCCATCAAATCCGAGATACGAGCTGTCGTCTCCGAGAGCTCCTCCTCCCCGAGCCAATCGTCGGTCTTGATCGGAAGCTCCCGCGTCGAGACGTACTTCAGAACGAGATCGGTGATGAGTTCGTCGACCCGCTCGCCGGATACTGCGACCTTTCCGCATCCGCCGTTGGTGGTCGCTGATTTGCACACATACGTATGGACGTTGCGCCGACGGTCCTTGTCTGAGGTCATTGGGGTCCCGCAGCGCCCGCAGCGGACGATGCCAGCAAGAAGCCGCTTCCTCCCCCCTGGGTGAACGTGCTTATCCGGTCGCGACCGATCTCGGATGGTCGCGCATACTGCCTCCCAAACTTCGACATCGAGGATTGGTGGCCGCTGAGCCATAACCGGGTTGCCGTCGGTATCGAGCGCAATGGCCCTTTGGTGGACCCTGTAACCAGCGAGTCGAGGAGACACCATCATCTGCCGAAGAGGCGCCTGTCGCCAGATGTTCCCGTACGGGGTCTTGACACCCTGCTCGTTCCAGCGTCGAGCAATCGCATGGAGTGCGATGCCCGAGATGATGTCCGTTGCCGCTTGCCGAATGAGTTCGGCTTCATCCTCTTTGAGAGTGACTCGGTCGTCCTCGTAGCCAAATACTCGGCCAGTGCCGACCAGCGCTCCCTGCTGAGCAAGCTCAAGGTGCTTTCGCTTCGCACGGCGCGAGGTGTCCATGGAACTCTTGTTGGCGAATGCGACCATGACTCGTGCCATCGTCCGGCCGTCGGGCGAGGAGAGGTCGATGTCGCCCTGGACGGTTGCAAACGCCATCCCAGGCCTGTCGTCGAAGATCTTGATGGCGCGCTCAAGGTCGGCGGGCTGCCGAGCGAAGCGATCCAGGTCGTACACGACACAGCCGTCCACGACGCCAGCGGCGAGGTCATCCAGCATCCGCTCGAACTCGTGCCGGAAGACCTTTGTGTTGAATGCGCTCACGTCGTTGTCCACGTAGACCTGGGCGACATCCCAACCGCGTAGGCCGGCGATGGTCCTGGCGTCCTGCTCTTGCCGGGCAACGCCCAGTCCCATGCCCTCGCTGTCGTCGGAGATTCGTGCGTACACCGCCACCCTCATGAGCAGTAGTCTAGCTGAATCCTCTCCTTGGAGAGGATCGCCCAGGCCTCGTCGACCACGAGAAAGAACTGGCCTCGCCCGCCCGGCGCGGGGGATGCTCCCGATTGGGGCGGCGCGCTCGGGCCGGCCGCCGAACGCGCCAGCGCTGCCTGCAGCCACGCGGTGGCGCACGCCATGAGGACGCCCAGCGCGGCGGACGAGTAAAGGGCCGACAGGTCGAGGATGACCAATGGGGCCGAGAGGTCGAGGCCCGGCGTGGTTGGTGCGTCGAACATGCCGCGCAGGTCGCCGTGCACGAGTCGGCGGAGTTCGAGCGCGACGTCGCGTCCGTCCTCGAGGAGGTCGCGCGGCGACGTGCGCAAGGCCCGTGCAGCCTCGACGTCGGGAGACAGCAGCGCCTCGACCACCATCGGCACGGTGGGCACCGTGTGGCCGCGGCTCACCTCGTCGAGGGCCGCACCGAGCGCGGCGCGCTCTCGGGGCGTCAAGTTCCGGCCCAGACACGAGCTCGCCAGCGATGACAACAGGCTCATGCGACGCCGATCCGTACCGTCGGTACCGTCGGTACCGTCGGTGCCGTCCGTACCGTCGGTGCCGTCGTGCCCGAGCTCACCTCCTTGGGCACCCGCGAGCTCCGGCCCCGGATCGAGTGGGTTGAGCCGGATCGAACCACCGGGCCTGAGCGCGACCGGCCGGATACCCCAGGCGTCGGCCAGGTCGCCGTACTCGCCCTTGGGGTCGACGACCCATGCGTGGCGACCGAAGACCGCCTGGCGCCACAGGAAGGTCTTGACGAACGCGCTCTTGCCCCGGCCGATCTGCCCGAACACCACCATGTTCGGGTTGGACACCACACCGGCGGCGTAGAGCTCGAAGGGGTCGAAGACGAACGAGCCGCCGAGCAGGTCGTCGCCGACGACCACGCCCCGTCCGCCGAGGCCGGCCTCGGCGATGAAGGGATAGGCGGCCCCGAGATTGCGGGTGGTCACCTGGTGGGCCGGGAGCCGGGGTTGTCGTTCCCTCATCTCCGGAGAACGGTCGCCAGGGATCTGAACCCGCTCCGTTACCTTGAGGACGCCGGGCTTGGATGCGATTCAGAGTCAGATACGGCTCAGTTCTTGTGGACTGAGGGTCGCCTCAACGGGAGTCCCGTACGCGGCCAGTGCGTAGATCACGATCACGCCGAGCGCGATGTAGGTCAGGGACCAGATCGGGTAGTACGGCATCCACCAGATGGCGCTGATCGCACCGATGGCCCCGGCCGCGACGCCAAGCCAGCGGCCGATCTGGGAACGCCCCATCACTGCGAGGGCGCACAAGATCAAGATGATGCCGACGACGAGCCAAACCCAGCCGTACGTCTTGAGGCTGGTGCCGAAAAGGGCGTCTTCGAGGTTCTGGGGAAGGACACCGTGGTAGCGGAACGCCCAGATCGCATCGAAGATGCGCATGATGCCGGCGACTCCCAACACGATGGCAGCAAACAGGATCCAGCCGTGGCCCCGATCGTTCATGGCGCACCTCGCTTGAACCTACCCCGGGCCCGAAGACGGGGCTCGCGGGTCAGTGTTCAGTTCGCTGTTGAACGGTAAACCCGGCGCCCTCCTAATGCAAGGGGTCTGGCGGCCGGAGTACCTCTCGTTCGCTAGGCATGCCGAAAGAGCGTCCGCGAACCCATAGGGAGCAAACCGGTGACCCTGCACATTTCCAACGAGGGCGTCCGCACATCTACAAGGACTACCTTTTGAGCGTGACCCGTGAGCGGATCTGGAAGCTGGTCTCCACCGGCATCGGGCTGCTGGGAGGGCTGGCCGCCCGGAAACTCATGAGAGCCGGGTACGAAGCAATCCGCAAGGACGCTGACGCTCCTTCGCCGTTCGACCCCACCAGCGCCCGCTTCTCTTGGCCCAATGCGCTGTTGTGGGCAGCAGCGGCGGGAATCGGCCTCGGTCTCGCCAAGGTGATCAGCGCCCGTATCGCTGCCATGGGTTGGGAAGCTGCCACCGGCACGCTCCCCCCGGGAGTTGTGGAGGAACCCGCGATCACCTGAGTGGCCACGGTCAGTTCCAATCCGCTGTTGTCGCGGGCAGGCCACTCGGACCAACAGCAATGAGCGGGTACGCGGCGCCCAGGTTGCGCGTCGTCACCTGATGCGCCGGAATCTTGGGCATCCGTTCCCTCATGTGCGCCTCGTGCGCGGTGAACGGTGGCACTGCCGCGGCGGAGGTTCTCCGTTACCTTGGCGCTCGCCGTGGTCGACCCCGGGCCGCGGGGAGATGGAGTGAAGATGAACGATCAGTCGCACCCGTCCAATTCACTCGTGGTGTCGCTGGGCGCCCTCACGGTGGTGAGCGGATTCGTCGATGCCGTGAGCTTCCTCGGCCTCGGGCACGTCTTCACCGCCAACATGACCGGGAACGTGGTGTGGCTCGGCTTCGCCGTCGCTGGTGCTGCTGGGTTCTCCGTGTCCGCGAGTATCTGCGCGCTTGCGGGCTTCTTGTGCGGGGCGATCCTCTGTGGCCGCATCGCCCAGAAGGTGCCGGGGCACCGACCGCTGATGATGACCGTGTTGGTGATCGAGGCGGCACTGACAGGCGTCGCCGCCGTCATCGCAGCAGGGGTGTCCACCTCCAGCCTGGAATCGGGCTGGCCCCGCTTCACGGTCATCGCGCTCCTGGCCCTCGGCATGGGCGCGCGGAACTCGGCTGTCCGCTGGCTCCGCGTGCCCGAGATGACCACGACCGTGCTCACGACCACCCTCACCGGACTCACCTCGGAGTCGGCGCTGGCCGGCGGTCTGGATCCGAACGCGACGAAGGGCCTCACGTCAGTCGGCTCGATGTTCGCCGGCGCAATCGTCGGCGCCGCGCTCACCGTCCACGTCCATGCCGCACTGGCTCTGGGTCTTGCCGCGCTCATCGTGGCGTCGACGGCCCTCTTCTTCTCACGCCAGACCGACGCGCAACTCGGCGTCGCGTGAGCCACGGGTCACACCGGGCGGCCGTCCTCCAGGTAGACGCAGTCCGCCGCCCCCAACGCGGCGCCGACGCGGCGACGCAATGGGCCGCTCAGCAGCTCGAGCGCCCGGGCGGGCTCGGCCACGAGATACTCGGACAGCTCCTCCTCCTGCAGCTCGATCCCACCGAGGGCGTCATCGGAGAACACACCACAGTCGAAGAGGAAGCGCATCCCACCCGCATGGGACGGCTTCGGGCGTAAGAAGTCCACCGCGACGAGGCGTCCGTGCGTGACGTCCAGCGCGACCTCCTCACGCACCTCGCGGCGACAACACTCCCACGGCGTCTCCCCGTCGGCCTCCATGATCCCCCCGGGGATCGTCCACTTCGCCTTGTACGTGGGGTTGACGATGAGGAGGCGGCCCTCGCTGTCGAAGATCAGTGCGCCCGACGAGGCCGGGATGCGCGGCAGCACGAACGGCACGTCGCTCCGGCTCACGCGAGACCGAGCCTCTGCAGCTGCTCTACCGGCGCCTCGACGTCCTTGAGGGCCACCCGTAACAGCTCCACCATCTCGGCTTCCTCGGTGCTGCCGGTGCCGGCGCGGTTCTCGTCCTCGCCCGGGTCACACTCCAGGTCGAAGAGGAAGTGCGCGTCGACGACGTTGTGGCCGACCCAGAACGGGAGGAGGTCACCCGGCTCGAAGGGCTGGCAGATGACGGGGACGTCGGACCCGGGCAGGTAGTCCAGACGGGCGCGGCGGTCGGGCGGGGGAAGGCGGACGATGTCCTCGAGGCCGTGGATGGTCATGGTCGACCACCGGTTGGACCACATGGACAGGGGGAAGTTCGCGCCGTCCGCACCCCGGGCGTACTTGCGCCGGCCGTCGGTGACCTGGACCCAGTTGCCGTAGACGCCGCCGATGGCCCACTCCCGCGTGTGCGCATCGGCCCCGCGCACCAGCGGGACCAGGGACGCGCCGTGCGACGCGCCACGAGCCGTCACGCCGAAGACGTCGGCGATGGTGGCGTGGATGTCGACGTTGGTGGTGAGCGCGCCGCACTCGGCGCCGCCGGCGACGCCGGGCCAGTGCACGAGCAACGGCGTATGGCCGAGCGGTTCGTACTGCATCACCCCCGGCTTGCCCCAGATGTCCTTCTCGCCGAGATAGTGGCCGTGGTCCGTGCACACGATCACAGCCGTCGTGTCCCACAGCCCGCGCTCGTCCAACGCCGAGAAGACCTCGCCCACCCAGTGGTCGATCATCGACAGCTTGGCGCCGTAGTTGGCTCGGATGTGCCGCCCCTCGCGCTCACTCAGGCGACCCTGGGCCACCGCGCCGATGTCATAGGGCGGCCAGATGAGGAGCTCGCCTTCCCAGTCCGGGTCGTAGCGGCCGAGCCACGGCTCGGGCGTGTCGAAGGGCTCGTGCGGGTCGAACTCGTCGACGAAGAGGAGGAAGGGCGCGTCGTGCGGCGCGCCGCGGCGCAGCCACTCCGACGCGCTGCGCATCGTGCGCGGACCGGGGAAGTCCTCCTCGGCGCGGAAGAACGTGCGCGACCGGTCGTAGGCGCGCTCACCAGAGTCGAAGCCGAGACGCTCGCTCCAGTACCATCCGCCGCTGCGCGCTGGCAGTGCGGGCGCGCCGACGTAGCTCGGGTCGCTGTAGGTGCGCCACGGGTCACCCTCGTGCCCGCGCACGTAGTCCCACGCGCCGAAGTCGGTGTGATAGTTCTCGCCGCCGACCTCGAAGAGGTGCGGGTGGTCCGACACCAACATGGTGGTCACGCCCGCCCGCCGCAGCTGCTGGGTGATCGGCTCCTCCCAGATCTCGATGGAGCCCCACGGCCGCCACAAGAAGTCGAGCGAGCCGCACAAGATGTCGTGGCGCGCCGGCATGCACGGCAGCGATCCCGTCACATGGGATGTGAACCGCACCGCTCGCTCGCGTGCAAACCGATCGAGATTCGGTGTCTCGAATTCGGTCCCGCCGTAACTGCCCAACATGTGGCGGTTCAGGCTGTCGAGGAGCAGCACCACCAGATTCGTGGGGCCACCGCGCCCTTCCGCCACGCTCGTCGCGGCGGGCGTCTCGTCAACTACGCCGGGCATGGGAGCCCATGGTACGCAGCGCAACGCGACGCACCACGCTCGTCAGCGCACGCCTGGTCTGCGCACGCTCGTCAGCGCAGGCCTCGGCAGAGCGGCAATGTGCAGGTGTAGGCCGACGCTTGGTCGCCGTAGAGGCGTCGAAGAGCCAGCCGGCTCTGGCCGGCCGCGTGCTGCACCGTGTCGCAGGCAACTGCCAGTTCTTCCTCGCTCGGTGCCGAGACCGTGACGAAGCCCGAGTAACGGAATGATGCATGACCCTCTGCCAGTTCCGCCTCCCGGCGGGCCAGCACTTCGGACTCGCGCACGTGGCGGGCCGTCGACACAAACCCGCCCCGCCTGCGAAGCTCGGTGTCGGCCAGATCGGCCGTCCTCGAGGCCTCCACCTTGCGGATCGCGGTGTCCGGGCCGAGGGGCTCCATCACGACCGAGAAGGTGCTGCGGGCCGATCCGAGGAGGACGGGCGCCAAGAAGTCGCTCCGGACCTCGATCCGCGGCCACTCCGCCACCCAGAACGTCGCGTGCACCATGCCGTCGACGCGCACCACCGACCAACTCTCCTCCATGGCCATGGGCCACGGATCGGCGAGCACGGACTCCACGTCAGGAGGGAGTCCGTGTGGCTCGCAAGTACGGAGCAGTTGGCCCGCCAGAGCCTCGGCGGTGAGCACTGACTCGACCTGGACGTCGGCGTCGCCGAGCAGGCGCACGAGCGAGCCCACCTCGCGGGCCAGCGCGGCACAGCCAACCTCGACCGATTTCGTCACGCGCACCTGCAACGCCATGACGACACCGTGCGCGCAGGTATGCGAGTCCATGTCCGCCAGCAAGGACTCGTAGGAGGCGGTGCACGCCGAAGACGCACCCGCCACGCTCTCAGCCGCGAGATAGGACCGCACGTCCTGCCCGTCGTCGGGAAACGACGCGGCGACCCACTGCACCCGGTGCACCGGCGACCCCTCGCGGGCCATGGAGGAGAGGACCGAAGCCCAGGCGCCGACTCGGCGGTCCTGTTCGTCCGACCCGAGCAGGGCGAAGCTGTTGCCCCGGAGGTCCAGGGCAGCGGTGAGGGTGCGTCCGGCACGATCGTGCACGACGCCCATGTCGTGCCAGTCCGCCCGCAAGAGGGACAACGAGCGCAGTGCGCCCATACGCCCGGGGCCACGCACGTGCCGGCTGCCCCCCACCGAGCGCCACCCGCTCGACCGCCACTCGGCCGACCGCCGTGCACCCCAGCAGACGGCGACGGGCAACCACTCGTCGCCCGTGCGCCCGGCCACTGGGACCGTCGCGAGTGCGCCGTAGAGCACGAGGACCCCGATGGCGGCGGCCACACCGGCAGCGTTGGGCTCCCAGCGCAGCACCAGCACCCCGAAGACGAGACCGACGGCCACCGTGAGGATCTGGCCGGGCCGCCATCCAGCCAGCGCACCGCCGCGTTCACGGGGACCGAAGCGGTAGCGCGCGCCGCGGTCGGTGCTCACCCGTGCCCTCCCCCACCCACGCCGCCGCCACCGCCACCGCCGCCACTGCCACCGCCACCGCCGCCACTGCCGGCGCCATCGGGTCCTTGACCGGGCGGCCAGACCGGAGGGAGCCATCTGATCTGGGGGCCGTGTCCGTCGTTCCCCATGTAGTGGCGCGTCTTGCCTGGTTCGACCGGGGCGAGTGGACCAGCGTCCAGCGGGACGCCCTCCCACTTCCACTCGTCTGCGGGATTGACCGGGCCGTGGGGAGGGCCGGGCCGTGTCCTTTGCGGTTCGCCACCGTTCACGTTGGTGCCAACGCCGCCTCCATCGCCGCCGCCGTTGGCGCTGCCGCTGCCGGCCGCCGGCGAGCGCTCGGCACGAATCGGCTTGGGCCCCTTCGGTCCCGGCACCAGGCCGCGAGCAACACCCTCGTCGTAGATGCGCTGCGAGTTGGGATCCCCGTCACCGAGCTCTATTCCGCTCGTCGGCTCGTCCACGCCTTCGCCGCTCCCGTCAGCCGAGCCGGTCGGGCCGCCCGCTCCCCCGCGGGTTGCGTCCCGTGCGGCACCGCTGCCCCGTGCCGCGCCACCGGTCCCGGGCGTCCCAGCCATGAGCCGCGCTTCGCCGAGCGCCTGCAGTCCCTCATTGAGCACATGGTTCGCCGCGCTGCGCGGCAGACGCGTCGCCGCAGCGGTCCCGCGTGAGCGCAAGCCGTCGAGGTGCGAGACCGCGCCCGCCTCGATGGCGGGGATCATCCTGAGGATCGCAAACGGCGTGAACGTCGCCATCACCAACAGCGCGCCACCGGCCAGCACCGACGAGAACCCCGCTCCGTGGCTGCCCGTGCCCGGTGTGCCCGATGACACCGCGCCAGCGGCGAGGCTGAGCGTCGCAACGATGACGAACTTGGAGAGAATCAGTGCTGCGAGCGTCTCGACAAGACGACGGCACCAATGCGAGACAGCCGGCCAGACCAATGTCGCGAGAGCGAGCGGCAGGAACAGCACCGCGACGTAGACAGCAGCGGCCCTGATGAGGAGTTCGAGCCAGAGCACGAATGCGGCCACTGCGACGAGCAGCGCAACCAGGAGCAGCACGAAACTCGCAAGGGTCGGATCGGCGGCGGAGGTGACGAGCCCGTTGGTCACCCCCGTGAGCAGCGAGGAGACGTCACCTGCGGTGCCACCCGCGATGGCCGTGCTCATGGCATCCGTAGCAGACAGGCTCATGATGACGACCTGGATCGCGGCGGCAGCAAGCAGGAGCGCGAGCGGGACCTGCACGAGGAAGGTGCGGACGAGCTGGCCCGGGTTCTGACGCAGGACCGCTTGCAGCGTGGAGACAAGGAGGAGAGGAAGGATCACGACACCGGCCAGCGCCGTCATCTGGCCGTAGTGCGTCCGGAACCAGGTCGCGCCCACGTCGATGGTGGTGGTGGACACGAGCACGTCGCCGATCTGCGCGAGCAACCACTCGGCACCACTGGCCACCCATTGACTGATCCCGTCGAGGACCGACTCGAAGCCGGAGGCCGCGATGGAACCACCCAGGCTGCCGACCTGGCAGATCGGGTTGAGGGCGTCGAGACCGGTGCAGCCGGCGGCAAGCATCGCGACGTGGAAGGTCTCTGGCGGAGATCTGACAGGGGACGGCCGTCAGTGCAGGTTCGTCCCGGTGTGGAAGAAGAAGTTGATGATCGGTGGCGCGGCGCCGATGAGCAGCGCTGCCAAACCGGACACGAGGACCGCTCGCTTCCCGACCAACGATTGCTGGAAGTTCTGGGCGTGAACACCGAGGGCCCACGCGGCGGCCCCGATGAGCATCCCGGCCATGGCCGCAATGAGCGCCCACGCCCCGAGCCCGTTGGTCAGGTCCTGCAGTGTCCCCCCGCCGGGGAGCGCGTTCACGCTGGGGTTGAGTGAGACATCGGCAAGGTGCCACACGACCATCGGTGCCCTCCGTCACGTTGCCGGCACCGGGACCTCCGGGCCGTGTCGCTCAGAGAACGGTTGACGCTCGGCCTCGGTGTGACTCGACTTCGCTGTGGCGCCAAAAGGGCGGTCGGCTCACGCTCGACACAGAGGTTCGCCCCACCTGTTCAGCCCTGCCATATTGGGGGGTGTGCTGTTGAGTGCGCCGGGGGAAATCAATCTCAGCCAGACGCAGGAAATCATCTTCATCGCAATTGCGGTCGCTGCCTGCGTAATTGTCGGACTGGTGGCCTCCCTCCTCGGCCGCCGCTCGGGCAGGCGTGCCATCTCCCAGCGGCTCTCTGCGCTCGGCACCCGACTGGGCCTCGATCCCCCAGAGGACGAGAACAACATCGAAATCTCGCTCGCCTACCTGGAGCAGGTCACCGGCGGCGCCGCCCAGGCGGTCACCGAATCGAGCTCTGACGCCATCCGGCTGCGCCGCTCCCTCGACACGCTCACCCAGGGCGTCGTCCTGTGCGACGAGAACGGCACGGTCATCTATCGCAACGGCCGGGCCAATGCCCTCATGGTCAGCCGCCACGGTGACGCCCTCGCCGCCCAGGCGGTGACCGAGTTGCTCGAAGACGCCTGGCACGAGGGTTCGGCCGAGCGCACACTCGATCTCTACGGACCGCCGCGGCGCACGCTCCAGGTCCGGGCGCACCAGATCGACGACGGACGCAGACCGCTGGGCGTCATCGCCCTCATCGAGGACGTCTCCGAGCGCAGGCGGCTCGAGGAGATCCGGCGCGACTTCGTCGCCAACGTGAGCCACGAGCTCAAGACGCCTATGGGCGCGCTGGGCCTGTTGGCCGAGACGTTGGTCTCAGAGCCGGACCCAGAGGTGGCCCAGCGCCTGGCCGGCCGCATCCACAACGAGGCATTCCGGGTGAGCCGCATCATTGACGACCTGCTCGATCTCTCCCGCATCGAGTCCGAGGAGGCCCCACCGCGCGAGCCGGTCCTGGTCAACCTGGTCATGGCCGACGCCATCGAGCGAGTGCGGGCGACGGCCGACCAGCGCGGTATCGAGATCGTCCTGCACGAACCCTCGCCCCCGGTCGCGGTGATGGGGGACCGGCGCCAGCTCGTTTCAGCCATGCACGCCCTCTTGGAGAACGCGATCACCTACTCCTACGACAACTCGAAAGTCGTCGTGACGGGTACGGTCCAGCGCGCAAATCCCAGCGTGGGGGCCCCTTCCGGGACCGGGCCCCCAGACGTCGGCCCCATGATCATCGAGGGCATCGCCAACCCGCGCACGGGAGAGATCCCCACGATCGGGTCCAAACTGCCGGCTTTCGGCGGCGAGGCCGCTGCGGAGCGAAACGACAAGCCGGCACCGACGGAGGACGTGGCCGTCGTTGTCGGGGAGAACGCGACAGAATCCCGACCCGGAGCGGAGGGGAAACGACAGGAGGGCCCCGTGGAGCCGGTCTTCACGCCAGAGATTCTCGAGCAGTACACGCCCGAGAGCGAGACCGCGGCGGCCACGCCGGCCACCGGCACCACGCCGCCGCCGCCGTTGGCGCCAGAGGGTGACGCCGCAGGTGGAGGTCCGGCGGACACCATGCCGGTGGTCTCACCGAACTGGCGGATCGAAGAGCGCGACAACGTCCGTCTGTCGGTGCAGGACCACGGCGTCGGGATCCCCGCACGAGACCTCGACCGCATCTTCGAGCGCTTCTACCGAGTGGACCACGGTCGGAGCCGTGACACCGGCGGTACAGGGCTCGGCCTTTCCATCGTCCGTCACGTGGCAAACAACCATCAGGGGTGGGTCGACGTCGAGTCGCGTGAGGGTGAGGGCTCGACGTTCACGCTCGTTCTCCCGATTCAGGCGGAGCGAGTGGCGTGACCAAGGCCCTTGCGAACAAGGCGTCCGGCAAGAAGGGGCCGCGATCGGCGCAGGGCGAGGGTCCGGTGAAGGTCTTGCTGGCCGAGGACGAGGAGTCGTTCATCGAGGCGTTGGTGATCGGGCTCACCAACGAGGGCTTCCGGGTGACCGTGGCCCGCGACGGCAACGAGGCCCTGCAGCTCTTCGAGGAGACCACGCCCGACATCCTGCTGCTCGACCTGATGCTGCCCAAGATGTCGGGCATCGACGTCTGCCGGACCATCCGGACCCGGTCGCAGGTCCCCATCATCATGGTCACGGCAAAGGGGACCGAGATCGACACTGTTGTGGCGCTCGAGGTTGGCGCGGACGACTACGTCACGAAGCCTTACCGCCTACGGGAGCTCGTGGCCCGGATGCGTGCCGTACTGCGGCGTACTCCGGGTGGACCCGAAGCATCCGAACAAACCGGCTCGATCGAGTTCGGCAGCGACGGCATCTGGGAGTCGAACGGCATCAAGGTCGACTTCGACCAGCGCCGTGTGTTCGTGCGTGGCGAAGAGGTGCATCTGCGACGCAAGGAATTCGAGCTCCTGCGTCTCCTCGTGGAGAACTCGGGACGGGTCCTGACTCGTGACGTCCTGATCGATCGCGTGTGGGGCACCGACTACATCGGGGACACGAAGACGCTCGATGTGCATATCAAGCGGCTGCGGTCTCGCATTGAGGCGGACCCCTCGACGCCGGTGCTGATCACGACGGTCCGCGGCGTCGGCTATCGCTTCGCCGCCGCCGGGGTCTGAGAGCACACACCCCCAGATTGAGGGGGCACCCATTCGGGGGGTTTAACGAAGGATACGTATCCACGTCGACCGACCTACCCCTGCCCTCGCCTCGCGAGGGCGACCGACACCGGCACCGCCACTCGCGGAGTACACAATCCCTGGTCAGACGGTCACTTTCTCGAAGTCGGACGGGACGGTGACGCCCGACATCGACGCAACGTCCACCTGCTCGCCCAGATGGGTCAGGATCAGCCGGACGTCGTCATTGGCGGCCTGCAGGTCGCGGACCGAGTCCTCGTCCATGTGGACAGGCAGGGCGCCGGCAGGCAGGTGCCGGCCGTTGCATTCCACCACCAGCACGTCGGCCTCCTGCGCCAATTCGGTGAGTCCCACACAAGGAGTCGTGTCACCCGAGTAGGCCACGATCTGGGTGCCTCGGTCGAACAGGTACCCGAAGCAACGCAGGTAGGGAACGTGCACCACCTCGATGGCCCGGAAGCACTGCGGGCCAGCCGACTGCCAGGACCCGTCGACCTCGACGAAGTGCAGATCGAGTGTCTTGTACGCCACCTCGGTCACCGAGCGGACGGCACCGGCCTCGTTCATGTTGGCCAGGTGGGCCTCGATCCCCGGCGGCCCCACGACATGGAGTGAGTGCCCCGGTGCCTGTTCGGCGAACGCCTCCAGTAGGAAGGGCCAGCCGAAGCAGTGGTCGGCATGAAAGTGCGAGACGACCACGACGTCGATGGCGTCGAGCGAGAGGCCACACCGGCGCAGATGCGGCAGAGCGATCGGCGACGGTTCGACCAACACGTTGCCATCCATGACGAAGCTGTTCCAGTATCGGCCGGGCGGCGCCAGGAAGTTGCCGGTGCCGAGGAATGTGAGCTCCGTCACGACGTGTCGGCCAGCGACAGCAACGCCGCGACCAGCACGGGGTCTCCGACCACGTGCGAGTCAGGCACCGGCAGCCGGCGGTACAGCATGAGCACCAGCTCCGACGCGGTCGCCCGCAGCTCCGACTCGCGTCCAGGCCGCACGACGCCGGCATCGCCCGTGATCTGCCAGCTTGCGCCGGTGTCGGTCGCGGTCAGCGTCACGGTGCCTGGCAGCGCGCCCCGGTCGGCCCCCACCATGATGTCGACGAACTCGGGCACCCCGTCGGTTGCGAGTCCGGCCGCCAGCGGCTCGGATGCACCGGGTCCGGCAACCCCCTCGGCGTCCCAGCGGTGCACGGCGACTTCCTGGGCTTGGTGACGCGCCACGGCGCGCGACGTGTGCGGCTCGGGCCACCACGTCCAGCAGGGCGCGTCGGGACCGGCGTCGCGCAGCGCGCCGAGCAGCGTGTAGGTGCACCAGCCGAGCCACGCCAAGAGGTCTGCGTCCTCGGGGAACGCAGTGAGATCACCGCCCGACCGTTCGTCGGCATTCTTGGCCGCAACGTTCTGGCCCCAGTACCACTGCACCTCGCCGATGTGATGGGCGAGGTCGCGCACCGACCACTTTGGGCACGAGGGAACCCGAGCCTCCAGGTCCGAGCGCGCAACGGCATCGGAGAGCGTGCGGCTCTCGGTCGCAATCGACTCGAGCATCTGCTCGAAGCCGAAGCTCAACCCACTGCCGGCGGCTCCATCCTCGAGGGCGCTCACGGCGCCTTGATGAGGAGTTCGCCGCCCAGGTACGGGGCCAGCACCTCGGGCAACAGCACCGACCCGTCCGGTTGCCGGCCGTTCTCCACCAGCGCGGCCCAGATCCGCGGCCACGCCAGCGCTGAGCCGTTGACCGTGTGCACGAGCTGCAACGGGCCGCCGCCCGCCGGCCGGAAGCGGACGTTCGCCCGCCGGGCCTGGTAGTCGCGGAACCAGCTGACCGAGGAGACTTCGAGCCACCGGTCGACGCCCGGTGCATACGCCTCCAGATCGAACGTCCTGGCCGACGACCCGCTCAGATCCCCCGTGCACAGGTCGAGCACTCTGTAGGGCAGCTCGAGCTCCTGCAGCATCGTCTCGGCTCGCCGCAGGATGTCCGCCTGTGCGTCGAGCGCTCCATCGGGCGTGGCGTACGCGAAAAGCTCGACTTTGTCGAACTCGTGCACGCGCAGGAGGCCACGGGTATCACGACCCGCCGAGCCTGCCTCCCGCCGGTAACAGGCAGTCGAGGCTGTGAACCGCAGGGGCAACTGCGACTCCTCCAGGATCTCGCCCCGGTGCATCGATGTCAGAGGGACCTCCGCCGTCGGGATGAGCCACAGATCGTCGCGCACCACGTGATAGGCGTCGTCGGCGAACTTCGGCAGGTGTCCCGTCGAAGTCATAGTGTCGGTAAGGACGACCGTGGGTGGGCGGATCTCTTCGTAGGCCGGCGCGTGGCGGTCGATGGCGAACGCGGTGAGTGCGCGCAGCAGCCGCGCACCGGGGCCCCGATAGAGCGGGAACATCGACCCCGAGAGCCGTGCCCCGCGCTCCATGTCGAGGATCTGCAGGGCCTCACCGATCTCCCAGTGCGGCACCTGTTGGTGTTCGAGCCGTTCTGGTCCCAACTGCTCGATATCCCGCCCCGGCCACCACCGCCGGACCTCCACGTTGTCTTCTTCGCCCTCCCCGTCCGGCGCGTCGTCCGCCGGGATGTTGGGGAGGTACAGCAGCCCTGTGCGCACGCGCTCCTCGGCCGCCTCCGCCTCCGCTGCGGCGGCCCGCTCCTGCTCGCCGAGCATTCGGCTCCGTGCGCTGAGCTCGTCGGCCCGCGCGTCATTTCCCGCCTTCTTCGCGCCGCCGACCTCGCGGGAGAGTGCCTTGACCTCGCTCCGCAGGTCCTCTGCGGCCTTCACCCTCGTCCGCCAGGTCGCGTCCGCCTCGATCACGGCATCAACCTCGGCTGCCTCGACACCGCGACGCGCCAGCGCGCCCTTGACGGAGTCAGGGTCGTCGCGGAGGGCCCGGATATCGATCATTTGGGGGCCAAAGTAGCCTGCGACGCCGTGCCAGCCGTCCAGGTCACCGGCCTCACCGTGCGTTATGGCCCCGAAGGCACGCGCGCCGCCGTCGACGATCTGCATCTCGTCGCCGATCGGGGTGAAGTGCTGGTGATACTGGGCCCGAACGGTGCCGGCAAGACCTCGACCGTGGAGAGCCTCGAGGGCTACCGCCGGCCGTCCGCAGGTCAGCTGCGCGTCCTCGGCTTCGACCCCGTCGCCGACCACGACGCGCTCACGACGCACATCGGCGTGATGCTCCAGCGCGGCGGGGTCTATCCGATGCTCGGTCCGCGGCGAGCCCTCGACCTGTTCGCGGGGTACTACTCCGATCCGGTCCCGACAGAGGAGCTGCTCGACCTGGTGGGCCTGCGCGCCGTAGCCACCACGCCGTGGCGCCACCTCTCCGGCGGGGAGCAGCAGCGGCTCTCCTTGGCCTTGGCGTTGATCGGTCGCCCCGAGGTGGCCTTCTTGGACGAGCCGACAGCCGGCGTCGACCCCGAAGGACGCGTCGCCATCAGGACAGTCGTGGCGGAGCTGAAGGACAACGGCGTCTGTACCCTCCTCACCACCCACGAGCTCGGTGAGGCGGAGAAGGTGGCCGATCGCATCGCGATCATGGCGGCCGGCCGCATCGTGCGCGAGGGGACGCCCCGTGAGCTCCTCGCCGGCCCCGCAGGTGCCAGCGCACACGGACGGCCGACCCCGGTCATGATCACGTTTGGCGCCCCACCCGGGCTCGACGTCGGTGCCCTCGCCGCCGAAGTCGGGGGAGGGACGACGGTCCTGGAGACCGCGCCGGGCCGGTATCGCCTCGAGACCGGCACTGGGACGGATACGACCGCCGACACCGGCACGACCGCCGACACCGGCACGACCGCCGACACCGGCACGACCGCCGGCGTCGATACCCCTGGCGCGACGGCGATCGTCGCCACGTTTCTCGCCGCGCGGGGCGCCGTCCTCACCGATCTCGTCGTGGGCCGAACGCTCGAGGAGGTCTATTTCGAAGCAGTCGGTGTGGAAGTAGCCGGAGCCACAATCCCGCCCGAGGCCGCACCATCCGGCGAGCCCGACCAGCACGGCGGGAGCGGCGGCCGCCGGCGAGCACGCAGGCGGAGGAGCCCACGATGACCGCCGCCGATACAGCGATCGCCCGCAGCACCCACCATCCGCTTCGGCCGCTCGTTGCACAGACAGGCGCCGAGATCTACATGACCCTCCGCCGCGGCGAGACGCTGCTGCTCACCCTGGGTATCCCCGTCTTGTTCCTGCTGTTCTTCTCCAAGGTCAAGGTGGTGTCGACGCCGACGGCCACTCCGGCCAACTTCTTCGTGCCCGGGATCCTTGCGCTTGCCGTTATGTCGACCGCGATGGTCTCGCTCGGCATCGCGACCGGGTTCGAGCGCGGCTACGGGGTCCTCAAGCGGCTCGGTTCCACACCGCTCGGGCGGCCTCGCCTGCTCGGAGCCAAGATCGTGACGATCGTCGCCGTCGAGCTCGTGCAGGCGGCGGTCCTGTTGCCCGTCGGCCTCGCGCTGGGCTGGAACCCCGGCGGAGGCGGTGCGGTCGCGGTCGGCGGCGCCGTCGGAGCGATCCTGCTCGGTTCGACCGCCTTCGCTGGCATCGGCCTGCTCATGGCGGGCACGCTGCGGGCCGAGGTCAACCTGGCCGCGGCCAACGGGCTCTACCTGATTCTGCTGCTGCTCGGCGGTATGGTCGTTCCGATCTCGAAGTTGCCGTCCGGCCTGGCCGACTTCGCCAAGCTGTTGCCTGCCGAGGCGCTGTCGGCTGCATTGCACGCGACCCTCGGCCAAGGTCAGCCGGTCCCCGGCGAATCATGGGTGGTGTTGGTGGTGTGGGCGGTGGCGGCGCCGGTCGCCGCTGCCCTCACGTTCCGCTGGGAATGAGCGCCTGCTCGTCCATCTTGAATGAGGACGGCGTCAAGACCGCGCCCGCGACGATCTTGCTGATCGTGCCGTCACCCTTGACGAACACCGCGTAAGGGTCGCCGTCGAAGTAGAAGAGACCACTGGTGATGGCGACATTGGGGTCGAGCGCCACCGGGAAGGTCACACCCTCCTTGTGGATGAACTGGCGCGCCGTCGACGCAGAATCCTCGCTGTCGATCCCGATCACATGGATCCGCGAGAGCGCGCCGTGCCCTTTCTGCTGCGCGGCGGCCGTCGCCGCGAGCGGCGGGAGCTCCTGGCTGCAACTCGGACACCAGGCACCGAAGAAGAGGAGGACGGCAGGAACGTCGTTGCCGCCGCCGTCGGCGGGGACGGAGACCTGCGACCCGCCGGTTGGCCCGACATTCGCCGATGTGAACGAGGGGACCGATCCGCCGACGTGTGGCGCGCCAGTCGTGCTCTGGCTGGTCCCGATCCCCGTGAACAAGCCGATGCCGAGCCCCACCGCCAGCACGATGCCGACGACCAAGAAGACCTTGCGTGGCTTTCGTGCCACCGAGCCGTCCGGCGCTGCGGGCGACCCACCGGGCTCGGACCCGGGATCGGACCCGGGCCCCGACCCAGGCTCGGGCTCCGGCGCGTTCGAACCCGTCGGGCTCGGCGGTGATACGTCGCTCATCGCGCGGGGAGGTTAGTGAATGTGGTTGCGGATGAGGACGTCGCCCGCCATCGCCACGAACAACACGGTGAGGTACGTGATCGAGTAGCCGAAGACCCGCATGGCTTCGCGACCGTTCGCCTGTCCGTTCTGGGCCAGCCCCCACAGGCGAGTCACGAAGTACAAGAACCCCGCGCCCAGCACAGCCGCGGTGACCATGTAGATCCAACCCAGGTGCGCCACCGGGCCGAGCAGGAACGACACGGCCACCAGTGCCACCGTGTAGTAGACGATCTCGGTCGTGGTCCGCTTCATCGATGCGACCACCGGCAACATCGGCACGTCGGCCGCCTCGTAGTCCTCCTTGTAGCGCACCGCCAGGGACCAGAAGTGCGGTGGGGTCCAGATGAAAATGATGGCGAACATCACGACCGGGGCCCAGGCCAGACTGTCGGTGACCGCCGCCCAGCCCACCAGGACAGGGACCGCCCCGGCTGCGCCGCCGATGACGATGTTCTGGGAGGAACGTCGCTTGAGCCAGAGCGTGTATACGAACACGTAGAACAAGGTCGCTGAGACCGCCAAGACGGCCGACAGCAGGTTCACCGCCAGCCACAGCTCGACGAAGGCGGCGACCTCCAGCGAGATTGCGAAGACCAGCGCCGCGGCCGGCGTCATGGCACCGGTGACCAGCGGCCGGTTCTTGGTGCGGTTCATGATCCGGTCGATGTCGCGGTCCACCACCATGTTGATGGCATTGGCACCCCCGGCCGCCAGCGCACCGCCAGTCAGCGTGGCCGCCATGAGCCAGACCGGCGGCACGCCGCGCTGCGCCACCACCATGGTGGGCAACGTCGTGACCAGCAGGAGCTCGATGATGCGCGGCTTGGTCAGGGCGACATAGGCCCCGACCGTCGGCCACGACCATCCAGCCCGCCGTCCGGGGAGCGCGGGTGCCTCGATGGACATGCAAAACCCAGCCTACGACCAGGGCTCGCCCGGGACCAAGCGCTGTGTCCCGGTACGCTTGGCCCGCGTGTCGCGGCGCCGCACCCCAAACATCTCGCCCTCGCTCAGCCATCGTCTCGACGTGCTGGCCCTGGCCATGACCGCGTTCATCGTCCTGACCGGTGCGGCGGTCCGCCTCACCGGCTCAGGACTCGGCTGTAGCAACTGGCCGGAGTGCTCGGCCGGACACCTCACGCCGGCCCTCCAGTTCCACGGGCTCGTCGAGTTCGGCAACCGCCTGGTGACCGTCGTCCTCACCATTGCCGTCGCCGCCGCCTTCCTCGGCTCGATCTTCCGCTCCCCCCGCCGGCGTGACCTCACGTGGCTCAGCGGCGGCCTGGTGATCGGCGTCCTGGCCCAGGCCGTCCTCGGGGGGATCGTCGTGTACACGAAGCTGAATCCCTACGTGGTCATGGTGCACTTCTTCGCCACCATGCTCTTGTTGGTCGACGCGGTCGTGCTGGTGCACCGCTCGACCCGCGACTACTCCCCCGGATCCGCGCACCTCCTCGTACCCAGGCCACTCATCCGCCTCTACTACGGGCTCCTCGGGTTGCTCGGCCTCGTGATCGCGGCCGGCACGGCAACGACCGGTGCTGGGCCCCATGCCGGCGACGCCTCGGGCCAACAGGTCGCCAAGCGTCTGCCCATCGCACTGCGCGACATGGCCGAGCTGCACTCGAGTCTCGCCCTCTTGCTCGTCGGCGTGACCATCGGGCTCGTCGTCGGCTTGCACATGGGCGATGTGCCCGAGCGGGTCCGCCGCACCGCGCGCATCTTGATGGTGGTGCTGGTGGCCCAGGCCGCGGTCGGGTACACGCAGTACTTCACCCATCTGCCCGCGCTGCTGGTCGAGGTGCACATCGTCGGCGCCACCGCCCTGGTGATCGGCGCCGTGCAGACCTTTCTTGCCTGCACGTATCACGCGCCCGAGGCCGTGCCCACCCCCCTGGTCCGGGACGCTCCGTCGCCGGGGGTGCCCATCGGTGCCCATTAGGCTCGGTGCACCGTGCCGTTGGCACGCGCCCGCCCCCATCGTCTAGCGGCCTAGGACACCGCCCTTTCACGGCGGCAGCACGGGTTCAAATCCCGTTGGGGGTGCTGTTGGGGGTGCTCGTTAGGAGTGCTCCTTCCGCTTCACCCATAGCCCATCTGAGCACCATCAACCCCGATGGGAGACCGCACGTCACTGTCATTTGGATAGGGATCGACGGTGACGAATTGGTGAGTACCAACGTGAGTGACAACAAGAAGCTCAGAAGCATCAGGCGCGACCCCGCGTCGGGTGTCCTTCGAGGCGCCACGGGAACCAGGGTCTGGATCAACCCTTATGCGGTCGTCCATGCGAACGGACGGTAGAACCCAGCCCACGCGTCTGGGATCTCATGGCCAGGCACGCGAAGACCCACGTCTCGCCGGATGCCCAACTCCCGCTTGCTGACCGGCCGGAACCTGGCTTTCTCGTTCGCTACTCGATCCAGCGCACCGGTGGCCTTTTGACCAGGGGTAACAAACTCCGCTCCCTGACCTGATCGGCTCGCCGCATGAGGCCGATCATCGCGGTCCGCTCGGAGGTCAGATTGCTAAGAGCTCCCGTGACGGGTGCTGGTTGCTCAGGTGCCCGAACCGTGCAGCGTGACAACGACCGGGCCCTGCCCGTCATTGCTGTTGAAGATGTACTGACTAGAGGTCGGACCGAGGGCGGTCGGATGGAAGGTGACGGTCTGATCCAAGAACGTTCCCGGGTCGATCGTCGTGCCCTCGGGCATCGGCACTGGCGCGGAGAACGCTCCGCTCGGAGCGATGGCCCTTGTCACGATGAGGGCCACAGTGCCGCTGTTACCGACACCGAACTTGAGATGCACGGTCCCTCCGATCGGGACCGACCCCGCATTGAGGGAGACACTGGTGACTGCGAGGTGTGCGATGCCCGTAACCGCGGTGCCACTGACCGGGGCGGTGACCGAGCCATGGTTGGTCGAGATATGCAGCGCCGAGGCGTACGAGCCAGCGACGGCCGGGTTGAAATCAACTGACGCCGTGACTGATTGCTGTGGCGCCAGCACCGTACCAACGCTCGGAAGGCCAGTGACGGCGAAGGGGCCATTCGGCAATGCGATATTGGTCACCGTCTCGGCTCGGTTCCACGAGTTGGTCAGGCTGATCGTCAGGGCCTTGCCACCGGCACCTGTGTTGACCGTGCCGAAAGCGAGGGGCAAGGCGGACAACAAGAGCCCCGGAGCGGTCCCGTAACCAGAGATCGAGACTGTCTGGGTTCCAGCGCTGGTGGGAATCGACAGGCTGGCCACCACCGCGCCAGGAGCGTCGGGAGTGAAGGTGACCGGTAGGCGCAATGTCGCGCCGGGGCCGAGCTTCGTTCCGGCCATCGGCTGCCCGACGGCAAAGACCGAGCTGACGATCGGCTTCGCCTCGAGTGGCGGGGGGACCGCAGGACCCGCCGTGGCGCCGGCGGGAATGGTCGATGAAGTGGTGGTCCCGGCGCCCTGCGTGGCCGCAGGACCTGTGACGCCCTGATAGCCGCTGACGGTGACTGGACCGGTCACCGTCAGACCCTGCGGCGTGGCAGCGACCACGGTGGTCGTACGGCTCGAGCCCACCGGTACCGAACCAAACGCGACAGACCCCGCCCGGAGCGGCGCGTTGGCCGTCGTGCCGAACGCGAGGAGATGTCCGTCGCGAGTCCCGACGAACACCTCTCCGTTCCACGCCGTGGGTGTCGTGAACTTGGTGGCGGTCCCGATTGGGGCACTCCACAGCAGTGGGAGCACACCGCCTGTCGGGATGGCGTTGTAGGCCAGCAGGGTGCCGCCGTCGCCATTCTGGTTGCTGCTGTACACGGCCCAGACCACACCGCTGCCGGCCTTGGTGCCGTCACTAGTCACCAACGGTGAGCCTGACGTGTAGCCAAAGGATTCGTTGCTGGTCGCGGCCGAAGTGAGTTGGGGAAGGCCCTGCGCATTGACGCCGTAGCTGAAGACCCGGAGCGGCCCGCCGGCGCTCTGCACTATGTAAACCCACCCACCCTGCCCTCCGTACACCGCAGGGTGACCCCACTCGCCCTCAAAGGGCCCCAGCTTCTGCAGCACGGAACCGGTGCCCTGCTTGAAGCCGCCCATGGCATCGGCGTCGATGAGGAAGACGCGCCCGTCCTTCCCCTCCTGAACCAGCAGGTGCGGATGGGCGCCCGTGCCGAAGTGTGCCGTCGGCAGAGCCACAGGACCCCCGGCACCAAGATCTTCGTCGTTGGCGTCGAGGTTTGCGGCGTTGCCCGGTGCGAAGAATTCGACGGGTTTGATCTTGCCATTCGCGTTCACCTTGAGGCCGATGACCGATTCAGACAAGGTGGCTGGTGGGTTGTTCGAGGCAGCGGGCTGGGGGGACACCCCGTTCCCCGTGGCGAGAACAATCCGATTCGGTTCGTCGGAAACCAGCCCGCCGCCGCTCTGCCAGATGCCGGCCTGGGAATTCTCGTCCGTGCCGACACCCGACTCGTCGCTCCACATCGAGGTGATGGCGTCGGTTGTCGTGCTGACACCCACCACGATGCCCCGGTAGGGGGTGATATCGCAGTCCGAGGCGAAAGCGATGTAGACAGTGCCGTTCAACAACAACAGCCCGGGACGTTGCTGCTCGTAGGCGTCATTGAACGGGACACCTGGCGTGTTGTACGGCGTGCCGGTGATCTCAACCGGGAATCCCGGCGCCTCCAGACCCGTCGTGTCATAGATGGCCTGGAGGTACCAATGGGCATTGGCCAGTCCGCCGCTTCCCGTCTCGAGACGAGTCGTCATATAGACGATCCCAGTTGCGGGATCGACCACAGGCGTGGAGGTCGACCCAAGGTCGGGCGTCAGATCCGAGCACCCGATCGTTGCTGCCTCGAAGGGCGATCCAAAGGACCGACTCCACTCGATGGCACCCGTAGTCGCGTTGATGCCGTAGGCCATTGCCTGTTCGGTCGTGACAATGACCGTGCCGTTCACCACGAGGGGCTGTGCATACACAGACCCCGAGACCGCCGTGGAAAACAGCTGCCCGAAGCCCGACGACTGGACCGCCGAAGGCGAGAGGCCCGGCTCGTGGCGGTCCCAGTTGTCGCGGAGATTGTTGTAACCGGCGGTGGTCACGTTCGGATTGGTGACGCTCGGAGTGGTCGCCGCCCCGGCCGACATAACCGGCGTCAACGTGGTGGTCCCAACGACCACAACCGCGCCGATCATCGTCGCTAAACGTCCTGCAGCCATGTTCCTTCCCGCCTGTGCTCGTGATCACCGACCTGATGCTGGCGCAAGACTAGACGCCCGAAGGAACGCCCACCCATTGAGTTCTTCAGGCCGGAGAGGGGTTTGAAGGTGGTCCAGTTCTCCCTATGAGGGACTGGATCGGTTCTGGTTCGAGTGCAGCTCCGTCAGGAGTGCTCACGGATCGCTTAGCCCCACACCGGGAAGATGTCGATCGCGCCAGTCGTGTTGTTGACCGGGCCGGTGGTACCGACAGCAATACAGAAAACCCTCGGTTGGGCAGCTGACCCCGCTGAACTGGTCCACTCCCGTCACCGCCTGCAACGTAGAGAGGTCCTCCCAGCCGACTGGGACGACGGCACCCTCGCCCGCCGTCGTCTGGCCGACCGCGAGACACCAATACGAACCTGCGCAGGCCAAGTCGTTCAACGAGCTCGTGCCTGCCACAGGCCGCGTGAGACCCGAGGATCGCTGATCCTGAGCTTTGTGTAGCGCCCGCCGATGAGCCATTCGGAAACATAGAGATTCCCGTCTGTGTCTGTAGCGAGTGAATGTGGAGAGTTGAAATCATAGGGAGCCGGCAGGTCCGCCCGCATGGCTCGCGCATCACCGCTTAATGCGTTCGGCCACCCAGGACGTTCAGGCCAACCGAGACCCTGTTGGGCTCTATCGCTTGCTCCGACATATCCAACGAAGTTGTCGTCTGCATCCAGTACTGCGAGCCGTGAGTACAGCTCTGCAACGACGAGTAGGTCGTTCAAGACTGCGAAGCCACTGGGGCTGTTCAGAAACGCATGCCCGAAAGTTCGGATGTAGCGACCTTGTTGGTCGTATACCTGGACGCGCTTGTTCTCCCGGTCGGCGATGTACAACTCCGGAATCTTGCCGCCGCGCCGGTCGATGAACACGGCGTGCGGACAAAGGAACCGCCGGCCCCCTTCTTCACCAGAGAGGGTCAACTGATGGTTGCCGTGTTTGTCGAAGCGATGCACCAAGCTCGTTCCGTACCCGTCCGCCACCCAGATGTCGCCGTTTCCCCCAAACCTCTCTTCGTCCACGGCCGTGCCGCACGGGCAGTAATCCCCCATCATGCCGGGCAACAAGCCGGGCTCTCCGGGCGGGATGGGGAGTTCGGCGAGGATTTCGCCGTCGAGGGTCATCTTGACAACTCTGGGTGAACGCGATTCAACACGGACGCCCTTCCCGAAGACGGATTCCCACGCCTCGTCCCCAACATCGAGGCCGACCTCGAAGACGAAGCCCGGGTCGCTCACCCACAAGAACTCGTCATCACCCTCTCGTACCAGGGTGATGCCGTGTCCCTCGGTCAGGCCAGTCTCGACCAACCTCGAGACGTGGCCGTTCCGGTCGAACGTGATCAGCCGCCCAGCATGAAAACCGATCAGCTCTCCAGCACCCGTGACAACGAATCCGTTGTGGGCCCACGAGTTCACCACCTCGGGGACCGAGGACAGATCGGCCCAATCGAACGTCACGTCATGCGCGTGCACGTCACCTCCTTTGGTTGCCGGCTCCGGCGACCCCAGGACCCTTGCTGCGGACCCCCTCTACGACCGCAGGAACTTGCGCTTCAGCCCCTCCATGACAGCGTCGTAGCCGAGCTCAAAGAGCTCCTCACGTGAGAAGCGCGCGGAGCTGGTGACGTTGTCCAAGGTCGCCGTCGAGACACCGTCTTTGACGAAGTGTGACATTGCGTCGAGATCAATCTGACCCGTCATGAAGGTGAACAGCGTCGCGAAGCACACGACAGCATCTTCTGGACTGAAACCGCCTTCGGCCAACATTTCGAGCACGCCGTCCGCCAGCCGTGCACCTTCAATTGACCCTCCATCCCCAAGGTGTGCCGACACTCCAGGGTGATCCGCGAACACTCGGCGGGCGTCGGAGTGCAGCTTTCGAAGCCGCTCCTCCCAGTCGCCTTCATCGGGGCTCGGAACTCGGATCTCGCTCAGGATGTCGTCGACCACCAACGCGTGCAGGTACTCCCGGCTCGGTGCATAGTGATAGATCGTCATCGGCGGGACGTTGAGTTCTCGGGCAAGCGCTCGCATCGAGAGGTTGTCGAGGCCGACCTCGCGAGTCACCCGTAAGGCGGCCTCCACAACCTTGCGCTTGCTCAGCGAAGGCGGCCGTCCCCGAGAGCGAGGTCTGCCGTTCGTTGCAGGCCTTGAGCGGGCGTTATGGGATTGGTCATTTTTCACGCTTGCTCGTCCCGCCGGGTATTTCTAGTATGCCGTACGACAATACCACCGGCGCAGCGCTCTGAGAGCGAATCGGTCGCTCGCGGCGAGGGTTTGCGCGAACGAAAGGACCAGGTGGACCAGGAGATCCCCGGAACCCTGCTGCTGGACCCAGAGGTGCTCTGTGACCCCTACCCTCTCTTCAGGCGGTTGCGGGAACACGCCCCGGTCTGGGAGATCGCACGGACCGAAGTTTTCACGGTCAGCACTTTCGAACTTTTGGTCGAGGCGAGCGCTCGGGTCGCTGATTTCTCCTCCAATATGAAGTGCCTGCTCTATCGCGATGACGCCGGATTGCCTGGCCGGTTCACGTTCGGGGACGCTGGCGGTCAGGCGCTGGCGACCGCGGATCCGCCTTTGCACGAGATCCATCGCCGGGCGGTTTTTCCCGAACTCGTGACGAAGCGCATGGAAGCGCTCGATCCGGAAATCCGCGAGCTCGCAGAGGGACTCGTGGACCGTTCGCTAGAGACGGGGACCATCGAGTTCATGAGCGCTATCGGCAACGTCGTGCCCATCACGATGATCAGCCGGCTCATCGGGTTCCGCGGCAGCAACCTCGACGAGCTCTGGCGCTCAGCGGTGCACATGACCAGGCTTGTCGGGTCGACGCTGACGCTTGACGAACTCGTGAATTTCGCAGCCGGTGGTGACCAGGTGCAAGCCTGGATCGCTGACCAGGTGGCTGCAGCCGTGATGGACCCGAGTGAGGACCTGCTCGGAGCCGTCGCTCGCAGTATCGGTGACGGGATCCTCACTGCGTCAGAGGGTGCCGGCATCTTGACCATCCTGTTGAGCGCGGGCGGCGAATCCACGACGAGCCTGCTCGGGAATGCGGTACGCATGCTCGCCGAAGATCCCGAACTCCAAGACCATCTACGCCAGAATCTCGATCAGGTGCCGCTCTTCGTTGAGGAGACCCTCCGGCTCGAGTCCCCATTTCGCTACATGATGCGTACCGTGCCGGCGGACACGACGCTCGGCGGTGTCGAGATTCGTGCGGGGGCAACGGTGTTGCTCCTTTGGGCTGCCGGCAATCGTGATGAACACGAGTTCGAACATCCAGACGAGATTGACCTGAGCCGTCGGGCGCCGCGTCGCCACGTTGCCTTTGGGCGTGGGATCCATCACTGCGTCGGGGCGCCGCTCGCCAGGATCGAGGCACGCAATGTGCTTTCGGTGCTACTCGAACGCACCAGCAGCATTTCCCTCGACCCTGGGCATCCGCCGCGTTGGGTCGACAGTTTCTTGGTCAGACGTCATCAGGATCTGCCCGTCCGGCTCCATGCCCGATGAGTCGGATGAAGACCATTTGACTGAGCAACGGGGAGGAAACGTGTTCCAACGCCGCGCCACGCGTGCTTCGCTGCTCGCGACCGTTGTCAGCGTGCCGTTCGTCTCATTGGGGGCGGTGACAACCACAGCGTCGGCGTCGCCCGCGCCGATCACCCTCGCCTACATCACCGACGTGACGGGGCAGGCAGGGGCCGAGAACGGGACGTCGCCAGCTGCATTCGAGGCCCGGCTCGACCTCCAGAATGCCCAAGGTGGTGTGAACGGGCACAAGCTCGTACCTCTGGTCATTGACGACCAGACGAGTCCTTCGGTGATCACGAGCGCGGTGCAGGAGGCCATTGCGAAGGGGGCATTCGGCATCGTCTCCAACAGCGTCTTGATGTTCCTCGCGGCGAAGTATCCGCAGCAGGCAGGGATGCCCGTGACGGGCGCCTACACCGATGGCCCCGAATGGGGTACACAGCCCTACACCAACATGTTCGCCTCCGACGAAGGCAGTGTGGACCCGAAATATCCCGCCAACACGACGATCGACTCCATCTTGAAGTCGCACGGTGGGACGGTGCTCGGTGCCTACGGGTACGGCATCTCGCCGACCTCAACTCGAGCCGCGGAGGGGGACGCACAAGCCGCCACCCATCTGGGGATGAAGGTGGGCGTGCTGAACACCTCAGTTCCTTTGGGAAGTGTCGCCTTTACGAGCGACGCCCTCGTTGCCAAGCAGAACCACGTGAACGCCCTCGTGCCATCGCTGGACAACAATTCGAACTACGCCTTAGCGGAAGCATTGCAGCAAGCCGGAGTGAAGCTGAAGGCGGTGGTCTTCACCACCGGATACCAGCCGGATGTCATCAACTCTGCGGCCTGGAGTGCCCTCCAGGGTGACTACTTCGTGTCTTTGTATCGTCCCTGGGCCCTGCCGAACGCGGGAACAGAGGAGATGCAAGCCGCCATGGAGAAGTACGCGCATTTCACCCAGAGCGACTTCCCCAGCTTCGGCCAGTACGAGGCGTGGGCCGGGGCCGACCTCATGATCAAGGGGCTGGAACTGGCGGGCAAGAATCCGACACGTGCGGCCGTCATCAAGGATCTCCGGGGTCTGAAGTCGTATACGGCGAACGGACTTCTCGCCGAGCCCATCAACTACTCCACGATTTTTGGGCGCGACCTGCCACGTCAATGCTCGTGGGTCATGCAGGCTGAAAAGAATGGCTTCGTCCCCGTGTCGTCACAGCCGGTCTGCGGGATGGACATCCCCGGGACCTCGACGGCCGGTTCCTCGTAACCACAAACGAGGCGCGAACGATTCGCACGCCATCTGGCTAAAGACTCAAGAGCCCACACATACGACCACTCCATCGCGCCTACCCGGACGAAGACAGGGCAGACGCCGTCGCGGAGCTGCCACATTCACGTCGCCCGGCGGGAGCACGGGTGTGCATGCAGCCCGTCGCTGGGAGCCGACGGCGACGGACGGCCGAGCGCCCGGCTGCCAGCTAGAATAGTGATTGCTTTTTAGGAGAACCCCATGATCCCGCCCGGTCTCGAGGGGGCACACGATGGCGACCTATGTCAGCGACGGCCTCACCCTCCATTACGACGTGGTTGGCAGAGGCGAGCCGATTCTGTGTGTCCACGGCGCAACCGGCGCCGGAATGCATGAGTGGAGCAAGCTCGCCGCCCGGCTCGCTGACAGCTTCCAGCTCGTGATACCTGACCTGAGAAGTCACCGCATGTCGGAGCACCGCCCTGGTGCCGTCGGCATCGAGTACGTGGTCGGCGACCTGCTGGCCCTCGTCGACGAGCTCGATGTCGAGGTTCCGCACGTGATGGGGTTTTCCTTCGGTGCCGAGGTCGCCCTCGATCTGGAGCTCACCCATCCGGGCAGCTGTCGCAGCCTCGTCCTCCTGAGCCCAGGCCTAGGGGATCCGAAGTCGAGCGTGCCCACCCGTGAGCGTCTCCTTGCTACCTGGCCGGACTCGCTCCGGCGACTGCACACGGACACGCACGGCGAGGATCACTGGCTCGAGGTCATGCTCGAACTGTGCCAGCGCGCTGCTGTGCGCCCGAAGGCAGATCTCGCGCGGGTCGCCGTCATACGATGTCCGGTATTGCTCGTGGCGGGGAGCCGCGATGACCCTCGCCGCATCCGTCAGGCGCAGGTCATGGAAGAGCACCACCATGGCTCCCGACTGGTGGTCGTCGACGGCGCAGCTCACGCGGTCCACAAGAGCCATGCCGAAGAGGTAGCCCAGATCGTTCGCGGGTTTCTCGGCCAGCGTGCTCCTCGCGTTCCCGGTGTATCGGCCTGATGGGCGAGGATATGCCCGATGAAACGAACGCGATGAGACAAGTTCGTGATGCTGACGCGATGCCGGCCTGGAAGAAGAACAGCGTCGAGCGCTCGTTGACGAGCGCCCGTGAGCGAGCGCAAGATCGGAGCGACCGTTTCGTGGCCGCTGCCATGGAGCTCATGGAAGAGCGCGGCACGACTGACTTCACCGTGCAGGAAGTCATCGACCGCGCGCATATGTCGATTCGGACCTTCTACAAGCTCTTCGCCAGCAAGGACGATCTCCTTGTCGCGGTGCACGACACCATCCTCGCTACCGAAGTCGTGCCCAGGCTACGGCGGCGCTGCGCGGCCGCCAGTGACCCCGTCGAACGCGTGCGTGCTTATATCGAGGGCCTCTACGACCTCACCGCGGATCGCAACCCTGTCTCGCCGCGCTGAGCACCTTCAGGAACCGCCTCGCTGAGACCCGGCCGGGAGACCTCGAGCAGACCATGCGTCCGCAGATCGAGCTCGTGGTAGAGCTCGTGCGCGGAGCGGCCGAGACCGGCCGTTTGCAGTCCGACCTCGCCCCCGACGTAGCCGGGCTACTGATGCATCACACCGTCCTGGTCGCCGTGCACGCAAGGATCCTGGGCAGCGACACCCTGTCGGCTCAGGATCTCTGGCGGTTCTGCGCATCGGGTATCGGCGTTGCGTACGACGACCCGATCCTGCACTGAGGCCCTCGACCCGTTCAGCTTGACCGGAACCACGCTTCGACTTGGTCTCTGACCACCTTGCCCATAGCGTTGCGAGGAAGCTCCGCGAATGCCCAACGCTCCGGAATCTTGTAGCGAGCCAACTCGCCGGCACAGAATTCGGCCAGGGTTACCTCGTCGATCCGAGCGTCGGGATCGAGCTCCACCGCCGCGGCCACTCGGTGCCCCAGACGTTCGTCGGCTACTCCCACCACGGCCGCTCCCTTAACCCCGGGAATCAGCAAGAGAACTCGCTCGATCTCGGCGGGATAGACGTTGGCGCCGCCGCGCAGAATGAGCGCATTGCGCCGGTCGGTCACGAAGAGCCGACCAGAGTCATCGAGAAACCCGACGTCCCCGGTGACCAGCGTGCCGTCGCGCAGCGCACGCGACGTGGCCTCTTCGTTGCCTAGGTACCCGAGCATCGGACGATACAGGCCGGCCCACGGACCAGATTGGGCTGCCCGGACCGTAATCGTCCCCTGTCGACCGGGCGGGAGCACGTTCCCTTTGTCATCTCGCACCTCGACGACGAGGTGGGGAAGTGCTCTCCCGCTCGACCCGTCGCATTGCAGCGCGCCACGATCTTCGATGGTGGCGATGGTCGGAACTTCGGTCAGTCCGTAGGTGGCGTGCGGCCGCCGGCCGAACCGGGTCTCGAACTCGGCCCGGGTGGGGGAGGGGAGGAAGGTGCCACCAGTCCAGACGTCGGAGAGCGAGACGAGGTCCTCGGGAACGACCTCGTCGGAGCGGGCCAGGTCCTGTAGCAGAGTGGGAACACCGAACCAGGCGTTGACCTTCTCGGAGCGGATCCATTGCGCCACACCGGGCGGGTCGGTGCGGTCCATGACAATCTGCGTCCCGCCGGCCTGAGGGACCAGCAGTGTGCTCGTCACCTGCATGTTGAGGATCGTCAGCGTGGCGCAGTCGCCCTTGCGCAGCCCGGGTCCCAACCCGCGGGCCTTCACGAGGACGGCGCCGGGAAGCAGGAGGTTTTGGTGCGAATGGAGCACGGCCTTCGGCCGCCCGGTGGTGCCACTGGTGTAGGCGATGGCGGCCACATCAGTCGGGTCCGGTCGGATCCGCCGATAGAACCCCGGATGTTTCGCGACGCGCTCGCGCCACTCGGGCCCGGAGACCACGAAGACGGGCGGGTCGCTCGGCACGGGCGACCGACCGAGCGCACCGGCGACCTCTGTATCCGCCAGCATCACCCGCGCACCTGAGTCAGCGAGGACGTAGTGCTTCTCGGGTGGGGCCAGGTTGCGGTTGACCCCGAGCCACACGGCGCCAAGACGCATGACCGCGTGGAACGTCACGACGACATCACTGGCGTTTGGGAGGCTGACCGCCACCACATCACCGGACCCAATGCCAATAGAGCCGATGGTGGCCGCCGTCCGTTCGATCTCCTGGTCCAGCTGTTCGTACGTGAACCGACGGTCGATCGCCACCAGGGCCTCGCGCGTCGGCTGTTCCTTGAGCGGCCACTCCAGTACCTCGCCGGCGCAGGGGGGCACGGGCTGGCTCACCACGACTCCCACCGCGCTAGGAGCCGAATCGCCGCGACCCGAAGAGCCCTCGGAGCGCGACCATGTCGACCTTTCCTGTCGGAAGCATCGGCAGGTCGGCATCGTCGAACACCTCGATGTGCCGAGGCACCTTGTAGCCCGAGAGGCGTGAGCGTGCGCCGGCTCTGAGCTCGTCGACGTCAAGCAGGTCCGGGCCTCGGCGAACGACGACGGCCGCCACGTCCTCGCCCCGGTCGCCGGCTGGGATCCCGAAGACGAACGCGGCGCCCACCTGGGGCAGCTCGAGGAGCGCGGTCTCCACCTCGGCGGGCGACACGTTTGAGCCCCCCGTCTTGATCATGGCGCCCCCGCGGCCGGCGAAGCGGAGGTGCCCGTCGGCGCCGAACCACCCGAGATCCCGTGTTGGGTACCACCCGTCCGGCGTGAACACCTCATGGCGCTCGCGCTTGTAGATCCCGTCCATGAGGAACGCGCCGCGAACGAAGAGCTCACCTTCTTCTCCCAGAGGCTGGGGGAGGCCCGTCTCGGGGGACACGATGACGTGCTCCATGCCTGGGAGGCCGCGACCGATAGTGCCGCGGAGGTGCTCGGACAATGGCCGGTACGGGTCATCGGATCCGGTATGCGGGCCGCCGGTCTCGGTCATGCCCAAGACGTTCGGAGCGAGGTCGGGCGAAGGTGGCCGGGAATCGGGCGGGAGCGCCTCGAGCAGCGTACCGCCGCGCACCGCGCTCAGGTCCCGGTGGGGGAAACTCGGGTGCTCGGCTAGCTGGCGCGCTGCATTGGGCCAACACGAAACCTGGGTCACCCGCTCGCGCTCGATCAAGTCAAGTGCTTCGCCCGGTTCGAAGCGCTCCTGTACAACGGCGGCGGCGCCCGAGCAGTAGGCGGCGAGCACCACCATGGTGATTCCTCCGACCCAGAAAAAGGGCATGGGCGAGTAGATACGGTCGCGGGGACCAAGTTCGCGACGCGTCGCCAGGAGGGCTGCATGCCGGATCAGTGATCCGTGGGTGTGGACGACCGACTTGGGCGTTGCGGTCGCGCCCGACGTAGTGACCACCGCCAATTGGTCCGCCGGAACCACCTCGCGCTCGGCCTCTGCAACGACCGGCGCGGACGCTGGATCCGGCAGTTCTCGCGACCAGACCGGAGTGCCATTGTCAACGTGCACCCAGCGAAGGTGCGGCACCGTCTCGAGGTAGAGGTCTGGATCCGACTGGGCGAGCCCCGGGACGCCGTCCTCCAGGCGGGTGGTCAACGAGTCGCCGGCAAAGGAACCGGCCATCAAGACAGCGTGGGCGTCGGCGTGGCGCAACGCGCGCGCGAGCTCAGGCCCGGGCGCGAACGTTGACAGGGGAACAGTTAGGGCGCCTATGCGCGCCGCCGCCAGCCAGGCGACCAGCCACGCGCCACCATTTGGATAGAGGACAGCGAGCCGGGTCCCCTTGCCGACGCCCGCGGCAAGCAGGCGCGCCGCCAAGCGGGCGCTCTTCCTGTCCACCTCGCCGAAGGTCATTCGACCTCCGGGAGCGACGAGCACTGCGCCGTCCGCGTGCGTGGCCCGCGCTCGCAGGAGGTCCGGGACCGTGGCCGGCAGCGAGGCCAGTTCGTCAGGAAGGGGTTCGACGGCCAGCGGCCTTGGCGTCGGGCGAGCAGAGGTCATCGATCCAAATCAGCCAGAGCGCAGTCTTGACTTTCTTTCTAGTAGAAGCGTATTCTCCCCAGGCCAGCACGTCAAAACGCCGCTGTCCGTTCGCTGGGGGACCGAAGTGCCCGACATTCGCATTCGACTCCGTGAGGCCAAAGTTGGCCTCACGGGTGCCGGCCACCCGGCGCATCTGGCCCTTCGCCACCCGTGAACCTTCGGCTCACAGAGGAGCAGCAAGCGCTGAGGGACACCTTCGCCGCCTTGTTCGCGAAGGAATGCTCGCCCGACGTCGTTCGTGCCGCCGAACCCCTCGGTCATGACGCCTCGCTCTGGGCCCGGATGTCGGACATTGGCCTGCTCCACATCGGCGTGCCCGAAGCTTTGGGCGGAGCCGGTGCCGGGCTTTTCGAGCTCGTTCTGGTGGCCGAGGAGGCGGGGCGCCGACTCGCTCCCGTTCCCCTGGCCGAGACGATCGCCGCCACTCGACTTTTGGCGGCCTGCGGCGCCAAAGATCTCCTTCAACTCGCGCTCGAGGGCGCGCGCACAATCTCGTTGCCACCGGCACCTGGCCCCGTGCCAACGCAAGTGCTGGCCGACGGAGCCGTGGCCGACGTGGTGCTCGGGCTCGTCGACGGCCACCTGGTCGCCGTCTCCCGACCCAGGGATGTCCGGGCCATCTCGAATATGGGCTCCCTGCCCCTGGCCCGATGGAGCGGCGCGTTCGACGGAGTCGTGCTTTCCGAAGGGCGAAGCGCAGCCCAGCTCTTCTCCGTCGCCCTGGCCGAGGTCCGGGTTTTACGAGCCGCCGCCCTCATCGGCCTCGCCGCCGAAGCCATCGAACTCGGCGCTGCGTACGCCCGAGAGCGATGCGCCTTCGGCACTCCCATCGGTGCCTACCAGGCGGTGGCCCACCCTTTGGCCGATGCCCTCGTCGCCAAGGACGGAGCGCAGCTCTTGGCCTGGAAGGCGAGCTGGGCTCTCGATGGGGATCATCCCGCCGCGGACGTGCTCGCCCGCCAAGCTTTTATCTTCGCCGCGGAGCTGGCCGGTCACGCCGCGCAGCACAGCTTGCATATCCACGGTGGCTACGGCTTCACCCAGGAGTGTGACATCCAGCTCTACTACCGGAGGGCGCAGGCCTGGACAGGCACGGTGGGTGACCCCGGGCGCGAGCTGATGGCCCTGGGCGATCGGATCTTGCCGGAGGTCACAACGGAACCCGATGGAGGAGCTTGTGGACTTTGAGGAACCCGCTGAAATCGCGCGGATCCGGACCGAGGCCGAGGCGTTCGCGGCGGACCACGTCACTCCGGCCGTCGTCGAGGAAGAGCTCCGATCAGGAGACGGGGTGAACCGCGAGCTCATGGAGGCTATGGGCAGGCGGCGTTGGATAGCGCTGACGTGGCCGCTCGAGGAGGGCGGTGCCGGCCTCGACCCCTTCGAAGCGGCAGCAGTGCTGGGCGCCATTCGCGCCGCCGGTGGTCCCACCATCGGAGCTGGCACCACCATGCTGGCCGCGAACGCCGTACGGGCCCTGGCGTCCGAGGACCTCAAGGCCCGGATTCTCCCCGGCGTGGCCGCCGGCAAAACCCTCATCTGTCTCGGCTTCACCGAACCGGAAGGAGGGTCCGACGTCTTTGCATGCAAGACCCGCTCGGTCCGTGACGGCGACGACTGGGTGATCAACGGGCAGAAAATGTTCACGACGTATGCGCACCGAGCCGATTACTGCTTTTTGTTGACGCGGAGCGTGCCCCGATCGACCGGCCCAAAAGGGCTGACCATGTTCCTCGTCCCTATGGACACGCAGGGCATCGAGATCCACCCCGTGCACACCATGGGCTATGAGCGAACGAACATCGTCTTCTACAACGAGGTCCGCGTCTCCCGCGATCTGGTCGTGGGCGAGCCCGATCACGGGCTGGGCGTGATCCGGGCCGCGCTCGAGGCCGAGCAGAGCGTGGCACCGTCTTCCCGAACGCGACAGCTCTACGAGTCCGCGCGCGCCTGGGCGGCTTCGGCGACCGATGCTGCCGGTCGTCCCGTCGCGGGAAACCCGACCATCCGGGCGCGCCTGGCGCGCTTGTCGATCGACGCTGAGGTGGCGGACCTGCTCGGGATCCGTGTCGCCTTCCTCGAGCAGCTCGGAGCCAAGCCGGGGCCGCATGCTGCGCTGTTCGGGCCCGAGACTTACGTCGCCTGGTCCAAGGAGGTGCTCGACATGGTGGGACCTCTCGGCACCGCGGACTGGTCGGATCCCGAGTGCGTCGCGGGAGGCGCGTTCGAGTACCACTATCGGAGCGCGGTTGCGAGCACTATCTACGGCGGTTCGAGCGAAGTGCTGCGTAGTCTCATCGCCGAGCAGTCACTCGGCCTGCCGCGCAGCCGGCCCAAGCCGTGAGCGGCAGCAGACAGGTCCAACGGAAGGAGGCCGATCGTGGCCAGCGCAGCAGACGCTCGTGACTGGGCTCCAAAGGCGCTTCGGGGCATCGTCGATTCCCTCTACACCCCGTTCAGCGGCGCGGGCGGAGAGCATGTCGACGAGGAGGCGCTAAGGGGCCTGGTCACCCACTGCATCGGGGCGTTGGACCACGATGGGGTTTGGGTCGGTGGCCTCGTGGGCGAGTGCTGGGCCCTGAGCACGCAGGAGCGCAAGCGGCTCTTGGAAGTCGCCATCGATGCGACTCGCGCCCTCAAGCCCGGAGCATTGATCGAGGCCTGCCCAGCCAGCACGAACGTCCTCGAGACCGTCGAACTGGCCCAGCATGCGGCGGCCACCGGTGCCGACATCTGCTTCCTCATCCCACCGTACTTTGAGGCCCGCACCTTCGAAGCCGTCCGAGAGTTGTTCCGCTATGTCATCGACAGGACGGACATCGCGCTCGGGTTGTTCAACACGCACGCCGCGGGGTGGATCCTGACGCCGGCCCAGTGTGCGGATTTGGCGCGGGAGTTCTCTGCCATCTGCGCCGTGAAGAACGGGATGTTCCGTCCTTCCCACTCTGCCGAGCTCCACCGAATCGCTCCCGAGCTTGTCATCTGGGAGTGCGACATGTTGGCCTATCGGGGCGGATTCTTGCGGCGAGGCATTAGCGCTCCCGGGATCCTGGGTGGGACCGGGTATCTCTATGAGCGCCCGGACAATCCCATATACCGCGAGCAATGGGACCTCCTGGTGTCTGACAAGCTCTCCGAGGCGATCGACCATTGGTACGACTCGGGTCTCGATGCGCTTATCGCGAACCTCCATCGTGCCTTTGGAGCGTCCAACGTCGACGCGGCGTACACCCACTGGGGGTCGGCGTTCAAAGCTGCTGCATCCGAGCTTGGCCTGCCCGTCGGTGACTACCCCCGATCGAGACCGCCGCAGCCGCCCCTCTCTAAAACCCAGCGGGACGCGGTGCACGCCGCGTATCTCGATGCTGGCCTGCTCTCTGGCGAACTTCGACGGTAGACCGCTCTACAACAGCGGCAAACTGGATGGACGGGCTGGAAACTGCGTGGACAGAGTTGCACGTCAGTTCGTTCGCCACACCTGTTAGGACGAAAACCACCACCTTGCCAAGGTGAGTGTCGCGGGTTCGAATCCCGTCGAGGTCGGTCCGTTGAGGGTGCTGTTCTCGACGATGCTGAGGTCGGTGACTCGATCCCGGTTAGCCCCACCAGGCCTCTCAGATTTGGAAATTCCCTGTGAATGCATAATCGAGATACGGACCTCGGGGTGAAAGACACCAACCTGCTGCGAAAGTGCCCGAACCGCCCCAGCTGTTGGTGAAGTTTCCTGTCATGTAGTACAGGTCGTGGTATGCCTGTCCGTTCGCTGGACAGGCACCGATAGCCTCCCCGAGGTTGACGTCGGAAAGAGTGGTCGTCTGACGGCTCGCCCACTTGACCACGCCGCCCTCCCCCGGATTCGGGTACACACCACGCCCGTCAGTCCTCCCCTTGTGCGTGCACTCGGAAAGGTTCCACTTCCCTTCGGAAGAGGTGCCCCTCGGCCGCCACGCGAGGGCGTTGCAGGTCACGGTCTCACGGCCTTCCGCAGCCGGCTCAGCGGCAGCTCGCCTCTCCGAAGCGCCGCCCGACGCCGGAAAGCACAGGCAAACCACCGCCACGGCAAGCGCGCCGAGGACGCTCGCTGCCGGGCCTCTCCGCACCGCCGGCAACGTGTGACCCAGGTGAGAACGACGCACGGCTGGCTCGTCGAAGTCCCGGCTCCGGCGGGAGTAGGTGCGGGACATCGCAACACCTCCGAACGGTAAGCCCAAGTTTCGCTCACGGTCCAGGCGGCACGGTAGCAGCCACGGGTCGCATTTGCTCTGTCGCTCGTTGGGGTGCCGACAAGCGCCGCTGGGCACCAGCTCGGCACGAACTTGGGAGTGTCGGTAACTCTTTCGGCCTTGGGTGGACAACATCACCATTAGAACGGCTGCGATGATCGAGCAGACAGGCCAAGGGGAGATTCGAGAGCTTCGACGAGGTCTGGGCGCGCTCTTTGTTCAACGAGGACGTGCGCCTCGAGCATGAAATTGCCGTACTCAATGGCGTCGCTGAGGTCGCTGCCGCGCACCGCATCGTTCTGGGACGCTGGGCACGGACCTTTCACTTCAGTTCCAACCATCGCGTTGAACTCGATGGCGAGCGCGCTCATCTGAGTGCCGGACTGATGGCCATCCATGTCCATCCTGGTGAACCTCCACCGGCCCCGCTGATCGCGGCCAACCTCTTGGAGGCTGATGCAGTGCACACGAATGATGGGTGGCGATTCGAACGGTTCGCTCCTCGTACGCTCTGGAGCACAGGACCACCCTGCGGCGGACATCGGGGCGAACGAGCCATGAGCGAGTTAGAGCACTCGACTGAACGAACGTCCGGACTGCCACCGGCTCTTCGCGAACTGATCGAGTCTGGCCCCATGGACCACTGAGCACCATCAACCCCGATGGGAGCCCGCACGTCACCGTCATTTGGGTAGGGATCGACGGTGACGAATTGGTGAGCACTTGAGTGACAACAAGAAGCTCAGAAACATCAGACGCGATCCCCGCGTCGCGGTGTCGTTCGACGCGCCACGTGAACCAGGGGTCTGGATCAACCCATATGCAGTCATCCATGCGAAAGCGACGGTAGGACCCAGCCCTCGCGTGTGGGATCTGATGGCCAGGCACGCGAAGGCCTACGTCTCGCCTGATGCCCAACTCCCGGTTGCTGACCGGCCCGAACCTGGCTTTCTCGTTCGCTACTCGATCCAGCGCATCGGTGGCATTGGACCATGGGTAACAAACCCTGCTCCCTGAGCTGATCGGCTGGCCGCATGAGGCCGAACATGGCGATCTGCTCAGAGGTCAACTTCGAAAGAGCTCCCATGAGGGGTGCTTTTGTGCGATTCCGTTGACCCGGATTCCGTAGGGTCCCTCACCACGCGAAGGGCGGCGAGGAAAATCTCATCGACCGCGAACAGCTCTGGCGCGGGAACCTACGCTCTAGAGCGTGAAAGTGATCGATGCCGACACTCACCTTCTCGAAACCCGAACCTTGTGGGCCGACCACCTGCCGGCCGGCAGCAAGGATCTCGCATTGCGTATCGCAGACGACGAGTTGGGATATGCCTGGCTGACCGCTCCTGACGGAAGGCGCATCCACCTAGCCGAGGCCCAAGCGCCCGGGGACGTGCCCGCAATGGGGGCTTACCGCGCCCGCCAGCGTCGAGGTGAGCCGGCACCGGCCACCTTCGAGGAGGCCGTGGCGCAACACGACGTCGACCCGACGGCGCGCGTAGCCCTCCTCGATCGTCAAGGGATCGACCAAGCTGTCGTATTTCCCAACTTCGGGCTGTTCTGGGTCCGCGCCCTCGAAGATCAGCCTGCTGCGCAACTCGCCAACATGGCCGCCTGGAACCGCTGGGCGGTGGAGGGCCTGCGACCGGGCGGCGCGGGTCGTCTGCGGCCGGTGGGTCACGTCTCGCTACGCGATCCGGACTGGCTCGAGGAACAGCTGGTCGTGCTCGCTGAGGGTGGCATCGAGGCGGCCATGGTGCCGATCGGCCCGGTCGACAGGCGACCCTTCTCCCACCCTGAGCTGGACCGCTGTTGGTCAGCGTTCGAACGCAGCGGGATGTCGGTCATGTTCCATATCTCCGACGGGGCCCGCCCGTTCGGCGACGCCTGGTACAGAGGCGATGCCAACCAGGTCGAGCCGCTCCTGATGTCCCTCTCCATCTCTGTGACACCGATGCTCGCCCTCCAGGACCTGAGCGTGGGCGGTGTGCTCGAACGCCACCCTGAACTCCGCGTCGGGTTGGTCGAATTCACATCCTCGTGGTTCGCCCAGTTCCTCCCAGCCCTCGATGCCAGCTACCGCTTCCACGGTGCCTATAACGGACTGGAGCCCGACCGACTGCCGCTGGCGCCCAGCGACTACCTGCGACGCCAGGTTCGGATTGCGACGTTCGGGTTCGAGCGGCCCGAACGGTTGACCGCGACCGTCGGAGATCTGTTCATGTTCGGGAGCGACTATCCCCACGCCGAGGGACTTGCCCGTCCATTAGAGGACTTCCAAGCGGCAGGAGGCCCGCCCGTCGACGAAACGACTGAGGGTCTCTACCGGGGCAACCTCGAGTGGCTCTTCGGCCGGTGAAGCGCCGTTCCCTCGGTGCTCTGGGACCAGTCACGATGGTGACAACCGTCCTTCGGGTCAGCGACCTCGCCGAATCCGTGAACTGGTTCCGGGACCGGCTGAAGATCGAGCCGTTCTTCGTCAGCCCGGACGACGCCGCCGAGCCCCTGGCCGCGGTTCCGTTCGCGGGAGCGGTCCTGACCCTGTGGGAACTGCCGCGGGGAGATGAGCGCGACCGCGCCGACTTGGACCGCACCACCCATGTGGTCGTGGTGGTCGACGGCGAGCTCGGCCCCTTGCACGACCGTCTGGCCGCCGCCGGGGTGGAGGTCACCGAGGTGGGGCCCGGCGCCGACAACGAACGGTTCTACTTCTTCGATCCCGACGGCAACCGATTTGAGGTGAGTCGTCCGACCGGCGCCTGACGCTCCCCCTCGGATGACGCCAGACCCAGAAGCCAACCCTGATCCTGAGCGAGATTTGAAAGCCGTCCCATTAGGGGCACTGTCTCGGCTTGACCCCGTTCGGGCGGCCAGCGTTTAAGAGTTCAGGCCGCTGCCAAACAGTCCTCAACGTGGTTCGCAAGGATTGCTTCGGCCTCAAGGCGGCTCGTGATTGGCAGCTCAATGCCGATGGGCATGGGGACCGCCTTCGCCGCTCGGCATTGATGGCAACTGACCCTCCAGCGGCCGTCATTGAGCTGCACGAGGGTGGGTTCATGGAGGCGACTGCTTCGTTCCGACATGACGGTTGATACTACTCGTAAATACTAGTATTTCAATATATTTTATGAGGATTTCCTAATCCAGAGACTCAGACGGACGGTTGTCGCGACCGATCTGGCGCCGCGAGCGGCCGTGGGCCCATTGGCAGATCTCTTCGGGCCTGCGAAGGCGACGATTCAGGGCAGGATCCCGGTTCCCCTCGGGGATCGCGGCGAGCTCTGTCGACCTTCGGCCAAGGAGAGTCCCGCGAGCAAGGCGTTGCGGAGGTCACGCGGGTCGATCACGGCGTCGTAGGCGAGCCGGCCACCCGCACGAATCGAAGAATTGGCTTGCTGGACCGCGATCCGTTCCCGCTCTTGAGGGTCGGAAACGCCACTCGCGTCTGAAGCTGCGGGAAGAGCGCCAAGCGTGATCGAGGGAAAGGCGAGCGTGATCGTCTGGCCGTCGAAGGGGTTCATTGCCATGATCGATGAGCCAAAGCCGAACGCCTTGCGCAAGGTGACGTGCAGTTTTGGCACCGTCAAGCGATGTTGAGCAGCGAACATGCGCGCGGAGTGCCGCAGGATCCCATCTCGTTCGGCGACCGTTCCAGCGAGCACCCCGGGGTTGTCGGCCAAGAAGACACAGGGAAGCCCGAACGCCCCGATGACGTCGAGGAAGTGCGCGACTTTGTCGGCTGCCGCGCTGTCAATGGTCCCAGCCATGACACTGGGATCGTTCGCCACAATGGCCACACTCTGGCCACCCAATCGGGCGAGGCTGGTGACGATGGATCGCCCGAAGGTTGGTTGGATCTCGAGGAGAGTTCCTTCGTCGACGAGCTCGTGGAGGACGGGGCCAATCGGATAGGGGCGCCGGGGATTGGGCGGGATCAGCTCGAGGATGGTCTCCAACGAGCGTGGGCCGGTATCGGTTCCAAAATGACGCGGCGGCGGCGCCCACGCGTTGAGGGGGAAGTATTCGAGGTATCGCCGAGCTAAGGCGATGGCTTCGACGTCGTCAGCGACGACGTTCTGCACGACCCCGGCCGCGTCGGCCGCCACCTGCGGCCCCCCGAGTGTCTCCTTGGTCACGTCCTCGCCGGTCGCCGACTTCACGAGCGGCGGACCGGCGGCGAAGATCGACGCAGATTCCGTCATCACGGCGAAATCCGACAGCGGGGCCGTGAGCGCGCCGTGTCCCGCAGAGGCCCCCAGCACAAGACAGACCATGGGCACGATTCCTGAGAGATCGGCCAGGCCCATGAGATCACCGGGTCGTCGCCCACCAGACGAGTCCGTCACGCGATGTCCGGCACCCTCGAGCATCATGACCAACGGCACCCGCTCCTGCAGGGCGAGCTGGCAGAGTCGGTAGCGCTTGTCCGACGCGCCACCCCCGATCGATCCCCCGAGCACCGTCACGTCCTCGGCGCCGGCCAGCGCCGGCCTGCCGTTGATGCGACCGGAACCCGTCACGAGCGCATCACCGGGTATAGGCGGATCCTCGCTCGTACCCACCAGCTGGCCGATCTCTGAGAACGAGCCGGCGTCGAAGAGTGCGGCGATCCGCTCTCGGGCGTTCAGGCGGCCCCGCTCCCTCTGCCGGATCAGCCGAGTCTCGCCGCCCATAGCGAGTGTCTCAGTCTTCCTGCGCTCGATCTCCTCGAGAGCCGGACCCCATCCACCACGATCGTCTTCGTCCGATGCCAACTCAGATTCGTCCCATCTGCATTTTCAATAGGTCTGCCGATCCCCCGCCGTCAACGCAAATGACCTGTCCGGAGATGAAGCGTGCCATTGGGCTGCAGAGAAACAGTGTGAGATACGCGATGTCGGAACCATGACCCTGCAGGCCGAGGGGGTTCTTCGGGCGGTCGTCGCCGTCGGTGACGGCTTCGGCAAATCGCCGCACTCCTTCAGTGCCACCGATCGATCCCGGTGCGATCGCATTGACTCGGATCCCGTAGGGCCCCCATTCGACGGCGCACGTTCGAGTGAGCGAATCGACCCCCGCCTTCGCCGCCGCGACGTGCGACTGGAACACCACTCCCTTCTGCTGAAACGGAGCACTGATGTTGACGATGCTGCCACCGTGTTCCGCCAGCCACGCGTCGAACGCGCATCGGGTCACGTTGTACGTGCCAAGCAGATCTATGTCGACAATGGCTTTGAACCCATTGGGAGAGATCTTCGACAGTGGAGCCGGAAAATTACCTGCGGCATCGTTGATCACGATGTCGAGCCTTCCTCGCTCCTTCACAACCGATTCCACGACGGCCTGCACCGCCTGAGCATCACGAACGTCACAGACACCGAACGCAGCGTCCACGCCATCGGTCCTGAGCTCGTCCACCGTGGCTTCGAGATTCTCTTGGTTTCGGCTGGCCAGAGTGACACGAGCGCCATGGGCTCCAAGCACTCGGCAGATCTCCTTCCCGATGCCGGTCGCTCCGCCCGTCACGAGAGCCACCTGGCCCTCCAAGACGTCCGAGGAGAACAGACTTTGATCCATGCGCCCCGATTATGGTCCAGCTCGGGTTCAAGCGGACCGACGGCAGCCCAGAGCAGGTATGTCCGTTCCCACATCGTAGAACGTGGTTGCCCAGCGGGCTGGAACTAGCTTCGAGTTCGCGGACGAGCGAGCTATCGCTTGATACCGATGCTCTTGCCTTCGGTGTATCGGATTGGTTCCTCCAGCGTGTCAACGAGGAACCGGTCCCGGTCCCCGCTGTCCCACGCTTCCTTCAATCCGGGTGCGGACAGATCGAAGTCCGGTCGTATCTTCCGGAAGAGGTCTCGCAGATCGGCATGCAGCTCGTCCATCGTGGGTCGGCCCCAGTACCAGTAGCCGTTGTAGATCCTGAAAATCTTGAGTCCCGGCTCGAGCACGAAAGTATGAGGAATCATCGGATCATGCGGCTCGTCGGTGAACTCTTGGATACCGAGATCCTTCTGAATGATTCGATCCGGATCGGATAGGAACGGCCACGTTGCGCCCAACGAGTCACGGAACTCATTGATGTTGAGTTGGTTGTCGGTCGAGATAACCACCAGTCTTGTGTAAGCAACGCGGAAGACGGGATAGGCCTCGACGAGCTGACGCAGGAAAATGTGTTCCTTCGGGTCATAGCCGCCCCGAGACAGATGGAGCACCATGGCATTGCCACCTTGCAGATCCGTCAGCCTCTGCTGCTTTCCGGCTTGGTCAGCAAGCTGATAATCGGGAAAGGTTGCACCGTCACGGATGTCGCTGCGCATGTGCCCTCGAGTCTCGGGTCGGCTGGTTGAGTTCGAAAATAGGTCCCGATTAGGGGTGCGTCAGTCCCAGACGAGGACGAGATCCTTCACGTGGCGGAGGCCCGGCGGGTAGACGAGGTCCTCGTGGCCCGGCTTGATCTTGTACTCGGGGATGCGCTGGTGCCACTCCCGTAAGGAGACGCGCAGCTCGCGGCGGGCCAGGTGGCTGCCCAGGCACCGGTGCACGCCGCCACCGAACGCGATGTGCCGGTTCTCCTCCCGATCGAAGCGTACGTCCGTGTTGTCAGTGAACGCTTCTGGGTCGACGTTCGCCGCCCCGTAGCTCACGACGATCGCCGTCCCCTTCGCCACGTGCTGTCCGTTGGGCAGCTCGGTGTCTTCGGTGGCCACGCGGGGCACACCAGCGGGCACGGGGGACTCCCAGCGCAGGAGCTCCTCGACGGCGGAGGGGATGATCGAGGGATCGGCGGCGATTTGGCGGCGGTGCTCGGGGTGCTGGGCCAAAAAGGCGTAGAAGCAGGTGAGTGAATCGCTCACGGTGTCAAGCCCGGCGATGAGGAAGAGGAACAGGATGTCGAGAATCTCGTCAGGTGTGAGGCGATCCCCATCGATCTCCGCCGCGAGGAAGCCCGAGATGACGTCGTCGCGCGGGGCCTTCTGGCGGTCCGCGATCACGCTGCTGAAGTACTCGTAGATCTCCTGCCCGGTGGCCTCTTGGACGCGCCGCCGCGCCTCGGGGTCGAGCGAGGCAGCTTCGTCGATGTTGCCCGGGTGGAGGATGCCGTCGCGGAGATGGATGAACATGTGGAGCTCCTCTTCGGGCAGCCCCATGAGGCCGAGGAAGACCGAAGACGGCAGGACCTCGGCAAACTCCTCGGAGAAATTGCACTCCCCACGGTCGACGAACGCATCGATGAAGCCGTTGACACGTCGCGTGATGTCAGCTTCCTGCGCGTCCATGCGCCGAGGTGCAAACAACGGATCGAGCAGTTTGCGGTATTTGGCGTGCAGGGGCGGGTCGACGTTGAGAGGGATGAGGGGACGGACATTGCCGAGGCCCATTTCCACGCGGGACGAGAAGAGTTGGTGGTTGCGCAGTACGTGGTCGGTAGTGACCCGGTCAAAGCTGAGGGCCATCCCCTCCATTAACTCGACGTAGCCGCCGCGCTCGATCATGTCGAGGTAGCGGGGCTGAGGGTTCTTCAGCTCGGTCAGGGTGGCAGCCGCCGATTCGGCGTCCGCCATAGATGTACCAGCGACCTTGGCCAGGTCGTGGGTGGAAGTCCTGTCGGGCACGTCGGCCCCCCTTCGTATCACTCTCTTCAGGACTGAGACTAGAGAATCAGACTCCCGTCGTGCCCGCGCGACACTGGACCATGCGTGGCGCCCTTGTCTGACCTCGTCCTTTGAGCGACCCACGTACGAGGCAGCGCCCGCCTGGTCGCAGTTGTTCGAAAAAAGAGGGTCGCCACTACGTGCGGCGCCGCGCCACGACGATGTCCTGGTAACTGAGTCCATCGCTGCGACCATCCCAGTGGCCGTGAAACAGAGTGGTCACGTCGAGTCCGGCTTCGTCACACATCGCGTGCGCCACAGTTGTCGTGACGGCGGCGGACGGGAGCCGATCGACAGGTCGATCGTCGTCGTCCGAAACCAGGTACCAGGTGCCGAGGTAGCAGCCGCCCGGACGGAGCAGCCGGCCGATCTCGCCGAGATAGCGGCGCACGCGGTCTGGGTGGAGGTGGAGTATCGAGATGAGCGTTGCGAAGTCGAACGAACCCGGCGCGGCCTCGATCCTGATCGCGTCGTCCCCCGCTGGTGCGTGCGGGTTGTACTTCTCATCGAAGACGTCGAGCAGGCGAAAGCTGAAGTTGGGAAAGGCCGCAGCGATGTGACCGTCGCACCATGCGACGCCCTCGGGCCAGGTGTCGATCCCGACGTAGGCGGCCGAGGGCGAGAGAGAGCGGCTCAGCGGTAGCGCGAGACGCCCGATGCCACAGCCGACGTCGAGAACGTGGTCGTCTGGGCCGAGGACGCCGAGCTCCACACAGTGATCGAGGAAGGCTCTCCCGACCGACTCGTAGTCGCCGGCATCGACGAAGTGACGCAGACGGCGGGGAGGCAAGACGGTGCCACGACGGGCATCGACGAAGTCACGGAGCTGCCACGCCGACGTTTTGATCCCCACGGCTACCGGACCCGGTGCCAGTCGAGCTGGCCGTACCCCCCACCCTCACACAGTTCGAGCAGGGTGGCGTTGTTGAGCCCGATCCGCTCGCCCACCCTGAAGATGACGGCCCGGAGGTAGCGGTCTGCCTTGAGGAAATCGAGCCACCGTGCATCGCGCGACCCGCGCAGGGCGAACACCGTCGTGGAGACACTGCGCCGTTCCGGGTACTCACCCAGCGCGAACTGATTGTTCTCAAAGGTGCAGACGTCGAGCGTCTCCGCGTCGGTTTCCTCGACGAACCAGGTGTGGGTGGCAAAGTGCAGCGCGGCCCCGGGGCTGTACTTCGTGTACCGCTCGTCGTAAGACCACTTCACCAACGAGAGATTCGACCCGCCGCGGATGAGGCACTCCATCGCAACTGTCGTATCGCCAACTTCGAGGCTCAGCACGTGGAAGCGACCCGTGGCATTGAAACGGAGGGCCATGTCGAGAAACCATTCGGCTTCGCGGGGTCGCGTCGTCATCGCCACGCCCCCGGCAACCTTGTAGCCCGAGGCCTCCAGGGCGACATAGTCGGCCGGCCCATCCGGATCGGAGCCGCGATCGACGACACGCGGCTCCCCGCCGCCGATCTCACGACCGAGACCGCGCAACTTGCGTGCGCGATTTGCGAGGGTCTTCTTGGAGTGCATCGAGCCCGGCTCCGAGCAGTCAGGTCGTGTCATGAACGGCTGTTCCCATTTCAAGTGCGTTTTCCAGGGCAGACCGAGCTCGTCGGCGGCGCGCCGGGCACACTCGCCGACTGGTCCACGCTCATTCAGCCATTCGAGCACCAAGAACCTCGGTCCGCGCTGGACACTGCGCGCCGAGAGCTCGCCCAACACGGCGTGCATCGCGATGTCGCCATGCTCCGCATCGATGAGCGGGGTGGCGTCCCACGTCATCCGGCGGATTCGTGTCGACAACGTGGCGCGAGGAATCGACCGCCACCGGCGGACGCGTTGAAGTGGGACGCACGCGTCGAAGCGTCCGTCCTCTTCGGCGACGAGGAGCTCGATCCTGGGGCCGTTTTGGAGATGCGTCGCGGCCGGAAGGACGCACTCGGGCTCGGACAAGGGGTTTTGAGAAGCGGCGCGGGTTGCGAGATCGCGCCAGCGGCCGAGGTCTTCAGTGGAGATGTCTGTGGGAGTGATCGTTCGAACGCGCATAGGCGGGGGTCCTTGTGCAGCGGCGCCTGTCCTCGGCTCCAGTCCGGTGCCGCCTGGACAACAGTCGATGGAGTTTTCCCTCTACATCCGATGGAGCTTTTCCTTCTCTCTACAGTCTGTCGGACCGAACTGGGACCCGCCTGAGGGCTATTCGTTGGGAGACGACCCCGCTGCGGCGGCCGGTCCGAGCACCAGTCCGGCGTTCGGCACCGCCGGATGATCGGACCGCCATGGGGTGGGATACCAGTGGGCCACTCCAACGCTCCCACAAATCTTCGAGCCCTGAGCTCTCGTGCTGGCTCGGGGCGCGCGCACGTGGTCTTCGTGCTCAAGGCTCCCGGCGGCGAATCCGACGCACCATTCGGGCGAGCATCACGTCGGGAGGGCGCCTCGCGTGCCTCCGCGCTGGTCGACGCGCGGTCTGGCCCGAGTGGAAGGAGCGGAGGTGTGAACCAGCCGGCAGGGTGGTACACCGATCCGTTCAACCAGGAGCAGGAGCGCTTCTGGGACGGCAAGGTCTGGACGATGCACGACCGTCCCCCCGGCTCAGCCGATCAGACGCCCCCGTCTGGCTTCCAGGCTGCGTCGCCCTCGTCGCCCGGAGCACCGGGACCGAGACCAGCGGGTCCCACCTCTGTTGGCGACTTGACGATGTTCGACGGCCAAAGCTTCACGACCAGCGCGCCGCCCCAGGCCCATCGGCGGACAATGCTGCTGAGCGCGGTCGCCGTCCGGGTGTTAGTCGTCGGTGGCGTCGGGATCGCCGCCTACGTCGTCCTCGGCGGCCACAACTCGGCGGCGGCATCGGAGGCGGTGGCGAAGGCGGTGACCCAGTCCCTCAACGAGCAGACGGCGGATATCTCTCTCGACGCCGACGTGTCGACGGCCGGCCTGAACGAGCACATCACCGCCACGGGAGCCTTCAACCTGGCGACCCACTCCGGGACGATGACCATCACTCTCCCGGACGGCGGTCCCCAATCCTCAGAACGGGTGATCGAAGACGGGTCCACCGTCTACGTCAGCATGCCCACCGTCCTTGGTGCTCTGCTACCCGGGAAGGGTTGGGTCTCGGCCGACGCCAGCACACTCGCCTCCGGCGACAGCGGGCTCGGCTCGGACCTCAACGGCATGGACGACCCCTCCGCCATGCTCCATCAGCTCCAGAACCAAGGCGACCCCGTGGCTTCGCTCGGCCCGAGCACCTTCGAAGGCACCTCTGTCAACGAGTACTCGGTGACCATCCCCCTCAGTCGGCTCGAGAACGATCTCGGACAGCTGCCGGCCGATGATCGTCAACTCGCGTCGGGCACGCTGCCGTCGAGCATTACCGAGAAGGTCTACATCGACGACACTGGGCTCCTGCGGGGCGTCGTTGTTCCAATCTCCATTTCCCTCGACGATCACTCGCTCTCCGAGACGGTGCAGATGAGCTACTCGAACTACGGGACCCCCGTCACTGTGACCCCACCACCCGCGAACGAGGTCGCTACGCTGCAGCAGTTCGAGGCCGCAGCGGGTCAGTCGGGCGCGAGTGGGCTCGGTGGGTTCGGGGACACCGGCGACAGCGGGAATACGGGCAACACCGGCCTGCTCGGGAACAGCGGTGATACCGGCAAGACCGCATAGCCCAGAGTCGTTGGTCTCAGGGGCAGGCGCCCGCCGTCACCGAGACGTAGATCTGCAGCGGCCGCCCTTTGGTCGCAATGGTCAGGTGTGCGGAACCGGGCGCCGAGGTGATGTCGCCGCCCTTGACGGCCGCGCACCAGCCGTGGGGGTAGTGCTGCTGCGCCGCGACGAAGATGCTCGTAGCGCCCGACGCTGACAGGCTGGGCGTGTAGATCATGCCGAACGAGCCCGTGAAAGGGTTGAAGAGGATGGAGCTGGCGATGCCGGCCACCTCTTGGGGATAGGTCCTCGACAGTTCGGTCACGATGGGGCTGTAGGTACCGTTCGGCAGGACGAGCCCCTCGGCCGAGGATCCGGTGGGGTCGTCGTAGTACTTCCAGGCCCAGTAGGCCCATCCGATCTCGTCGAGGCCCGCCCATTCCGTGTCGAATCCGGCCAGGGCCTGGCTCGTCGTCGCGCCGAACTCGCTCATGAAGATCCCCGGCCCGTTGGACTGATACCGCGAGCTCATCGAGAGCCTCGTCACGTCCTGCTCGGATGCCGCCGTCTCCTCGGACTGGAGGCATTTCAAGAGGCTGGTCGGGTTCCCCGTGACGGGGCTGCGATCGCCACAGTAGACGTGGAAGTTGAAGACCAGGCGCTGGAAGGGCATCGGGCCGAGCTGCGAGGGGACATTTCCGCCGGTCACCCAGTAGATGTCGGGCTCCACGAAGATCAAATGGTGGCTGTCGACCGACTGAATGGTCGGCACCACGCCTTGCGCGGGCACGGTCGGCGGGCAGACGAGCGGGTCGGCGCCGTTGGCGAGGTAGCCGGTGTGTGCGGCGCCGGTGTAGAAGCATTCGAGCTGTCCGGTGAAGGTGGACTCGGACGCGATCTGGGTCTCGGTCGAGAAGGGCTCGTTGTAGGGGTCGTAGCCCACAACCCAGCGGTTGTTCTTGAAGTAGTCCGCGACTGTCTTCCACACCAGGTCGAACTGGCCCTGGAGGTTGCCCACGACGTCGTTGGCCCAGAAGTGCTGGACCGCTGTCTGTAGCTGCGCGTTCGAATAGTTGTTCGACCAGCGGCCACCCTTGGGCACGATGGGCACGTTGTCGGTGCATACGGCCCAGTCGGGAGCCCCCTCGCCGCGGAAGAGGGTGTTGTAGACGTCCTGGTGCATGTCGAGCAAGGTGTAGATGCCGTACTTGCTCAGCAGCTTGACGGTTGCCGCGACGTGTTTGAGGTACTGGTCTGCGACGGCCAGGTTGAATTCGTTCGGGTTGCCCGGGCTGCCGGGCGTACAGATCTTTGGCTGGTTCGGCCCGCCCGAACCCGGTTCCAAGCCCTGCCACTCGATCCCCAGGCGCACGACGTTGAAACCGAGCTCTTGCATCCGAGCGGCGTCCGCCGCACTGAAGTTCCACGGTTCACCTGGGTCGGGATAGGCGATGTAGGGCGCGTGCTTGTAGACCACATTCGTGCCGTGCATCAGCACCATCCGGCCCTTCGAGTCGTAGAGGTAGGGACCGCCGGGTGACGACAAGAAGCTCGGGATGCCGCCCACCGAACCCTGCGTCGTGGGTCCGCTGCTGTACTGGTACTCCACGCCGGGCCCGCTCAACGCCGTGATGTGCGGGCTGAGCGCGTCGAGGTTGGGTTGGTTGACCACGTGCTGAGGCGTCGTGGTGCTGGTGGTCGACGGCGATGGGCCGCTCGTGGAGGTAACCGACGACGTCGAGGTGCTCGTTGGTGACGAGCTGGTCGTTGCCGGAGCCTTCGTCGCCGTAGTGGTGGGGCGCGCTGTGGTCGTCGTCGGTGGCCTGGTGGTCGTGGTGGTCGGCTTGCTTGTCGTGGTCGAGGGACGGGGCGAGACGGTGGTCGTCGTCGCGGCCGACGCGGCAGACCCGGCGACCATCGTGGACGCGAGCGATCCGCACATGCCAAGGACTGCCGCCGTGACGACGAGGACCCCGCGCGCCGGGACGGCTGTCCCGCGGTGGGGCGAACGCAGGCTCGAGGCACCCCCTCCACTCTCCCTGACAGGCATCGCCCCGAACCTTTCTGCGGTCGTCGCCATTCGTCGCCAGGCTCGCCGCCAAAGGGGCTTACTGTATCCACGAAGCGGCGTGGATTCGCGAAGGCCCCGTTAGATCAAGGCACCCTTACGACGGGTGAAGAGCTTGGCCGAGGCCAGCAAGTCGGCCTGCATCTGAGCCTGGTTCTCGAGGACCTCGTCAGCCCAGAGCATCTGCAAGGTGGTCCGGACGCGGTCGGCGCGGCGCTGCTCGCTCACGTCGTCGAACGCCTTGCGCAACGCGCCGTGAAGCGCCGCGTCGTGTGGTGGGGGCAGGGTCAAGGACTCGCGACGACCCGCCAGGAGGTCGGCGAACTCCTCGTACCAGTGGTGGGTCTGGGCATACGAGTCGCGGAGCACTGCCTCGGCAACCTCGACGGACTCCACTTCGGGCAGACCCGACGCCGGAGGCCTCACCGGCATCGTGGCCAGGGTGTAGGCCGCGATCCGAAGACGGTTCGACCCCGTGAAGAGGCGAGAAATGGCCTCCATCGAGACGACCTTGGCACCGCGCTCGGCGAAGAACTGTCGAAAGGCGTCGTCGAGCAGAAGGTAGGCGCGATGCGAGACCAGCTGGCTGCCGGACGTGTCGAGGTGCCGCCGTGTCATCGTGAGCCGCTCCACCGCCTCGGCGAGGTAGCCCGAACTGGCGACGAAGGCGTTGGAGAACGCGCGTCCGAGCGCCGCGGTCGCGCCCCGAGGCCAGAACATGAACCCAACGACGATGCTGACGCCACAGCCGATGGCAACGTCCTCGATGCGCGTCAGCCCCACCCGCCACCCGTCGGGCTGGATGATGTTGAAAAGAATCACGACCAGCACGGTGAAGGCGGCCTGGCCGGCCGTGAAGGAGATCATGGAGGGCGCGATCCCGGCGACGAGCGCCGCGATTGGGAGCACGACCCACAACAGGTACAGGTGATCGGAGATGCCAATCATGATGGCTGCACCCACGCAGAACCCCAACGCCGTACCACCAATGGCACGCACGGCCGTCGACCCGGTGCCCAACGCGTTGGAGCGCAGCACCGACAAGGTGCCGAGAACCACCCAGAAGCCGTGCGAGACGTTGGTGACCTCGATCACCGCGACCGCCAGCGTCAGGCCGATCGCGCCGCGCAGGGCGTTGCGGAACCAGACTGAACGGAAGGAGAGGTGCGACCGCAAACGGTGACCAACGACGTGCGCGGCCGACTCGTCGGTCATCCCGAGCTGCTGGCTGGACACCGGCTCCGCCCCGGCCGCTTCGAGAACGGCGTCGGCGACCAACTCGGTTGCGATCCCGACCGCGCGGGCGTGGAACCCAGGGTCGAGCTCCCCCACGATGCTGCCGTCTCCGCCGTCGGTGGCGGCTCCCATGTCGTACTCGCCACCCTCGGCCTCGGCGACCGCCGACACGTCAGCGTTGATCATGTCGGCCATCAGTTGGTCGAGCTGTCGCGCCGAGTCCTGCAGCGCCTCGATCTGCACGGAATCGTCGACCGGATGCGCGTCGGCGTCACAGACGACCGCAGCGGCCAGGTCCAGGGTCTGTGCCACTGCTCGGGTGACCGCCAGCGCCGGTGCTTCCTCGTTCGACCAGGGCTGGTCGCCGATCATGGCCGTGTAGTCGGCGACCCATTCCACCCGCCCGACGAGCATTGAGAGCGCCACAGCGCCTGACGCCGCACCGGTCGGCGGGTACGGCGTGGCCGAGAACTGGTTTCGCAGACGGGTCAGCTCGGCCGTGACCTCAGCCTGTGCCGCCTCGACGCCGCTGTCGTGGGCGCGCGCGTCCGCCAGCCTGGCGACCGCCGAGACGGCGGCGGAGAGACGGTGGCGGAGGTCGTCGTGCCACGGCGGTGGCCACACCAACAACTCGGAGGCGATACAGCACACGCCGGCCATAGCCCAGCCGAGCATGCGCCAACCCACGACTGATGCGGGCTGCGCCACCGCTACCGGCAAGACGAAGGTGAGCAACGCCGCGGTCGACGCGGTCGCCGCCGCCGGCGCCACGATCCCGACGAAGAGGACCACGAATGCGACCACGCCCATCACGACCACTGCGGCCACCTTGTTGGTCGAGACCACGGTGCCCACGATGATCAAGACGCTGCCCGCCACCCACAGGCCGAGGTACGACATGAGGCGGCTCCGTGGCTTGCCCGTAAACTCGACGAGCAACAGCAGGGCGAAGGAGCCAAAGGCCGCAAAGAGGGCGACCTGGGAGTTCGAAAACGCGAAGTGGGCGATGGCAAAGAGCGACGTCGTCACCACGGCGAGGCGCACGGAGCGCTTGATGTGGAGGTAGCCCGGGTCCCGCGCCCGCCACCACGACAGCGGACCGGCCCCGACCTCGCTGGGCGCAGACGCTGACGGCGTCGGCGCTGGCGGCGCGGCCGCGTTCGTCATGCACACGCCTCCGGCCCGACCAGCTCGGCCGCCCCGCGTGACCGGAGGCGACCGCGCAGACGTGGTGCCGAGATCGACCCATCTGGACAGCGCCCGCTTCGTCGGTCGGCCACCGGCCCAGCGTAGACACCCATCGCTTTCGTATCCCCTGGGGCGCAGCGCCACGCGGGCCGCACGCGCTGCACCTCTGGCGTGAGCGGGTCCTTGCCCCGGTCAGCCGAACTCGTGGAGACCGGTCACTCGAGCTCGGCGAGGAGCTCGCGACAGCGTCGGGCGTCGTGCAGGAGCTTGGCGCGGAAGCCGTCCATGCGCTCGAGCTTCGCGCTGATCTGCTGTGCCAGCGACTCGTTGAGCTCCATCGCCTCCTGCAGTGTTGCCTTCTGCTCGACCCGCGCCTTCTTGGTCGTCGCCACCTTCGTCGCCCGGTAGGTGGCGCGCAGCTCGTCGAGGCGCCTCTCGAGTGAGAGGAACTCTCGGATCTCATCGAGGTTCATGCCCAGCGCTTCGCGCAGCTCCAAGATGCGCTGCAGGTGCTCGAGGTCGTCCGCCGTGTAACGGCGCTCGCCTCCGGCCGTATACAACGACGGCGTGAGCAGGCCCAGCTCCTCGTAGTACCGGAGGGTCCGTGCCGAGACGCCGGCCCGTGCTGCCGCGTCACTGATGCGGATCCCCGCGTCAAGGGCCTGGGAAGGTGTTTGGCCGACGGGGTCGGCAACCGGCTCTGGGGTAACGGTCACTGGCATCTCAGTTCACCACCTCAGTCCACCAGCAGCGGCTCGGTCTCGGCCACCGCTTCTTGGGCAGGAACCCGATTCGGCTCGTCCCCAGCACCGTCGTCGGCGACGTCGGTCAAGACGGCGTCGCCGGGCTCCTCCTCGTGGTGGTACTTCCCACCCCGCAAGAGCGACGCCACCGCGCCGAGCACGCACACCGCGGCCGCGAACGAGAAGGCCTCGGTGAGGCCCTGCGAGAAAGCGGGCGCAATCAGGTGTGGGAAGAACTCCCGGCTCGTCAGGTAGTGCGCAGTGGCCGGCGAGAGGTGCGACAGCTCCGCGCTGCCGAGCAGCGTCTGGATCGGGTTGTAGCCGAGGAAGGCGGCGAAGAGGCTGCCGACCGGCGGCAGGTGCGAGACGCGGGTGGCGACCGACGGGCTCACTCCCTGGGCCGTGAGGCCGTGGAGGAGCGCCGAGGGCAAGGTAGCGGCGAGGCCCAAGATCATCAGCGTAAAGAAGATCCCGATCGAGAGGACCTGGGCCGACGAGTTGAACGTGCCCGCCATGCCCGCGCCGGCACCGCGCTGGCTGGCCGGGAGGCTGTTCATGATCCCGGTCTGGTTGGGCGCAATGAACATGCCCATGCCGATGGAGTTGAAGAAGATCAGCACCGCGAAACCGAGGTAGGGAAAGTCGACCGGCAGCATGATCAACGCGACGAACGTCAGTGCCACCAGCACCAGTCCGCCGGTGGCGAACGGCCGGGCCCCGTAGCGGTCGGCCAGCACGCCGCTGACCGGTCCGGCCAGCAACAAGCCGACGGTCAAGGGAATCATGTAGATGCCAGCCCACAGCGGCGTCTGCTCGAAGCTGTAGCCATGGAGGGGGAGCCAAATTCCCTGCAACCAGATCACCAGCATGAACATCAACCCGCCGCGGCTGAGCGAGGCGAGGAAGCTCGCAACGTTGCCGGCGCTGAAGGCCCGGATGCGAAACAGCGAGAGCCTGAACATCGGGTGGGACACCTTGGTCTCGATGACCGCGAAGACGACGAGGATCGCCAGCCCGCCGAAGATCTCCGTCATCACCACCGGGCTCGTCCAGCCCATGGTGTGACCGCCGTAGGGCAAAAGGCCATAGGTGATGCCGATCAGGACCAGGATCAGGCCGACCGCGAAGGTGAAGTTGCCCAGCCAGTCGATCTTGGCCGGCGTCCGCACGCCACGGTCCTCGAGCTTCACATAGGCCCACAGCGTGCCCATGACGCCGAAGGGGACCGAGATCAAGAAGACGAGGTGCCACTCGACGGGCGCCAGCAGTCCGCCGAGAATCAGCCCGATGAAGGAGCCCGCCACCGCGGCCACGTTGTTGATGCCGAGCCCGAGGCCGCGCTTGTCGGCCGGAAAGGCGTCGGTGATGATCGCCGACGAGTTGGCGAAAAGCATGGCGCCGCCGACGCCCTGTCCGACGCGCATGACGATCAGCCAGATGGCCCCCGGGGTACCTGTCAACCACGTCACGGCGAGCAGGATCGAGAAGATGGTGAACACCGCGAAGCCGAGGTTGAAGATCTTGACCCGGCCGAACATGTCGCCGACCCGGCCGAGCGTCACCACGAGCACGGCGAGGACGACCATGAAGCCCATCAGCATCCAGAGCAGGTAGCTGGTGTTGCCCGGCGTGAGGGGGTTGAGCTTGATACCGCGGAAGATGGCAGGCAGCGCGATGAGGACGATCGATTGGTTGATGAAGACCATCAGCGTGCCGAGGGTGACCGTCGAGAGCGCGATCCAGCGATAGTTCGAGTGGTCGGCCACGCCCGCCGTGCGGCCGGGCCCGGGGCGGCGACGGTCCGTCTGGGTGAGGGCGGCGGTCGTCACTCATAAAAGTTTAACGTTAACGTCAGGGTCATGAATCGGCCCGGCTTTGCACCTAAACCCCTCTTCAGGCTTGGTTATTGGCGCAATCAAGATCTCTGCATCAAAAGGTGCTCGACTGCCGGAATGAACGCTCACAACGTTGGGGTCGACGCGGCCAACATCAAAAGAAGGGCCACCACTCTCAGGGCACGGCTTGCGGCGGGCAACACAGATACGGATACCCTGGTCGAGCATTGCGACTGCGTAATCGACCTGGCGTCCGCTCTCGATGAACTTGTCGTCGACGTCGATGATCTTGGCTGAATTCTTCACCAAAGTCCGCGATCGGCCTCAGCTCCCACCCAGGTAGCGTGACCCGATGGCAGACGAGCCGACGACAGCAACCGCCGGGGCCGGGATGAAGCCGCCCCGTAAGACGTTAATAGCCGTGGCGGGGGAGGACCGACCGTCCTGGCTGATCCCGGTCGCCATTGTGGGATGCGTCCTTGGGATTTTGTATCTGGGGAGCCGATTGAAGTGAGGCAAACGCAATGAACAACAAGCAACCTGACGCGGCGGACCGAATCGTGGGCTTTGCCGTCGTCGCTCTGGTTCTGGCATGGGTCGGGACGCAGGTGTCCAAGAACGCCACCACTGGCGTGGCTTTGGGTCTCCTCGGCGCAGTCGCGCACGAGATGTTCGACGCTCCGGTCTCCCAGGCCGCGAGCGACTTAGGTGTCTAAGGCCGCCCGGCTGCGTCAAGAGGCGGGGTTCAGATCGAAAAGCCTCGGCGCACTGGGGCCCGTGGGTGCACCAGCAAACGGGTCAGAGTCATCCCGAGGGTCCCGAGCCTGAATAATCGCTTCCCGGTAACCGCGCAGTTCAACGCTAGGAAGGTAAAACCGGCCCCGCCTTTCGCCTCTGGGGACCAACAAGCCCGCCTCGACCATCTGACGAAGGTCGCGGCCCGCCATCGCTTCACTGATCGGTTCTTCGATCTCCTCATAGATGGCTCGGTATGTGGCGTTCCGCACCCTGAATCCCATGGCCGCATCCCAAAGAACTGGCATTGTTCGTTCTGGTAATCCGCGCTTTCCGACGAGTCTTTCCAGCTGATCCCAGAGCTGCTCGCTCTCCTTCACGCGCCGCAACAGAGTCCTGGCCTGGCGTAAATGGGCAGCCAGATTGAACCGAACCCACCGCCGGGCATCGCGGTTTGGATGCCAAGACCCAGCCCCAACCTCAGCCAGAATTTCGTAGTACTGCTGAGTATTGCTCCCCAGATATTCCTCGATACTGCAAAAGACTGGTGAAAGTACGCCTTCTCGTGCCAGTACAAGAGTTTGCAGCGCGCGACCCATTCGTCCGTTGCCGTCCCTGAATGGATGGACCATCACCAAGTCAAGATGAGCCATGCCGGCCCGCACCATGGGCGGTGCGTCGTCGCGAGTGTTCAGGCACTCAACCAACTCCCGCATGAGTCCAGGCACATTCTCGACCGAGGGTCCCTCGTACACGATCCTCTCGGTTTCGTCGTTTCGGACGTAAATCGACCCTGACCGCCACAACCCTGGTCTGAGCTTCAGGTCGTAACTAGTCATCATGAAATGGAGACTCTTCAGAAGTTGCTCCGAATAGGAGAAGTCGGGTTCGCCGGCAAGCTGGAGCACATAGGTCATGGCGTCGCGGTATCCCTTGACGGCGAGGTAGGTCTCCTCATCCGCATCAAGGGGCTCTTCTCCGAGGTCGATAGCGGCGGCGTCGTCGAGTGCCGCATCGAAACCCTCGATGCTGTTGGAGCCCTGCACCGCCTTGGCAAACTGCATCCGCCGTAACGACCCGAACCACCGGCGCGGCTCACTCAGCTGCCAACGCAGCGTCTTCTTGAGGTCCTCGATCTGGCCTAGGACCTGGAGTTCTCTTTCATCCGGCTCTGGCGTCTCAAATAACATGTTCGTAATTCGGTTGGTTACCATCTTCGTGTCGTATAATATACGACACGCTGTCGGTAGGCAACCGTCTATCCAACATAGTTTGGACGGCGGGGTCGACCGGCGCTACCCGAGATCGGGTCCCCAGGGGGGCCAAGTTTGCGGCCCAACCCCCTAGGACCCTTTCCCGTGCGGGCGTAACTCAGTAGGAAGAGTGCCGGGCACTGGACTCGGTGGTCGGAGGTTCGAGGCCTCCCGACCGCACGAGTGCCACAGCCTAAGCCTTCTTCTCGCGCCTTGGCCGATTCCAATACGGCGACTTGCACTTTGGGCCCGCGCACACCTGTTCGCACTAGGCGGCACCATTTTGGTGCAGGCTCGGGATTTACGGTGTAGCCAGGACATTTAGGTGCAAGGCCAATCGGCCCATCGGCCCATCGGCCCGAGTTGAACCAGGATTGAACCCGGGACCGAAAGTGCCCTGACCTCGGACAACAGGTCCGGTGGACTCAGCCGGGATTCAGTCCTGGGCCGCCGGCGGGCGAACGAACGCGCTCAGCGCGGCTTCGAAGACCGCCCCGACGTCGTGGGAGTAGGCGACGGCGGCCTGGCTGCCCAGCTGGGTCACCGACATGAGGACCGAGAGCATGAGGGCGACGATCCCGGGGCCGACCACAGCCGGATCGATGTCGGGACGCACGGTGCCGGCCGCCTGACCGGCTCGCAGGAGCTCCGTGCAGGCCTTGCGCAACTCGGTCAGCGCGGGGATCTCGAGCACCCGCATGGTGACCTCGGGTTCGAGGCCTGCCAGCAGGCGTCGGGCCAACGGGTGGCGTGCTACCGCATCGACCAGGGTGAAAATCAAGGCGTCGTGCCAGCGGCGCACGTCGGGCCCGTCGGGCACGTCGAGCACCGTGGCCAGACCCTCGTGGATGACGCCGGCCGCGTCCTCGTCGACGGCGGCGAAGAAGAGCGCCTCTTTGTTGGGGAAGTAGGCGTAGGCGACGGTGCCGCCGACGGCCGCATCGCGGGCGATGTCGGCAACCGAGGTGGCGCGGTACCCGTCGCGTCCGAATCGAGCGATGGCGGCCGCCAAGATGGCCCGGCGGGTCTGGGCGCCCTTGCCTTCGGGGGCAGCCGGCGCTCCAGCGTCAGCCCCGTCCCCTTGGGCCCTCGCCTCGGCCCCTTCCTCGCCTGGTTGCACTCCTGGTCAGCCCCTTTGTCTCGCAAAAATAGAGCATTTGAGAGAATCTCTCATATATTCTAGCATTCAGGTCAGTAGCCAAGCGGGAGGCGAAGAACATGACTCAGGCAACGACTGGCCGGCGGAAGGCCACGTCGAGCGAGACCGAGAGCGGGACGCAGACGAGCAACCCGGCGCGCAAGGTTCCGACCCGGCGAATGTCGTTCGAGGAGTCGATGCGAGACCTGCCACGCCACTTCGCGGGGGGCGGCGACCTGATCTCGGGGCACCTCATCGCCGCGCTGTCGTCGGTCTTCCCCGATGGCGAGGACTACTTCGTCCGCTCGGTGCGACATTTCCGCGACCAGATCACGGACCCCGCTCTCAAGCGGCAGGTGGCCGGGTTCATCGGGCAAGAGGCCGTGCACGGACGGGAGCACCGCGTGTTCAACGACCGCCTCGCCGAGTTGGGCTATCCGACGAAACAGTACGAGGCGATCACCAGGAAGACCCTGCGCGTCCGCGAGCGGATCCTGTCCGAGAAGTCCAACCTCGCCGCAACTGCGGCGCTCGAACACTTCACCGCCACGCTGGCCGAGCTCGTCCTCTCCAACGAAGAGGTCCGCGCCGAGATGGGTGCCGACGCCGTGCGCGACCTCTTCGTCTGGCACGCCCTCGAGGAGTCCGAGCACAAAGCCGTGGCGTTCGACGTGTACAAGGCGGTCGGTGGCAGCGAGCGCGTGCGAATCTGGACGATGAACTTCTTCCGCTTCGGCTTCGTGATCGGCATGGCGGCGGCCGTCGTCATCTCGCTGCTCGGGGACCGCGACGCCTACCGCCCCCGCCGCCTACGCCAGAGCTGGCGCAAGGTGCGGCACTCGGCGATCTTGGACCCGGCCATCTGGGCGCAGCTCAAGGACTACAACCGGCCGGACTTCCATCCCGACGACAGCGACACCACCGAATTGGTGGAAACCTGGAGAGCCGAACTGTTCGGGGACCACGGCACCTTGAACGACAAGTTGATCGGAGCTGCAGCCTGATGGCGTCACTCGCCGCCGACACCGCCGACACCGACACCGCCCACACCGACACCGCCGAGTTCGAGGCACCGACGCCATACCTCGACGTGCTCGTCGTGGGTGCGGGGCTCTCGGGGATCGGCGCCGGCCACTACCTGCAAACCCAGTGCCCATGGGCGAGCTACGCCATCTTCGAGGCGCGCGGCACCATGGGCGGAACCTGGGACCTCTTCCGTTACCCCGGGATCCGCTCCGACTCCGACATGCACACGCTCGGGTACTCGTTCCGGCCCTGGGACGGCGAGAAGTCGATCGCCGACGGTGATTCGATCCTGCAGTACATCAAGGACACGGCGACAGAGTCGGGCGTCGACACGCACATCCGCTTCCACCACCACGTCGCTGCGGCGGACTGGTCGAGTGCCGACGCGCGATGGCACGTCACGGCCGAGCGCACCGATACCGGCGAGACGCTGCACCTGAGCGCCGGATTCCTCTTCTCGTGCAGTGGCTACTACCGCTACGACCACGGGTACCTGCCCGACTTCGCCGGCATGGACGACTTCGCCGGCCTCGTCGTGCATCCTCAGGCCTGGCCCGAGCACCTCGACGTCACGGGCAAGCGGATCGTCGTCATCGGCAGCGGCGCCACCGCCGTCACCTTGGTCCCCGCACTCGCCCGCTCGGCCGCGCACGTCACGATGCTCCAGCGTTCGCCGAGCTATATCGCCTCGCTGCCGGAACGCAGCCCGGTCGCCGCCCTCGCACGCAAGGTCCTGCCGCCCAAACAGGCGGGCACGGTCGCCAAGTGGTTCCATGCCTTGCTGACGCAGGCCTTCTACCGAGTGAGCCGGCGCTACCCCGGGTTCGTCAAGCGCATGTTGCGCAAAGGCCTCGAGCGGTCGCTACCGCCCGGCTACGACATCGACACCCACTTCACCCCCCGCTACGACCCGTGGGACCAGCGATTCTGTGCCGTTCCCAACGGCGATCTCTTTGCGTCGATCCGCGCCGGCACGTCCTCGGTGGTCACCGACCACATTGAGCGCTTCACCGAGAAAGGTGTGCTGCTCGCCTCGGGCACCGAGCTCGAGGCAGACATCATCGTGACCGCGACCGGGCTTGAGCTCCTCTTCCTCGGCGGCATCACACTCAGGGTCGACGGCGAGGTGGTCGACCCAGCAACGCGTCTCACCTACAAGGGAATGATGATCGAGGGTGTACCGAACCTGGCCGTCGCCATCGGGTACGTCAACGCATCCTGGACGCTCAAGTGTGACCTCACGTGCGACTACGTGTGCCGTCTGCTCAATCACATGCGCGCCCGCGGCCTGACCCAGTCCGTTGCCCGCAACCTCGAGGGCGCCGCCGCCGAGGACGGTCCGGTGCTCGGTCTGAGCTCGGGCTACATCCAGCGCTCCGCCCATCTCCTGCCGAAGCAGGGCAGCCGCCAGCCCTGGCGGGTGTACCAGAGCTATCTGCGCGACTACCGGGCGCTGAAGATGAGCGACATCGAGGACTCGGCCATGCAGTTCTCCGGTCCTTCGGATCCGTCCGGTCCTTCTGCTCGCACCGCTCGTGGCGGTCCCCGCGCCCCCGGCCGACGGGAGCCCGTCGTGCCGGTGGCCCACTGAGGTGGGCCTGCTGACATGAAGGTGTTCGGTGGTCGGGTGGCTGCGATCACCGGGTCGGCGTCAGGCATCGGGCGTGCGCTGGCCGAGGACCTGGCCCGGCGCGGTGCCCAGCTCTCCCTGGCCGACATCGACGACGCGGGCCTGACGGAGACGGTGGCGCGCTGTGAAGGGTACGGCGTGAAGGTGACCTCCCAGCATCTCGACGTTGCCGACCGGGCTGCCGTCGAGGCCTGGGCCGAGCGGGTCGTCGCCGACCACGGCCGGGTGAATCTGGTCGTCAACAACGCCGGCGTCGCACTCGGGGCCACGGTCGAGTCCATGTCCTATGAGGACTTCGAGTGGCTGATGGGCATCAACTTCTGGGGCGTCGTGTACGGAACCAAGGCGTTCCTGCCCCACCTCAAGGCCTCAGGTGAGGGGCACGTCGTCAACATCTCGAGCGTCTTCGGGTTGGTCAGTGTCCCCTCCCAGTCCGCCTACAACGCAGCCAAGTTCGCTGTGCGCGGGTTCACCGACACCCTGCGCATGGAGCTCGAGATCGAAGGCGCCCCGGTGTCGGTCACGACCGTCCACCCCGGCGGCATCAAGACCAACATCGCGCGCAACGCCCGCGTGGACCCGAGCGTCGCCATGCTGAGCGGCGACGCCGTCACCGACGCGGCGCGTGCGGACTTCGAACGCCTCTTCATCACGAGCCCCACGAAGGCGGCGCACCAGATCCTCACTGCGGTGCAGCGCGACCGCCGCCGCGCCCTCATCGGTCCCGACGCCAAGGCGATCGACCTGCTGGCGCGTCTGCCCGCCGGGCTCTATCAGTCGGTGCTGACGAGAGGCGCCCGGGCCGGCGCCATGCGCCACCAACCGGCGAAAGCGCCAATGCCCGCACCGACACGTACCCCCTGAGCGGACGACCCGAGCGAACCCGGGCCGAGGGTCGCCGTCGGGGGCTCAGGCGGCCAACCCGTTCAACACAGTCCCGATCGCCAGCCGCCAGCGCCGCTCGATCGACTCGGTCGAGGTCCCCAGCCGTCCCGCCGCCTCGGCGAAGGCCATGCCCTGGATCATCGCGACCAGCACATGTGCCACGTCCGTCTCGTCGCCGCGCAGACGACCGGCGTCGATGCTGCGCCGCACCCGGTTCACGATGAGGCTGCGCACCGAGCCGGTGGCGGCGAGCTCGTCGGCGCCGGGCGCGAAGTCGGTGAAGGGTCGCGAGAACATCACTTCGGCCAGGTCCCGATTGGCCCGGATGAAGCGCCGGTAGACCGCGGCCAGAGCCCAGAGGTCGGCGATCGGGTCCTCCCCTTCGCGCACGCCGGCCAACTCGTCGCCGAGCTTGCGGAAGCCCTCGAAGTAGAGCTCGCGGACCACACCGGACTTGTCGCCGAAGAGCTCGTAGAGGGCGGGCGCCGACGTGTCGGCCCGGGCCGCCAGTGAGCGGGCGGTCAACCCGGCGGCGCCGGCCTCGGCGAGCAGGTCGAGGGCGCTCACCAGCACCCGCTCCCGCAGCTCGGGCGTGCGCAGCTTGGTGCGCGGCATCAGCCCGCGAACCCTCCCCGAGGCCCTGCTACGCAGACCCCTTGTATTGAAACACTGTTTCGGAACATAGTTTCACTATAAGCCCCGCAGCGCAGCCCAGGGAGGCCGCCATGACCGTGACCACGACCACCAGCTCAGGTCCCACGGAAGGGCTCGTCGCCTACGCCCGCGACGGCGCCATCAGCACCATCACGATGGACGACGGCGGGGTCAACGTCTTCTCCCTCGCGATGCTACGGGGGGTGCACCAGGCTTTCGATCAGGCCGAGGCGGACGGGACCGTCGTCGTGCTCATCGGACGACCGGGCTGCTTCTCCGCCGGCTTCGACCTCGGGATCCTGCGCGATGCGCCACGGGACGCTCCCGAACTGCTTCGGCTGGGGGCGACGCTGGCCGAGCGCATCTTGTCGTTTCCCGCCCCCGTCGTGGCCGCGTGCCCGGGCCACGCCTTCCCCGCCGGCGCCTTCCTCCTCATGGCAGCCGACGCCCGTCTCGGCGCGGACGGCCCGTTCAAGCTGGGCCTGAACGAGGTGCGCATCGGGCTGACGCTGCCCTGGTTCGCCGTCGTCCTCGCTCGCCACCGTCTCACCCCGCCGGCCTTCGACCGCTGCGCCGTGACCGGCACGCTCCTCGATCCCGGCGGCGCCGTCGACGCGGGGCTCCTCGATGTGATTGTCGCTCCCGATCAATTGGCAGCGGCCACCCGGGCCGCCGCCGATGACCTCACCCACGTCGATCGTGCGGCACACGCGGCGACCAAGCTGCGCGTCCGCCGGCGCGTCCTCACCGAGCTGCGAGAAGCGATCGAGACCGAGTTGGGCTGACGCCGACACGGTGGATGCCGGGGGCGTACTGGACACGGGGCGCCCGCGCGCCCATGATCGGCACGTGGAATCTCCCTCGCTCGTCGAGTCGTTGATCCGCTTCCCCGGTGCGATCCTGCGCCTCCCCTCGACGGCGCTCACCGCCATGGAGGCGGTCAACGACCTGGCCGAGCGACTCGATCGACTGATGACGCTGCTCGAGCGCATCGACGGGGGCGTCAACAGGGCCGGTTCGGGGATCGACCTCGCGTCGCTGGGGATCTCGCACGCGGTCTCCGGCCTCGAACAGGCGGTGGGCGCGCTCGACTCGTCGCTGCCGTCCCTCTCGGACTCGGCCGCCGCGCTTCGCAACCTGACCGAACGGCTCAGCGGCGTGGCGATCGAGCTGGCAATGGAACTACCCAAGGCGACCCGGTCGCTCCAAGAGGTATCGCCTGAGCTGGCCGGCGTCGTCGGCATCCTCGACGAACGCTTCACCCACCTCGATGATGTGGTGACCGAGATGGCCCTTCTCGTCGAAGCAGTCATCGGCACCATCCCCGGCGTGCGCCGCGTCCTGCGGGTGAGCACGAACACCCTTCCCTTCGGACCCACCTGATGACAAGGAGCCACATGGCTGCAGACCAGGACGCAGCCCTCGCTGTCGTCCGCGCCACCTCGGTCCCCGTCCACGACATCGGGACGGCCATCTACCTGAGCCCCGACGTGATGGCGCTGGCGGCGGACTGGGGCTGGGCCAACCCGTTCGCCTTCTACTTCGCCGGCCGTGGCGGCATGCTGGGCGACGTCGGAGCCGATGTGGTGACGTCGGCGATGGGGTGGTTCGAACCGAACGCCGTCGCGACGATGTACACCGAGGGCATCGGTGTGGCCGGTGCGACGGCCGCGGCGGCCCGGATGGCCGAGGCGCACGGCGAGTGGGGCGCAAAGCACTACGCCGACGTCGAGGGGCTACTCGACATCGTGGCGGTCAGCGAGCAACTGGTCGACGGGATCGAGGGCGCGGGGATCCCGCTCTTCGTGGGCTGGCGCCACGCCCCGCGCGCTGACGACCCTGCCGGCCGGGCGGCCCAGCTCATGCAGATATTGCGCGAGTGGCGCGGCGGTCTCCACCTCGTCGCCACCACCGCAGTCGGTCTCACGCCGCTCGAGGCGATCCTGACCAACGAGGGCGAGGGCCAGGCGAAGTTCTTCGGGTGGTCGGAGCCGTTCGCCGACGTCAGTGCGATCAAGGCCAAGCACGACGAGGCGGAGGAGATCACCGATCGCCTCTGTGCGTCAACGCTGGCCGGCGCGCTCGAGGTCTCCCAGTACGCCGCGTTCGGGGACGGCGTGTCGGCCCTGCGGGCGGCCACCCCGTAGGCACCGCCGGACCTGGTTCCGGAGGGAAGCCACGAACCGGAACCGACTAGTGTGAGTGACTGCTCAGCGGGAAGCTCAATCGCCGACCGGGGAGCACGGCGAATCGCCGCCACGGACCTGTGGTGCAGCTCGGAGTGCACGCCGCCCTGTCAAGGCGGAGGTCGCGGGTTCAAATCCCGTCAGGTCCGCCACCAAGCTCCGGATCGTCCTCGGGCGGTGGGGCCTGGATACCCGGTCGGGTAGCTCAGTTGGTAGAGCGCGCGCCTGAAAAGCGTGAGGTCCGCGGATCGATGCCGCGCCCGACCACCGAAACGTCCCTAGTGGAAAGGCATAAGGATCGGCGGTCGGTTTCTGACCCGGAATTTCGTGCCCACAACGTGCCCACACGGATTTGGAATCGGTTCTAGTTCTGGCGATCGGCGGACCGCGTTGATCGGTCTAGCCGGCATGAGCGCGCGTCGATCGGCACGAACGGCAAAGGGATACCAGGCCCCTCAGTAGTCACAGCTCAGTCCTATCGTCAGCCCGGCGTGCCGCCAGGACTTCTGTCGAATCAAGGAAGGACGTGGTCCAGTGAGCGATGAGTTGTTTGATCTGCAATTTCGGCTTAGTCCGGAAGTCTTGCACCGCGAGCTGGCGCGTGCAGGCGCCCTGTTAGCTGTCCGTGGCCGGTTTTCACTCCGCAGTTTTGGCCACCAGAAGTACGCACCCCTCGCGGTGATTCCTGACTCTACGTGAGCTTCGGGCCACCTCCCTTCCGACGGGCTTCCTCTTGAGACGAAATGACTCGCCCGAGGTCGCGACGAGGACGCTGTGGTGGAGGAGCCGGTCGAGCAGGCTGACGGCCGTCGTGTGCTCGGGGAGGAAGTGACCCCAGTCCTCGAACGGCCAGGGCGAGCCGATGCCCAACGAGCGTCGCTCATAGGCTGCGGCGACGACGCGAAAGAAGAGTTGGGCGCCGTTGTCGTCCATCGGGGCGAAGCCGATCTCGTCGATCAAGATCAAGTCGGCTTTGAGGATCTGTTCGATCACCTGGCCGACGGAGTTGTCGGCCAGTCCGCGATAGAGGTTCTCGACGAGGTCGGTAGCCGTGAAGTAGCGCACCCCTTGCCGGCGTCGACGGCCTGGTGTCCGAGGGCGACGAGGAGGTGGGACTTGCCGGTCCCGGCCGGTCCGACCAGACACAGGTTCTCCTTGGCGGCGATCCACTCGAGGCTGACCGGGTAGTCGAAGCTGGACCGAGGGACCGACGACGCGTCGACATCGAACTCGTCGAGCGTCTTGGACACCGGGAAGGCGGCGTTCAGGAGGCGGGCTCGCGCGTTCGACGCGTCACGCGAGGCGATCTCGGCCTCGACCAAGGTGCGCAAGAACTCCTCGGGCTTCCAGCGCTGGGTCTTGGCCACCATCAAGAGCTCGGGCGAGAGACGACGCATGGCACCGAGGCGGAGGCGGCGCAGCCCGGCCTCGAGGTCGGCCGCGAGGGGCGGAGGTGTCGTGTTCATGACTCAGTCCCGATGGCGTAGTCGTCGAGTGAGCGGACGGCGACCGCGGGCAGATCGACGATGAGCGCGTCACCAGGGGCGCGGGGTCGGGGCACGCCGGTGCCCGCGGCACTCCGACGAGCCCGCGACCGCCAGCTTGGCGATGACGCCCGTCGGAGCGTTGCCCACACCAGAGTTGGCGCTGGCCTGAGTGACCGAGAGCGAGAAGGCGACCAGCCGCCGTCCGGCACCGGCGACGTAGGTCGTACCCGACGAGGAAGCCTCCGATTGGGGCCAACGCGACCCGGGTCACGACCGCGGTGAAGTCGGCGCCCCGCAGCCTCCCGTCACTCGGAACGATCGGCCCGCCGGGCTGTGCCGGCAGCGCCGCCTCCACCACTTGGCCCGGAGCCAGGACCGCGACCGCACCAGACGCCGCCACCAGACCCGCCGTTGGGCCGACGACGAGCGCCACCACCAGAGCCCCAAGGAGGAGCCATGACCCGCGGCGTGGTGTCCCGCCCACTGCCAACGTTCTAACCCAGCCCGACGCTCGATGGCGGAGCGCCCCTCACTTCTCGACGTCGAGGGACTGGCCCACTGGCTCGGGGTCGAGGTGGTCTACGTCCGCCGCCTCGTGTCGGAGCGGCGGATCCCGTTTCTGAAGCTCGGCAAGTACGTGCGCTTCGATCCTGACGAAGTGGCCGGCTGGGTCGACGGGCTGCGGGGCCAGCCGACGCCCCGGTCCGCCGCACGGAACCGGAGAAGAAATCGGTGACCTCGGGCCGGTTGGCGCGACCGTTCGGTAGTGAAAGGACGAGTTAGAGCGCGAGAGATCCGGGTCGTGTGGGCATGCGTAGTCGTCGGTGAGGAACGGTCGTGGGAAGGAACGGTCAGCGACAATTCGGAAGTGTGCGGCGTCTCCCTTCGGGACGCTGGCAGGCCCGCGTTCTGCTGCCCGACGGTCGCCGGATAAAGGCTCCGGACACCTTCGCCACCAAGACCGATGCGACGCTCTGGCTGGATCACCAGCGGGCGGCACTCGCCGCCGGCCGCCCCGGGGACCCGGAGCGTTCCCGGGTTCTTCTCGAGGACTTCGCTTGGGAATGGCTCAGCCACCAAGGTCGCCTCGCTCCTCGGACGGTGGAGATCTACACGCACCAGCTCGAGGCGCACATCCTTCCGTGTGTCGCCAACGACGTCCCTGCATTGGGCCATCAGCCCCTCAACGCGCTCACGCCCGAACTGATCCGTACATGGCACCAAGCTCTGGTTTTCGAATACAGCTGCTCCATTGCCGCCAAGGCCTACGTGCGGTTGCGCCAGATCCTCAACCAGGCAGTCGACGACGAGCGGATCGTGCGCAACCCGTGCCGGATCCGCAGGGCCGGCGCGGAGCACCACGGCGAGCAGCGCTTCGCTACCATGCCCGAGCTCCTCGAGCTCGTCGAAATGACGCCTGAGCGCTACCGGGCCATGGTGCTGACCGCCGGGTTGGCCGGCTTGCGGCAAGGCGAACTGTTGGCCCTTCGCCGGGGCGACATCGACCTCGGCGGCGGGGTGCTCCATGTCCGCCGCAAGCGCCAGCAACTCGACTCGGGCGAAGTCATCGAAGGTCCTCCCAAGTCGGAGGCCGGCAAACGGACCGTTGCCCTTCCCGAGCCTCTCGTCGAGGCGCTTCGCGATCACCTTCGACGCTTTGTGGAGAGAGGGGAGGAGGCCTATGTCTTCACCGCACCCGAGGGTGAGCCCATCGACCGGGACAATTTCCGCAGGCGGGTCTGGCTGCCGGCTACCGATGCAGCGGGGCTCAAGGGCCTCCGCTTTCACGACCTACGCCACACGGCGGGCACGCTGGCTGCTCGCACCGGCGCCACGACGAAGGAGCTCATGAACCGGCTAGGTCACGCCAGTGCCAATGCAGCGCTCATCTACCAGCACGCATCGGCAGAGCGAGACAAGTCCATCGCCGAGGGACTGACGGCCATGTACCGCGCTGCCCAATCCGGGCCCCCTTCTGTCGCAGAGAACAGGCGGGTCAAGGGGAGGCCGAAGGCCTAGCGAGGACACGGAGCGAAGTGGAGTCCCGCAGCGACCCTTGACCTGCCGGAAACGACCTCACGATCATCATGGAAGTAGCCGGCCGACATCGGCCGGCTTGGTTGCGAATCGGATCCGTTAGGAGCGTCGTGCACGCCTCCGGTACGGCGTGCGGCAGAACAAAGGAGGCGACCCATCCGACGCACATACATCGCACGCCCGTTATGTGCGGCGCTATCAAACGCAAAAGAACAAACGGTGAACGAGAAATGCCGGACGACGGAGCAATACCGATCCGTTGGGGAGAAGAGCATCGAGACCCAAATAGCCAGTGGCCCCGAGTCGTCCCTCACGGCTTCCGATCGTTCTCGCGCTCGGGACCATGCTCCGTCTTCGTCGGAATCACGTTCAACTCCGTGACGCTCCATCCATCGGCCCGGCCCTCGACGACGTTGTAACACCCGGTCTCTTGCGGAATCGGGTCATCTCGCTCGAGGCCGGGGTCCAGAGTCGGTAGGAGGAGTTGCAGGACTGCATCATGGGTGACCAGGACCGCGGCTCCCGAGTGGACACGATTTGCCACGTCGACGAACGCGTCCAATGCCCGGGCCAACACTTCCGCCGATGGTTCAACGTCGGGCGCTGTATCCGGTGAACCCCAGCGAGCCACCAGGTTTCGCCTGGGCTGTCCTGACCAAGGTCCGTAGTCCCGATCGCTGAGTCGCTCGTCGATCTCGATGTCCACACCTGCTCTCGCTGCGATCTGTGCTGCCGTGCTCACGGAGCGCGACAGCGGGCTGGAAACCACCGTCACGATCTCAGACCGACCGATGGCCTGCGCGACAGCCTTGGCCTCCCCAAGTCCGGTCGTGTCGAGCTCTGGATCGAGTCGACCGCGCAAGACGCCGGCGGCATTCAGCGCGGTCTGGCCATGACGCACCAGGTAGATCCGCTGCCCGGCTGAGTTGGGACCCAGGGAGATCGAGGTCCAACTTCGGGGACCTGGATGAGTCTTCCCACCACTCATAGTTCTCCTGCCTTCGTGTCTTCAGCAGGAGCCATCAGCCATTCGGCGGTCAAGGCGAGCTCCATCGCCTGTAGAGATCGTACCCGGCCGCTCGGGCCCGTCTCCGTTGTCAATCCGAGCAAGAACGCTAAGCGTTGCGATGGGCTGCGAAGAACGCCGATAACAAGAGGGAGAGACCCATCCAGCCCGTTGCATAGGCGAAGGCAACCGTCGGCGAGACGGTCGACGGGGCTTCATGCTCATTCTGACTTCAAGGAGCCGACGCTCGGCAAGTCCCACGCGGCAAAGTGGTCCTTGAACCGTTGACGCCGTACAGATTTCAGCTACTGTGACAGTGCCGGATGAGGCCCCGGCGGGTTTCGGCCCGAACCGCCCTTCGAGGCTGATGGCTTCTACGTGACGATTGCTCGCGTGGAGGTCGAATGCTGTGGGTCCCAGCGTCCTAGCTCCGCAGGCTGTACAGGCCTTGCAGGTGCTGACCATCCTGCTGGGCGCGCCACTCGTGAGCGGCGTCATCTCGCACGTCGAGGGCCGGCTGCAGGGACGTCGAGGACCGCGCATCCTGCAGCCTTACTACGACATCGCCAAGCTCTTTCGCAAGGAGACGGTCGTCACCGAGGAGTCGAGCTGGGTCTTCTTGGCTCGGTCCCATCGTGGCCTTCGGGTGTTACCTGATCGTTCCCTTACTCATCCCGGTGTTGACCACCTACGGCCTGCCGCTCGGCTACATGGGGGACATCTTGGGCGGTGGGTTCATCCTGGCCTTGGCTGGGTTCTCGGTCGCTCTGGCCGGCACCGAGTCAGGCGCCCCCTACGCCCAGCTCGGTGGCAGCAGGGCGATGACCTTCGGCGCGCTGATCGAGCCCACCCTCCTCTTCGTCATCTTCGCCGTCGCTCTGATCACATCGACCGACCTGCCCTACGTGCTCGGCCGCGACCGTGCGCTCGTCCTCGGCAGAGATGGTGCGCCCAGGGCATGTGCTCGCTGCCGTCGCGTTCTTCTTGGTCGTCCTGGTCGGACACCGGGCGGATTCCCGTCGAGACACACTCGGGGACTCTCGAGTTCGGGATGATCGACGAGGCGCGGACACTCGAACATTCGGGCCCTCCCCTGGCGCTCCTGAAGTGGGGATCGACCATGAAGCAGTTGATCCTCTACACGATACTGATCAATGTCTTCCTCGCCCCATGGGGACTGGCTGCCTCGGGGAGCACTCGAGTCGGTACTGCTCGCCATCCCTTCGCTGCTCGGCAAGGCCATAGTCCTCGGCCTGGTCTTCGCCGTGATCGACAACCTGTTCTCCAAGCTGCGTCTGTTCAAGATCACCGAGTTCCTCGCCGCCGCCTTCTTGTTGGCCGTGCTCGCCGTGCTCGTCTTCCTTGCAGGAGGTGGTTGATGGCACACGTACCTTCCACCTACTCGGGCGTCGCCGACGTTGCGGCCATCGTGGTCCTCCTGACCGAGTTCGCCATGCTGCGGGCACCTTTGCTGCGCTCCCAGGTCCGCCTCTACGCGTTCCAGTCCCTCGTCGTGACGGCTCTGGCGGTGGACATCGCCGCCACCCGGCACATCAACGAGCTCTACGCCTTGGCGCGTGCTGTCGTTCGTCCTCAAGGTGGTCCTGGTCCCTGGCCTGGTCCTCCGCCTTCTCCGGGAGGCCGACGTCGACCTGGCTGGCAGCTCAGTCCTCGGGGTGGCGTCCATGATCCTCATCGCGATCGCGCGTCTCAGCTTTCGGGTTCTTCGCGGTCGGTTCCCTCCACGTCCACTCGATCGCTTTGCCGACCTCAGCGTTGGCCATCGCCGCCGCCGTCGTGCTCGTGGCGTTCGTGCTGATCATCTTGCGATCCGACGTCGTGTCCCAGGCGATGGGCTTCTTCTCCCTCGAGAACGGGGTCTCGGTGGCCAGCCTCGTGGTGGCCGCCGGCCTGCCCCTCGTCGTCGAGGTGGCCTTTCTCTTCGACCTGCTCGTTGCGGTCGTCGTCTTCGGGGTGATCATGCGGGTGCACCACGGACGGACACAGACGCTGTCCACCGAAGAACTCGATCGGTTGAAGGGCTAGCGATGGCCGCCATCCTCGTCGTCCTCATGGTGGTGCCGTTCGCCGCCGCAGTGGCGACCTTCTTCCTGCCCACGGCGGGTCGCCTGGATTGTGACGGTCGTGACCGCCACAGTGACCTTCGTCCTTTCGCTGGCCCTGATCCCAACGGCAGCCGCCCATGCCCAGGTCGCTGTCGGCAGCGTGCTGCGGGTCGACGCCCTCTCGGTCGTGTTCCTCGTCGCCACCACCTTCCTCTACGCGGCCACGGCCATCTTCGCCGGCGGCTACCTGCACCTGGCAGACAGCGCTGCGGGACGCCGCTACGCGACGGCGCTTCTACGCCGGGCTCAACCTGTTCTGCTGGTCGATGGTGGCCGCACCGCTGGTGAACGGCCTTGCCCTGTTGTGGGTGGCCATCGAGATCACGACCGTGATCTCCGCGCTGTTGGTCGCCATCGACGACACCGATGGCGCCACCGAGGCGAGCTGGAAGTACGTGCTCATCGCCTCTCTCGGGCTCGGGCATCGCGCTGCTCGCCACGATCATCATGTACTACGCCGGAACGCACCGTCTTCGGCTCGGCCTACGACCTGTCCTACGCCAAGCTCCTCGCCGGCGCCGCACATTTCCCGCCCGATGTCGTGCGTCTCGCCTTCGTCCTGGCCGTGCTCGGGTTCGGCACGAAGATGGGCCTGGTCCCGGTCCACACGTGGCTGCCCGACGCCCACTCCGAGGCGCCGACGCCCGGTGTCGGCCCTGCTCTCCGGAGCGCTCTTGGCCACCAGCTTCTACGCCATTTTGCGCTACTTCCAGATCGCCGTGCGCACGCTCGGGCCGACCTTCCCGCGCAACGTCTTGCTGATCTTCGGTCTGGCTTCGTTGCTGCTGGCCGCCCTCTACCTGTTGAGTCAGCGCGACCTGAAACGGCTGCTTGGCCTACTCGAGCGTCGAGCACATGGGAATCTTGGCGATCGGCATGAGCTTCGGCGCACCCATCGCTGTCGTCGGGGTGCTCCTCCACGTGCTGGCCCACGCGGCCGCGAAGGGCACGGCCTTCTTCGGGGCGGGATCGGTCGTGCGCAAGTTCGCGCACCAAGGACATGACCAAGATCCGAGGCGGGGTCGGGGCGCTGCCCTGGAGCGGACCCGATGCTGGTCGCAGCGGTGCTGGCACTTTCGGCCCTGCCGCCCTTCGGGATCTTCCGCAGCGAGTTCCTGATCGTCTCGGGTGGACTGTCCGACCCTCGCGACACCGTCGACGGCGGTGCTCGTCGATCCTGGTAACCCTGGCCTTCTTCGGGCTGTCGTGGTTCACCACCCAGACCATGCTCACTCCCGACGCCACGGTGGCAGCAGGGACGGCGCAGCTGCCGGGTCGACTCCGGCCAAGGGCGAGGTGAGCAACCTGATCGTCGTCGCCATGGCACTCGGGCATCGCTGCGCTGGTGATCCTGGGCGTCCACCCGCCCGCCCAGCTGAGCCACCTGCTCGATCGTGCCGCCAACCGAGCTGGGGTCGCCGCGGTGACGACCGAGCCCAACGCATGCGTCCTCGACGGTCAGCGACCTTCGTGGCGCGCGTCGCTGGCCGACCTCTCTGAGGGGGCCCGGTTCTGCGGCCTGTTCGCCACGGCGCAGGGTGACGCGACGCGGCTGCGTTGCGTGCTGGCCCAGAACGGGTACTTGCTCTCCACTGGACACCGTCATCGGTCCCGAGGTCGAGCAGGTTCCCGTCCTTGACTCCCCAGGTGCCGGCGGCAGCGTGGTACGAGCGCGAGATCCACGACCTCTTCGGTCTCGTCCCGCTCGGTCATCCCCGCCTCGACCCGCTGGTGCTGCCTTTCTCGCCCGGCGAGGCGCGACCACGGCCCGGCGCCGGGCGGCGACAGGAGCCGGCTCGACCTCGACACCCGCCCGCTGCCGGCGCACCTGCGCGGCGAAGGCGTGTTCACCATCCCCTACGGACCCGGTGCGCTCGGGGGTCTTCGAGTCCATCGAGTACCTCGTCGAGACGCCGGAGAGGACATCCCCCACCTGCGCACCCGGGTGTTCCACAAGCACCGGGGCGTCGAGTGCCGCTTCGAGGGGCTGGGCCTCGACGACGGCGTGCTCTTGGCCGAGCGCACGCGAGGGTGTGGCGTCGGTCGCCCACGCCATCGCCTATCTGCCAGGCGCTCGAGCGGATCGCGGAAGTCGAGGTGCCCGAGGCAGCTGGCCGTCGTGCGTGTGATCCACGCCGAGCTCGAGCGCGTGGCCAACCACCTCGACTCGACCATCCGCCACACCGAGGCAGCCGGACAGGCCGTGGCCTATGCCCGCCTGTCGCTGCACAAGGAGCGGGTCCAGCGCCTCCGAGCCCGACTGTGCGGCAGCCGGTTCGGGCGAGGCGTCGTCGTTCCCGGCGGCGTCGAGCGGCCCGCTCCGGCTCGGCGCCCCGGAGCTCTTCGCGGCGATCGACGAGATCGAGGCAGGCATCCGCGCCGGACCTGCGGCTCTTGCTGGCCACCCCCTCGTTCGTCGACCGTCTCCGCGGGACGGGGGTGATCCCGCACGAGCTGGCGGCCGCTTACGCGCTCGTCGGTCCGGTCGGCCGTGGCTCGGGCCAGATCGGAGGACGTTCGCTTCGCCCGTCCCTACGCCGCGTACGGCCGGCTCGGCCACCAGCTCCTCGAAGCGGCAGACGACGGCGATGCCCTTGGCCCGCCAGCGGGTCCGGAACGAGGAGATCGCGGAGCTCGTTCCACCTGATCCGCCAGGCCATCGACCGCCTGTCCACTCGTCGGATCCGGTGGGTGGCGCCAGCCGCTCGGTGTACTCGACCGGCGAGGCGTTCGGTTGGGCCGAGGCTCCTCAGGGCGAGGTCCTCTACCTCGTCGCGGTCGAGGACGGGCGACTGGTCGCGGGTCAAGCCTCGTTCGGCCTCGTTCCACAACCTCGCTGTCTTCCACGCCGCCTTCCCCAAGGACATCCTGACCGACTTCGCCTTCATCGAGGCGAGCTTCGGGGTCTCGATCGCGGGAGTAGCCAGCTGATGCCCTGGATCCCACGGGGCCTGCGCGAAGGCATCGTCACGACTCGCTACCCGCGGCGCCCCGACGGCTACGGCGACGGGTTCTCGGGCGCTCGATCGTGGTGCACGGGGGCCGCACGGACGCGAGAGTCGACGAGGCGATCGCGGTCTGCCCGACTTCTGGCCATCGCTCAGCGCCGAGGGCAGCGTCCGACTCGACCGGGGGCGCTGCATCCTGTGCGGGCGGTGCGCCGCGTTGAGCCCAGAGGTACTTCGCCTCGATCCCGGCTTCGAGGTCGTCGACGACGACCCGTCGGGCCCTCGTCGTGCCCGAGACCGACGAGGACGACGAGGCGCTGGAAGCGGTCACGACGCGAGCTGCACCGCCGAGTGCGGGCCCTGCGCCGGTCGATCCACGTCCGCCACGTCGACGCCGGCTCGGACGGCAGCGAGGAATGGGAGGTGGCCGCGCTGACCAATCCCGATCTACGACGTGCAGCGCCTCGGGATCTACTTCACCGCCAGCCCCAAGCACGCCGACGTGCTGCTGGTGACCGGCGCTGGCGCCGCCGGGATGCTCGACCCGCTTCGCCAGACCTACGAGGTCATGCCCGAGCCCAAGGTCGTCATCGCGGCGGGCACCGACGCCATCAGCGGCGGCCTCGTCGGCACCGGGCTACGCCACGCGCGGCGGAATCGCTGGACGACGGTTCCCGTCGACGTCTTCGTACCGGGCTCGCCCCCGACGCCCTTCGGGCTGCTGCACGGCATCTTGCTCGCCGTCGGCCTGCTCGGCACGTCGGCTGCGCTCGAGCCGGCTGCGCCGGGACGCTCGACGAGCCGGCCTCCCCGGAGGACCCACCGGAGGAGGCCGGCCCGTGAACGCCGATCTGATGGCCGCTGCGCTGTGCGTGCTTCGCAGCCGGGCTGCGTGATCGACGTCGTCGTGGGCGTCGGCACATGCGTTGTGGCGCCGCCTGCCTTATCTGCTCGCCCTGGCGGGCAGCGTGTGCCTGGTCGTGCTCGGCGCACGCGCGACGACCGGGGCACCGACGAGGATCGACATCTCCGGAGTGTTCGGCGTAGGTCACAACGCGCTGCGCATCGATTCGCTGGCCGGCCTGTTCTTGACGCTGCTCTTCGCCATCGGCGCCTGCGTCTCGGCCTGCTTCGTGTCCTGGGCGGGTCCCAGCACGAACGCGACACCGCCGGGGCACCGCTTCGGGCTACGTGCTCCTGCTGGCCTCGGTCGCCGTGATCCTCTGCGCAGCAGACGCCTTCACGTTCCTCTTCGCCTGGGAGATGCTTGACCGTCTCGTTCTACATGCTGACCTCGGTCACGCGAGCCGACGCCCGACAGGCCGGCGCCGCCTGGTCGACGGTCAGCATCGGCAAGGTCAGCGGCGCCGCGTTGCTCTTCGCGCTTCTTGCTGATGGCCGGGCGTACCCACAGCCTGAGCATCGCCAGCTGGCACGCCATCGGACCCGGCGCGATCCACGACGTGGCCTGGGTGCTGGTCGTGGTCGGGTTCGGGGCCAAGGTCGGTCTGGTGCCCCTCCAGGTGTGGATCCCCGTCGGCTACCCGGCTGCGCCCGGCCCAGCCCGGGCCGCCATGGCCGGGCATTGCCGCCAACGTCGGCGTCTACGGGCTGTGGCGCTTCCTCGGTGTCCTCGGCCGTCCGCCGGTCTGGCTCGTGATCGCGGTGCTCCTGGTCGGGGGCATCACTGCGCTGCTCGGGATCACCTTCGCCGGCGTCCAGGGCCGTCTCGGCCGGGTCATCGCCTATTCGAGCGTCGAGAACGCCGGCCTGATCGTGACTGCCTACGGCGTGGCGCTGACCGGAGTCGGTCGTCGGACTCGGAGCTGCTGGTGGCCATGGGACTGCTGGCGGCCACCCTTCAGACGGTGGCCCACGCCATCGCCAAGTCGGCCCTCTTCACCTCGCTGGCCAACGTCGAGGCTGCGACCGGCACCGACGAGCTCGACGCGCTCCGCGGCATCGGGCGGCGCCTGCGCTGGAGCGGGGCCGCGTTCGGCGCCGGAGCGGTGACCCTGGCCGGCCTGCCGCCGACCATCGGGTTCGTCTCGGAGTGGTTCATCCTCGAAGCGCTCATGCAGCAGTTCCGCGTGCCGGGACTCGCCATCCGTCTGGGCCTGGCCGCAGCCGGCGCCCTGGTCGCCCTGACGACCGGTCTCGCCGCCTTGGCCTTCTTGCGCGTGCTCGGTCTCACCTTCCTCGGACGGCCTCGGGCATCGTCGACGGTCGGCGAGGCCCGCGAGCCCGGACCCGTCGGCAAGGCAGGCGTCGTCGCCCTTGGCTTCGCCTGTCTGGGGCTCGCCGCGGTGACCCCGTGGGAGATCCGCTACATCGCACGCGGCCTCGCCCCGATCGTCCCCCGCAGCGCCACCGAGCAGGCTCTCAAGTCGCCCTGGGTGCTCCAGCCGATCTTTCACGGCTTCTCGATCCTGTCGCCCTCGTGGCTGTGGATCGCCATGCCGACCGCCTTCGCCGCCGTGTTCCTCGGTGCCATCGTGCTCTCGGGTGGGCGCTACCTGCGCGTGCGCCGCGTCCCCGCGTGGCGGTCCGCCACCTCGGGCGTGGCTGGACCCTCGTCGTACACGGCCTTCGGGTTCGCCAACCCGCTGCGCCACGTCTTGGGCAACGTCTTGGGTACCACTCGCTCGACGACGGTCGTCGTCGTCGCGGAGACGGGCGGTCCCGACTCGCACCCCGTCGCCCACGTCGAGACCGAGACTCGGGTGGTCGAGCCGGTCGAGACTTACCTCTATCGCCCGTTACGTCGGGCCACGCTGGCCGTGGCTCGCGTCGCCAAGAAGCTCCAGTCCGGACGGCTCAATGCCTATGTGGCCTACATGCTCTTCGCGCTCTTGGTGGCCCTCGCACTCACGGCAGCTCTGCGATGAAGGAGGTCCGATGACACCTGAGGCGTCCGCCCGCCGGCGGCGGCGTGTTCCGGCGCATCCTCGTCGGCTACGACGGGTCGGTCGAGGCCCAGCACGCGCTCCACGTCGGCAGTGCCTTGGCGGCGGACCTGCGCGGCGAGACGCACGTCTTGCTGGTCATCCGGCCTGGCGCCCACGCCGAGACCGACCGAGGAGCGCGAGCGTGCCCTGGCGGCAGAACGAGAGAACCTCTCTCACGGTCTCAGCTCGCTGCATGGCCAGACCCAGCACAGTTGGGACGTCACCGACGGAGGCCGTGTACGCGGACGACCCCGCTCAGGCGATCGCAACCTATGCCGAAGAACACGGTTTCGACCTGGTCGTCGTCGGTGGTCACGGTCGAGAGCAGTCGACGCATCGGTCGGTCTCGGCCGTTCGCTCGACCCGTCCGTCTGGTGGTGCGCCACCACCCCTGCCCAGTGTTGGTGGTCTGGATGCGTGTTGATCGTCACCGACGGTGCCGTCGACATCCCCGAGGCGGTCGCCGCATCCGAATCTGGTGCTGCAGGTGCCGGGCGAGCTCCGGGGCCCAGACGGACCCCTGCGCCTGGAGCGAGACGAGTTCTGGGGCCAGCTGCGCCGGGGTGAGTACCCCTCGACGAGTCCGCCGACGGTCAGCGCGCTGATGAACGCCTACCAGCATCCCGACCTCGTGCTCGCCGTGCACGTGTCGGGACAGCTGAGCGCCACGCTGCAACGCGCGCACTATGCAGCTGAACGGGTGGGCTCAGGGGTGAGCGTGATCGACACCGGTTCGCTCAGTGTGGGCGCCGGCCTCATCGTCGCCGAGCTGCATCGCCTTGCGCTCACCGGGACTGCTCCATCGTTGGTGGACGCCGCCCAAGGATTACCGACGCGCCTCCACACCTTTGCGTTGATCCAAGAGGTGGATGCGCTGCGACGCAGCGACCGATCGGGGCTGCTCCCGAGCTCGCACCTTGCCCACAACCACCCGCTCGTCATCGCGGTTCGGGGCAGGGTTGTTCCCCTGGCGCAGCCAAAACAGCGCACGCACGCGGTGGCCGAGTTGTCGCGCCACCTGCAACACAACTCGGGCCCTCCCATCGCTGGGTGGGCGCTCGGCCACGGTGACGCTGCAGACCTCGATTCGTTCGTGGTGGGCCTGAGCAACTACCTCGGCCAGGCACCTGACTTCGTCGCTTACCTGGATCCGACGGTCGGGGTCCACCTCGGGCCTGACTCGCTGGTCGTCGGGGTGCTCTCGGCGCCCATGGGGCCTTAGGTGGGCCTTGGGTCGGATCGTCGAGTGCGGGAGGCTGCGTCGAATCGAAGCGCGTGACTGTTACTTCCTCACGCGTTACGAAGGAGCGAGGCGCCAGCTCTTTGACCACGGGGAGGAACTCTTCGATGCGCTCGGGCGAGTCGACCAGTTCGACCGTCACCGGCAGGCCGATCATGGCGTCGGGAAAACGCGCTGTCCGGATTCGCCCCGAGCTACCGAAGCCCTCGATGCCACGCCAGATCGTTGCCCCCGCCAGTCCGTCCTCGCGAGCCCTCTCGAGCAGCGCCTCGTGCAGGCCGTGATGCCCGGAGCGATCATCCTCGCTCAAGAAGACGACGATCCTCGTTGCTACCTGGCTCGTCGGCACGTGCCACCTCCTCGTTCCGCGGCGCCTTCGCTCACCCTACCGCCGGTCGCGGTGCGGCATGGGTTCCATGGACGTTCTCGTGACTGCGTCTTGCTAGATTCGATCGTGGCGATGGAGCTCGCCTCGAATGCCGACCGGCTAATGGCTCCTACCCGATTCGTGCCGCAGGCGGCGCGGCAGAAGGAGGAGCAGATGAGTCCGACTGGCGGTGACCATTCCGGGGTTCCGTTCGACCCCGACATCGACTTCGGGTCTTCGGGCGGATGGGACCGTCGACGACGGATCATCCGGCCCCAGGTGATCATCCTGATCTCCCTCGCGCTGGGCGGATCGGTGGGCGCCGTTGCGCGTTACGCCATTTCGCTCGGTCTCCCGACCGAGACCGGCCGGTTCCCTTGGGGCACTTTTCTCGTCAACCTCTCGGGCAGCTTCGTACTCGGGTTCCTGCTCATCACATTGATCGAGCAGTTTCCGATGGGCCGCCTAGCGAGACCGGTGATCGGCAGCGGGATGATCGGCGCCTATACCACCTTTTCGACCTTCATGGTGGAGGCGGTGCAGCTCGTACGCGCCGGACGCTCCAGAGATCGCCGTGGCCTATCTGGGAGGAAGCCTGGTGTTGGGCTTGCTCGCAGTAACGATCGGCATGTTGGGAGCGCGGGCGGTACTTCGAGCGGAGCGTTGGCTCCAACAGGAGATGACATGAGGAGCCACGCACGTTCTGCATTCGAAGGTAGCCCGGCGACGAGGCTGACTCTGCTCATGACGTTCCACGACCATGCCGGCCGAAAAGGCCTCGAGATGGAGGTGCTGCGTCGGGCACGCAAGGCCAAGATGGCCGGCCTGACGGTCTTCGAAGCCGTCGAGGGGTTCGGCAACTCGGGCCACGTCCATCGGGGTCATCTGCTGTCCGGCGACGCTCCGTTGGCGGTCGTCATCGTTGATGCCCCCGAGAAGATCCAAGCCTTCTTGGACGCCATCGGCCACATGCTCACCGGAATTCGTGTCGTGGTCGAGGACGTCGAGATCCTCCATCTCTAAGCGCCTCGGAGTCGATGTCCACCACCACCTTCCTTGTCGTCGCCGCTGGCGGCTTCGTGGGCGCCCCGTGTCGCTACTTGCTCGACCGCGCCGTGACCGTTCGCGTGAACTCGGACCTGCCGTGGGGGACCTTTCTGGTCAACGTCAGTGGATCACTCCTCCTCGGACTGCTCACCGGTCTGACGCTCAACCATCATCTCTCGGACCTGGGAAAGGCCCTCTTGGGCACTGGGTTCTGCGGCGCCTACACCACGTTTTCGACCTTCACCTTCGAGACGATGCGGCTGGTCGAAGACGGGCGCTACCTCGAAGCGGCCGGCAACGCGGTCGGCGGCGTCGCCGTGGGATTGGCAGCGGCGACGGCCGGGCTCGCCCTCGGCCTGTGGCTCTGAGGGTGCCCGGCCGTCAGCTTCCCTCTACCCCAACGGCTGCTTCGACCCGGCGCAAGAGCACGCGCCCCTCGCGGCGCAGCGTGGCCCGGTCACGCTGTGCGGCTTCGCCAAGTTCGCGCAGGTTTCGCGCTTCGCGACAGGCCGTCAGCAACGACGCCTGGGTCTGCTCGAATTCGGCCTTCATCGAGACGATCAGATCGGCCTTGGCTCGGCGGAGGCGTTCTGCGAGATCGTGGTGGGCGCGGCCTGCGTGCTTGTCGAACTCCTGGGCGAGTCGGGCCGTGGCTACTCGGCGCGCACGCTGACGCATTATCCGGTTGGGCACCAATCGACCGAAGAGATGACCGATCACTGCGTTCGGCCCTTCCACGTAGAGAAAGAGGTAGGAGAACTGCTCCCGCTGCTCACGAAGCGCCGAGACGCTGACATGGGGCAGGTGCACATCGAAAAGGCCGCTTGCCGTCTGCACCAAGGCGTCCACCCGCTCTTGCGTCCTCGTGGTGAATCGTTCTACAGCCGTGTGCCATCCGAGCTCGGCCTTCTCTGCCGCTTCCTCCCGGATCGGCTCGAAGTCGCGTCGGACCAACTGCTCTATGGCCGCTCGGATGCCGGCGTCCAGGTGGCCCCGGGAGAGCTGATCGATGCGAGCGACGAGGTCTGGAGCACATCGTTGCGCCGCCCGGGCCGCCTGCTCGGACAGGAACCTCCACGCATCGCTGAGCACGTCGTCGACGGCGTGGTCGACCACGACCACGTCTTCGAGGAGATGTCGGCGTCCCTCCGCGACGGCCTCGGTAAACCGGTTGATCTGGGTGTCGAGTCGTTCGACGTCGAGCGAACTCGCTGCTTCCTCGAGTTCGAAGGCACGGACGAGTTCTGCAACCACTCTCGCCAACTCCGTGTAGGCGGCGGCTCGACGAGCTGCAGCCAGGTCCTCGTCGACGAACCTCGTAAGGGCGGCGTGAAAGTCGTCGAATTCGATCGGATCGCCGGGCAAACCGGCCGCTCGCGCAACGGCGCCGCTGGCCGATATGCAAAAGGGCCGGACGGAGCTCCCGACTTCGGCGCCCAACCTCTGATGAACGAAGGTGCGTACCTCCTCAAGGTTGCCCGGCGAGAGGGTGTCGGCGCGGTTGAGGACCACGAAAGTCCGAGCCCTGCGGGTCGCAAGCACCTTGAGCACGTCCGCCTCGCTCTTCGACAACGGGTTGTCGGCCGCCAGCACGACGATGGCGCCATCGCAATCGAGCAACGCGAGCTCGGCCTCGTGGGTGTTGGCCTCGTTGACCGAGGAGAAGCCTGGTGTATCCACCAGTACGAGGCCTGGCACGCCGAAGCTGGTTTCGACGCCGACTTCTACATGGTCGACCTCTTTGACGTTCGACGGATTCGATCGCTCGGTGACGTAGTCGGCGAGGTCCGTCGGCGAAATCACGACTCGGTTCCCGTCCTTGAAGACTGCGATCGTCTGACGGACACCGATGTGGACCTCGGTCGACACCGACGTCAGTGGCACCACCCCGCACGGCAGCACCTCTCGACCGAGGAGCGCGTTGATCAGCGTGGACTTGCCCCGCTTGAAGTCGCCGAGGACGGCGACATGGAAACATTGCGCTTCTGTCCGCTCAGCGAGTCGATGGGCCCGCCGTTCCAGCTCCGGATGATCTCGCGCCAGTCGCCCGGCAGCCCGAGCCAGCACTGACGGGTCATCGGGCCGGAACAGCGGGCGGTCGACGGTCCGAATCGAATCGGGCGAACGGGCGGTGTTCATGCGTCCGCAAAGACCTTGGCGTAGAGGTCCGCGCCATAGCTCGTCGGCTCAGGATCTCGTTCGGTTATCTGGAAGTTCCGCACGCCGTCTGTCGTCGCGCTGGGCGGCGAGGAAGAGGGCCGAGGATCGCGTCGGGGAATGGACGAAGCTCTCGGCGAAGTCGTACTGATGCGTCACGAAGATGACCCGCACGCCGGCGTCGAGCATGGCACCGACGACCTGTCGGCCGATCTCCGATCCTTCCCGTTCGTTGGTCGAAGCGAAGGACTCGTTGCACAGGAGCAATGCGCCGGATTCGATGTCGTCGACGACCAGGCTCATCCGCGACAACTCGTCATCAAGGCGCCCTCGCGTCATCGACGCATCTTCTTCCCTGATGAAGTGGCTGAAGACCCTTTTCGAGACACTGGCCCGGTACGAACTGGCGGTGACGAAGCACCCGCACTGCATGAGTACCTGAGCCAGGCCGACGCTGCGGAGGAAGGTAGACTTCCCGCCTGAGTTCGCTCCGGTGACGATGATCAGTGACTTGCCGTCAGCGTGGACCTCGTTGCCGTACACCGGCCCGTCCGTTTGCAGGACCAAGCTCGCATCGCGCAGGTCAGTGGCGTCCAGAACGAGTGGCACGGACGGGCAGGGCTCGGGAAGATAGAGGGGGGCGCCACGGGTGGAGAGGGCGCTGCGCAGGTTCAGGCATCCGAGATAGAAGGCGAGTTGAGCCCGGAGCGCTGCGAAGTAGCTCTCCACGTGGTCCGACGACTGGGCCACCGCGTTGGCGACAAGGTTGACCCCTCGGGCGCGCAGGCTCTCGAGCGACTGCGCGGCACCTTCATCGCGGGGCGGGACCGTGTAGGAGTAGCCGTCTTTGGGACCGAGACCGAGGCGCTGACGCCATGTGAGCTTGGAGGCAACGGCGCGTCGCAGGACGAAGTCTCGCCCCGAGTTGTCCGGGCCGAGGACCGCACTCATCAGGACGCCGTCACGAAATCTCAGGCGGTGCAAGTGTTCTTCGATGGTGGTGAAGTACTCCTCGGTCAAATTGTCGTGCAGCGATGCAAAGAGGTTGCGCACACCGTCGGACCGCACCTTGTCGGCGTATTCGTCCGCCACCACCTTGAGGTCTTTGAGGATGACGACGTACATCTCGAGTTCGCGCACCGAACCGCTCAGGATTGTCGTGGGATTCCTCGAGGAACGCCCCCAGATGCCCCAGTTCGCCTTGCGCTCTTCGACCGACCGCACACAAAGGGCATAGAGCTCGGCCGCCAGGGTGGTGTTCGTGACGAAGTCGCGCAGCACTGCCTGTCGGTACCCGATTGCGGTAGGGGACGAGAGCCCGCGTGGCACGACCTGTCGGACCACCGTGTCGATGAAAGGGTCCCCTCGGGACATGGCCGAGTAGATCCGGTCGAGCTCGAGGTCCTGGACCAGGGACTCTTCGGAGGGCACCGGGCCAGTGCCGAGGTCGATGGCGTCTTCGGCGGAGAGCAACGGCACTCTCACGGTGCCAACCGATCCTTGATCTGTTCGTACGTCAGCCGGTACTTGTCAGCGAGGGCCAGGGCGTGGGCGATGCCGTCGGCCGGAGTTCTCACGATGCGGAACGTCCGTTGGGCGGGATCCGAGGGCACCACGGTGCTCATGACGCTCACGACTGTGGGTCCCATCGAGGCCATCTCGTCGACGAAGGTCACGAAGACACAGAGGAGGTCGAGCTCGATGACGCGCTCCATGATCTTGGTCCCCAGATAGCGGGCGTCGCGCAGGGCAGTCGAGGTGAAGATCTCGTTCATGATCAAAATGCTCCTGGGCGTGGCCTTGGCCAAGATCTCGTGGATCCGAAAGAGATCGTCCTCGAGCTTTCCGCTCAGGCGCACGAGGTCCTCTTCCTTCTCGAAGTGTGTGAAGATCCGGTCGAAGACGAAGAGTCGTACTTCGGTCCCCGGGACGGCACACCCAATGCTGGCCAAGTGGTGCAACTGGCCGAAAGTCCGGGCAAAGGTGGTCTTGCCGCCCTGGTTGGGCCCCGAGACCACGAAGATTCGCTCCGACCCCGAGAGCTCAAAGTCGTTGGTGATCACGGGGCCGCCGTGCTCTGAGACCAGCTTGGCGGCAAGTGCCAGATCGAAGGTGTCCCGTGCCGATTCGACCTTGGACGAAGCGGATACGGCGGGACGACAGAAGCGTAAGCCGGCTCTCGCGATGGGGTCGATGTAGTCGCGGTAGGCGAGATAGAAGTCGAGTTCACGCTCTGCGCCGCGCACCGTTTGGTCGATGAAGGCGCGGTGCCGCTCGGACCACGCTTCGAGCAAGGCGAACTCGTCGGGGAAGAGCTTGGCCACCATCGTGAGCACTTCTCCGCCGATGCGATCGATGCCCGGCCAGCCTCGGAAGTTCAGCCGGTAGTCCTTGGCCACTCCTTGGCTGAAGCGTTTGAAGGTGGCTTCGACCTCGGCGCTGTAGTCGCGCTCTCCGTGGTAGGGCACAACGTCGATCCGCCCCGGGGTGATGCGCATGGCGTAGGTGATCGCACCGAGAGCCGCCTTGCAGCGCATCGTGTCCTGCTTCAGCTGCTCGAATGTCGAGGAGTCGAGGTAGCCCTCCAGGTAGGTCTGGAGGCCGAGCAGAGCGCGGGAACTCGGGGGCGACGCAGCGAGCGCCGAGAAGAATCTCTCGAGCGCCTCGCAGTAGATCGCCGCAGCATCGAGTAGCCAGCCCCATCGCTGGAGCCGGTACGACATCTTCTGCGCCTGGCCGATGTGTCCGCGGACGTTGCGAAGGTGATCGGCGAAGAGCGAAGCTGCCGCGAATAGCTTCGGCGCTTCAAGGTCGGCAAAGACCTCCTGGCGGTAGCGGATCGCGTCTTCATCGTGCAGCTGTGCCAGGAAGTGCGCTCGCAGGTATTGGGGTTCCTCCCGCTTGGCCACAACGGACTCGACGATTTGGTCCAGGTTGAGATCGTGAACAAACGGCTCAGCGCCGGTGGACTGAAGTTGGCTCCTGCGCTGGTCGAAGAGAAGGCCGCCATAGGGCGAGCTGGGTGCGGAAGGAAGTGGCTCGGGTTGTTCACCCGCATCCGGCGCAGATGCGATCTCGAACTCGACGGAGTTCACTGAGCCCTCTCCGCTTCTTTGTGGCAACCCTCTGACATTTGACTCCTGACCTGTGCGACGCACATTTCAGGAGCCATCAGCCACCTTGGCGGTTACGGCGAGCTCCATCGCCTGCATTCACTATATCGCGCAGGGTGTCGTCGCAGCCCGGCGCAGCAGGCGCAGCCCTGACCGACGATTCGAACGTGCCTTCTTTCGTCCTCTTCAACGAGTCGAGTCATGTCGCCCTCGGTGGACCCGTCCTACTGATCGGGATCGAGACGGTCTTCCTTGCGGGGATCCGGACTGTGTTGCTCAATACAGGGTCTCAACCGAAGGGACCCACAGGCCGGCAGGTGCTCGATGTCGGGTGTTTCTTCCGGCGCTAACGGCTGTGCCCAGAGAAGGCCAACTGCAGGCGAAGTGAGGTTGCGCACGCGGTTGGGGTGTGCAAGCAGTCCTCAGCCAACCCAATTTTGGGCAGTCTGGAACCGCCAAGCGTGAAACCTTCTTCTCGGTCGTGTGGTGGTGGCTTCAGCCGAGTCTTGAACGGCCGCACCTCAGTTGTATGAACTCTCCATTGGCGAGGGTACCGGCTTCGCGGAAGTCAGCCGGGGGGAGACCCATCCTCCGCGCCAGGATGAGCCTGGCAACCCCTGAATGCGAAATCACGAGGCCGTCGCCCCGATGATCGCTGAGATCACGAAGGGCAGCGAACACGCGGGCGTGGAAGGATTCCGGGTTCTCGGCGCCATAGAGTTCCACCATCTCCGTGGCGGAGAGGACCCTTTTGGGGATGCCGGTTGCACGTCCCATGTCGTATCCGACTAGTCGCTCTTCGACCTCAACTTCGACCTTGATGCCGAGCTCACGACGAATCAGTGCCGCGGTCTCGGTGGCTCGCCGCAGCGGTGAGCACACGATCCAGCTGATCCCAAAGGGTAGCGCAGCCGCACTGGCGAGAGCTTGACTGCGGCCAAGCTCGGTCAATGGTGAATCGTCGCGCCGACCGGCGAAGCGACCCTCAAGGTTTGCCTGGCTCTGGCCATGGCGAAGGAACCAGACAGTCATGGGAGCGATCCGGCTCCGAAACCCCCTACCTCACGAAGCGCCAGACCTACGAATCCGGACGCACCCGTTCCAGGGAGCCCTTTCATCCATTGGCCTCGCGAGCAAGCCCGAACAGGAGCTGATTGGCTGCCTCGATCTCGATGAGACGGTTGTACTTGGCAACGCGTTCACCGCGTGCCGGTGCGCCGCTCTTGATCTGCCCACAACCAATGCCTACCGCCAGGTCGGCGATGAAGGCATCCTCGGTCTCTCCGGAACGATGCGACACCATCTGCGTCCATCCAGCTCTTCTGCAAACGGAGATGGCCTCGAGAGTCTCCGTCACCGTGCCGACCTGGTTCACCTTGATGAGGGCGGCCGTGCCCGCTCTGCGAGTGATGGCCTGCGCGATGATCTCCGGATTGGTCACGAGGCAGTCGTCGCCGACCAGTTGTACGCGGTCGCCCAGGCGATCGGTCAAGGTCACGTAACCCTCCCAATCGCTCTCGGCCAATCCGTCTTCGAGACTCCAAATCGGGAATTCATCGATCATGGCCTCGTAGCGACTGATCATGTCGCTGCTCGTGAGCGTCTCTCCCGCCACGCGATAGACACCTCCGTCGAAGAACTCGCTCGATGCCGGGTCGAGGGCGATGGCCACGCCGTCTCGCCCGGGCCGGTAGCCGGCCTCCTCGATGGCCTGCACCACGAGTCGCAGGACGTCTTCGGGGTGGCCGATCTCGGGGGCAAAGCCACCTTCGTCACCGAGGCCGGTGGAGAATCCCTTATCGCCCAGAAGCCGCTTGAGCCGTGCGTAGATCTCGGCGCCCGCTCTGACCGCCTCAGCCATGTTCGCCGCACCGACGGGCGCGATCATGAACTCCTGGAAATCGAGGTTGTTAGGGGCATGAACACCGCCGTTGATGACGTTGAAGTGTGGAACGGGCAGCCGCGCCTCTACGCCATGAGGCTGTAGGGACTGCCAGAGCGGCACGCCCTGAGAGAGCGCCAGAGCCCGAGCGGTCGCAATGGAGACCCCGACGATGGCATTGGCACCCAGCCTCGACTTGTTGTCGGTGCCATCGAGGGCGATCAGCGCGTGATCGAGTTCTGCAACATCGTCGAACGTACGTCCTCGGATGGAGCTGGCAATCTCGCCGTTGACTGCTGCGACAGCTCCCAACACCCCAGAGCCGCCGAATCGTCGAGGGTCTCCATCCCTTAGCTCTACAGCCTCGCGAGATCCTGTAGACGCACCGGAGGGGACACCAGCTCGGGCGATGGTTCCATCGTGGAGGGTGACGGTGGTCGCCAACGTCGGCCTGCTCCTTGAATCCAGGATCTCAACCGCAGTGACGCTATTCACCCTCAAGGTCATTGCCGGTCCTCTCGAGAGTCAAAGCCAAGCATCACACAGTCTCCCTCGGCAGGGTCACCGAATCGACGCCGGTCCCGACCACTCGCAGTGCCGTGACCAATTCCATGGTCACGACGGCGTCTCCAGGGACTTCACGGAGAAAGCGTGAGGACGCATCGACGACATGTTGATTGGCCTCCGATTTCGCGACCGGACTCCAGGCGGCGTGCCCACAATGTGTCCACGGCATTGGAATCGGTTCCAGTTCGAAGCTGCGGGCTCCCACACGTCCCCGCCGGGCTGATCGTGAAGCGTCGTGGATGAGCAAGATGTCCGCCCTGGCAAATCAACCGAACATCCTCCTCTTCATGAAGGGTCAGCAGCGGGCCGATTCGATGGGCGTCTTTCCGCAACCCATGGGCCCAGGCGCCCCACTGGGACGCCTTGGCCGAGGCCGAAGTATCCGTTTCCAACCAGCAGTGCCGCTATAACAAGTGCGAAGGGGCCACGATCAGAAGCCAACCTTCTTCCGTAGCAACGCGAAGAAGACCTCGATGTGATGGTCTCCTTGCTGCAAGAGCTTGGAATAGGCCTGGTACCTGGCTTCGAACTGATTCGGATCGGCATCATTCAGACTTCCGAAGGCAACCGCCGCATTCCTATACACGCCTGCGGTCGCGCCCAGCTCTCCTTCTGCCTTCCTCAGCCCTCGAGGGGCCCGCGTCGAGTGCAGCCACTGCGTGAGGACGGCGCACGCGTCGGTGACCGCTGCCGCAAGCCCGTCTCGTTGCGTTGCCGGCGTGGCGGGAGCCTCAAGGCCCTCTCGAAGTTGTGCGACGGCCTCCGTAAGGGCGCGGAGCTGATCCTGAGCGTCCTCCGCCCAGCGACATTGCGCCATTTGCCGATCGTCGATCTCGGTCACGTCAGAAAGAACAGGCCAGGTCATCGGGGGTCGAGTTTGCCAAACATTCGCGCTTTATTGACCCTACGGATACCCAAGGTTTCCCTTTCCGTCACGCGTAGCTGCGATTCTGCATCCGGCCAGCAAGGAGGTGCTTTCCACACGTGACCGATCTTCAAGCGTCGGATCCGAAAGACCAGGTCATTGCACATCTCGTGCCCCAGAGTGGCCTCGCCGCTCCGGGGCCGACGGTGTCGGAACTCCTCAACGAAGCCCCCACCAGCAAGTTCCACCGCCGAGCGGTCCTCATCTCGGGTATGGGCTTCTTTACCGATGCCTACGACCTCTTCGTCATCGCGACGGTGGCGGCACTGGTCAAGACCCAGTGGCATCTCTCGACGACGCAGACGAGTTGGGTTGCCGGCTCGGCCATCCTTGCCGCATTCTTCGGGGCGCTGATCTTCGGGCGCATCGCGGACGTTCTCGGTCGCAAGACGGTGTACGTCACCGTCGCCGTGATCATGATCGTCGGCGCTATCACCTCAGCCCTCGCCCCGGGGTTCATCTTCCTCGTCGTCGCACGATTCGTCCTCGGTCTCGGGATAGGCGGGGACTACCCCGTCTCGGCCGTCCTCATGAGCGAGTACGCGAATCGCAAAGACCGTGGGCGCCTGGTGGGGCTCGTGTTCTCGATGCAGGCACTCGGGCTCATCGTGGGCCCGCTCGTCGCTCTCGTGCTCCTCTCCTCGGGCATCAGCGGCAACCTCACGTGGCGCCTGCTGCTCGGGTTCGGTGCCATGCCGGCCGCCGCGGTCGTCTACCTCAGGTCGAAAATGCCCGAGTCACCGCGGTTCCAGGCCAAGGTCAAGGGCAAGTCAGAGACTGCAGCCCGCCAACTCCAGGCTTTTACGGAAGGTGCCATCGATGTCTCCGAAACCACCTCGGAGGACACGCGGCGCATGGGCCTCGGCGAGTTCTTCCGCAACCGGCGCATGCTGATGTTGGTCCTCGGCACCGCGGGAACGTGGTTCCTTTTCGACTACGCCTACTACGGCAACACGCTCTCGCTGCCCAGCATCCTCAAGGAAGTCTCGCCGCATGCGACACTCGAGGCGAAGCTGGCGTGGACGCTCGGCATCTTCGTGGTCTTTGCCCTCCCCGGCTATCTGTTGGCCATCGCCAAGATGGATCGCATCGGGCACCGTCGCTTGCAGTTGATCGGTTTCGCCGTCATGGCCCTGTGCTTCCTGGCTCTCGGCGCCGTTCCCGCTCTGACCTCGACGGTCGGTCCGTTCCTGCTCATCTTCGGACTCAGCTACTTCTTCGTCCAGTTCGGACCGAACACGACAACGTTCGTCATGCCCTCCGAGGTCTTCCCTGTCAGCATGCGCACAACAGGGCACGGAATCGCCGCGGGCGTCGGGAAGCTCGGAGCGTTCATCGGCGTCTTTCTCGTTCCGTTACTGCAGAACAAGATCAACCTTCGAGGCATGTTGGTGGTCGCCGGCATCGCGGCCATTCTTGGGTTCTTTCTCACAATGGTTCTGCCTGAGCCGGCCCAGAAGAGCCTGGAGGAGCTCTCCGGCGAGGAGGATGGGGTCGTCCTCCCTCTGCCCATCTCGGAGCCACCGAAGATCCCCGTCACCGACGACGTCCGATCTGCTTCTCAGCTCTGATCCTGGAGCTGTTGGCGCCGGGGGACTCGATTTCGTAGGGCACCGGGACATCCAATGACGAGCAGAACAGGTTCGTCTACGACCTGATCCGTGGCATCGGTTGAATGGTTCAGAACGCAGTCCAGGGCAGAACGACGGGGCCGTCGTTGCTCTGAGCTCCGTGCACGATCACGCTCACCACGTCGTGTAGACCTCGAGGAATCACGATCTCCGACGGCGCCGCCAGCTCCTCTGGTGTCCACCAGCGCCAGCTTCCGTGCACTTCGCGTTCCAACTCCGTGTAGCCGTCGATTTCGGGTGCAAAACGCTGCGTCCGGAGTCCGAAGTACCAGTCCTCTGAGTACAAGGGCCCGCCTCGGTAGAGCCACTCGCCGCTGCTGACTGCAAGAGGGCTCCCTAATTGATTCGACTCGATGGAAAGGCCCGTTTCCTCCTTGAGCTCCCTCGCTGCCGCCCGCGAGAGAGTCTCTCCTTCTTCAACGGATCCGCCCGGAGTGATCCAAAAGGGTGGCTTGCTGTCCTGGGGGTCGAGTATGCGCACCAGAAGCACACAGCCCTTGTCGTCAACCAGGATGACCCGAGCTGACGTCCGCAGCTCCGGGCTCATTTGGCCATTGTCCCATCGCTCTGGGAGAGAGGCGGAGCGATACATGGCGCCCGGGTCGTGTCCAACCAATGTCGGCATTCGATCGGGGCGTCGTTCGAAGACACTCTCGACGACGCGGGAGGTTGCTGAAAATCCTCGCCACTCATATTTCCAGCAGCTCCATTACCCTGCTCGCCGATGGCAGCGTCGACCCCGCGCCCTTACGTGTTCCTCGAAGGTTGTCGCAATCTGCGAGATCTGGGGGATTATCCCGCTCCGGGTGGCCGCCGGGTCAGACGAGAATGCCTCTTCAGGTCTGACGAACTCTGTTCACTCACGCAAGAGGATCTCGACGTCCTAGGGGACCTTGGCATCCAGGTTGTCTTCGATCTGCGGAATGACCTCGAGCGCTCGCGACGACCAAACCGGCTACCCCCTGGAATCGAGGTGCTCGAGCGCCGGTCGCCGGGGTCGAAGGAAGGTCGCACCACGGAAGAGAAAATCGCGACCGGGGACCTCCCCGAGCGCGACGACAAGTTCATGATGGCGGAGTACGTAGACCTCCTGACCCGTCTCTCCCCTGAGCTTCGGATGCTTCTGGAGCGTGCTGTCGATGCGCCAGAGAGACCCATGTTGTTTCACTGCGCGGCCGGCAAGGACCGAACCGGGATCGCCGCGGCTCTGCTCCTCGGGTTGTTAGGGGTGGCCGACGAGCCCATCCTCGACGACTATGAACTCACCACCGTCCATGCCGCCCCTCGCCGTTTGCAGGCCATGCGTCCACTCCTGCTTGAGCGCTGCGTGTCCGAGGAGCAGGTTCGCCCTTTGCTCGAAGTGCGGCGATCGGTGCTTGCTGCCACGCTCGCGCACATCTACGAACAATGGGGCGGCTTTGAGGGCTACGCGATCGAGATCCTCGGCGTGACGGCTGATCTACCTGAACGCCTCCGTCAGTCCCTTCTGGTGCCTGCAGAACCAGAGGGCGAGACCTGAACTCCGCACTATCCAGGAACTAGCTCACCCACAGATCGAACAACGAGACTCCAACATGTAACTCTGCCGACATGAGAGCCTTCAAGGTGGCGCGGTATAGCGGAATCATTCGGTCCTCGGGGCCCAGTCGTCGGGCAGCTGGCGAAGGACGAAGACGAGGATGCCGAGGTACTTCTCCATCGACGCCTGCTTGTGCGGGTAGCGGCGTCGGGCGTCCTCGGACAGTTGCGGCTCGACCGTGGTTTCGATCCACAGCCCGGCAGCGCTGAAGACGTTCAGCAAATCCGACATCGTGTAGGGGAGTTTGGAGAGCATGATCTGATCGTTCCACCTGCTGCGGTAGGAGAACGCTCCCCTGCTGAAGTACTCCTCTCCGAGCGAGGTCCCGTTGTGTTCGGCACGCTCGAGGGCGTATCGGATCGGTTGGGTCCTGGTCAGCAGAATGAAGCCGTCGTCGGTCAGCATCGTCCGAGCCGCCCGCAGCGTGCGCACCGGATCCGACGCGTAGCCAAAGGACTGCAGGAACATGATCCGGTCGAACCGTCGACCCGCGAGCGCAGCGACGGAGTCCAGCTCGGACAAGTCGCCCTGCACGAGTTCCAGACCGCTCGGAGGGTTGGTGATGAAATTGCCGCTGATGTCGACGCCGACAGAGGCGCCGGCGCCGGCTCGAACAAGCTCGACAAGTTTGCCGCCGTTCCCACAGCCGAGGTCGAGCACGGACCGACCAGTGATGTCCCCGAGGCACTCGCGCTGCGCTGGCCATTCCACCAGCCGGTCCAGCGAGTCGTCCCTGCTGCGGGCCCGCTCGTAGTCGGGCGCGAGCTGCATCCAAGGTTGGACCGAATCCGAGCGACTCGGGCCAATCGACTTCACGATCTCCTCAGGTCCGTTTGATCCACCAGCCAGTCAATGTAGATGCCTCCGGCGTCGCTTCGGGGAGTGAACCCGTGGAAGGTGTCACAAACCTCGGGGCGGTTCTGTGATGCACCACCCGAGAGCGCTGGGTACGAACGCATCTAATTGCATGGGTTTGGAGACTTATGACGTGATTTCAGCGAAACTCGCACCGAGTCGGATCCGAGGTCACCAAGACACTTGAATTTGATCAAGCTTCGTGCCCACAGCGTGCCCACGCGAACGCGGAACAGGGCGAAAAGCGGAGAACCATCGAGCACTGCAATCGGCTGCAAATTGGCCCGTTCACATGGTCTTTTTTTTCGATCTCGCCGGTCAGAGCGCGAGAACTGTTTTCCCAGCATTCCGATCTGAAAAGCGTGAGGTCCGCGGATCGATGCCGCGCCCGACCACCGAAACGTCCCTAGTGGAAAGGCATAAGGATCGGCGGTCGGTTTCTCAACACCGTGTCGGAGATCTCTCGTCGATTCAGGGGCTCCCACCGTCTCTGTCGCCAGTCGGCTCGACGTGGCGCTCGAGAGCCTCACCGCGGCACCGCAGTCGCGGGTCCCCGTCCTTGACCACGAACGCCGGGTCGGCGGGACATTGTCGGTCTCGGATGTCGTGCGTGCCTACCCGAGAGGAACACGTGATGAGCGCGCAACATGTGAGCGAGCTCGGCGTCACGGCCGGCGTTAGCCAGGTGACGACCACTGCGGATCCACAGGTCGCTGGTCGGACACCGCGAATGGCGGGCCTCCCCCCGGGATTCCTCATCAACCTCGATCTCGCGCCGGGGCAAGGTGGTCTTCCCCGCGGGCGACACACTCGAAATCGGCGACCATCTGACGGTCATCGGCGGAAGGTTCGATCTTGCACGCATCGGGAGCGTTACGTTGGGCGATCCACCAGCGTAGCTGCAGCGACGCCACCGCCCGATCCCGTCTTGCACTCAAGGCGATTGCTTCACACGCCTCAACGGCAAGTCATCAAGGCCATTGGGATCCCGGTTAACTCCGATGCCCGATGTCCGCCTGTGCCCGAGCCGTGCTTACGGCCCGGCCGAGCGTCGCGAGGTCATACGCTCCCATCTGCCGCTGACCATTGACAAAGAAGGTAGGAGTGCCCGCAACCCCGCTCACGTCAGCGCTCTCGACGTCCGCGGCGACGCGTTCGCCCCATCGGTGATTTCTCAGGTCATCTGCGAAGGATTTCACGTCGAGATCGAGCTCTTCTGCGTACCGCATCAGATCCCTGGGGGCCAGGTTGTCCTGGTGCTCGAGAAGCAGATCGTGCATGGGCCAGAAGGCACCCTGCGCCGCCGCCGCCTCGGTTGCCTCGGCCGCCAGTTGGGCTCTCGGGTGTACGTCCGTCAGAGGGAGATGGCGCCATACGTAGCGAAGATCGCCGAAGTCGGCCAGCAATTCCCGGATGACCGGCTCTGCCTGCCCGCAGTAGGGGCATTCGAGGTCGCCGTACTCGACGAGCGTGACGCGAGCGTCCGCCGGGCCGCGGATGTGATCGCGGTCGGCATCGACGGGATCGGCCAGATCGACGATCGCGGGAGACTGGCCGAGCAGCGCTCGGGTACGAAGCTGCGACGGCAGTTGACTGGTGATTTGGAACACCAACCAGGTGAGCAGGGCCGCGCCGATCGCAGCGGTGAGGACACCGAGCGTGGCCTCCCTCAACTCGACTCCGGTGAACGCGACCGAGGCGACGAGCAGCGAGACGGTGAAGCCGATCCCGGCCAGTGTGCCGCCTCCCAGCACGGACAGCCAGCCAACTGCCGGTCGGAGTCGACCCCTCGTCACCTTGTTGACGAGGGCGGATATCGTCATGATCCCGGCGGGCTTGCCGACGATGTAGCCGACCGCGATCCCTAGCGTGATGGGGGAGGTGTAGGCCTTGGCAAGGAAGCTGGGATCGATGGGAATGCCCGCATTCGCGAGTCCGAACAGGGGGACGATCAGATAGCTCGTCCAGGGGTGCCAGAGTTGCTGGAGACGGTCGTTAGGAGAGACTGCGGTCCGCACGCCGGCACGGAGCTGCCTCGCCATTCCGGCGGTCGGCTGCTCCCGGAAATCTCGGAACAGATCTGAGGTCCGCTCGAGATCGATGCGGGCTGGCGGAGCGGCATAGGCGATGAGGCCTGCAGCGAGTCCGACAACAACCGGGTCTACGCCGGACTCCACGAGTGCGACCCAGCTGGCTGCCGCGAGCACGAAGTAGAGAAGTCCATAGTGGATCTTGAGGGATGCGGCGAAGACGGCGAGCGCCATCAGCGCGATTGCGATGATCAACGGAACGACCGTCAAATGATGGGTGTACACCGTCGCGATCACGACGAGGCCCACGATGTCGTCGACGACCGTGAGTGTGAGGATGAAGCCGCGCAGCCGTTCGGGAGCGTGCCTGCCGAGAAGAGCAAGCAGGCCAAGGGCGAAGGCGGTATCGGTCGACATCGCCACGCCCCAGCCGTGAGCAGAAGTCCGACCGGCATTGATTGCCAGGTACAGCCCAATTGCGCCCGCCATGCCGCCGAGACCCGCGAGCACCGGCAGAATGATCCTGGGACGCTCTCGGAACTCACCGATGTCGAACTCCCGGCGTGCCTCGAGTCCGACAACAAGGAAGAAGAAGCTCATGAGCCCGCTGTTGATCCATCCGCGCACGTCCATCGAGACGGCGGCACGACCGAGATGGACGGACAGTCGGGTCGTCCAGACGCGGTCGTAGGAGGACGCGTCGACGTTGACCCAGATCAGAGCTCCCATTGCCGCTGCCAGGAGGAGGGCACCACTCGCCGTCTCGGTGCGCAGGAAACGGCGAAGGGTGGTGTCGCGCTGCAACCACGCCGTGAGGCTGGAGCTCTCGAAAGGTTCGACCACGGCCATACGGCTCGCGGTGAGCCTATCTTTTGGCCGCTAGCTCACTCCGTGGTGCACCAAGCACTGGCACCATTGCGTTGATCAGCGCGAGCAGCCGGTATCAGTGCACCGGGCCTGAACGCCCGTCCACGTCGAACACGAGCCCGAGTCCACTTGCTGTGCGTAGATACCTTGGGTGGGCCGGATCGGGCTCCAGCTTCTGCCGAATCCGATTTGTGAAGACGCGTAGGTAGTTGGGATGCTTTGCCGCCTGAGGGCCCCAGACCTCCTTGAGAAGCTGCTCCCGCGACACAAGATGCCCCGGGTTCCGGAGGAGCACTTCGATCATTGGAAATGCAACTCCCGTCAGGGGAATTTCTGAACCATTGGGATGAAAGGCTCGCCGGGCCGCCACGTCAATGGTGAAATCGTCGGTCACAAGGACCGCAGGTTCGTTCGGGCGGGGCATGCGACGAAGTGCGGCTCGCAGCCGAGCCAGGAGCTCCTCAACTCCAACTGGCTTTGTCATGAAGTCATCCGCCCCTGCGTCTAGTGCAACCACAACGTCGGGCTCGTCGGCAGTTTCGGTCACCACGAGGACCGGTACGTCGGTTTGAGCTCTCAGGTCTCCTACCAGCTGGACGGCGTCCAATGGGGCGGGGTCAATGAGGATGGCATCACCATGATGATTACGCAGATACGTGATCGCTTGCCTCACAGTACGGACCGCGTGCACGTCGTAGCCGCCGTACCGGAGTGCGGCCATCTCCAGTCGGCGCGAGTCTTCGTCGGGATCGATGAGCACGACGGTCACTCCAAGCGTCTCCTCATGCCACGAACTCGTAGAGCGGGTTGAGAATGATCAGCGTGCCCTGCTCCATCGCGGGTGTGCCTTCGACTTCAAGGCTACGACCCGGCACCATCCCTGGAATCTCATGACGGCCCACGAAGCGGAGTACGACGGTCCCCGTCCCGTCACTGAACTCGACGTCGAGCCTGACCCAGGGTCGGCTGAACGCGGTCACGCGGACGACCTTCCCGGCCATGGTGGTGCGTCTGCGGGGCACGACCGCCGAGATGGCGGTGGGACTCACTTCAGCTTGGCGAGGGCCTCGTTCAGCTGCAGCACGTTCACGTAGGGCGAGCCCAAGAAGCCCAACTGCATGCCCTGGGTCTGCTGCTTGATCAGGCGCTGGAGGGTCGCGGCCGACAGGCCGGTCGCATTGGACACCATGGGGATCTCGGCCTGCGCGTCCTGAGGCGTGATGTCGGGGTCGATCCCGCTGCCCGAGGTGGTGACGAGGTCGGGTGTCGGGTTGACGCCCCGAGCCTTCCAGTAGGCCACCAACTGCTGGGTGTTCTTCAGCAGGGTCTCGGAGCGGGGCCCGAGGTTGGTCGCCGAGGACTCGCCGGAGTTGAGGACGCCGGGTTGGCCGGGGATGTTGTTGGCCTCGAGCGGGTTGTCCCCCCTCCGGCGACCGGCTTCGCCGAGCCGGCGTAGGGGCCGAGGGCGTCGGGGCGGCCCTGGAACACGCAGCTGCCGAGTGGATGGCCCGGGCACTTGGCCTGGGACCAATTCTGCCCGATGAGCGTCGACCCGTTGGCCGTGATGGACCCGTCTGCCTGGTTCTTGAAGAAGAGCTGGGCGACGCCGGTGCCCACGAAGGCGTAGACGAACCCGAAGAAGACGGTGAAGAACAGGATAGCCACGACAGAGCGGCGGAGGTGGGTGATCATGTGGGACTCGCTATCAATACGCGTGAAGGGCGACAAGGATGACGTCGATGAGCTTGATGAAGATGAACGGCACGATGATCCCGCCCACGCCGTAGATGAAGACGTTTCGGCGCAGGATCGCCTCTGCGGACGCCGCCCTGAACTTCACTCCTCGCAGCGCCAGCGGGATGAGCGCCACAATCACGAGGGCGTTGAAGATCACGGCCGAGAGCACCGCACTCTCCGGGCTGTGCAGCTTCATGATGTTGAGCGTGTTGAGCTGCGGGTACGTTGCCACGAACAGCGCTGGGATAATGGCGAAGTATTTGGCCACGTCGTTGGCGATGGAGAACGTCGTGAGCGATCCGCGGGTGATCAGCAGCTGCTTGCCGATTTCGACGATGTCGATCAGCTTGGTTGGGTTGGAATCGAGGTCGACCATGTTGCCGGCCTCTTTGGCCGCGGTCGTCCCGGTGTTCATTGCCACGCCCACGTCGGCCTGGGCCAGGGCTGGCGCGTCGTTCGTGCCGTCGCCGGTCATGGCGACGAGCTTCTCTCCCGCCTGCTCGTTCCGGATCAGCTCGAGCTTGGCCTCGGGAGTCGCCTCGGCCAAGAAGTCGTCGACGCCTGCCTCTTGCGCGATGGCTGCCGCGGTGAGGGGGTTGTCGCCGGTGATCATGACCGTGCGGATCCCCATCTGACGCATCTCGGCGAACTTCTCCCGGATCCCGGTCTTCACCACGTCCTTGAGCTCGATCACCCCGAGAATCGCTGGGCCGTCGGCAACGACCAGCGGGGTGGACCCCGCCCGGGCGATGCGATCGACGATCTCCTGGAGCCCCTCGGGCGGTGTGCCCCCCTGCTCGACCACCCAGGTCCGCACCGAATCAGCCGCACCCTTGCGGATCTGGCGGCCATCGATGTCGAGTCCCGACATCCGGGTAGTCGCCGAGAATGGGACGAACTCGTGCGTACCCAGCTCCCGTTCGCGAATGTTGAAGCGCTCCTTGGCCAGGACCACGATGGACCTACCCTCGGGAGTCTCGTCGGCCAGCGAAGCGAGCTGGGCGACGTCGGCCACCTCCTCTTCGGTGTGTCCGTGCGCCGGGAAGAAGTTTGACGCCATGCGGTTCCCGAGCGTGATCGTCCCGGTCTTGTCGAGCAGCAGCGTCTGCACGTCGCCCGCCGCCTCGACGGCGCGCCCGCTCATTGCGAGCACGTTGCGCTGCACGAGCCGGTCCATGCCGGCGATGCCGATGGCCGAGAGGAGTGCGCCGATCGTGGTCGGGATCAGGCAGACCAGCAGCGAGACCAGGATGACGACCGACACCGTCGCGCCCGAGTACTTCCCGAACGCCTGCAGGGTCACCACGACGGGGATGAAGACGATGGTCAGCACGGCCAGGAGGATGGTGAGGGCGATCTCGTTCGGCGTCCTCTGCCGGTTGGCCCCCTCCACCAGGGTGATCATGCGGTCGAGGAAGGTGTGACCTCGTTCGGCGGTGATGCGCACCACGATGCGGTCGGAGAGCACACGTGTGCCCCCCGTGACGGCAGAGCGATCCCCTCCGGACTCGCGGATGACGGGTGCCGACTCCCCGGTGATGGCCGACTCGTCCACCGAGGCGATGCCCTCGATGATCTCGCCGTCCGACGGGATGATGTCACCCGCCTCGCACACCACGAGGTCCCCCTTCGCCAGGTCCGCGGCATGTACCCGCTCCTCCGAGCCGGCCGGAGTGAGGCGGCGCGCCTCGGTTTCGGCGCGCATCCGGCGCAGGGTGTCGGCCTGGGCCTTCCCTCGCCCTTCCGCCATCGCTTCTGCGAAGTTGGCGAACATCACGGTCAAGAACAGCCAGATCGTGATGGACCAGTCGAACTTGCCCGGATGCGCGATCGACTCGATGAGCGTCACGACGGTGCCCACCAGCACGACGAACATGACCGGGTTCTTGATCTGCACACGCGGGTCGAGCTTTTTAAAGGCGTCGATCAACGCCCGGCCCATGATCTGGCGATCGAAGAGGCTCCGAGATCCGCTCACGCCGTGCGGCAGATCGCCGGGCTGGGCTTGCGGTTGTGTGGTCACTGTGGTCATCAGAAGAACTTTCCGTGGCTGAGCTGCTCAACGATGGGGCCGAGTGAGACGGCGGGGAAGAACGTGAGGCCACCGATGATGAGGATGACGCCGATGACTAGGCCGACGAACATGCCGTTGTTGGTGCGGAAGGTCCCGAGAGACGTGGGCACTATGCCCTTGGCGGCCAAGCCACCTCCGAGAGCGAGGGCCGGGATCATCACGCCGAACCTTCCGATGAGCATGTCGATGCTGCCGACGACGTTGTAGAACGTCGTGTTGCCGGTGAGGCCGGCCATGGCCGAGCCGTTGTTGTTGCCCTGTGACGTGAGGGCATACAGGATCTCGGAGAAGCCGTGCGGGCCGGCATTGAGTGGGCCGGCCCGACCGGCATGGATGGACACCGCAATGGCCGTCAGGACAAGCACGATGATCGGCATCACCAGTGCCGCCAGCCCGGCGAGTTTCACCTCCCGGGACTGGATCTTCTTGCCCAAGTACTCGGGCGTTCGCCCGATCATGAGGCCGCCGAGGAAGACCGCGATGACGGCGTAGATGAGGATCGTGTACAACCCGCTCCCCGTCCCGCCAGGGGTCACCTCACCCAGCATCATGCCGCTGAGCGGACCGAAACCGCCGATCGGGTTGTACGAGTCCGTCGCACTGTCGACGGCACCGTCGGATGTCTGTGTCATCGATACGTTGAAAAGCGCGCTCGTTGGAACACCGAAGCGGACTTCCTTGCCCTCGGTGTTGCCGACCGTGGAGTGCACACCGGCGGTTACGACGGCCGGGTTGTTCTGGTGCTCCGCGTAGGCGGTGAAGCCCACCCAGGTGCCGAAGATCAGCACCATGGCGATCAGCAGGGCAACCCCGTGGCGGATGCTGCCCACCATCTTGCCGAAGGTGTACGTCAGCGCGAACGGGATGGACAGGGTGAGCCAGATGTAGATGAAGTTGGTGATCCCGGTCGGGTTCTCGAACGGGTGAGCCAGGTCGACGTTGAAGAATCCGCCGCCGTTGGTCCCGATCTGCATGATCGTACCCATGAAGCCGGCCGGGCCGCGGGGAATGGTCTGGGTGACGCCGTTGAGTGCGTCGTGGATCGTCACTGGGCCGGCGAGGGTCTGCACCGCGCCCTCTCCCACAATGATGATTCCCGTCACGAACACGATCGGGAGCAGGATGTAGAGCATGCAGCGGGTGATGTCGACCCAGAAATTACCGATGGTCGGAGAGTTTCGCCGAGAGAATCCCCGGGTCACCGCGATGGCCACGGCGATCCCGACGGCGGCGCTGACGAACTGCTGCACAGTGAGCACGCCGATCTGGGAGAAGTACGACATGGTCGTCTCGCCGGCGTAGTTCTGCCAGTTGGTGTTGGTCATGAACGACACGATCGTGTTGAAGCTGAGCGCTTGCGGCACCGCACCGAAGTGCTGCGGATTGAGGGGCAGCGAGCCTTGGATCCTCAGGAGCAGATACCCGAACGCGACGAACACGCCGGAGAAGACGACCGTCGAGCCGGCGTAGCGCTGCCATGACTGCTCTTTGTCGGGGCTGGTGCCCAACAGACGGTAGAAGGGCCGCTCCGCCCAGGCGAGATAGTGGACGCGGCCATCGAAGACGGCAGCCATGTACGAGCCCAGGTATCGCCAGGTAATCCCCAGGGCGATGATCAGAACGACGACGGTCCAGAAGAAGCCCATGTCGGATCAGAACCACTCTGGCTTGAACATGGCGATCCCCAGGTAGATGAACACCACGATGGAGATGCCGAGCAACAGGCCCTGGACCCAGGTCATACCCGCTCCAGGCACCAGATGAGGCCCAGGAACGCCGCGACGAACGCCACGACTCCAAGCACTGCGAGAAAGTCAGCCATGGGCTGTAACTCAACAACACGCCCTATCAATAGAACGTGAAGCAGAGGCCTTTCTGTATCAATAGGTTGTGAACCACCCATGAGACGTGGTGATACCGGGACACAGTCTGGGGCGAATCCGCGGTCACGGCCCCTCGCCGCCGGCTGTCTGTCGGCTGACACGCTTGATGATGGGCGGGCGGCTCCATTGTCGAGCTCGTGGTTGTCACGAGAGGTGCGGTGGGCGAAACAGGCCCTGGCCGACTCGTGCCATGGGCCGGGGTCGCGCCGCGGGGTGAACTTTGCAAGCAGGTCAGGAACTTGCGTGATCCTCCGCCCAGCCATCCGGGGGCACCCACCCTGGGCGGCCTGCTGCAACCGGCCTGTTGGGGCAGTCCAGACCCGACGAGAAGCCGACCCTAACCCGGCAGCGTTCGGACTCCACACCCTCGGCATGGTTGGCGACGACGCGCGCTTAGGACACCTGCCATTCATCAGATCCGTCGATCTGCGCTCCATACGCCGGAATCCCAGATCTCGGCTTCAACACGCAGATGAGACAATCGATGTGGCGGAACATTGCTCTCAGAGGCGAGCGAGCACCACGCTTCATGTCGATTACTGCCATGTCCGACCTCGAAACTGACGACACGCTATGCCGACCCCAGGACCTACGCACAGGTCAACGCCTGAAACGGTCGGGGAGCTCGCGTGACATCTCAGGAACAGAGCCACGATCGGGCGATCCCGGATAAGAAGAGGGGTATGGAAAGAGCCGCCCCGAAACCATTGCCACCCGACTTTGACGGCCGCGTCCGTGTGAACGAGGAATCCACGATGCACGAGCAGGCACCCGCGCCAACATCGCTCGGAATCGATGAAGCGGTGAGCGAGGCCGCTTCGACGGAATCGGACGTCACCGAGGTGATGGAGACCGCAGGTCGCTTCCGCGTCTACCTCGGCGCTGCGCCCGGCGTTGGGAAGACCTTCGCGATGTTAAGCGAGGGCCAGCGGCGGCGCGAGGACGGAATCGACGTCGTGGTCGGCTATGCCGAGTGTCACGGCCGGCCACCCACTGAAGCGCTGCTCGATGGGCTTGAGATCGTCCCGTACCGCGAGGTTGCCTATCGAGGCATGCGCCTTCAGGAGATGGATCTCGACGCAGTTTTCTTGCGAAAGCCAGGGCTCGCCCTTGTTGATGAGCTCGCGCACACGATCGTGCCCGGCACGGGGAAATACAAGAAGCGCTGGCAGGAGGTGCTCGAACTTCTTGAGGCGGGGATCAACGTCATTACGACAGTCAACATTCAGCACCTCGAGAGCATTGCGGATGCAGTTGAACACTTGACGGGAGCGCCGGTGCACGAACGCGTGCCGGATTCGGTGGTGCGCAGAGCCGACCAGATAGAGCTGGTCGACTCCTCTCCCGAGGAGCTCCGTCGACGATTGCTCGACGGTAAAATCTACGCACCTGAGATGGTTCCACAGGCTCTCAACCACTTCTTCCGATCCGAGAACCTCATCGCGCTTCGTGAGCTCGCTTTCCGGTTCCTCGCCGACGAGCCGGAAGAGGAGCTGCTCGAATTCCTGAGCCGTCAGCAGGGCGGAGCAGCGTGGCAACCAAGCGAGCGCATCATGGTGGCGGTGGCGGGCGCGCCTGGTACCGAAGCGGTGTTGCGTCGCGCTGCGCGAATCGCCGCCAGATTCCAGGCCGAGCTCCATGTTGTCCATGTCGCAAGCGGCAATGGCGCAGCCCGCTCCGACGATGACTCCCTCGAGGCCTTGCGTCTTGTGGCCACTGAGGTCGGGGGGCGCTGGGTCGAGTTGCGAGGAGACGACGTTGCTCAGACGATCATAGAATTCGCGCGCGGCGCGCGCATTACCCAGGTCGTGCTCGGTTCCGGTCAGCGCAGCCGATGGTGGAAAATGTTACGCGGTCGATCGACTGCCCAGAGAGTCCAGCGGATGGCCGTCGCCGCCGGATTCGACGTGCACATCATCGTGAGACGCGAGGTACCACCAGAAATGAGCGAGATCGCGACAGGGGGCGACGGTGTCAGATAGCGGTTGAGCAGAAGGTGACCGACTGCGTTCTGTCAAGGGAGCTTCACGTGGCAGTGGTTGAAGATCCCGAGGGTTTCCACCAATCATTCCCTGCGATGGTTCTTGAGGGTTCTCTCCCTGCGTGGGTCCACGAGATGATCATCCGCTTCCCCAGCCACTCATGGCATGCTCAGGAATTATGCGTTTCGTCGGAAGGCGAAAAGGCGTTCTTTGACGACGGGAGCAGGTATCGCCATCGTTGGAGTGTCGCTGCTGCTCGTCGCATCCGTGTCGCGGTACCTGTCGGGGACCCCGCTCACCCCAGCGATTCTGGTCGTCGCCATCGGCGTTCTCGTTGGCCCTCTCGTGTTCGACGAAATCGCAGCCCGACCGACCAGCTCGCTCGTTCGGACGCTCGCCGAGGCAACCCTTGCCGTGGTGTTGTTCTCTGATTCGTCTCGCATAAACCTGCATGCACTGAAGAGTGAGGCAGCGATCCCAGTCCGTTTGCTCGGCGTTGGCCTGATCTTGACAATCGTCGCCGGCGGGCTCACGGCGTTCGCGCTCTTCAAGTCGTTCTCTCTCAATGATGCCCTGATCCTCGCGGTGGTCCTGGCCCCAACCGACGCCGGACTCGGGAGCGCCGTCGTCACCGATGACCGGCTTCCCCAAGTCGTGCGGCAATCGCTGAACGTCGAGAGCGGCCTCAACGACGGGATCTGCGTGCCGTTGCTGCTCATCCTTCTCGCTACCGCCGCTGGCGCTGGGGCCCATCCGCTCACCGTGGTGGCTGAAGAGATCGGTTACGGCGTCCTCTGTGGTGCCGGCGCTGCCCTGCTTTCCGCCGGAATCGTCGTTCTCGCCGGTCGGCGAAATCTGATCGACAAGACCTGGCAGCAGATCGTTCCCCTGGCCACGACCATTGCCGCCTACGGGGCGGCCAACGCGCTCGGCGGGTCCGGGTTCATCGCCGCCTTCGTGGCGGGTGCTCTCTTTGGTCTGCTTGCTCGAGATGAGGTGGCCCAAGCCATGCTCTTCACCGAGGAGACGGCGGCCACGCTCGACAGCGTCACGTTCCTCGTCTTCGGAGCGGTTCTCTTCGGTCCGGAGTTCAAGCACTTGAGCTGGCACATCGTCCTCTATGCGGTGCTCAGCCTGACCGTCGTTCGGATGGTGCCAGTGGCCATCGCCCTCTACGGCACCCATGCCCGGCTGCCAACCGTTGCCTTCATGGGTTGGTTCGGCCCGCGTGGACTGGCGTCGATCGTGTTCGCGGTGATCGTCGAAGACGCCCATCTCCCGCACTCTGTTGAAATTGCCACAGTGACGTACCTGACGGTCGGCCTGTCGGTTCTCGTTCATGGAGTGTCGGCGTCACCGCTGGTGAACCGCTATGTCGGTTGGTTCCAAACGACATCCGACAAGAGTCCGCCCGTCATGGAGACGAAACATGCCCACGAACACCGTCCCCGTTTGTACGGCCGACTCTGAGGTGGGCCCGGAACGTCGCTACCCTGCGGCGCTTCGTCGCGTGGTTCAGCTCGCTTTCCGGGGCGCTACGTCGCGACTGTTAGATCCGCGGCAGACGGCTTCGCTATGAGGTACGCGATCACACCGATGACGGGAAGTCCGCGGATCGATGCCACGCCGGACCACCACAGGAGCCCCACCCGATGCTCCTGTGGTCGTGAAAGGTCGATTTCGACGGCCGGGTCACGCGTGCTGCATCGACGTCCTTCTGTCACCGCTGTGCTCGGCGACGGCGAAGGACCGCCGCGCGCACAGTGTGTTCTGCACTGCTTTCGTACGTGGTTGCGCCTCGCTCAGAATTCTTCACTGGCCTCCAAAAGATTCCGCCTCGCAGGGCGCGCAAGCCTGTCTTGTCTCAGTCACGAGGTGACGACCTGTTCGACGACGTGGTGGGGATGGTCCTTGCGAAAGGCCCGAACCGTGTAGCCAATGACCACCGAGTCCTTACACGCGCGCACCGACGCGCTGCGCGGCAAGTTGAGGATCGGCCCCAGTTCGCCGACATAGTTGCCTGCCTCCGTTCGCGCCAAAACCTCTTGACCCCCATTGGCAAGCTCGCGGTAGACCTCGAGCAGGCCCGACTCGACGTGATAGATCAGCTCGCTTCTCTCGCCCTGCCGGAACAGCACCTCACCCTCGGACAGGTGGATCTCTTCGGGCGGGCGATCGGCGTCCGAGAAATTCGGCGCCAGCTCGATGACCCGGTCAGCGAGCTGGCTGACTCGATCGTCGTGCGTGGAGACGACCACGATCCGACCACCACTCGCCAGTTCGCGCATGAGTCGCAGTATGCCCTCGACCTGAATGTGGTCGAGGTGGGCCGTAGGTTCGTCAGCCAGGATGAGCGGCGGATCGTGCACCAGCGCGCGGGCGATCGCGACCCGCTGCTGTTGACCACCTGAGAGCTGGGCTGGACGATGGTGGGCGCGCTCGGCGAGTCCGACGCGATCCAGGAGCTCTGCAGCCCGCCGTTTCGCCTTTGCGCGCGGGACTCCAGCCAGCTGCATGGGCACGAGCACGTTGCCCCGGGCGGTCAGGCTGGCGATCAGGTTGAAGGCCTGGAACACGACTCCGACCGTTTGGCGCCGGTACGCCGACAGGTCAGACCCGCGCAGCTCGCTCACCACCACAGAACCGAACGCAACTCGGCCCGAGGTGGGGGTGAGCAAGCCGGCGAGGCAGGCGAGCAGCGTGGTCTTGCCGCACCCTGATGGCCCGAGCAGGACGACGAGTTCACCGTCGCCTGCCGTGAAACACAGTCGATCGAGGGGCTTGATCAGGTAGCCGCCCGAGTCGAAGGCGACCGTGAGGTCCTTGACGACGAGGTGATCGTTCATCCGAAGGCCGTCGCCGGGTCAGCGCCGGTGACCCGACGCAAGGCGCCGACACTGGCGACGACGCCGACCACAACCGCAATCAGTGGGAGTACGAGGCGAGCGTCGAGCGTGATGTCGACTGGCTGCGCGAAGGTCCGGGTCAGGAGGCTCGCCAAGATCTCCGCCAGAACCGCCGCCAGCAGAGTGACCACCACGGCTTCGAGGACGAGGCTCAGAAACAGCGTTCGCGAGGAAGCTCCGAGCGCCTTGAGCACCGCGAAGTCGCGCTTTCGCTCCAACGCGGCGACATAGAGCATCGAAGCCACGATGGCGGCCGCAATGAACCACATCAGCCAGCGCGTGTTGTCTATTGACTGCACGCCGGTCTTCGAATTGACCCACGGTGTCGGTGATGACCGTCGGCGGCGAGAGGACCACCAGTCCCGCGGGCACGACGGCCGGAGTCCCGGTCGTCGCAACACCCGTGATCAGCGGCCGACCGCCGACTACCGCTTGCTGCACCGCGGAGAGCGTCATGTACACCAGGGGGACTCCACCGGTCATGGTGCGGTCGTCGACGGTCCCGACCACGTCATAGCGACGCCCGCCGAGGGTGAGCACGCTGCCGAGGGGTGCCACCTTGGAGTCGACCACCACCTGGTCGAGACCGGCGAGCGAGTGGCCCGACACCACCTGGGGATCGCCCAATCCGTGGCGCTGAACCCCGAAGAGGTTGACACTGAGCGGCTGGTCCGACCCTGACACCCGTGCCACCTGTGACGGGGCGAACAGAACGGCGGAGGCCCTGCGCACGCCCCGCTCGTCGGCCACGAGTCGCTGGTCGGAGGCGGGGAAGGCCGCAAAGGCCGTGACGCGACCCTGGGCCGCTCCCGACATCACCCACGAAGTGGCGCCGACGGCGTCGATGCTCTCCGCCACCTCAGCGTGAAAACCATCGGCCAGACCACTCAGCGCCAGCGCAAGCCCGAGCACGAGTCCCACGCCGACCACAGCGATGAGGAATTGCCTCGCCCGGAACCACAGGTCCGCAAAGGTGACCGTGAGCATCCCGGCGAGACTCTAACCTCGAAGGTCCGACACTGCATTGGGGGTTGCCGACGGGCGCGAGTGTGCGCCGTCGTCTACCGTGACAGCGCCAAACCACCTGTTCACACACATCAGCCGGGAGTCGGGGGGACACCCACATGCCGCGAGCACACGCCCGTCACCGCGTCCGTGCCTGCTCGTTGGTGCTCGTCGCCATGCTCAGCGCCGTCGCCTCGGGCGTGCAGGCGGCCGGGTCGGCGACCGTCGTCTCGCAAGCTCCGCAGTGGCCCGCCCATCCCGACTGGCAGCGCTTCGTCATGGCGCCGACGACACCCGATGTCCACCCGGTGCGCATCGTCAGCACATCGGGCTCCGTCAATGCGGCCGCGACGCTGGTCGGATCGGGTAGCGGCCACGCCACCCTGACGATGCCGCCTGGGGGACGGTCTCCCGTGATCGTCGTGGACTACGGCCAGGACGTCGGTGGCATCCCGTACTTCGTCGTGCAGTCGGAATCCGGCACCCCGCTGTTGCACTCCGCCTACAGCGAGGGGCTGCAATATCTCGGACCCCAAGGCGACCAGACGCCGCCGAACAGCCCGACCGGCGATCCCAACAGGTTCGACGACCTGATCGTGGACACTTCCGGCACGCTCACGACAGGGACCATCCAGGGCGGCGAGCGCTACGAGCGGATCAGTCTCACCTCCCCGGGCCGGGTGACCCTGACGTCGATCGGGATCCGATTCACTGCCGTGCGGGCCACGGCGAATGACTACCGCGGCTGGTTCGACTCGAGCTCACCTGAGCTCGATCGCATCTGGTACGACGGCGCCTACACGACCCAACTCGACGAACTGCCGCCCGGTGCGGCGCCCTCGGCCTGGACGATTGAGGCGGGGGCGCTCCACGCCGTAATGGGGACCGTCGGCATCCTGCGTCAAGGCGTCGGCTGGACCGACTACACCATGTCGTTCGACACCCGCGTTGTGGACAACCAGGCCGGCTGGTTGGTGCGGGCGTCGTCGACGTCGTCGGGCTACCTGCTCGTCCTGCACCACGCCGCCTCGGGGACCGGCACGTCGAATTCACTGATTGAGATCGCGCTCGGTCCCACCGAGTTCGCCACCATCGGCCAGGTGGTCCTCCCCAAGTCGTTCGATGCCGCGGCCTGGCACCACGTCACGACCCATGTCTCGGGCAACACCATCACGACCTCCATCGACGGCCGCCAGGTTGCTTCCTTCGACACCGATGCGCTGCCGAACGGGACTTCCGTCTACGGAGCGGGTTCTGTCGGGTTCGCCGAACTGGGATCCTCTGCCGTTTTCCGGGACCTCGACGTCACCAGCGCGACGGGAGCGACCCTCTATGCCAACAGCCTGTCGGACCCCTCGGCCCTGAGCGACTTCAGCGGCTCGGGAATCGTGACCTCCGATCCCCTGCCCGTGATCATGGACGGGGCCAAGCGCGACCGGGTGGTCTGGAGTGGTGACCTCGGTGTGGAGACCCCGAACGTGGTCTACACGACCGGAGCCGACGAATACGTGCGGGGCTCGCTGCAGCTCCTCGGCAGCTACCAGGTTGCCGACGGCGAGACGGGCACGAACGTCAACCCGACGGCTCCGTTGGCCACGTTCCCCCAGAGCGGATCGACCTACTCGACCTCGTACTCCATGGACGAGATCGACAACATCGCCACCTACTACCTCTACACCGGTGACCTCGCCTTCGTCCGGGCCGAATGGCCGGTGATCACCCGTGAGCTGGCCTACAACGCGTCGCTGGTCGACGGGCGCGGACTGCTCGTCACGAACTCGGACGATGGGCAGGACTGGGACTACTACAACGGGGGCCATGCCGGGGCGGTCACCTACTACAACGACATCTACTTCGAGACCCTGACCGACGCCGCCCTGATGGCCGATGCCCTAGGGCAAACCGACGTGGCTTCTTCCTACCGGCAGAAGGCGGCAAGTCTCCGGACCGCGATCAACCGGTACCTCTTCGATCCCTCCACCGGGCTCTACGAATTGTCCGACCAGCAGCCGGCCGCCGCGGCCCAGGACGGCAACTCCCTCGCGGTGCTCTTCGGCGTCGCTCCGACCGGGCAGGACGCGGCCATTCTCGCCGCGCTGGCCAAGACGCTGCCGTCGACGCCCTACGGCCCGATGGCGTTCACCGCCAATGCCGGGCTGCAAAACGGAGTCAGCCCGTTCGTCACCAACGACGAGGTGCGCGCCCTCTTCACCAGTGGTCGCACCGCCTCCGCCCTCTCCTTGATCCAGAGACTCTGGGGATACATGGACGCGCCTGGGCCGGACTACACCGGCGCCGATTGGGAACTGGTCGGGGCAGACGGTGCTCCCGGTTTCGGCGACGAGACGAGCCTGGCGCACGGCTGGTCCTCGGGGGCCACAGCCGACCTGTCCTCCTACGTCCTCGGCGTCCAGCCGACCACGGCGGGCTTCGACGTCTGGTCGGTCGATCCGCATCCGGGCTCGCTCTCTTGGGCCGAGGGCAACGTCCCGACGCCCCACGGCACGATTGCGGTTCGCTGGGCCCAGCGCCCCTCGTCGGGCCGCTTCGCCCTCCAGGTGACCGCGCCGGGTCGGACCACGGGCACCCTGACGGTGCCGGTTCCGCGGACCGGCGCAGTCGTGACGGTCGTGACGACCAAGGCCCCTTCGGGTCATCGTTCCGAGAAGGCGATCACGGTGCATCCGGGCGCCACGTCTCTGCCCGTCTCTGTTGTGGGCGGGGCGACCTACGACGTGTACGTGACGCCGTAGGCGTCGCAACGCTCCACGCTCACGTGTCGCCCTCAGCCGCAAAGAGCTGACGTCCGCTCGAGGAACCGATGGCGGCTCGATCTCGCCGGAGCCCCGCTTGTGTCTCCTCGGCGTGTCCATCGCCGGCCCGAGGCGGCAATGCGAACCCGGTATAGGCGACGCGTCGCTCCCGGTTCGTCGGATGTGTCGAGCGGTGGAGCGTGCAGGACATGTGCACCGAGACGTCGCCGCGCCCGGCGCGCAAAGTCACCGCCGGCAGGTCGAGCTGGTCGATCTGTGCCCGGGCGATGTTGGCCCGGTGTGATCCTGCCATGACGTCGAGACCGCCGTGGTCTTCGTCGATGGGCGTCAGGCAGACCCCGACCGTGAGGCCCGAACAGAACATGGAGTGCCCGCCGCGGTCGCAGTCCTTGTGCCACGGAAGACAGACCAGCCCCTCGACAGAATCGACACGCTTCAAGAGCCCTTCGGCGGTCACGTCGGCGAAGTGTTCGCCAAAGGGATCACCCGGCCGATGGCCGTCGCCGAGCAGGTCGCCGATTGAGGTGTAGCGCTCGTCGGCGATCAGCGCGCGGAGAGCGGGCGACTTCTGCGCAAGGTCGAGAATCCGGCAGGGGTACGCATCCCCGTTGGCGGTCTTCGCCCACCACGACGTGCCGTCGTCGGGTCGGGCAGTGGCGACCGCGGACCTCAGGTCGGCATCGACCGCGTCCATCTCTGCCTCCGTGAACACGTCTTGCAACAAGAGGAAGCCCGCTTCCGCGAGAAAGTGGGCGGCTTCTGTGCGCCTCTGGCCGAGACGGAACCGCTGGTCGAGATCGAGCAGCGACCCGTCGACCGTCTCGAGCGAGACGTCGCCTGGTTGATAGACGGCCCTCCCGTCGAGCAATGAGCGGAGCACCGGATCCCACGCGCAGAACGCGTCGTTCGAGGCGGGGTCGCCTTCGACTCGCCCGCCGACGACAAGACCGAGCGCCGTCCGCCGCCCGCAGAAGAGATCCGCGAAGGCTGTTGCGTCGAGCGCGACGCGTCGGGTGGCGCCGGCGGTACCCGGGACGACGTCGATGCCCTCGGTGCCGGGCTGGAGTGTCCACGGCGCATCGTCCACCTGCACGGTGATCGGAGAGAGGCCGAGCCGTGCCGCGTCCTCGGCGGCGCGAATGCCGTGGTGGGCGACCGCCTCGCACCACTCTCCTTCGAAGAACGACGCGGGGTCGGCAGGCCCCGTTCCGTTGATGGGTCGTGTGCGCGTATCGACGCTCATTGAGTTTCTCCCTTCGTCGCCCCCAGGGCGAGCAGGCCCTGCTCGGCCAGTTCCACCACGGAGTCCGGCGGCACGACGTGCTGCCGTCGTGCAACGTCAGCGATCAGGTTCACGTCCTTTCGAAGCAGGGGCCCCGCGACCCGGCCGAGAGCACTGATGTCGAAGCCCGAGGCGGAAAGGATCGTTGCTGCCCGGCTCGCACCGCTCCCACGCTCGAAGACCTGAGCCATGGCCGCTCCGTCGAGGCCGAGCTCGTCCACGAAGGCGAACGTCTCGAGAGAGAGCGCGATCTGTGCCGTGAAGACCAAGTTGTTCACCAGCTTCGCCGTCTGTCCCGCACCGACTTCCCCGAGGTGGAGTATCGGCTCGCCGAAAGTCGCCAGCACCGGGCGTACGTGCTCCAAGACAGCGGCTTCGCCTCCGACCATCACGAGCAAGGTTCCCTGTTCCGCGGCGTGACCACCACCGCTTACGGGCGCGTCCAGAACGCTCACGCCCTTCTCTGCGGCCAGCCCACGAAGACGGACGCACGTCTCGGGGTGCACGGTCGAGTGAACGACCAGGGTCCCGCCAGATGCCATGCCGGCCAGCACTCCGTCGGTCCCCAGCGCGACCTCCGTCACGTCCTCGTCCCCCGTCACACACAGGCACACGATCGACGAAGCTGCGGCCAGGGCCGCGGGTGTCGGCGCGTTGTTCGCCGCGGTGTCAGCGAAGGGCTCCAGGCTCTCTTGGCGCCTTGCCCACAGTGTCAGCGGGAATCCGCCCTCGACGATCCGACGCGCCATCGGCGCCCCCTGGCTCCCAAGCCCGATGAAGCCCACGCTGAAAAGACCAGAGCGCACCATCACAGGATGAGCTGTGGACCAGGGGCCCCCGTTCGATCCTTTCCGACGGATGCGAGGGCGACGCTCGAGACCGGCGCCTGCAGGAATCCGGCCAATCCATCGAGCAGGTCGGCGACATGCACCCCGAACGGGAGCACCTCGAGGCTCTGTGCCTTGGCTCGCTCCCGAGCACTGGCGGCATAGACGCTGAAGCGCACAACCTGCAGGATCCGATGCGAACGCAGCGGCTCGGGAACCTCGCTCATCAAGACTCCCACCTCGTCGCGAAAGCTCTGGGTCCTCGCCCGGAAGCGTTCGGGGAGGTGTTCGAAGATGCCGACCTGCTGCTCGACGGCGGCGATGAAGCTCATGTAGTGGCTCCCGTCGATCTCGCCCTGTTCGAGCAAGGGAAGGATGTAGCACTCGACCCAAGAGCGGACGTCACGCGGTTCGAGTTGCGCGATCAGGATGGAGCGGCGGTCATCGATGTAGGCGAGCCGGTTCTCGAAGATCGCAACGACGAGCTGCTCCTTCGAACCGAAGTGGTATTGGACGGCCGAGTTGTTGCCGCTCCCCGCGGCAGCGCCGATCTCGCGGAGCGAGACGCCCTCGTAACCGCGTTCGGCGAAAAGCCGCTCGGCCGCCAAGACGATCTGCTCTTTGGTCGAAAGAGCGAGTGTCGCCGTCGACATCATCTGACCACCTCGCTCATGAGACCATCCTTTACAGCCGCAAGTCAAGTGACTTAAAGTACAGACGCCCCTCTCAGGCAGGCCATGCGGACAGGACAGGGCTGGTGACCATCGACATGGACGATGAACCGTGAGCGTCACTGTCATCACGGGCGCCGGTGGCGGAATGGGCCGCGCGTGCGTGGAGAGGTTCCGCGCGAGCCGGCTCCTCCTCGTTGACGTCGACGACCAAGCGCTCCAGGGAGTTCGGAGCCTCGTCCCCGAGGCGACGTTGGCGGTGGCAGACCTCGGTTCCCGGGCGTCGATCGACGCGCTCGTGCGTCAGACGCGGGCGTTCGGGGGCTTCGACAGACTGCTTCACCTCGCCGGAGTGTCCCCGATGATGGACGACGCTGAGCGGATCCTCCAGGTCGACCTCGTGGGGACGGCAGCCCTCCTCGAAGGTCTCGAAGGGACAGCGCAGGCCGGCTCCGTCGTGATCTGCGTCGCCTCGATTGCTGCGCACCTAATCCCCGCCTCACCCGCGGTGACAGCCGTTCTCGACGAACCGCTGGCGCCGGACCTCTTCTCGAGTTTGGAGCAGGCATTGGGGTCGCCGCTCGACTCGGGAACGGCATATGCATTGGCGAAACGCGGGGTGGTCCGACTGTGTGAGCGGACTGCCCCCGTGTGGGGCGCGCGGGGAGCTCGGATCGTTTCGCTTTCCCCGGGACTCATCGATACGCCCATGGGTCAGCTCGAGCTGAAGGACAATCCCGGTAAGCGAGGCCTCATCGGGTGGACGCCGATCGACGCCCCCCACGACGACGGATCAGCCGAGCTCCCGGGCCGTCCCGCGGACATCGCGGACGTGATCGAGTTCCTGGCCGGCCCGCGAGCCAGGTTCGTGAGCGGCTGTGACCTCAGGGTCGACGGGGGTCTGGTGGGCGCGCTCAAGACGACGATGCCGGGGTACGGAGCGAGCCGACAAGGAACGGCCAATGCGTCGGCTGACCGTCGGGAAAGGACCAAATGAGCATGTGGGCAGATCGAGACGAGCGCCAAGCTGCTGCGCGGGCCGAGTTCGAACACATCATGACGACACCCAGCCCCGATCCCACCTCGGCCTACATCGACGTGGGCGTCCTTGGCTTCGTCTTCGGGGAAATGTGGCGTCGAGGGGTCCTGACTGCCCGTGACCGTCGCTGGATCACCTTGTCGTGCCTGGGGTCCACCGACTCGAGCTACCCGATCGAGACCCACGTCTGGGCCGCGCTCAATAGTGGTGACATCAACCTCGAAGAATTCGATGAGTTCGTCCTACTCTTCGCAACGCAGCTGGGCTGGCCGAAGGCGTCCGTCCTCAGCATGCATGGTGCGATGGCGATGGCCAAGCTCGCAGAGCAGCGAGGGGAGGAGTCGCTGTCGATCAACTTCATGCCGTGGACGGATCCGGTGGGCGTCGAGGAGCGCCACGCCCGAGGCGACGCCGCATACGGTGCGCTGCATGGCCAACCGCCACCCCCGCCCACGACGCCTTTCCGTCGAAACGCCTATCTCGACTACCTCTACGGGGAGATCTGGACGAGGGACGAACACCTGTCCCTACGGGACCGGAGGATCATCAGCATCTGTTGTTGCGCTGCCGTCGGCGTTGCATCGGAGACGAGGGCCCACCTTGATGCGGCCCTGCGCAACGGCGAGCTCAGCCTCGAGGACCTCCGGGAGCTCGTGGTCCACTTCGCCGTGTATGTCGGGTGGGCGCTCGGGCGCCAACTCGACGACCTTCTCCTCGACGTCGCAGAACAACGCTGATGATAACCAGCGACTGACAGTCCTCAGACCAGGCTGTAGAGCTTCGCAGCGTTGTCGTGCAGGACCCTGGCGACGACGTCATCCGCCAGACCGTCGAGGGCCTTCGTCGCGTACTCCCCGGGGTGCGTTCCGATGCTGGCTGGGCCGGGATGCTGGCACGTTGGGTGCGGGAAGTCGGTCTCGAAGAGCATGTTGTCCGGGAAGCGCTCGATGGCGAAACGCGCGGCTTCTTCCTCGAACCAGAAGCAGCCGTAGATCTGACGACGGAAGTACTCCGACGGCAGCAGGTCATACTCGGGATGCTCCTGACGGATCCCGCTATTGCCCCACTGCCAGTCAAATGTCTCGAGCACGCCGGGTAGCCAGCCGACACCCGACTCCACCGAGACGAAGCGGAGCTCCGGGAAGCGATGACACACGCCGCCGAAGACGAGATCCGCGAGCGTCTCGATGTTGTCCATGATCATGAGCGACGAGACCTTCGGGAACTTCGCCTGAAAACTGAGATGCGGATCCTTGGAGAACGCCGCAGTGATGTCGCCGCCACCGATGTGGAAGGTGATCGGGACCTCCGCGTCCTGCGCGGCGGCCCAGAGGCGGTCCCAGTGCGGGTCCGAGAGTGGCGGCTCGCCGTGCGAATCGGGGTGGTTACAGAAATTCACACCCTTGTGGCCCTTCTCGACGCAACGCTCGAGCTCCGCGACCGCGAAGTCAAGGTCCCAAAAGGGCGTGGACATCACGGGAATCAGCCGCGACGAGTCGGCCGAGGCCCACTCGACGAGGAAGTCGTTGTAGGCGCGCACGCACGCCGTGACCAGATCGCGTTCACCGAGCTTCAAGAAGTACGCCGATCCGAATCCAGCAACGTTCGGGTACAACACCTGCGCGTAGATGCCCTCGTCGTCCATGTGCCCGAGGCGAGCGCGGGCGTCGTAAGCCGACGGCGGGATCTCGTCGTAGGTTTTGGGGCCGTCGGGCACGTACCCGTCCCAGCCCGCGATTGCCGTGTTGCCGGGTGTGTTGAGGAAGGTGTCGGCGGCCATCCAGTAGTCGGCACCGCGCACGGTCTCGACGTGTGGTACGGCCTTCCCCCACTTCGACGACACCCGTGAGGTCCACAAATCGGGCGGCTCGGTCAGGTGGGTGTCGACGTCAACGACGCGATAGCGCTGGAACAACTCCGCGGGCATGGTTTCGCCTCCAGTGTCTCCGCCCTGAAGGGTACTGCGCGCCGAGAGCCGACTCCTCCCAGCTCGACTACCCCGGATCGAGCCGAGCCTGGCTCACGTGCGCACCCTCCACATCGACGACCGTGACGGGGCTGTTGACGTCCCCGCGCACACGCACCTCGTAGCTCCCCCGCCCAAGGCCTGGAAACAGTGCGGCGTAGAGAACGCCGTCTCGGACGTGTCGGGGCCGAACGGCAACGTGCGTCCCGTCCCACGGGGCGCCGCGCCGGCGGATCTCGATCTCGGACTCGGCGAGCGCCGGCGGTGTGTGCACGATGGCTGCGCCGACATCTCCGCCGAGGTCGAGCACGACTGACCCTTCTTCACTGGGCCCGGAGAGGTGGTAGTGGTCCATGACCTTACGGTGCGGCCGACGACACTGGCGTGACCGACGGGTTCGCGTAGCCGCTGTAAGGCGTGCCCAAGTACGGGAACGAGGGGAGGTAGTTCTCTGTGCCTTTGGCGGAGAGGTCGGTCCCAGTCCCCCCGGTCGTGAGCCCGAAGTCGACCAGGCCCGCCGCCGCGTCGGCCGAGAAGGAGGTCACGTAGCCCAACGTCGCCCCGGCGACCGCGCGCAGCGCAATGGTGGCGACGTCGTCGAACACCCTCCGGCCGTTGGGCCAACCGGCCACGTCGAGACCCAACAGTCCCAAGCTGTTCGGGCTCGACGAGGGCGGGATCGCTGTGTTGAGCCGCAACATCTCCGCCTTGACGCCGGTCCCGTTGTAGTTGGTGAAGGTCGGGGCCTGGGTGATGACGCCGGCCGGGATCCCAGTGAGGAAGATCGCCTCGATGTCGGGCCGCGTGTTCGGCGAGCCGCTGTTGTACTTGGCGAGATTGGGGAACACGTTCGGGTACAGGCTCGGCAGCAACTGCGGCAGCAACGGCTCGGCGAAGTACTGGAAGAACTCCGTACCGTCCGCCGTCGGCGGCTGGGTGTTCCACACGTCCTTGGCGCCGATGCCGATGAGAAGCTCGTTGACCAGTGGGTTGCCGAGCCGCGACACCTGGGTCCACGGGCCACTCCACAGGTCGCCTCCATTGAACCAGTTGCCCCACACCCGGACGCGCTGACGGCTGGCCGTCGTCCACACGCCGATGACGGCGGCAGGGTCGCCCGCGTTCCTCGGTGTGGCACGAGTGAGCTGTGTGGCGGGAATCTGGAGCGCCAGTGTGTGCACGTTGACGTCCGCTGTCGAGTTCACACCGGGCATGCCGTTCATGAGGCCGGCGGCAGAACCGCCCGCGTGGTCGCCGGCGAACGGGCGCAGATCGCCGAAGTCGAAGACGGCGCCCAAGTCGACGTAGAAGCCCTCAGCCCGCTGCCCGGCGAACACCTGCGCCGAGAACGGTCCCGCGCCGACCGAATGGATGGCCGCGTTGGCCAGGGCCGAATAATTCGGGGTTGAAAGCGGCCCGATGTTGCACGGCGGGCAGAGAAGACCGGACCCCAGCACGACGGTTGAGCCTCCCCAGCGATTCGCCGGATTGTGGTCGACGCGGGTGAGCGTGTAGGTCTGCTGTCGGTTCCAGTTCGAGGACTGCGACGGCGGGGCCAAGGCCGTGATGGGGCCGTCGTTGTAGAGAAAGGACGCCGGAATGTTGTTGACGGTGTTGAAGCGGAACTGGTAGCTGATGTCCGGAACACCGTCGCCGGTGTTGTCGACGTGGATCTCGTAGAGCACATCGTCAGCAAATTCGTAGAAGTTCGGGCCGCCGTCGGGTGCCTCAAGCGGGATGTAGTTGGCGATCAGCGTGACCGTCCCAGCCGCATTTCGATCGGGGCTCATGAACGCATAGAGATCGGTGCTGTCTGCGACGGGATCCTTCGAGATTTCGGGCGCTTCGCGGTGTGACGACATGATTTCCTCCTGGTTGACGTTCGGACGGGCCTAGGAATTCGGACGGGCGGCTGACATCAAACTGCGGGCGAGCGCGGGCGAGCGGACGACAACCTCACGCTCACCTTGGAAGAGGCTGATCTCACCCGTTCTGGCGTCCTTGACCTGGGCGACCAGCGGTTCGGAGAGTGTGCCGGCGTCGTCCTCGACGTCGTTGACGCCTGTGTCGACGGCGGGGGCTTCCGTTTCGGTTGTTGCCAGCAGTCCGGAGAGCCCCGGCACGCTGCCGGCTACCGCAACAGCCGCGGCAGTGAAAGTGCCGCGGCGCAAGAAGGTGCGCCGACTTTGGCTCGCCCGCCAGCCCTGCGACACCTCTGCGTGCTCGTCGCGTTGGTCAGAACTCATGGCCAACTCCTCCGTTCCGCTCTCGCCACTCACTATCCGGAGCCGGAACGGCCTTGGATGTTCGAAAGCAAGAAAGACCGATCCACCAGACTCAGGGTTCAGTGGCGGGCAAGAAGGCCGGCCGAATCGTCTACGTTCTCGCAGCATGCATGACCGAGCCCGATGACACACGAAGGGACTGAGCCACCACAACCCCTCCGCACTCGAGTTGCCGCACTCCTCGGAGTCGACTACCCGCTGCTCCAGGCGCCCATGGGATTCATTGCTCGCGCACAGCTCGCCTCAGCCGTGTCGAATGCCGGCGGTTTTGGGATCATCGAGACTTCATCGGGGCGGCTCGACGAGGTCCGAGACGAAATGGCGGCGATGCGCGACCTGACCGACAAGCCGTGGGGGGTCAACATCGCCCAGATGCTGGTGACAGATCCCGACATCGTCGACTTCGTCGCGCGACAGGGCGTCCGGTTCGTGACCACCTCAGCAGGTGATCCCATCCGGTACACCGAGCAGCTCCATGACGCGGGGATCACGGTGTTCCACGTCGTCCCGTCGTTGCGAGCCGCGTGGAAGGCCGTGGACGCGGGCGTCGACGGCCTGGTGGTTGAAGGGGGTGAGGGCGGCGGCTTCAAGAGCACCCGACCCGTTTCAACAATCGTGTTGTTGCCCCAGATCTGCAGGGAGTTCGACGTCCCCATCGTCGCAGCAGGCGGGATCGTCGACGGCATCTCCATGGCGGCGGCCTTTGCCCTGGGAGCTGAGGGGATTCAGATGGGAACCCGTATGGTCAGTGCTGCCGAGTCGCCGGTGCACGACAACTACAAGAACCTGGTCACGGCGTCCGACGCCACCGACACCGTGGTCCTGAGCGCACACTCGAGCCCGGCGTACCGGGTCATGCGGACCCCCTTCAGCGAGGGACTCGAACAGGAGCCGTCGGTGGTCATGGGTCGAACGGTTGGCATGCAGGGCATCCTCAAGCTCTATTTCGAAGGAGACCTCGACGCCGGGTTTGCCTTCGGGGGCCAAGGGGCGGGACGGATCGCTGAGGTCCTCCCGGTCCGCCAGATCGTGCACGAGACGGTGCGCGACTTCTATGACGTCGTGTCCGGATTAGGCCGGTTTGCTCCAGAGCCCTGAGCGCCACCTCCTACATCATCCACCTGCGTCGGGTGACGTCAGCCGGTGATCCTGTAGCGGAACGCCTGTCGATACGCTTGCGGGCTCGTGTGAACGACGCGGGCGAAGTGCTTGCGCAAGTTGCTGGCGGTGCTGAAGCCGCACCACTCGGCCACCTCTTCAATAGAGAGGTCACTCGATTCGAGCAGCTGCTGGGCAAGCTGGACCCGCCGGCGAAGCAGCCACTGATACGGCGTCGAGCCGGTGGCGGCGACGAAGCGACGTGCGAACGTTCGTGGGCTCATGGCCGACCGGGCGGCGAGGTCCTCGACGGAAATCGCTTCGTTGAGATGCTGTTGGAGCCAGGACAGCGTGTCGGCGAACAGGTCGGAACGGTCGAGGACCGGCAGCGGCTCCTCTATGTATTGGGCCTGATCGCCGTCCCGCTGAGGCGGCACGACCAGTTGGCGGGCGAGCCGGGTCGCGATCTCGCTCCCGTAGTCCTGACGGACGATGTGCAGGCACAGATCGATGCTGGCGGCGCTTCCGGCACTGGTGAGGATGTCGCCCTCGTCCACGTAGAGCACTCCAGAATCGACCTGCAGGCCCGGATACTGGCGAGCCAATTCGTCGCACTCGTCCCAGTGCGTCGCCGCGCGACGGCCGTCGAGAAGGCCCGCTGCAGCCAGCACGAACGCACCCCCGCAGAGGGACACCATGCGGCACCCTCGGGCGTGGGCCTTGCGCAATGCGCCGAACACTTTGTCCGAAATCTCAGACGGCCGATACGTGGGTGCCACGATCACCGTGTCCACCTTGGCGAGTGCCTCCAACCCGTGGGGCACGAGGATCTGAAAGCCGCCGTCCGCCATGACGGGTGCCGCTGTGTCGGCGCAGATGAAGAGGCGATACCACGGATCGCCCGCGGGCACCCAGCGGTCGTCGCCGAAGACTTCGCACACGACCCCGAGCTCGAAGGGCGTGAACCCGTCGTAGACGACGAGGGCCACACCGCGAGCTGCGCGCCTCGACGGGCGACGGTGCCGCCCCGCCACGTTGGCAGCTTTGTCGCGCACAGTGTCAATCATGCCACTGTTCCTATAGGCCGGAGAGGCGCACCCTTGGAGTCATGGAGAGCCAGTCCGGGGATTTCGAGGCGAGCGGCAGTACGAAGGCCCCCGAGCAGCGCCGGTCTCGATCACGGTCGGCGCACGGTGGGCACGCGAGGAGCCGGCCGAGCTCGCTCCTGCACATCGGGGCTGAGGAGCCTGGGCGCTTGGTCCTCTCGAAGAATCGGGTCTGGCTCCGGGTCGCGAGCACGCTCCTCGCACCGTCGATCGACCGCAAGCTGGCGAACGGGTGCTCGCCCGAATCGAGCCGTCTCTTGGCTTCTCGTGCCGCTTCGCTCGTGTCGCCGCGTCTCCGAGAGCCCCTCGGACAGCAGTGGTCGAATGTCCTGCACCGCGCGCGGCGCCCCCCCGTCGGGCGCAGCCCACGGGGGCCACTCAATCGCGGATCCATCCTTGCCTGCGAGCGTCAGATCGTCGCGATCTCGCACAGGCTCTCGACGCTGCCCCCGGCATCGGCCCGCGGCATCGCAATGGCAGGAACGGTCCTCTGCGATGGGACCGGTCCCCTGTACAACCCGCGCGCGGCTGACCGGCTCGGCTCGGTCCTCGAGAGGATCATCGCCGAGCTCGACACGTCGTTACGCCGAATCGGGTGAACGATGAGGGCCGGCTCGACGGGGCGTCCGGCAGGCTACGACCCGAACGGCTGCGGAGGATCTTCACCGGGCATCATCCGCTGCGCCCGCATGCCACGGACGACATTGATGCCGAGGGTCGCCCTCGGGTGAGGTCCCAACGGTGGTTCGGCATCAGGCTCGAGCGGCGTCCCGAGCAAGGATCTGGTCAACGCGGCCCGATCGTCGAGGAGCTCGCGGGCGGCTGCCGCGAGCAGTTCCCCGTCCACTCGCAGCCTCCCGTCCCGGCGCTCGGCGGCGCCGAGCGCCGCCCTGCGCACCACTTCTCGTACGTAGGTGGCCGTCCGGTCGTCGGTGAGTGAAATCGCTTCTGCGAGGTCGTCTGCGCTGAGGGTGGAGACCCCCAGGCCGTGACCGTAGAGGCGGAAGAGGCGGGCACGGCCCTCGTCGTCAGGGAGGGGGATCTCGACTGCCGCGTCCACCCGGCCGGGGCGCTCGGCCAGCGCGCGTTCGAGGATGTCGACCCGGTTCGTCGTGAGCAAGAAGGCCACGTCGACATCGTCGCCAAGACCGTCGATCTGGTTGAGCACCTCGAAGAGCAATGGGTTGGAACCGAGTGTGGCAAAGGATCGATCGGCGGCGATGAGGTCCACGTCTTCGAGAATCACGAGTGATGGCTGGAGAAGTCGGGCCAAGCTGCACGCCATGCCGATGAGTCCGAGCGACTGTCCCGAGAGCACGAACGCGGTGACGTCTCGCAGCTGCGAGAGCAGATACCGAACGGTGTGCGTCTTGCCCGTGCCCGGTGCGCCATAGAGCAGGATGCCGCGTTTGAGGTGTTGGCCTGCGGCCTTCAGACGATCTGCGTACGTGCGGATCTCGACGACGTGGCGTTCGATCTGCTCCAGCGTGGCATCGGGGAGGACGAGCTCCGATCGGTCGAGCGTTGGCCGATGCATGAAGCGCAATGCCCCGTAGTGATTGCCTTCGCCAGGGCCGAGGGTGAGGACGTTGCCACGGAGCACGCTCTTGGCGACCGCCAGCTGCTTCAGCTCGGCCAACAGCGCGTCGATGAACTCCCCGTCGGGACCGACCAGCTCGAGCATGGCCGACTGCATGGGACCGTGAGGATCGGCACCCCGGAGGAGGACGGCTCCCTTCCGGTCCTCATCGGTCAACAGAAAGAGCCCGAAGCGTACGCAACTCCGCGTCGAATCGGGCGAGTCGGCAACGTCGACGTATTCGACCGGCCCGATGCCCACCCCATACGCGCTGGCGTTGGCCATGATCTCGCTGAGGGGATGGAACCGGCGCTGGTCTCCCGAGATCCCGACGAGTTGAAGCGCACGGCCCGGGCGGCTCTGCTGCCACGACTCGACTGCGATCTGGACATCCACGAGCTGGTAGGGCGGGAACTGGTGGGTCACGACCGAGAGGGCGCGGGGATCGGCACCAAGGTGGTCCTGGAGGGTCCGGACGAAGGTCTGCTCCCCCTGGTCGCCGGCGAGCCTCTGCATGACCGAGAAGACTCCCAACATTGCACGAGCTAGCTGCCGCAGTTCTTCGGCTGGGACGGCGTCTTCTGGCGGGTCGGAAGGGGCCACGGTCACCGTTGGCAGCGTAGGTCTCTACCCACCGAGACGCGACAGGGGCAGCCACTGCTTCGGAGTGGTCTCCGCACCGATACCCGGCGGATACGTCCCCCTTGACCTCGGGTGACTCCGATGTCGCACGGACCATGTGGTAACAAAGAGACCGTTCGGGGGCCTCGACGGTCAAAGACCGTGCGCTCGTGGCGAATCCTTTTCTCGGTTCACCTCGAAGCCAATCACTGCCACAGGTAGGAATGTCGAAACCGAAGGGTGACAACGGCGGAAAGGGTGACCCACTCGCCAGCCTCCGCTCTCTTGGATCGCAGATCGAACCCCCCGCGGCTCCCACAGCGCAAGCCGATGAAGGACCGCAACCGGCGAATGAGCACAGCGCGCTCGCCGGGCTCGAGGCTCTCGGCGACGACATCGAGCACGCACACAAGACAGCCCGCGGCCGAGGTCGGCATGCGTCGGGGACCGGCCGTCGACGATGGCGCCGGTGGGTCTTGGCCGGTCTGGCTGCGGTCCTGCTCCTCGTCGCAGCCGGAGCCGGCTACGTCTATTACCTGACGCACGACTTGCAACGAATCACGGTCAAGGGGCTCCACTCCGCGTTTCATTCCGGACAGGAGGTCGGGACCGAGAACATCTTGATGGTCGGGTCAACGTCTCGCTGCGCGCTCGCAGTTCAGAATCCGGCCTACGGCCTGTGCTCGCAAGGAGTCACTGGCGTCAACAGCGACGTGATGATGATCCTCCATGCGGATCCGTCGCACCATCGCCTGGCGCTGCTCTCTATTCCGCGGGACCTCTTCATACCCAACGCGCGCAGCACCGGGCCGAACAAGATCGATGCGGGGCTCGAACAGGGACTCACCCAACTTGTCGCTGCAATCGAGGAGGACTTCGGTATCCCGATCCAGCACGCGGTCTCGCTCAACTTCGACCAGTTCGCCAACATCGTCGATGCACTGGGCGGCATCAACATGTCCTTCCCCATCTCGGTGTTCGACTGGGGCTCGACCGGCGGTGGCGTCGACGGCGACCAGCCCGTGAGCTCTGGGCTCAACGAGCGGGCGGCTGCCTGCGTGCACCTCGACGGTACCCAGGCGCTCGAGGTGGTCCGGGCCCGACACCTTCGCTACGAGACGCCGCAGTCGAACCCCGACGACCCCTACTCGTGGCAACCCGAAGCCGAGAGCGACCTTGCCCGGATCCAGCGCGACCATGAGTTCCTGCGGGTGCTCGCCGCCGCAGTCGCCGAGCACGGCATCGACAACCCGATCTCCGACCTCAGCCTGATCAACTCGGTCAAGGCCGATCTGGTGTTCGACCAGACGTGGCCGGTGAGTGACATGGTCAACCTCGTGTTGGACTTCCACTCGGTCAACATCAACTCGGTGCCCCAGCTCACGCTTCCTGTCCAAATTGTCACGGATCCCGACGGGAGCGGAGGCAGCCTGCAGTATCAGGGCGGCAATTACGGGGATGTCGAGTTCCCCGCCGAGGCCCAGGACCTGGCGGCCATCGAACAGCTCCTCGGGATCGGGGCGACGACGGACTCGATGACCGGCCAGCCACTGCCCGCTCCCTCGTCAGTGTCCGTCTCGGTACTCAACGGCACCGGTGCTGCAAACCAGGCTGCGGATACGGCGGCCGGCCTCACCGCGCTCGGCTACCACGTCAACAGCGTCGGTGACTCTGCCCCCGTCGGCGACGTCTCGGAGACCTACGTCTATTACGGCTCTCGCGATGCGCAGACAGAGGCCGCGGCGGAGTCGGTGACGCGCGCCATGTCGGGCTCGGTCATCATGGCCTACGACCCCGCTCAGGTCACCGACGGTGCGGAGGTCACCGTGGTCACCGGGTCGCAGTTCTCGGTCAACCCCCCGGCTTCACCGGCTGTCGCAAGCACCTCGGTGACGTCGCAGAGCACGACGTCGACCACGGCTGTTCCAGCGACGTCGGTTCCTGCGGCATCGGGCACCGCCGCCGGTGCCATCGCTGCGCCCAATACCTCCAACATCGGCTTGGCGAAGTGGGACCCGCGGGCGTGCGCCGCCGGCGCCGTACCCGTCGCTCCATCGCCGAATCCGACCGGATGAACCCGGGGTCACGGTCGTGGCCCTCGCCACATGAACCGTGTCTGTACGCCCAGGATCTCTTCGGTGTCGGTGACCGTGAACCCGAGCCGCTCGTACAAGACGACGTTGCGGTCGACGTCGGTCTCCAAGAACACGCCGGCACCCTCGCCGTCGGCGGCGTGCAGCAGTGCGTGCATCAGCAAGGTACCGATCCCTTGTCCTTGCCGTTCGGGTCGGACGCCTAAGGGACCGACGTGCCAATGATCTGCCCGGGGGTCATGGGCGGCTCGACGGCTCACCATGTGCATGGCACGGAACAACGACCCGCGCATGATCATGAGCATGGCCGGAGCCGTCTTGATCTTCTCAGCCGTTCCCAGTTGGCAATGGGGCCACGGCGCGGCATTCACCGCCCCAACGATGTCACCGCCTTGGAATGCGACCAAGGCGCGGCCCCAGGGCCGGCCGAACTTGGCCACCCGCACCGCATCTCGCATCACGGTTGCGGCCGCGCGGCATCACCGCCGACATTGGCCAGAGTGCTCGGATTGTCGGCGAAGGCGGCGCCGATGACGTCACAGACCTCGGCCATGTCGGTGGCCGCCATGTCCCGAACCACGGGCCCGTGGTCCGCGTCGCGAGCTCTGTCGCTCATGCCGGTCGCACGGAGCCCGCGCGCCCGGCCTGGGTCTGTGGTTCGGCGACCCGCCCGTCGAATCGTGCACGATGCCCAGCCGACGCAAGCAGATCCTGACCGATGTCCCCTCGAAGGATGCCCAGACCGAGTACGGCAGCCCACACCGGAGCCAGGACGAGGTACGCGGACAGCCCGGTCGACGCGACGACGTCCGTATTGAGTCCCGTCCCGACGGAGTCGAGGACTGACACTGCGCCGAGGACGATGGATACTTCGGTATTACGAAAAATCCCGGAGCTGAATGATCGTTCGCTCTTCCGCATAGGTATATCGACTGCTCAAAATGAAAGAGCAGGATAATAATGCAAAAAGAAGATATGTTTTTCTGAGGACCATAAAATTTTCAACCATCTAATATATAAAATACGATATTCTATGCAATTTGTTACATCATCAAAAAGATAGAAGCATCTCAACAATTGGTTGATGTAAAAACGTATTAACTGTCTAAAAGTCAATATGGCAAATTTGATATCGGAGGGAATTTTAGATTTTTGTCGGAAAATAAGTTCAGCACATCATCGTTTTCGGGAGCTCGGCAAAAAGAATTTGAATGAGTTGAACTTATTCTTCAATGTTACAAAGAACGGATTCGAAAATGTTGAATGAAACTTTTTCCGGTTCCTGATCCACTTCGTATGTAAACTCTTTTTTTAACTGATCAACCTGGAGTGGGACTAGGGCCGTCGTCCCGTTTCGATATGTTATTTCAATCGGGAGAAGAAATGATGAACGGTTTAGTGACATCGTGTTGTTCGATAGTCAACGTGACAGCGTATTTTCCTGTCGGCGTTTTGCCGATCTGTTGTGAACATTTGAGCGTCGGTATTTCCGAGGGATAGACCCACTGGTCGAAGAACCAATGAAGATCGGTGTGAGTATGTTTTTCAGCAATTTTCGGAAATCATACTATCAATGCCATGGTGCCCGCGGTATGACTGATAATAATCCTGCATCATGGATTTGAACGCATCCTCATTGAGGTCGACGAGGTTGAGCATCATCATACGCAACATGTGCAATACCCATGCGCCTTTTTTGCTAATTGAAAGGGAGTAATCGTCTCGATGTTGGATTGCCGATCCGCGGTATCCGAGCCAAATGGATTTTAAGGGTGGGCCGGATCCTAAAGCATATTTTCCTGTTGTGACTATTTGTTCTTTCCATTGTTTCAGTTTATCTAAAAACGGCCCATCTTTCTTGAGAACGAATGGTGCATAGACGCGGCCAATTTTCGGCAAATCCTCCAGAAAGCCATGTATCGTGATAGCTCTTCCGCCCGACCCCATGCCCCCACCAAGCATGAGCGACTTCGTGTCACGGCCGATTGAAACGGCTTCGTCTTTTTGTCCGACGAGTTCGTCGAACCAGGGCAAGTGAATAAATTCGTCAAACGCTTGCCCGTGATTGGTGGGTCCGGCGGCAACCTTCAGTTCGGCATAATTCGTTTTGCCGAATAGTGAAGTAAATAATCTCATGCTGTTGCCGAGATCGGCGGCAACCTTTTCCGGTTCTCCCCCCGCAATGTCATAGAGAATGATCGGAAGGCTATCATTGTCGAATCGATAGCTCGTCGCTTTGAAAAACCCAGACTGAATGAACAAATAATGCTGGGTTGTGTGGAAAGATAGTGAGATATATTTATCCCATTTTCGGAAGTATCGCTTATTTTTTTTCCGGCGGCAACAAGAGACATATCGTCCGGAATACGATAGGTGACGTCGAAAGTCATTGGATCCAAGTATTCTTGTTAGGATACCAACCGGTTGGTGAAGATGGTTGGTAAATACTACCGGACACTCTGGAGGTTGTAAAATATCGATTTCCGGTTTTAATCTTATAATTGCGGAGCGGGTTTAAGAAATCTCCTTCATAGTAAAACTTCAAATGGAAGTCAACGGAATCCTGAGAAGGAAAAGCGATAATCCCTGCCCATGATTTATCGTTCCGTTGAAACGGCAGCTTTTGACCGTTGATATCGATAATGGAATCGACAACCAGGGTAGGATCAAGCAAGAATGTTAGAGTTGAATGTTCAGGCTGTAGTCCGCGACCGTAGAGAAGTCCCGTGCCGGTTGTTTTTCCACCTTTCTGAACGGTAAGATCGACCATGTTGCTTATGAAATCGTATCGTTGTTTCTGTTCTGTTGCAAGTTCATACTCATTTGCTTTTGAATACTCTTCAAGTGTATGAAACGAATTAATCAATTGAAGCCAAAACACAGATCCGGTAATAGCTTCATACGGGGGTTTATAAACGGCAATTTCTTCAAATCGCCGAGGATCGTATGTAAGAAAATTTCTTTGCCGTCCATAAGAAAAAAATGTGCAAACAGATAGGGCTGGGGGTTGTGTTCTAACCGTTCCGTTATAAGATGAAATAAAACATTTTCGTTTACTTTATCCGTAGCGTATTTGAGACTTCGATCAAGCGCCTCTTCCTCTTTGCGGTCAACATCCTGATCCGAAAGAGGTATGCGTCGGTGAGTTTGTGAATAAACTATCCTGGGGCCGGAAACGGCACGCTTGAATGTAAACAGGTAGCTCCCATGGTGCAACGTATTCGAGGTTTGTTGTTCAAACTCAGCGCATTCCAGCGGCGTTGGAAGGGCAAGCGTAAACGTTCCGTTTCCGCTGAACACTGCTACAAATCGTTTTCCTTGAACGGGAGCGGCGAGGCGAAGGATTCCGTCTTTCAGGGAAATCCCCTGCCCTCCCCGCAGAATAAAGTTATCGCTCATTTTTAAAGCATAATTTTTTTCGAGGAGCGGATGAGAAAGTGAATCATAAAGTGCGGAAACGTCGACGGAGGTTTCGCCTTGGTATACTTGGTGCCGGGAAAGGGAAAGTCCGGGTAACAAAAGCAGGATGCAAATAATTATTTTTTTCACGATGCAATCCTCCGAACACATTGAGAAATGATAGTGCCCTGTTTTGCCGCAATTTACTCTTTTGAAAAGTAATTATCAAATGCGGTGAACGGGGGAAATCACCTGCCCCCACGTTCCGTTCCTTGCAATTCCATCAAAAAAATAGTAAGTTTCTCCGTGTCTCATGAGCGATCCGCAAAACATTCTTATCATCCGATTCAGTTCGCTGGGCGATATTCTTCTCGCCTCGCCGCTGATCCGCAATCTGCGCGAAAAATTTCCCGCTGCACACATTGATTTTTTGACGAAGTCCGAATATATCGACGCTGTGAGATTCAATCCCCATCTTTCGACGGTCATCGAATTGAAAACATCAAATTACCGTGAGCTGAAAACATTGGGCGTACGACTTCGGTATGAACGGTACGATCTCGTGCTCGATATTCATAACAGCCTGCGCAGCCGATATCTTCGCCGGAAAATCAGGTCGAAGAAAAACAACCGTCATCAACAAACGCGCGACTACGGAGATTTTTTCTTGTTCATACGAAATGGAATTTTTATCGCCGGATCACTCCGGTTGCCGAACGATACATCGAAACTGCCCGCACATTCGGCGTGACGGATGACAAAAAAGGACTGGAGATTTTTCTTCCCGATCAAACCGTTGCTTCGGCACAATCCGCACTGAGCGGGTTCTTACTGGGCCGGTATGAGCAGGTCATCGGCGTGGTGCCAACCACACGAGGCATTTTACAAAGCGGTGGCCCGCAGATCGATTTGTCGAATTGGGAATTCAGCTTTGGTCACGGCGGCATGTCAAGATACTCATCTTCGGAGGAAAAGAAGATCAGGAATATTGCAATGACCTTGCGCAGATGATGTACTCACGGTCAGGGTCGGCGGCCGCAGAAGTCTTGCGGGAAAATTTTCGTTCTGGAAACGGCGGCAGCGTTCAATTGTTTTAATGTGGTCGTTTCGAACGACAGCGGCCTGATGCATCTCGCCGCAGCGCGGAAACGGAGCATTGTCGGCATTTTTGGTTCGACCGTTCAGGAATTCGAATTTTTTCCGTATGGGACCGATTCGGTCAAGTCGAGAATAAAAAAATTCATTGCCGCCCCTGCACACATATCGGTTTGCCGCATTGCCCTCAAAAGCATTTTCGGTGTATGAACGATATTCCGTTGCAGGAAGTGCTTCTTGCCGTAGACACGCTGGCGATATCGCAACAATTAAATAAACGCCCATGACCCGTCGTTCTTCAACTGAAATAATTTACTCCGTGGGACTCCGGCAGGATCACCGCCAACCGATCAACGTTATAAACGGCGGAACCGTGGAAAATTTAGGATTGTGCGGTGACCAGATCTTTCTTCTTCCGGGGCAATCGTGATGCTCTGGCGCCTTTTCTATAATATCATCGTTATTCCGGTTATCTGGGTCGGGTTTCAACTGTTCGGCTTTACCGATAAAAAAGCAAAGCGGGCTAT
>CAVSAJ010000001.1:0-2746883 GCA_963725895.1 uncultured Acidimicrobiaceae bacterium | reverse complement strand
CAGTGCTGCGCTCTAACCGACTGAGCTATAGCCCCGGAGCGGATAACTGCTGATAGAACCTACCGTCCCGCTCATGACCTCTGCGACTCGGTAGGCGTCGTTCGCTCTACGTGCGTCGATCACCGGCACAGAGTCACGACGAAGAGTAGGTCGCGGGCTGCGGCTCGGCGTGCCTCCGATTTGTTCGAGCGAACTACTTCTTTCGGAAGAGAACACTGGCAATCCGCCGCTTCACCCTCTGGCTGCCTCGCCTGACTTGCAGATTCGGATCCCAGCTGTCCGGGTAAGCCAGTGTCGCTCCTCGCGCTTGGATTCTGAAGCCGAGCGGAGGCAGTGCACCCTCATGGGGCACGATCAACCACCACGTTTGGTACGGGTGATACCAGTCGATGGGCACGCCTTTCAGACCGGCGTCGCGCACCCAGCCTTCGATCGTCTTCTTCTTGTAGTGTGCACCCCTCGGGGCGCCGTGCCCGCTGGGATAGAGCCAACCTTCGATCTCATTGTCTGGTCCCTCGACCTGCGCGAAGGTGACTGCAGCCATGCCCTGTGGCGCCAACGCCTGGCGCACAGCCTCGAGGAAGGCCTTGGTCATGGAGGGGCCGGTGTGCGACGCGATGGAGTTGGCGAGGACAAAGTCGAATGCTCCGAGTCCCGATACGTCGAAGCGGTCGTTGTGCACGAATGTGGGCTTCTTGATGTCGAGGATGTCACGGCCGATCTCTTTGTCGATGGCCTCGTCGATCAGCCAGGTGTTGGGTTCGAGACCCGTATAGCCGCCGGGATCGAGATAGGGGATCAGAAACCTCCCCGCTCGCAATGAGCCACAGCCGATGTCGAGCAAACGGTGCTCGGCTCGAAGACCGAGCGCGTACAAGAGCGCCAGCTGCATCGCACCCTTGAGGTCATATTGACCGCCGACATAGGTCTTGTACGTCCGGACTCTGGGCTGTGCCATGGCCGACAAACTAGTCGTGCCCTCCAAACCAGCCTAATGTGCTCGGGGCGACTCAGTGGTCAACGGCAATGGTGCCAACCGCCCGGCCCCGAGCGAGGACACCGATTCTTCGAAGTCGTCACGAAGAGATCACGCATCCGAGGAGTCGCCGACGGCTCCATGGCTCATCGGCCGCAATTGTGCATCTCCGGAAGCTCATCCGTTAGCCAGTGTGGTCGCTACCAACGACGCGAGCGCGTCAGCGCCCGGCCCGTCGATTGCCAGGTGCGTCCCGTCCGCCCCGAACCACTGTGGGTTCTGCGCGGCGAGCGAGGCCCAGTCTGCGATGACCACGTTTGGGTAACGAGTCGCGCCGCTGGCGAGAACTTCGTTGTTGGGGTCCTGCCATTGGCGGTCCACGTGCACGTTGACGAAGACGACCCGCGAAGCGCCTCCCAGGATCGACATCATGGAGTCGAATTCCGAGGGTGTGATCGGACCGTTGGTGCCGAGTCCGACGATGACATCTGCCCCCAGCTGACCACTGGCCTTCATGCTCTGGAGGATCGCTTCGCCGTCTGACCATTGGCGGCTTACCGCCGCGTCGACATTGATGCCGGGGACGGCCGCCTTCAGCGGGTCTTGGTAGTCGAGCATCACCGAGTCGCCGACGGCCGTGACGTGCCCGGCCGCGAATCCAGGCCCTGCTGTCCCAGGGACCCCCGCCGAGGTGGACGTCGTAGTGGAGGCAGACGACGGCGTGCTTGTTCGTCCGGTTGTCGGGGACAGCGACGTGGAGGTGGAGCGGCTTCCGGCAGCCGTCGCGCCGAGTCCGTGCGCACGGGGCGCGCTGCCCGAGCTCTCGAGCGCGATGAACACGCCGGCGGTCGCGAGCACGACGACGACGACGCTCGACATCACCACCAGGCGCGATGGGCGTTTACGCGTCTCGGAGACGAGCCGAGCCATCAGTCCAGTTTCGTCGCTCCGAGGGGAGCACGGTCATCGCGCCAGGTCAGCCCGGCAGGACGGCGTCCTCGGGCCAGAGTCGGACGGCGATGGACTGGCTTGCCGTCGCGAGGAGATCACCGCCCTCGGACCACAAGAAGGCCACGCCTTGGGCATACCCGTCCACCAGCGCGTGCATCCGTATGTCACAGAGAACCCACTCCGTTGGCCTCAACTGGACCATGCGCAAGGTGTTGTCGAGCGAGCGCCCCATGGCTCGTCGCCCCACCGGTTGCGACACGGCACCTGAGACATAGTCGCCCATGATGGCGAGGGTGGCCGCGGACGGCGTCAGGTGGCCGGGCACGCGGGCCCACAGGGCCGAGTCCGGACTACCGGGGGTCCCGTCCATTTCTTCGAAGGTTCGCCCCCGCGCGTTCCGGACTTCGATGCTGTCCATGATCGTGTTCCGAAAGAACTCCGGGATGAACCGGGGAGGGCACTTCTCGGGCGGCGGAACCTCGGGAGGGCTGACCCAAATGCCCCCAACCTCGAGGGTGTCGGCGCCGAGCGCGGCGTTCACAGTCAGGATCTCACGGCCGTCGACACGCCCGACGGCCCGGCCCTGTGTCACGTGCCCGCCGACAGCGGCCAGCGTCACTTCCCACTGCAGCTCCGAGTCGGTCAGGGCGTACGAGAGGTATTGAGCAGTGGCCCAGACAGTCGGTCGTCCCGAGGCTGCCTCAAGCGCCACCAACGCGGCACCGAGGCCACACCCACCGAACAAGAAGTTCCCGGGTGTGGTGAGCTGTTGCACGACCCTCATGCGCCAGTGCAAATCGTCGCCGACGGGTTCCATGCCGAGGAAGGTGCGTGCATCCACGGAGGCGCACCCTATCGGCGACAGTCGAGTGGAGGTGCGTTGACAGCCGGTCCAACATTCGGTGCACCGTGAGCAGCGAATCCCCTCCTCCGATCCCACGCCCAGAGGACGGCGCCGACGCCGACAACGTCGTTCGGCCTGCTCGGACGACGGTTCTTTCCGTCAGTTGGCTCGAGCTGTTCTACGACTTGGTCATGGTCGCGGCAATCATCGTGTTCTCCCATGGGGTGTCGGTCGATCCGACGTGGAACACGATTCTCAAGACGGTCGCGATCTTCTCCGTGTTGTGGTGGGTCTGGCTCATCACGACGCTCCTGGTCAACGTGGACCCCACGATGAACACCACCCGGCGGGGACTGCTGTTTGCCCAGATGCTGACCATGGTCTTGTTGATCATCGTCGGAAGCCACACCGAGACCCAATGGCGCGACCCCCTCTCCGCGATGATCGGCGTGTTGCTCCTCTTGGTCGCCGTCCTGCACGAAGTGACCCGCCGGACTCGACCGGAGTTGTCGGGCTTTGCCGTACCGCGTCGCAACGCCTTCCTCCTTGCGGCGGCACTCGCCGCACTGTCCGGGGGAGTGCCGCCGGTAGGTGCTGCAGTCATGTGGGGGATCATCGCGGTGCTCTTGGTCGTACCCGTTCTGGTCGATCGCTTCGATCAGGGCGTCGATCGTCCGGCCAGCAACCTCGAGCATCTGGCCGACCGTCTGGCGGCGCTGACGACGATCGTGCTGGGGGAGAGCTTCATCCGGGTGGCGCTGACAGGATCGGGCCGCCATCTCTACGAGATCAACTTCATCATCGTGTGCCTCGAGTTCGTCATCGTGTGCAGCCTGTGGATCGCCTACTTCGACGACGTCGGTGTGGCGGGCATGCCCCAGGGCCGGAGGCGACAACGGTGGTGGCTCGTGGGCCACCTGCCGCTGCATCTCAGCATCATCGGCACCGCCATCGGGCTCGGGGCCTTTGCGACGTTACGACAGAGCAACGACCTCACCGACGTCGACATCAGGCTGTTGACGGCCCCCCTGGTGCTCGCCTTCGTCTCGCTGTGTGTGATCGGCCTGTGCTCCTCCCGGATCCCGAAGATGCCGTTGCTGGTGGAACGCCTGGCGACCGGCGCCATCATCGCCGTTGTGGCCTACGTCACCTGGTACTTGCCACAGGTCACGATTCAAGAGGGTGTGGCGTTGTTCGGTGTCGTGACGATCGCCTACGTGATGATCTCGCACGAACTGCTCCGGCGCACCGAGGTCACGGTCTGACACGATGGGCCCAGCGATGAGGAGCGCGGCGAGCTGCCTACGATTGGGGGCCACGACCCCGGTCCGGAGCTCGGGATTCGTGGACGGTGTCGTGCGGCAGGCCACCGGGGGTGTAGCTCAGATGGAAGAGCGGCGGCTTTGCAAGCCGTAGGTCGAGGGTTCGAGTCCCTTCACCTCCACCAAAGAACTCAAGCGCGAACCATCGTTATCTGAAACGCCCTTAAAGGGGTCCTGGATCCCGTGGGCCGCCCCCAGGGCCTGGACCAGGTCCTCTGCCACCAGTGCCGCCATGGGATCGGACATACGGCCGCCTACGACGCCCTCTGCGTCAACGTCGAATCCATCCCAGCATGCCTGGTTTATCCGACGCCGAACGTCCAGGTCCGCCCGGATGTAGAGATCATGGAGCTGACTGATCAGTGAGATGGCGGCATTGACCTGAGACTGCACGGACGCCCAATCAACCTCTGAATGCGTGAGTTCGGAGCCTGCCTGGGCAAGTTCCCTGCCGATACGTTCCTGCTCCTCTTTCAGGAGGTCCAGGGGCACCGCTCCAGCAAGATGGGCCTGAAGTATTTTCCGCCGCTCAGCCTCAAGGTGAACGATGCGCTTGCGCGCCTGCTTAGCGGCGTCTTCAACGCCTCGCAGTTGCCGCTTGACATGGTCCAAGATGTGATCCTGAAACTTCAGCAGGACTTGTGCGCTGACTTGGACAGGCTCATACAGAGACTCGACTTGGCTTTCGACCACCTCCGCCGACACATACGGCAAGTTGCAGGCCTTGTTGCGGTGCCGTGTCCAACAGAAGAAGTAGTCGTACGTGGAGTTGCGACCACGCGCCATCACAAACCCCAGGCTCGACCCGCACCGCTTACAAAAGAGAGATCCCCGTAAGTAGTGCCCGTGTTTGCTCGACTTCTCGCGGGACTGCGCCCGACTATGGAGGATCGCCTGAACCGTCGCGAACGTCTCGACCGTCACCAGGGGCTCATGAGTCCCCCGGTATTCCTGTCCTTGGTGTTCAATGAGTCCGACATAGACACGCCGAGTCAGCATCTTGTGAACGTGCTGCGGATAGAGGGGCTGCGACGACTTTGTCTTGGTAGGGCGAGTTCGCAGGCCGCGATCGCCCAGTTCCTCGGCCAGTTGCTTAACCGTGTACTCACCTGTGGCGTAGGCCTCGAAGGCCCAACGGACCAAGTCCGCTCGTTCAGGATCAAGTACGACTTCTCGGATCGGCTTGCTGCTGTTACCGTCAAAGTGTTGAACGTTTAGGTAGCCGATCGGTGCCCGACCTACCATTCCGCCCTTTTTGGCCTTCTGGGACATTCCTTTCCGGATCTCCGTTGCAAGGTTCCCGCTGTAAAACTCTGCGATCGTCGACATAATTCCGTGTAACAACATCCCGGTCGGCGTCTCGTCGATATTTTCAGTCACCGATACCAGCCGGGCACCGGCCTTCCGGATTGCCAGATTGATCTCCACGTCGTCTGCGCGATTGCGAGCCAGCCGGTCGACTTTGTGAACGATCACCATGTCGATGTCGCGTTGGGTAGTCAGGCGCTGGAGCATGGCCTGCAGTTGAGGACGGTCCGCAGAGCGGGCAGACTCGCCAGCGTCGATGTACTCATCCACGAAGACAGCTCCGAGTTCCTCAGCTCTTCGTAGGCAAGCTTCCCTTTGCGCGGGGATCGAGAATCCCTCGCCGTCTCTGGCCGTATTCACCTGTCCGGCCGTTGATACCCGGAGGTAGATGACTGCCCGAGGGGCGTATTGCGGGTCTTCAGTTTTTTTGCTCATGTAGTTGCCTCGTAGTCGGAATACCTGGGGGTCGGCGGTGCCGGTATGAATACCGGTACCAGGTGAAGTTGTTCGCGCTGGACCACGTCGACCGACCCGAAGCGCACCGGTCTCTCGCCGCGTCAGCGACACCGATTTGTTGCAGTCGGACGCGGATTGCTATTTCGGATGTCTCAAACCGAGACGCAAGATCTCGTGCGGATCGATCGCCGCTCATCGATGCATGTAGCAGCCAGCTCCGAGGCATCAACAAGCAGCCAGCGAAATAGTCACAGATCCGTTCAATGGAGTGCTCCCGTTCCGAGAGTGGGATCGAGCCGTAGATGACCTCCGCGAACCGGTGGTCGAGGATGTGTTTCAGTTCGTGAGCCAGACTGAATCTCTGTCTGCCATATGGCTCTGAGCTGTTGAGCAGGATGACCCAGCGCTGCGAGGCCCACCGTGCCGCTCCAGATACTGGTAACGAAGCGAACCGTTCCACTTGGATAAATGGCAGATCGGCGATAACCGAATCCGGTACGGGCGGCGCAGTGACGTTGGAGAGTTCAAGCAGGCGCTTGGCCTGGAGCTCGGCAATCCGCATCGCCTCGATGCGATCCAGTGGACGAATAGGGACCATGTCCCTGAGGGCAGCGATCTTTCCAACCTTCATGCCGCCCTCCTTTCGGAATCTGCTTCATCTTCATCAGGGGGTTTGTACGCCGGCTGGACTTTCGGAGGGAAAACCGGATCTTCCTTAGGGATTCCGTAGTAAGTGCGGAGCAGATCGAAGTACCGCTCAAGGTCTGCAATAGCTTCTGGCGGTAAGTCATATTTGGCGCGTAGATATGGCCTAAAAGTCGGCAAGCTTTTGGGGATGGCATAGCCAGCGAGGGTGTATAGGTCGTCTGGAGCCACCTGGAGCAGCTGCGCTATACGCTGCAGGAGATTCGGAGCCGGCTGGTGATAGTAGGCATTTTCCAGCTTGTTCCAGTAAGAACGGTCCAGCTGACAAGCAGCAGCAGCATCCGAGCGCGAGATGCCAAGCGATACCCGCCGCAAGCGGATGAACTCCCCCAGGTCCTTGTTCCCAATGCCCTTTGGCATGATCCACGCCCTCCTTTCTGTTCCCAATTGTCCCAAATAAAGGGACAATGGTCAAAGGCGGAAATAACAACAAAACGGTGCATTTACTGTGTAAAAGTCCATCGAAATGGTTTGAATCAGGTGAAATGGCGAGGGAGACGACCGGGGCTGTGCACTAGGCACAGACTGAGTCCCGGTCGTTCCCCCGCCGAAGGTTGTGTCAGTCGGATTCGACCGACTTGTCACCACCTCCCTTCGAGCGGCTGCGGCGTGAGGTCTGGCCTCCGCCTGCCGGTCGGCGCGTCGTGGTGGATTCGTTGCCCATAAGGGCAGCAATGGCGCCACGACGGGTGGCTGCCTCGCGGTCGATGTCCGCGAGGATTGCCTCAGCACGACGTTGCAACTCGGGGTTGGCTCGCTTTGACTCGATCCACTGATCGATGGCCTGCCGGATGGCATCGGTCACCGTCAGCTCTTCGAGCTTGGCGATCAGCCCAAGCTGAGCGTGCTGGTCTTCTTCCAGTCGGATAGCCAGCGTCTTCATGACGCAGTCTCCGTCTGGAACTTTGCCAAGAAACCACGTCTCATGGACATGGACCTCCTCGGTGTGGTGCGGTCGGCGATCCCCTTATGGGTTCGTCTGGGTAAACCGCATTGCACCGACGAGGTGGCGGGATAGTTAGTTCTCGAAGATGTAGACACCTCCACCTGACGAATCAGCGTCGATCGCATCGATGTCGCCGCCGAGCGACAGGTCACGTGCAAAGGCCTCTGCGTCGATCCGGATGTAGGGCTGAAGCGCTTCGGGCACCGATTTCTCAATCGCCTGCCAGAGTCCGAAACTGTCGAGAATGCTCTCGGCGTACTCAGTGGTCGAAGTCCACTGGCCCATGTAACACTCTTCAAACTGGGATAGGCGCTCCCACTCGTCGCGCTCAAGGTGTGTCGCCCAAGCTGCGAAGGCCAGGCCATGCTTGGCAATTCCCAACCCAATTTCGGAGACGCGTTCAATGCTCTCGTACTCCGAGAGCTGCAACGCTCCAAAGGACTCGTAATCGTGAAGGGCCCACTCCTCGGCAATGGGCTCTGGTGATGCCGCCAGCATTTCGCCAATGCCGATCCAAAGATCCTCAGCGGGTTGAGCAGCGTCGAGCCAAATGCCGTGTAGTCGTCCGGCGTTGTAGTCGCTGAGACTGGCAACGTAGATGCGCGGCTGTTGTCGGGGTTCTTGTTCATATTGATCCGAGTTCTCATGAGATGTTGATGATGTTTCGCTCACTTCATCCTCCTTTCTTGGTTGCTAGTGATCACCCCTCTTCGGTTGCGTCGAGTCCCAGTCGACGTTCGGCCAAGGAGGCGTATTCCGGGTTCAGTTCGATGCCGAGCCAGTCCCGATCCAGCCGCGCGGCGACTATGGCCGTGGTTCCCGATCCCAGAAACGGGTCGAGAACCAGACCAGGGAGCCAGCGCCCTTTGCACAAACAACTCGGCCGGGTCGGAGCCGAAGCGGTCCACGGGCGTCCGCATGAACCACAGACACGTTCTGGGCAAGTCGCCTTAAGAGGCCGTTCGATCAGGGCGGTCGGGAACGTGGCGAAGTGCTGGCCGGGAAACTTGGCAGTCGGGATTGACCAGACGTCACCTGGATTCCGGCCAAGTGGGTGGCCGCTTCGTCCCTCGGCCCGAGCCCTCAACAGACCGTCGTTACAGCCGGCCAACGGTCCGGCCCAAGCTGGTCGTTTGGTGCCTGAGTACTTCAGGCGCTTTGCGTCAGTTTGTGAGGGTGGTCGCTTTGAACGGTGCGGTTCCCGAATGGCGGCCAAGTTGAAGAATGGGCGCGGGGAGTGCACCAGTAGGAAGATCGGTTCCCAGGTGGTGTTCAGTCGGTCGGTGACGCTCGCAGGCATCGGATTCGGCTTGGCCCAGACCACTTTGTTCCGAACGATCCAGCCCCGTTTCAAAAGAGCGGTCAGCAGGCGCTCGGGAGCCAGCAGTAGTGACTTGGGTGGCGCTCCGAATTTGGGGTGTCGACTGAACGAGTCTCCGAGGTTGAGCCAGAAGCTGCCGCTGGGTTTGAGGACTCGGTCTATCTGGTCACAGACCGCCAAAAGGTTGGCGACCCAATCGTCGACGGTGGGCTCCATGCCCATCTGCCCATCCACTTGGTAGTTCCGCAATCGGAAGTAGGCGGGACTGGTTATGACCGTATCGACGCTGTTGGTCGGCAGTCGGCGGAGGTGGCTGAGGGCGTCGCCGACCAGGATCTGATTGCGGGGCAAAGTCGTCCACTCTGCTGGCCGCCTTCGGCAATAGGTAAAGCTGCTCCTGAGTTGGCCGTCGTTCATAATTCCACCTCCTTTGATTGGTTAATGAGTTCGCCAGAGCAAATGGCCGCGGCGGCGCGATCGAGAGTGACCACCCGGAAGAGCTGCCAGTGCCCAGCTGGCATGGACGCCAAAGCGTTGATGACCGCTGTTCGGCGCTGGTCATCCGGGACTACCCAGAGCACAGTCGGGAAGACGGCTTCTCGGCTCTGTTCTCGGCCAGATTGCCAATAGCGGATATAGGCCCGGGCCTTGGCAGCAATGACAGTGAGCGGTTCGGTGGAGCGGTCCATCTCGATGAACCAGCTGTCGTCGTAGCCGGACGAGGCCGTAATCAGATGGGCGTCAGGCTTTAGGACGAATGGGGAGCCACCGGGGCCGCGGTGGAAGCGCCAGCTGCGGGGCTCGGCGTCGAAATGCTCGAGGCGGATGTCGGAGCGAGCCTCGGTCTCCCGAAGGGCGACGTAGAGCTCACTGACGGCCAGGGCATGTCGCAGGTGATGGTTGCCTGGGGTCCATGGGTGGCGGAGTTTGGCTCCCGGTCCGCTGGCCAGCCGCTGACCGGCGACATCGAGGGCGTAGACGAAGCCCTCGGAGCCCGATCGCTGGCCCCCGATGCGTCGCTCCAGACGGGCCAGAGCCCTGAGCTCTACCAGGTTCGCTAGGTCGAGCCGAGCCATGCGGCGGGCGTTGTCGGTTGGTCGGTAGTGGAGACGTCGCAGTTGGCGTCCTGACGCCACGTTCAGTCGGGCTACGTCATTCAGGAGGGCTCGTTGGATCGGCTTCAGGTCGGCTTCGATGGCAGCCAGCCGTTTGGCGGTGATGTACGACCGCTTCGTCATGACCGCCTCCGGGCACTTCCACATTTCTCTCGGAGATTCGTTGCAGAAATCTGCCTGGCCATGGCAACTGACCAGGTGGTTTCTTGAGGGCAACTCAACCCGACCGGAGATTGACCGAAGGCCGTCATCTGGACCCTCCCTGGCGCTGACGGCGCCCCGTGGGCGCTTGGGTCTGCCCTTGTTGGCGTCGCCGGATCTCCTGTTCGACCTCATCGCGATCGACGCCGTAGGAGTATCTAGACAGCTGTCGAATCTCTGGAGCTGAAGAGATGGAAGGCCCAGCCGGACGGGTGCGAGCGGTCGCCACCGTCTGGGTTGAGCCGGCAGCAAACAACTGAGCGGCGACCTCGTATGCCCCAAGGCCTTGGAGATCATCCGCGGTCAGGACTCCACCCAACTCTCGGGCAATCAGTCGAGCGTCTCCTGCCGGCAGCTGGAAGACGATCTTCGATCGAGCGTTGGCCAGCACGGCGTGCTGAACGTCCGTCGGCAATTGCCCCAGGTGTTGATGGGCTAGGACCATCCCCAGACCCAGGCCTCTGGAGGCCGCCAGAACCTCGGACATCGGCGTCGGCAGTTTCAGGAAGTTCTGCCACTCATCCAGGTAGGCCATGGCCGGCTTGCGGTTGTCGGAGTGGGTGGCCGCCCGGGCCATCGTGGCGTTCCAGAGCTCGGCTACGACCAGAGCCCCCAGAAGGTCGGCGGCTTCCTCCCCGAGCAGCCCAGTAGCCAGCGAAACTAACAACACCTTCTGTTGATCCAGGACGTTGGTGAGGCTCAACTTCGGCTGGCTCTGCCCAATAATCGTCCGGACCCTTGGCCGCATGGTGAAAGCCCGGACCTTGTTTAGAACCGGCCCAACAGCGACCTGACGCTCGGCTTCGCTGATCGACTCGTACCAGCCCCAAAAGCTCTCCAGACCGACTGGGTCATCGAGGCGCCCTACCAGGCGCCGGCGGTAGCTCGGATCGTTCAGGATCAGTGGGACCTCGCAGAGGGTGGTGCCCTCGGAACCGGCCAGCGTCAGCAATGCGGCTCTCAGGATGTCGTCCAAGCGCGGACCCCAAGAGTGGCTGTAGAGACTCTTGAACAACCCGACCAAGTTCTCGACCACCACCTCGGCGTGATCGTCGCTAAGGGCCTTGAGAGGATTTAGGCCGACGGGTCGCCGAGCCGTTTCGGCCGGGTCGAGAACGATGACGTCGTCGCGGCGGTGAGCTGGCATTCGCTCCAGTACCGACTCGACCAGGTCGCCCTTGGGGTCCAGCAGGACCAGGCCACGACCGGCCTCGAGGTCTTGGATCGCCATATTGACGAGCAGGGTGCTTTTGCCAGTCCCGGTAGGGCCCAGGACTTCGACATGTCGCAGGCGAGCTTGCAGATCGAGGGCCAGCGGTCGACTGTCGCCGGGAAACAGGGCGTCACCTATAACCGTTCCCTGGGAGGAGATGGTCGGCGAGGCTGCCACTTGGCGACTGCCGCCAAGCCGAAGTCCTGGCAGGGCGATCGCTTCCACCGGCCAACCGACCAAACCACTCAGCTCGGCCGAGTTGATGGTCACTGGCCAGGCCAGAAGTGGTGCGCGCCGCTCGATCATCCGACGAGCCACCTGGGCTTCACTCTTCAGTCGACGAGTCAGGTGAACTCCTGGAGCCCGGGTCTCATGCCACGTCGCCTCCACCCGGCGAAGCAGCGGTCGCGCACTTCGGGCGTCGCTACCAAACACTCCGATCCGAGGGGTGGCTAGCAGTAGGGGATGCGACTGCTTCTCCTTTAGCGCCGAGACGGCTTCGGCGTTCGGCAGAGAGTTCAGAAACTGGTCGCTGAAAGAGGAGCTGTCCTTGCCAGGACTAGTCGCTCGGGCTGGCGCAACTGGCCCGTGGGGAGTTAGCAGCCACTGGACGACCACGGCATCATCACCAAGGAGCGGCTGAAGGCTGCTGAGCAGTTTGGCGTTGATTGAAGCTGGCTCGACCCGCAATGACCGCTGATGATCGCTAATCCGATACTCGGCCCCGACCGTGAGCGGCAGAAAGGGCAACTTGGTGGCCGTGTAACGGATTGAGGGTAGGGCCGCTTGCAGCAGTATCTCGATATTGGCCGACCACCGCTTCGGTACGAGCACGAAGTGGTCGATGCCGCGGCTTGTGGCGTGGACTTCAATACTGACGAACGGACAGATCAGCCAACGCTTCCAAGACGGCAGGAGAAGGCCCGACAGTCCGCTTAGGAAGGACTCGACGCTCTCAGCTTCCAGCCCTCTAGGGAAACTGAGTCGATAAGCGATGATCGACTTTCGAATGCGCCGGACTTCCACTGAGCGCAGCAGCAGTACGGCCGTGATGAGCAGACTCAGATCAATGAACAAAAGCTGGATCACGCCGCCCCCTCCACGGTCGGAGGTGGGTTACCCCCTTCCTTCTCGGCGTCCTTCAAAAGTTTCTCGCCTCGGGAAGCGAGGCGACGGCGCTCTGAGGCGGGCATCTTCGACAGGAGCTCAAGGAGGGCCTGTGCCAAACACACGAAGTCCAAACCTTCTGACCGCGGACGACCAGTCACTCGGATCGTGTGGTCTGACACGTAACACCTCCTTTCGTTTCTGAGCGTGTGCGACCAGACGCAAATTGACAGTGGTCGACATGAGGGCGAGCGGCGCCAGCGCCAGATCGGCATTACTTGGTTCGCCGTCGACCCTCATCTCCGATATCTCAGGTTTGTTGACAAATGTCAACAGCGGTTTGCATCGTCCATCGGTCCGATTGTGGATAAGTCACATGCGCGAGGTTGGACCGCGCACAATGAGCATGAGCAGCCCACCTAAGACGACAACCACCATCAGGAACGGGATCAGCGGCGAAAGCAACACCCAGACCACGCGTGCGACCAGAGCGATCGCCAACATCGAAATCAAGGCGACTGCCATCTTCTCCTTCAAGAGGGGAAGAGGCGAGTAGCGATGGGCGACGGCTTGTTTGCCCGCCCACGCACCTCGGCAAAGAATTCATCATCAAGAAGGCCGAACTTCGCTTGCTTCACCGGATCGCCCTGAGCGATGAGCTCGCTTTCCTTCGCCGCCCTGTCAATGGCGAACTTCGCATCCGAGATCACCCGGGCCCGTCCCTGGATCCAGGCGATATCACCAGTAGCTTCAACTGCCGCCATGGCCACACGCTCTCGAGCCTCACGCTCGAAGTCGCGGATCGCCAAAGCGTGCTGGCCTTCATGGCGCCGATCGATTTGACCGGCCCGAGTCAGTGCGGGGGGTGCTCCGTACCGGTCGTTCCGCTCCACTTCGTTAGATAGAGCCAACATCAACTCGTTGCTGCTCATCTCAGATCCATCCATCCTTCCCGGGCCCCGAAACTCTTCCGTGGCCGATTATCAGGATGAATAGAGAGGGAGGGGATTTTGGGGGGGCAGACTGGGGCTATGACTCAAGCCGCTGGGCCGGTCGACGATGTCGAAATCGCAGCGCTGGTCGAGGCCCTCAGAGGAGTGCTTTCCAAAGGTCTACCAGTGACCGACGCCTCAGCTGGCGACGTGCTTCCACAGCTGCGGTCGGTCTACGCCAGGGCCGTTGTGCCGAGCGAAAGGCTGAGCCGTATTACGGCGTTGAACTCCCTCATTCCCAGACTCATCGCTGCTTTAGAGGACTCGACGTACCGAGAGGCGACCCAAGCGCTTTTCGCTTTGGCTCCAGGAACGAGGCGCGCGACATTGACGGAACGAAGGCGACGCGCTGCAACGATCCGCGGCTACAACCCCGATCACTTTCGGGATCAGATCGAAATCGAGGTACTGACGTCCGTAGCGGTAGCCATCTACAACGACCTCCTGCGCTATCGCAGCCGTGTGCAGCGGGCAACCGAGTCGCTCGAGCCCACGGGTGACACTCCGACGCTTGGGCCAGAGCATCTGACTCACGAAGAGGAACTCATCTCACGCATCTGGCAACACGTCTATGGGCTCCGCGCTGAACTGATCGCTTACGCTCGCCTAGATCAGGAAGTCGAATCACGCTCGATGGCGGAAGAGCATCGACAAGCCGCACTAAAGATGGAGAGCTCCCTGCGGGCGCTGTTAGCTGAGTACTCAGATACCTACGGAGAGTTGCTTATTCGACATGGAGAAGCGGAGTTCTCTCAGGAGGCGCTGAAGCGGATTGGTTCTTGGCAGCTGTAGGACGGCTGTCTTCCGGTAGCGGAAATGTCGCAACAACTATCTTCTAAGTCGGCGCACGGAAGGGGAAATCGTGTATTGGGACAGGCCGATTGAAGTTCAGGATGTGCGGGCGCGCTGGCTTGAGGCTCATGCGCTGTGGTCGAGGCCTTTCGGCCTCGCTTTTCCAAACGATTTTCCCGATGCCGATCCGGATATACAAAGGGTGTCCTCTACTCTGGCCGTAGTGGCTGGGCGCGCCGAGATGTGGGAAGCCCAAGCCCACGTCGTTGTCTCCTGTTCAACCACAGGAGCAGATCCCGCAGACTTGTGGTTGGCGATAGCGGGAGTGCCTCACGAGCAAGCGAACGATCTGGGTGGAGCTGCGATAGCCGAGATCCTGCCGTCCGCGCGTCGAGCGGTCCCTCTCTTTGCGCCCTGGTCCTTCGTGTGGAGTGCCGAGGTGTTGGCGTCCAACTATGCGCCGGAAGTGCTCAATGAAACGGGTTATGTGGTTGGTCAGATGGCTGGTGGCACCTGGGAGGAGTGCAAGCAGGAATGCGGATCGAATCCACCGTGCATCCTTGCCTGCCTGAGAAGGGGCAGCGCCGCCGCCGCTGGCACCGCGGGCACACTTGTCGACGCCTGACGACAACTCAATCAGAAGCCGGACACCATGAAGGTCCTTGGATTTGTCGTGATTGTCGTTGCGTTTGCGGCGGCGACTCTTGCGACAGCTCATCAGTTATCTCACGAGGTCCGTGATGACAGCGCCCTTATCTTTGCCTCTGCGTTTGCGGTGTTTGCGCTCCTCCTTCCCGCTGCAGGCCTTCTTCGTGAATATGGCGAGCGCCAGTTGAATCGTGCGGTTGAGTTGGTTCGTGCTGGAACAACCCAAGACGTTCGTGAAAGCCTTCGGTCGCAAAGTTCCCATTTAAGGATATTGGCCGACAGGGTTTGGTTTCTTCAATGGGGAATCGGATTCGCAGTTGTCGCGGCTCTTGCCGCGTCGCTGAGTCTGGTGTTTCCGAAGATTGTGTTGTGGCATCACGCTCCCGCTTGGATGACCTGCAGTGCGAGGAATCTGTTGGCCGGAGGAGCACTCGTAGCTCTCCTGGCGACAGTTCTGTTTACGATCCCATTTACGTGGGCACTCCTCGTAACGAGCTCTGATCTAAAGGATTTCTCGGACGTTCTCGATCTCGCGATCGGAAAGACAGTGCCAGCAGCGCCGACGGCCGTCCAAGCGATCGCCAAAGGTGGCGGTGTAGTAGAGGTCAGTTGGGCTGCACCGCCGGGTAACGTGGAAGTCAGCAGCTATTTGGTAACGCCTAATCTGAATCAGCAGGCGCAGACGACGACAGAGGTCCTATCTGCTCCGACCTCCACGACCATCAGCGGGTTGACGGCTGGTACTTCGGTGACGTTCACCGTGACTGCAAAAAATGACAATGGTGTCAGCCAGGCATCACAACCTTCGGCCGCCATAACAGTGACCTGATCAAGGTCGCTCAGTTCGCGTGTGTCGGCTGGAGAGAGTGGCGCGAGAGTGTGCGGCGCCGAACTCGTCGGGTAGGTCCACCTCCTCCTTCCGACCGGTGGCGCCTAATTTCCAGAGTTAGCGCTTGGGCCAAATCGGGATCTTTGAGAAATGTGTGGTCAAAGTAGGAATCGATCTCCGCGGCGGCTTGCTCCAGTAGAAGCTGACCATTGCGTGGGTCCAGGAGCACGCCTCCGACCTCTGCGTAGATAGCCCAACCACGCCGCACCAACCGCACACTTAGCAGAGGCGTGCGAATGCCTTGACTAATCAGCGCCTCGCAAGCGAGTGCGACATTTCGATGGTTGAGTCGCCGCCCGGGCATCAACGCCTCATGGCCCCCGCAGAGCTCGAGAACCATCATGAGCGCGGCGACATCGGCAAAGGTGTATCGAGACCACGTTCGACCATCGACTGGGTGATCATCTTGTTGTCGAATGAGTCGATAGAGGCGACGGAGTTGCGCGTAATCGATGTTTCTCATCGTGAGAGCGTCGGCGACTTCGCCAGGGAACAGGTGTCCGATGAACCGACTGTTGACCTGCTTGAATCGGTCTAGTGGGGCCCGAGGCTGATGCTTCGACAGGCGATCGGGCATTCAATAAATCTACTGTTCAAACTGCCATTTTTATAGTAAATTACATTTATGCTATTTGCGCTCGAATCTGCGTTCGATCAGAATCGCCACAAATCCAAGAGCGGCGAGCCCGGCATCCGCGTCGGCGTTTGTAGGATGTGGTACAGAGCCGTAGCCTGCGGTTACTGGATTGGAACACCGCAGTGACGGAGCGCGAGCCGGGGATCGGCGACGTCGACATGATCCACAGCAGTGACGCTGGCGAGATATCGGACGGAGAAATGACAGAAGATTTGAGCGAGTTGCCGCTTCCCGAGAAGATGCCCTCTTTGACGCGTGCTGAAAAGCGCGTGGTCTCTGGTGATTTCCTGGGGACGGGAACCCTTGAGAATTCGGTTGGGCGTGAGCAGGCAGAGACCGTCTTTGCCCGAACCAAGGTGTACGAGCGTGCGCGCAGGAGCGCCGCTCGCAAGCTCGGTCGAGCTGCTCTTCAATAACCCCAGCCGCTGCGGGAGCTTCGGTAGACCTCTCTTCAATCGGTAATGAAGCGTATTGAAGAAGGTACGCCGGGGGAGCCGTATTTCACGATCCTCAACGTCGATCAGGTGGATCCGGTCGGCGACTCCTTCCTTCAGCATCACAAGATTCCGCTGATTCCCAGCGAATTCCGACCAGATAGACAACTGGTCGAGGCCATCGCGGAAAACGTCGATGGAACGTACCTCCGGCCCCTGTTGACATGCTTGACGATGACAGCTGAGGCCAAATCCTGCGTTATCGAGCACAACTACTTTGATGTTGACTTCAGATCGGAATATTCCCTCGCGCATGCCGGCAGATATGCAACCACTGGTACGCCACACACTAAACGTCTGCACTTCTTTAGCGTTCCCGTTGGAGGGCGAGACCTCAAGGCGCGCAAATCAACAAAGCTCGAGACCCATTACATGGGATACATGATCCTGCGTCCATTTGGTCGTGGCGCCATAGGTCGAACCGTCCTCAAAGCTCCCAATAGATACTTTGGCGTAAACACCAAAGACTTCGCCTTGCGTGTTCGCACGCGGGTCACCGAGGACGTGCAGTTGTTCGGTAAGCGCTTAGTGGCTGAAGGCGTGCCATTCCTCGAACAAGATGGCCACTTAATTCGATGTGCGCACGCCGTAGCGTGGACGTGTCACTTCAGTGCCGTTCTTCGCGGTCTGGTCGCACGACGCCCGACCGCTGCTTTCTATCAGGCGGGACAATCCGTGCCGGGGGCGGGGCGCATATATCCATCAGAAGGCCTGGACGCTGCAACGATGATTCAGGTCTTGCAGCGGTTCGACCTTGGGCCGGAACAGATCGATGTGGGTCAATTCGCGTCCAAGATCTATCGATCTTCCCAGCAGACAGTGGTTTCATCGTGACGCTGTCGAGAACTACGCCGCAGATGATTGGTGGCAAGAGGTCCTCTCAACGTGGGTGTGCCGCTACTTGAACTCAGGCCTCGCGGTAATTATTACAACCGGCGATCACGCGCTGGCAGTTTGCGGCTATCTGCGCCAAAGGCATATATCGGCCGACACTCAATTCGAGAGTTATCACGAGCCGAACATTGACATGGCCGAAAAAGGTACGACGGACTCGGTGTCCAGTGTGAATCTCAGTCAACCGGATGCCGATCGCATAGCCGCCTTCATTGTTCATGACGACCAACGAGGGCCCTATCGCCTTGTATCCGTTCAGGAAGTCCTTAGCTTGTCGCTATTGGCATCGAGCACCGAGACATCGAGCTCGAGCGAATTTGCAATAGCTCCGTTGCCGCATGGCCTCTGGTTGAGCGGCGCCGAGGCCGAAGAACACGGCGCGGCAGCGATAGTGAGCACGCTTGACCTCGCATTAGGACAAGATCGGCTGCGTAAGATCTTTGGCCACTGGAATGAATCGACGCTCCAGTTCTTCGTTCGTACTCTCAACCAACTGAAGCAGAAAATCGATACCCACAAATTGGCCATCCGGAGCTATGCGACCACATCGGCGGATTACAAATTGAGTTTCGGAATGCGGTGCTCGGATCAAGTCGCTCGTGGTGCCGTCAATCTGGCCCGGTTACCTCGATTCGTCTGGGTGATCGAAGCTGTCGAACGAGCTCGGCGAGGTTCCGTTGGAAAACCGGTCGTTGCGCAAGCAGTCCTTGATGCCGGCAGTCCGGCGCGGAGTACGAATCGACTGATCGTGCAAATGCCGGGACTAGTACAGATTCAGGAGCCCGGTTGGGTCGGAACTGACCAGGAATCTCGGCTGATCCCTTGCGAATTGACCTGTATGGACAGCGGTCGATGGTCCGAACTCGAGATTAGTGAGACGCTCGCGGCAAAGATGAAGCGCTACGTTCCGTCGGACTCAGCAGTTGGACTCTGAGGATCCTCCGATACTTTTGAACCCAACAATTTGAGGTTCTTGATTCCGGGAACACGGGATCGAAGCTCGTTCTCTTGGGGCAGTTCCGCGGGCGCCTCGTCCGCTACTGAGTTTGAGGCTTCTTGGGCCTGCTCTTGGTCTTCGTCCATAGAATCTTTTCTGAGCACCTATTGCGTTTGAATGATCACAGTAATCCAGGCGCCAAGCGCGATCCCGAGGAAAACCAGCACAACTTGAAGGAATCGAGTCCACCGGGTCAGGGATTGGATGCCAGACGCCACGGCATCCTGAATCGCTTCTGCAAGCATCAGGCGAACCTGCGGGACTGTGTTCTGACTTTGAACCTCCATAACCGAATCAACGCTCTGAATCCGGAAAAATCCGCTGCGCATACCAGCGGCAACAATGGAACCAAAGAAGAACAGAGAGGATGCTCCTAGAGCTATAGCCAGAGAGATCGGGTGATTTCGTACGTGGCGGTTGATTCCCAGCGCGACGATTAGCCCGATTGCGGTGTTGCCAGACGTGAGGACCAGCGCAGTAAGTATTCTGAATGCTTTTACAGAATCGCGAAAAAGATCGTCCGATCGCAATGCCGTTTCGTAGGCAAGCTGGGCGACTTCTTCAGCGTGACTCAAGCAGAGTGAGGTTAGTCCTTATTCGAATTTCGGCAGAGTTTTCGCGATCGAGGGATTTGACGGAAGCGATATCCGGAAGCTGGAACAGGACTGTTTCCAAGAATTTCGGGTGGCGTGTAGTCACTAGGGCTTGAAATGCACAGCAAGCAGAAGGCCCGCGATCGTCGCCACCGCGAGCAGTCCGGTCATCAGCATCCCGAGAATGGCGCCCAGTCGCTTGGCTGTTCGTCTTCGCAGGACGCGTACCAGCTCGCGTTTTTCGCCTCCCGTGACCTTGCGGTTCAGGCCGGTGATGGTGATCCGGGTCGACCACCGGGTTACCGTCATCTCTATGGATTTGACCGGAGACTTGGATGTCATCTCAACGTCGAAATGGAACTTCTTGCGCAGCGACCCGTAGGCTGCCGAGTGCTGCTTCAGTAGCTGGATGGGGTCGTCAGTGGCGAGTATGTCGATGGTGTCGCCCCAAGAACGACCGGCTTCACACGTCACCCCAGAGCTTGCGACATCGTCGGAGCTGCGAATGTATAACACCAGGTCGGAAGCCACTCTGTCTCCTCCGACAGGTCTACTGAAACCCTCTGAAACGGTCATGCAGCATCAGCTCCACCCGAAACTGCTCCAGACACCCATCCCCCACCCATGAACAACAAGCGTGTAGCTTGAGGGTTATAACTTTGGGTGTATCATTGCCTTCACACTGTTGGGTAATGATATAACAGAGAGTGTGATGCAGTCCACCAGCTTCAAGCTCGGCAACTCCGACCTCGCCACAGCGCTTCGCGAACACCGAGGGCGCCACAGGCTGAGCCAGAATCAGTTGGCGATTCGGCTAGGTGTAACCCAGCAATCGGTTGCACGCTGGGAAAAGGGTGCGCCCTGCCGGCGAGACATGCTGCAAGTCATTCGGGCTGAACTTGCTGGAGAACCGTTAGAACAAGATGCCGGCGCAGAGGTTATCGACCTTCACCCGGGGATCAATGAGCCCAATGCAAGCCCACACAGTGTGGCTATGCGTGACAAGTGGGTAAAGGCCTGCATGAAGTGTCTTGATCGCGGCGGGACCCTTCCAGACTGGATGCTCGAGGCGATCAGCCGGTATGTCGGTTTGCCCCTCGGCGATATCAATGGGCCCGGGGGTGCCAGCTAGCTCAGGCCGAACCCTCCGACCCGTTGCCGAAAAGTCCAGTTCATGAGACAATTGTTGGCGTTATTGAACAGGAACAATCACCACCAGATGGCGCTCGATCGCCTTCCGAAACTGAAGCCCGGCATCACCTCAAGCTGCTGTTCATTGAGGCCTGCGTAAAGAGTCTGGAACGCGGGGATCAAGTTCCGGAGACTGTCCTGCTCGCTATCTCACGTGAGGTCGGTCTGATCGCCACCGACCAACCTCCTCCGGCGGAGGTGTAGGCGGGGATTGAGTCGCTCTGGGACCACCAAAACCGTGAACACGGCATCGCAGCCGACGCTGCTAGATGAAGGTCCGTCCCAAAGTGCGGATCTGAGGCGGCCCGTTGAGATAAGGCCGTCCGACCGGGGGATCAACCTCGACGAAGTGCTGGGTTGGCTGGGCGAGATTGATCGCCTCGATGAGGATAAATACCTGGGCTACGTGATCCGTCGCGCAACCCGGGACGGGACTCCCGAGCAGATGGTTTTGTTGCTGGGAGCATTGCGCGACCGCCTCCGCCAATAGACAGGCTTGGGCGCCGAATCTCCGTTCTACACAACCGGAATCCTGGTTCTGGGCGATCAGGGTCCTTATCCTTCAGCTGCCTGCCGCTCTCCCAACCGATCTAATTCGGGAATCCGCAGCGCATCGGATCGAGGGATGGTCCGGCAATGAATCGGTGCGATCTCGAGGCAATCAAAAACTTACTTTGGCGGGTCAGTTAGCTCCCGACAGGGTGTGTTCATTTAAAATTTCAGTCGGGCGGATATAGCTTTGCATTACGGCTTAGGTGAGGAGTACGGTTAGCTCGTATGGCTAAGACCATCGCCGGAGCTGTCGTATTCACTGATTTCACCGTTCGTGTCGTCAGTGACGTAGAAGTTTCCATGCGAGTCGAAGGCGCTACCGGTGGTATAGGGCTCATCCGTCCCATCGTCGAGCGTTGATTCAAGGTCTCCGGTCGACGGGTCGTAAATGTCGACGTCAGAGTCACCAACGGAGGCATATATCTCCCCGTCTGGATAGGAGACATCGGGCTGGAGCATGGAATGCACGGCCGGCGCCCGAGGCGAGGCCTCTGAACTCGAACCTGGTCCTGGAGGTGTCGGAGGGTCAGTAGGCGGGATCGCCGCATGAAGCGCAAATGGACCCTCTTCGCTGTGTGATGCGCTAGCTGGCCTGGGACTGATGGTCGTTTTGGTCGTTGACGTGGACGCAGTCGGGGTTGAGGACGTCGTTGAATGACCGCTCAGCGCGGTGGTCGGCACTCCACCACCCCCAACGGCGCCCGCCGTTGAAGTCAAAACAAGGGAGAAAGTTACGGTTACCAGCGGAAGGAGTCCTAGGAGGCTCCTTATAGCCGGCCGGCATCCGACCACTGACATTGACCGACGTGAACCGACGATCATTGGGGCTGCCCCTCCCCGGAAGACGCGAGGGCCGACTGAAAGCATCGAAAACCAACGCCCAGCTAGCGCACACCGCGAGTAACGCGCGACACGAGTGCATAGGAACTGCCCCCTCTTCCCAAAAGGCATCGCGGGGAGGAATTGTGATGCACTTTGGACACTGACTAAGGCCAACTGCATTGTCAACGTATTGCGTCGAACCGGGAAGAGAATTGTCTAACCAGCGCCCGGCCGGAAATCATGCTCGGTGGCTTGACCTCTTGTTTTGCCGAGTTGGGCTACTTGCGAGGGCTATGACACGTTGATAATTGGTGTCGTCAGGTAGTTCAACGTGCTGTATACCAATTCACTTTCCCTCGCTCCGCCCCAGAGCGCAGGGGATGCTTCCCAGTCTGAATTCTCCCGCGCCCAAACGGGCCGGCACGGGTTACAACCGTCACGCGGGTGTGTTACCTCAGTCGGCGTGAACTAATGCGCTCTTAGCCGTTCTTAGTCGGCAACGTACCCGACCCGTTCATAGCCGCACCAGAGTTCCTCAGGCGGGATCCACCAATCCCAAATTCACCAGGCGGTAGCTCATGGCCTGTTGGCTCACATCGAAGGTGGTTGCCAACTCTTTGATCACCCGCTCGGTACTAGCTAGCGGCGTCTCACTTAGCTTTGCCCGAAAGTGGTTGATAGCCAGGCCTGTGGGCATCAGAACCGCTGCAGCGAAGGTGTTTGCGTCGATCTCGACCTGGTCAGTCCCTGCTGCCGCTGCTCCATCGCGAAACAGAACCTCTAGGGGTCGACTCACGGCAGCTTCGCTGACGGCGGGAGGCCGTGCATCGAAGTGAAGCGTTGCATGGCCAAGTTCATGGGCAACACTGAATCGCTTCCGAGTTTCTGAATGTGATGCGTTGACGCAAATCACTTTCACTCCGGACGGCTCTCTTAGGAGCAAAGATGAAGTGTCGCGAGGTAGGTGCTCGAACAACACAGTGATCCCCTCAAGCTGAGCAAGCTCATAGGGGTCTACGGGAACTTTAGCTACATCATGGCGGGATAAGAATCTCGCTGCTGCTCGTTCCGACTGCTCTCGGCCAACCGCTCGCACGCTCATGATCGCGGATCCTTATTCATGCGCTGCTTGATTACAGATAGCAAATGCACTTCTTCCTCTGAGGCCTGACCGATCCGAACCTCGACGCTTTCAGCTGGGCCACTTCCAGGCAACAGAACTGCTGGGGAACAATTGAGGGCACCGGAGAGCCGGTAGAGGGTACCTAGAGATACGCCCTGTCGACCTCGCTCGATGTTCACCACTGAAGTGCGGCTGATCTCGGCGAGTTTCGCAAGGGACTCTTGGCTCAGGCCGTTGCGTTCACGTCGCTCTCGAAGTAACAGTCCAAAGTTGCGGTGTAACTCTTCATCCGGAGCCGTCGCCACCGATGCCCACTCTTCCTGCCCGCTCCGTCACGGTCAAGGATTCTATACGTTGGCGGCACCAACGTAAGATTAATTCTTGACAAGAAAGATTGGCGGCGCGATCCTGTTGTTGGACCGTTGCTTCAACGTCCGATCGAAGCCCGCATTTGTAGGCCTTCCGCATCACAACTCACGTACGACTTGGTTCCTTAGTTAGTTAGCCCACGGAGGAGGCTCAAGGATGCAGCAGCAGGCTCAACTAACCGGCTGGACCCTGAAGGTAAGGAACTGGTTAAGGAGCGTCCTCGATTATCAGACGCGAGGCTTTGACCGGAACATCTCTGTTGCAGCGCGGGATCTCAAGTCCGACTTTCCCAAGAGCTTCTGGATTTGGCTGGCTCTTGAGACCATAAAGCCTCTCGGCGTCTGGTTGGTGAAATCTGCACTTCGTAGTGCAGCTCGCGACATCGGGTTTACCTTGAGCGACGACACCCTTGAGCTGTTGGCTGGTGTCCGTGGCCATGAAAAAGTCCCCGATTATGGCCAGCTGAGGTCCCCGCTGGTGGCCATGAAAAGTCCCCACTTTTGGCCACGAGAAGTCCCCACCCCTCACTGAAGGATCCACCAACGAGGCCCCCTGGCCGGTGACGGTGGCGGTGCTAACCGAACCGCCGCACCGACCAAGGGACGTCTCAATGAAATCAGTGAGGGAACACATGGACATGCATGCCGCCTATCGAGAGGTGGGCAGCTATCGGGCCACCGCAGAGATCTGCGGGACGACGCCCAAGACGGTGAAACGCTCCGTGCTGGCCGCTCAGGCGGCCGAAAAGGGCGAGGTCGCCGTCGTCGAGCACAACTACGACGTCGTCAGAGACGTCGTAATCGAACGGGTGGCACGGACCAAGGGGAAAATGTCGGCCAAACGGCTGCTCCCCATCGCCCGAGCGGCCGGCTACACCGGCTCCGCGCGCAACTTCCGCCGACTCGTGGCCGAGGTGAAGACGCAGTGGCGGGCGCAGCATCACCGCGGCAGGCGCCCGGGCATCTGGACACCGGGCGACATGGTGGTCTTCGACTGGGGCGAGATCGGCCCACTGTTCGTCTTCTGCGCCGTGCTGGCCTGGAGCAGGATGCGCTTCGTCTACTTCGCCGACAACCTCGGCGCCGAGGCGACCATGACCGCGCTCGCCCGGTGCTTCGAGTACCTGGGCGGCGTGCCCAAGACGGCGTTGACCGACCGCATGGGATGCCTCAAGGGCGACACCGTCGCCGGACTCGTCGTCCCGACCCCGGCCTACGTGCGCTTTGCCACCCACTACGGGTTCCGGCCCGACTTCTGTCAAGGGGCCGATCCAGAGTCCAAAGGGTTGGTCGAGAACCTCGTCGGCTACGTGAAGTCCGACCTCATGATCCCGGGCGAGCTCAGCGTCGCCGACCTCTCGAGGGCGAACGAGTTGGGCCTGAGGTGGTGCAACGAGGTCAACGCCGTGGAACACAGCGAGATCTGCGCCATCCCCACCGAGCGGTTGGTCAAAGAGCTCTGTGTGATGGGGATGCTGCCGTCCCTGCGAGCCAGCATCGGCAAGCTGGTGGTGCGCAAGGTCGACCGGCTCAGCTGCGTGCGCTTCGGATCGGCCCGCTACTCGGTGCCCACCGTCCACATCGGGCGCCAGGTCGAGCTCGTCGTCCAAGACGGCCGGGTCCTCGTCGTCTTCTTGGGCGAGATCATCGCCGAACACGCCCTCGTTGCCCCTGGTGAGACGTCGGTGCTCGACGAGCACTATGGCGGACCGCGGCCCGTGCCCACCCGGGCGGTGCGTCCCAAGACCAGTGCCGAGAAGGCATTCTGCGCGCTCGGGCCCGCCGCGGAGTCCTTCATCAAGGGAGCGGCGGCCCGGGGCATCACCTCACTTAAGGGCGACCTCGCCGAGCTGACCCAGCTCGAAGCGGCCCATGGCAAAGAGGTGCTCCTCGCCGCGCTCGAACGGGCCGCCTCCTTCGGGCGCTTCCGTGCCCACGACGTGCGTTCGATCATCGCGGCCGGCACCGGGGTCCCGCGTCCGGCCGCTCCGGGCGAGGCCCTCATCGTCGAGCTGCCCCTCGTGCCGACGCGCTCGCTGAGCGACTACGCCATCGGCGAGCAGTCGTGAGCACCGCCCCTTCGCCACTGCCCGCCGACATCGAGGCCGGGCTGCGACGGCTCCGGCTCCGGGCCATGCGTTCGCTCTCGCCCGAGTTGTTGGTGATCGCCAAGACGCAGCGCTGGAGGCCCGAGGAGTTCTTGCGCACGCTCGTCGAGGCCGAGATCGCCTCGCGTGACGCCTCCAACGCGGCGAACCGGTTGCGGGTGGCCGCCTTCCCGGTGACCAAGACGCTTGATGAGTTCGACGTGCGAGCCTCCTCCGTGCAGCAGAGCACCTTCGACTACCTCTCGAGCCTCGAATGGGTGCGGGCGAAGGAGAATCTCTGCCTGGTCGGTCCCGCCGGCACCGGCAAGAGCCACCTGCTCATCGCCCTCGGTCACTCGGCGATCGACGCCGGCTTCAAGGTCCGCTACTTCAGTGCCGTGGAGTTGGTCGAGACCCTCTATCGAGGACTGGCCGACAACTCGGTCGGCCGCGTCCTCGAGGGGATCCTCAAAGCCGACCTGATCCTGATCGACGAGATCGGCTTCGCGCCCATGGACCACACCGGGGCCCAGCTCTTCTTCCGCCTCGTCTCGGCGGCCTACGAACGTCGCTCCCTCGGCATCGCCTCGCACTGGCCCTTCGAGGACTGGGGTCGCTTCCTGCCCGAGCAGTCAACGGCTGTCAGCCTGCTCGACCGGCTGCTCCATCACAACGTGCTCGTCGTCACCGAAGGCGAGTCGTTCCGGATGAAAGAGGCGCGTGAAGGGAGGAAAACCTAGGCTCGAGAAACTGAAAACTCACCTCGAGGGGTGGGGACTTCTGGTGGCCAAAAGCGGTGACTGAAAACTGGCCACGGACAGCTGGGGTCGCCGTTGACGCCCTTTTGGCATAGGAGAACGATCGAAAGGTCCTGAGGGATGGAAACGCGCACGAATCGGCTCGGCCGAGTACACCTGCGGTCGGAAAAGAAAGCGAGAGCATGATGACCCCTGGCACCTTCGGATACAACCCCACGCCCACTCCCACACCCCCGCCACCCCCGCCACCCCCGCCGGACCAACCACCCGTTGCCGACTACGGCCTGCTCGCTGGCCTGGAGGGCTTTTGGGTCGGCAGGGGTTTTAACGCGATCTGGCGCCCCAATCTTCTCGCGAGTGGCCAGGACCGCTTCCTGGAGCTAAACGTCACGCGCGGAAACATTGACCTTCGCGAAGATCGATGGGCCGATACCAAACAGGGGCCTACTTCAAACTGACATCTTCATGGCCGGCCTGAGCTACGTGCAACAGATCGCTGATGCGAACCTCCAGCCCCCTAATGACGGGCTTCACTTTGAGCCGGGAGTCTGGCTCAACATCCCGGCGACCACGAATCCTGCGGTATCAGCCACAGTGGCGCGATTGGCTTCAATCCCGCATGGGACAACTGTCTTGCTCCAGGGTTTGGCTAGCCAGCTCATCACTACCCAAACGATTAACGCCAAGCCAGTCTTCCCAACCATCAACCTGAATCCCTTTAGCATCGGAAACCCGGCCTCTGCTGCACCCTTCCCAGAGCAGAACCTCGCGACACAGACTCAATTTCGGAGCCCGGACCTGACAGGAATCGATCAGGACATGGTCAACGACCCGAATAGCGTCTTATCCAACGCAATTGCCCCGCAGGAAGTTCTGTCGACCGTAGTGTTGCAGGTATCGACGTTGGATACACCAACGCCCGGGGGCGGCGAAGCGGAAACTGCATTCCTGCAGGGGAGCCCTGCTGCTGGACCGAATGCGTCCGTGGCTTCCGTTACAGCTACATTTTGGCTGGAGACCATTCAAGGGACGCCTAACGTTCTGCAGCTGCAATATAGCCAGACGGTTCTCCTGAATTTCAACGGTCTCAGCTGGCCCCACGTTACGGTGGCCACCCTGCAGCTCGGAGCCGACTGATCTGTGTTCGACATCGATGCCCTGATCGATGACTGCCGACGAATGGGGTCGGTTCATCGGGAGGTTCTGGAGTCATAGTGCCTAGCACGGACCTACGCATGCGGCTGAGCGCCAGCTGCAAGAGCGTAAATTTGAATCATGGCGGCGGCATTGTTGAGCTGCGACCCGTTACCGGCAAATAGACCATGGTTTAGACGTTTCGTGTTCCACATGGTCGAGCCATAGTCAATCAGTAGCGATCCATAGGCGGGATCGGGTCGCTCCCGATGTAGTTGGAGGAGGTTCCGAAAGAGCACGGCGTTAAACGCTGGGTCCTGAGGCACAAGCTTGGCAGCGCTCAGATCGTTCACATAGGCAGCTGCGGTTCCCGCGGAATCATCAAGGAAAGTTTCCTCGCCTGTCCGCTTCGCCAGAAGGACGCCGGCTCCGATCATGGTTCCTTGGTTGTACGACCAGATGGTGGGGATCTGTTTTCCGTCGGGCGCAATCTGGTCGATATACAAGCCATCCGGATTGAGAAGGGCTTCTCGTGTCCAAGCGTAAATCCGCTTTGCCCAATCGAGGTAGCTCGCCTGTTCGGTCTTCTCGTGAAGCCTCGCCGCGAGTTGTGCCGCAGGTCCGTTCACACAGGTATTGCGCGAGTGATTGCTTGCTGGCTCTTTCCAACGAATCCCCCCTGGGATCTGCCAGGTTGATTCAGTGGACCAGCCAGACACCACGAACGAGAACACTCGTTCTGCCAGTTTCAACAATTCCTCATTCTCCGTCAGTTCGAAGTGCCGGACCAGAGCGAGACCAAGCCATGCATTGTCGTCGTAGAACCTGTCTCCGCCAGTTCCCAAGGGTGCCGTTACGACCGACTCGAAACCCACAGCCCCCGAATCCTCAGAGCTACTCGACTCCTGGCTATAGGAACCAAGGCCGCTGTACATGCCGCGGAGAAAATTCAGCGCTTCTGATTGTCCGGGCAAGGACCCCAGGGTGCAGAGAGCGGACCAGGCATCCGCGAAGGGCCACAGGTCCTCATAGGTACGCCCAAACAACCACCGTCTCCGGGCTCCGAATAGGCCTCGACCCCGAGCAAAGAGTCGCCGAGCTCGGATGGCCCCAAAGGTGGCGACGGCTCGATCAAGAGCCATGTTCGAGTGCCCTGATTCACTCATCAATAGAAGACAAAGTACACGACGCCCAGTAAAATTACTCGTGTGCGCATCCAGGCGGTTTGTCTCTCCGATCTGCATTTCGGAGCCGAGAACAGCCTACTAAGTCACGTCGACGGTGACGCCGTCGTTGACTACGACACGCCCAGCCCGGTGCTCCGTTCGTTCGTGGATTGCCTCCGGACTGTGCTCGATGAGCACACTGACTCGCCGCCGACGTTGATCCTGAATGGAGACATCCTCGAACTGGCTTTGGCGCAAGACAACGTGGCCGCGATGGTGTTCGACCGATTCGTAGACCTGGCGTTTCGTGGCAAACCTCTTTTCGACTCGACCGTCTTGTATATCCCTGGCAACCACGATCACCACATCTGGGAGACCGCCCGGGAACGGATGTATGCCGAATACGTGCGAGGCACGCCTCCCGAAAAGGACCTTGCTGCGCCTTGGCACGCCACCAACATGTTCCTCCGAGACGTTCGCCACAGCTCCGAGTCCGAGCTCCTCTCCGCGTTGATGAAACGTCGGACCGGGACCGAAATCACAGTCCGGATCATCTATCCGAACTTCGGCCTGGAGACGAACGGTTCCGAGCGCCTTGCTCTCATTCACCACGGTCACTTCACCGAGCCGGTCTATCGGTTGATGAGCAGTGGCAAAGCTCAGCTCTTTCCGAAGCAACCACCGGGCCTTCGCGCGTGGGACTGGGAGGCCGACAATTTCGCGTGGATCGACTTCTTCTGGTCTTCCCTCGGACGATCCGGCACCGCTGGGGAAGATGTCGGTGTCATCTATGACATGTTGCAAGACTCCAGCGCAGTCGCAACCTTGGCCGGCGAGCTAGGTGAGCTGGGCGGCAGGATCGGGCCGAACACGATCCGTCCCATGCTCCGATGGGTCGGGCGACATGTCGCGCGGCGGGCGGCCAAGGATTCTCTTGGGAAGATCGAGCGGATGAATCCGAGCACGTTGTTGAGCGACTCGAGCGAGGGAGGGCTCGTCGAATATCTTGCCGGCCCTATGGCACTGCAGTTGGATGACGAGAAGCGTCCCAGGTCGCCGGCATCCTTCCTGTTCGGCCACACCCACAAACCCTTCGAGCGCGCCCAAACTGTCGTGGGGTTTCCAAGCCCGCTCGAGATCTTTAACTCGGGGGGTTGGGTGGTCGACAAGGAAAACCCCGAGCCTCTGAACGGCGCGTCCGTCCTTTTCATCGACGACAACTGCCGGGTGTCGGCGCTCCGAATGTTCAACCAATCCGAGAATCGCGAGAACTACCGGGTGCAACTTCGACCCCGGCCAGCGGGCGAGAGTACCGAGCTCGACAAATGGATCGTCGGACGATTCGACTTCGGTACTGCACCTTGGATTGACTTCTCACAGACCGTTGCAAATGAGGTGAGCCTTCGCTGTCGCTTGCTACCAAAGATCATCCAACGTGGACTGACATACACCAACTGATTCTGGAGGTAGGGCGTGTCCGAGCAAGAACGATTTGACGCGGTGGTGATCGGCTCAGGGTTCGGCGGGTCGGTGATGACGTGGCGTCTCGGTGAGGCCGGCAAGAACGTCTGTCTTCTAGAACGCGGCAAACGGTATCCTCCCGGATCCTTTGCGCGCTCCCCGGTAGAGATGCGCAACAACTTCTGGGATCCCGGCAGCGGTAAATACGGCTTGTTCCAGATCTGGCGTTTCGGCGGCATCGATGGAGTCGTATCAGCGGGGCTTGGCGGTGGCTCCTTGATCTACGCGAACGTCTTCCTCCGCAAGGATCCCCGCTGGTTCTATCGACGTGATCCAGGCGGAGAAACAACTCGCTGGCCTATCGGAAGGGTAGATCTCGATCCCCACTACGACCGGGTTGCGACGGTCATAGGGCTCCAAGCGTTCCCGTTCGACAAGGACCCATACTCCTCGACGCCCAAAACGCGGGCAATGCATGACGCCGCATCAGCGGCGGGACTTGAGTGGTTCACGCCACCGCTCGCGGTGACTTTTGGCGATCCGGCGGGGAGTCCAGTCCCGGGCGAGCCCATACGAAGTTCAGATGGATCGACCACCAGCAACATCCACGGGCGCACCCGGTACACCTGCCGTCTGTGTGGCGAGTGCGACGTTGGTTGCAACTATGGCTCCAAGAACACGCTTGATTACACCTACCTGACTTTGGCGAATCGGCTACCGAACGTCGAGATACGTGACCTATGCGAGGTGCACTCCTTCAAGCCCAGAGAAGAGGGTGGGTTCTCCGTCTCATACGTGAAGCACAATCCAGAGAACGGTCCCGGCAGCGCTCAGACGATCGAGATCTTTTGCCGCAAGTTGATCCTTTCCGCGGGCACATTCGGGACGGCTGACCTCCTGCTCAAGAACCAGGGGAACTTCCCCGGCATCAGCCCGCGACTGGGCGAGTACTTCTCTGGCAACGGTGACTTCTTGGGTCTCCTTCTTGACGCCAAGGACGAAGTGGCGGGGAAAAGCGTTCCCCGTCTCCTTGCACCCAGTCGTGGAAGCGTGATTACGTCGACAGTCCGCGTACCCGATGCATCGGATGACGGCGGCACTGGACCTGGTCTCTATATCCAAGACGGCGGCTACCCAGGATTTGTCGATTGGCTAGTAGAGAGTTCGGACGTTGGTGGCGAACTCCATCGACTGCTGCGCTTCATAGGCCATGAAATAGTCGGTTTGGTCAGACATGACGAGCAAACGGACCTCGACGATCAGCTGGAAAGATTAATAGGTGATGCCCGTGCATCGAGCAGCCTCCTGCCGGTATTAGGTATGGGGCTTGACACCCCGGGGGGTCGATTCAGCCTCAGTAACGACAGCGACCGGCAATTAGAGCTGAGTTGGAGTTCATCGGACTCACGCGAGTATTTCGATCGCGTGAAGGCGGCCATGCGCACTCTTTCAGAGCAACTCGGAGCCCGCTTTCTCGAGGACCCCTTGAGCAGGATTCACAACAAAGTCATTACGGTCCATGCGTTGGGTGGGTGCTCGATGGGTGACTCCATCGCCGAGGGAGTCGTAGATGATTTCGGTGAGGTATTCGGCTACCCAGGATTCTTTGTCGCGGATGGCTCCGTTATGCCTGGTCCAGTCGGACCAAATCCCTCTTTTACAATCGCGGCGCTTTCAGACCGTTTCGCCGACCGGGTCCTTGAGCAAATGTGAACCCTCCTGATTCTGCCATGACTGAATGATTAGTGAACCAGGCGTTCAACCGCGGAGCCGAGGCATTCGAAGACGCTTCGCTCCTGACGAGCTCGACTCTCACCGTTTCCTCGTGTCGGTCGAGAATGTGACGGCCCCTCAGGCTGTGCGGTCGAGATCCGAACGGTGGTATGTGGTTGAGACGCCTCTCGCTCCGCTCGCCGTTTTGCGGGAAGCTCATCCTGTACGGCTTAGCTGCAAGCTTGGGCGAGACTCCCGAAGAGGGTCGCTGCCCTGTCTGTCTCGGGCATCTCTTGGTCGCCGAAAAAGCCGTCTGAACCAGCAGGAAGGGAACTGGTACCGGCTCAGGCAGCGGACGTCTCAAATGTGACCGGGCCCCGATTGTTGATCCACCCACTATGCGAGCTGTAGTTGGTGCTTGCTGAGCCACTCCTCGGCGAACTCGACCGGTGACTTCCAGCCAAGCGAGCTGTGGGGCCGCTCATTGTTGTACTCGATCCGCCAGGCCTCCAAGAGGACCTGCGCCTCGAGGAGGCTCTCGAAGAGCTGACCGTTGAGGTACTCGTCGCGCAGCCTCCCGTTGAACGACTCGATCCAGGCGTTTTGCCAGGGACTGCCCGGATCGATGAACACAGTCCCCGTGCCGTTGAACCGGCACCAGTCGGCCACCGCGTACGCGATGAACTCGGGGCCGTGGTCGAAGCGCACGTAGGCCGGAGCTCCGCGTTCGTGTGCCAGGCGTTCGAGGCAGGTAACGACTCCGTCGGCGTCGATTGAGCGTCCGACGTCGATGGCCAGGCACTCGCGGGTGTACTCGTCGATCACGTTCAAAAGCTTGAGCAGCCTCCCTTCTCTCGTCTGGTCGAACTGGAAGTCCAAGGCCCAGATGACGTTGGGCCGGATCGGCGACATGGCGCCCACGGGCACGCCGATGCCGCGCAGCGGGCGCTTCTTCTTGCGATAGGGGACGCGAAGTCCCTCGTCACGCCACAGGCGGTGGATGCGCTTGTGGTTGGCCCGCCAGCCGGCCTTCTTGGCCGCGACGGCTGCTTTTCGCCACCCCCAGCGCGGATGGCGGCGCGAGAAGTCGCGGAGGAACGCCCGCAGGGCGAGCTCGTCATCGCCGGGCACTGGTGCACAGAGGCGTTGGGTGGACCGTGGCTGGTCGAGCACCCGACAGGCCCGACGCTCGGAGACCCCGAACTGGCCTTGGAGGGCCACGACAGCCCGCCGTCGGCAGTTCGGGGTTAGAAGTTTCCCCGGGCGATCTCCTTCAACATGTCGTTGTCGAGCGCCTGGTCGGCCACGATCTTCTTGAGCCGCTGGTTCTCCTTGCGCAGTTCGCGCAGCTCCTTGGCGTCGTCGGCCTTCATCCCGCCGTACTGGCTCTGCCAGCGATGCCAGGTCGATTCTGAGATCTCGAGGTGACGCGCGACCTCGTCGACAGGCTGGCCCTGACCGAGGAGTTTCTCCCCCTCGGCCAAGAGCCGGATGATCTGCTCGGGCGTGTGGTGACGTCTCTTCATTGCTGTGCTGTCCTCCATCCCACCATGGTGGGGGTCGGGCTCGCACAGCGGGTGGATCAGTTCACGGGGATCTGGTCAAATGGCGAGCGGTGAAAACGTCAGACGCCAATACAGCTCTGCATAGTCCCGCCGAAGTCAGCCACCCCGGTCCGAGAATGTATTCAAGCAACTCCTACTCTGTTGAGAGAGCTGTGTCCACGATGGCCTGGATTCGCTCGAGTGCGGCGCTTGCCGTATCCATATGAGCGATATCGATAGTCGGAATCTCGACAGGGGCGTCGCGCGCCGGAGTAGCCATGAAGTTTGCTTGACCGGCTGGGCTCAGCAGGCTTGACTTTACAGTGTCGAAAACTCCGTCAACCTTTGGCTTGCCCCTCTGCAGCGCCTCCTTCACCGCCAGAAGAGATTGTCTCGATTGCGCGGCCTTCTGGTCAGAGGCCTTCTTCCCAGCGCTACCGGTCGCGTTGCCAACGCCCGCCCCTAGGGCGGCTCCCATCACCGCAGTAAAAATCGGGAGCACCACCCCGAGCACCGAGGTGGCACCGCTCGCCATTGGATAATGGAACACGATGGGAAGGGCGACTGCGATGATCCCACCCATCACGATGGCTACCAAAAGGACGAGCTTCCACGAAACGTCTGCACTCGGTGCGGGCTTCTGCCCTGTTGCTACTGGTGCTGGTTGCGTCCCTGTGTCTGACATGAATTACCTCGCGTCCGTGTCATATCGCCGGCTACGTAGCTCAGTCGGACTTGACCCCATATAAGGAGCGAATACACCTGTCGACGCCTCGGGCGACTGAAACCCGATCCGTGAGAAGTGGGTTGCATCCTACTGAGGACTCCTAGAGCGCGCCGCGTCGCTCGAAGCCTGAGCGCCCGGCGGATCACAAGGCTCCGAGGGCACAATGCTTATACGGGGATTCCCAAGGCCGCTTTGATTGCAGCGATTGCAATCGGAACTCCGACGGAGGTGGTTACTTTGAGCAGCCAAGCGCCGGCGGTCTTTAGGTGCGCGAGAGCACCTGGTCCATCATCGTTCTCCGCCGCTTTCTCTGCTTGCCGGAGCTGTCCAACGGCGATATCGCGGTCCTCCTCTGTTGTTGACGGGTCCAGCTCTGTGGTCTTCACGGCCTCGCGCAGTGTGGCAAGTTGTTTCGCCAGCTCGTCTAGTGGTATTTCGGCCTTTACGTCATTCCACGTGTTGACCATGGACATGCTGAATTGAGACGCTTGCCGCGTTCGGACCTACTGCCCCCGCCTGACCGGGAACATTGTAGGTGTCTCCATGATTCTCCATCTTCTGCTCCAATCGTCCAATGTTTAGGCTCCAGTTTGCTCCTGGATTACGTGCCGTCCAGTCTGTTCGAAGGGCATTTAGTCGGGAGCCGAGTCTGGCCCGATGCTCGTCAAGCAGTCTCAGGAGATCGTTTCTCTGTGTCGGCGATCCCCATCCAAGAGCCGAATAAAGGGAGGCAAGAAGATCTGCCGTTGGAAACCCAAACCAGTCAGGTGACTCGAGTGCTTTGGTAGCTCGGTCGAGATAATCGAGGAGCTGGATACTCTCATCGCTCAACACAGGTCCATTACCAAGATCGGTTGTTTCGATGCGAAGATTGCCTGCGGTAAGCATCCGGAGTACATGCGCGATGGTGTCTGATTCAGCATGTGCGTGACGAATGAGGTCTCGCAGCCGATTGAGTTTGTCGGCATCTTCATGGGGTTCCCAGCGCCGAAATTAGGAGTACGTGGGCACCGAAGCGGCCGGCTCGCAGATACCCGACGGAGAGATCCTCGAAGTCGTCCAGCTCAAGGGTGCGGTGATCCGGGAAATCCAAAACTTCCCTATCCCGAAGCTCGACAACAACCAGTGTCGAACCCGCAGCCACCCACCAACGGGGAAGCTCACGGTCTGTGGGTGCGGACAAGGTGGATGTCGTTGCACCTAGGTACAAGGATGCCAAGAGCGGTCCGATTTGCGATAGGGCGGTCGACACTGGGAGCTTGCGCCCGTCCGGTGTGACATGTTCGGGATCCTCTCGGCGGTGCCGCTTTCCGACGACAACTTCTAGATCTAATAAATCTTCAACTAATGCCAGGACGCCTCCAGGTGTCGGGGTTCGTAGCGCCTCCTATGCCCTCGAAAGAATCCAACCTCGGCGCGGAGCATATTTGTGGTCGCGGTCGGCCGCAGCCGGCGGCCTCTCCATCTGCAGCCGAATCCCGAAAGCCCCGGTCCGTCGGCACCTCCGAAGATGAGGGAGCTGAGGCTATTTGGAAAACGAATGCTGTGATCCGCCTCCAAGAATCGTCGCTCTAGGGGTAGCCATCCACCGTCGCGTCCCGAATCAACACCGTTTCCAAAACTCCGCAGAAAGTCCGAACGCTGAAGCAGATTCCATTGAGGGTGTGTCAGGCGATAGGTGGGAGAGTGGACATAAGGTCGAACATCTGCAATAGGAAATCCGACGGACAGTCGCACAGGTGAAACGGTACGCGCTCCCGAGGGACGATGCACTCACGGGAGGCCCACCCCAACCCCTGACTGTCCAAGCCATTTGCTTAGGCGGTCAGGGGTGGTGGGGTGGAAACCAAGCACGTCCTCGGCATTTGCTATTTTGAGCATTAGACCGTAGTCGCTGGTCTTGGTTTTTATATGGAGGGCACGAAACAGCATGCCCTCTCCACAGTCTGGATGTACGGCACAAGACCGCATGCGCACGCAGTTGGCCACCCGCGCGCACAACATCCTGACTGAGAACCGCGTCCACTCGAAGTCGAATGGACGCGGAGCACGATAGCGAGATCTCCACTCTTTGTCTAGGGCCATCAAGCGGTCCGAAACTTGACCGGGTTGTTCGGGCAATGCCAAGGCCAATTCAGCGACCTTAGAGCGCCCCTGCGTCCATGCCAGGCACCGATCTCGATCGAACACTCGGATCAGATCTAGCGACGACTTTCAGTCCCGATTGAAGAGCCAGAAGAACACCACTAGTCCGCCGATGCAGCTAATACCGGCCGCAGTGGACCAATGAGATGTGCCCCGGAGCGACCCGAACACGATAGATCCCAAGAAGACAACCGCAGCGAATCCGGCGAGTGCTTGCAGTTCCCGCTTGTGGCCCTTGTCCTGGTCTTTCGTAACCATCTCTTGGCTTCGGTCTGGCTGTCACGACTCACTGTTAGCCTCGGAGCAGACAGCAGAGAGGTTTAGACATGCCACAACCAAATCTCCAACCGCTGATCAATCAAACTCAGACTTGGTGGACTGAACAGCACGCCGACTGCAAAGAACTGATCCCTCAGCCTCGCCCTGGATTTGAGGGCATGGGGTTGGAGTACCTATGGAACTGCGAGACAGTGACCGAGTCCCTCGGCATCCCATCGTTCCCTATGTGCGGCATCAGCTGCGGGTGGAGGAACGGTCGGTCACAAGACGAGCTTGTCCAAAGCCTCCGGATACGAATCAGAGCCTCCGCTGTCTTGGCGTCGGGCATCCTTCAGAATCCAGACGTCCAGTTGGCCCAACAGGTGGCTTCCGCTCTGGTCCCCGAGCCTTGCGGAACTGAGCTAACCCTCGTCAGCGATCTGATCGAAGCGGCTGGCGCTCAAACAGTTCAGGGGCGTAACAATGCCCTTGCCGGTGCAGGAGTTGCGGCCTTTGCCTTGTTGGCCCTCTATCTCGTGTCTCGGACCTGACTGAAGGTGTCCCGTAAGCCGGAGAAGAGGCACCGCCAACCAAAGCAGCGGTGCGACATCTGCGGCGGCTACTTCGAAGTGTTGGTCCCGATGGGCGGACAAATGGTTTGCCTCGGGTGTGCGGACAATCCTTATTGACCCAAGCGGATTCTCTGACGAGTCTGCGCTCAGCATCTGGTTGTTATCCGGGACGGGAGGTGCAGATTCTGTCTACATGCTGGGCAGTTGGTCTCGGAATCGTCACCGATCTGGGATGAAGAGATTGTCTGCCCGCGAGTAAAGCCACCGCAGATCGGTTGGCCCCTTCTGTTCGTGGCATGAACGAATCCGGTCTGAACCTCTCGCACCAAGTCGTTGATCATGGACCGAGCCTACGTGGTTGAACGCCGGCTCCAACGTCGGCGGCTACTACGACCCGAAGGATTGTCCGAGCTGGAATGCCAGTTTCGATGTTGTGAGGTGGTCTTACACGCGGCTCGCTTACAGGAGAATGGTTGCTCAATGTCAAAAAGAACCGTGACCGCATTCGTCTACACGAATAGGGCTATCAATGCCACCAGACCAGCGACTCCAACGACAATCCACAGAATTCGAAGTCGGGCTCGGACTCCCGGCTTCTCGAAGTCGCTGTGCATGGCTGCCATGAATCCTCCGGATCCTTGGCCCCGGAGGGACCGCGATTTCTCTACTCGCCGTGCCAGCAGAATGAGTCCCTGTATCACTCCGAGAGCAAATAGCCCAAGAATGAACACAAACGCCGCAATGCCAAAAAGGACGTCCGTATGTTGAGGGTTGGCTGACGTCAAGTACGTACCTCCGAAGAATCGACTTATCGCGAGAGGAGGCATGGATGCATCCTGACTAGGTAGCGTTCAGCGGTATACAGGCGGGTTCTGCAGCGCCAGCTGCCGCGCCACCTTGTTCAAGCCAGCTCAATAGATCGAGAAACGCTTGAAGCCCGGGACCAGATATGAACCCCGCGGAGTACTGCTCAGTTTGGATGCTGAGAACGCAAGCATTCGTCGCAGATGAGGACCCCCCAAGGATGCTGGAAAGGCACACGGTACCTGTAGCAAGCAACCCCGAAGTTTCTGAGGCGGCAGCACCGACTAGCACACACGGAAGGGCCACGAGAAACGCGCATCCAATAGTGACGACATCAGAACCCGCCTGGACCCAACCTAACCCTTCCGACGCACCTTCTAGGAGCCCTGGCAGTGAACCCTTTCCGCCACCCGCCTCTCCACAGTTCACGCCACTACTGGCGTAGACACTCGATGAAAGTACGTTGGCAGCTGAATCGTTACCCTTAGTTATCAATTGAGTCACACCGGCGCAATCGGCAGCGACGATAGTCGCGTAAGTGACCGGAAGAGAAGAAGGCTGAGCGCCCATCGGATCAGTCGAATTCACCGGGTCGTCTTCGACATAAGAGTATGGAGTGTGAGTCTGATCCACTAGCGGATCCACGGTCAAGAACTGCCCCGTCGTCGGGTCGTAGTAGCGGTGTATCAGGTATATGAGCCCGGTCGCATCGGTGTAACCCCCTGCAAATCCAAACGGGGTATACCCGGTCAGCCCGCCAGAAGTGGTCGGGCTGCCCCACGCGTTGTAGGACGTGCTTGAGGAAAGAGATCCAGAGGAGGTCGCTACGCCTCGGACCGAGCCTTGGGGGTCAGAGACTAGGTATAGTACCGCACCTGATGAGAGGTTCACTTGTTCGAAAGGTGCCGTCCCTCCGTCATAGAGATAGGCGTTCGTGCCGTCCATCAGCAACGTCGGGGTCTGGGTTGTCTCGTTCCATACAAATCCCTGGGTCGATGACGAACCTCCGGATGGGGTCGTGCTCTCTGAAGTCCGCAGCCCATCACCGTCATAAGTGGCAGACGTCATATCAGCAACGGAATTCGAATAGCTGGTCACCTCGTTTGACCCGTTGTAGCTAGCACTCGCCAGGGTGGTTGAGCCCTGAGTCTCTCCAGTGCGGTTTCCGTCCGCGTCGTATGAGTAGTTCGTCGTCGTCCCGGAGAGAATCGAACTGGTCAGCTCACTGGAGTCGTCGTAGGTCCCGGTGGCACCGTTTGGAAGTGTCGTGAGATTGCCCGACGCGTCGTAGGAGTAGTCCGACGCGGTGCCTGAGCCCGGAGTGTCTGACGTTACTCTCGATTGGGCATCGTAATCGTAGGTCGGTGCTGTCGAGCTCGTCGGTGTGTCTGTCTCGCTCGTGACGTTGCCCGCCGCTGCGGATGCGTCGGAGAATCCCAGCAAAGTCGAGCCCCCCGTCAGGTTGACGAGTTGCACGGAGGAGGAAGTGCCGCCGTTGTAATAGCCGGTGTAGATCGAGTCTCCGCTGGCCCCCAGCGAGGACCCCGTCGGCTGTCCTTGGGCTGAATCTGTGAGGTTTGTCGTGTTGCCAAGAAAGTCGCTCACCGCGGAGAGATCTCCGGCCGGATCGTATGCCAAGTTGACCGTGTCGCTTTGGGCCCAGCTGCTAGCCCCGCTCGGGAGCGGGTAGGTGATGGACGCTTGCTGGCCGAGCTGGTCGTAGCTGTAGCTCGTCGTCTTGGAGGCGCCATTCTCTCCGCTCGTGAGCTCACCGAAGGGGTCGTAGCTGTACGTCGTCGTGCCCGAAGCGTCTGTCATCTGGGTGCGATTGGCATCAGCGTCGTAGGTATAGGTGGCTTCGTGAGTCCCATCCGAGTACGACGTCGTCTTGAGCAGGTCGCCGGGCGTATACGTACTCGTGGCGGTGACTCCGTTGGCGTCGTCAGAAGTCACCTGGTTGCCATCGGCGTCGTAGGTGTAAGTCGTCGTTTGTCCGTCCGGTGCTGCCGAGGTAACCGGCCGGGTCTGGTCGACTAGCTCTCCCATCGAGTCGTAGGCGTAGGCCGTTTGGTAGCCAGATGTGGTCTGCCAGGGCGACGATGTCGAACAGGTCGCCACGCCCGAGGTGTTGCCATCTCCAGCCACCACCGCGGTCTGGTCACCGTTGGGGTCGTAGCAATAACTGGTCGTCGAGGCGGCGGACGTCCCAGAGGCCGTCGTCACAGCGGTCACTTGATCCGCGGGGTCGTAGGTGTACGCGGTCACCTGGTCGGCTGCGCCCGAGTCATCGGAGGCCGGAGGCGCGCTGGTCTGGGTCAAGTTTCCGGCCGCGTCATAGGTGTTGGTCGTGGTCTCTGTGCCGCTCTGGCCGGCCGGGGGAGGCGTGGTAACCGTAGTTACTTCGCCCAGCGCGTTGTATGCCGTTGTGGTCACGTCCGGCTTGAGGGCAACCGCGATGCCCGCAGCGGGGCCAGCTGCGCTGAAGGTCGCCGTCTGGGAACCGGTGGCTCCCTCCGCGAGCGGGCCGGCATCCGCGGCAAAGGAGCTCATTGATGACGTGTCGTTGACCTGGACTCGATCGGTCATGTCCGATGGCGAAGTCCACGTCCCCGCGTCGGCACCGTCGGCGGCCAGGGACCCTCCGAACAGCGCGAGTTGCTCGCCTGGAACCGCCGTCGTCAGCGAGGCGACGTTGAGGCTCGTCGCGCTCGACGAAGACGCCGCGCCGACCGAGCTGGTGTCGATCGGTGTCGCTGATGACGCGCCCCGGTAGACCAGGAGGGTCGCGCTCTTTTCGTTGTAGGTCGAGTAGTCGAGCTCGACGTAGTTGTCGTTGGTCGTGACGACGTGGGAGAACAGGACCGTCTCGACGCAACCAGACGTCGTACACGAGTTCTCGCTCGTGACCAGCGAGTAGCCCGTGGGTGTCGACACAGACTCGCCGTAGGGCAAGGTGGTCGCCAAGAGCACCTCGTCACCTGGCACACTCTGGTTCGGATAGTCGAGGTCGATGTAGTTCTGCCATCCCGGTTCCGCGGCGGAGGCCGAGCCGACCAGCTCGATGGGCTGAGAGACCGACACTTGTTCCCCGTCGCCGTTATATGTGTAGAAGGTGGTCCGGCCGTCGCCATCGGTCACCGAGGTCTGCTCGTTGTCGGCGTCGTAGGTGGCGCTCTGGACTGTGGTCGTGTTGCTCGAGGCGGCTTTGAGGGCCAGGAGGACTCCGACAAAGCGGCCTCCCTCATTCGTCTTGGCCGTATAGGAGCCCGAGGACCCCGCAGACGATGGTCCAGGGCCGGTGGCGATGAAGCCAGACTGATAGGCGGTCAGGGGGATCTGGGTCGAACCCGTCATCCCCGGCGGAACCGTCCAGCTCGGGCTCGAACCCTGGTCCTCGGCGGTGGCCACGTAGACCAAGGTGTCGTTGGCGGCCGAGGTGGTTAACGCGGGCACGGTGAGGGACGAGCCGCCACCGGTCTCACTCGACGACGCGTCGATCGGACTCGAGGCATTGGCGCCGCGATAGACCGCCAGGAACTCCTTGCGCCCGTTGTAGCCGTTGAAGTCGATCGTGACCGAGCTGTCACCGGCGGCGACCGTATGGGTGTAGACGGTGGTCTCGTCGTCGTAACTGTGGGTCCCCGACGAATACGAGCTGTACTCGCTGTAGCCGGTGGGGGCAGAGGACACGTCGTCGTCGCTCGAGTTGGCCGTCGAGACGACCAAGACGGCCAGGTCCCCGGTCTCGGTGCCGGTCGGATACGAGAGCGTGTCGAAAGCGTTGTACGAACCGTTCCCTGCGATCGAGACTGCCCCGACGAGCTCCACACCGTTCGATTCGGCGGTGTTGGTCAGGTTCCCGTCCGCGTCGTACGTGTAGGTGGTCGTCCGGGGGGTCACCGAGGCGCCCGAAGCACCTTGGGTCACCGACGTCTTCTCGCCGTCCGCGTTGTAGGAGGTCGCCGTGGTGTAGTTGGCCGCGGTGGCGCCGCTCAGGTTGCCGTCAGGGGCGACCGTCGAGGTCTTCTCGCCGTCGGCGTCGTAGCTCGACGTGGTCGTGGCGATCTCGGAACCGTTGCCGTCGGGCGTCGAGCTCTGGGTGACGTCGCCGTGGCTGTCGTAGGAGAGCTGGGTGACGGTGCCATCGGCGTCGATCGTGGCGCAGGGCAAGCTTGCCGACGGTGCGGTGGCGCCACATGAGTCCTCAGTTTCCGACAAGGTTACCGATTCCCCGTTGTAAAGGTCATAGGTCGTCGAAACGTGGCTGGGTGTGTCGCTGCCGGGGTTGTAGGCGGCGGTCGTCGTCCAGATCTTGTTGCCGCTGGTGTCGTACTCGGTATAGGTGACGCCAGCCGGCGGGGCGCTCGAGGGTGGGGAGATGGTGCTCTCACCTGCGGTGACCGGCGCCGGCGGCGTCAGGTCAGAGCACGGAGTGGCGGCTTCGGGTGTCGTCGCACAGGTCTGCTCGTCGAACGCGTTGTAGGCGTAGGTCCGGGTCTCGCCATCCGCGTTGGTAGTGGTGAGCAGATTCCCGTCGGGGTCATAGGTGTTCGTCGTGGTGTGGTCGTCGGGATCGGTTGTCGAGGTCGTCCCGAAGGTGACGGGGTCGTAGGCGTATGTCCAGGTGGACGATCCCTCGACCAGGCTGGTCATCTCCCCGTTGACGTAGTTCTCGGTCTGGACGTTGTCGTCGGGATCGGTGATCGTCGTGCTGCCGCCCGAGGATGAGAAGTTGTTCCCGCTGTAGGAGAACTGGTATTCGCGGTCCATGGGATCGGTCTGCGTCAGGACCTGGCCGCTCGAGTTATAGGTGTTGGTGAGGACCCCACCATTGGGGTCGGTGGCGGTCAAAAGCAGGTGCGCGCTGTTGTAGGTATAGGTCGTGGCGTGATCCATGGGATCGGTCACGCCGGTGAGGTCACCAGCGGAGTCATAGCCATAGGTCGTCTCACGGCCGAGCGGATCGGTGACCGAGGAGACCAGGCCGTTGGAGCCATAGGCAAAGCTCAAGGTGCGCCCGGAGGGGTCGGTCACCGTGGTCAGCTTTCCCGAGCTGTACGTCAGAGTCGTCGAGTCACCGTCGGAGTCCGTGATGGAGAGCAGCTGACCCGAGGAGCTGAACTCATAGATGGTGGATTGTTGAACGAAGGTGTAGGTGTCGTCGGCGTTTTGCACCAACGTCGCATCGGCCCACGAGGGGACCGTGTAGGTGCCTGAGCCATCAGGTGTGGCAGTGACCTGGGAACCGTCATCCTCGGTGATGGTGACGGAGTCATCGGAGTTGACGACCAGGTTGGCGCCGTAGGAGGAGGACCAGCCATAGCCGAACATGCCCTCGGTCGAGGCCTCGAGCGAGTTGTACGTGCGCGTCAGATCGAGATTGGGGCCGTAGCCGGGGATGCTGGCGTCGGTCACGGTGTCGTAGTAGTCGCCGCTGGCGCAGTCGACTGGGTCACCGCTGCTACACCCCGCGGGCGAATGAGGCGAGGCGTGGTGATGTCCCACTGCGACCGAAGTCAATGAGGCGGTGACGACGTCGTTGGGAACCCAGGAGATGGCGTAGGGCCCGGGCATCGTGGCGATCGGAGTCGCAAGGGCACCGGTCGCCAAGTCGATCTGATCGAGGTATTGGTAAGCCGACGTGACGTAGGCCGTCTGGCCGTTCGGCGAGATGGCGATCGCCTGAAGGTCGTCACCCGCACTGTCGGACAGGCCCGAGAGGGAGATGGGGGTTTCGACCGTGCCGGTCACCATGTCGATTGGGGTCACGGTGCTCGTGTCGTCGATCACGTAGCCCATCTCGCCGTTCGGGCTGAGGGCAAATGCTTGATCTTGTCCAACCTGCCCGCCGCCGTCGTAGTTCGAGACCGAGATCGTCGACTCGGGCGTATCGGTTGCCAGATCTATCGGCGTGATACCCGACCCATTGATCGCGTAGAGGGTGTTGCCATCCGGGGAGAGCACCAACTGGCTGGCGTCAGACACTCCGGAAGGCAAGTCGATTTGGGTGCCAAATGTCCCGGTGGCAATGTTCATCGGGATGACGTAATTCGGACCGCCCGAAAGAACGTCAGAGCCCGAGAGCCACAGCGTGCTCGAATTCGACGACACCACCGCGGCCCAGATCGCCGTAGTGTCGATATATGTGACGGCGTCAGTGCTCGTGTTGAACTCGGCGACATAATTCGAGCCGAACCCTCCCTCACTGGTCGCGAAGATGTACTGACCATTCGGCGACATTGCACCGGCGACGCCTGTTTCGGTTCCGAGATCGGTGCCTGTCCCGACGGCACCGGTCGAGATGTTGATCGGCTGAATGTAACTTTCCGAGCCAAGTATGGCGTAACTGATCAAGTAGCCCAAGTCACCCCCTGGTGGGATGAAGAACGGAAGGCCAACACCTCCACCGCTACCAACATTGGTGCTGACGGCGCCGGTCGACGGATTGATCGCCTGTGCCCCGCCGTAGCCAGCGACATAGAGATCGGAAGTCGGGTCCGACCAAGTGGGGTCGATCGTGATCGGGTAAGTCGCTCGGGCGTCGTGCACCCTGATGTCGATCGCCCTGCCACCACGTGCGGGGGCCATCGAAGCCGGGACCTCGTGCCCGAGATGATCTGTGACCTTGAGACCCGAGTACGTCGCGAGTTCTGCGTGGGTAGCCGGACTCTCGATGGTGAGCGTGCTGTCCGAACCCCGGGCAACGGCACCCCTGAGCGGAATCGAGATCGTAAGGAGTCCGCGGCCGCTCGGGCGTGACGCGACACCAAAGGTTTGCTCAACGCCCGATGCGACCTTGTGAAAGGATTCAGTCAGGTTGCTCTTGGCGTAGACCGCGAGCTCCGCAGCGTGTGAGTCCGTGGAGCTCGGGCGCAATACGGGACCATTCCCCCGCCGCGCAGATCCGAGACCGACAGAGAACGCGGATCTCGATGACGAGAAGTCGACACGGCCTGCCTCATAGGTCGCTGTGAGCTGGACGTTGGGGTGGCCCGCGGTGGCAGCTGAGCGAGCGAGAGCGACTCGATCATTGACCGGGGAGCCGGGCGTACCCGTCCTGAGGGCTACGACGCCGATCCGCGGCGCGCTTGCATCAGGTCTGACCGAGACGGCTCCGGCTGCAGATGGCAGCGCGACGATTGCCGACAGCGATGCCGCAAGGACGGCTCCGGTCGAAGCGTGGAAGCCGCGATGTCTACGGCCTCGATAAGCAGATTGCAGATACCGTGAAGTCCCGAGGTGAGTGCGCATAACGCGAATCCCTTCCCTCCGACGGGCGCGACCTGCTCAAGGGGTCTCGGGTTGAGTTGGTGTCGAGATCTCTCCCGACACCAACTTCTCGATAATCAAGAACAACGGCCTCGTTCGCAGAGTTCGGCTCTGACAGTGGGCGTTACCGTTGTTGTTCGGCGGACTCAGCCAGCTTGAAGGTTTCGCTTGTTGGCAGTCAATAACATTCTGATCAATTCGCGTTGGACCCAGCCGACGATCGAAACCGAGGGAATGGGTCCCGTGTGGCGAAACCCTCGAAGTAAGAGTTATGGGCCCTCACTAAACCGGAGTTCGGCCACGACATTTGGGCTAACACCGCTCAGGATTGCGACTTCACCCGAGGCGTTGAGGGAGCGCACTTGACGGACCATGTCGTCGACATAATTCCAAATCAGTTCGAGGTTCACGCGCGCTTCTACGGAAGAAACCGTGCGGTCAAACAGAGGCTCCGTTGTGGATCTTGTGTATATGAATCGTTTGCGATTGCCCACTAGACCGAACTCATGGGCGAGCGCGGCAGCGAACGTCGTAGAGGCTCCTGCGATCCCTGACGTTCAGGCTGGGATCACCAAAGTCCTCACACGCCGCCAAAAAGCTTCCCCTACTCCCGACGGACGAACGCGGCGAGCGGCGACGGCACACGGCATGGCCCAGTTGTTCGACAGCGACGAGGTAGCCAAGAGTGCCCAACCAAAAAGCTGGTGGCTTGGCCCCGATGGCCGTTCGTGCGTCGCGGACGGCGGCCGCCAGATAGGAAGTCGTGAGCGCCGCCGGCGACCACTCGGCGAGATAGACCCTCAGCGCGTCGGCCTCAGTGACGCCAGAGCCGGTTGTGGCTCCGACGGACGCGCCGGTTGATCGAGGGGTCAACAACTGCCGGGGGTAGCTGAAGCTGCCAACACCATCGCCGACTGCACGTTGGTCGCGCTGTAGACAGCGTTTCCGGAGGCGGGCAGAGTCTCGAACTCGATCCCGACTTCCCCCGTCGGATCGTAGGCGCCGAGCTCCTTGCCGACGCCGGCGCTGGTCACGTTCAGCTGCCCGCAGCCGTCGCTGTCGGACGAGCCTTTCACCACGACTACGGGTCCGCCGTGGGCGCCAGGGAGCGTGGCCAGGATCTCTCGCTCGGCAACCGTGACCGGCGTGTTCGGGAGGAACGCCTCCGAGTAAGAGCCGACACGACCCTTGCTGTAGGACACCTCGCCGTACTCAAAACGCAGCCCCGCGTCTGCATGGTGCCAGGCAGGTCCGAAGCACGAGTTGTCATCGCAACCCCTCGAGTCTTCGTGGTAGGCGCTCTTCCACGCTGCAAGAGTCGCACCAAGTCCTGGCGATGGACTGTGATGTGGGGGAGTGTGACGTGCTTGTGTGGCTCCTGCCGCGCCTCCTGCGATGGCAAGAATTGCGGCCAGAACGGTGCAACCGACGATGGTTCGGGTCATTTGGGGGTCCTCCCGCTCGATTGATTTCTAGTCGTCCAGCGTTCAGTGGCGCATCCAACAAATCCGAGCACCTCACCCCTACCGTTGGGGACGTGACAGAGGCGGAGGTGCGGGCGCTCATGGTGCCGGGAGAACTGGACGTCGACGCGGTCTTGGCGGGCGTCGTCCACCGGCCGGGGTGGCATCGGGAGGCGGCCTGCGGTGGAATGGGGACACCGACCTTCTTCCCGGGTCTCGGCCAGTCCACCGAACCCGCCGTCGGAGTGCAGTGACTGCCCGGTCCGGACCGAGTGTCTCGCCGCGGCGCTCGAGGACCCCTTCACAGCTGGGGTGTGGGGCGCGGTAAGCCAGCAGGGAAGGCGGGTACTGCGTCGGATCGCCGATGGCTCGTTCCGCCCGTGGACTCACGGAGGCTGGAGAGGAAGGTTCATGGATGCTCCGGGGGCGCTCTAACTGATACCCGACTGGACGGTAGGGCGACCACCCACCTGCTGAACTGAACAGATGGCTGGCGCCGTGGACGACCTGATGCTGCGAAGAGCTGCTGACTCCGATCGGGAGGACGTCCTCGAGATTCTCGACGAAGCGGCTCAGTGGCTCGCCAGTATCGGAGTCCGGCAATGGCCTTCGCCCTTTCCCCGTGTCACCGTCGATCGTGACCTCGAGCACAACGCAGTATGGATCGCCGTGCTCGGCGGGCGAACCGTCGCAACGGCGAGCGTCCTCACGACGGACCCGCTGTTCTGGGGAGACGTGGGCGGCGACGCTTGGTACCTCCACCGTCTGGCCATCCGTCGATCCGTCGCCGGACTGGGCGCGGCCGTTCTGGAACTGGTCGAGCGCGAGGCGGCCACCACGGGGGTCGAATGCGTCCGTCTCGACTGCGGTGTCGGGCTCCAAGACTATTACGAGAGAGCTGGGTACCGTCTTCGATCGTCAGTCAGCCTGGTGAGCGCCACGAGTTCACCGCCTCGGTCTCTGTGGTTCTGCTACGAAAAGTCGATCGCCGCTTCTCGAAGCGATTGCCAAAGGTCTACGCGTTGACCGGAACATGAGTTCCTGGTCCGCGGCGGCGCAGGAGGACGAGGTCCCGACGCTCGTTCGGAAGCGACTCCTGCTCGTGGCCCTCGATGACGAACCCGGAGTCGGCGATCATCTGGAGGTCTGCCGGACCGGCCTGACCTTCGCTCGAAAGATAGTCGCCCAAAAAGACCGAGTTGGCCAGGTGGAGCGCCAGCGGTTGGAGCGTTCGCAGATGGATCTCACGACCGCCGGCGACCCGAACCTCGACGTCGGGAAAGACGAATCGAAACAGCGCCAGCATGCGCAGGCAGCGCTGCGGGGTGAGTTGCCATTCGCCCCCGAGGGGTGTGCCCTCGAAGGGAATCAAGAAGTTGACTGGGACCGAGTCCGGATCCACTTTGCGCAGGTCGAGGGCCAGGTCGACGATCTCTTCGTCTGATCGCCCATCCCGAAGATCGCTCCCGAACACGGAGACAGCCCTGAATGTGCTGCCCGCCCCACCGTGACTACTCGATCGTCGTAGGTATGGGTCGTGCAGATGTCCTGATAACGGGATCTTGGAGTGTTGAGGTTGTGGTTGTAGGCATAGACACCTGCATCACGCAGTTGGTCTGCCTGACGGTCCCCGAGCAGTCCGAGACTCGTGCAGATCTCGACGTCCGGATGACGGGCCTTGATTGCGGCCACGGTTCTCGCGATCCGCTCGATATCCCGCTCGGTCGGGCCGCGCCCGCTCGCCACCAGACAGACACGTTTCGCGCCACCTGCGACGGCACGGTCCGCTGCGGATGCGGCGTCCCCTTCTGAGATCCAGTTGTACTTGAGGATGTCTGCGTCGGACCCCTTGCGTTGTGAGCAGTAGTTGCAGTCCTCGGGGCACAGCCCGCTCTTCATGTTGATGATGAGGTTGAGCTTCACCCGGTTGCCGAAGAAGTGACGACGGACCTTCCCAGCCGCGGCGATCACCGTCATAAGATCGTCGTCGCCGGATTCGAGCACGGCGAGGCACTCGTCCCGGCTCGGACTCTCCCGAGAGAGGCCTTTCGCTATTAGACGGTCGAGGACTGAGTCCATGTCCGCGAGACTACTTTGGCGCTTGCAAACGAGCTCTGCGGACCATCGCAGCGATCGGTGGGCATCCGACCGGCATCGGGAGAGCACCGACGCCGATGAACCCGAGGCCCTCGTAGAAGGACGTGTTCTTCGGATCGGAGTTTTCGAGATACGCGTCCCTCCCCGCCGCGTCGCACTTTGCCAGCACGGGGGCAAGGAGCGCGCTTGCCAGACCCCGACGCCGCGCACTTGGAATCACCCCGACTGCGGCGAGGTACATATGGGGCTCGACCGGCCGATGTCCTCTCAACACCCCCAGTGCTGCCGTCCGACGGCCGGCGGAAGTCTCGAGGCTCGTAGGAGCCTCCACTAGAGCATCAGGCGATGACTTTTCGGCACGGGTCTGAGTCCAAATCGCCGCTCCGGCATCCTCAGGTGTCTTGTAGACACCTGACTGAGAGATGGCGGCGTCGACGAGACCCGAGAAGATGCCATAGAGCAACCTCTCGTCCAACTCGTTGCCGTACATCCACCTGAATAGTGGGTTGTCTCGATACGAGTTTGCAAGACACCTCGCGAGCACTTCGGTGTCACCTTGTTCCGCCGCTAAGACGTGCATCACCTTCACGAGATCTCCTTCGTCTCCACTGTCGGGCCGTCTGCCGGCTGGGCCGTTCGGCCAGATTCGTCTAGAAACGCACGAGGATCGAAAGCGCTAGCCACCGGGACTCAGGCTATCTGCGCCCCTAGTCGCAGCCAGCTCTCGAGAGCTTCGCGGTTGTCGGAAGCCGAATCTCTGCACCCTGGAGGGTTGAAGCCAACGATTCCGTTGGTGGAGTCGTGGGGTCGTTCAAGCCTCCTATGCACGGATACGAAGGGTGATAGTGCGACCTAACTAACTAACCACGGATATTGGGGCCGCAAGGTTTCATTGTCGCGGTAGATCCAGCCAGGTGAATTCTCAGTGACCGCGCAGATGGACCGCTTGTGGGCGTGCAACGCGGAGTGCTAAGCCAGCATGCGGTCGTCACGACGATTAACCTCGAGGCGGACGCAGACGGGAGGCGCAGTAATGCGGGTGTCCATACGAGTCGCGTTGATGATGAACGTCGTTTTGATCCTTGCCGCCATGGTGGTCGCCCAGCCAACGGCTGGTGCGAGCGACCCACCGCTGAACGCCACGGGCTCGAGCTTCGCCGCCGTGGCGATGTCGCAGTGGCAGGGCCAGTTCGACGAGCTGGACGGGGGCGACATCAACTTTGCCGCGTCCAGTTCAGTCGTCGGCCTGAACGACTTTTGTCAGCAGACCGTCGAATTCGGGCTCAGCGACATCTCTTATGGCGCCCGCCAGGGCGACTGCGGTCCGAAGCAGGTGCCGTACCCCTACCAGTACATTCCCGACGTCGGCGGATCCCTTGCTTTCGAGTACAACCTCAAGGGCTCCAACGGCGGACGGATCACGGACCTCGTTCTCAACGCACCAACCCTGCTCGGAATCTTCACCGGTTCGATCAAGAAGTGGGACAACTCGGCGATCCAGGCGCTGAACCCGGGCACGCCCCTGCCGAGCCAGCCAATCACTGCGTTCTACCGCGGCGACCCTTCGGGCGAGAACTATCTCCTGTCCGACTACTTCTTGCATGTCGACCCTGGGCCCCTCACCGCCTTCCAACAGGAGGCGGACGTCCCCACTGCGCCGGGCACGCCGTCGGCGACGTGGGCCTCCTTCACGAATGGGGTCCCGCCGAACCTCGACAGCTTGGTTGGGGTCAACGGTTCGGACGCGGCCTCACGGGGCCCGGTGAAGACGCAGGGCGGCATTGCGTATGTCGAGACTGCCTACGCCAAGGACGTCGGCCTTCCCGTTGCCTCCATGGTGAACGCGGCCGGCTACGCGATCCAGCCCACGGCAAACAACACCGCCGAGGCGCTCGAAGCGGCGACCTTGGGCCCCCACTTAATCGAGAACCTCAGTGGCGTCTTCGTCGACAAGGCCGCCGACGCCTATCCACTGTCTGCGTACAGCTATTTCGTGGCTCAGTGCGTCCCGAAACAGGCGGCGGCACAGAACTTCTCATGCGATGGCGGCGGCAAGGTCACAATGGGCAACACCCTGGGCGCGGAGCTTGGCCTGTTCATTACCTACGTCGCCTGCCTGGGGCAGAGCGAGTTGGCGAACCTCGGTTATGCGCCGCTGCCTCCGAACTTGGTCGAGGTCGATTTCCAGGCGGCAGGGCGACTCCCCGGTGGGACCACACCGCCACCGCCGACACCGACGAACTGCCCGAATCCCACCATTACGGGTTCATTTTCGAACTGAGTGCCGGCCTCGAAACCACGGCAACTCCTGCGTTAGCTGGCCGGAGAAGATTGGACTTGGGCAGAACCAAGTCCTTTCAGATTGTGAAGTGTGCCTGCCCGTTGCAAGCGTCACGTTGATTTCCGATGTTTGCGCCAGCAGAACGCGTAACCCTGGAACGCTTTCGAACCGACGGTCCAACACAGTTTGCAACGAGTCCCCCTTCCATCGGATCACGCGCTCAGCTATAACTCATGTTACGAAGAGCGTCCGACCGATTTTGGGGGAGGGCTGAAATGGTCCTGGTTGCTGTTGGCCCCACGGAGATTGGGAATGGCTAGCTTCCGGTCTCGCAGTACGCGCCAACGCGGCGCTCGGCCTGGGCGGGATCCCCGAGTTTTCGGACGCCCGATTGCGCGTAGAGGCGGTCAAGTCACGCTGGCCGTGGCTGCTGCGCTTGTGCTCATCGGTACGGGTGCAGCCTTTGCGGTGCTCGGAACGGGTGGGCCGGCAGGCCCGAGCGGAACCTCGGGCTCGACCGGCAACACCGGAACTCAAGGATCGACCACGTCGACGGACCCGAGTATCACGACAACTTCCACCACAAGTTCGGGAGGTGCCAATCAGAGCAACGCCCCTGACTTTCCCATAGTTGGAGGCTATGAGCCGGGTTTCGGCGGCTTCAATGACGTTGATTGCCCGACTACTACAACATGTGTCGCAGTCGGTGCCGATGACAACGGTGGTGGGTTGGCGTCGTGGAGCAACGATGGTGGTTCTGACTGGACGTCACAGAACCTGCCATCTGGTACGCCTGCGCTCGATACCGTCACTTGCTCCAATTCGTCGACATGCATTGCGGTGGGGCAAGGTGCAATCGTCTCGACCTCCGACACGGGTTCAAATTGGACGCTCTCCAGACCGCCTGTTGCGAACACCACACTGATCGGGGTGACTTGCGTGGGTCCAACGCTCTGTTTGTCGGTTGGGGTCACACCGCAGGTTGGCAAAGCCTACGCGGGAGAAATCCTTCGATCGATCAACGCCGGCGGGACCTGGACCGAGGACACCCTCCCCGCCGGAACTGGGGGCATCAATGACATTGTTTGTCCAAGTGCCACCCAGTGCATCGCCGTCGGAACTTCCATCTTGGAAAGCATTGATGCTGGCATTACCTGGACCGTTGAGACCGTTCCTGGAGGGACGCAGGCCCTCCGCTCGGTATCTTGCTCATCTTCGACGATGTGTGTAGCAATCGGGCCCAATGTTCAAGGCACGTTCGATCCAAGTGCGCCTGCCGCTGCGGTCGTCACCACAGACGGTGGTTTAACTTGGGGTCAGCTGCAATTCCCGCCCGACACAGCATCGTTGGATCTAACTACCTGCAGCTCGGGATCGGATTGCTTTGCAGCGGGAGCGAGTACCGAGCCTGGTCAGGTCGCGCCCTTTGTTGAATCGACAGATGGTGGTAGCACTTGGACGGCAGTCCCGAGTTCTTCAAGTCAACTCGAGATGATTGCCGGCTTGTCATGCATGAAATCCACGACTTGCGCCGCCGTAGGTCGACAAACAGGTGGTCAACCATCTTCAGCCACCACAACTGACGGCTCGCATTGGTCGGCGACAGCACTCTCGGGACAATCGGTACCACCGGCAGCGGCATCATCGTGAGGTTCAAGTCGAGGCATGCGACGAACGTTCAGAGGGGGACCTATTCGTGATACGCCGCAATCAGCTCACAGGGTCCAACCGCTCTCGAGGTGTTTCATTCAGGCGGGACTCATTCAGATTTCTTGGCTTCTGCTTCTTGGCAACCGTACTTTTGGTCTTTTCGTTAATCACAGCTTCGCCGTCGTCGCAAGTAAAGAACCTCAATTCGATGGGACCTGGTCGTAACATCGACTTGACCAGTGGTGGCACAGTCAACGGCACGCTCGCGCCATACCAACCCGGCGAACTGTGGGGCGGCGGATCCCAGGTGGAGAATTGTTCGGCCTGCTCGCCCAGCGCCCTGCTGTCCGAGGCGGGAGGTCAGAGCACTCAGCCCGGCCAGGACGTCGACCCTGTAGAAGGCGACTACACCACATCCGACACGCTGTTCAACATCCCGGCGTCTGCGGGCGGCGACCTGACCTTCTCGATGGCATACGACTCGGGACTCGCCATAGCTCAGCAAGCAGACGAAGTGACGCCCTCAGGCTTTGGAGACGGTTGGACATCGACAATGGATAGCTCAGTGACGAGTAGCGACCTCACCGTGACGGTTAATCAAGGGAACACTTCGACCACAACGTTCGGACTCACCAGTGGTGCCTGTCCACTCGGCGACTATTCGAGCTACCAGAAGTACACAGTGCCGGGGAGCTATTACGATTTCTGCTCGGCCAACCGCACCGACGCCCAATTCGGATGGTTCGCAGGCATGTACCAGTTCTGGGAATCTGGTGGAAAGGTCGTTTATCAGTACAACCTCGATGGACAGCTGACGGGTGTGTATAACGCCAGCGCAGAAAACGCGATCGTCTACCAATACGACGTCGCGCCAGGCAGTTCGACCTGCCCGTCATCATTTGCGGGCTACTGCACCACCGCGACGGACCTCGCGTCTGGTCGCGTCGTTACCATTGAGTATGACCTCGGACTGATCCAGGCAGTCATAGACCCGCTCGGTCGTACGTATTCGATGACCTACAACACCGACGTGCAACCAATTGTCGCTTCCGTGACGAGCCCCGCCCCTGCGGCGACTGGGACAGTAACCACAAATTTCTCCTATACCACTGGAGATGCCTCGCCTTATAGCTACCAACTCTCGGCGAGAACAGATCCTGACGGCAATTCGACCGACGTTAGTTATACGACGACGGGGATGGTTCAGTACACGTTCTCCCCGTTGGGGTTGGCTTACCCGACCTCGTACACGTATGCACTGAACGATTGCACGTACAACACCGACTGTATTCAAGGTTCCACACCTCAAGTCACGATAATTACATATCCGGACGGAGAAGTGGACGTCGATACGTACACGCAGAGCCAGCTGACTCAAGCTCAGTTTGGAGATAGCGCCATCCCCGACGCAGATACAAACACATGGGATTTCACCTATACGGAACCGCCGTCTACCGATCAAGACGGCCCCATAACAGAAGCAGTGAGCGGTCCGAACAGCCTTAGCGCAAGCATCTCCACTGACGCAGACGGGAACGTGACGTCATATACCGATCCGAATGGGAATACGACCACGTCCATGTACAACGATACCGGAGGGAACGACCTGGACGAACTGTGCTGGACCGCGCCGCCCGGCGCGACATTGCCAACGACCTGCTTCCCGACAACACCACCTCCGGGAGTCACGTCCTATACCTACGACTCAGACGGCGATGAACTGACGTCTACCGACCCGATGGGGAATACAACTCGGTACGGCTACTACGCAAATCTGGCTCTCTGCTGGACGGCGCCACCAACGGTCACGGCATCGGGTTCTCCCTGCACCACTATCGCGGCCGGGCCGTCTGCATACGCGCCGAGCAAGTCAACTATTTACTCATACGACTCATATGGCAACGTCATATCAAAGACCGTGGCATCTGGCGCCGCGTCGGCAGCGACAACAACAAGCAGCTACGACGCGGACGATGAGCTGCAATTCTCGATTCCTCCTGACGGCCAATCGCTCAGCAACAACACGTCGAGCAACCCGTACGCCACCTCATACACATACTTTGGTAACGGACAGAAGTCGAGTGTTGTTGCGCCGTTTCAGTCGGCGACAGCTCGACTCACAACCTCATACACCTACGACAACGATGGTCAAGTACTGACAGAAACTGATCCAAGTGGAGTGACCACCAACTCCTATAGCGTCGCGGGCCAATTGTGTTGGACGTACCGGTCCAGCGGACCCGCGTCCGGCTCTTGCTCCAGCCCCCCCGGATACGGCCCCGGTACGCCCCCTTCCTCCGGTCCGGCCGAGACAACTTATGTGGCCGACACAGATATCCCGGCGACGACCACCGATGCCGACGGCAACGTGACGACCTACACCTACGCTGACAAGAGATATCCGTCACAGCCGACGACGGTCCAAGAAGCCACTGTCACGGGCAATCCCCAAGCAAATATCACGAAATATACGGCGCTTGACGATTTCGGCCATGCATGCGTCACAGGCCCAATCCAGCCATCCACGCCTGAAACCTGTTCTTGGGTGGCTGGCGACACACTTGCCAACTACAACGGCGAGGGACAACTGACCTCTTCGGAGACGGCGACGGGAAATGAGACTAAGTACGACTACGGGGCAGCAGCCTTCCCAGCGGATGCGACCGAGTCCAAAGAGTCCACGTCGAGTTCCACCACTCTAAAGAAGTATTTTGTGTACGACGCTGACGGCGAACTGACGCAAACCTATAACAACTCGTCGCCAGCGAACTACGTCTCCCAGGGGTACGACGCCGATGGGCGCCCATGTTATCTGGCACCAGTGAATACGACGGCAGCATGTTCCAGCCCGCCCACGGGCACCGGGGTAACCACGTTCACCTATAACGCCGCGAACGAGCGTGTGGGTATGAGCGACAACTATGGCGGGACCTCTCCTCCTCAGGTGAATGACACCTACGTGTACGACCTGTCTGGGAATCTGATGAGTGCGTCGAACGACAATGGTCAGACGACCACGTACTCCTACAACGATGGCGGAAACGTGACCTGCGTGAGTTACCCCGTTATTTCGGGGTCGTCCTGTGCCAACGGAGCCCCGAGCTCGACGAACTCAGTTGTCGATGACGGCTACAACTCGGCTGGCGAGTTCTCGAGTACCACGGACTGGCTCGGAAACACCATCACGTATTCGGGTTACAACGCGTCGGGTGAAGTCGGTGGTATCACATATCCATCGTCGACCGGCGAGAGGGTTAGTTATAGCTATGACGCAGTGGGAGACTATCTCGGTGCCACATACAGCGGCTCGTTAGTGCCCGGGCTCAGCGGCTCTGACACGTCGACACCCAATGCCAATGATCAGGTCAGTAGCAGCACATCACTCGGTAGCTATTCATCCCCGAGTGACACCTACAACTCGTACGACCGCGTTCAGACTGCAACGAATCCAGCATCGTCGGGGTCGGGATCGCTTTCCGGTCCCGATACCTATACCTATAACGCCGATGGCGACGCGACTGATGACCTGCCACCGGGAACGGGCGTATCGACTATTCAGTCAACCTATGACATTGGCGATCAGCTGACGTCGGTGAATAATCCAAACAACCCTACGTCCACCCAGTACCAGTCGCTGGGGTATACGACAGATGGTCAGCGATGCGTCTCCGAGGTTGGGTCAACGGCCAACAACAGCCTCAATTGTGCGGATACCGCACCCAGCGGCTCGACCGGGTACGGGTGGAATGCGTTGAGCGAACTCTGCTGGTCCGGTACAACGACGACGCCGTCAGCATCGTGCACATCCCCTCCCTCAGGTACGACCACGTACACCTACGACGGGAACGGCCTTCGTATGACGGAAACGTCTTCTACGTCGACCCAGACCTTCGATTGGAACACAGTCAGTGGAGGTTCGACTCCCGAAGTCATCTCTGATGGCACGGACTCCTACATTTACGGACCGTTGTTGTTCGGTGGTACGGCACCGGTAGAGCAAATCAACCAAACAACCAACACGGCCAGTTTCATTGCTTCAACTCCAAACGGAGTCCAAGCAGTGTTCACGGGAGGAGTTGCGGCCGCATTGCAGGAGCTGGCTGCCTACTCGGTTTGGGGTGGCCGAACCATCCAGGACGGGTCGGTTGTGTCGCCCTTTGGCTTTCAAGGGGGATACACGGACACCAGTGGTCTGGACTTCTTGGTTGATCGGTACTACGACCCGGCTACGGATCAGTTCCTCAGTGCGGAACCCAACATGTCAGCAACATCGCAGCCTTACGCGTTGGAAGGCGATGACCCGATCAACCAAGGTAGCGCGCCCGTTTCGGCTCTGGGTTCTGGAATGCCGGCTAGCCCAACCGAGTCAACGTCGGAGCCGAGTAGCCCGGCACCTCCAGCTCCTTCTCAAGCTGCTGCCCCTTCAGAGAACCAAGGAAGCGTTCCCCATGGGGTAGGACCACCAGACGGTGTGTTGGCATTTATCACTTCTTGCAAATTGACTGTGAGCGCGCCCAACCTAGTTGGCGACGTAGGTATCGTATTCAAGGTGGACTTAAGTTGCCCAGATGAATCAGCTGAAGGGATTTATCTTCAGACGGTCGAAATCTCGTCGGAAGCACTCCAAAATAACTACGCCTATCAGTGGGTTCCGATTCCGTATCCAACTGCGTACCATGGCAAGATCTGCACAAATAAAGTAGACGATGACGGTAACGAGACAACTGTGACCGATTGTCCGGTATCGGCCTACGTGTGGTGCGGCGAGAATTCGCCCTCTGGCTTTGGTTTTCAAACGTACGGATATGTCACATTGACAGGGATCGCGATAGACGCCGACGGTAATTACATTCCGTGGGTTAGTACAGCTTCGGACATCCAAAACCAGGATCTCCCATGTCAGAATACTCTTTAAAGAAGCGTCACATCACAACACTCGCCCTTTGCTGCTTGAGCGCAACGGCGGCCTGTGTGGTGACTCTGGCTTCGACTACGCCGACTTTCGCGACGAATAATGGCCGCTCGACCGCAGTCGTCCAAAGCGACCTTCCTACCAGTCAACCCCCTCAGCGACCAGTCAAGCTAAGGCCGATCAACACCGCCTCGCCGACGATCCCGAGTCAGCTTCGCAAAGCATACGGAGCATTCGTTCCTATGCTGTCCTCGTCGATCTACGTTTTTGAGAATCAACTGCAGAGTGGACAGCCCAGTGTCGTGAGTACTCTGTATGGTGAGAAATCCGACCCTGCCGTTACGTATCCGGGTGAACCATCTCGGGACTTGCCTGCAGTTTCATTCCTCTACGGCAGGCTCTCCTCTCAGGGAGAAGGGTGGGACGTTAGCATCATCGCAAAGTCAGCATCCACGATCTCTGGCCACTACGCGATTGGCACCGTAAGTTTCGTTGGACGATGCAGGAAGGGAATCTCGGTTCGAAATCAATACGGCTATGTTCAATCCAACGAAACTTGCGAACAATTGCAGGTACAGTTCATGAATACGCTAAAGCCAAGTGCTGCGACGGTCGCTGTATGGGCTAGCGGCCAGTCCGTCGTGACACCTCGATACGTAGGCCAGTGATGGGCGCTGGAGTTTTCTTTGGACGCCTTTTTAAGGAGCCAGCAACTATGACTTGGTTCCACAAATAAAGTACGTGAGACCCGACAATTAAGACAATCAAGTAGCCAGACAGGCCACAAGCGAAGGCGTCTTCTACCGAGAGGGCGGCCCCCGGGTCAATCGGGTTCCAGCTGGCCACGGCGCCACACGCGCTCCGTGGTGCACGGGCGCATTGAATTCTCCTCACGCTAGTGAGAGTGCCCGTTCGCCTCCTCTGCCTCCGGGGAGCCGAGCCCGGGGTGTGGAAATCCGGTTTCGTGTCATCAAACCTGTCATCAGAACTGGCACAAATGGACTCAGACGGGCTCAAACGGGAACAGACAATCTTTGTAGAGCGCTGCCGCGTGTCGGCTCTGGTCCTCGGTGTGTGACTGCATCCGGCGGGGACCGCCTGTTGCTGCAGGATCAGGGAAACCCGGTCTCTGCAGATTCCGAAGCGATCGGCGAGTTCATAGGTTGTGGCACCGCCTTTTGTTAGCCTCGGCCAGATCCGCCGTGGCGGCGACCGTCAGTCGCCTTCGGACCCGTTTCTAGGTCCTCGGTTTGGGTGATTTGCCAGTTGTCGCTCCGTGCCGAGGGCTTCGTCGATTCGTTCTCCCTGGTCATTGCGGTTTGAGTACCGTCCTAGGACCTCCACCACGAACTACACATATGTAATTTAACTTCTTTCAGTTATCAAAATCGGTACATAGCAACAACACATAGCGCCAGTGATCGCAAATCGCGACCTGGCGCTTATCTGTTAATCGGGTTTGACTCCGCTTATATTGTTTGACAATCGGTACATGTAATTTCTCACTAAATATAAGAAGGGGAACGTACCGATGCCGAGACTTACCAATACGGAATACCTGATCAGACAGGAGATACTGAAACGCGTTTGGAAGGTGAAACGCGGAGACTTCGGCTACTTATCGTTTCAACAGCAACGTGATCTCCACGACTATTTCGCCGCCAGCAAGGAACTAACCGATGAAGAGCTCTTGGAACATCGCCAAGACGTAAGCAAATTGGATCCTTCGTTGCCACATCGGGCAAGTAAGGCATTTCTAGCGTTCCTTCGACCACCGAAGTCGATGGCAACATCGCGAGTCACAGTTCGTCCCATCGTTAGGCCAGAGATGGACTTTCTGGATCTGGCCGAGGCTCTCCTGGACTTCGTTGATCGACTACCTGCCGAAGAGCGGGAACGATTCGCTCAGCAGGGTGCGAAAATTCGACGAGGACTAGAGAAAGACAGGACGGCGGCATGAGTCCACTCGATTCCGTTGCAGCTAGTGATGCTCTCACGGTTCAGCTGAACAACTCCCGGCTTCCCCGAGGATGCAAGGGGATCAAGAACGTTGTAGTCAAGAAGGGACCCCGGTCCTTCAAGTCTGTATCCCTATTGAACTTCGGCGAGCCAGGCTCTGATGCAATCACGAAACGTGAGCTGCGAGTTCAGTCTTGGACTGCAAGGCAATCTGGCAGCGGCATTGACTTCAACAAGACCGAAAACACATGGCACTGTGAGGACGATGAAATCGATTCACTCCTCGCGTTTCTGTCGGGAGAAATATCCGACCCCGGAAGATATCGTCGAGTCAGTGACGCTACCGGCTCGATCATCGACGCGATTCAGTCCGGTGTCGCGAATGCCGACGATCTGGGCGCCATCATCTCCAGCCTGCTAGCACAGCCAGAAACTACGCGTGAGCTTGCACAAAGTGACCCTGCGGAGAAGCTCGCTGGAGCGCTAAAAATTGCTCGGCACACTAAGACTCTTGATGCGCTTAAAGCTCTTCTAGCGGATCCGGCAGTAACGGAACCAGAGCTTCAAAGTGTGCTGGAGAAGGATTGGTGGATCTTTGGTGGGAGGTTCATCAATCAAGCTTCACGCAGATCTTTGACTGTTCTCGATCAAATCGATGTTCCTCTGATCAGGTCCGATGGTGTCCTGCACATCGTTGAGCTGAAAGGTGCCCGGATATCTCGCCTGGTCATTCGCCATAGGAATCACGTGATTGCTGGTCCAGAGGTCAACGAAGCGGTTGGCCAGGTAATGAACTACTTGAAGGCACTCGATGAACAGAGAGCAACGATTCTAACGGAACTTGGCATCGATTGCCGTCGAGCGTTTGCAACTGTCGTAATAGGCGATCCTCGCTGGGTAGCTGATATCGGAGAGGAAGAGATCGCGGATGCGATGCGCACTTACAACAGTCATCTGTCCCGGATCGAAGTGATCACATATGCAGACCTAGTGAGGGACTCACGCAGGGCAACTGAGCTTCAGCAGGAGATGGCGGATGGGGACTAAGGCGAGGAGGCAGCATGAACGATGACGCTCCAGTCCTTTCGGAGCAATGTGACTCAGCGTTCGGTACGGCGTTTCTGTCCTATGTACTCAATATTCGGGTAGATCAGGTACCGGAGCTAGTTGCCGGGCAAGTTCAACTGAATTCTGGGCAGCTTATGACGTTGGTGTTGCTTAACCAGTTGATCGAGGCGGACCTTCCACAGGTTTCAACGGGTAATGATCGCAGCGAAGTGCTCAAGGCCATCGTTTCTCAAGCAGATGATCGGGGAGTACCCGTAGCTCGACGCCTTCACCTTCAATCCGGCGGCGGAACTCCCTCCGCTAGCGGAACGAACACGCTAGGTCAGGCGATGGCGCGAATCGCAGTTGACGTGTTCCCGCTCTACTTACTCCCTGCAGACGAGAGGTATCCACTTCCAGGATTCCTGATACATAGCCCGATTGCGACCGGTGCAGTTTTCCGCCATCCAGGCCGTAGGCAATTCTTGGCTGCTCTCGCAGCTGATCCAAAGCTCGGAGAGCTCTTCCCGGTAACTGACGACGACATGATTGGCGCCTCAGCCTGGGCTTGGCGCAACACTGGGAGTGGCAACAGCATTCAAGCCGGAATGCTCCCAGAGCTCATATTCAGCTGGGCTTGGTTCCATCTTGACAAGAACAATCCATCCGAGGCTGACTTCGTCGAGGGTTCGCTACGTCGCACGCGCTTGCTTACGAATCTGCTGGACAAGAAGAAGCTCGGTGTGGAGTCGAGGTATGCCCTCACTGGCATCCTGCTTCCAGACGGAGTCGATGAAGTGACCTTTGCGGACACACTTCTGACACCGACCAGTGACCGCGACCGAGAGCTGGCCCCAGAGTCGTTGAAGGGGCAACTAACAGGCACGGATGCTGATGGAAACAGCAACGTCATCAACTACGACGGGGACGTTGTTTGTCATATGACGTTCCCGCTAAAGATCAAAACTAAAACGGAAGCTCCGGAGGGCTTACCAGCGTGGCCTGAAGAGATGAAGTACCCAGATTCCATCGAGCGAACTCTCTCCATGTTGAGGATGAGCATTGTATTTGCTGTTCCTCGAGATCATCGGGTGCAGCTACTCCCAACCTGGCGATTCGTTGATGATCCTCTGTCTTACAGTTCGGGAGTCTCATGGAGTGACCCCAAGCAGAAGGTGGGGATCATGCCCACCAAACTGACGAATAAGGAAGTTGAAGCTTGGGTGGAGTGGTACAGCTTGCTCTTAAAGAGCGATATAAGTCGGATTGACGTTGCGGTTACTCGTATTTTGAAGGCGATTTCAGAGAGGCGAGAGCCATCTGATGTTCTCATCGACTCAGTAATTGCTTGGGAGAACCTCTTCGGAACATCCGAAGGCGAGCCAACGCTTCGCGTGACCGCGTCGCTAGCGCTGCTTCTTGAGAAGGATCTGGATGAGCGGAAGAAGTTACGGGACAAGCTCAAGACCATCTACACGCTGCGCAGCGGTGTTGTTCACGGTTCTAAATCACTGAAACAAGATCAGTTTCCACTCTGCCAAGAGGCTCTGGACGTTGCCTTACGAGCAGTGAAAGTACTGGTGGAGGATCGACAAGATGTGCTTGTGCTGCCTGACGGTGCAGCCAGAAGCCTTCATCTCATCATGGGTGCCTAGCGACGTTCTCTACCGTGGCTATCTCTAGAGGAAACTCCGTGAGCTATAAGTACTCGCCGAATCGTGCCTGCAGTTCTTCCGAGCCTTGAGCCGACCCGCGCCATTGAGAGCCCCATGCCGTAGAGCTCGATAACTTGCTCGACTTCACTTGACGAGAGTGAAGCCCTGCGTAGTCGCACGTTGTTCCGTTTCAGAAGTGTCGAAACCGTCTGGCGATGGACATTGAATCGCTCGGAAAGTTCGTACACGGTCTCGCCGGCCTGGTAGAGCTGGATCAGCTCAGACACCTTGTCAGCCTCGAGCCTCGTCTGTTCCTGTTTCCTGGGCGTTCGCTTCGGCCGCGGGGCGAAAGGTCGTTCTAGTAGGGGCAATAACTCCGAGAGGGAGAAGAAGTCCAGATAGTCGGGGTTCGCGTTGCGTCCTCTTCGGTCCACTCGGTGTTGGCAGAGCAGTGTGTGAGAGTCCGGTAGGTCTGTCTCACTCTGGCTCCGGCACCACGTGTCTCACTTCTCGGCCCGGCTCCGGCTCCTGGGCGACACTGGCTCCGGTACCTGTGTCCCGCTCGCATAGCTACTGGAGCCATTTCGAGACACGGGTACCGAACCTTCACAGTTGGCAGAGCAGTGTGTGGCAGTTCACTCATTGTCGGGGTCCTAAAGCCGAGACACTGGACCAACTTTCCCAACTTCGCCAGATAGGCTCGCACACCGCACCTATGCGCACTGACCTCGACGAGCTGCGGCGACTGCGGCGAGTCCGCGACCGGATGGACCGCGAGTACGCCCAGCCGCTCGACGTGCAGGCACTCGCCCGCACGGCGCTGATGTCGACCGCACATTTCAGCCGGCGCTTCCGCGAGGCGTACGCGGAGACGCCGTACTCCTACCTGATGACCAGGCGGATCGAGCGGGCGAAGGCGCTCCTGCGCCGCGGTGACCACAGCGTGACCGATGTCTGTTTCGCAGTCGGTTGGACGAGCCTCGGCTCCTTCTCGGCCCGGTTCACCGAGTTGGTCGGGGAGACACCGTCCGCCTACCGCGCTCGAAGCCACGAAGCACTACGGGGGGTGCCCTCCTGCCTGACCATGCTGGTGACCCGGCCCCGCAAGAGCGTGGGGAAAGCGCAGGCAGAAGTCCGTAGTTTCGAAGAAGCATCGATCGGGGCAGCCGTTTAACGTCGGTGCCATGAACGTCTCACTCAGCACCGTGCACATCCTCGTGGATGACCCCGACGCCGCCCTCGCCTTCTACCGAGACACCCTTGGTCTGACAGTGCGCTTCGAGGTGGCCAACGACGGCTTCCGCTGGATCACGCTCGGCACCGACAGCCAGCCCGAAATCCAGATCGTGTTGTCACAGCCGCACGCAGGGCGGTCGCAAGAGGACGGGGATGCCATATCGGCCCTACTGGCCAAGGGCGAGATGTACCCGGTGCACTTCCGCACCGAAGATCTCGATGCGACCTTCGAGAAGATCGCGTCCGCGCCGGGCGTGGAGGTGCTCCAAGAGCCCGTCAGCCAGCCGTGGGGCGTCCGCGACGCCGCCGTGCGCGACCCAGCGGGCAACCGGCTTCGTATCGAGCAGGCCTAGGCAGCCGAGCAGAAGGACCCCGGATGCCCGATCAGATGACACGCTCGGCGGACAACACACCGATCTCGTCCCAGGTATATCCCGCCTCGAGCAGCACCTCCTCTGTGTGCTGCCCGAGCTCGGGAACGAGGGTCTGCGGCTCCGGCGCGGCCTGGGAGAAACGCACGGGAGGTCGCACGACTGGGTGGCCCGAACCTGGAGGCGCATCACGGTCCTTGGCTTCGGCGAGGTAGCCGTTGATCCACACGCCGGGGTCGGCCGCGACCTCGGCGTGATCGCGGACGGGGGCGTAGCGCAGGCCGGCGGCACCGAGAAGCTCGCACCACTCGGCGGTCGACTTCGTCGCGAAGACTTCGTCGAGGATGGGAAACAACTCCGCCTTGTCCTCCTCGAAGTAGAGCAGCTGACCGAAGCGCTCGATCAGGTCGGGCCTCCCGATGGTCTGGAAGAAGAGGTCCCGTGCCGGCCCCGCAACGCCGACAATGGCGATCCAGCCGTCCCGTGTCCCGAACATGGCGTAGATGCCGGGAATCATCGGATGACCACGGTTTGCGGGGCCCGAGATCTGCCCCGTCATGAGGTAGCGCGTGTACTCGCCGGCCTGGGCCCAGATCTGACCGCCGAGCAGCGACGTTTCGACCAATTGGCCCCGCCCGGTCCGCTCCCGCGCATACAGCGCGGCCAGGATCCCGGCCAGGAGGTTCTGGCCGGCAACGTGGTCCGCGATGGTGGCGGCGAGCGGGCTCGGGTCGCTGTGTCTGCCACCAGTCGTGCTGATCAAACCGCCCGACGCCTGCGCGCTCAGGTCAGCTCCCTCGCGGGTGGCATCGGGACCCTCAGGACCGAAGGACGATCCCATGCCATAGATGATCCGCTCGTTGCGCGCCGCTGCATCGGCGTAGCCGACGCCCCACGTCTCCATCGTCCCGGGCTTGAAATTGGTGATGACGACATCCGCCTGCTCGACCAGGCGCAGGAAGACCTCGCGCCCTTTGGGGACGCGAAGGTCGATGGTCGCGCTCCGCTTGCCCCGGTTGTAGGCGGAGAACCACGCGGAACGCCTGTCTTCCTTTCCGATGGGAAGCCAGCGGCTCTGGTCGCCGAACCGGGGCAACTCGATCTTGACGACCTCCGCGCCCCATTCGAGCATGGTCAGCGAGGCCTGTGGTCCCTGTACGAGGAGCCCTGCCTCGAGCACCCGCAGGCCATCGAGGTTTCCCACGTCAGCGGAGACGTGTGGGGACGTGGTTGAAGAACGCGTGCACGGTGCCCCCCAGCCTTGTGATTCCGGTCGAGCCGGTCAAGCTGCCGACGCACGCCCCCGCGGCGCGGCCACGCGCTCGCTCGCTCGCCCGCCCGCCCGCCCGGATCGCCCGGGGGCCGGACCCGCCGGGTTCAGCGCCAGCCCACCCGCCGCAGGACGTGTGATCGGCACCGCTGGGTTCTCGGGCTCTCGTAGGTGCACTCGGGCTCGGCGATGCAGCCGCACCCGATGGCCTGCCCGTGACAGGCGGGGCACCGCTCCACGCAGCACCCGAGGTGGTGGACACCGCCCAACGGGGTGCCACACCCACGGCACTCCTCGGGTTCGTAGCGGTGCCGGGGGCGGAGTTCTTGGCCCCAGCGCACCCGGGCGAAGGCCCTGCCGCCGATGATGACGGGGTCGGTCAGGCAGCTGATGCCCTCGGTCATCTCGCCGCCACAGTGCGAACAAACGGCCATGGCCCTCCTTCGTCCAACCCTGCCGCCGATCTTCCCAGCCTCGTGTGACACCGGCGCGGATGCCGCGTGGCGTCATAGCTGCCCTACGCTGCGCCCATGGTGCGTCCTGAAAACTGGACCAGACCTGCGGGTGCAAGTCCCGTCTGGGTAACCGCCGGAGAGCCCAGTAGCAGGCCCCGGTCCGTCGCCGAGAGGCGTCGGGCTGAGCGGGGCGTCAAGAGCCTCTTCGGAGGGAGCAAGTGTGCGGGCCGTAGGACTACCAAGTCCGAGTCCTGCAGCCTCGTCACATCTACAACGAGGGAGCCGAGCCGCTCATGTCACGGCGAAGGCAGCATTCGACCGACTGGCGTTCCGGACATGCCCCTGGTCGAGTCCCTCCGGGGTATGGGGAGCGGCACGTACACACGGTCTGGTTCGGGACAGGAGAGACCCGTCTGCGCAGCCTTGTCAGCAAAGACCGCTCGTATAAGCCAATGGTGAAATCGAGCGGAGCGCAGCGGGAGTCCGACGGGGTCGTAGTACTGGCGATCGCTGGGAGAAACCCAGCAGGAGGGAAGGGCCCCGACTTTGGTCACGCCGGCGACAGAGGAACGAGTGAGGGCATGGCCGGGACCGCCCGGTCCAATTACCCCGAGGGCAAGCATCTCGCCCCCGTCAAAGTTCGACGCCTCCAGAACCGGCTATGGGCTGCGGCCAAGCAGTCGAAGGGTCGGGCTTTCCACGCCCTTTATGACCGCATCTATCGAGACGACATTCTCGAAGAGGCGTGGGAGCGGGTCCGAGCCAATCGTGGGGCAGCGGGGGTCGATCTGATCACCATCGCAGCGGTGGAGGCCTATGGAGTCGAGCGCATGCTCGATGAACTCCAGCGTCGCCTCCGTGCAGGCACCTATCGCCCAGCGCTGGTGCGCCGGGTGGAGATTCCAAAGCCCGACGGCAGCTTTCGTCCGTTGGGCATCCCGACCGTCACAGACCGTGTGTGCCAGCAGGCAGCGAAGATCGTCCTCGAACCTGTCTTCGAGGCCGACTTCTTGGACTGCTCGTTTGGGTTTCGGCCCAAGCGCTCGGCCACCGACGCCATGGAACGGCTCCGGGTCGGCTTCACCGAAGGCAATCACTTCGTCTTTGAGGCCGACATCGAGAACTTCTTCGGCGAGATCGACCATGAGCGCTTGCTCAATCTGGTCGCCGAGCGGGTGTCGGACCGACGGGTGCTCAAGCTCCTGCGACAGTGGCTGCGTGCAGGGGTGGTGGACAATGGGGTGCTCACCGAGACGGTCACGGGGACGCCCCAGGGCGGGGTGATCTCACCCCTTCTGGCCAACATCTACCTGCACGCATTCGACCGGGCTTGGGCCGAGCGTGGCACCGGAGAAGTCGTCCGCTATGCGGACGACTTCGTGGTGCTGTGCCGATCCCAAGAACAGGCCGAAGAAGCTCGGCGTCGGGCGACCGACCCTGCTGGGTGACCTCGGTCTGCGCCTTCACCCGGACAAGACCAGAATGGTCGACCTCCGAGAGGGCAAGGAAGGCTTCGACTTCCTCGGGTGCCATTTTCGTGCCCGCATGTCCGGCAAGCTCTGGGAGCAAAAGCGGATCATCCGCTACTACCTCCACCGCTGGCCCTCGGTGCGGTCCATGAAGCGTGCCCGGGCCAGAGTCAAGGCCCTCACCGCTCGAAGCCAGGTCGGAAGGCAGTTAGAAGACGTCATCGGACGTCTCAACCGGTTCCTCCGGGGATGGGGCAACTACTTCCGCACCGGGAATGCGGCGTTCAAGTTCATCGCCCTGGACCGTTACGTTGGTGGCGGCTACAGCGCTTGCTTATCAAAAAGCGCGGCCGCAACCTGCGTCCGGGCCAGGCCAATACGTGGACCCGCACCTGGTTCCACGACCAGGGCCTGCACCAGCTCATGGGCACTATCCGTTACCCGAAAGCTGCGTAACCATGTCCAGAAGTCCGTCGGAAAGCCGTGTGCGGGAAAACCGCATGCACGGATTGAAAGGGGGATGGGGAACCGGGCCTGCATTGGCACCGCGCCCCTGACTACCAATGACGGTGCAAGCAGAGAACGACAGGGCTTCCGCGGGGCTGCTGGCGGGGAAGGTGGCCGTCGTCTCGGGCGTCGGCCCGGGGCTCGGGCGTCAGGCGGCACGGGCGTTGGCCGAGCACGGCGCCGATCTCGTGCTCGCGGCGCGTCGTCAGCCCACGCTCGACGACGTGCTGGCCGAGGTCACCGAGGTGGGTGCGCGCGCCATCACGGTGCCGACCGACATCACCGACGCCGACGCATGCGCCCGGTTGATGGCCGCAGGGCAGGAGGAGTTCGGCGGCATCGACGTCCTCGTCAACAACGCATTTCGCTTCGATGCGTTCCAGAGTTTTGAAGAGGTGGACCTGGCCATCTGGCGCAAGATCATGGACACCAACCTCTTCGGTTCGCTCCAGATGACCCGTGCCGCACTGCCCTCTATGCGCGAGCGCGGCGGCGGATCGGTCGTGATGGTGGCGTCGATGGTGGCCCGCCAACCGCAGCCGGTCCAGGGAGGGTACGCGATCTCGAAGGGCGCGCTGCTCACCGCGACCCGGGTGCTGGCCTTCGAGCTCGGCCCCTCCAACGTCCGGGTCAACGCGGTCGTCCCGGGCTGGATGGCCGGCCCGTCGGTGGACATCTACATCGAGATGACCTCGACCGGGCGCGGCGTGCCCGCCCAGGTCGTCGTCGACGAGCTGAACGCCCGGGTCCCGCTCGGCCGGATCCCGAGCGACCAGGATGTCGCCGGGGCCATCGTGTACCTGGCGTCGGACCTCTCGTCCGCGATGACGGGACAGGCGCTCGACACCAACGGCGGCGAGATCTTCGCCTAGGTCCCTTCGCCCCCGCTCGGCGTGCACGAGCGGGGGTCCCATGGTGCCAGCGGTTCGACGGTCGGCGTCGGGGCCTGGAACGCCCCGGAGTTGCCGCTATTGCCCGAGTTCCCCGTGTTCCCACTTGCCGCCGCTGTCGTCGAGGTCGTCGTGCTGGCGGCGGCCGACCCAGACGAGTGCCCCGGGGTCGTGGTGGTCGGGGGCGGCGACGGCGGGTTCACGCTGAAGTCGGTGCCGGTGACGACGGTCACCTGCGAGCCCGGTTTCATCTGGAACGGATCGGCCGCCATGATCACCGCGCCGGACATGGAGTTCGCCACCGCCTGCGCCGCGGCCAGGTTGGCCGGCGTCTTGGACGCGTAGTAGACGACCGTCTCGGCTTCCTGCCCGACTGGTGGGCTGTCGCCGATGGTGCCGATGTGGAAGCCGAGCGCCTGCAGGCTGGTGGCGGTGTTGGTCGCCTGGTTGTAGGCGCCGGAGCCGTTGAGCACCGAGACGGTGACCGTCGACGGCGCGGGTAGCGCACCGCCTGCGTAAGTGTCGGCGTTGGCCGACGTCAGTCCGAGGAACTGCTCGATGGCGGCGTGGTCCTGGGGCTCGGCCGGGAACTCGATGTCGCCGTAGTTGCCGCCTTCGTAGATGTAGCTGCCGAACTGGTCCACCGCAACGGGAAGGGTCAGCTGCGGCGCGGAGTTGACGTCGACGTTGTGGAATCCGAGGACGAGGCCGATCATGTCGGTGGCGGAGAAGCCCGAGTCGACCGTGAGCTGGCTCACGACGCCGGCGACGAGCTGCTGGTCGGTGATGGGGTTGCCCACCCCCTTCGCCTTGACGGCCGTGGCCAGCACGCGCAGGAACTCGTGGTCGCGCCGGATGCGCGCGATGTCGCTCTGGGATTCTTGGGGCCAATAGGCCGGGTCGGTGGTGGTGACGCCGGGCGCCTTGTACTGGAGATGGCGCGCCCGCACGACCTGGAGCGCCTGGGTCCCGTTGAGCGCGATGCAGCCGGTCGTCTGGATGTTCAGTCCCGAATAGGCGTCGTAGACGGGCTCGGGGAAGTACATCTTGATCCCGCCCAGCGCGTTGACCACGTTGATGAAGCTGTCGAAATTCAATTCGACGAAGTGCTGGATCGGGATCCCGAAGTCCTCTTCGATCGCCGCGATCAGCTGGTCCGGCCCCTGATAGAGCGCGGCGTCGATCTTGTTGGCCCCGTCGGAGCGCGCGTTGGGGACGAAGAGGTCGCGGGGGATGGACAGGATCGAGAGGGAGTCGTTGGCCGGATTGAGGTGCAGGATCATCACGACGTCGCTGTTCACGCCGTTGACGCCCTGTGAGCACAGTCCGTAGGCCGGGTTCTGCACGGTCAGCGCACAGCGTGAGGTCGAGCCGATCATGAGGATGTTCTCTGTGCCCGCGTCTGCTCCCTTCACCGGTGCCGACGTCAGGTTCTTGAGGTCGATGCGATGGATCTCGTGGTTCAGGTACCAGCCGTAGCCGGCCGCCGCGCCCGCAACGAGCACGATCACCAGCATGAGGGTGCCGCCGATCCACGCCAGGGTCCGCTTGCGTGATCGACGCGTGGGCGCGGCATGCGCCGGCCCGCGCCGCTCGGCGTCACCCTTGGACCTCTTTCGTCGTGTGCCGCGAGCTGCCTCCTCGATCTGGCGCCCGAGGTCGTGCAGCCCGCGTTCGACCGGGTTCTCGGCATCGATGTGGCGCCCCAGCGTGTGCAAACCGCCTTCGACGGGGTCGTGCTCGGGTGTAGGAGGACTCATGGCGCAGTGGTGTCGTTGACGTGCGACCACATGGTGTGGTCGACGCCCGTGCCCCCGAGGTGGCTCCGGATTGGGAGGCCCAGAACAGCAGGTCAGCCTAGTGACTGCCGCCCCGCATCGACAGTCATCGTCACGGCGGCCGGCACTGCGACCGCCGGACCGAAGCGGATCAGACCTCCTGGCTGCACTGCTGCCATTCCACGAGGTGCGCTTTGCCGGTGCCAGCCGGTGCGATGATGGCCCGCGCTCATGGGTGCGCGAAGTGCAGGCCTGCTGCTGTACCGCTTGTCGGGTGACGGCGCGGTCGAGGTCCTGATCGCCCATCCGGGCGGACCCTTCTGGGCAAAGAAGGACGTGGGCGCGTGGTCGGTGCCCAAGGGTGAGTACGGCGAGGCCGAGGATGCGTTGGCCGCCGCCTACCGGGAGTTCGTCGAGGAGACGGGCCTCGTCGTGCCGGCGCCGGCGACCGAGGCCGTCCCGCTCGGGGAGGTGCGCCAGACGAGCGGGAAGCGGGTCCGAGTCTGGGCTCTCGAGGGCGACCTCGACGTGCGCGGTGCGACCAGCAACACGTTCGAGATGGAGTGGCCTCGGGGCTCAGGCAGGACCCAAGAGTTCCCCGAGATCGATCGCTTCGAGTGGATGTCGCTCGAGCAGGCCCGGCTCAAGCTGCTGAAGAGCCAGGGTCCCTTTCTCGACGCGCTCGAGGAGGTGCTGGCAGGGAACGGCCTCGTCGTCAGGGAGGAACCTTAGGTCGTCACCCCCACTCGAAGAAGCGCCGCGCCCGCTGCTTGCCTTCGGGTCGCGGCGGCCGCTCTTGCAGCGCGTCGTCACGGTGGACGCGGAGCCAGGCAGTGAGTGCCTCCGCGTCGCGGAACGCAAACTCTTCGTCGGTCGCCATGCGATAGAGGTGGATCACCCCGTCCTCGGCCGCCACCGAGAACTCGATCTCGCCCTCCGAGACGAAGCACCACAGGGGCGTCGCCCCTGGGGTCGTCCTTGGCTCCAGGCGCCATCCCGGCCGCCCCTCGAGCAGTTCCACGATCTCCTTACGTACCTCCACGGTGCGACGGCCCATGATCTGTGCGAACCCCCTGACTAGGCCTCAGAGTCGGGCTGCCCGGGCTTGATCCTACGTGTGCGTGATCGAACAGCGCGAGCATCGGCTTGACCGGTTGCGCGGCCCACGGCGCGGGACCGAGTGGGCACCCCCGACTTCTTCGACGCCGCGCTGCAGGCCGGGCGTTAGTACAGCTCTTTGAGTCGGTCTGAGGTCAATGCGTCATTGGAGCCAGCGCACCCAGTTCTTCTGGTCGTCGGGTGGCGACTCGAGAAGGTGAGTGAGTGCGACGACAAGGTCCTCTGGATAGCTCGAGCTTCCCCGGTGGAAGCGTCGGGGTGATGTGAAGATCAGTCCGGCATGCTGCTCGCCGCTGGCCACCCATGCCCGCAGGATGCGGTCGAAGTCCTTGACGTTCTCCGTTACAAGAGCTCGCTCCTCAGCGGTGGCGTTTCGGAGGAGCTCGTCGTCGGCCAACGTTGCGAGCTCGGAGAGATCGGCCGCCGCCACGACATCGTGGCCAGTCACGCGGAGGCGCTCCGCTGCGAGCCGGGAGTGGTGGACGTCGAGGAGAAGCTTCACCCCGCCAGCAAGTCCTGGCGCCGGCGCCAGGCCGCTTCGGCCTCGTCGGCTGCATCCAGGTTGGCTGCCAATTCGTCGTGGATCTCATCGGTGAAGTCGGCGTAGTAGTCGAGTGCTGCGCCGATCTGCTGGGGGGTGAGCCCGAACAGGTCGATCGCCCGTTCGATGCGAGCCCGGGCCGGTACGTCACCACCGACGACGCCGCCGATCACCTCGGCGATGTCCGGCCCGCCGGCGAGGCCGGCCCGCCGGCCAGAGGGCCCGTCCCGGAAGACGACCAGGGGGTGGCGCCGCACGCGCAGCCCCTCTTCGATGAGCTCCTCGGCCAGCGCCGACGATGAGACGTTGCGGGCCCCGGCCTCGGCCTTGAGCTGTTCGACGACCTCGGCCCGGCGGAAGCGGATCGACACAGGAGTCACCATGACTACATTGTAGTCAACCTGGATGGGGCCTGGACCGGGTCCAGTGAGGATCCCTTCCGAAAGACCTCCAAGACGAGAAGCCTCTTGACTCTGTCGCCGTCCATCCACGCCTCGGCGCCGGCATCGATCGATCGGGAGGCCGCTGGCATCATCGGCGAGCGTTTCTTCGCTGACGACGGCAATGGGACCCAGGAGCCAGTCAAACCCGGTCAAAAAGCGTCCGCGCCGTTTCCGCGCCAACTACTCCGAGCTTCCGAAGGATTCGCCACCGGCAGCGAGAGGCAGGACGCGGCTACATGAATTCTGTGTGAGCCCTAGGAAATCATACCTGGGTTACCTACAATCGGCGGCGTCTTGTCGGCCTTTCTGGGCGTCACGTGGGTGCTCAATGCTCTTCAGGCTCAACCTCTACGACTTCACCCTCGCCGGGTTCGTGCAGCTGTTCCTGGCGACGGCCCTGCTGTTGAGTCCGGCGCGGCGACTCAGTCGGAGCGGGAGCGGGTCGAGGTTCTCCGAGGTTCTCTTCAGCTCCATCATCGCTCTGGCGATAGCGGTGCCTGCGTGCTGGCTCGTGGCGGTGATCTGGGGTATCCCATTGACCTCGTTGGAGCTTCCGGGGAGCACGGTCGTGTTGATCGCCGTCATCGTGGTCATCGCCCGGCCGGACCTCAACCCCGCGGCGCAGATCTTCTCGGCCGCGTTCATCGCGGCCGGACTGGGGCTGATCCTCTTCACGATCAAGCTCACCACCAACGATGCCAACGGCGGGTTCGAGTTCTTGGTGTCGGGCTTCTTCGTCCTGCTCAGCCTCTTCGCCGTGACACTGTGGAACTCCTACGTCAACGCAACGAGTGACGTGCTGGGGCGGTTCCGGCACTCGCGCCCGTTGCCCGAGGCCGATCCGTCCTACCAGCCGTTCGTCTCCTTGCACATCGCCGCGTACAACGAGCCGCCGGAGATGCTGATCGAGACCATAAGGCGGGCCGAGGCGATCGACTACCCCCATTTCGAGATCGTCGTGGTCGACAACAACACCAAGGACCCGGCGACCTGGCGACCCGTCGAGGAATACTGCCGCCATCGCCCGCGGGTCACCTTCCTGCACGTCGACCCGTGGCCGGGGTTCAAGGCGGGTGCGCTCAACCTGGTCCTGCGCCAGTACACCGACGAGCGCGCCGAGATCATCGGACTGATCGACGCGGACGATTTCGTCGCGCCCCACTACCTGAAGGAGACCGCGCCCTACTTCTCCGACGGGCGCCTGGGGTTCCTGCAGAGCTTCGAGGGCAACCGCGACTACGAGGGAAGTCCGTACTACACGGCCTGTGTCGACTCGTATCAGGCCTTCTACCTCACGAACATGTCGTCGCGCAACGAGCGCAATTCCATACCGTTCGTGGGGACGATGGGGCTCTTCCGCCGCAGTGCCCTCGAACAGGCTGGCGGCTGGAACGAGTGGTGCATCTGCGAGGACACCGAGGCGTCCGTCCGCGTGCTCAAGCTGGGCTGGTCCGGGCAGTACATCCCACGCTGCTTCGGCCGCGGGGTGGTCCCGCCCTCCTACGCGGGCCTGTGCACGCAGCGGTACCGCTGGTGCTTCGGAGGCATGCAGATCCTTCGCCTGCATTGGCGCAGCCTGCTGCCGTGGGACCACTCTCCCGACAACCGGTTGACGAGCCAACAACGGCGCGACTACCTCATGGCGAGCCTTGGATGGATGCGAGACCTCTTGATGGTGCTGTTCGCGTTTGCGCTGTTCGCAACGACCGCACTCCTGTTGTCGGATTCCCACTTCTGGGTGTTGCCGATCGCGGGTGGTGTCAGTCTGCTGGGGATAAGCCTCATCGCCCTCTCCCTCGTGAGCATGATGTTGGTGTTGCGGCAATGGACGAACATGTCGCGCCGCCGCGCCTTCTTGGGCCTGATCATCAGTCTGGCGTCCAGTTGGACCATTGCGCTTGCCTGCGTCCAGGGGCTGGCGCGGCGAGAGGGCGTCTTTCTCCGCACTCCCAAGAACGACCGGAACCAGAAGGTGGTGCGCCGGGTGCGCGATGCCCTCTGGTTGGCGCGCTGGGAGATGGCTCTGGCCGCGGGGCTCTTCTTCTGCGCGGGCCTGCTGGTGGCCTCGTCGTCCAAGCACATCCTGCTGGTGGTCATCATCACCGTGCAGGGCAGCGTGTTCCTGTGCGCCCCCGTCACCGCCTTCTGGAATGTGCGGGCGCAGATGGTGCCGGCCGCCGAACGCTCGCGCCAGTTTGCCGAGCAACAGGCACGCCGGTCGGTCCGCGGGCGGCGGTCGTTCGTCGGGGCGGGTGTCGCGCTGGCAATGCTGGCGCTGGTCGGAGCCGTCGTCGCCGCATCGGTCACCGCCCCGGGCGAGTTGCTGGCCGGTGGAACGGCGCCCCAGGTCAAGACGGCGGCGGCGGTCGATGCGCCGCCGGCCGCCGCGCCGGCGGTCGCTCCACCGTTCGTCGAGGTCATCGGTGCCCCCGGTGGCGGGTGGCTGGAGGTCACGGCTACCGGAGTGGTCTGGGCTGGCGGCGGCGCGAACTACTTTGGGGACCTTCTGAATCGGCCGGGTGCGCCGCCGATTGTGGTGTCGAACATCGTGCAGGTTCGGCCGACCCCGGACGGCTTCGGGTACTGGCTGGTGGGCAGCGACGGGTCGGTCTATGCCTTCGGTGACGCGCCGTATCTCGGTTCACTTCCCGGGCTGGGCGTCCACGTGAGCGATGTCGTCGGCCTCGTCCCGTTCTCCTCGGGAGACGGATACCAGCTCGTGAGCGCTTTCGAGCAGGTCTGGAAGTTCGGTCACGGCACGCCTTGAGCGACCCGACCCCGTGCCTCAGCACTTCGGATGGGCGACCGTCGCGTTCAGTCCGAAGCAGTACGACGCCAGTCGCAGTGTGAAGTCCGTCGAACCGTTTCCCCACGGTTGCGCGTTGGCCGGTCCGACCTCCATGCCGAACGGGATGGTGTCCAGCCAGTAGCGGCTGGCGAAATCGTTCCATCCGTAGTCCTCTTCGAGCAAGTTGCCCACCGCCGACAGCGCCTTGGTCACGTCGACACTCACCGTGCCTGCCGGTACCACGTCTGCGGCGTTGAGCACGAGGAAGACGGTCCCCCCGTAGGGCGAGGTCCTTCCGGACCGGTAGACGTTGAGGACATAGGTCGACCAGGCATTGGTCCCGTCGTGGGCGACGCCGCCCACGGCGTAGGGGATGCTCGAAGACGCGACCGGGGTCGAAGGAAGGAGGGCCTGATGGTCGTAGTCGGTCCACACCATCACCTCGACGGTCCCCTGCGTCCGGCAGGGGTTCTGCGTGCCGGAAGGGTTGAGCCACATGTCGTACGCGATGTCGTAGGTGGCCTGGGACGCCTGCGAGGAGTAGGAGGTCGTGCCGACCAGGTCGGTCGGGAGCGAACTGACTTTGACCGGGAGGCGCAGGGCGGGGTCGCCGACCGGCGACGTGGCGGCCCGGCAGGGGTTCTTGCCGTACGAGATGTTGGTGTAGGCACGGACCCAGGTGTCGGCACTCGGCGCCAGGCACGAGGCGGCGGTGCAGGGCGGCGCCACCGGGAGTTCGCCCCGGACCGTCAGCGCGCCCGTGGGCGTCATGGACATCCGCACGTCACCCTCGGCGGGCGTGGTCACGCCGAGGTTCCACTCGTCCCCGTTGAGCTGGGCGCCGCCCAGCACCGGTCCCGCTCCTTGACAGTGCGCACCCGTGCGAGGCCCGAGCGGGCAGGCCGCCGACCAGTCCCAGACCCGGCCGCCAGCTGAGGGGGCGGGAAGCAGCCGAATGGTGGTGCGCTGAGTGGCGGCCACGGCTGAGGTCGGGCCACCGGGTACGAGCAGGCCGGCGGAGACGGCCAGCACGATCACCAGTGCAGCCGACGCAATGGCACGGCTCGGGAGGCGCATCCTCAGAAGAAATGCAGATACGGATTGCCGTGGCGACCGATGACGGCGACGACCTTACCGAGTGCCGAGGACACGGGGATCGCGCCAAATGATCTCGAGTCGCACGAATTGCTGCGGTTGTCGTCCAGGACGAAGTAGTCGCCCGTGGGGATGGTCGTTCTCGAGATCTGGACCGAGCCCACGGCGCCGTGGTCCGGGTCGTACCACCCGCGCTCGGCAATCCGCTTCCCGTCGACGTAGATGGTCTGGTGATCGGACCAGATGGTCTCTCCCGGCAGGCCGATCACCCGTTGCACGAGGTACTGCCCAGAGCCTGAGGCCCGGCAGGGGAAGTGCGCGGGCCGGTGGAACACGATGATGTCTCCCCGGCCGATGGAGCCCGTGAGGACACTCGACCGGAGGACGAGGATCCGGTCACCCGTCTGCAAGGTCGGTGCCATGGCGGACGAGGGCACTGTGAATGGAGCGATGAGCGTCAGCCGTAGGAGAACAGCGACGAGGACAACGGCCGCGATGGCCGCGGCCACCATGAGGAGCCAGCGCCTGCGCCGCTGGCGAACTCGGGCCCGGCGACGTGTGGCCGCAGGGCGAGTCGCCGTTGCCGGCGCTGGCGGCGTCGAACCAAGGGTGAGCCCCCTCAGCCGGTAGTCGTTGCCCAGGTGCGGTGTGGCGGGCGGTGCCATGCCCCGGCCGTCGGGAGGCGGGGGGGCGAGGCGCGTTGGCGTTTCCGCAGCGCCGGGGGTGCCCGGCCACGGAAAGTCGCTCTCCGGGCGGCGGGCGTGCTTCGGTCGGCGGGGGGGTTGCTCACCTGCGTCGTCAGGTCGCGTCACCCTGGTGTCGGTCATCGCGACGCGGGCCTCCCGTGGCCGTTGGAGAGGCTCGCCGAATCCTCAGGCCGGTGCGGGTCGGGCAACGCCTCTTGGTGGCGGACCGTTGTGAGGTGCTCGAGGGACCACGACCACTTCTCCACGGGCACCATGTCGGACCACGAGGGCGGGACCCGCCTGATCCGTGGTTGCGAGAACCCGGGGCTCGAGCTGTGGGGGAGCTGGGCCCCCCACTCGGCGGCGATCTCCGCCGCCCGGCGGCTGCTGACCCTCTGGCCGGCCGGGTCGTAGGGCAGGTCGAAGAGTCCGGGATCGTCGAGCCATCCCGGGCAGTCCTCGCTGATGGCCTGCGCCACGTCGGGCCACCGCACGCGGGCGAGCAGGTAGGGCTCGGCGCTGGACCCGAGGATCAGGTATTGCACCTCGTTCTCCGCCCGGTCCACGACCAAAGACTACGGTGTGCCGCGGTCAAACTCTAGGGCCGGGCCAGCTATGTCGCGCCAGGCTCAGGGTGCCGGGGGCGGGGCCGGCGGGAGGCCCCACGGGCCCACGAACGCCACCACCCCCTTCAGCGAGGGGACGAGGAGCAGGCCGTCCGCCACGGAGGGGGTCGGGAAGTGGTTGGCAAGGACGCCGATGGGCTCTTCGACCTCGGGCTGTCCGCTGGCCTTGCTGAGACCGACCACCGCGTGCCCGTCGAGCAGGATCGTCCAGACCATGCCGCCGGCGACGATCGGCGGCCCGGCGCTGCGCACCGTGGTCGACCGCCACAGGACGTGAAGATACGGTCGCCTCTTCGTCACCTGGACCGCGGTGATGTGCGAGAAGTGCGCGTTGCCCGGCTCGCCGTCGTCGCAGTTGACATAGAGCACCGACCCGTCGACGTCGGTGCCGCCCCAGGCGGAGCCGCCCATACGCGCCGGCCGACAGAGTGCCAGGCTGGCCACCTGGCCGCCGACCCCGCCGAGGTGCCTTTGGCGCGCCAAGTACGCGTCGCCCGCCTTTGATGCAATGAACACGAACCCGTTCACCAGTGCCGCATTGGTGGAACCGAGGTCGAGGTCACCAGAGTCGTCGGCTAGCCAATTCGGGTCCCCGAAGACCTGCTTGACACGGAATCCCGGCGAGAGCTCGATGATCGCGTTGCTCCTGTCATAACGATGCGGATTCGTCTCCGTGCTGTTGGCCGTCGCGAACCAGATATTGCCCGCCGGATCGACGACCGGTGCGGCACCGCCCATCCAGACGCCGCCCTGGTTGTCGCCCGGAGCGCTAGCGGCCTCGAACGTTCGCATCGGGCCACCCGCCTCGGGGATGCCGACGACCCAGCCGTGGTATTTCCCGCAATCGTTGAAGCCGGTGTAGGAGACGATGATGCGGCCGTGCGACGCGGTGAGCCCACTGCGCTGCAGTTGCAGTAGGGGCTGCGAGCCCGGCGGGTCGGCACTCTCGTCGAGTTCGATGTTCCCGTCGAAGAGGTTGAGGCCGTAGAGGCGATGCTCGGCTGCGAAGGAGGTCCGTTCCTCCATGGCCACGACGAAGATCTCGTTGCGGGCGAGATCGATGTACGGCGTCCCGGTGATGCCGACGAGTGGCGCCACGACGCTCGGGCACGGGAGGTTCGCAAGTGGGACCGGCGTGCCGAGGTGGGTGCTCCACAAGATGCTCCCGGTCTGGGCCGAGAGGGCGTAGACGGTGTCGTTCTCGGTGGCGACCACCACGCGTCCATCGGCGACGAGCGGCTCGCCGAAGATGCCGCCGTCGAGCGTGGGTGAGGACCACCCGGGTCTCAGCGGAGTGAGGTCCGTGTTCACGGGGTCCACGCCCGTGGACAGGAGGTTCTGGTGGTACATCGGCCAGTTCGTCCCGAAGGGAGCCTGCAGACCGGGGGACACGGTGGCGGCCCCCGCAATCGCTCCAGGTCCGAGCGCGAGGGCGGCGGACACGATCACACTGGCAAGCAACCGACGGCACCTGCCGCGCATCGGAGCAGTCTAGGGTCCTGGCCTGCGCTGCCAGCGTGCGCGGTGGATGCACATCAAGCGCATTCGACGTCCACTGGCCGACGCGAAGGGGCCTTTCTGGCGTGTCGGCAATTCCCAATGTGAGAGTCGGTTGGAACCGCGATGAACGCGCGATGAAGTGGCGTCGATAACAGAAAGAGCTGGTACCTCAACGTCCTGACCAGGCCTCAGAGTCGGGCTGCCGGGATTTGAATCGGAGAATCTCCAGGTAAATGACCATATTTGGCCCCGTCAGCTGACCGTTCAAGACCACGAAATACCGCAGTTCTCCTGCGTTCCGCGCCATTTCCGCGCCAAAGTGCCCTCTGCGCTTAAATTCCATTTACTCAAATCACGTGTCACCATTTAGGGCGCCGACTTTGAACCTCGGCGCCTTCCGCAACTTCGGAAGGACCCCTCGCTGTGCGTTGTGAGGGCAGTTCAAGCGCGTCCGCTCGCGATAGTTGCATACGCCTGGTTCGGCACCCCGGGGGCATGTCCCACTTGGATGTGACGGCGTCAAAGTGGGACACCTCTCCGAGCGCAGATCGCCGAATGCGACGGTTCTGGCCCGGCGCACGGGGTGCGTCGCCCCGATGACCCTTCCGGGCGTCATCGACCACCACTTCTGACACCTTGCTTTCGATTGCTACCGGCCCGTGACGGCACTACCGTTCGGCGTCAACGGGGGTTGTCCATCCATCTTCGCCACCGGGGACACACCCTTGGCCGACAGGAGGAGGGTCCTGTGATCGGGCGCTTAGGGAGAGGATCCGACGGCAGGGGTCACCGAGGGCTCCGACGGATGGGGGCGGCGATGGCCGCCGCCTCTGTGATGGTGGGCGGGCTCCTCGCGTTCGGCGTCGAGGCCGCCGCCGGGTCGGCACCGCTGACCCTCTATGCGGGAGCCGCGGCTGCTGGTTCGGCCAACTGTTCGTCGGTAGCCAATGCCTGCACATTGGCGACGGCGTTGGCCGACACGGCGCCGGGTGATGTCGTCGCGTTGGTCACGCCTGGGGTCGAGGGCACCACCTCGACCTACTACTCGGGCGGGTTCTCCGTCGGCACTGTGGGTACCTCCGCCACCTTGCCGGTGGTCATCGAGCCCGCCCCCGGGGTCAGCGACCCGATCTTGGACGGCGCGGGTACACACACCGTGCTCACCGTGACGAACAACATGCACCTGGTGATCGACGGCGTGACCACCCAAGATGGCAAGGCAACTTTCGGAGGAGGGATCACCAACCGCTCGGGCGGCACCCTGACGGTGACGGACTCGACCTTCACAAACAACACCGCCACCTACGACGGTGGGGCCATCGACAACGCGGACAGCGGTTCGGGCACGCTGACGGTGACGGACTCGACCTTCACGAACAACACCACCACCTACGACGGTGGGGCCATCGACAACGGCGACAACCACGGTTCGGGCACCCTGACGGTGACGGACTCGACCTTCACGAACAACACTGCCGCCAACTTCGACGGTGGGGCCATCGACAACGGTGACTTCTACGGTTCGGGCACGCTGACGGTGACGGACTCGACCTTCACAAACAACACTGCCACCGACGACGGTGGGACCATCGACAACGGCGACCTCTCCGACGGCGGCACCGGGAACGTGGTGGCCGCCGCCGATATCTTCGCCGGTGGCTGTTACCAGGGGACAGGCACATGGACCGACGTCGGCTACAACGTGGGCACCGATACTTCGTGCCAAAACGGCGGGTCCGGTGATGCCACCTCGGCCACCTTGGCCAGCGAGTTGGGCCCCTTGGCCGACAACGGGGGGCCGACGCAAACCATGGTCTTGTTGCCCGGCAACCCGGCCAGCGGCCTGATCCCCAACGGTTCAGGGGTGCTCTGCCCCATCGCCTCCGACCAGACCGGCGCGCCCAGCCCGACGTATGGATGGTGCAACGCCGGGGCGCTCCAACCCCATCCGCTGATCAAGAAGGTGACCTACGGCGGCACGGCCTCGGCGCCCACACTCACCGTGAAGGGTTCGGGTTTTGGGACCGTCGCCAACCTCGGCCCGGCCATTGCGTCGTGCGGAGGCGCCGGGGCCGGTTCGGACTACCCGATCACCTTGTATGTCTCCGATGTCACCCGGAGCTGGAACGCGGGGAACTCCGAGTTCTGTAATCACATCGGCTTGTTCGTCACCAAATACTCGAACACCAAGATCATCTTCCATTTCGGGTCGACCCTGGCCAGCTACGGCGGACTCCATGCCGGTGACCACCTCACGCTGACCGTGCTCGGCGCCACAATCACGAGCACCGCCTCGCTCTAAAGCGCAACGCCCGATCACGATCGCCGGAGCAGGGCCACCGTGGCGATCATGGCACCGTTGGCCACCGCAGGTATCCCATAACGCGCGCGTGCCTCAGTCTGCCTGAGGGTGTCTCCGTCGCCGGGACTGTGGGACAGCCATACCGGGAATAATGGTGCCGTGAACCCATCGGCGGAGCGGGGAGGAGCGAAACGACTCACTCAGTCCTCGCGGGTACGGCGGGTGTACCGGCGCGTCAAGCGTAAGTTCCTCTGTAATCGAGTCGTCTGCGCCTTCGGGGGACATGACCCCAATGTCCGCATCGCGCTCCTCACTACATTCCTGCGCCCGCCGTCAGAGCCTCAAACGCCCGGTAGCGGTAAGACCGTGCTCCGCTGCCGGTGTGGGCGGAGGGAGGTTCCGTTGAAGGAGAGTGCTTCCAACTGAAGGTATCCCCGTCCGCCGGGCTGGGGGTGACACCCTGCGGCACCTCGGAGGCATGTCCCACTTGCAACTTGCACTGTCAAAGTGGGACGTCTCAAGGAGTCGAATACTGCCGATGAGTGCCGTCGCCTCAATCGTCGGATTGAAGGCCGATGGGTGGAATGTCCGGACAACGCACTTGGCGAGGCCGTCGAACGACCGCAATGGCTCTCCGCGTCGTCACTCGCCCCCGGCCGACGACGCTCGTCAGACGAACGGACCCTGGACACGAAGTCGAGGTCCACGACGGTTCCTTCGAGTCTGGTGTCCTCTATCACCGAGCGTGTCCGTCTGATCAGACGAGTGGCGGTCGCCACTCCGAAGACAGAAACGAGGAGATTGATGACCAACAAGACATCGGCAACGGCGTCAGACTCGGATCGGCAGGCGGTTCTCGACGTCCTGAAGGGCGTGTACGAAGCGTGGGAGGCGAACGACGCCGAGGCGTTCGTGGCCGACTACCTCGATGATGCCAGCGTGGTCCAACCCGGCGTCTACAAGAAGGACCGACAAGAGATCCAGAGCACCATGGCCGCTGCGTTCGCGGGCCCGCTCGAGGGATCGCACGTGATCGACCAACCCCGAGACGTCCGGTTCCCCAACGAGGACACGGCCATCGTGATCAGCGAGGGCGGGATCGTTTTTCCCGGACAGAGCACCGTGCCGAGCGAGGGCATGGTCCGGGCCACCTGGGTGCTGGCCAAGCGCGACGGCCGCTGGCTCGTCGCGGCGTACCACTACAGCGCCGCGAACTAGCGACTCGTGCCCCGGGGCTGGCCGGATCGAATTACGGTCGCGAGTGGGCTTCGGCGAAATGCCACTGTCCTCCGGGCACCGCCTTGATCGTCTAATAGGCGTGAGATGTCCGCGACGTAGAGGAAGGAAGTTCTGACGATGGCGCTGTATGTGGCTTTGTGTTACTACGACCGGGACCGGTACTGGGACGAGCCTCCAGAGACCGAGTTCTCCCCCGAATATACCGAGTTCGCCCGGCGGGCCACCGAAGCAGGGGTCATGCGCGGCGGTGAGGCGCTTCACCCGGCAACCATGTCGACCACCATCACCGTCGCGGGCGACAGGGGAGGTGACGTGATGCTGACGGACGGTCCGTACGCCGAGGCCAAGGAAGTCCTGGCCGGCTTCTTCGTGCTCGAGACCGCCGATCTCGACGAGGCGATCGCCTGGGCGGTCCAGATCCCGGCCGCATGGAGGGGCAAGATCGAGCTCCGCCCGGTCGCGCCGCACCACGCCTAGGGGAGATCTCCCCATGGATGCCAGCACTGCTCTGGTCGAGGTGCTGAGGGAGGAAGGCCCGAGGGTGCTCGCCACCTTGGTGCGTCAGCTCGGCGACTTGCCGGTGGCTGAGGACGCCCTCTCCGAGGCCACGATCGCCGCCTTGGACACCTGGCCACGCTCGGGGATCCCGGACAACCCCCGGGCGTGGCTGACCGTGGTGGCTCGGCGCAAGGCGCTCGATTTCCTGCGGCGCGAGTCGGCCAGAACCGACAAGGAGACGGTGGCGTTTCGGTGGGGAACCGAGCGTGCGAAGGACGAGACGGAGGAGGTGATCGACGCGATGGAGACTGAGAGCCAGTTGCGGGACGACATGTTGCGCTTGATCTTCACCTGTTGTCACCCCGCTCTCGGCCGAGAGGCCCAGGTGGCCTTGGCCTTGCGCACGCTGGCTCGCCTCGAAGTGGACGCCATCGCCCGAGCCTTCTTGGTGCCCGAGGCCACCATGGCCAAGCGCCTGGTACGGGCGAGGTCCAAGATCACCACCGCCCACATCCCTTATGCAATTCCTTCCGATGTGGAGCTCCGTGATCGTCTGGCCGCCGTGCTGGCCGTGGTCTACCTGATCGCCACCGAGGCCCACGCCCCGACCGGCGGGAACGCGGTCGCCCGGGTGGACTTGGAGGCCGAGGCCGTCCGTCTGGCCCGCTTGTTGGTCGAGTTGATGCCCGACGAGCCCGAGGTGCTGTCTTTGTTGGCTCTGTTGTTGTTCACCTCGGCTCGCACTCCGGCGCGAAGCGACGCCCAGGGCCACGTCGTGACCCTCGCCGACCAGGACCGCGGTCGATGGAACCGGGAGGCGATTGCGGAGGGATCGCGGTGGCTGTCTCGGGCTGTCATCTTGTCGGGCGGTACGGCGGGGCTCTACCAACTTCAGGCGCACTTGGCCGCGGCACACTCCACCGCTGCGAGCTGGTCCGAGACCGACTGGGACAGGATCATCGGGCTGTACGACCTACTCGGGTCGGAAGGAGCCAACCCGGCCGTGGCGCTCAACCGCGCCGTTGCGGTGACTGAGCGCGACGGGCCCGAGCACGGGCTGGCCGCGCTCGAGGCCATCGTCGGGCTGGAACGTTCCCATCTCTGGCACGCCGCTCTGGCCGACAACCTGCGACGGCTTGGCCGGGCGGCAGAGGCGGCCGACGAGCTGGAGACCGCCGCCTCGCTGGCGCCCACCGAAGGAGAACGGCGGTTGCTCGTGTCCCGTCTCCTCGATGTGAGGCCCGAGCCCGCTTGACGGATTCGAGGGCCGCAGGTGTCCTCTGCGGGTTTCGCCGTTCGTCCTCTTACCAACCGCAGATCCCCGATCTCGGAGATCACATTGGAGAGGAGAAGCAGATGACAGCCAGCAACGCCGAACAGACGATCTCGCAGGAGAAGTACGTGTCCGTGGCCACATTCCGCAAGACCGGCGTCGCGGTCCCGACGGCGACCTGGATCGTCCCGCTCGACGGCGGCCGGGTCGGCCTCTTGACCTCCTCGGCCTCCGGCAAGGCGAAGCGGCTACGGAACAACCCGAGCCTCACACTGCAGCCGAGCGACGTCCGAGGCCGGGTGAAGGCGGACACCACGCCGGCGACTGGCACCATTGAGCTGGTGACCTCCGGTCCGGACTTCGATGCGATCACGTCCAAGATGAAGGCCAAGTACGGCGTAATGGTGCCAGTCATGCGGCTGGTGGACAGTGTGCGACACCTGGGCAAGGGCCCTTTTCCCTATGCGGACACCGGCGTGGTGATCACGCTCCAGGGCTGATTCCCGCGGCGACCGTCGCGGGCATCAGCGGTCGGCACTGTCCAAATGGGTCGAGATAATTCGCACCTTCATGGGGCCAAATCAGCGTTTTGCTTGGTGTGCGCGAGCGGTTGGATTGGGTTCCGTCAGGTCGTCCGTCCGAGCGGACTGGCGATGCGCCAGCCCGACCGACCCTGCCGTCCATTGGGCGCCCCAAAACGCGCGAGCAACGTTGCGATTCAGGGTGTCACCTATCGCCGGATCGGTGGGATAGGGAGATAGCAGCAGGAGCGGTCAGCCGAAGTTAAGCGATCCCGCTTTCGGCATCGTAAATTCTGGGTCGTGGTGGACGCGTGGGGCGATGAATTAACTCCGGAAGAACGGGATGCTCAAGAGATCGCTGAACGCAAGGCGGCACAGCGTTCTGAGCTTCAAGAACTCCGGAACCAACCTGGTTTCGGAAGTTGGCGGTCGGCGCGGGGTGGTTTTTTCTTTCTGACGGCCATCTGTGCCATCTGCGTCTGGTTGGCTTACACCTCAGTGTCAGGGCACCCGGGACCTGCCGGATGGGTCGGTGGTGCCATATTCTCCCTTACGGCGCTATACATCGCGCAGGGGCTCGCGCGGGGTACGTTCCGCCTGATCCGAACGGGTAACACGCAAAAGGAACCGCGTGACTCTCACGAGTCTTGAGGCATCCCTGTACGCCGGACCTGAGCGCACCCGCCATAGCTCTCTGCGGCGTGGAAACACGCCCCGATCAACTTCAGGTCACACCGCGTACCCGCGATCGCCCGGCATCGGTTGCACTCTGATTCCGGCGGTAGTGAGGAACTGACGGATCTGGGAGGCGTGCTCGACGACGTGCAACGGAATGCTGCCGACAGTCACTCCGTAGAGCATGCCGTGGTATCGATGGCTAGCGGGGAGTGGCCGAGCTGCCGCGTCCTCGGTTAGCGCATCGAGCGTTCGGCGCACCCTTGAGCGGCAGTAGTCGACATAATCGAGAAGTTCGGCCTTAGTGAATATGCGGTTGGGAAAGGCATAGGTGTTCTCGTCAAAGGGTTGTGGCGGCTCCCACGACTCGAACTCGGCGGTGAGGTCGTAGTCGAGAGTCAGGAGCGCGTGGTAGGCCAGAAACCAGGGGGCCGAGCCGTGCAGTCCTCCTTGCGGCGTCGGACCTGTCGGCGCCTCGTCCGGCCACAGGTCCGTCTCCCACAGCTCATCAGGGCAATCGGTGAGCGCTGCCTCCATCAGCCGGAGCGCTTCCTCGAAGTTGCTAGCCATGCTCTGCACAAACGGGCTCGCCACGCCGTAGGTAATAGCGCATCGATCGAAGGACCTGGGGGACGCGGGAACAATCGAGAATGCGGTTCTTCATCCGTCCTGAGGGTGTCCCGGTCCGCCGGGTAGGGGTGCGATCGTTCAACGCTCAGGTGGAGCGCTCTTGGCCTCACAAATGCGACAGCGCCACTCCGAGCGCGCTGAGCGCCACCGAGTTTGAGTTCTTCAATCCCGACGCTCTTGCCCAGAGAACGTGACCGTTTCGCACTGTGATGGCCGAAGCCGCATTATGGAACAGGATCAGCAGCACGACTGAACCTTCCCTCGTCGTGTACTGCTCATTCGGGGGAGTGCATTGTTCAGATCCGACGAAACCGCACACCTTCGCCCGTCGAGCGATGGCTGAAGCAAAGAAACTCACTTCGGAACGGGCGCTGAAGTTCGATACCCCAACCCGTGCATCATCGACGGCGCTCTGATATTCGCATTCTGCCGGGTCATGAGCGGGAGAGGGAGCAAGTCCAACGGGTCCCCCGAGCAGTTGCTCGGCTTCGCTTGCGGTCAGCACACCGCACTGTTCCTCCGCTATCAGCGTGCTGGAACTGGAAGTCGACTGTTCTCGTAGCCCGACAAAGATAGCCGCCGCAGCTAAGAGGGTGAGCAACCCCACCAGGAAAAAAAAGAATCGCTCGACGCTTCGTCTGCCGACCGCTCACCAACTCAGAATGCCACCTCCTTGATCAACTTCGGGTCAACCATCGTGGCTGCCCCAGGACGCCGGGTCAGGGTGACACTCCTCAACTCGGTTTACGACTGATGAACCGAAAATGAAACCCGAGGATGTCGGTCTTGGTTTCTCCGAAACCCACCGCGGCGAGACGATCTCCTAAACCCTCGGGATCAACGGGCGTAAATGTGTCGTCCGCATGGCCCACGCGAATCATTTCTAAGTCCAGGGAATCTTGACCGACGAAGATGCCTCCTGGCCGCAGAACCCGATGCACTTCCGCGAAAAGTAGGTCCTGCTGATCAGCGGATGGCATGTGGTGAAGTACAGAGAAACACGCTGCTGTCGAAAAATGATCTCCTGGCAATCCAGTCTGCGCGGCGTCGCCAACAATGACTTCGACATTGGTGCCGATAAGGCGCTCACGTAAGGGTTCGCCAAGGGAGGGATCGAGTTCAATCGCGGTCACTGCGCGTACCCGCTGTCGCAGGAGATCGGTGGTGATTCCGGGCCCGGGGCCAATCTCTAGGACGTTGTCACCCAGGTCACCGGCCGCTTCAACCCAAGGCAACAGCTCATCTTGAACGCTCTGCGCCCACTCGGGGCTGGCGAGGTAGTTGAGGTGCCTTTGTTCATCTGTTCTTGCTCGCGACGATGCCTTGAGGCTAGATCGACTGACCAGCGGCATGCATCCCTATCGCATCAGGAACGGGCGACACCTTTGGCCCACTTCGAGATCAGTCGCCTAACCGTCGATCTCGACGACCTAATCCCGAGGTTCACAGTTCGACTCGGTTGTATCATGGCGAAGTGCAACAGCCCGTTGGCTGGAAACGAGTCGTGCTTACCCGCACCCAGCCAGGGGAGCGCATCAGAGTGTTCCTCATAGCCTTTTGCGCGAGTGGCGCCGGAGTTCTATTGGTCACCGGCATCTGGACTCGGCACAACGCTGTGTGCGTCGCGATCGGCGCAGTCTTGCTTGCTTCTGCGGTCGTGCAACAGATCGTGTTCTATCGCCGCCGCCGTCTCGGGGACTTTGGTGAAGCCCGGACCGCTTGCTCCACCTGACCCCGTCCGCCGGGCTGGGGTGTCACCCTGCGGCACCCTGGGGGCAGGGCAGAGTCGCTCAACGTGGCTCCACTCCAAATCGATACTTGAACGATGGTGGACGAACTTCGGGATGGGTCATTGCCTAACGCTCGTTGGCCGAGATACCTGTTTTGGACCCTCCTCGCCTTGCTGAACATCAGCTTTCTGGTCTATCTGGGACTCGTCGTAACCTGGCCCTATTACGCGACCAGCACTCGCGCAGTTGCGATCACAGTGGTGGTTTGGTTGGGTCTCGCCGCGAACCTTGTGTTCCTCGCTGCGAGCTGGGTTGTTTCCCGGATTCGGCGTAGCCGGTTGACCCGCCGTCAAACCGCCACCGGGTGACCCCGATCGCCGGGTAGGTGCGGCACTCCGGGACTTCGGGGCTACCCAAGGGCACATGGTCCGGCGCGCGTTATGGGCTACCCCAACGCAAGCCGAGCGAAGCCTGGGTGGCTCTTGTGATCGACGCCCATCGTGAGTACCCGACGTGTCGGCCCTACAGCGTGAGACGTAGTGGTAGCTCTATCAGGCGGCGAACCAAGAGGCTCTTGTGGTGGTGCAGGTTCTCCGCCGGCATATCGAGCTCAAACCGAGATGTCCGAGCGAGGAGCTGCTCGAAGGCCACTCTCGCCTCGAGCCGCGCGAGCGGAGCTCCGAGGCAGAGGTGAATGCCCCATCCGAAGCCGAGGTGGCGGCGTGGGGTGTCGCGTTCCACGTCGATCGCGTCCGGGTTCTCGAAGGCGGACGCATCGTGGTTCGCCGCGGGCCACAGCAGTACCAAGCGAGCCTCGGCAGGGAGTCTGACGCCGGCGAGTTGTGTGTGCCGGGTCACCCGGCGGTAGTGGCCCCGAAAGGGAGGGTCGATCCGACAGGCCTCCTCAACGAACGTCTCCATCAGCTCAGGATTCGCTCTGAGCCGCTGCTGAAGGGCTTGGTCTCTGGCCAGGATCGAGACGCCGGTCCCAATGAGGCTGGTCGTCGATTCGCTGCCCGCCGACACCAAGAGCAAGAGGATGACGAAGGCCTCCAGATCATTCAACTCACCGGAGCTCACCGCGTCCGCGCACACTCCGATCACGGTGTTCTGATCGGGATGTGCTGCGGCGCGTGCCTGACCGTAGGCATCAGCGATTGGGCCCAGGTCGCCGATGATCTCTTGGATCTCACGGCATCGTTCTTCAGATGCGAACCCACTGATCTGCTCGCCGGACGCATAACCGAAGTCTCGGACAAACTCGGCTGCCTCGTCGGGCAGACCGAACAGGCGCGACAGCACCACGGCGGGCAGAGGGATTGCGGCCTGGCTCATCCACTCCATCGCACCGATCCCCAGGTAGGGATCAAGGAGTTCGTCGACGAGTGCCCGGACCTCGGTTTCTCTCGCTTCGATGGAGCTTTTGGTGAACAGCCGGCTCAGCACCTTGCGTTGGCGACCGTGAGCCGGTGGGTCGGCGGTGGCAAGCACCATCGGAACATCTAGGTCTTGCACCATCTCGCTACTGGCCGACCACAGCTCGGCACTGCCATTGCGACCGACGTGGAGAAACTTGATGGTGTCGCTCGAGTACGTCTCCGGATCGGCGATCACCTCCTGGATGAGACTCAGGCGCGAAACGAGGTACGTCCCAGTCCCGGGGACTTCGTGAACAGGATCGAGGTTCCGGAGCTCGGCGTAGTACTCGTAGGGCTTCTCGATCACCGCAGGATCGAACAGCGGATCCACAGTGGTCACAGCGTCTGAATCGGCTGGCTCATTTCCGTACAGCTTACGGAAGTGTTCGGGAGCACAGCCAGACCCGTCCCGCAGGCATCTCCGGTTCGGGGATGTGCCGGCCAGATCTAGAGCGGCGATCAGCGTGGCCGGGACCATCCCGCTCACCTTCGTGTGAACGTGCCCCAAAACGCGACGCGTCATCACCGCTGGGACTGCCCCTGTACGCCGGCCTGGGGTCGGTGTTATACGCCGTTTCGTACGGCCGTGCTTCATGCAGCAAGCACCGACGAGCAGCAGCGGTCAAGGGAGGCCGAAGGCCAGCGGAGCGGCCCTTGACGGCTGCGCCGTGACTCCACTCGACGTCCCACAATGGAGTTGGCCGGGCGCCCAGCGGCCGGCCTGGATGCGCAGTTGGGCCACTCTTGAGCGGGTGCGTGCCCTGTAACACAGCACCCGCAAAATACATATGAGCCAATGTGTCACTGGAGCCAGTGCACCCAATCGTGTTCGGTGTCAGGTTGTGACTCCAACAACCGTGCCAGCGAAGCGATGAGGTTCTCCGGGTAGGCGACACCACCACGGTGAAAGCGTCGGGGCGACGTGAAGACCACTCCGGCGTGGTGTTCACCTATCGCCACCCAGGACCGCACGATGCGGTCGAAGTCCTTGGCGTTCTCGGTGACGATCGCTCTTTCCTCGGCGCTGGCACGGCGTAGCAGCTCCTCGTCCGACAGGGTCGCCAAGTCGGGGAGGTCAGCCGCAGCCACCACGTCGTACCCGGCAGCGATGAGCCGTTGTGCCGCGAGGCGGGAGTGATGGACGTCGAGCAGTAGCTTCACCCCGCCAAAAGGCCCTGGCGCCGTCGCCACGCCGCCTCGAGTTCGTCGGCAGCGGCGACGTTGTCGGCGATCTCTTCGTCGATCTCGGTGGTGAAGTCGGCGTAGTAGTCCAACACGGCATCGATCTGCTGGTGGGACAGGCCCAGGTGCTCGGCCGCACGGCCGATGCGGTCCTCGGGGGGGACGTCCCCGCCAACGACCCCGCTGACCACCTCCCAGACGTCCGGTCCGCCGATGATCCCGGCCCGACGGCCAGACGCACCGTCACGGAAGACGATCATCGGGTGGCGCCGTAGGCGCAGACCCTCCTCGATGAGCTCCTCGGCCAGGGCCGAAGTCGAGACATTGCGAGCTCCGGCCTCGGCCTTGAGCCGGTCGGCCACCTCGGCCCGGCGGAAGCGGATGGATACGGGAGTCACCATGACTACAGTGTAGTCACCTGGGAGGCTCCGTCATGGACAGCGGCGGGCCTGCTCCAGGCTCTCGAGCAAACGACGGGCGTTCGCCGGCGAACGAAGGAGATGGGCCGTCTCCTCGAGGGCCAGGTAGTCCGCCCTCGACATGAGCACGGCGTCTCCTCCCTTGGAGGTGATCTCGATCGGCTGGCGGTCGTCGTTCACCAGCTCAATCAGGGTCAAGAGGTTCTTCCGGGCCTCGTTTGCCGTGATTCCCATCGGGACCAGCGCTTTCTGTCGTTCAAGAAGACGGTACAACCGCCCTGCTTTGGCCGAGATCGGGGATCACGGAAACTTTTGAAGAAGGGCCTTGACAGCCTCCATGTACAGTCGCATACTTGCGACCCCATATGACCGACGCCCCCGACTACCGATCCGACCCCAGCGAGAGCCCCGAAGGGCGGTGTATCGCCTACGGCCGCCACGCTGGCTTTTGGAAGTCAGTGCCGGACAACGTGCGGGCTGAGGCCGCCGAGGCGGCCACCATCTCTTCCATCGAGGATTTCCCAGCCCACATCCGTGATGACGCTGCCCGTACGGTCGTCGAGGATGCCGAGCTCATCGGTTTCTGGGTTGCCTGGCACAAGGCCGGAGGCTTCGCCGGCCTCGAGTCGGGCGGCTGGCACCGGGCCACCATCTATCGCAAGGTCCGCCGGTTCCGGGCACGCTTCGGGACCCACCCCGACGAGTACCGCTTCGAGTGGATCAAGCTCGACCTGCGGCGGGCCTGGACCGACGAACTCGAAGACTTCCTGCAGCACCCCCTGGGCCCGGACCCCGACTGAGGAGCCGCCATGCGTCCTTTGTCACATCCCTCTGCTCCAATAGTCGCAAATATGCATGTACAACCCGTACACGGGGAAGGGCCAGTCCTCCGTGAGCTCGCATCTGGCGTCGACGCCCTCTACCTCTCGGGTCACGGAGACCTCTCCAAGGGCCTTCTCACCCAGCTGGAAGAGGAGCGCATGTTCGCCGACCGGGCGTCGGTGCCCGTCCCCTTCGAACTGGGCCCCCTGACTATGGGTCTGGCTCCACACGGCTGGGGCAAGTACCGCTACTGCCTCGACCACGAGACGGGGCGGATCGGCTTCACCTCCAGCCGACGGCTGCCCTCGGTGCGCATTCAGCCCCGGGCCGAGTTCCTCCATGCGGTCGGGCCAGAGGAAACGGTGCGACATTTCGCGGAGCTGGTGCGACCGTTCATTGAAGGACTGGTCTTGAGCGTCGCGCGCCTCGACCTCTTCGTGGACATGGAAGGGATGCAGCTGTGTGCTCGGGGAGAAGCCCAAGGGCTCCCGTTCCATCCGGGGACCACAGGCGAGGGGAAGGCCGGACGGGTGAATGCAGTGAACCCTCAGTGATGCCTCGTAAGACGAAGCCCCGGTTGGTGGATTGCTGGCCCGGGGTTTAGGGACTTGCCGTTGCGAAGCGGCATGTGGCGGTCGGCGATCCCGTGCCGGCCGTGAGGGCACCGCAGTCCCCGGGGTATAGAGGGCACCCTCCCCGGTCGTGTCTCATGCGTGCGAAACGTGACAACTCCGTTGGGGTCCGGTCCCTGGCAACAGACCCGGTAAGCCGACCGCAAGGAAGGCCCAACTCCCCAGCGGACAAAGGATGACCAAGAAGCGAATGCCGGTGGCCGAAAGACAACAGGAAAGCGAGACATCACGGCTGGCCCCTCCGCCGGTCGTCTCGCATAACTGGCCGGATACGGGCACATTCCCGGACCCCAAAGGGTGCTGACGTGGTCAGGTGGACCTGTGAGGAGACGATGACAAGAGGGCCAGCACCGAGGGACAGTTGGACGCCACGGCAGCGCCGTGGTGAACGGACCTAAGGGCGACGATCTCGACTGGCTGTCGGTGGATTGGCGGCAGGTCGAAGACGACGTAGGGCGTCTACGCCAGCGTATCTTCACGGCGTCACAGGCAGGGGACCTCGCAAGGGTCCGCAATCTGCAGAAGCTGATGCTCCGTTCTCGTGCCAATGCGCTTCTGAGCGTGCGGCGGGTGACCGAGCGCAATGCTGGCCGCCACACGGCCGGCATCGACGGCAGGTGGTGGTGACTGCGCCGGGCAAGGCCTCCTTGGCCCACTCGGTCCAACACCGCACCGGGCCCTTCGAAGCCAAGGCCGTCAAGCGGGTGTACATACGCCAAGGCAAACGGCAAGCAGCGCCCGCTCGGGATTCCCGTGATCGTCGATCGGGCGTTACAAGCCCAGGTCCTCAACGCCTTGGAGCCCGAGTGGGAGGCACGGTTCGAGCCGAAGTCCTATGGCTTCCGCCCGGGCCGTGGCTGCCATGATGCGATCGAGTCCATCTACAACACCGTCATGTGGCAAAGTCCGCACGGCGGCTGTGGGTGCTCGACGCTGATCTGGCAGCGGCGTTCGACCGCATCGACCACTCCCATCTTCTCGGTGCTCTCGGCGGTTTCCCTGCGAAGGGGCTCATCGAGCGTTGGCTCAAAGCGGGGTCATCGACAGACGGTCGCTTCGCTCCAACCGAGGAGGGAACCCCCCAAGGTGGGGTCGATCTCCCCGTTGCTGTTGAACGTGGCCTTGCACGGGATGGAAGAGGCCGCCGGCGTCCGTTACCTCAAGTCCGGTGTCCAATGCCGGGTAGCCGGTGGCGGGCTCTCCAGCGGTGGTGCGTTACGCAGACGACCTTGTGGCGCTGTGCCACAGTCGGGACGAGGCCGAAGAGGTCAAGGCCCAGCTGGCGGCGTGGTTGGCGCCGAGGGGTCTGGCCTTCAACGAGGACAAGACGAGGATCGTCCACCTCGACGAGGGCTTCGACTTCTTGGGCTTCCACGTCCAGCGCCATCAAGGACAAGCTGCTGATCACACCGTCCAAGGCGGCCGTTGCATGCGGTTCCGGAGAACGGCTCGCCACCGAGATGCAGCTCCTTGCGAGGGGCCAACGGCTCTGGCGGTGATCCAGCCGACTGAACCCGATCATTCGGGGGTGGTCGTCCTATTACCGGGCGGTCGGTGTCTTGCCGAGGCGTTTCGCCTCGCTCGACACCCACCTGTGGCGCTCACACCTACAAGTGGGCACAGCGCAGCCACCGCAACAAGTCGAGGCACTGGGTTGTCGGCCCAGTACTTCGGCAGGTTCAACCCAGCGCATCCGAACCGCCGCTGGGTCTTTGGTGCTCAGGACCGCAGTGCGTTCGTGTGCCGGGGCGACGGCTGCACGACTTACGAGAACGCCAACACCGTGACCGGCTTCGTATTTGGTTCGAGACGGACCCAGCGCATCAGCGCCCGCCTCTACGACAAGACGGCCGAAATGGCCCTCAAAAGCACCGACTGGTGGGAGCTCGTCTGGGGCGACCGTCATACCCCGGGGACCCAGGTGTGGCGGATCGAGTTCGAAGTCGGGCGGCCCGCCCTGAGCGACCTCGAGCTGTTCCGCCCGGAGGCCGTGCTGGCCGCCCTGCCGTCGCTTTGGGCCTATTGCACAGGGGAGTGGCTCACCTTGCGCTCTCCGAGTGCGGACTCCAACCGTTCTCGGTGGCCGGTCGATCTTCGTTGGCATGCCGTGCAGGCGGCATCACTCGCCCACGGCCGCCACGGAGCTGCGGTTCATCCGCGAGCGCAAACGGGCCACCCTCCTTCGCAACCTCATGCCCGCCCTCGTCGGGTACCTCGTCGCCTTCGCCGTTGTGAGGGGGACCTCCGACATCGACGACACATTCGGGGAGCTCCTCGACGCCGTGGCCAACGACGAAGCCGTGCGCCGCATCACCTTCGCCGAGCGGGTCCAGCGCCGTCGAGCAGAAAGGGGGTTCCGGTGAGCAGCGAGCGTCACGACCGCACCACCGGTACCGAGCGGGAGGGAGGGCGCCGACAGGCGCCCGACGGCGAGGGCCGGCCCAGAGGCCGTGCCCTCGCCGGCCGTCCCTCTCGGCACTCCTTCCGTTCCCTGCGCTGTGCCGAATGCGGCGAGCAGTGTCCGCCGTCGGCACTCCTCACGATGGACCAGGTTGCGTGCCGACTGGGGACGAGCCTTCGTCACGTACGTCGGTTGGTGGCCGAGCGGCGGATCCCCATCGTCAAGGTCGGTCGCTTCGTCCGCTTCGATGCGCATGCGGTGGAGCACTGGGTCGACGACCACCGGGTCGCCGTCGTGCCGCCGAGAGACGCACTGCGAGCGTCACGACTCGGTGAGTCGGAGAACCGTCGTGCCGGGTAGTGGTCGTTTCTTGAAGGGGGTGTAGCCGGTGCCGTCGACTCGCCCGTTCGGGAGCGTGCGCCAGCGGGGCCGGCTCTACGAGGCCAGCTACTGGCACAACGGCCGCCGCCATGTCGCACCGACGAGCTTCACCAACAAGGGCGACGCCCGGGCTTTCCTCTCCGCAATCGAGACCGACATCCGCCGGGGGGTGTGGATCGACCCGTGGGCCGGTCGTCTCAAGGTGTCCGAGCTGGCCCAGGAGTGGACCACCTCCAACCCGAACAAGCGGGAGTCGACCACCGCCCGCGAGGAGTTGACCCTCCGCCTCCACGTGCTCCCGGCGATCGGCGAGCTTCGGATCGAGCGGGTCGGGCCCCGGGACATGCAGCGGCTGGTCAACTCCTGGCGGGCCGAGCACGCTCCCCGGACAGTCAAGCGGAACTATGAGGTCGTGCGAGTCATGTTCGGGTACGCCGTGCGCAACGACTGGTTGGCCCGGAACCCGTGTCGCAATGTCAACCTCCCGCCGGTCGAGGGAACTCGTCGCTTCGACCTGACCCCCGAAGACGTCGCCGGTATCGCCGCCCGCGTGTCCGAGGAGTACCGCCCGATGATCTGGATCGGTGCGGCGCTCGGCCTGCGCTGGTCCGAGGTGGCCGCCCTTCGGGTCGGCCGACTCGATCTCGACGCCGGACGGCTTGCGGTGGCCGAGGCGCTCGTCCGGGGGACCGGTGGCCGCAATGTCTTCGGCCCGCCCAAGTCGAAGGCGGGCCAGCGCACCATGTTCATGCCCAAGGTCATCGTCGCCATGCTGTCGGCCCACCTCGAGCAGGCCGGGTTCACCCAGGACGACACCGACGAGCTCGTCTTCACCGACGAGGAGGGTGGGCCGTTGCGCTATTCGAACTGGCGCCGCCGGGTCTGGCTCCCGGCCGTCTCTGCCGCCGGCTGTGCCGGTGCCGGCTTCCACGATCTGCGCCGACTGAACGCCACCACGCTCGTCGTCGAAGGCATCGACGTGAAGACGGCGCAGACCCGACTCGGCCATGCCGACCCGAGGACGACACTGTCCGTCTACGCCTCCGCTCCGGCGTCAATAGATCGGGCCGCAGCGGACGTGATTGGCGAGCGCTTCTTCGGAGAAAAATCCAAAAGAGTCTCAGGCACGAAATCTCCGCGCCACTTCCGCGCCAATCCTTCCGAGGGCTCGGACGCTCCGGAATCCCGAGGCCCTGACCAGGACTTTGAGTCGGGCTGCCCGGATTTGAACCGGGGACCTCTGCGTCCCGAACGCAGCGCGCTAACCAAGCTGCGCCACAGCCCGTCCACTCCCCGCTGAATCCCGTGGGAGTAGCGCGCCAGACTACCGCGCCTTACTCGCCGCCCTCCCCGCTGCCGTTGGACGACGGGCTGTTCGCCGTGCTGGCTGCTCCGTTCGCTCCCGGTGCCTCCTCGCCGGGCCCGGGTCCGGCGAAGGTCGCGACGACCTGGGCCACCCGACGCTTGTCCATCTCCGCCACTTTCAGGTCCCAGTCGCCGACGCGGACCTCTTCGCCTTCGACGGGGATGTGGCCGAAGCGCTCGAAGAGCAAGCCACCGAGCGTGACGTACTCCCCTTCGGGTATTTCGATCCCCAGGCGATCCCGTACGTCGTCGACATTGGTCTGCCCGTCAATGAGCCACCGTGTGTTGTCGACGCGCACGATGTGCGCCTCCTCTTCTTCGTCGAACTCGTCGTGCAGGTCCCCTACCAACGGTTCCAGCAGGTCCTTGACCGTGAGCAGGCCCGCGACCCCGCCGTACTCGTCGACCACCAGCGCCACGGCCCGGCGGTGTTTGCGCATGTCGGCCAAGGCTTCGAGCACCTTGAGGGATTCGGGCAGGAGGTACGGCTGGCGCACCTTGCGCGAGATCTCCAGCGGGCTGGGGTCAGTCGTGTCGCGCGCCCGATCGGGCTCCGTCGCACCGCCCGCACCGCCCGCAGCACCGCCGGTGTCGCCACCCCCCTCAGCACCACCGGGGTCCGTCGCGCCAGTGCGCGCAGCGCGGCGAGCGCCCGTCCGGAAGATGTCGTTGACGAACAAGATCCCGACGAGGTCGTCGAGATCGTCGTGCACGACGGGGAAGCAGCTGTGACCCGAAGTGCGTACGGCCCGCGCGATGTCCTCTGCATGCACCGGGATCGTCAGATAGGTGACGTCGACCCGGGGGGTCATCACCTCGCGCACGTCCATGTCCCGGAGATCGGCCAGCGCCTCGGTGATGATGCGCTCCTGCTCGGAAGCCTCCGCCTCGGGTGACTGGCGGCCTGCCCCCTCGCCGTTGCCCCCTCCGCCGGCGCTCGTCGCCGTGGAGTCGCGACGCCAGGGTCGGCGCGATCGTCTCACTGCTTCGGGTGGTTGCAGTCGGGCGCGTCCCGGCGGTGCGACACGAGGTGCCGGTGTCAGGTGGTCTCGGGCCTCGCCGGGAGCTGGGGTTCGGCGCCGACCAGCACCGGCACTGGCGTGAAGGAGTCGTCGGTGAATGTTCCATCGTCGAGCAGCGCGTTGACAGCACGGCGGAGCCGCAGCGGGTCGAGCGGCTTGACCAGCCAGCCCTCGGCACCCGAACGCCGAGCGAGGAAGACGTCAGGTCTGCGGTCGAGCAACATCAACACCGGGATGTGGATGACCGCGTCATAGGACTCCTCGAGGCGGAGCTCCAGGGTGACCGCCATGCCCCCCATGTTGCCCATCTGCATGTCCACGATGACCAGATCGGGCGGGTCCTCGGCGATGAAGGCCACGACCTCGGGTCCGGAGGTCACCGCGTGCACCTCGACGTCGGGGCCGCTGATGACCGCTTCGACTTCGCGGCGCAACGTCGGCGCGTCGCTCGCGACCAGGATGGTCCGCACGAACGGGAGACTACCGGACCCATCCAATAGGGCCATACCGGCGCCCTGGGTCAGCCAAAGAGGCTGTCGGCGGCGCGCCGGAGCCCGGTCAGCTCGTGGACGTCCTCGCCGAAGAGCGGAATCCGTCCGACCGGAGCGGGGGAGATCTTGGCGGCCAGACCGCCAAAGGCCTCCTCTTCTCGGGTCGCCACCGCGTTCAGCTCGGCGAGGTTCGCCTCGAGCGCCTCCATCCCCGCGACGACGCGTTCGTCAGCGGGCCGCCCGCCCCGACCCCCCTCGGCCGCACCGTCTCGGGAACCGTCTCCGAACGCCGGCGCGATCCGGTTGACGACGAGCGCCGCCACCGCGACTTCCCGTTCCGCCAGCTTGTCGGCGAAGAAGCCGGCTTCGGCGACGGCGTCGGGCCGCGCGGAGGTGACCAAGATGTATGCGGTGGCGGGGTCCGCCAGCAGCTCGTGGACTGCGGTGGCGCGGCTTCGGAAGCCGTCCTCCATGCCCTCGAAGGCCTGGAAGAAGGACACCGCGTCCTGGACGATCTCGGCGCCGGCGACCCGCGCGATGGTCTTGAGCAGCGCCTGGGTGGCCACGGTCACGGCGCGTAACCCCACACGCGTCGGGACCATCAGGGCGCGAAAGATGCGGTTCTCGAGGAAGCGGGTCAGCCGGCGGGGCGCGTCGAGCAGGTCGAGCGCGTTTCGGGTCGGCGGCGTGTCGACGACGACGACGTCGAACTCGTTGGAGTGGACCAGCTCGTAGAGCTTCTCCATGGCCATGTACTCCTGCGTGCCGGACAGCGCGCCGGCGAGATTCTGGTAGAGCCGGTTCTCCAGGATCGACTCCGCCTGTTCGGGCGTGCGGGCGTAACGGCGCACCAGGTCATCGAAAGTCCCCTTCGAGTCGAGCATGAGCGCATGGAGGTGGCCCGGCCAGTCGCCCTGGACCTCCGTCGGCGTGTTGGGCAGCGACTCCACGCCGAGGGCGTCGGCCAGCCGGCGCGCGGGGTCGACCGTGACGACGCACGAGCGGCGACCGGCCCGTGCCGCCGCCAGCGCGAAAGTTGCCGAGACGGTCGTCTTTCCCACACCGCCAGACCCGCAGCAGATCACGACCTCCCGTGTGCGCATGAGGTCCTCGAGGGAGCCAGGCTTCGTGACGGCAGTGCTCACGCAGCGCCTTCGGTGACCAGCGAACGCACCGAGCCCGCCAGAGCGGCGGCCAGGGTTCGCGTCTCGTCGGGACCGATTGACTCGGCGCCGAGGGCCGGGACGAGGAGATGGGGAAGCGGCAGCTCGCGCCGGAGGCGATCGAGCTGCTCGGTGGAGACGGCATGGCGGGCGAGACGGAAGCGCCGTGCCGCCTCCAGCGCGTCCAGGTGCGCCGGGCCGACCGCAGCGCCCGCGGCCGCCGCGACCTCCGCGGCGGGCCGTTCCAGCCCCACTGGGTCGGGGTCGCAGGCGTTGACGATCACAGGGCCGAGCTGCACGCCCGCCTTGTCCTCCAACGTGTAGGCCGACTCGATCGTTTCCGAGACCGGCAATTCCTCCGGCAGTGTCACGAGCAGAACCCGGCAGCGGGAGGGATCGCTCAGCAGGTCGACGACGTCTTGGGCCTGCGCCCGCAGTGGGCCGCCGCGCGCCGCGTTGACCAGGCCACTGGGCGAGGTCAAGAAGGTGATGGCGTGGCCGGTCGCGGGTGCGTCGACCACGATCAGGTCGGCAGCCCGCTCGCGTTCGAGCTGCTTGACCTTGCCCAGCACGAGGACATCGCGGATGCCGGGGATGGCGGTTGAGACCACGTCGATCACCCCGGAGCGGGCGAGGCGCTTGGAGACCCGGCGCAGCCCGTGGTCCTCGAGGTACTCGATAAGGGCGTCGTCGGGCGTGAGCCGCCTGCCCCGGATCTCACCGCGCACGCCCCCGCCGCCCGGGAGGGTCTTCGCCCCTGGCGCGAGCACGACCTCGTCGTAGCCCAGGTCCTCGCCCTTCCCGAAAGCCGCGGTGATGCCGGACTTACCCTCCAGCTCCACGATGAGGACGGATTTGCCGACTCCGGCTGCCATGGTGGCCAGGGCCGCGCTCATCGTCGTCTTGCCCACGCCACCCTTGCCCGCGACGACGAGGACGTGGCTCTGTGCGCAGAAGGTCTCCACGTCCATGCGGGGCCGAGCGTAGTTCCCGACCTCGCCGGACCGACCCTTTGTCGTCCAAAGATCCTGGTCGCGACCCTTGAATGCTGACCGCCCCCGGCGATAGCTTGACCGTGGGGGTGTTCCGAAGGTCCGAGTCGGGGGATGTGATGCGCCAGGGATCAGAGATGTGGCAATTGAAGGCGGCGTGTCGGGGACCGCAGGCTGCGGTGTTCTTCCCCCCGTCCCACGCCGAGCGCAAGGAGGAGAAGGCCTCGCGCGAAGTCCGGGCCAAGACGATCTGCGAGCAATGCCGGGTCCGTTGCGAATGCCTCGACTACGCCATCCGGATCCGCGAGCCGCATGGCATCTGGGGTGGCATGAACGAGGTCGAGCGCAAGCTGCTGCTCGACCGCCGCGCCAGCTGACCCACTGATCCAGTTGCTCTGCCAGTGCCCGCCTGAGGCGGCGCCCTCCAGCGCGGTGCCGCGACCGGGCCGAAGGGTATCTACGCCGGTGGCGCGATTCGCAGCAGGGCGTCGGCCGCCACGACCCCCTTGCTCTCGCAGACCATGGCTGGGTGGTCCCCGTCGACTGAGCAGATGGCCGCGGTGATCTCGTTGGCCGACGCGACGACGGCCTGAGTCAGGGGGGCGGCCGGAGTGGTCAGGTTGCCCGCGATCTGACCCTGGGAGAGCCCGGCGAGCACGGTGGGGGAGTAGCTGGCGCCCGAGAGCGCCCATCGGTTGGCCACGTCGAGGAACGCGAAGGTCGTGGCGCCGCTGCCGGCGCTGGCGACAGCCGCGGCCTGCCGGGCGTCAGGCTTCTGGAGGCCGAGATACCGCGCCCCCGTTGGGTCCAAGGAGCCGTAGCGCTCCACCGACTCGAAAATCAGGTATTTGCTCGAGTAGGTGGACTGCCAAAAGGTGAACGTCGACAGGTTGGCGAATGCGGTTGTCGCGCTGGACTGTATGAGGCCGAGCTGGGTGAAGGTCCCGAAGCGCGACAGCGCCAGGACGAGCGGCCAGCGTTCGGCCGCAGCGTAGGGCGCGAACTCGGCGCCGTAGAAGAAGACGACTGGCTTGGGCGCACCGTCGCTGTCGGACGCTTCCCACAGCGGGGTCGTGCCGTTACCGGCGGGATGCGGCGCCGCGATGGGGTTCGCCGGCGAATCGACGCCCACCGCGTCGTAGACGGACGCCGGCACCGAGCCGATCGAACTGATGAGCGATGACGACGCGGGGTTGAGTGTCTCCACCGTGGAGGTGCTGCTCGGGCCCGAGATGTCCCGCACGATGACGAGCGCTCCCAGCAGGATGATGGCGACGACGATCAGACCGAGGGCGAGATAGCGGCGCGGGATCTGGCGTACGGCGTTCGCCGCTGGCGCGGGCTCGTTCGCGGTCAGGCTCATGAGTTCGGTCAGGTTAGCGAAGGGGTGCCCCCGTTTCGGGGGCGCCGCCCCGTCCTGCCGGTACCGTGGGCGGCGTGCCTCCATCGGCTGCACCCTCATCCCCGTCTTCGTCGGCACCCTCGTCCCCGTCTTCATCCTCCGCCTCGTCTTCGCCCTCACCCGCGTCTTCGCCTTCGCCCCTTCGGTCGTCACGGACCTCATCGTCGACGTCCGCACCGCGCGCCGCCGCGGGGTCGGTGGAGATCCGTCCGGCGGCGACGGTCATGTTGGTGCGCGACGCGCCCGCCTCGACCGGACGGAGCACGCTCGAGGTGCTCATGGTGCGCCGAAACCTGCGCTCGGACTTCGTGGGCGGAGCGTACGTATTTCCCGGGGGAGCGGTCGACCCCCTCGACGGGGGTGTGGAAGCCGAGGCGTGCTGCGTTGGAAGGAGCGACGCCGAGGCGAGCGCGCTGTTGGGCTTTCCCTCCGGCGGGCTGGCCTACTGGGTCGCCGTTGTGCGCGAGACGTTCGAGGAAGCAGGCCTGCTGTTGGCGCGCCGGGACGCCGGCCCCGCACTCTTGGCCGGCGATCCTGCGGAGGAGGCCCGCTTTGCTGCCGAGCGCGTCGCGGTCAACGCCGGCACCCGCCGGTTCCTCGATCTGTGCTGCGACGAGGGGCTTCTCTTGAACGTGGGTGACATTCATTACTTCGCGCACTGGGTGACGCCACGCGGTGCGCCGAGGCGCTACGACACTCGCTTCTTTGTCGCGGCGGCACCGCCAGGCCAGAAGGCCGCTCACGATGCAGGCGAGACCATCGCGGACGTATGGATCTCGCCCGATGACGCGCTCGCCCGTCACCGTGCCGGCGAGATCGAGATCATCTTCCCGACCATTCGCAATCTCCAGGCCATCGGACGCTTTGCCAGCAGCGGGGAGCTCCTCGATGCCGCCGAGCGCGCATCGAGTGCGGTTCCCGCGATCGAGCCGCGCGTCGTGCCCGACGGCAATGGCATGCGCATCGTGCTGCCGGGCGATCCCGCGTACGAGCGGGCGCCGGTGCCCGATCCCGATGATGGCGCCGCGCTCGGTGATTTCAATGAGGCCGTGCGCGAGGTCTCCATGCGGGCGAACGAGGAAGGTCCCGACGCCGCGCCGGGGCCACGGCCCGCAGGGGGCTGAGCGGGCTGCTGCACCCCGTGGCGACGATTCCCGCCGTGCCCGACTTCGGCGTCGGCCCGGCCCCCGAGCCGGGGCGGGTCGACGAAGTGATTCCCGGTGTGTTGCGACTCACCGCACCCAACCCCGGGCTCATGACGGGTCCGGGCACCAACTCGTACCTCGTGGGGCGTGGCGAGCTGGTGGTGGTCGATCCGGGTCCAGCCGACGAGACGCACACAGCAGCCATCGTGGCGGCGGCCACGCCACTCGGATCAGTCCGCACCATCGTCGTCACGCACACCCACGTGGACCACGCGCCGGGAGCAGCGGCCCTGGCCGCCGCGACGGGCGCCCGCGTGGTGGGCTACGGGCCCGCCGAAGGTTTCGCACCCGATGAGTGCGCGGGCGAGGGCTGGTCGGTATCGTGCCCCGGCCCCGGCCCCGGCCCCGGACCCGGCCCCGACCACCGCTTGACGCTGCGAGCGATGCACACGCCCGGCCACGCGTCCGACCATCTGTGCTGGTTGATCGAAGAGCACGCGTTGTTGTGCACCGGCGACCATGTCATGCACGGCTCGACGGTCGTGATCCGCCCGCCTGACGGCGACCTGCACCAGTACCTCGAGAGCCTCGCCCGCGTGCGTGATGCACACCCGCCCATTCGCACGCTGGCGCCTGGTCACGGGCGGTTGATGGACCACGTTGGGATGGAGGTCGACGCGCTCGTGGCACATCGGCTCGGGCGCCACGAACGTGTGGCGGCGGCTCTGTCGGAACGCGGCACGGCGACGTTGGACGAGCTGCTCGGCGAGGTCTACGGCGACGTCACCGAGCGCCAGCTGCCAGTGGCACGCTTCTCGCTCTGGGCCCATCTGCGGGCACTCGGGCAAGAAGACAGAGCCGCGCCGACCGGTGCGGCAGCCGGTGAGGACACCATCGAGACCCGGTGGGCGAGCACGGCGGGGCGCGAGATCAGGTCGCGGCGGCCTCGCCCTGCGTGACTGCAGCCTCGACACCCCGCTCGACCGCAGCCTCGACGCGCTCGAGCAGCCGTGCGGTACAGCTTTCGGTCTCGAGGATGGGCGCGACCTCCTCGGCGACGACCCGCGCGATCTCGTCGAACACCGGGGCCAGCTCTCCGCCCGCCAGCGCGACCGGAACGCCAGCGTCGCCTGCCGCCGCCATGTCCGGGTGTAACGGGATCGATCCGATCAGCGGCACGCCCAGTCCGGTGGCGAGGCGCTCGCCCCCGCCCGAACCGAAGAGCGCGTAGGTGGTGCCGTGTTCACAGGTGAAGTCGCTCATGTTCTCGATGACGCCGGCCACCCGCAGGTAGCCGCGACGGGCCATGTCGGCCGCGCGTGATGCGACCTTCTGCGCCGCCACCGGCGGGGTGGTCACGACGAGCAGTTCGGTACGCGGAAGCAGGCGGGCAAGGCCCATCTGGATGTCGCCGGTTCCGGGCGGCAGGTCGATGAGGAGGTAGTCGAGATCGCCCCAGTGTGCGTCCTGCAGGAACTGCTGCACCGCCCTGTTCAACACGAGGCCGCGCCACATGATCGCCTGTTCCTCGTCGGCCAGGAACCCCATCGACAGCACGCGCAGTGTCCCCTTGCCGACACGGCGTTCGAGCGGGATCATCTTTCCCTGACGTGCCTCGACGTCACCGTCCATTCCCAGCAGCCGCGGTACCGAGAAGCCCCAGATGTCGGCATCGAGGATCCCGACGACCAGGCCTCGGGCCGCCAGGGCGACGGCGAGGTTGACCGTGACAGATGATTTGCCGACGCCACCTTTTCCCGACGCGATGGCGAGCACCCGCGTGGTGGGGGCGACGGCCGTGTCGGGCGCATCCTCCCGGGCCTTCCAGCGGGCCCGCGCCATGACCGCGGCGCGCTCCTCGGCGTCCATCGCGGCGACCTCCACCCGGACCGAGCGCACCCAGCCGAGCGACTGCACATGGCCGACGACGTCCCGCTCGATCTGGCTGCGGAGCGGACAGGCTGCGATGGTGAGCGCCACCCCGACGGTGACGTTGCCCCTGTCGACGGTGATGTCCCGCACCATGCCCAAATCGACGATCGTGTCGCCCAGCTCGGGGTCGATGACGGCGCGGAGTCGCTCCCGGACCTCTTCTTCGGGGGTGACCGAAGAAGAGGTGTCGCCGGCTGAGGCAGCCGCCGTGTCGCCGGCTTCGTCACCCGGTGCCGCGGATTCCGGCGCCTCGGGTTGGTGGACCGTGTCGGGGACCATAATGGACAAATTCTACCTGCGTGGCAGGCTTTTCCGGCCGGACGGGCCGGTGGCGCCGGCGCCGGTGCACCTCGGAAGAGCGCTGGTCAGTGGCCCAACGACAGTGGTCATTGGCCACAACAGCGCTGGTCACCGAACAGCGCCGGTAAGATGGCACAGGCCCGCAGGCACGATGCTCGCGGGCAGGCCGGCCGCTTGGGCACGGCGCAACGAGGAGGATCAAGTGACGACCATCTCCACGTCGGTCAAGCTCGGGCAGAAGCCGGCCCCGGTCACCCTGAGCGACAGCGCGACCACCAAGGTCGCACAGTTGCTGGCCGAGGAGGACGCCGGTACCGAGCTGGCCCTACGCGTGGCGGTCAAGCCTGGCGGCTGCTCCGGCTACAGCTACGAGATGTTCTTCGACTCCGAGGTGATGGCCGACGACGTCGTGCGTGAGTTCGGCACAGTGAAGGTGGTGGTCGACGCGGCCAGCGCCGAGTTGCTCACCGGCTCGACCCTCGACTTCAGCGACGGCCTCCAGGGTGCGGGTTTCCACATCACCAATCCCAACGCGACGCGTACCTGCGGCTGCGGTTCCTCGTTCAGCTGAGCCCCGGCGCGCTGATGCGTCGGGTTCCTTGAAGGTCGCGTCACGGCGCGGCCCTTTGGTCGCTCATCGACCGCGTGACCGTGACCACTGAGGCCATGGGCGTCAGCGTCATCGACTTCGTCCTCAACGGTCTCGCCGTGTCCGTCGACGACGGGATCTCGCTCCTCGACGCACTGCGCGAGGAACTCGGGTGTCGCTCGGTGAAGGATGGTTGCAGCCCCCAGGGGCAATGCGGGTGCTGCACCGTGTGGGTCGACGGCGCGCCCGCGTGTCTCGTGCGTCACGCCGGTGCGCCGCATCGCGGGACGTCAGGTCACGACGCTCGAGGGGCTGAACCCGGAGGCGCGTGCGCGTTGGGCCTCTACATTCGTCGCCCGCGGTGCCAGTCAATGTGGCTTCTGCACGCCGGGCATCATCATGCGCCTCGCCGCGCTGGAGGACGCGGGTGTTCGACCCCCAACGCGACGCGACATCGAGGCCTCGTTCCGCGCCCACCTCTGCCGCTGCACGGGATGGCAGTCGATCGTCGAGGCGGCGTGCGACGCGCTGGGCACCGTCGCGAGTCCCGACGAGGCAGACGACGCCCGCGATCCGGTGCTGGCTGCATGGCGGGCGCAGGTCGAGGGGCCGACGTTCCAGACCTCTGGACCCGAAGTCGTATTGGGCGGCGGGGGCTTCGCCGACGACGAGGCTCCCGCGGCCGCCTTGCTGCAGTTGGGCGCGGCTGCGCCTCTCGCTCAGAGCCTGCGCGGGGCGCGCGCGGAGGCCGATCGGATCCAAGGTCGTAACAGCACCGTGCCGCTGTCGCATCCGGTCGATCCGCCACCGGGGAAGTGGTCGCTCATATTGCAGACGACCTGGGTGGAACCCGCCTACGTCGAGCCCGACGCAAGTTGGTGTCGGCCTGGCGCCGTGCCGGCGTCGCCCTTGGGCAACGGGGGAGCCTTCGGCGGCAAGCGCCACAGCCCCGTGCCGGCACGGGCGCGGTCGCTGGCCGACGAAATGGAGCAGCCGGTCCGCGTGCTCTGGCGCCGAGAGGACGTTGTGCGGCGCGGGCCCAAGCGACCCCCGCTCGCCGTCGCATTGCGGCCGGACGGGAGCGGCGCGGTACGGGTCGGGTACTCGCCCGGCTCAGCGGACCTCGGGCCCCTGGTGGCCCGGCTGCGCCACCAGTGCCCCGCTGTCGACGTCGAGTTAGTCGAGGTGGCGGGCCCGCCGGTCGCGCCAGAGTTCCGCGGCGCCGGATGGGCCGAAGTGCTGGCGGCCCAAGCGGTCTGTACCGCCCGGCCGGGGCCGCCGGGGGAGGGACGGGCGGAGGTCGAGGTGGCCGGAGCCGGCCGTGCTGCGGTGGCACTCCACTTGGGCAAGGGCGAGCGCGGCGTGGTCGAGGTCGACGTGTGGGGAGGCGAGGTGTTGTGCGCGGTCACCCTCCGCTCCTACGTGCTGGGAGCGGTCCACCAGGCGCTCGGTCTGGTATGGAGCGAGGGCATCGCGGTGGACGATGCCGGTGAGCCCGTTGACCTCACCATTCGCTCCTTCGGGATTTTGGCGGCACGCGACATGCCCGAGGTGGACGTGCGTCTGCACGAGGGCGACGGATGGCCGTGCAACGGCTCCGACGCTGTGTTCGCGGCCACCCTCGCCGCGGCCTGGATCGCCGAGGGTCTTCCCCCGTCCTGGCCGACACGTCGCGCCGCGGTGCGGACGCCGCGACGCGACGTGGCACCATCGAGCTGACCACCTCTGGTCGAAAGGAGCGCGCATGAGTCCAGCCGTTGGTCCCTACTCACCCGTCCGCCGAGCGGGCGACTGGGTGATCACGTCGGGGCAGGTCGGTCTCGGCACCGATGCGTCCGGCACGTCCGGCCTCGCATCCGGAGGCACCATCCCCGAGCTGCACCAGGCCCTCCGGAACGTGGCCGAAGTGCTCGCTCTGGAGGGCGCCTCGCTCGACGACATCGTGAAGACAACGCTGTACCTCGTCGACATGGGCGAGTTCGCGGCGGTGAACGAGGTCTGGGTCGAGTACTTCACCGACAACCGACCCACCCGGTCCGCGGTCGCGGTCGCGGCGCTGCCGATCGGCGCGCGTGTCGAGGTGGAAGCCTGGGCCTACGCGCCCTTGATTTAGGCGGTCGGCGCGGCGGTGGCCGTTGCGGGCGCGGCTGGCTCTTCCGGCGGACGCACCTGGCCCGATTCGGGCGACTTCGGAGTGGCGGCCCCGTTGCGTTGGTTCGCGCCCGGATGCCACGCAACCTGACCGAACCGGTATCCGACAGAGCGGACGGTCTGGATCAGGTGGGCGTGCTCTTCACCAAGCTTGGCCCGCAGACGCCGGATGTGGACGTCGACGGTGCGTGCCCCCCCGTAATACTCGTAGCCCCAGACACGGCTGAGGAGCGTCTCGCGGGTGAAGACCTTGGCGGGGTGACCAGCCAGGAAGCGCAGGAGCTCGTATTCCATATAGGTGAGGTCGAGGATCCGGCCCGATACGGCGGCCTGATACGTCTCGAGGTTGAGCATCAAGGGGCCGTACTCGATGATGTCTGGTCGCAGGCTCTGTCCGGCGCGCCAGAACAGGTGCTGAAGGCGCGCCACGAACTCGTCGGCCCGAGCAGGCAGCACGCAGAAGTCGTCGTAGAGGTCGTCGCGCAGGAGCAGGTCGCCGACCTGGTCCACTCCGATGGCGAGCAGCAGTGGGCTCAGGGGCACCTCGCGCAGGCGCAAGTGGCGGCAGAACGCCACCGCAGCCGTCATGTCTTCGCCGGCGATGACGAGTGCGCCCGAAAACCCCTGGGTCCGCCCGTCCGGCCCGGGTGGGGCGAGCTCGTCGGGCCCGGTGACGCTGCGATGGCCGAGCCCGGCGCCCTGGAGCGCCAGCGTCACCTCGGCTGGGAGGTCGGCAGGGAAGCAGAGAAGAGGGTCCATCGGTCCGGGTGGGCTAGAGGAGTGGCAGGTAGCGGTCCAACTCGAACTGGGTCACCTCGGCCTGGTAGGCGTCCCACTCCTCTCGCTTGTTGCGGATGAACCACTCGAAGACGTGGTCGCCCAGCGTGTCGGCCAGGAGCTCGGAGCCCTCCATCTCGTTGACCGCGTCGTGCAGGCTCGATGGCAGCGGCTCGATCCCCTTCTTGGCGAGTTCCTTGGGTGTCAAGGTGAACAGGTTGTCGTCGGCTTCGGGCGGGAGTGGATAGTCCTCTTCGATGCCGCGCAGCCCCGCCGCGAGGATCACGGCGAAGGTCAGGTAGGGATTGCACGCGCTGTCGGGGGCCCGGTACTCGACGCGCGTGGACTCGGTCTTGCCCATCTTGACCACCGGCACCCGCACCAAGGCGGAGCGGTTGTTGCGGGCCCAGCTCACGTGCACCGGCGCCTCGTATCCGCCGATGAGCCGCTTGTAAGAGTTGACCCACTGGTTGGTCACAGCCGTGATCTCACGGGCGTGCTGCAGCAGCCCCGAGATGAAGCGACGGGCCACGTCGGAGAGCCCGTAGCAGTCGGTCTCGTCGACGAACGCGTTGTGTTCGCCTTGCCACAGCGACAAGTGCGTGTGCATGCCCGATCCCTGGACACCCCCGAGCGGCTTGGGCATGAATGACGCAAAGACGCCTTGTTGGCGGGCCATCTCCTTGATCACCATGCGGGTCGTCATGACGGTGTCGGCCATCGTCAACGCGTCGGTGTAACGCAGGTCGATCTCGTGCTGGCTGCGCGCGTCCTCGTGCTGGGTGTGCTCGACCGGGATCCCCATCTCTTCGAGCATCAACACCGATCGCCTTCGCAGGTCGCTCGTGAGGTCGGCGACGGTAAGGTCGAAGTAGGAGCCCGAGTCGAGGGTGACGGGACCCCTCGCGGGATCGGCGTCGGCGAAGTAGAAGAACTCCACCTCGGGTGAGGCGAAAAAGGTGTAGCCCGCGGCGCGGGCGCGTTCGAGCGTGCGGCGCAGCGCATGGCGGGGGTCCCCCTCGAAAGGCGTGCCATCGAGATTGGCAATGTCACAGAAGACGCGGGCCACCTGCGCATCGTCGTGGTGCCAGGGCAGGAGCTGGAACGTCTTGGGATCGGGGCGGGCCAGCACGTCGGCCTCCTGTACCCGGCTGAAGCCGTCGATGGCCGAGCCGTCGAAGGTCATGCCCTCGTCCAGCGCGTTCTCGAGCTCGGCCGAGGTGATGTTGAACCCCTTCGGGGTCCCCAGCACGTCGGTAAACCACAACTGGACGAAACGGATGCCCCGTTCCTCCACTGTCCGCAGCACGTAGTCCCGCTGGCTCTGCACCACACAAGCTTCGCATGCCCGGACGCCCCTCCCTTCCCGCCCGCGCACCGGGCAGCGTGACAGAGCTCGGCGGCCTGACCCAACGGAAACGAGTGGAGCCGCCGGTAATCTGGGGCGATGCCGAACCTGCGCCTGGCTGCCGCGCAGCTCAACACCGTGGTCGGCGACCTGTCGGGCAACGTCGAGCGTGTGCTCAAGGCCCTGGCGGCGGCGGAGGCGGCGGGGGCGGACCTCCTCGTGGCGCCAGAACTGGCCATTCCCGGGTACCCCCCCGAAGATCTCCTCCTGAAGCCCAGTTTCGTGGCCGACAACGTCGCCGCCCTCGAGAAGGTCGCCGCGGCGACCCGGCACTGTGCGGTCGTGGTTGGCTATGTCGGGGCGGCGCCCGACGGTGGCGGGCTGGCGAATGCGGCAGCCGTCTGCGCCGGCGGGCGCGTCGTCGGCGTGTATCGCAAGCGTTGTCTGCCGAACTACGGAGTCTTCGACGAGCAACGCTGGTTCGTGCCGGGTGACGGCTCCCCGTCCCTCTTCGGGGTCGCCGGAGCGTGGGTGGGCGTGTCGATCTGCGAGGACGTCTGGTTCGACGACGGGCCGGTCGCTCAGGAGGGGAGGGCCGGCGCCGACGTGGTCGTCAACCTCAACGCTTCGCCGTATAACCGAGGACGGCACGCCGAGCGTCTGACCATGCTGCGCGCTCGCGTTGCAGAGGCCGGTTGCGCCGTCGCCTATGTGAACCAGGTCGGCGGGCAGGACGAGCTCGTCTTCGACGGTGACTCGCTGATCGTGGCCGCGGACGGGTCGTTGCTGGCTTCGGGCGCACAATTCAAAGAGGACTTGGTCATTGTCGACCTGCCCGTGGGGCCGCACCGACCACTCGGCGTCAGCGAGCTGGTGCCCCGGATCACGGTCACGGATCCGAGCACCTCGGCGCGGGCACCACTGGGGCCGACGACACCGAGACCTCCGCTGGGCGACGACGCCGAGGTCTATGCCGCGTTGGTTCTCGGGACGCACGACTACCTGGGCAAGAACGGGTTCAGTGAAGCGGTGGTCGGACTCTCGGGCGGCATCGACTCCTCGCTGGTGGCGACAGTCGCCGTCGATGCCCTCGGGCCCGGGCGAGTCCACGGACTCTCCATGCCGTCGCGCTACTCGAGCGAGGGCTCGCGCATCGATGCCGAAGTATTGGCCGAGCGGCTCGGCATCGATCTCAAGGTGGTCCCGATTGAGGAGGCGCACCTCGCCTTCGCCTCCATGTTGGCCCCGGTGCTCGGGCGCGAGCCCTTCGGGCTCACCGACGAGAACCTGCAGTCGCGCCTGCGCGGGGTGTTGTTGATGGCGGCGTCGAACGCCAAGGGATGGATCGTGCTGACGACGGGCAACAAGAGCGAAATGGCGACCGGGTACTCGACGCTCTACGGCGACTCCGCCGGCGGCTTCGCGGTGATCAAGGACGTGCCGAAGACTCTTGTCTACGAGCTGTGCCGCTATCGCAACACGCAGGCGGTGCTCGAGGGCTTGCCTGGTCCGATCCCCGACAACGTGTTGGACAAGCCGCCCTCAGCCGAGCTTCGACCCGATCAGCGCGACGACCAGTCACTTCCGCCGTACGAAGAGCTCGACCCCGTGCTGCAGGGCTACGTCGAGCGCGACCGCACGGCGGCCGACCTCGTGGCCGAGGGTTTCGATCCCGAGGTGGTCGACCGGGTCGTCCGGCTCGTCGACGGCGCGGAGTACAAGCGTCGCCAGATGCCCCCAGGCGTGCGCATCTCCACCAAGGCCTTCGGCAAGGACCGTCGCATGCCGATCACCAATCGCTACCACTCATCGGCGCGCGAGGAGTCGGGAAGTGGCTGACCCGGCGGGCCCATTGCGCTGGCGCGGTATCCACGAGCTCGCCGTGCTGGTCGGCGCGTACGAGTGGTTGGAGCGTCGCATCTTCACAATGACCGGCGTGTGGGCGACCAGGTCCGCGAGAGAGGCGGATGCGCGCGCGGCCGATGTGTGGAGTGCCGAGGCACGGGTGTGGTGCGCAGCAGTGTCGCGTGGGCACGGCGTGCTCGCCGCGCGCTGGGCCGAGCGCCTACCCGTGCGAGCCGGAGTCGACGCCGGAGCGCTGGTAGCGGCGCCGGACGGACCTCTCGATGGCGCGCTCGACACGCTCGCCGCAGCGCCCGATCTCTCCGCTCCTTTGACCGCCTTCGCCGGAGTGCTGCTTCCCCGCCTCAACGCGGTGTACGAGGCCCACCTGCGCACCGCGTCGACGGTGAGCGAGGCTCCGGTCCTGGCGGTCCTGACGGGGGCACACCGGGAACTGGTGGCGGAGATCAAGGGTGGTCTGGCCCTGATCGATGCGACGCCCGAAGGTCGGGCGCGGAGCGGGGACCTCGGGGAGAAGCTCGAACGGGCGTTTGTCGAGACGCACGTTTTCCCTGCTGTACGGCCATCTTGACAGCCCCATTACACTGACTCAGCAGCCTACGTACGCCAGGAACGGGCGTCGGCTGCGTTGTACTACGACGCGAAGGCCCGGCCAGGCCCCCCTGCCGAGGCATTGGGACGGAAGGGTTTGGGGAAATCTTGGCGAAAGAACGAATTGAGCGCGACGACGAGGATCTCGTCCGGCTGTACCTGACCGATATCGGCCAGTATCCGCTGCTGACCAAGGACGACGAGGTCCGTCTCGCGCAGGCCATCGAGGCCGGGCGGACCGCCGAGACCGACGTGGCCAAGGCCCCCAAGGGCCTCACGACAGCGAAGAAGCGCGAGCTGCGCCGCGCCGTCATGGAGGGTGAGCAGGCCCAGCAGACCTTCGTCCAGTCCAACCTCCGTCTGGTCGTGTCGATCGCCAAGAAGTATCAGGCTTCCGGCCTGCCGCTGCTCGACCTGATCCAGGAGGGCAACCTCGGTCTCATGCACGCCGTCGAGAAGTTCGACTGGCGCAAGGGCTTCAAGTTCTCAACCTATGCAACGTGGTGGATCCGCCAGGCCATCACCCGTGGCATCGCCAACACCGGCCGTACCATCCGCCTGCCTGTCCACGCCGGTGACACGCTTGCCCGCGTGCAGAAGGCGCAGGCGCGCCTCGAGCTCAAGCTCGGTCGCCCGGCCACGCTGGCTGAGCTCGGGGTCGAGGTCGAAATGCCCGAGGACAAGCTCGTAGAGGCGCTGCGGTTTCGTGCCGAGCCGCTGTCGCTGTCCGAGCCGCTGCGCGAGGACGGGGACGCCGAGCTGGGCGATGTCGTCGAGGACCGCTCCGCCGAGTCACCCTTCGAGGTGGCGGCGGTGTCGCTGCTGCCCGACGAGATCGGCCGGCTCCTCTCCCCGCTCGATGAGCGCGAGCGCGAGATCCTGCGGCTGCGCTTCGGGCTGGACCGCGGCGAGCCCCGGACGCTCGAGGAAGTCGGCGAGCACTTCAACCTGACCCGGGAGCGCATCCGCCAGATCGAGGCTCGGGCGATGTCCAAGCTGCGCCATCCGTCCTCGGACACCGGCGCCCGCGACCTGCTGACGGTCTGAGAAGACCCCCGCCCGTTGCCGGCCCGGCCCGAGATGGCGGTGGCGACACGCGGAGCAGGCCGCGCCTAGGCTTCCGGGCATGAAGAAGCTCCTCATCCTCGCCCTGCTGGTTGCGATCGGCGTGCTCGCCGCCCGTCGGCTGCGCGACGCGTAGGGACCAGGCCCCCGTCTTCGAAGTCGCCCGCAGTCTGGATCAGGCGACGCGGCGGCCGGCCAAGGCCGCATGACGAGCGCGTAGTCCGCGCCGCCACAGGATCAGTGCGGCGCCGGCCACGGCGAGGCTCGTCGTCAGCACTGGTGTGCTGCGGCCCACCCGGTCGCGCAGCCGAATCGGCTTGGTGAAGTTGCGTACCTCCCAGCCTCGTTCGCGAGCGACCTTGGCCAGCGCGCGATCCGGGTTGATTGCGACGGGCCGGCCTACGGCCTCGAGCATGGGGAGGTCGGTGGCCGAGTCCGAGTACGCGCTGCTCGCCCCGAGGTCGAGCCCGATGCCGCGCCGCCAGCTCCCGCATCGCGTCCGCCTTCGACTCGCCGTACGCGTAGAAGGCCATCCGGCCCGTGTAGCGACCCTGCTCGTCCACTTCGCCGCGCGAGCAGATGGCACCGTCCACGCCGAGGAGATCGGCCAATGGGAGCACGATCTCTTCGGGCGAGGCCGACACCAGGTAGACGCGGTGCCCCGCCGCCCGGTGCAGCTCCATCAGCTCGAGCGCCTCCGCGTACATGATCGGCTCCATCGTCTGCAGCATGGTCTCGCGCACGATCTGGCGCACCTGGGCGCGGTCCCATCCCTTGGTCACCGCCAGCATCGACTCGCGCACCCGCACCAGGCGATCCTCGTCGGCGCCGAAGTACAGGTAGAGGAGCTGTGAGATGGCCGCCCGCGCCACGAGGCGCCGGTTGATAAGGCCACCCTTGAGGAAAGGCCGCCCGAACGCGGCGATGGAGGCCCGGTCGATCACCGTCTTGTCGAGATCGAAGAAGGCCGCCTCCATACTTCATATGGTACGGGCGGTCCGGTCCCGATCTTGAGCGGGCGTGACAATTAGAGGAAGTACACGCGAACGATCGGCGTCGCTGAGCAGGGCTGTCGCGGGGGTTGCGGCCCGGTTGCGGTCAGCCGTTCGCTCCGGCGATGAAGACCGCGTGCACCGCGTCCTCCGCCTCCTCGGTGACGAGCACGAGCACCTCGTCACCCGACTGCAGCGTCGTGTCACCCCGCGGGACGATCAGCCGGTCGCCCCGTACAACGGCGACGACGACCGCGTCGCGGGGAAAGGCGAGATCCGCGATGGCGGTGTCGTTGGCCGGCGAGTCGTCGGCCAGGGTGATCTCGACGAGGTGGGCGGCGCCGCCCTGGAGCTGCAGGAGCCGTACGAGGGAACCCACCGACACCGCCTCTTCGACCAGTGCCGTGAGCAGTTGGGGCGTCGAGACCGAGACATCGACCCCCCAGCTCTCGTTGAACAGCCACTGGTTCTTCGGGTGGTTCACCCGCGCCACCACGCGGGGCACCGCGAACTCCTGCTTGGCCAAGAGCGAGATGACGAGGTTGTCCTCGTCGTCACCTGTGGCCGCGACCACGACGTCGACCGTGGCGAGGCCGGCCGCATCGAGCGACGACACCTCGCATGCGTCTGCGGCCACCCAGGTGATGTCGAGCGTCGGCCGGAGACGCTCGACGAGATCGGGATCGCGCTCGATGACGAGCACGTCGTGGCCGCTCGCGTGCAGATCCGATGCGATGGAGGTCCCGACGCTCCCTGCGCCGGCAATGGCGACCCTCACGTGGCGCCGCTGTCGCGGTTCGCCCGGCTCGCGTCGGCCGCGTCGGCCGCGTCGGCCGCGTCGGCCGCGTCGGCCGCGTCGCTGCGCGCAAGCGTCGCGTCGAGGCGGTGCAGTGCGTCGTCGAGGACCCCAAGGTGCAGCACGTCACCCTCCTGGCCGATGAGCTCGCGCCCGTCGAGGCGGGGCACGCCCGAGCGGGTCACCGCCACGATGCTCAGGCGCCCCGGGTCCTCCAATTCGCTGAGGGGTTGCCCGGCCCAGGCATCGGGGAGTGAGCGGTCGACCAGCGAGAGCCGCCCGGTGGCGTCTGACCAGTCACCGACGTCGAGGTCGGGCAGCAGGCGCCGGCGCACCTGGTCGATCGTCCAGGTGACGGTGGCCACGGTGGGGATGCCGAGGCGTTGGTAGATCTCGGCCCGTCGCGGGTCGTAGATGCGGGCCACCACGTTGGGGATCTTGTACGTCTCCCGGGCGATGCGCACGGTAAGGATGTTCGTGTTGTCGCCGCTCGTCACCGCGGCCAGGGCATCCGCGTGGAGAGCGCCCGCCCGCTCGAGGTCGTCGCGATCGAATCCGGAGCCGACCAGGCGGGGACCGTCCCAGTCCTTGAGGCGCCTGAAGGCGCGAGGCGACTTGTCCAAGACGGCAACCGAATGGCCCTCGCCGCTCAGCGAGATGGCGAGGCCCGACCCGACGCGGCCGCACCCGACGACGATCACATGCACGCCACAGTGCAACACGCCCGCCCTTAGCGTGCAAAAAGCGCACGGAGGGAGCCCCGAGGGAGCGGTCGAGACCTTCTACTGTGTGGCCGTGGCGACCCGGACGACCTCTCGGCCCCCGGTCCCGCTGCCCGGAGTCGCGGCGGAGGACATCCCCGAGACACGCCGCTACCGGCTGAAGAACGTGCTTCTCGGCCCGCCGCTCGTGACCGAGCAGCTGGCATCGGAGCGGCTCAGCAGGCCTGTCGCCCTCGGGGTGCTGTCACCAGACTGCATCTCCTCCTCCGCCTACGGCACCGAGGAGATGCTGACCCAGCTGGTGCCTTACGTCGGCCTGGCCGCCTTCACGCTGGTCGTCCCCATCACGCTCGCCATCCTCGGGGTCCTCTTCTTCGTCACCCTCTCGTACCTCGAGGTCATTGCGCTGTACACCAAGGCTGGCGGCTCCTACGTGGTGGCCCGCGACAACTTCGGCCCGAAGATCGCGCAAATCGCCGCGGTCGCGCTGCTCATCGACTACACGGTGACGGTCGCAGTGCAGACGTCGGCCGGCACCGCCGCATTGACCAGCGCGGTGCCCAGCCTGGCCAACACGTTCGACACCGTCGTCATCACGGTCGGCGTGGTGCTCGTCCTCCTCTACGGCAACCTGCGCGGCATCCGCGAGGCCGGCAGCTACTTCGCCGTGCCGACCTATTTCTTCATCTTCTCGTTGGCGTCGGTCATCATCGTCGGCTTCGTCAAGGAGGCTCTGGGCACGCTGCACCAGATCCCGTTGCCGCCTGCCGACCAGGTCTACGGAGGGAAGATCGGCACGCCTGGCTCGGGATGGCTGATGGGGCTCGCCTTCATTTCGCTCCTGCGCTCCTTCGCCAACGGGGGATCGTCACTGACTGGACTCGAGGCGATCTCCAACGGGGTGAGCAGCTTCCGCAAGCCCGAGGCATTCAACGCGCGTCGCACACTCGTGGCCATGAGCACGACGCTCGGCTTCCTCGTGTTGGGCGTCACGCTGCTCGCCCGCTGGACCCACGCGGTGCCGTATGCCAACGGGTCGCCGACGGTAGTGTCCCAGGAGGTCAAGGCGGTCTTCGGCACGAGCCCGATCGGGCACCTGTGTTTTTACCTGGTGCAGCTGGCGACGATGCTGATCCTCTACACGGGCGGCAACACGAGCTTCAACGGGTTCCCGTATTTGGCCAGTTTCGTCGCGGGCGATCGCTTCTTGCCCCGGCAGCTGACCCGCAGAGGCCACCGCTTGGCCTTCTCCAACGGGATTCTCGTACTGGCCGGGGTCGCGCTGGCGCTCGTGCTCGCGTACAAGGCGCAGGTCAACGGGTTGGTCGCTCTCTACGCGATCGGTGTGTTCACCGGCTTCACCATGGCGGGTTCGGGCATGGTGAAGCATCACCTGGCGGCGCGCGAAGGGCATTGGCGGCGCAGCGTCGCCGTCAACGGTTTCTCCGCCTTCTTGTCCTTCACTGTGGTCCTCATCTTCTCCGTGGCGAAGTTCAAGGAGGGGGCGTGGCTCATCTTCGTGGTCGGTCCACTCCTCTACATCGGGCTCATTCGCCTGCATCGCCAGTACATCCGAGAGGCCGAGATGCTCGAGACGGGCGTCGTGGAGGCCTCCGAAGCGCCCGTGCTGCGGCGCCACGTCGTCGTTGTCCTGGTCGACCGCCTGGACATGGCCACCGCGCGCGCCCTGCAGTACGCCCGCACCCTCTCCCCCGACGACCTCCGAGCCGTGCACTTCGACATCGACGCCAAGGCCGCACGCGAGCTCGAGTCCGAGTGGAGCCGGGTGGGCCTCGCCCGGATCCCGCTCGACATCATCGAGGCTCCGGACCGGCGGTTGGGCCGGGCCGCCATTGAGCTGGTGGCCGATGCCACGCTCGACGGTGACACCGAGTGCACGGTGCTGCTGCCCCGACGCAGCTTCGCCCGGGTATGGCAGCGCTTCCTCCACGACCGCACCGCGGACAAGCTCGCTGCGGTGTTGGCCCAGGTCCCCCACGTCAGCGCCACGATCGTCCCCTTCGCGGTGGGTGGGCGCTACGAGGAGCGAGCGCGCTCGTACGGCCGCTCCGTGCAGCGGGCGCGTCTCAGTGGTGTCGGCGCCGATGGGGCAGCGCCGATCGACCGTGAGGGGCGGACGGGGCTGGACCGCATGGGACGGAAGGACGGCTCACGCCGACCCTCCGCGGTGTTGGCCGCCGACGCGACGCTGGCCCAGCGCGCCGGGGCCACGAAGCCGATCGCCTCGGTGACGCCGCGTCAACGGGTCAGAGTGGCAGGCCGGGTGAAGTCGGTCCGGGTGCAGCCGCGGGCAGGCGCCTCCAACCTCGAGTGCGTCTTGAGCGACGGCACGGGCGGCCTCCTCCTCGTGTTCCAGGGGCGCCCGAAGATCGCCGGGATCGAGCCCGGGGCGCGTCTGGTCGCCGAGGGCATGGTCGGCACGTGGGGGCGGCGCCCTGCGATGTTGAACCCTTCGTTCGAGCTCGTAGCGGGTGCCCCGAGCGATCCGGCGGAGTCTTGAGGCGCCGTCTTGAGGCGGAGTCTTGAGCAGTACGCCCTGGTCAGAGGCACCCGCGGCGACAACAAAATTGCCCGCACGCGTGCCAGTCGCTAACGTGCCCGACGGCCCGGCGTCGGGTGCGACCTCGCCGGCGCGCCCTCGGAGTCGGTTCATGACAACGACCGCCGTGGTGCCGAACGCTGCCGCACCGCAGGGGGGAGGGCGTCATCGCCCCTTCGCCCCAAGACGCATCGGAAGAGAAAGGGCACACCAGGAATGATCAGTTTCCTCGCAGCCGAGGGCGGCTACCAGGCCTTCCACCTCAGCGGGGCCGACAGGACCTGGCTGTATATCTGCTTGCTCGCCGGGATCGTCGGCATCGCCGCAGGGTTGCTCCTCGCCCGCAACGTCCTCTCCTTCGACCAGGGCACGGTCAAGATGAAGGAGATCGCTCAGGCGGTCCAAGAGGGAGCCCAGGCGTTTTTGGCCCGCCAGTTCCGGGCCATCGTGATGATCATCATCCCGCTGGCCATCCTCATCTTCTTCACGGCCACCAAGGTGGTGAAGCCAGACGGGGGCGTCGCCCTGACGTTCCAGCAGGACGGCCTCTACCGGGTGATCTGCTTCCTCTTCGGCGCGACCTTCTCGGGCCTGACCGGTTTCATCGGCATGAGCATCGCCGTCCGGGGCAACGTCCGCACGGCGGCGGCGGCGTCACGCGGCGGCGGCATGGCCGCGGCGCTGCGAGTGGCCTTCCGCACCGGCGCGGTCACCGGCATGCTCTGCGTCGGGCTCGGTCTGGTCGGAGCGACGGCGATCGTGTTGATCTTCCAGAACTCGGCCACCGCCGTGCTGATCGGCTTCGCCTTCGGCGCGTCGCTCCTCGCCCTCTTCATGCGTGTCGGCGGAGGTATCTTCACCAAGGCGGCGGACGTCGGGGCCGACCTGGTCGGCAAGGTGGAGGCGGGGATCCCCGAGGACGACCCGCGCAACGCGGCGACCATCGCCGACAACGTGGGCGACAACGTGGGTGACTGCGCCGGCATGGCGGCCGACCTCTTCGAGTCCTACGAGATCACGATCATCTCGTCGCTCATCCTCGGGTATTCCGCCTTCAGGACCATCGGGCATAACCCCACCCCGGCCGTCCTCTACCCGCTCATCGTCCCGGCGATGGGGATCTTCGCCTCGGTGATCGGCGTCGTGGTGGTGCGGGCCCGCAAGGCCGACCGCAACGCGCTGGCCCCGATCAACCGTGGCTTCTGGCTGGCCGCACTGTTGACCGTGGTGGGCGCGCTTTTGGTGGCGGAGTACTACGTGCACGACCTCAAGGTGTTCTACGCAGTGTTGACAGGAGTCATCCTTTCCCTGGTCGCCAGCCAGATCACGGAGCAGTTCACTTCGACCGAACGCGGACCTGTCAAGGAGATTGCGGCCTCGGCCCGTACCGGGCCGGCCACAACAGTGCTGGCCGGGATCTCCATCGGCCTGGAGTCTTCCGTGTGGGCCATCATCGCCATCGCCATCGCGATCGGGGTTGCCATCGGGCTCGGCGACGGCAATATCGAGCTGACCTTCTATCTGGTCGCACTGATCGGCATCGGGTTGCTTGCCACGGCTGGCATGGTGGTCTCCGAGGACAGCTTTGGGCCGGTGTCGGACAACGCGGCCGGCATCGCCGAGATGTCGGGGGAGTTCACCGGTGAGGCAGAGCGCGTGATGGTCAGTCTCGACGCCGTGGGGAACACCACCAAAGCCATCACAAAGGGTGTGGCCATCGGGTCGGCCGTGATCGCAGCTGTCGCCCTTTTCGCGTCGTTCATCGAGACAATCGGCGAACAGATCCCGAGCCTCCACGCGACAGGCTCGAAGCTCTTCAGCGTGATCCAGATCAACGTGGCCAACCCGACGACCTTCATCGGGCTTCTCATAGGCGGCTCGATCGCCTTTCTCTTCTCGTCCCTCGCTATCCGGGCCGTCGGTCGTTCGGCGGGGACCGTTGTGCTCGAGGTGCGCCGCCAATTCCGCGAGCACCCCGGCATCATGGATTACACCGAGAAGCCCGAATATGGACGAGTCATTTCCATCTGCACGGCGGCGGCCCAGCGCGAGTTGGCCACGCCCGCCCTCCTCGCGATCCTCGCCCCGGTGATCGTGGGGTTCGGGATCAACTATCTCGCGCTCGGAGCCTTTCTGGCCGGCACCATCCTGACCGGACAATTGATGGCCAACACGCTCTCGAACTCCGGTGGTGCATGGGACAACGCCAAGAAGTACATCGAGGACGGGAACGAGGGCGGGAAGGGGTCGGAAGCCCACAAGGCCGCAGTCATCGGTGACACGGTTGGCGACCCCTTCAAGGACACGGCCGGCCCGGCCTTGAACCCCATGATCAAGGTGATGAACCTCGTGTCGCTCCTCATCCTGCCAGCGGTCATTTCGCTGCGGCACGACACGGGGGCGCGCCTTGGTATCGCGGCGGGCTCCCTGGTCATCCTCCTCGCCGCATTGGCCTTCTCCAAGCGGGCCGCCGTGCCGATGGACGCCGCGGATACAACAGATTCCACGCCTGCTGCGGCAGCGACCGCGTCGGTTGATTGACCTGCTCAACCACCTAGGAGACCGTTCCTCGGGAGACCTTTCGGAAACAGCCGCTCTTGACAGGCAGGGCGGCGGACCCCCACTCTGACGTGACCATGCCCTCTGTTACACCCTTCCGACCGATCTCCCGCGGGCTTCGCCGTGGGTAAGGCGCTCGTCATCGTCGAGTCACCGGCCAAGGCGCGCACGATCGGCGGGATGCTCGGCCCGGACTTCATCGTCGAGTCCTCCGTCGGCCACATCCGCGATCTGCCACGTGGCGCCGACGAGGTGCCTGCCGCATACAAAGGTGAGTCGTGGGCACGCCTCGGTGTCGACGTCGACAACGGCTTCAAGCCGCTCTATGTGGTGTCGTCGCCCAAGAAGTCGGTCGTAGCCAACCTGAAGAAGCTCCTCAAGAGCGCCGACGAGCTCTACCTCGCCACTGACGAGGACCGCGAGGGGGAGTCGATCGCATGGCACCTCTCCGAGGTGCTCTCGCCCACAGTTCCCGTCAAGCGGATGGTCTTCCACGAGATCACCCCCGCGGCGATCGCACGCGCTGTCGACGAGTGGCGTGAGCTCGACCGCCGCCTCGTCGACGCCCAAGAGGCCCGCCGCATCCTGGACCGGCTCTACGGTTACGAGGTCTCGCCTGTGCTCTGGCGCAAGGTCATGCCACGGTTGTCGGCCGGCCGCGTCCAAAGCGTGGCCACCCGGATGGTGGTCGAGCGCGAACGGGCCCGGATGCGGTTTCGCTCTGCGACGTGGTGGGGCGTCGAGGGCACCTTCGCCAACGCGGCCGCGCCGAACGGCTTCGCGGCCACGCTGATCACCCTGGGCGGGACGGCTGTCGCCACCGGCAAGGACTTCGACCAGCACGGGGACCAGACGGGCAAGGCGGTTGTCCGGGTACTGGGCGAAGACGAGGCGACGTCGGTGGCCACCGAGTTGACCGGCCAGACCTTCACCGTGCGTTCGGTAACCGAGCGGCCCTTCCGACGTTCGCCGGCCGCGCCGTTCATGACGTCGACGCTCCAGCAAGAGGCGGGCCGCAAGCTTCGCTTCAGCGCACAGCGCGCCATGCAGGTGGCCCAGCGCCTCTACGAGCAGGGCTACATCACCTACATGCGGACCGACTCGACCACGCTGTCCGACGAGGCGCTGACGGCCGCCCGGAACCAGGCCCGCGAGATGTTCGGTGCCGACTACGTCCCCGACGCGCCGCGCCGGTACGAGCGCAAGGTGAAGAATGCGCAGGAGGCGCACGAGGCGATCCGCCCCGCCGGTGAGAGCTTCCGTACACCCGAGCAGGTCGGCCGCGAGCTCTCGGGGGACGAGCGCCGGCTCTACGAGCTCATTTGGATGCGCACCGTGGCCTCGCAGATGAACGACGCCACCGGCACGAGCGCGCAGCTACGGCTCGTGGCCGACGTGCCCGGCGGCCTCGCCTCGGGACAGGAGTCCGAGTTCTCGGCGAGCGGACGCGTCATCACCTTCTCGGGATTCCTGAGGGCGTACCAGGAGGGCCGCGACGAGGACGACCCTGACACCGACAGCCCAGAGGAGATGGTGCTGCCAGCGCTGGCTGAAGGCGACCGGGTGGAGGGCACCGCATTCGAGGCGGGGTCGCACACCACACAGCCGCCCGCCCGCTACACCGAGGCGTCCCTCGTCAAGGCGATGGAGGAGCTCGGCGTGGGTCGGCCGTCCACCTACGCAAGCGTCATCGCCACCATCCTCGACCGGGGCTACGTCTGGAAGAAGGGATCGGCGCTCGTGCCGAGCTTCACCGCCTTCGCCGTCGTGGGCCTGCTCGAGCGCTACTTCGGGAACCTGGTCGACTACGGCTTCACCGCCTCGATGGAGGATGACCTCGACGAGATCGCGTCGGGGACGGAGGAGGCGCTGCCGTGGCTCACCCGCTTCTACTTCGGCAGTACCGCGCCGGGCGCAATGCCAAGCGACGGTACCGAAGTGGAGACGCTCGGCCTGAAGGCCACGGTGTCGGCGCACCTCGCCGAGATCGATGCCCGCGAGGTCAATTCCATCCCGCTCGGTGACGGCAGCGACGGCGAACCCATCGTGGCTCGCGTCGGCCGCTACGGCCCCTATCTCCAACGCGGCGATGACCGGGCCTCCATCCCCGACGACTTGGCCCCCGACGAGCTCACCATCGCCCGCGCGGAGGAGATCCTGGCGGCACCCTCCAACGACCGCGTCCTCGGCACAGATCCTGAGAGCGGACTCGAGATCCAGGTCAAGGCCGGCCGCTTCGGTCCTTATGTACAGGTCGGCGAGGTCACCGAGGGGGGCGACAAGCCGCGCACGGCGTCGCTGTTCGCCTCCATGGACCCGGCGACGCTCACCTTCGAGCAGGCGCTCGACCTGCTCCGCATCCCACGGACGGTCGGCACCGACCCGGACACGGGCGAGGAGGTGGCCGCGCACAACGGGCGCTTCGGTCCGTATCTCAAGCGGGGATCCGACACGCGGAGCCTCACGAGCGAGGACCAGCTCCTGACGGTGACCCTGGACGAGGCGCGGGCGCTGTTCGCACAACCCAAGCAGCGCCGCGGGCGCGTCGCCGCGGCGCCGCTGCGCGAACTCGGCACTGACCCAGCGACCAACCTGCCGGTAGTCGTGAAGGACGGGCGGTTCGGTCCCTACGTCACCGATGGCACCACGAACGCCAGCCTGCGCAAGGGAGACTCGGTCGAGGCGATCGACATGGACCGGGCCTCCGAACTCCTGGCCGACCGTCGCGCCGCCGGCCCGTCGACGCGCAAGAAGAAGGCGGCGAAGAAGGCCGCGCCGGCCAAGAAGACCGCGAAGAAGACCGCGAAGGCGGTCGCGAAGACGAGGAAGGCGGCGAAGAAGTCGGCGGGAGCGAGCAAGGCCGCGGAGGGCACCGGCGCAGGGGCGACGGAACCCGCGATGAAGGCAGCGCCGAGCGAACCCTTCTGAGATGGGTGCCCGAGGTCGCCTGATCGCGCTCGAGGGCATCGACGGCTGCGGGAAATCCACCCAGGCGCGCGCCCTTGCCGATGCGCTGGGTGCCCGCCTGACCCACGAGCCCGGGGCCACCGAGCTCGGGGCTGGTCTGCGTGCACTGCTCCTCGCCCCGGAGGTGCCCGCCCCATCACCCCGGGCCGAGGCACTTCTCATGGCGGCTGACCGCGCGGAGCACGTGACACAGGTTCTCGGGCCTGCGCTCGCGGCCGGCGAATGGGTCGTCAGCGATCGTTACGCCGGTTCGACGCTGGCGTACCAGGGCTATGGGCGTGGGCTCGACCCCGCTGCGCTACGCGCGCTGGTCGAGTGGGCGACCGACGGACTGGTGGCGGATCTGTCGGTCCTCGTCGACGTCCCGGTCGAGGTTGCGGCAGCTCGGCTCGCCGCCGGGCCCGGCAGCGCGGCACGGCTGGACCGGATGGAGCGCCTCGGCCCTGCGTTCGCTGCACGCGTGCGCGACGGGTTCCTGGCTCAGGCGGCGGCCGATCCCGAGCACTGGCTGGTGGTGAATGGCGAAGCGTCCGTCGGGGAACTTGCCGCCCATATCGTGGCTTCCGTGCGCGCACGGTTCGAAGACGCGCCGGCTACCCGGTGAGCGCCGAGCGTCCGGCCCGCTCGCTCTTCGCTGGCGTGGTCGGCCAGGAGGAGGCGGTCGAGGCGTTGTGCGCGGCGGCGGCCAATCCGGTGCACGCGTACCTGTTTCGCGGGCCGGCCGGTAATGGGGGCCTGGCCGCCGCGTACGGCTTTGCGGCTGCATTGCTGTGCCCTGACGGCGGGTGCGGGGAGTGCGCCACTTGCCGAGCCGCCCTCGCCGGCACCGAACCAGATCTCCATATCGTCCGCCGGAGCGGAGCTTCGGTCTCCATCGCCGAGATCCGCCAGGTCGTCGCTCTCGCACAGCGCAGGCCGTTGCACGCGGCACGCCAGGTCATCGTGGTCCTCGACGTCCACCTGGTCGCGCAGCGCGCACCCGCCTTGCTCAAGACGCTCGAGGAGCCGCCGGGCGACACGGTCTTCGTGCTGCTGGCCGACCAGGTCCTGCCTGAGCTTGTCACCGTCGCGAGCCGCTGCGTCGAGGTGGACTTCCCACCAGTGGCACGCGGCGAGCTCGTGGGCTGGCTCACCGAGTCGGGGGTGCCACAGGAGATGGCAGCCGTCGTGGCCGACAGCAGCGGGGGCAATCCGGAGCGAGCCCGGGTCATGGTCGACGACCCTGACGTCGCAGCCCGGGTCGCGCTGTGGGCATCGGTTCCCGACGAGCTGGGAGGCAACGGCTCGACGGAGGCCGGCCTGACCCGGCGTGTGCTCGATGCGGCAGACCGCGCGGTCGAGCCCCTGCGAGCGGAGCACGCCCGCCAGATCGACGCGCTCGCCGCGGCCGCCAAGGAGATGGGCGAGCGGGGTCTGCCCGGTCGCAAGGAGATCGTCGAGCAGCACCAACGCGAGGAGCGTCGGTTCCGTACTGATGCATTGCGCGCCGGCCTCGGGGTGCTTGCGCGCTCGTACCGCGGCCGCCTGGTCAACGCAGCCGGCGGAGGAGCGATCGGAGTCGGCGATCCCGACGTCCGAGGCGCTGCCGACGCCGTCGGTCTCATCACCGACGCGGCCGAGTCACTGGTGCGCAACCCCAACGAGGCGCTGCTCCTGCAATCGCTCTTCGTTCGCCTGGCCGCGCTGGCCTCGTAGGGAGGGCGCTACGGCCCGGGTCGATGAGCCGCGTGCGGGGCGCGTACACTGACTCACCGTCGCCTGGCCCGGTACCGCAGGACTCCTTCTTGGTCGGGTCGGCACGTATCTGCCTGGGTAGCTCAGTCGGTAGAGCAGCGCACTCGTAATGCGCAGGTCGTCGGTTCGAATCCGACCTCAGGCTCCAGTTCGGTGTGAACCAGTTCGGAGGTACCGTCCACGACTATGAGGGCGGGCGGCCGGACCCTGCGCCCAAGGGCTTTGCGTTTCGAATCCCCCTCTTAGGGACTTAGGTCCCTGGAGTAGAAGGGCCTTTGCTTCTAGTTCCAAGGAGGTCATTCGACGTCCAATGCATACATCGACGGGTTGTTGTCGGGAACTGGAAAGGAGACCTCGAGGCGCGGTCCGAGCAACGGCGCTCGGCGCACTGATCATCACTGCCCGGAGTCGAAGGGTCGTTCGGTGAGTCAACCCTCACGGATCGACGAGGGCGCAACCATGACCGATGGGGTCGGCCAAAGATCCGCCTCGTCCTGCTGCAGCGCATTTCGCATGAGGGGTCATCGACTCCGGTCGACGACGGGGCGACCAGCCGGTCGCTCGGCGATCTGCATTCTCCATTGTCGCATTCCGAAGAACATGTAACGCCGCCCTCAACAGTCCGCTCCACCGGCCTGTGGCCGCCCTCAACAGCTGCTGTCTCGGGGATGCCCGAAGCCGTCGTTTCGGCCCGGATACGGGCGCTCCACTCGTGTCGGTGGCTTCCCGAGCCGTCACGCGGATTGCGTCCGAATTGTCTGCCCTAGCTGATATTTCTAGCACGACAACCTGCCTCTTAGCTGGCTGCGATTCCTCAGGATTTCGCCTCTTTCGGCCGATACAGAACGGTGGGTTTGAGTCTGCTCCCGGGCGCGCAATTCGAGGGTCCACGTGGTGTCCCAGATGACGCCGTCGAGAACGCCTCTGACCCACTGGGGACTCAGAAGCGGATCTTCTGGACGTCTCACAGTCGCCTGGGTTATCTGACCCTGACGGCCGGAAGCCTCTTCGTGCTGTCCTACTTCGTCGCGACACCCAACGGGCCCCATCGCCTCGCATTGTGTGCCATCAGTTCCGTCACCCTGATCGCGGCCGCCGTGACCCTGGCTTTCATAGAGAGAGTCTCGACCTTTCCGTGGCGTGTCTCATTTTCACTCGCCTCCACGCTCCTTGCGGGATTCGCGCTGACGATCTGCATCTGCTTGGACGGTGGACTCGATAGTCCGCTGGTGGTGTTGATCGCCCTTCCGGTCATGAGCGCCGCCCTGGCACTTCCACCGAAGCAGGTCACGATCTGTGGCGTCGCCGCTCTCGTCGAGTTGGGCGTCGTGGCCGCAATCGATCCGCATGTCGAAGCGGCGGCAAGCGACATCGCGGCGCTGGTGGCCCTCTTGCTCGGAACAGCGGCGCTGTGCTCGACGTCGGCGCTGTACCGCGCACGTCTTGAGGGAGACGAGGACCGGCTGGTCGAAGACCTCCAGCACCAAGCATCCATAGACGCACTCACCGGATGTCTCAATCACGGGGCGTTTTACAACCGTCTGGACATCGAAATCGACCGGGCGGTTCGCCATCATGAGCCCCTGAGTCTGCTTGTTGCCGACGTCGACCTCTTCAAGTCGTTCAATGACGCGCACGGTCACGCGGCAGGGGATGCGGCACTCGCCGAAGCCGGCGCCCTCTTCAGAAGGGGGAGCAGGTCGATCGACACTGTCGCGAGGGTCGGCGGTGACGAATTTGCGGTGATCCTCCCCAAGACGGACCTGGCCAGCGCGGGCAACCTGGCCGAACGGATGATCCGACGTTTCGCAGAAGGGGGAGCACAGCTCCGCATCAGCGTCGGGTTCGCCGCCCTCGATCATGTCGAGCCGACGAGCCGGAGGCTCTTTCGCGACGCTGATCAGGGTCTCTACCGGGCGAAGGCGGATGGACGTGCTCGCGTCGCGACGGTCGATCACGCCGTCACCGGCGACCCGACCCGGCTCTCCGCAAGGCAGAGACCTCTCGATCCAATCTGCGCACAAGCGGACCGCGACCGCCTCGAAGAAAGCCTGCGCGAATCGAATCGTGCGACGGACGAGGCATCGTCGATCATCGACTCGCTCCAAGCAACGGAATCGGTCGGATTTGGTTACGTCGACCGAGACTTCCGGATCCTGCGCATCAACGCGATGCTCGCTTCGGTCAACGGCGGCAAGGTCGAAGACCAGATCGGCCGAAGAGTCGCTGAAGTTGTTCCAGCACTCTGGCCGACGCTCGAGCCGTTCTACAGGCGGGTCATCGGCAGCGGTGAAGCGGTTGTCAACCAGGAGGTCTCGGGCCCGACGGCCATGGACCCAGATCAGATCCACTCCTGGCTCACGAACCTGAATCCGGTCAAGGTCAGCGGTCAGGTCATCGGTATTGCGATCGTCGTGATCGACATCACCGAACGGAAGCAGTTGGAAGAGAGCCACGCCACGTTGACCCGGGCAGTTGTGGCTGCCCTCTCCGCGTCCGTGGAGCTTCGTGACCCCTATACCGCTGGTCATCAAGAGCGGGTGGCGCGCATTGCGAGCGCCGTGGCGTCCGAGCTCCGTCTTGGGACCCAAGACACAGAGGAGATCGCACTCGCGGCGCGAATCCACGACATCGGCAAGCTCTCAGTTCCATCGGACCTGCTCTCGCGTCCGGGCCCCCTCAGCGAGGCTGAGATGGCGGTGGTCCGGACGCACAGCCAGGCAGGATTCGACGTGCTGCAGCGAGTGGAGTTTCCAGAACGTGTTGCACAAATGGTGTTCCAACACCACGAACGCTGCGATGGATCGGGGTACCCAAATGGATTGCGCGGCGACCAGATCCTCCTAGGGAGTCGGATCATTGCCGTCGCCGACGTGGTGGAATCGATGGCGTCAGCACGACCGTATCGAACAGGCCTCGGTCTCAACGCAGCGGTCGGGGAACTGCGGAGTGGGTCGGGCACGATCTATGACGCCGAGGTCGTGGCAGCGTTTCTGAGAGTCATCGAGACGGGCCGGCTCAGCTTCGATCACGAGGGTTCACTGGACGTCGCGAGCTGCGGACCTACGATTCTTGCAAGTGCAACGGGGTGAGCTCCTCCACGTCGCGCACATGTAGGTCGTCGGACGCCATCTGGCTGAGGCCTCATTCGGCGCCACCGATGCGCGACGGCGGGGCGAAGTGTACGAATCGTGCGACCCGGCGCCGGATGCGCCGCTCGAGCTGCTCGGCATGGGTGGGAGCAATCCTGGGAGTCTGCGCCTGCGGCGTTCGGTAGAAGCGTGTCTTGGCCAGCTCGACGAGCAACAGGTAGGCCACGACCATTGCGAAGAGCAAGAGGAAGAACGCCGTCGGCAGCGGGGTGAAACCCAAGAGGTGGGCCAGACCGGTGTACGGAAGCACCGCTCCGATCGCGGCCGCCCCGGTCGGCACCACCAGCATCGGCCAACTCGGCCGGCTCTTGAAGAACGGGACCCGGCGGGTACGGATCACATAGATCACCAAGGTCTGCGTGGCGATTGATTCGACGAACCAGCCCGTCCTGAACTCGACGTGGCCGGCGTGTAGTACTGCGAGCATGACCCAGAACGTCAAGAAGTCGAAGATGGAGCTGACGGGACCGAAGACCGACATGAAGCGACGGATGAACCGCATGTCCCACGCTGCTGGTCGAGCGAGTGCCTCGGGATCGACCCGGTCGGTCGGGATCACGAGTTGTCCCGTGTTGTAGAGCAGATTGTTGAGCAGGATCTGGGAGGGCAACATCGGCAGGAACGTCAGAAACGCTGACGCGCCAGCTGCACTGAACATGTTGCCGAAGTTCGACGAGGTCGCCATGAGGACGTACTTCATGGTGTTATTGAAGATGCGGCGTCCCTCGATGACACCGTCCGCTAACACGCCGAGGTCCTTGTCGAGGAGCACGACGTCAGCGGCGTCCTTGGCCACATCCGTTCCCGAGTCCACGGAGATGCCGACGTCTGCGTGATGCAACGCCACAGCGTCGTTGACCCCGTCGCCGAGGAACGCCACGTCCTTCCCCGTGCGGCGGGCCACTTTGATGATACGAGACTTCTGATCGGGGCTGATCCGAGCGAAGACCGTGGTGGTCGGGATCGCCGTTTCAAGACGGTCGTCGTCGAGTGCATCGACCTCTACACCGGTCAGCACCCCGGCGCACTCGACGCCGATGTCGGAACACACCTTGGCGGCGACAAGTCCGTTGTCCCCGGTGATGATTTTGACGTCCACACCGAGATGCTTGAGCTGCGCGATGGACGCACCAGCATCGGCCTTCGGTCGGTCGGCAAACGTCAGGAAGCCCGCCAGCTCGAGGTTCTGCTCGTCGGCCACGGTCAGCGACGTCATCTGCGCTGCCGGACGGGTGGCGACGGCCACCACGCGGGCCCCTTCCGAGAACAGTGCCTTCAAGACTGACCGGGCACCGTCGGGGACGTGTCGGCAGCGCTCGAGAACCACCTCGGGTGCGCCTTTCGTGACCACCAGCAACGAGCCATCGGGGTCCTCGACCAGGACCGAGGCCAATTGCCGTTCGTGGTCGAACGGGAGCACCGCCCGGCGGACGTAATGGGCCGCGTCGACGGCGAGCTCCCCCCCGATGGCCGCTTCGGAAGCAGCCCAGAGGGCCTGGTCGAGCGCATTCCCCCCGACGGGACCTTGTTTTGTGACCGCTGCTTCGTTGCAGACGAGCCCGAGCAGCCGGGGGCGAGTGCTTGGTTCGCCACGCTCGTCGAGACTGCGCTCGAAGGTAATCACGCCCTCGGTCAGCGTGCCGGTCTTGTCGGTAAAGAGGATTTCGATGTTGCCGAGGTCCTCGATCGCTACGAGTCGCTTGACCAGCACCTTCTTCGCCGCCAGTGCCTTGGATCCCGACGACAGGCTGACCGTCACGATTGCCGGCATCATCTCGGGCGCAATGCCCACGGCTATCGCCAGCGAGAAGAGGAGCGCCTCGATCAGTGGCCTTGACAGGGCCACGTTGATGGCGAAGATGAACACCGTGAGCAGCGCCGCCACCCCGAACAGGAACCGCGAGAAGCGGGCCAGGCCAACCTCGAAGGCCGTCTGGCCCTGGTGTTCGGACAAACCAGCTGCGATTCGTCCGAAGGCGGTCCGAGGGCCCGTCTGGACGACGACGCCGAGGGCTGACCCCTCGTGCACGATCGTTCCCATGAAGGCACATCCGGACTGATCCTGCGCCGCCACCCGGGACACTGCAGTCACGGACTTGACGACGGGCATGGACTCTCCGGTCAGGATGCTCTCGTCACACTCGCACTCGTCGATGTCGAGCAAACGCAGATCGGCCGGGACCAAGGACCCGATTCGGAGCGCCACCACGTCACCCGGGACGAGGTCTGTGACAGGGACCCGACACGTCTGGCCATTCCTGCGAACCTCTGCCTCCTGGCGAATCTGAGCACGGAGCGAGGCCATGGCCCTTTCGGCCCGATATTCGTTGAAGAAGCCAAGGCCGACGCTGAGGACCACGATCACCGAGATGATCACGGCATTGGTGCCGCCGCCGGTGAGTCCGGACACCAGCGCCGCGCCGAGCAGAAGAATCAGGATCGGGTTCCGAATCTGGCGAAAAAGGACCGCCGTTGCGCGGACTCGGTGCACGGCGAGCGCATTCGATCCAAACCGGCGGAGTCGTTCTTCGACTTCGGTGGATGTAAGCCCTTCGGGTCGACTCCCAAGAGCGGAAAGGATCTCATCGGGAGAAAGGGCTGCCGCTGCGGCCAGGTCCAATTCCTGGGGCGCAGGACGCGTGCCGAGGGCCATCACGTCAATCCTTCCGTCGGGACCCGGGATGAGGGTGGCATGGGTCAGAAAGGACTGCGAACGACCATGGCGACGGCCCTACCACCGTCTACGTCCTCACACACCGATGGATCGACAGCCTGGTCCTGGCCGGCGACGCAGATGCATCTCCTCGAGGGCTGACGAGGCACACGGAAGTTAGGCGCTCACGAGGTCACGACGTCGAAACCCGAGAAGGCCGACCATGGCGGCGATCAGGCCGATCCCGGCCAGGACTGCGTCGGTTCCCCAGTTGGGAGGTACAGCAGGCGCCGATGCGACGTGGTGGAAGACGGAGGTATCGAGCAGCCAGTGGCTGACAGCCCCGATCCCTCCCACGAGTTCGACGAGCAGAGACCAGGCCACGACGGTGTAAAGAGCGATGCTCGCGGCTCGCGGCCAGAAGCCGAGGAACAGAGCCCCGAGACCCAGGAGCAAGACGGCGGGAATGACAGCGTTGAGGCCGGCGCCCACGACCGAGTCGACGCCGACGCCCGAGTGCTGGGTCGCGGCGCCCACCCACGTGCACACGCCAGCGAGGAGACCGGCGGTGACCAGCAGGACAAGAGCGAGACATAGACGACCGGAGAGCCATCGGACGCGCGAGAGCGGGCGAACTATGAGGTGATCGAGCCGTCCCTCGGATTCCTCGCTCCGCGCAGATCCGATCTGGCCGGTAGCCACGAAGGCGACCAGCACGCTGACGATGAGAAACGTCACGCCGAGGTACGCGCCGACTCCACCGCCGGTGGCACCCAGCTTGTCGAAGGTCTCTCGGAGGGAAGATCCCGACAGGGTGTCGCCCGCGCCCTTGGCCACCAGGCCCAAGAGCAAACCGAAGACCGCGAGCGCGGCCAACCACGCGACGGCCACGCTCCAGGTGAGTCGGACGCTCAGTGCCAGTGCGCTGTCGAGCAGGCGCAGGTCGGCCGGGCGGTCGCGCCTGTCCGGGAAGACGCTCGACCCGACGTCTCGGCTCGCGGCCAATCGCACGGCGGCACCGCCGACCAGGATCGTGAAGCCACCGATCAGCAGCAGGGGCCATGGGTTGCTCTCGGTGACCGGAGCAAGCCGCTCGCACCAGCCGAGGGGTGAGAGCCAGGAGAGCCACTGCAGCCCGACGCCGGCGTCGCCGACCATGCGCAGGCAATAGGTCAGGCCGAGCACTGCCGCGGCATACCCAGCGGCCTGTCGTCGTGTCGGGGCGAATTGGCTCGTCAGAGCCCCTACCGCAAGGAACATGACGGCGGGACTGACGAGCGCAAGAGCGAAGAAGAGCGCGGGACCGAGGGCGATGTCCACCTTCGACGACACGCCGGCGATGGAGGTGATGAGGGAGGTCAGGGTCCAGAGGACGAGCGCGGAGACGGCGAATCCGCCAAGAGCCTGCAGCGCCGCCCCGCCTCGCGTTGTCCCGCCCGAAAGGAGGATGTCCCAGCGGCCTGCGTCCTCCTCGCCGCGGAGAAGCCGCGAGCTGGTCAGCAGGCCCCAGATGGCGCCGACGATCATGAGGGTCATGGACACCTTGAACACAGTGAACCCACCGACGGTCTGCAGTGCGGGTGCCGGCCCGAACAGCGCGATCGTCGCTTTGTTGTTGCCAAACGTCGCGGCGAGAGCCTCGCGCTGGGCCTGGGTCTTGTAGATGCTCGAATAGCTCCACGCCGAGGAGGCGATGAACGCGCCGAACACATAGCCCCACACGAGGCCAGACCTCGAGGCCGCCCGCGCCGTTCTCGCGAAGATGACCCATGACCGATGGCAAGGAGCCCTCCCGGGTGCGACGAATGGGTTAGCCGCGTCCGTCGCCATGGCCATCCGTCTCGCCAGCGCCGTAGTGGCTGAGGAAGAGCTCCTCGAGTGACGGCTCCCTGCTCTGGAGCCCGGTGACGTCTGTGTCGGCCAGCTCCCGAATGAGCGGCCGGACCGACCCCCGTAGGTCGAGATGAACGGAATGCCCGTCAGTCATGACGTGGCTCACACCAGGCACCGCCGAAAGGTCGGGGACGGGCCCGGCAAAGGTGGCGTCGACGGAGACGGCGGCCAGGTGCCGCAGCTCGTGGAGGCTCCCGAGTTCCACCAGGCGGCCGGCACGAAGGATCGCGACCCGGTCGCACAGGGCCTCGACCTCGCTCAGGATGTGCGACGACAGGAACGCCGTCTGTCCCCGTTCTTTGGCCTGGCCGACACAGCCTCTGAACACTTGCTCCATAAGCGGATCGAGGCCCGAGGTGGGCTCGTCGAGGATCAAGAGATCGGCCCGGGTCATCAGCGCGGCGATCAGGGTCACCTTCTGGCGGTTGCCCTTCGAGTAGGCACGTACCTTTTTGGAGGGGTCGAGCTGAAAGCGTTCGATGAGTTCGTCCCGATAGGGCTCGTCAACCTGACCGTAGACCCGGCCCAGCAGATGCAGTGTCTCCATGCCGGTCAACTTCGGCCAGAGGTCGGCCTCACCGGGGACAAAGGCCACGCGGCGGTGAGCCTCGACGGGGTGGCGCGTGGCGTCCACGCCGAACAACTGACAGCTTCCCGACGTCGGCTGGAGCAGTCCAAGCAGCAACCGGATGGTGGTCGTCTTGCCGGCGCCGTTCGGTCCCAGGCAGCCCAGGACCTCACCCTGCTGGACCTCGAGGTTGAGATCTTCGAGCGCGTTTACCCGCCCGAACCTCTTCGTGAGGCCCTTCGTGACGATGGCGCCGATGCTCATGCTGTTCTCCCTCGCTTGTCTTCGAAGGCAATCGTCAGGTCACCTGCGCCAGACGGTATGTCAACGCGAAGCCACCCGGCCCAACGCGGACCGGGTGGCTTCGGTTGGCTAGCGCCGAGGAGGCTCAGACGAGAGCCGGCTCCCGAACAGGATTCTCCGTGGCGAAGATCTCTTCGGTCTCGGGTGTCTTGCGTGCGTGGATGAAGCCGAAGACGACGAGCACCGCCATCAGCGCGGCCAGCACGAATGAACAGATGGCACCGATGAGAGCGATCTCGGCGAAGACCGAGAAGCCGTAGGCCTCGAGGAGGAGGCCGCGAAGCGTGGTTCCCTGAAAGACGGTCTGGACCTTCTGCTCCGCTGCCGTGTAGGCCGGCGATCCCTTGGGGAGATTCATGGCGGCTGTGCTCAGCTGCGCGTACGTCTTGCCACCGCCGATCTCCCGCAGGTGCACCGCGATGAAGTCATCCGCGTAGACCTGAGCCTGGGCTCCCGTCGTGAGCTCCTGGCCCGCATACTGACTCACCGAGGGGATCATCGACGGTGTGATCTCGGTACCGGCCTTGGCATGAGCGAAGGCTGACGCGGGTGGGAACACGATCTGCTGTTGCGCCAGCTGGTTGTGCACGTTGTTATTGGCGAAGTTGTAGCCGACCATGAGCAGTGTCCCGGCAACGGCCAGCACCACGACCATCAGCACGCCGCCGATGCTCACCAACATGTCAAAGACTCTGCGTCGCATTGAGGTGTCTCCTTGTGTAGTGACCCCTCCGTGCGAGGTGGCCTGCCTCAATCATCAAGTGCCAGGGCAAATTTGGGACCCACGCAAAGGTCCTCTTCGATGGGGGACAAGGTCCCTACGTGATGGGCCCTCGGACTGGGACGAAAGTCCCATTGTCATGCTGACCATGGTCCCTAGGCCAGGGCAGTCCGTGTACGTATCCTGGGCGAGACGTGGACGAAGTCGAGAGGGGGGCGTTCGGTGACTGAGCTCGCCAGCGCGGCGAGGGAGCGCGGCGTCTGCACGTTCGTGGCTGAGGCTGCACGGAACCACCCCATGTTGGACGTGTTCTTCCATTCGGGATTCGTCGTCCCGCACGACGGGCGCACTGGCACGTCGTACCGGCTACACCACGACGGGAGACCTGAGCGGTAGAGGAATGGATCGGCCGCAGTTCGGACCGACACTGGGCAGCACAACGACGGGCTCAGCCCGGGGTGACCATCGTGCCGGCCGTGCCCGCCAGGATCGCCGCCGCGTCCACCAGCCGGCCGATCGCCGCTAGCCGGCCTGTCGCGTCGACGAAGTCGCACGTCGCCTCGATCTTTGGGCCCATCGAGCCCTCGGGGAACGTCAACGCCCGAAGCTCGGTGGTGCTCGCCCGTCGGATCGGCCGTGCCGCAGCCGTCCCGTAGTCCAGCTCGACCGTCCCCACGTCGGTGAGGACGAGGAGAGCATCGGCGGCGAGCGACGTCGCCAACAGGCAGGCGGTCCTGTCCTTGTCGACCACCGCTTCCACCCCGCGCAGCACACCCCGCTCGTCGCGTACGACGGGAATCCCGCCGCCGCCACAACAGATCACGCCCGATCCGCTCGCGAGCAAGTGCCCGAGGATCGGGAGCTCCACGATCTCTCGGGGCCGTGGCGAGGGCACCACCCGCCGCCAGTTCGCACCGTCGGCCTTGACGGACCAGTGCCACGTTGCGGCCAACCTCGCCGCCTCCGCCTCGCTGTACACCTGGCCGACGAACTTCGAGGGTTCCACGAAGGCCTGGTCTTCCGCGTCCACGACGGTCTGACAGACGAGTGCGGCGAACGTCCTCTCGGGGATGGCGTTGTCCAGTGCCTGCGCGAGCCAGTAGCCGATCATGCCCTGCGTCTGCGCGCCCAACGAGTCGAGTGGGTAGGCGTGCGAGAGAGCGGTGTCGGCGCCGCTCTCGAGGGCCAGGAGCCCGACCTGGGGGCCGTTCCCATGGGTGAGGACGACGTCATGGTCCCGGCACAGGGGCGCCAAGACGTCGACCGCTTGCGCGATGTGGTGCTCCTGGATCTCCGCGTCCGGCTTCTCGCCCCGTTGGAGCAGCGCGTTGCCGCCGAGGGCGACCACCAGGCGCATCAGCCCGCCAGCGTGGAGACCAAGATCGCCTTGATGGTGTGCAACCGGTTCTCGGCCTGGTCGAACACCACCGAGGCGTCGGATTCGAACACGTCCTCGGTGATCTCGAGGGCGTCGAGACCCCATTTTGAGAAGACCATTTCCCCCAGCTCGGTCTCGCGGTTGTGCATCGCCGGAAGGCAGTGGAGCACCTTCACGGCGGGGTTCTGCGTCCTGGCGAGCAGGTCGGCATTTATCTGGTAGGGGACGAGCTCCCAGATGCGATCCGCCCATTGGTCCTGGGGCTCGCCCATCGACAGCCAGACGTCCGTGTAGAGGAAGTCGACGTCGAGGACTGCCTTGTCGATCTCGTCCGTCACCATGAGGCGGGCACCCGAGACCTCCGCCAGCCCGTCCGCGAGGTCGCGGACCTCCTGTGCCGGCAAGAGCGACTGGGGTGCGGCCAGGCGGACATCGGCCCCCAGAAGTGCGCCCGTGACGAGGAGCGAGTTGGCCGTGTTGTTGCGGGCGTCCCCGACGTAGCAGTAGGCGATTTCCTCGATCGGCCGTGCCGCATGGTCGAGCATGGTCAAGACGTCCGCCAGCATCTGGGTCGGGTGCCACTGGTCGGTCAGCCCGTTCCAGACGGGGACTCCGGCGAAACGGGCCAGGGTCTCGACGGCTCCCTGGGCGAAGCCTCGGTATTCGATGCCGTCGAACATCCTGCCGAGGACCCGGGCCGTGTCTTGCATCGACTCCTTGCGGCCCAGTTGTGAGTCGTCGGGACCCATGTAGGTCACGTGCGCCCCCTGGTCGTGGGCGGCGACCTCGAAGCCCGAACGCGTCCGGGTCGAGGTCTTCTCGAAGATCAGGGCAATGTTCCGACCCGTCAGCCGGGGTACCTCGGTCCCCGAGCGCTTCTCCTCCCTGAGAACCGCCGCTTCGCTGATCAAGTGGGCGAACTCCTCCTTGGTGAAGTCCGCCTCCTTGAGAAAACTGCGTCCACGCAGATCGATGGTCATGATCGTCCTCCTCAGGCCGGATCGCGTTCGATCGGGCAGGTCATGCACCGTGGGCCCCCGCGCCCGCGACCGAGCTCGCTGCCGCTGACCGAGATCACCTCGATGCCGTGCTTGCGCAGCATCGTGTTCGTGGCCACGTTGCGCTCATAGCCCATGACCACGCCTGGAGCCACGGCCAAGAAGTTGGTGCCGTCGTCCCATTGTTCCCGCTCTGCGGCTCGGATGTCCTCGTCGGTCGTGAGTACGGTGATCTCGGCCACGTCGAGGATGTGGGCCAGCGTCTCCCACACACTGCGGTTTCGCTCCACCGACAGCTGCCCGGGTGCCTGTCCGGGCGTGAGGGTCCAGCTCCGGAGGTGCCGATCGAAGTAGGGATAGAGGATGAAGGTGTCCCGGTCAACCATTGACATCACCGTGTCCAGATGCATGAAGGCGTGACTGTGCGGCAGCTCGATGGCCACGACGCGGTCCGCCTGGTCCGAGGAGAACAGCGCGTGTGCGAGGGCCTCGACCGCCATCGGCGACGTGCGTTCTCCCATCCCGATCAGGACGGCGCGGCGCCCGACGACGTGGACATCGCCACCTTCGATCGTGGCCGGGAAATGCGTGGTGTCGTCGTCGCCGAAGTACGTGATGAAGTCCGCCTTCGCGAACATCGGGTGGTACCGATAGATCGCACGGGTGTGCAACGTCTCGCGTTGACGAGCGGGCTTGGCCATGGAGTTGACGGTGACACCGCCGTAGACCCAGGACGAGTTGTCCCGCTGGAACAGGTGATTGGGCAGCGGGTCCAGTATGAAGTCGTCCGAGCGCAGCATCTCCCACGTCAGGCTCTTCGCCCGCATCGGGTGGAGATCCGCCTTGAGGATCCCTCCGACGAGGTACTGGGCCAAGGTGGCTCCGTCCAGGTCCTCCAGCAGCCGGCGGACCGGACCGTCCAGCGAGGGCCCGAGCGTGTCCGCGGTGCACAGGCGGTCCAGCACGAAGCTGCGGCCCTCGGGCACCTCGAGCGTCTCGGCCAGGAGCTGGCCGTACAGGTGCACCTGCACGGCGTGGTCACGCAGCTTCTCGGCGAAGGCGTCATGCTCTTCCTTCGCCTTGGAGGCCCACAACACATCGTCGAAGAGCAGGGCGCCGATGTTCTCGGGAGTCAGGCGCGAGAGCTCGAGGCCGGGACGATGCACGATCGCCTGGCGGAGCTGTCCGACCTCCGAATCGACATGGAACGTCATCGTGGTTTCCTTTCTTGGAACGAGATCGTCAGGCCGACGGGGCCAGTTCGGCCTCGGACTCTGAGGGGAGATCCACCGGCTCCGGCGCCTCGCCCAGGCGCTGACGCCGTGCGTTCAAGAAGGCGTAGAGCACCACTCCGACGAAGAGCACAACGAGCGCCTGGTAGACGACCTGGTACCCCGAGGCGAACGTGACCCACATGGAGAACAGGACGCTGGCACCGGCAACACCGAGGTCCCGAGCCAGAGCCCAACCGTTGACTCGCCGACGCCGCGACACCAGGTAGGTGAGTTGGGCGATCGCCGACATGAAGTACGGGATGGCGACGGTCACGACCGTGAGATCGATCAGGTAGGTGAAGACAGTGAGTCCCGAGCTGGTGCTGTAGCGCCATAGCATCAACAAGGAGGGGAGCGCCGTCCCGACGAGGATGCCGAACCAGGCCGTGCCCCGCTTGTCGCTCCAGGCGAATGGGCGGGGGAACATGTCGTCCTGCGCTATGGCCCGCGACGTCTCGGTCACGATGAGCGTCCAGCCGTTGAGGGCGCCGATGCCTGAGATCACCGCGATGGCGGCGATGAACCGCGGCGCCCACGACTGGTGGGGGAAGATCGAATGGAACGCGTTGACGAACGGTGAGCCGGTATTGACCAGGGTGTGGTGGGAGACCAGCCCCATGACGACGGCCGTCACGAGCACGTAGAGAAGGGCGCTGGCCACGGTCCCGATAATCGATGCCCGCATGACGTTGTGACGTGGGTCACGGACCCGCTTGGCGGTGATCGCCGCCGCCTCCACGCCGATGAACGAGAAGAGGGCGACGCCGGCTGCGATGCCGATGCCGCTGTAGAGGCTTCCCCCAGAGGCGTTGAAGGGGCCGAAGTTGGCCTTGTCGATGAAGAACCACCCGATGACGCCGACGAAGAGCAGCGGCAGAAACTTCAGCACGACGGTAACGTTCTGGAACCAGGCCATCTGGCGCACCCCGGCCAGGTTGATGAGAGCGGGGACCCAGAGACCGATCATGGCGATGCCGAAGTTCGTCATGCCGCTCGGATGGCTGAGGTTGAAGAACGCGTCCACGTAGAAGACCCACGACGCCACGATGGCGGCGTTGCCTGCCCAGGCCTGGATCCAATAACACCAGCCAACGAGGTAGCCGGCGAAGTCGCCGAACTCGTGTCGCGAGTAGGCGTACAGGCCGCCGTCACTGTTCGGGATCCGCTTGGTCAGCTGACCGAACAGCACGGCCAACAGTGTGGCTCCGACGGCGATCACGCCCAGCACGACGATACCCATCGTGCCGGCGCCGGCTAGGACCGCCGGCATCGTGAACACGCCGGTACCAACGATGCTTCCGATGACGAGTCCGGTCGCCGACGTCAGGCCGAGTGAGTGGGCTTTCTGGCGATTTCGGCTTGACAGTGTGCCGTCGGTCTCCACCGACGGAGATGGGGAGGATGGGGCTGCCGTGACGAGTGCCATTGGTCCGGTTCTCCTTTCGCTGCCCCAGCGCATGTGATGGGACACGCCTTGCGAGTCCCACAATGAAGAGCCGCGCACCAGATCGAGTAGGGAGGAAGGTCCTGCGGGCTAGGTACCTCGGTCCCTACGTCGGGTCCCAGGCTGCGACGTCGACCAGGACGATGGTCATCGACGCGACGGGGGACGAACGTCCTAAACGGCGTCGAAAGGGTGTACATGGGAGGAACGTCCCTATTTCGCGGTCAATCCGGAAGGTCACACTGGTGGACGTGAGCATGTACGTCGATATTCTCTCCAGCGCACTAGATGAGTGGGTGACCGATCTGACCGGTCCCGACTTGATCGAATACGCACTGTTCTGCCGAGAGGAACTTCGGGCAGTCTCGCCTCCCAATGGAGGCTCTGCCTATACGGCTCTTGCCGCCGAAATTGCCTACGACCGAGCTCTGATCGCGCTCTGCACCGAGCGCGGGATCTATGCGCACGCGACTAGCTTTTCCTACCCCTCGTCGGAACGGCGCCGCATTGAGGCGATACTTCGACGCCACGGGATCGACCTTGATGCGCCGCCGAATCGCCGAACGAGAACCGAGCCGCCTTCTCAGATTGACGGATCCGCCGAGACCGTCGATCAAACGGGCACTCTCACCGACGAGGCTAATCTGCCACCTCGCGTGGCGAGGGACAGGTAACACGGCACGCGCCACTGATGCAGCAGAGCCGCCCGGTGCCTGGGCATTATGAGGACGATCCGTGATCCTTGGGCCTCCCTCATGGGCCGCCCGGTGACACTCGCATCGCCCTCAGAGTTCGGTCGGGCCTGATCTCTGAGTCTTTCGCTTGGTCGCGTAGATGGCTGCCTCGGTGCGGCTCGACATCTTGAGTTTGCGCAACAGACCGGTGATGTAGTTCTTCACCGTGTGCTCGGCCAGAAACATGGCTTCCGCTATCTGCTTGTTCGTCATCCCCTCGGAAATGTGCTCCAGGATGCGCTGCTCCTGGGGCGACAGGGAGTCCTGGGTGGGATCTGACTTCGGTGGGTTCGAGATCCTCTCCACCACGCGGGCCACGGCCCTCGGATCCATCAGCGAGTCGCCCTTTGCCACTTTCTTCACGTCTTCAATGAGATCTCGCGCCTTGATCTGTTTGAGGACATAGCCGGCCGCACCGGCCATCACGCTTGCGTAGAGCGCGTCGTCGTCGGCGAAGCTTGTCAACATGAGGCAGGTGAGCTGGGGGTTGATCGAGCGCAGGTCGCGGCAGACCTCGATGCCGTTGCCCTCCTCGAGCCGGACGTCAAGGATCGCCACGTCCGGCTTCGCCAACGGCACCCGCGTCAATGCCTCCGAGGCCGTGGCGGCCTCGCCGACCACTTCGATATCGGGGTCGCTCTCCAGCAGACTCCGGATACCCTCGCGCACGAGTTCGTGGTCATCGAGGAGAAAGACGCGGATTGTCATCGGTCCATTCTGCCAGCGGCACAAGGTCGGCCCGTGACACACGGTTGAATGGGTCTCTGAGGTCGGATCCGATCCGTCGATAGGCTTGCGGCGTGCCGTACACCAGGGTGAAGGATCCAGCGAAGCTTCAACGGCTCTTGGCGGCCGTCCTCTTGATCACGAGTGACGTCGATCTGCCCCATCTGCTCAGGACCATGATCTCTGAGGCCTGTTCGCTGGTCGGCGCCCGCTATGGCGCCCTCGGCGTGCTCAACGAATCGCGCACTGGCCTCGAGCAGTTCCTGACCGTCGGGCTGGACGAGGAGGAGGAGCGTGCCATCGGCGCTCGTCCGACCGGTCGCGGCGTGCTCGGGCTCTTGATCACCGACCCCGTGCACCTGCGTATGGCTCGCATCAGCGATCATCCCGACAGTTACGGGTTTCCCCCGAACCATCCCCCAATGACCTCCTTTCTGGGTGTGCCGCTGAGGGTTCGGGACCAGGTCTTTGGCAACCTGTATCTCACCGACAAGCTTGGTGCCGAAGAATTTCAGCGACGAGGACGAGGCGTTGGCGGAAGCCCTCGCGCTGGCAACCGGCGTGGCAATCCAGAACCAGCGCCTGTACGAGCGCGTGCGGACGCTGAGTGTGCTCGATGATCGTGACCGTATTGCTCGGGATCTCCACGACCGGGTGATCCAGCGGATCTACGCGGTGGGCATGAGCCTGGCCGGCGCGGCCAGGCTGAAGGATCTTCCACAGGTTCACGACCGCGTGGAGCATGCGGTCGATGAGCTCGACTCCACGATCACCGAGATCAGGACCGCCATCTTCGAGCTCGGCGAGACCTCGCTGCCGGGCGGGCTGCGCAACGCCGTTGTCGAGTTGGTCGACGAGCTGGCCCCGATGCTGGGCACTCGTCCCGAGGTGCGGTTCGTTGGTCCGGTGGACAACGCCGTCCCGCCACAGGTCGCCGACCACATCCTGGCCGTTGTCCGAGAGGCACTGACCAACGCGGCCAAGCATGCCGGGGCCTCTCGCTGCAGTGTCGAGATCAGTGTGGACGACGACCTCGTCCTCGTCGAGATCATCGACAACGGCAGGGGGCTCGAGATCGATCCCGCGGGTGCCGTGGGTCATGGTCTGATGAATCTGCGCAACCGAGCGGAGAAGTTGAGCGGGACCTTCGAGATCCTCGCCGTTGAGACGGGTGGCACCCGGCTCAGCTGGTCGGCGCCTGTCTGAGTCCGGCCTCTGGAGGCAAGATACGCCTCGGAGGCGACGGGGCGCACAGTCACACGTCCCGACACCTCCGCCGGTCCGACGACCTACGCTCGGCGTCCCCATCGCCGGAGTCTGCGGCCCGGTCGTCCGGGGCGCGTAGGGACCAAAGTCCCTATTCGAGGGGACTTTGGTGTTCTCACCGGGAAGTGGCTTCGGAGCGACTCGTTTCGAGTGGTTTCAGACGCCACTCATCACTCACCCCTCCCGACCGGCTGATGCCGCGTCGGAGATGTCCTGCTGGATACCGGCGACGACCTCTCGCTGCTCCGCCAGGGACCGACGAAGTTCAGCGATTCGCCTCTCCAGGTGGGCGCCGAACGCCTCAGCGGCCTTCTCGTGCCCTGCAACTCTGTCCCTGATCTCCATGTGGGCAAGGTCGAGCTGGACCAGGAACTCGTCGACATGCGACCTCCAGAAATCCAACATCGACTCGAGACGCGCCATGACATCGACGGCCTCGGCTGGTCGCGTCGTCTGATGGCTCTGGTTAGTGGGCATCGGTCTTCCTCCTCCGAATCCGTGGACGTTTCGAAGCATGGGCGCCTCTGACCGGTTCGTATAGAGGACCATCGTCACATTCGTCGCTCTCCAGTGGCCGCAGGGGCCCAGCCGCTGCCACATTGGGACCGCTGTCCCTGGTCCTTGGGACCTTCCTCCCTACGCGGGCGGGCGCGAATGCGAGGACGATGGCAACAGACCTGACAGTGACCCGAGGAGACGGCAGTGGAACCGAATGACCCGAACAGTCAAGACCTCGGCGAACTTCGAGTCGTCGTGGGCACCGACGGTTCGGCGTGCGCTACCCGTGCCATGGAGTTTGCGGTCAAAGAGGCGGCCCGATGGGGCGCCCTGCTCCACGTGGTGACCGCGTATCACGAGTTGCCGGCGACGGCGGGATTCATCGCGCCTCTCAGCCTCTACCGGGGATCGGCCGAGGCCGTCGTCTCTGCAGCACTCTGCCAAGCCGAAGAGCTCGAACCCGATGTCGTCCTCAAGGGTGAGGCTGTCCTCGGTGCTGCTGGGCCCGTGCTCGCACAACTGAGCAAGGGAGCTGCCGCCCTGGTGGTTGGCACCCGCGGCCACAGCGAGGTGACTGGGCTGCTCTTGGGGTCCGTGTCCGAGTACGTCCTCCATCACGCGCCCTGCACCACAATCGTGGTGCGCTGAGGAGCATGCACTCGCTCTGGGATTCGAAGACCACACCATCGGACGGGAGCCTGAGTGTTGTGGATGCTCTCCTGGCGACCTACGCCCGTCAGCAAGAGGACGAAGCGGACCGGGCACGAGCTGAACTCCTAGATGGTCAGCGCTTTGCGCACGCGGCAGCGTGCATGTTCGAACGAGTGGTAGGGCCCGTCTTCGGGGATATTACCGAGCAGCTGAACCGTGACGGCGGAGGCGGCCTCGTTGAGGAACGTCCGGCCGAAGGCCGGCACGGTCAGAGACTGACCTTGTGGATGTCACTTGCGGGTCCTGTCACCCTTCCCCCTCGGATCGACCGCAATCCCTACGTCCAGCTCGAGGTCGACGTGCCTTGGCGACGCATCACGGTTTGGGAGGGCGACATGTGGCACAAGCGGGGAGCGAGCCGGTCCACCGAACCCTTGACGCCGGAGGAGGTCACGAGGCAGAGCGTGGCCGCGAGAGCTGTGGGCGTGCTCCGCCGAACCGTCAGCCGTGGCAACCCAACGGTGGAGGTGGCACAGTGAAGCTCGACTCGAAAGGACCGATCGTGAAACTCGACCCAAGAGGTTCGACGGTGCTCGGCGAAGACGCGTGTCGGCGCCGCCTGGTGCGTGCAGCAGCATCGTCGGGGATCGGACGGGTTGCGATCAACGGGGCTCATTCGCCCTATGTCATTCCGGTGAACTTCACGGTGGTCGAGGGCGGGATAGTGATCCGGCTCGGAACGGGCTGGGCCGCATTTCACCTGGACGGCGCGGCCGTGACTTTCGAGACGGACCAAGCGACCGCGTCTCGGCGTTCCGGGTGGAGTGTCGTGGTCGAGGGTGTCGCCCACGCCGTGCCGTACGACGACGTCGCCCGACTCGGCGCCAACCTGCCGACCCCAATGGTGACCGAACCGGGGGTTCGCGTGTTCGAGATCGTCCCGTTCAAGGTGACGGGTCGCGCCGTCGAACCGGATCTTCGAGGTGAGCAGAGAGAGCCCTCTACTGAGCCGCCCAGGCACCCGGAGGGGCCGAGGAATCTGCATCTTGCGCAGGACGCAGTCGTTGAGCTTGCCTCGGTCCTTCATTCGGTGCTCGGTGGCCTGAGCACGGAGATAGCCGATACGGATAACGCGGCCTTCCGCAGGACACTGCTCGAGCGTCGCCGTCTGCTCGAAGGTATTGCCGCACAGTTGGCGAACGCCTGACGTCACGTGACCTGTTCGGAGGAGTTCGACGAGGAAGTCTGGCCATGTTGCTGAGGCGGTGTCTTCGAAGCGCGCCGGAGGCAGACGAGTCCAACGCCGCGGCCCCGTCGGTTGCGGCATTCGGCTCTAAGGGTCCTCGGTGACGACACAACCTGCGCCGGGCGCAATGCGATCGGTGCTCCGACGCGGAGATGAGGAAGCTGGGGCAGTGTTGGGAGCGAACTATCTCCACGCCATCGACGCCTACTGGCGGGCCGCCAACTACTGCTCGGTCGGCCAGATCTACCTCCTCGACAACCCGTTGCTGCGAGAACCTCTCCGGGCTGAACACATCAAGCCGCGCCTGATGGGCCATTTCGGGACGACACCAGGGCTGAACTTGATCTACGCCCACCTCAACCGCGTGATCGTCGCCCGGGACCTCGACATGATCTACGTCATCGGGCCCGGACACGGGGCACCGGGCATCGTCGCCAACTCGTATCTCGAGGGCACCTACAGCGAGGTCTACCCCCACATCACGCAGGACGAGGAGGGCCTCCGAAAGCTCTTCCGCCAGTTCTCGTTCCCCGGGGGCATCCCCAGCCACGTGTCGCCGGGGACCCCGGGCTCGATCCACGAGGGAGGAGAACTGGGCTACTCGCTCGTGCACGCCTATGGAGCGGTGTTCGACAATCCCGACCTCATAGCGGCCTGTGTGATCGGGGACGGTGAGGCGGAGACGGGGCCGCTGGCAGCGTCCTGGCACTCCAACAAGTTCCTCGATCCCGTCGGGGACGGCGCCGTGCTCCCCATCCTCCATCTCAACGGCTACAAGATCGCGAACCCCACCGTCTTGGCCCGGATCGGCGACGACGAGTTGCGGTGGCTGCTTGAGGGCTACGGCCACCGGCCCATCTTCGTGGCGGGTGACGACCCCTTCGATGTGCACGAGCAACTGGCCGCGGCGCTCGATCGAGCCCTCGACGAGATCGCCGACATCCAAACCGCTGCGCGCAGCGGTGCCTCGAGCGATCGTCCCGTCTGGCCCATGATCGTCTTGCGTACGCCGAAGGGGTGGACGTGCCCCAAAGTGGTCGACGGCCTGCCGGTCGAGGGCACGTTCCGCGCTCACCAGGTGCCGGTCGGCGACGTCCGGACGAACCCCGAGCATCTCGCTCTGCTCGAAAACTGGATGCGTAGCTACCGGTCCGAGGAGCTCTTCGACGAGGCCGGGCGCTTCCGTCCCGAGCTCGCCGCGCTGGCACCGTCGGGCACCCACCGTATGGGTGCCAACCCCCATGCCAACGGCGGGCTCCTCCTCAAGGACCTCACCGTGCCGGACTTCACCCACTATGGGGTACCCGTCGACCGACCGGCCACCGCGTGGGCGGAACCGACCAGAGTGCTCGGAGAGCTGCTGCGCGACGTCATCACGGCAAACCCCACGACCTTCCGCTTGGTCGGACCGGACGAAACAGTCTCGAACCGGCTGGGGGCTGTGTTCGAGGCCACTGAACGCGTCTGGGAAGCCGAGGTCCACCCCGCCGACGAACACCTCGCACGGCAAGGTCGGGTCATGGAGGTCCTGAGCGAGCACCTCTGCGAAGGGTGGTTGGAGGGCTACCTCCTCACCGGCCGCCACGGCCTCTTCAACTGTTACGAGGCGTTCGTCCCGATCATCGACTCCATGGTCAACCAGCACGCTAAGTGGCTGAAGACGTGCCAGGGCATCCCATGGCGCCGCCCGATCGCGTCGCTGAACTACCTCCTGACGAGCCACGTCTGGCGCCAGGACCACAACGGGTTCTCCCATCAGGACACCGGCTTCATTGACCATCTGGTCAATAAGAACTCCGATCGGGTACGCATTTACCTGCCCCCGGACGTCAATACCTTGCTCTCGGTGGCCGACCACTGCCTGAGCAGCCGTGACTACGTCAATCTCATCGTCGTCGGCAAGCAGCCTGCACTGACGTACCTCTCGATGGAGGACGCGGTGGCTCACTGCACGAGAGGGCTCGGCATCTTCGAGTGGGCGAGCAACGACGCCGGAGTCCTCCCCGATGTCGTGCTTGCGTGTGCGGGGGACGTTCCGACACTCGAGACCCTGGCCGCAGCACATCTGCTGAGGCGGCATCTTCCGTCGCTCAAGGTACGTGTCATCAATGTGGTCGATCTCATGCGCCTATGCGACCGGACCGCGCACCCACACGGCCTCTCAGATGCCGAGTTCGACGAGTTGTTCACAAGCAACCGCCCTGTCATCTTCGCGTACCACGGCTATCCGTGGTTGATCCACCGGCTCACGTACCGCCGGGCCAACCACGCCAACCTGCACGTTCGGGGTTATCGGGAAGAGGGCACCACTACGACCCCGTTTGATATGACGATGCTCAACGACCTCGACCGCTTTCACTTGGTGATGGACGTGATCGACCGTGTGCCCGACCTCGGAGAGCGGGCCGCAGGTCTGCGCCAGGAGATGCAAGACGCGCGACTCAGAGCCCGCGCCTATACCCGCATGCACGGGGAGGATCCTCCTGAGGTCACCGACTGGGTATGGAGCGACTACGCACGATGAATCTGCTCGTCGTGAACGCAGGTTCCTCCAGCCTCAAGTTGCGTGTCCTTCGCACCGACGACCACGTGGTGCAGAGCGAGGATCTGCCGGCCGAGCGGGGCTCGTTCGATCCTACCGCGCTCGGCCGATTCCTCACTGAGCGCGCCGGGCCGATAGCTGCAGTCGGCCACCGTATCGTGCACGGTGGGTCGCACTTTGTCGGTCCGACACTGCTCGACCCGGCGACCACCGACGCTCTGCGCGGACTCGAGTCTCTGGCGCCCCTCCATCAATCGGCGTGTCTCCGGGCCGTCGACGTCGTCGGCAAGGTCTTGAGCGACGTGCCGGCGGTGGGGTGTTTCGATACGGCCTTTCACTCCAACCTCCCAGAAGCATCCGCCACGTACGCGGTTCCACGCGAATGGCGGGAACGGTTCGGTGTTCGTCGCTTTGGCTTCCACGGTTTGAGCCATGGCTACGCGTGGCGACGCACGATCGAGCTCATGGGCCACTCCGGCGCAGGTGTCCGCGCGGTCACCTGCCACCTAGGTGCGGGAGCCTCTCTGGCCGCAGTTCTCGAGGGCAGGTCGGTCGACACGACGATGGGATTCACTCCGCTGGAAGGGCTTGTCATGGCGACCCGCTCGGGCACGATCGACCCCGGCTTGGTCATCTGGCTCGCCCAGGAGCAAGGAATCCCGGTCGGTGACATCGCCCACGCGCTCGAGTGTGAATCCGGGGTGCAGGCGCTGTGCGGCTCGTCAGACATGGCAGAGGTAGAGGCCCTCGCCGCCGACGGTCATAGAGCGGCTCGACTTGCTCTCGATGTGTACGTGCACCGACTTCGAGCGGCGATCGCGACGATGGCCAGCGCTTTGGGCGGTATCGACGCCGTGACGTTCACGGGCGGGGTCGGGGAGAACGCATCTGGGTTGCGGGCCGAGGTGTTGTCGACGATGGGTTATCTCCGGTTGTCGCTCGACAACGACGCGAATGCAGAGGCGCCGTTAGACGCGGAAATCACGGGAGCACACTCTCGGGTCCGAGTCTTCGTGATCCGGGCGAGAGAGGATCTCCAGATCGCCGCAGAGGTTCGATCACTTCTCTGGTGAGAGATCAGGAGGCCGGCGCCACCTTGGCGACCTTGGATCGCACGGTGCAATCACCGTGCGCATGTCCTAGCGGCTGATCACCACCTTCAGCGCGCCGGTTTCCGACGCTCGACCGAAGGTGTCATACGCCTCGAGCATCTGGCCGAGTTCGAAGTGGTGGGTGACGAACTGACCTCCGTCCAGCTGGCCCGTGGTCAGGAGCCGAAGCAGGGTCGGTGTCGAGCGCGTGTCGACCAGTCCCGTCGTCAGGGTCACATCGCGGATCCAGAGCGACTCGAGATGCAGTGTCGCCGGCTTCCCGTGCACCCCGATGTTGGCGACGCGGCCGCCCGGCCGAACGAGAGCAGTGCACAACTCGAAGCTTTCTGGCACGCCAACCGCCTCGATGGCGACGTCGGCACCGAGGCCACCGGTCAGGGCCTGCACCTCGGCGATGGGGTCACCGGACCCGTTGTTGATCGTCACGTCGGCCCCAAAGCGCTTGGCGGCTTCCAGTCGAGCGTCGGCGAGATCGATGGCCACGACCTGGCTCGGCGAGAAGAGATGAGCTCCAATGATGGCGGCCAGTCCGATTGGTCCCGCGCCGACCACGGCCACGGTGTCGCCCGGCTGGACCTGACCGTTGAGCACACCCACCTCGTAGGACGTCGGGAGGATGTCAGCCAGCATCAAGACGTCCTCGTCGGGCACCCCCGCCGGGACGAGGTAGGTCGACGTGTCGGCGAAGGGCACGCGCACGAGCTCCGCCTGGGTTCCGTCGATCAGGTGGCCCAGGATCCATCCGCCACCTCCCAGGCACTGCCCGTAGCGGCCTTCCCGGCAGTAGCGACAGAACCCACAAGCCGAGATGCAAGAAACCAGGACGCGCTGACCAACTTCGCGCGTCTTCACGCCAGGGCCGACCTCGACGATGGTGCCGACGGCCTCGTGTCCAAGGATCCTCCCGGGTGTCGTTTCCGGCACGTCGCCCTTCAGGATGTGCAGATCCGTGCCGCAGATCGTCGTGGCCTCGACCTGCACGATGACATCGCCGTCGTGCTCGATCGCAGGATCGGCCACCTCGGTCCAGCTCTTTCGGCCCGGCCCCTCGTACACAAGTGCTTTCACCGTCGTACCTCCACGTTTGCCCTCACCCCAATGGTGCGACCCCCGCGGCGACCACAACTACGGACCAACGTCCCATTTCGAGCACGCGTCTCACCTGGCTCTCCGGACAAGGGACCCACGGCTCTTCATGGTGGGACCTTCTTCCGTAGTCGGTGATCAGCAATCAGACGAACCTGGTCCTAGGGAACGAATACCCGCGAGTGGGGAGGAATAGGGCCATGAGCAAAGAGCCGCCGGTGGCCAGAGACCTAGGCGAGCTGCGGGTGGTAGTCGGCGTCGACGGCTCTGAGAACGCGAGGCGCGCGCTCGACCACGCCGCCCACAAAGCCGCCCGGACGGGTGCCATCTTGCAGATCATCTGCGTCTTCAGCATCCCCTCAGAAGAGTCCTGGTTTCTGCCCGGAGTCCTCCCCGAAGACGCGACAACAATAGTGAACGAGTCCGTTGAGCAAGCCAGGTCTATCGAGCCCAGCGTGGTCACCAAGGGCGAGACCGTCCTTGGCGGCCTGCCGGGCGAGGTCCTCACCGAGGTGTGCGACGGGGCCTCGAGCCTCGTCGTTGGTACCCGGGGCCGCGGCCATGCGACGGGCGGGCTCCTCGGCTCGGTCTCCGAGTACGTGCTCCACCACGCACCCTGCACGACGACCATTGTTCGCTGACGCAGGCCCGTGACCATGTCGACTGCCCGTTCGCTCACTGCCCTTGATGCAGCTTTCCTGCTTCTCGAGGATCAGGGGACGCCGATGCACCTGGCGTCCATCGGGATCTTCGAGGGAGGCCCCTTGCTGAACCAACGGGGGGAGCTTCGCCTTGCCGACCTCCGACAGCTCGTCTCGTACCGGCTGCAGTCCGTGCCCCGGCTCCGACAAAAGGCGCACGCCGGACTGTTGCACCAGGCACCACCGACGTGGGAGGACGACAAGTCGTTCGACATCCGTCACCACGTTCGAGAGTGCCGGCTCCCCGCCCCGGGGAACGAGGCGACGCTGCTTCATCTGTGCGGTGATCTGCTTGCGCGGCCGTTGGATCGATTCCGCCCATTGTGGGAACTCGTCTTCGTCACCGGGCTCACCGATGATCGGGTTGCCATCGTCGAGAAGCTCCACCACTCCATGGCTGACGGGATCTCCACGGCTGAACTGGCCACTGTCCTCTTGGATCTCACGCCCGAGCCCGCCGACCTTCACCCGGATTTTCAATGGTGGCCCGACCAGGTCCCGACAGAGGACGAGCGCACGTTCTACGACCTGTACCGCCTGGCCGGGGTGGCGTGGCGGGTGCCGGCCTGGGTTGGGTGGTCGATCGCCCATCCGGTCCGCCGGGCCCGTTCGGTGCAACGACTGGGTGTAGCGCTGGCGGCCATGCTGCCCACAGGTCTCATCACTCGGCCGTCCTCGATCAACCGTCAGATCGGGGACCAGCGAGCGGTGCACCTGATCCGCGCCGACCTCGAAGCGGCGCGCGCTGTTGCCCACGCGCAGGATGCAACCATTAACGACGTCGTCTTGACCGCGGTAACAGGCGGCCTGCGCGCCTTGCTGTCCGCACGCGGCGAACTCGGCTGCGCCTCAACGCTCCAGGCCGCGGTCCCCGTCGGGCTGGAGGTCGGCGAGGAGCGTGCCATGGGCAACGGGATCTCCGCTCTCTTCGTGGGTCTTCCTGTTGCCGAGGACGATCCCCGATGCGCGTTGGCAAGGATCACCTCGACGACGAAGAGACAAAAGAACCAGCACCGAGAGGATGTGCCCCTGGTCGCGCTCCGGCTGCTCGATCCCACGCCTCAGGGGGTCTTGGCGGGAGCCACGCGCTTGTTGCGGTACCAGCCGCTCTTCAACTTGGTCGTGTCCAACGTCCCGGGGCCGACGGTGCCCCTCTTCCTGCTGGGGGCCCGTCTGCTTGAGGCATTCCCAATCGTCCCCCTGCTGGGCAACCAAGGCCTGGGCGTAGCTGCGCTCTCCTACGACGGGCAGCTCACCCTCGGCGTCTTCTCGAACCCTGAAGTGGTGCCCGACGTGACGGTCTTTTGCGACGGCGTTTCGAGGGTCTTCCAAGAGCTCGAAGGGTGATAGGTCCCTAGGTCACCGGACCTTCGTCCCTAGTAGGGGCACAGAGAAGCTCGAGAAAATAGAGGAGTGAGGTACGAGGAGGACTCATGACAAGGGAAACCCAATCCACTTCCACTTCGGACAGAGTCGTTGTGGGTGTCGACGGCTCTCCAGCGTCCCTTGAAGGGCTCGAATGGGCTCTTCGCTATGCATCATTGAATAAGTCGGACGTTGAAGTTGTTGCCGCGTGGAACTGGCATGTCAATGTGAGCTTGGCTCCGATCGCGCCGGACTTTACTCCGGAAATAAATAGAGAACAGATGCTGGATTGCTTGATTCAGCAGAAAAGAGCGGAACACCCAGATCTGCATATCGATGGTCGAGTCGTCCAAGGCAATGCAGCCTCCGTCCTCGAAGACGCTTCCAAGGGAGCGGCACTGCTCGTGATTGCGACGAGAGGTCACGGGAAGCTGGTTGGTTTCCTGCTCGATTCAGTCAGCGAACACTGTGTGACCCATGCCCGGTGTCCAGTGCTCGTGTACCGCGGCGAGTCCGCCAGTACTATGTCGGGTGAGACCACGACTTCTGAGCTCGTTTCGGGGGGACCGACACCATGACCGCTCGTCTTGAACCTGCTGGTTCTGCCAGGACGCAACCCGGCGACTTGGCTCGGCGGGTGGCATACCGCCGTGGGGAGCTTGGCATGACCGTCCAAGAGCTGGCGGAACGCTGCGGCATCGATCCGGCATACCTCGAGTACTTCGAGCACAACGCGAGTGCTCGCCTGAGCGCCGGCGCACTGAATCTTCTCGCGCTGGCCCTGGGCACGACAGTCATCGACCTTCAGGGCGGTCAGGTCGACCGCCCACCCGGGATGGGGCGGGCCGGCCGTCATCCGATCCTTGAGATCCTCACCAGGGAGCAGTGTGAGGCCCATCTCGGAGTAGGAGGCATCGGGCGAATCGTGTTCACCACGGAGCGGGGCCCCGTTGCCGTTCCGGTGAACTTCGAGTACTCAGAAGGGCAAATCGTGCTCAGCACCGATATGGAGAAGGCGGCTGCTCTCGAGGCACTGCCCGTGGTTGGTTTTGAGGTCGATCGGGTCGATGACGCTCTGAGCGAGGGTTGGAGCGTCTTGGTGAGCGGAAGAGCTCGCCTGGTCGACGACCCCGACGAACTACTTCGTCTTTCCTCCCTCGATCTCGAGGCATGGGCAGGCGGGCAGCGTCACGCTCTGATCTCCATTGCACCGAACGAGATCACGGGCCGGGTCATCGTTCACGCAACGCTCCCAGATGACACCTGAGTGGCCCCACCCAGAAATGAGTGGCCCCAACCAAGACAATTGAGTTGAACGAGACCCGCGAGATCGTTTCTCTGACGACCATCGCACGATGCGGTTGCGGCGGTGAGGCCGACCGCATCAGGTGAGCCTGACCCATCCGAGCTTCGGGCGAGCGGGTTCCCTCCAGCCGTATGGACCGTGGCGGTCGGGCGTGATGCGGCATGATGTCGGAATGGCCGAGCCTCATGAGGTTGAGGTGACGGCCCTTTCCCTCCAGCGTCTCTCTCGTTGGATCGGAGCTGTTCGTTTTGACGAGCTCACCGCCGCCGCCGCTCAGGCACGGGTAGCTCTCGATGGAGCTCGGGTGTGGAACATCAGCTCCACGTCTTCCGGGGGTGGTGTCGCAGAGATGTTGCACAGCCTCGTCGGATATTGCATCGGGAGCGGTATCGACGCGCACTGGGTCGTAATCGAGGGTGACCGGAAGTTCTTCCAGACAACGAAGCGACTCCACAATCGGCTTCATGGAACGCGCGGGGACGACGGCGCATTGGGCCGACCCGAAGCGGACCACTACGAGGCAGTGATGGCGGAGAACACCTTCGCACTTCCGAGCAAAATAAGTAAAGGCGATGTGGTGATCTTGCATGATCCGCAGACGCTAGGTCTCGCCGCTGCCCTGTCGGAGCGCGGGGCTCTGGTCGTGTGGCGATGCCACATCGGAACGGAGCGGGCAAATGAATACACAGAGGAGGGTTGGAGCTTTCTGGAGCCGTACCTGGTTCCCTGTCGTGCCTACGTCTTCTCACACCGCGGCTTTGTTCCTCGACTGTTCGACGGAGCAGCGGTGTTCATCATTGCGCCCTCTATCGACCCATATACCGCAAAGAATCGGCCGTTGAATGATGCCCGTGTGGACAGGATCTTGGTCGAGGTCGGCCTGTTCGATGACGACGGGGACTCCTGCGTTTCGACGGGGTCGGTACTCGGTGGCGCCGGTCCGCTGTCGCGGAATGATCGTCTGGTCGTCCAGGTGTCGCGCTGGGACCACCTCAAGGACATGCAAGGAGTCCTTCAGGGGTTTGCCACCATGGTCGACGGACAGCCGGGTCTGAGGCTTGTCCTCGTGGGCCCCGAGGTGAGCGCAGTTTCAGACGATCCCGAGGGCGCCAGAGTCCTGGGCGAGTGCATGACGCTCTGGGAGAACCTCTCGCCAAACCGACGACGCGCCATACGGCTTGTCGGTTTGTCGATGGACGACTTTGAGGTCAACGCACTCATGGTCAATGCGATACAGCGTCAAGCAACCGTGGTCGTGCAGAAGAGCCTCGAGGAGGGGTTCGGTCTCACGGTTGCCGAAGCAATGTGGAAATCCCGTCCGGTCGTGGCCTCGGCGGTGGGAGGCATCGTCGACCAGGTGGCCCCAGGAACCGGGATATTGCTCAGCCAACCCTCCGACTTGGACGCTTTCGGCCGAGCGTTGACCGACCTACTAGCGAGCCCAGATGAGATGGCAGCCATGGGGCGCCGTGCCCGGACACGCATCCGATCCCATTTTCTGAGCGACCGCCATCTCGTCGACTATGCGCGGTTGATCGAAGGCCTGACTCGTCACTAGCAGGGCGACGCCGCCAAAGATCCCTTGAGCATCCTGGAGGGACTGTCGCGGTGTTGGACCTGGAAAAAGATCCGGCAGTCCCGAAGAGCTTGCGGTATTTCTGGCGGCTACTAGTTGGGGTTCCCACCTGCGGTCGCAGCGAAGGGCTCAGGTCACCGTGAATGCCGAGGAAGACGTGACATCTCCCGACCAGCCGATGAGAGTGATAGTTCCAGTGCTCGCGCCCGGAGGAACCGTCACGACCAGCTTCTTGGCCGTCTCCGACACGATGGAAGCTTCGACGCCGCCGATGGTGACCGCGTTCACCTCGGTGAGATTGGTTCCCTTGATGGTCACGTTCGATCCGGCAGCACCGCTGTCGGGCGAGACCTTCTTGAACGTCTCCTCCTGTGGCCCGACCGTCAAGGTCACGGACTCGTTCACCGGCACGATCACCGTCGTCACCACATCTCGGCCGCTCACGGCCACCTTCTTCACGCAGGGGGCCACCGCTGGCTTGGCACACTTGGTGAGCAAGAGGTCCTGGCCGAACTTCTTCTTCGCGGGAGATGCGTTGGCACCGTTTCCCGGCGCGCGAATTGACGACCCGCTCGAGAGCGCCTGAGCTTCCGCGCACACCGTCGTCTGGGGTACCGGAGGAGGCGGATAGGGGACGCCTTCGGCGTACGCGGCTTGCCCCTGGACGATTTGTTCGGTCAAGACGTCAATCGGCGACACATCCTGGTTGTCGTACTCGCCCACCGAGATCTCTGCCTGCTGGTAGCCCATCCCGTCGGGACAGCAGCCCGTGGCGTCGGTGCAGGGGGGAGGCAGCCCCTCGGACTCCGACGACATGTAGTTACACACGTTGCAGTCCGAGCTCACCGTCGATGACACCGTGGTCGAATCGCCCTGGGTGTCACCAAATTGGACGACAGGGATTGGGCAGTCGCTCGTTTGGCAGGTCACGCTCACCGGAGGCACGGATCGCCGTAGTAGGTGAACTGGTCCGCCGGCGTCGTCGCACTCGATCCGATCGGCGTCGTGACGATGATGTCGTCGACCCCGGCCGACTGCGCCGGCAAGGTGGCGCTGAGCGAGCTGTCGCTGTTGAAGACGACGTCCGTCGCGGCCTGACCTCCGACGTCGACCCCGGTCTCTCCCGTGAAGCCCGATCCGGTGATGGTCACCACGGTGGGCCCGCCCGTGGACCCGATGTCCGGGCTCACGCCCGCAACGATCGGACCGCCGCCGGCCAGGGACCCGAGGGCCGTGGCCGTGGCCTGGGGCCCCCCGTTCTGACTCACTGTCTGACCGGTGAAGACCTGCGAGGTCGACGTCCCGGCCGAGCTGGTCTCGGTGACCGACGCCGTGTAGCTCCCTCCGGTGTAGGTGTGGGTGGTGACCGGCGTCGTCGTGGTCTGCGGTGGTGCCGTCACCGAAATTCCAGTCGTACGAGGCGATGGTCCCGTAGGCCACGGTCGATGCCGAAGCGTCGAAGGTTGAGGGGGAACCGTTGGGCGCCAGGGTGACGGTGAGATGGGCGACGGGCGCCTGGTCGGGCGTGATGGCGATGGCCACCGGATTGGTCCCGCTGGTCCCGAGCGAGATCGGGGTGCCGGCGGTGCCCGATGCCAGGTCCACCGGGGTGACGGTGCCGCTCAGTTGGTCGGTCACGAAGGCAGTGGACCCGTCGGGGGTGATGGCGACGCCTTCGGCCGCACTGGTGCCCAGGGCGATCGGTGTCCCGGAGCTGTCGGTGGCGGTGTCGATGGGGAGGAGGCTCCCTTGGTGGCCGCTGGTGCCGAAGGTGTTTGCGTAGGCGACGTAGGCGGTGGAGCCGTCGGGGGTGATGGCGATTCCCTCGGGATCGTCGAGCGCGGCAATGCTGCCTCTGGCATCGGTCGCCGTGTCCAGCGTGGCCACACCGTTGCCGGTGAAGTTAGGGGTGTAGAGGGTGGAGCCGTCGGGCGTGATGGCCGAGGCGAAGCCGTTGGAGGTATTGAGGATGCTCGGGCCTGCCTTGTTGGTGGCGGTGTCGATCGGGATGTCGTCGTCGGCAAAGCCCTGGGTGACGTAGGCAGTGGAGCCGTCGGGGCTGATGGCGATGGCGGTGGGCGCCGCGCCCACCGGGATGGGTGTGCCGGCCGTGTTGGTCGCCAGATTGATGGGTGTGACGGTGTCGTCGTTGTAGTTGCCGACGTAGGCGGTGAGGCCGTTCGGGGTGATGGCGATGGCGTCGGGCCCGGACCCCACGGGTATGGGCGTTCCCGGCGTGTTCGTCAAGAGGTCGATGGGGGTCACAAAACCCGGAGCAGTATTCGTCGTGCCCTCGTCGGTGACGTAGGCGGTCGTTGCACTCGGTGTGATGGCGATGGCCGACGGACCGCTTCCGACGGCGATCGGACTGCCGACCGCGTCGGTCGCCGTGTTGACCGGAATGACCGCGTCGTCGTTGTAGCTCACGACGTAGGCGGTCCAGGCCGACGGGGTGGTGCCAGCAGCCGGTCTCGCCGGCAGCGATCCAGCGACCACCGAGACGACCACCGCCCCCGCCAAAACCAGTGATCCAGCCAGAAGCGTCCGAAAGTACCTCACGAGTCCCGTAGCCATGCAACAGCACCTCCGCTCCTGGCGCGCCTCGAGCACGCCCGGCTGTATCGTCCTGCTTCGGGGCGCGTCACTTGCGCGTCAGGAGCGTGCGATTGCGGCCTCGAGCTCTTCGACCTGGGATATCCAACTCCGGAAGCCGAAGCGACGGCAGAGTTCCGCTGCCTCGTCCAGCCAGGATCGAGCTTCCCGGTCCAGCTCGCCTTGCCCGCTGTATCGGGCCTGGCTCAACGCGAGGAGCGTGGTCGCCTGGTGATACGTCCAGCCGAACGCTGTCGCGGTGCCCAGGGCAACCCGCAGGTGGTCCTCGGCCTCCTCGTGGCGACCGAGCAATGAGCTCAGCTTGCCCACGTAGGCACCCACCGGTCCCTGGCTGGTGACGCCGCTGAACGCCACCTCGGCCGCGAATGGCTCGATGAGCGGGAGCAGGAGGCCGGCGGCGTCCGTGTCGTGCAGCTCGATCGCCAAGACCGCGTAGCCGATCGCCCGCGTCATCCAGAGGTTGTCCTGCGGGAGGTCCGTGAATCGCCTCGCGACGCCTTCGTTCAGGACGTCGCGCGCCGTGTCCCGACGGCCGACGACGGCGCAGACGATCGCATACGCGAGCTCGAAGGGAGCGACTCCGGGGTTCTCTCTGGCTGCCTGCTCGACGAGCGAAAGAAGCTCCCCGTGGCGTCCTGCGAAGGTACCGATGACGAAGTACTGGCCCGCGAACAGCGAGAACGCGTCGGGGACCCCGATGTCGACCCCCAGCTCGAGGTTGGCCGACGCGAGTCTCTGCGCCTCGTCGAGGCGCCCGGTCATCATCGCGTCGAAGGTGTCGTAGAGGCCTGCGATCCACCGAAGCCGCGGCTCGCCGACCGATCGAGCAGTCGCGCGGATCCGAGCCAAGCTGTGGGCAGCCATGGCCGCGTCCCCCGACTCGACAGCTACGTTGTAGGCGACCATACGCACGGCAAACTCAAGCCGTGGGTCCCCCGATGTTTCCGCCGAGGCGAGCGCTCGCGTTGCAACGGTGCTGCGCATCGGTACGCTTCCCGGCGCCCAAAGGGCCGCGACGACCGCAGGTGCGACATGGGCCAGCAAGGCAGGGTCGGCTGCCGACTCGGCCAGGGCCAACGCCTGATGCGCGGTGGCGGTCCGGCGCGCTGCTTGCGGCGTATAGACCAAGCTTTGGGCGAGCAGGGAGAGCACGCGTGCATATGTCGACGTATCGGAGCGATCGGCAACCGCGACGGCTGCCTCCACGATCGCTAGGAACTCGGGTGCCCCAGCGTCCGTTCGCATGAAGCCGCGATCCGCCGCCAGGGCCGACCGTATGAGGGCCAGGTTGTTGCCGCTGGTCAGTGCCAGGTTTGCGGCCTGCTCGAGCGTGGTGAGAGCCGAAGCTTCGCCTGCGACATGCTGCGCCTCGCCCAGCCGAACGAGCAGATCCGCCCGCTCGGCCAGCGGCCGTCCGAGCTCGACCGCAGCATCGAGGGCGCTCTGGTAGTAGCCCGCTGCCTCCGTGGGTGAGAGGTGCCCGAGCGCGTCGTCGCCGGCGAGCGTCGACCAATGGATCGCTTCGGACGCCATACCGGCCAACGTGCTGTGCCTAGCGAGCTGCACCACCACGTCGGGGCTCGATTCGTCCGCCCGTTTGGAAAGCGCGCGCACCGCGTGCTCGTGGAGCCGGGCCCGGGTTGAAACGCCGATCTCGCCGTAGAGCGCATTGGCAATCAGCGCGTGGGAGAAGCGAAGGGTCCGGCGGGAGGTCGAGAGGTCGACCAGGACACCAGCTGTCACCGAGGCATCGATTGCTCTCCGTGTTTGTGCCTCTGAGATATTGACCATCTCGATGAGAAGGTCCTCTTGAAACTCGGATCCGAGCACCGAAGCAGTGGTCAACACATCCGCAGTTTCGTTCCCGAGCGCGTGGACTCGGCTCCACAACACCTCACGGAGGCTCGGTGGGATTGTCCGACCCCCGCCGGGACCGCTCGCTTCGTCCCAGTGCCGAATAACCGCGTTCGCGTAGAGAGGGTTACCGGCCGTCTCCTCGCGCACTCTGGCCGCGATGTGCTTCCGCGCCGTTTCCGGAGTCGACGGGAGGAGGTCCGAAACCAGAGCCGTGATCTCGTCGTCGCCGAAGGCGGGGAGCGGAAGCCGTAAGACTCGGCCCCGCTCCAGCTCGGCCAGCGCGGCGCGCAGCTGATCGGACGACGGCTCACCTGGCTCACGCCTGCTCGTGACCAGGAGCACCGGTGCGTTGGCAAGAGAGCGCGTCAAATGGCGCAGAAGCAGGAGGGCCGTCGGTTCGGTCCATTGTAGATCGTCGATCATGAGCACGAGCCGTCCGCGTGCCGCAATCCGCGCCATGAGGTCCGCTACCGCTTCGAAAGTGAGAAATCGCTGAGTCGCGTCGTCCGACTCAGTGGGTGGGGGAGCGGTCGGTACTCGAACGACAAGGCGCGGACACAGCCTCGCGAGCTCGCCCCCACATCGGGTCACGTGCTCGCTCAACAAGTCGATGTCGGCATGATCGACGCAGGCGCTGAGGATCGTACGGAAAGGCTCGAGGGACATTCCAGTCTCGTCCGAGGTGCCCCAGAGGACGGTGACGCCCATCCCCTCGGTGGACCGCGCCAACTCGCCGAGCAGCGTCGTCTTTCCCATGCCTGCTTCACCCGTGACGAATGCGCAGCGCAGACCCGTGGTGGTCACCAGCGCCAGCTCGGCGAGCAGTGCCTCGCGTTCCGCAGATCGACCCACGAAGGGATCGCTCCGAGAGAGCTGTCCCGGGATCGGAAAAACAGCCGCACCACGGGTCTCGTCAGTGCCCGTCCCTGAGCTGGCCCCGTCCCATCCGGTGGCAACCCTTCGCTCGATCCGCACGACCTCGGGCGAGGGTTCGGTGCCCAGCTCATCTGCGAGGACTGAGCGATAGTTCTGGAACACCCGCAGCGCATCAGCCTGCCGACCAGCGAGGGCAAGCGCACGGATGAGGAGGCCGCGGGGTCGGTCTCGGTACGGATACCGGACAATCTGATTTTCGAGGAGAGCGATCGCATCCTCCGGCCGATCGGCCGAGAGGAGCTCGTCGGCAAGATCGTCGACAGCAGCCCCGTGGATCTCAGTCAATCGGGCGATCTCGCCGCGGGCCCAGCTCTCACCATCGAATTCCTCGAGGGCGGCTCCGCCCCATAGCCCGACGGCTTTCTGAAGGGTCGCAATGCGGTCAGTCGCGTCAGATTCTCTCGCGACCTGATTGCAGAAGAGGACAGCGTCGACGTCACAGGTGAGGGTGTAGCCCGTGGTCGCTGTCACCAGGGTGTCCGGGCCGAGCACCGCACGCAGTCGCGACACGGATCTCCTCAGCGCCCCCGGAGAGATCTCGAGCACGTCGGCGAGCCAGTCGGTGCGCAGCCGCTGGGTCGTATGCAAAGCGAGTAGCCCGAGAAGTCGGCGTTGGCTCACGCTCGGGATCTCGACGATGTCGCCGTCGGGCGCGACCGCGCACACGTTGCCGAGCACACGTACGAGCTTGATCACCGACGGTTCGCCACCCACGATCCTATGTCTCGTCGGCCCACCTACGGCGGTGACGCTATCAGCCGTGACCTGGCGAGGTTCTGGTGCGGTCCCGAGCCGCGTGAGTTCCTCGAGGGATAGAGCGGGATACCGAAAATCCCTCTCGTAATGCGCAGGTCGTCGATTCGAATCCGACCTCAGGCTCCAGGGCAGCTGATCGGTCTGGGAGCTGCGGGTCCTCGCGAGGATCCATGCAGCAGTTCCCTCATGGCTCGAAGGAGATGTCGACGCTTCCCACCTTGCCACCCTCATCGCTGAAGCTCAGGGTGCACGAGACGCCGTCCGCCAGCTGCGCCGCGGTCGGCGGGCAGGGGTACGCAGCGGCGTCGGTCGCCGCGTTGCCGCCGCTGCTGTCGGTGGGACAGGTCGTGATCAGGTAGCCGCTCCCGCACGGTGGTCCTGGGGTCGGCGAGATGATCGTGAAGGTCAGGCCAGTGGGCAGGTCACCCGCAGAAGTCGTGGCCCTCGCGTTTTGGATGGCCCACCGCTGCACGAGACCGGGACGATCTCGCTGACAGGCGCGGGGAGGGCCACCGTCGGCTGGTTCGGGTCACTGTTGCACTCCAGCACCGTCCCCAGCGAACTGTCGTCATAGCCCGAACCGGCAGTGTCACGACGCTGCCGCCAGTGAGGCACGTCCCCGGCGTCGCCGTGAGACTCGGCGGTCCGACCGTCGTCACGGGCTGCGAGTCACACTCCGTCGACTGGGCGACAACAGTTGGCGAGTGCACGACTGGTTCGAACGGCCCGTGTGCCGACATGGCGACTTGTCGGAAAGGCGGCGGTGCCGAGCGTCGCTGGAGCCGTTACATCCGAATAGGTGAGGGCCAAGGAACACGTCTTACACAACGTCAGGTTCTTCACCACGATGTACTGTGCGAGAACGCTCAGCGCGCCTGCACTCGTTCCGACGCTACCGAGTTTGCCGGGACGATCCACCTGGGGAGTCGTCCAGCTCGTCGGAACCGTCACCTTGACGGTCCCATCGACACGTCGCTGGCTTTTCGGAGTGTACGTGAAGGTCAGCCTGTTGTTCGTCGAGCCCGCAACCACTGTCGTAGGCGTCACGGTCATGGCGCCAGGTGAGGTGACTGCTGCGGACGCTGACGCGGTGCTCCCGCTCATGAGCTGTAATCCCGCCCCGATCACCAGAATCAGAGCGGCTCCTCTGAGTCCCCCCAAACCTCGGTGCACGGCGCTCTCGCTCGCTCGCGGGTTGGAGCAGCGTAGCTGGAGCCGCCGCCAACGCACCCTTCGCAGTGACCGTGCCTCCGTGCTCGAGCACGGTCTAGCGTGACCGCTGATGTGGCCGCGCCGAACGGCGCCAGGAGGTGAGGGAACTGGAGGACCGGAGCACCCCTCGGCTCTATCTCGAGCTCGGTGACGCCGCTCTGGCGTCATGTGAGGCGCGGGCAGACGCACTCACGCTGGCTCCCGGTACGGAACGCGTCACGTGGTGGGAGAACTGCGCGCTCGGACGCACCGATCTACCCATGCGGGTGCGCGACGGGTCGACCCTCATGGTGATCGAGGCTGGAGACAGATTCGTCACTCCCTCGCCCGACCCCGACTCTTCGGAGGCCCACTGCTTCCGACGGACCGCTCGACCGAGCCAGGGCATCCTGACCGGAGACCCAACTCTGGGCCTGCTGATTGTCTGGATCAGCCCCCGAGCGCCCGAACTGGACCGCAGTCTGCGGGACTGGGGCGACTTCGTCCACATCCGCCATATCGCCGCCGCCGCAATCCCCGGCTTCACGCAGATCTCCGTCTACGAGAACATGACGGCGTCGGACCCCCGCTACATGCACTTCTACGAGTTCGACAACGCCGACGCCGAAGCCACGTTCTCGACCATGATCGAGCACGTCGCGCCGCGTCTCGGCGGCGTCGACACCACCGCTTACACGGAATGGGCTGATTGGCGTGCACCGGGTGGCCGTCTCTTCTATTGCAACACGTTCCGGCGTGTAGGCGAGCTGACAGCGCCGAAAGGTGGCGCTCCACCCGCCACCTCGTGACAGAACGCAGCTGAACGCCACTCTGCTCGTCGACCTAGGCCGCTATGGCAAGGGGAGTTGAGCCGCGCGCCGCCACCGAACCAGGTCGGGTGCGCGGCGCCAGGCGTGTGCTCAAGGGTTGTCACCGAACTGGCCGACAACTGAGTAGTGCCCCGGATACTCCATGAGGTGATCCCGCCCCGCGAGGGCGAGAGCGAGGTCGGCGGCCGATGAGGCACCCGATGCGCCGCGAAGCGGCAGTGCTCCTTGCGCTGCTCGTCGTGGGAGGCGGCGTCACCCTGTCGCAGGGCGACGCGTCGGGGGCCGCGGCCTACGGTGTCGGAGTCACGCCGAGTGCGTCGTCCGCGTTTGTGCCCCCTGGGTGCGGGACGGGGACACCCGCCTACAACTACGCGGGAAGCGGCGACGCAGCGGACCCCCAGATCGTCTACTCCAACGGCGTGTACTACGCGTTCACCACAGGTAACGCCCTGGGCAACCACATCGCCGCTCTCGTATCGACCTCACCCAATTCAGGATTCGCGCCCTACACCGAATCTTGCGATGGCTCGACCGCGTTGGCGAATCCCTCTCCGTGGGAGCAGGCGAACACGCAGACCTCGCCGGGAGTCTTCTACTACGCAGGGCACTGGGTGATGTTTTACGACGCCGCGCAAGCTGGTCACGGATCCGACAGCGGCTACGACTGCCTCGCCGTGGCCACGGCCGCCGACATCTCGTCGGACAGCGTGCAGTTCACCGATGTCGCAAACGCCCCGATTGAGTGCCAGACGACGGGTTCGATCGACCCCGAGCCCTTCGTCGATCCCAGCTCCGGGCTGGCATATCTGCTCTGGAAACAGAATGACGGCGGTTCGGCTGCACCGGCGTACATCTGGGCTCAGCAGCTGAATGCAAGCGGAACGGGCTTCGCGCCCGGAACGAGCCCGAGCCTCCTGCTCACCAATGACACCGTCACGTACCCGTGGGAGGCGACAGTCGAAGACCCGTCGATGGCCGCCGCCGGCGGTGGCTTCTATCTCGCGTTCTCGGCCGGCATCTATACGTCCACCAGCTACTCGGAGGGGATCACGACGTGCACTGGCCCGCTCGGCCCCTGTGGACCGCAAGCGCAGATTCTGGGCACCTACGGATCGGTCCTCGGCCCCGGCGGTGGCTCGTTGTTCTCCGACGCCGACGGGAACTTCTGGCTGACGTATGCCGCGTGGCAAGGTGGCAGCGCCGGCTGCACGGACTACTCGTGCGGCGCGGCTCGCCGGCTGTTCGTGGCACCGATCGACCTCCCCAGCGTCAACGGGGAAGTGCCGTGCACCGCACCCGCGTCGCCGTACGGCGTCGACATGGTGGCGTCAGACGGTGGGATGTTCGACTTCGGCAACCTGCCGTTCTGCGGCTCCGAGGGCGGCCGGCCGCTCAACCGGCCGGTGGTCGGGATGTCGCTCACCCGCGACCGCGGCGGCTACTGGCTCGTGGCGTCAGACGGCGGCATCTTCAGCTACGGCGACGCCGGCTTCTACGGCTCGACTGGCGGTATGACGCTCAACCGCCCGATCGTGGGCATGGCGGTCACGCCGGATGGGAAGGGGTACTGGCTGGTGGCCAGTGACGGCGGCGTCTTCAGCTTCGGCGACGCCGCGTTCTTTGGCTCGGCCGGGTCGCTCACGTTGAAGGCGCCGATCGTCGGCATGGCGCCAACGCCCGACGGCCGCGGCTACTGGCTCGTGGCGAGCGACGGCGGCATCTTCAGCTACGGCGACGCGACCTTCTATGGGTCGACCGGTTCGATGCGCCTCAACCGGCCGATCGTCGGCATGACGCCCACGCCCGACGGTGGCGGCTACTGGCTAGTGGGGAGCGACGGCGGCATCTTCAATTACGGGGATGCGTCGTTCTTCGGATCGGCCGGCTCGCTCCCGTTGAACAAGCCGGTAGTGACAATGGCAGCCACCGCTGACGGTGGTGGCTACTGGCTGGTGGCGAGCGACGGCGGCGTCTTCGACTACGGCGACGCAGGGTTTTACGGCTCCACAGGCTCGATGGTGCTCAACCGGCCGATCGTGGGCATGGCGGCAGCGGGGACCTGAGCCGGGTCAGGCTGTCGCGGGCTCGGGGATCAGGTCCGCAGTGACGATGTCGTCGCTGGGTACGCGGTGCGGCGCCTTGCCGCCACGGGTCCACGAGGCCGCCGCACCCAAGAGGCACATGACGATGCCGAAGTCGAACGCCGTGTGGAGGCCTTGGCGGAACGAGGTGCTGAGTAGGTTCGGGAAGAACTGCTCGCCCGTCACGGTGGCGCGCTGGCCGGGAGCTAGCTGCGAGAGCACGTGCTGCCCGAGAAGATGGGTCGCGGGGTTGTAGCCCAAGAAGGCGGCGAAGAGCGTCGAGACCGGGGGCAGATGGGACAGCGACACCGCCGTCTCGACCGGGACCCCGTGCGCAGTCAGGCCTTTGACCAGCGCCGCGGGCAGGGTGGCGGACAGCCCGACGATGATCAAGGTGAAGAAGATGCCGATGGACAGGACCTGCGCGGAGTTCTGGAACGTCGTGTTCATCCCCGACCCCGCCCCGCGGTCGCGCGCCGGCAGGCTGTTCATCACGCCGGTGCGGTTGGACGACCCGAACGACGCCATGCACACTCCGGTGAAGAAGAGCAATATCCCGAACGACGGGTAGGAGAAGTCGATAGGGATCAACTGGAAGAGTCCGAAACAAACAGCCGTGCCGAGCATTCCGAACGTCGCGAACGGCCGCGAGCCGAACCGGTCGGAGAGGATCCCCGAAATCGGTCCGGCCACCAGGAAGCCGGTGGTCAGCGGGATGATGAAGATCCCTGCCCAGAGCGGCGTCACGCTGAAGGCGTAACCGTGCTGCGGCAGCCAGATGCCCTGGAGCCAGATGATCAGCATGAACATCAGGCCGCCCCGGCCCAGCGCGCCGAGGAAGCTTGCGAAGACGCCGGCCGAGAAGGCCCTGATCTTGAAGAGCTGGAGGCGGAACATCGGCTCTTCCACCCGGAGCTCGATGAAGCAGAACAGCACGAGAAACACGACCCCGAGGCTGAGCTCGAGCAGCACGACCGGGTTGGTCCACCCCATGGAGTGGCCGGCGTAGGGCTCGATCCCGTAGGTGATCCCCACCATGACCAGGATGAGGCCGATGGCAAAGGTGACGTTGCCGGCCCAGTCGATGCGGGCCCGCGTCCCGCTCTGGACCTCGTGCAGTGCGAAGTAGCCCCAGATCGTGGCGAACAGCCCGATCGGCACTGAGACCAGGAAGATCAGTCGCCAGTTGATCGGGGCAAGGAGGCCGCCGAGGAGGAGTCCGATGAAGCTCCCGCTGATCGCTGCCGCCTGGTTGATACCCAGCGCGAACCCGCGGCGGTCGACGGGGAAGGCATCGGTGAGGATCGCCGCCGAGTTGGCCATCAGCATCGCGGCGCCCACGCCTTGGAAGATGCGCATCACGATCAACCAGATCCCTCCCGCGGTGCCGGTCAACCACGTGATGCTCAACAGCAGCGAGAAGAAGGTGAAGACCGCGAAGCCGAGGTTGTACATGCGCACGCGGCCATAGATGTCGCCCAGTCGTCCCAGGCTCACCACCAGCACGCTGGTCACGACCAGAAAGCCGAGGATCATCCACAGCAAGAAGAAGGTGTTCGACGGCAGGAGGGGGTCGAGGTGGATCCCCCGGAAGATGGCGGGCAGGGCGATGAGGACGATGGAGGAGTCGATGGTTGCCATCAGCATGCCGAGCGTCGTGATGAAAAGCGCGATCCACTTGTGCCGCTCGTTGGCGGCCAGGTGCGTGTCCACCACTCGGGTCATGCGCGAAGCAGTCCCTCTCTCGTCTTGCTGTGCTCTCCCCGGCTCCAGCGATCAGGAACCGGTGGTTCCGCTTTTGTTAGCCTAACCGGAACTCGGGGTTCCGGCTCTGGGGGGACGGACCACATGGCGAACTCGCGCACCCGCTCAGGCGTCACCTTCGTCGTCCTGGCGACGGCCGCGCTCGCGTTCAGCCTGCTGCAGTCGCTGATCATTCCGGCCATTCCCCAGCTCGAGCACACCTTGCACACCTCCGAGGACAGTGCGAGCTGGTTGCTCACCGCGTATTTGCTCAGCGCGGCCATCGCGACTCCCATCCTCGGGCGCCTCGGTGACGCGACCGGCAAAAAGAGGATGATGGTGATCGTGCTGGTGGCGCTGAGCCTCGGCACGCTCGTCAGCGCGTTGGCCACCACGTTGACGGTCATGATCCTCGGTCGCGTCATCCAGGGCGCGGCCGGCGCCGTCTTTCCCCTCGCTTTCGGCATCATCCGCGACGAGTTCCCTCCCTCGCGTGTCGCCGGTGCGATCGGGGTGTTGTCTGCCATCCTGGGACTGGGCGTCGGCGCCGGCATCTTGTTGGCCGGCCCGATCCTGGAGCACCTGTCGTACCATTGGTTGTTCTGGTTGCCCTTGGTGATGGCGGTGGGCGCAACCGTGGCAACGTTTGTCTTCGTCCCCGAGTCGCCTGTACGGGCGGGCGGACGTATCAACTGGTTCGGCGCGCTGCTCATGTCGGGCTGGCTCGTCACCGGGTTGCTCGCCGTGTCCTACGGGCCGACCTGGGGCTGGCACAGCACCACCGTGCTGATGCTCTTTGCGGCCACGGCGGTCCTGCTCGGACTGTGGATCTGGTCGGAATCGCGCTCCCAGTCCCCGCTGGTCGACATGCGCATGATGCGCATCCCAGCCGTGTGGAGTACGAATCTCGCCGCGCTGCTGTTCGGCTTTGGCATGTTCGCGATGTTCATCACGGTCCCCCAATTCGCACAGACGCCCCGTTCGGCCGGCTACGGATTCGGCGCATCTGTCGCGCAATCGGGCCTGTATCTCCTCCCGTTCGCGACCGCGATGGTCGTCATCGCGCCGCTGACCGGCCGCCTCGCGCGGGGGGTGGGATCCAAGGCCGTGCTCATCGCCGGCTCGCTGTTCTCCGCGTCGTGCTACCTCTTGCTCACCCTTACGCACGGTGAGCCGTGGACCGTCTACACCGCCGCCGGGCTCCTCGGCGTCGGAGTGGCACTCGGGTACGCGTCGATGGCCAACCTGATCATCGACGCGGTACCGGTTGAGCAGACAGGCGTGGCGACAGGGATGAACACCAACATCCGGAATATCGGCGCCGCGCTCGGAAGCGGTGTTGCCACGAGTCTTGTCATCGGCCAGATGCTCCCGAACGGCTACCCCAAGGAGTCCGGCTACGTCCTGGCGTTCGCTGCCAGCGGCATCGCCATGATCATTGCAGCGGCGGCAGCGCTCACAATTCCGCGCCGCGAGGGCGCATCCGTCCTGTCGGTCGAATCCCATCCGGCGCTCACTGCGGAGGCAGAGGTGGTGGTCGGTGCCATCGCGTTCGTCCCCGAGGAGTCGGCGTGACGGCGCGGCGGGAGTGTCCCGAGCGCCTCCGGCACCGGTGAGTCGCGCCCGCTGCGGCGAGACGCGGAGGTCAACCTCGGCAGAATCCTCCTCGCCGCACGTGACGTCTTTGCCGAGGAAGGGTTCGAGGCCTCAATGGAGTCGATCGCCGCGAGGGCCGAGGTCGGGGTTGGGACTCTCTATCGGCGCTTTCCGAACAAGGCCGACCTGCTCAACGCGGTGGTAAAGGCGGCCAGGGAGCACAACGTCCAGATCGCCCAAGAGGTGCTCGCCGAGGTGGCGCCCGAGGAGGCCGTGTTCGAGTTCGTGAGGCGCTGCATCGCCGTCCCGAGTTGCTGGCGGGCAACGATTTCGGCGCCTCCGTGGCGGTCGACCCGCCCCGGGCTCGACAAGATCGCGCCACTGCTCGAGGAAATCCTCTCGCGCAGCCAACGGGCTGGAACCGTGCGTCCCGACGTCACGGTGACTGACCTGGTGGTGGTGCTCATTTCGGTGCGCTCGATCGCGGACGTGTGCGACGCCAAGTCTTCAAAGCCCTCACTTCGTTTCTTAGAGCTGGTCCTCGACAGCCTCCGACCCGGTCACGTGCCCGTGGGCCAACCAGCGCTCACGGTCGCCCAATTGGACAAGGTCCTCAGGCATCGCTGACCGGCCGCCTACGGCGGATTTCGCCGCGACCGCTACCATGGTTCGATGCCTCCGCGGTCTCGCCTTGGCGCGGCCGGACCAGGCGAGAGGCCCCGTGGCGTCAGATGAGCCTCACGATCCAGACGACCATCGACGACAAGGTCGCGACGCTAGCTCTCGACAATGTTTCGAAGCGGAACGCGTTGGGTTCGGCGACGGTCGGCGAGATGTTGCGTGCGTTTGACGCCTTCGAGGCGGCTGGCGTGCGCGCGATAGTGATCCGCACCCCGGAACCGACGACGGTGTGGTCGGCCGGCCACGACATCAACGAACTGCCCGTGCGGGGCGTCGATCCGCTTCCCTTTGCGGACCCCCTCGAGGAGCTGCTGCGCGCCGTGCGGGGCTATCCCGGAGCGGTCATCGCCATGGTGCACGGGACGGTCTGGGGTGGGGCCTGTGACCTGGTGCTCAATTGCGACATGGTTGTTGGCGACCACACGGCTGCCTTCGCAGTGACGCCCGCTCGTTTGGGGCTGCCCTATTCGGCATCGGGAATCCAGTACTTCTTGGCTCGCCTCCCGCTCAACATCGTGAACGAGCTGATCATGACGGCCGACCTGATCACCGCCGAGCGCGCCTACGCCGTAGGGATCATGAACCGCCTCGTCCGTCCCGACCAGCTCGAGTCCTGTGCCTACGAGCTGGCGCGCACGGTACGGAGCCGCTCGGGTGACGCCATCCGCGCCTACAAGTTGCAGGCGACGACATTCGTCCGTGCGGTCGCCCTCTCGGCCCAGGACTCCCAGTGGATCAACCAGTTGCGTCACGACGTGTACTCAGGGGAGGACTACGCGGAAGGCATCGCGGCCTTTCAAGAGAAGCGCCCGCCTCGCTTCACCTGATCCAGCCTGATCCCTCAGCGCACCACGACGGCGATCCCGAGTCCGAGCGGCGCGAGCAGCCAGCCCCATCGGACGGCCGCCACGACCACCTCCGAGCGGTAGCCGTAGAGCACCGCGAGTTGGATCGGCTGGAACGACGGCGCGCTCAGGCCGCTGAGGACCGCCACGACGGCGAGGGGTGTCGAGGAGGCGATGCCGGCGACCACCGCCACGACGAGGTAGTAGGCGACTCGCAGTGCGGTGAGCCAGGTCCAGCGCCGCAGCGCGTGCTCGGTGTGGGGGACGGCAAGGTTGTGCGGGTGGATCACCGAACCCGTGAACAGGGCGGCGCCCGAGAAGGCGAGCAAAGGACCGGCCAAAGTCAAGACGTTGGCGGTCCAGCCTGGTGCGGAGCCGGCGAGGTGGAGCAGGAGTCCGAGCAGCGAGGCCAGGATCGGAGATTGGTCCACCCAGGTCGTGGACCGACGCTGGCGAATCGGGGCGTCGCGGCGCATCAGGTGGACGCACGCCGCCCCCCAGGCCGAGGTGATGACGTTGGCCAGGACGGCGATCATCGCCCCGGTCGACCCGGAGAAGGCCGCAGCCGCCGGCACGACCCAGAATCCGCTGTTGGGGCTGACCGCCCAGGCTTCCAAGGCACCGTCTCCGGCGCTGCGCGGCCCGCGGGTGAGTTGTGACGCGCCCAGCATCAGCCAAAGTCCAGCGGCGAGGGCGAGTGGCCCGATCAGCTCGCGGACCGAGGTGAGCCGCCACGCCGCCGCGAACGACAATGTCGCGGACGTGACCAGGATCTGGGCGCGGAGAACGACGGGCCAGATACGTCGCACCTGCACCCCGCCGTGTGCTGCGCCCCAGCCCAGCAGCCCACCTACAAGGAAGCAGACCAGGCTGAGCACGCCCAGATTGTGCCCTGCCGGAGGTCACAGCCTCCTTCGGTGGTGACCCCGCGGCAAGGGATAAGGTGCCGCAATGCACACTCAACGGATTCATGAGGTGCTGGCGGAGGCGATTGTCGGGCGTCATTTGCTAACGCACCCTTTCTATCGGCGCTGGGAAGCTGGGACCCTCTCTGAGGGCGAGCTTGCGGCGTACGCGGAGCAGTATCGGCACATTGAGCGCGAGCTCCCGGTCACGTTGTCGGCGATTGCAGCGGCATTGCCAGAGGGGCGGGCGCGCGAGCTCGTGGAGGCGAACCTCGCCGACGAACTCGGGACCCCCGAACCACATGCAGAGCTCTTTGAGTCGTTCGCGCTCGCGGCCGGCGCGCAGCCCGAGGCCCGCGCCACCCCATCGACGGCGGCGCTGCTGGCCGTGGTCCGGACGACGGCGGCGCACGACCCCGCGGCCGCACTGGCAATGGTCGCCGCCTACGAGATCCAGGCGGCTGACATCGCCGGCTCCAAGGCAGACGGACTCAGCCGCCATTACGGGTTCGACGAGGACGGCACCCGTTTCTGGGACGTTCATCGCACCCAGGAGATCGACCACGCCGGCTGGTCGATGGAGGCCCTGACCGAGCTGGGGGCCGACCCCGATGTCGTGCAAGCTGCTGCAATCGTGTCGGCCGACTCGTGGTGGCTCTTCCTGAGCGAGCGAGAGGAGATGGCACCCGCAGGCGCCAATTGCTGATCCCTGACTCTAGGTGAGGCTTCCGCAACGCGCGGCGGCCTCGGCGAATGCGGCAGCTCGGGCGCGGAAGTCGGCAAAGTGTCCGAAGCTCGGTGCGGCGGGCGAGAGCAGCACGACGGCGCCGGTGCCGTCGAAGGCGCGGGCCCACGTGAACGCGGTCTCGACCGCCGCTTCGAGGTTGCCCGCGTCGATGATTTCGACGCGGCCTGCAGTTGTCCCGCGCACCGCGGCGCCGATGCGCGGACCGTTGTCGGGCATGGTGATGACGACCGTGGGCGCGCGACGCGCAGCCAGGCTCGTTCCGAGCGGCGAGTAGTCGACGCCGCGGTCGTGCCCCCCCACCAGCAGCGCCACTGGCAGCCCGTCATAGGCCTCCAACGCGGCCTGCGTCGGCAGCACGTTCGTCGAGAGGCTGTCGTCGACGAACTCGACCGACCCGACCCGTCCCAGGGAGCGGCAGCGGCTGGGCAACCCGCGGAAGCCGGCGGCGGCTTCCGCCAGTCGCTCCACGTCGTCGGCCTCTTCGATGCCGAGCCCCCTCAGCGCGGCCCGCGCCATGGAGGCGTTGCGTGCGTTGTGCGGACCGGGCAGCCCGAGCGACGCGGACCAGGACGTGTCGTGCTGTACCTCGTCGGCGTCGACCCACTGCAGGTGTGGCCCGAGGAGCGATGTCTGCGCCCGTAGCTCCGCGTCACCTCCGGCGGCCAGAGCCAGCGTGACGCCAGGCTTGGTGCACAACGACAGCTTGTCCTCGTAGTAACGGGCGACCGTCCCGTGCCAGTCGAGGTGATCCGGCGAGAGAGAGGTGACGGCGACGACATGCGGCCCGTGGTCCAGGTCCGGCACTTGAAAGCTCGAGGTTTCGATGATCCAGTAGTCCGGCTCGGGCTCGGCGTTGGCGTCTCGATGGGGGCTGGGGTCCCACGGCGGGTGCCCGATGTTGCCCCCAGCCCGAGCCCGATAGCCGAGGGCGGTGAGCAGGTGCACGGCCAGGGCCGTCGTGGTGCTCTTGCCCTTTGTCCCGGTGATGCACACGACCCGGCTGGGGTCCGCCTCCTCCATGAAGAGACCCAGGCCTCCACACACGGCCACCCCGGCCCCTTCGAGCCGTGACACCTCAGGCCTGTATCGGCTGATACCCGGGCTCTTGACGACGACCTCGCAACGCGCCAGTGCGTCGAGACCTCCGGAGGCGGTTGCGAGAAGCGGTATGCCGTCGTGTTGCGGGGCGGTCGGCGTGTCGTCGACCAGGACGGGTGACACACCCATGGCTCGCAAGCGGCGGTCGCTTGCCCGGCCCTCGACGCCGAGGCCCCAGACGCCGACCGACGCGTCAGCGAGCGCGGACCAGGAGATCGGCTGGCGCATAGCGGTCAGGGATGCGGTGGGCGCCCCTGGGCTCGAGTAATACGGCGACGTCGGTATCGGGTTCCTCCTCGATTGCGGTTGCGGTTGTCCGCGTGACCGAGGAGACCTCCTCGCGCAGTCGCTGCAGCAGGGCGGTCTCGGATCGGTCGGCCCGTCGTGCGGCCACGAGGAGGGCAGCGCGGGATTCGTCGACGTCGCCGACGCACTCGAACGGCTTGGCTCCGTCACCGAGGGCGAGCAACGTGCGGAAGCGTTCCTCGTTGGCCGGGTTGTCCAGGGGCTCGCGGCCGTCGAACACGGCTGACAGATCGCCGCGGTCCATGAAGGGTGCGAGGACCAGATCGATAAAGCAGCACTTCTCACAGCGCCCGCACCAGTGGTCGAGCCGCTCGGCTGGATCCTGGCTGAAGGCCCGGTTGCAGCTACGAAACGCCGGGTGGTACGCAGCCAGACCGGCAAAGCTGCGCCGAGACCCAGAGCTCGCTGCGGGGCCGGAGATAGGAGAACACCGCAAGCCCGCTCACCGAGGCTGGCCTGCACCACACGGGCGAAGGCACGCTCGAATTCCTCGCTCTTCGACCACTGGTGGTTCACCGAGCGGCCCTCGGTCACGAGCGTCGGCACCGAGGCAGACCATTCGTTGGAGAGCACGACCGCATCACGGCCTTCCAAGACGGCGCCGACGACCGCGACGGCGGTGATGATGGCCGTCACGGGCACGTGGCCGTTCAAGAATCCGAGTTCGGCCGAGCGTCGCACGAGGGGGTCGATCTCGCGTTCGACGTGTCGGACCGGCAGACCGGTGACGCGCGCCGCGTCCTCGATGGCAGCGAAGCGGTCGTGGGCCGGGTGGACCACGCAGAGGGCGGCATCTGGATGGTCGTGCGACAGCGCATCGACGGTGACGATTGAGTCGATGCCGCCGCCGAAGGGAATGAGGGGGCTGACCCGTGTGGGCACGTACCCCGTTGACGGAGGATCCGAACGGTCGGGACCACTGACCTGCACGCCCGACAGGTCGATGCCGTTGCGGTAGGCGAACTCAGCCAGACCGTTCAGGTAGTAGTCGGTCAGGAAGGAGCGCTCGAGTGAGCTGGTGGCGAGAGAACCGAGATCGATGACGGGCGCGGCCGTCGTCTTGTAATAGGACACCCCGGCCACGAGGTAGAGGAGGCGAACGGCGGCCTGCACGGCGGGATCGGTCCAGTCACCGCCACATTCGAAAGTGAATCGCTCTGTGAACGTGTGCTGGGTCGTGGCGTAGTGGCACACGACCGAGTGCCGTGCGGGGTCGATGACGTAGCCGTCGTAGCGGAACAGGTCGTCGGGAGCCATCGCAGATGAGGGGGTCTGCCCGCTCGGGGGCGCACCCATGCTACGGGCCGTCCCGTCCGCCAACGGTCAGGCCCTCCCCGGTCAACCGATCAGGCGCGCAAGCAGTGCGAACCGTCCGCAGGGCCGCTCCCTCCGGTCGCTGAAGAGGTCGCGGTCGGATGTCGTTCGTGGGCAGGCGGCGATGTGCTCGTCGCGCAGCCCCGCTGTCCGGAGTTGCTGCCGGTTGGCGGCGATGAGGTCGACCAGCCAGTGCCCGGGCCCGTCGGCGCGGGCCACATCTCCGTCGAGCCCCGCGGGTCCCACGGCAACAGCGAGCGAGCGCTGCACCTCGTCGGAGACCTGATATCGATCGGGCGCGACCGCCGGCCCGAGGAAAGCCCGGACGCGCTCGGGCCGCGCGCCGAGTGTCCGCATCGCATCGAGGGCCGCTCCGGCCACCCCGGCCGCCGTGCCCCGCCACCCCGCGTGGACGGTGGCCAGGACACCTCCGACGGGATCGATCAAGGCGAGTGGCACGCAGTCGGCGACCAGGATGACGAGCGTCACGCCGGGTGCCGTGGTCACGAGCGCGTCGGTGGCGGGGATGGCATCCGCATCGCTGGCGGCGCCCCGCCCGGCTTCGTCACGGCCGACGACAGTGACCCCCGCGCCGTGCACCTGGTGGGCGAAGACGGCGGTCTCGAGACTGGCGCCGAAGGCGGAGACGGCGCGGGCACGGTTGGCTGACACGTCTGCGGGCCGATCTCCGACGTGCAGGCCGAGATTGAGTGTGTCGTAGGGGGGCTCGGACACCCCGCCGTGCCGGGTGGTCACTGCCACCGCGACACCGAGGGTCTCCGCGTCGTCCCAGTGCAGCAGTGGAGCAGTAGGTCCCTCCGACATCGACGTCCGACGCTATCGACCGGCCGTGTCGGCGCCGGCAACGGCTCAATTCACGAAAAATATGTTGATATCGTTCGGTGGGCCCACCGGAGTTTCCGAAGGATACGTATACGGGCGACGAGAGCCTCCCGCCGCCGCCCCGGTCGTCGGTGGACCGGACGCTAGGACGCTTCGTTCTCGTCCCAGACCGTGGTTGGCACGACCGAGAGCAACGGGGGACCGGCCACCTCCCGGGCCGGTCGAGACCCGACATGGCCCAGGAGCTCGGCGAATCCGTACAGCTCGGCGGCGTCGGCGTCCGAGTCGGCCCTCAGTGACGCCACGGGACCGGCCTGGCCACCGGCGACCGGCTGGGCGAGCCCCAGGACGTCGGCGAGTGACTCGCCCGTGTCGAGCGCCCGAAGGAGCACGCCGACGGACTCGAGCGAGAACCCTTGGCCCTGGAGCCGCAGGACCGCGGCGAGGCGCACTCGGTGGACCTCCCCGTACATCCCGGTGCGACCCCGCAATGCGGGATGGGGCAGCAGGCCGAGCGTCTGGAGGGAGCGGATGCGCCGAGTCGTCGTGCCTGCCGCCACGGCCAACTCGTCGATCGTCATCTCATCACGGGCACTGGCCACCGGGTGCACTTGACAAGTATGACATAAAAATATGTAACATAAAAAACTGTCATATAGACACCGAGGCCCGGGACGCGGCCACCACGTAGACACCGAAGCGAGGAGAGAGCGATGGCGCTGAACCCCGATGCAGTCGGCAACACCTCTGAACCAGCGGAGCGCTCCTGGGAGCACACCGACGCACTTCTCTATGCCCTGGGCGTCGGGGCCGGCGCGCTCGATCCGACCGGCTTCGAGCTCGAATTCACCACGGAGAATTCGGTCGGGATCACCCAGCGGGTCCTCCCCACCTTCACGACGATCATCGGCCAGGGCGGCGGAAGGTCCGTGCTGTCGATAGGAGAGTACGACCCGGCCATGCTCGTGCACGGCGAACAGGCCATTCGACTCCACGGCGAGATCCCCCCTGCGGGCAGTGTCTCGACGGTGAGCAAGGTCGCCGGCATCTACGACAAGGGGTCGGCGGGCTTGGTCGTCCTCGAGAGCGAGTCGCGGCACGTCGGGAGCGGTGAGCTCGCCTTCTCGGGCCGCACCTCCTTGTTCATCCGCGGCGCGGGTGGCTTCGGCGGCCCGCGCAATCCTCAAGGCGACGAGGAAGGCGCGCTGGCGGCCGAGCCCGTGCCGACCCGCGAGCCCGACGAAGTCGTCTCCTACCCCACGCGCCCAGACCAGGCGCTGCTCTACCGTCTGAACGGCGACCGCAACCCACTGCACTCGGATCCGGCTTTTGCCAAGCGGGCAGGCTTCGACCGGCCGATCCTGCACGGGCTCTGCACCTACGGCTTCACCGGCCGTGCGCTGCTCCACATGGTCTGTGGTTCGGATCCGGCGCGGTTCGGTGCCATGCGCGCTCGCTTTTCGAAGCCGACCATGCCGGGCGACACCCTCACGGTCTCGGTGTGGGACATCGGCGATGTCGCCCAGGGCACCTACCGCTTCCGCACGGGGACCCAGCGCGGGGACACCGTGATCGACGCCGGGCTCTTCAGTCTGGCCGGCTAAGACCAGGAGGCGGCCTCGCCATTTCCCCACGTCAGACGCGGACAACCGGCGTAGAGTCGAGGCCAACCCGACGGCAAGGAGGCACTATGCCCTTCGTGCAATTGATCGAGTTCCAGACGAACCGGATCGACGAATTCGACGCCGTGCTGGACGAGTGGATGAAGGAGTCCGAGGGATGGCGGGCGCCCACCAGGGGCCTGCAGACCAAGGACCGGGACCAACCCGATACCTATGTGCAGATCGTGGAGTTCCCCTCCTACGAGTCAGCCATGGAGAACTCGGCCCGGCGCGAGACGAGCAAGCTCGCCGAACGGCTCGCCACATTGTGTAGCGCGCCACCGACCTTCCGGAACCTCGACGTGCGGCGGGACGACCCGTTCTGAGCCTGCTTATCCTCCGAAGAGCAATGAGTAATCGGCGCCCCGTCGGAGGTGGTGCCCGCCGTCGACGCCGAGCACTTCGCCGGTGACGAAGGACGCTTCGGGCCCGATGAGGTAGCGCACCGCGGCGGCGACGTCCTCGACCGTGCCGACGTGGCCGAGCGGCATCTGCGCGAGGTAGTCATCGAGGAGCGAGCCGCCCGCAGTGATGAACGACATCAATTCGTCGTCGATGATCCCGGGGGCGACGGCGTTGACGCGGATGCCCAGCCGCCCTAGTTCCTCTGCCGCTGTCTCGGTGAGGAAGCAGATCCCGGCTTTGGACACGCCGTAGGCCCACAGGTGCGGGTGCGGGAAACGCCCGGCGCCCGAGGACATCAGCACGATGGATCCGGGGCCACCTTGCGCCTGCATGGCTGACGCACCCTGCTTCACACAGATGACCGAGCCCAGAAGGTTCAGGTCGACGGTGGCGCGCACGGCCGCGACGTCGGCGGTGAGGATGGACCCGATGTGCGTGGACCCGCCGGCGCAGGCGAACAGGCCATCGATGCGGCCGGTTGCTTCCGCCGTCGCCGCCACTGCGACGGTCACCTGCTCTTCAACGGTGACGTCGGCCACCACGTAACGCACCGTCACCTCCGGCGCAGCCACCGCGGAGATGCGTGCGGTCGCGTCGGCCAGTGTCTGCTCGGTTCGGCCACAAATCGTGACATGGGCGCCCTCGGCCGCGAAGCGCTCGGCGGTCGCCAGGCCGATGCCGCTGCCACCCCCGGTGACCAGGATCGACCAGCCGGCGATGCCGGCGGCCTCCGGTTCCGCCATCAGACGGGACCGACGCCGACCGGCGCCGTCGGCGTGAACACGACAGGCATCCGTTCGATGCCGGAGATGAAGTTGGCCTTGCGGCGGTCCAACTCGCCACGCTCGACGGCGAGGCGGAGGTCGGGCATGCGGGCCAGTACTCGCTCGACCATCACGCGCAGCTCCAAGCGGGCGAGCTGGTTGCCCAGGCAGAAGTGGGCGCCGAAGCCGAAGGCCATGTGTGGGTTGGGGCTCCGTGTGATGTCGAAGGTGTCAGGCTTCTCGAAGACGGACTCGTCCCGGTTCGCCGAGGGGTAGAGCAGCAAGAGCTCCTGCCCCTCTTTGATCTGCGCGCCCTCCAGTTCGACATCGCGCGTCGCCGTCCGCGCCATGTTCTTGATCGGCGAAACCCAGCGCAGCATCTCCTCGACCGCGCCCGGCATCAAGGCAGCGGGATCGGCTGCGAGCTGTGCCACCTGGTCGGGATGGGCCAGGAGCTCCTCGACGCCGCCACTGATGACATGGCGGGTGGTCTCGTCCCCGCCGATGAGGATGAGCAGGGACTCGTGCACCAGTGAGTCGTCGTCGAACGAATCACCGTCGATCTCGGCATGGCACAGCACGCCGATCAGATCGTCGGTGTTCCTACTCGAGCGCCGTTCCTCGAGGACGGGGTGGATGTAGTCGGAATATCCGGTGAAGGCATCGGCGGCTCGCACCATCGCGTCGGGGTCGGGCGATCCTTGACCCTTCAACATGTCGTCGGACCACCGCAGCAGGTCGTCGCGATCGTGCGGCGCCACGCCGAGCATGTCGCCGATCATGATGATCGGGAGAGGCGCGGCGATGTCCTTCACGAAGTCGCAGCTGCCCTGCTCGCACACCTTGTCGATGATGGCGTCGCACACGGTACGGAGCTTGTCCTCCATGGCGCGCACCCGCTTGGGGGTGAAGCCCTCGGAAACGAGCCGCCTCCGCCGCACGTGTTCAGGCGCGTCGAAGTCGATCATCATCGGCAGCGGGGGAAACTTGGGCCGGATGCCGCCTGCGCTGGAGAATGACTCGGTGTCGACGGAAGCCTGCTTGACGGCGGCATAGCTGGCCGCCGCCCAGAGGTCGTTGGCCTCGTCGTAGTAGACGGGGGCGTTGGCCCGCATCCAGGCGAAGGCGTCGTGGGGCTCCCGTCCGAAGAACGCGCCGCTCATGAGGTCGACGCCCAGGGCCTCCGGGGCGGTGGTCACGGCGGAGACGATATCCCCGGGTGGGTAGGGTTGGTCCATGGCAGATCAGGCGACCTTCACCGACGTCGCCATGGAGTTCATGCCGGGGCTGTACTCGGCGGCCCTCCGCATGACGAGGAACCGGGCAGACGCCGAGGACCTCGTGCAAGAGACGTACCTGAAGGCATACCGGTCCTTCGGCTCCTTCACGGAGGGGACCAACCTGCGGGCATGGCTCTATCGCATCCTCACCAACACCTACATCAACTCCTACCGGGCCGCACAGCGGCGACCCGAGACCTCCGATGTCGAGGACGTCGAGGATCTCTATCTCTACAAGCGCCTGGCCGGCGCCGGCGGGAGTGAGCCGGGCCGTTCCGCCGAGGATGAGGCGCTGGACCGCTTCACCGATGAAGACGTGAAGGCGGCGCTCGAGTCGCTGCCCGAGTCCTTCCGCATGGCCGTGCTGCTCGCCGACGTGGAGGGGTTCAGCTACAAGGAGATTTCAGAAATCACGGACGTGCCGATCGGGACCGTCATGAGCCGGATCCACCGGGGAAGAAGGGCGTTGCAGAAGGCGTTGCACGATGTGGCCGAAGCGCGCGGCCTCGTCGGCAGTGTGCCGGGGGGTTGAGGGAAATGAGCGGATCAAACGTGGGAGAGAACAAGGACACGCAGTCGGGCGCCGTAGATGCTGGCGCGCTGTTCGGCGTGTCGGTGAACTGCGAGGAGGCGGTGCACGAGCTGTACCACTATCTCGACGGTGAGCTGACCGAGGAACGGCGCGAGGTGATCCGCGTCCATCTCGATTGGTGCGGTCCGTGCAGCGGCGCAGCCGACTTCGAGGCCGAGTTGCGCAAGATCATCGCGAACCGGTGCCGGGACCGGGTGCCCCAGAGCCTCATTGAACGGGTGGCCTCCGCCATCGACGAAGAAAGCCGGCAACACGACGCCAAGCACTGACGTCACGCCGGCCGTCTCCGATGACGCGGTGAGCGGCCCGGCCATGGTCGACTGGGCCCTGGCTCAGCGCGTCGCCTCGGGCGCGCTCATCCTCAAGCCGTCGCCGGCGTCCTATCGCTCCTCCGCGTTACAAGGGCAGTTCGACGAGCTGACGGCGCGCGCAGAGCTGTTGGTGAGCGAGGCCACGGGTCTGCACTCCGCGCACGGCTCGGCCCGGGCCAAGGTCACCGACCGGCCGGGGTGGGCCGCCGCCAACGTGCGTTCCATCGAGCGCCTCGTGAGCCCGGCCCTGCTGGAGCTCCAGCGCAAACGGGGAGCGAAGCTCGGCGGCCCGTCACTCGTCGTTGGCCGCGCGGTGGCGGGTACCCAGCTCGGCTTGATGCTGGCCTACATGGCAACGCGGGTTCTCGGGCAATACGACCTCCTCATCGACGACTCGTCGCCAGAGGACCAGGACCTCGTCTCCTATGTCGGGCCGAACATCGTCGCCGTCGAGGAGCAGTACGACTTCGCGCCGAGCCAATTCCGCCTCTGGCTCGCGCTGCACGAGGTGACGCACCGCCTCCAGTTCACGGCCGTCCCGTGGCTGCGGGACCACTTCGTCGGTCTGGTGACCGAGCTGCTCGGACCCCTCTCGGGCGATCCCTCTGGCTTCGCCGAGGTCCTCAGGCGCGCCGCGACCGAGCTGCGAGCCGGACGCAACCCGACCCGTGACGCGGGTGTGGTGGGCATGCTGGCTACCCCGGAGCAGAAGCTGGCGTTGTCGCGGATTACGGGGATGATGAGCCTGCTCGAGGGCCACGGCGACGTGACGATGGACCGCGCGGGCGCAAGCGAGGTGCCGGGCGCCGCCCACTTCTCCCAGGTGTTGCACGAGCGCCGGACCCAGGCTCGCGGGCTGACCAAGCTGATCTCCAAGCTCCTCGGGCTCGACGCCAAGATGCGCCAGTACGCCGAGGGCGAATCCTTCGTGGAGGCGGTCGAGTCGGCCGGCGGTGCGACGTTGCTCGCTCGGGTGTGGGAGGGGCCCGAGTGGCTCCCCAGCCTGGAGGAGATCCGCGACCCAACCTTGTGGGTCGCCCGAGCCGGTGGCTGAGGCCGCGCCGGCCGCCTCTGACCAGTCCGATCACGGCGACCAGCTCACCCTTACAGGCGTGTCAGACCCGACGCAACGGTGTGCCGCGCTGGTTGACGAGCTGCTGACCCGCTGCACCTTCCCTCCGCAGGGCGCGCCGTTGGCCTGCGCCGTATCGGGAGGTCCCGACTCCCTCGCCCTCCTGGTTCTCGCGTCGCGCGGCAGGCTGCGACGTCACCGCCATCCACGTGGACCACGGTCTCCGTCCTGGCTCGGCCCAAGAGGCCGACGTCGTCGCCGCGGCAGCGGCACGGTTCGGAGCCGGTGTCGAGCGCCGGCGCGCCACGGTGGCAGCGGGCCCGAACCTCGAGGCGCGTGCGCGCGCCGCACGCTTTGGCGTCCTGCCGCCCGGCACGGCCACCGGCCACACCATGGACGACCAGGCCGAGACGATCTTGGTCAACCTGTTGCGCGGTGCCGGCGCCGACGGCCTGGCGGGCATGCGCCCCGGCGTGCGCCACCCTCTTCTTGCCCTGCGCCGCCGCGAGACGCACGCGCTGTGCGCGGTCGCCGGGCTCGTCCCGGTGTGCGACGCCAGCAACCAGGACCCCGCCTACGTGCGCAACCGGGTGCGCCACGAGTTGCTGCCTCTGTGCGCGCGAGGTCGCCGGGCGCGATCCTGTTCCGCTCTTGGCCCGCCAGGCCGGCGTGCTGCGCGACGAGGTGGCGCTGCTCGACTCCCTGGCCTTCGACGCGCTGCCCGAGCCCACCGACGCCCGCGCGCTGGCGAAGGCGAGCCGCCCCCTGGCGCGCCGGGCCCTGCGCCGGTGGCTGCGCGAGCAGGCCGGCGGGGAGCACCCGCCCTCGCTGGCCGAAGTGGAGCGCGCACTCGCCGTGGCCTCGGGCGCCGCGGTCGGGACCGAGCTCAGCGGGGGCAGCCGTCTCCGCCGCAGCGGTGGACGCCTCCGGGTGGAGCCGCGCGGCTCCGGTAGTGTCACGCCGGTGACCCCCGACGAGGACGGAGCGGGCGTCCCGAGCTGGGCGGAGGCGGACGTGGGGCCGGTGCTGGTCGATGCCGGACGCCTGGCGGCACGGGTGGCCGAGCTCGGGGCCGAGATCACCGCCGACTACGCCGACGAGCCGCCCCTCCTGGTGGCGGTGCTGAAGGGCGCCATGCTGTTCATGAGCGACCTCTGCCGCTCCATCGCGCTGCCTGTCGACGTCGACTTCATGGCCGTCTCCTCATACGGGAGTGCCACCAAGACCTCCGGCGTGGTGCGCATCGTCAAGGACCTCGATTCCGAGCTCGACGGCCGACACGTCCTCGTGGTGGAGGACATCATCGACAGCGGCCTGACGCTCAACTACCTGCGTCGCTATCTGGCGGCGCGCCAGCCCAAGAGCCTGGAGGTGTGCGCACTGTTGGTGAAAGAGGGCGAGCAGCGGGTCGACCTCGACCTGCGCTACATCGGCTTCACCATCCCTCCGGAGTTCGTCGTGGGCTATGGCCTCGATATCGCCGAGCGCTACCGCAACCTGCGCGGTGTGCATCATTACAAGGGCACCGAACAGTGAGCGTCGACGTCGAGCGGGTCAAGGCGGCCGTGGCCGAGTTGCTGAGCGCAATCGGGGAGGACCCGGGCGCGACGGGCTGGTCGCGACGCCGACGCGCGTGGCCGCCATGTACGAGGAGCTGTTCTCGGGCCTCCACGACGACCCGGCCCGGCACCTCGAGGTCACCTTTGCTGCGGAACACGACGAGATGGTGATGGTGCGCGACATCCCCTTCGCGTCCTTGTGCGAGCACCACCTCGTGCCGTTCCTCGGCAAAGCCCACGTCGCCTATATCCCGGCCGAGGACGGCCGCATCACCGGTCTGTCCAAGCTGGCGCGGCTCGTCGACGGGTACGCGCGGCGCCTGCAGGTCCAAGAGCGAATGACCACGCAGATCGCCGATGCGATCGCCGAGGTGCTCTCGCCGCGCGGGGTGTTGGTGGTGATCGAGGCGGAACATCTCTGCATGTCGATGCGAGGCGTGAAGAAGCCGGGCACTGTCACGGTGACCTCGTCGGTGCGCGGTTTGTTCCGCTCCGATGTCGCCACCCGGGCCGAAGCCATGCAGTTCATCAGGGGCCACTGAGGCCGATGGACGCCGGCCAGGCCGGCCCCGGTCGCCCGCTCGTCATGGGCGTGCTCAACGTCACGCCCGACTCGTTCTCCGACGGGGGCCTCTACGCCAGCTTCGACGCCGCCGTGGCGCACGGACGTGACCTCCTCGCCGAGGGTGCCGACGTCCTCGACGTCGGCGGGGAGTCGTCGCGCCCGGGCGCCGAGCCGGTGCCGGCGGACGAGGAGTTGGCCCGCGTCGTGCCCGTCGTGGAGGCCCTGGCGGGACCCGCCGCTGCCGGAGGGGCCCGGATCTCGGTGGACACGCTCAAGCCCGAGGTGGCCATGGCGGCGGCGGCCGCCGGCGCCAACCTGATCAACGACATCTCCGCTTCGCTGTGGGACGTGGCGGCCCGCACGGGGGCGGGCTGGGTGGCCATGCACATGCAGGGCCACCCCGGCACCATGCAGGAGGACCCCCACTACGCCGACGTCGTCGCCGAGGTGCACGCGTTCGTGCTCGAGCGGGCCCGGCGGGCCCTCCATGCCGGCGTGGCGGAGGTCTGGGTCGACCCTGGCATCGGCTTCGGCAAGACGACGGCGCACAACCTGTCCCTGCTCCACCACCTCCCAGAGCTGGTGGAGGCGGCAAGGGAGGAGGGATGCGCCGGCGTGGTCGTGGGCACGAGCCGGAAGCGTTTCCTCGGTGTCCTGGCAGCGGGCCCGGGCGCGGGCCCGGTGGCCCCGGTGGCCGAGCGGGAGGAGGGTTCGCTGGCCACGGCGGCTGCAGCCCTGGTGGCCGGAGCCGGGATGGTGCGCGCCCACGAGGTGAGGGGCGCGCTGGCGGTGGCCCGGCTGTATGGTCCTGCCGCATGAAGGGCAAGTGGGCGGCGGGCATCCCACCCCGCAACTTCACCTGGGTGATCAAGGAGCATCTGGCCGCCAGCGAACGGCCCGGTGGTTTCTCGGTGAACCATCGCCGGGTGCGGCGCCAGGAAGAGATCATCTGGCTCCGCGTCCAAGGTTTCGGGCGGATCATCTCGCTGTTGCCCTCACCCCACAACCTCGCGGCCTATGACGACGAGGGCCTGGCCTGGGCCCACTACCCGCTCGAGCGCTCGGGCGATCCTCGTCCGGTGCTCGCCGCCTGCTACGGGGACATCGACGAATCCCTGCGCGCCGGCCTGCGCATCCTCGTGCACCAAGACGAGCTCGGCGACCGGGTCATGGGAGTGCTGGCCGGGTATCTCGTCTGGTCCGAGCGCATCAACAACCTCCCCCAGGCAGTTGCCCTCATCGAGCACGTGGTGGGGCACGCCATGGGGGAGCCCGGACGTGAGCTGCTCTCGGAGCTGGAGGGCATGCCGTCGCGCGGCGGCGTGCAGTGAGCGACCGCATCGAGATCCTTGACCTGCGGGTGACCGGGCTGCACGGCGTCCTGCCCGAGGAGCAGGCGCGGGCCCAGCCCTTCTCCGTCGACGTGGTGGCCTGGCTGGACATGTCCGCCGCCCAGGAGAGCGACGACCTGGCCGACACGGTGGACTACGGCGCGCTGGCCCACGCCGCGGCAGAGGTGGTCAGCGGCCGGTCCTACAAGCTGCTCGAGACCCTCGCCGGGCGCCTGGCCAGCGCACTGCTGGTCAGCGACCCGCGGCTCGATGCCGTGGAGGTCAGTGTCCGCAAGCTCCGCCCGCCACTGGCCCTCGACGTGGCCTCGACCGGGGTCCGGGTGCGGCGCGCCCGCTGATGCCCGGCGCCGTCCGGCGCGCCTTCGTCGGTCTCGGGCTCCAACCTCGGTGACCGCGCCGCGTACCTGCGCGCCGGCGTGGAGGGCCTGGACGCCGGGGGCGACGTCGTCGCCGTCTCGCCCCTCTATGAGACCGAGCCGGTGGGCGGGCCGGAGGGGCAGGGTCCCTACCTCAACGTGGTGGTCGAACTGGCCACCGCCGACTCACCGCGGCGCCTGCTCGAACGATGCCGTGCCGTCGAGGAGGCGGCGCAGCGGGCGCGGGCCGAACGCTGGGGCCCGCGCACCCTCGACGCCGACGTGCTCTGGGTGGAGGGGTGCACGGTCGACGAGCCGGATCTGACGGTTCCTCACCCGCGGATGTGGGAGCGGCGCTTCGTGCTGCAGCCCCTCGCCGACCTGGCCCCCGATCTGGTGACGTCCGAACAGCTCAGGGCGTCTGGTGGCGAGGTCAGCCGCTGCGGGTAGTCTTGGTGTGACGTTTTCGCATCGTCTGTAGGCGAACGGCACCCGCCAGGGGCTGGAACGCCGAAGGAGGTCGAAATGCACTCCATCCGGATCGTCGGGCCCGGTCGGGCCGGCACGTCCCTCGCCGCCGCGCTCTCGGCGCGCGGGTGGACCTTCGCCGGCTTCCGCGGTCGCGACGACGACATCGCCGACGCGGCGCGCGGCGTCGACGTGCTCGTGATCGCGACGCCCGACGACGCCATCGCCGAGGTGGCGGCGGCCGTCACCCCCGAGCCCGGCACCACCGTCGTGCACCTCTCGGGCTCGCTCGGACTCGATGCACTGGTGCCCCATGTGCGCCGCGCCGCCGTCCACCCGCTCGTCCCGCTGCCGAACGGGGAGGTCGGGGCGGCGCGCCTCGCCTCGGGTGTCACTTTCGCCGTAGCGGGCGACCCGGTGGCCCGCGAGATGGTCGAGTGCCTGGGCGGCCGGCTCGTCGAGGTGGCCGACGAGGATCGCGCCGCCTATCACGCCACCGCGTGCATCGCCGCCAACCACGTCGTCGCCCTGCTCGGCCAGGTCGAGCGCGTGGCCAACTGGGTCGGGCTCGACCTCGAGTCCTTCTTGCCCCTGACGCGGGCCGCCGTCGACGACGTGGCGGCGCTGGGCGCACGCGCTGCGCTGACCGGCCCGGCGCGCCGGGGCGACTGGGCCACGCTCAGCCGGCACCTCGACGCGCTCCCCGAGGACGAGCGCGCCGCCTACCAGGCCGGTGCCGCCCTGGCGACGCGCCTGGCCCGCACCGACCAGGACCAGGGCGACGAGGACACCCGAGTCACCGTGTCGCCCGTGCCGCCGCTAGCGGCGCTGCCGGCGCTGCCGCCGCAGCCGGCGAGGGTCTAGGGAGTTCACGCCGTGGATGTCGTCGAGTCCGCCGCCGCCTGTCGCGCGCTGCTCGATGCGGCCCGTAGCACCGGTGCCTGCGTCGGCCTCGTGCCGACCATGGGCGCGCTGCACGAGGGGCACTTCTCGCTCATCGCACGCGCGCGCACCGAGTGTGACACCGTCGCGGTCAGTATCTTCGTCAACCCGTTGCAATTCGGCGACCCCGAGGACATCGCCCATTACCCGCGCACACTCGAGAGCGACCTGCGCGGCGTGCAAGCAGGCCGGCGCCGACGTCGTCTTCGTGCCACCGGTCGCCGAGATGTACCCGAGCTGGCCCGACCCGCCGGCGGCGACGATCTCGGTGCGCGGTGTGAGCGAGGCCTGGGAGGGCGCCTCGCGCCCGGGGCACTTCGACGGGGTGGCCACCGTGGTGGCCAAGCTGTTCGCCATCGCGGGCCCGTGCCGCGCCTACTTCGGTCTGAAGGACTTCCAACAGCTGGCCGTGGTGCGCGCCATGGCAACGGAATTGTCGTTGCCGGTCGAGTTGGTCGGATGCCCCATCGTGCGCGAGGACGACGGGCTGGCCCTGTCCAGCCGCAACGTGCGACTCTCCGTAGCCGAGCGCGCCGCGGCCACCGTGCTGGCCCGGGCGCTCGCAGCCGGGCGTCGCGCGGTCGCGACGGGGGAGCCTTCGGGCGTCGCGGTGGCCGATGCAATGCGCACGGTCGTGGCGGCCGAGCCGCTGGTCGTGCTCGACTACGCCGTCGCGGTCGACGCCGACACACTGGCCGAAGTCGGCACCATGGCGGAGGTGTCCGCCGTTCGCCTCCTCATCGCGGCGCAGGTCGGCCCGGTCCGCCTCATCGACAACAGCGCTGCCCGTGAAGACGCCGAGGACGCCCCGCGCACCATCGCAACCCTCAGGATCGCAACCCGCACCATCTGCATACGGCGCGGCCTCCGTCGCCCGTCAACTCGAAAGGATCATGTGAACCGATGCGCCGCCGCATGATGAAGTCGAAGATCCACCGCGCCGTCGGTCACCGGCGCCAACCTGCACTACGTCGGCTCGGTGTCCATCGACACCGAGCTGATGGCGCTGGCCGACATCCTCCCCTACGAGCAGGTCGCCGTCCTCGACATCGACAACGGCGCGCGCTTCGAGACCTATGCCATTGAGGGCGGGCGGGGCCAGATCTGCCTGAACGGCGCGGCGGCGCGGCTGGTGTCGCCGGGAGACAAGGTCATCATCATCACCTACGCCGACTACGAGCGCGCCGAGCTCGAGGGCTACGTGCCGCGCGTGGTCCACGTCGACGGGCGCAACCGCGTCATCGACGAGGCGTCGGCCCGGCTCGATGCCGAGCTGACCCTGACCGAACCGGCGTGAGCGACGCCGCCCGGCCGGGACCCTTCGACGTCCTGGTCCTGGGCAGCGGTGTCGCCGGGCTGTCCGCCGCGGTCCGGCTCGCCGGACCCGTCGCGGCGGGCGGACCGGGTCTCGCCCTGGGCGTCCTGACCAAGGGTGCGCTGTCGCAGTCGGCCACCCGTTGGGCGCAGGGCGGCGTGGCTGCCGTACTCGGAGGAGACGAGGACTCGACGGACCTGCACCTCGCCGACACGCTGGCCGCCGGCGCGGGCCTCTGTGACGAGGAGGCCGTGCGCATCCTGGTCGACGAGGGTCCCGGGCGCGTGCAGGAGCTCATCGCACTGGGCGCGGAGTTCGACCGCGAGGCGACGGGGTCGCTCTCGCTCGCCCGGGAAGGCGGCCACTCCGCGCCGCGCGTCGTGCACGCCGGGGGCGCTGCGACCGGGGCCGAGGTGGAGCGCGCGCTCGTCGACGCCACCTACCGCTCGGCCAGTGCCGTGCTCGAAGGCTGGTTCGCGCTCGAGTTACTCGTCGAAGGCGGCCGCTGTGTGGGCGTGCGTGCGCTACCCCCGGGCACCGGCGACGGAACGGGCACCCACAGAGACAGCGCGGCGGTGGCGATACGGGCTGATCACGTCGTGCTGGCGACCGGCGGCGCGGGCCAGCTCTTCTCGGTGACGACCAATCCGCCCGAGTCGACGGGCGACGGGGTGGCCATGGCCCTGCGCGCCGGGGTGCCGGTGGCCGACGTCGAGTTCGTCCAGTTCCACCCGACGGCGTTGCATCACCCCGCCATGCCCCGCCCATTGCTCTCCGAGGCACTGCGCGGCCACGGCGCGCTGCTGCGCGACCGAGACGGCGAGCGTTTCGTCGACGAGCTGGCACCACGCGACGTGGTCAGTCGCGCCATGGCGGCCACCATGGCCGCCCAGGGCGTGGACCATCTCTGGCTCGACGCCACCGGGCTCGAGCGCTTCTCGACCCGCTTTCCGACGATCGCCGCCTCGCTGGCCTCCATCGGGCTCGACCCCGAACGCGACTGGCTCCCGATCGCGCCGGCCGCGCACCACCTCTCCGGTGGCGCGGTCACCGACCTGTGGGGTGCCACCGCGCTGCCCGGGCTCTGGGCCGTCGGCGAGGTGGCCTGCACGGGTGTGCACGGCGCCAACCGGCTCGCCTCGAACTCGCTGCTCGAGGGCATGGTCTTCGGCGCCCGCCTGGCCGAGCGCATTGCTGCGGGGATCCAAGGGCCTGAGCCAAGCGGCGCGCTGCGTGCCGTGCTCGGCGACGTGCCGCTCGGTGGCATCGGTGTCAGCGTGCTCGCCCGCCGGGCCGCCGCACCGCCGTTCGGTCGGCACGCACAGCCTGGGGTGGACGTGCCCAAGGTGCGCGACACGCTGCAGCGTGCCATGACGCGCGGGGCCGGGGTCGTGCGCAGTGCTGAGTCACTCGCGGGCGCGCGGGCCGTGGTCGAGGAGATCGCGACGGTGCTCGGCCCGCGCGCCGGGTCTGCCGGTGCCGGGGAGCTGGCCAATCTGCTCCAGGTGGCCGATGCACTCTTGGTCTCCGCTCTGACTCGTACCGAGAGCAGGGGCGCGCACGCGCGGCTCGAATATCCCGACACTGACCCGACTTGGCGACGCCGTCTCGTCCACGGCGCGCCGCAGGGCCTGTCCCTGGCCCGAGGCGTCGCGTGAGTGGGGACGTCGCGTGAGCGGAGGCGAACCGGACCCGCAGTACGCGCAGGCTGTGCGCGAGGCGGTCGCGCCGCGCCCTGTCGGAGGACCTCGGTCCCGAGGGCGACCTGACCGCGGCACTCGTGCCCGAGGCCGTCGCCGCGCACTGCGCGTTGCGCGCCCGGCGTGCCGGGGTGTTGGCGGGGCGGGACTGCGCCACTGAGGCCTTCACGCGAGTCGGGCCGGAGCTGTCGCTCGAGTGGCGCGCCACCGACGGCGACGCAGTGCAACCCGGCGACACGCTCATGGAGGTGAGGGGGCCGCTGCGACCCATCCTCACCGCCGAGCGGACGGCGCTCAATTTCCTCGGCCGCCTCTCGGGCGTGGCCACCCTCACGGCACGCTTCGTTGCCGCCGCCCACGCACGGAACCCGACCGTCCAGATCCTCGACACGCGCAAGACCACGCCTGGTCTGCGTGTGCTCGAAAAGGCCGCGGTGCGCGCCGGGGGAGGCACGAGCCACCGAGCCGGGCTCTCCGACGCGGTCTTGGTCAAGGACAATCACTTGGCCGGCACGACGATCACCGACGCCGTGCACGGCGCGCGCGAGCGCTGGCCGGGGCGGCTGGTCGAAATCGAGTGCGACACGCTCGAGCAGGTGGCCGAGGCGGCCACGGCCGGAGCCGACGCCGTGCTGTTCGACAACATGGACCCGGCGACCGTGGGCGAGGCCATCGCGGTGGCGCGCCGCCACGCCCCCGGCCCGATCCTCACCGAGGTGTCGGGCGGGGTCACCCTCGACACCGTGGGCGACTACGCGGCGGCGGGGCCCGACCGGATTTCGGTCGGCGCGCTCACCCACTCAGCACCCGTGCTCGATCTGGGCCTCGATCTCATGTGGGCCGAGGATGCGCGTGTCCGCGCGACACGCGGTGCGGATCGCGCTCCGCGACAGGCCGACGGGTAGGGACGGCCGAGAGTCAGAGCGGGATCAGAGGGAGAAAGGAGAGCAGTGCTCCTCGTCATCGACGTCGGGAACACCGAGACCGTCATCGGCCTCTATACGCGCGACGACACCGACACCGTGCCCGTCATCGAGGAGAGTGTCGGGGTCGGCATCGGCACCGAGCGGGACGCGACGGCCCCTGCGGGCCTCACGCACCACTGGCGCCTCTCGACCGTGCCCACCCGGACGCCCGACGAGCACGCGGTGCTCCTGACCCAGCTGCTCGACCTCGAGGGCCTGGACATCGCGTCGTCGGTCAGCGGGATTGCGGTGAGCTCCTCGGTGCCCCATGTCACGACGGAGTTGCGCCAGATGGCGACGCGCTGGTTCGCCGACGTGCCGTGCGTGGTGCTCGGGCCGGGGACCAAGAGCGGGATGCCGATCCTCTACGACAACCCCAAAGAGGTCGGCGCGGACCGCATCGCGGACGCCGTCGGCGCCTACGACCTCTACGGGGGCCCGTGTGTGGTCGTCGACATGGGCACGGCGACGACGGTCGAGGCCATCAGCGCCAAGGGCGAGTACCTCGGCGGGGCGATCACTCCCGGGGTGGCCATCAGCCTCGACGCCCTCTACCAGCAGGCCGCTGCGCTGCGCCGGGTGGAACTCGTGGAGCCCCGCAGTGTCATCGGTCGCTCCACCGTCGAATCGATCGAGGCGGGGACGCTCTACGGCTTCGCCGGCCTGGTCGACGCGCTGGCCCGGCGCTTCATGGAGGAGCTCGGTCCCTCGACGGTCGTGGCGACGGGCGGCTTCAGTTCGCTCATCGCCCCCTATTCGGACACCATTGACCATGTGGAGCCCTGGTTGACCCTGCACGGCCTGCGCATCGTCTACGAACGCAACGTGACCTCGTGAGGGACCGCGCATGAGCGAGTCGCGCCCCGACATCCCCTATCGCTACGAGCGCACCGACAAAGTGGCGGCCGTCGTCGAGGCGTGGTCGTCGCTCGCCCCCGGGGAAGAGTCCGGCGTCACCGTCGGGGTGGCCGGCCGCATCATGCTCTTTCGCCCACAGGGCAAGCTCGCGTTCGCCGAGCTGCGCGACAGCTCGGGCTCGGTGCAGCTGTTCGCGCTGGCTGCGGTCACCGAACGCTTCGACGAGTTCGTCAAGCTCAACCTCGGCGACTGGGTCGGCGCGCGGGGCGAGGTGGTCAAGACCAAGCGGGGCGAGCTGTCGGTGAAGGTCAGCGAGTGGGTGCTGCTCGCCGAGGCGCGGCGGAACTTCGGTGACAAGTGGCGCGGCGTGAGCGACATCGAGACGCGCTATCGCCAGCGCGAGGTCGACCTGTGGGCCAACGAGCGCAGTCGTGAGATCTTCCGGCTGCGGAGCCGGGTGGTGCAGGGCCTGCGCGAGCGGCTGTGGGCCCGGGGCTTCGTCGAGGTGGAGACCCCGATCCTGCAGCCGATCCTGGGCGGCGCGGCGGCGCGCCCGTTCGTCACGCACCACAACACGTTCGACGTCGACTTCTTCTTGCGCATCGCCCCCGAGCTCTACCTCAAGCGCCTTGTCGTCGGCGGCTTCGAGAACGTGTTCGAGATCGCTCGCGTCTTCCGCAACGAAGGCATCTCGCCGCGCCACAACCCCGAGTTCACGATGCTCGAGCTCTACCAGGCCTACGCGGACTACACCGACACCATGGCCCTGTTCGAAGAGCTGGTGGCGGGGCTGGCGAACGAGCTGTGCGGCTCGACGAAGCTCACCTATGGCGGACGCGACCTCGATCTCACGACGCCGTGGCGTCGCGCGCCGATGGCCGAGCTCGTCGCCGAGGCCACCGGGATGTCGCTGGACGTGCGCGCCCCCCGCGCCGATCTGGTCGCGGCGGCCACGGAGGCGGGCATCGCCGTCGACGACGCGTGGGGCACCGGCAAGATCCTGCTCGAGATCTATGAGAAGACGACCGAGCCCGAGCTGTGGGGACCGGTCTTCGTCACGGACTACCCGGCGGAGGTGTCGCCGTTGGCGCGCCGCCACCGCGACGGTCCCGATCTGGTCGAGCGCTACGAGCCGGTCGTCGCCGGCCGCGAGCTCGGCAACGGCTTCACCGAGCTGGTCGACCCCGACGAGCAGCGCGTCCGCTTCGAAGAGCAGGTGGCAGCCGCCCGTGCCGGTGACGAGGAGGCCCCCGGTGAGGTCGATGAGGAATATCTCCGGGCACTCGAATACGGGCTGCCCCCGACCTCGGGCTTCGGGCTCGGCATCGACCGGCTGGTGATGCTGCTCGCCGACGTCCCCAACATCCGCGACGTCATCGCTTTCCCGACGCTGCGGCCCGAGCGGGACTGATCTTCTTCGGGGCGGCCCGGCGCACCCAGGCCGGGCTGGCCGGGCTGGCCGGGCTGGCCGGCACCGCGGGTGCGGCCACCCCAGCGAACGGCACGACGGCGGCTGCCAGGTGCGCCAAGCTTCCCGCCCGGCTGGCCAAGGTCCAGAAAGGTCGAGAGCAAGATCAACGCCCGCCTGCCCAAGATCGAGGCTCGCGAGTCCAAGTTGAAGGGCGAAGGCCACACCAAGCTCGCCGACGCGTTGGCCAAGCGGGTCACCAGGATCCAGAACCACGAGAACAGGGTCAACGCGCGCCTGGCCAAGGCCCAGGCGGCCTGCAGCCCCAGCGCCAGCACGGCACCCACGGGGTCGACCGGCTCGACGGGGTCGACGGGGTCGACGGGGTCGACGGGGTCGACGGGGTCGACGGGGTCGACGGGGTCGACGGCCAGCTGAGCCAGGCGGCGTTTCTCCTTGTCATGGCCGTTGTCATGGCGGCGTGAGCCGTCTGTCTCACGAGATCCCTGACAGGTTGCTCACACCTCCCTGACATCTCTCCCGCAGAGTGGGCCCGGAGTCGTCCAGGGAGGATCCATGGTTCGCACGCTCATCGCAGGGACCGCAATTGTCGGCGCCGTGACGCTCGGCACCGCCGGCCTGGCCGGCGGTGCCACGGCGCCCGCCGGCACGGGCACGGGGAGCAGTGCCGCAAGCGGGAGGAGCACAACGCCACGCGCGTGCTCCCGTCTGCCCAAGATCGAGGCGAGGGTGGCCAAGGTCGAGGCCAAGGTCGCGAAACGGCTACCCAAGGCCGAGAAGCACGAGGCCAAGGCCAAGGCCGCCGGTCACACCAAGGTGGCCAGCGTGATCGCCAAGCGCATCGCTCGTATCACCGCGCGCGAGGCCAAGTGGGACGCCCGGCTGGGCCGGGCCAAGGCCAAGTGCGGCTCACCTGGCTCGGCCGCGACGCCGGCGCCGGGCACGACGCCCGACACATCGTCTGCGCCCACGACGTCCACCCCGCCGACGACAGTGCCACCGTCCACCTCGACGACGGGCGGCTCTTCAACGTCGACGCCGAGTGCCGGCGGCACCGGCAACACCGGGAACACCGGGAACACCGGCAACACCGGCTCAACGGGAACGACAGGGAACACCGGCAACACCGGCAACACCGGCTCAACGGGAACGACAGGGAACACGGGCAATACCGGCAGCACCGGTCTCTGAGCACCGGGCCCAGGAGCGACGGCCCGGGTCAGTTCGGAAGGTCGGTGAGAAGTTCCGCGGCCAGGCGGGAGAGCCCGTCGCGCAACCCCGGCTGGGTGATCCCATCGGTGGCCTGCCGGGCCTCCTCGACATAGGTCCGGGCCTGATCGACTGCGGCGGGGATGCCCCGTGACCCGACCACGATCCCGCGCGCCTTGTCCCGCTCGGGTTGGGCCAGTGGCTGGCCGAGCAGCGCGCGCAGGTCCGGTCCGGCGTCGGGATCGTCGAGTGCAACGAGCGCCGGCAGCGTATAGATGCCCTCGGCCAGGTCCTGCCCGGCCGGCTTTTGCAGCTGGCCGTCCGTCGCCGTGATGTCGAGGATGTCGTCGCGGATCTGGAACACCATTCCGAAGCAGCGCCCGTACTCGGTGCACGCCTCGACCTCGGGCGCCGATAGCCCGCCTGTCAGCGCCCCGATGCGACAGGACGTCGCGGTGAGCGCGGCCGTCTTGCCACTGATGGTGGCGAAGTAGTCGTCGCGGCTCCGGGAGATCTGGAAGGCCGAGCGGACTTCGGTGACCTGGCCCTGGCACAGGCGGCCCAGGGTGTCGGCGAGGAGCGCGGCGACTTCCGTGCCGAGGCTGGCCGCGATGGCGGCGCTGCGCGCGAGGAGGTAGTCGCCCGCCACGATGGCCACCAAGTTCCCAAAGCGGCTGTTGACGCTTTCGACGTTGCGACGGATGGTCGCCTCGTCGATCACGTCGTCGTGATACAGGGAGGCCAGGTGCACGAGCTCGACCGCGACGGCCCCCATAAGGTCGTCTTCTGTCGCGTCCCGCTCGCCTGCCGTCGCGCTGGCCAGCGCGAGCAGGGGGCGCAACCGCTTGCCGCCGGCGGCGATGAGGTGCGTCGTCACCTCGTCCAAGAACCCGTCACCGGTGACCACCGAGGTGGTGAGCAGGGGCTCTAGACGCCGCAGTCCCTCTTGCAGGCGGGGGAGGCCGAGGGCCTCGGTCGGGTTCACTGCCCCAAACGTTAGGGCACAGTTGTGGAAACGGGACAACCGCCAGCTAGCAGGGCTCGCGGGAAAACACCCTGGTCGGGAGTTTCCCCCGTCATTGAGACGCCCTGGTGGCTGCGGCGTGTTGAACTAAGGCCACAGGTACACTGGGCCGAGAAGCAAGAGGGACAAGGAGAGGCGGTCAGGGTGTTCGAACGTTTCACCGACCGGGCACGGAGGGTGCTGGTGCTCGCGCAGGAAGAGGCGCGGCTGCTGAACCACAGCTTCATCGGTACCGAGCACATTCTCCTCGGGTTGATCCACGAGGGCGAGGGGGTCGCCGCGAAGGCGCTCGAGTCGCTCGGGATCTCACTCGAGGCCGTGCGCGAGAAGGTGGAAGAGACCATCGGGATGGCGGGCACCGCGCCGAGTGGCTCGCCGCCGTTCACGCCGCGCGCCAAGAAGGTCCTCGAGCTCTCGTTACGCGAGGCGCTGCAACTGGGCCACAGCTACATCGGAACCGAGCACATGCTCCTCGGTCTCGTGCGTGAGGGCGAAGGTGTCGCCGCCACCGTGCTCGTCAGCCTCGGGGCGGACCTCGGCCGGGTGCGCCAGCAAGTGATCCAGCTGATGTCGGGCAACCAAGGCAAGGACCCGGTCGGCGCGAGCCAGGGCGCCAGCTCGGGCGACAGCCCGTCGGGCTCACCCGTCCTCGACCAGTTCGGTCGCAACCTCACCCAGCTCGCCCGTGACGGCAAGCTCGACCCGGTCATTGGACGCGCGAAAGAGATCGAACGCGTCATGCAGGTGTTGTCGCGCCGCACGAAGAACAACCCGGTGCTCATCGGCGAGCCCGGAGTCGGGAAGACCGCCATCGTCGAGGGCCTGGCCCAGCAGATCGTCGCCAATGAGGTACCCGAGACGCTGACGGGAAAGCAGCTCTACACGCTCGACCTCGGCGCGCTCGTCGCGGGCAGCCGCTACCGCGGCGACTTCGAAGAGCGTCTGAAGAAGGTGCTCAAGGAGATCCGTACCCGCGGCGACATCGTCCTCTTCATCGACGAGATCCACACGCTGGTCGGTGCCGGTGCCGCCGAGGGCGCCATCGATGCCGCCTCCATCCTCAAGCCCATGCTCGCCCGCGGCGAGTTGCAGACCGTTGGGGCCACGACGATCGACGAGTACCGCAAGCACCTCGAGAAGGACGCGGCGCTCGAGCGCCGCTTCCAGCCGGTCAAGGTGGACCAACCGAGCGTCGCGCTCACGATCGACATCCTCAAGGGCCTGCGTGATCGCTACGAGTCGCACCATGCGGTCAGCATCACCGACCAGGCGCTTGTCGCCGCGGCCAACCTGGCCGATCGCTATCTCGCAGACCGCTACCTCCCGGACAAGGCCATCGACCTCATCGACGAGGCCGGCAGTCGGCTGCGCATCCGCCGCATGACCACTCCGCCGAGCGCCAAGAAGCTCGACGAAGAGATCGGGCGCCTGCGCGCAGACAAGGAAGCAGCGATTGAGAAGGGTGCCTTCGAGCAGGCCAAGAAACTGGCCGAGCAGGAGAAGGAGCGCCTGGACCGCAAGGAGAGCCAAGAGGCAGAACTGCGGGCCGAGGGCGTCGACCTCTTCGACGTCGTCGACGAGGAAGTCATCGCCGAGGTGCTGGCCGCGTGGACCGGGATCCCCGTCTACCGCCTCACCGAGGAGGAGACCGCCAAGCTTCTTCGCATGGAGGAGGAGCTGCACAAGCGGATCGTCGGCCAGGAGGAGGCGCTCAAGGCGTTGTCCCGGGCCATCCGCCGCACGCGTGCCGGCCTGAAGGACCCCAAGCGGCCGAGTGGCTCGTTCATCTTCCTCGGGCCCACCGGGACCGGCAAGACCGAGCTCGCCAAGACGCTGGCCGAGTTCCTCTTCGACGATGAGGATGCGCTCATCCAGCTCGACATGTCCGAGTACATGGAGAAGCACACCGTCAGCCGCCTCGTGGGCTCGCCTCCGGGCTACGTCGGTTACGAGGAGGGTGGGCAGCTCACCGAAGCCGTGCGCCGCAAGCCGTTCTCGGTCGTGCTCTTCGACGAGGTCGAGAAAGCGCACCCGGACGTGTTCAACACGCTGCTGCAGATTCTCGAGGACGGTCGGCTCACTGACGCCCAAGGCCGCTCGGTCGACTTCAAGAACACTGTGCTCATCATGACGTCGAACCTCGGCACCGCGGACCTGCGCAAGGCGAACATGGGCTTTGCCAAGACGTCGGAGGCCGTGACCTACGAGCGGATGAAGGCCAAGGTGGACGAAGCGCTCAAGGCCCACTTCCGCCCCGAATTCCTGAACCGCATCGACGAGGTCATCGTCTTCCACGAGCTGTCGCGGGCCGAGGTGGTCGAAATCGTCGACATGCTCATGGCGCGCACCGTCAGGCAGCTCTCGGATCAGGGCATCGGCCTGGAGCTCACGCCGGCGGCCCGTACGCTGCTGGCCGAGAAGGGCTACGACCCCCAGCTCGGAGCGCGGCCGCTGCGCCGGGCGATCCAGCAGATGGTCGAAGACCCTCTGTCGGAACGCATCTTGTGGAAGGAGTTCCGGGTCGGCGAGACCGTCGTCGTCGACGTCGAGGAGTCGCCGATCGAAGGCGAAGGCCCACAGCTGAGCTTCCGGGCGATCGAGGGCATCGAGCCTCCACCGCTCGAGATGGCCGGCGCCGGCGCCGACCCCGAGTAGCGGCTTACACCGGCTCCCCGGCGTAGCCGAGTTGGTCGCGCCCGGGCTCCGTCGCGGCGCCGACGCGTCCGCTCATGGCAGCCGCACGCCGACGGTCACCATGTCATGGTCCGACAACCCGCCCGCTGGGACCATCGCGGGTCGGCGCGCCACCAGGCCGCGCACCAGCAGCCAGTCGAGCCGCATAGGCACGTGATCGGGTAAGCCCGCGCCGTCGTGCGAGGTCGTCGGCGCGGCGACGTTGGCATCGGTCCACGTGTAGCCGTGCGCCCGCGCCACGTCGAAGAGGGGCTCGTGGGCCACGGGCCAGGTGAAGCGCGTCGGCTCGTCCTCCCGCAGCCGCCGGACCGTCGCCCGGTCGAAGAGCTCGCGATAACCGGCGCCCAGGGTGTTCAGGTCGCCCCCGACGATGGCCGGACCGCCGTCTGCGCGCTCCTCTGTGGCACGCAGCAACACCTCCATCTGCTCGGCCCGGTGCCCCGCATCGGTCGCGTTCTCGAGGTGCGTCGAGGCGACCGCGACAGCGATGCCGTCGATGTGCACGCCGGCGAGCACTGCCATGCGGCCGCCCACTCTGGGCTGTCGCGAGTCCGCAGCGAACCAACCGGTCCCCACACCGGGGAGGCGCACGACAGTCGGTCCTTCGAGTGGAGCCGCAGTGACGAGGGCGTTGCCATGAAGGCCGCGGGCATTACCAACGCCGCCCGCGTCACGCTGCTCACGCTCGTCACCCAGGCTCAGTTCGACGAACTCGACGCCGAAGACGGAGCCGGCGCCGAGCTCGCGGGCGAGGACAGCGGTCGTGTCGAGGTTGTCCGTCCGCGCCATGCCCTCGTCGAGCTCGGAGAGCAGGCAGAGCTCGGCACCCGCCGCCCGGAGCGCTGTGGCCAACACGGCCGGCCGCCGGCCGCGCTGCACATTCCATGCTGCGACCCTGACCCAACCCGAGAGCGCCCTCGGTGCGTCCGGTGGGCGCAGCTCGACCTCACGGAGGCAGGCAACCTCGGCGAGCAGGCGCCGATGGGCCTCGGCGTCGCCCACCTGCGCGAGCCAGGCCTCGCGTGCGCGACTGCTCGGCGCGTCCACGCCACGAGCCTGCCATCCCGTTGCACCTGCCTGGTGGGTGCTCACCCGCGGGGCTCCGGCAGAGCCGTGTGACACCCCGTCCCTAGCGTGCCCGGCATGGCGACCACGCAGCAGGCTCGTGCCCGCTCGGGCGGGTCCTACGCCTGCCGGGAATGCGGCACGTCCTCGCTGCGCTGGGCCGGGCGCTGCCCGTCGTGTGGCGAGTGGAACACACTCGCGGCCGCGCCGGTCCATGTGCGGGTCCCGTACGGCGGGCGCGCGGCGAAGGCCGAGGGCGCGGGGCGCGCCCTCCGGCTCGCCGACGTGTCGGCCGACGCGGCGCGTCCGTTGCCGACGGGCGTGGGCGAGCTCGACCGGGTCATGGGGGGCGGGGTGGTCGGGGGATCGGTCACCCTGCTCTTCGGCCCGCCGGGCATCGGCAAGTCGACCCTGCTCTTCCAGGTGCTCTCCTCGGTGGCGAGCCGGGGTCTCGACGTCCTGCTCGCCTCGGCCGAGGAATCGCTGGCCCAGGTCAGCGGCCGGGCGGCGCGCCTGGGCCCGGTGCCCGCCCATCTCTTCGCCCTGGAGGGTCCCGACGTCGACGCGATCGAGGAGGCTGTCGAGCGGGTCCGGCCCGCCCTCGTGGTGGTCGACTCGCTCCAGTCGATCTCGGACCCAGAGGTCGCGCAGCCCGCAGGGAGCGTGGCCCAGGTGCGCGCCTGCGTAGAGCGTCTGACCCGGATGGCCAAGTCGAGCGGCGTCGCGCTCCTCGTCGTCGGACACGTGACCAAGGAGGGCGACCCGGCCGGGCCCCGCGGCGGTCGAGCATCTCGTCGACAGCGTGCTCTCCTTCGACGGTGACCGCCATCACGCGCTCGCGCGTGCTCAGCGCGATCAAACACCGTTTCGGACCGGCCGGTGAGGTCGGGATCTTCGAGATGCGTGACGACGGACTGCACGACGTGTCGGACCCCGGCCCCTTGATGTTGGGCGACCGCATGGCCGGTGTGCCGGGCAGCACGGTGGTGCCGGTGCTGCAGGGCCGGCGACCGCTGCTCGTCGAGATCCAGGCGCTGCACGGTCCCGGAGGTGCCGGCGCGTCCCGGCCGCATGCGCTCGGCATCGACGCGGCGCGGGCGAACCTTCTCGTGGCGGTCCTCTCCTGTCGCAGTGCTGTCCCGGTGCCGGCCACGGGCGAGTTCTTCGTCGCGGCGGCGGGCGGCATCGCGGTGACAGAACCGGCCGCCGACCTCGCCGTCGTGCTCGCGCTGGCGTCGGTCGTCACCGGGCACGCCATACCGGCAAACCTCGTCGCGTTCGGTGAGCTGGGGCTGGCCGGTGAAGTGCGAACGGTCCCGGGCGCGTCGCGGCGGCTCGCCGAGGCGCAGCGCGTGGGTTTCACGAGAGCGCTTGTGCCGGCCACGTCGGTCGAGGGACTCCGCGCCGAAGCACCGCGGGGCATCGCGATCGTGGGCGTGCGGACGCTCGCGGATGCGCTGGCCTACGCGGCCGGCGAGGTGGTCGGCCCGCAGACCGGGCCGGATACGATGCCCAGGTGTCCGACCCCGGCGGCATTCAGCCTCTGAACGACGCGCTGGCCATGATCGCCCCGGGTACCAAGCTCCGGGAGGGCCTCGACCGGATTCTGCAGGCCAAACACGGCGCGCTGATCATCGTCGGGGACGATCCGGGCGTCCTGTCGGTCTGCACCGGGGGGTTCCTGCTCGATGCCGAGTACACCCCTCAACGCCTCTCCGAGCTGGCCAAGATGGACGGCGCCATCATCTTGGCGGCCGATGCGTCGCGCATTGCGCGGGCCAACGTGCACCTCGTGCCGAAGGCCACCATTCCCACCTCGGAGACCGGGACCCGCCACCGCACGGCCGAGCGGGTCGCGCGCTCCATCGACGTGCCCGTGATCGCCGTTTCCGAAGCGATGGCGACCATCGCCGTCTACCGCAACGACCTGAAGCACACGACCCAGTCGGCCGGCTGGCTGATCGACCGGTCGAGCCAGGCGTTGTCGACCCTGCAGCGGTTCCGCGTCCGTTACGACGACGCGCTGGCGACCTTGACGCGCCTCGAGATGGAGGACACGGTCTCGGTGCGCGACGTGGTTTCTGTGCTCCAGCCCGGCGAGATGGTGCGCCGCATCGCCGAGGAGATCGAGGGTCACCTGGTCGAGCTCGGCTCCGACGGGCGCCTCATCCATCTCCAGACCGAGGAGCTGCGCGCCGGGGCGGAGGAGAGCTTGATGCTCGTCCTGCGCGACTACACCGACGACGCGGGCATCGCGCACCTGCGCTCGCTTCCGCCCGACGCGCTCATGGACCTGCCCAAGGTCGTGACGGCGCTGAACCTGCCCGGCTCGCACGACCAGATGCACGCCGCGCTCGCACCGCACGGTTATCGCCTCCTGCACCGCTTGCCTCAACAGCTCTCCGAAACCCTGATTGAGCGGCTGGTCCAGCGCTTCGGCTCGCTGCCCGAGATCCTCTCGGCCTCGGCGGCCGAACTCGAATCGGTCGAGGGCATCGGCGCCGCCACGGCCCGCCATGTGCGCGACGGCCTGGCGCGTCTGGTCGAGTCCAGCATCTTCGAGCGATACGAATGAACCCCTCGTCTGGTAAAATGGGGGATCGCCGTCGACCGGACCGGGCCCGCGTCGGCACTCTCTCACAGCAGCGCCCGCGCAGCCGTGTGCCCTGCGGGCGCACCTGATTCACCCAAGGGAGCCCAATTCCTGTGTCCTTCAAGGTCGGAGACAAAGTCGTCTATCCCCATCACGGAGCCGCGGTCATCGAGAAGCGCGAGACCAAGGTCGCGTTCGGCGAGAAGCGCGAGTACCTGGTCCTGCGCCTGGCCTACGGAGACCTCATCCTGAACGTCCCCGCTGACAACACCGAGGGAGTCGGGCTGCGCGAGGTGATCAACGACGAGGAGGTCGAAGAGGTGTTCGCCGTGCTGCGCAAGAAGGAGGCGCGCATGCCGACGAACTGGTCCCGCCGCTACAAGAACCACTCCGAGAAGCTCCGCTCCGGCGACATCTACCAGGTCGCCGAGGTGGTGCGGAACCTTTCCATTCGCGACAAGGACAAGGGCCTGTCCGCCGGCGAGAAGCGCATGCTGCAGCGAGCGCGCCAGATCCTGGTGTCCGAGTTGACCTTCGCGCTCAACGTGGACGAGGAGACGGCCGAAGAGCGTCTGAACGACGCGCTGACCTGAGCGGCCAGCCCGGTCGCGCCGAGCCCATGGCGACGGTGTGGTCGATCGTCGTCGCGGGCGGCAGCGGATCCCGCTTCGGCGCGGCCAAGCAATACGCGCTGATCGGTGGCCGTCCCGTACTCGACTGGGCCGTCGACGCGTGCCGGCCTGGTTCGACGGGCGTGGTCTTGGTGCTGCCGTCCGGCGGCGCTGACGACGCACATCACGGTGCCGACACGACGGTGCCCGGCGGTCCCACCCGCGCGGCGTCGGTGCGGTGTGGGCTCGCCGCCGTGCCCGCGTCGGCAGACGTCATCGTGGTGCACGACGCCGCGCGACCGCTGGCCTCGCGCTCCCTGTTCGACGCCGTGGTCGCCGCGCTCGACAACGACGCGATCGACGGTGCCGTCCCCGGGGTGCGGCCGGGTGACACGATCAAGACGGTGGACGCGTCCGGACGAGTGACCAGCACGTTGGACCGTGCCGGGTTGATGGCCGTCCAGACGCCGCAGGCCTTCCGGGCTTCGGTACTGCGGCGTGCGCACGAGGCGGCGGACCCCGATGCCGGCGCCACCGATGACGCCATGTTGGTGGAGGCCCTGGGAGGCGCGGTGCTCGTGGTCCCGGGCGAACCTGACAACCTCAAGATCACCGCCCCCGAGGACCTCGAGGCCGCCGAGCGCCTGCTGGCGGGGCGGGGGGCCTGAGCGTGCGCATCGGGCAGGGCGTCGACATCCATCGCTTCGCCGAGGACCCGCACCGGCCTCTTGTCCTCGGCGGCGTGATGATCGAGGGCGCCCGCGGGCTGGGTGGCCACAGCGATGCCGACGCCGTGTCCCACGCGCTGGCCGACGCCATCCTCGGTGCCGTGGGCCTTGGCGACCTCGGCCTGCACTTTCCCGACACCGACCCCGTCTGGGAGGGCGCCGACAGCATCGCCCTGCTGACCGAGGTGGTGCGGATGGCCGCCGCGGCGGGGTTCGCCTGCGTGAACGCCGACTGCACTGTCGTGGCCGACACACCCCGCCTCGCCCCCCACACGACCGCCATGGCCGACCGGCTCGGTGCCGTGGTCGGCGCGCCGGTCTCGGTCAAGGCAACGCGGGCCGAAGGTATCGGCGCGCTGGGCCGAGCCGAGGGCATCGCATGCCTCGCCGTCGTCTTGATGGAGCCGGCGTGAGCCGACGGCCCGCGCGCCCCCGGCGCGGCGCGGCGGCGCGAGGGGAGCAGGCGCCGCGCGCGACAGGGACAGGGCACCACCCGGCGTTCCCAGTCGGCCCAAGGCGGCCGAGGCCGGCCAGCTCCCCGCGTGCGCCCGCGCCCAGAGGCGCTGAGTGAGCTCGGGGGCGACCAGGTGGAGGGCCGGCGCGCCGTGCTCGAGCTCTTGAGCGTGGGACGGCGGGCCGTGCGCCGGGTGGTGATGGCCGAGGACCAGGATCCCTCGCCCCAGCTGGACCGGATCGAGGAGTTGGCCGCCCGCTTGCGCGTCCCGGTCGAGACGGTTCCACGCGCCGCGACTCGACGCCCAGGCGCGTACCGATGCGCCCCAGGGCGTGCTCGCGCTCGCGCGGCCGCTCGATCCCGTGCGGCTCGACGACCTGTGCCGGCCGGGACGGAGCGGCACGCCGCCGTTCCTCCTGATTGCGGCCGGCCTCACCGATCCGCGCAACCTGGGCGCGCTGTTGCGTAGCGCCGAGTGTGCAGGGGTGACGGGTGTGGTGTTGCCGCGGCACCGTTCGGCCCGCCTTTCGCCCACGGTGGCGAAGACGGCAGCCGGTGCCATCGAGCACCTGTCCTTTGCCGTCGTGGGCGGTGTGCCGTCGGCCCTGAGCGACCTGCGTGATCGCGGCGTGTGGTCGATCGGGTTGGCGGGCGAGGCCACGCAGTCGCTCTACGAGCTCCCTCTCGGTGAGGGTCCCGTCGCGTTGGTCGTGGGCAGTGAGGAGAAGGGGTTGGCGCCACTGGTCCGCAAGCGCTGCGACGCCGTCGCAGCCATTCCACAACACGGCGCACTGCCCTCGCTCAACGTCGGCGTCGCGGGCGCGGTGGCGTGCTTCGAGGTGGCGCGGCAGCGATCGGTGGCGAGGGATCGAACCACACACGGCTGAGCCGCCGACGGCCCGGCCACCTCGGGCGGCACTGGCAGACTGAACGCCGAGCCAGGACCAGGCACGAAAGGAGCGCACGATGCCCGACGAAACCGCCGGCGCCGCCGGAGCAGACATCGGAGCGGTGTTCGATGCCCATGTGGCCTGCGAATTCGAGACCAAGGACCTCGACGCCACCATGGCGACCATGACGGGCGCACCCCACGTGACCCACGTGCCCACCCTGGCCGGCGGCGTCGGAGCCGACGACGTGCGGCGCTTCTATGGCGCCCACTTCATCGGGCACTGGCCCGACGACACGGGTATCACCCACGTCTCGCGCACGGTTGGTCCCGGCCGCGTCGTCGACGAGATGGTCATGCACTTCACCCATGACGTCGTCATGGACACGTTCTTACCGGGTGTCGAGCCGACGCGCCGTCCGGTGCAGCTGCCGGTGGTCGTCGTCGCCGGCTTCGACGGTGACAAAGTCGCCTTCGAACGCATTTACTGGGACCAGGCGTCGCTCCTCGTCCAGGTTGGCCTGCTCGATGCGGCGCGCCTGCCGGTGTGCGGCGCGGAGCAGGCGGCCAAGGTGTTCGACGAGGACCTGCCCTGCAACGCACTCATCGAGCGGGCCGCGCGACCGGACTGAAGGTCGCCGTCGGCGCTACGTGGTCGCCGGGGAGGAAGCCGCCGCCAGCGCCCCTGCCGCCGGAGGAACCTCGGAGGTGCAGAACGCGCACCGGTGCGCCGCGACAGGGATGTCGCTCAGACACTGTGGGCACGCGCGCGTTTCGGGCTTGGGTTCCTCCTTGGGCAGCACGTTGAGGCGGCGCATCATTGACGTGAGCGGCACCACGACCGCGAAGAACATGATCGTCGCCACGATGAGAAACGACAGAACCGCGTTGACGAACGAGCCGTACTTGAAGGTCGAGTGATGCACGCTGAAGCTCAGGTTCGAGAAGTTCTGCTGGCCGAAGATGGCGGCGATCAGCGGGGTGATGATGTCGGCGACGAACGCCGTCACCATCGCGGTGAAGGCGACGCCGACCACGACGGCGACCGCCAGGTCGACCACGTTGCCCCGTAGGACGAACTTCTTGAAATCCGAAAGCATGAGGGCCTCCCCGTCTCGCACAGTGCCCGACGAGCGTGCCGCGCGCCCGACGCGCCCTCACTCATACCCCGCAGCGTCCGACGCGCACACGAAGAAGGGTCGACGTCGAGCCCGAGGCAGGAATCGAACCCGCGACATCTTCATTACAAGTGAAGTGCTCTACCAACTGAGCTACTCGGGCGCTGACCTCAGATTACAGGGCGCCTCACCCTGCCCCCCTCCCTACCAGCGGAAAGGCTTGCGTCGGCCTGGGTTGCACGGCAGGCTGGACCCGTAATGGACGGAGAGCAGCCGACACCCGGGACCACGGGCTCGCTCTCGGTCGTCCGGGCGGGGGCCGTCATCATCGTTTTCGTCGTGGCGGTGGCGGTCCTGGTGTCGGTGGGGACGCGGCCCAGCGTGAGCAGCACGGCGAGCACGACATCCACCACTGCTGCGGCCAGTGGGACGACGACGTCGACGACCCGCGCCGCCTCTGGGGCTGGAGCCAAGACCACGACGACGACCAAGGCGGGTCACCGGGGTCACGCAACGACGACCACGACGACGGTCGCGCCGAGCACGGTGAGCGTGGTGGTGGCCAACGCGACGAGTACCAACGGACTGGCTGCCCACTACACGACCGTGATCGGCGCGGGCGGGTGGTCGATGGGGACGCCAATCGACGCGTCCACGACGGAGACGACGTCGGCGGTGTACTACGCGACGGGCCAGCAGCAGCCGGCGGCGACGATCGCCACCTCAATAGGGGTCAAGCCGACCCAGGTCCTGCCCCTCACGGCTTCGACGCCGGTCGCCGGCGTCACGGGCACCGACGTGGTGGTGGTGATCGGCCAGGACCTGGCCGCGACCGCGACGACCACGACGGCTGCCAGCTCCTGACCTTGTCCGACGCGAGCGGCGGCGCGGCCGGCGCGGCCGGCGCGGCCGGCCCGCTCTTGCCGGCGGCGCTCCGTCCACTCGCCGCGGACCCGGCAGCCAGCGCGCTGTTCCTCGATTTCGACGGGACGCTCTCGGGCATCGTGGCGGATCCGCGCGACGCGCTGCCCCCTGCCGGGCGTGCCCGAGCTCGTGGCCGACCTGGCGCGCCACTTCGCTCTGGTGGCGGTGATCTCCGGACGCCCGACCGCGTTCCTCGTCGACGCCCTCGGCCAGCCGCCGGGCCTGACGCTGGCCGGCCTCTACGGGCTCGAACGCGCGCTGCACGGGCCCGAGCACGACGCGTGGGCCGCGGTCATCGACGCCGTCGTTGCCGAGGCGACCGCGTCGGCCCCCCCGGGCGTCTACGTCGAGCCGAAGGGGCTCACCGTGACCCTGCACTGGCGCCAGGCTCTCGAGCAAGAGGGCTGGGTGCTCGCCTTCGCCGAACGCCAGCGCCTCGAGCGCGGTCTCATGGTGCACCGGGGGCGCCATGAGCGCGAGCTGCGGCCGCCCCTCGCCGTCGACAAGGGGACGGTGGTGCGTTCCCTCGTCCGCGAGCACGACGAGGCGGTAGGGCGGCCCGGCGGCCCCCACTCCTTGCGGCATGTGGCCGCGTTCGGAGACGACGTGGGAGACCTGCCGGTCTTCGTCGCGCTCGGTGAGCTCGGCGCCGCCGGCAGCGATCCACCCGACGTCGTGCGCGTCGCCGCCGTTGACACCGAGAGCCCCACCGAGGTCGCGGCGCTGGCTGACCTCACCGTGCCGGGCGCAGCCGGTGCCGTCGAGTTGCTGCGGGCCGTGGCTGCCGTGGCCGCCGCGGCCGCCGCCGACGTAGCGCCCAGAGTCGGCGTCAGCCCGCCGCCGCCAACTGGTCGGCCCACCAGTCGGCCGAGGTCCGCGCCCGGACCGTGGCGCGCAGCGCGGCCGCCCGCTCGGCCCGCTCAGCCATCCCCATCGTCAGCGCGAGGTGCAACGCCTCCGCCGTGCCCGACACGTCGAAGGGATTGACGCCGAGCGCTCCCCGCCCGCCGAGGGAGAGCTCCTCCCAGGCGCCCGCCTGATGCGACAAGACGAGCGCGCCCTGCGCCTCGTTGATGAGCGGGCCCTCCTTGGCCACGAGGTTGAGGCCGTCGCGCACCGGGTTGACGAGGAGTACGTCAGACAACGTCAGCGCGGCGAGCGAGCGCGGCACGATCGTCTTCGACCGAGAGCAGGATCGGTGTCCACCCGTCCCACGCGCGACACCGACTCTGCCCCGGGCCCCGACCCGGACCCCGACGAGAACGCATGGTTGATCCGTTCGGCCGTGTGTACCACGTCGGACCCGTAGGCGAGATACTCGGCCAGCCCTTGCCGCGACGGGTACGACAGTGCGACGTGCACCACCTCGCCGCGCCACTCGGGGTGCGCGTGCAGCAGCTCCTCGAAGGCGAGCATCCCCCGCACGATGTTCTTCGAGGGCTCCATGCGGTCGGCCCGCGCCACGATGCGCCGCCCGCCCACCTCGGCGCGCAGGGCGTCGCGCGGCTGCCAGCGCGTCCGGCGCGGCCGCCTCGCCTTCGAGCACGCCGGCGTCGGGTCCGAGCGGCGCGACGAAGGTCGGTGGTGCCGTGCCGCCCGCCGCGGCATAGCAGGCGCGGAAGCTCGCCTCCCACGCGTGGCAGTGGAACCCACAGGCGCCGTAGCCCGCCATGCCGTCGCGCACCTCGGCCGCGACGCCGTCGGGGAGGACGCCGAACATGGCCGGGTCGGCGAAGGGCGTGTGCAGGAAGTGCACGGTGCGCAGATCGGGCCGTCGTTCGGCCAGCATCCGGCCCAGCAACGAAAAGTGGTAGTCCTGCACGAGCACGGCGTCGCCCTCGCCGGCGCGGCTGGCGACGACGTCGGCGACGGCGCGGTTGTAGGCCCGGTACCCCTCCCAGGCCACCCGCCAGTGGCGGTCGAAGCGGGGCCGCTGCGGCAGGTCGAAGAGGTGGTGGTGCACGTACCACAGCGTGGTGTTGGCCACGACGTCGTAGGCCTGGCGGTAGGTCTCGTCGTCGACGAGGACGGGCACCAGGTCCAGGCCGTCGTCGTGCATGAGGCCTTGGGCGACGGCCTCGCGGTCCGCCGCCCCCATCGTCACCGAGGCCCACGTCGTGCCGCTGCCCGCCAACAGCCCGTGCAATGACGAGGCGAGGCCGCCGGCGGCAGGGACGGGCCCGAGGGTGCCGTCGTCGCGAAAGCGGAAGCTGAGTGGCCCGCGGTTGGAGACGACGAGGATGCCGCTCACCGCGGGCTCCGGGTCCCCATTGGCGCCGTGCTCACGCGCGTCGCGGCAGCGACGAATCTGGCGCGCGCTCGAGCGCGGCGCGCAGCACGTCGACCGCCTGGGGCCGCAGCTCGTGCAGGGGACGGTTGCGATGGATGCGCTCGCCCAGGTCGACCTGCGCCAGGCGGTCGGCGCCGAGGGTGTGCGCGACGTCGATCAGCAGGCCGAGCTCGACGCCGTAGCCGGGGGCGAAGCCGAGCTTCTCGAAGACCCAGCGGTGGGCGGCCGTCTCGCCCGCCAGTGGCTGGCGCACCCAGGACAGCTCGGGGAACACCAACTCGAGCAGCGGGCGCGCCACGAGCTCGGTGACCCGCCCGCCGCCCGTCGGCTCGCCGTGCAGGGGCCGGGTGTAGAAGCCCTTGACGAGGGCGACGTGGTCGTTGGTGAGCAGGGGGCCGAGCAACCCGGTGACGAAGGCCGGCGTGGTGTTGGCCACGTCGGCGTCGAGGAAGACGACGACGTCGCCGGCTGAGGCCGCCAGCGCGTCGGCCATGGCCTGCCCCTTGCCGCCGGCGCCCCCCGCGCCCGCCACCACACGGGCACCGGCGTCGGTCGCCTGCTCGGCGGTGTCGTCGATGGACCCGTCGTCGAGGACGATCACCTCGTCGACGAGCCCGTTGCCCCCGTGCGCGGGCAGGAAGGGCTGGACCACGGCCCGCACGACCGAGCCGACCGTGGAGCCCTCGTCCCGGGCGGGGATGCACACCGAGACCGACCGTCTGGTCCGGGCCTTGGCCTCGAGCACTGCCCCGGTGGGGAAATCCCCGTGGTGGTAGGTCGCGGGCACGCCCACGATTCAAGCAGCCGCGGTGTGTTGAGGAGGCCGCCGCCACCGGGCTACGATGGATCCCATCATCCAGAGCGACTGAGGGACGGGCCCGTTGACGTCGCGGCAACCAGAGCTCCTCTGACAGGGGGCACCAGGTGCCAATGCCCGACCGATGAGGAGGACCGATGGTCGATTTCGTCACTGGGCTGCGTTGTCGTGAATGCGAGCGCACCTTCCCCGCCGAGGCATTGCACGTCTGCGACTACTGCTTCGGGCCGCTCGAGGTGGCCTACGACTACGAGCGCATCGCCCGGACCATCACCCGTGAGCGCATCGAGGCCGGGCCCCGCACCATCTGGCGCTACCGGGACCTGCTGCCCGTCGACGACGACACGCCGGTCGACCTCGGCGCCGGTTTCACGCCGCTCGTGCGCGCCGATCGCCTGGCCGCCGAGCTCGGCCTGGGCGAGCTGTGGATCAAGGACGACACCGCCAACCCCACCGGCTCGTTCAAGGACCGCGTCGTCTCGGTGGCCCTGACCAAGGCGCGCCAACTCGGCTTCAAGGTCGCTGCCTGCGCCTCGACCGGCAACCTGGCCAACTCGGTGGCCGCCCACGCCGCCCGGGCCGGGTTGGACTCCGTCGTCTTGATCCCCCACGACCTCGAGGCGGCCAAGGTCACCATGACCGCGGTCTACGGCGGGACGGTCATCGCCGTCGAGGGGACCTACGACGACGTCAACCGGTTGTGCGCCGAGCTGACCAGCGAGCGCCCCAGTTGGGCGTTCGTGAACGTCAACGTCCGCACCTACTACGCCGAAGGTTCCAAGACCTTGGCCTTCGAGATCGCCGAGCAGCTCGGCTGGCGCGCCCCCGACCACGTCGTGGTGCCCATCGGCTCGGGGAGCCAGCTGACCAAGGTGGCCAAGGGGTTCGCCGAGCTGGGCAAGGTGGGCCTGCTGCCCGAAGAGCCCGCCGTCCGGGTCTCGGGAGCCCAGGCTGAGGGCTGCTCTCCGGTGGCCACGGCCTTCTTGCAGGGAAGCGACGCTATCCGGCCCGTCAAGCCCAAGACGATCGCCAAGTCGCTCGCCATCGGCAATCCGGCCGACGGCTGGTACGCGCTCGAGGTGATGCGGCAGAGCGGCGGGTCGTGCGCGGCGGTCACCGACGACGAGGTGATCGAGGCCATCGGCCTGCTGGCGCGCACCGAGGGCATCTTCGCCGAGACGGCCGGCGGCGTCACCATCGCCACGCTGTGCAAGCTGGCCGCCTCGGGCGCCATCCGCCCCGACGAGCGGGTGGTGGCCCTCGTCACCGGGCACGGGCTCAAAACCGTCGAGGCCCTGACCAACGCGCCGGACAGCGGGCCGACCGCGACGATCCCGCCCACCTTGGCCGCCTTCGACGCCGCCATCGACTTCGACACAGAGCACGAGGAGCCCACGCGATGAGCCTGACCGTCCGCATCCCCACCCAGCTGCGCACCCTGACGGGGGGCGCCGGGGAGGTCGAAGTGGAAGGGGCCACCGTGGGCGAGGCCCTCAAGGCCCTCGATGCCGCCAGCCCGGGCTTTGCCGACCGGCTCTTCGACGAGTCCGGCAGCCTGCGCCGCTTCGTGAACGTGTTCCTCGCCGACGAGGACGTCCGCTTCCTCGACGGCCTGGCCACCCCGGTCACCGACGGCCAGACCCTCTCCATCGTCCCCGCCGTCGCCGGGGGCTGAGGGCCGACCGGGCGCGCTCGGCCTTGCGTCCGCCCGCCTAAGGTGGTTGTATTAGCACTCACACGACGAGAGTGCTAATGGAGGAATAGACCAGATGGCCAAGATCATCGCCTTCGACGCGGAGGCTCGCCGCGGGCTCGAGACCGGCATGAACAAGCTGGCGGACGCCGTGCGGGTCACGCTCGGCCCCAAGGGCCGCAACGTGGTGCTCGACAAGAAGTGGGGCGCCCCGACAATCACCAACGACGGCGTCTCGATCGCCAAGGAGATCGACCTCGAGGACCCCTTCGAGAGGATCGGGGCCGAGCTGGTCAAAGAGGTCGCCAAGAAGACCGACGACGTCGCCGGTGACGGCACCACCACGGCCACCGTCCTGGCGTGGGCCATGGTGCGCGAGGGCCTGCGCAACGTCGCCGCCGGCGCCAACCCGATGGCGCTCAAGCGGGGGATCGAGGCCGCGGTCGAGACGGCCGTGAGCTCCATCCACGGCATCGCCAAGGAGACCGATTCCAAGGCGCAGATCGCCCAGGTCGCCTCCATCTCCGCCGCCGACACCGAGATCGGGGAGATGATCTCCGAGGCGATCGACAAGGTCGGCCGCGACGGCGTCATCACCGTCGAGGAGTCCCAGACCTTCGGCATGGACATGGACCTCGTCGAGGGCATGCGCTTCGACAAGGGCTACATCGCGCCCTACTTCGTGACCGACCCCGAGCGCATGGAGGCGACCCTCGAGGACGCCTACGTGCTGCTGGTCGGCTCCAAGATCAGCGCCGTGCGTGACCTGCTGCCGGTGCTCGAGAAGGTCATCCAGAGCGGCAAGCCATTGCTGATCGTGGCCGAGGACGTCGAGGGCGAGGCCCTCGCCACCCTGGTGGTCAACAAGATCCGCGGCACCTTCCGCTCGGTCGCGGTCAAGGCCCCCGGTTTCGGCGAGCGCCGCAAGGCCATGCTCCAAGACATCGCCATCCTCACCGGCGGCCAGGTGGTCACCGAGGAGGTCGGCCTCAAGCTCGAGAACGTGACGCTCGACCTGCTGGGCACCGCCCGCAAGGTGGTCATCACCAAGGACGAGACCACCATCGTCGAGGGCGGCGGCAGCGAGACCGACATCAAGGGTCGGATCAACCAGATCAAGACCGAGATCGAGAACACCGACTCGGACTACGACCGCGAGAAGCTCCAGGAGCGGCTGGCCAAGCTCTCCGGCGGCGTGGCCGTGATCAAGGTTGGCGCAGCCACCGAGGTCGAGCTCAAGGAGAAGAAGCACCGCATCGAGGATGCGGTCTCGACCACGAAGGCCGCCATCGAGGAGGGCGTCGTGCCCGGCGGCGGGGTCGCCCTGCTGCGCGCGCAGACGGCCATTCTCGAGAGCGCGGAGAAGCTCGAGCACGACGAAGCCACCGGCGCCCGCATCGTGGGCAAGGCCGTCGAGGAGCCGCTGAAGCAGATCGCGGTCAACGCCGGCCTCGAGGGCGGCGTCGTCGTCGAGAAGGTGCGCGGCCTCAAGGGCGCCCACGGGCTCAATGCGGCCACCGGCGAATACGAGGACCTCTTCAAAGCCGGCGTGATCGACGCGGCCAAGGTGACCCGCTCGGCCCTGCAGAACGCGGCCTCCATCGCGGCGTTGTTCCTCACGACCGAGGCGGTCATCGTCGACAAGCCCGAGGACGAGGCGCCTGCCATGCCCGGCGGCGGGATGGACGACTTCTAAGGCTGACGGTCTCCCGCCCGCGGCGGGGCGGCCGCAATGATGCGTGTGTTGTGTGTGCGTCCGGCCGCAAGGCCGGGCGCACTGCATCTGGGGGCCGGCGCACGGTGGAACTCCTGGGCTTCTCTACACTCATGACGTGGCTCTGACCCCGACGACCGGCTGGGGGGTCCTCCACCTCTTCTGCCGGCTGGCGCCCGACTTCGACGCCAACGCCCTGCGCAAGGCGGTCGGTGCGGCCGAGGCCGACGAGTACCAGGTCGTCCCCGTGGCCCTGCTCGGCCACAAGGCCGATCTCGGCCTCATGGCCCTCGGTCCCGATGTCTGGCGCTTGCGCCAATTCCAGACCGAGGCGGTCGCGGCCGGGCTGGTGGCGACCCAGTCCTACGTCTCGTTGACCGAGCTCTCCGAGTACGCCGCGGGTCTTCCCGAGGCGATGCGCGAGGCCCGGCTCTTCCCCCACCTCCCCCCCGAAGGCAAGGCGGCCTTCTGCTTCTATCCCATGTCCAAGCGCCGCGGCGAGGGCCACAACTGGTATGCGCTCGGTTTCGAGGAGCGCACCGAGCTCATGCACGGCCACGGCAAGGTCGGGCGGACCTTCCACGGCCGGGTGCTCCAGGTGATCACTGGGTCGACCGGGCTCGATGACTACGAGTGGGGCGTCACACTCTTTGGCGTGCACCCTGACGATCTCAAGGACTGCGTCTACCAGATGCGCTTCGACGAAGCCTCCGCGCGTTACGCCGAGTTCGGGCCCTTCTACACCGGCATGGTGGGCACGCTCGACGAGGTGCTCGCCGCCCTGGGCGCCTGAGGCCTCCGTGGACGCGACCCTCGACGACCTGCGAGACGAGCTCCGCGACCTCGGGCGCGTGGTGGTGGCCTTCAGCGGCGGGGCGGACTCGGCGCTCTTGGCCAAGGTGGCGCACGACACCCTGGGGCGTCGCTCGGTGCTCTGTGCCACCGCGCTGTCGCCGTCCTTGGCGGGGAGCGAGGAGCGCGACTGCCGCGCGCTGGCCGCCGAATGGGACCTGCGCTGGGTCGGTGTGCCCACGGCCGAGATGGAGGACGCCGCCTACGTGGCGAACAACCCGGACCGCTGTGCGCGCTGCAAGACGGCGCTGATGGACGCCCTGGCGCCGCTGGCCGAAGCCGAAGGCGCCACCGTGGTGCTCGGGGTCAACGTGAGCGACCTCGGCGACCATCGTCCCGGGCAGCAGGCCGCCGCGGCCGCCGGAGCCCGCTTCCCGCTCGTCGAGGCGGGCTTCACGAAGGACGACATCCGCCACTGGTCCCGGACCCTTGGCCTGAGCACCTGGGACAAGCCCGCCGCCGCCTGCCTGGCCTCGCGCCTGCCCTACGGCACGCCGGTGACGCTCGGACGACTGGCCGCGGTGGAGCAGGCCGAAGAGGCGCTACGGACACTGGGCTTCGGCCAGTTGCGGGTGCGCCACCACGGCGACGCCGCTCGCCTCGAGGTCGAGACCGACGCACTGGCGGACGTGCTGGCGCGCCGGGCCGAGGTGGTGGCCGCCGTCCGCGCCGCCGGGTTCGCCTTCGTCGCGCTCGACCTCGAGGGGTTCCGCTCGGGCAGCCTCAACCGTGCCCTGGCGCACCCCGAGCGCGCAGAGCACCCCGAGAACCCGGAGCCGGCCGGTCCGGTCGGGCGCACCGAGCGCAGGGAGGACGTGGCACGGTGAGCGTCGTCCGAGTGAAGGTCAAGCTCACCTTCCCCGAGTCCGAGGTGCGGCGCGCGGTGTTGGCGACGTTGGTGCGGCGCTTCGACGTGGAGCCCAACATCCGACGGGCCGATGTCGAGGAGCACCGCGGCTGGATCGTGTGCGAGGTGGACGGCGAAGGCACCCAGGTCGAGGCGGCGCTCGACTGGCTGCGCGGCGAAGGGATCACCGTGGACCTGCTGGGGGACGTGCTCGAGGGCTGAGCGGCCTCGAAGGATCGGCCCTCTTGGGAGGTCAGCCCTCCGGAGAGATCAGGCCACCGGGATCAGCGCTGGTTGGGATCGCGGGGGACGTGCCAGCCCGCCGAAGATACCCGGCGCGGCTCGTAGAACACACAGCCCTCGGGGCAGGCGAAGGGCAGCGGCTCGTTGGCGTCGACCTTGCAGCGCTCGAGGCGCTCGCCACGCGGTGTCGTCCGCATCACGTAGTGGCGGCAATCCTCGTTGACGGACATGCCCCATTCTGGCGCACCGGGCGGGCCGCGGTAGCGTCACCGGCCGTGGACCCGAGCGACGACCGGAGCGTCCCCCTCAAGACACTGTTGCGATGGAGCGAGGCGCTCTCGGGGATCGCCCGCACCGGCCTTGGCTTCACGGAGAGCCTGTACGAGCAAGAGCGTTTCGAAGAGATCCTCAAGGTTGCGGCCGACATCCGAGCCCAGGCGGACGAGGACGCCGACGATCCCGACTACGCCGGCGGCCTGGTGGAGGAGTGGATGGACACCGTCGGCAAAGGGGTCCCGGGCTACGTGACGCCCAAGGTGGCGGTGGGGGCCGCCGTCGGCAACGACAAGGGCGAACTGCTCTTGATCCAGCGCGCCGACTCGGGCATCTGGCTCTACCCCACGGGGTGGTGCGACGTGGGGTACTCCGCCGCCGAGGTCGTGGTGAAAGAGGTGGAGGAGGAGACCGGAATTGAGGCGGAGCCGGTGCGACTCATCGCCGTGCTCGACGGCCTGCGCCTCGGGTTCACCCGCGTGCCGCTCTACTCGCTCCTCTTCTATTGCCGCGCCGTCGGCGGCGAGCTGGCGCCGCACCCACTCGAGACGCGCGACGTCGGCTGGTTCACCCGCGACACGCTGCCCCACCCACTGGTCGGCTCCGAACGCTGGGGCGAGCACGTCTTCGCTGCCATCAACGGCGAGCGCCGCGACGTCCTCTACGACGCGGTGCGTCAACCGATGTGGCGGGGCGACCCTTCCACGAAGTGATCTCCGTCCGGGCCGCCGCGTCGGTGGACGCCGACCTGGTCGCGGCGGTCACCACCCTTCTGCCCCAGCTCTCCCGCTCGGCGGTGCCGCCGACGCCGGAGATGTTGGAGTGGATCGTGGAAGATGATCCGCGTACCACGCTCTTCGTGGCATACGACGGCGAGCGAGTCGTGGGCATGTTGACGCTTGTGGTGTTTCCCATACCGACAGCGATTCGTGCATGGATCGAAGACGTCGTCGTCGACGAGGCGTCCCGTGGCAGTGGCGCCGGGGCGGCGCTGGTCGAGGCCGCCTTGGTCCGCGCCGGCGAGGTTGGTGCCCGGACCGTCGACCTCACGTCTCGTCCCGACCGGGAGGCGGCCAACCGGCTCTACCTCCGTCTCGGCTTCGAGCAGCGCGCCACGAACGTCTACCGCCACACGTTGGGTGGCGCCGGCGCCTGACCTCGCCCCGTGCCGGCCCGTCTGCCTGCGTGCGTCTGGTGCCGTGCGTCTGGTGCCGTGCGTCTGGTGCCGTGCGTCTAGTCGGAGAGGGGGAAGGCGGCGGGGAGGAGACGCATCAGGTGGGGGAACATCGGCGTGAAGCGCCCCTCACCCCACGGCAGCTCCGGCTCGTTCGCGATCGCCTGTGTGAGCACCCCGGCGATGAGGGTCGAGACCAGGTAGATCGCGTTCTCCTCGCCGGCCGCGGGTCCGAGCTGGCCCAGTCTCACCGCGTCGGTGAGCGCAGCGCGCTGGAGCTCCACCATCTCGATGCTCACGGCGAACGAATCTTGCGAGGGATGGAAGCTCGGGACCGGTCGCCAGAAGAGCAATTCGGCGACCGCGCGATGGGCCAGACACCACCGCCCGCTCGCTTCGAGTCCGGCGATGAGCGCGTCCAGTCCGGGCTCTGCTCCTTGCATGCCGGCGCGCATCGCCTCGAGGTTGTCGCGCTGGCCCTCGAGGAACAACGCGTCGTAGATCGCCATGAGGGAGGGGAAGTACTTGTAGAGCGACGGCGGCTGGACGCCCAGGCGCCGTGCCAGCTCCGCCAGGCTGAGGCCGTTCACTCCGTCGGTCGTCATGACGTCACGGGCGATGTCGAGGATCTCGCGGATCGTCTCCTGCCTGCGCCGAGCCCTGCGGTCCGGACGGGCCGGGGCGTCCGCCGCCCCACCTTCGTTCGCTGCTACCTCAGTCCGGGTCATCTGCCAATTAGTATAGCCAAATCAGTGGTTGACAGCAATAGCTAATTATATTAGCTTTTGGCCTGACAGCTCGAGGAGGTACGGAGATGATCGGAACGGAGGCCACGCAGGCCATGACCCAGAACCACAGGCGGAGCAGCCGCTGGTGGCTGCGGCAGGACTCGCACGCCGTCGTGATCGCGGCGCCCCCAGGACGCATCTACGCGTTGGTGGCCGACCTGCCCCGCATGGGGCAGTGGAGTCCCGAGTGCCGGCAGGTGGAGTGGCTGGGGGGATCGACCGGGCCGGCCGAGGGTGCCAGGTTCGTGGGACACAACCAAGGCGGCCCCCGCGGCCTCCTGAAGTGGTCGCGCCAGGGCCGTGTCGTGACCGCGGCGCCCGGTCATGAGTTCGCATTCGTGACCGAAGAGGGAGGCCAGGAGGGGACCGAGTGGCGGTACCGGCTCGAGCCCGTCGCCGGTGGGACCAAGGTGACCGAGTCCTACCGGGTCACGCGGATACCGGCGTGGGCCCGCATCGTCGACGTCCCGACCAACCGCGCCGGCGAGTTGCGCCGCGCCATGGAGCACACGCTCGAGCAGCTGAAGGGCGCCGCAGAGGCGCCGCCGCCGGCCACTCGCGCGCACTGAGCGTCCCTCCTTCTTCGAGACCTGAGGAGCCCATGATGCACACCTACAAGGCCGCGCCCGACGTCGACGTCGTGACATCGACCGTCGCCGTCGCGGGCTTCGGCAACGTCGCCGTCAACGCTTTCGTGATCCACGCTGACGAGCCGGTGCTGGTCGACACCGGCGCCGTGGTGGCGAGCGACGACTTCATGACCGCACTGCGGTCGGTGATCGATCCCGCAGAGCTCCGCTGGATCTGGCTGACCCACACCGACTTCGACCACATCGGCTCGCTGCATCGCCTGCTGGAGGAGAACCAGCGGCTGCGGGTGATCACCAGCTTCTTGGGGGTGGGGATCATGGGACTGGTGGCGCCGCTGCCCATGGACCGTGTGCACCTGGTCAACCCCGGCCAGCGGGTCGTCGTCGGGGACCGGACCCTGACCGCGGTGCGGCCCCCGGCGTTCGACAACCCGATCACGGTTGGCCTGCAGGACGAGCGTTCGGGCATCTTCTTCAGCTCGGACTGCTTTGGGGCGCTGCTCGACGAGGTACCCGAACGCGCCGAGGACCTCTCCGACGAGGCGCTGCGTCAGGGCCAAGTCTTCTGGGCGACCGTTGACTCCTCGTGGCTGCACACCGTGGACCGAGCGCTGTTCGCCTCGGAGCTGGACCGCATCCGCGCCTTGTTGCCCAGCATGGTCCTGAGCAGTCATCTGCCTGCCGCCCGCGGCGCGTCGATGGAACGACTGTTGGGTGCGCTCGCCGCGGTTCCAGATGCTCCTCCCTTTGTCGGACCTGACCAAGCAGCGCTGGAACAGATGCTCGCCGGAATGACCTGAGCCCGCCGGGGGCGCTCATTGTTAGGGTTTGCATCAAGTTCAGCCGGGAGGGCAGGGTGAGCGAAGGCATGCAGGGGCGCAACTGGGTGCTGGCCGCGATGATCTTCGCCGTCGCGATGACGTTCATCGACCAGACGATCGTTTCCATCGCCGTGCCCAACTGGCGATCGTTGTCAACACGTTTCCCTTGCGCGAGCGCGGCAAGGCGCTGGCCGTGTTCTTCGGGATTGCCGGCGGTCTGACCGCCGTCGGCCCGATCCTGGGTGGCTACCTGACCCAGTGGACGTGGCGTGCCATCTTCTGGGTCAACATCCCCGTCGCGCTGATCGCGCTCGTGCTGATCGCCGTGTCCAAGCCGAAGACCGAGTACCGGCGGGCCCCGATCGACTACCGCGGCGCGGTGCTCATCGCGGCGGGGATCGCGCTGAGCATCTTCGGCCTCCAACAATCGGTCCTGTGGAGCTGGAGCAACCCCGGGACCTGGATCTGCATCGTCGCGGGGCTCGTGATCATCGGCATCTTCGTCCGGGTCGAACTGCATACGGACAACCCGCTCATCAAGGTGTCGATCTTCCGTATCCGGCCGTTCGCGGTGGAGAACCTCGTGCTGCTCATCTCGATGATGGCCTTCATCCCGGTGTTCTTCTTCGCCAGCGAGTACGCGCAGATCGCGCTGCACAAGACGGCATCGCAAGCGGGCCTCTTCCTGCTCTTCTTCTTCATCGGTTTCGTCGTCCTCGCCCAGGTGGGCGGGCGAATGCTCGACCGCGAGGGTGCGAAACGCGCGGTGGTCTTTGGGTGTGCCATCGCCGCCGTCGGGTTCGGCTTCTGGGCCTCCAAGGCGACGACGCTCAGCTTTTCGAAGCAGCAGATCTGGGTCGTCGTCGCCGGCGCCGGCATGGGGATGATGCTCGGGCCGGCCAACACCGATGCCGTCAACCGGGCCTCGAACCTGTCCTATGGGGAGGCCACCGGCATCACCCAGACGATCCGGAACTTCGGGGCCAGTCTCGGCCTGGCCGCGCTGGGCACGATCCTGCTGTTCGACTACCGCTCCCACCTGACGACGAGCCTGGCGACGTTCCACGTCGGCAACGCAGCGGCCGAGGCCAACCAGATCGCACAGTCCCAAGGGGGGAGCCGCTCGGTGACCTCCATCCCGCACTACGTCTCGGTCGACTTCGCCCACGCCACCCAGACGGTGCTCTACGTGATGTGCGGCATCATGGCCGCCGCCGGCCTGGTGGCTCTCCTCGGCCTCCAGCGCGGCCGTCAGGAGGTGGCGCCGGTCGACCCCGACGCGGTGCCGGCTCCGACGACAGCGGCCGACTGAGCCGCCGTCCGGCTCTGCGCCCGCGTCCGTACGACGCGACGTCGCCGGGTCCACCAGCCTCCACTCGGGCCTCCCGTAACCTCGCGTTGGCGATGCCGCCGTCGTGCGCGGCAGACAACATCTTGGAGGCAGCAATGTCGCACTACCGCAGGATCGGGACCTTCGTCGTCGTCCTCGCGGCCGCTGCGTTGATCGGCACCGGGTGCGGCGTCGTCAACAAGATCAAGGCGACAGTGCACAACGTCGAGGGCAACAAGGCGACCATCGACTCGTTCACCCAGAACCTCTCTTCCAGCGGGGCGACACCGTTCGAGGCGACCTACATGACAACGGGCAGCGCGCCGGCGACGATCGTGTACGCGGTCGACCCCGCTCAGCACGGGCTGGCCTTCCACGCGACACAGACCAGTGCCAACTCGTCGAACGTGCAGCTGATCGCCAATTCGTCCGGCGAGTACTCGTGCACCCAGAGTGGAGCGGCCGGTGCCTGGACGTGTCAGAAGCTGGGGAGCGCCGATGCCGCCCAGCAGAACAAGCTCTTCGACATCTACACCCCGTCGCACTGGGTCTCGTTCCTGAAGGACGCCTCGCTCGCAGCCGGGCTCGCCGGCGACAAGGTCACCTCGTCGACGATGTCGCTCAACGGCTTCAACATGAGCTGCGTCGACCTCGTGGCCCCGGGCGTGCCCGGGACGAGCACGATCTGCAGCACGTCGCAGGGGATCTTGGGCTACGTCAAGGTCGCCGACAACGCCACGAGCTTCGCCATCACGGACTATTCGGCGTCGCCCGCCTCGTCGCTCTTCCAGCTGCCTCCGGGCGCGACCGTCACGACCACCCCCACGACACCGACCACGTGAGCAGCGACACCACCTTCATCACCCGCTACGACACGGCGGGCCCGGGCGTACGCCTCGCCGTCAAGGACCTCATCGACATGGTGGGCGAGGTCACGAGCGCCGGGTGCCGGGCGGTGGCGCGGCGCGCCGTGCCCGCCGAGCAGGACGCAGCCTGCCTGGCCGGAGCTCGGTCGGCCGGTGCGCGCATCGTCGGGCGCACCAACCTCCACGAGCTGGCGCTCGGCGTGACCGGCGTGAACCCGTGGTACGGGACCCCGGTCAACCCGCTCGACCCCGCCCTCGTGCCGGGCGGGTCGTCCAGTGGCTCCGCCGTGGCCGTGGCGACGGGCGAAGCCGACGTCGCCTACGGCAGTGACACCGGCGGTTCGGTCCGCATACCTGCGGCCTGCTGCGGCGTGACTGGGCTGAAGACGACCTGGGGCCGGATCCCCCTCGACGGCGTGTGGCCGCTGGCCCCGAGCTTCGACACCGTCGGACCGATGGCACGCGACATCGGCGGCCTCGTCACAGGGATGCAGCTCCTCGAGCCGGGGTTCGACGTGCTCGGCGCGGGCGACATGGGCGACGTCACGGTGGGGCGGCTGAGGGTCGAAGCCGATCCGGCCATTGCGGCCGCGATCGACCGCGCGCTGGCACAGGTCGGGTGGGCGTGCACCGACCTCGTTGTCCCCGGGTGGGACGACGCGCTCACCCAGGCCGGTCTCTTACTCGTCGTCGAGGCGTGGCACTCGGACCGGGCGCTGGTGCGAGAAGACCCCGAAGGGATCGGCGACGGCGTGCGGGCGCGCCTCGAGCTCGGGGGAGCCTTCGACGACGCGGTCGTGCGGGCGGCCTGGGACACCCAGCGCGAGTGGCAGGCCACGCTCACGCGTGTGCTGGAACGGGTGGACTTCGTGGTCACGCCGACCCTCACCATCTTCCCGCCGCGACCGGAGGACGGCGACGATCTCTTGGTGTCACGCTGCACGTTGCCGGCCAATCTGGCCGGCGTGCCCGCCCTGTCCCTGCCCGTGCCGACGGGTGGACCGCTGCCGGCGAGCCTCCAGCTGATCGGCCCCGCGGACAGCGAGGAGCGCCTGCTCGCGGCCGGCAGCGTGCTCGAACAGGCCGTCGCGGCGGGCTGAGCCGGCCGACCTTCTCGCTGCTCATCGGTTGGCCCGCACCAGAGTCCGTCCGATGTCGGCGAGGTACCCGCGCACCCCCCGGGGAGACTGCACCTCGAGCGCGTCGGCGAACCCGGCCAGCTGCCGGGCCACCATCAGCTCGGAGTGGGCGCGCAGCGTCACCGCGACCCGCCCGTCCGCTTCCTCGGGACCGCCCTCGACACGGGACCCGAACATGTAGCGCAAGACGTCGAGTGTCACCGGGTCGGTGCGCAGCCTGACCTCGACCGGGGCCCGCTGGGCGTCGACCGTAGTGACGATGGACCGCCAGGCTTCGGACAGATCGAAGCTCGCCGGCCGCTCGGCCGGCCGCCCGGTCTGCGTCACGGATTGCACGCGGCTCACCCGGAAGGTCCGCTGTCCTGCGGAGGTGTCGCCGACGAGGTACCACGTGTTGTTCTTGACGACGAGGCCGAGCGGATGGACGGTGCGCTCCGAGCTGCGACCGTCGCGGCGGCGGTAACCCAGTTCGATCTGCACGCCCTCGATGACGGCGCGTTGCAGTGCATCGAGGTGGTCGGGCGCCACGGGCTCGGCGTGGTCCCATGAGGCCGCGTCGTGCACGACCGCGCCGGCCGCCGCCTCCGCGTGTTGGCGGAAGGTGGCTGGCAGGGCGCGCACCAGTTTGCGCAGCGCCGCCCGCACCTCCGGCGTCGCAGCGGCGGGCCCCGCGATCAGGAAGAGCGCTCGGGCCTCGTCGGCGGTGAGGCCGCTGAGGTCGGTACGCGCGCCGCCGATCAGCTCCCAGCCGCCGTTGCGCCCGGGCTGGGAGTAGACCGGAATCCCGGCCATGGCCAGCGCCTCGAGGTCGCGGCGGGCAGTGCGCTCGCTGACCTCGAGCTCGTGTGCCAGCTCGGCCGCCGTGACCCGGCCTTTCGCCTGGAGCACCAGGAGGGCGGCAACGAGACGGTCGGCGCGCATGCATCCAATCTGTCAGAAAAACTGGCCAGCAGATGGCCAGGTTAAGCCCGCATGCTGGCCGTGTCAGACAAAACGGGCGCCGGCCCGGTGCCGGCAGAAACGGAGACGACACGATGCCTGGACTCGTGGGACCAGTGGCCGACGAGCGCGCCTGCCTGTTGGCCTATCTCAGCCAGCAGCGCGACGCCCTGCGTTACGCGACGCATGGCCTGACCGACGAACAGGCGGCGAGCCGCCCCAGCGTCAGCGAGCTCTGCCTCGCCGGCCTGATCAAGCACGCGGCCAGAGTCGAGCGGGCCTGGACCACGTTTCTCACCACGGGCGACTCGGGCGTGTTCGACCCGGGCGAGGACTATCTCGACGGCTTCCGGCTGGTCGACGGGGAGACGCTGGCCGACGTCATCGCCTACGCCGAGGAGGAAGCCCGGCACACCGAAGCGGTCGTGGCGGGTCTCGACGACCTCGGTACGCCGCTGGCGCCGACCGAGAACCGGGTCCCGTGGGTCCCCGCCGGCCTCGTGTGGACGCCGCGCTGGGTGCTGCTCCATCTCATCGAGGAGACGGCGCGCCATGCCGGGCACGCCGACATCGTCCGCGAGTCCATCGACGGCGCCACCTGCTGGACGCTCATGGCGGCCGCGGAGGGCTGGCCCGCGCAGGACTGGTCGTAGCCGTCGCCACCGGACCGCGCTGCACCGGCCACCTAGGGTGGACGGTGCATGCAGATCGACGTGTGGTCTGACTTCGCGTGTCCGTGGTGCGCGCTCGGGCTGGCCCGGCTGCAGGTGGCGCTCGATTCCTTCGAGCACGGCGCGGACGTCGCCGTCGTGCACCGCTCCTACGAGCTCGATCCGCGGGCGCCGGCGCGCCGGGAGGTCTCGCTCGAGGCGGCCGTGGCCGCCAAGTACGGCGTCGGGCCGGCCCGCGTGCACGCCCTCCATGAGCAGTTGACCGCGCTCGGTGCCGAAGTGGGCGTGCGCTTCGACTTTGAGCGGGTCCAGTTGGGCAGCACCTTCGACGCCCACCGGCTGGCGCAGGCGGCCCGCGGCAGGTCGAGCGAGGAGGCGCTCGTGCGGGGCCTGTTCGGCGCCCACTTCAGCGAAGGCCGCCAGCTGTCCGATAAGGCCGTCTTGCGCGATGTCGCGACTGGCGCCGGCCTCGAGGAGTCCGTGACCGACGAGGTGCTCGACGGTGTCGCCTATGAACTTGAGGTGCGGGCCGACGAGGCCGCGGCACGCGAGCGCGAGGTGACCGGCGTGCCCTACTTCTTGATCAACGGAGCCTGGCCGGTGCCGGGCGCCCAGGATGTCGAGACGATGGGCATCGTGCTCCGGCGGGCCTGGTCACGCTCCTCCCAGTGAGGCGAGGATCTCGTCGACTATCTCGACGGTGGTGTTGGGGTGCAAGAAGGCGAAGCGCGCCACGGTCTCGCCTTCCCAGCTGGTCGGGGTGACGAAACCGATCTGGTCCTGGAGGAGCCGGGCGGACCACGCGTCGTAGTCGGCCTTGGTCCATCCCGGACGCCGGAAGAGCACGATGGAGAGCCCGGGGTCGCGCACCAGCTCGACGTGCGGTGCCTCCCTGATCTGCTCGGCGGCGCGCTGGGCGATCGCGAGGCCGGCCTCGACTGCGTCGCGGTAGGCGTCGAGGCCGTAGACGGCCAAGGCGAACCACAGCGGCAGCCCGCGGGCCCGGCGCGTCAGGTGGAACGCGTAGTCGCTCGGGTTCCACTCCTCGGGGTTCTCGCTGTGCAGCACCTCGAGGTACTGGGCGTCCTGGGTGTGCACCGCCTTGGCCAGATTGGGCCGGCGGTACACCAACGCCGCGCAGTCGAAAGGGGCGAAAAGCCACTTGTGCGGGTCGACGATGAACGAGTCGGCGCGCTCGAAGCCTGCGAACTGCTTTCGTACCGACGGGGCGAAGAGCGCCGCCGCGCCGCCGTAGGCGCCGTCGATGTGGAACCACAGCGCGTGCTCCTCGGCGACGTCGGCCACGCCGTCGAGGTCGTCGACGATGCCGGCGTTGGTCGTCCCCGCCGTGGCGACCACGCCGATCACGTCACGCCCGCGCGGGTCGTCACGCAGCGCAACCGCCAAGCGCGTGCCCAGTCAGGCGGTGGTCGAGCGCGGGCACCGTCAGGGCGTCCATGCCGAGCACGTGCAGGGCCTTGCCGACCGAGGAGTGTGCGTCGGCGCTGATGGCGACCAGCGGTCGCCGTGGCGCTTCGGACTGGCGCCGGTGGGCCGCGGTGTCCCGGGCGACCATGAGCGCGGACAGGTTTCCGGCCGAGCCGCCGGCCACGAAGCAGCCCCCCGCAGTCGTGGGGAAGCGGGCCTGGTCGGCCAGCACCCCGAGAGCCTGGTTCTCGGCGACCACGACACCGGCCGCCTCGAGCCAGGAGGTCCCGTGGAGCGACGAGCAGGACACGAACATGTCGAAGAGCAGTGAGGCCTTGGTCGGCGCGGCCGGGATGAAGGACAAGAAGCGTGGGCTGTCGCACGAGACGACTGCCGTGGCCAGCTTGTCCACGAAGAGCTTGAGGACCTGCCCCGCGTCGTTGCCCTCAGGTCGCATCAGCCCCGCCAGCTCGGAGTCCAGCGACGCCACGAGCCCGCCGAAGTCGAGGGCAACCGGGTCCATGCTCAGACGTTCGCGACAGGCCGCCAGGATCATGTCGGTCATGCCCTCGTCGAACTCGAACATCGGGCTGGCCATCAGGCGGGCGCTCCCTCAGGGCCGACTCCCGTTGGACGCCCGGACCGCCACGCCTCTTCGGCCCGGCTGGCGACGTCGTGCAGCGAGCGCCCGGTCTTGCCCGCCACCGTGGCGACGTCCTCGAATTCGGGCTTGGCGCGTCCCCGGGTCACCTTCATGCGCACGGTCATGCCGTCTACGGTCACCGCTCCGAGCACGCGGGAGACCGGCCAGCGTTCGAGAGCCGTGGCGCGCACGCCCATCGTGCCGGTCACCCGCTCGATCTCCGCTCGCAGCACCGCCACCTTGGTGTCATCGGTCAGCACGTGGAGGACGTGGCCCGGGCGTCCTTTCTTCATGGTCACTGCACTGATCCACGCGTCGAAGGCACCGGCGTCGAGGGCGGCGGCCAGCGCATGCCCCAGCTGCTCGCCGGTGACGTCGTCGAGGTTGGTCTCGAGCACCACGGCCGGCTGTCCCATTCCCACCGTGTCCGCTCCGGCGCGCCGGCCGATCACCACCTGCGTGCAGTTCGGAAGGTCGTCCAGCTCGGACGCCCCACCGCCGAAGCCCGAGGCCGTGATCGTCATCGCCGGGAGAGGTCCGAACGACGTGCACAGCGTTGCGACGCAGCGCGGCCCCGGTCGGCGTCGTGAGCTCCACGCCGACGTCGCGGCCGTAGCTGGGGACGCCCTCGAGCAGGCGGACTGTCGCCGGGGCGGGGTTCGGCAACCGCCCATGGGCGCTGCGCACCATGCCCGTCCCGGTCGCGACTGCAGAGCCAACGACCTCGTCGACCCCGAGCACCTCGAGCGCCCCCGCCGTCCCGACGATGTCGACGATCGCGTCGTGCCCGCCGACCTCGTGGAAGTGCACCTGGTCGATCGGACGACGGTGCAGCGCCGCCTCAACGGCGGCCAGCGCGTGGAACGTGGCCAGGGCTCGCTTCGAGACCCGGTCGGGCAGGGCCGCCTGGGCGATGAGAGAGGCAATGGCGCCGTGTGTCCGGACAACCACGTCGTCCCCGCTGACGACGGCGCGTGTGCAGGCGACGCCGCCGCGCAGCGCGTCCTCGAATCGCAGGTTCCACCCCGGCAGATCGAGCCGGCTGAGCAGGCCTCGCACCTCGTCCGCGTCGGCTCCTGCGTCGACCAAGGAGCCGAGCGCCATGTCGCCGGCGATGCCGGCAAAGCAGTGGAACCAGGCGACCGTAGGGCCGGCGGCCTCCGTCACGGCAGCAGCCGGGCTATCGCACAGGCTGCGCCGTACCCGTTGTCGATCCCGACGACGGTGATGCCGGACGAGCAGGCGGACAGCATGGTCAACAACGCCGTGACACCGTCGAGCGCTGCGCCGTACCCGGTGCTGGTCGGCACCGCCACGACGGGTGCCGGGGTCAGCCCGCCCACGACGCTGGCCAGCGCGCCGTCCATGCCGGCGATCACGACGACGGCGTCCGCCATGGCGATGGTGTCGGCCTCCGCGAGGAGGCGATGCAGGCCGGCGACCCCGCAATCGGTCAGCCTCGTCGGGTCGAACCCGAGCGCGCGCAGGACGGCGTCGCACTCGGTGGCGATCGGCAGGTCCGCCGTGCCAGCGGTGAGCACGACGACCGAGCCGGGGCGCTCGGACGCGGGGCGGAACACGACGGTCGAGAAGGTCCCGCTGTCCGCGATGGCGCCGGGACCGGCGCCTCTGGCGGTCGGCGACGGCCGAGGCCGCCTTGACCTGGGACTCGCTGGCTCGGGTGAGGAGCACCGGCCCGCCGCTGCCATCGAGCAGCTCCTCGACCACCGCGGCGCAGTGTTCCGGGGTCTTGCCCGGTCCGTAGACGGCCTCGGGTATGCCGAGGCGCAGGTCGCGCTGGAGGTCCACGCGGGCGAAGCCGAGGTCCGCGTAGGGCAGCCGGCGCAGCTGACGCACTGCGTCGTCGGGCGTGCAGGTGCCCGCAGCGACCTGTTCGACCAGCAGACGAAGGGAAGAAGCGTCCATGACCTGCTCTATCCTGCCCAACCGTGACCCCGCCTGCGAAAACCGTCGCCTACTTCGGCCCAGCCGCCACCTTCACCCAGGAGGCGCTGTTGACCCAGCCGGATCTGGCCGAGTGCGAGCTCGACGCCCTCGGCTCCATCACCGCCGTGCTCGAGGCGGTGGCGCAGGGGACCGCGGATCTGGGGTTCGTGCCCATTGAGAACGCGATCGAGGGCACCGTCAGCGCGACCATCGACGGCCTCATTCACGACGTGGACCTGCACATTCAGCGGGAGGTGGTCATGGACATCCACCTCCATCTCCTGGCCCGTCCGGGGTCGGCGCTGTCGGACATCCGCGTCGTGTCGCCTCGTACCCGCACGCGCTGGCGCAGTGCCAGAAGTACCTGGCACGAGAGCTGCCGGACGCGGAGCAGCGGGCCGCCAATTCCACCGCGGACGCGGCCCGGGTCCTCGGCGAGTCCGGTGGTCCCGATGAGGCGGCCATCGCCCCGCGATTGGCGGCCGATCGCTACGGACTGGTCGTCCTGGCCGAGGACGTCGAGGACCACCCCGAGAACCAGACCAGGTTCGTCGCTCGTGGCCCGGACGCTCGTGCCTCAGCCGACCGGCCACGACAAGACCAGCATCGTGTGCTTCCAGCGGGCCGACCACCCGGGCAGCCTGCACGGCATCTTGGGCCAGTTCGCGGCGCGCAACATCAACCTGACCAAGCTCGAGTCGAGACCGACCAAGCAGGCCCTCGGCGACTACTGCTTCGTCATCGACCTGACGGGCCACGTCGGCGACGAGATCGTGGCCGACTGCCTCCGGGACCTGCACGCCGGGCTGTTCGAACCTGAAGTTCCTCGGCTCGTACCCGGCAGCGGGCGAGCACGCGCCCGAGCAGCGCCGCCAGGCCGACGCCGCGTGGCAGGCCGCCGACGACTGGCTGCGGGGACTGCGCGACTCCATCGAATAAGCCGTCGTCGGACCGAGGCGGCGTCCTCGTTGGACCGAGGTGTCGATTCGCGGCGAGACTGAGGGAGGCCGCGTGGAGCGTGGCGGGAGGGACCATGACGCTGCAGATCATCGACGTCGACCAGCATCTCTTCGAGTCGAGGACGACCTGGTCCGACTACATCGACCCGGCGCAGAGGTCAGATGCGCTGTCCATCGCGGACGACGACGCGGGATGGCCCTGGCTGACCTGGCGGGGCTCCCATCTGACCCCGCTCGAAGTCCCGATCCCTGAGCGCTCCGCGCTCATCGGTGAGGACCGGCTGCGCCGCCTGCGCGGCGAGCGCGCGTCTGCGTCCTTTGACGAGCTCGTACCCGATTCCTACCGCCTCGCCGGGGCACGGCTGGACTCGCTCGACGAGTTCGGACTGGACGCCGCCGTCATGTTCCCCAACTACGGGCTCTTGTGGGAACAAAGGCTTTCGTCGGACCGGGATGCCCAACGCGCCAACGCGCGGGCGTACAACCGCTTCGTGGCCGACGTGTGCAACGACGGCAAGGACCGTCTCTTCGGCGTGGCGCACGTCTTGTTGCACGACCCTGTCTGGGCCGTTGAGGAGATCAAGCGAATCCGGGCCCAGGGCGTCCGGCTCGCCATGATCGCTCCGGCCCCCGTTGACGGGAAGCCGCTCTCCCATCCGGACTTCGATCCCGTGTGGGCGGCATTCAGCGATGAAGGCGTCGCACCGGTCTTCCACGTCTCGGAGTTCGAGAGTCCGCTGCATCCGGCCTGGCGCGCGGGTGAGCAGGAGGACGGCGAGCAGCTCTTCGACTCCATCTTTTTGTACCTCGCGCCCGCGGTCGCGCTCGCCAACCTCATCCTCAACGGCGTCCTCGAGCGTTTCCCCCGGCTTCGCATCGGTGTCGTCGAGCTGACGGCGAGCTGGGTCCCCTCTTTCTTGCTTCACATCGACGGTGCCTCGGACTTCTACGCCGCCCGCCACGGGGAGCCGTTCCGCCGCCTGGGCGAGCGGCCCTCTGCCTACTTCCTGCGCCAGGTCCGGGTGGCTGCGCTGCCCTACGAGATGCCCAACCGTCTCGTGCCCAAGGTCGGAGATGACACCTTCATGATCGGCAGCGATTGGCCGCACGCCGAAGGCGTGGCAGACCCGATGGCGGCGGCCGAACGCGCCGTCGTGGGGTTGGCGGAGCCGGCCCGGGGCAACATCCTCGGCGCCAACGCCGCCTGGCTGCTCGGCCTGTGACGGTCGACCTCGAAGCGGCGGCGGCCGAACGCCAGCGTCTGCGGGCCACCTACCTCCAGGAGCCAGACCGCCGGCCGCCTTCGAACGCCCGCGGTGTGCACCACCTGGCGCTGCTGTGCTCGGACGTCGAGCGGACGATCCGCTTCTACCAAGAGCTGTTGGGCTTTCCGCTGGTCGAGCTCTTCGAGAACCGCGACTACAGGGGTTCGACGCACCTGTTCTTCGACCTGGGCCACGACAACACACTCGCCTTCTTCGACTTCCCCGATCTCGGCCTCGGTCCGTACGCGGAGGTGCTGGGTGGGTTCCACCACCTCGCCGTCTCGGTCGACCGAGAGCACTGGGATGCGGCGCGGGCTCGCCTCGAGGCTGACGGCATCCCCACGCAGATCGAGAGCGAGATCTCGCTGTACTTTTCCGACCCCGACGGCGTGCGCCTCGAGCTCATCGCCGAGGACCTCGGCTCGCTGTACGGCACGCCGCTGCACTGATGGCGGTGACTGGTCTGGCCAACTTGGCCGTCAAAGTCGCCGACCTCGAGGGCGCATGCGAGTGGTATCGGGCTGCGGGAGCAACGGTGACCGATCCGGTGGCGTGGGAGAACGGGCGCCGGGCGGACGTCCAGCTCGGGACCCTGGCGCTCACCCTGTTCACCCAGGCGATCTACGAGGACGCCTGCGCGCTGCCCGACGAAGGCTTCTTGCACCCCGCCTTGTTCGTCGACGACCTCGACGCAGAGCTGGCCCACCACACTGTGTTGTGGGGGCCGCGCACTGTGACGGGCACCTTCGGCACGCGCCGCATCGCCTTCGTTGAGGCGCCTGGCAGAATCCGGCTCGAGTTCATGGAGCAGGTGGAAGATCCGCCCCGCTGAAGACGTGTGTCGACCTCGGGGTCAGCCCTCCAGCGTGGCGCTGATGATTCGTGGCACCCGACTGCGCACCTAGGCCTCCTCGAACTCGAGGGCCGGCGCCACCACCTCCCGGGGGTGCTGGGACGCCGGCCTCAGGTCGCGCAGCGAGGGCAACGTGGCCAGCGCCATGGCGGCGGTGACGACCAGCACCACGGCGGCCACGGTGAACGCCAGCGCATAGCCGTCGCTGAGCGCAGCGCCGGCCCGGGCGGCGGCGGCCGGGCCTCGCGCCAGAGCGTCGCTCGTCCGGTTGGCGGCGATCGTCGCTAATGCCGCCAGGCCGATGGAGGCGCCGACGGTGCGTGAGGTGTTCAACAGGCCCGACGCGAGGCCGGCCTCTTCGCGGGCCACGCCAGCCGTGCCTGCCACAGCGATGGGCGTCACCGCGAGGCCCATCCCGAGACCGATCAGGATGAAGGGTCCGAGGAGATCGCCCGCGAAGGTGCTGCTCGGGGTGATCTGCGCGAGCCAGGCCAGACCGCCGGCGGCCAGCAGCGTGCCCAGCAGGATGAGCGGACGAGGTCCGAAGCGGGGAACGAGGCGAGAGGTCACCTGCGCGCCGGCGGCGATCAACACGGTCTGGGGGAGGAAGGCCAGGCCGGCCTGGAGCGGGCTGTAGCCCAGCACGTGCTGCATGTAGAGCGTCTCGAAGTACCACGAGCCGAACAGCGCGCCGAACATCAAGAACATCACGGCATTGCCTCCCGCGACCGAGCGGGACCGGAAGATGCGCAGCGGGACGAGCGGCGCCTTCGAGACGCGTCCCTGCAGGTAGAGGAACACCGCAAGGAGTACGACGGCGACGGCCAGGGGCATGAGTACTTGCGCCGAGCCCCACGAATAGGTCTCAGTGCGCACCAGTGCGTACACGAGCGCGACCAGTCCAGCCGTGACGGTGATGGCACCGCCGAGGTCGAGGTGCCGGTGCGCCATCTCCGCTCTCGATTCGGGGAGGTGCCGACGTGCGGCCACCAACGCGACGACTCCGATGGGAACGTTGACGAAGAGGATCCAGCGCCAGCTCAAGAAGTCGGTCAGGATGCCCCCGAACAGCGCGCCGGCCGACGCGCCCGCCGAGGAGACCGCGCTCCATGCACCGAGGGCCCAGGCCCGCGCCGGGCCCTCGGGATAGCTGGCGGTGAGAATGGTCAGGGTGGCCGGGGCGAGGATGGCCGCCCCGAGGCCCTGCATGGCCCGCGCGGTCACCAACCAGGCCTCGTTCTGCGCCAGACCGCCGAAGAGGCTGGAAGCCGTGAAGACGGCGAGCCCCACCAAGAAGATGCGACGTCGTCCGAAGAGATCAGCGGCCCGCCCGCCCAGCAGCAAGAAGCCGGCGAACGTCAGCGTGTAGGCATTGACCACCCACTGCAGGCTGGAGGTGCTGAAGTGCAGGTCGCGCTGGATGGAAGGAAGCGCGACATTGACGATGGATGCGTCGAGCACGACCATGAACTGGCCGACGCAGACGAGGGCGAGCACAAGCCAGGACGGCACCGTGCGGCCGTCCGCGAGCTCGATCGTGATGCCGTGTCCGTTCTGGTCGCTGGACATGGGCCTCCTTGGGCGAAGCTGTGTTCCATCCGTTCGACCCCCGGCCAGTCCAACCGCTGGCGGCGCTGGGCTGTTCCCACGCTACGGGAGGGTCGGGTGGGAATCCGGCGGGGATCGGACGTAGAACTGAATCTGCCTGGAGGGTCCGGTCTAGCGGTCCTCTGTGACAGACCGTGCGCCGTCAGCGGAAAATACGGGATCGACCCGTCGAACTCGCCGGACCCGGTTCGAGGGAAGGGACCGTCGACACAGGTGCAGTGGATATCGCAGACAGGAGGAGCACATGGGGAGAATCGTGGTCTCAGAGTTCGTCTCGCTGGACGGCGTGATGGAAGACCCGGGGGGTGCGGAAGGAACCCGACACGCCGGGTGGACCTTTCGTTTCGAGCGAGGTCCCGAGGGAGACCGCTTCAAGCTGGACGAGGTGTTGGCCGCCGAGGCGCTCCTGCTCGGACGCGTCACATACCAGGGTTTTGCCGCGGCTTGGCCCGACATGACGGACCCCGTTGGCTTCGCGGACAAGATGAACACGATGCCGAAATTCGTGGTCTCCTCGACACTCCGGGACGGCGACGCCACGTGGCAGAACTCGACCGTCGTGCGAGGCGACGCCGCCACCGAGGTGACCCGGCTGCGCGACGCCCACGAAGGTGACCTGCTCGTTGCCGGGAGTGCTGCGCTGGTCCAGATGCTCCTCGAGCATCGCCTCGTCGACGAGATCCGCCTGATGGTCTTCCCGATCGTCTTGGGCAGCGGGAAGCGGCTCTTCGGCGAGCTGAGCGACGCGGCCCTGTTCAGCCTGGGCGATCTGAAGAGCGTCGGTGGTGGCGTGGTCGTCCTGACCTACTCCGCGATGGCCGGAGACGCCGTTGGCCGTGACGCGGCGTGAACGGGCCGTGACCGACGCGCGTCGAGGCTTCGCGCCGACTCGACGCCCTCGACCTTGGTGGTGAGAGACTCGCCTCTTCCATGAAGGTGCACCTCGTCGACGGGACCTACGAGCTGTTCCGACACTTCTTTGGCGCCCCGCCGCACCGCAACGCAGCGGGGGAGGAGGTGGCGGCGGTGCGTGGCGTCGTGGGCTCGGTCCTCCAGCTGCTGAGCGACGGGGCCACCCATGTCGGCGTGGCGACCGACCACGTGATCGAGTCCTTTCGCAACGAGCTCTGGCCCGGCTACAAGACCGGGGAAGGCGTCGACGCGGACCTGTGGTCCCAGGCGTGGCCGCTGGAGGCGGCACTGCTCGCGCTCGGCGTGGTCGTCTGGCCCATGGTGGACCTCGAGGCGGACGACGCGCTGGCGAGCGCGGCGGCCGTCACGGGTGACGACGCCGGCGTCGAGCAGGTGGTCATCTGCACCCCGGACAAAGATCTCGGCCAATGCGTCTCGGGCACACGGGTCGTGCAACTCGATCGCCGCAGGGACGTCGTTATCGACGAGGACGGGGTCGTGGCGAAGTTCGGCGTGGGCCCGGCGTCCATCCCCGACTACCTAGCGCTCGTGGGCGACAGCGCGGACGGGTTCCCCGGACTGGCCGGGTGGGGGGCCAAGTCCGCGGCCGCCGTCCTGGCGCGCTGGGTGCATCTCGAAGACATCCCTGCCGATCCCGCCCACTGGGATGTCGCGGTCCGCGGCGCGGCCAAACTTGCGGTCACCTTGCGTGAGGACATGGCGTATGCGCTGCTCTTCAAGGACTTGGCGACGTTGCGAATAGACCGCTCGCTGCTCGGCGCGACGGACGATTTGCACTGGCGAGGCCCGACCGCCGACTTCGCGACTGTCTGCGCCCGTCTTGATGCGAGCGGCATGGCCGCGAGGGCCGAGAAATTGGCGGCAAGCCGGGCGGGCCGTTAGCCGACCGGGCCGCCGACGCTGGGCGTGGCTCCGGAGAAGCTGAGGTGGCGGATGTAGAGGTCGCGGCTGTTCGGAAAGCCGACTGCCCCGGGCACCCACGCGTGAAAAGCGACGAAGAAGTCGCCGGTTGAATCGCTGAAGACCGACTCACCCCCCGGACCCTCGATGCCGCCACCACTGGCCAGGATCGGGCTCATCGAGTTGTCGGTGCACGGGCCCAGAGGACCCGTGCAAGATGCAACTCCTACGCCGTAGTTGGCGCTGTTCCAGTCGTTGCCCGAGAAGAAGAGGTAGTCGTGCCCACCGTTGGTCACCAGGTCGGGGGCCTCGACGGTCCCGGCCTCCCAAGGCTGTCCGGGCGTGAGCAGGAGTGTCGGGCTCGTTTTGGACGCAAACGAAGTGCCGGCTGGATCGAGCCGCTGGGACCAGATCGCCGACGACCCGGGTCCGCCGGACTTCCACACCAGATAAGAGGTCCCGCCGCTGCCCACGAAGACCGACGGGTCGATCGAGCCGCCGAGCGACTTCTGACACTCGAGCGGGCCAGTCGACTTGTCGATGAAGGGACCCCCCGGCGCGCCCGAGGTCGCCACCGAGATGCATTCGTCACTCGTGCCGGCGACGTCGACCGCGTAGTAGAGCTCGAAGTGTCCGTTGACCGCGGCGACCGAGGGCGCCCATGTGAGGTTGGCTGCAGCCCAGGACGGAAGCCTCGGCAGGGCGTTGCCGACCGGTGCCCAGTGGACGAGGTCACTCGACGAGATCACCTGAATGTTCCCGGCCACCGAGTTCGTGGCGTAGGCGTAGTAGGTCTGGCCGGTCAGGATCACGTCGGGATCCGGAAAGTCGAACGGATAGACGAGTCCCGCGTTCGTCCCGCCTGCGAGTTGCGTGCAGGGTCCCGACACCACTGAGATGTCCTGCTGCGCCTGGTTGTTGTTCTGAGCGCGGATCGCTGCGAGCGCGTCCTGCACGCCCCCGAGACAGGTCTGAAGGGTGGCGATGCTGGCGCCCTGCAAGTAGGCGTGCACGTTGGTCGCGGCCAGTGACGAGTTGGTGGCGACCAGCTGGTTGAGCGTCGAGGCGATTGACGCCACCAGGGCGTCGTGCGCGGCGGTCGCGCGTGCCCTGTCTTGGTTGGTTGCGGTCACGAGGTCGTGCAGAGCCGCCAGGCGCGCCGTGGCAGTCCGCAGCGCCGACGCCTCGTTGCGGGCTCGGGTCCGTGCGTCGACGTCGGTCCAGATGGCCGCCGCCACGATGCCAAGACACAGCACGACAGTGACAGTGACAGTGACAGTGACGGTCAGGCGGCGGTTGCGTGCGCCGCGGGCATCAGCCACTCGATGCCGCCGCGGACGTGCAACTCGTCGACACCGACTCGAGCAGCGCAAAGGCCTGAAGCTGGTTGTTGACAGCCAGCGCGTTCAGAGCCTGCTCGACGCCACCGAGACAGGTCTGGAGCGAGGTGATCTGCGACGCCTGCTGGGTGACATTGGCCTGTGCAGAGCCGAGGGCCGTTTGCGCGCCCTTGAGCTGCGACGCGTCCTGGTCGAAGGCGGTGGTGTCGTTCCCGACCTGGCTCGTGAGGACGGCGAGGTCGTGTTGCAGGGCAGCAAGCTGCTCCGACACCGTGGCGACGTGCTCCTGGGTCACGGAGAGCGCGGCCTGGGAGCGATCGAACTGGTCGCGTTGGTCCGCCTGGTCGGCAACGAGAAAGCCCACCACGATGCCGAGCACGATGCCGCCAGTGATGCCGAGCGCCCACCACCCCCGGCGTGTCACTCGCCGAGTTCGAGGGCGCGCCTCAACGACGGGCGGACGTCGCCCGTGCAGCAGCAGCTCCATCGTGTGATCTGCCTCGATCACGGCCGAAAGCCTAAGACCTCCTTCAAATCCTCACGTGTCACTCGTGGGCTCCATCTCAAAGTTGAACGGCTGGTGACCAGCGTGTGAACCACAGCGGGTTCGCACGTGCCTCGCCAAAGCTGAGAGCGCCGGGGAGCCCGACGAATCGGGTTGCGAACGTGACCACGGAGGCGCCAGTCGAGAGGGCGGTCGGTGGCTATCCGATCATCGAGGCTTTGTCGCTGGAGGACGTAATGGAGCTTCTGTCTCCGGGTCTCACGGGGCTAGGTCGCTTCGATCAACGCTCCGGCGGTGACCGAGAGGCCAGGTTGCTGGGACGCCGTAGACGAGACGCTGGACGTGACGTCCGCGTCGTAAATGTAGAGGCTTCTCGGGTTTCCGAACGCGTACGTGAATTCGGGGGTGATACCGGCAGACGGTTCGGGTTCGGAATTGCTTCGGCTGAAGCCGACATAGAGCTCGCCGCTCGTCGCGGGCGTGAGCGTCGGGTAGGTGATCGTCGATGAAGCGGTGTCGTTCGTCGCGCTCGCTGCGACATCGTCGGACCAGACCGTCGTTGCACCGGTGCCGTTCGTGAACTCTTGGGCACTGAGTTGCACCGATGTTCCCGATACATCTCCAGAGAAGTGGACAGTCAGAACGTGTGTCCCCGTTTTGGAGATCGGTCCCAGCCACTCTTCGATGTCCCTGTTCTCGATGGGATCGCTCACCTGGGTGAGTTTGGTCCACTCGTCGCCGGCACCACCGCCGGTGATCGAAGTGACGTGGATCAAAGCGCTCGACACGCGGACCGCCAGCACCCAGGCGTCACCGACGCTGAGAGGAGTAACCGACAACGTGGTACGTCCTTCGGAAGCCTGCGAGTGCAGTGGTCCGGCAGCGGAGATGAACGTGGTTCCTCCGGTAATGGTGGGGTTCGGGCAGTTCGCTGGGGTTGGTGGCGGCGGCTGCGTCGCACCGTTGATCCGGCCGATGGCGGCGAAGGCATCCTCAACCAACGGCTCGCTCAGAGGCGCGTAGCCGAGGGCGGCCATTCTGGACTGACCGCTACACACGGCGTAGTCGATGAACTGCCCCAGCTCGGACCCTTGGGCGGTGGAGATGGGCGACGTACCGTTGTTCCCCGAACAGGTTGTGGGCGGTACCTCGGCAGCTGCCAGTGATGGGCTGCAAGGTGCGATGAAATAGCTGTACGAAGACAGTGGATAGGCGTCGGCGGCCGTGTTGTCGAAGACGCCGCTGAGGTTCTCGGTCAAGTCGGCGTTCAAGGTGGCCCCTTGGAGTGCGGCAACGGCATTTTCCGCCGTGGGCTGTGTCGCGTCGCCAGCCTCCTTCACCACCGAGGCCACCGGAAGGCCGACATTCTTGGCGTAGGCAGTCTCGACATAGGAGATCCCACCTTGCGTGTTCGACGGACCTTGGGACGCTGCATCGGTGCCGCTCACGCCGAACAGGTCATGGAGGTTCGGGAACTGCGAGTTACCTTTCTCGGCCGCAAGTTCGCGTGTCCACGATGTCTCGCGACACCGCAAGTGCGGAGGGAGTGGTGCCTGAGCGGAGAGCCTAAGACACCTTTCAAACCCACCCCTGTCGATCCGGAAGTTGTTGGACACGGACGCTGAGTTTCGCCACGGCGCAGCGTTCGGTTGACTCCTGACCCCTCGAGTGGTTCTGGTGATCCAACTTTCTGGATCGATCGCACCCCGGCCGGCCTGAATTTCTCATCGCGACTTGCACTGTCTGAGCTGGCCTTAAGGTTCCTCGTCCACCGGTCGATAGATCACAATGGCTCGTCTCGCCGCCAGCTCCGCTGCGCCACGGGATCCTGATGACGCGATGCGTCGAGCTGTCCTGGAGCTGTGTCAACCAGGAGCCATCGAGTCCGTCGTCGAACCGGTCATCCGGTCGGCGGACCAGCTCATCGTGGGGTACGAGGCACTCGCCAGGATGCCGAGTGACCCCGGGCGTCCGCCCGACTGGTGGCTTGCCAGATCAGACGAGGTGGGATTGCGGGCGGAACTCGAGCTCGCATGTCTGGCGGCCGCCGCCGACCTCGGTCCACCACCCGACCACAGGCTGCTGTTCATCAACCTGAGCCCCTCGTTACTCGCCGACAACGCCGCACTCGCGCTTCTCGACCGGCTGCCGGACCGCCTGGTGATCGAGATTACCGAGCAAGAGGCCGTGAGTGATTACGAGCGCCTACGCGTCGCCATGGCGCCGTGGCTCTCACGGGGTGTCCGCGTGGCCATCGACGACACGGGCGCCGGCTATTCGAGCCTGCGTCACGTGATCGAACTGGTGCCCGACTTCTTGAAGCTTGACCGCGAACTCGTTCGGTCTCTCGACCGCGACCGGAACCGTCGGGCGTTAGTGAGCGCCATGTGCGCCTTTGCTGGCGAGGTGGGTACCAGCGTGATCGCGGAGGGCGTGGAGACCGAAGCTGAATTCGAGGTGCTCCGCGACGCCGAGGTCGATTTGGTCCAGGGGCACCTGTTCTCGCGCCCGGCACCCGCCTGGCCAACCGTCCGCCCGGCCGACCGCTCGCGTCGCATTTCGTGGCCTCGATCGTGGGGAACCGGCACCCCTGCAGAGCTCCGGCTCGTCGACTGCCTCCAGCGCGCCGCCACCTCGCGCCAGGCGTGCGCGGCGGTCGTCGAGCATCTCTTCCGAATGGGCCAGATCATGCCGAGCGCCTACCTCGAGCGACATGGTGAGCTCCGTTGTACGGCCCAGCGCGGCCTCTGGCAGATTCTCGATGGCATGTCGGGCTTGGCCGGGATCACTGGTCGGACATGGAAGACGGGGCGTGCCATCGTGGTTTCCGATGTCTCCACTGACCCCGACTACCTCGAGGCCATCCCTGGTGTCGTCTCAGAAATCTGTGTACCGATCCGTACCGGGGACCGGACTGTTGGCGCACTCAACGTCGAGTCACTCGTCCCGCTGCCAGCCGGCATTCTTGACACGATGGAGCGGTGCGCAGGGCTTCTGGCTGAGCGACTCCGAGTCATCGGCGACCACCTCGAGGAGTCGTCCTGGGACCGCACCGTCCACGCGTCGGTGGCCATCTCTGGGATTCCCGACAACGCACAGATGCCTGGTCTCGTCCTCCGGTGCCTGCGTGATGCCTCGGCGATGGACTCGGGTGCTCTCATCCTGAACGGGCCCGCCGGAGCGAAGGTCGAGGCCGTCGCCGGACCGCTGAACGACACTCTCGTCCATTTGTCCTCCGCCGAACTCAATTTCCTGAGCCTCTTGGTCAAAGACATCCGTTCGTGCTATTCGGGTGCCGATGCGCTCGGCCGAGGCTTTGTCGGAACGGAGTCACTGCGCGACGCCGGCGCCCGCGCTGTTGTGGTCCTTCCGCTCTGGGCGCAGAGGGCTTGCCTGGGTACCGTGGTCCTCGCCAATTCGCGGCCCGTCCAGTTGAGCAGCGAGGAGGTCCGTCCCCTCGAGACCCTGGCCGACCACGCCGCGGCAACGTTGGCTTCACGACAGAGAGGCTTCTCCTATCCGGTCACCGCTCTTTCGGACGGCAAAGTCGAGCGTCGACGGGGCGGACCGCTACCTGCTCGATGGGAGCGACGGGCGATCTTCCGCAGGGAACAGGGTCTTGGTCTAGTCAACGCTCCGATGCCAAACAACTGAAGAAGGGTGGCTTGCAGCAAGCAAGATGGGTCGGGCGGCGGTGAGACGTTTCGGTCCGACCAAGCGCGGTCAGGAAATCGACCGCGACGTCGACGATATGCCTGGGAGTTCGTGTCCACGATGCCTCGCGACACCGCAAGAGCGGAGGGAGTGGGATTCGAACCCACGGAGGCTTGCACCTCGCAGCTTTTCAAGAGCTGTGCATTCGTCCGCTCTGCCATCCCTCCGGGCGGTGCAATGCTATGTGACCGCCTGACCTGCAGACCCGCTTGACCATTCGGCCAATTCGACGACAATGCCAGGCCCATCCACGAAGGCCAGACGCCGGTCGTGGAAGTCCAAGATGTCGCCACGCGGCGCGATGCCGTGTGTGGCGAGATGCGCCAGCATGGCATCCATGTCGGCGACCCTGAAGCACACGTGGTTGAAACCGACGCGCGCCAGCGAGCCGGCACCCTCGTCGGGCGCGGGCGCCGGGCGGTGGAACCGCAGCAGCTGGACCTCCTGGTGGACGGACGCGCTCTCGAGCACCAAGGTGACGTGATCGGCCTCCCAGTCCGGAATGCCCATATAACGCGAGATCACGTCGCCCTGCGCGACGACGGAGATCCGCTCGACGAAGCCGAGCAGGCCGAAGAACTCCATTGCTCCTTCGAGGTCGCTCACCACAACCGTCATGTGGTCGAACCCCTCGTTCTTTACCGTTCCTGTCCCCACGTCATCCTCCGTGCTCCCTGCCCTCAGCCGCGCTCGGGCCTGCTCCCGCGCGTCACGGGCCCGGCTGCGTTGCCGGCCACGCGTCGCCTGCTCCAGGACCACCTTGCGGAGGCGCACGACCTTCGGCGTCACCTCCACGCACTCGTCCTCCGCAATGAACTCCAGGGCGTGCTCGAGAGAGAAGGACATCGCCGGTGTCAACCGCTCGAACTCCTCGGCGGTCGACGATCGCATGTTGGTCAGCTTCTTCTCCTTGGTGGGATTGACGTCCATCTCCTCCGCCCGGGCATTCTCACCGACGATCATGCCCTCATAGACTTCCTCGGCGGGGCCCACGATCAGCGTCCCTCGCTCTTGGAGATTCATGAGGGCGAACGTCGTTGTCGCGCCGCGCCGGTCTGCCACCATCGACCCGTTACGCCGAGTCCGAAGTTCGCCGTGCCAGGGCTCCCAACCGTCGAAGACGTGGTGGAGGATGCCCGTTCCCCGCGTCTCGGTGAGAAACTCGGTGCGAAATCCGATGAGGCCGCGCGCCGGGACCCGGTAGTCGAGGCGCACCCAACCGCTGCCGTGGTTGACCATTTCGGCCATGGTGCCCTTTCGGAGCGCGAGGAGCTGGGTGACGACGCCGAGATACTCGTCTGGTACGTCCACCGACACGCGCTCGACCGGCTCGTGCACCACCCCGTCGATCTCCCGGGTCACGACCTGTGGCTTGCCCACCGTCAGCTCGAACCCCTCCCGGCGCATGGTCTCGACGAGCACGGCGAGCTGGAGCTCGCCCCTTCCGAGCACCTCCCACATGTCGGGGCGCTCCGTCGGTCCGACTCGGATGGCGACGTTGCCGACGATCTCGGCGTCGAGGCGAGCCTTGAGGAGCCGGGCCGTGAGCTTCGTCCCGTCCAGGCCGGCGAGTGGGGAGGTGTTGATGCCGATCGTCATAGCCAGGCTCGGCTCGTCCACCGTGATGGCAGGCAGCGCGAGAGGTCGCTGCGGATCAGCCAGCGTCTCGCCGATCGTGACCTCGGCCAGCCCGGCAACCGACACGATCTCACCTTGGCCGGCCGCATCGGCGGGCACCTGGTCGAGGGCCTCGGTCACATAGAGCTCGGTGATCTTCGCCTTCTCCACCGTGCCGTCGAGCCGGCACCATGCCACCTCGGCTCCTTTGGTCAGCGTGCCGTTGTGGACACGGCAGACCGCCAGCCGTCCGACATACGGCGAGGCCGACAGGTTGCAGACCAATGCCTGCATGGGCGCGTCCTCGTCGAAAGACGGTGCCGGCACGTGGTCGACGATGGCACGAAAGAGAGGCTCGACGTCGGTGCCCTCCTCACCGGCTTGCGTGCTGACCCACCCGGCCCTTGCGTTGGCATAGAGGATGGGAAAGTCGATCTGGTGTTCGTCCGCGCCGAGATCCAAGAAGAGCTCTTCGACCTGGTGGACGACTTCGGCTATTCGCGCATCCGCCCGGTCCACCTTGTTCACGACGAGCACGACGGGAAGGCGCGCCTCGAGGGCCTTGCGCAAGACGAAGCGCGTTTGTGGCAGGGGTCCCTCCGAGGCGTCGACGAGGAGTAGGACGCCGTCGACCATCGTGAGTCCCCGCTCGACCTCGCCTCCGAAGTCCGCGTGACCTGGCGTGTCGACGATGTTGAACTTCACGCCACCCCATCGCACGGCCGTGTTCTTGGCCAGGATGGTGATGCCTTTCTCGCGCTCGAGGTCTCCGGAGTCCATCACGCGGTCGGTCAACTGTTGATGGGCTCCGAACGCGCCGGTCTGTCGGAGGAGTGCGTCGACCAGCGTGGTCTTGCCGTGGTCGACGTGCGCCACGATGGCTACGTTCCTGATGTCATCGCGCGTTCCCATGGGGGAGCCAACGATAGAGGACTCCCGCTCCCGCTCCCGAACGCCTCAGGCAGCCGACCGCGCCGGTCTTCTGGCGCCACCGCCCAATACCAGCGCTACGGCCTCCGTGGCGAGACCGAGCACCGCGGGCTCGGGCTCGAGCCGCACGACGCGGCCGGACTCGGGCCACCAGCCGAGCACGCGACCCGGGGGGCCCGCGGAGCGAGAGCGCAGTGCCTCGACGAGGGCCACGAATGCCAGCTCTGATCTCACGGACTCGCGTCGCGGCCCGCTCAACACGACGAGGTGTCCCCCCGCGGTACGTACCTCGGCTCGGCCACGGAGTGCCAGCAACGCGGAGTGCGGACTGTCCCACCACCGGTCGCGGCCGATGAGCGGTGGGTGGTCGAGCGCGGCCCAATCGAGGGCGCACCACAGCCGGGTGGTCCACGTCACGGCTTCGGCCTCGACGGCAGCACGCCCTGCCGCCGGCAGCCCGGCGATCCAACGATCGAGCTGGGACGCGCACGCGCTCCCGTCACGCACCCAACACGCCGACTCGTGCGTACGGGCCCGGACGGCTTCGAACGGCGAGCGCGCCCGGCCGGCCAGGAGCAGCCGGATCGCGGCAAGACCGAGCGCGCGGCGGGCGGTGCGGCTGGTCCAAGCGAAGGGGCTGTCGAGTCCCGCTTCGGCGTCGTGGCACAGGGCGACGCGCACGTCGTGCTCGGTGATCCGGAACGGGCCGGCGCCGGCACGGCGCACCGCCAGGTCGGCGAGCACCGACTTCGCTTCGGCCAGCGCGGACTGCCAGCAGGATGGCTCCACCCTCGTGGACGCCGCGAGGAGCAGGTCCGTGAGCTCAGCCACGGCCGGCGTCACCGCGCGCGAGCCAGCCTGCGACGTGTGAGGCCATCGCGCGCAAGTGTTCCTCGCGGATGTCCTCGACCCCGTATCGGCCCGTGGCCGATTCGAGGAGCGCCACGCGGAACGGGGGCACGCCAGAACGTAGCAATTGGAGGAGCGCGAGGAAGTGCAGCGAGCGTCGCTCCCGGGCCCAGAGGCCACCGGTGGACAACCCGAGCGCACACAGCGAGGCGGTCCCGGTCTGGGGCACCCCGACGAGAAGGTCGAACACGCCCTGAAGCACGACCTTGCCTCCGGCCAGGGGGATGGCGACGTAGTCGTCGGTTCGGGGCATCCATCCGGGGGCGAACCTCGGCACGAGACCGGACAGGTTCGCGACGTGGCGCGCCAGTGTCTGCGCGAGTCCGTCACGCTCTCGCGCGTCCAGCGCGGCGACCTCACGCACCGCGGCGTCGTCGCCTGCCGCCCGCAGGGCATCGAGCCCGTCGCCGAGAGGGTCCTCGATCGCGGTGCCGAACACCAATTGCCGGAACAACGTGTGCACGAGTCGGGCGACGACCCGCTGCGCGGTGCCCGTCGTGGCGTGCTCGGTGTCGGACCCCAGGATCTGGCGGGAGCCGAGCACGAGTGTGCCGGCATAGTCGCCGCGCTCCGACGCGGCGTCGTAGGCCGCGTCCTCGAGCCAGGCGCGCAGCCCGCCGGCCAGGCCGGGGTCGAAGTACGGCCTGGCCGACATGTCGCCTCGGAGGAGCGCGAGCACGTCGCGTCCCGAGTTGGGGTCCGGCGCCGCTCCGTCTGAGATCGGGGCACTCGGGAGCAGCGGTGCGGGAGCCACCAGGACCATGGGCGTCACTGTGCCCGCAGGGTGTGACCGCTCCTCTACCCTGACTGGTACATGTCTGCCGTCCTGGCTCCCTTCGTGGCGAGTGGCAACGCCGCGTTTTTCGCCATCTTCGGCGTCTTCATCGTCGCGATGGTCGTCCTCATCGTCATCGTGATCATGTGGGCGGTGCGGCACGATCTCGCTGGTCGCGAGGCGTGGAGGAAACGTCAGGCCGAACGCGCGCGCTGGCCCGAGGATCCCCAGGTGCGGCCATGAGTGAGGGGGTCTCGCCCGACGGTGCGGCGCCGCTCCGGTGGACCGAGCGCCTCCGCGCGCGGTTGTCGCGGCATCCACACGAGCTCGATGGGAACGGGGAGTCGCCGAAGCGCACAGCGTTCGTCCTGGCGGGGGGCGGCAGCCGCGGTGCGGTCCAAGTGGGCATGCTCGAGGCGCTCGTCGGCCGCGGCATCCGCGCCGACCGGGTCTTCGGCGCCTCGGTCGGCGCGATCAACGGTGCGGCGTACGCAGGGGACCCGACGCTCGAAGGCCTCGAGCGGATGGCCGGTATCTGGCGCCAGGTGAAGGGCACCGACATCTTTCCTCGGGGGACCTTCGACGGCCCGTGGGCCTTTTTTCAGAAGCGGGCGGCAGTCCACGCCAATACGGGGCTGCGCGCCATCATCGAAGCAGGCATCGACTACGAGAACCTCGAGGACGCGACCATCCCGATAGAAGTCGTGACGACGTCGTTGACCGACGGCCGGGAGCGCTGGATCACGCACGGTCCGGCGGTCGACGCCATCTTGGCTTCGTCGGCCATCCCGTCCATCTTCCCGCCCGTGACGATCGACGGTGACGTCCTGGTCGACGGCGGTGTGGTGAACAACGTGCCTGTGAGCCGGGCGCTCGCTGCCGGCTGTGACCGGATCTACGTCCTGCTGTGTGGGCCGCTGCACTATCACCCGCCTCCGCCGCGCCGGCCGGCCGAGGCGGCTCTGACCGCGTTCTTCGTGGCGGTGCACGCACGCTTCGTCCGAGAGTTGGCGGCCCTGCCCGTCGGCGTAGAGGTGGTGGTGTTCAGCGGGGGAGGTGACCCGTCTGGCCAGTACCGGGATTTCTCGGCCACCGCGGCCCTGATCGAGGAGGGCCGCGCCGAGGTGGCGGACGTCCTCGACCGCTACGCGGGGACCTCGCAGGAGCTGGCTGCCGCGCCCACGTCGACGGGTTTGTGAGCGCGGACCGCTACCTCCTCACCAACGATGCCCCCGAGGCGATGGAGCGCTTCACCGCCTTCGCGCGGCTCTTCGATCCGTCCACCTTTCGCCACCTCGACGCCGTCGGGCTGGACGCCGGCTGGCGGTGCTGGGAGGTCGGGGCGGGAGGCACGTCGGTCGTGACGCACCTCGCCCAGCAGGTCGGTCCGGCTGGGCACGTCCTGGCCACCGACATCAATGTGGCCTGGGCCACAGGTGTGGTGGCCCCCAACGTCGAGGTGATGCAGCACGACGTCGCCGCCGACCCGCCGCCGGCCGGGCCGTTCGACCTGGTCCACGGGCGGCTTGTGTTGGTCCACGTGCCCGAACGCGATGTTGCGCTGACGAACATGGTGGCGGCGCTCCGTCCCGGCGGGATGCTGTTGGTCGAGGACGCCGACCCCGCGTTGCAGCCGCTGAGCTGCCTGGAGGAGACGGGCCCGGCCCAGGTGCTGGCCAATCGGCTGCGCCGGGGTTTCCGGACGCTGCTCTCCGAGCGCGGCGTCGACCTCGCCTACGGGCGCTCGCTGCCCCGGCGGCTCCGGGAGGCTGGCCTCGTCGACGTGGCCGCGGATGCCTCGTTTCCCGTGAGCGACCCCGCCTGTGACCAGCTGGAGCTGGCGACGGTCGCGCTCGTCCGCGATCAGCTGGTCGAGCACGGCATCGCCACGGAAGCCGAGATCGAGCAGCACCTCGCCGCGGTCGCGGCCGGCCAGCTCGACCTGGCCCAACCCCCAATGATCGCCTGCTGGGGCCGCAGGCCGGCCGCTGCGCGCCCGGGCTGAGCGCCCGGGCGGCGCGTTCGCCGCCGCGGGCGTCACTACATCCTGGTGGAATAGGACCGTGCCCGACCTGTCCGACCCGTCCGACGTGAGCGACTCACTGGACGGGGCGGCCTCATCGCCCGAGTCGCTCTTCCACCCGGCAGTAGCGAGCTGGTTCGCCCGGCGCTTCCCCGCCGGTCCCACGCCCCCACAGTCCGGCGCCTGGCCCGCCATCGCGGCCGGCCGCGACGTGCTGGTCGCCTCGCCCACCGGGTCGGGCAAGACGTTGACCGGGTTCCTCGTCGCCATCGACGCGGCCTATCGTGCCGCGGAGGCCGGCGGGCGCACCGGCGGCACACCCGAAGTCCTCTATGTGTCGCCGCTGCGCGCCCTCGCGGTGGACGTGCACGAGAACCTCCATGTCCCGCTCTCGGAGATCCGGGAGGAGGCGGCTCGGTTGGGCTACGCCGACCCCGCCCTGCGGATCGCCATCCGCACCGGCGATACCCCGCCGGCCGAGCGGGCCGCCATGCGCAAGCAGTCGCCCGACCTGCTGGTGACGACTCCCGAGTCGCTCTACCTGTTGCTCACGGCGCCGTCGTCGCGCGCGCTGCTCAAGGGGGTGCGAACGGTCATCGTCGACGAGGTCCACACGCTCGCCCGGGACAAGCGTGGCAGCCACCTTTCTCTGAGCCTCGAGCGGCTCGATGCGCTCGTGGCCGAGAGCGGCGAGCGACTCCAGCGCATCGGGCTCTCGGCCACCCAGCGTCCCCTCGACATGGTGGCCCGGTTGCTCTCCGGCGTGCACGACGAACGGCCGCCGACGGTCATCGTGGACTGTGGCCATGCCCGCGACCTCGATGTGGCCATTGAGCTCCCCACCACCGAGCTCGAAGCGGTCATGAGCGGCGGCCAGATGTCCGACATCCTCGACCGCATCGCCGAGCACACCCGGGACCACCGGACCACGCTCGTGTTCGTCAACACCCGCAAGATGGCCGAGCGGGTGGCGCACCAGCTGGCCGAGCGGCTGGCCGCCGACGAGCCCGGCCACGGGGGCGACGTGGATGCGTCGCTGCTGGTGGCCGCGCACCACGGGAGCCTCTCGGCGGCGAGGCGGCGCATCGTCGAGACGCGCTTGCGCTCGGGTGACTTGCGGGCCCTGGTGGCAACGGCGTCCCTCGAGCTCGGCATCGACGTCGGTCCGGTGGAGCTGGTGTGCCAGATCGGTTCGCCCCGGGCCATCGGGACGTTCCTCCAGCGGGTGGGCCGCGCCAACCACCATCGCGACGGGACGCCCGCGGGCCGCCTCTATCCGACGACGCGTGACGAGCTGGTCGAGTGCACGGCGTTGTTGGCCGCGGTGCGCGAGGGCCGTCTCGATCTCCTCGAGCCGCCGGTCGCGCCGCTCGACGTGCTGGCCCAGCAGCTCGTGGCCGAAGTCGCGTCCACCGACGAGCGCGCGGTCGAGGCGCTGTGGTCGATGACGAGGCGGGCCGCCTCCTACGCCGAGCTGTCCCGGGAGGATTTCGACAACGTCGTGGCCCTGGCGAGCTGGGGGATAGAGACCGGGCGAGGCCGTCGCGGCGCGCACCTGCACCACGACGCGGTCAACGGACGGCTGCGCGCGCGCCGGGGCGCACGGCTGGCCGCTTTGACCGGCGGCGGCGCCATCCCCGAGACCGGCGACTACCGCGTCGTCCTCGACCCCGAGGGGGTGACGGTCGGCTCGGTCCACGAGGACTTCGCGGTGGAGGCCACGGCAGGGGACATCTTCTTGCTCGGCACCCACTCGTGGCGGGTGGCCAAGGTGGAGGTCGGCGCCGTCCGCGTGCACGACGCGGGCGACCTCCCGCCGACCATCCCCTTCTGGCTCGGCGAGGCACCGGCGCGGACCGCAGAGCTGTCTGAGGCGGTGAGCGACCTGCGCAGCGCGCTCGAGCCACTGTTGCGAGACGCCGACGGCGACGCGGCACGCCAGCTGGTGCGCGACCGCGCCGGTGTTTCGGCCGAGGTTGCCCAACAGGTCGTCGCCTACTGCGCGGCGGGGCTCAAGGCGCTCGGTCACCTGCCGACGCGCGAGCGCATCGTGGTGGAGCGCTGCTTCGACGACAGCGAGGGCTCCCAGCTCATCATCCACGCCCCCTTCGGCGGCCGCATCAACCGTGCGCTCGGCCTGGCGCTGCGCAAGCGTTTCTGCGTCTCCTTCGACTTCGAGCTGCAGGCGGCGGCCGACGACGACACAGTCATCCTGTCCCTCGGTCCCCAGCACAGCTTCCCCCTCACGCGGGTGCAGTCGATGTTGTCGAGCGCCAAGGCGTCCGAGGTCCTGACCCAGGCGGTGCTCTTGCATCCGATGCTCGGTGCGCGCTGGCGTTGGAACCTGACCCGGGCGCTGGTGCTGCCCCGCATGAACGGGGGCAAGCGCCGCCCCATCCATCTCCAGCGCATGGAGGCCGACGACCTCCTCGCCGCAGTCTGGCCCGGCCTGGCCGCCTGCCAGGAGAACGCCCCGGCGGGCCCGGTCGGCGTGCCCGACCACGTGCTGGCGCGCCAGACCGTCGACGATTGCCTGCACGAGGGGCTCTCCGTCGAGGGCCTGGTCGAGATGTGGGCCAAGGTCGAGTCGGGCGAGATCGCCGTGCACACGGTGGAGTCCTCGGAGCCGTCGCCGCTCTCGCACGCCATCTTGAGCGGCCGGCCCTACACGTATCTCGACGACGCGCCGCTCGAGGAGCGCCGGAGCCGGGCACTCTCGCTGCGCCGTGGGCTCGGCCAGCTCGGCCCCGACGGGCTCCCGGTACCCGCCGGCGAGCTGGCCCCACTCGATCCCGACGCCGTCGCCCTGGTCCTCGACCAGCTCCATCCCCGCCCACGGAACGCCGACGAGCTGCACGACCTGTTGCTCTCGCTCGTCGCGGCCCGCCCGGTCGACGAGTGGGTGGGCTGGTTCGACGAGCTGGCCGCCGACGGCCGTGCGGGGGTGCTCGAGGGCTGCTGGGTGGCTACCGAGCGGCGGCACAACGCCGAGGCGCTCGGTCACGACGACGACGCGGCTGCCGCCTGTGTGGCCGGCCACCTCCAGCTCGCCGGACCGGTCACGGTGGCGGACCTCGTCGGCGACGCCGCCCTTCCCGCCGGCGCGCCCAGGGGCGCGCCGCTCGGCGGGGCGCGCGCTCGCACCGCGCTTGGCGCGGCTCGAAGGACGGGGCTCTGCCATTGAGCTGCCCGACGGTCGCTGGTGTCGCGCGCAACCTCTTGGTCCGGCTGCACGGCGCGAGTCGTAGTCGCCGGCGCGGCATGGTGGATCCGGTTCCCATCGCGGACTACGTGCGCTTCCTCACCCGGTGGCAGCACGCGACGACGGGGCACCGGCTGGAAGGGCGGGCGGGACTGCTCGAGGTGCTCGAGCAGTTGCAGGGGATCGAGGCGCCAGCGTCGGAGTGGGAGTCACAGATCCTCCCCGCCCGGGTGGAGGGCTACGACCCGCGCTGGCTCGACGAGCTGTGCCTCTCCGGCGAGATCGTCTGGGGACGCCTCACACCACGGGCCGAGCGCACTGGGCGCAGCGGGACGCCGTCGCCGGCCACCCCGCTGGCCTTCGTCGTGCGGGACGAGCTCGTGCCCATGCTGCGCGCGGTGCGCGCCGGCACCGAGCGCGCCCGAACCCGACGTCGGGGCGCCGGCCGACGTCCTGGCTGCGCTGCGTGTCCGTGGCGCCTGCTTCCGCCCCGAGGTGGCGCCCCTCACGGGACGCCTTCCGGCGGAAGTTGACGAGGGGCTCTGGGACCTGGTCGCCCGCGGCCTGGTGACGGCGGACGCGTTCTCGGCCGTGCGATCGCTGCTCTCTGCACGCGATCGCTGGCGCACGAGGACGGTGCGGCGTCCCTCGAACCGGCTGGCGCGCCGGCGTGCGCCGGTGGGAACGGGCATCGGCGAGGGCCGGTGGTCGCTCTTGCCCGGCGCCGAAGTACTGGGTGTGAACGCGGTCGACGACGGCGTGCTGACGCCGGGCAACGAGGAGCTGGCCGAGACGGTGGCCTACCAGCTGCTGGCCCGCTGGGGCGTCGTCGCCTGGGAGCTGTGGAGCCGCGAGTCCTTCAAGGTTCCCTGGCGCGAGGTGGTGTGGGCGTTGCGTCGCCTCGAGGCGCGCGGGGTGGCGCTCGGCGGGCGCTTCGTCGCCGGCCTCTCGGGCGAGCAGTACGCATTGCCCGAGGCCTTCGAGGAGCTGCGCGGGGTGCATCGGCTGGCTGCGGACGGGGAGCAGGTGGTCGTCGCCGGCGCCGACCCGCTCAACATGACCGGGTCCATCATCGGCGGCGCCCGTGTGCCGACACGGCGGCACCAGCGGGTCGTCTACCGCGACGGCGTGGTGGTGGAGCGCCTCGAGGCTGGGTGAGCAATGTCGCCTAGCCGGACGATCGATCTCAACGCAGACGTGGGCGAGGCGACTGATGCGGCGGGCATCGAGGTGGAGCGTGCGCTGCTGTCTTTGGTGACGTCGGCACACGTCGCCTGTGGCGGACACGCCGGTAACGAAGAGACCATGAGCGCCACGGTGGCCGCCGCCCTGGCGTGCTCGGTGCGCGTCGGAGCGCATCCCTCGTACCCCGACCGCGCCGGCGTCGGCCGCGAGCCGATGGCCATCGACCGCACGGCGCTGGGTGAGTCGCTGTCGGCGCAGCTGCGGGACCTCGATCGGGTATGCCGCGCGGCGGGCACGTCGGTCGAGTCCGTCAAACCGCACGGCGCGCTCTATGAGGAGGTGGCCAAGGGCGGCGCGATCTACGAGACTTTCCGCGACGCGGTGCGCGACTGTTTCGCCGATCGCGCCGCGTTGGTGCTGCCGTCGGGCTGCCACGCCATGGCGATGGTGCTTCGTGACGGCATGACCGGGTGCGAGGAGGGGTTCTGCGACCGGGCCTACCGCCCCGACGGCGGCCTGGTCGACCGCAACCGTGACGGCGCGGTGCTCGACGACCCCGACGTGGCCGCCGCGCAGGCTCTGAGCCTGGCTCGTGGCGCGGTCGCGGCGAACGACGGCAGCGTGTTGACGCTGTGGGTCGACACGCTGTGCACCCACGGCGACTCTCCTGGCGCCGTCGCGATCGTCACGGCAGTGCGCACGGTCTTGGCCCAAGCCGGGATCGACGTGCGCGCTCCGATTCCTGCATGAGCCCCTCCGTCCCGGTGGGTGAGGTCCGGCTCCTCGGTGACCGGGCCTTGCTGGTCGGCGTACGCGACCCGGCGGCGGCCCGGGCGCTCGCATCCGCGTTCGAGATGGCGCTGACCAGCGCCGGAGTCCGAGGTGTCGAAGTGGTCTGCGGCTTCGCCACCGTCGGTGTCGTCCTCGCACATACCGACATCGATGTGAGCGTTGCCGCGCGTCACGGTCGAGGAGCTGCTCTCGGAGGGACCGGACCTGTCCGTCTCAACGACGTCGAGAGGCCGGCTCGTCACCCTCCCGTGCGTCTTCGACGGGCCGGATCTCGACGAGGTGGCCGCGCTGAGCGGCTGTTCGCCGGGCGAGGTGGTGACGCAGCTGACACGCCAGGCTCTCAGCGTCGCCGTCGTGGGCTTCTCGCCGGGCTTCGCGTATCTCGACGGCCTCCCCGCACCGCTTGTGGGTGTGCCGCGTCGTGACCGGCCGCGTCCGGTGGTGCCCGCCGGCTCGGTCGCGCTGGCCAACGGACACGCCGCCGTCTACCCGACGCCGTCCCCGGGTGGGTGGCACCTCGTCGGGCGGACGGGCTTCCCACTCGTCTCGGTCACAGAGCGTCCGTACGCCGTCCTCGCTCCGGGAGACCGAGTCCGATTCGCCGTTGCTGCACCCGGCGACCCGGTGACCCCACCGTCGCCAGACACACCCGCCTGGTCGCCGCCGGCCGAGGGCGGGCCGGTGCTCGAGGTGGTCGCGCCGGGACTCCGTGCCGCGCTCCAAGACGGCGGACGCCGCGGCGTGGCCGCGGTGGGTGTGCCCGCGGCCGGGCCGGCCGATCCGCCGTCCTTCGCCTTGGCCAACGCGTTGGTGGGCAACCCTGCTGGGTCGGGCGCGCTCGAGTGCACGGGTGGCGGGGCACGTCTGCGCTGCCTCGAGCGCTGTTACGCCGCAGCCGTGGGTGGCGCACCCGACCTGCGGGTCGACGGCACACCGGTGCCCGATGGCCGGCTGCTGCCGCTCGTGCCCGGCCAGACGCTCGAGCTGGGCGGCGTGCGACGCGGCTGTCGCACCTATCTCGGTGTCGCGGGTGGGCTGCTCGGACCGGTTGCCTTCGCGAGCCTCGCGAGCGACGAGTTGTCCCGCTTGGGAGCCGGTCCGCTCGTTGCGGGGCAGCGGCTCTGGGCGGGGCGGTGGACGCCGCCCCTCGGCGACCACCTCGTGGGCGGCGTCGCAACCGAGCTCGTCAGCGACGCGCCGGTCGAGCTGCGGGTGGTCCCCGGACCGCATCGGGAGTGGTTCGGGGTCGACGCGTTGGCGCGCCTGGGTGCCGGCGAGTTCCGGGTCGCAGCGGAGAGCAACCGGGTCGGGATCCGCCTCCGCGCCGAGCAGGGCGCCACCGACCTGCGCGTCGCGGACTCCCAGCGCGAGCTCGATTCGCAGTGCGTGGTGACCGGTGCGGTCCAGGTGCCACCCGACGGCGATCCGGTCGTGCTGCTGCCCGATCACGCGACACTCGGTGGCTACCCGGTGCTGGCCGTCGTGGCCAGCGCCGATCACGGCATCCTCGGGCAGTGCGCGCCCGGCACGCGCGTGCGCCTGGTCGCGATCGGCCACGACGAGGCCGAGGAAGCCCGGCGGGCCCAGCTGCGGGTGCTGGCAGGCGCGGTCGTTGGCCACTACCCGCTGGCGGCGGGCTGAGGTCGTCGCGCCACGGGCTCAGGTCGCAAAAGGACTACTACGAGACGAGCAGCTTCACCGCGGTGCCGAGCCCGATCACGACGACCACGGCCCGCAACGCGGGCGCGGGTAGCGCAAGGGCGAGACGGGCACCGACATAGCCGCCGACGAGGCTGCCCAATGCAAGCAGCCCGACCGCCTCCCAGGCGAGGCCGCCGTGCACGAGGAAGACCACGGCGGCGATCCCGTTGACGATCATGGAGAGGACGGCGCGCAGCCCGCTCGTATGGGCCAAGGAGATAGGCAGTGCCAGTCCGAGCACGGCGAGGAACATGACACCCATGGCGGCGCCGAAGTAGCCACCGTAGACCGACGCCGCGAACACACCCACCACCAGGAGGACCGGCCGCGTATGGGGATGCCCGGCGCCGCGGTCGAGGGCCCGCCGCAGCAGGGGCTGGGCGGCGAAGAGCGCGGCGGCCCCCAGCACGAGCCAGGGCACGACATCGTCGAAGGTGGCCGACGACGTCGTGAGCAAGAGCAGCGCGCCGGCAACGCCTCCGGCCAGGGCGACGGGGGTGAGGCGGGCGAGGCGGCGGGCCTGGTCCCCGATCTCGCTGCGGTAGCCGGCGGCCGACGCCAGGTAGCCCGGCCAGATTCCGATGGTGTTGGTGATGTTGGCCGTGAGGGCCGGGTAGCCCAGGGCGAGCAGCACCGGGAACGAGATCAGGCTGCCGCCTCCGGCCACCCCGTTGAAGATCCCCGCCGCCAGACCCGCCAAGGCGATCAGGAGGGCGTGCGAGGCGGACATCGGCCACACAGTAGGAGAGCGACCCCGAATCACCACTGGTGCCGGTCCCTCGTTGTGCACGGCATGAGCTGCCAACAGGAGTTTCGACACACGAATTACCTCACGAGACCCGAATTGTTTCGCAGGGAGTCGCAAGGTTTCAGAGAGTCCCCCGTTTCATTGGCAAGGCAGTGAGGAGTCCCTGGACGTGTGGCGGGGACGGCAAGGGGTTATCGGATGAGACGTCGCAGCAGGGTTGCCGTCGTTGGCCTGTTGGCCGTGACGGTGCTCGGCGCCATGTCCTCGGCCGCCAGTGCACAGTCACTGAGCCCGTGGAGCGTGCAGGCGAACGGCGGGTTCGTCTCCCTCAGCCTTCTCAACACCCTTCAGGTCTCTGGTGGCGGCTCCGAGGCCGATGCCAGCAGCGCCCCCATGGCCGAAGCATCGGGCACCGGCGCGTGCCTCTCCACCGCGGCGTCGTCGAACCCGTGCCCGACCAGCGCGTCGTCGTCGCCCGCCGGGGACGCTCTCGACACCACACAAGACGCCGTCGCCAACGGCAGCGGCACCACCGCATCCCCAACCGGCGCGAACAGCTGCCCGCTCCCCATCGACACGACGCTGTTGAACGTCGACGTCCTCTGCGGCAGCGCCTCGGCGTCGGAGGACGCCAGCGGGAACCCGACCGCGACGGGCACCGGCAGCATCGCGAACGCCGGGCTCAGCCTGGGCCTGACCAACCTGTTGCAAGGGATCGTGGGGTCGTTGCCCTCGGCTTCGTCGCTGTGTGCCGACGCGCCCGCCGCCACGACGTCGCCCGGTTCCAACTCGAGCCCGCTGTCGGGACCGGTACAAAGCGTCCTCGGCACGGTCAACGGGATCCTGCCGGCCAATCTCGCCCTCAATCCGACCAGCGTGGCCGATGGCAGCGACCTCGCCGGCGAGTGCTCAGTCGTCAGTGGCCTCTTGACCCAGCTGAACGCGGCCGGAGGCTCGTCGCCGCTGACGAGCGCGCTCACCGGCATCTTGAACGAGGTGCTCGGGCTCACGGGTGCCAACGCCAGCGCGGTGCAGCCGCTCGTCATCACGCTCGGGGGGTCCACGACCTCGGTCACCACGAGCGGCAACGTCGTGACCGACTCGGTGACGCAGCGCACGCTCGAGGTGAACCTCTTCGGGTTGGCCGACCTCCAGGTCGCACCGACGACCGCAGCCGTCGCACTCGACCGCAGCACGGGCACCGTCACGCCCAGCTGCAACGCCGGCGTGGTGTCGTACTCGACGAACGGCTCGCTCCCGACCTTCGTCAACATCACACAGATCGACGACCTGGTGAACCAGATCCTCCAGACGGTGGGGAGCACGGGTACTGGGCTCTCGAGCGCGCTGTCGACCCTGCTCGATGACCTGATCACCTATGACCCCACGGGCAACCTGCTCACCTGCGACACGTCGGCACCTGGCGCCACGGCGAGCGCAAAGGTGGGGGTGCTCAACCTCGGCTTGTTGAGCGGCCTGATGGGCGGTCTCGCCCTCAACGTCGGGGATGTCAGCGTCACCGGCAGCTCGACCGTCGCCACGCCCGCCGTCGCCACATCGGCCGGCACGACCCCGGCTCAGCCCGTCGCCGCACCGGCCGCGGTGCCCAACGTGACCACCGTGCACACCGGCGAGTACTGGGCCGGCACGCTGCCGATCATCGTGATGGTGGCGATGGGGCTAGCCGGGATCTTGCTGATCGGTCGCCGCCGCGTCGCCTCGCTCGCACGATCACTTTCTTCACCGTCCCGCCGCAGGGGTGGCCCATGAGGCACCTCAGTCGACCGACCCCTTCTGGTCGCGCGGCGGGCCGCCACCGGGCCCGGCCTTCGGGACCTCCTCCGTTCCCCCTCCGGTCTCGGGGGCCGGCCCGGCGGCAGCCGCTGCGACGCGAGGCGGTGAGCTTCTCGGTCGCGGACCAGATGGGATAGATGCACCGAGGTAGACACCGCCGTCGGGGGGCACGGGCCAGGTTTCCGCGTGCCGGCGTTCGCTCCTTGCGTGACGTACGCCGAGCGGGCGTGACATTGGTTGGCGTGGTGCTCCTCTTTGGCGCCGTCTTTGCCGGGAGCTACGCGTTCGCGCACCAAGAACGCCAGCGTCGGGCGCAGGCGGTCCTTCTCGCGACCGAAAGGGCCGCGATGGCCAAGATCGAGCGGCAGAGCCATGGCGCGGCGTGCCAGGTGGCCGGCGTCCAGCCGGGCCAGCTCTCTGGGATTCTCACCATTCCCGCGCTCAACCTGCACGCGCCCGTCGAGGAGGGCACCGACGACCAAGAGCTCAACGTGGCGGTCGGGCACGACCCGCAGTCCGTCTGGCCCGGCGTCGACGGGGCAGCAGTCTTCCTCGCGCACGACGTCAGCTATTTCGTGCACCTCGACGCGCTGAAGCCGGGCGATGCCATTACCTACGCCACCGCATGCAACACGGTGACGTTCCGCGTGCGTGCGCACCAGGTCGTCCCTGCCGGCTCGCCGGTGGCCAACAGCACCGATCCGAGTCTCGTGCTCGACACGTGCTGGCCGCCCAACGCATTGTTCTTCACACCCGACCGACTGTTGATCCGCGCCACCGAGGTCGGCGCGGTCACCAAGGGCAGGAACCTCAATGCCGGCGCTCAGTTCATCAAGACGGTGGCCTCCACGAGCTTCACGACCTCTGCTCCGCCGGCGTTGCGTGCACAGGGGCTCACGTTGGAACAGAACGAGGCACCGATGGGGACCATGAGTTTGGTCGATGCGTCCGTTGCCTTCGCGCAGTCGCCCGGGCCGCTCTCGCTCGAGGCCGCCGCGCTCGAGACCTACTTCGGTGGCTTGCACTCCGGGGCCCAACGCAACACGGCCTGGTGGCATGCGCTCGCCCCGGATCTCGCCCTGCCGCCCCAGCTGGACGGGGCCACCGTGGCCGTCCACGACACCCCGCTCGACGTCGCCATCGACTCCTCGGACGGGTCCCCGGTCCGGGTCGTCCTCACCACCACGGTCACCCTGGCCGGAGGAGCGGCGCCCGGCCAGCAGGCCATGACGGTCGTTCTCCCAGTTCACGGGGGCGTCGTGACCATCGGGAGCTGGGTCTTCACGCCGACCCCTGTGTGAGGGGGCCCGGCGGGCGACCCTCGCAGAGGTGGGGACATCGGGGGTGTCAGCCGGACCCGTACGGCCCCGGCGTGTCCGCAAGGTGCAGGCCTCGTGGCCGTTTCCACGATGAGAACCCGGGTGAGGGGTCACTGGACTGGAGGAGGACGGTTCCATGGGCTTCGACCAGATATACGACGAATTGCTCCACAACGAGTTCGGCTCGGGTGGTGCACATGGTGCGCTCGACGCGCGACCGGCGGCAGTCGCGCCGCCTGCGCTCAACGCGCCGGTGTGCGCAGCTCCCCCCACCGTCGCCGCGGACGACGTGTCTGCCACACCGGTCCATCGAGTCTTCCGCGCCAACGGAAGGCATGCCGCCGAGGATGTGCCGGCCGGAGGCGATGGGCCGACGGGCCTCTCGCGGTATCGCAACGCCGCCATGGTCGGAGCGGGCGGGCTCACCTGCGCCGCGGTCGGCGCCTTCCTCGGTGGCCTCGGTGGCTACTTCACGATTGACCCCGCGGCGGCGCATCCCGTCGCTTCGTCGTCCCCGCAGAGCCAACCGCTGGCCGCTGCCGTCGACCGGGCCTACCGCGTCGCGTCGGAGGGGAGGGGCTCGGCGGATGCGACGACCGCGTCGTTCTCGTCGCCCTCGGGCGCGCTCGCCCAGAGCATCGACCCCCTGCAGTGGCTCACGACGTCGGGTTCGGACAACGTCGCGGTGCTGGAATCACCCGGATCACCCGGCCCACTCACCAGCCTGCTCGGTCTGGGCGGAGCCGGCTCGGGCGTGGGCTCAGGGCTCGGCGGCATCGGCCTCGGCTGCACGACACAAAACGACCTCGGCGTCGGTTGCATTGTCAACAGCGTGACGAGCGCTCTTGGGTCCCTCGGCTTGGGGTCGGGTGTCGATCCGAGCGCGCTCGCAGAGATCTTGCCGAGCCTGAACGGCGTCGTGACCGACGTGACCAGTGCGCTGTCGGACCTGGGCACGCTGTTGCCCATCGGCTCGCTCCCCACTGCGGGCCTGCCGACGTCGGTCCTCGACGAGCTCGGACTCGGATCGATCTCGGTCCTCCTCCCGGGGAGCGGCGCCGGGTCCGGCCTTGGTGCTGTCGGCTCGCTGGGGACTCTGGGTTCACTGGGCTCTCTCGGTACGAGTGGCGTCGGGTCCGTCCCTGGCGCGAGCACAGGCGCGCTCGACCCGGTCCTGGGCGGGATCCTCGCTGCCGCCGGCGCCGCAACGAGCTCGACCTCAGGTTCGCTCTCGTCGTCGGGTGGGTCGTCCTCGGGCGCCGCGAGCCATCCGGTGACGTCGGCGGGGGGCTCGGTGACCTCGTCGTCCGTCGGCCCCTCGAAGACCACGACGACGTCCAGCTCGACGACCACGACCACCCAGCCCAAGTCCGGCGGTTCGAGCCGGACCACGGTGACGGTCCCGCTGCCGTCGTTGCCCCTGCCGAGCACGCCCCCGGTGTCGGTGGGCGGGGTCTCGGTCGGTGTGAACTCGACGAGCTCGGGGTCGGGACTCACCCTCTCGCTCCCCTAAACGCTCCGGGCCCGCTGCAATTCGGGACCGGGCCCGGAGCCGCCTAACGTGCCGGTGTTCGGCGTTCCGCTGCGCCGCACGTGCTGAGCACAGGAGGTCAAGGTCCCATGGTCAGGCTCACGTGCCTCCTCCGTCGTAAGGAGGGTCTCACCCCGGACGAGTTCCACGCGCACTGGCGCGAGGTCCACGGCCCGCTCATCGCATCGAGCACGAGTGGCCGGCACGTGGTGCGCTACGAGCAGCACCCGCGTCCCTTGGACGACTATGTCGGCGACGCGGACCCAGGCTTCGACGGTGTGACCGTGCAGTGGTTCGAGAGCATGGACGCCTACCGCGCCCACATGCAGGAGCCCGACTTCGGTGACATCTGGGCCGACATTGAGCAGTTCCTCGACACCGACCGCCTGCACTTCGTGCTCACCGAGCACCCCCGTGTCGTGATGGGCGATGATCCGGGGTCATTCCCCCTGGCGTGACTGCGCTGGGGGTGCCACCGCGCTGAGTCCCGGCACGGCGGCGGGATGCTCGGGCGAAACCGGGGCGACTGGTCCGTTCGGTGGCGGAGCGACCGGTGCGACCGGAGACACGGGGGAGGCCGGTGCACCGGGCTCTGCGCCGGCGGCGGGCTCTGGCAAGGTGGTGCCGGTCGCCGTGTCGGGTGGAGGCTCGGGCACGGCCCGCAAGGTCGTCCGGAGGGGCGGGCGCGCCGCCTCGGCCTCGCTTCGCCGACGTTCCATGAGGTCGAGGAGGTCGCGCCACTCGCGTCCGCGCACTCGCCTCAGTCCCTTGGGCAGGCGGCTGAGCAGCCGGTCCACCTCGCGCCGGTGCCGCTCGGCGATCCCGCCCATGACGAACACTGTGGACGGCGGCAGGTGCGTGGCCCCCGTTGCCAGGTCGGCCAGGCGAATCGACGCCACTTCGGCGTCCTGCATGAGGCCGAGCTCGTCTTGGAGCGCGGTGAGCTGGCGCACGTAACGGCTTGTGCGTCCGCCATAGACGTCACCACTGAACTCGAGCGCGTAGCGAAGCCGTTTGCAACGGATGCGTAGTCGGTGGAAGTCCGACACCACCCCGGACTTCTTGGCCCGCTTCGCCGCCTTGGCCACCGCGGCATGACGCTCGAGCACGAGGGCCGGCATGCCGACGACCGCCGGCACCCGTGCCGCGGCCGACCGACGTGCTGGTCCCTGCTGCACCATGGCCGCCACGCCGCGGCTGAGTCGCTCCCAGCGGACCGAGTCGAGCCCGCTCAACAAGACGGCCCGTGCGGCGTGGCGGTCCTCGTGGAGGAGGGCAGATAGCTCCTCGAGCGGATCGTGATCCTCGGGGCGCGGCGCCTGCACTCCACCCAACGGTGTCATCGGAGACGTCGGCCAGACCTTCGAGCTGCACGTCGAGGTCGCGCACGGTGCCGAGCAGGCCGCCCAACCAGCCGAGCTCCTCCCGGAAGACCTGCGCCCGTACCGGCAGCACGCCCGAGAACAGCGCCAGCGCAGCGCGCAGGCGGCGGGTCGCCACGCGCATGTCGTGCAACTCTTCTGGATCTTCCCCCAGTCGCGTCCCGGGTTCCTTGTCGCGCAGGATCGCGAGCTGCCGGCGGAGCACGGCGAAGGCCAGCTCGCCCATGGAGCTGTCGCTGTCGACCGCCGTCGGACCGAGGTCGGGAGAGCCGGGGATCTCTTGGCCGAGGGCCAACAGCCCCGCCTCGAACTTGGAGAGGTGTGCCGGCCGGAGGCCACACGACGAGCGGAGCTGCTTCGACGAGCGGCTCGAGCCTCTCGAGCCATTCCGGGAGCACCTCCACCTCGACCCGGCGCAGCTGCATCGGCCGCTGGCCGTTGCCCACCACGATCACCGTGTCGTCGAGGGCGACCTCGGCAGCGTCCACGCCGCCGACGCGCAGGGCGAATGGTCGCCGGCGGGTACGGACCTGGAGCACCTCGTGGACGCGCCGAACGCCCGACGATGGCGCGCATCCGCCGCCCCACCGGGCCGTCGGGCCTGAGGGCGGAAAGTCCCGAAGGCGGGAGCATCTCGGTGACCTCGAGGCGCTGGCGTAGCCCGCTGCCCTCGGCGGGCCGCGTGTCCTTGAGCGTGATCTCGTCGTGCCGGCCCCGTCGTCGGGTGCGGGCGACGAAGCCGGCGCGGGCGATGCGCCAGTCATCGGTGTCGATATAGGAGTCGACCAGGCGACGCGGGGTCCGCGCCAGCGCCGTGACGGTGCCGAGGTCGCCGGACTCGGCGGCCGAGCGTGGGCAGTGCGGCGAGCCACCGCTCCACGGGGCGCAGATCGAGCGCGTCGAACTGCCATTCGATCTCGACGGGGTCTTGCCGTTCGTGCCTGCCCCGGTCCAGGTTCCCTGGCATCGGACACCTCGTTCAGGCTACAGCGGGCACTGCGGCGAGGTCCGGGCCACGCACGCGTCGCGCCGACACGCCGGAGAGCCGGCCGGCCGGGGGATCCTCTGGGCGTCCGGGGCCGGTGGTCACCCCCGATTGCCGCGGATTGAGCAGGTCGCGGCGGTAGTCTCGAAAGCAGTGGCGCGACGGGCGATGACGGCTGAGCTCCCGACACCGACAGAGGTCGTACAGGCGGCGGGCGGGCTGGTGGTCCGCCGTCAGAACGGGACACTCGAAATCGTCGTGGTGCGCCGACCGGCGCACCAGGACTGGTCGTTCCCCAAGGGCAAGCTCGAGGCCGGGCGAGACCTTCGAGCTGGCCGCCCTCCGAGAGGTGCGCGAGGAGACGGGCATGGACCTGTCGCCTGATCCGCTTCATCGGACACACCGAATATCTCGATCGCAAGGGACGTCCCAAGGCCGTGGCCTACTGGGTCATGGCGGCCGAGGACGGGTATCTTCACGCCGAACGAAGAAGTCGACGAATTGCGCTGGCTTTCTTTGGAACATGCCATTCACGGGCGTTGACCTATCCGCGAGACAGGGAGTTGGTGGCGGTACTTATGGCCGCTGACCAGGTCGAACCCCTCATCTAAACCCTTTCAAAATTTCCTGAAATTCGGTGTTTAAAGCGTCGGCCGATCGGGAATAATGGGCGTAGCGATCTACCGCCTGATCGCACTGCCGGCGTGCGTGCCCCAGTCGAGAGCTCCAGGACCTATCGCCAAGGGCCCTGCGACAGCGCTTTGACGTGAATCGGCTGGGGCACCGTCGGCGCCTCTGCAAACCCGGGTCTCGACCCGGGTTCTTTTTCGTGTTCAGACGGCCGGACACGGTGCCAGGCCGGGTCGGTGACGCCTGGCCGTATCCACGTCAGGCGACCAGGACCGCCGCCCCGTTGACCCTGTCGTGGGCCAGGTCTGCGAGTGCCTCGTCGGCCCGGGCCATCGGATAGGCGGTCGCCGAGACACGGATGCCGAAGCGGGCCGCCTCGGCGAGGAACTCCTCGCCGTCGTGCCGGGTGTTCGCCGTCACGCTCTGGAGCGTGCGCTCCTCGAAGAGATGGTCCTCGTAGTGGAGCTGAGGCACGTCGCTCAGGTAGATCCCGGCGATGGCGAGGGTCCCGCCCCGGTCGAGCGCGGCCAGCGCCGGCAGCACCAGCGTGCCGACCGGAGCAAAGAGGATCGCCGAGTCGAGGGGCTCGGGGGGTGCGACATCCGCATCGCCGGCGCTGTGCACGCCCAGCTCGGCGCCAGGCGCTGGGCCTCGGGCGAGCGGGTCATGACGTGGACACGCGCACCGCGCGCCAGGGCAATCTGTGCGGTGAGGTGGGCGGAGCCGCCGAACCCGTAGATGCCGAGCCGCCCTCCCTCGGGAAGGTTGGCCCGCAGCAGCGCCCGATAGCCGATGATGCCGGCGCAGAGCAGCGGTGCGGCCTCGACGTCGTCGAAGGCGTCGGGCAGCGCATACGCGTAGGCCTCGTCCACCAGTGCGTAGGCGGCATAGCCGCCATCGACGTCCCACCCGGTGAAGCGCGGGTCGACGCAGAGGTTCTCGCGCCCGCTGACGCAGAAGCGGCAAACCCCGCAGGTGTGGGCGAGCCAGGGGACCCCGATGCGGTCGCCCACCTGTCCAGCGCGATGCCGCCGGGACCCAGTTGTCGACGACTCCGACGACCTCGTGTCCCGGCGTGACGCCCCGGTGCCGTGGCTGCGAGGTCGCCCTCGGCCAGATGGAGGTCCGTGCGGCAGACGCCGCAGGCCCGCACCTTCGACGCGGACCTGGCCAGGTCCCGGCTCGGGGACATCCTTCTCGACCCGGGCGAGGGGGTGGGTGTCGATCGGCCCGGGTACGTCGACCACCCATGCGTCCATGAGCGTCGCCATCACCGTTCAGCGTAGGACCGGCCGGCGAGGCCGGGGAACGTGTCGGCCTCCTCTGGGTTACACCGCCGGGCGTCCCGATGGCCCGGTGAGCCCTTAGCATCTCTGGCCGTGGACACGCTCGTGCTGGCCGGACCCGGTCGGCCTCACCGAGCACGACGGCGGTCCCCGTCACCCCGAAAGGCCGGCGCGGCTGCAGGCGGTCATGGACGGCGTCGGCGCATTGCATCTGGGGGATGACATCGTGCACCTCGTCCACGCGAGGCGTCGGTGGACGAGCTCGCACGGGTGCACTCGGTCGAGTACCTCACCGAGGTTCGGGTGTTCTGCGAACAAGGTGGCGGCAACATCGACCCCGACACCTACGCGCGCAGTGACTCGTGGACGGCCGCATGCCGGGCCGCGGGTGCGGGGCTCCACGCGCTCAGCGGAGCTCGAGCGGCGTGGCGAGGGATTCGCGTTCGTGCCCGATCCGCCCCCCGGGTCATCACGCGACGGCCACCAGGGCCATGGGGTTTTGCCTGATCAACAACGTCGCGGTCGCGGCGGCGTCGCGCACGGCAGCGGGCGAGCGCGTGCTCGTCATCGACTGGGACGTGCACCACGGCAACGGCACGCAGGACATCTTTTGGGACGACGCCGAGGTGCTCTATGTCTCCACCCACCAGCACCCGCTCTACCCGGGCACCGGAAGTCCCGTCGAGGTCGGCGGTGCGGGTGCGCCCGGACTCACGGTGAACCTGCCGCTGCCACCGGGAGCGACGGGCGACGTTGTGCGTGCCGCCTTGGACGGGGAGGCGCGCGGCGCAATCGAGGACTTCGTCCCCGACTGGGTGCTGGTGTCCTGCGGGTTCGACGCCCACCACGCTGACCCCTTGAGCAACCTCGAGCTCTCGAGCGGCGACTACGGCGAACTTGCGCGCGCCTGGCCCGAGAGTTCGCGCCCCCTGGTCGGCTCGCGCTCGTTTCTCGAAGGGGGCTATAACCTGCACGCGCTGGAGGCCTCGACCGCGTCCACGCTCGCCGCGCTGGTCGGGGTCGACGTCGAGGGGTCCGCGCCGACGACGGGGGGGCCGGGAATGCGAGAGCTACGCGAGAGCAGGGCCGCACGGCGGCGTGCCATCGACCAGCGCACACGACGCGACCGGGCGTTGATGACGTCGTCCACCCGCGAGGGGAGCTGCGCGCAGGCTAGGACGGGCTTGCGGTGTACGAGGACCGGGCAGTGCGCGTTGGTCACGCAGAACTCGCTGACCGAGCCAAGCAACATGCCGACGAACTGGCCATGCCCGCGGCTGCCGACGACGAGCACGTCTGCGCCCTTCGAGGCCGCGACCAGAGTGGGTGCGGGGTGCCCGCAAACGATGCGGGCGTCCACCGCAACCCCCGGATGGGATGTGCGGATCGGCGCGACGGCCGCGTCGAGCGTCTGGCGGACGTCGACTTCGGGATCGAAGTCTTCTGGAACGGGCACGGCCCAGCCCAAGCTGGACGGCCACTCCCATGTCATCACGACTTCGAGCACGGCACCCGTCAGCTCGGCCTGGCGGGCCGCCCACGAGAGGGCCTGCAGCGAGGCCTCGGAGCCGTCGATGCCGACCACGATTCTGCCGGTGCCGGGCGCGTCCTCGGGTGCCATGGTCGATGGTCAGCATATCGAGGTGGGTGCCCCTTTACTCACGGGAGTAGCCCGGATCAGTCCCGAATGGCAAGATGGCGCCCGTGGCGCTGGGCGTGTTTCTCGTCGACCACCACGCGGTCGTCCGGACGGGTCTGCGAGCGTTGCTCGAGGAGGACGACGACACATAGAAGTCGTGGGCGAGGCTCCCCGACGGCAGCGGTGTCGAGGTCTGTCGCGAGATCCGGTCGACGATGCCTGAGATCGCATGCGTCATGCTGACGTCGTACGCAGACGACGAGGCGCTGATCGCTTCGATCATGGCGGGAGCGGCGGGCTACGTCCTCAAGCAAGACAGCCTGGACCTCGTCGACACCCTCAGGCGCGCCGGCGCAGGGCAGTCCTTGCTCGACCCCGCAGTGACCGATCGCGTCCCGACGCGGCTGCGTGAAGGCCCCCGTGTCGACCCCCGGTCGGCCGGCCTCACAGCTCAGGAACGGCGGATCCCTCCCTCATCGCCGAGGGGGTACACGAACCGCCAGATTGCCGAGAGCATGTTCCTCGCGGAGAAGACGGTCAAGAACTACGTCTCGGACGCGACCGGCACGTGAGTCAGGTCGGATGCTCAGGGATCTCGGCCCGTGTCCGCACCGGTGGCGATTGTGTGTCCGCTGGTAGTCCGCTGTGTTGTGTTTCCGTTGTGAAACGCAGCGAGACCTCCTGCAAACGAAGGAGCGGCGGAACCAGGAGGACCCCGGAATTGGAAAATGGCGACCGAGGGGGGTGGCCGCCATTCTCCAAGCACCGTTGTCTGGGAAGAGGAGGGTGTCCACACATTGTGCGGAGGCGCCCCCCAACGAGGGTAGAGCCGAAAGTCATGGATTCCGGTGCGTTGGAATCCTGCGCCCGGGACCATAGCCCGCAGTCGGCGACAATGGCGAGCGCGAGAGTGTGACAATGCCAACGACGTGCACGGCGCAGGAAGCCGTCGCTCTGGTCAGGCCCGTCGACACCATCGGCTTCGGACTCGGGCCAGCAAATCCGGACACCTTTTTGACGGCGCTCGGCGCCCGCGACGACTGGCAGGACTTGCAGGTCGGCGGCGCGCTCTGTCTCAACTTCTACGACGTGTTCACCAAGCCCGGTGTGCGGTACCGCTGTGGTTTCTTCGGGCCGGCCGAGCGGCTGCTGCACTCCATGGGGCACCACGTGGAGCTCGTCCCGGGCGGCTTTCGCCAGTTTGCACCGATCCTGGCTCGCTTCGCGCCTCGAATCATGGTGGCGCAGGCGGCACCAGCCGACGAACGCGGCAATCTCAACCTCGCGCTGCATCTCGGCGCGACGCGGCCCGAGCTCTTGCGCGCCGGCGCAGACCCAGAGCGACTCCTCATCATCGAGGTGAACCCGAACCTGCCTCGGACGAAGAGTCTGCCGCCGGAGTACGAGAACACGATCCCCGTTGACATGGTCGACGTGGTGGTGGAGGCGACCGGAGCCCCTTTTGTCTTGCCCGAACCTGCAACCGACGAGGTGGACGACGCCATCGCCGGTCATGCTCTCTCCTATGTGCGACAGGGATCCACGCTGCAGACCGGTATCGGCGCGATCCCCAACGTCGTGGCGAACGAGCTGGCGAAGGGATCGCTTGGCGGATTTGGGATCCATTCCGAGATGTTCACGAGCGGGCTGATGCGCCTGCACGAAGCGGGAAAGGTGACCAACGATGCCAAGGGCATCTTCGACGGCGTGTCGGTGACCACCTTCGCGCTGGGGACGTCTGACCTCTACGGATGGCTGGACGACAACGCTGATGTTGCCTTCTTGCCGGTCGAGGTCGTGAACGATCCCACCGTCATCTCGCGCAACGCCAACCTGGTTTCCATCAATGGCGCGCTCTCTGTCGACCTCTACGGCCAGGTGGTCGCCGACAGCATCGACGGACGACAGATCTCGGGCGTCGGTGGCCACGAGGACTTCGTCGCGGGCGCGGAGTTCCACCTCGACGCACATTCGCTCATCTGCCTGCGCTCCACTGCCGTGCGTAATGGCGACGTGATGTCGCGCATCGCTGGACTCTTCCCTGTTGGATCTGTGGTGTCCACGCCTCGACACCACACGGGCGTCGTCATCACCGAGTACGGCGCGGCCGAACTCACGGGCCTCACTGTGCGCGAGCGAGCTCACCTCCTGGTCGATATCGCGCACCCCGACTTCAGGGCCGATCTGCGCAAAGTCGCCGACTCCATCGGGTCGCCCTGACGGACGTCGGTCAGTCGCCCCCGATTCCGAGCAGCCGGCTCAATGAGATCGAAGGCGGCGGAGAGTCGCGGGTGAGTCCGTGGATGAACTGGCGTACGCGACGAAAGACGTCCCGGCTGTCGGTGGCCCATGGCATCAGCATCTGGAAGACATGGAACATGCCCTCGTACTCGTGTGCCTCGGTGGGGACGCCGGCCGCACGCAAGCGTTCGACGTAGCGGCGTATCGCATCGCGGAACATCTCGTAACTGCCCCACGTGACGCAGGTTGGCGGAAATCCACTCAGATTCGCGGTCAAAGGGGCGACGGACGCGGCCATGGGGTCGAACCCGTGGAGATAAGACGCGGTGGGGATGTTCCACGGCAGTATGTCGCGGTCTGCGTTCTCGGACATCGATGGTTCGTCGAGGAGCAGGTCGACCTCGGGCGAGAAGAGCACGAGCCCGGCGGGGCGCACCGGCTTGACGCGCGCCGGGTTGATCAACAGCACCGTGTTGGCCAAGCCGCCACCGCCGGAGTCGCCGGCGAGAAAGATTCGCTCGCGACCGACTCCCCGGGCGATGAACTCGTAGTAGATGGCCGATGCGTCCTCCGCGCCCGCAGGGAACGGGAACTCGGGGGCCAGCCGATAGTCGGCCACGAAGACTGCACATTCAGTCTCGCGGCACACCCGGGCGGTATAGAACGCGTACATCGTGGGTGAGGTACCGATGTACCCACCACCGTGGAGGTAGAGGATGACGCCGACGGGAGGCACGGCCCGAGGCAGGTACAAGATGCCGGGAACCCCGCCGAACTCGCAGGCATACCCGTCGACGTCGAGTGAGCGGACGAAGGGCGGCATGATCCACTGGCAGATCTCGTCCACCACGAGCTCCAGGGAGCGGAATTCGGGGATGCGCAACGCCGAGGCATACCCCATGAACGAACGCGTCATTTCACGTGTCACCGCCATCCCGAGGTTCGACCAGGGGGTGGACTGCCCGCGCAGTGGGTGACGGAACGGCACTCGGACCAGGGCCGTCGCGAGCTGCGACGCCAACAGCGTCACGTCCAGCGCCACGATCGGTGCCGGAGCGGTCTTGACCTCCGGCCTGTTGCCCATCGCCATGCGTTTCTGCTCCTGTTGCGCGCTCGGCGGCCCACGGCCGTTCCGCTCGTGCGGACAGCCGGCAGCCGTTCCGACCGTCACAGTATGGGCGGCGCGTCCCCCCGCTGCTCCTGGGAGCTCTCGATCGACCTTGCGCACTCTGGGCAGGTGCCGAGGATCTCGACGGTGTGGGTGACATCGGTATAACCGTGTTTCCTGCCGGTTTTGGTGGCCCAGCTCTCGACTTCTGGCCCGTCGACCTCAATGGCACTGCCGCAGTGACGGCAGACGAGGTGGTGGTGGTGCTCGTCGCTCGCGCAGCGGCGGTAGCGGGTTTCGCCGTCGTCACTTCGTAGGGTGTCGAGCTCGCCGGCGTCAGCGAGAGCCCGCACCTGGTTGTAGACGGTGGTGAGGGCCATGCTCTCACCGCGCGCTTGGAGCTCGGCATGAAGCTCTTGGGCGGAGCGGAAACCCTCGGAGGCATTCAGGACGGCGCCAAGGGCGCGTTTCTGCCGCGTCGAGCGCTCTTGAGGCGCCAGACGCGAGAGTGCGTCAGAGTCGGCAGCGTTCACCATGTCGTCAGCAGATCGCGAGCTCAGTGCTCGTCCTCGTGGCCCTGGTGGGTCTCGTGGCGGTGGTCGGGGGCTCGAAGCGGGTTGTTGTCATGCACGTTCCTCTTGAGCATGGCGGATGGTGTCGTTGACGATGTGCCCGACGTGGGCGTCGGCGAGCTGGTAGGTGATCTCCGCACCCCGACGCGTGGTGGTCACGAGGCCGGCGTCCCGGAGCACCTTGAGGTGTTGGGACAACCGCGGCTGGCTGACCTGGCGACCGGACGTTTCGAGTGCGGTCTGGAGCTCGTGGACGCAACGAGGGCCTTCGCAGAGCTCGACGACCGCCGCGAGACGGACTGGAGACGCCAGGGCCTTGAGCAGATCCGCTGCCCCCGCCAGCACGTCAGGCACCTTCGTCTCGACCACCCCATTGATATTAGCCCCTTCTTATATAAGGAAAAGGCCATGTACGGGGCCGGCCGCTTCAGAGGCCTCGGGTGTATTTGCAACCATTCTAAATAGCAATTACGGTTATCTGAAACGGATCCAGACAAGGACCCTCACAGAGACCGGAGGACGGGCAATGTTCAGGTTCGCCAAGGTGTTGGCTGGCACGGCGGTGCTCGGGGCGGTCCTGCTGACCGCGGGAGCGAGCGCGCCATGGACCTTCGCCGGGGCGGCGACCGGACGGAACACGGTGGCGATCGTCGCGGGGGAGAACGAGTACGGAAACGTCGCGTCGCAGATCGGCGGCACGTACGTGAGCGTGTACTCGGTGGACTCGAATCCCAACACGGACCCCCATACATACGAGGCAACGCCGAGCGTGGGGCAGAAGATCGCCAACGCGAACCTGCTGATCGAAAACGGGGTCGGCTACGACACCTTCATGGGCACTCTTGCTTCCGCGTCGCCGAACTCGGCCCGCAAAGTCATCAACGTGCAACATCTGCTGGGCCTGCCGGACAGCACGCCAAATCCACACCTGTGGTACAACCCGAGAACGATGCCGGCCGTCGCCCAGGCGTTGGCGTCCGACCTCTCGGCGCTCGAACCCTCTCACGCGTCGATCTTCCGGGCCAACGAGCGCAGGTTCGTCGCTTCGCTGCAGCCCTGGCTCGCTGCAATTGCCGCATTCAAGAGCAAGTACGCGGGTACGACTGCGGCGACGACCGAGCCGGTGGCCGACTACCTGCTCACCGCCATGGGGATCAACAACCTGACGCCGTGGCAGTTCCAGGCCGACATCATGAACGGCACCGACCCCACTCCGCAGGACGTGACGTTGGAGAAAGGTTTCTTCACCAAGCATCAGGTGAAGGTGTTCTGTTACAACCAGCAAGTGACCGACCCGCTCACGGACTCGATCCGCCAGACTGCCTTGGCGGCTGGTGTGCCTGTGGTCGGGGTGTACGAGACGATGCCCGTCCCCGGCTACGACTACCAGTCATGGATGATGGCCGAGCTCAACGCCATCGAGAAAGCGATCACCACCCATGCGTCGACGCAACGTCTGTGAGCGTGAAGACTGACCCCATGGCCCCTCCTGGAGGCCCACTGCTCGGTGAGGAAAACAGCGGTCGTACCACCGAGGAGGTGCTCCGTGTCGAGAACCTAAGCGTGTCGCTCGGAGGCCGGCGAGTCCTCGACCGGGTGTCGTTTGCGCTGGAGGCAGGCGGATTCTGTGGGCTCATCGGCTCGAACGGAGCGGGCAAGACCACGCTGCTGCGAGTGATCCTGGGCCTGATCGCTCCGAGCGGGGGCCGGATCGAACTGACGGGCGGAGCCCGGTCGCGGTCGAGCGCGCGCATCGGTTACGTCCCCCAGAAGATCGCCTTAGAGGCGGACATACCGCTTCGGGCCCGGGACCTCGTCGGGCTCGGTCTCGACGGACACCGCTTCGGGATTCCCAGACCGACGGCGAAGCGCCGACTCGCCGTGCAAGAGATGCTCGACGCGGTCGGTGCGAACGCGTTCGCAGACGCCCGGATCGGGAACCTGTCTGGTGGAGAGCAGCAGCGGGTCATGATCGCCCAGGCGCTCATATCCAGGCCGAAGCTGTTGCTGCTCGACGAGCCGTTGGCGAACCTGGATATCCGCTCGGCCGCCGAGGTCGTCGAGCTTCTGGCCCGGATCGCCGCCGACCAGCACATCGCGATCCTGCTCTCCGCGCATGACATCAACCCGCTGCTGGGAGTGATGGATCAGGTCGTCTACCTCGCTGACGGTCGTGCCGCGTCGGGCACCACAGATCAAGTGGTCCGAACCGACACCCTCAGCAGGCTCTATGGCCACCGAGTCGAGGTTCTCCGGGTCGAGGGCCGAGTCCTCGTCGTCTCCGGGGCCGAGCATCAGGCGCACCATGTGGGTGACCCCGATCCCTTCTCAGACCTGGCGTGATCGTCGCGTCGACCTTTGTGTCGCCCCTCTTCGAACCTGGGTTCTTCTCATCGGAGCCGGTCCAGGTCGCCTTGGTCGTCGGCGCACTCGCGGCGGTGGTGTCGGGAATCGTGGGGGTGTTCACGGTCATACGGGGACAATCCTTTGCCGGTCACGCCCTTTCCGACATCGGCACCGCGGGCGGCTCGGCTGCCGTCCTGGTCGGTGCGTCCACGCTGTACGGGTTCGTTGCCTTCAACGTGGTGGCCGCCGGAGTGATGGAGCTCATCGGCATCCGCAAACCCCGGGGACGGGACCTTGCCACGGGCATCGTGCTCGGCGCCTCGCTTGGCTTGGCAGCCCTCTTCCTCTACCAAGACACTGTCTCTTCGAGCACGACCGGGGCGACCGTGAACGTGCTGTTCGGATCCATCTTCACGCTGCCGCCGGGCATCACGACGGTCATGGCGGTGCTCGGCGTTGCCTCGGTCGCGCTGATCGGTGTCTTGTACAGGCCCCTCTTGTTCAGCTCGGTGAGCTACGAGCTGGCCGCAGCGCGCCGCGTGCCGGTCCGCCTGGTCGGTGCTGCCTATCTCCTCGCACTCGCCTTGGCGGTGTCGATGTCGGCGGTCACGATCGGCGCGATTCTCTCGACGGCTCTGTTGATCGGACCCGCGGCCATCGCGCTCCGGCTGGCGACCCGTACCGGGGTCGCGATCGCCGTCGCTGCCGCGGTGGGCGTGTTCTCCTGCTGGGTGGGGACGCTGATCGCCTATGACAGCACCGTGTGGGCCGGCGGGAACGGCTGGCCGGTGAGCTTCTGCATCGTCGCCGTCATCTTCGTGCTCTACGTCGCGTCGGGGATCGTCTCGCGACTGCGGCCGGATCGGCGACGGACGACTCCCGGCAGTCAGCGACGAGCGGTCGAACCAATCGAGGCGGTCTGATGTTCGCCTCCTTCATGATCCACGCATGGGAGGCAGCCACCATCGTCGCCATCGTGGCCGGCGTGGTCGGATTCTTCACGGTGCTTCGGGGCGCGGCGTTCGCCGCGCACTCCCTACCCAACGGGGCATTCGCCGGAGCGGCCGGCGCCGCTCTGATCGGGGCCAACACCATCGTCGGACTCGGTGTCTTTTCGCTGGCCGGGGCCGGGATGATCGCCGGGCTCGGCCGGCGGGCCCGCAGCGACGTCGCGACCGGCCTCACGATCGTGCTGATGCTGGCGCTTGGTGACTTGTTCCTGTCGCGCACCAGCGAGTACGCCCCGGAAATCTTCGCCCTGCTCTTCGGTGAGCTCCTCGGTGTCTCGACGAGCGAACTCTGGCCAACCGCGGCGATCGCCGCTGTGTGCGTGGCCGCGATCGTCGTTCTGTACAGGCCCCTGATGCTGTCCTCGGTCACCCCTGATGTCGCCGCGGCTCGTGGCATCAACGCGCGGGTGATGGACCTGGCCTTTCTCGTCGTGGTGGCGTTGGTCACGACCATGGCCGTCCCCGTCGTTGGCTCCCTGCTCATCTTCAGCTTGCTGATCGGCCCGCCTGCCGCCGCCCGATCGTTCACCAACCGTCCCTTGGTGGCGATAGGTCTCTCCGTGGTGTTCGCGCTGGTCACCGTGTGGGTGGCAATCGCCGTCTCCTACGAGACGAACCTCCCCATCGGGTTCTTCGTCGGTGCCATCAGCGCCTTCGCCTACACGGTCGGGAGGGCATGGAGCGCCTGGCGGCAAAAGGGCCGGATTCGGCGCGAAACCGGGCACCGATCGTCCCAGCTGGTCCGCCCCATCATCGTTGACCCGATCTGAACTGTCTGATCCGTCCAGCGACACCGAACCACACCACGTCAGGACAAGAGGGGCACCAGAAGAGCTCCAAGACCCAGTCCGGCAGCGAGCGCGGCAGACCGCTTGGAGGTCGGGTGCCCGCCTCTATCAGCTGGCTCGTTGGTCGTACGATCCCCTCGGTGGCGTCGACCTAGGCGGAGACAGGCGCAGGCGTCGAAGGCCGTCCGGCACGCTGTACGCACGTCCGAAAGAGGGAGCGCAAGGTGACCACGGATAGGACGGACACGACGGATACGGAAGACGTCGCCGATGGCGACGTAGGCGACGACCTCGACCCGTTGCCGCAGCGGTTCTGGCGCCCGATCGGGACCCAGCGGACGCTCCAGGTCGTCCTCGGTGTGTTCTGGCTCCTCGATGCGGGGCTGCAGTTCCAGTCCTTCATGTTCCACCGGAGCTTCGTGGAGACCTACGTCTTGCCCAACGCCAACGGGCAGCCCGCCGTGGTGGCCTGGATCATCACGAACATCGGCCACTTCATTGAGCCGCACATCGCCGTCTGGAACACCCTGTTCGCCCTCATTCAGCTGGCGATCGGACTGGGCCTCCTCTACCGGCCCACGGTGCGCTACGCCCTGGCGCTGTCGTTCGCGTGGGCGCTTGGCGTCTGGGTGCTCGGCGAGGGCATGGGCATGGTGCTGACCGGGACCGCCAGCGCGCTCACCGGGGCGCCGGGCTCGGTCTTCCTGTACGGGCTGCTGGGGCTGATGGCATGGCCGACGCGCCGCGAGCCCAACAACGAAGCCGTGGGCGTGGGGTCGTCGGCCGCCGCGCGCGGGGTGGGTGGTGCAACCACCCCGCTCCTCGTGTGGGCCGGGTACTGGTCGCTGGCTGCGGTCCTCTTCCTCCTGCCCGAGAACCGGACCGCGACGTCGCTCTCGAGCGCCATCACCGGCATGCAGACGGGCGAGCCGGGCTCGTACGCCCACTTCCTCCACGGCGTCGGCAGCACCGTCTCTTCGACCGGGACGGAGTGGGCATGGGTGCTGGCGGCACTGTCGCTTGTCATTGGCTTCGGTCCGCTGCTGAGCCGACGCCCTGGGGCGTACCTCGCCGTCGGCGCGGTGCTGTCGCTTGTCATGTGGGTGACCGGGCAGGGGTTGGGCGGCATCTTCACCGGGTCTGGAACGGACCCCAACACCGCCCCTCTGATCGTCGTGCTGGCGATGGCCATGACGCCGGCCAGGGTCGCCGCTCCCTACGTGGGACGAACACCTCTCACCGAGGCAACGCGCCGCAACGGCGTGTTGGTCGGCCTCGCGCTCGGGGCGGTCGCGCTGGCGCTCTTCTTGAGCGCGGACTACCCCGTGCCGCCGGCGGAGTCCGCCGGCACGGCGATGAGCGGGATGACGGGCATGGCCGGCTCGGGATCAACGGGATCCACGGGCTCGAGCCCCAGCACCGCGAGCTGCACCGGAGGCAACCACGCGGGGTTGGACGTCACCAACAGTCCGCTCATGGCGATGGGCGGCACCGGCACCATGAACATGAACGGTGCCGATGCAAGTGCCGCCGCGGGCCTGAACTCGGTCAAGGACAACTGGCACTACACGGGGCCACCTCTTCCCGCCTCTCTGACACAGCTCCTCTTGGCCCAAGGGGGCAACAACCCGGCCCAGGTCCACATGGCGCGTGCGGGGTGCGCTCCCGAGCCGACGTTCTCCGATCAGATAAGGGCCGTCCAGTACGTGCAGGCCACGAGTCGCGCCGTCGCGCCCTACGCGGATCCGGAAGAGGCCGAGGCCGCTGGCTATGTGCCCGTCACGCCGACCAGCTACCCCGTCGTCTACTACGTCAACCCGAGCGTCGTCGCGCAGAACGAAGCGGCGGGGCGCACGCTCGACCCGGCCGCGATCGACGGGCTCGTCTACGCCACGACGCCCTCGGGCAACCAGGTCCTGGTGGCTGCCATGTACCTCCTCCCCTCCACGCTGACGACGGACCCTCCCATGCCGTATGGCTCGCTCGTTCAGTGGCATGAGCGGACCGACGTCTGTGTCCCGATGTCCGCCTCACTCGGGACGCCCCTGACGATCAGCGGCTTCGCTCCGTGTCCGTCGGGCTCGACCATCGGGCCGACGCCCTACATGAGCATGGTCTGGCAGGTGCCCGTGGCGGGAGGCCCGTTGGCCATCCAGCCCCCGGACATCCAGATCGTTGAGGCGGCAACAATGCAGACCAGCTCCTAGGTGCAGCCGGGACAAGTCCGGAGGACCTCCCGACTTCTTGCTGACTTCTCGACGCCGCCCGGTCCCACCCGTCAAAGCCGCGAATTGTGCCTGGATTGTTGATAGCGTCCCGGCCAACTTGCTATTGGCGTCGGTCCCACTGGGGGTCCCAGATTGGCGAAATCGGAACGACGGGGCGGCCTGATGCCGGTCCACGTGTGCTCGAGGCGCTCGGGAGGCGGAGCAGCTCGCAAGCCCACCCGCCTCCGCCATGTGGTCAAGGGAGGCCTCGCCTCGGCCCTGGCCATCGTGGGTCTGGTGGCCTTTGCCACGCCGGCCTTCGCCCACAACGACATCGTGAGCGCCCAGGCCAGCTGCGCGAACCCACTTGGCAGTGGGTACACGATCGTCTGGACGATCGCAAACGACTACAACGTGACCGAGACCGGTTCTGTCACGTCGGTGACCGGCGGTCTCGCCACCTTGAGCAGCACCACGTACAACATCGCCGCATCACCCGGGCAGCCCTACTCGTCCACCACGCTGACCCAGACACTTCCGGCCACGGCCTCGGGCGTCATCACCATCGACATCTCGAGCCGGTGGTCGGACGGATTCTCCACAACTGACACAGGGAGCTATGACCTCTCCCAGCTGAACTGCGGTGCTCCGGTGACCCAGACCATCGCCGGTCACATCTATCTGTGCCAGAACGGCAACCCGACCACCACGGAGGAATCGGGCGGCACCCTGGCGGCGAGCGGGCCCACGACCGTGTCGGCGACCCCCAACCCGCTGGCCCCGACACAGGTCGGCGCCGGTGGCTACACCATGACGGCAACCGCCCCGCCGGGCTACACGCTCGTGGTCTGTGGTGGCACCTCGACGCCGAACGGGTCGGGGAGCAGCGCCACCGAAGGGGTCACCGTGCCGAGCGGCGGAGCCGGCGTCGGCATCTTCTACGTCGTCCAGTCGGTGACCCAGACCATCGCCGGTCACATCTATCTGTGCCAGAACGGCAACCCGACCACCACGGAGGAATCGGGCGGCACCCTGGCGGCGAGCGGGCCCACGACCGTGTCGGCGACCCCCAACCCGCTGGCCCCGACACAGGTCGGCGCCGGTGGCTACACCATGACGGCAACCGCCCCGCCGGGCTACACGCTCGTGGTCTGTGGTGGCACCTCGACGCCGAACGGGTCGGGGAGCAGCGCCACCGAAGGGGTCACCGTGCCGAGCGGCGGAGCCGGCGTCGGCATCTTCTACGTCGTCCAGTCGGTGACCCAGACCATCGCCGGTCACATCTATCTGTGCCAGAACGGCAACCCGACCACCACGGAGGAATCGGGCGGCACCCTGGCGGCGAGCGGGCCCACGACCGTGTCGGCGACCCCCAACCCGCTGGCCCCGACACAGGTCGGCGCCGGTGGCTACACCATGACGGCAACCGCCCCGCCGGGCTACACGCTCGTGGTCTGTGGTGGCACCTCGACGCCGAACGGGTCGGGGAGCAGCGCCACCGAAGGGGTCACCGTGCCGAGCGGCGGAGCCGGCGTCGGCATCTTCTACGTCGTCCAGTCGGTGACCCAGACCATCGCCGGTCACATCTATCTGTGCCAGAACGGCAACCCGACCACCACGGAGGAATCGGGCGGCACCCTGGCGGCGAGCGGGCCCACGACCGTGTCGGCGACCCCCAACCCGCTGGCCCCGACACAGGTCGGCGCCGGTGGCTACACCATGACGGCAACCGCCCCGCCGGGCTACACGCTCGTGGTCTGTGGTGGCACCTCGACGCCGAACGGGTCGGGGAGCAGCGCCACCGAAGGGGTCACCGTGCCGAGCGGCGGAGCCGGCGTCGGCATCTTCTACGTGGTCGCCGTGGTCACGGGTACCACGACCACGACATCGACAGGCGTTTCGAGCGGTTCCGGGAGCTCGGGCAACTCTTCGCCCGCGCCGACCACCTCAGCGAGCGCGGAGTCAACCACAACCTCACCCGTCACGACTTCGGCACTCGCCTTCACGGGAGCGCCCCTTTCGTACGAGTGGCTCTTCGGCCTCCTCATGCTTGTGCTGGGGTCCGCGGTAGTGATCATCGGCCGCTGGCGGCGTGGGACCGGTGGCGGGCGGCGCCTCGAAGTGGCGCAATCGCCGCGGTGGCACGCCGGCCCTTCACGTGCGGCGCTTGGCTACCGGAGGGAACAGGGAACATCGGGCTCGACCTCCGCTCGGACCACTCGAAGCGGCCGAAGACGTCCTCGCTCGCTTTGACCAGCGACGCAGGGTGTCCGAGGCGTCAGTTGAGCACGCTGGCCCCGGTGGGCCTCCACTGACGACCGAGTGACGACCGAGGTCGCCCACCGATAGCGCGGGGTCGTCGGTTCTCGGCTTCAGCCGTCGCGCCAGCGCCGATGGCTCCGCTGAGTCCGATGGTGATCCGGATCTGGTCGAGATACTTCGAGCAGTTCGCACATGCCTTCACGTGGGCCTCAAGCCGTCGCCGCTGCCGGCGAGAGGGCGTGCCCTCCAGGTATCCGGTCACGAGCTCGTGATGCCGAGTACGTCACACGCCTCGTCGCCGGGAGAGTCCCTCGACATCGCGGAGCAGTACGACCTGGCGTTGACGCGGCGGCAGCTCCGTCAGCGCGCGCCGGCCGGAGCAGACCCTGCCGCCGTACGCGCCCCTCTTCGCAGTCGGAGAGACCATGCTTGTTCGTCCAGGCCGACAACCCGGCTGGCAACCGGATCGTCGCGTGGCACCGTAAAGACGACGGCACCTCGGTGGTTGCCGGTACTTACGTCACCCCCTCCTGGGGTCCGCTCGCATATGACGCGCTCCACGGCATGCACCATCCGGTCAATTGTCAGAAGCGACACGGTCTCGGTGTTCTCGGTGCGCGGCGGCCAGCTCGCGCTGCGCCAGGTGCTGCCATCTGGCGGTTCCTTCCCGGTCAGCGTTGCGCTGCACGGCAACTCCGTCTACGTCTTGAACGCGCTCAGCGCGAGTGTTCAGGGCTACGTCTCATTCTTCGGCCGGCTCTACCAACTACCTGGATCGTTCCGATCGCTCGGATTTACGGTGCCAGGCGGCGCCACGCAGTACGTCACCACGCCGGGACAGGTTGCGTTCTCGCCAGACGGTAGCCAGCTCGTGGTGACGACGAAGCAGAGTGGGAGCGACATCGATGTGTTCCACGTTGGGCCGTTCGGGTACTTCTCATCCGCTCCGGTCGTGAATGCAGAGCCGGGCGCCGTCCCCTTCGCCGTGAGCTTCGACGCCGCCCAGCGCCTCGTGGTCGCCGACGCCGGCACGAACGCCTTGTCGACCTTCACCGTGGCGCCGAACGGCATCCTCGGTGCAATCGACACCGTCGCGACCGGTCAGTGCGCGACCTGCTGGGGTCGACCACGGCACAAGGTTCGTTCTATGCCTCCAACGCCGGGAGTGCCAACGCCAGCGAGTTGCAAGAGCAGCCTTCGAGCGAGCTCACACTGCTCGGCGCGACCCGCACTGATTCGGGTGTGGTCGACGCGGCGACGTCCGCGGGCAGTATCTCTACGTGCAGACCGGCGGGATGGGCATCGTGGAAGAGTTCGAGGTCGGTCTGGGGCGCAACTTGACACCCCTCGGTTCGGTGGACGTTCCCGATGCAGTCGGTGGCGAAGGCATCGTCGCCTTCGAGCCGGTTCCTTGTGGGTTGACGTGGCCGGCACCGGTCTATGCCGGTGCCGGCTGTCGTCGTTCCTGCCTGTGGAGGCCAGCAGGTGGTACCGGCCACGCCGCGCGGCGCGCACGGACGCCTCGCCAAGCCGCACCACGGCGGGCGAAGCGCTTCAGACCTACTTGATCTTGAAGGGCGCCGTGGCCGTCGTCCCAAGTGCGAAGCCGAAGAGGGTCACGCTCTGCTCGACGGTGATCTCCTTGAAAAGTCCCGCTTGCGGTTGGGGGACGGTGAAGCTGCCTGAGAGGACAGGCGCCGTGTAGACCCCATTGACGTACGACGCGGCCGTGACAGTGGCGTCGGAGGCCACCTTCACGCCTCCGAGGCCCCCGTAGGAGACGGTCACGGCCGGCGCGCTGGCACTGCCGCCGAGCAAGCCCTCGAGTGCCGACAGGGTCGACAACCACCAGTAGCTGGTGTGGCCGGGCGCGTCAGAGACCGTCACTGTCGCCCCGGGCTTCGCCTTGCTCTTCGACAGGGCCAAGGTCGGCTGCGCCGGGAACAGGTTCTCTCCCTTCCACTGCATCACGGCGCTGCCGGCACCGACAGGGGTGAAGCTCGAGAGGTCGATCATCGCGAGTGCACACCCGATCAGACCCGAGTTGAACTCTTCGGCCGACGGTGGACAGCTGGCATTGGGATCCAACGGCTGCGAGCTGGGAACGGTCCAGTCGTAGTTGAGGTCGCCGTTGAGGTCGGAGATCGGGAAGGCCAAGGCGGCCATGTTGATCTCCTTCAGCGCATCCAATGCACCCAGAAGTCCCGAGAGCGTCGCGATGCCGGCTGCGCCGCCGGACAGGGCGGCCTTTGCCGCGGGGTCGATGCCGGCGAGGAGGCTGGCTTCGGCGAGGAGATAGGGATGGAGGGCGGGCAATCCCGTACAGCTGATGTCGATCACCGTCCCGGTGGTGACGTTCTGGATGATCGGCAGGTGGGATCCGTTGAAGGTGCAGGACGGCCCCGAGGTCGCGGCTTCGGAAGGCGCTGCCGTCCCGACCGAGACGAGGGTCAGCGTTGATGCGAGCAGCAGGGAGACACCAAGGGTGCAAGCGAGCCGGTGGCGGAACATCGGAGACTCCTATCTGGTCGTGCGGTCTCCGGTGGTAGGGCCGTTCCCCCTCCGACTCCCGCAGGGTTGAGATCGGCGGCCCATAGGCCACCGCGGTGTCTCTACCCAGGTTTCAGGCGGTCAAACCCATGCGGACACGTGCGAGAGGTAGTCCTCGCCCTCAGGAGCAAACCTGCTCCGAGTGCCCGAAGCCTCCTCTGAGGGCGGCGCCTGGGCCTTCGCCCGTGGCTTCCCACCGATAGCGAAGGGGCGGGACCGAAGTCGGTCCCGCCCCTTCCATGAGGCGTCCTCTCTGAAGAGGATCTCACCCTCCAGGTGTACTTAGCAGGCGTAGATGTTCGCTCCCGTCACGCCATTTCCGCCCGGAACGGGATCGCAGCTGTTGTCGGGAACTGGTTGACCCATGACGGGGTCGTTGGGGCCCCACTGGTTCAGGATCACCTGCGACGGGGGCTGGTCCATGCCGCCGTTGTTATAGAACCCGCTGAAGTCAACGGCGTTGATCTCGCTCTCGCTGATCTGGTTCCCACCGAAGGTGTTGCTAAACGCCGCGTACGGATTGGACCCACCGAACAGTTGCGGCGCGTAGGTACCTTCGACCACGATGCCCGCCGCGTTGTCGGTCAGCGTGTTGTCGATGATCGTGTTGCCGGTGCTGCCGTAGCCGGGATCGCCGGGGTTGCACGGCGGCGTGCTCTCGCACGCCGAACCCGGGCCGCCCACCACCATTCCTGCTGCCTCGCTAAAGGTTTGGAAGAAGGTACCGGTGAGGGTGTTGCCCGAGCCGCCGCCGCCCTGGTGACCGATTGTGGCGCCGGTGACGCCGGTCAACAGCACGTTCGCCTGCGCGCTGTTCGAGACGGTGTTCCCCTCGACCTGGACGTTGTTGGTCGTGCTGTCGACCTGGATGCCCTCGCCGTAGCCATCTTCGCCAGCCGATGCGCCCGTTGAGGTGGCGCCCGACACGGTGTTGTTCTGGATGGTCCAGGTACCCGGCGTCGCCACGAGCCCGTATGCGGGGATCTCGCCGGCGTAGATGTTCACGTCGCTGTTGGACACATTGGCGTTCTCGACATTCACCGTCCCGGCGTTGAGGACGAGGATGCCGCTGGCTGCGTTCCCCGGGCCGCCGCCGCCTGCGTAACTGTCGTCAGAGACGGTGGTCCCATTGACCGTGACGTTTGCAGCACCGAAGTCCTGGATGCCGTTCTGGGCAATGCCGTTGGTCGGACCCTCGCCCTGAACGGAGCCACCCGTGATGTTGCAAGTGGTGTTGTTGTCGTCGCAGGTGATGCCGTTCTTGTCGTAGGCAGGGGTGTAGGGGTCGAAGCGGACCGTTGACCCCGACGGCGAGTCGACGGTGGTGGTGCCGGTGACGAACAGCACCTTGTTCGAGTCCCTAGCGGCCTGCATCTCGGTTCCGTTCACAAGGACCGGACCGGAACTGAAGCCGGCAGGCAGCTTCGTGGTGGCCAGCTGGTCATCGTTGTAGGTGCCGGCCGGCAGGTCGGCCTTGGTCGTGACAGTCGGGGCGGGGGAGAGCAACGAGGCGTTGGTGACGTTGACCGTGGTCGGCGTCGCTCCGCTGTTGGCGTAGATGCCCTGACCGCCCTGGCAGCCGTAGAGGTCGGGCGGCATGTCGATGCCGGTGACCGACACGTTCTTGATCGTGCCAGAGGATTCGTACATGTAGATGCCCACAAAGTCCTGGGAGCAGCCGTCACCGTCGCTGTCCAGGTAGCTGGAGGCGGTCAGCCCGTTGACGCTCAGGTCTTCGATCTTGACGCCGTGCGTTGCCGGTGCCACGGAGATCACGTAGAACTGCGGGTTACCGCTGTCGGTGTCCATGTCGCTAGACAACGTGCCCGCGGGGGGCTGGACGATGGTGCCAGCGCCGGCACCCACGAGCTTGACCTTGTCGTTGGCGTTCGTGATGCTCAGCTGCTCGTTGTAGGTGCCAGCGGCGACATGGATGGTGCCCGTCGAATTGCTGAGCCCCTGTTCGATCAACGCGTGGCTGATGGTCGCACACGGACGTGCCTGGTTCGCGCACGTATTGTTGTTGTCGGTGCCGGTCGTCGTCACGTACCACGCGTTCGGCGCAGCAGAGGCGACTTGAGGCGTGATGGCCAGGAATCCTGCCACCAGGCTCACCACGGCCACCGCCCAGACCGCGAGCGGAATGCGCATTCTCATTTTCATTGGTTTCCCCACTTTTGCTTGATGGATGTCGGCCAGGACGTGATGCTGGGGTCGATCGGACCGTTCTCGATGCACCGCCAAAGCAGCGCTCGCCAACTCCTGCTCGCCAAGATCATCGCCCTCCCCTCAGGCGGACGAGAAGCTAGCATCAGGTCCGCCACGCTGCATGGCCCAATCGAAATCGTGTGACCGGAAGGTGAACTCGACGACGCGCAGGGCTGTGGCCAGGTACGTAGTCCCCTTCGCTGATGGGGCCGACAGCAGGAGATGGGAAGGCGGCATGGCGTTACGGGGTGGTCAGAGAGGTGGGCGGAGCTTGGTCCTCTCGACCCGCCCAGGTCGGGGAACAGCCAACCGAGCCCTCCGAATCCGCAGAAGCGCAGGGGTGTCGCAGAGGAGTGAAGCTGTCGTGATGAGGAGTTGGTGGAGGCGGGCGGCCTTGATTGGCCCGTTGGTGGTCACGGCGTCGGTTGCGATGACAGGGTGCTCGTCTGGGCCTACCGCCCCTCCGCGCACATCACAGGGTTCTTCAACCTCGGTCCCGTCCTCGTCGGCGTTGCGCTCCACCACAACGACCAAGCCGTCCTCGTCCTCGTCCTCGTCCACGTCCACCTCAACGTCCACGTCCAAATCGACGACCACATCGACGTCAGCGACGGGGTCTGGCTCGCACCCGACTCCGCCCTCCCTCCCGCTGAACGACCTGGTTCCAACTGGCGGAGCTCGTCCGAGCCCCACCCGATGAGCACGAGCGGATCGGGCTGGCAACGCTCTCCCGCAGCGCGCCGAGGTACCGGTCGGATCTGATCTACTCCTTTTCTCGCCCTTTAGGGGTAAGCGTTTCGTCGCTGAATCCGGCTGACCTTCTTGTCTCGCGATGAGAGACGTGTGTTACGTTCCAAGTAGCAGTAACAGGTAGTCAGCGGGGAAGCCGGTCGAAGTCCGGCGCTGGTCCGCAGCCGTAGGTGGTCGAACAGGTCGTTCGCCACGAGTCGGAATGCCGCTGAGCTACTGGAAGTGGGTCCCTATCCGTCGAGACATGCGGCAAGGATCCGGGTGGTATCCGGTATTTGGACGACCGGGCCTTTCGGGTTCATGCCCCGGAAATTGGAGTCGTCCCAATGAGGTTCCGCCGAATCCTGACACCCGCAGCCCTCGCGGCATGCACGATCATTGCCCTTGTCGTGTCACAGGCACCAGCAGATGCCGCGACGCCGCGTCTGCCCCAACCCGTGTCTGCTCAGGCAGGTGCGACGTGGCTCGCCGGTCAATTCACGTCGAAGGGCTACATCCCCTCGCAATCCGATCCGGGGAGGGCCGACCTGTCGGCAACGGCAAACAGCATCTTGGCCCTGGCCAGTGCGAACGTCGACCCGAGCCGTGCCGCGACCGCGCTCTCCTACATGGAGGACAACGTGGACGCCTACGTCACACAAGACGGGGCAGACGGACCTGGCCAGCTTGCGCTCCTGATCCTCGACGCACACGCCTCGGGTGTCGATCCGACGTCGTTCGGGGGAACCGATCTCGTCAGCCGCCTTTTGGCGACAGAGCAAACCTCAGGAAAGAACGCAGGACTGTTCGGAACAAAATCGCAAGTAAGAGACTTTGACGCCGGCGTGTACAACCAGGGCCTTGCCTTGGCTGCCCTTGCCGCGGTGGGCGAGACGCACGGTTCCTCGATCAAGAGCGCCGAATCGTGGCTGCTCGGCCAGCAGTGCGCCGACGGCGGCTGGACGAGCTACGAATCGGCGAGCAACCCGTGCAACGGTTCGCCGGCCGATTTCGAAGGGCCCGACACCAACTCGACCTCACTGGCCATTGACGGGCTCTCCGCGCAGGGCGACCTTGGCGGTTCCGCCAACGCCAAGGCCGGCGCGTTTCTCGTCAACGCCCAAGACGGCGATGGTGGTTGGGGATACGAGCCGAACACCGCCAGCGCGCCGGGGTCGACGGACCCCGACTCGACGGCGCTGGTCGTCCAGGCCATCCTGGCGCTCGGGGACTCGCCTTCACAGTCACCGTTCATCCAGAACGCGAACCCAGTTTCGGTATTGGAGTCGTTTCAGACGACCTCAGGCGAGAATGCGGGGTCTTTCACCTTCCCGGGCATCAGCGGGCCGAACGTCATCGCCACCTACCAGGCGGTTCCTGCGGTCGCCGGGGTCCTCTTTCCCTTCAATCTCTTCGTGACGACGTCGTCGCTGCCCGCAGGAACCGTTGGACAGCACTACAAAGTCACGCTCGCGGCGAGCGGTGGAAACGCGCCGTACACATGGTCGTTGGCCAAGGGCTTTGGGACTCTGCCCGCCGGGCTCACGCTGCACAGCTCGGGCAAGATCTCCGGGATACCGACGGCTTCGGGCACGTCGACCTTTGTCGTCGAGGTCACCGACACCAAGACGATGTCGCAGCCGCAACATGACAACGTCGGCTGGGCCTTCTTGTCGATCACGACGTCTGCGGGTTCTGCGAGCTGATCGGCGCGATGCACAACGGCCGAAGTCTGATCGTCACGCTGGGCCTGGCTGCCGGTGGACTCGTCGCCACGGTAGGACCGGCCGTGCCGGCGTTCGCGAGCAGTCAGGTGTGCGCCGGGATCGTCATCGACGACGGCTCGGGCGCGGCACCGGTCCCCCAGGGCGCGTCGGCCCCCGTCGGTTCGAGCGATCTGGACCTCCTGAGCGCGGCGGGGGACACCTTCACGCAGAACAGCTCCGGCTTGGTATGCGCCATCAACGGCTACCCGGCCAATGGCCTTCAGAACTGCCTCGGCGCGTCACACGGCCTCTATTACTACTGGTCATATTGGGAAGGCGACCCCGCGACCAACGAGTGGACCTACGCCGACGTGGGTCCGGCGGAGCACACCGTGACGGCGGGACAGCCCTACGTCGAGGGATGGCGTTACCAAGATCCGGGCCCGGACTCCCCCGAGGCAACGAAGCCGTCGGTGAAGCCGGCTGCGGCGTTCGCTCAGGCTTGTGACCACGTGACATCGACCACGACGACAAGCACCGATGTTCCGGGTGGCGATGGATCTGCCGTCCCTCCCACCGCGTGGCCCGTCTGCCTCCGAAACGTCCTCCCCTCCGAACACGCCTCCCATAGGGGCAAAGACGCCAGCGCCCGGGACGACGGCATCGAACCGCGGGGCGAGTCAGCCCGGATCGACCGTGACGACAGGGGACGGGCGGGGATCGGGCGCGCCTCAACCGGCCGGCGAGGCGTCCTCCTCCACGACGTCCACGTCCATCGGCGAGAGGCAACCGCGAACATCTGCCCAGTTGGCGCTCACGAACCAAGGCCGACGCGGAGGGTCGGGAGGTGACCCAGCCGTACCGATCATCGTGGTGGTGGCCGTTATCGGAATCTTGGGAACCGGCGCCTGGGTCAGATGGCGGCGCACGCCGGGCGCGGCGTAGTCGGAGCGGCAGGGCCGCTCAACGTAGGCGGCGAGCGAGCTCGGGCAAGGCGTGATCCGGCTCTGTGGGATGAAGCAGCTCGCTTAGCAGCTCGACGCCGTCGACGACACGTGGACCCGGTCGCGAGAAGCACGCATTGGCATCGACGGCATAAATCTGGCCAAGGGTGAGCGCTTCAGGCCTGCCCAGAAAAGAGTCAGCCTGGGCCACGGCACCCTCGAGGTCGAAGCCGCACGGCATGAAGACGGTGATGTCGATCACTTCGGCGGCGATCACATCCCAGGAGAGCCGAGTTGATCGCTCACCGCCCGCTGCCAGGACGGGCTCGCCACCGGCGGCCTCGATCATGTCGGGGACCCAATGGCCGCCGTTGAACGGTGGATCGGGCCATTCGAGGGCGAAAACTCGTGGTCTCCGCCGGCCCCCGACACGCTTGTGGACTGCTGCGACACGTTGGCGGAGATGGGACATGAGCGTCAGCGCGACCTCTTCGGTCCCGGTGGCCTGACCGACGAGGCCGATGCAGTCGATGACCTCGTCCAAGCGTCCCGGGTCCAAGGAGACAACGTCGGCCTCGCAGCCGATGACCCCCAGAGCGTCTGCGACCGCGGCCGAGGGAACGGCACACACGCGGCAGAGGTCCTGGGCCAAGATGAGGTCGGGATCGATGGTCCTGATCGTGACGGTGTCCAGGGTGTAGATCGACTCGCCCGCCGCGACACGTTCGCTCACCTCGGCATCGATCTGTTGTGCTGTGAGCGAGCCGTCGGGGGGAAGAGCGGTGCCCGACACCACCGGCACCTCCCGTGCGGCGGACGGATAGTCGCACTCGAAGCTGACGCCGGCAAGCTGGTCACCGAGGCCGAGGGCGAACACGATCTCGGTTGCCGATGGCAGCAACGACACGATCTTCATGGCTCCATCATCATCTCGTCGCGTCCACGAACTCGACCACTGGTTCGAACACAGCTCGCCGCGACGCACGCCGGAGTGCTGCGAGCACCGGGCGGCCCAACACGACGACCAACGCGGCGCAGGTGACTGCTCGGGTGAGATCGAAGCCCATGGAAGTGGCGAGGTCGAAGAGGATGAAGCGGTGCAGGTTCGCCACCGTGCCCAACCCGGGTACGAACGAGTAGGTCGTGGTCGTGCCGCCCACGAAGGGCCAGAACCAGAAGTTCGTGAACAATCCGTACGCCAGAGCCGAGACGATCCCGTAACCCGCCAGCATGAGACGCTCCGGGAGCCCCCGCAGCGGGGGCAGGCAGCCAGCTCCGAACCCCACCCAGGCCGCCGCGATCATCTGGAAGGGGAGCCAGGGACCCACACCCCCGGTGATGAGCGCCGAGGCGAAGAAGGCCACGGCGCCCAGCACGAAGCCGAAGCCACGCCCGAAGACCCGGGCCGCCAATATCAAAAGGAACCACTCGGGCTCGAACCCGTTGATGCCTGGGCTCGCGACCCGGAGCGCCGCGAACGTTGCTGAGAGGATCCCGAGCAGCGCCACGGCCTTGGCATCGATGGCGCCCTCGGACAGCTCAGCCACCACGATGCCCAGGAGCAGCGGAATCAGGGCGACGAAGACCCAAGGGGCGTCGCCGGAATGGGCGGTGTTCTGGCCCGCGTTCTGGTGGATCAGGAGCGGCCAGCTGAAGGCCACCACTCCGAACGCTGTCGTGAGCGCCAACAAGAAGGAGGACCGCGTCCCCAGCCGGACCGCCGGCGTCAACCGGCGCGTCACGCTCATGCCGGCACCGTCTGCTCGAGGGCCGTGCGCACCTCGTCCACGGTCAGCCACTCGTCGGGCGCGAGCACCTTGGCCACTTGAGGGGCGAAGACGGGTGAGTGGCACACGACCCGGCGTGCCGGTCCGTCCGCGATGGTCTGTCCGTCCGCGAGGACCACGACGCGGTCAGCTACCCGGGCGGCGAGTTCCACGTCATGGGTGGCCATGACCACCGCATGTCCGTCGGCCGCCAGCTTGCGCAGGACGACGATCAGCCGGTCCTTACTGGGGTAGTCGAGGCCGCGGGTCGGCTCGTCCAGCAGCAGGCATGCCGGCGAGGGTGCCAAGACCACGGCCACGGCGAGGGCCAGACGTTGTCCTTCAGAGAGATCCCGGGGATGTCGGTCCGGCGGCAGACCGGGGAGCACGCGCTCGAGTGTGTGCTGCGTCGTCCCTTCGGGCAGACCAGCCACTCTGTCGGCGAGGCGGCACTCGTCCGCCACGCTCTCACCGTAGAGAAGCAGGCCCGGATCCTGGGGCACGTGGCCGACAAGGCGAATCAGATCGCTCGGCCGGAGCGACGCTGGGTCACGTCCCGACACTTCCACGCTGCCACGAGTGGGCTTCGTGCCGGACAGTGCGTTGAGGAGGCTCGACTTCCCCGAACCGTTGCGGCCCATCAGCACCAGAATCTCGCCCCGGTCAATTGTCAGGTCGACATCGTCAACCGCGACGAGTGGCCCATAGGCGATCCGCAGTCGTCGTGCCCACAGCACGGTGGCCGACGAGCGCGCGGTGTTCTCTGTTGCGGGTGCCGGCGGCCTCTCCTCTGCCTTCGGGCCGAGACGTTGGCGGAGCGGCCCAGCGAGCCGGCGAGCGTCGCGAACCGTGAGGGGCAACGGATCCCATCCGACGAGACGCCCCAGCTCCACGAGAGGTGGAGCAACCGGGGCCGTGCGCATGACGGTGACCGGCGGTCCGTCGCACACCGGCGCGCCCTGGCCCGGGACCAGCACCATGCGGTCCGCAAAAGGCAGCACCCGTTCGAGACGATGTTCGGCCATCATGACGGTGAGGCCCAGGTCGTGGACGAGGCGTGCCAGCGCGGCGAGAACCTCCTCGGCCGCTGCGGGGTCTAGTGCGGAGGTTGGCTCGTCGAGCACAAGGACCCGAGGTGAAGCCGTCAGCACCGCACCGATGGCGACGCGCTGCTGCTGTCCGCCGGAGAGCGAGCGGAGGGACCGGCCACGTAATTCTGCGATGCCCAAAAGATCGATGGCGTCCTCGACCCGCCGGCGCATCGCGTCGGGCGGCACTCCCAGGTTCTCCATGGTGTACGCCAGCTCGTCCTCGACCGTCTCCGTGACGAAGCTCGCCAGCGGGTTTTGCGCCACGTAACCGACGGCTTCGGCGAGGTCGCGGGGCCGATTGTCCCGGGTGCTCCTGCCGTCCACCGTCACGGTCCCGGCCAGAACGCCGCCACTGAAATGTGGGACCAACCCGTTGACAGCTCGCAAGAGGGTGGACTTTCCGCTACCCGTCTCGCCCACAACAACGCACAGCTCGCCCTCGGGAATCTCGAGATTCACCCGAGACAGCGTCGGGTCCGCGGCCTCCGTATAGGTAAACGAGACATCGTCGAAGCGGATCATGCGCTCGCCTTCGAGAGTTCCCGGGTCGATTGACCCTCGGTCCGCGCTGCCGTCGAGGGCAGCGGGCGCGGCCGTCGGTTCGGGACCAGAACCGCAGGCAGAGCACCGACCAAAAGGCCGGCGGCCACAGCGATTGGAACAGGCGGCACGGCCAGAGGAAAGAACGAGACGGTGAGTCCGGGGGCATCGAGTGCGTGGGCGATCGTCATCGACACCAGAGCGAAGAGGCCGGACCCGGCCACCGCGCATTCGGGCCACCGCCACGGGTCGGGCCTGTGGCGGGTCCGCGTCGATCGCCGGCCTCCCACCGCCATCCCCAGCCCGCACAGAAGAACCGCGAGCGCCAGGATCGGCAGCCCGAGGCCGAAAAGAGATCCGGAGTCGATGATGCCGTACACGCCCACTGCTGCCAACAGAAGGCCGCCGATCGTGGCCAACTGGGCTGTTCGTACGAGCCTTGGCGCCATGGACGCGCGCCGACCGTATCCACGAGCATCCATGCTGGTGGCCAGCTGAAGCGATCGGTCGAGCGCGCTTTCGAGCACGGGCACCGCCACGCCTCGCAAGCCTCGCAGGCCATTGGCGGGGATGCCGCGTTGCCGACGGGCTCGGCGAATATCACTAATGGACTGGACCAGCTCGGGCGTAAAGGCGAGGGCCACGGTCACCGCGACACCCGCTTCATAGAGCACCGCCGGGAGACAGCGCAGAAGGCGATAGGGGCTGGCCAATGAGTTCGCCGCCCCGAAACACAACAGGATGGCGGCGATCTGCATTCCTTCGGCCAAAGCCGTCAGGATCGATTCTGCCGTGACGGCCCCGCCGATGCTCACGGCCACTGCCCATGAGGGCAGGGGGAGGCGGGGCAGTGTGAAGAGCACGTGTCCTGGCACACCACGCTGGCCGAAGAGGATCTCGAGGCCCACCCTGATCACGATGACCACAAGGCTCAGCCGCAGGAAGAAGGTGATCGAACGCGACCATGGCGCGTTGGTGCGGCAGGCCGACACGACGAAACAGGCCACCGCCCCGATGAGTGCGAGGAGCAACGGGTTGTTGGTTCGCATCGCGCAGATCGCCAGACAGGCGGCCCATATCCACCAGGCCAAGGGGTGCAGAGGACGGCGCAGGACGAATGCCTGATCGCGGCGCACGGCTCCTCGACCAGCTTGCGACGTCATCGGGCTACGCCACTCCGACGAACGCGGTCACGGCGATCCTTTCCCGGACCTCGGCCCGGGACCCGACTGACGCGAGTCGTACCGAGCTCCGATCCCTGTGTCTCGACGGTGGGAACTCATCTGCCCTGAGGTATCCCGGCTCTGTGGCGTCCGCTCCTCGGCGCACCACTCACGGTTGCGGACCAGCGCCGGACTCTCACCGGCTTCCCCCCTGGGGCAGTACTTCCACAGCCCTTGAGCTGCCCGCGAACGGTATCACGGTCCCATCCGACCTCCGAAAGGCTTGATTCGGAGACCATGCCGCCAACCCCGACGGCTCCGCCGAAGTGCGTCTGAGCCGTACGTCCGAGATGCCGTCGCAGTCAAGTCCGGCCAAAACTGGCTCGTCTTCTATGACGAGGACGACGATGGGGTCACTTGGTTCGACAGTGGCGTTGTCGATGTGTACGGGCTTCTGAGCGCCCGGAGGCGACGTGCGGCGGGTCGAAGCGAGGGCTACAGCCGCTCACTGAGTCACTCATGGCCTACTCTCCGGCCATGTTCACGTGTTGGCGCGCCAGTGCTATAGCAGTCGAGTGGTCCGGAGCGCGCTCGATCCAGGGATCGTCACGCAGCCACGTGTCAAGGTATCGAAAGACCTTGCCGTAGCTGTTGTCGACCGCGATGACGCGCCGACCGAGCATCCGGGAGAGAAGTACCCCGTGGAGCCGATCGGTCACGACCGTCTCATAGTCCTTTATGAGCCGAACGCCCCTCGCGAGGCTGACCTTGGCGAAAATGGTCCAACACGGCTGCCAGAGTTTGACTTCCGCACTAGGTCGCAACATCGACACGATAGATGCCAAACGGAGCGCCCGGCGGATCTGCTCAGGCGCGTCTTTCGGCGACATGTCCCAGTCCTTCCAGCTGCTCGGGTACACATCAGTAGGATGCGCACGTTCCCGGTCGGCTCGCGCAAGCACAAGGACCCCTGATCCCAGCGGCGCATGCAAACCTGGGAGGAGGAAGTGGGAGACGTCCGGGCAGAGCCGCGACTGCAATCCGGCGGCCGACAGCGCTCGCAGGGATTGCTCGTCTCGCGCCAGCACCGTGAGATGCGGATGCGCGATGAAACGCTCGAGTGTCGCGTCCCTCGCAGAGTCCTCATCGAAGTGGACGGACTGGGGCATTTGAAGAACAGTCGCGTTGGCAAAATCGCTCACGATCGATTCGCGCAATTGCTGACTCTCGGGGTACAAGTCACCGAAGTTGCCGCCGCCAAGTAGGACAAGTGCCCCATCGGAAGACAGGTTCCGCTTGACGGTGGCGACGTCGTACAGGCGATGGTTGGTGGCATGCGTCACTGCGATGCCGCGCGAACGAAGATAAGCGATGGTCGCCACCCAGATCGCGTTGTCGCCCACGTTGTGGTGCTCGGGGTATCCCACTAGCACAACGCGGCGCGTGTTGGCGAGGCAGCTGTCGAGCTGCGTCGCCACCGCAGAGGCGAGATCGAGTAGCACGGACGATCGCTGCTTCGTGGCGTCGTTTGCTGGGCCGGCGCCCGAACTCACACGGGCCGACCTCGCGAAGGGCCGCCTTTCGTAAGGTTTCGGCCCGAGACGCATATGACCCATCGATCGGCGGTCACCGCTCACTGCATCCGCGCAACTTCGTTCTGTCCGCGTGGCGGCACCGCTTCCCACGATCGTGCTTGCGGGGAGCGCCCGTCCCGCCGTGAGCGACGGCCGCGGAGCCACTCCACGAGCCTCATGATGACTTGCGACCGCCGCAGGTCCCACCTCGTATCGTTCATCCTCTGAGTCACACTCGATCTGACCAGCACGACCGCGAGCGCGCAGGACATGGCCAGGTCGCGAGCCTTTACTGCGTGCACAAAGGCATCGTGCCACTGGGATCGAATGTCTATATCAGGCAAAGGAAGTCTCGCGTGCGCTGCTGTCCACGGGTCGATGTGGTCAGGAAACGAGGTCGCGCGCTCAAGGAGCCCGCATCGCCAGAGTGAGAGCATGGTGCGCATGCACTTCTCGCAGGTGCCGCAGTTCTGAGACTGCTCTGTATCACCAGGGTTCTCCCAGCACACCCGAAGACGCGAGAGTGCTCCACCATGCTCCGCTAGCACCTGGATCTTCTCGATGCGCTCGGCCTCGGAGCCGTCGTGGACGATGGCCTCACCATTCGTCCCCCAGAGGGGGTCGAGACTTGGATGGGACCCCCAAGGGGCGATTTGCCATAACGCCAAGCTGGAAGGGATGTAGACCTTGCACAACTGCTCCGACAAGAGGAGAGCCACCGTGGCGAGCGCTGCACCGTGGTAAAAGGTCCAAGATACCCAGCGGTCGGAGAAGTCGCGTAGGTTGGTCTCCACTTCGATCAGCGGCTTGTCGAGGTTCGCCGCCGACCCTCGAACGAACTTGAGTGCGGCCTCACGCACTGCCGGGCTCGCGTGCGGATGTTCGAAGCCGTCCACGAAGATCAGGTGTGTGATCTCGTCGCTGTGTTTGAGAGCCGTGTAGGTTGAGTCCAGACCACTGGTGAAGAACGCACCGACTCCTCGGCCTTGTGCCGGCTCGGCTGTTCGGTCGTTCGTCCGGACTTCTATATGTTCGAAATGCGGCACCCCGTCTCTTCCGGACCAGTCAGCGAGCAAGTCTTGGATCTTCGGGCAGGCCGCACGGCTGCTCGGTGACAGGCCTCCCGGGAGATCGAGCACGCCGCCGACCCGCATCGACGGCTCAAGGACCATCGGCAACAACGCGTCGTCGTTGCCCAAGGGCGTCGCGGACCTGAAGTGCACTCGATCGCTGACGCCACCGACCGTTAGGAGCACCTCGTACGAGCCCGCTGTGGCGTCCAACACGGTCGCCTGGTTGACCACAAGAGTCGTCATCCCAGGTGACTGCGCTTCTCCACCATCACCGAAGCTCATTTGTGGCTTTTCGCTCATCGTCCTCTGCTTTCGCGACGATCGTAGAAAATGACGAGCCCCACGAGTAGTGCGGGCCCCACTCTCTGAGTGAAGCCTAGTGAGGCGCCAATACTGGATTCGCGGGCGTGAACTGCGCAAATGCAGCTCAGCCGACCTGATTCGCAACGCCGGTAGGGGGGCGTCGAGACGGGCGACCCGGCTTCCCAGGTGTTGTGCCGGTGTCCCAGGCTGGTGTGCCAGGTGATCTGAGCGAGCGCTGGATTGCCCGAGGGTAGGGCAGAGATGGCGCTGGACGACGGCGTTGCGGCCGGAATTTTGGGCCTGACTGCACTTCCCCCAGACGCCGGGAACATCGTCCGGCACCGAGCGCGACGTTGACGGTGAACATGGCGCCGGCTTCGTAACGCGCCTTCGACTCGGATGATCCTCATGGCGCAGTCCGCCGTACCGTGGTTCTTCCGCCCCCTCCTTCTTGTCTCGGCCGCCGCGAGCGATGGCGCTCCCGTCGCTACCATCAGCCTCCAGTCGAGAGATCGTCTTTGTCCGGTTATGTCACTCGTTCAAGATGATCTCGCTCAGGACTTCACCGAGCATCCCGGGGAAAGACAGGAACGGAGAATGGTCGCTGTCGATCCGTATTGTGCTGTCCGCGTTTTCGGCCATCTGCTCTTGCGCGGAGAGGCTCAGGATGCGATCGTCGGTGCAGACAATGTACGTGCTCGGCAAGACCTGCCATGCCGGTAAAGGGGGCGGAGGGGCAGTCAACACCGACGTCGGCATGGTCCGAAGCTGCGCCGTCGCCCAGTCAGCATCCTCCGCTGAGCACCGGTGGTAGAAGACCGACCGGGCAGCACTTGGATCGATTGATGCCGTGACCTCATCAAGATGGATGTCCGCCATTCCTGGCGCGCCACTGAAGTCAACCGCTTGTTCGGGAGCGGTCATGAAGGCGGTCAGAAAGATCAGCGACGTGGTTGATCCGTAGGGCCTTCCACCCTCCGCTGCCGCAGCGCTGATCACAGCACCACCGAAGGAATGTCCGAGCACCACCACCCTCTCATCGCTGCTGTCTATGACACTCCTCACGGCGACAATATCGTCTTCAGTCGAAGTGAAGGGGAGATCGACGGTCTCGTAAGAGATGCCGAGACGTTCGAGTTCGGGCCTCAGCCGATCCCAACACCAAGCTCCGTGGAAAGCACCATGGACCAGCAGGAGGCGGGGTGGCGTCATGCACCGAGCCTACGTATTTCGTGTCAGGTGCGAGAGTCTCACCGTCCCGTCGTTGGTGGTCAGGGACGTTCTCGTCGTCGTCCTCCCCGACAAACTGGCGGTGGCCGGCCCGAAATGGCTTTCCCTAGAACTTTCTCGACCCTGCCTCGTTGCACGCTCGAAGCGTCAACGGCGCTGGAAGGTGAAGTCTAATTCTTTCTGGACCTTCTGCGTCTGGACTTGCTCTATGGGTGCATGGGTCGATCCGACTTAGCGATACCTGTACATGTCGCACTCGTCCGTCGGCCATACACCGGGCCCGCCGTCGGCTGGGATGCGGGGGCGTACACACCATGCAGCTCCGTCCGCATGTTGGCGCCTCAACTCAAGGTGTTAGCGACATTTCGGCAATTTCGGGTGTGTGGTCCGGCTGCAATGCTGGAAATCGTGGTTCGTGAGTCAGGACTGGATGCCGAGGCAGCAGCCTCGATCCTCTCGGAAGTGACGGGTCTGCCATTCCGTTTCGTGGCTCAACTCAGCGGCGGTGAAACCGGCGCACACCAGTTCCTCGGGTCGGACGGTCAGCGCGTCGTGGTGAAGTGGGACAGCACGTCCGATGGTCGTGCTCTTCGTAAGGAGGCAGTCGTTTTCTCGGAACGCCTTCGAGCTCAGGCGGGCTGGCCAGTTCCGGCCGTCTCCGTCATCGACGCCGTGGGGGTGAGCTTCTTCATCCAAGAGTTCAAGCCTGGGAATGTGCCCACGGCTATAAGCCATGCGCTCGTCGATCAGCTATTGGATCTGCATGCGAACCGACTTGGATTGTCAGCACCCCATGACCCGGTCCGCTGGCCGACGAACCTGATCACAACGCTCACCGTTGGTGGTAAGGGCTACTGCCGTCATGAATCCTTTCATCGGTACGACGAACGCACCCGCTCACTCATCGGGCGGATCGAAGCATTCGGAAAGTCCTTGAATCGCGAGTTCTTCACGACGAACGATGTAGTCCACTGGGATCTGCATCCGGGGAACCTTCTCGTTGAGGGCGGGACGCTCTCAGCGGTTGTGGACACGGACTTCGTTATCGTTGGCGATGCTGCATTCGACCTCGTGATGTTGGCTCTCACGAGTTTGCGGGCGGATTGTGAGCCGGGCGTGAAGACCCGACTGTTCTCAGAGGCGTTCGATCACCTAGAGGCGTTGAAGGCACAGGCGTATTTGGCACATCTGTTCGTCCGCCTGATCGACTGGCCAATCCGGCGGAACAGCCCTTCCGAAGTGGACTTCTGGCTGGCGAGAGCAGATGAGCTGCTCACGGTCTGAGCGAGGGGGAGTCGAAACGAATCGGCGCAGGTCCCATGCGACTGTCCCGCCGGTCCGGTGATCGGGGTCAGTTCCGGATCTGCGCTCAGTAGGTCATCTGGTCGCCACGGCCGGTCCGGACATGCGTACTGCGACGACTTCGTTTCTCGATAGCTGGATAGGTGGCTCTGCAGGGTCCAGAATCCGGCAGTGGCTTTGGCCCAGAGAGCTGCTCGATCGGATCTTGTGACGTGACGGTCACGATCACCTTCGCCCTGGCCGCCGCCCTGGCGAACGCGATACACCTGATGACCCAGCACGCGGCCAGCGTTGGTGTATCCAACTCGCACCGTGGCTGGAATCTCGTCACCTTCCTGATCCGCCAGCCCCTCTGGCTCCTCGGTTGGGCGGCGGCCGCGGGGGGATTCATCTTTCAGGCCGTCGCTCTCCACAGCGGTCAGCTCTCGATCGTCCAACCCCTCCTTGTTACTGAGCTGGTCTTCGTGCTGATCCTGCGCCGGTTCTGGGTCCACCAACGAGTCGCCAAGATGGCGTGGACCGCTGCACTGATAACCTGTGGCGCACTGGCGGTGTTCCTGATCGCGGCCGATCCCCGTGGTGGCCGCCGCCTGCAGCCCGACGTCACCGATTGGGCTTCCGCGTTGGCCGTGTTCGGGGGGGCGGTTGCTCTGTTGGCAGTCATGGCGCGCTGGGGATCGCCCGTGCGTCGGGCTGCGCTCTATGCCACCGCCGCTTCGATCACATGGGCGCTGATGGCGGCTTTCATCAAGGTGACCACCAACCAGCTTGCGGCATCGGGCCCGCTGGGCACGCTGGAGCACTGGCCGGTCTATGCGTTGGTCGCATCAGGAGTCCTCGGTTCTGTCCTCCAACAGGCCGCCTTGCAAGTTGGTCCATTGAGCGTGTCCCAACCCTTGATCGTTGTGGTCGACCCCGCTGTCGCCATCGTGCTGAGCGTCTGGGTCTTCGATGAGAGATTTGCCGTCAGCTTGGCCCAGAGGATCTTCGCGGGAGTGGCTTTTTGCGTCATGGCCATGGGAGTTACCGTCTTGTCGCGGACAGCACCCACTGATCTCGATCGCTCGATGCCGGTCAGGCTCTGAAAGACTCCGCCGAGTCTCGTTACGCGTTGACTGAGCGCCACATAGCACGTTCCGGAATATCTCCGGACTCCGGAGTTTCGGGTAGTCGAGAGCGTGTAGCTGGTGCCTGTTCGTTCTCTTGAATAGAACCAATCCCTCCACCTGGTTGGCTGTCGTCCATAGGAGAGCATCGATTTGATCGCCAATTTAGATTGCTAACATTGATCACCGGCTGCACCGACGCCCAAGTCATCGACGACGACCGAACGTGTCGGCTGGCTGTGCTCGGTCACAAGCGAGTTCGTCGATCGCTTGGTGCTTCCGTGTTGTCCTCCCGGCTGCGCAGGCCCTTCGATACAATCGTCTGGACCTAGAAGGTAAGGCGAATGGCTAACGAGATCATTGCTGCATTGCAGACTTCCGAGTTGTTCGGGGATCTTCCGCAAAAGCAGCTGAAGAGAATCTGCGATGCAGGAAAGGAGATGTCCTTCGGGGCCGGGGCAGAAGTTGTCGCCGAGGGCGAAAGTGCCGGACGGTTTTTCCTCATCTTGGACGGAACAGCCGAGGTAATCGCACATGGCGTGCACCGAGCGGAATTGGGTCCTGGTGACGCCGTGGGAGAGATCGCGTTGCTCGACGGGGGAACCCGAACGGCGACGGTAAAGGCTGTTGGTGATCTCCGGACATTCTCTCTTGCCAGTTGGAACTTTCGAACGTTCCTGGGCGAACCAGAGGTTATGAGCGCAGTGATAGGCGTACTCTGCCGACGACTGCGAAGTGCAGGCGCGTCAGCCGTGGACTGAGACCCAGCGAGTAGTGCGTCGGAATGGCAAGTTGGGATGTCATCTGATTGCTGATTGCTGATTGCTGATTGCTGATTGCTGATTGCTGATTGCTGATTGCTGATGCGGTGACCTGTGGGCGGCACTCGAACCTGCGCCACCGGCTCCGGAGGCCCATTCGGATGGTCCAGAGCGTCGAGCCTGTTTAGTTCGTGATCCCGAGCAGGACCTTCAATCCATCTGGTTGGCTTCCGTCCAGCTACTCGGACCGAATTGATTCCAATTTGGATTGCAAAAGTGATCATCCGCGGCACTTCGCGCGAGTGCCCCGTACCGCCTGTTCCGAGCCGATCCTTCACTTGCAGGCGTTCAGGCTAACGAAACTTGACTTAGGGTTTGTACGTCGCCGGCTGGCGGAGGGCCCGCTCGCGAAAGGGGGTCGGCATGCGGGAGCGCACCAACGAAGTCGAGGTCGAGCGGGACGTCAAAATCACCGTGTCGGATGGGACGGTTCTGCTGGCCGACGTCTACCAACCCGTGGGCATCGACGGCGTCCCCACCATCTTGGAACGCACACCGTACGGCAGGGCTAACTTCGCCTCTGCCATGGGCCCGGAGTTCGCAGCACGCGGTTACCGCTACGTCCTGCAAGCGTGCCGGGGCACGGACGGGTCGGGTGGCACGCACAGCTACTTCGCCGAAGCCAGAGACGGGCGAGACACAGCGGACTGGATCGCATCCCAGCCGTGGTTCAACGGCCGCATGGGCACGTTCGGTGCCAGCTACATGGGCTTCACCCAGTGGGCGCTGGCCTCCACCAAGCCGCCGTACCTCAAGGCTATGGCCGTCGCTCTATCGACGTCGGTGCGGGCCTACTCGTGGTACCCGGGAGGTTCGCTGGCGCTCGAGGTGATCATCCCCTGGGACTTGGGCGCCACCCAGTTCAACAGACAGGCCGACGGCGTCCCCACTACCGACATCTCCCCCGAAGGCATCGAGCGGCGCATGGCTGAGCTGAAGGCGGCCTTCGACCACCTACCTCTCGGTGAGGTGATCCACCGGGTCACCGGTGTCGACTTGCAGCTCTATCAGGACCAGCTCGTCCACGGCGGTGCCGCGGATGCCTTTTGGGATCCGGTGAATTTCCGGCCACTTCTGGCGGACTGGACCGTGCCGACCCTGCTCGTCGACGGCTGGCACGATTACCCGCTCCCCGGTGTAGTGGAGGACTACGCCGTCCTGAGCACCTCGCCCGCCCCCGTGCATCTGCGCATCGGCGCCGGCGGACACCTCGGCGGGGGCGGGGAGGGCGGCATGACCGACGCCCCCTTGGACTGGTTCGACACCTGGTTGCTCGGTCGAGAGGGACTGCTCGAGCCCACCCCCGTCAAGGTCCACGTGCAGGGCGAAGGCGGGCACTGGCGCGACCTGCCGAATTGGCCCCCTCCCACAGAGCCGACCCGCTGGTACCTCCGTGCTCGCGGCCACCTCGCGCCCATGCCGCCGGAGGCACCGTCGGATCCCGATCGCTATCGCTACGACCCCTCCGATCCGACGCCGTCGATGGGCGGCATCGGCATGCTTACCGGGGGCACCGTCGACAACCGTCCCCTCGAGAGCCGCGCCGACGTCCTCGTCTACACCTCCGACGAGCTGGACGAGCCGCTCGAACTCGTCGGCCCGGTGAAAGCGGAGCTGCACGTGGGCTCGAGCCTGGACCACACCGACTTCTTCGTCCGGATCTGCGACGTGTTACCCGACGGCCAGTCCGTCAACGTGTGCGATGGACTGCAGCGCTTCGACCCTGCGTCCATCCACCGGAACTCGGACGGGACCTTCTCTGCTGCCGTGGCCCTGTGGCCTATCGGTCACACCTTCGCCGCCGGCCACCGCCTGCGGGTCCAGGTCTCAAGTGGCGCGCACCCTGTCTACGCCCGCAATCTCGGCACCGGAGAGCCGCCGGCCACGGCCACAACCATGGTGGCCGCCGAACAGGTCGTGTACCACGAGCCGCGCCATCCGTCCTTTTTGGTTCTTCCGCATTTCTCAGGCTGAAATTCCGAGCGCCCTGGCGGAAAGGCGAAAGGCTGTGGGGCCGAGGCCCGCCCGCTGGTCCCGCTCGAGGGAGGGCGTTCAGAACACCCTGCATCAGGAGACGACGACCAAGCCTTCGATCGCCGTAAGCGGGGTGACACGTTCTCAGGGCGCTGAGCCGACGCATCGCGAAATCGGGCGAGACCAAGACCATCCGGCTAACTCTCGCGTGGTGAGCGAACGTCACCCAACGGTCGAAACCAGTCCTCTACCGAGTGACGAAGGGCCAGTCGGACACTCCCCAGACCTCTAGGACAAGGTCCACAAATGGAGACGCACACGTGCACTGCAGTGCGAGGCCGCCCCGCCCAATCTCTGACTCGTTCCGGGGCGACCCGGGCCTTGAAAGGCAAAGGATAAAGGCGCATCCACCCTGGCCCGGATGGCGTCTCTCCGTCCTGCTGGCGCCGCTTCACCCGGTACCTTCACGCGGGCACGAGGCAAATCTGCTCAATTGCACCTAGTGTTCGCAATGGCAGATTGCCTACGAAAACTGGGGTGTCGCCGATGTACAAGGTCATCGTGGTAGGTACAGACGGTTCGGATCGAGCGGGGATCGCCGTAAAGGAAGCCATGGCTTTGGCCAAGGTGTGGGGAGCCGAACTGCACGCCGTCAATGTGGTTCACCCGGCCGTCCCCGTCGGATTCGCCGACTCGAGAGCGGGGCAGGATCAGGTGAACACCATGCGTGAGGAAGCCGAGGCGATCCGGTCACAACTGCTCGCCGACGCCGAAGCCGAGGGGGTTTCACTCAAGGTCCACAATCCGGGCGGGGATGCAGCGAAGGCGCTTCTTGGCACCGCCGAGAATGTCTCTGCGGATCTCGTCGTAGTCGGCAATAGGGGTATGAGCGGTGCGAAGCGCTTCGTCAAAGGGAGCGTGCCCAACACGGTTGCTCATAGCTGCCACTGCGACGTGCTGATTGTCGACACTGACACCGCTTAACGGCAACCAAGCAGCACCGTCCTTGGAGATCTGGATGCCCCCTCGACATCACCGCCGGGTCAGTGGGATGCCTGCGCCCCCTCCGTGACTGACGATGAAGGTTGTTAGATACCGATAACTCGCAGAAACAAGGCCAGCACACATCGGCATTGCGCGGAGGGTCAGGGCGGGGGCAGCGCGATGGTGCATAGACCCCACTCGACGGGGTATCGAGACCGAGTTCTCAGGTTGTAACGCTGAGAGGAATCGACCATGCACAACCCCACTCACCATCCACGACTTGCTACGCGTCCCAATGACCGGTGGGTTGTCGAGTGCCTTGAGTGCGAACGGGCAAGAGACGCTTCGACACCGATCGGGATCGGCTTACCCATCCGCTCTCGCCACGTCGCGGAGAGGATGCGCGACAATCACCAAAGGAAGCGGCCGGCTGTGGTGAACGGACGTTCCGCCCGCCCCTAGGTAGGGGACCACAAGAGTGTCTCCGTTCGCTGCCGGGCTGGAGTGATGCGACCGGCACTTTCGGAATAGGGACGGTTATCCGTGAGGGCGTGCCAGGGCTTTAAAGCGAAGGCTAAAAGGGCGCCTAGATCGGCAACACGCGGTTACCCAACCGGCAAAGTCAGGACGCAGCCGGAGCCAGATCGGCAGAAGTCTGTTCCCACAGCACAGAAGATCGGTTGTCGCGAACGACACGGAGCTGCTGATACTTCTCCCAAGCTTCGCCCCCCGGAATCTCGTCCGCGTACACCGTATTGTCGGGTCCGAAGGCGAAGTAGGTGAGCCAGAAGCCCGACTGCGTTTGAGGGAAGGAGTACGCCGGGGTTGCCCGGTTGCCTTGGAGCTTCAGCAGCGTCGACCCCGACTCGCCGTAGACCACTCCATCGGGGGCTCGTTCGAGAACCGACGTATTGCCCCCACTGCGCCGGGCGTTCGGCGCGGTGACTTCGGTGGCGACTCCGCTGGGCGCGACCTGCCAGATAGCCCAGCCGTTGCCACCCGAGACGATGACGTTGCCCTGTGCATCGACCGCGATCTGGCCCAGATTGTTCAGCGGCTGGCCGTTGTATACGGGACCCATCGCTCGAGTGGGCATGTCGTCGAGCGTGCCGTTGTCCAGACGGAGGAGCTGGATCCCGGTCGAGATGTAGAGCACGCCCTGTTCGCTCAGGGCGATCGCCGCCGTGTTGAGTTGGTCGATCGACACGGAGCGGGCCGGCGTGCCGCTCGCTATCGGTGGCGGAAGCTTGCTGGGGGCGCAGCATGGCGCCAAGGTGGGCGCGCCGGCGGTGCCGGCCACAGTCGAGATCACGCCGTTCGGGCTGACCATCCGAACCCTGTGCCCGTCGAGGACGTACAGGCTCCCGTCGGGCGCGACCGCCATGTCGACGATGTCCAAGAACTCCGCGTCAATGGCTGGCCCGCCGTCGCCCGAAACACCCTTCGTCCCGTTGCCGGCGACGACGCGAAAGCGGCCGTCGGGAAGGCGGACCAGTACCCGCTCGCGGCTGACGTCGGCGACGTAGAGAGCGCCGCTCGGCGCGACGGCGAGTGGACCTGCGACCGTGAGGTTGGCGTAGGGACCTTCGGGAAGACCTTGTCTGCTGTTGCCACTGATGACGTCGTGCCGGGGCGCCCGCCTCGTTGGAGTTGTAGGTCCGTGCGTACTCGCAGCGACAGCCCAGCCGATGCCTGCCCCGACCACGGCAGCGACCAGGAGGCCGACGGTCCAGCGGCGCCTCCGGAGTCGCCGCGCCTCTTTGATGAGTGCCTCGGCGTCCCTTGTGTCCACGGGAGCCGGGTCGGTCCTGGGGTGGAGCAGCGTCACGACACCGCCTCGATCATGGCGATCACTTCAGCGGGTTGGTACCCCTGTTGGCGGGCAAAGGCGACGAGGTCCTTCACCCGCGCGATGACGACGCCGCGCTCTGGAGAGCCGGCTACGGTGATGCCACGGCCACGTCGGAACTCGAGCATCCCCTCATCGCGTAGTTCGCGCAGGGCGCGCAGCACGGTGTTGGTGTTCACGCCGAGCACGGTGGCCAGGTCCTTGGCCAGCGGCATGCGCTCGCCGGGTCGCGCTTCACCCTCAGCGATAGCTCGACGGATTTCGGCAGCGACCTGCTGGTAGAGGGGTGTGTCCTCGGCGAAGTCGATCTTCACATCCTCCATAGTGCTACTTGTTCTAGTTCTATTAGATGTAGACGTCAAGCGATCGAGCCGCCTGCAGTTCTTGGTGGCACATCTCGCATTCTGTCTCCCCAAGCGGTCCTTTTGATCGGCCGCGACACTCGAGCCGCCAAGGTGCTGGCTGGCTCGGAGCAGCCGATCAATCCCAACCTTGGTCCGATATCCCTCGAACGATTGGTTGATGCGTCCGATTTCAGGTGATCCCCCGGGCCAGATACGGCAGTCGGAAAAGTGGTTCCAAATGGACCATAGGTGGCTACACTGGAGCCAGTGGTCAAAGTCGAGTTGGAACGCATCGAGGCACTTGAACTCCTCGGAATGACTTTGGCGCACCTGAACGACGCAGAGGCGAGAGCGGAAATGTCTCCTCGAGTACCGCTCCTGATGACCATCCGGGACAAACTTGCGCGCGGACTGAAGGAGGAACGATGAGCTACACCGAGGCCGGGGTGAATGCTGCGACAACCGCAATGGATAAGTATCGGAGCGGAGAGGTTGGCGAAGCTGGCTCCGCCCTCGTTGTCGTAGGCCTCAGTGCTGAGCGGGTCGAAAAGGAGGCGGCAATCCGCGACGACATGATTCGAGTCGCCCATCGTGCTGGTGCTTCGATTCGCCAACTCGCCGAGGTGTCAGGCCTCGGTCGAAAAGTTGTGACAGACATCGTTTCCTCTGGTACATCGTCAAGGCGCTGACTAAAACGCGTGCCGCGCCCCGGGGCTACCCGAGCCGATTCGCGGTGATCAGGACGGTCTCGAAGTTCATGACGAACGAGCCGCCGTGATCGTCGATGGCCGCGCCGATGGCTTCGAACAGACGGTCTCGGACTGCTGGTTCGAGGGCGGTGTGATCGCTCCGCGACACGAGCTGGTCTAGCCATTCATCGCGCTGGTAGGCCCGCGTCCAGGGGAACCACTTCTCTGTAGGCGCACCGAAGTCGGGTACAGCTAAGACGGCGTCGATCTCTGAGTCGAGTCCGGTCTTCACGTCGGATGACCGGCTGGCCGCATACCCCCGGTACAGACGGTGACCGCCGGGCGGCACGACTCTCGCGTACACCTCCTCGAGAGCATCGGCCAGATCATCGGGCTGACACCCCGCGTTCCAAATCAGACAGAGCTTGCCGCCCCGCCGCAGCACAGAGGCCGCTTTGGCGGTGGCGTTAGGGAGGTCGAGCCAGTGCCAGGCCTGCGCTGAGGTCACCCGGTCGAAAGTGCGACCGGCAGCGTCCCAGGCTTCGAAGGCCGCGATCTCCACGTCGATCCCATGACCGCGGGCGATCTCGGCCATGCGCGGAGCGAGTTCCACCCCGAGCACCTTGGCGCCACGCTGGGCAATCTGCCGTGAAGCAATCCCGGTGCCACAACCTACGTCGAGAACGTCCAGGCCCGCAGGAACGGGACCGAGCAGCTCGTCGATCACCGCATCGGGATAGGTCGGTCGGAACCGGTCATATGCCTCGGCTTGCTGGTCGAACAACCTCGAACGCTGCAGGGCCAAAGGGCGGGCTGCGAAACGGTCGCGTTCGCTGGCATCCACAGACGCCAGCCTGCCCCAGATTGCCTGGAAGGTGGGGCTGGGCACATCGGGATACCGATCAGCTTCGAAAAGGTCGCGCGTTTTCGGGATACCCCGACCGTGGCCCGGCGTCGACTTGGCTACGGTCCGGCTGAGGGATGACGCCGGAGCAGTCCGTCAGGGCTAACCGATCGCGACAGTTGCTTCGCCAGGAGGGCCCAATTAGGGCACCTTCGCTCGAAGTCGTGAATGTCGCTGGGACTCAGCTGTCGGGCGTGACTGTATCCAATCGGCGCCGAACCTCCGACGTGTTCACGCCGAGAGCGCCCAGCAGCACCGCCGCAGGATCTGGAGGTTGGAGCGTGAGGATCTGGGCCAGCACCTGCTGGGCCGTGACCTGAGTCTTCCGGCGATTGGGCTTGACCGCGTCCTGAAGTACTTTCTTTGCCGCGGGAGTCATGCGGAGGCGATCTTTTTGCGCGACGTCTCTGATCCTCGGCTTCTTCGGCACGGCGCGCATCGGCAGTGGGGGAGCGTCGGTGCCGGACGCCAGGCCCAGGGCGCCCAGAGCTTCGTGATCGAGCGACTCAAGGGCCTGGCGAGCCTGCTGCAGGCTCACGCCCAACACGACTTCGATCGAGGGATCCTCCAACAAGGCGAGCAAGACGTGATCTGTGCCCGTTCGGCGATCACCTCGGCGACGAGCCTCCTCACTGGCCTGCAGATAGATGGCCCAGGGGTGAAGCACCTCTGGCGCAACCGATTCGGTGGTCATGATGACTCCTTGTTGTATTTGGTGTGCACGGATTGGCGGGTGACGCCCAAGGCGTCCCCGATCTGCTGCCACGACCAGCCCTTTTCCCGGGCCGTCGCGACGTGGTTCGCTTCGACCCTCTCAGCCAGGCGATGGAGCGCCAACGAGGCGCGAAGCCCAATTGCCGGGTCATCCGACGAGAGATTCACGCTGAGTTCTTCGATGCCCATGCCTGTCAGTATGGACTGACATCCTAGGTTTGTCAATCTAAACTGACACAGAGATGGCCACAGCAGAATGCCCCAGATGACCTGCCCAAGGACATACTCTTCCCGACCGACACCGCCGAGTGGTTGCTGCTTGCGAGCGGCATAAGGATTCCCAGTCGGATACCCAACGGTCCGGGAAAGAACAGCGGAATCTCGCTGGCGACGTATCCCAGTTCAGCGTCAGCGGGACGTAGTCACATTTAGAACCCAGGACTGGTGCCGCCGCTGCCGGGAACCACCGGGTGAACCTCGATGCCTGAACAGTCTGGGAAACCTCGGGTACCTAGACCGGAGACCTGGACCCGTACCTGCTCGGTGAGGTTCGGAGGTGTGACTAGCAGCACCGAGTATTGGGGGCAGGGTTGTGAGCCGAGCGGGTTGTCGGTCCCTTCGACAATGGCTGAAGCGGTCTGACCAGGTGCCAAGGACACTAGGGGGAGCGTTGTAACACCGGGCAAGAGCCCGCCCATGTACCCGCTCAGTGAACGACTTGCTTGGGTCACCTGCTGTCCCGCGGCGTTCAGACCCGCCACACCGGGGTAGCCCGTCAGTGCGCAGGTGGATTGGCTCTTGTTGGTGAAGACGAGCACCTGATTCTCATGACCCGCAGCACCACCTCCCCCTGAGTCTGAGACGGCCACCTGACTGTTCGTGCAGGCTGGGGTAGAGCTGGTTGCGACCGTCGGCGGACTGAACGTGATGGGCGCGAAGTAGAAGACCCCGTTGACCCCAGACGTGGCGACGATCACACATGCCCCAGTACAGGGTTGCGTCTCCGGAATGAGTGGTCCCGTGCTTGCAGCCGAGTGCACGGTGAACGTGGTCGATCCGGCACCGTTGGGATCAGTGACGCCGAAGGGCTGAAGAGCCAGCTGCGGGCCGCACCCGATGGAGTTTGTCCCCTCCTCCGTGAGGGCGACAGGCGACAGGCACTCAGACAAGAAGAACTTTCGGGACGGAAGGAACCCTCTCACGGCCACGGTCACTTGCTGCGCGTCCTGGAGCCCAGACGAGGGCGTGACCGTAAGTCCTCCGGCCACCAACTTGACGTGGTTCGTCGTGGTGGTCAACGTCGCACGGTGGGAGACTGCCGACTTCGTACCGGCCCCGCATGCTGCGACGCTGGCAACGAGGAGCAGACCGAGCCCCGCCCTGCTTCGACTCATGCCTGAGGCTGGCACGGCGACCTCGTCTTGCTCGGTCTCTGCAGGGCCTCGCGTCTCACATGCTCAGGGTCCACTCTCATGAGCTGAGATGCTGATCGTTGCACCCACCCACCACTCTGTGATGCCATCAACCAGAGAACGGCGGGCTCAGAAACCGCTGGGCCAACCGTCGTACGATTAGAAACGTATTCACGTTTCCCGGCCGGTCCAGGTTGACATCTGGGTGCCCCGGTTCACGGGATTGTGCGGCACGGCTCTCAACGTCCCGCCCAAGTGGGCGCTGCTTAGGTGTCGTCCAGGTGCCGCAGACACAGGTGACAGCGGTCGGCGGGTGGAGTCTCGTCCCAGGCCCGCAGTCGGGCGCCATAAAGAATCCGAGTTCCGCACACGGCACGCACGGCAAGAGGTGCATTCACCAGGTGCCATGTGTCGCTGCCGTCGGGTTGCAGGACGCCTTGGAGCGCCGTCTCTTCCGCCACGGTGGCAGGGTAAGCCACCCGAGGCGAGCATCGATAGGGACAATGGTCCCTTCTTGGGTCCAGTCGTAGCCGGGCGCTGAAAGGCCAGACTTCCTACGGCACCTCCCCCTTCGCTCGCCCCGTCGTCCGGGTCCACAGTACGGACACTGTGCCCCAAAACGCCGTTCAGTACGGTGACGCACTCCACCACTTTCGGGACCGGCGTGCAGCAGTCGTCACTCCCCGATAGCAGGACACGTTGTTCAGTTGAGCTGCTCAGCCAGTGCAACGATGATGCCCTCAGGGCCGCGTATGTAGCAGAGCCGATAGATGTCTTCGTACTGCGCCAGCTCCCCGACGAGCTCGGCGCCATGAGCCTGTAGGCGGGCAACGACATCCTCGATGTCGTCGACCGCGAACATGATGCGACGTATGCCGAGAGTGTTCGCGGGTGCGTTCTGCGTGGTGCTGATCGCCTGCGGTGTGTGGAACTTCGTCAGCTCAAGCCGCCTGTTGCCATCCGGAGTCCGCACCATAGCGATGTCGACTCGGACATCGTCAAGTCCGACGACGCGGTCCACCCACGGTCCCTGGACTGCAGCCTCGCCTTCCAGTTCCAGACCTAGTTCAAGGAAGAACGCAACCGCAGCCTCAAGGTCGTCGACAACGACGCCGACGTTGTCCATCCGTTGGATCGTCATAGGCCCCAAAGTAGTCATCACCCACTGTGGCGCTCCTGAACTCAGGACACATGAGTCCGAATTGAGTGCCCCAGTTCACCGTGTGACGGGGGAGCACTTTGCCAGCCGTCACAAGCTCAAGGCAATGTGGAGCAATGGATGACGGCCCAACCGAAACCATGATGCTCCAGTAAGAGCGACAGAGGTCGAAGATGCAGCCCGGCCACTCGTGAAGTCCATCGGCAGCGACAGACAACCCACCCCAGAGACGTTCGACCTGACCAGAGCGGCGATGGTTCAAATCCTCGCTGCTGCTGCTGATGATGATGATGATGATGATGATGATGATGATGATGAGAGTCGTCTCCTAGAGGCATCCGCTTTCGTCACCCTTTTGCTCCGCTTGGTCGCCCAGATGGCGGCTGTGTCTTCAGAAGAACTCAAAAGATTGGGCGTCGAAGTGCCCTGGCGTTGAACCCGATCTCGAGCGACGAGCCGGTCGAGCACCCTGCTTCTTGACGGGGGCAGCCTGCCAGACGCCTCACTGGGCGCCGGTGCGGCTAGCGTCAAGGCTGAGAAGAGGACAGCGGCATGTAGGGGTGGTTGTTGTGATTACAACAACGTCGATCCGTCCGATGGAGCCGATCCATAGAGACCTGCCTTCGAGGTGGGGGAAGGCCCTCGGGTGGCTCGCACTCGCTGCCGTGGTTGTCTTGGCTCTGATCGCCGCCACCTCCGGGATAAACGTGGAATGGTTCAACGGGAGTCCTGGATATAACGCGAGCAGTGGCGGCTTCAACCTAAATATCGTGCCGGCGAAGCATCCGGTGCCTGACGCCGGGTTCTACTGCGCTGGCATCGGCTGGTTCACTGCGACCTTGCCGAGTCCGCAATTGATAGCGGCTGAAGTCAATGCTGCACCGAATGCAGCCTCGCATGGAGCAGCGTTGAAGTTCTACAACGACCTCGTCAACCTTCGATCAACCACAAGCGATCTCGCAACAGTGGACACGGCCTATGCCTGCCCGAAAGGAGGGTGACCCCGATCAACGCCGGAGCGGGACGTCATCTGATGCGCTCTGGTCTGGGCCGAAAGATCCGCAGGACAATCGGAGTGCCGAGTCGCCAGACTCATGGATTGGCGAGGTCGCGAAAGTCATCTCGCTGGGCTGAGGTTAGAACCCGAAGCGAGTCAGCCCGCCCGGCTCGGTGCCCAGTGTCACGGTCACCGAATGTGGCTTGATGCGATAAACGTTCCACGGCGGTGGTCCCTGCGACGGCGCGTTGAACGGGGCGGTGATACCTGTCCGGGTCTCATCGAGTTCGGCGGGCCACCCCTGCTCCGCCCAAGCCCTGGCAAGGCGCGTGAGTGTGGCCGGGTCAGTCTCCCGCTCTGCTTCACCTTCGGCGACGACGTCAGCATCGAGGATCGACACCGCGATCGAGCAGCGCGGGTCGCGGGCGACGTTACGGCCCTTCCGAGTTCTCGATCCGGTCTGGAACCAGAAGCTTCCGTCGAGCCAGAGCGCACCGACTGCAGTCACGTGGGGGCTCCCGTCCCCGTTCAGCGTCGAAAGCCACGTCGTGCGAGCGTTGTGGGCGTCTGGGGCCGGCGGCGATCCGGCATCGAGCTTTTCGAGGACGTTCCCCCAGTTCACCGGCGGCAGCCCATCTGTCGCGCCCAAGTTGATGATCTCCATTACGTCTCCCTTCTGGTAATCCGGCGATCCTGCTCAGGATCATGTCCTCCATCAGAGGTGCTGTGTAATCGGTGGAAGATCGCTTTATGGAAATCGGACGGACGGCCAGCTCCCGAAAGGGTGACCCAGTTCGCGCGAAATGCGCTCAGTCAGCGCAGCCCTAGTCGAGCCCTCAGCAGGCTGCACCTTCGCCTTCTCCGGCGTGGGGACGAAGATGCACCACAAGAATTCCAAGTGTGACCGCGATCGCCACGATCGCCAGCGCGATAAACGGAAATACGTCATAGGGGGAGGGCTGCCCGGGCTTGCACAGTTCGATGAAGGGGACGACGAGGGTAAGGGACCCCAAGGCAGGGACTAGCGCGTGGCGCACGAAAGAAAACGAGTCCTTGTGACGGCGCCAAATGAAGACAGGGAGTGAGAGCAGCGTCAGAAAATAGACAAACAGAATGACGATCGTTCCCATCGTCGAACACTCGGCGTAGAGGCCGACCGGGTCCATCGACCCCGCGTCTCCGCTTATGAGGTGCGATACCCACCAGATCCCGATGATGCCGAGCCCCACGATTCCCATGGTCAAAAGCGCAATGATCGGCGTGTCGGATCGCGCGCGAGTACGACCGAGTGGGGCAGGAAGGAGCCCGTTTCGACCGCCATCGAACAGCATGCGAGCCTGGGAGTTGATGCCGGCGACCAGAGTGGACAGCACTGAGACGATGCCGGCGATCCAGGCGAGGACCGCTGCCGCTCCGATGTATTCGTCCGCCACGGTGAGGAACGGTACGGATGAGCGCCCGATAGATGAGACGTCATAGTTGAAACCGGTGACGGTCGCATATGCAAAGAAGACGAAGAGGGCACCCCCGATCGTCACCGAGATGTAGAGGGCTCTTGGGATGGTTCGCCTTGGACGACGACACTCCTCGGCGAGTGCAGGACCGTTTTCCCATCCGATAAACATATAGAGAGCCAATGGGAAGCCCGCCGAAAGGCCGGCCAGACCACCTGTGAGGTGCGCCCAGGAAAACGGCGAGGCCGAGAGGTGAGCACGCTGATTGACGAGAACTGTGATGCACACGGCTAGCATGATCGCAACCTGCACGAGAACGGCTGCGCCCACAGCTGTAGTTGAGAGTTTCACGCCGCGTACAGTCAGCCAGATAGCGCCGGCGGTCAATAGGAGAGTGAGTGGACCCCAGGGGGGATTCCAAGACGTGTAATGAGAGAGGGTCAGCGCCACCATTCCTCCCGACATCGTGAAGACGCCAGCCATGGCGATGGTGTATCCGACGGTGACCAGTACAGCGGTAGCGACGCCTGCTCTCGCTCCTAACGAGGATTCCACATAGGTGATGAAGCTCCCTGCGGAAGGCTCTGCCTTGGTGAACTCGGCTACGGTGAACGCGAGGAAGACGACCGCGACTCCGGCCACAATGATTGTGAGTGGTGCGGCGACGCCGGCTGTGACGGCGATGACTCCGAATGCGAAGTAGAAGTCGATACCTGGCCCGATGTTGGCGACGGTTGAGGCCGTTACGTCCGCAGTACCAAGCTGGCCAGACCTGAGGTGGCCTTCGGTCTGGCTCACCGCTTGCGCGTCGGTCCTTTACCGCAGGTCACAAACCGGGCCATCTTTCAAGACTCTCACCTGGCGTCCACAGATTCGCCGATCATTGCCGAGGAGAGAGTTGGATTGTGGCACCGGACTGATCTTGTTTCAAGGATCGACTGACCGCCCAGTGGGCCGGCTATGGAGCAGGTCGCACTCCATGAACAAGGGAGCACGATGTCCGCCCAGCCGGCCTCTGATCCCGGGCGACATCAGTGAAGCCCGCTGCGACAAGAGCGCTCAGAACCGGCGCGCTAAGCGCTACGAGCTTCCTTCCCGCTCACAAGAAGGGTTAGTTCCGGAGCTGGAGGCTACACAACTTTCAAGTTGTGGGTGTGGTCAAGAACTTGTCGGAGCAGGTGTTCCGCACAGGACATAGGGTTTCATGGTCATTGAGACTCCCGCCCCAAGAGGTCGGATAACAACGGCAACCGTTTGCCATTCCGTTGTGCTGGAAGGAAACGAGGAGCGGAGCACCACTTTGCGGTCGGCTTGTGTGCTTGACGCAGAGACCTCAGCACCCCCACTCAAGAGAACCTTTCCGACAGGACACGACGCCTTGGCCTCGAGGACCGTGCCAACTGCAGCGTCTGGAGACGATGTGACTGCTGTAGAAGTGACGATCGAGGTGGCGGCGATCGTGCCCGCGGGGCCGGGCTCTCCTTTGGCTCCCTGGGGTCCCTCGGGTCCTTGGGGGCCAGTAGCTCCCTGGGCACCGGCCGGCCCTTGTGGACCGGAAGTCTTGGCCGGCGTCGTAGCGACCGCATAGGCGCCAACGGCGAGTCCGGCCAGACCGAGAACCAGAGCGGCGATCACGACCGGCACGACCCACCTCGGCCATTTTTCAGGCGTGGTCGTCGCGGCGTGCGTCGGGTCCGCAAGTACTGCAGAGATTGGTGACAGATCCGACATCATGACGCTCCGTATCCCCTTGGCTCCAGATAACTACTCCGATTGCAAACCTAAACTTCGATGGAGGAATCGAACCAGAGTCCGAAGTCCCGATGTGGGGTCCTCCGGATGCCTGGGTGCCCCACTCGTGCCTGATTCGAACTGACCCACCTACGCTGAGACGCTGGGGGCAGCCGGAACAGTCGCTGATTGGCTCGGGAGAGCATGGGGCATGGGCCATCACTCTCAGAGTTCAGTTGCCGGATCTCCAGCAGGCTGCAGTTGTACGTAGAGAATCCAGAGTTCCACAGGAGCACCTGCCGAGACGGGCGTCCAATAGTTCAGACGCCGACGATCTGGATGGTGATCCGCCCACTCATTCAGCGCATTGCTGGGGTCTGACGGTTCGGCCCTAAGAAGCCAATCGGCAGGTGTTCACCGCGGCTGCTCGGCGCGGTGGTGCTCACTCAGCACGCGAACCTCTCGACTTGGATGGACGGTCCGTCTTCGGGCGTGACTAATCGGTACCATCCTCTCGTGTTCTGGTCCAGTACTCGCAACAAGGTCACGATCCGTGGGCGGACGGTCACCCCACATGAGGTGAAAGCGTCACTCGACAGTCGGCTGCCCTCCCCCTACCGGGTCACGGCCAAAAGCCCTGACGGGTTGGACAAAAGCCCTCCCGAGTTGGACGTAGCTATCGAACACGGCTGGTCAATCCATCCCTGGTATGTACCGGAGCACGCACATCTCCAGGTTCGGTTCAACCCTCGCGATGGCGACACCGATCTCCAAGTTGAGCCAGCGCATATGGATCTGACCAACGGCGTCGGTTTTCGCGGCCTGTTGCGCGGCAGAGTTCGCCGGTTGCTACGGACCGGAACGCCCGAACTCGCGGCAGGCCCCCAGCGGAGAGTCGAGGATGAGAAGAACCGCGACCATCTGGTGAGTCTGCTCGGCGTCTACGCCGGCCAGTTCGGTTCGTACACCACTCTGCTGTGGCAGGTTCCCGCTCTCGGCCTGACCGCCCAAGCATTCCTGCTGACCATCGCTTTGGATTATGCCAGCAGTAGATGGGCGAGGTGCACGGCCTCGGTACTCTCAATAATTATCGCATTGGCATCCGCGGTCCTTATGCACAACCAGCGTGGTCGCGAGATTAATCACGGTGAGCTTCTAAGGAGAATCTCGGAGAAGCTCCTCCTAAGGGATCTGTTGGGGGGCGATATTGAACTCGATGATGCCTTGCCGCAGAAGACCAACGCCCAGAATGTGTGGGCCGTGGATCACTTCATCTACCACGCTTGGATCGGGTGTATGTGTTTGTTTCTTATCGCGGACGGCTTAGTCATTATCTCGGCTGCCCTTAACTTGTCGTGGTACAAGTAGGGGGACCTCTTTTTCAAAATCCACGTCCGACCATCGAAGACCGCAGAGTTCGCCGCGTCGGCAGCCGGTCGTAGCCGCGACGAAGGGCAGGGTCGCCAGTCCGGGATCCTTCTCCTCAGCTCGCTCAATCAGGTGGTCGAGCCAGCGAACAAGAAGACCTCCAAAGGTCTCCTTGGTCAAAGGGATCCGCCCCTGCGCTGCCTCGCTGACGAGACGGGCGGCTGCCCTCTGGGCGTCCCGACGGCCGCCGCGGGCCGTGGCCTGCGCGTAGCGGTAGCGGTGGGTCTCGGGGTCGTGGCCGAGCGACACCCTGGTCTGCCAGACGCCCGGCGATCGCTCACGTAGGCTGCCCTTCACGGACTTCAGCCTGGTGATTAGTGGTCAGATTATGGCCAGCAGTCCGATCAAAAGGTAAAAGTCCTGCTGGAGAGGTGCGAGAGCGGCCGAATCGGACTCACTGCTAATGAGTTGACCTGGGTAACCGGGTCCGAGGGTTCAAATCCCTCCCTCTCCGCTTGGGGGTGCGGCAACGGTGCCGTGCGACCAGAAGAACAGCCCGCGCTGGCGGGCGCCGTGCACCGCCATGCCGGCGGCCAGCGGCTCGGTGTGAGGAGTGTGCAAGAAGGCGTGGGCCGCTATTGGCTGCAGACCCTGGGGTGTCCGAAGAACCAGGTCGATTCGGACAAGCTCGAGGGCTACCTCGAGGCACAGGGCTACCGCCCGGCCCCCGATGCTGCCGCGGCTGATCTCGTCGTCGTGAACACCTGCGCATTCATCGATGCGGCACGTCAGGAATCGATCGACACGGTGTTCGACTTGGCCGATCGGCGGCGCGCCGGCGCGCGCCTCGTTGTCACCGGCTGCATGGCCGAACGCTACGGCGACGAATTACCGGAACGCGCTCCCCGAGGTCGACCTTGTCGCCGGGTTTGGTCACGAGTTGGTGGCTCCCGTGACGGTCCCCGTGTCGCTTCGGAAGACAGCGCCGTTCCCGACGACGGTTGGGGCCGAGACCACGGTCGCCGGCTCGGGGTTCGACCTTCTCGAGCTCCCTCGACCTGCGGCCCGTGCCCCGTGGGCCTACGTGAAGGTCGCCGAAGGGTGCGACCGCATCTGCGGCTTCTGCGCCATCCCGTCGTTCCGCGGCAAGCAACGGTCCCGCCTGCCCGAAGAGATCCTGGCCGAGGTCGACGCGCTCCGGACCGCGAACGACACCAACGGCCACGACGCGGCTGGAGCCGCTCCCGACGCGCCACCTCTCCGCGAGGTTGTCCTCGTGGCCCAGGACCTCGCGTCCTACGGGCGAGACCGCACCGGCGCCGGCCGAGCCGAACGCATCGCACGTGGACCCTCGCCCATCGCTGCACTGACACGCGCCGTCGCGTCACGTGTGGAGCGCACGCGGCTCCTGTATCTCTACCCGTCGGGCCTCACCGACGAGCTCGTCGAGACCGTGCTCGATACGGGTGTGCCCTATTTCGACCTCTCCCTTCAACACGTGTCGCGCCCGCTGCTCGCCGGCATGCGCCGCTGGGGCGACGGCGACCGCTTCCTGCGGCGCATCGGTGAGATCCGGGCGGCCGACCCCGACGCCACCTTCCGTTCCTCGTTCATTCTCGGCTACCCGGGCGAAACCGAGCGCGACCACGACCTGCTTCTCCAGTTCCTCGAGGCCGCGCAACTCGACTGGGCCGGCTTCTTCCCCTTCTCGAACGAGGAGGGCACCTACGCCGGCGGGCGGGCCGACCAGGTGCCGCCCGAGCTGGCACTCGAGCGCCTCCGCGAGTGCAGCGAGCTCCAGGACTCGATCACCGCGGCGAAGCGCGACAATCTCGTGGGCGAGCGCCGCACCGTCCTGGTCGATGCGCCCGGTTGCGGCCGTTCCGTGCACGAGGCACCGGAGATCGACGGCATCGTGCGCGTGCCGCCGAGTCTTTCGGTGGGCAGCCTCGTCGACATGCATATCATCGGCGCGGAGGGCCCGGACGTGTCCGCCGTGCCGGCCACCGATGACGAGCCATTCACAGCGGGAGCGCACACCACGCGAATGCGGGCCGCTGGGACAGTCACCGCGGCAGCGGCGCCGACATGAGCGACGCCACCCATGAGCACCCCGCTCATCCCGGCTTCACCTTCGGTCCGAGCGCCCTGGTCACCCCGGCGAACGCCGTCACGGTAGCCCGGCTTCTGGCGGCCCCGGTTTACGTGCTGATGTTGGTCGCGTGGGGCGCGTCCTGGGTCAACGTCGTCGTCGGCTTCTTCCTCGCCGCCAGCGACGGCCTGGACGGCTATATGGCGCGCCGCCACGGCACCACCCGCTCGGGGGCATTCCTCGACCCGCTGGCCGACAAGGCCGTCGTCCTCGGTGCGCTCATCACGCTGGCCGCCCAGGGCCATCTGCCCTGGTTGCCCGTGGTGCTCATCACCGCCCGCGAAGTCGGGATGCAGGGCTACCGGTCTTGGGTGGGCCGCCACGGTGTCTCCATCCCTGCGCGCCGGACGGCGAAGCTCAAGACGCTCGTGCAGGACTTGGCCATCGGTGTCTGCATCATCCCGCCCCTGGCCGATCAGCATGACTTGCAGACGGCCATGGTCTGGTTCGCCTGCGCGCTGACCCTCTACACCGGCGCCGAGTACGTGCTCGACGGGCGCCGGGCGCTCCACGTACCGACGGCCCCCTAAGCCCTAAGGTCCCCGCCGTGAGGATCGAGATCGTGGCGGTTGGCACAGAGCTCCTGCTGGGCCAGATCGCCGATACCAACTCAGCCTGGCTGGGCGAGCACCTCGCCGCCAACGGAGTGGCGTCGCACTTCCACCAGGCAGTGGGTGACAATCACGACCGCATCACGCTCGCACTGCGCACTGCGTTGGCCCGCGGCGACGGTGTGATCATGTGCGGTGGCCTGGGCCCGACCCACGACGACATCACCCGCGAGGCCATCGCCGAGGTCATGAACGTCCCCCTCGTGCGTGACCAGGCGATCGTGTCGTACATCGCGGACTTCTTCACAGCACGAGGGCGCGAGATGTCGGAGAACAACGCTCGCCAGGCCGACGTGCCCCGAGGCGCCAGCGTGATCCCGCAGGCTGGCGGTACGGCGCCCGGCCTCATCTGTCCGGTGGGGAACAAGGTCGTCTACGCCGTCCCGGGCGTCCCCTACGAGATGGCCGAGATGTTCGAGCGCGGCATCCTGCCTGACTTGCGCGCCCGCATGGCCGAATCCGGCGAGGAGGGCGTGATCGCCAGCCGCGTGCTGCGCACATGGGGTGCGAGTGAGTCGGCGCTCGCCGAGTCCCTCCAGGACCGCATCGACGCGCTCGACGCGCCAGGCGAGGTCACGCTCGCCTTCCTCGCCTCGGGGATCGAGGGCATCAAGGTGCGCATCACCGCACGCGCGCGCACGCTTGAAGATGTCAACGGGCTCCTCGACAAGGAGGAGAGCGAGGTCCGGCGCACCATCGGCACACGTCTCGGCGACATCGTCTTCGGCGTCGACGACGAGTCGATGGAGGTGGCCGTCGCTGCCCGGCTCGTCGTCCGCGGCCTGAGCTTCGGCGTGGCCGAATCGCTCACCGGCGGCCTGATCGCATCGCGCCTCGTCAACGTGCCCGGCGCATCGAAGTGGTTCCGCGGCGGGATCGTCGCCTACGACTCGCACGTCAAGTTCGACGTGTTGGGGGTGCCGACCGGGCCGGTTGTCACCGAGTCGGCCGCGGCGGCCATGGCCGAGGGTGCCGCCAGGGTGACCGTGGCCGACGTCGGGCTCGGCATTACGGGAGTGGCCGGCCCCGACGACCAGGAGGGCGTGGCCCCCGGCACCCTCTTCGTCGGCCTCTGTCTGCCGGGTCGGCCCACCCAGACCCGTGAGTTGCGGGTCCCCGGGGATCGCGAGCGTGTCCGGCAGTACGGGACAATTACGGCCCTTGACCTGCTGCGACGCGCCCTGGACGCCCTTCCCGCCTGACCCGCGACCCACTGCCCGCGCTCACAGGAGGTCCACAGCCAGGTCACACTGGAGCGGCATTCGTGGGCGCGACCCTGAGCACAGGGAGGTAGGACAAGTGAAGATGGACAACGGACCCCGTGTCCTCGTGGTTGACGACGAGCCCTCCATCGTCGATGCGGTGGCGACGTCGCTGCGCTACGAGGGGTTCACCGTGGACGAGGCGATGACCGGGCGCAAGGCGCTGGCCCAGGCACAGGAGGACCCGCCCGACCTGGTGATCCTCGACGTGATGCTGCCCGACCTCGACGGCCTCGAGGTGACACGCCGACTGCGGTCTGACGGCGTGCGGGTTCCCGTCCTCTTCCTCACCGCACGCGACACCCTCCAGGACAAGCTCGCCGGCCTGACGGTGGGCGGCGACGACTACGTCACCAAGCCTTTCGCCCTGGCCGAGGTGATCGCCCGCGTCCACGCCATCTTGCGCCGCACCGGCTACGAGCCCGAGGACGACGGTGTCCTGCGCTTCTCCGATCTCGAGCTCGACGAGAGCGCGCACGAGGTGCGCCGCGCCGGGCACGCCATCAATCTGACGGCCACGGAGTTCAATCTGTTGCGCTACTTCATGCTGAACCCGCGCCACGTCCTCTCCAAGGCGCAGATCCTCGACCATGTGTGGCACTACGACTTCGGCGGCGACGGCAACGTTGTCGAGACCTACGTCAGCTACCTGCGCAAGAAGCTCGAGAAGTTCGGGCCGCCCCTGATCCACACCATCCGGCTCGTCGGTTACACGCTGCGCGAGCCGGAGGCCACCAGCGGAGCTGCCTGAGTGTCGCTGCGGCTGCGACTCCTGCTCGCGGTCGGGGCGATCGCCATCATCGCGCTCGTGGTGGCGGACTTCGCCACCTATTCGGCGCTGCGCACATCGCTTTACAACCAGGTTGATCAGCAACTGGCGCAGCAGCGCACGCACCTCGTCGGGACTCCCACCGGGGTGGTCTTCAGCGGCTGCGTGCCCCATGACCTGGGGGCTGGGGGGGGCACCGATGCCGACGGCGGCAATACCGGGGACACCGGCAATACCGGCAACGGTCAGGGACCTAGCCCCGGTGGCAATCCGAGTGCGTTTCCCAACGTCTTCGCCATCAGTTATTTCGCGGTCGTGACCCAAAGCAAGAGCGCCGTCGTCCAAGGCGTCGAGTGCCCCGCCTACGTCAACGACCATCCCTATCGCCCCCAGCTACCCGTACCGATCACCGGGTACAGCACCCAGCCAGACGGCTCGCAGGTCGCCTATTTCACCACCGGCTCCATCGCGCCCGGCGGTCCCACCTTCCGGGTACGCGCCGAGAAGCTCAGCGACAACCTGGTCCAGGTGCAGGCGCAGCCACTCGTCGACCAGAACAGCACCCTGCACACGCTGTTCCTGACCGAGCTGGCGGTGACTGCCATCGCGCTGGTCTTGGCGCTTCTCGGCGGATGGTGGCTCGTCCGGCTCGGATTGCGCCCGCTCGAAGACGTCGAGGCGACGGCCGACTCCATCGCCGCGGGCAACCTCGATCAGCGCGTCCCCGGCGCCGAGCAGTCGACCGAGGTCGGCCGGTTGGCCCGGGCGCTGAACGTCATGCTCGAACGCATCCAGGCCGCATTCTCGGCCCGGCTCGCCTCCGAGGCACGCCTGAAGCAGAACGAGCAGCACCTGCGCCAGTTCGTGGCTGACGCGTCACACGAGCTGCGCACCCCCATCGCTGCGGTCTCCGCCTATGCGGAGCTCTTCGAACGCGGCGGTGCGGAGCACCGCGACGATCTGCCTCGCATCGTGGCGGGGATTCGGGCCGAGACGGCGCGCATGGACCGCCTCGTCAACGACCTCCTCACGCTGGCCCGGCTCGACGAGGGTGTACCTCTCGAGCTTGCGCCGGTGGAGCTGGTGGCTCTCGCATCCGAGGCCGTCCGAACCGCGACGGCCGTGGGACCCGAGTGGCCAGTTCGCTTCTGGGCGGCTCGTCCGGTCGAGGTGACGGCCGACAAGGATCGCCTCCGCCAGGTGATCGACAACCTGCTCGCCAACGTGCGGGCGCACACGCCCGAAGGCACGACCACCACCGTCCGCATCGACGAGATCGGCGATCAGGCCGAGATCGAGGTGCGTGACAGCGGACCGGGCATGCCTGAGGAGGAAGCGCGCCGCATCTTTGAGCGCTTCTATCGGGCTGACCCCGCGCGCTCGCGTGCCAGCGGCGGCAGCGGGCTTGGTCTCTCCATCGTGTGGGCCATCGTCGCGGCGCACGGCGGCACAGTGACGGCCACCTCCGCGCCGGGCCAGGGCATGACGGTGGACGTTCGCCTCCCGCTACGGCCTCCCTCGAACGACGATGTGCAGGTGGCGGCCGCGTCGCCCCAACCGCAGCCGCCTGGCTGAGCCACGCGCCGACTGCCCCGGCCACGATTCACACCGGGCCCACAGCGAACCTTCACCGAGCCCGGAGTCCGGCCCGGCACCATGACGCCATGACAGCCCTGGCTCCTGACGAGGCCGACACGGATCCGCGTCGGGTCCCGGTCGACGTGGAGATCGTGGTGCCCGTCTACAACGAGGCGGCCCAGTTGGTGGAGCGGATCAGCGAGCTGCGGCGGTTCCTCGACGAGTCGTTCCCCTTCCGTGCCCTCGTGACAGTGGTCGACAACGCCAGCACGGATGACACAGCCCGGATCGCCGCCGAGCTGGCGTCCTCGCGCAGGGGCGTCGCCGCCATGCACGTGGCCCGAAAGGGTCGCGGCTACGCGCTGCGCGCCGCGTGGTCGACCAGCCAGGCCCCCGTCGTCGCCTACATGGACGTCGACCTCTCCACTTCCCTGCCTGCGCTGCTGCCCCTCGTCGCACCGCTGCTGTCTGGACATCGCGACGTGGCGATCGGGTCGCGCCTCGCCCGTGGCGCGCATGTGGTGCGCGGCCCGAAGCGAGAGCTGATTTCGCGGGCGTACAACCTCTTGTTGAAGCTCACCCTGCGGGGCCGGTTCAGCGACGCCCAGTGCGGCTTCAAGGCGCTTCGGCGCGAGGCGGCCGACCGCCTGCTGCCCTTGATAGAGGACAACGAGTGGTTTTTCGACACTGAGCTGCTGGTGACCGCCGAGCGGCTGGGCCTGCGCATCGGCGAGGTGCCGGTTGACTGGGTCGACGATCCCGATTCGCGGGTCGACATCGTGGCCACCGCGGCCGATGACCTGCGCGGGGTGTGGCGCCTCCTCGTTCGGCGGCCCAAGGGCCTGCGCCGCATCCGCTCGAACGAGGTCACGGCGGACCAGCTCTGGCGCTTCGCCGGGGTGGGCGTCATCTCCACGCTCGGCTACCTCTTCCTGTTCGTCGCGTGGCGTCCCGTTGTCGGTCCCTATGGCGCAAACGCGCTCGCCATGGCGATCGCCACCCTGTTCAACACCGCGGTGCACCGCGAGCTGTCGCGCACGACCGATGGGCAGGACCGGCGCGGGCGGCTCTACGCCGTCGCCGGCGGGCTGTACGCGGTCAGCGTCGGTCTCACCTCGCTCGGGTTGGCCGTCGCGCAGTGGATCGCGCCATCGGCGCTGCTGGGCGAGGTGATCGCCATCACCGTGGCCAACGCGTGCGCCGCCGTCTTCCGCTTCGCCGTCCTGCGAGCCTGGATCTTCCGTCCCAGCGCGCGGGCCAGCGTCGCTTCGCCATGTCACACGACACCGCAGACGCGGACGCACTCGATCGCCGAGACGATGCTTCCCTTGAGACCAGACATGACGGAGGAGTCACGATGACGGACCTGACACCCGCCCCCGACGCTTCCGTCGGCGTGCTCGATCGCCCAGTGGAGCTCGAGGCCGACCCGACTGAGGGCGGCGGGCCGGCGGCGCCGGGCGCACCGACCTGGCCGCCGGGTCCGCGCCGCGGGCGCTTTGCCCGCTTCGTGCGGGGGAAGGAGAGCGACGCGCCCTGGGTACGCCCGGCGCTGTTGCTGCTCCTCGTCGGCACCGCCGTCTTGTATCTGTGGGACCTGAGCGCCAACGGCTGGGCCAACTCGTTCTACTCGGCGGCCGTCCAGGCGGGCTCGAAGAGCTGGAAAGCCTTCTTCTTCGGCTCGTCCGACGCGTCCAACTTCATCACCGTCGACAAGCCGCCGGCCTTCTTGTGGCCGATGGAGATCTCGGCCCGCATCTTCGGGGTCAATTCGTGGAGCATCCTGGTGCCACAGGCGCTCGAGGGGGTGGCCACCGTCGGCCTCGTCTATCTCTCGGTCCGGCGGTGGTTCAGCGCACAGGCCGCGATCCTCGCGGGCGCCGTCGTCGCGCTCACGCCAGTGGCCGCGATGATGTTCCGCTACAACAACCCCGACGCGATGCTGGCACTGCTGCTCACCGGCGCGACCTACGCCACGATGCGCGGTCTCGAGAAGGCGCAGACCAAGTGGCTCGTGCTCGCGGGCGCACTCATCGGCTTCGGCTTCATCACCAAGATGATGCAGGCCTTCCTCATCCTCCCGGTGATTGCGGTGGTCTACCTGCTGGCCGCACCGACCGGATGGTGGCGCCGGGTATGGCAGGTCGTGCTCATGGGCGTGTCCGTGGTGGTTGCGGCCGGCTGGTGGGTCGCGGCCGTCGCCTTGACCCCCGCGGCCGACCGCCCCTACGTCGGCGGCTCGCAGAACAACAGCATCTTGAACTTGATCTTCGACTACAACGGCTTCGGCCGCCTGACCGGCAACGAGTCCGGGAGTGTGGGCGGTGGCGTCGGTGGCGCGGGCATGTGGGGCCCGACCGGGTGGACGCGTCTGTTCAACGACTCGTTCGGGAACATGATGTCGTGGCTGCTGCCGGGCGCGTTGGTGATGGGTGCGGTGCTCTTGTTGGTCACCCTGCGTACCCGTCGCACCGACCGCGAACGAGCCGCGTTGTTGCTCTGGGGTGGTTCGCTCGTGTGCATCGGCCTGACCATCAGCATGGCGCAGGGCATTATCCACCCCTACTACACGGTCGCCCTGGCGCCGCCGCTGGGCGCGCTCGTGGGCATTGCCACCATGGGCCTATGGGAACGCCGCGCCACCTGGGTCGGACGAATCGGCCTGGCCGCCGGGCTCGGTGCGACGGTGATCTGGAGTTACGTGCTGCTCGGCCGGACCTCGGACTGGTTCCCCGCCCTGCGCCCGTTCGTTCTGGTCGTGGGTGTGCTCGGCGTCGCAGCAATCGTGGCGCTGCCGCTGTTGCGCACCGTCCCGAAGCTGGCGGTCGGGCTCGTGGCCGTTCTCGGCCTCGGCGCCGCGCTCGCCGCTCCGTTGTTCTCCACCGTGGCGACCGCGGCCACGCCGCATGACGGGGCGATCCCGTCGGTGACCCCGACGCCGGCGGGCGGCCAGGGAGGCCCGGGCGGAACCTTCCCCGGCGGGTTCGCGGGCCGCTTCCCCGGAGGCGGCGGGTTCCGTCGTGCTCTCGGCGGCGGGTTCCCGGGCGGGCCGGGCGGGTTCCCGAGCGGAGCGAGTGGCCAAGGCGCATTCCCCGGCGGCGGGTTCCCTGGCGGCGGCTTCCCTGGCGGCGGAACCGGCAGCGGCAAACCGAGCGCGACGTTCCCCGGCCTCGGTGGCGGCTTGCAAAGGGGCCAAGGCGGAGGAGCAGGCGGTGGCGGATTCCTCAACGCCAGCCAGTCCAACCCCGCGTTGACCAAGCTGTTGCAGGCGGACGCCAGCCGGTACACGTGGGCCGCCGCGACCGTCAACTCCAACAACGCGGCTGGCTATCAGCTGGCCAGCGGCGAGCCGATCATGTCGATCGGCGGGTTCAACGGGACCGACCCGGCGCCCACGCTGGCGCAGTTCGAGAACTACGTCGCCGCGGGCAAGATCCACTACTTCATCGCCAGTGGTGGTGGCGGCGGAGGCGGCTTCGGCGGGCCAGGCGGCTTCGCCGGGGGGAGTGGCTCGGCCGACGACGCGTCGCAGATCACCTCGTGGGTGGAGTCGCACTTCACCGCCGAGACGGTGGGCGGCGTCACCATCTACAAGCTGACGTCTCACTGATCCCGCTGATCCCGCTGGTTTCGCTGCGCCCGGCGTCGCGTTGCGCGGGCGGGCGTCGCGCGTGCGAGACGCTCCGCGCCCGTGGTCAGGTCAGGAGCTGCACGTAGTGCGCGTGCGTCGCCTCGTCGAAGGCGACGAATCGGACCAGGGACACCTGGGTGTCCGCCGCGCCGACGGTTGTCACGGCGATCGCGGCGGCCTCACCGGAGGGATAGCCGTAGATACCGGTCGAGATGGCGGGGAAGGCGACCGAACGCGCGCCCACCTCGTCGGCCACCGCCAGCACGGTTCGGTAGCACGAGGCCAGCGTGTCGGGCTCGCCGTCCCTCCCGCCGCGCCACACGGGTCCGACGGTGTGGATGATGAAGCGGGCCGGGAGGTCGAACCCGTCGGTCACCACCGCACGCCCGGACGGACAGCCGCCGATGGCGCGACAGGCCTCGTGCAGCCGCGCCGCACCTGCCGCCCGGTGGATGGCATCGTCGACGCCACCGCCGCCGCGCAGCCCGGCGTTGGCCGCGTTGACGACGGCGTCCACGCGCTCAACCGTGATGTCGCCGCGCACCGCTTCGAGCCGGGGCGGCACGGGCTCAGCCCGAGGCGGGCGCGGTGGTCGTCGTGGCGCCCGAGGTGGGCGGCACGATCTTCAAGAGCGACTCCGAGTGGGCCGGCGCCTTCTGGCTGATCGACTCGCCCCATTTGCTAAACGTCACCGTGCCGTGAATGGACGAGCTCCCGCCTGACGTGCCGGGGTTCGTGACCTCCTCAATGGGAAGCGGGGACCCGGTGGAGGGCACGTAGAGCGAGACGGGGACCGCGCTGCCGCTCTGGCTGCTCACGTGGCCGCGCACGACGAGCACGTGCTGGCCATGCACGGTCGTAGCCGCGCCGAAGGTGTAGGGACCGCTCATGTGCAGCTCGGTGGCCACCTGCGAATCGAGGAGCCCGCCCACCAACTCGCTCAATGAACTGTTGGACGTCGGAAACGAGAGCCACTTGCCCGCGTATTTCGACGACTGGCTACTGGAGAGCCCGATGACGTTGTGCAGGGCTGCTGCGTTTGCGTCGACGTATCCAGTGGACCCGACCACGACCGCCGCCATGTGCTCGGTGGTCTTTCCGTTCTTCACCGTCAGGGTCTGTCCACCTGAGGTCGTGCCCGTGTCCCCGACCACCGTGAGGCCGACGCCGCCCTGGAGGGCCGTCGAGTCGAAGTGCACGCCTTTGGTCCCGACGGCCTTGAGGGCCGCGTTGTACTCCGCCTGTGCGCTCTGGCCGCTCGACGCCGCGTCGGCGGCCGGCGACGGTCCCGCCGTGAGCGCGCCCAGTGCGCCCAGACCTGAGCCGGCGACGACAGCCGCGGCCGCGGCGATCCGGATAGTTGGTAGGCGCATGTCCGTCAGTCACTCTCCTGGTGGGCCGGCCCGGTTGCGCGTCTGCAATCACTCGAGCCCGGCGAGGAACGTCCTTATTGTCGCACGGTCGGCGCCGTCGCAGGGTTCGGGCGTCCTTCCCCTGAGTCCGGCCTGAGCGGCGCTGGGGCCAAGCGGGTCAGACGGAACTGATCGGTCCGATCGAGACGGCGGCCTGCGGTGCTCGGGGGCGCACCCGCTCACCCCACTTGGAATAGACGATGTGCTCGGCCGACGTGTGCTCACCTTTCGCGTTGACCGAGTCCTCCTCGACCGGCACGTGCGAGCCGTGCGCGCGCACATAGAGGACAACGTGGTCGGTCGTGTGCCCGAACGTCTGGGTCCCCTCGATCGCGTCGACCGCCGTTCCGTTGATGGAGCGCGGGCGCACCAGTGAGAGCGGGCCCTTCAGCGCCAGCTCATGGGCGATGTCGCTCGAGCGGACGCCCGCAACCACCTGAGCGAACGCTCCGTTGTCGGTGGAGAACTCGATCCACCGATTGGCGGCTTCACCCGCCTGCGACGAGCCCAGGCCCACGAGCGTCTCGAGGCCACCGACGTTGCCCTTCACGTAGGTGATGCCGCCGATGAGGACGATGGTGATCGATCCCGTGCCCATCGTCACCGTCTGGCTCCCTGACGCCGGCCCGGCGTCTCCGCTCTCGAGCAGCGTCTTCTTGGACTGCGACGAGTCCGAGGCGTAGTGGACTGACCACGAACGGGTGGTGGCGATCGCCTCGCCGTACAGCGTGGTGGCGTCCGGCGATCCCGAACTCGAGGCCCTCGCCGCGGCCTGGGCCGGTCCGGCCGGTGCCGCCACGGCAGCGGCCACGGCGGCAATGGTCCCGACCACAATGGTCCCGACCACCAGGGGCCCGGCCAGCACGACGGCGGCAACCAGCTTTCGTCCGTGAAACACCGTGTCCTTTCTCCACCGTTCCCACCCGGCGACCCGTCAGCTTCCCACGACCCGGGTTGGCCACCGGGTCGCGTCCGTCCGCGCCACGTGGCGTCCGTCGGCGTCGGTCCGAAGGAGTTCCCAGCGTCCGCAGGCGTCCGGTGGCGTCCATCGGCGCCGGGCGCGTCGCATGTCGCGCTGTCCACCGCGTCCCGGGGGCGACCGTTCTCCTCGGGGCTCGTGAGGGGCTCTCGTGCCCGAGGGTCTCGTGGGGGATCCGCGACGTACGAACACATGTTCGTTAAGGTGGCCGGACAGGCAGGTGCCCGACCGGGACGCGTCACACCCTCTCCGTAGGGTCACGGCGAGACGCCGATCGAGCAGGGCGGCTACCGAGCAGGACAACGAGCAGCGATCACACGAGACAGAGACACGTAGAGGCAACAGAGGAGAAGAGGGATGGCCGAATCGGAGCGGGAGAAGGCACTGGATGCCGCGCTGGGGCAGATCGAGAAGCAGTTCGGCAAGGGCTCCGTCATGCGCATGGGCGACAACCTCGGCATGAACATCGAGTCGATCCCGACCGGCGCGCTCTCCTTGGACCTCGCACTCGGCATCGGCGGCCTGCCCCGCGGTCGCATCGTGGAGATCTACGGCCCCGAGTCGTCGGGCAAGTCGACTCTCGCCATGCACTGCGTGGCCGAGGCGCAGCGCAACGGCGGCATCTGCGCCTACGTCGACGCCGAGCACGCCATGGACCCGGTCTACGCGTGGGCCATCGGGGTCAACGTCGACGACCTCTTGATCTCGCAGCCCGACACCGGTGAGCAGGCGCTCGAGATCGCCGACATGCTGATCCGCTCCGGCGCGATCGACATCTTGGTCATCGACTCGGTGGCCGCACTCACACCGCGGGCCGAGATCGAGGGCGAAATGGGTGACACCCATGTCGGTCTCCAGGCCCGCCTGATGTCCCAGGCGCTGCGCAAGCTGACGGGCACACTGGCGAAGTCCGACACCATCGCCATCTTCATCAACCAGCTGCGGGAGAAGATAGGAGTCCTCTTCGGATCGCCCGAAACCACCCCTGGCGGTCGCGCGCTGAAGTTCTACTCGTCGATCCGGCTCGACATCCGCCGCATCGAGCAAATCAAGGACGGGACCGACGTGGTGGGAAACCGCACCCGGGTCAAGGTCGTCAAGAACAAGTGCTCGGCACCGTTCCGGCAGGCCGAGTTCGACATCATGTACGGCAAGGGCATCAGCCGTGAAGGCTCGCTGCTCGACGTCGCGCTCGAGCTCGGGTTCGTCAAGAAGTCGGGTGCCTGGTTCACCTATGAGGGTGAGCAGCTGGGCCAGGGCCGCGAGAACGTCAAGACCTTCCTGTCGGAGAACCCACAACTGATGGCCGAGATCAACGACCGCGTGCGCAAGCAGCTGGCACCCGAGGAGGACGGTGACGAGACGGCCGAGGGTGTCGTTGATCCCGACGACGTCCCGATCACGCTGGACTCCTAGCAGCACCGGGCTTTCACACCGCAACACCGAGCGAACACCCCAGAGCACGACCCCGCCTCTCACAGGGCCGAAGCCTCCGGGCCGCCTCCCGCCTCTCCCGCGGGCGAAGGCCCGGAGCGCTTCGCGTCCGGGATCGTGCGGCACCGACGCCAGCAGCCACAATGGGGCCGTGCCGGTGAGCGAATGGAAGCGACGGGTCTACCGCGCCTTCGACCGCGCCGTTCCCACGGTGCCGTTCCGCTTCTTGCCGCCCAAGCAGTCGGTGCGCATGGCCTTCAACGTCATCCTCGACCGCGAGCCCGACGCGGTCGGCGGCGCGGAGTACACCGAGAAGCTCGCCTCGGGCGCGCTCTCCCGCCGCGGCGTGGCCGAGGCACTGGCCCACTCCGAGGAGTTCCGGCGCCGGGTGCCCATCGGCAACGTGTTGCTCTCCATGCACGTCAGCCGCAGCGAGTTCGTCTCCGGGCTACCCCGCGCCGCTCGCATCCTCGATCTCGGCGGCACCCATCAGGGCCTGCCCGACGGCGCGCTGGTGCACCTCGGCTATCCCTACCCCTTCGAGCGTCTCGTGGTGGTCGACCTCCCCGTCGACGAGCGCGACGAGATCTACCAGGGCGGTTCGACGGGGGAGCCGGTGGTCTCGGAGCTCGGACCGGTGGAGTTCGCCTTCCACTCCATGGTCGACCTCGGCCGCTACGAGGACGGATCCTTCGACCTTGTCTACAGCGGTCAGTCGATTGAGCACGTCACGGAGGCCCAAGGCGAACAGGTGGCGCGCGAGACGTTCCGCGTCCTGGCGCCCGGCGGCTGGTTCTGCCTCGATACGCCCAACGGGCCCGTGTGGCGGTTGCGCTCGGACGAGCCCATGAACCACGACCACAAGATTGAGTACAGCGCGCGGCAGCTGGCGACGATGCTCGAACGCGCCGGCTTCGACGTCCGTGAATGCAAGGGCCTCAACCTGATGCAGCGCGGGAGAGCGGCGGGAGTGTTCGACGAGGCAGAGGCCAGCGCGCACCCCGGGGTCTTCGCGGCGGCGGAGGACTGCCTGTTGCTGGCGCTGGTGGCGCGCAAGCCGGGCTGAGCGCGTCCGGATCGGCGGGTGTGGTCACGAGGGGTGATACGCCGCCCAGAGGGCGACGCCGCTACGGCGTCGTCGTCGCGAGGATCGTGTTGGGCACCAGCTCGACCCACGTCGTGCCGGGCTCGAGCGGGATCGGCACGCCGAACGCGTTGACGAACTGCGTGGGGTCGCCGAGTGCGGAGCGGTGCCAGGTGGCGGGGAAGGCCATGCCGTTGCGGAAGATCTCCGCGGTCCCGCTGGCGTTGGGGTAGAGGTCCGCCTGGACCTCGAGCCCGCCTTCGTCGTTCTCGAGCCAGGGTCCGTAGCTGATCTGCACGTACTGCACGACGACGTTGGGCGTCTGGTTCTGGGCGCCATCGGCCAGCATGTCGGGTGTGGTCCCGTTGTAGTAGCGCTGGAACGTGTTGGTCGTCGCGTTCCACTTCCAGGTCACGTTCGAGGTCCCCGAGAAGTCGATGTTCACCGTCGAGACCGGGGACCCGCCGCCCGGTAGCGCGGTCGAGTAGGAGAACAGCGGCTGAGGCGGGGTGGTCATCGTGGGGTGCGTCCCGTAGACGATGGCGCTCGAGGTGTAGTCCGCGTCGGGCGGCACCTTGCCGGGGGGATGGATCATCAGCGAGTTCGAGTCGCCCAGGTCGACGTTGACGATCGGCGATGCGTCGATGTTGGCGAGGACGGGGTCGATGCCTCCCACGTGGGCCAGCAGCGGGTTGCCGAGCTGGCCGAGGATCCCGATGTCGATGTTCCGGGCCGACCGAGCCGGCCCGATCAGTGAGGCGTTCTGGCACTGGAACACGGCGGCGTAGCGGGTGATGCCTCCCTCGACGGGTTCTTCGAAGACGATGTCAGCCTTGTCGAGACCGGATTGGGGCCGGCCCGCCGGGTAGTTGTCGATCTTGACCGCCATCGCCGGGCGTTGCGGCACCGTCCCGCCCGGGGCCGGCAACCCCGTCAGCGGGCACGTCGGCTTCGGCGCAGTCGTGGTGGTGGTCGGTGCGTCCTTCACCAACGCGTCGTGGTGCGCGGGGGAGGAGGAGCAGGCGCTCAGCACCAAGCCGGCGAGTCCGGCGCTGGCCAATGCCCCCCACGCGAACGGCCGCCGCGCGCGGGAGGGGGAGTTGATGGAGTTGCCCATTTCTGCGGGCCGATCGTAGGGGGAGTGCACCCAAAAGTGGTGTCATGCGCGTTCCGGCGCAGGTCCAGCGACTGCGCGGGTCGGCGCGGTGGCGGCGTACCCGCGCCAGGCGACGTGCGCAGAGTCGGTGGCGCTCAGGCCGACGCGGTACCCGCGGCGCTGCCCGCCGTCGCGGCGGTGCCGGTGTAGACCTCGGACCAGTTGCTCCCCGAGCTGCCATAGGACGTGGCGGGACCGAGACCGAAGCGCCCATAGACGTTCTCCATGGCGCGGCGGACCACGTCGGTGATGCCGGGGAATGGTCCGGGGATGACGATGGCCGGGATGACACCGGTCGTCGAGAGCATGGAGACGAAGCTCGCCGAGCCGCTGGCGAGCACACCTCCGCCGTTACCCGGCGCGGTGTAGTAGGTCACGTCGGACCAGTTGGATTGTCCGGGGACCGGTGAGTGGGCCAGGACGTCGAGGTTGACGGGTCCGGGTAGCGAGGGCACGTAGCGGTCGTACTCGCCGAGGATGACGTCGGGAAACGAGTCGCCGTCGTTGAGGTTGCACCCGTCGTAGAACCACGACGACCCGTCTGTCACCACCATGGAGGCCTTCGCTCCGACCGACTGGTACATGGCGCCGATAAGCGTCGACTCAGGTTGGTTCACGGGGGCCTGGTTCCAGTTGACCGTGGTCAACGCCGGCTCCAGCGCGGAGATCGGGTCTTCGGCCGCATCCTTGTAGCAGACCTGCAAGCGGTTGGGCCCGTTGGCGCTCGGCTCCATGCGGATCTGGCGGTAACAGGCGTTGGCCCCCAGGAAGGCCAGGTTGACGCCGGCCGCGCTGGCCTGGGCGGCACCCTGGCGCATCGGCGTGGACCAGTACTCGTCGTGCCCCAGGCTGAAGAGGCACCTGTGGTTCATGAGGAGCTGGGGCTGCGTGTGCAGGTCGACGTCGGTCCAGTAGGTGAGGTCCAGCCCCAGGCTCTCGAGGTGCATGAGCAGCGGGAGCTCGTTGCCCACGAAGTCGGCCGCGCCCGAGGCCCAGGTCTGGGGATACGGCCGGTCGAAGGACACGATCCGGGCGCGGCTGGCGAAATCCGAGCCGCCGCTACTGGTGCGCCCGTAGTAGAGGCTGTAGTCACCCCAGAGGTTGTAGGCCTGCCAGGTCGTCACGCTGTTCTGAATGACGTAGGACGCCATCGAGGTGTCGTCGCGCACCGTGAGGGGGACGAACTGCTCCTCGCCGCCGCTGCCCACCAGCTTCAGCAGGTAGCACCCCGGTGGCCAGTCCGTGGTCACGTTCAGCGTCATGGTCGGATTCCACGGGCAGCTGACCGTGCCGGCTGGCGAGAGCGTCGACGGTGGTTGGGGTGTGGCGGGGACGAAATCGGTCTGCAACACGAGTCGGCCGCCGTAGCCCTGGTAGTAGCCCATCCGGTACACCTGGGTCTGCACGGCCGAGGCCGTCGTGTTGATGAAGAGCGCGACATCGTCGCCGTGCGTCGCGCTCACCTGGCTGGTGAAGCCCTCGAGTGCGTGATCCGGCTGCACGTGATTGCAGATCCAGTTGAGTGTGCCCGGCTTCTTGTTCTCCGCGATCAGCCAGGGCGCGGTCGGCACGATGACGCCGCTGGCGAGCGCGGTGTCCACCACGGTCGGGCCACTGGGGCTCTTGTGATGGCGCGCGTGCGCGTGCGGCTTCTTCGGGGTGCGTGCCGTGCGGCCCAACCGGCCCGCCGTCGCCGCGCTCGCGGCCCCCAGGGCGGAGAGCTGGAGGAACTGGCGGCGGTCAATCGGTCGCCCGGGACCAGGGGCCGATGGCGACGCCGAGTCGGCCCCGCCGTCGGGTGAGAGGGCCTGCACAGCCCAAGTGTACCCAGCGGGTTCAACGTGACCAGGTGTCGGGCCCCGTCACGAGCCCCGCTCGGAACCACCTACCATTCCGGCGTGAGTTGGGCGAGGTCCCTCCCCCCGGTGCTGCGCCGGCCCTTGTCGTGGCTCGTCCACGCGGCGTGGGAGGGGGCAGCCGAGCTCGGCGCGATCGGGCCGGCCGATCCGCGGGGGCAGCGCTTCGGGTACATGGGGCCGGGGTCGTGCCTGTTGTTCCCCCAAGGGGCGGTCTTCAACGAGCACCTCGTGCACATCGGGTCGGAGACCATCGTCGGCCCCTACGCGTCGATCTCGGCCGGCATGGCGCCGGGTCAGGAGATGCCGACCGACCCCGTCGTCTCCATCGGGAGCCGTTGCCTGATCGGACGGGGTTCGCACATCGTGGGGCACTGGGAGATCATCATCGGCGACGACATCCAGACCGGGCCGTACGTCTACATCACGGACCAGAACCACACGTATCTCGATCCGGTCGAGCCCATCGGGCGTCAGTGGCCCACCGAGGCACCCGTGCGGATCGGTTCAGGCAGCTGGCTGGGGGCCAACGCGATCATCCTTCCGGGTGCGCAGATCGGCGAGCACGTCGTCGTGGCGGCCGGGGCGGTGGTGCGCGGCGAGATCCCGAACCGTTGCGTGGTCGCGGGAGTGCCGGCCCGCGTCGTGCGACGCTGGGTGGAGGGTGCCGGCTGGGTGGCCGAGAAGGACGCAAAGCTGTCGTGACCTCGCCCGACATCGCACCGTCAACCCTCTTGGTGACGGTGCGGGGCCGGGACGCCCCCGGCATCGCCCAACGGCTCTTCTCCGCGCTCGCGGCGCGGGATGTCGCGGTTGACGACGTCGAGCAGATCCGCGTGCACGGCCGGCTCCTGCTCTGCGCGGAGGTCGAGGTGGGGCCACACGAGGCGACCGAGGTTGCGACGCTACGCGCTGCGTTGCGCGAGGCACTGGCCGACGCGGGGGTCGAGGTTGCCGTCGACGTGTTGTGCGAGTCGGCGAGCGACGAGCCGGCCGAGCGGCACTTGGTGACGCTGCTCGCACCCGTGGTCGATGCGACCACGCTCGAGGGCGTGTCGGGCTGTGTGACGCGCTGCGGGGGCAACATCGAGCGGATCGTCCGGCTGTCCTCATACCCGGTGCACAGCTACGAGCTCTCCGTGACCGGTGCCAACCTCGATCTTCTGCGGCGAGGCCTGGCCCAAGAGGCGGCGCGGCTCGAGGTCGATGTCTCGGTGCAACCGTCCGGGCTGCACCGCCGGGCCAAGCACCTCATCGTCATGGACGCCGACTCGACGCTGCTCCAGGCCGAGGTGGTGGACCTGCTCGCCGAGCGCTGCGGCTGCGGCCCCGAAGTGGCGGCCGTGACCGCGGCCGCCATGGCGGGCGAGCTCGACTTCGTGGACGCGCTGCGCCAACGGGTGCGGCTATTGGCCGGTCTGAAGGAGGCCGACCTCGAGGCCGTGCGCGGCGGCATCGTGCTCGCGCCCGGCGCACGCACGCTGGTGCGGACGCTCAAGCGCTTGGGCTACGAGTTGGCTGTGGTGAGCGGGGGGTTCACGCAGGTGATCGAGCCGCTCGTGCACGACCTGGGCATCGACCACCTGGCGGCGAACGTCCTCGTGCTCGAGAACGGTTTTGTGACCGGCGAGCTGGAGGGGCCGATTGTGGACCGGGCGGGCAAGGCCGACGCACTCGTGCGCTTTGCCGCTGCCGCGGGCGTGCCGTTGGCGCGGACCATCGCGGTCGGCGACGGCGCCAACGACATCGACATGCTGGCCGCGGCCGGGCTTGGGATCGCGTTCAACGCCAAGCCTGTCGTCCGGCAGGCGGCCGACACCGCGTTGAGCGTGCCCTACCTCGACGCCATCCTCTACCTGCTCGGGATCTCGCGCCGTGAGGTGGAGCTGGCCGACCGACTCGAGCCGGAGGCGGGGCCGTGAGCGCGGTCACCTCGGGTGAACGGGAGGTGGGCGCCGACGAGCGGGTGGGCGGACATGGACCACGCCCGCTCCTACGGGGTTGGCTCCATGTGGGCGCGTTCGTGGGCTGGCTGATCGGCGGACCCTTCCTGATCGCGGCGGGCCCCGACGGTGCCGCCCGGACGGCACTGGCGGTCTATGTCGCCGGCATGCTCGCGATGTTCGGGACGAGTGCCGCGTTTCACCGTGTGCGCTGGTCGGCGCCGGCATGGCGACGCATGCGGCGAGCTGACCACAGCGCGATCTTCGTCGGCATCGCGGGCACCACCACGGCGGTTGCCGTGCTCGCGCTGAACGGCTGGGCCGAGGTGCTGCTGCTCACGCTCGCCTGGAGCGGTGCGGCGGCCGGCATCGCGCTGCGGCAGGTGTGGCTCGATGCGCCCCAGTGGGTCGTCGCGCTGCCCTACGTGATCGTTGGTTGGTGCCCGATCGTGGTGGTTCCCCAGCTCGTGCGCGGCCTCGGGTGGCTCGGGTTCGGACTGACCCTCGCCGCCGGTGCGGTGTACACGGTGGGTGCGCTGGTCTACGCGCGCAAGTGGCCCGACCCCTGGCCGCGGGTGTTCGGCTTCCACGAGGTGTTCCATGCGTGCACGCTGGTGGGCGCGGCTCTGTTCGCCTATGTCGTGGCCTTCGTGGCGCTCCCGCGCTGACTAAGCGATGATCCCCTCCTCGCGCAGGGAGGCCAGCTCGTCCGCGCCGAGGCCGAGCTCGGCGCCGAGCACCGCATCGGTGTGCTCGCCGAGCCACGGGACGCGTGTCTCGGGTCCCTCGGCGACGTCGGCGAACTTGACCGGCAGGCCCGGAATGAGGACGGGTGCATCGACGTCGTCGGTGCGCGGGTGCTCGACGAGCATGTGGCGGACGGCGAGGTGGGGATCGGCCACGACGTCGGCATCGGTGGCCACCGGACCGGCCACCAGGCCGGCCGCGTTGAGCGCATCGCAGGCAGCGCGCCGGCTGCGGGTGCTCGCCCACGACTCGATGGCCGGGCGGATGTCGGATTCCAGGTGATCGAGCCAGCCCTGGGGGCTCTCGAAGCGCGGGTCGTCGGCCCAGTCGGGCCGCCCGATCGCCCGGGCTAGGTCCGGCCACTGGTGCGGGCGGAGGACCTGGAGCATGAACCAGCCGTCGGCGGCGCGGAAGCCGTGGAGTATGCCCGGCCACGGCGTCCCCATGGGCATACCCATGGACCAGAAGTTGGGCACCACGTCGAGCATCGCCACCATCGCGTCGAGCATGGCGACGTCGACCCGCTGGGGCCGTCCCGTTCGGTCGCGCTGGCGCAGGGCGGCGAGCGTGCCGATCACCGCGAACAGCGCGGTGGCGATGTCGCCGAGGCCGCCCATGGGAGAGCCGATGGGCGGCTGGCCCTCCGGCCGCTTGAATTCGTAGGCCCCGCTCATCGCCTCGACGATGGAGGCCAGCGCGGGCCAGCCGTCGTAGGGCGAGGGGTCGGCGCCGGGGTGCACCGGGCGGCCGAAGCCCGAGATCGAGAGGTACACCACGCTCGGATGGGCGGCGACCAGGTCGTCGTAGGCGAGCTTGAGCCGCTCGGCCGCGCCGGCACGGAAGTTCTCGGCCACGACGTCGAAGCGGGGCGCGAGACGCAGCACGAGTGCTCTTCCCGCCGGTGTCTTCAGGTCGATGACGACCGATTGCTTCGACAGGTTGTTGCGCATGAAGGTGGCTCCCACGAGACGGCCCTCGGGGTCGGCCATGGCGGGCATGGCGCTGCGCCCGAGGTCGCCCGTACCCGGGGCCTCGACCTTGACCACGTCCGCGCCGAGGCGTCCGAGCAGCTGCGTCGCGAAGGGCAGTGCCTGCATCTGTTCGAGGGAGAGGACCCGGATGCCTTCGAGGGGCTTGCCCCAGCGCGCCGCGTCGGGATTGACGACATCGCCAAGCTTCACGTGATGTCGAGGTCGAGCATGGTGATCGCGTTGCCCCGCATGATGCGGTAGACGTCGTCATCGGAGAGGTCCCGCACCATCTGCTCGGCGACCGCCTTGGTGTCGGGCCAGGTGGAGTCGGTGTGGGGGTAGTCGGTCTCGAACGTGATCCGATCCGCGCCGATGACCCCGAGTGAGTCGAGGCCATGCTGGTCTCGGAAGAAACAGCCGTAGACCTGGCGGTGGAAATAGGTCGACGGGGGCTCGGGCACGATGTCCTTCACGCCGCCCCAGGCGCGGTGCTCGCGCCAGACGTCGTCGGAGCGCTCGAGGATGTAGGGGAGCCAGCCAATCTGCCCTTCCGAGTAGGCCAAGACGAGACGGGGGAACCGGACGAGCACGCCGGAGAAGAGGAAGTCGGTCAGCGACGACATCGCGTTGCCGAAGCTGAGGGTCGCTGCGACGGCGACGGGCGCGTCGGCCGACGTCGCCGGCATCCTCGATGACGACCCGATGTGCATGCACACCACGGTGCCGGTCTCCTCGCAGGCGGCGAAGAACGGATCCCAATATCCGCCGTGGATGCTCGGCAGCCCGAGGTGCGGTGGGATCTCGCTGAAGCAGACGCCGCGCACGCCACGGGCAGCGTTGCGGCGTACCTCGCCGGCGGCCTTTTCGACATCCCAGAGCGGGATGATGCACAGCGGAATGAGCCTTCCGCCGCTGTCACCGCACCACTCCTCGACCATGAAGTCGTTGTAGGCGACGACACAGGCCTCGGCGAGCTCCTTGTCCTTGGCCTCGAGGAAGGTCTGGCCGCAGAAGCGCGGAAAGGTGGGAAAGCACAGCGATCCCTCGACCCAGTTGGCCTCGTTGTCGGCGATGCGGGCCTTGGGTTCGTAACACCCTGGCCGCATCTCGTCGTAGGTGATCGGCGACATCGTCATGTCGTCCCGATCGAAGCCGGCGGCTGCGACGTGGCGCTTGTTGATGTAGACGAGGTCCTCGTAGACCCAGCAGTCCGCCTGGGGCCCGTCGGGGTCGAATGTCTGTCGATAGGTGCCGCCCCCGATGTGTTCCATCTCTCCGATGCCGCGGCGCTCGGCCTTGGGCCCGCGGTCGCGGAAGCGGGCGGGGAGCCAGGTGTCCCACAGGTGGGGCGGCTCGACGAGGTGGTCGTCGACGCTGATGATCCGGGGCAGGGGCGTGGTGCTCCCGAGCCGCGGGGTGGCGTTTTCGATGAGATCGGTCATGGTTGCTCCAGTGTGGCCGCGAACGGGACGAGCGGGGCAAGGGCCTCGAGCTGGTCCCCGACGGAGCGCTCGTCGCCGGCGCGGATGCGCAGCACCACCTCGGAGACGCCGAGGCGGGCGAAGTGCTCGAGCTTGCCCCTCTCGGCGATGCTGCCGAACGGCACCACGCTGAGTGTGGCCGGGTCGCGGCCGGCCTGCTCGGCCAGTGCATGCAGGCGCGGCAGCGCGGTGCCGAGGCCGCTGCCCCCGATCGGGATCCATCCGTCGACCGCGGCTGCCGCGGTCAGCACGGCGTCACCGCTGCCCCCGCCGATCAGGGTGCGCACGCGCGGTTGCTGGACGGGCTTGGGCCAGGACCAGGTGGGACCGAAGTCCACGAACTCACCGTGGAACTCCGCTTCGTCGCAGGACCAGAGTGCCTCCATCGCCGCGAGGTGCTCGGCGACGACGGCGCGTCGTCGTGCGAAGTCGACGCCGTGGTCTTCCGCCTCGGCCCGGTTCCAGCCGTACCCGACACCGAGCGTGACCCGGCCACCGCTCAGGTGGTCCAAGGTCGCGACTTCCTTGGCCAGGAGAATCGCATCGTGCTGCGCCGCGAGCAGGATCCCCGTGCCCAGGCCGATGCTGGTCGTGACGGCCGCCGCCGTGGCCAGCGCGACCAGCGGGTCGAGGCAGCGCTTGTAGTCGTCGAGGCGGATCCCCTCGACCAGCGCGGGTGGGAGCTCTTCGCGCAGGGGGAGGTGGGTGTGCTCGGGGAACCACAGTGAGTCGAAGCCCCGTTGCTCGACGGCGATGGCGAGTGCCGCGGGTGCCAGGTCGCGGTCGGTGAGCGCTGCCGTGATGCCGAGCCGCACGGTTAGGCCGGCGGCGTCTTGGCCACGAAGTCCGCCAATGTCCCGCTCTGCGCCGCGCCGGACAGCACCGTGGCAAAGGCGCGCTGCTCGCGCAGGTTGGCCTCGCGCACCGCGTCGCGCCGTGCCGCCCGCATGAGCGAGGTGATGGCTCGAGTCGACGGACGAGAGAACGCGGCGATGCGCGCCGCGAGCGCCACGGTCTGCTCGCGCACCGTGTCCGGCTCGCACACACCCACGGCCAACCCGAGCTCGACGAGCTCCTCGGCCCCCACCCAGTCCGACGTGAGCAGCACGCGGGCGGCACGTTGCCACCCCATTACGGCCGGAAAGAGGAGGCTGCTGGCCGCCTCGGGTGGCACGCCGAGCTCCGAGAACGGGACGCGCAGACGGGCATCGCGCGCCACGAGGACGAGGTCGCAGTGGGCCAGCATGGTGAAGCCGAGGCCGACGGCTACACCGTTGACCGCCGCGAGCAGGGGTACGGAGATGTCGCCGAGGCAGTCGAGCAGGCCCTGGAAGCCCCGGCCGGATCCCTCGACCTTGGTGCCGGTCGCGATCGCCGCCATCTCGGCCAGGTCCGCACCGGAGGTGAACGCGCCGTCACTCCCGGTCAGCACGACTGCGCCGACCACCTCGTCTGTATCCGCGGCACGCAGCGCGGCAGTGAGCTCCAGGTACATGGCGGTGTTGAACGCGTTGCGCACCTCCGGCCGGTTGAAGGTCATGACGCGCACGCCTGCTGCGGCCTCGTCGATCTCGATCAGCGCCACTGCAGCCTCACGTGCGGCGCCCCGCGTCCACGTCGCCTGCTGCGCGCTCGCGGCGACCGATGATGCTCTCGTCGGCACTGGCCAGATCGGTCGAGAGCGTCCACCCGACGTAGTGTGTCAGATGCACGACAACCTCTCGCGGTGTCGGACATGTCGCTCGTGGCCGAGCCTTCCTGGTCGTGCTGGTCTCCCCGAACGGTAGGCGCATCCCCATTCAGAGACAATGCCGGGGAAACCCGAAGACGCTCTGGGGGCCAGGTCTTTCACGAGCGTGAGGACCTTGGCGGAGGTGGAGGTCGGGTGCCTGGCCCGGTCCCTTCACCGCCGGTACGGAGGAAAGGCATGGGCGACCCGCGCGGCGACGGCTTCTCGGTCCGCGGCGGATACGGGACCCTTTGCGCGGAGTGCGGAGCCGAGCGCGCTCGGACGCGTGACCACGACGCCGCCTTCGGCCCGGCCAGGACTCTCGCGAGAGGCGCCAGCCGCCCGAAGCGGAGCCGCCGCCGCGCGTCGTCACGCTCCTTTCGGCGTTCGTATTCGGCCCGCGCGGACGCGCCGGCCTTCCCCGGACCCCAACCTCGGATCCATGTCCGAGTCGCCAGGCACCAGACGCCGTTTCCTTTCCCGTCCCCGTGGAGCGGTCGAGCAGGGGTGCTGGGTGTTCTGAAACCCGACGCGCGACGCTTTCCTCGGTGGCGAAGTGGTATTCGAGGTTCGGCGTGTACATCGGCGGAGTCGTAGCGAGCGCAACCGTCCTCTCGTGCTGCGCGGATACCCCGTCTTCGCCTGCGCAGCAGTCCGCACAGTCCGCACGCTCGGCCCTGTCGGCGCCCCACTCGCACCCGCATGCGGTGTCCACGACGACTTCATCGACGACACGACCGCCGCTCACGCCGATCTCTTGGACGCCGTGCATGGGGGATCTCCAGTGCGGCACACTCGTCGTCCCCCTCGACTACGCGCACGTCCGAGGTCCTACCCTCCCCATCGCGGTGGCGCGGCACCCCGCAGAAGACCCGGCGGCGCGCATCGGCTCCCTCGTCATCGACCCAGGCGGGCCCGGCGTCTCCGGCATCGACGACATGACGAACGAGCTCGACTCGCTGACGCCGGAGCTGCTCGACGACTTCGACATCGTCATGTTCGATCCCCGGGGCGTCGAGCGCAGCGATCCGGTCGAGTGCGACCAGACAGCGGGGCAGCCGGCCAGCCCGTCAGACCCGGTGCCGACGACGCCGGGCCAGGTCGACGCAACGATCAGATCCTTGAAGCAATTCGCAGCAGACTGCGAGAAGACGGTTCCCACCCTGCTGCCCTTTGTCGGCACGGTCGAGGTGGCGCGGGACATGGATCTGCTCCGTCGGGCGCTCGGCGACGCCGGCCTCACCTACATGGGGCAGTCATACGGCACACTCCTCGGGCTCACCTATGCCCAGCTCTTCCCGACCCACGTCCGGGCCATGGTGCTCGACGGAGTCATCGACCCTGCGTTGTCCTTCACCCAGATGACCGAACAGCAGGCCGCGGGCTTCGAGGCCGCGCTGCAGTCGTTCTTCACCTGGTGCGCGGGCACGTCGTCGTGTCCGTGGCGCCCGACCGGCGACCCGACGACAGCGCTACTCGACCAGATCGAGGCCAGCACGACGAAACCCGTACCCGCCGGCGGAGGCCAGTCAGTAGGGGCAGGTGACCTCTACGACGCGTTGCTCGACGGGCTCTACTCGCGCAATGACTGGCCACAGTTGGCCGACACGCTCGCGTCGGACGCCGCTGGCAACGGTTCGGCGGCTTCGTCCATGTCGACCCACTACAACCAGAACGGCTCGTCCAACGGGGCCCTCGCTGCCGTCGCCATCGACTGCCTCGACCATCCGGTCAGCCACAACCTCACCGCCTACTCCTCGCTGGCCGACACGCTTCAGGCTTCGGCACCGGTCTTCGGTCCCTTGCTCGCGTGGGGCGAAGCGTCCTGCGCAGTGTGGCCCGTGCCGCCCACCCGGACGGTCGGACCGGTGCGCGCCGCCGGCGCCCCGCCCATCCTGCTCGTCGGCACGACGCAAGACCCGGCCACTCCCTATGCGTGGGCGGTGAACGTCTCGCACGAGCTCGCCCGGAGCTCGTTGCTCACCGTCGAGGGCCAGAATCACGTGGCCTACTTCTACAGCGCCTGCGTGCGGGCCGACGTCCAGACGTACCTGGTCAGCGGCGTCACGCCTCCGGCCGGTGCCACCTGCTCGTCATGACAGAAGGGTCACGGTTTCACCCTGGCAGCCACCGCGTTGACAAGCCATAGTTCGGGTGTGGCGAAACCGATCGATTGGGAGGATCTCCTCGTCAAAGGTCACGAACCCCTGAAGATCGCGCAACGAATCTTTCGCCGGCTTCCGCACGATCCACGCTGCAAGCTCTGTCTGAACCCCTTCGGCGGTCTGGGCGGCAAGATGGTCGGCGTCCTCGGACACAAACCCTCCCGGAAGAATCCAAACATCTGTCAGTTCTGCTTCGATCGTCTGCCGACCGGAGGCATCGAAATCGACATCGGCGTGCTCTTCGCCGACGTCCGCGCGTCGACCGCTCTCGGCGAGCGGTCGGACGCCACGAGCTTCGCCGCACGACTGAACGAGTTCTATGGCACGGCAACGAATGTGCTGATCCGCAATGAAGGCATCGTGGACAAGCTGATCGGCGACGAGGTGATGGGGCTCTTCATTCAGGGTATTGCCGGACCCGATTATCGACGCAAGGCCGCCATCGCCGCTCTCGAACTGGCGTCGGAGGTCACGGAACTACCCATCGGTGTCGCTGCCAACGCCGGCATCGCTTTCGTGGGCAATGTGGGATCGGGCACCGTGCTGGATTTCACCGCGCTGGGTGATGCCGTGAACGTTGGTGCTCGGCTTCAGGCCCACGCGTCGCCAGGTGAGGTCGTGCTTGCTGCTCCGCTCTACTCGCTGATCGAGGAACAGCACCCCGGTGGTCGCACAGATCGTGTGGCGATTCGTGGCCGCGACGAGCCGGTGGACGTCGTGGTCATGACCTCGCCAGCCTGAATCCCACAGCCCTTGGGTCTCACGAGGTCGTGAACCGGTAGCTTCCGCTTCCCACCGCAAGCTGCGCGCGGCCGCCCGAGGCCGCGGACACCGTCACGCCCGGCGCCCGGTCCGCCGGTACGCCGCCCTCGCGCACGCTCGAGGGGTTCGTCGTGGGCAGGCGCACAAGGGCTGACGCGTTCGACGGCAGGTCCAGCTCGAGCGCGATGCCGCCGCCGCGCCGCCGCCAGGACAGCGCAACCGGGCCCGCCACGGTGGGCGCCGACCCCGACGCCTCCGAGAGTCCCGAGGACGGCGGCGCGACGGACACGCGCACGGTGCCGTCCGGATTCGGCTCCAGAAACGACACCCCGAGGAGTGACTCCTGGATGGCGACGAGCGCGGACGAGCCCCAGCCGTGTGACATGGAGTCCCCGATGAGGTCGCTCGGCCGCCAGACCTCCCACGTGAAGGTGCCGCCGGCCGCGATGATGTGGGCCCAGCCTTGGATCGAGGTGTCCGTCAGCGTGTGCACAATTGAGTCAGGCATGTCGGCCGCCGCCAATGCCCGCAGCAACTCGAGCCCGTGGTTGGGGCCGATGTCGATGCCGAAGCTCGTCACGTGGGAGGCGACTGCTGCGACGTCGGCCGCCGGCACGATGCCGTAGGCGAGCGGGAGCGCGTTGGCCTCCTGGGACCGGCTCGAGCTTTGCGCGCCATTGGCGTCGACGCCGTCGACGTACGTCCCGTCCGGGTGGCGCAGCACCGAGTTGACGGCCAGGGCCAGCTGGGCCGCCCGCGCGTTCCACAGCGCCGTGCCGCTCGTGTCGCCGGCCAACGTCGCAAGCTGTGCCACTCGGCGAAAGGCGTTGACCGCCAGCGCGTTGCTGGCCGTGTCAGCGGCGACGGAGAGGTCGTAGCCGTAGACGGGATCGCCGTTGCTCATGTCGCCCAGGCCGTAGAGCAGCCCGTTGGCGGGCTGACGGGCCGACCACAACCAGGCCGCCGCCTTGGTGGTGGACGCGTAGTGGGCGAGCGCAGTGGTCTTGTCGCCGGTCGAGAGGTAGTAACGCCAGACCCACTCGGGGTAGCGCGCCGTGGAGGTTGCATAGAAGCGAGCGCCGTCGCCGTTGGGGTAGACGGCGTTGACCTGGCCGGTGGGCCAGTAGCGAGCCTGGCCGCGCGCCACGTCACGCAGGCCCTGCCAGCTCATGTTCTGATCGCCGAAAGCGCGCATGATGCCCTCGGACTCGTTCGCCTCGTCCCAGGTGAACGGACCCTTCTCCCGGGTCGGGGTGTCGACGAACTGCTCCTGGCTGCAGTAGAGGCACGAGCGCGTCGTGAGTCGCCAGACCGCGTTGAGCATGCGGTTGTTCGACGAGAACGTCGCGGCCGGGACCCCGGGCATCTCGGCGTGCCGTGCGATGGCCACGATCTGGTTCCGCCCGAGTTCCTCTCCGGGGTTGTCGATCTGGAAGTAGCGAAAGCCGAAGTAGGTGAAGGCCTCGTAGGTCTGTGGTCCGTCCCGCATGATGTAGGACGACGAGAGGTTGGTCTCCTGCGTCCCGTGCAAGGTCGAGACCTGCCCGTCGGGGTCGAGCAGGTATCCCGCCCGCATCGACACCGTGTTGCCGTCCTGGCCGTGGGCGAACTCGACCCGGGCGCGAGCGGCGTAGACCGCGCCGAAGTCGGCTACGACCGCGCCGCCGGGCACGGTGTGCAGGCGCACGGGCAGGACCGGCGTCTCGTCGATGGTCGTTCGCTGTGCGTAGGTCGCGGTGAACGGCGCGGTGCCCGCCGGGCCGATCACGGTGACGGCCGACCAGGTGCTGTCGTCGTACGCCGGCTCGGACCAGCCCTGTGGCTGAGCCCGTCCGTCGATCCATTCCACGAAGTCGCCCACGTCGGAGTTGCGTTGCGGTGAAGGCAGCCACTCCGCCGGGAGCTCTCGCCACGAGCTGTCGGACCCGTAGGCGACGCGCCGTCCGTCGGCGTACCACAGCGAGAGGTGGAAGAGCAGCCCGGGTGACGACGCGGGCCTGCCCTGGCCCGGCCCGTACCAGCGGTGCAGCACGCCCAGCGCACTGGGCCGCCCGGGCTGCATCACCCCGGTGAGGTCGACGGCTCGCGCGTACTGCTCGTCGGGATAGGAGAAGCTCGGCCACGCGTCGACGGGCTTCCCGTCGACGAACAGGCGGTAGGTGTGCGCCGCCGAGACGTAGGCGGTGGCACGTGTCAGCGTGCCGGCCGGCGGGGTCACCTCGGTGCGCAGATACGTCACGCGGTCGGGTTGCGCCGAATCACCGGCGGGACGCAACCATTGGCCCTGCCAGTCGCCGCCGCGCAACCCGGTGCTGAAGCGGGCCGGGGTCGATGTCGCGCCCCACCGCGCCGAGGCGCCGCGGGCGCGCACCGTCCACTCGTAGGCCGCGTCGGCGACCAGAGGAGGCCCGCCATAGGTCACGAACGCCTGCTGCGCCAAGAGGACTGGCCCGCTGTCCCATATCGTCGCGGCATGCGACGGGTCAGTGCGCCTCACCACGACCTGGTAGGCCGTCTGCATCGCCGACCGGCCCGTCGCGTGCAGCGTCCAGGCGAAGGAGACGCCGTCGGGGTCGACGCCGACCGGGTCGGTGAGGCCGTTCACGCTGAGCGTGTCGACGCGCAGCGGTCCGGCTGCTTCGGCGAGCACACCCGCCCCGCGGAGAGCGCGATCGGTGCGCACGGTCGCTCCGGCGCCGGCGTCGGCTCCCGCCGTCACTCCGGCCGCCAGCGCGCCAACGCCGCCCGCGCCCGCGGCCACACCGGCCGAGGACGCGAGGAAGGTGCGGCGGCCGAACCGGCTCATGTGCCGCCTCCTCCGATGGCACGCACCTCGTCGAGGCTCGCGTCCGCGATGTAGAGGGTTCCCGACGCCGAGACCGCCACCCCGGTGGGGGTGTCGAGATGGGTCAGCACCCAGCGCGTGCCGTCGCCCAAGCCGGCGGGGCTGGTCACCGGTACGGCGCCGGCCGCGGTGTAGAGGTGGCCGGCCGTCATGGCGCGGCCGAAGAAAGAGGCCTCGTTGGTCGATGGCACGACCCGGACGGCGTGCATGAAGCCGTCGGTGACGAAGAGGGCGCCGCTCGAGCCGATCGCGAGGCCGCGTGGATCGTTGAGCTCGGATGTGGGTCCGATCGCCGCCAGCCCGTCGGCGAGGTAGGGCCCGTAGCTTCCGGTGCCGCCGACGACGGTGGCGATGTCGCCCGCCGCGACGGCAGTGCCATAGAAGGAGCCGGTCTGCGCCGCGGCGAGGAGCACGGACTGGTCGCCGCTGTCTGCCACCAAGAGGTCGCCGTCCGCGTCGAGCGCAACGGCCACGGGGTTCCACAACTGCGCCGCGGCGGCGGGGCCACCTTGGCCGGTCGTGCCGCAGACGCCCGTCCCGGCCACGGTGTAGAGGTGGCCGGGCGCCATCGGCTGTCCGAAGAGCGTCGTGGCACCGGCCGGCAGCACGCGCACGCGGCAGTTGGCAGTGTCAGCGATGAAGAGGTCGCCAGCGGGGTCGACGGCGACGGAGGTGGGCTCACTGAGCTGGCTGGCGCGTGCTGGGAGGCCATTTCCGTTGAACCCAGCCCGCCCCGTGCCCGCCACGGTGACGGGCGGCGCGTGGCCGGCCGGCCGAAGCTCCTGCACCCGTTCGGCTGTCGCCTCTGCGATGTAGAGGTCCCCCTGGGCGTCGACCGCCACGCCGCTCGGGTGGCCGATGCCTCCCGCGGCCGTGCAGCTGCCGCCGGCGACGACGGAGGGGCGTCCGGGCCGCAGGCGCACCCCGTAGTGCACACCGGCCGTGGCCGGCACGACGACCACGCGGCAGTGGCCGCTGTCGGCGACGAAGAGGTCGCCGGCCGCATCGAGCGCGAGCCCTGCGGGCGAGCTCAGCACCGCCGGGCCGAGGACGGTGCGCACGCCTGGGGCTGGCTCCGAGCCGGCGGCGAGTGCCGCCCCGGCTCGAGCGGTTGCGATCGGCGCGGCGCAGAAGAGGAGCCCGCCACAGAAGAGCAGCCCGCCGCAGAAGAGCACCGACGCCACGACGACCACCACGAGTGGGACCCGTGGCGAAGGAGCGTGGCGCACGGGCCAATCATGCCGGTTGCCGCGGCGGCAAGCACCGGCGGCGCGCCGTAAGTTGGCGGCGCCGTATCCGACCACTCCGCTCGACGAGCCCGACAAGACGACCGACGGGACGCGCAGAGACGCAGAAAAGGAGGCCGCCGTGCCTGCACCACCCGAAGAAGCACTCACCGCCGGCAACGTCATGCTCACCGGCCGCGACGGTGCCCAGATCAACGCGTATCAAGCCCTGCCCGCGGGAGCTGGACCGTTCCCCGGCGTGCTGGTCATCCATCACCTGCCGGGGTGGGACTGGAGCACCAAGGAGATCACCCGGCGCTTCGCGGCCGAGGGCTACAACGCGATCTGCCCCAACCTCTACGCCCGCCTGGGACTCGATGTCGACACCGACGACGCTGCGGCCGCGACCCGCGAGGCGGGGGGCGTCCCCGACGAGCAGTTCGTTGGCGACGCCGGCGTCGCGGTCGAGGCGCTGCGCGCACTCCCGAGTGCGAACGGCAAGGTGGGCGTGATCGGGTATTGCTCGGGCGGCCGCCACGCCTTCCTCACCGCGGTGAGCGTGCCGGTCGACGCGGCCGTCGACTGCTACGGGGCCTTCGTCGTCGGCACCGTACCCGATGGCTTCCCCCTCAAGGTCACGCCGTTGGTCGATCGCACGCCGCAGCTCGGCTGTCCGCTGCTGGGCCTCTTCGGCAACGACGACCAGTTCCCCAACCCCGAGCAGGTGGACGAGCTCGAACGCGCGCTGAAGGAGGCAGGGAAGATGTACGAGTTCCACCGCTACGAGGGCGCGGGCCACGCCTTCTTCTCGGTGGACCGGCCGGCGTACCGGCCCGAAGCCGCGGTGGACGGCTGGCAGCGAATCTTCGACTGGTACGGCCGCTACCTGGCAGGAGGCTGACCATGTGTTCCTACCTCACCGTCGCCACCGACGTCGCCGGCAGCGCCAAGGGCGCGCAGGGCTGGTTCGGCGTCACGACCGCGCAGGTCTACTTCGACCACCCCTTCCACGCGCCCTTCGACCACACGCTCAACATCGACTTCATCGACCCGGCCAAGGGCCCGAGTGCCCGCGTGGCGGTCGAGCTGAGCGCCGAGTCGGCCCGCCGGCTCGTCGAGTCCATCAACGAGGCACTGGCTGCCGCGGGGGCCGCCGCGACGTGACCGAACGCAGCGGACCGGCGGCCGGCGTCCACCTGCCCTGGGCCCAGGTGCCCGAGGTCGTGCAGTCGTGGGCCGCGGGTCTCGGCGGCGCGCCCGCGGAGGCGGTGCGCGACCTCACCGGCGGGTTCTCACCGGGCGCGACCACCATCCTGCGCGGGCCGACACGCTCTGTCTTCGTGAAGGCGGTGGGAACGGAGCTGAACCCTGAGTCCCCGTCGATGCACCGGCGCGAGGCCGTGATCTCCGCAGCGCTGCCAGCGGTCGGCCCCTTCCCGCGCCTCGTCGACACCTACGACGACGGAGCGTGGGTCGCGCTGGCGTTCGAGGTGGTCGAGGGCCGGCCGCCGCGCCATCCCTGGGACCCTGTCGAGTTCGAAGCGGTCGTGGCCGGCCTCGCGGCGATGCACGCCGCGTTGACGCCGAGCCCGGCACCCGAGCTCGAGTCGCTGGCCGTCTACGCCCGGCGACTGTTCGGCGGGTGGGGGAGCCTGGCCGCGGTCGGTGGGCGCCCCGGGCTCGACGCGTGGGCGAGGCGCCATGTTGACCGCTTGGCTGAGCTCGAATCGGGCTGGCCCGAGGCCTGTGCGGGCTCGACACTCGTCCACGGCGACGTGCGCGCGGACAACGTGCTCGTCACAGGCGACGACGTGGTCTTCGTGGACTGGCCCCACGGCGCCGTCGGCAACCCGGCCTTCGACGTCGTCGGCTGGGCCCCCTCGGTCGTCCTCGAGGGCGGACCCGGCCCCGAGGAGCTCGTGTCCCACTACGAGCGCGAGCGCGAGCTCGAGCTCGACGCGGAGGCGGTGTCGGTCCTCCTGGCAGCGATCGCCGGCTTCTTCGTGTCGCGCTCCCTCGAGCCGGCGCCTCCGGGGCTCCCGACGCTGCGCAGCTTCCAGGCCGCCCAGGGTGCCGTGGCGCTCGACTGGCTCCGCCGCCGGACCGGGTGGTGACGGCCGGCATGGCACGCAGGACGTCCCACTAGGTTTCGCACATGCGCTTCGGACTCCAGATCCCCAACTTCACCGCCGCCGCCGCCCCCGCCGGCATCTTTGACGAGGTCGTGGCCATGGCGGCCGCGGCCGAAGACACCGGGTTCGACTCGGTGTGGGTGATGGACCACTTCTACCAACTGCCACCCATGGGTGGCCCGGATGCGCCGATGCTCGACTCCTACACGCTCCTCGGCGCGCTGGCGGCACGGACCTCGCGGGTCCGACTGGGCGCGTTGGTGACCGGCGTCACGTATCGCAACCCGGCCCATCTGGCCAAGATCGTCACCACGCTCGACGTCATCAGCGGCGGGCGCGCCGTCCTCGGGCTGGGTGCCGCCTGGTACGACGTGGAGCACGAAGGGTTGGGCTTCGACTTCCCGCCCGCGCCGGAGCGGCTCGACCGCCTGGAGGAGGCGCTGCAGATCTGCCGGGCGATGTTCCACGAAGAGGCACCGAGCTTCGACGGCCGCTACTACCGGATCGACGAGGCACGGAACGTGCCACGGCCGATCCAGCCGGGCGGGCCTCCCATCCTCGTCGGTGGAGGGGGGAGAGGCGCACCCTGCAGCTCGTGGCGCGCTACGCCGACATGGCGAACATCGTCGGCGACGTGGCCACGGTGGCCCACAAAGCCGACGTGCTGCGCGGCCATTGCAAGGCGGTGGGGCGCGACCCCTCCGAGGTGACGCTCAGCCGGCTCGCCACTCTCGTCCTCACCGCCAGCGCGCAAGAGACAGCAGAGGTGAAGGACTTCTTGCGCCAGGTCACAGGCGAGGAGCCGACGGGATCGAACGTCGGGACGCCGGACGAGCTGGCGGCTCAGGTCGAGGAGCTGGCGGCCGCGGGTGTCGACTACTTCATCTTCAACGTCCCGACGGGCACACCGGACACGGTGCGTCGCGTCGGGGCGGAGCTGGTCACCAGGTTCGCCGACTGATCATCGGCCGGTGTGTCGGCCGGCCTGACGCTGTGAAAGCGGACGGCCGACGCGCTATTCGACCCGCAGCAGCTGGGATGTCCGCGTCCGGGCCGCCAGACGGCCCGGCAGCGTGGCGACGACGATCGCGAGCACGACAGCCAGCAGCCCGATGACGGTAACGGTCCCAGCCGGCACGGTCGGATAGACGACGGCGTCGATCTCGCCCGCGAAGAGGTCCCACAGTCCGCGCCCGAGGGCGATGCCGAGTGGGATGCCGACGGCACACCCGATGACGGCGGAGACGCTGGCCTGCACGGCGATGGCCCAGGCGAGCTGGCGACGGGTGAACCCGAGGGTCTTGAGGATCGCGAGGTCACGCCGACGCCGTCGCACCGAGGTGACGAGCGTGATGGCCAGGGCCACCGCCGCGCCGGCCGCCAGCGCGATCCCGAGGAGCACGGGCGTCGTGCCCAGCGACCCGTAGTTGAGGATCTGGGCGGGGCGCTGCACCGGGAGCACCGAGCCACCGTTGATGGCGATGTCGAGCTTCGTGGCGATGGCTTGCATGGAACGCAGGGCCTCGGGGCTCTCGCCCCCCTTCGTCCTCACCAAGATCGCGTTGGGCCCCGGCGTGACCTCGAAGAGGTCACGGTCAGCCGGGGGGATGAGGTGGTAGTCGAGGACCGCACCCGTGCCCATCTCGAGATGGGACGACCCGGCCACCCCGATAGGGGGGAGCGTGGCCGTGCCGACGATGGTCAGGGTGTGTGGGGCACCGTGGATGGCCCGGACGACGACGCTGTCGCCGACGTGCTTGTGCAGCTGACGGAGCGTGGCGGCGCCCAGGACCACCTCGTGCGCAGACTCGAGCGCGCGACCACTCAGCAGTGGCGGTGCGACCGCGGCCCCCGGCGATGTACCCATCACGGGCACGTTCACGTCGTCAAGTTGCAGCGTCGAGAAGTACACGCCCGTCCAGCCCTCGACGAGCGGGTCGGCGTCCAGCAGGGTGGCGGCTGCGTGCCCGGGGACATCACCCAGCCCCCCTCCGCCGTCCATGTCGTAGGTGAAGTTCCAGCCGTACAGCGCGGGATGCGACACGAGCGTGTTGAGACTCGAGCCGAACGTGACGGTCGCCACGACCACGGTGACGGCGAGGATCGCGCCGAGAATGGCCGAGCGCACCGGGACGGCGCTGCGGCCGACACCCGGCTCGAGGGCGAAGCGGACACCGGCGACCGTCGCGGGTGGCAGTCCTGCCCGCGTGGCCGCAGTGGTGACCCGCGATGACGGCACCCGCGTCTCGCGTTCGCGGCCTGAACCGGGGCGCGCTCGCAACGATGTGACAACGGCCAGAAGACCGACTGCGATCATGAGCGTGGCCGCCCCCAGGGCGAGCACTGTCCAATCGGGGTGCACATCGACGGCGAGGTATGGCCGCACCGGGCCGAGTGGAGCGAGCGGCGACAGCGCAAGAGCCACCACGATCGCGAGGCCACACCCGGCCACGACCGCTCCGATGGTGCCGAGCGAGCAGTCGTAGAGGGTCATGGACGGGTCCGCCCCGAGGGCACGGACCACATCGAGTTCGTTCGACTTGAGGCGGATGCGCCGGCTGACGACCTGCCCACAGATGAGGAGGGCAGCGACGCCGGCGATGCCGCCGAACACGGCGAGCGCGATCGCCTCGGGGCGCAGCGTGGCATCGGCGGTGGCAAGGATGCTCTGTGACTCCACGTAGACGAACGGCAGGCCGGCAGGGAGCACGCGCTTGACTTCTTGCTCGACGGCCTGGAGGTAGCGGTTCCCGTCGTGCAGCGTCAGCGCGCTCAGCATGTCGTTGCTACAGCACTCGAGCAGCTTGTTGGTGAGCGCGGGCGTGAACAGCATGTTGGAGTTGCTGTTCGCCGCGTCCTGATCCTGGAAGAGCGTGGTGGCCTGGCCGCCGCCGATGCCGACCAATTTCACCGTCGCTCGCTGGCCGGGAGGGATCACGGCGTTCGCCGGGGAGTTGCCCGACGTCGTCTGGGCGTTGGTCAGCCAGCCCATGCGGACCCTCTGGCCAAGGTGGTAGCCGAGGGCCTTGGCGGCGGCGGCGTCGATGCCGAACTCGTTGGCGTTGTGAGGGTCGGGGGGCTGCCCCTCGGTGACGGTAAACGGGTCCTCGGTGTAGTCGAGCCCGCCGACGCTGGCCTCGGCTGCAATGGAGGACGTCGGCAACGGGTGGTTCGTGGTCGAGATCGGGCCCATGTTGAGCTCGACGGTGCTCGCCACCCGCACCACGTGTGGCAGGTGCGACAACGTCGCGAGGAGCCTGGGGTTGTACGCCGAGTCGAGGCCGATGCCCGGATTGATGACGCCATCGAGGACGTAGAGCTGCGGCACGTGCGAGGCGGCGACATAGTCGGAGAACGACGATTCCGTGCTGCGGGCGGCGGCGATGGCCCCCATTGACAGCCCGCCGAGCGCCCCGACCAGCAGGACCACCGTCAGCAGGTACGACGCCTCCGTTCGACGCGTCGCCCGGAGCCTGTACCAGCCGTAGGCGACGGCTTCGCTCATCAGTCGGTGCGGGCCGTGCGGAGCCCGAGGTCCTTCAGTGCCGCGCGCGCCGCCCCCAACCCGCACATGCCGTGCACGCCCCCGCCCGGCGGTGTCGACGCCGAGCAGAGATAGACCCCGCTGAGCGCGGTGCGGTAGGGGTTCCACTGCACCGACGGGCGGAAGATCATCTGGCGCAGGGTGGCCGCGCCCGCGTTGATGTCGCCGCCCACATAGCTCGGGTTGTGCTCTTCCTCCTGGGCAGCGGTGAAGGTCGACCGCGCCAGCACGAGGTCCCGGAAGCCGGGTGCAAAGCGCTCGATCTGCGCCTCGATCCGCTCGGTCATGTCAACCGTCGACCCGTTGGGCACGTGGCAGTAGGCCCACAGCGTGTGATGACCCGCAGGCGCCCGGGTCGAGTCCACCACACAGGGCTGCGTCACCAGGCAATAGGGGCGGTCCGGATGGCGACCCGCGCTCACCGCAGCCTCGCCCGCCGCGATCTCCTCGAAGGTCCCGCCCACGTGGATCGTTGCCGCGTCGCGGCATCCCTCGGCCGACCAGGGGACGGGGCCACGGAGGGCCCAGTCCACCTTGCACACGCCCGGGCCGTAGCGGTAGCGGGCCAAGGCGTCCCCGTAGCGCCGCGGGACGGCGTCCCCCCCATCTCGACGAGCTGGCGCGGCGTCACGTCGAGGACGACCACCCGGGCGGGTGGGAGCTCATCGAGCCGCTTCACCAGCCGGCCCGTCTCGATGCGCAGGCCGCGCGCCGAGAGTTCGGCGACCAGCGCGGTGACGAGCGCGCCCGTCCCGCCTTCTATGACCGGCCAGCCGAACCGGTGCGCCAGCGCGGTGAAGAGCCGGGGAAACACACCGGACAACGGCGCCGTGAGGGGCAGCATCGAATGGGCGGCGGTGCCTGCCACGAGCGCGCGCGCCTCCTCGGTGTCAAACCGCCGCGCCATGTGCCGGGCCGAGCCGAGACCGCGGAGGGCGAAGCCGGCGGCGGCGAGGGGATGGGCGGGTACGGAGCGCATCGAGCCCAAGAAGGCGGGCAGGATCTTGTCGACGTTGCGCACGAGCGGGCCGAAGGTGCGCGTGTAGGCGGGGCCGTCAGAACCCAACGCGGCCGCGGCATCCTCGACGCTGTGATCCACGCAGACGGCACGCCCGCCGTCGAGCGGGTGGGCGAAGGCAACAGTTGGCGTGAGGAGCCGTACATCACGCGCCTCCAGGTCGAGATCACCGAAGGCGGGCGAGGCCAAGAGGAGGGGATGCACCGCGGAACAGACGTCGTGACGGAAGCCGGGCAGCGTGAGCTCAGCCGTCCGGCACCCACCGCCGGGTTCGTCCGCCGCCTCGAGGACGTCGACCGACAATCCGGCGCGGGCCAAGGTGAGTGCGGCCACGAGGCCGTTCGGACCGGCGCCGACGACGACCGCATCGAGACTCATCGTCGGGACTGCCGGTTTCGCGCGGCGCCCTCGACCCGCTCCGTCCATTTCGTCACGGCGAGAGCGTGAGCCCTTCCTCGGCGGCGACGACGGGCACCGGGCCGTCGGCGAACCGCTCGAGGGTGCGCTCCACCTCGGCGTCCACCCGCTCGGGCCGGTGGTGGAACAGCACGACGCGGCGGGCGCCCGCCCGTGCACCCAGGGCGACCGCGTACTCCGCCGCGGCGTGGCCGAACGACCCCTCCGCCTCGACCTCCTCGGCACGCAAGTGGGCGTCGTGGATCAAGAGGTCGACGTCACTGGCCAACTCGAGGGCGGCCGGGTGGTACTCGCCGATTCCGTCGGGTCCCGCACCCAGCGCCGTCGGCTGGTGATCTGGGATGTACGCCACCGACGTCCGGCCGTCGCTGATCCTGAAGCCCACGGTGCGGCCACCCTTGTGCGGGACGTCCAGCGCGGTGACGGAGAACCCTTCGGCCTCGAAGACGGACTCAGGAAGGAGCCCGAACGACCAGTCGCCGCGCAGCTGCATCGGTGTGATCGGAAAGAACGGCGGGGACATCATCCGGCTCAGCAGAGTCGCGGCATCCGGTTGGTCCCGCTCAGCCGGCAGCAGCAACGTCACCCGGGCGTCGGTCCGGTCGCCGCTTCGGAAGAAGGGGAGTCCCTGGACGTGGTCCCAATGAAGGTGGCTCAGCAGCACGGTCCCACGAAAGGGTTCGTCGTCGAGGAGGTCGGGGAGGTGTCGCAGCCCGGTACCGGCGTCGAGGAGCAGCACGGGTCGCAACGATCCCGGCTCGTCGTGGGACAGCGCCACGCAGGAGGTGTGGCCACCGAAGCGGATGTATTCAGGCCCGGCCGCGGGTGTCGAACCGCGGGTCCCACAGAAACTGACGCGCACGGCTCAGTCTCGCGCGTGATCCTCGCGGCGATGACCCGCCGAAAGCTCCTCGAGGTGTGAGCGGTCGATCAGCTCCACCTCGAACAGCGCCACCCGACACGGCGTGACGGCGACGTTGCTCGAGGTACGAATGCCTCCCTCAAGATGGGCACGCTCGCCGAGAAGGGCACCAGGGCCGTATTCGGCGAGCCGTTCTCCTCCTCGCTCGACGCGGACGATGCCGTCGAGGATCAAGAGAACCTCGGTCCCGGGTGTTCCCTCTTCGAAGAGCACGGTGCCGGCGCCAACACGTTCGATTCGCCGTTTGCCCTCGCCCTGCATCAGCTGCGCGGAAAGCGACGTCTCGAGTGCGGATTCAACTGCCGCCACCAGCGCGTCCGAGTCCTCGTCGCCCCAGGGGCTGTGTTTGCCGAACGACTTGCGGTACCAGTCCTTGAAGTCCGTGAGGCCGGACTTGTGCGTCAAAGCGTTGTCGCTCCCGTAGACCCAGTGCCGAGGGAACCGGCTCGCTCCGATGAGGGCATGTTCTGCGCGGCCGTCCGCGTGCAGCGTCAGCGACAGCGTCGTCCAGACCAGTGGCGCCTGCCACTGTATGAACGGCCTACGACGGACACGGCGAGGCGCCGGTACCCCGGTCCGCCCCCCGCACGTCTGAACGAAGCGGACCCATCCGTCGCCGCGTTCGGGTTCCCGCTGCAGGTCGGGCAACTGCACAGCCTGGAAGCGATGTTTCACCGCGCGGAGATTCACGAGGGTCGAACCCATCAGGCCACGTCCGAGATAGCCGCAGCCGACGATCCGACCCTCGTCGTCGACGGTGATGAAGGCGCGCAACTCGTTTGCGAAACGGAAGCGGTCTTCATTGCGCAGGGCCTCGACGTCCATGCCCTCGGTCGGAGGTGGCACGTCGTAGTGCGTGATGCCCGAGTCGAAGGCCAGGCGCTGCGCGCCCTCGATCGCCTCGGTCGGGATCCACGACAGCGAGGTGACCAGACCTTCATGGCGGGTCAACGTGTCGGTGTTCATGGGTCTCAGCGTCTACCTGAATCCCGAGGTTGGCGAGTGTGGTGACAGGCATTCAGAGGTGTGCCTAGCACCACCGTTGCCCGGAGGGTCCCCACCTGTTCGGCTGCGCCTACATGTGTGAGAACTAGGAGCGATGAGCGACCACGACGGCTCGGGGACGATCTCGGTGCTTCTTGCCGACGACAACCTCATCGTTCGCGAGGGTGTCCGTGCTCTCATCGAGCGGCACAAGGACCTCCGAATCGTCGGAGTGGCGGCCGACTACGACGAAGTGGTGGACGGTGCACGGTCTCTGGAGCCGCAGGTTCTCGTCACCGATATCAGGATGCCTCCGTCGTTCAACCGTGAAGGCATTGACGCCGCAAAAGAGGTACGAAAGCGCCACCCGGGGACAGGCGTCGTGATTCTCTCCCAGTACGACGACCCCGAGTACGCCGTCTCGCTCCTGGCGGAGGGCTCCGCGGGTTACGGCTACTTGCTCAAGGACCACATCGCCCAGGGCGACCAACTCGTCGACGCCATTCGTGCCGTCGCGACAGGCGGGAATGCCCTCGACCCTGCGATCGTCGACGCTCTCGTCCGGCCGGTGACCTCGCACGGGGGCCTCTCCGCGGGCGAGGAGGAGCTGCTCGGCATGGTGGCCGAGGGCAAGCCCATCAAGGCCATTGCAGCTGCAAAGGGCCTGCCGCCCGAAGCGGTCGACGCCGAGGTCGAGGCGGTGTTCGTGAAGCTGGCAGAGGGAGTGTCGGCCGGCACCGAGGGCGCGTTGCAGCGCCTGCGGCTGCTGCACAAGGCCATCGTGGACAGGGAGGAGCAGGGCGAGACGCTCTCACGCCTGCTGCCTGGCGGGCTCGCCGAAAAGTTGCAACGCGACGGCCGCAACATCGGCGAGACGGAGCGGGTTGTCGTGACCGTCCTCATGAGCGACATCCGGTCCTACTCGACGATTGCCGAGCATGCCGACCCCAGCCAGCTCGCCAGCCAGCTCAACGTCCACCGCGCCGCAATGAACGACGCCATCCTAGGTGAGAACGGCACCGTGATGCAGTTCGTCGGTGACGCCGTCATGGCCGTCTTTGGCGCACCCTTCGCCCAGCCCGACCATGCCGATCGGGCGGTAGTGGCCGCGCTGGCCATGCACCAGAAGCAATCGCGCATCAACGAGAAGTGGACGGAGGAAGGTCTGCCCCCCTTCGGTCTCGGCCTCGGGCTGTCGACCGGCGAGGCGGCGGCGGCACTCCTGGGCTCCGAGGAGCGCCTGGAGTACACCCTTGTCGGCGACACGGTGAACATGGCGCAACGCCTCCAGCAACTCGCCGACGCCGGAGAAGTCGTGGTCTCCCAGGCGACGTTCGAGGCGTGGGACAGCCCCCGGGCGACGCTGGAGCTGCCCCCGCAGCTCGTCAAAGGACGCGAGACTCCTGTGATCGCATACAAACTGGTGGATGGCGCATCCGGCGCGGAGGAGCGCACCACCGGGGAGGGAATTTGAGATGGACGCCTTGGTCGTCGACAAAGTCCGTAAGACCTTCGAAGCGGAGAACGCCCCGGTGCGTGCGCTCCGGGGCGCAAACCTCGTGGTTCCCTCGGGTGACTTCGTGGCCCTCATGGGACCCTCGGGCTGTGGGAAATCAACGCTGCTCAACCTCGTGGCTGGGCTCGACGTGGCCGACGAGGGCACGATCACCGTCGCGGGCGAGCTGGTCACCGGCCGAACCGAAGACGAGCTCTCGCAACTGCGCAGGCGCCACATCGGCATCGTGTTCCAGTTCTTCAATCTGCTCGAGGGCATGACGGTGCTCGAGAACGTGGCGCTGCCCGCCGTGATCGCGGGTCGCAAGAGGAAGATGGCAGAGACCCGCGCACGCGACCTCCTCGACCTCCTCGGGATCGGGGACAAGGCGGGGACGGTGCCGGGGATGCTCTCGGGTGGCCAGCGCCAGCGTCTAGCGATCGCTCGGGCGCTGGCCAACGAGCCCACCTTGCTCCTGGCCGACGAGCCGACCGGCGCGCTCGACTCGGAGGGTGGACAGGAGGTCATTGAGCTGTTGAGCAGACTGCACACGGGGGGGCAGACCATCGTGCTCGTCACTCACGACGCTGGTGTCGCCTCCGCAGCGTCTCGGATCGTGCGCATGCGAGACGGGAGGATCGCCGCAGAGGAGGACGCGGAGATCATCGTCGCGGTCCAGTCCTAACGGGGTCACGATGAGCGTCGGAGGCGACACGCAGCTCGAGGTGGGTAACAGCGCGGTCCTCTCTGCCTCCGCGCCGAGCTCGACGGCCTTGGGTCCCTTCAGGCTGGTGCAGGTCGTCATCTTCGGGCTCACGATCGCAGGCGTCGTCGTCGGTCTGCGCATCCCGGTCTCCGGGGAGATCGCACCTGTCGACGCCGTTGCATTCTGTCTCGCCCTGGCCTGGGCGCTCGTGGGGTTCGTCGACGCCCGCGCCCGGGATCGGGGCGGACCGGCGGTGTCCCCGTACCATCTTCTCGCCGGTGTGGACGCGCTCGTCGCCGTCATCGCTCTCGCAGCGGGCCGCAAGGCCGAGACGCTGCACAGCTGGAGCGGCGCGCGCGACCTCGCCACGGTGGCAGCCATCGTGGTGACGGCGATCTCCTTCCACTTCCTGCTGGCGCTCCCGGACGGCCATCTGCGTGACACGGCTCGACGGGCGACCGCGGCCGTGGCCTACGTTGCGGCGCTCGCAATCGGGATCGCGTTCGTGCTGGACCACCATCAGTTCACCCTCGTGGACGGAGCCGTCAGCTGGATCGTCGCCGGACTGCTCGCCATCGCACCGGTGCGGGCGCGCTACCTCGCCTCCATCGGCGCGCTCCGTGAGCGCATGGATTGGTTCGGGATCGGCATCACCCTGGCGGCCACGGTGGCCCTGGTGGCCACGGTGCTGCATCTCCTGGTGGGCTGGCCCGGCCCGCTGGGAGCGGTCGCGGCCGGCGCCACCGCGTTGGTCCCGCTCGGTCTCCTCGCCGGCGAGAGTCGGAAGTTGGGACCCCACGGGAGCCGGGGGCTCGTCCAGGTTCTTGCAGTGTTCGGTTTCGTCGTCGTCGTCTCCGTCATCTACCTCGTCGTTGTGTTGGGTCTCGGCCACGCGCCGAAGACGACAGGGGACAAGGAGGCGCTTGCCCTCTCCATCGTGGCGACGGGTGTCGCCGCACTGATCTTCGTCCCGGTGCGCGAGCGCTTTCTCGAATCGGCCACGCGGTTCGTCTACGGCTCCCGCGAAGCGCCCGACGAGGTGTTACGGACGTTCGGGAGCAGGTTGACCCGTGCCATCCCGATGGACGAGTTGCTGCTCCAGCTGGCCGAGTCGTTACGCAAGACCCTGGACCTTCAGAGTGCGGAGGTCTATACGGGGACCGGCGAGGTCCTGGAACGTACGGCCAGTGTGCCCGATCTCGGTCCGGGTTCCCTCGTCGTTTCCCCCGGGGAGCGGCCCGTCGTCACACGAGCCGGGGTGTCCGGCACGGCGTGGGCCAGCATCTGGCTGCCCTCGCTCCTCGCGGAACGGGACAAGGAACAGATCCGGGTGGCGCCGGTCAGCCACGGCGGTGAGCTCTTGGGGCTGATCGTCGTCGAGCGGTCGTCGATGGCCAGTGGGTTCTCCGATGACGACGACCGAGTTCTGGCCGATCTGGCACGCCAGGTGGGACTGGCGCTGCACAATTCACAGCTCGACACGGCGCTCCAGACCACTCTCGACGAGGTGCGCAAGCAGGCCGACGCGCTGCGCGAGTCGAGGGCCAGGATCGTGGCCAGTGGCGACGCCGAGCGACGCCGGGTCGAGCGCAACCTCCACGACGGGGCGCAACAACACCTCGTCGCGCTGGCGGTGAACCTCCGCCTGACCAAGGACATCATTGTCGACGACCAGGAGGCCGGGCTCGAGATGCTCGACCAGCTCGCTGGCGAGGTCCAAGAGACGATTCAGGAGCTGCGGGAGCTCGCGCACGGCATCTACCCGCCGCTCCTGGTCGACAGTGGGCTCGTCGAGGCGCTCCGCGCCGCCGCCAACCGAAGTCGCCTCCCCGTCGACATCGTCGCCGAGGGCATCGGTCGCTATTCCTCCGAGGCGGAGGCTGCCGTCTACTTCTGCTGCCTCGAGGCGCTCCAGAACGCAGCGAAGCACGCACCAGATGCCAACGTGCAAGTCCGGCTGTGGGAGGAATCAGGTGGGTTGCTCTTCGCCGTGACCGACGACGGACCCGGCTTCGATCCCGAGAAGGCGCAGCGCGGGCACGGGTACGTCAACATGGCGGACCGACTCGGTGCGATCGGGGGAACCGTCCGTTGGGACTCGCAGATTGGGAAGGGTTCGCAGGTGCGCGGCTCGGTGCCGCTGGTATAGCCGTCCAGATCCGAACGTCTAGACCGACACGAACTCCTGCGCGTCGCGCCGGTCCCAAAGACGTCGCAGCGTGTCGGTGGCGAGGTGCTCCTTGTTGAGATAGGCGCGCGCCCCGCTGGTCGCAACTTCTGGCGGGAGGTCGCTGGCGTCGTAGGTGGAACAGAGAATCACGACGACGTCGGGATGATGCGACACCATCGTGCGCGTGGCCTCGATGCCGTTCATCTCGGGCATATTGATGTCCATCAAGACCAAGGCGGGGCTGAGCTCCTGTTCCAGAGAGACCGCCTCGCTCCCGTTCGCTGCCTCGCCGACGAGCTCGAACTCGGTGGCCCGCTTCAAGACCGCTTTCATCGCCGCCCGGAAGGGTGCCTGGTCGTCGACGATGAGGACGGGGAGTCGATCACCCACGCCTCCCATTCTCGCACGGTGGTCCGGGACGGGACCGTGGTGGTGGCATGTCTCTCCTGAGGTGGTGTCACCCCCCGCCGGGGTCGCTCAGGTAGACGAGCACGGCCTTCACGCGCCGATTTACGTCGCGCTCCTCGCTCAGGCCGAGCTTGGAGAAGATGGAATTGGTGTGCTTCTCGACCGCGCGCTCGGAGACCTGCAAGGAGCTGGCGATGGCGGCGTTGCTCTTGCCCTTGGCCATCTCGCCCAGGATCTCCGATTCACGTGGGGTCAGCCACGAGAGGTCCGATTTCCGTCGTGAGGACTTGGCCTCAATGAGCTCGTCGACGATCTGGGGGTCGATCATCGACCCGGACTGGGCGACCGTGCGGACGGCCTGGGCAAGCTCATCGGCGCCCGCGACCTGCTCCTTGAGGAGGTAGGCCCGCCCAGCCGACCCGGTTTCGAGGAGCGCCAATGCGTATGAGGGTGTCTTGTACTGGCTGAGCACGACGACACCGACCTCGGGCTTGTGCTCCCGCAGCCACGATGCAGCCTGGATGCCCTCGTCCGTCCCGGTCGGAGGCATTCGGATGTCGGTCACGACCACATCGGGAGAGGTGTCGGCAATGAGCTCGAGGAGCTCCGGCAGGTCCGCCGCTCGGCCGACGAGTTCGAGATCGGGCTCCGCGTCGATGATGCGCGAAATGCCCTCTCGTAACAACGCGTTGTCCTCCGCCAGTAGCACCCGGATGCTCGCCATGCGTGACGTACGGTAGCGCGACAGGGCCTCGCGCCCTGGTCAACAGCCCGCGGCGGTGTCGCCGACGTGGTGGTGGCACCCCTGCGGAAGTCCTGGTGGCACCCTTGGTCGGCCGGGCGCGGTCGAGGACACTGAACCCGGTGCAACGAAGTGCCCTGAGACAATCGGTGCCGTGATCGAACGTGTGCTCGGCGTGGTGCGCTTCCGCCTACGCGCCTCGTTCCGGCGCCGCTGGCGCGGGTACCTCTCGCTCATCGTGCTGGTGGGGCTCGTCGGTGGCCTCGGTCTCGGAAGCCTGGCCGCAGCCCGACGCACCCAGTCGTCCTTCTCGACCTTCCTGGCCGCGACGAACCCCTCGGATCTCCTCGTCACCATCTACGGGGGAGGCTCCGGCAATGCGAATAACCCCAACTACGACCCGGCGCTGACCCGGGCGATCGCACGGCTCCACGCCGTGCGCCACGTTGCACCGGGGATCACTCTGATCGGTGCGCCTCTCGATCCCGACGGCACGCCCAGGATCCGGGTCACCGGTTTGGCCTATCCCGAAGCGAGCGTCAACGGCCTGTTCTTCTCCCAGGACCGACTGGGTGTGTCGGCCGGCCACATGTCGTGGCCGGATCGCCCCGACGACATCGTCATGGCACCGGTCGTCGCCAAACTCCTGGGGTTTCATGTGGGGCAGGTGATCCCGTACGGGTTCTACGACCAGGCAGAGCAGAACGAACCGGGCTTCGGCACGAAGGCGGTGCAACCGGCCATCAGGGCGAACTTCCGGCTCGTTGGTCTCGCTTCGATCAACTCAGAGATCGTCGAGGATGACGTCGACACCCTTCCGACTTTCATCCCGCTCACCCCCGCCTTTACCCGGCAAGTCCTGGCACACAAGAACGAACAGTTCTCTGGGGCCCTGACCTTCGGTATCCAGACCGACGGCGGACCCGCCACCGTGCCCGCCGTCGAGCGACAGCTGACCGCGCTCATCCCGCCCGGCGTGCAGTACGCCGAGCACTCGATCGTCCGCGTCGCAGCGAAGGCGGACGCGGCACTGAAGCCGATCTCCATCGCCTTGGCGGTGTTCGGTGCCGTCGCACTGTTGGCCGCCCTCCTCATCGCGACCCAGGTCATTGCACGCCGGATCCGGTCCGAGGCGGGGGACCTCGGGATCTTGCGGGCCCTCGGCGCCGGTCCGGCCGACACGATTCTCGACGTCCTTCTCGGCGTCGTCGCCGCGATCTTGGCGGGCTCCTCGCCGTGGGCGTGGCCGTGGCGCTGTCGCCGGCCGCACCGCTTGGTCCGGTCCGCTCCGTGTACCCGTCTCCGGGGATTTCTTTCGACGCGACCGTCCTGGTGTTCGGAGGGCTGTGCCTCTTCGTTGCCCTCAGCGCCGTGAGTACGTTGCTGGCCTATGCGGGTGCGCCGCACCGGGTCGCCCTGCGACCGCGCATCAGGACGTCCTCTGGCGCGAAGGTGGTCGCGGCCCTCGCGCACAGCGGTCTGTCCGCTCCGGGAGTGGTGGGCGTGCGCATGGCGCTTGAGCGTGACGAGTCGCGGAACTCGATCCCGGCGCGCTCGGTGCTACTCGGTTCATCTCTGGCGGTCGCACTGGTCGCGGCGACCTTGACCTTCGGGAGCAGTTAGGGACGTTGGTCTCGAGCCCAGCCCTCTACGGATGGAACTGGTCATACGCGTTGAACCCGGTCGGCTCGGGCGGTGGCAACGTCCCCCAGCTTGCGTTGTCCATGCTGCATCGCGACCGGTACGTCGCGGGGTACACGGGCGTCGACTACACCGACGTCGAGATCGACGGACAGGGTGTGCCGATCCTCCAGTCGAACGTCGGGGCCGCGGTCGCCCCGCCGCTCCTCTCGGGCCACGGCGTCGATACTGCGCACCAGGCGGTCCTCGGCGCGGCGACGATGGCCCAGCTCCACAAGCGACTCGGGCAATACGTGACAGTCACGTACGGAAACCCGAAAGATGTGCCTCTCTACGTGCCGCCGACGCGACTGCAGATCGTCGGCACTGCCACCTTCCCCGCCATCGGCTTCGTCAGCACGGTGTCCGATCACACCTCCATGGGCACGGGTGCGCTCTTGTCCTTTCAGATGCTCCCCAAGGCCTTCCTCGCGGCGATGAACGGCACCAACCCGCTCCTGGGCGGTCCCAACCTGGTCCTCGTCCGCTTCAAGCCCACGGCACCACCTGCAGCCGCTCTCGACAGCTTGCAGCACATCACGCACGACGTGAACCTCGCGCTGTCGCGGCTCCCGGGCGGATCGGGGAGCAACGCAGTTGTGGTGCAGAGGGTCCAACGACCGGCAGAGATCGTCAACTACCGCACGATGGGCCTGACGCCGACCCTCTTGGTCTCTGGCCTCGCTCTCGGCGCGGTGGTCGCGCTTGCGCTGACGCTGATTTCGTCGGTGCGGCAGCGCCGCCGTGACCTTGCGCTGCTGAAAACGATCGGGTTCGTCCGCCGGCAGCTCGCCGCGGCGGTCGCGTGGCAGGCGTCGATCGTCGCACTCATCGGCGTCGTCATCGGCATCCCACTCGGGATCGTGGCCGGTCGGTGGCTGTGGGACCTGTTCGCGCGCCAGATCTACGCGGTGCCGTACCCCACCGTGTCGCTCGGCTCCATGGCGTTGGTGGCTGCAGGCACCATTGTGCTGGCCAACGTGGTTGCTGCGATCCCTGCCCGTGCTGCGGCGCGGACGCCCACGGCACTCATGCTGCGCGCCGAGTAGCGGGCGTCGACGCGGCCGGCACCGGGCGCGCCGGTCAGGTCCTCTTTGCTACTTGTCGCGGGCGAGCGCCCCTTTGAGGTCGAGCAAGGACTCCTCGTAATTCAGCCGAGCGGTGCCGCCGGGCGGCGTCGGCGGACGCCAGCTGGTCGCCGGTCGGATGCTCGCCGCCCGAGCGCATGAGGTGGTCGGCCTCGACTGCGAACGCGAGCCCACGCAGGCTCTCCGCGCAGCGGGTGAACAGACCCCGACTCACGTCGTCCGGGGCGGACGCTGCGGCGCGCTCGAGCCCCTCGACCGCCTCGTCCACCTGCACCGCGACATGGGCGCGTCGTTGTTGGTCGTCCTCCTCTGTCTGTGAAAGGACGAGGTCGCGGGCGAGCTCGGCCGCCGTGACGGTGGGGCGGACCGCCCGTCGCCAGTCGGCCACCTGACCCTGGCGGCGGGTCCTGGCAATGAGCAGCGCGACGATCACGATCGCCAGCACGACCACGACCGCGAGCAGCACCCAGCCCCACGTCTTGGAGCTCGACGAGGACTTTGCTGCTTTCGTCGTCGTGGTCGTCGGGTGCGACGTCGTCGTCGCGTGAACATGCGTCGTCGTCGTCGTCGGCGGCGGCGCAGTCGTGGTCGTCGTCGGCGCCGTGGTCGGCGGCACTGTCGTCGTCGGCGGCGCAGTCGTGGTCGTCGTCGGCGCCAGGGTGGTCGAGGTCGTGGTGTCCTGCGCCGACGCCGGCGTGTTCATCAACCCGATCGTCAAGGGGGCAGCCGCGAACACGAACGCCAGCGCGGCAGCCGCCCCGTGGCGCCTCAGCTCCATGACGGTCAGCCTACGGCGGACGGGCGGGCCGGACGTGCCAGGCCGGTTGGACGGCGACGGACTGTTTGATCTCGCCCGCTACCCTCCCCCAGGAAGGACGGGAGGAAGCGATGCATCTCGACATTCACGTGCCGCGGTTCACATGGCCCGGTGGCGCGGCAGCCATCGGGCCGACGTTCGGCGACCTGGCCCAGACGGCCGAGGGGCTCGGCGTTCGCACGCTCTCGGTGATGGACCACTGGTTCCAGATGGAACTGATGTGGCCGGCGGACGAACCCATGCTCGAGGGGTACACCTCACTGTCCTTTGCTGCCGCCAAGACCGAGCGCTTGCGCGTTCGCCTCCTGGTCGGCGGCGTCACCTATCGACACCCCGGGCTCTTGGCCAAGACGGTGACGACGCTCGACGTGCTCTCGGGCGGCCGAGCCGAGCTGGGCCTCGGCGCGGCATGGTACGAGCGCGAGCACCTGGGCCTCGGTGTTCCCTTCCCGCCGCTCACGGAGCGATACGAGCGCCTCGAGGAGACGATCCAGATCTGTTTCCAGATGTGGAGCGACGACAACGGCCCCTACGACGGCGTCCATTACCGACTGGCCGAGACACTGTGCTCGCCTCCCCCTCTGAGCACGCCCCGCCCGCGACTCCTGATCGGCGGTGGAGGTGAGCGCAAGACGCTCCGGCTTGTTGCAACCTACGCCGATGCGTGCAACATCATCGGCGACGCCGCCACGGTCGGCCACAAAGTCGAGGTTTTGCATCGGCACTGCGACGACCTGGGCCGTGACCCCGCCGCAGTCGAGGTGACGGCGCTCATCATGGTCCCCGACGACGCCGGCTCGGACGCGATCCTCCGTGAGGCAGAGGCCCTCCGCTCGGCCGGTGCGGACGCGATCGTGGTGCGAGTTACCGGGTCCGAGCCGTCACGCTGGCTCGAGACGACGTGGGGGCCCCTGTTCCCACGACTGGCCTCGTTGTGAGCACTCGGTGGGAGTGGCCGCCGTGAATCTGCAAAACGAGGATGCATCATTTCGCGAGGGTTATCGTGCACTCCCGGGGCCGCTAGCTCATCCGGAAGAGCAGGGGACTTTTAATCCCAAGGTGCCGGGATCGAGACCCGGGCGGCCCACCGAATCCCACCGAATCCCAGCTCAGCTTGTTGTCGGTGTCATCCTCGGCCAGGTTTGTAGCCAGTTCTGCAGCCAATGGATCGAAGTCGGGCAACTCGTTCAGCCACAGGGCGCGACGCATCGCCTCTGCCGCATGCATCCGTGATGGCGTCAGCAGACTGCACATGCCTGGAGCCCATGACCGCGTTCTTCTGTACTGCTTCAAGCCACAGGGCCGTTGGCGGCGGCTCCGCCGCCGCCCGGCCGGCGGTCGGGGCCTTCGGTCTCCGTTGGACACGCTTTCCCGACCGGCGTTCTCGGGCGCCGCAGACCGTGTTCTCAGAGGTCCAGAGGCGCATCCAGGCCGGCCGCTGAGCGACCGGCCAACTGCTTTGTGGAGAGTCGGGCAGTGTCAGCCGCAGCCCTCAAGGGTTCGCGTTGCCGGCCTCCGGCCGCCCTTGACCGCTGCTCGTTGCCGGGTCTCGACACTGCCCCCGTTCAGGCACTTCGGGGCTACCGTTCGGACCGAGTCAGGCGCGTTATGGGCGACCCTGACGGAGAAGCACAAGCCGAATAGTGAGTCCAGCACCGTGTCATCGGTAATTCAGCGGTTGGGTATTCGGCACCACTTATAGGGAGTCCTTTGGATCCGGTCCTCGCGACTGTCGCCCGCCTGGGAACGGCCCTTTCTGAACGGTCCGTCCGCCGGCACATTTCCTGACGACTCTTAGCCCGGATGGCACACGACCGACGGACGTGTCGGCGAACTGCGCGCCGTACAATGTCTTTCCCGGTCAGCCTCTCGCACTAGGAGGGCGGAATCTGAACGGGACCCTCGGTGAGAAACGAGGGGTCAGTGAAATCATCGCAACGAGAGCCTCCTGTGCCCATAGCTACTGGGCTGAGATGCGCTCCGCTCGCCAAGGCGACGATAACTGAAACCCTTCCGGGACTTGGACCGCACCAGTTGAACCACTGCAACATCACCGACGCTGCCCGTGGTTCCCCGGGACCGAGTGCCACCAGCATTGGCGTCGCAAGCGGGTGTAGTTCTGCTGCTGGACGACCCTTGCGGAGTTGGACAGGTAATGCTTGCCCACGCTGATCGACGAGCGTGATTCGCAGGTATCCCACCAAAGAGCACGGCTCTTTTCCGGTGTTGGTGAATACGAGATCACCAAGCAGTGAACCGGTGGCACCCTGCCAACTTCCAGAGGCGCTCAGCTCTGATGCCACGCAGGCGAGCACGCCGATGGACTTCGATCGGCTTGAAGCCGCGGACTTAGAACTATGGGGGGGAGACGTTGGCGATGGCCTTGTCGTCGCAACGATCGCCGCGACCACCCCGACCACGCTTACGACGACACCTAGCCACGCCAAGCGCCGACGCCGCTCGCGCTGCCTTGCCTCCCGGAAGAGAAGGTCGGCCTCGGTCGGACCAGTCCGACCAGAAGTTCCATTCGTCGCCGGCGGTCTATGGACAACAGCCATGACGCTACTATCATTGGCGTTATGGTTTCTGTCAAGGCATCATCGGCGGCGGACTCCGAAGCGCTCGTCCTCTCAGGCGTCGATCGCTCGGACCCCATGCTCCTGCACGATCAGGTCGCAGCGGAGATCCGCAGAGCGATCGCCGAGGGTGAGGCGGCGCCCGGCGAGCGCATCCCCCAAGCCAAGGACCTTGCCGCGGTGCTCGGGGTGAACACGAACACGGTGCTCAGAGCCCTTCGGATCCTTCGTGACGAGGGCCTCCTCGAACTCGGTCGTGGCCGAGCGATCATCGTGACCGGCACACCCGAGCGTGGGGCGCTGGTCGCCAAGATGAAGGAACTCATCAAGCTGGGTCGCCAGTGCGGCTATCGGCGCGACGAGCTGGTGGCCATGCTCGAGAGTCTTCCCGGGTAAGACGTCATGCTTGTCACCGGACCAGCCGCGGGCCTCGACGACCAGTCGACTGACGCCGAGGCACTATTCAAAGAGGCCAAGCGTCGTGAGCGTCGCCGACGGCTCTTCATTGGAGCTGTTCTCGCGGTCGTGTTGATCGCAGCTACGACGCTGATCGTCGTGACCGGGGGTAGTACGAGACCCCCAAAGGCAGCCACTGGGCTCGCCAAATCCAGACCCATCGTGAATGCGAGCGCATTTGCCCACCACGGGCTCCTCGCGTTCGTAAGCCATGGCGAACTCTGGGTCCTCGACGGCTCGAATGGCTCGTTGCGCCAGGTTGACACAATCGGTGCCGACGCAGTCGATCCGACCTTCTCAGCCGACGGGAAGTGGTTGGCTTTCCTGGTCGAGCCATATGCCAGCGCGCTGAACGCACCTCCCAGTCAACTCTGGATCGCCCGCTCCAATGGAACCGATGCCCATCTGGTGAAGCAAATGGGAGAGGCGAGTGAGCTGGCGTGGTCCCCGACGAGCGACGTGCTCGCTGCGGTCGAGACCCCGACCAACACCGCGGTTCCCGCCACGGCCGCCAACGCGCCACCGTCTTCGATCTGGCTGGTCAGCCCGACGGGAGATGCCCACATGCTCGCCGGGTCATCGCATGCGACGAACTTCGTCTGGTCGCCTGACGGGCGGGAGATCGCGTTCGCGGGCTCCTACCAATTCGGATCATTAGATGTCGTTTCCGCCGGAGGAGGAACACCACTCGTCTGGTTCCAAGCTCCTTACAATCCGACCTACCCCGACTCGTACAATCCCACGATCCCCACTGAATGGCTTTCGGGCGGCGGAATCCTGTTCTGGATCGACCCTGATGATTCCGTGTCGATCGAGGCAGACGGCTTGACGCTCTATGAGATTCGCTCCCCTGGTGGTCAGGCCATCACGGTGGGGGCGACGCTCACGTCCGCCGGGTCGTTGACCGCAGATGTGAACGGACATTTCGCAATCGTGAGCGGTGGAAACCGCTACGCATGGCAGACAAAGGAGGTCGAGATCTGCGCCGACAGCTCGGCCACGTGCAGGCGTGTTCCCGCGCCGACATCCGATGTCACGCTTGACCCTTCGTGGTCCCCGAACGGATCAGCGTTGGCTTTCATCGAGGCACCCAGCCTCTCGTTCGGAGCCATTGACCAACAAGCCGTCGAAAACTGGTCTGCGAAGCATTCGCTGTGGATCGTTCACGTCGGGGGCGGACAACCGGCACAGGTCGAGGGGGCAAGCGGCGCAAGCGCCCCGGTCTGGGCGGCCGATGGTCAGAGCCTTCTCTACGAGGCGAACGATGGCTTGTGGCTCGTGCCGGCACTTGCCGAGCACCCGGTAGAGATTGCCTCTCCTCTGTTCCCGGCCGACCAATGGCCGAGCTATTACGCCCAGGTCGACTGGACGGGCCAGTTCGACTGGTGGTCGTCGTGAAGTCCCGTACCCCACGGCACCCGACTGGCCGATAGCGGCAGTGTCACCGAACGCTATGGGCGCCGCTGGCTCAAGGTCAGCGATCTTTGCGCTCTCAGCTCGAGGGCACGGGTGGAGTTTCGCGGCCACTTCGAGTCCTACCAGTGACGCGTCGTTCGCCGGTCTCTGACGCAACGCCCGGCACCGGCGACACTCCAGGTCGATTAGTTCCGTGCGCGGGAGGTGTGCGCCACGCTTCGAGAACACTTTGGATGTCAGATCGCACCCGGTCGCGAGCTTCTTCACGTGGGATCCCAGACATAAGGAGCTGGTCATAGCCGGTATCACTGTGACGTACCGAGGCCACGACGGCGAGGGTCAGGGCGTCGTGGTCGAAGGCCCGGCCCGCTGCGCTTCGGCCGACGCGTCCGCTCCCTCGAGATCCGGCGTGGGTGGCGATGATCTCCGCCCTCTCCTGGGGACAGCTCGGGAAGAGCCGGACGATCTCCTTGGCCAGAGCGTCCGTGAAGGAGTTGTCCTCAACCGCTCGTCGTTCGAGCTGGCGAAGGGGGCGCCTCTCCCGGGCCTCTTGGTGGGCCAGGCAGGCAGCTTCGGTCTGGGCGAGTGCCTCTTCCTCGACGAGAATGCCCTGACGCTCGTATCGGCCCCTCGAGCGACTGAATCGCACCACGACTGCGGCAAGTCCGCTTGCCTTCTTCGCGCGACGAGTGAGCGCCGCGTCGCCAGCGGGCAAGAAGATCAATTGGTCGAGATCCGCACACACGAGACACAGGGGTCCGTCGCCCTCCATGAACAAAAGGTCGCCGGTGCCCGCGCATTCCGTACAACTCCATTCCTTGAGCGCGGAGATGACGACCAGATCGGGAGGGCGATCATGCTGCTCGGCCAGGCGAACCTTCTTCGCTTCGGAAAGCTCCGGGGAGACCCAATGGGTTCTGTAGGCGACTTCGATGCTCGGATCAGCGCTCTTTGAGAACCGCAGTGGTCGATGATCCCTCGATCGCGACAGGTATGCGGACTCGCTGGGGTGCAGCCCCTCTTGCTGGGCCCAATGGCGGAAGGCGGCCATGGCGATCGAGATCTTCGAAAGATCAGCCGTGACTTGGCGCTCCAGATAGTCCACCCGACCCTGACGCCACCGATCGACCTGGGATGTCGTCAACCATCTGATGCCTACCAGTACGTCGATCGCTGACAGGAAATGGCGATCGGCAAGAGCCGCCTCGGCCGCCTTGATCACCCGGTCTTCGAGCTTGCTGCGAACCGCTGTGGCCATTGGTAAGAGTTTCGATCAGCCCACGGTTGATGTCCAGCGATCCTGCTGGACATGATGGCCAGCGAGCGGCGTGATGTCACACGTACCCGATGGCGGTATGGGACAGCTGGTCGTTCGATGCAATGATCGGACGCCATGGAAATACGTTGTGCCGACTGCCGCTGCCTGGTGGATCGTGGCGAGGTAGTCGAACGTTGCGGCAACTCTGAATGCTGCTGCAAAGACTTACCCGACAAGTCCTGATGTAGTTGTCGCTCCGCCCGGCTCAGTCGAGGGCCCGACTGCGAGGTCGGCCCAGGGCCGCCCGGTGGTGGATCGCCTGCCCGATGGTTCCGATCGGGCTGACCCAAGCCCGCGTTCTGGGGCACGTGGTTCTACTCGGTCGGCTGCCGGCGTCGCTGTACCGGGACACTGGGAACCCGCGTCAGACGTTACGAGAAATATTCTTCACTTCTAATCGTGCTGAGCGACTCATTTGGAGGCAACCATGGTCAGAGGCGAAGGAATCACAGTGGCCCAAGGAGTCAGTGCTGTCGAGGCATTCGATTTTGTCCTGGATCCTGCTCAATACACGAAGGCCGACACGAAGATGGTGTGGGTTACCAAGCTCGCCGATACCCCCGATGGCATGTTGGCCCGCGAGGATGGCAAGTTCCTCGGTCGCTTCAAGGGATCGGTGATCACCCGATACCGATGGGACCGACCTAATCGCATCGACGTGACCCTTGAGCACGGCGTTCCAAGAAGCCTCCACGCATGGTTTGAAATTGAGGATGTGTCCGATGGAGTTCGTATTCGACATGTCGAGGAACTTGAACTCGGACATGGAATCCTGGGGGCGATCCATGACCTGGTGGCCAGAAGGTGGTTCTCTGAGTCGGTGAGAGAAGAGGTTGCCGAGATTGGACGCCTTCTTGAGGACGGCCAACGAGGACGGCCATTTGACGATCTAGACGGTTAAGTGCCCAGTCCGGCAATGAAGTGGGGCAGTTCAGCGGAAACAGGGCGGCCGTTGATCTGTCTGACCCTTGGCCGTACCGTGCATCTCGATATGGCTGATCAGAACGCCGGGGTATTCCAGTGCGACGGCTGTGGACGCGAGATGGGGTGGAAGGTGTTCGCCGTTGGTGGTCCCACTCCGCCTGGCGCATTGGAGAGGCGACCGCCTCCGCCCTGTCGTCAGTGCGGAGGTACGTCGTGGACCAGGATTGGCGACGCGCCCGACCCCCAACGCTCCGCCACCCCCGCACCTCCCGTAGGCGTCCACACACTCGCGGCGTGTGGGGACATTTAGCCCGCTGAGCAGATTGAGCGCATCCCGAGTACGGTCGGCAGCCTGCTCAAGTGGACTACCCGGCGATCTGAAGTACCAGGGCTGGCAAAGGGGAGTGTCTCGATGGCTCGTGACAAGTACCTACAACACCTTGCATCTGTTCCTCTGTTCTCGAAGTGCACCACGAGGCGGCTTGAGGAGATTGGCAAGGTGGCTACCGAACTGGACCTTCCTGCCGGGAAGGTTCTCGCTCGTCAGGGTGATGTTGGTTTTGAAATGTTCATACTCCTCGATGGGACCGCGTCAGTGACACGCGATGGACAGCGCGTGGCGACACTCACTGCTGGCGATGTCGTGGGGGAACTGGCCGTCATTTCGGGTCACCCTCGTAACGCCACGGTGGTGGCCGAAACCGAACTGGCGGTTTTGGTTCTCACTCATGCTGGCTTGGACCAACTTCTTGACGACATTCCCGGTCTCGCTAAGCAACTGCTTTACGAGGTCACGGCCCGGTTGGTAGCAGGGACCCCAGAGGACGCACGCTAAGGGAGAGAATGGCCCACCCAGGGGTATCCCCTACGTGCGCATGGTGGCACCCCTTCCCGGCGGTGAGGGACATGGTTCTCAGAGTCCGTTCCGGGCGTGTCGTTCCGTTCGGTCGTGCTCCCATTTCCTGATGCGATCCCTCTCGGATTGCTCCCACTCCTGTTGCCCGCGTGACGCAGGTTGGACAGGCACCGAGCTGCTCAGGTCCGATCATCTGATTGACCATGACGAGTTCATCCGATGGGATGCCACAAAAGGTTGCTCCGCTTGCGCGCTTGAACACGTGCCGAAGGCCAGTGACGGTGACGTTCGCCGCCGCTCCGCCGGGAAAGCGGCGTGGGGATCCCTCTCTAACTACAATCGGCGTCGCGTCGGACTCGAACTCGTCATCCTTTACACACGCCGTATACGGTCGTATGAGCGCGCTTTGCTGGTTGCTGGTTGCTGGTTGCTGGTTGCTGGTTGCTGGTAGGAGGAATCGTCTCCTTGTTGAGCTCGTCTGCGAACGGCTCTAACGCCGTCTCCACCGCCTGAGCCATCGCTTCGCCCGAGGGGTGGCCCGACACGGCCCAACGCTCACGATCCTCCTCATGCACATCTTGAACGCCGGGCACTCCGCTCAAGGCGGTGGCGATTGCGTGACGAATACCGCCTTCCGCGCCACCCTGCAGGAACTCCATCGCGCAGACCTCGATCGCCCAGTTGTCGCTGTTCTGCCAGCGAAATACAAAGACGTTGTCGCCAGTCCATCCGTCGGTGGACTCGTCTAGGTCTTCGTCTGGAACCCTCCGAATCGTCAAGGTGTGCTCCTCCCGCAGTGGGTGGGATCACCCCTCTTCGCGAGCGAGACACCCGCCGAGGTCGATAGACCATCGGTCTATCCATCAGACCAAGGACCTCACCGATCCGGCGAACCGGGACACATCGGATTGCATCGCGATGGAAGGGACGGGTGTTGGCGCGAGACCGGGTCTACTACCTGCCTTCAGCTTTCGATCCTCTTGGGATTACGGCTCCGGATTCTCGCCTTACCGGCAAGTCGGCCAACGGGAACTACTGGTCACGCCTGTAGTAGTCCCGGAGCGACCCGTCGAATCTGCCACTTGCTAGGCAACAGTTTTTGAAAGCGACGTCCCGAGCCGCATGGACACGGATCCTTGCGACCGAGCTTCTCGAATCAACTCCTTGTTGCCGTGAACGACTCGGTCGCCACGCTTCACTCGCGACTCGCTGGGGAACCCGCGACGTCGCTTGCTCATCGAGCTAAAAGGACTCTTCTTCTCGGTTGTATCCGTGCTTAGCCATCGGAGGCCCTCCCCGTGATCCGATCATGATAACGAAGCTGTCAAGTGCGCCCCGGCCCGGCTTACTAGGGCACGCTCTCTTTGAACTCCAAAACTGAGAGACTTGGGAGTGTGTTTCTCGACGTCGTCGGCAACCCTTGGGACCTGCTCGGCTCGGCCCCCTGGGGGCATAGCCGATGGTAAAGGGCGATCCTGTCTGGGCCGTCCTTATCCCGCCCCGCCTGAGCCGATTTCGCGAGTTAGTTCAAATCGGAGACGAGCAACTGGATGTCGACTTCACCGGCTGGAACAAGTTTGTACTCCTATCGGCGGAACACGCGTTCTTGTTTCCTCGAGAGGCGCCCGATGTCGAGTGGTTCGAGCGCGAGTTAGCCACGTACCGAGCGCTGGAACCTGTAGGACTTGAGGTTGTGCCCCGACTTTTGGGGGAATGGCGGGACGAGACTATTTATCCCCATCCCTTCGCCGCTGTTTCCCGACTTCCCGGTACTCACCCAACCGAAGCGGCCGATCTGTTCGATCAGCTCGGTCACACAATCGCTCAGTGGCATGAATTGGCACCCCCCGAGATAGCCGGCTCCCGACCACCCGCTCACCACGATCGCTCCGACAATCGCTGGCTCCGTCGTGCCCTTGACCCTGCCACCACTCGGCAGGCCGTCGCTGAGGCAGCCGATCGTCTCGTGTGCGTCGAGCGAGTCGAGCAGTGGAGCAACCAGATGGAAACGGCTTCTAAGTTCTCTCACGTTCTCGTGCACGGTGACTTGCATGAGGACCAACTTCTTGTCGTCAATGGACGGCTCACGGGCATCCTTGACTGGGAGACCGCCCGGATCGACCACCCGTTTTGGGACTTTGACCTCAGCGAGTGGGGAACCGAGCTTTGGCATCGCCACCGGGCCGAGTTCTCACAGCTGTGGTCACAAGCGTGGCAACCCTATGCCCTCGTACGAGATCTCGACCCCGATCCTGCGCCACTTGAAACGGCTTTCCGCCTGCGGCACGCTCTGTTCCTAATGGACAACGATCGGGATCCCTCAATCGCAGGGACCATCGAGGAGCATCTCGCGGCGACTTGACGAGTACCCCGGGGACTCGCTCAATCCACTTGACTACCGTCGCCCCATCCTTCCGGTGTAGGTGCGGAGGAAGGTCCTGGCGGGCTCAGCCCCGGTCTGCCCATCTGGACTGGGCCTTGAATCGCAAACACGGTGCCTTCTTTGTAACAGCGTGCTGCGCTTGGCCACGAAGCGGTACCGACGATTCCGCCGCCAACGGTGACGTACTGGCCCTGATCGCGCGACGATCTTGCCCGTCGGATCAAGCAGGACTGTCGGATGGAATCGGACCCGGTAGCCAGCGGGCCACAGATAGCCGATCAATCCATCCGACGTGCAGGTTCCCGAATGAGTGAGGGTGGCGTGGAATGGTGCGGAGGATATGGCCAACATCGCTCCTTGTCCCGGCCTCCATCCATCGCTCGGTAGCGGAAAGCTACGAGTCCTCTGGTTAGAGGTTGCCGCGGAAGCACTCGACAGAGGACATACGACACTCGCAAGAACACCAATCACCAAGAGCGCAGTCAATCTCTTGAAGGACACTCAGCTCCTCCCCATTCACCTCAGCGTCCCTGTCCATCAAGTTTGACGCATCCGGCTCGGGTTTGGTTCGGCTGTTCGGGTTGTACCGCAGGTGGAACCCGGACCCGGCGAACTGGGGGCAGGGGCGGGCGGGTGTCAGCAGACGTCTCCGGCTGCGGTCACAGTGATCGCCGCCGAGTTATTAGATCGCCTTTGAGATCGTGAGCACACCGGTAGCCATGAGCATGATGTCGACCGCCCATGCGAAGTGAGATGGCTCCATCCGACCACCTATCAGCGATCCCACGGCGATGCCCGCCACACAAGCCACCAGTGAAAAGGCGGCCAGAGCAAGATCGAAGGGTGTGATCAGTCCGGCGAGGGCTAGAAGCGGGAGGCCGATGAGATTCGAGAGTAGAAAGACGGTGGAAATCGTGGCTCGAAACCTGTCGTCATGAAACCCCGTCCGGCGGAGTTCATAGACGAGTGGCGGTCCGTTGGTGGCCAGAGACGTATTTAAGACGCCACTAGCGAAACCCACAGAAACGGTAGTGAATCGATGTGGCACCACGAGTCTAGAACGCATTAGACGGGAGGAGACGACGATCCAGATCGCGGCTAGACACGTTGTCACACCAAGAGCGAGCCGCAACGTGTCGGCTGAGACCGCGCTGAGGATAATCACCCCAATCGGAGCGCCGATGATGGCACCCAGGCCCAACCGGCGGGTTGTCGGCCATTCGACCTCTCGACGGAGATGCACAGCAACCCAGGCGCATGTGACGGTGCCCGTCAGGAACACGATGACCACAGCGCTTTTGGTGGGTACGACGAAGGCTGTGAGAGGAACTGCAAGGAGTGCAAACCCGAAGCCAACAGCCCGCTGAAGGGCGGCGGCAACGAAGACAATGCCAGCGATAGTCGTGACGGTGCCAACCGAAATCACTTCACGAACGTAGTGGAAAGACCGCATTTACTTCCCAGCGACTTGGGGCCAGACGACGTCAGGGCTGGTTAGTCCATCGACGTTTTGGCCAAGGTCGACAGGTGCCGTCGATCCGGTACTGGGTCACTCGCAGATACCCGGCCTTTTGACTGTTGGCGGGTGCTGTTACGAGAATCGGATACGTGTCTAGTGACGAGGTTGATCAGTACTTGGCGGGTCTCGAGGAACCGAAGCGATCCACTCTGCAACGACTTCGTCAGACGATCCTCGAAGTGGTCCCAGAGGCCGAAGAAGGGATCTCGTACCAGGTCCCGGCCTTCAGGGTCGACGGGAAGGTCATCGCCGGATTCGCCGCCTTCAAGAACCACCTGAGCTACTTACCCCATAGCGGCTCCGTCTTCCCGATGCTTCGAGACGAGGTTGCAAGCTACAAGACGTCAACGGGAGCGCTCCAGTTCCCGATCGACTCGTCGCTACCGAAGTCCTTGGTCGAGCAGCTCATTCGGGTGCGACTCGCTCAAGCGTTCCCAGAGGGATGAAACCGCTCGGTCTGAAACAGTGGCCCGATGTGCGCCTCGACCCGGCGTCACTGAACGGGGACTTACCCCGCGCCCTGCTCGGAATCGGCACCTATCGGATGGCTACTTGGCACTGGCGCACCACCACTACTAGAACGGGACCATGGCGAACACCGACATGGCCGAGTACTGGAACGGGCGCCCCGCCGATGTTTGGGTGACACAGGCCGAGCGCTTCGACTTCCTTCTCGCTCCCTTCGGCCGTCGACTGCTAACGGCCGCCGTCCTCAAGTCGGGCGAGCGGGTCCTGGACGTTGGGTGCGGCAACGGTGCCATCAGTCTGGACGCGGCCCGCGGCGTAGGGCGCCATGGGCGGGTGACCGGCCTCGACCTCTCGGCACGCATGCTGGATGTGGCCCGGCAGCGAGCCGAGGAACAGGGCCTCGATGTCTCTTTCGTCCAGGGCGACGCCCAGACCGCCTCCTTCGACGAACCGTTCGACGTTGTCCTCAGCCGCTTCGGCGTGATGTTCTTCGATGACCCAGGGGCCGCTTTCGCCAACCTGGCTAATGCAACTCGCCTAGGCGGCCGCCTGTCCTTCGTGTGCTGGCAGGAGATGTTCGCCAACGAGTGGATCGCGGTGCCTTCCATGGCGATGGTGGCCCACGTCGGAATCCCCGAGCTGCCCGAACCTGGCGCCCCCGGACCCTTCGCCCTGGCGGACGCCCAGCGGACCACGGGCCTGCTTGAGTCCGCCGGGTGGTCGGAAGTCACCGTCGAGGAGCACAAGGACGGGATGCGCATGGGCCGCGATCCTGAGGACGTCGTCGCCTTCATGCTCTCTGACGAGATGGGGCGACGGCTCGTGGAGGGCAAGGACCCCGAGGCGGTGCAGGCCGGTACCGAGGCCGCCCTCGAAGCGCTGCGACCGTACGCCACGCCCGAGGGTGTCGTGCTGGGCGGCGCCTACTGGCTCGTGACCGCCCGTAACGCGTAACGGGCGCGGAACAATACGACCCCCACCCGGGGTAATGGGGCGCATCGGCTCGGGTTCTGGCTACTGCATTGCCGCATCGATTGACCCGGTGGTCGTCGGCGCGAACGCGGGATCCGCTCAGACGCGAACAGTATGACGGCACCGGTGCGATGTTCCCGCCACGCTTGTGCGTCATGACGTAGGGAAGATCCGTCCCAGCCATGAAGACGAAGTGTCCTAGGGCTCCACCACTGATTGAACGCTGCGGTACCACCGCTCCATGGATTGCTCAAACGTCACACCGACATAACTAGAAGGCACCTGGAAGTTGGACTGGCTCAGTTCGAGTGTATTCCCAACCACTCAATTGCCGCCGGCCCACACGCGGTCTCAGAAAACGCTCCGACCTGCCTGATGCACTGCTCTGTCGCGGATGCTGAAGTATCTGGAATGGGATCGGGTAACAATCCCGGGCATGGAACCGGCCTCTTCAGATGGTTGGCGAACTTCTGACATTCATCACGCTGAGATCCCGTCGTCGGGATGAGCGGTACCCCGTCTACGACCTCTGCCTTCGATGCGGCCCGGTCCAGAACCAATGTTGCACTTGCTCCTCGGCTCGTGCAGATGGCCATCACCGTGACGATCGAAAGAACCGTAATCGAGTCTGACAGTTCCTCCGCTCGCTTCGCGGTTGAGACCTCCCGCTTATTCACCTGCCTCTGAGATGACCGCGGACACAGGCGAACTGGGGCAGTCCCTACGTCGGCGTCGCGGCAGGCCGCCATTGGTAGCAAACGTCGGGTGCTTGCTCTTCGTTTTCTCCCGTCGTGCTGGCAACGGCGACGAACCCGTGTGGTTCATAGAAGCGTCGGGCACCAAGGTTGCTCTGGAACGTCCAGAGTTTGAGCCCGGTCGGATGAAGCCTCATGGCATGTTCAAGCAGAGTCCCGCCGATGCCTGCCCGAGTCGAAACCGGATCGACATAGAGCTGATCGATCCACTCGTTGTCCAGCACCATCAGAGCTATGACTTCACCCTGATCCTCAGCGACCCAGACCTCACAAGTTGGAAGAATTACCTCCTCGAACCATCGGCGAACTTCCTCATCCGCATGGACGGCTGGAGGAATCGACGGAACCGAAGCTGCTCTAGATCGCAGCCAAGGAGTGGCCAAACAATCCGACTCGGTTTGGAGGGCCTTGCGAACTTCCATCCCACATCTTGTCTCCGGCGGTAGAACAGTAGGGCGAAGAATTTGCGTGTAGTGCGAGACAACCGGGCCGATTGCTATGCCGAGGCGTCCTCGCCAGATCTATCCAGAATCGACGTCCAAGACGTCGTAGGTGATCTGTCGCCGGTGCAGATCGAGTCCACCTACCATGTTCATGAAGGACCTCCTTGTGCTCGCTTGGGTGTTGAGACAACCCAATGGTTGCCCGTGCGAGTGGCGAGGAGGTCCTCACACATTGAATGTTCGGGGACGCGCTAGCTCGGACGAGCCTGCGGTGGCCGCATGAAACGGTCAAGCCGCCCCTTCGTCCCCGGCACCGAGCAGTTGAACCAGGCGAGCGGGTAGAACACAGGCCTATCCATCGTGAATCAGTGTCCACGGACCCGGCGTCACTGAACGCGGATACCTCTTCGAGACTGAGGACTGTATCTATGCGTCCTGAAACGCCGGAGTGAAACAGACAGCCACGAGCAAGCCTTCCGGGCTCAATAGCCGCGCGGTGATCTGGCCCCACGGCTCCGTGCGGGCACCGTGGATGAGGTGACAGCCCTTGGTGGTGAGTTCCGCTGCCGCAGCGGGCACGTCAGCGACCTCGAACTCGATGCTGGCCTGAGGAATAGGGATCTCGGCCGGCCATTCGGTGGTTCCGAAGCAGGCATTCGCCGCCTCGGAAAGGGGCCAGAGTCCGAAGTGCTTTGTCCCTTCAAGCTCGTGGGTGAACACGTAATCGCCTTCTTGACCCTCGAAGTTCAGGCCCAAGGCATTCACGTAAAACGACCGGGAGACCTCAGCGTCTCGCACGATCGGGGCGATGCTCGTTACGAACTGGACGTCCATCAGCTTGCACCTCCGAGGTAGTTCGCGGGTCAGCCTTTACGTCCTACCCTTACCCCTGGGGTGCGACATCTCCCCCGGTTGTGCGATCGATCCCCTTCCGGTCGAGCACGACTCACTAGCTGGACCGATTCGCCCACCATCCGGCGCACTGGGGCAGGGGGGCGGTTGCTCGTGTATACGTGAACCATGGCCGATTCCAACGTGGAGATCACCGACATCATCATGGACTGCGCTGACCCGGAGAGGCTTGCGGAGTTTTGGAGCGCCGTCCTAGAGCGTCCGATCAAGGGGCGGAAAGGGCCGTATGTCTGGCTCACTCGGTCAGCAGGAGGCATGGGTCTGGGTTTCCAGCAAGTCGAAGAACCCAAGCGATACAAAAACAGAGTCCACATCGACATCTCCGGCCCGGACATAGCCGAAATCAAAGGCCAAATTGAGGCACTTGGTGGTCGATGCCTTGACGGATACGACGATGGTGGATTCCTAGTCATGGTCGACCCGGAGGGCAATGAGTTCTGCGTGGTACCTAAGGCGTTCAGCTTCGATGCCTCGGGTCGAGCTGACTACCTCGACCGCCTGGACTTGGGAGGGTCCTGCTAGATCCCCGTGCCGGCGACGGGAACACGCGAAGGAGCGAACCTCAGGACACTCGGCCAGCGATGATGCGGGCACATTCCATCGACTCCGTAGAGGTGGTGTCGACCTCGAGGTCGTAGGTGACCCCTTCATGCACACGGGTCGCCTGTGAGGCAGCCCCGCCAACCACACGGTCACCGCGAGCAAACTCACGGCCAGCGGCGACCTGAGCGTCGCAGTGCACGCCGACCCACAACACAGTGATGCCGTCGAGTTGTGCCCGCAGCCTCGCCTGGGACTCGGCTCCGGAGAGAAAGACATCGTCGTAGATGATCCGCGCACCGGCTCGAGCCATGGCTGCAAAACCCGCAATCCAGGCGGACGCGATCTCACGGAATCCTTCTCCGATAGTCACCTCACCGTGGTCGTCGAATGCCACGCCGGCGTCGGAGTCCATGAGCGAGGGCGGCAACGCGCGGAGAAGATCGTCGATGCTCAGACTTATCCACGGTGTAGGGAGGATCGCCTTGAGGCAACGAGCGATAGTGGTCTTGCCAGAGCTCGACGAGCCATTGAGGACGATGACCTGGGTGGTCACCTCACGATCGACTCGCCCCGACGCCGTCACGACGGAGACTCTACCGATGACCATCTGTGCACCCATCCGGCGAACTGGGCTACCCCCAGGGCTTCATGGTCTACTTTGAAGCACGGAGACCAGTTTCTTGTTGAACGTCGGCACCGGATGCGGCTCGGAGGAGTAGATCGGCCGTCTCTCCATCCTCTGCAGGCAGAATGAGCCCGCCTTGCTCTCCGTGTTGATCCAGGAGCCACCGAGCGAGGAGGAGCGCCGTTCGTTTGTTGCCTCACCGAATGCTTGCGCTCGAGCGATCCGGAATGCCAAGACTGCTGCAGCTTCGACCGGATCATTCAGTGATTCGATCGAGTCCAGGGCAATCCTGAGCCGATCGAGATCTTCAGGCTTTTCAAACCATTCGTCCGCGTCCCGGACGGCCTCATTGAACGCCAAGGCCAAGCGGACGTCAGGCGGATCAATGATCGCGGAGGTAGTCGAGGAGATCGCGGTACTCGCGGATGCGCGCCTCCAACCAGGCGCGCTCAGCCGGCGAAAGGGCGGCCACGTACTCGCGGCACTTCGGGCGCTGCGTCTGGCTCATGGGCAATATTGTAATGGCGACACGGGCTTCCGGAGGACCTCGATCAGGTAAGGCCAGGCGATCAACTGCGCTCGGGGCCGGCTAGTCACGGCCAATCACGTTTGAACAAGATCAGGCCATCGTGGGGCCTGCGACGGTTTCACCGGGCTCCGGTTGCGAGCGGCCCATCGCCGCCCAACTGGACCGCCCGAGTGACCAAAAAATGTCCATGGTCAAACGATCGAACACGCCCATGAACTGCAAGGCTCGCTCCGAAGTCTTCGTATAAGAGATCATCTCGTCGCCACAAACACTGAGACCTTGAACCGCCAGGCGTCGTTGGCAAACTCGGGCTCGATTCGGTAGGTGGTGACGGTAAAAATCCTCCACTCCTGCTCGTCCTGTCAGTACCCGTCTCGGAGAATCGCACTTCTAATCTCTTGAAGTCTGTGCAGGTTCTCCTTCGTCGCGGACGCGCCGATCTGCTGGAGATAGGGAACCTCGTCTCCCATGGGAAGAGCTTGCCCATCTGCACTCGGCGTGCCGACCACCGAACTCGGGCGCCCACTGCTGCTGGAGAGTGGCTCTCAGTACCGGCAGCGGACTGGGACATCTCGAGCGCGGTGGCGAAGTCCCCGTTCGTCTCCGCCCGCGAGCACCAACACTAGGATCACCGGGACATGAAGGGTTCGGTCCAGAGAGCATTGCGAAGGCTCACGCAAGTGACAAGACCACTCGCCATGCGATCGGCTGGGACCGAACAGTCCAACACCTCGGTCGTGCGTCACGTTGGACGCAATTCGGGTCGCAGCTACGAAACGCCGGTCGTCGCGGTCGAGCACGGCGACAGCTTCCTCATCGCCCTTCCATATGGAGAACGGACAGATTGGACCAAGAACGTCCTAGTCAGCGGGGCGGCGAGCATCGTGACCCATGGGCAGTCATATGAAGTCGATCAACCACAGGTGATCCCGATGACGGACGCGACACGGTACTTCAGTCCGAAGGAACGGAAGTTACACCGGCGCTTCGCCGTCGAAACGTGCCTCCGGGTCCATCGCGCCGCTCCGTAGAGCCGAGAACCCCCGAGAGCACCGACCGTCTGAAAGGGTTCTGATCCAGGACGCAGGTCCCCCCGGCCATCCGACCGACCTGATGCGTTAGGCGGCATTTAGCCCCTGCCGAACAGCGATCCCACCTCGATCACCGACGAATTGACGTCGGATCGCGGCCCGTCGATCCGATTCGCTGCGTCGACGAGCCGCGAGGACCTTTGGGCTCTATTCGGCCTGTGTCGGTGGGACGCCATGGTTGAGTGGCTTCCTGGCCTGCCGGATTGGCGGTTAGAACGCCTTGCAACAAGCTGCTTGGGCGGGACAGCCCCGAAGCTCACAGATGATGTGTTCGCGAACGGTCGACCGTAATGGGAAATGCTCCTAAGGAATTGAAGGAGGACGAAACGATGATGTTCGCCGATGTGACGAGTGGAGGATTCATCGGCCTATGGGCCGTTCTCTATCTCGTCTTAATCGTGACCCTCGGCCTCATGTCGATTCGGAAGGGGCATTGGGTCATGTTCCTGATTGGCTTCATCCTTCCTCTGTTCTGGCTGGTCGGAGAGCTCTCATGCCGAAGAGAGAGCGCTGACGATTCTCGATTCTGTTCACGTCGCCAACAGATACGCGCTCTTACCGATGAGCCAAAGACCCAATACGGCCGCCACGATGACGATGATCAGGTCCGTGTGCCGGTCGATCCATGCCTTCAGGCTCGTGAGGACCTCGGCGCTGCGCTCGGGGCGGACCACAGAGTAAATATCCATGGCCAGGTAAGTGGATACCGACAGAAGTCCGAACAAGACGAGGGAGAAGTAGTCGGCCGCCGACGACAGTTTCGCCCCCGTAATGGTTGCTGCCGCCGAGACCACGAACACCGAGGGTTGGAAGAAGGCCCCCAGTCCGATGGCGAAGAGGGCCGACATCTCGTCGATGCGCGCTTGCCACCTGGGCTCCTTCTTCCGCTGCCGGGGCTGAACCATCCGGCGCCGCTGCCGCTCAGCGATGGCCAGCAAAACGAGGCCAAGCACGATCTTGACGACCAAGATGCCCTTCGAAGGCGCCGTGCCGGTGGCAGGTGGCTTGTTTCCGGTGGCCGAGATCGTCACGGCCGCGACCACCGCCAGCGCCGCCAACCAGCCGAATATAAACCCAGCCCCCTTGCGCGAACCGTGCCTCGAAGCCAGGATCACGATGAAGATCGTGAGCGCGACCGGGTAAAACGCCATCGCCAACCCGATCAAGACGAGGTCGATAATCACTCCCGGTCGTGGGCCTCGCGCTCAGCCGGTCCCGATGCTGATGAGCATCCTTGATTGCACTGCTACCCACCCTTCGCGTGGAGAATGGACCCTGACAATACGGTTGATAACACCGCGATCGTGTCTGTCGCACTGGCAGCGCAAGTGGGTGAACTTACACTTCCAGGGCACAGTGGCCCAGAGAAATAGTCACCAATCGGTGGACTGGGATACGCCGAACCGTCTCGACCGTGATCGATTGCGATTGGTCTCACCCACGTTCTACGCGGAACACGGGGTAGATCGCTGCGACGGCTTCGAATGCCGACAGCGGTTCCTTCCACCCCACTTGCATGTGGGGTCTCGCTCCCATCGCAAAGAGAAGGTAGCGCTTGATGATCGGCGCCCGATCGGAGACTGGTAGCTCAATAAGTTGCACCCTTCGGCGTCTGCCATGGGTCAACACAGCCTTGCCTTCCGAGGCTCGAACGTTCTTCACCCAGTTCGACTGCTCTCCGAACATCGAGACCAGATACCACGAACGCCTATAACGGACAATGACCAGGGGCACTCGAACCCGCTGTCCGCTCCGACGTCCACGGACCTCGAGGATCGAAGCAACCGGGAGAATACGAGGAAGCGGACCGGCGACGAAGCGTCGATGGATCGCCTTCGCCTCGGGACTCGGCTTGCCTCCCGGATAGAGCGCTCGCATCTTCTCGGCCCGATTCACGACTCCAGTCTTGTCACATCGTTCCTACTTATCCGTTGTCCGAGAGGGATTCTTGGTTGGCGGGGGTATCCGCAGGGTACCGAAGTGCCCCACCGTCCTGATGCGATAGGGGGCACTTCCAGCGCCTCAGTCGTCCTCCCGTTCGAGAACGAATCGGTTGTGGCGACAGCAGCACAGCACGGCTTGTCCGAGGGCTGCCGCTTCTACCTCTCGTCCTCGCACGCCCGCGTACCCTAGGCCCGTGGAGGACAATCTGCTGGCTGCGGCACACCAGTGGCAGACCGAAGGCTGGGCCCTCGTTGACGGGCTGGTTCAGGGGGCCGAGGTCGATGCCGTCGCGGACGACCTGGCGGTGCTGTTCGGCACCGACACCTTCGCCGATTACAACCGTGCCTCAGGTTTCGGTGACGGCTCGCCGGAGGGCCGCCAGTTCCGCTCTACGCAGTTCAACGGTATGCGCGGCTTTCCACAGCCGGGGTGTCCGGCTTTGAACGATCTCTTTGTACACCCGCGGCTCATCGAGTTCGCCCGTCTGGCCCTCGGCGACGACGATCCGCGGATCTATCAAGCCGCGGTGTGGGGCAAGTGGGCGGGGGAGGTCAACTACGAGCAGCCCCTGCACCAGGACAGCAACCATTCACTCCTACCTCCTCGCATGGAGCCTGGGTTCTGGCACCTCGAGTCGTTCCTGTACCTGTCCGACGTTGACGAGGACTGCGCCCCGCCTCGGCTTGTCCCAAGAAGCCGCTCTGCTGTCGCCTACGAGGACCTCTACGAACATGAGGTCGTCGCCACCGGCCGCCGAGGCTCGCTCTTGGCGTACCGGTCCGACGTGTGGCACCGGGGCACCGACTTCACCCGGTCCGACGCCTCCCGCTTCGTGCTCGTGGTTGCCTTCCGGCCGGTTCAAGCCGATTGGTTCGGTTATGACGCCTTCCCGCGGTTGGGCAGCGACGACACCTTCCGCTCGTTTGCGGCCGGCAAGTCGCCTGAGGAACTTGCCCTGTTCGGCGTCCCAAGACCCGGACACGCGTACTGGAACGAGGTGACAGTCGACGACATGGCCGCCAAGTACCCCGGGCTCGACGTCTCCCCATGGCGGGCGGCTTTGCACAGAACTCCGCCAACGGGCTGAAAGATCTTTGTCGGCGGTGTTGCCTTCGCCAAGAATCCAAGTGCGCTCTCGGCCGGCGCACTGGGACTTCACCCCGCTGCCCTCATTAGCCTGAGCCTGTCTGGTCCAACGGTGCCAACATATCGATATGGACACTGGCAATCACGAGGCCGTCGTGCGGCGATCTTTCGAGCGCCAAGTTCCCCTCTTCTCGGGGCCGAACCCTCCCTTTGCCAGCCGATCTGGCGGGTTGTCGTGGATCGAACCCTTGAACGAGGACATGATCGTCCTCGACGTGGCCTGCGGCGCCGCCCATGCTGCTGAGCCGGTCGCTGCGCGAGTGCGCCAGGTCATCGGAGTTGATCTGACCCCAGTGCTGCTCCAGATCGGCGCTCACCGGCTTCACGACCAGGGGATCGGCAATGTCCTGCTCCAAGAGGCCAACGCGGAGTCACTGCCGTTCACCGACGAATCCTTTGATGTCGTCTATTGCAGAAGTTCCCTTCATCACTTTGCCGACCCGCACCGAGCCGTCGCCGAGATGGTGCGGGTCTGTCGAAAGGGCGGACGCCTTGTACTCGTCGATCTCATTGCGCCCTCGAGCGAAGTGCGTGAGCGGTTTGACTATGTTCACAGACTCATAGATCCGTCTCACGTCCGTTCCTTCCTTGAGGAGGAACTCGCTGAGCTGTTGCCCAACGGGATCAGCGGGCTGACCTACGCCGACACAATGGCCATCCGGCTCCCGATCGATGTGGCCTTCGCCGAGCAGTCTGATCAAGCTGAGGTGCTCGATATCTTGCGGGAGGAGGTGGTCGGGGCGAGAGAGCCGACGGGTTTCGATCCCTCAGAAGAAGATGACAAGCTCGTGGTGTCCTTCCTGATCTGCGTCGTCCATGGCGTACGGCACTGAACGTGTGGTAGCGGCAACCCGGCACCATCGGCTCGACATTGAGGCAATGGCTCCCAGGAGATCCGATGCTTGAAGAGGCAAATGAGATCGCGGACCGGCATCGGCTGGTGTGCAAGGCATTCGGCGCTGAGGTCGGTGCCGTCGGCGTTCAATGGCGGGTCCGATCACCGTGCAGTGAGTGGGATGCCCGGGGGGTGCTCGAGCATGTAATCGGTTTCCATGACGTGCTCTTACTTCGGCCACTGGGGGCCAAGCCACAACGGCCGAAGGACGATCCCGTGGGCCGATGGGCGGCGACTCTTACGGCGCTCGATCAGCTGCTGAGTCGACCAGGTCTGTTTGACGGTGTTGTTGATGTACCTGCGGTCGGGAACCGTCCGTCATCCCAGATTGACGCTGCTCGACTCATCCCGTCTCTGACCCTCGACGTGCTGATTCACACATGGGACCTCGGTCGGGCGGCTGGTCACGAAGTCACCCTGGATCCTCACCTTTGCCGCACGTTTTTGGCGGGTTTGCCGTCTGACAACGCAATCCTTTCCAGAACAGGGTTGTACGCCAGCCCTCGACCAGTACCAACTGGATCAGATGCACAAGCCAGACTCCTGGCTCGCGTAGGTCGTGACCCCAACTGGAGTCCCGAGGCATAGGTCCGAACTGCCCCTCTGTCCCGGCAGCGAGGACGGGGGCTGCCTCGACAGTGATATCGCTCGCGTTTTGGGGCATTTCCGGACACCAGATCCCTCGAGCCGTCAATCTGCACCCTGCTCGCGTGCCCGATCTGAAGGAAACCATTTCGACCGTGCGCGAGAGTATGCAGGCCCTCCGGGCGAAGAAGAGTGTGCCCGTGACACGGCCGACCCGCGCGGGCCAGACAGTGCAGACAGTCGACCCCGGGGTCGACCTGGCCGCCGGGCACGGATTGGAGGCGGAGAGTCTGCTCCGGGATTACTGATCCGGCTCAGCGGAGGACCGCCGCGCAGGGGGTGCTCGCGAGGGCAGCGCCACGAGCACGAGGACCACGGCGGCGAGGGCGACGATGGCGCCCACGGCCAGCGCTACCTCGTTGCCACTCATGAAGGCGGTACGCGCGGCGTGGGCGAGCTCAACCCCGGTCAAGCCTCTGACGCGTGCCGCCACTGCCAGGGCGGCGCCCAGGGATCCGAAGATGGTCTGCGCGACCGATGGAGGCACGTGCTGACCGGCCAAGGTCGACGCCATGTGGCCCTGGTAGCGGGTCAACATCACGCTGCCGATGACCGCGACACCCAACGCTCCGCCGACTTGGAGCGCCACGGTGTTGCTTGCGGACCCTATTCCCGAGTCCCCTTGGGGAACCGACCCTATGACCGAGTTCGTTGCTGTCGGCAGCATGAGTCCCGCTCCGAAGCCGATCAGGAGCAGTCCCACAATGACGTCGCCGTATATCGTGTCGAACCGCGATGACGCCGAAACCTGCCATAAGCCGCCTGCGATCGACATGAGGCCGGCCGCCACTGTGAGCTTGACGCCCGCCAGGCGGGCGGCCACGGGGGATACGGCGGCACCGACGACGACCATGACGGCGATCGGGAGGATCCGTAGGCCGGCCCCGAGAGGGGAGTACTCGAGGTCGAATTGGAGGAACTGCGTCGACAGGAACAGCGCGCCCATCAGCCCGAACACGGCCAGGCACTCTGCCGCAAGGGCGACAGAGAACCGGCGATCTCGGAAGAACTCGAGCTTGAGCATGGGATTCGTCGCGTGGGACTCCCACGCGACGAAACCACCGAGCACCACGAGACTGGTGAGCCCCGCACCCACCACGGCCCCCGAGGTCCACCCCCGGCTCGGCCCCTCGATGATCGCCCAGAGCAGCAGTCCGAGCCCGGCGATCGACAACACTGCCCCGACGGGGTCGGGGCGCTGCACGTGCGGGTTCCTCGACTCGGGGACCAGGAGCGACGCCCCTGCGAAGCCGATACACGCGATGGGTACGTTGACGAAGAAGATCGACCCCCACCAGAACCTTGCGAGCAGGAGCCCACCCGCGATCGGACCGATGGCGATCCCCAGCCCGATCGTCCCGGCCCAGGCACCAATGGCACGCGCCCGTTCGGCCGGATCGCGGAAGATGTCGTTGATAATGGCCAGTGACGCCGGAATGGTAAGCGCTGCACCGGCGCCCATGACGGCCCGGAAGGCGATGAGCGTCGTGACCGAACTGGACGACGCCGCGCCGATTGACCCCAGCGCGAACACGGTGAGCCCGATGAGAAAGAACAGCTTGCGCCCGAGCCGGTCGGCCAGCGTCCCCCCGACAAGCAGCAGGCCGGCGAACACCATGGCATAGGAGTCGACGATCCACTGGAGTTGGCTCGCGGTGGCATGCAGGTCCCGGACGAGCGTCGGGAGGGCGACGTTGAGAATGGTGTTGTCGACGTTGATGATCAGCGCCGCAAGACAAACAATGGCCAGGGCCAGTCGACGGTTCCGCTCCCGTTGACCAGGAGTCACCGCTCCGGGTCGGGTCATCATGCTCACTGATCCATTTCAGTGTCGAACTTTCCGAGCGGCCAGGGCCAAAGGTCATGAGGCCGCCAAGGAGCATCCCTGCTGTCGTAGGTCGCGATCTTGGCAGCGGTAACCAACTACTTCATCTCCTCGACCACGGGATCGAGAAATCGATACTCGCCGAGCTGCTCCCGAGCGCGCCTGAAGGCCGCGTCGGGCAGCCGTATCATCAAGGCGTTCCTGGTCGGCGGACATTTGCGACCACCGGCCTAATGAACTGCTGTCAGGAGGTACCGAACATCCAGAGATCAGCTGCCACCTTCCTGAGGGGAACAGAGTAAGTCGAAATGTTCGACACCTAGTGTTCTCCTCGAGGTGTCCCAATTTGACGAGGCAATGACCATGTGGAGCAGTGCCTCCGAAGTGCGGGGCATAGGGACCGATCGATCTTCGCTTGACGCATCGACGTCAGTAGGTGACCATCTCTTGGTAGCGGCCGGGGGACGTGCTGGCGGAAATTGCAGCCAAACTTGGAGCTTAGGGAATCAACTCCGGCGTATTTCCGTGGACCGATTCGAACAGCGCGCCATCACGGAACTGCGGCCACGCATTTCTGTGACCCGTTAGATATCCCAATTGTCGGATCCCAAGGTGCCGGGATCGAGACCCGGGCGACCCACATGTTGTTTGCCCACATGTTGTTCCGGGTGATCCTGGACGAATGAGTTCCGGGTGATCCTCCGTGCTGTTCCGTCTGATGCTTTAGAGAGATCCGGTTGATGGTTGACACCTCGCCCCACCGTCTCTTGCTCATAGGAGCGAGGAGGTCGCGGAATGCTTATGGAGGCGTCGCTCTTCATGACTTTGAAAGACGGATGGATCTTGGCTGAGCTTCCTGGGTGATCCGAACGGCACCACTCGCGTACCCCGAGCTTCCGGCGCCTGGTCGCGTCCCGGGCAGTGCTACCCGAGGATCGAGTCGAGGGCTCGTTCGAGATCGCTCCGCCACGCGTCGGATCCGTCCAGGCGAGTGACCGTCAGCGGCGCCGGAGCAGTCAGAACGGGAAGCGAGGTCAGACGGGTAGTACGGTCGCGGACCCTGGCCGAGAAAAGGCGACCGAGCCTTTGGTTGCGGTTTGATCCGAGCACGATGGCACCAGCCGCACGCTCGTGGGCAGTGGCGGCGATGCGGTTGGCCACGTGCCGGTACGACGACACGCAGACCGAACCGTCGGCGCGCACACCAGCGCCCACGAGCTCCTGCATGGCCTTGGTCACTAGATCCGTGGCCTCGGCGCTCGAAGCCAAAGTGACGCCGTTGCCGCCCACTAGGTGCTCGTTGACATGTAATACGTGCACTGACGCGCCTGTGCGTCGCGCCAAAGCTCCCGCAAAGACGGTGGCGGTCTCGCCCGCGGGAGATGCGTCGAGAGCCAGCAGTATTCGATCGAACATTCGGTCACTCCGGGTCCGGCCACCGGGGCAGTTTGCTTGTTTCGAGAATGTTAACGCAGACGGACTGCATCGCGGGCAGGTACTTTGGTGCTGACACGCCCGATGCCCGAAGGGAGGGATGGGCATGTGGGTCGCCCTCGCCCACGGCTCCATGTCCGGCACTATGACGGATTGTCTCGTGGTTCAACATGTGGAGGTCGAGCCACCGTGGGCGATCAGCGACGCGCTCTCGCGCCGGGGTCCGTGCTGATGTACGCCGTGTCTTCGCGGGTGAACCGCTGCCCCCCGACTTAGCGGGTCACAACGGCATCGTCGTGATGGGCGGCCCGATGTCGGCCTGCTCGGACGAGGGCTTCGAAACGCGGCGCGCTCGAGGTCGCGCTGCTCGGCCGCGCGCTGGCCACCGCAGTCCCGACGCTGGGCGTCTGCCTCGGCGCGCAGCTGCTCGCGCTCGCGGCCGGTGGGTCCGTCTACCCGGGGACGGACGGACCCGAGATCGGTTGGTCCCCCGTCGATCTGACCCCCGCCCGCGCCCACGACGCCCTTCTCACAGGGCTCCCGGAGCGCCTTCCCGTGCTGCACTGGCACGGCGACACTTTCGACCTGCCTTCGGATGCTGAGCACCTCGCCCACAGCGACCGCTACCCCAACCAGGCCTTCCGAGTCGGCGAGGTCGCGTGGTGTTTGCAGTTCCACCTGGAGGTCACGCCCGCCGCCGTGGACGGCTTCATCCGCGACTTCACCGCGGACGCCGCCCTGTTTCCGGGGGGAGGCGAGGCCATCCGTCGTGCGACCAGCGCCTCGCTTGAGACGCTGGGTCCCTGGCGTGACCTGGTTTTCGACCGGTTTGCCGCCCTGGTCGCGGCCGGAATCGGCGCGGTCGCACCCTATGGATCTCGTCACCGTTTCGCGCATATTTCTGAATCGTGAACTCTGACAAAACCTATTGCCTCTGAGGCAAGTCTCGACCACAATCCGGCGATGGAGCTCAGTGAAGTCCTCTCGTCGCTTGCCGAGAGCCTGCGAGAGGAACGAACCCGGGCAGGTCTGACGCTTGAGCAGTTGGCCCATCGCGCCGAGCTGTCTACGGCCCACCTTTCCCGGCTGGAATCGGGCGAGCGCCAGCCGTCGGTGGCCGCGCTGATCGCGTTGTCGCGAGCGCTCGGAGTCTCGATGAGCACCCTGCTCGGAGAGCGGCGCGGCGCACCCGCCATCGCGACATATCGGCGGGGCACGCCGACGCACGAGTCCAATGGCCTCACCATCGCACCGTGCAGCGGCTTTCCCGGTTCGACCACCCTCGAGGCACTGCAGATCACCATCAGCCCGGACCGCGAGCCACCGGAGCCGGCCCGTCACCGGGGTGAGGAGTGGATCTTCGTGGCCGCGGGTCGCCTGCGGCTGGAGTTCGACGGCCAGGTGCACTTGTTGGAGGCGGGGGCTTCAGCGCACTTCGACGCGAACCGGCCGCACCGGCTTGGCGCCGAGGGCGGGCTCGCTGAGGTCCTCGTCGTGGCGGCCGACGCGCCGAACGACTTCCGCAACCATCCCCTCTTCAGCGCATCCATCACCGACCACTGACCCCCCGAGCAGGAGGAGACCCACTGTGACGATGACCATCGCCGAACTCGAGGCGACGGGGGAGCAGTTCTCCCTTGACCGCCTCATGGACGTCCGAGGCCGCACTCGAAAGGCCGTGCACCTGATTGCCGACCAGGTTCAGCCCGGCATGGCTGAGGAAGAGGCGAAGGCCATCGCCCGCGACATTCTCAAGGGGATGGGGATGCGCCGGGGCTGGCACCACATCATCGTTCGGTGCGGCACGAACACGACGAAAGACTTCATGGAGCGATCCGAGCCCGCGGTGGTGCTGGGCGAGAACGACATCTTCTTCGTCGATATCGGACCCATCCACGGCGACACCGAGGGCGATGCTGGCGACACGTTCGTGCTCGGTGACGACCTCGAACATCTCCGGGCCAAGAAGGAGGTGCGTCAGATCTGGGACGAAGTGCGCGAGACGTGGTTCGCCGAGCGCATCACCGGCAAGGAGCTCTACGACCACGCCATCGAAGTCGCCGCGGGCTACGGCTGGAAGCTGAACATGGACCTCTCGGGCCACCGGCTCTCGGACTATCCCCACTCGGCCCACTACGACGGGCCGCTCGCCGAGGTCACGTTCCGCCCCAACCCGAACTTGTGGGTGCTCGAGATCGCCATTGCACACCCCGAGCGGACGTTCGGCGCCTTCTACGAGGACCTCTTGCTCGAGGACCAGTCGTTCCCGGCCTGAGCTCGGCCGATCGACAACGACCCATCCGTTTCGAGGACCAACACACAAGGAGCAAAGATGACAGCGACTGCGGGAACGAGGGACGCCTCGGCGATGAAGAAGATGCACGGTTTGCGGACGAACGCGCTGGGGCTGCCGTCGCTGTTCGCCCAGTCGCTTGCTGTTATTTCTCCCACCATGACGGCGGTGCTGATCATCCCGCTGGCTTTCGCCAGCGCGGGCCAGGGGACGTGGCTGGCTTACGCCTTCGGCACGGTCATGCTGCTCTTCGTCGTGTTCTGCCTCAACCAGTTCGCCAAGCGGTCGGCTTTCGCCGGCTCCATGTACGCCTACACGGCCAAGGGGCTCGGTCCGAGCACCGGCGTGTTCTCCGGCTGGACGCTCATCTGGGCCTACTACTTCATCGCCGTGGCCGGATTGTGCGGCTTCGCCGTGTTCTGCGCGCAGTTACTCTCCGCGCTCGGGTACCACGGGTCGGTGCATCCAATCATCTTTTTCGCCATCAGCGCCGTCGCCTGCTGGGTGATCGCCTACAAGGACATCCGGGTCTCATCCATCCTCACGATGGTCTTCGAGGCGGCCTCGGTCGCCTGCATCACCGCCCTTGCTTTCGTGATCCTGTTCAAACACGGCTTCTCCGTGGACACCAAGCAGCTCTCCCTCGGTGGCGTGAACGTGCGAGGCATGGGCCTGGCCGTCGTCGCCTGCATCTTCTCCCTGGTCGGCTTTGAGGCGGCGACAACGATGGGAGCGGAGGCCAAGAACCCGCGACGCAACCTGCCCCGGGCCGTCATCGCCAGTCTTCTCATCACGGGATCGTTCATGGTCTTCATGGCCTACGTGGAAGTGGCGGGCACGTCGAACTACGGTGCCGCCTGGACCTCGGCCCCGCTCAACTTCTTGGCCCAGGCCTACGGGGTGAGCTGGTTCAGGATTCCGGTCTCCATCGGCGCCATGGTGAGCTTCTTCTCCCTTTCGCTCTCGTGTCTCAATGCGGGCTCGCGGATCATGTACCCCATGGCCCGCCATGGCATCTTCTCGGGACACCTGGGCAGGGCGCACGCCACGAACCGCACGCCGCATGTGGCGGTGACCGTCTACATCGCGATGATCTTCGCCCTGCCGGCGTTCCTAATGATCTTCACCAACCCCCTGACCGCGTTCGGAGACGCCGGCACCTTGGCGGCTTTCGGCTTCCTGGTGGCCTACTACCTCATCACCGTGGCGGCGCCGGTCTACCTCAAGAAGCTGGGAGAGTTGAGCGGGCGCAACGTAGTCCTGGCCTGTGTCGCTGTCCTGTGTCTGATGGTGCCGACTATCGGCAGTTTCTATCCCCAACCGGCGTGGCCGGTGAACCTCTTCCCCTACATCTTCTTGGGGTGGATGGCCGTCGGGGCCGGATGGCTCTTCATCGTGAACCGCCGGCGGCCGGGCATCCTGGCCGATATCGAGGTGGACCTGGAGCGGGCACCCGAGCTCATCGAGGGAGACAGCATCGAGATCCCGGAGGGTTCACCGCAGCCCGCCATGGCCTAACGCATGCATGCGGCAGCGGGTCTCAAGGGAGGAGAGGGACGACCCGCCAGCAGAGGGCAACCGACCAATGGGTCGCCTGCCGACGAGGGGTCCTTAGACCAGCACCAAGGTGTTCGGGTGCCGGCAGGTGACCATGTGATGTCCCCCGTTACCGGACGGCGAACATCTTCCACAACCCGCCACGCCCTTCAGTCCAATGTCGTCGCGGAAACGCCAGCGTTCCTGCGCCGTGCGCCAGCTACGCAGGAGGAAGAACCGTGAGTTCCACAGCCAGCCTGATCACCGTGATAGCTGCATGCGCTTTCGCCCTCATTGTCATCGCCGTCGCCGTCCGGGTTGGACCGGAGCAGTTCAACAAGATCGGCTAAGACCCCTCAAAGCCGGTAACCAACCGGCGACCGCGCCGACATGGGCAGCACCCGCGGGGACCGCGTGCGAGCTCGTCGTAGTCGTTGCCAGACGTCGTCGACAACGCTTACGCAATGGCAAGTCAAGAGCCGCTTTCGAACTTCCGATTACTTCCGGGTGAGTTCGACCGTCCTCACCCCGAGGTCGTCATGACGGCCGCCTCGACGATCTGAACGTCGGGTGGCTGAATGGCGAGTGGGCCGCCGGCGACGGGCACCTGCCACACCATGGTCATGTATGGCGTCGTCCGCTGGACCGTGCCGGCGGCACAAGGCGTCACCCCGCTGATCTGGAGCGGGCTGGCGCCCGTCGGCGTGGCGGGGCCGCACACATCGGTCCGCTGATGCCACTGCACGAGTGCTCCGTAGGGCGTGGGCGCCTTCGTGACTGAGCTCGGCAGCAGGTACAACGCAGCAGCGAGCACCTCCTGTCCCGATGGGACCTGCGCATACACCAGGCCGTCCACGGCTCGGGGGTCGAGCGTCCGCGGACGCGGCCTCGTTGGCGGCAACGATCTGCGGGTTGACGAAGTAGGTGACCGGGTAGCTGAGCGGTGACACCGGCTCGTACCCGGCCGCCTCCGCGCTGGCCACGGTGGCGTATGGGGCCACGGCCTCGCTCGTGGCCTGGACGTACCCGAAGGCGTTGATCTCCTGAGAGAACGTCGGCTCGGACGCGCAGCCCGATGCCGCCATGTGGATGTCGGAGGGGCCGTTGGCGCCGTCGATGAGCAGCGTGTTCGCCTCGGCGGCGGGCAGGGCGGGTCCGGTGTAGGACCAGTTCGACTTGGTCATGTTGAGGCCCGCGGCTGCGCTCGCGTCGGCACCGTTCATGTTCATTGTGCTGCCCTTGCCCGTTCCCATGGCCATGACGGGTGAGTCGGTGAGGTCGAGGCCGCCGCGCGGCGCCCCGTTGTTGTCCGCGCTGCAGTGCGCGTTGCTGGCCGTCTCCGTCGCGCTCTCCATGCCGCTCATCGACATGCTCGATCCGGACGAGCCCGACGACCCCGACGAGCTCGCCGAGCCCGACATCGACATCCCCGACATCCCCGCCATGGAGCCGCCCGTCTGGGCCGCCGCTGGATAGGTGGCGGCGAGGAGGAGCGCGCAGAGGGCACCGACGACCCCGGCGCCGGTCAGGTAGGGACGCCGGCGGAGCAATGCCGCGAGGGGAGGTGACCACGACGAGCGGTCGGCCATCACCGTGGGCACCATCGCAAAGGCGAGGATCACGACCAGCGGCGCGCTGTTGGGGTCGGTGCCCGAGCCGGTCAGGATTCCTCCCAGGCCCTGACCCGTCACCCAGAAGAGGATCGCGAGTACCGCGCCAAGGGCCAGGAAAGCCTCGAAGCGGCGGAAGACGAGCGGCCCGAGAGCGACGATCACCGACAGCACCGCGAGGACCCATGTCTGCTGCACGCCAGCGGCGCCGAACCAGTTGCCGACATCGGTGAGGAAGCGGGCGTACCAGGTCGGCTCGTTTGCAGCCATGCCGGTGATGGCGCCGGAGACCGAGGTGGTGGCGCGGTTGGCCGGTAGGACGAACAACACCGCGGCGAGCAGCCAGAAGCCCGACCAGACGGCGAGCGGTGTGACGGCTCCGCCGACGCCTTTTGCGGCAGCCGACGAGGCGATGCCGCCGGACTCGGCGCGGTCGCCGGGCCGGGTGCGGCGAGGCCACGCCATGATCCCGAGCAGGCCGTAGAGGAGGACCGAACCCGGTGCGCCGGTGAGAGCGCTGGCCGATCCTGTGAGCAGCATGCCCATGCCCTCGCCGAAGAACCACACCCCGAACGCCCAGAAGAAGGAAGTGACGAGGGCGGGTCGCACGGTCGGCCGGTACAAAAGCCCGACGCCGATGAGGACCTGCACGGTCGCGAAGAGCGCGTTCCACACCGCCACGTCGGGGGAGATGAAGTGCCCGGCCGTTGTGATGAGCCAGCTCACCGGTTCGGGTTGCCCTGACGCGTTGCCCGTGATGTAGGTGGGCACGAACTGGTTGCCGAACATGAAGGGCTGGTACTGCAAGGCGGCGTCGAGGATCCAGAACACTCCAAGGACGATCTGCAGCGCCGCGCTGAGTGCCGATCGGGGTCGGGACCCGCTGGGGGGGTGGCGGGTCGAAACCTGTGTCGCCGAACGAATCGGCGTCGAGGTCGTCGCCGTCCTCGTCCGCGGCGTCGTCGACGTCTGGCGGTGTGGTCAGGTCATCTGTCATCGGTCCTCCGCGCTCGCGTTCTCGCTGGTCGAATGGGTCAGGCCTGCCATCCGTGCGTGAGCAAGGTGGCGAGGTCGTGGGACTCCTGGGACGGGGTGATCTCGGCGGGGAACTCCAAATGCGCGAGGCCGTCGTGCGTGTACACGAGGATGTAGCCGGCGTGGACGACCGTGTAGCTCGCCCCCGCCTCGACGGTGTGCTCGGCGAACGAAAGGGGAAGGCCGGTCGTCTCTTCGGCCTGGCGGATCTGGGTGATCGTCCCGGTGAGTCCGACGAACTCGTCGTCGAAGTGGTTCAGCCATGTGCGGATCACGCTTGGTGTGTCGCGATCGGGGTCGGTCGTGACGAAGACCACCGTGACGCGTGCACGGTCGGACGCCGGCAGGTCCCCGATCGCGGTGGCAGCGGTGTACATGTTCAGTGGGCAGAGATCGGGGCAGTGGGTGTAGCCGAAGTACACCAGAGTCAGCCGGCCTTGGGTATCGGTGGTGAGGTTGTAAGGAGCCCCAGAGGTGTCCGTCAGCGTCACATCCGGTTTCGGGTAGGCCTTGGGGAAGAGCAGGGCGCCGGGGTACGTCGCGCTGGTCTCGGGTGGCCCGCCGACCTGGGACACCGTGGCGTTGCCGTTGCTCCCCGCGCTCGGACCCGCACACGCGCCCAGACACAGGCCAACAGCCGTGAGGCCGAGCACCAGGGCAGTTGCCCTCGGCCGCCTGCGGGCGCAACGCGCCTCAGCCCGCGGCATGGCCCTCCACGACGTTCCCTGTAGGGGAAATGAGGTGCCAATCCGACCCGATCCCCTGGCCGCGGGTATCGCCGGGGTGTAGGTCACCGGCGAACGTGTAGAGCGGGTGGCCGGCCAGCGTGACCTGCCGCGTCCCGCCAGCACCGTCGATCACGACGATCGGTGCGGTGATCGACGCGGCAGCGGTCGGCGTACCGGCGACCTGAAGCGGTGGCCAGTCGACCAGGCACCACACGGCGTTGCACGCGCTCGTGGTGGGCGTGTCGTCGCCGTATCCGTAGAGGACCTGCCCCCGGTCGTTCGCCACGACTGGGCCATAGCCGGTCTTGACCACCGTGAGCGTGGTCGGCCCGGGGTTGCCGTACGTGGAGAGGACGGCCCGGTAGGAGGTGGCCGACAGCCCGCTTGGCGTCATGGCCCACCAGACGTTGCCGATCCCATTCCCGCGGAGCTCGCCTGGCGTGTCCCCGGAAAAGGTGTAGAGGGGGCGCCCGTCCATGGTCAGCTGCCGCCCTTGTCCGAAGCGATCAACCGTTCCGATACGCCCCGTGATTCCGGGAGCCACGCGGACATGGCCACGGGCGAAGGCCGGGGGCCAGTCGTTATGGCAGTCCCCGACGCAGGCGCTCGGGGCGCTCGTCAGCAGGTCGTCGACGAAGACGTAGAGCGTCATGCCCGCGCCGTTGGTGATCACCGGGCCGTCTGGTGTCTGGAGGATCTTGATCTGACTCGTCGGACCGTGCACCGAGGCCACGGCAGCCGAAGCGGCACCAGGGAGCACGAGCATGGTGAGGCACGTGATCACCCCGAGAGCCACGCACCGTTGCGTGCCCACACGCACGCCTGCCCTTCTGCCCGTTCTCTGTGTTCCCACTACTACGCATCGTAGAATCCGAGGAGTCGTGATATCGGTCGGCCGCCGGCGTATCACGGGCCCTCTACCGGTACAGCGCGACGAGCGTCAGCGTCATCGTGAGGCACATCGCGATCTGCGCGCCGACCGCGAGAGGGGCTCCGGTGAACGCCTTGAGTGCTGCTGCGGGGCCGGAGCGAACGGTCACCACCCAGCCGGATGTCCTTCCTGCGCCGCGGCGCGGCAGCCACCGACGGGGGAGGCAGGCAGCGCCAATGAGCAGGGCCAGGCCGAGCGTCAGGGCAACGAACGTCCAAAGCGACGTGCCCGACCCCGACTCCGTCGTGGGCATCCCGAGCATGCGGGAGCCACAGATGAGGTTTGCCATGGCTGGCATGTTGGGACTCGGCGGGACGATCAGGAGCATGTAGACCATGGCCGCGCATCCGCCCACGTGGACGACGCCATGGCCGACGAGGTGTCGGGTGAGGTGCGCGCGTGCTGTCGAGACGAAGCGCCAGGCAAACCACGTGCCACCCAGGCCGAACAGGACCAGCCAGGCCGCTGGGGGGACCACGGTCAGGCGGCCGTCGAGCATCCCTGCCATCGACACGCCCATGCCGAGGTGCAAGAGCTCGGCGTCCCACGCCACCGCTCGCCGCCGTAGAGCGCCGGCGGTCAGGTTGGCCAGGCTGAGGACGGCCATCCCGAGCATCACGAGCGCTCCCGTCCCCCAGAGCCAGTGCGCCGTGCTCACCGGCCCTCTCTGCGGTCAGTGTCCGTGAAGTGGCGGAGCCGTGAGCTGTTCCACACCACGCAGCCCGATGACAGGGCCATGGCGGCCGCTGCGATGAGCGGATTCAGGAGCCCGCAGGCGGCCAGAGGGATGGCAACGCTGTTGTAGCCGAAAGCCCAGGCGAGGTTCCGGCGGATGGTGAGATGAGTCTGCCTGGCCAGCCTGACGGCAGTCGGCACCGTGCCGAGATCGTCGCGGAAGATGATCAGGTCAGCCGAATTTCGGGCGACGTCGGTTCCGGTGCCGACGGCCAAGCCCAGGTCGGCCTGCGCGAGCGCGGGGCCGTCGTTGACGCCGTCGCCGACCATGGCCACCTCGTGGCCCCCGCGTTGCAAACCGACGACGGCTCTGACCTTGTCCTGGGGCGACACCCCGGCCATGAACCCGTCCATGCCGCACCGAGCCGCGACCACGGCGGCCACGTGCTCGTTGTCACCCGTCAGCAAGACACAGCGCAGCCCGAGCGCGTGGAGCGAGGACACGGCGGGCCCGGCGCTCGTCCGTATCGCATCATCGAGCGCGATGGCGCCGATGGCGTCCGTGGCGCGGCAGACGTAGACCACGGTCTTTGCGTCGGCGAACCATTTTGCGCACCGGTCCGACAGGACCTTCGGGAGGTCCCCCATCACCGTGGTCTCAACGCGCCCGATGGTGACGACGTGGCCCTCGATCAGCCCACGCGCCCCGGAGCCGGGCAGCACTGCGAAGTCGTTGACTTCGGGCAGGTCGAACTCGTCCTCTCCTAACGCGGCGATAGCCCGGCCGATCGGGTGCTCGGAGGGGCGCTCGAGTGCGGCGGCGAGGCGCACCAGCTCACGTTCGGATACGCCAGGCGCGGTGGCTACGGCCGCCACTGTCATGGTGCCCTTGGTCAGCGTGCCTGTTTTGTCGAAGATCACCGTATCGACATGATCGGATTGCTCAATGGCCTCGTAGCCCTTGAAGAAGATGCCGAGTTGCGCCCCGCGGGCCGACGCCACCATCAGTGCCGTCGGCGTGGCCAGTCCGAGGGCGCACGGGCACGCGATTATGAGGACAGAAAGTGAGGCGTTGAACGCCGCACCGGGTCCGCCTCCCGCGAGCAGCCAGCCAGCCAGAGTCAGCAGCGATGCGGCGAGGACGACGGGCACGAACACCGCAGCGATGCGGTCGGCCAGACGCTGTGCCCGCGCCTTCTGATTTTGGGCCTGCTCGACAAGGCGGAGCATCTGGCCCAGCTGGGCGTCCCGCCCGACCGCCTGCGCCCTGACGACGAGGCGCCCGCTCGTTGACACGGTCCCCCCGATCACCTGGTCGCCCAGCGTGACCTCGACGGGAAGCGATTCGCCGGTCATCGTGCTGCAGTCGAGCACCGACCGCCCGAAGACGACCGCTCCGTCGGCGGCGACAGTCTCGCCGGGCCGGACTACGAACCGCTCGCCGACACCGAGCTCGCTGATCGGACGGAGCCTCTCGACACCGACGTCGTCGAGGATGCAGACCTGCTTGGCGCCGCGGGCGGCCAGCGTGCCCAGCGCGTTGATAGCCCGTCGGCGCGAGCGCGCCTCGAAGTACCTGCCGGCCAGGAGAAAAGTGATCAACCCTGCCGCGACGTCGAGGTAGATGGCACCACCCGACTGGTGGGTGAACACGTAGGAAATCGGGACGTGCACGTCGCTCGTGTCGCGGACGAACATCGCGTAGACGGACCACGCGGTGGCCGCCACGACGCCGACCGATACCAGCGTGTCCATGGTGGAGGTGCCGTGACGCAGGCTGCGCACCGCTGCTGAGTAGAAGGGCCAGGCACACCACGTCACGACCGGGAGCGCCATGGCCACTAGCAGCCACTGCCAGCCGGGGAATCGCAGGGACGGCTCGAGCCAGAATGCGATGGAGGCGTCGCCGAGCGGCATGAACAAGAGCCCTGCCACGATCAGCCGTCGTCCGAGACTCCGGACGCGACGGTCCTCTTCGGCGCTGAGGTCGTCCAGCTCCCGGGTCTCCCCTCCAAGCACGCGCGCCGTGAACCCCGCGGCGTGGACCTCCTCAATCAAGCGGACCGGCGGGAACGGGTCGGGCACGGTGACGAGGGCGCGCGCAGTGGCGTAATTCACTGCTGCGTGCACCCCTTCCAACGCGTTGAGGCGGCCTTCGAGCCGGGCCGCGCAACTCCCGCACGTCATGCCGCCGATCGTGAGCGACACCTCGCGCGTGCCTTGTCTCGGCGCTTCGACGCTCGGAGTTTCGAGCACGTCGGTCAGTGGTTCACTCTCCCGTGGCGGCGATGTCCAGTGGGCTCGATGCTCGGTATACTACGGAGCGTAGTAGAGGTCCAATCGATGGGACATGGTGGGCGTCGTGCCACGTGACTGCTCGCTTGGCCACCAGGAGACGATGCGCCGATTGACGCGGGATACCCCGCTCTGCCGAATCTGGCCCGCTGCGACGGTCGCCGCCCTGACCCTCGCCGCCGGATCCATCTGCGTCGCCATGGCGCCGCCGGCGGCGGCGAGCTCTCACGGCGCCCCGCCACCGGTGGCCGTCGGCAATCGCATCGGTTCGCTCAGCGTGATCGATGCCTTTTTGCCACAGCCCGCCAGCCCGGCCGTGGCTGCCATCTATCTCACCGTGAAGAACTCGGGCGCAAAGCCCGACGAGCTGGTCGCGGTCACGAGTGCTGCCGCCTCAGCCTCCATGCTCATGACCGAGAATTCGAACGGCACCATGGGGATGTTGCGGGAACTGCGCGTGCCCGCCCACGGGCAGGCGTCGCTGGTGCCCGGGCGAGACCATCTCATGTTGGAACAACCGCACGAGACCCTCGCCGTAGGGCAGCACGTGAGAGTCACCCTTCGCTTCCAGCGCGCCGGGGAGCTGACCATTTCGATCCCTGTCGTCCCTTTCAGCCGCATCCTCGAGCACGGCCGGGGATGACCGGTCGGTCGGGGCATCGGGCGGCCATCGGGCCGCCCGTCAGGAGGCGAGGAGCACGACGAGGGGGACGGCCACCACGCTGAGGCAGGCCGCCGAGACGGCCAGGGCGATTGGGCGGGATGGGCGCACGTTGACCAATCGCTCGACCCGGCCGGCCACCCCGTCACCGTTCGCGGCGAAGGTGCACGACGGCGTCGTGCCCGCGGTGGCCATGGAGACCAGCGCCGATACCAGGGACTCCCGGTCGTGGCGTCGGGTCGAGAAGTCGTCCGCCGCCATCTCGAGCAGGCTGGCAACGGCCGCCGGCGCCAAAGTGGCGTAGGGGATGAAGCCGAAGACGCTCCGGATGCCGACCATTGGCATCATGACGAGCCCGTGCCGTTCGCTCGCGTGGCCACGTTCGTGGGCGACGACGGCAGACACCTCTCTGTCGTCGAGGAGCGCAAGGGTGCCGGCGCTGATCACGATTCGGGGACGGATCCCGGGCACGCAGTAGGCCACGGGCGTCGGGTGGTCGACAACGGAGACGCCCGTGTCCTGCGTACGGAGAGCGAGGAGATCGACGAGATGACGGAGGCGGGCCCGACTGGCCGCGGTGCGGGCCGTGACGTAGGTGAGGAGGCAGACGAGAACGACGGCGAGATCTGCCGCCAAGGTGAGGCCCAGCGCGTCGGGCAGACCGAGTCCCGCGAGCGGATGGCCCTGGGTCATGCTGTCCACGAGCTGAATGACGCCACCCACCAGACCGTGATGGAATCGTTCGACGGCCACGCAGGTTCCGGCGCCGATGCCCGAGAGGAGGGCACTCACGCCGAGCGCCTGCCACAGTGCCACCGCCGCCCGCGGTGCACGGGTGACCCAACGTGCTTGTGCCAGGACCGTGCTGACGGGACCGAGGAGGGCCGCGGCGAGCGTCGCCAGGATGGCGGCCGTGACGTAGAGCGTCATGCCGAACCTTTCTTCGGCCTCCGCCTTACCGCGTCGAGGGCGCGGCGCAGCGCGACCGCTTCGTCCGGCGACACCGTCTCGGCGAAGCGCACCAGTACAGCGTTGCGATCATGTGCGGTTCCGAGCGGTTCGAGCATGAGGGATGCGGTATAGGACTCGCGAGAAGCCACAACCCGGAACAAGTGGACCCTGCCTTCGTTCGTGCGCTCGACAAGCTTTTTTCGGCGCAACCGCTCGAGGATCGTCAAGACGGTCGTATAGGCGCGGTCAGGGACCCGGTCGGCCACCTCGCGACCCGACATGGGGTGCCCGGGCGCGTCCCACAGGATGTCCATCACCTTGCGTTCGAGCTGGCCCAGCCGTGTCACGTGCCTCGCCTTCCACGGTCCATGAACGGATCGTACTCCTACGACACGTAGTACGTAGGGGTCCGGCGGCATCACGCGTCTGCGAGAGCCGGCACGGGGTAGGCAGACGTGGCGTAGACGGTCGTCCCGAAGACCACCAGGGTGAGGACGTGGACGGAGGTACACCACAGGCAGATGGCGTCGATTGCGAAGAGCTCGGCGTACAGGAGATAGAGGACAGTTCCGAGCCCGACGAGCGCCCACGCGAGCCGGCCGATGCGGATGGCGGGCTCCGGGCGCCGCCACATAGGCGGGAGCTGGAGCACCAGCATGACGGCAAAGAACACCAGGCCGAGGACGGCCACCGGTACGCCGGCGACAGCGGCGTAGGAACTGGTGGTGACCTTGAGGCAGTTGACGACCCCGTTGTCCGAGCACGCCAGCGTGCTCGATGACGTGAAGTGTTCGTACGTGAGATAGCCGGCTACGCCCAGCCCGACCACGCTGGCGACGGTCCCGACGAGCCCGGGCCATCGAGGCACCTCTTCATCCGCTGCTTCATCCACCGTGCACCGCCGAGCAGACGTCGGCAGGCTGCTGTTGGCTGAGAGAGCCGCAGATGGTCGTGATCAGCTGGGCGGCACTCGCGTCGATGTCGGCGCCAATGGCGCTGGAGTTGTTGCCCACTTGGGCCGCCACGGTTGAGAACGACAGGTGCTGCAGCGGGGTGAACAAATACTGGGCGGAAGGAAGTATTGCTTTTCCTCCAAAGTCGACGAAGGGGAACGAACCCCCGTTGGCGCTCTGCCACAACGTCAGCTGCGCCTGCGTCGGCGTCTGCAGCGGCGCGTAGCTGTCGCCCTGCGGCTTGTTCGTGTAGACCTCCACCGGCGTGAACGTGAAGTACGGACTCGTATACGTCGTGCCGTAGAAGGTGAGGGTCGGGACGTCCCCGTCCTCGTTGGCCGAGTGGATTCGGCCCGGCTGCGGGCTGAACGTCCCAAACTTGGACAGCGCGATGTAGAGCGGCCACCGTTCGGCCGCGCAGTGGGGGCAAAACTCGGCTCCGATGAAGAGCATCTCCGCCTTGCCGTCAGCGTTCAGGGCCTTGGCGTTGACGGCCTGTGGCGTCGTGACGATGCCGTCCGTTGGCGCGGCAGTGAGCGTCGAGATGGGGACGGACCTGAGTTTGGTCAGGGTGGCCGCCGGGATGGGTGTGCCCGTGGGCGGTGACGCTTGGTCACCCGAGCCCGAGCCCGAGCCGGAGCCCCCACCGGCCACTTTGACGATCACCAGCACGGCGACGATGACCACAACCACTCCGATTGTGAGGATCCCGTACGTGCGGGTGCGTGCCCGACGCGCCTCCCGTGCGGCCTGCTGCTTGGCGGCCTGGCGTTCGGAGAAGCGCTGTTTCGAGGCCGACTTCTTGGTTCCGGTTGAGGTGGATCCTTTGCCCTTCTGCGATGGTGAGCGGGGTGGGTTGTTCGACATGACGATTCTTCTTTGCTTTCTGAGTGAGGGAGTGAGCACGTGAGGATGGCCACGCGCTCGAACGGACGGTGGCGCCTGCATCGCGGCCGGTCTCTGAGGAACGTCGGCGTGCGGGAGCGGTGACTAAACCGAGAGGCCCAGCTGCGGCGGTCGGAACAGCTGAGACGGAGAGCCGGCAGGCAGAGTGGTGGCGACGCGACGCAGGCGGCGGCGGGACAGCGCCAGGGCGACGACAATTCCGGCGGCAATCGTGCCGACCGCGGTAACGGTGGGGAGCGGCGTCGATGAAGACGTCGAGCCTCGGTTGCATGCGACGCCGCCACACCCGCTCGCCGAGGGCGTGGATTCTGCCGTGATAATGGCGCCGCGGGCAGGTTGTCCTGGTTGCGCAGGCACCGACCCCGGCACGAGGCCGCTCACGGCGAGGGCCGCAAGAGCCGCGAGGCCTGCGAGGGCCACCGTTAGCCAACGCCACTTCGGTGCCACGAGCCCAAGGCTACGTCTCCCCGGCCGGGTGCGATAAAGCGGGCGTCTCTCAGGGCACTTGGATCCAAAGAAGCGATTCGGGGGGACTGCAAACCAAAATCACCTCAGCTTGCTACTGCCTTGCTGCTGAAATCAGCGGACCACGTTGATCCGAAGCGAATTGGACGGACGGCGCAACTGACGCGAGGAGGTCTTGTGGATGCAAGCGGACCCTGTGGACAGTCGGTGTCGCTCTTTTAATCCCGAGGTGCCGGGATCGAGACCCGGGCGGCCCACCACAAGCAGGCCCACCACAAGCAGGCCCACGAAAGATCCGGAGTATCAATCGACCGGACCTGCTGGAATGTCTCGGCCGCCTCGTAGTACTTCGTGCGATTCTAGGAGTGCTCACAGCTAACCCTCCGGGCGCGCGCCCAACGAGTCGATCCAGGCTGCGATAGTCGTCACCACCGAGTCGGCGACGGTCATCGCCCGTTCGTCAATGGCTGCCTTGGCATCCTCACGCCGTTGAGCACAGAGGTTGTGGTGAACAGCTGCCGGGGGCGACTCGCCCGCGTATTCAGAGCCATTCTCGCCGACGGAGCAGTTATTCCTTCCCGGTGCCGTCTGCCGCCGGTTCGTCGCTACCCCGAGGTGTGCCAGCCTTGACGCTGGCCTCATCCAGTCTGGTTTCTGCGGTTACCCGAGACATCACGCGTTGACATGGGCCTCCACTTCGCTGTGTATCCCCGCTCGCCGGGAGACGCTGCGCTCGCGGGCCAGGGTCGCAGCGGCCACCAGTTCAAGGCTCCGAAGAGCACCACCGTCGACGGCACAAGCAGCGTCCGCACCAGGAAGGTGTCGAGGAGGATGCCCAGCGCCAGACCGGTCCCGATCTGGCGTACTTGCCCGGTCGTCGTCAAGGCAAGCACGCCGAATGTGCCGGCGAGAATTAGACCGGCGGTCGTGACCGTGGTGCCCGTCGTGGCGAGCGCGCGAGGGACCGAGGCCCGGAGGGGGAGCCCGGCAGTCTCTTCCTTGATCCTGCTCATCACAAGGATGTTGTAGTCCTCACCGAGAGCCATGATGAAGACGAACATGAAGAAGGGCAACGTGAAGTTGACCCCGAGCTGCCCGCCGATCGTCACAAAGATGAGCACGGCGAGGCCCAGGGAAGCGATGTAGGACAGCACCACGCTGGCGACGAGGTAGATCGGCGCCACCACGCTGCGCAACAGGAGGCCGAGGAGTAAGGCGAGCACCAGCGCCACCACCGGGAGGATCCGCACCAGGTCCTGGCCGGAGATGGTGCTCACGTCTGCGGCACCGGGCGCCTGACCCGCCGCTCCCCATTGCGATGCCCCGACCGATCGCGCGACCCGGGACAACGCAGCGCGCACGGACGGGATTGCCTGCATCGCCGCGGTGCTCCCGGCGGAGCCCGCCCGCAACGACGTCTGGTACAGGACGGTGCGACCGTTCTCCGTCACGTATTGCGCGACCGCCCGGTAGGCGGCATAGAGAGGTCCGGACAGGTCAAGCGACGCTTTCGTCTCCACCAACGGCAAGCGCTGCGGCGGCCCCAGCATGGTGTAGAGGCTGGCCACCACCTGCGGCGAGAGGTCGCGTCCCCCGGCGTCGAGAGGGCCTGTCACCGAAGAGAAGCAGCCCGACGCCCACAGCTCATCCTCTGCCCTGTGAAGCAATGAGGGCGCGGTCCACACCGACGTTGGGAACCGGAGAAGGACGTCAGTGGCGCCGACGGCGATCTCACCGAAATGCTCCGCCAGCACCAGCTCCCCCAAGCTCGAGTCCGAGCCGGCGATGGCGCCGCCGGGGTTGAACCCCGAGGGCGCGTACCAGACCACGAAGGAGGAGAGCACGCCGAGGATCAGTACCCCCCCGACCAGGGCGCGAACCGGATGCCGCACGACGCGGGCGGCGATCCGTCCCCAGATGCCGGCACTTCCCGAGCCGTCGCGCACGCGCGACGGCCAGAACAGGCGAGGGCCGACGATGGAGAGCAGAGCTGGGAGGAGGGTGAGCTCGACCAGCAGCACGATGCCGATGCCGATGGCCAGTCCCGGACCCACCCCGCGGTAGAGGCCGAAGCTCGCCAGCAACAGGCTGAGGAGCGCGCAAATGACGGTCAATGCGGAGAAGGTGATGGATGTTCCCACCCGGGACCCCGCAGCAACGATGGCCTCGTCCGTGGGCATCCCCGCCGCCATGTTCTCTCGGTAGCGGAACAGGAGGAAGAGGCCGTAGTCGGTGCCCGCGCCGAGCATTAAGGCCGTCAATAGGAGTTGTAGCAACGAGGAAATTCCGACACCGATGTGAGTCGCCTCGGCGATGAGCGGTCCGGCCAGTGCCAATGCGAGGCCTGCCGGGGCCAATGCGACGAGGGGTGCAAGCGCGGCACGGAACGCCACGGCGAGTAGGGCGAGGATGAGCACGATCGTGCCGACGATCGCAATGTCCTCTGTGCGCACCGCTGCCGCCTGCTGGTCGACCAGGATCGGAAGAGAGCCAGTGAGATGCAATGAGAGCTTCGAGTCGCGCTGTGTTGCGAACGCGTCTCTGAAGGTGTTTACTGCTTCTCGACCCACACTGCCGCCGCCGGCTGTGGACGGACCGAAACGCACCTGAGCGGAGTATGCCTCTCCATCGACTGAGACCGCGCCCTCGCCGACGGAGACGACCAATGGCGATCGAAGGGCGCTGTCTTCCACCACCTTGATCGCGGACAGGTCCGCCGGCGACAGAGGTCCGGCGATGTCCGTCGCAACGAGCACGCCGGTCGCGCCGCTCGGGGCCACAAACGGGGCGGCCAACTTGGCCGCGAGGACGCTCGGCGCGTTGGCTGGGAGGAAAGACGTCGTGTCGTTGCGCACGACACTGGCCAGCGAGGGCAGTAGCACGACGGAGGCCACGGTGGCGGTGACCCAGAACGCGAGGACCGGCCAGCGATACCGGACCACGGTGCGCAGCATCGCCGGGAGCACACGCGAACCCTAGGGTCGCCTCAAGCGGTGCAAAGCGCGGGCTGTACCGGTTTGTGGGCCGTCCGTCCGAGACGATTCCGCGCCGCTTGTAGTTCATCGCGGGGGTGCTACTGAGTTGCTGCTGGAATGTACGGATCGGGTGGGATCCATAGGGCCTGACTGAACGCCTCACCCGATCGGACCTGGCTCAATGGACCAGGTAGAACCGGAGACATTTGGATCCAGCGATTTAATCCCAATGTGCCGGATCGAGAACCGTGCCGCCCAGGGGATATACGCAGTCACAGCCACCACGGTGAACCCATCGCTGGTGCGGCGGCTGGGCTCTTCGATGTTCGCGTGTTTCTACGCGCTGCTCTCACAGAATTGTCTGACGATGGCGCAGGTTCAGAGTAAGTAACCGATGGGTTTCGTGGATCACTGTTCAATCGTCAATGGTGTAGGTCTGCGGCGAATCGGGTAGAGCAACCGCCGAACGACGAGGAAAATCAGTGAGCTGAACGACACCGGATTTCTACCCACCGCTGGGCTCTTGCTTGAGTTCATGTCTGATAGAACACGGGCCGGTCTGGAGCGACGGGGGTCGGCAATCTTCGTACTGAGGACGTCGGGTTGGATGGCAGCGCTGGCCTTCGTGGCCGCGGTCTGCGGCGGCATAGGACCGGCCTCTGCCCTCGCCACGGACTCTGGACCAGCTATGACGCTGCATGGCGACGGCTCGATCGACGAGGCATGGCTCACGGGTGCGCATCCCGGCGATCGCATCACCCTCTTGCGGCTGGGACAACCGGTCGCCAACCCGGCCAATCCCGGCGTCGCCGACTCGCTGGGGTCGCTGATCATCCGGAACCTCCGCCCCGGCCGCGCCTACAGCTGGCTCGATGACGGCTCCCGAAGGCGCACGCCGGCCTTCGCCGTACTCGCACCCGGCCAAAACCCAGGGACCGACTCCGCCCTCTACACGCACCAACCCATGCGCGAAGGGCTCAACTACATCGCGATGCGGGACGGCATCACCCTCGCAGCGACCGTTCGCTACCCCTACGGCCAAAGTTGTTCGGCGAGCAGTCCGTGCCCCACCGTCATCGAGTACTCCGGCTACAACGTCGCCGGCCCGACCGACCCCATCCCCCCGTTGATCGACGGCGCTCTGGGGGAATCGTGCAGCTCATGCGGAAACCGGAACCTTCTCCCGGACTCCTCTACCGACGTCGGTGCGGTCCTCGCACGCGTCTCGGGATTCGCCACGGTCAGCCTTCAGATGCGGGGAACCGGGTGCTCGGGTGGCGCGTTCGACCTCTTCGGATACCCGTCCGACTACGACGCCTACGACGCCATCGAGATCGTCGCCCACCAGGCGTGGGTCGCAAACCACAAGGTCGGAATGGTCGGGATCAGCTTCTCGGGGCTCTCGCAGTTCCCCGCTGCGGGGACCGATCCGCCCGGGCTCGCCGCCATCGCGCCACTCAGTCCGACGGATGATCTCTTCTCGACGGGTTATCCGGGTGGGATCTTCAACAATGGGTTCGCCGCCGAGTGGATCGACGCGCGCATCGACGACGCCAAGGCGGCAGCCGTGTTCCGGAACGGCAGCCTCCAGCCCCGCTCGACGGCGCCGGTCACCAATGTCGGTCAGCCCTGGACCTACTACGAGATCGACGCAGAGCTCGAGGCCAGTCACGGAACGTCGTCCACGTGCCTCGCCAACCAGGCATTACACCAGCAATCCGAGACCCTGGCCGGCCTGGTCGGGCCCAAGCTGGTTGCCCCTGGCGAGGGCCCTGGGCGAAGCCCTGCGCTGTTCGACCGCCGGTCGATGCTGGATTGGGCGACGCACGTGCGCGTCCCGGTCTTCTTCTCCGAGGCGCTTCAGGACGAGCAGACGGGACCGCAGTCGGCGGCGCTCATCGACGCCATTCCCAAGACGACCCCCGTATTCGCCAACATGGTGAACGGGGGCCACATCGACTCGGCCGACCCCCAGACGATCAGCCGGTGGCTCGAGTTCCTCGACATCTACGTGGCCGACAAGGTCCCCACGCAGCCGAACGGTCTCGACGCCCTCGTGCTCGACGAGTTCGCAGCGACCGCGTCCTCGGTGTCGGCGGAGGCACCGTTGCCGCCCCTTCGCTTCACCAGCGCCGCCACCGCGACGGTCGCGCGGGCCGAGTTCGCGGCACAGACCCCCCGGCTGGAGGTGCTCTTCGACTCTGGGGCCGGGGCCGCCGGTCCGGGGAACCCCGACTCCACCTATAGCGCGGCCTTCTCCAGCTGGCCGCCGGCGGGCAACGTGACGACCCTCTCGTTTGGGATGGACGGGTCGTTGCAGTCCCGTCCATCCGCCCGGAGCGGAAGCACGACGTTCATCTTGGACCCCGAGGCCCGACCACGGACGAGCCTTCCGGCCGGTGCGAACGCGTGGGCCGCCGATCCCGGTTGGGACTGGTTACCCGTTCCTCCAGGCGACGGGATCGCCTTTCAGACTCCGCCCTTCACGTCGCCGACCACCATCGTCGGACCCGGCACGATCGACCTGTGGGTTAAGGCTTCGGTACCGGTGGAGGACTTCCAGGCGACGATCACGGAGGTGCGTCCCCTGGCGCGCCAAGAGGAGTACGTGACCTCGGGGTTCCTGCGCAGCTCCAACCAGGTCGACGCCAAAGACTCGACCACCCTCTTTACCGACCCGACGTACCTGGCGAGCGAGGCCAGGCGCCTCTCGCCAGACCACTTCACCTTGGTCAAGATCCCGATCGACCCGATCGCACACACGTTCCGAGAGGGAACCGAATTACGGGTCGTCATCTCCGCACCCGGAGGGGACCGGCCCGTCTGGACTTTCGCGACGTTGGACCGCGGCCAGCACGCGACGGTCGGCTTCGGCGGCGTGACGGCGTCCTCGTTGACGGTCAACGAGGTTCGAGACGTGGACCCCACGTCGTCCCTGCCGGCGTGCGGGACGTTGCGTGGTGAGCCGTGTCGGACCTACATTCCCGAAGGGAATCAAGAAGGCTGAACAAAATCTCGCGTCCGAGGTCGCTACTGCCTGGCTGTTCAAATCAGCGGACCAGGTTGATGTGAGTCTGCTACGAGGGCGTACCGGCCAAGTACGAAGCCTGGATCTCGTCGACGCGCTGTCGTAGATCGACCGCGGTGCCCGAGATCGCGATCCGGCCTCGATCCATGACGTAGACGCGGTCGGCGATCGCCAAGGCCTTGTGAACGTGTTGCTCGACCAGCAACACGCCGACCCCGTCGTCAGCCGCGGCGCGCAGCACTGAAAAGAGCCGATCGATGATGATCGGCGCCAATCCGATCGAGAGCTCGTCCGCCAGGATGAGAGATGGTCGGCGGGAGAGCGCCAAACCCAGCGCGAGCATCTGCTGTTGGCCACCCGAGAGCAGTGCGACGCGGCGATCGAGGTGCGACTCCAGCTCTGGGAATATTTCGACGACAGTGTCCACGCTTGTGTGGAACACACGAAGGTTCTCAGCGACGGTCATACGCATGAACACTGCGTGCGCGTCCGTCACGAGGGCGAGTCCTGCTCGGGTGCGCTCGTGCAATCGCGCATTTCTTTCGAGGTCTAAGCAACGAACGACACCGCCCAAAGGCGCCAACTCTCCGGCGATCGTGAGGATCGTGGTTGTCTTGCCAGATCCGTTCGGCCCGAGCAGCGCGACGACCTCACCTTTGCCGACCTCGAGGTCGACCTCGCGGACGATGCTGACTTTTCCGTACCCCGCGACCAAGCCTTCAAGCTTCACCAGTGGCTTCACGCTGGTCTCCCAACCGGCGCGTTCAGCGGCTCCGACCCTGGTTCGACGTGGCTTGGTTCGCCCAGATATGCCTCGATCACCCGTCCGTCGGATTGGACGGCGTCAGCTGAGCCATCGGCGATCTTCTGACCGAAGTCGAGGACGACGATACGATCGCAGGTGTTCAGTATCAGGGCCATGTCGTGCTCGACTACGACGACGGCGACCCCATGGTGGTCAGCCACCCGGCGGATGATCTCGGCCAACTCGCGACGTTCGCGTTCGTCCAAACCCGCGGCTGGCTCGTCGAGCAACACGATGCCAGGGTTGGCGATGATGGTCCGGGCGATGCCCACGAGCTTGATGGTGCCGAGAGAGAGCGCGTCGGGACGCTTGTCCAGCACGGCACGTAAGCCGAGCTCGTCAACGACCGACACGGCGAACGGCGACAGCGTCCGAGGGTCGGGGATCAACAGGTCGCGGCGAAGTACCGGCTTGAACGGCTGTCTTCTGCGACACGAAGGTTGTCGCCGACGGTGAGCTCGTCAAAGAGCTCCACCGATTGCCACGAGCGGGAGATTCCGGCTCGTGCACGTCGCTCGGGTGACCATTGCGAGACGTCGGTGCCGTCGAGCAGGATGCGGCCAGTTGATTGGCGGGTGAAGCCGGTGATGAGATCGAGGAGGGTGGTCTTGCCTGCACCGTTCGGGCCGATGAGGCCGACCACCTCTCCGGGCGCGACCTCGAAAGAGACGTCGTCGACGGCGATGACTCCGCCGAAACTGACTGAGATGCCACGAACGTCGAGTGCCTTTCCGCGGTGCGACAGCTCGTCCATCGGAGGCGCTGAGCCCGTCATGCCGGGGGCCGGCGCAAGTGCCTCACCGGATTGCCGCTTGAACCGTCGCGTCAATCGACGGGCTTGTGACGCCCACAGCGCCGCGAGCCCGTCGGGTGATTGCCGGAGCAACTGGATGACCCCGACGCCGCTGAGGACGGCAAGCCATGCGTCGACGTTATTGAGGTTGGGAAGCACGTTGTTCGTAATGGCTGAGATCAGTGCCCCCGGCGCGGCTGTGGCACCGCCGACCACACCGGACACCCACCCGAGACCACCGATCACCCCGTATTGCACGAGGAGGATCGAGCCGAAGACGTCGAAAGAGGTGAATTGCACGTTCGACTGCTGGAACGCAATGAGCACCCCACCGAGGCCAGCGATTCCGGCTCCCACCGCGAACGCGTAGACCTTGATCCCAATGACATTGATGCCGAGCCCGGCGGCCGCTCGTTCGTTGCTGCGAACCGCAATCATCTTGCGACCCGTCGCTCCTCTTCGGAGGTTGGCCACCATCAGGCCGACGAGCGCGAGCGCCACCAGCATGAGCGCCGCGTATCGCTGAGGATGGAACGTCGGATCGACGTTGTAGCCCACGATTTCGGGGCTCTTCACGACGATGCCTTCGAAACCACCCGTCATACTCGGGTTGTCGAATATCAGAGCGCTGAACACGAGCGACAGCGCCAACGTGACGATCGCGAGCGTCACCCCTCGGGTCCGTATGGCGGGGAGGGCAACGAGCACGCCCACCGCGGTTGCGGCCAGGACGCCGATCAACAAGGCGACCAGAAATGGCACGTCGAGGCTGCTGGCGGATCGAGCCGCAGCCCAAGCCCCGAAGCCGGCCAGCGCGTACTGGCAGAGCGACAGCTGGCCGGCATAGCCGGACACGACGACGACCGACGCGATGATGATGCCAATGCCGAACGTCGTCATGAGGGCATCGGAATAACTCGGTGCCGAGAAGACCAAAACAGCCCCGACGATTATCGCGAGCACCAGCGGCACCTTGGCGACGCGGCCACTGCCCGGCAGCGGCAGCCGGGCGTTGGTTTCCCCGCGGGCCGGGCGGGCCCGGCCCGACGACACGGCGACAACGAGGATGATGAGCAGTGGAACAGCTTGCGGCAGACCCGTCAGCGATTGGGTGCTCACGTGCCACGCGGTGGCGATGTCAGGCTGGAAGAGCGAGAGTTCGCTTTGCAACACGCCAATCACGAGCGCGGCGCCGACTGTCGCCCCAAACGACGAGAATCGGCCGACCAGCGCGGCAGCGAGGGCAGACAATACGGTGACCGACAGGATCGCTGCATTCAACGTGACGATCGGCGCCAGCAGAATGGCTGCCAGCGCGGCCAGGAATCCCGCGATCAGATAGTTGACGAGCTCTATCCGGGCTGGTGCCCATCCGGCGATTGCCGCAACGCGACGGTTCTCCGACACGGCCGAAGTCGCCAGGCCGAACAGCGACCGGCTGTAGACGGCCCACAGCGCGAGCGCGAGCACCAGGGCGATGCCGATGAGGATCAGGCGATCCTCGCCGATGCGAATGGAACCGCCGAGCACCAGATTGCGAGTGGGAAGTATTGAGTTGGGCTGATTCAACTGGTTGCTCCAGAGTAGGAGCATGAAACTCTCTGCAGTACTCAGCAGCGCGAGCGTGGCGATTAACCGACTGAGCAACGATGTGTTTCGCAACAGTGCCATGACGAGGTATGTCAAGAGACCCAGCAGGACACCCACGACCAGACCCGCCGCCACAGCGATGGGACTGGGCCAGCCGAAATCGTCGCGTAACGAGTAGCAGACGAACGCTCCAATTGCGCCGAGCGCGGCAGCGGCGAAGTTGAGGACACCCGATACCCGATGAACGATCACTAGCGAGAGCGCTACAAGCGCCGTGAGCGCACCGGTCGCGAGGCCGAGTAGGGCAAACTGCACGGTCCACTGGCTGAAGAGTGCCGTCGCCAACGGCATGGTCATGGGGTGAGCTTGAACGGCTTCGTCACGTCGTTGAACCCCGAGACGCTCACGTAGTGCCCGTTCTCGACGCGCACCAGCATGGCGTCCCGCGAGAAGATGCGGAAGCCTTCCAGCGACTTGATGTCCGGGAACGCAGCCTGGCTGAAATCAAAGGGCGCTTCTTCTGGACGATCGATGGGGCCGGCGTTCTTCATCGCGTTGACGAGTTCTGTCGAGTTCAGGGTCGCGATCTCGGACTTCGGCAATTTCTCGAGGACATCGACGAGCGTGTGAACATTCGACCATGCGGCCGTACTGGCCGGACTGAGATCGGCACCATTGGCCGGGTACCCCGCCTCCTTCAACTCCTTCAACATCTGTTGGATGCCGGGGTTGGAGCCGTCCGAAGGTGGAGCCTGCTGTGTGAGCAGGTACATGCCGTCGGCGACCGAACCGAGCTGATGCAGGACGTTCGGCGGCATCAGCGTCACTGCTGTGAGAATGGGGACTTGCTTGGCTGTAATACCGTCTGCAGCGAGGGCGTTCATGAACGGCACCGGATCGGTGAGAATGATCCCGATTGATTTGGGGTTTGCTTCCTCTACTTGCGCCGCGATGGGCGCGTAGTCGGTGGTGGTGGGTGGCACAAAGAGGGTTTGTACTTTCACGCCGACGCCTTGGGCGACCTTCTGGGCGTCGGCCGCGAACGTCTCGGTTGCCGAGGTGTCGACGACCACCAGAAGGTTCTCCTTCTTATGCAACCCGGCCGCGACCCCTGCTCCACCGAGAACGAGCGTGAGCCCGGACGAAGAAGAGAACGAGTCCGGATTGGTGAGATCGAAGAGGGTCCCGCCCGCGGTGAAGATGCCGGGCAGCTGGGCGGCGTTGGTTCCGTTGGTAAATGTCCCGCTGGACCCGAACAGCGCGAGCGAACCGTTACCCTTCGCCTCGAGGCCGCACTGCTCCGCGGCGTTCGGATCGGATTTGTCGTCGCACAGGTCCACGGCGATCGGTCGCCCGAGCACGCATTGGCTGTTGACGGCCTTGAGTGCCGCTGCGGTGGCGTTCTTCGTCTCCGTCGAAATGCTCGGGATCGAGAGCGGCCCGGTGAGGCTCAAGATGGCGGTGAACTGAAGGGGCTTGCCGGTACAGGAGGGATCTGTCCCCGCGTTTTTTGCTTTTGCCACGACGGAGGCGGCCGCCTGCGCACCCTCAGCGGAGCTCCAACCAGCGAAGGCGATGAAGCCCGCGAGGACTGGCACTGCCAACGACGAACGCCAAAGCGAACTACGAGCGAACATCATCACCCCCGTCATCCGAGCGCCCTTGTGGCCATCTTCTTCCCTTGGCCGAAGACAACGGACGCTCAAATTGGATGAGAAAAATAATTATTCGAGGGTACTTTTTCACATCTGCCGGGCCTTCGCTCCGCGGCGATCACCCAGCTGAGGAGCGGCCTTTGGCGGCCAGGGCTGGCCACATGGGTTGTGTCCCTTCGGCCGGCGGGGCATGGGCCGGGACGGCGTGCGGTCCTGCCCTACCGCATCGAGCGAACCGAATTTCTGGGCAGCGTCACCCCGCGGTGCATGTCGAGGGGGTTGGTCCGCATCGTGGCGGCGCTGCTCCGGGTCCGGCCCGTCCGTCTTGAGGGTGAGAAGTTCACGGTGCAGACATCTGTGCTCGAGCCGGCCCGCAGAGAGACGGCCATCTTCAGCGACGAAGCGTCGATGGCCCCAGATCGGCAAGCTCGTCCAGGCAGGAGCGACAGCCGTCTGGGGCGCGCGCAACGTTCCCGCTCAGTCGACGGCGAGTCGGCATCACGCGGTCACTCGTGCGCTCTTGAGGGAGTTCGCCCTGGAGCTGAATCGCTGGCTTGACCGAGTGGGGACCAGACGTGGCCTCGTGCGACCTCCGGACAAAGGGCAGCTCGAACAAGTCTGCTTCGGCACGTTCAGGAACCCAACCACCTTCCACGGCTTCGAAGTGTCTGTCAGTGGGGCACACGTTCGCCCGTACTCTGGCCCCGGGCGTTCCTTGTCTCGCGTAGCCGCTCTTCGCTCTTTCGATCCCCTCGGCGTAACCTCGATGCTCGTGAGCGACGCCGACCCGAAGCTGACTGCCGGCGAGGATTCCGTAGACCCTCTGCGTGAGCAGCTCCTCGACGCGGCCGCCCAGGTGTTTGCTAAAAAGGGCTACGCCGGCACGAGGATCATGGACATCGTCAAGGCCGCAGGCCTATCGAGCGGCGCGGTGTACGGCCGGTTCGAGTCCAAGGACGAGCTGCTTCTTGCGGCCGTGCTCCGGCAGGTAGATCGTAACGCGATCGCTCAACGCTTCCAGGACAGGACGGTTGCACAGATCCTCATGGAGGTCCTCAGAACCGAAGGCAAGCTGACCGACGCCGAAGCGATGCAGCTCGAGGCTTTCATCGCCGCGCGGTCGGCAGGCGAACATCGGCAAGGCCATCGCTGAGGCCCGCAAGCAGTGGCGAGGATCGATCACCGAGACCCTGGTGCAACAGGCCATCGCCGAGAGTTCTGCGAGTGCCGACGCAGACTTCGACTCCATCGCGTACTTCATGGAAACGTTGCACCTGGGCTTGTTGGTCCAGCGCGGCGCAGACCAGGCGGCCCCGGACGAGGAGGCCTGGCAGCGGTTCCTCGCTCGCGTGCTGCGGTTCGTGGCCAACCCGCCCGGAGGGTCCGCCTCCACAGCGTAAGAAATACACAAAGGCCGTCACGGCAAGCCGCACCCGAGGACGTTCAGATCACCGATTGCGGAACCCTGGTCACCAACGTCCCCTTCTTTGTGAAGAACCGAACCACATGCTCCTTCGTTGCGTCAGTATTTGAGAATGCGATCCTGCGCGCGCTGCCTCCTCTTCAGCCTGCTGGTATCCCTTGTGGCGATGAGTGCCCGGGCTGTGCCCGCGGGCGCCGCACACCTGGGCAAGGGCTTAGCCACGGGCAGGGCAGTTGCTTGCGCTGGCCCGATGGACGAGCCCATAGCGCACCTCCGTGTGTACCGGGGCACGAGACTCATCGCCTCGAAGAGCGTCCCGAACGGCACGACGTTCCGTTTCATGTTGCCTCCTGGTAGGTACGTGGTCTCCAACCAGGGACATCCCGGAACCTTTGTGGGCAGCCAACCCTTTGAAGTGCACCCAGGACGCATCGTGCATGTCTCAGTCAGGAACTACTGCATGTGACCGATTCAAGATTGAGACACACGACGGTCCATTCTTCTCTTCAGGGAGGTTCCGACTAGGAGCGAGTGAACGTCAGGCGCGCTCTTGAGAGGCGGGGAGTTTCAGGTCTTTCCGAACCCTGAGGGCTGCCTGATACGCAGCACGACCCATCTCCTCAGAGATGGCGAGCGGAGCGAAGAGGGCGACGTCCGCCGCGTGGGCGACCGTGATGCCGTCTTCGATGAGCGACGCCGAGCGATCGCTCGCCGGCGACGTGGCGGCCGACCTGGCGTCACTCGCGTGTACACCGGGTGGGCTCAGGTCCTCGAAAAAGAGACTCATGGGCTGCCACAGAGGGCGCGTGGTCCCCGCTCGCCGCAGAGCGCGGTCGACCTCCGCGTGCGAGAGAAGCGCCAGTTGGTCCGGCGTACGGCCCGCGGGTGACCACCTGCGGCGGCGCCGGATGAACAGCACCACCAGAAGGACCACCAGCACGACGGCCGCGCTGATCAGCGTCCACCCCACTGCTCCCAACCCCGAATCCGACGTGGAGGTGACAGTGGTCGGTGAATTGGTGGCGTTCGACCCCGTTGGAATCGGCACGGTGGTCGGCACGGTGAGCTGTGCTGTGGGAGAAGGTGCCGTCGTCGGGGTGCTTCCGAGAGACGGCGCCGGTGTGGTCGTCACGCCGCTCGGGCCGATGACGCCGTCGGGGGCGAGTTCGCCACGCGGCTCCTGCGGTGTGGGCTCAAAGGACACCCAGCCGGCCTGAGCTCCCAAGTACACCTCTGGCCATGCGTGCGCGTCCGCACCCCGAACGGTGACATCTCCCGGACCGCTGTACCGACCGGCCGTGAAACCGACCACGACGCGGCTCGGGAGTCCGAGGGATCGGGCGAGCACCACGAACGCACCGGCGAACTGCTCGCAACTGCCCGATCGGCTCTGGGTCAAGAAATCAACCAATGGGTCCGTGCCCGGCGGTGAAGCCGGAGGGTCGAGGGTGTAGCGAAACTGACCGGAGCGGAACCAGTTGACGAGCAGTTCCGCCTGGGCGAGAGGACCCTGCGCGCCGACCGTCACGGAGTGTGCCAGAGCCTCGATGCTCGGGGGAAGGGCAGGCAGTGCGGTCTCGGCTTGGATGAGGGCCGGCGGATCGGTCGCGACCGGCGCACTGCCGAGGGTGTCAGGTTCGCTCACGGGAGGCGTCGAGAGGGTGGTGTACTGCTCTCCCGACGTCGTCGGCGTGGATGACACCGCACCGACATCGGTCAACGTAGCAGGGGTTCCCGAGAGTGCGACGGTGCCAGGCGGAACAGGGAGAATGCGACTCGAGAGATCGTCGATCCGGATGGCAGCCATGAAGTCCCGACTGCCCGGCACCGACGCGCTGCCCGCCCCCGACTGGGTGACCCCGGGCGCGTTGTCGGAGCCATGCACCGCGCTCGCGGTGTCTGCATCGGGCACCCAGACGCCGTCGCGCAGGACGTTCAACACTGCGACCTGCCAATAGGTTCGGTACCGGCTGTTCGCCTGGAACAACACGTCGTTGGCGTCGTGGACCTCTACCGAAAGCAGATTGGAGGTCAGTGACTCCGCACTGAGCGGCACGGCCGGGGTGACGACGGTACCAGAGGTCCCTGCTCCTTGAGCGCTCGAGTTCGCGAGCACGGCGACGAGCACGACCCCTGCCATGGTGCCCACGGTGACGGCTGTGGGCATGATCCAACTCCGTCGACGAGTCGTTCCCGCGCTGGCGACCGGAGTCAGCTCCAGCAGTCGCGAAAGTCAGTGCAGCTGCAGCGACGAAGAGAATGACGATGACCACCATCGAACCCGATGTGCTTTGGCTGCACGCGAACGCGAGCAGACCGAGCGGGGAAAGGATTGCCAGCCCCGGATACAGCCGATCCCGCGTGTCGCTGGCCCGCAGGAGGACGGACGCCAGCAGCGCGACGACGCCACAGACCATCGCGGCCAGGAACACGAGCCCCGGGGTGGCGGGGAGCGGCACGACGAATTGGCTGAGGAGCGGCCGCGCGGCGCGCAGATCTGACTGGGCGACGTGCCACGTGTGCGCGGTCGGCAGGCCGAACGCGGTCGCAGGGCCCAGAGCCGTCCAGAGACTCGCGAGGATGACGGCAACCGTCCCCACGACGGCCCGGATGGGCAGCGGCACCCGCTTGAGAGCCAAGAGGGCGGGAACCGCCGATCCGACGGCAGCTGAGATCAGCAGCGGGCCAAAGGCCCGTCCCGCCAGATCGCCTTGCAAAAGACGGCCGACTGCCGTGGCGGCAATCACGGAGGCGGCGAGCACGCAGACATCGGGTTCGAGGCGCCGAAGCATGCGCATCACTCGACCACGACGACCGAACCGTCATGGAGAGACGGCGGAAGGGTGGGAATTGCGGTGGGTGTCGTGAGTACGAGTGCACCGCTCGGCGGGGCTGATGCCCCCGCCTCGGTGTGGTTGTCCGAGTGAGTGGGCTGAGTCTCGGCGAGGAAGGTACACAACGCGACCAGCCCGTCAGCCGTGGTCGAGCCCCGGACGCGACGCCCCGAGAGCGTGCACACGTCGTAGTCCATGGCATGACCTTGTCCGGCCGAGGCGAGTCCGATGATCGCGCCGAGGGCTTTCTCAAAGGCGGGTCGGCGGTGGACGCCCGCCCGGTCGTCGAGCACGATCGTGACGACGTCTTCGGAGTCAGGGCGGAAGTCATGCACGAGAAGGGCGCCGGATCGGGCCTCCGCTTGCCAGGAGAGCAGGTGCAGACGATCCCCGGGCTCGTAGGGTCGCAGCCCGTTCCACTCACCGCCAGGGTCGTCGGTGTGGACACCGGCCGGCCCATCCCCGAACTGGGTCGCCCCGCTCGATCCGGGACGGACCGCCGTCGGCGCCATGCTGGTCGCAGCGAGTGGGTGCACGACGAGTGTTACCGGTTTGGCGATGGCGACCGTCTGACCGAACAAGGCAAAGGGGTCGTGGACCCAGAGCCGTAGGGGACCAATAGTGAACACACCGCGTCGCCCGGTCGGCAGCGACAAGACCGAAGACGTGCTGGTTTCGGAACGGATCCGATCCCAGCGGATCAGCCGGCCGCTGTCGGCTGCCAGCATGCGAGGCGGCGGTGCGGCTCTGGTCGAGCGTCGCGCGTCGGGGACTCCCATCCTCCAGTGGTCCGACGGCCGGTCGAGGCTCAACGGAGGAAGGGCGCCGCCGAAGGTATTCGAGAGATGGATCAAGAGATCACACGGGGCCCCAACGGGTACCAGCGGCGGGGTGACCATCATGTGGATCTCGGCACTGGCCGCCCGACGGCCACGCGCGAGGACCACGACGGGCGCGGCGGCCAGCGGGACGGCGACGGCCACCAACACCAACAGAAGAGCCGAGACTCCCGTGACGAGCGCAAAGGCGAGCAGGATGATCGCCACGACGGCGACCGACACGCCCCGCGAGGTCGGTCGCAGTCGTGCCAAGCCTGTCCCGGGGCGCGCGTCGTGTTCGAGGAGTGCAGAGCGGCCGCGCGTGCTGGTCTCGCGGGCCATGACCTCAGCCCCCGGTTCGGGCGTCGGCCAGTGTCTCGGGTCCCGGGAGCGGGATCTGATGAACGAGGTCGGCCACGACTTCCTGGACACCGGCGCCGGAGCGCTCACTTCCCGGGAGGAGGACCAGCCGATGGCCGAGCGCCGGCTCGACTGCTCGCTGGACGTCGGCTGGGACGACGTAGTGCCGACCCGCCGCCAACGCCATCGCGCGGGATGCTTGTGCGAGTGCAATGGCGCCGCGGGGTGACGCGCCGACGGCCAAAGCGGGGTGGGCGCGGCTGGCGGTGATGATGTCCAGGATGTAGCCCCGTACGGCCGCTGAGACGTGGACGTCGCTCAGGCCGCGTAACAACGCATTGAGGTCGGGCCGACTGAGCGCGGGTCCCAGCGCATCGACGGACGCCGACGTGTCGACACGGGCCAGCAGCTGGTCTTCGTGCGTCCGGCTCGGGTACCCAAGCGACAGACGAAGGAGGAAACGATCGCGTTGTCCGTGGGGGAGTGGCGACGTGCCCGCCGCGTCGAAGGGGTTTTGGGTGGCGAGCACCATGAATGGCCGTGGCAGGGGCATGGTCACGCCGTCGGCCGTGACCTGGCGTTCCTCCATCGCCTCGAGTAGGGCGGACTGAGATCGAGCTGACGCACGGTTCAGCTCGTCCGCCATCAACACGTTGGTAAAGATCGGGCCCCGACGGAACGTGGGTTCACCTCGATCTCGATCGAGGACCATGGCGCCGGTCACGTCGGCGGGCAAGAGGTCAGCCGTGAACTGCACCCGGTGGAAGTCGAGTCCGAATGAGTGGGCGAGCGCCTTGGCCAACGTGGTCTTGCCCAGGCCCGGGAGATCCTCCACCAGCAGGTGGCCCTGGGCGAGCAGGCACCCGACCGCGAGCTGCACCGTTGTGTTGCCGGCGTACAAGACGCTCTGGACCGACTCGACGATGCGTGCATAGACAGCGCCGAGCTGTTCGGCGGCCTCGGGCGTCAGCACGAGCCCGTCCGCGAGCCTCCCGTCGCCGTCCCGAATTGCAGAGGTCATCATGGTTTCAAGGCCGGAGCCTCGACGCCATCGCATGCACGGGCCCAGAGGATAGGGGTTCGACCCGGTCGAGGTGGGGCCGGTGAGGCGTGCCGACCTGGAAAGCTAGGGGGGTTCCGTAGCGCGGAAGGGGGTGTGGCTCGATGCGTTGGTTGGTCAGAGAGCCATAGTTCAGTCATGGCGCGTTCGCTGTACCGCTCGGTCACGTATGGGTTGGAGTCCTCGCTGGCCCTGGCGCAGACCGTCGCTCGTTCGGACGGGCGCACCGACGTGGACAGCCTTGCCGCCGCACTCTCCTATAGCGGGGTGCGCAACGGGGCCTTCCTGAGTCGACTGGCCAACGCCAAGCTCTTCGGGTTGGTGGCGGGCCGATCCGGCCAGGTGGTGCTCACCGACCGAGGACGTCGCTGTCTCTCCGCCGACCCGGCAGTGAACAGGCTGGCCCTGGCCGAGGCCTGCTGGGCCGTCCCGCTGTTTCACCGTGTCCTCGAAGAGGCCTCGGGTCAGGAGCTCGGTGACGTCGACGAGCTCGCCAGGGTGCTCGAGACCCACTTTGGGGAGGATTCGTCCAGGTCTCGGACCACCGCCCGGGTTCTGCTCGAGTCGGCCGGGCGGGCCGGACTCCTCCGAGCCGGGAAGGTCGATCTCTCCCTGGTCAGAGGATCCATAACGAATTTTACGGATCGGGATTCAGTCCCTGGACGCGCGTTCGTACCTTCGGTACGATGGCTCCGGAACCCGCACGTAGGGCGGGCCAACCGCCACGATCGACTTCGCGCCGACAGAGGGGGTGCCACGATGGACGACGCGACGTCAGCACGGGGTGCAGCGCAGCCCTCGGACGAGTCCGACCTGTGGATCGACGAGGGGAACAAGTCGCCCCAGAATCGCGCCAACCGTCGTCGTGTCGGCGTCGTGCTCGGGGTGGCTGCGTGTGTGGCACTCGTTGGAGTCCCGGTCGGGCTTCTCGCTTCCTCCGGACCGCAACCGGCCCCGCAGCGGTCCGCCCAACGTCACGTGACGGTGAGTGGGGGCGTGGCGAAGCGGTCGGTCCTCGCAGCCCTGAGCGCGACAACCGATTCAGGGAACTTCGCGTTCACGTACCAGCTGGACGAATCGCCGTACCAGAGCAGCACGGCCGTCGCAGGGCCTAGTTGCACCGGCTCCGGGTGCCCGACGACCCCGGTCCTCCAGAGCACCGAGGTGCAGGGGTCGGGAACGATCAACACCGATCCGATGGCGATGGCGGCGTCGGCTGCCATCAGTACGAACGGGCAGAGTGGGCTCCAGGTCGGGGTCCGGGTGGATTCCACGACAGTGTGGGAGGTCGGCTACGCCGACAATGGGTTGACACCGGCTGCCGATGACGCGGGCGGGAACGACCTCCCGGGGTTTGCCGGCCTCGTCGAGGGAACGCTGGGACCGAGGGAAGGCGCGGTCGCCATGATGGGTATGGCCAGCCCGACCGGGTACCTCGACCTCGTCCAGCCGGCCGTGACGAGTGCCACTGAAGTGGGGACGTCGACGGTCGACGGGGTGGCGGTGACGCAGTACCAGTTGACGATCGACCCCGGCTCTCTGGCAACGGCTCCGGGCACCAGTTCCGAGGAACAGAGCGCGATCAACGCGGCCATTGCGACCCTGACGTCGCAGGGGTACCAGAGCATCCGAGACCTCGTCTCCATCGACGCGTCGGGGTTCATCCGCGAGTCGGCGTCGACCGTGACCTTCAGCGACGGTGGAACGGTGACGCTTGACGCCCACTTCTCGAACTTCGGGTGCGCCGGCACCGTCCTGATGCCGGGCCAAGAGGGTGTCTCGACGCCTCCTTCGGGCTGTGCCACAGCCGATACGGGCACCGCGACGACGTCGACGACCACCTCGACGACAACCACGGGCCCGAACCCGCAAATCCCCACCACCATCTCACCGACGACATCGGTCCCGCCCTCGACGACGACGAGCTCGTCGACACCGCCGTCGCCCTCGTCGACGACGACAACGACACCATCAACGTCGACGACCGTCTCCACGACATCGACTGGCTGACAAGCACCCTGCTCCGGTGACAAGGAGTTCACGCAATGGCTGAGAGTGACGAGCACCAAGGCCTTTGGTTCGAGGATCCGCCCGGAGGCTCGACCCGTCCGGCAAGCAGGCGGCGGACGTGGGTTGTCGTGGCAAGCGTGGTATGCATCGCCGCGCTTGCGGTCCCGGTTGGACTGGCCCTTTCGTCGGGAGGACCTTCGGCTCCACAGAACAAGACCGCGGCCTCGCAACTCACGCGAGGAGCCGCGGACCGACAAGTCATCTCCGCGCTGAGCGCCACCACGAGCTCTGGCAGTTTCAACGTCAGCTATGAGTTCGACCCGCCCACTCCACCAACGGTCGCGACGACCACGACGACGGCAGTTCCCGCGTGCCACGTGATCGTGGTGGGCCCGAGCAACGGCGTCGCCGGCGAAGCGCTTCCTTCAGGAAGCACTCCGACGGCCGAGGAATGTACCGAAGCCGCCGCCGGGTCGTCGCCCGCGGAGAGCTCGGTCACTACCGGCACCGGGACGATCGATACCGATCCCTTCGCGATGGTCGCCGTGTCGAACGTGGCCGGACTCGGGCAGATCACCCTGCGTGACAACGGCACCGACGTCTGGGAGTTCGGTGGCGCCGACTACGGGCTTGCCGCGGGATCCTCGGAGACCGGACCGGGCGCATCACTCTCAGGCTTCGCCGGCCTGGTGGAGGGTACGTTGGGCGCACGGCAAGGAGCACTCGCGATGGGCGGGCTCTCGAGCCCGACGGGATATCTCGACCTCGACCAGAGCATGATCAGCGGGGCCGACCAGACAGGAACCGGCACGGTCGATGGCGTGCCGGTCACGATCTACACGATCTCGATCGCTCCGGGCCAGGGCGAGAGCATTCCGGGTCTCAACTCGGAGCAGGCGAAGGCGATCGCGGACTCAGACGCCATCCTCAAGCAACAGGGATTTACGGGATCGACGGTACAGGTCTCCATCGATGCCTCCGGGTACATCCGTCAGACCCGCTCAGTGGCGCATTTCGCCGACGGTTCCACGACGAGCAGCGAGGCGACCTTCTCCGATTTTGGCTGTGCCGGAACGGTATTGATGCCAGGTCAAACCGGGCCCACCACGCCACCTGCGGGATGCGTGTCACCCGATACCGGAGTTGCGCCAACGACCGCCACCACATCGACGGTCCCCCCCTCGACCACTGTGTCATCGACGACCCTGCCGTCGACGAGTCTGCAGTCGCCGTCGTCATCCACAACGCCGACCGAGCCGCTGAGCTCGACCACATCGACCACCAACACCACGCTGCCGCCGACGACGACCACCACTCAACGCCAGACGACGCCGTCGGGCTGAATGAGACCTTGGTCGGTTGAAGCGCGGTTCTTGAAATCCTGTTCCAAGAAGTTGCCCGAAGATCATCGTGTCTGACTGGTGGCCTCGTGATCTCGCGTCATATTCTCGAACTGAGGGAAATAGTCGGGCATGCTCTGCTCTTGCTCCCCTCGACATCCGTCCTTCCGCGAGATGACGCGGGGCGTGTGCTCCTTGTCCGACTCATCGACACCGGGAACTGGGCGACAATCGGCGGGGCGGTCGAACCTGATGAAAGTCCTCACAGCTGTGCTGTCCGAGAAGCCCAAGAGGAAGCAGGGGTACGTATCGAGCTCGGCACCATCCTCGGCGTGCTTGGAGGTCCCGAGTACCGGGTGACTTACCCAAACGGCGACGAGTCCGCCTACGTGGTGACAGTCTTCGATGCCACCGTGATCGAGGGAACCCCTTGTCCAGACGGCGACGAGACGTCGGAGGTCGGCTGGTTCAGACTCGAAGAGTTGCCGGTCGCCGAGATGGGTGGGCTGACCCGAGCCCTCTTTCGTGATCTCTCGCTGCTCTAAGACTGCTCAGAAATACTTTGTCGAATGCCGCAGCCTGAATACGATCGCATTGGCCTCGGCTATGCGGGCATCCGGTGTCCGGACCCTCGGCTGGAAGTCGTCATTCATGAGGCCCTGGGCGATGCGCAGACCGTGCTCAACGTTGGTGCTGGGGCCGGGTCCTACGAACCATCAGGACGGCCCGTCGTGGCTCTCGAACCCTCCGGCGTCATGCTCTCCCAACACCGAGGTCGCCGGCGGGTTCGAGGCGTGGCCGAGCACCTCCCCTTCGAGGACGGAGCCTTCGATGTCGCCATGGCCATTCTCACCGTGCACCACTGGGAAGATCTCAATGCCGGACTCGCAGAGCTGCGTCGAGTGGCCAGGCGTCAGGTCGTCCTCACATGGGACCCCGATTACGACCAAAAGCTCTGGATTACGACCGACTACGTTCCTGCAATCGATGATCTTGAAACCGGTCGCTTCACTTCACTGACATCGATCGTGACCGCGCTCGACGCCCACACCGTGAAGCCGTTCGAGATTCCCCACGACTTCACCGATGGTTTCCAGGCCGCCTTCTGGCGGCGACCGGAGGCATACCTTGATCCGGCCGTCCGAGCCGCGAGTTCCACGTTCGCTTCGCTGCCGCCCGGAGTCGTCGAGTCTGGGATCGAACGGCTCAGACGTGATCTCGAGACTGGGAGATGGCATCAGGCCTATGGAGCGTTGTTGACCATGGACAGCGCGGACTTCGGGCACCGGATCGTCATCGCCGGCTGAACCTCTTCAGGAGGTGGATCCCCGCAGTACGCGGCTCCTTCGCCTCTTCTTCGAGCGAAGCCGATCGTGTCGTCGGCGTTCGCACGAGCAGAAGTGTGGAATCACTCGCAGCATGTCCCGACGAGCGATCACAGGAGTAGCATCCGTCGTATCTCTGAGCTGGTACCGAGATCGGAGGTGGCAGCCAATGCGATTTCGCTCCGTCCTGAGTCGATCGCCGCTCGCGGCCGTGTCGCTGGGAGTGATCCTGCCATTCACCGTCCCGGCAAATCCGGCGTCGGCGACGGTCACGGTCACCTCGCACTTCGTCTTCGTTGCGCCGGGCAACGGAACGTTCGTTGCCCCCATCAACAACGATGCGACCAATGGCGAACCCAACGCCTTGCTCTTCGTCACCCCCAACTACTCGGCGGGCGGCGTCTGCGGCTGCGTGGCCGACCCTGTGCCGATCGGCGTGATCTACAACCTCTTCGGTGGTGAGCAGTGGTCGATCACCCACCTCGATGAGTCGACCGACATCGCCGCCGGTTCGACCTACAACGTCTTGGTCGTGCAGAAGTCCTCCGCAAAGGTCTTCGTGCAGACGGCGACGACGGCCAACACGCTCGGAGGCGCGACCTATATCGACTCCCCGCTGACGAATGACAATCCGAGCGCCCAACTCCTGATTACGCCGAACTACGACCCCGGAGGTACGAACGGCTTCAACAGCGATCATCCGGTGGGGGCGTACTACAACTCCTCGCTGAAGGAGTGGGGTGTCCTCAACGAGGACGGGGCTTCGATGGCCATCGGGGCCCACTTCAACATCTTGATCGGGTCCAAGGCGAGCAATGGGGGCACGGAAGCTGTCGTCAAGACGACCAAGAGCAACAGCGCCGGGTCCTACGTCATCGCGGACAGCTCCGGGTCGAATGGCAATCCCAACGCCGTGCTGTTCGAGACTCCAAACTGCGATCCGAGTGGAACAGGCGGCACGTTTGACACCGCTGCCACGGGTGTCGAGTACTTCCAGAGCCCGACCGACGACTGGGCGGTGTTCCAGGAGGACAGCTCGAGCATGGCGCGCCACACGTCGTTCAACGTGCTCACGTTCTCGAGCTGAGCAAAGCCCGACCGGTGACTCTTTGCCTTCGGTCAGTTCGATTGCGGGTCCGTTGCGGCGCCGGTGTTCCCGGCCGCCCCGGCCGAGCCGGGCAGGCCGTTGGCCCCGGGGCTGCCATTTGGACCCGATCCGCTGCCCCCGTAGAAGCCCCCTCGGCCGCCTGACCCAGCGCCGCCCGCAGCTCCCCCTGGGCTGGCCCCGGCTCCTCCGGTCACACCGTCAGAACTGAACGTGTCGGTCGATCCGTCAAAGCCGCCCGGTGCCGTCCAGACCGCGCCGCCGGTCGCGGCCCCACCATTGCCCGACACTCCGCCGTTCCCGCCGTTCCCGCCATGGGCGCCGTTGCCGCCGGCCCCGCCCGCAACGGCGGGCACGAGGCTTTCGCCCCCGTTGCCGCCGGCTCCGCCATCCCCGCCGGCCCCGCCCGCTGCAGCCGTGTTGCCAGCCCCCCCGGTGGCCTGCGAGTGGGTGAACGAGCTGTCTGTGGCCTTGGCGCCGCCGGCCAAGTCGGCCAGCGAACCGCCCAGGGCCGCACCCCCGAATCCGCCGGCCCCGCCCGCGCCTCCGTCGGCGCCGGCGCCACCCTTGGCGCCCTTCACGCCTGGTTGCCCAGAGGAGCCTGGTCCGACGCTGCCGTTCCCACCTGTGCCGCCGATCCCGCCGTAACCGCCGCCGTCCCCTGCTCCGCCCAGGCCACCTTGCCCACCTGTGGCGGTGTCGGACCCGAACGACGACGACGTCACAGTCAGGGTGCCGTCGTTGGCGACGGCCCCGCCCTCGCCCTTCCCGCCGCTCCCTCCCTGCCCACCAGCCGGCCCCGGAGCGGCAGCCGAGCCAGGCGCGGCCGAGCTCCCTTGACCGCCGGTGCCGGTCTGGCCGTCGGGATCGCCGCTCCCGCCGCTCCCGCCGCCGCCACCACCCCCACCACCGCCGCCGGACGCGCCGTCAGGTCCGCCACCGAAATCCGGGTACCCGTTGCCACCGTTGCCCCCGCCCCCTCCAGTGGCGGCATCCGCGGTGAACGTCGCCCCCGAGACACTGGCCGTGCCTTTGGCGTACAGGGCGCCGCCCGCCGCGGTGCCACCGACCCCGCCTGGTTGGGCGTTCACGCTGGCGGCCGCCGGGCTTGCCGCGCCGGCTGCGCCTCCGTTGCCTCCCGGGCCACCATTCCCGCCGGGGCCAGTCGTCGAGTTTGTTCCCGGAGTTCCTTCGCCCCCGACTCCGCCGCTGCCGCCGATCCCCCCTTCGCCGCCGAGGCCGCCGTCGCCGCCGCCGCCGCCGGACCCACCGATCGCGTCCGATGACTCGAAGGTCGAGGAGCCGGTCACGCTGAGAGAGCCGGTGCTGTACACATCTCCGCCCTCGCCCTTCCCGCCGCTTCCGGCTACTCCTCCTGTGGCGCCCGGTGTCGCCGATCCGGCATTGCCGCCCGCTCCACCTGGCCCCGCGGTGCCACCGAAGCCTCCCTCACCGCCATTGCCACCGAAGCCTCCGTACCCCGGTGCACCCGCGTACCCACCGCTTCCGCCGTAGGCGTCGTCGTCCTCGAACGTGCAGCTCGCCAGGGTCAGCGATCCGGCGTTGTAGATGGCGCCCCCGAGTGCTTTGCCGCCTGCGCCGCCTGCGCCGCCGTTGCCCGGTGCTCCGCCGGCCCCCCCTGCTCCACCGACCGCTCCGGTGCCCCCGTTGCCGCCCGTACCACCCGTTGACCCGACTCCGCCCGTGCCACCCGTGCCGCCGCTCCCTCCGATGGCCTCGTTGTCGGACAGAGTCACCGACGTCAGATGGACGGTCCCCGAACTGATGTGGAGGGCGCCCCCCTTCGCTCCCTTGCCTGCGCCGCCTGGCGCACCAGCCGTCCCGGCCGTGCCGGGCTTGCCGGACTTGCCCGCCGAGCTGCCCGTTCCCGGAGCGCCGTTTGCCCCCGGGATGGCCGCGACTCCCGCCGCCCCGGCCGGTCCTGTCGCACCGCGAGCAAAGCCTTCTGACACGGTGATCCCCGTGATCGACAAGGTCCCCCCGGAGACGTCGAACAATCGCGACGTCTCTCCACCCGAGATGTCGACCGATGCGCCCGTGTCCACGATCGCCAGGTCGACCGACGCTGGGATTGCGATCGGGCTCGTCAGGGTGAGGGTGCAGGCCGCCGAGATGTCGAAGGTGATGGTGCCGCTGGACGACGCGGCGGCGGTGAACTGCGACGCCGAGCAGGTCGTCAGCGTCACGGTGGTGGCGCTGGCCGCTTCCGCCGCTACCGTGACGCCGGAGGCCACCAGGGCTGCTCCGGCCAAAGTGGGAAGGAACCGACTGCGAGTGCGGCGTGTGGACCAAACCATGATCTGCCCCCATCCTGACTCCCAAGCCAGCCCACGCCTAGGGGTCTGAGAAATCGTATGTCATGACATCGCTGAACCACGTCGGGCTCACAGTGACCGACCTCGAGGCGTCCCGAAGCTTCTACGTCGACGTGGTCGGCATGGAGGTAGTCCTGGGCGGTTTTCACACGGGTGGTGAGTGGTTTGACACCTTGACAGGCAACGATGGAGCAGTCATCGAGGCGGCGCTCTTGTCAGCCGGCGACACGACGTTGCAGCTGGTCCAGTACCACGAGGCCGGAAACCCAGAGGCCGTCACCGGTCACAATCGGGTCGGCAACCTCCACCTCTCGTTCAACGTGGAGGACGTCGCCTCCAAACACGCCGAGTTGGCGCAGCGCCCTGATGTTCGGGCCACGGCGGTGGTGCAGCTGCCTGTCGAGGGCTACAAGAGCTTCTATGTGCGCGACCCGGACGGGGTGCCCGTGGAGTTTCTGGAGTCACCGAAGGGGTAGCACCAGGTGACAACGGCCTTCACCGGCTGGCGAGGCCGGGACGGGCGAGAGGTGCCGATCGTGGTGGAAACGCAAGCGCACCCACGCAACACTGGGTGGCCCGAGCAGGAGCGTTCGCATGGCTGATGATGACAGAGCAGGAGAGGCCGACGAGGCTTTCGACGACGAGGATGACGGACTTGAGGAAGCTGATGAGGAGTCATTCCCCGCAAGCGATCCTCCCGCCACGTGGTCGGGCCCGGAGCAATTGCCCAGTGAGCCGGCACCGACGGACAGCCCGAAGAGGTGACAGCGCATCTTGTGGTTGCGTCAACTCGGCGAGAGGAAGCATGAATCTGGAAGAGACGCTGGAAAAGATCGTCGAATTCGCCCACGAGGAGCTGCACATCGTGAGAAAGAGAACCGAGGAAAAGACACCTGCTCGTGATCACGGACGGGACTACCATGCCGCGCAGTCGGCGGCTGATCGCTTGGACCACTACGCCCATCAGGTACGTCGGCTACACGATGCCGAGTACAAACAGGGCTGGCGGCACGAAAGCGCGGCGGATGAAGGACCGTGACGGCTTTCGGACGCTCCGGGCGAGCAGCAGCGGACGCGCTGATTGAGCACCGCTCGGCTCGGAGTCCTTCGCCGTGACGTGTGCGGAGGCGGCAGCCGCACCGTCTTCACGCGAGGTCTGACGGACCGGACGCCAAAATCCTTCAGCGGAGAGCAAGTGTGACGGCAGAGGCGGTTTGCCTAATCTTCCGCTGAAGCGATGGGAGTCCAGAGTGCGACGTGACTATCAATTCGGCGGGGTGATCGGGCGTTACCACGACGAGTCGATTCCGTGGTGGCCCGAACCCGAGCGGGCCCGGTCCGGGTCGCCGAATGTCGTGATCATCGTGCTCGACGATGTCGGGTTTGCTCAATTGGGCTGCTTTGGCTCGAACATTGCGACGCCGACGTTCGACGGGCTCGCCGCCGCCGGCCTGCGCTACACGAACTTTCACACGACTGCCCTGTGCTCGCCCACTCGGTCGTGTGTGCTCACCGGGCGGAACCACCATTCGAACGGAATGGGGCGGGTCATCGAGATCGCGAGTGGCTATCCCGGGCTACAACGCCCGGATCCCGTTCGCGAACGGGTTTCTGTCCGAGATTCTGGTCGACCAGGGCTACGCCACGTTCGCCGTTGGCAAGTGGCACCTCACGCCCGAAGACGAGCTGCATGCCGGGGCCAGTCGCATGCGCTGGCCCCTTGGGCGAGGCTTCGAGCGGTTCTACGGGTTCATGTCGGGTGAGACCCATCAATTCGTGCCGAATCTGATCCATGACAACCACTACGTCGACCCTCCGCGGACGCCCCGAAGAGGGATACCACCTCACCGCTGATCTCGTTGATCAGGGCGATTGGTTGTGTCCGGGACCTGCGAGTCAGCGATCCCGACAAGCCTTTCTTCTTGTACTTCGCCACCGGCGCGTGTCACTCGCCCCACCAGTCGCCCCGGGAGTGGATCGAGCGCTATCGGGGCGCGTTCGACGAGGGTTGGGACTCCTGGCGTGATGCGACCTTGGACCGTCAGATTGCCCTAGGGGTCCTCCCCGCGGGAACCGAACTCTCGCCCCGGCCTGACTGGGTCCCGGCGTGGGACTCCTTGTCCACTGACGAGCGCCGGCTCTACGCCCGCTACATGGAGGCCTTCGCGGGGTTCTTGAGCCACACCGATCATGAGGTCGCGAGGCTCGTCGGCTTCCTCCGGCGGACTGGTGACCTCGAGAACACTGTGCTGTTCGTGCTGTCTGACAATGGGGCGAGCTCTGAGGGTGGACCCACCGGATCGATGAACGACGTCCGGGCCTGGAACGGGGTGCCAACGCCAATCGAGGATGCGCTGGCCCACATCGATGAGATTGGTGGTCCGCTCTGGCACAACAACTACCCGTGGGGTTGGACCATTGCAGGCAACACACCCTTTCGCCGCTGGAAGCGAGAGGTGCACGAGGGCGGTGTCGCCGATCCGCTGATTGTCCACTGGCCGCGGCAGGTCACGGAAAGCGGATTTCGCCGGCAGTACGTTCACGCTGTTGACTTCCTGCCCACCGTTCTCGAGGCGGCGCGAATCACGGCCCCTGAAACCGTCAACGGCGTCGTGCAGCGACCCATTGACGGAACGAGCTTTTATGCGACCCTTCGCGATCCCGCGGCGACTGACCGTCACACGACGCAGTACTACGAGATGTTCGGCTGCAGGGCGCTCTACCACGAGGGCTGGAAAGCGGTGACGTACCACCCCATCATGCAGACCGAGCCGGGTGTCGACGCGGACGCCTGGGAGCTGTACGACATGGCCCGTGACCCGACCGAGTGCCGAGACCTAGCAGCCCAAGAGCCGGATCGCCTACGAAAGATGCTTGACCTCTGGTGGATCCAGGCGGCGCAAAATCAAGTTCTCCCGCTCGATCCGCGACCGCTCCCGGCTCTCGTTGGGGAGCGAAAGCTCAGTGTCCCGGATCGGAAACGCTATGTCTATTACCCGAATGCGGCCCAGGTCCCCGAGCTCATGGCTGTCAACGTCAAGAACCGAACGCATCGGGTGGTTGCCCGCGTGACCCTTGCCGCTCGAGAGGCCAGTGGCGTGCTGCTCTCCCAGGGGTCGCGGTTGGGCGGGTGGTGTCTCTACGTACAGGGCGGTCGGCTGCACTACGTGCACAACAGGGCGGCGACAGAACCCGATCGCCTGTCCGGTGACATCTCGCTCGAGCCGGGTCCGCACGAATGGATCTTCGAATTTGCCAAGACAGGCGAACATCGTGGGCAAATCCGCTTGGTGGCGGATGGGACAGCCATTGCCGAGGGCACCATCAAGCGGTTCACCCCCGGTCGGTTCTCGCTCACCGGGGCGGGAATTACCTGCGGCTACACCAATGGTCTGCCCGTGGCCCGCGACGTCGACCCGACCTCCCGGTTCACAGGCACCATCGAAACCGTGACGGTTGAAGTCGACGGCATGCCCTTTGTCGACGCCGAGGAGGAGGCCGAAGCAGTTATCTCGACACAGTGAGGTCGTGAGTGGCGTGCGACCACATCGTCGGACGACTTCGACGATGTGAGCCGGGGTCTCTGCCGACTCAGTGTTCGACTGGGACCTCCCGGCGGGGCAGTTTCCATCCCGGGCGCATGAAATGACACGTGTAACCGTTCGGATACTTTTCGAGGTAGTCCTGGTGCTCCGGTTCGGCTTCCCAGAAGTCTCCCGCCGGCTCGACCTCGGTCACGACACGTCCGGGCCACAGGCCCGAGGCCTCGACATCGGCGATGGTGTCCTCGGCGACCCGTCGCTGGGACTCGCTGGTGTAGAAGATGGCCGAGCGGTAGCTGGTTCCGACGTCGTTGCCCTGCCGGTTCTTCGTCGTCGGGTCGTGGATTTGGAAGAAGAACTCCAGGAGATCTCGGTACGAAATGATGCCGGGGTCGAAGATGATCTCGATCGCCTCGGCGTGCGTGCCGTGGTTCCGGTACGTCGCGTTGGGAACGTCGCCTCCCGTGTAGCCCACCCGCGTCGACACGACGCCGGGCATCTTCCGAATCAGGTCCTGCATCCCCCAGAAGCAACCGCCGGCGAGTATCGCCTTCTCTGTCTGTTGCGCCATGAGTGGGCTCCTTTCCATGTTGCACACCTGAAGGGCTGGAGACGTCCCGGGTAGTCCCTGCTTTGGCGGAGCGGGAGCGATCCAGTCGGACGCTGTCCGAGCTCATGGTAAGCCCTTCCCACGTCGGACCGTGCAGAGAGGGCGCCCCCGTGCCGAGGGTCACTCGACCGGCCATCACCCCGAATGAGGGTGGGGCGAAGGACCTATCCGCGCCAACGGACAGACAACCCTCGCAAGTACCGACTCGGGGCACCGTTCACGCTCCGTGGCTCTCTTCTGGGATCTTCTGGGATGCGTCACGAGGGGGGCCTGGATCTGAGTCCGAAGGAGGCTCGGGGAAAGGCAGGTGCAGAGTGGAAAATCGACGAACAGCTCGTCTGACGAGTGGGTGGAGCGGGTTCTGTCACGTCGAAGGGGAGGGTCTCTACGGGTGGCGGGACTGCCGAGTCATCGACGTGTCGCCTCTCGGATTGGGCCTCAGGATGCAGCACTCGCGCCCGTCCGATCTGATGGGCAGGCGCGTCTCGGTGGAGGTTCCCGCCGTCGGGGAAGCCGTCAACCTCCGGTTCGAGGGCGAGGTCAAGGACGTGTCCCGGACTACGTTGCGGTCCGTTCGCCTCGGCATCGAGTTCGCCCATCTCTCGAACACCGAGCGAGCGATCCTCGAAGTGCTCAGCCGTTCGAACGAGAGCGATCGGGTGCTCGCCTTGGCCTAGGAACGTCGAAGGAGGAGCCGGGCGGCCGGGCGTTCACCACACTCGGAGGCCAGACCGGCTGAGCGAGGTCTCGAGCACGCCGAACCGCGGATCCAAACTCTCCAGCGTCTGAGTCAGGTCGCGCCTGGACTCGGGCTCGGTGTCGCACAGAAGCGTGACGCTCCCCCCGATGCCGCCCGCGCCGTTTACCTTCCATCCGAGCGCGCCATGAGCACGGGCTGCGTCGATCACCGAGCGCGCGTCGGTGCCCACGAGATCCGGGTGCAGGCGCGTCTGGGCGTCGGTGTTGCGCCGCATCGCCCTCCCGAGGGCGCGGAGGTCTCCCCCGAGGACGGCGTCCCGGGCGTCCTCTGCGGACCTGCGCAACTCGTCGAGAATCTGCTCGGACTGCATAGACCGCGCCCGCACTGCCGCGATGACATGCTCGTGCATCTCTGATGACACGTGGGCTTGGCCCAGATAGACGAGCATCAGTCGATCGTCGAGGTCGTTCCATGTGGTGGCGGATAGCTGCAGCCGCGTGACCCGTGCGCGGGGGTAGGGAGAGACCTCAATGAAGTTGACCCCGCCGAACGCCGCACACAGCTGGTCTTGGACGCCCGATTCGATGCCGAGGGCGTCGACCTCGACGCGATGAGCTTTTTCAGCGACTTCGTAGAGACCCAGGCGCCCAGGAGTGAGGGCGTCGAGTGCGCCGATGAGGGCGACGGCGACGGCCGCCGAAGTCCCGGTAGAGCTTCCCGCCGGTACGTCCGAGCGAACCGTGATTTCGACCGCCGCGTCGTCGGGCAGGTCCGTCGCGTCGACCACCGCCTCCAGCAGAGGCTGACGACCCGGGAGCGCGCCGGGAGCGAACGAATAGCGATCCCGATAGTTGGCGGCGTCGAGCACGACGCGGTCGGGCAAGGCGCCGGTCGGATGGGTCCCGACCTCGACCTCGACACCGGGCGAAACGCCGATGTTGAAGACCTTGCCGTGCCCGGCGAACCATGTGTCGGTCCAGCCGCCGTTGTCACAGATGCGAATGGGCGCGGCCGCATGGACGATCCGCTGCGTACTGGGAGCGGCGGCCATCCGCCTCATCATGCCCGGCTCGCGTCCTTCGAGTGGCCGCCCGCGCCGACGCCGACTGCCTGCGATCAGGGATGCAGGCGCAGCAAGGATGGCCGCTGACGCCGACGTTGCACGCTTGCGAACCCGCGCACGAGCCCCGGTGTCCCCGCCCGGGCCGCTGGGCGAGGAGGGCCGGTAGCGTCGAAGCGGGGTCGATGGGCCAAGACCTGCTCGACCCCGGTCCGCCGACGGAAGGAGCGAGGAGCCATGAGCACGGAGCATGCAGAGAGGCCGCCCACCACGACCGATGCGGGGATCCCCGTGGCGAGCCAGGAGCACTCGCTGACGATTGGCCCGGACGGTCCCGTCGTCCTACAGGACTTCTACCTGATAGAGCAGATGGCCAACTTCAATCGGGAGCGCATTCCCGAGCGCCAGCCGCACGCCAAGGGCGGTGGCGCGTTCGGCACCTTCGTCGTAACTGACGACGTGTCTCGCTACACCAAGGCGGCCGTCTTCCAGCCCGGTGCCCAGACGGAGCTCGTGGCGAGATTTTCGACGGTGGCCGGCGAGCGAGGATCGCCCGACACCTGGCGAGACCCGCGTGGCTTCGCAGTCAAGTTCTACACGAGCGAAGGCAACCTCGACATCGTCGGCAACAACACCCCCGTGTTCTTCGTCCGTGATCCGCTGAAGTTCCAGAACTTCATCCGGTCGCAGAAGCGGCTGGCCGCCAACAACCTGCGGGACCCCGACATGCAATGGGACTTCTGGACGCTCTCGGGCGAGTCGGCGCACCAGGTCACCTGGCTCATGGGTGATCGAGGGATCCCGCGTAGCTGGCGCCACATGAACGGCTACTCATCGCACACGTACATGTGGATCAACGCCTCGGGCGAGCGGTTCTGGGTGAAGTACCACTTCAAGTCGGACCAGGGTGTGGACTGCCTGACCCAGAGCGAGGCGGATCGGATCGCCGGCGAGGACGCCGACTACCACCAGCGCGATCTCTACGACGCCATCGAGCGAGGTGAGTTCCCGAGCTGGTCGCTCAACATGCAGATCATGCCCTTCGAGGAGGCCAAGTCCTATCGCTTCAACCCCTTCGACCTGACCAAGGTGTGGCCGCACAGCGACTATCCGCTCATCGGTGTGGGCCGCCTCACCTTGAACCGCAACGTCACCGATTACCACACGGAGATGGAGCAGGCAGCGTTCCAGCCCAACAACACGGTGCCCGGCACAGGGCTCTCTCCGGACAAGATGCTGCTCGCCCGGGGCTTCTCGTATGCCGACGCGCACCGGGCCCGTCTCGGCGTCAATTATCAGCAGATCCCCGTCAACCGCCCTCGGTCTGAGGTGCGCAGCTACTCCAAGGACGGCGCCATGCGGGTACAGAACGTCAGCGACCCTGTGTACTACCCGAACTCGTTCGAGCATGCGCCCGCGGCGGACGAGAACACGTACGCCGAGCAGGCGGTGTGGGCCGCCGACGGCGAGATGATGCGCGCCGCCTACACGTTGCACGCCGAGGACGACGACGTCGGTCAGGCCAACACGCTCGTGAACGACGTGATGGATGACGCGGCGCGGGACCGATTGGTCGACACTGTGTCCGGCCTGCTCGCGAAGCTGCGTCGCGAGGAGGTGCTCCAACGCGCCTTCGGGTACTGGCGCGCCATTGACAAAAGCCTAGGTGACCGGATCGAGGCGATCGCGCTGGAGAAGCGCCGCACCTGACCGAGGGGCCGGGCACGCGCGAGGACGGGCGCCGGCCCCGACGGGGCGTCCGCCCCTCGAGGCGGTGCGGACGTCAGGACGCCGGGAACTGCACCGTCTGCGCCATGGCGAGAAGTGAGGAACGCTCGGAGGGGAGCAGGTAGCCCGCCGCGATGGCGCGGTTCAGATCGGCCGTGTACTTGGTGACGTAGTTGGCCTTGGTCCCGTACAGGCTGGCGAGCATCTGCGTACTGAACGGCGTCGTCGAGCCGAAGAGCGAGCAGATCGCCGAGGTGCCAGGCGGCGCCGCGCCGCTCAACGCGGAGACAGGGACGTCGACGGCGGGCGTCCGCACGCCGCCGATCACGTTGCCGAACTTGTCGAGCGCCAGCGCCGGCGGGTTCTGGCTCTGGAGGCGGAAGGGCGCCGGCGACGGCGGCGGTGTCCCGTGCACGACCCAGCGGACGAAAGCGGCGAACGCAGCTTGAACCACGACGTGCTGCGGACCGCTGTTGATGGCGGTCGAGCAGTGGAGGACGCTCGACGCGGGTCCGAGCAGATACGAATCAGCATGCGACGTACCCGCCACCTCCCAGGTGCGTATGTCATTGGTGTTCGGTTGCTGCGCGGGTGCGTAGCCGAGCTCGATCAGGTCAGTCTGGGTCTCGAACATGAACACGGGCACATGCAAGTCCGTCCTGATGCGAAGATCCGACGGTCCCGCACTCGAGGTGATGGCGCTGCCGGTCAGGGACGCACCCGACCCACCGCGGCTGTGGATGAAGATCCCGTCGAAGACGTGTCCGTGTGGCTCGAACGCGTCGGCGAAGGTCGTCAGGTAGAAGGCGGACTGCGATTCGCCTACCGCGACGATGTGACGAGGACGGAGCGAACCGAGGACGTGCGAACTCGTCGAGCGCAGGCCGAGCCCAATCTGGTCGAAGATGTCGAGCGCGTACTGGTCGCCCGGGTGGTGCAGGCTGCCGTAGCGCTGCGGCTCCTGCTGCACGAGACCTTGCCCGGCGCTCGTCCCCGCGATCGAACCCAGGATCGGTGTGCCGCCGTTGACGCCGAGCGCCTGGGCCGAGACGCCCACCCAGGCGTCACCCTCGTCCATGAGTTCGGGATTGAGGTACATCCAGTCGGGCGCGGACTCACCCTCGGACTCGTTCATCCACTCCACGACGAGCGTGCCGCTGAAGTGGGCCGGGTTGGCCGGCCGGCGCACCAAGATCCGCGTCTTGTAGGCGGCCGACGTCGTGGGGGTGATGCTCCAGTCGCCGTCGGCAGGTGTCGACGGCGCCGTGAAGGCGTGCGCCGTCCCCGACGCGAAGTACTCCTGTTCCACGTAGTCGTGCGCGGCGAGGTCGGTCGGCAACGCCGTCTCCGGCTCGATGATGTGCCCGACGGTGACGGGACCCTCGAAAGTGGCGGCTCCCGCAAAGACCCCGCCGCCGCTCGACGAGTCCGCCGTGAGCGCCATGGCGGGTGCCGCCCCGACCCCGTGCGCCCCCGCCGGTGTCGCGCCGGCGACGGTCGTGGCGGCGCCGGCGAGGGCCAGACCACAGACGGCAGCCGCACAGCGCCGGGCCAAGCCCGCTGAGTGATGTCGCACGGTGTCCCTCCCCGGCATTGGGCCGCCCACGCAGGCGAGCCCCGTTCCCCCGAAGTCAGGGGATCGTAGGCGCCTCCGGTCACGCTGTCTCGTCGGCGCGATCCCCTCGTCTTGGACCGTGCCCCGCGTCGTGCGCCGGCGAGCCGGTAGCGTCGTACGCAACACGCCGTCGCGCACGACACCTGGGAGGCCCCGTGAAGACCGAAGCCGCGATCTTGTGGGAGCGCCACGCTGATTGGAGCGTGGAGCCGATCGAGCTCGACCCGCCCCAGGACGGGGAGGTCCTCATCCGTCTGGCGGCGTCGGGCATGTGCCATTCCGACGAGCACCTCGTCACGGGCGACATGCCCGTGCCGCTGCCCGTGATCGGCGGCCACGAGGGCGCCGGCGTGGTCGAGGACGTCGGGCCGGGGGTGACCCGGCTCAAGGCCGGGGACCACGTCGTGCTCGGCTTCATCCCGGCCTGTGGGAAGTGCCCGCCGTGTGCCACCGGCCACTCGAACCTCTGTGACGCCGGTGCCACCCTCATGGCAGGCCGGCAGATGGACGGGACGCTGCGCCACCACGCCCGCGGCCAGGACGTGTCGACCATGGTGTGCCTCGGCACCTTCTCGCACTACACGGTCGTCAACGAAGCCTCGTGCGTCAAGATCCTGGACGACATCCCATTGGACAAGGCGTGTCTCGTCGGCTGTGGCGTGACGACGGGTTGGGGATCGGCCGTCTACGCCGCGGACATCCGTCCGGGAGACAACGTCGCAGTGATCGGGATCGGTGGCATCGGTACCGCGGCCATCCAGGGCGCACGGCTGGCCGGTGCCGAGACGATCTTTGCCATCGACCCCGTCGACCTCAAGCGCCGGCTTGCCCCGACCTTCGGTGCCACCCACGTCTCGCCCTCCATCGACGAGGCGTTCGCGCTGATCAATCAGGAGACCTGGGGGCACATGTGCGACAAGGTGATCTGCGCCATGAGCGTCGGCTCCGGCGCGCTCATGGACTCCATCTTGAACCTCACCGCCAAGCGAGGCCGGGTCGTCGTCACCAACATCCATCCGATGGGGGAGACGGACGTCACGATGAGCCTGATGTATCTCACGATCATGGAGAAGCAGGTCGTCGGCAGCATCTTCGGCTCAGCCAACATCCATTCGGACATCCCGAAGCTGCTGAAGCTCTACCGCGATGGCCAGCTCGACCTCGACGGCATGATCACGAACACCTACAAGCTGGGCGACATCAACCAGGGCTACCAGGACATGCGCGACGGCAAGAACATCCGGGGCGTCCTGCTCTACGACACGTAGATCCGGCGCACCGACTCTGATCGGCGTCGGAGGACACCCCCCAGAGAGCGGTCAACCGTCAACCGTCAACCGTGGGCCGGGACCGGCTGCGGCGGCGGCGGGCCCACGTAGCGAGCGGCCGGACGGATCAGTCGGTTGTGCGCTGCCTGCTCCATGACGTGGGTACTCCACCCGATCACGCGCCCCACGGCGAAGGTCGGTGTGAACATCTCCCGCGGAATGCCGCAGGTGAGCATGACCACGCCGGCGTAGAACTCGACGTTGGTGTAGAGGTGGCGTCCTGGCTTCAGCTCGGCCAGCACGTCGACCGTCGTACGCTCCACCGACTGCGAGAAGGCGACGAGTGGCCCGCCCAGTTGCTCAGCGACCGAGCGCAGCAGGAGCGAGCGCGGGTCGTCGGTCTTGTAGACGCGATGCCCGAAGCCCATGATGCGCTCGCCGTCCTCAATCGCTTTTCGGATGTAGGCCTCGGCCCGTTCGGGCGTGCCGATGGCGTCGAGCATGTCGAGGGCGCGGCTCGGCGCCCCGCCGTGCAGCGGTCCCGAAAATGCGCCGATCGCGGCGACGATGGCCGCCGCCAGATCGGCGCCCGTCGACGTGACGACGCGCGCCGTGAAGGTCGACGCGTTGAATCCATGATCGGTGGTGAGGATCATGTACTGCTCGATGGCCCGTGCGTGCAGCGCGCTCGGCGGGTCACCGGTCAGCATGTAGAGGTAGTTCGCGGCGGCGCCGAGCTCGGGGTGCGGGTCGATGGGCTCCTCGCCGTGTCGCAGGCGATGGGCCGCCGCCAGGATCGTGGGGACGACGGCGCACAACCCGATGGCGTCGTCGGAGAGCTCGTCCGGGCCGATGTCGTGGGTCGGGCGCCAGCCCAGTTCGGCGCCGAACAGCGAGACGGCGGTTCGTAGGACGTCGAGCGGCGTGCCGCGTCGCGCCAACGCCGGGAGGAGCGTGCGCAGCCCCGGCGGCATCGTGCGGCGTCCCCGCACTTCCGCCGCAAAGCCGGCGGCGGCCGCGCCATCAGGTAGCTCGCCGCGGAAGAGCAGATACCAGACGTCTTCGAGCGAGCGGGTCTGGGCGAGGTCCACTGCGGAGTACTGCCGGTAGTGGTAAAAGCCCTCCTGCCCGCGGACGTCGCCGATAGTGGTCTCGGCCACCACCACGCCCTCCAATCCGGCCGGCACGTCGCCGCTCGTCTCGGCGGCGGGGCGGATGCGGGCCACGCCCATGAGGTCGCGCAAGGAGACGACACCCACGCAGCGGTCGCCCTCGACCACCGGCAGGTGCCGGTAGTGGTGTGAGGTCAGGCTGGCCCAGGCCGCGTCCACGCGCTCGTCGGGGCCGAGCACATCGGGTCGTGCCGTCATCCAGAGGCGTACGGCCTCGCGCCCGGGGTCGCCGGTCGCCGCGGCCGCGCGCAACAGGTCCCGCTCGGTCAGGATCCCGACCACCTTGCCGTCGTCGGTGACGACGACCGAACCGGTATCGGCGCGCTGCATCGCCTGGGCCGCTACGGCCAGCGTGTCGTCCGCGGCGCACGTCACCGCGGGGGAGGTCATGAGATCGCGCACAGTCGTTTCCATAAGTCCACTATGCACGCCTCGACCAGCGACTGTAAACGTTGATCAAGTCAATATAAGATCCATGGCGTGGAGCGGATGCTCACGACCGAGGAGGCGGCGCGGCGCCTCGGCGTGAAGGTCCCCACCCTCTATGCCTACGTGAGCCGGGGTCTGCTCCAGTCACACCGCGACCACGCTCGGCGCGGCAGCCTGTTCGACCTGGCCGACATCGAGGGGCTCGCCGCCCGGAGCCGGGGAGGGAGGCAGACCGCCACCCGCCTCGCCACCGTCACGACGGGGGTCACCCAGCTCGACTTCGAGGTCGGCCCCCTCTACCGGGGCACGCCGGCGACCGAGTTGGCCCTGACCACGTCGTTCGAAGACGTGGCCGAGTTGTTGTGGCAGACCGGCGGCGAGTCCGGCGGCGACTGGTCGGCTCCGCAGCTCGGAAGCTGTCCGCTGACTCAGACGCTCGATCGCATGCGGTGGGCGGTTGTGATGTGTGGCGCGTCCGACCCGCTCCGGGCGGACCTGCGGCCGGCGGCCGTGACCCGCGCCGCCCGGCGGGCCACCGCGGCGTTGACCGACGCCGTGTGGGCCGCTCCCGCCGACGCCGACGCCGACGCCGACGCCGCGGACACGGCCACGCCGATCGCTGCTCGGCTCGCGTCCCGGCTCGCCGCCGGTCTCGCTCCGGCCACGTCGAGGCCTCCGACGTCGCCGACGCCGCTGACCGAGACGTCGTTGCCGACGGCCGCCGTCAACGCCGCGCTGGTCCTCCTGGCGGATCACGAGTTGGCGACGTCCACCATGGCGGTGCGGGTCGCCGCATCGGTGCGCGCCGACATCTATGACGCGCTGCTCGCCGGGTTGGCGACGCTGGCCGGACCGCTGCACGGCGGAGCCAGCCAGCAGGCGTTCGAGTTACTGGCCGTGGCCGAGCGCGACGGTGCAGCCCGCGCGTTGAACGACGTCTTGCGCGAGACCGGCCGCGTGCCGGGCTTCGGGCATGCGGTGTACAAGACCGGTGACCCCCGATTCGGGCCGCTGCTCGCGCTGGCCGAGGAGTTGCTCGACGACGATCGTCGGGTGCTGGTGCACGACGTCATCGCATTGGCGGCTGCGCACGACATCCCACTCGCGAACTGCGACCTGGCCTTGGCGGCGTTGAGCTGGGGGACCGGGATGCCGCCAGACACCGGGCGCACGATCTTCGCCGTGGCCCGCGTTGCCGGCTGGACAGCGCACTACATGGAGGAGTTGGCCGAGCGGCCGCTTCGTTTCAGGGCTCGCGCCGTCTACAGCGTGTAGAGACCGTTGGAGCACACCGCCCGCCGTCCGCGAGAGTAGCGACGTGGAAGACGGTGTCGGCTGGGAAGGGTGGTTCACCGACCCGTACGGACGCCACGAGGCGCGCTGGCTGTCGCGGGGCAAGCCCACGAAGCTTGTGCGCGACAAGGGCGTCGAGTCGTTCGACGAGCCGCCCGACGAAGCGCCCACCCAGGTGCCCGAACCGATTGAGCAGTTGGTCCAGGACGATGGCGCAGACGTCTTGCGTGCCGAAGACGCCTGGGGCGAGGGCGACACCTTTCAACCCTCGTGGGGCGACAGCTTTCTCGACCCACCACCGGGTCGCGGTGTGCCGAGGGCCTACGAGTCGCCCCAGAACCCCGAGCCCGAGGTCTGACGCGAGCGACGGCTGAAGGCGCCTGGCCGCCTAGTGACGTGAGTCAGAGATCCGCGCGCAGTAGCCGGCGAGCGTGTCGAGGATCTCGTCGGCGCTTTTGTGCCAGACGAATGGCCTCGGGTCGTCGTTCCAGGTGTCGACCCAGTTGGTGATGGAGGCTTCGAGTTCTTTGGTCGAGCGATGGGTGCCGCGTTTGAGCCACTTGGTGGTGAGCTCGGCGAACCAGCGTTCGACGAGGTTGATCCACGAGCTGTAGGTGGGCGTGAAGTGGAGGTGAAAGCGGGGGTGGCGCACCAGCCAGCGGCGGATCTCAGGGGTCTTGTGCGTCGAGACGTTGTCGACGATGAGGTGGACGTCGAGATCGTCGGGGACGCTTCGCTTGATCAGGTTCAAGAACTGGCGGAACTCAACGGCCCGGTGGCGATCCGTCATGTCGCTGATCACGTGCCCGGAGGCCACGTCGAGGGCGGCATAGAGGTTGGTGGTGCCGCCGCGCACGTAGTCGTGGGTGCGCCGCTCGGGTAGGCCCGGACGCAAAGGAAGCACCGGGGCGGTGCGATCGAGCGCTTGGACCTGGGTTTTCTCGTCGACGCAGAGCACCAGGGGTCCCTCTGGGGTTGACGTAGAGGCCAACGACGTCGCGCACCGTCTCGACGAAGAGCGGGTCGGGGCTGAGCTTGAAGGTCTCGACCAGGTGGGGCTTGAGCCCGAAGGCCCGCCAGATCCGCGACACGGCCGACTGGCTCATCCCGGTCGCCTTGGCCATGGACCTCGTCGACCAGTGGGTGGCGTCGGCGGGCGTCTCTTCGAGCGTCTTGACGATGAGCGCCTCGACTGCGTCGTCACCGATGGTGCGCGGTGCGCCCGGTCGCGGCTCGTCGTGGAGGCCCTCCAGGCGATCGGCCAAGAACCGCGCCCGCCATTTGCCGACGGCGGCTCGACCAATGCCCATGCGCTCGGCCACCTCGTTGTTGTGCCCCCCACGCGCGCACTCGAGGACGATGCGACAACGAAGGGCCAGCGCCTGGGAGCTCTTGGGCCGTCGCGCCCAGCGCTCCAACGTCGCGCGCTCGTCGTCGCCGAGCACCAATGGTTCGAGTACCGACCGCCGCATCTGTGCCTCCCATCGTCGCTTACGACGGAGACAACGCGAGCGGTCACGGGAAAATTCCCCCGAGTATGGCTATTTCTGACTCACGTCACTAGCCCGGCCCGATCACGATGGCCGAAGGATGGCCACCCAGGTGGATCGGGCGCCCGACCGCCCCGGTGGCCAGCGTCACGCCGACCAGCGAGCCCGCCTGCTGGGTGATCCACGCCGTGGCCCCGTCCGCGCTGAGCGCAATGCCTTGGGCCGCGTCGGGCAGGTGCACCGGCGTTCCTGGCACCAGACCGGGAGTGCTGAGCGATACCACGCCCGAGCCGCCGCACACGTAGATGTTCGCTCCCGAGGGCGCCACGGCGATCCCCGTCGGGTTGAGGGGGAGCGGAACAGGGTTGCCGGCCTTGAGCGTCGTCGGGTTTATGGGGGTGAGCGTCTGGTTCGAGAAGTTGCCGACGAGCACCTCGCCGGCCGCCACGGCAACGGTCTGCGGGCCGGGCCCGACGGCGATGGGGGGATCCGGCTGCATCGTGGACAGGTCGATCGGCGTCACAGAGTTGCTCCCGAAGTTGGTCACGAAAGCTGTCGCCGTGCCCGAGGGCGAGACGGCCACCGCGATCGCCGTGGGCTGTGCGCCGACGGGTACCGGGGTGCCGGCGCTCCAAGTGCCGAGGTCCACCGGGGTGACCGAGTCCGAGTCCAGGTTGGTCACCAGCGCGATGCCCTTGCCACCTTTGCCTCCGGGCGCCACCGCGACTGCGTCGGGCTCGACACCGACAGTGGCCGAGTGCACCACGTCGTTGGTTGCGGTGTCGATCTCGTGCAGAGTGTCGTCGCCCTGCGTCACGACGAGCAGCCCCTTGTCACCTTGTGTGTAGGCCAGCGCCGAAGGCAGACTGCCGACGAAGACGGACGGCCCGGCGTGACGGGAAGCGAGGTACACCGGGGTCACGTTCATGCCCGGCAACGTGACTGACGCGCCCGTCGCCACCCACGCCACGTCGCGCACCGAGGTGCTCCCCACCGGTTTCGAGCAGGCGGCCAGCAGTGGGAGCAACGCCCCCAGCGCGACCACCAGTGTCACGCGCGTTCTCATCCGCGCCCTGCCTTGCTCACCCACGGGCACACGCGGCCCCCGCTGGACGTTCCGCCGCCCCCCAACCACGGGCGTCGCCCTCGGGCCAGAAGTCGCCCGTCACGGCGTCTTGGACGTAGCGCACCGGCGCGGGCGCCCCGTCCACCAGCGCCGCCAACGCGTCGAGCAGCGCGTCGACGTCCTCGCCCGTGGTGCCGAGGCCACAGCTGGCTCGGACCGCGCCGGGAATCGCGCCGCGCTCACCCCTGCGCAGCGCTGCCCGCGCCTGCACCATGCCATCGTGCCCGATCCCGAGCAGCCTGATGAGGTACGGGTGCGCGCAGAAGCAGCCGTGCCGCACGCCGATGCCGAACTCCGCGCTCAGGCGGGCGGCCACGAGCGTGTGGTGCATGCCCCGCACCGTGAAGGTCGCGACGGCCAGCCCTTCCGCGTCCGATCCGGCCCCGCTCCCGAGCTGCGACGCGGACCGAGCAGCTGAATCCCCTCCAAGGCGCGCAGTCCGCCGAACAGACGCGCCGCCAGCGCGGCCTCGTGTTCGCCGATGGCTTTCCAGCCGATCCGCTCCAGCTCCGCCATCGCCGCGCCGAAGGCAACCGCTCCCACGACGTTGGGGGAACCTGCCTCCTCGCGCTCGGGTGGCTCGGTCCAGATCACCTCGTCCAGGTCGACGAAGTCCACCGCGCCGCCGCCGGCGAGGAACGGGTCGCCGGTTTCGAAGGTGTGGCGCGGCCCGATCAGTGCGCCCGCACCGAACGGTGCGTACATTTTGTGGCCACTGAAGGCCAGGTAGTCCGGCCCGGTCGGGAGTGGCCGGTGTGGCGCCAGCTGGGCCGCATCGAGCAGGACCGGGATGCCGCGCTCGTGTGCCGCGGCGCAGATCGCTTCGACCGGAGGAATCCACCCGGTGACGTTGGAGGCGCCGGTCAGCGTCAGCAGTGCCGGCCGCGGCCCGTCGTCGAGCACCCGCACGACGTCGTCGGTGCCGAAGGTGCCGTCGGGTCCGCACTCCACCCAGCGCACCGACGCCGCCCGGGCCCATGGCAAGAGGTTGGCGTGGTGCTCGACGACGGTGGTGACGACCACGTCGTCGGGGCCCAGCCGGAGGCGGTAGGCGAGGTGGTTGATGGCCTCGGTGGTGTTGCGCACCAAGACGACCACGTCGTCCAGGCCGGCCGGCCGGCCGGCGAAGCGATGCACGATGCCCCGTGCCTCCTCGTAGGCCTCCGTGGCGCGCCGTGACTTGTAGCCCGCGCCGCGGTGCACGCTCGAATACCAGGGCAGGAACGACGTCACCCGTTCCGCCACTGACTCGAGCGCCGGGGTCGAGGCCGCGCAGTCGAGGTCACGGTAGGGCCGCTCGGCCCCGTCGAGACAAGGGACCAGCACATGGGCGCCGACGAGGGGCGCGAGCGCAGCGGCGGTCTCGGTGGTCACGCCGTCACAATACGGAGTGCGCCGGGGAGCACGGGAGCACTGCGCCCCGGGAGTGGCTCGGTGCCGCCCCCGGTCAGCGCCCCGACGACCGACGAGGGTGAAGAGACGGACCTCAGTCGGCGGGTCCGTCCGGCCCGCGCGGTCGCACCGCGAGCACGACGATGTCGTCGGAGCGGCGTTCGTCTGCAGTCATCGCCTCAATGACGTCGTCCGCGATGCGGCCGGGTTCGGTGCTCGGCGAGGTGCGCAGCGAGGACTCGAGCAGAGCGAGGCGCTCGTCGAGGCGCGCGCTGCGACGCTCGACCAGGCCGTCGGTGAACATCACCAGGCAGCCGTCACCCAGGTCGAAGTCGTGGTCCTTGTAGTGGCACGGCTGGACGCCCAGGGGTGGCCCCGGTGGTACCGGCAGCTCAATCGCCTGTCCCGACACCACTCGGACCGGAGAGGGATGTCCGGCCGAGGAGAACGTGATCCGGCCGCTGGCGGTGTCGAGCACGCCGACGAGCGCCGTGGCCAGTCGCGGGCCCCCGCTGGCGAGAGAGATCCGGTTGAGGCGCTCGAGCGCCGGGCCTGGTGCGCGCTCTTCGAGCACGAGCATGCCGAGCGTGTGGCGCAGGCGGCTCATGATCTTGGCCGCGCCGAGGTCATGTCCCTCGACGTCGCCCACCACGAACGCGACGTGACCGTCGGCGAGGGGGACAACGTCGTACCAGTCACCGCCGACCTCGAAGCCCACGGCCGCCGGCAGGTAGCGCGCCGCGACCTCCCAGCCTGTCGATGGCGGGGATCGCGTCGGGCAGGAGGTTGCGTTGCAGCTCGTGCGAGATCCGCCGTTCGCGGTCGAAGGCGCGGGCGCGGATGACCACCGCGCTCACCTGTTTTGCCAGCTGTTCGGCGAGCCCGAGGTCCTTCTCGGAGAAGCGGCGTCCCGAGCCGGCCGAGACCAGGGTCACCGTGCCGAGGACCTGCTGATCGCGTAGCCGAAGCGGCACCGTCATGTACGAGGTGAAGCCGAGCAGCTTGAGGATCGAGTAGTGGCGCTCGTCCCGGCTCGTCGAGTGGAGGAACGCGTCGGACATTTCTGCGCTCCACATGGACTGACCACTGCGCATCACCGCCATTGTCGGATGGGTGCCGGATGGATCGGGTGGGTAGCACGTGCGCAACTCCTCGGTGAGGGACCGTTTGGACGGGTCGGCGTGCCAGGCCGCCATGCGGCGCATCTGTCCGTCCTCGTCGGCGATGTCGATGAGGCACAGGTCTGCGAGCACCGGCACGGACACTTGTGCCAGGCGCTCGACCATCTCGTTGTACTCGACGACCTCGGACAGCACCTGGGTCGCCAGCAGGAGGAATTCGTTGCGGCGCCGGGCCTCGAGCAGCTCGTCGAGCAGGTGCTCGCGCTCGGCGGCCAGGCTCGACGCGTGCAGCAACTCGCCGAGGTGGCCTCCGACGGCATCCATGAGCTCGACCACCGTCGGATCGCGCTCGCGCTGGTGGCGGCTCAGCATCTTGACGACGCCGATGCACGCGCCTCGATACCGGATCGGGAACGCGTACGCGCTGCGCAGCCCGTCCTTGGCGAGCGCGTCGGTGACGAAGCGCCAGTCGCTCCGCAGATCGGTTGCCCAGAGGGGCTCGCCGTGCTCAATCGACCCAACGCGGCAGACCCTCGCTCCCGCTCGTCGGGTCGGCGGCCTTCTCCCGCGCGAAGGCCGGCGCCGTCGTGGAGGTACGAGTCCACACGTGCCGGCAGACCAGCTCGTGGTCCGCCGAGAGCGCCCACAGCGTCGTCACGTCCCAGTCCAACCGGCGACCCAGCGTGGCGAGCAGCCGCTCGGCCGGGGCGTCGTCGATCGGGGCGTCGACGAGGATCTCGAGCAGCTCGCTGGTCAGCTCGGACCAGCGCTGCAGCTTGCGGTCGTCGCGGGGACGGAAGATGCCGACCACGACGGTGGCGCCGTTGGGCTGGTCGAAGACGCTGAGCACCAGCTCGGTGTCGACCTCGGAACCGTCGGCGCACCTGATGACCGTGGACAGCTTCCGCCCGACCAGCTGCTGCGCCTGCTCGTCCACGAACTGGGCAAAGCCGCCGGAAAACGCCTCGCTCAGTGAGTCGGGCACCAGGTCGAGCGCGTTCCGACCGACGAGGGATCCGTGCCGCCAGCGCATGAGCTCCTCGGCCGCCGGGTTGACGTAGTGGATCTCGCCGTCCACGTCGGTGGCCACGACGGCGTCGCGCAGCCCGTCGAGCACGGCGCGGACGCTGGGCGACGGCCATGGCGTCGGCGCCATCGCCATCGGGGCCCTCTCGCTCGCTGCAGCTGCCGTCGACGCGGCCGCGGCTCTCGTCGGTCCGGTCTCTCGGCGTTCGTCTTCGCTCGCCGGCACGGGCCGTGGCGTCGACAGTGGTTCCGAATCCGCCGCCAACGACGCGCAGAACCAGACCGTCTTGCCGGGCTGGCCGCGGCGCATCTCGATGCCCCAGGCGTCGGCCAACGTGCGCACGATGTGCAGTCCGCGTCCGTGTGGCGCATCTGCGTCGGGCTCGAGCGGGACGGGGTACCCCCCGGCGCCGTCGTTGACGTCGACGCGCACGCTCGATGCGTCGGGGGCGACGGCGACGGTGACGTCGAACGGGGTCGACGCATGCAGGACCGCATTGGTGGCCAGCTCCGAGAGCATCAGCACGACGGCATCCGTCCCGACGTCACAGTGCACGGGCAGCGACTCGAGCAAAAAGCGGCGGGCCTGCCCGACAGACGTGGCGACGGCAGGGAAACGCCGTGTCAGGGATGTGCCGGCACGTGCGCCGGCCGCGGGCTCATGCCCAGGGAGTACGGAGCTTCGCATACCGGTTGCGGTACTTCTGCCCCCCGGCGCCAGCCTCTAAACGGTTTTGGGGCACCCTTTTCCGCTACCCTGCCGTTCGTGGAGGAGCGCTACGAGACGGAATTGGCCCGGTCTGCGGCCGTGCTCGACGGGGTCGACCGGGCGCTCGTGCGCCTGAACGAGGGCACCTACGGGCAGTGCGAGACGTGTGGCGCGCCCATCCTCGAGGCCGACCTCGAGCACGATCCTGCCCGCCACCTCTGCGAGCAGCACCTCATATCGGCCTAGCGCCCGCGACGTCCAGTCCTGCGACGAGTCCCCTTAGCCGGCGATCTTCAGCCCCCTAGCCGCATCCAACCGTGATGCCACGTCGGGCCAGTTGACGACGTTCCACAAGGCGGCGAAGAAGTCAGCCTTGACGTTCTTGTACTGCAGGTAGAAGGCGTGCTCCCAGGCGTCGAAGACCAGCAGCGGCACCGAGCTCTGGCCGACGTTGGCCTGGTGGTCGTACACCTGCTCGACGATGAGCCGGCCGGCCAGCGGCTCGTAAGCCAGCACGCCCCAGCCCGAGCCCTGGATCGTGGAGGTCGCCTGCGTGAACTGCGCCTTGAACTTGTCGAAGGACCCGAAGTTCTCGTCGATGGCCGACCCGAGTGCGCCGTCAGGCTTGTCGCCGCCGTCGGGACTCTGGTTCTTCCAGAAGATGGAGTGCAGCACGTGGCCCGAGATGTGGAACGCCAGCGTCTTCTCGAGGCCGACAATGGCGCCGAAGTCGTCCTTGTCACGAGCGCCGGCCAGCTTCTCGAGCGTCTGGTTGGCCCCTGCCACGTACGCGGCGTGGTGCTTGTCGTGGTGGAGCTCCATGATCTGGGCCGAGACGTAGGGTTCCAGCGCGGCGTAGTCGTAGGGCAGGTCAGGGAGGCTGTACTCGTCCATGGCGGTCTCCTGAGTCGTAGTCGTATCCCGGTCGCGGGCGGCTGTCGTAGGTGGTGCGTGCTGGACCATACCCGACAGTGCCGCGATCGGAACCGGGCCAACCGCCATGCGAACAGGGCACCGGGCCGCCAGCACGACCGACCCGCTTCGGCCACCTGGGCCCACTCGCCCCGCTCGGCCGCTCGGTCGGCGATACGCTTGCAAGAGTGAGCACGGACCAAGGAGACCGCTGGCTCGACCTCGGTTCCTTCATCCGTGAGCAGCGGGCCACCGCACGCCTCTCGCTGCGGCGTCTCTCGGAGCTGGCGGGCATCTCCAACCCGTATCTGAGCCAGATCGAACGCGGGCTGCGCCGGCCCTCGGCCGAGATCCTCCAGCAGATCGCCAAGGCGCTGCGCATCTCGGCTGAGACCCTCTACGTGCAGGCCGGCATCCTCGAGGCGCCGACCGGCACGCCCGACCTGACCCGCGCCATCCTGGCCGACCAGACCATCAGCGAGGAGCAGAAGCAGACGCTGGTGCGCATCTACCTCTCCTTCCGGCGCGAGTACGAGGACGAGCACGGCGAGAGGGCCGGGAGGGGCGAGAGGGGCGAGAGGGACGCCGACCCGACGGCGGGCGCCGAACCTCCCGCCTCCGCCGGCCGGGTCGCCACGGCCTGACAGCCCTTCGGAGCCGAATTGCCGGTCACCGGTAGGCTCTGACCGAAATGCGCCGGCTCGCCGTCCTGTCCCTGCACACCTCGCCGCTGGCCCAGCCAGGCACGGGCGACGGTGGGGGCATGAACGTCTACGTGCGCGAGCTGGCGGCCGCACTGGCCCGTTCCGGCGTGGCCTGCGACGTCTTCACCAGGGCCTGGTCGGCCGACCTGCCTCCGATGATCGACGTGGAACCCGGGTTGCGGGTTCATCACGTCCCGGCCGGGCCGCTCGACGTGATTCCCAAGGAATCGCTGCCCGCGGTGGTGGACCAATTCACCTCGGGGGTGCTCGAGCGCATGGTGGCCGCGCCACTCCCAGGTGCCGGGTCAGGTGCCGAGGGCGGCGGGCCTGCCGAGGGGGGCGCGGACCTGCCCTATACCTCGGTGCACGCCAACTACTGGCTCTCGGGGCTGTCGGGCCACGTGATCAAGCACGAGCTGAACCTGCCGCTCGTATGCACCTTCCACACCCTCGATCGGGTCAAGGCGGAGTCGATGCCCGAAGAGGTCGAGGCCGACATGCCACACCGGCGTGCCGAGGCCGAGGCGTCCATCATCGAGTGTTCTGACGCAGTCCTGGCCTCGTGCAGCGTCGAGGCCGAACAGATTGCGTCGCTCTACGGCGGTGAACCGGGCCGCATTCGTATCGTGCCGCCGGGCGTCGACCACGCGTTCTTCGGCCCGGGGCACCGTCCTCAGGCGCGGCGCGCGCTCGGCCTGCCGCTCAGTGGGCGGCTCCTCCTCTTCGTCGGCCGCATCCAGCCCCTCAAGTGCGCGGACGTGGCCATCGAGACCCTGGCCGAGCTGCTCGAGTCGGGGGGCGAGCCGTATCGCCTCGTCGTGGTGGGCGGCCCGAGCGGCCCACACGGAGAGAAGGCGCTGCAAGGCCTGCACGACATCGCCGACGCGCGCGGGGTGCGTGAGCACGTCCACTTCATCGATCCCCAGCCCCATGAGTTGTTGTCCTCCTATTACCGCGCCGCGGACGTGTGCCTCGTCCCCAGCCGCTCGGAGTCCTTTGGCCTGGTCGCGCTCGAGGCCGCCGCCTGCGGCACGCCCGTCGTGGCCTCGGCCGTGGGCGGGCTCACCACGCTGGTCATCCCAAGGCCACACGGGCTTCCTGGTCGAGGAGGCCGACCCCGGCGCCTACGCCGTCCGCGGTGCGCCGCGTCTTCGACGAGCCGTTGGCTGGCCGAGCGTCTCTCGACTGCCTCGGTGCTGATGGCGCGTCGCTACACGTGGCGCGCCGCCGCCAAGACGCTTGCTGGAGCTGCACGACGAGCTGGCCTCGGGTCGCCTCGTCGAGTGCGGCTGAACGAGCGCGCCTCGGCCCGAGCGGGTCATCGAGCGCAATGCCGATCGTCGATCTCCCCGAGGAGGAGGAGATGGCCGCGGCGGTCGCGTGCATCGACGCCTGGGCCGAGCGCGAGCTCGCGGCCGGTGGCTTCCTCGTCGCGGCCGAGCGACAAGAGGTGACCGACCGGACCGCCTCGTATCGCTGGTACCTCCGCTTCAAGGGTGAGGAGAAGGACTACATCACCGTCTGGTTCACCCTCAAGCAGCGCACGCTGCACCACGAGGCGCAGTTCATGCCCGTCCCCGAGGCCAATCACGCCGACGTCTACAGCTACTTGCTGCGCCGCAACGCGCACCTCTTCGGGATGTGGTTCGCGCTCGGACCCGAAGATGCCGTGTACCTGGTGGGCCGGGTGCCAGCCCGGCTGATCGACGACGACGAGCTCGACCGCATCGCGGGCTCATCGGTCGTCTACACCGACGAGCATTTCCCGACGGCCATGACGTTGGCGCACCCCTCGACCTACCGCCGCCGGCCGCGGCGCTGAGGCCGGAATCGGGGGCTGCGGACCAGGAACCGGCTGGGCGGGCGCGGCCTCTGGCCAGGGTCAGTATCGTCGGCGGCGTGTCGAGCCTGCTGATCGTCGGCGGCGGGAAAATGGGGGGAGCCCTGCTTGGCGGGCTCGTGGGGACCGGCGCGCTGAAACCCGCGGACGTGACCGTGGTCGAACCGGTGGCCGAGCGCCGCGACGAGCTCGAGGCGCTCTACCCGGGCCTGCGCACGCTGCATGCCCCCGAGGCCGATGTGCTCGAAACCCGTGGCGACCGCCTGCCCGGCGTCCTCCTCGCGGTCAAGCCCGACGCAGCGGAGGCCGCGTGCCGCACGCTTGCGGTGTCGCGCGCCGGGGTCGCCCGCGTCCTCTCGATCGTCGCCGGTGTGCCGTGCCAGCGCCTCGAAATGGCGCTCGGAGGCGAACCGGCCGTCATCCGGGCCATGCCGAATGTGGCTGCGCTGGTCGGCTCGGGCGTCGCCGCCATGTCGGGCGGGTCCTTCGCCACCTCGCAGGACCTGGCCTGGGCACAGGACGTGCTCTCCTCGGTGGGGACCGTCGTCCGTCTGCCCGAGCACCAGCTCGATGCGGTCACCGGCCTCTCAGGCTCGGGTCCCGCGTACTTCTTCTTGGCGGCCGAGGCGCTGATCGAGGCGGGCGTGCAGATGGGCCTCACCCGAGCGGTGAGTCGCACGCTCGTGGTCGAGACCATGCGCGGGTCAGCGGCGTTGTTGGCCGAGACCGGGCGCGATCCCGAGTCGCTGCGCGCCGAGGTGACGTCGCCGGCGGGCACGACCGCGGCGGGGGTGCGGGCACTGGAGGCCCGGGCCGTGCGCTCGGCCTTCATGGAGGCGGTCGCGGCGGCCACCGAACGGTCGCGTCATCTGCAGCGCTGAACGAGACGAGCGCGCGCCCGTGTCCCCCCACCCCGTCCGGACCGTCTACTTCCTCTCTGATTTCGGGACCCAGGACGAGTTCGTCGGCGTCGTGCACGCGGTCATCGCGGCGCAGGCGCCCGGGACGACCATCATCGACCTGACGCACAACATCGAGCCCTTCGACGTGCGTGCCGGCAGCCACACCCTCATGCGCGCGGTGCCCCACCTCGGCAGCGGCGTGGTGCTGGGCGTCGTCGACCCCGGGGTCGGTACGGCGCGGCGCGGCATCGGACTGGCCGTCGCGCTGGCTACAGGCGGAACGATGTACTTCGTCGGACCCGACAACGGGCTGCTCGTCGGGGCGGCGGAGTTGGCGGGAGAGGCTCCGGTGCTCACTGCGATCGACTTGGCTCGCGACCCTGCACCGCCCGACCGTGGGTCGACCTTCGACGGGCGCGACCTCTTCGGTCCGGTCGCCGCCGCGTTGTGTGCCGGCGCCGCGCTCGAGGATCTCGGGGATCCGATCGACCCGACCTCCTTGGTGCGCCTGCTCGGCGGCGTCGTCGAGCAGGGCCGCTTGCGCGACGGGCGGACGTGCCTGCGCGCCGAGGTCACCTGGGTCGACCGCTTCGGCAACCTTCAGCTGGCGGCGACGGTGGCCGACGCGCGCATCGCTGGGATCCCCGCGAGTGGGCGCATCGAGCTGGTGGCGCGCGTCGAGAGCGGCCGCGTCTCGCTCGACGGCCTCCCGCACTCGCTGGTGCCCGACGGGATCGAGCTTCGCTGCGTCGACGCGTTCGGCGAGCTGCAGCAGGGGGAGTTCGGCGTGCTGGTCGACTCGAACGGCCATCTCGCCGTGGTGGCGGGCGAAGCCTCGGCCGCACACTGGCTGAACGTCACCGCCGGCGAGCTCCTCGTCCTGGCCTGGTAGCGAGGTGGCGGTTTGGAACCGCCGGGAGCCTCCTCGATACCATCCGACGCAATGACCGACGGGCAACCCTCATCGCGCAGACCGAGCGCGTCCGACGGCGCCGCCGCGGCGACCTCTGCTGCGGCCCAGAAGCGAATTCCCGAAGCAACGGTGCTGCGGTTGCCGATCTACCAGCGCATCCTCGCCGAGCTCGAGCGCGCCGGCGACCGCACGGTGTCCTCGGAGCGACTCGCCGAGCTGGCACGCGTGAATGCCGCCAAGGTTCGCAAGGATCTCTCGCTGCTGGGGTCGTTCGGGACCCGCGGCTCGGGCTATGACCCGGGCTTCCTGATCGCGCAGATCGACCGCGCCCTCGGTGTCGACGAGAACTGGTCCGTCGGCATCGTCGGTATCGGGAACCTCGGCCGCGCCTTGACCAACTCGGCCGGCTTCGCGTCACGCGGCTGCCAGGTGACGGCTCTCTTCGACGTCGACCCGGCCGTGGTCGGCGAGGAGATCCGGGGCATCAAGGTGCGTCACATGGACGAGTTGGCCCGGCTGCGCCCACCAGAGCGTCCTCAGATCGGGGTCGTCACGACGCCGGCCTGGGCCGCGCAGGGCGTGGCCGATCTCTTGGTGCGCGCGGGCGTCACCTCCATTCTCAACTTCGCCCCCCGGGTCCTCACCGTCCCGTCGGGCATCCACCTGCGCTACGTCGATCTCTCCATCGAGCTCCAAGTCCTCGGGTTCTACCGCGCCCGCCAGGAGGAGATCGAGCGTGGCGACACCGCGGCCGACGGTGGCCGTCCCGACGACGCCGCACCGTTGATCGGCTCTGTCGGGCTCTCACCGCGGCCTGACCTCGCCTGACCCCCTCGGCGTCGAAATTGGCCGCCGACGTGGGTGACTGGCACGTTCGGCGCCGTGACCGGCACAATTATCCTCCGACCCAGGAGGGAATCGAGTGTCCGTCGTCGTCGTAGGGCTCCAGCACACGCAGGCTCCGTTGCCCCTCCTCGAGGCGGCCGCTGTCGGCGAGGACGATCTGCACAAGGTGCTCACGGCGCTCAGCCACCGCCGCAACATCCAAGAGAGCGTGGTCCTCTCGACCTGTCTGCGCACCGAGGTCTACGCCGTGGTCGACCGCTTCCACGACGCGGTGGCCGAGATCTACGACGTCCTCTCCGAGCATGCCGGCCGCTCGGTCGAGGAGCTGTCCGAGCACGCCGTCATCCGCTTTGACGACGACGTCACCTCGCACCTCTTCTCGGTCACCTCTGGCCTCGAGTCGGTGGTGACGGGCGAGACCGAGGTCGTGGGCCAGGTCCGGCGTGCCTTCGAGCGCGCCCAGGAGGAGGGTACCTGCGGCCCGGTCCTGTCCGCCCTCTTCCGGCACGCGCTGCAGACCGGCAAGCGGGTGCGCACGGAGACAGCGATCAGCAAGGGCACGACCTCCTTCTCCTACGCCGCCGTCGCGGTCGCCCGCGGGCGAGGACCCCGCCGGTCTGCGCGACGCGCGTGTCGTCGTGGTCGGTGCCGGCGACATGGGGCTCGGCGTGTGCCGCGCGCTCGCTGACATTGCGCCAGCGGATGCTCCGCGTCGCGTCGTCGTCGTGAATCGGTCCGCCACGCGCGCCACGAGCTCGTCCAGGCCGGCGAGGGTGCACCCTTCGAGCTGCGGGCGGGCACACTCGACAGCGTGGCTACCGAGCTGGCGGACGCCGACGTCGTGGTGACCGCGGTGGCGGCCGAGTCGCACGTGCTCGGAGAGCCGGACTTCGTGTCCGTGTCCGGGCCGCTCTTGGTCATCGATCTCGGCGTGCCGCGCAACGTGGATCCGGTTGTCGGCTCCCACCCGGGGGTCACGCTGCTCGACATGGACACGCTCAGCGCGCGGGTGGCCCAGGCGCTGGGAGACCGCGCCGAGGAGTCGGTCGCCGCGCGCGCCATTGTCGACGCCGAGGTCGAGCGGTTCCGGACGGCCAGTCGCCAGCGCGGCGCGGCCCCTGTCGTCGCCGCACTGCGGGCTCGTCTCGAGTCACTGCGGGTTGCCGAGCTCGAGCGTCATCGCGCCCAACTGGCCGACCTGAGCGAGGAAGAGTGGGAGCAGGTGGACCAGACCACGAGGGCCGCGCTGGCCAAGATGCTCCACGAGCCCACGGTGCTCTTGAAGGAGACGGCGGGCACGCCTCGCGGGGAGCGGCTGGTGGAGGCGCTGCGCATCCTCTTCGACCTCTAGTCGGGCCACCGGAGCGTCGCGGCCGTCGGCTCGTCGCGGCCATGGGATAGTCGCGGCCGTGGGATCGCTCCGCCTAGCCACCCGAGGTTCGCCGCTCGCGCTGTGCCAGACGGACATCGTCGCCACGCTGTTGCGCCACGCTCACCCCGGGCTCGATGTCGAACCCGTGGTCGTGCGGACCCAGGGCGACCGCGAGGCCGCCGTGTCGCTGGACCGCATCGGCGGCCAGGGTGTCTTCGTCGCCGAGGTGGAAGTCGCCGTCGCCGACGGCAGGGCGGACGCCGCGGTGCACTCGGCCAAGGACATGACCTCGACCATGCCCGAGCAACTCGTGCTGGGCGCGGTACCCGAGCGGGCCGATCCGCGCGACGGCCTGGTCGGGTGCACCCTCGCCGGACTCGCGCCCGGCGCGTTGGTCGCCACGGGCTCGGCTCGACGGCGTGCCCAGCTGGCCAATCTGCGACCGGACCTGGTCTTCGCCGACCTGCGCGGCAACATGGCGCGCCGGGTCTCGCTGGCGCGAGGAGGGTCAGGTCTCCGCTGTCGTGGTCGCGGTGGCGGCCATGGTGCGGCTCGGCTGGAGGGCACGTCTGAGTGACGTCGTCGACCCGATCGACCTGCTGCCCCAGGCGGGCCAGGGCGCGATCGCCGTCCAATGCCGCGCCGATGACGACGCGACGCGAGCGCTGCTGGGCTCCATCGACCATGAGCCCAGCCACCGCGCCCTGCGCGCCGAGCGCGCCGTGCTGGCCGCGCTCGGCGGGAGTTGCACGGTGCCGGTCGCCGCCTTCGCCGAGCACGGTTGACGGCGCGCGGCCCTTGCGTGCTGTCGGGGCTCGTGGCGAGCGGCGACGGGCGCACATGGTCCGCCTGGCGCGTGTCGGGCGACGACCCCGAGGCCCTCGGTCGCCGCCGTGGCGCGCGCGCTCCAAGACGGCGGCGCCGAGGCGATCGACGGCTTCGACTTCGGGACTCGGGCCCGGCCGTGACGGTGTACCTGGTCGGCGCCGGGCCCGGTGACCCCGGACTGCTCACCCGTCGGGGTGCCGCGTTGCTGACCCGGGCCGACGTGGTCCTGCACGACCGGTTGGTGAGCCCGGCGTTGCTCGACCTCGTCCCCTCGACGGCGCAGATCATCGACGTCGGCAAGGACCCCGGAGCGCACGCGACGGCGGAGCGGCACGCCAGGACGAGATCGCGCGGCTGCTGGTCGAGCACGGCCGGCGGGCGGCGATCGTGGTCCGGCTGAAGGGCGGGGACCCCTTTCTCTTCGGCCGGGGCGGTGAAGAGGTGGACGCCCTGACCAAGGCCGGCATTGCATGGGAGGTCGTGCCTGGAGTGACCTCTGCCTTCGGCGTGCCCGCCGCCGCGGGCATCCCGGTGACCCAGCGCGGCCTGGCCTCGTCGGTGACGGTCGTGACCGGGCGGGTCGGCGACAGCGCTGCGTCGGGCGCGACCGACGGGCCGGACTGGGACGCCTTGGCGCGTGCGGGTGGCACCTTGGTCATCCTCATGGGTATGACCACCCGGGCCGCCATCGCAGAGGCGCTGGTGCGCGGGGGACGCTCGCCGGACACGCCGGTGGCGGTCATCGCCCGTGGCACCACGCCCGCACAGCGCGTGGCGCGCACCACGCTGGCCGAGTCTGGGCGGTGTTGATCTCGGTCCGCCGGCGGTGATCGTGGTGGGGCCCGTGGCCGCCCTGGGCGAAGACGCCGCCCACCTGCCGCAGGCGCCGGACCGCTGGCCGGGCGCACGGTGGTCGTCACCCGCTCGGGCCGCAGGGCCGAGGGATTGCTCGGCGCGCTGGAGCGGGCGGGCGCGCGCACGATCGAGCTGGCGTTGACCCGCCAGGTCGATCCCGCAGACGGCGGGTCTGCGCTTCGCCAGGCGGCCGCCTCGGTGCACGACGTCGCCTGGGTCGTGTTCACCTCGGTCAACGCGGTCGACCGGTTCATGGCCGAGCTGCGCGACGCGCAGAGCGCTCGGCCCCGCTTTGGTGGCCGCGGTGGGGCCGGCCACGGCGGACGCATTGCGCCAGGCGGGCGTCGAGCCCGATCTGGTGGCGGCCGAGCACAGCGCGCGCGGACTGGTCGAGTCGTTCCCGGATCCCTCGGATGTGCACCGGTCCGTCGTGTTCCCCAGCGCCGATATCGCGCCCGACACGATCGACACCGGACTGCGGGAGAAGGGCTGGGAGGTGCGGCGCGTCGAGGCGTATCGCACGGTGGCGCGCGCCTCGCCCGACCCGGAGCTGCTCGAGCGGACCGCCACCGCCGACGCGCTCATCTTCACCGCGACCTCCTCGGTGGACGCGTTCGTGTCGTTGCGGACGCCGGCGGGCGCACCGCCGGAGGCGCCCGCGCACATCGTGTGCATCGGACCGACGACCGCGGCGGCCGCCCGGGCCGCCGGTCTGCTCCGGCGTGCACGAAGCGTGGGGTGCCTCGGCCGACGGCATCGTTGCCGAGCTGGTCGATCACTTCGGCCCGGGTACGAGCGGAGCCTCGTAGGCTGGCGCCATGGCCGAGGTCACGTCGAGCACCGCAGGGGCAGCGTTCCCCGAGCGACGCCTGCGCCGGCTCCGCCGCACCCCGGCGTTGCGGCGCCTGGTCGCCGAGGCGCGCCTCAGCGTGGACGACCTCGTGGCGCCGCTCTTTGTGCGAGAGGGGATCGACGCCGCCGTGCCCATCGCGTCGATGCCCGGCGAGGTGCAGCACTCGGTCGACTCGCTCGTCGTAGAGGTCAAGCGTCTGGCATCGCTCGGCCTTCCTGGCGTCATCCTCTTCGGCGTCCCGGCCACGAAGGATGCGCAGGGAAGCGGGGCGTGGGACCCCGATGGCGTGGTGCAAGTCGCACTGCGCGCCGTGCGCGCCGCGGTCGGTGACGAGATCGTCCTCATGGCGGACCTGTGCCTCGACGAGTACACGGACCACGGGCATTGTGGTGTGCTCGGGCCGTCGGGCGAGGTCCGCAATGACGAGACGCTCGAGCTCTACGCGCGCATCGCGCGCGCCCAGGCTGCGGCGGGCGCCGACGTCGTCGCGCCGAGCGGAATGATGGACGGGCAGGTGGCGGCCATCCGAGCCGCGCTCGACGAGGACGGCCATGAACAGGTGGCCGTCCTGGCGTACGCGGCGAAGTACGCCTCAGCGCTCTACGGTCCCTTCCGCGAGGCGGTTGACGTCTCGATCGCGGGCGGTGGCGACCGGCGCGCCTACCAGCAAGACCCGCGCAACGCGCGCGAGGCGTTGGCCGAAATAGAGCTGGACGTCGCCGAAGGGGCCGACATGGTCATGGTGAAGCCGGCCATGACGTCCCTCGACGTGTTGGCCGCCGTGCGTACATCCGTGCGCGTCCCGCTAGCGGCCTACCACGTGAGCGGGGAATACGCGATGGTCAAGGCGGCGGCCGCGGCGGGCTGGATCGACGGCGACGCCGTCGCGCTCGAGCAGCTGACCGTGCTCAAGCGCGCCGGGGCCGACTTCATCCTCACCTATTTCGCCGCAGAGGTGGCAGAGGCCCTTGATGGCTGAGCGACGGGCTGACTCGAACGCCGAGTGGTTCGCGGCGCGCCCAGCGAGTCATCCCCGGGGGGGTCGACTCGCCGGTCCGTTCCTTCGCGTCCGTCGGCGGCACGCCGTACACGGTCGCGTCGGGGGAGGGCGCGTACGTCGTCGACGTCGAGGGCACTCGCTACGTCGACCTCGTGCAGTCCTACGGCGCGGTGCTGCTCGGTCATGCGCATCCGGTCGTGACGGCCGCGCTCATCGAGGCCGCCGGTCGTGGCACGACCTTCGGCGCACCGACCCCGGGGGAGGTCCTGCTGGCCGAAGCGATCTGCGAGCGGGTGCCCGGCTGCGAGCAGGTGCGCCTCGTCTCCTCGGGTACCGAGGCGGCCATGAGCGCGGTGCGGCTGGCCCGCGGCGTGACCGGCCGTGACCGGGTGGTGAAATTCGACGGCTGCTATCACGGGCACTCCGACGGCCTGCTGGCCGGTGGGGGGAGCGGGGTGGCCATGCTGGGCCTCCCGGGCTCGGCCGGTGTGCCTGCCGCCGCGGTGGCCGAGACCGAGGTCGTCCCCTACAACGTCGTGCCCGCCCTCGATGAGCGGGTGGCGTGTGTGATCGTCGAAGCGGTGGCCGCCAACATGAACCTGGTGACGCCGGCGCCCGGCTTCTTGCAGGGCCTTCGGGCCGCCTGCGACGCGAGCGGCGCACTCTTGATCTTCGACGAGGTCATCACGGGCTTTCGCATCGGCCTCGGCGGCGCCACGGCGTGGTCGGGCGTCACGCCCGACCTGTGGTGCTTCGGGAAGGTGATCGGCGGGGGCCTCCCCGTCGGTGCCTTCGGCGGCGCGGCCGCGTTGCTGACCGAGCTGGCGCCGGGTGGACCCGTGTACCAGGCGGGCACCTTGTCGGGGAACCCGCTGGCGACCGCGGCCGGCCTCGCCGTGCTGCGCTCGGTGACGGCTGCCGACTACGAGGCGCTGGCCGCGCGCGTCGCGGTGTTCGCGAAGGAGCTCGAGTCCGCCGTCATGAGCAGCGGGCTGTGGGCGTCGGTGCCGGTGGTCGGGCCGCTCGCCGGGCTGTACCTGGCGCCGGCCGCCGCGCCCCCGCTCGCATTGCCGCCGGACTACGTGGCGGTGCGCGACCTCGTCGGAAACGGTGTCTACGGACCGTTCTTCCACGCCATGTTGGACCGCGGCGTTGCACTCGCCCCTGGACCCTACGAGGTGCTGTTCCCTGGTCTGGCCCACGACGAAGCGGTCCTCGGTCGTGTCGTCGAGGCGGCGGGCGAGGCGGCGGCGGAGGTGGCCGCCGGGCTGGGCTGAAAGACGGCCCGGGTGGCGCCCGCCGGCGAGTGGCCCCAGAATTTCGATGCGCTGCGGCGTGGCGGGGGTTGTCCCATGTGCGGCGCCGCCGCCGACGAGAACGAACACGGCGTTTGTATCATCGCCGGGCAGTGGGCCAACGGCTGCGGGTGGCGCGGGCGGTCGACGAGCGCTACGACCCGGTCAAGATGAACTGGCGGTCACACCTCCACTCGACGACGCGACGCTCCGTGCCGAAGGTGCCGCGCTCCGAGAGGTGCTCGGCACGTGAGCGAATGGAAAGGCTGGCCACGCCGCAAGCTCAGGCGGCTGGCACCTCGACCCCGTCGCGGTCGGGCAGCACGCGCGAGATGAGCTCCATGGCTCGGTAGCTCAGCTCGGCGGGACCGGTTGCGTCGGGTCGCATGAGATTGGCCATGATGCGCAGCAACTGCTTCATCACAAGCTCTGAGCGCATGCCGAGACTGACGCAGAGACGCATGGCTTCGGGATGCGAGATGAGATGGACGAAGGCCCGGGCCACCTTGAAGTAGGGGCCATACGCCGCCTCGAGCTCGCGGTCGTACTCGGCCAGCGCGGCCTCTGCGCCCCCGCTGAGTGCGTGGCCGAGGGCGGCCGCGGCCAGCCGACCCGTCTCGTAGCCGTAGGCGATGCCCTCCCCGTTGAACGGGTTGATGACGCCGCCCGCGTCGCCGGCGATCAGGACGTTCGCGCCGGCCCGTGGCCCGACCGAGAGGCCCATGGGGAGCTTGCCGCCGACCGGGGGGCCGAGACTCGTCTCGGGGCGCAGTCCCCATGAGCCTGGTGCGTAGGCGACGAACGCGTCCATGAGGTGGGTCGTGTTGATGCCCTTCCAGCGCTGCTCGGTGGAGAGGAGGCCGACGCCGACGTTGACCCGACCGTCGCCCATGGGGAAGATCCAGCCGTAGCCCGGGACGACGTTGCCCTCGGCGTCACGGATGTCGAGGTGCGACTCGATGAAGAGGTCGTCGTGGCGGTCCGAGGCGTAATACCCCCGCAGCGCCATGCCGAGTGGCAGCTCGCGCCGCCGGGCCGTGCCGAGCATGCGGCCGATGCGCGAGTTCGACCCGTCGGCCACGACCACGTAGCGCGCCGAGATGGTGCGGGTGGCACCGGCACCCTTCTCCTTGACGGTCACCCCTGTGAGCGCCGGCAGGGGACCTGAGGTCGCTGCCGCCTGGTCGATGACCGGGCCGGTGACCTCGGTCCCCTGCAGCAGGGTGGCACCGGCCGCGGCCGCGTGCCCGGCCACGATGCCGTCAAGGTCATGGCGCGTGATGGTGTAGCCGTAGTCGGGGAAGTTGGGGTGGTCGGGCCAGCTCATCTCGACGGAGTGCCCGAAGCCGAACGCACGGAGGCCGGTGTAGCGATGGGAGCCGGCCAGAGCGCCTTCGAGTCCCATGTCGGCCAGCTGGCGCACCGCACGGGGGGTGAGCCCGTCGCCACAGGTCTTCTCGCGCGGGAACTCCTTCTTCTCGACGACGACCACGTCCCAGCCGGCGTCCGCCAGCCAGTAGGCGCACGAGGCACCCGCCGGCCCGGCGCCGACTACGACGACGTCGTGGACGTGCCGCTCCGGCCCGGCCGGCGAGCGGGTTGTTCCCGGGGACCGCGAGGGCGCCTCCGGGGCCGTGGCGCTCGCCTTCTTCGGCGCCTTCGTGGCGGGCTTCGTAGCCGGAGCCTTCTTGGCCGTCGCTTCCTTCTTGGCCGTCGCTTCCTTCTTGGCCGTCGCTTCCTTCTTGGCCGGGGACTTCTTCGCGGGGGCCTTCTTGGATGCGGGCCGCTTCGCCGGCGGTTGCGGCGTGGAGTCCGGGCCGGTGTTCCCCGCCGGTTGCACCCGGTGCGGAGCCGGGGCGGCGGCCTGGTCCGCGGCCTTCTTCGCCGGGCCGTCCGGCTCCTCGGAGGCGCCGGGAGGGGTGGTCACGTCAGGGGGCGTCACAGGGGCATCGTAGGTCTGCCCACGGGGCCTCTGACCAGCACCGCGGATGTGCTTGCGAAAGGGGTCACATGGTAGAAACGGATCACCGTGGACCAGTACCTCCCGATCCTCATAGTGGGGCTCCTCGGCTTCGCCTTCACCGTCTTCTCGCTGGTGTCCTCGGCCATGCTGGCGCCGCGCAAGAAGCCGACGGCGGCCAAGCTCGCGCCCTACGAGTGCGGCATCGTGCCCAACGTGGAACCGCCGCAGCGCTTCCCGGTGCGCTTCTACCTGGTGTCGATGATCTTCATCATCTTCGACATCGAGATCGTCTTCCTCTACCCGTGGGCGGTGGTCTTCCACCAGATCGCGACGTTCGGTCTCGTCGAGGTCATCGTGTTCGCCGCGGTGGTGTTCGTGTCCTTCGTCTATCTCATCTCGAACGGGGCCTTGACCTGGGGCCCGCCCAAGACATTGCAGTCGGGCCTGCCGAGCCGCACCTCGGAGTCGACCATCACCCGCATCAGCGGGGCGCGCCCGACCCCGGGTGAGGCGGCTTGACGTGGGCATCGAGGATCTCCAGCACAACTTCCTGACCGGTCGCCTCGAGGACATGGTCAAGTGGGCGCGTCGCAACAGCGTGTGGCCGGCCACCTTCGGGCTGGCGTGTTGCGCGATCGAGATGATCTCGGTCGGCGCGGCCGACTTCGACATCGCCCGCCTCGGCATGGAGGTCTTCCGGGGATCGCCGCGTCAGGCCGATCTCATGATCGTGGCCGGACGGGTCTCGCAGAAGATGGCCCCCGTCCTGCGCCAGATCTATGACCAGATGATGGAGCCCAAGTGGGTCATCTCCATGGGCGTGTGCGCGTCGACGGGCGGGATGTTCAACAACTACGCCATCGTGCAGGGGGTGGACCAGATCGTCCCGGTCGACGTGTACGCCCCGGGCTGCCCACCCTCGCCCGAGACGCTCCTGCACGCCATCTTGACCCTGCACGAGAAGATCCGCACCGGCGAGATCACCCGCCGTCCCGGCAGCTCGGTCCCCGCCGGCGAGCAGGCGACCGGGGGCTGGGTGCCGAGCGTGCCCGACGCCGTGCGGGTCGCCACGCCGCGGTGAGCGACACCACTTCGACTTCGACCGCAGGGACGCCCGCGAGCGTCCTGCCCGACGTCCCGCGGCTCCCGGACCGCTCGGTGGACCAGCTCGCGTTCCCCAGCCGCGAGACCTACAAGCAGATGGTGGGCGCGTTCCGCGAGGCCGGCTTCGAGCTCTGCTCGGACCTGTGCGGCGTCGACTTCCTCACCCACCCCGGGCGTGCGTTGCCCGCGGGGCTCACGGCCGAACGTTTCGAAGTCGTGGTCAACCTCTTGTCGCTCTCGCTCCGCCAGCGGGTGCGGGTCCGGGTCCAGGTCCCCGAATCGGATCCGGTGGTCGACAGCATCACCGACGTCTACCCGGGGGCGGACGCCATGGAGCGCGAGACGTACGACCTGGTGGGGATCATCTTCGCCGGGCACCCCGACATGACGCGCATCTTGATGCCCGAGGACTGGGAGGGGCACCCTCTCCGCAAGGACTACGGCGTGGGCCGGGTACCGGTGCAATTCAAGGAAGCGCCGGGACCGCGATGAGCGAGCACGACGAGCACGACGAGCACGACGAGCACGACGAGCGCGACGAGCGCGAGACGGCCGAGGCGGACGGCCTCGGCCTGGAGCCGACCGAGCGGGCCCACCGCGAGGCTGAAGAGGAGCGCTACTTCGTTCCCGAGACCTCGGAGGGCATCCAGGAGCTGCGGCCCCGGGGGACCACGGGCGCCGGCGAGCTGCGCCAGGAGGTGGGCGCCGTGTTGCGCCTGCCCGAGGGTGGCTACGCCGATCCGAACGACATCGACATCGAACGGCGCGACGACCAGACGATGATCATCAACATGGGCCCCCAGCACCCTTCGACCCACGGCGTGTTGCGGCTCATGCTCGAGCTCGACGGCGAGACAGTGCTGCGCACCAAGCCGATCGTCGGCTATCTGCACACCGGTATGGAGAAGACCGGGGAGGAGCTGACCTACGTGACGGGGTGCACCAACACCACGCGCATGGATTACCTCTCGCCGCTGCACAACGAGCTCGTCTTCTCGCTGGCCACCGAGGCGCTGCTCGACGTCGAGCTCCCGCCGCGGGCCGTGTGGATCCGCATGCTCATGTGTGAGCTCAACCGGGTGTCGTCGCACCTGGTGTGGATGGCCACGAACGGGGGGGACCTCGGCTCCACCTCCATGTTGGTCTACGGCTTCCGCGAGCGCGAGATGGTGCTCGCATTCTTCGAGAAGACGACCGGACAGCGGATGAACCACAACTTCATCCGTCCCGGGGGCGTGGCGGCCGACCTTCCCGACGGCTGGGAGGACGACGTCGACATCATCTGCGAGACCATCCTGGCGCGCACCTACGAGTACGACGAGCTTCTGACGGGCCAGCCCATCTTCCGGGAGCGCACCGAGGCCGTCGGCAACATCTCGGCGGAGGAGGCGCTGGCCCTCTCGGTGACGGGCCCCATCCTGCGCTCCACGGGTGTGCCGTGGGACCTGCGGCGGACGATGCCGTACCTGGCCTACGACAAGCTGGACTTCGACGTGATCGTCGGCACCTACGGCGACAACTTCGACCGCTACTCGGTGCGCCTCAACGAGATCCGCGAGTCGATCAAGATGATCCGCCAGATCACCGAGATGATGCCGCCCGGCGACTACCGCGTGCAGGACCGCAAGGTCACACCCCCGCCCCGCGCTCGCATCGACGAGAGCATGGAGGCGCTGATCCATCACTTCAAGATCTTCACCGAGGGCTTCCGCGTGCCCGAGGGCGAGGTCTACGTGGCGGTCGAGTCACCTCGGGGTGAGCTGGGCTGCTACATGGTCTCGGATGGGACGTCCAAGCCGTACCGGATGCACATCCGGGCGCCGAGCTTCGTCAACCTGCAAGCGCTGCCGCTGCTATTGCGCGGGGCGATGATGGCCGACGCTGTCGCCGTGATTTCCTCCGTCGATCCCGTCATGGGTGAGGTCGACCGGTGAGCCATCTCAACGCGGAGATGCGCGCCCGGGCGACGGAGCTCGTCGCGCTCTACCCCGAGCCGCGCTCGGCACTGATCCCGCTGTGCCACCTGGCCCAGGAGCAGGACGGGTGGTTGCAACCCGAGGCCATGGAGGACATCGCGGAACTCTGCGAGGTCACTGCCGCCGAGGTGCGAGGCACCGCCAGCTTCTACGACATGTTGCACACCGAGCCCGTCGGCACCTACGTCATCGCCCTGTGCACCAACATCGCCTGCCTCCTTGGCGGCGCGCTCGAGCTTCTCGAGCACGCCGAGGGTGTCCTCGGGACGCGGGCCGGCGGGACGACACCCGACGGCGTCTTCACGCTGCACGAGGCGGAGTGCCTGGCCGACTGCGACCAGACGGTCTGCGTGCAGGTCAACCACCGCTACGTCGGCGCCCAGTCGCCAGCGACCTTCGACACGCTGCTCGACGACCTGCGGGCCGGCCGGCTGGCTGAGGACATCCCTCCGCACGGCACGCTCGTGCGGGTGCGCCGCAGCGTCGGGCTCGAGACCGACCGCGCCGAGGTGGCCTCCGAGCGCGCGGCCATGGCCCACGCCCAGGCGTCGCGGGCGAGCGGCGGGAAGGGGAGCGACGTCCTGATGGCGATCACCGACGCCCCCAAGATCATCACGTCGCGCCTCGGCTACGAGGACTCCTACACGATCGAGCGCTACCTCGCGACCGGCGGCTACGAGGGGCTGCGCAAGGCGCTGACCATGACGCCCGAGGCGGTCGCAGCCGAGGTGGACGCGGCCAGCCTGCTCGGCCGGGGCGGCGCCGGCTTCCCGGCGGGCCGCAAGTGGTCGATGATGCGCAAGAACCCGGTGACCTATCTCGTGATCAACGGTGACGAGTCGGAACCGGCCACGTTCAAGGACCACCTCCTCATTGAGCGCGACCCCCACCAGATTCTCGAGGGCGTGTTGATCTCGGCCTTCGCGCTGCAGGTCAGCCAGGCCTTCGTGTACGTGCGCGGCGAGTTCGCCCTCGGCCTCGAGCGCCTGCAGCAGGCGCTGAACGAGGCGTACGCGCACGGCGCGGTCGGGTCGAACATCTTCGGTTCGGGTTTCTCGGTCGACGTCGTGGTCCACCCCGGCGCCGGCGCCTACATCTGCGGTGAGGAGACGGCGCTGCTCGAGTCGCTCGAGGGCAAGCGCGGCTTTCCGCGGATCAAGCCGCCGTACTTTCCCGCCGCCATCGGGCTCTACGGAGAGCCCACCGTGGTCAACAACGTCGAGACGATGTCCAACATCCCCTGGATCGTCACCAACGGCGGGGCCGCGTTCGCCGCACTCGGCGACGGCCGCTCCACCGGCACCCGGCTCTTCGCCCTGGCCGGCCACGTGCGCAAGCCGGGCACCTTCGAGCTCGAGATGGTCAAGACCACCTTCCGTGACCTCATCTACGCGCCGGTGCTCGGTGGCGGGATCCGCGGCTCCAACACGCTCAAGGCCTTCATACCCGGCGGTGTGTCCGCCCCGTGGTTCGGTCCCGATCAGGTCGACCTCCCGCTCGGCCAGGACGAAGTGGGGAACGCGGGGTCCATGCTCGGCTCGGGCTCGGTGGTGGTCATGGACTCGGCGACCTGCATGGTGCGCGCCGCCTGGCGCATCACCAAGTTCTTCGCACGCGAGTCGTGCGGCCAGTGCACGCCGTGCCGTGAGGGGTCGGGCTGGCTCGAGCGCATCATGTACCGAATTGAGACCGGCGACGGCCGCGAGGAGGATCTTGACCTCCTCATGGACCTGTGCGACAACATCTCGCCCGGCGTGGCCTGGCCGCCCCAGCAGACCACCATCTGCGTGCTCGGCCCGTCCATCCCGTCCTCCATCGCCTCGGGCATCCGCATGTTCCGCGACGAATTCCTGGTGCACGTGAAGGAAGGGGGGTGCCCCTTTGACTGACACGTCCCGCGAGCTGCACACGGACGTGCACGCCGACGAGAGCCTCACCTTCAGCCTCGATGGCCGCGAGGTGACGGCGCACAAGGGCGAGCTGTTGATCGCGGCGGCCGAACGCGCCGGGACCTACATCCCGCGCTTCTGCTACCACCCGCGCATGGCGCCGGTGGGCATGTGCCGGATGTGCCTGGTCGACGTGCAGGGCCCGCGCGGTGCCACGCTGACGCCGGCGTGCTTCGCCGAGGTCAGCGACGGCATGGTCGTCGACACCACCAACGAGCGCGTCAAGAAGGCGCAAGACGGCGTGCTCGAATTCCTGCTGGCCAACCACCCCCTCGATTGCCCCGTGTGCGACAAGGGCGGCGAGTGCCCCCTGCAAGACCAGACCTTGGCCTACGGGCCGGGGGAGAGCCGCTTTGTCGAGGAGAAGCGCCACTTCGAGAAGCCCATCGCAATCTCGGACCTGGTGCTGCTCGACCGCGAGCGCTGTATTCAATGCGCGCGCTGCACGCGCTTCGCCGCCGAGGTCGCGGGCGAGGCGCAGATCGACTTCGCCGGCCGCGGCGAGGCCGTCGAGGTCTCGACGTTCCCCACGCAGCCTTTCGAGTCCTACTTCAGCGGCAACACGGTGCAGATCTGCCCGGTGGGCGCGCTCACCGCGACGCCGTACCGCTTCACCGCGCGACCCTGGGACCTCGATCAGGTCGAGTCCACCTGCACGGCCTGCTCCGTCGGGTGCCGGGTGGCCGTGCAGTCCTCGCAGAACCGACTGACGCGGCTGCTCGGCATCGACTCCGACCCGGTCAACCACGGCTGGCTGTGCGACAAGGGCCGCTTCGTCTACGAGGCGGTCAACGGCGACGAGGTCGACGCCGGCCCGCTGCCAGACGAGCTCGCCGACGAGGCGGTCGACGTCGCCCCGGCGACCGCGTCGCAGGTGGTGAGCCTCGGGGTCAGCCGGGGCCAGTTCCTGGGTGAGGCCCACGAGACGGGCCGCTTCGAGCACGGGCGCCTCGTCGAGCCGCGTGTGCGCAAGGAGGGCGAGCTGGTCCCGGTCAGCTGGGGTGAGGCGCTCGCGGCGGCGGCGGCGGGCATCCGTGCCGCCACCGACGCAGGGGGCGCAGGATCGGTGGCCGTCATCGGCGGTGCGCGCCTCACCAACGAATCTGCCTATGCGTGGGCCAAGCTCGCCAAGGGCGTCATCGGCACCGACTCGGTGGACGCGCAGCTCGGCGACGGGCTCCCGGCCGACGTCGTGCTGGGCCTGCCGCGGGCAACCATTGACGGAGCCTGCAGCGCGCCGGTCATCGTGACGCTCGCCGGCGACCTGCGCGAGGAACTGCCGATCCTGTTCCTTCGCCTGCGCGAGTCGGTCGTCTTCGGCACCACCGCGCTCATCGAGGTCTCGCCCGCGCCCACGGCGCTGAGCGAGTTCGCGGCGGCGTCGCTGCGCATCCGACCCGGTGACGCGCCGGCCATGGCTCGTGCACTCACGGGCGACGACGGAGCGAGCGGGGCGGGCGGGCTGGGGTCGCACCACGAGGGCTCCGCGCTGGCCGCGGGTGCGCTCTCCGAGGCGCGCCGCCTGCTGGCTCAGCACCCCGGTGGCCACGGCGTCGTCGTGGTGGCGGGCCGGCCCTCCTACGCGGAGTCGGGCGAGATTGCGGCGGACGCATTGCGGATCCTGGCCACGGCGCTGCCCGAGGCGACGTTCCTCCCGGCCCTGCGACGCGGCAACGTCTTCGGCGCACTGGACATGGGACTGGCGCCGGGCATCCTGCCGGGCCGGGTCAGCCTCGAATCCGGCCGGGAGCGCTTCACCGCGGCGTGGGGCTCGGTGCCGGCCAAACCGGGACTCGACACGGCGTCGATCCTCGCCTCGATGGCCGGTGAGGGCGACGGTGCCGACGGTGCCGCGGTGCGCGCCCTCGTGCTCCTCGGTGCGGACCCACTGAGCGATTTCCCGGACCACACGCTGGCAGCCAAGGCGCTCGCCGCCGGGCACTTCGTCGTGGCGGTGACCGGGCATCCCTCCGAGTCTGTGGACGCCCACGCCGACGTGGTGCTGCCGTGCGCGGTGACGCACGAGCGGGCCGGGACGTCGACGAACATCGAGGGACGGGTGACCCGCCTGGGCCAGAAGCTCACCGCACCGGGCTTCGCCTGGCCCGACTGGATGATCGCGGCCGAGCTGGCCGAGGCGCTCGGCGCCGACCTCGGGGTCACGAACTTCAACGACCTGGCCGACGAGCTCGAGGGCACTGCACCGGCGTACGCCGGGCTGACCCAGGAGGTGCTCCACTCCGATGCGGCACACGACGGCATCGTCGTGCCGATCGGTCCCCGGGACCACCATCCCGACGTGCAGCCGATCGACCCCATGTCCCTGCCCGGCGTCGAGTCGGTGGAGCGACAAGGCGCGCCGCCGCGGGTGGGCACGGGCGGGACGAGTCCCGTCCTCGCGCACGCGGCCATGCTGGGCAGCCCGCCGCCCCTGTTGTCCGGGCCCGGTTCCGGCGGGGTCGAGCCGCTCCACATCCCCAAACCCGACAACTACACGCTGCGCCTGGTGGCCGGCCGCCGCCTCTACGACGCGGGCAGCTCGATGACCGGGTCGCCGTCACTCACCCCGCTGGTGCCGGCGCTCGTGGCGCGGGCCAATCCCTACGACCTCGACCGGCTCGGCGCATCGACCGGCGACCGCGTGAAGGTACGCTCGGCCCGCGGCGAGCTCGTCCTCGACGCCCACGCCGATGACGGAGTGCCCCGCGGCGTGATCGCCATCGACTTCAACGTGCCGGGAGGCGAGAGCGCGACCGGCAACGCGGCGGCCACGCTGATCGACAGCCGCCAGGTGGTCACCGACGTGCGACTGGAGTCGGTGTGATCGCCGCCCTGCTCGCCAGCACGACCACGACCACCTCGAAGGTGGCTGCCAATCTCGGGCCGACCGTGCTCACGCACAGCGCCAACAGCGGCAACGGCGACCCGCTGTTCGACATCGGCCTCAACTGGGAGGTGTGGCTGATCGTCATCATCAAGTGCCTGGCCGCGTTCGTCGCTTTGCTGGTGGCCACTGCGCTGATGATCTGGTTCGAGCGCAAGGTGATCTCGGACATGCAGAGTCGGGTCGGGCCCAACCGCGCCGGCCCGTGGGGCTTGTTGCAGACGCTGGCCGACGGCACCAAGCTCGTCTTCAAGGAGGATCTGCTGCCCGACCGCGCCGACGCGTTCGTCTTCAAGCTGGCGCCGTACCTCTCGGTCATCCCGGCCGTGCTGGTCTTCACCGTCGTCCCGGTCGGCGGGGTGATCACCATCGGGAGCCACACCTTCGAGCTCCAGGTGGCCGACCCGCCCATGGGCATCCTGCTCGTCCTCGCGATGTCCGGGATCGCGGTCTACGGCGTGATGCTCGCCGGTTGGTCGTCGGGCTCGAAGTACCCGCTGCTCGGATCGGTGCGCGCCTCGGCGCAGGTGATCTCCTACGAGGCTGCGCTCGGTATGACGACGGTCATGGTCGTGCTCGTGACCGGTTCGCTGTCGACGCGCGCCATCGTGGCGTCCCAGTCCAATGGGTTCTGGAACTGGAACCTGATCCGCCTGGGCTTCCTGCCCTTCATCTTCTTCATGATCGCCATCACGGCCGAGCTCACCCGCCCGCCGTTCGACCTGACCGAGGCCGACACCGAGCTCGTGGGCGGTTTCCACACCGAGTACTCCTCCATCCGCTTCGGCCTCTTCTTCCTCGCCGAGTTCATGAACACCATCACGATGTCGGCCATCGTGGTCACGCTCTTCTTTGGCGGGCCCAACGGCTACATCTTCCACATCCCTGGCGCCACCATCTACATGCCGATCATCTACTTCCTCCTCAAGACCGTGGCGTTCTGCTTCGTCTACGTGTGGTTCCGCGCCGCCCTGCCGCGCCTGCGGTACGACCAGCTCATGGACCTCGGGTGGAAACGGCTCATCCCGATGACCCTCGGCTGGCTCCTGCTGATCGCCGCGATCATCGCCTGGGGTTGGGCGGGGCTGATCCTGGTGCCGGTGGTGCTCTTGGCCACCGTCGTCCTGCTGCGGGCCAGCCACCTCGGAGCGGGTCGCAGCGAGGAGGACGTCATCATTCCGGCCATCGGGCGGAGAGTCAGCCGACCGCCGCGGGGGCCCACCCTCGCGCCGGTCCCCTCGAATCCGGGACCGAGCACCACGGGAGGTGATCTCTGATGGGCGTGGGCGACGAGCTCAAGGACCAGCTCTCCTTCCTCGGTGGGTTCAAGCTCACCTTCCAGCACTTGACCCGGCCCCGTGTCACCACGATGTACCCCGAGGAGAAGAAGCCGAAGCAGCCGCGCCAGCACGGGCGCCACGTTCTCAACCGCTACGAGGACGGCATGGAGAAGTGCATCGGCTGCGAGCTGTGTGCGGGTGTGTGCCCGGCTGACTGCATTTACGTGCGCGGGCTGGACAATCCGCCCGACCACCCGGTCTCGCCCGGCGAGCGCTACGGCTACGTCTACGAGATCAACTACCTGCGTTGTATCCACTGCGACATGTGCGTTGAGGCGTGTCCCACCGAAGCCATCACCGAGTCGAAGCTGTTCGAGTTCTCATTCACGAACCGTTCGGACGCCATTTACACCAAGGAAGAGCTGGTGGTAAACGACGACGGCACTCCCAAGAAGCTCCCGTGGGAGGACTGGCGCGAGGGCGACGACCTCATGACCTCGGGCTGGATGCGTGCCACGTCGCCGTCGGGCAGCGCCGCCTACGAGGGCGAGGTCCAGTGGGCGGGCGAGCTCGGCTACGGCGTGCGGCAGCCCGAGGGCGGTCAATCGGGTCGGCGCGACGACGAGGCCACCGGCACGAAGCCGCTGCGCGAGGTGCTCGAGGCGCATCTACTCGACGAGGACATCCCGCTCGCCCACCGCGGCATGCAGGGGCGAATCTGGCGGGCCAAGAGGGGGGCGGAGCGCAACCGCAAGAAGCTCGAGTACACGCGGGAGCACATGAAAGAGCTGCGGGCGGGGCGCAAGGCAGCCAAGGCGGAGGCGAAGGCAGGCAAGGCCGAGGCCGACGCAGCGGTGGCCGAGGCGAAGGCGCACGACGTCGACCCCGAGAAGCCCGCCTGACCCATGTCCCACGCCGCCCTCTTGATGGCTTCGACGCGCCCGACCTGGCCCGACGTCCTGGTCTTCGCGGCCGCCGCGGCGGTCATCCTCGTCGGCTCCGTCGGGGTCGTGACCTCGCGCAACCCGGTGCACGCCGCCCTCAGTCTCGTCATGACGCTCTTCGGGGTGGCGGTCCTCTTCATTGAGCAGCAGGCCGATTTTCTGGCGGCCGTCCAGATCATCGTCTACGCCGGCGCCATCGTCGTCCTCTTCCTCTTCGTCATCATGTTCCTCGGGGTGGACCGCGCGGAGGACATCAAGGTCGAGCCGTTGGTCGGCCAGCGGCCGCTGGCCTTCATCGTCTCGGCGATCACGCTGGCGGGCGTCCTTGCCATGGCCGCCACCGCACACTGGGTCACCGGAGCGCGCCAGGTCGTGGGGCCGATCCAGGGGCACGTCGCCGGCCCGAACTCGCCGGCAGGCGAGCCCGCGCAGCTCGGCAAGCAGCTCTTCACCACCTATCTGTTCGCCTTCGAGGCCACCGCGGCCCTTCTGGTGATCGCCGTCGTGGGCGCGGTCGTCCTGGCCCGCCGTCCGCCTACGGTCCAGGCAGAGCAGGAAGACGAGTCCGAGAGCGAGTTGCCCGCATGAGCCTCTCGGGAGCCTGGTACATCGGCTTGGCCGCGATCGTCTTTTCCATCGGCGCCATCGGCCTGCTGGTGCGCCGCAACGTGTTGATCATGTTCATGTGCATCGAGCTGATGCTCAACGCGGCGAACCTGACCTTTGTCACCTTCGCCCGCATGCTGGGTGATATCGGCGGCCAGGCTGTCGTGTTCTTCGTGCTCGTGGTCGCGGCGGCGGAGGTCGTGGTCGGTCTGGGCATCGTCGTGACCAATTACCGCCGGCGCGCCACCACGGTGGCGGACGACCTGGACTCGCTGAAGGGCTGACCCGTGGTCCACGTCGCGTACCTCATGCTGCTGCTACCGCTCGCGGGCTTTCTCGTGCTCGTCGCCTTCGGCCGGCGCATCGGCGATCCGCTGGCGGGGGTCGTGGGTACGGTCGCGGTCGGCGGTTCCTTCGTGGTGGCGTGCGTCGTCCTGGCCGGCCTGCTCGGCTTGCCCGACAACCACCAACTCGTCGTGCACAACTACTTCACGTGGTTCAGCGCCGGCGGGCTGAGCGTTCCTGTCGGCACCCTGGTTGACCCGCTGTCGATCACGATGTGCATGTTCATCACCTTCGTCAGCGCCTTCATCCACCTCTACTCCATCGGCTACATGAAGGACGACCGGGACTACACGAAGTTCTTCATCTATCTGAACCTGTTCGTCTTCTCCATGTTGCTGCTCGTGCTGGCGAACAACCTGGTGCTCACGTTCGTGGGCTGGGAGGGCGTCGGCGTCTGCTCCTACTGGCTGGTGGCGTTCTGGTTCCAGCGCGAATCCGCCGCGTCGGCGGGCAAGAAGGCGTTCATCTACAACCGAATCGGTGACGCCGGGTTCCTTCTCGCCATCTTCTTGCTCTTCGAGAAGACGGGGACGGTCCAATACGAGAGCGGCCCCGGAGGCGGGATCTTCGGGCAGCTCTCACATCTCGGCCCCGGTGCGGCCACGGCAGCTGTGCTGCTGCTCTTCCTCGCCGCCGCCGGGAAGTCGGCGCAGATCCCGCTGTTCAACTGGCTGCCCGACGCCATGGAGGGCCCGACCCCCGTGTCGGCGCTCATCCATGCGGCCACCATGGTCACGGCCGGGGTCTACCTGCTGTGCCGCATGAATCCATTGCTGCACCTCAGCTCGTCGGGCACCGAGGTGATCGCCACCATCGGCGCCGTCACGGCGTTCGTGGCGGCCACGATCGCCTGCGCGCAACAGGACATAAAGAAGGTGCTCGCCTTCTCGACGGTGTCCCAGATCGGCTACATGATCCTCGCCGTCGGCTCAGGCGCCTACATCGCCGCCATCTTCCTCATGGTGGCGCACGCCTTCTTCAAGGGCCTGCTGTTCCTCGGTGCCGGTTCGGTGATTCACGGCCTCGACGACGAGCAGGACCTCAAACGCATGGGCGCGATCCGCCGCTATATGAAGTGGACCACCGTCACCTTCACCATTGGCTTCCTGGCCATCGCCGGGATACCGCCGCTCTCGGGTTTCTGGGCGAAGGGCGACGTGCTCGACAACACCTGGGCCCATTACAAGCCACTCTGGGTCATCGGCGTGATCACCGCGGTGCTCACTGCCTACTACATGAGCCGGCTGGAGATCCTGACCTTCGGCGGCGAGGCGCGCTTCGACAAGCCCGGGCTCCACGGGGAGCCGGCGCTGCACGAGCCGCACGAGTCCCCCTGGGTCATGCGCCTCCCGCTCGTCGTCCTTGCCTTCTTCGCCTTCTTCGCGGGTGCGCTCGACCTGCCGTGGGTGCACACCAGGGGAATGCAGGAATTCCTCGCCCCGGTCTTCGCAGGGACGCTGTACAACGACCATTTGGGATCCGGCCCGGAGTGGTACCTGGCGATAATCGACATCGCGGCGGCCTTCACCGGCGTGATTGTCGCCTACATGCTCTGGCGGGGTAGTGAGGTCAACAAGCCCGCACTCGAACCGGCCTTCCTTCAGCGCGTCTGGTACTGGGATGACTTCTACGACGCGATCATCGGCCGCCCCAGCCAGCGCCTGGCCACCTTCTGCGCCTGGGTGGTCGATACGCGCGTCATCGACGGCGCCGTCAACGGATCCGCGCACCTGGCCAAGATGACCGGGCAGGCGGCCCGCAAGCTCCAAACAGGCTATGCCCGCAATTACGCGCTCGGGTATCGCGCTCGGGCTGGCACTCATCGTCGCCTTCATGCTGTCGAGGACGTGGTGGGGATGAGGCACACGGTCCCCTTCTTGACCCTGCTCATCTTGTTGCCGGCCATCGGCGCGGCGGTCCTCGGGCTCTTCGGCCTCGACCGCGGCCTCGACCGGCGGGTCCACCGAGAGATCTCCTACGCGTTCGCCCTGATCGCGTCGTTGGTCACGTTGGGATTTGCGATCGCGGTTCTCGTGGCCATGAAGGTTGCCGACGGCGGATACCAACTGGTCTCGGACCACGACTACACCGGGAGCACGCTCGGGGTACATTGGTACCTCGGCGTCGACGGCATCTCCATTTTCTTGGTCCTGATGTCGGCGGTGCTCTTTCCGATCGCCATCGTGCTCGGGCGCAACCGCGAGAACAGCCGCGTCTACTTCGCCTGGCTGCTCCTGCTCGAGGCGTCAGTGATGGGCAGCTTCTTGTCTCTCGACCTGCTCGTGTTCTTCTTCATGTTCGAGCTCACGCTCGTCCCGGCCTACTTCATCATCGCCGGATGGGGCCATCAGCGGCGCGCCTACGCCGCAATCAAGTTCTTCTTGTTCACCTTCCTCGGGTCGGCCTTCTTGCTGGTGGGCATCTTGGCGCTTGCCTTCATCCACGAGTCCCAGTACCACTACCTGACCTTCTCGCTCGGCCCGCTCATGCAGACCCACCTGTCGTCGTCGACCGAGATCCTGCTCTTCTTGGCCTTCACCGCCGCCTTCGCGGTGAAGGCACCCTTGTTCCCGCTGCACACCTGGTCGCCCGACGCCTACACCGAGGCGCCCGAAGAGGGTTCGGTCCTCTTGGCCGGCGTCCTGGCCAAGATCGGCACCTACGGCATTATCCGCTTCGACCTCAACCTCTTCCCCCAGGCCACGCGGACACTTGCGCCACTGCTGCTGACCCTCGCGGTGATCGGGATCATCTACGGCGCCATTGTGGCTTGCGCACAGCACGACATGAAGCGCCTTGTGGCTTACTCCTCGCTCGCCCAGATCGGCTTCATCGCGCTCGGAACAATCGCCATCAGCTCGCAGGGCCTGGCTGGCGGCGTGCTCCTGATGCTCAACCACGGGCTCATCGTGGCGGCGCTGTTCATCCTCATCGGCTTCATCTACCAGCGCCGCGGCACGTGGCAGACTGGCGAGCTGCGCGGCCTCCAAAAGGCGGCGCCCATCTTGGCGGGCGTGTTCACCGTGGTGATGCTCGCCTCCATCGGGGTGCCCGGCCTCAATGGCTTCGTGAGCGAGTTCCTGGTCCTGTCGGGCACCTTCATCACACACCGCTGGTGGGCCGTCGTCGCCGTGCTCGGGGTCATCGTGGCCGCCATCTACCTGTTGTGGGCCTACCAACAGGTCTTCCACGGCACACCGCGCGAGGCCGACGAGAAGACCCGTGACCTGGGCCTGTTGGAGAAGGCGGTGATGGCCCCGCTGGTCATCCTCATCGTGTTCCTCGGCGTGTACCCCAAGCCCGTGCTCGACCGCATCAACCCCTCGGTCGACCAGCTCATTGCGCACGTGGAGACCAGCACCCACCAAACCCAGCCGTCAGTGGCGGTCAAGGGCGTCGCGGGGGTGGACCGGTGATCGCCACCCTGGCCGCGACCGCCCACGCCGCCTCGAGCTCGGGCTCCATCGCGGTCCCGTCCATCCGCTGGCTCGCGATCCTGCCGCCGATCATCATGATCGGCGGCGCGGTGGTGCTCCTCGGCCTGGCCTCGCTGGTGCGCCGGCCCCTGCGCGTGACGGTGAGCACCATCGCCACCGTCGTGATCTCAGGCAGCGCGCTCGGCATCGCGCTCTGGCAGTGGTCCGACGTGCAAGAGCACGGTGCCCACACCTACATCAAGCAGGCCGTCGTGATGGACGGCTTCAGCGTCCTCGTGACGATGCTGGTCGCGATCGCCATGCTGCTCACCGCGCTGGTTGCCGACGGTTACCTGCGCCGCGAGGGCGTGCAAGGAGCCGAGTTCCACGTCCTGGCGATGGTCTCGGCCTCGGGCGCCATGTTGATGGGGTTGGCCAACGACCTGATCATCGTCTTCTTGGGCCTCGAGATCCTCTCCCTCGCGCTCTACGTCCTCACCGCGTTCAACTATCGCCGGGCCTCTTCGGGCGAGGCCGCCCTCAAGTACTTCATCCTCGGCGGCTTCTCGTCGGCCATCTTCATCTACGGCGTGGCGCTCACCTATGGAGCCACGGGCTCGACGAATCTGACCCAGATCGCCGACTTCCTCTCCAAGAACGTCGTGCTGACCAACGGACTTCTGCTGGCCGGCCTGGGACTCATGATCGTCGGATTCGCCTTCAAGGTGGCTGCAGTGCCCTTCCACATGTGGACGCCCGACGTCTACCAGGGGGCGCCCTCGCCGGTGACCGGGTTCATGGCGGCGGTGGCCAAGGCGGGAGCGTTCGCCGCCATGCTCCGCGTGCTCGTCTCGTCCTTCGGCGTCGTGGAGACCGACTGGCGGCCCATCGTCTACGGCCTCGCCGTGCTCTCGCTCGTCCTCGGTGCTTTCGTGGCTCTGCGCCAGCGCGACGTGAAGCGAATGCTGGCCTACTCGTCCATCAACCACGCTGGCTTCATCCTGCTCGGCGTGGCCGCTGGAACCGCCCGCGGGGTGTCCGCGTCGCTCTACTACCTGTTTGTGTACCTGTTCATGGTGATCGGCAGCTTCGCCGTCGTCACGGTGCTCGGCCGTCATGGCGACACCGACCACGACTTGTCGCGCTACCGAGGCTTGGCCGGCCGCCAGCCGGTGCTGGCCCTCACGTTGGCGGTGCTGCTGCTTGCGCAGGCGGGCGCACCGTTCACGACGGGGTTGTGGGCGAAGGTGGAAGTGGTCTTTGCCGCAGTGGAGGCCGGCGAGGTGCCGCTCGGCGTGATCGCCATGGTCACTGCCGCCGTGGCGGCATATTTCTACCTTCGTCTGGCCGTGCTGATGTACGCCGGCGGAGGACTGGGCGAGCCCGAGGGCGGGACGGGCGGTTCGGCCGAACTGGGTGTCGACGACCCGACGGTGGGCGGCGCCACCATCCAGCCGGCCCCCACCGGCCCGGCCTCACCGGTGTGGGCCACCCCGGGTGCGGCGGCCAGCGCGGTGACGACCCTCAACGACCAGATCCTCCTGGCCGACGAGGAGTCGGCCACAGACGAGGCGCTGCCCGAGCGGGTGCCCGTCCCGGTGCTGGGCGGCTTGGCAATCGGGTTGTGCACGGGTGTGACCCTGCTCTTCGGCGTGTGGCCCCAGCCGCTGATCGACTTCGCCAATCACGCCACGCTGCTGTTCTTGCCGAAGTAGAGGGCGACACCGGCGACCGAGAGGGGCGAGAGGGGCGAGAGGGGCGAGAGGGCCGAGAGGGCGAGAGGGGCGGGCTCAGTCGGGGTCGCCCGCCACCTTTCCCCGTCGGATGGCAGAGACTAACCGCTTGTGGTCGCGTTCGTTCTGGACCGCGTAGCGGCGAGCGAACCGGCGCATGGCTTTCGTGAACTCGTCGCTCTTTCCCATATAGGCGTCGATCGCCACCGGATCGCCCGAGCGGGCGTGCGCCCGGGCCAGCGTGTTGCCGCACGCGGACGCGAAGTCGGCGAGCATCGGCGCGATGAGGTCGGTGGTCGCGATGATCTTCATGTCGCGGTACTGGCGCACGTAGAAGTCTCGCTTGCCGAGCGATCCCCAGCCCACGAAGATGTCGGTGGCGCTCTGCACCATTCGCTTGCCGGCGATCACGCGCTCTCCGTGGTGGTCGTGCGCGCTCGGGTAGGTGTGCGACTCGTAGACGGAACGTCCGGCCTGCTTGCACTGGAGGAAGAGGGGGTCGGCCCCCGAGCGTCCGGTGAAAAGGACCAGGTAGACCACCATGCCGACGCTGCCCACGCCTACGACCTGGCGGACAACGTCCACCGGCGTGAAGCGGTCGAACAGGGTGCGGCGGTCCTCTTGGAGCGTCTCTCGGTAGGAGCCGAGGAGGTGCTCGACGATATCGCCCTGCTCGTGGTCGTCGATGGTGACGCGCAGAGGTGGTTGCGCGGTGATGCGAGGGCGGCCGCGGGCAACGGTCGTCAGCTTGCGGAAGGCCCCGCGGCTGGTGCGCTTCTGCTTGCCCTTTTCGATCGTTACTTCCACCTGGCCGCGGTCCGCCGTGTCGAAGTAATCGATGAAGCGGTCGACTTTCATCCCGTCGTACCAGATGTCGATCTCAGGGAGGGACGCGTAGCGCTGCATTCGACTCCGGTAGGCGTCGACCGCGGCGGTGACTGCGGCGTCGGCTTTGGACCGCGTGACACCGTTCGCCCGCGCGGCCACGACCACGCTGGTGGCGAGCCGCGCCACGTCCCATTCGAAGGGTCCGGGAAGAGTCTCGTCGAAGTCGCGCAGGTCGAAGTTGAGGTTGCGCTCGGGCGTCGCCCACAAGCCAAAGTTGAGGACGTGAGCGTCACCGCAGAGTTGGACTTGAATGCGGCTGTGCGGTCGTGACGCCAAGTCGGCGGCCATGACGGCGGCAGCGCCCCGGTAGAAGTTCCACGGCGAGACGGCCATGCGCTGATGGCGCAAGGGCACGACCTCGCTGAGGCGGATGTCGTTCTGGGCGATCAGCGTGTCGATGGGGTCGTGTCCTCGGGCCTGCTCGTCCCACTCCCCGATGCCTGCCCGCGGCGCGAGCACCCGCGCCTGGCGCCCGATCTGCCGGCGCTCGGCGGCCGTAGCGGCCAGGTCGTGCCTCGCCGCTACCGTTGTGGGTGCCACAAGGTGGACCTTGCTCACGCCCTCCGTCCTCTCTCGATCCCGTTGGCGAAGGCCTACATTCGCCCAGGTCGGCTCGTCAACGCCCAGCCTTGAGGAGAGCGGCGGTTCGGGGGTGCGCTGAGAGCTCTGCGGATGTGGTCGGCTCGTTCGCCGCCACGCGGGGGACTGCATTCTGGCTGCATATGTATCCTTCCGAAACCCCATCTAGTTTCCGAAGGCTATGGACAGATCTTTCGGTAATTACCCCCAATTTGGCTGTCTGCAACCCCAGTGAACAAAGAAACGAAGGCTGTAATACAGGTCGGCAGCTCCACCGCCTCAGGTTCATGACTGCCTGAGGTTCGCGGCTGTCTCAGGTTCGTGACTCGGTCTCTCGGTCTCGCGGGCGAGCCGAGCCGGCGAGAGCCGCCTCGGATTCCTCCGTTGCGCCAGGCGTGCCGTTCGAGCGGCCGTTGCTCTCGACGCCTTGGCCCATGGCCGCCACGACCTCTTCGGGCACGGCCGGCCCGGAACGCTTGACCGTGCCCGTCGTGAGCAACCGGCCGATGACCGGCACTTCGGTCAGGGATTCGGCCCGCATGATCTGCACGGCCACAGGGACGAACTGCTCCGCCGAGTCGAAAACGATGTAGCGGGGGAGCCACCTGGGTTCGTACTTCGCGTTGAAGCGCCACAAGGTTTCGATTTGCAGGACACCCGAGAGGCGCCGGATGGCCCAACGCTCCACGCGTTGGGCCACACCGTCGCCGGTGTCGCCTTCGAGGATGGAACGCATGGCGGCGAAGTTCAGGCTGAGCCCGCGCATACCGCGCTCTTTGACGTAGGTGATCGTCGAGCAGAGCGCGAAGTCGAGGAGGCCGTTGGGGTGGTCCCCGGGGTCGCGGCGCATCAAGTCGAGTGAGTAACCCCCAATGGCGGGCGAGGGGACGAACTGACACATGGCGACAGGGCTGCCGTCTGGCCCGTTCACGACGGTCAGCAGTAGCCCGGTGTCTCGCGGGTCAAAGAGCCGTCCCAGCATCATGGAGAAGCCACGCTCCTGCTCGCCGCGGCGGCTCTTGGACATGAGCTCTGCCATCTGGGCCGCGTCCTCGGGCTCCAGATGAGCCGGGTCGAGGAAGCGCACCGTGTACCCGTAGCGAGCGACCCGGTTGACCGCCTGGCGCAAGCCCTTCATCTTCCCGCCGTCGAGCGAGAAGGTCTTCGGGTCGACGACTGCCTCGTCGCCGATATAGATGAAGCGCATTCCCGACGCCTGGTAGGTCGGCAGCCACTCTTCGCCGGCACCCATGACGCCGAGACCCCAACCGTTGCGGTCGACGTAGCGGCGGAACGAGTCCCAGACATGCGCTCGCTCGGAGAACGGGCCTATCGGGTCTGGTGAGACCAGGCAGACGCCGCCGAAGACCGCGTAGGCGACGAGCGAGTCGCGGTGGAAGAACCAGTGCTTGTCGTCCCGCAGGGCGAAGTAGTCGAGGGTGCCGGTACCGTGCCGTCGCACGATGTCACGCGCCCTAAGTTCGGCCGCGCGCCGTCCCACTGACGCGCGGCCTGAGGAGAGCCGACGATCGACCACCGGCCGAGTCAGCAGGTACAGCGCCACCACGACGAGGCTGAGGCCGACGGCGAGCAGGCTGATAGAGGTGTAGCGGTCGATCGTCTTGGGGAACACCACCGAGCGCACGCCAACGAGTCGTTCGGCGGATCCCCAGAGCACGTCAGGCCAACCCGGGAGCTGGTGGTGATGGACTCGTGCGGTCACCTCGACCGTGGCAAAGCCGGCCAGGGTCGCCAGCACACCACCGGCGGCCAGAATGACGAGGGCCGTCACGATCGTTGCCGGTTCGGTCTCGGCCCGGAATCGCTCGCGCTGGACGATGAGCAAGGCGAGGACGCCGGCACACACCACAAGGGTGATGACGTCCGCCGCATGTACCAGATGCAGGGCCAGCGCAGCAACAAGAAGCGTCACCGCGACCAACCACGAGCGCCGTTGGCCGCGAAGGATGCCCCGAGAGAGCATGATCATGCCGATGCCTGCGATGGCGGTCAGCGCCCCGGCCGCCTGCACCACCGAGATCGGTAGGTACTGCGCAATCAGGTGCAGATGGTCCCGCAACGGCGCCGCGAACGAAGAGAGCAGGTCGATCGCGCCGGCGACGAACAAGGAGACTGCGGCGATGCGGCGGATGCGCCGCACGCGGACGCGGTCCGCCGCCACCTCAGGCGCGGCCGGCCAGGACGCGCCGCTGGGCCAGCTTGCCGCAAGTTCGGGGTAGACCTCGGCCGCCCTCGAGTAGCCCTTGGTCACGACGTCGGCCGTCACGACGCGCTCGAATAATGTCGCCATTGGTAGGTCAGCCTCGGCCAACAACAGCCGGACGTGGAGCTCCGCGCCCGTCTCGATCTCGAGGATCGATTCCTGCCGGTGATGCAGATAGGTCGGCGGGAGGCCGAGGCGCCCGCGGTGCTCGCGGACCACCTCGGAAGTAGCGCCGGGGCAGGCGAAGAAACCCGAATCGAGATGGCTGAGCTCAGGCACGAGCGACCCGCCGACGATCACACCCGTCGCACCCTCTCCCAGACCGTCGCGCGCGGCGTCCAGCGCGTCCTTGCCGTCGAGCTCGAGCTGCGCGTGGGCTATCGGTCCCGACCCACCCCCGCCGCGGGCCCAGGGCGCGGGCAGCCCACCACCGCCGAGCGCTCGCCAGATGCCACGCGAGGTGATCGCGACGACGAGTGCGAGCACCGCGAGCAGCGCGACGGCGATGATCACCGTCACGACCGCGCGCGAGAACCAGGTGGCTGCGTAGGCGCGTTGCAGAGCGTTTTGTTGGCGCGGCGAGCGGAACACTCGACCGAGGCCGTCGACGACGAATTCGAGGCGCAGCAACAGCGCAATGGCGGCCAGGACGAGCGGCGGAGCCCACAGGTAGCGCCGGAGACGGCGATACAACAGCCGCGAGGTGACGAAACGGCGGGCCAGCCGTGGGTCGTCGAGGCGCTCCATGCCGGCCAGCCAGGGCCGGTCCTCGGCGGGCGCCGTGTCGATCGGTGGGTTGGCGTCGGGTTGGAGCGAACCAGCCCGCACCAGTACGGTCCGCGTGCCTGCTCCGGTCTCGCACACCAGGTCTATGGCGTCGTGGACGTGCACGCCGCAGCCCTCGAGCACCCGCACCACTTCGGGGTCGCGCTGCGCCATGGGCATGACCGCGACGACGAGCGAGTCCGGCCGCGCGGCGAATGCGCGGAACGCGTCGATCAACTCGGCATGGGCCTGCAGTGTCTCCGCCGCGTGGAGAGGTCCGGGCGCAACCAGCCGTCCGCAGAGGACCACGATGCCCGGTCCCTGCCAGTCCTCTAGCCGCCGAGCCGCGCCGCGGCAGGCGGCGCGGGAGCTATCCGTTGGCACGGGCGGTAACAGAAGGTCGCCGATCACCTCGACCCTGCGACCGAGGCCGACCGGAATGGCGGTGCCTTTCCTGGCGTGAACGCCGAGGCTTGCCGTCACCGCCCCCTTGTCCACGTCGGTCTCCATGTCGTGTCCATCGTGCCACCTCTGGGGGGCCGATCCTCTCCTCACCTCGGAGGATCGGCTCCACCGAAAGGAGGAGACGCCACCATTAGGCTGGGATTTCGTGCCCGGTACGCGACCCGGCGGCGACCGGACCAACTGGACGTGGCGCCCCACCAACGGTGCAGTGCGAGCGTCTGGACCCGCCGTGGTCTTCGACATCGACGGGGTCCTCTCCGACGCCGCCGGCCGTCAGCACTTCATCGAGCGGGGGAGGAGGGACTGGACCGCCTTCTTCGAGGCCTGCGGCGACGACCCCGTCATTGAGGAGATCGCCCGGCTGCTCGAGCTGTTGGACTCCTCGCTCGCGGTGATCCTCCTGACTGGGCGACCCCAGCGCGTGCAGCCTCAAACGCTGGCCTGGCTCGCGCGCTACGGACTGCGCTGGGACCTCCTGGTCATGCGGTCCCGGGGTGATTACGCGCAGGTGACGGAGTTCAAGCAGTCGGTGGTCGACGATCTGCGCGGCAGAGGGGTTCGACCTGCGTCTTGCCTTTGAGGACGACCCCTCCAACCACGCCATGTATGTCGCGGCGGGTGTCCCGTGTGTCTACATCCACTCGGGGTACTACGAGTAGCCGTGACGCCGCTGGTGTATCCATCCGGCCGCCAGGACGAGGAGTGCGAGCACCAGCACGGGCAGGTCGCCCCAGTGGTCGTAGGGAGTGAAGCCCCGCCGTAGCGCGACCGTCGCCGTCAGCACCTGACGCGTGCCCAGGTCGGAGCGCTCCACGACGACGCCTCGTTGTGTCACGACGGCGCTGAAGCCGGTCGGCGAGGCCTGGACGAGGTCACGACCGGTCTCGACGGCCTGGATCCGCGCTGCCGCGATCTCCTGCGTCGGGACCTGTGAGGTGCTGTAGGACGACGTGTTGGTGGGGACCGCGAGCAGCTCCGCGCCGGCTCGCACGGACTCGTGGCTCCGGCCGGCATAGAAGATCTCGAAGGACACGAGGAAACCGAGCGGACCGGCCGGCGTGCGCATGAATCCGGTCCCGTGCCCGGGGATGGCATCGGTCGGCACGCCCGAGAGGTCGGCGAAGTGCGCGAAGAAGGAGCGGAACGGTATGTACTCGCCGAAGGGCACCCGGTGGACCTTTTCGAAGACGCCGACGATCTCGACCATGTGGACCCCAGACCACAACTTCGTTTCGAAAGGTCGTCGGCGATGCGGGCTCCGTGACGCCGACGACGAGCGTGGTGTGCAGTTTGCGGGCCAGATCCGACAGCTGTGCCGCCTGGGGCGAACCAGCCAGCGGACGGTCGAGCGCCACCACGTCCTCGGGCCAAAGGACGAGTGCGGGAGCTGGCCGCATCGAGGTGACGGCGTAGGTGGCGGCGAGCTGTGCGCCGTAGACGGACCCGGGCGACACTTGTTCCTTGCTCAGTCCGCGTCGCCCCCCTCCTTGGACCAGCGCGACCCGCACGGTCCTGACCGGCGCACCGCCATCGGGGGCCACGGTGCCCACCACCGCCAACCCGACGACCCCGACGGTCACGGCGGCCACACCGGCGAGGGACGGACGGGTGGTGCCGTGGCGGGATGCGACGAGCCACGATGCGAACGTCGCGACGGCGACGCCCCCTGCCCACACGCCCGCGGTGATCAAGAGGGGACCGCCCAACCGCGCCAGCTGGACGAGTGGTCCACCCGCCTGGCCGAGGAAGACGCCACCGAGCGGCACACCTCCGAAGGGCCATGACATGCGCACCGCTTCGAGCAGGGTGTTGGCGCCGACGAACGCGGCGGCGCGCCCGCGCCGCGGCGGCGTCAGGGCTGCTGCCGCGGCGAACGAGAGGGCCTCGACCAGCACCAGCACCAGCGCCCCGTACCAGTTGAAGGCGCGCGCCCAGGCCAGGCCGATGACGTCGCACCCCAGCCCGGCGAGCCACCCCGACCACACGCGTGTGCGAAGGCGCAGACCGGCCAGGCGCCAGTAAAGCAGCGCCGCGCCGACCAACCCGAGCGGCCACCAGCCCCAGGGCGGGAGCGACAGCGCGAGCAGGACTCCCGCCACGACAGAGGGAACGGCGACCCGACCCCGGCGTGGCAGGCGCGTCACAAGAGCGCGTGCGCAGCGGCGCGCCCGCTGGCGATGCAGGCCGGAATGCCCACACCGTGGTACGCCGAACCGGCGACCGCCAGCCCACCCAGCCGGGCGATGGCCGCCTCAACGCCGGCGGTTCGCAGCAAGTGATGCACGCGGTATTGCGGAAAGCTCTCTGGCCAGCGCACCACCGAACACCCGAGGGGCGGATCGCTCAGCCCCATGAGCATCCCAAGCTCCTCCCAGGCGCGAGCCGCGACCTCTTCGTCGCTCCATTCCGCCGGGCGGGTGTCGTCGATGCGGCCGAGCGACGCGCGCAGAAGCACCTCGCCCTCGCGGACCAGATGGGGCCACTTGCGATCGAGGAACGTGCACGCGGTGACGGACCACGATGCTCCCCGGCGCTGCGTCGGGCGCGCCGGGGCACCAGGAAGCCCGTGCCGTAGAGCGAGGAGGGCATCACGTCGGCTTGGGCACAGAAGGTGGCGACGGTAACGGACGCGTAGTCGATTGCCTCGAGCAGCCCGGCGGCCTCGTCGTCGTGGGGCCGGACGAGCCGGGCAGTGGCGTACGCCGGCGTGGCCAAGACGACACCCTCGGCGTCGGTTGCCCGGGTGCCCGACACCACCGACCAACCCTCAGCGGCGCGCGCCAGCCGCTCGACCGGTTCGGAGAGCCGGATCTCGACACCGCGCGCGGCCAGAGCGGTCCCGAGCGCCTCGACGAGCGACCCCATGCCCTCACGCAGGGACCAAAAGAGGGGTGGTGCGTCGTCTTGAGGCGGTGGCACCTCAGCTCGCAGCGCCCGCATCAGACTGCCCCGGCGCTGCGCCGCCGCGAGCAGAGGCGGGAAGGTGGCGGCGGCAGACATGTCGTCCACGGACCCCGCATGGATGCCACCGAGCAACGGGTCGGTCAGTACGTCGACCACGCGCTGGCCGAGCTTGCGCGCGACCAGCGGTCCAACGGCGCGGTCGCCGATCGGACCCCGGACGTCGGGCCTCGGGAGGAGCACATCGCGGACGAGGGCGAGTTGCCCGCGCGGGCCGAGCAGGCCAGCGCGCGCGTGGGCCAGAAGCGGGTCGGGATCCCGAGCGCATGTCCATCTGGGAGCGCGCGCAACCGGCCCCGAGCCCAGACGGACGCACCGCGGGCGGCGATCGGCACCAACGCGTCGCCCAGGCCGACTTCGCGGCAGAGGTCGATGGCCTCGGGCCGGCGGCCTAGGAATCCGTCGGGGCCCAGTATCGACTCTGCGCCCGCCCACGAGCTCGCTGTCGAGAGGGCCGCCGAGACGCTGCCGAGGCCTCCAGCACGACCACCGCGGGCGCATCCGGACGGGGCTCGGCCCCGCCTGTCAGCTGCCATGCCGCGGCCAACCCGCTGATGCCGCCGCCGATGACGACGACCGACCGCGGTGTGGTCATTGCGATCGGTCGGCGCTCGTCACGAGATCGGCGAGCACGGTGATGAATGCCGGGTCGTCGTTCAACGACGCGGTGCGGACGTAGACGAGCCCCGTCTCGGCGGCGACGTGGGCGACCTCGACATCGAGGTCGTAGAGCACCTCGAGATGATCGGCCACGAAACCGATCGGACACACGACGACCGCATCGGTGGCGCCCTCGGCCGCAAGTCGGCGCACCTCGTCACGTACGTCGGGACCCAACCAGGGCTCGGGCGTGCGCCCGGCGCTCTGCCACGCGATCGAGCCATTCGCCGAGGCCGGCTGCCTGTGCGACCAGCCGGGTCGACTCAGCGAGCTGGTCGGGGTAGGTGTCGCCCGCCTCGAGGATCCGCTCGGGCAGAGAATGGGCGGTGAAGATGACCCGGATTCGTCCCGAGACGCTGCGGCACGCAGCGGACACCCGAGCGGCGAGGAGGTCCACCAGCCCGGGCTCGGCATACCAGGGACGGACCGGCACGAAGGGCGTGGAGCCGAGCGCCGAAGCCGCCCGGTCGAGGTACTCCTGCGATCCCATCGACGAGCCGTGCGGGGTGAGGACGAGGCCGATGACGCGTGTCAGGTCGCTGCGGGCAAGTCGGGCCGCCGTGTCCTCAATGAGCGGGTCGACGTGCTTGGCTCCGAAAGCCACGACGTAGTGGTCCGGGGCCCGTCGTTCGAGCTCGGCACGCAGGGCGTCGACCTGAGCCTGTGTGCGCTCGGCCAGCGGTGACACGCCGCCGATGGCTTGGTAGCGCGCTGCGAGCTCGGCCAGCTGGCTCGGTTCAGGCGGCCGTCCGCGGCGAATGCGCGTGTAGAACGGGCCAAGGTCGTCGGGACCCGCCGGTGTGCCGTGCGCCATCACCAGCACACCGGTTGTCATGGGCGCGCGGTCTCCGGCGTGCACGAGTTCGACGACGGCGGCGAGGACGCCGGGGTCGGTCTCGGGCAGCACGCCGTGCCCGAGATTGAAGACGTGGCCGCTACCTGCGCCCGTGCTTGCGCCGCTTCCCTGCTCCGCGCTCGGCGAGCACCGCACGCGTTGCCTCTTCGACCACGGGCCACGGTGCCAGGCAGAGTGCCGGGTCGAGGTTTCCTTGAAGCCCGTGGCCCGGGCCGACCCGGCGGCGCGCCTCACTGAGCGGCACGCGCCAGTCCACGCCCACGACGGCGGGACCGGCCGTCGCCATCAGTGCGAGCAGCTCGCCTGTGCCCACGCCGAAGAGGATCGTCGGCACATCGAGGTCACGTACGCCCTCAAGGACGGTCCGCGTCGCCGGGAGGGCGAAGCGCGCGTATTCGTCGGGGGACAGCGAGCCGGCCCACGAGTCGAAAAGCTGGACGGCCTGAGCCCCGGCCGCGATCTGGTCGCGCAATGAGGCGACCGCCATGGCTGCCAGGCGAGCGGTCAGATCGTCCCAGAGCGCGGGGTTCCCGTGCATCAGCGCCTTCACGGCGGCGAAGGTCCGAGACGGCCCGCCTTCCACGAGATAACTGGCCACGGTGAAGGGCGCGCCGGCGAAACCGATGAGTGCGGTGCCCGACCCGGCGAGCTCAGCGCTGACCAGTCGGACGGTCTCGGCGACATACGGCGCGTCGGCCTCGGGTACGAAGGGTCGCAGACGGGCGAGGTCGGCCTCCCCACGAAAGGGCTCGGCGACGACCGGCCCCCGGCCCTGCTCCACCTCGATCCCGAAGCCGATCGCGTGCAGGGGCACCACGATGTCGGAGAACACGATGGCGGCGTCGACGCCGTAGCGGCGTACCGGCTGGAGGGTCAGCTCGGCGGCGAGCGGGGCGTCGGCGATGGCGGAGAGGATCGACCCGTCGCCCCGGGCCGCCCGGTACTCGGGGAGCGCTCGTCCTGCCTGGCGCATGAACCACACCGGCGTGCGCGACACCGGCTCCCGGAAGCAGGCGCGCACGAGGTCCGTGCGGGCATCTTCCGCAGACGTCACCCGATCGGCTCTATCACCGCGGCCGTGCCGTAGGCGCAGATCTCCGTCCAGTTGCCCCCCATCTCGGAGGTGTCGAAGCGCATCGCGAGGACGGCGTTCCCGCCGCGGGCCTCGGCCTCGGCCACCATGCGGTCGATGACGTCCTGCCGGCTGATCTGCAGGTTCTTGGTCATCCCCTTCAGCTCGCCGCCGGCGAGGGACTTGAACGCCGCGCCGAACTGCGAGCCAACGTTGCGCGAGCGGACGGTCAGCCCGAAGACCTCACCCAAGACCGAGGTCACGTTGTACCCGGGCACGTCGTTCATGGTGGAAATGAGCATCACAATCCTTTCGGTCCGGCTCATCGTAGGCGTCGCCACTACGGCCTCCCGGGCGTGACGGGGCGTCTAGACTGGCTTGTTTCCTCGGAGGCTCGGGGAGAAAGGGGAGAGGTGCCCGAACATCCCGATCTACAGGATGAGCAGGAGTACCTCAACCGTGCCTACGACGGGTTGGAGTTCATGCGGGGCGAGGCCCGCCACATGCTCCAGGGTGTACTCGACCTCGGGCGAGGAGGCACGTTCCAGTCGCGCACCGAGCGCGACATCGTTGTGCGAACCAGCCTCGCCCGCCTCGAACAGCTCGACATCGGGGACCAGGCGCTCTACTTCGGGCGCATCGATCGGCTGCCCGAGCCAGGCGACGGCCACCGGGAGAACGGTGGACCAGCGCTCGGCGAGTCGTTCCACATCGGCCGGCTGGCCGTGTCGGGTCCGGACCACGAGCCGCTGGTCGTGGACTGGCGTGCCCCGGTCGCCGAGCCGTTCTACCGGGCCACGGGACTCGATCCCCAGGGCCTGGCGCGCCGCCGCCACCTGGCGGTGCGCGGGCGTTCGGTGCTCGGCCTCGAGGACGAGTACTTCGTCGACCCCGAGGGACGCGGTTTCGCAGCGGACTCGAGTCGCGCCGCGTCGGCAGTCGGCGCAGGCGGAGAGGCAGGAGGAGGCGAAGCCGGAGAGAGAGGCGCTGGCGCAGGCGCGGAGGGTGGGACGGGCGAGCGTGCCGGCGACGGCGAGCGCCTGCTCTCGGACGGGATGGTGTTGGGTGGGCCCGGCGCGTTGCTCTCGGCCCTGGGCCAGGCCCGCACCGGGCACATGGGTGACATCGTCGCGACCATCCAGCGCGAGCAGGACGAGATCATCCGCTCCCCGCTCGCTGGCGTGCTGGTCGTCCAGGGCGGGCCGGGAACCGGCAAGACCGCGGTCGCGCTGCACCGAGCCGCCTACCTGCTCTACACGCACCGGTTCCCGCTCGAGCGCCAAGGTGTCCTCGTCGTCGGGCCGAACCCGCTGTTCCTCCGCTACATCGAGCAGGTGCTCCCGTCGCTCGGCGAGACCGGGGTCAGCCTTTCGACGGTGGCCGGGCTCGTGCCCGAAGTGCGCGTGCGCGGCGTGGACGATCCTGCGGTGGCGAAGCTCAAGGGTGATGTGCGCATGGTCAAGGTGTTGGCGCGGGCGGTACGGACACGGCAGCGTCCGCTCCGTCGCGACACCGAGGTTCCCTTCGGCGCGGGCGTGTTGCGGCTGCGCGCTGCAGACCACCGAGGACATCGTGGCTCTGGCGAAGCGTCGTCCGGGGACGCACAACGCGCGCAGGCGGTTCGTCGAGACCCAGGTGGTGCGTGCACTGGCGGACGACTACCGCGGCCCGGCTCGCTCGTGGCGGAGCGGTGCCCGAGGACGAGGCGCCGAGCGCAGAGGAGCAGAACGACCTGGCGCAGCGACTGCGCCGCGTCCCGGAGGTCGTCGAGGCGTTGGACCGTATGTGGCCGCGTTTGTCGTCCCACGAGTTCCTCCACGATCTCTTCGGGGCGTGGCCGCTGTTGGCCGCCGCCGGCAAGGGAATCCTCACCCCGGCCGAGGTGCAGCGGCTCTCCAGACCCCGTAGCACGTCACTCGACGCGGTCCACTGGACGGTGGGCGACGCCGCACTGATCGACGAGGCGCGCACCCTGCTCGGGCCCCGTCGCTCCCGCCCCGGCCGTGCTCGGGCGCAGCGCATCGAGGAGGGCGCCGTCCCCGAGGCGGGGTTTTGGCCTCAGGGCCTGACGGCCTCGCCCGCCCCCGCCGCCATGACGCTCAACGGCTTTGACGACGAGATCCGGAGCTTCGGCCACATCGTCGTCGACGAGGTGCAGGACCTCTCGCCGATGCAACTGCGCATGCTGGCGCGGCGATCGCTGTCGGGCTCCATGACCGTGGTCGGCGACATTGCGCAGGCCACGGGTCCGTGGGCCCCGGAGGGATGGGACGACATCACCCGGCACCTGAGCCCCCAGCGCCCGCCGAGGTTGGTCGAATTGACCGTCAGTTACCGAACGCCGGCCGAGGTCATCGCACTGGCATCGAGGGTCCTGGCCGTGGCCGCGCCCGGCATCTCGCCGCCCCGTCCCGTTCGTCAATCCGGGCAGACGCCGCGCCTGGTCGCGACCGCCCGGAGCGCGTTGTCGGGCGCCGTCGCGGACCTGGCGCGCGAGGAGCTGGCGGCGGTGGCCCCGGGCCGCGTCGCCGTGCTCGGCCCATCGGTCATGCTGCCCGAGCTCACCCGGGCGCTCGACGAGGCGGGCCTCCATCCCATCGACCCGCGTGACCCCGCCGGGGAGGGCCTGGCCGCCGGTCTGGTCGTGTTACCGGCGGACGAGACCAACGGCCTCGAGTTCGATTCGGTGGTCGTCGTCGAACCGTCGCTGGTGGCCGCAGTGGGCGACGACGCCTCCGGGGAGGGTCCGCCGGTCGCGACGACACGGGGCTTGCGCACCCTCTACGTGGCATTCACGAGACCGACCAAGCGGCTGACCGTCGCGCACACCGAGCCGCTCCCCGTCGACCCGCGCTGACCAGGTCATTTAGACCTGCCGCGAGGGGAGCGCGTGGGCCAGTCGTTAGTTGGCGTTTCGCGCGCGCGGTCGGCTAAAAAAGCGCTGTGACCCAGGCTGTCTCGGCGGACGTCCCCGCGCCACAAGGCAAGATCGTCCACGACAGGCCGCCCATGCTCGCCGTGGGGGTCATGATCTGGCTGGGGTCCGAGCTGATGTTCTTCAGCGGGCTCTTCGCGGCGTTCTTCACGATCCGCGCCAACACAGTCGGCCCCTGGCCCCCGGCGGGCACCCAGCTCGACACCCTCCGTGCGGGCGCATTCACGCTGGTGCTCGTGTCGTCGAGCTTCACGATGCAGTACGCGGTGTACCAGACCGAATGGCGGCGGCGGAAGTCAGCCCGCCGCTGGATCGTCATGACGATCATCCTGGGAGCGGCGTTCCTCGGCAATCAGGCCTATGAGTGGCTCTTCAGTCCGACCCGCTGGTACACGAACTCCTACGGATCGCTCTTCTACATCATGTCGGGCCTCCACGGCCTCCACGTCTTCATCGGCCTCATCGCGATGACCTTCTTCCTCGGCCGCATGCGCGGCGACACCGGCGGTGATCCCGGCGAGCTCTCCGCGATGCAGGGCATCTCGTACTACTGGCACTTCGTCGACATAGTGTGGGTCGGGCTCTACAGTTGCCTGTTCCTGCTCAAGTAGGCATGCGAGGCGTGCGCGCACCATCGACGAGGGCATTTCGCACCCAGATCCTCCTGCCCGCCGGGCTCCTCGCCGTGGCGGCCATGGCCTCGCTCGCGGTGTTCTTCCCCGGCACCGACGCCGGCGCCGCCGGGCACAACGATGCGTCTGCGGTGGCGGTGAACCCGTCGCAGGTGACGACGAAGGCGTGCGGCACGGTCAACGTCAAAGGCGTCACTGGTTCGGTGCACAACGCCGGGAACCCGTTCAAGAGCGACAACCGAACCTGTCTGAACGGCCACCTGATCTCCTACGGCAACCGCTCCATCACCTACGCCAACCCGCCACGGTCCTTCATCGACGCCGGGCGGTTGCTCTTCGCACAGACGTGTTCGTCGTGCCACGGCAACGAGGCCAATGGCGTCGGTCCCGAGGGCCAGGCGACGATCGGGCCGAACCTCCAGGGCGTCGGCGCGGCCACGGTGGACTTCTGGGTGAGCACGGGCCGCATGCCGGCGACCGACGTCAAGGCGGTCGAGGCTGAGCGGCGCGCGACCCGCCTCACCCCGCTGCAGGCGCTCGAGCTGGCTGCGTGGGTGAACTCGCTCGACCCCGCGGTGCCTGCCGTGCCGTACCCGCACCTCCAGGGCACCAACCAGTCGGTCGGCCAGGACCTCTTCTCCCTCAACTGCGCCGCCTGTCACACCATCACCGGCTCGGGCGACGCGCTGGCCTACGGCACGAACGCCCCGTCCCTGCAGAACCGAAACGTCACCGCGCAGCAGGTGGTCGAGGCCATGCGCACCGGTCCGGCCAACATGCCCCGATTCTCGGGGAACCTGACTGACGCGCAGGTGGCTGACATCACCTCGTACGTGACGGGCCGGCTGCAGCACCCCACCAACCCGGGCGGCTTCTCGCTCGGCGGCGTCGGTCCCGTCGCGGAGGGCTTCGTGGCCCTCCTCATCGGCGTGGGCGGCCTCGCCCTCGTCGTGTTTTGGATCGGAGACCGCTCGTGAGCCCCGCGGACGCGGACCACCAGCCCTCGCGCACCCGGGTGCCCATGCCGGTCGCCGCGCTGAGCGACCCGCACATGGGGGACGCGGCACGCCACCCCGAGCGGGCCGAGCGCTTGATCGCCGGCATCTTCGTGCTGGCTGCGATCTTCATGGGCCTCTTCGGCGCGGCCTACTGGCAGAACTGGAACCCGTGGGCGCTCGGCGGCACCATCGGGGCGGGACTCTTCCTCCTCGGGTTCGGCCTCACGGCCTGGGGCAAGTACCTGATGCCCCAGGGGCCCTTCGTCGAAGAGCGCCACACGCTGGCGGGGACCCCCGAAGAGCGCGATGCCATGGCGGCCGCGCTCGTCGAACGCTCCGCCGTCGTCGTCAAGCGGCGCAAGATGCTGGGCGGCCTCTTCGCCATGGGCGCCGGCATCTTCGGGATCGTGGCGCTCTTCCCGCTGCTGCGCTCGCTGGGGCCGCTCCCGAAGGAGTCCTTCGACGTCACCAACTGGCGCCGTGGCTCGGTGCTCGTCGATTCCAACGGGCGCACTGTGACGCGCGACACCCTCGTGACCGGTGGGATCATGACCGTCTACCCGAAGGGCACCGTCTTCCCGAACGCGGGCCCGCAGCCGCTGATCACCGACGAGGGCCAGGCCGTCGACCAGACCGTGCTCATTCGCCTGTCCGACCAGGACTTCGTGACGCAGCCCGGCCGCGAGACCTGGGGACCGGCGGGTTACATCGCCTACTCCAAGGTCTGCACGCACCTTGGGTGTCCCGTCGGCCTCTACGAGCAGGAGCTCGAGCTGTTGGTCTGCCCCTGTCACCAGTCCATGTTCAACGTGCGCAACGGGGCCGTCCCCCAGTTCGGGCCGGCCCCGCGGCCGCTACCGCAGCTGGCCCTCATGTTCAACGATGACGGCGTGCTGGCGGCCCAGGGGCCCTACGATCAGCCTGTCGGGCCGGGTTTCTGGGAGCGCTCATGAGCGACACCGCCGCCACCACCAAGCGCAGCCGGCGTCAGGCGATGGGACCATTCGGGCCCGTCGGCCAGATCGTCGACGAGCTCGACGACCGCCTCGGCATCGCCAAGGGCGGCCGCGTCTTCCTCGACAAGATCTTCCCGGACCACTGGTCCTTCATGCTGGGCGAGATCTCGCTCTATTCCTTCGTCGTGTTGCTGGTGACGGGCGTCTTCTTGTCCTTGTTCTACATACCCTCGGCCCAGCAGATCATCTACCACGGGCCCTACAAACCGCTGGACGGCCAGTGGGTGTCGCAGGCCTACAGCTCGACGGTGAACATCTCCTTCGGTGTCCGCGGCGGCCTGCTGGTGCGCCAGATGCACCACTGGGCGGCCGACATCTTCACCGGGTCGATCATCGTCCACATGGCGCGCATCTTCTTCACCGGCGCGTTCCGCAAGCCGCGCGAGCTGAACTGGACCATCGGCCTCACCATGCTGATCCTCGCCATCTTCGAGGGGTTCATCGGCTACTCGCTGCCCGACGACCTGATCTCGGGCACGGGACTGCGCATCGGCTACTCCATCGCCGAGTCGATCCCGTTCGTGGGCAGTTACGTCGTGTCGTTCCTCTGGGGCGGCACGTTCCCGGGCAACGGAGTGATCATTCCGCGCTTCTTCATCATCCACGTGCTGATAATTCCGCTCGTCCTGCTCGGGTTGATCACGGTGCACTTGGCCCTGCTGGTCCGCCAGAAGCACACCCAATTCTCCGGCGAGGGGCGCACCGAGCACAACGTGGTCGGCTCGCCGATGTTCCCCACGTTCATGGCGAAGACCACCGGCTTCCTCTTCATGGTGGCGGCGGCATCGGCGCTGCTCGGAGCGTTCGCCCAGATCAACCCCATCTGGCAGTTCGGCTCCTACGACGCGTCCAAGATCTCCTATGCCGTGCAGCCCGACTGGTACATGGGCTGGTTGGACGGCGCCCTTCGCATCATGCCTTCGTGGGAATTCATGGGCATCGGCCATACCATCCCCTTCGAAGTCTTCCTGCCGGCGGTGGTCTTCCCCGGCCTCATCTTCACGATCTGCTTCGCGTGGCCCATGATCGAACGCCGATATACGGGCGACAACGAGATCCACAACTTGCTGGACCGGCCGCGGGACCGGCCCAAGCGCACGGCGGCCGGCACCGCCATGTTCGCGCTCCTCTTCACCCTGTTCGGGGCGAGCTCGACGGACGTGCTGGCCAACTTCTTCAAGGTGTCGCTGAACGCGACCCTGTGGTTCTTCCGTATCGCCGTGATCGTCATCCCGATCATCGCTGGGCTGGTGACCTACCAGATATGCAAGGAGATGCAGGGCGTGCACGGGATCGGCAAGCGCAAGCGGGCCGTCATCGTGCGGCGCTCTGCGGAGGGTGAATACTCCACCGTGCCGGCGGCGCCACGCCCCGACGACACGCAGACCGAGCTCGACCCCGAGCCGGTGCCGGTGCGCATCGACATCGAGCCGCTCACCAATGGCGGCGCTCAAGTGCCCGAGAGCTCGCCCACCGGCGTGCGCCAGGTCACGCGCTGAGCGACACGGGCCGACCCGGGCGGGTCACTGCCCGCGACCTGTGGGTCGCCGCCGAGACCGTCCACGCCGTCACTTACTTCGCACCGGCGTGCCGCGACGCGTTGCGCGACGCAGGCCTGCGCGGCTTTTGGTCCGGCTACTTCGCGGGGCGGGCGGCCCCGCTGGGCCGCGTCGGCGCCGGACCGGTCGCCGCGGCCTTCTTCAACTTCCATCCGGCCATGGTGGCCAAGGCCGTCCCGGCCTGCTGGGACGTGGTCTCGCCCGAGACCCTGTGCCGCGTGCGGGCCATCGCGGCGGCGGACACCCTCAGCGAGGTCTGCAGCACGCAGGCGCGCTCGAGCCTCGTCGCGGCACTCCCCCTGCTGCGACGGGCTGTCGCCGCGGCAGACGGTGCCGGTCGGGTGATGGCCGGCGCCAATCGTGGGCTGTGGCCTCGCATTGCGCCGGCTCTCGGGACCGGCGGGGTGGGCGAGGCCTGGCAGGCCGCGACCTCGCTGCGAGAGCACCGCGGCGACGGGCATGTGGCCGCGCTGGCAAGTCGAGGGTTGGGGGGCCTCGAGGCCCATCTGCTGGCGGCGGGCACCAAGGGGATCCCCGCCCACCTGTTGCGCGACAACCGTGGCTTCAGCGAGCGGGAGTGGGTCGCCGCGGCGACGCGGCTGGCGGCGCGTGGCCTCTTGCACGCCGACGGACGGGCCACCGACAGCGGGCGAACCCTCCACGCTGAGGTAGAGGCCCTCACGGATCGTCTGGCCGAGCCGGCGTATGCCGCACTGAGCGGCGCCGCCGTGTCCGACCTCCACGGTGCCCTGCTCGGCTGCGCCGCCGAGGTGGCCGCGTCCGAGCTCCTGCCCTACCCCAACCCGATGGGCCTGCCGCGGGCCCGCGACCGGCGGGCCTGAGGGTCGGCCGGCCGGGCCCCCGGCCCTCGGCCCTCGGGCGCCCGGGCCGCTCAAGTGGGCCGGGCTGGCGGCCACCCCGCCACCAGCCCGAGCTCCTTGCAGAGCCGGCGCGACGAGACCATCTGCCCGGCGTAGCGCCCGGCACCCGGGTCGTCACCGAGCCAGGCCGCCACTTCGCCCGCCACCTCGGGCGGTGCGGGGACGTGGCCGGCGTCGAGCAGGACCTTGTCGGTGCCCGCCGCCCGCATGGACTCCGTCAACGTGAGACCCGGTGCGATCGAAAAGGCCCAGATGCCCTCGGAGGCGAACTCCACGTGGCACATGTCGGTGACCCGGTGGAACGCCGCCTTGGCCGCTGCGTACGCCACACCCCATCCGCCCCGGCCGGCGGGCGCGGGGGGCGTCGTGAAGGCGGCTTCGGAGAGCATGTTGACCAGCCGGCCCTCGCCGCGCTCGAGCATGCCGGGCAGCACCCGCTGGGTGAGCAGGAGGGGATGGAGGTAATCGCCGAGGAGGCAGCGCTCAGCCAGCTCGAGGGGCAGGTCCAAGAGCCTGTCCATCGTCCCGGGACCCTGGTAGATCGCGTTGTTGACCAGCACGTCGACGCGGCCGAAGGCGGCAAGCGCCGTCTCGGCGGCGCGCTCGACCGAGGCGCGGTCCATGAGGTCCATGGGTACCGCGACGCAGGCCTGCCCCAGTTCCTCGATGGCGGCAGCGGTGGCATCGAGACTGCCGGCGATCGGCACGGGCTCGTCGGTCACGAGCGAGCTCGAAGCGTGGGCACGGCCATCGCCCTCGTGCACCGTGCGGGCGGTGATGACGACGTCGAGGCCGCGGCGCGCCAATGCGATCGCCGCGCAGCGCCCGATGCCACGGCTGGCGCCGGTGACGAGCGCGACTCGTTGCTCTTCCATCTACATCATCCCCGCGATCTGGTGCCCGCCGTCGACGTGGAGCACCTGCCCGTTGACATAGGACGAGGCGTCGCTGCAGAGGAAGACCACGACCCGCGCGATGTCGTCGGGCGTACCGAGTCGCCTGGTGGGGTTGGTCTCGGCCAGGCGTTGCTGGATGTCGAGCGGCACCATGGCCGCCGCGGTTTCGGTGAGGATGAAACCCGGCGCGATTGCGTTGGCGCGGATGCCGTCGCGTCCGTAGCGGACGGCAAGGTGGCGGGTCAGCTGGTTCAGCGCCGCCTTCGAGACGCCGTAGGCGATGCGGGTCGACTCGCCGATGGTGCTCGTACCCGAGGAAATTGTCACGATGGACCCGCCGCCGCGCTCGATCATGTGCGGGATGGCGGCTCGTGCCAGGAGGAGTGCGCCTCGGGTGATCGTCTCGATGACGCGTTCCCAGACGCCAAGGTCGACCCCGGTGGCGTCGGTGTCGAGGCGCGGATGGCTCCACGCAGCGTTGTGGTCGATGCAGTCGACCCCACCGAACTCGGCGACGGCCCGCTCGACGAACGAGCTGACCGACCGCTCGTCGCGCACGTCGCAGTGCACACCGAGGGCGCGCCCGCCATTCCGCGTGATCGCCTCGGCAACCGACGCCGCGCCCGCAGCATCCACGTCGCCGACGACCACGGCAGCCCCTTGGTTGCCCAGGCGGCTGGCGGTGGCGCGGCCGATGTCCGATGCACCTCCGCTGACCACTGCCACCTTGCCCTCGAGCTGACCCACGCGGGCTCGTCGATGGTAGAGCGGTCCCCACTCTCCTTCGATCAGACCGACTCGGATTGGGAGCACCGGGCGACGACATGGCAGCATCGCGTCAGTGCGCGTCCATCGCAGCTTCGCCTTCGTCGACGTGTCGGGCTTCACGGCCTTGACGGAGCTCGAAGGCGACGAGCGCGCGGTCGACGTCCTCACCGCCTTCCGCGCGCTGCTGCGAGACATCTGCGCACGGCGTGGGGTGCGGATCGCCAAGTGGTTGGGTGACGGCGTCATGCTCGTGTGCGTCACGACCCGGCCCTTGCTCGAGACGATCCTCGAGCTCCATTACGTCGTGGGCGTGGTGTCGGGGCCAGTCGAGACCGTGTCCATCCGTTCGGGCCTCACGGCCGGCGAGGTCATTCTCATGGAGGGCGACGACTACATCGGCCACTCTGTGAACGTGGCGGCGCGCCTGTGTGACCAGGCACCGGCGGGGGAGGCGCTCGCCGCCCCCTCGGTGCTGGAGGACCTGCCGGGTTGGGGCGTCGCCCTCCGCCCCACCGAGGTCGCTCTGCGCGGCGTCGAGAAGCCGGTGACGGCGACGAGCATCGCGATGGCGGCGGCCGGGCCCGACGCGCTCTTCGACCCCATCTGCGGGCTGCCCCTCAGCCATGACACCGCCGAGGAGATCGCGCACGACGTCCGCGGCTCCGTCGTGCTCTTCTGCTCGGCGGGCTGCGTGGACACCTGGCGCAGGCGTCCCGCGCGGGCCGGCGCCACCTGAGCTGCGGGTTCTCGGGCAACGCCCGTGCACCAGGTTCGGCCTACGTTCGTGCCTATTTCCTCAACGGCTCGCCCGAGTGCGCCGATATGGAGGAGGCCCGCCGAGGGCACAACCGGGAAAGACCTCGCATGCGTCGCTCCGCTGCATCCCTCACGTCGAACAGCATGGACGACTTCTGGCGGAGCTACGTCCACATCGGCGTCCTGACCTACAGCTTTGGTGCCTTGGTGGTCCTGGCCTACGCGGTGGCCTCGCCCCATGCCCCGCACCGGCTCCTCTTGTGGGAGTTCAGTTGCCTGAGCCTCCTTGCATCCCTCGGCCCGTTCCGCGTCCTCGGCTTGCGACTCGTGACAACGAGGTGGTCCACGGCGTTCTTCACCTCCTGGGCCGCCATGACCTTCGTGTTCATCGCCATCGGTGCGGTGCTCGACGGCGGGGTGCGCAGCCCGATCTGCTACTTCCTCATCCTGCCCCTGCTCTTCGCCGGCCTGGCCTATTCCGCCGACACGGTGTTGCTGCTGACCGGCTTCGGGGTGCTGACCGCTCTGGTGGTCGCCGGGCTGACGATCCACCCGAGCTGGTCGACCACGGGCTTCTTGGGTGCGTCCATCCTCATCGCCGGCCTCATCACGGCGGCTGCCGCGCTCAATCGCGACCGCTTGATGAGCCAGTTGATCGAGGCAGCCAGCGAGGACGCGTTGACGGGGTGCCTCAGTCGACGCGCCTTCCAGGAGCGCCTCGAGCACGAGTCACTCTGGGCGAGCCGCCACGGCTCCACCTTCAGCCTCATTGAGGCCGATGTCGATCACCTCAAGTGGCACAACGACGCCGGCGGCCACGGCGCTGGCGACCGGGCCCTTCAGCTCCTGGGCTCTGTGCTGGGCCAGGTGGCGCGCGGGTCCGACGTCGTGGGGCGCCTGGGCGGCGACGAATTCGCGATGTTGTTGCACGAGACCGACAAGTCGGACGCCCTGGCGGTGGCGCTCCGGCTCCGCGAAGCGCTCCATGAGGTGGCCGACTCGGGCGCCCCGGTCACGGCCAGCATCGGCGTCAGCACCTGGCTCGGGGAGAACGACGGGCCCGACGCGATCCTGCACCGCGCCGACGAGGCCCTGTACGCCGCCAAGCGGGGCGGACGCGACCGGGCCGCCATGTGGGAACCTCCGTCGACGGAGGACCAGGCCGGTCTGCACTGGCTGGCTCGCCGCCCCCGTCACGACGCGGTTGGCGCGCCGGTTCTGACCCTCTTAAGTCGGGCCCCGCAGACCGCTGCGACCTCGAGAGCTCTATGCAGTCCTCCTGCATGAGTATGCAGTCCGTGGCTTCCGTCGAGGGATGATTCGGGGTGTATACGCGCGCCAATACACCCCGAATTGGTCCCTGGCGGGCCGCTCCGGCCGCATGATTATGCATGGACGTGAATAAGGCCGCGGGTCAGACGTCCAGCGGGTGCGCGATCTGGAGGATGTTGCCGAAGGGGTCGCGCACCATGGCCCGGCGGTCGCCGTACGGGGCGTCGCGCTCGTCGCTCGAGGAGACCATGACGACCGAGTCCCCCAGATGCAGGTCCACCGGCCTCCCCGGCTCCATCTCGCCGGTCGCGCCGAAGACCCTGGCGGAAGAACTCGACCAGGCCGGCGACGTCCGCGACCACCAGACGCGGCGTCACGGTGCGGTAGCCGGCACGGGGTTCTCGACGAAAGACTGGGTCGGTGAGTCGCCTGCCGTCCCCGCCTGCCGTCCCCTCCTGGCCGCCTGTTGACATGTGACCGAAAGGTCACATATCCTGAACGGGTGGATGAGGTGTTCAAGGCCCTGGCCGACCCCACGAGGCGGAGCTTGCTCGATGAGCTCTTCCAAGAGGACGGCCAGACCCTGGGCATGTTGGAGGAGCGGTTCTCCATGTCCCGCTTCGGCGTCATGAAACACCTCAAGGTGTTGGAGGATGCCGGGCTTGTCGTCACGCGGCGGCGGGGCCGGGAGAAGCTCCATTTCCTCAACCCGGTTCCGATCCGGCTCATCCACGACCGCTGGGTCAGCAAGTACGCGGAGCCCTGGGTCGCAGGGCTGAGCGAAATCAAAGAGAGGTTGGAGAGAGATGGAAAAGGTGTATGAGATCTTCATCAAGACGACGCCGGAAGCGCTGTGGCAGGCGATCGTCGACCCCGAGATCCGGGCCAAGTACAACTTTGGCGGCGCCGCCTACTCGGACTGGACAGTGGGCTCGCGTATCAGCCTCGACGTCGAGAAGCACGGTGTGCACCTCGGCGGCGGCGAGGTCCTCGAGAACGACCCGCCGCGACGGCTCGTCCACACCATGGAGTGTGAGTGGGACGACGACGTGCGCGGCAGAAGGCACTTCGCGGGTGACGTGGGAGATCGAGCAGGTGGGGGACTCGTGCCACCTGACGCTCACTCACGACCAGATGCGCGACGGCGCGAACTCTCAGATCTACGGCGGCTGGCCGATGATCCTCTCGGGGCTGAAGACCTGGCTCGAGACGGGCGAGCTGCTCACCACGCCCGGTTCGATCATGTACGCCTAGACGAGGAGCCTCCGCGGGCGACGAAGAGACGAACCCCCACCGTCCAGCGTGGAGATGAGAGCAGGGAGGACACATGAAAGCTGCACGAGTGCGGCATCTAACGCGCATCAGCGACGTCACATCGGTGGCGGTGCCAGTCGCGGACCAGGAGAAAGCGGTCCGCTTTTACGTCGACACGCTTGGATTCGATGTTCGTCTGGACGTGGCGGTGCGAGACGGTGGACGGTGGGTGCAGGTGGCGCCCCCCGGCGCGGCGGTTTCGGTCGCGCTGGTCGCGGGTGCCCGAGTGGGTTCCGACACCGGCATCACGCTCTCGAGCCGCGACGCCGGAGCGGACCACGAGGCGCTCGCGTCAGCGGGCGTCCACGTCGACGAGCTGTTGCGCTGGCCCGGAGTGCCGCCGATGTTCACTTTCCGTGACGTCGATGGCAACCAGCTCAAGATCATGCAGGTCGCCGACGAGACCGTCCGGGATCCGGCGTGATTCCTGGCCGAGCTGACGTCACAAAGAGTTTGCTGGAACAACGGTCGGGGTCGGTCAATTCTGGAAGCCAGACAACACCTCGGAGGTGGCACGCATGGGGAGCGTCGGACGAATTTGGATGTGCTCTGGGCTTGATCGCTCTGGGGGTGTTCGTCGTGACGCTCCCAGCCGGGGCGGCCGTCAAGGTTGGACCAAGCCAGTACTTCACTGGGGTGATCAACGGGCACGACGGAAATACGGTGAACCCGATCACGATCCGCATGGCGTGCTTTGGCGCGGTGACTCCCGGCGAAACCGGTCACCCGATGCCGGGTCAGACGTTGGCTGTGCACGAGCTCTTCCCACCCACGTCGGCGGGCTCGCTGGGGTTCACCGGCAACGACAAAGAGATCGGTGCGTTCTTCGTGCTTCTCCCTGCCAGCGCGAGCGGCTCTACCACTACCACACCGATTTTCAAGCGCTACGACGTGTCCAAGCCCGTACCAACGTCGCTCAGCCTCCCTTGTTCGGGAACCGGGACGGCGTATTTCATCCCGATACCAGTGGTCCCACCGTCGCAGATGGCGAGCGTGCCGGTCCGATTCGTCAGTCAGCCCTGAGCCGCACTGGGCATGGCGTGATCAGGCGGCCCGCGAGTGCGACACGGCACCGCGGGCTCCCACCCGCTCGTCGTCGCTGAGGCGCGGCGGTCGCAGCCGGTCGTAGACAGACATGGCGAGCGTCCCCAGCCCGAAGCCAGCACCGAGCAGGCACACGCCGGTCCAGCCGTGGGCACCGTAGAGGGCGCCTGCCGTGACCGAGCCCACCGCTCCGCCGACGAAGTAGCAGACCATGTACGCGCTGTTGATCCGGCTGCGCGCGTCGGGGCGCAGCGCGTAGATCACAGCCTGGTTGGTGATCTGCATGCCCTGCGTGCCGATGTCGAGCACCACGATCCCGGCAATGAGCGCGGCGAGTGAGGTATGCCCGGCCCACAGCAGTGCGAAGGAGCCGATGAGCGCCAACCCGCACGCGATCGTGGTGAGGGTGACGCGGGCGGCGTCGGCCAGCTTGCCGGCCAGGTTGGCCGCGACAATGCCGCCGGCGCCCACCAACCCGAACAGCCCGATGACCGCGTTGGAGTAGCGGTACGGGCTCCCCGAGAGGAGGAAGGCGAGCGTGGTCCACAGCACGCTGAACATGGCGAAGGCGCAGGCACCGTGCCAGGCCCGGCGCCGCAGCACGGGCTCGGTTGCGAGCAACCGGAGCGAGGAGCCGACGAGGTGGCCGTAGCTGCGATGCGGCCGGGGACCCTCGCCCGGGAGGCGCGTGCCAGAGCACGACGGCGAAGAAGACCATGAGTGCCGCCGACAGCCAGTAGATCGCCCGCCAGCCTGCCGCCTGGGCCACCAGGCCCGAGACGGTGCGGGCCAGCAGGATCCCCATGAGCAGCCCCGTCATGATCCGGGCCACCACCCGGCCCCGGCGCTCCTCGGGCGCCAGATCGGCCGCGAAGGGGATCATGACCTGGCCGGCCACGGAGGCGACGCCGACCGCCACCGAGCACAGCGCGAAGAACCACAGGCTGGGGGCCAGCGCGCAGGCGACGAGCGCGACGGCGGCCACGCCGAAGAGGCGTGTCACCAAGCCGCGCCGCGGATGGAGGTCCCCGAGGGGAACGATGAGCAGGAGACCGATGGCGTAACCGACCTGGGTGGCCGTGATGACAGCGGACGTCGCGCCGGGGCCGCTGTGGAAGGCCCGCGAGACCTGGTGGAGCAGCGGCTGCGCGTAGTAGAGGTTGGCGACGATGGCCCCGGTGGCCACAGCGATGAGGACCACCAGTCGTCGGGAGAGAGCGCCAGTGTGCGCCGCGATCCCTTCGTCGTTGGTCGCGGCCACCACGTCAGGCTACCGGCGGCCCCTGTGGTTCAGCCCGAGGGCGCTGTCAGACGTTGCCGCCGCGCCGGCTCTCGGCGGTGACGCCGGTCAGCGCGGTGATGATCAGCGGCACGCCGAGGAAGATGAGCCAGATGCCGAAGACCATGGCGAGGACCGTGGCAAATGCGCCCATGCCCATTACGAAGGGCCAGATTGAGGAGCCAGGGAACGAGTCGACGGTGCCGGCGCCGTCCGCCAACTCGGCGTCGTTGCGGTCTTCCGGCCGTTCCCCGGGCGCGGGAATATGGCCGAAGATGAAGTACTTGTGACCGTGGAAGCGCCGGTGCCAGAAGAAGTAGTAGCTGCCGGGCACGAAGCCGAGCAGCGTGGCACCCAGCAGCATGATCCCGCCACCGTCGTCGTAACCCCAGAACCAATACCAGATGCCGATTCCGCCGAAGAATGCTCCGAGGAAGAGCAAGAACAGCGACTCGACCTTCATACGCCCGCCCTGACCTTTCCGTTGGTCTTCCCGTTGGTGTGCGCCGGCTTTCCGTGTGGGACCACCAAGTGGTCAGGGTGGTTGTAGTCCCACGTCGGCCGCTCGGAGCGGATCGGCGGCAGGTGTGTGTAGTTGTGGTGCGGCGGCGGGGACGTGGTGAACCACTCGAGCGTCTGGGCGTCCCACGGGTTGTTCCCGGCCGGGATCGGGCTTGCGCCACGACACCACCAAGTTCACCAGGAGGAAGGCGAAGGAGGCCGCGATGATGAAGGCGCCGACGGTCGAGACGATGTTGTAGCTCTGCCAGCCCAGGTTGGAGGGGTACGAGGCCACGCGCCGGGGCATGCCGAGCAAACCGACCACGTACTGGGGCATGAAGGTGATCCAGAAGCCGATGAACATGAGCCAGAAGTGCCATTTGCCCAGGCTCTCGCGCAGCATGCGACCGAAGAACTTGGGATACCAGTAGTAGAGCCCGCCGAAGCCGGCGAACACCGCCGTCCCGAAGAGCACCTGGTGGAAGTGGGCCACGACGAAGTAGGTGTCATGGGTCGCGAAGTCGATCGGCGGCGAGGCCAGCATGATGCCGGTGACGCCCCCCATGAGGAAGGCGAACAGGAAGCCGATAGAGAAGAGCATGGGCGTGGTGAAGGTGATCTGGCCGTGCCACATCGTGCCGATCCAGTTGAAGAACTTGATGCCCGTGGGCACGGCGATCAGCAGGCTGAGGAACGAGAAGAAGGGCAGCAGCACGGCTCCCGTGGTGAACATGTGGTGCGCCCACACCCCGGTCGATAGCGCGGCGATGGCCATGGTGGCGAAGACCATGCCCTTGTAGCCGAAAACCGGCTTGCGTGAGAACACCGGCAGGATCTCGGTGACGATGCCGAAGAACGGCAACGCGAGGATGTAGACCTCAGGATGGCCGAAGAACCAGAAGAGGTTTTGCCACAGCAGCGGTGAGCCGCAACTTTGCATGGCATGGCCGTTCACCAGGTGACAGCCGGTCGCCGTGAAGATGTGGGTGTTGAAGTGACGGTCGCAGAACAGCATCACGAGGGCGGCCGTCAACACCGGGAAGGCGATGAGGATCAAGATGCCGGTCACGAGCATGTTCCAGGTGAAGATCGGCATGCGGAACATGGTCATGCCGGGCGCGCGCAGGTAGAAGATGGTGCCGCACAGGTTCACGCCGGTGAAGATGGCGGAGAAGCCCGTCAGCACGAGCGCCATGATCCAGAGGTCGGGACCCGCGCCCGGGGAGCTGGTCGCGCTCGAGAGCGGCGCGTAGGCCACCCAGCCGAACTCCGCGGCGCCGCCCGCCACGAAGAAGGTCAGCAGCATGGTGATGGAACCGGTCAGGTAGAGCCAGTAGCTGAGCGCGTTGAGACGCGGGAACGCCATGTCGGGAGCGCCGATCTGCAGCGGCACGATGTAGTTGGCCAGGCCGCCGAAGGCGAAGGGGCCGGCGAAGAGGTACAGCATCAGGCTGCCGTGCATGGTGAACAGGGCGTTGTACTGAGAGAAGCTGAGCAGGGACGAGTGCGGCGACGACAACTGGAGCCGCAGCAACAGCGCCATGATCCCCGCGACGTAGAAGATCGCGATCGACGTGATCATGTAGCTCATGCCGATGACCTTGTGGTCCGTCGAGGTCAGCCACTTCAAGATGCCGGTGGGGCCGTGGTCCTCGTGGCCCCCGTGCGCGTCGTGGCCGTCCGTGGGCACGTGTTGCGGGAGCTGGAGCCCAGTCTTGGCGGGGTCGATGACGTCAGTCACCGTAGAGGTCACCTCCCGTGTTCCCTGTGTTGCCAGAGTTCCCTGAATTCCCAGAGTAGTTCGGCGCGGTCCCGTTGATGTTGGCGTGCACACCGGACGGCAACTGCCCGATGGCGTTGGGGTGGTTTCGCTGGAAGGTGCCCGTCACCCGCAGCCAGCTCTGGTAGGCCGACGGGGAGACGGAACGGACGTTGAAGAACATCAAGGAGTGATAGAGCCCACAGAGCTGGGTGCACTGGCCTCGATACACGCCGTTGTGCAACACGTTGAGGTCGAACGACGTCCAGTAGCCCGGGCTGGCGTAGCGGCTGAAGTTGAACTCGGGCACGTAGAAGCCGTGCAGCACGTCGTAGGAGCGCAGGTAGACGCGCACCGTCTCGCCAGTCGGCAGGACCATGGTCGGCGCGTCGGTGGTCTGGCCGATCACCTTGACGCCGTTGTTGTACTGGAACTCCCAGCCCCACTGGAAGGCGTAGACGTGGACCTCGGTGTAGGGGTTTGGCTCGACTGCGGTCACTTTGTTCTCGACGATGACGGTGGCGACGAAGAGCCCGATCACGGTGAGGATCGGTATCCCCGTGTAGAAGATCTCGGCCAACGTGTGGTTCTGGGTCTGCTTGGGGATGTCGTCGGAACGGCGCCGGAAGCGCACCACGGCGATGATGATGAGCAGGAGGACGAAGCCGCCCACGATCAGGCCGGCGATGAAGAAGCCCTGCCAGAGGTGGAAGGTGGAGCGCGCCTGGGTGGTGGAGCCCTTGTAGGCCCCGAAGGTGGGGAGCTGGCAGCCGCTGAGGAGGATCCCTCCGAGGATCACCGCGGCCACGGCTAGTCGGCGACGCGGCTTCTTGGGGCTCTGACCTGGAATTTCCGTCGTGTCGGGGGAGGCGCTGGTCAGCGTCGAGTCCACGTCGCCGACATTATCGAACCCCGCCCGAAAACTGGAATTCGGGGCAGGGTCGCCGGGACCTCGACGCCCCTGCTCAGCGGCGCTGCGCGACGTCCTGCGGGTGGTCGGTCGCGCGGCAGCCGGCCGGTCAGTGCCGCGTGGCCCGATGACCCGCCGGCGGCGGGAGCGGCGGTCTCGTTGGCCGCCCAGGAGAAGACGCCACGCGCCATCGTCGAGGTGGCCCGGGCCGCCCGGGCGGCGAAGACCTGCTGGCGCGCCTGTTGCACGCCCTCGTCGTCTGGTTCGGCCAGCCAGGCGTGCTCGACGAGGTGGCCGGCCACGCGGAGGGCCCCGTCGGCCCGCGCAGACTCGGACTCGGGCGCGTCCGTCGCGTCCGCCAGAAGCTGCAGGGCCCGCTCCGCCAGGGCTCGGGCCCCGCCCGCGAGGGCGGCGAGCTCCGTCGAAAGCGCACGCTCGGGGGCGGGCTTCAAGGTGGCCGGGTTGCCGTCCCACCATCCGCCGTACTGGCGCCACACGGTGTGGACGATGAACTCGGGCTCGTCGTAGACGGGCTGGAGGAACGGACGGTCCGCGAGTGCCTCGGGCACCCGGACCGTGTGGATGGCGTCGTCGAGCCGCCCGCCGGCGTTCATCACGGCCAGCGTCTGGTCGACCAGCGAGTCGAGGAGGTCGGCGGTGTCGGTGAGGGCCTGACGGACCCGGGCCGCCCCCATCACTGGGAACCCATGGCCCGGCAACAGGAACTCCGCGTCGAGCTCGAGCATGCGCCGCAGGGCGTCAGCCCATTCGCGTGGGTAACGCTGCACTTTCTGCGGGTTCCCCGCGTTGGGCGAGGCCCATATGAACAGGTCCCCACAGCACAGCACCCGCCTGTCGGGCTGCCAGGTGATCGTGTGGTCGTCCGTCTCGCCCTTCTCGTGGCGCAGTGCGAATGCGACGCCGCCAACCGACGAGGTCCAAGGTGTCCTGGTAGGTGCGGTCCGGGTAGCGGTATTCAGTCGGCCAGACGAGGTCGGTGAAGCCGAACTGGCGGCGGTTGATGATCGTGTTGTACCCCGCGGTGAAGATGTAACGGTCGAAACGGGCGGGCAGCGCGTGGTGGGCGACGACCTCGGGCGCCGCCCAGCCCTGTGCTGCCGCCTCCTCCTCCCAGACCGGCACCCCGAAGACGTGGTCGATGTGCCCGTGGGAGTAGACGGCGGTGTTGAGGCGGGCCGGGCTCCAGCGTGCGGATGTCGTCGTGGACGACCTTGGCCAGTGGCGCGCTCCCGGTGTCGACGAGGAGCAAGCCGTCCTCGGTGGCGAACGAGGAGACGTTGGCAAACGAGGGGCAGAAGCCGACGCCTTCGGTGATCTCGACGAAGCCCCCCATGTGGTCGACGGGGTGGAACGTCGAGGTTGAGAGCTCCCCGTTCCAGAGTCGCTCGGCGACCCTCAGGACGTCAGACGGCCATGGAACCCTCTCGACGCGGCGCGCGTGCGAGCAGAGCCGCGGAATCAAGCGCCCTGGGACTTCTCCTCGGATGGTGCGGGCGTGTCCGACGCGGTGGAGGTGCCGTTGGCCGCGGTGCCCTCGGCTTTGCCGTCCTTCATGCCTTGTTCGAACTGGTTCTTTGCCGAGCCGAGGTTGCGGGCCAGCTTGGGGATGGCTGCCCCGCCGAAGAGGAGGACGACGAGCACGATGGCCACGATGAGCAGGTCTGGACCGAAAATGTCAGCGAGCATGGGGTTCTCCTTCACCTGGGTCCACGTGGCGGTGAACGAACCCCAGGTTAGACCCATTCGCACCCGGCGGCTCCGCAGGCCCTCCGCGAGCCTGCGCGGTATCGCCTGAGGTGTTCGGAGTCAGCCCACTCCTTGGATTCAACCCGCCAGCAAGATGCCCATGACCAGCGCCGCCACACTGGCGGTGCCGGCCACCGATCCCCAGAAGGCGAGCTGGCCCCTTGTCGTCGCCCGTTGGTGCAAGAACGCGCCGAGCCCGGCCAAGAGGACGACGACGATCTTGGCCATCAGGACCGCCTTCCAGGCCGAGCTCTGCGCAGACCACGTGAAGGTCGAGACGTTCCAGATGCCGGTCACGACGAGAACCACGTAGGCCGGCCAGGCCATGCGGGCGAACGCGCGGGCCAGGGTCTTGGACGCATCGCCCCCCAGCCGCGCGGGCCGGCCCGACGAGGCCCATCATCACGATCTGGCCTCCCACCCACACGGTGGCGGCGAGGACGTGGAGGGTGAGCCGGACGGTGTCGAGCGCCGGGGCGAGCACGATGCGACGTGCCCGGCTACTTGCCCTGCCAGTTCGGCGCGCGCTTCTCTGCGAAGGCGATCGGCCCCTCCATGGCGTCGGCCGAGGAGAAGACGACGCTGACCGCCTCGGCGTTGATCTTCCAGCCTTCGGTCTCGGGGACCTCGGCGGCGCGCTTCATGACGCTCTTGGAGTAGCGCACGGCGAGGGGCGCGTTGGCAGCGATCCGCTCGGCCAGGCGCGATGGCCTCGGCGAGCAAGGCGCTCGCGCGGCACGACCTTGTTGACCAGTCCGAGCGCGAAGGCGCGCTCGGCGTCGATTGTGTCCCCCGTCATGGCGAGCTCGAGCGCCACGGCCATGGGCAGGCGCTTGGGCATGCGGATGAGGCCGCCCGCTCCGGCGACGAGACCCCTCTTGGCCTCGGGGATGCCGAAGGTGGCGTGCTCGGCGGCCACGACGAGGTCGCACGAGAGCATGATTTCGAAACCGCCGGCCAGCGCGGAGCCGTTCACGGCGGCGATGATCGGCTTGGGAAAGTCGCGCTGGGTGAGACCGGCGAAGCCGCCGCGGGCGCCGATGATGCTGCCGCCCTCGCCGCTGCTGAACGCCTTCAGGTCCATGCCGGCGCTGAAGGCCTTGTCGCCACTGCCGGTGATCACCACGACCCAGCACTCGGCGTCGTCGGCCAGCTCGTCCATGATGCCGGACATCGCGGTGCTCACTGCCCCGTTGATGGCGTTGCGTGCTTCGGGCCGGTTGATGGTGAGGATCTCGACGTTCCCGCGGCGCTCCCGCAGCACTTCGTCAGCCATGGTGCTCCCTTCGCTGGCCCCCGCCGCCGACCGGCGCCGGCCCGGACGCCGAGGATAGAGCTGCGGATCAGGCGAAGGGAATCTGAGAAGTGCCCTTGTCGTCGGCGGGCGGTGCGGCCGTTCCATCGGCGGCCATGTCGGCAAGCATGGCTGCTGCAGTCGTCTGAGCCCGCTTGCTGTACACCGCGGTAAAGGCGAAGAGGCTGCCGATGACGCTTGCGGTGATGAAGGGCGAGACCGCGAGAAACGTGCCGGTCGGGAGCATGTCGGCCAGCGTGAGGCGAGTCGAGGCTTCGACCACCAGTCCGACGCCCCACACGACCGAGAGGACGCGGAACGTGTGACGGCCGATCGGCACCTCGTGCAAGTGGTCGAAGGCGGACACCTTTTCAGGGTCGGTGCCAGCGGAGAGATAGCGGCCGACGTAGAAGATGGCGGGCCGGTCGTGCGTGAAGATCGTGACGATGCACGCCACGCCGAACAGCGCGGTGAAGAACGCGTCGCGCACCTTGAGTACGTAGGCGTTGCCACCGAGCAGCGTGGAGCTGAGGACCCCGACCGCGAACCCGGCGAGAACGATCGCACCGACGACATCGACCCTGCGCTGGCGCACAAACTGAATGACGATCCAGGCGACCGAGAAGCAGCCGGCGATGATGAGTCCCGCGGTGTCGGTCCGGACGTGGCTTCGCACAAGGAAGTAGATGCCGATCGGCAGGGCGGCGCCGAAGAAGAGGCTCGGCAGATGCTCGCGGACCGAGGGAATGCCGGGCTGCCATCCTCCCAGGGCGTCGGGCGTCGTGTCGGACGTGATGTCGGACGCCACAGCGTCGGCACGTGCAGGAGCGGGCGCGGAGGGCGGGGCCTCGGTGCCCCCCGGTTCCTCCGGTCGCATGGGCAAAGGGTACCGTCGGGATCCGGGGTTCCAGCCCGCGTAGAGTTGCTACGTGAACTTCGTGGCACACGTGCTCGAATTCCTTGTGATCGCCGGTGCTGTCGTCCTCCTCGTCTTGGCGGTGGCATTCGTGCTCGCCCGTCGCTACGTCCGCCGTCGCTGGCACTTCCTCCGAGGTCATGTGGCCACTCGGGGCGTCCTGGCGACCCTCGCGCTGGTCTCGGCCGGGCGGGAGCGCTACGGCACGAAGGCAACCCCCGAGGAACTCAGTCGCGGCCCAGCTGCGCGTGTGCGCCGCAGGATGTGGGTCGCCGTCGAAGATGCCGAGGCGGCCGTCGACCACGCCGCGTCGCACGACGCGCCCGTGGCCGAGCTCCCGTCGGTGTGCAGGTCGTTGCGACGCGTCGGCGATGAGCTCGACGGGCTGCTCCGACACGAGCGGCGGCTTCCCCGTGAAATGGCGCGTACCGACGCCGTGCGGATCCAGGTCGCCGAGCTCATCGGCGCATCGAGGGACGTTCAAGCCGCCGCGCTGCGTGCCGGCAGCGAAGCCACCGAGCCGCAGGTGCGCGCGCTGGTCCGCCAAGCCCGCGACGAGGTCGACATCGTGTCGGCCGCCCTGTCGCGCATGCGCTCGATGGCCCAGCCCCATTGACCTGTCGTCGCTGAGCCGACACCTCTGAGCGTCGCGTCGTGAGCCCCGGCCTGCCAAGCTGAACGCATGTCACCCGCGTCGCCGCCCAGCTGCATCGACTCAGAAGACGAGCCTCCTCGGGGAGGGCTTTGTGATCGGCGTGGCGACGTCGGGCTACCAGATCGAGGGCGGATACAACGGGGCCGACGAGCCCCACAACAACTGGGCCGGCTGGGAGGACCTCGGGCGCGTCGAGCGGTCGGGTCTCGCGTGCGATTTCTGGCGCGCACCCCGAAGAGGCGCTCGACCGGGCGGCTGCTCATCGGTTGCAACGCATTCCGGCTGTCCGTCGAGTGGGCGAGGCTCGAGCCCCGACCAGGCCACCACGACGACGCCGCGCTCGAGCACTACGCCGAGATCCTCTCTCAGTGCGCCGCGCGTGGTCTGGAGCCCATCGTCACGTTGCACCACTTCACCCACCCGTGGTGGCAGGGAGAGGAGTTCTGGCTGCGACCGGGTTCGCCCGACGTCTTCGCACGCCACGTAGCACGCATCGTCCCGGCACTGACGCCCCACTGCCGGCGCTGGGTGACGATCAACGAACCGAACATCGTGATGTTGATGGGCTGGATCGAGGGCGCCAGTCCGCCGGGCCGCCGCATGGCGGTGGCCGACGCCTACTGCGCGCTCGACAACCTGCTCACCGCGCACGTCCTGGCGGCCGACGTTGTCAGCGAGCTCCAGCCCGAGGCCGAAGTGACGATGAACACGAGCTCGTCGTCGATCTACGAACACGACCGCATGCTGCTCGACCTGTTGCAACTGCGCGATGCCGGCGTGGACCCGGCCGACGTCGACCGCTACGTGGACGAGAGGCGTACCCTCCACGATGCCGTCTTCCCGGCCCAGCACGCGGGCGAGCAACTCGTGCGCCGCTTCTTCGCCGCCGTGTCCCCCTACGGCACCGTGCGCGAGCCCGGCCGGGGTGCCGCATGGGCCCGTCTGCGGGGCCACACCCGGCGCAACACGCCGCGCCGGGTCGTCAGTGCCGTCCACGCCGCGACGCGCGCCCTCGCGGCATCGACACTGTCGGTTTCGACTGGTACGACCCAGTGGCGAGCCACGCCATGCGCGTCCCCGGACGCCGCACCCCAGCCGGCGGTCGCGACTGGACGATCGGGCCGCGCGCTGATGGGACGTCGAGCCGGACCCGGCCCGGTTGGAAGCCTGGTGCGCCACCGAGGCCGCCCTGCGTCCGGGCCTCCCGCTGTGGGTCGTCGAGAACGGGATGGCCACGCGGGTGCACGACGGCCGCGCCGTGCCGCGCGCCGACGGCATGGACCGCCCCCGCTACGTGCGTGAGCACCTCGGGGCAGTCGTCGACGCCGTGGCTGCCGGCCTCCCGGTGGTCGCCTATCTGCACTGGTCGCTCGTCGACAACTACGAGTGGGGCTCCTATGAGCCGCGCTTCGGCCTCTACGGCCTCGACCGCGCCGACCCGGCGCACGTGCGCTGGCTGGACACAGACGCCGCGGGCGACGACGCCGCGGGGGAGTTCGCTCGGGTTGTCGGCGGCTTGCGGGCGGGCGACCGCTCGGTGCTCGCGCCGTCTCGCTGAGAGCCACTGAGGGGAACCCGGTGTGACGCCCAGGTCCGCGGGTTGCCGGTCGCGGGGCGGATGGCGGGTCAGGCCGCCGCGCCAGAGTCCTTCGCGCCCGGCTCGGCCGGCCCCTCATACTGCTTCTCCTTGCGCCGATGGCGGATGACGGCGATCACGATGGCGACGAGGATGAGGCCGAGCAGGATGTCCGACGCGATGCCCGTGGCCTTTTCGACGCTCTGGCCCACGAAGTACCCGAGGAGGACGTAGAGGAGGCCCCAGCAGAGGGCGCCCAGCGCGTTGGCGGGAAGGAAGATGCTGTAACGCATCTTCGACAGGCCGGCCAGGCCGGGGATGACGGCGCGCAAGAAGGCCGAGAAGCGTCCGACGAATACCGCGGCGGCGCCGCGGCGGCGCAGCTGCTCGAGCGCGGTATCGATCCCTCGCTGGCGTTTTTTCAGCGGCCCGAGCCGCACCAGGGCGGGCCCCCACTTGTCGCCGACGAAGTAGCCGACCGAGTCACCGGCGATGGCGCACAGGATCACCGTGACGCAGATGCCCGTGAGTGACACGCCGCCCTTGGACGCGAGCACGCCACCGAGGATGGCCGCCGTCTCACCGGGGAACACGAAGCCGAGCATGATCGACGCTTCGGCAAAGACCAGTGCGCCCACCAACAAGTAAGCCTCCCAGCCGTGCAGCGAGAGGAGCGGCTGGAGGACCTTGTCGATCATGGCGCGGCACCGCCGCCGTACGGCCGGAGGGCGCGGCTGGCCCGCGGCATCCGGTGCTCAGTTCACGGCGCGCAACGCGTACTCGCGCGGGGTGAGCTGGCGCCAACGGGCCTCGACCGACGCGATGAACTCCTGGCCGCGGACGAGATGCGTGAGGATGTCGGCTTGGCCCTGCGGGCGTGCCAGCATCCAGCTGTGCCCGCCGGGCACCCAGAGCACCGGTGCGCGCGCGATGGAGGCGAACTCCAGCGCGGTGCGTCCAGGTGTGATGCGGTCGAAGCACCCCCACTCGTTGAGGATCGGGATCTGCTGCGCCACCAGGTGCCGTACCTCGCTGCGCTGGTCGACGCTCATCAGCATGCTCCCAACCGGCATGGTCTGGGCCACTGTCCGGATGTTCTGGCGCATGTCGGGCAGGACGGCGCGCACCGTCGAGTACATGCGCCCGATGGCCAGGTCGGGCAGGTCGAAGATGACCGCGGCGAGCATGTCCACCATGGGTGCGACGTCGGGGAGCACCGGCGAGAGCAGGGTCGGGATGATCCCGGTGCGGTCTTTCCACGCCGGCGTGCTCACGCCGTCGCGGTAGATCACGCCCAGCGTGCGGCGCGGGTGGTCGTGCGCGAACTGCACGGCGACGGCGCCACCCATGGAGTGCCCCAGCAGGACGACCGGTCCCGCGTCGACCTTGTGTGCGATGGCCATCACCTGGTTGGCCAGGCTCTCCATCGAGACGTCCTGCCACTCGAGCGGGTCGCTGCCCCCGAACCCGGGCAGGCTGGGGTTGATCACGCGCCACCCGAGCTGCTCCGCCAGTCGGGCGCTCTCACGCCAGTACATGCCGCCTCCGGCAAAGTAGCCGTGGATGCTCACCGCCCACACGGGCGGCGTGCCGGGGCCGTCGGGCCCGTAGGCGTCCACGTTGTCGGAGACGGCGAAACGCAGGCGGCGACCCTCGACCATCATCGAGCTCGGGACCATGCGGATGGTCGGGGTCTTGCGGATCTTGCGCTCGTATTGGTCCCGCACCACGCCGAGGCCGTGGGCGGCGTGGCCGGCGTCGACGAGCTCGACCGGCGAGGGGCCGTCGGATGGGGCGACGATGGCACCCGAGATCTGCAGCGAGTCGTCGGGCTGGGGCGCTGCCTTGGACCTGAAAATACGAACCGCCATGCGTTCTCCCGTCCCGCGCCGACCTGGCGCGTTCTTTCCCCTACCCGCATACCGCCTGGGCCCTGCAAATCCACGGTATCCGACGGCGGCCTGGGCCGCCGCGCAGCGGCGTGCACGGGTCCCGCGGGCCTGCGACGATGGATGTATGCGAGCTGACATCGTCATCCAGGGAGGCACCGTCGTCGACGGGACCGGGGCCAAGGGCAAACGGGGCGACGTCGCCGTCACCGGGGGAAGGATCAGCGACATCGGCACCGGTCTCGAAGGCGACCGCGTGCTCGACGCCAGCGGGCAGGTCGTCAGTCCGGGCTTCATCGACATCCACACCCACTACGACGCCCAGGTGTTCTGGGACCCTGACCTGACCCCCTCGTCCTTCCACGGCGTCACGACGGTGATCGCGGGAAATTGCGGCTTCTCCATCGCACCGATCCGGCCCGAGGCCGTGTCACTCCTGGCGCGCACGCTCCAGCACGTCGAGGACATGAGCTTCGACACCTTGTCCGTCGGCGTGCCCTGGGGCGACTTCGAGACGTTCCCGCAGTACCTCGACGCGGTGCAGACGCGCGGCGCGGCGCTCAACTTCGGCTGCTACGTCGGCCACACGGCGGTGCGGCTCTACGTGATGGGGGAGGACGCGTACGAGCGTCCCGCCACACCTGAGGAGATCGCGCGGATGCAGGGGGTCGTGGCCGACGCCATGGCCGGCGGTGCGGCCGGGTTCGCCTCGAGCGCGTCGCCGACCCACAACGGGGACAGTGGGCGCCCGGTGCCGTCGCGGGTCGCCGACCTGGCCGAGCTGCGTGCTCTGCTCGAACCGGTCAAGCAGAGCGGCCGCGGCGTCGTCGCCCTGCTCCCTGGCGGCGTGTTCCCCAACGAGGAGGTGTTCAAGCTCCAGCGCGAGATCGGGCGGCCGTTCACCTGGACGGCGCTGCTCACCGTCAAGGGTTACCCGTACCACGAAAAGGTTGTCGCGGAGCACGACGCCGCCTGGGCCGATGGGGTCGAGGTGTGGCCCCAGGTGTCATGCCGGCCCTTGGTGTTCCAGATGAACCTGTCCGAGCCCTTCACCTTGAACATGCGCCCGACCTTCGCGGCACTCATGGGTAAGTCCAAGGACGAGCGGTTGGCCGCGTACCGGGACCCGGCATGGCGCGCGACGGCCTGGGAGGACGTCAGCGGCAGGGCGGGTGGCTTCCCGCTCAACTGGGCGGCCATCTCGGTGGCCGAGTCGCGTTCGCACCCGGACCTGGCGGACCGTCCGGTCATGACGTTGGCCGAGGAGCGGGGCTGCACCCCGCTCGACGTGATGCTCGACGTCTCGCTCGACGACAACCTCGAGTCACGCTTCTGGTCGGTGCTGGCCAACGACGATCCCGAGGCCATCGCGTGGTTGCTGCCGCGCGACAACGTGCTCCTGGGCCTGGCTGACTCGGGCGCGCACGTCTCGCAGCTCTGCGACGCCTGCTTCTCCACCGACCTCCTCGGGAACTGGGTGCGCGACAAGGGTGTGATGCCCCTCGAGCGCGCCATCCACAAGCTGACCGGCGAGCCGGCCGCGGTCTACGGCATGGTCGAGCGAGGCACCATCGAGGTGGGCAAGGCGGCCGACCTCTGCGTCTTCGACCCCGAAACGGTGGCCCCGGGGCCGCTGCGGCGCCTGCGCGACTTCCCGGCCGACGGTGAGCGGCTGACCGCGGATGCGCCGGTCGGCATGACGCACACGCTCGTGAACGGTGTGCCGATCCGTGTCGACGGTGCGCCCTTTGAAGAAGGGCTGGCGGCGCGGCCCGGGACGGTGCTGCGCCGCTAGGCGACCATGCCGGTGCGCCGGCCGTGCCGCGTCATGTCACGTCGCGGCGGAACGTCGTGAAGTAACCGAGAGTGAGGGGGATGAGCCCCCACGCGAGCATGACGAGGCCGCCCTGCCACCATGTCAGGAGGTGGAAGCCCGCGCCGCGGCCGCCACCCCCGAACCCGCGCGCGATGTCGCCGGCCAGGGCTGCGCCAGCCGCGTTGGGGAGCCAGTTGAGGTTGTAGTGGAAGATCGCCCTGGCCAACGCGATCAGGATGCTCTCGAGGATGAGCGTGCCTCCGATCGTGAGCAAGATCGCGGCGATCTGGTTCTTGACGAGCGTGCCGAAACCGAGGCCGAAAAGCCCGAGCAGCACGGCCGAGCCCAGCAATCCGGGTACCACCGCCCCGACCTGGTCGGTGACCTGTGACGTGGCGCCGCCGAGCGCCGCGTTCCACGGCAGGCCGACGATGGCGACGGCCACGAGCGTCAACAGCGCGAGGAGGATCGACCACAGCGCCGTGACGACGACCTTGGCGGTCAGCACCTGTGTGCGGACCGGGCGGAGGACGAAGGTCGTGGTCATGGTCTTGTGGCGGTACTCGCCGGTGACGCACAGGACGCCGATGATCGGGGCCAGCACCTCGATGCCGAAATATCCCGCGCCGAGCAGCTCGCGCCGCTGTTTCAGCGTCTGTACGTAATAGAAGGTGTGTCCGGGGAAGCCGCCAGCGCTGGCCAAAACGGCCAGGCAGATGAGTGCCGCGAGGGGAAAGCCCAGCCCGAAGGCCACCCAGACGCCCGGCATGGATCGCATCTTGATCAGCTCGGCTCGAATGGCGTTGGTCATGTGGCCGGCGCCACCTCGCCGAACCCGAGACCGGCGGTGAGGGAGAGGAACACGCTTTCGAGGTCCGCGCCCTCCTGGGTCAGCTCGTAGAGGACGATCTGGTTCGAGGCCAGGAGGGGGCCGACCTGCTGGGGGGTCACGCCGTCCATCGCCACCTCTTCGTGGCTCAGTCGCCGGAACGCGACGTGCGCATCCTTGAGAACAGCGCAGAGGCGGTCGACTTCGGGCGTGCGAGCCCGCATGGAAATGGACGTCATGCCCGCCGTGATCTCCTCGAGCGTGCCCTTGGCCTTGAGCTCGCCGAACGACACGATCACGGCGTCGTCGATGGTCTGTGCCATCTCCGCCAACAGATGCGACGAGACCAGCACGGTGCGACCTTCGCCGGCCAGGTAGCGCATGAAGTCGCGCAGCCAGGCGATGCCCTGGGGGTCGAGGCCGTTGGAGGGCTCGTCGAGGATGAGGACGTCGGGGTCGCCGACGAGCGCGGTGGCCAGCTCGAGGCGTTGGCGCATGCCCATGGAGAAACCGCCCACTTTTCGCTTGGCGTCCGCACCGAGACCCACCAGATCGAGGACTTCGTCTACTCGCTTCTCATCGTTGCCGCCCGCCCGCCGCGGCCATGCGCAAGTGGGTACGGGCCCGGCGCGCCGGGTGGAAGCTCGTCGCTTCGAGCACGGCCCCGACTGTCCTCGTGGGGTTCTCGAGATCCTGGTAGGCGCGCCCCCCGATGGTGGCGGTGCCTGCGCTCGGGTGCACGAGGCCGAGCAGCATGCGCAACGTTGTCGTCTTTCCCGACCCGTTCGGTCCGAGAAAGCCGGTCACGCGTCCGGGCTCGACGCTGAACGACAAGTTGTCCACGGCACGCACGGTGCCGAAGTGCTTGGACAGCCCGTTGAACTCGATGGGGAGGCCGCGGAGGGGGGAGGCACCGGCGGTCATCCGGGCGACCCTAGCGCGGACGTGTCGTGCCGCCGAGGTCGCGTCACGGGGGTGTGAGGGGTGTGGTCAAGCGGTCGTGCGCTCGATGAGCTCGTCGGGGAGCAACAAGCGCACGGACACGGCCAACTCGTCGTAGACGCGGGCCATGGTGGACCAGCCGTTGATCCATCCGACCAGCGCGGAGTACCAGACGTGCCCGATCATGCGGGCCCGGTCGGACATGTCGGGCACGACAGGCTCGCCCATGGCGCGGGAGATGATCCCCTCCATCAGCAGCGTGATCTGCTGCTGGCAGCCGACTGCGGCGGGGTCGGGCGACGAGAGCGACGTGAACACGGCGGCGACGAGCTTGGGCTGGCGGCCCATGGCCCGCAGCGCGCGATCGAGGACGTCGAGGACGCGCTCGGCGGGATGGTCGCCGCGGGGCGGGTGCTGCCCGATGCGGGTGTCGAGCATCTCGACCCAGTGCACGAGGGTGGCCGCCAGCAGATGATCCTTGCTCGTGAAGTAGCGGTACACCGTCCCCATGGCGACGTCGGCCCGTGCCGCGACGTCCCGCATCTGCACCGCCTCGTAGCCGCCCTCGAGGCCCAACGCCATGGCGGCGTCGATGACGCGCTGGCGCCGGGCCTGTTGCGCGCGGGTGAGCGGGCGGGTCACCGTCTGCTCCATCCCAGACAGCGTATCCGCACCGTCACCTGGGCCTTCTGGAACGGGGCCACTACGCTGGCCCTCCATGGTGGGCCAGCGTTCGCGGGGAGAGGCTGCCGTGGTGCCGCTCGACGGATTATGCCGAGGACGTGGCGACCACCGACGGCCGGGTTCCCGGCGAGCGCGGGCGCCAGACCCGCCAGCGCCTCCTCGACGCCACGGTGGAGCTGCTGAGCACCACCTCGTGGCGCTCGGTGAAGGTCACCGACATCGCCCGAGCGGCCCGGACGTCACCGGCGACCTTCTATCAGTACTTCGGAAACGTCGAGCAGGCGATCCAGGTGCTGGCCGAAGGCATGGTCGACGAGGCGGCGCAGTTGGCCGACCTGGTGGGCGGCGACTGGTCCAAGGAGGGGAGCTGGAGCACCGCGCTGGCCGTCACGCAAGGCTTCCTCTCGTACTGGGAGGACAACCGCGCTGTGTTCCGGGTCGTTGACCTGGCCACCGAAGAGGGTGACGCGCGAGCTGCGCGGCATCAGGGTCCGCGCGCTGAACGCAGTGACCGTCGCGCTGGCTCAGGTGATCACGACCGCCTCACCCTCACTCGAGGCCGGTCCAGGCGCGGCGACATCCTCGCCGGCAGGTGCGGACCCCATGGCGGTAGCGGGGACGCTGGTGGCGATGTTCGCGAGTGTGTCGGCCCACCGCTATGGCTTCGAGTTCTGGGGCATCCGAACCCGCAACCTCATCGACACGCAAGCCCGGATGCTCCATTGGGCGGTGACCGGCCGGCCGGCGCCCGAGGCCGAGGTTCCCACTCGTGAGGCGGCCCGGCCGCGCACGGGCCCCGTGCTGGGAGGGGCCACCGTACGCCGGCGCAACGGGGCTACCTGAGCGCGACGGGGTTGAGTGGCGTGCCGAGACCAGCGGTGAGCGGCAAAGGCGTGGCGTCGAGCAGGAAGGTGTAGCGGCCGTCGTCCGCGCAGTCCTCGGCCAACGCGTCGAGTACCCAGTTCTGTCCCTGGGTCAGGCCCATCTCCACCAGGTGCAAGAGGTGCACGGGCAGGTAGGCCTCTTCGTGTTGGCACGGGAAGACCTCGAAGGGAAGCGTGTCGGTGGCCACAGCCGCCGTGTCGTGGGCGCGGAACCACTCGGCCGTTTCGATCGTGAGCCCGGGCGACGGCCAGGTGTAGGCGACCAGGTCGCGGGACTCGGGTGCAAGATGCACCATCTGGCCCGTCCGCACCAAGACGATGTCGCCGGACTCGGGGGAGACTCCGGCCAACTCGGCTGCGGCATCGAGGTCGGCCGGCATGATCGGATAGCCGGGCTCCAGCACGTCACGTCCGAGCGCGCGGGCCACGTCGAGCAGCACGCCCCGGCTGACGACGGCGCCGAGGCGGTGGATGCCACCGCGTGCCGCGCCGTCTGCTGTCACAGACGACGCCGGGTAGCCGTTGTAGATCACCCCGCCGTAGCTGACGTGGGCCAGCGCGTCCCAATGCGTCGCGCACTGGGTGGCCATGGTGAACACGTCCTCGCTCGAACAGATCCACTCGGGGTCGGGGCTGAGTGGGTTGTTGATCTGGGTCATGGTGCGGTTCGGGTTGATCCGACCCTCCACGAACCCGGCCTGGATCCCCTCGGCCTCCGAGAGGGGGAGGCCGAGCGCGTACGCCCGGCCGGACCGGACTGACGCCGCGGCTCGGCGGCGGGCCGCGTCGTCGACCAGGTTGAGGGTGCCGATCTCGTCGTCGGGACCCCACCGCCCCCAATTGCGCACCCGGGCTGCCACCTCGGCGAAGACAGCGGGCACAGCCACGGCGCGCACACTACCGCCGTGGGTGAGACGGCCCGCTCGCCACGCCGCAGGCGATCGTTCTCGGGCCATCCGCCGTCCGTCCGGTTGTCCCGCCTTTGGAGGCGGACGATACTGAGTCCACGACACCGAACCCACGACCAATTGGGTTCGCGCCAACCTCAGGGAGGGATTGACCATGTCGACGACGCGTGCGGCGGTGTGCAGCGGGCTCAACGAGCCGTGGAAGACAGAGGAGATCGAGCTCGACCCCCCGAAGAACCGCGAGGTCCGGGTGAAGATGGTCTGGGCCGGCATGTGCCACTCCGACGAGCACCTGCGGACGGGTGACATCAGCCGCGCCACCCGAAGTGCTCGAGTTGATGGGCGTGAAGTCGATGTTCCCTGTCGTCGGTGGACACGAGGGTTCGGGCATCGTGACCGAGGCCGGTACCAACGTCACCCAGGTTGTCGAGGGCGATCACGTCGCCGTCTCCTTCATCCCCTCGTGCGGCACCTGCTTCTGGTGTGCCTCGGGCCGCCAGAACCTGTGCGACCTGGGTATGGCAACGCTGGCCGGTCCGATGATCAGCGACGGCACGTACCGCTACCACCTCGGTGGCGAGCCGGTGAACCGCATGGCACAGCTGGGCACGTTCGCGGACGAGATGGTCGTGCACGAGAACTCCTTGGTCCGCATCGAACCGTGGCACAACATGAAGGCGGCCGCGCTGATCAGTTGCGGAATCTCCACCGGGTTCGGTTCCGTGGTCGACCGGGCCAAGGTCAAGCCAGGCGAGACCGTGGTGGTGGCCGGCTGCGGCGGCGTGGGCTCGGGTGCGATTCAGGGCGCGCGCATCGCCGGTGCGCGCCACATCATCGCCGTTGACCCGGTGCCCTACAAGCTCGAACGGGCCAAGGAGTTCGGTGCCACCCACACGGCACCGTCCCTCCTCGACGCACAGTTCATGCTCCCCGAGCTCACGCAAGGGCGCAACGCCGACGCCGTCATCCTCACCCCCGGCACGCTGCGCGGCGACATGATCGCTGCCGCCTGCTCGTGCGGGTCCAAGGACGCCCGCATCGTGGTGACCGCTATCGCACCGTTCTCGCAGATGGACGTGCAGCTGAACCTGTTCAACCTGGCCATGTTCAACCAGGCCGTCTTGGGCACGGTCTTCGGGTCGCAGAGCCCGCGGGTGCAGGTGCCCAACCTGCTCAATCTCTACGACAACGGCCAGCTGCTGATCGACGAGTTGATCACGCAGGAGTACACGCTTGACCAGGTCCAGCAGGGCTATGACGACCAGGCGGCCGGCACGATCATCCGCGGAGTGGTGAAGTTCGACGAGTGAGCCGGCGGTTCAGCCGCCGAGGTGGCGGCTGAACCCGTCGGGAATCACGAGGTCGTCCCGGGACAGCTGGTGGATGGAGGCGTGACCCAGGCCGAGGAGCGCAGACTCGATGCCGCCCCGCATGATGTCGAGCACGTTCTCCACGCCGGCCTGACCGTTGGCGGCGAGCCCCCAGAGATAGGCGCGGCCGATCATGACCGCCTTGGCGCCCAGGGCGACCGCCTTGACCACGTCACTGCCGCGCCGGATGCCGCCGTCGAGGAGCACCTCGATCTGATCGCCCACTGCGTCCGCGACCGCCGGCAGGGTGCGGATGGTCGCAGGCGTGCCGTCGAGATTGTTGCCGCCGTGGTTCGAGACCGAGATGGCGCTCACGCCGGCGTCGACCGCGCGCTCTGGCGTCGTCGACGCGGGTCACGCCCTTGAGCATGAACGGCCCGCCCCATTGCTCTCGGAGCCAGGCCACGTCCTCCCAGCTCGGCGGGGGGGTCTGCATCCATTCTCCGTAGGCACCGAAGAACGTCGGGCCCGCCTGTCCCTTGGGGACCATGTTCGGGGTCGTGAGATCCGGAGCCTTTCCGGTGCGAGCGAAGGAGAGGAACCAACGCGGGTGCGCCAGAGCCTCGGGGGCGTAGCGCAGCATGGTGCGCACGTTCATCCTCTCGGGGATGGCAGGGCTGCCCCAGTCGCGCCCGTGTGAGAACGACCAGTCGAGGGTGGCGATGACCCCGACCGCACCGGCCGCCCGCGCCCGCTCGATCCGGGCGAGCATCTGGTCCCGCGTGCCGATCCAGTAGACCTGGAAGAACGTCTGGGGGCAGGCAGCAACAACCTCTTCGATCGGCTTGCTGGCGAAGGAGCTGAGACCCATCGCAGTGCCGCGCGCGGCGGCGGCCCGCGCGACCGCGACCTCTCCCTCCGGGTGGACGGCCTGCACGCCGGTCGGCGAGATGAGCACCGGGAACGAGACCTCCTGGCCCATGACCTTGGTGACGAGGTCCCGGCTGTCCGCCAGCCCGGCGACGTGCGGCGCGAAGCCCAGCTCGGCGAATGCGTGGACGTTGTCCTCGACGGTGATACCCCGCTCGGAGCCTGCGATGAGCGCGCCGTAGACCGACTTCGGCAGCCGCCGCTTGGCCCGCCGTTGCGCCTCGGCCACCGTTTCGAACCATTTGTTTGCCATAGCGACCCTCTCGTGATGCCCTGCCCGATCCAACCTGCGACACCGGGCATCGGCAACCGGGAGACTTTAGGCGTCCTCACGCACGGTGGGCTCGAGTGCTTCCGCCGAGGACCGTTGTTAGGGTCGTCGGGTGGCCGAGACCCAGCCCGCCCCGCTGTCCGCCGAGGAGAAGGCCAAGCGCGCCGCCAGCTTTGGTGGCGTGGCCGCGCACTACGAGCGTTACCGGCCCGGTCCTCCGCTCGAGGCGGTCGAGTGGATCCTGCCCGAGCGCCCCCGCACCGTGGTGGACCTCGGCGCGGGAACCGGAGCCCTCTCGCGATTGCTGGTCGAGCGGGCCGACCTGGTCATCGCCGTGGAGCCCGATGCGCGGATGCGTGCCGTCCTGACCGAGACGGTGCCCGGCGTGCGCGCGGTCGAGGGTCGTGGCGAGTCGATGCCGCTGCCCGATGCGAGCGCGGACGCCGTGATCGCGTCCTCGTCGTGGCACTGGGTCGACCCCGTCCCGGCCTTGCGCGAAGTCGGTCGTGTGCTCGTCCCGGGCGGAGTCCTCGGGGCGCTCTGGTCGGGGCCCGATCGCGACGCGGCATTCATCGCGCAAGCGCAGCGGCTGTTGAGTGGTGCGAGCGGCGGGGACGGTGGTGGCGCGTCCGCGCTCGACGACCAGTCGCGCGTGGAGCTGTCCGCGGCGGTCAACGACCCGATCGCGACGACCCCTTCTCTGGAGATCCCACCGGGCGTCCCCTTCCACCAAGCCGAGCACACGGTGCTGAAGTGGGAGGTGGCGCTCAACGCTGACGAGTTGGTAGGGCTGCTCGGCACCTTCAGTTGGGTGATCCTCATGGAAGAGGATGCGCGAGCGCGGCTCTTGGACGCAGCGCGGCGAGCGCTGCGCGACATGCTCGGTGTCGACGGCGATGCCACCGTCGACGTGGGCTACCGAGCCGACGTGTGGAAAGCGCGCCGTCAGGACTGAACGCCCTTTCGGGCAGCCTTTGCGGTTTCCTAACATGCGTCGATGGGCATGAGCATGCGCGCGGCGACCGAGGCCGACATTCCCGACGTGCTCGCCCTCTGGCAGGACTCGGCCGAGCCGACTTCGACGGATTCGCGCGAGGCGGTGGCGGTCCTCCTCGCACGCGACCCGGGCGCGCTCATCGTGGCCGAGTCCGACGGCGAGATCGTGGGCTCGGTGGTGGCGGCATGGGACGGCTGGCGCGGCTCGGTCTACCGGCTCGCCGTGGCCGAGGAGCACCGGCGTGCCGGACTGGGTCGCGCCTTGTTGCTCGAAGCTGAATTGCGCCTCGCCCAGCTCGGGGCGCAGCGGCTGCATGCGATCGTCATGGGGGCGAACTCTGGAGCGGTGCGCTTCTGGGAGGCCTCCGACTGGCAGCACCACGAGGGAGCGAGTCGCTACACCAAGGGGGTGCGGGGGTGACGCGGCCGTGATGCTCGTCGCGGTGACTCCGGGGCAGGCCTGTCGCCGAGACTCTGACGCAGCGTGATGGAGGACCACGTCCTCGACCGCCACACGATGCGTGGCACGAGCGGTGCCAGCGTCCGTACGCGCGCGCACCCGACCCAGACACCAGCGCCGTACGCGATGTCGTCGAGGACATGGAGCGCGGCGTACCGGGCCGGGTCGAGTGCGTTTCTGTGCGCGACCCAGTCGTTGAGGGCCGGGAGGAGCAGCGCAAGGGCAGCGGCCCGGCGCGTGCGCCGAAAGGCCAGACCGGCGACGAGCGCCGGAGACCACGCCCGGGCGACGCCACCGAGCGCGGGCAGCGCGGCTCGGGCCGTCCCACCCCCGGCGATGCGGGTGGCGATCGCGACGGGGTCTCGTACGAGTCCGGTCAGACGTCCGGCCAGCACGGCGACGGAGGCCTCGAGTGTCGTCAGCGCGAGTGTGGGGCGGCCCGCCAGCGCAAAGGCCCAGACGGCCAACGACCACCCCGATACCTCAACTGGGGGAACGTCGCCAGGGTGTCGTCGTGACAGGGGCCCAGCCGTCGACCCGTAGAAGGCGCGACGCGACAAGAACGACATCAGGTCATGCGGGCCGTCGTGGGTGACGACGCTCGCAGGCTCGTAGCGCACGTTCCATCCGGCTTCGGTGATACGCCAGACGAGGTCGACGTCCTCGCCGCCGCGCAGCGTCACATCGAAGAGGTCGGGCCCCGTGGCGAGGTCGGCACGGACGACGAGGGCCGCGCTCGGGACGTAGGAGATCCGGCTGCCCCGACGCACGGGTCCTGGCCTGGTGCCCTGGTCGAGTGTGGGACGGACGCGCTCGTAGCAGGTCAGGGTGCTTCGCTGCGCCGGGGCGCTGACGATGCGGGGTGCGACGGCGGCCACCAGCGGGTCGTCGAAGTGGCCGAGGAGCGGTCCGAGCCACCCGTCGGTCGGGATGCAGTCCGAGTCGACGAAGGCGACCAGCGAGGTGCCGACCAGGGCCAGCCCGGCGTTCCGTGCTGCCGACGGTCCTGCGTTGACGGCCAGTCCGACGAAACGCGCCCCATGGCGCTCGGCGGTCTCCTTGCTGGCACCGGCGTCGGCGGACCCGTCGTCCACGACGATGCAGGACATGCCGGTCAGCGCATCCAACAGACGTGTCAGCTGCGCCGCGCGATCGCGCACGGGCACGACGATCGTGACGTCGTCGGGCCCGAAGCCCGCGGCGAGTGGCTCGGGCGAGAACACGCCTGCCGATACGAACCGTCGCGCCAAGCGCCGTGCCGGCGCACCCTGACCGACCACCGTGCCGGATCGCCACCGCGCCACGAGATCACGACCCCGTGGGGTCACACGGAACAACCGGAGTGGGCTCCCTCCCAAGAGGACCGTGCCGTCGTCGAACTCCTCAGTCGAGGCGTCTTCGGACAGGGCGAACGTGCCAGGCAGTGGCGTGGACTCCGATGGCGGCGCGGGCCGCAGTGGAGCTGGGGAGTGGACTGCGCTGAGGCCGGACACGGTCCAATTCTGACAGTCCGGGGCCCGGGATAGGCTGGGCCGGTGCCCAGAGGAGGTCGGGATGCTCGCTGAGGACCAGGACACCCAGGACGCACACGACGTCGAAGAGGTGTCCGAGGAGGACATCGACGAACTCCTGGTGGAAGAGGTCTCCATCGACGGGATGTGCGGCGTCTATTGAGCGTGACGGACGCGCGGGCGGACGGGTGCCGCGTTCGCAGCGGACAGGGCGTACCGGCTCAATCCCCAGGTGGCGCTGCGCGACGAGGCTTTCGGCGCTCTGGCCTATCACTACGGAAACCGGCGACTGGTATTCCTCAAGTCACGGACGCTGGTGGCGTTGGTGTCGTCGCTCCACGAATACCCCAGCGCGGCCGATGCCATCAGTGCGCATGTCCCCGACGCCCGTCGCGCGTCCTATGAGCGTGCGTTGGCGAGACTCGTCGCCTCCGAGGTGATCGATGCCGTCTGAAACCGCACCACTCCCCTTGAAAGAACAGTTCGGTCGGGGTCTCGATGCGCCGATCTGCCTGACGTGGGAGCTCACCTACGCCTGCAACCTCGCCTGTGTGCACTGCTTGAGCTCGTCGGGACGCCGGGATCCTGCCGAGCTCTCGCCACACGAGGCACGCGGCATCGTCGACCAGCTCGTCGACATGAAGGTCTTCTACGTCAATGTCGGCGGCGGTGAGCCCATGTTGCGTCCCGACTTCTTCGATCTCGTGTCCTATGCCGTCGAGCGCCGGGTCGGGGTCAAGTTCTCCACGAACGGGACCCGTCTGACTCCAGCGCGAGCCCGACACCTTGCCGCACTGGACTACCTGGACGTGCAGATCAGCATCGATGGCGCGACCGGCAGCAACCAACGATGTGGTTCGCGGCGAGGGCTCCTATGAAGCGGCCCGTCGCGCGATGGACAACCTCGCCGCCGCCGGCTTTGGAGCGTTCAAGATCAGCGTGGTCGTGACGCGTCAGAACGTCGAGGAGCTGGACGCGCTGGCTGCCATTGCCGACGGCTACGGAGCGCAGCTCCGCCTGACCCGCTTGCGCCCGTCGGGCCGGGCCGTCGACTCCTGGGAGGCGCTGCACCCGACGCCAGGCCAACAGCGGATGCTCTACCACTGGCTGCTCGAGCGACCTGGCGTCTTGACCGGCGACTCCTTCTTCCACCTGTCCGCGCTCGGAGAGCCGCTCGACGGGCTGAACTTGTGTGGTGCGGGCCGGGTCGTGTGCCTGATCGACCCCGTCGGTGACGTCTACGCGTGCCCGTTCGTGATCGACCGGCAGTTTCTCGCCGGCAACGTGCGCGACCGTGGGGGATTCCCCACCGTCTGGCGGGAGTCGCCGCTCTTCCAATCGCTACGCGAGCCCCAGAGTGCCGGCGCCTGCGCGTCGTGTGGATCGTTCGACGCCTGCCGCGGCGGGTGCATGGCGGCCAAATTCTTCACCGGGCTGCCGCTCGACGGGCCCGACCCCGAGTGTGTGCACGGGCACGGCGAAGCGGCACTGGCGGCTCGGGACGCACGACCACATGCGCTCATCGGCCACTCCAAGGTCGGGCGTGACGGGACGCCATCGCCGGTGCCGACCCCCGTTCGCTTCCGCTCGCCGGCCCGGACCTGAAGGCCGTGCAGCTCGCCGGCGCCACCTGGCCTCAGGTGGAGGCGATCGCCGGGCGAGCGCTCCTGGCCGTGCCGGTGGGGTCGCTCGAGCAGCACGGCCCACACCTGCCGTTCGACACCGATACCCGCATCGCCGTGGCCGTGGCCTTGGGACTGGCCGATCGTTGTGCGCACGTCGCGGTCGCTCCAGCCATCCCCTACGGTGCGAGCGGCGAGCATGCCGGTTTCCCCGGGACGCTGCTGGTCGGGCACGAGGTCCTCGCCGACCTTTTGCTCGAGCTCGTGCGGTCGGCGCGTGCGACGTTCTCCGGTGTCGTCGTGGTCAATGCCCATGGCGGCAACGGCGAGACACTGGAGACGCTCCGCCGACGGAGCGCGGCCGAGGGTGACGACGTCTTGGTCTGGCAGGTGGCCGTCCGGGGCGGCGATGCGCATGCCGGGCGGACCGAGACGTCGTTGCTGTTGGCGATCGACCCCTCGGTCGTGGATCTCGACCATGCCGAGGCCGGCAACACAGAACGACTCGAGGCGCTGCTTCCTCGGCTGCGCAGCGTCGGGGTGCGCCCGATATCGTCCAACGGCGTGCTGGGTGACCCCGCTGGTGCGAGTAGCGAAGAGGGCCGGGCCCTCCTCGAATCTCTGGTGAACGACCTTGTCGGTGCCGTGGCGTCCCGGTGGCCCGGGCGGTGAGCCCCGCCGCGGTCGTGACCGGCGCCGCCCGCGGCATCGGCGCGGCGACGGTCGACGCGCTCGTGGCCAACGGTTGGCAGGTGGTGGCCCTCGACCGCTCAGCCGACGACCCGGCACTCGACTATCCATTGGCGACGAAGGCCGATCTCGAAGAGCTCGCCCGCCGTCACGGTGACGCCGTGCGCACCGTAGTGGGGGACGTGCGCAACCGCTCGGACATGCAAGGCGCGGTCGACGAGGCGCTCCGACATTTCGGAGGCCTGCAGGCGGCGGTGGCCGTGGCAGGGATCGTCAGCGGGGGACCCCCGCTCTGGGACACACGAGACGCCCAGTGGGATGCGCTCTTCGAGGTGAACGTCAACGGTGTCCGCAACTTGGCGACGGCGGCCGTGCCCGCGCTGCTGGCGGCGCCCACACCCCGGCACGGCCGCGTGATCGCCGTGGCCTCTGCCGCGGGACTCGTCGGCTTGCCGCGGCTCAGTGCGTACAGCGCCTCGAAGCATGCGGTCATCGGGCTCATGCGCTCGTTGGCCGCCGATCTGGCCGGGACCGGCATCACGGCCAACGCGGTCTGCCCGGGTTCGACCAGGGGGCCCGTCCTCGACGCGTCGGCCGCCGTCTACGGGCTGACGTCTTCCGAGGAGTTCGCCCGCCAGCAGCTGGTCGAGCGCCTGCTCGAGCCGCGTGAGCCGGCGTCGCTCATCGCCTGGTTGTGCGAGCCCGACTCGAGCGGCGTCACCGGCGCCGCCCTTCCGGTCGATGGCGGGCTGACGACCTCGTAGGTGGCGACCGCAGAGACGGCGACCGCAGAGACGGCGACCGCAAAGACGGCGACTTTGGAAGAGAGAGCGGGACGGGAGGTTCCTGATGGCTGATGTGGAGTGCGCGCACCTGAACCAAATCAACGACGTCGAGCCTCAGACGCCCAACGGATGCGGCACCTGCATGCGGGTGGGCGGCACCTGGGTGCATCTCCGCCTTTGCTTGACCTGTGGCGAGGTGAACTGCTGCGATTCGTCGCCGAACCGGCACGCCACGAGGCACTTCCATGCGTCCGGTCATCCCTTGATCCAATCCTTCCAACCGGGCGAGGACTGGATCTGGTGCTACGTCGACGAGCTGGCCATGGAGCCCGGCTAGACGCTCTGGCCGTAGGTGGTGTCGCGGCGCTCGGCGCGGACGGATCCGACGGTGTGCACGGCACGAGCCAGGTCGGAGACCAGAGTCGGCACCGTGGCGGCGCTGCCGGCGTGCACCGTCGCGTGCAGCGAGTCCGGCCGGTTCTGACGGTCGAGGTACCAGCCCTCGTGCGACAGCCGGTCGCCGACGGCGAAGATGTCGAGCGTGTCGGGGTCACCGGCCCCGAACGCCAGCACCGTGGCGGGAGGGTCGCCGCGCACCTCGAGCCCGTCGACGGCCTCGATGCCCGCCCGTAGCTCGCGCGCCGCGTCGTGCGCGGTCCGGGTCAGCTCGAGATACCCCGCGTGCCCGATGTGCATGAGTGCAGCCCAGGCCGCCGCCACCGGCCCGGCCGGCCTCGTCCCGGCCATGGCTGTGGAGGCGTAGAGGCCGCCGAGCCAGTCCGTCGTCACGAACAGTTGCTTCCGAGCGAGCTCGTGGCTGCGGTACAAGATGACGGAGACACCCTTGGACGCGTAGCCGTACTTGTGCACGTCGGCCGACATGGAGGTCACACCCGCGACACGGAAGTCGAAGGGCATGTCCAGCCGGCCCAGGTCGGCCAGGAACGGGAGCAGAAAGCCTCCCATGCACGCGTCGACGTGGCACAAGATGCCGCGATCGCCGGCCACTGCGGCGATGTCCGCGATCGGATCGATCACGCCGTGGGGGTAGCTCGGTGCGGAGCCGACAACCATGATGGTGTCGTCCGTGCAGGCCGCCGCCACTGCCTGCGCCGAGACCCGGTAGTCCGGCCCGACGGGGACGCGCACGAGATCCACATCGAAGTAGTCGGCTGCCTTCGTGAACGCAGCGTGCGCACTCTGGCCGGCCACGACGCTCGGCCGCTCGATGCCACGCTCTCGCCCGACGTCGCGCGCGGTCTTGACCGCTTGGAGCAGGCTCTCGGTGCCTCCCGAGGTCAGGTAGCCCTCGACGGCGCCGCCCGACGCCGGGTCGTCCGCCCCGAGCAGCGACGCCGTGTTGCGCACGATGTCGTGCTGCATGATGCCGATGCTCGGGAAGGCCAGCACGTTGAGACCGTTCTCGGCGCTGTAGAGCGACAACGCGTCGGACAGAAGCTCATGGACGTCGTCGCCCGCCGAGTAGACGAGGCTGAAGACGCGGCCGCCGCGCCAGTCTTGGTCGTGCTGCTTCATGGACACCAGCCGCTGCATCACTTCGCCGCGGGACAATCCCTCCTCGGGTATTGGCGTGTGCGGGAGGACGGGCATGGCGCATTCCTAGCCCAGCTGCCGAGATGTGCGCCGCATGGCGGCCGGGTAGCTTGACGCCGTGACAGGGGTCCCGCGTGAAGTTCCCCGCGTGAAGTTCCCCGCGTGAAGTTCGCCGTGACCTTCGGGCGGATGCATCCGCGTCTGTGGGTCGAGGCGGCGGAGAAAGCAGACCGCCTCGGCTTCGAGTCCGCATGGCTGCCCGAACACCTCGTGTTGCCGATCGCGATGGCCGGGTCGCCCTTTGCCGGCGCCGAACACCCTCCGCTTCCTCCGTGGACCCACCTGTTCGACCCCGGCTCGATGCTCTCGTTCCTCGCGGCCCGGACGACATCGATCCGTCTCGGCACGTACGTCTACCTGCTGGGCCTGCGCCATCCGTTCATCACGGCGCGGGTCTTCGGCACCTTGGACTGGGTCTCCGGGGGCCGCGCTGTCATCGGGGCCGGTGCCGGATGGCTGCGCTCGGAATGGGAAGCCCTCGGGATCAATCCGGCCACCCGCGGCGCACGCCTCGACGAGGCGATCCTGGTCTGCCGCAGGCTGTGGACCGAGGAGTCGGTCGTGCACGAAGGCCCCCACTTCCCCTTTGCCGAGGTGGCGTTCGAACCGAAGCCGGTCCAGCGGCCCATTCCGATCTACGTCGGCGGGGAATCAGCACCCGCCTTGCGGCGAGCCGGGCGCCTCGGCGACGGCTGGATCGGCATGGGCCACAGCCCCGAGTCCGCCGGCGCCATCGTCGCGACCATCAGGACCTATCGCGAGCAGGCGGGGCGGCTCGATACTCCGTTCGAGGTGACGGTGGGCGGAGACTGCTCGACACCAGAGGACGTGGCGGCGTGGGAGGGTGCGGGAGTCGACAGACTCATCGTGACGCCCTGGACGCGATCGGCTGAGGTGCTCGACGCCATGGACGCGTTCGCGTCGGGTTTCATCGTCCCCGACTGATCTAGGAGCTCCAGATGATTGCCTGGGGCTCGGTGTACGCAAGCAGCCCGTAGTCGCCGCCGTCCCGTCCGATGCCCGACATCTTGAACCCGCCGAACGGCGCGTCGTGGTTGCGCTGGGCGGTGTTGATCCCGACGTGACCGGCCTGCAGCAGCTTGGCCACGCGCAACGCCCGGGCCCCGTCCTTCGAGAAGACGTAGTCGTAGAGCCCGAACTCTGAATCGTTGGCGATCGCGATGCCCTCCTCCTCGTCGTCAAAGGGGATCATGGTGATGACGGGGCCGAAGATCTCCTCGCGGGCGACTCGCATGGAGTTGTCGCCTGTGATCAGGGTCGGGGCGACGTAATAGCCCACCGGCAGGTCTGCAGGCCGCTCGCCGCCGATCACGACCTCGCCACCGTCTTCCTTCGCCGTCTCGATATGAGCCTCGATCCTGTCCCGCTGCGCCGCGGAGATCACCGGCCCGATGATCGTCGAGGTGTCCGTCGGGTCGCCCACCTTGAGGAAGCCGGCCATCTGCACGAGGCCGTCGCGCACCTGGTCGAAGACGCTGCGGTGCACGACGGCACGGGTCGGGGCGGTGCAGATCTGCCCGGAGTGGAACGACCACGTTGAACCGATGCAGCCGACAGCGCCCTTTACATCGGCATCTTCGAAGACGACGCACGCACCTTTCCCACCCAGCTCCAAAAGGGTGCGCTTCATCGTCCGCGCCGCTTTCTCGGCGATCGTCACGCCAACCTGGGTCGATCCGGTGAAACTCACACAGTCCACGTCGTCCGCGTCGACCAGTGTGGCCGAGGAGACGGGCGTGTTCCCGTTCACCAGGTTCACGACCCCAGGAGGGAAACCGGCGTCGTTGAGAATTCGAACGAGCTCGACGATGGCAAGTGGATCTTGCGGTGCCGGCTTGACGACGACGGTGTTGCCGGCGGCCAGAGCCGGCGCAACCTTGCCGGCCATGTTCACCATGGGGAAGTTGTAAGAGGTGATGCACGCGACCACACCGACTGGCTGGCGGTTGACCATCCCGCCGATGATCCCGCCCGGCGCCAGAGGCGTCGCTTGTGCGGGTTGGGGCAGCAGGGGGGTTTGCAGCACCGCGCGTGGATCGCGCGCGTAGCGCTCGAAGCGGTCCGCCGCGACAGGCACCTGCATGCGTGAGCCGACAGTCGCCGTGGCGCCCGTCTCCGCGATAACCAGGGGCAGGAGCTCGGAGGACTTGGCCCGGATGGCCTCCGCGGCCTCGCGCATCAGGGCAGAGCGTTCGTCGGCCGACCAGGCCGCCCACCCGGGCTGCGCTTCTTTCGCGGCAGCCGCGGCCGCCAGGGCGTCATTGGCAGCGGCGTTCGGTGCCCGGCCGACGACCTGCTCGGTTGCAGGGTTCACGATCTCGTAGGTCCCGTCGGACGCGTCGACCCATTTGCCCCCGATCAGGAGTTGGTGCTCGTCGCGGGTGGTGTTCTCTGCCATGTGTGCTCCCCTGTCGGCCAAAGGCGTGCCGGCGGATCTGACGGCGCGTCACATTCAAGTCCGACTGGTCCGCAGCCGCCAAAGGCCCTGGGCACCGCCTCAGAATCACAACGGAGGAACACCATCACAACGGACGAACATCGCTCGTCGCGAAACCGGGATGAGCCGTTCCATTTATGACTTTGGACACTTCGCAACGTCATGAGACCTGTGGGATTCTCTAGATTGGAAACGTCCACGGGGGATGAACGGAGTCCGGTGATGAGTCGATCTGCCGATGCGGTCCCTGGCGCAACGCGTCCCGGTTCCGGCGGCTCCCATCCCAGCCTTGCGCCAAGGCTCGAAGTCAGCCCCAGCCCCGCGATGCAACCGGGCGCGGGACTGCCGCAGAGCCCGAGCTCGAGGGCGGCGATGTCAGGGATCGTGGGCGACTCCATCCTCGTCAACGCAGACGTGTCCCGGGCACGGGAGCGCCGGCGGATCGCACGTGTGCGCCGACTCGTCGCCGTGGTCGCGCTCCTCCTCGGCTGGTTCGTCATCCGTCGAGTCAGCGGGCACAGCATCTTCCCCGCCGTGCATCTCCCGCACTGGTTGGGTGGCGCCCTCCCCATCATCATCATCGTTCTCATGCTCGGTGCCGTCATGGCGGCGCCGTTCCTCGGTGCCGGCCGGTCGCCGCACAAGCTGATCCGCCCCGGCGAGACAGCGGTCGGCTTGGAGGACCTGGTCGGGATCGACGCCATCAAGGCCGAGGTCGTGCGCTCGATCAACCTGTTCCTCGCCCACCAGACCTTCCGCGACACGATGGGTGGTTCTTCCCGGCGCGGCGTGTTGTTCGAAGGCCCGCCCGGGACCGGCAAGACCTTCGTCGCCAAGGCGATGGCGAAGGAGGCCAACGTGCCCTTCCTGTTCGTCTCAGCCTCCGCGTTCCAGTCGATGTACTACGGCCAGACGAACCGCAAGATCCGCTCCTTCTTCAAGCAGTTGCGCAAGCACGCCCGCAAGGAGGGCGGTGCCATCGGTTTCATCGAGGAGATCGACGCCATCGGCGCGTCGCGCCGCGGGCTCGGCGGCAGCGGGGGCACCGAGGGCGTGACCGGAGTCGTCAACGAGTTGTTGGTGCAACTGCAGTCCTTCGACACCCCGACCCGCGGCCAGCGCTTCGTGTCAGCCTGGATCGACCTGGTCAACCGTTACCTGCCCGACGGGGGGAAGCTGCGCAAGCCGACCGTCACCCCGGCCAATGTGCTCGTGGTCGGCGCCACCAACCGTAAGGACGACCTCGACCCTGCGCTGATCAGGCCGGGTCGCTTCGATCGCAGCATCTACTTCGGGCTCCCCGGCCGCCGCGCTCGTGCTGACATCGTCGCCTACTACCTGGGCAAGAAGGCACACGAGGCCGATCTCGACGGGCACGGAGCCGTCGACATCGTCGCCGGCATGACCTTTGGATACTCACCGGCCGCGCTCGAGCGGCTCATGGACGAGGCGCTGGTCATTGCGCTCACCCACGGTCGTTCAGCCATGACCATGTCCGACGTGGCCGAGGCCAAGATGCTGGTCGAGCTTGGTGTGACCGACGAGACCATCTATGCGCCCGACGAGCGCGAGCGCGTCGCGACGCACGAGGCCGGGCACGCCACGGTCGCCTACTTCGTCGGCCAGACCCGGCAGCTCGACGTGCTCTCGATCGTCAAGCGCCGTGACTCCCTCGGTCTGCTCCAGCACTCCGACACCGAGGAGCGCTTCACCAAGAGCAGCGAAGAGATGAACGCCCTGCTGCAGATCGCCATGGGCGGCATGGTGGCCGAGGAGCAGTGGTTCGAGGAGGTGTCGACCGGACCCGCCTCCGACCTCGCCGCGGCCACCACCATCGGCGCCCAGATGATCGGCGCCTGCGGCATGGGCAACTCCCTCATCTCGGTCGCCGCCGCCGGGAGCGGGTACCTCGAGGGCAGCCTGGTGGACAAGGTGCTCGGGGACAAGGACGCCCGTACCGAGCTCGACGCTCTGCTCATGGGCTCTTGCGACACCGCGAAGGCCATCGTGGTCGAACACCCCGAAGTGGTCGAGGCACTGCGCGACGCCCTGCTCGAGCGCGACGAGTTGGTGGGCTCGGAGATCACCGAGGTGATCGAGTCCGCGCTGCAGGCGGCTGCCAAGCCTGGCGTGATCGCCGAGCTCCGCCGTCCTCAGCCCGCAGTGGTGCCAGGCACGATCGCGCGCGCCTGAGTGAGGGCACCATGAGGCCACCGACTCAACGTGGTGGCTCGGGCTTGGAACCTCCCAGCACACGCAGCACGAGGCGGCCGACGCGCCCCGGCGGGTGTGCGCGCTGGGCCGCTCGGGCCTCCGCCTCGTGCTCGCGGGTCAGCGGGCCGCCGAGGCGCCAATAGCGTCTGCCACCTCCCCTGTAACGGACATAGTCGGGCACCGGCGGCAGGGTCTTCTTGGGCTTGCGCCGGCGGTTTCGTTTGGCGGCCACGACCGCAGTGTTGCGCAGACCCCCGTGGTGTGCGGTTCGGGCGTCAGGCCCCGAGCGCGGCGGCGATCGCGGCGCCGGTGGGCTTGGCGTTGAGGTACGGCTCAGGCGCATGAGCCCGGTGCCCGTTGTCGACGACGAACTCTTCGACCCGGGAGCCGAAGCGGGTGCTCAGGGAGGATCCGCACGCCTTGTCGTTCATCGCCCGGACGTTCACCCACCGAGCAACGGAACCCGGCCACGCCCCCTTCCCGTCGACAGGTGGCGGTTCGAGGGTGTCGAACACCATCGGCGCCGCCAATGGCGAGCCGAGGGTGATGAAGGTGTGGATGGGCCAGTGCGGGTGTGCGGCCAGCGCGGTGTACGACAAGACTGTGCCGAGCGAGTGGGCGACGAGGACCCGGGTTTCGGCTGTCACTTCGGGCTCGATGCGGGCCTGGAGCCGCTCGCGCAGGTCCGGCTCAGTCAGCATCATCGTCACCATGTCCACCGTCCGGTCGAACGCCGCCTCACCGACCATTTGGCTCAGCGCCGCCATGGTGTCGCTCCCCTCCAGCTCGGTCAGCGCCTCGGCGATCCCCGCCCGTGACTGCTCGAGCTGGCGGTCCTCGTCGCTGCCGGGGTGGCGGCGAAAGAGGTCCCCGTAGAAGCAGACCGACAGATCGTCTGCCGACAGCTCGACGCCGTGGTGCCACAGGCCGTCGCGCACCGCGGGCAGCCAACGGGCCTTGAGCTCGTTCGGTCCCCACAACTCGTTGAAGGCCCCGTGGACGAGGACGACGCGCGCCATGGTGCTCAGTTCGAGAGATGGGCCGTGTCGTTGTAGCCGCGGACGACCCAGCGATCGGGTGCGACCACGATCCGCGAGATGGACGCGTTGTCTGCGTTCAAGAACGCAAAGGGTGTCGACCCGCTCGCCTGGGCCAGGATCTCACCGATGGCGGCGCCGTGGCTGAAGACCACGACTCGACCCCCTGGGTGGGTCGCCGCGATGCGCTCGACGGCGCGCCGGAGGCGGCCGCCGAAGACGTCGCGGGACTCGGCGCCGGGAATCACGTCCCACCGCTGCTCCCTCCACACCTGCTCCATCACTGGATCGCCATCTGTCGCCTTCTGGCGCAAGAGCCCGCCCTCCCACTCGCCGAGGTAGATCTCGCGCAGGTCGGCATCGACGACGGGTGTGAGGCCGCAGCGGGCGATCAGCGGCGCCGCCGTTTGGGAGGCTCGCTGCAGGGTGCTGACGTAGGCCCCGTCGAAGGGCTCGGTGGCCAGGCGCAAGGCCACCAGCTCGGCCTGGTGCCGGCCGACCTCGGAGAGCGGCGGATCTCCCTGGCCCTCGACCAGCTCGAACGTCTCGCCCTCGACCGAATCGGCCGATGCGCCGTGGCGTACCAAGAAGAGCTCGGTCGAACCCGGCGGGCCGGCATAGGGCCGCTGGCTAAAGGTGCGAGGCGCCGTCACGGACGCCGAGTGTAGGAACGATCAGTGGGGCGCCGACAGTTCGGGCGGGCCGCTGCCGTCGTCGTCCTCCACGACTTCGGCGTCAATGACAGTCGGGTCGTCGTACGCCGCCGCGCGCCCGTCCGGCGGTCCCCAACCACCCGGGCCAGCCGAAGCACCGGCGCTGCCGGGGGCGCCCGGCGAGCGGAAGGTCGCGAAGAAGGCGCCGGGCCCCTGGGCGAAGTGCACCTGCAGCGGCCGGCCCGCGTTCGGCCCGAGCTGTGCCCACAACGGCAGTGCGCGCCGATACACCACGTAGTACTGCACGCCGAGAGTCAGTCCCAGATACAGCAGGAAGCTCGCACCCGCGAGCCCGACTGCGCCCGCATGGTCACCGCCGGCGTCCCCGGCGAAGTGCACCAGTAGCGACACCAGCCACAGGGCCATGGTGAGGGCGTTGCCCTGCCGCAGCACCCAGCCGTCACCGGTCCACACCCGCATGGAGAGCCCGCGCAGCGCGCCCAGCCCCAGCGCGCCGATGACCAACGTCCCGATCACCCAGTCCCATGCGCTACCCGAGACGTGATGGTCGCCGGCATAGGAGGACATCTCGATCAAGCCGATGACGCCGAGGACGATGGGGAGTCGCGGCTGGAAGAGTCGGGGCACGGGCCGCACCCTCACCTGGCGCAACAGGACGAGAATCAGAACGATCGTTCCCAGTGCGTATGAAAAGAACGACATCACCATCCACCCTATTGCCGGGGTTCGCTCAGTGGTTCAGCAGGGGTGCGACCTCGACGCCGAAGCGGGCCGTCTGCTCGCAGAACTCCTCGGCGCTGCGGGCCATGAATCGGACTTGGAGGTGGTTCACACCCATCTCCACCAGCTCTCGGAGCGAGGTCACGACCTCGTCCGCGCCGCCCGAGAGGACCCAGCCGGGCACGTCCCAGCCCGAGCCGCTCGGGGTGAGGTAGATCGGCTCGACGATGGTGCCGATGTCGACGGGCGCGTCGCCGCGCAGCTCGGTCCGCAGCTCGCGCAGACGCGCGATCTGGCTCGGCAGGTCACGCCGTGGCGTCCCCTGGGGCAGCCAGCCGTCGCCGAAGGCGGCGGTGCGCCGGATCGCCGCCGGCGAGGAGCCGCCGATCCAGATAGGGGGGCGGGGCTGGCGCACCGGGCGCGGCCCCAGTCCCATGTCGCTGGCGGGGAAGCGGGGTCCTGGCAGCTCGGGGAACTCGTCGGTCAGGCAGCGGGCCAGCGCGGAGACCGCTTCGTCGGTGTGGCGACCGCGCTCGTCGAAGTCACCTGTCAAGAGCTCGTACTCCTCGGGCACGTGGCCCGCTCCCACACCGACGATCAGGCGGCCCCCCGACAACGCGTCGATGGTCGAGAGCTCCTTCGCCGCCCGCAATGGATGGCGCTGCGCCAGGATCAGCACGTGGGACAGCAGGTGGGTGCGCGTCGTCAGCGCGGCGAGCCAGCCGAGTGTCGCCGTCGTGTCGTACCAGATGGTGCCCATGGCGTCGGCCAGCCGGCGCGGAATGGCCGTGTGATCGCACACCCCGAGGTAGAAGAACCCGGACTCGTCGGCCACGCGCGCAATGCGGGCCAGTTCGACCGGGCCCGCATGTTTCTCCCAGTCGGCGACGTAGAGCGTCGACTGGGACTGGATCGGCAATTGCATGCCGTAGACGACCTCACCCTCGGGGACGGTGCGCACCACGTCAGTGGGGATCAAGGCGGCGTCGGTCATGGCTGGTACTCCGTTCGGATGGCTGTGGGCATCGACGTGTCGTTCATTTCTCAGGCGCTCGGTGCTCGGTGCTCGGTGCTCTGTGCTCGGTGCTCAGGTACTCGTGCCCACCCGGACTGCAGCGGGGGAGCGATCAGCGAGGAGTACAGGGCTTTCGAGCCGAAGGTCGTCGACAGCACACGCGAGCGCTTGAGGTGCAGGTGCAGCGGCACCTCCCAGGTGTAGCCCATGCCGCCGTGCACCTGAATGGCTGCCCGGGCGTTGGTGATGGCGGCCTCGTCCGCCAGCAGCTTGGCGCCGGCCGCAGCACGCTGCATCCAAGCAGACGGTGTCGTGCCCGCCGCATCGGCCTCTGCAGCCAGCACGTCGGGTGCGTCGGCCAGGCAGGCGGCGGCGTGGACCGCAGCCCGGGCCACCTCGGCGCGCACGAGCATGTCGGCGCACATGTGTTTCACCGCCTGGAAGCTCCCGATGGGCTTGCCGAACTGGTGGCGCTCCTTGGCGTAGGCGACGGCGAGGTCGAGGGTCTCGCCGGCGTGGCCCACCTGGAGCGCCGCCGTGAGGACGGCACCGTCACGGAAGAGGCGTCCATCGGGGTCGTCGACACGTTCGCCCGCCGGGAGCTCGGAGAGCTGCCACAGCGAGGTCAGCGGGTCGAGTGGCCCTGCGATGCGTTGCGCGGTGGGTGCCTCGCTGATGGTGGGCATCAGGCTGCGCCCTTCGCCGATGCCGCCGTCGGGCAGGCAGAAGACGGCATCGAGCGACGAGAGGTGTTCGACCAGCCACGGCGGGCCGTCATCGCCGAGGCAGATCCCGACGAAGGCACGACCTTCGGCCGCGCCGGGCACCAGGTCCGTGACCGCAGCGAGGTGGGTGCCGACCAGCGGTCCGGGCACGAGCGCTCGGCCCAGCTCCTCGAAGACCACGGCAGCCTCGGCCAACCCGAGGCCGGTGCCGGCGGGCTCGGGGAGCGTGAGCGCGAAGACCCCGGTCTCGCCGAGCGCGGCCCAGTCGTCGGCGCCGACCGTGCGCTCCTCGCCCTCGCGTGCCCGGATGACCTCGAGCGGAAGACGTCTGGCCAGCATGGCCCGGATCCCCTCGGCCAGCTCCCGCTCGGCTTCCCCGACGCGGAAATCCATCAGCGCGTCCTCGGGAGCCCGAGGATGCGCTCGGCCACGATGTTGCGCTGCACCTGCGATGTGCCCGCAGCGATCGTCAGGTTGATCGACTTGAACCAGTTGTGTACCTGCTCCGCGTTGCCGATCGGCGTTCCGAGACGGCTGAGCGGGTCCGCGCACAGGGAGGCCTTCTCGAGCATCTCCATGGCCAGGTCGCCCAGCGCCTGCGCGTGCTCGGAGAAGGAGAGCTTGAAGACGGAGCCGCCGATGCCGGGAACCCCGGTCTGCGCCGCCTCCGAGACATTGCGCTTGGTCAATGCCCACAGGGCGTCGAAGGCAGCGCCGAGGTGTCCGATGCGGTGCTCCAGTCCCGCGTGGTCGTCGCGGAACAGATCGAGCCGTGTGCCGATCGCATGCAGCTCGCCCAGCAGCCGCATGGCTTCCAGCAGCTCGCCCACGAATGCCGTGCCGCGTTCGAAGGACAGGGTCACCATGGTCACGCGCCAGCCGTCGTTCTCCTCGCCGACCCGGTTGTCCACCGGGATGTGCACCTCGTTGAGGAAGAGCTGCGCGAACTCCGTCGTCCCCTCGATCGTGCGCAACGGTTGGATCTCAATACCGGGCGAGGACATCGGCATGATGAGCCACGAGATCCCACGGTTGCCCTCCTCGCCGGTGCGGACGAGAAGCTCGCAGAAGTCGGCCACCTCGGCGTGGGAGGTCCAGATCTTCGAACCACTCACGACGTAGTGCTCGCCGTCGCGCACGGCCCGCGTGCGCAGTGACGCCAGGTCGCTCCCGGCGTCGGGCTCACTGAAGCCCTGGCACCAGACCTCCTCGCCGCGGAAGATGGCCGGCAGGTACCGCTCGCGCTGGGCAGGTGACCCTTCTGCGACGATCGTCGGCCCGGCGTGCAGAAGGCCGACGAAGTTGACGCCGACGTAGGGGGCGCCTGCCCGCTCGCACTCCTCCTTGAAAATCAGCTGCTCGACCGGCGAGGACCCACGGCCGCCACCCTCGGCCGGCCAGTCGACGCCGGCGTAGCCCGCGTCGTAGAGCGTGCGCTGCCACGCCGAGTCGTACGCCCGCCGGGCCGGCCAGTCGTCATGCGGCGGCGGCGGGCCCACGGTGGGCAGCGTGGCGGCCAACCAGGCGCGCAGCTCCTCCCGGAAGGACTGTTCCGACTCGGTGTAGCGCAGGTCCATGCGGTCAGATCAGGAAGTGAGGGTGGAAGCGAGAATCGGAGCGAAGCGAGGGGCGAACGAACCGCGCGGGAGCCAGGGCCGGATCAGGCGGCGAAGTCCAGCCCGAAGAGCTTGATGGCGTTGCCCCGCACGATCTTGCGCCGCTGCTCGTCGCTCAGCTCCGCCATCTGCTCCTCGGCGATCTGGCGCGTGCGCGGCCAGGTCGAGTCCGAGTGCGGGTAGTCCGACTCGTAGGTGATGTTGTCCTCGCCGATCTCGTCGACCGAGCGCAGCCCGTGGGCGTCGTCGAAGAAGCAGCCGTAGACGTGGCCCGGGAAGTAGCTCGATGGCTTCTCGGGCACGATGTCGGCCACGCCCCCCCAGCCGCGGTTGTCCTCCCAGACGCGGTCGGCGCGCTCGAGGATGTAGGGGATCCAGCCGATCTGGCCCTCCGAGTAGGCGACCTTGAGGTCGGGGAAGCGGACGAAGACGCCGCTGAAGAGGAAGTCGACGAGTGAGAAGGTGGCATTGGTGTGCGTCAGCGTCGATCCCACGGCAGGCGGAGCGTCGGCCGACGTGGACGGCATCTTCGAGGAAGACCCGATGTGCATGTTCACGACGGTCTGCGTCTCCGCGCACGCGCGGAAGAACGGGTCCCAGTAGTGGTCAGGGTCGTGCACACTCGGAAGGCCCAAGAACGGCGGGATCTCGCTGAAGCACACCGCACGCACGCCCCTCTCTGCGTTGCGCCGCACCTCGGCCGCCGCCAGGTCGGCGTCCCACAATGGGATCAGGCACAGGGGGATGAGGCGGCCGCCCGTGTCGGCACACCACTCGTCGACCATCCAGTCGTTGTATGCCTCGACGCACAAGAGGCCGAGCTCCTTGTCCTTGGCCTCGGTGAAGGTCTGGCCGCAGAAGCGAGGGAAGGTCGGGAAACACAGTGCCGCCTCAATATGGTTTACGTCCATATCGTCGAGCCGGGGCTTGACCTCGTAGGAGCCCGGGCGCATGTCCTCGTAGGTGACGCCTTTCATGGTCACCTCGTCGCGTGGCACGCCGACGGCCGAGTCGACCCGGAGTAGCGGGCGCTTCAAGTCTTCGTAGTACCACCAGTCGACCGGCACACCTTGCGAGCCCTCCTTGATCTTGAGCTGGCCGCCCCGGAACTCGACCTCGGGCATGGGCGCGCGCACCACTCGTGGTCCGATCTCGGCGTACTTGGAAGGGAGCCGGTCCTGCCACACATTGGGCGGTTCGACGACATGGTCGTCGACCGAGATGATCAGCGGCAGGGGCTCAGGCATGGTCATCGAGCGTAGCCCGCACCTGACGGGGCGTCAGAAATCAGAATCGGACGAACCGCCCGACGGCGAGGACCGCCCCGCTCAGCCGAACACCTCGGCGAAGAGGTCGAGCATCGCCTGCCACGACCGCCGGTCCGTCTGCTCGTCATAGGCGATCCCCGGTAGGTCGATCTGGCTGGCCCGTGGGTTGGTGAAAGAGTGCACCGCGCCGCCGTAGACGACGAGCTCCCAGTTCACACCGCCGCCCCGCATCTCCTCCTCGAAATCGCGCCGTTGCGCGTTGTCGACGATGGGGTCGTCGGCGCCGATGAGCGCCAGGACCTTGCCCCGGATGTTGACGGCGTCCTCGGGTCGCACCGTGCTCAGCCCGGCATGGAACCCCACGCTGGCTTTGAGGTCGGCCCCACCCCGTGCCAGCTCGAAGGAGAGCGTGCCGCCGAAGCAGTAGCCGATGGCCGCGAGGCGGTCGGGGTCGGTGCGTTCCTCGCCGACCAGGATGTCGAGCCCGGCCGTGCCGATGCTCCGCACTCGCAGCGGATCGGCGCGGAAATCGCCGATACGAGCCATCATCTCCTCGCGGCTTGCCAGCGGCTGACCGCCGCCGTGATAGTCCAGCGCGAACGCCACGTAGCCAAGCTCGTCGGCCAGCCGGACGGCGCGCGACCGGGCGTGGTCGTCGAGGCCGGGTCCCTCGTGGGACACGAGCACGCCGGGACGCCGCCCCGTGCCGTCGGGAAGGGCGAGGGTACCGACCATCGTGCGGCCGTCGGCCTCGTAGGAGATGTCACGGGTCGTTGCCATGGGCGCAACGTATCGGGTGCGGGCCCGGGACATACTGGCTCCGTGCGGGGGGAACACGGCCGGCGCCTGACATGGGCATTTCCGGCAGCGCTGCTCGCGCTGGTGCTCGCGTCGTGCAGCTCGGGCCCGGCGACGCCCTCGGCCGGTTCGGAGGGGCACGCCGGCTCGAGCACCTCGAGTCGGACCGGCGGCACCGGGCAGTCCTCGACGTCGACGACGGCGACCCCCGCCTCGACGCTGGCGCCCGTCGCGACCTCGGGCCCGCTCCAGGCGGGGTCGCCAATCGCGCTGCCCTTCGCCGCCGACCGCGTCACCGCGGCCGAGAGCCCCGACGGCGCGGTCTTCGCGGCGCCCCAGGACCCGACGAACCCGGCCCCTGCGGAAGCGTGGGTGGTCGACGGCAACGGGCCGGCCGCCGTCGCCGAGCATGTGGCCAACGGTATTGCCGCGCTGGCCGCGGACAGCACCAACTTCTACGTCGCGACCTACTCCAATGTGTTCGCGTTCAACCGCGCCAGCGGGAACCAGGACGGTCAGTGGACGATGCCGCCGGTGAACGCGGCCAACAGCTCCGACGCCAATCTCGTCGCGCTGGCCGCGGCAGGCGGCAATGTGCTGGTGTCGGTGACGCAGGGGAACACAGTGCGCGTCTATCTGATCAATCCCGCGTCGTCGGGCCGACCGCGACTGGTCGTGCAGGGCCTGGGTGATGCCATCGGCCCGGACGGCTCCATCTATTACGAGGACACCGCCCACCATCTCGCAGTGCGCCGGCCGAACGGTTCGCTGAGCACGGGTCCGGCCTTGGCCGACGCGCCCAATGGTCTCGGGGGCGGTGTCCAGTACCTCGACGTGGTGGCCGGGGGCACCGTGTGGGTCAGCGAGCCCGCGGGCCAAGGTCTCGATGCGGAGTACACCACCTATGACGCTGCCACCCTCGCGACGGTGGGCTCGTACAGCGGATCGGTCACGAGCACCGTCGTCGACACGGCGGCAGGGCCACTCGCACTCGAGCAGGGTGGCGCGATCGCCACGTGCCCGCAGTCCGCGCAGCCGGCGCCCTCGTCGTGCGTGGTACGCATCGATCCGCACGGCGCCGTCAGCGACGCCGTCGTCGTGGGCGCCGCGATCACCCTCCTCGGTCCCGCGCCCGCCGTGGTCACGTCCGACACGTCGACGGGGCAGTTCGACCTGGTACGTGTGTCCTAGGGGTCGTCCCTAGTAATGCATCGAGACGCCACCATTGGGGCTGATCAGCTGCCCGGTGACGAAGCTGCTGGCGTCCGCGGCGAGATACAGCACGCAGTACGCGATGTCCGACGTCTCGCCGACGCGGCGCAGGGGTGCTGACTTTGCCATGGGCGCCAGCACGGCGGCTTTGGTCTCCTCACTGATCGTGCCGTCGGGGTTCGTGTAGTACCGCGCCGTCATATTGGTGGGTACGAATCCCGGCGCCACGCAGTTGACCCGCACGCCGTGCTTGCCCACCTCGAGCGCCATTGTCTTGGTCAGCTGGGCGACGCCGGCTTTGGTAATCGCGTAGGGACCGATGCCGGCCGCGGGCGCGAGCACGGCTGCCGAGGCCATGTTGACGATGGAGCCGCCGCCCTGCGCGACCATCACCTTCCCGGCGGCCTGGCATCCATAGAGCACACCCTTGAGGTTCACCGCGACGATGCGGTCGAACTCGTCGGGGTCGACGTCGACGATCCTGGCGTCGATCATCAACCCGGCGATGTTGCACATCACATCGAGGCGCTGGTGCCGTGCCGTGATGTGGTCGACGAGGGTCGTTGCCGCGCCCGGGACGGAGACGTCGAGCTCGGCGCTCTCGGCGCGCCCACCCAAGGCCAGGATCCCACTCGCCGTGTCGGCAGCGGTAGAGGCGTTGATGTCGGCGCAGACGACGGTGGCTCCCGCGCCGGCGAGCACCTCGGCGGTAGTGCGCCCGATGCCGCTCCCGGCGCCCGTGACCAGGGCCACTCGGCCCGTCAAGCTGAACGCGTCCTGCACACTCCGGGCGGTTTCCACCGGCGCACCTTAGGCCGTGACACCCTCCACCGCGAGCAGCGCGCGCTTGACCTTCAGTCCGCCGCCGTAGCCGCCGATGCCGTTGCTCGCCAGCACGCGGTGACACGGGACGATGATCGGGATGGGGTTGCGGCCATTGGCTTGCCCGACCGCGCGCGGCCCATTGGGCCGGCCAACCCGGCGGGCCAGCTCCCCGTAGCTGATGGTCTCGCCGTAGGGGATGCGTGTCAGCTCGGACCAGACTTCGCGCTGGAACGCTGTGCCGTCGAGCTCCATCGGGACGTCGAAGTCGCGCCGCTCGCCGGCGAAGTACTCCTCGAGTTGGGTGGCGGTCTCCTTCAGCACGGGCGGCACGTCGCCGACGTCGCGGCGACCGTGTCGCTTTTCCCTAGGGAGCCAGAGCCCGATCAGCGTGTCGCCGTCGCACTCGAGCACGAGGGTCCCGATGGGCGTTTCGAGCGGCATCGTGGCGGTCGAGATAGAGGTGGAGGTGGTGGTGGAGGTGGGGAGGTCATGCGGCACGTCCTTTCATCTGTGTCGTCTTGGTCGGGGTCGTCGGCTTCGTCCCGGTCTTCGGCGCGGTCGGCTCATCACTCGTCCGCCCGGGCAGTGACCACAGGTGCGCCATCGCGTAGCTGCGCCAGGGCCGCCATGCCTCTGTGGCCTCGACCAGCCCGGCCGGGTCCTCGGGCAAGCCGACTGCCGCTGCTCCTCGGCGGATGCCCAGGTCGGTTGGCATGAAGGCGTCGGGATCGCGCAGCGCGCGCATGGCCACGTACTCCGCGGTCCAGGGCCCGATGCCGGGCAACCCCACGAGTGACCGCCGCAGCTCACTCGGGTCGGCCCCGGGGTCGATGACGACGTCGCCGTTGTCGACGGCGTCGGCCAGTGCCACCAGGGCGCGCCGCCGACCGGCCGGCATGGGGAATGCTCCCGGATAACGCCGCGCCAGCTCGGCCAGCGCGGCGGGAGTCGGGAAGAGGTGCGTGATGCCGCCGCCGGGCGCCGGCAGCGCGTCACCGGCCGCGTGGACGAGTCGCCCGGCGACGGTGCGGGCTCCGGGCACCGAGACCTGCTGGCCGATGACGGCGCGGACCGCGAGCTCGAAGCCGTCGACCGCCCCTGGGACCCGGCGCCCGGGGTCGCGCCGTACGACAGGTCCGAGATGGCGATCACGCCGCAAGGCCTCCCAGATCGCCACCGGGTCGGCGTCGAGGTCGAGGAGTTGTCGGCAGCGGGCGACCGCTGTGGTGAGATCACGCAGGTCGGAGAGGACGAGATCGCCTGCCACGTACGCGGGGCCCCCCGCTCCTCCACTCGAGGTGGCATCCCCGCCGCCCCTGCGCTTCGGCGTCGTTGGCGCGCTCAGCGTGACGATTCCGTGGCCGTGGGGGAGCCGAAGGCTGCGGCGGTACGAGGTCCCGTCGAGATGCTCGACGCCGGGCAGCGCGCGCGCGCCGAGGAAGTCGAGGACCGAGGCCGGGTCGAACGGGCGGCGGCACGGCAAGCGCAAGTGGATGGACTGGGGGGCGCCAGCGCCCGACGGGCGTCGCGCGTGGGCAGCCTTGCGTGCACGTGCTCGCAGCCCGGTGGGTGTGTCGACGAAGATCTCTCGCACTGTCTCGTTGCATTGGCGCACGCTGGCGAACCCTGCTGCGAAGGCGACGTGGGCAACAGGGAGGTCCGTCGTCTCGAGCAAGACGCGCGCCGTCTGGCTGCGCTGGGCTCGAGCCAGGGCCAGCGGACCGGTGCCGACTTCGGCGGTGATGAGCCGGTTCAGCTGGCGTGTGCTGTAGCCGAGCCGGGACGCCAGGCCCTCGACCCCCTCTCGGTCGACGATGCCGTCGCGGATGAGCCGCATGGCGCGCGCCACGACGTCGGCGCGCACGTTCCACTCCGGAGACCCGGGAGTGGCGTCGGGCCGGCAGCGCAAGCAGGCGCGGAATCCCGCTTGTTGTGCCGCGGCCGCGGTCGGATAGAAGCGCATGTTCTGGCGCTTGGGCGTCCGGGCCGGGCAGCTCGGCCGGCAGTAGATGCCCGTCGAGGTGACGGCACAGAAGAACCAGCCGTCGAAGCGAGCGTCCTTGCTTTGTGCCGCCTGGTAACAGCGGTCGGGATCTTCGAGCACAGAGACAGCCTGGCACGTCGCTGTGCCAATTACTGGCGGAAATCGGACGTGGCCGTTCCGCGGTGCCGGCGCTCGGTGGGACCTGACAATTCCCTCACACTCTCCACATGGGCCTGTAAGCGTCACGGCGCAACCTGGTGCAATGGCGTGGTCTGCGCAGCGCGAGGGCGTTCGCCGAAGGGAGCGAGCACAGGGGGCCCTTCCATGCAGTTGACCACGACGGATCGTGTCGCGCCGTTGACCACGACGGACCTCGTGTCGCACACTTGTTCCGGCGGGCCGGTTTCGGAGCGCTGCCACGTGAACTGACGACAGCCGCCAACGCCGGGTACGACGCCACGGTCAGCACCCTCGTGGCCGGTCTGGCCGCACCCGACACCGCCGCCGACGCCATCGTTGCGCCGACGTTCAGCCCCCCGCTGTCGGTCGCCGACCGTGAATCGATGGATGCGGCGTCTCGGCGGGCACTCGCCCGTCAATTGCACGAGGAATTCCTCGAGCTCACCACCTGGTGGCTGAGCCGGATGTTGGTCACGTCGAACCCACTCAAGGAGAAGTTGACCTTTCTTCTCCACAACCAGTTTCCAACCGCAATCTCGAAGGTGCGCTACCCCCTGTACATGTACACGCAGAACCAGCTGTTCCGGACACGAGGGAGCGGCGACTTCACTGCACTCACGCAGGCCGTGGCGCAGGACCCGGCGATGCTCATCTGGTTGGACGCCAAGTCCAACAAGAAGTCGAACCCGAACGAGAACTTCGCGCGCGAGCTCATGGAGCGCTTCACGATGGGCGTCGGCACATATACCCAAGCGGACGTACGCGCCGCGTCCTACTGCTTCACCGGCTGGCGCCTCAATCCGCAGACGGGGGCCTTCGAGATCCAAGCACGCCAACACAGCACGGCACCCCAGAAGTTTCTTGGGGTGAGCGGCGTGACGTCGGGTCAGCAGGTCATCGACATCGTGACCCACAGCGACGCCTCGAGCACCTTCGTGCCGGCGCGGTTCTGGAGCTTTCTCGCCTATCCGGTGACCCCTCGCGACCCCGTCGTCGCCGACCTCGCACCGGGCTACGCGGCGGGACCGCAACGTCACCAACCTGCTCACCTCGATCTTCCACCATCCGGCGTTCACGCAGACGCGGGCGGTCCGTGGACTGGTCAAACAGCCAACCGAGTACGTGGTGGGCGCCTACCGCGCACTGGGCGTGACCCCGGACAGAGTGCGCAGCGAACGACCCGCAGCGTTGGTGCGCGCCTTCGCCGCGCTCGGGCAGGTGCTGTTCGATCCACCCAGCGTCGGGGGGTGGCCGCAAAACGGCTACTGGCTCTCGACCGCCTCGGCATTGGCGCGCTGGACGTTCGCCCACGAACTCTCCCGCACGGGCGACATCTCGACTGTCGCGGATGCGTCTCCCACTGAGCGGGTGAGCGCGGCGGCGGAGTTGTTCTCGTTGCCAAGCTGGAGTGCGACCACTGCTGCCGCGCTCGGCCGAGCGGTGCACGACCCGCCCACCTTGGTCACATTGGCCCTGGTGTCGCCTGAGTACGTGAGCAACTGAGAGGAGGCCGTCGTGACGTCGACACCGTGGCCGGAGCAGGACCCGCTCGAGCCGACGCTCGACCTGCCGCTCGTCGTTCCCGACGAGGTGGCCGTACCAGTCCAGCCGGGCTCAGGCGGCGTGGCGGCCGAGGCCGGGCGCAGCCGTCTGAACCGTCGGGCCTTCTTGGGGCTGGCCGGCGGCGTCGGGGCCCTCGGCGCGCTCGGTGCTGTCTTCGGGCCGCGGGCGTGGGACACGCTCTTCGGTGGCGGCGCCACGGGAGGTGCCGCGGGTGGTGCGATGGGCGACGTCGGTGGGGGCAACCTTGTGCTGCTCACCCTCTACGGCGGCAACGACGGCCTCAATACGGTGATTCCGTACAAGAACCCGGCCTACGCCGCGGCGCGTGGCCCCTTGGCGGTCGACGCCTCCACCGTGTTGCCTCTGGCAGATGGCTTCGGCCTGCACGCCAAGATGCCGGGTTTCAAGAAGCTCTGGGACGCCAGACAGCTCGCCATCGTGCACGGTGTCGGGTTTGCCGATCCCAACTTCAGCCACTTCGAGTCGATGGACATCTGGCAGGCAGGATCGACCGACGCCGCCACTTCCACCGGGTGGCTGGGACGCTGGCTCGACGGAACCAGGTCCAGCCCGTTGCGCGCCATCGCCGTCGGTCCCACGCTGCCCATGGCGCTCTCCGGCGAGCGTGTACAGGGCGCGGCCGTTCCCGTCGGCCCACTCGTGCTGCCGGGCTCTGCGGCCGAGCAAGCCCTCTATGCACGCGTTGCCCGTGGCGACCGCGCTGATGCGGCACTGGAGGCCGACACCGCAACATCCGACCGTGTCTTGCTCCAGTTGCACCAACAACTCGGGCCTTTGCTCGACCGCGCGGCCACCTCGAACCCGCTCCATCTCTCCGACGAGTCGAGTCTCGCTGCCGGCGCAGCCACCAACCTGGCCATTGCTGACGGTGGGGGCGGGCAGGCGAGCGGCAACATCTTGGCGGTGCAGCTGAGCCTGGTGGCCAATCTCATCCTGGCGGGCGCCGCGGCAGACGTGTACAGCGTCGAGCTCGGTGGCTTCGACACTCACGCCGACCAGGCCCCGACGCAGGCCACCTTGTTGTCGGAGCTCGACACGGCGGTCACCGCCTTCGTCGACGCGCTCCGGGGCACGCGCCATGGCCATCGAACCCTGGTGCTCATCTACACCGAGTTCGGCCGGCGTGTGGGCGGCAATGCGAGCGGCGGGACCGACCATGGGTGGGCCAACGTCGCCTTCGTGGCCGGGCCCTCCGTGAAGGGTGGCTTCTACGGCGAACCGCCCAGTCTCACGAAGCTGTCAGAGGGAAACACGGTGTTCACGACAGACTTCCGGACGCTCTATGCGACGATGCTGGGCCAGGTGCTCGCTGCCGAGCCGAAGAGCTTCCTCGCGGGGTCGTTCCCACAACTCGCGCTGGTGTAGCCCCTCGCCTCGGTGTTGGCACGCGCCGGTTCGTTGGAGTCGGGCTAGACGGCGTGGCGAGTGGCGTGTGCCAGCACGAGACGCCGATGCGTGGCCGCGTCCCCCCAGGAACGCGACAGCGCCCACGTCTGCTTCAAGAAGAAGTGGAGATCGCACTCCCACGTGTAGCCGATCGCGCCGTGAACCTGGAGAGCGACGCGCGCAGCGAGGTCGGCCGCGTCGGACGCCATTGCTTTGGCCATGGACGCGTCATGGGAGAGTGCCGTCTGCGCGGTCGCCAGCGACCAGGCAGCGCGGTAGGTGGCGGGTCGGGCGAATTCGAGCGCGACCCGCGCATTGGCCAGATGGTGCTTCACCGCTTGGAAGCTTCCGATTGGCTTGCCGAACTGGTGCCGCTCCTTTGCGTAGTGCGTCGTCATGGTGATCATGCGATCCGCGATCCCGATCAGGAGGGCGGCGCTCCCAGCGGCAGCGCGATCGGCCAGCAAGCCCGCCGCCGCCTCCGCCGCGACGCCGTAGGCCAACAAGGTGTCCGACGACAGTGGCCAGTGCACCGTTGCCAGGTCGCGTGCGGCGCTGAGAGCCGGCGTGGGCTCGAGTACGCAGGAGGCCACTGGCACGGCGTGCAGCTGCCAGCCCGACTCGGTATCGCGACACGCCAGCAACACGACGTCCGCGTCACGGGCGCCGACGACGCGGGGTGTTCGCAGCATCCCGTCGGCGGACACCTCGCTCGGCGAGGCGATTCCCCCAGCGGTCACGTCGATGCCACCGACGGCGAGGACCGCATCGTCTTCGACGAGCGCGGCCAGCGCAGCGGTCGCCGCCGCGTCAGGGAGCAGCGCGGCCAGGGTCGGCGCGGCCAGCGCGGCCGTCTCGAGCAGCGGCTCGGGCAAGCAGGCGTAGCCGGCCTCCTCGAGCACACCCACCAGGTCGACATCGCTCAAGCCGAGCCCGCCCGATGTCTCGGGGACCACGAGCGCGGGTGCACCGAGCTCAGCGAGGACAGCCCAGCGGTTCGCCGCCAGCTCCGCCCGGCCGGCCTCGTCGGCCAGCGCGAAAGCGCGCAACGCGTCGGGTGCGCACTCGGCGTCGAGCACGGTACGCACACCACGACGAAGCTCGTCCTGTTGCTCGGAGAACGCGAAGTCCACGGCCGGCTGGCGTCCTTCGCTCAGCGGGGCAGCCCGAGCAGGCGCTCGGCGACGACGTTGCGTTGGATCTCGTTCGTCCCCGCGTAGATGGGCCCCGCCAGCGAGAACAGGTAGCCGTCCAGCCACTCGCCGGGCGCTCCGGAATGGAGCAACTCGGCCTCGGGGCCGAGCAGATCGAGCGCGGCAGTGTGGATCTCCACGTCGGTGTCGGACCAAAAGATCTTGTTGGCGCTCGCCTCGGGACCGACGGCGTCCCCCCGGGCGACCTTGGTGGCCGTCCAGTACGTGTGGAGCTTGTACGCCTCTGCGTGCATGTACGCCCGCGCCACCGCGTCGGTGGAGGAGGGTGGGCCGCCGCGCGACGCGTAGAGCCGCAGGAGGCGGTCGGCTGCCTCGGTGTAACGCGCCGGACTGCGCAGCGAGAGCCCTCGCTCGGAACCCGCGGTGGCCATGGCGACCGACCAGCCGGCGCCCACCTCGCCCAGCACGTGGTCCTCTGGCACTTCGACGTTGTCGAAGAAGATCTCTGCAAAGCCCGTCTCGCCATCGATCTGGGGGATTGGGCGCGCGGTGACGCCCGGCGTGTCCATGGCGACGAGGAAGTAGGTCAGGCCACGGTGGCGCTCCGCCTCCGGATCGGTTCTGAAGATACCGAAGCACCACTCGGCGAACGCACCGCGGCTGGCCCAGGTCTTCTGCCCGTTGAGCACCCAGCCGTCGCCCGCCGCGTTGCGCGATGCCCGCGAGCGGATGCCGGCCAGGTCACTGCCCGCGTCGGGCTCCGACCAGCCCTGGCACCAGATCTCGTCGGCGGATGCCATCGGCGGCAGGTAACGCGCCCTTCTGCGCGTCCGTGCCGTACTCGAGCATCGTCGGGGCGAGCAGGAAGATGCCGTTCTGGCTCACGCGGGTGGGTGCCCGGGCGCGGTAGTACTCCTCTTCGAAGACGAGCCACCCGAAGATGCCGAGGTCGCGGCCGCCATACTCGGACGGCCAGCTGACGACGGACCAGCGGTCCTCGTACATGGTGCGCTCCCAGGCGCGGTGCGCCTCGAAGCCGGCGGCGGTATCGAGCGAGGGGAGCCGGTCGGCAGGGACGTGCGCGGCCAGCCACTCCCTGGCCTCGGCGCGGAAGGCCTCGTCCGCATCGCTGAATGTCAGGTCCATGGCGTTGCGAATCTGGCACAGGGTCGCTGCCCTTGCCAAGGTGGCTGGGGTCAGTTCGAAGAGCCCGTGCCCGGCGGCCGGTGGTCGACGAGCGTCTGCACGAAGAAGTCCACGACGAGCCGGATGATGGCGGACTCCGACGGCGACTCGCCTGCGGTGTCGAACTCGTGCCCGCCCCGGGTCACGGTCACCAGTTCGCGTGGGTCATCGTCGAGGCCCAGGTACCAGGCGAGTTCCAGCGACTGCTCGGGATAGACGATCTCGTCGTTGTTCGAGTCGAGGATGAGGAAAGGGGGATCCCCCGGCGCGATGTACGTGACGGGGCTTGCCTTCTTCAGGTCGGCGCCCAGATGCTTCGGGGCCACGCTCCCGAGGAGCGAGATGAAACTCTCTGCCACCAAGACGGCGTCACCCTGGTCACCCATCATCAGCAGGTCGCTGGGTCCGGCCATGTCGACGACCGCCTCAATCTCGCTCGACTTGGTGAGGTAGGGGCCCACATCCCAGCCGGCCGATCGGCCGGCCGTGCCGAGGAGAGCAACGAGATGCCCGCCCGCACTCTGACCCCACGCGCCGATCTCGCTCGGGTCGATGTGAAGGTGTCCTGCGTACGCGCGCAGGTAACGAATGGCGCACTTGACGTCTTCGATCTGGTCCGGCCAGTGCTGAGTGGGTCCGAGCCGGTAGTCGAGGCTCACCACGACGAAGCCGGCACGGGACAACGCGGGGCCGATGGTGTCGATGATGAAGCCGCCCGTGGCGTAGTCGCCCGAGACCCACGATCCGCCGTGGACATAGACCGCTGCCGGTGCCGACCCGTGCAGGGTGGCGGGCTCGGTCACGCGGGCCTGCTGGTGGCTGCAATAGGTCAGGGTCGCGCGCTGGCCTGGCGCCAGGTCGGGGACGGGTGGCGAGGCCGAGACGCTCATCGTGCCACCACCACCACCATTGGCAGTACCTGCGCCACCCGCAGCGGGCGTGGTCGGGCTGGCGCTGGAGCATGCGGCCAGGACCAGGGCGCCGAGCAGGCAGGTGATCGCGACGCCCCTCACGCTGCTCATACCCCTTTATGTTGGTCGATCAGCTTTCTCTCGGTCGATCAGGACCTCGGGGCCGGCACGAGGGCGCAGGCGTCGTCTGGCACCCCATCTGATTCGGCGTCAGAATTGGTCTCCGTATGCCGAATGCCGTGATCATCGATGCCGTCCGCACCCCGGTCGGCCGCCGCGGGGGCAGGCTTTCGGGCTGGCACGCCACCGATCTCGCCGCCCAGCCCCTCGCCGCCTTGTTGGCCCGTAACGACCTTGATCCCGCGCTGGTGGAGGACGTGGTCATGGGCTGCACCATGACGGTGGGGGAGCAGGCGATGAACATCGCGCGCAACGCGGCGCTCGCCGCGGGGTTTCCTGAATCCGTGCCGGGAACGACGGTCGACCGCCAGTGCGGGTCGGCGCAGCAGGCCATCCACTTCGCGGCCCAGGCGGTCATGGCGGGCGCCATGGACGTCGCAATCGGAGCAGGCGTGGAGTCAATGAGCCGGGTACCGATCGGCTCGACTACAGAGCCGGGCCCCGGCGAGCCCTACGGGCCGCTCTACCTCGAGCGCTTCGAGCTGATCCATCAGGGCGAGTGCGCCGAGGAGATCGCGCGGCGCTGGAAGATCTCGCGCGAGGCGATGGACGAGTTTGCTCTGCGCTCGCACGAGCGCGCCGCGCGAGCGAGCGACCAAGGACGCTTTCAACACGAGATCGTGCCGCTCGAAGCCCGGGTGCACCCCGACGTGCCGGGTGCAGGCGAGGTGAGCGGCCAGCTCACGAGCGACGAAGGCATCAGGCGCGATACCTCGCGCGAGAAGCTGGCGGCGCTCAGGCCGGCGTTCTCCGAGACGGGTACGGTCACCGCGGGAAGTTCGTCGCAGATCTCCGACGGGGCCGCCGCCTTGCTCATCATGAGCGAGGAGAGGGCCTCCGCGCTCGGGCTGCGCCCGCGTGCCCGCTTCCACACGTTCGCGGTGGCGGCCAACGATCCACAGATCATGCTGACCGCGCCCATCCCTGCGACCGAGCTCGTCTTGGCCAAGGCGAAACTGAGGCTCGACGACATGGACGTGATCGAGATCAACGAGGCCTTTGCGTCGGTGGTGCTGGCGTGGGAGCTCGAGTACCGGCCGGACATGGAGCGGGTCAACCCCAACGGCGGTGCCATCGCCATCGGCCATCCAACCGGCTGTTCGGGCGCGCGGCTGATGGCAACCCTGCTCAACGAGATGGAGCGCACCGGCGCCCGCTACGGGCTCCAAACCATGTGTGAGGGCGGTGGCCAGGCCAACGCCACCATCTTGGAGCGGCTGGGCTGATGCCGACCCGGGCGCCCGCGATCGAAGGCTGGTTCACGACGGGCGAGGACGGCGCCGCGCCTGCATTGCTGGGGTCGCGCTGTACGAATTGCGGGACCTACGCCTTTCCCGCCGAGACGCTTGCGTGTCGCAATCCCGACTGCGCCTCGACCTCGTTCGAGGCGGTGGAGCTGTCACGCCGGGGTCGCATCTGGTCCTACACCGACGCCCGCTACCAGCCACCGGCGCCGTACGTGGCCGCCGACCCCTACGTCCCCTTCTGTCTGGTCGCGGTGGAGCTGGCGGCGGAGAAGCTCGTCGTCATGGGACAGGTCGTGGGCGACGTGACGGTGGACGACCTCAGGGTGGGCGACGAGGTCGAGTTGGTCGTGGACACGCTCTATTCCGAGGACGATTGCGACTATCTGGTGTGGAAGTGGCGCCCCATCGGCGCGGGGGCCGTGACCCCTGGCTGGGAGGGCTGAGGGTGGCCGCCGGCGGCGACACCAAGGTGGCGGTGCTCGGCGCCGGTATGCACGAGTGGGGGAAGTGGGGCCGGCCCTTCGTCGAGTACGGCTTGGCGGCGGCGCGCGCTGCGCTCACCGACGCCGGGCTGGGTTGGCGCGACATGCAATTCGTCTCGGGTGCCGACACCATCCGCAACGGCTACCCCGGGTTCGTCTCGGGGGCGACGTTCGCCCAGGCGCTCGGATGGACCGGGGCGAGGGTCTCGAGCGTCTACGCCGCGTGCGCGTCGGGCGCGGTGGCCATCGCCAACGCACGGGCCCAGATCCTGGCCGGGCTGTGCGACGTTGCGCTGGTGGTCGGGGCCGACACGACACCGAAGGGCTTCTTCGCCCCTGTCGGCGGCGAGCGCAAGGACGACCCAGACTGGTTGCGGTTCCACCTGCTGGGCGCGACCAACCCGACGTACTTCGCCCTCTACGCGCGACGGCGCATGGACCGCTTCGGCGCCACCGAGGAGGACTTCGCGCAGGTGAAGGTCAAGAACGCGCGGCACGGGTTGGCCAATCCGTACGCGCGCTACCGCAAGGAGGTCACCGTCGACGAGGTATTGGCCTCTCCGATGGTGGCCGATCCGTTGCGGCTCCTCGAGATCTGCGCGACCTCCGACGGCGGGGCGTCGCTGGTCCTCTCCTCCATGGAGTTCGCCCGCCGCCATGCCGGCGCTGCGACGCCACTCGTGACCATCGATGCGGTGTCCACCGTGACTCCCGTGTTCCCCAACACGGTCATTGAGATGCCGAACTTCTCGACCGACTCGGCGGTCGCGTACGCCGGGCACGAGGCGGACGTGGGCGGGGACGGCGCGGCCAGATCGGGTGGGCCGGTCCAGGGGTTCCGCCCGTCGATCGCAGCCGCGGCCTACGCCGAGGCCGGCATCGGCCCCGAGGACCTGAGCCTGGCGGAGGTCTACGACCTCTCGTCCGCGCTCGAGCTCGACTGGTACGAGGACATCGGCCTCTGCGGCGAGGGCGAGGCGGAGAAACTCCTGCGTGACGGTGCCACGGCACTCGGCGGGCGCGTGCCCGTGAACCCCTCGGGCGGGCTGTCGTGCTTCGGCGAGGCGATCCCGGCCCAGGCGATCGCCCAGGTGTGTGAGTGCGTGTGGCAGCTGCGTGGCATCGCGTCGGGTCGCCAGGTCGAGGGTGCCACGGTCGCGGTCACGGCAAACCAGGGTCTGTTCGGCCACGGGTCCTCCGTCGTCCTCAGCCGTTGACACGGTCGGTGGACCGCCGTTGATGCGTCCCTCAGCCATGAAACCCCGGTAGCAGGCTCGCCCGAAACCCTGGTAGCGGGGAAGTTGGGCCCGAATGGACCGCATCGTGTGTGAGGCGGGGCGATTGGGGTATTGCCTGGAGTGACGTCGAGCGTGGGCACGGGTTTCTTAGGCTGGCACACGCGGAAGGCGTCTGATGCAGGTCGAAGCGGGAACGACGCTGCGATTGGAGGAACCATTGCATGTTGGCCACTGATGCGACTGAGCTGCGCCAGGAAGAGGAGCGGCGAAGAGGAGTAGGGAGCGCAATGCCGGACCAGAAGGACGACCGGAGCGGGACCGGGTCGGACGAGGTGCTGAACGCCCTCGACGAGCTGGAATCCGTGTTGCGGGAGAACGCGGAAAGCGAGCGGCTCCTCTCTCAGCGCATCGCGGAGGTCCGGTTGGCCCGCCAGAACGGCCGTGAGTGGAAGGCAATCCTCGGCGACGAGGACGATCCGGGCACCGTGCAGCTCGTGAGCACCATCTTGCGGCGCCAGTCAGAGGCAAGCGGGTACCTGCGCCGGTCCTTGGTGGTGGCGCTGCGGGCGGAGGGACAGAGCATCCCGAGCATCGCCCACCTCTTCGGTGTGACGCACCAGCGGGTGTCGAACCTGCTGCGGCGCGTGGCACAGGGGGCCGCCGCCGCAAGGGAGAGCGAAGGCGTCTAACTGGCGGGTGCGGCGCGGCTCGCGCTGGGCCGCAGCGCCCCACGCCCCGAGCACTGCGTCGGCGTCGCGCATGATGGTTCCGACGATGTCCGCGACCGAGGGCAGCGACTCCAAGACGCCGACCACTTGACCTGTCGGCAGGACGCCAACGTCGGTGCGTCCCTCGACTAGCGCGGCCTTCGTCATCACGGGCGCGTTGGCCGCCATGATCACCTGGGCCCACGTGAGTTCGTTGCCCTCCTTCATCGCGCGTCCCTCGCGGAGCAGCGACCTCGCCGTGGCGCCGCTCTCCTGACGGAACCGGTAGGCGTTCCGCAGCGCCCGCGGCAGTGAGCGCAGCCACGACTGCGACTCGAGGTGGTCCACCAGTTCGGTCCGCACGACGCGCTGAGGCGCTCCGTCGACCCTTGTGGTGACCACGGTGCCCGTCACGGCCGTGCCGAGGTAGAGCTCCTTGACCGCGTCGGGGACCCTGCTCTCGGCGGAGAGGAGGAAGCGGGTACCCATGGCCACGCCGGCGGCGCCGTAGGCGAGGGCGGCGACCAGGCCCTGCCCGCTGAAGAAGCCGCCCGCGCCGAGCACGAGGACCCTGTCGCCCACCGCGTCGACGACCTGGGGCAACAAGAGGGTGGTGGGGACCGTCCCCGTGTGGCCCCCGCCCTCGGCCCCCTGGGCGATGACGGCGTCCACGCCCCATTCGGCCACCTTCTCGGCGTGGCGCCGCGCCCCCACGGTTGGCATCACGAAGAGGCCCGCCTCCTTGCAGCGGGCCACCAGGGCGGGGTTGGGCGCCTGGGCGAAGCTGGCCACCCGGGCCCCTGTCTCGATCATCAGCTCGATGCGTTCGCCGATGTCTGCGACGTCGGTGCGCAGGTTGACCCCGAACGGCGCCTGGGTGCGGCCGCGCACCTCGGCAATCGCCGCGGCGAGCTGGTCGAGGGTCATGGTGGCCGAGGCGAGGACCCCGAGGCCGCCCGCCTCACACGTGGCCGCCACCAGGCGGGGGCCGGCTACCCAGCCCATGCCTGTCTGCACCAGAGGGAACGGCACGCCGATCCGCTCGCACAGCGCCGTGTGCAGCGCGGGGTGTAGCGCTGCGGGGTCCGGACGCGACGCGTCGCGCAGCGTGCTCAGGTCCTCACCTCGCGGTCGCGCAGCGAGCCGGGATCGAGGACGACGCGGATCAGCTCGAGCTCCTCGGGCGTCGGGAGCCGGGTCTCGCCCACATCGGGTGGGATGGTCAGCGCGAACCCGGTGGCGGCGGCGACCTCGCTCACGCTGACGCCCGGATGATGCGAGCGGAGCCGCATGGTGCGCTCCGGTGTCTCGAAGTCGAACACGCCGAGGTTCGACACGACGCGGCGCACGTCGTGAAAGCGCGTCGCCCCTGGCCCGGCCGCAGCGGCTCGGGCGTAGCCAACGCCGCAGACCACGTCCACCAGTTCGACGAAGGTGCGCGGGCTGTGATCAGGGACCCAGTAGCTCGTGGGATGGTTGACCGAGTTGCCCGGCGCGCCGCGCACACCGACGAGCTGCACCTTCGGCTTCTCGTGGGGTCCAACGGCCGAGATGTTCTGGTTGCCAAAACGGTCGATTTGGCTGGCCATCATCATGATGTGGCGTCGGCCCGACCACACGACGTCGAACACGCTGCGGTAAGGCATGGCCGCCTCGCGCACCAGCTCGGCGTGGCGGCGTCGAGATCGGGGGCGCGCCGACCATCAGGGCGGCCTCGCCGTCAGTGAGCACGAGATCTGTCGCGAAGGTGAGCTTGGCCAGACGGGCCCCGAGGGATGGAATGGTCCCGAAAGGGCTGGCCATTGCTTCTCCGGCGTCGCGCCAGGCGTCCGCGCAGGCCACGACGCAGAACTCGGCCCGAGTGACGCCCGTGTCGCCTCCACTGCCGGCGCCGTCGTCGCCGCTCCTCACGAGGTCCCCCGTTCTTTGATGCGCGCCTGGTACTCGTCCTCGCCGACGAAGACGTAGCGGTTGGCGAAGGCCTCCCACTCGGCCGGGTCGGACGCCGCCGCCGCGTATTCCTTCTGGAACGCCTCGTCGCGCCCGTAGTCGGGCGGATTGGCCGTGAAGTGCGCCCCCCCCGGGGTCTCGGCGACGCCGTCGGTCAGCATGCGGTGGATCGGCACGGACAACAGCGACTCGCCCTCGCCGACCAGCATCCCGTTCTCGACCACGCGCTCGGTTGTCACGAAGCGGCGCTCGGCCGCCCCGAGGAACAGGGCGTCGAAGAACGGGTCCGGGCTGAGGATCTGGCCGTTGCCGGCGGTGTCGGCGCGGTTGGTGTGGACGACGGCCGCATCGAGACGGAGCGCCGGCATGGCGACGAGCTCGACGTCGGCGTCGGCTGGGTCGGCGAGGAGAGGACTGGCGGTTCCATAAGGGGAGCGGACGAGACGGAGGTCGGGATTGACCATGAGGACGTCCGAGCCGAGCCCGGCTCGAGTGGGCAGGAACGGCACTCGCCATGCCGCTGCTTGGAGCCCGAGGAAGAACATGCCCTCGTCCACTTCCATCACCTTGACGCGGCCGTGCTGCCGGGCGGCGCGCCAGTGCGGATCGAGCGCGATGGAGTCGAGCGTGACGAACCCGCAGACCACCTTGCGCACCTTGCCGGTCGCGCACAGCAGGCCAACGTCGGGCCCGCCATAGGCCACGATCGTCAGGTCAGTGAGGTCGGAGCGGCAGATGGCCCGCACGACGGCCATGGGCTTGCGGCGCGAGCCCCAGCCGCCGATGCCGATTGTCATGCCGGAGCGAAGCTCGCCCACGACATCGTCGACGCTGACACGCTTGTCGCTCATCGGGGTGCGCTGCGGTTCACGTCGACGTGTCGGCGTCGCGCTTCTCGACGAACGCGGCCCGCTGCTCGTCGGCCACGCCGCGCACGTGCAGTTCGTACGTAAAGCCCTGCTCGAAGCGGTAACTGCGCTTGACGTCGACGGGGTCGATGCCGTTCAGGGACTCCTTGGCCCGGCGGATGATGGTCGGGCTCTTGGCGGCGATGTCCATGGCCAGCTCGAGCGCGGCCGCATGGAGGTGGTCCGGCGGCACGAGCGCGGCCACCGATCCGTAGGACGCGAGCTCGGCGGCAGTGATCGGAGTCGCCGTGTACACCATCTTGCGCATGACGTGCTGGGGTACGAGGCGGGAGAGGTGCGTTGCCGCGCCCAGCGCGCCGCGGTCGACCTCGGGCAGCCCGAAGGTGGCGTCCTCGGCGGCCACCACGATGTCGGCGTTGCCGGCCAGGCCGATCCCGCCGCCGAGGCAGAAGCCCTGCACGGCTGCGATCACCGGTACCTCGCAGTCGTAGACGGCGGCGAAGGCGGCATAGCAGCCTCGGTTCACCCCGACGAGGGCCTCGTCGCCCTTGGCATTGATCTCCTTGATGTCGACGCCGGCGCAGAAGCCGCGCCCGCTGGCCCGCAGCACGACGACCCGGTTGGACGGGACCCGGCCCGCGGACGTGAGCGCGTCGGCCAACGCGAACCACCCCGCCACATCGAGCGCATTGACCGGCGGGTGGTCGATGACCACCTCGGCGATGCCTTCGTGCTCCTGGACCACATCGATAGGCATGTGGGTGGCGCTTCTCCTTGGTGCCGGCCCTGACGCCGCGTCAGAGGACCGCTCGGAACTTAGGCCAGGGTGCCCCGGACGGCCAACACGGGCGAACAGGTTGGCTGCGGCGCCCTCGGGGCGTCGGCACGCGGGGTGGTGCCGTAGGGTTTGCGCCGTGACCCAGCCGGTCTACGACTTCAGCGAGCGCGTCGTGGTGGTGACAGGCGGTTCGCGGGGAGTCGGAGCGGGCATCGTGGCCGCGTTCGCCGGCGCAGGCGCGCACGTGGTCACGTGCGGGCGCCACGCGGCCGAGGTCGACGGGGCGGTGTTCATCACCGCGGACGTGCGTAAGCCGGCCGACGCCGAGCGGGTCGTCGCCAAAGCGGTGGAGCACTTCGGCCGCCTCGATGTGCTCGTGAACAACGCGGGGGGCGCGCCGCACGCATTGGCTGCGGAGCAATCGCCCCGCTTCGTGGAGGCCGTCGTGGGACTGAACCTCCTGGCCCCCCTGTGGTGCGCCCAGTCGGCGCACAAGGTCATGCACGTCCAAGAGGACGGTGGTTGCATCGTCAACATCGCCAGTGTCTCCGCGTTGAGGCCGTCACCCGGCGCCTCCGCCTACGGCGCGGCGAAAGCAGGTCTGGTCAACCTGACCGCGACACTCGCACTCGAGTGGGCGCCCGAGGTGCGCGTGAACTGCGTGAGCGGGGGGTTACTCGACACGGGCGCAGGCGACGACTTCTATGGCGGTCCCGGCGGGCTGGCGCGGATGGCGGCCACCGTGCCACTCGGCCGGATGGGCACGCCCGACGACATCGCCGGCGCCTGCCTGTTCCTCGCCAGCCCAGCCGCCTCGTACATCAGCGGCGCGAACCTGGTCGTGCACGGGGGAGGCGAGTTCCCCGCGTTCCTGCGCGCGGCAGGAACCGTCGTGACGGGTGGAACTGGCGTAGAACGCCGCCGATTAGGGGCGTAGTGGGGCTCAGCTGCTAGACAGAACGACCGTGAAATTGGCGGTCCCCACGGAGACCCGTCCCGGAGAGCGCCGAGTAGCCCTGGTGCCTGACGTGGTCAAGAAGCTCGTCGGCACCGGGTGGGACGTCTGTGTGCAGGCCGGCGCCGGCACCGCGGCCGCCTTCAGGGACAGCGCCTACACCGAGGCCGGCGCGACCGTTGTCTCCGATGTCGCTGGGACCCTCTCGGGCGCGCGAATTGGTGGTCCGGGTCAACCCCCCCAGCGCAGAGGAGGTGGCCGCGGTTCCCCAGGGTGCCGCCGTCTTGAGCTTCTTCGGCGTGGCCCAGTCGGAGGACGCGCTCCGGGCGCTGGCGGCCAAGGACGCCACGGTGTTCAGCTTCGACTTGCTGCCCCGGATCAGCCGCGCCCAGGGCATGGACGCGCTGAGCTCGCAGGCCACGGTGTCGGGCTACCGCGCCGCCCTGGCGGCTGCCGAGCAGCTGGCCAAGTTCTTCCCCATGTTCATGACGGCTGCGGGCACGGTGCCGCCGGCCAAGGTGCTCGTGATGGGCGTCGGGGTGGCCGGCCTCCAGTCGATCGCGACGGCGCGCCGGCTCGGCGCAGTGGTGAAGGCCTATGACGTGCGCGCCGCCGCCAAGGAAGAGGCGGAGAGCCTGGGTGCCACCTTCCTCGACACCGGTGTGTCCGCGGAGGGGATGGGCGGCTACGCACGCGAGCTCACCCCCGAGGAGCTCGACCGCCAACGTGCCGCGCTCGCCGAAGAGGTGGGCCGCTCCGATGTGGTCATCACGACGGCCGCCGTGCCGGGGCGCAAGGCGCCCATTCTGCTGACGGCCGCGATGGTCGAGGGCATGTCCGAGGGAGCTGTCGTCGTCGACATGGCCGCGGACCAGGGCGGGAACTGCGAACTGACCAAGGCGGGCGAGGTGGTCGACTACAACGGGGTGCAGATCGTGGGCATGGCCAACCCGCCGTCGGGCATGCCGACCCATGCGAGCTTCCTCTTCGCGCGCAATGTGGCCAACGTGCTCGGGCTCATGGGACCCGAGGGCGAGCTGGTGCCGGACTGGGACGACGAGATCGTGTCGGGCATGTGCGTCATCCGGGAGGGGACGCCCATGGCGCCCGCCGCGGTCGACGTGCTCGGCGGGGCCGGGACGGCGGGGGCACGGGCGTGATCGCATTCGTCGAGCCGACCACGGCGACCGGGATCGTGGCCTACCTCACGATCTTCGTACTGGCGGCCTTTGTGGGGATCGAGGTGATCTCGAAGGTTCCGAGCATCTTGCACACCCCCTTGATGTCGGGCTCGAACGCGATCCACGGCATCGTGCTGGTCGGCGCGCTGACCATCATGGGGGAGGCCCACGGCGCGGCAGAGCTCTCCCTCGGATTCCTCGCCGTGTTCTTGGCCACGCTGAACGTGGTGGGCGGTTTCGTGGTCACCGATCGAATGCTCGAGATGTTCAAGTCGCGGCCGGGTGAACGTGGCCGCGGCCAGGCCGCGGCCGACGCCGGGCCGGCCCCGAACCAGGGCGGTACGGTCGCCGGCGGTGATGGTGGCGCGGGCGGTGGTGCCAATGGCGGCGGTGGGTCTGGTGACTCCGGTGACTCCGGTGACTCTGGTGGCTCCGAAGGCGGCGGGGGCGCCGCCTGATGCTGGCGACGACCTTGACGCTGGCCGACGCGCGCGACCTCGCCTATCTGATTGCGATCGCGGGCTTCATCCTGGCCCTCAAGGGGCTCAGCTCGCCCCGGCACGCGCGGCTGGGGAACCTCGTCGGCGCAGCGGCCGCCACGCTGGCCATCGGGATGACCTTCACGCTCCCGGAGCTACGCGACTCGGGCAAGAACCTGGTGCTCGCGATCATCGCGATGATCCTCGGCGCCGCCATTGCCGTGCCCGTGGCCCGGTTCGTGCAGATGACCGCGATGCCACAGCTGGTCGCGATCTTCAACGGCGTCGGCGGTGGCGCCGCCGCGCTGATCGCCATCGTCGAGCTCCTGCACCTGCACTCCCTCGGTGTGCAGCCGGCGGTCTACGTCACGGCCGAGGTGTTGCTCGGGGTGCTCATCGGGTCGGTTTCCTTCTCGGGCAGCGCGATCGCCTTCGTGAAGCTCCAAGAGCTCATCACGGGCCGGCCGATCACGTACCCCGGCCAGCAGGTGATCAACGGGCTCGTGGGCATCGCCATCGTCGCCATGATCCTGCTGGCGCTCGTCACCGGCAGCATTGCGTATGTCTGGGTGATCCTTGCGCTCTCGCTCGTACTCGGATTGATTTTCGTGCTGCCGATCGGCGGCGCCGACGTGCCGGTTCTGATCTCACTGTTGAATTCGTTCACCGGGCTCGCCGTTGCTGCGTCGGGATTCGTGCTCGACAGCGCACTGCTGATCGTCGCGGGGACACTGGTCGGTGCCTCGGGCATGCTGCTCACCAGGATGATGAGCGCGGCCATGGGTCGCTCGCTGCCCAACATCCTCTTCAGCGCCTTCGGCGCCGTCATCACGGCGACCGGCGGGGAGGCGGGTGACGCGGCGCGGCCGGTACGGTCCGGCACCCCAGAGGACGTGGGCGTGCTGCTGGCGTACGCGCGCAAGGTCGTCATCATCCCCGGGTACGGCCTGGCCGTCGCGCAGGCGCAGTACGCCGCGCGCGAGTTGTCCGAGGCGCTCAAGGCACGAGGTGTCGAGACGTTCTTCGCCATCCACCCCGTGGCGGGCCGCATGCCGGGCCACATGAACGTGCTGCTGGCCGAAGCCAACGTGCCCTACGACGAGCTCAAGGAGATGGACGAGGCCAACGCCGAGATGGCCACGGCCGACGTCGCGCTGGTCGTCGGGGCGAACGACACGGTGAACCCGGCCGCCAAGTCCACCCCGGGAAGTCCCATTTACGGCATGCCCATCATCAACGCCGACGAGGCGGAGAACATCGTCTTCTTGAAGCGCTCGATGCGTCCGGGTTTCGCGGGCATCGACAACGATCTGCTCTACGACCCGAAGACCACCATGCTCTTCGGGGACGCAAAGGACACGCTCCAGAAGCTGGTGGCGGCGGTCGCGGACGCCTAGCCCGGCCCGTCGCGGCCCCGGGGGGCGGGCGCTCCGGTTACTCGGGTTGCAGAATTACGCGCACGGTCGGTGCGCAGCGTCTCGGAGACCGTGAGGTTGCCCCCGCCGTACCAGTTCCCACTGCAATGGTGCTGGCTGAGAAGCTGGCCCACCTCGTCAGGAGGACGGCGGGTCTGTCAGGGGTGGGGAGGGGAGCTGCGAGCGCGTGGGCTCGGGTTCGACCCTTCGCGCCCGTCATCGGCGCCTTCGCCTTCTGCTTTGCGGTGCTCAGCGCCGGCTTCGCCGTCTCCATCGGCGGCTCGGCGGTGCCGCCGCCCCACGCTGGGGCGCAGACGCACGCATGGCACGGCCAGACGGCGGCCGACCTGGTCGACGACCCCGGCAATGCTGCGTTGCGCGAGCTCGGTGCCACCGCGTCACTGCAGCTGGCCCGGGCCACCGGCGCGCCTACCGCGGCCCCCGCGGCTCTGGTGGACCAGGCGCCGCTCGCCGCTCGTGAGGACTTCGCCTTCGCGCCGTACTGGACCCTGCCGCAGTCGTCGAGCTTCAGCCTCGCCGGCCTCTCGACGCTGGCCTACTTCTCGATCGACGTGAACCCGAACGGCACGCTCGACGAGAGCGGGCCGGGATGGAACGGGTTCGAGAGCCAGGACCTGGCTGACCTCATCACCCGGGCGCATGCGGCCGGAGAACGCGTCGTCCTGACGGTGACGGACTTCGCACAGAGCTCACTCGACGCGCTGACCTCGTCACCCAGTGCCCCGGCCACGCTCTCGGCGGCCTTGATCCCGTTGCTCCAGTCCAAGTCATTCGATGGGGTGAACTTCGACTTCGAGGGCGAAGGCAGTGGCGACCAATCGGGCTTGACCAACCTCATCACGTCGGTGGCCGGCACCCTGCGGGGGACAGACCCGCATTGGCAGATCACGATGGACACCTACGCGTCCTCGGCCGGGGACCCCGACGGGTTCTACAACATCGCGGCGCTGGCACCCGCGGTCGACGCATTCTTCGTCATGGACTACGAGCTGAACCTCGCTGCGTCGCCATCGGCCGCTTCACCACTCACGAGCGGGCAATTCAGCAGCCAGACCACGCTCGCCCAGTACACGGCCGCGGTGCCCGCGTCGAAGGTGATCCTCGGTGTGCCGTTCTTCGGGATCGACTGGCCGACGAACAACGGCACCATGGTGGCGAACGCCACCGGCGGCGCGGCGGACATCGCCGACTCCCAGGCGCAGGGCAACGGGCCCGAGTACTGGGACCCGGTCACCGACACCGCCTGGACCAGTTACCAGGTGGGAGGCCAGTGGCACGAGTCGTACTACGAGGGTGAGAACGGCCTCTACGACGTGTCGCTGCTGGCATCGCACTACGGCGTGCGCGGCGTCGGGATTTGGGCGCTCGGGATGGAGAGCGACGACGCACAGATGATCGCGACACTCGACGGCATCTCGCCCGGCGCACCGCCTGGCACCGGTCCGAGTGCGACGTCGTCGAGTGCGCCCGCCATGGCGTCATCGCCGCCGGCCGGCGGATCGGGCGGCTCTGGGGCTGCGGGGGGATCACCCGCACCGGCCTCCGCTGCGCCTGCTTCTGGTGCATCGGGAGGCGGTGCCAGCGGCACCAGCGCGAGTGTCAACAGTCCGGCGACGCCGGCGCCCGCGGCGCCGTCGACGACGACGACCACCACTGCCTCTTTCATCAGCGGGATCTACAACGGCGCAACGGTGGCGCTGGCGCCCATCTCCTCGAGCCAGGTGCTCGGGCTGGTCCCGGCCGGCACAGTCACCGACTTCCAGACCAACGAGGTGGAGTATTCCTGTCTCGACGGCGTGTCACTCAACGTCTACGACAACGTGAACGGCACGGCTGTCGCAGAGGCGATCACCCCGACCGACTGCATGGCCCAGGACTTCCAGCTGCCATAACGGGCAGGTGTGCGGCCAGGCGGCCCGTGACCGCGTCCTCGGTGACGCCGTTGACGATCACCGGGTCACCGCCGTGCCCGAACGGCTCGGTCTTGCAGCCGACGCTGTACCTCTCCATGGTCTGGCAGGTCCCGGTGGCGGGGAGACCGCTGGCGATCCAACCACCGGATATTCAGACCGTCGAGGCCGCGATCATGGAATCGGAGGGGATCTCGGGACGCGTATAGCCCAAGGGATGAGGCGGGGACACCGTGAATCCACCTCGCGACGGACCCGCCGGGAGGTCCCGGGCCCGTAGCGTTGTGGTGATGGCGGCGTCACCCGATGTGACACAGCGCGTGCTGGCCTGGGCGCGCATCGACTTCTCGCCGGCCCACCGCCAGCCGCCGTGGTGGCGCGTCGCGTTGGCCACCGTGCTCGCCATCGCCCTCTCCCTGGCCGCCGACGCGGCATTGGTCGCCATCGGAACAAGGTTGTTCCCAGCCACCAAGGGCTACGTCCACTTCGTATTCAGCGATTACGCCAAGCTGACGGTGATCGGCGTCGTCATCGCGTGTGCGGGATGGCCGATCGTCACACGAATCAGTTCCGCACCGCGCTGGCTCTTCTTCCGCCTCGCCATCCTCGTGACGCTCGCGTCCTTCGCGCCCGACGCCTACATCTGGCATCAAGGACAACCGGCACACGCCGTGGGCGTGCTCATCGCGATGCATCTGGCGATCGCGCTGATTACCTACAACCTGCTGGTCCACCTGGCCCCGGTGCGCCCTGGCGGCGCAGCACACGCTCCATCGGTGTCCGACGGGGCCACGCAGAGGAGCGCGCGTTCAACCTCAGGGCGCGATGGCGTTCACCTCCGCTAGCACCTCGGCGCCGGGACGCCACGCCCCGCCGGCCACGTTCGCCGCGATCTGATCCGGGCGAGTGGCTCCGGCGATGACCGACGCCACCGCGGGCCGAGTGAGCAGCCACCCGATGGCCAGGTCGAGGACACTGTGGCCGTACCGCTGGGCCAGCTCATCGAGCGCGCCCACCGTGGCCAACCGTTCGTCCGCAAGGTCGGAAGTCGCATGGTCGCCCATGTTGGTGAGGCGGGCACCCTCTGGCAGAGGCTCACCGGCGCGGTACTTCCCACTCAGCAGGCCCTTCGCGAGGGGGAAGTAGGGCAGGAACGCCGTGCCGGTGCGATCGCACTCGGCGAGGACGCCGTCGGTCTCGGGTGTGCGAGCCAGGATGTTGTACTGGTTCTGCACGCTGACGAAGGTCGGCGCGTCGGGCGGCACCGCCGCCGCCGCTTCCTCGAGCATGGCTACGCTGAAGTTCGAGCAGCCGAACTCTCGCACCTTGCCTTCAGCAACCAGCTCAGCGAGCACGCCGAGCGTCTCGGCAATGGGCGTCTTCTGATCAGGCACGTGCATTTGGTACAGGTCGATACGGTCGGTACCGAGCCGGGTCAACGAGTCTTCGAGGGCGGTGCGCACGTAGGCGGGCGATCCTCCTCCCTCGTGGCCTTCGTAGGGTGCGCCGAATTTGGTGGCCAGCACGATCTCGTCTCGACGCGTACCCAGCGCGGCGCCCAGGTACCCCTCGCTCCTGGCGCCGCCGTAGATGTCGGCGGTGTCGAAGAGGGTGATGCCTGCATCGAGCGCGGCACCGACGACGGCCGCAGTCTCCTCGGGCCCGATGCGGCCTCCGAAGTTGTTGCAACCGAGCCCGACGACGCTGACGGTCAGCGATCCGATCGTGCGCGTCTCCATTCGGCGACCTCCGCTCCTCGCTGGCTCCGCGCACCGTCGGGAGGCGGCGGCTCAGAGCCGGCAGTACTGTACCGTCGGGCCCGGGTTGGCGAGCCCGACGAGCGCGAGGTGAGAACGATGGCAGCAGGCGCAGTGGACGTGTCCGTGGCGGCAGCGCCGGACGAGGTCTGGAAGAAGGTGGGCGACTTCGCGGGAGTCGCGGACTTCTTCCCAGGCATCGATTCCTTCCGCATGGAGGGTGACGACCGCATCATCGGGATGTTCGGCATGGAGATCCGCGAACGTCTCTTGGCCAAGGATGAGGAGAACCGCGTGATCACCTATTCAGTGGTGGAGGGCGTTCCCATCGACAGCCACACCGCCACCATCTCTGTCGAGCCCGACGGGGCGGGGTGCAAGGTGGTCTGGGCCTACGACGTCACTCCCGACGAGATGGCCCCGATCTTCGGCGACACCTACAAGGCGGCCCTGTCGTCTCTCGAGGGGACCTTCTCCTAAGTCCTCACTCTGCTCGCTACCCTGACGCAGTGGCGCGACGGGTGGGGGACGCGGGGGCGGAGAGTGCACCCCCATTGCGGAGGAGGCCCACCCCGCGCCCGCTGACGCAAGACGTCCCACGGATCTACCCGCGTCGGCTGCCCGACCCGACACGCCGCCAGCTCGTGCGGCGCGGCCGGACCATCGCCAAGGTCGTCGCCGTCCACTTCACGCCTACGGCCCTGCGCCAGCTACGGAGCATCCGCCATGGCGCCCTGCCGGCGGCGCAACTTGCGCGGCCGCTGCGCAAGAGCTTCCAGGACCTGGGCGGCACCTTCATGAAGTTCGGCCAGATCATTGCATCGTCGCCAGGGATGTTCGGCGACGACGTGGCCGACGAGTTCCGTGCTTGTCTGGATACGGGGGCGCCGGTTCCATTCCCCGACGTGCGCCGGCGTGTCGAGGAGGACCTCGGCCTCTCGCTGCGCGACGCCTTCGTCGAGTTCGATCCTGATCCCATCGGGACTGCCTCCATCGCCGTGGTGCACCGGGCGCGGCTCCTCGACGGGCGCGTCGTCGCGGTGAAGGTCCTCCGACCCGACATCGAGCAGCTGGTCGCCACCGATCTCGACCTCATGCAGCCGCTGCTCGAGATCCTGGTGCGCCAGACCGGGGACCAGATGGCAGGCAACGTGCTCCAGCTGCTCGACGGGTTCCGGGTCCAGATCGGCGAGGAGATGGACCTGCGCAACGAGGCGCGCTCGCTCATGCACTTCCGCCGGCTGCAAAGCGAGTTCGACCTCCGCTTAATGGCGGCTCCCGAGCCGCACGTCCATCTCTCCGGGCGCAATGTCCTGACGATGGAGTTCTTTGACGGGGTGCCCATCGACGACCTGGCCAAGGTGGCCGACCTCGGGTACGACCCCACACCGCTCGTGCAGGAGGTGATGCGTGCGTTCTTCCTCACCACGGTGCGCTGGGGTGCGTTCCACGGCGACGTGCACGCCGGGAACATGATGCTCCTACGTGACGGGCGGATCGGGGTGATCGACTGGGGCATTGTCGGGCGCCTCGACGCCTCGACGCACCGGTTCTTCATCGCGCTGCTCTCTGCTGCGATGGGCAACGAAGAGGCATGGCCCGTCGTGACCAAACACATCACCGACGTCTACGGGCCCGCCATCGGCGTCGCGGTCGGCCTGTCCGGCGACGACCTCACGGCCTTCTTCCGTTCCATCCTCGAGCCCGCGCTCACCCGGCCCTTCGGTGAGGTCAGTCTGGCGGGCATCATGCAGACGATCCAGTTGCAGATGGCCCAGGCCCAGGGGGTCGAGGCGCACCGGCGTAGCCTCCGGGCCATCGTGCGGAGGCTGCGCACCCAGCGCCGCGTGCGGCGCATGGCCGACGAGGCCGGCGGGCTCATGTCGGAGTTCGACCGCGGCACGTTCCTACTCGCCAAGCAGCTCATGTACTTCGAGCGCTATGGCCGCCTGTTCGTCTCGGAGGTGCCCATCCTCAACGACCGTGCCTTCATTGCGCAGCTGCTGGCCGGCGTGGACATGGCGAGCCTGGAGGACTGACCGGGTGGCCTGGTGGCCTGGCACGAAAATGGAATCTGTTCTAGTTTCACCGAGTCCGGGCCACCGGCCCGCTGGAGAGGGGAGGTGACATGGCAGACGAGGCCGAGATCTACACGGCTGATCACGTGCTGGAGTACCCCTACGTCCGCTCCGTCGGACCAGTCGTCGGCGCCTTCTTGACCGGCTTGCGCGACGGCAAGGTCGTGGGGACGACCGGAAGCGGTGGCCGGGTCATCGTGCCGCCGACCGAGTACGACCCCGACACGGGGGAGGAGACCTCGGGCGTCGTCGAGGTTGGCCCCGAGGGCACCGTGACCTCATGGTCCTGGGTGGCCGCACCGCGGCCGAAGCACCCGCTGCAAGAGCCCTTCGCGTGGGTCCTGGTCCGCTTCGACGGGGCCGACACGTCCTTCCTGCACGTGCTGTTGGCGCCGGAGCCCGCCGCGGTCTCCACCGGCATGCGCGTCCGGCCTCGATTTGCCCCCGAGTCCGAGCGCGTGGGCCACGTGAAGGACATCAGCCATTTCGTACCCGCCGGAGATGCGGCATGAGCGAGCGCGAACCCGTAACCATGATGGCGGCGCCGATACACCTCGACTACCGCTTCACCGCAGGGATGGCCATGAGCAAGAACCTGCGCGGCTACGAGGAGGGCAAATTCATCGGGCAGCGTTGCCCGAAGTGCAAGAAGGTCTACGTGCCGTCGCGGGGTTCGTGTCCGACCGATGGCGTGCCAACCGGCGAGAGTGTCGAGCTGCCCAACACGGGCACGGTCACGACCTACTGCGTCGTCAACGTGCCCTTTGCCGGCCAGTCGATCGAACTCCCCTACATCTGTGCGCAGATCCTTCTCGATGGGGCAAATCTGTCCTTCATGGGGCTGCTCCAGGAGATCCCGACCGACGACGTGCGCATGGGCCTTCGCGTGGAAGCCGTCTGGGCGCCGCCAGAGGAGCTCGGACCGACGCTGGCGTCGGTGAAGTACTTTCGGCCCAACGGCGAGCCCGACGCCGACTACGAGACGTACAAGGAGTACCTGTGAGCCCTCGCGGGACATTTCCGGACCTCGTCTCGGGCACCCGGCCGGTCGGTGTGGTGTCGTTCGCGCAGTACGACAATGTGCGGCGAGAGGACTCGCGCAACGAGGTCGAGATGCTCATGCCCGTGGTGGCAGAGGTCTTCGGCAACATCGGCATCACCAAGGACGACGTGGGCTTCATCTGCTCGGGCTCGACCGACTACCTCATCGGCGGACCGTTCTCCTTCGTCGCCGCGATGGATGCTGTGGGGGTGTGGCCTCCGCGGGCCGAGTCGCATGTCGAGATGGACGGTGCGTGGGCGCTCTACGAGGCCTGGGTGCTGCTACAAGAGGGCGAGATCGACGCCGCACTCATTTATTCCTTTGGGCGCTCGTCGATGGGCGACCTCAGCGAGATCTTGGCGCTCCAGCTCGATCCCTACTACCTGGCTCCGCTGTGGCCTGACCCTACGTCGCTGGCTGCCTTGCAGGCCCAAGCAATGATCGACGCGGGCAAGGCCACCGAGGCCGACTTCGCCGTGGTGGCCAGCCGGTCGCGCAAGGCTGCTCTGGCCAACTCCAAGGCGCAGGTCGCCTACGACCGGACGTCCGAGGAACTGCTGGCCGAGGCCTACGAGGTCGCCCCCTTGCGCCGGCACGCGCTGCCGCCGCTCACCGACGGTGCGGCCGCCGTCGTGCTCGCGGCAGGCGACAAGGCGTACGAGTGGTGCGATCGTCCGGCGTTCATCACCGGTATCGACCATCGCATTGAGACGCATTCGATCGGCGCCCGCGACCTCACCGAGTCGCCGTCGACGGCGCTCGCGGGCAAGAAGGCCGGAGTGGGTGCCAAGAAGGTCGACGTGGCCGAGCTGCACGCGCCCTACGCCCACCAAGAACTCATCGTGGCCGAGGCCTTGGACCTGGCCGACGACGTCAACCGCAACCCCTCGGGTGGCGCGCTGGCGGCGAACCCGATGATGTCGGCCGGCCTCATCCGCATCGGCGAGGCCGCCAAGACCATCTGGTCCGGGCAGGCCGACCGTGCGGTCGCCCATGCGACCTCGGGCCCGTGCCTGCAACAGAACCTGGTCTGCGTCCTGGAGGGTGTGTGATGGCCGAGCGCTGCGCAGTCATCGGGGTGGGTCAGACGGTGGCGAAGTCCAAGCGCGAGGACGTCTCGATCGCTGGGCTGGTGCGCGAGGCGGCACTCGCCGCGCTCGAGGATGCCGGTCTCACCTTCGCCGACATCGACGCCGTTGTCGTCGGCAAGGCACCGGACATGTTCGAGGGCGTGATGATGCCCGAGCTCTATCTCGCGCCGGCCCTCGGCGCAGTGGGAAAGCCCATGTTCCGGGTGCACACGGCTGGGTCCGTGGGCGGCTCGACCTCAATCGTGGCCGCCCACCTCGTTGCCTCCGGCGTGCACGAGCGCGTGCTCACCGTGGCCTTCGAGAAGCAGAGCGACTCCGACGCCATGTGGGCCCTCTCGGTGCCCCAGCCGTTCTCGGCCCCGTTGCTCGCCGGTGCGGGCGGCTACTTCGCACCCATCATCCGCGCCTACATGCACCGATCTGGTGCGCCGCGCGACATCGGGATGATGGTGGCGGTCAAGGACCGGCTGCACGCGTTGAAGAACCCCTACGCCCACCTGCACCTGCCGGACATCTCCATCAAGACGGTGGAGGAGTCGATCATGCTGTGGGACCCACTGCACTACCTCGAGTCGTGCCCGTCCTCTGACGGCGCCGCCGCGATGGTGATCGGGTCGGAGAAGGCAGCGGGTGCGGCCACGGCCTCGACAGGTCGGCCACCGGCGTGGATTCATGGCATGGCCATGCGCTCGGAACCGACGATGTTCGCGGGCCGGGATCAGGTCAACCCGCAGGCCGGACGCGACTGCGCCGCCGACCTCTACCGCCAAGCCGGCATCACCAACCCGCGCCGGGACTTCGACATGGCCGAGGTCTACGTGCCTTTCAGCTGGTACGAGCCGATGTGGCTCGAGAACCTCGGCTTCTGCGACGAGGGCGACGGCTGGAAGCTGACCCAGGCGGGCGCGACGTCGATGATCGAGGGAGGCGACATCCCGTGGAACAGTTCGGGTGGCGTACTCTCGTCGAACCCGATCGGCGCGTCGGGGATGCTGCGCTTCCTCGAGACCGCATTGCAGGTACGCGGGCTGGCCGGCGAACACCAGGTGGCCGACGCCCGCCGCGCCCTCGGGCAGGCCTACGGCGGCGGCTCCCAGTTCTTCGCCATGTGGGTCGTCAGCGCGGACCGACCCTGAGGCGAGAGGCCCTCCCGGTATGCTCGGCGGAGCCAAGCCAGCTCTGACCAGGAGGTCTCCGTGAAGGTCGTCGTGGACTTCGACGAGTGTGCCAGCAACGCCGTGTGCATGGGCATCCTGCCCGAGGTGTTCGAGGTGCGGGACGACGGGTACCTCTACGTCCTCAACGAGCACCCGCCCGAGGAGTTCCGCGAGCGTCTGCGCGAAGCGGTCAACGGCTGTCCGACGGGTGCCATCTCCATAGAGGAAGACTGACACCCACGACACCGCCGCGAGCGCGCTTCGCCCCGTCGCCCACCGGGTACTTCCACGTGGGGAGCGCACGGGCCGCGCTCTTCAACTGGCTCTTCGTGCGACAGCAGGAGGGCACGTTCATCCTCCGTATCGAGGACACCGACGAGGAGCGCAACCGCCCGGAGTGGACTGGGGGGATCATCGCGGCGTTGAGCTGGCTCGGCATGGACCCCGACGAGGGCCCCTACTTCCAGTCGGCGCAGGAGGAGCCGCACGCGGCCGCCATCGAGGCCTTGTGGGCAAGCGGCGCGCTCTACGCCTGCGGTTGCACCCGGGAGGAGATTGACGCGCGGACCAGGGCCCGGGCCGCCGCCGGCGACCCGACACCGGGCTACGACGGGCACTGCCGCGATCTCGGCCTGCCGCGTGGTGAGGGGCGCGCTCTGCGCTTCCGCACGCCCGACGAGGGTGTCGTGCGCGTCGACGACCTGGTGCGGGGCGAGGTCGAGTTCCCGTTGCGCGCTCTCGAAGATTTCATCTGCGTGAAGGGGAACGGCAAGCCGCTGTTCGTGCTGGCCAACGCGGTCGACGACCGCACGATGGCCATCAGCCACGTGATCCGGGGTGAGGACCAGCTGCCGACCACGCCGCGCCAGATCCTGCTGTGGGACGCCCTCAACGGGGCCGAGGGCGCGGACCTGAGCCTGCCCGCGTACGCCCACCTGCCGCTGCTCGTGAACGAGGCGGGAAAGAAGCTGTCGAAGCGCCGCGACCCGGTGGCAGTCGAGATGTACCGGGAGCAGGGGTACCTTCCTGCGGCGTTCCGCAACTATCTCGCCCTCCTGGGCTGGAGCCCCGGCGACGAGGAGATCGTCCCGCTCGACGTGCTGGTCGAGCGCTTCCGCCTCGAAGATGTGCAGCGCTCGCCAGCGTTCTTCGACGTCAAGAAGCTCGCGCACGTTGATGGTGTGTACATCCGAGCGCTGGCGGTGGACGACTTCGTGGCCGCGGCTCGACCATGGGTCGACCCGGTGCCGGGGGAGTGGGCCCCCGGTTCGTGGCGCGACCCCGACACGGGTGCGCCCGCCACCGAGCCGCCCCCCTGGGATCCCGCGCGCTTCGATCTCGGCGTCTTCAGCGCGCTGGCCGCAGTGACCCAAGAGCGGGTCTCGGTCCTCGGCGAGGTGCCCGACCTCGTGGACTTCCTCTTCTTGGCCGACGCGCCCGACGACCCGGACAGCTGGCAGAAGGCGGTCGCGGGGGACGAGCTGGCCCCGCGGATCCTGGCCGACGCGCTGGCGGCGTACGAGACGTGCCCCTGGGACCCGGCGTCGTTGCACCAGGTCACTCTTGACCTGGCCGAGGCGGCCGGGCGCAAGCTGGCCAAGGCCCAAGCCCCCATCCGGGTGGCTGTCATGGGCCGGACGCGGGGCCTGCCGCTCTTCGACTCGCTCTGCGTGCTCGGGCGCGTCGAGACGCGCCGGCGCATCGCCGCCGCCCTCTCCCGCCTCGAGCCTGCCGCTTGATGCTCCTGGCACCGCTTCGCTGGGCGCTCCGCATCGGCGCCCTCCTGGTCGCCGCGATCGTCCTCTACTTCGGCGTCACCCTGGTGCAGGTGTGGCTCACCTCACGCCACTACGACCCGCGTCCAGCCGGTGCGATCTTGGTCATGGGCGCTGCGCAGTACGACTGCGTGCCATCCCCGGACCTCCAGGCGCGGCTCGACCAGGCACTCACCCTCTACCAGCAGGGCTACGCGCACCTCATCATGTTGACGGGGGGCAAGCAACCAGGCGACAAATGCACCGAGTCCGAGTCCGGGGCGGCGTACCTCGAGAAGAAGGGCGTGCCCTCGACGGCGCTCCTCGAGGCCGGCGGCAATGACACCTACGAGAACATCGAGGATGCTGTGGCCGCACTCCAAGCACACAAGGTGCGAGTGGTGCTGGTCACGACCGATCCGTTCCATGAGGACCGTTCCATGGCCATTGCGTCGGACTTCTCCCTTTCCCCGTCCCCGACCCCGACACAGTCCTCGCCCATCTCAGGCTGGTCGACGGTGCCTTACTTCGTGAAGGAGGCGGTTGGCGTCGGGTTTGGGCGCGTGATCGGCTTCAACCACCTGGAGTGGCTGCACGACGCCTAGTTCCTGATGGAACCGGTGCTCGGCTCAACGTGTCGTGGTGGTGGAGCTCACAGATGCCGGCGCAGCGGGATTCTTGAAGGCGATGCGGACGACGGTGCCGAGGCCATCCGCCGTGCCGACCCCGATGACGCACGTCAGGTGGCCTGTCGTTCCGCAGTATCCGTCACCGATGATCCCGGTGACGATTCTGTAGCGAGCCGTGAAGGTGCCGTTCCGGCCCACCCGAATGGACTTGGCGTTCGTGATGTCGCAGTGGGACGCGTCGGTGGACGGGTTCATCCGTCCTTGCACCGAGCCCGTGCACTCGGTGACGAACCAGGTCTGCGTCGCGCCGCGATAGGAGTGCACCAGACCCCTGCCCGAGATGGTGACCGTCTGCCCGCTCACCAGCCCCGAGCTCGGGGTGACCCTGACCGTGACGGACGAGGCACTCGCGTCAGTCCAACCGCCCAGAGCGACGCCCCCAGTTCCTGCCGCGAGAACGCCCAAAACCACTGCGGCTGCCCACCTCCGCTGCATGGCCAGGACCTCCGAACCCGTCTCGTCTCCCGGGGATTGCCGGGCGCGGAATCATTCCACCGGGAGGGTTGTCGTTCAACGCGCCCCATCTCGCGGCACGGAGCAGAGCGGCACGGAGGAGAGCAGCCGCCTGGGAACGCTCGGCTAATCTGAACGTCCACCCATTCGGGGGTGGTGTAATCGGCAACACGACTGGTTCTGGTCCAGTTATTGAGGGTTCGAGTCCTTCCCCCCGAGCACCGGCGGACTCCGGCGCACGCTGGAGGCCTCCGCTCGGCCCCATCGTCTAGAGGCCTAGGACACCACCCTCTCAAGGTGGCGACACGGGTTCGAATCCCGTTGGGGCTGCTTCAGAATTCCTGGTCAGCGAGTTGGAACTCTCGGCTTTGTTCGACGGTGCCCATCGAGTTGTCCTTCTTAGCCCTGAATTGCTGGGCCAGGCATGTCATCAGCCGCTGATGACATGCACGATGCCAAGACGTGCGTCGCTACCGTGAAAGGGTGGCGACATCTGCGACAGTCGCGGTCGGGATCCGCGGTTCAGCATCGGTTAGGCCTCTACAGCCGTTCGCGCACGCCCGATCAGCCTCCTGGCCCATCCAACGAGATCCTGCGCCTCTCCAAGAGCGAAAAACGAGACGCCATAACTGGCCGAGTCTTTCTTCTGCAGCAGTCTCTTGAGGTCTTTCGCCATTTCCGCCCCGCCCGGCTCCACGGTCTCCAGAAGAGCGACGGCTTCGTCGTGAGCTTGTCCACGCGCTCGTTTGCGAAGGCGGGCGCAGCAAGCGGCGTCTGATGCTGCAATGCCGGCCAGGATCGCCAGGGCGGCTGCCACGCCGGAATTAGCCACTGCCGTTGTGTCCTCAAGAACGAGTTCGGCCGCGAGTACGAAGGCCTCGGCTTGCTCGAGTCGCGTCTGCGCCTCTGGCCTGCCGCACGTTTGTATTCGAGGGGTCACGATGCCCTTGCCAGTGCTGAGCGGTTCCCGCTGATCTCCACAAGGTCCTGCTCCCAGCTCCTCACGATTGGCTCCTCGGCGCGTCGCAAGCGCCCGATCTCTGCTGGGCTCTTTAGGACAACTTGAGCCGGATTGCCGGTCCAACGTCCGATGAGGTGGGCGAGGTGCATTGCCGCATCGCCAAGGTTCTCGACATCTCCGACGATCAGTAGGTCGATGTCGCTCGCCTCATCTCCGTCCCGGCGCGCCGCCGATCCGTAGAGGCCGACCAGTAGCGGCTTCGGTTGCCAAGAGTTGACCTCGGCCCGAATGCGTCCGGTCAACTCGCCATAGAGGGATGCGAGGGCCTCGATAGGTCCGGCTGCAAGATGCTCTCGGTTCAGCCGATAGCCGCCGGGGACGAGGTCTACGAGTCCGGAGGCGACCATTCGCAGCAATACGGTCCGGACGCCGCTCTTGGAGGCCCCTTCGGTGAGTCGATGCACCGCTCCCAATGTCATTGGGCCGTTGGTCGAACTCAGGGCGGCGTAGACGTGGCCGTCGAGGCTGGGTATCACGCTAGAAATGGGACTACTGACGTCCATTAGGTCCTAAATCCCCATCTTGTGAAATATCGCACGTCGTACACTATAGCGCACCTCGTATGAAATATCGCACATGCTACGAAATAACGTCCGCCCTGGTACTTGGGACCGCATTCCGGCGGCTGGATCAGCCGCCTCAAAAGCCCAGCTGACCGCGACCCCCGGAGCAGCTGTCGATGCACGACCTGGAACCTCCTGGAAACGATGCACTGATCGACGAGATCCATGCGCTCCGATCTGAAAACCAGCGCCTGAGATCGCTGCTCGGCCTTGATCAAGCGAGCCGCCACCAGGTCACCCAACCTTGGGAACCGACGCTGTTCGCTGACTCGGATCATGTGGAGCTCACAGGCGAAATCAGCGGGAACTCACCGGCTGACGCCAAGATCGCCCTCTTCCGCTCTCGGTTCGCGGGACGCGAGGACGTGTACGCCCTCCGATGGGAGAGCGCGAGGACGGGGAAGAGGGGCTGGAGCCCGGCTGTCGAGGGTGGCTGGGCGAACGCGAAGAAACCGGGTCGCACGTACCTGCCGCTCGATGAAGGGGTTGTGGAATCGCACCTCGCTGGTGAGAGTCACCTCGGGCTCTACCCGCTGCGGCGAGGCGACGAATGTCGACTCTTGGCCTGTGATTTCGACGGAACCGGTTGGGTGCTCGATGCGCTGGCCTATCTCGACGCCGCTGCCGCCATAGGCGTTCCCGTCGCGCTCGAGCGATCCAGCTCTGGCGAAGGGGCACACACCTGGACATTCTTCTCAGGACCTATACCGGCTGCTACTGCTCGACGCCTGGGAGTGCACATCCTCCGTCAGGCAATGGAGGTCCGATCCGAGCTCGATCTCTCGAGTTACGACCGACTTTTCCCCACCCAGGACTTCGTCCCGAAGGGATCCTTCGGGAACCTGATTGCTCTCCCGCTCCAGGGAGCGTGCCGGCGACAAGGGAACACCGTCTTTCTCGTCCCGGCCAGCCTCGAGCCCTACGAGGACCAGTGGGAGTTCCTGGCGTCGATTCCTCGCATATCTCCCGAAGCCGTGGCTGCGCTGGAGAAGACGCTGTCGCCCGTTGTAGCCGGACCAGATGACACAAAGTACCGACGCCCGCTGGCGCGCGAAGCACATCAGAAGCCGCCGAAAGTGATCCGGGCCGTTTCAGGCGCCATGCTGGCCATTGACCGCATTGGCGTGCCCCCGGCGCTCGTAGCCACGCTCAAGCATCTGGCCTCTTTGCACAATCCGGATTACTACGAAAAGGAAAGGCTCCGCTTCTCCACGTGGAACACGCCGCGCTTCCTACGGTGCTATCGAGAGACCATCGATCAGCTCTTGCTCCCACGCGGAATTGCGGACCAGGCCGCCCGCATGGTCGGAGAGGCCGGTAGCAATCTCGAAGTAACCGACGCATGCTCGTCGCCTACGTCAGTCGATATCTCCCTGCGGGCCTCTCTCACGGACCGTCAGCAGAGTGCACTGGACGCGCTGGTGCCGCATCGTCTTGGTGTACTCGTGGCGCCTCCAGGTTCAGGCAAGACCGTGATCGCCTGCGGAGTCATCGCCCACCGCCGGCTCCCCACGCTCATAGTGGTCGATCGGCAGCCCCTTGTCGAGCAGTGGCGAGAACGTCTCGGCGAACACCTCCGGATGGCCACCAAAGAGATTGGTCAGTTTGGCGGCGGCCGCAACAAGGCGAAAGGCGCCATCGATATCGCGATGGCACAAAGCCTCGCTCGTCGGGACGATCTGGGCGAAATCGCCAAGGCGTACGGGCTCGTTGTTGTCGATGAATGCCATCACGTTCCCGCGGTTACTTTCGAGCGCGTTGTGCGTGACATGCCAGTTCGATACTGGCTCGGTCTGACAGCGACTCCCTACCGGCGGGATCATCTCGAAAAGCTCATCACGATGTATTGCGGAGCAGAGCGATACCGGATGACGCCGGACCACGATGAGCATCTCCGGGTTGAGCGGGTACTTGTTACGCACACCACCGGCCATGAACAGTCGGGTGGCGAGGAGCTAGGCATTCAAGCCGTATTCCGGGAAGTCGTCGAAGATGGGGAGCGTTCGCGGCAGATTTGCGGTGACATCGCTGCGGCCATTGAGGTCGGGCGAAATTGCCTCGTTCTAACGCAGTGGACCGAGCACCTCGAAGCACTCTCTGGGGAACTCCAACGTCTCGGGATCCAGGCGATCGTGATGCGAGGCGGAATGGGTAAGAAGGCACGGGCGAACGCCTCGGCCGAGATGGAGGCACAGGCCTCTTCTGGTGGCCTCGCTCTACTGGCGACTGGAAGCTTTTTGGGGGAGGGATTCGACCTTCCGCAGCTCGACACGTTGTTCCTCGCGTTTCCCTTGGCATTCAAGGGCCGCATAGTTCAGTACGTGGGGCGGGTTCTTCGGCCTACGCCGGGAAAATCGCGAGTCGAGGTGCACGACTACGTCGACATCAACGTTCCCGTGTTGGCTCGGATGCAGGCGAAGCGTCTCCCGGCCTATGCCTCGCTGGGTTTTCCGCTCGACAAGACGGCGCGACGCCGGAGCAAGGTGAAGACGGCGGATTCGCCGGAGCTCCGTCCGTAGGACGGTGTGGATTTCGGGATCCCACTGCCCATCCGTTTGCCCATCCATTCCGTCCGATTGGCCGGACAGGGGCAGAACCCCTGGATGCATGTAGGGCAATGACCAGGCAGGATGGCACTGGAGCGGACCTGCTGGACATTCCTGGCCGCTCTCTCAAGATGGCGACACGGGTTCGAATCCCGTTGGGGCAGACACCGTTGGGGCTGCACACCGTTGGGGCTGCAAAATGACCTTGAGCCCTCTTTTCGGGGACCGGTGTTATAAGAGTTTGGTCGTGAGCTACCAGGTGGTAGTCCATGCCAAAGCGATATGCGAGGGAGTTCCGCCGAGCCGTTTCTGAACGGGTCATCCTGCGGTCATCTTCCCCCCGGGGATGGAAAGCAGCTTTCCTCGAGGGCGCGGCACAGCGTGTGGTAAATGGGCAAATGCAATTCCTGGGCAGCACCGACGTCGCGGGCCGGCACCTTGATCCACACCGTGGCGAGATCACCGAGCGGTTGGCCTTCCTCGCCAGTCATGGCTAAGACAGACATGGCGCGCGCCCGGGCGGCAAGAGCCGCCAGGACGGCGTTCCGGGATTGCCCGGATGTCGAGATGGCCCAGAGCACGTCACCCGGCCGGCCATAGCCGAAGACCTGCTGTGCGAACCCCATGTGAGGTCCGAGATCGTTGGCGACGGCCGTGAGGAGGCTGTTCTGGCTCGAGAGGCAGACGGCGCGGAGGGCGCCGTCCAGCCGGTCCGCAAGGTCGTCGGCGTCTACGTCCAGGTGAGGCGGCGTGGCCTGCCGCAGGCTCTCACGCTCGGTCGCCGAGACGGGGCGTCGACGGACCATCCCCTTCATGAGCTCGCTGACGATGTGCTCCGCATCCGATGCGCTTCCACCGTTCCCGCAGGTGTACACGGTCAGGCCCCCACGCAGGCATCGCGACAGGAGTTCGAAGGCGGCCCAGATGGACGCCTCGATCGGCCCGAGCTCTCGGTGTCGCTCGATGAGCTCGTCGATCGGGTTCACCGATCCGGCCCGTCGAGAATGATCTCGCAGAGATCGATGAGACGTACAGGATCGGCGGCATCGTCAGGGACGAAGAGGGTCTGAAGTTCATGGGCTGCCATGGTCGACTTCCAGCGGTCCTCCCGCTGATGGAATGAGATCACGGCCGTGGTCGGCCGCCCATCGGATTCCCACAATCTGATTACTGATCCCAACCCATTCTCGGCTCGCTTTACGGCCGAGATCACCGCCGAGCCTTCCTCTACCTCCAGGACGCTCGCCGCGGGCCCGAGAGGTCCGGTATGCCACGTGTCGAGGACGAGAGGCGGGATCAGAAGATGCTCCTCGGCTCGCCTCGCCGCGCCGCTGTCCTTCCGGGAGCCGTGATGGGGATGGAGTCGCAGGCTGAAGCTGTGCCTTCCCTGGTCCAGGAAGGGGAAACCGAGTGTGTCGTTCCCACCCCACGCGCGACCGTGGTCAGCGACGCGGGCACTTCGCAGCAGGGTCATACGGAGCTGGCCGGTTGTGGCGTCGTAAGCGTAGGTGCCTCTGCTCGTGCAACTCATTCCGCCGGTACCGCCGCGCTCACTGAGGTCCACCCATTGGACCATAGGCTCCTCGTGGCCCGACAGCTCCCGCTCGGCGAATCCATACGGAGCGCCCGCAGTGCAGACCGGATCGATCATGAGCAGGGGGATGGCGAGCTTCACCAGCTGGTGACGCTCATGCCATTCGATGTCCGTGCTGATTTCCACGAAGTCCTGACCCCGGTAGAGCGAGATTAACTGGATCATCGTCGAGCTCGCGTACCTGAAGCGAGCCCGGACACTCGCCCGGACCGGTCCGGTCTCGACGGCCGCAACCCCTTCGCACTCCCATGCGCGCTCTTCGCCGTCGTAGCGTTCGACTCCGTGCGACCAGGTGTCGCTCTCGTCGGCGATTACGACGCATCGGATCCCTGGTGTGCCGAGCCATTGGCGCGCGAGAGCTCCGTCATGGAGCCGGCACACCACACCTGTGACGGCGTCGACGTCCACTTCCAGGCGTTCGTTGGCCAGTGTGTGCGTGGCAGGGTCAGCGCGGTGGTTTGCGGCTGTGGGTAGGTCCTCCGTCGAGCCAGGAGGCGTGCCGGTCGCATGCAGCCAGAACCGCGCATATCCCAGGGGAGGAACGGGTAGCTGGAGCAAGGATCGCGCTGGGCTGTACGTGATCTCTCCTGACGCCGTGTGCTGCACCGGGTGCTGTCGTCCGGCGACGTCGGTGCACGCGGCGACGGGGTAGGGGACCGACGTCGTCACCGTGACCGACCACGACAGGGGATTGCACACAATGATTGGGATGGGGAGCCCGCCAAACGCCGAGGCTTCCAGCCCCTCAGCTCGATCAGCTCCCTCGATCCAGGTGTCGACTTGTTGGGTCAGGGCGTGTAGCGCAAGCGTGTTCACGCGGTCGGCGATGGCCAGTGCCTCTTCGACCAGATGGTCGACGCCGTCAGCGGCACCGTCGGTGCAGGTCCCCCCGAGCGCGTCGTGGAATTGGGAGAACAGTAGCGAGTGCCACCCGCGTTCCAATGCCCCGTCGACAGGCAGCTCGAGGCCCGTCAGCATCCGGCACAGCCGTTCCATCTTCTCGGCGGTGATGAGGGCCTGTTCGGCCCGGCTGTTGTTGCGCTTGGTGTGGCCGCGAGCCGAGTAGCAGCCGACGGCATGCCATTGGAGATCCCCTTCGACGGTGGGGAGGCGTTCGGGAGGGAGACGCTCGAAGTAAGAGACGGGGCTGGCCATGGCCACACGGCCCCGGGTCGTGTCGGCGAGCTCGTGGATGGTCGCCAACGCCAATCGGGTCGGTCCGCCGCCGTGATCACCTACACCGAAGAGGCACATCAGGGGTCTCCCGAGCGCGTCGGCCTGCTCGAGCAACTGCGACGTTCGATCCCGAAGGATCGCATCCTCCCCGAAGCTGTCCGTGGCGTAATGGAAGGGGACCCTGTAGGTGACGATGCTCGTCCCGTCAGAGCCGACCCATTCGAAGAGCGGCGACGGGATGGCCTTCTCGTGCTCGCCGGGGCGCATCATGACGTATGCGCGCAGGCCCGAGGCGACCAGGATCTGGGGCAAGCTCGCCGCGTGACCGAAGGCGTCGATGTTCCAGCCGACCGTGGCCGGCTCCCCGAAACGAGAGACCAGGAAGCGCTGGCCGTATAGGAACTGGCGGCACACTGCTTCGCCCGCCGGGAGGTTGCAGTCGGGTTCGACCCACTGGCCACCCACCACGACCCACCGGCCCGAGACGATCGCGTTCCGGACCCGAGCGAAAAGATCCGGGTCGACGCGTTCCACCCAGTCGTAGAAGGCGGAGGAGCTGGCGCAGAAGACCAGGTCTGAGTCCTCGTCCAAGCGGTCGAGCGCAGCTCGGAACGTCTGGAGCACCTCGTGCATGCCTTCGTGCCAATCCCATATCCAGACAGGGTCTATGTGGGCGTTGCCGATCATCAACACAGAAGGCACGTCGTCGCTTCTAATGGCGCCAGGACGCGTCACGGCGTCCCCCTCCCAACTCTCTTGACCCGACGCGTCAGTGGCGATCCTTAACGCTATCCCTGTGATTCGGCTCGGCGTCGTGTGCCGCCCCGCTATCGATGGGTGCCCGAGCTGGGACCCCTTGTCCATCCTCACCAACTCGGGTCGACGATCGATGCGGGCGACGATGCGCTCGAGGATCAGAACGGTGTGATCTGCGTCGGTGGAGCGGTCGACTCGATTGGCAAGTCCTCCTTAGTGGACTCGTCCGGTGATGGCCAGGATCTCGTGGGTCCGAAAGTCGGCCGTCTGGTCGAAAAGGAAGTCGATGGCCCAGACCCAGTCGGTGCGGCTCGCCCGCAGACGGGCGCCCGGAAAAGGTCGAGACGCCGATCCGATAGCTTCCTCAGCCCGGCGGAGCACGCGAAGTCCCTCGTCACAGCAAAGGCGCTGGATGCGCTTGTGGTTGGCGCAGAAGCCATCCTCCGGCAGGAGGGCAGCGAGGCGCCGATAGCCACGCTCTTGGGGCCAGCTGGCGCAGCCGGTGTCGCAGGCGGTCCTCCTCGTTTCGGACCTCCGGTTAGGCGAGCCTGCGTGGAACGCGGTTGGTCCACCAGTCTGCAGGCTCGGCGCCCGGAGAACCGTGTTTCTGACCTTGACCCAATTCGGCAGGGCTCCGTTCGCCGGGACGATGGGCAACTGCTGCCGTGATCGCCGGTCCCTCCAGCGCTACCCTTTCCCGGGCTGCCCGGCTCGAACGGCGCACCTGGGGGAGATGGCGATGCGGCGCTGGGGAAAATCGGGAGCAAGGCGAAGACTGCTGAGCGTCGGGGGAGCCCTCGCCGTTCTTGGGAGCACGGTGGCGTTGGGCCTCGCAGCGCCGTCGGGTGCCAGAACTGCACCGACCCCCGTTACCGAGGCGAGCACAAGCGCGCGTGGTGTCACGCCAAGCGCTATCAACGTGGTCTTCCCGATCATTTCGTTCACCAGCATCGAGGGCGAGTTCGAAATCCAGTCGGACGCCGAGTACGGCGAGCAGATTAAGGCGATCCACCTCTTCGTGAACCAGATCAACGATGCCGGGGGAATACACGGTCGGAAGATCAACCCGATGATCGAGAGCTTCGATCCGACCAACGTGGCCGAGGAGCAAGCGCTGTGCGAGCAGTGGACCGAGGGCAACCCTCCCGTGTTTGCCGTCGTCGACGGGCTCGGCACATTCGAAGGGACCAACGAGCTCTGTATCACCCGACAGGGTCAGACGCCGATGCTCTCCCAGTGGACGACCACCACCAACTGGACGGACCTCGGGTCTCCCTACTTGTGGTGGACGGGGGCGGATGACGCGCCCATCCTCGCAGCGACTGTGCGATGGGGCCTTAGCTCGGGGCTCCTGGGACACGGCAAGAAGATTGGTGTCGTGGTCTCGGACCAGGCCAGTGACCAAAGCGCGCTCGACTCCTACCTCTTGCCGGACCTCAAGAAGATCGGTGTGGTTCCTCAGGTGGTCACTGTCACGGCGGACCTCGATGAGACCGCTTCGACCGACTCGACTGCCACACTGGCGGTCGAACGACTCAAGGCGGCGGGGGTCCAATCGGTTATTCCCTTGTTGCCCGATAACGCCTTCACTCCATATATCGGCGCCGAGACTTCGCAGGACTACTTCCCCAAGCTTCTCCTCAGCGATTACCAGTCCGAAATTGAGATTGCGCTCGGACTGATCCCTATCCCCTACGAGAAGGCACTCAACAACCAGGAGGGTGTCACGGCAGAGACTCTCGGTGGCATCGACCTTCCGATCCCTGAGTCACAGGGGGGGTACGACCCGGGGGTGCGGAGCTGCTGGGATGTCTGGCACAAGGCCTATCCGCAGATTCCCAAGGGCAACATCAATGACGACATTGAGGAGCAGGGGCCGGTCCAGGGCTGGTGTCAAGAGATACGCCTCTTCGCCCAGGCGGCGACCATGGCAGGTAAGAATCTCAATCGGCGGACCTTCGTTGAGGCAATGTCGCGCGTCACCAACTTCCCCGGCGGTTATTCACCTGTGCTGAGCTACGGGCCGGACAAATTCTATGGCCCAACTGAGTATCGGGTCGTCGAGGTCCATGACAATCACCCACCGACGAGCCTCTGCAAGCACGGCCCGGTTGGGTCGCCCCCGGCAGGCGTCTGCTGGGTCGTCGAGCAGAACTGGACGCCGCTACCAGGGAATGGATGAGAGCCTCTCTACTCGGCCATCGAAACGCGGCTCAACGAATCGCGACAAACCGTGAACGTTCCGCCTGGTGATCCTCGATGGGGCAAGGTGCGCCGTACGTGCGTACGTGTCCCCGTATTTGGCGCGACTGTGGCTCAGCAGGACGACGCACTCGAACAGCGAGACATGGGATAGACGACCGACGTCGCGCCCGCGTAACAGCAAGCCCGAGCGAAGCGGGCTGCTGCTCACCCGTGCTTACACGGACCGGAGCACCAAAATGCGGGCAGTGCAGGGCCCGTACAGAGGCCAGTCCAGGCCCTCCTCCATGAGCGCCGCCCCTACGCGTCGCTCTACGTCGGTCCGGTCCGGGGCGGGGCTCGCTGCCAGATCGACCGCGATGACCTCGTAGATCCGGTCCGGGTCGAGCCCTCGAAGGCGCAGCGGATCCTCATAGTTCGTGCGCGTGGTGAGTTGGAAGGCGAAGAGGACCGCCCGGCAACCGTCTGCGGACACGTAACTGAGGGCGGCGCGTTCATCTGGCGGGACCAATCGCCACAGGTCGCCCAGTTGGACGAGCGGTCGGACGTCTCGATACAGCGCCACCGCGCGGCGGCAGACGGCCAGCTCGTCGTCGGTCATGCCCGCAAAGTCGATGTCGAAGCCGAACCGCGCGCTCATCGCCACGGCACACCCGAAGGCTACCGGCCGGTCTCCTTCCCGAGTGACGTGCGCGCCGACCACGTTGGCCGGTAGGAAATACGACGCAGCCCATTGCATCCGTACCCGGTCGACGGGATCGGTGTTGTCCGAGAGCCAGACTTCGTGGAACCAGCGCAGGGACCCTAGGTCGACACGCCCGCCGCCTGAGGCGCAGAGCATGAGCGTCTGCTCGGGGTGGCGCTCGGCGACGTTCTCCATCAGGTGCCAGGTGGCCCGGGCGTGGTCGACCCAGTAGTTGGCCTGCCGGTCGGGAGCCAGCGTGGCGGACCCAGGGTCGGTCAGCGGCCTGTTGGCGTCCCACTTGAGGTAACTGATGCCCGGATTCTCCGCCAGGACGCGGTCCACCACACCGCAGACGAACTCGGTGACATCTGGTTGGAGGACATCGAGGACGAGTTGGTGGCGCCATTTGCGTGGTCGCCGCGCCGGTTGGCGCACCACCCAGTCCGGATGCTCGTCATAGAGGGTCGAGTCGGGGTTCACCATCTCGGGTTCCACCCACAACCCGAACCGGACGCCACGAGCATCCGCTCGGGCAATGACGGGACCGAGGCCGCCGGGCAGCTTGGCCTCGTCAACCTCCCAGTCACCCAGCCCCGAGGTGTCGTCATCACGAGGATGGCTGGCGCCGAACCAACCATCGTCGAGCAGGAAGAGCTCCGCTCCCAAATCTGCCGTGTGGTCGATGAACCCTAGGAGCCGGTCAGTGTCGAACGAGAAGGAGGTGGACTCCCAGTTGTTGACTACGATCGGTCGCAGTTTGTCGCCTTCGCGCACGGCGTGGGCGCGGACCCAGCGGTGGAAGCGGCGCGTGAGGGAGCCGAGGCCCTCGGTCGACCACATCCAAATCTGCTCGGGGGTGACGAAACTGGCTCCCGGGTCGAGCACGTACTCGGATGACGCCGGATTGTGTCCACACCAGATCCGGAGCGCAGGGGTTGTCGTCCGCTCGAAGGCAAAACGGGTGTTGCCACCCCAGGCCAGCGCGCCGGCAAGGATTGAACCGGCCGACTCCTCTGGCGACCCGTCGGGCGCGAGCAGGAAGAACGGACAGGACCGCAGGTGGGGCTGCACACCGCCGCGCGACTCGACCACCTTGGTCCCTGGCGTCAGGGCCTCTGTGGTCGTGGTCCACTCGGATGCCCAGTCACCCCCGCCGAAGTGGGTCAGGTACGGCGCGGGAGTGGGGAGCAGAGGCGAGGCGGCGGCGACCTCGTGCAGCGTGACCACTCCACGCTGCCGATTGGTGATGCTCGCCCACTGGCGCAGCACGCCGTGGTCCTCTGCGCGGAAGGACAGCGTGACCTCGAGCGAACAGTCGGGGTCGACGAGGAGGATGTCGGTCCGAGAGTCGACCACCCGGATGCCCTCCACCTTCGGCCGGGTGGTCGTGGTGCCGTCACTGTGCGTGACGCGCAATGCGGGCGCCCGGGTTGGCTCCTCGTCGTAGGCGGGATAGGCCAGAGGATAGAGCGCCGGCGGTATCCCGTCTGGCAGCTGCTGCATATGGGCGTCGATCTCGGGTCCGAACCCCGCCTGACGCAGCCGACCGCGGTCGTCGACGCAGAAACCGTAGCCGGCGCCCCCGGACGACACGACGAAGGTGCTCACACGCCCACCATTGCAGAGCGCTGGCATACCGCCAAGCGCACGCACTGGCAGCGACGACGGAACGATGCGCGGCGCTCCGCTGTCGGAGCCGCTGTGGGGATGCAGGCTCCAATTGTGGCACCGCCAGTTTTCGCCGCCCGCGCGCCCCAACCAGGCCGTGTTCTCCAAATGGCCGAGGAACTGAGAGTTGGCACGCCGATCCTCGAAGCGATGCGGGTGCTTCAGGAATGAGCCCGGTCCAACGAGACTCGACTGCCGGTCGGGCCTACCTTGACCTCCAGCAGGTGGCACGTCATAGCGGTCGACCGACCCAAAAGCTGTTGCTGACCTATGTGCTCAAGCGGTCCCTATTTCGACTGTCGATGTCCGCCTATCGCGACCGGTTGGTCCTCAAGGGGGGAATGCTGCTCGCGGTCCTGATAGCCGACGGCCCACCGGTGACGTTGACCTCTTGGCCCATGCCATCAGCAACGATGTGGCGGCAATCGCCGATGACCGCCTGAACTCATGCCGGGTCCGTGTCAACTGACGACAGTCAACTGACGACAACTTGAGATAGAGAATCTCGCGATAATTTCTCGCTTGAACCCAGTCGGAAGCTTCAACCGGAGGCGACGTACATGCACCTGGATTTCACCGCAGAGCAACGGAGTCTGCAATCCGAGCTCCGGGAATACTTCGAGGCTTTGGTGGCTGAAGTTGAAGGCTCCGATTGTGAGGAGCCGACCTATACCCACTACATCCGGCGGATGGGCGAGGACCGCTGGCTTGGCCTTGGATGGCCGATCGAATACGGCGGCCAAGCGCGAGGCGCCATCGATCAGATGATCTTCGTCGAAGAGTCGCACTGGGCGGGAGTCCCGTTACCGCTATTGACTCTGAACAGCGTGGGTCCCACCCTCATGGCCCTCGGCACTGCCGAGCAGAAGCAGCGGATCCTGCCCGGCATTGTCCGTGGCGAGATTCATTTTTCCATCGGGTACACCGAGCCGTCGGCTGGAACCGACTTGGCCTCGCTCAAGACGCGGGCCGTCCGGGACGGAGACGAGTACGTCATCAACGGCCAGAAGATCTATACAAGCGCCATTCAGTACGCGGACTACGTCTGGTTGGCAGCGCGCACCGACCCAGATGCGCCCAAACACAAAGGCTTGTCTGTCTTCATCGTGCCGGTGGACAGCCCTGGGTTCGAGTGGGTGCCTTTAACAACCATTGCGGGGGAGTTCACAAGCTCAACCTTCTACGAGGACGTCCGGGTGCCGTCCGAAAATCTGGTGGGAGCTGAGAACCAGGGCTGGAAGCTCATCACCAATCAGCTCAATCATGAAAGGGTCGCGATCTGCCCGAGCTCGGGATTGCTCCGCAGCCTGACCGATGTTCGCCATTGGGCCCGAGGCCACGAACTGAGGGACGGACGCGCCGTCATCGATCATGAGTGGGTCCAGATCATCCTGGCCGAGGTGCAGGCCAAGATCGAGGTGCTCAAACTGCTCAATTGGAAGGTGGCGTGGGCCTCCGACAAGGGACTGAACCCCGCCGATGCGTCTGCCACCAAGGTCTACGGGACTGAACTTGCCCTCGAGGTCTATCGAGCCCTCCTCCAGGTCGTGGGTCAGGCGGGCTACCTGGTCGAGGGCTCTCGGGGCGCGGTTCTGCGAGGCCGCCTCGAACAGCAGGCGCGGAGCCAAACCATCTTCACTTTCGGGGGTGGGACCAACGAGATCCAGCGCGACATCATCGCGATGATCGGGCTAGGTATGCCCCGGGCTCCTCGCTGATCGCCGTCCGGGACTTCGGTTGGGGGTGACCGACGCGGCGTCGCAACCGGGCAAGACGGGCTCACTCTCGGTGCCCTCCATCTCTGACCCTCGTCGACCTGGTGTCTGAATCCATCCCACGAAAATCCCACGGGTCGAGTGACGACCTCCTCGGCACCGAGATCACGCGTCGGAACTCACAGCACCATGACCATCTTGCCGATGACTGACCGGTCGGCGAGGCGCTGCAGAGCGGAAGGGAGGTCGGCGAAGGGAACCTTCGTGGTTACCGCGTTCTGCAGCCGACCTAACGAGACGAGGTTGGAGAGCTTGGAATGGATGGCGTCGAGCTCGTCCCGGCTGTAGCCACCGGCGAATACGCCGACTAGCGAGGTGTTGGTGACGACCAAGGTGCGGGTCTCTATCTGGGGCCACGCCCCGCTCGCGAACCCGACGGCCAGCAGCCGACCGTGACGAGCCAGAGCCGTCGCCGCCTCCTCGGCCACGGATCCGCCGACTGGGTCGTAGACGGCATCCACCCCGCGACCGTCTGTCATCTTGCGCAGCCGGCCGGCCAGATCGCCGTCTCGATAATTGATGGTCTCGTCCGCGCCGAGGCCTCTGCAAAACTCAGCCCGGGCCTCGTCGCTCACGACCGCGATCACCCGGGCCCCGAGCGCCCGGCCAAGCTGTACGGCCGCAATCCCGCTGCCGCCTGCTGCCCCGAGCACGGCGAGCCACTGGCCTGGTTCGAGACGTGCACGGTCGACCAGACCGACCCACGCGGTGAGGTGGGGTATCCAGAAGCCGGCGGCGTCGACGTCGGCCAGACCGGCTGGAACGCTGAACGAGGAGTGTGCCGGAGCCAGGCATTCCTCGGCGAACGAGCCGTTGCCCTCCATGAAACTGGTGATCGACATGACTCTCGTCCCGAGTGCCATGTTGACGCCTGAACCTACGGCACTGACGACGCCGGTGACCTCTTGCCCGGGAGTGAAGGCGCCCGACGGCGTGAGCGGGTAGATGTGACGGCACATGAGCACGTCAGGCAGACCGATGCCCGCAGCGGTCGCCCGGACACGGATCTGACCCGGGCCGGGCTCAGGGATGGGGACGTCGATCAGGCTCAGAACCTCCGACGGCTCTCCGGGCCGGTCCACTCGCCACGCTCGCACGAGGCTCCACTCCTTGTCCGACGATCTCCTCGAGCCGAAGGCAATGAGGAGCAGAGCCCCTCGTGACACGCTCGCTCCCGCGTCCCGACTCGTACGTCATTGTGTCTCAGAGCGAACCCGGTCACCGTCGTACGGGGTTCCAGCGGCCATGGCACACGCAGAGCAGCTCGTCGGATTGCCCATCCGATTTCCCAACTAGTGCCCCAACACTTGGCCGGTCAGGCAGACGGGCTGGACAACCGCAGCGCTCCGAGTTGGCTGAGCTGGAAGCTCAGGGACTGCCTGGACGGTACAGCCTGCGTTCTCAAGATGGCGACACGGGTTTGAATCCCGTTGGGCTGCTCGTTGGCCTACACCCCTTAGGCCGGGCCAGCGTTATAAGAGTTGGGTCGTGAGGTGTTAACACCAGGTCCGGCACGACGGACGGTAATGGCCGGGGCGTCATCCCGTCGTCGGGCGGCCTAGGTGCCTCGGGGGTTGAGCTGCGCTGATAGGAGTACCACGACGACGGAGACCTGTTCGGCCGTCGTCGCCTCGTGGTTCTCCCAAGATTCCTCGGAGTCGGAGAGCATGAGAATCATAGGCCTGCGAACACTGGCTCCCCTCAGGTGTTTACGGCAGGGCGAGGATGGTGTTAACGCTGTGGCTGTGGTGTTAACGCTCGGCGCTTTCCACCAGTTTCGCGACCAGCTGGCCTGATCGCCGGCGGGACCGACTGGCCTCACTGCCGATGGTCCGACTGGCCTGATCGCCGACGGGACTGACTGGCCTCACTGTCGATGGTCCGATTGGCCTGATCGCAGGCGGGTCCGACTGGCCTCACTGCCGATGGTCCGACTTGCCTCACTGCCGATGGTCCGACTGGCCTCGTTGCCGGCAGGTATTGCTCTGGGATCGAGGAACGGGATTTGGGAACCCGCTTTTTTCCATCGCGTGAAGTCGTTGTGACCGATATCGAAACGGGCGAGATGCTGTCCGAGGGCATCCAATTACGCGACGTACCTGCGCGACCACCGACGGTTGATCTCAGCGTGATCGAATTCACATTTTGCAAGTGGCCTCGAAGGACTTAGATTTGGAGAAGGGATAGGACCGAAACCTATTGAGGGGGCCCTATGGCGGTGATAGGGCAGGAGAGAATCAATGGGCAGGGTTCAGGGGGTCAGACGCGCGGGTCCACGCCTCACTGAGGTAACTCGCCTTCTCGGTCTTCCGGCGTTTGTGCGAAGCATCGCTTCGTTGGCGACCGTCGCCTTGGTGTTCTTGAGCTTCTGCGCGCTGCAGTGCCCGTCGGCGGCGGCCAGCGGGATCTGGCCGGTCACGCCGACACTCACGACGACGGTCATCGCCCCGATGAACACCACGGTGGGTAACTCGTGGAACGACACGGCGACGGTCACGGGCACCACGACCGGGGGTGCGCCCTCCGGCTCGGTCGCCTTCACCTTGTGCAAGGAGACGCAGCCTTCGACGCCCTGCACTGGCGGGACCGCGGTTGGTACCGTCACCACGCCGACGTCGGTCGGCGACGTCTCGACGTTCACTCTGCCGGCCTCGGACGCCCAGACCCCCACGAGCCCTGGCACCTACTGCTACAACGCCGCCTACACGGCGGCCCCCGGCGGCCCCTACTCCTCGGTGTGGCAACAGAGCGACAGCGAGTGTTTCACGGTGTGCCCGGTGCAAGTCACCACGCCGACACTCACGACGACGGTCATCGCCCCGATGAACACCACGGTGGGTAACTCGTGGAACGACACGGCGACGGTCACGGGCACCACGACCGGGGGTGCGCCCTCCGGCTCGGTCGCCTTCACCTTGTGCAAGGAGACGCAGCCTTCGACGCCCTGCACTGGCGGGACCGCGGTTGGTACCGTCACCACGCCGACGTCGGTCGGCGACGTCTCGACGTTCACTCTGCCGGCCTCGGACGCCCAGACCCCCACGAGCCCTGGCACCTACTGCTACAACGCCGCCTACACGGCGGCCCCCGGCGGCCCCTACTCCTCGGTGTGGCAACAGAGCGACAGCGAGTGTTTCACGGTGTGCCCGGTGCAAGTCACCACGCCGACACTCACGACGACGGTCATCGCCCCGATGAACACCACGGTGGGTAACTCGTGGAACGACACGGCGACGGTCACGGGCACCACGACCGGGGGTGCGCCCTCCGGCTCGGTCGCCTTCACCTTGTGCAAGGAGACGCAGCCTTCGACGCCCTGCACTGGCGGGACCGCGGTTGGTACCGTCACCACGCCGACGTCGGTCGGCGACGTCTCGACGTTCACTCTGCCGGCCTCGGACGCCCAGACCCCCACGAGCCCTGGCACCTACTGCTACAACGCCGCCTACACGGCGGCCCCCGGCGGCCCCTACTCCTCGGTGTGGCAACAGAGCGACAGCGAGTGTTTCACGGTGTGCCCGGTGCAAGTCACCACGCCGACACTCACGACGACGGTCATCGCCCCGATGAACACCACGGTGGGTAACTCGTGGAACGACACGGCGACGGTCACGGGCACCACGACCGGGGGTGCGCCCTCCGGCTCGGTCGCCTTCACCTTGTGCAAGGAGACGCAGCCTTCGACGCCCTGCACTGGCGGGACCGCGGTTGGTACCGTCACCACGCCGACGTCGGTCGGCGACGTCTCGACGTTCACTCTGCCGGCCTCGGACGCCCAGACCCCCACGAGCCCTGGCACCTACTGCTACAACGCCGCCTACACGGCGGCCCCCGGCGGCCCCTACTCCTCGGTGTGGCAACAGAGCGACAGCGAGTGTTTCACGGTGTGCCCGGTGCAAGTCACCACGCCGACACTCACGACGACGGTCATCGCCCCGATGAACACCACGGTGGGTAACTCGTGGAACGACACGGCGACGGTCACGGGCACCACGACCGGGGGTGCGCCCTCCGGCTCGGTCGCCTTCACCTTGTGCAAGGAGACGCAGCCTTCGACGCCCTGCACTGGCGGGACCGCGGTTGGTACCGTCACCACGCCGACGTCGGTCGGCGACGTCTCGACGTTCACTCTGCCGGCCTCGGACGCCCAGACCCCCACGAGCCCTGGCACCTACTGCTACAACGCCGCCTACACGGCGGCCCCCGGCGGCCCCTACTCCTCGGTGTGGCAACAGAGCGACAGCGAGTGTTTCAGCGTGACTCCCGCACCGTCGGCGACGACGACGCAACAGTCGACGTCCTCCTCCGGCTCTGGCTCCATCGCCCTCGGTGGATCAGTCACCGACACGGCCACTGTGACGGGCAACACCACTGGGGGTGCGCCCAGTGGCACCGTCAGCTTCTTCGAGTGTGGTCCGACGGCTTCGAACGCTCTGTGCAGCGGAGGTACGCAGGTCGGCGCCGCGGTGACTTTGGTTTCATCGAGCAAGGACAGTTCGAGCGCCACCACCTCGCCATCGTTCACACCGTCGGTGGTCGGCACCTATTGTTTCGCGGCCGTGTACAGCCCTGGCAGCGCTGCCAACTACACGAGCTCGAGCGACAACATAAGCGGTGTTGTCCAAGCAAACGAGTGCTTTGTCGTGACCGCAGTCACCTCCGTGACACCGACACCGACACCGTCACCATCACCGTCCACATCCACGTCACCGTCGACGGCGGCCTCGACGTCCACGGCGGCCTCGACAACGCAGACGCCAGCCAGCACAGCTCCCTCAGCAACTGTCTCGACGCTCGCGTTTACGGGCGCCGATCTATCAGACCTACTGGCGTCCGGTGTCGGAATCCTCGGCTTCGGCGCTTCCTTGGTCCTTATTCCGCGCTGGCGGTCAAGAAGAGCCTCGCGCTGAAGCCAGGCCTCGGTACCGTTCCAAGCTGGCAAGTCCGGCAAGCTCACAGACGTCGACATCTGTAACCCACCACGCGTGTCTTCTGGGGCGGGCTGACCAGAGGAGTCACCGCCTCGGACATTCGAGGACGGTAAGGACCACAGGATCTCACGCTTCGAGTTCTGACGGACGATGGCGAGGTACGTGAGATCCTGAGCGGCGGAGAGGCAGAACGGCGCGCCCGGCACGGCCGTTGGCGAAGGCCTGTTGTCCGACCTCTCAAGCGGAGTCATCCTCAACTTCTGAGCCGGTTCGCGCACAAGGGGGTTAGCCCCACCATGCGACGCCCGTTAGCCGTATTCAAAACCGAACCTTTCCTTCGTACTGTGCGAATGGCACGTAAGCGCGTAGCGCATTCGCAAGGAACGGTATTGATGATTGGCAACCGGGGTCCAACTCTCAGCCGGGCCCGTCGACGGTCTCGATCGCAAAAGGCTCCATCTGACGAGCCTCGTCGAAATACCTGATGTCTGAGCCGCGATGAGCGCAACTGCAGCGGTAGCCGTACGCACTTCTCGCGATTCTCTGCGCCGATGGCTGCCGGCATCCTTGTCCACTGCGGGCGCAGTCGGACTCGTCTTGTATCTGGCGTTGCGCAACTACCAGGTGGACATCGATGTCTACCGGATGGGTGCCCAACATGTCTTTTCGCCGGACCTGTACTCGGTGAGGTTCGGGAACAGCGGCCTGTTGTTCACCTACCCGCCGTTCGCCGCACTCGTGTTCGCAATTCTTCCTCTGAACCTTGGCATCTGGTCCCTGCAATGCGGCTGGGCCGTCACGAACATCGTGGCTCTCGGGGCACTTATCCATTTGTCGATCCGGATCGTCGTTCCGAGGCTTCACCGCAAAGAGGTGCTACGGCTGGCGCTGCTGTTGCTGTTGCCGGCACTCGCGCTGAACCCGGTGTTCAACACGGTCGGTCTTGGCCAGATAAACCTTCTTCTCTGTCTCCTCATTACCTGGGACCTGGCGACGGATCGCAGGATCGGCGCACGCACTGTGCCGCTCGGGATAGCGACCGGGTTCGCGGCGGCGGTAAAGCTCACGCCCCTCATATTCGTGCCGTACCTCATCATGACGCGTCGTACCCGAGGAGCCCGCAACGCGCTCATCACGTTCGCGGCATGCGAGGCCATCGCCTTCGTCGTCTCACCCCGTAACTCATGGACCTATTGGACCAAGGACGTCCTCGACTCCAAGCGTGCCGGAGCGCTGCTGTACACGAGCGACCAGAACCTGTCGAGCGTTCTGCAGCGGTTCCATCACGGTCCCATCTCCGCGCTCGTGCTCGTGCCGGCGCTGGTGCTGATCGGCGTCGGAGGGTTGGCACTCGCTGCATGGGCGCATCGTCGATCGTCGGTCGTGCTCGGACTCCTGGTGTGCGCGACGACGGGCCTGATCATCTCACCCATCACCTGGGTCCACCACATGGTGTGGGTGGTGCCGGCGATCATCTGGCTGGCCGCCGGAGCCGACCGACCGAAGCGAGGCCCGTTGCTGGCTGGATTGACCGCGGTGTTGTTCCTAGCCGCTCCGATCTGGTGGGTGCCCAGGTCGTGGGTGGTCACCAGAGACCCGCCAGAATTGCATCAGAATCTTTGGCAGCTCGTCGTCGGTAACTCCTTCTGTTTCGCGATGCTGGCCTTCTTGGCGGGCGTCGTAATCATGCTCGTGCGTCGAAGCGGTGTGTCGCCTGGTCGCAGCCGTGCCCAGATCCTTCTGGAAGCAGGTGTTGGTCAGCGTCGAGCTCCCGTAGCGATTGGGGCAACAGGCGCAACCCCCGCGAGCGAGGACCTCGAACTCGTCGGATCGGAAAGTTTCGCGGGTTCGGCCGACCGGCTCCACCGGGGGTAGGACAGGTTCCGCCGGCTCCAAGAGGACTTTCAGCCCAAACGAGTCCGGCTCCGGCCCAAGTCCCGACGCAGCGCGTTTCTAGGCGCGACGGCCGAGGAAGTAGAGGAACTCGGTCTGGAGATCTGCTCCCGGGGGTGGCTCCAATTTCGGCCCAAAAACACCCGGTCGACGGATCATTTCATCCATGGGCTTGAGGGCGTCGTAGGCCCGCCCCACCGAGCTCTCGTCGAGGCGTTCGTCTGCACCCACGGTGCGGGCCAAGTCCCAGGTGTGCACGAGCAGATCCATGGTCACGAAACGGCCGATGATCTCACCCACCGGCATCGTGCCGGTCGGCCCGTCCATATCTTTGGCGAGCGCCTCCGGATCTCCGGTGATTTCGTCGATCGCCCGAGTGACCTCCTCCCAGGCCTTCTTCGGATCCTCATCTGCGCCAAGCGGAGTCGACTCCCCAGCCCTGACGCCGGCGATCACGCCCCGATGGCCCTCGACCACATGGGCCACCACATCGCGGGCCTTCCATTGCTCACAAGGAGACTGGGTGTCCCAGTCGTCGGGGGACACCGCTCTGACGGCGGCGTCGAAGCCGCTCGACACCTGCCGATACCTGTCTTGGACTTCGGTCATTGTCGGATCGTAGACGTGACCCGCCTGTCGAGGCGGACTGGGTGCGATCCGACCAGGTGCTATCCGAAATCAGCCCGTAGCGCCGCGGCGGTGTTGGGATTGGACCCCTGATCCACGCTGCTCGTCCCGTAGTCCCAGAAGGTCGCCTCGAACACGTTGTGTGTGGCGATCCACTGGCTCATGTCGTTCACGAACGTCCCGTTGTCCCCCCCGCACACCTGACCCGATCCGCTGACCGGCTGCCCGCTGGCGCTGCAGGTGCCCCAACCGAGGCCCCACTCGGGGAAGACCATTGGCTTGTTGTGCGCGGCAGAGAACGAGGCGAGCCAGTCCAGGCCATAGGTCTGGGTCTCCATGTTCTGGAATTCGGCAGGCTCACCCGGATAAGACGCCCATTCGATGTCATAGACGTCCAGGCCCACGTAGTCCACATAGGCGTCGCCGGGGTAGTAGTTGGCCAGGTTGCCCACCCCCAGGTCCCCGCGAGTGGGATTCCACTCGAACGAGAAATTGGACCCGGGCACCGAGCGCATGGTCGTCACGATTTGCTGCCAGTACTGGACGAAGGCAGAGGCCTGCCCGTTGGCGGCCCAGGGGAACCAGCCTCCATTGAACTCCCAGCCCATACGGATGATTGCGTTCCCCTGCCCCTCGGCCACCAGTGCACTGGCCAGAGTGGAGAAGTACCCGTCGTACGCTCCGGTGGCCCCGGTCGCGAGAGAAGCACCCGAGTTGGGCAGCATCGGGACGCCCCAGATCATGGTGTAGCCCGAGCCGGCCCATTGGGAGACGAGCTGCGTAGGGTCGTCGATCGTGGACCACGACGACCCGTTCAGGAAGTCCATCGCGAAACGGGGGCGGCTTCCCACCGTCGCCGCGAAGTCGGCGACTGCTGGCGGTTCTTCGGGACCTCCGTAGACCCCGAGGACTGATCCCGAGGCAAGGGTGTGTGCCACGCTGATCGGGGCGATGTCCGCCACGGCCGATCCGTAGAAAGCGGCCGAACCGAATGTGAACACGCCACCGTCAGCGGCGCCCAGCCAGTAGCCCCCAGCCGAAGGTGCAGGCGCCATGCCTACGACGGGCTGATTGAGGTGGATGGAGCCGGTCGACCCGTAGAACTCCGCGTCGCCGTAGGAGAAGATCCCGCCGTCGCTGGCCACGAGCCAGTAGCCGCGCCCCGAGGGCGTGGCGCCCATTCCGACGACGGGCTGGTTGAGATGCATGGAGCCGGTCGAGCCCAAGAACGTCGCGTCGCCGTAACTGAAGATGCCTCCGTCCGAGGCAACGAGCCAGTAGCCGTTCCCCGACGGTGTCGCGGCCATTCCGACGACGGGTTGGTTGAGATGCATGGAGCCGGTCGAGCCCCAGAATGTCGCGTCGCCGTAACTGAAGATGCCCCCGTCAGACGCGACGAGCCAGTACCCGTTGCCCGAAGGCGTGGCCGCCATGCCCACGATGGGCTTGTTGAGGTGAATCGAGCCCGCCGACCCGAAGAAGCCTGCGTCGCCGTAACTGAAGATTCCTCCGTCAGAGGCGACGAGCCAGTACCCGTTGCCCGAAGGCGTGGCCGCCATGCCGACGATTGGCGCGTTGAGTGCCTGACCGCTCATACCCCCGTGGTAGTGCGCGTCACCGAATGCATACACGCCACCCGTCGAGGTAGCGATCCAGTAGCCCCCGCCATCTGGCGTGGCAACCAGGGCGACGGCGCGCGTCGTGGGAACCGACGCCGCCCCGGCGCGCGACGGAGGACTGACTGCCAGCGACACGACTGATGTCACGAGCAAGACGAGTACGGCGAACGCAGTCGAAAGACGACAGACGGGTAGCTGCAGGGTCATGGCGACGGAGCCAGCCCGAGGTGGCCGGAGCCCCGACAATGTAGCGGACGACGACCTCGCCGTCCTCTGGGCGCTGCCCATCGCAGTCTCTGTCGGCACAGTCGCTCCGGATGCAGGTATGAGTCTTCTCACAATTCGCATCTGTTCCCCCCTCGTTTGGCTCAGACGGATCTCGTGACCGAGGCAGGGCGCTCGACCCAGGACGGCGGCCGCACGGCGTCTCACGCGCCGATGCCGCGCCCTATCCCCCTCGATACTGGTGTCGGGCCACCCCGACTGCTCCTGTAGAACCAGCATTCATCAACAACGTGACAATTCCAGGTGCAGGACGATTGCCATTTGGTTGACGCCGGCATCGACGCAGTTGACACGGCAGTCTCTTACCCACTTCGGACAGGATCCTCACCCATGTTTTCGATCCATGTCGGGGAACGTCCAAGGCAGCCATCTCAACTCATCGCGGACACGGCCTTTGGCCTGCGCTTCGATCGTTTCTCGGCTGTCAAACCGGAACCCTCGCTACATTGAGATTCCTCAGAAACCACGAGAGGATCCCGATGTCGTCAACCTCAGGACCCATGCACCTCAGCGGTCATCATCGAGACACCCTGCTTCAGATCTTTCAGCACCCGACGAGTCATAACATCGAGTGGCACGATGTGATGTCGTTGCTCGGGGCGATCGGAACCGTCGAAAAGCGACACGACGACATGTTTCTGTTTCGAATTGGCTCAGAGACCGAGGTGTTCTCGCGTCTAAAGGGCAAGGACATCGACGTCCAACAAGTAGCCGACTTGCGTCGCATTTTGAGCAATGCCGGTTACGACAGCGTCGCGGCGGACCTCGAAGCCAAGGGGAAAGAGGTCTGAGAATGATCGACGACCTGGAATGGCCCGGATTCCGATTGTGCATGCATGCATAACGGTGGTGGTCCGGTGCCGGCGCAGGCGGCGTCGTGGGACGCGAGATATGGCGACGCCGACGGCTCGATGTGGAGCGGGCAGCCGAACGGGCGGCTGGTCGCGGAGGTCGCCAGCCTAGAGCCGGGACGAGCACTCGACGTGGGTTGTGGCGAGGGCGCCGACGCAATCTGGCTCGCTGGGCGCGGCTGGAGTGTCACCGCGATCGACATCTCCGATGTCGCCATATCCCGGGCGTTGAAGGCCGCCGAGCGAGCGGGGGCAGCGGTCGACTGGGTCTGCGGCGACGTCCTGCAGACATCGTTCCCAGACGAGTCGTTCGACCTCGTGTCGTTGCAATATCCTGCGCTGCCCAAAGCCGCCGGGGAGAGGGCCGTGCGGACCCTGCTCGACACGGTGCGCCGCGGCGGATTGTTGCTCGCCGTCTACCACGATCTCGACGACGAGCACCGCGAGCACATGAAGTCACGAAGCGTCGACCCGGCCGACTACGTCGGCGCAGACGACCTGAGCCGGATGCTCGGCGACGCCTTCACGCTCGAGCTCCACGCTGCCGAGCCACGAATGGACCCGCCGCCCGATACCCATCACATCGCTGACGTGGTGCTCCGAGCCCGGAAACGCTGACTCGCCGCCGCCGACCATGCCCTCAAGAGGGTTCGGGACTATTGGCGCCGCCAAGCTCGGCCCGCCGATCGAGAGAGGGACACCCGTGGACCGCGGCGACGGTGTGAGGGCAAGCTCGTTGATGCCAACCTGATGAGATGAATCTGGCTGAACTCCTGGCTCTGCCCGGAGTGAACGAGCAGACCGTGCTGCGCTCTGCCGTTGGCTTCATGGCGCTACACGGCGGATCGCAGGATCGGGGTACGAATCAGGTGGCCAGGAGGGCCGCCGAGGAGTCAGGTGCGTCCTACTACGCGATCGTCCAGCCAAGCTGGCTACGCGTGCATCTGACCTCGCGGGAGCACAACCCCGACCACTCCGCTTGTATGCGGGCCTTTCTGGATCATGTCGAGATCGCCATATCGGTGCACGGGTTCGGGCGTGACGGATTTGCCTTGTGGGTCGATCCGGCGCGGGGCCTCCTCATCGAACCGTACGGACCTGCGCTTCTCGGGCGTCAAACGGGCCCCCTCCGCGGGATCATCGTGGGTGGGAGGAATGCTGAGCTCCTGGCCGCTGCGCGTCGATTGCTCGACAATCGTTTCGCGGGTTACCACGTCGCCGATGAGCGAGTGCGGCTGGGATTCCATCCCGACAACCCCGTCAATCTCCCCTCAGCGCAGGGCGTTCAGATTGAGCTGCCGCCCGGCCTGCGCGGCATCGGAGACCTGGGTGAGCGCCTCGAACCTCGTATGGATCGAATGGTGACTGACGTGATTATTGCGCTCGTCGAACTCGCACGCCGGGCCCGCGAACTGGTGAGCTGACCACCGGTTTCGTCAAACATCCTGTCGGATCGCCGCGGCGATGGCGGCCTAATCCGCAGCAATAGCTCGAACGCGGCCGGCTCTGAGATAGACAGGTTGCCTAGAGAACCACCTTCACCTTGGGCTCCTTGGACCGTCGCTGAGTCGTGCGCTTCGGTGTGCGGTTCTCGTGTTCCACGAGGACGGTCTGCACGTGTTCTGGCTGCGCAGGGAGGGCAAGGAGGTAGCCCTGCACCAAGTCACAATGTGCGGCTCTCACAACATCGAGCTCAGAGTCGGTCTCGATTCCCTCAGCCACGACCGTCAGACCCAGATCGTGTCCCAGTCGCACGATCGACTTCACCAGCGACCGAGCTTGTTCATTTGCCGATGCACCGAGTTCGCTGACGAATGATCGGTCGATCTTTAGGATATCGATGGGCAGCCGTCGGAGGTACGACAACGACGAGTAGCCCGTCCCGAAGTCATCGATCGCAATGCGGACGCCAAGCTCCCTCAGCCTGGTGAGACGATGATGGACTCGGGCAGTATCTGACAAGAGCGCAGTTTCGGTGAGCTCCAGGATGAGACCGCTGGGTGGCAGCCCGCTGTCAATGAGCGCCGCTCTCACCTCTGCGACAAAGCGGTTGTCGTAAAGCTGATATGCAGAGACGTTCACCGCGACGCTCAGCTCCCCGGCGCCCGATATCGATCGCCAACGAGACACTTGCTGGCACGCCTCCCTGAGCACGTTCCTTCCGATCTCGTTGACCAATCCCATTTCTTCCGCAACCGGGATGAACTCCTCGGGAGAAACGGGCCCACGTTGCGGGTGGTTCCATCGCACGAGTGCCTCCGTTGAGGCCGGTCGCCCCGTGCGGAGATCGAAGACGAGCTGGTAGTCGATTCCAAGTTCGTCATTCGTGCGAACCGCTTGCCGCAGGTCGCCATGAAGTGCATGTTGAGCTGCCAGCGTGGCCTGCATCTGGGGTTCAAAGAGCGCAATCCGGTCGGTACCACCCGATTTGGCGGCATACATGGCGATGTCAGCCTCGCAAAGCAGCGCGTCCGCCTCGAGGGAACCCCCAATTGAGTTTGTCGCGCCGATCGACGCTCGTATCTCGATCTCGCGCCCGTTCAGCTGAAACGGATTGCGGACTGCCTCAAGAACGCGGTTGGCCGTCTCCAGCACGTCGAGGGCGCTGGTCCCATCGAGAATGATGGCGAACTCGTCTCCACCCAGTCGGGCTACCGTGTCGCCGTCTCGCAAGCATTCGTTGATTCTGCGACCCACCTCAACGAGGAGCTGGTCCCCGACGTCGTGGCCCAGTGTGTCGTTGACCATCTTGAAGCCGTCCATGTCGCAGAGCACCACGCCGACGGGCACGCCCGTGCGACCAGACCGCACTAACGCATTCTCGAGGCGGTTTCGCAAAAGCGACCGGTTTGCCAGTCCGGTGAGACTGTCGTGAAATGCTTGGTGCTCGAGCTCCTCGAGGAGTCTGTGATGGTCGGTGATGTCTCGGAAACTCCAGACCCTGCCGACGACGGCTCCGTCAATTCGTTGCGGCAGCGAATGGCGCTCGAACACCCTTTCGTCCTTGAAGGTCAAGATGTCGTCACTCTCAGCCTCCGGATGGGCGTAGAGCTCACGAACCTTCGACCGGAATGCATCTGGGTGGAGAAGCTGGCTCTCGACGAACTCGAGAGCCCTCTGGTCCTCGCACTCCGCCAGAAGGTTCTCGGGAAGCCTCCACATCTCGACGAATCGCGCGTTGTACTGCGAGATCTTGCCGTCGTTGTCCACGACCAGGATTCCGTCCGCGGTGGAATCCAGGGTGGCAGTGAGTAGGGAAAGAGTGGACTGCAGGTCCTTGGTCGCGTTATCGCGTTCAGCGAGAGCCAATTCGCTTTCTCGTGTCTTGTTCCCCAACACCCAGGTGACAAAGGCCACCCCGAGCACCTCGAGCGCCGCGAGGCCGTCGACGTGGGACGCTGGGACATAGCTGGACACGATGTGCTGCGCAATCGCCACTTGGCCGGCAGCTGTCGCAACCGCTGTCCAGATGACGACGACAACCCATGTTCGCGAACCGGCGAGGTCCAGGGCGTGGGCGGCCACGAAGAGGAAGCCGATGGCCAGAGTGGGCCCCCAACCAATCGTATAGATGATGGCGGCGACTGCCATGCACTGGAGACCGACCGCAAGATGGATGGCCCACATGCTCCTGTTCGCCTCGAGCAGGCGACTCGTCGACTCACTGATGATGGCGGCGACCAAGAGCAATATGAGGATGACCCACAGCGGTGTGCCACCGATGAGGTGAAGGCGCGACATGAGGATGAATGCACCCGCGGTCCCGGCAGTGGGCAGAGCGACGGCGGCGACTTGTGGCAAACGAGCTCCGAACCTCGCAACGCTGTCATCGCTCACCTCTGAGATGTCGGCGCGATACGGGCAGAAATGAATCTCGAGCTGGAGAAACTGCACGGCGAAGGGGCCTGGTATTGCTCAGACGGTCGGCTCTTGGATCGCGCGCTGCGTAGGAGCAACAATCCGGACACAATTCCCTCGCGAGAGGGTTGCAGCCCTTCCGGGAGGAATTTTCAGGCTTCTGGGTTTTCGAGGACGACGGCGACGCCTTGTCCTGAACCCACGCAGACGCCGGCCACCCCGTATCGCTCCCCTCGGAGGCTGAGCTCGATGGCCAGCGTCAAGAGGTAGCGGGTTCCCGAAGATCCGAACGGATGGCCGATCGCCACGGCTCCTCCGTTGGGGTTCAAGCGCTCGTCGGGTACCTCGAACCCGCCGAGCCGAGTCGACAGTTCGCGGAGGACGCCCAATGCCTGGGCGGCGAAGGCCTCGTGCACCTCCCAGACCCCTATCTCTTCAGGGCCGAGGCTTGCCCGTTGGAGGGCTTGCACGATAGCGAACGCCGGTGCGATGCCCATGTAACGGGGATCGAGTCCATACGTCGCGGACGCAACGATCCTGGCGAGTGGCGTCGCCCCGAGTGCGTCCGCTTCGAGGGCACTGGCAAGGATCACGGCACTCGCGCCGTCGCTGAGACCGGACGAATTGCCCGCCGTCATCTGCGTCGTGTTGGGCTGGGCCGGTAGCGCCGCCAGCTTCTCGGCGGTCGTGTCGCTACGAATGAACTCGTCGTGCTCGAAGAGACGCGCCGGCTCTCCGCGACGACCGGGTACCTCGACGGGGTGGATCTCGCGGGCGAGACGACCCGTGTCGCGGGCCATGGCAGCTCGAGTTTGTGAGCGGAGGGCGAAGGCGTCTATCTCCTCTCGGCTCAGGCCGTATTTGTCCGCGACGTTCTGCGCCGTTCGGATCATGTCGATGTAGGCATCGCGGGCAAGGAGCGCCGGGTGTGGCGGCCCGCCGGCGCCGGCCCACATCGTGTCCAAGAGCAGGATCGGCCCACGAGGGCTGAACGGAGCATCGGACTTCATGAGGGCCCACCCTGAACGCGACATTGACTCGACCCCTCCGGCCAGTCCGACGCCGAGCTCGTCGCTCCTGATGGCATGAGCGATATACAGCGCGGCGGTCAGAGATGATGCGCAGAACCGGTTGAAGGTCACGGCCGGGACCGAGTCGGGGAATCCGGCCGACAGAGCCGCCCACCGTGCGATATCACCCATGCCCTCGTGGGCGACGTTGACACAGCCGGCTGCGATGTCTTCGATCCGATCGAGCGGCACGCCGACTCTTTCGCACGCCGCGACCATGGTCTGTCCGAGCAGGTCGTCGGTACGGATGTGTGAGAGGGAGCCGCCATACCGGCCCACTGGGGTCCTCACTCCACCGAGAACGAAAGCATCGACCATGTCGCTTTCCTCCTTGGGTAACAGGATTCGTCGAATCCGGCGAACCCGACCTGCCGCTGCTTCGCTACGGACGAGCGCTCTCGTCCCGAAGGCCCTTCACGACGGTCATGGATGGAGTTGGCGCTCCCAGTCCGGCGGTACGTGTCCCGCCGGACCGGGGGTGGGCTGGTCCAGCGGGTGGTGCGCTGGCGGGGCCAACTTTGGGCCTTCCAGATACTCCTGCGACCGGTAGTCGAAGAACCAGTCTTCCCCGGGTTCGAAGCTGCAGATGATCGAATGACCGGTGGAGTGCACGTGGGCGCTCGCATGCTGGTGGGGCGAGTTGTCGCAGCACCCAATGTGTCCACACTCCGTGCATCGGCGCAGGTGCAACCACCAGCCGCCGGCGGTCGTGCATTCCACACAGCCGGGTCCACTGGGCGGGACGTCAGGTTGGATCGCGGTATCGGCGTCAGTCATTGCTCCCAGACTTTCGTGTGTCTGCCGTCAACCCTACCGATAGGAATCCGTCGCGAGTCCAGCCATTCGCCCCGGAACGAACCCGTTCCAGGCCGGTGGGAGTGCATGCCACCTCATACCTGACACAAGCGTCAGGTACTGGCTATATTCCCGCCTAGAGGAGATGCTCGCACCGGCATCCGTGGGGAGTGGGCGGGCCGAGCGGAGGGATGTACATGGGGTTCGACGGGCAAGAGCCGGGCAGCACAGCCGACGTAGATACGCGGTCGCGGCAGCGATCGCGGCGAACCCCACTGATCAGTCGCAACCTGATCGCAGTCGGGATCGCGGCTGCGCTCGTGACGCCGCTCACGCTGGTCTTGTCAGGGGACGGGCCCGCCGCAGGGTCGTCTTCCGATATCAACCCCAACGGTGTGCTCAAGTACGGCTTCGACCTGAACAACGAGTTCAGCAACGACTTCTCGCCCGCGACCGAGGAGAACGACTGCTCCTACACGGTCACCTCGAATATCTACCAGTCGATGACGACGCCCGGGAACACGGCGATCGGGAGTGGCGTGGCCGGGAGTTGGACCATCTCCAACAATGCGTCCACAGTCACCTACCACATCCGGCCTGGTCTCGAGTTCTCGAATGGCCAGCCCGTGACATCAACCGACGTGGCAGCGAGCTTGGAGCATACGAAGACGAGCCCGCTGCGCTCCTCCCTCTTCAATATTTCGAGCATCCAGACGCCTAATCCCTCGACCGCGGTCGTCAACCTGAGCAAGCCCACCGCGGGTGACTTCTTGTGGGCGTCCTCCTACATCGACGGGCAGATCTACCCTTCCAACGCGATCTCGACCCAGTCGAGCCAGCCGGTTGGTGCCGGACCCTACGTCCTCAAGAGCTATGAACAGGGTTCGTCGATCGTGCTGACCAAGAACTCGAAGTACTGGGACTCGAAGGCCTACCCGCTTGGCGGTATCGACTTCACCCAGGTCACCCAGGGTCCCGAGGCCGCCACGGCCTTGACCTCGGGAGCAGTCGACATGATCCAGGTCGAGCCCGAGAACTACCCCCAACTCAAGAGCGACCCGAACGTCGGCATTTCGACCACCGAGTCCTATGACTACATGGACATCGAGCTGCGGCAGAACACAGGGCCCTTCACCAACGAGAAGGTGCGGGCAGCTCTGGAGTACGCCGTGGATCGAGTCGCGCTGAACAAGGTCGTGTTCGACGGCCTCGGCCAGCCTGCGTTCCAGGCGGTGCCGTCGTGGTCGCCCGGCTACTCGAAGTCGTTGGGCACCTCGGACTCCTACGACCCCGCCAAGGCCAAGGCCATGCTCAAGGCGGCCGGATATCCCAAGGGTGTGTCTTTCTCCCTGGTCATTCCGTCCGGTGACGCGACCTACTCTCGGGCGGCCGCGTTGCTCCAGTCGGAACTCGCGTCGGCCGGGTTCACGGCGAACCTGCAACAAGTCACCCCGTCGGACTTGCTCACAGATGTGTACGTCAAGAAGCAGGGGGACGCGCTGCTGAGCGAGGAGCTCAGCAATGGCCCCGATCTCACCAACAGCTTCGAGGCGCTCTTCGAGCCCTCCGGCTTCCCTGCTCAGGCGTTCGGCTCGGTCAACCAGCAGCTCACGCCGCTGATCGTGCAGGCCAATGGTTCCCTGAGCCCCAGCCAGCAGGGCCCGCTCATGCAGGAGATCGACAAGATGGTGATCCAACAGGGGCTCTTAGTTCCGCTGGTCTTCATGCCCTCCATCGTCGCCTACAACAAGAATGTCGTCGGTGGGAAGGTGACCGCGCCGATCGGCCAGTGCCGCTCGGATTTTGCCGGCATCTACATCAAGAAGTAGCCGTTTCCGCGCTCGACATCAGAACTGCTGGAGAATGGACGATGTGCCGCTGCACCGGATCACGCTGAGCTAGCTGTTCGCGATGGCGTCCAGCGGTGGCTCGCTCCTGACCTTCGTCGTCCGCCGGCTGCTCATCACCGTGCTGCTGCTCTTCCTCATTTCATTGGGGGTGTACTCGCTCATCCTCATCATCCCCGGCAATCCAGCGATAGCCCTAGCCGGAGGCACCAAGGCGACGCCGGCAGAGATCGCAAAAATCACTGCGCAGCTTCACCTGAACGAAGGCTTCTTTGCCCAGTACTGGAACTGGCTCAGGGGAGCGTTACACGGAGACCTCGGCAACTCCCTGTTCAACAACGAGACGGTGGCATCCGGCATCGCTGCTCGCTTCCCGGTCACGCTGAGCGTCGCCGCGGGAGGAATGATCGTCGCCATCCTGATCGGCTTGCCGGCGGGGATCCTGTCGGGATTGCACCAAGGCACTGCGCGCGACCGGATGGTCACCGTCGGCTCCAGCATCGCCGTCGCCATCCCCGATTTTTGGCTCGCCATGCTCCTGGTGATCCTCTTCGCCGTGAAGTTGGCATGGCTTCCTGCCCTGGGCTACACGCCATTCAGTCAGTCACCGGCCGAATGGTTCAAGGACCTCTTGCTTCCATGGCTCGCCCTCGGCATCGGCGGTTCGGCAGTGATCGCGCGCCAAGTGCGGGGTGCCCTCATCGACACCTTGGATCAGGACTACATGCGAACAGCGGTGGCCAAGGGCTTGAGCCCGGGGATGGTGGTTGGCAAGCATGCGCTCAAGAACGCGCTCAGTCCCGCCGTCACAGTCATCGGTATCCAGTTCGGATACCTGCTCGGCGGCACGCTGATCATCGAGCAGATCTTCTCTCTGCCGGGGTTGGGCACCTTCATTATCCAAGCCATCGAGGACAAGGACATTCCCGAGATACAGGGCGTTGTGTTGGTGGTGGCGACCGCGTTCGTCCTCATCAATCTCGCCGTCGACATCGTCTACGCCTACCTGAACCCCAAGGTACGACTGTCGTGAGGATGTCTCTATGAGCACGTGGAGCCCGCCCAACGCGGGGGACCCGTTCGTTGGCCTCACCGACATTCCCGAAACGGGAGACAGTCCCGACGAGCTCCCCGAGCGCCGACCCGGTTTCTGGGTCCGCTTTCTTCATGAGCGGTGGGCCATCGCGGGAGTGATCTTTCTCCTGATCGTCGTCGTTGCCGCCATCTTCGCTCCGCTGGTCGCGCCCCACCCGCCCGACGCCCAGGACATCAACGCAATCAACGCCGGACCGTCGTTCTCGCACTGGCTGGGAACCGACGATCTCGGGCGCGACATCTTGAGCCGCCTCATCTGGGGGGCTCGCATCTCGCTGCGTGCAGCGTTTGAGATCGTCGGTCTGGCTGCCGTCGTCGCCATCCCTCTCGGGCTCATCGCTGGATTCTTCCGCGGTGCGGTGGACACGGTGATCATGCGGACGATGGACGCACTGTTCTCCTTCCCACCCCTGGTTCTAGCCCTGACGGTGGCCGCGTTGTTGGGAGCCGACATCAACGACGCCTCCATTGCCATCGCCATCGTCTTTGTGCCGAGCTTCGTGCGGTTGCTCCGTGGTGAGGTCATCGCCGTTCGTGAGGAGGCGTACATCGAATCCGCCCGAAGCTTGGGCGCGACCTCTAACAGGCTCTTGGCGCGTCATGTGTTGCCGAATGTCGCGTCGCCTATCATCATTCAGCTCGCATTGGCGCTCGGCTTCGCAATGCTGACGGAAGCCGGCCTCAGCTTCCTCGGTATCGGTGAGCAGCCGCCAACGCCGAGTTGGGGTGGGATGCTCCAGGAGGGATTTCAGTTCATCAATTCCGCACCGTGGGCCGTCCTCTTTCCGGGGATCGCCATCATGTTGACGGTTTTGGCGTTCAACCTGGTGGCTGACGGGTTGCGTGACTCCTTGGGGCGGGAGCGGCCTCCCGGCGGCGGTCTCGTCGGCGGTATGGGCGACCGCCGGCGCAGCCGACTCGCGCGTCTCGGCTTCTCAGGCGCGGCGGGCAGGGCATCGACGGCAGCACCGGCCGATCTCGAGCCTGTGAGCTCTGACTCCCGCCCGCGCTCGAGGAAGCCTTGCTCCAGGTGGAGGGATTGCGGATCGAGTTCCTCACCCGACAGAAATGGCTCCCGGTCATGGAAGGTGCCACCTTCTCGCTGTCGAGGGGAACGACGCTCGGCCTGGTAGGTGAGAGCGGCTCGGGCAAGACAGTCTCGGCGCTCGCGATCATGGGACTCCTGCCGGCCACGGTGTCGCGGGTCAGCGGTTCGATCCGGTTCGAACAACGCGAGCTCACCACCCTGAGTCAGGCTGGCCTGCGCAAGCTCCGCGGAAACGACATCGCCATGATCTTCCAGGAGCCCATGACGAGCCTGAACCCTGCCTTCACAGTGGGCAACCAGATCGCCGAACAGGTGCGCACACACCGCGGCATCAGTCGCGCCGACGCGTGGAAAGCCTCGGTCGAGATGCTCGACCGCGTGGAGATCCCCCAGGCGGCAACCCGCGCCGAGGACTACCCGCATGCCTTCTCGGGTGGGATGCGACAGAGGGTCATGATCGCGATGGCCTTGTCCTGCTCGCCGAAATTGCTGATAGCCGACGAGCCCACGACGGCACTCGACGTGACGACGCAGGCACAGATCATCGAGTTGCTCCACACGCTCCAGCGCGAAGAGGACATGGCCATGATCTTCGTGACGCACGACCTTGGGGTGATCGCGGACGTCGCTGATGACGTCGTCGTGATGTATGCCGGCCAGATCGTCGAGGAGCGGGCTGCCGCGGACCTCTTCGCCCGTCCTCGGCACCCGTACACCGAAGCACTGCTCCACTCGATCCCACAGCTCTCGCCGAGAGGCGAGCCCCTGCACACAATTCCCGGCATGGTGCCGCGGCCCGACCAGTTCCCGACTGGGTGCCGCTTCGCGCCTCGCTGCTCATATGCGCAGGACGCGTGTACGGGGACGGTCGTCACCATCCGTCAGCCCTCGTCCGTGGACGCCGCAGCGCCGGACGCGGTTGGAAACGGTCGATCGGTCGTGACGTTGGCTCGCTGTGTCCGGCAGGACGAGCTTGTCTTGTCCGGGCCGCCCACCGACTCCCAAGGCCTCGTCTCCCAAGACCGCGTCGCCGCCGCGGTCGCGCCTGCGGTGGATGCACGAGCCTCGGTGCTCGAGGTAACGGACCTCGTCAAGGACTTTCCACTGCGGAGTGGGGTATTACGGCGGGTCAGCGGGTCTGTTCGCGCAGTCGACAAGGTCAGTATGCACATCCGCGCCGGGACCACACTGGGTCTGGTCGGTGAGAGCGGTTCGGGCAAGTCCACGCTGGCCCGGCTCGTGCTCCGCCTGATCGATCCGACCTCTGGCACCGTTGTCATCGAAGGCAAGGACATCACGTCGCTCCGCGGTCCCACGCTACGCCGGCACCGGGAATCGATGCAGCTGGTCTTCCAGGACCCCTACTCGTCACTCGACCCGAGACAGAGCATCGCCGATATCGTCGGAGAGCCCCTGGCCATCCACACCTCAATGAGCAGGAGGGGGCGAGAACAGCGGGTGGTTGAGCTTCTGGCCCAGGTCGGCCTGGGCTCGCACATCCTCCCCCGCCAGCCGCATGAGTTCTCCGGCGGCCAGCGCCAGCGCATCGCCATCGCACGCGCGCTGGCGCTCGAGCCCCGGCTGCTCGTGTGTGACGAGCCGGTCAGTGCCCTCGACGTCTCCACGCAGTCGCAGGTGATCAATCTGCTCACCGAGCTCCAGGGGCAGCTGGGCGTTGCCTATCTCTTCATCGCCCACGATCTCTCCGTCGTCAGGCATATCAGCGACCGGATCGCCGTGATGTACCTCGGCCAGATCGTGGAAGAGGGCGACGCCGACGAAGTCTACGAGCGGCCCACCCATCCCTACACGGCGGCGCTGCTCTCGTCGATCCCGGTGCCCGACCCAGCGCGCCAGCACGAGCGCAGGCGGATCATCCTCCGCGGCGAAGTAGGCGAGGTAGCGGGAGGCGAGCAGGGGTGCCGGTTCCGGGCACGGTGTCCCTTCGCCATGGAGATGTGCGCGAGCATCGAGCCCGAGCCCTACCGCACGCCAGCGGGGACGACGGTCCGATGCCATCTGCACGCGGCGGGTCCGGCCCTCGGGGGTCGTACGGTGCAGCTGCTCGAGGAGGCCTCGGGGCGTACGGAGTCGTAGCGCGATCCGCCCTTGGCCCGCGTTCTGGGCACCTGAAGTGGCCTCGGCGCCGCACGACGCGGACGCAGCGCCGTGTGGGCAGGGCGCGTTGACCAATGCAGCGAAAGGTACGACATCGTACTATTGCGTCATGAAGGCGCAAGAGCTTGCTGGGAAGGTCGCGGTCGTGACTGGCGGCGCGGGTGGTATCGGTCAGGCGACGGCGGAGTTGCTCGTCGCTGAGGGGGCCACCGTCGTCATCGGGGACATCGACGTCGATCATGGTCAGGAGGTCGCGAGCCGCATCGGCGATGCGGCCGCCTTTAAGGAGACGGACGTCAGCGACGCCGACCAGGTGCAGGATCTGGTCGATTTTGCCGTCGAGCATTTCGGCGGGCTCGACGTCATGTTCAACAACGCAGGGATTGGAACTCCACTCAAGCGCTTCCTGCCTGACGACCTCGAAGACTTCTCCCGCATCATGGACGTCAACCTTTTCGGTGTGATCGCCGGTGCTCAGCGCGCGGGGCGTTACATGAAGGATCACGGTGGCGGCTGCATCATTAACAACGCCTCCATCGCAGCCATCAACGCCGGCGCGGGCATGATCTCCTACCGGGCCTCCAAGGCGGCGGTCGCCCACGTGACCAAGTGCCTGGCCATCGATCTCGCTCCTTACGGCATCCGGGTTAACTGCCTGACGCCGGCGCACATCCGCACCGGGATCACGACCTATGAGATGGGTCCGGTGCTGCGCTACATGCAGCCACTGGAACGACAGGCACAGCCTGAAGACGTCGCCAACGCCGTGGTGTTTCTGGCGAGTGACCGTGCGGCGCAGGTGACGGGGGTTGTCTTTCCGATCGACGGCGGCGCGACGGCCGGCCCGCCCTATGCGCAGACGAAGCTGATCATGTCCACGGCGAGGCCGCCGGAGGAGGCGCCGAGCGCGACGAAGTGATGGCTCGGTCTGTCGCCCTGTCCACGCGTTCAGCTGACAGGAGTGAATTCGAGGGAAAGATGCTGGAGCCCTCGCAGGAAGAAGGTCGGTAAGTACTCGTATCTTCGTGCACCAGGCGGACCGTGATGCGTCTCGGAGATCGTGATGTCCGTCGTCCGATCGAGGAACTGATTGATCGTCACACGACCCTCAGCGCGGGCGAGTGGTGCGCCGGCACACGTGTGGATCCCGTGTCCGAAGGCGATGTGCTGCCGGGCGTTGACGCGATCGATGTCGAATTCGTACGGCCTTTCGAACACGCGGGGGTCTCGATTGCAGGCACCGGGCACGAGCATCAACGTGCCACCTGCGGGGATGTCAAGGCCGGCCAGCTCGGTCCGCACCCGCGCCATCCGGAACTGTGTCCGGAGCGGACTCTCCAAACGGAGGGTCTCCTCAATGAAGTTCGGGATCCGAGTGCGGTCCTCGCGGACGAGGTGTTGTAGATCGTGCCGTTCACCCAGCATCCGCAGGGCGAAGGAGAGCAACCGCACTGTCGTCTCTTGACCGCCGGCGAACAGGTTGGCGGCGAGCAGAGCGGCGTCCTTGACCGGCGGTGTCGAGCCGTCCGGAAAGGTTGCGGTGGCCAGTCCGCTCAAAACATCTTTACGTGGCTCCCTCCTGCGGTCCGCGATGTACTCGGTAAATCGTTCGTAGAGGAACTCCAGCGGTTTGTGGCCGACATCCTGATGCGCCGTAGACAGGCGATCTCGAAACAGCGAGTGATCGGCCTCGGGCACTCCCTCGAGGTCAGCGATCACGGTGAGCGTGAACGGCTCTGCATACGCACTGACCATCTCGCACGCCCGGTCGTCGATGAACGTGTCGATGAGATGGTTGGCGTACCGCCACATGAAGTCTTCGTTCTCCTTCAAGCGCTTCGGCGTAATGAGCCGCAGTAGGAGGTGGCGGTGTGCCGTATGCGTCGGCGGATCGAACGAAGGAAGCTGGTCGCTAAAGGGCAACTCGTTTCGACACTGTGCAATGACGTCGCTGATGTCGTCTCCCTCGAACGGCGCCGAGAACTTCACGAAGGACCCGCTCACGACGTTGCACGATGAGTACGTACCCCCTGGCCGGTCATCGGGTGGGAATACGGCGGGGTCGCTGTAGACCGCCATGGCCTCTGGGTGCCCCGTGATCATGAACAGGCCGTAGTGGGGTTCGCGCCAGACGGGGCCCTGCTGTCGGACCCAGTCGAAGTAGGAGTAGGGGTCGTCTTGGACCGACCGGTCGGTGAAGAAATTGACGTCTTCGAATTCACTCATCGCGAGCTTCACTGCGGTGGATCATGGCGCGGCGCGAAGCGTTGCCGTGGCGTGCCGGGCCGCGACGTAGCCGAACACCATGGTGTTGGCGATGCTCGCACCGGGCCCGAGGTAGTGGCGGCCCATCACGGTGGCGGTCCCGTTTCCTGTCGCGTACAGACCCTCGATCGGCCGCCCCTCCTGGTCGATGACTCGCGCGTGTTCATCGGTGACGAGGCCCCCGCAGGTGCCGATGTCGCCGGGCACGACCTGGACCGCGTAGTAAGGAGGTTCGTCGATGGGGCCCAGGCAGGGATGCACCCGATGGTTGGGATCACCGAGCGCCCGGTTGTACGCGGACTCGCCCCGTCGATAGTCGGGGTCGACGCCCCGTTCCGCATTCTGGTTGAACCGCTCGATGGTCTCGGACAGGCCGGCCGGATCGATCCCGCACATGCGGGCGAGGTCGCCGAGCGTCCACGCCTGCTTCAGCATCCCGCTCTCGAGCAGCGCGCGCGGGAACCTCCCGGGTCTCGAGCGAAGGTGTGCGTAGCGCTTGCGGTATCGGTCGTCGAAGATCAGCCAGCACGGGACAGCGCGACTGGTCTTGTCGCGGGCGTACATCTCCTTGCCCACTTCCATGTATGAGTTGGACTCATTGACAAACCGCTGTCCCGCCGCATCGACGTAGATGGTTCGAGGACGCTGGCGGGCCTGGTCGAGAGTCGATTGTCCGAATCGGCCCGTTCGGGGGGAGGGCAGCCACCAGGCTTCGTCCATCAAGGCGGTCTTGGCGCCCAGCCGCATTGCCATCTGTAAGACCTCCCCCGTGTCGCCCGGGTTCGCGATCGACCACCGTGCGCGATTGGGCTGGGTGCCGCCGAACTCCTCCCGCATCTCGGGGTTGTGGGCGAAGCCGCCGGAGGCCAAGAGCACACCATGGCGGGCTCGGATCAGTATCGGCGACCCCTCCCGAAGCGTTCGGACGCCGACGACCCGGTCCTCCTCGAGGATCACCTCCTCGAGCGGCGCGTCAGTCCGGATCGGGATCCCCCGAGCGATCGCCAGCGTCAGCATCTGCGCGATCAATGAGGCGCCGTTGGTGAGTAAGACCTGACGCCGGAGCCGCGCTGTGTATGTCCGGAAGACGACGCGAGCCGATATCGCAAACGCACGCATGCTTCGGTTGTAGTGGGAGAGGGAGCGTGCCTCGTTCGTCATCACTGCCAGCCCGAGGCTCTGGGCAAGTCCGGGCTGCAGTTTGCCGAGCCACTCGCCGAGCGGCCGCCCATCGAACGGGATGGGCTCGATCCCTCGGCCAATGTCGTGGCCGCCCTTTGCACTCGAGTAGTAGTCGCTGTAGCCACGGCAGTACACGAAGCGGACACCGCGCCGCTGAAGGAACGTGACCATCTCGGAGCCTGCCGACAAGAAGGCATGGCGGCGCTCGAACGAAGACGCCGGTCCGACGTCGCCCACGACCTCTTCGAAGTGGATCATCGCGTCGTCGTAGGAGTCCGGCACTCCTTCCGCCTGCATGACCGGGTTGTTGGGAACCCAGACGATCCCGCCGGACATAGCCGTCGAGCCGCCGATCCGGTCTTGCTTCTCGAGCAGGAGCACACTGGCGCCCGCGTCCGCCGCAGTCAGCGCAGCGACCATGCCGCCACCGCCGGACCCGACGATCACGACGTCGACGGTGTCGTCCCACGTCGTCATGTCACGACTCTCCGACCTCCCGGGTACTGCTCAGTCCGCAAGCAAGCTAGCAGGATCCGTTGACGATTGCTACGAGACCGAAGTAATCTGGATCTGTTCGTTGCGGCCCAAAGTGGGGAAGATGACCGGCAACTCGACGAGGCTGACCTACCCACCCGAAGGCCTGGGCGCTCCCAAGGACCGTCGTCCAGGTCCGGTCCTCGATCTCGGGCTTCCCGCGGGGACCGAGGTCTTCTCGGCCGACGACCACATCTCGCTGGCGGACGACATCTTCTACGACCGCTTTCCCGAGAGCATGAAAGATCGCGCGCCCCGCGTGATGAACGTCGACGGTGGGTGGGTGATCGGCATGGACGGGAAGTCGATCCTCGTGCCCGAGTTCATCGAGGTGCTCACCCAGTACGACCCGGTATCCGGATCGCACACGGGGGACATCGAGGCGCGTCTCGCAGCCCTGGACTCGGAGGGCGTCTCCAAAGAGCTCGTGTTCCCGAACTCCATTCTCGCCCTCTTCGGGTGGCCGGACCGCGAGGTGCGTGAGCTCTGCTTTCGGATCTACAACGAGCACATCGCTGACGTCCAGGAGCGCTCGAACAACCGCATTTTCGGCGTGGGACTGATCAACTGGTGGGACGCAGGCGGCGCTCGCCGGACTCTCGACGAGCTGAAGGCGCTCGGATTGAAGACCTTCCTCATGCCGCTCTCCCCGGGCAAGGATGTGGAGAAGCGCCCCATCGACTACGCCAGCACCGCGATGGACGGGGTGTGGGATGCAATCGAGGAAGCGCAGATCCCGGTCTCGCACCACATCGGTGAGAATCCGCCGGCCACTCCCAACGAGTTCAATGCCGTGAGCATCGGGATGCTCCAGTCGGTGGCCCCGTTTCGCGACACCTTCGGGAAGTACATCTTCGGCGGCATCCTCGACCGCCATCCCGGACTCCGCGTCGGCTGGTTCGAGGGCGGGATCAACTGGGTGCCGTCCGCCCTGCAGGATGCGGAGCACATTGCGGCTTCGTTCCAGCATCTCGCCAACCTCGAGGTGCAGCACAGACCGACGTACTACTGGGACAACCACATGTATGCGTCATTCATGGTCGATCGGCTCGGTCTCGCCCTGCTGGCCCGCATCGGTATCGAGCGGGTGATGTGGTCCACCGACTTTCCTCATAACGAGAGCACCTACGGATACAGCACGCACTCGTTGGCGGAGGTCGTCGATGCCGTCGGTGGTGAGGCGGCGGCCGCCATCGTGGGGGGAAATATCAAGCGTTACCTCGGACTCGACGACTGATGTCTTCCGGGCTGATGTCAGCCGCGCCCGCGCGGCTGATCCCGCCGACAGCGGATCTCTCCCGGAGGCGCCGCGAGCGGGGTGACCGAATCCGAGCCGTGATGCGTGAGCAGGGAATCGACGTAGTCGTGCTACTCGGCAACACCAACGTGGTCTATGCGACCGGCGCGGTTTGGCCCCTCGCCGATGCGGGTCGGGCGAACTTCGAACTGCCGGTGGCGGTGGTGCTCCTCGATGACGAGTGGCCGCATCTCTTCTCGCCCATGCGAGAGGACGATGGGCTTCGCATGCAGCTGCCATCCGATCACATCCATGGCCCCGTCTACCTCGACTTCGACGAGGGGGTGCAGCTGTTCGCCGCACAGTTGGCGCGACTTGTGCCGGACAAGGCGCTGATTGCGATCGATGAATGGACCAACGCCCTGCGACGCGAACGGTCGCTTCTGTTCGCTGCCGACTCTCCGTTTGACGGGGGACGGGTGATCAGCACGGCCAAGGCGATCAAGACGCGCGATGAGCTGTCGTGCATGCGTGCGGGGCTGCGGATCACTGAACGTGCCATCGCCGAGGTCCAGGCGAGTCTTGCCCCCGGCGTCCGACAGATCGACCTCACCGCCACCTTTCTACGGACGGTCTTCGATGCGGGCGCGGACGCCAATGTCCTCGACCCGATCTGGCAGGTGATGCCTGCGCGGCGTGCGGATGGGCCATGGACGACAACCGGTGATCTCGCCTGCCCTCTGCTCTCCACCGAACGCGAGCTTGTCGAGGGTGACGTTCTGTGGGTGGACACCGGGATCAGCTACGCGGGCTTCCACTCCGACTTCGGGCGCACCTGGGTGGTCGGGCGCGAGCCCAGTTCCCAACAGCGCGGCACAGTTCGAGCGTTGGCGGGCGATCATGGATGCGGTCCTCGACGTGACCTGTGCGGGAGCGACGGCTTCGGATCTCACGTCGGCCGCCATTGCCGCAGCCGGCGGAATCAAGCCGTGGATGCCTCACTTCTATCTCGGTCATGGCCTCGGCATCGACAGCGCCGAGATGCCCTGTGTCGGGAGCGACATCGGTGAGGCTTTCGATGCGACCATTGACAGGCTTCCCGACGATGCCATCTTGCGGCGCGCCCGCAGGGCCCGGTGCTCGTCGAGATGGAGGCGGAGGGGATCGACGTGCTCGTGGTTGGCCGCGAAGCCAACGCCCGCTACGTGTCGGGTGCACCGCGGCTCTGGACCGCCGGGTCGCGCGCCTTCGGGCCAGGGTGCGTGTTGGTGCGCGCGACAGGGAGGGTCCATCTGCTCAGCACCTGGGACGAAGGCATCCCCGATGAGATACCCCGCGAGAACCTCTACGGGATTTCGTTCAATGCCATGAACTTCCTCGAGGCACTCCAGCGGATCGACGGTGCCGCCACGGTCCGAACCGTGGGGACGGACGGCCTGATGCCATCCTCCTGCCAACTATTGCCGAAGGCGTTCCCGTCGGCGGAACTGGTCGACGCCGAGCCGCTTCTGCGTCGAGTCCGCTCTCTCAAGACACCCGAAGAGGTCGACGCGATCCGAGCGTCAGTCCGCATCACCGAGCGCGCGCTGGGCGCGGCGCAGCTGGCGCTCGAACCCGGCGTGACCGAGCGCCAGCTCACCGGTGTCTTCATGGGGGCGATGGCAGAAGCCGGCGTCACCACCCCCGCGTCGCAGGACGTCGTGTGGATCACGTCGCGCGAACATCCATGGCATCGCACCAGCAGGGACGCCCTCATTGAAGAGGGCGACCTCGTGGCATTCGACGCGGGAGTGATCCTGGGGGGCTATGTCGGTGAACTCGGACGGACCTCGTCGGTCGGCGGTGATGTGGCGACCGACGGTGCCTTTCTGGGCTTGTTGACCGAGTTGTGCGACCGGCTCCTGGACGTGTGCCGGCTCGGTGAGCCATTGACCGGACTCCTCGATGCGTACGACGCTGCTGGCGTGCCGCCCCCACCCATGCCAGTCGCCCGCGGGCTGGGGCTTGGTTTCGATCTTCCCCTCGTGACCCACAACATGCCGTGCACGGCAGAGCAGCAGCATGTCGAGGCAGGGATGGTGCTCGCGCTGAGTGCCTACGTGTGGAAGGAGGGGGGAGGGGCGCTGTACGGACTCCAACCGGTGCTCATGACCCCGACCGGACCGGAGCTGCTGTCCACGATTCCATTTCGAGTGCAAGGAGCCCTCTGACGTGACCGATGTCGATGTGCCGCCGCCCGAGGAGATCATCCTCTACGAGAAGGACCCCAGCACCAGGATCGCAACGATCACTCTCAACCGTCCGGACCAGCTCAACATCCCGACGATTGCTGCTCGCAGGAGGTATGCGGACCTGTTGTTCAAGGCGAGCATCGATGACGACGTCAAGGTACTCGTCGTACGCGGCGTAGGAGATCATCTGGGAACCGGTGCCGATCTCGACGAACTGATGGCGAAGCAGGCCGAGGGATCGGCCTTGCAGGAGGAATTCGGGTTGGAAGACGAGGACGACGTCACCATGCCCAGCCCGCGCTCGTACAGAGCGGGCGCGTCACTGCTGCATTGGTACGGCAACACGAGGTCCGGCTGCCGGACGCTGCAAGACTTCAAGAAGATCAGCATTCTCGAGGTCAAGGGCTACTGCTACGGCTGGCACTTTTACCAGGCAGCCGACGCGGATCTCGTGATTTCATCCGACGACGCGCTCTTCGGGCACCCCGCCTTTCGCTATGTCGGCTACGCACCGCGAATGTGGCAGTGGGCGACGATGATGGGACTTCGCAAGTTCCAAGAGATGGTTTTCACGGGGCGACCCTTCACGGCGCAGGAGATGTACGACTGTAATTTCCTGAACAGCGTGGTCCCGCGGGCGGACCTCGAGAGCGAGGTGGCGAAATACGCGCTGGCGTGCGCCCGCACGCGGCCAACGGACACCGTGTTCATGCAGAAGGTGTTCTTCGAGGTCATGAAGCAGCATCAGGGGGAGTACATGGGCAGCCTGCTGAGCGCGTGGCTTGAGTCCATGGGCGGCGTGCTCCGCGATGACGTGGACGGGAAGCGGGCGACGCTCAGTCAGGAGACGATGGATGCGGGACTCAATCTCGCGGTGAAGGACAACGATAGCGCGTTCCCTCCCGAGTGGCGACTGAGCAGATCTGGCAGACGCCGCCCCGAGACCGAGTGACGGTGAGCAACTCCCACACGAACGCACGGGGCAACGCGGGCCCCGTCCCCACGCTGAGCGGGCTCCGCGTCGTCGATCTGTCCACCTGGATCGCCGGTGCCTACTGCACCAAGCTGCTTGCAGACGGCGGAGCGGACGTCATCAAGGTCGAGCCGACTCCGGGCGATCCGTTGCGCCGATGGTCGGCTTCGGGCTCTGACATCGCACCCGATGGCGACGGCGCACTCTTCAACTTCCTCGGCGTATCGAAGCGGAGCATCGTCGTCGAACGCGACGATGCCGAGGATGTCTCGCACCTCCACGCATTGCTCTCGTCGGCTGACGTGGCCGTCTGGTCCCGGGGCTCTTCGGTGGCGGAAGACCCGAGGCTGACTCCAGGGGAGATCCGGCGCACGCACCCCCACCTCGTCGTCACATCGATCACCCCGTTCGGGCTCGAGGGCCCCTGGAGCGACAGGGCGGCGACCGAGTTCACGCTGCAAGCGTGGTCCGGGGGAATCGTCGGGCTGGCGCGTGGGAGGCCGGACCGTCCGCCCGTGTTCGTCGGGGGCCAGATCGGCGAATGGCTCTCCGGTCTCTTCGCCGCGATCGGGACGTTGGCGGCCCGCCGGCGCACCAGCTCGGAAGGCGAGCTCGTCGACGTGTCCATGCTCGAGGCGCTCGCGATGTGCCTCACCTATTACCCAGTGACGTTCCACGACCAGCTGGGGCGTCCGATGCGTAAGCGCCGCTTCGTGGCGACGCCAGGAGTTGGCGCCGCACGTGACGGGCTGGTCGGGCTCGGGTGCGGGACGGGGCAACAGTGGCTCGACTTCTGCGCCATGGTCGAGCACCCCGAATGGACCGAGGACCCCAAGCTCTTCCTCGACCGGAGGGCGCTCGAGCCGATCATCGACGCATGGGTCGGCGCGCGTACCGTGGCCGAGGTGCTCGATCTGGCGTCGGCCTTTCGGATCCCCAATGCGCCGATCGCGAACGGGTCCACGATCGCCACCTTCGAGCACTTCCGCACCCGGGAGTCGTTCGTCGCCAACCCGCGTGACGGCTCCATCAATCCGAGACCCCCTTTCCGGCTCGGTGCCGGGCGCCTCGAGCCTCCGCAACCGGCTCCTCGAGTGGGGGAACACGCAGGCGGGGTTTGGCGGACCCGGCCTCACCAGAGCGCTCATGCCGCGCCGAGATCTGCGAGCTCCGACGGCCTTCCATTCCGAGGACTGCGCGTCCTGGACATGACGGCCTACTGGGCCGGTCCCTTGGCCAGCCACGTGCTTGCCTTGCTCGGAGCGGAGGTGATCCACCTCGAATCGCCGGGACGACCCGATGGTGCTCGCCTCGTCGGCGGTGTGCCGCAGACGGAGGATCAGTTTTGGGAGCGCGGCCCGATCTTCGCGGCACTCAATACCAACAAGAAGAGCATGACGGTTGACCTCGGTGACCAGCGCGGCATCGATCTTGTGCGCCGCCTGATTGCCACGTGCGACGTGGTCGTCGAGAACTACACGCCGCGGGTGCTGGAGCAACTGGGGCTTGACTACGAGACGCTCCGGGCCGATCGGCCGGACCTCATCATGCTCCGCATGCCGGGATTCGGGCTCGACGGACCCTGGCGCGACCTTGCGGCTTTTGCGTTCGTCATCGAGGACGCCTCAGGTCTCACCTGGCTCACGGGGCATTCGGACCTGCTCCCGTTCGAGCCGTACTGCGTGGGTGATCCCAATGCGGGACTGCACGCCCTGTTCGGACTGTTGCTCGCGCTCGAACATCGTGATCGAACCGGTGAGGGAGGTCTCGTCGAGGCCGCGATGGTCGAGGCAGCGGCCAGCGTCGCCGCAGAGCAGGTCATCGAATTCTCCGCGTACGGCGCTCTCCTCAGCCGTGCCGGGAACCGCGGACCGTGTTCGGCCCCACAGAACGTCTATCAGGTTGCCGGGCCCGACGAGTACGGGCGCGACGACAACTGGGTCGCGATCGCGGTCGCCACGGACGAGCAGTGGTCGTCACTCCGCCGTGCCATGGACGACCCGAAATGGGCGCAGGATCCGGCGCTGGCTTGCACGGCCGGTCGGGTACGAGAACACGACAGGATCGATGCACGTCTCCGGGAGTGGTGCCGTGACCGGTCGGCCGACGACGTCGTCAGCCGCCTCTGGGATGTCGGCGTGCCGGTCGGGAAGGTCGTCCAGCCCCATCGGCAGCCCGAGCTCCCGCAGCTCGCGTCTCGTGACTTCTTTGAGGAGGTGGTCCACCCGGTGGCCGGAACCGCCCGTTACAGCACGTTGCCAATGCGGTTCTCGCGCGGACCGGGGCGCTTTCACGATCGGCACGCGCCCCTACTCGGCGAGCACACGGAGGAGCTCTTGGAGGAACTCGGCCTTGCCCGATCGGAGATCGACGCACTCAAGGCAGAAGGAATCATCGGTGGCTGGCTCGCGTCGACGTCCTAGGGACACACGCCGAGGGCCCTATCCTTCGGGAATGGGCTTCGAGGCAGCTCCGTTCGACGTCGTCGAGGCCTCGCGTCGAGTGTGGCTCGAGCGCTGGGAGCCCGAGGCAGCCTCCGGCATGGCCGTGTTCACCGCCATTCTCCGCTCCTACCAGCTGCTCAACGACCAGGTGCAGGAGGTCATGCGAAGCCACGACCTCACGTTCGCCCGCTACGAGGTCCTGACGTGGCTCGCAACGGACCCCGAGTCGGCCCTCACCCTCAGCTGGATCAGCAAGACCCTTCGCATCCCCCCCGCCACAGTCACGAACATCATCGACCGGCTCGAGGACGAGAAACTGGTTCGTCGCGAGCCCCACCCGTCGGACGCCCGCACCACGTTGGCCGTGATTACGCCACGCGGGAGACGCGTCGCCACGGATGCGACGCGAGACTTGAACGTGTCTGTGTACCAACGGATTGGCCTGTCCGAGCGGCAGCGTGCTCAGCTCGTCGACCTGCTGGCCGACCTGCGTGTGAGTGGGAACGAATTCGATGCCCAGCGATCGAACGAGGTCATTGAAGAGCTCGGGTCTCGCGAGGCGCGCAAGGCGGGCGTCTAGGTCGTTGGCCTGGCTCGGTTTGCCCGCTTCGGCTCCCCTCAGGACAGAACGGCAGCGGCGTGAGGTCGGCGGTCATCGCGTACCGCGTCGGCGACCAGGTCGATGGCCCACGTGACCGTCCGGATGGCCTGATCGCGCTCCATCCCCCAGTCTGTGACGAGACGTTCGTAGGTGGCCACGCTCCACAGGACGTCGAGAAGGGCGGCCACCGCATGGCGGTCCGCCTCAGGCCACTCTGTGGTGCGCTCTTCGAGCGCGCCGAAGAGCGCGCGTCTCTGTCGCAGGTTCGCGTCGGCCAAGGTCGGATCGAGTGGTGGCTTCGGCCGTAATGGATAAGAGGACACGTGGGCGAAGATGCGGGCTGCCATGTCCGCAACGTCGTCGAGCCGCATTCCTTCGAGGTCGATCCCGGCGCTCTGCTCCAGCCGGTGCATCACCGCGTCCCGCAAGCCCCGCTCGTTCCCGAAGTAGCGGTAGATCGTACGTTCATTCACTCTCGCCAGCTCCGCGACGCGTCGGATCGTCAGCGTGTGCCAGTCGCGGACCGAGGAGCTCTGGAGTATCCGACATCCCGCTTCCACGATTCGCTCACGGGTTTCGCTCGCTCGCTGACGGCGCATCGGGCTGTCGTATGTGCGTGCTGTCGGGGTAGCGGAATTCTCGGTGGCGACGGAGGGAGTGCTCACGGAGGGAGCTATGGGAGGAGAGCCGGAAGGGTCTCCCACCCCCGGACGGTCGACGTCGGGGACAGCCGGGCGTTGTCGAGATCGATCTCCCATTCGGGAAATCGTGACAGCACCTCGTCGAGCGCGATACAACCCTCCAGACGCGCCAACGCAGATCCCATGCACAGGTGGATCCCGTTCCCGAATGTCAAGTGCCTGCCGTCTCTTCGAAGGATGTCAAACGTGTCTCCATCGGGGAACCGACGATCGTCACGGTTGGCAGAGCCGATGAGAAAGAGCATCACGCTCCCGGCCGGGATCGTCGCACCATGGACGACGAGATCTTCCCGAGTGACACACCTGCCGACGTGGGGAGCCGGCGATTCGAAGCGAAGTATCTCCTCGATGGCATTCGCGACAAGCGATCGGTCCTTCACGAGCTCAGCTCGCTGGTCGGGGTGCTCCGCCAGGACCTTGGCAGTCCACCCGATCAGACGAGTCGTCGTTTCGTTCCCCGCGCCGGCGAGAACCTCGACGTAGGTCAGCAACTCATTGCGCGTCAGCCGGCGAACCGTCCCGGTTTCGTCGGTGAACTCGATGTTGAGCAGCTCGGTCATGATGTCGTCGGAAGGGTGGTGAGCCCTCCATTCGACGTAGTCCGCGAACATTGCTCCTGTCACGAAGTTCTCGGTGACCTTCATCGGCTCGCCCTCGTTGGTTCGGAGGTTGGCGTCCACGTGGTCGCGCACCGCTGCTTGGTCGCTCTCGGGGATCCCGAGGAGCATGCCGATGACGCGCATCGGCATCTGGGCCCCCAGGTCGGCGATGAAATCGAAGCCTCCGGAACCGACGAGGGGATCGAGGCTGTGGGCGCAGAACTCGCGGATCTTCGGCTCGAGCTCGGCGACGCGTCGAGGAGTGAAGGCGCGCGACAGCAGCCGCCGGTGGATGGTGTGGGTAGGGGGATCCTCGAAGATGATGACGCCGGGTGGGATGTCGATGTCCGCCTTGATGACCTCGAGGATCGCACCCTTGCCTGAGATGTAGGTCTGCGCGTCGAGGAGGCCTTTTTCGACGTCCTCGAACCGGCTCACGGCGAAGAAGTCGTGTGCGTCGTTGTAGTAGATCGGAGCCTCCTCCCGCAGCCGCCGGTAGACGGGATACGGGTCGGCGTTGATCTCGACGCTGTATTGGTCGTAGTAGACGTCCTCCACAATGGGCCTCCGGGAGCGCCGCGCGGGGTATTTCGTGTCAGGCTACGACATGAAATCTGGAGTGGTCAAGGATGCGGACGTCAAGGGCGCGGTCGCGTGCGCACCGGTGTCTCGCCGTCGGCAGGGTGTGCCGACACCAGCTCGAGACGCGCCAGTGGGTCTACGCGCTGGCGAAACGCGCCGTAGCGGCGCGCATTCCGTCCCGGATCATCCCGAGCAGGCGGGCCGTCTGCTCGGGGGGGATGCTCGCGTTGGTACAGATGGGGCTTACCAGCTGCATGATGTCGGAGCCGTCGACGTCGGCACGGATGACGCCGGCATTCCTGGCCCGATCGATCACCAGATCGAACGACGACTCAATGAGCTCGCGTGCGTGTGACCTGAATCCAGGCTTCTTCTCGAAGGCCTGGTGGAGCTCGGTGAGCAGCGCCTGCTTGGTCTCCGCGTAGCGCAGGAACGCGTCGAAGAACGCGTCGAGGGCAGCATCCGGCTCGAGTTCGGCCACGACGCGCTGTGCCGTCGCCCACAATTCGTCGACGTCGGTCTGGTAGACCGCCTCGACGAGGTCGAGCCGATTGGGGAAGTGGCGGTAGAGCGTCCCCACGCCGACGCCGGCCTTCTTGGCGATGGCCTCCATGGAGGCGCCTGCGCCGTGTTCCGAGAACACCGTGCGGGCCGTCTCCACCAGGAGCTCGCGATTGCGACGTGCGTCGGCGCGCATGGGCCTTGCCCCGTCGATCACGTCTCCCTCCGAGGGATCCGTTCCGACGTCCGTGCTCGCTTTCTGCGTCGCCATCTTTTTCTCCCGATGGGGTTGCTAAACGGAGGGACCCTCCGTATAATAACCGGAGGAAGCATCCGCTTCACCCACACTATCAGCGGAAAGGACGCAGTCAATGCCCCAATCCTCCCCTACCCCGACGCGCCCCGGCCCCGTTTACGAGTCCGCTTTTGGCAGCGTTTCCCCTGGTCCTGACGCTGCGGCGCGGCACGGTCGCTCCTCGATTCTGCTGGCGGTGATCCTGACGGCCCAGTTGATGGTGGTGCTCGACGCCACGATCGTGAATGTCGCCCTGCCGCACATTCAGCGGAGCCTGGGCTTCTCCTCGAGTGCGCTCTCCTGGGTTCTCAACGCCTACATCCTCACCTTCGGCGGGTTCCTCCTCCTTGGGGCCCGGGCGGGTGACCTGTTCGGCCGTCGCCGGGTTTTCCTGTTGGGCATCGGGATCTTCACCGTGAGCTCCCTCGTCGGAGGCCTCGCTTTTAGCGGGTGGGCGCTCCTCGCCGCCCGAGGCGTCCAGGGCATGGGCGCCGCCCTCGCTGCGCCGTGCGCCCTCTCCCTCCTCACCACCGCCTTCCCCGAGGGCCCCCAGCGGGTCCGGGCCATCGGCCTGTACACGACCGTGTCCGCTGCCGGCGGCGCCACGGGTCTCGTGATGGGTGGCCTGCTCACGCAATTGGTTTCGTGGCGCTGGGTCATGTTCGTGAACGTCCCGATCGGGCTGGCCGTCTGGCTCATCGGTCGGGTGGTGCTCGTGGAGACGGAGCGCCAGCACGGCCACTTCGACGTGATCGGCGCGCTGACGTGCACCGTCGGCGTCAGCGGCGTCGTGCTGGGCCTGGTCGAGGCCGGGTCGATGGGATGGACAAGCCCCGTGTCGCTGGTGGCCCTCCTCGGTGGAGTGGGCGTCTTCTCCTACTTCTTGCACCACGAGAGCCGGGTGTCCGAGCCGATCCTCCCGCTTCGCCTGTTGGCGCACGCCACCCGCAACTCGGCGAACGTCTCGCGTGCACTGCTCTATGCCGGCTTCTACGGCCTCTTCTACTTCATGGCCCAGTTCCTCCAGGACGTCCAGGGCTACAGCCCCCTGCGCGCCGGGCTCGCCTTCGTCCCGATGCCGGCGGCCGTGTTTCTCGGGTCGCAGCTCACCAGCCGGCTCCTGCTTCGCCGCCTGCCGGAGAAGGCCGTGATGATCCTCGGCAATGCCATCGCGATCGTGGGACTCGCGCTGGCCACCCGGGTGGGGGCGGGTTCCTCCTATGGCCAGATCGTGCTCTGCCTCGTCCCGATCGGTGGCGGGAGTGGCATGACGCTGGTGGCCCTGACTTCCGCCTCGCTGGCAGACGTGGAGCCGGACATCGCCGGCGCCGCTTCGGGCCTGGTCAACGTGGCCCAACAGTTGGGCGCGGCAGTCGGGCTTGCGGTGTTGGTGACCGTGTTCAACTCGCTGGCCGGGCACGGGCAGCTCGGGCCGGGTGTCACGTCCGCCGCATCGGTCCACTCCCTCGACGACGTCTTCGCCGTCGCCGGGCTCTTCGCCCTGGGTGCTCTTGCCACGGTGGTGTTCGGGGTGCGGCGGCCCGCGGGAGCCACGGCACCTGCAGCGGCGGCTCTCTCACCGCTGAGCGCGGCGGCCGACGACGCGTTCTCCGTCGCCCTGGCCGACCTTGCCCTCGAGGAAGCACCGGTTGCCCGCACCGCGTGAGGCCGACCCAGGTCGAATGCACGGCAGCCACCCCCGGGAACAGACCGGGGAAGCTCGAAGGGAACTACTGATACTATCTTAATAGTTATGGAAACACAACTAACTGGACAACCGGGGCCGCTGGTGACCGGTGGGCCGGTGGCTATGCACGAACTGGGCCGCAGCCGGCGCATCGGGATCCTGCTCATCTGCTCCATGAGCCTGCTCATCGTTGGCCTGGACGTCACCATCGTGAACGTCGCCTTGCCCTCAATCGGGCGCGAGCTGCATGCATCGGTCTCGGGTCTGCAATGGGTCGTCGATGCGTACACGCTCGTCTTGGCCAGTCTGTTGATGTTGTCGGGCTCCACCGCAGATCGGCTGGGGCGACGGCGGACGTTCGTCATCGGCCTGTCCGTCTTTGCCGCCGGTTCGCTGTTGTGCAGCCTGGCCCCGTCCCTGGGTCTGTTGGTCGTGTTCCGCATGCTCCAGGCCGTCGGTGGCTCGATGCTCAATCCGGTGGCGATGTCCATCATCACGAACACGTTCACTGATCCCCGCGAGCGCGCACAGGCCGTGGGCGTCTGGGGAGCGGTGGTCGGCATCTCCATGGCGCTCGGGCCCGTCGTGGGAGGGCTCCTTGTCTCCTCGGCCGGATGGCGCGCGATCTTCTGGATCAACATCCCCGTCGGGCTCGCGGCCATCGTCTTGGCGCTGCGGTTCATCCCAGAGTCGAAGGCGCCGCGAGCACGACGCTTCGACCCAGTGGGTCAGGTGCTCATGATCGTCCTGTTCGCGACATTGACCTTCGGGATCATCGAGGCGCCTGGCCGCGGGTGGGGCTCGCCCGTGATCGTGGCGGCCTTCTGTTTGTCTGCGGCCGCACTCATCGGCTTTCTCATCTATGAGCCCCGCCGCCGGGACCCGCTGATCGACCTGCGCTTCTTCCGGTCGATCCCGTTCGCCGCGGCGACGGTCACCGCCGTCGCCGCGTTCGCGGCGTTGGGCGGCTTCCTCTTCCTCAACACGCTCTACCTCCAAGAGGTGCGTGGCCTCTCCGCGTTGCAGGCCGGTCTCGATACCCTTCCCATGGCGGCCATGACGGTGATCGCATCGCCCATCTCAGGTCGACTCGTCGGTCACCGCGGCGCGCGGATACCGCTCGTGGTGTCAGGTATGGGCCTGGCGACCGCGTGCGCCATGCTGACAGGCATTGACCCGGTGACTCCGTTCACGTGGCTGTTCGCGGCCTACGTCGTCTTTGGGATCGGCTTCGGGCTCGTGAACGCACCCATCACGAATGCGGCCGTGTCCGGCATGCCGCGCGCCCAGGCTGGTGTGGCCTCTGCGATCGCGTCGACCTCGCGGCAGATCGGCCAGACGCTGGGAGTGGCGATCGTGGGTGCGCTCGTGACGTCCCGGGTGGAGGGCTCGGCGGTTGGCTCGCGCTTCGCGTCCGCGAGCCATGCCGGGTGGTGGACGCTGTCAGCCTGTGGAGTCGTCGTGCTCGTGCTTGGGGTGGTGGCCACCTCGCGGCGCGGGCTGGAATCGGCGCGGAGGACCGCGGCGGAGCTGAACCCAGAAGTGCTGGACCATGCTCAGGTGGTGCGCTGATGGCGAAGACCTCCGAAGATGCCCGCTCCGAGCCCGCGTCGGCGGCGTCACGCGCTGCCTGGTCGAGCATGTGCGACCTGGTACTCCACAACGTGCGCCGGCGCGAGGTGGCCGACGCGCTCGGTATGAGCTTCGGGAAGGTCCGTGCGATCCGCCGACTGGCCAACCAGCCCATGGGCATGTCGGAGCTGGCCTCGGCGCTCGGGATCGACGCGCCCTATGCCACCGTCGTCGTCGACGACCTGGAGTCCCAGGGTCTGGTACGGCGGCGACCGCACCCAGTCGACCGGCGGGCCAAAGTGGTTGAGGCAACTCGCAAAGGTAAGGACGCAGCGCGCCGCGCCGATGAGATCCTCGGCACCCCGCCCCCCGCTCTCGGTGCGCTCACCCCAAAGGATCTGGAGTCGCTGCTGAGGATTCTCGGAAGGATCCAGGCCGACGAGGCCTAGCTGTACGTTTGCACCGGACAGGAGCGAACGATGACCACGACAGCCGAACTCTTCGACCTCAACGGCAAGGTCGCCCTCGTGACCGGTGGTGGCCGAGGCATCGGCCGCGGCGTGGCGGCGGGTCTGGCCGCGGCCGGTGCCGACATCGTCATCGCCAGCCGCAAGATGCAGAACCTCGAGGCGGCCTCCCGCGAGATTGAGACGGCAACGGGCCGGAGCGTGGTGCCGTTCGCCTGCCACGTTGGCCGATGGGAGGAGTGCGATCAACTCGTGGACGAGGTCTACCGCGAGTTCGGGCACTGCGACATCCTCGTGAACAACGCGGGCATGTCCCCGGCGTACGACGGCCTCGCGTCCGTATCCGAAGATCTCTATGACAAGGTCCATGCCGTCAACGCGAAGGGCCCGTTCCGGCTCGGCGTGCTGATCGGGGAGCGGATGGCGGCCGGCGCCGGCGGGTCGATCATCAACATCTCCTCGGTCGGCTCCTTGCGGCCGACTGCAATCGACCTGCCCTACGGCATGGCCAAGGCAGCGCTCAACGCGCTCACACTGGCCCTTGCCGGCGAGTGGGCGCCCAAGGTGCGGGCGAACGTGGTGCTACCGAGCGCAACCGAGACGGATATGAACAGCATGTGGCCGGCCGAGACCAAGGCTCGCGTCGCCGAGTCGAACCCTATGAAGCGCCTGGGACGACCTGAGGATGTGGCGGGCGTCTGTGTCTTCCTCGCCAGTGACGCAGCGAGCTACGTCAACGGCGCACAGGTGGTGGTCGACGGAGGGCTCTACCGCACCTTGTGAGTGCCGGGCTCCACCGGAGCGGCCGTGCGGAGGTGTGGCGGTTGGGCGTTGTCAGGGTGTCGTCGTCAAGTACCGGTCGATGACCCTGTGCATGTGCAAGATGTTGGCCTCTTGGCGGCGGTTGAGTCGGATGTCGGGACCTCCCCGTGACTTCATCCCGATCTGCACGTGGGCCATATTGGCGTAGTCCTGGTTCGTGATCTCGCCCCAGTCGCGCTCGGTCCAGTCCGGGAAGAAACGGCGTTCGGCTCGTTTCGGCGGGGCACCCTCCTGGGGCCACTGCAGGAACCACGTGTCCTTGATGCAGCTGTCCGGATCGAGCCCGTTCGGCCGCACACGGAAGATGATCGCGATACCCGGATAGATCGGGCCGACCATGTTGGGAAAGAGGAAGACGTCGTCCGCGCTGGTCAGCTGGTCGTCCGCGAACTCTTCGACCGCGACGCCGCGGGCGGCCAACAGGGTGCGGCGCCCCTTCTGGTAGTGGCTCAGCATCGTCTCGCCGTCGAGGCCGGCAGCACGGATCTCCTCGACGAGTGCTTGCTCGTCCCGGTAGAAGAGGCCGCCCAGGCCCCGGATGAAGCTCTCCAGGATCTCGCCTTCGTCGTACTCGCCGGGGGAAAGGCCGAGGCGCGGACTGGGGCGAAGCTGGCGACGGGCGTTCGGCAAGCGCCCGTAGTGGGCGTGGATACCGAGCGGCTCGTACTCCAGGCTCACGTCGTCGGTCCACGGCAGGAGCTGGGGATGGGTGCCCTGCACGTGGTAGCCCTCGTTGAAGGCGTCGACTGCGACCTTCCAGTTGGCCGGGAGCACCGTGGACAGGTAGGTACGCAGGCGGAGCCGGTGCAGGTGGTACGGAGCCAGCAGTGTCGGCAGCGGGTCGAGGTATTCGAGCAGCGGTGGCGCGGACGGGTCGAGGCAGACCCACACGAAGCCGCCCCACCGGTCGACCCGGACGCTCTTGAGCCCGGTCCCGGGGGGGATGGGGTCGAACTCATCGGCGTCGACGACTTCGACGAGGCTGCCGTCGAGGTCGTAACGCCAGGCGTGATACCGGCAGCGGATGCACGCGTCCAGAAAGGATCCGGTCCCGTCGGCCAGCCGGGTGCCGCGGTGCAGACACGTGTTGTGAAAGGCGCGGATGGTGTCGGGATCCGAGCGCACCACGAGGATGGATTGATCGCCGATCAGGTATTCGCAGAACTCACCGACGTCCGCGACCTCCTCTTCCCGGCAGGCCACCTGCCACACGCGGGCCCACAGGCGCTCGAACTCGAGCGCCGCGAAGTCAGGACTTGTGTAACGGGCACGGGGTACAGCGTCATCGTCGCCGATCAAGACGCTGTCGAGTTCCATGTCGCCGTCCACTCCGATCACGGCATGCCCGCACCACGGGCCCGGGCTGCTTTGCTGCCGACAGCCTATGGCGAACGGGCGCCGGGAGGGGCGGCGTCTTCGTGCGGCCTGAGTGGGAACGTGGTGTCGCGTATGGTGTCGATCCGATGTGCGAGCGCCCGTCCACGTTTCGAGGCCACACGTGAACGACGCTGTCGATCCGCCGGCTGTGTCGGCTGAGGGTTCCCGGATCGAATTCGCCCCGCCGCTGGCTGAGGTGCCGCTGCCAGCGCCCAATGTCGAATCCCTGCTGGGGCGCAGCGCGCAGGACCACGGGCAACGTCCGGCTCTCCGTTTCGCCGACCGGATCTGGACGTACGCGGAGCTACTCGCGGAGGCGGAGCGGTTCGCCGCCCTCTTTCGGGCTCGACTCGATCCCGACCGGCCTCCCCACGTGGGCGTGTTGCTCGACAACACACCTGACTACGTCTTTGCGCTCTGTGGCGCAGGCTTGGCCGGGGTGGCGGTGGCGGGTCTCAACTACACACGCCTGGGCGAGCACCTGGCTCGTGACATCGTGCACACGGACCTGCAGTTGGTGATCACCGAACCGCGGCATCAGGCACAATTGGACGCAGCGGTCGGAGGGATCGATCTCACGGGCGGCGTGCTGGTCTCAGAGCGATTTGCCGATGCGGACGACCCGCCGCCGGCCGGCGCGACCCTCGGACCTGCGCTGGAGGGTGCCTGGGACGAGCTGGGCACGAGGGAAGCAGACAGAGCATCCGCGGCCGGGTGCGACGCAGAGGTCCTGTGGGCGCTCTTGTTCACCTCGGGGACATCGGCTGCCCCGAAGGCCGTCCGGTGCACGCAGTACCGGCTGCTCACGACCGGGAACCGCATGTCGATGATGCTCGAGCTCGGACCCGATGACGTCGGCTACGCGGCGATGCCGTTGTTCCACACCAACTCGCTGATGGGGGGTCTGGCCGCGGCGCTGGTCGGTGGTGCGTCGCTGTCCCTGGCGCGTCGGTTCAGTGCCTCGCGCTTCCTCAGCGACGTGCGGCACTACGGAGTGACGTGGTTCAACTACACGGGAAAGCTCCTCACCTATCTGTTGGCCACGCCGGCCCACCCCGACGATGCCGAGAACACCATCCGGGTCGCGTTCGGCAACGAGGGATCGCCCCACGTCGTGGAAGAGGCCGCCCGGCGCTTCGGGATGCGAATCATCGACGTCTTCGGGTCCACGGAGGGAGCAATCGCCCTCGACCGGACGGGGAACCGCCCGAGCGGTTCGATCGGCCGGCTGCGCCAGGGGATCATGGTCGTCGACGAGGAGGGTCGCGAGGCGCCGCGTGCCGTCTTCGACGAGAAGGGACGGCTGGTCAACGCCGATCGGTGCGTCGGCGAGTTGGTCAACACGCTGGGCGTCGGGCCATTCGAGGGGTACTACCGCAACGAGGACGCCATGAACCAGACCACGCGCAATGGATGGTACTGGAGCGGCGATCTCGGCTACGTCGACGATGACGGCTGGGTCTTCTTCGCGGGGCGAACCTCCGACTGGCTGCGCGTCGACGGCGAGAATTTTCCCGCCGCGCCGATCGAAGCGATCGTCGGACGTCATCCCGATGTGCTGCTGGCCGCCGTCTACGGCGTCCCGGACGCCGACTCGGGCGATCAGGTGATGCTCGCCCTCGTCCTCCGGGAGGGCGCCGGCTTCGACGCCGTCGAGTTTGCGTCGTGGCTCGACGGCCAGGCGGACCTGGGTCCGAAGTGGCAGCCGAGATTCCTCCGCCTGTGCGAGGCGCTTCCGAGCACGCCGACGAACAAGGTCCTCACCCGCACGCTCGTCCACGAGAAGTTCCGTTCCGACCGGGTCGACGGCGACCCCGTGTTCGTGCGCCCGCGGGGCGACGCGGCCTTTCATCGCTTCACCGAGGCGGACGAGGCCGCCCTTCGTATGGCCTTCGAGTCGAACGGGCGATCTCCTTCCTGGGACCTGTAGCCATCCCCCTCGCCCTTCGCGGGGGTTCTCGTTCGCCGGTGCGGGTATCGAGCCGTCACGGGTAATGTCGGCCCGACGACTGCACGATCGAGCGGAACAGGAGAGGGCGCATATGGGAAGCGAGGGATTGCACGAGCCGGCGGAACTCCTCGGCGAGGCGACGATCGACCGCCACCGAGCATTTACGTCCCTCATCGAGGAGCTCCAGGCTGTCGACTGGTATGACCAGCGGGTGCATGCGACGAACGACTCGAGCCTTGCGGACATCCTGGCGCACAATCGCGATGAGGAGAAGGAGCACGCCTCCATGACGCTCGAGTGGTTGCGCCGGCGTGACCCCGTCCTCAGCTCGCACCTGCGCACCTATCTTTTTACGACCGAGCCGGTGACAGAGGTTGAGGCCGAGGCCGAGGCGAGCGGCGGCCCGGCGCCCGCCTCGACCGGGTCGCTCGCCATCGGCAGCCTGAAGGGAAGCGAGTGATGAACCACCTCTACCGTGAGCTGGCGCCGGTTTCCGACGGTGCGTGGGAGCAGATCGAGGACGAGGCAAAGGGTCGCCTGGTCACCTACCTGGCTGCCCGCAAGCTGGTCGACCTCGACGGACCCCACGGATGGGATCACTCCGCCACCGACCTCGGGCGCGTCGGCGACGTGGCCAGCCCCGCCGAAGGAGTACGCGCCGCACTGCGACGAGTACTCCCGTTGGTCGAGTTGCGGGCCGAGTTCTCCGTCTCACGCGAGGAGCTCGACGATGCCGATCGTGGCGCGGGCGACATCGAGCTGCCCGAGCTCGACGAGGCCGTCCGTCAGATCGCCCGGGCCGAGAACGTCAGCGTCTTTCACGGCTATCCCGCCGCAGGAATTCTCGGCATCTCCGAGTGCAGCTCGCATCCGGCCATCGACATCGAAGAGGACATGGAGCAGTATCCCAAGGTGGTGGCCCGGGCGGTCGACGTGCTCCGTCAAACGGGCATCGGAGGTCCCTACGGGCTGGCCATGTGTCCCGAGATTTACACGGGCATCGTCGAGACCACCGAGCACGGTGGACACCTGCTGCTCGATCATCTCCGCCAGATTCTCGGCGGCCCACTGGTCTGGGCGCCGGGTGTCCAGGCCGGCGTCGTGCTCAGCCTGCGTGGCGGGGACTTCGTCTTGGACTCCGGTCAGGACCTCTCGATTGGGTATCTCGCGCACGACGCACAGACGGTGCGCCTCTACGTCGAGGAGAGCTTCAGCTTCCGGGTTGTCGAGCCCGACGCCGCGGTGACCCTCCGGCGCGAGGGCTGAACGGCCTGCTCCGCTCCCGCCGCCTGCGGCGGCCCGTGCGCCACACGGGTGGACCGAGCCAGACGAACCCGAGCGGCCCGTGCTGCACTCGGTGGGGTCCTCCTGTGCTCGGCAGCCCTGGCAGCCACCGAGGGCGCGGCCGCCCCGACGAGCCCACAAGTGCGGCCGCTCGTCGGCGCGTACTACTACTTGTGGAATCCCGAGAATTTCTCCGGCGGCACGCTGCGCGCCCACCTCGTGCCACCGCAACAGCCCGCTGCATCCGTGGTGAACTCGAGCAGCCCCCGTACCGCCAGCCGTGACATCGCGACCGCGCGGCGTGCCGGCATCGACTTCTTCGCCATCGACTGGTGGCCCTATGACCCTGGGTACTCGGGACGTGACTACGAACAGGCGGACGCGGCGATGAAGGACTTCCTTGCCGCCCCCGACCTCACGCAGATGAAGTTCGCCATGTTCTACGAGACGTGGAACTTGGGTTTCGACCCCGTGCGAGAGTCGACACCGGTCACGTTCCAGATGGAGTTGCACTTCGACTCCGACATGCTCTTCTTTGCCAAGCACTACTTCACCAACCGCTCGTACCTGCGTATCCAGGGTCGTCCGGTTGTGTTCTTGTACTTGACTCGGACGCTCACGGGCAACGTGGCCGCCATGATCCAAGGCGCCCGGACGGCCCTCGAGTCGCACGGGTACGACCCCTTCTTCATCGGTGACGAGGTCTATTGGCGCGTTACCCCTGAGCTCTTGAACCCGAAGGGGCCGGTGCTCACCACGGCCCCGCAGGTTTCGCGGATCGAGCAGTTCGACGCCGTCACGTCCTACACGCTGTATTTCGGCGACCCCGACCCCATCTTCGGGCCCATCGCGGACTTCACCGGCTATCCCGGCACGACACAGATCGTGGCGGACGAGAAGCGGCTGCTCGCGCAATACCGGGCCGCGACAGGGGGACGGGTACCCGTCATCCCAGACGTCGGGCCCGGGTTCAACGACCGCGGCTTCCGCCTGGCAACCAACCACCCGGTCCAGCCGCGTCAGTGGCTCCCTGGCGAGGGTCCCAGCTCGACGCTCGACCATTTGTTCCGCGACGTGGCCATTCCCGAACTGGACCCGGCGTTGCCGATGGTGATGGTGACATCGTGGAACGACTGGAACGAGGACACCGGCGTCGAGCCGATCGGGGGGACGCCGACGCACGTCGACGACAGCATCACCGGGAACCTGTACACCGAGGGATATACCTACGGCGGCGAGGGTCAGAGCGCCGTCGACACCCTGCGCCGCGACATTGCCCTGCTCGACCGCAGCGCGCGCTGAGCTGGCTCCCGGTGCCTTGCAGTGTGCGCGCGATGCCGAGCTTCGCCAGATCATGTGGCCGGTGGCGCCGCAACACGGTGCCGTCGTAGGTGATCGTCCCCCCGCTCGTGTGGACGAACCCGCTGATGACATTGAAGAGAGTGGTCTTGCCGGCGCCGTTGGGCCGATGATGCCGACGACCTCACCCGTGTCCACCGCCATGGAGACGTCGTCGAGGGCGAGCAGGCCTCCGAAGCCGATCGTGATCCCCTCGACCGCCAGCAGCGCTCGTGTCCTGGATACGTCGGTGTCGCTCGGTGCGGTCGCGGCCTCCGGGGTCGGGGCCACCTCCTGGCCCTACGCGTGAGGAGACGACAGCACACGCCGACTGCAGTTCGTAATTCGTTTCACATCGCCGCCGCGGCCCGCCCCGAAGTCTGCCTGCCCCGGCGAGGTCAGACGTAGTCGCTGTGTCGCATGTAGACCAGCGCGCCCCAGCCCCAGATGGGCGGAAGGTACGCGGTGCAGAACCGCTCGATGAACACGGCTGCGACGGCTTGGTCCTGGGGGACCCCGGCGCTGGTCAAGCCTGCGATGAGCCCGACTTCTATGACGCCCGCCCCGCCCGGCACCGGTGCCGCGCCACCGATCATGGCGGCCAGGGTCAGCACGACGATGAGGGTGGCGAAGTTGGCGTGCGCGCCGACCGAGTGCAGCGAGGCGCCGAGGCAGAGCGCGATGAGGATCTGGCTGCCCAGGCTGCCTCCGAGGACATAGAAGACCTTGCGCGGCTCGACCGCGATCGCCTTGACGTCGTTCCAGATCGTGACGAGGTGGGGCCTGGCCTTCTCGGCGGCCAGCCGACGTACGCGAGGGACCAGGGTCACCACCCCCAGGGCGATGGCAATGGCGAGGATCACGACGATGATGAGCCACACGATCCCTTGATGTGTGCCGCTCTTGTCGGCCGGCGCGTGGAAGGAACCGACGGCAAAGGGGAGACACACGAGGAAAAGGAGGCCCTTGACGACCCAGCTCGCCGTGCCGGCGATCGCGCCCGAGCTGATGGCCTGGGGCACGTCGAGGCCCTGGCGCTGGAAGAAGCGCACCCGCACGCCGAAGACGGCCGCGTCCCCACCGACGAAAGAGGTGAAGAGGTTCGAGGTCTCCAGCGCGATGCAGCGGCCGAAGGGGATCGTCCCGATGACGGCACCGGTGAGGGCCCACGCCCCGGTGACCACCGGGAGCTGGCCGAGGACGAAGGCAGCCGCCACCCAGCCCCATGCCGCGCCGCGGATCACGGACAGGGAGCCCGATGCGTCGCTCAGCACGCCGATGATCAGCCACAAGCCGACGAGGCTGCCGATGACCATCAACAGGTTGGGCCAGCTGATCCGCTTGGCGTCCACGAGCTTGGGCACCTCGACGCCCGCCGCACCGGCGAGCGATTCGCGGAGCGAGCGCACGAGCCCCTTCTGGGAGCGGGCCAACCGCTCCGTCTCTGGGTCCAGCGTCGAGCGCTGCATGCGGGTGAGCACTGTCTTGACGGTCTCGGTGTCGAGCACCCGGCATGCCGAGGCCACGGTGCGGTCGACACCGACGATCACGGCGACTGCCGCGACAGCGGCCGCGACGTCGCGGTCCGTGCGCGCCGGAGGAGCGGACGACGAGGCGCGCCGGAAGTCGCGCAGCATCGGCCCATCCGCTGTGGCCACGACCGTGCACGGGCTCAGTGCCCCGTGGGAGATTCCAGCGCCGCGCAGCGCGAGAACGGCGCGTAGGTACTCGTCCACCAGGTCGTCGCCGACGTCCTCGGCGGCCAGCTCGACCAGCCTTCGTCCCGCCGGCAACCGCGTGATCAGGGCCGCGTCGCGACTCGGACCACATCGACCCGCGGCGACCACCTCGGGCACCCGCACGCCGGCGTGGTCGGCCAAGAACGTGACATAGGCCTCGTGCTCGACCTGCTGGAGCCTGTTGAGCACGAGCGTGGGCCCGGAATCTCGGTAGATGCAGAATCGCCATACCTTGCTCAGCCACTGCGCATCGGCGGCGTCCCTGCCGTACACGGCGAGCTCGAGGGGACGGCCCTCGGGGTCTGTACCGGCGAAGGCTGCGACGCCCCACTCCTGTCGATCCATGGAGGTCAAGTCCCGCACGTCGACCTGCAGGTCGCGCACAGCGTCGGCGACCTCCTCGGCCGACGGGAGGCCGTTGGGTGCGCCGAGGACCAGATGGCAGGCGGCCGCAGTGCCCCAGCCGGTGACGATGGCGGCCAGGACCCCGAGCGGGAGCCCGTAGCCCCCGATGACCGCGCACAGGGCGGCGAGGCCGATCGCGAGCGCGATGAGCCGGTGCATTGGCCGGCTCAGATAGGGCAGCCCGGCGAATGCGACTGCAGTTGCGACGGCGAGTTGGACGACGGGGAACCGCGGATCGAAGCCCGAGAGCGCCGCGACGGGCTGGCGGCCGGCATCGGGACCGAGCAGCGCGTCGAGGAGCAGACAGACCAAAATGGCGGCGGCGCCGGCCAGCGCCATCTGGCGCACTGCGGCCAGCCGCGGCACCAAGAGACCCAGCAGCACCAGCGCCACGATGACGCCGACCGAGCCGAGGAGCCACAGCGTGGTGATCAGCCAGCGCACGCCCGTGGGGGGCGGCGTCAGCAGATCGGCCACGTGGATCTCCACGGAGGTGTTGGCGTCGGCCAGGGGCACGAAGATGACGATCAGAGCGATGGCCAGGCCGACCCGGATGGCGTCGGAGGCCCGCCGCCTCGTCGTACCGCCGCCGTGCGGCCCGAGCACGAGCGCGAGGACGCGCTGGCCCCACGAGGCGTGATGACCCTCGCGTGGGGGCACCACGACGGCGCGCTCGTGCCCGGCCCGCCCCATGACCTTCATGGGAGGGCGACCGTCCTGGCACGCTCCGTCCTCGCTCGGCCGGCGCGGCCCCGGCCAGCCAGGCATTCTCGGCCTCTGCATGACGCCATCTTGGTCGCAGAGGGCGACCCCATCGGGCGACCTCACTCTGCGACGTGCTCTTCGGCGCGCAACCCTTCAGCCTCGGAGAGGTCGCGCCTCGAGAGTCAGCGTCGCGTGAAGCGGGCCGCCGCCTCACCGCCGAGACGACCCGCTGGTAGCAGGCGACCGCACGCGACGAGGGCCAGTGCCTGGGCGGGACCCGACACCGCGGCGCCCGACCCCACCGACCAGTCGATGTCGTCGGCGAGCAAGGTCACGCCAGAGAGATCGACGCCGAAGAGGCTGGGCGTGTCCGGCGCCGCTACGATGCCGAGCACTCGGGCGATGCAGTCGTCGGGCACGCGGCGGGACAGCGGGACGCTCTCGGTGACGTCGAGCTGATGGATCACGCAGTGTGTCAATGCGCCCGCGACGCCGCCGCCCGGCGGCTGCCAGGCATGCAGCGCGGGCGAGCGGAGGCCGGCGACGAGCGCGGAGGCGGGAAGTGCCGCATCACGGACGGCCAGCGTGTCCGACAGCGCCGTGAAGTCGCCCTCCGCGGCCTCGAGCTCAGCCATGAACGAGGGTCCGTCGTAGCGCACCGGCATTGTCATGTGCGCCACGACCTCGCGGGTACGCCAGCCCTCACAGAGCGAGGGCGCGTTCCATACCTCGTCCGGGGCCCCCTCGAGGAGATCGGCCAGCGCGCCGTACTCCTCGGCCACCATGACGTGCATCGTTGCGTCGTCCTCATCGACCCCTGCGTTCATTGGAGCGTCCTACCTCCGGTGTCCTACGTCCCGTCGACGTCGCCCCTCGCGGCGACCAACTCGCCGAGATACGCGGCGAACCGGTCGAGCGAGGAGAGGAATCCCGCCTGCGCCTCGTCCGTCATGATGGGCGAGGGCACACGCTCTTGGTGGATACGGACTTCGGTGCGGTCGCGACCGAGCGCCACGTACTCCGAGGTGACCCGCATGCCTGAGTCCGGATCGGTCCACACGAGCAGCTCGGGTGGCCGCACCGTGTCGTAGATCGCGTGGGTCTGGTACTCGCTGCCATCGGCGTCATTGACCATGACCGTCTCGAACACGCCGCCTGGCCGGGCGTCGACCCTGATGCGCTCACGCGGCGCACTGACGCCGGTGGGTCCCCAAAAGTGGGTGAGGTGGTCGGGATCGGTCATGCATTCGAACACGAGCTCGCGCGGCGCCTCGAAAACGCGGGTGAAGCGGAGCTCGTTCGCCGCTGGCTCGTTCATATGGCTCTTCCTTTCCCTGGTGTTCTCTTTCCGGTCGTTGCTCGTCCTGGTGCCTTCGGGCGTGCAGGACCCCCGGTACGCTGGATGTCGCGCAGGTGCACCTCGAGCTTGTCGAAGCGCTCGTCCCAGAGGCGCCTGTGCTCGCCGATCCAGTCCAAAGCGCCGTCGAGCGCATCGACCTCCAAGTGACACGGACGGAACTGGGCGTCACGACGCCGCGAGATCAGGCCGCTGCGCTCCAGCACCTTCAGGTGTTTGGAGACGCCGGGCAGCGACATGGCAAAGGGCGCCGCGAGCTCGTTGACCGTGGCGTCGCCCCGCGCCAGCCTGCTCACGATGGCGCGCCGGGTGGGGTCCGCCAGAGCGGCGAACGCCGCATCGAGCCGCTCCTCGGTCGTGGTCATGCCGTTAGTTAACCAATTAGTTTGTTATCTGTCAAGTTAACTACGGTCGCCAGCCACTGCACCGATCGACCCGCTCGACCATCTCGCCGTCTGACTCCCGATAGAACGACCACTCGGGGAGAAAGGAGGCGACGATCGTGCTGCTCCAGGTGATCACCGGGACCACCCGTCGGGGACGGTTCAGCGAGAGGGTGGCGGCATGGGCGGTCGACCGTCTGCACAGCCACGGCGGCTTCGATGTGCAGGCGATCGACCTGCGCGACCACCCGCTGCCCTTCTTCGAGGCCGAGATGGCGCCCGCCCGGACGGGCGGGGTGTACGAGAACGACGAGGTGGCGCGCTTCGGGGCCACCGTGGCGCGAGCCGATGGCTTCGTCATCCTCACCGGCGAGTACAACCATGGGTATCCCGCGGTGCTGAAGAACGCCATGGACTCGACGTTCGTGGAGTGGCGACGTAAGCCGATCTCGTTCATCGGTTGGGGCAACGTCGGCGGCGCCCGGGCGATCGAGCAGCTGCGCCAGGTCGCGGTGGAATTCGAGATGGCACCGCTGCGCTGGGCCGTCCACATACTCCCGGACGTGGCTCTGCCGCTGCGCCAGGCAGAGGACCCCGACGACCTGTCGTTGCTCACGCCGCTCGATCCGCGCCTCGCCCTGATGGCCGACGACATGCTCTGGTGGATGCAGGCGCTCGGAATGGCGCGGGCCGCCGGCGGGTAGACCACAGTCGAGGCGGCCACGGACGCACAAGACGAACGAACACGGCGAACGAACACGACGAAGGAGGAGCGATGGACGACCCGCTCGGGCCCCTGCGGGCTTCGGTGGACCGGTTACGCGAGTTGGTGCTGGGCCTCGACGTGGCCCGACTCAAGAGGCAGTCCTACTGCAGCGACTGGAGCAACGCGGCCGTCCTGTCGCACCTGGGCTCGGGGGCCGTGCTCATGCAGCGCCGGCTCCGCGATGCGCAAACCGGCAGCGAGATGCCCGACGACTTCGCCACAACGGTCTGGGACGAATGGGACGCCAAGGAGCCGCAGGCGCAGGCTGATGATTGCCTCACCGAGGACGGGCGCCTGTTCGAGACGCTCGACGCGGTGTCCGACGAAGAGCGGGCGCACCTCGCGCTCTCGTTCGGTCCCCTCACCGTCGGCTTCGACGAGGTGGTGGCCATGCGCCTCAACGAACAGGCGTTCCACACCTGGGACATCGCGGTGTCGTTCGACCCGGACGCCCGCATCCCACTCGACGCGACCGAGGTCATCGTCGACAACCTCGCCCTCACCGCTCGCTTCACGGCCACGCCGACAGGCGACGAGCGCGAGATCCGGGTGCGCACGAGCGAGCCGGAGCGCCACTTCACCGTCCGCCTGACGCCCGACGCCGCCGAGCTGTTGGCGGGTGACGCCGGGGTCTCGCCCGATCTGGAGCTGCCCGCCGAGTCGTTCTGCCGCCTGGTCTACGGGCGGCTGGACCCGGACCACAGTCCCGCGGTGAGCGCGAACGGGGAGCTGCTCGACACGTTGCGCCGGGTGTTCCCGGGTCCCTGAAGCCTGCTGACGGAAGCCGGCTCCCGGCTCCGGCGTCACGGCCGGGCCAGGGCCCGACGCGGTAGCCCGGCCACCGCGCGGGCTCGTGACCCGAGGCGGTGCCCCGACGCGAGGAGCACGAGCAGGATCTTGAGCCGTTGCACCGGTGCGTCGGTGAGCGCGTAGTTCAGCTGGTAACCCGGCAGTTCCAGGTGGGTGAGTGGCCAGCCGAGCGAGGTGAGCTGCGCCATGGCCTCGCCGCGCCAGCCGCGCGACGGCAGCGGGAAGACCTCGGCCGGCGAGTCCACGCCGGCATGGCGCGCCAGTGCGAGCGCGGCGCCGACGACGGTCGTGCATCGCGCGTCGTCCGCGATGGCACGCACGCGGTCCCAGTCGACCGGTGCCCCGCGCGCCGCCGCCTCACCCACGAGCATGGCCAGGTCGGCGATCCACATCAGCCGGACGAAGCCGTGGTGCGGCTTGCCGGCGTGGGCCGCCAGCACGACGAGTTCCTCCGCGAGCGGCAGGCCGAAGGCCGGCGTACCCGCCACGTCGAGAGGTTGACGAACGGCCCACAGCGCGCCGGGATCGAGTGCGGTGACGCGCTGTGAGCTCCCCTCCAGCCCGTAGTGCAGCTCCAGGAGCAGGGAGGGCACCTCGCCGTGGACGAGCGCCGTGTCGTAGCGGTCGGCGCCGCCGGGGCGGACGACCCGCCACCCGGCCGCGCGCAGCGCGTTGAGCGCGCGCTGGTGAAGGCTGCGTGGGAGGAGGAGGTCGATGTCCTCCATCGGTCGCAACCCCGGCTCGGGGTAGCGGGCCGCCACGGCGGGACCCTTGAGCACGACGGGCTCCAGCCCGGCGTCGGTCAACGGCCGCACGGCGAGGTCGACGGCGTCGGGGATCAAGAGCAGCGCCTCCATCTTGAACGCATCGGCCATGCCGCCGAGGGCGGTGCGCTCGGCACCGAGGGTGTCGCGCGCCTGCGCCGCGCCGAGGGCGCGCCACAGCAACGGGCCGATCCGGTGCTCGCAGGCGGCGGCAACGGCCACGGTGATGTCGGCCCCGCCGATGAGGGCACGCCGCACGGCAGCCGGGTCGGGATCACGGCGGCAGGCCTCCCACAACACACGCGCCGTCGACCCCACCCTCATGCCTGAGACGGACCTCTCCGTCGGGTGACTTTTCCGACTCGCTTGCGCGTCGTCCCAGCTCGGCCGGTTCGTGCCCCGCCCTGGCAGTGTCACTGTGATTGCAGAATTCGCGCCCACTCTCGGTAGGAAACGCCGATGCGCCCCGTTACTCACACCGAAGAAGGCACGCGAAAGGCGGGACGGGAGCGGCTATGCACGGCGACGACACGAACGGAGAGAGAGCCGCATCTCCGATTGAGGGTGACGGTGCGCCCCCCGGTCGGCCGCGGCTCTCGCGGCGTCAGGCCATCGGGCGCATGTCCGCGGTGGCGACCGCCGGCGCGGCCGCCTGGGTGGTGCCCGAGATCCTGACCGCCAAGCCCGCGTCGGGAGCCACCCTGTCGGCCGGTGTCGGCAACACCGGCACCGGCGCCTCGGCCGGCGTGAGCACGAGCGCGGGGACGACCGGCGACGCTGCGACCCCGAGCACCGGGGCGTCGACGACCGGTACTGGCAACTCGGGCGGCGGGGGCGGCGAGGGCGGCGAGGGCGGCGAGGACACTGGAGCTTCCACCACGCCGAGCACCCTCGCCTTCACCGGCCTCGACATCAAGCGCGACGCCGAGGTCGGTGCGGCGCTGGTTGCCGGTGGGTGGGCGATGAAGCACTGGGCCAGCCGGACCCCCAAGCCCGCAGTCACGCCTGCGGTCGCGCTCGACGGTGGGGTCGAGGCGGGGAGCACGGACTCGGTCCAGTAGCAGTGGCCGACGGGGACCGATGGGTGTACTGCACACCGAGCATGCGCGCCTTGTCGTATTCCTTCGCACTGCGGTGTGACGACGAGGAGTTGGGGCGCCGGGCCGACGCGTTGTTGGCCGGGTTGCGACTGGCCGACCGCGGGCGGCCTGGGCGTTGTCCGGGGCACGATCGGGTCGATGCACCGCCCCCACATCGGTACTCCTTGCGGACATCTGTGCCAGGGGGCGAAGGCGTCGATGTGTGGCGCGACGACGAGTTGCTGGCGTCGGGCCAGCGACCCGGCGACGCGCTGGCCTGGATCGTGTGGGACGTCAACCGCTCGGCGGCAGACGCCAGCGGGGAGCACGTGCTCTTCCATGCGGGCGCGCTCGAGGCGGCCAACGGTGGGCTGCTCGTCCCCGGGCCATCGGGGTCGGGCAAGTCGACCCTCGTCGCGGGCCTGGCGCGCGCCGGGCTCGGGTATCTGACGGACGAGCTCGCCGCACTGGACCTGGCGAGCGGGCTTCTGGTGCCCTACGCCAAACCCATCACCGTCAAGCGCGGGAGCTTCGGCGTGCTTGCCGACATGGCGCCTCCGTCGCGCGATGTCGCGGGCGGTTGGGACGCCGAGGAGTGGCAGGTGACCGTCGGGGCCGGCACAGGGCGTCCCGTGGGGGGTCGGTGCACGCCGACCGTTGTCGTCGTGCCGCGCTACCGGCCGGGCGCAACGACGGCACTGACCCCGTTGTCGGACACCGAGGCATTCCTCTCTCTCGCCCTGAACGCCGTGAACTTGTTGGAGCACGATGCGGCCGGGACGGCTGCGCTCGCCGCACTGGCGGCCCGGTGCACCTGTGTCGCGCTCACCATGTCGGACCTCGACGCCGCGTGCGAGCTCGTCTTGTCGTTGCTCGAGCAGCACGGTGCAGGGTGGGCCCGTGCCTGCTGAGTGGCCCACGGGGGAGACGCGCCCGCTGCGCCGCGAAGGAGCCTCGGCCGTGGAGCTGGACGACAACCTCGCGCTCTACGACGACGTCGGCCAGCTGCTCATACTCCTCAATACCAGCGCGGCGTCGGTGTGGGAGCTCTGTGACGGTGCCATGACAATTGACGGCATGGTGCAGGCACTGGTCGATGCACATGACGCGGATACGAGCGTCATAGAGGTGGACGTCCGCCAGACGGTGCGTAAGCTGGCGGACCTCGGACTGGTCGTCGACGATGCAGCGGACGGGGAGGCGCGGGCCGAGTTCTGAGGAGGGCCGAGCCGCCCCGAAGTTGCCTTCTGCCGTCGCGCGTGTGGAGGATGGGGTGTGCCCATCGCCCACGTTCCGGTCGAGACGCCCGCAGACGAAGTGGCCGCGGCCGTCGGACGAGATGGCGCAGTCATCGTCGACGACGTCGCGACGGCGTCGCACCTCGACCGTATCGAAGCCGAGCTGCGGCCATACCTCGACGCCACGCCGACCGGGCCCGACGACTTCACCGGGACGACGACCCGACGGACCGGTTCGCTCATTGCCCGGTCACCGGCGTGCCGCGAGCTCGTCATGCATCCGCTGGCGCTCGCCACGGCCCACACGTTGCTCGGGCACGCCACCAACATCCAACTGCATTTGACCCAGGCCATCGCTATCGGCCCGGGGGAGACCGCACAACCGATCCATCGGGACCAGTGGGCCTTTGACTTCTTCCCGTTCCCACCCGGCTACGAGGTCCAGTGCAACACCCTGTGGGCGCTCACCGACTTCACCGAAGAGAACGGCGCCACGAGGGTCGTCGTGGGAAGCAACACCCAGGCGGACGGGACAGGCTACGGGCAGGACGACACGGAGCCCGCCGAGATGAGACGAGGCTCGGTGCTCGTCTACTCGGGCAGCGTCTACCACGGCGGCGGCGCCAATCGCTCCGACGCCACCCGCATCGGGCTCAACATCACGTACAACGTGGCCTGGCTCCGTCAAGAGGAGAACCAGTACCTCTCGGTGCCGCGCGAGGTGGCGGCGACGCTGCCCACCGAGCTGCTGCGCCTCATGGGGTACGACCGCGGGGCCTACACGCTGGGATACATCGACGACCTGCGCGACCCGATCGAGGCGATCCGTCCCGGCACCGGCTCGACCGGCTTCGCTGTCAGCGGGTAGTCACTCCAGCCGTACCAGCGCTCGGTCACGACCGCGGCTCGACGCGTTGCATCCCCAGTGCGATCAGTCGCTTCACGCGCGTACACCACTACCGTGGTGTCGTGCCGGTAGAGATCCGAGAAGCGAAGGAGGACGACTACGACGAGCTCTTCGGCGCGTTCAGCCGCATCGTGGGCGCGGGTGAAGGATTTCCCCAGGCGCACCCCATCACGCGTCAAGAGTTCGACGACTACTGGATCGTCCATTCCTCAGCGGTCGTGGTTGCGCGCTTCGGCGGCTATCTGATCGGCGCCTACTACATCAAGCCCAACTACGTCGGCCGGGCGGCTCACATTGCCAATGCCGGCTACTTCGTACTCGCTCCGTACCGGGGCACCGGTGTCGGACGCACGCTTCTCAAGCATTCGCTCCACAGAGCGCGCCAGCTCGGGTTCGACGCGATGCAGTTCAATCTGGTCTTCGAATCCAACACGGCTCGGGCCATGTACACCAAGTTCGGCTTCGAGGAGGTGGGCCGTATTCCCCACGCGGTCGACGGCCAGGACGCACTCATCTATTGGCGCAGTCTGGAGGACATCGACGGGGAACTCGACCCGTGAGCGATCACGTTTCGGTCCAACGCCACGACGAGCACATTGGCGTGGTCACCCTGCGCCGGCCGCCGAACAACTACTTCGACACCGCCCTCATCGATGCCGTGGGCTCGGCCTACGAGGAGCTCGACGGTTCCGGGTGGTGCCGTGCCGTCGTCCTCGCAGCCGAGGGCAAGCACTTCTGCGCCGGCCTCGATTTCTCCGCCGACTCCGACCGGGACATCGCCGCGCTCTACCGCGCGGCGCTGCGCCTGTTCGCGGCGCCGCTCCCGGTGGTGGCAGCGGTGCAGGGCGCGGCCATCGGCGGCGGATTCGGTTTGGCACTCTCCGCTGATTTCCGGGTGGCCACACCAGGCAGTCGTTTCAGCGCCAACTTCGCCAAGCTCGGGTTCCACCACGGTTTTGCGCTCACGGTGACGTTGCCGGCCGCCGTCGGACGGCAGGCCGCGGCCGACTTGCTGCTCACCGGGCGACGGATCGGCGGCGAGGAGGCGATGGCGCTCGGACTCTGCGACCGGTTGAGCGATCCGGACAACCTGCTGGCCCACGCCCTCGACTACGCCGGGGAGCTGGCGGCTTCGGGCCCGCTGGCGGTGCGCTCCATCCGGGCTACCTTGCGCCGTGGCCTGGTGGAGCAGGCCGAGTTGGCCATGGAGCGTGAGTACACCGAGCAGATGCGTCTGGCGGACACGGCGGACTTTCGTGAGGGTGTGCGTGCCGCCGCCGAGCGCCGCAGCGCCCGCTTCCAAGGGGCCTGAGCGTGGCCGGACCGACGGCGCACGAGCTGAACACCGAGTTCACGTGGGCCGATCACCGGGGTCCCTTTCGTGCGATCACCCCCGAGCAGGCCCGCCAGTATGACGAGCGCGGGTTCTTCGCCTTGGAAGATGCGCTCAGCGCGGCCGAGGTGGCGGCACTGACCGAGGCCATCGACCCTTTCGAGGCGCGTCAGGAGGAGGCGCTGCGCTCGATGGAGGGCGGCCGCTTTTTCATCGCACGCGCCGACGAGATCACCTTCACCACGCACCTGGTGCTGCAGTCGGCGCTGCTTCGTCAGTTCACCGCGTCGACGCTTCTCGTCGACGTCTGCGCCGACCTGATCGGCCCCGACGTCCGCCTGTACTGGGACCAGGCCGTCTACAAGAAGCCGGGCACCGAATCTCCCTTCCCCTGGCACCAGGACAACGGCTACGCCTTCGTCGAGCCCCAGCAGTACCTCACCTGCTGGGTGGCGCTGACCGACGCAACCGAGGAGAACGGGTGTCCCTGGGTGGTGCCGGGCCTGCACCGCCGGGGCACGCTGGCCCACGAGTACTCCGACATCGGCTTCGTCTGCCTGCGCGACCCGGCTGACGCCGTGCCCGTGGTGGCTCGCGCCGGTAGCATCGTCGTGTTCTCCTCGCTGACTCCTCACTCCACCGGTCCCAACCACACCGGTGCGGTGCGCAAGGCCTACATCGTGCAGTTCGCGCCGAGTGGGGCCGAGGTCATCCGCTCCGAGCCCGGTGGCGCGGAGGTGCGTGTGCCGGCCGACGACGAGAGACGCCAGTACGAGATCCTGCGGTGCGGGGAGCGCGTGAGCCACTAGGTCCCCGCGCCGGGCCAACGTGGGGGAGGCTGGGAGCGGGCCTCGCGCAGAGGCCGTGGAGGGCAGCGAGAACGTTGGTTGTCGCGCCCGGCGCGCGGGTCCCGGACCAGCGCCAGCGCGCACCGTGCCGTGGTGCCGGCAGCGTGGCCGTCGCGTTCACATCCGTGTCTGCGTTCACATCCGTGTCTGCGTTCACATCCGTGTCTGCGTTCGCATCCGTGTCTGCGTTCGCATCCGTGTCTGCGTTCGCATCCGCTTTCGCATCCGCGTCCAGGGTGTTCGTTCGCTGCTCGGTGAAGGTCGTCACGCTGCGTCTCCTCGTGTGTTCCGTTGCTCGGGTGGTCCCGTCGTCACCGCTACCGTGCGGCGGGCGGGTCACAACACGATGCGCCGCGGGCGTGTGGGTTCGCTGCGGCCGCGCTGGGTCCTGCCGCAGAGTCCAGGGTTTGCACAGAAGCGCCCCCTGTGGGCCGCACTATGGTGGTGCGCGAGGGCCGGGAAGGGAGGTTCCCATGACACACACTGCGCCCGTGAACGACTGGGCAACCGATTTCGACGTCATGGATCCGAACTACCTGGCCGACCCCTTCAGTATCTGGGACGAGCTGCGTCAGACCTGCCCCATCCCCCACACCAACCGGCGCAAGAGCAGCTGGATGCCCCTGCGCTACGAAGACGTGACTGCCATCGCCCACGACGTCGAGCACTTCAGCTCGCTCAAGGTGGCGGTGATCCCGGGTGACGAGGACGAGGACCCTCCCGACTTCGACGGGCCGAACCTCGAATACGGCTTGCCTCCGATTTCCGCGGACCCTCCCTTGCACACCTGGACCCGCCGGCTTCTTCTTCCTTGGTTCTCTCACAAGCGGGTCGATGGCTACGTGCCGCTCACCCGAGACCTGTGCCGCCAGCTCCTCGACGGCTTCGCCGCGAATGGGCACGCCGATGCAGCCGCCGACTACGCGCAGCAGATTCCGGTCCGGGTGATCGCACATATCCTCGGCGTGCCCGCGGACCTCTCGGACACCTTTACCGGATGGGTACGCGACGTGCTCGAGTTCGCCGACGATCCGGACCGACGCCAACGCGGCGCCGAGGGGCTGCTCAATTTCTTCCTCGCCCATCTCGAGCAGCGCCGTCAGCACCCCGGCGATGACCTCCTGAGCGAGTTGCTCACCACTGAGGTCGACGGCAGGCCCGTCGATGACGGGATCATCTTGGGCATGGCGGCCTTGGTCCTCATCGCCGGGGTCGACACGACCTGGAGCGCGATCGGCTCGTCGATCTGGCACCTGGCCACCCACCCCGAGGATCGCCGGCGGCTGGTAGCTGAGCCTGAGCTCATGCCGACGGCGATCGAGGAGCTTTTGCGGGCATACGCTCCGGTGACCATGGCACGCGAAGTCACCGAGGACGTCACGTACGCGGGCTGTCCCATGAAGGCAGGGGACAAGGTGCTGATGAACTTTCCAGCGGCCAACCGTGACCCTGAGGCCTTCGAGCAGCCCAATGTGGTCCAACTCGACCGAGCCCACAACCGGCATGTCGCCTTTGGCTCGGGCATCCACCGCTGCGCCGGCTCCAACCTGGCGCGCATGGAGCTCGAGGTCGCGCTGGAGGAGTGGCTGGCCAGAATTCCCGAGTTCTCCCTTGCCGACGGCAAGGAGATCAGCTGGGCCGGCGGACAGGTCCGTGGCCCCCGAGTCCTTCCGGTGGTGTTCCCATGAAAATCCGCGTTGACCACGACAAGTGTCAGGGCCACGCTCGCTGTTACGGCCTCGCGCCGGAGATCTTCGACGTCGATGACTATGGACAGGCCTCGGTGATCGTCGACGAAGTGCCACCCGAACTCGAGGAGAAGGCCCGGCTGGCTGTCGCCAATTGTCCCGAGTACGCGATCGAGATCATCAGCGAATAGGCGGCCGAAGCGCGGACTCCGATGGGGCCGCTTCGGAGCCGCACCGCCTTTGAGGCGGCACGGCTCCGGTGTCCGCGTCAGACGGTGGCGAGCGCGAGAGCTTCCTCCGCGGGGCCGTCCAGCGCCATCGTCTCCTCAATCGCCGCGTCCGGAGTCCCGGTCTTCGTCCTACGGACCAGGACGAAGGTGGAGGCGGCGGCCAGGGCGAGCACGGCGGCGCTGAACGTAAACGCCGTCGTGTAGCCGTGGATGGCACCCGCCGCGAGCGCCGCCGGCGAGGTGCCGTGCGCGACCAGGTAGGACGCCGTCGCAGTCGTGGCGATGGTGTTGATCAGTGCGGCGCCCATGGAGCCGCCGGTCTGCTGCGTGGCGTTGACGAGCGCGCTGGCGACACCGGCGTCTTCGGGGTGCACACCGATCAGCGCCGTGCTGCTCATGGCGACGAACGCCAGGCCCATGCCAAGGCTGACGATCACCTCGGCCGGCAGCACCGTCCCGAAATACGACGAGTGCACGCCGAGCGTGGTGAAGAGACCGAGCCCGACAGCCGCCATCACCAGGCCGAGGGACATCACCAGACGGGGACCGAAGCGGGGCAGGAACCGGCTCGACACCGCCGCGCCGGCAATGATGCCGAACGAGAACGGAACGAACGCGAAGCCGCTCTTCATGGCCGAGTAGTGCAGCGTGCCTTGGAAGTAGTAAGTCAGCGACAAGAACGTGCCGAGCAAGGCGGTGCCGACGAGCAACGAGGCAAGGAACGATCCGCCCCGGTTGCGGTCGAGCACGACGCGCAGAGGCAGGAGCGGATGCGCCGCCCGGCGCTCGAGCAGCACAAAGGCGACCAAGAGGACGCCGGCGATCGCGAACAGCGTCACCGTCACCGAGGACGCCCATCCGTCGGATCCCGCCTTGGTGAAGGCATAGACGAGAGCGAGAAGACCGCCCGTGACTGTGACCGCCCCTGGCAGGTCGTAGCCGTGGTTGGCCGGGCTCTTGCTTTCCCGCACAACACGCAGCGCAGCGAACGCGGCCAGGATGGCGATGGGCACGTTGATGAGCAGTGTCCAGCGCCAGGACGCATACTCGGTGAGGAAGCCGCCGAGGATGAGGCCGATCGCCGCACCCCCGCCCGCGATTCCGCCGTAGACACCGAAGGCGCGCGCACGCTCCTTGGATTCGGTGAAGGTCACAGTGAGGAGCGACAGCGCGGAGGGGGCCATGACGGCAGCGAACGCGCCCTGCAGCGCGCGGGCGCTGAAGAGCATCGCGGCGTTCTGCGCCAAGCCTCCGAGCGCCGAGGCAGCGGCGAACCCGATCAGGCTTATCACGAACATGCGCTTACGCCCGAAGTAGTCGGCGATCCGGCCACCCAGGAGGAGGAGGCCGGCGAAGGCCAGCGTGTAGGCAGTCAGCATCCACTCGCGGTTGGCTGTCGAGATGTGGAGGGCCCGCTGGGCCGAGGGCAAGGCGATGATCACCACCGAGGCGTCGAGCACCACCATCAGCTGCGCAACCGCGATCACGGCCAGGGCGCGGAAGCGCTTTGGGTCGGCTGCCGGCTCGGCGGCCGTGTCGATCAGCGAGGTCGTCGAGGTCGATGTCATGGCGTCTCCTCAGAGGGGTCGGTGCTGCTCAGAGGTGCGGATCGGGCTCCCAGATCGACCGAATCCGCTGGTCCGGCCCCATTCTCCGGGTTCTGCCGGAGAATGGGTCTGGTCTTTTTCGCCTTGATGGCTTAAAATCGGAATCGGAGTTCTGGTTCCAGTTACACTATACGGAACCAAGGTTCCGCTTGTCAACCGGGAAGGAAGAGATTTTCCGTGGGCCCCACAGCTCGAGGATCAGCAGCAGTGCCCGCGCCTGGTGGCAGCGGACCGGAAGCGGACCTCGTGGCCTGTGCGCGCCCACTGCGGGCCGACGCCGCGCGGAACCGGGCACGCATTCTCGAGGCGGCCGAGTCCGTCTTCGCCGCCGAGGGGATCGAGGTTCCCGTCGACATGATCGCGGAGAAGGCCGGTGTCGGCGTCGGGACGCTGTATCGCCATTTCCCGACCAAGGAGAAGCTCTGCGAGGCGATCCTGCTCGAGCGCCTCGCCGCACTCAGCGTCGATGCACAGGAGCTGGCTGACGCCGATGATCCTGCCGATGCCTTCTTCGGCTTCTTGAGCCACGTGGTGGAGGAGGGCGCGGCAAAGCGCGATCTCCTCGTGGCGGTCATGGGTGCGGGGGTGGCCTTCGAGATGGCCGCGTCAGAGGTAAAGCAGGGACTCCAGGCGGCCGTCGACGTGTTGTTGCAGCGCGCCCAGTCAGTCGGGGCAGTGCGCTCCGACGTGACCGGCGCCGCCGTGATCGCGCTCGTTGGCGCGACCTGTCAGGCCGGGGCACACCACACGGCGGACTCTCAGGATCTGCTCACGATCGTCTGCGACGGCCTGCGTCCTCCGCGCGGCTGAAGCTCGCTGTCGGCGTCTCGAGCGCGCCGCGCGGGCGCTGGCCCGCCGCATCTCACCCCACGCATCGACCGGGCTGTGCAGGGCGAGCCCACCGTCACAGTCGAGCACCTGACCGGTGACCCATTCCATGGCGTGCAGGCCGAGGATGGTTTCGGCGATGTCGTCGGCCTCGCCCAGCCGGCCGAGGGCCGTGCGTTCCGCCACGCCCGCCAACCAGGGCGAACCGGCGGTCGTGGCGGACGGTCCGCGTCCGAGCATCGGCGTCCGGGTCACGCCTGGGGCGACTGCGTTGACGCGTAGGCCCAGCTCGCCCCATTCGGCCGCTGCGACCTGCACCAACATGGACAGCGCCGCCTTGGACGCGCAGTAGAGACCCATGTTGCGGTCGACCAGCCGTGCGCTGACACTCGAGACCGCGACGAGTGAGCCCGGCATACCGCGTTCGTGCATCGCGCCGATCCAGGCCCGCATGCACAGCCATGGTCCACGCGCGTTGACGCGCATGACCCTGTCGAACTCGTCGGCAGCGGTGTCCGCCAGCAGTCCTGCGTGTCCGATGCCGGCCGTCACCGTCAGTTCAGTCGGCACGCCCCATCGCGAGCGAGTCGCGCGCACAGCCTGATCGATCTTCTCGGGCTCGGTCACGTCGCACGTCACGTCGTGGGAGCCCGCGATGTCCCAGGTCACCGTCGGCGTACCCCGGGCCCGGTATGCCTCCGCTAAGGCGGCACCGATTCCCGATCCACCCCCGATGACCAGTGCGAGTGGCTCGGCGTCGCCCATGTGCCTCCTTCCGCTCACCGCCTGGGCCAGACCGTACCCGGCCCGCGGTGACAGACTCATGTCCCGTCCGTCCTGCGGAGGTCTCGTGGCGCAATTGCACCACTCAGCGAAGGAGTACGAGAGCGTATGAAAGCAGCGGTCTACTACGAGACGGGTGCGCCCGACGTCTTTCGCTACGAAGATGTTCCCGACCCGGTGGCGGGCCCAGGCGACATCTTGATCGACGTCGAGGCGGTGAGCATCGAGGGAGGCGACACCCTCAACCGGCTCGGTGGTGATATCACCAGTGCGCCGCACATCGTCGGATACCAATCCGCGGGGATCGTGACCGAGGTCGGGACGTGCGTTGCGGGTTTTGCGGTGGGGGACCGGGCCGTGACCGTCGGGATCGAGGGCTCCCACGCCGAGCGGCGCGCCGTCCCGGAGGCCTTCGCCTGGAAGATTCCCGACGGCGTCAGTACGGACGAGGCGGCCTGTGTCCCGGTGCCCTTCGGCACAGCCGACGATTGCCTCTTCGAATTCGGCCACCTCAAGGCGGGGGAGACGACGCTCATCCACGCGGGAGCCGGCGGCGTCGGCATCGCAGCCATCCAGATGGCCAAGCGGGCCGGGGCACGGGTATTCGCCACCGCGTCGAGTGATGAGCGACTGGAGCGTCTGAAGGACCTGGGCCTCGACGAGGGCATCAACTACGCGACGCACGACTTCGTGGTCGAAGCGCGTCGGCTGACTGACGGCCGTGGCGTCGACGTCATCGTGGACTCAGTGGGCGGTCGCACGCTGCAGGGGAGTATCCAGGCTCTCGCCTACCGGGGCCGCTGCGTGACGGTCGGCGATGCCGGTCGGGCACCGGCGGAGCATCTCGACATCTCGACGATGCGACCGAACAACCAGACCCTTTCTGGCTACTTCCTCGGGGCCGAGCTGCTCTTGGGGACCCGGGCCCACGCCATGATCGCCGGCCACCTCGAGGCCATCGCCCGCGGGGACCTTCGGGTCGTCATCGATCGGACCTTCCCTTTGTCGGACGCGGCGGGAGCCCACGCGTACATCGAGAGCCGGCAGGCCTTCGGGCGCGTTCTTCTCGTCCCGTAGCGGCCGCGACGTCGAGGGTCAACGGGAGCGGCGGAAGGAGGCGGCAGGGGACTGCCGGGGACGGCACGTGTGCCATGCCGTATTGCCGTGCTGTATTACAGCCTTCGTTAAACCCCCCGAAATTGGGGGTTCTGGAGTTTCCGAAGGTTACATATACAGGGACGGGCACTCCCCGAGAGCCGGGTCAGCCGCGGGAGCCCCCGCGCCAGCGGCGCTCGAAGGGCAGCCGCCACGTCCGCGGGGCGACGAGTTCGTTGGTCCCATCCGGGCCCCAGGTCCCCTTGGCGTAGGGCCGAGCCGGGGGCGGATCCTCGAGCAGCGGCGTCGATACCTCCCAGAGCCGCTCGATGCCCTCCGCCGTGTTGAACAGCGTGTGGTCGCCCACCATCGCGTCATGGATAAGGCGTTCGTAGGCCTCGAGCACGTCGGCGTCCTGTCCGATCTCTTGCAGGGCGAACTGGAGGCTGAGCTTCTCGAGTCTCATGCCAGGTCCAGGCCTCTTGCCGTAGAAGGACAGCGAGAGCTTGGACGAGTCGGCCAGGTCGAACGTCAGGTGGTCCGGCCCCTGGCCGCCGACGCCCGAGCCCGCGGGGAACATGGACTTGGGAGGTTCCCGGAAGGCGATGGAAATGATGCGCTCTCCGCTGCCCATCTCTTTTCCCGTCCGTAGGAAGAAGGGCACGCCGGCCCAGCGCCAGTTGTCGATCTCGCAGCGCAGCGCGACGAACGTCTCGGTGTCCGAGTCGGGGGCGACGCCGGGGAGGTCGCGGTAGCCCTCGTACTGGCCGCGCACGACTTGGGCCACGTCGAGCTCGCGCAGGCAGCGGAACACCTTGTTCTTCTCCTCGCTGATAGGGATCGACTCGAGCGCGGTCGGCGGCTCCATCGCCATGAAGGCCAGGATCTGAAAGAGATGGGTCACCACCATGTCCTTGAACGCCCCTGTCGCCTCGTAGAAGCTGACGCGGTCGTCGACAGAGAGCGTCTCGGGCACATCGATCTGGACGTGGTCGATGTGGTCGCGGTTCCAGATGGGCTCGAAGAGGCCGTTGGCGAAGCGGAAGGCCAGGATGTTCTGTACGGCCTCTTTCCCCAAGAAGTGGTCGATGCGGAAGATCTGCTCCTCGTCGAAGACCTGGTGCAGCATGTCGTTCAGGGCGACCGCGCTGACGAAGTCGGTGCCGAATGGTTTTTCGAGGATGACTCGTGCACGTTCGACCAGCTTGGCGTCGGCCAACAGCTGGATGATCTCGCGGTCTGCCGACGGCGGGATGCTCAGGTAGTGCAGCCGGCGGACGTCGTCACCGATCTCTGCCTCGATCTTGGCGACGTGGTCGGCGAAGGCCTGCGGCCCCACCGACGTCGGGACGAAGGTCAGACGCTTTTCGAAGTCAGCCCACTGCAGCAGCGAGATCTTGCCCGAGGTGTAGCGATCGCATGCCTCCCGGGCGATGTGGCGAAAGTCCTCATCGCTCAGGTCCCGAGTGGAGCTCCCGATGATCCGGTACTCGGGCATCATCCCTGACATCGAGAGGTGGAGCAGGCCGGGCAACAGCTTGCGTGCCGCGAGGTCGCCCGTCGCCCCGAAGAGCACGATGACGTGCGGATCGAGCTGCGACGCCGCCGCCGCCGAGCCGACCGTCTCGCTGCGATCGACGACCTCGGTCACCGTGCGGGAAGCCACTCGTTGAGCTCGGACACGTTGCCACCCATGATCTTGGCCACGGACTCGGACGGCAGCTTCTGTAGCTCGGTGACCCAGTCGGTGGGCTCAGGCAGGCCCTCGACATGGGGCCAGTCCGAACCGAAGATCACGCGGTCATCCCCCATCAGGTCCACGATTTCGTTGACGTCGTCCTCCCAGAACGGGTTGATCCACACGTGGCGCCGGAAGGTGACTACCGGGTCCTCGCTGAAGTAGCCCGGCATCCGCCGCGTCGTCGTCTGCAGTTTGTGGAAGAGGGGCGCTAAGAAGTCCGAGCCGTTCTCGACGGACGCCACCCGCACGTTGGGGAAGCGGTCGAAGAGCTTCTCGAGGATGAGGGTGGCCAGGAAGTCGTGCGCCGCCCGCTCAATGGCGAACAACTTGATGCTCGGGCGTTGCCGCTGCGTCCCGCCCTTGAACGAGGCCGAGAAGCCGTCGACCGCGTAACCGTTGGAGGACAACCCGGCGTCGCCGGCATGCACGACGACCGTGATGCCCGCCTCGTTCACCCGGGCCCAAAACGGGTCGAACTCGTCTGCGGCGGGCGAGAGCGGGCCGTTCGCGGTCGTGGGCGCTGCAGCGCGCATGACCACGGTGCGGGCACCCTGGTCGATGGCCCATTCGAGTTCGTGGACCGCCTCCTCTACGTCCGCGAGGGTGATGTAGGGGGAGGCGAAGATGCGCCCCTTGTACGCCGTGCCCCAGTCCTCGGCAAGCCATCGGTTGAAGGCGCGGAACAAGAGCACCACTGCCTCGGGGTCGTGCTTGAGCAACTCCTCGTAGAGCATGCCGAGGGTCGGGAAGAGCCACACCCGCCCGAGCCCCTGGGCGTCCATCGTCGCCAGCCGGGCGTCGCGGTCGCGGTACTCGGGGCGAATTGGCTCAGGTTTCCCCATCAGCTCGTGCATCGGCCGTCCGTCGGGGTTGCCCCGGAAGAAGTCGACCAGCGCGCCGGCCGGGGCGATTGGGTTGAAGGTCGGGTTGGTGACGGCTCGGCTGACTCGCCCGCCGAGCGCGTGGTAGCGGCGGCCTCCGATCTCCACCCACTCGATGACGCGGGGTCCGAGCGCCGGATCGAGATGGCGGGTGAACGCGTCGAGCGCCTCGTAGTAGTGGTTGTCGGCGTCGAAGACCGGGGAGTCGACAGGGTGCATGGTCAGCCTTCCGCGAGGGGCATGCGCAACACCCTGACTTTAGGTGCTCGGCCTTGGCGGTCCCGCCGCCGTGTGCGTGGTCCCCTCGGGGTCCTGAGCCCACCGGGGTGCGACGCCCCAGCGGTCGCCGAAAACCAGCTCGGGAAGTGGCCGCCGCCGCACGGGGCCGTGCCGGCCCTCCGGCCTCCCGATGGTGATGGCCGCCATCAGCTCCACCGCGTCGGGGATGTGCAAGAGATGCCGCAACTCTGCCTGCGCCGCGAACTGCCAGCTCGTCATCACGCCGCCGTACCCGAGGGCGCGTGCCGCAAGGAGCAGGTTCTGGCACGCCGGGTAGATGGACGCACCGTCACTCGCTGCGGTGTGGTTCCGGTAGGGGACGTAGCAGGCCAGGATCAGCACCGGCACCGACTCGTAGGTGTCAACGTAGTGCTGCATGGTGCGCGCCATGCGCGCCTTGGGTGAGTCGGCGTCGGCACCAGAGCCGCGGTCATACCCGTCCGCCTCACGCTTGGCGGCCCAGAAGCGCCGCGCGCCGACCCCGATGAGTCGCTTGGCCTCCTCGGCCACCGGACCCTCACTCAAGACGATGAAGCGGAAGGGCTGGCGGTTCGAGCCGCTCGGAGCCCTCGTCGCGGCGAAGAGGATGTCGCGCAGCGCCTCGCCGGGGATGCTCTCGTCCCTGTAGCGCCGGATGGCGCGGGTCGTGAGGAGCCCCTCGTAGAGGGAGACGTCCTCACGGGCCGCGTCTGCCACGGCGGCGACCCTACCAACGGCCTGGCGTGGTTCCGGCGAGGCTTACCCCCTCGCCGGCACCCGCTCGACCAGTTCCGCGTAGAGGTCGGGGCGGCGCTCGTCCTCGAGCAGCGCGCTCACACCCTCGCGCGCGTAGGCCAGGTGGAGGTCGATCCGGTGCACGAGCAGCTCCGCCACGCCCGCTCCCCCCGGGACAGCGGCGCTCGCCTCGGCAACCACGGTACCGGTGGGCGCGATTATCCGGCTCTGACCGAGCAGGGTCCATGTCGCGTGGGACCCTGCCTGGTTCGCCTGCACCCACCACTGGCTGTTGGCCAACGCCGACGCAGGATGCAACAAGTCCCACGCTGGCGCTCGCTCGACTTCGGTCGCCGAGGGTGCCAGCACGAGCCGCGCGCCGCGCAGCGCCAGCACGCGTGACACCTCGGGGACGTCGCCCTCGAATCCCACGACCAGGCCGACGCGGCCGAGCATCGGGTCGTCGAAGATCGTGAGGCGGTCACCGGGTGTGAAGACCGTGTGTTCGCGTGTGGGCGGGTACAGGTGGGTCTTGCGGTGGCATGCCACCAGAGCGCCGCGTTGGCTGAAGGCGAGGACCGTCTCGTAGAGCACGCCGTCCTCCACTTCGGGCACGCTCCCGGCGACGAGGAAGAGGTCGTGGCGGCGGGCCGCCTCGCCGAGCGCGCGGGCGTGCGGCCCGTCAATGGCCTCGGCGCCGCGCCGCGCGTCGTCGGGCAACGTGTCGGGGTCGTACCCGCAGGACCACAGCTCGGGGAGCACGAGCAGCTGCACGCCGCGGGCCGCCGCGCTCTCGACCATGCCGAGAGCGACCGAGAGGTTCAGGGCAGCGTCACCCGGGACGGGCAGCCACTGAGCCACCCCGACCAGGAGGTCCCGCTTCATGACCCAGTCACCAGGCTCACCCGATTCCAGCTCCAGACGGACACGGGGCACGCGCATCCACTCGCACGGTACGGCGGGAACGTTCGCGTACGGTTTCCCGGCTGTGAATGGACTGTTACAAGTGCCGCCTCAGCTACAAGTGGCGCCTCAGCAGGCGCATGGACACGAGGCCGTTCACAACGGGCGCAGGGCCATCAGCGTGACCAGGTCGTAGAGCACATGCGACGCGGCGATCGCCGTGATCTCGGACTGGTCGTAGGCGGGGCAGACCTCCACCACGTCGGCGCCCACGAGGCGGGCGGGACCGAGCCCCCGCAGCAGCGCCAGCAGTTCCCGGCTGGTGAGGCCGCCCGCCTCGGGCGTGCCGGTGCCCGGCGCGTGGGCGGGATCGAGCACGTCGATGTCGACCGACACGTAGACCGGTGCGTCGCCGACCCGCGCCAGCATCTGCTCGACCACTGCCGGCACTCGGTCAGCCACCTCGTCCGTCGTCACTTGTGCGAAGCCCATGTCGGCGTCCTCGCTCAGGTCGACGTCGCTGTAGAGCGGGCCACGCAGCCCGACGTGCATGCTGTGGTCACGCAGGAGCAATCCCTCCTCCCAGGCCCGCCGGAAGGGCGTGCCGTGCGTGAAGCGCTGCCCGAAGTAGGTGTCCCAGGTATCGAGATGCGCGTCGAAGTGCACCAGGGCCAGCGGGCCGTGCCGCCGAGCGGTCGCGCGCAGCAGGGGCAGCGCGATGGTGTGGTCGCCGCCGATGGCGACCAGTCGACCGCCCTTCCCGAGCAACGCGTCCGCCCCCGCCTCGATCTGGGCCACTGCCTCCTCGGGGCTGAAGGGGGTGCAGGCGATGTCACCGGCGTCGACGACCTGCGCCAGCTCGAAAGGGAGGGAGTCCTGCGCCGGGTTGTACGGCCGCAGCAGGCGCGAGCCCTGCCGCACCGCCGCCGGGCCGAAGCGCGCACCGGGGCGATAGCTGGTCCCGCCGTCGAAGGGGACGCCGACGACGCCGATGTCCCAGTGCGGCACGGCGTCCGCAGTGGGCAATCGGGCAAAGGTGGCGAGTCCGGCGAAGCGGGGGGTCGTCGAGGCGTCGGCCGGTCCGACCGGGGCCCCGTCGCTCGCGCTCGCGGCGGCCGCCGCCATCAATCGTCGATGGCCTGGTAGACGAGCGCGCGCAGCTGGGCCCGGATGGGGTAGGCGACCGAGGGGAACAGCTGAGTCATGAAGACGACGAAGAGATCCTCGACGGGGTCGACCCAGAACGCCGTACTGGCCGCGCCACCCCAGTAGAATTCGCCGGCCGATCCCGCCATCGCGGTCGCGGCGGGGCCGAGCCCCACAGCGAAGCCGAGCCCGAAACCGACGCCCTCGAATCCCGCCTCACCGAAGCCGCCGACCGCCATGTCCTGCAGCGTCGCCCCGCCCGGGAGGTGGTTGACCGTCATCAGGTCGAGGGTCTTGCGGCCGAGGACCCGCCGCCCGTCGAGGTGCCCGCCGTTGGCCAGCATCTGACAAAAGGCGACGTAGTCGCGGGTCGTCGAGACGAGACCACCCGCACCGGAGAGATACGAATGGGGTGCCAGGATCCCGTTGGCGAAGGGCCCCTCCATCAGGCGAGGGGTGGTGCCGGGCTGGTACTGGTAGCACGCGGCGAGGCGGGTCTTCTGGTCCTCGGGCACATAGAAGCCGGTGTCGACCATGCCGAGCGGCTCGAAGATCTCGCGCTGGAGGTACTCGTCGAACCGCAAACCCGACAGAACCTCGACCAACCGGCCGACGATGTCGGTGGAGATCCCGTAGTTCCAGTGGGTGCCCGGATGGAACTTGAGAGGATGCTGCCCGAGCAGTGCGGTGACGCTCTCGAGCGTCTGCTCGGGACCGAGCGCGCTCCGCGCCTCTGCGAATGCGGCATCGATGGGATTCCCGGGGAAGAGCGCTCCCGGGAGCCCCGTGGTGTGCATGAGGACGTCGCGCATGTTCATCGGGCGTTTCGGTTTGACCAGCGTGACGGAGCCGTCATCGTGCACCTCACCCACCTGTTGGGTGCTCCATTCGGGGATGTAACGGCGCACCGGGTCGAGCAACTGGAACATGCCGCGCTCGTAGAGCTGCATCAGGGCGACCGAGGCGATCGGTTTGGTCATGGAGTAAATACGGAAGATGGCCTCGTCGGCCATCGGGATGTTGTGTTCGCGATCCATCAGCCCGAGCGAGCGCGCGTAGGCGACATGCCCGCCTCGCACGACCGTGATCTGGCAGCCGGCGATCCTTCCCGTGTCGACGTAATTGGGCCCGAAGTGCTCGGTGATGCGCTCCAGCCTGGCCTCGCTCATCCCCGCAGCGTCTGGTTCGATCTTCATGCCCACCTCTCTTCCCGTGCCCCGCCGGCCCCACGCATGCGCGATGCCCGCATCCCGATGTCCGCGCCCTAGGCCTGCGCCTGCTTCTGCTTCTTCTGCTCGCGCAGGTACGACGCCGTTCCCTCCAAGAACGCACCGACGTTCTTCTCCTTGTTCGCCGTCACGCCGTGGAACCACTCGGGCACGTAGACCTGGGCCGCGCCCGCTTCCAGGCCGGCCAGGATGGCGTCGACCGCCACGGAAACCGGTTCGGCCTCGACCGGCAGATCGGGGACGTCATTGTCCGGCAGCGTGAACAGCTCGGTGTCGATGACGCCGGGGTAGACCACCATCACCTTGATGCCGTCCTCCCACAGGTCGACGGCCATAGCCTCGGAGAACGCAGTCAGGGCTGCTTTCGAAGCGTCGTAAGCCGCCTCGCCGGGGGCGCTGAGCTTGGCCGCGATCGACGAGATGTTGACGATCGTGCCCGAGCCGCGGGCGAGCATCTGGGGCAGCAGCGCCATGGTCAAGCGGATGGGGGAGAGGTAGTTCACGTGCATCACCGCGGTGATGGTGTCGATGTCGAGCGCCGTCACGTGACGGCGCTTGGGGATCCCGGCGTTGTTGATGAGCAGGTCCACCCCGCCGAAGGCGTCGATGACGTCGACGGCCAGTTGGTCCACCGCGTTGATGTCGGCCAGGTTGGTGACCCACATCCTGCTGTCGGGTGAGTACTCCATGCACTGGCCTACCACCTCGGAGAGCTTGTCGGCCCGCCGAGCGCAGATGCCCACGATGGCACCCCGCTCTGCGAGTGCGACGGCCAGCCCGGCGCCGATGCCCGACGAGCCCCCGGTAACCAGCGTCCGGCACCCCTTCAGGTCCAAGCCCATCATCCACCCCACTTTCGATCCTTAGTCGTCGCTCACCTTAGGCACAGCGGGCACGGGGCTGGTATTGACATTCCGTTGACGCACGCCGCGTTGACATTGGGTTCACAACGGCACAGCCACCATGGTCGCCATGGCTGATTTCCTCGCAGGGCTCGGCATCGGGCGCCGTGCAGACGCTGGCTGCGAGAATCCGGCCCGGCTCACCAACTGGCTGTCGATCTACCTGCCGTTGGCCATCCCGTTCGCCGGCCGTGGATACGCACCGACGTGGCAATCAGGGACAGTACGGGCGAGCTCGTGCTCCGCTTCATCGGACGCGCCTCGGTCCCGGGCCTCGTCGAGGGCCGCTGGGTAGTCGCTCAGGGAACCCCGGGACTGGTCGAGGGCGCGACCGTGATGTCGAACCCGCTCTACTCGTTCGCCGACGGGGACTGAGCGCGGGGGACGAGCTGGTAGCCGATCCCGGGCACCGTCTTGAGGAGGCGACCCTCCTCGTCCCCCATCTTCTTGCGCAACCGGTGGGTGTAGACCCGCACGTAATTGGATTCGGCGCCGTAGCCGGGCCCCCACACGTCTCTGAGGATCATGTGGTGGGTGCACACCTTCCCGGCGTGGCGGGCCAGGTACGCCAGGAGCTCGAACTCCTTGGCCGTGAGCTGGAGTGGCGTTTCCGCCAGCGTCGCCATGTGGTGGACCAGATCGACCTCGAGGTCGCCGACTTCCAGCGCGCTGGGATGTTCCGCTCCATCACCGGGCCGGGCCACCGCATGGCGGAGTGCGACCCGCAGCCGCGCCTCCAACTCAGCCATGCCGAAGGGCTTCGTCACGAAGTCGTCGGCGCCACGGTCGAGCGCCTCCACTTTGCGTCGCTCGTCGCCGTACGCGGACAGCACCACGATGGGCACCTGCGAGAATTCCCGGATGCGCCGGCATACTTCGATCCCGTCAAGGTCGGGCAGGCCGAGGTCGAGGATCACGAGATCGGGCACGCCGAGCGCGACCTGGTTGACCGCCTCGGTCCCGGTGTGCGCGGTGAGAACCTCGTCTCCGCGCGCCGTCAGCCCGATGCGCAACGCCTTGAGGAGGGAGGGGTCGTCGTCGACCACGAGCACCTTGGTCATGGTCGCGTTCAGGCCGGTGCAGGCACGACGGCCTCGCACGGGACGGTGAAGACGATTCGCGCCCCGTGGGCGACGTCCGGATCGACCCAGATGCGCCCCCCATGGGCCTCGACGAACGCTTTGGCGATCGCGAGCCCCAGGCCGGCCCGACCGCCGCCGCCTCTCTGGCTGAACATCTCGAAGACGCGTTCGCGATCTTCGAGCGGGATGCCCGGACCCTTGTCTTGTACCGCGATCTCCACCGCGGCGGCGGCAACTGGTGCCGCATCAGCCGCTGAGCCGCACCTCGCGATGGGTGACGACACAGCCCGTGCCGACACAACGATGGCACTGTATTCGGGCGCGACGCGTCCCGCGTTCTCGAGCACGTTGGCCAGCACCTGGCTGATCAAAACGTGGTCGATGTATAAGAGGGGCAGATCGTCGGGTGCCTCGGTGATGACGCTGTTCGGTGCGACGAGGTCGCCCAGAGAGCCAAGCGCCTCGGCGACGAGCTCGTCGAACGCGATGGCACTGGGCCGGAGCTCGAGCGCGCCGGACGCGATGCGGGTCATATCGAGCAGGTTGGAGACGAGTCGGGCCAGACGGTCCGCCTGCAGCTCAATGAGTTCGAGCAGCTCCGCCTGGTCCTCCGCACGCAACAGCACATCCGACTGGCGCAGGCTGGACACCGCCGTCTTGATGGAGGCGAGCGGCGTGCGCAGGTCGTGCGAGGCTGCGCCGAGGAGCGCACTGCGCCAGCGGTCGACCTCCTCGAGGAGCTGGGTGCGCAGCGCCTGCTCGCGTAGCTGTGTCCCGTCGAGCGCCAGCGCAGCCTGGTTGGCGAAAGTGCCCAGCAAGTTACGTGCGCCCTCGGCCGGCTGGACGTCCTGGAGAACGAGCAAGCCGACGGGTCGGTGGCTGACCGCGAGCGCCACCGAGACCCGGTGTGGCGCCGTCCCTGTCTCGAGTCCCAAGGAGACCGCGTGACCGCCCCCCGCCGTCACCGACGCCTCCTCGGACGGGCTGAGTGGTTCGCCCGCGGCCGCGGCCACCCGCAGCACCTCACCCGGGGCGAGTGCGTCGCGCCCGCCGGCCGGCAGCACGAGGGCGGTCCAGCGCGGCGCGAACACTCCTTGGACTGTCTCCACGATCTGGGTCAACAGTGCAGAGAGGGGCAGGTCCCCGATCAGCGCCTGCGACAGCTCGTAGAGGTGCCTCGCCTCTTCGGTCCTGCGGTCCGCCTCCTGGCGGACCTGCTGAAGCTGCGACACAACTTGGGCCAGAACGAGAACGACCGCTGCGTACACCGCCAGCGCGATCCAGTTCTGCGGCGAGCGCACCGTGAGGGTGTTGTAGGGCGGGAGGAAGAACCAGTCGTAGACCAAGAAACCCGCAATGGCACCGACGGCACCGGGCCAGAATCCGCAGACCACCGTGCCCAGCATCGCCGGCACCACGAACACCAACGCGGGAATGGCGACGCTGAGATGGGATCGGAAGGGCAGCAGGACGCAGAGCAGAACCGCGAGGCAGGCCAACGTCACGACAATGCCCAGAGCGGTGCGCTGGTACGTTCCCCTCGGAGCCAGACTGCCTTGCATCACGTCCGTCATAGTGTCCCGTCAGCCGGCATTTTGCCGGCAGTGGAGTGTATCGACGCGCGTGGGCTTCCGAGCGAGCCGAGGTCGAGATGAGCACACATGGTGAGGACGAAGGAGTCAGGCCGACTGGGCGCTTCCGGGTGTACCTCGGCGCGGCGGCCGGCGTCGGCAAGACCTGCGCGATGCTCGACGAGGGCTGGCGCCGCTTCCAGCGCGGGAGCGACGTGGTGGTCGGGTTCGTCGAGACGCACAAGCGGACCTACACCATGGAACAGATCCGCGACCTTCCTGTCGTGCCGCGCAAGCGGGTGCAGTACCGGGACTCGGTATGGGAGGAGATGGACCTCGACGCCGTGCTGGTGCGCAAGCCCGAGCTGGCGCTCATCGACGAGCTTGCCCACACCAACGTGCCGGGCTCGGGCCGCCATGAGAAGCGCTGGGAGGACGTGCTCGAGATCCTCGATTCGGGTATCGCGGTCATCTCGACGGTGAACATCCAGCACATCGAGTCGCTGGCCGACGCGGTCGAGCGGATCACCGGCGTCGGGGTGCGCGAGCGCGTGCCCGACTGGGTGGTGCGAAAGGCGGATCAGATCGAGCTGATCGACTCCTCGGCCGACCAGCTCCGCCGCCGCATGCTGCACGGGAACATCTACCCCGAAGACAAGGTGCCGGCCGCGCTCAACGGCTTTTTCCGGGCCGAGAACCTCGCGGCCTTGCGCGAGCTGTCGCTCCGCTTCGTGGCTGACGAGACGGAGGAGGAGCTGCTCGAATACCTCCGTTCTAAGGGCGCGGGCGGCGAGCTGTGGGAGACGACCGAACGGATCATGGTCGCCGTCACCGGCGCGCCGGGCAACGCATCGGTGATCCGGCGGGCGGCGCGCATCGCGGCCCGTCTCAAGGCACCGCTGGTCGCCATCAACGTCGTGGTGAACGACGCCGACGCGAGCGGAGGCAACACGGCGGAGCTCGAGGAGCTGGTGGCCGCGGTTGGCGGCACCTGGCAGCGGGCCCAGGGCGACGACGTGGCGAAGACGATCTTTGCCGCCGCCGTGGACCAGCAGATCACCCAGATCGTCGTCGGCACTTCGCGCCTCACCCGCTGGCAGTCGCTGACCCGGGGTTCGGTGATCCAGCAGATCCTCCGCATGGCGTCGGAGAACGACATCGACCTGCACGTCATCGCCCGCCGCGACGACTCCATCGGCCGGCTGCCCGTCGAGGACGACGGCTAGGACGCAGGCGCAGAGGCAGCTAGGTCGTCACGCGCTGCGTTCGCCGCGAGCGACGCAGCCATCTGCATGCAGCGGTTCAGGTGCGCCAGGGCCTTGGCGCGACGCGGGTCGCGGGCAAGGTACTTGGCGAGCGCGATCGGATCCGCGGACCCGTTGGGCTTGCTGAGGCCGAACACGGCTTGGTCGACGATGTGCTCGTCGGGGCGGTCGCTGATCCCGCGGTAGATCGACCAGTCGACACCGTGGGCGTCGCACGCCTCGGCCACACCTGCGGCCTCCATGTCGACCGCGCCGAACCCCCGGGCCAAGATGGGCTTCCACACCTCGTCGTCATCGAAGAGTCCATCAGTCGTCATCAGCGCGCCCTCGGCGTTGCGCGAGGGGAGCGGGTGGGCGCTGTACTCGGGCCCGTCAGGATAGAGCTGCACGCGGCTCGGAACCATGAGCGAACCGACAGGCAGCGCCGGGTCGAGCCCACCGGCGATCCCGATCACCATGACGTGCGCGACGGGCCCGGTGCCGAGCGCCCGTTCGGCGGCCTCCCGGCCCAGCGCCGGCCCCATGCCGGTCACGAGCGCGCCGACCGACCAGCCGCCCACCGAACCCGCATGCGAGAAGACGGCGTCGTTCGGAGTCGGTCTGAGCCCGAACGACTTCACGACCGCCTTGAGCTCGGGCTGCATGGGGGCGAGCACCGCCACTCGCGTCGTCGAGGTTGTCACCCCGCCATCATGCCGGATGCTGGCCTAGCGTGGCCTGGTCAACACACAGGCACCGACAGAGACCGACCGAGTCAGCCGGAGCGACCGGGGCCCACCGGACCGACCGGGATCGGGATCGACGAGAGGAGAGCCATGCCCAGCGCCGAACAGGTTGTCCGCGACTTTTGTGCCGCCGCCAGCACGCGTGACCCCGAGGTCCTGCGGGGTTTCTTCTCCGAGGACATCGTCTACCACAACATCCCGATGGAGCCGGCGGTCGGGGTCGAGGCCACCATGGCGGTGATCGACATGTTCGTCAACATGTGCGAGGCGCTCGAGTTCGAGGTGCACCATCTCGCGAGCGACGGCTCGACGGTGCTGACCGAGCGCACGGACCACTTCACGATGAAAGGGAAGAGCGCCCCTCTGCCCGTCATGGGTGCCTTCCACGTCGTGGACGGGAAAATCACCGCATGGCGGGACTATTTCGACATGGCGCAGGTGACCGCCATGTTCGACGCGGGGTAGCGAGGCGAGAGCACCTCTTCTCAGGGCCGCTCAATAGCTGTGGCACTGTCCCGGTGCGTCCGGCGGTGCGCCGATGTACGTGGCCTCCCACGCCAATTGCACCGACACCGGGGCACTGCCTGCGGTCGGGTAGCCGTCGAAGCCGTGCCACTCGCGGATGCCGAAGTATCCGGCGGAAGGGTCGTCGCGGCCTCCCTCTTCGCACATCGCCGTCGGCAGCCACGCGGCCGGTATGGCGTTGAGCGAGTTGGCCGCCACCGCCTCGAGGTAGGCGACCTCGGAGAGATAGGTCTCGACTTCGTGGGTTTCTATGGCGTCGCTGAAGTCCACGAATTCCGCGACCCGGTGGGCCTGGTCATAGGACATCAATTTCATCTTGATGTCCCGTGCCCGGCTGTGGCCGGCCGCCATGTGGCGGGCCCCGTGTGCCGCGGCGGCCGGGACTCCGCTGAAGATCGTAAAAAGTAAGAATGGAATAGCAATGACGGCCAGTGCCGTCGCGAGTGCAATGCGGGTCCGCACAGCACCTCCCTTCGTCGAGCGCGCGTCAGCGCGCCAGGCTCTGCTCGGTGTAGGCGGGCTCCGGCCTTTGCATTCGCGCCCCGAACGGTGAGCAGGAAGGCGTCGTCCGTTCTGGCTTGTTGCCGCAGGGTGTGCGGCCGGTTGTCTATAGCCCTTGGGGGTTGGTGCTCTGTGTCGTCCGCCTTTCAGGGGGCCCGGCGCGTCCGCCGGCCATCACGGCTCGTTCGGTCCTACAGCCCGCACACGAAACGGGTCGTCCAGGGCTCCCAGCCGCGCTGGGCGAAGAGCTCGAGCGCGGCGGCGTCCTGCACCGACGGCGGATAGTCCTCCGCCGGCGAAGGAAGCCCCGTCAGCCCTTGCCACGTTCCGAGTTCGAACTGGTAGGCACCGCCTCCGCCCTCCGAGTAGTTGTCCCCGGACTCGTGCTCGCGGATGCATGCCCAATTCGCTGTGTTGGTACTCGTGGCATCGGATGCACCGCTCGGCGCACCGGCGGGCGGCGCAGGTGCAGCGGCCGCTGCGGCGGCTGCCGTTGCCTCGGCCCGTGCCGCCGCGGCCGATGCTGCCGCGGCTGATGCCGCCGCGGCCGTCGCCTCCTGTTGCAGGATCGCCTTGTAGAAGCTCTGCTTTTCGAGGGTCTGGTAGAGGGCGACCTCCCGGAGATACGACTCCTCCTGGGCAACCGCGACTGCGTTGTAGAAATTCGCGAGCCTGGCGACTGCTTGCGCCTGGGCGTAGGACATCAACGTGAACCTCACTTTGGCCACCCGGTGTTGGCTGATCGCCTGATGGCGGGTCACCAGCGTCGAGGCGGCGGGGCTCCCACTGGACAAGCTCAGCAGGAGTACTGGAATGACAACAATGACGGCGAACGCCGTCGCGAGTGCAATGCGGATCCGCACGGCACCTCCCTTCGTCTGGGCGCGCGTGGGCACGCCAGGCTCTGCTCGGTGTAGGCGGGCTCCGGCCAGTGCATTCGCGCCCCGAACGGCGAGCAGGAAGGCATCGTCCGTTCTGGCTTGTCGCCGCAGGGTGTGCGGCCGGTTGGTACAGCCCTGGTTCCTTCTCCTGCGTGGTCCTCAATTCGGACCCGGGGGAAATCGCCTGCGGCCAGGCGGGTCGGGGCCCTCTCAATCTGAACGGCTCAGACCGATGCCCCTTCCCCTATGCAGCCTGCACTCTGACCGCGGCATGCATCCTAAAAGGCGGATCTGACTTTGCGGTGCAGCAACTTAGCAGCCAGCTCGCTGGAACCCTCGTTCGAGCGCAAACGGGGCATCTGAACTGGGGATTTATACGTCCTGCTTGTGACGGCGATCACAAAGCACCTGGTCAGGCGGGTCTATTTAACTCAATAAGAGACATAAAAACTTTTGAAATTCCTCAAAATGTCCCTGACCAGTAAGAACCGCTCAATCTTGCAAGTGGGGTAGAGCGGTCCCCGGGTCCAGGCAACGAGCCCACTCGCTGCGTAGGGTCCCGTCCCGAATCGGCATCGGCGAGGAGGTCATTCGTGCCAGCACCCGTCACCGCCACCGAGCGTGAGCGCTACACGGTGGCGGGCATACTGCGGCACTTCGCGCGCACGCAACCCGAGCACGAGATGCTGGTCGAGGGCACGGAGCGGCGCACCTGGCGCGAGGAATACACACTCGCATGCACGGTGGCGCAGGCGGCGCGCCGCGACGGACTCGGCGTCGGCGACCGGATCGCGTTCTTGGATCGCAACGGTATTGCCTACTTCGACTTCCTCTTCGGCGGCTCGCTGATCGGCGCCGTGAACGTCGCCGTCAATTGGCGACTGTCTCCGGTCGAGATGGCCGCGATCATCAACGACGCCGCGGCGCCCGTTTTGGCGATCCACGCCGACTTCCTCCCCGCTCTCGCCGCCATGCAGAGCGACCTTCCCGCGGTGCGGACGATCGTCGTGCTCGGCGATGGGGGCGACCGTTGTCCCGACGCACGCGCCGTGCCGCTCGTGCGCTGGCTCGAGGGATGTCCGGCCGAGGACCCTGGCCATGCCGGTGGCCTCCATGAGGTCAGCATGCAGCTCTACACCTCGGGCACCACAGGGCTGCCCAAGGGGGTGATGCTCACCAACGGCAACCTCTCCACTGCCGTCGGCGACGCGGGCAAGACCTTCAGCATCCGTCCGGACACGGTCAGCCTCGTCGCCATGCCGCTCTTCCACATTGGCGGATCGGGGTGGGCCCTGTGCGCAATGTCGCGCGGCGGACGCTCCGTGATCGTGCGCGACGTCGATCCCGCGGTGCTGCTCGAGCTGATCGCGACCGAGCGCATCACCGAGATGTTCCTCGTGCCCGCCGTCTTGATGCTCTTGTTGGCGACTCCCTCGTTGGCCACGACCGACCTCTCAAGCCTGCGGGTGATCTTCTATGGCGCGTCCCCGATCGCGCAGGACGTGTTGGTCAAGTGCCTCGCCGCCTTCGGATGCGGGTTCTGTCAGGTCTATGGCATGACCGAGACCACGGGCGCCATCACCTCGTTGCGCTTCGAGGATCACGATCCGGACGGCCCACGGCGCGGCCTGCTCCGCTCCGCGGGCAAGCCGCACGACGTCGTCGAGCTGCGAATCGTCGACCCGGCGACGGGCGCCGACGCCACAAGGGGCGCGGTGGGAGAGGTGTGGACGCGCTCGCCCTACAACATGGCGGGCTACTGGGCTCAGCCGTCGGAGACAGCAGCGACCGTCGACGATGAGGGGTGGTTGCGAACCGGCGACGCGGGCTACTTCGACGCCGAGGGCTACCTCTACCTCCACGACAGGATCAAGGACATGGTGGTGAGCGGCGGTGAGAACGTGTACCCGGCAGAGGTCGAGAACGTGCTGCTTGCCCACCCAGCGATCGCCGACGCGGCGGTGATCGGAGTGCCCGACGAGCAGTGGGGCGAGACCGTGAAGGCCGTCGTCGTCATCGCGCCCGGCGCGGAGCTCGACGAGTCAGCTGTCATCGCCCACTGCCGTGACAACCTGGCGCACTACAAGTGCCCCACCTCGGTCGAAGCGACCGAGGTGCTGCCGCGCAACCCCTCGGGCAAGATTCTCAAGCGGGAGCTGCGTGCGCCCTACTGGGTGGGCAAGGACCGGGCCATCAACTGAGCCACGGAGTCACTCGGACGCCCAACACGGGTGGGGGGTCCTGCGCGGGTTCGCGTGCGCGTTAGCCAAAGGTGAAGTCGTAGGCCTCGACACCTGGTGAAACGGTCAGCGTGAGGAGTCCCGTTTGCAGCACCTTGCCCGAGAACAGGGTGTAGAGCTTCGGGATCCCGCCGACGGAGACCGTCGTGAGATGCTTGCCGTTGTAGGAGACGCCAACGGTGCCGGAGCCCCCCATCACGAGATAGACGTCGTCCGCGGTGAAGTTCAAGCCGAGCGTGGCGTCGGACCCCGCCGCCGCCTCCTCTTGGTGCACCGTCCAGGTGCCGCCGAAGGCCAGGCTGTTCGATGGGATCGAGGACGGCGGGTGGTACACGATCGTCTTGTCTTGGGCCACCGCGGTGCCTACCTCGTTGTCGAGCCGCTCGTAGCCCACGTAGCTCTCGGGCGTCAGATTGTTGGTCGGCGTCTTGTCCGGCACGTCCGTCCGCGGTGGGAGGTTGGAGACGCCGTTGGCCGAGAGGAGCATCCTGATATTGCTCTCCATCTCGCCATAGCCGCCCTCGCCAAAGTCGTAGGCGCGCACGACACCAGTGGGATCGATGAGGTACTCGGCGGGCCAGTACTCGTTGTTGTAGGCGTCCCAGGTGGCCAGGTTGTCGTCGATGGCCACCGGATAGTCGATCCCGAGGCTCCCCGCCGCGCTCTCGACGTTGGACACGACGTGCTCGAACGCGAACTCGGGCGCAGAGACGCCGACGACGACGAAGCCGTCCTTCTTGTAGTCGTTGTACCAACCCTCGACATGGGGCAGCGAGCGCTGGCAATTGATGCAGGAATAGGTCCAGAAGTCGATCAGCACGACCTTGCCTCGGAGCTCGCTCAGACTGAGAGGCTGGTTGCCCGGTGTGTTGAACCAGGCCGTGATGCCCGTGAAATTCGGCGTGCGCCCGAGCGCTGGCAGGTCCGTCTTGCTTGCCATGAACACCGGAGCCTTTTGCACTGGGGTGGAGCCTGGGGTGCGGGCCGGGCTCGTCGTGGTGGTCGTGGTCGTCGTGTGGCCGGCGGCCAAGCGGCTGCTCACCGTGTTGCCGGCGTCCGTCACCGAGCAGGTCGCTTTCTTGCCCTCCAGCTTCGCGTTCGCCGCGGCGAACTGGTTTTGGTGCTCGCCGCTGAGCTGTTGGAGCTGGGTGCAGGCGGAGTTGGTCGACTCGATGTGGTCCTCGAGCGCCGTCGTGTACCCCGGCACGTCCCGCTGCAAGGCCCCGAGCCAGTTGAAGGCGAGGGCCAACGTGGCCAACCCGAGCAGCACACCCGCGACCTGGCGCACCGCCGGCAGGTGCCGGCGCAGCGAGGTCCAGCTCGTCGTCGCCCGCTGTGCAACGAACGCGAGCACCAGGAGCGGCAGCGTGATGCCGATCGCGTAGAACACCGTCACCAGCAGGGTCGAGAGGCCGACGCGGTTGTGCTGGCCCGCGACGGAGATGGCGGTGAGCACCGGTCCCGCGCACGGCGCGAACACCGGCCCGAGGCTCAGGCCGAGCACGAACCCGCCACCCTCAGTGGCGTAGCGGGACGAGCCGAGGCGGGCGAAGGGCCGCTCGACGAGCTCGCCGATGGGCGGGATCAGGAGCCCGATGGAGATGGCAGCCAAGAGCGCGATGCCCAGCCAGAACAAGAGGTCGCCCGGGAGGTGGAGGAAGCTCAAGACCGTCGTGGCGAAGAGGACCGTCAGGCTGAAGCTCAGCACTAACCCGGCGATGATGACGAAGGGTCGCGAGCGCGATCCGGTGGAGCCGCCGGCCACGACCACGGGGATCACGGGGACAATGCACGGTGACAGTCCCGTGATGAGGCCGCCGAGGAGCGCAACGAGCAGGAGCTCACCCACGGTTGTCACTCCGCTGCGTGCGCTGGCTGGGCACAAGTGCTCCTTCGGGACGGTCCCTTCGAGGTGAAGCTAGTGGCAACCGGGTCTGGCCGGGTGTCGCCTCATGGCGGGATGACGGGCTGGCCAAACACATTGCAGACTGGGTAACGGTGATCAGCGAGAACTGGATCTACCTGGGGACCACGATCGGCGCGTTGGGCGCCCTGGTCTACCTGCGCGACACCTTGAGGGGGACGACGAAGCCGAACCGGGTCACGTGGCTGCTCTGGGCTTTTGCCCCCCTGCTCGCGGCCGGGGTCCAGTTCCACGAGGGCGTCGGCCTGCGCGCCCTGCCCACCTTCATGGTGGGATTCATGCCGCTGCTCATCTTCGTCGCTTCGTTCCACAATTTCGGCCTCGGTGTGGAGGATCAGGCGAATCGACTATGCCTGCGGCGCCATGTCGGTGGTCGGGACCATCGTGTGGTTCGCGACCGAGAACGGCGTCCTCGCCATCTCAGCCGCGATCGCGGCGGACTTCCTGGCCGGGGTGCCCACGCTCATGAAGAGCTGGACCCATCCCGAGACAGAGACGATCCACTCCTACATCGGTGCCGTGATCTCCATGGGCATCGTCTTGCTCACCATCACTCAGTGGACGTTCGAGGAGTCCGCCTTTGCGATCTTCATCGTCTTCATGGGGACAGTCGAGGTCGTCCTGATCGGCGCCGAGCCTGGGCCGCGTCTCGGACGCGCCCGCCACCGGGACTCGGTTGCCGAGGCGGCCCCGTCGACGCCGCCGGTCTGAGCAGTGCCACGCCGGGCGCGTGACGCGTGACGTGTGGCGTCTGGACGCCTGGTAGGAAGGCGGGCGACGCCACGTCGAAGGGAGCTGCCCGTGCCCACCGCCCACGTCAACGGGATCGACATCGAGTACGTGCTCGAGGGCGATCCCTCCGATCCGCCGCTCCTGTTGGTGATGGGCCTCGGTGGTCAGCTCACGGCTTGGCCCGAGGGCTTCGTCCAGGGGTTGCGCGACCGCGGCTACTTCATCGTCCGCTTCGACAACCGGGACTGCGGTCTGTCGACCAAGTGGGAGGGGATGCCCGACATCATGGCGCTCCTGGGGGAGACGGCGCGTCGGCTCCCTACCGGATCGAGGACATGGCCGACGACACGGCCGACCTCCTCGCACAGCTCGGCATCCTCCAGACGCACGTCGTCGGCGTCTCCATGGGCGCCATGATCACCCAGGCGCTGGTCATCAACCACCCGCAGCACTTCTTGTCTGCCGCGTCCATCATGTCGACGACCGGCGACCGATCCGTGGGCGCCCCGACCGGAGAGGCATTGAGCGCACTGCTGCGCCCGAGGGCGTCCAACCGCGACGAGGCCGTCGAGGCGAGCCTGGCCGGGAGCCGGGTGATCGGCTCGCCGAAGTACCCGACAGACGAGGCAATTTTGCGTGAGCGCGCGGCAGCGGCCTACGACCGTTGCTACTGCCCCGAGGGGACGGCCCGCCAACTGGCGGCCGTCCTGGCCTCTCCGGACCGCACGGATGGTTTGCGTTCCGTGCGGATGCCGTTCCTCGTCCTCCACGGAGAAGAGGACCAACTGATCACGCTGAGCGGTGGGCAGGCCACAGCATCCGCGGTGCCGGGCGCAAAGCTGATCACCATTCCGGGAATGGGCCACGACCTGCCCGAGGTGCTCTGGAGCGAGATCACCGACGCCATCGTCGCCAACACCGAACTGGCGACGGCTTAGGTCGAAGCGCTCACGCGAGGGCGTTGGTCGCGGCAACCGATGCCAGCCACGCGGCGCTCTGTTTAGGCGTCCGAGCGAACGTCTCGCGGTCGACGCCCACGATCCCGAAGCGCGGCCGGTAGCCAAGGGCCCACTCGAAGTTGTCGAGCAGCGACCAGTAGGTGTACCCGCGCACGTCGATCCCCTCCTCAATCACGTCGAGCACTCCGGCGAGGGCCAGGCGCACGTAATCGATGCGCTGGTCGTCGTCCGTGGTGCCGATGCCGTTCTCGGTGACCGACAACGGCACGGCGCCACCGGTGTAGTCCCAGGCCCGTCGGAGGCAGTTGGCCAACGAGGCCGGGTAGAACTCGTAGCCCATGTCGAGCACGGGCACTCCGTCCTCATAGCCGGCCCAGCCGTCGGGACCGATCAGCATGCGGGTGTAGACCTGCACGCCGAGGAAGTCGTCACCGTCGGTCACGTCTAAGAAGACGTCCTCGGAATGGTGCCGGATGCTCTCGAGCTTCTCCTCGCCGCCCGCAACCAGCTGGTAGTCGGTCATGGAGAGCGTCAGCCCCACCGGCACCCCCGGCGCGGTCGCGCGTATGGCGTCGACGGCGACCCGGTGCGCGGTGGCGAGGCGCGCCGCGACGGCGCGCGAGAGTGCCAAGTCGGTCTTCCCCGGAGGGAACATGCCCGCGTGCCAGCCCATCGTTGCCACGATGTTGGGCTCGTTGATGGTGCAGGCGCGCGTCATCACGTCGCCGAGCGCGTCAGCCACGACGGTGCAGAAGCGCCCAAAGCGCTCGATCGTCGTGTCGGACTCCCAGCCTCCCTGCGCCGTCAACCACGACGGCGTCGTGAAGTGGTGCAAGGTGACGACGGGGTCGACGCCGCGTTCGCGCAGGCGAAGGCACTGGTGGCGATAGTGCTCCAGCGCGGCGCGCGAAATCTCACCATCGGCCGGTTCGATGCGGCTCCACTCCACCGAGAACCGGTAGTTGTCGAACCCCAGGCTGGCCACCAGGTCGGCGTCCTCCTCCCAGCGGTTCCACGAGTCGCAGCAGTCACCCGACGGCTCGGCGCACCCCGATCCGGGGGTGTGCTCGAAGGCCCACCAGTCGTTGTTGACGTTGCCGCCCTCGATCTGGTGTGCCGCCGTGGCGGTCCCCCACGTGAAGCCGTCGGGGAACGCCCGGCTCAGTTCCGTCCCAGCCATTGCGCGTGCCTCCCCTGAATTTTGGCTCCGTGGGCGGCACGGTATCGTTCCCTGACGATGACGTCACATTCCTCGCCGATGACTGACGTCCCCGATTCGGAGCACCCCCGGCCGGACGCGCCGGCCTCGGAGCCGGGGGCCGCACCCGTCACCGCCATGGTCGAAGCGCAGGGGCTGGTGAAGCGCTTCGGCGACTTCGTCGCGGTCGACCACGTGGACTTCAGGATTGCAAAGGGGGAGTCCTTCGGCTTCCTCGGTCCGAATGGTGCCGGCAAGACGTCAACCATGCGCATGATCTCGTGTATCAGCCCGCTGAGCGGTGGCACGCTGCGCGTCCTGGGCATGGATCCGGCAACCGACGGGCCGCGGATCCGCGCCCGCATGGGCCTGGTGCCACAGGAGGACTCGCTCGACCTCGAGCTCACCGTGCTCGACAACCTCATGATCTACGGGCGGTACTTCGACATGCCCAAGAAGGTGATCCGCGAGCGCGCCGAACAACTGCTTGCCTTCGCTCAGCTCACCGACCGGGCCAACGACCGGGTCGACCCGCTCTCGGGCGGGATGAAACGCCGGCTGACCATTGCGCGGGCGCTCATCTCGGACCCGGACCTCCTCATCCTCGACGAGCCGACGACCGGTCTCGACCCCCAGGCCCGCCACCTGCTCTGGGACCGCCTCTACCGGCTCAAGCAGGACGGGGTCACGCTCGTCATCACAACCCACTACATGGACGAGGCGGAGCAGCTGTGCGACCGCCTCGTGGTCATGGACAAGGGCCGCTTCGCGGCCGAAGGCACCCCGCGCCAGCTGATCGAGGCCTTCTCCACCAAGGAGGTCGTCGAGCTGCGCTTCGCGCCGGGCCAGCACGAGGAGGTGGCGCCCTCACTGGCCGAGCTGGCGGAGCGCCATGAAGTGCTGCCCGATCGCATCCTGCTCTACACCGACGACGGCGACGCCGCACTGGCCGAGGTGGCTCGGATGGGCCACGTCGCCCAGAGCACGCTGGTGCGCCGCTCGACGCTCGAAGACGTCTTCCTCCGGCTCACCGGCCGCACCTTGGTCGACTGACCCGTGAGCGCGGTGACCGGCGCGGACGCGCCGGCGACGACGGCATCGTTCCATCAGGACGGCGAGGCGCCGGCCCGACGCCGGCCGACGCCGATGTGGTGGCGCGCCGCCACGTACTGGGCCTACCAATACAAGAGGACATGGCGCAGTTCGGTCGTGACCAGCTTCTTGATCCCTGTGCTGTACCTGGCGGCCATGGGCATCGCGCTCGGTTCGCTGATCGACAAGCACTCGCACGGCGTCGACGGGGTGACCTACGTGGCCTATCTGGCGCCGGGGTTGCTGGCGGGCACATGCATGCAGATCGGCACCAACGACGCCACCTATCCCGTGATGGCCGGCTTCAAGTGGATGCGCACCTACTTTGCCCAGCTGGCGGGTCCCTTGAGCGTCTACGACGTACTGCTCGGCCACCTCGCCTGGATCGCCGCCCGCCTGTCGATCGTGGTCACCATCTACCTGGCGGTGATGGCGGCCTTCGGCGTCGTGTACTCGCCCTGGGCGATCCTTGCGCTCCCCGCTGCGGTGCTCACCGGCATCGCCTTCTCCGCGCCGGTCAGTGCGTTCGCCGCCACGCAGGACAAGGACTCCTCGTTCTCGACGCTCTATCGCTTCGCCATCATCCCGATGTTCCTCTTCTCCGGGACCTTCTTCCCCGTCTCGCAGCTGCCGGCCTGGTTGCGGGCCGTCGCCTATGCCACGCCCCTTTTTCACGGCGTCGCGCTGTGCCGTGATCTGACGCTCGGACAGGTGGTGTGGGCAGACCTCGGCCACGCGGCGTACCTCTGCGCACTCGTCGCCGTGGGCTATGCGGCCGGACGGCGGACCTTCGCTCGCAGGCTCGTGGTGTGAGGCGATGACCTCGACCGCCACCGACACCACGCTCGACCGGCGCCCTCCGGGCGTGGTGCTGCGCATCACGCCGCTCTCGTTCCTCGGCGGCCGTCACGCGTCGCGCGTGCTCGAGCGGAACATCTTGGTGTACCGGCGCTCGTGGATCTTCATCGTCTCGGGGTTCTTCGAGCCGCTCTTCTACCTACTTTCCATCGGCGTCGGCCTGTCCCACCTGGTCGGCCCGATCAACGTCGACGGCAGGCTCGTCCCCTACACGGCATTCGTCGCGCCGGGGCTGCTGGCCTCGTCCGCCATGAACGGTGCCATGCTCGACTCGACCTTCCTGGTCTTCTTCAAGCTCAAGATCGCGAAGACGTACGACGCCATGTTGTCAACACCACTCGGCGTGGGCGACGTGGCGTTGGGCGAGCTGAGCTGGTGCGTGCTACGGGGGGCGCTGTACACGGCGGCGTTCCTGTCCATCATGGCCATCCTCGGCTACGTTGTCTCGCCTTGGGCGGTGCTGTGCTGGCCGGCGGCGGTCCTGATCAGCCTGGCCTTCGCCTCGGCCGGCATGGCCGGGACGACCTACATGAGGACCTGGCAGGACTTCGACATGGTCTCGCTCGCCTTCATCCCGCTCTTCCTCTTCTCTGCCACCTTCTACCCGCTGACCGTCTACCCCGGCTGGCTACAGACGGTCGTCCGCTGCACGCCGCTCTACCAGGGCGTCGTCCTCGTCCGCGCGGCGGACCTGGGTATCTGGAGCTGGGTGCTCCCGGCCCACGTCGCCTACCTCGTCGCGATGGCAGTGGTTGGGGTCGTCGTCACCAGACGGCGCCTCGGCCTCCTGCTGCTGCCGTGATCAGCCGGCCCAAGGTGCCGGTACCGTAGGGCCGCATTTTCCGAGCATCAGAGACAGGACCTACATGAACATCGTCGTGAGCAACGTCAAGGGCGGGGTTGGCAAGACGACGACGGCCGTCTATCTGGCGGCCGTGGCCGTCGACCGCAACCGGGGCCCCGTCACCCTGGTCGACGCCGACCCGCAGGGTTCAACGGCAGAGTGGTACGACACCGATCCCCTCGAGGGTGTGGAGCTCATTGAGGGGCCGTCGGTCCGCACGGTGACGAAGGCAATGAACCAGGGAGACGGCTTCGTGGTGGTGGACACGCCGCCAGGAGAAGGCAATGTGGTGCAGGCGGCGCTCGGGCGGGCCGACAGCGTCGTGATCCCGACCAGAGCGGGCGGCGTGGAGCCCAACCGCGTCGTCACGACCCTCGAGATGACCCCCCGCAACATCCCCGCCGGCGTGGTGATCTGCTCGGCCCGGCTCGGGACCAACGACCTCGAGGCCACCATCGAGTGGTGGACGGACCTCAAGGTCCCGGTGTGGGGCATCGTGCCCGAGCGGGTTTCCATCGCCAGCGGTCCGGCCGCCGCCTTGTCGAACGAAGGCCTGGAGCATTACGGGAAGGTGTTCCGCAAGGCCACCGCCAAGACCCGCTGAACGGGGCGCTGGGTCAGCGGACCGGCACCGCCTGCAGCGCGGTGTGGTGGCGGCTGTCGACCCAGGGCACCGGTGCCTTGCCGTGCAGCTGGCCGATCAGCTCCGAGAGGAACCACCGACGCACCGCGACGCTGGTGGGAGAGGCCGGCAGCGTCAGCAGGCGCTGGGCCAGGCCGAACTCGTCGGCCTCGTCCAACATGGCGTCGTAGAACTCGCAGGCGGCGACTGCGGACTGCGGTAGTTCCAGCGTCCAGTCGAAGTATTCGACCTTGTCGTCGACCGCCTGCTGCCACATCTCGTCCATGCCCGGTCCGAGACCGTTGAAGCGTGTCCCGATGTCTGACACGAGCGCGGCAAGGCGTTCGGGCAACGTGGGAGCGCCCGGCGCACTGCCGGACCGCTCCTTCATCAGCCGTAGCTCGCGGAAGAGGGCTTCGTATTCCTCGCTCGATTTCTGCAGCAACATGACGGGGATCCCGATCAGTCGGATCGAGATCTGCGGCGAGACGTCGCCCTCCCCGTGGGCGCCGGAACGAGTGATGCCAGCCAAGTCGAAGCGGAAGCCCCCATCGGACACGCGGGCGGGCCGAATCGAATAATCCACGGGCAATTCGAACCAGACGATCTTGCCCCCGTCTACGGCTTGGATGCCCCAGTTGGACGCCAGCGTGTCGAACAAGGTGAGGCCGCGTCCGGTCGCGGCCTCCTGCCCGTACTCCTTGATGGAGGGGAAGGCCGGGTTGCCGTCCGCCACGTCGATCCGGATGCGGTCGGGGAGGATGTGCAGCGTGACGCACATCGGCGTCCCTGCGTGCAGGACGGCATTTGTCACCAACTCGGACGTCAAGAGCGCGGCACAACCCGACACGTCGGACGGGACGTCACGCAGGTGGGCGGTCACCCAGTGCCGAGCCAGTGGTGTGCTCTCCACGACGGGTTCGAGATGCAGCGTCGACATGCCATCCCGTCCCGTACCCAGGGGCTGGGCGGATATGCGCCCAGCCGTGACACCGGCGTAGGCGAGGCAGAGCACGACGAGGTCGTCGGTGCGCTCATCCGCGCTCAGGATCGACGCGAACGTTTCCGCCGGACGGTCCGGCCAGCCCGATCGCGCAATATCAGTTGCGGTCGCCGCCAGGCGTTCCATCCCGTCTGTGATGATCTCGCCGCGCCGCTCGATGAGGCCGTCGGAGTACATCACGAGGGAGTCGCCACGTTCGAGAACGAGTTCGTCCCGTGGCCGAGGGGCGCCGTCCAGGCCGGCCGCGATCAGGAGGGAACGCTGCATGGGGCAGAAGGTGGCCGTGCCGTCGGCACGTACCACCAAGGGCGGCGGGTGTCCTGCGTTGCTCAACACGACGGTGCCCGTCGACGGCGTGATCGTGCCCACGACCGCGGTGACAACCCGGTCCTCGATGAGCGCGTCGAAGAAGCCGTCGAGTGAGGAGAGGACCTCGGTCGGCGACTGGCCGGAGACGGCGTAGGCGCGGATGGCACTGCGCACCTGCCCCATCAGAGCCGCTGCCGGGGCGCCCTTGCCCATGACGTCGCCCACGCTGAAGAAGACGACGTCGTCACCGAGCTCGAACACGTCGTACCAGTCGCCGCCGGCGTAGGTACCTGCGACGCCCGCCCGGTACTCGGCGTCGAGGACGAGCCCCTCGACCATGGGCAGGTAGTCGGGCAGCACGGCTCGCTGGAGCACCTCGGCGACGACGTGCTCGCGTTGAAACCGCGTCGCATTGGAGAGAGCAACGCCGGCCCTGCTGGCCACTTCTGTGGCCAAGGAGACGTCGTCGGCCTCGAAGAAGCGACCGGGGCCGTCGATGAAGGTCATGACGCCGATGACTTCGCCGTTCGCCGTCAGGGGCACGGACAGCGCTGTCCAGGCATCGCCCGGGTCGATGCCCTCGGCATCGCTAGTCCGTTGCGAGCCGGTGAACCCTGCCGCGGGGATCTCCGCGCCCGGGATCTCCGTGCCCGGGGTGAATTCGATGCCGACCTCGAGCGGCGCGAGCTGTGTCCGCCCGGTACGAAACGCCACGGCGGCGGGCGCGTTCGACGAGAAGGGCACGTGGTCCCAAACCGTGCCGGCCAGACCCGTGACCCGCGCGGCGCCCCTGGCGTCGCGCGGGTCGAGGCGCCCGAGCCCCGTCTCGCGCGGAACCTGGACGATGCACGAGTCGGAGAGCCGGCCCTCGACGAGGCTCATGGTGCGGCGAATGACCGTCGTCGGTTCCAGGCTCGAGCTCAGCAGCCGCGTGACCTCGGAGAGGAGGGACAGTCGCTCACGGCCGGCTTCCGCGGCTCGTAGTGCTTCCCTTTCGTGCTCGAAGACTTGGGCCCGCTCGAGTGCCTGCGCGGTCAGGCCGGCGAGGGTGGAAAGGAACCGCAGCTCTGGCTCGCCGGGCTCCGGTTGCGCTGCGAACGCCAGCGAGAGCACGCCCAGTGGCCCGATGCTGCCGACAAGGGGTTCGCTGACAATGGTGACCGGTTGGCTCAGATCGTCCAGCAGGTACTGGACGATCTCGCCCTCCACGTCTTCACCGGTCTGGCCCGGACTCGTCGCGCCGGTCTCGACAATGATCCCCGTGCCGCCCGTGCCGCCCGTGCCGCCCGTGCCGCGGGTGGCGAGAGTGTCGCGGGTGTCGCTGGTGGCAAGGGTGTCCGCACGATGCTCGCTCGCGCCGATGCGCACGACCTCGGTGCGAGTGTGCGAGAAGCACGAGCCGGCACGGCTGCCTTCGACAGGCACCATGCCGCGCGAGAGCACCGCCGGGTGTCCGCTGCTCGCCAGGCATGACAATGAGCGCTCGCCCGCGACGGGGACCCGCACGACGGCAGAATGCGCGCCGAGTGCGCGTCGGGCCTCGGCGATGGCGGCGTGGGCGACGTCGCCCGGTGTCGTTGCCGCGGCGAGGGCCGAGCTGAGGCGGTGGAGGTGCTCGGTGCGCTCGAGGTTGACGAATTCGGTCAACGTGAGGCGGGCGCGCTCGACGGCCTGAGCACCTGCGCCGGTGATGGTGAAGAGGAAGCCGCGGTCCGGCTCTGAGATCTCGCGGTCGTCGTGCCAGTGCAGAACGACCGCGCCAATGGTGCGATCCGAGACGACGAGGGGGATCACCGCCAGAGCTCGGAATCGGGTCGATGCGAGTGATCTATAGACATCGGGGCGCTGCCGGCGTATCTCCTGGAGCGACTCGCCGAACAGGGCGACGTTGTCACCCAGGACAGGACCGTCGGGTTGGAGGGAGGCGAGCAATTCGTCGGTCGGCGCCCCAGGGTCATAGCCGAACCGGCGCAGCGTCACGAGCTGTCCCCGTTCGTTCAGGAGAGCGAAGGTCGCGGCATCGACCCGCAGCTCGTCGCGGAGCGCCGCGAACACGGCATCGGCCACCTGGGCCGGGTCCGCCGCGGTCGTCAGCGCTCGCGCCATTGCCTGCATCCGCTGCGCCGTCTCGGCAGCGACGCGCCGACGGCGCTCGTTCCTCGTCTCGGTACGCGCCGTCCAGAGCATCACGTTGCGCTTCCCGCGCAGGTACGAGATCCACATGGCCAGCGCCATCGCGGCGAGCTGGGTCAGCACTCGCAGTGTGTGGTTGAGCTCTCGGTAGCTGTGTGCAGGTGTGCTGATGATCAGGACGAAGAACGCAGCCAGGAGGCCGACCAGCGCCACCCGCGAGGGCCGCGCGAACGATGCGGCGATGAAGGGACCGATCGCGAGCAGCCCCACCAGGGAGATGTTGCCGCCGAAGACCGCGAAGATGATGGCGACGGCCGAGACCCAACTCAGGGCAACCAAGGTCGCGATGGCCTCGGCCCGGTCCGCGCGCTCGCTGCGCGGTCTCACGGCAAGCTCGTCGTCTCCTGGTCCAGGCACTGGTCTCCCCCCGAGGTCGAGGCCACGGGCTCGTGCTGAAACGCTATTCCTCTGATCGGTGGGCGTCACTGATGTGCGCCACCGATGGCGCCAACACTCTCTTGCTCTTCACCGGGGTTGTGCACGCCATTCCTACCCCAGTGTTAAGCAGGGGAAACCCAGCGGAAACCCAGGAGGTTTATCTTCTAGGCAGCGGGGCTATAGAACGCACGGGCCAATCGCCATTGCAGCACGGCTTGCGATGGGTTCGGGGCGGCGCTGCGATACTGCACGTCACCCACCTTTACGCAGCATCCAGGAGCATCGAGTGGATCAGGAGTTTCGAATAGAGGAGCGGGCGGGGGCCTCGGCTCCGGTGATTGCCGTCAGTGGCGAGATCGACGTGGCGACAGCACCGCAGTTGCGTGAATGCCTCCACCGTGTGATCGCGCGGGGTGAGACGACGGTCGTGCTGGACCTGCTCGAGGTCACGTTCTTGGATTCGACAGCGCTCGGCGTGCTCGTTGGTGCGCTGAAGCGCTGCCGGGAGCTGGGGGGCGAACTGCATATCGTCGTGGTCGACCCGCGCATCATGAAGATCTTCGAGATCACCGGCCTCACCAACGTTTTCACGATCGCCGACAGCCTCCAAGCCGCAGGGGCGTGAATGGCAGACGCTCCCGATCCGCTCCGAAGCGGAGATCGCATTGAGCTGAAGTTCCCAGCGCGTGGTGACCTCATCGTGCTGGCGCGGCTCGTGACGAGCGCGATCTCCGCTCGTGCCGGGTTCGACATCGAGGAGCTCGAGGACCTCCGCCTCGCTGTCGGCGAGCTCTGCCTCTTGACGCTGCAGGGCAGCGACGCGGACTCGGGCGACTTGTGTCTGGAGCTCACGGTGCTGGGCGATGCCATCGGGGTCGCTTCCACGTTGGAGCGGGCCACCGCTGCGGGCAGCGCCGCCGATGCCGAATGGGAGGAGAGTGCCCAGCTCAGCCAGCAGATTCTGGGCGCCCTCGTCGACGAGCACGGACGAGAGAGCCAGGACGGCCAGGTGCGGGCGTGGATGCGGAAGCGGCGGGGGGGGCATGCGGTGTGACGGTGGGTCGGGCGTGCGACCCCCAGGCGCAGTCTGACGCACCTGGTGCGGGCGATGGCCAGGTGCTCGACCCGGAGGCACGGGAAGAGCTGATCACGGCCAACCTGGGCTTGGCCCAGCAGCTGGCCCGGCGCTTCTTGCACCGCGGTGAGCCACTCGAGGATCTGGTGCAGGTCGCATCGGTGGCGCTCGTGAAGTCGGTGGATCGATTCGATCCGGCGCGGGGCGTCGACTTCGCCGCTTTCGCAACGCGAACGATCATCGGTGAGCTGAAGCGTCACTTCCGGGACAAGGGCTGGGCAGTGCGGGCAAGCCGCAGGGTGCAGGAGCTCTATCTCGAGCTTGGGCACGCGACGGCGGCCCTGGCCCAGCAGCTCGGCCGCAACCCGACGGTGACTGAGCTTGCCGAGGCGACTGGCGCGACCGAGGAAGCCGTGATTGAGGCGATCGAGGCCGGCCAGGGCTACCGCGCTGCGTCCATCGACGCGTCGGAGAGCGAGGAGGATCCCCTCTCCGCCCGGCTGGGTGAGCACGACGACAACTACGACTCGGTCGAGGATCGGGTCCTCCTCGGCCCGGCGCTGGCCACCCTGCCCCCGCGGGAGCAGTCAATCCTGCGCATGCGGTTCGTGGACGGGCTCACTCAGTCGGAGATCGCCGTTGCTGTCGGCGTCAGCCAGATGCACGTCTCGCGGCTCCTCGCCTCGAGCCTCGAGAAGCTGCGCGAGGGCATCGGGCAAACCGACGCTCGGCGGAACTGACCCACGCTCGACGGGAGCTCAGAAGACGATTTCAGGCATCGAGATGCCAATGTGCCTCTGAAAAGTCGGCGTAGGAGTCCCTGGTAGCCGAGATTAGTAAAAAACCTGGCGAATTCCGTCGCTGGTTGAGTATCGTTCGGCCCTAGTTCTTGCAGGCGAGGACGGGGGGTATCGGTGGTTCACCTCGATGCGGCAGTGGCTCATCAAGAAGAGGCCGGCGACAAGGGTCTGAAGGGGGGTGCACTCGGCTTCATCTCCTCGGTTGTCGTGGGCGTCGCGTCGACGGCGCCGGCCTACAGTCTCGCTGCGACGCTCGGGTTCGTGGTGATCGCCATCGCCGGTCTGCAGGCACCCATCATCACGATTTTGGCCTTCGTGCCGATGCTGCTCATCTCCTATGGGTACAAGGCCCTCAACGCCGCTGATCCCGACTGCGGCACCACGTTCACCTGGGCGACGCGGGCCTTCGGACCCAAGACGGGCTGGCTGGGAGGCTGGGGCATCATCGCCGCCGACATCTTGGTGATGGCGAGCCTGGCTCAGATCGCCGGCCAGTACGTCTTCCTGCTCTTCGGCGCGGACGGCATCGGGCACAACGCCGACAGCGGATGGGTGCTGCTGGTCGGGATCATGTGGATCGTGGCCATGACAGCCATCTGTTACGTCGGGATCGAGATCTCGGCCAACTTTCAGAAGGCGCTGCTCAGCATCGAGCTGGTGATGCTCACGCTGCTCTCGGTGGTGGCGCTGTACAAGGTGGGCGCGGGCTCGGCTCCCGTTGGCCACCTGACGCCCAGCTGGTCCTGGTTCAACCCCTTCGCTGTGTCGGGCCCAGAGAGCTTCATGGTGGGGCTCACGCTGATGCTGTTCATCTACTGGGGCTGGGACACCGCGGTGTCGGTGAACGAAGAGACGAAGGAGCGGGACAAGACCCCGGGCCGGGCCGCGGTCACCTCAACCTTCATCCTGCTGGCCATTTACGCGGTCGTGATCTTCGCCACCCAGTCCTACGCCGGCGTCGGGTCGAAGGGGATCGGGCTCTCCAATACCAACAACGAGGGCGATGTGCTGTCGGTGCTCGGGTCGTCGATCTTCGGGACGTCGGGGCTGGGGAGCTTCCTCTCGCACCTGCTCATTCTGATGGTGCTGAGTTCGGCCGCCGCCTCCACCCAGACCACCATCCTCCCGACCGCGCGCACCACGCTGTCCATGGCCGTGTTCAAGGCCATTCCAGATGCCTTCGGCAGGATCCACCGGCGGTACCTCACGCCCACGATCTCGACACTGACCATGGGGGGCGTCTCCATCGTGCTCTACGTGGTGATGAATTACCTGTCGAGCGGCAACAGCGTCATCGTGGACTCGGTGTCGGCTCTCGGGGTGTGGATCGCCTTCTACTACGGGCTGACCGGGTTCTCGTCCTTCTGGTACTACCGCAAGAATCTGCGGGAGAGTGCCCGCACGCTGTGGCTGAAGGGAATCCTGCCCCTGGCCGGCGGTCTCATCTTGTGGTTCGCCATGTTCTGGTCCTTCTGGTACTACTGGCAGCCGGCCAACAGCGACACCCACTTCACCGTGCCGGGCACACAGCGGGTCATCGGCGGCGTCTTCGTGCTCGACGTCGGCACCGTCATCCTCGGGGTCGTGTTGATGTACGTCTGGATGGCGTTCCGTCCGGCGTTCTTTCGGGGCGAGATCCTCAACCGCGACACCCCGACGCGGGTACCGACGGACGTCGGCGTGCCCGTCGGCTTGTTCGGGGTCGAACCCTTTGACGAGGCGGAAGCGGACGCAGGCGGGCACACCGCCGAGCCGGCAAGGCAGCCAAAGGAGCCGACCGAGGCGGGTTAGACGCCCTCGGTTTCACTGCCCGAGAAGAGGTCGCCGACGCCTCGTGGACCCATCGGCCGCAGCAAGCGATGGGATCCCCTGACCTATCCGCTAGACCGTGGTGGCGGCTTGCCCAGGGCCGGAAGAATCTCGAGAACGGAGGCGCCATGACCCGGAGACTCGACGGGACGGTCACCCTGGTGACCGGGGCGAGCAGTGGTATCGGCGAGGCGACGGCGCGCGTATTGGCCGAGGACGGCGCTGCGGTCGCCCTCGTCGCACGTCGAAGGGACCGTCTCGAGGAATTGGCGGAGCGGATCGGCAGTTCGACCAAGACGCTCGTGATTGAGGCCGACATCACCGAGAGGGCCCAGGCGGAACGCGCAGTCGCCACGACGGTCGCCGAGTTGGGCCGGCTCGACACTTTGGTCAACAACGCGGGCGTCATGCTCCTCGGGCCGATCGTCGGTGCCCCGGTGGAGGAGTGGGAGCGGATGGTCCACCTCAACCTCCTGGGCCTGCTCTACTGCACCCACGCCTCGCTACCGCACCTGCTGTCGGCGGCGGATTCGGAACCTCGCTCGGTGGCGGACGTGGTGAACGTGAGCTCGGTTGCCGGCCGTGTGGCGCGCCTCAACAGCGGCGTGTACAACGCCACCAAGCACGGCGTGGGTGCCTTCAGCGAGTCGTTGCGCCAAGAGGTGACGGCACGCCATGTCCGGGTCACGCTCATCGAACCCGGCGCCACCGCCACGGAGCTGGCGTTTCAGAACCGCCCCGAGATCCTCGAGGGCATGGCACAGACTTTCGGCGGGATCGAGATCATGCAGGCCGAAGACATCGCAGCGGCCATCCGTTATGCCGTGACTCAGCCACGGCGGGTGGCCGTGAACGAGATCCTGGTCCGCCCGACCGAGCAGGAGCGCTGACATCGAACGCGTCGTCGTGGTGGGTTGCTCGGGCTCCGGGAAGACCACTCTGGCACGGTCCCTGGCGGTCGAGTCGGGTGCGCGCCACATCGAGCTCGACTCCATCTACCACCAACCCGATTGGACGCCGCTCGACGACGAGGAGTTCCGGACACGGGTGGAGGAGGCCACCCGCGAGGGCCGCTGGGTGTGCGACGGCAACTACTCCGCGATCCGAGAGATCGTGTGGAACCGCGCGGACACGGTCGTGTGGTTCGACCTCCCGTTCTCCGTGGCGCTGGCGCGCACGATCCGGCGCACCGTGCGCCGGACGCTGACGCGAGAAGAACTCTGGAACGGCAACCGGGAGCCGATGTCGAACCTGTGGTCTCTGAACCCGGAGAAGTCGATCATCGCCTGGACCGCCACCCGACACAAGCAGTACCGACAGCGCTACGCCGAGGCCGCCCTGAGCCCGGAGTGGGCGGGCCTGCGCTTCGTTCGCCTGCGCTCGCAAAGGGAGGCAGACGGGTTTTTGGCCGGCGTGCGGGCTGCAACCACCACCGCTGCAACCTCGAAGGAGGGCTGACATGGATCTCGAGCTCGACGAGAAGGTCGTGGTCATCACAGGCGGCTCGGACGGGTTGGGCCTCGCGTTGGCGACACGCTTGGCCCAGGAGGGGGCAGCGGTCGCGATCTGCGGCCGCGACGAGGAGCGGTTGGAGGCCGCCGCGCGGACGTTGGAAGAAGCAGGCGGCGGCCAGGTCCTCGCCGAGCGCGCCGATGTGAGCCGTCTCGAAGACCTCGAAGCACTGGTCGACGCAGTGGTGCAGCGGTGGGGCCGCATCGACGGAGTCGTGCACAACGCGGGTCGCGCCTCGGGCGGCCCTCTCGAGGGCATCGACGACGACCGGTGGGAGGCCGACATCCAGCTCAAGCTGATGGCGGCGGTCCGGCTCACGCGGCTCGCGCTGCCGCAGCTGCGCGCTACCAAGGGATCGATCCTCTTCACCTTGGCGATCGGGGCCAAGGCCCCTGGCGGTGCCAGCGAGCCGAGCTCGGTGACGCGTGCCGCCGGCATGGCCCTCATGAAGGCCCTGTCGAAGGAGCTGGCGCCCGAGGGCGTCAGGGCCAACGCCGTCCTTATCGGCCTGATCGAGAGCGGGCAGTGGGTACGGGCCGCCGCCGCATCGGGCACTACCGTCACGGAGTTCTACGAGCGCTTCGCGAGGGACTCGGGCATTCCCCTCGGACGCGTCGGACGGTCTGACGAGTTCGCCGATCTCGGCGCCTTCTTGCTCTCGGCCCGCGCGTCGTACGTCACCGGGGCCGCCATCAACCTCGACGGGGGCTTGTCGCCGGCCGTCTGAGAGTTCATGGGAGAGATCGGCCGCACAGGAGCGGCTGCAGAAAGTTGGACGGCGCAGAGCCGCTATGCGTTGTAGCCCTCGGTCTCGGTGGCGTCGCCGGTACCCGTGTGCTCGAGGCCGATGGCGTAGCCGTCGATCATGTCGATGCGGGTCAACGCGTCCACGTGCGCTCTGCCGTCCCCACCCCACTTGGCCTTGGCCGCCCGCCGCGCCGCCAGCGTGTCCTCGGCCACGACAAGGACAACCTCATGGTCCTCACCCATCCGACCGGGGCCCAGCTCGCCCCCCAGGTACGCGACGAAGAGGTGCACGCGGGCAGCGTAGCGACTACGAAGGGACCATGAGCGAGAGTGAATTCCAGGGCCACACGATCGTGGTGACCGGGGTGACCGGCCAAGTCGCGCGGCCGCTGGCGACGGCGTTGGCGGGCTCCAACACCGTCATCGGCGCCGCGCGCTTTCGGGATGCCGCGGCGCGCGCCGAACTCGAAGCTGCGGGTATCGACTGTGTGCCGGTCGACCTCGCCGCCGGAGACGTGGGCGAACTCCCAGCCGATGCCGACTACGTCCTCAACTTTGCGGTGGCCAAGACGAACGACTGGGAGTACGACCTGGCGGCCAACAGCGGTGGGCTCGCCGCTCTCATGGAACATCACCGGCGGGCACGAGCCTTCCTCCATTGTTCGTCCACTGCCGTGTACAAGCCGGACGGCCACCGCGTGTTCGACGAAGACGGGCCCTTGGGGGACAACCACGGGGTCTGGCCGTTCCTGCGGACGTACAGCATCTGCAAGATCGCGGCCGAAGGGACGGCGCGGTGGGCGGCACAGCGCTTCGAGCTACCGACGACCATCGCCCGCCTGTCGGTGCCCTACGGCGACAACGGCGGCTGGCCCGCCATCCACCTCCACATGATGCTGTCGGGCCACGCCGTTCCCGTGCACGTCAACGCGCCCAGCGTCTACCACCCCCTGCACGCCGACGACATCGTCGCCATGGTGCCGCGGCTGCTCGCCGCGGCGGCCGTCCCGACCGTGACCGTCAACTGGGGAGGGAGCGAGCCGGTCAGCATCGAGGAGTGGTGCGGTTACCTGGCCGGCCTCGCCGGGACAGAGGCCCGGTTCGAGCCCACGGAGCAGACGATCGACAGTGTCGAAATCGATACGACGCGCATGCACGAGCTGGCCGGGAGGACAACGGTGCCCTGGCGCGAGGGCATGCACCGCATGGCCCGGGCGCTGCACCCTGACCGCGTGGAGTGAGCGCGCTCCGGTTCGAGCGATGCGACCCTGACGAGGCACCCGCCTCCGAGCTGCTCGCCGCCATGCGCGCCGAGCTCAACGACACCTACGAGACGTTCAGCCGACTGGACAACCCGCCCCTCCACCCGGCCGAACTGCGGCCCCCCGGGGGGTCGTACCTGGTGACCTACGACGACGACCGTGCCGTCGCCGGGGGAGGGCTGCGCCGGTTGGGGGAGGGGGTGGCCGAGATCAAGCGGATGTACGTGCGGCCCGAGGCGCGTTCGCGCGGCCTCGCCAGGGCGCTCCTCGTCGCCCTCGAGCACGACGCCCGGTCGCTCGGCTACGCGGTGGCACGGCTCGACACCGGCCCGAAGCAGGTGCACGCCCTCGCGCTGTACCGCTCGGCCGGCTACATCGAGGTGCCGCCGTACAACGACAACCCGTTCGCCTGTTTCTGGGGCGAGAAGGACCTGTCGGATCTGTCGTGACTCGGTAGTGTCGCCCGCGTGGCACACGCGGTGGTCGTCCAGGTGGTGATCGATCCCAGCTCTGACATCGGGCACCGCCGGGGCATCCTCGAGGAGTTCGTCCTACCCGAACTGACCGCGTTGCCGGGCTACCGCACGAGCATGTGGTTGCACGACGGCCAGGGCATTGGCACCTCGGTGGTCCTGTTCGACACGGCTGTCCAGGCCGAGGCGGGGCTCGCCGTCTTGACCCGGGAGGATGGACCCGAAGTCACCGCGGCCGGTGTGCACACGGTGGAGGCCGAGGCCTGAATCCGGCCCGACGGCCCCGCGTGGACGGCCTGTACTGTGGCGGCGTGAGTACGCAAGTGACGATCGTGGGCGGGGGGAGTTATCAGTGGGGGCCAGAGCTCATGGCCGATCTCTTCGGGACGCCGGCGCTGGCCGGCATGCACCTCGTACTCGAGGACGTCGACCCGGCGCCGCTGCCCAAGATGGAGGCCCTCGCTCACAAGCTCAACGACGCGATGGACGCCAAGGCCACCATTGAGGCGACGACCGATCTGCATGCCGCGCTCGACGGTGCCGACTTCGTCATCGTCTGCATCTCGACCGGCGGGTTCCGCTCCATGGCGGTCGACCTGGACGTCCCCGCCGCCCACGGCATCACCCAGACGGTCGGTGACACGGTCGGCCCCGGCGGCATCAACCGGTCGCTGCGCAACGTGCCGGTCCTGGTCGGGATCGGCAAGGCGATGGAGGAGCGCTGTCCCGAGGCGTGGCTCTTCAACATCACCAATCCCATGACCTGCCTCACCCGTGCGGTGTGCAAGGAGACGTCGATCAAGACGGTGGGGCTGTGCCACGAGGTGGGCAACTTCTGCATGGACCTGGCCATTGCACTCGGACGCCCCTTCGAGGCGGTGTCGGCATCGGTGACCGGCATCAACCACTTTCCCGTCGTCACCGCGCTCGAGGTCGACGGTGCCGACGGCCTCGAGGTGCTGCACGACCTGACCGAGGAGGTCGGCGGCCTGGCCTCGCTGGCCCCGTACCCCGGGCGCCCCGAGGCAGACGCGTTCTCCAAGCTCGACTTCGCACAGCGGCACATGTTCAAGCTCACGCTGCTCGACCGATGGGGCACCTTCCCCGCAGCCGGTGACCGGCACATCGCAGAGTTCGTGTCGTTCGCCCTCACCCCCGAATCCGACTGGGGTGCCGCGTACAACATCGCGCTCAGCCCGATCTCGCGGCGCGAGGAGCACCAGGCCGGCTACATCGCCGACGTCGATGCCTGGCTCGCCGGCACCAAGGACCTCCAGACGTGGCAGTCGGGGGAGCTGCCCTCACCGATGATCCAGGCCATGCTCACCGGCGATCCCTTCGAGGCACCGGTGAACATCCCGAACGCGGGCCAGGGGGTCGGGCTGCCCGCCGACGTCGTCTTGGAATCGATCTGCCTGATCGACGCCGACGGCATCCGTGGGCGCGACCGCACGGCCCTGCCCGCCCCCTACGACGAGATCGTGCGGCGCCACGTCGCCACGCAGGAGCTCACGGTCGAGGCCGCGTTGCGTGGCGACCGCACGCTGGCCGGCGAGGCCTTCGCACTGGACCCACTGGCCGGGCGCGGCGACCTGCGCATCACGGAGGCCATGGTCGACGAGCTGCTCGCGCGGCACCGCCGAATGGCTGCCGCAGTTCGCCTGAGCCGCGCCGCGACGTCTGGAGGGACACACATGCGCATTGGGTTCATCGGGCTTGGCGCCATGGGGCTGCCGATGGCGGGCCACCTCGTGGCGGCCGGCCACGACGTGACCGTGGCGTCGCGCGGCCGCGGCCCGATCGACGCCGCCGTAGCCCAGGGCGCAACCGATGGCGGCTCGCCGCGTGGGGTGGCGGAGGCGTCAGAGGTGACGTTCCTCTGTGTCCCCAACTCCCCGGAGGTGCTCGAGGTCGTCGACGCCATGCTGCCGGTCCTCGGCCCGGGCAAGACCGTCGTCGACTGCTCCACCATCGACCCCGAGGTGGAGCGCGCCCAGCACGCACGAGTGGGAGAGACGGGCGCGCGCTATCTCGACGCCCCGCTCTCGGGCGGCACGGCCGGCGCACAGAAGGGCACCTTGACGCTCATGGTCGGGGGCGACGCCGATGTGCTGGCCGACACGCAGCCCGCCATGGATGCCTTCGCCGGGCTCGTCGTCCATGTCGGCGGCCCCGGCATGGGCCAGGTTGTCAAGCTGTGCAACCAGGTGATCTACGCCGCGCAGATGACGGCGACCGCCGAGGCGACCGCCATGGCGGTGAAGTCAGGCGTCGACATGGCGAAGCTGCTCGAGGTCCTGACGCACGCGACCGGCGACTGCGTCGCCGTACGCACCCGCCTGCCGGTCCCTGGCGTGATCCCCGACAGCCCTGCCTCGAACGGCTGGCAGCCCGGCTTCATGACCGACCTGATGGCAAAAGACCTCGACCTGGCCATGGCCTACGCCGTCCGGAGCAACGTCCCGGTGTCGACCACGGCAGCGGCGCGCCAGCTCCTCACGGCCGCCACTGCCGCCGGCTATGGCCGCGAGGACTTCTCCGCCGTGGCCAAGGTCGTCCTGGCGCTGGCTGCAGTCGAATGACCAGTCCAGGCCCGCTGCCTACCCCCGCGCTCATCCTCGCGGCGGACCACCGCGCCCGCGCCGTCCTCACCACCGAGAGCTGGGCCGAGTTCTTCGGATCACTCACGAAGGCATTGCCCTTCTGCGACGGCATCCTGGCCACCGCACAGCCGCTCGAGGGGCTCGCAGCGGCCGGCCACCTCACTGCGTTGCACCGCACCTATCTCTCCATCAACCGCACGGGCCTGGCCGGTTCGATCTTCGAACTCGACGACCGCCTGGTGGCCTCCGTCGGCCGGGCCGCATCGGACGGCTGGACGGGCGTCAAGCACATGACGCGCATCGACATGGACGATCCCGTCACGGCGCCGGCCCTCGAGCTGCTCGGACAGGTGCTCGAGCAGTCACGGGCGGCAGGGTTGGAGGCACTTATTGAGCCGATGATCTGGAGCGAGGGTCGGATCCGCCGGGACACCGACGCCATCGTGCTGGCGGCGGTCGTGGCGCACGACATCGGGGCACCCGTGATCAAGGTACCCGTCCCCGCCGTGAGTCCCGGCGTCGAGCGCCAGCGCGCTGTCGCGCGCGTGGTCGCGAGCGTCGGGGTCCCCGTGCTCTTTTTGGGCGGCCCGCGCAGCGACCCGGGCCGCGACCGTGTCCTCGACGAGGTGCGGGACGTCATGGAGGGGGGCGGTGCCGGCATGGCGATGGGCCGCACCCTCTACCAGGACCCTGACCCCGCCGAGATGGCGGCCCTCGTTAACGCCCTCGTCCACGGCACATGATCCTGACCATCGACTTTGGAACGTCGGTCACCAAGGTCGGGCTCTGGGGCGACGCGGGGCTCGTCTCGCTGGCGCGCTCCGAGCTCACCACGACCCACCCCCAAGTGGGGTGGGCGGAGCAGGATCCCCTGCGCTGGTGGACGACGCTCGTGATCGCCTGCGCCGAAGCCCGCGCCCAGGCACCGCAGGCGTTCGGCGAGGTCGACGTCGTCGCGTGTTCGGGCGCGCGGCAGACCTTTGTGCCGATGACGGCGCAGGGCGATCCCGTCGGCCGGGGCATCTTGTGGTCCGACCACCGGGCGGCTGCCGAAGCGCGTGCCCTGGCGGAGCGCATGGGCGGCGACGACATCAACCGAGCCCGCACGGGCATCCCCCTCGACGCCGGTGCGGTGGCGGCCAAGCTGGCGTGGCTGGCCGAGAACGAGCCCGCACGGCTCGAGGCCGCCGACCTGATCCTGTCTCCTCGCGACTTCATCGTGTTCCGCATGACCGATCAGGTGGTGACCGACGCCACCTTTGCCTCGCGCACCGGCCTGTACGACTTCGACGGCAACGCCGTCCGGGAGCTGGCCGGGCCGGCGCTGGGAAAGCTGCCCAGTGTGGTGCCCTCCGACTCCGTCGTCGGCCGGCTGAAGTCGGTTCCGGCGGCCGAGCTCGGGCTGCGGCCAGGGATCCCCGTCGTGATCGGGGCCGGTGACCGCCAGTGCGAGGTGCTCGGCTCGGGCTCGTCGGAGGACCGTCCCATGGTGAGCTGGGGCACGACGGGCAACGTGTCGGTGCCGGTGCACGAGCGGCCGGTCCCCTCACCTGCGGGGGCCGTCGTCACCCGCGGCGCCGAAACCGGCTGGCTCCTCGAGGGTGGGCTGTCGGCCGCGGGTTCGTTCCTGGCCTGGCTGGGACGGCTGCTCGGGCGCAGCCCCGACGAGTTGGCGCGCCTGGCCGGCGAGAGCCCGCCGGGCGCCCGCGGGGTGGTGGCCGTGCCGTGGCTCGACGGTGCTCGCGCGCCGTGGTGGCGAGACGACGCCCGCGGCAGGCTTCCTGGGGCTGGGCGCCGCGCACGGCGCCAGCGACCTCGCCCGGGCCGTGGTGGAGGCGGTTGCATGGGATGTCCTGCGCGTGATGGAGGTGGTGACGGTCGGCCGCCTTGGCGGCTCCAGCGCAGAGGGGGTGACGCTGGGAGGCGCTGGCTCGGGGCTGCCGGTCTGGGTCGGCGTGCTGACCGCCGTGCTGGGCGTGCCCGCCACCCGGCACCGCTCGGGTGAGGCCGCGTCGGCGGGCGCCGCACTCCTCGCGGGCCGCGCGCTGGGCATGGGGCTGACGCTCGATCAGCTCGACCCGGTGCAAGCTGTGATTGAGCCAGACGCCGAGGCGGTGGAGATCTATCGCAGCCTGCGTCCCCGCGTGGACCACGTCGCCTACGCCGTCATCGCCGCAACCGATTCCCTGCCCACCGCTGCCCGCAGCCCGGCCTTTTGAACACTCGGGCCGTGCGCGTCGACCTCGCCTACGGCCGCCACGGGGCGTCAGTCGAGGTTCCCGTACACGCCGAGGTGGTGGCACCGCTCGACGAGCCGGCCCTGCCCGACGAGGCGGCGGCCATCACGGCAGCGTTGCGGTCGCCGTTGGCCGGCCCGTCGCTGAGCGATCTGCTGCGGGCCGGTGGCCGAGTCGCCGTGGTCTTCCCGGACCTCACGCGGCCGATGCCAAACCGCACCGTCCTGCCCCCCCTGCTCGCCGAGCTGGCCCGCGCCGGCGTGCCCGACGAGCACATCACCTTGCTCTGCGCCACCGGGACCCACCGGCAGGCCAGCGCCGCCGAGATGGAGGAGCTGGTCGGGGCGGACATCGTCGCCCGCTACCCACTCGTCGACCACGACGCAACCAGTGACGCCCATGTGCGGGTCGGCGAGGTGGACGGCATGCCGATCTGGTTGCAGCGAGAGTATGTGGAGGCGGACGTGCGGATCATCACCGGCTTCGTCGAGCCCCACTTCTTCGCAGGCTTCAGCGGCGGACCAAAGGGGGTCTGTCCCGGCCTGGCGGCAACGGAGACGATCCTCGAGGCGCACCACCCACGCCGTATCGCCGACCCGCGGGCCACGTTCGTCACGAGAGCGGGGAACCCGGTGCACGATTTCGTCCGCACCGCCGCGGCCCTGGCGCCGCCGCACCTCTCGCTCGACGTCGCCATCAACCGGGCACGCCGGGTGACCGCGGTCTTCGCCGGGCCGCTGCCGGACGCGCACGACGCAGCGTGCGCGTACGTGCAGGCGTCGGCAGTGCGTGAGGTTGGCTCTCCCTTCGACCTCGTGATCTCGACGAACGGGGGTTACCCGCTCGACCGCAACCTCTACCAAGCCGTCAAGGGCATGGCGGCAGCCGAACGAATCGTGCGCGACGACGGCGTCGTGATCATGGCGGCCGCCTGTGAAGACGGCGTGCCCGCCGGGGGAGCCTTCGCCCGTTTGCTGGCGGGTGCGAGCACCCCGGCCGAGCTCGTCGCGGCGCGGGGTGGTCCCGAGCTCGACCGCTGGCAGGCCCAGGTGCTCGGGCGGGTGTTGGCGCGCGTCGAGGTGCAGCTGCGCAGCGACGGCCTCGACGCCGCAACCATCGCAGACGCGCTCCTCACTCCGGTGACCGACCTCGACGGAGCGGTGGAGGCCGCGCTGGGCCGCCTCGGCGCACGAGCTCGGGTCGCCGTGATCCCCGAGGGCCCGCTCACCGTGGCCACCGTCGCGCCCGGCGCCTGAGGATCCTGCCGAGGCTGCCGACCCGGCCGACGAGCGGGTCGGGCGGCCGGCGCGGAGGAGCCGACGGCAGGACCTGACGCAGATGTCAGGGATAGAGTCCCCCGATGGCCGACGAACCGCTCTTCGACTTCGCGGTCCCCGACGACCTGTTGAAAGAAGCGGTCTCACAGGTCAAAGACACCGAAGTCGTGGCCGACATCGAGGTCATGCCGGGCACCGGGGAGGGCAAACCCCCGCCCCTCGTCGGCATCCTCAGGCACTCGGGCTACGCGCCCCTCGTGCTCCTGACGGCCGCCGCGCTGGTCCCGGGCACCTTCGGCAACGGCATCAACCTCATCGGTGCAAACCTGAAGACGTCGTTCCACATGTCCAACGCGTCCCTCGGCGCCGTGGCGTTCATCGCCCAGGTATCCCAGCTCCTGTGGGCGGTGCCGTTGGCGGTGTGGGCCGACCGGGGGAGCCGCAAGGTGGTGGCCGGCGTCGCCCTGCTCATCTTCGCCGGCTTCGGAAGCCTGATGGCACTCTCGCCGAACGTGTGGTGGTTCGCCTTCTTGTACTTGGCGGCGTCGGTTGGCACCGGGGTGAACAACACGGTGCACAACTCGTATCTGTCCGACGCCTATCCCACCGAGGGGCGCGGCCGCATCTTCAGCTGGCACAACCTCTCCGATCCGCTGTCGCAGACGGTCGGCATTCTGATCTTCGGCTTCGTCGTCACGATCGCCCACGACTGGCGCTACGGGTTGCTCGTGGCGCTGGCCGGCATCCCGCTCGGCTTCGCCCTCTTCACGCTGCACGAGCCGGAGAAGGGAGCCAACGAGAGCAGCCACATCCTCAAGGCGTCGGGGATGGACCTGCACTCCCAGCAGGAGCAAGCGCCCCGGGTCTTGCTCGGCTCCGCCGTGACCCGGCTGCTGAGAATCCGCTCGCTCTACTTCGAGCTCGTCGCGGTGGCCATCCTGGGCTTCGCCGGCACCGGCGCTCCGCTGTTCGGCAACCTGTTCTTCATCGACAAGTTCCACCTCGACACGGCCAGTCGGAGCGAGGTGTACGCCATCATCGGGCTGGCCGCGTTCTTGGGGTTGCCGCTGGCCTACGTGTTCGGCGACCGCTACTTCCGCCGATCGCCCCAGCGCCCGCTCGTCATCGCCGGCATCTGCATCACGGCGTACGGGGGACTTTTCGTGTTGTCCCTCTACGTGCCTCAACTCTGGCTGTGCGTGACCTTGCAGTTCCTTTCCAACGCCGCCGTGTCGCCGCTCGCCATCTGCATCTTCCTCACCCTGGCCGCGACGGCACCGCCCGAGATGCGGACCATCTGCTTCGCCATGTTCGGGGTGTACTCGCTGGTGTTCGGCGGGTTTACCGGCTCGGTGCTGCTCGGCGCGTTCTCCGACGCCATCGGCGGACTACACGGCATCATCGTGGCCCTCACCCTCATCTTTCCGGTCTGCGCCGTCGGTGGGCTCCTGTTGGTGATCGGCTCGCGTTCCGTGCGCCGCGACATCACGCTCGTCATCGAGGACGTGCTCGAACGGTACGCCGAGGGCAAGAGGCGGCAGGCGGGTGGTTCCATCCCCGCGCTCCAGATCCACAACCTCGACTTCTTCTACGACACCAACCAGGTGCTCTTCGACGTCAATCTCGAGGTGGAAGAGGGCGAGATGGTGGCGTTGCTCGGTACGAACGGGGCGGGCAAGTCGACGCTGTTGCGCGCCGTCTCGGGCCTGTCGCATCCGCACCGCGGGGTGATCCGGGTCTTCGGGATGAACTCCACCTACCTCGAACCCGAGCAGATCATCGAGCAAGGTGTCGCGCTCCTCGTGGGCGGCAAGATGACCTTCCCCGGCCTGAGCGTCCGTGACAACCTGCGCATCGGTGCGCATACGCTGCGCGCTGACCGCGTGAAGGCGGCCCGGGCACACGACGAGGCCCTGGAGGCGTTCCCCGAACTGCGCGAGCGGCTGGACCAGCCGGCGGGCACCCTCTCGGGCGGTGAGCAGCAGATGCTGGCGCTCTCGCGGGTGATGATGACCGGACCGCGGCTGCTCATGATCGACGAGCTGGCGCTCGGATTGGCACCCATGACGGTCGAGCGGCTCATGGGCATGGTGCGCCGTATCAATGAGGAGGGCACCACGGTGATCCTGGTGGAGCAGAGCCTCAACCGGGCATTGAGCCTGGCGGATCGCTGCTTCTTCATGGAACGCGGCGAGATCCGCTTCGACGGGCCGACCTCCGAGCTCATGGGCCGCGACGACCTCCTGCGCCCCGTTTTTCTCGGAACTGCGGCGGCGGGGTTGGGGTAGGTCCACCCGATGCTCGCCCTCTCTGCGCCGAACTTCGTCCTCGTCCAGGGGCTCTTCTACGGTCTGGGCTACGGGTTGTTGGCGCTCGGCCTCGTGCTCGTCTACCGCACCAACCGGGTCCTGAACTTCGCGCAGGGCCAGATCGGCGTCATCGCAGCCGTCTTCTTGGTCAAGCTCACCGCCGACTTCAAGTTCAACTACTGGTTCGCTCTGGCGCTCTCCATCGGGCTGGCCGCCTTCGTGGGCGCGCTGTCCGAGCTGATATTGCGTCGGCTGTTCACCCGGCCCCGGGTACTGGTCATGGTGGCCACGATCGGGCTCAGCTACGTGCTCCTCGCACTGACGGCGCTGCCCTTCATCCGGCCGTCGAACCTCTACAAGCCCGTACCGGTGCCCTTCGACCTGTCGATCACGCTCGGGCCCGTCATCATCACGCCCACCGAGGTGCTCACGCTGATCGTCGCCCCCATCGTCACCGTGGCCCTTGTCTTGGCGGTGCGCTTCACCTCGTGGGGCCTCTCCATGCGCGCGATGTCCGAGAATGCCGACTCGGCACGCCTTTCGGGCGTGTGGATCCGGCGTACCTCCACCTTGACCTGGACCGTGGCCGGCGCGCTGTCGGCCTTCACCGCCATCCTCAACGCGCCCAACCAGACGAGTGCGTTGACGCAGGCGCTCTCGCCCGACCTGTTGCTCTATGCGTTGACCGCTGCGCTGATCGGCGCCATGGTCAACCTCACCGTCGCCTTCATCGCGGGCGTCGGGATGGGCGTGTTCCTCGAAATCCTCGAGTGGAACGTCGCCTCGCCCGGCAAGCAGCAGCTGGTGATCTTCATCGTCGTGATCGCGGTGCTCCTGATCCGGGTCGGTGGCCTTCGCAAGGGTGCCCGGACGATGGACCGCAGCACCTGGGCGCACGGTGCCGTCACCACCATGCGCGCCGGAGCAGACCAACTGCGCCGGCGGGTGTCGGCCACGGGCATCTGGCTCGCCGTCGTCGTCGCGGTCCTTTTGCCCTTCGTGCTGTCGGTCGGCAACAACGTGTTGCTCAGCCAGATCTGCATCTACTCGGTCATCGCCTTGTCCCTCACCATGCTCACGGGTTGGGCGGGCCAGGTCTCTCTCGGCCAGTTCGGACTGGTGGCCGTGGGCGCGCTCGTCGCGGTGCATCTGGGCACGTCGGTCCCCCTCCCGCTCGTGATGCTCTATGGCGGCGCGGTGACAGCGGTGGTCGCCATTCTCGTCGGGCTCCCCGCGCTGCGAATGCCCGGGCTGTTCCTGGCCGTGACCACGCTGGCCTTCGCCATCTTCATGCAGAACGCCGTCCTGGCCACCCCGTGCATCACGGTGCCGGGCATCAACAAGACCCTCTGCACCGGATTGCCGAACCCGGCCTACACCGTCGTCAACCGGCCGAGTCTCTTCGGCATCAGCCTGGCCTCGCAGCGCTCCTTTGCCTGGTTCTCGATCGGCGTGTTGCTTCTGTCCATCTATATGGTGCGCATCTGGCGCGACAAGGGTGTGGCGCGGCGGCTGGTCGCGGTACGTGACAACGAGCTCACGGCGGCCGCCATGGGGATCCCCATCCTTCGTACCAAGCTGTTGGCCTTCGGGCTGTCGGGTTTCATGGCGGGCTACGCCGGGGTCTGCTTTGCCTTCGCGACCCAGCAGCTCAACAACACCGACATCACCTTCGATCCGACGACGTCGTTCGTGATCATCTCGATGGTGGTGATCGGCGGTCTGGGTTCGATCCCGGGCGCAATTTTGGGAGCGCTCTACCTCGAAGGCCTGCCCGCCCTCTTCGGCGCCAACCAGACGATTCAGTTCATCACGAGCGGCCTCGGGTTGATCGCCTTCATCTTGTACCTGCCGGGCGGCCTGGCTGAAGTGCTGCACCGCACCGGCGACCTGGTGACGATGGGGATCCGCACGGGGCAGGAACGCCTCTCCGCGCGCCGCGCCGGCCCGCCGGTCGCACCGACGGGGACGATGGGCGACATGGCGCCCTCGCTGGCGGGGGACGGGGCGGAGAAGTGACGTCGGTGACCGCGTCCTCCGAGGCCCAGGCGCCGTCGCGCCATCCCGCCCACCTCGCGGTGGAGGGACTCAGCGTTCGCTTCGGCGGCATCCACGCGGTGAACGGCGTGTCCTTCGAGGCCGAGCCGGGCGCCATCGTCGGGCTGATCGGGGCCAACGGCTCGGGGAAGACGACCACGTTGGACGTGATCTCGGGCCTGGTGGCGCCGCAGGCGGGCACGGTGCGGCTCGACGGCACCGACCTGGCCGAATACCTGCCCGAGGAGCGCCTCGGGGTCGGGATGGTGCGGTCGTTCCAGGACTGTCGCCTCTACCCCGAGCTGACCGTGCTCGACGTGCTGTTGCTCTGCGAGGACGCACGCCAGGAGGTCGCGGTGCTCTCGACGACGCTCCGCTTGCCCTGGGCCCGCCGGGCCGAGCGGCGCAAGATGCAGGCGGTCGACGAGGTGATCGCCGCCTTCGGACTCGAACGCTTCCGCCATCACCGCACGGCTGAGCTCTCGACGGGCACCCGCCGCGTGGTGGACCTGGCCTCCATCGTGTTGGCCAAGCCCCGGATCCTCCTCCTCGACGAGCCGACGGCTGGGATCGCGCAGCGGGAGGCGGAGGCCTTCATCCCCCTGCTGCAGCGTCTCCACCAAGTGGCCGACACGACGATCGTCCTGGTCGAGCACGACGTGCCTCTGGTCTTCGAGCTCTGTTCGAACGTCGTGGTCATGGAGCTGGGCCAGGTGGTGGCCGCCGGTCCGTCCGAGGTGATCCGCGCTGACCCGAAGGCTCTGGCCGCGTACCTTGGTGCGAGCGACGAGGCCCTGATGGCGTCCGGGCCCGTCACGGGGGTAGGCGGGGCGACAGGCGGTACGAGCGGTGAGGGACGCACCGAGGGAGGGTGACAATGGAGGCGAGCATGGAGGTTCCCACGCACCGAGGGGTCTGGCACCCCTGGGCGCCCCTGGGTCGATCGTGGCGGCGTTTCCGGCGCCGGCCCCGCGCCATGCAACTGCGTACGGCGCTCATCGTGATCGCCATCGTGGTGGGGCTGGTGGCCTGGCTGGTGTTTGCGCCCTCGGGCTCGCCCGGCGGCGCGGGCTCGGCCGGCGCGGCCGAGCCCGCGCTCCATTCGAGCAACACGCCGACACCGCCGAGCCAGGCGAGCACCTCGACGCGCGGGGTGAGCGCGACCGAGATCAACGTCGTCTTTCCGGTCGTCGCCATCAACAGCCTCGCCGGCCAGCTCGGTTTCGCGGAGGACAAGGAGTACAACGAGCAAACGGCGGCCATCCACCTCTTCGTGAACCAGGTCAACAACGGCGGCGGCATCAACGGGCGCAAGATCAACCCGATGATCGTCAGCTTCGACCCGGCCAACGACGCCAACATGCAGTCACTGTGCGAGCAGTGGACGCAGGGGAGCCCGGCCGTCTTCGCGGTGGTCGACGGCATCGGGACCTGGATCGGTACCAACCAGCTCTGCGTGACCCAGCAGGGCCATACCCCGCTCATCAGCGCCTGGTCCACCACAACGAACTGGACCGACATGGGCTCCCCGTATCTCTGGTGGACCGGTGCGGACATGGCGCCCGTCCTGGCCGCGACCGTCCAGTGGGGGCTCAGCTCGGGCCGCCTCGGTGGCGGCAAGAAGGTCGGCGTGGTCGTCTCGGACCAGGCGGCCGACCAGGACGCGCTCAATGACTTCCTCCTGCCGGATCTCAAGAAGGTGGGCATCACCCCCCAGGTCGAGACCGTGGCGGGCAACCCCGACGAGACCTCGACCACCAACTCGGACGCGCAGCTCGCGGTGGAGCGCTTCAAGTCCGACGGCGTCCAGTCCGTCTTCCCGCTCCTTCCCGAGAACGCCTTCTTCCCCTACCTGGCCTCGGAGGCCTCCCAGCAGTACGTCCCCCAGCTCCTCTTGAGTGACTACCAGTCGACGATTGAGGTCGCGCTCGGCCTCATTCCGACCCCCTACGAGAAGGAGCTCAACGGTCAAGAAGGCGTGACGACCGAGACGCTGGGTGGGTTCGACGACAACCGTCCCGAAGCCCAAGGCGGCTACGACCCAGGCGTCCGCTCGTGTTACAACACCTGGCACGCCTATCACCCCAAGCCGATTCCGGGCACCACGAGCTTCTACATCGAGGAGCAAGGGCCGATCCAGGCCTGGTGCGGCGCCATCCGACTGTTTGCCACCGCGGCGAAGGACGCCGGCAAGAACCTGAACCGTCGCACCTTCGCGGAGGCCATGTCCAAGATCACCGACTACCCCGGCACGCTGTCACCGGTGTGGAGTTTCGGGCCCGACAAGTTCTACGGGCCCACCCAGTACCAGGTGGTCAAGGTGCACAACAACGTGCCGCCGTCGTCACAGTGCAAGCTGAAGACGAACCACAAGCCCCAGGGCACCTGCTGGGTGACGGAGCAGCCGTTCAGGCCGCTGCCGAGCGTGTCCTCGGGGTCCTAGCACTCGCGCTCCGGTCATGGGGGGCAACGCAAGCGCGGGGATGCGCGCACCGCAGGCGCTGGCGGCAGCGCTGGACGGTCACCATCGTGGTCGGTCTCGTGGCGTGCACCACCCGCGACGCCTCCGAGCCAGGCGAGCAGGAGCACGCGCGGGGTGAGCAAGACCGATCGATCCGGGGTGACCGCCCATGGTTGCGCCGCCCGCTCAGGCGATGGCGGTCGGCGTCGGCGGGCGCCCGCCGACGATGTCCTCGAAGCGTGTCTCGATCGCAACCGTGAGCTCGGGGTGCGTGAGGATGTAGAAGGTGTTGGTCCGCACGGCGTCGACTACCCGGTCCGCCACTGTCTCGGGCGGGATGCCGGCGTCGACCATCTCTTGCACCGCGCCGCGTAGCTCCGCCGCGCCGCCGCCTTCGCGGTCCGGGGCCCAGGCCGGGCGGTTGCGGTCAGACTCGGCGATGCGGGTCTGCACGAACCCCGGGCACAGGACCGACACGCCGACGGGTGCGCTGAGCGCCTGCAGATCCTTGTAGAGGGTCTCGGAGATGGCGACGACCGCGTGCTTGGTCGCGTTGTACGGGCCCAGAAAGGCTGCGCTGGCGAGACCAGCGATGGAGGCCGTGTTGACGACGTGTCCTTCGCCCTGTTCGATCATGAGTGGCACGAAGGTGGCCACGCCGTGGACGACACCCCAGAGGTTCACCCCGAGGATCCAACGCCAGTCCTCCTCCGTCACCTCCCAGATGGGGCCTCCGAGCCCGATGCCGGCGTTGTTGTGCACCAGGTGCACCGCGCCAAAGCGGTCGAGTGCCGCATCGCGCAGCGACCGGACCGCTGTGGCGTCCGAGACGTCGGTCACGACCCCGATCGCCTCGGCCCCCTCGCTGGTGAGCTCGCCCACGGCCTGCTTGAGCGGGCCTTCCTCGATATCAGCGACGACCACCCGCATGCCGTCGGCCGCAGCGCGTCGCGCGACCGCCCTGCCGATGCCGCTCGCGCCGCCGGTGATCACGGCGACCTTTCCGTGCAGGTCCTCCATCGAGGCCTCCTTCTCGTTCCTTCGTCTCGTCACGGAGTCAAGCATGGGAGCCTGCACGAGGCCAGTGCTCGGACTGATGTGCTGGAGCGCGGGCGGTCAGTTTTCGGTTCGTCGCCAGAAGCTTGTGCCCGGCGGACCCTCGTTGACGCGCGTGAGGACCCTGCCGGCGCACTCCTCGGGCGTCAACGTGGCGGTATCGACTTCGAGGTCATAGCCATGGCCGGCGTGGACGTCGTCCTGCCAGCGCTGGACCGCCTGCACCAGTGCAGGGTCCGCCGTTGCCCGGTTCTGCCCCCATGTCTCGGCGCGGCGTTGCCAGATCACCTCCAACGGACAGCGGACGCCGACGAAGAGGACGGGAAGGCCGGCGAGCCGGTCGGCGCCGTCGCGCTGGACGTGGCGGCGTTGCGCATAGGACTCGTGCAGACCCACGTCGACGGCGACGTCGTCACCGTGGCGGGCGCGGGCAGCGACGGTGTCGAACAACGCCGCGTACAGGCTGACAACCCGGTCCTCGAGGTCTGGCCGCTCGCCGCCGGGTCGCAGTCCGATGCCGGGCAGGGCGGCGCTCGGGGTGGTCCGGACCGAGGCGTCGACGCCGAGGTTGATCCAGGCCCCCTGCCCGCTCGCGTGCATGGCACGGGCAATCGACGTTTTCCCAGCTCGGGGCGCCCCGTTCAGGATCACGATCTGGCCGGTGCGGTGCTCAGGTGGCACAGGGAACGATCACCCAGAGTTGACAACGATTGGTTAAAGATCCAGTTCGGACCAGACGACAACCCTAGTTGGCGGAGACCATCGCTCGGACGGGAGTGCGCAAGACCGTTTTTCGAGCGATCACAAAGGCGGTTGTCGAAGGGGCCAAGCCATGGTTACCGAGGAAGAATGGGTCGGAGAAGTAGAGAGGGCGAGGCGCCTTCGCTTCGTCAGCCCGGCTGCCGGGCTGATCGTCATGGGCTTCCTGACGGTTCCCGCGTTGCTGATCGGCGACACGGTCAAGCCCGGAGCATGGCGGATCCTCACGACGATCGGCGTGCTGCTCGCCTTGCTCCTTCCGTTGGTCTACGTCCTTGTCGCGATGACCGACCGTCAGCAGCGCAAAACCGACCAGAAGGTCATGACACTCACCTCAGAGCTGACGGCAGCGATTGAAGCTGCAGACCATGACGGTGTCATTCGTGAGGCGCAGGTCCAGCGCCAGCGTTTCGAAAGCCGACTCGCCAACGCCCTTGACATGGCCGAAGGCGAACCGGAGGTCATTGATGTGATCGAGCGCTCCTTCGCCGCGGTCCTGCCGGACGCGGCGGCCGAGCTCCTCCTGGCGGACAACAGCCATGCCCACCTGATGCGCATGGCTGGTGTCGGTCCGGGGGGCGAACCGCCGTGCTGCAGCGTCGACTCGCCCGACCGCTGTCCCGCCGCGCGCCGGGCGCAGGTCCAGGTGTTCGCCGACAGCGACGATCTCGACGCCTGCCCCAAGCTGAGGGCCCGCCCGCAAGGCCGGCTGTCGGCGATGTGTGTGCCCGTCTCGATCATGGGTCGCACCGTGGGCGTGATCCACGCGACCGGCGAACCGGGCGTCGAGGTGGCGGAGAGCAAAAGGCAAGACCTGACCACACTGGCCAAACTGGCCGGGGCTCGCATCGGGTTGCTCCGGGTCATGGCCGAGACGCAGCTGCAGGCCTCGACGGACACGCTGACCGGACTCCTCAACCGCCGATCTTTCTCCGAGCAGGTGGCGACGATTCCGAAGCACATGCACCCTGTTGCCATGGCGATGGCCGACCTCGACCACTTCAAGAATCTCAACGACACCTACGGGCACGAAACCGGCGACCGCGCCCTGCGCCTTTTCGCACGGGTCATGCGTGACTCGCTGCGGACGAGCGACATGATCTCGCGCTATGGCGGCGAGGAGTTCGCCATCGCATTTCCGGACTGCTCGGCGATCGACGCCGTTCGGGCGCTCGACACGGTGCGCGCCCAGCTCGACGCGGCCATCACCGTCGGCGGGCTGCCCAAGTTCACTGTGAGCTTCGGTATCACCGACACGGAGCCCGGCGAGGAGCTTGCCGCGGCCCTGCGCCGAGCCGACGATGCCCTGCTTTTGGCCAAGCGTCAGGGCCGCGACCGCGTCGTGTTGAACGATCCATTGGTCATCGCCGGTGCCATCGACGCCGAGGTCGGGCCCAACGGCAACGGCACGGGCGCGGCCAACGGCAACGGCCTGGTCGACGGAGCGGAGGTCGAAGATGCCGGATCGGCCGACTCCACGCTGACGCGGTCGCGGGCCTACGAGTTCGACGTCAACGACTGAAGCGAGGTCGTCCATCTGATCGGTTCGTCCCGATCACACCAGCGTGAACGTCCCCGCCTCTGCCATCACCAGGATCCCGATGGCGCAGAGGAGCACGGGCACCGCGACCGAGCCGAGCCTGTCCAAGATGGCACGCGCCTTTGCGTGTCGCCCGGCCCAGAGCACGACCGCGCTCAACGCGACCTCGCCCAGCACGAAGACCCCTGCGATCGCAGCAATATTGGTGCCACCGCCGACACGGAAGAGGGGGATGTAGGCGGCGAGGTTGTCGCCTCCGGCGGCGATGGTGATCAGCGCGGCCGCAGTAAAGCTGCGACCGACCGCCCGCTGGCCGTACCGGCTGCGAGTGCGGCCCGGCTCGCCTGCGCCAGCGTCCTTGGCCTCTCCGGGCTCACGATGATGAGCACGAGACCGCAACCCGACCAGCCCGTGTACGCCGAGAGCGAGCGGGACGAGCCCGAGGAGGCCGACTACTGCCGCGGAGAACTCGAACAGGAGCGCCGCAGCCGCGGCCGCGGCCGCGACGAGGAGGCAGAAGCCGAACACCTGCCCTACTGCAATGCGGTGCGCCCGATCTAGCGGCGCGCCGGCGACCAAGGCTGTGGTCACGACGCAGTTGTCGATGTTGGTCCCGAGAAACGCCACTGCCGCGACGCCGATGTCGGCCATCAGGCCGGCGGTCGCGACGAAGGGAGGGATGGTCAGCTGGGAGGGAGCGGCATCGCCGGCCCGAAGGGCTTGTCACCCCGCAGGGTCACCCGGTGGGCGTAGCGGGCGGTGGTGCCGTAGTCGTCGAGTGCGTAGTGCAGCGTCGCCCGGTTGTCCCAGAAGGCCACGGACCCGGCACGCCAGCGAAAGCGGCAGGTGTACTCCGGCTTGATGCAGTGGTTGTAGAGCATTTCGAGGACGGCGTTGCTCTCGTTGTCCGACAGTCCGAAGATGGTCCGCGTGAACTGACGGTTCACGAAGAGGCCGTTGCGACCGGTCTCGGGGTGCGTCCGCACGACGGGATGCAGCGCGGGCAGCAGTTTCTCGCGCCACGTGCCATCCCATGCGTAGCCTCCGCGTTCAGCGACGTCGGCGGCGAACCAAGGGTCGTGATGGATCGCGATCAGCTTGTCGCACATCTCGCGCACCGCAGGTGCCAGGCCGTCATAGGCATCCTGCAGGCTGGCCCACATGGTGTCGCCCCCGACCTCGGGTGCTTCGATCATGTAGAGGATGGAACCCATGGCGGGCGTCTCGAGGAAGGTGACGTCGGTGTGCCACCAGTTGGCACGGTCGACCCTGCCGTCGATGGCGAGCACCTCGGGGCTCTCGTCGATGGATGGCAGGACCGGGTGGGCCTCGGTCACGGTGCCGAACTGGCGGGCGAACTCAGCTTGCTGCTCGGCGGTCAGCGACTGATCCCGGAAGAAGATCACGTGGTGGGTGTTGAGGGCATCGCGGATCGTTTTCACGACCTCGGGGGACAGTGGCGCGGAGATGTCCACGCCCGCGATCTCAGCGCCGATGTTGGGGGAAATGGGATGCACGCTGACTGAGGTGGCGAGGGTCACGGGCCAATTGTGCCCGAGTCCGCGGCCAGCCTCAATCGGAGGGCTTTTCTGAGGATCAGGGCCCGATGAGGCGAGCTTCTGGGCGTGTGGGCTGGAAGAGCTCAATCGGATTTCCGAAGGGGTCCTCAACGATTGCCTGCCGCCCGCCAACGCCTTCGATCACGTCGCCGCGGAGTTTCACTCCGCGTTGGCGCAGCCCCGACGTCACGCTGTGGATATCGTCGACCTGAACTGCGAAGCGATTCCAGCCACCGGACTCGGGCGTGCGGCCGTCGGAAAGAGACGACCCCCCACCAGTATTGGGAGGACCGGGTGCGCTCAGCACCAGCCGCAGATCGCCACGGGTCAACATGGCGAAGTTGGGAGCAGGGTGCATTTGCTCGTGGAAGCCCAGGTGGTCGCAGTAGAAGGCGATTGCCGTCTCAACGTCGTCGACGATGTAGCGGACTTGAACGGTGCTCATTGTGATTCTTCTCCTCTTCGCTCGTGATAGGTGGTCAGGGGTTCGAACAGTTCGACCGGGTTCCCGGCCGGGTCCTCGATCAGTGCCAAGCGGACCCCGATGCCGGTTGTAGGACCGCTACGGAACCGCACACCGTGTTCTCGCAACAGCTCGGTCACCGTGTCCAGGTCCTCGACGAGAAGAGAGATGCGATTCCAGCCGCCCGACTCGGGCATGGTGCCGTCGACGAGAGAGTGGCTGGCTGGGGTGCTGAGCAACAGACGGAGGTCGCCCCGGTACAACATTGCAAACGCCGTAGAGGGATGTAACTCAACATCAAATCCCAAGTCGCGGTAGAAGGTCACCGCTGCGCCCACATCGTCGGCGAAGTAACGCACAGTGGCGCTGTCGCGTGCCCGAGTCCCTGCATGCTCGATCCGGTAGAGCAGATCGGCCGCAAACGACGGTCTGGGCTCTATCGGCACGAGCGGCATTCGAAGGGAATCAAGCGGATCAGCAGTCATGTCCGTACTCCTCGAGATACGCGCGGCGCAGGGCAGAACGTGCCCTGACCAAGAGCGTCTCGGTGGCGTGCAGGCTGCGACCGACGCAATCCGCTACCTCGGCGACTGACAGGCCATCGAGGTAGCGCAGCGTCAAAGCCATCCGGTGTGTCGGCGTGAGCCGGCCCAGAACAGCATGGATGGCATCGGTGTCGGTGACCTCGGGCCACGGGTCGTCAACGTGCTGGCGAATGGTGCCGACCGCGTCGAGGCTTCGCTCCTCCCGCCCTCTTCGACGCCAGTGATCCACCAGCTTGTGGCGCGCCACCCCGATCAGCCATGCCGCGCTCGGTTCGATCGCCGTACCCCGCTCGAGTGCGTCGAGCGCGGCCATGAAGGTCTCTGCCGTGAGGTCCTCAGCCAGGGCAGCACTCCCGCAGCGGGGTACCAAATAGCCGTACACCTGGGGCAACGTCTCGTCGTAGACGGCCGCGAGGGCGTTCACCCCACCACGTGCCTCACGCGCTGCCACACCACATCATCGTTTGGCGACGCTCAATTCCGAACATCGCCCCGAACCGTTCACTCCGAGTCTGGTCAAGCTCCTAGAAATGTGATATCACTTTTTCTACACACTTGAGGGAGCACGTCATGAGCACTGTGGACCCGACGTCATCTGCTGGGCCCGTCGGACACCAAGGAGCCCGAGTTGCCATCGCGCAGCGACCGGCCGTCGCACTCAATGGTTGGCTGGGGGTGTTGGTACTGGGGGCGTGCATCGCGGGAATCGTGCTCGCCGCCGAGCATCTGCGGGTCATCATCTGGCTGCCGATCGGGGTCTTCATCGTGGTCGCCGCCTCGCTGGTCATCGTGCCGCCCGGGCAGACCTCGGTGGTTCAGTTCTTTGGCCGCTACGTCGGTACGGTGAGTCGATCGGGATTTTGGTGGGTACTGCCGCTCACGGTCCGGCGGGGAGTGAGCGTCCGGGTCCGTAACTTCGAAACCAATCACCTCAAGGTCAACGATGCCGACGGCAACCCTGTCGAGATCGCCGCGATCGTGGTGTGGCAGGTCGTCGACACTGCGAAGTCGACCTACGCCGTGGAGAACTACCTGAACTTCGTGTCGGTGCAGGCCGAGTCGGCGCTCCGCCACGTCGCGACGAGCCATCCCTACGACGACACGACCGGCGCCGGCAGCTCCTTACGCGGCTCCACCGACATCGTCGCCGCCGAGCTGGCGCGCGAGGTGGCCGAACGTGTTGCCGTCGCGGGGGTCGAGATCGTCGAGGTCCGGATCTCTCATCTGGCCTATGCCTCGGAAATCGCACAGGCCATGCTCCGCCGCCAGCAGGCGAACGCCGTCGTCGCAGCTAGATCGCGCATCGTCGAGGGCGCCGTCGGGATGGTCGAGATGGCGCTCACCCAGTTGACCGAGAACGGGGTTGTCTCGCTCGACGAGGAACGCACGGCAAGCATGGTGAGCAACCTTATGGTCGTGCTCTGCAGTGATCAGCCTCCGTCGCCGATCGTCAACGCTGGTTCGCTCTATACGTGAGTGAACGGCGACAGGTCCTGCTGAGGGTCGATCCCGCCGTACACGACGCTCTCGTCCGGTGGGCCGACGACAACCTGCGCAGCGTCAACGCACAGATCGAGCTGTTGCTGCGACGAGCTCTGGCCGACGCCGGGCGGATGCCCAAGAAGGTGGCGCCCCTTCCGAAACGCGGTCGGCCCCGGTCCACGACGCCGTAGTCCCGCCTACATTGACGCAGCACGTTCGCCGCCGGCGAGCGGTGCAGCACCGTTCGCCTCGGGCGGACCGACGGAAGGGGCCGACATGACCGACGCAGCGGGTGATACGGGGGACACCGGGGACACAGGCCTGGTTCTGACACCCCCGGCCCGGAACTATTCACCCTGGTATCAGTGGATGGTCCGTCTGGCCGCCACGACCCACGAGGATCCCCTCCCCGAAGCGGATCCGGCCGCGATCCCCGCGTGGATCGATCGTTGCCGGAACCGCCTTGACGAGCTGCTGGGCCCCGAGCCCTCGCTCGTTCCCCTCAACGTCGAGACTCTCGAGTCAGTCGACTGCGACGGGTACCGTCGGGACAAGATCGTGTTCGACACCGAGGACACCATGTCGGTCCCGGCGTATCTGCTCGTCCCCGAGACGCGGCGAGACGCGGCACCCGGAGCGGCGGTGCTCGCCGTCCATGGACACGGGCCGGGCAAGTCACAGGTCGTCGGACTGGAGCACACCGCGATGCCCAACGCCGACTACGGCCTGCAGCTGGCACGTCGGGGCTACGTCGTCTTGGCGCCAGACCTTCGCTGCTTCGGCGAACGGCTGGACTGGAACCCCGACGACCATTACGCATGCGACACCAATCTGGTCCACGCTGCCATGGCGGGCTGGAACCCCTTGGCTCAGAACATCTGGGACATGCGCCGCTCCATCGACCTGTTGTCGGAGCACCCGCTGGTCGACCCGGCCCGGCTCGGCATGGTCGGCATCTCCTACGGCGGGACGGTCACGCTCTTCACCGCTGCTGTCGAAGCCCGTATTGCCGCCTGCGTCGTGAGCGGCTACTTCTCCTCGTGGGCTCAGAGCCACCGGATGCCGTGGAACATGTGTGGATCGCAGATCATGTTCGGCATGCTGGGCCGGCTCGAGCACGAGGATCTCGGCGCGCTCGTGGCGCCCCGACCGATGGTGATCGAGACGGGGACCGAAGACGAGCTGTTCCCGCTGGCCGCCGCCTCCGAGTCGGTGCGCCGGGTGCGCCTGGTCTACGAGCAGTTCGGTGCCGGTGACCGCCTCGAGCACGACGTCTTCGCCGGTGGGCACCAGTGGCACGGCGTGGAGGCCCTCCCGTTTCTCGACCGTTGGCTGGACCACGAACAGCCGGCCGCCGACTGAAGTCAGTTCTCGTCGCCCTGCTCGCCGCGGGCTTCGGCCGCCTGGCGCAGGACCTCGTCGAAGACGTCGGCGGAGGCATCGGAGAGGGCCGCTTCGGCCTCCGCCACGTGGTCGGAGTCGGGAGGCCTCGACGGGTCGCCTGCCGGCTCCACGGCTGTTCCTCCCGATGGTTCGACGGGCCCAGCGCGATGCAACCACCACCGTCCCCGTGTCTCGCCACTCTCCCGCCGCACTGTGACCTCCTAGAGGAAGCCGCGCATGACCGAGGCGAAGGTCGGGGCCGGGACCACGTCACCCTGTCCGTTCTTGGCGGTGGGGACGGCGACGGAGGGGGTGGTGGCGACGTCCATGAGGGACAGGACGGCGGAGACCGGGGTCCCCGGTCCGAGATACATGTGGGAGGCGGCCTGTTCGAGCAGCGATGTCGTGCCGGTCGGGTCCGAGATGAACGAGGTGACCGACACCTTGCCCGTCGCCAATTGCCCCAGGTTCGATGAGGGGTTGACCATGTGCAGGTCGACGCCCACGTAGTGCGCGACCGGGATGCCGAGTTGGTCCAGACCGGCGATGATCGTGGTGGGGGTGTGCAAGCTGAGCGTGTCGATCGGCGTCGTCCCGCCGCCGCGCCGCGGCAGTGCCAGTGCGTTGGGGATCTTCAGAACGTTGGTGTGGCCGTCGGTCTGGTGGAAGACGAAGATCTGCTCGCTGTGGTTCGGACCCTCCACGATGGCCAGGAGGTCGTTCTTGCCCCGGGCGAGAAGCCACGCCGGCACTTCGACGTGGTGCACGGCATGGTCGATCCGGTAGAGGCTGATGCCGATCCACGCACCGGCCGCCAGGATGAGAGCCAGCAGGGCGGACCCGACGACGAGGAGGGTTCGCTTGAGGCCCCGGGGGCGGCGGCGGATCGGCGCGCTCTCCCGGACGACCGGCCCGAGCCGGCCCGTGGTGATCGCGATCGTCACAGCCCCCTCCGTCCCGCGATCCGGGTCGGGCTCGAGCCCTGACCGCAGATCCGTGACCGAAACCTACGGTCCCGTCATTGCCCCGGCGTTGCCCCGCGGGTTCGATGTGGTTGCCGTGCGCGTGATCGGGGTCGCGGGACCCGAACGGAGCCGGCGAGCGCGATCAGTCCGGCAGCAGGCGGGCCGAGTCGGCGTCCAGGTGGACGCTTGCATGGGCAACGGTGCGGAGGGCCGACGCCGGACATGCGGTCGAGACGGGTCCCGTCAACGCGGCCAGCACGGGCTCGGCTTTGCGGGCCTCCGGCACGATGGCCAGGACCCGCCCGGCGCGCAGCAGCGCCGGGATGGTCACCGTGATGGCATGCCCCGGCACGTCGCCGAGGCTCGGGAAGTGGCCTTCGTTGACCTGCTGCATGCGGCAGGGGGCGTCGAGCTCGACCACCTTGACGTCGCGCGGGTCGTTGAAGTCCGCGACCGGCGGGTCGTTGAAGGCCAGGTGTCCGTTCTCCCCGATGCCGAGGCAGCAGAGGTCGAGCGGCTGCTCCCGCAAGAGCCCGGCGTAGCGCCGGCACTCCTCCTCCGGATCGCCCAGGCCCGCCACGTAGTGCGCCGCCTTCGGGTGGGCCGGCTCGACGATGCGCTCACGGATCCAGCGCTGGAAGCCTGCGGGGTGGTCGGGGCCGACGCCCACATACTCGTCCATGTGGAAGACCACCGTCTCGGCCCACGGGACGCCGTCGGTCTCCTTCACCAGCGTGCGTACGAAGGCCAGTTGCGAATTGCCGGTGGCGAACATCGCATGGGCGACGCCGCGGGTGTCCACGGCCTTCCGCAGGACGGCGAGCGCCTCGTCTGCTGCGGCTCGTGCCATGGCGGCAGTGTCCCAGTGGACGTGCACGGTCGCGCGGTCGACGGTCCGGGTTCCTGGTCGCATCGAGTCAGCATGCCAGGCGCGGCTCGGCCAGACTGGACTGGTGCGCAAGGTAGAGGTTCCGGGGCCGGCCCAGATGGAGGCCGCATGGAAGGCGGTGCGGCGGTACCTCGCGGTCACTCCCGTGGTGGACGCGCCCCAGCTGGGGCCGGCAGTCACAGCGAAGCTCGAGACGATCCAGCCGACGGGCTCGTTCAAGGTGCGCGGCGGACTCGCGGCCGTGGCGGCGACCATCGAGGCGGAGCCCGGGCGGTCGGTCGTCGCCTCGTCGGCCGGCAATCACGGCCTCGGTCTCGCCTACGCGGCGTCCAAGCTCGGTGCCAGCGTGACCGTCGTGGTACCGACCGGCGCATCAGCGGCCAAGGTCGCCGCGCTGCAACAGTTCGACGTGCGCCTGGTCCTGCACGGAGAGGGCTACCGCGAGGCCGAGACGTACGCGCTCGAACTGGCCGAGCGGGAGGGCAGTCGATACGTGTCGCCGTACAACGACCCCGACGTCATCGCGGGACAGGCCACGGTGGCGCGCGAGCTGGCGGAACAAGTGCAGAACCTCGGCACGGTCATCGTGCCCTGCGGTGGCGGAGGACTGCTGGCCGGCGTGACCCTCGGGCTCGAGGGGAGTGGCGTCCGTGTCGTCGGTGTGGAGTCAGAGGCATCGCCGTCCATGAGCACCGCGCTGGCGGCGGGGGCCATCGTCGAGATCGACGTGGAGCCGACCGTGGCTGACGGCCTGGCCGGGAACCTCGAGCCAGGTGCCGTCACCGTCGGCGTGGCGCTGCAGCACGGTGTCGAGGTGCGAACCGTGAGCGAGGCCGACATTCGCTCGGCCATGGCCTTCTCGGCCACCAAGATGGGCCTCGTCCTCGAGGGTGCGGGCGCCGTCGGCGTCGCCGCGCTGCGAGCCGGTGTCGTCAGCCGGGAACCGACGGGCGAGACCGTCGTGCTCCTCACTGGGCGCAACGTGGCGCCCAAGCTGCTCTCGGAGGTGCTCCATTCCTAAGGTCGAGGTCGACGGCGCCACTCTCGTGTACGAGGTCACGGGCGACGGTGAGCCGCTCTTGCTCATTGCCGGCTGCGGGCAGCCGGCCGTCGCGTGGCACCTCTCCTTGGTACCGGCGCTGGTTGCCGCCGGCTACGCGGTGGCGACGTACGACAACCGCGGCGTGGCCCCCTCGTCGTCCCCGCCGCCGCCCTACAGCGTCGAGGGCATGACGACGGACACGATCGGCCTGCTCGACCACTTGGGGTGGCACGACCCGGTGCGCGTCGCCGGCCACTCCATGGGTGGATGGATCGCCGAGACATTGGTGCTCGAGCATCCGCAGCGAGTGCACGCCGCCGCGCTCATGGGCAGCGCCAACCGGCCGACCGCGTGGGAGGTCGCCATCACGACGGTGGAACGTGACCTCGCCCGGCTCGATTACGACCTCCCACCTCTCTTCTATGCCACCGAGACCCTGCGCTACCTGCCCATCTCTGACATCCAGGACTCCGAGACGGTGAGCACGTGGTTGTCCCTGATCGGCGACATGGAGGTGTGGCCCAATCCCGGCCGTCTTGGCCAGTACGAGGCTGCGTTGGCCTGGTCGACCGATCCTGTGCGCGGCACGCGCTGGTCCGAGGTGCAGGTGCCGTGTCTCGTCCTCGCCTTCGAGTACGACGTCGACTCGCCGCCGCGCTACGCACGTCAAGCGGCGGAGGAAATGCCGGGTGCCAGTTACCGTGAGGTTGCCGGCTCGGGCCATCTCGGCATCATCACGCACGCGGCAGAGGTCTCGGGCATCCTCGTGGAGTTCTTCGCTGGCGTCTGAGCCTCACCAGGCCGTGTGAACACGGGCCTCAGCTGCGTGTCGAAAATGACGAGAATGTGCAGCCGGAGAGCGGGTAAGGACCTCTCGAATCCCGCGGGTGTGCGGGGTCAGAAAGGCCAGACGATGAAGAAGTTGGCATTCGTGTTCGGCTTGGCTCTCGGGTTCATTCTTGGATCGAAGGCCGGAACAGGACCCTACGAAGGACTCGTAGACAAGGCGCGATCGCTCAGGCAGCGGCCCGAAATCGAGGACGCCGTGGAGCGTGCAAAGGAAGCCGCCAGTGACCAAGTGACCGAAGCCGCCGAGAAGCTCAACGAGAAGCTGCCTCCGACGAAGCACGTGGTGGTCTAGGCGAACCTCCTTGTAGGCAACCTCCCGTTAACGAGTGGCGAACCTGGGTAGTAGCACGAGGAAGTCATTCACTGCGAAGGAGGTTCGGAATGGCCACCGAGCGACAGAAGGAGGCGGCGCGCCAAAACCTGAAGAAGGCCCGGAAGGCCCAGAGCGCTCGGGCCCACGGCGCCCGTGTCCCGCGCTCTGCTGGTCTCAGCACCGCAGAGGAGAATCGTCTGCCCGACACGGCGTTCGCGTTCCCCAAGGAGCGCAAGGAGCCCTTGACTGACGCCCGCCATGTCCGCAATGCGATCAGCCGCTTCGATCAGGTCGAAGGCGTCAGCGATCGCGAGCGCGACGCGGCATGGTCACGCATTCGGCGAGCGGCGAAGCAGTTCGACATTGAGATCGAAGCTGACGACTGGCGGGAGTTGGGCGACAAGGCCCGGCGTCGCTGAAGACCTCGGGTCACGACGAAGGCGGCGGCGTGTCCCAGTCGATGTCGACGCCGGCCGCCTCGTCCCCGTGGCTGCGCAGCCAGTGCCTGGCGAAGGGGCACCAGGGCACCAACGTCAGTCCGTTGGCGGCGGCGCGCTCGAGGGCGGCGCGGACGAGCTGACCGCCGACGCCGCGGCCCTCCCAGGCGTCGGGCACCTCGGTGTGGACGAGGACGAGCCGGTCGCCGTTGAGGCGGTACTCGAGCTCGGCGGCGCCGTCGCTGCCCCGCACGACGAACCGGCTCTCGGCTGGGATGTCGTCGACCTGCACGCGCACGCTGTCGTCGCTGGAGCCGGTCATGGGTTCCTACCGTATAGAAGACAGCTCCGGCTCGGGCTACCACTCCCCCCAGCCGGGTGGGCTGACCGTGCCGGTGATGCCGCGGGGGTCCACGGGCGCGTGCGTCGCCCCCGCCTCGTAGACGGCAAAGCACAGGCGCAGCACGTCCGTCGCCTCGGCGGCGGTCATGGCGGCGGGCGTGCCCTCGAGCAGCGAGGTCACGAAATGCTGCGACGAACGCACGAAGCCGGCGCCCCAGTCGGCGTCGATGTCGGTGAACTCCGTCGTCTTGCGCTCTTGGGGCGTCCCGGTGAAGAGCATCACGGGTGCGAGGTCGAGCATCTCGCCGGTCGCCCTGGTCACCCAGAGCTGACCCTCGTCACCGGTGATCTCGAAGAATTCGTCGGCGCCGTAGTAGGAGGAGCGCATGTAGAAGTTCGGCGAGTACTGCACCTCCATCATCCCGAGCACGTCGGGGTCCTCGTACTCGAAGATCACCGCGCAGGGCTCGAAGAAGAGGTCGCGCCTGCGCACGACTGCTTGGACCGAGGTGATGTCGAGGTCGAGCAGCCACAGCGCCATGGCGTATTTGTGCACCATGTCGTCGAAGAGGTGCCCGCCGGCACTGCGCTTGTCCAGCCGCCAGCCGTAGCCCTCGGGCCGCAGCGCCGCCTGGAAGGCCGAGTCGGTCTGGCCGACGAGAGTGCGGATGCGCAGGGAGGTGGGTTTGCCGATGGCGCCGTCCGCGACCAAACGCTTCGCCAGCTCGAGGGGCGGGTAGTGCACGAAGCACTCGCTGATGCGCAGGATCTTCCCCGAACGCTCCGCGGCCGCCTGCATGTCGAGCGCGTCGTCGACGGAGTTGGCGACCGGCTTCTGGACCGACACGTGCTTCCCCGCGTCGAGCGCGGCGACCACGTGGTCGTGGTGGAGGTGCGTCGGCGTCAGGATCTCGAGCGCGTCGATGGAGTCGTCGGCCAGCATGTCGGCCAGGTCGGGGTAGAAGGACTCGGCGCCCCATTCCTTGGCTGCCTGGCGCCCGACCTCCTCGTCGGTGTCGCAGACCGCCACGACGTCACAACGAGGGTCTTCGAGATACCCCTTCACGTTCATCACCGCGATGTTCCCCGCGCCCAGCACGCCGAGACGGACCTTCTCCATGTCACCCTCCCTTTGGCCGGCGGCGCCGCTCACGCTCCGGATCCGAATGCCCCTCCGTCCCGGGCTTTGGCGATCTGATTGTCGTCATAGCCGAGCACCGAGCGCAAGACGTCCTCGGTGTGCTGACCGACGGTCGGTGCCCTGGCCGGCGGCGGCAGCTCCTCGCCGACGAAGTGCAGCGGGGTGAAGAGCTGATCGGCACCCATCTCCGACGCAGGAAGGAGCGGGAAGCGGTCGGCGAATTGGGGGTCGTCGAGCAGCGTCTTGGGCGTGTTCACCGGGGCGATGGGCGTGTTGACTCGCCCGCCGAACTCGAGCCATTCCCGTGCGTTCTTGGTGTGGAAGATGTCGCGCAGTTCGCGCTGGAGCTCGCGGTTGCCCCGGGCATGGTCGGCGTACTTGGACCCGGGCCAGCGCTCGAAGAGGTCCATGCGCTCCACGCCCTCGCAGAAATTCTTCCAGAAGGCCTGTTCCGAGGCCATGAAGAGGACGTGGCGTCCGTCGGCCGCCTCGTAGACCTGGTAGCGCACTCCTTCGACCATGCCGGCGGTGCCCGGAGCGCGACGCTCGTAGTCGTCGGCCTTGTTGCCGGTCACCTCGGACTGGGGTCGTTCGTAGGCGCGCCAGGTCTCGGAGCGGTACCAGTCAATGGCCGCGGCCGCGTCGGATTGGGCCAGATCGATGTAGGAGCCCTCGCCGGTTTCGCGAGCCCGGATCACGGCGGCCAGGATGCCGAGCGCACCGTAGAGCGGCCCAGCGTTGATCCCGATGGAGACGTGCTCGGGGATGAAGGTGAACCCCTCGTCGTCGGTGGCGACATTGACGATGCCGGCCCACGTGTCATAGGCCACGCCGTGGCTGGGATAGTCACGGTAGGGCCCGGTCATGCCGTAGCCCGAGATGGTGCAGAACACGACCTTGGGGTTCAGGACGCGCAGGTCGTCATAGCCGGCGCCCCGCCGGGCCAACGCACCGGGCCGCATGGCCTCGACGACGACGTCGGCGTCCGTTGCGAGCTCCTTCAAGATGGTCACGCCGGCGTCTGTGCGGAGGTCGAGCACGAGCGAGCGCTTGCCCCGGTTGAGGTGGAGGTGCATCAGCGAGGTGCCTTCCACGATGGGCCACGTCATCTCACGGATGTAGTCGCCGGCCGGTGGCTCCACTTTGATCACGTCCGCACCCAAGTCCACCAACGCCGTCGTGATGGCGGCCGGCCCCAGCGCCGAGCACTCGATGATCCTCATGCCGTGCAGGGGTGGCGTCGTCGCCATCGGACCTCCTGGGATGTCCCGTTGTCGAAGGCCGGATCGTAGTGGCCGCCACGACGGGCACCGTCGGCCGGGCCTCGCCATACTGGGACGGTGGAGACGCATGCCCCGGGAGACGCCCTCGATGACGCGTTGACCGTCTTTGCCGGCACCGCACCGAACTACGGGCCGCTCGGCCTCGCCAATCACGGGCCCATGGCCGCGGAGGCGTTGGCGCACCTGGGCCGGCACGACGCCATCGGCGACTGGGCGGCGAGATACGCCAAGCGCCTCGACGCCGCGCCAGCGCCGGCCCGGCGCCCGTTGTCGGAGGCCGAGTGGCAGGACGCGCTCGGGCGGACGGCGCGTTACCCCGAATGGCTGGCCCTGTTCGAGCGCGAAGGTGCTGACCGCCCTGTGGCGGCGGTCGTGGGTGAGTGGGCACCGCGGCTGTTGCCCGGCACCATCGGCGCGGCGACTCACGGTCTCATCCGCACCGGTCACGCCCTCCGCGGGCTCGGTGTCGCCGACACGCCGCCGCGCCGGCTGGAAGTCGCGAGCGCGCTGGCGTTCTGGGCCTCGAGCTACCAGGAGCTGCCGGGCCCGCCGCTCCTCATCGGCGGCGAGGACGTCACCCGGGCCCTGGCCGATTTGCCCTACCTCCCCGAAGACGCTCCCGCAGCCGTGCTCATCAGCGACCGCGTCGCCGCCGTCACCGACATCGCCGACGAGTTCGAACAGGCCGTCGCGTCCCTCGGCTGGACCGGCAGCGCGCTCGAGCTGCTCGACCAACTCGCCGCCGGCGGTGCGGCCGCCTACCTGCGCAACGCAGACGACGGAGGGGCCATCGGCCTTCTGCATGCCGTGACGTCGCCGCTCGCGTGCGAGCTCGTGCTGCCTTGGCTTGACGAGGAGGACCGGGCCGCCGCCCTGGGCTACGCCTGGCAGGCCGCGGCGGCCTTGCACGTTGCTTACGACACCGACCGTGTCACACCCGTTCCACAGCGTCCTGCGCCCGGACGCGACGACCTCATCGACCAGGCGCTGGCCTCGGGCGACGAGCACGCGATCAAGCTGTGTGAGGCTGCGCTGCGCGCCTTCGAGCGCTGCGGCGATCCCGCCCTTCTCCTGGCCGCAGCGGACGCCACCCTTCGCCTCTGAGGTGCGCCGGGGGCGCAGCGCGCGCCGCCGTGCTCGTCGCTAGCCTCGGCCTCATGGACTATCGCACGCTCGGCCGGACCGGTATCAAGGTCAGTCCCCTGTGCTTGGGGGCGATGATGTTCGGCTCCTTTGGCAACACCGACCAGGATGACTGCATCCGCATCATCCACGCCGCCCTCGACGCCGGCATCAACTTCGTCGACACCGCCGACGTCTACTCCTTCGGCGAGTCCGAGGAGATCGTCGGCAAGGCACTGGCGCAGACCAAGCGCCACCGCATGGTCTTGGCGACCAAAGTGCACGGGCAGATGGGCCAGGACCCGAACGCGCAGGGCAACTCGCGCCGCTGGATCATGACCGAGTGCGAGAACAGCCTTCGCCGCCTCGGCGTCGACTACATCGACGTCTATCAGATCCATCGACCGTCGCCCGAGACGGACATCGACGAGACGCTGGGTGCGCTGACCGACCTGGTGCGCATGGGCAAGATCCGCTACTTCGGCAGCTCCACCTTCCCGGCGCACGAGATCGTCGAGGCCCAGTGGGTGGCCGAGCGCCGCGCCCGTGAGCGCTTCGTCACCGAGCAGCCCCCGTACTCCATCCTCGTGCGAAGCATCGAGAAGGACGTGCTGCCGATGTGTCAGAAGTACGGCATGGGGGTGCTCTCGTGGAGCCCCCTGGCCGGCGGCTGGCTCTCGGGCGCCTTCGGGACCGGCCGGGAGAACACCAGTCGCCGCGCCGGCTTCCTGCCGCATCACTACGACATGGAGATCCCGGGCAACCGGGGGAAGCTCGAGGCGACAGACCAGCTGCTCGCCCTCGCGGAGGGGTCGGGACTCTCGCTCATTGAGCTGGCGCTCGGCTTCGTGACCGAGCACCCCGGCGTCACCTGTCCCATCATCGGGCCGCGCACGATGGAGCACCTGCAGTCGCAACTGCCGGCCCTCGAGCTGCGCCTGAGTCCCGACGTGCTCGACCGTATCGACGAGATCGTGCCGCCCGGCACCGACCTGAACGCCACCGACGTGGGGTGGGTGCCGGCCGCCATCGCCGACGCATCGCTGCGCCGCCGTCCGCGCTGACGGCCGAGAGCTTCAGGGCGCTCGTTGGTCGAGGAGGCGGCGCAACGCGGCCCCGGCGCGACGCCCCACCTCTTCGGGCTCGAGCTCGTCGAGCGCCGAGGAGAAGACCTCCACGCCGACGGGCGCCATCGATCCGATGGCGCGTAGGTCGGACACGAGCGCAGCCAGCGCCAGCTCCCCGTCGCCCGGGAGCAATCGAGCCTCGAGAGTGGCACGCATCGGATCGGGCTCGGGCGTGGCCGGGGCGTCACAGAGTTGGAGGCCGATGACGCGGTCGCCCGGGATGGTCTGGAGGAGCCGGCCGTCCGATCCGCTGCGGAAGTAGTGCCAGGCGTCCACTGCCAGGCCGCCGTTGACCCGTCCCGCCTCGCGCACCACGTACCAGGCCGACTCGAGGTCGGGGATCCTCGACCACGGCAGGAATTCGAGCTGCACCAGCAGGCCGTGATCGTGTGCCCGGTCGCACAGGGCGGCGAACGCGCCGGCTGCATCGTCGAGCGACCAGGTGCCACCGAAGATGTCGACGGCGTTGACCGAGCGGGCGCCGACGGCGTCGGCCACCGCGAACAGCTCCTCGGCGCCGAAGGCGAAGATGCGCTCGGTGTCGTGGTCGGGCGGGATCCGGACGTCGACGGCGCCGGGCAACCAGTCCCAGGCCGGGTCGACTTCGGCCACGGAGAGGCCGTGGTCGCCCAACATGGCGACCACGTCGGCGTCGCTCCACCCCTCAGCCCGGGCGTCCTGGTAGTCGCGGCCCCACAGCGAGATGGCGTCGAAGGCCCCGGCCCGGGCAGCGGCCAGGCGTTGCCGGAACGAGATGCCCGCTCGGAGGGTGCCCGAGCACAGCACGGTGTGGTCCGGGCCCAAGGTCATGGTGCGCTCACTATCGTTGCCTCCGTGCCCGAGAACGGTACCCCAATGACGTCTGGACCCCACGAGGACGAGCCGCCCCGTGCCTAGGCTCGTGTTGCGCGACGCCACGGTCCTCGACGCCGACGGCGCGCGTGCACACTCGACCCTTGTGATCGACGATCGGCGCATCGCGACCGTCCGCTCCGGCGCGGACGCCGGCAGTGTGGCGGTCGGCCCCGATGACCGCGTCGTCGAGCTCAATGGGCGCACTGTCATGCCCGGCATGGTCAGCAGTCATTTCCACGCCACCTACCACGAGCTTGGCTCGAAGACGGCCCCGTTCGGGCTCGAGGAGCCGCCGGCTCTTCAGGCCGTGCGGGCGGCGCACCACCTCGCTTTGGCACTGCGCTGCGGCTTCACCGGCGTCGTCAGTGCCGGCGCGCCTTTCGCGATCGACGCCTCCATGAAGGCCGCCATCGCCGAGGGGTTGTTCCCCGGACCACGCCTCATGGCCGGCAGCCGCGACGTCAGCACGACGGGTCATGCCGGCGACAAGAGCTTCCCGTGGTACTGGGAGGTTGGCGCACGCGGCGCGGTCAACCGCTCTGACGGACCAGACGAGTTCCGCCGGGCGGTGCGGGAAGAGATCAAGCAGGGGGCGGAGATCATCAAGATGTTCGTCACCGGCGGCCACGGCACGGTGGCGCCCGGCGAGCAGATGGAGATGAGTCGCGCCGAGCTCACGGCGGGCGTCGATGCGGCGCACGAGCGCGGTGCGCTGGTGCGGGGCCACATCGCCAATGGCGAGGCCATCCATATGGCGCTCGATGCGGGGATCGACGTCGTCGACCACGGCGACGGGCTCGATGAGCTCGCGATCGAGCGCATGGTCGAATTGGGGACGTTCCTGGTTCCGAGCCAGCTCTTCCCGGCCCGCTTCGCCGAGCTGATGGGTGGAGGGCTGGGCTTCACCACGGCCATGGCAGAGGAGATCGAGCGGACGATGGCGATGCTGCCGCGAGCGAACGAGGCGGGCGTGAGGCTGCTGTGCGGCGACGACTACGGCGCGATCAGCCTGCCGCACGGCCGCTACGCGGACGAGCTCGAGTTCTACGTGAAGGAGGCGGGCATCCCCGCGCTCGACGTGCTCCGCTGGGCCACTCGCAACGGAGCTGAGCTTCTCGGCCGCGGGCATGAGCTCGGGGCAATCCGCGAGGGTTACCTCGCCGACCTGCTCGTGCTCGACGGCGACCCCGTGGCCGACATCGGCGTGCTGCAGGACCAGGACCGCATCTGCGCCGTCATGAAGGGCGGCACCCTGGTCAAGGACGGGTTCGCCGCACTCGACCCCTCGAGAAACGGAGATGCACACCTGTGATCATCATCGCCGGCTCCATGACCTTTGCTGCTGACGATCGCGACGACGTGCTCGCGAGCCTGAGTGAGGTGACGGAGGCGAGCCGGCTCGACGGGGGGTGTGTCGAGTACTTCTGGTCCGAAGATCTCGACGCGCCGAACACGTTCCGCTTCTTCGAGTGCTGGGAGTCCCAGGATCTCTTCGACGCACACCTGGGGCAGCCGCACGAGGCCGCCTTCGCCGAGCGCAATCTGGGCCGCATGCTTGATGCCACGGCGACGACATACGAGGCGAAGCCCGCGCCACTTCCGGGTTCCGGCTGAGAGATTCGAGTTAGGCGGAGGGCAGCCCGGTCGCAGCCGGTGAACAGATCGGCGGCTGATTCCTGACCGGCTCATGACTGAACAGGTCTTGCGCGGCGTTCACCGAGCTGGCGAACTGCTCCAACGATTGGGTTCGCGGTATCTGCGCCCTGGGCGAGGTAGCAAGTCGGGTCACCGTGTCCGTGGCGGAGTCATAGGACATCACGCCGCGTACACCGCCGACGATGCAGGCCGTCTTCTCTGCGGAGTCGTCAGCCCAGAAGAAGACATAGGTACCTCCCATGCGGAGATGTGCTGCGGTGACTTCGGCCTGGCTTACGTTCAGCGTGATGGGAGGGACCGAGTCGAAGCCCCGTTGAGGCCGTATCGGGTAATGCACAACGGTATTTCGGTTTGATCGACTCCGGGTGTTGCAGGCAGCAGTGTGCCCAAGACGATGAAGGTCGAGTCCTGCACGAGCTGGTCAATGGTCGAGTAGCCGGGATCGTAAGGATTCGGATAGTGGACGATGACCGTCGAAGGCGTGACCCCAGGCAGTCCGGTGACCGGGGTCAGTGGCGTTGAAGCTGGTGTGGTCGGCACGGTCGAGTGCGGGGGCGCCGTCGTCGCCGAGTCTCGTGACGCCAGGTGCGAATTCTCAATGTGCCCCGGGCCACAAGACGCGGCGGCCGGCCCCAGCAGTATCCCTCCGATCACCAAGAGCGAACTTCTCATTCGCGTGTCCGGATCACCATTGTGCAAATTGCGGCGCCAAGATAGTCGCGGGAGCCACCGATCGCGGCGCATCTACGAGTCGTTCGCCATGGCCCGGATCGTCTGCATGGCCGGCGCAAATGCGTCAACGTCTCGGACGCTGAAGTACGAGATACCCCAGCGGTCCCGACAGGTCTGGAGATGCTCCACGATCTGTTCATGAGTTCCGATCGCAAGGAAGGGAGTGTTGAGCGCGTCGTCCTCACTCAGCCCGGGAACCTGTTCGGCGAGAACTTTGGCCGCGCGTCGACGGTCATTCGTGACGATGACTCCCTGGACGAGCGCGTGGAGCTCGACCTGTGAGGGGTGAGCGCTCTGCTCGCGGATCCAGTCGATTGTGTCGTCGAGTCGTGCTGGGCTCCATCGCACTTCATGGTGCTGGCCATCTGGCAATGTTCGTCCGAACAGGGTGAGTCCGATCGTGTCGGCGTAGCGTGCTGCGTGAGCCAGGGCGCTCTTTCCGTTGACACCGACGAGTATCGGAACGCGCGCTTGAAGCGGACGGAGCACCGCGGCGTGAAGGATCGAATAGTGGTCGCCGACGAACGTGACCGTCTCGCCGTCGAGCAAGCGGCGAAGAATCTCGACGGACTCGGCCAGACGTGCTTTTCGTACCTTGGGCGGGTCGAAAGGCACTCCGATCGCTGCGTACTCCGTGAACGAATGGCCGGCGCCGATGCCGAGCTCGAGGCGTCCCCGGCTCAAGATGTCGAGTGTCGCCAGTTCCTGGGCGAGAACGACCGGCTGGTGCAGGTCGTTGTTGAGCACGAGAGGACAGATCCTGATCCTGGTCGTTGCGAGGGCTGCGGCCACGAGCGAGGCCAGTGCCGCAGGTTCCTCTCCGACATGATCTCCGATGTGGAACACATCGAAGCCGGCGTCCTCTGCACGCCGGGCTGAATCGACGATGGCCTCCCCGCCGCGCCCCGTCGCCTGGTAGCCAAAGCGAAACGGCCTCACATCGACCGACGCTGGCGAGGATCGGGCTGCCCCATCCCTTCGCTGCCCACTCCATGATGAACAGAGAACAGGTTCGTCGGGTCATACCTCTGCTTGATGGCAAGCAACCGTGCAAAGTTCTCGCCCCAGAGGCTGTGTTGCCAATCGGGCTCGAAGTAGTCGGTCTCGTTGACGTAGCTCCCGGCGCCAGGCGTGGCGTCCCGGATGATCTCCATGGCTCGGCTGACCTGGTGAGCGCGGGCGCGTCCCAGCCGGGGGTCTGGCTGCAGGCCGGGCACCGAGGGGAAGGCCTCCTGTTGGGAGGACGCGGCGATGACGAGTGCGGCCGCTTCGAACGCAGCCGGATTGATCGATGTGGTCCGGTCTCGCTCCAAGGCCTCGCGCGCCGCGCCCGAGAGTCCCTTGTTCAGGTGGATACCGACGTGCCAATGCCGCGTTGCCTCGAACAGCGCCTCGGCCAGCACCTCGGGTGCTTCATCGAAGAGCTGACGCGGGAGCCAACGTGACTGATAGGCGTTGATGTACCACGAGACTTCATTTTGGTTCGCGGCCCACCAGAAGCGGTCCCCCGGCTGACCGGGTCTGTCGTCGTGACAGATCATGTCGGGCGCCAGCTCGTCACGGGCGTGGGCGTCCCAAAACGAGCCAAAGGGGATCGTGACGACGAAGACGTCCGACGTGTAGTCGTCGGGGGATCCTTTTACCCAGCCGAGGAAGGGCTGCCAGAGAGCCTGTGTTTCTTCATCGCTCATGTTGACAGCGACCAGAGAGAACTCGGCGGAGTTGTCCTCGCCCAATCGAATCTGCTCGCCCCAGTGTTCGTCACAGAGTTTCGGGAAAAGCTCGACCAGCTTGCCGACGAGCAGTCGAAAACTTCGGGGTCCGCTCGCCCTGATTGTGCCGGCCACGGCTCCGAGGGTCTCGGGGAGGGGGTGGGTGCGCATCGTGACCTTGGTGACAACGCCGAAGGTTCCGCCGCCACCTCCTCGGAGCGCCCAGAAGAGGTCCGGGTGATTGCTGGGGTTCGCCACCACCACCTCGCCGCCGGCGGTGACCACCTCTATCTCGAGGACGTTCCCGGCGGCGGTGCCGAAGTGCCGGGAGAAACTGCCGAACCCGCCGCCCTGGACGAACCCGCCAGCCGCGCCGACCGTCGTGCACCCACCTCCTTGGACGTAGCGACCTTGCTTGTCCAGTGCTTGATAGACCTCCAGCCACCGTGTTCCAGCGCCCACCGTGACGGCCGGTACGCCGGGCCCGTTCTCACCTCTGGGCGAGAACGCATCGTGGATCGAGATCTCGCGCATTCCGTGAGTCCACACGAGCAGGGATCCAGGATCGCTCGATCGTCCGAGGTAGTCGTGGCCGGTTCCCTTGATCGCCAGCCGGATGTCCCGATCACCGGCGAATCGCACCGCGGCGACGATGTCAGCAGCCGTCTCGGCGGCGACCACGTACGCGCTGTGTCGGGACTCGTACGCGTCCAGCCACCCGGTTGTGTGGTACGCACCTGGCTCGTCCTCAATGAAGTACGGGTTTCGCAGGTTGGCCAATGCTGACGTGCAGGCCGAGTTCCTGCCGTCGCTGAGGCATGGCTCCAATGGCGACGCCACACCACGCAGTCGTCCCCCCAGCTGCTCTGCGAGCTCCGTGGCGTCAGCGGCGGTGACATCTCGGCCCATCTCAGCCCACGAGGTTAGGGGGCCCACCCCCCCGACAGCCCAGACACAATGGGCCGCATGGACCTCGAGTTTCAGGTCTCCTCCCCGGGCGAGGAGCCGGCCGACTCACTCATCCAGCTGGCTGAGGACCATCTCACCGAGTTGTATGGCGCCCCCGATTCCCAGCTGCCACGTGAGGTCTTTTCGCCTCCCGATGGCTGCTACCTCGTCGGTTGGGAGAACGGCCTCCCGGTCGCCGGCGGCGGGTTCACCCGCCACGACTCGATCACCGCCGAGATCCGACGTATGTACGTCATGCCCCACGAGCGCGGTCGAGGCATCGCCCGCCTCCTCCTCGGAGAAATCGAGGCCGCCGTGCGAGGCGCTGGATACGAGCGCGCGATCCTCGACACCGGCCCGAGACAACCACATGCTGAAGCTCTCTACCGAACCGCCGGGTATACCGAGATGGACAACTTCCGAAAAGGGAGGAGCCGAGCATCCTTCTGGGGAGAGAAGAGCCTTCGTTGAGGATTCTGTCGACCTGAGGGTCGGTGGACGTGCGCACCAGAGAGGAGACCGCCATGGCGAAAGCAGTGCGGTTCGACGAGTACGGAGATCGCGACGTTCTCTACATCGCCGACACCGAAGTTCCAAGCCCCTCGGAGGGTGAGGTACTGGTCGAGGTGCGGGCAGCCGCGATCAACCCCGGTGAGGCGGCCATCCGGTCAGGCGCATTGGCCGATCGGTTTCCGGCGACCTTTCCCTCAGGGGAAGGCAGCGACCTGGCCGGGACCGTCACGTCGCTCGGCGAGGGGGTCACCGAGTTCAGCGTTGGCGACGAGGTGCTGGGCTGGTCGTGGCGACGCTCGAGTCACGCCGAGTACGTGGCGGTCCCAGTCACCCAGCTCATTGTGAAGCCGCCGTCGCTCAGCTGGGAGGTGGCAGGCTCGCTCTACGTTGTTGGCTGCACCGCGTACGCCGCCGTTCGGGCCGTCGCTGTGCACCCAGGTGACACGGTGGCGGTCTCTGCGGCGGCGGGCGGCGTCGGTTGCGTCGTCGTGCAGTTGTTGGTCACAAAGGGCGCATCCGTCCTCGGCATCGCGTCGGAGAGCAACCATGACTGGCTGATCTCCCGTGGCGTCACGCCCGTTACCTACGGCGACGGGCTCGCCGATCGCCTGAGGGCGGCAGCACCGAACGGCATCGACGCCTTCATCGACCTCTTCGGTCCCGAGTACGTGCAACTCGCCGTGGACCTCGGCGTCTCTCCCGAACGTATCGAGACCATCGTGTCGCGCGACAAGGCGGAAGAGCTCGGGGCAAAGACCGAAGGAAGTGTCGACGCGTCGAATACCGACGTGCTGTCGGAGATGACGGCGCTTGTGGTGTCAGGCCAGATCGAGATTCCGATTGCCGCCACCTACCCGATGGACAAGGTGCGCGATGCCTTCGCCGAGCTCGAGCAACGCCACACTCGTGGCAAGATCGTCTTGATCCCCTGAGGGCGACCTTTGCGCTATGCGAAGCTGAGAACGCCGTACGTGTTGCAGAGACCCATCGCGTCGATCAAGACAAAGGCCAACACCACGGCGAGAACGACCGGCAGCTTCCACCGTCGGCTCCCGGACCTCACGACAGGGGGCATGTACCACTGAGGCAACGACGCGCCGAACTGGGACAGGTGGACGCCGATAGGGACTGCGTCCTCGGAAAGGGGTGCGTCGGGGTCAGCCGCCAACGCGAGTTCGGTCAACTCATCGTCAGAGATGCCCAGATCAGGGGCCACAGGACGATCAGTCACGTCAGCCAACATACCTGGTGAGCGGATTCAGCCGTCAGCGGCCACTGCCGGGTGGGTGGCTATCGGTTTCTGCGGGCATCCATCAGGACAAACGAGGATCGAGCGCCATGTTCAGTTGGCGACGATGTCGACGGGGGTGCCCGGCGGGATGTTCGACAACTGAGCCAGGTCGGCATCGTGGAGTCGAACGCAGCCGTTCGAGATCGCCGCTCCGGTGGTACCGATGAGAGCGTCGTCGTGCGCGTCGATGGGACCGTGGATGGCGATGATGGCATCACCGGAATCCTCCCAGTCGGTGAAGGTGTCGGAATGATCGGAGGTGACCAGGACGAAGGGTCCATAGCCCGGGCTGGGCGGTGGCACCTTCATGGTGACGAAGAAGCTGCCCGGGGGAGTGGGGCTCGTCGGCTTTCCGATCCCGGCCGGGAAGTCTTCGAGCTGCCGGCCGTGCTTGAACACGCTGAGCTGCATTGTGGCGAGGTCCACCACCACGGCGAAATGGTCCACTGACACGTGGGCGTCCGACGCGGGGATCCAGGCGGTGGATTCGTTGGGCCGCTGCGCCAGGCGTACGTCGAGCCAGTTCGGTTCGGTCGCGACGACGGGGAGAATGCTCGGGTAGCCGAACCACGAACCAGGGACGGTTTGGGTCGGGGCGGCGCCCGGACTTGGGGATCCGGGGACGTCGCCATTCAGGGTGGCCACCAGCGTCTTCTTCGGTACGGCGAGCGTCGAAGGAGGCGCGGTGGATGGCTCGGTCGCCCCCTGGGACGGGCGCAGAGTCGTCGTGACGGTCGTTCTCGTTCCCACCGAGCCGGGCTGGCCGTCCGGGGACGATGCGCCGGAATGCGGGACACCCAGACCCGAGCCGCCGGCGCCCGAGAAAGTCGAGGTATCCGCACCCGAGACCGGTGACGCCGACGACGACGTCAAGGTTTTGGCTGTCACGACGAAGCAGACGATCGCCATCAGGCCGGCCACCGAGAGCCAATAGACAATCTTCTTTCCGCGTGACCATCGTCTGTAGTTCATGCTCCAGCCCGTGATGCTGATCCTGGTGCTCCGTCGGAGGGCTCCAACGTCGGCACCGGTACTGTCATGGCCGGCGCCTCGGTGCCCCCGTCGATCTCGAACACCTTGCCGGTGACCCACGAGCTGGCGTCCGAGACGAGATACACGACCGCGCAGGCGATGTCCTCGGGCTCACCCGCCCGGCCCATGGGCGTCCCCGCCAGGAACTGGCGCCGCAGCGCGTCGTCGGTCAGCACGATCTCGAGCGAGCGCGTGGCGACGCCGCCCACGTCGATCGCATTGAGGCGCACCCGCGGCGCCAGCTCGGGCGCCATGTTCTGGGTGAGCCGGTCGAGCGCTGCCTTCACGGCGCCGTAGGCGGCGAAGCTCGTCTGGGTCAAGCTCGACGAACGCGAGGAGATGTTGACGATCGCTCCGCCACCGGACGTGTCCACCATCCGCCGCGCTGCCAGCTTGGTCAGGGTGAAGGGCGCCGTCACGTTGAAGTGGAAGGCCCGCTCCAGAAAGCCGGCGCTGGTATCGAGTGCGGCGCGGGGCATGGCACCGCCCGCGTTGTTGACCGCGATGTCGAGCCGGCCGAACGTGGTCACACAGATGTCGACGAGCCTGTCGAGTTGGTCGAGGTCCAAGACATCGGTGGGCACCACGAGCGCCCGCCGGCCAGCCTCCTCCACCAACCCTGCCACCTCGTCGAGATCGGATTCGGTGCGCGCCGCGAGCACGACGTCGGCGCCCGCTTCGGCCAGGCCGACGGCGATACCGCGCCCGATCCCCAGCCCGGCGCCCGTGACGATTGCCACCCGGTCATCGAGGCGGAAGCGGTCGAGGATCATCCGGTGGCGCGCCCGCGGCGTAGGGATGCCGCAGCACGGCCTGCCACGAGCGGCATCTCGAGGTACGTGCGCAGCCCTGGCTCGGCCTCGCACACATACGGCACCGCGTTGACGCAGTGCATTGCGGTCGCGACGATGCCGCGGTTTCGCTCGAGCCCTGAAGCGATGGAGTCCGGATGGAGCTTGCGGAACGAGACCAGGCAGTCGGGGTCGCCGGTGATCTCCACCTCGAAGTGCTCGCCGTCGGGTCCGAAGCGCCAGGGCGGGTCGAGATTCTCTTCGCCCATGAGCCAGTTGACCGCGGCAGTGACGACGGGCTCGCCGTCCACCAGACCCTCCCAGCGGAAGCGCTGCGCCGCCACCAGGCCCGCCGCAATAGGCCCGATGGGCGATTCGATGGGCGCGGTGGCGACCGCCATCTCGTGTGTGGTGCGCAGCTGGGGGTCGAGGTCGAAGCCGAGTTCGTCTGCGACCATGTGCACCGATTGGCGGAACCCCGCTCCGAGTGCCTCGGCCATGATGCTCTTGCGCGATTCGGAGGGCGTCTTGCCGAACAGCATCCAGTCTCGAATGACGTCGGGGGCGCCATAGGTGCGGATGTCGGAGAACTCTTCGGCGCGGACGCGGGTGATGGAGGCAGACAGCGCCGACACCATGAGCGGGAACCGCTCGGTGATGCCGCCCGGGTGGATGCCGGTGCCATGCAGCGTCACGCCGGCGCTGTGGCACACGATGTCGAGCTGCGTCCGCTCCTCGGTGGGCGGGTAGAACCAGCCGAGTGGCGTGACGAGGTTCTTGCCTGACTCGAGGATCCGGACGACCGTGTCGGTGTCGGCGAAGATCGGGCTGTAGACGACGCAGTCCGCGTCGAGCGCGAGGAGCGCCTCGACGTCACGCGTGCCCGCGATGCCGATCGGGTCCTGTCCGATCAGCGTCCCGACGTCCTGGCCGTCCTTTGCCTCGGAGTGGACCCAACACCCCGCCAGCTCGAGGTCGGGATGGCCCAGCACGCCTTCGATGGCCGCCCGGCCCACGTTGCCGGTCGCCCATTGGATCACTCGGTACGCCACGGATCACCCCCAGGAACTGTGCTGTGCTGTGCTGTGCTGCGCCGCTGTGCTGCGCTGCGCGCGCCCACCCTACGGGACCAGGCCGGTCGCCGTCCGCACGGCGTCTCGGCCCAGACAAGGACCCGGCGAACGCGGTCACTCGTATGCTTGCCCGATGGTCGGCGAGCCCCAGGACGTCGTACGGCGCGAGGACGGCCGCCGACTCTTCGGACTCGATCCGTCGGTCTACGAGGCGGGCCGGCCCCAGTACCCCTCCGCGCTCTATGCGGCACTCGAGGAACAGTGCGGGCTCGGCGCGGGCGCGCGTGTCCTCGAGATCGGGCCGGGAACCGGGCTGGTCACGCGCAAGCTCCTTGCCGCCGGCGCGTCGGTCGTTGCGGTCGAGCCCAATGCAAACCTGGCCGCGTACCTCAGGGACACACTCGCCCCGACGGGCAGCAACCTCGGCGTCCTCGAGGCTGCGTTCGAGGACGCCGCGATCGACGACGGCGCGTTCGACCTTGGCGTCGCCGCCACGAGCTTCCACTGGGTCGACCAAGAGAAGGGCCTGCCCAAGCTGGGGCGGGCACTGCGGCCCCGGGGGTCGGTGGCGCTGTGGTGGACGCTCTTTCAGGACCCGACCGCGCTCGACGAATTCAGCCTGGCCGCCGAGGAGATCCTCGGTCCGAGGCGCCCGCTTGGTTTCGAGGAGCCGGATCGGCCCCCTTTCCAGCTCGATGCCGAGCGCCGGCTGGGCCAGTTGCGGCAGTGGGGTGGTTTCGTGGACGTGCAAGCCGAGATCATCAAGACGCCGACGGTCCTCGACGCCGGTCAGCTCCGTGCGCTCTACGCCTCGGTCGCCACCGTGCTGCGGCTCGGCCCGGACGAGCAGCGACGTGTGCTCGACGGGCTCGCGGCGCTGGTGGACGACATGTTCGGGGGTGCGATCGAGCGCACGTTCGTGACTGCGCTCTACACCGGTCGGCGACCACTCGACGGCGCGGGCGAGTACAAAGACCGCGCCTGACCGAGACACGGAGATGCCAGTGACACGAGCCGACGAGAACCGCACCTTGATCGAGGCTTTCTGGGCCGATCTGTACCGGCCCGATCTGCCAGCGGCGGCGGCCCGGTTTGCCGCCGACGGCGAGTACACCGACATCACGACGCCTGACGACGACGTGGCCCGTGGCCCCGACGAGATCGTCCGTCGCCTGACCCTGGCCTGGGACAAGCTGGCGGGCCTGTACGACGAGCGGCGACACCTCGTTGCTGGCGACGACGTCGTCATCACCGAGCACATCGAATCCTGGGAGTGGCCGACCGGGGAATCGATGGCGCTCCCTGTCATGTCGGTGCACGAGATCGTGAACGGACAGATCACCCGCTGGACCGACTACTGGGATATGGCTGCCTTGGTGGCCGCCGCACCGCAGTGGTGGTTCGAACACGTCATGGCGGGTTGGAAGTGATCCCCGGCGGGCTTCCCTCATCGGAAACCTGCCCCAGTGAGCCGGCATGAGGGCTTGGCGAGTACATGAGTACGGCGAGCCGGACGCCGTGCTGCAGCTCGATGACGTCCCGGTGCCCGCGCCCGGTCCCGACGAGATCCTCGTGCGCGTCGCCGCCACGACGCTCAACTTCAACGACGTCGACGGCGTGCGGGGCCGCTACCTGACGGTGCGGCCGCCCGTGCCGTACACCCCCGGGATGGAGGTGCTGGGTACCGTGGAGGGAGCCGGGGCCGGCGCGGAAGCACGGCTCGGCACGCGCGTCGTGGCCGTGCCAAACGGCGCGTTCGGCGGCTATGCCGAGCTCGCGGTGGCCCCGAGCGCGATGGCCTTCGAGATGCCGCCCGTCAGCGTGTTGCCCAACCCCGAAGCGTCGGCGCTCTACCTGCCCTTCCACCTCTCATGGCTCGCGTTCTACGAGCGAGCCGCCCTTCAGTCATCCGACACCGTGTTGATCCATGCCGCAGCAGGTGGCGTCGGCTCGGCGGCCGTCCAGCTCGCTGCCCAGGCGGGCGCGCGGGTGATTGCCACCGCCGGGTCGGCCGAGAAGGTCGCCCTCTGCCGGTCCCTCGGTGCCGACGTCGCGATCGACTACGTCGCGGACGACTTCGTCGAGGCCGTGCTCGAGGCGACCGGAGGGCGCGGGGTCGACGTGGCCTTCGACACAGTCGGAGGCGAGGTGACCACGAAGACGTTTCGCTGCATGGCCTTCAACGGGCGTCACCTCCTTGTCGGCTTCGCGTCGGGGATCGAGGCCGAGGACGAGGGAATCGTGCCGCGCCCGGTGTTGTTCGGGAACTTTTCCCTCTCCGGCGTCTGCCTCGCCTACACGGACGACCCCGCCGTCCTCAAGGAGCTCACCGGCTACAACTTCCCGTCCCACGCCGACGGCCAGCGGATGCATGCGGGGATCCTCGACCTGGTCGCCCGGAGAGCCGTACGCCCGATCGTGGGTCGAACGGTGGCCTTCGAAGCCCTGCCCCACGCGCTCCAAGACATGGCGGACCGGCGCACCATCGGGCGCACCGTCGTCCTCGTCTAGACCCGCCCGCCCATCTGCTCCTCGACCCCGCTCTCAGACCCGCTCTTGCGTCGGCATCGACTGGTGCACCGGCACCGGGTACGAGGGCATGTTGTTGTCGGCCTCGATGATCTGGCTCTCGGTGCAGCCCAGCGCCATCACGTTGGCCATCTGGTCCTGCGAGGTGCTCGGTAGGTTCGGCGTCGTTGCGTCGGCCGTGCCCATGTGCAGCGTGGAGGTGAGGTCGCCCGCCGTCTTGCGGCGCCAGGCCGAGATGTTCGGTGCCTTCACCCCGAAGCGCTCCTCCAAGAAGCGGAGCTGCGACGTGTGGTCGAAGATCTGCGACGCGACGTGACCGCCCCGGCTGAACGGTGAGAGCACCATCATGGGGACGCGGAAGCCCATGCCGACGGGCCCGGCAAGGCCGTCCGCGTCGTCGGGCAGTGGCGAGACGGTGACGTACTCCCCGGGCGTGCCATGGGGTGCCACCGGCGGCGGCACGTGGTCGAAGAAGCCGTCGTTCTCGTCGTACATGTGGAAGAGGACGGTCTTGGACCACACCTCGGGGTTGGACACCAGCGCGGAGAGCACCTGGCTCGTGTACCACTCGCCCAGAGCGGGCGGCGACGACGGGTGCTCGTCGTAGCCGATCGGCGGGATGAGCCAGCTGACCGCCGGCAGCGTCCCCGACTTGATGTCGCTGACGAAGTCGTTCGGGTACAGCTGCAAGAAGGCCTTCTGGTACAGGGCGGACGAGGGATTCTGGTACTGGCTGAAGTAGGGGAGGATGGCGTCGCTGAGGATGCCGTATTTCTGCTGGGTCTGCGGGGTGTAGAGGGTGCCCGCCGGGTTGTAGACCTTCCAGCTCACCCCGGCGTCCTCGAGCACCTCGGGCATGGTGTCCCAGTGCACGCTCGCGATGGCGTCGGGCGATCCGTTGGTGATGAGCACCGGCCCGCCCGCTGCGCCGGTGGGATCGATGGTGCCCGAGAGCGACATGAGCCGGTTCGGGTGGGTGGGTCCGAGCACCGAGCAGTGGTAGTTGTCGCAGATGGTGAAGGCGTCGGCCAGCGCGTAATAGAAGGGGATGTCGGCGCGCTCGTAGTAGCCCATGGTGAACTCGCCCTGGGTCGGGCCCTGGAATTTGGGGCTGGTGTGGGTCGACACGAAGGCCCCGTTGGTGCCGTGGTCCCAACTCAAGTGCTCCCCCGGCCAGCTGTGGTCGAGGTCCTGGGTGCACTCGCCGATGCCCGACTTCGAGTCGAGGTGGAAGGGGAGAAGCGTCTTGTCGCGTCCCCCAGGCCAGGCCTGGGCGAAATTCCCCAGCGAGCCGTGCGGGTGGTCGTCGAAGCCGCGCACCCCGCCCAGCGTCCCGTAGTAGTGGTCGAACGACCGGTTCTCCTGCATGAGGAACACGACGTGCTCAATGGCGCCGAGGTCCGACCCCGCCGGTTTCGTCCGGGCCGCCAGTTGGGCCACGGCGGCGCCCGCCCCCTCACCCCGGCTGGCCTCGGCCAGCACGGCTGCGCCCCCCGTGGCCAGTGCGGCCTTCAGCATGGTGCGGCGGGTGAAGCGCGCCGCGGTCGAGGCTCATCGTTGCTCCTTCACGTGTCGTCCCCTCACGTGGACCCCCAGCCCCTGTCTGCTGCACCGGCCGACGACGGTGTCGACCGATCCTCCCCGGCGCCCTACTCGTCCCTCACACGGACTCGATGAGTGTCGGATCGTTGTTCCGCACGTTACCGATGCGCGGCCCGATCTGGTGGTGCACCACCGTGCCGGCCGGCGGTGGCCGCAGCAGCGCGCGCAGTCCCTCGGTGTCCTGGTTGGCCGGATCGAGCCAGAGCTCGAAGGTCGAGGGATCCAAGATCACGGGCATGCGGTCGTGGATGCCCTCCATGTCCGCGCCGGCGGGTGCGGTGATGATGGTGCAGCTGCGCAGGTACGGGGTGTCCTTGGGCCCGCCCTTGGGGCGCCAGCGCTCGGCGAGGCCGGCGAAAGCCAATGGCGCGCCGTCGGCGCGGGTGAAGTAGTGCGGCTGCTTGGCACCGGTCTTCGTCTTGCGCCACTCGTAGAACCCGTCGGCGGGGACGATGATGCGCCGCTCGCGGAACGCCTCGCGGAACGACGCCCTGGTGGGCACCGTCTCGCTGCGCGCGTTGAAGAGGCGGCTGCCCGACTTGGCATCCTTGGACCACCAGGGGACGAGGCCCCAGCGGAACGTCATCAGCATTCGTTCGGGTCGTCCTTCGGGGGGGTCACCGCCCTCCTCCGCCGGACCCGGTCGCGGCGGCCGGTCCCGGACGCCCAGGACCGTGTCGGTCGGGGCGACGTTCCAGCTCGGCTCGTACTCGGACTCGATGTCCTCGTCCACGGTGGCGCCGAAGTAACGGGCGATCCGGGCGGGCGGGGTATAGAGGGCGAAGCGGCCACACATGGCGGCAGCATTGTGTCCTACCCGGTCTTCCGGTGACACAACACCCGCACAACAGCATCTGACCTGGCTCTTTGCCTCCCCGAGCAGAGCGCACACGGCCTCGGTAGTCTGCGAACATATGTTCGCTTCTCACCCCGAGGGAGAGCTGTCTTCATCACCGGTTCCCCCGCCGTCTTCCCGCCCCCGGGAGACCCGGGAGCTCCCCGCCGGGCTGGCCGACCGGGTCCGTCCCATTACGCCGGTGGCCGGACGGACGCTGCCAGTACCGCCGCCGTTGGCTCCGCTCTTCCCGGACGGCGTGTTGCGGCGCGGCACGACCACCACCGTGAGCGGGCCACCGGGTCACGGGGCGACCACGCTGGCGCTCTCTCTTCTCGCCGCGGCGTCGACTGCCGGCAGCTGGTGTGCCGCCGTCGGCCTGCCCGACCCGGGCGTGGTCGCCGCCGCGGGGCTCGGGCTCGACTTGCGGCGCGTCGTGTTCGTGCCCCGTCCCGGAAGCGGATGGGCCGAGGCGGCCGGTGACCTTCTCTCCGGCGTCGACGCGGTCCTTGTGCGACCCCCCGGCCGGGCCCGCCTGACCGCGGCGCGCCATCTCAGCGCGCGAGCGCGCGAGCGCCAGGTCGCGTTGGTGGTCCTGCTCGGGCGCGCCGGCGCCTGGCCCGAGGGAGGTGACCTCGCGCTCTCGGTGGGCGCGGGGCGCTGGGTTGGGGTTGGGCAGGGTCACGGCCACCTGCGCGGCCGTCGGGCCGAAGTGCGTATCAGCGGGCGCCGCGCCGCCGGCCACGTCACCGAGTGCTCGCTGTGGCTCCCTGCCGGCACAGGCGCGGTGGCGTCGGGTGCCGACGAAGAGGGCGAAGAGGACGAAGAGGGCGAAGAGGCGGACAAAAAGGAAGCGGGCCGGCCGGGCGGGGCCGGCCCCGGCAATGGGCCGGAGGCGGCCTGAGCGGCGTGGAGAAGAAGGCGTGGAACGGTTGGTCGTCATCTGGTGTCCCGAGCTTCTCGAGGAAGGGGCGAGGGGAGCCGAGGCGCGACGCTTTGCCCGTGTCGTGTCGCACGCGGGCGAGATCTGCCCCTGGGTGCATCCTGTCCGGCTCGGCGTCTGCGCGCTGCCGGCACGCGGACCGGCCCGTTTCTTCGGCGGCGAGGAGGCGGTCGTCGACCTCCTGGCCGAGCGGGTGGGCGAAGACGTCAGTGTCGGTGTGGCCGACGGGCTCTTCGCCGGCGTCCTGGCCGCCCGCGCTGCGCTGATCGTCCCACCCGGGACCGCCGCGGACTTCCTCGCCCCCTGGTCGGTGGCCACGCTGGCGCGGCCCGACCTGGCCGTCACGTTGCAGCGGCTGGGGATCACCACCCTGGGCCAGTTCGCCGCGCTACCGGCGGCGAGCGTGTCGGACCGCTTCGGCGCCGACGCGGCCTCCTGTCACGCGGTGGCCCGCGGCGAGAGCGGGGAATTGACCGGGTTGCGCGACCGCGCCATCGAGCGCCGTTTGCGGGTGGCCCGCGGCGAGGATCCCGATCGCGGCGCCGCGCCGCCCCCGCCCGCGCAGCCCAGCTTCTTCGGCGGCACCTCCGAAGCCGACCGCCGCGCTGCGCGCGCCGTCGTCAAGGTCCAGGAGCGTCTCGGGATCGAGGCCGTGCTGGTGGGCCGGGTGCAAGGTGGGCGTGATCCGGCCGGCCAGTCGGTGCTGGTGCCCTGGGGCAGTCCCGGCGCAGGCGCAGGCGCGGGCTCCCGCTCGGGCGCGGGCTCCGGCTCGGGCGCGGGCTCCGGCTCGGGCTCGGGTCAGGACGTGGGTGCAGGTTCGGATCCCGGCCGTCCCGGCGCCGCGCCCTGGCCGGGACGGGTGCCGCCGCCCGCGCCCAGTGACGTGCTGCGGGCGCCGCCCCGTACCGAGCTGGTTGACGCCGACGGGAACGCCATGGTGGTGAGCGGGCGCGGGTTGCTCACCGCGGCCATCGACCGGCTCTCCATCGACGGCGGTCCCTGGGAGCAGGTGGTGGCGTGGGCCGGCCCCTGGCCGGTGACCGAGCGCTGGTGGTCGGTGCGCCGGCGCACGGCCCGGCTGCAGGTGGTCACCGCGGACGGGGTGGCGCGCCTGCTGCGCACCGAGCGGGGGCAGTGGTGGGTCGAGGCGCTCTATGACTGATGAGGCGTACGCCGAGCTGCACGCGCACTCGGGATTCAGCTTCCTCGACGGCAGCAGCGACCCCGAGGAGCTCGTGGCCGAGGCGGACCGGCTCGGGCTGGATGCGCTGGCCCTGACCGACCATCACGGCTTCTACGGCGTGGTGCGCTTCGCCGAGGCCGCGCGCGCGGTTGCGCTGCCGACCGTCTTCGGCAGCGAGGTGACGCTGGCGCCGGCCGGGCTGCGCACCGGCGAGCCCGACCCAACCGGCGCCCACCTCGTCGTGCTCGCCCGTGACCCCGACGGCTACGCGCGCCTCTCCACCGTGCTGGCCGACGCGCACCTCGCCGGCGGGGAGAAGGGGAAGCCCATCTTCACCCTCGACGCACTGGCCCGCGCCGCGGGAGGGCACTGGCTGGTGCTCAGTGGCTGCCGGAAGGGGGCGGTTCCCGCCGCGCTGATGGAAGCCGGGCCGCGGGCGGCCTCGAAGGAAGTCGGGCGTCTCGTCGAGTCTTTCGGTCGCGCCAATGTTGCGCTCGAGCTGTGGGACCACGGAGATCCGCTCGACACGGCGCGCAACGACGCGCTGGCGCGCCTCGCCGTGGAGTGGGGGGTGGACGCGGTGGCCACCAACAACGTGCACTACGCGACCCAGTCGGGCTACCGCCTGGCCACCACGCTCGCCGCGGTGCGCGCGCGCCGCCCGCTGGCCGAGCTCGAGGGCTGGCTGCCTCCGGCGCCGGTGGCCTGCCTGCGTTCGGCGGCCGAGCAGTCGCGCCGTTTCGCCCGCTGGCCCGGCACCGTTGCGCGCGCCGCGGAGCTCGGGCGCGCCTGCGCCTTCGACCTGCGCCTCGTCGCACCGCGCCTGCCCGACTTCCCCGTGCCCGCGGGAATGGACGAGCAGGGCTACCTGCGCCAGCTGGTGACCGAGGGGGCCCTGTCGCGCTATGGGCCGCCCGAGGCCGAGCGTGTGCCCGGCGCGTGGAAGCAGATCCGCCACGAGCTCGACGTGATCGGCCAGCTCGGCTTCGCCGGCTACTTCCTCATCGTGTGGGACATCGCGCAGGTGTGCCGGCGTCTCGACATCTACTGCCAGGGGCGTGGGTCGGCGGCCAACTCGGCCGTCTGCTACGCGCTCGGTGTCACCAACGTCGACGCCGTCGACCTCGGGTTGCTCTTCGAGCGCTTCCTTTCGCCGGCGCGCGACGGCCCGCCGGACATCGACGTGGACATCGAATCGGAGCGGCGCGAGGAAGTGATCCAGTACGTCTACGAGCGCTACGGCCGCCGCCATGCCGCGCAGGTGGCCAACGTCATCACCTACCGGCCGCGCTCGGCCGTGCGCGATGTGGGCAAGGCGTTCGGCTTCACCCCCGAGCAGGTGGACGCGTGGTCGGCCGGCATCGACGCCGGGCACGGGCGCGGCATCTCCTCGGCCGGCGCGGTGGAGGAGGTGTCAGAGGCGCGGGGCGGCGGCGTGCCGGCGCTGGTGGTCGAGCTGGCGGCCGAGGTGCTCGACCGGCCGCGCCACCTCGGCATCCACTCGGCCGGCATGGTGCTGTGCGACCGACCCGTCGTCGAGGTCTGCCCGGTGGAGTGGGGGCGCATGCCCGGGCGCAGTGTGTTGCAGTGGGACAAGGACGACTGCGCCGCCATCGGCCTGGTGAAGTTCGACCTGCTCGGCCTGGGCATGCTCGAGGCGCTGCACCGCATGGTCGACCTCGTGCGCGACTTCCACGGGGTGTCGGTGGACCTCGGGCAGCTGCCCCAGGAGGACGCGGTCTACGACCTGTTGTGCCGGGCCGACACGGTCGGGGTCTTCCAGGTGGAGAGCCGGGCCCAGATGGGGACGCTGCCGCGGGTGGCGCCGCGCACCTTCTACGACATCGCCATCGAGGTGGCGCTCATCCGGCCCGGTCCGATTCAAGGGCATGCGGTGAACCCCTACATCCGCCGCCGTCGCGGCGAGGAGGAGGTGACCTACCTGCATCCGTTGCTCGAGCCGATCCTCGAGCGCACGCTCGGCGTGCCGCTCTTCCAAGAGCAATTGATGGAGATGGCCGTCGCCATCGCCGGATTCAGCGCGGCCGACGCCGATGAGCTGCGCCAGGCCATGGCGGCCAAGCGCTCGGCCGCGCGCATGGAGAAGATGCGGGAACGCCTCTACGACGGCATGGCCGCGCGTGGGGTGACCGGCGCCGTGGCCGACCAGGTCTTCGAGGCGCTGGCCGCGTTCGCCAACTTCGGCTTCCCCGAGTCGCACTCGGTGTCCTTCGCACATCTCGTGTACTCCTCGGCCTGGTTGAAGCTGCACTATCCGGCCGCGTTCACCGCCGGGTTGCTGAACTCCCAGCCGATGGGCTTCTGGTCGCCCCAGTCGCTGGTGGCCGACGCGCGGCGCCACGGGGTCGGTGTGCGCCGGCCGCACGTGAACCGTTCGGCCGTGGGCGCGTCGCTCGAGGGCGCCACGGTGGACCCGGTGCTGCGCCTCGGGCTGGCCTCGGTGCGCGGGGTGGGGGAGGCGCCGGCCGAGCGCGTCGTGGCCGGGCGCCCCTGGCGCGGCGGCGAGGACCTGGTGCGCCGGGCGGGCGTGACCCAGGCCCAGCTCGAGACGTTGGCCGCTGCCGGCGCGCTCGACCCCGAGGGCGAGGGCGGTCCCGACGGCGAGGGCGGTCCCGACGGCGACGGCGAGCCCCGCGGCACCGCGGCCTCCCGGCGCCGGCTGTTGTGGGCCGCCGGCGCCGCCGCGCAGGGGACGCCCGACCGGTTGCCCGGTGTCGTGGTGGGTGCCGAGGCCCCGCCGCTGCCCGAGCCCAGCCTCTACGAAGCGGTGGGTGACGACCTGTGGGCGCTCGGGCTGGCCCCCGAGCGCACCGCCATGCACCTGGCCCGCGAGCGGCTCGAGGCCATGGGCGTGCTGACGGCGGTCGCGCTCGAGGCGTGCGACGACGGCGACCGGGCGACGGTGGCCGGCGTGGTGACGCACCGCCAGCACCCCGAGACGGCGCGCGGCGCCGTGTTCGTCAATCTCGAGGACGAGACCGGCCACGTCAACGTCGTCTTCTCGCGTGGCGCCTGGGCCCGCTGGAAGCACGTGGCCCGTCACACGCCGGTGCTGCTGATCCGGGGTCGGGTGCGCAAGGGGCAGGGCGCGGTCAGCTTCGACGCCGAGCGGGTGGAGGCGCTCGTGGTGGGCACGTCCGTCCCCGCCAGTCGGGACTTCCGCTAGGGCATCGCAGTGGCATCCTGCGACACGGTCGCGCGCTGCGGCCAACGGTGGCGTATGAAACAGTGAACCGTGCTGCACGGACAGCTGCGGTCGCTGGGACTGCTGGTGGTGCTCCTCACGGGCGCCGTCGCGCTCGCAGCCTGCGGACGCAACGGTGCGAATCGCCAGAGCAGTCACCGCGTCGTCGTGCCGAACATCGTCGGCCTCAGCCAGCGGGCCGCCATCCGTTCCCTCGCTCAGGCGGGCCTCACCGCCGGTGTGGTTTCGGGAATACCGAGTCTCCGATCTCCCGCGGGCGTTGTCATCGCCACGGACCCGTCGCCAGGAGCACCGGCCACGCCGGGGGCGACCGTGAGCCTGACGGTCTCCAGTGGCGTCACGGCCCCCCCGGCCTCCCCGACGACCCCGGTCAATCAGGCCGCGTGTTCCTCCGGAGACGTGTCGTACGCGGAGTCCAACCAGACGGGCTCCGTCTGCGTGAAGGCCGGGTCCATGCTCCGCGTCACCTTCGTCTCGAGTCAGCGGTGGGGTGGGTACGGCAGTTGGAGCCCGTCGCCCCCCACCCTCTCCGACAACTCTGTGCTCGAAGGTCGCTCCTGGGGATCGTCGGGCAGGAAGGCCACGGCGGTCTTTGCTGCGGTCGGAGCCGGTACGGCGACAGTCACGGCGTCATTCGATGTGCGCTGTGCCCCTTCTGACACGACTCCGTGCACCGTCCCCCCTGAGGCATTCCAAGTCCTCACGGTCACCGTCGAGTCGGGCTGACATCACGACTTCTGCTGCCCGGGCCACCCGCCCTCGGGCGTAGCCTGCAGCACATCCCCAGATCGTCCGAGGAGGAAGCGCCATGTTGCTGAAGGGACTGAACCACGTCGCGGTGATCACGAACGACGCGTCTCGGCTGAACGCCTTCTACCAAGAGGTCTTCGGCGCCGAGGTCCTGCGGGACGGCTCTGAGTTTCCCGACGGCGAGGGTCCACGGCTCTCCATCATCAAGATCGGGGACTGGGCCGAGCTCAACGTCTTCCAGATACAGGGCAACACCGAAGCCGACCGCCAGACTCCCATGTTCGGACGCGGCCGGCTCGACCACCTGGCGCTGCAGGCGGCCTCGATCGACTCGTTCGAGACGATCCGCGAACGGCTCATGGCCCGCGGCGCGGCCGACGACTTCGTGACCGACTTCGGACCGGTGCTCAGCCTTTTCTTCCGCGATCCCGACGGGCTGGAATGTGAGGTCTGCGTCGAGAACCCCGATGCGGTTCCCGGCACCCACCACCCACCCGGGACACCGGCCGCGCGCTATTCCTGAGCGCGTAGCGAGGGACCAGGCGAGTGGACGACGTCGAAGCGATCAAACAGCTGAAGGCCCGCTACTTCCGCACGATGGACACCAAGGACTGGGCGGGCATGCGCCGGGTCTTTACCGCCGACGTCGTCGTTGACACCACGGCCTCGGGCGGCGGGATCGCCACGGGCGCCGATGCGTTCGTCGAGTTCCTCCAGGCAACGTTGGACGGTGCTGTCACCGTGCACCACGGTCACATGCCCGAGATCGACATCACCTCGCCCGCCACAGCCACCGGCATCTGGGCGCTGCAGGACGTCATCGTCTGGCCCGACGGCACCAGGCTGCACGGCTACGGCCATTACCACGAGACCTATGCGCGAGTCGGCGACGAGTGGCGCATCGCGTCGTTGACGCTGACCCGACTCCACATAGACCTGACCTAGACGGTGCCGGGGGGCCCTGCATAGGCGACGCGCGCACTGCTGACGTCGACGCCGGCGGCAGGCGACACGGTGGTGGGTGGGATGGTGGCCACCGTGCCGCTGCCGACGATCCTGAGCCCGAGGCCGCCGCCGCCGGCGCGTCCCGCCGGCGGCTGAATTTCGGGCCCGCCGTCTTGTCGCCCGGCTTCGGCGCCGACTTAACAGGGGGACACCAGGGGTTTACGGAGAATTGTGGGTGCGCGGGCTCGACCGTGCTCGAGTGTCCCGACGGGGGCACGCCGCAGGGTGCCGCGCGCGTTGATGCCTCGACCCTGGCCTGTCAGGCGACGACCAGGCCGCGCCCCGTCACGAGCGGGAGGTCGAGCGCGGTCACGAGGCCGGCCGGCGCCTGCACGACGGCGGGCACCGCGTTGACCAGGCGCATGGCAGTGGCCTTGAGCCCCGCCGTGTTGTGATCCCCGTCGGTACCCATCAGCTGCAGATCGAGCGTGTAAGTGGGCTCGCCGGTGATCTCGACCCGATAGCAGCCATGTCCAGCCGGCTGGGGCCAGCCCGCGCCGAGGTCGTCGCGTAGGCGGGTGACATGTTCGAGCACGATGACGGGCCGGTCGCCCACCATCCCACGCACCTCGAAATGCAAGGCAGCGGCGGTCCCCGCCTTGATTGTGCCGGCATCGACCTCGAAGTCCTCGGGCGCCGCCTCGCGCTCGTACCACTCGGTGACGGCGGTCAGCTCGACCCCGAGACCGGCGGCGATCTGGCGCACCACGCTGCCCCAGGCCGAGATCAGCACGCCCGGACTGAGCAAGAGCGGCACGTCGCGCAGGTCGCGGCCGAAGCCCATGATGTCGAAGAGCACCATCGGCTGGTTGTAGGTGTTGTAGTTGAGCACCTCGGAGCAGCGGACCTCCTCGATGCGCTCGCTTACGCCGGAGAGCACGAGGGGGAGCACGTCGTTGGCGAAACCCGGATCGACGCCGTTGACGAAGATGGAGACGCCCGCCTGCTCGGCCGCGGCGATCACCGGTGCCGCCAGCGGGTCGCCTGGCGCGGGGTACTGCAGCATCACCGGACTCGACGACACGACGTTGCAGCCGGCGGCGAGAAAGCGCTCGAGGTCGCCGAGCGCTTCGAAGAGTCGGTTGTCCGCCATGGCGGTGTGCACGATGCAGTCCGGTTCGAGCGAGAGCAGCGCGTCGACGTCGCTGGTGCCCGTGACACCCAACGTGCGTTCCAGCCCGGCCAGCACGCCGGCGTCGTGGCCGACCTTGTCCGGGGAAGAGACGAAGAGCCCGACGAGCCGGAGCTCGGGATGGGCGGCGATGCCCGCGACGGCGTGGCGTCCGACGTTGCCCGTACTCCATTGCACGACGCGGTATGGCATGACCGCCTCCTTGGTCGCTCGGTTGGGATCAGAGGTCGGGTATCGGCATCTCGAGGTTGGGCGACTGCAAGCCACCGTCGACCTCAATGATCTTCCCCGTCACATAGGCACCGGCGGGGGAGGCGAGGTACAAGATCGCCGACGCGATGTCGTCGACGTGGCCCAGCCGCCGGAGCGGCGTGGCCTCTTCCATCGCGGTACGAAGCTCGTCGCTCGACATGACGATGTCGAGGGCGGAGGTCGCCGTCGATCCCACACCGATCGCGTTGACACGAATGCGCGGCGCCAGGTCACGCGAGGCGAGGCGTGTGTACTGCTCGAGCGCGCCCTTCACCGTCCCGTAGCCCAGGTAGCCACGGCCGGCCACGTGCCCCATGACCGAAGAGATGCTGATGATGGCGCCGCCAGGATGATCGCCCTCGAGCATGCGCGGCACGGCGGCCCGCACGAGCGCATGTCCCGACGAGACGTTGAAGCGGAAGGCTTCCTCCAAGAAGCGCGGTGACGTATCGAGCAACGGGCGCGGCATGGTGCCACCCATGTTGTTGACGACGATGTCCAAGCGGCCGAACTCCGAGGTCGCCGTCTCGGCGAGGGAGGCCATGAAGTCGAAGTCGGTCAGGTCGCCGGGAACGACGACGGCGCGCCGTCCCGCCGCCTCCACCTTCTTCGCCACCTCGCGCAGCTGCTCCTCGGTCCGGGCAGCCAGCACGACGTCGGCCCCCGCCTCGGCCAGCGCCACCGCGGTCGCGGCACCGATGCCGCGCCCGCTGCCGGTGATCACGGCGACTTGGTCGGTGACGAGGAACCGGTCGAGGATCATCGGGCGCAATGTAGCGGCATCGCCCCGGGCGCCGCCCGTTGGCCGCCCCCCGCTCGGCTGGACGCCGGTCACTGTGGAGCGACGTTACCTCCCGCCTCATGTGCCTGTTTGTCCGCCGCGTACGCGCCGGCCACATGCTCGGCCCAGCCCGGCACGTCGGTTTGCACCGGGAACGCGTGCGGCATGATCTTCGCCTTCACCTCGTCGGGCAGGCTCAAGTCGCCGCCCGTGTGCCCGACGCTGAATACACGTTCGGGTCGGGCCCGCCCGACCATGGACCTGAACCAGCGCAACATGGTGCTGACCCGGTTCCCGAAGCCGTTGAGGAAACCGATGTGGACGAAGAACCACACGACCCACCCCGGGAACCCGCTGAGCCGGATGCCGTGCACGCTCACGATCGACTTGAAGCGGCCGATGGCTGCTGCACTCCCGAGGTTGCGGTACTTGAAGGGGGCGCCCTCCTTCCCTTTCAGACGGCGCTTGATGGTGTTGGCCGCGTGGAGGCCGCCCTGCATGGCCACCTCGCAGACGCCCGGCAGGTCGTTGAGGGAGGCCATGTCGCCCACGGCGAAGACCTCAGGGTGGCCCGGCAGCGTGAGGTCCGGGAGGACCTCGATCCGCCCGGCGCGGTCGGTCGCGGCGCCGGTCGCCTCGGCCAGCAGGCCGGCGAGGGTGGACGCCTGGACGCCCGCCGCCCAGATCGTCGTGCCGCATTCGAAGCGACCCTTCTCCTTGTCCGCGTTCTCGGTGTCGACACCGAAGGGGTCCACGCCGATGACCCGGAGGCCCATCTGCAGCTCGACGCCCATCTTCTCCAGAGAGCGCCGTGCCCGCCCTGACAACTGGTCGCCGAAGGTGGCCAGTGGTTCCTTGCCGCCGTCGATCAGGATGACGCGCACCGAGGCGGGATCGATGGTGCGGAAGTCGCGGGTGAGGCTGCGGCTCGCCAGCTCGCGGATCTGCCCGGCCAGTTCGACGCCGGTCGGCCCGGCACCGACGACGGCGAAGGTCATCCAGAAGCGCTCGAGTGCTTCGTCCGTCATGATCTCGGCCAGCTCGAGCGCGCCGTAGACACGACGGCGTAGCTCCATGGCGTCATCGATCGTCTTCATGCCCGGCGCGATCAGTGCGAACTCGTCGTGGCCGAAGTAGGACTGCCCGGCACCGGCGGCCACGATCAGGCTGTCGTAGGGGAACTCGTCGTAGGAACCGGGCAACGACGGCGGTGTGCACGACCTTGCGGTCGAGGTCGAACCCAGTGACAGAGGAGAGGATGACGCGCACGTTCGCGGCGTTTTCGCATCATGTGGCGGAGGACCGGCGAGATCTGCCCCGGGGAGAGGACGCCCGTGGCGACCTGATAGAGCAGCGGCTGGAAGAGGTGGTGATTGCGCCGGTCGATCAGCGTGATCTCGATGTCTTTGGACTGCGCCAGGAGTCGGGTGGCGGGAAGCCCGCCGAAGCCGCCGCCGACGACGACAACGCGGTGGCGAGGGGTTGCGCTCACGGTGACTCCTTTCGCAGCGGAGGAGGGACGGCGGCTGCGCCACCAGGGTACGGCGTCGGCATCATCGGGCCGCGAGCGAGGGTCGGGGGTGGAGATGCGACACGCTCTGATGGCGCCGGGCCAGGAGGAAGGACAGCCCGCCCATGGCGACGGCGCACACCGCCGTGAGGCCGAAGATTGTCGAGAGGCTGACGCCCGCACGCTGCAGCGGCCCGGCTCCGAAGGCGGCGATCCCGTAGCCCAGTTGGTAGAAGGCGATGATGGCGCCGGCCACCATGGACGACAGGGCGAGGAGCTGCTCCTGCGCTGAAGCTGATCGTGAGCGGGAGGAGCGCCGAGCAGCCGAGACCCGCGACGCCGAAGTCCGCCACGCCCAGCGCCGTCGACCCCTTGGGAAGGATGGCGACGAGCACGAAGGCGCCCGGCCAGCACGAAGGGGAGCAGGTGGTATGTGCGCGGAGTCGGGAACGCCCTCTGCACCACGGCGAAGAGAACGCGACCGAACGTGACCATCACCCAGAACGTGGTGAGCGCGAGCGAAGCCGTCGTGGCCGAGGCGCCCCGGTTCGACATGAGCGTCTCGGACCAATTCCCGTTCATCGTCTCACAGATGCCATAGAGGACGGCGAAGCACGCGAAGAGCCAGAAACGCCCAGGGAGATGCAGCGGCTGTCGCGTCACGTGCGCGGCCACTCAGGGGTGGGGTCCGGCCCCCGCCCCTGCCCCTAGACCGGCGGGTTGCCCGTCTCGGCGTCGATGAGCCGGCCCACCGCGTCGATGAGCGCCAGGTGGGTGAAGGCCTGGGGGAAGTTGCCCAGGTGCTCACCGGTGGCGGCATCAATCTCCTCGGCGTAGAGCTGCAGCGGGCCTGCGAAGGCCAGCAGCTTCTTACAGAGCGAGCGGGCACGCTCCTGCTCGCCGATCATGGCCAGCGCGGTCACGAGCCAGAACGAGCAGATGGTGAAGGTCCCCTCCTTGCCCTCGAACCCCGTGTCCGTGGTGTCGACCTTGTAGCGCAGGACCAACCCGTCCTCGGTCAGCTCGTCCGCGATGGCCAGTACGGTGGCGCGCACCCGATCGTCGTCGGGTGGCAGGAAGTCGAGGATCGGGATCAACAGGAGCGAGGCGTCGAGCTCCTCGTTGCCGTAGGCCTGGCGGAACCGGCCCCGCGAGTCGACACCCTGGTCGAGGATCTCGGCCTTCAATTCGTCGGCCGCCTTGCGCCACGCCTCGGCCCGGTCGGTTTCTTGGCGGATCCGGGCCATGTCGGCGCCGCGGTCCATGGCCACCCAGCAGAGCACCTTGGAGGCAGTGAAGTGCTCGGGATCGCCCCGGATCTCCCAGATGCCCTGGTCGGGGTCCCCCGCGTGTGCGATGGCCGCCTCCACCATCGTGGCGAGGCCCTCCCACATCGGTTTGACGATCTGCGCCGCACCCTCGCGCAGGTGGATGTCCACCGCGTCGAGGAGCATCCCCCACACGTCGTTCTGTTTCTGGTCCCAGGCGCCGTTGCCCACCCGCACCGGCCGCGAGTTCCGCCAGCCCGACAGGTGGTCGAGAGTCTGCTCGGTCAGGTCCTTGCGACCGTCGATGCCGTACATGATCTGCAGGCTGAAGTCGCCGCTCCCACCGGCCAGCGCCTCGATGATGAAGGCGAAGTACTCGAGGGCCTCCCAGTCGAATCCGAGCCGGTAGAGCGAGCGCAGCATGAACGACGAGTCGCGGATCCAGGTGTAGCGGTAGTCCCAATTGCGCGCCCCGCCGGGCGTCTCAGGCAACGAGGTCGTCGCGGCCGCCATGACCGCGCCGGTTGGCGCGTAGCTCAGTCCCTTGAGCGTCAGGGCGCTGCGCTCCAAGTGGCTGCGCCAGGGGTGGTCGGGGAAGGTGCCGTTGGACAGCCAGTCCCGCCAGTAGACGACGGTTGCGGCGAGCTGGCCACGCGCCGCGTCGAGGTCGGCCGGCTGGTGGCCGGACCACGACAACGCGACGTAGGCCGACTCACCCTTCGCCAGCGTCGAGCGCCCGTAGCAGCGGGCCCCGACGGCGCTGAGGCGGATGGTCGAGTTCACAGTGAGCACCGGGTCGCCGACCGGTGGGCGCACCGTCATTATCTCGTAGCCGTCCCCCTCGTAGTCCCACATCCCGGTCTGGACCCCGTACTCGAATATGGGGACCACATTGGCCACCACCTCGACGTGGCCCTCGATGCAGGTGGCCAGACGCAGGAGGGTCCCGGTGGCCGCCGCGTCGCCCGGGGACCGGCGATAGTCCGGTCGCCGGGTCCCGTCCGTCACGGGCTGTACCACGAGCAGGTCCTGGACGAGCAGCCAGCCCGTCGGGGTATGCCAGGTCGTCTCCAGCACCATCGTCCCCGGCAGGTAGCGTCGTTGGTGAGGGACGAGAGTGCCGGTGGGACCGAACCGGAAGTTGCCGGCGGTGCGGTCCAGGAGGGCGCCGAAGACGCTCGGTGAGTCCGGCCGCGGAAGGCACAGCCACTCGACGGAGCCGTCCGGAGCCACGAGACAGCTGTTCTCGCAGTCCGAGATGAACCCGTAGTCGGCGATGGGGGGAAAGATTTCTTCCTGACGTTCCGCCGCGATGTCCTCGGTCACCCCTCCGATGCTAGGGAACAGGGGTGCGCACCTCAAGGGTCATGTTCCCGGCTCGGGTGACGTGCGAGTGAACTGTCACTGCCGCGGTGACCTTCAGGCAACGGCACGCGCAGGCGACGGCTCACGCCGGAGAACCCGTGAGAAACCTCGGGCTCCTCCTAGGCCGAACGGCTCGATAGCGTGTGTGACATCGCTCGAGACCGCGCCCACTCCGGGCGCACGGAGGGGTATGCCATGGCAGAGGAGCTGGAGGGCAAAGTCGCAATTGTCACCGGTGGGAACACCGGGATCGGTGCGGCGGTGGTTCTGGCCCTGGTCGAGCAGGGAGCCAAGGTCGTCATCGACTTCGTCGCCAACGAGGAGGCAGAGGAGGAGCTCGAGCGCAAGATCGCCAGCCTCGGCGACACGGCGGTCGGGGTCGAGGCGGACGTCTCCAAGATCGAGGACCTACAGCGCATGATCGACACGGCCGTCTCCACATACGGCCGCCTCGACGTCATGGTCAACAACGCTGGCATCGAGACGCGCACCTCGGTGCTCGACACCACCGAGGGGCAGTTCGAGAAGGTCATCGCGGTGAACCTCAAGAGCGCGTTTTTCGGCACCCAGCTGGCGGCCAAGCAGATGATCGCCCAGGGTGGCGGGGGCCGCATCATCAACATGACGTCGGTCCATGAGGACTGGCCGATGCCGAACAACACGGCGTACTGCCTCTCCAAGGGGGGCATGCGCATGCTGACCAGGACCGCGGGCGTGGAGCTGGCCCCCCACAACATCTGCGTCGTCGGTGTCGGGCCCGGCGCCGTGAACACGCCGATCAATGCACAGACGATCAACGACCCCGCCGCTCTGGCCAAGCTGAACAGCGCCATCCCGATCGGCCGCATGGCCGAGCCCGAGGAGATCGCGTCGGTGGTTGCCTTCCTGGCCAGTGACGGCGCCAGCTACATCACGGCGACGACCATCTTCGCCGACGGCGGGATCATGCAGAGCAGCCCAGGCCTCTGACCGGGCGACTCATCACCCAACAAGGCAGTCGTCACCGGTTTTCCTTAAGAACTCTCCGCGGGGGTCGTGTCCCCGGCACGCGCTACGGCAGAGGCCTTCGTTTCCTCGTCGTCGCCGCCCACTCGCGGCATCGAGAGGCGCTTGCGGAAGACGTGGTAGCCCCACGCCTGGTAGATGAGCACGATCGGAAAGACGACGACCGCCACCACCGTCATCACCTTCAAGGAGTACGGGGGGCTCGCCGTGTTCTTGATCGTCAGGTCGTAGCCGGCGTTGGTGCTCGAGATCATCACCCTGGGGTAGAGCTCGCTGAAGAGCGCCCAAACTGTCCCGGCCATGCCGATGGCGGCCGCGGTGAAGGCCCAACCCTCCGCCTTGGCCTGCGCGGCCCACGCGGCGCCGATGACGGCCATGAGGCCCAGGGCCTCGATGGGCTTGGGCACGAAGCCGGTGCTGAGGCCGACGTGGATCCAGGTCATGAAGCCGAACGTGACCACAATGGCCACCGCGCCGATGGCGGCCGACACCTTCTGCGCCCTCTCGTGGAGTTCACCGGTCGTCTTCAAGGTCAGGTAGGTGGCTCCCATGAGCAGCGAGAGCACCAGCAGGGTCAGCCCCGACCACAGGCCGAACGGCGTGAGGAGGTCGAAGAAGTTGCCGGTGAACTCGTGGGCGCTGTTGATGGGTAGTCCGTGGAGCAGGTCGCCCAGGGCCACCCCCAGGAGGAACGGGATGAGGGCGCTCCCGATCGTCAGGGCCCACTGCCAGGCGCTGCGCCAGCGGGGGTCGTCGAACTTGCGCTGGTACTCGAAGGAGACGCCGCGGGCCATCAGGGCAGCCAGCAGGATCACGACTGCGAGGTAGAGGCTCGAGAACATGGTGGCGTACCAGCCCGGGAAGGCGGAGAACAGGATCGCCCCGGCCACGATCAGCCACACCTCATTGCCGTCCCAGACTGGTCCGATCGTGTTGACGATCACGCGGCGCTCCAGGTCGTTGCGCCCGATGAACGAGTGCAGCATGCCGACCCCGAAGTCGAATCCCTCCAGCACGAAGAAGCCGGCCCAGAAGATGGCAGCGATGACGAACCAGAGATCTCCGAGATTGAATCCTCCCATGTCGACCTCCTAGTAGACGAGGGCCAAGTCGTCCTCGTCCTCGTGGGACGAGTCGAGCTCAGCGTCAGGGGCTGTGGTGGTGCCCGCGCCCGTGCCTGTCCCTCCGGGGCTCTCTCCCTCCGAGGTGAGCTTGGCCAGCGGGTCGTCACCGATCGAGCGGCGGCCGTAGCGGATCATCAGCCAGGTGGCCGCCACCCCGAGCACGGCGTAGATCAGGTAGAAGACCACGAGCGAGATCCAGAGGTCGGTCGCCGAGACCGAGGAGGACACACCGTTCTTGGTCAACATGAGGCCCTGGACGATCCAGGGCTGTCGTCCGTTCTCGGTGAGCATCCAGCCGCACGTGTTGATCAGGAACGGCAGGATCACCACCCAGGGCGCGATGCGCAGGAACCACCTGGCGCGATCGAGCTTGTGGCGGTAGAGGAGCCAGGCCCCCCACAACGCGAAGACGAAGACCAGCGAGCCCAGGTAGGCCATGACCCGCATCGACCAGTATTGGATGAAGACGTTGGGGATGTAATTTCCCGGCCCGTACTCCTTCTGGTACTCCGCGTTCAGGTTGTTGAGCCCCTGCACGGTGCCGTCGGGGTGGTTGGTGGCCAGGATGGACAGCAGGTCGGGGACCTCGAAGATCTGGGTGGGGGTCTCGTCGTTGTTACCGCCGCCGATCTGAAAGAGCGAGAACGGGCAGTGGCTGTCGCAGGTGGTCCAAAGCGCCTCGGCGGCGGCGATCTTCATCGGTTGGTAGGTGCCCTCGACGACGCCGAGCTCGCTGCCGATAAAGAGGTTCAAGGCGATGGTGGGCAACAAGACCACGAGCGAGATGACGGCGGTGCGGCGGAACGCCTCGACCTGGTTCTTCCGGTAGAGGTGCCAGGCCGAGACAGCCAGCATGATCACTGCCCCGGTGACGAGCGAGGCGAGGACCACGTGGGTGTAGCCCCACAGGAAGACGGGATTCGTGAACAGCGCCCAGATGTTGTTGAGCTGGGGCTGGTGGGTGCTGTTGTTGGTCGTGTAACCCACGGGGTGCTGCATCCACGAGTTGGCCGCCATGATGAAGGCGGCGGAGAGCATCGTGCCCGCCGTCACCAGCCAGATGCACGTCAGGTGTGCCTTCTTCGACAGGCGGTTCCACCCGAAGATCCAGATGCCGAGGAACGTGGACTCCAAGAAGAAGGCGACCAGCCCCTCCATGGCCAGTGGTCCGCCGAAGACGTTGCCGACGAGGCGCGAGTAGGCGGACCAGTTCATGCCGAACTCGAACTCTTGAATCAGCCCGGTCACCACGCCGACCGCCACGTTGATCAGCAGCAACGAGCCGAAGAAGCGAGCCAGGCGGCGGTAGATGTCGTCGCCATTGCGGTACCACGCCGTCTCCAAGAGCGCCACAAGGAACGCCAGCCCGATGGTCACGGGGACGAAGAGGAAGTGGTAGATGCTGGTGCTGGCGAATTGCCAGCGTGCGAGGTCCAGGCTCACGGGGTGTCGCTCCCTTCGTTAAGAACTGGTTCATCGAGGGCGGCCCTGAGCGTCGACCGCTCGTGCGTGCAAGGGTCGTCCATCAACTCGTCCCACCACAGCCCGGCGTAGCGGCCGCCGGTGGTCACGAGGTCGGCGTGGGTGCCACGTTCGAGCACGCGTCCCTCGTCGAGCACAATGATCTCGTCGACCTGGTCCAGGCCCGACAGGCGGTGGGTGATGAAGAGGGTCGAGCGGCCCTCGGTGAGGGCGAGCAGGTCGGCGGTGAGGGAGTCCGCGGCCGCGGGGTCGAGGTGCTCGGCCGGCTCGTCGAGGATGAGGATGGAGAAGTCGGCCAAGAGGGCGCGCGCCACGGCCACGCGTTGGCGCTGCCCGCCCGAGAGGCGGGCACCCGCCGGTCCGACGCGGGTGGCCAGGCCGGTAGGCAGCCCGGCGAGCCAGTCGCCCAGGCCGACCCGGACCAGCACGTCCGCCAGCTCGTCATCGCCGGCCGAGCGCCGGCCCACCCGCAAGTTCTCAGCCAGGGTCGTGGCGAAGAGGTGCGGGCTCTGCTCGACCAGCCCGACCACCCGGCGCACGTCGTCGGAGGCGAGCCGGTCGAGCGGAACGCCGTCGAGGGTCGCCTCGCCGCCGTCCACGGGCAAGAAGCGCACCAGGACGTCCGCCAGCGTCGACTTGCCGGCCCCACTCGGTCCGACCAATGCCACCCGGCGTCCGGGGGCGAGCTCGAGATCCACCCCCCGCAAGACCGGCCGGTCGGTGCCGGGGTAGCCGGCCCAGACGGAGCGCAGGCGAAGCGTGTGTGGCCCAGGCACCGCGCCGGGCAGCCGCAGCGGGGCGTCGGGCTCGGAGACAGGTGCCGGGGCGTCCGTCGTGGCGAACACGCGGCCGGCCGCCGTGCGCGAGCGCTGCAGCGCCTGGGTGGCCGCGGGTAGCGGGGCTACCAGCTCGAAGGCGGCGAGCGGGACGAGCGCGAGTACGGCCAGCAGGGCGCCGTCGAGATGGCCGCCGTTGGTGGCGCGCACCCCGAGGGCCAGTGCACCCCAGCTGGCTAGCCCGGCGAGTGCGGTGGTCAGGCCGAGCCCGATGCCTGTCGTACCCGCGCCCTGGCGGGCCGTCGCCCGCAAACGGCGATCCGCCAGCGTGATCCGTTCCACCTGCTCCCCGGTGCCTCCCATGACCGTCAGCTCGGGGGCGCCCTCTATGAGGTCGACCACCGCCGCGCCCAACTCGCCTCGGGCCGACGCCTGCTTCGACTCCTCCCGCTTGGCCAAACGACCAGTGAGCCAGGGCACCACGGTGGCCGAGACCAAGAGGGCTACTAGCAGCACGGCACCGGCGCCTGGGAGCAGCATCCACATGACGGCGACGGTGCCCGCCCCGACCAGGCTGGCCACGGCGAAGGGCTGGATGACCCGGAGCACGACGTCCTGCAGCGAGTCGACGTCGTCGACGACCCGGGACACGAGGTCACCGCGGCGAAAGAGAGGAAGGCCGGCCGGGGCGATCGCCTCGAGCCGACCGTAGACACGGACGCGCAGGTCAGCCAGCACCCGAAGGGCAGCGTCGTGCCCGACGAGCCGTTCGCCGTAGCGGAGGAAGCCGCGCGAGAGCCCGAAGACCTGGACGCCGACGATGGCCAGGGTCAAGGAAGCCTCGGAGGGGTGCAGGGCCGCGCGCGAGATGAGCCAGGCCGAGGTGCCCATCAACGCGATCGACGCCCCGATGGCGCCGGCCCCGAGCAGAGAGGCCTGCGCCAGCCGGGCGCGGGCGACGCCAGCGACGCCGAGTGTGCGCCCGACCGTGGCGGGGCGGTCCGCCGCGGGCTCGTAGACGGACGCGGTCACGCCGCAACCGCCGGCAGTTCGAGGAGTACGACGCGGTCGGCCAGGGCCGCGAGCGCGGGGCGGTGTGCGACGATCAACGCGGTGCGGCCCTCGGTCAGACGGCGTACGGCGTCGAGCACGTCGGCCTCGGTCTCGGCGTCAAGGCTCGCCGTTGGCTCGTCGAGGACGAGAAGCGCCGCGTCGCGCACGAAGGCGCGGGCCAGGGCGAGACGCTGGCGCTCCCCCAGCGACAAGCCGGTTCCGCCGTCACCGAGCCGGGTGTCGGCGCCGTCGGGGAGGCGCCGTACGACCGATGCCAGTCCGGCCGCCTCCAGCGCGGCCGCGACCTGGGCATCACTGGCGCCGGGTCGCCCGACACGGACGTTCTCTGCCACGGAACGGGCGAAGAGGTGCGGCCGTTGGGGCACCCAGCCGATGCCGGCCCGCCAGGCGTCGATGTCGAGGTCGCGCATGTCCACCCCGCCGAGCTGGACCTGGCCCGAACCGGGGCGGCGCAGTCCGAGGACGACGTCGAGGAGAGTGGACTTGCCGCAGCCGCTGGGACCGGCAAGCGCCACGATCTCGCCCGGTTCGACCACGAGGGCGGCGCGGTGCAGGGCCGGAATGCGTCGGCCCGGGTAGTTGACCTCGAGCCCGGTGATGCGGATGCCAGTGTCCTGCGGCCGGACCGAGCCCCCCACCCCCTCGCTGACCGGTGTCTCGAGCAGCTCGAACACCTGCTCGGCCGCTTTCATCCCGTCGGCGCTGGCGTGGAAGTTGGCGCCGAGGGCACGCAGGGGCAGATAGGCCTCGGGTGCCAAGACGAGCACGAAGAGGGCGGCGTGGAAGTTCATGTGTGCATCGAGCAGCCGCAGGCCGACGGCCACCGCGACGAGGGCCACCGAGACGGTTGCCAGTAGCTCGAGGATGAGCGATGAAAGGAAGGTCAGCCGGAGCGTTGCCAGCGTGGTGGTCCGGTAACGGTCGGTGACCTCGGCGATGGCCCGGGCCTGGGCCTTGGCGCGGCCGAAGACCTTCAAGGTAGGGAGGCCGGCGACCACATCGAGGAAATGTCCGGCCAGGCGCTGGAGCGACTGCATACGTGCGGCCGTGCGGTCCCGTGTGGTCAGGCCCACCAGGCCCATGAACACCGGGATCAGGGGCACGGTCACCGCGATGAGGGCGGCCGAGATCCAGTCGGCGCCGGCCACCACGGCGATGATTGTCACCGGGACGATCACGGCGAGAAAGAGCTGGGGCAGGTAACGCGAGAAGTAGCCGTCCAGGGCGTCGATGCCGGTAGTGAGCAGGACCCCGAGTTCACCGGTTTCGCGCCCGTCGAGGCCGGCGGGCCCGAGGGCAGCGATGTGCTCTGTGGCGGCCAGGCGTAGCTCAGACTTGGCCGACGCGGCGGCCCGGTGTGCGGCGCGCTCCGCCGCCCACGCCAGCACGGCCCGGCCGACAACGACGAGAGCCAGCGCGATCAGGGGTGTCCGCAGCGACCCCGCAGTGCGGTGTTCGACGAAGGCGCCGGCGACCACGGTCGCGATGAGCCACGCCTGGGCGATCAGCAGCACCGCTGTCGCACCGCCGATCGCGACGGCAAGCACGAGAAAGCGCCGGGTGGACCGGGCAGTGCGCAGGAGGCGCGGGTCGAGAGGTCCCCCCCGTCGGTCTCGAGCACGGCGGCTCGGGGCACCGTCTGTCGTCGACTGCACCGTTCCGTGCACTGCACCCTCTTTAGTACGCCGTACCCACCGACGCACGGAAAAGCGCACTTTCAGGTGATGGCTCCCCTGTACCGCCGTCCGGATGCTGTCACATTTCGCGGCAGGGAGGTGTCTACATGTTCGGAAACCCACTGAACGAAGGAGGCCCCATGGAAGCCCGACTCGACGGCTACAGCAATCCGGCCCTCATGAAGGTCATCAAGTACGTCAACTCAGCAAGCGCGGTGGTGACCGAATCGAGCCTGCCGGCTGCGACGCAGGAACTGGTGAAGATCAGGGCGAGCCAGATCAACGGCTGTGGATTCTGCACCGACATGCACACCAAGGACGCCGCCCACAAGGGGGAGACCGCGGTGCGGCTGAACCTGGTGGCAGCGTGGCGCGAGGCGACAGTCTTCACGGAGGCCGAACGGGCCGCGCTCGAGCTCGCGGAGCAGGGGACGCGCATCGCCGACGCCGCCGGCGGCGTCCCCCACGAGGTGTGGCAGAACGCCGTCAAGCACTACGACGAGGAGCAGCTGGCCGCGCTGGTGTGCCTCATTGCCCTCATCAACACCTACAACCGGATGAACGTGATCATCCAGCAGCCTGCAGGCAGCTACGAGCCCGGGCAGTTCGGCTGACGGGGATGTCTAGCGCCCAAAACCTTGACGTCGTGTACGGCGGCGCACCAGGGTGTGCGTCTGACATGCCTGCGTCCGTAACCGTCGTCGACCATCCCGTCCTGGCGCATCGCGTCGCGCAGCTGCGAGACCGCACCACCGACGGCGACACCTTCCGCCAGTTGGTCTCGGAGGTGTCGAGCCTTCTCGCCTACGAGTCGCTACGAGATCTGGGTACGGCCGAGGTGTCGGTCGATACACCGGTGGCGCTCGGGACCACGGTGCAGCGGGTCGCCGAGGTCGTGTTGCTGGTCCCCATCCTGCGAGCGGGGCTCGGCATGGTGCAGGCGATCCAGCAGATCGTGCCGCGCACCGAGGTGGCGCACGTCGGGCTGCGCCGCGACGACGAGACCCTGCGCTCCGACGTCTATCTCAACCGCCTGCCCCGTGACCTGCGCGGCAGGCGGGTCATCGTCTGCGACCCCATGCTGGCGACGGGCGGATCGCTGCTGCAGGTGTGCAGTTTGGTGGTCGAGCGCGGCGCGGCCGAGGTGGTCGCGCTCTGCATCATCGCCTCGGCGCCGGGTCTTGTCGCCTTCGGCGCCGTCCATCCTGACATTCGCGTCTGGTGTGCGGCCGTCGACGCCGAGTTGAACGAGGCGGGATACATCGTGCCCGGCCTCGGTGATGCCGGCGACCGCCTCTATGGTCCGCCGGACTGAGGCCGCCAGACCGCCAGGTGGCGGCCAGATCGGAGCCGCTTCCGCCCTACAGCCCGATGTCCTCGTGCCAGAGCTCGTGGTTGGCGGCGATGAAGTCGCCGAGGAGCGTGATGCAGTCGGGGTCCTCGAGCAACACGACCCGGCAGCCGTGCTCAGCCACCCAGGCGTGGCCGCCCTCGAAGTTGCGCGCCTCGCCGATCACGACCGTGCCGATGCCGAACTGGCGCAGCAGCCCGCTGCAGTACCAGCAGGGCGAGAGCGTGGTGACCATGACGCAGTCGGCGTAGTGGCGGCGCCGACCGGCGGCGCGGAACGCGGCCGTCTCCGCGTGCATCGAGGGGTCGCCGTCTTGGACCCGGCGGTTGTGTCCGCGCCCGAGCAGTGTCCCGTCCTCGTGGAACAGCGCGGCGCCAATCGGGATGCCGCCCTCGGCGAGGCCGTGGCGAGCCTCTGCGACGGCGACCTCGAGCATGCGCGCCAGCAGTCCCTCGTCGAGTGCCTCGACGAGGGACCTATGCTCGGAGGGGAGAGTCATGTCCACGACCGCCGATCGTACCTACACGACCACGGTGGGGAGCCAGGAGGTCGAGCTCCCTCTCGTCCCCCTCAACGACGAGCTGACCATCGCGCTGCTCATCATGGTGGACATGGGTGTGTCTTTCGCCCAGACCGCCGGGTGCGAGCTGGCCGAGCTGATGCGCCCTGCCGAGCCCGAGATCGTCGTCTCGGTCGCGACCATGGGCATCCCATTGGCCATCGAGGCCAGCCGCGCTCTCGGGCTCGACGACTACGTGATCTTGCACAAGACCCCGAAGATCCACCTCGGCGAGTCGTGGTCCGAGTCGGTGTTCTCCATTACCACCGACAAGCCCCAGCGCCTTCGGATGGATCCGGCCCGGGTCGACGCCGTGCGCGCCAAGCGCGTCGCGATCGTCGACGATGTGGTGTCGACCGGTGCCTCGCTGTCGGCTGCCCTGCGGCTCGTGCGGCGCATGGATGCCGAGCCGGTCGTGGTGGGCACGCTCATGACCGAGGGAGGCGCCTGGCGGCGGGCCCTCGGCGAGGACGCCGATCTCGTCCGGAGCCTGGGCGCCATGCCCTTGTTCCACCCCGACGGGGCGGGCGGCCTGGCCGAGGATTGGGACTGACCTCAGCCCTCAGGACGGGGAGTGACCTCAGCCCGGTATTGCATCCTTCGGAAATCCCGCACGCCTGGAGTGTCGGTCACTATTGCAATGAGCATTGCATGAATAAACGAAGGCTCTAATACAGGCAGACAGAGCTCGCCTGACAGGGCTCACCACCCAGCAGGGCTCGCCACTGCATACAGCTAGCTCACGCCGGCACCAACCCCTCCTCTCGCAACAGCTCCAGCTGCTTTACCTTCTGCGAGGCGACCGACGTGTGCGCCAGCAGGTAGTACACGACGCCTGCGACGGCCATCCCCATGAAGACGCTGAAGTCCGCACCCTGGTTGTGGTAGGTGACCTCGTTGAGCCAGTGGGGCAGGTGGAACGTTGCTGACAGCGCGGAGATCGCCGCGAACATCCCGATCAGCTGGGCGAAGATCGCCGGCCAGAATATCCCGCCCGAATTCCAGTACAGCGACGTCGGTCCCACGTTTTGCAGCTCGCTCGGCACGTATCGGAAGCCGCGCAACGCCCAGTCGACCAGGAAGATGGCGACCCAGGGTGCGATCCACACGATGACGACATCGACGAAGTCCTCGAGGTACGTAGTGAATGAGGAGCTGAAGATGGCGTACATGGTGACGACGACCGCGATCACGCAGTCGACCAAGACCGCCTGGTAGCGCTTCACTGGTACGCCGATGGCCTGGAGCGTGACGCCAGAGGAGTACAAGTCGAGGCTGTTGATGGCGAAGAGCTGCACGATGGCGAACAACAAGAAGACCACGACGAACCAGGCGGGGATGAAGCCCTGGTGAGCGAACGGCAGCAGGCCCCCCGAGCCGGTCCCGATGTCGGCGATGAAGGTCCCGATCACGGCGCCCAGCGTCATGATGAGGATCTCGGGCACCGCGGTGCCGAGGAAGATCCAACCGACCAGGCCCTTCTTGGAGACGTCCGGCGGGCAGTAACGCGTGTAGTCGTTGCCGCACTCGGCCCAGCCGAGGCCGCTCAATGCGATGGTGAAGGCGAGGCCCGCCAAGTAGACCTGCCAGCCGGCGCCGTGGGCGACCGCGTTCAAGTGCGCGTGCGGCACGGCGAAGCCGAGCAGCACCGTGAAGAGGACGACGAAGGGGACGATGAGGAGGCGCAGCGTCTTGACGATGGCAGCGTGTCCGAGGAACGGGAGTATCCCCTGAATCAAAACGGCCAGGATCACCAAGATCACCTTGGCCGGGTCGCCTGGGGCGAAGCCGCCCTTGACCATGAGCACGAGGCCGGCGCCCACGATGAGGATGAGCCCCTCCACCTCGAAGCCGATCTGTGTGAGCCAGTTGAAGAACGAAATGGGCCGCGACCCGTTCGGACCGAAGGCGGCCCGGTTGATGGCGAACACGGACGTGCCGGCGTCGGGCCCCTGCAGCGAACACAGTCCGAGCAACAAGAACGAGAGGTTGCCGATGATGATCAGCGAGAGCGCCTGGGCGAAGGTGAACCCGAAGGTCATCAAGATGGCGCCGTAGAGGAAGTACTCCACCTGGACGCTGGCGCCGGCCCACATGCCGAAGATGTCCTTCGGGCTCGCCCAGCGTTCGCTGATCGGGATGTAGTCGATCCCGTGTTGCTCGACGGTGAAGGGGTCCTCCACCGTCGGGTCGTGAATGATCGCGAGATCCTCGGCGATCGCCACCGCTCTACCTCCCTTGTCGTCGCCTCCGTGGCACTGCGACGGACGTCCCAGAGGTGACCGATGGCTGGGCTCGGGCCCTGGCTGCCCCCCGGCAGCCACCTTCGGTCTTGCGTCCACGCACTCCACCTGTCAGGTTTCGGCCCGCGTCCCTGGCGAGCAACCGAAGTGTGTCGGCCCACAGGTTGTGCACTGCCACGCCGTCCGTCAAGTGGCTCACTACCCGCGTCTACCGACCCGCGCCGCGCCCCCGGGTCCTCGCCGGTGTAGAACACCGCTGTGCACGGGGCGTTCCTGGTCTGCGGGACCACCTCCGACGCCGGTAAATCCACGGTGGTGACCGGGTTGTGCCGATTGCTCGCCCGACGGGGCGTCACGGTGGCACCGTTCAAGGGCCAGAACATGTCGCTGAACGCCATGGTGACGAGCGACGGTGGCGAGATAGGGCGGGCGCAATGGCTCCAGGCCATCGCCGCCGGAGCCGAGCCCGAGGTCGCCATGAACCCGGTGCTGCTCAAGCCGACGGACGAGCGCGCCTCGCAGGTCGTGGTGATGGGGCGGCCTGTCGGGCGTGCTGGAGGCAGGCAACTACCAGGCGTCGAAAGGCGCGCTGCTCGGTGTGGTCGACGGCGCTCTTGCGTCGCTGCGGGCACGCTTCGACATCGTCGTGTGCGAGGGGGCGGGCAGCCCGGCAGAGATCAATCTGCTGCGCGACGACATCGTGAATCTCGGGCTAGCCCGGCGGGCGGGGATCCCCGCCGTGCTGGTCGGCGACATCGAGCGGGGTGGGGTGTTCGCGCACCTGTACGGGACCGTGGCGATCATGCCCGAGGAGCTCGCCTCGCTGGTCCGTGGTTTCGTGATCAATCGGTTCCGGGGCGACCGGGCACTGCTGGGCGGCGCCACCGCCGAGCTCGAAAGCCGGTGCGGGATCCCGACACTCGGGGTGTTGCCCTACCTCGGGCCGCTCGAGCTCGACGCGGAGGACTCGCTCGCCTTGGAGCGCGCCCTCCGGGCGCGTCGCCGCCCGGTGCAGCCGGACTCGACGTGGCGGCCATCCGCCTGCCCGGCCTCTCCAACTTCACCGACCTCGATCCCCTCGTCGCCGAGCCGGGCGTGGGCGTGCGCTGGGTCGACCACGCCGGTGCGCTGGGTGACCCGGACCTGGTGGTACTTGGGGGGACGCGGGCCACCGTGGCCGACCTGCGCTGGCTGCGCGAGTCGGGGCTGGCTGCCGCCATCGACGCGCTGCGATCGGCGCCCGCGCCGCCGACGATCCTCGGCATCTGCGGCGGCTTCCAGATGATGGGGGAGGGAGTCGACGACCCCGCCGGCGTCGAGTCACCCGAGCCCGCGTGCAGCGGCCTCGGATGGCTGCCCGTGCGCACGGTGTTCGAATCGGCCAAGGTAATCCGGCTCGCCTCAGCCTCGGGACCGGGGGGTGAGACGGTCCACGGCTACGAGATCCGCCACGGCCGCATCACCCCGGCACTCGGCTTCACGCCGTGGTTGCGCGCGGAGAGCTCCGCCGGGCTCACCGGGGCGCGAGACGAAGGCGGCCTCGTGCTCGGCACCACGCTGCACGGCCTGTTCGAGGGCGACGCATTCCGTCTCGCGTTCCTTGGCTCGGTCGCCGCCCGGCGCGGCCGGGCTTGGTCCCCATCGGATCTCGCATTCGCCGCGGTTCGTGAGCGTCAGATCGATGTGGTCGCCGACGCCTGCGAGGAGCACCTCGACCTCGAGAAGCTGTGGCGGCTCGTCGAGGAGGGCTCGCACCCTCCTCGGTATGCTCCGACTTGACAACGCAGGTCCCCCGACCCGGAGGTCCGTCATGGGTATTCCCATCGCCATGCAGGATCCGGACACTCTCGCCGTCAACACGATTCGGGGTCTGTGTATGGACGCGGTCCAGAAGGCCAACTCGGGCCACCCGGGTACACCCATGGGGGTGGCACCAGTCGCCTATGCGCTGTGGCAGCGGGTCTTGCGCTTCGACCCCGCTGACCCGATCTGGCCCAACCGTGACCGCTTCGTGCTCTCCGAGGGTCATGCCTCGACCTTGTTGTGGTCACTGCTGCACCTCACGAAGGTCCAGGCGGTCGACCCTGACTACGAAGTGCTGCACCGGGCCGCGGTAACCCGTGACGACCTCAAGACCTTCCGCCAGCTCGACTCGCACTGTCCCGGGCACCCTGAATACCGCTGGACGAGCGGCGTCGAGGCCACGACCGGACCGCTGGGCCAAGGAGTGGCCAACTCGGTGGGGATGGCGATTGCCCGCGACTGGCTGGCCCAGCGATACAACCGTGAGGACATGGCGCTCTTCGACTTCGACGTGTATGCGCTGGCCGGAGACGGCTGCATGATGGAGGGGATTTCCTCGGAGGCGGCCTCGCTGGCCGGGCACCTGGGCCTGTCCAACCTGTGTTGGATCTACGACTCGAATCGGGTGACCATCGAAGGTCACACCGACATCACGTTCACCGAAGACACCGCGGCGCGCTTCATCGCATACGGCTGGAACGTGACGACGGTCGCCGACGCCAACGACCTCGATGCCGCGACTCGGGCCCTCCACACCTTCAAGGCCGAGCACGAGCGGCCGACGCTGATTCTCGTGCACAGCCACATCGGCTACGGCTCGCCCGTCGAGGATTCGCCGAAGGCGCACGGCGAGCCGCTCGGCGTCGAGGGCGTGCGGGAGACCAAGGCGTTTCTCGGTATGCCGGTGGACGAGGACTTCTTCGTGCCCGATGCCGTGTACGACACCTTTGCGGCCGGCCTCGGCACGCGCGGCGCCGAGGCCCACCGCGTCTGGGAGGAGCTGTTCACCAAGTACGGCGCCGCGTACCCCGAACTGGCCGACGAGGTGGCGCGTATGCAGCGCCGCGACCTGCCCGAGGGCTGGGAACGCGCGCTGCCCGAGTTCCCGCCTGACGGGAAGGGCATTGCCAGCCGGGACTCGTCGGGCCAGGTGCTCAACGCGTTGGCGGAGGAGGTGCCGTGGCTCCTCGGCGGCGCAGCAGATTTGTCGCCCTCCACCAAGACCCGCCTCACCTTCGACGGCGCCGGCGACTTCGAGCCCGGGGACTACGCGGGCCGCAATTTGCACTTTGGCATCCGCGAGCACGCATCGGCCGCCGTGGCCAATGGCATGGCGCTGACGAAGGTGCGGCCGTTTTGGTCCGGATTCTTGATCTTCTCCGACTACGCCCGCGGCGCAATACGGCTCTCCGCGCTCATGGAGATCCCGGTCCTGCACATCTTCACTCACGACTCCATCGGTGTCGGCGAGGACGGGCCGACCCACCAGCCCGTCGAGCAGCTGGTCTCGCTTCGGGCCGTCCCCGGGCTTCTGGTCTTCCGGCCCGGCGACGCCAACGAGGTCGTCGAGATGTGGCGCGCGGTGATGCCGCTTCGTCACGAGCCGGTTGCCATCATCCTGTCCCGCCAGGCGCTGCCCACGTTCGACCGGAGCAGTCTGGGGTCGGCGACGGGCGTGGCCCAGGGCGCTTATGTCCTCGCCGAGGCGGCCAGCGGGACACCCGATGTGATCTTGCTGGCCACCGGCTCGGAGGTGCACCTGGTCCTCGAGGCCCGTACCGAGCTCGAGGCCGAGGGCATCGGGACCCGGATCGTGAGCATGCCCTGCTGGGAGCTCTTCGACCGCCAGCCTGAGGCCTACCGCGACCAGGTGTTGCCGCCGTCTGTGCGCGCCCGGGTCGCCGTCGAGCAGGCTTCCACCCTCGGGTGGGACCGCTACGTCGGCGACGGCGGCACGGTCATCGGGATGCACACCTTCGGCGCCTCGGCGCCTCTCAAGCAGTTGCTGACCAAGTTCGGCTTCACTCCGGACCGGGTCGCCGCCGCCGCGCGCGAGTGCCTCGCCGCGACCGGTGGCGCCGCGGGCGCCGCGGGCTAGGAAGCCGGGGAAGGACAAGGATGCGGGCAACGGAGCGTCTCCACGAACAGGGCCAGAGTCTCTGGCTCGACAACATCACGCGCAGCCTGCTCGACCGTGGCACCCTCACTCGCTACATCGACGACTACTCGGTGACCGGTCTCACCTCGAATCCGTCAATCTTCGACAAGGCAATCGGGTCGGGTGACTACGACGACGCCATCCGGGAGAAGGCCACCTCGGGGCTCTCGGGTGAGGACCTCTTTTTCGAGCTGGCCATCGAGGACCTCCGGCGCGCCGCCGACCTCTTTGCGCCCATCCATCAGCGCACCGACGGTGTCGACGGCTGGGTGTCCCTCGAGGTCTCCCCGCTTCTCGCCTATGACACGTCCAAGACGGTGGAGGCCACCAAGGCATTGCACACCAAGGCGGCGCGGCCCAACCTCTTTATCAAGATCCCCGGCACGCCAGAAGGTCTGCCCGCCATCACCGAGGCCATTGCGGCGGGCGTCCCGGTCAATGTCACGCTCTTGTTCAGCGCTGACCACTACCGTGCGGCCGCTGGCGCTTACCTCGACGGCGTCGAGCGCCGCGTCGCGGCCGGCCTGGACCCGGCCGTGGGGTCGGTGGCGTCGGTGTTCATGTCGCGCTGGGATGTCGCGGTGGCGACCAAGGTGCCCGCCGACCTGGTGGACAAGCTCGGCCTCGCGGTGGGCCTGGACGTGTACCGTGCCTATCGAGAGCTGATGCGTTCCGACAGGGTGCAGCGGCTCGAGAACGAGGGGACGAGGATGCAACGGCTCCTGTGGGCCAGCACCAAGACCAAGGACCCCGCCGCTTCCGACACGCTCTATGTGCACGGGCTGGCGGCGCCATTCACCGTGAACACCATGCCCGACGACACCCTCGAGGATTTTTACGAGCACGGCGACGTCGGCGATCCCATGCCCGAGGACGGGGGCGATGCCGACGCGGTGCTGGCTCGCTTCGCGGATGCGGGCATCGACACCAAGGAGCTGGCCGCGACGCTCCAACGCGACGGGGCGTCGGCGTTCGTCGACTCGTGGCACGAGCTACTCAACCGGATCACTGAAAAGACCACCGCGTTGGCCGGCTGAGCGCGCCCACAACCACACGCCAGAGCTCAGGACCAAACCCAAGAAGCAGAGAGGAGAGAGAGAGTGGCCACGGCACCCCTGCGGGAGCGCCCCGCCTTTGCCGCCCTTACCGAGCACTACACGAAGGTCGAGGGAAGGCACCTGCGCGACCTGTTCGCTGACGACCCCGCGCGCGGTGAGCGCCTGACCGCGGAGGCAGCCGGCCTCTACCTCGACTACTCGAAGAACCGTGTCACAGACGAGACGCTGTCGCTGCTCTTCCAGCTGGCCCGGGAGTCCGAGCTCGAGCAGCGGCGCGACATGATGTTCGCAGGCGACCGCATCAACGTGTCAGAGAATCGCTCGGTTCTCCACGTCGCTCTCCGCATGCCCAAGGGGACCTCACTCGTCGTCGATGGCGTGGACGTCGTCGCCGAGGTGCACGAGGTGCTCGACCGCATGGCAGCCTTCGCGAACCGCGTGCGTGCAGGGGAGTGGACGGGCCACACGGGCAAGGCAATCCGCAACATCGTCAACATCGGCATCGGCGGATCCGACCTCGGCCCCGTCATGGCGTACGAGGCGCTGCGTCACTACTCGCGCCGCGACCTCACCTTCCGGTTCGTCTCGAACGTCGACGCAACGGACTTCGTGGAGGCGACCAGGGACCTCGCCGCAGAGGAGACGCTCTTCATCGTGTCGTCCAAGACGTTCGGAACTCTCGAGACGCTGACCAACGCGACGTCGGCCCGCGACTGGATCGTGCACGAGCTGGGGGACGAGTCGGCGATCGCGAAGCACTTCGTCGCCGTCTCCACCAACGCCGAGAAGGTTGCTGCATTTGGGATCGACACCGCCAACATGTTCGGGTTCTGGGACTGGGTGGGTGGCCGCTACTCCATGGACTCGGCCATCGGACTCTCTACCATGGTGGCCATCGGACCGGAACACTTCCGCGAGCTCCTGGCCGGCTTCCACGAGATGGACGAGCATTTCCGCACCGCGCCGCTCGAGCAGAATCTCCCGGTCATCATGGGCCTGCTCGCCGTCTGGTACAACAACTTCTTCGGCGCGCAGACGGTCGGCGTCATGCCCTACGACCAGTATCTGAAGCGGTTCCCGGCGTACCTGCAACAACTCACGATGGAGTCCAATGGCAAGCACGTGACGCTCGCTGGCATCGTCGTCGACTACCAGACGGGTGCGATCTACTGGGGCGAACCGGGCACGAACGGCCAGCACAGCTTCTACCAGCTGATCCACCAGGGCACGAAGTTGATCCCTCTCGACCTCATCGGGTTCGGAAAGAGCCTCAACCCGCTACGCGACCATCACGACATCCTCTCGTCCAACGTCTTCGCCCAGGCCCAGGCGCTGGCCTTCGGCAAGACCGAGGAGGAAGTCCGGGCCGAAGGGACGCCTGAGGCCGTCGTACCCCACCGGGTCATGGAGGGGAACCGGCCCACCAACGTCGTGCTCGCCGAAGTGCTCACCCCGCACGTGCTCGGGGCTCTGGTCGCCCTCTACGAGCACAGCGTGTTCACCCAGGGCACCATCTGGGGCATCGACTCCTTCGACCAATGGGGTGTGGAACTAGGGCAAGGTGCTCGCGAAGGCCATCATCCCCGAACTCGAGAGCACCGAGGAGCCCGAGCTCCAGCACGACTCGTCGACCAACGCACTCATTCGCCGCTATCGGACACTGAAGGGCTAGGAGGCCACAATGGCAACGGAGAGACCAATGCAACTCGGCATGATCGGGCTCGGTCGTATGGGGGCGAACCTGGTGCGCAGATTGATGCGCGATGGCCACAGCTGCGTGGTCTATGACGTGAACGCTGGCGTGGTCAAGGAGCTGGCGTCGGAAGGCGCGACCGGCGCGGGCTCGCTGAAGGACTTCGTCCAAGCGCTCGAGAAGCCCCGCGCCATCTGGCTGATGCTCCCGGCGGCCATCGTCGACCAGACGCTGGCCGAACTGGTGCCACTGCTCGACGCAGACGACGCTGTCATCGACGGCGGGAACTCGTACTACCGCGACGACATCACCCGGGCCAAGCAGCTCAAGGCCGAGAACGTCCACTACCTCGACTGCGGGACCAGCGGTGGCGTGTGGGGGCTCGACCGGGGCTACTGCCTGATGATCGGGGGCGAGGACGCGGTGGTGGGGCGGCTCGACCCGATCTTCAAGACCATTGCGCCCGGCGAGGGGAGCGCGGAGCCGACGCCCAGCCGTACGAAGAAGGGTGGGACGGCACCGCAGGGCTATCTGCACTGCGGGCCGAACGGCGCCGGCCACTTCGTCAAGATGGTTCACAACGGCGTGGAGTACGGGATGATGGCCTCCATTGCCGAGGGGCTCTCCATCATCAAGCACGCCAACGTCGGCAAGGGGACCCAAGAGGTCGACGCCGAGACCACGCCACTACGCGACCCCTGGGCCTACCAGTACGACATCGACGTGGGTGAGGTGGCTGAGGTGTGGCGCCGCGGCTCGGTCGTCGGGTCGTGGCTGGTCGATCTCACGGCCGACGCGTTCGCCACCTCCCCGGACCTCGACGACTTCGCCGGGAGGGTGTCGGACTCGGGCGAGGGTCGCTGGACGGTGTTGGCCGCCATCGACGAGGGAGTACCAGCAGCGGTCATCACCGCCTCCCTCTACGAGCGCTTCGAGTCGCGCGGCTTGGGCGATTTCACCGACAAGATCCTCTCGGCGATGCGCAGCGAGTTCGGCGGCCACGCCGAGAAGAAGCCATAGGCCGGTGCAGCACACCGTCGAAGCGCAGCCCGACCCCGACGCGGTCGCCCGCGCCGGTGCCGCCTTCGTGGCCGGCGCGGCGCGTGGCTCCGTCAGCGAGCGCGGAAGCTTCCACTTCGCGGTGAGCGGGGGACACACGCCGTGGGCCATGTTCGCCGAGCTGGCCAACGAGGACGTGCCGTGGTCGTCGGTCGTCGTGTACCAGGTGGACGAGCGGGTGGCGCCGGCGGACGACCCCGATCGCAACCTGCACCATCTGCGCGAGGCCCTTGGCGGCGCACCGGCCTCGGTGCGGCCCATGGGCGTCGAGGAGCCGGACCTCGAGGCCGCCGCGGCGAGCTATGCCGCCTCGCTGCCCGAGCATTTCGACCTCGTCCACCTCGGGCTCGGGCCCGACGGCCACACCGCGTCGCTGATACCGGGTGACCCGGTCCTCTCTGTCACCGACCGGCTGGTCGCCCTGACCCGGCCGTACCAGGGGCGGGTGCGCATGACCCTGACCTACCCGGCGCTGGCGCGGGCCCGCCAGATCCTCTGGCTCATCACCGGTGAAGACAAGAAGGTGCCGCTCAGCCAACTGCTGGCCGGCGACACCTCCATCCCGGCCGGTCGGGTCGAGGCGGCGGCCTCGCTGGTCCTGGCCGACCAGGCCGCGCTCTGAGGCGCGGCCCCGTGCGGCGTCTTCAGGGCGCGACGTCGCTCCGCTCGACCGACTCGCCCCGCCCGACGAGCACAGTCGTCACCATCTCGGGCGGGAAGAGGCCATGCTCGACGACACCCGGCGTCGCCGCCAGGTGTGCCGCCAGCGCGCGCGGGTCGTCGACCGGCCCGGTGTAGTCGGCGATGAGGCCGCCGTCGGGGCTGTGGGGAACGTCGCGCAGCGTGGCCGCGCCCAGGTGGCGCAACGTGGCGCGCAGTCCGAAGCTCAGCAGTTCGAGGGGGACGGGGGCATGGAGTGCCGCCACCGGCTTGGTGGAGTCGGCGATCACGATGAAGCGGTCCGCCGCGTCGGCGACGATCTTCTCCCGGGTGTGGGCGCCTCCACCGCCTTTGACCAGCCACCCGTCCGGCGCGATCTGGTCGGCGCCGTCGATGGCCATGTCGAAGCGGTCGATCTCCGCGAAGGGCTCGACGCGCAGCCCCAACGCGCGCGCCGCCTCTTCAGTGCGTGGCGAGGTGGCCGCGCAGCGGATGTCGAGGGACCGCGCCGCGAGCGCAGGAAGGAGGTACGCGACGGTCGTGCCGGTGCCCAGGCCCACGGTCATGGCGGACTCCACCAACGCGGCCGCGGCCTCCGCAGCGACCTGCTTCTCCCTCTCGGCGTTCACGCCACTGCGTCTCCGTGCTCACGAGGGCGCCGGCGCGCCCGACAACGATGGACGGCGTCGATTCTGACAGGCTGCGGGGCGCAGACGCCGCACGCAGCGCCACCATGAAGAAGAAAGGGGACGACATGGCTGACAGCACCATGACGACAGCAGACGTGCTGGTGATCTTCGGCATCACGGGCGACCTGGCCAAGAAGATGACATTCCGCGCCCTCTACCGGCTCGAGGCCCGGGACATGATCCCCTGCCCCATCGTCGGTGTGGCGCGCAGCGAGTGGTCCGACGACGAGCTCCGCGAGCATGCCCGCCAGGCCATCGAGGATTCCGGCGAGGCCGTCGACGAGGAGGTGTTCCGCCGCTTGGCCGCCCGCCTCTCGATGGTCTCGGGCGACTACGACAACCCTGACACCTATGCCAAGGTGGCGGCGGCGATCAAGGGTCGCCACGACCCCGTCTTCTACCTCGAGGTCCCTCCCTCGCTGTTCGGGAGGGTGGTGGAAGGACTGAGTGCCGTTGGCCTGACCGAGCGGGCCCGCGTCGTGGTGGAGAAGCCCTTCGGGCACGACCTGGCCTCTGCGAAAGCGCTCAACGCCGAACTGCGCAAGCTGCTCCAGGAGTGGCAGATCCTGCGCATCGACCACTTCTTGGGCAAGGAGCCGGCCATGGACATCTTGTACCTGCGCTTCGCCAACTCGATCTTCGAGCCCCTTTGGAACCGCGACCGGATCGAGTGCGTGCAGATCACGATGACCGAGGACTTCGACGTGGCGGACCGTGGCAGCTTCTACGATCCGGTCGGCGCGCTCCGCGACGTCGTGCAGAATCATCTCCTCCAGCTCCTCGGTCTCTTCGCCTCCGAGCCGCCTGTCACCTCCGACGCCGACGGTCTGCGGGACAAGCGGGTAGAGGTGTTCCGCTCCATCCCGGACGCGACGCCGGAGCACTACGTGCGAGGCCAGTACGAGGGATACCTCGAGGTGCCCGGTGTGGCCAAAGGCTCGAAGACCGAGACCTTCGCCGCGCTGCGCCTCCAGATCGAGAATTGGCGCTGGTCGGGGGTCCCTTTCTTCATCCGGGCCGGCAAGGCGCTTGCCGTCACGGCCACGGAGATGCGCATCATCTTCAAGCGGCCGCCGCGCATGGCCTTCGACGGCGGGGCCGTGCCCGACCCCAACGAGCTCATCTTGCGCATCGAGCCCGACGCCGGCACCGACATCGTGGTGCAGGCCAAGACCCCTGGGGCCGAGTCGACGCGCAGCGTGGATCTCTCGTTGATCTTCACCGAAGAGCTTGGGACGCTTCCCGAGCCCTACGAGCGCCTGCTCGGCGACGCGATCCACGGGCAGTCGGCCTTGTTCACCCGGGAGGACAGCGTCGAGGAGACTTGGCGCATCGTCCAGCCACTGCTCGACGCGCCACCGCCGGTCGAGACCTACGCGCGGGGGTCCTGGGGTCCGGCCGGGGCCGACGCGTTGGTGGCGGGCTTCCCGAACTGGCGCGAGCCGTGGCTCGGGGAACCCAGCTCCTGACGCCGCTCGCCATGGCGCGTCCCGCGACGCCACGCATCGCCACGTCACACACGGCCGGCGACGCTCAGCGGCTCAGCTCTCCTCGCATGAACCCGACGGACTTCTCTTGCATCTCGCGGGCCTGGTGTTCAATGAAGCGCTCGACGACGGGGCCGGCACCGAAGATCTTGACCCGGGCCTCGAGTGAAAAGGTCTCCACAGTGTGGCCACCCTCCCGCGTGAAGGCGATCGCACCGTCAATATGGGTCTTGTCCGCCATCGTGCCGGGCGTCATGGTGAACGTCGTGGTCGACCTCGCCGGGTCGTAGGTGCTCACCTCGGTGGTGACCACCTCCTCGCCGAAGATCCTGCGCACGGGCCCCGGCATCGGGGGCCGTTGACCGTAGCGAAGTGTGCGCACGAGCCCGTCGGTGAGGTCGCCCTCTTGGGAGATCACCTCGGCCGAGGTCGAGCCGAGGCACTCGAGGTGCAGGCGTACCGCGAAGGCTGGGTCGTAGTAGAGGGCCCAGAACTCCTCGGGCGTGCAGTCCCAGTCGTAGGTCAGGGAGAGCTTCATGGTGCGAGGTCGAAGAGCATGTGGTGCGCCAGCTCGCCGACCAGGTCGATCGTGATGTGCATGGTAGCCACCTGCCACACGCCTTCCGCCTGTCGATAGGTGTGCCGGTAGCGCCCGGCGATGATCGGTTGCAATGCCAGAGCACCGGGGACGGCTTGGAGGACGGTGAAGTAGGAGCGGCTGGCCGCGGTTGTCGCGTCGTCGGCCACCTCCACGATGACGTTGGTCATGACGTGCTTGGTGCGCGGGGTGCCGTCCTCGTAACGCCGCGTGCTACGGATGTAGAGGGCCTCTATGGCGTCTCGACCGCTCACCGCGTCGTCGAAGCCCTCGAAGGTCAAGGTCGCGTGCGCGAAGAGCTCGCCGATGCCCGCAAAGTCCCCGGCGTCGATCCTCTCTGCGTAAGTGAAGAGAAGGCTGGCAATGGCCGTCTCCGCCGACTGCTGCATGCGAAGAGTGTGTCACGGGCCGGGTGCGCACGGCGCAGGGCTCCTTCCAGACCCCTCTGGTCGGTGCTGCCGGTCGTGGGCCTGCGATCGCCAAGTCCCTCTCAGGCCGGAAACCAGCCGCACCGCCAGAGGGCTGGATGGCTGACCCCTCAAGTCAACCGACCCCTGTCTGCCTTGGCAATACGTGAAATGTCGTACAGTCTCGGGCAACGCGCGGTGGCTCAGCAGGGTGGCGGTGGTGCAGACGGACCTGAACCGATCCGACTTCGAAGCACTCCTCGGTGTGATTGCCGAGCTGGCCGCCGTCCGGCGACTCGCTGATCTGAAGGCCGACACCGTCGCCGTGTTGCCGTCATTGGTCGAGTCCGACCATCCGGCGTGGAATGAAGTCGACCCCGCGACGGGGGAAATCGATGCGGCATTGCCCCCCGATTTCGAGCGGATGTACGCCGACCGCATGACTCATCTGAGGGCAGAGTTCGCCGCGTACGTCGGCGACCATCCGGTCATCGCCGACTATCGGCGTACCGGGAACGGTCGGCCGCAGGCGATCTCTGATTTCATGAGCGCGGAGGCGTTTCACGCGACCGCGTTGTATCAACACTTCTATCGGGTGATTGGCACGGAGGACCAGCTCAGCTTCGTGCTGCCCGCTCCTGACATGACAATCGGCATCACCCTGGACCGTCCCGAGCCCGGGTTCAGCCCTCGCGACCGCGAGATCCTCAACCTGTTGCGGCCGCACGTGGTCCAGGCGTATCGCAACGCGGTGGCGCTCGAGGCGGCGACGGCTGCGCTCGAGGCCGTCGACACGCTGGGTGAGGCGCGTGGCGACGGCGTGGTCGTACTGGACCGAACAGGGCGGATCGTGCACGCCACGCCGACCGCGATCAAATTGTTCGATCGCTTCTTCCCCGGCCACTCCCCGACGACGCTCCCGGGCGAGCTGGCTGGCTACGTCGCGCGTGCGAGCGCCGAGGACGCGCCGGCCTGGCCGATGATGCGCGACGGGCTGGTGGTTCGCTCCCTGAGCAGCGTCGGCACGACGGTGCTGGTCCTCGGCTTGACGGGTGGGAGGCCGGCGCCCGACGCGCTGCGCCAGCTCGGGCTCACCCCTCGTGAAGCCGAGGTCCTCGCCTGCATCAGTTCGGGGGCCTCGACCAAAGACATCGCCGCACGCCTGGAGATCAGTCCTCGCACAGTGGACAAGCACGTCGAGCGGGCGCTCGCGAAACTCGGGGTGGACAGCCGCCTGGCTGCTGCGAACCTCGTCAACCAGATGGCGCCCTGAATTCACTGGCCGAGGAGGCGCCCCATCGTCGCGGCCAACCTGCTCGGACGCCCCCGCCGGGACTCGCTGCGGTCGGCGAGCTTCATGGTCCAGAGGCCGGCGTTCACGCCCAGCCAACGCAGTGGCTCGGGCTCCCAGCGCGGGGATCGGTGTCCCACCCATGGGAGGTGCGTGCGGGCCGTGTCCGCGCCGGTAATGAGGTCGGCCAGCGTCCGCCCGGCCAGGTTGGTCGTCGCCACACCGTCACCGACGTAACCGCCGGCCCACGCGAGCCCGCTGGCCCGGTCCAAGCCGACCGAGGAGTGCCAGTCGCGCGAGATGCCGAGAGGCCCCCCCCAGGCGTGAGTGAAGCGGGCACCGTCGAGGGCGGGGAACAGCTCGGCCAGTGTTCGGCGCAATAACGCGTGGACGGCCGGCTCGCTGTCGAACGAGTCGCGCACGGCCGAGCCGTAGTGGTAGGGCGCGCCCCGCCCGCCGAATGCGAGGCGTCCGTCGGCAGTGCGCTGTCCGTAGATGATCATGTGCCGGTAGTCGGCGAACGAGGCGCGGCTCTCGAGCCCCGCCTCGGACCAGAAGTCTTCGCCGAGTGGCTCGGTCGCCACCATGAGCGAGTACACCGGGACGATGTCGCGCCGGGATCCGGGGAGTGTCGGCGTCCAGGCCTCCGTGGCCCGCACAACGACGTCGGCCCAGACGGTGCCGCCGCGCGTCACCACCGACGCAGGGGGGCCCGGGCGAAGTTCGAGCACCTCGGTGTGCTCGTAGATGCGGACGCCGCGGCGCTCGATGACGTCGGCCAACCCGCGGGCGAGGAGCGCAGGCTGCAGCACCGCGCAATGGGGCGTGAACGTGGCACCCAGCACATCGGCGGCTCCGACCAGGCGGCGTGTCTCGTCGGGCCCGAGCCAGTACAGGTCGTCCTCGCGAGCACCCAGCGCACGTGCTTCGTCCACTTCTGCCAGCGCGCGGGCCCGCTGCGCCTCGCTACGCGCGAGGGTGACGGTCCCGCCCTTGACGAAGTTGCAGTCGATGCCTTCGCTGGCCGCGCTCGCGCCGACGACGTCGACGGTCTCCTCCATGGCGCGTCGCATTGCGCGCATCGCGTCGCGACCGTGCAACCAGGCCAGCTTGGCATCGGAGGTGGCGAAGAGGGCGGAGCACCAGCCGCCGTTGCGGCCCGACGCGCCGAACCCCGCGACCTCACGTTCGACCACCGCGATGCGCAGCGTCGGGTCGGCCAGCGTGAGTGAGTGCGCGGTCCAGAGGCCTGTGAACCCGGCGCCGACGATGCAGACATCGACGTCGAGGTCTTCGGTGAGCGAGGGGCGGGGGGGCAGGGGGGCCGGGACGGCCTCCCACCACAGTGAGACCCGTTGGTAGCCCGAGGCGGGAGCCGCCCCCGGCGCTACATCCGGCGCCACGCCTCGGCGAGCACCTCGCGCAGCGTGGACGCCATGAAGTCGATCTCCTCCTGGCCGCAGATGAGCGGCGGCGAAAGCTGCACGACCGGGTCGCCGCGGTCGTCGGCCCGGCAGATCAGCCCGGCCTCGAAGAGCGCACCCGAGAGGAAGCCTCGCAGCAGTCGCTCGGACTCCTCGTCATCGAACGACTGGCGCGTCGCCTTGTCCTTGACGAGCTCTATCCCGTAGAAGAACCCGGCGCCGCGGACGTCGCCGACGATGGGCAGGTCGTCAAGGTCCTCGAGTGCGCTGCGGAACGATGCCTCGGTCGCCTGCACGTGCTGGAGGATCTGCTCGCCCTCGAAGACGTCAAGGTTCGAGAGCGCCACTGCGCAGCTGACGGGGTGGCCGGCGAAGGTGAATCCATGGAGGAAGGATGCGCCTGGGCCGAGGAAAGGCTCCATCAGGCGGTCCGTTGCGATCATCGCGCCGAGCGGGGCGTAGCCAGAGGTGAGTCCCTTGGCCACCGTGATGATGTCGGGCTGGTACCCGTAGCGGAGCGCGCCGAACCAGTGACCCAGCCGGCCGAACGCGCAGATCACCTCGTCGGAGACGAGCAGCACGCCGTGGCGGTCACAAATGTCGCGCACGCGTTCGAAATAGCCCGGCGGGGGCGGGAAACACCCGCCGGCGTTCTGCACCGGCTCCAAGAAGACGGCGGCGACCGTGTCAGCGCCCTCGCGCTCGATCGCACGCTCGATCTCGTCCGCCGCCCAGCGGCCGAAGGCGACTTCGTCGTCGGCGAAGAGCTCAGCCCGGTAGAAGTTGGTGTTGGGCACCTTGATCGCACCCGGCACGAGCGGCTCGAAGGGGGTGCGCAGGTCGGGAATCCCGGTGATGGAGAGGGCGCCCATGGAGGTGCCGTGGTAGGCGATGGAGCGGCTGATGACCTTGGTCCGCTGGGGCTGGCCGGTGATCCGGAAGTACTGCCGGGCAAGTTTCCACGCCGATTCCACGGCGTCGGAGCCACCGGTGGTGAAGAAGACGCGGTTGAGGTCACCCGGCGCGTAGCCGGCGACCCGCTCGGCCAGCTCGATGGCGCGCGGGTGCGCGTAGGTCCACAGCGGGAAGTAGGCGAGCGTCTCGGCCTGCTTGGCGCCGGCCTCAGCCAGCTCGGTCCGGCCGTGGCCGAGTTGCGAGGTGAAGAGGCCCGCGAGGCCGTCGAGGTAGCGCTTGCCATGCTGGTCCCAGACCCATGCGCCTTCGCCGCGCACGATCACGGGCACCTCGTGGTCCTTGTAGGCGCCCATGCGGCTGAAATGCATCCAGAGGTGGCGCGCCGCCTGTGCGCTGAGCTCCGGAGTCTCTGTGTGGCGCTCTTCGGACATCGTCATCGTCCTTCCAGGAGGTCGTCGGGGCCGGTCATCGCGTGCCCCACGTGTAGGTCTGCTTTGCCAACTTCAAGTACAAGAAGGTCTCGGTCCTGCGGACCCCTGGTATGGCGCGCACGGAGTCGTTCAAGACATGCAGCAGTCGCTCGTCGTCCTCACAGACGATCTCGGCCAAGATGTCGAACGAGCCTGCGCACATCACGACGTAGTCGACCTCTGGCATGGAGGTGAGCTTGTCCGCCACCCGGCGCACGTCGCCCTCCACCGAGATGCCGATCATGGCTTGACGGGTGAAGCCCAGCTGCAGCGGATCGGTGACCGCGACGATTTGCATGATCCCCGACTCGCGCAGCCGTTGGACGCGCCGGCGCACCGCCGCTTCGGAGAGACCGACCGCCTCAGCGATGGCTCCGTAGGGCTGGCGTCCGTCACGCTGGAGGGCCTCGATGATGGCCCTGTTCGGCGCGTCGAGGAGGGTGCTCGCCCTCTGAACGTCATGGTGGCGGCCCGACTCCTCTCTTTCGTCGGCGTCGGGCATCGCTCACCTCGCTTCGGTCGTTCCCGGGACTCGGGGGCCCGTTTGCAGAATTGTGTCACCTCAGTGGCCCTAGTCAAGCTGAATTCGTCACATTGAGGGCCTGATGTTGCGAAAACGCTTGTTGAGATCAGTGGGTTCTGTGATCCTGTACCAAGGGCCAGAGTCGAGGGAGACCGGAAGGGAGCAGCATGCGCAGGTTGCAGAATTTCGTCGGGGGCGCCTCTCGCGACGCCGAGGACGGGCCCATGGCCCCGCTCGTCGATCCCAGCACTGGCGAGGTCTTCGCCGAGGCTCCGGTCTCGGGTGCCGCCGACGTCGACGCAGCGCTACGCGTGGCCGCCGAGGCCTTCACGTCGTGGCGTCGGACGACGCCCGCGGAGCGGAGCTTGGCGTTGATCCGGATCGCCGACGCCTTCGAGGCCAGGGCCGAGGAGCTCGTCCGGGCCGAATCCGAGAACACGGGCAAGCCCCTCGGGTTGACCATGGATGAGGAGATCCCACCCATGATCGACCAGATCCGCTTCTTCGCCGGTGCCGCCCGGCACCTCGAGGGCCTCGCTGCGTCGGAGTACATGGCAGGCCACACCTCCTTCATCCGGCGCGAGCCGCTCGGTGTGTGCGGGGCCGTCACGCCGTGGAACTACCCGATGATGATGGCGGTGTGGAAGTTCGCCCCCGCGATCGCCGCCGGAAACACAATGGTTCTCAAGCCCTCGGACACCACGCCTGTCACGACGCTGCTGATGGCCGAGATCATGGCCGAGCACCTGCCGCCCGGCGTGTTCAACGTCGTCTGCGGCGACCGCGAGACGGGTCGGGCGCTCGTCGTGCACGAGACACCCGCCATGGTGTCGGTGACCGGCTCGGTACGCGCCGGCATGGAGGTGGCGGCTGCAGCGGCTCCCACCCTGAAGCGGGTGCACCTCGAGCTCGGCGGCAAGGCGCCGGTCATCGTCTTCGACGACGCCGATCCCGCCGCGGCCGCCGAGGGCATCGCTGGAGCCGGATACTTCAACGCTGGCCAGGACTGCACGGCGGCGACGCGCGTCTTGGCTTCGCCACGCATACACGGCGAACTGCTTGCCGCGCTGGTGGAGCAAGCCGAGGGCATGACCGTGGGTGGTACGGAGAACGAGAACGCGGACTACGGCCCGCTCAACAACGCCACCCAGCTCGAGCGGGTACGCGGATTCCTCGAGCGCGTGCCGGCGCACGCGTCAGTGGCCACGGGCGGCTCGCCGGTTGGGGAACGCGGCTACTGCTTCGCGCCGACCGTGGTCTCGGGACTGAACCAGGACGACGAGATGATCCAGTCCGAGGTGTTCGGCCCCGTCATCACCGTGCAGGAGTTCAGCGACGAGGGCGAGGCGCTCCAGTGGGCGAATGGCGTGCAGTACGGGTTGGCCTCGTCGGTGTGGACGCGCGACCACGGCCGGGCCATGCGTATGGCGCGCGACCTCGACTTCGGTTGCGTGTGGATCAACACCCATATCCCCCTGGTCGCAGAAATGCCGCACGGTGGATTCAAGCGTTCGGGCTACGGCAAGGATCTCTCCGCCTATGGATTTGAGGACTACACGCGCATCAAGCACGTGATGAGCAACATCGAGGAGTAGCGATGATCATCGGGGTCCCAAGCGAGATCAAGACCGACGAATGGCGCGTCGCATTGACCCCGGCGGGCGTCCGCGAGCTCACCTCGGCAGGCCACACCGTCCTCGTGGAGAAGGGTGCCGGGTCCGGTTCGGCAATGCCCGACGCCGACTTCGTCCGCACCGGGGCCAAGATCGTCGACGACGCCGAGGAGGTGTGGGGCTCGGCCGACCTCGTCTGCAAGGTCAAGGAGCCCGTCGCCGAGGAGTTCCATCTGCTCGGAGCTCGGAGCGACCAGACGCTCTTCACCTACTTGCACCTTGCCGCGTCGCGCGAGTGCACCGACGCGCTGGTGGCCGCAGGGAATGTGGCCATCGCGTACGAGACGGTGCGCCTGGACGACAACACGCTGCCGCTTTTGGCACCGATGAGCGAGGTGGCCGGCCGCATGGCCCCCCTCATGGGCGCGCACCACCTGATGCGGCCCGGTGGTGGCCGGGGTGTCCTCGTCTCGGGCGTGCCGGGCGTGCGCTGCGCCCGTGTGGTCGTCATCGGCGCCGGCGTGGCCGGCTTTGCCGCGGCCACGATCGCGGTCGGCCTGCACTCGGAGGTATTCGTGCTCGACCGCAACCTCGACCGTCTTCGCGAGGTGGACCACCACTTCCGCGGCGCGCTCGAGACCATCGCATCCTCGGAGCACGCCATCGAGGAGGTCTGCCTCGAGGCCGACATCGTGATCGGGGCCGTGCTCGTGGTCGGTGCACGGGCGCCTCACCTCGTGTCCGACGCGCTCGTCGAAGAGATGCGCCATGGCTCCGTCTTGGTCGACATCGCGGTGGACCAGGGTGGCTGCTTCGAATCGACTCGTCCCACGACGCACTCGAACCCGACCTTCGAGGTGCACGGCTCGGTCTTCTATTGCGTGGCCAACATGCCGGGCGCGGTGCCGCACACCTCGACCCACGCGTTGGCCAATGCCACGCTCCCCTACGTCTTGAAGATCGCGGAGGAGGGATGGCGCCGGTCCGTGCTGTCCGACCACGCGTTGGCCGAGGGGGTCAACGTCGTCGACGGGAAGATCGTCTACCGGCCCGTCGCCGAGGCGCACGGCATGCCCTTCACACCACTGGCCGAACTGCTCGACTGAGCAGCGCCCCGCTCACAGATGACGTCACGTCGCCTGGAAGATCCTGCGGTTCGAAGACTTCCGGTGTGCAATGGCCGTGGGGTACGGTGACGTTCCTATTCAGCCTTGTTCAGCGACAAACGACGGTCAGGCCGGAGGAGACATGACACCGCGAATTGCCGTCATAGGCGGCGGGAGCACTCACTGGACGCCCCGCCTGCTCTTGGACTTCGTCAACACGCCATCACTCGCCGACAGCTCGGTCGTGCTGATGGACTCCGCGCCCGAGAGTCTGCCGCCCGTACAACAGTTGGCGGACCACATCGCCTCGCTTGGGTCGGGGGGTCTGCGGACAAGCACCACGACGGAGCTCGACGCCGCGCTGGACGGCGCCCAGTTCGTGATCACCGGGCTCTCCGTTGGTGGCTTCGACGCCATGCGCCACGACCTTGAGATTCCCGATCGCTATGGCCTGCGCCAACCGGTGGGCGACAGCGTTGGTCCCGGCGGCATCTCGCGTGCATTGCGGAGCGTTCCGGTGACCGTTGGCATCGCCCGGGCCATGGAGCGCTGCTGCCCTGGCGCCCTGCTGGTAAACGTCAGCAACCCCCTCACGGCACTGTGTCGTGCGGTGACCCGCGAGACGACGGTGTCGACGGTCGGGCTGTGCAACGAGCTGGTGGGTCTGACCTGGGCAATGAGTCTTCTCTTCGATGTGGGGATGCATGAAGTCGATCCGGTGGTCGGCGGCGTCAACCACCTTCCACTCGTCACGGCCTTGCGCATCGGGGGCTCCGATGGCTTCGCGATGCTGCGCTCCCTGATGGACCAGCCCGTCACGGCTCTGGACGACCCGATCTGGATGGAACCACCTGCCGCTAGTCATTGGCGCAAGGTGTCGACGGGGGAGAAATGGACGAAGGGCGACGTGCTGGCCAACAACCGGCTGAAGCTCGAACTCTTCCGACGGTTCGGGGTCCTTCCGGGATCCTCTGACACACACGTCGCCGAGTTCTTCGCGTGGTTCGTCACTGAAGCCAGTCGTTTCGGTGGCGACTGGTGCGTCCACCACTACGGTATCGACGGCCATCGCGCAGACAAGGAGACCGACGAGGCGGAGATGGCTGCGCTCATTGCATCAAACGAAGTTCCGCCATGGTCATCGGGCGAACTCGTCGCACCGCTCCTCGATGCAATCGTCTCGGGCAAGGAACGACACCTCCCGGTGAACGTTCCGAACACCGGACAGGTCGCCGACCTGGTTGAGGGGCCTGTCCTCGAGTGCATGGGTGTGGTGAATGCAACAGGAATCACGCCTCGTGATCGTGTCCACGTGGGATCAGTTCTGGGCGAGTGTCTGCGACGGATCGTGTACTCCCAGGAACTGACGGTCGAGGCTGCCCTCACCGGCGACCGCACGCTGGTGCTCGAGGCGATGCTCACCGACCAGATGGCCGGCCGGCTGCCCTACGAGCACATCGTCGCTCTCACCGACGAGTTGCTGGCCGCAACCGCCCCCTGGCTGGGCCAGTTCGCATAGCGACGGTGCTCGTGCCGAGCGCACCGCTCGATTGAAGCCGAGCAGCGTCCTGCGGACCGAGCCCAGCCCGGACCCGACGATCGACGCGAAGGACACCGTCTCACCCGAGTGGCCCCCGAGGTTGCGGGCGGGACCTGGCGCCGCAGCCGGAGCCAGCACTCGATGAGCATGCGCTGCCTACCCGCAGGCCACGTCGCCCCCTGACGGTCGTCAGGTCCCCGTGGGGCTGGCCGGAGGGGGCAGACTGTCCCCTCATATGGCGGATGCGCCGGTTCCCGAGGACCATGCCCCGGCCGGCGGCGGGCCGGGACCGAGCCAGCGCGTCTCGGACGCCGACCGCGATCGCACCGTGACCGAGCTCCGCGAGCACGTCGTAGAGGGCAGGCTGACGCTCGACGAGTTCTCCGAGCGGATCGGACGTGCCCTCGAGGCCCGGATCCAAGCCGACCTCCTTGCTGTCATGACCGACCTCCCATCGAGGACGTCGTCAGCGCCGGTTCCCGAGACCACCACGGGGCCCGCGCCGTCTCCGGCCCGCCAGGAGCGGCGCTGGCATATCGCAATTCTGAGCGGCCACAGCACCAAGGGCCGTTGGCGCATCAGCGGGAAGACGAACGCGATCGCCTTCATGGGCGGATGCGACATGGACTTGCGCGGCGCCCAGATCGACGGGCCCGACGTCTCCATCACCGCCTTCGCCTTCATGGGAGGCATCAACATCACCGTCCCCGAGGGATTCGACGTCGAGCTCCAGGGCTTCTCGTTCATGGGCGGACGGGACCTGAGGCTGCGCGACGTGCCTCGGGTGCCCGGTTCGCCGGTGATCGTCGTCCGCGGCTTCGCGGTCATGGGTGGGATCGAGGTCAAGAGCCGCCCGAACCGCACCAAGCGCCAACTCTCCCGCGTTGCCGCAGCAGGCCTGCCTGATCCCGAGGACGAACCCAACGGCACGTCGAGCCCGCCGATGACGAGCACGCCCGCACCGCCACCAGCCGACCTCGCCGCCGTCGGGACAGACGTCGGCACCGACGGCACTGTGACCATCCTGTTCTGCGACATGGTCGACTACGCGGGCATCACTGAGCGCCTGGGCGACCAGGCCTCACGCACACTGTTGCACGAGCAACATCGCCTGGTGCGCGATGCGCTGATGCGTCATGGCGGGCGCGAGGTCAAGGTGCAGGGCGATGGGTTCATGGTCGCGTTCGGCGGGGCTTCCCGCGCGCTGCGATGTGCGATCGACATCCAGCGCAGCACGCACGCGTACGTGCCACCGGCAGGCAGCGAGGCGATCGCCGTGCACATTGGCATCCACACTGGCGACGCGCTCGTGGAGGAGGGCGACTACCTCGGACACACCGTCATCGTGGCCAGCCGGCTCGCGGACGTTGCGGGCGCCGGCGAGATACTGGTGTCGTCTCTCTCCGAACAGCTCGTGCAGGGTTCGGGCGAGTTCACCTTCGCGGGGCACCGCGAGACGCACCTCAAGGGGATGTCGCGGGCGTACGTGTCGGCGACGCTCTCGTGGGCGCAGTAAGCCGGTGGACGTCCGGTCCTGGGAGGAGGCGGGACTCTACGACCCGAGCAGCCCGCGCGCAGCGGACCGGTTGGCGCTCCTCGAGTATCTGACCGAGCGCGGCGCCACGTTGGCGCAGATGGTCGATGCACACGCGACCGGAACCCTGCCCGGACTGGCAGGCGATCTCGTCACCCAAGGCACACCGATGGCGACGGTCACCGAGATCGCGGCGCGCAGTGGCCAGCCGCTGCCGTTGGTGTTGCGCGCGTTGCTCGCGGCCGGCATCCCCGCCCAGGCCGACACCGAAGTGCCCGAATCGGTGTCGGTGTTCCTCGATGCCTTCGAACAGGGGGCCGCCGTCATGGGTGAAGAGGCCACCCTCGCCTTCATCCGCGTGCTCGGTGCCGCCGCCAACACCATTGCCGAGGGGGCGGTGGCACTCTTCTTCTCAGAGCTCGGTCCAGGGACCGTGCGCGAGGGGGCCAACGAGTTAGCCCGAGCAAAACTCGCAGAGGCGGCGACGACGGCCTTCACCCGCGTGCCCGATGTGGTGGCGGGCATGGTGCTGCATGCGTTCGAGCGTGCCCAGCGCCGCGTCCAGGCGGCGCGGCCCTATCCGTGGCCGGGCGAGGGCGCGACCGACGACGATGAAGAGGGGGGCCCGACCGAGGTGGTGGCACTCGGCTTCGTCGACCTGGTTGGCTCGACCGCCTGGGCCCAGTCGCTCCCGCTGCGCGACCAAAATCTTGCCCTCACCCGCTTCGAGTCGGCGGCATGGTCCAGCGCCGTTCTGGCCGGCGGCCGGGTGGTCAAGACGATCGGCGACGAGGTCTTCTTCGTTGCACCGTCGCCCGACGCCGCCTGCCGAATCGCCATCGAGGTGTGTCAGGCCGCAGCAGCCGACCACGTCCTCCCGCCGGCGCGGGGCGCGGTGGGAATCGGCCCGGCCACTCCACGCGAGGGCGACTACTTTGGGCCGACGGTCAACCTCGTCGCCCGCCTCGTCAAGGCCGCCGCACCCGGCGAAGTCGTCGTCACCGAGGCGGCCGCCGAGGGGCTTTCGCCTCTGCAGTGGTCCCTCACGCCGCTCGATGCCGCGCACCTCCGCGGCATCGACGAGCCGGTCCCTGTGTTCCATGTGGAGCATCGCGCCCCAGGTCGCTGACCATTTTTGGCCTTCGTCGAGCCGGTGTTAACAGTGAGTGTTAACGCCTGCACGCTGCTACTCGCCGTGCCCGTGTGGTGGGTGTTCCGTGGTGTTGGCCACCCCGCAGTCAGAAGCCGTTTACGCCTGGCGTTAGTGTTAACGCCCATCGCAACCACGAAGTCCACCGTCTTGGGCCTCCGCCTCGATCACGATCGGCGCGCGTGGGTCGAAGCCACTGCCGCCGAGCAGGGGGTCAGCGTGCGCGCCGTCTTCGAAGCGCTGATCGACCGGGCCCGTGCCGTCGAGTTGGGCGACCCCGACCCTTTCGGCACTCGCGATGAGGACAGTGGCGCCAGCGCATCCCCAACTGGCGTCGGCGTGGAGGGCGCCTCGGAGCCGGCCCCGAAGGTGCCATGCGCCGGGTTCGGGTTCGGCGCAGGACCCGATGCGCCCACGGATCTCCCGGGTCCGCGAGGCCCTGTGCCGCCGACGGCCGCGTCGATGCTCTGCGTGCGCCAGGCCGTCACCCTCTCGGGGCGCGTCTTCGGCGCGGCGGGCTCGCTCGTGTGGTCGCTGGTCGAGTCCAACGGGCGCCACGCCCGCAGGTGTGCCCGCGACAATTGGCGGATCGTCTCCCGGGCGCTGCAGTAGCCCGGGCGACCTCGTTCCTCGCCGACGGGCTTCCTCGCTCGTCGCGGGGACGCGGCGCGATGGACTCCACGCCGAGCGTCGACCAGTATCGGCACCGGGTTCGCGGCGGACGCTTCGGACGGGATCACCGGATCTCACCGACCGCCACCGTTGTTTCTCCGCTGACGCGCGCCGACCGCTGGCAGCGCAGCGCTCTGCGGCCGCCGCAATCCCGGTCGTCTCGGCCCGCCGGCTCTTCGAGACTTGAGGCCGGCTCCGATGTCGGGTGGCCACCGTGCACCGATAACACCTCGTACGTCTGCACGACGGTGCCGTTAACACCAGACGGAGCCACGGACGAGCGGCATCGGCACGACGACATCCGTGACGGATGCCGGTTACCACTTCGTCGCTCACCGCCCACCTTGTCCCTGTCCCCAGGCCCCGCCATGCCCGCCGTCCCGGCGGTCCCGAGCGAGGGCTGGTGGCGTGGTTGTGCCGCACCACAGCCGGCGGCGCCCCTGATCCGAGCGCCTCGGCCGTCGGCCCAGCGCGCGGCCGCGGTCAGGGGCGATCTCGGTGTTAACACCGCTTCGCGACTCAGCGTCAGCCACCCATTCGACGCGCCGGGTGCATCTCGAGCCACGTCATCGCTCCGGCGCGGAACGTGCCTGCCGTCGTGGTGTCAATACACACTCGGTGGGTCCGGCACGGTTGACGTGCCCAGGCTCTCCGCAAGGCCTCCCGGCTCGAGGAGGTCCTGGCGTGAGCGATCCCGGTGTGCGACCGGGGAGAGTCCAGTCCTATCGACGCTCACCAGGAAACCGGCCGGACAAAGCAAAGGGCCCGGGTCGCTTCCTTGCGGAAACGGCCCGGGCCCTTTCAGGCTCAGGGTGTTGTTGTGTGTTATTCCCTCGCCCCGAATGTCCTGCCCACACCGTGCCGGATCATGGCCAGGAGCTCACGCGGCCGGTAGTACAGGGTGAGGAGCAAGAAGCCCAGGTTGAGCAGGATCAACGCGGCGAGCAGGGTGTACCAGGTGTCCTGGCCCGTCCCTGTGAAGGCGAGGCTGCTGCCCGGCGTCGTCGCGGCACCCGTGGTAGCTGCGGTCGACCCCGTTCCCGCCGCGCTCGAACCTGAGCCCGACGAGCTGGATGAACTCGTGTTCGGATTGCCGTTGGAGGGCGTAGCGTTGGGGACGAACGAGATATCCACCGTTCCCGTCTTCCCCCCTTCGTCGCCGAAGTCGAGCGTGCAGCTCGCGCCGGCCGCCGTCTGCGCCGGCGTGGGCGGGCACGGGTACGCCTTGGCGTCGGTCGCTGCGTTGCCGCCGCTGCTGTCGGTCGGACAGGTCGTGATCAGGTAACCGGCCCCGCACGGCGGCCCAGGGGTCGGCGAGATGATCGTGAAGGTCAGGCCGGCGGGTAGGTCACCAGTCGCGGTGGTGGCCTTCGCGTTGGCAATTGAGATGCCGCTGCACGACACCGGGACGTTGTTGGAGATGGGGGCGGGGAGAGCCACGGTCGGTTGACCCGATGCGTTGTTGCACTCGAGGACCGTGCCCAGTGAACCGTTGTCATAGCCAGACCCGGTCAGCGTGACCACGGTGCCACCGTTCAGGCAGGTGCCCGGGGTGGCGGTCAGGCTCGGTGGACCGGCCGCGGTTGTCGGGGCTGGGTTGCACGGCGGAGCCCCGGGGGTCGTGGTCGTGGTCGTGGTCGGGATGCTTTGACCCGTGAAGTAAATGGGCGAGCTCGTGACGACGCCTGCGATCTCCATTTCGACGACGCAGGTGTCCCCGGCGGCCTGCTGGGCAGTCGTCGGAGGACAGGGGTAGAGCGCGGCGTCCGTCGAGCCAGGGTTACCGTTCGAGTCGGTGGCCTTTCCGGGCGGACCGACTGTTCCTTCTACCGCGTTGAGGCGCTGGAGAAATCCCCATCGGCCAGGACCGGGATGACGTTCTTCCCCGAGGAACACGAGACGGGCTGGGCGACGCCCAGGACGGTCACGGTTGGCTGACCCGGAGCGTTGCTGCACTGCATCAGAGCTCCCGTGGACGAACCGGGAAATCCGTTGCCAGTTATTGATAAAGCAGTGCCATTCGTGAGCCCGGTGTTCGGAGTCACGGTGAGCGTTCCGGCTGCGCTGGCTTGCGCTGCGAACAACAAGGCGCCCGCCCCCGACACCATCAAAAGTGCTGCGATTCCCACAACTACCCGCCTGCGGGTTGCGTTCAACATGATCCCCCGATCGTCTCCGTTTGTTTCCGTGTCACGACCTATACCCGGCCGCGACCTCCGACACACGGTCCGGACCCCCCGTTGAGACCGGGCAGAAACTTACGAGGGAAATCCTTGGTCGTCAAACGCCTGCCTGAGCCCGTGCGCCTGCACGCAGGCACGGTCAGCGAGGGAACGACGCTCAATAACTGCCGGGAAGAGCCAGGCTCACGTGTTCGAAACACACGAGCAGCACCAGCCCCACCACGGCGATGGCCACCAGGACGACCACGGAGCGCCACCGCCGCCCAACCCAGCGCCACACGAAGACGGCCAGCACACCGAGCGCGACGGCGAGCAGGCCCCACAGCACCGCCGGCACCCACGACGCCGAACCCCCGCCCAGCGAGGAGGACGTGGCCGGCTCGCCGGCGATGGACGTGATCTTGGGCCGTGTGGTCGTCGTGGTGGTGTTCGTCGCGCTCTGTGCGGTGTGCCCGTCGAATGCAGCCGTGACGATGAGCCGCTGCGCCGCGCTGTAGCGCGGCGTGCACGTCGTGAGCGTCAGGGTGTTCTGACCCGGGATGGTCTGGAGCACCGCAACGTCGGAGGGCGAGACGACCTGTGTCCTCGTAACGGTGTAGTGGAACAGGCCCTGTGACGTGAGGATGTAGACGGGGTCCCCGGGCACGAGCGCGTCCAGGTTGTAGAAGGGGTGGGCGTACGTGGTGCGGTGTCCTGCGATAGCGACGTTGCCGGGTTCGCCGGGCAGGGCGGAGCCGGGGTAGTGGCCCGGCCCTTGTTCGAGCTGCGCATCGCCGACTCCTTCGACGATGGCGTCGAGCAGACCGATCCTCGGAATCGACAGCAGCCCCACGGGGTCGTTGATCGCAGGATCGGGCTTCGGGGGCGCCGTCTCCTGTGCGAAGTGCAGCCCCGAGTGATGCGACGCGAGGTCGGTTGCGGACGCAGGCAGCGAACGGTGCAGCTGGTGGGCCAGCTCCGATTTCAGATGTGACTGCGCACGTGCCTCGTAGAGGGCGGTCCCCCAGAGCTGGTAGGCGACGAACGCGATGAGGAGGACCCCGATGCCCACGAGCACCGCAGCGATCCGCACGACCACCCTCCCCGTCCTGGTCATCTGAGGGAGTGTACGAGGGTGCTCCAGTCGGCTGGAGTCGCCGGCGTCGAAACGGGTCAGCCCGGGTAGATGAAAGAATGTTCGGACTGTGAGGGCGTCGACGGGGACGACAGCGGGCGTGGTCAGGTGCTGGTCGCGGCTCTCGGTTGCACTGGTCGCACTGGTCGCACTGGTTGCAGTGGGCGGTGCCGTCCTTGTGGTGACTCCTTCGGTCCAGGCGGGCGCCGCCCGATCGCCGCATGTCGGCGCACTCGGCGCCGATGCGACAACACAGCACACGCGGAGCCTGCAGGTCGTCAACGTTTCTCTGAATGGAAGCGGTCCATGGACGTCGTGGTTCGGGGCACCGCCACAGCGCACGCTCGCACTCACCGTGCACAACCCGAGCGCGGTGTCCTATCGCAGCCTGCCTCTCGCGCTGCACGGCGCTCAGACGAGCGTCCGCAGCCTGGGCAGCCTCGGAGCCCACCGGACACGGGTCTACGACATCGTGGTCACGTTCTCAGCGTTCTCGATCGGCGGGCACGCGCTCGCCGGCACCGTCGGCAACGCCGACGTGTCGACCGGCTTCGCGGTCGCGTCGCGGTTCTTTCCCTGGGGCCTCCTCGTGGTCGTGCTCGTCGTCCTCGAGTTACTCCTCGTGTACTTGATCCGCGACGTCCGGGAGCAGAGGCGTCGCCGAGAGGGAGAAGGCCGAGAGGGAGAAGGCCGAGAGGGAGAAGAAGGACTCGCGGGCGAGGACGACAGGGGAGACGACCGCGGACCCGACACGCCTCCCGAGGGCGGTCCGCCAGCGGTGGGCGCCGTGCTGGGTGCCGCCGCAGCCGCCGACGGTGCACCGCCGCCACCGGCCGGGGGTCAGCCGGGGCGGCTTGGCCCCAAACACCGCCGCCGTCGACGCCGCAATGCCCTCGACCGATCGGGCGCGGACCGGGGAGGATCGCAGACAGTGCCCTAAGATGACGTGCCGAATCTGACGCAGCGTCAGATCCGGCGCGTCGGTGACCTGGAGGCACGCATGGATTTCGAGTTCTCCCCGGAGCAGCTGGCCTTCGTCAAGGAGGTGGAGGCCTTCCTCGACGCCAACGACGATCCCGAGGTCTTCGACCTCACCCGGGAGAACATGGCCCAGATCGTCGACACCCCCAGGCGACGGGCGTTCATGAAGTCGCTGGGGGAGCGGGGCTGGCTGGGCATGACCTGGCCCAAGGACTACGGGGGGTCCGAGGGCGAGGGTGTCTACGAGTACCTCCTTAACGAGCAGCTGGCCGGCCGAGGCGGGCCCCAGATCGGCAAGGGTGTCGGCATCGTCGGCAAGACGATCATCCGCCACGGCAACGAGACGCTGAAGGAGGAGTTCCTCCCCAAGATCCTGCGCAACGAGGTGGAGTTCGCGGTCGGCTACTCCGAACCCAACGCGGGGTCCGACGCCGCCTCCATGCAACTGAAGGCGAGCAAGGTCGACGGCGGCTGGGTCCTCAACGGCCAGAAGACCTGGACGACGTCCGCGCACTTCGCCGAGTGGTATTGGGTGGGCGCCCGCACCGACCCCGACGCGCCCAAGCACGCCGGGATCACCTTGTTCTTGGTCCCGATCGATCAGCCCGGCATCACCGTCAATGCCATCTGGACCATGGGGGACGAGCGCACCAACGAGGTCTTCCTCACCGACGTGTTCGTCCCCGACGAGTACGTCGTGGGCGAGGTGAACCACGGGTTCCAGTACATCTCGGAGGCGCTCGACCTCGAGCGCTTCACCATGTTCACCATCTCGCCCATCGAGCAACGCTTCGAGCTCCTCGTCGAGTACGTGAAGAAGACGGTGCGCGACGGCAGGCCGCTCAAGGACGACCCCGTTGTCCGCCAGCGCCTGGCCCAGCTGGCCACCCAACTCGAGGTGGCACGCGTGATCGGTCTCAAGTTCGTCTTCGAATCGGCCAAGGGTGGTGCGGCCCCGACGGCATGGGCATCGGAGTACAAGCTCTTTGCCACCGAGCTCTCCAAGCGCCTGGCCAACGCGTCGATGGACATCGCGGGCCCAGGGAGCCAGCTGCGCGTCAAGACCGCGGAGGCTCCGATGGCCGGCCGAGCGGAATCGACGTATCGCTACACAGTGATCGACACCATCGGTGGCGGTGCGTCGGAGATCCAGAAGAACATCATCGCCCGGCGCAAGCTCGGCCTGCCGAAGAACTTCTGAGTGGCTGAGGGCCCGCTCGCCGGGATCACCGTGCTCGACCTCTCGACGGTCGGCCCCGCGTCGCGCTGCACGCACCTGCTGGCCGACTACGGCGCCCGAGTGGTCAAGGTCGGCCCGGTCCCACGTGCCGACGCGACACCCATTGAGCCACCTTTCTTCGCCTACAGCGGGCACCGCGGCATGCGACGGGTGCAGGTCGACCTCAAGGACGACGCGGGCAGACAGGCCTTTTTGTCGCTTGCCGCGGTGGCCGACGTCGTCGTCGAGAGCTTCCGCCCCGGGGTGGCCGCTCGGTTGGGGATCGGGTACGACGACGTGGCTTCGCGCAACCCGGGCATCGTCTACTGCTCGACGAGCGGATACGGGCAGGACGGGCCGCACGCGCAGTGGGCCGGACACGACCTCGACTATCTCGCCGTCGGCGGGTACCTGGCCATGAGTACACCCGGTGTCGGGGGTGCACCGCCGCTGCCGGGAGCCACGGTGGCTGACACCGCGGGCGGCGGCATGCACGCAGCGCTCGCCATCACGACCGCGCTGGCGGGGCGGGCCGCGACGGGGCGGGGCGCGTATCTCGATGTCTCTGTGGCCGAGGGCGTGCTGTGGTTGACCTCCCTGGCGGTCGACGAGCACCTCGCCACCGGGGCCGGCATCGGCCCGGGTCACGACGTCCTCTCGGGCCGCTATGCCTGCTACGCCACCTACGCGTGCGCCGACGGCCGGTGGGTCGCGGTCGGCGCCATCGAAGCCAAGTTCTTCGCCAACTTGTGCGCCGCGTTGGGCTGTCCGGAGCTGGCGGGCAGCCAGTACGACGATGAGACCCAGCCGGCCGTCCGCGCCGCGCTCGCCGACGCGTTCGCCCGCCGGACGCGCGACGAATGGGTGTCCTCGCTCGCCGCTGCCGACACCTGCGTCGCCCCGGTGCTCTCGGTGGCCGAAGTCGCCGACGATCCGCAGTTCAGAGCGCGAGGCGTCGTGACCACGGCGTCCCATCCGACTCGGGGCTCCTTCCGCCAACTGGCCCCTCTGCTCGCCGGGATGGACCGCAGCGTCGAACCGGCCGAACTGCCCGACGCGGCGGCGCACGACACCGAGCACCTCTTGAAGGAGGCCGGCGTCGACGGCGAGACCGTGGCTGGCTGGGTGGCCCGGGGGGTGGTGGCATGAAAGCCACGACCGATGTCGTCACCGCCGAGGCCCTGGCGCGGGCGCAGGAGCTCGTCGGGAAAGAGCAGTACCACGAGGTGGGTGAGTTCCCCGTCGAGCAGGGCTATGTCTGGACGGCGTGCGCCTCCGTCGAGAACGGGAACCCGCTCTTCTGGGACGCGGGGACGGCCGACGCGCTGACGGGCGGCCCGACCGCGCCGCCCACAATGGTCTCGGTGTGGTTCCGCCCGCACCATTGGGCGCCCGGCCGCAGCGAACCGGCCCTGCCGCTGCAGGTGCACTTCGACCTGAAGGAGCTCTTCGGCCTCCCCGAGGCCGTGATGACCGACAACACGATCGAGTTCCATACGCCGGTGCGCATGGGCGACGTGCTGCGCACCTTCCAGGTCTTGCGCTCGGTGAGCGGGGAGAAGACGACCAAGCTCGGGACCGGGCGCTTCTGGGTGATCGACGTGGTGTACGAGAACCAAGACGGCGAGCTGGTGGCCGTGGAGTCCTACACCGGCTTCGGCTACCGGCGCGGTGCTGCGTCGTGAGCGCGGCCGTCGTCACCCCCCGGTTGCTCCTCGGTGCCGTCGCGGCCGGCGACGAGCTGCCGGCTCTCGACTACGACGTCAGTGCCACCACCGTGGTGCTCGGCGCCCTGGCGACGCGGGACTGGCGGCCCATGCACCACGACAAGGACTTCGCCGTCATCCGCAACGGGACCAAGGACATCTTCTTGAACACGCCGAACCAGGCGGCGTGGTTCGAGCGCTACCTCACCGACTGGACCGGGCCACACGGACGGCTCGGCCGCGTCACCTTCTCCATGTTGGGCTCGGTCTTTCCGGGCGACACCATGTCGCTGCGCGGGGTGGTGAAGTCAACCGAGGTGGACGAGACGGGCTGCGGCTTCGCCACTGTCGCCGTGACGCTGTCGGTCGACGGCGACGTCAAGACCACGTGCACCGCCCGCATCGCCGTGCCCCTCACCGCCGAGGACAACCCGTGGGCGCGCTCGGCGGAGCGGTGGCGTCCTTCGCCGTCGCCGTCGCCGTCGCCGTCCTCGTCGTCGCCCCCGCTGCCGCCGCCGTCCTCGTCGCCGTCGTCATGAGGATCCCGATCACGAAAGAGGCGCAAAGTGCTTGATCTCGACTTCGACCAGGAACAGGAGCTCCTGCGCCACACGGTGCGCGATCTCCTGACGCGCCACTGCTCGCTCGAGGTCGTCCGCCAGATGGAGGATGACCCGGTCGGCTATCCCACCGCGCTGTGGGAGCAGCTGGGCACGCTCGATCTCATCGGGTTGCTGCTCCCCGAGGAGCACGGGGGCTCGGGCATGACGCTCGTCGAGGGGGTGGCGCTCTACGAGGAACTGGGGCGCGCGCTCGCGCCGACGCCCCACTTCGTGAGCGCGGTGCTGGGCGGCGGCGTGCTGGCCGCGGCTGGCAGCGCGCTGCAAAAGGACCGTTGGCTGCGGCCCGTCGCCTCCGGCGAGGCCATCGTCACCCCGGCGTGGCTCGAGCCCGAGAACGGCTTCTCACCCCGGGGCGTCGAGGTGCGCGCCGAGGCGGCGAGCGAGGGCTCGGGGTTCCGCCTCTCTGGCCTGAAGCGCCACGTGGCCTTCGCCGCGGCGTCGGACAGGCTCGTGGTGCTCGCCCGCACCGGGGACGCGGACGAGGCCGTCGACCTCTTTCTCGTCGACCCGAACGCAGCGGGCGTCGGACTGCGCCAGCAGTTCAGCCTCGCATCGGACACTCAGTACGAGGTGTCCTTCGACGGTGTCGTGCTCGCGGAAGAGGATCGCATCGGCCCGGCCGGCAGCGGGTGGGTCACATGGCAGGAGGTGTTGGAGCCCGCGCTCGTGCTGCTCGGCGCGCAGGCCGTCGGCGGCGCTCGTTTTGCGCTCGAGATCACGACCCAGTACGCGAAGGACCGCCACCAGTTCGACAAGCCGCTCGGCGCATTCCAGGCGCTGGCGCACTATCTCGCCGACGCCGTCACCAGGCTCGACGGCGCGGAGCAGCTCGTGCACGAGGCGGCCTGGGCGGGTGCGACGGGACGCTCGGTGACGTCGCTCGCACCCATGGCCGAGCTCTTCGCGTGCGAGACCTTCCGCGACATCACCGCCATGGCGCAGCAGCTTTTCGGCGGCATCGGCTTCACGCTGGACTTCGACATCCAGCTCTACTTCCGACGGGCCAAGGTGCAGCAGCTGATGTGGGCCAACGACCGCGCGCTCGAAGACGCCGTGGCCGCCGCGCTCCTCGACTGAAGGAGCCCGGCGGTTCTGCACACGCCGCCCGGGCAATTCTCGGCACGCCGCGCTGGGCGCGCCGCTGTCACATGGCGGCGGCGCCCACAATCGGTTGGTTCAAGGTGACCAACCCCAAGGAGCCAAAGGGTTGCGCGTCGCCGTACATGAGGACGCCACCGTTGGCGCCGATGAGGTAGTAGCCCAGACCGTCGCTGCTCGCCGCAATCGCCGCAATCGGGCTACTCAGCGGGGAGCCGCCCGCCGAGCCGTAGAAGTTGGCATCGCCGTAGTTGAAGACGCCCCCGTCGGAGGCCACCAACCAATACCCGCCGCCGTCGTGTGACGCGGCGATCCCGACGATCGGCTTCGCGAGAGCGGTGGCACCGGCCGAGCCATGGAACACGGCATCTCCGTAGCTGAAGACGCCGCCGTCGGAGGCCACCAGCCAGTAGCCGCCGCCGTCAGCGGTCGCGGCCATCCCGACGATCGGCTTGTTGAGCTTCGTGCCGCCCGCCGAGCCGTGGAAGACGGCGTCGCCGTAACTAAAGACGCCACCGTCGGCGGCGACCAGCCAATACCCGCCCGCGTCGGGAGTGGCGGCCATTCCGACGACGGGCTGGTTGAGCTTGGTGCCGCCCGCCGAACCGAAGAACGACGCATTCCCGTAGCTGAAGACGCCGCCGTCGGAGGCCACCAGCCAGTAGCCGCCGCCGTTGTGTGTGAGGGCCATGCCGACCACGGGCTTATTGAGCTTGGTCCCACCGGCCGAGCCGCAATAGGGGAGGGTCCCGAAGCTGAACACACCTCCGTCGGAGGCGGTCATGTCATACCCGTGCGCGCCAGGAGGGGCGACGCAGGGTCCGGCGAACGTGATGGTGGCGGTTGCCTGGTCCCCCGCCGCGTCCGCGAAGGTGATGGTGCAGGTGTCCCCGGCCGCCTGCTGCGCCGTGGTGGGCGGGCAGGGATACTTCGCCGCGTCGGTGGCGGCATTGCCGCCGCTCGAGTCGGTGCCCGTGGCCGGGGGTCCCACGGTTCCGGTCACCACGCTGAACGAGGTCGGCGGCAGGTTGCCGCTGCTGTCGGTCGTCGCGAGAGCCGACAGTGGGTTGCTGCACGACACGGACACCGGGCTGCCCTCGACCATGATGGTGGGCTGACTGGGGTCGGTGTTGCACTCGGTGATGCCGCCAATTGAGCCGTGGGCGAAGCCCGTGCCCGAGACGCTGACGACCGTCGAACCGGTCGGTTGTAGGCCGGTGTTTGGTGTCACCGTGAGCGCCGCTGCCGCGCTTGCTTCGCCGGCGAATGCGACCACTCCTGCTGTTGACATCGTCACCGCGGCAGCCAACGCCAGCACACCACGAAGGAGGGCTCCGTTCCGATTCATTCGCACACCCCCAAATTCAGTTGTCCGTCCGTTGTTCTAGTTCCCCCATCGGGCCTCGGCGACCCGTGTGTGCTCGCGGTTGTCGAATGCGCTTGGACCCTGCTCGTTGCAACCCCCCTAGCAATACGACGCTGCTATCTGCTCGAACGCGGCGACGTTTCCGCCGAAGGGGCCGGTCTGGTCGGGGTGGTGGAGCACGATCTGGTCGAAGCCGAGCTCGGCGTACGGCGCGGCGAGCTCCCTGAATTGCTCGAGCGAGTCGATGGCCGGCTCCGCAGGCATCCACAGCAACACCTTGCCCATGCTCGCCATGTCGCGGCCGGCAGCTGTGCACGCCGTCTCGAGCGGGTGGAGCTGGAGGCGCACCGCGGGGAGGATCGTCTCGGGGGTGCGCTCGAGCGGACCCGTCGGGCCGATGGTCACCCACTGGCGCGCGTAGCGCGCCACGAGCGCCATGCCCTTGGCGCCGCCGGCAGCGACCGTGAGCGGGAGAGGGCGCTGCAGCGCGCCAGGTGTGCTGGGCGCCTCCGCCGCCGCGTAGTGCTCGGTGCGCGCGGTGTGGCGTGTGGTCGCGTCGCCCTCGATGATCGGCACCAAGACTTCGAGAAACTGGGCGAAGCGTTCCAGGCGGTGCGACGGACTCGGGGGGTCCTGGCCGAGCGCGCTGTGCGTCGAAGCCCTCGCTCCCCGGGCCCACACCCAGGTCGAAGCGCCCGTCGCTGATGTCGTCAAGGGCCAGGGCGTCGCGGGCAAGCGTAACCGGATGGCGGAAGTTCGGCGTGGCGACCAGCGTGCCCAGCCTGGCGCTCGTCGTGACGGTCGCCGCGGCCGCGAGGACGGGGACCGCGGCGTGCCATGGCCCCTCGGGCATGCCGCCCCAGCGAATGTGGTCGTAGGTCCAGATCGTGCAAAAGCCGACGCGGTCGGCCCACTCCCACTGTCGGCGAGCCTCGCGCCAGCGGTCGGTGGGGAGGATGACGAGGCCGACGCGCACGGTGCCGAACCCTACTGATTGCTCCGGTTACCGTGTGTCGCCGTGGCCAACGAGGCAGAGACCAGTCGCTGGAACGACGAGCGGTGGGTGACGGCATGGCCCAAACGAGAGCGCCTGACCGAGGTGGTGACGCCGTACCTGGTGAAAGCCGTCGACGCCCGGCCGGGCCAGCGATTCTGTGACATCGGCTGCGGTGGCGGCGGCCTGACGATCGCGCTGGCAGGCTCGGTGGCACCGGGCGGCGAGGCGGTCGGGTTCGACCTCTCCGCTGCGCTTCTCGAGCTGGCCCGCACCCGCGCCGCCGCGGCCGGAGTCTCCGGGACGCGCTTCGTGCAGGCGGACGTCCAGACGGGCACGCTCGAGGGGGCACCCTTCGACGTGGCCGTCTCCCAGTTCGGCGTCATGTTCTTCGACGAGCCGACGGCGGCCTTCGTCGCCATCAGGCGCGCCGTCGTCCCCGGTGGCCGCTTCGTCTTCGCCTGTTGGCAGGGCGTCGAGGCGAACCCTTGGCACCCGGGGACCGCGCTGCGGCCGTTGGTTCCCCCGCCGCGCATCCCCGCGCCGGGCAAGAGCCCGGTCGGTCCCTTCGCCCTCGGTGACGACGAGTACGTGCGCGAGCTCCTCGAGGGTGCGGGATTCGGTGCCGTCGAGGGCACGTCGCACGAGACCACTGTGCGTGCGCCGGCCAGCGCCGTCGCAGACCGCTCCCTCTTGCCGCTGATGGGCGTGCCGCCCGAGCGCGAGGTCGAGGCGAGTGCGCTGCTCGAGGAGCTTCTCGAGCGATTCGTCGTCGGACCCGACCTCTACGAGTACCCCCTTGCCTTCCGGGTGTACCAGGCGATCAACGATCGACCCTGATGGCCGGCTACAGCGGCACCCCGCTCGCCAAGAAGCTCGGGATCGGCGAGGGTTCGACCCTGGCCCTGGTCGCCGCGCCGCCCGGCGTGATCGGCCCCCTCCCGAGCGGGGTGAGGATCAAGCGCCAGGCCCGCGGCCCGGCCGACGTGGTCGTGGCCTTCTTCACCGAACAGCGCGAGCTCGAACGTCGCATCGGTGTGCTCGGCGACATGATCTTCCCCGACGGCGGGCTGTGGGTCGCCTGGCCCAAGCGCGCCTCGGGCAAGGCTACGACCGTGAATGAGGACGTCGTCCGCGCCCTATCGCTGCCGCTCGGGCTGGTCGACAACAAGGTGTGTGCGATCGACGAGACGTGGTCCGGATTGCGCGTGGTCTGGCGCCGCGAGCGCCGCGTGCGCCGCGAGCGCCGCGAGCGCCGCGCCGCAGGCGACTAGAAGAAGCCCAGCCGCGACAGCGGCCAGATCCGGAAGTCGACCTTGCCCACGATGGTCGACTCTCGCACGGGTCCCCAGTAGCGGCTGTCGCAGGACTCGGTCCGATTGTCGCCCATCACGAAGACCTCTCCAGAAGGGATCCGATAGGGATGGCGCAACGAGTAGGGCGCGCCTGACGGGCCGGCGTACGTGGCATCGCGCGCCGCCGCCGGCAACCAGGGCTGAGGAAGGAAGCGGCCGTCGATGTAGACCTTGCCGTCAGAGAGCGAGATGGTCTCGTTGGGTAGGCCGATGACGCGCTTGACGAGATCGGACACCGGCGGCCCGGCGCAATCCTCGAGCGGCGGGGTCGAGAAGACGACGATGTCCCCCCGGCCGATGCCGTGGAGGTGGTAGGCCAGTTTGTCCACCACGATCCGGTCCCCGATCTGGAGGGTCGGCTCCATGGAGCCCGAGGGGATGGAGTAGGTGGCGACGACGAAGGCACGCAGGATGACGGCGACGATGACCGCCACGACGACGACGCCGACGAGCTCCACGATCCAGCGGCTCGACCCCCCGCGCTCCTTGACGTGGCGGCCCCGGCCCGTCGGCGGGGCCGGCGCGTGGGCCGGCTGGTCGTCGACGTCCATTGCGAGAGAAGTATTACCCGGCTCCCAGAATGTGACGTGTCACGCGGGGCGGTCAGTATGTGCAGCGTGGTCACCGCCGTGATCTTCGATTTCTACGGCACCCTCGCCCGGTGGGCCGACCCCAACGCGTCCGATTACGGGGCTGTCTTCGCTGCCCTCGGCTACGCCCTGGACCCAGAGGTGCTCGGCGACTACTTCCATCGCTACGACGGTGTCGAGCACGCCGAGCATTCGGTGAGCGAGGACGCCTACGAGGCGTGGGTGCGCGAACGACTGCGCGACCTCACCACGGCGGGCGGCGTGAGCGGGACGGACGTCGAGGCCGTCGTCGACCGACTGCGCCAGACCGACCAGGGACAGATGGTGGCGTACCCCGAGGCGGCCGCGACACTCATCGCGCTTCGTCAGGCGGGACTCACTGTCGGTGTCTGCTCGAATTGGGGCTGGGAGCTCAATGCCTACCTGGACGAGGTCGGACTGCTCCACCTCGTCGACGCCGGCATCACCTCGGCGCGTGTGGAGCGCGCAAGCCGCACCCGGGGATCTACGCCCGGTCGCTCGAGGCACTCGGCGTCGCACCCACCGAGGTGCTCTTCGTCGGCGATTCCTGGGAGCCAGACGTGCGTGGTCCGCGCCGATGCGGGATGGCCGCGGCGCACGTCTGGCGCGCGGACGAACGCGAAGAGACGGTGGCACCACCGCTCGAGCCGGGAGACCTCAGGATCGAAGACCTGAGCGGCGTCATCAGAATCCTCGAGGTCCTCGGAGGATCGGTGCCCGACGGAATCTCCGTCTGAGCGTTCGCGCGCGTCCCGCGTCGAAGAGCATTGTTTCGCCCTTCAAGCATCCGACTCGCGCGTTCCCCCTATGACGCAATGGCGTGTTAACACTCAAGGTCGGCTAAATGCCGAGGGTCCCGAGCGATCCCGCGGGCCGAGCGGTGTTAACGCCAGGCGAGTGTGACGAAGAGGGATGCTCGAGGGTGGTTTCACGCGTAGCGCAAACACCTGGGGCACCGCAGAACAGAAGGTGCTGGCTGCGGTCGTGACGAGCGGCACAAAAACGCGTGCTCTTCGGAGCACAGAGCGTCGGGGATCGTGTGGCACTCGCTCCGTCGTTCACCAAAGAAAGTTCAACTCTCTCGTTTCTCAACGTTTCATCAACAAGCCAGTGGGCATCGAACCACCTATGAGGCGGATGGTGGCGGCCCCCTCGGGCGGTCTGGCGCACGTGGTGACTCGACAGCGGATGCTGCTGCTCGGCATCGGCTTCGCGTTCGTCTTCGGTCTTTCCCTCCTGTTCCATGGGACGGCATCGGCGGCGACCTCGGGCTCGTCGTCTCCCGCTCCGGTCTCGACGGATCTTCTCCAACCCATTACGTCGGTGACGTCGGAGGGGGTATCGAACATCGGAAGTGCGGCGACCGGGATCTCCGGTGCCCTCACGACGGTTGTGAACACTGCCACTCAGACGACGACTGCGACAGCCACGTCCGTCCCAGACGTCGCAACCGCGCCGAGCGCCGACGACACGACGAAAACGAATCCAACGAGTACTGCGGCCACACCCGCGAGCGATCGGTCACCGGCCGCCGGGTCGTTGCTGACAGCGGCCACCTCGACAGTGGGTGCGCTCACCAGCCACGCAACGCAGGCCGTCGCTCCGGTCACCAACGCGGTGGATCAGGCGACGCACGCCGTTGCTCCTGTCACCAACGCGGTGGATCAGGCGACGCAAGCGGTGGCCCCGCTCGTCAACCCGGTCGCCCAATCCATTGCTCTGGTCGCGACCCCGGTCACCGTCGCCGCCGAGGCGGTTTCTCTCACGGACTTGAGCGGGACACCGAGCACAGCGCTGACGGACGTTCTTACGGGGGGTGTCCCCGCGGGTGCCACAGTGCCTTCTCCGGGCTCCACGGGCGAGGAGCAAGTGACCCCGGCTGTGTCCGCGCAGACCGCTCCCGTCGCGTCCGGTCTGCTGCTGGCATTCACCTCCCCGGCGCCGCCTTCGGCCGCTTCGACCACTCAGACGTCACGTCTCGACCCAGGGCGTGTCGGAGGACGCGACGCGACCGATGCGGATGGCAACGTAATCGGTCTTCCCCTCCGACCTGTCCCAGCTCCCGTTCCCCCAACTCATGCGCCGCTCCAGGTTCCGGGTGCACCGGTCGAGTCGGGTTCGTCGAGTGGCCCCGGTCACACTGGCGGCGGCAGCGCGGGCGGCTACATGGGCGAGCGGAACGGCCCCTGGCGCCCGCCAGAGTTCAGCGGACGTGTCTACCGATCCGGCGAGCAGGTTGTGGCTCGGCCGGTGACCATCACGGTCCCGCCGGGTTAGCCCCTTCGCCACTCCGACGTACCGCTCGGGCCAGGGGTCCGACGCGCAACGACCCGAGGACGCGCTCGCGGACGCGGGCCTCCTCGCCTTGCCCTCAGGGACACGGGGTGGAGAAAGCCGCCCTTGGGTCAGAGATCAGGAACTCCCGCGGACCAGATCGGTCCGGGGACTCCCAGCGGCCACGTGGGCCCTGGGACGACTTCGAAAGGAAATTCTTCAGTCATGCATATCAATTTCAAAAGGATGCTCTGGGCATCCGGGATCGCCGGAGGCGCAATCCTCCTGGCGGCCGGAACCGCCGGAGCAGGCCAGCCGGGTCAAAGTGACTACGGCAACTACGTCCATCATTCCCACCACCACCCGACGAAGGGGCAAGGGACCGGGGGAGCGACGTCGGGCAACACCGGCAGCGCGACGAACGGTTCCACCGCCACGGCCACCTCGGGGGACAGCGGCAACAGCACGGCCATCGGCTCAACGACCGGTGGCGAGACTGGCGACGCGAGCTCCCAGGGTGGCAGCTTCACTGACGCCGGGTCGGGCAACGCGAACTCGGGCAACACCGGGAACGCGTCCGCCGAGGGTTCGGCGCAGTCCGGGAGTTCGGGCAACTCGGGCAACTCGGGTAACTCCGGTCCCGCGTTCGTCTGGGCCCCGAGCTTTGGCGGCCAGGGTGGCCCTCAGGGCAGCCAGGGCGGCTCTTCGGGCAACTGGATGCAGCCCATGCCCATGATCTGCTCGTGCTCCCAGGGCGGCTTCGGTCAGCTCCCGCCGGGCTTCGGCTCGCCGGGTTCGGACAAGGCCACATCGGGCTCGACCGGCTCGACCGGTTCGACCGATTCGGGGTCTGCGACGTCGAACCCGGTCGCCATTTCCGGCGACTCGGGCCACGGCGGCACCTCCGGCGCGGTCAGCACCGACTCGAACTCGTGGTCGCAGGCTCAGTCCGGCAACGCCCCCACGGTTGGCACCACGCAGTCTGGCAACACCGGGGATAGCGGACCGGCCACCGCGGGCACGAGCTCGTGGAACAGCTCGGGAGCGAGCGGTCCTGCGGTGTCGAACCAGCAGGCTGGATCGCCCTGGGGCGATTCGAACGGCTGGTCGAAGCAGGGCCAGGGCTCCGACGGGACCGTCGGCTCAGGCTCGACGGGCAACGCGCAGGACACCTCCGACACGACGGCGACGTCGGGGGACAGCGGGAACTCAACCGCCAAGGGCTCGACGACCGGCGGCAGCACGGGGAACGCGTCCTCGTCGAGCGGCAACGTCACGAAGGCCAGCTCGGGGAACGCGAACTCCGGCAACACCGGGTCCGCCGAGGCCGACGGGCAAGCGACGTCGGGCAACTCGGGCAACTCCGGCAACTCGGGGAACTCCGGACCGGCCATCGTGATCGCTCCGTGCGTGACCCTGTTCGGGCAGTGCGGTGACGCGTCGGCGACGTCGGGCTCGACCGGCTCGACCGGCTCGACCAGCACCGGCAACGCCACCTCCAACCCGGTTGCCATCTCCGGCAACTCGGGGAACGGTGGCCAGTCCGGTTCCGTCACCACGTCGTCGAACTCCGGCTCGTCGGCGCAGTCGGGCAACGCCCCCACGTCGGGCACGACGACCTCGGGCAACACCGGGGCGACGGGTCCGGCGACGGCGGGCACCACCTCGGTCAACAGCTCGGGTCAGAGCGGCCCGGCGCTGTCGGGTCAGTAGGCAGGCGAAGGCGCCGCCCGCTCGATCTCATGGTCTGAGCGTGGCGGGGGGCGTTGAGGCAGGCCGCTCCCGCCGGGACAACCACCGGCGCGAGCGGCCCCTCACGCGCCCAGCGGTAGGCGGCCGTTGGCGGCGAGGCCGGCGGCCAGCTCGGTTCGGTCGTCGTCGGTGAGCGGCACGAAGCGCACCTCGGTGCTCCCGAGCGGGCGCCACCACACCGGTTCGTCGCAGACCCACGCCTCGGCGCGCAGGCCCACCTTGGTCACCTTGCCCGTGGCGGTCTGGGGCAGCGACGCCGAGATCCGGACATAGCGCGGCACCCACTTCGGCCCGAGGTCGGGCTGGTCCGCCAGCCAGGCGGCGAAGGCGTCGGGGTCGAACGCGTGGCCGGGCACCATCTCGAGCGCGAGCATCACCTGGTCGCCCGCGCCCGAGGCGGTGTCGGGCACCGGGTAGATCGCCACGACCGAGAGGTCGTCGTTGCGCGACAGCACCCCCTCCACGGGGCCAGCCGCGAAGTTCTCCGAGTCGACGCGCAGCCAGTCGCCTGAGCGACCCGCGAAATAGAAGTAGCCGTCGCGGTCGACATAGCCGAGGTCGCCGGTCCAGTACCAGCCGTTGCGGAGCCGCTCGGATTCCGCGTCCTCGCGGTGGTAGTAGCCCTCGAAACTGCCCCGTCCGCTGCGGTTCACGATCTCGCCGATGGCAGCGCCCGCGTTCAGCAACCTGCCCTCGTCGTCGAACTCCGCCGGGGGGCACTCCTGGCCCGTCTCGGGGCTCATGATGGCCAGGTCCACCCCGTCGACCGGCCGACCCAGCGCGCCCTTGGGCATGCCAAGCACCGGGTTCACCGCGGCGCCGCCCTCGCTTTGGCCGTACCCCTCAATGAGGTAGCAGTCGAAACGCCGGCGAAAACGGTCCCGGTCGCGCACCGAGGCCTCGGTGCCGAACGCGCTCTTCAGGGTGTTCTCCGCGTCGTCGGGCCGCTCCGGCGTGGCGAGGATGTAGGCGATCGCCTTGCCGACGTAGGAGAACTTGGTGGCGCCGAAGCGGCGCACGTCGTCGAGGAAGGCCGACGCGCTGAAGCGCGGCCGGACCGCGATCGCCGCGCCGACCATGACCGTTGGTCCCCACAGCGCCATGAGCGCGTTGCCGTGGAAGAGCGGCATAGGGCAGTAACAGACGTCGTCGGCCGTGTAGCCGTAGCCGGGGGCTGCCACCTCGGCGATGCCGGCGAGTCGCCCCTGGGTGCACTTGACCGCTTTGGGCACCCCCGTCGTGCCGGAGGTGAAGATCAAGAGGTACAGCGCGTCCTCGCCCACCCCTCCAGCGCCCTCGACGAGCGCCTGGGCCTCGGGCCCCTCCGCGAAGGCGGCCACGCGCTCGATGTAGCGCGGCGTCCCGATCGACGAGGATGCGTTCGGCGTCCACGCCGAGCTCGAGGCCGTCGAGCAACGCGGCGCCTTCGGCGTCGGTGACGATCATGGCGCAGTCGGTGGCGCGGACGTCGGCGGCGAGAGCCTCGCCGCGGCGGGTGGGGTTGATGCCGACGACCGCCGCGCCGGCCAGCGCCGCGCCGTTGAGCCAGAAAAGGTATTCGGGGCCGTTGGGCAGCAGCACGCCGATGTGTGGGGTCGCGTCACCCATGAGGGAGCGGGCCAGTGCACCGCGGGTAGCGCCCTCCGCGACGGCCTGGCGCCAGGTCCAGCGTCCCTCAGCGTCGATCACTCCGGTCCTGTCGTCTTCGGCCCGAGCGGCCAGCATTCCGGCGACAGTCGTCATGGCAGCGACCATCCCGCTGCCCGGCGCACAAGGTCGCGGTCGATGTCGGCGACCGTTCCGGCGCCGCAGAGCGCCATGGCCCGGCCGAGCTCGACGTCGAACCAACGCAACAGCGCGGCCACGCCCTCGGCGCCCCCTGTGGCCAGCGCCCACAGCGAGGGGCGGCCCACCAGCACGGCTCGCGCGCCGAGCGCGATCGCCTTGACCACATCGGGGCCGCGCCGCACGCCGCCGTCGACGTAGACCTCGGCGCGGCCGGCCACCGCGTCGGCGATCTCGGCGAGGACGTCGGCTGTCGGCGGGGCATCAGCCAGTTGCCGGGCGCCATGGTTGGAAACGACGACCGCCGCCGCCCCGGCCTCGACGCAGCGACGGGCGTCGTCCGCTCGCTGAACCCCCTTGACGACGACGGGCAGCGAGCTCAGTCCGGCCAGCCAGGTCACGTCGTCGGGACCGAGCGCCGGCTCGAACTCGTGCGTCACCAGGGCCATGAAACCGCCGCTGCGCGCGCTCGTGGTGCTGCCAGCCGCCAGGTTGGGCAGGGCCAGGTCGTCGGGGAGGTGCACGCCCTGGCGCCACTCGCGAAGGCGGAGGCCCGACACCGGAGCGTCCACCGTGAGCACGAGCGCGCCGTAGCCGTGTGCGGCCGCCCGTGCCACCAGGTCGGCCGTGCGCGCCCGCTCGCGCAAGATGTAGACCTGCATCCAGCGCGGCCCCGCCGACCCTACGGCGGCGGCCACCTCCTCGAGCGCGCAGGTGGCGAGGGAGGAGAGGATCAGGAGGCACCCTGCCGCGGCGGCGCCCACCGCGGTCGCCACTTCTCCCTCCGGGTGCGCCAGCCCCTGAATCGCCGTCGGCGCCACCGCCACCGGCGAGCGCACCGGCGTCCCGAGCAGCGTCGTCACGGTCGAGACCTCGGCCAGGCCGGCGAGCACGTGGGGATGGAGCTGCCAGTGGGACCAGGCGGCCACGTTGCCCTCGAGCAGGCGCTCGTCGTCCGCACCGCCTGCGTAGTAGGCGTAGGCCATCTCCCCGATGACGCGCCGGGCGTCGCGTTCGAGGTCTTCCAAACAGAGGTCCGTCACCAGGGGTATCTCGGCGCGCTCGCCTGGACCGGCCTCGCCGGAGTTATGTCCCGGCGTGCTAGTGCTGGCAGGATGAGCGGGCACGGGCCGCATGGTAGGCGGCGTGTGCGGGCACGACCCACGGCCCGCGACGCAGCGGGCAGGGCAATGGGGCGGAGCGGAGGTGTAGTGCGTTTCTCGTATGCCGAGTCGATGACGGATCCTTCCTATTACCTGCCGCTCGCCCGCGCCGCCGAGGAGGCCGGCTACGACTCCATGGTCGTCCCCGACAGCATCTGCTATCCCGAGATCTCCGACACCACCTACCCCTTCAACCCTGACGGGAGCCGGGAGTTCTTGGAGGACAAGCCCTTCTTGGAGCCCTTCTCGCTCATCCCGGCCATGGGGGCGGTCACCGAGCGCATCCGCTTCGTCACCTTCGTGATCAAGCTCCCCATCCGCCAGCCGGTCTTGATCGCCAAGCAGGTCAGCTCGACCGCTGTGCTCACCGGGAACCGCCTCCTCCTCGGGGTGGGGACGAGCCCGTGGCCCGAGGACTACGAGATCTGCGGCGTCCCCTGGGAGCGCCGGGGCACTCGCATGGACGAGGAGATCACCATCCTGCGTGGCCTCATGGCCGGCGGCTTCTTCGAGTTCCACGGGGAGGTGTTCGACGTGCCGTCGATAAAGATCTGTCCGACGCCGAGCCGGCCCGTGCCGATCCTGATCGGCGGCCACCACGAAGCCGCCCTGAAGCGGGCCGCCCGTGACGGCGACGGATGGTTGCACGGCGGCGGCGACCCCGCCGACCTTCCCGGCCTCCTCGAGCGCCTCTCCCAGCTGCGTGCCGAGTACGGCACCGAGTCCAAGCCCTTCGAGGTGCACGTCATCTCGGTCGACGCGTACAGCCCCGAGGGCGTCGCTCGGCTCGAGGAGCTCGGTGTGACCGACGTGATCGTCGGGTTCCGCTGGCCATATTCGACCGAGCACGACACCGAATCCGTGCAGAGCAAGATCGACAACCTTGCGCGTTTCGCCGACGACGTCATCGCCAAGGTTCGCTGAAGACATACGCCGGATAGATTCACTCATCGCCTCGGAGATTCGCTGACGTCGCGGGGGAGAGGAGGCGCACGCCATGACTGACGAACCACTCAACGCCCGGGAGCTCGGCATCCGCTCCCGCGCCGCGGTCGCCGCGGGGGACCGTGATGGCTGGTTGGCGTTGTTCGCCGACGACGCCGTCGTGGCGGACCCCATCGGCCCCTCGCCCTTCGACCCCGAGGGCACGGGGCACCGTGGGCGCGAGGCCATTGCGAAGTTCTACGACACCGTCATCGCGTCGAGTGAGGCCATCACCTTCGAGATCGCGCGAGTCCTATCTCTGCGGCGACGAGGTCGCGGACGTCGGCATCATCCGCACGACGCTGGCGGGTGGCACGCACCAAGCGGTCGTGCACGGCGTCTACACCTACCGGACGAACGGTGCGGGGAAGCTGGCGTCCTTGCGCGCCTTTTGGGAGGTCGACAAGCTCGAGATGGTAGAGCTGGGAGACTGACAGGCGTGCGCGTCATGGTCCGTGAGGGCCTCTTTACGGACGAGGGCACCAGTGACGGGGACGCCGGCGGCGAGCCGCCCGTGTTGCTCGGTAGCCGCTGCACCGTCTGCGGCAACACGCTGTTCCCGCGCGTCGACGCCTGCACCTATTGCGCGGCCGACGACCCCGAGCCGGTCACCCTGGCCCGCCGCGGCGTCCTGTGGGCCTGGACGGCGGTGACAGCGCCGCCGCCGGGCTACGAGGGCGAGGTGCCCTTCGGCGTCGGTGTGGTCGAGCTGCCTGAGGGGATCCGCGTCATCGCCCGCCTGACCGAAAGCGATCCGGTCGCGCTCTCGGCAGGCCAGCCGATGGAGTTGCGCATCGTCCCGCTGCATCGCGACGCAGACGGCAACGACGTCGTGACGTTCGCCTTCGCGCCGGAGGGCGCCTCGTGAACGACGCTGTCGTGATCGCAGGGGTCGGCATGCATCCGTTCGGCCGTTTCGACGGCGTCTCGACCACCGACATGGGCGTGGTGGCTGTGCGGGCCGCGCTGCGTGAGGCGGGCGTGGGCAAGGGAGGCTTTCAGGCGGCCTTCTGCGGAACGGCCTACGGCGGCGTCGCCACCGGGCACAAGGTCTTGAGCCGGCTCGGTATGACCGGCATGCCGATCGTCGATGTCGAGGCGGGTTGCGCCAGCGGAGGTGCGGCCCTCATGCTCGCCGCGGCGGCCATTCGGGCGGGGCAGTACGACACGGTGCTCGTCTTTGGGACCGAGAAGATGCCCAAGGGCATCATCCGCTCCTCTTTCTTCGACCCCTGGCAGGAGGAGGCGGGTTTGGCGGCCACGCCGGCCTTCTTCGGGCTCCGAGCTCAGCGCCTCACGTTGACCTCCGGGGTCACCAAGGACCATCTCGCACGGGTCGTGGTGAAGAACCGCCGCCACGGTGCCTCGAACCCCGACGCCATGTACCAGAAGGGGACCACGGTCGAAGAGGTGCTCGGCTCACGGGTGGTCTGCGAGCCACTGCACCTCTTCATGTTGTGCTCGCCCAACGAGGGCGCAGCCGCGCTGGTGCTGCGCCGCGCGGAGGTGGCCACCGAGTCGCACGCTCCCGTGACCCTCGCCGCCGCAGTGTTGCGTTCGCACATTCCGGGCCCGGTGCTGAGCGAGTCCACGCCGCTTGCCGGGCTGGCCGAGGACGGAGTTCCCGCGCCGAGCGCGCTGCGCAGCCTCCGACGCCTACGAGGCAGCGGGCCTCGGACCGGGCGATCTGCATGTGGTCGAGTGCCAGGACACCGACGCGGCACGCGAGCTCCTTTCATGCGAAGAGCTCGGGCTGTGCGAGCCCGGCGGGTCCGCTGCGCTGCTCGACTCGGGCGCTACCACGCTCGGCGGCCGCCTGCCGGTCAACCCGAGTGGCGGCCTGCTCTCCAAAGGGGAGCCGCTCGGCGCGTCGGCACTCGGTCAGGTGGTCGAGCTGGTGCGACAGCTGCGCAGCGAGTGCGGTCCCCGCCAGGTCGAGGGCGCGCGCGTCGCCCTCTCGCACACGGTCGGGCGGGGCGCCAACGCAGGTGTCGTGATCCTGACTCGCTGACCTCGCACCAGGGTGCCTGGCTCTGCCCCCATGGACCCCTGATTGCCTGCATGACAGGGGGATGACCCCGTGATGAACCGAGGGTGACAGGCACAGACCGGCCCGAGCCGTGGTTCCGGTGGCGGCTAGCGTTGCGCGGTGCTTCTGTTCCGCCAGGCGAGGGGGCGGATCGATCGTGTGATCGGTCGGCCTCATGCCGCGGATGTGCCTGCGACCGCAGCGACGCGGGCGGCGGAGGCCCACCAGGGAAGTTGGGTCCTCGACGAGCTGTCGGACTATCTGGCGAGGATTTCGAGCCGTCGGATGGGTGTGGGAGCGCTCGTTGCCGCGCTCGTGATCTCGCTCGGCGCGTTCGGACTGGGTCAGTTCGTGGCCGGGGGTCAAACCACGGCTCCCCAGACGGACACCCTCGCCGCGGCGATGTTGCCGCTCGTCGAGCCACCGCCTGCCGCAGACGAGTTGCCCCTGGCCCTCGGTCACGCGGGGATCGGCTCGGTCTGGAATCAGCTGGCGGAGCCGGTCGGAAGCTTGCCGCCGACGTCACCGGGGGTGTTCGCACAGTCCGCGCCGTTCAGCGTCGCAGCGGCGCCGCCGATACGGCCAGACGAAGTGGTAGGCGTCGTGCCCTATTGGGCGCTCCCCAGTGAAGCGACCCTCGACCTCAAAGGCGTGACCACAGTCGTGTACGCGGGTCTGGACATCAATTCCAATGGATCGGTGCAGACATCGGGCACCGAATGGGACGCATACCTGAGCCAGGACTTCGTCAACCTGGTCGACGCCGCACATGCTGACGGTGCGCGCGTCGTGCTCTCCATCCAGGACTTCGACCAGAGGTCGCTCGATCAGTTGTCGGCAAGCCCGACTGCAGGGGCCACTCTGGCCCAGAGCGTGCTGCTCTTGGTCAAGATGCGGGATCTCGACGGTGTGAACCTCGATCTCGAGGGTCAGGGCTCTCAGGACCAGACCGGCGTGACGAACCTCGTCACCGCTGTCTCGCAGACGCTCAAGGCGGCCGACCCTCACTACCAGGTGACGGTGGACACGGACGCCTCGTCTGCTGGAACCCCCGGCGGGATCTACGATCTCTCGGCGCTCAACGGAGCGGTCGACGCCTTCCTCGTGACAGCCGACCAGCTCAATCTCGCGGCGACACCAAGTGCGACCTCGAGGATGACCAGCGCCGACGATTCGCTCCAGAGCACACTCAACGAGTACGCATCCGAAGTGCCCGCTGACAAGGTGATTGCCATCCTGCCGCTGTTCGGCCTTGAATGGCAGACCAGCGACGGCACGTTGCAGGCGAAGCCTGTAGGTGCCCCCGATGTCGAGACCCCGGCTGCCGTGCGAGCAACGCGGCATTCGGCCCTCTGGGATGCGATCACCAAGACGGCATGGACACCGTTCCGCGTGGGCACGCAGTGGCATGAGGCCTTCTTCGAGACCTCGCGCTCTCTCCGGCTGGCAGCGAGGACGGCCAAGACCAACGGCATTGCCGGAGTCGGCGTCTGGGGGCTCGGGACCGACGGAACGGACGACGCCCTGATCATCTCGGCTCTTGCGTCGCATTCTTCTACCGGCGCGACGACCTCACAGAACGCATCGGGCAGCGATTCGAGCACGCCATCGGTTCCGTCGACGACCACGACCACCACGACGACGCCGGTCGGCCCTGCGTCGACGACAACGACGACGTCCCCACCCTCGACTGCATCGTCGTCATCGCCGCCAGGGTCCCCGTGGTCCATGGCCTCGGGTATATGGATTGATTCGAGGACGAACCTGATCCCGACCGCCGTCCCCAGCGGCCTCGCGACCGCGGTGGGAGTCATGTCTGGATTCACGACGAGCTATCCCGGCCTGACCTGTCTCGAGCAGGAACAATTCCTCAACGTCTACGTGGTGGCCGGTCAGCCCGATGACTTCTATGTCGTCGCCCAGGTCGGGCAGGGGGACTGCACGAACGCTGCGTTCGTCTTCTACGATCCCAACTCGCCTATTCCTGTCGCGGGGTCATAGAGTCGCAGTCGCGACCTCGTCGGCGGCCGATTTGTCGCAGTCATCCCGAGGTTCGACAGAGGGTCGCCGTAGCATTTCGGTCATGTCCGTCTCACGGCGTCGGTCGTTGCTGTCACCTTCCCTGCCACTGTCCGCATCGGCGTCGTACCGACGCGTAGTGCGCCTACTGGCCCCACTCGTCGCGCTGGTCGGCGCCGGATGTGGATGGGGGCTCCTCTCGGCTCCCCCCGCGGCTGCGACGTCGACGACCTTCTACGTGGCGAGCGCTGGGTCGGACAGCGGGACCTGCCAGAGTGCGGCGAGTCCCTGTGCGACCGTGAGCTACGCGCTGACACAAGCCAGCGCGGGTGATGTCATCGACGTGTCGGGGACGATCGTCGACAACCCCACAATCAACATGGCTGTGACCATCGCCCAGGAGCCGGGCGGGTCACCGGCCGTCCTCGACGGCAATGGGGCAGGCAGCGTGGTCGACCTCCACTCGAGCGCAGACGTGACGTTCGATCAGCTCACGATCGAGAACGGAAACTCGCCGGGCGGCGGAGGCATCGATGACCTCAGTGGGACGCTCTCCATCGTCGATTCGACCGTCGCCAACAACACCGCTGGCCTAGCCGGCGTGTCGAGTGGGCTGGGTGGGGGCATCGACATGGACGGGGGCACGCTCAGCGTCCAGGATTCGACCTTCGCCGACAACACGGCCTTGGAGGCGATGGGCGTGGGCGGACGCGGTGGTGCCATCGACGATGACAACGCCACGCTGACCATCACCGACTCCACCTTCGTCGGCAATTCGAGCCAGGGTGGCATCGGCGACGCCATTGATTTCTTCGGTGGGGCGCCGGCGCTGTTGGCCGGTGACATCTTCGGTCACACCGGCTCGCAGGTCGCCGGCGCCCATCAGTGTGGCGATTCCACGCCGACCGACGACGGCTACAACATCAGCGACGACGCCTCCTGCGGGTTCAACGGGACTGGCAGCGTGAACGACTCGGCCACTCTCGACTCGTTCCTCGGCTCGCTGGCGGCCAACGGCGGTTCGACGGAGACGGTGGCTCTCCTGCCCGGTTCGCAGGCCGAACCCAACCCGGCGCAGGCCGTCATCCCGGCCTCCTTCGTCGCGCCCGGACAGACCACGCCGTCGTGCGGCCAGCCCGATCAGCGGGGTGTGAGCAGGAACCTTTACGGCTGCGACATGGGCGCCTACGCCCTCACGACGTTGCCGTGTGCCTGTCCTGCGACGGACATCACTCCTGCGCCCGCTGACGGCTATTGGTTGGCCGCGGCCGACGGCGGCGTCTTCGCCTACGGCGACGTGGGGTTCTACGGTTCGATGGGCGGAAAGCCGCTCAACGCACCCATCGTCGGCATCGATTCGACGCCCGACCACGGCGGCTATTGGCTGGTCGCCTCCGACGGCGGGGTGTTCGCCTTCGGCGACGCGGTCTTCTACGGCTCCATGGGCGGGAAGCACCTCAACGCGCCGATGGTCGGGATGACCGAGACGTCGGACGGGGGTGGCTACTGGCTGGCCGCCGCAGATGGGGGGGTGTTCGCCTTCGGCGACGCCGCGTTCGACGGTTCGGCGGCCGGCCAGCACCTCGCCGCCCCGGTGGACCACATCGACCGCGCCGAGCACGGGGCCGGCTACTACCTCCTCGGGGCTGACGGCGGCGTGTTCACCTATGGTGACGCGCCCTTCTACGGATCCCACGCGGGCTCGCTCCTCGCCGCTCCCGTCGTCGGGCTCACCAAGACCGCTGACGACGGGGGCTATTGGTTGGCTGCTGCGGACGGCGAGGTCTTTGCATACGGCGATGCCGTGCTCCACGGCTCCGCCTCGGGCACGGCGCTCCGCGCGCCCATCGTCGGCATCAAGATCTCGCCGGGTGGCAACGGCTATTGGCTCGCTGGAGCAGACGGGGGTGTCTTCACCTATGGCGACGCACCCTTCTTCGGCTCGCACGGAGGCTCTGCCCTCAACGCCCCGGTCGTCGGCATCGCCTGAGCGGAGCGTCGCGGGGTCACATCTGGGGCGCCCAAGCGATCTCCCAGCGATTGCCCTCCGGGTCGGCGACGTAGCCCGAGTAGCCACCCCATTCGCGCCTGACGGGATCCGCGATCAGTTGTGCCCCGGCCTCGAGCGCCGAGCGAAATGCCTCGTCGACGGCATCTTCGGATTCGACGTTCACCGTGAAGGTGCATCCGCTCCAGCCCGACGGCGGTGCTGCACCGGGCGCTGCCTCAGCGCCGAGCTGGTCGAGAGGATAGAGACCGATCCGAACGGTTCCTGCGTCGTATGCCGTGAAGCCGTCGTCGGAGCCCTCCCGTTCCGTCCAACCCAGGGACGGGGCGCCCACGGTGATCATGGTGACGTGTTGGGGGATCCTCATGGCCACGACGCTAGGGGCGAGCGCCAACGCCGAGCCCGTCTAGCGGCGGGTCAGGACGGCGGCGATCCGTTCGTAACGGGGGTCCTCGTCACCGGCGATCCGCGCCACCCAGCGCAGGACCTCTGCCGCGTCGACGTCGGCACCGGCCGCCAGCATCGCGTCGATGTCCACCCAGTCCCGCGGACGGTTGTAGATCACCTTGCACACGACCAGATGATCGGCGGCCAGGATCGGAATGGTCCCGTCCGCGAAGGGCACCCGTCGCAGTGCCGCCGCTGCTGACTCGTGGAACGCGTCGTAGGAGAAGAAGAGGTCGATCGGGGTTCGGTCCCACATGACCCGGACCTGGCCGTCTTGCCGCGCGATCGCCGCGGTGGCGGGGTCGTCGGCCGGTGCTCCCAGCTCGGCGAGGGGAGCAGCGACGTCTCCAAAACGCTCGGCCGGGATGAACACGTTGAGGTCGATGTCGATGGTGGCCCGCGGCTCGGCGTAATACGCGAGCGCGAGCGCTCCCCCGAAGGCGTGGGGGACTCGTGTCGAGCGCGTCGTCGATGGCCAGCACCCGGCCGGCGAGGGTCAGCGTGCTCACGCCGAGACGAGCCGTGGGGCCCGCAAGATTGGGTCGAGCCGGCGCACCGGGATGGCGTCGGCCAGTGACAGCACGTCGAGCAGGCGGCGGGCATGCTCTGCGAGGTCGACGGGAGGCGGAAGGTCGGAGACGGGCGCCACCGCGTCGACGCGCAGCTGTTCGCCGGCCGCTTCGACGAGTTTGCGCAGCGTCTCGTAGCCCGGATCGCGCCGCCCGTGCTCGTACGCGGAGATCACCGGTTGGGAGGTGCCGGCCCGCCGGGCCAGCTGATCTTGGGTCAGCCCACGCCGGCGCCGCACGTCGCGGATCACTCGTGCCGGGGTCATTGGCCGAGTATATCGGATTGTCTATATCTTGAGTTCCTGAGGGCTGTTTCGTGGGGAGGGGAGCCAGGCATCCGGGCAGCTCAGAAGCGGTGCAGGACGGCGGGCAGCTCGCCGAGGCTGCGCACGACCTCGTCGGGCTCCTCGTCGCAGTCGGGGATCTGGGCGAACGCCGCCCGCCCCCTCGTCATCGCGGTCGAGCCAGACGGCACGCCAGCCGGCGCGCTTGGCCCCGACCACGTCGTTCAGAGGGTGGTCGCCCACCAGGACGCAGGCGGCGGGATCGAGGCCCAACTCGCGTTCGACCACCTCGAAGAGGCCCTTGTCGGGCTTGGCGACACGATGGTCCTGGGCGAACACGACCGACTCGAAGTACCCGTTGAGGCCCACGGTCGCCGGCAGCCGGCTCCCGTTGGACAGCAGCCCGAGCCGGTAGTGGCCCCGCAGCGCGTCGAGGCAGGGGACGGTGTCTGGGAAGAGCGCCGGGTCACGGTCACGGTGGTGGAAGTAGGAGGCGGCGATCCGCTCGGCCAACTCGGCGTCGCGGGCCTCGTCACCACCTTGCGCGGCGCGAATGCGTTCGATGCTGCGGGCGAACCCGAGCACCCGCAGGCGGGCCAGGTTGTACTCGATGCCGGCGAGCTCGTCACCGACCGCGACCCGGTCGCGCTCGAGATCACGCCAGGACAGTGCGTCGGCGACGGCACCGGGCCGTTCGGCGCGCAGCTCACCCAGCACGGCGATCAGCGCCTCGCGCATGACGCGCTCGAAGTCCCACAGCGTCTGGTCCCCGTCGAAGAGGACGGCTTTGATCACTTGGCTGGCGTCACTACTTCATTCACCACTACGAGGTCACGCGGTCATGCGGTCACGCGGTCACGCGGTCACGGCACCAGGACGACCTTGCCGAGCTTCGCGCCCTTGCTGAAGCGGTCGTAGGCGGCCTCGGCCTCCGCGAGGGGAAAGATGTCACAGACGGGCACCTCGATGCCTCCCGCGGCCAGCAAGGGCAGCACATGGGCGCGCACGCCCTCGGCCACGTTGGCCTTCTCTCGCCGGCTGCGAGCGCGCAGCGTCGAGCCGCCGATGCGGGCACGTGCATGCATGAGCGTGAAGAGGTTCAGCTCCATCTGCGCGCCGCCACCCATGCCGATGACCACGACGCGTGCCCCGGTGGCAAGGGCCGGCAGGGCGTTGGTCAGGCTCGGTGTGCCGACCAGCTCGAGCACGACGTCGTAGGGGCCGTGGTCGGCCTCCTCACCCGGTGCGGCAACCACCTCGGCGCCCAGCGCCGCCACCGCCTCCCGGCGCCCGGGGTCACGCACCGTCGCGACCACGACCGCACCGGTCGCGGCGGCGAGCTGCACCCCCGCGGTGCCGACGCCGCCCGCTGCGCCCGAGACGAGCACGCGCTCGCCCATGGCCAGACCGGCCTGGGTGAAGAGGGCGTCATACGCGGTCGAGAACACCTCGGGGAAGCCCCCGGCCTGGGCCCAGGGCAGGGAGGCGGGGACGGCCAAGGCATGGGACTCGTCCACGAAGGCGAGGGTCGCCTGCGCGCCGCCGCCGACGAGGGCCATGACCCGGTCGCCGGGTGAGAAGAGGGTGACGGCGCGCCCGACACCCACCACCTCGCCGGCCATCTCCATGCCGGGAATGTCCTGCGGCCAGCCCGGGGGCGCCGGGTAGAAGCCCGCCCGCTGCGCGATGTCGGCGCCATTGATGCCGGCCGCCCGCACCGCAACGAGGAGCTCGGTGTCGCCGGGAACCGGGTCCTCACGTTCCTCGTAGACCAGGTGGCCGTCCTGGATCACCGCCGCGTGCACAGCCGCCACCCTACAGCGGCGCAACGCGCGGGACGGCCGGACGAGCGCGCCTCCGCCGGTGGCCGGTAGGGTCCGGTGCATGGCTCTCTACGACATCCCCATCCATACCCTTCAGGGTGCCGACACCTCGCTCGGCGACTACGCCGGCAAGACTCTCCTGCTGGTCAACGTCGCCTCCAAGTGCGGGCTCACGCCGCAGTACGAAGGTCTCGAGCGCCTGCAGAAAGAGTACGGCGACCGCGGCTTTACGGTCATCGGCTTCCCCTGCAACCAGTTCCTCGAGCAGGAGCCCGGTACCGCGGCGGAGATCGAACAGTTCTGCTCGACCACCTACGGCGTGACCTTCCCGCTGATGGAGAAGATCGAGGTGAACGGCGAGGGCCGCCACCCGATTTACGCGCTGCTCGAGGAGAAGGCCGACGCCGAGGGCAAGGCCGGCGACATCACGTGGAATTTCGAGAAGTTCCTCGTCTCGCCCAAGGGCGACATCGTGGCGCGCTACCGCCCACAGGTCGAGCCGGAGGATCCGGCCATCGTGAGCGACATCGAGGGTCAGCTCGCCGCTTGACTCCGCCGCACCCCGTCCCGGCGGGGTCCGCCGCGCCGGGACTGGCCGCGTCCATCTTCGACATGGACGGGTTGCTGGTCGACTCCGAGGTGCTCTGGCACGAGGCCGAGGTCGAGATCCTCGGCGCGCTCGGCGTGCCCCTGTCAGCGGGCGGGTGCCGTACGACGAAGGGGATGTTCGTCAACGAGGTCACGCGGCACTGGTTCGGGCTGTATCCCTGGGCGGGCCCGACCCCCGACGAGCTCGCGGTCACGATCGTCGACCGCGTCATTGAGTTGATCCTGTCCAAAGGGGCGCTCAAGCCCGGCGCCGAGCACGCCATCGATCTCTGCGCGCGGTCGCGGCCTCCCCTTGGCGGTCGCGTCCTCGTCCGAGTACCGCTTGATCGATGCCGCGCTGGTGCACTTCGGGCTGCGGGGTCGCTTCGCGGTCATCCATTCGGCCGAGGAGGAGCAGTACGGGAAGCCGCACCCCGCCGTGTTCCTCACGGCCGCGTCGCGCGTCGGGGTACCGCCGAAGCAGTGCCTCGTGTGGGAGGACGCGCCCGCCGGCGTGTTGGCCGCGAAGGCGGCCTCTATGGCGTGCATCGCCGTGCCAGAGGCGGGAGAGGGTGCGCACCCGGCCTTCGGGCTGGCCGATTTGGTCGTCGACTCGCTGCTCGAGGTGGACGACGCGGCGCTGCAGGCAGTCGCTGCGACGTACGGTGGCGGTGGCGGTGGCGGAAGACCGTAAGCAGCTGGCCTCGGTTCAGAGGAGAGTCTCGAGCCGCGCCGCGACCTCCCGGTAGCGAGCCACCGGAATGAGGTGGACCCCGTCGAAGGCGCCCGAGTCGCGGATGCGCGCCACCAGCTCACAGGCGAGGTCGACGCCCGCAGTGTGGTCGCGTTCCAACCGTCCGACCAAGTCGGGCGGAACGGTGACCCCGGGAATGTCGAGGGTGCGGGCCATGGCTGCGCTCGCAACGACGATGACGCCCGCATACACGGGCGCGCTCGATGTCGACCTGGGCCCTCCAGGCCAAGAGGTTCTCGAGCGAGAAACCGACCTGGACGAAGAGGAAGTCTGCGGCCGCCTTCCACGCGGGCAGCGGTCGCAGCCCCGTGGCGGCGCCGAAGCGCATGGCGGCTGGAGGACGGAGCCGGGCCGTGTAGGCGCGCCCCTCCTCGAGCATCGTGCGCACGGTCAGCTCGCTCGTACGCGCGCCCTCGAGAGGCTCGTCGCCGTAGACAAAGAGGAATTGGTCGACGCCGTAGGCGGCCGCGGTGAGCAGGTCTCGCCGGAACCCGAGCAGGTTGCGGTCCCGCGCGTTGAGGCAGGCGATGGATCGACCGCCCATGGCCTCGACCTCGTGGGCGACGGCGACGCTCGAGACGGTGGCGCGGCCGATGTGGTTGTCGGGAATCAAGAACGCGCTGGCGATCGGGCTGAGCACGCCAATCTGGTGGCGCACCCGCGTCAGGTCCGGCGTGGTCGCCGGCTCGATCTCGCAGATCAGCTCGAAGGCTCGCTCCGGCATCGCCGAACTCATACGAGGCGCTTCGTAAAGCGGATGTACCCAAGGGGCAGGGTGTTGCCGTCGGCGTCCTCGAAGCAACGTTCCCATCCTGTCGCGGCGTAGAGGGCCACTGCTTCAGGCTGGCGGTCGCCCGTGACCAGGCAGAGTTCACTCAAGTCGAGGCCGCGGGCCGCGTCTTCGAGCGCCGCCATGAGAGCTCGTCCGACCCCGCGGCCTCGCCAGTCGCGGTCGACCCAAAGCCGCTTCACCTCACCCACACGTGTGCCACCGCGGGCCTGGCGCGCAGCCCGACACCACCGACGGGATCGGGGCGAGTGGCGCTGCGGGCCACGAGGAACGCACCCGAGGGGGGATCGAACATGGCGGGCGTCAGGTCCAACTCGCTGGGGTCGAGGAACCCGTAGCGCGCCACGAGCTCTTCTTCGGCACAGGCGACCACCCAGCGCGGGCCGGCGTCGCCGGCAGGCTCCGGCGCCAGCTCGGGCCGCGACGGGATGGCGAAGGTGGGGCGTTGCATACCTCTATCCTTTCTGAGACAGCCGGGGCGCCCGTTCCCCGCGCTGCCCGCCACGTGCTTCCTGTGTTCTCACCCGTCCCACCCGACATCGACTTCGTTGCCCTCGAACAGGTCGAATTGGACCGCTGGGCGGCGCACCGCGTCTTCGAGCGTTCCATCGAGCAGCGCGAGGGAGCCCCGCCGTGGGTCTTCTACGAAGGGCCCCCGACGGCCAACGGGATGCCGGGGCTCCATCACGTCTGGGCCCGGGTCTACAAGGACCTCTTCTGCCGCTTCCGCACGATGGCTGGCTCCTACGTCGCCCGTCGGGCCGGCTGGGACACCCACGGGCTCCCGGTCGAGGTCGAGGTCGAAAAGAGGCTCGGCATCACGGGCAAGCAGCAGATCGAGGAGCAGGTCGGCATCGCCGAGTTCACCCGCTTGTGCCGCGAGTCGGTCTATTCCTATGTCGACGAGTTCGCCCGATTGACCACGCGGATTGGCTACTGGGTCGACATGGACGCGGCCTACTGGACGCTCAGCCCGTCGTACATCGAGTCAGTGTGGTGGCACCTCCAGCAGCTGTTCGATCAGGGGCTGCTCTACGAGGACCTCAAAGTCGTCCCCTATTGCCCCCGTTGTGGCACGGCGCTGTCGAGCCACGAACTCGGGCAAGCCGACGTCTACCGTGACGAGGAGGACGAGACGGCTTACGTGCGTCTTCGCCTGGTCCACCCTGAGCCCGCCGTCGTCGGTGACGCCGAGTGGCTGGCGGTGTGGACCACCACTCCGTGGACGCTGCTGTCGAATACAGGGGTCGCGGTGAACCCCGAGCTGACATACGCCGTGGTCGACCAGACGCTGATGGCAGAGGAGCTCGTCGACGCGGTGCTCGGCGAAGGCGCCTCCTCACGCATCACGACGCGGGTGCCGGGAGTGGCGCTGGTCGGCCTGCGCTACGAGCGCCCATTCGCCGATCTGGAGCTGCCACCTGGTGCCGACGGCTGGCGCGTGGTGCCGGCCGGTTATGTCACGACCGAGGAGGGCACCGGGCTCGTACACCTCGCTCCGGCCTTCGGCGAGATCGACCGGCAGATCGGGCGCGACAACGGTCTGCCGTCACTCAACCCGGTCGGACCCGACGGACGATTCACCTCAGACATCGACTGGCTGGTGGGCCGCGAGGTCCGCGCGGCCAACACCGAGATCAACGACCGGCTCGAGTCCGCCGGGTTGCTCATCCGGCGTGTCCCGTACGTGCACTCGTACCCGCACTGCTGGCGTTGCCGGACGCCGCTGATCTACTGGGGCAAGCCCAGCTGGTACATCGCCACGTCCACGCGCAAGGACGATCTGCTCGCGGCGAATGCGACGGTCGACTGGCACCCCGGCTACATCAAAGACGGCCGCTTCGGCGAGTGGCTGGCCAACAACGTCGACTGGGCGCTCTCGCGTGACCGCTACTGGGGCACGCCCCTTCCGATTTGGCGCTGTGGTCGTGGCCACCTGCGCTGTGTGGGCTCGCTCGCCGAGCTCTCCGACCTCGCGGGGTGCGACGTCACCGGCGTCGATCCGCACCGGCCCACCATCGACGAAGTGATGTTCACCTGCTCCACCTGCGTGGCCGAGGGTAGCGACGACGACCTGGCATTGGCGCGTCGCGTCACTCCGGTGATCGATGCCTGGTTCGACTCCGGCTCGATGCCGGCCGCGCAGGTTGGCTATCCGCACGCACCGGGCTCGGCCGAGGCGTTCACATTTCCGGCGGACTTCATCTCAGAGGCGATCGACCAGACGCGGGGCTGGTTCTACTCGCTGCTCGCCATCAACGTGATGGTCTTCGGCGAGAGCCCGTACCGGCACGTCGTCTGCCTCGGGCACATCGTCGACGCCGAAGGGCGCAAGATGTCCAAGTCCCTCGGCAACATCATCGATCCGTGGCAGATCCTCGATACCCGCGGCGCCGACGCCATGCGGTGGTGGATGTTCAGCCAGGGTTCGCCCTGGACCCCGACGCGGGCGACCCTGGGTGCCATCGACACGGCCATGCGCGACATGCTGCTCACGCTGTGGAACACCTTCAGCTTCTTCACCACCTACGCGTCGCTCAATGAGTTCGACCCGGTCGACGCGGGCGTGCCGCCGCCGGCCGAACGGGGCGCGCTGGACCGGTGGATCCTGTCGCGTCTGGCGGGCACCACGGCCGAAATGACCCTTGCGTTGAGCGGGTACGAGCCGTTGAACGCCGCCAGCGCCCTGGGCGACTTCGTCGACGACCTCTCCAATTGGTACGTGCGCCGCAGCCGCCGTCGCTTCTGGCGCACCGATCCCGACGCGCCGGCGGGGGACACGTTGGCTGCGCAGGCCACCCTGCATACCGCGTTGACGACGGTGTCCTCATTGCTCGCACCCCTGTGCCCCTTTGTCGCAGACGCCATGTGGCGCCTGCTTACAGGCGCGGGCGAGGACGACTCGGTCCACCTGGCCGACTGGCCGGTTGCCGACGCGGGACTGCGGGACCCCGGCCTCGAGGAGCAGATGGCGCTGGCGCGGCGGCTGACCTCGCTCGGCCGGGCTGCCCGCGCCGAGGCGTCGGTCAAGGTGCGCCAGCCCCTGCGACGCGCCCTGGTTTTCCTGCCTGCCGCTGCGCCCCCCATCTTGCGCGACATCGTGGCCGACGAGCTCAATGTGGACGAGATCGATACGGCCGAGGAGCTCGGCGAGGTGATCCAGTTCGAACTGGTCCCGAACTTTCGCACGCTCGGTCCGCGATTGGGTGGGCGGCAACGGGGTCTCAAGCCTGCGCTGGCAGCACTCGACGGCGCCGCAGCCGCAGCGGCGCTCGAGGCCGGCGATTCGATCGCCGTCTCCCTCGACGGCGATGACGTCGAGCTCACGCCCGACGACGTCACGTTGCGGGTCCGTCCCCAGCAGGGCTTCGCGGTCTCGCGCGAGGGGGGCGAAGTGGTCGCCCTCGACCTGGCCGTTGATGACGAGCTGCGCCTGCGCGGTCTCGCCCGTGACGTGGTCCGCCTCGTGCAGGACCTGCGCAAAACCAGCGGTCTCGAGGTTTCCGACCGGATCCGGCTTCACCTCGTCGGCCTCGACGCGCTGGCCGCTCACTTCGACTTCATCGGGCGCGAGGTGTTGGCCGTCGAGATACTCGAAGGGCCGGGCGAAGGCGACGGCACGCCCCTGGACCTCGGCGAGGACGGGCTGGTGGCCGGGCCGCCACTGGTCTGGCTCGAAAAGGTCGTCGACCCCGAGGGCTAAGTCGAGCGGGCGTTACGCGCCGCTGACAGACCACACGACCTTAGAGGCGTACGAACCGAAGGGCAGAGCGATCACTTTCCGAGGTGCGCCGCCGACAAGCTGGATGAGGAAGGCAAACGTCTCGCTACTCCCCGAAGCCAACGTGTCCTCAGAACCTGCGCACGGGACCCCGGATGCGCCCGTGAGTGGGCCCACGATCGCCGTCTCGCTGGATGCCGTGCGCGCTTGTGCCTTGAGGGCGGCGCAGTTGTACGGGAGCGTTCCTGCATTGCGCACGCTCAATGTAAAACCCAGGTTGCCCGCCGCTTCGATCTTCACATTGCCGATCGACGTCACGGTGACTTCGCCCTTGGCGGGTCCGTACGAGAGTTGAGCCGTGCCGACGGGTTGCGGCACACCTTTCGCGGTCGTCGTGGTGACGTGCGGTGTCGTTGTCGTCTTGACCTGGTGCGGAGTCGTCGTGGCGGCCTTGAGCGAAGTGGTTGTCGTGACGCCGCGATGCGGATCTGTCGAACCGATGGGACGCGAGGCCGTGGTGGTCGTTGAGGAACGCCCATTCGCGGTGCCGTTGGCCGCGGTGGGCGCGCCCGGTGAATTGCCAGAGCACGCGGCCAACGTGAGCGCTGCTGCAACGCACGCGGCGAAGAAACACAGTCCCCTAAGGACCCGCCCGACGGACCTGGGGGAGGACGTCGCTATGCCCATGGCGCCATCATGAGAGCCTCGTCATAGGTGGGTGGAGTTCGGCCGATCGTTGCCATGCCGCCCGCGTCACGATAGCTGAGGGCTCCGACAGGTCGTCGTCGGGTACTGAAAGGACTGCGGCTGAGGTCGGCCCTACGACGCCGCCTCGACGTTGCGTTTCCGTACCTTCTCGAGCAATTCGGCCTGCGAGTGCACACCGAATTTCTTGAACATCGTCGCCAGGTGGTTGCGCACCGTGCTCGGGCTCACGAACAGGTTCTGGGCGATCGTGGACACACGCTGACCTTGCACCAAGAGGCTGAGAATCTCCCACTGGCGGGCGGTGAGCTCGCCAACCTCGGGATAGTCCTGAGGAGGTGGCAGTGCCGACACGTTGTCGAGGAGGCCGGCAGCTCGCACCTCGGTTCCGATGCGACGAAGGCGGAACTCGAGCTCTCTCACGCGGGCGTTCGCATTGTCTGCAGCGCTGAGCGGTGCGGACGCGCCGATCATTCCGACCCAGGTCTGTCCCTGGCCGCGGTCCGAAGCGGGTGACAACATGAAGCAGACACTGACCCAGGAGCCATCCCGACGAGCGACCCGGATGCCTCGTCGTGCTCTCGTCGAGGTGGGCGGATGTCCGTCCGTCCCCAAGAGTCGCGGCAAGTCGTCACGGTGAACGAGCTCGGTCAGGCGGCGGCCGATGCATTCTCGTGGCGTCAGTTCCAAGAGGTGCTCAATGTCGGCACTGATCCCTTCAATGCGCCAGTCGGAGTCGATGAGCGCAACGGCGATCCGCGTGAGCTCGCGCCACGGCTGGGCCGGGTCCCGTCCGAGCATCCCGACTTGGGAGTCAGGGATGACCAACGTCGCGGCTCCCGACGTGCCGGCAAGATCGATGGCTCTGGTCCAGGCCTGGATCTCGACGTTGCCCACGTTGGGGATGGAGATCTCGCGTCTGGAGCGCAGCCCGTCGAACGTGCCCGACTCGATCTCATCGATCGCCCGCTGTACCGCTTCACGAGGAGCAGCCAGATCGACAAGCTGGGAACCGACGAGGACGCTCAAGGGCCTCTCCAGCAGATCGGCCGCCGCCTGATTGGCAAGTTCGACGACGCCGCGAGAGGCGTCCCAGATGATCACGGGGAAGTTGCAGCGTTCGAGTGCCTCTTGCAATTCCGGTGCGCTGACGTCGGGGAGTTGCAGCGGTGTCTCGCCATGGTCCCGCGCCCGCTCGTCGTGTGCCTCGTGGTCGCCGTGCGTTGTTCCTGCGTCCATGGCGGGTCCCTCTTGCCGAGAGGAGTAAAGCACCAGAGTTGCGGTGACACAAGCGTTGAATGTGCATTTTGTCTAGCGATTCAAACGCTGTGTCGATTTTCAGTGACGATGCCGTTGCCGAGAATCTGTCCATGTACCAGGACCCGAGTGGCCAGGACACCAATGGTGGTGGAACTCCCCGCAACGGTGGGGTCGCTCCGGAGATCCGAGCCATCGCCGATCGAACGGCATCGGCTCTCGTCGTGCTCGACGTGGATGGCGTCATTCGGTACGCGAACCCCGCGGCCGGTTGGCTCATGGGACGGAGCCCGGACGCCCTGGGAGGCATGGACGTGCGGACGTTGGTGCATCAAGACGATCGCGGGCGCGTCGAAGAGGACCTCAACGACTTCGTCGCCGGGCGCAACCTCGGCGAGGCCGTCGAGTACCGCATACGCGCGGCTGACGGCACGTGGAGGACCCTGGCCGCAGTCGCCTCGAACCTGCTCGATCTGCCGTCGACCGCCGGCATCCTGGTCAGCGCGACCGACGTCACCGAACAGAAGGCCTACGAGGAGCTGCTCCAGGACCTCGCATTGCGGGATGCCACCACGGGTCTGCCCAACCAGCGAGCCCTCCGGAAACGGCTCGACGCCGAGATGGCGAGGACCGAGCTGGTGACGGTTGCCTTCATCGATCTCGACCACTTCAAGCGCATCAACGACTCGCTGGGCCACACGGTCGGCGACGCGGTGCTCCAGACTGTGGGTCAGCGGCTGTCCGCGCTCTTGCCCTCGGAGAGCTTTCTCGCGCACTTCGGCGCCGACACCTTCGTGGTCGTCATCGTCGATGTAGCCGCTGAGCGGTCCATCAGGCTGCTCTGGGAGATGGTGAGCCGCCTCGCCAACCCGTTGTTCGTGAACGGCCACGAGCTCAGACTGACTGCCACAGCCGGCGTCGCCGTCCGCGACAGAGCCTCGACGTCCGAGTCGCTCCTCCGCGATGCGGATGCCGCCCTCACCCGGGCGCGCGCGAACCGTCGAGGTGGGGTCGAGGTGTTCAGCGAGGAGCTGCGCACCGACGTCGTGGAACGCTTGACGCTGGAGACCGACCTTCGGCACGCCCTCGACCGGGGGGAGTTGCAGCTCCGATTCCAACCGGTGGTCCAACTGTCCACCAATCGTGTCGAGGGGAGCGAGGCTCTGATCCGTTGGCGAAAGCCCGACGGCTTCGACGTCAGCCCGACGACCTTCATCCCGCTGGCCGAAGAGACGGGGTTGATCCTGCCGATCGGTTCGTGGGTGCTCAACGAGGCCATTGCCGCCCTTCGAACCGGCCGGACACCCGGGCTGAGCATCAACCTGTCGCCCCGGCAACTCCTCGAACCCGGATTGCCTTCTCGCGTCGAGAGGCTCTTGAGCCTCGCCCAGGTCGAGCCCCAGCGGCTCGCCTTTGAGATCACGGAGATGGTCGTGATCGAGAACTTCGAGCTCGCGACCGAGTCGCTCAACGATTTGCGTCGGCTGGGATGTCTCGTCGGTCTCGATGACTTCGGCACCGGTCATTCGTCGTTTGGGTACCTCCGCCGTCTGCCCGTGGACTTCTTGAAGCTCGACTGCGAATTGGTCGGCGACATCGACACCGATCCGCAGGCCGCACAGATCGCCCAAGCGGTCATCGGCCTGGCTACCTCGCTGTCGTTGTCCACCGTGGCCGAGGGCGTCGAGCGCAGAGAGCAGGCAGAGGTACTCCTCGGTCTCGGGTGCCAGTTCGGCCAGGGCTGGCTCTTCGGCGCTCCAGTCTCCTTCTGAGCCGGTCGCTACTTGTGACGCGTCGGCGCCTTCCGGGTCCCGGTCGCGCTACAAGTGGACGTCACGCCCCATGATTCCGACGCGAGCGACCTGTGCGTTGCCCGCGGGCCCGGTCACCTTCACGACCGAACCGCCCGTCCGCCTCGGCGCTCGCGTCGTCGTGGACGCGCTCACACATGACGCCGAACGCGTGACCCCGCGCGACGAGCCGTCGTAAGAGCGCAGCCTCAGCAGCCGTCTTTCAGCAGCCGGCGTCGAGAACTTTGCCCAGGGCCGCCGCGAGGGCGGCCCGGTCGGCATCGTCGAGGTGCGCCATCAGGTGGCGGTCGATGCCGTCGATGTGCGCCGCCACTGCTTGGTTGAGCAGGGTCCGCCCCTCTGCGGTCAGCACCACGTGGACGCTGCGTCGATCGCTCGGGCAATTCTGCCGCTCGACGAGCCCCGCGTCGACCATGCGGTCCACGAGGCGCGTCACGCCGCCAGTGGTGAGGGCGACGTCGGAGCTGAGTCGGCTCATCGTCAGGCGCCCATCGGGCGCCGCGCCCACGTGGATGAGGACATCGAAGAAGACCAACGGGATTCCCACCGACTGCTCCAACTCCCTGCCGAGGGTGTCGGTCAGGCGACGGTGGGTACGGACGAGAAGGCCCATGAGCTGGATCCGTTCGTCGTCCATCTGGCCGAGCACCCCGCAGGTGCCCTCGTCATGACGCGCCTCTCCCCGCTCCTCGTCACCGCCCTTCGCCGAGATGGTCGCCGTTCCCATGTCCGTGCCCTCGCCTTCCAGTCTCCCCCGAACTGACCTCTTTCTCCTAGCTCCACTTTCTCCTAGTTCCGCCAGTTTACCTGATTGACAAGTATCTGCAATATCAGATATTATGTTGTCAGAAAGTTCTCAGACAGACAAGGAGAGCAGAAAATGAGCACCACGAGCAGCACACAGACCCTTCCTCGGACCGGCACCTACGTGATCGACCCGGCGCACACCGAGGTGGGCTTCATCGCCCGCCATCTCGTAGGGACCAAGGTCAGGGGCCGTTTTACCGACGTCGACGGGTCCTTCACCGTGGCCGAGAACCCCGAGGACTCGACCCTCGAGGCTGTCGTACAGGCTGCCAGCATCCACACCAACCAGCTGCAGCGAGACGAGCACCTGCGGACGAACGACTTCCTCGACGTCCCCAACTACCCGACGATCACGCTCAAGAGCACGGCTCTGAAGCGGGTCGACGACACCCACTGGGTCCTCACCGGGGACCTCACCATCCGGGGTGTCACCAAGTCGGTCGACTTCGACCTGGAGTTCCTGGGCGAGGGCCCGTCCATGCAGGAGGGCAAGACCGTCGTGGCCTTCGAGGCCACCGCGGCCATTGACCGGCGTGACTTCGGCGTCAGCTTCAACCACTCACTGCTCGACGGCAGCGTCGTGGTGGGGAACAAGGTCGTCATAGAGATCGAGGCCGAGGCCACCCAGGCCGAGTGACCTCACCGGGGCCGGGCGGCCGGCAGCCGAGGCTGCCGCGCCGCCAGGCCCGCCTGCGCTGAGCGACGACGGCGCGACACTGAAGCCGTACGCTTGCCCGCCATGCCCACACCAGTGGCGCCGGGGGGCGTGCGCGCTGCGCCGGCCACACCGGTCCGCCAGGTCGAGCAGGCGAGTCCCGGCCAGACGTTCGTACTCGCGGTGGACCTCGGAACGGGTGGCCCAAAGGTGGCACTGCTCTCGGCTACGGGACACATCGCGGCGCACGCGTTCGAACCGGTGGGCCTCACGCTCACCGACGACGGCGGCGCCGAACAGTCTCCGCAGGCCTGGTGGGACGCCATCGTGTCCTCCGCCCGGCGTCTCCTGGCCGACAGCGGGGTCTCGCCCGAACGGGTGGCCGGTGTCGGGTGCACGTCCCAGTGGTCGGGCACGGTCGCGGTCGACGGGGCTGGTCTCGCCATCGGACCAGCCATCATCTGGATGGACTCGCGCGGGGCCCGCGCTGTCCGTGAGACCGTGCGCGGCGCGCTGAACGTGCAGGGCTACTCCGCCGCCAAACTGGCGCGCTGGGTCCGCCGGACCGGCGGCATCCCGAGCCTGTCGGGTAAGGACCCGGTGGGCCACATCCATTTCCTGCGCACGCAGCGTCCCGACGTGTACGCGTCCACAGCGGTCTTCCTCGAGCCGGTCGACTACCTGAACCTCCGGTTGACCGGGCTCGCCCGCGCGTCGCACGACTCGATCACGATGCACTGGGTGACCGACAACCGCGACAGGGATGCCGTTGCGTACGACGACGCACTGATTCAGCTGGCCGGGCTCGAGCGGGCCACGCTGCCCGATCTCGTCCCGACGGGAACCGTCCTCGGTGGGCTGACCGCCGCGGCGGCCGGCGAGCTCGGGTTGTTGGTGGGGACGCCGGTCGTGGCCGGGACGGGCGACCTGCACTCGGCGGCCGTCGGCTCGGGGGCCGTCGCCGACTTCGCGGCGCACCTCTACATCGGGACCTCGAGCTGGATCAGCTGCCACGTCCCGTTCAAGAAGACTGATGCGCTGAGCAACATCGCGTCCATCCCCTCGGGGATCCCCGGAAAGTATCTGGTGGCCGACGAGCACGAGACGGGCGGGGCATGCCTCACCTGGTTGCGCGACAACGTGCTCATCCCGAGCGACGCCGTCCCACCCGACGGCTTCTTCGCCACGCTCAACGACATGGCCGCCACGGTTCCGACCGGCGCGCACGGGGTGCTGTTCACGCCCTGGCTCAACGGGGAGCGCTCGCCGGTGGACGACCACACCATCCGGGGCGGCTTCCACAACCTGTCGTTGTCGTCGAACCGGTCCGACATGGTCCGCGCCGTATTCGAGGGCGTCGCGCTCAACTCGGCCTGGTTGCTCGGAGCCGTGGAGAAGTTCTGCAAGCGCCGCTTCGACTCGCTGGCCTTTGTCGGCGGCGGCGCCAACTCCGATCTGTGGTCGCAGATCCACGCCGACGCCACCGGGCGCACCATCCGCCAGGTAGCCGACCCGGTGCTGGCCAACGTCCGTGGTGCCGGCCTGCTCACCTTGGTGGCGCTCGGGCACATGTCCCTCGACGACATCCCCGGCACGGTCGCGATCAAGGCGACCTACGAACCCGACCGGTCTGCGGCGACCGTCTACGAGGAGCGGCTGAAGGAGTTCGTGAACCTCTACGAAAAGACCAAGGCGATCCACAAGCGGCTGAACGGCCGCCGTTTGCAGCTCGGACCCGGCGAGGCGGCCGGCGTCTAGCCGCGCCGGAGAAGTCCGCGCACCCCGCGGTGGCGCGGCGTGCCCTTGGTGACGACCAGAGCCAGCGATGTCGTGACATACCCGCTGAGCGCCGTGCGCAGATGGACGTCGCTGAAGGGGGGTACGTCGACGTGGAGGTCGTCGGGCGTGGTCCCCTCGCTGAAGTCGACGTCGATGTCGTGGCCGAGCCCCTGCAGGCGGGCGACCAGGTCCTCGATGTCGCGGCGCCGGTAGAGAACGGTACCCCCTGCCTCCACGGTGTCTGTGGCGGAGGACACGACGAACTCGGTGGTGTGCACCCCGACCCCACCGGGCTTCAGGCATTCCATCTGGGCCACGACGAAGTCCGCCCCCGCGCTCAGGGTGCCCAGGTGCTCGAGTGCGCACGATGACCACGTGAAGTCGAAGTCGCGCAGGTCGGCCGGGATGGCGTTCATGTCGACGGCGCGGAATTCGACGTGCCGGACGAGGTCGTCGTCCGCGCAGAATCCGAATTGGTTGAGGTGTTGGGCGCCCGAGGCCCACTCAGTCGCGGAGTCGCTCCAGCCCGAGGCGCGCGCAGCGTCCGTGGGCTGGTCCGTCGCGACGATGTCGCAGCCGTCGGCCACGAAGATGGAGGCCAGGGGCTCTTGGCCGACGCCGAAGCCGAGGCCGCGCCGACCCGCCGCCAGCAGGCCGCGCTCGCGCAACGCCTCTGCGATGAACAGCCACTCCCACATCTTGCGATGCAGCATGACGTCGCGGGTGTCGGTTTCGCTCGCCCACATCGGCCGCATGCGCTCGGCCCACCTGCGCAGGGCCGGGGAGCGGAGCGACTCGGCGGAGCACAATTGCGAGCGCAACATGACCGGTCGACCTTACCGGCACGGGCCGCATCAACGGCGACTCTCGGGAGCGACTAGATGCGCTCGAAGTTCCGGGCCAACTCCCAGTCGGTCACGTGACGGTTTGCCGCGCCCCACTCCTGTTCGGCGGTGTTGAGCAGGTGGTGATGCACGTCATCGCCGAAGGCCTCGAGCGCGACCGCGGAGTCGCGCAGCTCGCCGATGGCCTCGACGAGGGTGGTCGGGATGCGCGGGACGTCGGTGGCCTCGTACGCGTTGACGGGGTAGGGGTCGCCGGGCTCGACCTCGTGGTCGATCCCGTAGAGACCCGCCGCGATGGAGCCGGCCAGCACCAGATACGGGTTCACGTCGGCCCCGGGGATCCGGCTCTCCACCCGCCGGCCCGCGCCGTGCCCGACGACGCGGAAGCCACAGGTCCGGTTGTCCTCGCCCCAGACCGCCGCGGTGGGCGCCCAGCTCCCTGGCACGTAGCGCCGGTACGAGTTCAAGGTGGGCGCTGCGAGCCAGGCGAGCTCGCGCGCGGCATGGATCTGCCCGCCGAGGAAGTGCCGGCCGACCGTCGAGAGCCCACTCGGGTGCGAGGCGTCGGCCATGAGCGCCTCGCCGCTCTCTGCGTCCCACAGGCTGGTGTGCACGTGGCAGGAGGAGCCCACGTCGTCCATGGTCCACTTGGCCATGAAGGTCGCCGCACGTCCCTCCTGAGCGGCAATCTCCCTGATGCCGTTCTTGAAGACGAGGTGCCGGTCGGCCGTCACAAGGGCCTCGTCGTAGGTGACGTTGACCTCGTGTTGCCCCCGTCCGGCCTCGCCCTTGGAGAATTCGACGGGTATCTCCGCGTCGCGCATCTCGTTACGGATGCGCCGCAAGACGTACTCCTCGCGGGCCGTCTGGAAGAGCTGGTAGTCCTCGATAGTGGACGTGTGCGGCTTCAAGTCTCGCCAGCCCTTGGCGGACGCCTCCTCGTAGGAGTCCAAGAAGAGGAAGAATTCGAGTTCGGTGGCGCTGCATACCCGCAGGCCGCGCTCGGCCGCCCGCTCGAGCTGCCGGCGGAGCATCTGGCGGGGCGACACCTCGACCGGGACGCCGTCCTCGTCGGTGAGGTCACACAGCACCATGGCCGTACCCTCGAGCCATGGGATCCTTCGCGCCGTCGCGTAGTCGGGGCGGCACACGACATCGCCGTAGCCGGTGTCCCAGTTGGTGAAGCGGTAGCCCGGGAGCGGGGTCATGTCGATGTCGACCGCGAGGAGGTAGTCGCACGCCTCGATCCCGTGCTCCGCCACGTGGGAGGAGAAGAAGTCCGCCGTCACTCGTTTCCCCACCGGACGCCCGTACATGTCCGGAAAGGCCACGACGACGGTGTCGATGGACCCGTCGGCAATTCCTGCGTCGATCAGACCGCGACCTGGCATGCGCCATGTTGACCGCACCGCGGGCACCCGTCCAGCCCGTCTGTACGCTGGACGGGTGAGCATTCGTCCCGCGCGCAGTCGCTGGAGCCGCAGCTTGAGCCACAGAATGAGAGGCCGTCGATGATCCCTCTGGTCGGCGTCACGACGTATGTCGCCGACGCCGCGTGGGGGTCCTGGGAGCGGCGAGCCGCGGTGCTGCCTGAGTCCTACTTCGAGCTGGTGGCCGCGGCAGGTGGCCGACCTCTGCTGTTGCCGCCACCCTCTCGCGCGCCGGGCGGGCCCGCCGCCGGGGCCGACGAGGTCGTCGCCGTGCTCGACGCGCTTGTGTTGACCGGCGGGGGAGACGTCGACCCCGCCTCCTACGGGGAGGAGCCCGATCCTGAGTTGTCGGGAGTGGACCCCAATCGTGACGCCAGCGAGCGGGCGCTGCTGGCAGCCGCGCTTCGGGCCGATATGCCAATACTGGCCATCTGCCGCGGTTGCCAGGTACTCAACGTCGAGCTCGGAGGCACGCTCCACCAGCACCTGCCCGACGTGGTCGGGAACCTCGACCACCGCAGCGCGCCCATGGTCTTCGGCGACGTCGACGTCGCAACCGTGCCGGGCACCATCGCAGCGTCCGTCTTCGGTGCCACCACGACGGTGCGCTGCTCCCACCATCAGTCCATTCGCGACCTCGGACGCGGGTTGGTGGCCACCGCGCACGCGGCGGACGGCGTGATCGAGGCGGCGGAGCTGCCCTCGGCCCGGTTCCTCCTCGCGGTGCAGTGGCATCCCGAGGAGGGGATGGACCGGCGCCCCTTCGAGACGCTGGTCGAGTCGGCTACCGACTACCGCCGAGAGCGATCGGTGCGCCGGAGCGCGTGAGCGCACCGGTCCTCGCCCCGCCCTCGCCTTCGGAGAGAACCGGCCCCGCCAGGTCGTCCGGCGCGTCCCGGGCCAACCGGTTTCCGGACTCGCCGGGTAAGGTCTGTCCATGGCCGACAGTGGTGCCCGCAAGGTCGTGAAGCCCGTCGCGGCGGCTGCCGTCACGCTCGGGACGATCGCCAGCATCTGGTGGTTCGCTCTCAAGCCCCGCCGCAAGGCAAAGCGTTCGGGCAATTCCAGCGCCACCTGACGCGTCGGGACGCGGGCCCCGATTCGTCACCGGGACGCGGACCCGTCCTCAGCCGGCCGGGGCCAGTCCTTCAACCATGTGTGGCAGAACCTGGCTGATGGAGCCAGTGACGACGACGTCGGCGAGGGCGTCCATCTCGGTCGGCTCGCCGTTGACGATGACGAGAACCGCCCCGTGTTGGACCGCCACCGGCACCAGACCGGCGGCCGGGAACACCGCGAGTGTCGACCCCACGGCGAGCAGGAGGTCGCAGGCGGCCGCCGCCTCCTCGGCACGGAACAGGTCTTCTGCCACGAGGCTCTGGCCGAAGCTGATCGTCGCCGACTTCAAGATGCCGCCGCAGGCCTGCCCGTCGGTGCCCTCGATGGCACAGGCGGGATCGGCCTCGCCGTTGCGCACACGTTCGTGCACGGGCTCGGCGGCCTGACGGTCGCCGCAACGCAGGCATACGACGTCGCGGGAGGTGCCGTGGATCTCGACGATCCGCGCTGGATCGGTCCCTGCTTTCTGGTGCAGCCCGTCGATGTTCTGGGTCACCAGCGTGTCGAGCCTGCCGCTGCGCTCGAGCGCGACCAGGGCGGCGTGCCCCGCGTTGGGCTCCGAGTCCCAGATGGGCGAGGTCAGGCGGTTCTGCCACGAACGCTGCCTGAGCTCGGGGTCGCTCACGTAGTACTGCAACGTCGCCATCTTCTCGGCCTCGGGGTTCTTGGTCCACACACCCTCGGGCCCGCGGAAGTCGGGGATCCCCGAGTCGGTCGAGATGCCAGCGCCTGTCAGCACCACCACCCGGCGCGCCTGGTCGAGCAGAGCGCGGGCGCGGGCAACGTCACTGTCGTCGGTGCCGCCCGTGTGATCGTTGTGGTCCTGCACGCCAGCGCAATCGTGGCACGGACGGCGCGTACCCTGCGCCGGAGCGTGCCCGGAGCACTTTCGGGATGGCTGGTGCGCAAGTCCGGCTAAAACTGAAGCTATGCCCTTTGCCACCACCAATCCGGCCACCGGCAAGACCGAGAAGGTGTTCGAGCCGCACACGCCCGCTGAAGTGGACGCCATTCTCGACAGCGCGGCCGCCGCCTACGCCGACTACAAGACGACCTCCTACGCCGAACGGGCCCGTCACCTTGTCACCGCGGCCGAACTCCTCGAGGGCGAGGTTCCCGACGTCGCCCGCATCCTGACGACCGAGATGGGCAAGACATTTGCGGCCGCCAAGGCGGAGGTGTCCAAGTGCGCCGTCGCTCTGCGCTGGTTCGCCGAGAACGGCGAGGCACTGTTGGCCGACGACGTGATCGCGTCGTCCGCGTCCACGTCGTACGTGCACTACGAGCCGATCGGACCGGTGCTGGCCGTCATGCCGTGGAACTTTCCCATGTGGCAGGTGATCCGCTTCGCCGCACCCGCCCTCATGGTCGGCAACGTCGGCCTGCTCAAGCACGCATCGAACGTGCCTCAGACGGCGCTCGCCCTCGAGGATCTCTTCCGGCGCGCCGGCGTTCCCCAGGGCGTCTTCACCAATCTCTTCGTCGAGTCCAAAGACGTGGCGCAGATCATCGCCGACCCGCGTGTGGCGGCCGTCACGCTGACCGGGAGCGAGCGGGCTGGCGTGTCTGTGGGCGAGGCGGCCGGCCATGCGCTGAAGAAGAGCGTCCTGGAGCTGGGTGGGTCCGACCCCTTCATCGTGCTGCCCTCGGCCGACCTCGATGCGTGTGTGCGCGTCGCCGTCGCGGCGCGCGTGCAGAACAACGGCCAGTCGTGCATCGCCGCCAAACGATTCATCGTGATCGACGAGGTCCACGACGAATTCCTCGCCCGTTTCACGACGGCGATGGACGCGCTCGTCGTCGGCGACCCCTTCGACCCCGCCACCGACGTCGGGCCCATCGTCAGCGAGTCCCAGCGCGACGAACTCGTGGGCCAGGTGGAAGAGGCGCGGCGTCAGGGCGCCACGGTGCACGCTGGCGCCACGCTGCCCGACGGCGACGGCTGGTACTTCGCCCCGACCGTGCTCTCCGGTATCACGACCGACATGGAGGTCGCCAAGGAAGAGGTCTTCGGTCCTGTGGCCATGGTGCTGCGGGTGCCCGATCTCACGGCGGCGCTCGAGGCGGCCAACGCGACGTCTTTCGGGCTCGGCTCGAGTGTGTGGACCAACGACGAGGACGAGAAGGCCAGATGCATCGAGGGCATCGAGGCGGGTGCCGTGTTCGTCAACGCAATGGTGGCCTCCACCCCCGAGTTGCCTTTCGGCGGCATCAAGCATTCGGGGTTCGGCCGTGAGCTGTCCGAGCTCGGCCTCAAAGAGTTTGCCAATGCCAAGACCGTCTACATCGCGTAGGGCCACCGTCGTGCCCGCGGCCGCGCCTCCGATCACCTATCTGGACCACGCCGCCACGACGCCTCTGCGGCCCGAGGTGGCGGCCGCAATGGCCGAGGTCCACGCCGCGTCCGAGGGGCCACTCGGGAATCCGACCGGGAGCCATCCGCCGGCGCAGCGGGCCCGTCGCCTGCTCGAGGAGGCACGCGACGAGGTCGCCGCGTTCATCGGTCGCGACGCCGGTGAGATCGTCTTCACCTCCGGCGGAACCGAGGGGGCCAATTTGGCCGTGCTCGGGACAGTAGAGGCCGCGCTGCACAAGCATGGTGAGGCGGTCGTACTCTCCTCGGCGGTCGAGCATCCCGCGGTGCGCGAGTCCGCACGCGCCGCGGAGCGGGCCGGCGCGGACATCCGTGAGCTGCCGGTGGACTCAGCCGGCGTGCTCGATGCCGACGCGCTGGCTCGTGCGCTGTCGTCGCGCGTCACCCTGGTTGCGGTCATGGCGGCCAACAACGAGACGGGCGTCGTCCAGCCGGTGTCCGATGTCGTCGATGCCGTGCGCCGGCGCGCCCGGCAGGCCTTTGTCCTCACCGACGCGGTTCAGGCCGCCCCCTGGCTCGACCTTGCCGAGCACGCCCGCGGGGTCGACTTCGTGTCGCTCAGCGCGCACAAGCTCGGTGGGCCGGTGGGTATCGGCGCCCTCGCGATCGACCCTCGCGTCGTGCTCGAGCCACGCCAGCACGGTGGCGGACAAGAACGCGAGCGTCGCAGCGGCACTCAGGACGTCGCCGGCGCCGTCGGTCTGGCGACTGCGTTGCGTCTCGTGTCGGCCGAGCGTCAGGCGGCGGGCGCACGGGTGGCGACATTGCGCGACCGGCTCGCCGATGGGCTCTTGGCCACCACAGAGGGCGCGCACCGCACGGTCCCACCAGGCATCGCGCTCCTGCCTGGGCATCTGCACGTGTGCATCGAGGGCGTCGACCGCGAAGAACTCCTCATCGCTCTGGGCCGCGAGGGACTGTGCGTGTCGGGCGGGTCGTCCTGCGCCAGTGGGGCGCTCGAGCCGAGCCACGTGCTGGCCGCCATGGGCGTCGACTCAGGACTCGCGGCCGGCGCGCTCCGCTTCACACTCGGCTTCGGCACGACGGACGCCGACGTGGACCGCGCGCTCTCGGTGGTTCCGGGCGTGGTGGCCGACCTGCGCCGACATGTCTGACCCCGGTGGCACACTGGTCTGATGCGGGTACTCGTCGCGATGTCCGGAGGCGTTGACTCGTCCGTCGCGGCCGCGTTGCTCGTCGAGCAGGGCCACGAGGTCACCGGCGCCACGCTCAAGCTCTGGGGCGGCCCGTCCGACTCGGGGTGCTGTTCGGTGGCCGATGTCGAGGACGCCCGGCGGGTCGCCCAGCAACTCGGCATCGAGCATCACGTCTTCAATCTCACCCAGGAGTTCGAACGCTCGGTCGTCATGCCCTATGTCGACCAGCACGCGGCCGGCCGTACGCCGAACCCGTGCATCGAGTGCAACCGCTCCGTGAAGTTCGACCTGCTGTTGCACAGGGCCGACCGCCTGGCCTTCGAACGCCTGGCCACGGGGCATCACGCCCGGGTGACGCGGGGCCCTTCGGAGGATCAGTCGTCTGGGGGCACCACCTGGCGCTTGCGGCGGGGCGCCGATGCGGCCAAGGACCAGTCCTATGTGCTGTCGATGCTCGGGCAGGATGCGCTCTCGCGGGTCGTCTTCCCCGTCGGTGACATGACAAAGGACGATGTGCGGGCCCATGCCGCCCGGCTCGGTCTGCGTACCGCGACCAAGCCGGACAGCCAGGACGTCTGCTTCATCGGAAGTGCAGAAGGCCGTCACGGGTTCCTCTCAGAGCGCATCGTCTTGCACCCGGCCACGGTCGTCGACAGCGCCGGTCGTGCCGCTGGCGTCGTCGACGCCGTCGAGCTCGTCACGGTCGGCCAACGGCGCGGCATGGGTCATGGCACCGATGGAAAGCGGCGCTATGTGACCCACGTCGACGTGGCAGCCAGACGCGTGACCGTCGGCGGCGCCGACGACGTGCTGCGCTCTTCCGTCGTCTTGGGCGCGGGGTCACTGAGCTGGGTCAATGATCCTCTTGCATCGGGGGCGCGCGCCGTCGCTCAGGTCAGTGCGCACGGACGCCCCGTACTCTGCACGCTCGAGCGTGGGGGTGCCGGAGCTGATGACGTCGCCGACCTGGTGGTGCGCTTTGATGCGCCGCAGCGTCCGGTTGCACCCGGCCAGACTGTGGCGCTCTACGACGTGTCCGAGCCAGACGCCGTTGTCGGCGCGGGCATCGCGGCCTGATCGTGGCGCGCCCGGACGGCAACGGCGCCACCGGCCGTAGGGGCGTCACACGCAACGACGGCGGCGCGGCCGTTGAGAAAGACGTTCGGCCCGAGTCAGTGGCACGCGCCGAGGAGCTACGCGCCCTGATCCGGCACAACAACGAGCTCTACAACGTGCTCGATGCGCCCGAGATCCCCGACGCCGAGTACGACCTACTCGTCCTCGAGCTGCGTCAGCTCGAGGCGGACTACCCCTCACTGGTGACGCCCGACTCGCCGACCCAGACCGTCGGTGCCGCTCCCTCGGGCCTCTTCCAAGAGGTGCGCCACCGCGTCCCGATGATGAGCCTCGACAACGCGTTCGACGAAGACGAGCTGCGCGCCTGGGGCGAGCGACTGCGCCGGGTGGATCCCTCGCTCGACCTCGACGCGCTCGCGTTCTCGTCGGAGCCGAAAGTCGACGGCGTGGCGATGTCGCTCGTCTACGAGAAGGGTCGTTTCGCGCAGGCGGCCACGCGGCGGCGACGGCGTGACGGGCGAGGACGTCACCGCGAACGTGGCCACCGTGAAGGACGTTCCGAAGGACCTAGCCAAGGCGGGCGGCCCGTATCCCGGCGTGCTCGAGGTGCGAGGCGAGATCTACATGCCCGTCGCGGACTTCGAAGCGATGAACAAGCGCCAGGCCGAGGCGGGTGAGCGGCTCTTCGTCAACCCGCGCAACTCCGCGGCGGGGGCGTTGCGTCAGAAGGACCCGGGCGTGACGGCTAGACGGCCGCTGCACTTCTGGGCCTACGCCATCGGATTCGTGGAAGGCGCGGCAGCGAGGCGCGCCTGGCCCGCGACGACGCAGACGGCGACGCTGGCGCAGCTAAAGAAGGCCGGCTTCCCGGTCAGCCCCGACGCCCGGCAGGTCGTCGGCATGGCCGCCGTGGTGGCGCGCTGCAACGAGCTTGCGGCGTCCCGCCACGACATGGCCTACGAGATCGACGGCGTCGTCAACAAGGTTGACGAGCTGGCGCTGCACGCGGTCTTCGGTGCCACGTCGCGGGCGCCGCGCTGGGCGATCGCCTTCAAGTTCCCGCCCGAGGAGCGCACCACCAGACTGCTCGACATCATGGTGTCCATCGGCCGGACGGGACGGGCGACTCCCTTCGCCCGACTCGAGCCGGTGTTCGTGGGGGGCTCGACCGTCGGGGTCGCCACATTGCACAACGAGGACCAGGTGGCGGCGAAGGACGTGCGTCCGGGCGACCTCGTCATCGTGCGCAAGGCGGGCGACGTCATCCCCGAAGTGGTGGGGCCGGTCAAGGAGGGTCCTGGCGTGCCGGCGCGGCGGAAGCCCAAGTGGAAGTTCCCGACGAAGTGCCCCTCGTGCGGCGAACCGCTCGTTCGCCTGCCCGATGAAAGCGACACCTATTGCACGAACATCGACTGTCCGGCCCAGCGCGTGCAGCGCATCGCCCACTATTCGTCGCGCTCGGCCATGGACATCGAAGGGCTGGGCGAAGAGCGCGTGCTCCAACTCGTCGCCGCCGGCCTCGTCAACGACCCCGCTGATCTCTACGGCCTGACCATCGACGAACTGGTGCAGCTGGAGCGCTTCGCGGAGATCTCGGCCCGGAACCTGGTGAGCGCCATCGGCGCATCGCGGACGCGGCCGCTCAGCCGGCTGCTCGTGGCGCTCGGGATCCGCCACGTGGGACCGACCGGTGCCCGCGCCGTGGCGCGCGCGTTCGGCACGCTCGAGGCGATCGAGGCGGCGACCGTCGAGGAGCTGGCCGCCGTCGACGGCGTGGGCGGCGTGATCGCGGCGAGCCTCGCCGAATTCCTCTCGGCGGACACCAACGTTGCCGTCATCAGCCGCCTGCGTGCAGCCGGGGTGTCGACGGAAGAGCCGGGTGCCGCCGGGACGACGGGCGGCAGCACCGGGGCGGTGACCTCCTCGCCCCAGACCCTGTCCGGCAAGGCCGTCGTGGTCACCGGCGCGGTGCCCGGGTACACGCGAGAAGGAGCCGAGGAGGCGATCATGGCGCGCGGCGGCACGTCGCCCGGCAGCGTGTCGAAGAAGACGTTTGCCCTCGTCGTCGGCGATGCACCCGGGGCCTCGAAGACCAAGAAGGCCGAGGATCTCGGCATCCCGACCGTCGACGCAACGGCGTTCGACGCGCTGCTCGAAACGGGCGAACTGCCGGGGTAAGGCAGGTGGGGGAGTGTCCACCGGCCGTGCGTGCGCGCTCGGTAGCGTGGGGCCTGCCCGATGCCCATGATCACTGATTCCATCGGCCGGGTCCTAGGGAAGCGGTACCGGCTGCTCTCCGCACTGGGCACCGGCGCTTCCGCTCACGTGTACCTGGCGGAGGACGTGTCGTTGCAGCGCCACGTCGCGGTCAAGGTCCTCCAGCCGGGGCTCGCCACCGACGAGGCCTTCTTGAAGCGCTTCCGGGCCGAGGCGCGTTCGGTGGCCTCGCTCAACCACCCCCACGTCCTGCGCGTCTTCGACTGGGGTGACGACGCCGACGGACCGTATCTGGTCCTCGAGTATCTCGGTGGGGGCTCGCTCCGCGACCTGCTCGACCGCGATGTCCGCCTGACCCACGCCCAGGCCGCCCAGCTCGGTGCGGAAGTTGCCCAGGGCCTCGCCTACGCGCATGTGCGCGGGCTGGTGCACCGCGACATCAAGCCGGCGAACCTGTTGTTCGACGAGGAAAGCCGGGTGCGGGTGGCCGACTTCGGCGTGGCCCGCGCGCTGGCCGAGGCCGCCTGGACCGAGCCCGCCGGGGCCATGGTGGGGACCGCCCGTTACATCTCACCCGAGGCCGCGCAGGGTCGGCCGGTCGACGGGCGCGCCGACGTCTACTCCCTCGCGTTGGTGCTCTACGAGGCGGTGACCGGGACGGTGCCCTTCGTCACCGACACCACGATGGGCACCCTCGCCGCGCGCATCGGCCAGCCGTTGCCGCATCACGAGGCACTCGGCCCACTCGACGACGTGTTGGCGCGCGCGGCCGCACCCGAGGCGGCGGCCCGTCTCGATGCCGCCGGGCTGGCGGCGCGCTTGGGAGCGCTCGCCGCCGCGTTGCCGACGCCCGCGCCACTGCCGCTGGTTTTCCACCACCTCGAGGACTCGGCGCCCATCGCGGGGTTCCGCGCGCCGGGCGTTTCCGAGCTGACCGACTCGGGCGTCGTGGCGCCAGCGACGGGCGCCTCGGCCACCGCGTCGGACATGTCGTCGACGGCCATCGCGCCGAGCATGTCGGCGGCGCCCGTCGGGACCAGGGCCGGGCCCGGGGAGATCTTCGATGCCGAGCCGCTCGGTGCAGGCCGCGGGGGGCGGGCGCCGACCGGCGGGGCGACGCGCAAGAGGCGCAGGATGTTCTGGATCATCGCCGCGGCCGCCGTGGCGGTGGTCCTGCTGGCTGCAGGCCTCTTCGTCGCGTTCGGGACCGACGTGCTCACGCCGTCGCATCCCACGCCCGACGTCGTAAACCTGCCGCTCGCCCAGGCGCGGGCCGCGCTCGACAGGGTGCACATGAACCTGAGGGAGGCGGCGCCGGTCAAGTCGATCACGGTCGCAGCCGGTGACGTCGTCTCCCAGAGCCCGAAGCCCCGTGTCACACAGAAGGAAGGCTCGACCGTCACCGTCGTGGTGTCCGGGGGCAAGCCCGACGTGAGCGTTCCCTCGCTGGCCAACATGACGTGCGCGCAGGCAGTCACGGCGCTGCAGCCGGTGCACCTCCAGGCTGACTGCACGGCGGGCACCTACGACAACAACGTGCAGGCCACCATCATCGTCTCGTGGTCGATCGGGTCCGTGCAGAATCCGACCAAGGCGCCCTACGGCGGCACCATCACCATCGTGCCGTCGCTCGGCCACGAGCCGGCGACGGTCCCGCCCATCCCGACCACCTACACCTACGCGCAAGCGGCCGCCGCGCTTCAGGCCGTGGGCCTGACGGCGACGCAGGCCAGCGGGCCGAGTGCCACCGTGCCGTCGGGCAACGTCGTGTCGACCGCCCCGGCCAGTGGCGCGCAGGCGCCGTACGGCTCTCAGGTGACGGTGAACGTCTCGACCGGGCCACCGACGACGACGGTCCCCAACGTCCAAGGCGACACGGTGCAGCAGGCGTCGGCGGCGCTGCAGCAGGCGGGACTGAGCCCCTCGGGCGTCTCGGGCAACCCGACGGGCACCGTCAGCGGGACCCAACCCTCGATCGGCTCGACCGTTCCCACGGGCTCGTCGATTCAGCTCTTCACGCAGTAGCCTCCCGCGGCGGTTCGGCGCTGGTGCCGGTTCCTACCTCTGATGGCGCTCCCCTTCGACCCCACCTGCGACCTCTGCGAGGCGGCCCGCCTCTCTGAGTGGCACCACGAAGACGACGTCTGCTGGGTGGCCGACTGCGAGGTGTGCGGGGTGCCCATGGTCGTGTGGAAGCACCACGGCCCGAGGCCGCCCGACGAGGACCTCACGCACATGCTCGACCAGCTGAGCCGGGTGGCCGACGCTCGCTTCGGCGCCGGGGGAGTGGTCCGTCGACCGCGTCATGCGCCAGATCCCGAACCACTTCCACGCGCACGGGCGCGACCCGAACTGGTGGTACCGGCTGCGCGGGCTGCGCTAAGAGCGCTGGCCCGCCGAGAAGTCGACGGGCAGATTCGCCGGCCGCTGGAACGTACCCATCGACCGCATCGCCATGAGATCGTTGCGGATCTCCGCCCCGGTCGGGAGAAAATCGCACATGGCGTCCACCGACGCGCGCAGCTCGGCCTTCGCGAGGTGGACGCCGAGGCAATAGTGGGCGCCGAAGCCGAACATCAGGAGGTCGGTGTTGTCCCGCGTGATGTCGAACTCGTCGGGCTCCTCGAAGACCGCGGGATCGCGGTTGGCTCCGCCGAAGCTCAGCATGAGCATCTGCCCCTTGCGTATCTGCCTGTCCCCCAGCTCGAAGTCCCGCACGGCGTAGCGAGGGAGCCCGCCGGGCCCACCCATGCCGTGGCGGATGATCTCGAGCACGGCCCGCGGCACCCGCGTGCGGTCGGCCTTCACCAGCTCGAAGACCTGCGGGTTTTGCAGCAGAGTCATGATGGCGGCGATCGCGCCGATTGACGTCGTCTCGCTGCCGGCACTGACCAGCCCTGTGACCAGGCTGACGATCTCGTCGTTGGTCATCTGGTCGCCCATGTCGTGGGTGCTCACCAGGTCGCTGATCAAGTCGTCCCGCGGTTCGGACTGACGCTCGGCGGCCATGGCGCGGACCCAGGCGGACAGCTCGAGCATGGCCTGCTCGCCATGCTGGCGAGTCTCCTCGGGCGCAAACGGCAGGGCATTGGCTATCACGGCCTGGGCCAACTGTCGGAAACGCAGCTCGTCGCCTCCGGCCGGCGGGATGCCGGTGATCCTGCTGATGACCGTATTGGGGATGGGGTCGGTGAACTCGGCCATGAGGTCGACCACCCCGGTGCGCCCACTGAGCGGAGCGGCAAAGTGGGCGACCACCTCGTGGATGTGGGCCTCCATGCGCGCGATGGCCCTCGGCGTGAAGGCGGCAGAGACCAGACGGCGCACGCGGCGGTGGTCGTCGCGTTCGAGAGCCAGGAGGTTGTTGTCCTCGAGCCAGCGGGTGTAGCCCCCGGCGGGCGCGGGGTCGTAGAACTCCCAGGCCCGTTTGTCCGGCGTGACCAGGTCGGAGTCGGACAGGAGCCGCTTGACGTCGTCGTGGCGCGTGACCAACCACAGTGCCATGTGCTCGACGTAGTGGACGGGGTCGCGGTCGCGCAGGCGCGCGATCTGGGCGTGGGGATCGTGCATGAACTCGGGCGTGAACACCTCGGGCGGTGTCGCCGTGTCGGACATGGTGCCCCCTTTTGGTGACGCCACCGGGATGCCGTTGCCGGCTCCGTGGCAGCGCGCGTCGGATCCCTCTGCTCCGTTGACGCCCTCGTGTCTACTACCAGGAGGCGCCGGAGACCGTCGAAGAGCCGAAATTGGGCACCGGTAGGGTGTCCGCCATGACCGCCCCAGTCGAGTTCGAGCGCTCCGACGCGCTCCTCGACCCCGCCGCCGACCCCGGCGGCGGCGCCATGGGGCCGCTCGGTGACGGTGCGGTCGAGACCAACTGGTTCGTCCTCTTACACCGCCGTGTCTCGGCGCGCGCGGTGCGCAGCCCGCGCTATCAGTGGTGGGCGCTCGTCGCGTTGCTGGCCGGGCTGTTGTCGCTCAACATCACCTTCACCGTCTTCGTCGTCGCACTGCCGACGGTCAAGGCCGACTTCCACACGAACTTCTCCGTCTTGGCCTGGGCCTCGACGGGTCCGCTGCTCGCCTTCGGCGTCGCCGCGCCGTTCTTCGGCAAGGCCGGCGACCTCTTCGGGCACCGCCGGCTCTACCAGTTCGGCCTGCTCGGGGCGATGGTCAGCGCGGTCCTCACCGCCACGGCGCCCGACGTCGGGATGCTGCTCTTCGCACGCGCCCTCGACGGTGTGCAAGGCGCTGCGACCGGCACGGCGTCGATGGCCATCATCCTCGAGCTCTTCGACCCCGAGGACAGGGTCAAGGCACTCGGGTGGTGGTCGCTCGTGGGCGCCGGCGGGCCCGTCCTCGGCGTGACGCTGGGGTCGCCGGTGATCCAATACTTCGGGTGGCGCACGCTGTTCTGGGGCCAGCTGGTTCTGCTGGTCGTCGCGTCCGTGGTCGTGGCGGCGTTGCTGCCCTCGGGCCGCCGGGCCCAGCGGGCCGGCGGTGCGGTCGCAGCGCGGGTCATGGAGCCGGACATGCACCCGGACATGCAGCCAGACATGGAGCCGGGCGCGCACGATGGGCACCACGACGCCGGTACGGCAACGTCGGATGGTCGCTCGAGCGTGTGGGCAGGCATGGACTGGATCGGCAGTTGGAGCCTGGCGGGAGCCGTCACAGCCGGCATGCTCGTGCTGAGCATCGGACCGGTCGCCGGTTGGACGTCCGTCGGGGTCATCGTGTCCGGCGTGGTGTCCATTGTCCTCGGCATCACCTTCGTGTGGCGCGAGTCCACGTTCGCCACGCCTCTCGTGCCCACCACCTATTGGCGGCGCCGCAACTTCATGTTCCCGATGGGCGCAAAAGGCTTCTCGAGTTTCGCCTACTTCGGGGGGTTCTTCCTCTTCCCGCTCCTCATGGAGCAGGTCTATGGCTACAGCGTCTCCCAGGTCGGGTTCCTCTCGGTGGCCCGCCCGCTGGTCTTCGCCATCAGCGCGCCGATCGCCGGCTACATGACCCTGCGAACGGGGGAGCGCAACGCCACGCTCTTTGGCACAGCGGCACTGCTCTTGTCCATGATCCTCTTCGCCACGCTGAGCGTGTCGTCGGGCCTCGTCGTCGTCCTGATCGCACTGGCACTGTCGGGCCTCGGCATGGGCGTCTCGATGCCGGCCACGTCCGCCACGATGTCGAACGAGCTGGCCGAGTCCGAATACGGGGTCATGAGCGCGGCGCAGCTGCTGGCCAGCCAGGTGGGCGAGGTGGCGGGCATCCAGGTCGTGCTGACGATCCAAGAGACACTCGCCCGCCGCGCCAACGGGACCCGCAGCGAGTCCCTGCTGCACAGCTTCAGCGTGCCGTTCTGGGTGGGCGCCGGCGCCGCCGCGCTCTCGGTGGTCTGCGCGCTCTTCATCCGGCCAATGACCCGACGCACGCGGGCGAGGCAGAGGCTGGTGGCCGACATCACCTGAGAAGCCTCGACGTGCCGGCTACGGGATCCGACTCCAGACGTCGAACCCCTTGGTTCACGCGTTGCGATAGAACGTGCGATCGCACTGCCAGCCGAATCCGAGTGAAGAGAGAGCAAGCCACTATGACGTTCGTTCCCTACGACCGGGCGGTCCGGGCCGCCTTCATCGGTCTCGGCCGCATCTACGACTTGAACGTCCGAGCCTATAGAGGCAACCCCGACGTCGAGGTCGTTGCGCTCGTCGATCCCGATCCCCAACGTCGCGCCGAACGCCAAGTCGAGTGGCCGGCCGCGCGGACGTTCGCCAGCGCAGCCGAACTTGCGTCGAGCGGCGTTGCCGTTGACGCCGCCGAGGTCCTGCTTCCGATTCCACTCCACCCCGAGGGGGTCTGCGAGATGCTCGGCTACGGCTGGCATCTGAACCTGCAAAAGCCCATGTGCAGTGACCTGGACGAAGCTCACCAGATGCTCGACGCGGCCCGAGCGAACGACCGCGTCTTGCGAGTCATGGAGAACTACCTCTTCTATCAGCCGTTGCAGAAGCTGAAGGAGACCGTCGAGTCCGGGGACCTCGGCGCGGTGAGCGGCTATCACATGAAGATGGTGGGCAGCGGCAGCGGCGGTTGGGACGTGCCGCGGTCCAGCTTCGAATGGCAGTTCAAGCAGATGCGCCGCGGCAGGGGCATCTTGGTGTTCGACGACGGCTGGCACAAACTCTCCACGGCGTTGTGGCTCTTCGGCCCCCTGCGGGAGGTGCGGGCGTGGGTGGGCTGCACCGAGGTGTTCAAAGACGTCGAGATCGACGCGCCAACCACGATTGTCTGGGAGCACCAGAACGGCATCCGCGGCGTGTGGGACATCACCTTGGCGCCCGAGATGTACCTCCGGTCCGACTATTACACCAATGACGAACGGTGGGAAGTGACGGGTCGCCGCGGCTATACGCGGGTGAACCGGTGCACCGGCCGGGGCATTCAGCAACCCAGCCTCGAGACGTACGTCGACGGCGAGATGCGGACCTACCACGCGCTCGACGACGACTGGGCCAGCAGCTTCCGGGACTCCGGACGCCACTGGCTTCGGTGGCTCCGTACAGGCGAGGGTCCCTTGTGGTGGAGTGGAGAAGAGGCCGTCGACGTGTTGCGGTTCGCGCTCGCCGTGTACGACTCGAGCGCGGCGGGCGGAGTCGGCGTGGACCCGGCGTCGATTCGGGCGGGCTGATTCTGATTGGTTCGATGCGCCTTGGCTGGGTTACGGGGTTATTCGGCTCGCGCGGGATGGCGCAGGGTCGAGATCGAGGCTTTGGCGTGTCGGAGCCCTCTGAGGGGTCATGGCGCGCGGTGAGTACATGAATGTCCGCCGAGTCGTGACGACGACGGCGACCAGCCACAGAGGAACGGCGGCAGCCGCGCATCGCTCGGCAACTCCCAGGAGGGCACCTCCGCTTTCGAGCGCGTACCACACCACGAGCCCAAGCGTGGCTCCAGCCGCGGCAAGGCTCGGGGCCCGCGTCAACAGGAATGCAGGATGCCGCCCATATGATGCGAATATCGGCCAGGTGCAACAGGTCACGGCTGTTGCGATGACCGCGAGTTCGTGCTCAAGCGAGTAGCCGTCACGGGGTTGACGGAACACGGCGATCAACAATGTCGCCACACCTCCACCGGCGAGCAGGAGCCTCCCGGCACGCCGTGCGTGCTGCAGCCCGATTGCGACGAGCAGGTAGCACAAGCCCACACCCGCTATGGCCGAGGTCATGATCCACGAATCGGTCGCTGCCGGTCCGGCAAGCTCACTTATGGTGTCGCGGACCGGGTCGTACGAAGCAGGCTGCACAGACGTGGCGATGAAGAGGCCACCGATGAGCAAGGCCGGCGAGGCACAGGCGGCCGCCACCGTCCACCAGGGGATCGCCTTCACGATGGGATCGCGCGTGGCGGACCGCCGAACCGATCGACCTATCGCCAGATCGGTCTTCGCGGTGGCAGGGAGGTGGACGGAGTGCGTCATGGGCGTCTACCCCGGAGAAGTGCGCTCGAAACGCCGGTTCGGCGCCCGGCCGGAGGCTGCTCCGAACCAGGTCGCAAGTGCGCGAGGCAGCTCTGAGTCCGTGAGGTCTCCCGCCCAGGCGACATGTCCGTCGGGTCGGATCAACACTGACGGGGGAGCGGCAACCTCCCCAAGGACCGGGAGCTCGCAGGTGCCAGCATGGGTGGCGTCGACGAGCTGGACTCGGTCCGTCCAAGGAGACATGTCGAATCCGCCGGGTTCGCCGAAGTTGAGGAGCACGGGCCGGGCATTGTGCAGCAAGGTGAAGACGCGGGTCGGGCCATCGGCGGTCTGCAGATCGAGGTCGGGCATGCGGCGGCCGAGCAGCGGGTGCCCGTCCCCGAGGTCATAGTGGATGTCCAGGCCGCTGATCATGCCGGCGACCCGTTTGCGCGGCTCGTCCATGCTCAGCAGGTCGGTCAACGTGTCGCGCAACGCGTCAGTGCGCTCGTCGGTAGCCCTGAGCACGCCCTGCGCCATGGTGTTGTGCTGCACGCGGGCACCGACCGGGTGTCGCTCGGCGTGGTAGGTGTCGAGAAGACCGTCTGGTGACGTGTTGTTGACCACCTGGGCCAGCTTCCAACCGAGGTTCACGGCATCTTGTACACCGGTGTTGAGGCCCTGTCCACCTTGAGGCGGATGCACGTGTGCGGCGTCGCCCGCCAGCAGCACACGCCCCTCCCGGTACGAGGCCGCCTGCCGGGTCATGTCCGTGAAGCGGGAGATCCAGGTAGGGCTGTGTGCCCCGTAGTCCGTCCCGTCGACCGCGATGAGCGCCTCGCTGACATCTTGGAGGGTGGGATCGCGTGTGTGTTCGACGCACCGTTCTGCCAGGGCCACCCGAACCCGCCCTTCGTCAGCTGCCTGGCCGATGCCGCCACCGGGGCGCAGGCCGAACGCCGGCTCCTCGTCCATCTCGACCTCGGCGATCAGCCAGCTGGTCGTCGGATCCCAGCCGAGGAACTCGATGCCCGCCGACTTTCGGATCACACTGCGTCCACCGTCACACCCGACGAGGTAGTCCGCCCGTAGCGATTGGCCGTCGGACAGCTCGACGTCGACGCCAGTGTCGTCCTGTGCGAAACCCGTCACTTCGCGGTCGCGGGTGATCGGCACGCCGACCTCGCTGACCCAGGCGCCCAGGATGCGCTCAAAGCGGCTCTGCCAGAGCGCGAGCCCGTAGTTGTGGCGGGTGGGGAAGTCGCTGATGTCCAAGGGAATTCCTGCAAAGGCCTGGACCTGCATCGTGTGACCTTCCGCGAGGAACCGATCAGCGATCCCGCGCTGATCGAGCACCTCAATCGTGCGGGAGTGCAGTCCGCCGGCGCGCGAGCCGTCGAGCTCCAGGCTGGCCCGCCGCTCGACGATGGCGACGTCGATCCCCGCCAACGCCAGCTCACCTGCCAACATCAACCCAGTCGGACCTCCTCCTGCGATCACGACCGCATGCTCTGTCATTGCCGCTCCGCGCCGGATGCATCCACAACGACTCATGATCAGCACATGTCGTCGCTTGCATCAAGCCCCCTCTGTCGCGCTACGTTGTGGGTGGCGGCGAAAGTTCATGCTCAACGATGCGGGGGGAGGCCGACTCTTCCCGAGTCAGCTGTGTCTCGCGAGGACGAACTGGTGCGAAGCGTGCCCCATCGGATCGGTGATCCGCCTGCTCCATTCCAGAATGAAGCCGACCTCTGAGAGCAGGGCGAGATTTGCCTGCTCATCGAAGTGGCTCCAGAACATGGGAACGCCGAGCCAGCTGTCGGGATCATGGTCCTCGGGCAGATCACCCCATCCGAGGCACAAGAGTGCACGTCCATCGGTGCGGAGAACTCGATGGATCTCCCTCAAGAGAGAGTCGTGCTCTTGTCGTGGTACGTGGATGATCGTGTAGAACGACACGACTGCATCGAAGGATTCGTCGGCAAAGGGCAGTTCGGTCAGGTCGCCTCGCACCAGTTGACCCCTGGCAAGCACGGTTCGAGCGAGGGACAGCTGACCCGACGAGAGGTCCACGCCGACGACGTCGTGTCCACCTTCAAGGAGTCGACTGGATACGGGGACACCAGATCCACATCCTGCGTCAAGGACTCGACTGGGGCTCGACAGTTGGTTCAGCAGTTCCTCGAGGAGTGCGACATCGGCGCCATCGTGTGGACGTGCCTCGAGGTAGGAGGAGGCGATGCGGTCGTAGCCATCTCGCACGACCTTCCTCGCCTGCTGGTTCACGCTTTCCCATGGTATTTCTGCGCTTGGTGCCACCGCCTCGATCTCGCGGAGATACCCGTGGCATCGTAGAGTTTCGGGCGGGAGGTGAGCCGTGGTTGCCGAGCAGCGGGGTTGGTATACCGATCCCTTCGGTCGTCACGAGGCACGGTGGATGTCCGATGGCGTGCCCACGAAATTGGTCCGTGACGCGGAGCTGGAATCGTACGACGAGCCACCGGATTCCCCACCCACGCACGCCTGGGTACCGATCGAACCTCCTCCCGGCTTGGTGACTTCGGCAGACACCCTGCGTGTCGACGCCGCCGAGACGATGCCATCCCTGGCTGAGCTCAACAGGAGAGGAAACAGCGCCGCCATCACGGCGCGGGCTCATCCCTGGTTCATTACCCGGAACTGGGTCCCGGCGCCGAGTGCGCGGCCCGGGTCAGCGGTGACGGCGAAGCCGTTTTCAGCCGCCCGAAGGGCTGCACTGATCGCCGGCGGTCTGGTGGCCGGACTGATTCTCATGCTCTCGACCTATCTGTGGGTCGTGCAGGCCGTCGCAACGGCGACAGCGCGGCCGCCGCTTTGGGGCGGGATGCTTTTCGATCTCGCCCTTGCATTGGCCGCTCCGGTGAGCATCTATTGGATGTGGCGTGGCGACCGGCGTGCAAGGGTCCCGGTGGCTCTTCGCATCCAACGAGCGGAGCTGGCAGGTGGCCTGTTCGGCCTTCTGTCCTTGCTCTTCCTTCTTATCGTGGTGTTCTATTCGTGACCAGACCCGGCGCGGCCGTTTCGATAACTGCTACTCGGTGATGTCGCGCAGGCGGGAGGCCAACTCCGCCGCATTGGGGTCGGCGGCCGCCGGCGATGCCTGCAACGCCATCAGCTTGGCCATGTCGCCCTCGACTCGCACCTTGCCGGCCATGAAGGCCTGCATGCCGGCCTGGGGGTTTCCCTCGATCAGGATCGCCTTTGCCGTGTAGTAGTCCACGGTCACCTTGAGGTCCTGCTCGTCGAGGTGACCCGTGTCCAAGATGAGCTCGCCGCTCGATGTGTCCATGTGCGCCAGGATCTCGTCGTCGGTGAACGGGACGGCGGTCACCACCAGGTTCATGCGCACCTGATGGGGGAACGGGGCCGTCTTGCCTTCGTACTCGGCGCGGATCTTGCGGGCCTCATCAAGCCATTCGTCGCTGAGGAACGGGTACGCCGGCATCGCGGTTGCTCCTTGGTCGTCGGTCTCGGTGCTGGTGCAGGACCTCGTCGCCCCGCCCCGGAGCCATGTGGCCGCCGGAACCCTACTCGCCTCGCCGGTAGGCTGCCGATTCGTGAACGCCTCAATCATGCCAGGTGCCGAGCCCTATTCCGCCACGGGCGACGGCCGTGGCGCGCTGGTCCTGCACGGCTTCACCGGCAACCCGCAGTCGTTGCGTGACCTTGCGCGCACGCTGGCTGACGCGGGCTTCACGGTCGAGCTGCCGTTGCTGCCGGGCCACGGCACCGACATAGCCGACATGCTCCCGACTCGGTGGGAGGACTGGTCCGCCGCCGCCGAGGAGGCCTTCGCCGCGCTGGCGGCACGCAGCGACACCGTCGCGGTGGTGGGGCTCTCCATGGGCGGGATGCTGAGCATCTGGCTGGCCGAACACCATCCCGAGATCGCCGCTCTCGCGGTCGTGAACCCGCTCCTCGTGCCGCCCGACGCCGACACCGTCGCGCTGGTCGAGTCCATGCTCGAGGGCGGCGAGGAGATCGCACCGGGCATCGGTTCGGACATTTCCAAGGAAGGGGTCACCGAATCGGCCTACCCCGGCCTGCCCCTGCGGGCGGCCCTGTCCTTGTTTGCCGCGGCGAGCGAGGTCGAGGCCCGTCTCGAGTCCGTGACCTGCCCGGTCCTCGTCTTCACCAGCACGCAGGATCACGTCGTGGACCCCACCTCCAGCGAGCTCCTCGTCGCCCGGGCCACGGGTCCCGTGGAGCAGGTGAGGCTGGAACGCAGCTATCACGTGGCCACGTTGGACTGGGACAAGGACGAGATCGAGGCGCGCACGGTCGAGTTCCTCAGCGGCGTCCTGCCTGCGCCCGCACGTGCCCTCTCGTGAGCGACGTCTCGCGGGCAGAGCGGGAGGAGCAGCGAGCGAGGCTCAGCCGGGAGGACGTCGTCCACGTGGCGCGTCTCGCCCGGCTGGACCTGTCCGAGGCGGAGGTCGACCTCTTCACCGCGGCAGTTGCGCACGGTGCTCGACCACGCAGCTGACGTCGCCGCGCTCGACCTGGCCCACCTGGAGCCATCGTCGCACCCGATCGCCTTTGAGAACGTGCTGCGGGCAGACGAGCCCCGCCCGAGTCTCGACCGCGAGGAGGTCCTGGCCGTCGCGCCCGCCGTCGAGGACCACCGGTTCCGGGTCCCGCGCATCGGCAGTGAGCCGCCGTGAGCCCGAGCCCTGAGAGCCCCGAGGGCTCTGCGCGCACGGCGGTCGGCTTGGCCAACGAGATCCGCGCTGGGCGGCGCTCTGCGCGCGAGGTGGTCGAGGTGGCGCTGGCCGAGGTGGCCGCCCGGGACGGCGAGCTCAATTCCTTCCTGCATGTCCTCGGCGACGAGGCACTCGCCGAGGCCGATGCGGTCGACGCCGCCGTGGCCACCGGACGCGACCCCGGCCCGCTGGCCGGGGTCCCGGTTGCGCTCAAGGACAACCTCTGCACGCGGGGCGTGCCGACGACATGCGGCTCGCGCATCTTGGAGGGCTGGCTCCCGCCCTACAACGCAACCGCCGTCGAGCGGGTGCGGGCTGCCGGGGCCGTCGCGCTCGGCAAGACCAATATGGACGAGTTCGCGATGGGCAGTTCGACTGAGAACTCTGCCTTCGGACCCACCCGCAATCCGCACCACCCGGGCAAGGTTCCCGGCGGCAGTAGCGGCGGGTCCGCCGCGGCAGTGGCGGCCGGGTTCGTCCCGCTCGGTCTCGGCTCGGACACGGGCGGATCCATCCGCCAGCCCGCCGCGTTGTGCGGCGTGGTGGGGATGAAGCCCACCTATGGGCGCGTCTCGCGCTACGGGCTCGTCGCGTTCGCCAGCTCGCTCGACCAGATCGGGCCCTTCGCCACCAGCGTGGAAGATGCAGCGCTTCTCTTCGACGTGCTGGCCGGCCACGATCCGTTCGACAGCACGTCGCTGGCGTCGCAGCCCGAGGCGGTCCTGCCCACGCTGCACGCAGGCGTGGACGGCCTGCGCGTCGGCCTCTGCCGTGATCTCGTTGACGGCTGCGCCCCCGACGTGGCAGCGCGGGTGCTCGAGGCGGCCGACGCGCTGACCGGTGCGGGGGCGAAGGTCGAGGAGCTCTCGGTGCCCGAGTTCGCCTACGGCTTGTCCGCCTACTACCTGATCGCCCCGGCGGAGGCCTCGTCCAACCTCGCCCGCTACGACGGGGTGCGCTACGGCCTGCGCATCGACGGCGAGGACGCGGCCGCCATGAACACCGCCACCCGGACCGCCGGCTTCGGCGCCGAGGTCAAACGGCGGGTCATGCTCGGCACCTACGCGCTCTCCGCTGGCTACTACGACGCCTACTACGCCCAGGCCCAGCGTGTGCGCACGCTCGTGATGCGCGCCTTCGACACGGCGTACGAGTCGGTCGACGTGCTGCTGGGGGCGACGGCGCCGACGACGGCGTTCGACATCGGCGCCAAGGTGGATGACCCCATGGCCATGTACATGAACGACGTCTGCACCATCCCCTCCAACCTCTCGGGGCACCCGGCCATCTCCGTCCCCTTCGGCTCGGGTGACGACGGTCTGCCCGTCGGCGTGCAGCTATTGGCGCCCGCGCTCGGCGAAGCGACGTTGTTCCGGGTGGCCCGTGTCGTCGAGGCCAACGCGCCTGCGACACGGATCGCCACGAAGGACGTGGCGTCGTGAGCAAGACGGCACGCGACCGGGTGGACGGAGCTCTGGGCAGCGAGTGGGAGATGGTGATCGGGCTCGAGGTCCACTGCGAGCTGGCGACAGAGACAAAGCTGTTCTGCGGGTGCCGCAACGCGTTCGGGGATGAGCCCAACGTGAATATCTGCCCGAATTGTCTTGGGCTCCCCGGCTCGCTGCCTGTCCTCAACGAGTACGCGGTGGAGCTTGCAATGAGGATCGGCGAAGCGCTGCACTGCGAGATCCGTCGTTCGGTCTTCGCCCGGAAGAACTACTTCTACCCGGACCAGGCGAAGGACTACCAGATCAGCCAGTACGACCTGCCACTGAATGTGAATGGTTGGCTCGAGCTGCCTGACGGGTCCCGCGTCGGGGTGACACGGGCGCACATGGAGGAGGACACCGGCAAGCTCACCCACATCGGTGCGAGCGGCCGCATCAACTCGGCCGACTACGCGCTGGTCGACTACAACCGCTCGGGGGTGCCGCTGGTCGAGATCGTCAGCGAGCCCGACATCCGCTCGGTCGCCCAGGCCCGCGCGTACACGTCTGAGCTCCGCGGCATTCTCGTGGCGACCGGGGCCTCCGACGGCCGGATGGAGGAGGGCTCGATGCGGGTCGATGCCAACGTGTCGGTCCGACCGGCCGGGAGCGAATCCTTTGGCACCCGCTGCGAGATCAAGAACCTCAATTCACTGCGTTCGCTCGGGCGCGCCATTGAGTACGAGGCGCAGCGCCAGATCGCCCTGCTCGAGGGCGGCGGCGTGGTGGCGCAGGAGACCCGGCACTGGGACGAGTCGGCCGGGCGCACCGAGTCGATGCGTTCCAAGGAAGAGGCCAACGACTACCGCTACTTCCCCGAGCCCGACCTCGTGCCGCTCGCGCCCGGCGAAGCGCTGCGCGAGCGGGTCCTCGACGCACTGGGCCCGATGCCGGCCGACCGCCGCGCCTCGCTCACCGCCGCGTTGGGCGGTACGCCGAGCGACGCCGAAACGGACCAGATACGCGCCGTGGTCGACTTGGGCCTGGATTCGCTGGTCACCGCGGCGTCCGACGCAGGCGCGCCCGCCGCGCTCGCCTTGGCTCGCGCTGCCAACGAGGTCGCGGCGCAGGGCGAGGCCGGGCTGCGACTCGACCCGGCCTCCTTCGCCGCCCTGTTGGCCATGGAAGCGGACGGACAACTCTCCGCGACGCAGGCCAAGGCGGTGCTGGCGGCCTTACTCGAGCGCGGCGGGGGCGACCCGGTCGCGCTCGCTTCGGAGATGGGACTCGAGGCCCTCGCCGCCGACACGCTGGGGGCGGTGCTCGACGAGGTCATCGCGGCGAATCCCGACGAGTGGGGACGCTTCGTGGAAGGTGAGGACAAGCTGACGGGGTTCTTCACCGGCAAGGTGATGAAGGCCACCTCTGGCAAGGCGAACGGCAAGGAGGTCGCGGCCGAGTTGGAGCGCCGACGGTCGAGGGGTTGAGCCGGGCACCGCTGACTCGCGCGGCGCCCCGGTCCTACGAACTCAGAGGCTCCTTCAGGTAGCGGTCCAGCGTCGGGCCGACCCAGCGTCCGATCTGCCGGGGTGACGCGGTGGACATCGGGGGCACCCGCAAGACGTAGCGGGTGAACGCGAGGCCCATGAGTTGCGAGGTCACCATGGCGATCCGGCGCTTGATGACGGCGTCGGTTTCTCCCTCGTTGCGTGGCACCGCGCTCCACACCCGCTCGTTCACGAACTCGCGTATGGCGTCGGCGACGTTCGTCGAATCGGCCATGGCGGCGACGCAGGAGCCGAACGACGAGCCGGAGCCTTCTGCCCGGTCCCACATCGTGAGGAACGATTCGATCGTGCTCGATCCGGTGTTCTCCTGCGACGAGGCGTGTTCCTTGACCAGACGTGGGTCGAACGGGAGCGACATGGCGGCGACGAAGAGACTTGCCTTGCCGTCGAAGTAGTGGTGGACGAGGGCGGGGTCCACCCCGGCCTCACGGGCCACGGCGCGCAGGCTGGTGCCGTCGTACCCCTTGTCGGCGAACACGCGTTGGGCGGCCGCGATGATCTCCCCGCGGGTGTCTGCGCGGCCGGGTCGCCGGCCGACTGCTGCGCTCACCGCCGGCGCTGCTCGTTGTCCGCGCCGGTGTCCGCGCCGGTGTCCCCGACGGTGTCCCCGACGGGCCCTGTCACGAATTGGCGGGCCAGAAGGTATTCACCAGCGAGGAATTCTGTGGTACAACTCATCAGTGATGAATCATACGACCACGCCGAAGGCGAGGCGGTGAACGTCACTGCGCCGGCGCGTTCCCAAGCCGCCGGCGGATCAGGGAACGTCGCCCAACCGGTCACCGTGCTCGGGCGCCTGGCCGGACGATGCTACGACCGGCGCCGGCTCGTGCTGGTGCTCTGGATCGTCGCAATCATCGGCGTCACCGTCGTCGCCCAGGTCGTCGGCACCGACTTTAAGAACAAGTTCACCTCGGGCAACACTCCGTCGCAGCAAGCGCTCACCATCCTCCAAGAACGATTCCCCGCACAGGCGGGTGACTCGGCCGACATCGTGTTCCACACGGCGACGCCCATCGCCGACAACAAAGCCGTGATCGACGGTGTGCTGGCCCGCGTGCGTCCGATGCCCTACGTCGAGGGTGTGACGAGCCCGTTCTCGCCGGCGGGGGCGCACCAGATCGCTCCGCACGGCAACATCGCCTTCGCGCAGGTGCAGTTCACCACCGACACGGCCGACATCCCCACGGGCGCGATCAAGAACGTCGTCACCGCGGCCCAGGCCGAGGCCCGGCCCGGCGTGCAGGTCGAACTCGGGGGGAACCCGATATCCGCCGCCGTCACTGCCGCCCCCGGGCCCAGCGAGGGAATCGGCATCACGGCGGCACTCCTCATCATGCTCCTGGCCTTCGGCTCGGTGGTGGCCATGGGTCTCCCCGTGATCACCGCGCTGGCCGGCCTCGGCATCGGCGTCGCCTTGCTCGAGCTGCTCACGCACCTCCTCACGGTGCCCAACTTCTCGCCCGAGATGGCGGCCATGATCGGCATCGGCGTCGGGATCGACTACGCGCTGTTCATCGTCACCCGCTATCGCCAGGGCATCTTCGAGGGCCGCGCACCGCGTGACGCAGTCATGACGGCCCACATGACGGCGGGCCGTTCCGTCCTGTTCGCCGGGAGCACCGTAGTGATCTCGCTCTTCGGGCTCTACCTGATCGGCCAGGCCTACATGATCGGGCTTGCGACCGCCTGCATCGCTGCGGTGCTGATGGTCCTCCTCGCCGCGCTGACGCTTCTTCCCGCCATGTTGGGATTCGCCGGAAGCGCCATCGACAAGCTGCATGTGCCCGGCCTGCTCCAGAGCGGCGGGCCGCCGCCCGAGCACGGATTTTGGTTCCGTTGGAGCCGCTTTGTGCAGCGACGGGCTTGGTTCACCGGCACCGTCGCGGTGCTGATCCTCGTCCTCCTCGCCTTGCCGCTCTTCAGCATGCGACTCGCCTTCACGGACGCGGGCAACGACCCCACGTCGCTCACGACGAGGCAGGCCTACGACCTCTTGGCCCAGGGGTTCGGTCCCGGCTTCAACGGACCGCTGATCGTCGCCGCGGACATGCGCGGGCCGGCCGACCGGGCCACCGTCGAGAAGTTGGCGGCATCGTTCGGCGTCCGACCACCGCAGCATTGCCTTCGTGGCTCCGGCGCAGTTCAACCGGTCGGACACCGGTGCGCTCATCGTCGTCTACCCGACGACCTCTCCGCAGTCGTCGCAGACCGAGCAGTTGGTGCAGACGCTGCGCAACGACGTGATCCCCCCTGTCGTCGCGGGCACCGGGGTCAACGCCCAGGTCGGTGGCGAGACGGCCAGCAGCATCGATGCCGCCAACTTCTTGGGTCACCGCCTCTTCATCGTGATCGGCGCGGTGCTGATCCTGTCGTTCCTGTTGTTGATGGTCGTCTTCCGCTCGCTCGTACTGCCGCTCAAGGCGGTGATCATGAACCTGCTGAGCGTGGGGGCGGCCTACGGCGTCATCGTGGCCGTGTTCCAATGGGGCTGGGCCGGAAGCGTCATCGGCATCGGTGAGACGGGCCCCATCGACCCTTGGATTCCCGTCGCCCTGTTCGTTGTGCTCTTCGGCCTCTCCATGGACTACGAGGTCTTCCTGCTGTCACGCATTCGTGAGGAATGGCTGCGCACGCACGAGAACTCGACGGCGGTTGCGGACGGGCTGGCCGTGACGGGGCGCATCATCACGGCGGCAGCAGCGATCATGTTCTGCGTCTTCGGCTCGTTCGTCATCAAGGACCCGCTGCACATCCTCAAGGTGTTCGGCCTCGGTCTGGCCACGGCGGTGTTGGTCGACGCCACGCTCGTGCGCATGGTGCTCGTCCCGTCCATCATGGAGCTCTTGGGGTCGGTGAACTGGTGGCTGCCTCGCTGGATGGACCGCTCCATGCCGAGGATCGGGATTGAGGTGACCCCGACCACACTGCCGTCCCCGGCGTAGACGAGCGGGCGTCGCCATATGCTTGGCGCCCATGGCCACGAAGGGACCGGAGTCGACGTCCAACTTCGTCTCGATCAATCCGGGGCGCGACGTGCAACGGGTCGGCACCGCCGCGTTCCTCGGTGAGGACGTCCGCAAGATTCACGACCCGGTGTGGGCGGTGATCGGCAACCTCGGCGACAGCCAGTGCTATCTGGGCGTCCCCGAGAAGGTGCAGGCCATCCAGGACGCCCTGTCCAGTCGTATCGCCGAGGTGGACCTACCGGTTCGCTTGATCCCGCCGGCCTTCACCCTGGGCGTCTCGGACGGCCAGCTCAACGGCACCCCGCAGATGCGCTTCTCGCTGGTCGGCCGGGAGCTCGTCCATGACATCGCCGACGTGCACCTCGCCGCGAACGGCGTCGCCGGGCTGGTCGCCGTCGTGGCCTGCGACAAGCCGCCGGTGGGGACTCTCGCCGCCGTACTCGAGAACAACACGCCCGCGGTCATCGTCTCCGACGGCCCCATCAGGCCCGGCATCGACCCCGAGACCGGCGCACGGATCGATCTCGTGACGGCCTTCCAGGCCGTCGACCAGGACGCCGAGGTCCGCGCCCGGCTCGCCCTGCATGCGTGCCCCGGTCAGGGCAGCTGCGGGGGCATGTTCACCTACAACACGATGCAGACCTTCATCGCCGTGCTGGGTCTCGAGCCGCTGCACATGGTGTCCCCGCCCTCGGACGACCCACGGCGGCTGACAGATTTTCCCGAACAGTTGGTCGATTGCCTCCTCGCAATGACGAACGAGGACATCCGGCCGCGCGACATCGTCACTCCCGCCTCCCTTCGCAATGCCATGACGGTCGCCATCGCCATGGGTGGCTCCACCAATGTGGTGCTGCACAGCGTCGAGATAGCCCGCGCTGCGGGCATCGACCTGTGGAGCGAGGTGCTGAGCCAGGACGACTTCAACCAGCTCTCCCGGCGCCTGCCCGTCCTGGTCAACATGCGACCGTTCGGCATCTACTCCATGGTGGACGTCGACGAGAAGGGCGGGCTGCAGGCCATCGTCAAGGAGCTTCTCGACGCCGGCTTCCTCGACGGTGAAGCCATGACCTGCACGGGCGAGACACTGGGCCAACAGGTGTGGCGCCTGGCCCCGCCGGCTCCGGACGAGGACGTGATCTTCTCCGTGAAGAAGCCCTTCAAGGACACCGGTGGGCTGCGGCTGTTGCGGGGAAACCTCGCCCCCGACGGCGGCGCGATCCTCAAGATCGCCGGCGTCGAAGGAGGGTTGTACGACGGCGTCTTCACCGGTCGCGCCAGGGTGTTCAACGGTGAGCGCTCACTCATCGAGGCTCTCGACCAACGTCCGGACAGCTTCGAAGACAAGGACATGGTGGTCATCCGCTACGAGGGTCCCCGCGGCGCGCCGGGCATGCCCGAGCTGCTCGACCCCACCTCGCGGATCACGGCGCTGTGCCGCGAGCGTCAGATCACCATCGCGCTCATGACCGACGCGCGGTTCTCGGGCGGGTCGGTCGGATTGGTCATCGGCCATGTCGCGCCCGAGGCAATTCTCGGAGGGCCGATCGCGCTCGTCGAAGACGGCGACACCATCGTTGTCGACATCACGACCGACCGTATCGAGTGCGCGCAGCTCAACGAGCCCGCCGTATTCGAGCGACGGGTCGCCACCTGGCAGGAGCAGGTCGACACACACGGCGGAGTCCACCCGGACGCCGTGCCGGTGACGGACCGGGTGCTGGCGCGGATGCGGGCGACGGCGCTGCCCGCACTCCTCGGCGGGGGCATGGCGACGCCGTCGCCGAATTGACGGACGAGGATCGGACGAAGACCGATGTCCGGGATTTCGAACGTGGACGATCTTTCCGCCACCCAGATCGGTGAGCGCTTCCGGCTGAGCTGGGAATCCGAGATCGCGGCGCTCCGCCAGAACCTCACCGCCCACGGCCAGAAGAGGTCCGCCCCACCTGAGGGCTGAAGAGTCAGGCTGCGTGCGAGGGCTGGTCGGGCCCGGCACGCTAGCTCCGGGGTGCGGCCAGGTGTCCGGCGGGTCGCCGTCCGGCCGCAGGCGCCGGGCCGGGTTGTCCCGGGGCGGCAGCCATGCCAGAATAAAAGCGTCATGAACGAGCGCAGCACCCGTCCCGAGATTCTGGTACTCGTAACGTAGGCGCGCGCCCAGATCGCAGACCGCGCGCCTACCGACCTCCCGATCCGGGGGGTCTTTTCAATTTCGGGACCTCTTCGACATCGACGAACGACGACCGACAACCCAGCGGAACAGGGGAACACACATGAAGATGACAGGGGCTCAGGCCCTCATCAAGAGCCTCGAGATGGAGGGGGTCGACGTGATGTTCGGCCTGCCCGGCGGCGCCATCCTGCCGGTGTACGACCCCATCATCGACTCGTCCATCCGTCACGTCCTGGTGCGCCACGAGCAGGGCGCGGGCCACATGGCCGAGGGGTACGCGATGGTGACTGGCCGGCCGGGTGTCGCCATGGTGACGAGCGGCCCTGGGGCGACCAACATCGTGACGCCGCTGGCCAACGCCTACATGGACTCGACACCGCTCATCGTCGTGTCGGGTCAGGTGGCCACGCCGGCGATCGGCACCGACGCCTTCCAGGAGTGCGACATCACCGGCGTCACCATGGGCATCACGAAGCACAACTGGCTCATCAAGGACGTCGAGGACATTCCGCGTGTGGTCGCCGCCGCCTTCCACGTGGCGACGACCGGGCGGCCGGGACCGGTGCTCATCGACCTGCCCAAGGACATCTCGAATCAGACGATGGAGTGGTACTGGCCGTCGTCGGTCGACGACCTGGACCTGCCGGGCTACCACCCGGTCACGTTCGGCGACCCCGTGCTCGTCGGCCAGGCGGCCCAGCTCATCGCACAGGCAGAGCGGCCGGTGCTCTATGTCGGCGGTGGCGTGCTCAAGGCCCGCGCCGCCGAGGCGCTCCGCGCGCTCGCCGACCGCACCGGGATCCCCGTTGTCACCACCCTGATGGCCCGCGGCGCCTTCCCGGACTCGCACCCTCAGGCCCTGGGGATGCCGGGCATGCACGGTCACTACACCGCCGTCACCGCGATGCAGCGCAGCGACCTGCTGATCAACCTCGGCGCGCGTTTCGACGATCGGGTGACCGGCAAGATCTCCACGTTCGCACCGGAGGCCAAGATCATTCACGTCGACATCGACCCGGCCGAGCTGGGCAAGGTGCGCGTGCCCGACGTGGGGATCGCGGGGGACTGCCGCCAAGTCATAGAGGAGCTGCTCCTCGCGATGGACGCGCACGGCGACGCGCCCGTCGTCCGCGATCTCGCGCCCTGGTGGCACCAGATCCGCGAGTGGCAGGAGCGCTTTCCGCTCCATTACGCGGATGCCGACGGGGGAGCGATCAAGCCGCAGAACGTGGTCGAGCAGTTGCGTGATTCTGCGACCGAGGACACCATCGTCGTGGCCGGCGTGGGCCAGCACCAGATGTGGGCGTCGCAGTACTGGAACTTCGAGCACCCCTACACCTGGGTCAACTCCGGGGGCGCGGGCACCATGGGCTTCGCCGTGCCGGCCTCCATCGGGGCCAAGGTCGGCCGGCCCGACCGCACCGTGTGGGCCATCGACGGCGACGGCTGCTTCCAGATGACGGCCCAGGAGCTGGTGACCGCCAGCTCGGAGCAGATCCCGGTCAAGATCGCCATCTTGAACAACGCGTATCTCGGCATGGTGCGCCAGTGGCAGGAGATGTTCTACGGGGAGCGCTATTCGGAGGTCTACCTCTCGCCCGATCTGCCTGACTACGTCAAGTGGGCCGAGGCCATGGGCTGTGTGGGTATCCGCGCCGAGACGCCCGAGGACGTCGGTCCGGCGATTGAGAAGGCGAACGGCATCGACGACCGCCCCGTGGTGGTCGACTTCCGCACCGACGCCTTCGAGAAGGTGTTCCCGATGGTGCCGGCGGGCGCGTCCAACGACGACATCGTGGTGCACCCCGACCAGCAGGCACCTGTGGCGCGGGAGGCGGGTCGGTGACGGCGCCGGCGTCGGGCAGTGCGAGTGCGAGTGCGAGTGCGGGTGCGGGTGCGGGTGCGGCAGGGCTGAGTGCGCTGCCGGGTGGCAAGGCGGGGGCGCCGCGCCACCACATCCTCTCGGTGCTGGTGGAGAACAAGGCCGGGGTCCTGGCCCGGGTCGCAGGGCTCTTCAGCCGCCGCGGCTTCAACATCTACTCGCTGGCGGTGGCGCCCACCGACGAGGACCACCGCTTCAGCCGCATCACCATCGTCGTCGACGTCGAGTCGGCACCGCTCGAGCAGGTGATCATGCAGCTGGACAAGTTGGTCAACGTGGTCTCCATCGACGAGCTGTCGCCCGCCGAGGCGGTCGAGCGCGAGCTCGTGCTGGTGACGGTGGCCGTGGGGCCGACCGAGCGGTCCCAGGTCATTCAGCTGGTGGGTGTCTTCGGCGGAGAGGTCGTGAGTGTGGGGCCCGACCGGCTGACCGTGATGCTGGCGGGGCGTCCCGAGAAGATCGACGACTTCGAGGGGCTCTTGGAGTCCTACACGGTCGTCGAGCTCCAACGGACGGGGCGTGTGGCGCTGCCTAAGCTGGAACGCCACCACTAACTGAGCAGTACGAGCAGAGATCAAGCGGTACGAGCAGACACCCAAAGAGCCAAAGAGCAGAAAAAGCAGAAAGAGCAGACGACATGGCCACGCTGTACTACGAGTCCGACGCCGACCCGACGCTGATCGCGGGCCGCAAGGTCGCCATCTTGGGCTATGGCTCCCAGGGCCACGCGCACGCCCAGAATCTGATGGAGTCGGGTGTCGACGTCCGCGTCGCCTTGCGCGAGGGCAGCTCGAGCCGGCGCAAGGCGGAGGAGGCGGGGCTGCGCGTCCTGTCGCTCGCCGACGCCGCCGCCGAGGCCGACGTGATCATGATCCTTCTGCCCGACACCGAGCAGAAGGCGGCCTACGACGAGTTCGTGGCGCCCAACCTCAACGACGGGGACATGCTGATGTTCGCCCACGGGTTCAACATCCGCTTCGGCCAGGTCGTCCCGCCCCCTGGCGTCGACGTGACCATGGTGGCCCCCAAAGGACCCGGGCACCTCGTGCGTCGCACCTACACCGAAGGCGGCGGCGTGCCCTCGCTCATCGCGGTGCACCAGGATGCGACCGGCAAGGCACGTGACCTGGCGCTGTCCTACGCCCACGCGATCGGCGCGACCCGTGCCGGCGTGCTCGACACGACGTTTGACGAGGAGACCGAGACCGACCTCTTCGGCGAGCAGGTCGTGCTCTGCGGCGGGCTGACCGCGCTGGTGACTGCGGGGTTCGAGACCTTGGTCAACGCCGGCTACCAGCCCGAGTCGGCGTACTTCGAGTGCCTCCACGAGCTCAAGCTCATCGTGGATCTGATGTATGAGCAGGGGATCGCCGGCATGCGCTATTCCATCTCGGACACCGCCGAGTACGGCGACCTGACCCGCGGTCCGCGTGTCATCAACGACGCCGTGCGGGCGACCATGCAGACCATCCTCGACGACATCCGCAGCGGCGCCTTCGCCGACGAGTGGATCGCCGAGAACAAGGCCGGGCGCCGACGCTTCCAGGCGCTGCGCGAGGAGGGCCAGGCCCACCAGATCGAATCAGTGGGTGCCGAGTTGCGGGCGATGATGCCCTTCATCGCCGCGGGCAAGACCCGGGTCCAGGACGCCTCGGGCGGCTGAGGCGGCCTCGCGGCTACCTCGAGCTCACGGAGTCACGCGACGTTCAGGGGGTCACGCGAAGGAGGACCATGTCGTCGGAGGCCTCTGCGTCGGCAAGCGCACTCAGCACGGCTGCGAGGGCCTGCTCGCCCGTCGTCTCGCCGGTGAATTCGACGCCGACGCGAACCAGCCCCGGCTCGATCATCAGCGCGTTCTTGATCTCTCCTTCGAGGGGCACCCGAACGGAATCTTCGGCAGACGGGACCTCGACAGCGATCTTGCGACCGATGAGCTCGGCCTCTTGCTGGTGACGGAACATGATGCCGATGCCGAGGGAGGACAGGTCGAGGATCCAGCACACCTGCCAGCCGTCGCTGCTCAGCTCGTCCTCGAGAAGGCAGATACCTTCGACGTTGGCCAGTTGACGCGGTGCTCGTCGCCCGGTCGGCATTTTGCTCTTCCTCCAATCGATCGCCACCCTGGAGACGGCGACCCGGTCATCCCGCTGAGACGTCAGGCGTGCACCCACCCATTGCGGCGGATACAAAGCTCCTTGCTTGTTCTCGGCACGAACCGCTCAGGCCCGCGCAACACCGTCACAAATCTGTGCCGGTGGCCTGACACGTTGATTGCACGTGGCGCTGTCCGGCCGCGTTCGACCGGTGCCGCCGTGGCGTGTCTTGACATGACATCAGAATGATGTCATCATGACACTATGAAGATGTCGCTGGCGGTCGAGGGTCTGCGGTCGGACGTGATCAGCGTCGGCGAGCTGGGTGACGACACCGTCGCCGAGGTGGCCGAGCGCATCGCCGAGCTGCTGGGCCGGGCGCTACCCGGCCGGATCCTCGACCTTCTCTCCGACGTCGCGGCGGAGCTGTCGGCCGACCTTCCCGAAGGGCGCGTCGAGATCCGGGTGGCCGGCGACGACGTGGACCTGGCCTACGTCGAGGAGGAACATCCAGCCGAGAGCCATGTCGCCGGAGACGGGTCCACCGGGGGAGAGCTCACGGCCCGCATCACGCTGCGCCTGAGCGAGGGCCTCAAGAACCAGGTGGAGGAGGGCGCGGCCCGCGAGGGCGTCTCGGTCAACACGTACATCGCGCGGACGCTCGAGCGAGGGGTCTCGGTGCAGCGGAGCAAGAGCGGACGCGGCGGCAACCGCCTGCGCGGCTACGGATCGACTTGAAGGGAGCAACGGAAATGGAGAAGACATTCGAGACTCCGGGCCACGTCCGTCTGGTGGTGGAGAACGCAGTCGGCCTCGTGGCCATCACGTCGAAGAAGACGTCCACGACCAGCATCTCGCTCGAGCCCGAGACGCCGGGCGCCCAGGAGCTGGTCGATCGGGCGACGCTGGAGTACCGGCCGTCGGGGAGCCGCCACCTGGTGGTCGTGAAAGTGCCGAAGACGCATGGGACGCGCTTCTTGCGTCGCAACGCGGTGTCGGTACGGGTCGTCCTGCCGGAGGGGAGCGATGTGACCGCCGCCACCGCCTCGGCCGACGTCGAAGTCACCGGGCCCGTTGGCAACGCCGACTTCAAGACGGCGAGCGGCGACATCTCGGCCGACGACGTCGCAGCCGACGTCCACGCCACGTCCGCCACGGGCCGTATCACGGTCGGCAACGTCGGTGGGGAGCTACGCGCCCACACCGCGTCGGGCGATCTCCGGTGTTCGAGTGTCGCCGGCAGCGCCGTGTTCTCGACTACGTCAGGCGACCTCGAGCTCGGCGCCGCGGGCGCCCGCGTCGAGGTGAAGGCGACCTCGGGCATGGTTCGCCTGGGTGATCTCGCGCAGGGCGCCACGATCGTCAACGTGTCCGGTGACGTGCGGGTGCTCGCGCTCGGCGAGGGCACCTTGCGCGTGCGCTCGGTCTCGGGCGATGTGTCCGTCGGAGTGGCCCGTGGCGTGGATCTGCACGTCGATGTCGAAACCGTGTCGGGTTCGGTGAGTTCGGCCATCCCGCTCGGCGACCGTCCGGGGCCGACCCGGCATGACGCCCGGGCCGACCTCAGCGTGCGCAGCGTGTCGGGCAACGTCGAGATCGACCTGGCCATGGAGCAGGTGGCCTGAGTCCGCTGGCGCTGTCCAGGGCGGGCGCGCCCTGCTGAGCAGGCGTTGCGGCCAGACTGAGAACGGTGCTCAGGAAATTTCCAGGCGCGCTGACGGCTGCGGTCCTGGCGGTGGTCGCGCTGGCGCTCCTGGTGGCGCCGGGATCCGGGTCGGCCACGTCAGCGGGGCCCATGACGAAGCTGCCCAGCCTGCATTCTCCGACGGTGGTTCCCTCGGGTGCCCCGGCGGTGTCGGGCACGATCCGGTCGCTCGGCGGACCGTATCTCCTCGACCGCTCCGGGCGTGTCGTGTTCTTCCACGGGGTGAACGCGGTGTACAAGCACCCCCCCTTCGAGCTGTTCCCTGACCGGGGCAAGCCGTGGAACCTCTCGTCGGCCGATGCCTCGCTGATGGCCCGGCTGGGCTTCAACGTGGTCCGGCTCGGCATGACATGGCAGGGGCTGGAGCCGGGAACCGCGTCGGCCAATGACCCGGCGATCTGCGGCAAAGGAACCCCGAAGAACCCGAACCAGTTCAACCGCGCCGTCTTCGACCGCTATGTGAACAGGTTGAAGACAACGGTGGACCTGCTCGGCCGGTTCCACATCTACACGATCCTGGACATGCACCAGGACGTGTACAACGAGAGGTTCGAGGGCGAGGGAGAGCCGAACTGGGCCGTCTGCACGAACAACGTGCCCAGCGTCGACCCACCTGGGCGATGGTCCCTCGAGTACGGCACGCATGCGGCGGGCATCGCCTTCGGCCACTTCTGGCGCAACAACGTCCGGGGAGATCTGCAAGGTGAGTACGACCGGATGTGGGGACTGGTGGCGCATGCGTTCCGTCACAACCCGTGGATCCTCGGCTACGACCCGTTCAACGAGCCGTACTCGACCTCGCTGACCCGAGTCGGCGGCGCCCACTTCGACTCCGAGCTCGAATGCTTCTACACGGGCACCGGGCACAGCGGCACCCCCCTCCATGGCGCCCCGTCCCTTCGGTGCCCGACCCACGACCCCGCCGACGGCGTCGTGCCGACCATTCTGGCCAACGACCCCAGGCACCTGATCTTCGACGAGCCGGACAACTACGCCAGCCGCGGCTTCCCGACCTATCTCGGGCCGATGGACCTTTCGAACCTGGTCTACAACGTGCACATCTACTGTGGGGCTCGCAACCCCGTCACCGGGAACCCGACAAACGTGGACGCGTGCGAGGACCAGGAGGAGCATTCGCTCGCCGTGCGGGCAAGCGACCGCCCGGCCATGGCATCGCCGTACCAACCCGGTGGGCCCGCGTGGTTCGTCACCGAATTCGGCGCGTCGAGCGACCCCGCGCTGTTGGCGGACCTCACGGCGCGGATGGATGCGGAGCAGGTCGGGTGGGCCTATTGGTCCTGGAAGTACTACGCCGATCCCACCGGCAGCGCGGACGAGTCGCTCGTCATGGCCGACGGCCGCCTGCGCTCGACGGCCCTTGTCCTCAGTCAGGTCTATCCCCAGGCTGTCGCCGGGACACCGATCTCGTTCAGCTATTCACCCCTGAGCAACATCTTCCACCTCAGCTACGTGCCCAATCAGCACGTTCACGCGCCGACCGTCGTCTTCGTGCCGACGGAGGTCCACTATCGGCACGGGTACTGCGCAACGGTCCACGGCGGGCGCCTGACGTCCGCGCGGGGAAGCGACCACCTCACGGTGCAGAACGCGCGGTCCGCCGACCAGGTGAGCGTGCAGGTGGTACCCGGGCGTTGCGTCGGCCACGTCCGGCGTGTCTGAATCGCGTCTGCCGCGCGGAAGCCCCCGGTTGCCCGCCACACCCGGCGCGTAGGGTGATTCGCATGTGCCGGAACATCACCACCCTGCGCGGGCTCCAGCCCGCGGCCACCCCCGAGGAGATCGAAGCGGCGGCGCGCCAGTACGTCCGCAAGGTCAGCGGCGTGCAGTCCACCTCGCCTCAGACCGAGGAGGCCTTCGAGCGCGCCGTGAGCCAGGTGACCGAGGCCACGGCGGCGCTGTTGGCCACCCTCCCGGCGCGGCGCCAGCCGCCGCCGACCTTGCCGCCGCTTCGCCGGATTGCCGCTGCCAAGACCGCGACGGGCAGTCCGTCGTAGGCCCCGGGGCTCAGCTGCATATTCCTTGACAGAAATATGCTTTTAGAGGCATATTAAGGTGTGCCCACGACCTTCGAGGTGCTGGCCGAGGAGAGCCGACGCCGCATCCTCGACGTCTTGGTCGAGGGTGAGCGAGCCGTCGGCGACCTGGTCGAGACCCTGGCGCTGAGCCAGCCCGCCGTCTCCAAGCACCTCAAGGTGCTGCGCGAGGCGGGGTTGGTGGAGTCGCGCATCGATGCCCAACGCCGGATCTACCGGATACGCGCCGAGCCCCTACGCGAGGTCGACGCCTGGCTGGCGCCGTACCGCCGCCACTGGGCGGCACATCTGAGCGCGCTGGAGCGTCACCTCGAGATCATGCAAGAAGGAGGAGAGGAGCCCTGGACGTGAGCGCGGAGCGCGGAACCGATGGCGCGTCGATCACGCCGCAGAGACACGCAGCGAGAGATCGAGCAGCCCGCGCAAGGTGAAGCTCGGCCGCCAGTGCGCTTCGTCGGAGGGCCAAGGGCGCACCGATGCAGTGGTGGGCGCCCCGCCCGAAAACTGAGCGGCGTGTTGTCGCTGCGGCGCAGGTTGAGCTCCTCGGGCTCGGCGAAGCGCGCCGGATCGCGGTTGGCCGCTCCTTGCAGGACGACGATCCGGTCCCCCGGCTCCAGCGGCTCTCCCAGGAGGTCGGCGGGTTCGAGCGCGGTGCGCAGGTTGAACTGGACCGGGCTGTCGTAACGCAGGAGCTCTTCGACGGCGGAGGGTGCGATCTCGGGGTGGCGCCGCCACTGGGCGAGCTGGTCGGGGTGCCGCAGCAGGGCCAGCAGCCCGTTGCCCAACAAGTTGGTCGTCGTCTCGAAGCCGGCGGCGAAGAGGAGGATGGCGGTCGAGGCGATCTCCTCGTCGGTCAACCGGTCGTCGCTCTCGCGAGCCTGCACCAGCGCGCTCAGGAGGTCGTCACGGGGGTGGCGGCGTCTGTCGTCGAGGAGCTCGGCGAAGTACGCACCCAGATGGACGACGGCATCGATGGCTGCAGTGGTCTCCTCCTCGCTCAGCACCGGCTCGATCCCCTTGGCCGCCGCCCGCACGAACGGTTGCAGGCCGGCCCGCTCCGCGGCGGGGACCGTCGAGGGTGGGGCTCGTCGCGATCGTCATGTGGTCACGCCGCTTTCGTGCTGGCCCTCCGGGGAAAGACTATGACGTCCCTGGCCCGGTGATGCCGACGTGGACGTGCCCTTCGGGGTGGCTAAGAATCGACCCACACGCCCGATCGATCGGATTCCCATGAGCATGCAAGGCAAGGTCGTCGTCATCACCGGGTCCAACACCGGGGTGGGGCTCGAGACGGCAGTCGGCGTGGCGGCCCAGGAGGCCACGACGGTGCTGGCGTGCCGCAACCAGGCCAAGGCGGAGGCAGCCGCGAAGGAAGTCGTGCGACGAACGTGGAACGACGACGTGCACGTCGTCCCGCTCGACCTGGCCGACCTGGCCTCCGTGCGCAAGGCCGTCGACGATATTTCGTCGCGCTGGGACCGCCTTGACGTGCTGGTGAACAACGCGGGCGGTGTCTGGTCCCAGCGCCAGCTGACGGCGCAGGGCTTCGAATACACCATGGGAGTGAGCCACCTCGCGCACTTCTACCTGACGCGCCAGCTGCTCGGTCGATTGCAGGCATCCGCACCGGCCCGCGTCGTCAACGTCACCTCGGTGGGACACCACGCCGCGTTCAAGGGGATGCGCTTCGACGACCTTCAGAGCGAAAAGGGCTACGAGGCGATGGAGGTCTACTGCAGGGCCAAGCTGGCCAACGTCCTGTTCACCCGCGAGCTGGCCCGACGGCTCGACGACGCAACGGTGACGGCCAACGCCGCCCACCCCGGCTGGGTGCGCAGCCGCTTCGGCATGGACGGTGACCTCTCGGGCATCAACGGGTTCGGCATCCGCCTGGTGCGGCCCTTCCAGATCTCGCCGCGCCGCGGCGCCAAGACCTCTGTCTACCTGGCCACGTCACCGGGCGTCGCGTCCAAGACGGGGATGTACTGGGTCCGCTGCAAGCCCGGACACATGGGCCGTCATGCCCGCGACGACGACGCCGCCACGCGCCTGTGGGTCGAGAGCGAGCAATTGCTGGCGGGTGCGGGCTTCCCGGTGGAGTGACTCAGGCGTCGCGGGTTTTCATCCGCCACGCCCCGATGGCGGTCCAGAACACCAGCCAGCCCACGATCACCAGCGACGCGGCAAGGGTGGACTCGGGTATGAGGGGGTTGAACATCCCGCCACCACCGCCACCGCCATTGAACGGCGTAGGGAGACCTCCCGGCTCGATGTGGGCCATGGAGACGCCGACGATGCCTCGCTCCAGGTTGACGAGGTGCGTGATCACGTGACGGCTGAAGATCGGCGTCAGGATCAGCTCGAGCACGATGAGCAAGATGACCGGGACCGTCCGCTGCCCGATGAGCGAGGCCAGCCCCAGGCCGACGATGAACCCGATGGTGGCTTCGAGCGCGATCCACAACCCGACGTCGACCATCAGCGAGGTCGACGGGGACAAGAAGTTCGTGCGGTAGTTCGCGTAGTCCTGGTTGGCGACTGCGACTGCGAAGGCGCGGATCTGGGCTTGCGATTCATGGGCGGGAACGGTGACCGTTCCCTTGGGCGTCTGGATCACCGCGCCCGGCGGGGGGCCGCTGGTCTGCCCGTTGCCGCACTGCACGCTCGGCGGCGGGCCGTTCAGCCCTGGGCCCCCGTTGAAGTTGAAGTTGCAGATGACCTCGTCGGCGTGTGCCGACGCCCACGCATCGAGACCGCTCTGAGACAAGCCGGGCGGCACGTTGACGCCGTCGTAGTTGAGCTGGGTGGGGGCGGCCAACACGCAGACGGCGCAGACGATGAAGTAGCCGACCGCCACGATGGAGATGACGATGGCGAGGCCGGCCGGGATGCGCGCGAAGTACAGCGCCAGCCGGGAGCGGCCGGTGATCACCAGGTGACGAAACATCCCCTCGGTGAGGTCGATCGACCCCGCGGTGCAGCCGACAACCGCGGCGACGATGAACCCGAAGATGTACATGAAGCCGGCCACCAGCGTGGTGAAGATGCTGTAGCCGCCGGCCGGCCCGTAGGACTTGGGGTCGACGGCGTGGGAGATGAGGCGCACGCCGAGGAACACGACGGGGATGCCGACGTTGACCGCGATCAATGCGATGATCAGGCCACGCCGCCGGCGCAGCTCCATGAACCGCGTCGTGATCATGCCCCACGTCGGGATCCACGAGCCGCGGTGATCGCCCCGCGCCGCCACCGGACGGGTCTCGGGGGCCGGACCCGGTGCGGGTGTGCCGACGTCGGTGACCGTTGTCATTCTTCCCCCAGCCGTCGGGTGACCTCGAGGAACCACGCCTCGAGCGATGCCTGCATGTGCTGGAGCCGGTAGACGGAGATGCCGCCCTCGACGAGGACGCGGTTGACCTCGGCCACGACGTCGCGTGTCGTCTCCTCCGGCAAGGTGATGCCCAGACCGTCCGGCTCGACGACGACGTGGGCGCGGAGTGCTGTCGCGTCGAGCAGGCCGCGGGCGCGCTCGGGGTCGGAGCACTCGATCTGGAGCTCGAACGACGAGCCGGCCAGCAGTTGGGAGATCGGTCCCTGTCGGATGACCTTGCCCCGGTCCACGATCGCGACGGCATCACAGGTGCGCTCGACCTCGTCGAGCAGGTGCGACGAGAGCACGACCGTGCGTCCCTCGGCGACGAGGGACTTGATCATGTCGCGCATGTCCAGCATGCCGGCGGGGTCCAACCCGTTCATGGGTTCGTCGAGGATGAGCAGCTGGGGATCACCGAGCAGGCAGGCCGCGACACCGAGGCGCTGGCGCATGCCCATGGAGTACTTCGACACCTTGTCGTTGGCCCGGTGCAAGATGCCGACCCGCTCGAGTGCCGGGTCGATGCGGCCCTTCGCCGCCGGCTCACGTGCCGCGGCGAGGATCTGGAGGTTCTGGCGTCCCGTGAGGTGGCCGTGGAACCGAGGCTCGTCGACGATCGCGCCGACCCGGGCCAACGCTTTGTCGCGGTGTCGCGGGACCTGGTAGCCGAGGAGCGACATCGTGCCGCCGTCGGCATGGGTCAGGCCGAGCAGTACCCGGATCAGGGTCGTCTTCCCGGCGCCGTTCGGGCCGAGGTAGCCGAAGGCACAACCTCGTGGCACCAAGAGCTCGACGTCGTCGACGGCGACGTTCTCCCCGAACCGCTTGGTGAGCCCGTGGGTCTCGACGGCCCACCGGCCGTCGCCACCGTGTACGACCGGGGGATCCGCCAGCGTCGAGGTCGTCATGCCCGCGCCACGATGATCAGCATATATACCGAGTATGTCCAATGCGCGGACGCAATTCCAGCCGGGTGTCCCCCACCCGCGTACACCGGGTAGCCCCACCCCCGCGCGCACACGGGCGTGTCACGTGCCGCCCGGTGGCGTCAGGCCGCGAGCGCGCCGACCACGTGGGTGATGCAGCCGCAGAGGGACGCGACATCGTCGGGCTCGATCGCGGGGAACATGGCGATCCGCAGCTGGTTGCGCCCGAGCTTGCGATACGGCTCGGTGTCCACGATCCCGTTCGCCCGCAACACGGCGGCGACGGCCGACGCGTCGACCGCGTCGACGAAATCGATCGTCCCCACGACGTGGCTGCGTTGCGCCGGGTTCTCGACGAAGGGACGGGCGAAACCGGACCGCTCGGCCCAGGTGTAGAGGATCTCGGCCGAACGGTCACAGCGCGAGGCGGTCCACTCGAGGCCGCCGTTCTCGTTCATCCAGTCGAGCTGCTCGGCGAGGAGGAAGATGGTGGCCAGCGCGGGTGTGTTGTACGTCTGGTCCTGCACCGAATTGTCGATCGCGGTCTTGAGGTCCAAGAAGGTCGGGATCCAACGACCCGATGCGGCGATGCGTTCGACGCGTTCCAGCCCGGCGGGGGACATGAGCGCGACGTAGAGGCCGCCGTCGCTGGCGAAGCACTTCTGCGGGGCGAGGTAGTAGCAGTCGAACTCGGCCGGGTCGACCCGCAGTCCGCCCGCCCCCGAGGTGCCGTCGACGGCGACGAGACCGCCCCCTTCGCCAGGGAGCGAGGCGCCGGCCGGCCGACGGATCGGCATCGCCACCCCCGTCGAGGTTTCGTTGTGGGTGAGGGCGTACAGGTCGACCGACGCGTCGGCCACCGGCACGGGGTGAGACCCCACCGGGGCCTCGATGACCTGGGGGTCCTTCAGGTGCGGGGCCGCCTTCACGCAGGAGGCGAATTTCGAGGAGAACTCACCGAAGCTGAGGTGTTGACTCTGCTCCTCGATCAGCCCGAACGTCGCGGCGTCCCAGAAGCAGGTCGTCCCCCCGTTGCCGAGGACGACCTCGTAGCCCTCGGGCAGCGAGAACAACGCACGCATGCCGGCGCGCACCCGGCCCACCTGAGCCTTGACCGTCTTCTGGCGGTGGCTCGTGCCGAGATACGTCCCGGCCACCTCCACCAGAGCGTCGACTTGTGCGGGGCGGACCTTGGACGGCCCGGACCCAAAACGCCCGTCGGAGGGGAGCAGCGAGGGGGGGATCGTGATGTCTGGGGTGTCTGGCACGTATGCGATCATAAAACTCGTGACGAGCACCCCCTCCGCGACCGAGCTCCGCCGGATCTCCCGCCGGGCCGCCGCCGTCGCGCCCTCGGCCACCCTCGCCGTCGATGCGAAGGCGAAGGCACTCAAGGCCGCTGGGGAGCACGTCATCGGCTTCGGCGCTGGGGAACCGGACTTCCCGACGCCGGCCCATATCGTCGAGGCTGCGGTCGAGGCGTGTCGCGACCCCGTCAACCACCATTACACGCCGACCGCCGGCATCCCCGCCTTGCGCGAGGCGATTGCGGCCAAGACCGTGCGCGACTCGGGATTCGAGGTCGCACCCTCCCAGGTCCTCGTGACCAACGGCGGCAAGCAGGCGGTGTCCAACGCATTCGCCGTCCTCTGCGACCCCGGCGACGAGGTCATCGTGCTCGCGCCCTACTGGACCACCTACCCCGAGTCCATCGCCCTGGCCGGCGGCACGCCGGTGTACGTCAGCTCGGACGAGACGACGGGCTTCCGCTCGAGCGTGGACGACCTCGAGGCTGCGTGGACGCCGAACACCAAGGCGCTGCTCTTCGTCTCGCCGTCCAACCCGACCGGCGCGGTGTACCCGCGTGAAGAGGTAGAGGCCATCGGTCGCTGGGCGTTGGCCAAGGGAATCTGGGTGCTGACCGACGAGATCTACGAGCACCTCGTCTACGGTGGCGCCGAGCACCACTCCATGCCGGTGCTGGTTCCCGAATTGGCCGATCGCTGCTTGGTCGCCAACGGGGTGGCCAAGACGTATGCCATGACAGGGTGGCGCGTCGGCTGGCTGATCGGTCCCGCCGACGCCATCTCGGCAGCCACCAACATCCAGAGCCACGAAACCTCCAACGTGTCGAACGTGGCGCAGCGCGCCGCGCTCGCCGCCGTGTCGGGCGGGCTCGAAGATGTCGCGATGATGCGCGCTGCGTTCGACCGTCGCCGTCTGACCATCACGACGATGCTCAACGAGATCGACGGCGTGGTGTGCATCGAGCCGGAGGGTGCGTTCTACGCCTATCCCTCCGTCAAGGGATTGCTCGGGCGGTCGCTCCGGGGACAACGTCCGGCGAGCAGCGCGGAGCTGGCCGACATCTGCATCAACGAGGCGAAGGTGGCGGTGGTGCCCGGCGAGGCGTTCGGTGCGCCGGGTTACTTCCGCATGTCCTACGCCCTGGGCGACGAGGACCTCGTCGAGGGCGTGTCCCGTCTGGCCAGCCTCTTCGCCGAGGCGCAAGACTGAGCCGCAACGCAGACACACGAGGCAGCAACGCAGACAGAAGAGCGGGGGACACGACAGGCGGGGGGAGCGAAGGAGACCACCGCAATGGCACGTGTACTGGTGACGGAGAAGATCGCGCAGAGCGGGCTCGACCTGCTCTCGCACGCGGGTCACGAGGTTGATGTCCAAGAGGGTTTGAGCCCCGAGGAGCTGCTCGAAGCGATCGTCGGTGCCCACGCGCTCATCATCCGGTCGGCCACCAAGGTCACGCCCGAGGTGCTGGCCGCGGGCACGTCGCTCCAGGTCGTGGGTCGGGCGGGCGTCGGCCTCGACAACGTGGACGTCACCGCCGCCACCCAGCGAGGGGTCATGGTGGTCAACGCGCCGACCTCGAACATCCTCTCGGTGGCCGAGCAGGCCATGGCGCTCCTGCTCGCCCAGGCCCGCAACATCCCTCAGGCCCACGCCGCGCTCGTCGCAGGGCGCTGGGAGCGCTCCAAGTGGGAGGGCGTCGAGCTCCACGGCAAGGTGCTGGGCGTCGTCGGCCTCGGCCGGGCCGGCTCGCTCGTGGCCCAGCGGGCCCACGCGTTCGGGATGGAGCTCATCGGATACGACCCCTTCGTGTCCCAGGAGCGGGCGCGAGCCATGGGTGTGCGCCTGGTGGGGATCGAGGAGCTGGTGGCCGAAGCCGACTTTGTGTCCATCCACACGCCGAAGACACCGGAGACCGTGGGACTCTTCGGACGCGACCTGCTGGCCAAGGCGAAGCCTGGCATCCGCATCGTCAACACGGCGCGTGGCGGCATCGTCGACGAGGAGGCGCTGGCCGACGCCATCCGTGACGGCGTCGTGGCGGGTGCCGGCCTCGACGTGTTCGCCAGCGAGCCCTGCACCGAGTCGCCGTTGTTCGAGCTGCCCGGAGTGGTGGTCTCGCCGCACTTGGGCGCGTCGACCGAGGAGGCACAGGACAAGGCCGGCGTCACGATCGCCGAGCAGGTGTTGCTCGCGCTGGCGGGCGACTTCGTTCCTTATGCGGTGAACGTGGCGGCGACCGATGTCACCGACGTCGTGCGTCCCTTCATGGGCCTGGCCGAGCAACTGGGCCGCTTCTTCGTCGGGCTCCACGACGGCCTGCCCGACTCCATCGACATGAAGTACCAGGGTGAGCTGGCCGGCGAGAGCACGGGCATCCTCACGCTGTCGGTGTTGAAGGGCATCTTCGGCGGTACGGCCGAGGAGCCCGTTTCCTATGTCAACGCGCCCCAGTTGGCCACACAGCGCGGCCTCGAGGTGAGCGAGTCCTCGACGGCGACCTCACACGACTACAAGTCACTCATCACGCTGCGCTCGGGCACGCACTCGGTGGCGGGCACACTGATCACCGTCGGTCTGCGCACCGAGCCGCGCATCGTGGTGGTCGACGACCACCTCGTGGAGGTGCCGCCATCGACCCACATGATCGTCGTGCGCAACGACGACCGCCCGGGCGTGATCGGCATCGTAGGCACCGCCCTCGGTGCGGCCGGGGTGTCCATCTCGTCCATGGCGGTGGGCCCGAGCCCGGAGACCTCGACGGCGATGATGGTGATCTCGACCACGACCGTCGCCCCCGACGTCGTCGTGGAGCAGCTGCGCGGCGACGAGGGGATCCTCGACATCCACCGCGTCACGCTCTGAGGCGGCCGGCGCGAGCTTCGCCGCCTGCGTCACGAGCGCTGCTCACGTGAGCACGCCCGAGCACCTGTGCGGGCAAGACCCTCGCCGCTGGCGTGCGGGGAGCGGGGATCGAGCTCGATGTGACCCGGCACACGGTGCAGCGGGACGGCCGGCCTCTCCAGCTCTCGGTCAAGGAATTCGGTGTGCTCGAGGCGCTCCTGCGTGCCGGCGGCGCGGCCCTCGGTGTGGGCGAGCTCTTAGAGCAGGTCTGGGACGAGCACGCGGACCCGTTCACCAACGCGGTGCTCGTCACCTCAGCCGGTTGCGACGAAAGCTTGGTGAGCCCGCGGCGATCGAGACCGTGTTCAACGTCGGCTACCGAATGGCGTCGCCCGCCGAAGGCGGCTGATCCCGCTCCGCCCGCTGGCTGTGGACCGTCAGCTCTGCGGCTTGCGGGGCACTTCCGGCCACGTGTCGAGGCTGCCAATGACCGGTTCTCCCTGTCGCAGCTCGCGGCGGGGTGCGCGGTCGAGCAACACGGCGCGCACGACGGCGAGCGCGCCGATCACCAAGGCGGCCCGCACGAGCGTCGAGATGAGGTGGCGCATCCCGACAACGGTAGCGTGAGCCACCATGGCCACCCTCCAAGGGATCGCTCCCATCTTTCCGACGGCTGACTTCGATGCCATGCGGGCGCACTACGAGGCCCTGGGCTTCTCGGTGCACGTCCACGGTGGGGGGTACGGGACAGTCGAGCGTGACGGCGTGAAGATCCACTTTCGCCATGTCCCCACCCTCGGTCTCCCCGCCCTCGGAGGGGGAGCCTCGGACCCCTCGTCAGCCGAGTCCGATGCGGGGACCGAGCGGGGTGCCGCCTACCTCGCCGTCGACGACGCCAATGTGCTCCATGCCGAATGGCGTGCCGCGGGGGTGGGGGAGACGAGCGACCTGTTCGACCCTGGGTTCGGTGTGTGGGAGGCGGCGCACACCGACGCCGATGGCAACCTGCTCCGCTTCGGCTCGCCCGTTCGCCCGTCTTGACTATCGCCGGCGTCGATGCGACAATTGAGGCCGTCATGAAGACATTCATCTCGGACCTGCTGCTTACCTGACGGCGAACGCCCCATTGCGTTCGCCTGCAACCTCCTGCGCCTAAGGGCCAGGAGGTTTTTTGTTGCGCCGGCACAGGTAGAGCCTGAACGAATCGACACGACACCAGACAACAGACAACAGACAACAGACAGCAGACGACGAACCGGTAGATGGAGCCGGACCATGAAGGCTCGCCCGTACGGGCGTGAGGAAGGAACGGAAAGATGGCGAAGGGACAGAAAGGGAGTGGTGGCGACGTGGAGCGGGGTCACCTGGCCCTGCCCTGCGATCCGTCGCCGATGGCCTTCGACAAGTACCGCTCGCACGTGCCGCTCGTCCTGCACGACAGGACCTGGGCCGACAGGCAGTTCGACCATGCCCCCCGCTGGGCCAGCGTCGACCTGCGTGACGGTAACCAGGCCCTCATCGACCCCATGGACTCCGAGCGCAAACTGGCGCTGTTCCAGACGCTGATCGATGTCGGGTTCAAGGAGATCGAGGTCGGGTTTCCGTCGGCATCTCAGACCGACTACGACTTCCAACGCCTGATCATCGACGAGAACATGATCCCAGACGACGTCGAGATCCAGGTGCTCGTGCAGTGCCGCCAGGAGCTGATCGAGCGCACCTTCGAGTCGCTCGTGGGCGCGTCGCGTGCCGTGGTCCACTTCTACAACTCAGTGTCCGAGTTGCAGCGCCGTGTGGTCTTCGGGCTTGACAAGGCCGGCATCACCGACATCGCGGTGAAGGCGGCGGAGCTCTGCAAGAAGTACGAGGCGCAGGTCCCTGACACCGAGATCCGCTACGAGTATTCACCTGAGAGCTTCACGGGCACAGAGCCCGACTACGCAGTGGAGATCTGCGAGGCGGTGATGGACGTCATCGAGCCCTCGCCCGAGCGGCCCATGATCCTCAACCTGCCCGCCACCGTCGAGATGTACAGCCCCAACGTCTATGCCGACGTGATCGAGTGGTTCGGGCGCACGATCAAGAACCGCGAGAGCATCGTGCTGAGCCTGCATCCGCACAACGACCGCGGGTACCGCGGTTGCCGCGGCGGAGCTCGCAGTACTGGCGGGCGCCGACCGCGTCGAGGGCACCCTGTTCGGGAACGGTGAGCGGACGGGCAACGTCGACATCGTGACGCTGGCTATGAACCTCTTCTCGCAGGGCATCGACCCCACGCTGGACTTTCGCGACATCGAGAAGGTTCGTCGCGTGGCCGAGTACGCCACCCGGCTGCCGGTCCACCCGCGCCACCCGTACGCCGGCGATCTGGTCTACACAGCGTTCTCAGGTTCGCACCAAGACGCCATCAAGAAGGGTATGGCGGCGATCGGCCCCGACTACGACGAGTGGGAAGTTCCCTACTTGCCGATCGACCCCAAACACACGGGGCGCACCTACGAGGCGATCATTCAGGTCAACAGCCAGTCCGGCAAGGGCGGCGTCGCCTATGTGATGGACACCGACCACGGCCTCGACCTGCCGCGGCGACTGCAGATCGAGTTCTCCAAGCGGGTCCAGGAGATCACGGAGGCGAGCGGGACGATAATCCCCTCCGGCCAGATGCGAGACGTCTTCGAAGAGATCTACCTGCCCGAGGACGCAGGGTTGCGGCTCATGACGAGCGAGGTGTCGACCGGCCGGGGTCACACCAGCGTGACCGCGCAGCTGCTGGTCGACGGTCAACACCAGACCGTGACCGGCGAGGGCAACGGGCCGATCGACGCCCTCGTTGCCGCCCTGAAGGCGGACCTGGGCATCGTGATGGAGGTCAAGGACTACCACGAGCATGCGCTCACCGAGGGCTCGGGCGCGTCGGCGGTCGCCTACGTGGAGTGCGCCGGTCCCGACGGCTCGACGTGGTGGGGCGTGGGGCGTGACTCCTCCATCCTCGACGCGTCGCTCAGTGCCGTGGTCTCGGCTGCGAACCGAGCGCGCACGGGATGATCCGCCCCGCGGCCGAAGCCGACGTCCCCGCCCTCGTCTCGATGATCCGCGAGCTGGCCGAGTTCGAGGAGCTGTCGGACCAGGTCCAGATCACCGAGGGCGCCCTGGCCACCGCACTATTCGGCCCCGAGTCGGTCGTCAGCGATTCCGTCGTCGAGGATGGCAACGGAGGACTGGCCGGCCACGCCCTGTGGTTTCGGACCTTCTCTACGTTTCTGGGCAAGACCGGGATCTGGCTGGAAGATCTTTATGTCCGCCCGGCGCATCGGCGCCGTGGTCATGCCCGGGCCCTGCTGGCCCACTTGCGCAACCAGACCGAGGGGCGCGTCGAGTGGGAGGTGCTCGAGTGGAACGTTCCGGCCATCGACTTCTACCAAGAGCTCGGTGCACGGCCCATGGCCGGCTGGACGCGTTATCGCTGGTACGACGCCTGACGGACCCGGTTCGTCCCCGGACCGAGACCAGGGCGATACGTCCTCGCACCCGTATATGTATCCTTCGCAAACTCGCCGAATAAACGAAGGCTATGGACAGATCCTTCGATAAATACCCTGGGTTTGCCGTCCGCAACCCCAGTGACCGAATAAACGAAGGCTGTAATACACGTCGAGACGACTCCCCACTCTCCCCGTCCCCAACTCTTCTCGTGCCGAACGGTTCTCGCCCCCGGACCTTTTCCGGTCGGCCTGACCACAATCCTTGACAAAGACTGAATCCGTAAGTTAAGACTTACGGTAAGTGACTACTAACCATACTTCGAATTGGGAGCCGGCAGCCTTGGGTGCATTGGGCGATCCCACGCGGCGCACCATCTTCGAGCATCTCGCGGAGCGTCCGAGCGCCGTCGTGGACCTCGCTGCCCGCTTGCCGGTGAGCCGGCCGGCGGTCTCGCAGCACCTCAAGGTGCTCAAGGAAGCGGGATTGGTGCGAGACGTGCAACAGGGAACGCGCCGTGTCTACAGCCTGGACCCCGTCGGCATCGCCGGGCTGCGTGATTACCTCGATCGATTTTGGAATACCGCTCTCCACTCGTTCAAGCAACGGGTGGAGCACACACACCATTCGCGACAGGAGGGAACCCGATGAGCGACAGCATCAGCACAGCCGTGAGCACAGAAATCGTTGTGGATACACCCGTCGAGTGTGCCTTCGCCGTCTTCGCCGAGGACATCGGCAGCTGGTGGCCGCCCGAGCATCACATCATCGGGGTACCGGTTGCGTCCATGGTTTTCGAGCCCAAGGTTGGCGGAGACATCTACGACGTGGGGCACGACGGAAGTCGATGCCGCTGGGCCCGCGTTCTTGCCTATGAGCCGCCGACGCGTGTCGTCTTCAGCTGGGACATCTCTCTCCAGTGGCAGCAAGAGAAGGATCCTGTCCGCGCGAGCGAGGTGGAGGTGCGCTTCGTACCCGAAGACGAGACCCGCACCCGGGTCGTGCTCGAACACCGCCACCTCGAGCGCCACGGCGAAGGCTGGGAAGGGATGCGCGACGCCGTCGGACATACCGAGGGATGGGGGAAGGGGCTCGCGAGCTTCGCCCAGCGCCTGCGAGAGCCGGTGGGCGAGCAAGCGAGCACGCCTGACCTCGCTGCGCCCGCACACCCGTCTCTCTCAGCGTCGAAACGGTCGCGAGGGGACGATCACCGAGCATCGCGTACGTCATCGGAGCGCCCATAGCGAGTCCTATGTCCTCTCCGAATGTCTGTCCGACGGAGCTATTTGCGTTCTCCGCTCTTCGGCGCGACGCTCAGGCGGGGTCGAGACGGGACTGGGGAGGGAAACCATGGGGACCAAGGTCTTGGCGGGTGCCGCATCGTTGCTCATTGGGCTGATCACGCTATTGGCGATTGTCCTACCTGACTCTTCGAATGCTGGCGCCGGGCTGTCGGAACACCAGATCACCGCCTGGCAATCTTTCGGAGTCGATGTCGAGGGCGCAGTCCAGGGCATGTATAAGTGCAACCAGGACACCGGAGTGTGGAAGCTGTCGCTCAGCGGGATCCAGGTCATAGAGTCCGACGGCGCGACCGAGTGGCCGAGCCTGAGCGTTTCCATCCTGACAGGTCCATATTCCGAGGAATCAGGCAATCTCCCCATCACCCAGGATTCGACCGACGGTCTGTTCATGCTGTCGTTCAAATCGAGCTCGGGCACGAATCTCACGAATCCGGGCGCAGACTGCGCAACAGGAGACCAAGTCGCCGTCATCGGCGGCGACGGCATCACCTTTCTGATCGGCACGATGAGCTGAGAAGCGTCACAAGCCACCGCCAGGCAGAGGGTCGATGCCGTCGTGCGCTGAGGCCTTGACAGGCGCGATTCGAACGGCCAATCTCGTGCAACGGTCGTGAATGGCGCACGACCGGCACGGTCGGACACCACCCCGAGTCGGCGGAGTCCGGTGGAGGTGAGCCGCATGAATCGGGGAACAACCCGGACACACGTGCAGGCCGTGCTAGCCATCGACGACCGTGTTCTTCGCAACTATTGGGTCACCCAGACCTATTCGGATCTGGCCGCGGGGCTGACTCGATTGCTTGCGCCGGATACCGCGAACTGGTGCACGTTCGGCACTTGGGCCTCGGACACCGTCGGTCGGAACATTCGAGGCGAGGACCTGCCCAAATGGCTCCATGACCGCGTCGTCCTCCACGACGGGATGATGGCAGCAGTCCGCTCCGTGAACGACGGGCCACAAGGGAAGTTGCTCTCCGAAATACTCGGCGAAGTCACCCCTGATCACGTCATCGATGTCGTCCGTGAGCTCCTTGGCGCATGTGCTTTGAATCTGTCGAACGGCAACACCGAGGTCTTCGCCGAGATCGCCCCCGCGGCAGCGACGTTCATCTCATGCTACGGAGCCGAGCCCGTCGAATACGCCTCGGCACGTGCGCAAGTGCTCGAGCAGTGCGAGGGCGCACCCCCATTCGAAGGGATCAACCGCCTTCGCGCCGGGTTCTCACTCTGGTGTGACGCCATGGAGGAGAAGGATCCGGTCATAAGGAGCCAGCGCATCCTGGCGGGCTCACTGCAGCTTGGCGCGCACGAGCAGCATCACCTCCAGGGCGCGATCGCCGGCAGCATGGACATGGGAGTCAACCAGGGCGCCGCCCTTTACAAGAAGCGTTTGGTCTCCGAAGGCGGGGCATTTGCCCGCATTGAGCCCGCGATCGCCTCGGCCCTCGACCCCGTCGTGAAGGCCACGGGCGACCTCTGGGGTGACCTGATGACGAAGCTTCTCGGCACCATCGAGACGCCTGATGGAACGCTGCGGCTCGACCAGGACGTGCCCCCGATCACAGACCAGCCGTTCACGCCACCAGAGATGGTGCCCGTCAAGGTCGAAGACCTGGACACGTTGTTGACTCGCTTCAACCGCAGCGGGGGCGATGGCGTCGGAAGTGCGGCCGCCGACTGGGTGAATCTCGACGACCGCATGAACTTCATTGCGAACCTGTTCCTCTCTCGCCACCACAGGAAGCAGCTCTTCGGGCCTCCGTTCAACGGCGCAGTCGTGTCGGACATCGAAGCCGGTCACATCCCTGGCCAGGGCTCGTCTCTCAGCTGGCCGACTCCCGGGCCGGGGCACCGTCCACCCCCCACGATCGGTACCCGGCGCTTCACCGACACCTTTCTCGAAAGCCTTCGAACGGCGTCCGACTGGCCGGCCGATCGCGCCGTGAGCGCCTTCTTCGACGAGAGCGGGGAGGGACACACCAAGCTCTTCACGCGGCTGGCGCGCCTGTCCGCCGGCGACGTCCCGGACGAGCAGCTGCCCGGCATCGGGACATTCGTCTCCGCCAAGGAGCCATGGCCGGAGTGGGCAGATGCAGACCTCGTCCAACAAGGCCAGAAGTTCTTCAGTCAGTGGGGGCCCCAGCTCGGCATGGCGCTGTGGATGGCATCACTGCCAGCCGATTACGCCTGTGCGAAAGGAGCGGAGCCCCTCGTCCGAACCGCCCGTTTGACCGGGAAGCCGAAGCGCCGCTACGTCGAGACGGGGCAGATGATCATCAACGCGATGACCCCCAACGCTCTCGAGACCGGAGGTCTCGGGTACGAGACGATTCGCCACGTGCGTCTGATGCACGCGGCGGTCCGCCACCTACTCCTTCATGGGGAGGATCTCCGGTCACCGGCCGGCGATCCCATCGAGCCGTGGGACGACGCGCTCGGTGTGCCTTTGAACCAAGAAGACCTGCTTGGTTGCCTGTTTTCATTCAGTGTCGTGGGCATCGACTCCCTCCGCCGATCGGGCGTCCGCGTCAATGACGCTGAAGCGGAGGCCTACATCCACACATGGAACCTGGTCGGTCACCAGATGGGGATCCGTTCGGACCTCCTGCCCTTGGATTGGGCTGATTCCCAGGCGGTCTGGGAGCACATCAAGGTCCGCGCGTACGACGAAAGTGACGCAGGCCGGGAGCTGACCGACGCCGCCATCGAGTGCATGCGGGATCTCATCCGGATCCGCCCGCTGGGGGGTCTTCCGGCATCCGGTATCCGTCACTATCTCGGCGGCCAGACGGCCGAGCTGCTGGGTGTGCCCAAGGCCGATTGGACGCGGTGGTTCTTCACGTTCGTACAAGCATCTGACAACCTCTTCGACCAGACGTGGGGACGCCTGCCCGGTGTCCCCAATCTGTCTGCCATCTTGGGACTGAGGATGCTGCGCGGGTTCGAGGCCACCGAGCGTGACGGGCACCGACCCGGCTTCCAAATCACCGACGAGCTCAGGGACGCGTGGAGGATCGGGAAGGCCCGTTGACCCCGCCTTCGAGCCATGAGACGAAGAGCGGGGTCACGTTCGACGGACAACTCTCAAATAAACCGTAGTTGCTCGCGACCTCTTCCCGCCTTAACGTGCAGTAGCGAGGGCTCCCGTGCGACGTGGTGCTCCAGGAGGTGGTGCGTGACCACCGAGAACGTGGCGATTCTCTTCTGTGACGTGGTCGGATCGACCGCATTGTCGGTCGGCATGCCGCCCGAAGCCGCCGACGAGGTGCGCCGCGGCTATTTCTCGGTCATGCGTCAGGCCGCGGCCGAAAATGGTGGCCACGAGGTCAAGGGACTGGGCGACGGAATCATGGTGACGTTCGCCTCCGCTTCTGCCGCATTGGCCAGTTCCGTCGCCATGCAACAGGGCGTCGAGCGCGCCAATCGTGATCGTCGGTACAGCGTGGGACTGCGGATCGGGCTGAGTGGTGGGGAAGTCACAGCCGAGGACGGTGATTTCTACGGGGACCCGGTGATCGAGGCAGCCCGTCTCTGCGATGTCTGTGAAAGCGGTCAGATCCTGGCTGCCGCCGTCGTGCCTCTGATGGCGGGACGGCGAAACCGACATGTCTGCCGATCGGTGGGCGCGATGACCCTGAGGGGCCTCCCAGATCCCGTCGCCACCGTCGAAGTGATCTGGGAGCCGCTCGGCATGGCCGAGGCCGGTGGGGTCGTCCCGCTGCAGACACGCCTCACCGTTCGCCCAACTGTTGGAGTGGTAGGTCGCGAGATCGAGACGGCTGTGCTCGCCGATGCATACAAGCGTGTTGCGAATGGGGAAGGACGAGAGATCGTGCTCTTGAGCGGCGAGGCCGGTCTCGGCAAGACCACACTCGCAGCCGAAGCCGCTCGCGCCGCCCATAGCCTCGGCGCCTCCGTCCTGTTTGGCCACGCCGACGAGGACATGGCCACGCCGTACCAGCTCTTCTCCGAATCTCTCGGCCACTATGTCAACAACGTCGATGATGATCGGCTCAGGCGCCACACACGCGCACACGGCTCCGAACTTACGCGCCTCATTCCTGCCCTCAGCAGCCGGATCACCGATTTTCCGCCGCCCAAGGCGACGGACAGCGACACCGAGCGATACCTGCTCTTCACTGCCGTGGTCGGGCTCTTGGCGGAGGCATCCGCCGACGATCCCATCGTGCTCATCTTCGATGACCTGCAATGGGCCGACTCAGGGAGCCTCCTCCTGCTGCGTCATCTCGCGGCCACAGAGCTGCCGATGCGAGTGCTCCTCGTCGCGACCTTTCGCGATGACGAGCTGCCCAACTCGAGCGAGCTGCGCGACACGGTGGGGAACTTGTGGCGTCACCGCGGCGTGTCGCGGTTGGAGCTCGAGGGCCTCAACCACGGGGATGTGGTGTCCTACATGGAAGCCGCGGCGGGACACAAGCTTGACGAGAGCGGTGTTGCGCTCGCACACGCCGTACACCTTGAGACGGACGGCAACCCCTTCTTCCTCAGCGAAGTGCTCCGCTACTTGGCTGAGACCGGAGCCATTTACCAGGACGCGGCGGGTCAATGGATGCCGGCTGAGTCACTCGGGCCGCTGGCGCTGCCCGACAGTGTGCGAGAGGTCGTTGGGGGGCGGGTGGCCCGTCTCGGGGATCGCGCCGAGCGATCCCTGTCGATTGCAGCCGTCATCGGCCGGAGTTTTGACTTCGACCTTCTGATCAGAGCCACTCGCTTTCCCGAGGACGAAGTTCTCGAGATTCTCGAGGCTGCGAGGGCGGCGGCGCTCGTGCGTGAGGTTGCGGGTCCGCCGGGTCACTACATCTTCGCCCACGCGCTCATTCGTCACACGATCTACGAGAGCCTTGGACCGACACGCCGTGCCCGGGCCCACAAGCAGGTCGCAGTGGCGCTGGAGGACATCTGCGGTGGTCATCCGGGACCGCGTGTGGGTGAGTTGGCCCGGCATTGGCTGAACGCCTCGGACGGCTCTCCGTCCGGCCGGGCCATTCGCTACGCGCGTCAGGCTGGCGACGCTGCCCTCAGCGCATTGGCCCCGGCCGACGCTCTCCGGTACTTCACCCAGGCCACAGAGCTCCTGGAGCAGGTCGACGACCCCGACCCTGTCCTGGCCCTCGACCTGGCCATTGGGCTTGGAACCGCGCAGCGTCAAACTGGGGACCCGACCTACCGGGACACGTTGCTCGACGCGGCGCACCGGGCGGCCGACTTCGGTGACACCGAGCGGCTGGTTGCGGCCGCCCTGGCCAACAACCGCGGCTTCTACAGCGCGGTCGGCGCCACCGACACTGAGAAGGTCGCCGTGCTCGAAACCGCCCTCGACGAGCTGGAAGATGATATTCCGGAACGAGCACTCGTCCTGGCGACGCTGTGTTCCGAACTCGCCCACGGCAGCCCGCTCGAACGCCGGCAGGCACTGGCGGAGGAGGCGGAGACCATCGTCACCGGTAGTAACGACGACGGCACCTGCCTGCGCGTGCTCAACCACCTCTATGTGCCGCTCCAGGTGCCGCAGCTCCTCGGACCCGCACTCTCCCGAACGACCGATGCACTCATGCGCGCCGAGCGATTGGGGGACCCGGCACTGCTCTACTGGGCGGCCATGTGGCGCTATGAGACGGCATCCCGCTCCGGCGACATCGAGGAGTTGGACCGCTGCCTTGAGATCCATGGAGCGATGGCAGACCTGCTTGGGCAGCCGGTGTTCACCTGGGGGCACAGGTTCCTCCAAGGACAGCGGGCATTCATCGCAGGGGACACAGACCGAGCGGAGGCCCTCGCGACCGAGGCGCTGCAGATCGGTAGCGACAGTGGTCAACCGGACGCTGCGATCATCTACGGCACCCAACTGATCATGGTGCGCGGACAACGCGGCACGATGAACGAGCTCATCCCCCTCATCGAGCAGATGGCGTCAGACGCGCCAGAGATCTCGCCCTGGATGTTCGGGTCGCTGTTGGCCAAGGCCCATGTGGAAGTCGGTCGCACGGATGAAGCGCTGGGTCTGCTCGAGGCGTTTGCGGCTTCGGGGTTCGACCTCCAGCTGGACCAGGTGTGGCTCTCGGGAATGGTCGACTACGCCGACGCCGCCGTCGAATGCGGGGACCCCACGTACGCCAGGCCCCTCTTTGAGCGCCTCGCCCCCTGGCACGCGCAGCTGCCCGCCACGGGGGCATCGGCGCTGCCACCAGTGAGCCACTACCTCGGCGGACTGGCCAGCGTCCTCGGCCGCTACGACGAGGCAGAGGCCTATTTCTCGCAGTCGGCAGTCGTCAGCGAGCGAATGGGGGCGAAGTTCTTCGCGGCCCGGACGGACCTGTGGTGGGGCACCCTGCTGGCCCGGCGGAATCGGACGGGCGATGCGGACGCGGCGATGGCGCGCCTGACCAAAGCCCAACGAGCGGCGCGGACGCACGGCTACGGCAACGTGGATCGGCGCGCCACCGAGGCGCTCGAAGCAATGGGACGGTGAGCTCGAACCCGCGCGGCAACTGACGCAAGGCCCGGACCTCGGATAGAGCGCTACGGACGCCGGTGTGCCCCTTCTCGCTCCGACCTTGCGTGAGCGAATTCCTGAATCGATCCCACCAGGGCGCCACCGGCCGTTCCGAGCAGAATCCCAACGATCAGCACGTCCCTCGTGTCACTGGAAGCGGCACTGTTGTCGATCCCAGCCACCTGGACCGCCGTCGTGGCAGCGCTGACTGGCTCGCTCCAGGTCAGCTTGTCCGGATCGGGTCCATCGTTCCAGTCGTACTGATTCCCCCCTGGGATGCGATAGGTGACGGTGACATCTCCATAGCCAACGTTCCCGTTGTTCAAGAAGTTGACGACGGGAAGACTCGCCTCTGCACTCAGACCGTTCGCCGCCCAGGCAAATGCCGTGTCGCGTATTTCGAACTTCCAAGAGGCGGTCACCGGCAATGCTGGTGTGGAGGTAGTGAGGACTGAGGCATCGGGAAGGTAGGGCTCCGGCCGCACGGTACTGTCTTGTTCCGCGAATACGTGCTGACGACCCTGCGGGCAGGCGTGGCAGTGAAGAATGGTCGCACCGATCGGGATGGAGACATTCAGCTCTGATCCGGCAACTTCGTACGGCTTTGACGTCGGGGCGCAACCTGCGATCTCCCCTTGGACGCGATTCTCTCCCTGGCTGCACATGGAGGGCGTGTACGTCCAGCTGACGTGAACCCCGTAGACGTCATGTCCGACTGGCTCGACGATCACGTTGACGTCTGAGGGATTCGAATAGGCCGGATTCGGGACGATGGTCAAGGGAATGACGTCGAAAGCCCCGATCTCTGGGCCCTCAGCCGAGATCATGGTAAGGCTAAAAGGCGCGGGTCTGTTGATGACTGCTCGTCTTGGGTACAGCCAGACCGAGAATGCAACCAGCACAAGGAATACGACAAATAACACGATGGCTGCACCGGAGCGCATGCGATGTGAACGGCGGGACGTCGAGCTTCCGTCGCTCGGATCGGTGCCTTGAACCGATGTCGGCACGACCACGTCCCCCATTTTCAGACCTCCAGGCCGAGACCGTGAGGACCCTAGAAGCGGAGGTCCCCCTCTGCAACCGGCCGTGCGCAATCGGCAACGCCGTGCGCAATCAGCAACGGGGTCGACCCGACACGCGCTGACGCGCTAGCCGAACCCGCCGCTCGGGATGTAGGGGCAGGGGGGCCCTGCCATCCCGCGCACCATCACCGGCCCGTAGGGCTGGAGCTCGATCCCGGCCGCCACCACCTCTCGGATCGCCCACTGCTGGGCCGAGCTCAGCCACGCGATCTCGATCGTCTCGCCCGGTGGCGCCTCGGCCAGCATCGTTCGCAGCACCAACACCGCCGACTCCTCGGTCCGCGCACCGAGGGTGACGATGCGTTCGTCCTTGGCCACTGCGTACCCGTCCTCGCCGTGGAGCAAGAGCCGGTTACCCGGCTGCTCCAACATGGCGACGATGTCGACCGCGCGGGCGGCGCCGCGCACGGTGCGGTCGATGGCGTCGATCACCGCCAGCTCGCGTGATCCGACCTGGTCGGGCTCGTAACGCTCGACTTCGGACGGGCGTTCGGCCGCTGCGTTCGGGCGCATGGGACCCCAGGCGGCGACGACAGGGTGCAGCGAGAAGCCGACGCTCGCGTAGAGCGCCATCGCCTTTGGATCCCGCGAGCATTGGATCGTCCCTGGGCCGTCGGGCTGGCCGTGGGCCAGCGCCAGCCGCAACAGCTCCTTGCCGACACCCAGGCCCTGGCGGCCCGGCACCGTACCGAGTTGGGAGAGCATCCAGTAGCCCTCGCGGACGAAGGACTGCGACATCCCGATGATCGTGCCGCCGTCTTCGGCCACCCACGAGCCCTGGGGGTCGGTACCCAGGAAGTGGCGCGTGCGGTCCTGACGTCGCTTCTCGTCGCGGATCGAGTTGCCGGTGACCGGCAGGTTGTGCCGGGCTTGCATGGTCAGGAGCCCCTGCTCGAACGCCGCCACGGCGGCAGGGACGTCGGGCTCCGTCATGGGCCTGAAACTCGTCATCGCGCAGTGTCAGCCAGCGGCAGGAGCAGCGGTCGATGCAGAGGGCAAGAAGTCGGGCCGTCGGTGCTCGAAGGCGTCGATCTCGTCGGCGTAGCGCAGTGTGAGGCCGATGTCGTCCCAGCCGTTAAGGAGTCGCTCACGGGTGAACTCGTCGAGGGGGAAGGTCCCGGCCAATCCCGCCGCCGGCGCCTCGATCGTCCCTCGGGCCACGTCGATCGTGATCTCTTGTGCGGGATTCTTTGTCACCGCGTCCAGCAGCGCACGGTCCAGCTCCTCGGTCACCTGGACGGGCAGGAGGCCCTGCTTTGTGCAGTTGTTGCGGAAGATGTCGGCGAAGCGTGAGGACACGACGGCTCGGAACCCGTAGTCCATCAATGCCCACACGGCGTGCTCGCGCGAGGAGCCGGTGCCGAAGTTGTGCCCGGCCACCAGGATGGTGGCACCGACGAACTCGGGATCGTTCAACACGAAGTTGCGGTCGTCGCGCCATTCGGAGAAGAGGCCCGCGCCGAAGCCCGTGCGCTCGACCCGCTTCAACCAGTCAGAAGGGATGATCTGGTCGGTGTCGACGTCGGTGCGGTCGAGCGGCACGGCACGTCCGCTGATGACGATGACGGGCTCCATCAGTCCAACTCCTCCAAGTCGACGAGGTACTCCAAGTCTTCCGGCGTGGCGAATGTCCCGGCGACCGCAGTGGCGGCGGCGACGGCAGGGGAGACCAGGTGGGTACGGCCGCCCCGCCCCTGGCGGCCCTCGAAGTTGCGGTTCGAGGTCGACGCGCAGCGCTCACCGACGGCCAGCTTGTCTGGGTTCATGGCCAAGCACATCGAACAGCCTGGCTCGCGCCACTCGAAGCCCGCGGTCACGAAGACCTTGTCGAGTCCTTCGGCCTCCGCCTGTGCCTTGACCCGATGCGAGCCGGGGACGGCCAGGGCACGCAAGCCCTCACAGACCGTGCGGCCCTCGAGGACGGCCGCGGCGGCCCGGAAGTCCTCGATCCGCGAGTTCGTGCAGCTGCCGAGGAACACAGTGTCGACGCTGATCTGACGCATCGGTGTCCCCGCAGCCAAGCCCATGTAGGCCAGGGCACGCGCAGCAGCCTCGCGGTCGCCCGCGTCGCTCATCGCGTCGGGATCGGGGACCGAGCCGAAGATCGACACCACCTGAGCGGGGTTGGTGCCCCACGTCACGTGCGGGGTGATCGTCGCCGCGTCGAGCACGACCTCCTTGTCGAACGCTGCGCCCTCGTCGGTGGTCAGCGTGCGCCAGTATGCGATCGCCTCGTCCCACTTCGGCCCGGTGGGCGCGTGGTCACGGCCGCGCACGTATTCGAAGGTCGTCTCGTCGGGCGCCACGAGGCCGGCACGCGCCCCGCCCTCGATGGACATGTTGCACAGCGTCATCCGGCCTTCCATGGAGAGGCTCCGGATGGCCGATCCCCGATACTCGATCACATGGCCGATGCCCCCGCCGGTCCCGATGGTGCCGATGATCGCCAGCGCCACGTCCTTTGCGGTGACGCCGGGCCCGAGCTCGCCCTCGACCGTGACCGACATGGTCATCGGCCGTACCTGGGGGAGCGTCTGCGTCGCGAGCACGTGCTCCACCTCGCTGGTGCCGATGCCGAACGCCAGCGCGCCGAACGCGCCGTGCGTCGAGGTGTGGCTGTCGCCGCACACGATGGTCATGCCAGGCTGTGTCCAGCCTTGCTCGGGCCCGATGATGTGCACGATCCCCTGGTTGGGATCGCCCATCGGGAACGAGGTGATGCCGTACTCGGCCGTGTTGTCGTCGAGGACCTTGAGCTGCGCCGCCGAGACCGGGTCCGCAACCGGCTTGTCGATGTCGACCGTCGGGACGTTGTGGTCGGCCGTGGCGACCGTGAGGTCCGGCCGGCGCACGCCGCGCCCGGCCAGGCGTAGCCCGTCAAAGGCCTGGGGTGAGGTGACTTCGTGCACCAGGTGCAGGTCGATGAAGAGGATGTCGGGCTCGCCCTCGGTGGCGTGAACGACGTGTGCGTCCCAGATTTTTTCGCTGAGCGTGCGCGGCGCGGCCATCAGCGTTCGACCGCGACGATGTGCACTTTGAGCGTGCCTCCCGGCGCCTGGTACTCGACGGCGGCACCACCGCGCTGGCCTACGAGCACCTGGCCCAACGGTGAGCTGGGCGAGATCACGTTGAGGTCGCCCTGGCGCTCCTCGATGGAGCCGACGAAGAACCGCTGGATGTCGTCCTCGTCGTCACCGTCGTAGCGCAGCGTGACGATGCTGCCCAGGGAGACGGTGCCGTCGTCTCCGCCGGATTCGTCCACGATCTCGACGTCCTTGAGCATCGCTTGGAGCTGGCGGATACGCGACTCCATCTTGCCCTGCGCGTCCTTGGCGGCGTGATAGTCGCCGTTCTCACTGAGGTCCCCCAACGCCCGGGCCGCCTCGATGTGCTGGGCGATCTCGACCCGACCACGCGTCGTCAGATCCTCGAGCTCGGCGACGAGACGGTCGTGCGTCGCCTGTGTCAGCTTGGTCGGCTCGGTCTGGTTGATGGGAGTGTTGGTCACAGCGTGTCCTCCGGAGGGGGTGGTGCAGGGCGGTGCGCAGCACCGGCGCCCGGCGTCCTCAAGGCTAATCGGAGCTGGGGTGGAGACCTTCTCGGCGGGCACGTCGAGAGCCGGGTCGGCCCCGCCGGCTCCGCCGGGCCTGCTCTCGGGCGCCGCCCCGTGCAGCCAGTGTGTTGACGAGGCTGGCCGAACTGCGAGAGACTGGGGTGGTTATGCGTCGCTCCGAGCACTTGGTAGGCATTATTCACTAGGCGCGCCGACACCCAAGCGCGCCTTCGAACCGTCCACACTGTGGGCGGTTTTTCAATTCCAAAAAGGAACGCGGCGAGACGCACGCCGGTGGCGGCACCGGCGAGGGGTCGCACGGGGACGCAGGCGAGGACACGGACAAAGACAGGCAGAGGAGAGAGGACGACGACAGTGGGCAGCAGGCACCGGGTCGCGGTGATCGGCGGGGACGGCATCGGGCCGGAGGTCTGCGCGGAGGCGCTGAAGGTGGTGGCGGCCGCCGGCGTGGACCTCGAGACGACCGACTTCGACCTCGGGGCCGCCCGCTACCTGCGGGACGGCGCCGTCCTGCCCGACGAGACCCTGGAGGAGCTGCGCGGCTTCGACGCGATCCTGCTCGGTGCCGTTGGCCCGCCCGTCGGGGACACGACGGTGCCCCCCGGCACGCTCGAACGAGGGCTGCTCCTACGCCTCCGCTTCGAGCTCGACCTCTACGTCAACCTGCGCCCGTTTACCGGCACGCCCGGCTCCATCGCGCGACGGCGCGGACTTCGCGGTGGTACGGGAGAACACCGAGGGGACCTACGCCGGCGAAGGCGGATTCTTGCGCAAGGGCACGCCGCACGAGGTCGCCACCCAGGGCTCGGTGAACACACGCATGGGGGCCGAGCGCTGCGTGCGCTTCGCGTTCGGGCTGGCGGAGCGCCGCCGCCGCAAGCTCACCCTGGTGCACAAGACCAACGTGCTCACGTTCGCGGGCGACCTTTGGCAGCGCACCGTCCGCGAGGTGGCGCCCGAGCACCCCGACGTGGAATGGGACTACAACCACGTCGACGCGTCGTGCATCTACATGGTGGAGCAGCCGACGCGTTACGACGTGATCGTCACCGACAACCTCTTCGGTGACATCCTCACCGACCTGGCTGGCGCGGTCTCGGGCGGGATCGGCTTCGCCGCGTCCGCCAACCTCAACCCCGCCGCGGACTGGCCCGTCGCTCTTCGAGCCTGTGCACGGAGCGGCGCACGACATCGCGGGCACGGGCGTCGCCAATCCGCTCGCTGCCATCCACTCGGCCGCCCTGATGCTCGAGCACCTGGGCGAATCCGACGCCGCCGCACGCATCCTCAAGGCCGTCAGCGCCCAAGCCGATTCCATGTCAACGTCGTCAACGCAGTCATCGTCCACCCAGCTGTCCACGACCGCCGTGGGCGACGCCATCGCAGAAAGGCTCTAGCCGCCATGCCCATCACCCCGACGGAGAAGATCTGGATGGACGGCGAGCTCGTCGACTGGGCCGACGCCACTGTGCATGTGCTCACGCACACGATGCACTACGGCTCGGGCGTCTTCGAAGGCATCCGCGCCTATCCGACCAGCCGCGGTGTCGCGGTGTTCCGGTTGGGCGACCACATCCGGAGGCTCTTTGCCTCGGCGAAGGTCTTCTTGATCGACGTGCCCTTCACCGTGGACGAGATCATTGACGCCAACCGCCTCGTGGTGCGCGTCAACGCGCTCAACGACGGGTGCTACCTGCGCCCCCTCGTCTACCTCGGGTACGGCGAAATGGGGCTCAACCCGTTGCCATGTCCGGTGAACGTGTCGGTGGCCGCGTGGCCGTGGGGTACATACCTCGGCGACGAGGGCATTGCCAACGGTGTGTCGGTCAAGGTCAGCTCGTGGCGACGCCACGACCCCAACGCGGTGCCGACTGCGGCGAAGGGCACCGGCATGTACGCCAACTCGTCGCTGGCCAAGGTCGAAGCGCTGAAGGCCGGCTACGACGAGGCCATCCTTCTGGCGCCCAACGGCAACGTCAGCGAATGCACGGGGGAGAACGTCTTCATCGTGCGCGACGGCGTCCTCGTCACGCCGCCGACGTCCGACGCCGGCGCGCTGGACGGCATTACTCAGGACTCGGTCGAGACGATCGCGCACGACATGGGCTACGAGGTGCGCCACGAGCCCATCGTCCGTACCGACCTGTACCTCGCAGACGAGGCATTCTTGACCGGGACCGCCGCCGAGGTCGTGCCCATCTGCTCTGTCGACGACCGTCAGGTCGGCGCGGGGCGACCCGGAAAGATCACCAAGGAGATCCAGCAGACCTACTTCGCAACGGTGCGCGGCGAAGTGGACCAATACAAGGAATGGCTCGACTATGTCGACTGACGGCGAGACCCACGCTCACGGCGGCAACACCCATACCCACGCGCACGGCCACAGCGCCCACGCGCACGACTTCTACGTCCCCGAGCTTCCCGACGCCGTCGACATCTTCGACACCATCCTGCGCGACGGCAGCCAGCAGGAGGGACTCTCGCTCACGGTCGACGACAAGCTCCGGGTGGCCGAGCAGCTCGATCACCTGGGCGTCACCTTCATCGAAGGCGGCTGGCCCGGCGCCAACCCCAAGGACGTCGAGTTCTTCGCCCGCGCCAAGAAGGAGCTCAACTTCGGCACCGCCACGCTGGTCGCCTTCGGGTCCACCCGCCGAGCGGGCGTGAAGCCGGAGACGGACACGGTCTTGGCCAACCTCATCGAGGCCGGGGCGCCGGTGGCGTGCATCGTCGCCAAGTCCTGGGACCGCCACGTCGCCGAGGCGCTGCGGACGTCGCTCGACGAGGCCGTGGCCATGGTGGCCGACTCGGTGCGCTATCTCCGTCAGCACGACCTGCGCGTGTTCCTCGATGCGGAGCACTTCTTCGACGGCTACCGCGGCAACCCCGACTTCGCAATGCGCGTCCTGGCCGCAGCGGAGGAGGCAGGCGCCGAGGCGCTCGTGCTCTGCGACACCAACGGCGGCTCGTTGCCCGACGACGTGGGCCAGGCCGTGGCCGACGTGCGTGCCCGCACCAGCGCGCAGCTCGGCATCCACTGCCACAACGACGCCGGCTGCGCCGTGGCCAATTCGCTGGTCGCCGTACAGGCGGGCGTGACCCAGGTGCAGGGCTGCATCAACGGCTACGGGGAGCGGGCAGGCAACACCGACCTCTCGGCCGCCATTCCGAACCTGTCACTGAAGCTCAAGATCCGCACCATCCCAGCCGAGCGCCTGGAGCGCCTGACCCCGGTGGCGCACCACATCGCCGAGCTCGTCAACATCGCGCCCAACGCGCAGCAGCCCTACGTCGGCAACTCGGTGTTCGCCCACAAGGGCGGGCTGCACGCCAGCGCCGTGGCCCGCAGCGCGGACCTCTACGAGCACGTCGAGCCGAACCTCGTGGGCAACGGCACCCGCGTGGTCGTCTCCGAGATGGCCGGCCGCTCGACGCTCGCCATGAAGGCCGACGAGCTCGGACTCGAGCTCGACGGCGAAGTGATCGGCCGCGTGCTCGACGAACTCAAGCGTCTCGAGCACGAGGGCTACCACTTCGAGGTGGCCGACGGCTCACTCGAGCTTCTGCTGCGCCGAGCCGCCGGCTGGGCCGCCGACTACTTCAAGGTGGAGTCCTTCCGTGTTATTACCGACCACGGCTTGCCCGGTGTGGCGAACGTGCCGAACGCGAACGGCGACGTCGACGGAGCGGACGGTCTCGGCGTCACCACCGAGGCCACGGTCAAGGTGCACGTGGGGACCGAACGCATCGTGGCGACCGCGGAGGGCAACGGGCCGGTCAACGCGCTCGATGGCGCGCTTCGTGGCGCCATCGGGACCAAGTTTCCCGCCCTCGATCACATCCACCTGACCGACTACCGGGTCCGCGTCCTCGATACGGGTCGCGGCACCGGCGCCGTCACCCGCGTCCTGGTCGACACCACTGACGGCGAGCGGACCTGGACGACCATCGGGGTGTCCGAAAACATCATTGAGGCGAGCTGGCAGGCCCTCTACGATTCGATCGTTTTCGGGCTGCTCCACGCGACCTAGCAGCGAGCGGGCGCAGCCCACGAGGCAGCCAACGCAAACGGGGATAGTCAGGGGGGTCGGACATGACCGTGTGGAGCCAAATCGCTGCGTTGATGGTCCGGCTTCCCCCGCCGAAGACGACCGCCGTCTCGGTCGAGCGCGACCTGGCAGCCAAGATGCCCGACGGCGCCGTCCTGCTGGCCGACCGCTGGTATCCGACGGCCGGTTCGCGCCATGCCGCTTCTGGCAGCGAGGCTCTGGGCAGCCGGCCGACCGTGTTGATCCGGACCCCCTACGGGCGGCGGGTCATGGGTCCGCTGGGACGGCTCTACGCGGAGCGCGGGTACCAGACGGTGATCCAGTCATGCCGCGCCACGTTCGGCTCCGAAGGGAAGTGGGAGCCGCTGCGCCATGAGCAGGCCGATGGCCACGCAACGCTCGCGTGGGTGGCCTCCCAGCCGTGGTTCGACGGGCGCCTCGTCATGTGGGGTGGCAGCTACTTGGGCGGGACGCAGTGGGCCATAGCCGAGGACGCGCCGGACTTCGTGCGGGCGCTTGGGCTGCAGATCACCTCGTCAAACTTCCGCGACGCCATCGTGTACCCCGGTGGCTCCTTCGCCCTCGAGATGGCGGTGGCCTGGCTGTACCAGATCAAGTACCAGGAGCAGGGCTGGCGCACCGTGCTGCGCACCTCGCTGGCCGGCGGCAAGACGCTGGCTGCCGCCTGCGACGTCCTGCCGCTCGGCAGGTGCGACACCGCCGCCATCGGCGAGCCGGCGCCGGCGTACCAGGACTGGCTCGAGCACAGCGCGCCGGGCGACCCGTGGTGGGACCCGGTCAACTTCGGTCGTCGCCTGGGCAAGGTCCCACCGGCCAGTCTCATCGGCGGATGGTACGACCTCTTCCTGTTGGCCCAGGTCGCCGACTACGAGGCGCTGCGGCGAGCCGGCAGGGTGGCGCGACTCACGATCGGGCCGTGGACCCACGCGAGCCCCGGCCTCTTCGCCGAGACGGTACGCGACGGGCCGGACTGGTGGGAGGAGCGCCTCGGCGAGCACGAGGACCGCGAGCCCCGAGCTGCGGTGCGCGTCTACGTCATGGGATCGCGCACGTGGCAAGAGTTCTCCATGTGGCCGCCGGCGGGAGAGACCCGGCGTTGGTACCTCGGGCGCTGGGGCACGCTCAGCACGGAGTCGCCCGGGGAGAGCCCGCCCGACCGCTACCACTACAACCCGCACGACCCGACGCCGGCCGTCGGCGGGGCCACGCTCAACATGGGCACGTCGGGCCGCAAGGAGCAGCGGCGCCGCGAGCAACGCCGCGATGTCCTCACCTACACCAGCCCGGTGCTGAGAGAGGCGCTCACGGTGATCGGCCCGCTGACGGCCACGCTCTACGTCCGCTCCTCGCTCGAGCACACCGACTTCGTGGTTCGTCTGTGCGACGTCAACGAGAAGGGGAAGTCCTACAACCTGAGCGACGGCGTGGTCCGGATGCGGCCCGGGTCGATCTCCGCCGACGATGACGGCGTGCGTGCGGTCGAGATCGAGATGTGGCCCACGGCCAACACGTTCAAGGCGGGTCACCGGATCCGCCTGCAGGTGTCGAGCGGCGCACACCCCATGTTTTGCCGTAACGCGGGGACGGGCGAGCCGCTGGCGACGGGCACGAACCTCCTCTCGGCCGATCAGGAGGTCTTCCACGACTCGGGCCGCCCGTCGGCTGTGTCCTTGCCGGTCGTGCGCCTGATCGGCGACGAGCCCCTCGACCGTCGATGACGACAGCCGCCCTACGGTGTCAAGGACTGGGTGGGCTCCCAGCCAGCAATGAATAGATCTCGATCATGGGTGCGGTGCCATTCACGCCGTACTGGGGGTCGATGAGCCCAGTGCCCGCCTGACGTTGTGTCCACATGTACGAGGCGAAGCTCTGAGCGTCACCGCTGTAGGCAGCGTTGGGTGCGACTTTGTTGAGCAGGAACAGGTTGCGGAAGTAGATGGCGTTGAACGCGGGTCCTTGGTTGACGAGCGTGGATCCCGTGCCGAAATACGCGACCGCGGCCGTGGCGGTCTGTTCGGCTTGGGTCAGATAGGCACCATTCCTGGTCGCGCGGTACAACAGGACGCCCGCACCCACCATGACGCCCTGGTTGTAGCTCCAGATCGTGGTGTTGAGACTGCCGTCCGAATTGACATGGTCGTCGTACAGGCCGCTTGGTGTTCCGAGGCAGGTGACCACCCATTGATACATGCGCGTCGCCCACGTGAGATCCGACGAGTTCCCGGTCAATCGGCTGAGCTCGAGCCCGAGCTCAGCGTTCGCACCGTTGGCCGTGGCGTTGCGCTGGCTGCCGGCAACGTCTTCCCAGAAGACCCCTCCGGGACAGCCATCGGTCGTGCTCGCATCCCACCCCGAGATGGCGAAGTTGAATTCGTCCTGAGCCAACGTGAGGTCGGCTGCGTTCGAGGTCAGGTGATAGGCGTGTATGAGGTCGAGCCCGACCCACCCGTTGTCGTCGTAGTACGTGGCGCCGCCCGGACCGAGTGGCGGAGCGACCGCCGACTGGTAGGCCGGAGGTTGGGGCGTTCCCGAGGGCGAGATCTCTGTCGGGTCGGCATAGTGGCCGAGGCCGACCAGACGCGCCGCCACCTTCTTCAGGTAGCGCGAACCACCCGGTGTGCCGTAGAGGAAAACCGTCCCTGCCGTCGCGTTGGTGAAGGGCCACAGGCACGAATAGCTGCCGCACGTGTTCGTTGGCGATCCGCTGTAGAGCTCGGAACTGCTCTGGTACAGGTTCTGCTGCAGTGCTTGAAAAGTGCTGACCGCCTCTTGCTGGTCCGTGGCGGCCGCGGATTGTGAGATCTGAGCTGCACCAGCTGGCGCGAGGGCGGCAAGCACAACCGCGCACCCGAGGACCGCGCCGGTCAGGTAGCCGACCCGAGAAAGCCACCCACGCTGGACATTGCACTTGCCTGAGGGCGCAGGAGGGATCATCGGGACCTCTGATGATGCCGGAGTCGGCGACCGGACAATAGCGTCGAATATCTCACACCGCGCTCGGCTCGGTGGCCTTTCCAGGTGTTCATTGACACCGAGGCGGTTTTCGCATTCGAACAGCGTCACCTCGAACCGGCCGGAGTGTCCAGAAATCGCTCTGATCGTGCGAAGACGGTCTATGAGTACTCGACACCGAGTTGTGATTCCGCACAGCGATTTCCCGACCGCCTGCGACTCACCGCCGCCTCAGGCACTCGGCTAACCTCCGGCGCATGACGCAGCCCACGTTCGTGCCGATCGCCGAGGCGGACCAGGTGCGACCGGCCTTGCACCTGCACGTACCGGGCGCCTGGACCACGTCGCGTCCCGCGGAGTTCACAGGACCGGCGGCGCGGCGTGGGCGCAACATCGGGACGCCCGGGCCCGACTCGGGCTTCGCGCTCAGGCTGGCCAAGCGATTCGAGCACGAGCTCGCGCTCGGCGAGGGTGAGTCCGAGGAAGATGTCGTGCTCGGGGTGGCGTTGGTCGCGTCCAAGCGTTCGGCGCTCGTGGGCCGCGCGCCGAGCATCTACGACGTGCGCTTCGCGCTGAACCTGTGGCGCTTCCTCGATCCCGACGTGCCGGCGGACCAGCGTGAGGCTCGCCGGGAGCTGTTCTCCTCGGTCTCTCACGACTACGTGGCCCAGCGGGCGCTCGTTGACGCCGTCCCCGAGGAGACACTTCGGCTCAGCCCTGACGAGGCCATCGGCCAGGGCGGCGCCGGCGCCGCCTAGGCGCGCCCGGTTCCTGTGGACGCCATCGGGGCGATCGACCGGCTCGAGATCGAGGCTGGCGGTTTCACCTTCACCGGCCGCGCCTGTGGCCCGCACGAGGGTCGTCGCGTCCTGCTCCTCCACGGCTTCCCTCAGACGTCGTGGGCCTGGCGCGACGAGCTGTGGGCTCTCGGTCGTGGCGGCTGCCGGGCCGTCGCTCCCGACCTGCGCGGCTATTGCTACGGCGCGCGGCCATCTGACGTGGCCGCCTACGCGACCGAACACCTCCTTGGCGACGTCATGGCGCTGGCCGATTCCATGAACATGGAGACCTTCGATCTGGTCGGCCACGACTGGGGCGGCATGCTCGCCTGGATCACTGCGGCGCGCCACCCCGGCCGCGTGCGTTCACTCGCCGTTGTCTCGACGCCGCACCCGCTCGCGCTCCGGCACACGTTGCTGAGCGGCGACCCGGACCAGACGGCGCAAGGCGATGCGACCGACTCCTTCCGGGTAGCCGAAGTGCCCGAGCAACTGCTCCTCGGCCCCGACGGCGCCGGCGGCGGACTGGCCACGCTTCTGGCCCAAAGCGGGCTCGACGACGACGACGTCCGGATGTACGTGGCTGCTCTGACCGAGCCCGGGGCGCTCTCCGCCGCATTGAACTGGTACCGCGCGATGGACCCGAAGACCCTGCGCGACCTGCCGCCGGTGGCGGTACCGACGCTCTATGTTTGGTCGACCGGCGACCAGGCCTTCGGACGGTCTGCGGCGGAAGCGACAGCCGAGTGGGTGCGCGGCCCCTACAGCTTCGAGGTCCTCGAGCACGTCTCGCACTGGATCCCCGAGATGGCCCCTCAGGAGCTCTCCGCGCTCTTGCTGCGCCACCTCGCCGCGTATTGACCTCGCCCGACACCTCGCCCGGTGTCTCGCCTGGCGCCTGACGCCGCCTGCTTCTGACGCCGCCTGCTTCTGACGCCGCCGGCTCCTGACCCCGCCTGCTCCTGACGCCGCCGGCTCATGCGGCGAGTCGATAGGCTGAACGGCCGTTCGGCGGGGCCTGCGAGAATGTGATCATGAGGGACTCCACCAGACCATGAGCGACTCCACCTTCGCCCTGACCGACGTCCAGCGTGAGTTCCAACAGACCATGCGCGCCTTCTGCGAGGAGAAGGTGGCACCCCATGCGGCCGAAGTCGACCGCAAGGCCGAGTACCCCTGGCAGTCCTTCGAGGCCTGCAAGGAGATGGAGCTGCCCGCGCTCGGGATCCCCGAGGCCCATGGCGGCGCCGGGGCCGACCACGTCACGCAGGCGATTGCGGTCGAGGAGCTGGCCCGAGTGTGCGCCTCGACTTCGCTGACCATCCTCATTTCCAAGCTCGGGATGATCCCGGTCATGAACTGGGGATCCGAGGAGCTCAAGCGCGCCTACATGCCGCGGGTGGCCAGCGGAGAGATCCAGGCCAGCTATTGCCTCTCTGAAGCCGATGCCGGAAGCGACGTGGCGTCCATGCGCGCCCGCGCCGTGCGCGACGGAGACGACTACATAATCACGGGTACCAAATACTGGATCACCAACGCCGGCATCTCCGACGTGTACATCGTCTTCGCCAAGACGGACCCCGACGGCGGCAGCCGGGGTATCACGTGCTTTCTCGTCGAGAAGGAGTGGGGCATCCACGTCGCGAAGCACGAGGACAAACTGGGCATGCGGGGCAGCCCGACGGGCGAGGTCGTCCTCGACGAGGTGCGAGTGCCGGCCACACACCGCATTGGTGAGGAGGGCCAGGGCTTCACCGTGGCCATGCACACGCTCGACCGCAGCCGGCCCACGATCGGCGCGCAGGCGGTCGGCATCGCGCAGGGGGCAATCGACGCCGCGGCGACGTACATGAAGCAGCGCCGGGCTTTTGGCGGCCCCATTGCGGACCTGCAGGGGTTGCGGTTCATGCTGGCGGACATGGCCATGCGCAACGAGGCCGCGCGTGCGCTCGTCTACCGCGCCTGCGCGATGGTCGACCACGACCCGAGCGGCGAGCTGACCCAGTTCGGCGCCATGGCCAAGGCCTTCGCCTCGGACGCCGCGATGTCGATCACCGTCGACGCCGTGCAACTGCTGGGCGGATACGGATACACCAAGGACTTTCCGGTCGAGCGCTACCTGCGCGACGCCAAGGTGACGCAGATCTACGAAGGTACGAACCAGGTGCAAAAGGTCGTTATCGCCCGCGAGTTGCTCAAGCACATCTGACCCGCCGGTGGCCAGCGGTCCGGCGGTCGCGCGTCTGGCGCCCGGCGACCAGGCCAGGGCAGACTGCACGGGGCCGGTGCTAAAGTTAGAACAAGTTCTAGAAATCGCCCACGCAGTCCAGCCGGCCCGGTCCGACGCGGGGCAGCCGGGGGAGGGCCCCCAACAAGGAGGAAGTGCGCCATGGCACAGCCGGTGATCATCGAGGCGGTCCGCACACCGATCGGGAAGCGCAACGGCTGGCTCTCGGGCCTGCGGGCGCCCGACATCCTCGGCGCCGCACAGGTCGAGGTCGTCAAGCGGGCGGGCATCGACCCCGCCTCGGTCGAGCAGGTCGTCGGCGGGTGCGTCACCCAGGCGGGTGAGCAAGGCTTCAACGTCACGCGCACGTCGTGGCTGCTTGCCGGCCTGCCTTATGACGTGGCCGCCACGACGATCGACTGCCAATGCGGCTCGTCGCAACAGGCCAACCACATGGCCGCCAATCTGATTTCGGCGGGCGCCGTCGACACCGCCATCGGCTGTGGTGTGGAGACCATGAGCCGGATCCCGCTCGGGGCCAACGCGTCGGCGCCCGGTGTGGGCCGCGCCCTCCCCGCCGACTTGCCCTACGACATGCCCAGCCAGTTCGAGGCGGCAGAGCGCATCGCGAAGAAATACGGCATCACCCGCGAGGACGTCGACGCGTTCGGCCTGGCGTCGCAGGAGAAGGCGGCCCGGGCTCAGGCCGAGGACCGCTTCGCCCGTGAGATCTTCGCCGTCGAGGCGCCGATCGTCGGCGAGGAAGGCCCGCGTGGGGACCACAGCGGAGAGAAGATGCTCGTCTCCAAGGACCAGGGGCCACGTGAGACGACGCTCGAGGGGCTGGCCAAGCTGAAGCCCGTCCTGCCCGACGGCATGCACACCGCTGGGACCTCGTCACAGATCTCGGACGGCGCCGCCGCGGTCTTGTGGATGTCAGAAGATCGCGCCAAGGCCGAAGGCTTCAAGCCCCGGGCCCGGATCGTGGCGCAGGTGCTGGCCGGGTCGGACCCCTACTACCACCTCGACGGCCCCATCGTGGCGACGAAGAAGGTGTTGGACAAGGCCGGCATGACGATGAAGGACATCGACCTCTTCGAAGTGAACGAGGCCTTTGCCTCCGTCGTGCTCAGCTGGGCCAAGGTGCACGAGGCCGACATCGACAAGGTCAACGTGAACGGCGGCGCCATCGCCCTGGGCCACCCGGTCGGCGCGACGGGGAGCCGGTTGATCACCACCATCCTGCACGAGCTCGAGCGGACCGACTCGACATACGGCTTGGTCTCGATGTGCTGTGGTGGCGCGCTGGCAACTGGCACCATTATCGAGCGGCTCTGAGTGCTTCGCGGGCGTTGCGCTCCCGCCCTTCCGGCCTCTCATAAGAGGAACCTGACGTCTTCAATCTGACAGCTGACATCGCAGACATCGCAATCGGCGCCTACTTCGGAGGGGACCGTGTCATCGATATCCACTGAGCACCTGACCTTCGAGCGCGACGGCGCCACTGCCATCGTCACCATGAACAGGCCGGAGGCGAAGAATGCGCTCAGCCTGCCGATGCTGGTCGGGATGAAGGACGCATGGGAAGAGATCAACGGCAACGACGACATCCGCTGCGCCATCCTCACCGGCGCCGGCGGCACGTTCTGCGCCGGCATGGACCTCAAGGCCATGGGCGGCAGCGACGCCGAGAAGTACCAGCCCCGCATGGCGGAGGACCCGGACCTGCACTGGAAGGCGCTGTTGCGTCATTACGACCTGCGCAAGCCGCTCATCGCTGCGGTGGAGGGCTGGGCTGTGGCGGGAGGGACCGAGATCCTCCAGGCCACCCACATCCGGGTGGCGGGTGCGAGCGCCGTCTTCGGCGTCTTCGAGGCCAAGCGCGGCCTCTTCCCGCTGGGCGGCTCGACCGTGCGCCTGCGCCGGCAGATCCCCTACACCTTGGCCATGGAGCTCTTGCTGACGGCGCGGGAGGTGCCGGCCGAGGAGGCGCTGCGCATCGGGCTCATCGGCCACATGGTGCCCGATGGCCAGGCTCTGCAGCGCGCACGCGAGATCGCGTCGGTGGTTGAGGCGAACGGGCCCTTGGCGGTGGAGGCCATCCTGCGAAGCGTGCGCGAGACCGAGGGCATGTCCGAAGTGGACGGCCTGGCCCGCGAGCTCGAGATCGGCTGGCCCGTGTTCTCCTCGAACGATGCGGCGGAGGGGCAGAAGGCGTTCGCCGAGAAGCGCCCGCCCAAGTACACGCGGACGTGAGTCCCGGGAGCGGCGAGGCCGGCGGGGGCGGCGGGGCCCGCGGTGACGCGCGCGAGCGCCGCGGTGGCGCGGGCGGCGAGGGGCTCGATCCGGGCCCGGGCCGAGCCTTCCCCGGTATCGACGGCGCGGCCACATCGGCGGCCGATGACCTCCCCATCAACCGGGTCGCCGCCGCGCTGCGTCGCATCGGCTCGGTCACCATCGGCCAGCCAGTCGACGACGAGGACCTCAGCGAGGCGGCGGCCGAGCTGGCTGGGGTCGCAGACCGGCTCGAGGAAGCTGCCACGCGGTCGAAGCGGCGCCGCAACACGCCGGGACCGAACGGGTTCCCTGGCTTGCATCCCCAAGACCACTTTCCAACCAGCCCCATGATCGGCTTCGCAAACCCCATCGCGCCGCCCGTGCAGGTCTGGGCTGTGCACGGTGAAGGCGGTCAGCGCGAGGTGCGCGGCCGCGTGACCTTCGACTACCCCTACGAAGGGCCGCCGACGTGTGTGCACGGGGGCGTGATCGCCGAAGTCTTCGACGAGCTACTCGGGCTCTCGAACATCTTGGTCGGGCTCGGAGCGATGACGGGGACGCTGACGATCCGCTACCGGCGCCCGACACCGCTGCTGGCGCCACTCGAGCTGGCGGCGCGCCACACCGGGATGGAGGGTCGCAAAGTCTTCGCCTGGGGCGGCATGTACCACGAAGGCGAGCTGACGGCGGAGGCCGAGGGCATCTTCATCCACGTGGAGCCGAAGCGGATGCTCGAGATCGTCACCGGCAACGCCCACAGCGCCCATAGTGCTGAAGGCCCGCTCGTCGACGCTGACTGGCAGCGCATGATGGAAAAGGCGGCGGGCCAGGGCGACGCCTCTTCCTGACGCAGGCGCTCCTCTAGCCCAGTTCCCTCTTGGAGCGGGCGACGAAGCAGCCGGCCTCCGTCGTGATGCTGAGCGATCCACCCTCCGCCGCGAATCGTTCACCGATCGCCTGGACCAGCGCGATCCGCTGCTCCGGCGTCGCTTCGTGGCCCGCTGGAGAGGAGGCGATGAATGCAACGACGTCGTCCGGGTCGGTGCATACCAGGGTGCTCGGGTGGGGGTGCCATTGGACGAAGCCGAACGCGCTGCGCAGGATGATCTCGCCGTTCTCCGGGGCGAAACGCCGGACGGCGCCGTCCAGGGAGGACCAACCGAAGACCTGCCGAGTGAGTTCGCGAATGGCATCGAGGTGGCGCGGGCCGTTGGTGGCCGCCATCACTGTCCCGTCGGGAGTGAGGACGCGGGCGAATTCCGCTGCGGCCTGCGCCGGGTCGGGCACGTGGTAGAGCATGTGGTTGGCGACGACGACGTCGAAGGTCGCGTCCTCGAAGGGCAAGTCCTGCGCGTCGCAGGTGCGGGCGTCGGTGAGCTCGATGTCTGGGAGTGGGGCGACGGCGGCCGTGGCCGCCTCGACCATGCCCTCGGACAAATCAGTGAGCGTCAGCCGCACGTGGGGGAGGAGCGGGGCCACGTTGACCCAGAGGGCTCCAGACCCGCAACCGACTTCGAGCACCCGTGTGCCGGGCTCCCATTCGATGCGGTTGATGAGCCACGGATACCAGGGCTGATCTGAGCGGGCGTACTTCGCGTGCAAGGTGATCCGCGCGTTGAGGTTGCTCGGGTCCTTGTACTGATGCTCGCGAAGGTAGTCGGGGTCGGTGCCCAGGCCTTCGTGGCGATCCATAGCCGTGATGGTAGGGGTCCTCGTTCAAGTGCGAGCGATCGTCTTGATCATCTGCAGCGCGGGCTGGTCGGGCTGCCACAGCTCGGGGAACTCTTCGAGCGGCCGAAAGCCAACGGCGAGGTAGAAGGACCGCGTCTTGGCGTAGCCGGGGTCCGGATGGCGGGGGCTCAAGGTCTTGACTTGGAGGTACTCGATGTCTCGCCCGGCCAGCCAGGCCTCGGCCTCGGCCAACATGGTCCGGCCGATGCCTTCACGATGGTGCTCGGGGCGTACGGCCATGACGTAGATCTCGGCGGCGTAGGGCGTGTGGGTGACGAGCGTCAACACGCCGACGTCGGACGCGCCGAGCGAGGCGACGACGGTCGGGTTCTCATCAGCCGCCTTGACGTAGTCGTCGACCGATTCGGGGATGCCGAACCACGTGGGCAAAGTCTGCAGGATCTCTCGGCAGAGTGGGCCCGCACCGGTCTCTGCGACGCGAAGCCCGACATGGGGCGAGCTAGCCATGGGTCAAGCATGCCGTAGTCGAGCGGTACTGGTACGAAAGGCATGTGTCACCCGCAGGTGATACATCAGAAGGAGCGGATGACGGCGTCGGGTCCCATGACGATGACGGGGTGCAGGGCAGGGTTCAGCCAGTCGAGCACCGCGTCGAGGTCCGAGAGGGGGAGGGAGACGCATCCTTGGGTGGGGGCGCCGATGTCGGCGTGTAAGAAGATGCCAGCGCCGAGCGGACCGGTCGGCGGCGTGTTGAAGTCGATCACCGCCATGGACGGGTAGGCGTTGCCTTCTGTCCACAACGCCTCGGAATCGGCGGCAAAAGGCGGCGTGGTGCCGCAGGCGACCTGCTGGAACGTGTTGTAGGTCGGGCTACTTGGGTCCTCGTCCCACCAGTCCCCGCACACGAGCTGCTGATAGGGGAACTTCGTACCGGGGTTGGGTTCTGTTCCGTACATGGTGGGCCCGATGGCGTACATGCCTTCGGGGGTGGTCTGGTCCCCCCAGATGCGGTCGGGGCCAGGCAACCAGCCGTTCTCGCCGGTGTAGGCCGGCATCGGGCTGAAGGCCTCGTACCAGCCTTTGCCGTCGTCCTCGTAGGCCGTGAGCGTTGCCGTCGTGCTCGCGGCGTCGGGTGCGTCAACGATGATGACTTGCTGGGCACCTCCGGTGGACGCGAGCTGCTGCGGGAACTCAGGTGTAGCCGTCTCCTGCGCGCCGCCCGCGAGGGTGGTGGTGGTAGTCGTGGTCGTGGTCGCTCCGCGCTGCGTCGGTTGAGCTCCCGATGCGAGGGTGCCGCCAGAGCCCCGGCTCCCGCTGCTGCCCGGAATCCTCGCAACGGCCTTCGCCTGGTCCGCGCTTGGCACGGAGCTCCCCCCGCTGCCGCACGCGGCCAGCGCGACAGCACCCACAAAGAAGCCAGCCGCGAGGCCCGCCCGCCCTTTGCTCACTCGACAGTTGATACACCCAAAAGGCCAGTTGTGAGAATGCATCGATGGGTGCAGCCTCTGGCTGCGTGAGGTCAGAGCGCCCGCTGCACCCCTTCCCAGTAGGGATCACGCAGCTTGCGCTTGTAGAGCTTACCGTTGGGGTCGCGCGGCATCTCGTTGGTGAAGTCGACCGTCTTGGGCGTCTTGAACTTGGCCAGCTTGCCGGCACAGAAGGCCAGGATCTCATCTGCGAGCTCGTCGTTCGCCTCGACGCCCTCGGCCGGCTCGATCACGGCCTTGACCTCCTCGCCCCAGTCCTCGTGCGGGATGCCGAAGACGGCGGCATCGCCGACTTTCGGGTGCGAGAGAAGCACGTTTTCGATCTCGGCCGGATAGATGTTGGCGCCGCCCGAGATGATCATGTCGATCTTGCGATCACGTAAGAAGAGATACCCATCCTCGTCGAGGAAGCCGACGTCGCCCACGGTGAAGAAGGCGCCGATGCGGTTCTTCTTGGTCTTCTCCTTGTCGCCGTGGTACTCGAAGTCGGCCGACCCCATGGCCATGTACACCGTGCCGATGACGCCAGGCTCCTCGATGCGGTTGCCGTCGTCGTCGAAGATGGCGATCTCGCTGATCGGCCAGGGCTTGCCGACGGTGCCGGGCTTCTGCAGCCACTCCTCGGCTGTGACCAGCGTTCCGCCTCCTTCGCTCGCTGCGTAATACTCGTCGACCGCGTTACCCCACCAGGCGATCATCTTGTGTTTGACGTCGATCGGGCACGGGGCGGCAGCGTGGATCATGTGGCGGAGCGACGACACGTCGTACTTGCTCCGTACGTCCTCGGGCAGAGCCAGGAGCCGGTGGAACTGGGTCGGCACCATGTGCGACGTCGTCACCTGACGCTCCTCGATCAGCCGCAGCATCTCCTCGGGGACCCACTTGTCCATCAGCACGACCGTGTGCCCCAGGTGCAGCGAGGCGCTGCCGAAGCGCAGGACGGCCGTGTGGTACAGCGGGGAGCCGACGATGTGGACGTCGTCGCCCTCGGGCTGGATTCCGAACAAGAAGAGCAGCCCCGACAATCCGAGCGCCGCCTGCTCCGGCGTCACGCCCCCCAGCTTGCGGTAGATACCCTTGGGGTTCCCCGTCGTGCCCGACGTGTAGTTCATCACGTCACCGATGGTGCGGTCCTCGGGCAGCGTCGTCGGCTGGGCGTCGCGCACTTCGGCGTAGGAGGCGAAGCCCGAGATCGTGCCCACGGCGAGCCGGTCGGTGGAGTCGAGGCCCACTTCGTCGGCTGCGGCGACCGCGACGTCCGCGAAGCGCTCATGGGCCACGAAGGCTTTCGCTTGCGAATCTTTCAAGATGTAGGCGACCTCGGGTGCCACCAGGTGATGGTTGATGGGGACGAGGTACCAGCCGGCCTGGAGCGCCGCCAGGTAGATCTCGATCATCTCGGCGCCGTTGGGCAGCAGCGTGGCCACGACATCGCCCACCCCGAAGCCCTGGGCGCGCAGCGCGTGCACGACCTGATTGGCGTGACCGAGGAGCTCGCCTGCCCTGACCTCGTCGCCTTCCGGCGTCACCAGGGCCAGGTAGTCGGGGTTTTCCTGGGCCAGGGCCCAGAAGCCGAGGTCACCCATCAGCAGTCTCCTTGCAGCTCGCAGTCGGGCGCGGACGAAATGGCAGCCCCCGCCGGCTGCAGGCTAGAACGTGTTCTAACTTACGGCAATTTGCTGGGCCCGGGCGAGGGCCTGAACGCGAGATCGGGAGAGTCGACCATGGCTGGGTTCCTCGAAGGCAAAGTCGTCGCGGTCACCGGCGGCGGTGGCGGGATCGGCCGGGCCGTCGCACTGGCGTCAGCTGCCGAGGGGGCCAAGGTGCTGGTCGCCGACTACGGCGTAGGGATGGCCGGCGAGGACCCGAGCAGCGAGGTGGCCGATGCCGTCGTGGCCGAGATCGCCAAGAGGGGGGGTGCGGCCATCGCCGTGGCTGACGACATCTCCAAGATGGAATCGGGCGAGCGGCTGATCGCGACCGCTGTCGAGACGTGGGGCCGCATCGACGGGGTGGTGGCGGTCGCAGGCATCTTGCGAGAGCGCATGCTCTTCAACATGGCCGAAGACGAGTGGGATGCGGTCATCGCCACCCACCTCAAGGGTCACTTCACCGTGTTCCGCGCCGCGGCAGCCGTCATGCGCAAGCAGGAAGGCGGCGGCGCGCTGATCGGCTTCACCTCCGGCGCGTTCCAGGGCAGCGTCGCCCAGGCGAACTACGCAGCGGCCAAGGGTGGCATCGTGTCGCTGGTGCGTTCGGCCGCTGTCGGGCTGCATCGGTATGGCGTCACGGCCAACGCCATCGCTCCTGTCGCGCGGACGCGTATGTCGGCCAACGTGCCCTCAGAGCTCGCCGAGATGGGCGACCCCGAAGACGTGGCGCCGATGGTCGTCTACCTGCTGAGTGACAAGGCGAAGCACATCACGGGTCAGGTCTACACAGTCGTCGGCTCGAAGATCGCCGTGTGGAACCAACCCGCCGAGATCCGGGCCATGTGGGCCGATGGTCGCTGGACGCCCGAAGAGATCGATGCGCGCCTTGACGGTGCCATCGGGCAGGAGCGCATGCCGATGCTCGATCGCCTCGAGGCCCAACGCCAGGCGGCCGCATCGGGCGACAAGCCGAACGCCTAACGCCTCACGCCTCACGCCTCACGCCTCAGCGGTGTGCCAGCAGCTGTGTCGACCGGTCAGACGACCCGGTGCAGGCGAGGCACGCGCCGGGCTGTCATGTAGATCTCGAGCGCGTTGCCCTCGTGATGAGCGGCGACGACGGCGGCCCCACCGAGCTGCTCGTCGTCGAACAATCTGCGCATGTTCTTCCCCCACGCGACGGCGGATCGGGCAATTTGGCGGTCGGCCTGCTCCCACGGCGGAACGCAGACCTCGATCTGGTACATGGGTTCGAATGTGACGACGTGCGTGGGCTCGTCACCGTGCTCGGCGAGCCACTCCTTCTTCTCTTCTTCTGTCCACATCTTCTCGTTCGTCATCGCTACCCACTGGTGCACGGTGGCCACTTGGCACCTCGGCTCCCTCCCGCCGTATCGGTCTTAACTGGAGAAGGCTTGAGGGAGGCCCGTCCTACGTGGGTCTCCGGTGATCGGGCCATCGAGCTGCCATAACGCGTATACGCCGCGTGGGTTGCGCTGGATGCCGCAAGAACGTTGCAACTCAGGTGCAGGTTTCGCGGGTCGGGGTCCACCATCGCCGGAGCCCGCTTTCCCAGCCTGAGTGGTGGCGCAAGGCGCTTGCGCCACGGGCAGTTCCCCTTACAGGGCGGGGTCGGAACGACGGAGGAAGGGGGAGCGGGCCGATGAGGACACGTACGGACGAGGGTGCCGTGACGGGGGGAACGCAAGGCGAGACCATCGAAGAGATCCGCCCGTGGCGAGAGGTGGGCTGGATCTTCAGTGACGGCGACGTGTACGCCATCGAGCGCCAGGGTGAGCGCACGCGGACCCGCTACGCCCTCGACGTCTCGCAGATGCCAGACGAGTAGGGCGAACCCTCGAGGAACCGTGCCCGCCCGGGCGGGTGGCGCGGTCAGACGGGTTGATCCGCCGGTTCCCCCGCGACCGCGGGCTCGGTGTCGGGTTTCGAGTCGGTGCGTACACCGCGTGCTTGGTCGATCGAGCCGGCGGTCGTCGCGGTCGCCGGCACGTCGTGCGTGCGCAACCATTCCCTCCACGCCGCGCGCGTGCGGAGGAGGATGACGATGCCGCCGAGCACCAGAGCGATTCCCGCCAGTTGGACGAGATCCGAACCGAGGCGGCCGTCCTCCCCGAGCCACAAGTGCTCGTCGAGAGTGCGCTCGACACCCCAGAGCACCATCCCGGTACCGAGTACGACTCCGGGCGGGTAACCGCTGCGTGGAGTGCCGTTGGGCCAACGATTGAGCGCGCGCTCGATGGCGATGAGGATCAGATAGACGCTGAAGTCCTCCAACGCCTGGAAGATCGGCACGGGTAGCCGGCGACCGGCCTGCCCCGCGTAGTACATCCCGAACCACTGGTGCGTCGGGTGCCCGCCACCGGCGTACATCAATTGGGGACCGAGCAAGCGGCCCATGGCCCAGCAGGCCAAGAGGACCGGCACGGCCAGATCGAGGGCGCGTCCGAGTGGGAGCTCGGGACAGCGGCGGCGGGTGAGGATGATCCCGGTTGGGACAGCGGCGATGAGGCCACCGAAGGACGACAGCCCGCCGTGCCACACCGCGAAGATGCCGGAGGGGTCGTGCGTGTACGCGCTCAGGTTCGTGAGCACGTGCATCGCCCGTGCGCCGACGATGGCGGCCAGGATGATCCAGAGGAAGACAGGGAGGAACCAGTCGGTGGGGTAGCCGTTCTTGCGCAGGCGGCGCTCGAAGTAGGTGAAGCCGAACCAGAACGTGATGGCCAGACCGATCCCGTAGGTATGGACCTCGAGGGGTCCGATGTGGAAGGCGACGGGGATGGGTCTCATGGCAGCTTGCTCGTTGCGTGCACGGCTCGTGCCAGGTTAGGACGGGAGGGACGTCGGTTGGCCGTCGGGGCGGTCACCGGCAGGCCAGGGGGTGGTGGGTGTCGGGCCCAAGATTCGTTCGACTCGATTCCCCGGAGAATGCGGTTGGAGAGTCGGCGTGGAGTGTCACCCGGGAGAGCGCTTTCGGTGCGTATACGTATCCTTCCGAAACTACCCCGCCCACCTGGTTGACGAAGGGCGGGCTCAAGGCTCTGCCGACATCCTTCGGTAATTTCGATCAACGGCCCTCGTGAAGACGCTCAGATCGCTCGCGGGGCCCTCCCCGGAGCCTGCCTCTGGGACTTAGGGTCGGCCGGCTCCGACGAAGCCGTCACCCAGACGCAGCGCGGTGGTCCAGACGTACGCCCCGGTGTACGGGGCTTCGATCATTTCACCGGGGCCCACGTACATCGCGACGTGCTCAGACCCACCGGGACCGTAGAAGAGGAGGTCCCCCGGCTCCAGGTCGCTGATCGGGACCGGGGCGGAGTCGGCCATCTGGGCGCCCGAGTAGTGCGGCAGGCCGACGCCGACCTGGCCCCACGACCAGGCGGTCAGGCCAGAGCAGTCGAAGCCGGGGCTGGCCGAGCCCTTCGGTGACTCCCCGCCCCAGACGTAGGGCACCCCGATCTGGCTCTCGGCGGCCTGGACGGCTCCGGCTCCGCCGGCGGCTGTCGGGGGAGGAGCCGCTTGGGAGAGGCCGGCCAGGCTCGTTCCATTGCCCGACCCGTTGCCCGACGACGAGGGCGCGGTAGCTGCGGCTGCGGCGGCTGCGGCGGCGGCTGCGGCGGCTGCCTGCTTGGCGGCGGCGGCCCGAGCTGCTGCCGCCGCTTCTGCCTCTTGCTGTTGCTGGACCAGCTGAGCGATCTGACCCTGTTCTTGCGCCAACGCGCTCTTCTGCTGCTGAATGGCCTGCGCGTTCTGTGCCACCGCGTTCTGCTCGGCCGCGACCTGCGTTTGGGCCTGTTGTTGTTCGTTCTGCAGCTGTGACACCTGCGCGTTCAGTGTGTTCTCCGCGGTGTGGAGGTTGTCCACCGCAAGCGAGATGTCACCCTCGGCGATCTGGTTGTACTCGGTGGACGCGCCCGCCGTCTCCTCGTTCCCGCTGAAGATGGAGTTCTGCGCCGCCGCCGTTCCGTCGGAGATGTAGTTGTCCACCGCAGCCTTGGAGAGCGTCTTCTTGTCCTTTGACACCTTCTGCTGGTCGGCCGCGATATTGGCCTTCGTGGTGGCGATGTTCGAGTTGATCTGACTGAGGTGGTATTGCGCCTCGTCGTACTGCTGGCTCAGGGCGGACATCTGGTTCTGCGCCTGGGTGAGTTGGGATTCGATCGCCGCAGCCTTGGCCTTGGCGTCAGAGATCGCATCTCCGACGGCGGGGCGCGCAAAACCAACCACAGTGCTCGCCAACACTGTGACAACGGTCAACGCGGGGACTCCGACCCGCTGGAGCAACCTTGTGCTCCGCGATGACCGCGGCGTGGAGTGGACTACAAGCCGCTCTACGTCAGTCACGATGGGACACATTCTTATAGGACGCCCTTCATGGTTTCAAACACCATCGGTGGGAAACAGGTGTGTGCAGTCGTACTGGTGGTGTGAAACCGCAGGTGTTCATGCCTAGGGGATAATTTCGTATCTCTTCTCGACCATGGGAGAGAACGAAATCGGATCTTTGGAACTACGGTCGTGATCCATGGGTGACATGATCGAATTTCCAAGCAATGGATCGACCGCAGGCGGCTATGTGGCGACGCCGGAGAGCGGCAGGGGGCCCGGTGTCGTCGTGATCCAGGAGTGGTGGGGACTCGTTGATCACATCAAGGACGTGTGCGACCGGTTCGCAGCCGCGGGTTACGTGGCGCTTGCGCCGGACCTCTATCACGGACAGCAGGTCAAGCCCGGCGAGCCCGACGAGGCGGGCAAGGCGATGATGGCCATGCGGATGGACCAGGCAGCCCGTGACATGAGCGGCGCGGTCGACGAGGTCCTCCGGCGCGGATCGAGCGACAAGGTCGGCGTCATCGGTTTTTGCATGGGCGGCGGGCTCGCGCTCGTGCTGGCGACGCAGCGGCCCGACGCGGTCGCGGCGGTCGTCCCGTGCTACGGCATCATCCCGTGGCCCGACGCGCAGCCCGACTACTCGACGATGTCGGCTGCGGTGCTCGGTCACTACGCCGAGAAGGACAGCTTCTTCACCCCCAGCGCGGCCAACGCGCTGGCCGACGAGCTACGCGGACTTGGCAAGTCCGTCGAGATCGTGATCTACCCTGACGCAGACCACGCGTTCTTCAACGACTCGCGCGAAGAGGTCTACGACCCCGAGGCCTCGCACGCGCTGTGGGATCGCACGCTGGCGTTCTTCGCCGAGCATCTGCGCTGACACCGATCACGCCTGCGAACGCACCGACGCGCGCGCGGACCGACGCGGCGCGCACCGACGCGGCGCGGACTGACGCGTTGCGCGGTGGCCGCCGGGAAGGGCGCCGCAGGGGTTTTGTTACCCTGGTCTCATGTCTGAACGCTCGCGTGACCTGCCCCGTCGTTCCTGCCTCTCCACCCCCGGTGACAACGAGAAGTTCCTGGCCAAGGCGCCATCCGTGGCCGCCGACATGACCTTCCTCGACCTCGAGGACGCCGTGGCACCCCTGGCCAAGGAGAGCGCACGGCCCAAGGTGGTCGACGCCATCAAGAACCTGCCCTGGGACGAGCGGGTGCTGTGTGTGCGGGTGAACGCCTGGGACACCGAGTGGACCTACGGCGACGTGATCGAGGTGGTGGGGAACGCAGGGGAGCGCCTCGACGAGATCATGTTGCCCAAGGTGCAGTCCGCAGCCGAGATCGTCGCGCTCGATCTCCTCCTGACCCAGGTTGAGAAGAAGTCTGGGTTGCCCGTCGGGCACGTCGGCATCGAAGCGCAGATCGAGACCGCGCGCGGGCTCATCAACGTCGACGAGATCTGTGCAGCCTCGCCGCGTATGGAGACGATCATCTTCGGACCGGCAGACTTCGCCGCCAGCATCGAGATGCCGGTGCTCACCGGAGGGGTCGATATCCCCGAGTACCCGGGCGACCATTTCAACTATGTGTTCAGCCGCATCTTGATGGCGGGTCGGGCCAACGGGCTACAGGTGATCGATGGGCCCTTCTTGAAGGTGCGAGAGATGGACGCGCTGCGTGAGTACTCCATGCGTGCCCGCATGCTGGGCTACGACGGCAAGTGGGCGCTCACGCCGGATCAGGCCAGCGTGCTCAACGATGTGTTCTCACCGACCCAGGAGCAGTTCGACCACGCCTTCGACCTCCTCGAGGCGTACCGCAAGGCCACGGAGGAGGACCGCAAGGGAGCCGTCATGTTCGGCGACGAGATGATCGACGAAGCGAGCCGCAAGATGGCGATCAAGTTCGTGAGCCGCGGCGAGCGGGCCGGGCTCACGCGCTCAGCCAAATGAATAGGTACACGCCGCCTCAGCCGTCGATGAGGCGGCGGGCGATGACCTTGAGCGCGAGCGTCTCGTCGGCACCCTCGAAGATCGAGAGCACCCGTGCGTCGACGAAGTAGCGGCTGACGGCGAACTCCTCGGCGTAGCCCATGCCACCGTGGATCTGCATGGCCTCGCGCGTCACCCATTCCGCGGCGCGGCAGACGTATGCCTTGACCATGGAGGCCTCGAGAGCTCCCTCGCCTCGTGCCATCAGCCGGGCCACGTGGTACGCGCTCTGGCGCGTCGCCTGGATCAGCACCGCCATCCGACCCAACTTCCACTGCGTCAGTTGGTAGTCGCCGATGGGCGAGCCGAACACGACCCGCTCGGACGCGTAGGCGAGCGCCGCCTCGTAAGCCGCTTGCATCACACCGAGCGCACGCGCCGCCGTCTGTAGCCGGCCGTTCTCGAAGCCCTGCATCTGGAGGTAGAAGCCCTTGCCCAGCCCGTCGGGGCCGCCCACGAGGTTGGCCTCGGGCACGAACCAGTTTTCGAACGCCAACTCGTAGGAGTGCATGCCGCGATAGCCGATCGTGTCGATGGGCCGGCCCTCCAGCCTGCCGGGGGCCAGGTCGGCGGGTCGCTCCACGTCGTCGGCTTGCTGCGTGAAGACGAAGCCGTGGCCGTCACCACGCGGCTTCTCCACGACGAACATCGAGATGCCCCGGTGCGCCAGTGAGCGATCGGGGTCGGTGCGGGCCAGGAGCATGAGGACGTCTGCCCGGGCGGCGAACGTGCACCACGTCTTGACCCCGTTGATGACCCAGCCCCCGTCGACCGCAGTCGCCGACGTCACGATGTTCGCCACGTCGGACCCGTAGTCGGGCTCGGTCACCGCGACGGAAGCAAGGATCTCGGCCGAGGCGAGCTTCGGGAGCCAGTGCTTCTTCTGTTCCTCGGTGCCCCCGTAGACCAGGGCACGGGTCAGGATCTCGGGACGAGTGATCAGGGAGCCGCCCACGCCGAGCGAGCCCCAGCTGAGCTCCTCGGTCGCGACGACCATGCCCATGTAGTCGCTCTCGCCGCCGGTCGCGAACCCGCCGTACTCCTCGGGCACCGAGAGGCCGAACCCGCCGAGCTCGGCCAGGCCCTCGATGACCTCTTCGGGAATGTCGGCGTTGGCCCGGTGGACGTGCTCCGCATGCGGCCGCACCTTGTCCTCGGCGAAGCGGTGGAACGTCTCGCGAACGAGCTCGAAGTCCTCGCTCAGATGCCGGGGCCCCTCGGTGCTGGCGAGCGCCGCCAACACGGCAGGGTCTCGGTGTTTCTCGAGGAAGTCGGCGGCCGGCGAGGCCCAACCGGCCTCGACGCCCCAGAGTGCTTCGCGTCCCGCCACCTTTCCTGCGAGGTCGGCGATGACGTCTGCGATGAAGGCAGTGGCAATGGCTGCCTCGACGTGCCCGCGCTCGCCGTACTGGAGGCTGGACCGGGCCGTCGCCACCGCAGCCGCGGCATGGGCCACGTCGTAGGCGACGACTTGGTTGGGGTCGATACCGCCGCGGCCGCGGATGGACGCGCAGGCCGCATCGACCAACTCTTGGGCGAGGTCGACCGCCTCGGCGGCGCCGGCGAGAGCAGCGGTGGCGGGCGCACTCATCGAGCCTCAGACCCTACCGGCTGGCTTCAGTGTCCCTATTCCCAGGCATCGTTTATTCCCGGGCATCGTTTCTTCAGGGCGCTGACCGCCGTTCGAGGTGTCGGCCGCCGTTCGAGGTGTCGGCCGTCGTGCGGGTGGCGGTCGTCGTTCGAGGCGTCGGACGTCGTTCGAGCGGGCTTGTCGTTCAGGGTTGTCGTGTTCAGGTGCGACAGCCGATGACAGTCACAAGCGGGGGCAGGACCACGGGGTCGTCTCCGGGTCCAACTCCGGTCAACGAGGCGAGGTAGTCGGTGACCGGACCCGGGCCGACGCCCGCCGGCGCCTCGGCCCACGCGTCGACCACCTCGAGCCCCGCGTCGCGCACCAGGGCCGGCAGCACCGCACCGACGTCCGGATGCCGAGCGTCGGGCATCGACAGTGGTGATCCTGCGATGCGCCCGGCGGACGTAATGGGCTCCTGCGCGACGACCCAGCCACCCGGCCGGACTGACGAAGCCATCTTGCGCACGACGTCGATCGGCTCGAACACGTGCAACAGCAGGAACCGGCAGAAGGCCAGATCCACCTCCTCGGGCAGGGACAGGTCCTCGCCCGCCTGAGTCAGGGCGATCACCTGTGTGTGCGCCGCGGCAGCCCGTGCCACCTCGTCGCGGGTTGCCGGATCGCTGTCGACGGCGTAGACCCGCCCCTCGCGGCCGACCATTTCGGCCAGGGCGACGGAGACGTCCCCGCCGCCCGCACCCACGTCCACACAGCGCCAGCCCTCCTCGAGCCCCAGTCGGAGCAGCGCCGTCGCCAGTGGCCTGCGGTAGACGTCGTCTCGCAGCCCGATGAGTTCACGCATGTTGCCGGCCTGCGCCCACCGTCTCTTTCATGGTCTTGCACTCTACGGGTCGGGTGGTGTCGCGGGCCGTTCTGAGGCCGGCGACCAGGCGCCTCCACTGCTTGCGTGGTGGCGCGGCGGACAGCAGTGTGACGGTAGCGGTCGCCATCAACGCGGGCCACCACAGCACGATGTCATGGACCCGGCGGTCGCCCAGCACCATGCTGACCGCCAACGCCAAGGTGCAGATGACGAAGCGGACGGTGTTGCGGCGCAGTGCGAGAAGCAAGCACACCGCAGGGACGGGCCAGAGGTAATACCAATTCATCTCGGTCTCGAGGACGATCCGCAAGAAGAAGGCGACAGAGATCATCGAGAGGACGGTGGGCAAGCTGTGGCGACGATGACACACAGCGACCGCCAGGCCAGCCGAGATCACGATGGCAAGGAGCCGAGTCGTCCCTCCGCCGTCGAGTCCGGGCCCCAGGTGGCTCGCCAGCGACGTGAGGGGGGTGAGCGAGACGAAGTGGGGCTGGAAGGGTTGTCGCGTCAGCACGAAGAAGGTGTTGTGGGGCTCGGCCAGGAGCGGCGGCGCGAGGACGACAAGACTGGGTAACAGCAGCCGCCACCACAGATGCGCGGCGGCTCGCCAGCTCAGGCGAGCCAGTACCGGTGCAACACCCAAGAGCGCAAGCGGTTGGAACGCGATGCCGACGCCCAGTAGCAGAGCCGCCCGGGGCGCGCCGCCTTCTCCGAAGCGGTCCATCCTCAGCGCAGCCCACACCACGCAGGCCACCGCCACGCAGTCCTCCGGATGTCCCCAATAGCCGACCACGTTGGCCACACCCACCGCGCTCACCAAGCCCAGCGCGACACGACGTCCTTCGCTGAGCCGCCACGACCGCGCCACAGCGTCGATTGCAAAGAGTGCAGTCGATGCCAGCAGGATCGCCGCCGGCGCGACGACGAGCCACAGGCTGAGTGGCTGACCGTGGACGTGGAGATGCGGCGACAGACCCAGGAGTCGTCCCAGACCGAGGGCCGGAGCCAGCACGAACTCGAGCGCGGGCGGTGACGTCAGCGCACCGTCGTGCACGTAGACCTGGCTGAAGTGGCCGTGCAGGATGGACCCGGAGACGGATGAGAGGCTCCACAGGTCGCCTGGCAAGACCAATGTGCCCTTCCTGACATGAACGATCGGGGCAGCCAGAAAGCTGTAGGCCATCACGAGGAGGAACGTCGCCGTGGTTGCGACGACCGCCGCCGAGCGGCGTTCGACCCATACGGAAAGACGTTTCATCGGTCCCCTCCGGGGATGTCTGGCGTCCTGAGGACCCGACTCCCTCCCTCCAGCTCTCTATCGGCCCTTCCCGGCGGGCCGATAACCTCCCTCCCCGTGAAAGTGACGATGCTGCTGTGCGACGCCGCCCAAGTCTCCGACGGAAAGCTGTTCATACTGGGCGGCGGCTGGAGCATGACTGGACCGGACCCCGTTCCTTCGGCCGTCGCCTTGAAGATCGACGTGGACTGGCACGAGGCCGAGAAGCCCCACCACTGGGAGCTCTTCTTGGAGGATGCCGACGGGCAGCCGGTGATGATGGAGACGGCGGAGGGCTCCCAACCGGTGGAGGTCCGCGGAGAGTTCACCGTGAGCCAGCCGCAAGGGATCCCCGAGGGATCCCCCATCGACGTCGCGCTGGCCGTGAACCTCGGGCCCATTCCTCTCGCACCAGGGACCCGGTTCGCCTGGCGGCTGACGATCGACGGTGAGGCTCTCCCGGGGGCTTCACTTGGCTTTACGACCCGGCCACTGCCCCAGCAGGTGGCCGAATGACGGTCTACGACCGTCCGTTCGGCCGTTACCTGGAGGACTTCGTCCCCGGCGACATCTACCGACACTGGCCGGGCAAGACCATCACCGAATATGACGACCATCTCTTTTGCATGATCACCATGAACCACCATCCGCTGCACACCAACGCGTGGTTCGCCGAGCACGAGACCGTTCAGGGCAAGAACGTGGTGGTGGGAAACCTCGTCTACTCCCTCACCCTCGGGATGAGCGTTCCCGACGTGAGTGGCTCGTGCATTGCCAATCTGGAGGTCGAGTCCCTCCTCCATCGGTCGCCAACGTTCCACGGCGACACCATCTATGCCGAGACGCGCGTCCTCGAGGCCACGCCGTCGAAGTCAAAGGACGATCGCGGCATCGTGACGGTCGAGACCAAGGCGTTCAACCAACGCGGCGAGGAGGTCTGCTACTTCCGCCGCAAGCTCATGGTCTGGAAGACGGCGGCAGCGCCGCCGCGCCAGCGTCCCTACGGCGACGACGTCTGGGACTGAGCTACCGCCGCTCCCGGCCGAGCGGGCGCGGCGGTTTCGCCGGCGCCTCCTCGAGTGGGGTGCTGAGCACCGCCGTGACCTGCCCTGGCGGCGTACCCGTGATCCTTGGATGATTCTCGTCTCCGAGGTGATGCTGCAACAGACCCAGGTGGCGCGCGTCGTCCCGCACTACGAGCGCTTCCTCGCCGCCTTTCCTAGCCCCGCAGCGTGTGCTCGGGCGCGATCCGCAGACGTGGTCCGCCTGTGGTCGGGGCTCGGGTACAACCGGCGAGCCCTGAATCTGCACCGTGCGGCCATGGCTGTCGTGACCGAGCACAGTGGGGTGGTGCCATCGGGGGACGCGGCGCTGCGAGCCCTGCCCGGGGTCGGCGCCTACACCTCTCGGGCGGTGCGGTCCTTCGCCTTCGGCGAGGACGTCGCCACCGTTGACACCAACGCCGTCCGGGTGCTCGCCCGCTGCGTCGCAGGAGCGCCGTTGTCGGTCCACGCCGCGATGGACCTCGGAGACCGGTTGGTCCCGGCGGGCGACTCGTGGGGGTTCAACCAAACGATGTTCGACCTTGGTGCAATGGTGTGCACGGCCCAACCGGAGTGCCGCGTGTGTCCGATGCGGCGGCAGTGTGCGTGGCGGAACGTGCGGAACGGCGAGGCCCAGGACGGCCCGGATCCGTGGCGCTCCTCGCCAACAGCACGGCCCCAGAGCACCTTCGCCGGTTCGGATCGGCAAGGCAGGGGACGCTTGCTCGATGCGCTGCGCCGTGGCGGGGTGCGCGATGCCGATCTCCCTGGCGCGTGTGGGTGGCCTGACGACGAAGCTCGCGCCCGACGAGTGGCGGCTGCGCTGGTCGACGAGGGGTTCGCACGGTGGTGGGGCACGTCGGAGCCTGAGCTGCGCCTGCGCTGAAGGGAGGATCCGACGCGGGCCGGAACCCTTGGCGTCCCGTCAGGATGCGGAGAGAAATTCCAGGATGCGCGCGTTGACGAAGTCGGGCCGCTCGACGTGGAGGAAGTGACCCGTCCCGTCAACGATCTCCATCTCGGATCCCTTGGCCAAGAAGTCGAGTGGTGACCCGATGGAGGAGAGCAACATGCAATTGTCGTCGCGGCCATGTAGGTACAGGGTCGGCTTGGGCGTCGGGAGCAACGAAGCCGCTTGCTCGTCTGCCAGCTCCGGCACCTGGAGCGAGGGATCGTAGAGCGCGCGGTAGTAGCTGATGGCCGCAACGATGCGCTCTGGGTCGCCGATTGATTCCTTCACCTTGGCGACGTCCCACGACCCGTCGTAGCCGGGTGACCAGTCGCGCCAGAGGTGATCGATGAAGGAGTAGTCCTCGAGGGGCAAGGCGGCTTCAGCCAGCGGAGAGAGAAAGAAAAACATGTACCAGCTCCGTTGGAGCTGGGCGTAGGTCAGCAACGACATGCCGATTGATGCCGTCGGGGGCACGGCGGCGGTCACAGCGCGCCGCCAGTACTCCGGACGGTACGCCACCGCTCCGTAGGCCGCGAGAGCACCCCAGTCGTGTCCGATGAGCACCGCGTCCTCGCCGCCACCGAGGGCGTCGTGCAGCGCGTTGGTGTCCTGGACAACGGCGCCGATCTGGTAGTGGCCGTCAGCCGGGACCTGAGTGGGTGCGTAGCCGCGCAAAAAGGGTGCTACCGCCCGGAACCCGGCGGACGCGAGCTCGGGTAGCAGATAGCGCCAGGTGTACGCGGTATCGGGGAACCCGTGAAGACACAGCGCCAGCGGTCCGTCACTGGGTCCGTCGACGAAGTAGGCGAACTCCAGCCCGTTTGCGAGGACGGTCCGCGGCTCCATCGAGGCAGTCGGCTGTTCCATGGGGGAAGAACGTACTGCCCTGAGCCGGGGTATCGTTTGGCTGGTGAACGTCACGTTCTACGGCGTGCGGGGGTCGTGCCCATGTTCGGGGGATCGCTACCGGCGATACGGCGGTAACACGTCGTGCCTCGTCATCGATATTGATGGCGACGAACCGCTGATCGTCGACCTCGGGACGGGATTGCGCGCCCTGGGCGACGTCTTGCAGCGGGAAGTGCGCGCCGTTGGGACGCCGCTCCACGCGACCGCCCTGCTGACCCATCTCCACTTCGATCACATCCTGGGCATTCCCTTCTTCGGGCCATTGCACGACCCGGGGGCCCGGCTCACCGTCTACGGGCCGGCCCAGCCCAAAGGCAGTCTGAAGGACGCGCTGCACGCTGCCGTGCAGCCCCCGGTGTTCCCGATCCACATGGAGCAATTCCGGGGCGAGTTGATCACCATCGACGTCGGGTCGGAGGACTTCTCCGTCGGGCAGGCCAAGGTGATGGCTCGGCACGTCCCTCACAGCGGGGTGACATTGGGGTTCCGGGTCGAGGCCGACGGGCGATCCGTCGCCTACATGTCCGATCACCAGGCGCCGCTCGACCGCCGGGCGATCCCCGACGCGGTGCTCGAGCTGTGCCAGGGGGTGGACCTTCTTATTCACGACGGCCAATACACCGACGACGAGTTCTCCGCCAAGGCTGACTGGGGCCACTCCACGGCGGCCTACGCCGTGCACGTCGCAGCCGAAGCGGGAGTGCACCGCCTGTTGCTCTCACACCACGATCCGTCGCACACGGACCGGGAGCTCGACCGGCTTCTCAACCAGGCCCGACGGCTGCCCGAGGCCAAGATGATCGAGGACGTGTCGTCGGCCCACGAAGCCCAGTCAGTCGACCTCGGCAAGGCTTGAGGGCAGGTCACCGTGTCGGGCCTCGACCAGGCCCGGTTCCGCGAGGTGCTCGGCCACTTCGCCACCGGGGTGACCATCGTCACCGCATTGGAAGACGGTGTTCCGGTCGGTTTCACCTGCCAGTCGTTCGCCGCGTTGTCCCTCGATCCACCCATGGTCATCCTGGCGCCGGCGCGCAGCTCAACGAGTTGGCCGCGTATCGCCCAGGCGGGCGCGTTCTGCGTGAACATCCTCGAGGAGCACCAAGAAGCACTGAGCCGCGCCTTTGCAATTTCAGGGGGCGACAAGTTCGACGGCGTCGGCTGGTCGCATGGTGTCACCGGATCACCGGTGATCACCGGCTCGCTCGCCGTGATCGAGTGTCGGCTTGGTGACATCTTCGACGGTGGCGATCACGAGCTGGTAACGGGCCACGTCGTCGCCATGGACGTGGGAGACGGCAACCCACTGCTCTTTTACCGCTCCGGATTCGGTCGTTTCGCTCCTTGACGCGCGAACTACTACCGTTCGCCCGATGCCAGAACTGATCCCCTCGACGACCATCGACGACGTGGTGCTCGTCCGGGCCGACGTGCATGGCGACCAGCGCGGTCGTTTCGTCGAGACCTATCGGCGCAGCTGGTTTCCCAACGGCCGAGAGATGGTGCAGGGCAACCGCTCGGAGAAGCAGGCGGGCGCGCTTGTCGGCCTGCACTTCCACCGGCACCAAGCTGACTACTGGTATCTCCTGCGCGGTCGTGCCCGTGTGGTGTTGCACGATCTGCGAATCGGCTCGAAGACCGACGGCGCGACCGAGGTGATCGAGCTGAACGAAGAGGTCGACCAAGGCATCTACATCCCTCCGGGTGTCGCGCACGGGTTCGCTGCGTTGAGCGACCTCCTCCTCACCTACCTGGTCGACAACTACTACAACCCCGACGACGAGCTCGGGCTGGCGTGGGACGACCCCGCCGTCGGTGCTGATTGGGGAGTCGCCGAGCCCGTCCTCTCCGCGCGGGATCAAAACAACCCGCGTCGAGATGACATCGCGGCTGAGATCCGGCCTCGCTTGGAGAACTGAGCTCTTCTCGGCACCCACCAGCGCCCATCGGCGGCCATCGGCGACGTCGACGCCCCCTTCGGCGCGCTGTCCGGCGACCGGCGAGACACCTGGAGTGACCAACGCGGGGGTGGGCCCTGGGCAGGTCCGACCTCCCCGGACACCGCCGAATGCATGGCGGTTTCCGCTCTCCGCGAACCCCAGACGCGCTGCGCCGCCAGGTGAAGTCCCGCGGCCCAATGCGCCCGGTGAATCCTGTTGAATAGGGGGTGGTGCTGATAGGTGGGGTAATCGGTGTCGTCGTGGCCGCGGTCGTGGTCGTGGCCGTCATCGTGCGCCTCCGCTCACACGACGACGTTCACTCCGTAGAGCACTACCACCGGCAGCTGCACACCCTCGAGGAGATGCGGACTCAGCCGTCGCAGGACCAGGAGGATTCCAACGGCGGAGCCAGCTTCCCGGCTCGTGCATTCCGAGTCTCGGGTTCCTCGGCCGTCCGCCTCACCGAGCCGGGCCACACCCTGGTCCCACCGGTGCCCCCTCCGCTGGTGCCGAACCCGTCCGAGCCAGTGAGGTTCGACGACGAGGATGCCACCGAGGATGTCCACGGAGACGCTCCAGAGGCGGTTCCCGCGACATTCATGACAGGCAGCAGGGACAAGGCGATGACCGGAATCAACCACCGGCCCCGCCGCCTGGGCGGTCCCGCACTCGCCGTCGCCGCAGTGGCGGTCGTGATCGTGGTCTTGGTCGTCACCGGCTTGCACACGAACCCGACCCATCACGGAAAGTCAGCCAATACCGCGACGACGACGCACTCCACGACACACGCCACCCGGCACCCGACGGACCGGCATGCCACGACCACCACGACAACGGCTCCCCCGGCCGTCTCCGCACCGCAGCTGGCCAGCGCGCACACTGCCACCTACCAGGTGACCCCATCCACCTACTCACTGGTACTGGCCGCCCCGAGCGGCGAGTGTTGGGTCGAGGCCACCAGCACGACGACCGGGGCGGTGCTGTTCACCGCGACGCTGTTCTCTGGGCAATCGCACGCCATTTCCGCCACGGGTCCGGTCACTGTGATCGCGGGCGCGCCGGGCGCCTTTGCCGCCACCGTGAACGGGGCCGCTGTCAGCTTGCCGCCGGGCAACCAGGCCCCGTTCACACTTCATTTCGTGATGGCGGGGTCGAACGGCACGACCGGCTCGAACGGCACGACCGGCTCGAACGGCACGACCGGCACGACCGGCTCGAACGGCACGTCGAGCTCGACGTTCACGTCGCCCTGAAGACTCTCTAGGCGCCTGCGAAGTCTTCTTCGCCGCGGTCCTCGAGAGCGACTGAAGGCGGTGCAAGGCCGAGGGCATCGAGGAGAAAGGCGTAGACCAGGGCCTCCTCCCGCCAGGAGTCGTAGCGACCCGAGGGGCCGCCGTGGCCCGCGCCGAGCTCGGTGCGCAAGACGACCCGCGTCGAGGGCGAGTCGTGGCGCAGCTTGGCGACCCACTTGGCCGGCTCCCAATAGGCGACGCGGGGATCGTTGAGGCCCGCCGTGACGAAGAGGTCCGGATAGGTGCGGCGTGTCCCATCAGGATTCTCGCCAGTCACGTTGTCGTATGGGGAGTAGGAGAGCATTCGCCAGTAGGCCGCCTCGTCGGCGGCGGGGTTGCCCCACTCCTCCCATTCGCCGACGGTGAGGGGAAGTTCGTCGTCGAGCATCGTCGTCACACAGTCGACGAAGGGGACTTCCGCCACGAGGGCTCGGAAGCGCTCGGGCGCCTGATTGGCGACGGCGCCGATGAGCAGGCCGCCGGCGGACCCGCCACGACCCGCCAGCGCGTCGCGCCGTGCGATGCCGGCGCCGACGAGATGGCCCGCACACGCGATGAAGTCCGAGAAGGTGTTCGCCTTGTGCTCCATTCGCCCGTCCTCGTACCAGGCTCGACCCATCTCGCCGCCGCCCCGCACATGCGCGATCGCAAAGACCATGCCGCGGTCGAGCAGGGAGATGCGATGGTGCGAGAAGGAGGGATCGATCGATATCTCGTACGCGCCGTAGCCGTAGAGCAGACACGGTGTGGGCAGCGCGAGGTCTCTGCGGTGTACGACAGAGATCGGCACTCTCGTCCCATCGGGCGCCGTCGCCCATTCCCGGTAGGTGCGGTAGCGCGCCGCATCGAAGTCGCCCAGAACGGGCTCTTGTTTGAGCAGCGTCTCCTCTCGACTGTCGAGACGGATCTGCAGCACGCTGGAGGGGGTCACGAGCGACGTGCGTCCGAAGCGCAGCGTTCGTATCTCGGGTTCGGGGTTCACTCCGAGCCAGGTCGAAGACGGGCTCTCGGCCGACGGGATGATCCAGCCCGACTCGAGCAAGTCGTTGGCCAACGGATCTGCAGTCTCGGGGAGCGGGAGGACGCGGACGAGGGTCTGTGCTTCGGTCCGCTCGCTCAAGACCAGGGCGCCCGCGAAGGCGTCGACGTCTTCCACGCGCACCCCCGGCCGATGGGGCACGAGCTCGCGCCACTCACCCCCGGAGTCAGGCGCGGCGAGGACCCGGAAGTCTTTGGCGTCCTCGTTGGTCAGCGCGACGAACCAACCTGGGGCTGGAGGACCCCCCGCGCTGCCGTCGCCGTCTGGGTTGCCTGAGCCGCCCGGCGCGCGAGAGAGGTGGTCGACGGCGTACTCGATCCCCTCGCGCCGCGGCATCACCACGGTGGGCTCGGACAAGGGCGTCGCCGATGGGATGGACAGCCACTCGGTGGTGTTCGTGCTGTGGAGCCCGATCAGTACGAAGGCGGCGTCGCGGGTCGACCCCGTGCCGAGGCCGAAACGGCGGTCGGGCTCCTCGAAGACGAGCACGTCACCCTGCGGATCGCTCCCGAGGTGGTGGCGCCAGACTTGGAAGGGGCGCTGCGCCTCATCGAGCCGGACGTAGAAGACGTAGTCGGTCTCGGCCGACCAGGCCAGGCCGTAGCCCACGTCCAGGACCGATTCGGCGGCGGTGGCCGGTGAGATCTCGGCGTCGAGAGGCAGGAAGCGCAGCTCGTACTTCTCGTTGCCCAGGCGATCGGTCGCATAGGCCAGCCAGTCGTGGTCATGACTGACGACGGCGCCGCCGAGTGCGAAGTACTCCGACCCCTCTGCCAACCGGTTCTCGTCCAGGATGACCTGTTCCTCACCACCGGGTTCGCCCGCCGGCGGGAGCTCGTCGGGGCCGCGGGCGGGACGCCGGCAGTGGATGGCGTAGTCCTTGCCCTCTTCGGTGCGCGTGTAGTACCACCAGGGGCCCCGGCGCGCCGGGACCGACATGTCGGTCTCCTTGATCCGCGACTTCATCTCCTCGAAGAGCGTCGTCTGGAGACCGGTCAGCGGGGCCGTCTCCTGGGCGGTGTACGCGTTCTCGGCCTCGAGGTAGGTGAGCACCTCCGGGTCGTCGCGGTCACGCAGCCAGAACCAGGGATCCTCCCGGCCGTCCCCGTGGGCCGTGACGATATGCGGTCGTCGGGGGGCGAGCGGGGGACCAGCCATGGACGCAGAGCCTGCCACGCCGCCACGCCTCGCCTGGCAACACGCAGGTGGCTCGATGATGGCGTTTCGGCAGGCTGGGGTAGTTGTTACTATCTAGATAGGAGAAATCCCTCTTCTCGGACCTCAGGAGCCACATGGCCGCCACGGATCTCGACCTGGGTCGCTACCAGCTGGGCTGGAGCGATGCCGAGGACTACGTCTTCAAGCCCAAGAAGGGCCTCAACGAGTCCATCGTGCGCGAGATGTCCGAGATGAAGAACGAGCCGGAGTGGATGCGGGACTTCCGCCTCCGTGCGTTGAAGCACTTCGAGCGCAAGCCCATGGCGGAGTGGTTCGCGACCCAGATGCCGGGCCTCGACTTCGACAACATCTACTACTACATCAAGCCGATGGGGGATCAGGTCAACGACTGGGCTGATCTTCCCGACGCAATCAAGAACACCTACGAGAAGCTCGGGATCCCCGAGGCGGAGCGGAAGTACCTGGCCGGTGTCACCGCGCAGTACGAGTGTGTTCGTTCCTCGACCAAAGTCTGGACAAGTCGCGGCATGCGCGCAATCAAGGAAGTTGGCCCCGGAGATGAGGTGTTTGCACTAAATCCGGACACCAAGCTCCTAGAGGTGGCCCGAGTCGTCGCTGGTGGCAAGTCCGGCGAGAAGGAGATCTTCGAGATCACCGCGCGTGGCCGCACCATCGGCGCTTCGGGCAACCACCCGTTCCTCATGCTGCGTGACGAGCGTGAGCCTGGAAGAACGCGAGCCAGGTACGCGGCGCGGTGGGTGCCGGCCGAGGAGCTGGCCGAGGGCGACCTCGTGGCCATCGCCACTGACACGCCCGAGTACGGCCACAACGCGCCGATGATGCTCCCACAGGACGACCGGGGTGCCTTCTACCCGCGGGTGACGAGCGATGACATGTGCTGGTTCCTCGGTCTCTACCTCGGTGACGGCTACCTCAAGCACTCGGACGGCTACACGACGGTCGCGGTTGCGGTCGACAAGACCGACACCGTGTTGGTCGAGGAGATCTGTGACATCGCCCGGCGGCTCTTCGGCCTTGATTTTTCCCTCAGCAAGGACGGCTACCGGCTGCAGGCCCGCGGCACCGCCGCGCTGGCGGAGTACCTGGAGCTCAACGGTCTCGGCGGCACTTCGCTCACCAAGCGGGTGCCCGACTGGGTCTTCGGCCTGCCGGCGTCGCAGCGCCTGTCGTTCGTGGCAGGTCTTCTCGACGCAGACGGGTATGTGCGCGACCACGGAACGTCGAAAGACGCGATGTTCACGAGCGCCAACCGTGAGCTTCTGGCCGGCATCAAAGAGCTACTCGCTCTCTCGGGCGTCTGGAGTAGCAGCGTGATCCCGGTCTCGAACCGCCATCCGCACGACCCGCAGCGGGTCATGCAGGCCTACCACCTGCGCCTCTCGGGACGCTTCGACCGCCTTCCGGCCCGGTCACCTCGCCGGACGGACCGCATGAACCGGCGCAAGTTCAGCCACAGCTACCGCACCTCCGCCAACACCGAGTTCTATGCCCACACGAGCGAGATGCTGGGCTTCGCCCGCATCGAGAAGATCGAGCGGGTCGGTGTGGAGCCGGTCTATGACATCGAAGTCGAGGGGCACCACAACTTCGTGGCCGAGGGTTTCGTCATTCACAACTCCGAGGTCGTCTTCCACCGCAACCGCGAGGACCTCGAGGCCCAGGGCGTCTTCTTCTGCGACATGGACACCGCGGTGCGCGAGTACCCCGACCTCGTCCGCAAGTGGTTCGGCAAGATCATCCCGCCGAACGACAACAAGTTCGCCGCGCTGAACTCTGCCGTGTGGTCAGGTGGGTCCTTCATCTACGTCCCGCCCGGGGTGAAAGTCGACATGCCTCTGCAGGCGTACTTCCGCATCAACGCGGAGAACATGGGCCAGTTCGAGCGGACGCTGATCATCGCGGACGAGGGCTCGCAGGTGCACTACATCGAGGGCTGCTCGGCCCCGGTGTACTCCACGGATTCGTTGCACTCGGCGGTGGTGGAGTTGGTGGCACTGCCCGGCTCGCGCATCACGTACACCACCATCCAGAACTGGTCGACCAACGTCTACAACCTGGTGACCAAGCGGGCTCGGGCCGAGGCCGAGGCGCACGTCGAGTGGATCGACGGCAACATCGGCTCGCGCCTCACCATGAAGTACCCGTCGGTGTACCTGATGGGCCCCAAAGCCAGCGGCGAAGTGCTCTCGGTCGCCTATGCCGGCGCGGGCCAGCACCAGGACGCTGGCGCCAAGATGTTCCACATCGCTCCCGAGACGACCTCGACCATCGTGTCCAAGTCCATCTCCAAGGATGGCGGCATCACCACCTACCGCGGCAAGGTGCACGTCGACCCCAGCGCACGGGGCGCCAAGTCCTTCGTACGCTGCGACGCCCTCCTGCTCGACGACGAGTCGACCTCGGAGACCAAGCCCTACATGGAAGTCGGCGAGCGCGACGCCCGGATCGGCCACGAGGCCACGGTCTCGAAGGTGGGTGACGACCAGCTCTTCTACCTGATGAGTCGCGGTCTCTCCGAGCAGCAGGCGATGAGCATGATCGTCAACGGTTTCATCGAGCCCGTCGACGCGGACCCTGCCGATGGAGTACGCCGTGGAGTGGAGCCGCCTCATTGAGCTGCAGATGGAGGGATCGGTCGGCTGACTGGCCGCAACCCGACCTGCAGCGTGGCACCATAGAACCGTGCCGATGCGCGAGGAATGTGTCCATTTCCAGAGCCGGACATACGCGTCGGGCGAGGCTGCCCGCTTCTGCGTACTGGACCTCGCGCCTGAGGCCCCGTGGCGCTGCCCCGAGAACTGCCCTTCCTACAAGCGCCGCATGGCCGATGTTGGCTGGGTGCACGGCAGCCTCGTGGAGCCGGCGATCGAGGAGGAGCCGGGCGGTGGCGGCGCCGAGGTGGCTGGGCTCCTGGAGTCGGCTGAGGACATCGTCAACGAGGTGGCACCCGACGTGCTCGAAGAGGTGCGGGCCGAGGACGCCCGCCGAGATCGCTCGTCCAACCGCTGGTGGCGCCGGAAGCGCTAGAGACGTCGGGGTGGGTTCGCCCTCCGCGGGACTGATCCAGTCCCAGCCCTCTGATCTGGCCCTTTTGCAACAGAATTGCCCTGACCTGGACATATACATCCTGATGCATAACTTCTCACGCGGCAGGGGCCTCGAGGGCTAATTCGGGGTGTATATGGCGCGCGTATACAGCGCGAATTGACCCTCCTTCGCCGTGACGTCTGCATATTCATGCAGAGCGTGTGCATATTTCGGTCGGGACGACGGGTCGGCGGCACACCGGAACCAGTCCGGCGGAACCGGCGTGGCGACTCGGTCCTGAATCAGCGCCCGGTGAATTTGGGCGTGCGCTTCTCCATGAACGCGGTCACGGCCTCGGTCAGGTCGTCGGATGCCAGCATGCCGGCGTTCCACGTGGCCACGTAGTCGAGGCCCTCCGCGACTGTCTTGCCCTCGTTGGCGGCCAACACCGCCTTGGTGCCCTGTACCGCGATGGGGGAGTTGGCGGCGATCTCGGCCGCCAGGGCGCGGGCCGCCTTGAGTACTCCGTCAGAGTCGGCCGCCACGTCGTTCACCAAACCGATCTCCTTGGCCCGGTCGGCGGTGATGTCCTTGGCGGTGAAGGCGAGCTCGGCGAGGTGGCCTGCGCTGATGATCGCAGGGAGACGCTGCAGGCTCCCGAGGTCCGCCACGATCGCCATCTTCGCCTCGCGCACCGAGAACACGGCGTCCGCGGAGGCCAGCCTGATGTCGCAGGCAGCGATGAGGTCGACGCCGCCGCCGATGCAGTAGCCGTGGACCGCGGCGATCACGGGCTTGGGGCAGCGGGCGACAGAGGTGATGGCGTCTTGGAGCCGGAGGACCTGCGTGCGAGCGCCACGGGCCCGGGCCGCCATGGACGAGGCCGAGCCATCCGAGCGAACCCGAACCCGAACCCGTACCATCTGAGGCGCCTGCCTCACTGCCTCCTCCGCTCAGGACGCTGCCCATGGCCTTGAGGTCCAGGCCGACCGAGAAATGCGGACCCTTGGCCGCGATCACCACGGCACGGACGTCGGTCGCCGCACTCACCGCGGCCATGGCGAGCGGAAGGTCGCGCCAGAGGTCCATGCCCATCGCGTTGCGCGCTTCGGGGCGGTCCAGCCACACGGTCGCCACGTGCTCGTCTTGCCCGATGCTGAGCACGGGCGAGTCGAAATTCGCGGTCTCTCCCATGTCCACGAAGGCTAACCGCCAGGTAGGAGGCCTGGCATCGGGCCACTAGAGTGCATGGGCCGCATTCGCACCCGAAAAAGGAATTGACCCTGCACACCTTCAGCGCCGAGGCGTCCGCCGGCCTGGCAGGACCGGACTGGCTTCGCCAGCGCCGGGATGCCAGCCACCAGGCCTTTGCGGCGGCGTCGCTTCCCTCAGAAGCAGAAGAGGTCTGGCGCTACACGCCGATAGACCACCTCGCTCTCGAGGAGTTCACTGCGGTGGTCGGCGACGCTCCCGCCACGGTCCCGCAAGAGGCGAGGGACCTGTTGGCCTCGCTGAGCGCCGAGATCGGCTCGCCGGCCGCAAGCGTGCTCGTGCACAACGGCCGGACGGACACGATCTCGGTGTCCGACAGCGGCGCGGCGTTCGGCTTCGGGTCGGCCGAAGACGTTGCGGGTGCGGCGGACATGCTCGGTTCGGTGCAGCAACGCGGGGACGCCCTGGTGCGCCTCAACGACGCATTCGCCCCCGAGCCCCTCTTCCTCGACGTGCCCGCCGGCGTTGCAGTCCCGCGGCCCGTGCTCGTCGTCCATTGGTCCGACGCAGGCGTGCCCGTCTTCCCCCGGCTGTCGGTCCGAGCGGGCGAGGGGGCGGCCGTCTCGGTCATCGAGGTGTTCGCGGGCGCCGAGGGCGCGTCGCGCTCGCTGGTGGTGCCCGTCACCGAGTTGTCGGCGGCTGACGCCGCGACCGTGTCCTACGTCTCGGTCCAGCTCCTGGGTGAGGCAGCGTGGTCGATCGCGCGACTGGCCGCTCGTGGCGGCGCCAAGTCGAAGATGCGCACCTTCACGGTCGGGCTCGGCTCCGCCTACGGGAGGATGCGCTCCGACGTCACGCTCGACGGGAAGGAGGGCTCGTGCCAGGTGCTGTCCGCGTATTTCGGTGACGGGGCCCAGGTGCACGACATTCGTACCCTGCAGGACCACGCCGCGCCGCGGACGACGAGCGAGCTCTTATGCCAAGGCGCAGTCGCCGGGAAGTCACGGTCGGTCTACACCGGGTTGATCCGGGTGCACCGCGGGGCCGTTCGCAGCGACGCCCGTCAGACGAACCACAACCTCGTTTTGGACGAGGGTGCACACGCGGACTCGGTCCCGAACCTCGACATCCTCGAGAACGACGTGAAGTGCTCTCACGCGTCGACCGTGGGGCCGATCGACGAAGACCAGCGTTACTACATCGAGTCTCGTGGTGTGGCCCCAGAGCTCGCAGAGGGTCTCATCGTGCGAGGTTTCTTCGACGCCATCTTCGAGCGCGCCCCGATCCCCGAGGTCACCCCCTTTCTCCAGCGCGAGGTGCTCCGTCGCCTCGAGGTCGCGCTGGGGAAGGAAGCGGTGGCCGCCGGTGCCTGAGACAGTGGCGCTGTGCGCAGTGGACGACCTGGCCCCCGGCGAGGCGCGTCGTTTCGACGTGGCCGGTCGCCGGGTGGCGTTGGTACGCATCGCAGACGAGTTCCATGCCATCGACGACGAGTGCAGCCACGAGGACTACTCGCTTTCCGAAGGCGAAGTGTGGCCCGAGGAGTGCCAGATCGAGTGCCCGCGACATGGGAGTACCTTCGACCTGGTGACCGGCGAACCCTGCTCCCTCCCAGCGACGCAGCCGGTTGCGGTGTATCCCGTCGAGGTGGCTGACGGGACCGTCTCGGTCGTGTTGCCGTGAGCCAATCGCATGTCCTCGAAGTCTCCGGACTGGATGCGTCGGCCGGCGGCCGCGAGGTGCTGCACGGCATCGACCTCACGGTGCGCAGCGGCGAAGTGCACGTGATCATGGGCCCGAACGGCTCGGGCAAGAGCACGCTGGCCCATGCCCTGATGGGGCGTCCGGGCACCGAGGTGACCGCCGGCTCCATCACGATGGACGGAGACGAGCTCGTCGGTCTTCCCGCCTGGCAACGGGCCCGAGCCGGGCTGTTCCTGGCCCTCCAGCACCCGGTCGAGGTGCCCGGGGTCGGTTTGGCGTCGCTCCTGGCCGCGGCCGAAGCGGGGGAGGGGAACGCACGGACGTCGGCGCCGGGCAGCTTGGGCGACCGCATGGTCGAAGAGGCCCGGGCCGTCGGCCTCGACACCAAGCTGCTCATCCGTCCGCTCAACGTCGACCTCTCGGGTGGCGAGCGCAAGCGCACCGAGATGGTGCAGCTCGGCGTGCTGCGACCGGGGATCTGCATCCTCGACGAGGTCGACTCGGGCCTCGACGTCGACGCGTTGGGCGACGTCGCGCGCCGGTTGCAACGTGCGACGACCGAGTGGGACGTCGGGATCCTCGCCATTACGCACTTCAACCGATTCCTCGAGGAACTCGAGGCGGATCTGGTGCACGTGATGGTCGACGGGCGCATCGTGGCGACGGGCGATGCAGCCCTGGCTTTGCAGCTCGAGCGGACCGGCTACGCGGAGTACCAGGACATTCGCTGACGCGTCCGGCGCGGCGCGTCAGCCGCGTCGTCGCACCAGGCACTGGGCGCCTGCCCCAATTTTGCGAATGTGATTGGTACCGTACACGGGCATGGCGAACGGTCGTCCACCGGGCGACGAATCGGATCGCTCATCGCGCAGACCCCGAGGCCGCGGTGCGAACCACGACGGGTTGGCCAACCTCGGCCGCGAGATGCAGTCGGGTGCCGGCGGCGAAGAGGGGAGCGTGGCCAACGAGTCGGGCCTGCGCTCGCTCGGCGCGCGCATCGACGCCTCCGGCACGCGCGCCACCCGGCGCAGCGGCAAGCCTCGCTGGAGCACGCGCAAGAAGGTCGTCGTCTCGCTGCTGAGTGTGCTGGTCCTCCTTGTGGCCGTGATCGGCGGTGGGTACGGCTACCTCTGGTACCGCTACGACCAGATCTCGAAGGTCCACATCGCTGACGAAGTCGCCGTCCAGAACGGCGCGCCGTTCACGATCTTGGTCATCGGCTCCGACTCTCGGGTCGGCGAGAGTGCGTCTGCAGCGCAGGCCTTCGGTTCCGCGTCGGAGGTCACGGGACAGCGCAGCGACGTCGTCCAGCTCTGGCGGGTGACGCCGTCGGACAAGCAGATCCAGATCATGTCGATCCCCCGCGACACGGTGGTGTCGATGCTGCCGCCTGACAGCTCGCAGTTCGGGACCTACAACCGCATCAACTCCTCGTACAACACGGGCGCCGACCAGCTGGTGAAGACCATCACCGCCAACTTCGGGATCCAGATCAACCACGTCGTCCAGGTCGACTTCTCGGGGTTCCAAGACGCCGTGCAAGCGCTGGGCGGCGTCTACATGGACTTTCCCTATCCGGCCAAGGACGCCTACTCGGGTCTCAACATCACGACGCCAGGCTGCCAACTGCTCGACGGCGCCCAGGCCCTGGCTGTGGCGCGCTCACGCCATTACGAGTACTACGAGAACGGCTACTGGCAGTACGACGGCACCAGCGACTTCGGGCGGATCCAGCGCCAGGACGTCTTCATCAAGGCGATGATGAGCGCAGCGAAGTCGAAGATAAATCCCTTCACGGTCAACGCCTTCATCGGCTCCATCCACGAGGGCATCACCATCGACGACGGCTTCGGGTTCAACGACCTGATCGGATTGGCCCTGACCTACCACTCCTACGACCCGGGCAACCTCCAGGGCGAGACGCTGCCCACCGAGGCGGCCAACGGCTTCGGCAACCTCGGCGACGTCCTCACCGTGCAGCAGCCCCAGGCCCAAGAGATGCTCGTCAACATCTTCGGATCGAGCCTGGTGAATCCGACCAGCCCGCCGCCCGACGCCAATGGCAACCCCCAGCCGCCCCCAACGATCACGCCGACGGCGGCCCAGGCCAGCCCCGGTTCTGCGAGCAGCGGCGGCGCAACGGCGACGAACACGACGACCCCGCCACCGTCGTTCAATCCGACGAACTGCAGCCCGAGCTGAAGAAAAGCTGGCGACGCCGGCTACGTCAGGCCCCGGCCGCTACCTCGTCGAGCCCCTGGGCCAGCGCGTTCCAGCTCAAGGTCGCGCACTTGATACGGACCGGGAACTTCACCACGCCCTGGAGCGCCGCGAGCTCACCCAGCTTGTCGAGGTCGATCTCCTCGGGCTCGCCCTCGATCACCTCGGCGCCGTTGCCGTCGTGCTGGTGCGGGTGGTCGTGCTCGAGCGAGGCCTCGTGCACCGACATCATCCCCTTGAAGGTCTTGATCAGCTTGCGCACCTGGTCCACCGGCTTGCCCTTCACGGCGGCGGACATCAAGGAGGCAGAGGACTGGCTGATCGAGCAGCCCGACCCGCCGATCTTGAGGTCCGCCAGCGTGTCGTCCTCGACGACCATGGAGAGGACGACCTCGTCGCCGCACAAGGGGTTGAAGCCCTCGACGCGGTGGGCAGGCGGCGACTCGAGCTCGCCTCGGTTCCGGGGCGAGCGGTAGTGGTCGAGGATGATCTCGCGGTACAGCTCTTCGAGGTCGGCCATCAGCCAAATAACCTACCGGCCTCGAGCAAACCCTCGATCAGGACTTCGATGTCGTGCTCGTCACTGAACAAGGACAACGACGCCCGCGCCGTGGCCTGCACGCCCAGCTTGCGCATCAGCGGCTTGGCGCAGTGGTGGCCGGGGCGCACGCAGACGCCGAACTGGTCGAGCACCTGGGCGAGGTCGTGCGCGTGCACGTCCCGGTAGGCCAGCGAGAGCACGCCGCCGCGGTCGGGTCCCGCCGGCGGGCCGAACAGCCGCACGTCGGTGCCGAGCTTCTCGTCCAGGCGGGCCAGGGCGTGGTTCGTGAGCGCCATTTCGTGGGCGCGGATGCGGTCCATGCCGATCTCGCTGAGGTACTCCAGTGCGGCCGTGAGCCCCACCGCCTCGGCGACGGGCGGCGTCCCGGCCTCGAAGCGGTCCGGTGGCGGGGCCGGCCGGAACGAGTCGAGCTTGACGTCGAGGATCATGCCGCCGCCGCCGAGGAAGGGGGGCATGGCGTCGAGCAGGTCGGCCCGGCCCCAGAGCACGCCGATCCCGGTCGGGCCCATGGCCTTGTGCCCCGAGAAGGCGATGAAGTCGGCGCCGAGCTCCTTCACGTCCACGGGGGCGTGGGGCACCAATTGCGCACCGTCGGCTACCACGATCGCGCCGGCGGCATGCGCTGCGTCGGCTACCAGGCGCACGGGCGGGATGGTGCCGAGCACGTTTGACATCGCTGAGATACCGACGACCTTCACGCCGTCGACCAAGCGCTCGAGGTCGTCGAGGACGAGGCGCCCGTCGCCGTCGACGGGGATGTAGCGCAGCTCGAGGCCGCCGAGCTCCTCGGAGAGGATCATCCAGGGGACGATGTTGGAGTGGTGCTCCATCTCGGTGAGCAGCACGGCATCCCCGGCGCACAGGTTGGCCCGCCCCCACGACTGCGCCACGAGGTTGAGCGACTCGGTGGTGTTCTTGGTGAAGACCACCTCGCGGGAAGGTTCGGGGGCGCCGAGGAAGCGCCCAGCCACCACCCGGGCTCGTTCGTAGAGGGCAGTGGCCTCCTCTGCCGTGGCGTAGACGCCGCGATGGACGTTGGAGTGCGAGTGCTCGTAGTAGCGCGACATGGCCCCGATGACCGATTGGGGCTGGAGCGCCGACGAGGCCGCGTCGAGATACACGATCGGCCGTCCGTTCACCGTGCGCGAGAGAAGCGGGAAGTCCTTGCGCAGTGCCTCCGTGTTGAGCGGGGCGGGCGTGCCCACTGTGTCGTCATGCTGGGTCATCGCCTGGCCTCGTTCCTCGTCGCCGCACCTTCGTTCCTCATCGCCACACCTCGTAGCCGTGCGACTCGACCTGCTGTGCCAGCTCGGGCCCCCCGCTGGCGGCGACGCGTCCGTCCACCAAGATGTGCACGGCGTCGGGCACGAGTTCGGTCAGCAGGCGTTCGTAGTGGGTGATGGCCAACACGCCCAACTCGGGCCGCTTCTCGCGCACGGCGCGCACACCGCGGCCGACGACGCGCAGCGCGTCGATGTCGAGCCCCGAGTCCGTCTCGTCGAGCACCGCGACGAGCGGCTCGAGCAGGGCCATCTGCAAGATCTCGTTGCGCTTCTTCTCGCCGCCGCTGAAGCCCTGGTTCAGGTGACGGCTGGCGAAGGAGGTGTCCATGCCGAGCCGCTCCATCCACTCGGTCATGAGGACCCGCACCTCGAGGACCGAGACCTCGGTGCCCTTGCGTGCCACCATGGCCTGGCGCAGGAACTGGGTGACCGACACTCCCTCGATCGCCTCTGGATACTGGAAGGCCAAGAAGAGCCCGGCCTTGGCCCGCACGTCGGTGGGCCAGGCGGTGATGTCCTCTCCGGCGAGCAGGATGCTCCCTGCGGTGACGGTGTAGGCGGGATGGCCCAGCAGGGCACCCGCCAGGGTGGACTTCCCGGCGCCGTTGGGGCCCATGAGCGCGTGCACCTCGCCCGCCCCGACGGTCAGGTCGACCCCGCGCAAGATGGCGCCGTCCTCGGCGGAGACGTGCAGGTCACGGATCTCGAGCAGCGGGGGCGTCGCTCCCATGACTAAAAGCTTACCTTTTTGGTCGGGTTTTGAGGACAGGTCACCGCCCGGGGTCCGCCGCCCGCCGACCCGGCGGTCCTCATCGCCCCGCTCACCAACCTCGGTCTACCCATTCGGCCAGGTGGGGGGCCTCTTTGCCCACCGTGGTGGAGTCGCCGTGCCCCGGCAGGACCAGGGTGTCGGGGTCGAAGCGGGCGAAGATGCGGCGGTCGATCGACTCGATGATGGCGGGGAAGTCGCCCCCCTCGAACGACGTGTTGCCGGGGCCGCCGGGGAACAGGGTGTCGCCGGTGAAGAGGAGGTTGGTGCCCTCGACGGCGAAGCAGATGGAGCCGGGGGTGTGGCCGGGGGTGGCCAGGGTCTTGATGCGGAGGTCGCCCACCGAGAGCGTCTCGTCGTCATCGAGGATGAGGTCGTAGCTCGGCAACATGGCGGCGTCGGCGCTGGTCACGGCGACGGAGTAGCCGGCGTCGCGCACCGCGGGCACCGCCTGGATGTGGTCCCAGTGCCCGTGCGTCTCCACCACTTGGCGTACGCCGAGCTGCTGGCAGATCTCGAGCAGGGCCTCGTGCTCGTTGGCGGCGTCGATCAGCATCGCGTCGCCCGTCCGGCGGCAACGGAGGATGTAGACGTTGTTGTCCATCGGGCCCACCACGATCTGGTGGACCTCCGCTGCCGCGTCGCTCCAGATCTTCTCCAGCTGTCCCATGACCCCAGCGTGACACACCCGCGGGCCCTCTGGACGCGGAGGGAATGCCGGTGGTCGCGGGCAGGGTCGCGGCTCGGAGCCTTCTGGTCGCACGGGCTCCCGGTCTGGTAAACAGCCGTGCTGGACCAGCGATGCGTCGCGTCGGCCCCGCCGCCGGGGACGAACAGAATGGCAGCAGCGACACGCGAGGAGAAGACACTGGCAGTAGAGGAGCCCTGGCATGAATTTCGCCTTCAGTGACGAGCAGGAGGAGCTGCGCACCGCGGTGCGTCGGTTCCTGTCCGAGAAGTCGCCCGAGACCGAGGTGCGCCGCCTGATGGACACGACCGAGGGCTATGACCCGGCCGTGTGGAGCCAGATGGCCGACCAGCTGGGCCTGCAGTCGCTGACCATTCCCGAGGAGTTCGGGGGCTCGGGCTTCACCTACGTCGAGCTGTTGGTCGTGCTCGAGGAGATGGGTGCCGCGCTGCTGTGCGCGCCGTTCTTCTCTTCGGTCGCCCTCGCCGCCAACGCCGTGCTGACATCCGGCGACGACGAGGCCAAGAAGAGCTACCTACCCGGCATCGCCTCGGGCGAGACGATCGCGACCTTGGCCATCACCGAGGACAACGGCAAGTGGGACTTCAGTGGCATCGAGTGCGCGGCCACGCAGAAGGGTGACGGCTGGGTGCTCGACGGCCACAAGATGTTCGTGCTCGACGGCCACGTCGCCAACCTCATCATCGTGGCGGCGCGCTCTGGCGCGGGCGTTTCGCTCTTCGCAGTCGAGGGCGACGCGGCGGGGCTGACTCGCACCCCGCTGCCCACGATGGACCAGACCCGCAAGCAGGCCCGCCTCGAATTCTCCGCCACGCCCGCGGCGCTGATCGGCATCGAGGGCGGCGCGGAGGCCGGCCTGACCAAGACGCTCGACCTCGCCGCGGTGGCATTGGCCGCCGAGCAGGTCGGCGGGGCCCAGCACGTGCTTGACGCTTCCGTGGAGTACGCCAAGACCCGGATCCAGTTCGGGCGGCCCATCGGGAGCTTCCAGGCCATCAAGCACAAGTGCGCCGACATGTTGCTCGAGGTGGAGTCGGCCAAGTCAGCCGCCTACTACGCCGCGTGGGCGGCCGCCGAGGACTCCGACGAGTTGCCCGTCGTGGCCTCGCTGGCCAAGTCCTACTGCTCGGAGGCCTACTTCCACGCGGCGGCCGAGAACATCCAGATCCATGGCGGCATCGGCTTCACGTGGGAGCACCCCGCCCACCTGTACTTCAAGCGGGCCAAGTCGTCCGAGCTGTTCCTCGGCGACCCCTCCTACCACCGCGAGTTGCTGGCCCAGCGCATCGGGATCTGAGGTCCGGCGGGCGGGGTACCCGGGGGATCTGCCGTGCAGGGGCCGTTCAGGCTCCGACCCGGCCCCGCGGGCGACCTGGCGACGTACGCGAGCGCGACGAGCCCGGGCGCGCCTGTCCGCGGCCACGTCGTCCTCTGCCACGACCTGCCGCGGCCACGCGGCTCGGCCGCCGACGTCGCCCTGACGTTCCCTGCACTGGCCGACCGCCTCACCGCGCGAGTCGGGCTGGCGCGTGGTCACCGCGGTCCTGCGGGGCGCCGGCGAGTCCCAGGGCGACTTCTCACCCCTCGGCTGGCTCGAGGACCTCACCTTCCTGGCCGACGCCGAGATCCCCGAGGACGCGCCGCGCCTGGTCGTCGGGTTCGGCTTCGGCGGGGTGCTGGCGCTGCATCTGGCCGCCCGCGACGAGCGGATCGCCGGGGCGGCCTGCCTGGGGACGCCCGCCGATCTGGCCTCCTTGGTGTCCGACCCCGGCGACCTCCTCTCGCACTGCCGGCGGACCGGCGTGATCACGACAGAGGGCTTCCCAGCCTCCGTCGAGGCATGGGCGAAGGAGCTCTCGTTGCTGCACCCGGCCGAGGATGCCGCGCTGCTCAAGGGCCGGGCCTTGCTGCTGGCCCACGGCGCCAACGATCCCGATGTGCCGGTGGCGCAGGCCCGCGCCTTGGCCGACGCGGCCACCGGACCCTCCGAGCTCCACGTCGTGCTCGGTGCGGGGCACTGGCTCTGGGCCGACCCGCGGGCGGTCGCGATCCTGGCCGGCTGGCTGGAGCGGCGCCACTAGCCGTCTCGTCGGTCCTCGGTGTCCGAGATCGCCAACGCTGGCTCAACGATGGGGATGGGGCTCAATCGTCGCTGCGGCAGGGCCGACATCACACGTGATGGCCGAGGTCAGCCTGCTCTACGGGGGATTCGTGGCGCCGCCCGTCCTGGTGTTGGTGCCCGACCTCGGCTGCGACCCCGAGGACCCAGGGAGCGCCGGGGTGCCGGACGTGTTCGCCGCTGCCGCCCCCGAGAAGGAGTCCGTCAGGCCCCCGCTGGCGCGCTATTCGACTCTCGATCGATCGCGTCCCGCAGCGCCCGCGCCGCGTGGCGGGCGTCAGGCGCCTGGGTCAAGTAGCGCACCACGACAAAATGGCGGACGCCGGCGGCGGCCAGGAGAGGGACCTTCTCGGGAGTCACGCCGCCTGTCACGAATACGGGAACACTGGCACGTGCGGTGGCCAGACTGACGTAGTCGGTACCGGTCCCCGCCCGCCCCGGCTTTGTCGGAGTGGGTTCGACGGGGCCGGCCGAGAGGTAGCTGACGTCTTCGCCCAGCGCGGCGGCGAGGTCTTCGGGAGAGTGGGTCGAAAGGCCGATGATGGCATCGGGGCCCAGGATGCGGCGCGCCAGCGAGACCGGCGCGTCGTCCTGTCCGACGTGCACACCGTCGGCACCCGCCTCGAGCGCCAGGTCAGGACGGTCGTTGAGGATGAAGGGTACGCCGAGGGCCTGGCAGACGCCGGCGACGATCCGCGCCCGCTCGAGGAGCGGCCGGGCGTCGAGCTCCTTGTCGCGCAGTTGCACGACGTCGACCCCGCCCTCGATGCACGCCGCCACGAACGCGGCGAGATCGGGACGATCCGGCGTGCAGAGGTAGAGGCGGCGCCCGGTGAGATCGAGCCGGCCGTTCACGCCTCGGCGCGCGCCGCGGCCTTGAGCGCCCGCTTGGTAGCGCGTACCTTCTCGAGGCTCTTGGGGTCCGTGATGTCGGCCACCGACAGGTGGCTCCCGGCATCCCCGTAGGGGCTCGTGGCCTGGCGCCAGCCGGTCGGGCGCACCCCGAGCTGTTTGCCGAGCAGCGCGGCGAAGATCTTGGCCTTCTGCTCGCCGAAGCCAGGCAGGGCGCGGAGCCGGCCCACCAGCTCGTCTCCCGTCTGCACATCCCCCCAGATGTTCTCGGCCCGACCGCCGTAGTCCTCCGCGATGGCACGGCACACCTCCTGCACGCGGCCCGCCATGGAGCCTGGGAAGCGGTGCAGCGCCGGGCGCTCTTTGAACGCAGCCGCCAGCTCGTCTGGGTCCATGGCGGCGATGGCCGCCGCATCGAGCGGGCCGCCCATCCGGCGGGCCAGCTCGGCCGGTGAGGAGAAGGCCTTCTCGATCGTGACCTGCTGGTCCAGCACCATCCCGATCAGCAGCGCGAGGGGGTACTCCGAAATGACCTTGTCGGACTCGGGGTCCTGGGCGAGGTGCAGCGGGGGCATGGCCATGAGCCGACTTTACCGCCGGCGCGTTTTTGCCCAGGCCCAGGTCGCGGGCAGACTCTGGGCATGCACATCCCGGCCAAAGTGGATTACGGCATCCGGGCGCTGCTGGCTCTGGCCGCCGCCGGGACGCCGCAGACGGCCGAGTTCCTGGCGGGCGAGCAGGGCCTGCCGCCGCGCTTCCTGGGGCGATACTGGCCGACCTCCGCCGCGCCGGGGTCGTCGCCAGCCAGCGAGGCGCCGAGGGCGGCTACCGCCTGGCCCGAGACCCCGACGCCATCACCATCGCCGACGTCATCCGTGCCCTCGACGGTCCGCTCGCCGAGGTGCGCGGCTTCCGGCCCGAGGCCACCAACTACGACGGGGCCGCCGAGAACCTCCAGCAGGTCTGGGTCGCTGTCCGCGCCAGTCTGCGCTTGGTGCTCGAGAAGGTCACCCTGTCCGACGTGATCACCGGCAACCTGCCCACGAACGTCCAGAAGTTGGTCCACCGATCCCGATGCCTGGGTCGCCCACTGAGTCCGACGACGGACCGGCCCGGGAACCGGTCGTCGCCGTCATCGGTCGCGACCTACTTGTGGTTCGTCGACCTCGCGCTGGGCGCGATGACTCGCCATCGTCGAGGAGCTGGGCGACGACCTGGCCAACCGACGGCCGCCCTTCCGTCGACGCCAACTCGCCCTTCGTCATCTTGACCCACTGCCTCGGTGTCATGGAGTACTGGGGCGGCGCGACGGTGGCCGAGCGCGCCGTGCAGCGCGACCGCGCGGCGGAGTTCACCGCGCGCGGCGACGTGGCCGGTCTGCTCCGTCGCACCGAGCAGGCACGCCGCCGGCTGGGCGAGGACATCGTCGACTTGGACGCCTCGGCGGCGCCGGCCGCCGTGCGCCGCAACCCAGAGGACCCCGTGCCCTACACCGAGGCGAAGGGCGCCGTGCTCCTCCATATCCTGGAGGAGTTGTTCCAGCATCTCGGCCACATGGAGATCACCCGCGACGCGCTCGCGGCAGCGGAACGGCGATGAGCGCCGCGGCGAGTAACGTCCCGATCGCCTGCGACCTCGACGCTGGTCGCTCGCGACCCGGATCGACGAATGGCGAGAGTTGGTCGCGTCGGCAGTGGCGACGGTCGAGGCGAGCCCGACCTCGGTACGGCTCGTACTCGTCGACACCGACGCATGCCCTGACGGCGGCGGCGTCGCTCGGCCAACGCGAGAAGCAGTGCTGCCCTTTCTTCGAGGTCTCGATCGACATCGGGACCGAGGAGTATGCGCTCGTGCTCGGCGTCGCCGACGGTGCCGAAGAGGCGCTGGCGTCCTTCGTGGCCATGCTCACGGCCTGACCGACCGCCGCCCGCTCCGTGCGCCGGCTCGTGAAGGGAGCGACCCTTTCGGGGTCGATGCCTGCTTCGGCGATGGCGGCCGAGACCGTGGCGGGGTCGACGCGGCCACGGCTCGCCAGCTCCTGGAGCACCGTGATCACCAGATGGGCGGCGTCAACCTCGAAGTACGAGCGGAGCGTGTCCCTGGCGTCGGAACGACCGAAGCCGTCGGTACCGAGCGAGGTGTACGGCCGTGCGACGAACCGCGCCGACCTGGTCGGGGACCGAGCGCATGTAGTCGGTGATGGCGACCACCGGGTCGAGCCCGTCGCCCAGCGCAGCCGCGATGTGCGCCGTGCGAGGTGGTTCCTCGGGGTGCAGCCGGTTCCAGCGCTCCACCTCGAGCGCGTCGGTGCGCAGGTTGGTCCACGAGGTCACGGCCCAGACGTCCGCGCTCACGCCGTAGAGCTCGGCCAGCAGGCGCTGGGCCTCGAGTGCCACGCTCCACATCGGTCCGGAGAAGCACAAGGACGCGCGCAGGTCGCCCCTTGCCCTTCGACGCGGACGCCGGCGCAGGCGCCGGTGCGAAGCGATAGATGCCGTCGATGATGCCTCGGCGGATCGCGGCACCCTCATCCCCTTCGGGCAGTCGCGGGCATGGGGTAGGTCTCGTTGTACAAGGTGAGATACCAGAAGCGGTCTTTTGGAGCGGACCCGAGCATCTCGGTCACCGCCATTTCCATGATGACGGCCACCTCGTAGGCGAAGGACGCGTCGTAGACCATGGCGGCGGGGTTGGTGGAGGCGAGCAGAGGCGACTGCCCGTCGTCGTGCTGGAGGCCCTCGCCCATCAACGTGGTGCGCCCGGCGGTGCAGCCGGCCAGGATGCCTCGCCCGCGCATGTCGCCGAGCGCCCAAGCCAGGTCTCCGACGCGCTGGAAGCCGAACATCGAATAGAAGAGGTAGACGGGCAGCATGGGCTGGCCCCATGTCGCGTACGCGGTCGCCAGCGCGATGAACGACGAGAGCGCGCCCGCCTCGGTGATGCCCTCCTGGAGCACCTGGCCCGACGAGCTCTCGGCGTAGTTGAGGGGCAGGTCGGCGTCGACCGGCACATAGTGCTGGCCGTCCGGCGCGTAGATCTTGGCCTCCGCGATGAGCGGCTCGAGGCCGAAGGTCCGTGCTTCGTCCGAGACGATGGGCGCGACGAGCGGGCCGACGGTGGGGTCGCGGACGAAGTTGCGCACAGAGCCGGGCGAACACCATGGTCGTCGACACCGACTGCTTCCCCGAGCCGGTCGGCGAACTCCTCGAAGACCTTGGCGTCCGGCCGCAGGGCCGGGGTGGGTCGCACGATCGCGGATCGGGAGGGGTCCGTCGAGCATGCGGCCTCGCGCCCGCAGGTACTCCATGGCGTCGGAGCCCTCGGCGGGCCTGATGTAGGGCGGCTCACCGGACTCGAGCGCCGAGTCGGGGATGTCGTCGGTCAGGTAGAGGCGGTCGCGCAGCGTGCGCTGCTGCGCCTTGTCATCTTCTTGATCTGGTGCGTCGCGTTGCGAGCCTCGATCTCGGGGCCGAGGGTCCAGCCCTTGATCGTCTTGGCCAAGATGACCGTCGGGGCGCCGCGCTGCTCGGTGGCCAGCTTGTAGGCGGCGTAGAGCTTTCGGTAGTCGTGCCCACCCCGGGGGAGTGACACCAGCTCGTCGTCGCTGAGGTCTTCGACCATCTTGCGCAGGCGGGGGTCGGGGCCGAAGAAGTGCTCGCGGATGTAGGCGCCCGACTCGACGGCCAGTTTCTGGTACTCGCCGTCGAGCGTGGTGTTCATGCGGTCCAGCAGAACGCCGTCGACGTCCTTGGCCAAGAGGGCGTCCCAGCGCGAGCCCCAGATCACCTTGATGACGTTCCAGCCCGCACCGCGAAAGACCGCTTCGAGCTCCTGGATGATCTTGCCGTTGCCGCGGACCGGCCCGTCGAGCCGCTGCAGGTTGCAGTTGACGACGAAGATCAGATTGTCGAGGTGCTCGCGCCCGGCCACGCCGAGCGCGCCGATCGACTCGGGCTCGTCCATTTCGCCGTCGCCGACGAAGCACCAGACGCGGCTGCCGCTGGTGTCGACGAGGTGGCGCAGGTGCAGGTAGCGGTTGACGTGGGCCTGGTAGATCGCGGCGATCGGACCGAGTCCCATGGAGACGGTCGGGTACTCCCAGAAGTCGGGCAGCGAGCGGGGATGCGGGTAGCTCGGCAGGCCGTCGCCGCCGACCTCGTGACGGAAGTTGTCCAGCTCCCTCTCGCTCAGGCGCCCCTCGACATACGCGCGGGCGTAGATCCCAGGCGAGGCGTGGCCCTGGAAGAAGACCTGGTCCCCGAAGCCGCCGTCCGCCTTGCCCGCGGAAGAAATGGTTGAAGCCGACCTCGTAGAGCGCGGCGGAGCTGGCGTAGGTGGAGAGGTGCCCCCCGATTCCCTCGGTGCGAGTGTTGGCCCGGGTGACCATGGCGGCGGCGTTCCAGCGGATGTAGGCGCGGATCCGGCGCTCCTGGTATTCGTCGCCCGGGAACCACGGTTCGGCGTCGGCGGGGATGGTGTTGACGTAGGGCGTCGAGACCGTGGCAGGGAACTCGACCTGCTTCGTGCGCGCCCGTTCCAAGAGCTTCATGAGCAGATAGCGCGCCCGTGCCCGGCCACGGGCGTCGACGATCGCGTCAAAAGAGTCGAGCCATTCCTCGGTCTCGCCCGGATCGGTATCGGGAACCTGGTGGCTGATCCCGTCGAACAGCATGACCCCACGGTACCGGCACGGAGGGTCCGCCATGACCACCTGTCGCGGGTGTTACACATTTGTCATGGCTCCGCGGGCGACCCCCCTCTCATCGTGTACACCGACGGTGCCTGCCGCGGGAACCCCGGGCCCGGCGGATGGGCCTGGGCCGTGCCTGGTGGGCCCTACGCGAGCGGCGCCGATCCCCACACGACCAACCAGCGCATGGAGATCACGGCCGTGCTCGAGGCATTGCGGGCTCTCATGCCCGACGACGCCCGGCGCGATCGAGGTCGTCAGCGATTCGAACTACGTCGTGAAGTGCTTCACCGACGAGTGGTGGAAGGGCTGGCAACGGCGCAACTGGAAGAACACCGCGAACAAGCCCGTGGCCAACCGTGACCTATGGGAGCCGCTGCTGGCCCTCGCGCTCGACGAGAGTGTGGCTGTCAGCTTCCGCTGGGTGAAGGGACACTCGGGCGACCGCTGGAACGACCGGGTCGACGAGCTCGCGACCCAGGCGGCCGATGCGGGGGTCGGCGCGACCGGCTGACGCAGCCCCCCCGGCAGCGCGGTGACGATGGCCCGATTGTGACCTCGCCCGCCGCCCGACGGGGGTTGAGCGCCGGACTGGAAACACCTGCCTGAACGGTAGGCTGCAGAGGTACCACGCGCAGGGCGGCAGAGGACTCCAACCGGTGCGATCGAGAAGTTCGGGGGAGCCGACCGGGCCGACCGTGAGCACAGAGGAAGAGGACAACCCGATGAGCGCAGAGGACGAGTTCGACATCGTCGTGATCGGCGGCGGCCCAGGCGGATACGCAACCGCGCTCTACGGCGCAGCAGCCGGGCTGTCGATCGCCATCGTGGAACGCGACAAGGTCGGCGGTACGTGTTTGCATCGGGGCTGCATCCCCGCCAAAGAGTTCCTCGAGACGGCAGCGGTACATCGCACCGTCGAGGGCTCCAAGGAATTCGGCGTCGACGTCTCGGGAGTGTCGCTCGACTTCGGTGTCAGCCAGGATCGCAAGAACGCCGTCGTCGACAAGCTCTGGAAGGGCCTGGCCGGTCTCTTGAAGGGGCGCAAAGTCACCACGTTCATCGGCACGGGCATGCTCAAACCCGGACTTCAGGTCGAGGTGGTCGACGGCGAGGACGCCGGGCGTGTGCTGACCGGTCGCAACGTTGTCCTCGCCTCTGGTTCGGTGCCCCACCTGCTGCCGGGTTTCGACGTCGACGGCCGGTGGGTGATGACGTCGGACGAGTTCCTCGACCTGCGCAAGCTCCCCGCCTCGGTCGTCGTCATCGGCGGCGGCGTGGTCGGTTGCGAGTTCGCCTCCCTGCTGGCCGACCTCGGTTCGAAGGTCACGATCCTCGAGGCGCTCGACTCGATCTTGCCGGGGTGCGACGACGACATCGTGCGTCTTGTCGTCCGGGCCTTCAAAAAGCGCGGCATCGACATCGTGACCGGGGTCAAGGTCGAATCGCACACGCCCTCGGCCGACGGGACCGTCACGACGGTGTGGGCGGGCGGCCAGTCCTGGGACGTCGAAGCCATCGTGGTATCCGTCGGGCCGTCGTCCCCGGACCGAAGGCTTGGTCGCGGACGGGATCGGCGTCCAGATCGACGAGCGAGGCTTCGTCGTGACCGACGAGTACCAGCGCACCGGCGTCGACGGTGTCTGGGCAGTCGGAGACATCGTGGCCGGCACGCCCCAGCTCGCCCACGTCGGCTTCGCCGAGGCGATCGTCGCCGTCAAGGGCATGCTCGGCGAGCCCGTCGTGCCTGTCGACAATGGCAAGGTGCCATGGGCCATCTACTGCCACCCCGAGGTGGCGTTCTGTGGCATGACCGAGGCACAGGCGAACGCGGCGGGGTTCGACGTCCTGACCAAGAAGGACCCGTTTGGAGGCAACAGCCGGGCTCAGATCATCGGTGATACCGAAGGCCTGGTGAAGATCGTCGCCGAGAAGCGGCCCGACGGCACCGCCGGACGGATCCTGGGCGTACACATGTGCGGCCCGTGGGTGACCGAGCAGTTGAGCGGCGGCTATCTCGCCGTCAACTGGGAGGCCTTCCCCGAGGAGGTCGCACAGTTCATTCAGCCGCATCCGTCGTTGTCAGAGAACTTTCGGCGAGACGATGCTCGCACTGACCGGAAGGGGACTCCACGTTGGCTGATGTGATGATGCCGCAGCTCGGTGAGACCGTCACCGAGGGCACGATCACCCGCTGGATGAAAGCAGTCGGCGACGCGGTCGCGCGGGACGAGCCGCTCTTCGAGGTCTCGACCGACAAGGTCGACTCCGAGGTCCCCTCGCCGGCGGCCGGCGTCCTCACCGAGATCCTCGTCCCCGAGGGCGAGACGGTCGAGGTGGGGGTGAAGCTCGCCGTGATCGGAGACGGTGCCGGGTCCTCTGGGTCCGCCGCCGCTCCGGCTGCCGAGCCTGCACCAGCGGCGGCCGCGCCGCCAGCGACTGCGCCAGCACCACGCCGCCACGCCACAGGCCGCCGCGCCCGCTCCAGCGCCACCACCACCGCCTGCGCCGTCTCCACCTCCCGCTTTCGCACCACCTCCAGCGCCCGAGCCCGCACCCGCTCCGCCACCCCCGCCGCCGGCGCCCGCATCTGCGCCTGGTCCGGCACCGGCGCCCGCGACTGCGGCGTCCTCTGACGGAGGGGGAGGGGAACCACTTCTCCTCTCGCCCATGGTGCGAAAGATCCTCTCGGAGAACGGGATCAGAGAGACCGAGGTGACCGGCACGGGTGCCGGCGGACGCATCACCCGAGAAGACGCATTGCGGGCCGCAGATGCTCGCCGCGCGGCGAGCGCCGCTCCGGCCGCACCAGCTCCCGCTGCACAAGCACCGGCGCCACCGGCGCAGCGCCACCAGCTCATGTGCCACCAGCTCAAGTGCCACCCGCACCAACTCCACCTACGCAGGCGCCATCGGCCGTCTCGACCGCGCCTGCCGTGCCGGCGCCACCCGTCGCGCCTTCGGCGCCGGCCGCCTCGCCGGCCCCCGTTGTCCGGTCGGCCCCGCCCGTCTCCATGGCTTCGTTCCGCGCCGCGGGCGACCAGATCGTGCCGTTCTCCAACATGCGCAAGCGCACCGCCGAACACATGGTCCGATCCAAAGCGACGTCGCCGCACGCGTTCATCGCCAACGAGGTGGATTTCGAGGCCGTCGAGCGTGTGCGCACGGCCTGGGGCGATCGGTTCAAGGCCGAGGAAGGCTTCACACTGACATACCTGCCCTTCGTTGCCCGAGCCGCGGTCGAGGCGCTGCGCGACTTCCCCCTCCTCAACGCGTCGGTCATCGACGAATCGCTTCTGGTGCACGCGGAGGTCAACCTCGGTATCGCGGTCGACCTCTCCCATGAGGGTTTGATCGTGCCCGTCATCCACCGGGCCGAAGAGGTCACGTTGCGCGGCGTGGCGCGCCGGATCCGAGACCTCGCGGAGCGGGCCCGCAGTCGTCAGCTCAACGCCGACGACATCGCCGGTGGCACGTTCTCCATCACCAACGACGGCCCGTTCGGCACCTACTTCACGGTGCCGATCATCAACCAGCCGCAGGTGGCCATACTCGCGACCGACGGGATCGCCCGCCGGCCGGTCGTAGTGACGCAACCCGACGGTTCCGAGTCGATCGCGATCCACTCGACTGGCGTCCTCGGCGTGAGCTGGGATCACCGGGCGGTCGACGGGGCGTACGTCTCCCTGTTCCTGGCGCGCGTCGCCGAGCTCCTCGGCACCCGCGACTGGGCCGCGGAACTCTGAGGGCCCACCCCGTGTTGCGGATCCGCTCGCTCGGAACTGTCCCCTATCACGAAGCCGACGCACTGCAGCATGCGCTGGCGCATGAGGCCGACGACGACTACCTGCTCGTCCTGCAACACCCACACACCTACACGCTGGGTGCCCATGCCGACATGCGTCACGTCCTTGTGGAGCCCACAACGGTTGGCGCCGTGCTGGCGCTGGCGGACCGTGGGGGCGACGTCACGTACCACGGTCCGGGGCAGCTGGTGGCGTATCCCATCGTCTCGGTGCCCGACGAGCCGGGGGCCGGTCCGGCTCATGTCCACCGGCTCGAGCAGCTGGTGATCGAGACGCTGGCCGACCTCGGGGTGGCGGGGGCGGCGACGGTGCCCGAGTATCCCGGCGTGTGGATCGACGTCGACGGGCCCACACCACGCAAGATCGCCGCCATCGGTGTGCGCACGCTGCGTACCGGTCCGGGTTGCCGGCGCACCGTGCACGGCATGGCCCTCAATGTGACGACCGACCTCGCCATGTTCGGGCACATCGTGCCGTGCGGCATCGCCGACCGCGGCGTGACGTCCCTGCAGGCGGAGGGCATCGACGCGTCGATCGAGGAGGTCGCGGACGCCTTCGTGGCGCGGGCGGCCGCGGCGTTCGGCGCCGGGGGATCCGACCACTACTCCGTGGTGAGCGGACCGAGCTCGCCCGCGACGTGGAGCGCCGGCGAGCGCCCTCTGCTGCGGCGCCTGCGCCAGGCCGGCGTCGCGCCCGAGGAAGGCATCGATATTGGGCAGCGTAAACCGCCGTGGATGCGTGTTCCGGTCCGCATCGGCGCGGGCTATCGCCAACTGGGTGCCACCATCCACGACCTCGGCCTCGTTACGGTGTGCGAGGAGGCGGGCTGCCCGAACATCTACGAGTGCTGGGCAGACGGGACGGCGACCTTCATGATCAACGGCGAGCGTTGCACGAGGGCGTGCGGCTTCTGTCAGGTCGACACCCGCCACCCGCTCCCGCTGTCGCCCGACGAGCCCGAGCGGGTCGCCGAAGCCGTGGCGCGCATGCGCCTGGCCCACGCCGTGATCACCTGCGTCGCCCGCGACGACCTGCCTGACGGAGGAGCGGGCGCGATGGCGCGCACGATCCGGGCCATCAGGGAGCGCACGCCGGACACCACGGTGGAGGTGCTCATCTCTGACTGCCGTGGCGAAGCGGCGTCGCTCGACGAGATTTTCGACGCGCGGCCCGACGTGCTGAACCACAACATCGAGACGGTGGCCCGGCTCCAGCGGGCTGTGCGACCCTCGGCTGGTTACGCACGCAGCCTCGGGGTGCTCGCCCGCGCCGGCGCGGCCGGCCTCGTCACCAAGTCTGGCCTCATGGTCGGGCTGGGTGAGCGCGAGGACGAGGTCGTCGCCACCATGGCCGACCTTCGCGGCGTCGGCGTCTCCATCGTCACGATCGGCCAGTACCTGCGGCCGAGCCGTGACCACCTCCCGGTGTCTCGCTACTGGACGCCCGAGGAGTTCGACCGCCTGCGCGAGGCCGGCACGTCACTCGGCGTTGGACACGTCGAGGCCTCGCCCCTGACGCGCTCGAGCTATCACGCCCGAGAGGCGGCGTCGGCCGCGTCGCTTGGGTCAGGCGCTTCCGACGGACCGGCCCCTCTGACGGTGACGCAGGTCTCGCTCGGCAGAACCGGATAGAACACGCGCATCGGTGGGGAACGCCTGGCGTACGCAACCGACTGCATACGTATGCGCTTCGACGGAGAGATCGGACTGCATACTCATGCACGAGAGCTGCATACACCGGAACGGCACGGTTCCGAGTCCGTGGCTCGGGCCCGCTTGAGCTCGTCGCGGCCGGGGCTTCGCTGAGCCCTGATCGACAATCGGGGTAGCGCTAGAGAGGCGTCGCGGGCGCGGGCGGCTCGGCGGGACCGCCGGCACCAAATCCGTCACCTTGCCGCCGTCGGCGCAGGACGATCGGGGTCGCCACGGCAATCGCAACGATGACGACCGCCACAACGGCCCAACCGATGTCGCTCGAGGATGCGCCCTTCTTCGAAGAGGCAGGCGTCGCGCCGGCCGGGGACGCGTCCTTGCCCCCCGGTGCCGACACCAGTGCGGCGTGCTGGGCCAGCGCGACCCTTTCGGCGTCGGCCGGGGAGATGGGCTGCGAGTTGCCTGCCGCCGCCGAGAAGAAGGACACCAGCGCGACGTAGATGCCCGCCCTCATGGTGATGGCCTCGCCGACGCCCGACTCGTTGGTGGCGGCGAAGTACGTCACCAACCGTGCCCCGGGGATGGAAGGCAATGGCCCCTTGCTCACGATCTCACCCGACTCGAGCGAGTGCTGCGCCGCCTGGAGGAAGACCTGCGCGCCGGTGGTGGACGAGAAGCGCACCACCAGATCCTGCACCTGGTTCAGGCCTGCGTTGGCCAGCCACGCCGCGCTCGTAGGTGGTGATCGAGTTGGCCAGCGTCGAGAGTGCGCCCGAGGCGGCCGAGGGGTCGGGTGAGTCAGAAGCGAATTGAGACGGGTTGAGCGGACCCTCGGCGCTCACGGTGTAGCCAGGGCCGAGGTTTGGGATGACGATGGTGCTCAGCGACGGAGGCGCAGTCGAACCGTCGGCCGGCGCACCGAGGCCGACAGTGCAGAGAGCAAGCGTGAGTCCGCCCATGACGCTGGCGACAGGCCGGGCGCGCGCCGGCATCACGCGACGAAGTACTTGGCCTCTGGGTGAGTGCACACGATGGCGTCGGTGGTCTGCTCGGGGTGCAGCTGGAACCCCTCGCTGACCGTGACACCGATGCGGTCGCCCCCCAACAGCTCCACGACCTTGGCGTTGTCCATGAGGTCCGGACAGGCCGGGTAGCCCCACGAGTATCGGCCGCCCCGGTACTGCTGGCGGAATAGACCGGTCAGTGTCGGCCCGTCCTCGTCGACGAATCCAAGCTCCTCGCGGATCCGCTTGTGCCAGTACTCCGCCGTGGCCTCCGCCATCTCGACGCTCAACCCGTGAAGGAAGAGGTAGTCCTGGTATCGGTTCTCGGCGAACAAGCGTGCGGTCTCCTCCGACGCCCGGCCACCGATGGTGCACAGCATGAAGCTGGCGTAGTCCTCCTCGCCCGAGTCGACCGAGCGGAAGAAGTCTGAGATGCACAGCCAGGGCTCTTTGCGCTGCCGCGGGAAGGTGTAACGCATCCACTCCGACGTGCGCGTGTCGTCTTTCCAGATGACCAGGTCGTTGCCGTCCGCGTTGGCAGCGAAGTGCCCGTAGGCCACCGAAGGCACGAGCAGGTCGGCCTCGCGCGCCTTGGCCAGCTGCTCGCGCAGCGTCCCCTTCACCCGGTCCTTGAACTCGGCGTCGTTCTCGCCGTTCTCGGGCCGGAAGCCCCACTGGTTGCGGAAGAGGGCAGTCAGGTTCAAGAACTCGGAGATCTCGTCGAGCGGGAGCCCGACCGCCACCCGCGTCCCGACGAAGGGAGGGGTGAACAGGCGGTTGTCGGCTGCCACGTCCGAGCGCGCCGGCTGACCCTCGACCGGCGACGTGTCCGGGTCCAGGCGGCTGCGCTTGGGGACGTTGCGCTCGGAGATCTCGCGACCGAAGTCGGGATCCTCCTCGCCGCTGCGCTTGAGCTCAATCAGGCGGTCCATCGTGCGCAGGCCCTCGAAGGCGTCGCGGCCGTAGAAGAGGCGCCCCTCGTACACCTCGCGGAGGTCTCGCTCCACGTAGGTGCGCGTGAGCGCCGCCCCGCCCAAGAGGATGGGGATGGTCGACAGCGAGCGGTCGTTCAACTCGACCAGGTTCTCGCGCATGATGAGTGTCGACTTCACCAAGAGGCCGCTCATGCCGATGGCATCGGCCTGGTGCTGCTCGACCGCGGCCACCATCTCGTTGATGCCGACCTTGATCCCGAGGTTCACCACGACGTAGCCGTTGTTCGTCAAGATGATGTCGACCAGGTTCTTCCCGATGTCGTGCACGTCGCCCTTGACCGTGGCCAAGACGACGGTGCCCTTGCCCCCCTGGTCCGACTTCTCCATGTGCGGCTCGAGGAAGGCCACCGCCGCCTTCATCGTCTCGGCCGACTGCAGCACGAAGGGCAGCTGCATCTCGCCCGAGGCGAAGCGGTCACCGACGACCTTCATGCCGGCCAGCAGGATGTCGTTGACGATTTCCAGCGCGCCGAGGCCGGACTCGAGCGCCTCGGTCAGGTCACTCTCCAGCCCGTTGCGATTTCCGTCGATAATGCGCTGGCTCAAGCGCTTGTCCACGGGCCAGTCGGCGTGATCGTCCGCTTCGGCCGCGGCCACCTTGACGCCCTCGAAGAGCGAGAGCAACTCTTGAAGGGGGTCGTAGCCGTCGCCGCGCCGGTCGTAGACGAGGTCGAGGCAGACCTCCTTGGTCCGCTCCTCTATTCGGGACAGCGGCAGGATCTTCGAGGCGTGCACGATGGCCGAGTCGAGTCCGGCCTCCACGCATTCGTGCAGGAAGACCGAGTTCAGCACCTGGCGAGCCGCCGCGTTCAGGCCGAACGAGACGTTGGACAAACCGAGGATGGTCGAGACCCCCGGCAGCTCGGACTTGATCGAGCGGATTCCCTCGATGGTCTCGATCCCGTCGCCCCGGCTCTCCTCCATGCCCGTCGAGAGAGGCAGGGCCAGCGCGTCGAACAGCAGGTCCTCGGGCTCGAGCCCGTAGCGTTCGACCGCGATGTCGCGGATGTTGCGCGCCGCCCGGAGCTTCCACTCGCGAGTGCGGGCCTGGCCCTCCTCGTCGATGCAGGTGCACACCACCGCAGCACCGAACTCGCGGGCGAGGCGAAGGAAGGTATCGAGACGGGTACCCGGCGCGTCGCCCTCCTCGAGGTTGACCGAGTTGAGGACGGGACGCCCGCCGATCCACTCCAGCGCGGCCCGCACCACGGGGCCCTCGGTGGAGTCGACCATGATCGGGACGGTCGACTGTGTGCACAGCCGGCTCGCCACCTCAGTCATGTCGGCCACGCCATCCGCGCCGGTGTAGTCGACGCACACGTCGATGAGGTGTGAGCCCTCCTTGACCTGGTCTTGCGCCATGGCGACGCAGGTGTCCCAGTCGCCCTCGAGCATCGCCTCGCGGAACGCCCTCGAACCGTTGGCGTTGGTGCGCTCGCCGACGACGAGGAACGAGGTGTCCTGGCGGAACGGGACCGAGGTGTAGATGGACGCGGCGGAGGGCTCGTGCACCGGCGTGCGGGCGGCGGGCGTGGCGGTGGCGCACCGCTCGACGACTGCGGCCAGGTGGTCGGGCGTGGTCCCGCAGCACCCTCCGATGGCAGTGACGCCGAACTCGGTCACGAAGCGGTGCAGGTGGTCGGCGAGATCATCCGCCGTGAGGTCGTAGTGCATCTGGCCGTCGATCACCGATGGGAGGCCCGCATTCGGGATGCAAGCAATGGGGACGCGGCTGGCCCCCGACAAATGGCGCAACGCCTCACTCATCTCGACCGGTCCGGTGGCGCAGTTGAGGCCGACGACGTCGACCTGCATGGCATCGAGGACGGTGAGCGCGGCGCCGATCTCGGTGCCGGGCAGCATGCGGCCGGTCAGTTCGATCGTCACCTGCGTCTGCAGGGGCACGAAGCGATCCAGCGCGACCATGGCGCGCCGGGCGCCGTTGATGGCGGCCTTGATCGAGAGCAGGTCGAACTGCGTCTCGATCACGAGCAAGTCGACCCCTCCCTCCAACAACCCGAGGGCCTGCTCCTCGTAGGCGTCGCGGAACGCGGCGTAGGAGATCTGCCCGAGTGTCGGGAACTTGGTGCCCGGGCCCATGGAGCCGGCCACCCAGCGCGGGCGCTCGGGCGTGGCGAACTCGTCGCGGACCGAGCAGGCCAGCTCGGCCGCCGTACGTGTCAGCTCGCGGGCGCGCTCGGCCAACCCGTATTCGGCGAGCACCACCGAGGTGGAGCCGAACGTGTCGGTCTCGACGACGTCGCAACCGACCTCGTAGAAGGAGCGATGCACCTGGGCGACGAGGTCGGGGTTCGTCTCCACCAGGATCTCGTTGCACCCCTCGTATTCGGGACCGCCGAAGTCCTCGGCTGCCAGGCCGAGCAGCTGGAGGTTCGTCCCCATCGCGCCGTCGAAGATCACGACGCGCTCGCGCAGCGCCTGCAGGTACGGCGAGGCGGTCGGGTCGAGCCGGCCGAGGAGTTCAGGAGAGGGAGCCACCACCCCCAGGATACCGGCGCCTCTTGGGGCCCCATGAAAGCAGGGCGGTCCCATGAAGCCGCATGAAAAGGGCGCCGATAGCATCCGGTCCTGGTGGCACAGCCGAGGATCTACACCAAGAAGGGCGACGACGGGACGACCGGGCTGCTCTATGGGGGACGAGTTCGCAAGGACTCCTTGCAGATCGAGCTGAACGGCGCGATCGACGAGGCCCAAGCAGTGATCGGGCTCGCCCGTGCCGAGAGCGCAGCCGGCTCCGAGCTCAACGCGCACTTGACCGCGTTGGCCCGCGAGCTCTACGTGCTGATGGCAGAGGTGGCCACCGCCCCGGCCAACCGCACGAAGCTCACGGCGGGGTCGACCTTGGTGACCGCCGATATGGTGGCCGCGCTCGAATCGGCCATCGACGACCTGTTGAGCCGCGTCGACATGCCGAGCGACTTCACCGTGCCGGGGGAGAACCGCGTGTCCGCCGCGCTCGACCTGGCCCGCACGGTCGTCCGCCGCGCTGAGCGCATCGCGGTGGCGCAACCCGTGGAGGGCTCCTACGTCCTCGAGTACCTCAACCGGCTGTCCGATCTCCTCTGGGCCATGGCGCGTTGGGCCGAGGGTGGCCACACGCTCTCGAAGGCCTGAAACATCCCAGGCTGCTCAGGAGGTGCCGCCGGGCGGAAACTCGTAGAGACCCCGCTCCGCCGCCGGTCCGGCTTCGGTTCGGACGGCGTCCATTCGCTGTGCGCGGCGCTCGAGGGGTCCGTCGAGTCCCAGGTAGCGCAACATCTTCGTTTCCTTGCGCCCGCGCGTGACCGTGTCGAGGATCAACCCCGATATCGCCACCAAGACTGCGAGCACGACGAGCCCGACGACGCCGAAGGCCGTCGGGAAGCGGGGAACTCGATGCGTGTGCACGAAGGTGGTCACCAAAGGCACGCCGAGGATGATCGCCACCACGAGCAGAAGAAGTGATACGACACCGAAGAACGCCAGCGGGCGTTCGCGGCGGACCATGGTGGCGATCGTGCGCACGATCCTCGAGCCGTCCCGGTAGGTGCTCAGCTTGCTCTCCGAGCCGTCGGGCCGTGCCCGGTACGCCAACGGCACGCTCTCGACCGGCATCGCGAGGCCGAGCGCATGGATGGTGAGCTCCGTCTCGAGTTCGAAGCCAGAGGCAAAGAGCGGGAACGACTTCACGAATCGGCGCGAAAAGGCCTTGTAACCCGACAGCATGTCGAAGTCGGATCGGCCGAACAGCCTGTGCACGAGCCAGCTCAGGACCCCGTTGCCCATTTGGTGCCGCGGATGGGAGTACTGGTCCGCGGTTGCGACTCGCCTGCCGTTGACGAGATCGAATCCACCCTCGTCGACCAGCGCGACGAGCTGGCCCGCTCGGCTCGCATCGTAGGTGCCGTCGCCGTCGATCAGGACGTAGACATCGGCCTCGATGTCCGCGAACATTCGCCGGACGACATTGCCCTTGCCCTGCATGGGCACTGAGCGAACGACCGCACCCGAGGCGTTGGCGATGCGAGCGGTGTCGTCCGTCGAGTTGTTGTCGTAGACGTACACGGTCGCGTGGGGCAGCGCCTTGTGCAGGTCGGCCACCACGGCGCCGATCGCCGCGGCCTCATTGAAGCAGGGCACCAGGACCGCCACGTCGGGGTAGATGGTCGCGCCGCCCACCGTGTTCAGCCCCTGCGTGTCGGTTCGGAACTGCCGAAAGCGATCATCGTCGCCGTACTTTCTACACCGTTTCACGATCCAATCAGCTGATTTGTGATGTCCATCTGCCCCAATGGATTCGCTCAGATTCACGGGGACCGGGCCGGGCCAACGATCGCGAGCGGCGGTCGCGGCCGTCGGGCCGTCCCAGCACCACGGCGCCGAACAGGGTCCAGCCTTCTGGCACGCCCAATGCGCCGGAAAGCTGTGTCTCACCTCGGAAGGCGCCGATGAAACACGCCCCGAGCCCGGCCTCCACCGCCCCGAGAAGCACGATCATCACGCCGAAGGCGGCGTCCCCGTACCAATAGGGCACCGGCCACCTCGCTGGGTCCGAGGCGAGTTCGGGATCCGCCTTGTCCGCTTCGCCGTAGCGAGCGATGTAGGCGCCCGGGGACGCGTAGGCGAGCAACACCACAGGAGCGCGTCGGAGGCCCTCGGCCCGCTCGATATTGCGGGACCGCCACGCCTCGTCCGTCGTCGCTCGCCAGTAGGGATCTGTCTGCTCCGGGCCCACCAGCGCCACCCAGGCCGTCCCGCCGGTGTTCCCTGCCGTGGGCGGCGCGCAGCGCGCCATCGAGAAGCCGGCCGACGAGCTCCGCTTCCATCGGCTCGTCGGAGAAGCTGCGCACCATGACGCGGCGGCGTATGGCCTCGCCGAGCTCCATGGGCCCGTAGTCTCGCATCTGGCTTGGCCCCCGAGGCCCACCGGGGGCGCAAAATCCCGTGCCGTCGCAGCGCGGCCCAGCTCGGCCGGGAATGTTGACCCCGCTGGTAGTGTTTTACGGTTCGATGCCGGACGCACAGTGCGATCCGGCGCGGCACGGAGGTACAGCGTGGCCACACCCCGAGACCTTCTCAACGAGGCGAAGGCGTCCATCCGCGAGGTGGAGCAGGCCGATGCACAGGCGCTGCTCGAGCAGGGCGGCGTGACGTTCCTCGACGTCCGCGAGCCAGACGAGTACGAGCAGGGCGCCATCTTGAATGCGGTGCATCTGCCCCGGGGCAATCTCGAGTTCCAGGTGGAGGGCAGGCTGCCCGACAAGTCGGGCCCGATCGTCGTCTATTGCGCGGGCGGGGTGCGCTCCGCCTTCGCGGCCAAGACGATGCAGGATCTTGGGTACGGCGACGTCCAGTCGCTGGTCGGCGGGTTCAACAGGTGGAAGGACGACGGCCGCCCCTGGGCCGCTCCCGAGACCCTCAGCCCGGCCCAGCGCAACCGCTACCAGCGCCACCTGCTCTTACCTGAAGTAGGCGAGGAAGGCCAGCTGAAACTGCTCGGCTCCAAGGTGCTTCTGCTCGGGGCGGGCGGCCTGGGCTCCCCGGCCGCCCTGTACCTCGCGGCGGCCGGCGTGGGCACCCTGGGCATCATCGACATGGACGTCGTCGACGAGTCCAATCTGCAACGCCAGATCCTCCACAACATTGACCGGGTGGGGGAGCGCAAGGTCGACTCGGCCAAGAAGACGCTTACCGCACTCAACCCGGACGTGAACGTCGTGACCTACGACGTACGGCTGGGTGCGGACAACATTTTGGACATCATCGACGGCTACGACGTCATCGTCGACGGGACTGACAACTTCCCGACCCGCTATCTCGTGAACGACGCCTCGCTGCTGAAGCGGATCCCGGTTGTGCACGGCTCCATCTTCCGCTTCGAGGGCCAGGTCACCGTCTTCGATCCCTACAACGGTCCGTGCTACCGGTGCCTCATCCCTGAGCCGCCGCCCGCCGAGTTGGCGCCGTCCTGTGCGGAGGCCGGCGTGCTGGGCGTGCTGCCGGGGATCATCGGTTCGATTCAGGCGATCGAGACGATCAAGGTCTTGCTCGGCTTGGGCGACCCGCTCATCGGCCGGCTGCTCTCCTACGACGCGCTCGAGGAGTCGTTCCGCACCTTCAAGGTGCGCCGTGACCCCGAGTGCCCGGCCTGTGGACCCGACGTGGGCGAGATCGTGATCGCGGAGTACGACGAGCTCTGCATGCCGCATCGGCACTGAGCGAATTACCGACCGAGCGACCGAGCGACCGAGCGAGCGTCCAGCGCCGGGTCGTCGATCCATCCGGATGCGTAATCGGGGTGGTGTCTAGAGTGTCCGCACGTCCCCGACCGACCTGCTCACGCGCCCCGCGCCCGAGGCTGCGCCGGCACCGCCGCCGGGGCCTCCGAAGCGCCCAGGTCCTCGCAAGCCGCCTCGCCCTCCCCAACCGCCCGGCCTCACGTCGCGCCGGGTCAAACGCAACCGGCGCATCTGGGGCATCGGATTGTTGGTCCTCGTCCTCGTCGCGGTGCTGCTCGCCACGCGCGGCGGCGGGCACCCCTCAGCGGCGGGCCGGCGCCCCGCCGGCGCGGGCCATCATCACGCGCCGCCTCCGGCCCACGCCGGGAACCCGCGGCTCGATCCCGACTGGGACGGCGACGGGCGGCCGGTGACCTTCGCCTTCGGGGGTGACGTCCACTTCCCCGCGGGCACGAACCTGGGGGACCGCCTCGCGGCCGACCCGGCCGACGCGCTCGGGCCGACGGTGCCCCAGCTCCTCTCGGGCGTCGACCTCTCAATGGTCAATCTCGAGTCGGCCCTCACCGACGGCACCTGTCCCGACCCCCAACCGAAGCAGTACGTCTTCGACGCGCCCTCCTCAGCCGTGGACGCGTTCAAGGGCGCAGGGGTGACCCTGATCACCGAGGCCAACAACCACGGGGAGGACTGCGGCGGGGCCGGCTTGCAGGACGCTTTGGCCACGCGGACCCAGACGGGGTACACGATCCTCGGCATCGGGCAGAACGCCGCGCAGGCCTTCACCCCGTACACGACGACGATCCACGGCGAGCACATCGCGATCATCGCGGCGACGCAGGTCATCGACTCCGACTTGCAGGTGGCGTGGACCGCGACCGCAACCCAACCCGGTCTGGCCTCTGCCTACGACGTCAATGACCTCGTCGCAGCGGTCGAAGCGGCGCGCCGGACGGCGGACACCGTGATCGTCTATCTGCACTGGGGTACCGAACTCGACGCATGCCCCAACCCTCTGCAGGAACCACTGGCGCAGGTGCTCGTCCAAGCCGGGGCCGACATCGTGATCGGGACGCACGCGCACGTGCTCCTCGGCGGCGGCTATCTGGGCTCGGCGTACGTCGACTACGGGCTCGGCAACTTTGCCTTCTACGACAACTCGCCGCCGGAGAACGCCAGCGGCTCGCTCGTCATCACCGCAACCGGCAGGCACATCGACGCAGTCACCTGGCGCCCTGCGGTCATCGTTGACGACCTGCCCCAACCGCTTTCGGGCGACCCTGCCACGGCCGCGTTGGCGGCGTGGAACCAGGCCCGCGCCTGCACCAACGTGACGGCTGCGCCCGGCGCGTCGTCGCTGGCGACCACGCAGACCGAGACGTCGCCGGCTCCGGCCTCGGCCGTCTCGCAGCTCTCCGTCGACGCCGGGTAACGCTGGATCGCTCGCTCCGCCTCGCTCCGCCTCGCTGCGCCTCGCTCCGCCTCGCTGCGCCTCGCTCCGTGTCGCTGGGGCGGGCCGTGGCTGCGAGGAACTAGACAGAAGGCATGACCCAGACCACCGCATCGCAGACGATCCACGTCAACGGGCTCGAGCTGGCGTGGTCGGAGCGGGGGACCAGTCCGCCCGGCACGCCCACCTTGGTGCTCGTGCACGGCTACACCGGCTCCTCGCACGACTTCGCGCTCCAGGTCGACGCGCTGGCTGCGCGGCGCCGCGTCGTCGTGCTGGACCAGCGCGGCCACGGCCACTCCACCAACACGAGCACGCTCGCGGGCTACAGCATCGAGCAGCTGGCCGATGACCTGGCTGTCTTCCTGGGCGACGTGGGCGGCGGTCCCGTGGACCTGCTCGGTCATTCCATGGGGGGCCGCGTCGTCATGACCATGGTCGTGCAACGCCCGGAGCTCGTGCGCTCGCTCATCCTCATGGACACGAGCGCGTGGTCCTTCCAACCCGAGGACGAGACGATCCGCGCGATGGTCCGCGACTACATCACGTCGTTCGACCCTGCCCGCGGCATGCCGTCCGCCCTCAGCATCGGCGGCCCCGAGGACGACCTCATCGCCGCGGCGGTCCCTCGTGCCTGGCAGCTGCAGAAGGACGCGATCTTTGCGGGCATGGACGCGTACGCCGTCAAGGGCCTCGGTATGGAGCTGTGGACCGAGATTCCCGACGGGGACGGTTCATTGCGCAGCCAGTTGCCGTCCATCACGTGCCCCACCACCGTGCTCGTGGGTGAGCACGACCACCCGTTGATCGGGCAAGCTCCGGCGCTGGCCGCCGAGGTCGCCGATGGGCGCCTCACGGTGATCGACGGCGCGTACCACTCGCCACAGCTGACGCACCCGGGGGAGTGGCGCGCCGCCATCGAAGCCCATCTCGTGGCGGCGGAGGGGGCGGCGCCATGAGCGAGACGGCGGCACCACAGGCGAGCGACCTGATCGCACTGGCGGGCTCCGACGTCAACATCCCGCCGCTCGGCGTGGGCACCTGGGCGTGGGGCGACAAGGGGACCTGGGGCATGGGGGGTTACGACGGCGCGTTGACCGAGTCCACCATCCGCGACGCGTGGGAGGCCAGCATCGAGGCGGGCGTCGTCCTCTTCGACACCGCCGAGGTCTATGGCCGCGGCGAGAGTGAGCGCATCATCGGGCGGCTCCTCGCGGCGGACCCCGGTGTGCGCGGGCGCGTGGTGATCGCCACAAAGTTCATGCCGTCACCCTGGAAGGTCAACGTCCACGCAGCGCTCCTCTCCGCGGCCCCGCGCGTCCCGGGAGCGGCTGGGCGTCGACACCATCGACCTGTACCAGATTCACGGTCCCATCTCGCTGCGCTCACACGACGCACTGGCCGACGCGCTCGCCGCAGCTCGGGCCGAGGGTGTGGTCAATGCGGTCGGGGTGTCGAACTACTCGGCGAAGGAGACCCGCGCCATCGACGCGGCGCTGCGGAAGAGGGGTCTGCGGCTGGCCAGCAACCAGATCGAGTTCTCTTTACTGCGCGCCATGCCGTTGCGGGTGGGACTGCTCGAATGCTGCCGGGAGCTCGGTGTCATCCCACTGGCCTACTCCCCGATCGGGCAGGGTCGTCTCACCGGCAAGTACACCGCGGACAACCCTCCACCGGGCAAGCGGACTTTCGCGGCGTTCCCGATGGAGCAGATCGACGCGATGGTGGCCGAGCTTCGCGGCATCGGCGAGGCCCATGGAGGCCGCACGCCGAGCCAGGTGGCGTTGGCGTGGTTGATCGCCAAGGGTGCGGTGCCGATCCCAGGCGCCAAGAACCGTTCACAGGCCGAACAGAACGCGGGGGCACTGGGGTGGCGGATGACCGACGAGGAGGTCGCTCGCCTCGATGCGGCCTCCCTCTTCGGCAAGAGAGGGATCTCCCAGCGCGTCTGGCAACACGGCTGAGCCCGGCAGTACGGTCGTGAGGTGATCGCCGAACTGGCCGACACGGGTCTCCCGCCCCTCGCAGGGCACCAATTCTTCTCCACCCAGTTCGACTTCGTCCCCGTGGCCATGATCGTGGCCGCCCTGGTGCTCTACCTGTGGGGTGTGCGGCGCAACAACGCGCTGCACCCGCGCCATCCCTGGTCGGCCGGCAAGACGGCGGCGTGGATCGGGGCGCTGGCGACGACGGGGGTCGCCATCTTCAGCTTCGTCGGGGTCTACGACGGCGAGCTGTTCTGGGACCACATGGTCCAGCACCTGATCTTGATCATGGTGGCCGCCCCGCTCTATGCCATCGCCTCGCCCTTAGAGCTCACCTGGCGCGCCACGAGGGGCACCCCCCACCTGGTGGTGTCAGAAGCCCTGCGCTCACCGGTGGCCAAGTTCTTCGGGCACCCCGTCGTGGCCTTTTGCCTCTATGCCGTGCTCATTCCGCTCTCGCACCTGACCAGCTGGTACAACCTCACCCTCGAGCACGAGAGCATCCACAACGCCGAGCACCTGGCCTTCTTGGTCGTCGGCTACCTCTTTTGGCGCCAGGTCTTCGGCCACGACCCCAACCGCTATCGCCTCCACCCGGCCTTGCAGTTCTTCTACTTGTTCTTGGCCATCCCCATCGACACCTTCACCGGGCTCTCACTCGCTGGGGAGTCCCACGAGATCTTCCCGGCCTACTTCGCCCTGCATCGCACCTGGGGACCCTCCTTGGTCACCGACCTCCACGTCGGCGGCGACATCATGTGGGTCGTCGGCGACACCCTGATGCTCTGGCCCATGATCCCCGTCGCCCTGCGCTGGATGCACATGGACGAGCGCAGTGCCGTACGCATCGACCGCGAGCTCGACGCACGTCGATCGGCCGAGGAGCAGGCGCTCGGACCGGTGCCCGATCAGCCGCCGAGATCCATCAGCTCCACTCGCACCCCGTCGGGATCGGTGCAGTAGACGAATTCGAGCGCCGTCTCACCGAAGTCGAGCGTGGTGCGGCTGGGCTCGACCACGGCACCCCCCAGCTCGATGACCCGAGCCACCGTGGCGGCCACGTCCCGCACGCGGAAGGACAGGTGGGTGAGCCCGAACTGGTTGACGGCCCGCCGCTCGCGCGATCCGAACGGCGCCGGATCGTGGAAGGCCAGGAGCTCAATTGCCGTCCCCCCGCGGCGGATGAACTGCGAGGTGACCGAGACGTCGGAGAATTCCATCAGCCGGGCGAACTCGACGCCGATCTCGTGGGACTCCGCCTTCTCGAACCCGAGCGCGTCGCAGTAGAAACGCACGGACCGCTCCAAGTCGCTGACGCAGATGCCGAAGTGGGAGAAAACCGGGCCGTCGGGAGCGTTCACGACCCGTAGTCTGCCCGGTCGGCACCCCGTCGACCCGTGCCTGCACCCGGTGCTGTCGCCCGGACGTCCAGAATCTCCGTAGCCTGGGGGTCGTGACGCCGGACAAGCAGGACCCCCAGGGCATCCCCGAGCGCAGCACCGACTCGGGCATCGACATCAATCCCGTGTACCGCGCCAAGGATCTCGACGGATGGGATCCGGCCGTCCAACTTGGCGAGCCCGGTGTCTACCCGTACACACGCGGGGTCCATCCCCAGATGTACCGCTCGAAGCTGTGGACCATGCGCCAGTACGCGGGCTTCGGCTCGGCCGAGGCCACCAACGAGCGGTTCAAGTTCCTCCTCGACGCGGGGCAGACAGGCCTCTCGTGCGCCTTCGACCTGCCCACGCAGATGGGCTATGACTCCGACCACCCGCGCGCCGAAGGTGAGGTCGGCAAGGTCGGCGTGGCGATCGACTCGTTGGCCGACATGCGGCTCCTGATGGCCGATCTCCCCATGGACAAAGTCACGACGTCCATGACGATCAACGCAACCGGCGCGATCCTGCTGCTGCTCTATCAGCTGGTGGCCGAGGAGCAGGGAGTGCCGGGCGAGAAGATCCGCGGGACCATCCAGAACGACATCTTGAAGGAGTACATCGCACGAGGGACGTACATCTATCCGCCCCGTCCTTCGATGCGCCTGATTGTCGACACGTTCGCCTACTGCTCGTCGAACTTGCCCAACTGGAACACCATCTCGATTTCGGGGTATCACATCCGCGAGGCCGGCTCGACGGCCGTGCAGGAGATCGCCTTCACCCTCGCCAACGGCATCGCCTACGTGGAAGCAGCCATCGCCGCGGGCATGGAGGTCGACGCGTTCGCACCTCGTCTGTCCTTCTTCTGGAACGCGCACAACAATTTGTTCGAGGAGATCGCCAAGTACAGGGCGGCTCGGCGCATGTGGGCGCGCATCATGTCCGAGCGGTTCGGTGCCAAGGACGAGCGATCGAAGATGTTGCGCTTCCACACCCAGACGGGCGGGTCGACACTGACCGCTCAGCAGCCCGAGAACAACATCGTGCGCGTCACCCTCCAGAGCCTCGCCGCCGCGCTCGGCGGGACCCAGAGTCTGCACACCAACGGCTTCGACGAGGCACTTGGACTCCCGACGACCCGGGCAGCCAAGATCGCTCTGCGCACCCAGCAGATCGTCGGATTCGAGTCGGGTATCGCCGACACCGTCGACCCGCTGGCCGGCTCGTACTTCGTCGAGTCACTGACCGACGAGGTCGAGGCGGCGGCCACGGCCTATCTCGACCGGATCGAGGAGCTCGGCGGTGCAGTGGCCGCCATCGAGGCGAGGTTCATGCAGGACGAGATCGAGGCCGCCGCATACAGCTTTGCCAAGGCGGTCGACGACGGCGAGAAGGTGGTCGTCGGCGTCAATCGGTTCACCGATGCGGAAGAGGACCGCAGCGAAGTGTTCCCCATCGACATCACGCTCCAGCAGATCCAGATTGAGCGCACCCGTGCCGTGCGGGCCGAGCGGGACCATGCCGCGGTGGATCGGGCGCTCGGAGACGTCGCCGCGACCGCCAAGGGCGACGGCAACCTGCTCGTGCCCATGAAGGAGGCGCTCAGGGCGATGGCCACGCTCGGCGAGGTGTCCGACGTGCTGCGCGGCGAGTTCGGCGTCTACCAGCCCGGCGGCTGATCGCACCAGTGGGGGCACCGTTCTGGCCCCTCTTCGACCTGGTCGTCCGTACGCCGCGCCTCGAGGTGCGACTCCCTCGCGAAGAGGAATTCGCAGCGTTGGTCGAGCTCGTCGACGCGGGTATCCACGAACCGGGAACGATGCCCTTCACCACTCCGTGGACCGATGAGGATCCTGTCCGCCGCGCCCGGCGTTCGGCCCAGTTCTGGTGGGGACAGCGGGCGCACTGGAGGGCCGAGGATTGGGCGTTTACCGGTGCCGTGTATGTCAAGGGCAGGCCGGTGGGCGTCCAGGAGATGAGCGCCAAGCAGTTCGCGGCGGTGCGCACCGTCGAGACCGGCTCGTGGCTCGGCCGGATGCACCAGGGGCAGGGGTTCGGACGCGAGATGCGCGAAGCCATTTTGCACTTGGCCTTCGCGGGATTGGGCGCCCACGAGGCACTGAGCGGCGCGTTCGAAGACAACGCGTCGTCGCTCGCGACCTCGCGCGCGGTGGGCTACGAGGAGAACGGTGAGGCCCGTGGCCCCCGGCGCGACGGAGCCGCACGTACGATCCGTTTCCGCATGAGCCGTGAGGTCTGGGAGCGCAGGCGCCGCGGCGACGTCGAAATCGTCGGGCTCGAGTCGTGTCTGGACATGTTCATCGGCTCCGCAGCCCCAGCACCGAACCGGTGACCGCATCCGACATGGGTCCTGACGCGGTCTTGGAGGACACCCCCGACGTCTCGTCTTCGACGGGCGCGAGGTCCTCCATCGATCCGGTCGAGCGGTCGGGAGACCAGGCGCCCTCGAGAGCGCGGCATGCCACGGGCACGAGCGAGGCCAGCGCGGTCGTCCTCGGCGTCGTGGCCGCAGGCGCTGCCGTCTACGGCGTCCTCTTGCACCTCTGGCTGCTGGTCCACCTTCCGATCTGGGGCGACGAGGCCATCGTCGGCCTCATGGCTCGGTCGATCGACGACGGGCACTTCACCGCCTTCTACTGGGGTCAGCACTACGGAGGGTTGGAGCCCTACCTCGTCGCCCTGGGCCTCAAGGTTGGCGGCGGCGGGGAGCCCGCGATGAATGCGACGCCTGCGGTGTTGGCGGCCCTGGCCGCCGTGGCAGTGGGCGGCATCGTCGTCGCGGCCGGGCGGGAAAAGCTCGTGGCGATCGCTGCCGGATGTGCCGCATGGGTCTGGCCCTTCGTGGTCGTGTGGCAGTCGGTGCGCGAAGGGGGTTTCAGGGAGGCCACGTTGTGCTGTGGGCTCGTCGCAGTGCTGTGCTGCATTCGGGCGCAGCGACTTCGGGCGGGCGGATGGACCTTTCTGTCTCTCGGTATTGCGCTCGGTCTCGGGTGGTGGGCGTCACCGGAAATCGCCTACTTCGTCGTCCCTTGTCTTGTGTTGCTGTGGGGCTGGTGGCGCCGCGTGTCGCCGAGCCTGTCGACGGATCGCACATCGCTCGCCCCGGACCTCCCGCGCACGCTCGGACGCTGGTCGTCACTCGCCCTGATCGCCGGCGGGGTGATCGTCGGCTCGGTGCCGTGGTGGTACGCCAACGCCCACACGGGCTTCGTCTCGCTCCAGAGCAGCGCGCTCCCGAATAACGGCGGCGTCACCTACGGGACCAAGCTGTCCGTGTTCTTCCACGACATGCTCCCGTTGCAGTTGGGGCTTCGCACGGTGAACGGCGGTGGCTGGATCGGCGGCACCACGCTGGGGGTGACCCTCTACGTCCTCGCTCTGGTCATCATCGTCGGCGCGCTGGCGTGCGCCGCGATGCTCGACGTGCGCGACCCCGTGCAGCGGGTCCCGCTGTCGATCGGGCTCGGGGTGGTCGCCTACCCATTCCTGTACGCGGCGGCGCCGGGCACGGGGTATTGGATCGACGGGCGCTACGGCATCTACTTTCCAGCGCTCGTCGTCACGCTCTTTGCCACCATGCCGCTGCAGCGGCATCCGTTCCGGCGCCGCACGGCGAAGACCATGGGGCCCACCGGGATCGCCGGTGCCGGGTCCGAGCCGACCCTGACCCGTCGCAGCCATGTCGTCGCCGCGCTCGCGCTCGCGGGCGCAACCTGCCTCACCGTGGTCGGGGCGCACGATTTCGGCGTGCCGGCCTCGGCATCCTTCTTCTCGGGCTGGCGAAGCGGGGATGCCCCCATGGAGCAGGTCCTGAGTGCGATGCGAGCCCATCACATCGACGATGCCTACGGCGACTACTGGACGGCGTACGACCTCGACTTCCTGAGCGGTGGCCGCCCAGTCGTGAGTCCCAACCCGCTTCTCGACGTCTCCCGCTCGCCCGCCCTCGTGGCCACGGTGGCGCACTCCGCGGACCCGGCGTGGCTGTTCTTCGCGCCGGCGCAGACCGCGGCCGCGACGGCGGCGTTCGCCAACGGGCAGCCGGGGCCCGGCCCCTACACGGAGCAGACCTTCGAGGCTCTCCTCAGACAACAAGGGATCCCATACACCGTGGTCCCTCTCGGGGTCCTCGACGCCGTCGTACCGGCCCGCCGACTCACCGCGCCCTAGCCACCCGGCGCCCAGCGCCCAGCGCCCGGCGCCCAGCACCCAGCACCCAGAGCCCGGCGGCCGGGCCGCTCCGCGCTCACGCCGTGGCGACAACCTCGAAGTGCTCCACGACCGGGAACGGGTCGTAAAAATGGTGCAGCGCGGCGCGCCAGTCTGCATAGGCGGCCGAACCCCGGAAGCCCTCGGTGTGGTCCTCCAGCCGGCGCCACTCGACCAGCAACAAGAAGCAGCTCGGACGTTCGAGGCACCGTTCCACGCGCAGCGACACGAAGCCCGGACTGGCGGCGATGATCCGCTTGGCCGACTCCATCGCCGCCAGGAACTCCTCCTCGCGGCCGGGAACGACCTCGAGGAGGGCGTGTTCGGTGATCACGAACGGGCGAGGAGCCGCGACCGCAGGGTCGGGTCGGTGGCCGCGTCGATGGCCGTCCAGGCCAGTGCGACCGCGCCGTCACGGACGGCGGCGTCCGCGGACGCTGTGAGAGCGGCAGCCGCGAACTCTCGCTGGTGGTTCACGGCGCCGTGCGTCTCGATCCCGATGAGGGGGTGGATGGTCGGTACGGCCAGCGACACGTTGGCCATGTCGGTGGAGAACGTCGGGGGCGGCGCTCCGGCGTCGTCGGCCTCGAAGCGCCGGCCCAGCGCCTCCGCGTTGGCACGGTATGCGCCGAGCAGTCCGGGGTCGGCCTCCATGTGCGAGTAGACGGGGGAAAGCTCCTCGTACTCGAGCGAACACCCGGTGGCCACTGCGCCGGCCTCGAAGCAGGCATCCACCCGGGGACGGAGCGCGGCGAGTCCTTCGGCCGAGCGGGAGCGCACCATGTAACGCGCGCTGATGAAACCGGGGATCACGTTGGCGGCCGCGTTGGTCTCGCGCACCACGCCGTGGACCTGGTCGCCGAAAGGCAGCTGCTGGCGCAGGAGTCCGATGGCGACCTGGGCGACCGTCAGGGCGTCTTGCGCGTTGACGCCTTCCCACGGCGTCGCGGACGCATGCGCCTCGCGTCCATGAAAGCGGACGTCGTAGTGCGCGACGGCCAGGCAGGTCGCGGTCAGGCGTTCCGACGGCCACGGGTGGACCATCATGGCGGCGTGGACGCCGCGGAAGGCGCCCCGTTGGAGCATGAGGACCTTCCCGCCCCCGCCCTCCTCCGCCGGCGTGCCGAGCACCCGCACGCTCAGGCCGAGGTCGTCCGCCACCGCGGCGAGTGCGAGGCCGGCACCCACGGCGGTCGCCGCGATGATGTTGTGCCCGCACGCGTGGCCGACCGATGGGAGCGCGTCGTACTCGGCGCAGAACGCCACCACGAGCTCCCCGCTGCCCGCCCGCGACTCGAGCGCGGTGGGCAGGTCGTAGACGCCCTCGTCGACCTCGAGCCCGCCTGCGCGCATGGCCTCGGCCACGGCCCGCGCCGACGCGGTCTCGGCGAAGCAGAGCTCGGGTGTGGCGTGGACGGCGTGGCTGAGCGAGACGAGCTCGTCGAGGTGGAGGTCGACGACCGCGGCCGCCGCGTCCTTGGCTGACGAGACGTCGGTCGGCGGCGTCACCTACTCAATGACCGCCACGACATCACCGGCCCCGACGGAGTCGCCGGCGCTGACCCGCACTTCCTTCACCACGCCGTCCTTCTCGGCGGCGACGGCGTTCTCCATCTTCATGGCCTCGAGGAGGCAGATGGACTGGCCGACCTCGACCACGTCGCCCACCGAGACGAGGACCTTGACGATGGTCCCCTGCATCGGCACGGTGACCTGGCCCGACCCCGTGCCGGTCACGGCGGTCGCCGCGGCGCGCTTGGGCCGTCCTGCGGGGCGTCCAGGAGCCGCCGCGGTGCCGAGGTCGGGGACCCAGAGGCGCACCGAGAACCGTCTGCCGTCGACTTCTGCGGTGACGTCTCGTTGCACCAGCGGGACGTCGTCCTCGGTGTTCGCCGGTGCAGATGTGGTTGCAGGGGCAGGCCCTGCCGCACTGTCAGCCACCAGGCCGCTCAGATCGAGGGTCTCTTCGACCCACTTCGTCGAGTGGGTGGCCGCGGCGAAGTCGGGATGGGTCAAGATGGCGACGTCGGCGGGCAAGGTGGTGGCCACGCCGGAGATCCGGGTCTCGCCGATCGCACGGAGCATCCGGCGTCGGGCCGACTCGCGGTCGGGGGCCCACACGATCAGCTTGGCGATGAGGTTGTCGTAGTACTGCGAGACCGTGTCGCCGGCCTCGTAGCCGGCGTCGAGGCGGACGCCCGGTCCCGAGGGCTCGTGGAAGGCCGTCAGGGTGCCCGGCGAGGGCGAGAACCGCCCGCCACTCGGGTCCTCCGCATTGATGCGGACCTCGATCGCGTGGCCGTTGCGTCGGACGTCCTTCTGGGTGAAATCGAGGCGCTCGCCCGACGCGATGCGGATCTGCCACTCCACGAGGTCGAGTCCGCTCACCAGCTCGGTCACCGGGTGCTCCACCTGGAGGCGCGTGTTCATCTCCAAGAAGTAGAACTCGTCGTCCTGGTAGAGGAACTCGACGGTCCCCGCGTTGTAGTACCCGCACGCCTTGGACACCTTGACGGCCGCCTCGCCCATGGCCCGGCGGATCTTGTCGGGGAAGTCCGGAGCCGGGCTCTCCTCCACCAGCTTCTGGTGGCGGCGCTGCGCCGAACAGTCACGCTCGCCGAGCCAGAGCACGGTGCCACTTTGGTCGCCCAGCACCTGCATCTCGACGTGCCGTGGCCAGGCGAGATAACGCTCGAGATAGATCTCGGGCCGGCCGAAGTACGCCTGCGCCTCGCGCGCCGCGGACTCCATGGCCTCCGCCGCGTCCGCGGCGTCGGCGACGACCTTCATGCCGCGGCCACCCCCGCCGTAGGCCGCCTTGATGGCGACCGGCCACCCGTGCAGGTCGCCGAACGCCACCACCTCGTCGGGCGAGGTGAGCGGCTCCGAGCGGCCCGGCACGCCCGCCACGCCGGCCTTCTCGGCGGCGAGGCGCGAGCTGATCTTGTCGCCCATCACCTCAATGGCCTCGGGCGGCGGTCCGATGAAGGTCACGCCGCGTTCGGTGATGGCGCGCGCGAAATCGGTGTTCTCTGAGAAGAAGCCGTAGCCCGGGTGCACGCCGTCGGCACCACTCTGTTCGATGGCGTGCAGGATCGCCTCGGTGTTCAAGTAGCTCTCGGCCGCCGTCTCGCCGCCGAGGGCATAGGCCTCGTCAGCCATGCGGACGTGCAGCGCTTCCCGGTCGAGGTTGGAATAGACGGCCACCGTTGCGATACCTAGCTCTCGGCATGTCCGGATCACGCGGACGGCGATCTCGCCGCGGTTCGCTATCAGGATCTTCTCGAGCACGCTGGGTCTTTCCTCCTGAGGTGGGCCTTCACAATTGCACGCGCCGTATGGTGTCCGCCATGTGGGCCGGGCAGTGGGAGATCCGCTGGCTCGACGAAGTCGATTCGACTAATACCTATGTCGGGGACCTGGCTCGCCACGGTGCTCTAGAAGGACTCGTCGCGGTGGCGGACCACCAGACCGCCGGACGCGGTCGGCTCGACCGGCGCTGGGAGTCGCCGCCCGGCGCGAACCTGCTGGCCTCGGTCCTGCTGCGTCCCGGCTGCGCAGAGAGCGGGTTGTACCTGTGCACGGCAGCGGTGGCGCTGGCGGGGGCCGATGCGTGCTCGGAGGTGGCCGGCGTCGAGGCGGTGCTGAAATGGCCCAACGACTTGTTGGCCGGCGCAGAGCAGGCCAAGCTCGCCGGCGTGTTGGCCGAGGCGGAGTTCTCGGGAGGCTCGCTCGCGGCCGTCGTCGTGGGGATCGGGATCAACGTCGCCTGGAGCGGGCCCGACGGTGCGGGAGGAACCTGTCTCGACGACCTCCGGGCGACGAGGGAACCGGTGGACCGGCGCCGGCTCCTGGAACGACTGTTGGCCGGGCTGGCGGCGCGACGGCCGTTGCTCGACGACGAAGGCGGTCGGCGTCAGCTGGCCGAAGAAGTGCGACGGCGCTGTGCCACGCTGGGTCGGGCCGTGCGTGTTGTCCTGCCCGCCGACGAGGTCACGGGGCAGGCCGTCGCGATCGACGACGCCGGGCAGCTCGTGGTCGAGACAGCGACGGGAACCCGCACGGTGAGCGCAGGGGACGTCGTGCACGTCCGCCCGGCGCAGTGACGTCCGAGGTCCCGACGCGAGCACGACCTGAGGGACGCCGAACCCCTGTGTCACTCCCAAAAGGAGGGGTGTAGGCCCGGGCTAACATGGCGCGCACTATGCGCCTTCTCGTGACGGGAGGTGCCGGTTTCATCGGGTCGAACTTCGCCCGATATTGGGTCGAGGAGCACCCCGATGACCATGTCGTCGTGTACGACGTGCTCACCTACGCCGGCAACCGACCCAGCCTGTCCGACATCGAAGACCGGATCGTTTTCTTCCAAGGTGACATCTGTGACCCCGACGCGGCGGAGAAGGCCATCCGTGGCGAGGAGATCGACACGATCGTGCACTTCGCAGCGGAGTCGCACAATTCCCTGGCCGTCTTGAACCCCGGGTTGTTCTTCCGGACCAACGTGCTCGGGACGCAGACGATGCTGGAGGCGGCCAGGCAGGCGGGCGTGAACCGGTTCCACCACGTCTCGACGTGCGAGGTCTACGGGGACCTCGCGCTCGACACCGACGAGGTCTTCACCGAGGAGTCGCCCTACCGCCCGCGCACGCCGTACAACGCGTCAAAAGCCGGGGCAGACCACGCGGTGCGCGCATACGCCGAGACGTACGGGCTGCCGATCACCATCACGAACTGCGCGAATAACTACGGCCCGTACCAGTTCCCCGAGAAGCTCATCCCGCACTTCTGCGCGCTGGCGCTCGACGACCAGCCGCTGACGCTCTACGCGAGTACGGAGAACCGACGCGAGTGGCTGCATGTCCGCGATCACTGCACGGCGATCGACGCGGTGCTCACCGCGGAGCGGAGGGGGAGACGTACCACGTCGGGAGCGGCGTGGAGGCGTCCATCATGGAGGTGGCAGATCGGATCCTCGCTGCGCTCGGAAAACCAGAGTCGCTCAAGTCCATCGTCCCCGACCGGCCCGGCCACGACCGCCGCTACGTGCTCGACTCGAGCAAGCTCCGACGTGAGCTCGGCTGGTCGCCCTCGATCGAGTGGGAGCAGGGTCTGGCCGAGACGGTGGCGTGGTACGCCGAGCACAGGGACTGGTGGGAGCCATTGCGGTCTCGGGCGCCCATCGCCGAAGGGGCTTGGGGATCCGGAGACGGTTGAGGCATGCGGATCCTGATCACCGGGGCGGACGGTCAGTTGGGGCGCGACCTGCGCGACTGCTTGGCGGGACGGGTGCCAGCTGGCGGCCGGCGGTGTGCGCTGCTCGGACCCGAAGGGCCGCGCCCAGGACTCAATCACGAGGTGCTGGCGACCGACATCGACACCATGCGTGTCGATGAGCGGGAGGCCGTCTTGGAAACCTTCATGTCCTTCCGCCCGGAGCTTGTGCTGCACGGCGGGGCCATCACCGCCGTCGAACTCTGCGAGACCGAGGTGGACCTCGCGTTCTCGGTCAACGCCATGGGCACGCGCAACGTCGCCGAGGCTTCGCGGCTCGTCGGCGCCCACATGGTCTACGTGTCGACCGACTACGTCTTTGACGGGACGAGCAACCGGCCGTACCGCGAGTGGGACGCACCGTGCCCGACATCGGTGTACGGCGCATCGAAGCTGGCCGGCGAGCGCGAGTGCGGGCCCGGGTCGACCATCGTGCGCACGAGCTGGGTGTCCGGCGCCCACGGCGCCAACATGGTTGTCACGGCGCTCAGGCTGGCGGACGGCGAGGGCGAGCTGCGCTTCGTCGACGACCAGCACGGCTCGCCCACGTTCACGGCTGATCTGGCACCCGCGATCGTCACCCTTGGCCTCGACCGCCGTCCGGGTCTGTTTCACGTCACCAACAGCGGAGCCACTACATGGTGGGGCTTCGTTCGTGCCGTGCTGGGCGAAGTCGGTGCCGACCCCGAGCGGGTCCGTCCCATCAGGACCGCCGAGCTCGACCCACCCCTTCTCGCGCCGCGGCCGGCCAACTCGGTGCTCGCCAACATGGCGTTGCGCCTGAGCGCCCTTCCCGCCCTGCCTGACTGGCAGGACGCGTTGGCCCGGCTGGTTCCGGCGCTCCGGACGAAGGAGCAGGCGGCATGACGTTGCGGTCCGCCGGGCGCGAGTCTCGCACCGCGGCACGCCAGGTCGCTGTCATCGGTGCCGGTTACGTCGGTCTCCCGACCGCAGCGACGCTGGCCCACTTCGGGCACACGGTCGTCCTGGCCGAGCGCGACGAGACACGCTTGGCCACGCTACGTGCGGGGCGCATGCCAATCGTCGAGGCCGGACTCGACGAGCTGGTCGCGCAAAGCGTCGCCAATGGCCAGCTTTCCTTCACGGACTCTGCCGTGCAGGCGGTCCATGGTGCCGAGTTCGTGTTTGTCTGTGTGCCGACGCCACAGAGTGAGGACGGGTCCGCCGACCTCTCCTTCGTCGAGGACGCGGCGAAGGAGATCGCCTCCCACCTCGAGCCGGGCGCCATCGTCGTGAACAAGTCCACGGTGCCCGTTGGTTCGGCGACGATGGTCGAGCAGGTGATCGGCCGCCCCGACATCAGTGTGGTGTCGAACCCCGAGTTCCTTCGAGAAGGGTCGGCCGTCCTCGACAGCCTGAGCCCGGACCGCATCGTGGTGGGGGCCGACGACACCGCGGCCGCCGCCCGAGTCGGGGAGCTGTTCGTCTCCACCGCCGCACCCCTCATCGTCACGGACGCCACGACGTCCGAGACGATCAAATACGCGTCCAACGCGTTCTTGGCGACCAAGCTGAGCTTCGTCAACGCCCTCGCCGGCTTGTGCGAGGAGGTGGGTGCCGACGCCCGCGACGTCCTTCTCGGCCTCGGCTACGACAAGCGGATCGGTTTCGAGTTCCTCCGGCCCGGCCCGGGGTGGGGAGGCTCCTGCCTGCCAAAGGACACCCAGGCGTTGCTTCATATCGCGCACGAGGCGGGGTACGACTTCTCCTTGCTGGCGGGCGCGATCGCCTCCAACGACGAACAGCTGGCCCGGGTCATAGGCAAGGTCACGGCCGCGTGCGCGGGGTCGGTCGACGGGAAGACGGTGGCAGCGTGGGGGCTGACCTTCAAGGCCAACACGGACGACCGGCGCGACTCGCCCGGTCTTCAGATCGCTCGCCGCCTGGTGTCACTGGGCGCGACGGTCCGGGCATTCGACCCGACCGTCGATGCTGAGGCGGAACCGGTCGAGGACCTCTGTGGCCTCCAATTGTGTGGCGATCCCTACGAGGCCGCCACCGGTGCGAGGGCTCTCGTCGTACTGACGGAGTGGGACGAGTTCCGCTGGCTCGACCTCGCCCGGGTGCTCACGCTCATGGAGGAACCGTCCATCGTGGACGCGCGGAACCTGCTCGATCCGGTCGCCGTGCGCCGTCTGGGCTTCCGCTACACCGGGATCGGCCGCCAGTGAGCCGAGTCGTGGTCGCCGGCGGTGCCGGATTCCTCGGCTCTCACCTGTGTGACCACCTCGTCGAGCGAGGCGACACCGTGGTGTGCGTCGACGACCTCTCGACCGGCTCGAGGGAGAACATCGATCACTTGCTCGGGCATCCTCGCTTCAGCCTGGTCGTCACGGACATCAGCGAGAAAGTCGAGCTGGCCGAGGACGGCAGCATCGACGCGGTCTGCAACCTCGCCTCACCAGCATCGCCGCCGGCCTATTTGGCCCGGCCGCTCGACACGCTGGCAGTCGGGAGTGAGGGCACGCGGCGCCTGCTCGAGCTGGCCCGCGCCCAAGGCGCGCGCTTTCTCCTGGCGAGCACGAGCGAGATCTACGGGGAACCCGAGGTCCACCCCCAGGTCGAGACCTACCGGGGCAACGTCGATCCAACGGGACCCCGCAGCGTCTATGACGAGGCCAAGCGCTTCGCCGAGGCCCTCACCATGGCCATGCACCGCGCCCACGGGGTCAACGTGGGCATCGCACGCATCTTCAACACCTATGGACCGCGGCTCTCGCCCGGCGACGGGCGCGTGGTGTCCAACTTCATCATCCAGGCGCTACGGGGGGAACCCCTGACCGTCTACGGGGACGGTTCCCAGACGCGCAGCATGTGCTACGTCGACGACGAGATCCGGGGCCTGGTCGCACTCTTGGACTCCTCGCTCGTCGGGCCCGTCAACGTCGGCAATCCCGACGAGCGTTCCATGCTCGACCTGGCCCAGTTCGTGCTGGACGCAACGGGGTCGTCGTCGGGGATCACCTTCGAGCCCTTGCCGGTCGACGATCCGACCCGTCGCTGTCCCGACATCACCCTGGCCCGGCGCGAGCTGGGCTGGGAGCCCCGCGTCAGCCTGGAGGAGGGGATTGCCCGCACCATCGAGTACTTCGCTGGCAATGTAGAGGGGTCATGACCGAGGCGGAGCTCACCGAGACCGAGGCGACCGAGACCGAGCACCCGGGCAGGTACGAGACGCTGACCGTCATCGTCCCTGTCTTCAACGAACGGACGACCGTGGCGGAGGTGCTCCGGCGCATGCGGGCGGTGGAGCTGCCGGTCGTGCTCCAGATCATCGTCGTCGACGACGGTTCGAGCGATGGCTCGGACAAGGTTCTGGCCGCGCTGCAGGACTCGACTGTCCGCGTGATCCGCCATGAGCAGAACCAGGGAAAGGGCGCGGCCATCCGGACGGGTCTGCACGAGGCCCGCGGCGATCTGGTGATGATTCAAGACGCCGACCTCGAGTACGACCCAAACGACTGGCCGAAACTGCTCGACCCGATCCTGCGCGGCAAGGCGAGGGTCGTCTATGGAAGCCGCTTCACCGGCGAGCGCAAGAACATGTTGCCCTTGCACTGGATCGGCAACCGCTTCCTCTCGCTGGTGACCAACGTGCTCTACCGGTCGACTCTTTCCGACATGGAGACCTGCTACAAGCTTTTCGACGCGCAGTTGCTCGAAGGCCTCACCATCGTCTCGAACCGGTTCGACTTCGAGCCCGAGATCACCGCCAAAATGCTGCGAAGGGGTCACCGGATCTACGAAGTGCCGATCTCCTACGCCGGGCGCGAGTTCGACGAGGGCAAGAAGATCACGTGGCGTGATGGCGTCGGCGCCATAAGGGCACTGATCAAGTTCCGCTTTACCAAGGAGTACTGAGCCGCTGGTGGGCGGGTCCGGCGTGATGGGCGCCGTCGTGGTCGACCATGACGCCGGGGGACAGCTCGAAGCCTGCGTCCGTTCTGTGCTCGAAAACGGCGCCGAGCGGGTGGTCGTCGTCGAGAACGGCGCCGCGGGCAGCGTCGACGGCGCGCTCGCCGAACTCCGCACCGGGGGGTCGACCCTGCCCATCCGCATCGTCCGGCCGGGCCGGAACCTGGGCTATGGCGCCGGGGTCAACCGTGGCCTGGCCGCGCTGGCTGACGATCCGGTGCCCGAGTGGGTCCTCGTCACCAACCCGGACCTGGTCGTGCATCCCGGCGCGCTGGGGTCGTTGCGCGCTGCGCTGGAGTCGAACCCGGCGTGGGCGATCGTCGGGCCGCGGATCTACACCGACACGGGGTCTGTCTACCCCTCTGTGCGTACGTTCCCGTCTTTCACCGACGCCGCCGGGCACGCCCTGCTCGCGCTGTTCAACCCGGAGAATCCCTTCACGCGCCGCTACAAACCCGGTCCACCCCAAGGTGATCTCGTCACACCTGCCGAGTGGGTGTCGGGTTCGTGCTTCCTGGCTCGGCGCGAGGCCCTCGAAGAACTCGGCGGCTTCGACGAGGCCTACTTCATGTACTTAGAGGACACGGACCTGTGCTGGCGCGCCCACCAGGCCGGGTGGGGGGTCGGCTTCGCCGGCACGGCGGCGGTCACGCACGTGCAGGGCCTCAGTACGGCGCGCCATCCCTACAAGATGATGGTCGCGCATCACCGCTCGGCACTGCGCTTTACGTTCCGATCGACGAAGGGTTGGCGCCGCGCCGTGCTGCCGCTGGCCGTTTTCGTGCTCGGGGCACGCATGGCGATCGCCGCGGCTCGCCTGGCCCTCGCCCGCTAGGCCATGGGTGCGCGTCGCGGTCTGCTGGTCACCGCCATGGTGGTCATCGTGGTCACCGTGGCGGCGCTCGTCCTCGCCGCGCTCGTGACGGGACCGGGAGCCGCACCGGTGCGTGTGGAGCCCGAGGTCACCTTTGCGCTGCCGCCGGCTTCCGCCGACTGCAGCGGTGCCACCGCGTTGCCCGGTGGGGGCACGCGGCTGCCGTTGACGGTGAGCACGGTGGCGGGGCAGGTGTCCGAGGCACTCAATGTCTGCATCGACGGCAAGGGACCCTTCCCCTTCGTCCTCGACTCCGGTGCCGGACAGTCCACCATCGACGCCGGTCTCGCTCACCGCCTGCACCTGGCCTCGGCCGGCCCGGCCACCGAATTCGCCGGCGTCGGATGCACCGGCACGGCACACCCCGTGACGTCGGGCTCGTGGTCCCTGGACGGGCTGGCGCTGGCCCCGCAGGAGCTGACGGCGGCGACACTGCCTCAGATCGGGGGCAAGGGCGAGCCCGACGGGCTGCTCGGCTCCGACGTGCTGGCCCGCTTCGATGCCGTCCGCATCGATTTTGCCCCCGGCGCGCTGATCGTCGGGGGCTCCGAAGGCCCACCGCTCGCCGGTACGACCCCCTACACGGGACCGACGGGACCGCCGCCGACGTCGCTCACTCAGGGGATGGGAACCACGGTGCCCCTCACGGTCAACCCGGTCGAGGGCGACGTCTCGCTCAATGTCACCGTCCGCTTCGCGGGCGGGCCTCGCCGCAGCTTCGTGGTCGATACCGGCTCCTCGCAGAGCGTGGTGACGAGCTCGGTGGCGAGGTCACAGTCGCTGGCCAGCACCGACCTGGCGCAGCGCCAGGCCACGGTCTGCTCGGTCATCACGGTGCCGCTCGTGCACAGCGGCCCCTGGGCGGTGCCCGGCGTGGCCCTGCACCCCCAGCTGATCGGGGACACGAACTTCGGCGCTGTCAGCCTCGGGGGCACGGAAGGTTTGTTGGGCTCGGATCAGCTCCAGCGCTACGGCTGGGTCGTCCTCGACTACACGGGCGGCCGCCTGGTGCTCGGCTCCCCCTGACGTCACCCCAGCTTGGAGCCCAGCTGGTCCAAGAGCTCGGCGGTACCCTTCTCGCGCACCGTCGCCGTGTCGCTGCCGTCGAGGAACACGCCTTGCTCGGTGAAGGTCAGTGTGGTGCCTCTGCCGGACGGCACGAATTCCACCGTGGCGACCGAGACGGAGATGACCGTGCCGTCCATGTCCATCGCGTAGCTGTAGACGATCCGCTCGCCCGCCACGATGTCCTTGTAGGTCGCCTCGTAGGTGAAGACTGGGCCGTCAGGCGGTCCACCGCGGTTGGTCTCGGTCCCTCCGACGCGGAAGTCGAGTTCGAGCGCGTCGTTGACCTCGCCGGGGGCACCGAACCAGCGCGCCTTGGCATCGCGAGTGGCCCAGGCGGCGAAGACGCGCCCGGGAGGGGCGGGGTAGACGCGGTGATGGTGAAGCTGCCGTGCTCGGCGCTGCGTGTCGTCATGTCATGCTCCTTTCCTCGGCGTCCTCGCGGGCGCCTTCGTTGACGCCCTGGCGGGCGCCTTTGTTGACGCCCTCGCGGGCGCCTTCGTGGATGCTTTCGGGGGTGCTTTCCTCGACGCTTTCGTGGGCGGCGCGGTCTCCTGCTCGGTGGCGAGATCTGCCGCCAGGATCTCCCCGAGCCGGTCGAGCCGGTGTTCCCACTGGGCCCGCTGGCCGGCGAACCAGTCCTGGGCCAACTGCAGCCCGGCCGGCTCGAGGCGGCAGGTGCGCGTGCGCCCGACCTTCTCCGAGCGGACCAGCCCACATGCCTCCAGGACCGCCAGGTGCTGCACCACGGCGGAGAGGGTCATGTCGAGCGGCTCCGCCAGGCGGCTCACCGTGCGCGGCCCTTCGCCGAGGTGTTCGACCAGCTCGCGGCGGGTGGGATCACCGAGCGCCCGGAAGACGTCGTCGACCGGTTGATACTTAAGCATTGACTTAACTATTACGCGGGACGACGCCTCCCGTCAAGGGGGCAGGAGAAGTCGGCGTGGCGTGACCCGGGTGCCGTCATTCGGGGCCGGAGAGGCCGAGCATGTCGGTGACGCCGTGGTCCCGCCCCGCGGTGTAGCCGCCATCGACGGGCAGGGCATGGCCGGTGACGAAGGATGCGTCGTCGGAGAGCAGGAACGCTGCGGCCGACGCGATCTCCTCCGGCAGGCCCATGCGCCGTCCGAGCTTGTGCTCGTGGACGATGTCGGCCAGCGCGTCCTCCATGCCCGGACCGAAGATCATGGCGGTCATGGGTGTCTCGATGAAGCCGGGACAGATGGCGTTGACCCGGATGCCGCGCCCCGCGTAGTCGATGGCCATGTTCTTGGTCAGGATGACGACGCCCCCCTTCGATGCGCTGTACGCACTGCCGCCCGCCGTTCCCTCGAGGCCCTCGATGCTGGCGACGGTGACCACCGAGCCGCGCTGGCCGTCGTCGCGTGGGGGTTGGCCCAGCATCTGTGCGATGACGTGCTTGGCGGTGAGGAAGGTGCCGGTGAGGTTCACCCCGATCACCCGCGCCCACTCGTCGGCCGGCAGCAGGTGCACCGGGCCGCCGCCGGCCACGCCGGCCGCGTTGACCAGCCCGTGCACGGCGCCGCCGAACTCGACGGCGGTGCGGACGAGTCCGGCCACCGAATCCTCGTCGGTCACGTCGACGTGTGTGAAGGCCCAGCGGTTCGCCTCGTCCCGTCCCTCGGCGAGGTCGTCCGGCGGCACGACGAGGTCGGCTCCCAAAACGAGCGCACCCTCGTCGAGCAGCCGCTCGGCCGTGGCCCGGCCGATGCCCGACGCCGCCCCGGTGACGATGTAGGTCCGTCCGCCTAGTCCACGCATGGCACCTCCAGGTTTGGTTGCGCCCGGTCGACCCGGGCTGGTAGGGAGCAGTGCACTGTCTAGCCCCAGGGGAGCCCACGCCATGAAGTTCGCGCTGTTCTACGAGATTCCCGTCCCTCGCCCATGGGCCGAGGACAGCGAGCTCGTCGCCTACGAGAACACCCTCGAGCAGGCCATTGCGGGTGACCGACACGGCTGGCACGCCTTCTGGACGGTCGAGCACCACTTCTTGCAGGAGTACTCGCACTGCTCGAACCCCGAGGTGCTCTACGGTGCCATCGCGTCACGCACCGAGCGGATCCGGCTCGGCTACGGCGTGCGTCTGATGCCCAAGCCCTACAACCACCCGGTGCGCACGGCGGAGTCGGTGGCGGTGCTCGACCTCATCTCGGGCGGGCGCGTCGACCTCGGGACGGGGCGCTCGGCCACCCGAGCCGAGCTCGAGGGGTTCGGCATCGATCCGGGCGAGAGCCGGCGCATGTGGCAAGAGGCCATCGAGCACGTGGTCGGGTGCTGGACCAACGACGAGTACGAATTCGCGGGCGAGTACTGGCAGATGCCGCGCCGGCGCGTCCAACCCAAGCCCTGGCAGAAGCCGCACCCGCCGCTGTGGGGCGCCACCACGAGCGACGAGGGCCACGCCCAGGTGGGCTCGCTCGGCCTCGGGCTGTGCTCCTTTGCCGTCGGCCTGCCGCCGGCAGAGGTGAAGCGCAAGATCGACATCTACCGGTCCGCGGTGGCGCAGTGCAACGCGCCGATCGGCTCGTTCGTGCACAACGCGGCGGCGACGTTCACCATGGCGATCTGCGGGCCTGACCGCGACGAGGCGATCACGCAGGCGCGTGAGTCCTTCGAGTGGTACCCCAAGACGGGGGCGCGACAGATCGCAACGCTGACGGACTGGATGGCCGAGCGCAACGAGGATCTCGGCACATACGCCTACGCGGCCGACATGAAGAAGACCGACGACGAGGGCACCCTGGACCTGCTCAACCTCGAGTACCTCATCGGCGCCAACGCGTGCGTGCTCGGCACGCCCGAAGAGTGCGTGGAGGCCTGTCGCCAGTACGAGGCGGCCGGCGTCGACCTGCTGCTCTGCCTGGTCAACCCCTACAAAGTGCCTCACGAGACGGTGATGCAGACCATTGAGCTGATGGGCACCGAGGTCATCCCGCACTTCGCCGAGTAACCCGCCCCACCGTGCGAAGCCTGCATCGGGCATTCTGGGGGAATGACCAGGGCTCGAGCGCTGCGCCGCTGCCTCACGACGGTTGCCTGCGCGCTCGGCGTCACGATCGTGCTCGCCGTCCCCGGAGCTGCCGGCGCTACGGGCAACGCCAATGGGAGCAGCGGGAAGGCGGGGAGCGGACACGCGAACCACGCGACACACGCGACACACGCGACGCAGGTCAAGCTGGACCAGGTCGGTCATGTGTCGTTCTGGGAGTGCCCCGCCAAGACGACCGAGATGCTGGTGGCGGTCAACACGCTGACCCTGCACCGGGGCGCGACGCTCAACGTCTCGTTCACGGTGAGAAACGTCGGCACCGCGTCGTGCAACTACACCGCGCCGTACGCCTCCGTGGCGCCGGGCCCGACCGCCTCCACGCTCCAGGCCGGCCCGTGTGGGTCGGTCGGATTCGCGATCGTCGGGCCGAACCGTCAGAACGTGTGGCCGGGGAACGAGGTCGTCAACTGTCCCGCACTCGGATTCGCGCAGCTCGCGCCCGGCGCCACCGTGTCCGGCACCGGCACCTGGGACCAGAGGAAACCCAACAGCACGAGTCGGGTACCGCCCGGCCGCTACCGGCTCGTCGTCGACGACACGCACTTCAGCTTCCCCTTGCGCCTGGTCACGCCCTGACCCCCAAGACGCACCGGCACGATGGCGCGTGCGCGTGCCGGCGCGGCCCAGCCGCACCAGCCGCACCAGCCGCACCAGCCGCCGTCAGGGAATCAGCGCGATCTTGCCGACGGTGCGCCGACCGAGCAGATCTTCGAGCGCGCGGGCCACGTCGTCGAGGGGGTACTGCACCGGATGGACGGGGTCCAGGGTCCCGTCGGAGACCATCGCCAGCAGATCGACTAAAAGGGCACGCTGCTCGTCCGCGTGTTGCATGGCCCAGATGCCCCAGTCGATGCCGACGACCGTCCGGTTGCGGAGCAGGACCTGGTTGAGCGGGATCGACGGGATCGAGCCGGCCGCGAAGCCGATCACCAGGTAGCGGCCGCGGTCACCGAGTGCGCGCAGCGATGGCTCGGCCAGGTCGCCGCCGACGGGGTCGACCACCAGGTCCACGCCGGTGCCGCCGGCCCATGCTCGTGCCGCGTCCTTGACGGGCTCGACGGCGGGGTCGAGCGCCGCCTCGGCTCCCGCGGCCACGGCGGCGGCGCGCTTCTCGGCGGTCGAGGCCACGCCGAGCACCCGGCAGCCGAGCGCACGGGCCACACCGATGGCGGCGAGGCCGACGCCACCGCCCGCCCCCAAGACGAGCACCGACTCGCCCGGCTGGGCCTGGGCGCGTGTGCGCAGTGCGAACAGGGAGGTGCTGTAGCTCTGGGTGAACGTCGCCGCGCGCGGAGCGTCGAGGCGGTCGGGGAGCGCGGTCACCGACGATGTGGACGCGACGACGCGACTGGCGAAGCCGCCGAGCCCCGCCGAGACCAGGACCCGCTGACCGACCGCGAAGCCAGACTCAGAGGCGGATTCGTCCAGTGCCACCACCCGTCCGGCTGACTCGGTCCCCGGCACGAAGGGCACCGCCGGCTTGATCTGGTACTGCCCGGCCACGAACAGCGCGTCGACGTAGTTGACGCCGGCCGCCTCGACGTCGACGGCAATCTGTCCCGGTCCGGGCGGAGTGTCGGGCCGTTCCTCGATGCGCAACAAGGAGGGCGGCCCGAGTTCGTTGCAGACGACGGCGCGCACGGGGCGAGAGGCTACCGCCGCCGTACGGCGGAGCCGCCTACCACCCCACCCGGGGGCCGGCGACGAAGCGCACCCGGAGTTCGGCGACGCGCGGGACGCCTCCCTCGGTCTCGTACCTGACTTCGACGGGGTAGACGTCGTCGCCGAACACCGTTCCGACGACGGCGCCGATCTCGACGCCTTCGGTCGCACTCAGTGGTGCCGCCCCGGACGGCGCCGATTCGGCGGCCGTGATGGCCGCGTCGACCTCCTCTGCGCCGGAGAAACCGTCTCGGAGATAGGCGGGGTCGACCACCAGGCATCGACCCGATTCCACGCTCACCGACCCGACTCGCACCCAACCCTCGTCGTCTGGCATGGCCTGATCCTGCCGTAGATCGCCATGGGTCTGCCGGATGCCGAGGCGGCTTCTCTGCCGCGAGCGGCCCGTGCCCGATATCCTCCGCCACAGAGGGTGGTTTTCGGGACGGTGCATCGACACCGGAGAGACCTCAGCCTGAGACCGCCCCCGAACTCGAAACCCCGATGCAGCCGGTGATCCGCCCCGTTCGCGACGACGAGCTCGCGCTCTTGGCGGGTATCGAGCAGGCTGCCGACACGCTCTTTGCTCCGCTCGGCATCGGCCCGCTCCCCGGTCCGGGCACCGTCGAGGAGTTCGCCGCCGCGCTCGTGGTGCTCGTCGCAGGAGACCCACCGCGTGGTTTCTGTCGCATCGACGCCGTGGGGACGACCGCGCACCTCGAGCAGCTGTCGGTGCATCCGGGCCACGCGAGACGGGGCGTCGGGCGCGCCTTGCTCCGCGCCGCCATCGAGTGGGCCGGTGCCGCCGGTTACGCGGAACTCACACTCGTCACCTACCGCGACGTCCCTTGGAACGGGCCCTTCTACGCGTCGGAAGGCTTCGACGAGGTCGGTCCGGCCGATGACTGGCTCATTGGGCACGGGCTCGCACCCGAAGAGCCCGTCATGGGGGAGGGCGGGACCCGCATCGTCATGTGCCGACGCCTGGACGTCAGTGGGCCTCGGTTGTGAGCTCGGCGTAGCGGAAGCAGCCCACGACGTGGTCGTTGATGAGGCCGGCCGCTTGGAGGTGGGCATAGACGATGGTGGGGCCGACGAATCCGAAGCCGCGCCGGCGCAGGTCTTTGCTCAGCGCGTCGGATTCGGGTGAGATCGCAGGCAGCTGGCTCATGCGCCGCCATCTGTTGACGATCGGCCGGCCACCGACGAACCCCCACATGTAGGCGTCGAAGGAGCCGAACTCCTCTTGGACGGCGAGGAACGCGCGCGCGTTCCGGACCGTCGCCTCCACCTTGGCCCGGTTGCGGATGATGCCGGGATCCGCCAACAGCTTTTCGACCCGGGCGGGCGTGAAGCGGGCGACCTTGGCGACGTCGAACCCGGCAAAGGCCTTGCGGTAGCCGGCGCGGCGCTTCAGGATCGTGGACCAGCTCAGCCCGGCCTGTGCGCCTTCGAGCACGAGGAACTCGAAGTGGACGGGGTCCTCGTGTACCGGCACGCCCCATTCGGTGTCGTGGTAGGTCACCATCTCGGGGTCGCTGCCTGCCCACTCGCAACGTGTGACGTCGCCGTTCACGGTGCCACCGTAGGGGCCAGCTGTGACCTTGTGATGCGGTACAGGACGTGGCGGCGCAGCGGGCTGCCATCGGGCAGCCCGGGGTGGTCGAAGTCCCCGTCTGCGTCGTGCACCATGCCGAGGCGGGTCATGACGGCCTGCGAGCGCCGGTTGAGCGTGGTGGTGAAGGCCACGATCTGAGTGAGGCCACCTGCGTCGAAGCCGTGCCGCAAGGACGCCCACGCCCCTTCGGTGGCATAGCCATGACCCCAGTGCTCGGGATGCAGGCGCCATCCGACCTCGACGGCCGGCGCGCACGGGAGGGCCGCGTTGACCCGGTGCAGGCCGATCAGGCCGACGAAGGGCGTGAAGCCGAGGCCGCCGGATTCCTGCCGGCCGGCCTCGCCCGGCACCTCGACCGCCCAGAAGCCCCAGCCCTCACGGTCGAGCTCGGCCGCGTAGCGGTCCACCATGGCGTCGCTCTCGGCCCGTGTCGGTGCCGAGCCCAGCGACTCGACCACGGCGGGATGCGTGTTCAGCTCGAAGAAGGGTGCCCGGTCCACGTCGGTGAACGGTCGCAGCACAAGCCGCGGTGTCGTGAGCACGACACCGGGCATCGCCGGGTCAGGCTCCCTGTGCCTTGACGGCGGTCTCGGCGGCCCAGCGATAGTCCGCCTTGCCCGAGGGCGAGCGGACGATCCGCTCGACGAACACGACGTCCTTCGGAAGCTTGAAGCGCGCGATGTGCGCCGACGCGTGCTCCACGATGGAGGCGGCTCGGTCGGCGTCGGTGTCGGCGTCGGCGTCGCCGTCGCCGGTCGCCGTGTCGGCCAACTGCACCACGGCCACGACCTCTGACCCCCACCGCTCGGACGGACGGCCCGTGACGACGACGTCGGCGACGGCTGGGTGACCGGCGATCGCGCGCTCGACCTCCTCGACGAAGATCTTCTCGCCGCCGGAGTTGACTGTCACCGAGTCGCGGCCCAGAAGCTGGATCTCACCGTTCGCCAGCACCCGCGCCCGGTCCCCTGGGATGGAGTAGCGGACGCCGTCGATCACAGGGAACGTGCGCGCCGTCTTCGCCTCGTCACCGAGATACCCGAGGGGCACGCTCCCGGTCTGGGCCAGCCAGCCGTTGCCGTCGTGCCCGGGCTCGAGCACGCGGACAAAGGTTTCGTCGACCACGACCGTCCCCGGGCCCGGCAGGAACGTCCCGACCTCGACGTCGTCGACCGAGGTGACGTGCATCTGCGCCCCGGTCTCCGAGGCACCGGCCGAGTCGGAAATCACGAGGTTGGGGATTCGCTCGAGTGCGAGGGCTCGCACGGCGGGCGTGAGGGGCGCGCCGCCGTTGCCCACGGCGAAGAAGGAGGAGAGGTCGTAGGACTTCTTGTCGAGCTGTTGGAGGAGCGGCCGGAAGACCGCGTCGCCGACGAGGGTCATGGTGTTGGCCTTCTCGCGCTCCACCACCGACCACACGTCGTCGGGGTCGATGCGATGAGTCTCGTCGGGGAACACGAGCGTGGATCCCTGCGCCCACATCATGAAGGCTGCCCACTGCGCGGCGCCGTGCATCAGCGGCGGCAGGATCATGATGCGAAGCGGGACGCCGTCGTCGAGGCGGGTCGTGATGTCCTCGTAACTCGTCACGACCTCCCAGGTGCCGACCTTCCGCCCGCCCATCGCGGCCATGAAGATGTCGTGCTGGCGCCAGAGCACGCCCTTGGGCATGCCGGTCGTGCCGCCGGTGTACAAGATGTAGAGGTCGTCGGGGGAGGGGTCCACCGGCGCGCCGTCTGGTGAGGATGCGGCCAATGCCTCCTCGTACCAGACCGCCCCAGGGAGGAGGCCGTGCCCCGGCTCGTCCCCGACCTGGAGCAACACGTCCGGGGGAGCGTCGAGGGTGGGCAGCACCTCGGCCAGCGTGGGGGCCAGCGACGAGTGCAGGATCATGGCGCGCGGCCGAGCGTCATTGAGCAGGTAGCGCAATTCCTCGCCGACGTAGCGGTAGTTGACGTTGAAGGGAGCCACGCGGGCTCGATACGCGCCGAGCATCCCCTCGAGGTACTCGTTCCCGTTGTAGAGGGCGAGTGCCACGTGGTCTTGGCCCGATTCCCAGCTCGCCAATTCGTCCCTCTCGCGGTGCACGCCCAACCCCTTCGAGTGCAGGTACGCCGCAAGCCGCTTGGAGCGGTCGGCGACGTCGCTGTAGCTGAGCCGGCGGTCGCGCCAGACGATGGCCTCGCGATCGGCCAGGCTCTCGACGAGGACGTCGAAGACCTTGGCCAAGTTGAACTGGACGGTCGTCGGGGGCGATGAGGTCTCGGGCACGGCCCCGCACTGTACCGGCGTCCCGTGCATTGCCCCGGTGCCCAGCGCACGCCCTCGCGGCTGATCGGCAAAGATCACGGAATGGACGTGCGCAATCCGGCTACCGGAGAGATCCTGGCGAAGATCGAGGGGCTCACGGCCGAGGAGACCGACGCCGCCATCGCGCGAGGCGCCGACGCCTTCGACCCGTGGCGCGCCGTGACGCCCGGCGACCGGGCCCGGCTCTTGCGGCGATTCGCTGCCGCCATCGATGCCCACCTCGACGAGCTCGCCGGGCTCGAGGTTGCCAACGCCGGCCACGTCATCGGCAGTGCGCGCTGGGAGGCGGGCAACGTGCGCGACGTGATCGAGTTCTATGCTGCTGCGCCCGAGCGCCACAGCGGCAAGCAGATCCCGGTGCCCGGAGGGATCGACGTCACCTTCTACGAGCCGCTGGGCGTCGTGGGCGTCATCGTGCCCTGGAACTTCCCGATGACCATCGCCGGCTGGGGGTTCGCCCCGGCGCTGGCAGCAGGCAACACCGTCGTGCTCAAGCCGGCCGAGCTCACGCCGCTCAGCGCGCTGCGTATCGGCGAGCTGGCGCTCGAAGCGGGACTGCCCGAGGGCGTGTTGCAGATCCTGCCGGGCAAGGGGAGTGTCGTGGGGCAGCGGTTCGTGGACCACCCCGCCGTGCGAAAGATCTGCTTCACGGGGTCAACCGAGGTGGGGCGTTCGGTCATGGCTGGTTGCGCGCAGCAGGTCAAGCGCGTGACCCTCGAGCTCGGCGGCAAGAGCGCGAACATCGTGTTCGCCGACGCGGACCTCGAGCTGGCGGCCGCCCGCGCGCCCAACGGCGTGTTCGACAACGCGGGCCAGGACTGCTGCGCGCGCTCGCGCATCTTGGTGGAGCGCGCCGTGTACGAGCGGTTCATGACCCTGCTCGAACCCGCGGTCAAGGGGGTTAGCGTGGGGGATCCGACACAGGAGACGACCGAGATGGGTCCGCTGATCTCGGCGGACCACCTCGACACCGTCGCCTCCTTCGTGCCCGAGGGCTCCCCGGTGGCCGTTCGGGGCGCGTGCCCCGACGGCCCGGGAAATTGGTTCCCCCCGACCGTGCTCGCACCCGTGGACCCGGCCGACCGCGCCGCGGTCGAGGAGATCTTCGGGCCGGTGGTCGTCGTCATCCCCTTCGAGGACGAGGGGGACGCGGTCCGCCTGGCCAACGACACGCCCTACGGCCTGTCAGGGTCGCTGTGGACCCGCGACGTCGGGCGCGCATTGCGCGTCGCCGCGCACCGTCGAGACGGGGACGCTGTCGGTCAACTCGCACTCCTCGGTGCGCTACTGGACGCCCTTCGGCGGCGTGAAGCAGTCGGGTATCGGCCGCGAGCTCGGACCCGACGCGCTCGAGGCGTTCAGCGACGTGAAGAACGTCTTCATCAGCTCGGAGTAGGGGCGCCGCGCCCCCGCACGGAGGAAAGCCATGAGCGACACCACCACGACCACCCCCCCGTACGCCCGCCGTCTCGAAGGGCGGGTCTGTGTCGTCACCGGCGGGGCCAGCGGGATCGGCCGAGCCATGTGCGAGCGCTTGGCGGCCGAGGGCGCGCAGATAGCGGTGGTCGACCTCGACGAGGACGCCGGCGGCGCGGTCGCCGCTGCGATCGGTGGCATGTTCGTGCGAGCCGACGTCGCGTCCTCCGACGAGGTCGAGGGCCTGTACGGCGAGGTGGCCGGCCGCTACGGCGGGATCGACGTCTGCTGTCACAACGCCGGCATCAGCCCGCCCGACGACGACTCCATTCTCGACACCGGGCTCGAGGCATGGGAGCGCGTGCAGCGGGTCAACCTCACCTCGGTCTACCTGTGCTGCAAGCACGCGTTGCCCCACCTCCTGGCGCGCGGCAAGGGCTCGATCATCAACACGGCGTCGTTCGTGGCGGTGATGGGAGCGGCCACGAGCCAGGTCAGCTACACGGCCTCCAAGGGCGGCGTGCTTTCGATGTCGCGTGAGCTCGGCGTGCAGTTCGCCCGCCAGGGCGTGCGGGTGAACGCGCTGTGTCCCGGACCAGTGAACACGCCGCTGCTTCGAGAGCTCTTCGCCAAGGATCCCGAGCGCGCCGCCCGGCGTCTGGTGCACATCCCCATGGGCCGCTTCGGTGAGGCCTCGGAGATCGCAGCGGCGGCGGCTTTCTTGGCCAGCGACGACTCGTCTTTCATCACGGCGTCGACGTTCCTGGTCGACGGCGGGATCTCCGGCGCGTACGTCACGCCGCTCTAGGAGGTCGACCGGGGCGCGTCGCTCAACCCCCGAGGTTCTCCCGCAGTTCGTCCAACGTGCGTCGGATGTCGGCGACCTCGGCCTGGAGCTGGGCCAATTCTGCACGCACGCCACCGACGGCATCGCGGAGGGCGGCCTGGGCATCGCCTACATGGGTGAGCGGCGCGGGTGCCATCGGTGTGGCGGCGGCGGTGGAGGCGGCGCCCGACGGCGAGAGCTGATCGGGGTCCGCGGCGGCGGTCAGCAGTGTGGCCCAGCGCTCTTCCTTTTGCCCGGGCCGTCGGCCGACGTTGCGCACGAGGGGCTCGTCGATTGAGCCCAGGAGGTCCAGTTCGTGTTCGATCTCGCTGAGCCCTTCGAAGCGCGCCATCCGCTCGGTCCGGATACGCAGCTCACCAACCGTCTGCGGTCCTCGGAGAAGGAGAACGGCCAAGACGGCACATTGGCGGTCGTCGAGTCCGAGCGCCTCATCGAGCACCTGCCGGTAACGCATCACTGAGCGGCCGTGCGAGGGCAAGACGAAGCGGACCAGTCGCTGCCCCTTGAGCTCCTCGAGGGCCGTGATCACCGTCGTCTCGTCATAGCTGACGACTGGTTCCCTGTTCGAGGTCTGGTTGCAGGCGGACTGCAGGGCGTTGACGGTGAGGGGGTACTGCTGTGGTGTCGCCAGGCTCTTCTCCGCCAGCGAGCCCAACACGCGCGCGCACTCCGGGCTCAGCTGCATGCGACGGAGCATATTTTGTCGATCTCGTCTGCGGGGCAAATCCGCTCGCGCCGCCGTTCATCCGCTGCTGCCGACGCTGCGATGACAGACCCAGCAGCGACAGACGCTGCGATGACAGACCCGGCAGCGACTGACTCAGGCGCTACCGCCGACCTCGAGCGGCGCTGCGAGATACGGCCCGTTCGGGCCGAACCCGAGGTGGGCCATGGCGACGGGGCGAGGCGGCCCGGGAAGGGGGAGGGTGGAGTTGAAGGGCGTGTAGAGAAGCCACATGCCGGCGTCGTTGGAGAACACCGATTCTTCCCCAGGGCCCTGGCCCTGCGCGTTGGAGGCGAGGAGCGGGGACGCCGAGGTGTCGATGCACGGGCCGAGCGGGCCTGCGCAGGGGGCGGCCCCGATCGAGTACGCCGGCTGGTTGAACCAGCCCCCGGAGTAGAAGAGCCAGTAGGCGCCGCGGACCAAGACGAGCTGCGGTGCCTCCACGATGTGGCCCTGCCAGGCCTCGTCAGGGACGAAGATCACGGTTGCTTGCCCGACCAGGCCCATGCCGTCGGCACTGAGGCGCTGGGAGTAGATCTGGGTGTTCGTCGTGTCGGACCGGGCGTTCTGGTCGGACTTCCACACCATGTAGGGCTGCCCGTCGGCGTCGACGAAGACCCGGGGGTCGATGGAGCCGCCGAGGGACTGCTGGCAGATGAAGGGCGACGGTGCGGCGAGATAGGGCCCCGCGATGGCGGTGCTGATGGCGTCGCCGATGCACACGGTCGGCGGGGACACGCCGGCCAGCTGCGATGTGAAGTAGAGCATGTAGTGGGAGCCGAACTGGGCCACGTCGGGCGCCCACATGACACCGGGTGCGGCCCATGCAGGCGGAACTGGCAGTGCATCGCTCGGCGCACCCCACTGGCCGACGGCGTTGCCCGAGCGCACCGGCACGTTCTGGGGCACCTTGTCCTGCGAGGTGAAGAGGTAGTAGCGGCCACCCTCTTGGATCATGAAGGGATCGGGTTGGTCCGCCCCCGAGTTGATGGTGAAGCCGGGCGTTGCCGCGTCGCTCAGTGCGGGCGGTTCGAAGTACGGAGTACGCAAGCCGAGAGCGGCGTCGCCGGCGGCGGCTCCGAGCGCACCGGTCGAGAGGTAGTCGTCGGGTGAGACCTCGGACTCCTGAGCCGAGCGGGCGCCGGCGCCGAGCGCGCCGACCCCCAGGACGGCTGCAAGCCCCAGGGTCATCGCCACTCCGACGGCGGCGCACGCGATGGTGGCGCGACGGCTTCTCATCCGAGCCCGCATGGGGAAGAGCTGGGGATTTCGGGGTCAGCACTTGGGGATGACCCGAAGAAAGATGGGGAGAACGGGTGGATTTCGCGAATGCCCATTGACCTCGTGTTGCGAGAAGCGCAACCTGTCTCCAGTTCGGAGACGACAGCCCGCCGAACCTCAAGCGAGCACCGAAAGGTAGGAGCGAGGGAAGCCCGAAGGGAAGCCGCAAGGCGGAACAGAGGGAAGCCGAGAGAACGCTGCAAGGCGAGATCGAGGGATGGGAGCGAACCCCGCGAGGGGGACGCGCCCGGAGTGGGTTGGAGGATCCGCACTGCGATGGTCCGTGGTGCGTCACGGTGGCTTCCCTGGAGCCGACGTGGCCGGCTCGGGCGGGGGTTGTCCGACACGACCCCGGCGCGATGCCAGCGGGACATCGTCGACGTGGCCCCGAGGAGCACGTGAGGCTTCGGCCGAACGGTTACTCGGGGTTGCGTCGCGTCTGGGCTGCGGTACGCCGCTCCATTCCCCACGTACCGGTAACGGCGGTGGAGCGCAATCCCTGCGCCCCAGGGGCTCAGATTTCAGATTGAGTCTGTGGTGTGCGCCTAGCGGAGCGACGTCCAGAGGCGTGCGGGGCGCTCGCCCGCCGCCACCTGGCGGTTCAGCTCCGCCTGGACCAAGGAGAGGTCGCTGGGATGGGTCACGCCGACGCACCGGCCGGCCCCGGGGAGCACGGTGAAGGGATTGGAGCCCAGCGACTGGGCCACGACCTCGGGCAAGAGAACCTCCGACTCTTCGGAGGCGTCCGCGGCAGCCTCCATGGCCGCCTGGAGCGTCTTGTGGAATGCCGGCGTGAAGCCCCACAGGTTCATGGAGACCCGGGCGTCGCCCGGGAGCAGTTCGGGCTGGCGCCCGTCGCCGGCCAGGAAGCCGCCGTCGGACGAGGCCGTGACCTGGCGCCGCTCGTCGACGCCCAGGAGGTTCCCGTCGGCGTCGACCCGGCAGATGCCGCGTGTGACTGGCGAGAAGCCGATGACCGCGTCTGCGAGCCGGAAGCCCACCAGCGCGTTGGTGTCGCCGTGCGCGCACAGATGTGTCACCAGGAGCGCACAGGCCTCGCGGCCGTAGACGTCGTCCGCGTTGCCCACTGCGTACGGCGCGTCACCAACGTGATCCGAGGCGCTGAGCACGGCGTTGACGGTGCCGAGCGGCACCGGTTGGGTGGCGAAGCGCACGTCGACGGCCTCAGGCCACGTGTGCTCGACGTGATAGCGAATGGCCGGGCCGGTGCTCGGCCCGAGCACCAAGACGACGGTGGTGAAGCCGGCGTCGAGCGCGTCGGAGGCCACGAGGTCGATCACAGCCTCTCCGTGGGTACCGACTGGCGCCAGTGGCTTACAGCCGCCATACCGCTTGGCGCGGCCCGCGGCGAGGATGACGAGCGCCAGGTCCGCCTCGCCCGGCGCCACGGTCAGGCGCTCCAGCGCAAGACGGCGCTCGCCCAGGTCATACCGCCACCGAAGCCGGTCAGCAGGAGGGTGTCACCGTCGTGGACGCGGTCGCACTCAATGGCGTCGTGGAGCGCGAGCGGGATGGACGCCGAAGAGGTGTTGCCGTAGCGGTCGATGACAACGGCGGTCCGCTCCTCGGGGATCCCCAGGCGTTGGCAGGCCGCCTGGATGATCCGAAGATTGGCCTGGTGCGGCACCATCAAGGTGATGTCGTCGGCTCTGATACCGGCGTCGGCCATCGCCCGCTCGGCCGACTCGACCACGACGCGGACGGCCCGGCGGAACACCTCTTTCCCATCCATGAAGAGCGTTCCGCCGTGCTCGCACTTGAGGAGATGCTTGAGCGAGCCGTCCGAGTTCAAGTTCCAACTCAGCAGACTGCCCGGCCCCTCGACCGGCTCAATCACCACGGCGCCGGCGCCGTCCGCCACGATCACCGCGATCTTGCGGTCGTCCATGTCAGTGATGCGCGAGAGGGTCTCGGAGCCGATAAGGAGCACCGGGCCCGAGCCGATCGCGATCAGGCCCGCCACCGTGACGAGGCCGTAGACGAAGCCCGAGCACGCCGCGTTGAGGTCGAACGCGCCGCCGCGCATACCGATGCCGTGTTGCACGGTCGGTGCGGTTCCCGGCACGACGCAGTCCGGCGTCGTGGTGGCCAGCACGAGGTTGTCGATCTCGGCCGCGCTGCGTCCTGCACGGGCGAGCGCCTCGTGGGCCGCCTCGATTGCGAGGCCCGACGTGGTGCCGCCGATGTGGCGCTCCTTGATGCCGGTGCGCTCGACGATCCACTCGTCGCTCGTATCGAGCGTCACGGCCAAGTCGGCGTTGGTGACGATCTTGTCCGGTACGGCGATCCCCCAACCTGTGATCCGGATTCCCCTCACGCGGCGGACCCGGCACGGACGGCGTGGATCCCGACGAACCCGGCGTCTCCGTAAATGATCCCCCCGGTGTTGATGGCGACGCCCGTGCGGACTCCGTCGACCTGACGAGCGCCGGCGCGACCCCGGAACTGGGTGGCCAGCTCGACGACCTGGGCCAGCCCGGTCGCGCCCAGCGGATGCCCGCGGCCCACCAGGCCGCCGCTCGGGTTCACGACGAGGCCGGGCGTGTCGACGCTCGTGAGGCCGGACTCGGTGGCGGGTCCGGCCTCACCCTGAGCGAAAAACCCGAGCGACTCGAGCGCGTAGAGCTCCTCGGCCGCCGTGGCGTCGTGCAACTCGAGGAGGTCGGTGTCCTGGGGTCCGAAGCCGAACACCTCCCAGGCCGCCTCCGCGACCTGAGTCAGGCGGTCGTGGTAGTCGAGGAGACCGTTGCCCGAGCGCGCCACCGAGCCGATGATACGGGGTGCCGAGGTGGGCGCCGAGACTGCGGGACCGGCCAGCACCATTGCCGCCGCACCGTCGGTGAACGAGCTGCACATCAGCCGGGTCAGCACGCCTGCTACCTGGGGGGAGCCGAGTACTTCGTCCACGGAGACACTGCGCTGGAACTGGGCCAAAGGGTTGCGCGACGCGTGGTTGAACGCCTTCACGGCGGCCGAGGCGATCTGGCGCACCGTCGCGCCCGCCTCGGCCATGAGGCGCTGCGCCCAAGCGTTGTTGAGGCCCATCAAAATGCTGCCGGCGGGATTCTCGTCGGCATGGCGCTGGTCGTGCAGATCGTGTCGGTACTCGGCCGGCAGACCATCTTCAATGCCCGCGATCGTTTCGGCACGGTCACCGGTCCACATCTTCTCGACGCCGAGCGCGAGGACCGGCCGGTCCTGCACCGTCGCCGCCATGGTGGCCAGGTGCAGCGCCGAGCTCCCGCCCGCGCACGAGTTGTCGACGTTGATGATGGCCGCCTCGTTGAGACCGGCCTTGCGTAGCCAGCTCTGGCCGCGCATGCAGCCTTGGTCGCTCAACCGACCGCCCATGGCGTTGCCCACGATGACGAGGCCGAGCTCGTCGGGGGACACTCCGGCATCGCCGAGTGCCTCGTGCGCGACCTCGTAGGCCATGGTGTCGGGCGACTGGTCGCGCCGGCCCATGTCGGTCATGCCGGTCCCGACGATGGCGACGTCGGTGCCGCTCATGCCGGGACCCCTGCCAGCGCCGGCTGCGCCGTGCCGGCGAACGCGGCACGGAGCAAGGCGAAATGCTCGACGGCGGGCGTGCCGGCCACCATGACGACGATGTGGCGCGCTCCGGCCTCGGCATAGCGGGTCAGCGCAGTGGCACAGGTGTCGGGCGAACCGGCCACCAGGTGCCGTCGGAACGCCTTGGGCGGGAGGCGGTAGAGGTGCGACAGCCACGCCGCTCCACGCGCGGGTGCGTCGTCGTCGTCCCCGACACGAGCGAAGACCACCGCGCCGGGCTCGACCGCATCGGGGTCGCGGCCCGCGGCCGCCGTCTCCTTACGCAAGGCCTCGAGTGCCACGGCGTACTCGTCGGGGGCCACGAAGAGGGGCACCCAGCCGTCCCCCACGGCAGCGGCTCGGCGACGGGCCGCTGCGCTCGAGCCCCCGAACCACAGCGGAATGGGGGCGGACACCGGGTCCTGGACGTAGGGGGTCGGCGCGCCGGACCAGGCGGCCCGCAACTCGGCCACACCCTCGTCCATAAGCCGTCCCCGCCGGCCGAAGTCCACACCGGCGCGCTCGTACTCGTCGCGATGGCTCCCAACCCCGAGCCCGAGCACGAAGCGCCCGCCGGAGAGCAGCTGGAGCGAGGTGGCCTGCTTGGCCACGGCGGCCGGGCGGCGCAGGGGCAGCTGGAGCACGCAGGTCCCGAGCGTCGGGCCCGTCGTGGCGCTGGCGGCGACAGCGAGGGTCGTGAGGGCCTCGGCAATAGGGTGCGGCCAGAAGAGATGATCCACCGCCCACAGAGAATCGGCCCCAGTTGCCTCGACCCGCCGACACAGCTCTGCGAGCGCGGCGGCGGTCGAGGTACTACCTGTGGTATTACCGACTGCGGGAACCAGTTCTCCCTGCAAGGTGGCGGGGAGGACGAGCCCGAGAGACGTACGGGGGGAACCACTTCCTACCGGGGTCACACCGACATAGTACGCCGCAGCGCGGTGCCTGCCTATTCCAATTGGGATCGACCTCGGCAGCCGAGTCGGTTGAGATCCGAGTCAGGACAGCGTCATGGTGGAGGCTCCGATGGAGTGACCGCACCGGTGGCGCCGCCCGGCGCCCCGAGCACCGAAAGTGTGCACCGCGCCTCACAGATGGCCCGTCCGTCGTCGTCAGAGAGGGCGATGCGCCAGACCTGGATCGTGCGCCCGACCCGCACCGGGGTGGCCTGGGCGGTGAGGTGGCCGTCTCGTACCGAGCGCAGGTGGCTGGCATTGAGCTCGATTCCGACGACGCTGCGCTCGGGCCCCGCAGCGAGCGCTGCCCCGAAGCTGGCCGCCGACTCGGCCAGGAGGGCCGATACGCCTCCATGGAGGATCCCGTAGGGCTGATGGACACGCCAGTTCACTGGCAGCCGCATGACGACCGCGCTCAGGGCTCGCCTCGAGGACCTCGACGCCCAGCAGGTCGTGGATGCTTGCGTGGATTTCCGGTGGCGGCGCGTCGGGACCGGGGTTCGAGGGGGGGTTGGCCACCGCCGGATGATAACGGGGCACCGTTAACCTGACCGCGTGCCCACGGTGGTCGACTTGCGTAGCGACACCGTCACGCAGCCGACACCGGCGATGCGTCGAGCCATGGCAGAGGCCGAGGTCGGTGACGACGACTACGGCGAGGACCCGACGGTGCGGGCGCTTGAAGAGGCGTTCGCCGCGCGGGTTGGCAAGCCTGCCGCGTTGTTCGTGCCGTCGGGTGTGATGGCCAACCAGATTGCGGTGCGTGTGCTGACCGAACCCGGGACCGCGGTGGTCGCGGGACGCCGCCAGCACGTCGTGGCCTACGAGTACGGCGCGGCGCCGATGAACGCGGGGATCCAATTCATCGAACTCGACGACGGCGACGGGATGCTGGCGGCCGAGGCCGTCCGCTACGCGCGCCAGGCGGCGGAGCACCATCAGCCCGCGGTCTCGCTCGTCTGCATCGAGAACACGCACATGGCGGCATCCGGCGCGCCGTGGACCCGTGAGGGCCTCCGTGCCGTCGTCGATGCCGCCGGCGCAGTGCCGGTCCACATGGACGGGGCCCGTCTCTTCAACGCGGAGGTGGCCACCGGGGTGCCGGCAGGGGAGTGGGCGGCTCCGGTCACGACCGTGTCGTGCTGCCTGTCCAAAGGCCTGCTGCGCGCCGGTGGGCTCGCTGCTGGCCGGTGGCGAGGACGTCATCGCCGACGGACGGCTGGCGCGCAAGCGTCTCGGCGGCGGCATGCGCCAGGCCGGCGTGCTCGCCGCTCCGGGCCTCGTCGCGCTGCACGAGATGGTGCCGCGGCTGGCGCAAGACCATGCACGAGCGGCACGGCTCGCGGTCGCCGTGGTCGAGCGCTGGCCCAGGTGCGGACTCGATCCCGCAGCGGTCCGCACCAACATCGTGGCCTTCTCGCATCCTGCGCCCGACAAGCTGCTGGCACATCTCGAAGAGCACGGGGTGTTGGGGCACGCCATCGCACCAGACACGATGCGATTCGTCACGCACCGCGACGTCGACGACGGCGGTATCGCCCGCGCCATCGACGCCCTCGCCTCGGCGCCTGGGGAGGACACGCAGTGAAGGTGCGCATCGGCATCAGCGCGGGAGGAGGCAGCGTCGGGTCCGACACCATGGCCGACGTGGGGCGCGCGGTCGCCGAGACGGGCTTCGACTCGCTGTGGTTGCCCGAGGTGCTGACGCGCCCCGGGCCCGACCCTCTCGTCGGACTGGCCTGGGTCTCGGGTGCGTGCCCGGGTCTGAAGATCGGCACGACCATGCTCCTGCCGGGCCGTAACCTGGTGTGGCTGGCCAAGGCGGTGGCCACCCTCGACGTCCTCTCGGGCGGGCGCTTCCTCCTCACCTTCGTCCCCGGCCTCGGCCTGGGCGCGGAGAGCAGTGCGGTCGGGATCCCGACGGCGACGCGGGGCGAGCTGATGGAGGACGCCCTGCCGGTGCTGCGACGGTTGTGGTCTGGGGAAGAGGTGACCCACGACGGGCCGGCCGGGACGTTCGCCGGCGTCTCGGTCTCCCCGCGCCCGCTCCAAGACCCCTTCGACGTCTGGCTGGGCGGCAACCTCCCCACCGCGCTCGATCGCTGCGGGCGCCTGGCCGACGGGTGGATCCCCGCCTTCTGCACGCCCGAAGACGCCGCCGCCGGCAAGGCTGAGATCGAGCGGGTGGCTGCCGCGCACGAGCGCGCCGTCAGCCCCGAGCACTTCGGCGTGAGCCTCGCCTACGCCCCTGAAGGGACCGACGTCAGCCGCGCTGGCGTCGTCGCCATTGGCCCGCCGCGCGCGTGGCCGGCCGCTCGACCAGATCATCCCGGTCGGCCTGGCCGGCTTGCGTGCCATGCTCGAGCGCTTCTTGGCCGTCGGCTTCTCCAAGTTCATCGTGCGTCCAATGGCGCCGCCCGATGACTGGCGACCGGTGCTCGAGCGCTTGGCCGCGGCGGTAGGGGACCTGCAGACCTGAGGAGATCGGCGGGCTAGAGCGAATCGGGTGGCGGGGGCGGCCCGTACGCTGCAACGCATGCCCCAGCGCCCCCTCACTCTTATGGCGGTCCACGCCCATCCCGACGACGAGGCCATCAGCACCGGCGGCATACTCGCCCGCTATGGCGACGAGGACGTACAGACGGTCCTCGTCACGTGCACGAACGGCGAACTGGGCGACGGCCCCGGCGGCGTGAAGCCTGGCGAGCCAGGCCACGACGAACGCGTCGTGGTCCCGCTGCGCCGCCGCGAGCTCGAGGCCAGTTGCAAGGTGCTCGGCGTCTCTCACCTTGAGCTCTTGGACTATCACGACTCAGGGATGGAGGGGTGGCCGCAGAACGACGCTCCCGGCGCCTTCTGGCGCACGCCGGTGGACGAGGCAGCCCGGCGTCTGGCCGACGTGATGAGGCGCTACGAACCCCAGGTCGTCGTCACCTATGACGAGAACGGCTTCTACGGGCACCCCGACCACATTCAGGCGAACCGTGTGACGCATGCAGCAATTGAGGAGTGTGGCATCCCCGCGAAGCTCTACTACACCGCAGTGGCGCGCTCGAGGATGCGGGGCTTTCGCCAAATGCTGGCGGAGCACGGCATCGGTGAGCCGGGTGAAATCGAGGACATGCCGAACTGGGGTACGCCTGACGAGCTGATCACGACCACGATCGACTGCAGCTCGGTGGCCAAGCGCAAGTACGCGTCGCTGGCGTCTCACGCGAGTCAGAGCGAGAACATCGTCTTCCTTCAGATGGGAGAGGAGTTGTTCTCCGGCATCATGAGCTCGGAGAGTTTCGTCCGCGTCACCGATTCGACCGGTGTCCCCGTGCCCGAGGACGACCTCTTCGCGGGGCTTCGCTGACCGATCCGCTGGAGCTCGCGCTCGGCAGCGACGTCGGATCCGAAGCCGGACCCACGCCCACCGGGAGAGAGGGACGCGGGCCCGGTCCGGTGGGGTCCCTACGCAGGGTCGCCGGAAGGGGAACGGCCGGCGTGCGTGTGGGGAGCCGACGGGACGAGGCAGAGCGCCGCGGCAGTGAGGAGCACGACCACGGCGACCAACTCGATGAGGAACGCCTCTTTGGCGTAGGGCGCGAGCCAGGATTCCTTGAAGCCAAAGAGGCCGTAGGCGACCGAGATCAAGAACCCGGCCACAGTGGCAACTCCGAAGCCAGCGCCGATGAGCGCAGCCCAGACCCGGCGTACGGCGATGACGCCGACGCCGACCACCAGGCCGGCGATCGATTGCACAAGGAAGAGCGGCCCGATGGTAGGGATGGAGCGATAGCCGTCGGTCTCGCCCCAGAGATGGAAGTGCACGTACGCGGAGCACAGCACCAGAACGCCGCCCGCAACGAAGCAGGCGGTTGCAGCCAGGCCGGACGCCCTGCGGACCCGGCCCGGGCCGCGCAGCAGTAGGGACCAACGCATCTCCCCCCGATTCTCCACGCGTTCGGGTTGGTGTGTCGTGAGGTGGCTGATCTCGGGTGCGGCCATGGGTACGGCGGGGATACGGCGCAACGGAGACCCGGGATTGGCCGGCTTGTGCCCGGGCGTCCTGTGGTCGTGCCGCGGCGCGCCGACCAGCAGAAATCCCCACGGGGCGCCGGACCGTAGACCTGAGGATGCGAGAATTGCGTGTGGCCGAGGGCGAGCTGTCCGACGAGGGACTGCTGGCCGGCATGGCCCTCGGTGACCAATCGGCCGCTGTCGCGTTCGTGCGGCGTTACCAGCGCCGGATGTTCGGGCTCGCCTACTCAATGACCAGCGACACCGGGGTGGCCGAAGATGTCGCCCAGGAGGCCATGATCAGAGTGTGGCGCCACGCTCCAGTCTTCGACCCCCGCCGTGGTTCCGTCGCATCGTGGGTCCTCACGATCACGCGCAACCTGGCCATCGACGCGCTGCGGCTGCGTCGGGCCGTGCCCACGGACCCCGACGACTTCGCAGCCTCCGCGCTGCTGAGCAATGAGCACAACCCCGAGGACGCCGTGCGTCGCGGCGATGCCCGCGACACCGTGCGCGGCGCGCTCGGGCAGCTGCCCGACGAGCAGCGTCGGGCGGTGGTGCTGGCGGCCGTCTACGGCAGGACGGCACTCGAGATCAGCGAGTCCGAGGGGATCCCGCTTGGCACCGCGAAGACTCGGATCAGGACGGCCCTCATGCGGATGCGGGCCGCTGTCGAGCATGCGGAGGGGGTGAGCGACGAGCGATGAGCGACGACACGAGAAACGAAGGCTGTCCCGAGTATTCGGATGAGCTGGCGGAGCTCGCGCTCGGTGTTCTGACCGGACGTGAGCGCGCGCAAGCGTTGACCCATATCGAATCTTGTCCGCGCTGTGCCGACGAGCTCGAGCAGCTGTCGCGGGTGGCGGACACGATTGTGCAGGCCGCGCCGGACGTGGAGCCGCCGATGGGTTTCGAGGTTCGCCTCTTCGAGAAGATGGGTGTGTCCGGCGACGTGGCCCAGCGTCGCCGCGTCCGGGCGCGCCGGTGGGGAGTCGCGGTTGTTTCGATCGCCGCAGTCGCCGCTGTGGCGATCGGTCTCGGGCTGAGCCTGCCCTCCTCCACCGCGCCGACGGTTCCTCCCGGGAGCCAGAGTGCGCGTGCGCAGGTCGTCTCCGCTCCTCTCATTGAGCGCGGACAGAGGGTGGGCCGCGTCGCGACCTTCAACGGGGACGACCCCTGGATGTCGATGATGCTGCACGACTCGACGGCGAGTGGCACGGTCAACTGCGTCGTGGTGACGAACGACGGCGTCACGCACCACGTCGGGACCTTCGTCGCTGACAAGGGATACGGCGCGTGGATCTCGCCGCTGCGGCACGTCGACCCGAAGTCCATACGCACGGCCGAGGTGGTGTCGCCCAGCGGGACGGTGATCGCCACCGCCACGCTGGGCTGACGACGACCGGTGCCGTCTCGGCCCGGTGCTTTCTCGACTCAGTACCGGTAGGTGTCGGGCTTGTAGGGCCCTTCGACCGGGACGCCGATGTAATCGGCCTGCTCTTGGCGCAACGTCGTCAGATTTACGCCGAGCGCGTCGAGGTGCAGGCGTGCCACCTTTTCGTCGAGGTACTTGGGCAGGACGTAGACGTCGTTCACATACTGTCCGGTCTGGGTGTACAGCTCGATCTGCGCCATGGTCTGGTTGGTGAACGAGTTGGACATGACGAAGCTGGGGTGCCCCGTCGCGTTGCCCAGGTTCAAGAGCCGTCCCTCGGAAAGGATGATCACGGCATGACCGTCGGGGAACACCCACTTGTCTACCTGGGGCTTGATGTTGACCCGCTCGATTCCCGCGATCTTGGACAGGCCCGCCATGTCGATCTCGTTGTCGAAGTGCCCGATGTTCCCGACGATCGCCTGGTGCTTCATGGCGGCCATGTGCGCGGCGGTGATGATGTCGCGGTTTCCGGTCGCCGTGATGATGAGGTCGGCCTCGGGCAGGATCTCCTCGAGGGTCGTGACCTGGAAGCCCTCCATGGCAGCCTGCAGCGCGCAGATGGGGTCGACCTCGGTGACCACGACGCGGGCACCCTGGCCCGCAAGTGACTGCGCACAGCCCTTGCCGACGTCGCCATAGCCACACACGACTGCGACCTTGCCGCCGATGAGGACGTCAGTGGCCCGGTTGATTCCGTCCACCAGCGAGTGGCGGCAGCCGTACTTGTTGTCGAACTTCGACTTGGTCACCGAGTCGTTCACGTTGATGGCGGGGAAGAGCAGTTCGCCCTTCTTCGCCATGTCCACGAGCCGGTGCACGCCGGTCGTCGTCTCCTCTGTCACGCCCTTGATCCCGTTCGCAATGGAGGTCCAGCGGCCCCCGTCCTCGGCCAGGCTGCGGCCAAGGACGGCCAGTACGACGGCGAACTCCTCGGAGTCGGCCGTGGCGGGGTCGGGTACACGTCCGGCCTTCTCGAACTCGACACCTTGGTGGACCAGGAGTGTGGCATCGCCGCCGTCGTCGAGGATCATGTTCGGGCCGCCCTCACCGGGCCATATCAGCGCTTGCTCGGTGCACCACCAGTATTCCTCGAGCGTCTCACCTTTCCAGGCGAAGACCGGGATGCCCTTGGGGTCGTCAGCGGTCCCTTCGCGCCCGACGGCGACGGCGGCCGCTGCGTGGTCCTGGGTCGAGAAGATGTTGCAGCTGGCCCAACGCACTCGGGCGCCCAGCGCGGTCAGCGTCTCGATGAGCACCGCTGTCTGCACGGTCATGTGCAGCGAGCCGGTGATGCGGGCGCCCGCCAGCGGCTGGCTGGCGGCGTACTCGGTGCGCATGGCCATGAGGCCTGGCATCTCGTGCTCGGCGAGCTCGATCTCCTTGCGGCCGAATTCGGCCAGGGAGAGGTCGGCCACCTTGTAGGGCGGGGGGGTCGTCATTGGCTTGCTCCTTCGGTCGGATGGCGCGCACGGACGCGCACCACTACAGCGGGCCGAACGGCGAAAGCGCAACGCACGTGCTCCGACCTCTGCCGGAGGCCGCGTACCCACCTAAAACATTAGGCCGCCGTCGCAGGTCCCGCCGCGCATTCTCTCTTCCTGTTCGCGTCCTGTTCGCGAAACCCTCACACCCGTCCCTGCCAGGCGCCTTGGCTGCGTCCACTGGCACCGGAAGCCACGAACAGCCATCATGGCTGCTCAGCCTCGTTTGCGCGTCCAGGAGCCGGGTCCGTTGCTGTAGTGCACAATGGAGCCGCGTTGTGCCGAGGGCCGTGTCCTCGAGCCCCCGTAGCTCAGGGGATAGAGCATCGGTTTCCTAAACCGAGTGTCGCACGTTCGAATCGTGCCGGGGGCGCCACAAAAGAGACCAGTTTGCCGGCAGTGTGAGACACCTACCGCCGAGCGGCCGGGCAAGGACATCGTCCCAACGCCGACCAACACCCAGGTGGTCCCAGGTGGTCCCAGGTGGTCCCGACCGTGTTCCGAGGGTCAAGCGGAACCGTCAGATGGGCGGCTGGCCGGCGGGGCCTCGACGCCCGAGAGGAACGCGACGATCTCCTTCGTGAGCCGCCCGGGTCGGAGCCGCAGCTCCAACGGTGACCGCGCGCGGACGAGCGCTGCGTTCGGCATGCGCGCCACGAGGCCGACGGCGTCGTCAAAGGGATGGATGAAATCGTTGCGGTGAGCCAGTACGAGCGTCGGGACGACGATGGTGCGGCGCTGCTCCTGGGTTGGGGCCACCGGACCGACCAGCACGCCGTGCAGTACGGCGGACGTCGCGTCCGGGGGCAACGAAAACGCGTTCAGCACGCTGTTGAGCGGGCCGAACCGCGTCCTGGGGATACGGCTCACCAGCCCCGAGGCGACTTTGAGAACCCACCGCCCGTAATGGGCGGTGAGCACCATCGGCACGAACACCATCGCGGCGGGAGGAACGGCCCTCTCGAGCACTGGCATCTCGAGCACCAACGCTTGCACCCGCTCGGGGTAGTGGGCCGCCGCGAACAAGCTGACGTTGGCGCCGAGAGAGATACCCCCGAGCACGGCCTTCTTCACTCCGAGGTGGTCGAGCAACGCGATCACCTGGTCCGCGTAGCTGTCGATTCGATAGGTCGAGGCGTGGGTCGGCTTGTCGCTGCGTCCGTGGCCGAGCAGATCGAGCAGTGCGACCCGGTAGCCCTGCTCGGCAAGAGCCTGGGCGATGCCGCGGTTGAGCTCTGCGTCCATCAGCAAGCCGTGCAGGTAGACGATCAGCGGAGCGGCGGACGAGCCGTAGAGGTCGTAGACGAGCCTGTGGCCGTCATCGGTAAAGGAGAGGTCGAACTCGACCGGGATGACGCTCACCAGTGACCTCCTGTTCCCCTGACCCGTTGCTGCACCGCGCCCCGATTCTGGGCCCCTTCCTAGCTTGTCCCATTTGGATATGACGGCGTCAAAGTGGAGCACCCCTCCCGTCACCGACGTTCTGTCACGGCGCGATCTGCCTTGCGCAATAGGTGTGCTGCCCGATGCACCCCTCGGGGAGGAACGACCACCGCTCTCACCTGACCTTCTCAGCACCAGCGAAGCGGGCCCTCCGCCTCGCGCCTTTATCGCGCCTTAAACCGAGTCAAGAACCGCCGAGAAGAACTCTCGTCCCGTGGGAAGTCACGTTGTCGGCACGTCAACGGGCGAGGCAGTCATCAGCAAGGACTCTGGAGAGTCACAGGCGACCCACTGCCGAGGCGGGCGTAGCGAGTGCCTCTACTGCGGCGAGTGCCTCTACTGCGCAGTCGATTGGTCAATACACTCACGGCATGACCGAACGCCTTGCTTTGGCGATCCCCACCGCCAGCGCCGAGGCCGGCGGAATCGAGGCCACCGGCTTGACCAAGTCCTACGGATCGGTCCAAGCGGTCCGCGGGATCGATCTCCGGATCAAGGCCGGCGAGACCGTCGCACTTCTCGGACCGAACGGAGCAGGTAAGACGACGACGATCGACATGATCCTCGGCCTGCGATACCCCGATGCCGGAGCGGTCAGCGTGTGTGGCCTCCCACCGGTGAAGGCAGTCAGATCGGGCTGGGTCGGGGGGATGCTCCAGACCGGGTCACTGCCGGACCACCTGCGTGTTCGTGAATTGCTCACGCTTGTTGCCTCGTACTACCCGCAGCCTCTTGATGTCGAGGATGTGCTTCGACGCACGGGGCTCAGCGACCTCGCGGAGCGTTGGACGACGAAGCTCTCTGGCGGACAAGCGCAGCGGGTGCGCTTCGCCACGGCCCTCGTCACCAATGCCGATCTCTTGGTGCTCGACGAGCCCACTGCTGGCATCGACGTCGAGGGTCGACACGAGTTCTGGGAGGTCATGCGCGGAGTTGCTGCAGAAGGAAAGACCGTCGTCTTTGCTACCCACTACCTCGAAGAGGCCGATGCGTTCGCGGACCGGATCGTGCTCATCGCCCGTGGGTCCATTGTCGCCGACGGGCCGGCCACCGAGATCAAGGCGAAGGCGGGGTCTCGAACGGTCCGGGCGACGCTACCGGCGGTCGACCTCTCGTCGCTTCGCGCCCTGCCCGGCGTGATGAACGTCGAACGCCACGGTGAAACGGTGGTGCTTTCATGCTCGGACGCTGACGTGGCACTCTCGGCACTGTTCGCAACGTTCCCTGAGGTGCGCGACGTCGAAGCACGCGGCGGAAGCCTCGAAGAAGCGTTCCTCGAGTTGACAGCCGAGCCGGTCGACCCTCGTCCCGAGAAGGCGGGGGAATGAATGCGGCCACACACGTGCGCTACGAGCTCCTTCGCTCCTTCCGCAATCCCCTGACGTGGGCGCTGTCTTTGGCGCTTCCACTCGTCGTTTACTACGCGGTCGCTTCGGGCAACCGCCATGCGTTCGTCTACGCCGCGGGCGTCTCCTTTCCTCTCTACTTCATGACCGGGATGGCGGCCTATGGCGCGATGTTCGCCGCCATCGGGCCCGGTGCCCGTCTCGCGCGCGACCGCGCTCGGGGCTGGACCCGGCAGTTGCGGATCACGCCGCTGCGGGTCCGCACCGACTACCTCGCGAAGACGCTCGCCGCCTACCTCGTGGTGCTGCCCACACTCGTCTTGGTCTTCCTGGCCGGCGCAACGCTTGGGGTGCGCCTCAACGTAGGGGAGTGGTTAGAGATGAGCGGCCTGCTTCTTGTTGGCTTGGTGCCGTTCGTCTTGATGGGCCTCATCTTGGGTCACCTGATCGCGACCGACGCCCTCGTGCCAGTCATGGGCTGGCTCGTCGTCTTCTTCGCCCTCTTCGGCGGCGCGTTTGGGAGCTTGTTCAACAGCGGAGCGATGCTGACCGTCGTCAAGCTGCTGCCTTCCTACTGGCTCGTGCATGCCGGCGCGGCCGCGCGCCTCCACGGGGACTGGCCGGCAGAGGGATGGATCGTGCTCGCCTGCTGGACCGCCGCGCTCATACCACTGGCCGTCTTCGCCTACCGGCACGACACCGGCGCGGCGTGATCGCACATCCTCACAGCCGACCTTCGACGTCGTCAGCACAGCGGTCCGCGCAGAGTTCTAGCCCAATTTGATCCCAAGCCCGATGGCGCCGATCGAATCATCGGCTTGGGGTGTTGGAACGAATCCTCTCGGAGCTGGCATCCGTTTTGCCCCTGTCGCTGCAACCACCGGTAGAGGACGAGCATGATCCTCCAAGGCACCTGCGGTGGTCTGGAGTTGGATCTCACCCACCGTGGCTCCCTGGAGAACCCGGAACACTTTCAAACCCAGGTGACGCGACAACGAGGCGACTAGAACGCGTTCTTGTTCGAATCCGCTCATTCGGACGGCGAAACGGCCCTTCCCTCAAGCGCCGAACAGCGCGAAGTTTGGAGGAGGAGCGGTAAGGAGGAGGAGACAGTAGCAGCTATGGCCGACCCGTCGGAACGTGTAACTGAATCCGCCGAAGCGCAAGAAGCGAGCGGGGTCCGGGCTGTATTGCTCCGCGGATTGTCGGAGCGTGTGAACCACGTTCGCGATCAGCCCCTCTTCCAGAGGGACCCGGAGTTCATCCGGCGCGAGCTCTCGGCGGTGACGCGCTACGTGAACTACTTCTCACCCGAGGTACGGGGACAGGTGAACCTGCCCGCCAGCGGTCCAGTGCTCGTGGTCGGGAACCATTCCGGCCTCTTCTACATGCCTGACGCCTGGGTGGTCGGACTCGAGATCATCCGACGACGGGGCCTCGACCAGCCAGCGTACGCCATGGGATACGACCTACTGTTCGGCATTCCGATCGTCGGTCCGTTCCTGCGCCGCATCGGAGCGATTCCCGCTGGCGGGCAGGCCGCCGAACAGGGCCTGGCACAAGGTGGCCTGGTTCTCGTGTACCCGGGCGGCGACCGGGAGGCGTGTCGGCCGTGGACTGAACGCCACAAGGTCGACCTGGGTGACCATCGGGGGTTCGTTCGCCTGGCACTCCGTACAGGCGTACCCGTGGTGCCGGTGGTGGCGTACGGGTCACACGACGCGATCGTCATCGTCTCGCGTGGCGAGCGCCTGGCGAAAGCCCTCGGCTTGCAGCGCCTCCGGATACAAGTGTTCCCCATCCTCCTTGCCCCCTATGGCCTGACCACCATCCTCACGCCGCCACTTCCGATGCCCTCGGCGATCGTTATCGAGTTCTTGCCTCCGCTCGATTGGACGAGCTACGGCCCGGATGCAGAAGACGATGCGGCAACTGTGGCCGCGTGTTACGAAGAGATCACAACGGCCATGCAGATGGCACTGGACCGCCTGCATGAACTGAACCCCCATCCGGTGATCCGGGGGTGGTGCAACCTGCTGCGGCCCGGGCGGAAGCGCCTAAGTGTCCCCGCATGACGCGGAGACCGCTCGCTCCGTCAACTCCTTTTTGACGACTTTCCGGCTTCGTTGTCCGCCTCGCCCAGAGCATCCTGACTCGCCTTCACGATCTTCTGCGCGAGCTGAGTTGACGTGCCGACAAGCTCTTCGGTCATCTTGAACGCCGAATCGATGATCTTCTGACGCGGGCCGTCTGCACTCACATCGGGAAAAGCAGCGTTTACGGAGTCAAGGAACTTCCGCACCGCTTCAAGGGCCTTATTCCCGGCGTCCTGGACCGACTCGATGATGCGATCAGAGCTCCCGGAGCCGGTTTCCGTGCTGTTCATAGGGTCCTCCATCTCTTGGGCCTCGATTCGCCGATCTGTGGCGACTCAGCCGATCTGTGGCTACCCAATTGTCGCGACAAGCACATGACGCGAATAGGGACCTTTGGCAGGTTCTCATCGCACGGGGTGCCCCCGAGCGCCGGGACCGGGCGTAATCGGTTTCGGTCAGGTCTTTGGTGTCATGCTCTGGAGTACGAACTCCCCGTTCTCGGTGTAGGTGGAAGGACCGAACGGGGTTCCGGTGCGGAGGTGGATGCTCCGGCGGTTCTGGAGCGGGAGCCCGGTTTGGGCGTCGTACCACAGATCGTCGCGTTCCGTGCCGACCTGTGATCCGCTCAGCGTCCACTGCACTTCTATGTGGACAGAGGGGATCTTGTGCCCGGCGATGGTCAGGTTCGGCTGGCCGAGAAAGCGGGTGGCTCCGACAGTGACCAAGGTGCCAGATACCTGTGTCGACGTGCCCGTGCAACGAGCAGGCCAGACCTTGTCGACGGCGGGCGCCGACGGGATGCTCAGCAACGCCAACGAACACCGCAACGTCGACAGATCGGTCTCGGCCATCGGACCGATCATCCAGCGCTGCCAGACCAGTCCGCCAGTCTCCACAAGGCCGCGGGGGCGTGCACAATAGGTCCAGCTCTGCCAGTGGTTGGTGGAGTAGTCAATGCGGAAGCTCCAGCACCCATCGGTTTTGATCTCGACGGTCCCCGGCAACGTCGGCCCCTCGGCCTGGGAGAGGGGCGGGAGGCTCAAGCTGTCAGTGCCCGTGCCCTGATATGAGTACACGCCTGGGGGTGGGTGGGTGCCCGGGTCGGCCGAGGGGTCTGAGTGGTAGCGGCTGATGGCCTGGCTCACGCTCACCGGGCGGGCCCGCCCCTCAAAGGTGAGCACGACCGAGACCACGACGAAGAGGATGACCAGCGACAACAGCACCAATAGGGCGTTGCGGACCCGGTGATGCCGGACGGGACGCTGGGCGGCGACGTGACCGGTCGTCGTCTTGTCTCTTTTTGCCTCTAAAAGAGCCACTCGACCATGGTGGTCCCACCGACACGGGCCGAATAGAGGCCAAAGGTCCTCGCGGCTCGTCGACGCAGCGAATCTGGGAAGGGACGTACTGACGATCGGAGGTCAATCGTTAGTAATCGTGTGGGGACTGCCGTTCGGCCGGATGCCCCCTTTCGGCTCTGGGTGGACCAGCCGCTGCGGCCTAGGCTCCTCGCAGATGACGTGTCGAGTGGATAGGAATCGGTCATGGACGATGAATGGGGACCACTGGGAGCGCTTGTCGGGGAGTGGGAGAGTGAAAAGGGTGGACTCGATACAGCGTTCTCACATTCCGAGGAGAGGGTGCTAGACAGCCCCTACCTGGAGAAGTGCACGATGAAGCCCTTCGGCCCGGTCGACAACGGAGACCAGCATCTCTATGGCCTTGACTACAAGAGCGCAATGTGGCGGGGCGACGAGGAGAATCCCTTCCACACGGAGGTCGGCTATTGGCTACGGGATCCAGCCACCGGCGAGGTCATGAAGGGTTTCGTCGTCCCCCGCGGCATCACGGCTCTGGCCGGAGGAACGGCTGCCACCGACGCTACCGAGTTCAGCTTGAAAGCAGTGCTCGGAGAGGCCCAGTACAACATCGGCGAGAACAAGTACCTAGCCAAGAACGCCAGCACCCTGAGCTATGAGGTGACCATCACGCTGGGCCGGGACACCTGGTCCTACGACGAGGTCACCATGCTCCGGATGAAAGAGTTTGACGAGCCGTTCGCTCACACAGACCACAACACCCTGCGCCGGGTGGGCTGAGCGCGGACCGATCCGGACCGAGACTGTGCTCCGAGTGTCCATTCTTTTTGAACGCCGGGGTCATTTTCGTGCACGAAACGGCAGATTCACGAATCCGGCGGGGGAGTTCATATCGCCTGGTAGGTGGGAGGGCGCAACTAGTACAGGTGGATCCCGATGTGACTCTCAGTCTTCGGCGGGGAAAATGACTCCGTGAAGGCTTGGCAGGGCGTGCACGAGGGCCCGGTGCAATCGCTCACGCTCCTGAGAGGAGAAGTCGAAGCCACACCGTCATCGGGTCTCTTCGGCCAAGGTGTCGGACCTACGCAAGTTCTTCAAGCGTCACGCCAAGACGAACCAGATCGACGCGCTGACGCTCGGCGAGATGCCCTTTGTCGACCCCGACTGTTTGCTCCCACTCGAGGTGGCCAAGGGGAGGGCCGCTGCGCTCCATCGTCGTGTGCGCGCCTGCGAGCGCCTGGTCCGACAGATCGGTCGGCAGAAGACCCGCATCCGAGAGCTGGCTCGCCAAATGATGCCGTGTGTCGACGAGGCCATGGATACCGCATTCCGTGACGCGCAGCGGGTCGTACTCGAGCACTACGCCAACCCGCACCGCCTGCCCACGGTCTGCGAGGCCCACTTGGCAGCTCGCATCCAAAGGGAGACGCGGCGCGGAAGCGCGTACGCACAGCGCAAGGCCGCAGCCTGGGTCGGCGTCGCCCGTTCGGCGGTCGACCTCTATGGCGACGACCCGGCCGTTGCTTTCGAGGACCTGGCCGACGAGATCGCCACCGAGATCACGCTTCTCAAGACCCTCTCGGCCGAACTCACCCGCCACGAGGCGGCTCCAGAGCAGGCCTACCTCTCCGTCGATGAACGCCAGATAGCCCGTTCGCTCCCCGGGGTCGGCATCATCGGAGGCCCGACGTTGGTGGCCGCCATGCGCCGGCCCAGTCGATTCCCGAGGGCGGCGAGGTTCCGGCGCTTCACCGTGCTCACCCCCAAGGCCTCAGAGACCGAGGAGTCCGACGCCAAGGGCGAAGCCATGTCCAATACCGGGGCCAGATGGTCGAGCAAGGAGCGCATCACAACAAGGCGGTCTGCGTGGTGGCCGCTCACCTCGCCGGACGGGGCCTGGGTGACGTTGTTGCGCCAGGAGCCCTACGTCTTGGGGGATCTCGACGGCAGGCCGATCACCATCGCTGAAGGCAAGGTGATCGTGGCCGAGCACTTCAAGGTGTCCGAAGAAGCCCGCAGACGCAGGCGGATGAAAAAGAAAGGGGGAAGGTCCCTCAAGTGCTCGAGGCACGAAAGACGTCACGCTCAGGTAGAGATGAGAAACGAGGCGACGTTCCCCACGGTCAAGCTTCATCGTCGAGTCCGACATCGTCAAGGGCCGCTCTCGCCAGCGCTTGACAAAGGACTGCTACGCCGAGTGTCGCACGTTCGAATCGTGCCGGGGGCGCCGAACAGGGGCGCCGAAGAAACAGTGTGCCTGCCCCGATTCAGCCGCTAGGTGCGCTACTTATGGGCTTGCAGCCAGAACCTGGTGGAGCCAACCCGGATGGGACCGTCGTGAAGCCGAAGGAGCGCCTGCCGGTAAGTGCTGACTGTGAAGTCGGGGACAGCCCAGGGCACCGACCGCAGATACCAGGCGAGAGCACCGATGTCGGCGAAGACTGTTGTCGCGACCCCTGCATCGGCTTTGTCGATACTTAGACCGGCGTCCCGAAGCTGGGCCACGGCCATATCGAGCTCGAATTCCTGAAGCTCGCGGGGCTTGCTACCGAGCAGCCGGTAGAACTGCTCGGAACCCGAGTGTGCTTGCTGGGTGAGGAAAATACCGTCAGGGCGCAGCACCCGAGCCACCTCGTCGGCCCGGAAGCTTTCGTGACGATTGGTAACCAGATCGAACACCTCGGTGCGGAACGGCAACCGGCCCGCCGGGTTGCCGGGCTCTTGGCGGTGATTGTCCGGTGCGCCCTCCGTGTAGACCACGGGTAGACCCAGGGCGCTCAGCCTCGCGGCTGCGACCGCAACGTTGGGTAGCCAGCTCTCGGTCGCCACGGTGACAGGCGCCCGAGCGCTCAGCGACGATAGCCACTCACCACCACCTGTCCCCATATCCAGCATGGTTGTGGCTCTTGCTGCCGCGGTCGCGGCGATGTCCGCAAAGTCCCAGTGTGGCGGCTCCAGTACCAACCGGTCCCCCAACTTGGAGAAGTCCCATCCCTTGAATGCCGTGGCCTCTGCCTCGGCCAACAGTTCGTCCGGATCGGCCATCCACCAAGTATCCGCCTCCCAGACTCGCCCCCATGGCCCTAGTGAGGTGCAGCTGGTACGCCCGGGCAATCGAGGAGAAGGCTCAGTGCTCGAAGGGGTGATTCACAATGCCCCCACAACTCGTTGTCGCGGTGGCTTTCTGGTCGGACGGCAATGTGCCGAGACCCTCAAGATCCACCTTCGGTCGGACGACACCCCTGAAGTCAAGCCGCACGTGGAACACCCATTGACGACCGTGTATGGCAGGCCAAAGGAGGGTGGGGACATGGTCACCGAGGAGGAGTGGTCGGGGGAAGTCGCGCGGTCGGCCCGCTTCCGCCTGATCAGCCCCGTCATCGCCATTGGCGCCTTCGGGCTGATCTTCGTCCCTTGCATGATCGCGGGCCAGGCTGTCGCGTCGGGGATCTACGCCGACTTGGTGTCGGTCGGCATCATCATGGGCTTCATGTTCCCTCTGGCCTTCGTGCTCGTCGTCTTGGGCGAACGCCAGCAGCGACGCACCGACGAAAAAGTCCGCAGCCTCAACGCCGAACTGAGCAGCGCTGTCGCCGATGCCGCCCGACTGAATGCTGAGCTCAGCAACGCGATGGCTGACGCCGACCGTCAGGCCGAGATCCGTGATTCCCAGGTACAACGCCAGCGCTTCGAGAGTCGCCTGGCGAACGCGCTCGACATGGCCGAAGGTGAGCCAGAAGTCATTGAAGTGATCGAGCGCTCCTTCTCGAGCGTGCTGCCAGAGGCTCCCGTCGAGCTCCTCTTAGCCGATAACAGTCATGCTCACCTCCACCGCATGGCTGCCGTCGGCCCCGAGGGCAAGCCACCGAGCTGCGGCGTGGATTCGCCCGATCGCTGTCCGGCGGCCCGCCGGGCACAGATCCAAGCGTTCAACGACAGCGACCAGCTCGACGCCTGCCCGAAGTTGCGCAACCGTCCTGAGGGCCGGCTCTCGGCCCTCTGCGTGCCGGTCTCCATCATGGGCCGCACGGTCGGCGTGATTCACGCCACAGGTGAACCGGGTGCAAAGGTGGACGACGATGACGTCGACGACCTGGCCACGCTGGCCAAGTTGGCCGGGGCCCGCATCGGCTTGCTCAGGGTCATGGCCGAGACGCAGCTGCAGGCTTCGACGGACACCCTGACCGGTCTACTGAATCGTCGGTCATTCTCCGAGCGGGTGGCCGCGGTACCACCGCATCTCTACCCGGTTGCGGTGGCCATGGCCGACCTTGACAACTTCAAGGTCCTCAATGACACCTATGGACACGAAACAGGAGATCGCGCGCTGCGGCTGTTCGCGCGCGTCCTACGCGATGCGCTCCGGACCAGCGACGTGGCGTCGCGCTATGGCGGAGAGGAGTTCGCCATCGCCTTCCCGGACTGCTCAGCCGTCGACGCCGCGCGAGCGCTGAACACCGTACGTGCCCAGCTCGATGCTGCCATCACCGTCGGCGGACTCCCGAAGTACACCGTGAGTTTCGGCGTCACCGAAAGTGAGCCGGGTGAGGACCTCGAGGCCGCACTTCGCCGGGCTGACGACGCCTTGCTACGGGCGAAGCGAGAAGGGCGCGACCAAGTATGGCTGCACGATGGGGTGAGTGGAGCCGCAACAGCGTCAGGCGATGGCCGTGCCGGCCTTATCCCATTGCTCGAGAGAGGCTTGCTGCCGGCCGACTGAACCTCAGGGCGCCAGCTATCGGTCCCAGAGCCCGTGGAGCTCGACGCGGACGGTGATCTCCGGGTACACGCGTACCATTAGCATGCTCGGAGGCTTCATTCCGAACTCGCGGATGTCGAAGATGTAGTCGCCACTCAACTCGATTGCGTTGTCGGTCGACGTGATGTGCATTCCATGCTCGAAGCTGCGCGTCTTCCCGTGGAACAGGACGTCGCCCGTCACGAGGTAATTCGGATGGGCACCGTTCGCGACGATCCGCGTTACCCGTCCTTCAATGGTGGGATAGCGCCGAGCATCCATCCGCCTTCGGAGCTCACGGTCATAGAGCTGGTTCCCGGAGGTGAGCCGCTCGACCGACAGCTCGAGTTCTCCTGCAACCCGCTCACCGAGATCCAGCGTGCCATCCTCGCGGAAGGATGCTTCGAACCAGCCGGTGATGCCCCGCGTCTCCGTGTTGATCGGGTGGAGGCTCGATCGGCCACTCACCCAGACACAGGAGCGCACAGAGTCAAACGTATAGCGGGTCAGCATCGTTACATCCTTACGTCGATTGTTGCCGACCTTCAATCCTCGATCCGCCGCATGCCCGGCTCGCATACTGGCATAGAGTTCAGTCATGGCCCGTCTCGACATCCCGCCGGGCGACGGCGGCGACGCCGTGCAGATCTGGTCGCTCCAGCCCGAGCTCGGAAACGCCGCGACGCGTCTCGTCGACGCTGCCTACAACAAGAGCATCCTCCCAGTCGGCGTGCGTGAGGCCGCTCGGATGCGAATTGCCCAACTCAACGACTGCACTGTCTGCCTGTCGTTTCGTGCGGACAGGGTCCGAGCGCAAGGCCTGGACGAGGAGTTTTACTGCGCCGTCGAGTCGATCGACCGCTCCAAGCTGTCAGAGCAGGAGCAACTCGCCGTCGAGTATGCGGAGCTGTTCGCAACGGACCACACGCGAATCGACGATGCCTTCGTGGAGCGCCTGCGTGGCTCGTTCAGCGATGTCGAGATCTTTGACCTCACCATTTGCTTGTCGGCGTTTCTTGGCCTGGGCCGTACCCTTCGTGCGCTCGGCATCACCGAGACCGCTTTGACGGACGTCTGACCTGCGCGCGGGCCGATCGCAAACTCAGCTCTCGGGCTGACGCGGCGAGTCGAACTGTGCGTCCCGCTCGCGTATCGCCTGACGCAGTCCCACTTGGGTTATGCGTTCGGAGAATGCCCGGGCTTCAGGCGCCTGATGCCCGATGGCGTCGTTGAGCGCGGCGAAGCGCTGAAGTTGGGAACGGCCCATCAGCTCGATGCCCATGTTGACCACGCGTTTGTTGGCGATGAGCAGGTCGCGGCCGATCAGCGCCATCCGCTGGGCGAGCTCGAGGACGACGATGTCGAGATCATCGGCCGGCGCTGTGGCCATGACCAGTCCGAGCTCTCGAGCCTGGGATCCCGAAATGGTGTCGCCGGTCAAGAGCAGTCGCTTGGTCCACTGCGGGCCGACGTTGTACAGCCACATGTGCGTTGGAGGAACGCCCATGGAACGCACGGGCGGAAAGCCGATGCGTGCGTCTTCTGCCGCGACGACGAAGTCACAGTGCAGAGCAAGGTCGGTACCGCCGGCCAGGCAATTTCCCTGAACCTGAGCGATGACAGGCACTGCGCAGTCCCAGATCCGGCTCCAGCCGCTCGACAGCGCGAGCATCGCCGACACGTCGCTCTCCAGCGCATGGTGAGGGACAAAGTCACCCGGATCCGTGTCTTCGGCGATAAAGCCGTAGCCAGAGGAGAACGAAGGGCCGGTGCTCCGGATGATGACCACGCTGACCCCTGCGTCGCTCTCCGCTTCGTCAACCGCGCCGAGGACCTCCCGGACGCTGCGGGGCGTCAACGGATTGTGATGCTCAGGACGGTTCAGCGTGATCCGTCGGACGCGGTCGATTTCCTCGACGGTCAACGTGGTGTAACTGGTCGTCACGTTCCGCTTTCCGTTTCTCCCGCTACGAGCTCGGACTTGCGCACCTTTCCGCTCTCGTTGCGTGGGAGCGCGTCGACCACGGTAATGCGCCGCGGCACCTTGTAGTCGGCCAGGCGGTCCAGCAGAAAGGACCGGAGATCATCGGTGGACGCGTTCGTTTTGAGCACGACCCATGCAGCCACGTCCTCGCCCAGGACCGGGTGGACGACCCCTGCGACTGCAGCTTCTGTGACTGCCGGATGTTCGTAGAGCGCAGCTTCTACCTCTCCGGGCACGACATTGTGGCCGCCGCGGATGATCATCTCCTTCTGGCGGCCCACGATCCAGAGATGACCGTCGTCGTCGAGGTAACCGAGGTCGCCACTGTGCAGCCAACCGTCTACCCAGGTGCGCTCGGTCGAGTCGTGATCGCCGAAGTACGAGCGCGGCGCCCGCGTCCCTCGGATCGTGACCTCACCCACCTCCCCTGGTCCCGGGGCGTCGTCGTCGGCCCCGACGATGCGGACGTCGACACCAGGAAGGGGGAGCCCGACCGATCCGAAGTGTCGGCCACGGTCACCCACCGGCATGGCGGTGACGGCACCGAACTCCGTCATCCCGTAGCCGCAGAGGACATCCGCGTTGGGCACGCGGGCCCCGAAACGGCGCAGTGTTGCCGATGCGATCGGCGCGCTTCCGACAGTGACCGCTGCCAGGCTGGACAGATCAGCAGTGTCGAAGCGGGCGTTCGTGATGATGAGCTCCACCATGGCTGGTACGAGGAAGGCGCCAACGGGGCGCTCGAGCTCGACAGCGCTGATCCAGCGATCCGCATCGAACCGTGGAAGGAAGCATCCCGAGAGGCCGCCGCGGAGCGGACCGGTCACGAGCAATGATCCACTGGTCGTCGCAAAGGGCGATGAAGTGAGGAAGCCCAATCCAAGCCAGGTGGCGGGGACGCGGTCCACCGCAACCAGGTTGGCGTGCGAGACGACCACGCCTTTGGGCTTGCCTGTGGTACCTGATGTGTACATGACGTCTGCGACGTCATCGGGCTCCGGCATGGACGGGAGGTCGCCATCGTCAACCCTGAGGAGGTCACGCCATTGCACCGTGTCTCCGGGCCTCGTACTCACGACGGTCGCAACTGAAGCTCGAATTTCTGGTCCTACCTCGCTGCACATCACGACCGAGGCACCGGCGTGGCGAAGAATGCTCGACGTCTCCGCAGGCCCGAGCCTTGTCAGCAGCGGCACGGCCACCGCGCGGGCCTTGTGGATGGCCACGTACGACGCCAGCCACTCGAGGGGCTCGTCGCTGCTTATGACAAGCCCGACGCGGTCTCCCCGCTGCACGCCCAACTCACGGAGGCCTCGGGCGAGGCGATTGGACTGCCGGTTCCAGGTGCCCAGTGTCAGATCCGTGCCGTCGGCCAAGTTGCGCCAGGCCACGGCGTCGGGGAACGACTGGGCCAATTGCGAGATGAGCTCCGTTTGAAGCACCGTCACGGCGAGCGGAGCGGGCAGGGCGTCATCAGTAGGCCTGTCCACCCTCGAGGATGGTGCGAGGGTTGTCGACGAGCATGCGGGCAATGTCGCTATCACCGATTCCTCGGGCGCGCATTGACGGAAGAACGGTGTCGCTGATGTAGGTCCATCGCCAGTCATTCGAAGCGTTCATGATCGAGCGCGGGAACCAGTCGACGAAACACATGGAGTCGTGCGACAGGACCAGTCGTTCGGCATACCCTCGTTCGCACAGTCGTGCGACAGCATCGACACGCTCTTCCAACGTGATGCCGGGCAGACCGAAATGATCGAAGCCGAGGTACGAACCGTTCTCGATGAGCCGCAAGTGGTAGTCGGTGTTGACGGTGCCGCCGCTGTGGCCGATGACCACTCTGGTCAGGTCAACGCCCTCTTCTTTGAAGATCCGCTGCTGCTCGAGTCCCCAGGGTTCGGGCGGTGTCGGGGTGTGCGTCGTGATCGGCACACCCGTGGACCGGTGGGCCCGCGCGACGGCTCGCAACACCCGCTCGACGCCTGGAGTGATGCCGGGACGATCGGACGCGCACTTGAGGATCGCCGCGCGCACCCCGGTATCCCCGATCCCCTCCTCGATCTCGCGCACGAAAAGGTCAACCATCGGTTCGGGCCCGCCGAGAATGGTCCCAGGACCGCGGAAGTGGAAGTACATGGGGACCTCGTTGTAGGTGTAGACACCGGTCGCAATCACGACGTTGATTTCCGGGACCTGCTCCGCGATCGACACGATGCGTGGGACGTAGCGGCCCAACCCAACGACCGTGAGGTCGACGAGAGTGTCGATGCCGGCTGCCTTGAGCTCGCGAAGCTTGTGCACCGCCCGAGCCTGCTCGGCCGATTCGTCCCACTCGGCGGAGGGCTTCTCGATCTCGGGGCTCAGTACGAAGATGTGCTCGTGCATCAGGGTGCGACCGAGATCAGTACCGCCGATGGGACCTCGCACCGTGTTGACCTGGGACATCGACTCCTCTCGGCTCGCATGTTCCTGGGCGGGCGATCGTAGCGGCGACGACGACTCTTAGCCGCAGTTCTGGGGCACAATTGTCTCAGCATGCCCACAGCGGACGCTGCGAACATGTCGAGTTGAACGTGGTGGGATAGGGGCATCCCTACACAGAGGTTCCCCATCCAGTGACCGCCAGCCACATACCGAACCCACCTCGCGAGCGGGAGAGAACCGCATCCCGGCTCCGCTCGTTGACCCGCGGCACCGTGCTGGCGGCGACTGGTGCGACAATCGCCATCGGTATCGTCGTCGCACGCGACCATCCTGGAGCGAGTAGCAGCGCAACAGCAGGGACGACTGGCGCCTCGACCGCGTCGGGCTCCGCAACCACCACGACGACACCGGTGGGATCGTCTTCCTCCTCTTCGAACGGTTACGGGACCTCATCTGGAAATTCGTCGGCTCCCATCATCAGTCAGGCCAGACCGACGGTGACCTCGGGGGGTACGTCTCGGTGACCGCCACCGTGAATCCGCCGGCGCAAGCGCTGACCCTTCGGTCATTCCGGGCCATCGGCACTACTGCCACGGTCGTAGTGCAGGACCCCGACGCAGCCGACATCGCCCAACGTGAGCTTGCTGCAGAGCTCGACGCGATCGACGAGGCCTGTAGCCGCTTTCGCGACGACTCGGAGCTCCAACGGGTTCACGATGCGTCCGGGCATCCCGTCCACATCAGTGATCTGCTCTACGAGGCGCTCGAGATCTCGGTCAGCGCCGCAATTCGCACCGGCGGCGCGGTGGACCCAACCGTCGGAAACGCGCTCGCAGCCCTGGGCTACGACGCAGATCTCGACGACGTGCTGTCCCGTCCGCCGACGCCGCCTCGAGCACTTGGTTCCGTCGCCGGGTACACGCACGTGCAGCTCAATCCCGCGGAACGGACCGTCCGCATCCCTCGCGGTGTGCGGCTCGATCTCGGCGCCACCGCGAAGGCGCTGGCTGCCGACCGGGCGGCGAAGCGGATCGCGCACCTCATCGGTGGCGGAGCGCTCGTCAGCCTCGGTGGAGACGTTGCCGTCGCCGGGACCGCTCCCGCCGATGGCTGGTCGATCGGTATCGCTCGCGAGTCCGGCGCGCCTGCGTCGCTCGTGGACCAGGTCGTCGCCATCACCCGCGGCGGGCTCGCGAGCTCGGCGACCTCTGTACGGTCATGGCAGGCCGGCGGGCGCGTTGTCCATCACATCATCGACCCGAGAACAGGGGACTGCGCCGAGCCGTATTGGGTACTGGTGTCCGCCACGGGGGCCAGCTGCGTCGAGGCGAACCTTGTGACCACCGCCGCTGTCGTCTGGGGTGAGCAGGCCCTCGACAGGCTCACCAGATTCGAGCAGTCGGTCCGCCTCGTCCGTGCCGACGGTGAGGTTTTCTTTGTCAACGGCTGGCCGGCCGGAGCGGCATCGTGAACTCCACCACGCTGTGGTATGCCACCCGCGCCAGCGGCATCATGGCGCTCACGTTGTTGACCTTGACGATGGTGCTCGGGTTGATCACGACGACACGCGCCAAAGCGCGGAACTGGCCTGGCTTCGCGCAACAGGAGATCCATCGGCGCGTCTCCATGATCGCTGTTGTCTTCCTCGCGATCCATGTGCTGACGAGCGTGATCGACACCTATGTCGACATCAGTTGGGCCGCTATCGTCGTCCCCTTCACCTCCCCTTACAGCACCTTCTGGGTCGGTCTCGGCGCCATCGCCCTCGACCTCATGATCGCTGTGTTCGTCACCAGCCTGCTCAGGGCTCGGATGCGACCGGGTATCTGGCGCGCCGTGCATTGGCTCGCCTACCTCAGCTGGCCCATCGCCCTGGCCCACACATTCGGGATGGGCACGGACGCGCGTGAGCCGTGGGTGATCGCGCTGGGTGTCGTCTGCGTTCTCGCCGTCGCCGCCGCGCTGGCCTGGCGGCTCCGGGAGGCGTCCTTGCAATCGTCGGCGCGGCGCACGCACGCAGCGGTCCCCGGCATACCGCCGAAGCATCTGGCACTCAATGCTCGGGACCGTTCGGGAGCGCGTCGTGGGTAGCCCGAGCGAAACGCTCCCGGCCACCAGCCGCTACAGGCTGCTGGGGCATCCCACGGACCTTGCATCTCACGTTGACACACTGGGGCCTCTGCCGTTTCCGGGTGCGAGCGCACGGGGTTGGCGCGAGGCGTTCGTCTCGGCGCTCGAAGCGTCCGGATTGGCCGGCCGGGGGGGCGCCGGCTTTCCGAGCGCGATCAAGCTGGCCGTCGTGCATGCGGCCGGCCCGGACAGCACGATCCTGGTTAACGGCATGGAGGGTGAGCCCGCGAGCGACAAGGACAAGTTGCTCCTGAGTCGATCACCACATCTGGTGCTCGACGGGGCCCAGCTGTTGGCTGGGGCCAGCGGCGCTCGGAGAATCATCGTGTGCGTGCCCGAAGGGCGCGACCAGATCGCAGCCTCGGTGACCCGCGCGATATCCGAAAGGGCAACCGCACGCTACGCGATCGCCGCACCCGAAGAACTGTTGCGTCCGCCTGACCGCTTCATCGCCGGCGAGGAGTCGGCGCTGGCGCAGTGGGTGGAGACTGGGAACTCACTCCCGTCGTTCAGGCCCGACAAAGGAACCGCGCTCCGTCTGGGCCGCCGGGGTGCACTCGTGCACAACGCCGAGACACTTGCGCATATCGCCATGATCGCCAGGATCGGACCCGATGCCTTCCGGGCGCACGGACTCGTGGAGGATCCTGGAACCTCGCTCGTCACGATCGGGGGCGCCGTGGAGCATCCGGGCGTCGTCGAGGTCGACCGAGGGACACCACTCATCGACATCGCGAGCCGTGCCATGCCGACCGGGCCGCCCCAGGCTCTCCTTGTGGGCGGGTACGGCGGCGCATGGGTGGATCAGGACAACTTCACAACGCCCTATGCATCCCTGTCGCTCCGTGCCATCGGCGCGACGGCGGGCGTGGGCATTGTCATCGTGCTCGGCCAGGAAGCATGCGGACTCTCTGAGTCGGCCCGAATTGCGCACTACCTGGCGGGCCAGAGTGCAGGGCAGTGCGGGCCATGCGTGTACGGCCTCCCAGCGATCGCCGACGACATGACCCGTCTGGCGCGTGGGCGTGTCGACGCCAATCTCTTGGGTCGCCTCGAACGACGGCTACGCGAGGTCAACGGGAGGGGGGCATGCCGTCACCCCGATGGGGCAGTCAACCTGGTTCGGAGCGCGCTCCTCGTCTTCGCGACCGACGTGCGGGCCCACGCCCAAGGTGTGCCCTGTCCATATTGGAACCGCGCCACCCAGCTGCGTTTTCCGAACCCGGCGAGGGCGACCCACGCGTGATACGGATTCTCATCGACCCAGTGGCCTGCGATGCCTACGGTTTCTGCGCCGAACTGCTGCCCGAGGCGATCACTCTCGACGAGTGGGGCTATCCCATCGTGGACGGCAAGCCGCTGCCGCCCGAGCTCGTCGCGGTGGCGCGGCGGGCTGTACGCGACTGCCCCCGTCGCGCCATCACGCTCCGGGAGCGCAAAGGCGGGCATTGACGGACGGGGCCACAATGGCCTTCGTGACGTCTGACACTCCGCACCTCCAAGGACCTCCGTCACAGGAGCTCGTTGTTCGACCCTGCGTGCAGGGCGATCTCCGCAGGGTGCTCGAGCTACTCTCGCTCGGCGCGGTCCCCGGAGCGCCACGTGCAGAGAATCCGGCAGACATCGGCCCCTACGAACGGGCACTGGGGGAGACCGGCCATGCCGGCGGCGCCGTCCTCGTTGCCGAGGTGCACGGTGAGGTCGTCGGCGTGTGCCAACTGATCGTGTTCCGTCATCTGCAATCCCGGGGCGGGCTGTGCGCCGAGATCGAGTCCGTGCACGTGCACCCTGACTGCCGGGGGCGCGGGGTGGGCAGCACGCTCCTCCGCGCTGCAATCTCCCGCGCCCGGGACCTCGGCTGCTACAGGGTGCAGTTGACCTCGAACCTGCAACGGCCCGACGCCCACAGGTTCTACGAACGACTGGGCTTCACGCCTTCGCATCTGGGTTTCAAGTTGCCATTGACATGAGGGTTTTCCGAAGGATAAGTCGACATCTTTCGTTAAATCTCTGAGTTTCGGAAGGATACATATACGGACCGACGTCGACAGCCGGGCTCTCTTGCGTCCGCTTACGTAATGATGTAATCTCGTAATATGACGCAAGGAATGCACGAGGGCCGCCGAGGCCCCCAACGAGGCCGGCGCCGGACCACGACGCCGCCGCCATCAGGACCGGAGCAGGAGCGACTGATCGGTGCCTGGTTCAGCGGACGGGTGCCGACCACCTGGTTCGAGGACAGCCCGACCATCGCGATCGATGACGACGAGATCCAAGTCATCGGCACCTTGGCGGCGCCGCAGCTGCCCGAAGGAGCGAGCGAGGACGAGGTGCGGGTGGCCGAACAGGCCCGTATCAGCGGCTTCCGTGAGGAGAGCAGAGGGGCGCGTATTCGGATCGCCGACGAGGCCCAGCCGGCCTTTCGCAGGGTTGTGTCGTGGGGTGCGGTCTGCGGCGGCTCTACCGCGCTCTTCACCACCGCCGGTGTTCCCGTGATGACGCGACTGCGTATGGCGGACCGTCGCGTGCTCGACACCTTGATCAATGCAGGCGTCGCCCGCAGCCGAAGCGAAGCTCTCGCATGGTGCGTGCGCCTGGTCGCCGATCACGAGGGGGAGTGGATCCAGGAGCTGCGCGACGCCATGTCCGCCGTCGACGAGGTGCGAAACCGAGGGCCACGCAGCGCTGGTAGCGAGGGCTGAACCAGGACGCAGCGACGGCCTCCGCTGCGCGGGAGCGACCGGCGTGGGCGTGGGACGATGCGCCCATCGACCACGACCACTTCCACCGGATCCGAGACAACCTCCGCGAGCCATATCGGGCCTTACACGACGCCATTCCTGACGCGATGAGCGGCTACGCCTCCATGCAGGCGGCCGTGTTTCGTGAGGGCGCGTTGACGTCCAAGACAAAAGAGCTGATCGCGCTCGCCATCTCCATCACCAGGGAGTGCGACGGCTGCGTCGCGGCTCATGCGCGGGGATGTGCGCACCGAGGCGCGACCACCGAGGAGGTCGCCGAGATGATCGGCGTTGCCATCTCCATGAACGGCGGGCCCGGCACGGTCTGGGGCCCGCGCGCACTGGCTGCGTTCGAGGAGTTTTCGGCCCCGTCTTGACGAGCCCCAGTCTGGCTCGCCCCTCAGCCCGGGACAGGCGTGAAGGAGCAGTCCATGTGCTTGATCCCGTTGATGAAGGGAGACAGCAGACGATCGGGGTCGCTCGAGGCCTCGATGTCGGGCAGGCGCTCGAACAGCCGCCCGAACATCACGTCGACCTCCTGTCGGGCCAGGTGGGCCCCGAGGCAGAAGTGCGGGCCCGCGGCGCCGAAGCCGATGTGCGGATTTGGCGTCGCGGCCCACGTCGAAGGTGTAGGGGTCGTCGAACACGTCCTCGTCGCGATTGGCTGAGTTGTAGAACATGATCACCTTGTCCCCCTCGTGCAGTTCCGTCCCGCCGAGCACAGTGTCGGCGCCGACGGTGCGGCGCATCCAGATCACGGGGGACGCCCAGCGCACGATCTCGTCGACACCGGTGGTTGCGAACGTGCCGGGGTCGGCGAGCCAGCGTGCGCGCTGGTCGGGGTTCTGAGTCAGCGCCAGTAGTCCGTGACTGATGGCATTCCGCGTGGTCTCGTTGCCCGCCACGACCAGGAGGATGAAGAAGGAGGCCACTTCGTTGTCCGTGAGTGCCTCACCGTCCACGTTCGTGTTGACCAGGGCGGACGTGATGTCCTCGGTCGGGTGTTCTTTGCGGTAGCCGGCCAGGTCGAGCATCAGGAGGTTGAGCTGCTGGGCCGCGGTCATGAAGGCCAACATGGGATCGGTTCCCTCAGGCACGTACTCGGGATCGCCGTTCGAGAGGATGACGTTGGACGCGTTGAACACGGTCTCGTACTCCGACGGCCCGATACCCATCATGTCGCAGATGATTTCGAGCGGGAGCCGGGACGCCACCTCGGTGACGAAATCGCACCCACCCAGGTGGGCCACCCGGTCGATCACGTCGTTCGCCACGAAATCGATACGGTCCTCGATCGACTTGATCATGCGCGGGTTGAACGCCGCCGACACGATCCGCCGCAGGCGCGCGTGGCGGGGGTTGTCCATGTTGATCATGGAGCCGAAGAAGTCGAGCATCTCCTCGGGCATGTCCATGATGGACGTGGCGCCCTTGCCCGACTGGAAGATCTCTGGGTGCCGGCTCGCCTCCGAGATGTCCGCGTAGCGCGTCAGCCCGTAGTACCCGTGTCCCTCGGGAATCACGTATGTCAGGGCCTCAGGAATCTCGGGCTCGTCGAAGAACGGCATCGGTCGCTCTCGCCGCAGTGTCTGAAAGGCACCCTCGCGCTCCTCCCAGGGTCGCGCCCAGAACTCCATGTCCGAGAGGTTGATCTCGTCCGCCGACAGGACGGCACGTGGTTGCATGTGACCCACCCTACCCACGTCCCTACACTTCGATCATGTGCGACACGCTGTGTGCGCCGGGCTCTCGGGGCATGGTGTTCGCGAAGAACTCCGACCGCCCCCCGGGTGAGGTCCAAGTGGCCTGGCCGGTCGGACGGCGTCCGTCTGCAGGGTGCACGCTCCGGACCCAATACCTGAGCATCGGCGACACCGGCGCGCACGCCACATTCCTCTCCTGCCCGACGTGGCTGTGGGGGGCGGAGCATGGCGTCAACGAGTACGGCGTGGCCGTGGGCAACGAGCGTGTGTCAACGACGCATGACGCGCAGCGCGCCGCGGCCTGCGCTGATCGGCATGGACCTCGTACGCCTCGGGCTCGAGCGCGCCCGGTGCGCGGAGGAGGCGGTCGAGGTCATGGTCGGCCTGCTCGAAACCTGCGGCCAGGGCGGTATCGCGGACGCTGCCCATCAGGAGGCCTACGACTCCTCGTTCCTCGTCGCCGACCCGTCGCACGCCTTCGTCGTCGAGACCGTCGGTTCGCACTATGCCGCCGCACCCGCCGACGATGGAATCGCGATCTCAAACCGTCTCACGTTGGGGACCGGCTGGACCCGTGCCTCGCCCGAGCTCGCGCCCGGTGACAGCTTCGACTGCTTTCGCGATGCCGCCGAGGACACGCGCTTCGCCGACGTCCGCCTGGCGGCCAGCCGCCGTTTCCTCGCCGGAACTCCGCCCGGCGGCCTCACACCTGCCGCCACGGCCGCGCACCTGCGCGATCACGGCACTGGACCTTGGGGCGCACCCCGCACCGTAGGGCCCGTGTACTCGCCGCCGGCGCGGGTGGGCCACGACTTCAGGGGCGTGAGTGTGTGCATGCACGTACGCGGGCTGAGCGTCACCGCCGCCTCCATGATCGCCGAACTTCCGGCAGGCATCGCTGAGGGGGAACCCCTGCGGGTCTTCGTGGCGGCAGGCAGTCCGTGCTCGAGCATCTACGTGCCCGCCTTCCCGCGGACGGCGAGCGGCCCTCCGCCTTTCGTCCCGGTCGAGCTCTCGGGCGAAGAGCTCTGGCATGCCGCGGACGCCGTGCGGCAGCTGGTCGAGACCGATCCCACCGCGCTGCCCGCAGTGCGGGCCACGCTCCAGCCCACCGAGGACGAGTTGTGGGCCGAGGCGGACGAGGTGCTCGCCAGCCCGGGCCGCTGGGCCGCCACCGGTGCTGCGTGGGGAAGCCGTGCGCTGCACGCGTTGCGGACCTGTATCCCATAATCGGGTCGGAACCGGCGATACGCTGCGGAAACACGCAATGCACTCCTACTCGCCAAGGAGGTTCTCATGACGTTTGTCCTCACCGACGACGACATCGCAGTTGGCGATGTCGTCAGCGAGCAGCTCGAAAAGATGTGGGGCTGGTACCTGGTCTGGGGCATCATCGCCATGATCTTCGGCTTCTTCGTGATCAGCTATCGCCACGCCAGCGTGTTCGCGATCATTTACCTGGCCAGTGGCTTCTTCATCCTCGGCGGCCTCTTCGAGATCCTCGGGGCAGTCCGCATGGCGCGCCAGCGTTGGTTGCACCTGGTCTTCGGTCTCGTCTGGATCGGCGCCGGCATCGTGGGGTTCGTATGGCCGCACATCACGATCTTTATCGTTGCCGTGCTCGTCGGGTGGGGCTTCTTGGTGCTCGGCATCTTCGACATCGTCGACTCCATCCGCAACCACTACCTGCCGTATTGGTGGGCCTACCTCATTCGCGGCATCATCGCAGTGGCGCTTGGCTTCCTCTGCATCCGCCATCCCGGCGCGCCGCTGACGGCGCTGGTCGTGCTGATCGGAATCCTCGCCATCGTGTTCGGCGCCGTCGAGGTCATCGGCGCCTTCTCGGCTCGCCATGCCAAGAAGAGCTGGGAGGCCTACAAGGCCCAGGTTCGCTGAGCGCGGCGGGGGAGCGGGCGTGCGACTGGCCAGCTTCTCCCTCGGCGGCGGGCCGGTTCACCCCGGGCTGGTCGACGGCGACGAGATCGTTGACCTGAGTGACCCGGCCACCGGTTTGCCGGCCACCATCCGCGAGCTCGTGGCGCTCGGGACGGGCGGCCTCGAGCTGGCTCGGCGCGCGCGCTCGGTCGGAGCGGCACGTCATCCGCTCGAAGCTGTGCGACGGCACGCGCCGGTGCCCGATCCTCCCGCCATCCTCGCTATCGGCATGAACTACCGGGCCCACGTGGCTGAGATCGGCCGTGAGCAGCCCGAGTGGCAGTACTGGTTCAACAAGCAGCGCACCGCCATCGCCGGCCCCGGTGACCCGATCGTGCTGCCGGAGGTCTCCAACGCCGTGGACTACGAGGGGGAGCTTGCCATGGTCATCGGGCCCCGCTGCCAGCACGTCCCGTCGGCTCGGGCTCTCGAGGTCGTCGCCGGATTCACGATCATCAACGATGTGAGTGCGCGCGACTGGCAATGGCGAACCCCGACGTTCACCATGGGAAAGTCGTTCGATACGCATGCGCCGTGTGGACCGGAAATGGTGACACCTGACGAGCTCGGCGATCCCGAGGCGCTGGCGATTCAGACCTGGGTGAACGACGAGCTGCGCCAGGATTCGGTCACGGGCGACATGATCTTCGGCTGCGCCGCCATGATCGAGTACCTCACCACGGCGTTCCCCCTCGAACCGGGCACCGTCATTGCCACCGGCACTCCGGCCGGCGTCGGGGCGGGATTCGACCCACCCCGGTTCCTCGCCGCCCGAGACACTGTGCGGATCGCCATCGAAGGGATTGGCGAGCTGGTCAACCCCGTCGCCCAGGGCGGCCCGCCTGAACCCGCCGGACTCGTGTGAGTCAGTCCTGCATCGCCCGCAGTTTGTCGGCGAGGCTGGCCATCACCTGCAGCGCGAACGTCGGGGTCTCGCCGACGAGGAACAGGAAGCGGTGCTTGTCGATCACCGCCAACTTCGTGTTCTCGAGGGCGGTCGCCGTTGCGCTCCGGCCCGACGAATCGACGAGGGCCATTTCGCCGAAGGTTTCGTCGGGACCGATCGTGATGGTGCGGCCGCCGTGCAGGCGGAGCTCCACCTTGCCCTCGATCACGCCGAACATCTCTTTTCCCGGCTCGCCCTCGGCACAGATCACAGTCCCTGCCGCGACCTCCCGAGTGTCGGTTGCGGCCCTGAAAACTCCCTGAACCTTCACGCTCACGGTCTCCCTCTCTCTGGTCCGGGAATGGCGACGAAGTGCTCCAAGCCGCCCGATATTAGCCAGGACCACCTGCACCGAGCCGGGGAACCGGGCGAGCGGCGGCCACGTTCTGAGGCGTGCGCCACAGCCGGTGGGCGGGCTGGGGTCACGCTGCCCAGCCGGCACGGCACAATGGAAGGGTGACCGACACGCCGTCCCAGCTGAGCGACACCGAACGCGCCGACCGTCTGGAGAAGCTGCAGGGGATCATGGACCTCATGCGCCCCGCCGTGCAGGCGGACGGCGGCGACCTGGTGTTGGTGCGCGCCGACGTGGAGGCGGGGGTCGTCGAGGTCCAGCTCCAGGGGGCATGCAGCTCCTGCGCCATTAGCTCGGCCACCCTCTCGGGCGGCGTGGAGCGGATCCTTCGTGAGCGCCTGCCCTGGGTGACCGAAGTCCTCGGCGGCCTCGACGACTCGTTGAGTCTCGACGAGAGCGCTGCGCTGGGCTCGGGCGGCTACATCCCGAGCATCTGAGCCCGCTCGCCGCTCGCCGGTTCACCCACCGCCACCGACCACAACCGCTGCACGCCCGATTGATTAGTTAACTCAACTAACTATACTGGAAGCATGCGGAGTGCCCCGGCCACGTTGACCCACGAAGAGGTGGCCGGTCGGCTGCGTATCGCCGTGAACCAGTTGCAGCGCCGGCTCCGCCAGGAGTCCCTCGGCGGGCTCTCGCCCGCGCAGGCCTCTGCGCTCGGCTCGGTTCGCCGGCACGGGAGCCCCACGCTTGGTGAGCTGGCCGCCATCGAACAGGTACAGCCGCCGTCCATGACGAGGATCGTGGCGAGCCTCACCGAGGCCGGCATGGTGACCCGGGTGGCCGACGCCAACGACCGGCGCAGCGCTCGCGTGCGCGTCACGCCGGCGGGCGAGCGCGCACTCGAGCGCATCCGCACACGCAAGAACGCATTTCTCCTTCGCCGGCTCGGCGAGCTCAGCGCCGACGAACAGCAGCAAGCAACAGAGCTCGTCCGGCTGCTCGAGCACATCTTGGCGGAGGACCCGTGACGCGAGGTCTCCGGGCGGCCAGCCGCCGCACCTTCCGCGCCATCTCCGTGCGCAATTACCGTCTCTACTTCACCGGGCAGGTCATCTCGGTGTCGGGCACCTGGATGCAGTCGGTCGCCCAGGCCTACCTGATCCTCTTTCCGCTCCATGGCACCGGAGTGGACGTTGCCGTCGCGACGAGCCTGCAGTTCCTGCCACTCCTGCTCCTCGGACCTTTCGGGGGCCTGATCGCGGACCGCCTCGACAAGCGCAAGGTGCTCTATGCCACCCAGGGTACGGCGGGCGCACTCGCCCTCATCCTGGGCATCCTGACCGCGACCCACTCGGTCTCACTCTGGGAGGTCTACGTGCTGGCCGCCGGGCTCGGGTTCGTGAACCTGTTCGACAACCCGGCCCGGCAGACCTTCGTGTCCGAGATGGTGGGACTCGAGCTCCTGCCGAATGCGGTGAGCCTCAACAGCGTCTTGATGAACTCGGCGCGGGTGATCGGGCCGGCCATCGGCGGCGTGCTCATCTTGACGGTGGGCGTGTCGACGTGCTTCTTCGTGAACGCGGCGTCCTTCGCCGCCGTCATCACTGCGCTTGCCATGATGCGCGCGGCGGAGCTCTACCAGCGTCCCGGCGTCGTGCGGGCCAGAGGCCAGGTGCGCGAGGGGTTCCGCTACGTGTGGGCCACGCCTGACCTCAAGATCCCGCTCATCTCCATGGCGGTGGTCGGCGTCTTTGCATTCAATTTCACGGTCACGCTGCCGCTGCTCGCGAAGTTCACCTTCCACGGCGGCCCCGGTCTCTACAGCTGGTTCTTGGTGGCGATGGGCGCGGGCGCCGTTCTCGGCGGCCTGGCCACAGCGTTCCGCAGCCGCCCGTCGACGCGCCTGTTGGCCTTCATCGGTGTGGGCTTCGGCGCGGCGATTCTCGCGGTGGCGCTGTCGCCGAACGAGCTCTGGGCGATCGCGTTGCTCGTGGTGATGGGTGCGACGAGCATCTCGTTCGTGGCGACGAACAACGCCACGCTGCAGCTGCGGGCCGATCCCGCGATGCGCGGCCGCGTCATGGCTCTCAACGCCATCGCCTTCCTCGGCAGCACGCCGATAGGCGCTCCGCTACTCGGCTACATCAGTGACACCACCAACCCTCGGGTCGCTCTCGCGCTCGGGGGGGTAGCGACGCTGTTGGCCAGCATCCCGTTGTTCGCGCTCGGGGCCCGGCAGCGCCGGCGCGGCACCGAGGGCCTGGTCATTGGCCAAGCGGGCGAGGCGGTGGCCACAGCAGCAGCCAGGGCGGCGACGGCCACGACGGCCACGACGGCCACGACGGCCACGACGGCCGCCACGACGGCCACGGTCGTGCCCTTGCGGGTGAGCGACTCGGACGCCTACAGCGCCCGGCAGCTCAGGAGCAACCAGAGCCCGGCCTGACCGGCCCGCATCCGCCGGAGATCGCACCGATGGTCCCGCCGGTGATCAAGCAGGGTGGACGACCCTCTCTGCGACCGGGTGCATGAGGGATCCGAACTCCGCCAGCAAGCGGATGAGAAGGTCGTCGACCGAGATGATGCCGGCCAGCTCGTTCTCTTCCATCACGGGCAGGCGCCGTGCCGACGCAGTCTTGAAGGCGGCGAACGCCTCGAAGACGTCCGCGGAGCCCTGAATGGTGTCGGGGTCCGGAGACATCACCCCGGCGACGTCCGATGATGCCGCCTTGCCTTCGCCGAGGCCGCGCACGGTGATGTCACGATCGGTCACGATGCCGACGAGCCGGCCGCTGTCGACGACGAGCAGAGAACCGACACGGTGGCTGCCGAGGAGCCGGGCTGCCTCTTGCAAAGAGCAGCTCGGCGGCACGGTCACCGGCGCGGCCCTCAGGCACTCCCTCACCAGCACGACTGGTCACCCTGTTCGCACTTCCGGTCGCACGGCGTCGTTCTCATCGCTGGCACCCTAGGGGACGTCGAGCAAGCCCCGCTCTCGTGCCACGGCGACCAGCTCGAGCTGGTTGTGCACGCCGAGCTTGCGATAGAGGTTCTTCACGTACCCCCTCGCCGTGTTGATGGTGATTCCGAGCCGGGCCGCGGTGCGCTGCAGGTCGACACCACTCGCCAAGAGGCCGAGGATGTCCAGCTCACGCCGGGTGAGGGCCGACGTGCTCCCGCCCGGTCGAGGGAGCGGAGCGGCGCCGGGCCCGTCGAGGCAGAGCGACAGCAGGCTCTCGCGGTCAATGGTGAAGGCCTGCGGCCGCAGCGCCGGGATCGTCTCGACGACGACGCCGAGGCTGACGGACTTGGGAAGGAGGCCGCAGGCCCCGGCGCCCGCGACCTCGCGGACGATCGATGGGCCCAAGGACCGGCCTGTCAGCACGAGCACCCGGGTCTCTGGGTGATGCTCGAGGAGGTGGCGGGTCGACCGCGCCGGGTTTGTGCCGTCGGGCTGCACGTCCATGACGGCGACGTCGGGGCGCTCGGTGTGTGCGAGCGTGAGCGCCTGCTCGACGTCACGCGCGGTCGCCACACAGGTGAGGCCCCCCGTCGCCTCGATCGCGAACGCGAGCGCCTCCGCGAAGACCGGGTGCCCGTCGACCACCATCACCTTCAATGGCCGATCGGCCATCCGCCATCACTTCCCTGCGCACACTGGAGGTCACCCCATCCGCGGGAAGCACCTTAGGCGAGCATGTTCACGCTCTGCTCGACAATCCGCGGTGCGTGTGGCAACCAGCGGCACCTTGGGCCCCGCGGCGGCGGGCCGCCACTCCATGGGGCACACCCCCGCTGCCCTCAGCCGGGCTTGGGCTCCTTGGGCAACCCGAGCACCCGCTCGCCCACGATGTTGCGCTGGATCTCGGCCGAACCGCCCCAGATGGTCTCGGAGCGCGAGAAGAAGTACGCCGACTGGAGACTGTTGACTGGATACTTCGGTGACGCCACGCGGCCTCCGAACATCGCCTCGCCGCTCGCGTCGCCGAGCAGGAGCTGTCCCCCCATTCCCAGGATGTCCATGGCGAGCAGCATCGTCTCCTGGTGCGCCTCGGACCAGAACATCTTGTTGCACGCGCCCAGCGCCGCCGTCGCGTGCGTGCCACCGAGCGCGTCGGTGAGGGTCCGGTAGCCGTTGATCTCCATGATCTTGATCTTCGACCACGACCGGGCCAGCCGCTGACGCGTGAGCAGGTCGCTGTCGCGGCCGCGCTGGCGGGCGAGCTCGAGGATGTCGTCGAACTCCTTCTTGAAACGGCGGTACCCGGTCGTCGACGACGTGCCGCGCTCGAAGCCGAGCGTCGTCATTGCGACCTTCCAACCGTTGTTGACCCCCCCGATCACGTTCTCCTTGGGGCACCGGACGTTGCTGAAGAAGACCTCGTTGAATTCGGCCGAACGATCCATCTGCTCGATAGGCCGCACCTCGACCCCCGGCTGCTTCATGGGCACCAGCAGATAGGAGATACCGGCGTGCTTGGGCACGTCGGGATCCGTGCGCGCGAGCAGGAAGATGTAGTCGGCGTACTGCGCCTGGGTGGTCCAGACCTTCTGGCCGTTGATGACCCACTCGTCGCCATCGAGCTCGGCTCGCGTCTTGAGGCTGGCGAGGTCCGAGCCCGCGTCGGGTTCGCTGAATCCCTGGCACCAGGCGATCTCGCCTTTCAAAATGCCCGGGATGAAGTGCTGCTTCTGCTCCTCGGTGCCCCACTGCAACAGCGTCGGGCCCACCAGCGTGTCGCCGAAGAAATCTGCGCGCAGCGGCGCGCCGGCTCGGGCGAACTCCTCGTTGAGCACGACCTGCTGCAGCAGGCTCAATCCCTTGCCGCCGTACCCCGCCGGCCAGCTCGCGCAGATCCACCCGCCTTCATAGAGTGTGGCCGTCCATTCCTCGTTGAAGGCCTTGCGCTCGTCGGGCGTCATGGAGAACCCAGGTTCGAACCACCCGTCGGGCAGGTTGTCGCGCAGCCATTGGGCGATCTCGGCCCTGAATTCCTCGGCTTCGGGTGGATAGGCCAGGTCCATGCCACGCACGGTACCCGCCCTACCTCGTGGGCGCGACGGCCTGAGGACGTGGCTTGCCACGGGCCATCGACCGCGGCTGCTGGTCGGCCCTCGAGGCCGGCCGCCGGTAAGATGGTGCGCCGCAAAGCTCGGTTCGACCAAAACCAGCTGCGTCTGAGGGAGAAGGAGGTGTGTGCCATGTCGAGGGGCGAACCCCCCAGTAGCGCAACCGGCGCATGCCCACTCCGTGCGCGCCCGGTCACCGGCTGAGCTGCAGCACGAGCATGCCCTGAGCCCTCGAGGAGGGACTCGCACGGAGGCAGGCGCCGGTCGCTGAGACCAGGGTGTGCGCGTCGCGCCCGCCGTCCCGACCGATCCGACCAGATTCCGCTTGACGAGCCAGAGGAGGGAGCTCCATGGCCACGCCACCGCCGACCAGCGCACCGAGCCGCGCGCGCCTGTTGCCCGGGCGCGTCCGCGATCCGGAACGCCCGCCGCACCAGCGACGCCGGCGCACCCGGCGCATCCTTGCGTCCGAGGGCGTCTTCGACTCCATCGTCTCGCTCGCCGGCCTTCTCGGCCGTCCCGTGCGCAACCAGACGGGCCAGGAGATCGGTCGCCTCGACGACGTCGTGGCCCGCTGGGCCGACGGCCAGGTCTATCCGCCGGTGAGCGGCCTGATCATCCGGGTCGGTCGGCGCTTGGCCTTCGTGCCGGCGTCGGCCATCGATCGAATCGGCCACGCCGAGGTGCTCTTGCGTTCGTCGCGCCTCGACCTGCGCGACGTCATCCGGCGTCCCGGCGAAGTCTTGTTGGCCAAGGACGTCTTGGACCATCAGCTCGTCGACATCGAGGGTGTCCAAGTCATCCGCGCCGCCGACCTGTACCTCGCCGAGGTCATCGGCCGCATCCGGCTCGTGGGTGCCGACATCTCGAACGCGACCCTGCTGCGCCGGCTCGGCCCACGCCGGTGGCGGCCGCGCCCTACGCCCGACCGGGTGATCGACTGGGCCGCCATCCAGCCTTTCAACGAGTCCGTGCGCGACGCCGCCAGTGCGCCCAACGGCGCCATCAACCCGGTGCGCCTCAAGACCACCAACGAAGGGCTGCACCGGCTGCGCCCCGGCGAGCTGGCCGACTTGCTCGAGGATCTGCGCCGCGACGAGCGGCGCGAGCTGCTCGCTGCGCTCAGCCCCGACGAGGCGGCTGACGCGCTCGAGGAGATGCAGCCAGAGGACCTCGAACAGCTTTTGCGCGAGACCGACCCGGTGGAGGCGGCGCGCCTCTTGGCGGCCATGGAGCCCGACGAGGCCGTCGACGCGCTGCGCGACCTGCCCGTGGCGGTGCAGGCCGAGGTGCTGTGGCACATCCCGTCGAATACGGCGCTCGCCCTGCGCGAGCTCCTCGGCTACCCGGAGAACGAGGCGGGCGGCATCATGACGACCGCGCTGGTCACGGCGAAGTCGGGCGAGAAGGTCAAGAAGGTCGTGGACCGCCTGTCCGAGGCGTCCGCCCACGGCACCGACCTCGATGCGGTGGCGGTCGTCGACAGCGACGGCCGCCTGCTCGGCGACGTGACGGTGCTCGACATCCTCCTGGCGCTCCGCGCCAACAACGACACGCGTATGTCCGCGTTGCTCGGCGACGAGGACGTGGTGACGGTCAGCCCGCACGATTCGGCGAACGAGGTGGCCGGACAGCTCGTGGAGGCGAGGCGCCAATCCATGGTCGTCGTGGACGACGACGGCTCTCCGATCGGGCGCATCCTCGCCGACGACGTCCTCGATGCATTGGTGCCGACCAAGGGCCGCTTCCACTTTCCGCGCCTGTTGTCATGAGGGTCCAGGCCCCGCGGCGGCGGTGGCTCGTCTACTTGGCCGCAGCGGGTCCGGGGCTGATCGCGGCCGCAGCCGGCAACGACGCCGGCGGCATCGTCACGTACTCGTCGGCCGGCGCACAGTTCGTCTACCGCACCTTGTTCCTCATGGTGCTGATCACGGTGGCCTACGTGATCGTCCAGGAGATGGTCGCTCGGCTCTCGGTGTACACCGGCAAGGGGTTGGCCGCGCTCATTCGCGAGGAGTTCGACCTGCGCCTGACCGCCTTCGCCATCACGGCGTTCGCCGTCGCCAACGTCGGGCTCATGGTGACCGAGTTCGGTGGGATCGCTACCTCCTTCGAGCTGTTCGGTGTCTCGCGCTACATCTCGGTCCCCATCGCCGCGGTGGCGATCTGGTCCCTCGTCCTCTTCGGCACCTATCGCTACGCCGAGCGCGTCTTCCTGCTCCTCACGGTCGTGTTCATCGCCTACCCGATCGCGGCCGTGCTGGCCCACCCCGACTGGAAGGCGGTGGCCACGAACACCCTGTGGCCCCACTTCGTCGCCACCAGGTCATTCCTCTTGCTCTCCGTCGCGCTCATCGGTACCACCATCACGCCGTACATCCAGCTCTACGAGGCGGGCGCCGTGGTGGACAAGGGGGTCAAGCCCGAGCAGTACCACTTCCAGCGCGTCGACGCGATCAGCGGCGCCGTGCTGGCGGCCTTCGTGGCCATGTCGATCATCGTGGCCACCGGTGCCACGATCGGCGGGACCGGCGTGCTGACTTCGGCGTCCACGGCGGCCCAGGGCCTGAAGCCCGTGGCGGGCGCGGCGGCAGAGACGCTCTTCGGGCTTGGGCTGCTCGGCGCGTCCGCCCTGGCCGCCGCGGTGGTGCCGCTGTCGACGTCCTACGCGGTGGCCGAGGCGATCGGCGTGGAACGCTCGGTCTCTTCGAGCTTCCGCCAGGCGCCCGTATTCCTGGGGATCTTCACCTTCCAGATCCTGGTCGGCGCGGCCGTGGTCCTGGTGCCCGGCAACCTGATCACCCTCATCCTCAACACCCAGGTTCTCGAAGGCGTGATCACCCCCGTGACGCTCATCCTCATCCTGATCCTGGCCAACCGGCGCTCGCTGCTGGGCTCGGCCGCCAACGGCACTTTCGCCCGCTGGCTCGGTGGCCTCTGCATCGTGGCCGTGGCCGCCGTCGCCGGTGTGTACGTGCTCTTGACCGTGGCGGGCTGGTTCGGCCTGTCGTGACCGCGCATGGGGGTTGGCGGGAGCCGTTTGCGCCGGACCTGGGCGTTCGGGGAGGCTATGCGGCCATGGTGGGCCGAGTCGGGACATCCGTTGCCTAAGACGCCCCGCCAGAAGTGGATCGAAACCAAGGAGTCCTGGGAACGATCCCGCCACATTGCGGTGCCCGCCCCGATCAGCGCCGCCCCACCTGGTCCCGGGGGCCTGCGCGTCGCATATCTGACCTATCGGGGGAACCCGCGCTGCGGCGGCCAGGGCGTCTACTCCCGCCACCTCACCCGCGAGCTGGTCGCCCTCGGGCACTCCGTCGAGGTCTTCTCGGGCCCGCCCTGGCCCGAGTTGGACCCCGGGGTCGGCTTTACGCCGGTGCCCGGCCTGGATCTCTACCGGGACCCGGACCCCTTTCGGATCCCTCATCCACGCGAGTTCACCTCGCGCGAGGACTGGCTCGAGTTCGCCATCATGTGCACCGCCGGCTTCGGGGAGCCGGCGGCCTTCTCGCGGCGGGTGCGCGAGCTGCTCGCGGCAGCGGCGCGACGAGTTCGACGTCGTCCACGACAACCAGTGCTTGGGCAATGGGATGCTCAGGATCGTCGAGGACGGCTTCCCGCTGCTCACGACGCTGCACCATCCGATCACGGTGGATCGCCAGCTCGCGCTCTCGCACACCACCAACCCCTGGCAGCGCCTCACGACTCGCCGCTGGTTCGGCTTCCTCGGGATGCAGTTGCAGGTGGCCCGTGCGCTGCCCGCCGTCGTCACGGTCTCGCAGAACTCCCGCCAGGACATCGTGGCGCAGATGGGGGTGGCGCCCGAGCGGATGACGGTGGTGCCAGTCGGCGTCGACCACACGATCTTCCGGCCGATCCCCGAGGTGTCCCCGGTCCCCGGACGGATCATGGTGACCTCGAGCAGCGACGTCCCGATGAAGGGCCTGGTGCCCCTGCTCGAGGCGGTGGCCAAGCTGCGCACCGAGCGTGACGTCGAGCTGACCGTGATCGGACGGCCCAGCGAGGGCGGCCGAGTCGACCGCGCCATCGCCCGCCTCGGGCTGGCCGACGCCGTCCACTGCGTCAGCGGGATCAGCGACGATGAGCTGGCCCGGCTCTACGGCGCGGCCGAGGTGGCGGTGGTGCCTTCCCTCTACGAGGGCTTCTCGCTGCCGGCCATCGAGGCGATGTCCTGTGGTGTCGCGGTGGTGGCCACCACCGGGGGAGCCTTGCCCGAAGTCGTGGGCGCGGACGGCGAGACGGGCCTGTTGGTCCCGCCCGACGACCCCGGCGCGCTCGCTGGCGCCATCGGACGCCTGCTCGACGACCCCGCGCTGCGGGCCCGTCTCGGCGCGGCCGGCCGGGCCCGAGTCGTCAGCCGCTTCACGTGGCAGGTCACGGCGGCGGGGACCGCCGGGTGCTACCAGGCCATGCTCGACGGGCTGCCCCTCCCGGGTGCGCCGGCAGCTGTGTCGCCCGCGTCGCCCGTGTTGCCGCTGACATCCCCAGGCGGTGTCACCACACCGGGCAAGCCCGTCACCGAAGGGGCGGCGTGATGTTGACCGTCGACTACGACCGGCTCGGTGTCGTCCCCGGCGATCGCCTGCTCGACCTCGGCTGCGGCTTCGGCCGCCACGCGTTCGAGGCGGCGCGCCGCGGCGCCTCGGTGGTGGCCCTCGACGCCGGGGCCGACGAGGTGGCTCAGGTCCGCGGCACGATCGGCGCCATGGTGGAGCAAGGGGAGCTCGCGCCCGGGCACCCCGCGACGGCGGTGCAGGGCGACGCGCTGGCCCTGCCCTTCCCCGACGGCACGTTCGACCGCGTGATCGCGTCGGAGGTGCTCGAGCACATCCCCGACGACACAGCGGCGATGTGTGAGCTCGCCCGGGTCCTGCGGCCGGGCGGGACGATGGCCGTCACCGTGCCGCGCTGCGTGCCCGAGGCCATCAATTGGGCGCTCTCGGACGAGTACCACGACACGCCGGGCGGCCACGTGCGCATCTACCGCCGGTCGACCCTCGAGCGCCGCCTCGGCGAGGCCGGGCTGGAGCCGACGGGCCACCACTACGCGCACGGCTTGCACTCGCCGTATTGGTGGCTGCGCTGCCTGGTCGGACCGTCCAACGACACGCATCCGGCGGTGGCGGCGTACCACAAGGTTCTGGTGTGGGACATCGTGAAGGCACCGGTGCTGACCCGCACGGCCGACCACGTGCTGAGCCCGGTCATCGGCAAGAGCCTCGTGGTCTACCTGTCCAAGCCCGCGGCCACCGTGGCCGGACTGCCCGACGCGCGACCCACACTGCCGCGCGGAGTGCCGGGCCGGCGGGGGCCGACCTCGCCGAGGCCGACCAGGCCGAGACAGGGGGCGGCGGCGTGACGACCGAGGAGATGCGAACGGCCGAGGCCGCCGTGCCCGAGGTTCCTGGCATCCTCACCAGTGCCGAGGTGCTCGCCAGCGGTCATGCCATCGCCGCGCTCCAGCGTCCCGACGGCATGATCCCGTGGTTCAAGGGCGGCCACTGCGATCCGTGGAACCACGTCGAGGCCGCCATGGCGTTGACCGTGTGCGGCCTGTTCGACGAGGCGGTCGACGCCTACCGCTGGCTGGCGCGCTGCCAGCTTCCCGACGGCAGCTGGTTCAACTACTACCAGGGCGGCGGTGTCAAGGACCCCCGGCTCGACACCAACGTCTGCGCGTACCTGGCAGCCGGGGCGTGGCACCACCACCTGATCACCGGCGACGTCGAGCTGCTCGGGGAGCTGTGGCCGACGATCGAGGGCGGGATCGATTTCATCCTGCGCTTCCAGCAGCCCGACGGCTCGGTCTTGTGGTCGCTCGATTCGGCCGGCCGTCCCGAGGCCTACGCACTGTTGACCGGGTCCTCGTCCATCTATCACTCCCTGCGCTGCGGGGTCGCGATCGCCGAGTGCCTGGCCAAGGACCGCCCGGACTGGGAGCTGGCGGCGGGCCGGCTGGGGCACGCCGTGGCGCACCACCCAGGGGCGTTCGCGCCCAAGGTCGAGTTCGCCATGGACTGGTACTACCCGATGCTCTCGGGCGCCCTCGAAGGGGAGGCGGCGCACCGCCGCATCGCCGAGGGCTGGTCGACCTTCGTCATGGACGGGCTCGGCGTGCGCTGCGTCTCGACGGGCGACTGGGTCACGGCCGCCGAGACGGCCGAGTGCGTGCTGACGCTCGACGCCCTCGGCATGGAGGGCCCGGCGCTCGACTTGTTCGCCGCCGGCCAGGGCCTGCGTCTGGGCGACGGCTCCTACTGGACGGGGATGGTCTACCCCGAGCACGAGACCTTCCCCAAGCACGAGCGGACGACCTACACGTTCGCCGCCATGGTGCTGGCGGCTGACGCACTGTCGAGCACGACGCCGGCGGCCGGCCTGTTCCGCGGCGAATGCCTGCCCGCCCCGCTCGACCTGGCCGAGCCTCACTGCGGTGACGCCACCGACGGCTGCACCGCGTCGCACACACAGCGGCGACACGCACTGCGCGCCGTGCGCCCGACGCGCACCCCGCACACGTAGCCCGACGTCGCGTCCGCAGCCGGTCACCCCGGCCGGTGCGCGCTCAGCGGGACGCGGCCACCCGGCGCAGGACCCGCAGACTCCCGCAGGCGCCGTCGTCGACGAACTCGGCCGAGTCGAGCGCGGCAAGGTAGAGCTCGTAGGGGGGTCGCCCGCCGTCGGCCGGGTCGGGGAACACGTCGTGGATCGCCAGCCACCCGCCCACGGCCACGTGAGGAGCCCAGCCCTCGAAGTCGGCCCACGCTGGTTCGTCGCCGTGCCCGCCGTCGATGAAGCAGAACACCAGTGGCCGGTCCCAGCGCGCCGCCAACGTGGGGGAGTCGCCCACGATCCCCATGACCGATCCCTCGAGCCCGGCGATCGTGACGCTGCGGCGCCAGTGCGGCAGGGTGTCGATCCGGCCGGCGTCGGGGTCGACGAGGTCGGGCTCGTGGTAGTCCCAGCCCGGCTGGTTCTCCTCCGAGCCGCGGTGATGATCGACGGAGAGCACGACGGCACCGGTGGCTTCCGCCGCCGCGCCGATGTACACGGTCGACTTCCCGCACCATGCGCCGATTTCGACGAATGTCGACGGCGACGCGCCCGGCAGGGCCGCCCGCCCGGCGCGCAGCGCCGCCTCGAAGAGAGCCTCGCCCTCGTCGTCGGGCATGAATCCACGCGTCCGGCGCGCGATGCGGAGCAATTCCTCCACGCGCTCTCTCCGCGCGGCGCCCTCGGGTGGCGCCGCCGTCATCAGGTGGCCGACGTGCCGGCCGCGCGCAACGAGGCGCCGAGGCGGCCGCGCTCGCGGTCAGCGAAGGCGACGTTGACCCGCAACCGCTCGATTGACTGGGCGACGCGCCGCGGGCCCGAGGAAAGTGGGTGGTCGTCGAGGAAGGCGATGGCCCGCTCGGCGAAGTCCGCGTCGGCACACAGGGCCGGCAGCGACTCGATGATGCGAGGCGGGGCGTTCTTCGGGAAGCGGTCGAGCACCGCGTCCCAGGACTCGGTCAGTCGCGTCCACGCGGCCTGGTTGCCGACGCGGTTGGCCAGCAGGGCACCGATGACCATGAAGCCGTTCTGGCTGCGCACCTCGGTCATGGCCAGCTCGAAGGTGCGCAAGCACAAGTCGACGTCGGGAAAGACCGCCAGCGCACCGAGCGAGCGCATCTCCTCTTGGGGGGTCGCCGCGTTGCGGTAGCGCTCCAACAGGGCGTCGTAGTCACCGGCCCGGAGCAGCTCGGCGACGACGGCGATCGTGGCGGCCTCGATGTCGGCCGGGATAGGGGCGCCCGAGCCGCCGCCGACCGGCGATGCATCGAAGCGCCGCGCCGCCTCGGCCCGCACCGCCGCGTTCGCACCAATCGTGCCCATGAGGTTGATGGCCAGCGCGCGCAGCGACGGCGTGCGCTCACCCTCCCCGGCGATCGCGTCGAAGCCCAGCCGCTCGAAGGTCGGGCCGATGAGCGCGGCCCACCGCGTCGTGGAGCGCGTCCTGGTCGCTCGTGCTCGCGATGCGCGCCGTCAGCCCCAGCGCGGCACCCACCGGTGCCCACGGCGTGGGGTCCGGCTCGAGGCCCAGCCGGGAGGCCAGGACGAGAAAGTCCTCGAGGTCCGAGTGCCCGGCCAGGGTCGTGGCCCAGGTGTCGGCGAGCAGGTTGGCCCGCTCGAGCGGCGACAGCTCGTCCAGCCGGTCGGCCAGGGCAAGACGTGGTCCTGCCTCGTACGCAACGCGGAACATCCCCCACCCGCCGGCGTTGACGACGGGCAGCCCCTGGCGAGCCTCCGGGATCCCGGTGGGCTCGGTATCGAGGACCAGGTAGCGCAAGGGCGCGCCGGGCGCATCGGGACCGGGCAGCGCCCGCACGGCGACCGGCACGCGCCACGCCGACCCGATGGACGACGTGGTGCCCGGTGGCACCGGGCCGAGCGCAAAGGGCTGTTGGGTCAGCGTGCCCCCCTCGAGGGAGACGAGGGGGTGACCGCCCTGGAGGATGAAGGTGTCCATGACATCGCGCACCGGCGCGCCGCTGGCGTCTTCCAGCGCGTCCCACAGGTCGGCGGTCACGGTGTTGCCATAGGCGTGCGCCTTCAGGTACGTGCGCACACCGTCGCGGAAGACGTCGGCGCCGATGTACTGCTCGAGCATGCGCAGGACCCCGCAGCCCTTCTCGTAGGTCAGCAGGTCGAACATGCCCTCCGCCTCCTTGGGCGGGCCGACGGGGTACTCGATCGGGCGGGTCGAGTGCACGGCGTCGACAGCGAGCGCGGCCTCACGCGAGGGTGCGAAGCCGACCCAGCGGTCCCACGAGGGACGGAAAGCGTCGACGCACAACGTCTCCATGAAGGTGGCGAAGGCCTCGTTGAGCCAGATCCCTTCCCACCAGCCCATGGTCACCAGGTCGCCGAACCACATGTGCGCCAGCTCGTGGGCGATGACGTCGGCGACCCGCTCGAGCTCCGTGCGCGCGGCGCGCGCTTGGTCGATGAGCAGCGCATTGTCCCGGAACGTGATGCAGCCGAGGTTCTCCATGGCGCCGGCGGCGAAGTCGGGGATGGCGACGAGGTCGACCTTGTCGCCGGGGTAGGGGATGTTGAAATAGTCGGTGAAGAAGCGCAGCGCAAACGCACCGACCTCGAGCGCGAACTCGGCGAGCGCCGCCTTGCCCGGCGTGCAGACCACCCGCAGAGGCACGCCGTCGACGTCGACCGTCCTGGTGGTCTCGAGCTTGCCCACCACGAACGCCACCAGGTAGGTGGACATCTTCATGGTCGGGGCGAACCTGATGCGGCGCTTCTCACCGACCGGGTCGACGCCGACGACGGGCGAGTTCGAGATGGCCTCGACATCGGGCTCCACGATCAGCGCGACCTCGAAGACCGCCTTGCGGTCGGGCTCGTCGAAACAGGGGAAGCACCGGCGCGCGTCGACCGACTCGAATTGCGTGGTGGCGATGGTCTGCACCTCGCCGTCGAGCCCGGTGTACGTCGAGCGGTAGAAGCCACGCAGCTTGTCGTTGAGCGCGCCGGTGAAGCGGCAGCTCAGCGTGTACGAGCCGGGTGCGATTTCGGAGCCGGGTCGGAAGATCACCTGCTCGAGGTCGTCGTCGAAGTCCACCGTGCAATGGACCGTGGCGCCGCCGGGCGTAATGACGTCGACGTCGCTCACGGCGAGCTCGGCCGCGTTGAGCACGATCTGCGAGACCGGCTCGTGGACGACGATGTCGATGGCGACGGTGCCCGAGAAGCTGGCCGAAGCGACATTCGGCTCGATCTCAATGCGGTACGTCTCCGGTTCGACCGAGCGGGGGAGGCGGAAAGCCTCCGACCCAGGCGCGACTGCGGACGAGGGACCGGGCATCCGGTGAAGGCTACCCGCGGCGCCGCGGGTAGTTTCTCGCTCCGTGCCTGACGACGACGCATCCACCGCCCGCGACGGTGCTCGGACCCCTAGGGAGAGCGACCACGACCTCGATGTCGTTGCCATCGGGTCGCCCCTGCTCGACGTGATCGAGATCTCGACCACCGAACAGGTGGCCGAGACAGGTCTGGAGAAGGGCTCCATGACGCTCATCGACCTGCCGACGGCCAACGCCGTGCAGGAGCGAATGGGCGTCCCTCGCTACGTCTCGGGGGGTTCGGTGGCCAACACGACGGCCGGCATCGCAGAGCTCGGCGGCACCGCCGGTTTCGTGGGTGCCGTGGCCGACGACGAGGTCGGGCGCACCTATACGGAGCACCTGCGCGCCTCGGGGGTCGAGTTCGAGCCACATGTGAGCGAGTCCGCGGCCGGCGACGGCCTGGGCACGGGTCGCTGTGTCGTCCTGATCACCGAGGATGCCGACCGGACGATGGGGACGTACCTGGGCGCGGCCTCGACGCTCTCGCCCGAGGGCGTACCCACCTCGTTCGTGGCGCGTGCGTCGGTCGTCCTCCTCGAGGGCTATCTGTGGGACGTGCCCGCCGCGAAGGAGGCGATGCGGCACGCCGCAGCGACCGCCCACGCGTCGGAGGGTTCCGTCGCGCTCTCGCTCTCGGATCCGTTCTGCGTCAGCCGCCACCAACGTGAGTTCCTCGACCTCCTGCTCGACGATGTCGACATCCTGCTGGGCAACGAGGAAGAGATCACCATGCTCTTCGGGGCGGCGTCGACGAAGGCGGCCGTCGCGGCGGCCGAGGAGACGGGACTCCTCGTGGTGATGACCCGGGGGGCGGACGGCGCCATCGTGCTCACGGCGCGGGGACCCGAAGAAGTGCCGGCGGCCCCCATCGCCCGCGTCGTCGATACGACGGGAGCAGGGGATCTCTTCGCGGCCGGGTTCCTCTTCGGTCTCACCCACGGGCTGGGTCCGGTCGAGAGCACGCGTCTCGGAGGTGTGTGCGCGGCTGAGATCATCTCCCACACCGGTGCGCGCCCCGAGGCGGATCTCAAGGCGCTGGCGGCCGGCGCCGGATTGCTGACCGGGTAGATCTCGTCGCGTGAGCCTGTCCATCGGCATCGTGGGGCTGCCCAATGTGGGCAAGTCGACGCTCTTCAATGCCCTCACCAACAACGAGGTGCTGGCGGCCAACTATCCCTTCGCCACCATTGAGCCCAACGTCGGAGTCGTCGCCGTGCCCGACCACCGGCTGGCGCAGCTCTCCGCCCTCTACGACGATGCGCCGGTCGTGCCCGCGTCGGTCACCTTCGTGGACATCGCCGGGCTGGTGCGCGGCGCGTCACAAGGAGAAGGGCTGGGCAACCAGTTCCTCGCGGCGATCCGCGAAACCGACGCCATCTGCCAGGTGGTGCGCGCCTTCCACGACGACGACGTCGTGCACGTCGACGCGCGGATCGATCCGGACGGCGACATCGAGACCGTGAACACCGAGCTGATCCTGGCGGACCTCCAGACCGTGGAACAGCGACTGCCGAAGCTGGTACGCGAGGCCAAGGGCAAGGCCGATCTGAAGGCGACGGTCGACGCCGTTGCGACGGCGGAGCGGCTCCTCGCCGACGGGCGGACAATTTCGAGCGCGGCTGCGGCTGGCGAGATCAACGTGCGGCTCCTCTCCGACCTGCATCTCTTGACCGCGAAGCCGTTCATCTACGTGTTCAACGTCGACGAGGGCGCGCTCGGCGATGCCGCCGTGGCCGAAGCGTTGACCGCGGGCGTGGCGCCGGCCCCGGCCATCGTCTTGTGCGCCCAGATCGAGGCGGAGGTGGCCGGACTCGATCCCGAGGACGCCCACGAGCTCCTGCGCAGTTACGGCCAAGAGGAGTCGGGGCTCGAGCAACTGGTCCACGTCGGCTTCGCCACGCTAGGGCTGCAGACCTTCCTCACGGCCGGGCCCAAAGAGGCGCGGGCCTGGACCATCCGTGCCGGCGACACCGCGCCCAAGGCGGCCGGGGTGATCCATACCGACTTCGAGCGGGGGTTCATCAAGGCCGAGGTGATCAGCTTCGACGACCTCATGGCGGCCGGCTCGGTGGCGGCCGCCCGCAACGCTGGCAAGGCGCGCATGGAAGGCAAGGACTACGTCATGCGCGACGGCGACGTCGTGGAGTTCAGGTTCAATACCTGAATCTGGAGCCGCTCGCTCTCTCCGTCCGTTACCTCACGGCTCGAGGAGCGCAAGAAACCAACTGGGCCCGACCACGTCGGCGCCGAGCTGCTCAGCACGCCGCCGTAGTTCGCGATCGGCTGTGACGAGCGTGACCATTTGGCCGGAGGTATCTGCGACGACGTCAAGGAGCGTGTCGTCACCGCTGCCGCCAGCATGGAGGACCTCGACGCCGTCGGAGACGCCACTGGGCACGCCGTCGCGTGCCTTGCCTTCCAAGACCACGACGACGGGTTGGGCGATTCGTCCCGAGTCAACGGCCACTCGTACCTGGTCCACCAACGCTCGGGCCGCACCGGCTCGGTCCCGCCACCACCCCGTCGGACGGGATCCGACCACGTTGGCTGCGTCAACGAGGAGCACCGCCCCAGTCTGATCGGTGCGGGAAGGGGCGGCTCACTCAGTCTTCGGGGACGACGGAGTGCCAGACGATGCCGCCGTCGGAGGTGGAATAGATGGTCGCCCGGTCATCGTTCTGGCCGTCATCGCCCAGGACGACGCCGTCCGACTCGTTGAAGAAGATCACCCTCGTGGTGCCGTCTGAGGTGTCGCCAATCAGGGGTTCGGTGGGTGTCCACGATGCTCCTCCGTTGTGGGTCACCAACAGGGAGCTGCGTCCCCCGACCAAGTAGACGGTCTCGGCACTGACAGCATCGATCTCTCCCAGGTAGCCAAGGGAAAGCGGTTGGTTCGCCAAGCAGTTGAACGCCGTGCCCGAGCGGGCCCCCTGGCACGCAGTCGTCTCTGTCCACGTGAGGCCTCCGTCGGTCGATTCGACGGTTGACTTCGGTTGCGACCCGGCACTTGGTTCGCTGGCACACACAGCGACGAGGGTCCCGTCGGGGGCTGCTGAAATCGCGTCGATCAATGCGCTGAAGCCGCAGTCGACCTGACGGGGCGACCAGGTTTGTCCGCCATCGGACGTGAACCAGAGTGGGGCCGTCGTCGGCTGGCCTCGCGCGCTGAGCGGGGGACTGCTGGCAAGGTAGGCAGAGGTCGTGCTCAAACGGATCAGCCAGCTCTGTCCTGCACCCGCAGACCCGCCGTTCATGGTGGCATCGACAGGCGTGATGGCAGCAACCCATGTGCGACCACCATCGACCGATGTCAGCAGGCGCAAGGCACACGGCGACTGGGAGCCGGTCTTCGGAGGGCACGCGCTCGTGACCATCCAGATCGACGAACCGAGGGCTTCGACCGCCAGGACATTGTCCTGCAGTGGGTTCTGCGTCCATGTGGCACCCGAGTCGTGCGTGACAAAGAGATCAGGGCCGTAGGCGAATCCGTCCCCGTGGTCGTCGAAGGCCAACTTGCTCACCGTGGCGCCCGACGAGCACGGCCCGGAGGTCAGGATCTGGAGATTTCCGAACGCGGCACCACCGTCGGTCGTGGAGCCGACGAGCGTCGAGCACAGGCCTGCGCGTTGCCTGGTGAACAACCCGTACCCGGTGGTCGGATTGAACATGGCGATTTCGGTGAGTTGATCGGGAGGGGGCGGAGGCATTGTCGTTGGTACTGCACTCGTTTGGGCCGTCGTCGTGGTGATACGAATCTCGCCGTGCGGTGACGCCGATCCTCCGGTAGAGGGGCGAGAGGCAGAGCACCCCGCAACGAGGGCCGTCAGGACAAGGACGCACAGCGGAGCACGTATCCAGACGCCGAACGCCGGTACCTCCATATGTCCTTCACGTCCGGCTGACCCACTTCGTTGACCTTCCTCGACCCGCGGCAGTCGGACCGGGGTTCACCACGAGGAGGAGCCGAATGATCTCCCCGGGGGCAGACCGGAGTCCGCACCTAATGGGTGCGAGGGCACTTCGATGAGCGAGCGTGAGTCCAGGCGAGAGGGTCACTCCATGGCGCAAGGCGAGCTTCGACCCGTCGCCGAATCGGTGCGCCGATACGGCGAGACCCATCCGGGCGTCGTTGAACAGATTTTGGTTCGAGCACACCCCGGAGCGGGTGGTCGCACTCCTGGCTGGTGATGCGACCGGGACGCACGAAACGGCCCTTCGTTCGCTGGGTACGGTGCCTGCACACCTCGAGGTGAAGCACTCACCGTGGTCACCCGGCCATCTCGAGCGTGTTCGTCGGGACATCATGAAGTCGGCTCGAGGATCGATACGCGAGATTGGCTTGGCGAAGGGCGTCCTCGATGTGGGCCTTTGGGCCAACCAAATCGATGTGGCTGCGTCACTCCTCCAACGATATGGAGAGGCCGTTGTGCTCACGGTGGGGTACTTGCCCTTTCCGCAGAACGACGCGCGTCGCGGTGCCGATTTCGTCCCCAGCCAGGAGCCGCCAGACCTCGCGTCGCTCCCCGAGGAGGTCTCCCTCTCTCTCGAGGAGGGCCTCGAGATCAGATCCGGCTCTCATGTCAGATCCACGCTGACGATTCGCAACGAGAGCACGTTCGATCTGGTAGTGGGCAAGCTGGTCCCGCCCGTCGTCGATCCGACGAGCGAAGTTGTCATCGGTGGATACGAAGGTGCGATCACAATGGAGCTGCGTCGTTACCACGTGCCTGCGGGAGACTCGAAGGAGCTTGCGATACTCATTGGAACCGCATCCACCCGACCCGATGTGGGCTGGGCCGTTCCACCCGGAAGGTGGGCCGTTCGGATGCTTGTTCGCTTCGGTGGCGAGGGAGCCCAGCGGATGGTGCCCATTGAGGTGGTGCCGTGAAGTGTCGTCAGGCTCCCTCCTTTGGGACGCGCTCAATCACTCTGGTGATACGTCTGTCGGGCACCAGCCAGACGACCGCGACGGCGACATAGATCGCGACGGCGGCCCACGGCTCGACGAACGCCAACCCGATGGCCACGACGTAGGCGATGGCCGACAGCCGGCCCTTGCTGTCCCTTCCGATCGCGAGCGCCAAGCGACTATCCGGCGGGTGGAGAGCCAAGAGGGCACGGGTGAGCAAGAAGTAGGCGACGGCGGACAGCAGGAGGACGAGCCCGTAGACGACGACCGGAGCGGTATCTCCTGGATGCTCGCCGAACCACGACGTCGCTGCCGGCGTCAAAGACAAGGAGAAGAGAAGTCCCATGTTCGCCCAGAGAACACGGCTGTCGATGCGCTCCACCACGTGCAGCAGATGGTGATGGTTGTTCCAGTAGATGGCTAAGAACGTGAAGCTCAGCGCGTAGACGAGCAGCTTGGGTAGCAATGGCTTCAGGTCGCTGAAGCCGTGACCTGCGGGCGAGCGCAGATCGAGCACCATGATCGTCATGACGATGGCGATGACGGCATCAGTAAAGGCCTCGAGCCTGCCTCGGGTCACCGCCCGAGCATCGCATACCGCGCTCGCGGCCCGGAAACGAATCGTGGCCGGGGCCCCGATATGTTTGGAGCCGCTCGCCGGACCATTGGGGAGGGCCCGATGAACCAGACACGATCAAGAGCCAGGTTCGCGTGTTCAGTCGCGGTCAGTGCTGCGGCGCTCCTTGTCTTGCCCGTGATGACGATCTCGGGCTCCGTGGCGGCGAGCCAGCCGCCGGAGTTCCTGGGCATCACCACCGACTGCGGAATCAGCACCTCTCTCGAGCCCACACCCGGCCTTCCTTACATGTTGGCAACCCTCTACAACGTGCCGGATGGGGCGATTCCGAGTGGTCGCGGGACAGAGACGCTGGGCCATAGCAGCGCTTCGTTCAATCTCGGACCAGCAGTCCACGACGAATTCACCGATAACGCGTGGGTTCTGGGGCCAGCCGGATTCGTCATCGCCCCAAACCCGCAGTCGTGGGGCCAGCCTGCCTCCGTGACGATCAGTTGGAGTGACGGCGTGGGTGGGTCTGGAACCGCTACGCAGACCGTTGGAATTCCTCTCTGTCAAGGCAAAACGAAATCGACGCCCGGGTCCACTACCGCGATGGCCGCCTTGCCGGATGGCTCGGGTTATTGGGACGTCACCTCTGACGGGCGAGTCTTCGGCTTCAACGCGACCTACAACTTCGCTGCTCCGGGCGACTACTACAGCTACTGGGCAGGCCTCAGCTACGGAGACACGGAATACACCGCCCTCAACGCACCAATCGTGGGCATGGCGACCCGGCCAGACGGAGAGGGTTATTGGCTGTTGGCGGGTGACGGCGGAGTCTTCAGTTTCGGCCTTGCGCAGTTCTACGGCTCCACCGGTGGGATGCGTCTCAATGCTCCGGTGGTCGGTATTGCCGCGACCCCAGATGGAAACGGCTACTGGCTTGTTGCAAGCGATGGCGGTGTCTTCGCCTATGGGGATGCCAGGTTCTACGGTTCGATGGGAGGTGAGCCTCTCAACCAGCCCATCGTCGGTATTGCCGCGGATCAGAACACAGGGGGTTACTGGCTGGTTGCATCAGACGGTGGTGTCTTCTCGTTCAATGCTCCCTTCCATGGCAGTACTGGGAACCTTCATCTCAACCAGCCGATCATCGGGATGGAAGCCGCACCCGACGGATCGGGATACCGACTTGGTGCGAGAGACGGGGGCGTGTTCGCCTTCAACCTTCCATTCGACGGCAGCTACGAAGGACAAGACTCGCATCCGATGGTGGCGATCACGGGAGACGGCACGGATGGCTACTGGATGTTGGATAGCTGTGGCGGCATCTACACGTTTGGTTCGTTGCCCTTCAACCGGTCGGCGATCGTCTGCTGATGCCCTTGCGTCGAACGGCCTCAGGTGTAGGAGAGCACCTCGCTCACACGAGCGATATGCGAATGATCTCCTCCTTCACAAAGGCCGACCGGATCAAGATGCAAGGGCGTCATTCCCGCCGCCTGGGCCGAGCGAACGTCGTACTTCACACTGTCGCCCACATAGATCACCTCAGAGGGGTCCATACCAAGCGATGGCAGTGCAAACTTGAAAATTGTCGGATCGGGCTTTGCGATACCAACGACGCCGGAATCGATGATCGTGAGGACCCGCACACCTCGTCCAGGGCCCACTTGGCAGATGTCGTGTCGGAGAAGTTCCTGTTCGACGCGGCCGTCGGAGTTGCTCACGATGCCCAACCTGAGATCCGCATCGGAGAGAGTCCGCAATCCGGCGATCGACTCACTGAGGGTCCGCACCCACAGGTCATCCGAGGGACCTCTCCACAACGGAGCAAGGGAGTCGATGGTCACTTCGAGCTGATCTCGTGGGACGCCGACCGACGAGAGATAGGCGTCGAGATAGATGCGCCAGTCCTCGTTTCCCGGCACGTTGGCTTCATCGAGCGCATGCATACCGTGGTAATGCGCCTGTTCGAACTCGATGTCGGGAACGGCTCCGATCAGTTCACCAAGTTCTCGGTACAGCCGAGCTCGACTTGGCACCAAGAACACACCGCCCACGTCAAGGAGAATTCCCCGCATCTCGCTAGTTTGGCCGCTCAGGCCGAAGCCGGCGCCGCACCGACGAGGCGTCCTCGGACGCCCGCTGTCGGACACTTATGCTCAGTTGAATGGCCCGTGCCCGGGATGAACGGCCCGCACCGCCGCGGCTTCCCCCTCATTTGACGTTGGAGCGAAATTTGCGGCTCACCGCTGGCAGCGAGATCAGTGGTATGGCAGTCGGGGGAGATTACGCAGATGCCCACCTCGAAGCCATGGTCGTCGAGGACTCACACATCACCCGGTCGTCGTTCGTCGCCGCCGATCTCAGCCGCGTGCGCCTGGTCGATGTCCTGGTGGAGGGGAGTGACTTCTCCGGCGCCGACATGGAAGAGGCGACTCTGACACGGGTCGCATTCAGGGATTGTCGAATGTCGGGCGCGCGGATCCCGCGCACGCAGATGCAAGATGTCACCTTCTCGGATGTGAAGCTGGACGATGCCAACCTTCGGATGTGTACGGGCGAGCGAATCGTGTTCGATCAGGTGAACCTGATGCGAGCTGACTTCTACTCGGCGCGCCTGACGAGCACATTCTTCTTTGACTGCGACCTGACCGGCGCCGATGTCGCGAAGACGACGTTCCCGCAATCTCGTTTTCACGGATCAGTCCTTCTCGAACTCAAGGGTGCCGAATACCTGCGAAACGTCGTCATTGACAGCTCTCAGGTTCTCCCCTTGGCCGTCGGAGTGTTCGCCGGTCTCAACATTCGCGTCGAAGATGATCGGAACGGCAAGGACCAATGAGTGTGCGCTCACTTCTCAGTGGCGACGAAGAGCGATTTGAACATCTCGTTCATCTCAGGAACTTGATAGCGGGCCTGGAGGCCGCTCGGATTGGGCAGGAGCCAAAGAAGGGCGCGGCCGAGGAGTTCGGGCTGCGGGCCGACTATTGCGCGGGGTCTGCCAAAAGCCGTCCGGTAAGCCTGCAACCCGAGCACAGCGACGCAGCGAGGGCGGAGAACCTCTACCTTTGCTTCGAGCTGCCTTGCGCCTTCACGTAGCTCGGACGTATTGAGCTCGCTCGCGGCGGCTGTCACTCGCCCCACGAGGTTCGTGATGCCAACACCAAGCTCAGGCAGGATGTGCTGCTCGGCAGGCGAGAGAACGGTTTCGGTGAACCCACCGGCGTCGAGCAACCTCCAGAACCGGTTCCCCGGCCGGGCGAAATGCAGACCCAGGTCGCCCGAGAGCGTCCCGGGATTGATCCCACAGAAGAGGACGCGGAGATCGGGAGCGACCAGGTCGGCCAGAGCCTGCTCCATAGAGCGAGACCGTATCGGGCGGAGGACAGCCAGGCCTGTTGACGGCAATAGCCTTTGATCATGTCGCAGAGGCTGGACAAGTCCTGGTCGGTGATCGTCAGCTATCAGACCGCCGACGCCAGTCGCTGTGTCGACATCTTCTCGCGGCCGAATGAGACCTATGGGTTTGAAGAGTTCCGTCGAGACCCCGAAGACATGGGAGTCTGGACGCCCGTCAGCTACCACTCAGGTCGTGAATACCCGACCGAGGGTGGTGCAACAGATGCGGCGCTGCAGACCGTGCCCTGGCTCTCATCACTCCTGAACCGCTGATTCTCGGCCCGTTGTCCCGGGTTCGTAGGGAGTTAATGTTCCCGTGGCCTGAGGGCGAAGGCTGTAGCGGCTCAGTGAGGGAGAGGGTTCCGATGAAGTCGGCTCTGCGGTTTCGCATGTTCGCGGCGGCGCTCCCTGTGGTCGGCCTGATCGTGGCGCCCACCACCGCCATTGCCGCATCAGCGGTGACTCATGGTCTCCATCCCTACCAGGGCCTTTTCAATGGAACCAGCTCGAACTGGTCCGGTTATGCGGCCCACGGTGCCGCCGACTCTTTCAACAGTGTGTCGGCCGCCTGGGTACAGCCCGCGGGGCTCTGTACGAGCAACACGACCTACTCGGCATTCTGGGTCGGCCTGGACGGCTACACGAGCCAAACGGTGGAACAGACAGGTTCCGAGGTTGATTGCAAAAGCGGTTCTCCCAAGTACTACGCCTGGTACGAGATGTACCCTGCGCCATCCTTCAAATTCGGCGGCGCAGTCTCTGCCGGCGACCACTTTCGTGCCTCGGTGACCTCGAGCGGCGACGACTTCACCCTCACGATCAGCGACACCACGAAGGGCTGGCAACAGACCCTTACGGAGGCTGTCTCCTCGGCCGAGAAGTCATCCGCAGAGGTCATTGCCGAGGCTCCGTGCTGTACTGCAGCCGATGGCATCTTGCCGCTGACGGACTTCGGCACCGTGAAATTCAATCACGCCATTGCCAACGGGTCGGCAATCGGCAACAGCAACCCCAGCAGGATCGTCATGCGACCGGCCGGCGGCCCGAACACGGATAACACGAGCCAGCTGTCCAAGGATGACAAGTTCACTGTGACCTGGGCGGGCAACTAAGGCAGTGCACGCTCCGGCGCTCGGGGATGAGACCCTCTGCCGAGGGGAGATCGCTCTGGCACACTGACCAGGTGGCGGAGGACCTCGTCTCACATCCTTGGGAGAATTGGACGTGGGACGAGAGCGTCTTCGAGGGCACGGCTGCGTACTATCGCCAGGGTCGCAAGCCGTACTCGCCTGCGTTAGCCGGAGCCCTGGCTGAGCACCTCATTTTGGACGCCAGCGGACGCCTCCTCGACGTCGGCTGCGGACCCGGGACCGTCGCCCTCCTCTTCGCACGCCTCTTCGAGAGCGTTGTTGGTCTGGACCCAGACCCGGGCATGCTGGCCGAGGCCAGGCGGGCAGCCGCCGAAGAGGGGATCGTCACAGTTGCCTGGGTGCAGAATCGGGCCGAGGAGCTCCCCGGATCTCTCGGCACCTTCCGAGTCATCAGCTTCGGACAGTCCTTCCACTGGATGGATCGCCCCCGAGTAGCCGCGGCCGTTCGGGACATGGTCGAACCCAATGGCGCGGTTGTTCAAGTTGACCTTTGGCACACGAGCCCGCCGGATCGAAAACAGCCGGACGGGCCGTACCCCGGGGTGCCAGAGGCCGCGATCGACGAACTGCGCCGCCGCTGGCTCGGGCCTGACCGCAGGGCCGGTCAGGGATTCCGCAACACCTCTCCAGACGGAGAGGACGAGGTGTTCCAGCGGGCTGGGTTCGCTCCGGAGGAGACCATCGTGGTGCCAGATGACCGAGTGCTTGTGCGTTCGGTCGAGGACGTCGTGGCATGGGTTCTCTCAACGTCGTCGACCGCTCCACATCTCTTCGGTGAGAGCCTCAGCGATTTCGTTCGGGACCTGCGTACCGTTCTGCTCGACGTGTCACCACAAGGCCGATTCAGTGTTGCTTTGTCGGACAACCGACTACGAATTCGCAGACCATTGTGAGCCCAACGATCGCGAATGATGAGGTTGCAATCGCGCGACCGCCGATTGTGCTCCCCTCGTTGCTCTCAGCTGTGTGCGATCTGCCCTGGGTAGGGTGATCCACACGGCTCACCCCAGAGGAGCGATATCACCATGATCGAAGAGTTGGGCGACCTGCCTTCGGGCGTCATCGGCTTCGAGACCGCAGGCAAAGTCCAAGCCGAGGACTTTCGCGACGTGGTACTGCCTGCGTTTGAGCGGGCTGCAAAGTCAGGGGAGATGCGTGCCGTGATCGTGATCCCGGAGTTTCATGGGATGACGGGCGGCGCAGTGTGGGAGGACCTCAAAGTGGGCATCCCGCACCTCCCGGGCTGGAAACGAGTCGCCGTCGTGAGCGATATCGAGTGGATAACCCATCTGACTCACCTGTTCGGCTGGATGACACCTGGTGAGATCAAGACCTTTCCGCTGAGGGAGCGAGCCTCCGCGATCGAGTGGGTGTGCGGGTCGAGCGCGGGTGGGTAGCTGTCGAAGGCGGACTGCGAGGTGAGACTTGACCGGCGGGGATGCCCCTCCGGGCTTCGCGGGTCCGCCGTTAGGACTGGCGAGCCTCGGCGGCTTCGCCCGGCTGTCGCTCGCTGATCAGCTCGATGTTGTTGCCGTCGGGGTCGAACAGATCTACTGACTGGCCCGCGACGTTCGGTTTGATGCCTTCGTGAGAGATACCGATGGAGGTCAGATGATCGCACCACGCGCTGAGCGCGCCAATGTCGGATATCGCGAGTGCGATGTGGTCAAGTGCGCCCCGTTCGCCAGCACTACCTCCCGCCGACAGCACGATCCGCAGACGCCTGCTCGTGGATTGGAGGGCCACGTAACGTCCGGGCTCGCTGCGTAGCTCGGTTAGATCGAGCACGCGCTTGTACCAAGCCACGCTGGCATCGAGGTCGGTCACGTTCAACTGGAAGTGGGACACTCCGTCGATCGGCAGCGTGTTCATCTCCACCACCGTAAGCCTGGGAGATACGGGCGGCAACCAGCTCCGCCGGCGTCTCTTTGTCGTACACGCTCGAAGATGCACCCCGCGGTCAGGCGTCCGGGGACACCGCTTCCACAGAAGACTGCAGTGGTCGAGTTATCGCCTTCTGACGAAGTACACCATCCCCTCGAAATCGGGCTCCGGGTCCTGGCGACGAAAACCGGCCGCCTTCAGGCAGGCCACACACGACGCATTCTCTGGCTCGACTCCAGCGCCAAAGAGCTTGATGTCGGCCAGCTCGGCGGCCTCGCAGAGTGCGTTGAGCATTTCGCGGCCATAGCCCATTCGGCGCCACGCCGGAGCGACCGTCAAGGCCAATCCACCTGAGGGCACGTCGATTGTCTCGGTGACGTTCTCGCCGTCCCAGGTCGTCCAGCGGTCAAAGGTTCCGCAATCGATGTAGCCGACGGGAGTCTGGCCATCCCAGGCCAGCCAGCGGAACCGGCCGGTCTCCATGGCTCCACGGAACTCGCCGAGGGGTTGATCGGCAAGGTCGAGCATCATGCGAGGCCACTCGGGCCCGCCCAGCCATCGCTGCGTCTCGGGATCAAAGAACCAGGGTTCGACGAGTGGAAGTTCCTGGCGCTGGAACGATCGCAATTGGATCGCTGGACTCATGGATCACCTGGGCGAACAGAACTCCCGAAGCGAATCACGTTACCGTCGGGATCGCTGACAAAACCCTCTCGCTTGCCGTAGTCCTCGTCGCGTGGGCCAACCACCTCAATTCCGGCTTGCCTCCACTCCTCGGCGACCCGATCGGCGTCTTGGCAGTGAAGGTAGAGAATCCCGTGACCTGCGGCCGCGTCCTCGGTTGTTTGGGCGAGATGAATGGTGAGATCTCTGTCTCGGTGCGCGAAGGCGTAGGTGTCGTCGTGGAACGACACGTCGAATCCGGCACGACTGAACCAGGCAACGGAGGTCGAGACATCGGTCACCTTGAAGACCGGCTCGAATCCTGAAACGAGCCAGGTGTCTGAGATGAGCTGGAGCTGCCCGTCTCGCTGTGCATTCAATCCGCCGAGGCAGTCGTGGCAGATCGGGAGATCGGGATGCGAGCGCAGCCTGACCCACCAATCGACCGACCTTGAGCAGCACACGCATTCCACAGCCATGAGCCAGAGCCTAGGGTCCTCGTTTGGTCGCGGATCCGGTTTTCTTGCGGTCGCCGCCGCCTGGCGTATGCGGCGAGATCTGGCATCATCCGCGGGTGGCCGAGTGCCCAAGGCCGTTCTGGCGCAGCACCGAGTCGGCGTCGGCTCTGACCATGTCGAAAGGGTTGGCGCGTTCGATCGTCCAGCGCGTTGGTTCGCTGGTGCTCGAGTGAACACGCAAGTAGAGGTGCCGGGACACATAGTCGAGCGGATCAGCGCGCTGTGCCTGGGACTGCCCGAAGTGTCGGTGCGAATGGACCATTCCCGAACGAGAGCGAGATCGACGGCGCGATCCTTCGATATCCGCAAGAGGTCGTTCTGTCTGCTCGTGGCAGTAGAGGGCCCGACGGGCGACTCCGTCCCGCTGCTCGTGCTGCGTGCGTCCCCAGACGAACGCGAGGCGTTGCTGTCCATCGGCCGTCCGTTCTTCGCCCCGCGCGCCGGCCGTGATCGCATCGGGGTGCTGCTCACAAAGAACACCGAGTGGGAGGAGATCCGCGAGCTCGTGATCGAGAGTTACCGGATCCTGGCGCCGAAGAAGCTCATCGCGCTGCTCGAGTAGCGGTTTCTCGACTCCATTTCACTGACCCGGTGTTGTGGGACGCGAATATGGCAATCTGGTGGCGGATCAAGGAGCCACGTTTGGAACCGGACGACGAAGAGGGCTGGTATACCGATCCATACGGTCGGTACGAGGCCCGATGGATGTCCATGGGGAAACCGACCAAGCTGGTTCGTGACGGCGAAGTGGAGTCCTACGAGGACCCTCCGGATTCACCGCCGACCCGGCAGGCGATCAAAATCGAAGCCCCACCAAACTCGGAGACGGCTGCAGACACCCTTGGAGCCGATGGTGGCGACCCTGACGCGATGCCGAGCATTACAGAGATCGATGATGCCGAACGAGACTACGTTCTGAGCGGACGGCGCGGCCCACTGCTCCGCTCAAGTCGCGACCCGTTACAAAAGAAGAACGACCAACGCTTCTTCCCTGACCGATGACCTGAACGCACCGTCTGCGACCGCGTGAACTGAGGCAGGTCCGCACCCACCCTACGATTCCCCGCATGAGCGATTTCTCGCAGGGACCCATGTACCCGGTCTGGGTGGACGTCGTTGACGCCGTGAGAACACTCATGCAGACCTTCAACTCGGACACATTGGAAGGCCTGCGACGATCGGAGTCACTGGTGGACGCCCTTGCCAAGGTGGAGTCCCATGACCGACGGCCAACCACCTACGCCCTCGTTACCTTCGCCGGCGCGACCATCCGTTGGGCCGCTTCGGAACTGCAGCGTGACGAATCCGAAGTTCTGGCTGAAATCGCCCGAGGTGTGGGCGTCGAATCCTGAAAAGTGCGCCCGAGTGCGCCGGGGGTCCATCGCACCCACGCACACGGGTTAAGACCCCATGGTGGACCAAGCCAGTGACTTGGACCGGATCGCGCACACCGTCCGGGCGTTGGGGCGTCCTTCATGTGCCACTGTGGCAACCAATGGCAACGTCAACGGCCCACCATGAAGGTGCCCACGGAATCCCGGATTCTGAGAACGATCCGACGGATGCCGCCCAGAGACTCATCCACGATGGATTCGTCCATCTCAAGAGCCGCTGGCCTGGTTGGGAGGAGGCGAAACGCGACGCGTGGAAGGTCATTGGCGAGACAGCCGGGATTGACTCTCTCGGTCGGGGACTGCCAACGATGAGGCCCGTTGGCGAGTACGTCGTGCCTCCTCCAGGAGCCCTTGGACGCGGGTATCAAACGCTGCATGTCGACTTCGGACTACCAAAGGGTTCGGCGGAACGGATTGACGTCGCCCGCTTTACTGCACTCCACATCGATGCGAGCCAGCCCGGCTCGAACGCCGTGACGAGGATCGTCCCCCTTGGTGCACTTCTCGGCCAGCGCAGATGGCCCGCTCGCACCGTGATCGCGGAGCGCCTTCGCGCTGGTGCAGACCTCGATGAGCCAGTTGAAGGCATCTTCGGACGCATCGTTGAAGCGGTCGACGAGGGAGGGACATTGCCTCCAAAGTCCACGCCTGGGTTCCTGTGTGGGATGGAGTTCTGCTCGTACGATGAAGAGGATTCGTACTTTCGGTCGCACGGGATGGACCTGTCCCATGCTGAGCACCGAATTGTCTTGCGACCGGGCGAGCTTGTGTTGATTGACAACCTGAGAACTGCACACGGGCGGCTGGGTCGCAGGAGAGCCAACGAGCTTCATCAGCTCTTTGTTGGCTATCGATCACTGGGCTACGAAGGCCAGAACGCTCTGCTCGGGCGAATACTCGTTGCGTTCGGTGGACTCTGATCGGGGACGCCAACCCCCCTGAGACGATGACCGCGCCATCACCAGAGTGGCTGTCGGCGACATGGCGACCTCGACCCTTTCAACAGCGGTGGCGCCTTGACCCCGATCTCCTTGACGCCGTCTGGTCCGAGCTGGCGGGTTGGGCGGCCATGGATGCCGAGCAGTGTTGCGGGTACTTCCCCAGTCTCGCCGGGAGAGCGGGCATCGTGCACGATCTCCCGGCATGTCGAAGGTTTGCGGACGAGTGTCCGGAAATCGTGACCGAGGGCTGCACCCTGAGATTTAGCTTCATTCGGGTTTCGCTACGCCGACAAGCTGAGGCGCCCGCCTATCACCTCGACACCGACGCCTCGACCGCCGTGACCGGAAAACCTGCAACTCTCAAAGACCGATTGGTGAGGCGAGTTCTGCTCAACCTCAGCGCAACCCAGGAACGGGTCTTGCACTACCTCGATTTGGACCCGTACACGACAAGGCTCGCGTATCGGGCCTCCTACGTCTGCCTTGGAGATACGGAAGCAGCTCGGGATCGCGAAACGCATATCACCATCCCACCACGCCGTGGTTGCATCATCCATGGAGTGAGCTTTGTCGCGAACCATGTTCTTCACTCGGGAGTGGACACGGAGAGCGGTCACTTCGTTGCTGCATACGGCCTGGAGACACCGGATGAATCACGATTCAGCGGCCTACCGATATGACGCGTACGGTGGCGACGTCGACGTGGCGACCTGCTCAGCCGTTGGCGTTGGGACTCGTCACCGAAAATGCAGTCGTGATCTGCTGACCGCGTGCGTTCACGACGTACCACAACCCACCGTCCTGGTCGATCGCCTGGCCGGTGACCATGCCCGGAGTGACGTCGAGATTGTACGTGTAGAGAGGGTGGCCGCCGTACGACAGCTGGATCGAGCCGTCGGGTCGGCGCAGCGTGCCGACCAGTGACGCGTCGAGGCCCTTGCCAAGTTGCACGGGGCCGGACTTGAGCAGCGGCGGCCACTGCAGGACGCAGCCGTCGTTGAGGCACGCACTGTGCGTCGGCGTGTCGGGGACGAAGTCGTAGAGCGTGTCGCCGCCACCGGTGGCGAGAATTTGCCCGACGGGCGAATGCTGCAGGGTGAGGGTCAGCGACGGGTCGGTGGTGGGCGGGGACGAGAGGGTGGTGACGCCCGAATTGCCGCACGCGCTCAGCAGCAGGGCAAGGCCGACGAGGGCTGCCGGGACGATGTGGGCGGGACGGCGCAGCGTCGTCCAGCTCACGATCCCGAAGCGGAGACGTTGGTTCCGAGCAACCAGCTGATGGAGGCGAGCGCGTCCGCGGTGGTCCAATTCGGCGGCTCTGGATGGTCGAGGTCCTGCACGCCGCCCTCGTCGAGGAGTCCCGTGAGCTTCTTGTCGAGCTGACCTTGCATGTTCGGCGCGGTGGCGTCGACGAAGCGCTCGTGGCCCGAGGGGTCGATGAGGATGTACCCGTCGGTGTGCTCGACGTCATAGGTCAGCGGCTGCCCGGTCCACCAGTCGTCCTTCGGCGGCTGCTCCTCGGGAATTTTCTGGTACTCGACGCCGAACGGCTTCCAGAACGCGGCGATCTGTGCGGGTGTGCCGGTCCAGAGGTCCCAGTCGGCTCCGAACTCTTTCTGGTACGCGGCGAGCCGGGCCACGGTGTCGCGCCCGGGGTCGACGGTCGCTTCGACGAAGACCACGCGCTGCGCCTGCCCTGCGGCGCGCAGGTCGCGCTGCAGCGAGATGAAGGCGCCGGTGACGAGCGGGCACTCGTCTTGGCACAGGGACAAGAAGGGCGCGAGCACCACGACCTTGCCGCGCAGCGCGGCGAGGGAGACCGTCTGCCCGGACTGGTTGACCAGCGGCGCGTGTTGGGGCGTGGGCCGGTTGAGGATGAGCCCCTGGGACGGTGGCGGTGTGGCGGGCGCGTCCGAACCGCAGGCGGCCAGCAGGCCAGCGAGCGCGGCGACGAGGACGGTGATCGTGGCCCGGCGGGGGTGGCGCAGGGTCAGGTGTCGTCCTCCCCGGGGGGCAGGAACGTAAAGGGGAGATCGGCGAGGGTGATCAGCGTCGAGGCGATCCAGCGGGTGAGGTCGTCGAAGACCGGCGCGATCGTTGCGGGATCCTCGAGTTGCTGCTCGCTGAAGCGGATGGAACCCTCATACGTCGCCTCGGCCGCCCAGCGGTCGGCCCCGTCGGTGTCCGCCCCATGCGTCTCGGTGCGGACCTGCTCGATGGTGGTCGCCGTGCGGACCAGATCCATGCGCTCGACCAGGGGGCCCGTGGCGGGGAGCGCCGCCATCACCTTCTCGGTGTCGGGCGCCTCGGCCATGCGCTGCACCCGCAGCGCCACCTCGATCACCACCTCGGGCAGCTCATCGGGTGGCTCGCCGATCGACCAGCTGCGATACGACGTCTGGCTCCAGGTGGGCCAGTCCACCGAGACGTCGGCGCGCACTCGAGGCGGCTGTTCCTCCCCCGGCAGGCTGTAGGAGGTCTCCCACGAGACGTCGCCCAGAAACACGTCGACCTGGAATCGTTCCTCGACCGCCTGGCGTTGCAGCAGGGCTCTGTCGAAAGAGCTCCGGATGGTGCCGATGACGTCGACAAGGAGGTGGTCGAACACGTCCGACGACAATAGGCCCGCTGCGAGGGGTGCTGGCTTCGCCCCTGGTCCGAGCGCCGGTACCGGGCGCGGAGACCGACAGGACCATCGGGCTGGGCGTCGAGTGCGGCTGTTACCGTCGGTCGCGTGACCGACCGTTCTGTCTGGCTCGAGCGCAGGGTGATCGCCTACGCACACCAGGGGGAGCCTGGGAGGCACCGTCGTCGACCCTCCATGCCATTACGCACGCGCTCGAGGCGGGCGCGACGGCCGTCGAGCTCGACGTGCACGCCACGCTCGGACGGCGAATTAGTGGTCTGTCACGACGCCACCGTCGATCGCACCACGGCGGCACACGGGACCATCGCCTCGTACACCCTCGCCGAGCTCAAGGAGATGGACTTCTCGTACTGGTGGATCCCCGGCGCCGATGTGACGCCGGGCCGGCCGGCGGGCGACTACCCCTACCGAGGCCGGGCCCCCGCCGACCCGGCGTTCGGCATCGCCACCCTGCGCGAGGTACTCGAACGCTTTCCCGGCGTGGTGCTCAACCTCGACATCAAGCAGACCGCCCCCGTGGTGACGCCCTACGAGGAGACGCTCGCCCGCCTGCTGGCCGACTTCGGCCGTATCGACGACGTCATCGTGGCCTCGTTCCTGGACCCGGCCACCGACGTCTTCCGCGGCTACGCGCCCGCGGTGGCGACCTCGGCGGGCACCGTGGCGACGGCTGAAGCCTGGCGGGCGGCGCAGGCGGGAGAGGAGCTGGCCGACACCCCGGCCGTGGCTTTCCAGGTGCCCGAGCGCCAGGGTGACCTCGTCGTCGTCGACGAGCGCTTCGTCGCGGCGGCCCACCGTGCCGGCAAGGCCGTCCACGTGTGGACGGTCAACGACTCCGAGTCGATGGAGCGCCTGCTCGACCTCGGCGTGGACGGAATCATCTCGGACCTACCCACCACGCTGAGGGGCGTGCTGGCCGAGCGAGGGGTGGCCTGGGGAGGGCGCTGAACCGGTGAGCCAGTCAGCGGCCGGGGGCAGCCGTCAGCCGCGGCCGCAGTTCGGCTTCTTGCCGTGGTTGGCCTTCTTCTTGGTGCGCAGCTTGCGCTTGACCGTTCGCTTCGACATGAGGGGGAGAGTGTAGACCGACCTGCGGAGGCGGTCCGGTAGCCTCGCGCCAATGCGGTCCGGCTGGCTGCTACGGGACGGGGGCGTGGTGTGCGCGCTCGAGATGGCCGAGACGCAGGCCGAGCGGGGCGCGCTGCGTGGGCGCAGCGGCTGCGACGGCGGCCTCCACCTCGACGGGGCCCGCACGGTCCACACCGCTCGGCATGAAATTCGCCATCGACGTGGCCTTCCTCTCCGACGACCGGGTCGTGGTGCGGGTGACCCGGCTCAAGCCCTGGCGTCTCGCCCTGGGCGGGCGGACGGCGCGCAGCGCCGTCGAGACCGAGGCCGGGGCGCTCGAACGCTGGGGCGTCCGCGTCGGCGACCAGCTCGAGGTGCGCGAGGTGCCCGACGGCGCCGTCAGCGACGCGCCTTGAACGAGGCGGGGAGCGGCCGGCTCGTCCTGGTGGCCACGCCGATCGGGAACCTCGGCGACCTCTCGCCCCGGGCACGCAGCGTCCTCGAGTCGGCCGACCTCATCTGTTGCGAGGACACCCGGCGCACCCGGGCCCTGCTGTCGGCGGCCGGAATTCCCGGCGGGTGGACCCAGGGGCGACCGGCTGCTCTCCGTGCACGGGCACAACGAAGCGGCACGAGTCGAACGTGTCGCCGCCGCGGTGGCGGGCGGGGCGGTGGTGGCGGTGGTGAGTGATGCGGGCACCCCGGGGATCTCGGACCCCGGTGCCCGGCTGGCGGCCGAGCTGGCCGCCGCGGGCGAGACGGTGAGTACCGTCCCCGGACCGTCGTCGGTACTCGGTGCCCTCGTCGTGAGCGGGTTGCCCTGTGATCGCTTCAGCGTCGAGGGGTTCTTGCCCCGGAAGGGTTCGACGCGCCGGCACCGGGTGGCCGCAGTGCTGGCGGAGGAGCGCACCACGGTCGTGCTGGAGGCCCCCGGGCGTGTGGCAGCCACGCTGAGCGAGCTCGCCACCGCCGAGCCGGAGCGCCGCGTCGCCGTGGTGCGCGAGCTGACCAAGCTGCACGAGGAAGTGTGGCGAGGCTCACTGGCCGACGCAGCCGAGGAGTTCGCGGCGCGCGAGGTACGCGGCGAGGTGGTGCTGGTCGTGGCCGGCGCGCCTGCGCCCGAGCCGGCCGGTGACGCCGAGGTGGACGCTGCGGTGCGGGCGACATTGGACGACAATCCTGACGCGGGCCCACGTCAGGTCGCCGATCGCGTGGCCGCCGCGCTGGGCGTGCCACGGCGACGCGCGTATGAGGCGGCGCTCAGGTTGCGTGACGCGTGAGTTCGCGAGCGGGTGACGTCGGGCCAGGCGTGAAGCCGCCGGTACGCTACCCGCCGTGCCCCCCTACTACCTGACGACGCCGATCTACTACGTCAACGACGCGCCTCACGTGGGCACGGCGTACACGACCGTCAACGCCGACGCACTGGCGCGCTGGCACCGATTGGCTGGGGACGACGTCTGGTTCATGACCGGGACAGACGAGCACGGCGCCAAGATCGTGGAGGCCGCCGAGGCCAACGGCACCACGCCCCATGAGTGGACGGACCGGACGTCCGAGCGCTTCGTCGAGGCCTGGAAGCGCCTCGACATCGCGTACGACGACTTCATCCGGACCACCGAGCCGCGGCACTACGCCGTGGTGCAGCAATTCCTCCAGCGCATCTACGACAACGGTTTCATTGAGCTCGGGCTCTACTCGGGCCTCTACTGCGTCGCCTGCGAGGACTACTACACCGAGGACCAGCTGGTCGACGGGCTCTGTCCGGTCCACGGCCGTCCCGTGATCGAGATGCAAGAGGACAACTACTTCTTCAAGCTCAGCGAGTTCGAGCAGCCCCTCCTCGACTATTACGAGAGCCACCCCGACTTCGTCCGACCCGTCTCCAAGCGCAACGAGGCGCTCGGGTTCATCCGCGGCGGCTTGCGCGACGTGTCGATCACGCGCACCTCGTTCACGTGGGGCGTGCCGGTGCCCTGGGACAGTGGCCACGTCTTCTATGTCTGGTACGACGCGCTGATCAACTACCTGACCGTGGCCGGCTACGGCCACGACGAGGCCGTGTTCGAGGCCCGCTGGGGCGCGGCGCACCACCTCATCGGCAAGGACATCTTGAAGTTCCACTGCGTGTGGTGGCCGGCCATGTGCATGGCGGCCGGGATCGAGCCGCCCGAGGAGATCTTCGTCCACGGTTACTTGCTGATGGGCGGGCAGAAGCTGGGCAAGACCATGATCGCGGCGGGTGTGGCCGGTGAGGGAGACGAGGCCACGCCGGTGCGCATCGGCGACGTCTCGCCGCTGGCGCTCGCCGACGACTTCGGTGTGGACCCGCTGCGCTATCACCTGCTGCGCGAGGTGCCACTCGGCGGAGACGGCGACTTCTCCTACGAGGGCATCGTCGCCCGCTACAACTCGGATCTGGCCAACAACCTCGGCAACCTCGTGTCGCGCGTCACCACCGTGGTGCACTCCAAGTGTGGGGGCATCGGGCCGGCGTGCGCCGCGGAGAGCGCGCTGGGCTCCGTCGCGTCCGACGTGTTGGAGCGGGTCACGGCGGCGTGGGCGCGCTGGGCGCCCCACGAGGCGCTCGAGGAGACGTGGCGCCTCATCGGCGCCGCCAACGCGGAGCTCGAGGCGTTCGAACCCTGGAAGATGGACCCGGGACCCGCGGTCGAGGTCGTCCTCGGGGATGCGCTCGAGGTGCTGCGCATCGTGGCCGTGCTCATCGCGCCGGCGATGCCATCGAGCGCAGCGGAGGTCTGGCGCCGGATCGGCGTCCCGGGCGACCCGGGCACGGCCCGACTGCCCGAGGCGGCGAGATGGGGCGGGTACACCGGGGGCACCGAGGTGGTGAAGGGCGACCCGTTGTTCCCTCGGCGCAAGGCCTGAGATGGGCTGGTTCGACTCGCACTGCCACGTCCAGGAGGAATTCCTCGCTGGCGAGGGTGGCGAGGGTGGCGAGGGTGGCGAGGGTGGCTCCGGGGAGGCCGGGGCAGCTGACGCCGGGCTCGGCCCACTCATGGCCCGTGCCCGGGAGGAGGGCGTTGACCGCCTGATCTGCATCGGGACCGGCGTGACCACCTCGGCCCAGGCGGTGGCCGTGGCGCGGGCCACCATGGGTGGGCCGTCCACGCCGCGGGCGTGGGCGTCGGTCGGGCTCCACCCGCACGAGGCGAGCGAGGGCGTGGACGCGGTCGCAGACCTCTTGGTGCGCGAGCTGGCCGCCGACGACGGTGCCGTGGTTGCGGTGGGGGAGTGCGGGCTCGACTACTACTACGAGCACTCGCCGCGGCCCGCGCAGCGCGCGGCCTTCGCCGCGCAGATCGCATTGGCACATGCGCACGATCTGGCACTCGTGATCCACGCGCGCGATGCATGGTCCGATCTCTTCGACATCCTCGGCACGGAAGGTGTGCCCGAGCGCACCGTGCTCCATTGCTTCACCGGTGGGCCGGACGAAGCCGAGCGTTGTCTGGACGCGGGCATGTTCGTGTCGTTCAGCGGCATCGTGACGTTCAAGAACGCGCGGGAGGTTCGCGACGCCGCCACGCGTTGTCCACTCGATCGGCTACTCGTCGAAACGGACAGCCCGTTCCTCGCGCCGGTGCCGCACCGAGGGCGTCCCAACGAGCCGTCGTACCTGCCGCTCGTGGGCGAGGCGATCGCCGCCGTCAAGGAGTGCACCGTCGCCGAGGTGATGGAGCGCACGGCCGCGACGGCAGCCATGGTGTTTTCCACAGACAGCTAATTCACGTGCTGTTGTGTGTAATACGAGAACCTTGTGACCTGGGTGTTTGAGGCAGTTTTTTCGAAAAATGCCCCGATGAACTGGGGGTTTTCCTAAATATTGCGGACTGCATGGTCCGTGACCTGGGAAAAGAGCACGCAAAAAGGATTCGCCCGATTTCTGGTTTGCGGCCTCCTCGATTGGTTATCTAAGTTCTCCAGAAACCCCTCGCCCCCGTGTGTCGGCGCGGGTGCACTGTGTCCCCGGAGAAGGGTGGAGCCCTGCGGAACCAGAGCACTGGGGGGAGGCGCCTGGGCGTCGCTGCAGTCATTTGCGGCGTACTCTTCGGCGCGCCTCTCCTGTTGCTGCAGAACTCGTCGGCGACTGCGTCGCGTGCGCGGTCAGCGGTCCGCACCATCGACGGCGCGCACGGCACACGCGGCACGCACGGCGCACATGCCGCGGACGCGCTCCGAGGAGACGGCTCTCGCCGCGATGGTGTGAGCTTGCAGTCGCACCTGGTCGCGTATCAAGCGCCCGCGAGCACGACGACGTCATCGACGACGACGACCGCGCCACCGAGCACGACGACGACCACGCCGCCCCCGACAACGACAACGACGCCGCCACCACCACCACCACCTCCTCCGCCGACCACGACGACGGTGCCGGCGCCGACGAACAGCGAAGACGGTGAGGCCACGTGGTATGCCGAGGCACCGGACGGATATTGCGCCAGCCCGACGCTTCCGTTCGGTACGGTGCTCACCGTCACCAACGACGCCACGGGCGCATCGACGACGTGCACGGTGGACGACCGGGAAGACGCCGGCTACCCGCGGGTCGTCGACATGTCGCCCGAGGGCTTCTCACAGATCGCAGACACGAGCCAGGGAGTGGTGGAAGTCACAATCTCCTGGTGACCCATTCCGGCGCCGACATCGCTCGCCTCCTGTCTGCGCACGGGATCCGGCCCAGCAAGGCGCTCGGGCAGAACTTCGTCGCCGATCCCAACACCGTGCGCCGGATCGCCCGTCTCTCAGGCGCCGGCGCGGGATCCCAGGTCCTCGAGATCGGCGCCGGCCTCGGATCACTGACCCTCGCCCTGGCCGAGACCGGGGCACGGGTGGTGGCGGTGGAGGCCGACCGCCACCTCATGCCCGTCCTCCGTGGCGTGGTCGAACCGGTCGGCGTCGAGGTCGTCGAGGGCGACGCCATGGCCCTCGACCTGGCCGGGTTGTTGGCGGAGAGGGGCGCCGGGTCCTGGCACCTGGTGGCGAACCTGCCCTACAACGTGGCCACCCCGCTGGTCCTGCGGACCTTGGTGGAGGTGCCCGCCGTGACCACGCTCCTCGTCATGGTGCAGCGCGAGGTCGGCGAGCGCATGGCCGCCGGCCCCGGGCACGAGGCCTACGGCGCGGTCTCCGTGCGGGTCGCCTACTTCGCACGGGCGGCGGTGGTCGGGCGGGTCCCGGCATCGGTCTTCATCCCGCGGCCCCGGGTCGAGTCCGTGCTGGTCCGTCTGGAGCGTCTGCCGGCGCCCGCGGTCGACCCCGCGCTCGTCTCGTACGAGCGGCTGAACGCCGTGGTGCGGGCCGGCTTCGCCCACCGGCGCAAGATGCTGCGCCGCGCCCTGGCCGGCGTCGTCGACCTCGCCGCGTTCGAGCGAGCGGGCGTGCGGCCCGACGCCCGGGCCGAGGAGCTCGGCGTGGCCGAGTGGGGCAGGCTGGCGGCGCTGTGAGACGGATCCTCGCGCCCGCCAAGCTGACGGTGTCGCTGCGCGTGCGCGGCGTGCGGCCCGACGGCTACCACGAGCTCGACGCCGAGATGGTCACGCTCAGTCTGGCCGACGAACTCGTCTTCGACGAGGGTGGGTCGGGGCTCGTGGTGGTGGCCGATCCGGCCACGCGGGCCGACCGGCTCGCGGTCACCGAGGAGAACCTGGTCGCCCGGGCGCTCGTCGCCTGCGGGCGCCAGGCGGGGATCCGTCTGACCAAGCGGATCCCGGTCGGCGGGGGGCTCGGAGGTGGGTCGGCTGACGCCGCGGCCGTCCTGCGCTGGGCGGGGTGCGCCGACGCCTCGGTCGCGGCGAGCCTCGGTGCCGACGTCCCCTTCTGCGTGGTGGGCGGCCGGGCCAGAGTCGAAGGGATCGGCGAGCGCATCACGCCGCTGCCCTTCGAGGCCCGTGACTACCTCTTGCTCGTGCCGCCCTTCGGGGTCGACACCGCCGCCGTCTACCGAGCGTGGGACGACGGCCCGACCCACGACGGACCGAACGAGCTGGCGGCCGCCGCGCTGGCGGTCGAGCCCCGCCTTCTGGCGTGGCGAGACGCCCTCGGGGAGCTGGCCGGGGCCGAGCCGGCGCTGGCCGGCAGCGGGTCCACCTGGTTCGTCGAAGGAGGCCCGGCGGAGGCGGGCGGGGCCTCGGCGGCCGAGCTCAGGCTACGAGGCGAGGCCGGCCGCCTGGTGCGGGCGCGCACCGTCCCGAGTGATTGGAACGGGGAGTGAGGAGCGGCGGGACGAGGGACGGATCTGGCGCCTCGGGATCGGGCGTGAGGAGCCAGCGGGCGATTCGTGCGCTACTTGCCCGCCCGGCGCTGCCAGCGGGTCGCCTTGAGCATCTTCTTGTGCTTCTTCTTGCGCATCCGCTTGCGGCGCTTCTTGATACTTATAAAACCTAAGAACGTCCCATATCAGCAGATCCTCTCTCGTTCTGTGTCTTACGTGGCCCCCGCACCAGGGGGCCTTGGCCCCCACTTTGATTTGTATTGGGCGCCAGCAGTCAAGGGGCGGCCGTAGGGCGAGCGAGGACACGAGAGCAGCGGCGTAGCCGTTGCGAAGTCCCGCAGCGACCCTTGAGTGTCCAGACCATCGAGGATGTCATGGTACCGACTCGCTAAAATGCGAGTGTGACGCCGGACTTTCGCTCAACACCTATGGATACGGCCGAAGGAAAGGGGCGCGCTCGAAGCGCGTGGGAGGCCTATGTCGGCGTGATCGACAAGCACGTGACTCCTGCTGTCGCCCCTTTCGTGAAGCCGGCCGTTGAGCCGGTGGCGAGGCAAGTAGTTGAGGACCTTGTGGGGTTCTGGGTTCTTTGGCACCTCTACGGCGGATTCGAGGGTCTTGAACGATTCGGAATGCACCCATCGACGATCTGGCGCAAGGTTGCCCGCTTTCGAAAGGTGACAGGGGAGCACCCTGACGAGTTCGAAATGCCCGGCATCCAAATCGATGCGAAGGCGTATTGGGCGGCCAGCGGTCTGAAGGTAGGCGATGAGCCCAGGTAGTGAGTTACTTGCGCAATTGCAAGTAACAAGCGTGTGATTTACACTTGCAAAACTACGAGTAGATCCTCCGGAAGTACCGGGGGCGGGCTCGGAGGATTGGAGGTGTGAGAGATGGACACGCTGGCGATGGACGGGATCTTCCTGTGCGGAGCGTTCAAGCGTCTAGAGCAGGTCAAGCACGGGGCGAATCACCCAAAAAAGCCGAACGAACCTGTGCCGGGATGTTCAAGATCGTGGTGGGGGTTGGGCCGGGTCTGAGTTTTGAACAGACGGCGTCTTTCAACCGGATGGACCTGGCGACGCACGAAGAGTCGGTCGTGAGCAGGGTCGTTGGGGACGGTTCGCAGCTGGTCGATCGGCGGGTGTACGTCCGTATCGGAGTTCGCGGAAACAAGCAGGGTTACGCCAACCTGGAGGCGCTGAACCTCTACGTCATCGAAGAGGACCCGGCGCGATGACGGACTGGGAGTTCCCACGGCGCTACTACTGGATGGAGGTCTCGCCGGGGTCGGTGCAGATGGTCGAGCATGTATGACCCAACTCAACCGGCGCAGAAGCCCTCACGGGTTGGCGGTGTGGATGAGGTCAGCGACGCCGCACGGATACGGGTCGAATCAGAGGCTTCTCGTCGGATTCCAGGGAGCGTCTGATTCGGCGTGCCGTGTCGCTGCGGTGGGAAGATGCTGTGGACGTTGGCGGGATCGGGATGGTGACTCTTACGTATCCCGAAGTGTTCCCGACGGATGGGCAGCTGGCGAAAGCGCACCTGAAGCGCTTCTACGAACGTTGGCGGACCCGCTATGGGACACCCAAGGGCATGTGGAAACTGGAATTTCAACAGCGGGGTGCGCCGCATTTTCATTGCTTCGTCGGATTGCCAGAGTCGGAAGACCAGCTTCGAGCGTGGCTTTTAGGACAGTGGTACGAGGCCGTGGGATCAGAAGATGAGCGGCACCTGTACCACGGAGTGGACATTTCCCGTTGGCGTTGGGGGTCGCTCGGTGAGAATCGGGCACGAGTCGGCGAATACCTTGCTCGTCATGGTGCGAAGGGCTGGCAGTCGTATCAGAACCGGGTGCCGGTGGGATACGTATCTCCAGGGCAGTTCTGGGGCGTGTGGGGTCTGAAGCCTGCGACTGACGTGATTCCGTTGACGTGGGATGAGTTCGTCCAGCATCGGCGCCTTACATGGGCGTTGGACGGCAAGAAGCGGCAGCGAAAAGTTCGGAAGGGAGGCGGAGATCGAGGGGCGTTTACCTTGTCGGTTGACGGTCATCAGACCGGGGGTCGGTGGGTGGCTGGGGCTCGGGAGGCAGAGACAGCTCGTCGGAAAGATGCTTCGGCGGGTGAAGTCACAGGTTCGGGTAGTCAGCCTCGGGAAGTCGCATAGCGGAGCGATTTCGAGCGCTTTCGGGTCAAGGGGAACGTGCCTCGGGCAAGGGCAGGCCGTAAGTACCAGTGGCGGCCCGGCCTTGCCGGGGGTTGGTTCCCATCGCGATCAGGGGAGCGGGCGCATCGCATCCCCGAACTGATGCGATGAAGGGGCGGGGCCTCCGCCCCTTGTGAGATCCGAGCATGCTCGGTCTTGCACAAGAAAACCTCGAAAGAGGAGGAGGCCCCTATGGGACAGTACGTCGGAATCGACTTGCATCGCCGCAGCTCGACCATCTACCGCATGGCCGAAGACGGCGAGGTGCTCGGCACCGAACGCTTCCTCGAGCCAGCCCTTCGAGCTTGCTCAGGCCATGGCTGCCGCCGGGCCCGAACCCGAAGTGGTGCTCGAGTCCACCTACGGCTGGTACTGGGCCGCCGATCTGCTCCAGGAGCTGGGCGCCCACGTGCACCTGGCCCATGCGCTCGGCAACAACTGGGGGAACCGCCGCGTCAAGAACGACGAGCGCGACGCCCAGGACCTCGCCGCCATGCTGGCTCTCGGGCGCCTCGCCGAGGGCTGGATCGCCCCGCCAGAGATCCGCGAGCTGCGCGAGCTCGTGCGCTACCGCTTCTCGCTGGTGCGACACCGCACCAGTGCCAAGGCCCAGATCCACGGGGTCATGGCCAAGAACGGGATCCTCCCCGTCGTGGGCGAGCTGTGGGGCCCGAGCGGTCACGCCCAGCTCGACAACCTCGAGCTCCCCGAGGCCTATACCGTGCGCCTCGATTCGCTCGCGCAACCTGCTCGACATCTACGAGCGAGCCATCGCCGAGCTGGACGCGCACATCCACGCCGAGCTCAAGGACGATCCCGGCTATCGGGCCCTCATCAAGCTCCCCGGGGTGGGCAAGGTCATCGCCGCCATCTTCGTGGCCGAGATCGGCGACATCACCCGCTTCGACTCGCCCAAGAAGCTCTGCTCCTGGGCCGGCCTCACCCCCAAACACCGCGAGTCCGACCAGGTGGTCCACCGCGGGGCGATCACCAAGCAGGGTTCACCACTCGTGCGCTGGGCGGCCATCGAGGCCGTCGGCAACTACCGGGCCAAAGGCAACGAGAAGCTCCGCGCCGACTTTCGGCGCATCGCCGAGCACGCCGGCAAGTACAAAGCCCGGGTCGCCGTCGCCCGCAAGCTGCTCGACCCTCGTCTTCTATGCCCTTCGCGACGGCGAGGTCCGCTGCCTCGAAGCCGCCGCTTGAGTCTCGGACACGGACCGACGCGAGCTCGACGTACGCCGTGGCCCACCGACTCCGGTGTGGCCGCCTTTTCTGATTGAGCCCGTCGGGACGTGGCCGAATCCCATCATGTGCGGAGATCGACGAATGAATGGCTGGCTGCCCACGGGCGCGTGACAGAACCCCTCGAGCAGTGATGGGAACTCGCAGCACCACATAGGCGTCGTCCTCGAACAGGATGCGCCGCTCGTCGCCGGCGTCAACGCCAAGCCTTCGGATGGCTTCGCCAGACGTTGACCCCGACGTCTCGCTGGCGCGCGCTCTCACCCAGGACGCCGATCGGTGAATCAGGAACGATCGACAGAAAGAGCCTCTTGATCCGGCCCCGCCCCTTCATGTACGGCGTACTGGGCTACCCCTCTGCCTCTGAAATCCGTAGCTCTTGGGGCATTGCTTCGTCCGCTCGAGTCTGGTTCAGCCTGGCCGGTCTGAGGGTTCCTTCCAAGCGTTCGATGCCTGCCAGAAGCACAGGCCGACTTCCCCGGGGTCCGTCCGGCCACAGCTCATTGCTCTTCGTTCCAAGCAGGTCCCCGGTCCGCTCCCCAACCTCCGCCATTTCCGCGGCTGTGAGTCCGAGTGCTCTTGGCCATAAGTCGTCTTCCCCATAGCGCCAGAGCTCCCTGGCGAGGGCGATTGCTGAGACGATCATCGTGGCCCGTTCATGCCTCCATCATGCGCGCAGATCCGGCGGATTGGGGCAGTGTCCTACGGCTGTTGACGGTGACGAACACCCATGATGGGAGTGCCCGGATCACTTGCAGCAATCTGATGGATCAGTTGGCCGACCAATGACCAGTACACGGCCATGTCCGTCCGTTCGAGATTTGCCGGTTCGTCGGCTCCCCCAAGGAACAGCGGAATCCGATAGCCGATGCACTCAGCGGCACCCAGAGGGTCAGGATCATCGGCCTCATGCCTCCATCGTCGATAGAAGTCCACAGCCAAGGCGGCGTCGGTGAGGTCGATCAAACCATCTTGGTGCAGCTCCACAGCCGTGAACGGAAGCTCCAACGCCTGTCTAGTACCAGGCTCCAAAAGCAGGCAGAGGTGACCTGACGGGCCAGTTCGGTCACGGTCAACGGCGAACTGGCGACCCAGCCAGTCGAATCCGAACGGGATCGCTCGGTCCAGAAATGCCGGGAATCCCTCTGCAATGAATCGGGACCAGGCCAGCGCAGATGTGGGGGTATGGACCCGATACAACCCTTCGTCAAGGCAGATGCCGCCCAGTGACTCGAACAGTTCGTCCAGTTGTTCCTGTGCGAACGGCCACTGTGTGGGCTCACCGGTGGATGGGTCGCCAGTGACTCGGAACGAGGAGCGCAGACGATGAAATCCCACAACGCAATCATGGCCGAACCCCAGCAGCAGGGGTGCCCCACTCGTGCCGAAGGGTGCGCTTGAAGCCGGCGGTCTGGGATAGTGCAAGTGAGGTGCTTTCCCCTCTAGTCGGCTCAGCCGACGACACCTTTTCACGTCGCCGCAACCGGGTCCGCCCGCACCGGACCCGAAGGGGCCGGAGGACGGACCGGGAGCGGCGCATGGAAGGTCCGGCGTCTGCTCCGAGTAGACGGAGCGATCTGGTTGGCCCGCCCGCATGTAGCGGATGTGGATCTCCGCCGATCTGAGGCTCTGTTCTGCGCCGACTAGGGTTCCCCGCCGTGGGTTCTCTAATAAAGAAGCGCCGCAAGAGGATGCGGAAGAAGAAACACAAGAAGATGCTGAAGGCGACACGCTGGCAGCGGCGAGCTGGGAAGTAGCGAAAGGCTTCTAGTCAAGAACCTGCGCTGCCCGATCCATGACCTCTGTGTCCATAGGGTCCAGGTAGCACTTCATCGTGGTCACCGGGTCGGCGTGGTGGAGGACCTTCTGAATGTCCAGAAGGTCGAAACGGTGCGATCCATCCAGACTCTTCTCCCGGTGGAGTATTCCGGCAGCGCTGCGCCGTAGGTCGTGAGGGGCAACGTGGCCGAGGCCAGCCTGGCGAGCGGCCCTAGTGACCAGGTTCCAGATGCTTGCCCGGCCGCTGGCGCCTGGCGTCAGTCCCTTTCCGTACTCCAGCTCATGGTGCTGACCTCGGGCGGTGCGCCCAGGTCGGCGTCGACAGATGAGCGGCGCATCGGCGGGGAGTTCGGCGTCTAACTGCTGTCGATAATCAGCGAGATAGCGACGAAGGGCAGCGACCGTCTGGGGGCCTAACGCTATGTGGAGTGGCTTGTAACGCTTGCCTGTCCAGTACAGCGATGGGTGATCGGTATCCAGGTCTCGCACGTCGCCGATCTTTAGCGCCGCGATCTCCTGGGCTCTGACTCCGGCCAGTCCAAGCCTGATGACGAGTTCGTCTCTGCGGCCCATCGGGGAGTCGTCCAGTGCGTTCAGGAGGGTGCCGAAGGCTTCGTATTTCGTGAGCCAGCGAGGCGGATTCTGAGACTGCACTTTGCCGTAGGTGGGCCGAAACTGGCGTAGGGGGCTGTCAGCATCTGTCAGGTATTCAGGGGCCGGTGCCGGGATGCCCGAGCGAGCGCACCAGCGAAGCAGGGCGGCGACGACTGCCGTGCGACCTCTGATCGTGTTGTTGGCCAGGGGGCGATTGGAATCTGCACCGGCACACCAGCGGAGAACGTCGGTGGGTGTCAGATCCCCGAGTGTCCGTGAGCCGTGGTCTCGGATCAGCCTGAGCAGGATGTACTGATTCCGCTCTACGGTTGTGGCGTTCGTCCAACGCTCCCGGCAGAATCGTCGGATCAGGCCTCGGTAGATTCTGGGTCTGTTGGTCCTGGTCCCGTGCCTGGGACCAGGTGGATTATGGGATCTCTTATTTCTTGATCAGTGATCCCATGTCCTGCGGCAGGCTAGCGGTCCGGGGGTCCGACTGCCAGGTCGCGGGTGGCCCGAGGAGGCATCGATGGGTTTCGAGATCATCCGCCTCGACCACGTGCAGCTGGCCATGCCGCCCGGTCGTGAAGACGAGGCGGAGGCCTTCTACGCCGGCCTCTTGCACTTCGAACGGGTCCCCAAGCCCGAGCCCCTCGCCTCTCGGGGGGGGTGCTGGTTCACCCGGGGTGCGACCGCACTGCATCTCGGTGTGGAAGAGGACTTCCGCCCGGCCCGCAAGGCGCACCCGGCCTTGGTGGTCAAGGGACTGCCCGCCCTGGTCGCGGTGCTCGAGGCCGCGGGGGTGGCGGTGCGGTCCAATCCCGACGCCGAGCCGGGGCGGGGGGCGTACGTGGACGACCCGTTCGGGAACCGGATCGAGCTGATCGCGGGGGAGTGAGCGGGCGAGTGGGAGACACCGGCGGGGGCGGCGTCAGAACAATCCGCCCCCGCCGGCGGGACCGGTGGCCAAGTGGCGGAGACCCGTGCCACCGGGGGGTACTCGACATTTAGTGTGCGCCCCGGACCTGAGTCCGACGTTGGGGCTCCGTAAGAAGCGGCGAAGAATTCGATGCTCGGGCACTCAGTCGTCGGGCGCGGAGACGGTGGGCAGGCACAGCGACAGGCGCGCGCCGCCGGCGGGGTCGTTTTCGGCGGTGATGGTGCCGCCCTCGCCCTTGACCACCTGGGCGACGATGGCCAGGCCCAAGCCCGAGCCCGGCAAGCCGCGCGCGGCGGGGGAGCGGTAGAAGCGGTCGAAGATGTGGGGGAGATCCTGCTCGGCGATCCCCGGACCGTGGTCATGGACGACCACCGTGCCGTCGCGGGAGATGACCGACACCGGCTGTCCCGGTGGGCTCCACTTGCGAGCGTTGTCGAGCAGGTTGCCCACGGCGCGACTCAGGCGGTCGGGATGTGCCTCGACCCAACTCGGCGCGGCGTCGAGGGCGAAGGTCACGTCCTTGGTCCGCCCGTGCGTGTTCTGCACGGCCACCGCGTCGCGGACGAGGAGGTCGAGACGAAGCACCTCGGGCGCCGCCGGCTGCTGGTCCCCCCGGGCGAGCTCGGCCAGGTCGCCGACGAGATCGGTCAGCTCCTGGAGCTGGACCAGCACGTCGTCGACGAGGACGTTGCGGTCCTCCTCGCTCAGCTCGTCGACGCGGCGGATCACCTCGAGGTTCGTGCGCAAGCTTGTGAGCGGGGTGCGCAGCTCGTGCGAGGCGTCGAGGACCAGCTGGCTCTGGGCGCGGCGAGAGGACTCGAGGGCTTCGAGGAGGCGGTTGAAGGTGCGGCGCAAGCGTCCCAGCTCGTCCTGGCCCCCCGGCGAGAGCCGGCGCGACACGTCGGTCGTTTCGGCCACGTCCTCCACCGAGTCGGTCAACGAGTTGAGTGGGACGAGCGCCGTGCGTGCCACGAGCCAGCCGAGAGCGGCGGCCAGAACGACCCCGACGAGCGCCACGGCGCCGAGCAGGAGCGCCAGCTTCTTGAGCTCTGAGCTTGCGTTGAGGAGGGTCGCAATCTGCAGCGCGCCACCGTTGACGAGGATGCCACCTTGGAACTGTGTGCCCTCGGGCAGGTGCTCGACGTACTCGCGCATCTCGTTCCCGTCGACGGTGACGGTGGTGAAGAAGGCGGGAGCCAGGTCGTTCGCTACGAACCGCACTTGTGCCGTCACCGGCAGCCCGCCTCCCGAGGCGATCGCACCATTGGGTTCTGTGACCTGGCCCAAGGTGGCGGTGGTCGAGCCGATCTCCTCACCGGCGATGATCTTCTGCGCGGCGGTGGTGAGCGAGTTGTCCGCCGCCGCCAACAGCGTGTTGCGCGCCACGAAGAAGGCGGCGAAGGAGGCCCCCAGCACCGCCACCACGACGGCGATCGTGGTCGCGAGGACGAGACGGGTCCGGAAGGTCACGTGTCCCGCATCACATAGCCCACGCCGCGCACCGTCTGGATGCAGCGGGGCTCGCCACCCTCCTCGAGCTTGCGCCGTAGATAGCCCACGTAGACGGCGAGCGAGTTGGTGCCCGAGTCGAAGTCGAAGCCCCAGACCCGGTTGAGCAGGACCTCGCGGGTGAGCACCTGGCGGGGATGGCGCAGGAACATCTCGAGGAGGTCGAACTCAATTCGCGTCAGCGTGAAGGTGCGCTCGTTACGCTGACCCTCGCGGGTGGAAAGGTCCAACGCGATGTCCCCGACCCGAAGCAGCCCGCCGTCGCCGCCCTCGAAGCGCCGGCGGAGGAGCGCGCGCAGGCGAGCGAGCAGCTCGGCCAAGGCAAACGGTTTGACGAGGTAGTCGTCAGCCCCCGCATCGAGCCCCTGCACCCGGTCGTCGATGGCGTCGCGCGCCGTCAGTATCAAGACGGGCGTGTCGTCACCGGCGGCGCGCATCCGGCGACAGACGCTGAGGCCGTCGAGGTCGGGCAGCCCCAGATCGAGAACGAGGGCGTCGGGTGGTGTCTGCGCCAGCGCCTCGAGCGCCTCACCGCCCGAGGGCACCGTCGCCACGTCGTAGCCCTCGAGACGGAGGGCTCGATCGATGGAGCGGCGGACGGCGAGGTCGTCGTCCACGACCAGAATGCGCACGAGCACAGAACCTATCGCCGCGTTTCCTCCGAGCACGGCCGCGGCGTGCCTAACCTTGACGGGGCACTCGCCTCGGTCCGGGGTAGTTCAATCGGCAGAACGTCGGCCTTTGGAGCCGGATGTTGGAGGTTCGAGCCCTCCCCCCGGAGCGCCCGTCAGCGCCCCGTCAGCGGCCCGCGGCCTCGTCCTGCTCGGCCAGCTGCGCCAAGTACTCGTTGTAGGCGGCCAGCTCCGCGTCCTCTTCGGATTCTTCCGCGGACTCGTCGTCGGCATTGTCGTCGCCGCTGCGGGGCAGCGCAGTGGAGAGCGGGGCGGTGTCGGTCCCGCCGCCGGAACCGTTCGTCGTCGCTGCGGGCGGCGTGGCCCTCGCGTCCTCGTGCAGCAAGCGCCACCACATGTAGATCACGTAGCAGGCGAAGAGCGGCCACTCGAAGACGTAGGCCCACGAGAGGCTGTTGCCGCCCAGCGCGCGGTTGATCTGCCAGACGCACAACGCCATGAAGCCGGGGACGACGATGAGGACGACCGCGTGCAGCTTGAGAGCGCGACGCGAGAGCCAGATGCGCCGGTCCATCAGCCCTCGGGGAAGAGGAATTCGCGGATGATCGCCGCGAGCTCGAGTGGCCGGTCGCCCTGGACGCTGTGGCCCGCACCCTCCACGCCGACGACGCGGGCCGACGGCTGGCGGCGCAGGAGCTCCGCGACATCGTCGTCGTCCACGACGGACCAGGCCAGGCCGCGCACGAGCAGCACCGGCACGGTGAGACCCGAGACGGCCTCCCAGAGGTCGCCGAAGTCGGGGTGCGTGGCGGCGCCCGAGGGATCGGTGCGAAAGCGTGCATAGCGCCACACCCAGCTGCCGTCCTCGCGTTGGACCGCGTTGTGCAGGATGCCGCGGCGCAGGGACGACTCCGAGCGGCCCGGGTTGTGCTCGATGGTGCGCGCCAGCAGTTCGTCGAAGCTGTCGAAGCTCGCCGGGCCGTTGATGAAGTTGGTGATGGGCGTCGCCTTCTCTGCGTTCACGCCGGGCGTGACGTCGACGAGCACGAGCGCGCGCGACGAGCTCGGGTGCCTGGGCGGCGAGCGCCAGTGACGAGACGCCGCCGAGCGACATGCCCACCACGCCACGGGCCTCGGGCGCGAGCTCGGCGATCACCGTCGCGAGGTCCCGCCCGTTGCTGGCGGCAGAGATGGAGCCGTCCGGCCCGCCGTCCGAGTGGCCGTGACCGGGCAGGTCGATGGCGAGCAGCGGCCGCTCCAGCGCCAGCGCGACGGTGTCCCAGGTGTGCGCGTTCTGCGCCCCGCCGTGCACCAGCACCAGCTCGGGCGGACCGGTGCCCGCACCCCACAACAGGCTCGACACGGTGCGGCCCGGGCCCACCGCGACGTCGACTCGCTGCACGTCGGGCGGCCCGTCATAGGGGATGCCGTACTCGGCGGCGTTCTCGTGGAACAGCCCGAACTCGTCGTAGGGGATCAGCTCCGGCACGCAACGAGTGTCCCATACGCACGCCGGGCGCCACCGCGGGGTAAGAATGCCGACATGCCCGAGCGCCGCCTGTCCGCCGTGGTGCTGGCCGCCGGTGAGGGCACCCGCATGCGCTCGGAGCGGCCCAAGCCGCTGCACCTGCTGTGTGGCCGCCCGATGATCCTGCACGTGCTCGACGCCATGGCCGAGATCGACGTCCGCCGGGTCGTCGTGGTCGTGGGGCACCGCGGCGAGTGGGTCACCAAGACGCTGGCGCAACATGCACCGCCCAGCATGCAGATCGAGTTCGTGGAACAACTCACGAGGACCGGCACCGGCGACGCGCTGGCGGTCGGGCTGACCGGCTTGCCCGACGACGACGACGAGGTCGAAGACGTGGTGGTCCTGCCCGGCGACACGCCCCTCCTGCGTCCCCAGACGCTCGCTGCGCTCGTGCGGGCCCACCGGACCGAGGACGCCGGGGCCACGCTCCTCACTGCCGTGGTCGAGAACCCCACCGGCTACGGCCGCGTGGTGCTCGGCAAGGACGGCACGGTGGCCCGCGTGGTGGAGGAGGCCGACGCCACCGAGGAGGAGAAGCTGCTCGACGAGGTCAACACCTCCATCTACTGCTTCCGGCGCAGCATCTTGGCGCCCACGCTGCGCCGGCTCAGCCCGGCCAACGCCGAGGGCGAGTACTACCTGACCGACGCCGTCGGCGTGTTGAGCAGCGCCGGCTACACCGTCCGATCCCTCGTGTTGCCCGACTCCATGGAGGCGGCGGGGGTCAACGACCGGGCCCAGCTGGCCGTGGCGGAGGCCGAGCTGCGCGACCGCATCAACGAGCGCTGGATGCGACGGGGCGTGACCATGTGGGATCCCGAGCGGACGTACGTGGACGCCGATGCCACGCTGGACGCCGATGTCTCGCTCTTACCCGGGGTGATCCTGCGCGGCGGGTGCCGCATCGGAGCCGGGGCCGAGATCGGACCCCACGCGGTCCTGACGGACACGGTCGTCGGCGAGGGCGCGGTGGTCGGCACATCGGTGTGCACCCGGGCGACCATCGGTGACGGGGCGCGGGTCGGCTCCTACTGCGTGCTCGAGCCGGGGGCCGAGGTGGCGCCCGGCACCGAGGTGGCGCCCCATGGCGTCGTGCCCGGTCCCGAAGCCTGAGGTCGGCCGGAGGAACGCGGACACATTGCCCGAGCCGCTCGTGTCGGAAGACGGAGCGAGTGGCGGGGCAGTAGCGTTGGGGGGCGTGGAGCTCATCCCGCGGCGTCGCCTGGAATTGGTCTCTGGCCGTGCACACCCGACGCTGGCCCAGGACATCGCTGGACACCTCGGCGTGGAGCTCGGGCAAGCGAACTTGCGGGAGTTCGCCAACGGCGAGATCTACTGCAAGTACGACATCTCCATCCGCGGCTGCGACGTCTTCATCATCCAGACGCACGCCACCCCGGTCAACGACTCGCTGATGGAGCAGCTCATCATGATCGACGCGGCCAAGCGCGCGTCGGCGAAGCGCATCACGGCGGTGTGCCCCTACTACGGCTACTCGCGTCAGGACCGCAAATCGACCGGGCGCGAGCCGATCACCGCCAAGCTGGTGGCCGACATGCTCTCGGCCGCCGGTGCCGACCGGGTCGTGAGTGTCGACCTGCACTCCGGCCAGATCCAGGGCTTCTTCGACACGCCGTTCGACCACCTGGTGGCAGCCCCGGTCCTCGAGGCCTATATGAAAGAGCACTTCGGCGATGACGTCGTGGTGGTGGCGCCCGACGCCGGGCGGGTCAAGGTCGCCGAGCGCTACAGCCAGCACCTGGGTTGCGACCTTGCCCTCATCCACAAGACGCGGCCGCGCGGCACCTACAACGAGGTCCAGGCGCGCCACGTCATCGGCGAGGTCGAGGGCAGGCACTGCGTCCTCATCGACGACATGATCGACACGGCCGGGACCATCTGCGCCGCGGCCGAGCTGCTGGCCGAGTCCGGTGCGTCCGAGATCTGCGCCATGGCCACCCACGGCGTGCTGTCCGACCCCGCCGTGGACCGGCTGAAGGCGTCGGCGATCTCGCGGGTCGTCGTGACCGACACCCTGCCCGTGGCCGAGGACCGCTCCTTCGACAAGCTCGAGGTGCTCTCGGTGGCCAAGCTCATCGCCGACGCCATCGACGCCGTGTTCGAGGACACCTCGGTCTCCGAGCTCTTCGGCGGGGACAACCTGGTCTAGAGGTCTGGGGGTCCCGCTGGGTCGCCCCCACGCCGGGCGGCTACGCTGGAAGGCCGTTCGCCGGAGGCCAGCCGCCGTCCGCGTCTGCCGCTGTTGCCACCCTGAGGAGATCCGTTATGGCCGAAGTCGTACTCGCAGCCGAGGTTGGGCGCCCGCAGGGCTCGCGCGCCGTTCGCCGGCTGCGGCGTGAGGGCAAGATTCCCGGTGTCATCTACGGCCACGGCACCGATCCGCTGCCCGTCGCGGTCGGCGCCCGCGAGTTGCGGGTCGCCCTGAACGGCGAGGCCGGGGCGAACCAGCTCCTCTCGCTCGACACGGGTTCGGGTAGCTATCTGACGATCGCCCGCGAGATGCAGCGCCACCCGGTGGCGCAGACGGTCACCCACGTCGACTTCGTCATCGTCCGGCGTGACGAAGTCATCAGCGCGGACGTGCCGATCACGTTGGTGGGTGAGGCGACCGAGGTGCACCACGGCGACGGCCTCGTCGAGCAGCAGATGTTCACCCTCTCCATCAACGCGCTCCCCGGCGCCATCCCCACTTCCCTCGAGGCGGACATCGAGCGCGCTGACCATCGGCGGGCAGGTCCGGGTCTCCGACCTCGCGTTGCCCACCGGGGTGACGACCGACGTCGACCCGGAGACGGCCGTCGCCATCGGCCAGCCGCCTCGTGTCGCCGTGGAGGAAGAGCCCACCGAGGGCGAGGCCGAGGAAGGGGCAGCCGAGGGAGTGGCTGGTGCTGCCGAGCCGAGCGCGGAGGCATCCGGGGCCACGTCCGAAGAGGGCTAGGCGCTGCGCCGCCCCTTCGCCCGGTCAGAGCGCCGGGGCACCCCGGCGGACCTGCTCGTCGTCGGGCTCGGCAACCCCGGATCAGAGTTCGCCGGCAGCCTGCACAACGCGGGGTCCGACGCGGTGGAGCTGTTGGCGGAGCGCCACGGCGCGTCGTTGCGCGGCGAGAAGGGGGTGGCTGCCAGGGCGGCGGTGGTCACGCTCGGGGACCGGCGGGTCGTGCTCGCCGTCCCGACGACCTATATGAACGAGTCCGGGACCGCGGTGCGCGCCCTGGCCCGACGCTTCGGGATCACCGACCCCGCCACCATCGTGATCGTGCACGACGAGCTCGATCTGCCGCCCGGCACGGTGCGCCTGAAGGTGGGCGGCGGCCTCGCCGGTCACAACGGGCTGCGCTCGATCGAGTCGCATCTGCACTCTGGGGACTTCCTCCGGGTGCGGATCGGCGTCGGCAAACCCCCGAGTGCGGCACAGGGCGCCTCCCACGTCCTGCGCCGGCCGTCCAAGGCGGTGCGTGAGCTCCTCGCAACCGCCGTCTCGGTGGCTGCCGACGCGGTCGAACGCATCGCACGCGACGGCGTCGACGCGGCGATGGCATGGTGTCACGCGCTCCCGACATAGTCGCGACAAGATGACGACCGTCCCGACCGAGCCGACCGTCCCGACCGAGCCGACCGTGCCACCTTCGTCCGCCGGCGTGCTGGCTGCCGTGCCGCGCTTGCTGCGGAGCGACCCCGCGCTGGCAGCCGTGATCGGCGCGGGGGACGCGACGGTCGCCGTCCCCGAATCGGCGCAGGCCGTGGTCGTGGCCGCCCTGGCGACCTTCACAGAACGCGCACCCCTTGTCGTGGTCACCGCCACTGGGCTCGATGCCGAACGCCTCGGCGACGATCTCTCCTGTCTCCTCGCGGCTGGGACGAACGAGGCTGCGCCGGCTGATGGTGGGCAACCCCGGGGTGCGCCGGGTCACGAACGTGGTCGCATCGTGGGGACGCTTCCCGGCCCGGTGGTGGTGCTGCCGGCATGGGAGACGTTGCCCTTCGAGCGCGTCAGCCCGGAGGTCGAGACGATGGGGCGGCGGCTCGCCGTTCTCGATGCGCTGACCGGCCGCGGCGGGGGCGGGGGCGGTGGCGCGGGCCGCGCTCGGCGAGGCGAAGGCGGGACAGACACGTTGGTCGCGCCGCCACGGGTGATCGTGGCGCCCGTTCGAGCACTGCTCCAGCGGCTCGGCCCCCTGGGCCAGTTCGCCCCCGTGGTGATCCGTCCCGGCGACCAGCTCGAGCTCGATGTGCTCCTGCCCCAGCTGGTGGCGTTCGGCTACCGACGCGAGCACCAGGTGGAGCACCGCGGCGAGTTCGCCGTGCGCGGAGGCATCGTCGACGTGTTCCCGTCTACGGCCGACGAACCGGTGCGCATCGACCTGTGGGGTGACGAGGTGGACCGCCTCACTGCGTTCGCCGTGAGCGACCAGCGCTCCTCGCGCGATCTCGACGCCGTCGCGCTCTATGGCTGTCGCGAGCTCGTTCTGACCGAGGAGCTGCGCGCCGCGGCCGAGGTCTTGCGGTCGCGCCGGCCCTGGGGGGCGTCGGTGTGGGACCGTCTGGCCCGCGGCGACCAGTTCGACGGCATGGAGTCGTGGCTGCCCTTCTTGGAGCCCACCGAGCGCGTCCTGCCGGACCTGCTGCCGGCGGGCGGGCAGGTGCTGCTCGTCGAGCCGCGGCGCATACGGGACAGGGGGGCGCAACTGCTCGACGAAGAGGCGGCGCTGGCCGAGACGTTGGCCGCGACGTGGGGAGCGAAGGAGGGCGACGAGGATGCCTTCCCGCGCCTGCACGTTCCCTTCGAGCGCTTGCTGCGCGAGTGCCCGGCCCCGGTCACGACGATGCCCCCTGTCCCCGAGGGCCCCGCGATCCCTGCGCTCGGGGTCCGACGCTTCGACCCGGTGGCCGGAGACCCGGCGCGCCTGGCGTCCGGCGTGTCACGACTGGTGGCCGAGGGGTATGCCGTCACCGTGTGCGCGGCCACGGGCGGCGGCGCGACGCGGTTGGCCGCCACGCTGGCGGAGCAGGGCGTCCACACACCCGTGCTCGACGTCGCGCCGGGCACGCCGGGTGTGGCCGTGGTGGTGGCGCCGCTCACGCACGGATTCATCCTTGCCGACGCCAAGGTGGCGGTGCTCTCCGAGACCGATGTCACCGGCCGGCGCATGCCGCATCGTCGTGCACGGCCTCGGGCGCGGGCGGCGGACGGCTTCTTCGACGATCTCGAGGTCGGGAGCTTCGTCGTCCATCGCCAGCACGGGGTGGCGCGCTTCGACGGCGTGACGACGCGGACCATGGGCGGCACGACCCGGGACTACCTCATCCTGCAGTACCGCGGGTCGGACCGCCTCTACCTCCCGGTCGAACAGATCGAGGCCATCACCCCCTACAGCGGCGGCGAGTCTCCGACGCTGTCGAAGATGGGCGGCGCCGACTGGCAGCGGACCCGGGCTAGGGCGAAGGCGGCCGCCGGTGAGGTCGCAGCGGAGCTCGTGCAGCTCTACCGGCGCCGGCTCGCCGTCGAAGGACACGCGTTCAGCGCCGACACGCCCTGGCAGGCCGAGATGGAGTCCTCCTTTCCCTTCGTGGAGACCGAGGACCAACTCAGCGCGATCGCCGACGTCAAGGCCGACATGGAGGAGCCGCGCCCGATGGACCGGCTCGTGTGTGGTGACGTGGGCTTCGGCAAGACCGAAGTGGCCGTACGCGGCGTCTTCAAAGCGGTGCAGGACGGCACCCAGGCAGCGGTGCTCGTCCCCACCACGCTGTTGGCAAGCCAGCACGCGCAGACCTTCGCCGACCGCTACGCGCCCTATCCGGTCCGCGTGGAGCTCCTCAGTCGCTTCCTCTCACCGGCCCAGCAGAGGGCGGTCGTGGTGGGACTGGCCGACGGGAGCGTCGACGTCGTCATCGGCACGCATCGGCTCTTGGCCCACGACGTCGTCTTCAAGCGGCTGGGACTTCTCGTCGTCGACGAGGAACAGCGCTTCGGCGTCACGCACAAGGAGGCCGTGAAGCGGATGGCCGAGGGCGTGGACGTGCTGACCCTGACGGCCAGCCCGATTCCGCGCACGCTCGAGATGGCGCTGACGGGCATACGCGACCTCAGCATGGTCAACACCCCGCCCGCGGACCGTCGCCCGATCCTCACCTACGTCGGTGAGCACGATCCCTCCGCCGTCAGCGAGGCCTTGCGGCGCGAGCTGCTGCGCGAAGGTCAAGCCTTCTACGTGCACAACCGGGTCTCGGACATCGACCGGGTGGCGCGGGAGCTGCGCGATCTCGTTCCCGAGGCGCGCATCGCCATCGCGCACGGGCAGATGGACGAGGGCAGCCTCGAAACAGTCGTGCTCGACTTTTGGGAACGGCGCTACGACGTCTTGGTGTGCACCACCATCATCGAGTCGGGCATCGACATGCCTTCGGTGAACACGCTGATCGTCGACCGGGCCGATCTTCTCGGACTGGGACAGCTGCATCAGATTCGCGGCCGCGTCGGCCGCGCCGGACAGCGCGCCTACGCCTACCTGTTTCATCCGGCCGACCGGGTCCTCTCCGAGCAGGCCTACGAGCGCCTCCGCACGATCGGCGAGCACACCGAGCTCGGGTCGGGGTTCAAGATCGCCATGCGCGACCTCGAGATCCGTGGCGCCGGCAACCTCTTGGGCTCGGACCAGTCAGGACACATCGCGGCGGTCGGCTACGACCTCTACGTCCAGCTCGTGGCCGAGGCTGTCGCCGAGGCCAGAGGCGAGGCGCGCCCCGCGCCGCCGACCGTCTCCCTCGACGTCCCCGGCGACGCGCACCTTCCCAAGGACTACGTCGTGGCCGAGGATGCCCGTCTCGAGGCGTACCGGCGCCTCGCCGGGGCCGCCACCGTGGCCGACGTGGAGGACATCGGCGCCGAGTGGTTGGATCGCTACGGCCCCCTGCCGGCACCTGCGGAGGGACTCTTGTCGCTGACCCGTCTTCGCGCCAGCGCGCTCGCACGCGGGATCGGCGAGATCGTGATGAGCTCGGTGCGTCCGGGGGGGACCCGCCAACCCGTGGTGCGGGTCGCACCCGTGGCGTTGCCGGCGAGCGCACAGGTGCGCCTCCGCCGCATCGCTCCCGGCGCGACCTACCGAGAGGACATGGCACAGCTGCTGGTGCCCATCACCGACGGCGACTCGCCGGCCGACACGGTGCGCGGGGTGATCGAGGAGCTGGTGCCTGCGGCCGATGCGGGCCGCGACGGGGACACCTTGTAGAGTGCGCCGCACGTGAAGTGGTTCATCGTCCTCCTTCTCCTTCTGGGCGGCGGCCTTGCCGCGGCCGCGTTCGCGGTGCCGACCAACGCGGCTGTCGTGAACGGCACGGCCATCAGCCAGGAGACGCTCAATTCCGATGTGAGCGCGATCGCCGGCTCGGCGGACTACCAGTGCTACCTGAACTCGGAGGAATACCTGACCACGGGCGGGAACGAGCTGCCGCCCGTGACGGGCGCGGGCACGGGTCAAAACAGCGGCGACAATCCCACGGCGACGACTGCCTTCGTCGCCACCTACCTCGACACCGAGATCGACCATCAGATCGTCTTCCAGCTGGCGGACGCGCATCATGTCAGCGTGTCGCCGTCCGACCTGGCGGCCGCTCGCACGACGTTGACCGATCAGATTTCGGGCGTCATGGAAGATGTCACGCAGACGGCCCAGGGGGAGAACCCCCACTTCACGTGCAGCGTCACGGGGCAGCCCATCTCGGGCGAGGAGGTCCTGAAGGAGCATGCCCGCGTCGTTCGTCGACCAGCAGGTCCAGTTCGTCGCCACGGTCACGGCGCTCGAGGAGGACCTCGCGGGCGTCGGGTCCAGCGAGGCGGACCTCACGCGCTACTTCGAGGCGCACAGCTCAGAGTTCGACACGGCGTGCTTCACGGTCGCCACCTACCAGAGCGAGGACGCGGCCACGGCCGCTGCCGCGCAGGTGGCGGCGGGGACCCCGTTCTCGCAAGTGGCGTCCCAGGCCCAGCAGGGCGGTCCACAGGGGTGCTCGGTGCTCTCGGAGATCGCGGGGGCGTTGCCCTCCAGCGCGAAGATCGGGAGCCTTGCGACCGGGGCGGTTTCGAATCCCATCGACGACAACGGGACGTGGTTGTTGCTACAGATCACCTCGAGGGGCCCGACGCCCTTCGCCAAGGCGAAGGGGTCGGTCTCGACGGCGGTCCAACAGGCGGGATCCAACGCGACGCAGGCCGCGCTGCGCACGATCGAGCGCCACTCGTCGGTGAGTGTCAACCCCCGGTACGGCGAGTGGGCGCCGGATCAGGCCGTGGTCTTCGTCCCCTTCACGCCCGTGCCCTCTGACGTGTTGAACGCGCAGGCGAACGAGGCGCAGGTGGCGTCTTCGTCGTCGTCGTCGGCGAGCCCCTTCAGCGGCTGAGCGTGTCGGCGCGCCCCCACGTCACCGTGGTGGGCCTCGGGCCCGCCGGTCCAGAACTCCTGGCCGACCGGGCTTCGGTGCTCCTCGCTTCGCCGCACGCGTACCTGCGGACGGCACGTCACCCCGCCGCCGCACCCTTCAGCGGCCTGCACTCCTTCGATCATCTCTATGAGTCCGCAGCCACCTTCGAGGAGGTCTATGCCGCCATCGTCGAGGACCTGATCGCGGCCGCCGTCGCTGCGGCGCCCGAGCCCGTCGTCTACGCGGTACCGGGCTCGCCACTCGTCGCGGAGCGCACCGTCGAGCTCTTGCGCGCGGACGAGAGGGTGGACGTCGCCATCGTGCCGGCGCTGTCGTTTCTCGACTTGGCCTGGGCGGCGCTCGGGGTCGACCCTGTCGCAGAAGGCGTCCGGGTGGTGGACGCCGGCGAGGTCGGCCGCGCCGCACTCGGTGGCGGCCCGCTGCTCGTGGCCCAGTGCTGGTCCCCGCTCGTCGCTCTCCGACGATCAAGCTGGCGCTGGAGGACCCCGTCGCGGAACCGCCGCAGCCGGTGATCCTGCACCATCTCGGACTCCCCGACCAAGCCGTGATCCCGGTCGACTGGTGGGAGCTCGATCGGACCATCGAGCCCGACCACCTCACCTCCGTCTACCTCCCGCCGGGGACGCCGCCGCTCGGTGGCGCCGATGACGGGCCGTCGGTCGAGGTGGCCAACCTCGTCGCCCTGATGGACACCCTGCGAGAGCGCTGTCCGTGGGACCGGGCGCAGACGCATGCCTCGCTCATGCCACACCTGGTCGAGGAGTGCTACGAGGTGCTCGACGCCCTGGCCGAGTTGGACGCCCTGGCCGCGCCGGACTCCCGGGAACCCCTTGACAATGGAGACGGTCCGGACGCGCGGCGCAGGGCCTACGAGCACCTCCAAGAGGAGCTGGGTGACCTCTTGTTCCAGATCGTCTTCCACGCTCGACTCGCAGGCGAGGCCGACGAGTTCACCCTGGCGGACGTCGCCCGCACCGTGCACGACAAGCTCGTCCATCGACACCCCCACGTCTTCGGCGATGTCGTCGTCGACGGCGCGGAGCAGGTCGTGCAGAACTGGGAGGACATCAAGAAGAGCGAGAAGGACCGGCGGAGCGTGACCGAGGGCATCCCGGCTGCGCTGCCCGCACTCATGTTGACGACAAAGCTGGCACGCAAGGCGCGCGCAGTCGGGCTGGACCCGACATCGACAATCGCTGGCTCGGTGATCGCCGACCTCACAGCGCTCGAACAGCGAGCGGCGCAGCAACGAGCCGCACGCCGACGACCCCCTTTCGAGCGATGCTGCCGAGGCGGCCCGCGAGGTCGGTGTGGTGCTCTTCGCGGTCGGCGAACCTGGCGCAACGAGTCGGGGTCGATGCGGAACAGGCCTTGCGGGACCGAGCGTTGGTACTCCGCGCGGAGATCCTCGCGGCCGAAAGCGTCCCCGATCAGGAGAATCGCGACCGCTAGTCTTGGCAGTCCGGTGTCCCGCCAGGGGAGACGCCAAGGAGAGATGTCGTGAGCACCATTGAGCAGGTGATCGGGCGCGAGGTCCTCGACTCTCGTGGGAACCCGACCGTCGAGGCCGAGGTGCTCCTTGACTCCGGCGCCCGCGGTCGTGCCATCGCTCCATCGGGTGCCTCCACCGGAATCCGGGAAGCGGTCGAGTTGCGCGACGGCGGTGACCGCTATGGAGGGAAGGGCGTGCTCGCGGGCGGTGGCGCATGTGAACGGTGAGATCGCCGCGTCGATCCGCGGTCTCGATGCGCTCGATCAGCGTGCGATCGACTTCGCCATGATCGACCTCGATGGGACGCCCGACAAGGGCCGGCTCGGCGCGAACGCGATCCTGGCCGTGTCACTGGCGGCCGCCAAGGCCCTGGCCGACGACCTCGAGGTGCCGCTTGTACCGCTCTATCGGCGGCGCGAACGCGCACGTCTTGCCGGTGCCGATGTTGAACGTGCTCAACGGCGGCGCACACGCCGACAACTCCGTCGACTTTCAAGAGTTCATGCTGATGCCCGTCGGGGCTGTCGTCCTTCGGCGAGGCGCTCCGCTGGGGGAGCGAGACCTATCACGTGTTGCGCTCGCTCCTGGCCGAGCGTGGTTTGTCGACCGCGGTCGGCGACGAGGGGGGGTTCGCGCCCGATCTCGCCGCGGAACGAGGACGCGGTGAAGCTGTTGCTCGAGGCGATCGAAGCCGCCGGACGGGTGCCCGGGGAGGAGATCGCGCTCGCGCTCGATCCCGCCACCAGCGAGCTGTGGGACGACGGCGCCTACGTGCTGGCCGGAGAGGGCCGGACCCTGTCGCCGGCCGAGCTCGTCGACTACTGGGTGGACCTCGTCGACCGCTACCCGATCGTGTCCATCGAAGACGGCATGGCGGAGGAGGATTGGGACGGCTGGGCGGCCCACACCAAGGCGCTGGGCGGCCGGATCCAGCTCGTCGGCGACGACGTCTTCGTCACCAACGCAGAGATACTCGAGCGGGGCGTGCGCGACGGCGGTGGCCAACTCCATCCTGATCAAGCTCAACCAGATCGGCACGTTGACCGAGACGCTCGACACGGTGGCATTGGCGAACCGCTCGTCGTACTCGACGGTGATCTCGCACCGTTCCGGGGAGACCGAGGACACCACGATCGCCGATTTGGCGGTCGCGGTGAACGCCGGACAGATCAAGACTGGCGCTCCAGCCAGATCGGACCGCGTCGCCAAGTACAACCAGCTCCTCAGGATCGAAGAGGACCTGGGGGAGTCGGCCAGCTTCCCTGGACGCGGCGGCACTCTCGGGTGACAGGGGGACCCGGCTTGGCTCGGGCTAAGCGTCGGGCTCGTCCGAAGCAAAAGCGCCGCACCGCCTCGCCGGAGATGCGGCGGGCGCGGTTCTCGTTGCTCGGGGCGGTCGTCGTCTCTGGGGCGGTCATCTGTGCGTGGTTCCCCGCCAGTTCGCTGCTGAGCCAGCGCACCGACTTGACCGGCACGGAATCACAACTTTCTTCCCTGCATGCGCAGGATGGGGCGTTGGCCCAGGAGAAGAAGAACCTGAGCGATCCCGGCGAGATCGGCCGGATCGCCCGTGAGCAGTACCAGCTCGTCAGCCCCGGTCAGCAGGCGTACGAGGTCCTTCCGCCGACGGGTTCCACGTCCACGGGGAAACCCTATGTGGGTGACCCAGGCTCCAGCGGCCCTGCCACCCCGTCGGCCGCATCCGAGCTGCCGCCGGGGGCGCCGACCTCGACCGCGACGTCTGCGACGTCCCGCGACGCAGGCGCCGGGCCGGCCGCTGCGCGACCGAGCGCCGGCAGTCAGCAGGGGACCGGCTTCGTCTCGCGCATGGTGCACGCCCTCGAGTTCTGGCGCTGAGCGGCACCGGGCCGCCCGGGATCGCGGTCGCGGGCGGACGGGTTGGCTCGTCGATCGCGGCAGACTGTGGCGCGTATGGAGTCAGGTGTGCCCCACCCAGCCGAAGCCATGGGCCGGCATTCGCTCGAGCACGCCGCCGTCACCCGGCTGCTCGGCCGAGTACCAGCAGGTGCGTACTCGATTGCCGTGCGAAAGAGCGACGGATCGCCCGTGGTGATCGAGAACGCACCATTCCTCGACGACGGTCGGCCTATGCCCACCCGCTATTGGCTCGTCGATACAGCTCTTCGCGAGGCCGTGAGCCGCTTGGAGGCCGACGGCGGGGTGCGTCAAGCCGCTCGTGCCGTGCCGCCGGACGCGGTGGCTGCGGCCCATGCATCGCACGCGGCCGCACGCGACCTGCTGATTCCCGCCGGTCACGCCGGCCCCGCACCGTCCGGCGGCGTCGGCGGAACCCGTAGGGGTGTGAAGTGCCTCCACGCCCACCTCGCGTGGTACCTGGCCGGTGGCGATGACCCGGTGGGCCGCTGGACGGCGGAGCAGCTCGGGCTCGACAGGGGTGACCTTCGTGTCGGCGGCTGAATCCGGGAACGTCCGCGCCGGTTGCGTCGCGGCCATTGACTGTGGGACGAATTCAACCAGGCTCATCGTGGCCAGCCAGGACGGAGCAGTCCTCGACCGCGAGATGCGGATCACGCGTCTCGGTGAAGGAGTCGACTCGACCCGGAAGCTTCAGCCGGCTGCCATTGACCGCACACTGGCCGTGCTGCGCGACTACCGGCGGGTGATGGAGCAGCGCGGGGTGCGCCGGACCCGGGTCGTGGCGACGTCGGCGGCGCGCGACGCCGAGAACGCGGAGGAATTCATGTCCGCTGTGCGCGAGATCATGGGTTCGCCACCCGAGGTTCTGTCCGGCGACGAGGAGGGGCAGCTCTCCTTCGCCGGTGCCACCGCACACCTCGCAGGGGGAACTGGTGGTTCTCAGCAGGTGCTGGTAGTCGACGTTGGCGGTGGCTCCACCGAGCTCTCGTTGGGGCACCGACCCACTGGTCGTGAGCCGCTCCACGAGGTCACGACCAGATCGGTCGACGTCGGTTGCGTCAGGGTGAGCGAGCGCTTCTTGCGGCACGACCCCCCACGACCAGATGAGCTACGCGAGGCCCGCCGGGCTGTCGAGCAGCAGATCGGCGCGGCTCGCGACGCGCTGCCGGCTGTCGAGCCTGACTGCCTGCTCGTCGGGCTTGCCGGAACGGTGTCCACACTGGCCTCGCTGGAATATGGCGTGGCTGCATACGACCGTGCCCGTATCCACCACGCGGGAGTTCGGCGCGCGGCACGGTGGAACGGTGGCTCGATGTTCTGGGCGCAGAGTCGTCCTCGGCGCGTCTCGGCCGTGTGGGCATGGTCGAGGGACGACAGGACGTCATTGTCGGCGGCGTGCTCATTTTGGCCGTGGTCATGGCCGTCTTTGCCCGCCCTCTCTGCCTCGTCTCCGAAGACGACATCCTCGACGGTCTGGTCGCGGCTCTCCTTCGCGCATAACCGTCCTTCGGGACCAGCCACGGCCGGCGAACGGTCTCCAAAAACCACCGGATTTACGAAGCCGTCGTCTATCCTACCGGCCGTGCTGCGGATCCCACCGGCGATCGGAGCGTCGCTGTGGGCATGGGCGAACCGCAAGCCGTCTTCGCGATCAGACTACGCAGATCGCAAGGAGTTGCGTCGTTGGCTGGTGTGGACCTGCCTGGCGGCGGTGATCGTCTTGCTAGTTTCTCTTGCCGCGGGGAACCACGAACGCTACTCGCATCCGTTCAACGTCTTCGACGAAGGCGCGCACTATGACTATGCGCTCGCACTGAGTCACGGGCACATTCCTCGATCGGGCGCCCAGTTGTCTCAACAGACGCTGCGGGACCTCAGCTGTGTGGGTGGCTTCGGCCTGCCGGCACACGGTTGCCAGACGGAGCAGCGCAATCCGGCGGATCTCCCGGCCGACGGGTATAGCTATGAGGCAGTCCAGCAGCCGCCGCTCGGCTACCTCCCCTATCTCGTCACAGTCCGTGCGAGCAGTTCGCCGCATTCCGGGCTCGTCGTCGCACGGTGGGGCGGGTTCATTTGGGCGGTGATCGCGGCGGGTCTCTTGGTGTGGGTGGGTTGGCTGGGTGACCTCAGCACCCTCGAGGTCATCACCGTGCTCGCCATAGGGATCCTCAGTCCGGTGGAGGTCTATGCAGCCGCAGCGGTGACGAACGACAGTTCCGCCGTCGCCGCTGGTGCCCTGGTCCTTGGTACCGCCTTACTGGCCCGGCGGCGTGGAAAGCCGACCGCACTGGCTGGACTCATTGTCGGGATCATCGTCGGATTCATGAAAGGTCTGTTCGTGGTCGCGCCCTTCGCGGTGCTGATTGCACTGGTCGTCGCCGACATCAGCAAACGACGCAGACCAACTCGGGCCGATTTCTGGACCCGCTATGGCTGCACCCTGATGATGTTCGTTGGCTCAGTGGCGAGTTACGCGGGCATGGCTCGTGATCCAAGATGCCCGGGCGATCGTGCCGCCGAGCGTCGTACTCCATGCGTTGCAAGGGTTTTCGACCACCCCGTACCTGCGGCCCTCGACCATTCTGACAGGCGTGCAAGATGGGCTCTCGGGCCTCATCGCCTATGCGCCAGCACCCCTGTACTGGATCTGGAATCTCACGGTCTACGGGAGCCTCGCCGGGGTCTTGGTCCTCCAGGGTACGCCCACCCGCACACAGGTTCGAGCGCTTGCCGCAGGGGTCTTCGCCGGCATCGTCGCCCTGTCGGTCGCCTTCCCACTTCTCAACTTCATTGAGGGGCACTACAACTTCGCTATGCCGGCTCGATATGCGCTTCCGTTGCTTCCGATCGCCGGCTTCGCTGTCGCCCGGGCATTGCGCACGCGTGGGCTGCTCCTGGTCGGTGTCGTGCTGCCCGCGCTCGCCGTCATCGATCAGGTCTCGACCGGGCAGTTCTAACAGGTGTGTTCGGACCCTACGGGCGTGTCGACACGATCGCCGACACGCGGGTCAGGGGATCGGCTCGCGTGGAGGCCAACCAAGCGGGAACGACTCGTGGGCCAGCGAGAGGTTGGGGTTGTAACTCGGGTCGTTCTCTACCCACCGACCCCAGGTTGAGTGCAGCATCCGGATGTCTCGATCGAACCGGACGGCGTTCTCGCCGTCCAACCGTGAGTCCTCGGGCCGCTCAAAATGAATCAGCTCGGCGTGGGGCGTCCAGCCCGTTCGCCAACCAGCCTGGTTGAGCCGGAGACAGAAGTCGACGTCCCCGAACATGCCGGTGAAGTGAGCCTCGCTGAACCCGCCAACGGCGTCGAAGGCCTCGCGGCGTACCGCCATACACGCCCACGTCACTGCGGTCGGGCACTGGGCCAGCATGAGGCGACCGAAGTAGCCGGGGGAGAGCCAGTCAAAGTGCATTCGGTGCGGATTGCCCACCGTCCCACCGATACCGACCACGGTACCCGCGTGTTGGATAGTCAGATCCGGGTAGAGCAGCTTGGCTCCCACGGCACCGATACCGGGGAACGAGAGGGTTCCGACCAACTCCTCCAGCCAGGAGTCCGTGAGGACCTCGACATCATCGTGGAGGAAACACAGGATCTCCCCCCGTGCACTTGCCGCAGCGAGGTTCCTCTGCGCAGAGTCGCTGGCATCGCCCCTGTGTTCGACGACAGTCAGCCACTCCCCGCCGTCGCGCAGATACTGTCGCAAGGGCGGCCGAAAACCACCGTCGTCGAGCACGATGATCTCGAAGTCGCCATAGGTCGAGCGTGTCCGAATACTGTCGATGGCACGGCAGAAACGTTGGCCCGAACGAGGGAGGACGATGATGCTGACTGACGGTGGGTTCGGTGTCGGAGTCCAGTTGATCCGGTTGAAGCTGCTTCCTCGGATGGTGGACACCGTTGCGGGGACTCCGATGCGCTCGAGGTGCTCCTGCACGACGCGGCGTGACGCCTCGACGACGTACGGCTTTGCGGTGAGAGACGACGCCGTCGAAGCGGGATGAGAGCGCCAGTGGTAGAGGATGTGTGGAACATGTACGACCTGTGACGGACGTATCTGCTCCAGAATACGGAGCACGAGATCCCAGTCCTGACTGCCTTCGATCCCAATCCGGAAGCCACCGACGTTGTGCACCAGGTCGCTGCGCATCATGCAGAGATGAGAGAAGTAGTTCTGTCCCAGAATGAGCAGGGGATCGAAATCAGGCTTGAAATAGGGGGTCGTCCTCTTTCCGTCCGAGATGTGGTCCTCGTCGCTGTACAGAATCCCGGCATCGGGCACCTTGGCCAGCGCAATGGTGGCTACCGCCAGCGCGTGTTCAGCGAGAAGGTCATCGTGATCCATCAGACAGATCCATGCACCACTCGCAAGCTCAAGCGCCGAGTTGGATGAGGCGGAGATGTGCCCGTTCTCAGGTCTGCGAATCAGACGAATCCGATCATCGAGACTGACGTACTCGCCAAGGACTTTCGCAACGTGTGGCTCCGAGGAGCAATCGTCCGAGATGCACAGTTCCCAATTCGTGTAGATCTGCCGTCGAACCGACTCGATCGCTTGGCGCAAGTACTCCTCTGGCGCGTTGTACACCGGGAACACGATTGAGATGAGCGGACGATCCGAAAGCTCTTCGACCTCACCGAGGAGCCTGGACCGGGTGCCGGCGTCCAAGGTGTCGTAGAGATCGATCCATTGCGCGTAGCGGGGGTCGGTCATGACGCGGTCAGTTCCGGACCATCGGCTCACTGGCTCGATGGGCGAAGGCGGAGCCGTGCTCCGCTCGTTTCGCCGTAGTCGATGCCTCGCCCGGCCCAAGAGTGCCCGCAGGGTCGGTCCAGACCTGGTGGGAGAAGACGCGTGTGCCAACTGTGCTCGGGCTTGATCGGCGGCTTCGACGGCCAAGGCCAGGCGATCGGCCAGACTCTCCTGGCTCTTGATCGCACTCTCGAGGAGCTCGACCTGGGCTTCCGCGGCACGGAGGCGCGCCAGGAGATCGAGCTCCATGTCAGCCACTCCATCCTGTCCGTCCCCGGAAGCGAGATCGCTCATGCCGCGACCTCGATCAAACGGCCGCTGAACAGGGAGAACACCTGGAGCACGATATCCGACCTGTGAGGTATCTCATCTCTCTCGGTCAGGTCGCGGATCGCTCGTAGGCGGCGATGTCGTCCAACGACTGCGCCCGCATGGAGCCGGCCGGGTTCCGGTAGTAGGTCTGATACCACTGGACCGTACGGGTGATGGTCTTCTTGAAACCCCAGCGCGGCGTCCACCCGAGGCAGGTGATCGCCTTGTCGATGGACAGGCGGAGCGACTTGGCCTCTGCGTCCGAAGCCGACTCTCCGGTGGGGACCCATCGACCCGACCCCCAGGCCGAGACGAGCGCGGTGGCCAGCTCGGCGACGCTCGCCTCCTCGGTCGCGAGCGGGCCGAAGTTCCAAGCCCCCGCCCACCGGGGCGTGCCGCGCTCGCCGAGCAGCCCGCCCGCCAGGGTCAGATAGCCCGACAGTGGTTCGAGGACGTGCTGCCAGGGCCGGGTCGAGGCCGGGTTGCGCACGACGAGGTCCTCGCCAGCCGAAAACGCACGCATCGCATCGGGCACGATGCGGTCGTTCGCCCAGTCTCCTCCACCGATCACGTTGCCGGCGCGAACCGACGCCAGGAGGACTCCGTGCTCGGCAAGTCGGTCCGGTGGGAAGAAGGAGGACCGATAGGAGTCGACGACGAGCTCCGTCCCGGCCTTGCTGGCGCTGTAGGGATCGTGACCCCCGAGAGGATCGTTCTCACGAAAGCCCCAGACCTGACCTTCGTTGCGGTAGCACTTGTCGCTGGTGACGACGATCACGACGCACGCCCTGCCGTTGGAGCGCACCGCGTCCAGAAGGGTTGCCGTCCCGAGAACGTTGATGTCGAACGTCTCGCGGGCGGACCGAAGACCCTCCCGAACGATGGGCTGCGCCGCCAAGTGGAAGACGACGTCGGGTGCAAAGTTCCGAAACGTTTCCGTCAAATGCTCGGCGTCGCGCACGTCGCCGCGGACGTCGTCGTGGACGACGTCCGCTATGTGCGCTGCGTCAAAGTGGTTCGGTACGGTTGGTGGATCGAGTGCATAGCCCACGACATTGGCACCGAGCTTGTCGAGCCATAGGGTCAGCCATGAACCCTTGAATCCGGTGTGACCGGTGACGAGAACGGAGCGTCCCGCGAGCGCCTCCCAACTCTCGCTGGCGGGAATCAATCGCGAACTGCCGTCGGAGTTCACTGACTGCTGACGGGCTCGATCGAGGGACCGGTGGCCGAGTCAACTTCCGCGACGAGGACCGGTCCGAGACCGATGTCGGAATCGATCGGTGGCATTGTGCCGGACGTCACGTTCCCCCCAGTCGCCACCAGCACGGTTCCTGCCAGCACCCCGGCGAAACCACCGAACCGCAGAGCCAACGTGACCGGATCCTGCGGCAGCGACTCGCCGAAGACGACCATGCCAACTCCTACGAGGTAGGTGCTGCAGACCACGTCCGACATCGACCCAACGACGGAGATGCGTGAACGTTGCAGACCGGTCTGGTAAAGCAGCATGCCGAAGGTGGAGAACACCACGAAGACGTACGGGTATATCGAGCCCATGATGCTCGGGATCGAATGCCAAACCCCCTCACGGACCACCAGCGTCGAGGCACCCTTGGTGCCGAGAGACGCCGCACCGTAGAGGAGGCCGGCCGCAATCCCGTAGAGGTAGCCGGCAGCGGAATAGGACCTCGAATGGATGACGAGGACGATGGCAACGATGACGACCATGGTCGGAACGAGCGCCACCAGGATGCGCCACCAGGAGTTGACGAGACCGATGTCTCCTTCGGATCCACCCAGCGAGATCGCGATGAGTGTGAGCGAGGCTACGACAACGATGATTCCGAACCATTCGACCCGGTGGAGACGCTCTCCGAGCTTCACGCGCGAGAGAACGATGAGGAGCACGATCCCGGCGTTGAAAATGGACTGCACCACCGGAATTGGGGCCATTGCGAACGCGAGGATTTGGAGCCCCAAGCCGACCAGACAGAGGAAAAACCCGAACATCCACTCGCGCGAGCCCAAGAGGGTTCGCACGAGGTGCATACTCCGCCGAACGGAGACCTCCGGCAATTTCGCGATGGCGTGCTTTTCTGTGACGTTACCGATGCTCAGGACGATCGCCGAGAGCAGGCTGAAGACAACGCCTAAAGTCACGTAATGTGACCGCCCACTTGTGTCGAGGGCACGCCTCCGTTTCCAGTCACGACACTCCCAATGGGTGAAATCTTGCCGGACATTTCGTCGAAGCCGACTGTCTCGCGAATGACGAAATTCGGGCGGCCCTTCACCTCTTCATAAATCAGGCCGATGTAGATGCTTACCACTCCGAGGAAACAGAAGAGGATGCCGAACAGCATCACCATTAACGCCACGATCGTGCCGAACCCGGGGAAGGGCACGCCTCGCGTGATCCAATCGATGGTGAGCCCGAACAGTGTGAGGAGCGAAATAACGAAGAGACTGATTCCCACGAGAGGAATCACAACCAAGGGCACCTGAGAATGTGCGAATATGGCCTTGACGGCCAATTGCGTTACTCCCACGGTATGAGCCTTCGATGCCCCGGCGTACCGCTCCTCACGCTCGTGTTCCACGCCGATTGAGCGAAAGCCGACCCACGCAACCAAGCCACGCACGAAGCGGTTCCGCTCGTCCATGCTGCGAACCTGATCCGCCACTCGGCGATCGAGCAGACGAAAGTCGCTGGCATTTGCTGGTATGAGGTGACCGGTCAGCTTGCCGATGATCCAGTAAAACAATTCGGAATTCAAATTTCGCAACCAGCCGGTACCCCGCCGGTTCGTGACGATTCCATACACGTTCTCATAGCCCGCTTCCCATTGTTCAATGAACTTAGGGATCATTTCGGGCGGGTCCTGAAGATCGGCTGTCATGAGGATGATGGCGTCGCCGTCGGCGTAGGCAAGGCCCGCTGTGAGACCGCCATCCATACGAAAGTTCCGAGCCAGCTGCAAGATCTTGAACCGCGAGTCGCGTGACCGGATCCGCTCGAGATGTTCGAATGTCTCGTCTTGAGAGCCGTTCTCTACGACGATCGCTTCGCACTCGTAGTCGCCCAACTGGTCGAACACGGTCGCGAGCCTCCGGGCGAGCTCGTCGATACATTCCGCCTCGTTGTAGGCAGAGGTAACGACGGAGATCTTCTTCCTCGTTGTCGAGTTCATGTTCTGAAGTTCGCTGCTCATGAAGCCCGATCCAATCTGCCTGAATGATTTCGCCCGTCCCACAGGCAATCTAGTTACCCGACGGACCCCTCGGCGGGGACTACCGGCCATTATGCCTTCCGGATCCTCGGGGTCCCAGCCATGCTCCGGCCGGGTGGTTCTGGGCGCTCGGACGGCGGAAGGCCTAGTGAAACCGGAGGACGAGAGCGGGGACGAGAAGCACTCCAATCAGCAGCGGGATCGTCACCAGAACCATCCAGTTCCGTCTGCTGGGTACGACGTCTCGGAGCTCCGACCAATCTTGACGCGTGCGCTTATGTCTGGGCATTCGTTGGCACCCTCAAATCGGAGGTCGCCGTCACCAGGTGCCTCACGGGACAGTTCATGCGACACCAGCAATGATCATCTGGCTGTTCTCGATGACAACCCCATGACCAGATTCGAGTTCGAGCGCCTGTCGGATGGGTGCGTCCACACGAAGCGTGGCGAGCGGTTTGACCCGCTTGGCGTGCCAAGGGCAGGTCAGACAGCCACCAGTAAGAGGTGCGCTGTCGAGCGAGGCGCCCTCGTGGTCGCAGACCCTGTTGAAGATTGACACCTCGCCGCTCGAGGTGCGGGTGATGCGGAGACCGCCGGGGCCATTCCCTGCCGTGATGGTCGCTCCTTCGCCCAGTGTGGACAATTCAATTGTGAGGGTCTTCGCTCGATCGACCGGCGGGGCAATGACGTTGGTTCTCGTGAGGTCGACCGTTTCGGCGAATGTACGTGGCCGTCCGTCCGAAACGAAAGAATATCCCGCTCGGCGCAGACGCCCTCGCTGTTCGCGCATGGGGATATCTTCGCTCATGAGGACGCGATAGTTGGCGGTCAAGATCCGCCGCAGGAGTGGAAAGGCCCGCATGGCGAGGCGCGGGCCTCCGACATGGTACGTGGTCTGCACGTTCGCACGGTCACCAGAATCGTCGCGCTCCGCTTCGACGATCCTGGTCTCGACCACCAGAACGAAGCACAGCATTGTCGTGTAGTAGACCTGTGATCCGTCGGACGCGACGTAGTTGGCGAGGGCGATGGGCATGGCGATGCCCGCGATCTTTTGCATGTTCACCGTCGCGATGATCTCATCGCCGATAGCCGCAGGGACGGTCCGTGCTTGGGTATGCACCTGATTGAGATGTGGGACGTCTTTGTAGTTCCAGTCGGCGTCCTCGACTGTCCACTGCCCCTGACTTTCCAGAGTAAAGGACCGGAACCGGAGTCCATGCCGGCCAAGGGATCTCGCGAGTTCGGGCGCTGTGTGGCGGGTCCTCATCCGCGGGCGACCATCATGATATTGCCGAGTCGAACCCGGACCTTGGTTTCGGGCACGTGATCGGCCCAAGATCCAGAGACACCCAGGAGTGAGGCAGCGGTTTTCACGATGTGACGCAGTGGAAACACATTCTTCGTGGGACTCGTGTCGACGACTTCGAAACCAGCGTCGGTAGCCAATCGCGTAAGAGTTTCGGTCGAGAACAGGTTTGGGTGCTGAAGGCAGAAGGGAGGCCAGCGCACCCTTAGGATGTGCCGCAGCACCGACGCCTCATTGTGGACGACCGCGAGGAGCAAGCCTCCGCTGACCATGCGCGACCGCAAGTCCCTGAGGTACCCCAGAGGATCGATCAGGTGGTCCAGCACGTGAATCAGGACAACGTTGTCAGCCGTATCGGTGGCAGAGAGTTGGTCGAGTGATTCGAAAATCCGCGTGGGCACGTCACCTGATGATGCGATGAGCTGCTCGTGCACAGCCCGGTTCGGTTCGATCAAGATGGCACGTTCAAGTCGACCCGTTTCGCAGGCGGCGCTTGTCGCAAGCCCGATATCGGGGCCTATTTCGAGATACGTTCCCGAGAGCGCACGGTGGCGCGCCAGGTATTCGATGTATCCCTTCTGAGTGTCACGCAAGACCGTTCGCGTCGGCACCCGCTGTGTTATCAGGCATCGAGTCGTAAAGTCGGTCCAGCGCTGTCGGTGAGTAGTAGGTAGGGCAGAACAACACCCCGCAAGACGGGCACCGTGCGAAGTCGAAGAAGCACGGTCGGCTGCGGAACCCACGCCAGTACTGATCTCGCTGTGCCGCTTCGAGGGAGCCGGCCGGCACGGGTGCGCGCACAACCACGTCACGAGGCGCACTTTTGGTGGAGCAGATCGGGCATGGACGATCGATGAGCTCTTCGCTGTCGGGGCCTTCGGCCGAAGAAGCTTTGGTCAACAGATCAGACTTCCGATCTGGCGAAACGCCGGGGAGAGGGGGGTCAGTTGCACTCACTACGGGATTCTCGGATTTGGACTTTGCATCTGGTCAGCTCGTCGGCCTGTGCTCGCGGGTCGATGGTAGCCGTCCCGCGGCCGGCGACTGTGCAGCGCCGATACAGGAGCCGCCTCGGGGAGGCGGGCGTATGGCACCAAGTCGGCCAGCCCGTCGCCGCCGATTGCTCGAAAGCGAGTATCCGCCCATGCCGCCCATTCCGTCTCGGGCAAGGCGGCCAACGAACGAGTGTCCGATTCGAGTTCCAAGACGGCGACGCCATCGCTTTCAAACGCTATGTGCGACCGGTCGACACCGGCGAGGCACGCGAAGCGTGGGCAGTATTCTTCGAACACAAGCAGACCCACAGGATTTGTCATGCGCGCGGCGAGTCGTGTCGCCGGATAGCCGTCGTTGCGCCCGACCCAGTTGAGATCGACCTCTGCAGCCAGGTCAAGTGCAAAGAGCTTGCTTTGGCTCGGAGCGAGAATGTTGTATCGATCGAAGACGGCGATCGGCTGTGCGACGACGACGGCAGGCGATCGAATGTCGTGGGGACGGTCGTCCCCTGTGCCCGGTAGTCGGAAATATACGACGATGCGGCGGTCACGATAAGCACGCTGTTACCGCACTAAGCACGAGGACCACCTGATGCTGCCATGAGGTCCTTCTGCCGCGCTGCGCATGGCGACTGTGAGAAACGTTCTGGTCATCGGCATCGACCGGTGCAACCGCACGTCCAATGAGAATGCCCATTGCGAGGGCACCCAGAGGAACGAGCAACGCGATCGTCTTGAAATACTGATAGTTGGTAGCATGATCGAAGTAGCGGGTCTTGACGTAGACCATTGCGGCCGCACAGACGACCGCAGTCAGCAGAACGACGGCAGGGTCGCGCAGTCGCCGCCACACCACGGCAAGAACGAGCGCAATCACCAGGGCTCCTTCTGCCGCCTGCGAGATGTTCTCGCCTGCTGAGCGGGCGGTCGTCGAGGTGTCGGCACTGGCGAAAGCGTTGTGGAGCCCGAAAGCCTCGGCGATGTCGAGCCATCGAGGTTGCGCCCAGCCTGCCGTGCCGTTTTCGCTGAGGCTCTGCCGCAACGTGGTAAAGAAGGCGATCGCCGAGGGAGCAACAATGAGCCCTCCGACTGCGGCTCCCGCCATCAAGGGCCACCAGGTCCTCCACCACATGCGGCCCAGGAGCGGAAGGGACAGCAGCGCACACAAGCCGAAGACGATGGCGTAGATCAACATCGCGTCGTTGAATGCCGAGAGGATCAGTGCGCATGCGAGGGCGATAGTGATCATGCCGCTGAATCTGTCTCCTCGGCCCAGCATGACGAGCGGGTATCCGAAGAGCACACAGGCGGGAAGTACCCATACCTGGCCAAGCGCACCCTCGTGCCAGGCGTTGAGTAGCGCTGGGCTGAGCCCCAGGAGCACGACTGCCACGATGGCTGGCCAGGTACCGCCGGTCATCTCCTTCACGATGCTCCAGGTACCCGACGGCCGCAGTGAGAAGGCCGAACGCGGCCAAGAGTGTGAGCACGGCCCACAGTTGGCCAGGGCCGACAATGGACACAACCGTTCCCACAACGCCGGGGAAGCCCCAACGATCAGCCCCAAGTAGGAACTCCGATGCGGCCTGCACGCTGACTGACGGAGTCGTATCCACCCGCTTCGTCCGGGGAGAAACCGCGGCGTCGAGGGTGCCGCCGCCAACCTGTGTCAAGAGTTGGTGCGCCAGCTGCGGGCGTGTGGTGCCCTCACTGATCGAGCGCGCGGAGATCGCGTAGCCAGCTCCATCCGGTCCGATCCGGTCTCCCATAGACACACGAGCCCAGTTGGCGTATGCCGGCACCAGCGCCACGAGCACAACGCCCGCCGCCACGGCCAGGCCGACGAGCGATCGGGAGTTTTCGCCGAGTCGCCGATACGAGCGCGTCCGCCACGCGAGTCCGTATCCTGCCACTGCCACGACGAGGATCGCCATGACACTGAACGCGATTCCGTGGCCGGTCGAGTAGGTCCAGGACCAGACCGCTGAGCAGATGACGATTGCAATGCTCCAGGCGAGGAAGACGAAGCCGAGCCATCCACCCGGAGATGCACGTTGGAGCAACGCGGCCCAGCCGCCGCCGAGCAGCAACGCCGCGATGGCTATCAACGCCAATCCGAAAAACGCCTCAGCCATGAAGCTGTCGGCTCATCTCCGACTCATGCACCAACGGGACGCAGCGACTGATCGCCGACGTTGACGTCGATGGCCGCTCCCTTCGCGGCCTTTCGCTCATGGTGGCCGTCGTAAAGAACTGCTGCGACCAAGCCGATCAATAGCGGGGCGCTGCTCAGGACGCTCACATCGATCATCGAATTCCCCAAGTAGAACCAGGCGCGGGGTGCGAGCAAGAGCCCGAAGAGTGCGGCTATTGCCAAGTTGTTCCGGTTCACGGACGCATGCTTCACGAAAAGTGAGAGCGCAATGAGAAGGAAGAGCAGTTCATAGTAATTGGACAATTCGCTGAAGAGGATGAAGAAACCTGTGATGAGCGTGATCGCACGCCAAAGCGATTGTTCGCACCAGCGCAGATACGCGGCAAGGATCAGCCCGACTGCGGCTTCGACGGGCAGGATAAATGACAGAATATGCTGACGAACTGCCTGGAGGCCGTGCTCCCCGCCGATCGCGTAGCCGATACCCTGAAGCCATCCGGGAATCGATGCGTTGAACCAAGTGGCATTCTCCCCGCCCGTCAGCTGCGTCTGTAACGTGCGACGTACGAGGACTTGAAACCGTCGAAATTCTGTATGAAGGTGTTTCGAAGAGCCAAAAATCCGAAGATGGTTGCCGCAGCGGCAATGCCAACACCCAGAAACAGATACCGGATTCGTCTTCCTCGTAGGAAGACCAGGAGGTACGCAACCGGGTAGATCTTGGCGGCGGCAGCGAGACCGATCCAAGTCGCAGCAAGGGCAGGGCGTTGACGTTCGAGCGCAGCAATACCGAAGACCACCAACACAAAGATGATCAGGTCGATGTTCCCCCGGTCGATTGCAAAGCTCACCGGCAGAGAGACCAAAACAGTTGTGACGATGAGCACTCGGCCGTAGATGGGCAGTCCAGTGCCGAAACAGCGATACGACCACCACGCGATGAACCCAACGGCAAGGCCGATCAGAGTGAAAAGCGCGGCGTATTCGCCGATCCAGACAAAAGGTGCCAGGATCCAATAGCCGATCGGTGGGTAGTTCCCGCTCTGAATCCCGTACGGGTTGAAGCTGCGGAGGAGCTCATAGACCTGAAAGAAGTCGGCGAAACGCGGGTACTGCGAGAGCAGCCATGTGTTCCGCCCAGCGTATGGGTTGCTGCCATTCGTCTGAAAATGCATGGCATCAATCAGCAGGTTGACCGCAATTCCGATACCCATGGTCCAGAAGGTGACCAGCACCAAAGGTTTGCGAGGGTGGGCTTTTGGAATGAGGGCCGAAAGGAAGCGCCGCGCCAAGAGGATGGTGCCCGTAATGATGGCCAGGAACGCCAGGATCTGGGCGAGCCTGATCAGTAGGAAGGGCACCCTGTCGGGGTTCACCCGGTAGAGCGCGACGTCGATCCTGAAATCTCGTACGAATCCGCCGAAGGTGCCATTCAGCCGCACGACAGTAGGTGCGGGGTTGAGGATGGGTAGATTCCAGGTGAAGCTTTGTGCGGCCAGTCCTTGGGCGTAATAGCGAAATGATTGACTTCGCTCTACCACGGCCTTTACGGCGATCCATTGGTGTGAAGGCACGTATCCCAGAAGGAAACGTCTGACGGGGGAAAGAATCGGCGCCTTGCCTCCGACCAGGCTCATCAACTCGGCAACACCGTTCGTCCTGATGAGCTCGAACAAGATCCCGTGCCCAGCGCCAAACGTGGACACTATGACCGGTGATCCGTCTGGCGGCAGTTTGGCGCTAGTGATCTCGAATTGAAACGTCAAGTTTACATCGAGTGCCGCAGCATGCTGGTACAGCCGCGCTTCACGTTCCAGTGAATAACCGGTCGTTTCATGGGGCCCGACCGGAGGCGCGGCGAAATGCTGAACGCCCGTCTGTTGAAGGACGGTGTTGTCGACAGGAGTGACCAACGCGAGGGTAGTCACGCCTCCAGCGAGGAGGACAACGCCAAAGATGGCAATGTGCCGGCGGAAGCGCTGGCCGTTCATGAAATGACTATTCAGCTTTGCGTAGTGAAGAGCCACTCGTCGTTTTGTGGCGAGTGAGTCCTTAGTTCACCGCCTATCGCTGAACGCCCTCCTTCTCGGCCACATGTTTCTCAATGACGGTGCAGATGTGATCGAGATGGGCCTCGGTCATTCCCGGGTACACGCCGAACCAGAATGCATCGTTCATCAGTCGGTCGGTGTTCTCGAGGTCGCCGATCTGACGGAACCCCACTCCACTGTCACGCATTTCGTCAAAACAGGGTTGCCGAACCAGGTTGCCAGCGAAGAGCATCCGGGTCTGCACCCGCGATGATTCGAGTGCGTCAACCAAGCTGTCTCGAGTCACTGAGGTACCGGATTGCACGACGACGAGGAAGCCGAACCAGCTGGGGTTGGCAAACTCCGTCGCTTCTGGCAGGCGCAGGACATCACGAAGAGGCGCGAGTCGCTCGTGGAAGTACCTGAAATTACGTCTCCGCGCCTCCACGAAGGTGGGAAGCTTCTCGAGCTGTGCGACCCCGACTGCCGCCTGCATCTCGGTCATCTTGAGGTTGTAGCCGAAGTGCGAATAGGTGTACTTGTGGTCGTATCCCTGTGGGAGAGTGCCGAGCGACCATCCGAACCGTTTCCCGCATGTGTTTGATCTTCCAGGCTGGCAATAGCAGTCCCGACCCCAGTCGCGGATTGATTCTGCGATGGATGCAAGCTCATCGTCACTCGTGTAGACGGCGCCACCTTCACCCGTCGTCATCTGATGTGCGGGATAGAAGCTGCTCGTCGCGAGGTGCCCGAAGCTACCGGTCCGGCGCGTTTCGGGGGCGGGTGCACGTCGGGTCGTGTACTCCGACCCCATCCCGTCGCAGTTGTCCTCTACGAGCCAAATCCCATGAGACTCACAGAACTCAACGACGGCATCGATGTTGAACGGGTTGCCGAGCGTATGGGCAACCATGACCGCACGAGTCCGCTCGCTCAGCGCGGCTTGCAGCAAAGAAGTGTCGATGTTGTCGGTGCGAGGGTCGACGTCGACAAAGACGGGTACGACACCGTGTTGCACGGCGGGTGCCACCGTGGTCGGGAACCCGGCTGCGACGGTGATGATCTCGTCGCCGGGACGGATGCGTCTCTCGCCCAGTCGTGGTGAGGTCAGCGTTGAGAAGGCGAGCAGGTTGGCTGACGAACCGGAGTTCACCAGACGACACTCCCGGACCCCGACGAAGTCGGCCAACCCTTTCTCGAGCTGGCGGCAGAAGCGACCACTTGTCAGCCAGAAATCGAGACTGGCGTCGACGAGACTGACGACCTCACGCTCGTCGAAGACCCGGCCGGCATACGGCGCCGGCGTTTTGCCCGGCACGTACCGCTGGGGCGTCCAGCGGCGCTCGGCGTACGCGGCGACCTTGTCTAAGATCTCTTGGCGTAGGGCGGCCAACGAGGGCTCGGCGGCCGCCTGAGAGTCAGGCCCGTCGGGGACGTCGCTCACGCTCATGTCTTCGGGCTCAGCAGTAACGCCGGTGTCCATGGTGGGCCTACCCTGGGACGCGCTTGAGGTCCTCTCGGTCTGAGCAGGAGCTTCACTCGAAAGATCGGTAGGATGCGTCACCATCTGGGAATCTTAGGTGCTGGGCTTGCTGAGGCCAGGGAAGGAGACACGCGGTGAACAGCCGGGAGCGTCAGATGCTTGACATCCTGAAGAGGGGACGCGACGAGTTTGGTTACACCGCGGTCAAGGCCGAGTACGAAGCAGAGGGTACGAGAACTGATGAGCTTCTCAGGCTTATGGAGATCGCTCGCAAAGCACATCTTGACCTCGGGCTGAAGATAGGCGGCTGCGAGGCCATGCGAGATCTGATGGAAGCGAAGCAGATCGGCGTCGAATACGTCATCGCACCCATGATCGAAAGCACTTATGCGCTTTCGAAGTACATCGATGCCAAGAACATCGTGTTCTCCGTGGAGGAGCAGTGTGATACGAAGTTCCTCTTCAATCTCGAAACCCTTACCGCGTTCGATCGACTTCCTGAGCTCGCTGACATGGCGAAGACTCCGGGGGCCACTGACGGCATCGTCTTTGGACGTGTCGACTTCACCCTTTCGACGGGGCGCGACCGGGACGAGGTGAACAGCCCGGCTGTCACCGACTATTGCGTTCATACCGCGAAGACACTCGACGGCCTCGGTTTGGATTACGTCGTCGGAGGTGGAGTTTCCATGGATGCGCTCGATGTGCTGCGGGCGATCCGAGCGGTCTACCTGTCGAGGTTCGAGACGAGGAAGGTCATCTTTGATGCCTCTTCTCTCGAAGGCGTAAATCTGGAGAAGGGTCTCATCGAAGCCGTCCATTTCGAGCTCCTTTGGCTGCTCAACAAGCGCGACTACTACGGAGCGATCCAAAAGGAAGACGAGAAGCGGATCAGCATGCTTGAGAAGCGCTGGCACGTCCTCGACTCCGACGACGTGTCCTAATTCGGTCCTCCATGCGGGTAGCCGACTACATCGCCCAACTGCTTGTCGAAGGTGGCATCGCGCAAGCCTTCACCGTGACGGGTGGCGGCGCCATGCACTTGAACGATGCCTTCGGCCGGCAGAACGGCCTCGAGGTTCTCTACTGTCATCACGAGCAGACGTGTGCCATGGCGGCCGAGAGTTATGCCCGCCTCTCCAATAATCCAGCCTTGGTAAACGTGACCAGTGGTCCGGGTGGGATCAACGCATTGAACGGAGTCTTCGGTGCGTACGTCGATTCGATTCCGATGATCGTCGTCTCGGGACAAGTCAAGCGCGAAACACTTGTGGCGTCGCAGGAGCAACCTCTACGTCAACTCGGGGATCAAGAAGTCGACATCACCGCAGTGGCTCGCCCCGTGTGCAAGGAGGCCTGGCTGCTCAGAGATCCCGCCGATACTCGCAGTACGGTCGAACGCGCCATTTGGTTATGCAAGGCGGGACGCCCCGGCCCGGTATGGATCGACGTGCCGATTGACGTGCAGGCAGCACCGATTGAGGTCGGAGACCAGCGCCCGTTTGAACCGTCGAAATTACTGCTGCCGGCGTCCGAGCGCGACGCGCTGCGTGGCGAACTTTTGAGCGTGGCGGTGGCCCAAGTGCTCGGTCGCCTCGAGGCTTCACAGCGGCCGGTCGTGTTCGCGGGCGCCGGTGTTCGCATTTCAGGTGCGCACGATTGCTTTCTTCGGGTGATTGAGCGATTGGGAGTGCCCGTAGTGACGGGCTGGAACGCACACGACGCCGTCTGGGATGACCACCCGCTTTATATCGGTCGACCGGGCTCCATCGGCGACCGGGGCGGCAACTTTGCCGTCCAGAATGCCGACTTCCTCTTGGTTCTGGGAAGCCGACTGAACGTGCGCCAGGTCAGTTACAACTGGAAATCCTTCGCCCGGGCAGCCTGGATTGCGATGATCGACGCGGATGGCGCGGAGTTGTCCAAACCGACGCTCGCTGTGGATTTCCCGGTGCACGCCGACCTGAAGGAGGCGTTGGAACTGCTAGAGGCTCTCCCGTATCGGCAGAAGCCTGCACATGCGAGCTATCTCGACTGGTGCCACAAGCGGGCAGCGCGCTATCCGGTCATCCTGCCGGAGTATTCGAAGCGCGTGGCCCCCATCAATCCGTATTTGTTCGTACAAGCGCTCTTCGAGGAGCTTCGAGAGGGCGACGTGGTTGTGACCGGCGACGGAACCGCCTGCGTGGTCACGTTCCAGGCAGCGCGACTCAAGCCGGGACAACGGCTGTACACCAACTCGGGGTGTGCGTCCATGGGATATGACCTTCCGGCGGCGATCGGAGCAAGCAGAGCGCTCGGCGGAGAGCGCGTGATCTGTCTGGCTGGGGACGGAAGCATCATGCTGAACCTGCAGGAGCTCCAGACGATCGCAGGACGGGACATGCCCGTGAAGCTATTTGTCCTGAGCAACAACGGATACAGCTCCATCCGGCAGACCCAACAGAATTACTTTCCCGACAACGTCGTGGGTTGTGGCCCTGAATCCGGTTTGACCTTCCCGGACTTCCATCAGATTGCTCAGGCCTTCGGCATTCCTGCTACCCGATGCTCGACTCACAACGAGCTCTCACGCTCCATCGGCGAAGCGCTTGCGGGCAAAGGGCCGCACCTGCTCGAGATCATGCTGGACCCGGAGCAGCCGTTCTCGCCGAAGCTGGCTTCACGGCAGCTTGCAGATGGAACGATGGTGTCGTCCCCGCTCGAGGATTTGGCACCGTTCCTGAGCCGCGAGGAGCTCGCGGAAAACATGCTGATCCCTCTGGTCGAGGAGTGAGCTTGCGGGGTTCAGCCGTGCTCGTGCTGGGCGGCCACGGTGACATCGGCCGGGCGATCGCGAAAAGGTTTGGGGACGACGGGCGAGAGGTTCTGGCTGTCGGGAGGGCCGAGTTCGATCTAACGGACATGGAGTCCATCGACCGCTGGTTCGACCTCCGGCATCCACCGATCGAAGTGTTGGTCCACTCGGCCGGACTCAACCATCCCAAGCTCTTCATGGACTTGAGCGACGAGGAAATTACGGCGTGTTACTCGGCCAATGTTGAAGGGTTTCTACGGGTAGTGCGCCGCGTCATGCCCGATCTCGTGCAATCCCGAGGACGTGTCGTCGTCCTCTCGTCGATTTTCGGATTCTTGTCCCGAGTCGGTCGCCTTCCGTACGCCATGTCCAAACACGCGCTGATTGGAGTCGTGAAGACGCTCGCCCTTGAATGCGCACCTGACCAAGTCCTCGTTAACGCCGTGTCGCCGGGGTATATCGACACCAGCCTGACGCGCGCCAACAATGATGCTTCTACCATTGCACGGCTCGAGGCGGCTATTCCTCTGGGCCGCATGGGAACTCCTGACGAGATTGCAGAGTTGGTTTATTTCCTGGGCTCGGAAGCTAACCGCTATGTGACTGGACAAGACTTCGTCGTCGACGGTGGATTCTCGATCGACGGCGGGAGATAATGACAGATGCCGACCTTTTCCGTTCAGGGCACTGCGTTCGAAATCAACCCGTTACCAGATATTTCGACTTCATCAACCGAACCAGGGGAGTTCTTTATCCGGTCGCACCCCCGCTCCTATTCGGTTCAATTTCGCGTCTGATGGTTCGATCGATTGGGCTGTGAATGTCCTTCTCGACTCTTCACCTCAGTCTGTCGTTATCGCAGACGAAGCTGTCCTGTGTGCACATCCCTTGATTGCGGACGTAACGGCAGGATTGCCAGCAATGACCGTAAACGCTACAGAAGAATTTAAGAGCGTTGAGGGTGCGTTGGCCCTGGTCGAGTTCTTGGATGTGAACCGCGTGAGCAGGAATTCACAGCTTATCGCAGTCGGCGGCGGCGTCGTCCAGGATGTCGCCGCATTCGCGGCGTGCGTCTACAAGCGCGGGGTTCCCTGGGTGTACGTCCCGACCACGCTGCTTGCACAGGCGGACAGTTGCATCGGTGCCAAGAGCGGGCTCAACTTTCGAGGAGCCAAGAACCTTGTAGGTGTGTTCTCGGCCCCGCGGCGGATCGTCATCCACTCGGGATTCCTGGCCAGCCTTCCAGAAGAGGACATCTTCTCCGGGCTCGGAGAGGTCTTCCGGCTGAGCATCATTGGTGGGCCCGAGACGCTTCGCCGCTTCGAGGACAGACTCCCGCATGCTTTGGCAAGAGACGAGCCAGCACTGGAGGAGCTGATCAGGCTGGCTCTCACCGTGAAACGTGCTGTCGTGGAGATCGACGAGTACGAGCTCGACCTGAGACGCTCCATGAACTTCGGCCACAGTATCGGCCATGCCCTCGAAGCCATGACCGGATACGCCATACCGCACGGGACAGCCGTCGCCGTGGGCGTGTTAGTTGAAAGTGATCTGAGCCATCAGAGGGGCCTGTTGCCGGCAGACGAGCGCAGACGTTTGATACGGGCGGGCTCCCCAATTATCAACCAGAGGGTCCGTAAAGTGCTCGGAGGCGTCTCGTTCGAAAGTGCGCTCGATGTGCTCTTCCAGGACAAGAAGACGGAGGGGTCGTCGCTGAAGTTGGTGGTGCCAGAGAGAATCGGTTCCATCCGTTTCGTCGATCTGCCGCTCGACCAAACGACCGTCCCCGTTATCGAGGAATCTCTGGGCCGGGTCCTCGCAGATCTGTGATTCGGCGTACCCCTCTGCCAAGGCATTTACGGGGGTGAGTCACGGTGGCTCATTAGCACCGCTTTCCTTCACGCCACGACTTGGCCAGGTGCTCAAGGACTCCAGGCTCCATATCGTCGTCACCGGCGCTGGAGGTTGGATCGGTCAGGCGATCATCGAGATGCTGGAGTCAGCGCTGGGGCGGGACGTCCACGATCGGCTGCACGTCTTCGGCTCGTCCCGTCGCCGGATGCTGCTCCGATCGGGCGCCTCAATCGAGTGTCACGCCCTTGCCGGGCTGCCGGATCTTCGAGCCGGCTCCTACCTGCTCGCCCACCTCGCTTTTGTCACCCGTGAGCATGTGTCGATTGTCGACCATCGCGACTACGTAGCCGCGAACGAGGCGATTTCAGCCATGATGTTCGACTACGCCCAGCGATCCGCACCCGTGGGCCTCTTTCTTCCCTCGTCCGGAGCGGTCTACGGCCAGAACGGGGAGTTAGACGCCGACGTGCGAAGTAATCCGTACGGCGCCCTCAAGCTACGAGATGAACGCCGATTCAGAACCCTCCCGATTCCGGAGGAACGTATGGCAGTCATGCGGATCTTCAATCTTGCGGGACCGTTTCTCAACAAAGCTGAGCACTACGCACTGGGATCGATTCTTATGGATTTGCGGGCTGGTGGTCCGATCCGTCTACGTGCTGACCATCCCGTAATTCGCTCTTACGTCCATGTGCGCGACGTCGCTGAAATCGCTTTCGCATTGATGCTAGGTCTTGTGCCCGGATCGACCGCGCCGTTCGACACCGCGGGGGAGACGGCAGTTGAGGTGGGTCAGCTCGCGGACGTGTGCGCGACGGTACTGGGCCATCCGAACGTTCGCATCGAGCGCCCGGCCATGCGAGTTGACGTACCAAGCGACCGATACGTGGGAGACGGTACGACCATGGCTTCGGTCGCTGCCGGCCTGGGTCTTGCCCTCGCGCCCCTCCCCAAGCAGATCGTCGACACCGCCGCCTTCCTGTGGGAAGGCGGCGCCTGACGGGAGCTACCAGACCTTCCAGGGCGCGGACCCTTTCGCCCACAGCTCTTCGAGCAGGTGGAGCTCGCGAATCGTGTCCATCGGCTGGAAGAACCCATGGTGGGCGAACACCGAGAGCTGTCCTATTTTCGCGAGGTTGCCAAGCGGACCCTGCTCGAACAGGGTCGCGTCGCCCTCGATCTGATCCAGCACCTTGGGGGAGAGAACAAAGAAACCCCCATTTATCCAGCTGCCGTCGCCTCGCGGCTTTTCCAGGAAAGCAGTGGCCCTGTCGCCTTCGAACTCGAGCGCACCGAACCGACCAGGTGGTTGGACGGCGGTGACGGTTGCCAGCGTGTCTTGTTTCGCGTGGAACGCGATCAGCTCGGACACGTTGACATCGGCCACGCCGTCGCCATAGGTGCAGCAAAACGCGTCTTCTCCAGCCACGAATTCAGCTATGCGCTTCAGGCGACCCCCGGTCTGCGTTTCCAGACCTGTGTCGACAAGTGTGATTCGCCATGGCTCAGCCGTCGTCTGATGAACTTCCATCGCATTGTTGCGAAGGTCGAAGGTGATGTCGGAGGTATGGAGGAAATAATTCGCGAAGTACTCTTTGATGAGGTATCCCTTGTACCCACAGCAGATCACGAAGTCAGTGACACCGTGGGCAGCGTAGATCTTGCAGATGTGCCAGAGAAGGGGCCGACCGCCCACCTCGACCATTGGCTTCGGACGAAACGCTGTCTCCTCGGTCAGGCGGGTGCCCCGCCCGCCAGCGAGAATGACCGCCTTCACCAAGCTCACCTCCTCTTACAAGGGATCGTGTTGGTCTCTTCGATCCGACGAGACTAGCGGCATCTGTGGGTGCCTCTCCGGCGATTGACCTGGTTGACCCGGCGATCGCCGTCGGCGAGAACGACTACGATGCCCAGCCTGAGCTAGGTCAGCTGACGGTTACCTTCGACGCAGCTGTGGAGAAAGGTTCAGCAGAAGTGATCGCATCTCCGATCGTCTCGCCGGCAATGGTGCGAGTGGACCGGGTCTGAGCTGGATTCATAACGTGCTTGCGTTCCGTGATGTCATCCTGGGTGCTTCATAGGTGATCGCGTACACGATCACGTCGTTGGCTTACGTGCCCTACGCCAGGGTCCTCGCGCGCACCTACGCCGAGCACCATGGCGGGAACAAGTTGTGGGTGCTCTTGATCGACGATGTCGATGGCAGCGTCATCGATGGCGACGAGCCGTTCCATGTCCTAAGGCTCGACGACTTAAACGTGGACGTAGCCGAAATTCATAGGATGGCGATGCTCTTCGGCGACAAGTTGATCGCTGTCATTAAGCCCTGGGCCTTCCGGCATTTCCTTGCGCGAGGCGCGGAAGCAGTCCTCTATCTTGACAGTGACATCATGGTCTTCGACACGTTGGTCGACCTTTTTAGCGACCCGACAGAAGGCGTCGTATTGATTCCACACGTCCTTTCACCCGTCCCGCGAGACGGCCTGGATCCGGACGAGACGACGCTGCTCGGGGCCGGCATGTTCAACGCCGGAATGTTCGGAGTAGGAAGACGAGGCGAAGATTTTCTCGAGTTTCTCATGGAGCGCCTCAAGAGGGAGTGCATCTTTGACCCGCGCAGGATGCGATTTAACGAACAGCGATGGCTCGATTTCGTTCCTGCCCTCTTCCCCCATCGCATCGTGCGCGATCCGGGCTATGACGTCGCATATTGGAACCTTCACGAGCGGCCACTGGAGATCAAGGAAGGACAGTGGCTGGTTGGAGGGATGCCATTGCGCGCCTTTCATTTCTCGAGTTTCGAGCCCCGTGCTCGCAGAGCCGGCGGCCGCTACGAGCTCGCAACGAGTACTCCAAGGGTACGGGTCAGTGTCGATCCGCTCTTCGGGGACCTCTGCGACCAGTACAGATCTAGGTTGTATGACGAGGGTTTCAGCGATGAGGAGAATTTGTCGTTCGGGTTCGACTCCCTCTCAGATGGGGTGCCTGTCTACGACAATCTCAGGGAGATGTTTCGAATAGCGGTGCTGGCAGCGGATACCGGCGAGGGTTCTTACCCTCCCGATCCATATGAGCCGTCGGAAGTGGAGGCATTCCGTGGATGGGCGCGGGAGCAGTACGCACGAGTAGGTCTCTCGCTTCCTCTGCGCATGCGTGAGTTGTCGGTCTCGACGTCAATGAAACGACCTAAGGCTGTGGCCCGATGGATCTCAGCGGGCCGACGGCGGGTTGGTACAGACCCGCTCGCTTCGTCGCTCGTCCATCCTTCAACGACCCCCCCTTGGAGCTTGGATCTCGTTAGTCGCATGATCGTCGGCGAAGCGGGAGAGCGGCGTCTGGCCGGTATAGAGATTCGGCCAGAGCGGGCGGGTTTTGTTTGTCACGGTCCCCGCAAGCCGCTGTCTCCTGGTAATTATCAGTTGACCATTGAGCTGCATGCCGACATCAACATCGGCTCCGCGTCTCCTTCCGACCAAGCGTTGGTAATCGAGGCCTTCGTGCAGGGATATGTGGTCGGGTCGCGAGCGGTCGATTTTGCTGATGTCAGTTCGGGTGTAATTCGTCTCGACATCGACATCCCTGAGCGTCTTGGAGAGCTCGCCGCCCTCCTCGGGTTAGAGCTACGGGTCCTCACTCGTGGGCAACTTCGAGCCTGGTTGACTGCGATCCTCCTGGAACCCGGGATGTCGGCAGAGGTGATGAGTGGAAGCTGGGCGTCCCATAATGACTGGCTCCCCGTTATGGCGGGTGGCCAAGCCGGCATACGCATCGGCAACGAGGTTCGCACGATCGCCGGCGCTACGGGCGTCGTGGTGTCCGGTCCGAACTGGCGGCTTACTCGGGGTACCTACCGGGTGACCATTCGCACCCGCATTTCAACGGGCCCCCTTGATGCTGAGAAGGGAGGCGGTGCTGCGCCAGTGGTCGTGATTCTGGCCGTTGTGGTCGGCCAGAAGGTGCTTGTAGAAACACTTTGCACCGAACGCGACATCAAGCATGGCAAAGCATGTCTCGAGTTTGAAATAGCGGAGGCCGACACGGGACCCGAAGATCAGGTTGGCATCCGGATCACCACTATCGCGCCGATCGATGCTGCTGTCACCAGCATTGTTCTGGACCGCATGAGCGCACTCACTGAGGCGAGCGAGTCCGTTGCCTGAGCTGCCGGACGATCGCTTCCGCGCATTAGACGAGGCGCTGCGCGGCGCGCCCATACGCGTCTTGTCGCTCGATTGCTTCGACACACTCCTTTGGCGGAGGGTAGCCAAGCCTACGGATCTGCACCTGTTGGTAGGGACGAGGCTGCACCAAGAGGGGCTCCTCGCAACCCACATCTCCAACCGCGGCTATGCCTACCTACGTTTTCTCGCCGAAGAAGAGGCCCGGCGGCGTCAAAAGGCTGTATCGGGTTCCAGCGAAGTCACGCTTGAGCAGATTCACGCGGTTCTGGAGCCGTCTGTCGCTGTCCGGTCGCTCGGGGGCGCATTCGCCGAGACCGAGCTAGACGTTGAGCGCGAGAACCTGTTCGCCGATCTGCGCCTCGCTACCTACGTCCGCGAGCTCCTGAAGGAGGTTCCTCTCTGGCTGATCACGGTGTCGGACACCTACTTCAGCTCCACGCAACTCCGGTCGCTCCTGGACCAGCAGGAGTTGCACGGCATCGAGTTCAAGTCTGTGTACACCTCGAGCGGTGCCGGGACTGGGAAGGGAGACCGACTCTGGCAGACGGTTCTCGATGACTTGGACGTGCCACCGGAGGAAGTTGTCCACATCGGTGACAACGAGGAGGCCGACGTCCGCTGCGCTCAGCGAGTGGGGTTGCGAGCCTTCCATTTTCCCGTGAGCATCGAGCGATTCAGTCCCGTGGAGATCCGCGAACGCATCGTGGGGACCGCGCCGTATCCGACCCGCTACTGCGACGGCGTGAGGGGAGACGCGGGCCTCACAGCCATCCGGCGCCGGGCCACCTGGTCCCCTCCACCAGGCCGTGCGCTCGGCCGCGATGAACGGGTTGCCTGGGAAACTGGGACTTCGGTGTTCGGTCCCGTGTTCACCGGGTTCGCGCAGTGGGTCCAAGAACGTTCCAGGGATGAAGGGACGCAACGCCTTCTCTTCTTGATGCGGGAAGGGAAGTTCCTCCAGGATCTCGTCGATCGGGCGGCGCCGGTGGGAAATTGGAACCCCACGACGCGGACGGCATGGGTGTCCCGCGAGGCGTGCGCCAGGGCTTCCATCTATGAGGGATCGGCTCCCGAGCTCCAAAGCTTTTTGGCGCGCCTTCGGCCACCCTCGCCGTCGGACCTATCGGAGTCAATCGGTTTGGAGCCATCGGACATACCCGGATTCGAGGCCATCTGTAGCGACTTCGCCCTCAGTCGGGATCAGGACGAAGTGTTGCGCTCCATGCTCGATGTGGTTCTTCATCGCCCAGAGCTACTCGAGAAGGTCGTGGCTCGGTCCGCTCTTCGTCGGATTCGGTTAAAGGAGTATCTGCGTCGGGTGGCCGGGCCCGGGAAAGGGCCGATCGGCCTCGTCGATGTTGGCTGGTCGGGCAGAATCCAAGAGAGCCTCGAGGTGATGTTCGACCAAGACGACGAACCGCTAATTTTTCGGGGTTTCTACTTGTTGGCGAACGTCCACTCATCGGAGCGCGTCCTCCGGGGCACTCACCTGCAGGGCTTCCTAGGCACGGTCGGCACGAACCCGTTCGATATTGCCGGAATCACCGGTGGGGCGGAGATTGTCGAACTGGTGAGCACCTGTGATGAGGGTTCTCTCCTCGAAATGGGCGAGGACGATCGACCAATCCTGGCTTCACCGGTCGGAGGTGAACGTGAGCGTGTCTGCCGGGAGTTGGTGCAGCAAGGTGCTCTCGCCTACCAGCGCGAATGGCGGGAGTATCTGCAGCCGGATCTTCCGACGTTCGAAACAACCGAGACCGGGGTAGAGATCCTCACCCGCATCCTGAAGCGCTTTGTCTCGCTCCCGAATGAGGATGAGGCCGCCGCCTTCAGTTGGTGGCTCCACGAAGAGAACTACGGAAGTCAAGATGCCGAGCAGTTGGTGCCGCCGCGGTATCTCCCTACGCTTCGGTACCGTTCAGCCGAAGACCTTCATTCCGCGCCGACGAGCGACCTGCACTGGACGGGTGGAGCTGCCGCATTGGTCGACAAGGAGATGTCCGATGCCATTTTCCTCATGCTGGAGGCCATGACTGATCCGGGACGCTTCACCTCCCCTCCCGAGGGCACGTTCCGGCTGAACTTGATGGCGCCTGACCGGGAAGACGAGACGATCAACATTCCCGTGGTACGGAACCGGCACGGGCTCAGCCTTGTGGAATGGCGTGGTGACATCCGCGGGATGACAAAGATCGTCCTCCGGCCGGCTGAGGTGTCCACTCTCATCCGGCTCGATCTTGTCGAAATCGTCGACGAGGCTCCCGGAGCCGACACTGACATCCTCTTCAAATGGTCCAAAGAGACGGGGCGACAGGCGCTCCGGGCGAACGGCGTTCACTGGGTCGCGTCACAGGTGATGGCGGTCGATGGAACCTCGACGATCACAATCGAATTCCCGGCTCCGGTCGTCTCGCGCGCCCTTAGGGTGAGCGTGGCAGGTGCTTTCCTTCAGGTCTCCGCTGATCAGGCGGACGCCCCGGAGACCAATGAGCTGGAGAAGGAGATCGCTTCCCTGCAACGGGAGATCGAAGACATCTACGGCACCAAGCTCTTCAGGTTTGCTGCTTTCCCGCGCCGGATTTATGGGGCGATCAAGCAGGGGTGGAGCAAATCCCGCGCCTCGGCTAAATGACTCCCATACCTAAAGCGCGCTGGACGCGGTCGACGAAACGAACCGGGTTCGCGTAGTACTTCTCTGCGTACTCGCGCCCCCGGGCCGCCACGGGCGAACGAGTCCTTTCGTGACACAGGAGCTCTACCGCGTCGAGCATGTCGGACACGGTCGTATAGGTCATGCCACCGCCGCTCTCGGCATGGGCTGCCGCCGCGCTCTCCTCGGGAACGACAATGGGGGTGCCGAGGAGGAGCGACTCGATGCACTCCCGCCCGATGATGGTGCCGGGAGCGAGATCGACGACCACGCACGCGTGGGCCAACAGCCGCCAGAGGTCCGTACGAGTCTCGACCCCCACCACGCCTCGGAGCGCCCGGCCCCTCCAGGCGGCGGCGGCGCCGGCTTCGACGACGACGATGTATCTGTCGTGGAAGCGCGACGTCAGCCATGCGACCGCGGGGGTCGGCGGTTGGGCAGGCGGCCTCTTCGCTCGGTCGCTGAGTACGAGGACATAGCCGGTGAAGCCCAGACCCGCATGCCGGTGCGTAGCGGCGAGCGGATTGACCGCCACGTGCATGCCCACCATCCCCGACGCTCCTTGTTGACTAGGCGTAAGGGGCAATTGACGCAAGCCAGTTCCCATTGCGGACGGCACAGGTGAAATGGTGAAGGCCTGGCCCACGGTGTCGAAGGTGGCGAGGATGGCCAAGGAGTCGTCGTTGGCCTCATCGAGGATCCATATGGCTTCTGGGTCGGGCGGCGCGGGCCATCGGACAGTCCCAGGCTCCGGCCACCGATCGCCCGGACGAACGCCGATGCCGATCACGTCGAATGCCCCATCCGGCTCCGTTGTCGCGGCCTCCATCGGAGCCACGACGGTGACAACCGCGCCGCGGGACACAGCGCCTGCGATGGCGCGGGTGACGAAGGAGAGCTCGGAATCCCTGGCGCGCCAAGACGTGCTGAGGACGACGGCTGCAGCCGGCCTCCTCACCGGTTCCGAGGCGTAGACGCCGCGGGCCCTGGATCCGTCCTGCGCTCGAGTGCTGCACGCAGTTGGGTGATTTCCTGGCCCAGTGCGCGCGCCAGATCATCCGACGTGACCTGGAGGTTGGCCACTCGCTCGGACAGCTCGTCGCAGCGCTTGGTGATGGCATCGATCGCCCGCACCACATCGCCGAGGAGTTGATGGTCCGCCGTGCCGACGAGTCGTGACACAGCGGAGTGGGCCTTGCCACGTAGTCGCGCCGAGAGGGCTTTGGACGCGGCGGGCGTCGTGTGCAGGCGAGCCCATTCCGTGTGCAGCCTCACGATGTGCTGGTTCGAGCGCAGTGGTGGGAGAGCCTCGGGAGGATCCGACGGCTGGCGGAACATCACAGGAGGCTCTTCGCTCACGCCTCCGTCTCCACGCGTCGGAGGCCGGCGTACCAGCCCTGCCACCACTCCTCCTCGCCGGGTTGACGCAGTGCACATGACGAGTCCGCCCGAGTGAGGTGGGGATTCAGATACGGATCACCAGCCAAGATGGTCGCCTTCCAGCGGTCGATGAAGTGCACGATATCCCGGACATCGCCTGCAGTACCCCGGCTTGGCGACTCGTGATGGATGAGCTCGGCTTCCGCCTCGTAGAGGACCAGCAAACCGGATTGCTGGAGCCGAAGGCAGTAGTCGATGTCATTGAGATCGATCCCGAGCGCCTCGTCGAAGCCACCGTGGCTCTCGAAGACCGCTCGACGGGTGGCGAGACAGGCTCCGGTCACTCCGGAGCACTCGCGGGTGGCCACCGCCATAGAAAGGTAACCCGGCTCACGCTCCGGCAGCCCGACGAGTGGATGGCCGGCCGCTCCACCCAGGCCGATCACGACGCCGCAGTGTTGGACGCGATGGTCGGGGTAGAGGAGGCGCGCACCGACGGCGCCCACGTCGAGTCGCTCCGCCTGGCCACACAGTGCGTCGAGCCATCCCACCGACAGGGCCTCGATGTCGTTGTTCAGGAAGACGAGCACGTCGGTGGCAGCCACCGTCGCCGCGGCGTTGTTGAGGCCCGCCCAGTTGAACGGTCGGTCATCGCGGAGTATGCGCACGTCCGACCTGACGGCCAGCCGTTCGAGAAGCGTCGCCGTTTCGGGCTGCACTGAGCCGTTGTCCACCAGGATGTAGTCGGGGGCGATCAAAGCGCTCGTCTGGTCGATGGAGTCGATGCACGCTCGGAGGAACCGAGGCTCGTCTCGAAACGGGATGATGATGCTCGCCGTCTTCACAGTGCCGGGAGGGCGCGAGACGCGCACCGTGCTCGCGGTCCGTCCAGGCAGGACGGTGGCAGCCTGCCCCCGGCGCCGCAGCGCGGCCGCGACGTGGTCCGTGCCGTTGTGCGCGTGGGTGGACACCGGGCGGCGCGGGATGAGCCGGTGGCACAACACTTCGGGGATGTGTCGGACCGAGTCCGCCACCTCGCACGCACGCAACGCGAGATCGTGATCCCGAGCTTCCGGCAGGTCGGTCGAACCCGGCGGTAGTCGCTTCACCACGCCGGCAGAGAGGGCGAGCGGGCGGCCGACGCAGTCCGCGTGGAGAAGAAACTCCGGGGAGAAGTCTGGCTTCAGCCGAGGCGCAACGTAGGTTCCGTCCGCGCCGAGGCAATCCTCGTCGCCGTACGCCACGCCGTTCTCGCCCAGTGCGGCCGACAGAAGGCTCACCGCGTCGCGGGCCCAGACGTCTCCGGGAAAGATGAGGCCGATATCCTCCTCAGATGTCGCCGCCAGTCCGAAATCGAGCAACTCGTGATATGTGCATGTCGACACTCGCTCCTCGAGGGTGAATTCGATGCGGATGCCCGAGACCGCCAGCAGGGTGTTCACCTCCCGTCCCCAGGGGTGCTGCACCACCAGTGTGAGTCTCCAGTGGTTGCTCACTTGCGCGCCCAGCGACCGGAGCGAATCGAGAGTCTCGGCGGGTGGTCTTCCTTCGATCACCATGACGACGTGGAGCATTCGCTGGGGGGAAGCTGCGTTCGTGAGTCGCGCCGCCTCACGCGCCAGCGCCCAGTGGCCATAAGGAGTCGGGTCCTGCGCCACGTCGGGCCGGAGTGGCGGGAGCGTCCTCGGGGCGTAGAGGACCCGTTCCACAGCGCCAATGTACCGGACCATCTCTGGGCTGCCCGGCGGCGTTGGCGCAGGTGAACGTCGACCTGACACGATGCGGCCGTGCGGATCACCGACCGTCTGCTCATGGGCCCCGGTCCCTCGAACCCCTATCCCGAGGTGACCATGGCGTTGTCCGCACCCGTCGTCGGCCACCTCGACCCGCAGTTCTTGGCTCTGCTCGACGAGACCAATGATCGCCTGCGCCGAGTCTTCGCGACCTCGAACGCACTGACCCTGCCCGTCAGCGGCACGGGTTCCGCGGGCATGGAGGCGTCGTTCGTGAACTTCGTTCGACCCGGGGACCCGGTGGTCATCGGGGTCAACGGCGTCTTCGGGGAGCGCATGTGCGACGTCGCAAGTCGTTGCGGCGCCGATGTCGTGCGGGTCGAGGCCGAGTGGGGCGAGGCGCTCGATTCCGATCGGATCCTTGCCGCGCACCCCTCGCCCGCCGTGATCGCCGTGGTGCACGCCGAGACGTCGACCGGAGTGCGCAACGAGATCGAGCCCCTCGGCAGTGGTAAGGGCGACGCGCTCCTGCTGGTGGACACGGTGACCTCGCTGGGCGGCATCGAGGTCACCGTCGACAGCTGGGACGTCGACGTCGCCTATAGCGGGACGCAGAAGTGCCTGGGCGTTCCGCCCGGACTCGCCCCGCTCACCGTTTCCGCTCGGGCCTTGGATCGGATGGTTGAACGGCCGTCGAGCTGGTACCTGGACCTGAACTTGCTCGCCCGCTACGTCAACGACGAGTCCGGCCAGGGCCGCGTGTACCACCACACGGCCCCCGTCCCGATGGTGGCCGCCCTGTACGCGGGGCTCGGCGCTCTGCTCGACGAGGGCCTCGACGCTGCGTGGCAACGACATGCGGTGTGCGGGAGACACCTCCAAGATGGCCTGCAGGGTCTTGGTTTGGAGCTGCTGGTGTCGCCCGATGCTCGCCTTCCCCAATTGACCACGGTCAGGGTGCCAGACGGGGTCGATGAGGCTGCGGTGCGAAGGGAGCTGCTGAGCACGTACGGGATCGAGATCGGCGCCGGTGCCGGGAAGCTGGCCGGAAAGATCTGGCGGATCGGTTGCATGGGCCACACGGCGCGCCCGCGCAACGTGCTTGCCCTCCTGGGCGCGCTCGAAGAAGTGCTCGCACCATGAGTGCCCGAGCCGTGCGTCACGCGCCTTTGGAGCTGCGTGGAAAGCGGGTACTCCTGCGCTCCCTCACTGAGGAGGACTTCCCCGCGTGGCACGAAGTGCGCACCAGGTGCGCAGACTGGCTGTTGCGCTGGGAGCCCAGACCCAAGGGAGCCCCGGTTCCCTCGGAGGACAGATCCAGCTTCGCGGCGCGCTGTGGGATCAGAGAGCGCGAACGGCATCTTGGGACCGGGTACGGCTTCGGGATTTTTGTCGGCGAGCGTTTCGCGGGCGAGGTCACGCTGTCGTCCATCCAACGCGGGCCGTTCCAGAGCGCCTTCATCGGCTACTGGATCGACGAGGCGCTCGCGGGCCGCGGTCTGGTGCCGGAGGCTGTCGTGGTGACACTTCGGTTCGCGTTCGAGGCGATCTCGCTGCATCGTGTCGAAATCTCGATCATCCCGAGGAACCTGGCCAGCCGCCGGGTGGTCGAGAAGCTAGGGATCCGAGAGGAGGGGGTGGCGCAGCGCTTTCTCGAGATCGACGGCGCATGGGAAGACCACGTCCGCTACGCCATCACGGCCGAGGAATGGGCGGTGCGTGAACCCGAGCTCTCTGCGGAGTGGCTCGAGGGGTGACGACATCTCGAGCCGTCCCGCGTGTCAGCCCTCGTGTGACCTCACGACCGAAGGCGAGTGGCGAAAGAACTGCTCGACGTCGTGCTCGTACGTGTAGGACAGCGGCTTGCGGCCTGACTGCCTGCGCAGTCGCAGTTCCCTGATGAATCTGTGCACGGCCCCCGCACTCGTGGAGCTGTAGGTGAAGCCGGTCGCCGCGAGACGTCGAGTATCGACGCCGCGGCCGTAGCGCAGCAGGTCTTCGAGCTCTTCTGGGACGTCGAGCACGCGGGCCAGGGGACGGATCTTGAACACCGTGTACGGGCTGAGCGGCACGAGCCGCGTCCCGCAGATTGCGGCGACCTCGCTCCATGGGAGCCGGCCGTCGCCGGCCACGTTGTACAGCCCTGGGATCCTTCCCTTGGTCACGTGAAGCAGCGCTCGGATGACGTCTCCCTCTTCGACGAACTGCAGCAGGGGGTCGAACCCGAAGATGCATGGGCACACCGGCCCCGACAGCAGGCGGCTGATCGGGGTCCTGAGGTGCGTCCCGAGGACGTTGGCAAACCGGAGCACCGTGACGCGAGTCCCGGGATTGTCCTCCGCGAAGTCTCGAACCAAGCTCTCGGCGTCCATGAGCGCTCGTTCGACGCTGTTCCTGACCGGACTGGTCCGGTCCATGTCCTCGAGGAACGTGTTGGGATCGCTCGGGGCGGAGCCGTAGACGAGGGTCGACGATTTGATCACGATGTGACGCACCGACGACCCTGCTGCCCCGGCGGCGGCGAGGAGGTTCATCGTCCCGATGACGTTGATCTCGTGCAGCGCCCGGCGAGACACCGTCGCCGAGTTCGTGATGAGGAAGGTGTGCAGAATGGTGTCGACCTGCGTGGCCTTCACGATGCGGTTCAAGATGGAGTAGTTCTCGTCAGCTCGGACGAATTCGGCCCGCTCGAAGGGGACTGACGGCACGTTGGAGCCCATGCCGAGGATGACGTCCATGTCGGGATCGTCCTCGAGCGCTTGGATCATCCGACCACCCCAGAACGTATCGGCGCCGGTCACCAGCACCCGTCGGCTCATCGGCACCTCACCCGAACCAGACACTGCGCCTGTCACGCAACATGTCGTACACAGCCTCTTGGAGCTGGGATCGGACGTACTCGGACTCTTCCATGATGCGGCTCTTGGAGTACCTGTCCTGGTCCGGGGGCACATCGAAGTGCACCGGATTGAGCACCTGCAACTTGAATTTTGCGGGGAAGGGCGCCACCACACCGAGGGGGCCGAAGGCGAGCAGATTCGCCGTGATGGGCACGTAGGGGACGCCCAGCACCCGGGCGAGGCTGGGCAGGCGGAAGAGCACCGGCATCGCCTCTTCCGAGCCCACGACGGCAATCGGTATCACCGGTACGCCGGCGCGCATCGCGATCTCGACGAACCCACCGCGTCCGAAGCGACGCAGTTGGTATCGGTCGGTGAAGGACTTCGACGGGCCCTTCGTGCCCTCAGGGAAGACGAGAGCGAGTTGACGCTGCTCCTTCAAGAGGCGGTACGCGTTGGCGGGCCGGGCGGAGACCCCACCCGAGCGGGCCCAGAGCGTGCCGACGACGGGCACCGTGCGGAAGAAGTAGTCGGCGAGCCCGTAGACCGGGCGCTCGAGCTCCTTCTCGATCCCGTGCATGATGACGGGCGCATCGGAGGGAATGGCACCGGCATGGTTCGCGACCAGCAGGGCACCACCATCCCGAGGGATCTTCTCGAGACCCTTCCACTCCGTGCGAAACCACTTGGAGTAGACGGGCTCGTAGATTGCTCGGGCCACGGCCCGGGTTCGCTCCGATCGTCCCCACTCGTCGACGTCCGACAAGCGAGCGTCCTCCTCGTCATGATCGCCGGCGGCGATGCGGATGGGGACGATGGCCGTGGACCGGTCCTGCTCGCCGACCACGTGGCGCCCGCTGGACATCGGGCCATGGTATCGATCAGGAAGCGGGGGAAGTCTGGCCGCTACTCCGGTGCGAGGGACGCCTGGTTTCGCAGGGTCGTTACGGGCGGGCAGCGCCGATGAGGCCCGCCGTGAAGATGGGGGAGTAGGACACGGTCGATCCGGTGAAGGGCGCCTGGATCACGGTGTCCGTGCCATATGGACCCGAGCCCGTGTACATGACCACGTGATCCACCTGATTGTCGCCGTCGAGGTTGTAATAGAAGAGGAGATCGCCGGGCTGGAGGGCATCGAGGGATACCTGTGGCAGCGAGGGCCACTGTGTCTCGGTCGTCCTGGGTATCGACACTCCAGCCTGGGCCCAGGCCCACTGGACGAGCCCCGAACAGTCGAAGCCGACTCCCGGGTCCTCCCCGCCGAAGACATAGGGGACGCCCAGTTGGGAGACCGCAGCCTGTACTGCTGCCATGCCGGCTGCGCTACCTGATGACGAACCGCCGACCGGTCCGGTCGCGCCACTCGCCTGGTTGGCGGCATCGGTCGCTGCCGCGCCGCTCGCGGAGCCACCAACGATACCGGCGAGGGTCGCCGCGGTTGCAGCCGCGGCGGCCGCTTGTTGCTGGGCGGCTGCGCTCGCGGCGCGTGCGGCGGCTGCCGCCTCTTGCTGTGCTTCCACGATGGCCGCCTGGGCTACTTCTTGGGCCAACTGACCTTGTACTTGACTCAAGGTTGCTTTCGTGGTCGCAGCCTCGGCCTCGTTGGCCTGCGCGAGTGACTTCGCTTGCGCCGCCTGTTGCTGCGCTTGTGCGGCGGCGTTCTGTTCCTGTGTCTCTTCGCCTTGGAGCCGCGCCTCAGAGCGCTGGAGCGCGAGTTCGTCCTGGGTCAGATTGCCGACGATCGAATTGGTGTACTGGTTTCGGGCCTGGCTCAGAGTGGCGGACGTCGAGAAGTACGACGTGAATCCCGTCTCCGGCGTGCCGTAGACATACGCAGCCACTGCGTCATGGGCGACAAGCCGTTTGTCGGTCGTGACCGTCGACTTGGCGTGCACCAAGCTGGCTTGGATCGCTTGAACTTGGTTCTGCGCATTCTGCAGGTTCTGCTCGGCGGTGTTGTACTTGTCGTCGAGGACCGAGGTCTGCTGCTCCTCCTGCGCAAGAGTGCTCTCGACCTGCGCCACCTGTGACTGGGTCGAGTTGATCTGGGACTGATTCGGCGCCGGACCAGGCAGCGTCGTCGGCGTTCCATTCCCTGCTGCGGCGGCATTGTCGACGAGCGCGACGGACGTCCACGTGCCCACGAGCACGACGACGCCCACCGCCCGAACGAGAGGAACCCGCCTGCGGACAGTGCCCCGACACTTCACTGCACCCACGGCGACAAAGCGTAACGGCTGGACGGTGGCAAATTCGACACCCGCGCGTTTCGGTCCGGTTGCAGTCTGAGTTCGCGTGACGTTCATGTTTGGTCACGATTGACCGGGCTCACCGCCGTCCATAGGGTGCCCTTGCATGAACGGAGTGGTGTCGGTCGCTCAGGGGAGGCTCAGGGGCGTCTGGCGGGAGGACCTCTGGTCGTTCTCAGGCATTCCTTATGCGCGCGCGCCCGTGGGGGAATTGCGTTGGCGGCCCCCACTGCCACCCGAGCCGTGGGAGGGGATCCGAGACGCCTCGACGTTCGGTCCGATCGCGCCGCAGTCGGCGGCCGTGCCAGGCATCACGAGTCCGTCCGATCCCGAGGCGTCAGAGCCACAGAGTGAAGACTGTCTCTTTCTGAACGTCTGGACACCGCGCATCCCGGAGTCCGCGGGGACGACGGTCGGCGGCAGACCAGTCTTGGTCTTCATCCACGGAGGCGGCTTCACCTCGGGAAGCGGATCGGTGTTCCTCTACCGCGGAGGCAACCTCGTCCGCAACGGTGACGCTGTGGTCGTGACGATCAATTACCGGCTCGGCGCCTTGGGGTTCTTGGGCCACCGGGCCCTTGACGACCCCGACGGTCTCGTCGGGAACTGGGGCATCCACGACCAGGTGGCCGCACTGTCATGGGTACACGAGAACATCGAGGCCTTCGGTGGCGATCCCGCCAATGTCACGATCTTTGGCGAGTCGGCCGGTGGCTTCAGTGTGACGACACTGCTCGGCACACCCGCGGCCGCGGGACTGTTCGCACGCGCGGTGGTGCAGAGCGGCGGTCCGCACGTCCATTCGCTCCAAGAGGCGGAGCGGTCGGCGCATCGATTGGCGGCGGTCCTCGGGATCGCCGAGTGCGACAGGAAGTCGCTGGAGCCGATTCCCGCCGCGGAACTCGTCGCAGCCACCGAGGAGATCGGGAGGCGACGGCCCGATCCCGGGATGATCCCGCTGCCATTCCTGCCGGTGATCGACGGCCACTTCCTTCCCGAGCATCCGTTGGCGGCCGTCGGTAACGGGTCTTCGGCTGGAATCGACCTCTTGATCGGGACGAACCGTGACGAATTGACCCTTTTCGGGTTGGGAAATCCGGCGCTGATGGCGCTGGACGAGGAGGGGATGCGGCGATGGGTCGCCAACGCGGCGCCGGACATAGATGTAGGTGAAGTGATCGCCGCGTACCGCGCGGCTCGCCGCGAACGCGGGGAGAAGGTCGATCCCACCGACATCTGGGTTGCGGTCGGAACCGACTTCGTGTTCCGCTGGCCGAGCCTTCAGCTGGCTGCGGCGCACGTTGCACGAGGATCGCCGGCGTTCATGTACCTGTTTGAGTGGGAATCGCCCGCTTTCGGGGGAATTCTCGGCTCGTGCCACGCCCTCGAGCTCCCCTTCGTCTTCGGAGCGGTCCGCGTCCCGGTCGTTCAGATCTTTTCGGGCAGTGGCCCCGAGGTGGAGAGGCTCTCGCGAGACATGCAGGGGGCGTGGCTGGCCTTCGCGGCCGAAGGGAATCCGAGCTTCGACGAGATCGGGGAGTGGCCGAAGTGGGATCCACTGCGCCGAGCCACCATGACCTTCGGCGCCCGCACGCGTCTCGAGGACGCTCCACGCAACCAGGAGCTGGCCGTGCTCGAACGCTCTCGGCCGCTCGTCTCTGGCATCCCCGGCTGAACGCTCGGCGATCGAGTCAGGCCGGGCTGGGTCCGGCGCGCCCGAAGGAGATCGCCAGATGCCTCTTGCGCCATGCGCCGAGGCAGGTGTTCGACACGACGCTCGCCACGGGCGGGTTCTGAATGGTCGTCCGGCCGATCTCACGCTGCAGGCAAGAGACGTCGTGGGCAAGAAGCCATCCTCACGGTCGCTCCTGGCTGGGTCAAGAATGGGGCGCCGGGGGCGTAGCCCAATTGGCAGAGGCAGGGCGCTTAAACCGTCCCCAGTGAGGGTTCGAATCCCTCCGCCCCCACTCAGGCACCCCCGCCACACCCCGCAGGCCTTGCCCCGTTTCCTGAGGCGTGGGCCGCACGGCCGCACGTTGGCACCGCGGAGACGCAGGAAAAATAGCCATTGTGAGTCCGGCGGTGCGGAGCGTCCCGAATTGGGGGTGACGAAGCGGGTACATTGCGCGCGCCCACCGAGGACCCGTTCCAGCGGCTCCCAATTCCGGTCGTCTCGCAATCTTAGAAAGGCGCTGCCACCCGACAATGCGACTCATACGCGACGTGGCCGCGTGGGGCATTCTCCTCTTGGTCGTCGCATCGACTCTCCTGGCCGGTGATCCCCTGGCGCAGGCAGCAGCCCTCCCGAGCCCGACGACCCGCACCTTCTATACCGGCATCGACCCGGGTGTCGGGCACTTCTACACGTATGCCCCGAGCGTGATTCAGACGAGCCCCTCAACGCGCGACGTGTTCGACTGTGAGAACTACAAGAGCAACGTCGTCCACGACAACGTGTATCTCTCCGTGGGTCACCTGATCAATGGTCAGTGGGAGTACGGCCCGCTGAAGACCGTTTTCGGACCGGCGGATGACCCAAATCCGCACGGGTACTTCAGCATTCACGCATGTGAGCCGGAGGTCATCGGGGGGAAGTTTGGCTTCGGCGGGGAGCCGTACAAGTGGGCTCTGCTCTTCACCGCGGAGTCCGCCCCCACGAATTCCAGCAACCAATTGGGTATTGCCTTTGCCAACAATCCAGCAGGGCCCTGGACGCCGGACTTGACCCCCATTGTGCAGACCGCCGACGACTTCGGGCACAACCAGTACCCGTATGACTGCCCACCCAACTTGTACTGCCTCGGGCAACCAGCGGCAGTCGACTTCGGCCAGAGCGGACACATCCTCGTGACGTATATGTCCAACGCCGGCAGTCCTGGGACCGACGCCTCGCCCAGTGAGGGACTCGTGCTCCGGGAGCTGAACCTCTCCAACGTGCCTGCGTCGGGGCCGTGTCCGCAGTGTCTCGTCGCGTTGCCCAATGGCAAGAAGATTGAGGCGGTGACGACAGCCGGACTCGCCTGGCCGCCCGACGACGCATCAATCGCCTACGACGCCGCAACAGGTGACATCGTGATCAGCTACGACGGCGGCCCGCCGAACCCGGACGCCGACGAGGCCCCCGTCACCCCCTGGGTGACCGTCGCCACAATGAGCGAGAGTGGTCTGCTGAGCGGGCTCGGTACGTGGCAAGTTCTCGGAGACATCGGCTCGTGCCTCTCCGGACACTCGCTCAACCACAACTCGGAAATCGTCCGCTTGCCCGATGGCGACATGCCGAACGGGGACGAGCTGTCGATGATGTACACGGTGGCCAATCACAATCTGGACACCGAGTGGGGTGTCTGGGGTTACAGAATCTGGAGCCTCGAGACGCCACTCGGCTCCGGCCTGCAGCCGGAACCCGCCGCCAGCGCCGATTGCTCGGGGTACGACGTCCTGAGTTCGGACGGGCAGGTGAGCGGAGGGACGGCCGCCGCGGGATCTGCCTCCACTCCCGCCGCCGACCCGGCCGTGGGAATGGCGCTGACGCCCGACCGGCAGGGCTACTACGTCGTGCAGGCCGATGGGAGTGTGTCGACATTCGGGGATGCCACGGCTCAACCCAGGCCGGTGGGGATGCCGTCATCGACGACCGGTGTCGTCGGCCTCGCTGTCGATCCGGTGACCGGTGGGTATTGGGTCGCCGGATCGGACGGCGCCGTCTATCCCGCCAATGCGCCGGCCCTCGGATCACTCGTCGGCAGGAGACACTCGGGGTCTGTGGTGGCCATCGCGCCGACGCCGGCGGGGGTCGGCTACTACCTCGCGACGTCGACGGGGCAGGTCTTCACCTTCGGGCATGCCCAGAATTTCGGAGGGCTGCCGGCGACGTCGGGAATGCGGGTCACCGCCATTGCGGCCACCCCCGACGGTCTCGGCTACTACCTCCTCTCAGCCTCCGGAGCCATCAAGACCTTCGGCGACGCACCCCTCTACGGCCCAAACGTGGTGCCAGGAGTTTCAGGTCAAGCGGACGCCATCGCCGTGAGTCCCGATGGGCTCGGCTACGTCGTGGCCACCTCCGGAGGTCAGATCGCGCCCTACGGGGACGCCGGGTCCACAGCCGCCCCGGCAGTCTCGCCCGGGGCACCCCCCGTCGCACTTGCATACTTTTGAGCCGGGGCCGGGGCCGGGGCCGGGGCCGGGGCCGGGGCCGGGGCCGGGGCCGGGGCCGGGTCCGAGGGCTCTGAGACGCATGCCGGTGATTCTTCGCTGGCGAGAGTGATGTGACCCAGATACCACATGGCGCCATAGGCGCCCACGATCACCGCTGACCCGACGCACAGGAGGGGCAAGGCCGCGATCTGCGGCGGGTGCCACCCGCTGGCCCAGCCGAGGGGGTTCAGAGGCCCGTTGGTGCCGACAACGTAGCGACGAAGCGTGCTGGCGAACTCCATGACCTGAAGCAGCGCCACCGTGGCGATGCCCAGCAGCAACAGGCGCTTGACTTCCGACCGAGCGAGCCTGCCCTCTATCGCGCCGGCAGCGAACACGATGAGTCCGACGAAGACTGGCGTGTCGTAGCGGCCCATCCACGTGAGCGAGACCGTCGACACGTAATAGGCCTGTGCCGCCACGGGGAGCACGAGGAGGACGACCAGCACTCCGCCGATGGCAGCCGCTCGACGGCGGCTCGCCAGCACCACGCCCGGGAGGACGAATCCGCCGGCCAGCATCGTCCACACGATCGCCAACCACGCCGGTCCGCTGTACTCGTTCGTGCCGATGGCACCGATCATCTGCGCCCAGAAGTCCCACGCGTACCCCAACGCGAAGGAAATCCGGCCGGCCCATGCCGTGATGTGCGGGAGATGGTTGTCCGTGAGGTAGTTGGGATTGGCTGGAGCTTCGGCGAAGACCAACCACCAGAGAGCCACCAGCAGGACGAGCGTCAGAACACCCACCATCGGCCAGAACACCCGCAGTGCCGCAAGACGCCCCAGCTTCGCTTTCCCCGCGCAGGCAACAAGGACCAAGAACGCCAGAGCCGCGTAGATGATGGAGGCCGGTCTCGAAAGGAGGAGCAGGACCGTCGATCCCGTGAGGATGGCGGCGATCGTGGTCGTGACTGGTTCGTCCGTCACGATGAGCGTCGCAGCCACCCAGAGCACCAATGCGGCGCCGATCTCGAGTTGACTCGAGCCGAGAACCCCGAACTCGGCAATGAAGGACGGCGTCGCGGCGACCAGGATGCCCATCAGCAGAAGGGGGCGGCGCCGGGAACAAGCGAGCGAGACGGCGGTCGCGAGCAATGCGGCTCCCAGCACGGATGTCAGGAATCGCGACAGATAGAACCCCGTCCGGTTCGGCGCCAAAAAGAACGGCAGGCCCGTGAGCAGCGCGGGGAGAGGTGGCTCCCGGCTCACATAGTTGTCGATCTCTCCGGCACGGGCCGTTCCGACAAGCGACGTCTTGTCACACTTGGCCGAGACGGCGTGATTGACGTCGTAGCAACTCTCGCCCGCCGCGAAGACGGGTACGTGCTCAACTCCGGACTCGATTTGCGACCCGACCTTCAACGTGAGGGGGGGAAGGAACTGCCCCGACCAGACTGCTTCGCTCTGAGCTGCGTGCTGGGCTTCATCGGCACCGGCGAAGATCGGCTGTGCCACGCTCCACGCGGTGCCGACGACGACGAAGGAGGCGAACGTGATCAGCCAGGCGCGCCAAAATGACGGCATCCGCGCCGTTGCTTTGTGTGCCACTACGGCGTCCTGAAAGCGACGGTGTGCTGCACCTCGGTGCCCGAGGGATCGACCCTGTCACGCAGGCACGTCTCCGGGTCGTGGCGGCGCAGTACGGAACGCATGGCGTCGAAACTACTGAACCGCGTGCTCTCAGGTACTGATGGAGGCTGGTGGTCGTAGATCTCTGCGCCTTTCGCGGGGCCGCGCCGACCGTTCTGCCCCGTGACTCAGGGCACCGTCGAAGTCGCCGTCCTCGGTCCGGTCGTCGTTCATGGCGCGGCCGAACCGTTTCGCCGCTCCGCCGCGCGCGAGCTCGTGGTCTATCTCGCGTTTCACCGCGGTGGCGTCCGCCATGGTGAGTGGTCCCTGGCGCTCTGGCCCGAACGGCCGGTGTCGTTGTCCACCGTGCATTCGACCGCGTCGGATGCCCGCCGGGCGCTCGGTGGGGACGCCGAAGGTCGCCTGCATCTCCCTCGTGGCGTCGACCTCCGGCTGAGCGACTCGGTCACGACGGACGTCGAGCGCTTCGCATCCCTCGCCGCGGCGAATGGACCCTACGAGCTACTCCAGGCCATGCGGCTGGTCCGAGGCCCACTCTTCGGCGGACTGCGGAGGGCCGACTGGGCCGTCTTCGACGGCACTCGCAGCGGTATCGAGTCGTCGGTGGTGGACGTGGCGGTCCGTGGGGCCACGGCGTACGCCGAGACCGGTCGCGCCGAGGTGGCCGAATGGATGGTGCGTCGGGCGCTCGTGGTCTGCCCGTTCGACGAACGTCTCTATCGCAGCCTGCTGGTCGCCACTGCGGCTCAGGGCGACCGGACTCGCCTCCCGCGCACGATGTCGCAGTTGCTCGCGCTCGCCGGTGACGACGGCGGGTCGCACGGCGGGATGCGGTGTTGGCCTGGCCGAGCGACCCCGTCGTCGTCGCGCCTCGGCTGCCTTCACCCCGAGACGGCGGCTCTGTACCGTGACCTGCTCCAAGGCGAGCCTGCCGCCGGGGGGCACCCCGTCAGGTTGTAGGGTTGCGTCCCGCCATGGCGAGAAGTTCCTCTGGGAGGTCGGTCGCACGCGCCGCCGCGACAGGTGGAGGCGCCACCTATCGCGGGCAGATGCCTGTGAACTGGTATGCCGCGCTCCTGGTGATCGTGCTGGTCGGGCTGGGATCGGTGGCGTTCGCCAAGTATCACTACAACCAGATCGCACCAGTCGTCGAGCCCGCCGTCGGCACGACGTGGCATGCCGGACTCGCCATCGACATCTGCGGGACGACGCAGCCCGCGCTCCCAGCCTCGCCGTCGACCGCGAAGACCGGTCTGACGACGACCGGCGACGGAGTCCTCAAAATCGCTCCAAACAGCTCGAGCGAGGCGGGAAACAACGCGACGTTGGGGAAGTTCGCCGACGGGTACACGGGTCTCACCTTGACGAACACGATGTTGAAGTACCCGTCCTCCACCTCGCACGAGTACACGAACGGTCAGAAGTGCGCGGCCGGCACCCCCGATGCCGGCAAGGTGGGCGAGGTCAAGGCACGCTCGTGGATTCTGACAACGAAGACCGAAAAGAACGGTGAGCAGGAAGAGACAGGTGGCGCCACCACCCTGCATCCCGCCGACCTCAAGTTCGCCGACCGCCAGCTCATCACGGTGGGGTTCGTGCCCGACAGCACCTCCTTGCCCAAGCCTCCGGGCTCGACGAGTCTCGCCCTCGTCCAGGTGCTGGCCGGTGGCAGCCAGCCGGTGTCGACGACAACGACGACCGCACCCGCCGCAACGACGACTGTGCCTTCTGCGACGTCGAGCACCACGAGCGTGCCGTCGACGACCTCCACCACGGCGGCCAGGTCCTCAACCACGACGAGTGCACCGCCTTCGACGACCACGTCGTCGACCAAACCATCAGCGACGACGACCACCAAGTAATGCAAGCGGTTGTCCTCGTTGGGGGCGAGGGGACGAGGCTGCGTCCTCTGACGCTTACGACGCCCAAGCAGTTGCTTCCCATCGTCGGCGTGCCGATGCTCGAGCGTGTGCTCGGACACCTCGCCAGCCATGGCGTGGACCGCGCCGTGCTGTCGTTGGGCTACCTGCCCGACGCCTTTCTGGAGGCATATCCGGATGGCCGCGCGGCCGGCGTCGAGCTGACGTACGCCGTGGAACCCGAGCCGCTCGACACGGCCGGTGCCGTTCGGTTTGCCGCGACCCGTGCCGGCATCGCCGAGACGTTCGTGGTCGTCAATGGGGATGTGCTCACGGATATGAACCTGACCGGCTTGGTGTCCTTCCATCGGGAGCGTGAGGCGGAGGGGACGATCGCGCTGCATCCCGTGGCCGACCCGTCGGCCTTCGGCGTCGTGCCGACGGACGACGAGGGACGGGTCACTGCGTTCGTCGAGAAGCCACCGCGCGACGAGGCTCCGACGAACGAAATCAATGCCGGGACGTACGTTCTGGAGTCGTCCGTACTCGACCGGATACCAGAGGGTGGTCGTGTGTCGATCGAACGGGAGACCTTTCCCGCCATGGTGCGCGACGGAAGGCTGTTCGCATTGTCCGACGACAGCTACTGGCTCGACACCGGCACCCCGTCGGCGTATCTCCAGGCCAACTTCGACTACGTAAACCAGAAACGGGGGCCCGTCGTGGCCCCGGGCCTCGCGGACAGGGGGGACGGAGTCTTCGTGGAGGGTGACAGCGAGGTGGTCGGCGACGTCGTTCCCCCCTCGGTCGTGCTCGCCGGATGTGTGGTGGAGCAAGACGCGCGGATCGAGCGGTCCGTGCTGGGGCGCGGGTGCGTCGTGGCAGCGGGAGCGGTCGTAGCGGACTCGGTCCTGATGGACGGGTGCCACGTCGCCGCGGACGCGGAGGTTGTTGGCTCCATCATGGGGCCGCGTTCGATCGTCGGGCAGCGCGGCGACGTGCGTGCGGTATCGGTACTCGGATCCGATGCAGTCGTCTCGTCCGGGACCGTGGTCGACGGCGAGCGCGTCTCGGGCTAGAAAGCCCGGACATGCGCACGCTGGTGACGGGAGGGGCAGGCTTCATCGGCTCCAATCTGGTTGACCGCCTGCTCGTCGAGGGCCACGAGGTCGATGTCGTCGACGATTTCTCGACCGGGTCGCTCTCGAATCTCGCGGAGGCCCGAGGCAACGCTGGGCGATCGCTGACCATTCACCATCTCGACATCACCGCGCCGGCGATCATCGAGCTGATGGTTCGCCGGCGACCCGAGCTGATCTTCCACCTCGCCGCACAGCCCGACACCGGGCTCGCCATCTCAGAGCCCGGCTTCGATGCGCTGGTCAACGTCGTGGGATCGGTCAACGTTCTCGAGGGCGCCCGCCGAGCCGAGGCGGAGCGGGTCGTCTACGCGGCCAGCGGGATCACTCTCTACGGCCAGCCGTCACCCGAAGACCTTCCGGTGCGCGAGTCGCATCCCCAGATGCCCATCTCGCCCTTCGGGGTCTCGAAGAAGGCCGTCATCGACTACCTGGCCGCTTACCGGGAGCTCTACGCGCTCGAATTCTGCGCACTGGCGCTCGGGAACGTCTACGGACCCCGCCAGAGCCCACGCAAGGAGTCGGGCGTCGTGGCCATCTTTGCCGAACGGATCCTGCGAGACGAGCCGGTCACGGTGTTCGGAGACGGGGCCCAGACGAGGGACTTCGTGTACGTCGACGATGTCGTCGACGCATTCGTGCGCGCCGCCACACGCGGTGGCGGGCTCGTGTGCAACATCGGCACCGGCCGCGAGACGACGGTCAACGAGCTCCTGGCCACGATGGCTGCGCTCCGCGGCCTCGAGCCGGCGCGTATCGAAGTGCCTGCCCGTCCCGGTGACGCTACATCGTTCCTGTTTCGACATCGAGCGGGCGGCGATCCAGCTGGGATGGCGGCCGTGGACCGAACTGAGCGACGGCACGAGGGCAGTACTCGAGTTCGTGGGCGAGCGACTGGCCTGACCGGCTCAGCGAAAGAGGTCCTCGTCGGGGGGTCTGATGACTTCCGCCCTGACCGAAGCGGGGCGAAGCCAGCCCGTCGGCACACCGCGCACGATCGCGACGGGGACGGCTCGGTCCTTGCCCATCACGAGCTCGGCGGCCGATGCCAGCTCGTCTGCCACGCAGATCTCGGTCGCGATCAGCTCGCGGCCACCCGCGTCAGGAGTGCCCTTGAGGTCGAGCACGGCCGCCACGCCCGCACAGCCGATCGCCACGTCGGTGACGCCGCGGCGCCAGGGACGGCCGAAGGTATCCGAGACGATGACCGCGACCTCGACACCGAGCGAGTGCTGGATCCCGGCCCGGATCCGCCGTGCCGACCGATCTGCGTCGTCGGGGAGGAGCGCGGCGGTGCCCTCGGCCACGTTGGAGAGATCGACGCCGGCATTCGCGCAGATGAATCCGTGGCGTGTCTCACTGATGACGAGGTCACCGCGTTGGCGCAGTATCCGAACCGACTCCTGGGCGACGAGCGCAAGCTTGGCGTCGATGTCGTCTGCGATCTCGACCAATCTTGCCTTCGGCCTTCGAGACGATCTTCTGGGTCACGACGACGACGTCACCGTCACGGAGCGCCGGACCATCCGGTTGCGATGGCTCCACCGCATCGGCGATGAGGCGTGCGATATCGGCGCCGGGCACCACCTCGCCGATGCCCGTGACCGGCACGATCCACAGACCTTCACCGTCCTGCATCGATCACCACCCGGGCAAGGTCCGCGGCCAACTCGGGTGACCGCATGACGGTGGGCGTCACGATGCAGCGGATCCCTTCTGCCTCGACCGCGTCCGCCTGCCGCCGCGTCCGCGACGTCGATCACGAGCGTACCGACCCACGGCGCGTAGAGACGAGCGACGCCGACGACCGAGGGCTCGGTACCGAGCTCGGCCATGAGGCGGTCGGCCGGGCCCTTGAGCGCGGCACCGGCAATGATGGGTGAGACGGCGACGACCTGCTCCCGTCGTGCGGCGAGGGCGTCGCGGACACCGGCCACTGCGAGGAGCGGCCCGACGGACACCACGGGTTCGAAGGGCAGACCACGATGGCTTCGGCTCGATCGATCGAGGCCAGCACGTCCGGTGCCGGCCGGGCGCCGTCGGCTCCATCGAACCGCACGGCTCGCACGGCCACGTCGTGGTGGAGCCGGACGAAATAGTCCTGAAAGGCCACCTCGGTCCCCGCCGGCCCCAGCTCGCGTGGCAGCCGCCAGTGTCACGCGTGTGCGCACGGGGTCATCGGTCACCGGCAACAGCCGCACGGCGACGCCGCGTCGTGTGGCCACGGCGGCCGTCACTGAGCTCAGCGAGTCACCCGAGCGCAGTCGTTCGGTGCGGAACAGATGCGTCGCCAGGTCCCGATCACCGAGGCGGAACCAGTCCTCACCCCCGAGGCGCTCGAGCTCTCCCATGACGGTCCAGCTCTCGTCGGCCACGCCCCACCCCGTCTCGCGGTTGTCCATCTCCGGCCAGCGTGTAGGTGACCGTGTCGATGTCGGGACTGATGTGCAAGCCGTGCAGGACCATGTCGTCGCCGACGTTGATGATCGCCGTGATGTCCGCCGGCGGCACGACGCGAACGAGACCCGAGAGCATCCGGGCGGCCCCGACGCCGCCGCACAGGGCCACCAGCACGCCGCGAGCATAGGAGCGACCAGCCCGCTGAACCTCCGACACCGGCTGGTACCATCGCCGCCCGCCATGCCCGCGCAGATACCCGTGGACCGCCACCGGACCGTCGTCTCGGTGCTGCGTGAGGCGGCGCTGGTCAATGGCGACGTGGAGGCATACGTCGAACCCGTGGCCGACTGGTCGACGCGCCATCACCTTCGCCGAATGGGACCGGGCCGCCGACGGTGTGGCGGAGTATCTGGCCAGGCGAGGCGTCGCCAAGGGCGACGTGGTGTGCCTCCTCCTCCCCTCGTCGATCGACTACGCCGTGCTCTACGCAGCGGCGCTCCGTCTCGGCGCCATCACCTCGGGCATCAACCCGCGGCTGGGCGGCGCAGAGGTGACATCCATCGTCGAGCGGACCGTACCGGCACTCGTCGTCGTCGACCCGGACAGCCCGGTCGCCTCCTGGGCTCTCGGCACCGGTCGTCGAGAAGGCCGAAGCTCGGGCTGCCTGGGGAGGCCCGCCACCCCCCTCCTGGCCCGAACTCCTGGCCCACGACCCCGTCGCCGTCGTATGGACCAGCGGCACCACCGGGAAGCCGAAGGGAGCGCTCTTCGACCATGCAAACCTCGCCGCCGTCGCACGTGGCACGGACGTCTTGAGCCAGCCGGGCGACCGCCGGCTCTCCCCAGCTCCCGTTCGCGCACGTCGGATACATGACCAGGGCGTGGGACGAGATCGCGAACGCGGTGACCACGATCATCACTCCGACGCCTTGGCGGGCGGACGAGGCCATCGCGATCTTGGAGAGCGAGCGGGTGACCGTGGCCCAGGGTGTTCCGACGCAGTGGGCGCTTGATGCTCGCCAGCGAGGAGCTCGACCGCGCCGATCTCGGCGCGCTGCGGGTCGCGGCCACCGGTGCGGCGCGGATGTCCGCGCCGATGGTCTCGGAGATGCGACGGCGACTGGGCGTCCCCGTCGTGGTCCGCTACACCTCGACCGAGACGTCGCTCGGCACCGGTACCACGCCGAGCTCGAGCGACGAGGAAGTGGCAACGACGGTCGGAAAACCGGTGGCGGGAGTCGAATTGGCGATCGTGGACGACGAGGGACACCCTGTCGAAGACGGAACAGTGGGCAGGGTGCTCCTGCGTTCGGGGGCCGCCATGCGGGGCTATTGGGGCCATGGTCCCGGCCGGGGCCGCACCGTGCGGCGACCTCGTGGACGTCGAAGCGACCCGCGCCGTGCGTCGCCCCCGACGGCTGGGTGACGACCGGTGACTTCGGGCGGCTGACCCCCGAGGGCAATCTGCAACTCTCTGGGCGAGCGCACGAGCGCTACATCCGCGGCGGCTACAACGTGTACCCCGCCGAGGTCGAGGAGGTGCTGGCTGGTCACCCCGCAGTGGCGCGCGTCGCCGTCTGCGGCGTGCCCGACGACGTCCTCGGCGAGGTGGGCGTGGCGGTCGTCGTCGCTGCTCCCGGTTCGGCCCCCGACCTCGACGCGCTGCGCGCCCACTGTCGGGGCCTCCTGGCTGACTACAAGGCGCCGGACGCCCTGGTCGTGGTCGAGGAGCTGCCGTTGACCCCCATGATGAAGGTGGATCCGGTCCGATTGGGAGCGCTGGCCGAGCAGGGTGCTGCGACGCGACGCGCCGCGCTGCACAGAACTCGTCCGAATCGGCCCGGGGGGTGCTAGGCAGTGACCCCGCCCGGAGCAGCGGACGACAAGGAGCACGCATGAGCCCCACCACCAGAGTCGGTGAGTCCGACCCCACCCGAGGGACGGCTCCGGAGTCCATCACGCCTGATCGCTACCGCGGGCATGTCGCGCTGGTGACGGGAGCCGCGTCGGGTATCGGCCGGGCCACGGCGCGCCGACTGGCCGCCGAGGGCGCAGCCGTGGCGTGCCTCGACGTGGCCGAGGACGCCATCGACGCAGTGGCCGGCGAGATCAACCGGGAGGCGGCCGACGCGGGTGGGCGGGCCATCGCCGTACGGTGCGACGTGACGGATGAGGACGTCGTCGCGTCGGCGGTGGCAGAGGCCGAAGCGCGAGTTGGGTCCCATCACCAACCTGTGCAACGTCGCAGGCATCGGTGGCTTCGCGCACACCCCGGAACAGTCGCTCAGCGGCTGGGACAAGATCATCGCCGTCAATCTGACCGGGACCTTCTTGATGTGCCGGGCCGTTCTGCCCGGCATGATCGAGCGCGGTGGCGCCATCGTCAACACCGTCTCGACGGCCGGCGTCATCGGCCAGCCCTATTCGGCCGCGTACTGTGCCTCGAAGGGTGGCGTGAAGTTGCTGACCAAGGCGCTCGCAGTCGAGTACATGGCCCGGGGTGTCCGGGTCAACGGCGTCGCTCCGGGCGGCGTCGACACGCCGATCATCCACAATTTCGGTCCGCCGGCAGATGCGGACATGAAACTGATCGAGCGGCTCATGACGCCGATCGGCTTCGCCTACCCCCACGAGATCGCCGGCGCGTTCGCGTACCTCGGCTCGCACGAGGCCGACTACGTGACGGGTGCGATCCTGTCCATCGACGGGGCGATCACGACCTGAGCACGGCCGGCACGTCCATGACCTCTGGGCCGGCGCATCTGCGCGTTGCGCTCGATGCCACACCGTTGCTCGGCTCTGCCCACCGGGGTCGGCGCCTTCTGCCGCGGCGCGCTGGACGCGCTGGCGGCCCGCCCGGGCGTCGAGGTGCGAGCGTATGCCGTGAGCTGGCGTCGCCGCGAGATGATCGGGTCGCAGGTGCCGCCCGGCGTCACGACGCATCAGCGACCGATGCCGGCGCGCCCGCTTCATGCGTTGTGGGGCCGGGTCGACGCACCGCCCGTGGAATGGTTCATCGGGCCGACCGACGTCGTCCACGGCACCAACTTCGTCGTCCCGCCGACCGCCAAGGCCGCTGCCGTCGCCTCGGTCCACGACCTGACACCGCTCCACCATCCCGAGCTCTGCGACAAGCCACCCTCGCCTATCCGGGCCTGATACGCCGCGCCGTTCGCCGCGGTGGGTGGATCCACGCCGACTCCGCCTTCGTCGCCGCCGAGGTCGTCGAGGCGTTCGGTGCGGACCCGGACCGCGTCCGGGTGGTCAATCCGGGGATTCCCGTGTTACCTGCCGTGTCGGAGCCCGAGGCGGCAGCCGACCCTTGCTCGGCTCTTGCCGCTCGGGCTGTGCGCGATTCTGCCTCGCCGTGGGAACGGCCGAGCCTCGCAAGGATTTGCCGGGCCTCGTCCAGGCCTTCAGCTCCGTAGCGGATCGATACACCGACGTCGCGCTCGTCCTGGCGGGGCCGCCCGGTTGGGGAGAGGACGTACTGACCGCGGCAGTGGAGGCATCACCGGCCCGTGCGCGCATCGTCCGCACCGGCTGGCTCAATGAGCTCGACCTGGCAGCACTGATAGCGCGCGCCGCGGTGCTCGCCTACCCCTCTCTCTACGAGGGGTTCGGCTTTCCGCCGCTGCAGGCCATGCAGGCAGGTGTGCCCGTGGTCGCCACCACGGCCGGCTCGCTCCCAGAGGTGCTGGGTGACGGGGCTCTGCTGGTGGAGCCGCACGACCGCGACTCGTTGGCCGCCGCTCTCGCTGCCTGTCTCGGCGACGAGGCACTGCGAGGGCGGCTCGTCACTGCGGGCGCCGCGTGGTCCTCCCGATTCTCCTGGGAGCGCTGTGGAGAGGGCCTCGAGGCGTTGTATCGAGACGCGGCGAGTGCGCGCAATGGCTGACGATCCTCCCTCGGTCCTCTTCGCGGTCGAGCAACTCCGCCGCCGCGTGCCAGGCGGCATCGGTGCCCATGCGCGCGGGCTCCTGGCCGGGTTCGCCGCGCTCAGCGCGGAGGGTGAGGCCGTCGATCTCACGCTCGTGGCGAGCAGGGCTCCCCGGCGGACGGGCGACGACGAACTGGCCGCAATGGGGTGGCCGCTCTGTCTCTCGCGCCTGCCCGGCCGAGCGCTCACGCGCGCCTGGGACCATCGCTTGGTGCACGCGCCGCCCGGGTTCGACGTCGTGCACTCGGTGTCGATGGCGGCGCCGTTTCCCTCCCGCGGTGGCGGCGGCCGCCTGGTGCTCACGGTGCACGACCTCGCCTGGCGCCGTCACCCCGAAGCCACGACGCCGCGGGGGCGCGCTGGCACGAGGGCGCCCTCACCCGCGCCCGGGAGTCCGGTGCGCACATCGTCGTGCCGTCCCGGTTGGTCGCGGCGGACGTGGTGGCCGCCGGCGTCGACGAGGATCTGATCACGGTCGTCCAGAGCGGCGCCGACCACCTGCCCCCGCCGGATCCGGCCGGTGCGGACGCGCTGCTCGCTCACCTCGGTGTGCGCGGGGCGTATCTCCTCACCGTGGGCACCGTGGAGCCGCGCAAGAATCTGGAACGGCTCGTCCACGCCTATGACGCGATCCGCTCCTCCCTGCCCGAGCCCTGGCCGCTGGTCGTGGTGGGACCTTCGGGCTGGGGCAGGCAACCCTCGATCTCGGGGGAGACGCAAGGAGTGGTCTTTGCGGGAGCGGTGTCCGGCGCCGTGCTGGCCGAGCTGTACGAGCGGGCGCGAGCATTCGCGTACGTGCCGCTGACCGAGGGCGCTGGGTTGCCCCCGCTCGAGGCGATGCGGGCCGGGACGCCGGCGGTGGTCGCCGATGAGGTGCCGAGCGTGCACGACCTTGGAGCGCCCGGCCCGGCGCCGGCGTTGCTGGTCGATCCGCTCGACATCGAGAACATCGCCGCCGGCCTCATGACCGCGCTCACCGACGACAGGACCCGAGCGACCCTCTCGGACCGCGGGACGCGCTACGCGCATGGCCGGACGTGGCGTCACGCGGCGCGCGCCCATCTGGCCCTGTGGAGATCCCTCTTGTGACGCTCGGTCTCGTGCTCGACGTGTCTGCCGTCCCGGCGCGGCCGGGTGGCGCGGGGCAGTACACCTTGGCGCTGGCACGTGAGCTCGCCATCCGAGACGACGTGGATCTCAACCTGGTGACGCGCCGCGGCGACGGCGAGCGCTGGCGGCGCGTTGGCGGGCGGGTCAAGGATCCACGCTGCCGTCCCGTCGTCACGGGCCGGTCGGCTCGCCTTCGAGCAGATCGCCCTCGCCTCGGTGCTGCGTCGGCTCAGCGTGCAGGTCCACCACGGTCCGCACTACACCATGCCGGCGCGTCCTCCGGTGCCCTGTGCCGTGACGATCCACGACTGCACATTCTTCGATCACCCCGAGTGGCATCTGCGTACCAAGGCCGCGTTCTTCCGCAGGGCCATTCGCCATGCGGCGCGCCACGCCGGGGTGCTGATCTGCGTCAGCGAGGTGACCGCCGAGGCGCTCGCTGCCAGCTGCGACGTTCGGGCGCCGGTGGTGGTGGCGCCACACGGCGTCGATCACGAACGATTCAGTCCCCAGGAGCCATCCGACGGTGCGGATCGTGCGCTGCTCGGCTCACTCGGCGTGCCGGTTGACCGTCAGCTGGTGGTCTTCGTCGGGACGTTGGAGCCCCGCAAGGGCATCGTGCCGCTCGTCGCGGCCTTCGACCGTCTCGCCGCCCGGCGCCCCGACGCGGTCCTCGTCCTGGCCGGCCAGCCGGGGTGGGGCATGGCCGACACCGAGCGGGCCCTGGCACAGGCCCGCCACGGCGACAGGATCGTCCGGACCGGCTATGTGCCCGACGCGGCGATCCCCGCGCTGCTGCGCCGGGCAGCCGTCGCGACCTACCCGGCGCTCGAGGAGGGCTTCGGGCTGCCCGCGCTCGAGGCGCTGGCGTGTGGTGCGCCATTGGTGACGACCGAGGGATCGGCCATGGCCGAATTCGCCGAGGGGGCGGCACTGCTGGTGCCGCCCGGCGACGCGCCGGCGCTGGCCGACGCGCTGGACAGCGCGCTCGACCACGGGCGGGGGACGGAGCGGCAGGAGCTCGGCATCAGGGTTGCAGCGGCCCGGACCTGGGAGGCGAGCGCCGGGCTCCACGTCCGCGCCTATGAGGTGGCGAGGGCGGGGTCGCAGTAGGGTTCGGCGACGTGCGGGCGCTCATCACGGGCGGCAAGGGTTTCGTGGGCCAGTGGCTCGCCGCGCATCTGAAGGACTGCGGCGACGAGGTCGCTGTCATCGACCTCGAGACCGACGTCGCCGACGGGGCGGCCGTGGGTCGGGTCATGGCCGAGGTCGCGCCCGACGCCGTGTATCACCTGGCCGCCCTGACGCACGTCGGGGAGAGCTGGGAGAACCCGAGCCAGGTCCTGCGGGTCAACGTCCTCGGGACCGCGGAGCTGTTGGCTGCCGCCCGGGGACACCGGTCGGAGGCCCGCATCCTCGTGGTCAGCTCAGCCGAGGTGTACGGCGTCGTCACGCCCGAGCAGCTGCCGCTGGCCGAAGACACGCCGACGGCGCCGGCCAGCCCCTACGCAGCGAGCAAGCTCGCGGCCGAGGCGGTCGCGCTGCAGGCGTGGAGAGGATTCGCGCAGCCGGTCATCGTGGTGCGGCCCTTCAACCACATCGGGCCCGGCCAGTCGCCGAACTTCTTCGTGCCTGCGCTGGCGAAGCGGATCGTCGAGGCGCGGCGCTCGGGGGCGACGAGCCTCCCGGTCGGCACGCTCACCACTCGGCGGGACTTCACCGACGTCCGCGACGTGGTGGTCGCGTACCGGCTCTTGATGGAGCACGGCACGGCGGGCGATGTCTACAACGTGTGTTCCGGGCACGACGTCGCGATGGCAGAGGTGGCTGACCAGCTCCTGGAGTTGGCGGGTGCCGATCTCAGCCTGCAGACGGATCCTGCGCTGGTGCGGCCGGTCGACGTCCCCGTCTTGCGAGGTGACGCGAGCCGGCTGCGTGCCGCCACCGGGTGGCAGCCCCGCGTCCCGCTCGCGACGACGCTCGCCGACGTGCTGGCCTCGTGGGAGGCCGACTGACGGCGAGCGTCGCGTGGACGCGCTGCGTGTACGAGGTCAGGCGGCCCGCACGCGCTGGCGGATCTGGCTGCGGACCTCGCGGGCCTGCTCGCGCGCCTTGACCGACAGCTGGGTGACCGAGGGCGGGAGTCTGTCTTCGAACGGCTGCAGCGTCGTCTCGAACAGCCGGACGGCCGACTCGGTGAGGTCGTCAATCTGACGGACGCTCTTTGCCACGCCCTGGCGGACATCGTCGATGTGCTGGTCGAGGGACAGATCCTGCGTGAGCCGGTTCTGCAGCTCCACCCGGTGCACCTGCACGCGCTGGTACCCGAGCACGCCGAGCCCGACGGCCACGTACGCCGCGTCGCGGGCGAGGTTGGTGACGCCCTTGGAAAGGGAGTTGATGTTGTCGCTGACGTCAGGCATGGAGGCCTCCGGTCTCGTCGTTCCTGCTTCGAAATATTCGCGTGGGGGTCGCGTCACCGACCCCCCCCTCTATCTGTGTACTAGAGTATCACAACTGTTAAACAGTAGCAAGCACCTGGCAGCAATTCCGTGCCTGAGCGGGCGTTCCGGGAACCCCGGCGGCGCAGGTCGGACCGGATAGCCTCTGCCACCTGATGGACGCCCAAGTGCCCGCCGTGGTCGCGGTCGTGGTCACGAGCGGCCCGGGTACCTGGCTCGACGACACGCTCGTCTCGCTGGCACGGCAGGACTACGGCGAGCTGTCGGTCCTGGTCCTGGCGACGGGCGACGACAGTGCCGACGTGAGCGAGCGTGTCGGGCGCATCCTGCCGAACGCATTCGTGCGGCATCTGCCCGGCCGGCACGGCTACGCCGCCGCCTCGAACGAGGTGCTCGGCATGGTCGAGGGTGCCGCCTTCTTGTTGTTCTGCCACGACGACGTGGCGCTCGACGCGGACGCCGTGCACCGGCTCGTCGAGGAGTCGTTCCGCTCGAACGCCGGCGTCGTGTCCCCGAAGTTCGTCGAATTGGGACGACCCCAGCGTCTTGCTGCACGTCGGCATGAGCTGTGACAAGACGGGTGCGGTCGTCGACCGCATCATTCCCGGTGAGGTCGACCACGGGCAGCACGACGCCGTGCGCGACGTCTTCGTCGCACCGGGTGGGTGTGTGTTGGTCCGGAGCGATCTCTTCAGCGAGCTCAACGGGTTCGACGCCGGCATCGTCGCCATGGGCGAAGACCTCGACCTCTCGTGGCGCTGCCAGGTCGCAGGCTCCCGTGTCGTCGTTGCGCCCGATGCCCGCGTACGCCACCGCGAGGCGGTCGCCAGTGGTCTCGAACCGCTGCCCGCCGTCGTCGACTCCGATGCCAAGCGTCCCGTCACGATGCAGGCGCTGCAACGTCGACATGAGCTCCGCGCGGTGCTCAAGTGCTACACGCGCCTCCACCTCGTGCGGGTGCTCCCGCAGGCTGCGCTGTTGGCGTTCGGCGAGGTCGTCGTCGCCGTGCTGGCCGGCGACCGGGAGCGCGTCCGAGCGGTCATGGGCGCGTGGCGCTGGAACGCGCGGCACCTCACCGAGGTCTCGCTGTTGCGCGGTCAGCTGGCTGAGCATCGCCTCTTTCCCGACGCCGAGGTTCGCCGCATGCAGGTGCGAGGGAGCGCACGGCTGTCCTCGTACCTGAGCCGCCTCTCCCACCAGGGTCTCGAAGCGGCCAACGCCGTCACCGCGGGCAGGGCGCGACCCGAAGAGGTCGAGCGGGCCGAGGTGGCCGTCCTCACCGGCAGCGTGGGGACAGCCTTCAGCGAGGACGCCGATTTCGACGAGCTGGACGACCTCGGGAGGCGAGCGGGCCGGGATCGTTTCGGCCGCCGGGTCCGCCAGCCGCCGTTGGGCACCGGGCGCCAGCGTGCGCTGGCCGTGCTGGTCGCGCTGGTGGTGATCGCTGTGGGCACCCGGGATCTCTTCTTCGGCTCCCTTCCTCTCGTCGGCCAGCTGGCGCCGCTCCCGTCGTGGACAACCACGTGGCACCACTTCGTCTCCGGGTGGCAATCCGCCGGCGTCGGCACGACTGCACCCGCATCGCCCGCCTTTGGTCTCGCGGGCATCACGGGCACGGTGCTCTTCGGCGCCATGGGCACGCTGCAGCATGTCCTCCTCCTCGGCTGCATCCCTCTCGGCGCATGGGGCGTGTCACGGTTCTTGCGTCCGCTGGTCTCGCCGCGCGCCCGTGCGATCGCGGTGATCTGCTACCTCGGCCTTCCGCTGCCCTACGGCGCGCTCGGCACCGGGCGCTGGGACGGCCTCGTCGCCTATGCCGCCTTTCCCTTCATTGCGCTCCGCCTCGCGCGCGCCGCAGCCGTCGAACCCTTCGCGCGTCGCGCCGACCGCACGCTGGCGCAGCCGGCCGGGCGGCCAGGTGGCCCTGCTCGGCGCGATCATCGCGGTCGCCGCCGGGTTCGCACCCGCGATCGTCCCCCTCGTCTTGCTCGTCGCGCTGGCGTGGGCGCTCGGCTCCGTGCTGATCGGCGCATTCGACGCCTGGTGGCGCGTCCTCGTGGTGGCGGTCGAGGCCGTCGTCGTGGCGCTGTTGTTGGACCTTCCCTGGGTCGTCGGGACGGCGTTGGCCGGCAAGGCCTCGGTCGGCATCTTCGGTCTGCCTTTGGCCGGTGCCACCTCCCCCGGGTGGGGTGAGGTCGTCCGTTTCGCCGTCGGCCCAGAGGCTCGCTCGCCGCTGGTGTGGCTGCTCGTCGCCGCCGCGGCCCTCCCGTTGCTGCTCGGCCGCGGCACGAGGCTCGTGTGGGCGACCCGTCTGTGGGTCACTGCCCTCGCGTCGTGGGGTCTGGCCTTTGCCGCCTACCGAGGCGCCATGGGCTCGTTCGCTCCGTCCGAGACGGTCGTGCTGGCCCCGGCGGCGCTCGCCGTCGCCGCCTGCATCGCCTTGGGCATCTCCGCGTTCGAGAACGACCTGACGGGTCGTGAGTTCGGATGGCGGCAGCTGGTCAGCGTGGGCACACTCGTCCTGGTCGTCGTCGGCCTGCTTCCCGTGGCCGCCGCGGCCGCGGGCGGGCGGTGGGGCCTGCCCGTCGCAAGGCGTGGAACAACCGCTCGGGTTCCTCAGCCGTCCCAGCCCGGCCGTGGCCCGCGTCCTGTGGCTCGGGGACCCACGAGCGCTGCCGGTGGGCGGATGGTCCGTGGAGCCAGGGTTGGCCTACTCGCTCACGACCGAAGGTCTGCCCGACACCGCCCAGGTCCTGACCCCTGCCGGTCCCGGGCCGGCCGAGGTCACCGCGGACGCCCTCCGGCTCGCGTTGTCGGGCGGCACGGTGCACCTCGGACGACTCCTCGCGCCGGCGGGCGTCCGCTACGTGGTCGTCGCTCGACGGGCTGGCGCCCTCGGTGGTCGGCTCGGCCACATCGTCGGTGAGCGCGCCGCCGCCGCCGGGCCTGCAGGAGGACCTGTTACAGCAGGACGACCTGCAGGTCGTCCCCGGTGAAGTCGGGGTGCAGGTGTACCAGGTGAGCGAGGACATGCCGGTGACCGCAGCGCGCACCGTCGCCCTGCCGGTGGTGCGGGTCTGGTCCGTATCCCGCGGCCGCCGACGTCGTCGGCTGGCAACCCGTGCTCGGCGACCTTTCCCAGGGAGTCCCTGCGGTGGGCATTGTCCCGGCGGGCACTGTCTACGCCGCCTACGCACCCGCGGCCAGCTTCACCCTCACCCAGCACGGTCGACCCACCCCGCGCCAGCCGGCCTTCGGGTGGGCCTCCCAGTACAGGGTCGTGGCCGGGCGCGCCTTGCTCTCGTTCTCGATGTTCCCCTACGTACCCCTCGTCGTCGCTGCTGGAGCTGGCCGCGTGGGCAGTGCTGGCGGGCGCGCTCGTCGGCCGCCCCTGGCGGAGCCGCGTTGCGGCGCACGCGGCGGACGAGGGCTGAGCAGATGAGTCCGGCGCACCACATCCGCGAACCGCGCTGGCGGATCCTTCTGGTCGTCGCCGCCGTGATCGTCGGTGTTGCCGTTGCCGCGGGAGCGAAGGGGGCGCCGACCGCCCCGGCTGCGCCGGCGCGACCGACCGCGCTGGTCGAGCGCGCCCAATGCCGAGTCGTCGGCGTGGTACTGCACGGGCCAGTCGACGTCGACGGGGGTCGCACCGGGCTCCCTCGTCCTCACCAACACGCAGCGGCGGTCGGTCAGCGCCACTGTGACCACGGTGACCGACGGTGGAGCCACGGCCACCTCGGCCGTGCCGGTCCCGGCCCTCGGCGTCACGGCACCGAGCCTCCCGGTGCTCTCGACGGGGTCGTGGCAGGCCCAGACCGTCACGGTCGACGGGGGTGGCGTCGCCGTCTCACAAGTGGTGCACGGCTCGTCGGGTTGGGGCGAGTCGCCGTGCCAGAGCACGACCTCGTCGCAGTGGTACTTCCCCGGCGCGACGACCGCCAACGGGGCGGGACTCTACCTGTCACTGCTCAACCCGACGTCCACGCCCGTGGTCGTCGACCTGAGCTTCATGACGCCGTCTGGTGCCGTGCACCCCATCAACTACCAGGGAGTGGTGCTGCAACCAGACTCGGTGGTCGTCGAGAACGTCGCGTCGGAGGTCCAGAACGTCTCGACCGTCAGCACCGTCGTCACGACGCGCACCGGGCGCGTCGTCGCGTCCGAATTGCAGGTGTTCGCTGCGCCCTCGGCGGGGCTCTCGGTGGTGCCCGGGGTGGCGGCGCCCCAGTCGCACTGGACGATCCCCCAAGCCGAAGAGGCAACCAGCGCTTCCTCGGCGATCGACGTCTTCAACCCCGGCGGCGCACCCGAGAAGGTCGTCGCGCACCTGCGCCTCGCCTCCGGTCCGCTCGCGCCGCTCACCGAGCACGGTTGCGCCGGGGTCGACCTGGGCGATCACGACCAGTGCGCAGACACGGATCCCGACCGGAGCTCTGTACTCGGCCGATGTCGAGGCAACCGGTGGTTCGGGCGTCGTGGTTGGACGCAGCGTCACCCTGCCGGCAACGGCGTCATCACCCCAGGCCGGCACGGCCCTCGCCGTCGACGGCGCGAGCCAGGCGCCCTCGGGAGGAGCCTGGGTCGTTCCACCGCCGGGGACCACCACAGCCCCGGCCGTCAGCGGCGCCGCCCCCGACTCCTTGGCGTTGACGAACACGTCGAGTGCGCCCGAGCGCTACACCGCGGACGCCGTTGCGCCGTCCGGCCAGACGCTGATCGCGGCCGGCACCATCGAGCCCGGGGTCTCACTGTTCATCCCGAGCAGCCATCTCTCGAACGTGGCGAACGATCAGATCGTGGTGCGCACCGACGGGACGATGGCGGTCAGCGAGGACATTTCCCCGACGGGTGGCCTGGGCGTGGTGACGATGCCGGGGATCCCACTCGCGGCGGCGATCAGCCTGTGACCGACCGCCCGGAGGGCGACAGGCCTCAGAGGCGGTGGCGCTGGTAGCGGCGCCACAGGGCTCGTCCGCCGACCACGGCAATTGCAAGGCACAAGAGCGCAAACAGCAACGGCCCGGCCACCCTGACGACGTCCTCGACTCCGGCGACGAAGCCGCCGACGCTGTCGTGCCAGGCCCGGATCATCCCCGACTCGGGGAGCGGGCTCGGTCGCGGCGCCGGCGTACCCTCACTCACGTTCACCGTCAGGGTCGAATACGAGGTCTCGCTGGTGAGCACCTGCAGCTGTCCCTGCAGCTGCTCGATCTGACCCTGAATGGTGTCGAGCTGTTCTTGCACCGCCAGCACGTCGCCCACGGTCGTGGCCTTGGCCATGATGGTCAGGTACTGCTGCCGGCTGGCCTCGAGCGCGGTGATCCGGGACTGCAGGTCCACGTACTGCCCGGTGACGTCGGTTGCCTTCGTCGTCAGGCTCGACGTCTTGCCGAGCTTCTGCGCCTGTGTGAGCACGGTCGAGAAGTTGTCCACGGGCACCTGCAAGGTCACGGTGCCGTAGGGCGGGCCGCCCGAGGAGGCACCCGATTGCGTCTGCGAGTTGGCCACGAACCCGCCGTAGGCGCCGGCCAGACCCGTGAGCTGCGTCATGGTGCGGCGCAGGTCGCCGCGGCCGACGGTCAGGCCCAGGGTGCCGGTCTGCTCGATCTTGGCCGACTGACCCACGGCACCCTGCGGGAGCCCGGGCGAGGTCGGGGTCGTGACCGCCGGCGTGCCGACGGCGTGTTGGGCGTTGGCCGAGTAGGGCAGGGCCGCTCCGTTTTGCGATGCCCCGGCGGACACGGACCCGCCGGTTCCCTTCGTGGCGAACGGAGGAGAGGTGGTGGGTGTGACCGAACCGGCCGGTGGCGTCGTGCGCGTGTGCGGGGGGAGGGTGCTGGCGAGGCGGGGCGGCGCCGAGCGTCCCGAGACGAACACCCCGATGGCGCCGGCCGCGACGAGCAGGACCACGACGCATGCCGCCACGGAGAGCACGCGGTGGCGGCGTGCCACGACCACCACCCGGCGCGCCGGGCGGGGTGAGGCGACGATGGGCGCGGCGGCGGCGGCGGCGTCGACGACAGCGTCGTCGGATGGGCGCTCGAGATCGTCACCGTCGGGCTCAGGATTGGCGGTGACATCGACGGTCCCGTCACCGACCGCAGGCGTCGTCGGGCGAGCGCCACGCGCCCGGGCGAGGATGTCGTCGGGCCCCGTCGCGGGCACCTCGATGGCGGCGCCGGCGGCACCGAGGAGCGAAGCCAGGCGGGTGTCGTCGAGCATGGTCACGTTCGTGCCCCCCCGGCCGACGCCGCGGCGTCAGTGGCGTCGTCGCGATCGCTGTCGGCACCGCCGCTGTCCGCGTCGGACGTGTCGGCGTCGGACGCGTCTGCGTCGGGTGCGGCCCCGGCTCCGGCGAGGGCGGACAGGGCGGGGTCGGCCGCCAGGCGCCGGCGCGCCTCGTGCAGGCGGGACTTCACTGTGCCGGGGCGACGGCCGATGGCCAGTGCGATGTCGCGTTCGCCGAGGTCGGCGTAGTAACGCAGGACGACCGGCACGCGCAGCGACATGGGGAGCCGCTGCAGCGCGGCCAGGACCGTTTCGGCCACTTCGGTCTGCTCGGCGCGGGTGTCAGGACCCGCGCCCTGGTCCATGACGTGCGCCAGCGACGCGTCACCGGCCCGGCGGTCGCGGTGGGGGATCTCGCGGCGCAGCTTCGAGTAGCAGGCATTGACGACGACGCGGTAGAGCCAGGGCTGGATGCTCGGGACCGCCGAGAGCGAGTCACGGAAGCGCCAGGCGCGCAGGTAGGCGTCTTGGACCGCCTCCTCGGCGTCGGCGCGGTTCCCGAGAATCAGGCAGGCGGTGCGGAAGGAGCTGACGTACCCCTCCTCGAGCCAATCGGCCAGCCGCTGCTCCACCATCCCCCTCCATGACGCTCGGGCGCCGGGTTTGGTTCGCTCGGTGCGACGAGTGGGCCCTAGTGGGCGCCCGGGCCCTCCGGGGCGCCTGCGGCGGGATCGGCAGGCGGTGGCCACGGTGGTGGGGGCCACGGTTCGGCATCGGGCCGGCGAGGGGTGCCGGCTGCCTGTGCGGGCGTGACGGGCACCGCGACCGGGCTGTCCTCGCGCGCCGCCGGCGTCGCGTCCTCTGCCCGGCGCGGCTCGTGGCCGTTGGCCGCACCGTTGGCTGCCTTGGCGCCGTTCGCCGCGGGCGGGGTGATGGCGGCCGCGTGGAAGTGGGGGACCGCCTTGGCGCCCTCGTCGTGGACGGGCGATCCGTGGGCCTGGTCGACCAGGCGGGACACCTCGGCGCCGTCGATGATCTCGTTGTCGAGCAGTGCTCGCGCGACGGCGTTGAGCCCGCCGCGGTGCTTGCTGAGCGCCTCCATGGCGCGCTGCTCCTCGGTGCGCAGGATCCGCTCGACCTCGTCGTCGATCACCTTGGAGGTGTCCTCGGAGTAGTCGCGCGTGTGCATGAGGTCCTCGCCCAGGAACACCTGGCCCTGGGAACCCCACGCCATCGGGCCGATGGCCTCGCTCATGCCCCATTCGCGCACCATCTTGCGAGCGAGCTCGGTGTTGCCAACGAGGTCGTTCGCGGCGCCCGTCGACAGGTCGCCGTAGACGAGGAGCTCCGCGCACCGGCCACCCATGCGGACGCAGAGTGAATCCTCGATGTACTGGCGCGAGTGGATGTGGCGCTCCTCCATCGGGAGCTGGTGGGTGACGCCGAGCGCCATCCCGGTGGGGAGGATGGTGACCTTGTGCACCGGGTCGGCGTGCTCGAGCACGTAGGCCAGCACGGCGTGACCGCCCTCGTGGTACGCGATCCGCTCCTTCTCGGCCTCCGAGAGGACCATGGACTCGCGGCGCTGGCCGAGCAGGACGCGGTCGCGCGCCGTCTCGAAGTCGGCCATGGCGATGTCCACGCTGCCCCGGCGCACCGCGTGCAGGGCCGCCTCGTTGACGAGGTTGGCCAGGTCGGCGCCGCTCATACCGGGCGTGCCCCGCGCCACCACGCTGAGGTCGACGTCGTTGGCCATGCGCTTGCCCTTGCAGTGGACCTGGAGGATGGGCATGCGCTCCTCGAGGTCGGGCAGTGGCACGACGATCTGGCGGTCGAAGCGGCCGGGCCGCAGCAGCGCGGGGTCCAAGATGTCGGGCCGGTTCGTCGCCGCGATCATCACGACGCCCTCTGCGGTGTCGAAGCCGTCCATCTCCGAGAGCATCTGGTTCAGCGTCTGCTCACGCTCGTCGTGACCGCCCCCCAGGCCCGCTCCACGCTTGCGGCCGATGGAGTCGATCTCGTCGACGAAGACGATGGCCGGCGCCTGTTTCCGCGCCGTCTGGAAGAGGTCGCGCACCCGGCTGGCGCCGACGCCGACGAACATCTCCATGAAGTCCGAGCCGCTGACCGACATGAAGGGCACGCCCGCTTCACCGGCCACCGCCCGGGCGATCAGGGTCTTGCCGGTGCCGGGAGGCCCGACCAGGAGGACGCCCTTGGGGATCTTGGCCCCGATCTCCTTGAAGCGGGCGGGGGTCTTCAAGAAGTCGACCACCTCGCTGATCTCCTGCTTGACCCCGGTGTAGCCCGCGACGTCGTCGAAGGTCGTCGTGGGCCGGTCGCTGCTGAAGGTCTTCGCCTTGGAGCGCCCGATCGACATGATCCCCGACATCTGCCCCCGCGTCTGGCGGCCGATGAAGTAGATGAACGCGGCCCCGATCCCGATGATGAAGATGTAGGGCAGCAGGTCGCTCAGGATGTTCGAGGAGGGGGTCGGGAAGCTGACCTCAACCCCGTTGTCGCGCATCGTGGTGACGTCGTTGGGCAGGGAGGGGGTGGGTCCTTGGACCTCGTAGCTGACGCCGTCCTTCAGGTTCCCCGTGATCTCGCCGGTGGAATTGGAGATCTTGGCCGTGGAGACCTGCTTGGACGTGACGTCCTGCAAGAACTTCGTGTAGGTGAGGGTCTTGGCGTTCGAGGTCTTGATCGTGCCGACCGCGAGCAGGACGGCCACGATGCCGATGGCCAGAACGCCCCAGAGCCAGCGCCAACTCTGACCCGTCGGCTGCTGCCCTTGCGGGGGGTTTCCGTCGGGGCCAGCGGGCGCGTTCGGTCTGCTCGCAGGCTTATCGGCGCGCTGAGGACTCACTCCTCACATGCTAGGCGCCACCCTTGCGCGGCGGTGACCGCCCCGTCGCGTCGCAATTGCCGCCCTTCCTGCAGGTCCCGGGCCTGCAGGGCGCCAGTAACGTTTGGTGATGACCGACACCGAGTCCGGCGGGGTGGCCTCGGGCCCACTCGGGCCCCCGGCCCGTCCGCCAGGGCCCGCCCCGGCCGGCTACCTCCCGAGTGAATGGGTGCGCCAGGCTTCGCCAACCCGACCGCCGGCCTACCCGCCCCACCCGAACAACTCGCCGTACCCGGGCGGCGCGACCGGCGCCCCACCGCCGCCGGCGGTCGCGCTCGGCGACGCCCCCTTCCTCGACACGCCGTGGGTGCCGCCCCAGACCAAGCGCCAGGGTTGGATGTGGATCGTCTTCGCCTTCGTCGGCTTCCTCGTCGGCCAACTGGGCGCCCTGGTGTTCGTGTCCGTCATCGGCGCCATCGAGGGCAAGACCGCCGCCGAGATGCAGGCCTACGCAACCGCGTCGGTCCCGCCCGAGTGGTACGTGGTCTCCACGCTCATCGGTCTGTGGATCGGCTTCATCGGCGCGCCGTGGTTGGCCAGCCGGACCCAGGGGACGCGCAACTTCGTCCGCGATCTCGGCCTGCGCTTCCGGTGGTGGGACCTGATGGGCATCCTCATCGGGTTCGGTGGTCAGATCCTCGTGGGGATCATGTACGCGCCGTTCCAGCACGACATCCACAACTTCAACGGTCCCTCGCAGCGTCTGACCGGCGCCTCGCACGGGGCCGGCTTCGTCTTGATCGCGATCGCCACGGTGGTCTTCGCGCCGGCGATGGAGGAGCTCTTCTTCCGCGGGCTGCTGCTGAAGGGGCTCGTCCGCGTGATGACGCCGCTGCGGGCAGCCGGCGGCGCCCGGACCGCCGGAGTCGTCGCGGCCGTCATCATCGACGGGCTCCTCTTCGGCCTGGCGCACGGCGAGTTGGTCCAGTTGGCGGGGCTCGCCGCCTTCGGCATCATCCTGGCCATCGTGTCGTATCGGACGGGACGCCTCGGCATGAACATGGTGGCGCACGGCAGCTTCAACCTGGTTGCCATCATCGCCATTGCGACGCAGAGCGGCGTGATCCACTGATCCGTCGGAGTCCGGGTCCCGCGGTTCGAGAGGCCCTCCGGAGCGCACCTATGGTGGTGGACCAGTGAGCAGGATGGACCAGGTCTTCAAGGCCTATGACGTGCGCGGCACGGTGCCCGACCAGCTCGATGCGGACATGTGCCGGGCCATCGGTCGCGCCATGGCCCGCTTCGCCGGAGCGCCCGAGATCCTGGTGGCACGCGACATGCGCGAGACGGGGGTGGAGTTGTCGGGCGCGTTCTCCGACGGGGTGCGCTCCGAGGGCGTCGACATCACCGATCTGGGCTTGGCCTCGACGGACTTCTTGTACTTCGCGTCGGGTCACCTCGACGCACCCGGTGTCATGTTCACGGCGTCGCACAACCCGGCGCGGTACAACGGGCTCAAGATGTGCCTCTCGGGCGCGCGGCCCATCGCCCTCGACACGGGCCTCGCGGACATCGAGAAGATGGCGGAGAAGCTGCTGGGCGAGCCGGTCGCGCCGCTCACCGGTGCCCGGCGTGAGCTCGACCTGTTGGGCGAGTGGGCGGACCACGTCCTGTCCTTCGTCGACGTCGCCTCGTTGCGGCCACTCACCGTGGTGGCCGACACCGCCAACGGCATGGGCGGTCTCGTCGTACCCATTGTCTTCGACCGGCTCCCGTTCACCGTCGAGATCCTCTTCGCCGAGCTCGACGGATCGTTCCCCAACCATCCGGCCGATCCGATCCAGCCTGAGAACCTCGTCGCGCTCAAGCAAGCCGTCCTCGAACTCGGCGCGGACGTCGGTCTCGCCTTCGACGGTGACGCCGACCGGGTCTTCTTGGTCGACGAGAAGGCGGAATCCGTCTCGGGTTCGCTGACCACGGCGCTCGTTGCCGCATCCATGCTGACCAAGCACCCGGGCGAGACGATCCTCTACAACCTCATCTGTTCCCACGTGGTGCCCGAGGTGGTGACCGAGCTCGGCGGCACCCCGGTGCGTACCCGGGTTGGTCATTCCATCATCAAGCAAGTCATGGCCGAGACCGGCGCGATCTTCGGTGGTGAGCACTCAGGGCACTACTACTACCGCGACAACTTCAGGGCCGACTCGGGCATCATCACGGCGCTGGTCGTGCTGGAGTTGCTGTGCCAGAGCGGCTCCACGCTGTCCTCGTTGCTCCAGCCGTACAAGCGCTACTCGGACTCTGGCGAGATCAACACCGAAGTGGCCGACCCGGCAGCCACCGTCGCTGCCATCGCCGAGGCCGAGCGCGCGTCGGGGGCATCGGTCGACCTGTTGGACGGTCTCACCGTCGAGCGAGCCGACTGGTGGTACAACGTGCGACCTTCCAACACCGAACCCCTGCTCCGTCTCAACGTCGAGGCGAACTCGCCCGAGGAGTGCGCGGCCCACGTGGCCGAGGTGCGGGAGTTGATCGCCGCCCACGCCGGCGCCCGCGCCGGTATGGGCTCGAACCGAGGAGCTGCCTCATGAGTCTTGACCCGTTGCTGCTCGATGTCTTGGCCTGTCCTGTCGACAAAGGCCCTTTGCTGTGGTTCGAGGACGAGGACATCCTCTACAACCCACGGCTGCACAAGAGCTATGCGGTCGTCGACGGCGTCCCCGTGATGCTGGTCGACGAGGCGGTGGACGTCGGCAATGCGGAGCACGAACGGCTCACGACGAAGGCCGAGAACGCCAAGGTGCGGATCACCGGACCCACCGAGGGGTGAACGACTGGGGCTACCTCGACACGCTCGGCGCGTGGGGCGAGGCTGCCGACATGCCCGAGCAGCTGGCCCGGGCCCACGAGAACGCACGGCGCTGCGTGCACGCGTCCCGATTCGGTGCTCTTGCACCACCGCGTGCGGTGGTGGCGTTCGCGCAGGGCTCCGCCGGCACGGCCGCGGACGCGGTCGCCGCGCTCACCGGACGCCAGATGGCCGTTCCTTTTGCCGTCGTGCGAACCGCGGAGGTGCCCGAGTACGTCGACCAGCACACCCTTGCCTTCGCCGTGTCGACCACCGGCGAGACCGAAGAGGTGGTGGCCGCCGCCGAGGTCGGCGCGGCGCGGGGTGCGCACCTGGTCGGACTCGGGCCATCGGGGGCCGAGTCGTCGCTCAGCCGCATCGTGCGCGACAGCACGCGCGCCGATGCGCTGTGGTGTCCGTTCGACCCGGTCAGCACACCGCGCGGGGGTCTGGCGGCCGCGACGGTCTCGCTGCTCGTCGTCCTGGCGGAGTGCGGCCTCATCCCGGATGCCACCTCGAGCGTCACAGCGACGGCCACTGTGCTGGCCCGCCGACGTGACGCGTGGACGTCCCGGGGCGGAGAGCCCGAGGTACTGGCACGACGGCTGGGGCGGACCATCCCGCTCGTCTACGGCGCGGAAGGCATCGCCGCGGTGGCGGCACGGTGGTGGAAAGCGGGCGTGAACCTCAACGCCAAGGCGCCGGCCTTCGCCGCGTCAGTGCCGTCGCTCAACTACGACGAGCTGGCTGGGTGGGGACAGAGTGGCGACGTGACCCGCCAGGCGATGTCACTCGTGCTCCTGCGCCACGCCGGCGAGCCTGCGTCCTCGGGTCTGCTCTTTCGACGGGTGCGAGACGCCACCGAAGAGGTCATGGCGAACCTCTTCGAGGTGCGGGCCGAGGGGGAGGACGACCTCTGCCGCTTCTTCTCCTTCGCGCTGCTGGGCGAGCTCGTCTCGTTGCACCTTGCGGGGCGTGAGGGCGTCGACCCGGGGCCGGTCCCCGCCGTGGAGGACAGCCGGGTCAGTTGAGGCGCTCCACGATCATCGCCATGCCCTGACCACCGCCGACGCACATCGACTCGAGACCGAATGTCTTTCCGGCGTCTTCGAGCCCGTTCAACAGCGTCGTCATGATGCGGGCGCCGGTCTGGCCGAAGGGGTGTCCGAGCGCGATGGCGCCGCCGTTCACGTTCAACTTGTCCCAGCTGATGCCGAGATGCTTGGCCGAGGGGATCACCTGGGCTGCGAAGGCCTCGTTGATCTCCACGAGGTCCATGTCGTCGACGGTCATCTTGGCCCGGGCCAGCGTCTGGCGGCACGCCTCGACGGGTCCGAGCCCCATGATCTCGGGGTCCAGTCCCGACACGCCGCTGGCGACGATGCGGGCGAGCGGTGGGATGCCGAGCTCCTTGGCCTTGGTGTCGCTCATCACGATGACCGCCGCGGCACCGTCGTTGAGGGGACATGCGTTGCCGGCCGTCACGGTGCCGCCCTCACGGAAGACCGGCTGCAGGTTGGCCAGGCCCTCGAGCGTGGTGTTGGGGCGCGGTCCATCGTCCTTGGTGACGACCGTGCCGTCCGCCAACGTGACCGGGATGATCTCTCGCTCGAAGAAGCCGTTCTCCTGCGACGCCACGGCTCGTGTTTGCGACAACAGTGCGAACTCGTCCATCTCCTGGCGCGACACCTTCTCGTACTCCGCGACGTTCTCGGCCGTCTGACCCATCGCGATGTACACGTCGGGCAAGCCGTCCGGCGGAGTCCACGGCTCGGTCACGGCGGGAGCGCGCATTTTGGTGCGCTCCTCGGCCCGCGCGAACTCGGCGTTGTGCGGGCCGGTGTCGGACGCGCCGTGCGTGTAACGGCTGACGGTCTCGACGCCCGCCGCAATGAAGACGTCACCCTCGCCGGCGCGGATCGCGTGGGCCGCCATGCGGATTGTCTGCAGCGAGGAAGAGCAGTACCGGTTCACCGTCACGCCGGGCACGTCCCCGAGCCCGGCCAGGATGGCCGCCACGCGGGCGACGTTGTACCCGGCCTCGCCGGCGGGCTGCCCGCAGCCCAGGAGCAGGTCCTCCACCTGGGCCGGGTCGAGCTGGGGCACTTTGTCGAGGACGGCGCGGATCACCAGCGCGCTCAGGTCGTCGGGCCGGCACTCGACGAGAGAGCCCTTGTTGGCTCGTCCGATGGGGGTGCGACCGGTGGCGACGATCACGGCTTCAGGCATGGCGACGGCTCCTCGTTGATTCCGCTGCATGGCTCCCGGGCCCGGCGGCGGACTGCAGGTTACCCGCCGGTAGCCTCACAACTTTCGGGGCGGGCATTGGCCCGATGACCGGGGCGATCTGTAACGTGTTCTTGCGCGCCGAGCCAGTGGAGGCCGGCGACGACGTGGCGTTGACGTGGCGTTGACGTGGGCCCATCCGGTCCCGCCACCCAGGAGGGACACCCGTGGAGATTGCCTACACCGAGGAGCAGCAGGCGCTGAAGAGCGAGCTGCGTGCCTACTACGAGAACCTGCTCACGCCGGACCTGGAAAAGGAGCTGCAAGACGCCGGGGGGATCGGGCCGGTCGTGCGCAAGGTCGTGAAACAGATGGGTAGTGACGGCTGGCTCGGCATCGGGTGGCCCAAGGAGTGGGGAGGGCAGGGTCGCTCGGCGATCGAGCAGTTCATCTTCTTCGACGAATCGATGCGCAGCGGCGCACCGGTCCCGATGCTGACCATCAACACGGTGGGCCCGACGATCATGAACTTCGGCACGCAGGAACAGAAAGAGCACTTCCTGCCGAAGATCCTCGCCGGCGAGGTCCACTTCTGCATCGGCTACACCGAGCCCAACTCGGGAACCGACCTGGCGTCGCTGACGACGCGTGCCGTGCGCGACGGCGACGAGTACGTCATCAACGGCTCGAAGATCTTCACCAGCCTGGCGGGCGACGCCGACTACATCTGGCTGGCGACCCGCACCGACCCCAACGTGCCCAAGCACAAGGGGATCTCCATGTTCCTGGTTCCGATGGACACCCCTGGCATCCGGGTGGTCCCGATGAAGCTTCTCGGTGACCACAACATCAACTACACGTTCTACGAGGACGTCCGGGTCCCCGCCACCGCCTTGGTCGGGGGCGAGAACCAGGGCTGGAACCTCATCACCAACCAGCTGAACCACGAGCGGGTGACGCTCTGCTCGCCGGGCATCATCGAGCGGGTGCTCGGCGACGTGCGGGCGTGGGCCCAGGCGACGAAGCTGCCCGACGGACGCCGCGTGGTGGATCAGGAGTGGGTCCAAGAGCATCTCGCCCGGGTGCACGCCGAGCTGGAGTTCCTGCGCCTCATCAACTGGAAGGTGGCCTGGCAGGCGACGCAGGGTCACCTCGACGTGGCCGATGCCTCGAGCATCAAGGTCTTCGGCACGGAGTTCTACCTGCGCGCGTTCCGGCTCCTCATGGAGGTCATCGGACAGGCGGGTTACTTGAAGCGCGGTTCCCCCGCCGCGGTGATCGGAGGGCGGCTCGAGATGTACGCCCGCTCCATGATCATCCTCACGTTCGGCGGCGGAACAAACGAGATCCAGCGTGACCTCATTGCCATCTTCGGCCTCGGCATGCCGCGGTCGCTGCGCTGAACCGGTCGACCAGGAGAGACACGAACATGGACTTCAACTACAGCGAGGAAGAAGAGGCCGTCCGTGAGCTGGCGGCCCAGATCTTCGGCGAGCGGTCGACACACGACCGCCTCAAGCAGATCGAGGCCGAGGCGGGACCGGACGGGCCGATCGACCGCGACCTGTATCGGGAGCTCGCCAACGCGGGATTGCTCGGCATCCACCTGGGCGAGGAGTTCGGCGGCGCCGGCCTCGACTTCGTGGCCGCCTGCCTGGTCACCGAGGCTGCCGGCCGTACGGCCGCCTACGTCCCGGTCATCGAGACGATGGTCTACGGCGCGCTACCCATCGCCCGCTTCGGCTCTGACACGCTGCGCAAGGCCTGGTTGCCGGGCGTCGCCGCCGGTGAGACCATCCTGACCGCGGCCATGGCCGAACTGGCGGGCGAAGTGATCGCCCCCGGCGGCACGGAGCCCCTCACGAGTGCGACGCTGCGCGAGGACGGGAGTTGGTCCCTCTCGGGCACCAAGGCCTGTGTTCCTGCCGCGTTGGTGGCAGACGCGATCCTCGTGCCGGCGACGTGTCGCGGGGTTGATGGTGCCGTCAGCGGGGTCGGGGTGTTCGTCGTCGATGCCGACGCGCCGGGCCTGAGCAAGACGCCGCAGGCGACGACGACGGGACGCACGGAGGCCATCGTCGAGCTGGACGACGTGGTCGTCGGGGCCGACCGTCTGCTCGGTGACGTCTCGGAGGGCGCCGCGGTGGTCACGTTCATCACGGAGCACGCCGCGACCGCGTTGTGCATCCAAGAGGCGGGCGCCTGCGCGTCGGCACTCGAGCTCACGGCCGAGTACACCAAGACGCGGGTGCAGTTCGAGAAGCCCATCGCCACGTTCCAGGCGGTCGGGCAGCGCGCCGCCGACGCGTACGTCGACACCGAGGCGATCAGGCTCACGGCCTGGCAGGCTGCCTCGAGGCTGGCGGCCGGGCTCCCGGCTTCGGCCGAGGTGGCCATCGCGAAGTACTGGGCGGCCGAGGGCGGCCAGCGCGTCGTCCATGCGGCCTCGCACCTGCACGGCGGCGTGGGCGTCGACCGTGACTACCCCCTGCACCGCTTCTTCTTGCTGACCGAGCAGATCGAGTTCACCCTCGGCGGCGCCCACGAGAGCCTGCGGCGGCTGGGTCGCATCCTCGCGGAGGAGCCCGCCTGACGCGTCGTCCTCGTGCTCAGCGCACGGGGGACGACAACCCGAGCCCGTAGCCCGCGAGGAACATGCCGGCGTCGTCGTGGCGCGGGTAGGCACCGGCCAGGCGGTGGAAGGCGGGGGAGTGGTCCGCGTACGTCAGGTGCGCGACCTCGTGGACAAGGACCGAGTCGAGGACCCACTGGGGCACGGCGCGCAGCCGGTGTGAGACACGGATCTCGCCCGAGTAGTACGAGCACGAACCCCACCGTGCCGACTGGTTGGTGACCCACCGGACCGAGACGGGGCGGGCGCCCACCAGATAGCGATCGCTCAACTGGATCGCCCGCGCCAGGAGTGACTCGTCGTCACTCGGAAGGTCGCGCTCGCGGGTGAGCAGACGCTCGACGAGCCAGTCGACCGTCTTCTGCCTCGTCTCGGCGTCGAGGTGCGCGGGCAGCGACACCACGATGCGCCCACCGACCCACCGGGCCTCTGAGGTCTTCTTGCGGCGAGCGCTGACGCGGACCTCGACCTCGGGAGGCTCCGCCAAGCCGCCCGCTGGCGCCACGGGCGTCTGGCGCAGCGCTTCGGCGGGCTCGGACCTTGCGAGCTCCGAGACGTCGAACAGGGTCATGAACGGCATTGTGTCCGATCAGTGTGACCCCTTCGGGCATGCCTGGTCAGCGCAGGCGGCAGCGCCAGTTGCCGAGGCCTGGGCCGCCCCTCGCGTTGCGGGCCCGGGTCCATCCCCTGGGCAGCAGAGCACGGGGATACTCATTTCTTCGTGACCAGTCTTGCGGTGCCTGTGGCCGCTTTCCCCCCTCCAGCTCGACCTCGCGGCGCCGGACACGATCGCCCGTTGGCGCCCCCTCGCGCACTACTGGTTCCTGGCGATACCCCAGTACATCGTGCTTTCGTCCTGTTCGTCGCCGTGTATGTCGTCTGGATCATCGGGTTCTTCGCCGTCTTGATCACAGGACGATGGCCCGAGAGCCTGCGCGCCTTCGTCATCGGGGTGATGCGCTCGGCCAGCCTTGTCAGTGTCTACACCTACCTCCTGACCGACACGTACCCGCCCTTCACCCTGGATTGAATTCGGCAAATCGTGTTGATCGGGTAGCCCCAAAATTGGTGCTGACCTCTGGTATTTGTCAGTTCCCCCGTGGACCCCTGAGGCGAGCCTGGTAGCGTCGCCTTCCTACACGGCGTGGTCTGTTCAGTCCCTCGGTACTCACATCACTGTCATGGGGTCAGAGGCAATTCGGGTACTGCATACCCTGCGACTTGTCTGATCGAACCAGAACCTCCGGAAGCGGGAGGCACTGGAGCCTTTGGCGCCCTCGTGAGCTGTGCGGGGACAGTGCTCCGATTCCTGACCGCATGAGCGATTGGCCATCGCTTAGCCCCAGAGCGCGCAAATCGGCACTGCGAGGATCCTTTCTCCAAGCTGAAACACGTCAGGCCCGGTGTGGAACACGATGCCGGTAATGAAGCGGCTGCCGATCTGATCGCGGAGCCATCGCAGTTGCTTCGCATCGGAGCTGTCCGGACTTGCGGTGGACTTCACTTCCATCCCAATGACCTTGCGGCCTGGAAGTTCGATGATGAGGTCGACCTCTTCCGGTCCGCCTTTGGTCCGGAGATGGAAAAATCCGGTTCGTTTCCCACTGAGAGCGATCTCAGGTCGAAGTTGCGACATCACGAACGTGTCAACAAGGCGACCCAAGAGATCGTTGTCTGCGAGGACGGTTTCCACGGAAGCATCCAGAGCTGCTGCCATGAGCGCCGGATCGCACACGTAGCGCTTTGGCGTCTTGGTGAGCCTGTCAAGACTGTTGTTCGACCACGCGCGAACCTGTTCTGCGACAAAGAGCCTCTCAAGCAGAGTGTCGTAGAGCCCAGCAGTCTCGCGCCTGATCCCTGCTGCGTCACCCAGCGTCTTCTGCTCAGGCATGCCGGCTGAAGAAGCCGCAAGTGCGTAGGAGTAGCTGCTCAGTTTTGCCGAGTCCCGGGAACGGGACCGACTCCATGGTGTGGCTGTCCAGAGTGAGCAATTGTTCGAGATAGCTGTCCATCCACTGGATCCGCGGCACAGGAACCAGAGCAAGCGCCACGCCGGGGAAGCCGCCGTTAATTGCGAGTTCGATATAACCCCTCAAATCGGGACGTTCTTCGGCAGGTGGCAAGGCAAATGCCCTTGACTCGCACTGCTGGGCGCGCGCGAGAAACCCGGCACGGGACGGGTCTGCCGCTCCCTGGAGTTCGAGCTGTGTCAAGGGGTACATGGTGAGGCGGAGAAGGCGTCCGGTACCCGGCCACATTTTCTTCTCCACGTCAGCGCGGACGCTGCCCGTGAGAATGAACTGGCCCGGCCTCCGGTCGTCGTCAACAACACGCTTCACTGCGCCAAGTACCTTGGGCACTTCTTGCCACTCGTCGAGGAGTAATGGCTTAGGGCGCCCGCGGAGTGCCGCATCAGGGTCAGCCTCGAACGCTCCAGCGGCAGCAGGCTGGTCAAGTCAGACGACTTGCGCGGCCGGCCTCATCGCGGCCGTGGTCTTTCCACATGCACGAGGGCCGTTGATCAGGACAGCTGGGCTGTGGGCGAGAGCCTCGGCCAGGGCACGGTCCGCCAGTCGCTGCCGGTAGTTGGGAACGGCTGGTATCGCAACCATCGTGTCCGCTCCTTCTCGGGAAGCAGCCCGTCCATAACGCTGTGACCTGGGAGTTCCTAGGTCTTCGGTTAGGTAGGGTTTTGGACCAACTCTGAGCGGACGTTTGGACCAACTCTGAGCGGACGTTTGGACCACCAAGAGCGGCCTCGAGCCTGACCCTCTGCCAGGCTCACCCAGGAGCGCCGTCTTACCCGAGCACCAGCTCGGCCATGGTGCGCAGGGTGGCGAGGTCGCCGTTGACCAGCATGGTGGTGGCCCGCGACTCGCGCCAGGCCTCGAGGTCGTCGCGGATCTTGGCCAGAGGACCCACCAGCGCGATGTCCTCGACCATCGACGTCGGGACGGCCGCCGCCGCGTCGTCCTTGCGCCCGTCGAGGTACGCGTCCTGGATCTTGTGGGCCGCCTCCTCGTAGCCCATGCGGGCGAAGACGTCGAAGTGGAAGTTCATCTCCTTGGCTCCCATGCCGCCGATGTAGAGCGCCAGGGACGGCCGGAACCCGTCGGCCGCCGCCTCGGTGTCGTCGTTGATCACCGTCGGTGCGAACGCCAGCACCTCGAAGTCCTCCACGCTGCGACGGGCACCGGGACGCGCGAATCCCTCGTCGAGGGAGGCCTCGAAGGAGGACATCGCCTTCGGTGAGAAGAAGATGGGGAACCAGCCGTCCGCTATTTCCGCCGCGAGCGCGACGTTCTTCGGCCCCTCGGCGCCCAAGATGATCGGCACGTCGGCCCGTAGCGGGTGCACGATCGGCTTGAGAGGCTTCCCGAGTCCGGTGCCGCCCGGGTAGGGCAGCGGGTAGTGCGGCCCGTCGTTGGTCACCGGTTCCCGACGCGCCAGGACCTGGCGCACCACGTCGACGTACTCCCGGGTCCGCGCCAGCGGGGCAGGGAACGGCTGGCCGTACCAGCCCTCGACCACCTGGGGGCCCGAGACGCCGAGGCCGAGCACGAAACGCCCGCCCGAGAGGTGGTCCAGGGTCAGCGCGGCCATGGCCATGGCCGTCGGTGTGCGCGCCGAGAGCTGGCACAGCGACGTGCCGAGGCGCACCTTCTCGGTGCGCGACCCCCACCACGCCAGTGGGGTCAGCGCGTCGGAACCGTAGGACTCCGCCGTCCAGACCGAGTCATAGCCGAGGCGGTCGGCTTCCATCACGAGCTCGCTGGCGTTTGGGGGTGGACCTGCGCCCCAGTACCCCAGCTGCAAGCCGATCTTCATCGTCTTCACGTGTGCTCCTCTCGCCTGGCCCAGAGCATTAGACCTTGTGGACGATGTCTTCGGCGAACCAGCGCACGGCGCCGAGGCGGGCGGAGAGGGCCTCGTCGTCGGGAGTTCCCGGCGCGACGTCGACGAACATCCATGGCGCGCACACGAAGTCGGTCACGCCGGCATCGGCGAAGCGGCGGTACAGGTCCACGTCGGGTGGTTCGTTGAGCGACAGGTAGATGCTGAAGTCGTCGAGGTCTTCACGCCCGGCCGCCTCCAGCTCGGCGCGCAGGTCGGCGAGATGGGCCCAGGCCTCTTCCTCTGCTGTACGCGCCGGCCGCGATCCAGCCGTCGCACAACGCAGCGGTGCGCCGCAACGCCACGGGGGAGTGGCCGCCGCCGATGATGGGCACGGGCGCGGTGGGTGCGGGCTCCATCTGGCATTGGGGCACGTCGTAGTACTCGCCGTGGTACTCGACCCATCCGCTGCGCCACAGGGCGCGCAGGGCGACGATCATTTCGTCGAGACGCTTGCCGCGGGTCGAGAAGTCCTGGCCGGTCTGGTCGAACTCCTCCTTGCACCAGCCCACCCCGATGCCGAGGCGGACCCGGTTGCCCGACAGCACGGCCGCGGTGCCGACCGAGCGGGCGACGCTGATGAGGTCGCGTGACGGGCGCGACGTAGACCGCCGTCGTGAAGAGCAGGTTCTGCGTGGCCGCCGCCATGGCGGCGATGCTGACGATGGCGTCGGGCCAGGCGGTGTCGGTTCCCCAGTCCGGGGCACCGTCTTCCCGCTTGGAGTAGGTGTAGCGCGACTCGAGCTGACGAGGGTTGAAGAGGTGGTCCGAGATGTTCACGCCTCCATAGCCCAGCTCGTCGCAGGCGCGGACCAGCGGCAGGAGCTGGCTCGTGGGGAGGAAGGCGACGGACTGATGGAAGCGGATCGGGCGCTCGGCCATGCTCGGGCCTCAGCGCGCCCGAGCGGGCAGCGGGGTACCGCCGATGGGCGCGGAGGGGGAGAACGCGACCGGGATGTGCTTGGTCCCGTTGATGAAGTTGGATTGCAGGCGCTGCACCTCGCCGTCGAGGCGGATGTCGGGCAAGCGCTCGAGCACCCGGTCGAACATCACCATGATCTCCATGCGGGCGAGGTTGGCACCGAGGCAGAAGTGAGGACCGCCACCGCCGAAGGCGATGTGGTTGTTGGGCGATCGGGTCACGTCGAAGCCGTCGGGCTTGTCGAAGGCGTCCTCGTCCCGATTGGCCGAGGTGTGCCAGAAGACGATCTTGTCGCCCTCCTTGATCTGCTGGCCGCGCAGCTCCATGTCCTCGGTCGCCGTACGCCGGAAGTGCATGACGGGCGTGACGTAGCGCAGCATCTCCTCGACGGCCCCCGACAAGAGCGAACGGTCTTGGCGGAGGAGCTCCCACTGATCCGGGTGGTCGAAGAACGCCGTCATCGCACCCGACATCAGGTTCCGCGTCGTCTCGTTGCCGGCAACGATGAGGAGAAGGAAGAAGAGGTCGAGCTCGAGCTCGTTCAGCTTCTCGCCCTCGACCTCGGCTCCGATCAGCACCGAGATCAGGTCTTGGCGCGGGGCCAGACGCCGCTTCTGGGCCAGCTCCTCGGCGTAGCTGTAGACCTGCATGGCCGACTCGCCGGGGTCAGCTCCGGGGACCTGGTACTCGGGGTCCTCGGCGCCGATCATGCGGTTGGACCAGTCGAAGACCATGCGGCGGTCCTCCTGGGGGACGCCGAGCAGTTCGGCGATCACGAGCAACGGGAGCTCGGCCGCCATCTCCTCCACGAAGTCGGCCGTGCCGCGCTCGCAGACCGAGTCGATGATGCCGTCGGCGTAGCCGATGATCTGCTGCTCGAGGTCGCGGACCATCTTGGGCGTGAAGCCCTTGTTGACCAGCCGCCGGTAACGCGTGTGCATGGTCGGGTCCATGTTGACCATCATCAGCTGCTGCTGGGCCAGCTGGTCGTCGTCCATCTCGTGGAAGAGCGAGCCCCGCCGCGCCGAGGAGAAGTGCTCCCAGTCGCGGTTGACCTGAACGCAGTCGTCGTAGCGGGTGACGGCCCAGAAGCCGCCCCGCGGGGCCACAGCTTCGGGGTGCCAGTAGACGGGCGCCTCACGGCGCAGCTCGGCGAACCAGTGGTGGGGCACTCCCGCCACGAAGTTGCGCCCGTCGACGAGGTCGATCTCATCGAGGCTCACGGGGCCCCCCTTTCGGACACCCCGCCATCCTGCGGGGTCCTGGTCTTTTGCGCACATTTTTAGAACGTGTGTCAGTCGATCATAGGCATGGCGCGTCCCTTGGCGTCACGAGCGGGAGGCGGGTGGGGGGAGCCGTCGCGACTCGGGCCAAGGCACGAGAATGCCTCCATGGACGACGACTTTTCTGAGCGCCGGGGCCACGGCTCCGATGACGGCCCAGGCGATGGCGTAGGGGACGACCTGGCCTACGACCTGGAAGAGGACGTCGGCGCGGACATCGACGCGCAGGTCTCGACTGGGTACCTCCCCGCCGAGGGGGATGTGTGGGCAGCTGTCGTGGACGGATACGAGCGGTTTCGTCAGGTCGAAGACGGGAACGTCCCCGACTACATCCCCGCGTTGGCCGCTGCCCCGGCTGACGCGTTTGGTGTCTGCGTGGCGGGAGTGAACGGCGGCACGGTCGCCATCGGCGACGCTGACGTGGAGTTCACCATCCAGAGCATCTCGAAGGTCTTCGTGTTCGCACTCGTGTGCGACGCCTTGGGGCATCAAGAGGCGCGGCGCAAGCTCGGCGTGAACAGCACGGGGCTGCCCTTCGACTCAGTGATGGGGATCGAGCTCAACGCCACGCGGACGATGAATCCGATGGTAAACGCCGGTGCGCTGGCGACGACCAGCCTCGTTCCGGGCGCGACCCGGGCAGAGAAGTTCGAGCGCATCGTCGAGGTGCTCTCGCGATTCGCCGGGCGCCCCCTCGAGGTGGACGTGGATGTGTACCACTCAGAGGTCGCGACCAACTTTCGCAATCGGGGCATCGCGCACCTGCTCTACGGCTACGGGCGTATGTACTCCGATCCCGAGCTGGCGACCGACGTGTACACACGGCAGTGCGCGCTCCGCGTCACGGCGAAGGACCTCGCAGTCATGGGCGCCACTCTCGCTGACGGCGGCGTGAATCCGTTGACCAAGGAGCGCGCCGTCGGACAAGGAAGCTGCCGCCGCGTGCTCGCCGTGTTGGCGACGTCGGGCCTCTACGAGCGGTCGGGGGACTGGCTGTACGACGTCGGACTGCCGGGGAAGAGCGGCGTGAGCGGCGGCCTGGTGACCATCTCGCCGGGAAAAGGGGGCGTCGGAACCTATTCCCCGCCGCTCGATCGGGCCGGCAACAGCGTCCGCGGCCAACGCATGACCACGTATCTCTCGGAGCGACTCGGGCTGAACCTTTTCGCCTCGGCCCCGCTGGCCGCGCCGCTCGCGTCCGGTGGTTGCCCCGGTCACGTCCCCGGGCGGGTGACCTCCCCAACGGCTCTGCAAACGAGAACGTGTTACAGTTTTTGCCGAGCGCGGCCTTGACTTGGCAGGGACCGCAGCGAGCACGCGAGGCTGCCCCACGATGTTCCTCGAAGAGAGCCCCGAACAGCAGCATCTGCGCGCCGAGCTCCGCACCTACTACGCCGAGCTGCTGACCGACGAGGTGCGCGCCGGGCTCGCCGAGGGCGGCGAGGGTGGTGACGCCTGGCGCGAGGTCGTGGGCCAGATCGGCAAGGACGGCTGGCTCGGCATCGGCTGGCCGACCGAGTTCGGCGGGCAGGGTCGCCCGGCGACCGACCAATTCATCTTCTTCGACGAGACGCGTCGCGCCGGCGCGCCGTTCCCGTTCGTCACCGTGAACACGGTGGGACCGACCATCATGCGCTACGGCACCGAGGAGCAGAAGTCGTTCTTCCTGCCGAAGATCCTGGCTGGCGAGCTCAACTTCGCCATCGGCTACACCGAGCCCGAGGCCGGCACCGACCTGGCGTCGTTGCGTACGCGCGCCGTGCGCGACGGCGAGGAGTACATCGTCAACGGCGCCAAGATCTTCACGTCAGGCGCGGACCAGGCCGACTACATCTGGTTGGCGACGCGCACCGACCCCGACGTCCCCAAGCACAAGGGCATCTCCATCTTGTGCGTGCCGACGACGTCGCCCGGCTTCGAATGGTCGATCATCCACACCGTCGGCGGGCTGACGACCACGCAGACCTTCTACGACAACGTGCGCGTGCCGCTGTCCAACCGGGTGGGCGAGGAGAACGAGGGCTGGCGGATGATCACGACCCAACTCAATCACGAGCGCGTCGGGTTGGCCGCGTGGAGCGGCCTGGCCATCTCGCTGTGGGAGGACGTGGTGGCCTGGGCGGCTCGGCAGGCCACCGGCGACGGCCAGACCCTCATCGACCAGGTGTGGGTGCAGATGGATCTCGCCAAGTGCCACGCGGAGCTCGAGGCCATGTGGCTCCTCAACTGGCGCATGGCCGTGCATGTCGCCGACGGTGAGCTCACGGCGGCCGAGTCGTCGTCGATCAAGGTCTTCGGGACCGAGCGCATCATTGAGGTGACCCGCTTGCTGCTGGGCGTGGTGGGCGCCGCCGGGTACCTCGTGCCCGGGTCCCCGGGCGCGCTGCTGCGGGGCCGCGTCGAGGCCACGGGCCGCCAGGCGCAGATCAACACCTTCGGGGGCGGGGTGAACGAGGTGCAGCGCGAGATCGTGGCGACGGCCGGGCTCGGGATGACGCGGGGGTCGCGGTGAGCGCGGCCACAAGAGCTTCGAGTGCGGAGCGCTTCGAGGAGCTGAGGCCCTTCCCCGATCACAGCGCTGAGCTCGCCGCGCTGGTTGGTCAGGCGTCGGGCGCACCGAACCTGTCCCCCGACGCGGTGAACGTGCCGATGATCCGGCACTGGACCGAGGCCATGGGCGACTACAACCCCGTCTACGTGTCGGATGCCGCGGCGCGGGCGGCCGGCTACGACGAGCGCATCGCACCGCCGACGATGCTCCAGGCCTGGATCATGCGAGGCCTGCGCGCCTCGCTGCTGGTCGAGGAGGCCCGGGCCGCCGGCACCGAGCAGGGCACCGGCCCCCACGACCTCCTGATGGGCCTGCTCGACGACGAAGGCCTGACCTCTGTGGTGGCGACGAACTGCGAGCAGCACTACGTCCGTCCCCTGGTGGTGGGCGACCGGGTGCTGGCGCGCTCCGCTATTGAGGCGATCTCTGAGCCCAAGCGGACGGGCCTCGGCACGGGGCGCTTCCTCACCACCCGCATCGACTACGTGGCAGTCTCCGACGCGGACGTGCCGCCCGAGGACGAGGTCACCCCCGAGCTCGTGCAGGCGCTCTTCGAGCGCGGCGACCCCGTTGCCACCATGCGCTTCCGCATCCTCAAGTACCTGCCGCCCGATCGCACGCCAGCGCGCCCGCCGCGGCCGAGGCCGTCGGTGACCCAAGACAACGCGTTCTGGTTCGAGGGGGCGCAGGCGCATCGGTTGCTCATCCAGCGGTGTGCGTCGTGCGGCACGCTGCGTCACCCGCCGCTGCCGGCGTGCGGCGTGTGCGGCTCGCTCGACTGGGACACCGTGGAGTCGTCGGGCCGCGGCACGCTCTACTCCTACGTGGTGGTCCACTACCCCCAGGTCCCCGCGTTCGAGTACCCGCTGCCGATCGGCCTTATTGAGTTGGAGGAGGGGACGCGCGTCGTGGCGAATCTGGCCGAGGTGGCGCTGGGGGAGATCGAGGTGGGGATGGCGCTGCGGACCGAGTTCGTCGACTTCGACGAGGACCTGTCGCTGCCGGTGTTCGTGCCGGCGGGCGCGGGAGCCGGGTCGCGAACTGGCGCCGGGAGTGGTGCCTGATGGACTTCACCCTCACCGAGGACCAGCTCGCCGTGTCCGAGGCCGCATCGGGGATCTTCGCGGGATTGGCAGAACCGGAGCGGATCGCCGCGGTCGAGCTGAGCGAGGACCGGGTCGACCGCGAGCTGTGGTTGGCGCTGGCCGAAGCCGACCTGCTCGGCCTGGGCGTGCCCAATGCCGACGGCGGTGGCGGCTACGGGCTCATGGAGCTGTGCCTTTTGCTCGAGGCGCAGGGGAGGGCCGTGGCGCCGGTGCCGATATGGCCGACGCTCCTGCTCGGCGCGCTTCCGATCGCGCGCTTCGGCTCCGAGTCCCAGCGGACTCGCTTCCTGCCCGGCGTGGTGTCGGGTGAGACGATCCTGACGGCGTCGCTCTCGAGCGCTGCAACCAGCCCGACGTCCGTCCCCTCCGTGGTGGCGTCGCGCACTGGCAGCGGTTGGGTGCTGAACGGCACTGAGCTGGCGGTGCCCCAGGCGCACGTGGCTGCTCGGATCGTGGTGCCCGCCCGAGCCGAGGACGGCGTCCTGCTGGCCTTGGTCGACCCGCACGCCGGTGGCGTCGCGCTCGAGCGTGCCGTCACCACCAACCGCGAGATCCACCCACACCTGCACCTCTCGGACGTCGAGGTCGGCGCGAAAGACGTCCTCATGGGCCCCGACCTGGGCCGGTTCGGCCTCGACTACACGCTGATCGCCGCCATCATCGGGCTGTGCGCCCTGCAAGTCGGTGTCTGCGAGGCCGCGCTGGCGCGGACGGCCGTCTACCTCAACACGCGCAACCAGTTCGGCCGGCCGCTCAGCACCTTCCAGGGCACCATGCTCAAGGCCGCCGACGCAGCCATCGACATTGAGGCGATGCGGGTCACCTGGCAGAATGCCGCCTGGCGTTTCGACACCGGCCGCGACGCGGCCGACGCAGCGCGGGTCGCCAAGTGGCAGGCCTCCGAGCGGGGGCAGCGCGCCGTCCACACCACTCAGCACCTCCACGGCGGGATGGGCGCCGACATCATGTATCCCATCCACCGCTACTTCTTGTGGGGCAAGCAGATCGAGCTGCTCTTGGGCGGTCCGAGCGCGCAACTGGCGCGGCTCGGCGCGGAGATCGCCGAGCGCGCGATGACGGAGGTGGGCTCATGACGTCTCCCTCGACTGCGGGTCCGACCTACGAGGAGGTGTCGGTCGGCGACGAACTGCCCCCGGTGGCGATCCCGATCACACGGACGCTGATCGTGTCGGGAGCCATTGCCAGCCGCGACTACCAAGATGTGCACCACGAGCACGTGCTGGCCAAAGAGCGCGGCTCCAAGGACATCTTCATGAACATCCTCACGACGAATGGCCTGGTGGGGCGATACGTCACCGACTGGTCCGGTCCGCGCAGCCGTTTGGTCGATGTCAACATCCGCCTCGGCGCGCCGAATTACCCCGACTGCATCATGACGATGACCGGGTCCGTGACAGAGAAGGGGCCGGCGGCCGAGGACGGCAGGAGCGGCACCGTGACCGTATCGGTGCGCGGCGCCAACGACCTGGGCGACCACGTGACCGGGACAGTGACGCTGGTGTTGCCAATGGGCGGGTCAGTTGCCGCGGCGGGAGACCGAGCATGACGGCGCACGGCTTCTCGGGGACGGTGGCCATCGCCGGCATCGGGGCGACCGAGTTCTCCAAGAATTCGGGGCGCTCGGAGCTCCGGCTCGCGGTGGAGGCGGTGGACGCCGCCTTGAAGGACGCCGGGATCGCGCCGTCCCAGGTGCAGGGGATGGTGACTTTCAGCTCGGACACCAATCCCGATATCGACATCGCTCGCAGCCTCGGCGTCGGTGAGCTCACGTTCTTCAGCCGTATCCATTACGGCGGCGGCGCGGCGTGCGCGACGATCCAGCAGGCTGCACTTGCGGTGTCCTCCGGCGTGGCGGACGTGGTGGTGTGCTACCGCGCCTTCAACGAGCGGTCAGGGGCGCGATTCGGCGCCGGTGTGCAGGGTCGCGTCCCCATCCCCAACGCGGAGAATGCGCACATGGCCTCCTACCTGCCCGTTGGCCTGCTCACGCCGGCCTCGTGGGTGGCCATGGCGGCACAGCGTTACCTGCACGTCACCGGTGCCACCAGCGAGGACCTCGGGCGGGTCGCGGTGGCCGACCGCAGACATGCGGCGACCAATCCCAAGGCGTGGTTCTACGAGCAGCCGATCACGCTCGAGGAGCACCAGGCCAGCCGCTGGATCGTCGAGCCACTGCACCTGCTCGATTGTTGCCAGGAGACCGACGGCGGCCAGGCCCTCGTCGTCACCTCGCTCGAGCGGGCGCGCGACCTCCAGACGACGCCCGTGGTGGTGCGCGCGGCCGCCCAGGGTTCGGGGGCGGGTCAAGACATGATGACGAGCTACTACCGCGACGACCTCCTCGGCTTGCCCGAGATGGCCGTGGTGGCCCGCCAACTCTGGGAGACCTCGGGGCTCGGACCCGCCGACATGCAGGCAGCCATCCTCTACGACCATTTCACCCCCTATGTCCTCTACCAGTTGGAGGAGCTCGGGTTCTGCGCCAAAGGCGAGGCGAAGGACTTCGTGCGCGACGGCCGCCTCGAGGTCGGCGGCTCCCTCCCGATCAACACCCACGGTGGCCAGCTGGGCGAGGCCTACCTGCACGGCATGAACGGGATCGCAGAGGGCGTTCGACTGGTCCGCGGCACCTCGGTGAACCAGGTGCCCGACCTCGAGCACGTCGTGGTCACGGCCGGCACCGGCGTGCCGACCAGCGGGTTGGTACTCGGCGTCGACCGCTGAGGCCACGACATCTTCAAACCGCTCTGACCTGGGGCGGAATCCCCATTATTGAAACACGTTGCACTTTCGTCCCCCATCGTGTTACCGTCGCAGCAACGCCGGCGGACTGGACCGCGGCACCGTAGACGAGGACGTGGATCCCCATGGAATTCGGCATCTTCAACGCCGCGTGCGTGCTGCCCCGCTACGTCGAGCGGCACGGGGCATCGGCCGAGCACGACCGCATCATGGACGAGGTCGCGTTCATCACGGCGGCGGACAAGGCCGGCTTCAAGTACACGTGGGCCTCCGAGCACCACTTCCTCACGCAGTACTCGCACTTGTCGGCCTCCGAGTCCTTCCTTGCCTTCGTGGCCGCCCGCACCAAGAACATCCACATCGGCTCGGGCATCTTCAACATCACGCCGCCCGTCAATCACCCCGCGCGCATCGCCGAACGGGTGGCGATGCTCGATCACCTCTCCGAAGGTCGCTTCGAGTTCGGCACCGGCCGGGGTTCGTCGACGACCGAGCAGCGCGGCTTCGGGATCGAGGACCCCGATCTCACCCGCGAGATGGTGGCCGAGACCCTGCCGCAGATCGTGCGCATGTGGAAAGACGAGGACTACAGCTACGACGGCAAGTTCTTCTCCATGCCGACGCGTAACGTGCTCCCCAAGCCCTACTCCAAGCCGCACCCAGCCATCTGGATGGCGGCCGGCAGCCCCTCCACCTTCGACCTCGCGGCCGAGCTGGGTGTCGGCGTGCTCTGCTTCGGTTTCTCCACGCCGGACCAGTTGACCCCGCTGGTCGCGCGCTACAAGGAGAAGGTCGAGGACTGCACGGAGCCGGTCGGTGGCTTCGTGAACAACAACGTGATGATCACGACGCAGATGATCTGCATGGAGGACGGCGCCAAGGCCCGCCAGACGTTCCTCGAGGGAGACTCGAACTACCACCTGAGCCTCGTCTTCCGCTACCTCGACACCTTCCCGAGGCCCCCCGGTATCCCCGAGTGGCCAGAGATCATCCCCGCGATGGACGCCACCACGCTCGACGCCGCCATCGCGGCCGGTGTCACCGCCGTCGGCACACCCGACGAGGTGGGCAAGGCAGTCGAGAGCTTCGCCGCCACCGGCGCCGATCAGCTGGCGTTCGGGATGCTCTCCACCTCCATGCCGATCGAGGCGTGTGAGGAGGCGGTCGAGACCTTCGGCAAGCACGTGCTGAAGGACTTCGACAAGGACCCCGAGCACCTCACCACCAAGCTGCGCCTGGCCGCCGGCGGCTCGTAGTCACTCGCGCCGGAGGCGCAGTTCCCCCGCTCGCAACCGGAGGTCGATCTCTTCGGCCACCGCGGTGGCGTCGCGCTCGCCGCAGTCCACCCGGTGTCGTTCCGCGAGACCCTGGCCCTCGAACAGCGCCCACAGGTCGTCGATCACCTCGGCATCCGCCAGCGCGCCGGCATGCGCCGGCTCGACGGTGCGGTCCTGGGCCCGCTGCTGGACGACGCCGATCGGTGCCCGCAAGACCGCGTAGTTGATGGTGATGCCGCGTCCGTCGCATGCCGTCGCGAAGAGGTCGAGCATGAACGGATACAAGATGCCCTCGGCCACGGTGAAGTACCCGCCCTCGGCGAAGACGGCAACGGACTCGGCGGCGGCCCGGAGGACGAGGCGGTTCTGAGCGTGCGCCGCCACGCGCCACGGCTCGATTCTCCCGCGCCGCAACTTGGCGAAGAACCAGTCGAGGTCGAGGCAGACCGCGGGCTCGTGGCGGTCGGCCACCAGCGGGGCCACCGTGGTCTTGCCGCAGCCCGGAGAGCCGGTCAGCAGGAGCAGGGAGGCGGGGGGCACGGCTGCATCATCGCGTGCCGGCTGCCGGCGCCGGCTTGGGCGGGCTCTCAAGCCGAGCCGGAGTTCACGCTCGCCGTCAGGCCGTCAGGCCGTCAGGCCGTGAGGACGAGCGGGCCGTCGTGGGTCACGACCATCGTGTGTTCGAACTGCGCGACCAGGCTGCCGTCGGCTGTCCTGAGCGTCCAGCCGTCTGCGTCTTCGACGACTTGGCGCGCGGAGACCGAGAGGAACGGCTCGACGGCCAGGACGAGCCCCTCCCGCAAGACGGTGCGCCCCGAGCGCTGCCCGTCGTCGACACTCGGCACGGAGGGCCCTTCGTGGAGGCGACGTCCAATGCCATGACCGCACAGATCGTGGATGACGCAGAACCCGTGGCGCCGCGCTTGTCGTTGCACTGCCCGTGCAACATCGCGCATCCTGGCCGCCGGCTTTGCCGCCGCCATGGCGTCTGCCTGCGCGTCCCGGGTCGCGTCGAGCAGCCGGGTCGCCAGCGGTGCGGCCTCGCCCACCGCCACGCTGATCCCGGTGTCGGCGAAGTAGCCGCCGAGCTCGGCGGAGACGTCGAGGTTGACGAGGTCGCCGTCGCGGAGATGGCGGCTGAGCGAGGGCACGCCGTGCGCCGCCTCGTCGTTGACGCTGATGCACGTCGCGCCCGGAAAGCGATACGTCACCCGCGGCGCGGAGCGTGCACCGTGTCGCCGGAAGACGTCCCGGCCGACGGCATCGAGCTCGCCCGTCGTGATGCCCGGGGTCACGGAGCTCACCATCGCGTTCCGGGCTTCGCGCACGACAGCGGCCACCTGGCTCAACCCCGCGAGGTCTTCATCGTTGTCGATCGTCACCGGCCCGAGGGTAGCTGTCCGCCGGTGGCTCAGCTGGCCGAGGCCACGCCGACGACGGGCCTGTTGAGGGTCACGCCACCCTCGGAGCCGTAGAAGTTGGCCGCCCCATAGGTGAAGATGCCCCCATCGGACCCGGCGAGCCAGTACCCGGAGCCGCCGGGTGTCGGTGCCATGCCGACGATGGGCCGGTTCAGCGACAGGCTGCCGGCCGAGCCGAAGAAGGCGGCGTCGCCGAAGTCGAAGATGCCACCGTCGGAGGCCACCATCCAATAACCGAGCGAGTCGGGTGCCGCCGCCATGCCCACAACCGGCTTGTTCAGGTGCGTGCCGCCCATGGAACCGTGAAAGGCGGCGTCGCCGAAGCTGAAGATGCCGCCGTCGGACGCCACCAACCAGTACCCCAGTCCGTCGCGGGTGGTGGCCATCCCGACAATGGGCGCGTTGAGCGGCTTGCCGCCCATGGAGCCATAGAACGAGGCGTCGCCGAAGCTGAAGATGCCGCCGTCGGAGGCGACCTCCCAATACCCGCCGCCGTCAGGCGTTGCGGCCATGCCGACGATCGGTGCGTTGAGACGCCGGCCTCCCATGGAGCCGTGAAAGGCGGCGTCGCCGTAGCTGAAGATGCCGCCGTCGGAGGCCACCAACCAGTAGCCGGCCTTCGAGGCGGTCGGGGCCATCCCGACGACGGGCCGGACCAGTGGCAGGCCCCCGGCCGAGCCGTAGAAGCCGGCATTCCCGAACGTGAAGATCCCGCCGTCCGACGCGACCAGCCAATAGGACGAATTCGGCGGCGCCGGTGGTGGGGCCGACGGCGGGCCGGGAATCCCTGCCGAGCCGGAGAAGGCGTACACCTGGTTCGTGCTCGGGACCAGGAGGAGTCCATCACCCACCGACGGTGTGGGGAAGTGATTGGCCTCCCCACCGACAGACTCGGTCCAGACGGCCGCCCCGCTGGCTGGATCCAGGCCATAGAGGGTGGAGCCGCCGATCGACCACACCAGGCCGCCCGCCAAGATCGGTGGGCCGTCGGCCCCGCTGGAGGTCTGCCATTGCGAACTGAGCGAAGGGCTCGTCTGGACCGCCTGCACCCCGCTGCCGCAAGGGACATAGACCACCGTCCCGGCTATCGCGTCACCGCCGTCCGCGTCGCTGCCGCAGACCGACATCTGTGTCGGATGGGAGATGGAGCCGAGGTCGGCCTGGTTCACCAGGTACGCGGTGGACGACTTGCCGACCTGGAGGACGGTCCCGTTCGAGAGCAGCGCCGGCGAACTCGATCCGAGGTCCAAATCGTGTGCGTTGTCGTTCTGCCATGTGTCGGGCGCGAAGTACTGCGTGCGGGCCAGCCCAGGCGACAGCTCGAGGACCGAGTCGCTGAAATCGTAGGGCATCGACGAGGAGCCGTTCCCTGTGGCGACCCAGATGTTGCCGGCCGCGTCGACCTCGGGCGCAGCACCGCCCATCCAGACTGCACCGTCGTGGCCGATCGGCACCGCCTGGTAGTAGCCGGGGGTGCCGCCGCCCTCGGGCACCGAGACGACCCAGCCGCTGTATGTCGAGCAGTCCCCGTCATTGCCGCCGTAGCCGAAGACGACGTTGCCGTTGCTGAGGTTCAGTCCCGTTCGCTGCAGGATCGCCGCCGGGTCTTGTCCCGGCGGATTCACGGGCTCCTCCAGCAGCACGGTGCCGGTGTAGAGATTGAGCCCGACGAGGACGTGGTCCGGGGCACCGCCGGCAAGCTCGTCCTCCACGGCGAAGACCTCGCCCCGGGCCACGTCGACGACCGGTGTGCCCGTGATGCCCACCGTCGGGCTGATGTCGCCGCACGGGAGGTCGCCCGATGGCACCGGGGTGCCCAGATGGGTCGACCACAAGACGGTGCCACTGTCGGCCGCCAGCGCGTAGATCGTGTTGTTCTCGGTCGCCACGAAGACGCGTCCGGTGGCTTCGAGCGGCTCACCGTAGACCTGGCCGTCGAGATCGGGAGAGGTCCAGGCCGGGCTGGGCGGGTTGAAGGTGACGCCGGAGGTGTCGACCCCGGCGCCCAGCGGGTTCCCGTGGTACACCGTCCAACTCGAGGTGGCATCCACGCGGGGCGCGCCTGTGGCAGAGGCCGGCTGCATCGTGAGGGCCAGGCCGAAGGCGAAGAGACACGAACCGAGCAGCGGTGCGCCGAGCGCACGCCGCGAAGCGGACACGCGGCGCCATCGCTGCTGATGCCGGCGTCCGAGGCGCACGTGCTTGCTCATGCTCCGACCGATTCGCGCACCGTATCCGGCGGGCACCGCGGTCGACAACCATCGTTGTGGTTCCGGTGTGTTTTCGTCTCGCTCGTCGCTGTCCGGCCTCTGTTCCTGCGTTCAGCCGGCCCCGACGATTTCGGCGGCCCAGGTGTAGTCGGGCTTCCCCGAGGGCGAGCGCTCGACCCGGTCCACCACGAAGAGACGGCGGGGTACCTTGTAGCCGGCGACGAACTCACGGCACCGCTCCTGGATCGATTCGAGCGACGGCGCCTCGTGCCCGTGTCGCGGCTCCACGATTGCCGCCACCGTCTGGCCCCATCGTTCGTCGGGGGCGCCGCACACGATGGCGTCCATGACGTCAGGATGCGAGCGCACGGCCGACTCCACCTCTTCGGGGAAGATCTTTTCGCCCCCCGAATTGATGACGATCGATCCCCGTCCGAGCAACGTGATCGACCCGTCGGCCTCGACCGTCGCGTAGTCGCCCGGCATCACGTAACGCGTCCCCCGCACGTCGACGAACACCTCGGCGGTCTTCTTCGGGTCGTTGTAGTAGCCCAGGGGGATGTCGCCGGAGCGGGCGATCTTTCCGATCACGCCCGACCCGGGCTCCACCAGCTCGAGGTTCTCGTCGAAGACGACGGTCTTGCCCAGCAGGCGTACGGTCGGGCCGCTCTTCATCGCCGTGTTGCCGGCAGTGACCACGGTCAGGCCGTTGTTGCCACCCTCGGAGGACCCGATGGCGTCGGTGATGAGGAGGTTGGGCAGGCGCTCGAAGAACTGGTCCTTGACGGGCGCCGAGAAGAGGGCGGCCGAGGAGACGACGGCGAGCAGCGAGGACAGGTCGAAGTCGCCGCCGGGCTCCGAGAGCGTCTCGACCAACGGCTTGCCCATGGCGTCGCCGGTGATCATGACCGAGTTGACTCGCTCTTCACCGACGAGCCGCCAGACCTCGCGTGGGTCGAACTTGGCCAGGAGGACGATCTTGGAGCCGACGAAGCTCTGACCCATCACGGCCCATTGGGTGGCGCCGTGCATGAGCGGCGCCACCGGGAGGTGAACCGTCGGACCGCCCTCCCCCTTGCGCACCATCGTGCCCGGGTCGGTGACACGATCGTTGGTGACGGGGTCGGTGCCGCCGCCGAGCGCGTAGAAGACGTCCTCGTGTCGCCACACGACGCCTTTCGGCATACCTGTGGTGCCTCCGGTGTAGAGGATGTAGAGGTCGTCGCCCGAGCGGGGCCCGAAGTCACGCGCCTCGGATTGACCCGCCAGCGCGTCCTCATAGTGCACCGACCCCGGTGCCGGCTCGGCGCCGCTGCCGTCGTCCACCACGAGCAGGTGTTGCATCGCGGGCAGTTCGGGAAGCAACGCGGCGACGAGCGGCGAGAATTCCTGTTGGTAGACGAGCGCCTTCAGGTCGGCGTTGCCCATCAGGTATCGCAGTTCGTCCTTGACGTAGCGGTAGTTGATGTTGATCCAGATGGCGCGCAACTTGAAGACGGCCCAGGCAGACTCGACCCACTCGACCGAGTTGTAGGCGTAGATCCCGACGTGGTCCCCCGGACCGATCCCCTGCCCGGCCAAATAGTGGGCGAGCTGGTTTGCCCGCGCCTCCATCTCGGCATACGTGCGCCGCTTCGCGCCGGCGACCAGGTACTCGCGTTCGGGGTAGGCGTCGACAGCAGCCTCGAAGAGGTCGGCGAGGTTGAACTCCATCGAGTCGAGATTAGAACACGTTCTCATTCACTGCGAGGCGACGCCGCCGGACCCCGTCCCGGCGGCGACCCGAGCGCGCCATCGCGCCTCGCGCTCGGCGGCCCGACCATCCCGTGCCGCCGTGGGGAGACGTGCTGGCTCAAGGGGATGCCAGCGTCACCGGCACGCTCCCAATGTTGGAGCCCGTGTCGACGTCCTGGGAGATCAGCGCGACGGTGTAGGTGCCCGTCCCGGGAAGCTTCACGGCGCCGGTACTCCCGGACTGGGCGGCGCAGCTGCCATTGGCGACGAGGCTGCCCGACGGGCTGAGAAGCTGAAGGTCGAGGTCACAGTTGGACGGGAACGTCCCGCCAGAGGTCGAGACTGTCACCGTCTCGCCGGACGTGCCGGAGAACGTGAAGTCTTGCCCCTGCCCGGTGTGGGTGGCGGTGAGGGTCTGGCTCGGCCCGTTGGCGGTGATCGTCCCTGCGGCAGGGTTCTCGCTGAGCGCGAGCTGCACGCTGCCGGTGTTGGAGCCGATGTTGTTCCCCAGCGGCACGAGCTCGAGCGTGTAGTAGCCCTTGGCCGGGAGCGTCACGTCGCCGCTGAAGCCGGACTGGGACGCGCATCCTGCGTTCGTCACGACATTGCCTCCGGGGCTGAGGAGGACCATCGAGAGATCGCATGCGGCGGGGAAGGTCCCATTGAAGGTCGAGGCCTCCACGACCTCTCCGGTCTTGCCCTTGAACGTGAAGTTCTCCCCGGTCCCGGTATGGCTGGAGGTCACCGTCGCGGTCGGTCCGTTCAGTGTGATCGTCCCGTTGGCCGGCTCCACCGAGACGGCCACGGTGATGCTCCCGGTGTTGGAACCGAAGTTCGCCGCATCGGGCAAGAGGTCAATGGAGTAGGTACCGGTGCCCGGGAGTGTCGTCTCACCGATCCACCCGGTCTGGCTCGCGCATCCGCCGTTGGCCAGATCCAAGCCGGCGGCGCTCACGAGCTCCATGCTGAGGTCGCAATTGGACGGGAAGGTGCCGTTGTAGGTCGACACCGTCACGACCTGGCCCGCCGTACCTGAAAAGGCGAGGTCCGCGCCCGTCCCCGTATGGGTGGACGTGACCGTGACGGGGGTCCCGTTCTCGGTGATCGTCCCGTTGGCCGGCTCGGCGGAGAGGGCCAGGGTGACACTGCCCGTGTTGGACCCGATGTTGTTCCCCTCCGGCACGAGGTCGATGTAGTACGTCCCCTTCCCTTCGAGCGCCGTCTCTCCGATGAAGTCCGTTGTCGAAGCACACCCGGCATTTACCAGCACGTTCCCCGACGAGTCGAGGAGCTCCAGGTCGAGGTCACAGTTGCTCGGGAAGGTGCCGTTGTAAGCGGACACCGTCACGACTTGCCTTTTCCCGGTGAATGCGAACTCCTGACCCTGACCGGTGTGGCTGGCCGTGAACGTGACCGCCGGGCCATTGATCGTGATCGACCCGTTGGCTGGGTTGGCCGACAGGGAGAGAGTCACGCTCCCCAGGTCGCTGTCGGTCGGGTCCAGCTCGATCGAGTACGTCCCCGCGCCAGGCAGCGTAGTCTCGCCGATGAAGCCAGATGTTACTCCGACGCAGTTCACCGAACCGATCTGGTTCCCGTTGGGGTCCAAGAGAAGAAGGTCGACGTCGCAGGTGGACGCGAAGGTGCCACCCGAAGCGCTGACGGTCACTACCTCGCCGGAGGTGCCCGCGAAGGTGAAGGTCGCCGGCACGTTCGCACTCGAGATGGTGGCCGTGACCGTCGGACCGTTCGCGGTGATTGTCCCCGAGTTCGCCGACGCGGCACCGGACCCCGCCAGGAGGGCAGCACCGAACGCCAGCATTGTCGTCAACACCAAACAGGTCATTCGCCACATGGTCCGGCGGGCCACCATCGATCGCGGCCTCCGTCCGATCCGAACGCTGTTCCTCAGCATCGTGATTGCCACCGTGCTACCTCCTCCGGTCTCCGATCATCGAACAAGCCGAGTCGGTCCGACCGCACGTCGCCACGGGCCAAGGCCACTTTCCGCGAGGCCGGAGACCACGTCCGAGCGAGGACGTGAGGTCCGTCAGCGCCGAATCCGTTCGCCGAACCGCCTGGTAGCTCTTGGGTGAAGGTATTCGGCGGTCAGGGATTGGTCAACAGGGGCGGTTCATCCAATGTGATCAAAGGGTGACGGCCGTGATGAAAAGGTAACCCCACGGCGGATCACGGGAGGCACTCGCAACCGCCTCCCACCTGCCCGACCGCCTCCTACCTGCCCGACCGCCTCCACGCAGCGGAGCAACTCAGGGGAGAGAAGATGGAGCGCCCTCCATTCAGCCCGTCGGCCCGGGCGGGTCGAGGACCACGGATTCGACGTTGGCGCTCCAGTTGATACTGAGGGGAACGCACACGGTGCCGGTGCACGTGGCGGTGCCGGTCGCCACGAGAGTGGCTGAGCCGTAGCCCGCAACGGCGAAGGTCGTGGTCGACGAGCCGTTGCGCGAGATGTGGCCTGACACCTTCTTGAGGACGACTTCGGGGCTGGCGTTGACAACGGATGCCTCGGTCCAGGCGTACCCGTCGCGACTGGAGAGCTTGACCACGACCCTCCACCCCTTCGTGACGACGGTCGTCGTGCCGTTACTGGCATTGGTGAGCACCTTGGTGACGGCAGCGGTCGCCGTGGGGGATGGAGTCGCTGCGCCCACGGTGGCGGGGCCGACGAGCAGGCCGGCCGTGCCGAAGGCAAGCGTCACGGCCCCCAAGGTGAGCACTCGCCGGTACATCGTATGGAAGTCTCTTTGGGACATCTCCCTCTCCTTCCTGGCGTGCCCAGCAGACATCCGGGCACGAAACCGGGACCATCTGGTTCCTCGGAGCCTACGACTGGCACGTGAACGGATGCCGATACGACCGTGGCAGGGACGCGAACGATACGTGCAGATTCGGTGACGTCGAACCGGCCGTTTGGGCTGCCCCAGGCCGTCCCGCGTGGACGTCCTTTGGATATCGTCGGATGCCATGGCGTACCCGACTGCAGCCTCTCGTGACATCGCCGCGCCGCCCAAGGTGGTCTGGGACCTCGTGGCAGACCTGCCACGGATGGGGGAGTGGTCTCCGGAGAACCAGGGCGGCTCGTGGGTGAAAGGCTCAAGTGGGCCGGCACTCGGAGCCGTGTTCAAGGGCCATAACCGCAACGGGATTCGGCGCTGGTCGAGTCGCTGCACGGTCGTGGCCTGTGAACCGGAGAAGGTCTTCGAGTTCGCAGTGACCGCCGGCCCGCTCGAGGTGGCCAACTGGCGCTACGAGTTCGAGCCAACCGAGACAGGATGCCGGGTCACCGAATCGTGGCGGGACAACCGCACGCGATGGTTCGCGTTCGTGGCCCGGGCCATGGGAGACCACAGCGCGGCCCACGCCGAGCAGGAGATGGCGGCCACGCTGGCGAATCTGGCCCTCACGGCCGAGTAGACATCCGAGGCGAGCACGAGATCATCACCGGGTCCGTGCGCAAGTGTCCCAGCTTCCGTGCAGGTGCAGGTCGATCCCACCGTGCGCCCCTCGACCCGTGCGCTGCAATGGGCGGGACGGCGGGCTGCGCCCGAGGAGAAGAGGGTGACGCCCGACGCCGAGAAACGCACCGCCGGCCGGTCCTACGATTCCCCGCATGGTGCGTCCTGAAAACTGGACCAGACCTACGGGTGCAAGTCCCGTCTGGGTAACCGCCGGAGAGCCCAGGAGCAGGCCCCGGTCCGTCGCCGAGAGGCGTCGGGCTGAGCGGGGCGTCAAGAGCCTCTTCGGAGGGAGCAAGTGCGCGGGCCGTAGGACTACCAAGTCCGAGTCCTGCAGCCTCGTTACCTCTACACCGAGGGAGCCGAGCCGCTCATGTCACGGCGAAGGCAGCATTCGACCGACTGGCGTTCCGGACATGCCCCTGGTCGAGTCCCTCCGGGGTATGGGGAGCGGCACGTGCACACGGTCAGGTTCGGGACAGGAGAGACCCGTCTGCGCAGCCTTGTCAGCAAAGACCACTCGTATAAGCCAATGGTGAAATCGAGCGGAGCGCAGCGGGAGTCCGACGGGGTCGTAGTACTGGCGATCGCTGGGAGAAACCCAGCGGGAGGGAAGGGCCCCGACTTTGGGCACGCCGGCGACAGAGGAACGAGTGAGGGCATGGCCGGGACCGCCCGGTCCAGTTTCCCCGAGGGCAAGCATCTCGCCCCCGTCAAAGTTCGATGCCTCCAGAACCGGCTCTGGGCTGCGGCCAAGCAGTCGAAGGGTCGGGCTTTCCACGCCCTTTGTGACCGCATCTATCGAGACGACATTCTCGAAGAGGCGTGGGAGCGGGTCCGAGCCAATCGTGGGGCAGCGGGGGTGGATCTGATCACCATCGCAGCGGTGGAGGCCTATGGAGTCGAGCGCATGCTCGATGAACTCCAGCGTCGCCTCCGTGCAGGCACCTATCGCCCAGCGCTGGTGCGCCGGGTGGAGATTCCAAAGCCCGACGGCAGCTTTCGTCCGTTGGGCATCCCGACCGTCACAGACCGTGTGTGCCAGCAGGCAGCGAAGATCGTCCTCGAACCTGTCTTTGAGGCCGACTTCTTGGACTGCTCGTTTGGGTTTCGGCCCAAGCGCTCGGCCACCGACGCCATGGAACGGCTCCGGGTCGGCTTCACCGAAGGCAATCACTTCGTCTTTGAGGCCGACATCGAGAACTTCTTTGGCTCCATCGACCATGAGCGCTTGCTCAATCTGGTCGCCGAGCGGGTGTCGGACCGACGGGTGCTCAAGCTCCTGCGACAGTGGCTGCAAGCAGGGGTGGTGGACAATGGTGTGCTCACCGAGTCGGTCACGGGGACGCCCCAGGGCGGGGTGATCTCACCCCTTCTGGCCAACGTTTACCTGCACGCATTCGACCGGGCTTGGGCCGAGCGTGGCACCGGAGAAGTCGTCCGCTCTGCCGACGACTTCGTGGTGCTGTGCCGATCCCAAGAACAGGCCGAAGAAGCTCGGCGTCGGGCACCGACCCTGCTGGGTGACCTCGGTCTGCGCCTTCACCTGGACAAGACCAGAATGGTCGACCTCCGAGAGGGCAAGGAAGGCTTCGACTTCCTCGGGTGCCATTTTCGTGCCCGCATGTCCGGCAAGCTCTGGCAGCAAAAGCGGATCATCTGTTACTACCTCCACCGCTGGCCCTCGGTGCGGTCCATGAAGCGTGCCCGAGCCAGAGTCAAGGCCCTCACCGCTCGAAGCCAGGTCCGAAGGCAGTTAGAAGACGTCATCGCACGTCTCAACCGATTCCTCCGGGGATGGGGCAACTACTTCCGCACTGGGAATGCGACGTTCAAGTGCATCGCCCTGGACCGTTACGTGTGGTGGCGCCTACAACGCTTGCTTATCAAAAAGCGCGGCCGCAACCTGCGGCCGGGCCAGGCCAATACGTGGAGCCGCACCTGGTTCCACGACCAGGGCCTGCACCAGCTCATGGGCACTATCCGTTACCCGAAAGCTGCGTAACCATGTCTAGAAGTCCATCGGAAAGCCGTGTGCGGGAAAACCGCATGCACGGATTGAAAGGGGGATGGGGAACCGGGCCTGCATTGGCACCGCGCCCCTGACTACCAATGAGATGCCGTTGGCTCTCTCCGCGAGCGCTGCTCCTCCACGTCGCGGTCCTGTTCGTGGTGGCGGGCTGCGTGGCGGCGACGTGGTGGCAGGCGGGGCGGGCGCTCGGCGGCAATACGCTCAGCTGGTTCTACACGTTCGAGTGGCCGGTCTTTGCCGGCATCGCCCTCGCGGGGTGGTGGCACCTCATCCACGAGGACCCCGAGATGAGGGCGGAGCGCCTGCGCGAGCGCGAAAAGGTCGAGCCGTCCAATCGCCAGGCCGAATGGTGAGGCCCGGAGGGGTGGGCTCGACCTACCGGAAAGGGTTGCCCTGGCTAGCGTGAGCAGGGTGGATGCCGGGGGCTCGGTGCAGGCGCACGAGCGGGAGCATCCCGCGCCGCGCCCGGCCGGCGGCCGGCCAAGATCCAAGGACCGGGCGTTCAAGTGGGTGGCCGTGGCGGCGGGCGCCGGCCTCGTCGGTTTCGTCGTGTTCGTGATCGTGCGGGGGCCGTCGCAGCCGGCGACGCCGGGAACCGCAGCGCTCGAGTCGCCACCGCCGCCCACGCTCAAACCCGGCACGACGGCGCCAGCCTTCAGCTTGCCGGCGCTCCGCGGCGGAGGCGCAGTGTCGCTGTCCGCCTTCCATGGCACGCCGGTCATCCTCAACTTTTTCGCTTCATGGTGCACGGACTGCCGGAAGGAGTTGGACGCGGTGGCCACGGTGGCCCGCGGCAGTGTCGGTCACGTCGCGGTCGTCGGAGTGGATTCGAACGAGAGCTCCGACGCCACGGCGACGCGACTGCTCGCTGCTGCGCATGCCACGTATCCGGTGGGACTCGACTCCAGCGCCAAGGTGGCGACCAGGTATCTCATCAACGCGCTGCCGGTCAGCTACTTCGTGGGCGCCGACGGTCGCGTGGTCGGTGCCGCACTGGGACCGCAGACCGTGGCGTCGCTCGAACGCTGGGTCCGGCGTCTCGAGGGAGGCCGTTGAGCCGATGAGCGGCCCCGTCGAGACAGAGGGGGGTGCGCCCGCCGCACCAATCGAGAAAGGATCCGACGGGGACGGGGCGCCCACTCCACCCGAGATCGACCGCGCGGCCGCACTGGCGCAGGGCGCCCCACCCGTCCCGACCCACTTCGTTTGGTGGTTGCTCGGGGCCGCCCTCACGTTGAGCCTGGGCGGCCTGCTCGTGGAGCACGTCTTCAGCTCGGCTGGCCTGAACCCCACGTCGGTCACCACGACGACGGCACCGAGCCCCGTCCGTACGGTGCCCGCCGACACGCCGGCGCCGCCAGCCCCCGACCGCGCGGTGGGCGCGTCGCTGGCCTCGTTCATGGGGCTCAGCTCGCCCAGGGGACGATCGGCCACGCCGTTCACCTTGACGGACCAGCAGGGCCAGCCGGTGTCGGTGCCGGCACAGCCGCCGCGGGTCGAGGTGTTGACCTTCTTCAATGCGCCCTGCAACGACATCTGCCCGGTGTTGGCGTCCGAGATCGAGCAGGCCGACGCCGACTTGGGTGCCCGGTCGGGCGATGTCGAGTTCGTCACGGTCAACACCGACCCTTCCGCCCTCACACCTGCGCCCGAGACGCCGGCCATGAGCGGGACAGGGCTTAGCGCGCTGTCCAACTGGGTCTTGGTCACGGGTCCGCTGACTTCCATCAACCCGGTCTGGAAGGCCTACGGCGTGTCCATCTCGGTGAACACCAAGAGCGGTTTGGAAGACCACAGCGACGTGATGGACTTCCTCGACCCGCAGGGGCGCGTGCGCTACCAGGCGACGCCGTTCGCGAACGAGAGCCCAGCGAGAACGTTCAGCCTGGCGGCGTCGAGCGAGGCACGCTGGGCCCGGGGCATCGCCACCTACGCCGGAAAGCTGGTCGGGCAGTGACGACAACCGACGTCGCACCCGACTCCAAGAAGAAGCAGCCCATTTGGCAGCGTCACCGCAGCGCGTCCATCGCCGTCGCGGTCGTCGTGGTCGTGTTGATCGCCGTGATATCCGATCTGCCCACACCGACGACACGGGCGAGCGACATCAGCGCGGAGAGCAGCGTGATGAGCGAGCTGAACTCGGATCTGCAGCCGTGTGCCTACGCCGTCCACCAGGCTCTGGGAATCTGGACGCTCCAGGTTGAGCACGAGCTGACCGCGGCTGAGCGTGCCCCGACGCCCGGGCTCCTGAGCGACGACGAATCCGCATGTTCGTTCACCAACGAGAGCACCTTCGACTTGACCAACATCCAGGTACCCAGCACCGCGGCCGGCAAGCAGCTGGGCGACCTCGTGGCCACGGCCACGCTGTGGACCACGTCGGACGGGTTACGGGCGATCGAAGACGTGCAGACGCTGCTGAGTGACCCGAAAGACGCAGCCGTGTCCAGGAACCTCAAGAAGGAGGAGGACCAGCTCGCGTCGGACCGCCTCACCGGCCTGGCCGAGGAGAGTGCCGCCGACCGTGACCTCGACACCCGGCTGCAGGAGGTGGACCTGCCGTCGGAGGCGTCCACGGCGACCGCGACGTCCTCTCCCGGCTGAGATCACGGCGCAGGCGAGGCTCCTCCTTGCTTGGGTGGTGTGAACGGGGCCGTCCCGCGGCGTCGTTCGGTACGAGCCAGCGTCTGGAGTTCGGTGTCGGGGTCCTCCTCCGATTGCAGCCAGGTGAGCGCATTCCAGAAGATGACCGGCACGAACGTCGCGGCAGCCACCGCCCAGAGCACCGCGGCGGCGATCTGCTGGTCGGCCGCGGCACTGAGGCTTCCGGTCACGTGCGGGAAGTTCTGGTAAAAGCCGCGGTTCGACAACCCCGTGACGTAGGCGAGGATCCAGAACACCCACATGGAGGCGGCGCCCAGCACCGCCCGGCGGAGGTGCCCTGAACGCGGCGCGAGCGGGGGGGACGAGACCAGCTCGAGCCACAACCCGAGCCCGAAGACGAGCAGGACGACGGCTTCGACGAGCGCGAGCCAACCGTGGGTGGCCACACTGCTCACCGCGCCCGGAGTGTGCCAGGCGATCGCCACGCCGAGGTCGCAGGCTATGAAGGCGAGGGACCACGGCAGCTCTCGATGGCGCCGTCGTCGGTCGGCGAGCCGGTCGGCCGGGCGGGGCCGCTCCCCGGGCGCCCCGCTGCCCGCAAAGCCGAGCGACCTCCAGGGAGCGCCGAGTGCGACGAGCGCCGGCACGGCGATGGCGAAGAGCGAGAACTGCAGTGCGGCTGCGTACTCGGCGCGGCGCGCCAGGGTGCCGAGCGGGGGGACCAAAACGAGGACGGAGACGACGAGCGCCGCCAGCAGACAACCGGTCCGCCAGGTCGGACGGCGTGGGTGGGGCCGCCGCTCGGCAGCCCCGGTGCTCATCTCGTCTGGCGGCGCTTCGTGGGCCGGCGCACGAAAAAGCCCCAGAGGCACACGAGGGTGAGGGTCCCGATCGGGATGGCGAAGGTGAGAGCCTGGGTTCCGGCAAGGTCAGCGATCACGGACACCCTCCTCTGGGCTCAGATGACATAGAAGAGTACCCAGAAGAACGTCGCCAGCAGCCCGATGAAGCCCCAGAAGTAGGTGCAGCCGTTCAGGTTGACGCGGAGCAGCCGGGCCACCGGCAGGGCCGAGGTGCTGGCGCCGCCGTCCTGCGCCATCGCCCGTCGCAATCGGAGCTCGCGGGCGAGGATCGTCTCGATCCAGTAGGTCCCACTCAGCAGGAGCCCGATGTTCATCGCCCCCCACGCGATGAAGCACGAGGCGTAGCCGCTCGAGCCCGGGAAGAAGGGCAGCTCGGTGAGCTGCCAGATCTGGAGTCCGACGGCGAGGAGGCCACCCGCCACGGCCGTCCATCCCGCCACCTGCCAGTCCAGCGTCTCGTTGATCCGGAAGCGTCGCTCTCCGAACTGGACGAGCAGGGCGCTGGCCACCGTGACCGCGAAAATGGCGGCACCGATACCGGTCGGTGCGGTGATGCCTCCCGGCCGCCACAGATCCTCGTTGTTCGCCGAGCGCAGGTAGAAGTAGGCGAAGGCCAGCGCGGCGAACGCGAAGGCGAAGATGCCGATGAGCAGCCGGCTCCCGGTCCAGAGCGCGCCTTCCTGGGCGCGTAGCTCGAACGCGATCTCCTCCGGCGTCTCCTTGAGTTCGGGGAAGCTCTCGAACTGTTCGTTGTCGACCGGTTGCTGTGCCATGGCCTCCTCGCTCACTCCATCGGCGGGCGCGGATCACCGCCGCGTTCGATGCCCCCAGCTTCGTCCGGTCCGAGCGGTTCGCCCGACCCGACCGGTTCGCCCGGCGCACCCACCGTGGCCATGACTCGCCCCAGGTCTGCCACGGGCGCCGCGTTCGGCTCCCCGTAGTGATAGGGGTCGTTCATGATGACGGGGATGCGGTCGAAGTTGTACCAGGGCACCGGTGTGGGCGTCTGCCATTCCAGGCCGAGCGAGTTCCATGGGTTCTGCGGCGCCGGGTGCGGGTTCAGGTAGATCGACCAGATGAAGTTCACGATGAAGAGCAGGAACGAGGCGCCCAGGAAGTAGGCGCTGAAGCTCGCGATGTCGTTCAGGGTCTGCAGGTTGCTTGCGTACTCGAACACACGCCGGGGCTGGCCCAAGATCCCAATCAAGAACATGGGGAAGAACGTGAGGTTGAAGAAGACGAAGAAGGTCCAGAAGTGCCACTTGCTCAGCTTGCGGTTCATCGTCTTGCCCGTGATCTTGGGGAACCAGTAGTAGAACCCGGCAAAGAGGGCGAAGATAAGGCCTCCCATGATCGTGTAATGGAAGTGGGCCAACACGAAGAAGCTCCCGTGCACAGTCACGTTGACGGGGACGTCGGAGAGGAACACGCCGGTCACGCCGCCGATCAAGAAGTTGAACAGCATGCCGAGACAGAACAGCATCGGGGTGTCGAATCTGATTTTGGCCTTCCAGAGGGTGCCGAGGGTGACGAGGTACAAGAAGCCGGTCGGGATGGAGATGAGCTCCGTCGTCAGCATGAACAACGGTCGCATGTCGGGGTTGATGCCGCTTTGGAACAAGTGGTGCTGCCAGACGAAGAACGAGAGCAGCGCAACGCCGAGCATTCCGGCCGCGGCCACCCGGTACGCGAAGAGCGGCTTGCGGGTGAAGACCGGGAGGAGCTCCATCACGATGCCGAACCCGGGCAGGGCCATGATGTAGACCTCTGGGTGTCCGAAGAACCAGAAGAGGTTCTGCCACAGGAAGCTGCTGCCGCCGTGCTCGTTCACGAAGAACGCCGTTTCTGCCGTGCGGTCGAGGATCCCGGTGAGGCAGGCCACCACCAAGGTGGGCGTGGCCAGTGTGAGCAGCGCGGTGGTGGCGAGGATGCCCCACACGAAGATGGGCACCCGGCCCCAGGTCATGCCGGGCGCGCGGTAGTTGATGATGGTGGCGGCGAGGTTGAAGCCGGCCAAGATCATCCCGATGCCAATCACCCCGAACCCGACGAGATACGAATCCATCCCTCCGGACGACTGCGTCTGCAGCGGGGCGTAGCCCGTCCACCCTGTCGGGAAGCCGCCGAAGAGCAGCGCGCTCGACAATCACGAGGTAGCCGGCGGCGAAGATCCAGAACGAGAAGGACTCGACCCGCGGGTAGGCCATGCGCCGGGAGCCGATCATGAGCGGGACGAGCCAGTTTCCGAGCGGCCCCACCACCGCGGAGGAGGCCATCATCATCATGATCGTCCCGTGCTCGCTGACGATCGCGATGTAGACCCCGGGACCGAACACATGGCTGGTCGGGCTGAGCAACTCGGTGCGGATGAGCATGGCGAGCAGCCCGCCGGTGAAGAGGAACAGCAGCACGCCGACGGCGTACTGGTAGCCCACCACCTTGTGGTCGTCCGTCATGCGGAAGTAGCGCACCCAACTCTTCTCGGGCGGCATCGGGATCGGCTCGTGCCCCAGGACTTTGGCCAGCGGATAGGTGAGCCCGCCGATGCCGGCCATCCAACCGACCACTCCGAGCACCAGGCCGAGCACGATGGCCACGTCGTTCTGCCCGGTGTCCTGGACTTGGGTGTACCCGCTTGCGATGACGTTGCCGAGCCAGTGGCCGATCAGGTAGCCGACGACGGCGCCCGCCATGGCCCACAGCACGTGCGGGCGCAGCCAGGCCGAGCGGCGCCATGGCGGCACCAGGGGGGGCTGTTCGCCGACGTCCTCCTCGCCCGGGTACTCGAACTCGTCGACCTGGGTGGTGTCAATCGCCATACCGGTGCACCCTCGTCTCGGCAGGTTGGTGTTGTCTTGGTCCGCGGTGATGCGCGCTCATGTCAGCCGGCCCCGTGGGCCTGCGGAGCGCCGTACTGCTCCATCTTCGAGTAGGGATCGACGCTGTCGGGGTAGTAGCCACCGTCGGCACCGTTCGCGTCGGGCGTGTACGTCAGGCGATACGGCGGCAGCAGCGCGGTGTTGTGGCGCAGCCGGGCCGCGGTCAGCGTGGCCCAGCCCTCGAATTGTTGCTTGGTCACGACCTCTCCGTAGTTGTACATGGCGCCATGCCAGATGCCACACAGCTCCGCGCAGCGAACGACGAAGGAGCCGAGCTGCTGGGTCGTCGCGTACGCCACGTTGTTGTAGTCCGGGTTGGCGTCGGCCTTCACGCCGAGCTGGTACGCCCAGAAGCTGTGGATCACATCGAGTGACGTGACGTTGAATTGGATGGTGGTGTCGTTGGGGACGACGAGCTCGTCCGTCTCGAAGCCGCCAAAGGTGGGGTAGCGATAGGTGAACTTCCACTGCTGTCCGATGACCTGGATCGGCAGGATCGTCTTGGAGGCCGGCGTCCAGATGGGGCTCGCGCCCTCGCCGCCGCCAGCGCCCTCCGGTTGCACCAGCTCGTAGGTGCCGAAGCCGAACAGGAACATGACCAGGACCGAGGTGCTGACGATCCAGCCGACCTGGAGGGCGAGATGGCCTCGCGCCGCCGGGCCCCCGACAGGCTCGGGGCCGCCCCGCGACGCCCTCCACGTGATGACGGCGTACAGCAGGTAGATCCACACGGCGAGCACGACCGGGATTGCGCAGACCATCAGCACGTTGAAGTCGAACTGTGCGCCCTGGGCGACGTCGGTCATGGTGCCGGGCGGCATGTGTGGCCCGGCCAGGTAATAGAAAAGCGGGTCGGCGATGGCCGAGAGCACGACCCAGATGGCGATCAGTCGCCACCAGTGGTGGGTCTGATCGGGGGCGGCCATCCGCTCGGTCGTGGCGGGCGTCGGCGTGGCGCCCGCCGCCTGCGTGTCGCTCACGCCACCACCTTCATGAAGCCGGCCATGTAGCCGAGCGTCGACATCGGCCCACCGTTGCCGTAGAGGAAACCGAGCCCGCACGGGACGAAGCACTGCCACCGGTAGTCGCCGGGGCCGGGGCTGGTGATGGAGAACCTGACGATCTTGTAGGGCGACTTCGTGGTGCAGGGGGCCGCCGCGCAGAGGTTGGCGTTCGAGCTGTTGCCATAGAGCGGGACGCTCACGCCGAGCGACGGGATGGAGAAGGTGTGCCCCACGCCGTTCCCCGCGTTCGAATTGATCACCCGGAACGGCTTCCCGTTGAGGGTGGCGACGTTGCCGTAGGTACCCGTGACCTGGCCGAGTTGCTGGTTCCGCAGCGGGCTTCCCGAGTCGTAGTTGTAGATCGTGAAGTTGATCCGGGTGTGCTGGGGCACCTGAAACACGGTCGTATGGACCCACTGCCCCTGAGGCGACCGGACGAGGTACGACACCCAGGTCGGGTGGGGAGCCGAACCATAGGACCCGACGGACTGGAGCGTGACTGCCACAGGCTGGCCCGGCGCCGAGGAGCTGTAGGCGACGACGGGCGGGGTGCCGAGGAGGGCGACGATCAGGATGACTGCGGCTGCGGCACAGATGGCGAAGAGGACAACCGTGACGGTCACCTTCCACGCCAAGCTCATGGATCCCTCCCGAAGCTCCAAGACCCAGCAGAGTCTCAAAAACAGCTCTACTGCGACGTTACGATTCCTTTACTGCGCCGTCAATCATTCCGCCGTCCACGACGGAAAAATGCTGCAACGCTGGCTGCCCGGGACGAATACCGGACGCATCGGACCAGACCGGTGCCGGCGGGCTCAGCCGGGCGGCACCCGCTCGGCCGGTTGGCGGAATGCCTCGAGCGGTGGGCCCGGGTCACGGCGCAAGAGGCGATCCACACTGAGTGAGAACCCCTCCTTGTCGTCCAAGGCGCGCCGGACGGTCACGATCAGCGCCGGAACGGCCCAGAAGTCCCCGCACACCCACAAGATGGCGGCACCGATCTGTTGATCGGCGTAGGGCGACAGCGTCACCCCCGGCACGTTGGCGTACACCGAGTACCAGCTCGTGTCGGAGAAGATCGACATCGCCATGGCCAGGAGGAACATGACGACGTTCGTCGAGATGATGGCCCCGATCTGCCAGAGCGCCGACGCCTTCATGCGGAAGGGGTAGGACGGGATGATCTGAAGCCAGAAGAGGACCCCGGTCACGAACAGGCTCGAGTGCATCAGTCCGATGTGAACGGCCTGGTTCTCTTCGGCGTAGTCGAAGAGGGCAGGGAAGTGCCAGACCACCATGACGACGTTGAACGAGACGAGCGCCGTCCAAGGGTCGACGATGAAGCGCCCGGCGGCACGCAGCCCCTGCGAGAAGCGGCCGAGCAAGAAGAAACGCACCACGCGTCGCCGCAGCCTCACCGGCAGGCCGTGGAGAAGCGGCAGCCAGGGCGCGCCGGCCACGATGAGGATCGGCGCGAAGAACGCGATGAGGATGTGCTCGATCATGTGCACGAAGAAGTAATCGTCGGACCAGTAGTCGATCGGCGACGTGACGGTGAGCAACAGGAGGGCAAGGCCCCCGTAGAAGAAGAGGGAGTTGCGACGGCGCTTGCGCGTTCGCGCCGTGATCGAGCGACGACGCAGGTTGGCCAGGCCCATTTCGTGGAGCACGACGAGCAGGGTCACCACGATGATGAAGGGGTCGAAGCTCCAGTTGTCAAGGACGTAACTCACTGGCCCGCTCCCTCAAATGCAGGATGTTGGGTCACCGTAGCCCGGGTGCCGGTCCGGCCCCATGGTTGCGCTAACTCGACGAGCCGTAGGCCAACGGGACCTGGGTGTTCTGGACCTTGACCCACGTCGTACCCGCCGGGGTCAGCGCATACACGCCGAGTTCCGTCCTCGCCACGGTGAACGCGTCGAGGGAGGGGCCGCCCTGACCGATACCGGTCTCGAACGGGCCGAGCGCGGTCGTGCCCGGAGGCAACGCGGGGAGACGAGTCCAGGCGCCACCGGGCACGAGGTCGTAGCCCATCGGCGCGCTCTTTGGCCCTAGGACGACCGTCACTGTCCCGCTCGTGCCGACGGACGACGCCAGCAGCGACGAGTTGGAAGACAATCCAAGCGGGACCGACGCAGTCCAGTGGCCGGCCCGCTGCCAGAGCGCGGCCAGCGCATCATGGCCGCCCCGACCGGCGGCGACGAGCGCCGTGGTCACCGCTGCGCCCGATTCGAGTCGGAGCACACTCGAGCTCCGTCCTGCTAAGCCCCGGGGTAGGTCGGTTCCCGCTTGCGTCCAGGATCTCCCCGAACGCGTGAACACGGCCAGAATTCCCCCGTGCCGGCACCCGGTGGCGACCAACGGGGCGCCGGTCGGTGCCACGGCGACTGCGTCGAGCCCGTTGGCGCCGCAGCGCGGCGCCAACGGTGCCAGCGTGCGCAACGACACGAGGGACGACCACGATGCCAGGCCCGGCCGGGCGCGCAGGACGGTGGTGCCCACGATGGCCAGCGATCCCCCCTTCGTGCTCCCGGCGTCGGCCAGGGCGTCGGGACGCGCCGCCAGGCCGCCCGGGAGGAACACCGGGTTCCAGGTCGTCCCGCCGTCGGCGCTCGCCGAGAGGGGCGAGAACCGGAGGAGCTGACTGGGTAACGTGCCGACCACTGCTGAGATGGCGGACGCGCCGATCACGAGCCCTCCGTTGTCCGCGACGCCCTGTGGCGTGACCACCGACCACTGCGACGACCCCTGGCCGGCGTGGAGCACTTGCCAGAACGTGTTCAACGGCTCAGACAGCAGCCCCATGGGCAGGACCGCCCACGAGCCGGTCGGCGTCTCGACGGCACTCGAGAGTGGCACGGCCGTCGGCGACGCCGACGCCGGCGTGGCGCCGACAGCGACGCCGACGATACAGACGAGCAGACACGCAGCCGTCGTGCGCAGTGCCGACTGGCGCGGCACGCGAATTCTCACGAAATTGAGGACTTGGTCGATCCGACTCGTGAGCAACGAGGAGAACGACGACGCGAAGACCTGGGTTGGTCCCGGATCATCGATGAGGGCGTCGCGTTCGATCCCACGCGCGTCAATCACGTAGGCGAGCTCGCTGTGGGCCACCATGGCCCCGTTGGCGACCGTCTGCACCTCCACGCCGTACGAGTCCCACACCCGCTGCAGGGCCGGCACCGAACCGGTGAGGTAGTACCAGTTGGGAAGATGGGTGAGATCCTCCTGGCGGTCGAACTCGTTGGTGAACGACAACGAACGGTAGATCGGGTTGACCACGATGGCGACGAAGTCGACGTGACCCCACTGGGCGGAGAGCTGCTGATCGGCCTGACGGAGTTCCTGCGCGATGAGCGGGCAGTCCGAGGTGCACACGGGGTCGAGGAAGGCCAGCGCGACGACATGGCCGCGCAGACTGGCCAGGCTGACAGGACGGCCGTGCTGGTCGATCAGATGGAATGACGGGGCGAGCAGGTCAAGCGTGTTCGGCGTGCCGTCCAGCGCCTCAGTGAGGATCGGGTCGGCCTGCCGGTTGACCGCGGCCAGTGCCATGGGGGCAGTCCCGATCAGCACGATGCCGAGCGCGGCAACGACCGCGGCGGTGCGCATGACGTCGGGGAACGAGACTCGTTCCCACCACGGGGCCTGTGCCGCCGGACCCGGCGCGGCGGTCTCTGCGGACGTGTCGGTGTCGCCCTGCACGAGGGCCGGGCTTGGCGCGTCGACCTCAGTCGCAAGGGGGATCCGCACCAGCGCCACGTAGCCCGTCACGAAGAACAGCGCCATGGGCAACATGGAATTGGGGTCCGTGCCAACTCCTCCCAGGAATCCGAGGTCCTCGATGAGCACCCAATCGGCGAGGCTCAAGACGCCGAAGGCGATGAGCGCCACGAGGACAGGTTTCGGTCGGCCGCTCAAGAACACGATCCCGATGCCCGCCAGCGACACCACGACGAACAGGTTGACGCCCCACCCGTGCGCCGCCACGAACGAGCCGAACGAGCCGAGCCAGGACGAGAGGAACCGCGGTTGGGATGTCTGTGCCATCGCTTGCACCATGGTCGTCAACGTGCCGCCGCGGCCTTGCCAGTACCCCCGGCCGGGCCAGGCCTGGAGGGCCGCCATGCCGATCAGGAAGATGCCGCCCAGAGCGAGGATCGCGCGCCCGAGCCGCGCCGAGCGGTACGCGCGCTCAGGCAGCGCGACGAGAATGCCGCCCGCGCAATAGAAGAGAACGGCGCCCGGTGCCCCGAACAGCCACGTAAGGCCCGGAGCGAAGATGCCACCAAAGGCTTCGCCGAACACCCAGACGACAAGCCCCCAGCCCGCGCCGGCCAGACCCCCGAAGCGCGACCACCGTCCACGCGGCGCGACGAGAAGCCAGATACCCAGCCCGAGCTGGATCCAGACAGCGGCCGCGGCCGCCTCCACGGGATGATCGGACCAAATCGTGAGCCCGCTGTTGACCACGTGCTGAACCCACGACGGCGAGGAGCTCGCCGAGGGTTGGATGACACCCGATGGAAGTGCGAGGGGCATCGACGACTGCAGCTGCAACAAGCCATCGAGGATCCACAGGCACGCGAACCCGATCCGCACGACTCGACGCGCGAGCGGCTCGGCGGTCGTCGCCCGAGCCACGGGAAAGGAGGTGCGTCCCTCGGCCCGGAGCCGCCGGTACTGCACCGTCCGGACGACGTTGAAACCAATCGCGCACAGGGCCACGACCAACAACACGATCAGCAGCTGGTGAAAGAGCGCGGTGTGGAACGCCGACACGATGAGTGAGTTGCCCGTCTGCAGCGAGCGACCCATGCCGGGCATGGAGCTACCTGCCTCCTCGGGCGGGCCACAGGGGTGGTGCGGGCATCGCGGCTGACACTACTGCCGACTCCCGCCGAGCCGGCAGCGCCGGCCGTGCGGCGAGGAGGCCATCACGTCCACCTTGGACCGGCTTGGATCGTCATCGGTTCCGGCGGCCTGGGCGGAATGGCTCCCCACGCCGCCCACGGCGGACTTAGCGTGAGGGTCATGGACGGCACCGACAGCGGGAGACGCAAGGGTCCCGCTCATGCCCGAAAACGGGCACTGTCTCGGGCGAGCGAGGAACGTCTCGCCGAAATCGGCAGACAGCTCCCTCCACCCACCCCGCCGAGCAACCACGAACTCGAGATCATCGCCGGGCTGCGCGCGGCGCGCCGGCGCCGGCGGATCCTCACGTGGGGTATCTCGCTCATCATCGTGGCGCTCTGCGCCGGAGCGATCGCACAGTGGGTCCGCCCGCTTCCCCATGCCACCCTCGAGGTCGCCGATGTCCGTCTCCCAGGGGCGACACCGTCCTTCGCCTGGCCGAGCAGCGGGGAGGCGGCGGCGACCGTCGTCGGTGTGGGGACGGTGGGCCAGGTGCGTGGTTCCCGGCCCGTCCCGGTGGCCGGTCTCGCCGAGCTCCTTGCGGCTTACGTCGTCCTGTCGGATCACCACGTGGCGCCCGGCGACGACGGCCCCGCGATCCCCGTCACCACCGACGACCTCACGGCGTACCAGACCGGGCTGGCGAGCCAGGAGTCCGAAGTCCCGATCGCGGCCGGAGAGTCGCTCACCGAGGTCCAAGTCCTCGAAGGGCTCTTGGTCGACTCGGGCGCCGACATGGCGACGGTGCTCGCCGACTGGGACGCGGGAAGCGTCGGCGCGTTCGTGGCCAAGATGAATGCGGCAGCGACCAGGCTCGGCCTCACGTCGACACACATCACGGATCCGAGCGGGGTGGACCCGGCAACGACGAGCACGGCAGAGGACCTCGTCCGCCTGGGCGAGGCCGCAATGTCCATTCCCGTCCTCCGAGAGATCGTCTCGCTGCCTCAGGCGAGCGTGCCCATGACCACCGTCGTCTACAACCTCAATTTCGACCTGGGGATCGACGGGATCGTCGGTATCAAGACGGCGTCTGACTCGAGTGCCCAGGGCTGCTACCTCTTCGCGGCGCAGCAGAGCGTCGGCGGGAGGAACGTCACGGTCGTCGGCGTCGTCCTCGGTCAGCCGGGCGGGGCGCTCGGACCGAACACGGCGGCGGTCGATGCAGGCGACACGCTGGTCAAGAGCGTCTTCGCCGACCTGCACAGCTTCACCCTCTTCGCTCCGGGCCACACGATCACCGAGGTCGAGGCACCCTGGGGTTCGGTGGCACCGGTGCGCGCGGCCGGGCCGGTCAGCGTGATCGGGTGGCCCGGTCTGGTCGCCACCTTGTCGATTCGTCACGGCCCGCTGCAGAGCTCCCTCCCGAGCGGGGCCACCGTCGGAACGCTGCGGGCGGGGGTGGGACTGAGCTCGACCCACGTCGAGCTGCACACGGCGGGCGCTCTCTCGGGTCCAGGGGTGTGGTGGCGTCTCACCCGGTGAGCGGGGGGCACGTGCAGAGGTTCACCGTCCTGACACGGTCGGAAACCTCGAACTGCAACCCATATGACACCAGGCGATCCTTGAATCCCGGTAATCGCCCGGTAAACAAACGCTTATTTCCAGTGGGTAACCCATGTGTGTCGCCGGAATGTAGGTCAGAATGCCCGTTGGGTAAGGGCTCCGGGGGGTGTTGCAAACTTCGGTGTACCACCTACAGACAACACCGAAGCAACAAACCTACCTAGGAGGGAATCCACACCAATGATTCGATCACGTATTACTCGGCTGACGTTCTCGGCGGCCGTCGCGCTGGCTCTGCCGATCGGTGGCGCCATCGTGTTCTCGGCGAGCCCCGCCAGCGCCGCGGTGAAGACGATCACGTGCACCAAGGCGAAGGGCAATGCCACGACGAGCATGAAGATCCAGCTCAAGAGTTGCAGCGGCAACACGGGCGGAAAGTCGAAGAAGCTCTCGATCACCCTGTTGGCGAGCGGCGGCGTAGTGACGTGGACCAACGGGAAGACGACCACCTTCGGAGCGCCCTCAGAGGGCACCGGGACGGACTGCTCGCCGACGGCCGGCGCGGGCGGGGACGTGACGTTCGGCGGCCAGGTCACGCATGACACGACGAAGTCGGTCAAGCCGATTCCCGGCAACTACTCGGGTGAGGTCTGCATCGACGCCAACGGCAACTTCACGCTGCCACCGGGGTCCCCGCTGACGATCAACTGACGCGTCGCTGCAGTCGTCCGCGGGGCGACTGACAGCGAGCGCAGCAACAGCACTGTCATACGAACGGGCCGGGCGACAATCGCCCGGCCCGTTCGTGTGCCGGGCCAGAATTCGGGTCAGACGCCGAGGCTGGCGGCGCGCAACTGGGCGGCGAGCTCCTCGTCGCCGCTGATCTCGACCCGCGCCGCCCGTTGGCGCCCGGAACCGAACATGACGAGCTCGCCCGGATCGCCGGCCAGGATCAGGCGAGGCCCGTCGCCACGCTGCTTGTCGGCGCGGCCCGGCGAGCTGATCACGATCGTGGCGGGGACCCGCTTCGCCATCCCCCCCCGGTCCGACGCGTGCCCAGAGGGCATCGGCCAACTCGGGCGCGAGGGCGCGGGGTTCCCAGCCATCCTGCGCACGGCGCACATCCTCGATGTGGATGAAGTACTCGACCGTGTTCATCGGCCCGTCGAAAGGACGGAGCAGCAGCGGCGGCCCTCGGCGCACGGTGGCGACCAGCGCGTCCCACGGTGTGCGGTCCCGCACGGCTCGCCGGACCTTGTCCGTGTATCCGGCGAGCGGGGGCCAGACCAGTCCGGGTCCGCTGTCCGGTCGTCGCTCGCGCACGACGAGATGGGCGGCGAGATCAGCCGTGACCCACCCCTCGCACAAGGTGGGTGCAGCGGCACCACGCTCGACAAAGAGGTCGCACAGGGTCTGGCGTTCCTGCTGAGCGAGGCTGAGCGGCATGGCCGCAGTCTACGGAGACGGCCGATCTCGACGCGGCCGTGCAACACCCGCAGCCTTCGACCGCTGACCCCGCGGACGACACGCACGAGCGGGCAGACTTGTCGCGTGGGTGACGCCGCCACCTTCCGACTCGAGGGCCATGTGGCCACGATCACCTACAACCGTCCTGACGCGCTCAACGCCATCAACGGCGAGATGCGGCGCGACCTCAACGACGCCTTCGCACGTTTCCGCGACGACGAAGGGGCATGGGTGGCTGTCGTGACCGGCGCGGGACGAGCCTTTTGTGCCGGCGGTGACCTGCGCGACGGGGCGGGATCCATCGGGGAATTCGCCGGCACGTTCTGGGAGAAACCCACCCTCAATTCGTTCGAGAGCGGATGGGAGATCTTCAAGCCCGTCATCGCCGCCGTGAACGGGTACTGCCTGGGCTACGGGCTCACGCTGGCCAGCTGGTGCGACTTCGTGCTTGCGAGCGACCGAGCCGAGTTCGGCCTCCCGGAGGTGAGGCTCGGGGTTCCAGCGATCGTGGCTTCGATACGCCTGCCCCAGCGCCTCGATTGGGCCGATGCCATGGAGCTGTTGCTCACGGGGGAGCGCATCGGCGCCGAGCGAGCCCATGCCATGGGTCTCGTGTGGAGGGTCGTGCCTCACGACAGGTTGCTCGAGGAGGCCTATGCGCTGGCGGACCGGCTGCTCCGCGGAGCGCCCCTGGCCCAACGGGCGATGAAGGAGATGGCCATGCGGACCCGGCACATGCCGACGCTCGAAGCCATCCGCTTCGCCGAGACCATGCGCCAGGTGGCCACCTCCACCCAGGACGCGGGCGAGGGACTGCGAGCCGCAGCGGAGAAACGGACGCCGAAGTGGACCGGGCGCTAGGACTCCAGCCGGCGCATCACGTGCGCGGCTGCCGCCGCGTCACCGGGACCAGCTCGCGCAACCAGGCGCGCCATCACCGCCTCCCGGTGCGCGGGGTCGACGTTGCCCCCGTACTTGAACTTCGCCGTCACCTGCTCGACCCGCACCTCGATGCCGAGGATGGCGAGCAGCTTGGCCTGGTGCGTCGTCGCAGGGTCGGCGATCGCCTCGTCTGGCTGGAACCGGCCGAGTTGGTGCCCGAGGATGGCGGCCACGCTGCCCGGCGACGATCGCTCGTCGTGCACCGTGGCCGACCCCGCCAGCTGCACCGCGCCGTAGTAGGTGGTCGGGATCCCGAGTGCGGGGTCCTCCTCGCCGATCGCCTTCCACGACGAAGGGATGAAGGCCCAGTCGTCGGCGACGCTCAGCAGCACCCGCGGGTTCTCGGCGAGGGCGGCGAAGACGGGGTTCGCCCGCACGAGATGCAGCCACACCGTCTCGTCCTCGAGCACGAACTGCGTGGGCACGACGACCGGGAGCTCCCGGTCGGATCCGCCTGGGGCAACGAGGTGACCGAACGGATGGGCCTCGACGAAGGAGCGCCACTCGTGCTCGCCCAGGGTGGCGTCGACGGGTGCGATGAACATCGACTCAGTCTGGCCCACCCGGGTCCGGACCCGGCCAGCGTGGCCCGGCCCGCCTGCTACTCGGTGCCGACCCCGAGCTCCTCTATGGATTCGGCCCGGTGCCGCTTGTAGTCGACCTTGCCGTTGGGCGCCCGCCCGATCGTTGCGACAGCGCGCACCCGCCGGGGCGCCTTGTAGGAGGCCAGCCGGCCCTTCACGTGCGCGATCAGCTCGGCCTCCGCGAGCACCGGCTCGCCGTCGACCGGCTCGACCACCGCGACGACCCGCTCGCCGTAGGTCGGGTCGGGGACGCCGACCACGACGGCGTCGCGCACCGACGGGTGCATCTTCAGGGCCTCCTCCACCTCTTCGGGGAAGATCTTCTCGCCCCCCGAGTTGATGACGTTCGAGCCGCGTCCGAGCAAGGTGATGGACCCGTCGGCCTCGACCATCGCGTAGTCGCCAGGGATGGAGTAGCGGACGCCGTCGATCTCCTTGAACGTCCGCTCTGACTTCTCCTCGTCCTTGTAGTAGCCGAGTGGGTTGCGCCCACCCAGGGCGAGCACGCCCACCTCGCCCGAGCCCGGCTCGATCTGGTGTCCGGCCTCGTCGAGCACCTTGACGTTGGGGCCCAACGTGAACGAGGCGGTCTTGACCGCGTTGCCGCCACCCGAGATCGATTGCCCCATCCCGAGGGCCTCCGACGAGCTGAAGGCGTCGGCCAGCAGCATCTGTGGATGGTGGGCCAGCAGCCGTTCCTTGACGGGCTCGCTCCACATCGCCCCCGACGAGATGACGATGGCCAGAGAGCTCAGGTCCCACTTGCCCGGATGCGCGTCCAGCTCGGCCAGCAACGGCAGCGAGAAGGGGTCGCCCACGATCACGAGGCCGTTGACCTTTTCCCTCTCGATCGTGTCGAGCATCTCGGACGGGTCGTAGTGCCGGCTCTCGAGCAGGCAGACCCTCCCGCCGTCGGCGAGCACCGTGTTGGCGGTGAACGCGCCCGTGCCGTGCATCAAAGGGCAGGCGGGCAGCAGCGTGATGCCGCCGGGCTTGTCGCGCAGGACCTGGCGGATGCCCTCGAGACCGCCGCCGGCGTCGTAGTGCCGCGACGAGCCGCTCAACAACAGGGTGAAGAGGTCGTCCTGCCGCCACATCACGCCCTTGGGCATCCCGGTGGTGCCGCCGGTGTAGAGCATGTAGAGGTCGTCGCCGCTGCGCCCCCACGGCGCGGCCACCCGTCCGACCGCCGACTTGGCCGCGTCCTCGTACGGGCGTGGCCCAGTCGGGGCACGGCCCCGAGCCGTCGTCGACCCAGAGCCACCCCTTGACCCGCGGCACGCGATCCAACACGCGCTCGACCCGTTCGGAGAACGCGCCGTGGAAGATGACCGCCACTGCGTCGGCGTTGTCCCACAGGTAGGCCAGCTCGTCCTCCCCGTAACGGTAGTTGGTGTTGACCGGGACGAGGCCGACCTTCATCGCGCCGAACATCCCCTGGAGGTACTCCGGCGTGTTGTACAGGTAGACCGCCACCTTGTCCTGCCGAGCGACGCCCAGGTCGAGCAGGAATTGCGCGACGCCGTCCGCCCCGTGGTCGAGCTCGGCGAACGTCATGTTGCGCGCGCCCTGGGTGATGGCGACGTGGTCGGGTTGCGTGTCGGCCACCGTCTCCCAGACGTCGCCGTAATTCCAGTCAGTCATCGTTCCAGCCCGTCATCGTCCAACCCGTCATCGTCCAGCCCGTCATCGTCCGTTCCTGCGTCCACCCCCGACCGCTGCTGCGACGTCTCCGACTCGCTCTGTTGTTCGGCGCGGCACGAGGCGATGGAGCCTACGCTCCCGGCGTGGACCTCGGCCTCCCCGGCGACGACGACCCCCGTCGGGCCGGCGTCCGCGCCTGGATCGCGCGCCATCACAACCCCAGCCCACGCCAACTCGCAGAGGCTGGCTATGTCGTGCCGCACTGGGCTCCTCCCTACGGCCTCGACGCCGATCCGCTGACGCAACTGGTGATCGACGAGGAGCTCCGGCGGGCCCAGGTCCGGCGCCCGGTCAACCCCATCGGCATCGGCTGGGCGGGGCCGACCCTCATGTACGCCGGCACCGAGGAGCAGAAGGAACGCTGGCTCTGGCCCATGCTCAGCGGCGAGGAGTTCTGGTGCCAGCTCTTCTCCGAGCCCGGCGCCGGCTCCGACCTCGCCTCGTTGACCACCCGGGCCGAGCGTGACGGCGAGCACTGGGTCGTCAACGGCCAGAAGGTCTGGACGAGCTACGCCCACATCGCCCGCTGGGGCATCCTGCTCGCCCGCACCGATCCGTCGGCGCCCAAGCACTTGGGCATCAGCTACTTCGTCTGCCCGATGGACGCTCCTGGGATCGAGATCCGGCCCCTGATCGACATGACGGGCGAGCACGCCTTCAACGAGGTCTTCTTGAGCGACGTCCGCATCCCGGTCGACCATCTCGTCGGGCCCGAGCACGGCGGGTGGGACCTGGCCAAGGTCACGCTGGGCAACGAACGCGTGTCGCTCAGCGGCGAGGGCGCGCTGTGGGGCATGGGTCCGACCGCCGACGACCTGGTGGCTCTGGTCAAGGCCGCGGGGGGCGCGCCGGACCCCATCCGGCGTGACTCTCTCGTTTCCGTCTGGATGGAATCGCAGATCCTGCGGGTGTTGCGCCTGCGGATGGTCTCGGCCGTCCTCGCCGGCCGTGCGCCGGGCGCGGAGGCGTCGGTCCGCAAGGCGATCGCGGACGCCCATGGGCAGCACGTCATGGATCTCGGGCGCGATCTGGCCGGGCCGCACGGGATGCTCGACGGAACCGGCCCCGTCCCATCCGTGGCATCTGCTCCCGCCGTGGCATCTGGCCCATCCGTTGCGTCCCACGGCGACTCGACCTGGTCCCGGGGCTTCCTCTTCGCGCCCGCCCTCACCATCGGCGGCGGCACCGCCGAGGTGCAGCGCAACATCGTCGCCGAAAAGGTGCTCGGTCTGCCGCGAGATCCCTGACCCTCGGCCGTTACTCCCTCGGCAGGAGGGAAGCCCCGGCCGGCCGCGCCGTGTGACCGCACGATGTGGCAACGGCCGTCGCCACGAGTGCCGAGAGCAGTGTCGACGCAGCCGACGATCAGGAGGATTTCATGCGGAAGGTGCTTCGATCCGGTGCACTCGCACTCGTTGGCCTGGCGGCGGCCGCCGCCCCGATCATGGCCACCGCCGCGCAGCCGGCTGGCGCAGTGCAGTCCCACGCGGCGTCGAACCTGCCCGCCGCGCCGGGCCACATCGTGCCCGGCCTCTACCACGTGCCGGTCATCGGCAAGGTGGTGTTGCCCGGCCTCGGCTCGCTGCTCGGCGGCGAGCGCCACGCGACAGCGGTGCAGTCGGCCAACTGGGCCGGCTACGCCGACACCAGCGACACCTACACGTCGGTGGCGTCGTCGTGGACCGAGCCGGCGGTCAGCTGCCCGGGCGGCGACAGCGGCGGCCTGAGCCTCGGCCTCGGGAGCGTGACCGGTCTGTTCGACTCGCTGCTGGGTGGCCCGAGCGCAGCCTCCGCGTTCTGGGTCGGCCTCGACGGGTACTCCTCCACGAGCGTGGAGCAGATCGGCACGGACTCGGACTGCGACTCGGGCACCCCGTCGTACTACGGCTGGTACGAGATGTACCCCAACCCTTCGGTCACCTTGCCGACATCGGATGCCGTGCACGCCGGTGACCAGATGACCGCGCTGGTGGCCTCGAACGCAGCGGGGTCCTCCTTCACCTTGATGATCAAGGACACCACGGCCGGATGGAACTTCTCCACCACGCAGGCCGGCAGCGGCTTCGCCCGTTCGTCGGCCGAGGTGATCGCCGAAGCCCCGTCGGAATGCACGGTCGTGTTCTGCAGCGAGGTCCCGCTGGCGGACTTCTCTCAGGTGGGCTACTCGGGTTCCTCGCTGATCGACACGGGCGCCAAGGTGGGCTCGCTCTCGGCGTTCAACGCCAACGAGATCACGATGTCGGACAACGGGACGACGTTGGCGACACCGAGCGGCCTCAGTGCCAACGGTTCGTCGTTCTCGGTGGCCTGGAACAACTCATAGCCGGATCAGTTCGTCGACAGTTCATTTCTTCAACCAGGAGGCAATCCCCCCAAGCGCGTCAAAGCGCTCTCACAGCAGCACCCCTCAGCTGGCGAGCGGTACCCATCACCCGGTTCGGCGGAACCGGGGCTCGTCAGCTGGGGGGCGGCCCGCCGTGCCGCATGCAGGGTCGAGTAGACATGACTAACGCGACTGAGTCACGGAGGTCGAAAGCAATGGCCGATTCACCCGCGGTGCCGGACATGCGGCTCGAACTCGTACCGGTCCCCGTGTCCGACGTCGATCGTGCAAAGGTCTTCTACGAGCAGGCCGGATTTGGGAATCTGCACGACACCCAGGTCACCGACGCGATGCGCGTCGTGCAGCTGACCCCTCCTGGTTCGGGCTGCGCCATCGTCTTCGGCACGGGAACGGGTCCGATCACCGACATGGCCGCTGGCTCGGTCAAGGGCCTTCATCTGGTCGTCGATGACATCGCTGCGAGCCGAGCGGCGCTCATCGCACGCGGCATCGAGGTCAGCGACGTCGATGACATGGGCGGGGTCCTGTACTCATACTTCAACGATCCGGACGGGAACATGTGGGCGTTGCAGCAGTGGCCTCCCGGCCACGTGGCCTAGCCGAGTCGTTCGGACGCCCCCGGACCGCCGGAGCCCCGGACCGCGGGAGCACGGTCTGTGTCAGAGCTCGAGTGGACCGGCGTGGGCGAAGCCCTGCCGGACGCCCTGCCCGGCCCGGGCCACCAGCTGCTCGGGCTCGTAGAGCATGAGATATGCGTTGTGCGCGTGATCCCTCGAACGGTTCTTGAACACCAGGGCCAGCTCGGCCGGGTCGTCGGACTCGTCCTCGTGGACGAACACCTCGAGGATGGGAGTGTTCGTCATGAGCTGGGCCGTCATGATCCCGGTCGACGCCTCATGGGCGCAGACCTTGTCGACCTTCTCCCTGCCCGGCATGCCGAGGGCGACGACGATGCGGCAGTCCTCCTCCTCGATGAGCTTCTTGGCCGCCACCGCCAGGTCCTTGAATCCCGGCACGGTGCGGCGGATGGTGGTGAAGCGGGTGCCGTACCCGGGGCACTGGGCGAGCTCGTCGAGCGCCTCGGCCCCCATGTCGTAGCGGGCGAACATGGTGTCGACCACGCCGATCAGGTCCATGACCCATTCTCGCGCAGGAGGCCCATTGGCCTGCCCGGCCCCCCGCCGTCCAGAATTGGGCCGTGACCACCCCCCATCGCCGCGCGCCCGACCCGGCGGCCGGGCCAGCCCCGAGCCGCAGCCTCTTGGATCGACCGCGACGCGGCGGTCGTCTGGCACGGCTTCACCCAGATGGCGACCTATGCCGACAACGCCCCGCTGATCATCGAGCGAGCCGAGGGCAGGGAGCTGATCGCCGCCGACGGCACCCGCTACCTCGATGCGATCTCGTCCCTCTGGGTCAACACCCTCGGCCACCGCGTCCCCGAACTCGACCGGGCGCTGGCCGCCCAGGCAGACGAAGATCGCCCACTCCACCATGTTGGGGAACGGGAACACCGTCGTCGTCGAGCTGGCCGAGGCCCTCGCCGAGGTCGTCCCCGTCGACCATCCGCATTTCCTCTTTGCCGCCGACGGCGCGGTCGCCGTCGAGCAGGCCCTCAAGATTGCGTTCCAGTACTGGATCAACCAGGAACGCTGCGCTCCGCCGGTAGCCGGCGGCACCCCCCACGCCTCTCGCACCCGTTTCCTCGCCCTGGGTGATGCGTACCACGGCGACACCATCGGCTCGCTCTCCCTCGGCGACGGCGGCGTGTTCAGTGCCGTGTTCGAGCCGCTGTGCTTCCCGGTCCTGCGCACGCCCGGCTACGCCGACCCCGGCTGGGCCGACAAGGCCTGCGCCATGATCGAGGCGCACGCCGACGAGCTGGCCGCCGTCGTGATCGAACCGCTCGTGCAAGGAGCGTCGGGCATCTTGGTGGCCGCCGCCTCGGATCTGCGCCGCCTCGGTGAGGCGTGCACACGTGCCGGCACCCTCCTCATCTGCGACGAGGTGGCGACCGGCTTCGGCCGGACCGGCACCCTCTTCGCCTCCGAGCAATGCGGACTCCGGCCCGACCTCCTCTGCGTCGGCAAGGGGATCACGGGCGGATATCTCGCCATGAGCGCCACCGTCGCATCCGGCCGTGTCTTCGATGCGTTCCTCGGCGCCGACCTGGGACCCGAGACCTTCTACCACGGGCACTCCTATGGTGGGAACGCGCTCGCCGCCGCCGTCGCCCTCGAGCACCTGCGCCTGTTCGAGGCCTGGGACGTCCTCGCCACCGTCCGCGCCCGTTCCGAGCAGCTGGCGATCCTCCTCGCGGAACGGGTCGCACCGCGCGCCTCGGTGCGCGAGGTCCGTCAGCGCGGCCTCATGGTGGGGGTCGAGCTCGCCCCGCCCCGCCCCGGCTTGCGGTGGGGCCGCCAGACCTGTGCGGGGGCCGTCGCCCGTGGTGTCCTCCTTCGGCCGCTCGGCGACGTCGTCGTGCTCATGCCGCCGCTCACCATCACCGAGGGCGAGGTGCTGCGCATGGTGGACGCGCTCGATGCCGCGCTCGACGACGTGACTGCCGCCCCGTGAACGATCCCTGGGACGCACGGATTCGCGCCGAGCTGGCACGGACCGCCGAGGAGGGACGCTGGCGCGCCCCGCGCACCTTCGACGCCTTCGGCCCGCGCGGCACGCTCCGCCAGACTCCCGACGCTCCGGTGGTGTCCTTCGCGTCCAACGACTACCTGGGACTCAGTGCGCACCCCCGCGTCATCGCCGCCGCCCACGAAGCGCTCGATGCGTGGGGCGCCGGCTCCGGGGCCTCCCGCCTCGTCACCGGCTCCCGTCCCGTGCACGAGGAGCTCGAGCAGGCGCTGGCCGAGTGGAAGGGCACCGAGGCCGCCGTCTGCTTCCCGACGGGTTTCGCCGCCAACCTCGGCGTGCTCTGCACCCTCGGTGGCCCCGGCGTGCGAGTCCTCTCCGACGAGCTGAACCACGCCAGCATCGTCGACGGCTGCCGCCTGTCCCGCGCCAGCCTCGCCGTCTACCGCCACGGCGACATGGACCACCTCGCCGAGCTCCTCGCCTCACCCTCCCGCGCCGCAGGTGGACCGGACGTCACCGCGCCCACAGCGCCGACACTGGTGGTGACCGACTCGGTGTTCTCCATGGACGGTGACGTCGCGCCGGTCGATGACCTCGTTGCGCTCTGTGCCCGACACGGCGCGCTCCTCGTGCTCGACGAGGCGCACGCGGTCTTGGGCCCCCACGTCGGAGGCAGCGACGGCCGATCGATCGTGCGCGTCGGCACCCTCTCCAAGACCCTCGGCTCCCTGGGCGGGTTCGTCGCTGCGTCGCGCGATGTCGCCGACCTGCTCGTCAACCGGGCCCGGCCCTACATCTTCACGACCGCGGCGACGCCGGCCGACGCCGCCGCGGCGCTGGCGGCGCTGCAGGTCCTCCGCTCGGCCGAAGGCGAGGCGTTGATCGCCCGCCTCGTGTCCCTGATCGACCGGGTCTCCGAGGCCGGTCTCGCCCCGCCTCGACACCGGAGCCCGATCATCCCGATCGTCGTGGGCTCCGAGCAGGCTGCGCTCGACGCGTCCGCCACGCTGTTGGCGGACGGCCTGTGGGTGCCTGCGATCAGGCCGCCCACCGTGCCGGCCGGCACGAGCCGCCTGCGGGTGACGCTCTCGGCGGCCCATGCAGATGACGACGTGACCCGTTTGCTCGCTGCATTGGCCGCGCTCCCGTCCCACTGTCTCTCCTCCGCGACCCGATCGCCGGCGACCCTCTGACTCCGTCGCCCTTGACTCCGTCGCCCTTGACTCCGTCGCCCTTGACTCCGTCGCGTGGGAACTGTGTGCGCCAGTGAGCCGTGTGCGCCCGCATCGACTGGTCGTGGTCGTCGGGACCGGGACAGAGGTCGGCAAGACGTGGGTGGCCGCCCGACTCCTCACGCATCTCCGCAGCCAGGGGCTCAGGGTCGCTGCGCGAAAGCCCGCCCAGTCCTTCGACCCGTCCGACGATCCCGATGAAAGGGACGCCGCCGTGCTCGGGCGCGCGACGGGCGAGACGCCCGAGACCGTCTGTCCGCCGCATCGGTGGTACGAGATTGCGCTGGCACCGCCCATGGCAGCCGACGCGCTCGATCGGCCCGGGTTCACCATCGAAGATCTGGCCCGCGAGCTCCGTTGGGCGGATGACCACGTCGACGTGGGCGTGGTGGAGACGGCGGGTGGGGTGCGGTCCCCCCTGGCGTCCGACGGCGACTGCCTGGCGCTGAGCGCGGCGATCGAGCCTGACCTCGTCGTGCTGGTCGCCGACGCCGGGCTGGGAACGATCAACGCCGTGCGGCTGTCCGTCGGGGCCCTGGTCGGGTTGCGCGCGGCCTACGTCGTGGTGCTGAACCGCTTCGACGACGCGCTCGATGTGCACCGTCGCAACCGAGACTGGCTGCGCGCGGAGAGGCTGCCGGTCGTGGTGCTCCCCGGCGGTGAGAGTGAGCTCGCCGCGGTTGTGCAGCAGCAAGCCTGAGCCCCGATCGGGGCGTGCGGGATCTAGCCCGCGGTGGTCACGACAGCAGCTGCGTTGTACTGGGTGGACGAGACCTCTGTTGCTTCCGTGCCGTTGCCGGCCGGGATGATGTGGTGTTGCGCGGGGTGGATGTCGTTGTCCATCTTCCCGTTGCCCAGCTGTCCGTAATTGTTGGCGCCGCACGAGTACACGTTCCCCGACGTGTCCAAGAGGTAGCCGGTCGTGCCACCGGACGCCACTTCAGCCAGAGGGGGAACGCCGCCGGTGAAGTCGGTCAAGGGAATTCCGCCGTTGTCGGAGGTGGTCGTGATGGCGCTTCCGTTGCACAGCTGCGCGTCGGTGTCGTCGCCCCAGCCGAAGTACGAGCCGTCAGCCAGGATCGCCATGGCCTGGCCGTCTTTGTTCGAACCACCGCCCTGGGTCACGGTCTGGTTCGGGAAGAGTGCGCCTTGGGGCTGGTCGATCGCCACCTGTCCCGGCAGGGGCACCTGGTAGGCAATGTAGCTGTCACCCTGTGCGTCATAGGTGACGGGCGGGGTGTAGCCCAACTGACCCCAGTAGTTGTCGCCCCAGGTCCAGTAGGTGCCGTCCTGCAGCAGGACGCCCTCATCGGACCACGATGCCGTCATCAGCACCACGGGAGAGTCGTCAGGCATCGATGAGTCGGTGATGCCCTGCACCACCACAGGCGTCGGAGAAGGCACAGGCCCCATGGAGTTCGTCACGTCGTCACCCAGGTCACCGTCGCGGTTTTGACCGCACGAATAGAGCGTGTCGGTTGACGCCACGTAGTAGGTCGCGTGATCACCTGCTCCGGCCATCATGGTCACACCCGATGGGAAGCCCAATTCCTGGCTCAGATCAATCGGAGTCAACACCTCATTGGCGGTCGACGGATTCGCCGGAATCGCCTCGCCCGGGATGCACAGCTGGTCGTACTGGTTGTCGCCCCACCCGTAGACATCCCCGTCGGAGGCTAGAGCCATCATGGTGCCTTGCGGGCCGACCAGCGCGAGGCTCTGGATCGCCGGGAGGTTCTTCACCTTGTGGAAGGTGGTGGCGACGACATCATTGGCCTTGCCGTTGCCAAGCTCGCCGGCATCGTTCTTGCCTGCCGCCCACACAGTGCCTTGGTCGTCCAAGACATAGGTGTCCGAGTTCGTGGTGACCATCTGCATGACGCCGCTCGGACCACTGGCACCGGCGAGTGGCACCGGCGTGTCGCCGAACGAAATTCCCCATCCGTCGATAGTGGAGGATGACTGGGCACCCGCAGGAGCGACGAACAAGACGATGCCGCACATGGCGGCCAGGCACGCGATGAGTGTGCGCACGACCCCTCCTCGATCCACATTCTCGATCCACCGTCACTCTGGCATGGCTCCACGTTCGTTTCGAGGGGCAGAGTCCGAGCAGCATGAAATCATGGTGACAAGTGTGACCGTCAACTGAATGCGACGGGCAGTTTTACGCCGAACGGAGCTCGAGGCCGTCGTGGTCCCGGCAGCGGGCCACCCAGCCCGTCGGCACGACAGTGACGGCCATCCGCTTTCCGCATGTGGGGCAGAAACGCGGAGGATCGAACGCGCGGCCACAGCCGGCACACGCCGACGCCGGTGAGCCGCAGCCGGTGCAGAAGGAGCGTGGGCCCGCCGACGGCTGCGTCACGGCTGGGAGCGGCTCAGATGGCGGCGCTCAGGGCGCCGATCGGCATGTGCAGGTCCTCGAGCATCCGGAGGTCCTCGTCGGCCGAGCGACCGAGCGTGGTGAGGTAGTTACCGACGATCAGCGCGTTGATGCCGGCCGTCATGCCGATGGCCTGCAGGTCGCGCAGCGTCACCTCACGCCCGCCGGCGTAGCGCAGGATCACCGAGGGCAGGGCGAGGCGGAACAGCGCGATCCAGCGGATGGCCTCCCAGGCGTCGAGGATGGGGCGGTCCCCGAGCGGGGTACCGGGCCGGGGATTGAGGAAGTTCAGCGGTACCTCGGTGGGCTCGAGCTCTTGGAGTTGCGTCAGCAGCTCGACGCGTTGCGCGTCGCTCTCACCCATGTTGAGGAGTGCGCCGCAGCAGAGCTCCATGCCGTAGCTGCGCACGAGGCGACACGTCTCGCCGCGCTCGTCCCAGCTGTGCGTGGTGACGATGGAGTGGAAGTACGAGCGCGCGGTCTCCACGTTGTGGTTGTAGCGGTGCACGCCCCCCTCGGCCAGGCGCCGGGCCTGCTCCTCGGTGAGGATCCCCGCGCTGACGGCGACGTTGAGCCCGGTCTCGGCCCGGACGAGAGGCACGAGGTCTTCGAGGCGCGCCATCGTGCGCTCGTCGGGGCCGCGCACGGCCAGGACGATGCAGAACTCGGACGCGCCGAGGGCGGCGGTCTCCCGGGCGGCGGCGAGGACCTCATTGGTGTCGAGGAACGGGGTGGCCTTGACGGGCGAGTCGAAGCGGGAGGATTGCGAGCAGAAATGGCAGTCCTCGGGGCACCCCCCGGTCTTGGCGGAGAGGATGCCCTCGATCTCGACCTCGGGCCCGCACCAGGCCAGGCGCACCTGGTGCGCCAGCGCGGCGAGGGTCATGACCGCGCCGTCGGGCAGCGCGGCCAGCGCAGCGAGCTCGTCACTGCGCAGGAGACGGCGCTCGTCGAGGAGGGCCTTTTCGGCTCCGGCGATCACAGCCCTGTCCGCCGCGCTCAGGGCGACTTGTCGCGCGGGCGGTGGGCTCTCTCCAGAGGCACCCTGCGACGACGAACGGCGCGCCGAGGGATCGTGTGGCGCGGGGGGGTTGCGGAACGCGACGGGGCTCGGTGTGGTCACGGCGCCCACGGTAGTGGCAGGGTGGGGCCCCGGTCGCCGCATGCGCGGCGGCCGGAGCAGGGAGGTGGCCGATGGCTTGGGATTTCTCGACGGAGCCGGAGTTCGAGGAGAAGTTGGCATGGATGCGCGGCTTCGTGCGCGACGAGGTGTTCCCCCTCGAGACCTTGGCCTTGAGCTACGAGCAGGTGCTGATGGCGGTGCGCCCGTTGCAGGAGCGGGTCAAGGCCGAGGGGTTGTGGGCGGCGCACCTGCCGCCGGCGTTGGGCGGCATGGGGTTCGGGCAGGTGCGGCTGGGGTTGATGCACGAGATCCTCGGCCAGTCGCCGTTGGCGCCGGTGGTGTTCGGCAACAACGCACCGGATTCGGGGAACGCGGAGTTGCTGGCGGTTGGTATCGAGGAGACGGGTGACGAGGCGATGCGGGAGCGGTGGCTGCAGCCGCTCTTGGATGGTGCGCTCCGCTCCGCGTTCTCCATGACGGAGCCTGGGACCGCCGGGTCAGACCCAACGCTGTTGCAGACCTCGGCGCTGCGCGACGGCGACGAGTGGGTGATCAACGGGCACAAGTGGTTCACGTCGAACGGATCCGTGGCGGACTTCTTGATCGTGATGGCGGTGACCAACCCGGACGTCCATCCGTACCAGGGCTCGTCGATGATCATCGTGCCGGCGTCGACTCCCGGGGTGGAGATCGTGCGTGACGTGGCGACGATGGAGCATCCCGAGACCGAGTACGGGCGCTTCGGGAACCATGCCGAGATCCGCTACGTCGACGTCCATGTGCCCGTCGAGAATCTGGTGGGTACGGAGGGCTCGGGCTTCGTGCTGGCGCAGAAGCGTCTGGGACCGGGCCGGATCCACCACTGCATGCGCTGGTTGGGCCAGTCGCGGCGAGCCTTCGACATGCTGTGTGAGCGCGCGGTGTCACGGTACGCGCACGGCTCGACGTTGGCGGAGAAGCAGACAATCCAGAACTGGGTGGCCGACTCCATGGCCGAGATGGCGGCCGCCCGGCTCATGACGCTGCAGGCCGCCTGGAAGATGGACAACGAGGGGGCATCGGCAGCCCGGGTCGAGATCGCCATGATCAAGTACTTCGGGGCCAAGGTGCTCTACGACGTGATCGACCGATCCATCCAAGTGCACGGGTCGCTCGGGTTCTCCTGCGACCTCCCCCTCGAGCACATGTACCGGGCGGCCCGGGCGGCCCGGTTGTACGACGGCCCCGACGAGGTGCACCGCCAGACGGTGGCTCGCCAGGTGCTGAAGGGCTACACGCCGCACGAGGTGCCGAGCGAGCACATCCCGACCCGGCGGGCGGAGGCGCAGCGGCGGTTTGCGGACTTGCTCGAGGACCTGACGGTGAACGCGTAGGTGCCTGGCGTGCGTTGGTTCGGGCTGGCCGGGGCGGGCGCGACGCTGGTGCTCGCGCTGGCGGCGTGCGGGTCGTCGGGGCCGCGCTCGTCGACGGGCGCGACCCATCCGAAGCACTCCACGACGACGGGCACATCGGCCCGCTCGTCCACCACCACCACGACGTCGTCAGCGACCTCGACGACGACGGGTGGCCCGACGGTCACGGCGTCCCTACCGGTGATCGTGTGCAACACCACCTCCGGTGTGGCGACGACGACGACGTCGCTGCCGGCATCGGTCTCGGTGAGCGTCCCGCCATCGAGTGCATCGAGCTTGGCCGTCTACACCGATGCGACCGGAAGGCTGATGCTGGTTGGTCCGCTGACCGGCTGGATGTGCACGGGCATCTTTGGCGCAGACGGCAGCGGGACATTGGCGCTCACACCAGCCGGCACGACATTCCCCATCGACACCGGAACCACGTGGCACCTGGCGGCGTCTTCGCCGACCCAGGCGATCGTCGCCACGGAGAGCGGCGGAAGCCCGGTCGAGGGAGCCGCGCTCGTGTGCCCCTTGTTCAGCGCCGCGCAGACGACGACGCAGCAGGACCTCGGCAAGAGTTGCCCTGCTGACCCGGCCCAAGAGCATGTCGTGAAGGACTCGTCCGCCGAGGCTGCGTTCGTGGACCCGCCGGGCGTCGCGGGAATCGGGCTTCCCTCGGGCGGCCAGGATCCTGCGAACGGGGTCGCGCTCTACCAGTCCAAGCCGACCGAGGCGACTGCGTATCTTGCGACCTGCACACTGCCGGCGGCACAGCAGGATCTGTGCACGGCGGTGTTGAACCACTTCGTCGCGACGTTCGGTTGAGCGATCGGACCGGCGGGTTCGAGAGCGGGACCTACTCCGGAGTGTGGCAAACGGCCTCGATGTTGTTGCCGTCGGGATCGCGCACGAACGCGCCGTAGTAGTTCGTGTGATATTCCGGCCAGAGCCGGGGTTCGTGCAGGACCTCGGCGCCGGTGCCCACTGCGGCGTCGAAGAAGGCACGGACCGCGGCCCGGTCCGGTGCGCGGAACGCGATGTGGGTCTCGCGGAAGCCGTCGCCGGTCTGGTGCGGACCGATCCAGAACGTGGGGACGGGCGGGATGCCGTACCCGATGGCGTCGCCCTCCCTCCAGACCCTGGATTCGCCGAGCGGAGCGAGCACGGCGTCGTAGAAGGCGGCGCTCTTCTCGAGGTCGTCGCACTGGATGGCGATGTGAGCCAGCATGCGCCGAGTCTGGCAGGAATGAGGTGAGAGCGGCCCGTTGAATCAGGGGCGCAGGCCTCGGAGTACCGAGCGACAGCCGAGGTCGAAGCCGGCGTCCGGGTCCTCGATCATGCCCATGAGCTCGAGCGAGACCCAACCGTGGACGTTCGACCAGATGATCTGCGCGATCTCGGTGGGGGTGCCGTCGGCGAGCACGCCGGCTGCCATCGCGCGCGTCACGGCAGCGACGAGGCTGTCGAAGGCGTGGCCGGCGATCTCGACTGCAGCGGGGCTCGGCTCGAATCCGGGGACGGCGCGTAGGAACATCAGCCGGTAGACCATCGGGTGGGCGAGGGCGAGGGCCCGGTAGCGGCGGCCGGCCTCGCGCAGCGCCTCGTAGGGGTCCGGCTCGTCGCCGATGGCGGTGATGGCGTCGCGCAGACGCTCGAAGCCGTCGATGAAGAGGGCCTCGATGATCCCGTTCTTCGAGTCGAAGTGGTTGTACACCCCCATGGGGGCCACCCCGGCCGTCGCCGCAATCCGTCGGACGGAGAGGCCGTCAGGGCCTTCGGTCTCGAGTATCTCGGCCGCCGAGGTGAGGAGCGCACCCCTCATGTCCGCGGTCGGGGTCCTGGATCTGGTTCCCCCGGGCGCCGTCCCGGTGGTGGTCTCGGCTTCGCTCATGGTCCCGCTCCTGGTCCGGTGGCTTTCCGTCCTGCCCTCTAGCTTAGAGAAGAACATCGTGCTATAACAATAGCACAGCGTTCTATTTCATGTGGAGGGTGTGATGAGCTTCGGATCCGGATCCCAGTCCCTGGCAGTGGCCGATGGCGGCACGCGGGGCGGCCCCGCTCCAACCTTCGGTTCGGACCGTCGCTGGATCGTGCTGCCCGTCCTGTGCCTCTCCGTCTTCTTGGTGGTCGTCGACAACACCATCGTCAATGTGGCGCTGCCGACACTGAACCGACAGCTGGGCGCATCGATTACGTCGCTGCAGTGGATCGTCGACGCCTACAGCCTCGCCTTTGCCGGTCTTCTGCTCGCCGGCGGCGGCATCGGGGACCGGTTGGGGCGCAAGGGGACCATGCAGATCGGCCTCATCTTTTTCGGCCTGTTCTCCATCGCCGCGGCGGCATCGCACTCGACGGGCACGCTCATTGCGTCACGGGCGCTCATGGGCGTCGCTGCCGCCTTCATCTTCCCGGCCAGCCTCGCCATCTTGACGAGCGTCTTCCCTGACCCGTCCGAACGACAGAAGGCACTGGGGATCTGGGGGGCGACGTCGGGCATCGCCGTGGCCTTCGGGCCCGTGGTTGGGGGCGCGTTGCTCGAGCACTTCTGGTACGGCTCGATCTTCCTGGTGAACGTACCCATCGTCGTCGTCACATTCATCGCCGGGCAAGGGCTGATCCCGCGGATCCCGCGGGTGGCGTCGCATCCCTTCGACACCCGCGGCGTGATCGTCTCGACCATGGGGGTGACGAGCCTCGTGCTCGCGATCATCGAGGGTCCCCAGTGGGGTTGGGCGTCGGCGGGAACGCTGGGCTGCTTCGCCGTGGCCGCAGTGTTGCTGACGGCGTTCACGCTCCTCGAGCTGCGCACCGACGGACCGCTCCTCGACGTCCGCGTCTTCCGCATCCCCCGCTTCACCGGTGGTGCGCTGTCGTTGTCCGTGGCCTTTTTCACGCTCTTCGGCTTCATCTTCCTCATCACCCAGTACTTCCAGTTCGTGAAGGGCTACTCGACCCTGTCGGCGGGCGTGCACACGCTGCCCTTCGCCATCGTGGCCGCAGTGGCCACGCCGCTCGCCGCCGTCTTGGCGCTGAAGATCGGCACCCGTGTCGTCGTGTCCACCGGCCTCGTGCTCATGGGCGGCGGGCTTGTCGTGTCAGCCTTCAACTCGGAAGCGACGACCTCGTACTGGGGGCCGATCCTCGTGGCCATGGTGTTGCTGGCGCTGGGTCTGTCCGCCGTCATGGCACCGACGACCGAGGCGGTCATGGGAGCGGTGCCCGATGAGCAACGCGGTGCCGCCGCGGGCGTCAACAACACGACGCGGGAACTCGGTGGGACGCTCGGCGTCGCGGTCTTCGGCTCCATCTTCGCTTCGTCCTACGGCCCGCGCATCATCGATGCCTTCCGTTCACTGCCCATTCCTGCCGGCCCGAAGGCGGAAGCCCACCAGTCCATGGCGGCTGCGCTCGTGGTCGTCGGGCACGCGCCCCCGGCGGCCCGGCCGTACCTCGAGAACGTCGCCTTCAACGCCTTCCACAGCGGACTCTCGGTGGCATGTGTCGCCGGTGCCGTCGTTGCCGTGCTTGGTGCGGTGGCGGCGTTCACGCTGTTGCCCGGGCGTGCGGCGGTGCCGGTCGTGGCGGGCGAGGCGGCCGTGCCAGCCGAGCCTCAGCCGCAGATGGGCGACGAAGCGCCGTGTGGGACCGGTGCGACGCTCGCCCCGGTGTGACCGATTGCGAGAGGGGTGGCCCCGCGGATCAGGCGAAGACGATCGGCGCGTGCCGCACGCCGGCGATGACCGGACTGGACGTCCACTCGACCTCTCCCGCCAGTGACACCGACGAGAAGCGGGAGAGCAGCTCGGTGAGCACGACCCGCCCCTCCAGGCGGGCCAGCGCCGCTCCCAGGCAGAAGTGGGGGCCGAAGCCGAAGCTGACGTGCGGATTGGGATGGCGGTCGACCCGCAGCTCGCCGGCATCGGGGCCGAACACCTCTTCGTCGCGATTGGCCGAGGCGTAGACGAGAAGGACCGGATCTCCTTTCGCTACGGCGACGCCGCGGATAGTGGAGGGGGCCGTCGCCGTGCGCATGAACGAGATCACCGGTGTCGTCCACCGCAGGAGCTCTTCCACCGCCGTCGGCACCAGGGATGGGTCGGCGCGCAACGCGTCCCACTGCTCCGGGTTCTCCGCCAGCGCCACCAAACCACCCGAGATCAAGTTCCGCGTCGTCTCGTTGCCCGCCACGAGCAGCTGGATGAGGAACATCGCCAGCTCCGCCTCGGTCAACGCCTCGGTCGGCGGCGGGCCCGATGCCGACCCGTCGTCCTCCCCGTCGCCATGCTCACCGGCACTCACACCCACATTGGCCAGCACCGACACGAGGTCGTCGGCCGGATCGTCGCGGCGCTCCTCGGCGACGCCGATCAGGTACTCCCACATCTCGAGTTGCAGCGCCGCCCGTTCCTCCTCGGATCGTTCGGATTCGCCCGGGATGACGGCCTCGGACCAGTCGAAGAACCGCGGCCACTGCGACCCGTCCACTCCGAGCAGTTCGCAGATGACCTGCAAGGGGAACGGAATTGACAGGTCCGACACGACGTCGAATGCCACCCCGCCACGGATTGGATCCACGAGGGCGCGCGCCTTCGCCGTCACCCCCGCCTCCATCAGTCGCACCATCGACGGCTTGAACCCCGGCTGGACCAGGCGCCGGTAGCGCGTGTGCTGCGGCGGGTCGGTGTGCATCATCGTCGGCGGCGAGTCGTAGGAGGTCCCGATCTCGTCGGTGAGGATGCCCTGGGACGAGCAGTAGCGGCCGGGGTCGGCGCCGATGGCGGCCACCTCGGGGTGCGTCGTGACGGCCCAGAAGCCGCCGCCCTCGCGATCCACCCAGCACACCGGCGCCGTCCGCCGCAGTTCCGCGTAGAGCTCGAAGGGGTCGCCGCCCGAGTACAGCTTCGGGTCGAGCAGGCGGCCCGCGCCGGCGGCCGCAGCCGCCGCGTTCGTCGTCATTACTGAGCGCTCATGGCTGTCGAGTCACCACGTCGGACAGCGCGGCTCAGACGATGATGCCGTTGGGCCGCGGGTCGCCCTGCGCCTCGAGCATCGCGTAATACGCCCCGAGCGTGTTGGGGCCGTCGGAGACCGACTCGACGGAGCCGTCCTCGGCGAGGTTCAGGAGCGCCCCCTCGATGATGAAGCACACGTCGGTGTCCTCCGTGTTGTCCTCGGGGACGTGCAGGGTGTGCACCGAGTTGGCCGGCTCGAAGAGATACGACCCCGCGGTCACGTAGAAGTCGTACTCGAGGTAGTGCCAGCGTCCCGCCGATGTGAACGCGTCGACCGACCCGGTGTGGCGATGGGTCTGCAGCTGGACACCGGGCTTGAAGCGGTTGAGGATCACCCACGTCCCGTGTTGCACGTCGAAGCGGACGACCTTGAGGAAGATGCCGATGCCCGTGTCGGCCCACGGCGCGTCCTCCTCACTGACGAGGCGGACGGTGTCCTTCGGGTTGGCGGGGGTTGCGATCGACATGGCAACTGCTCCTTTTGAATTCGCCTGGCTCGGATCTTTCGCCCGTGCTCGGGTCCGGTGTGGATGGCGGGGACTAGCCGGGGATGGCTGCGAGCGTATCGAGGTCGAGGGCGGCCTCGAGTGCCGCGGCCGTGCGGAGCACCACGAGGTCGCCGTGCTGGGGCCCGACGAGCTGGAGGCCGATGGGGAGGCCGGCCTCGCTCGTGCCGACGCAGACCGAGGCGGCAGGGGAGCGGGTCATGTTGAAGGGGTAGGTGAAGTGGACCCAGTTGGCGGTGGTCTCGCCGTTGACTGTGCTGGTGATCTCGCCGGCGTGGGGCGCCACCGCGGCGCAGGTCGGCGTGACGAGGATGCGTGAGGTCCGGAACAGCTCGACCAACTTGAGGTTCATGAGGTGGAAGTGGTCGAAGACCCCGAGGATCTGCTCCGCGGTCGTCGATTGCGCCACGTCGACGAAGTGGCGCAGCACCGGATGGACCTCGTCCCAGCGGGGATGGTCCATGTAGGGCCGCAGGGTGCGCAGCGTCGCGGCCCCGGTCAAGGTGAGGAAATCACCGACGGGGTCGTCATCAAAGACAGAGTCCACGACGACGACATCGGCGCCCAGAGACGCGAGCACCTCGACGGCGCGTGCGCAGACGGTCGCCACCTCGGTGTCGACGGTGGCGTAGCCGAGCGTCGGCGAGTAGGCGATCCTGACCGGCACGTGGGGGTTGTCGAGCGCGGCGAGCCAGTTGGCCTCGGGCCGGGGGAGGGCGCGCAGGTCGGACGGGTCGGGCCCGACGGCGACGTCGAGGGCACGGGTGACGTCCGCGATGCGCCGCGCCATGGGGCCGTTGGTCGAGAGGTCGATCCAGCCGGGCGGGTTGGGGCCACCGGCGGGGACGCGACCGAGGCTCGGCTTCATCCCTGAGAGGCCGCAGCACGCACTCGGGATGCGGATGGATCCGCCTCCGTCCGAGCCCGTGGCCAGCGGCACCATCCCGGCGGCGAGCGCGGCCGAGCTGCCGCCCGAGGATCCGCCGGGTCCCCTCGATGTGTCGAACGGGTTGTAGGAGGGGCCGAAGATGGCGTTGGACGTGTTCCCCATCCAGCCGAACTCGGGCGTGTTGGTCTTGCCGACGATGATGCAGCCGGCCGCTCTCATCCGTGCCACGAACGGGTCGTCCGCGGCGGCGGGCGGGTCGTCGGCGTGCAGCGCCGATCCGTAGGTCGTGACGTAGCCCCGCGCGCCCTGGAGGTCCTTCACCCCGAGCGGGATGCCGGCGAGTGGGCCCGGGTCACCGCCGTTCGCGATCTTGTCGTCGATGGCGCCGGCGTCGTCGAGCGCCCTGTCGCCGTCCACGGCGACGAAGGCGTTGTAGATCGGATTGAGCCTCTCGATCCGTGCCAGGGCGGCCAGGGTCAGTTCCCGGGCGCTCATCTCCTTCGACCGCACCGACCGGGTGAGGCCCGCCAGCGACGTCGTGCGGAAGTCGATCTCTGGCCCTGCCTCGCCCCCTGCCGCTGCGTCCGCCACCGGCCTGCGCCTTATCTGGCGGATGGGGACAGACCCGCCACCGCTTCGGCGAGGTCGACGCCGATGGGGATCACGGCGGGCGCCGGGATGGTCACACCGTTGTCCACGTAGCGCTGTACGTGGGCCCGGCATTCGGCCAACGATCCGTGGACGAGCAGCTGGTCCACCACCTCGTCGGGGATCGCCTCGAGGGCGCCCTTGCGGTCGCCGGCGGCCCAGGCGTCCCACATGGGCTGGAGGGCGGGGCCGCGGCCGAGCCAGCGTTGGAACTCGGCGTAGGCCTCGACGTTCATGTAGGCGGTGATCATCCGCCGCCCGATGGTGCGGGCCAACGAGGCGTCCTCGGTGACGATGACGAAGATGCGGGCGACGATCTGGCGCGGCGAACCCCCGGCGGCCTTCTCGACCTCGGCGACCGATGTGGCGACGTCTTCGGCGCTCAACCAATTGAGGATGGCGCCGTCGGCTTCCCGGCCGGCCAGGTGCAGCATCCCGGGTCGCAGCGCCGCCAGGTAGATCGGCGGCAGCTGTTCGGGGATGAGTGCGAGGCGGAACCCCTTGACCCTGAACGTGTCGAACTCCTCGGTCACCTTCTCGCCGGTGAAGGCCATCTGCAAGAACCGCAGTGTGTCGCGGACGCGGCGGTACTGGTTCTCGAAGGCCAGTCCGTTCCAGTCGGCCACGATCACCTGTGACGATGCGCCCAGTCCGCAGGCGAAGCGCCCCGGTGCGGCGTCCGCCATGGCGGCCACGCTCTGGGCGAGCAGCGCCGGCCCTCGCGTGTAGGCCGGCGTGATGGCGACGCCCAGGTTCAAGGACGGCTCCCAGGCCGCGGCGAGTGCCAGGGGGGTGAAGCCGTCGGCACCGTCCACCTCGGCCGACCAGACGTCGGTGTATCCCAGCTCGCGCAGGCGGGCGAACCACTCGCGGTGCGCGTGCAGCGGGATCCCGTCGAAGGGAATGGTGATCCCGGGCCGGGCGGCGGCAGTCGGGCTCACGCCTGCACCGGCTCCTCCGACGACGGCGCGGCAGACGACTGCCCCGACGACTGTGCCGACCCGTTCGGTGGGCCCTCGGGCCCGTGCTGGAACTCCGGATCGTCGAACATGAGGGCCAGCTCGGTCTGCTCCTCGGCGGCGTCATAGGGCGGCACGGGCACGCCCCAGCGGGCCATGCCCTCCTCCATGCGACGGATCACCGTCTCGATCACCTCCACCCGCCCATACCGTTTGTTCTCCGACGAGATCACGTCCCAAGGCGCCAACGGGCCGTTCGTCAGCCGGAGCATGTCGGACACCGCGGCGTCGTACTCCGCTCTCTTCTCGCGGTTGCGCCAGTCCTCACCGGTGAGTTTCCAGGACTTGAGCGGATCTTCGCGCCGCCCCTCGAAGCGCCGCAGCTGCTCCTCGTGCGACATGTGCATCCACAGCTTGATGACGATCATTCCCTCTTCGGCCAATGTGTGCTCGAAGTCGTTGATCTCCTGGTAGGCCCGGCGCCACTGGACCTCGGTCGCCAGGCTCTCGACACGCTCCACGAGCACCCTCCCGTACCAGCTGCGGTCGAAGACCGTCATGCCGCCCCATCCCGGCAACGGCGGCCAGAAACGCCAGAGGAAGTGGTGCCGGAGCTCGTCGGGGGTCGGGGCGGCGAACGGTGCAACGTGCACATGCCGGGGGTCGAGGGACTCGACCAGCCGCTTGATCGCACCACCCTTCCCCGCCGCGTCCCAGCCTTCGAAGACGATGCACACTGGCGGGCCGAGTTTGCCTTCGTTCAGCTGGCCGCCGTTGATCAGCCGCAGGTGCAACAGGCGGCGTTGCGCCTTGCCGAGTCGCTTGCTCTCCCCGTCCTTGGAGATCCGGAGGGAGAGATCACAGTCATCGAGACGGGGATACGTCGGCAGCGCTCCCTCGGTTCCCGCCGCTCCCCGTGAAGCGTCCGCTTCCCGCGAGGCCTGCGAGGGGTGGGATTCGTGCGATCCGTGGTCCTTGCGTGAGCTGTCGTCCTTGCGAGCGTCGTCCTGCGCGAGCCGTCGTCCTTGCGCGAGCCGTCGTCCTTGCGTGAGCCGTCGTCATGGTGGCCCCCTCCGTGGCCAGCGTGATCGTGCTTGCTCACGTTGCCTGTTGTAGTCGATCCGCGCTGGTCCCGCGGACCGCCGGGATTGTCGGGGGCAGTGCAGCATCCTTGGATGGTGCGGGACGCTTCGGTCCCACGGGCACGGAACCGACGGCGTCGACGACCCGGCGCACCGTGCGGGGGTCGCCGGCGATCACCAGCAACTCCCGGTTGGACAGGTGGCTCACTCGTCCGACCTTGCGTCCCGATGGATCGAAGATCCCGATGCGGGCACCGACGTATCGAGTCGAGTCGAAGGCGAGCGTCGCCACGTCACGACGCCCCGATGCGCTGCACATCGCCTCGAGCTCCTCGAGCTCCAGCCAGGACTCGTCGTTGTACGAGAGGACCAACAGGTCGCAGTCCACCGCGGACACGACCGCGGCGAGCGCAGCCGGCATGGTGCGCTTCGAGTTGAAGGCTGATCGTGTGGACGGGTCGCGGGCGTCCACACGCTTGCGGGCCACCCCGTAGGGCTCGGGTGCGTCCCAGGCCACCAGTGTCTCCCAGACGTGGTAGTTGGTGAAATACCGGTGCTGGTTGTACGGCGGATCGAGGTACGCGAGGTCGAAGTGACCCAACGCAGTGCGCGTGGTCGCTCCGGAGACCGCCGAGCGCGGTCGGCTCAGCACGAGCTCGACGGCATCGCCGCGGATGGCGCGGCCGCGACCCGACAGCAGCTCGGGCACGCGCAGCTCCAGTGGGTTGAACGAGCGCGGCGCCCACTCCTTCACGTAGGCCATCTGCACGCCGGTCGTCGAGTCGACCCTGTCCGCGGCCTCGATCAACGACGTCAAGAGGAGGGGGAACAAGGGTGACCCCGCATACTCCGAGTCGATGGCATCCCGGGCGGCATCGATCCGCATCGCATTCTGGCGCTGGAAGAACCGGGCTTGACGGCTGAACGTCTCGGTGACGTAGCCCTCCCTGCCCGGGAGTGCATTGAGATGTGCGACGGCCGTCCCGAGCGCCTCGTTGTCGATGGCGTCAGCATCGGTCTCGATGTAGGTGCGGGCGAAGGCGTGCGCATACCGGGCGCTGTCGGTGGCCGTGACGTGGACGCCCTGCGCCTTGAAGGCCTGGGCCACGCGAGTCGTGCCCGTGAAGAGGTCGAGTGCGGTGCGGGCGCCCGAGGCTTCGCAGATGCGGGCAAGGACCGGGACGAGGCGTCGCTTCGAGCCGATGTACTTGATCACGGCAGGCGGAAGGCGGGGTCGTCGTGCCCATCCGTGGAGGTCACCCGGCCCACCCTACGATGAGCCGTCATGGCTGCTGGGGACCATCCAGAGGCGGTGCCGCCGTCGGACGACCGGCACTGGCTGCGCTGGCACGAGGCCTATGAGAACCCCGACTCGCCCTTGTCGCTCCGCCTGCGGCTGGTGCAGTCCATGATCCGGGACTTCCTCGACCGGGCGCCCCCGAGCCATGCAGGGCAGATCCGGATGGTGAGCCTGTGCGCCGGGCAGGGGCGTGACGTCATCGACGTGGTGGCCACCCATCCGCGACGGGCCGAGGTCTCTGCGTTGCTGGTCGAGCTCGATCCGAAATTGGTTGCCTTCGCCCGCGAACGTGCGGCGTCGTCGGGCGTGTCCGAGCAGGTCCGGATCGAGGAGGGCGACGCCTCGCTGTGCCATTGGTATGCGGCGCAGGTACCGGCCGACCTGGTGCTGGTGTGCGGAGTCTTCGGGAACATCAGCGGTCCGGATATCACCCGCACCATCCAGGCGCTCCCTGGGTTCTGCCGTCCGGGGTCCGAGGTGATCTGGACGCGTCACCGGCGTCCGCCCGACGCCACGCCGGCCATCCGGGCCGACTTTGCAGCCGCGGGGTTCGAGGAGGTCTCTTTCGAGGATCCCGACGGCTTCGTGCTCTCGGTCGGCCGCCATCGTCTGATCGGGGACGCAGTCGCAGCGGCGGCGGCAGGTGGGCCAGCGGCGGCGTTCGACCCGTCGGCAAAGCTCTTCGACTTCGTGGGCGACGGTTTCCTCCCCGCATGAGGGGACCCGAGGGGGACTCGAGCGAGGACCTGAATGAGCTCCTGAACCCGTTGCCCGATCCGGCCGCGACCGTCAAGAGGCACCGCCTCCTTCGTCGCAGCTCCTACGACCGATCGATCCTGCCCGTCCGCCTCCACCGTCCCGACCGGCATCCGCTCCATCCCCTCGAGCTGCTCTCGATGGCCTGGCGGACGGCACAGCTCGAGCCGGCGCGGGTCATCGTCCCCGCCTTGGTGATCTTCGGCATCGATGCCTTCCAGAGCACCTGGTTCACCGAGATCTCGACCGACCACCTGGGGTTGGAGTCGATCACGGGGTTCGTCTTCTTCGGCGTCGACACCCTCGGGCTCACCTTCTACAGCGGTTTGCTCGAACGGATGGTGGGGGCGATCGAGCGCAACCAGACGCCCCAGCCGGTCGGCCGCGTGCTGGCGACGCTGCCCTGGGTGCGGTTGCTGGTGGCGGAACTGTTGCTCGTCTTGCTCGGCGCCGTCGCCACGTTGTTCTTGATCATCCCGGGCCTGGTCGTCGGCACCCTCACTGCATTGGTGGGACCGGTGATCAACCTGCTCGATTCCTCCGTACCCGACGCCTTCCGGCGGTCGGTCCGCGTGGTCTGGCCGCACTTCTGGCTGGTCTTCGTGATGGTGACGATCCCTCTCGCCATCGAGCACGAGGTCGTCGTCCTGATCGCGGATCTCGTGCCCCACGAGGCGGTCCTCTTGGTGTTCCTGACCAACTTCGTCCTGGGCGCGGCCTTCGGCATGGCTCTCGGCCTCGTCGAGGTGTCGCTGGCCGAGCGGCTGATCTCCGGCGCCCACGGGCCGGGGCGGTTCATGCGCTCCGAGGACGCTGAGCCCCCCGACGGAGCCGCGAGGACCTGACCAGTCCCACCGGCCCGGGCGACACCGACGGCCTCTCGATCACCTGGGGCACATGGGGGGTCCGCAGGATCCAGCGGCCGATGGCGCGGATGGATTAGACCGAGAGAAAATGGATTGAGGAGGTCACGATGGAAGAGACGATCCACGGAACGACGATGCCGGTCCTCGAGCTCTCGCTCGCCGACGGTGAGTCCGTCGTGTCGGAGGCCGGCGAGTTCAGCTGGATGTCCGACGCGATCGGGATGCAGACCAACACCGGCGGCGGCATGGGCGGCAAGGGGATCATGGGCGCCGTCAAGCGCGCGGTGTCGGGCTCCAGCCTCATGATGACGACCTACACCGCACAGGGCGGGGCCGGCTCGATCGCCTTCGCGTCCAAAGTGCCCGGTCACATCCTGCCGATCGACGTGGCGCCCGGGAACGAGTTCATGGTGCACAAGCACGGGTTCATGGCGGCCACGCCGGGGATCGAGCTGTCGATGGGTTTCCAGCAGTCGTTTCGCGGCGGCATCTTCGGCGGCGAGGGCTTCATCTTGCAGAAGATCGGCGGGACCGGCCGCGCGTTCATCGACCTGTCGGGCGAGGTGATCGTCTACGACCTCGCCGCGGGCCAGACGATGCGGGTGCACCCTGGCCATGCGGGCCTCTTCCAGGCATCGGTGACCTTTTCCGTGCAGAAGGTGCCGGGCCTCGCCAACCGCTACATGGGCTCGGACGGCCACCACTTCGCGGTGTTGACCGGTCCGGGTCGGATCTGGCTCCAATCGATGCCGGTGCCGATCCTCGCCGGCGTCATCAGTGAGTACATGCCCGATCGCGACGACCACCACGGTGTCGAAGGTGCGGCGGCGGGCGTCGGCGCCGCCAAGGTCCTCGGCGACATGTTCAAGTAGGGGTTCGAGCTGTCGAGGAGTGCTCGTCAGGAGACGTTGATCGCCTCGGGCGGCACAGCGAGGGTGACCGCCTTGCCGTAGTGGTTGAACACGAGCGTGCTGGTCTCGCCCGACGTCTCGTCGACGATCTTGTAGACGTAGTGCGGGCTCGCGGTCGCGATGTACATCGAACCCGTGACGCGCTTGCCTTTGGTGGTGACCGTGTCTTTTACGACGACGACCCTGTGGCCCGCGAAGGTCGTCGGCTTGCCCTCCGTCAGTGGCGTCGTGGCGCCTTGGAAGGCAGCGTCGGCAAGGTCGGCGGCATCGAGGAATTCGTCGAAGGACACGAAGCTCGTGTCGTTGGCGGGGAGCTCGATCCATTTTCCGCCGTACGCCTTGGTCTGGGCCGCCGACGAGCGCGCCGCCCAGTACCTCTTTGGCGCGTCGAAGTACAGCAGCGTCCCGACTCGCTCGACCTTGATGACGTTGCCCTGTTGGACGAAGACGCCGCCACCCTCACCGTCACCATTGACGAGCAGATCGAGCACGATGACGCGCTTGCCCTGCGTGACCTTGCCCTCGATGCGTACGCTGCCGAGCTTCTCCTCCGCCGTGATCGCATTGAGAACCAACTGATCGGCCGGGCTCACCGGAGCCGTCGTGGACGTGGTGGTGGGGGCTTCGGCGGTCGTGGCAATCGTGGTGGACGGGGACCCGGTGGTGGTGGCAGAGGCGGTGGCCGCAATGGCGGCAGTCAGTGAGCCTGCGGCGAGGAGGACGAGGAGCAGAGGGGCCGGGGTGTGACGCGAGTGTCCAACAGGTGATGTTCGCCTCCCAGCCACGCAAAAAGGGTACCGGCGGCGACAGTCTCGGATGGAACGCCCGAGTCCTCAGCCTGAGGTGGGATCGGGTTGGTTCCACTCGATCCAGCCGGCCCCGTTGCGCCCGTCGTCGGCGTGGCAGGCAACCATCGCCCGGGGGAAGCGGCTCGTGCGCGGGTTGGCTCCCGCCGCCGGTTCGTCGTCGCGCAGCAGCACCGGCCCGAAGGCGAGCGGTGTCACCTCGAGACCGAGGTCGTGTTCGGTCGCCGCGGCGATCTGGATGCGGGCGTTCGTGGGGAAGCCGTGCTGGCCGAGCTCCTCGGTCACCGTGAGCGCGGTGACCGGGCTCACCCGTCCCGCGGTCTGGACGTAGCCGAAGAAGACGGGCATACCCGGCATGCGGATGTCGGCCAGGTGGACGCGGGTTCCGTCGTCGAGGCGCATCGAACACCAGCACCACCCGAAGGCCCACCAGTCCCGCACGCCCCAGGAGTGATCGCGCTGACCCTGTCCGTCGACGGTCATGGCCTCGCCGTCGATCGTCACCGTGCCGGCGACGAGGCAAGGGATCTCGTAACGCGTGGTGAGCTCGTAGTGGTACGCAGAGCCGTCCGTCGTCCAGGTCAGGTCGAGGTCGAGGTCGGCCCCCGGACCGGCGTCGTGCTCACCCGTGGTGTAGACGTCCGCCGGGTTCGCCACCGTCGTGGCGGGCACGTGCGCGGCCAGGCGGAACTCTTCGAGGGGGCGCCGGACGTCGATCTCGATGCGGCCGCCGCGACGACCGTCGATGGGGGAGTCGGCGATCAACGTGTGGCCGGGCGGGACGGGGGCCTGGTAGTCGACCGAGCAGATCCCCGGGCGGCCGGGGCGCACGATCCACGCCGTCCACCAGGCGACGTGGCGGTTGGGATAGAGGCCGAGGCGCAACCAGCCCCCGAGTGCGCCGTCGGCGGTGACGAAGTCGCAGTAGTACGACTCGTTCCACAGGTCGTCGCGCTCAGGGTCGTGACGGTTCTCGTCTGCGGGCAGAACCGTGTGAGGCGCCCTCACCGGCGTGGTCCGGGACGCATTGCGCTGGCCCCCTCAGGACCGGTCACCTCGACGACGGGATCGTCGCGGTCGTCGAACTCGGTGCGGAGGGCCTTGGACATCACGGCGTGCTGAAAATACAACGTGGTGATGTAGGTGAGCTCGAGGATGGCGACGTCGTTCAGGTGACGGCGCAATTCGGCGAAGAGCTCGTCGGGTACCCGGCCGTGGTCGTACACGAGGCAGTCGGTGTAGGCGAGGACGGCGCGCTCGGCGGCGTTGTACGTGCCTTGGGGCGCCGTGGACCAGGCGGCGACGTGGGCGATCTGCGCCTCGGGCATGCCGAGGTCGCGCATCGACTTGGCGTGTTGGCTGAAGACGAACTGGCTGCCGGCCGCCCAGCCGGCGCGGATCTGGCCGAGCTCGCGCAGCGTGGGGTCGAGGGTGCGCGTCGGGGACTGGTAGAGGCCGAACCCTTTGACACAGTGATCGAGGATGTCGGGGCTGTTGGCGAAGACGGTCCACCAGTCGCCCGTCGTGCCGTCCCAGCGTCCTGGCTCGGCGACGGGGTCGCGGCCCTCGAAGAGCCACTCGTACATGGTGGTGACGATGGGCGCGGTGGCCTCGTCTTTGGAAACCTGGCGGAGTCGGGGCATCGTGCGGGTGGTGGCTTGTCAGACCGGGGTCGGCTCGCTGGGGAGTTGCGGTTCGATCGGGAGTTGGCTCGGGGCGGGGACGGCGGCGTCGACGGCCCGGGCGGGCGTGTGTGAGACGTCGGAGAGGGAGAACTCTCGCATCCAGCAGGCGAACTCGAGCAGGATGCCGTCGGGATCCATGAAGTAGATGCTGCGCACGTAGACACCTGAATGCATGGCGTCGCTGATGCCCCATTCGGAGTCGTCGTGGTTGGCGATCTCTGTGCAGTCGACCCCTGCGGCGATGAGACGGTCGCGATATTCGTCGATCTTCTCGGGGGGCACGTCGAACGCGACGTGGTTCATAGACCCGATCGCGCTCGTGAGGTCGCCTTGATCGGGTCGCGCCGCCGGTGCGCTGATCCCGGGCACACCATCGGGCGCGTTGGGGAACCAGAAGAACGCGAGACAGTCGCCGCCTCCGCAGTCGAAGAAGAAGTGCTGGCCCATGCCCGCCGGCAGCTCAATGGTCTTCACCAGCGGCATGCCGAGCACGTTCGTGTAGAAGTCGACGGTCCGCTCCATGTCGCGGCACACGAGGGCGAGATGGTTGATCCCCCGCAACTCGAATCTGCCGGTGCTGCCTGTCATGACGCGGCCTCCCCTTCGGCGCCCGCCTCAACGGGTGGCTCCCAGAATACGCCGCAATCCTGGCCGGACCTCGGGCCGTATGACCACCGCAGGGTGACCGGTCACGACCGGGACCAATGACCGACAGAGAGAGGACGACTCGGCATGGCGACAGCGACGGCGCGACGGGCACGCAGGCACGGCAGCCGAGATGCGATCGGTGGCAGGAACGCGGGGAGGGCCCCGGCCCCGGCCTCGGCAGGGGGAAGACGGGTTCGGGTTCCCGGCCCGGCCGGGGCCTTCTTCGCAACACCGGCAAGGGCTGCCCTTGCCGTCGCAGCCGGGCTGGGGCTCGGGGCGGGGTTCGGGACTGGCATCGCGCTCGACGACCCAGGCGGCACCGGCGGGTGCGACGACGTCGCACGCCAAGACCATCACCGTGTCGACCGGCACGGTGCCCCACATCGGGACCGTGCTGACCACGGCGTCGGGCCTCACCTTGTATCGCTTCACAGAGGACGGGACCGGAAGATCGACCTGCACCGGCGCCTGCGCCAAGATCTGGCCGCCGCTGCTGGCCTCGAAGGGGTCCCATATCAAGGGCCCGAAGGGGGTGAAGGGGCTGTCGCTGATCCGGGTTGGCGACGGGCACTGGCAGGTCGCCTTCCACAATGTCGCGCTCTACCGTTTCGAGGGTGACAAGAAGAAGGGTCAGGCCAATGGACAGGCGGTCGGCGGCAAGTGGTTCGCCGTCCTGAAGAGCGGTATCCCTCCTGCTACTGCCTCGAGTGCACGCTCTGCGCCGACGTCTGCGCCCACGAGCACGAGCACCCAGCCGGTGACCTCGACGACGCAGGGCTCGCATGTGGCGACTCCGACCAGCCCGCCGGCATCGCAGATGCCCGCGACGCAGTCGACGTCACCGCCCCCGACCAATCCGCCGCCGACGTCACCTCCTCCGACCACGACGCCGACGACGTCGCCCCCGCCGACGACCACGCCCACGACCACGCCCACGAGCACGGGTGGGAACGGGGGCGTCGGGTTCTAGTCGGCGTCTCGGGGCGCCGGATCAGATGCCGGCGATACCGACCATGGGCGCGTTGAGGTGCAGTCCACCCATGGAGCCGAGGAACGGCGCGTCGCCGAAGGTGAAGATGCCGCCGTCGGATCCCTGCAGCCAGTAGCCATTGCCGTCATACGTCTCGGACATGCCGACGATGGGCGCGTTGAGCGCGGTCCCGATCTCGGATCCATAGTTCGGCGCATTCCCGAAAGTGGCGACGTTGCCGTTGGCACTGGCGAGCCAATACCCGTTCGCGTTGTGCGTTGCCGCCATACCGGTGATGCGGTACCCACCCGGGGCGAACTGCGGCTGGCCTTCGTAGTTCGCGTTGCCGTAGGTGTAGACCTGACCGTTCGAGTCCACCATCCAGTAGCCGCCGCCGAGGTACGACGGCGCGGCCGCCGTCACGGGGTACGCGAGGTTGTCGCCGCCGGCGGACCCATAGAACGGCGCGTCACCGAAGGCGAAGACGCCACCGTCGCTGGCGACCAACCAGTACCCGTGGCCGTCCAGGGTCGGGATGATCCCGATGATGGGTTTGTTCAGGACCATCGAGCCAGTGGAGCCGTAGAAGCCGGCATCTCCGAAGGCGAAGACACCACCGTCCGACGCGACGAGCCAGTAGCCCTGGTGGTCAGGGGTGATCGCCATGCCGACCACGGGCTTGTTGAGCCGCATCGATCCGGTCGAGCCGAAGAAGCCGGCTGAGCCGAAGGTGAAGACGCCGCCGTCCGCGGCCACCTGCCAGTACCCGGGTTGTGGCACCGGCGGCTGCGGACAGGACGGGCTTGTTGCCGGGGCCTCGTTCGGGTTGTTGGGCGAGAGGACCGGCGCCGGAGGGCTGCCGCCGCCGCCAAAGTTCAGGTCAGCCAGGTACATGGGCCGGATGCCGCAGGAGAGGTACCCGATCGTGGTCCCTTGCCAGCCGGCGAAGGCCAGGACGGGCTGCCCGCCCGGCAGCGTGTACACGTCGGGTCCGCCCGGGCCCGACACACCGGGTTGCGTGCCGAGGAGCGGCCCCGATACGGACTCGTTGGTGCAGGGTGCGGCGGGCCCACTGGGGCAGCTCGCCCAGCCGATGCCGTACGCCGAGGTGTCCACCTGGCTCCCCGAGTAGAAGAGGTAGTAGGTGTCGGTCGTCGGTGTCTCGTACATGTCGGGACCTTCGACGATGTTGCTCTGCCACGACGACGCCGTGGCGGTCAGCAGCGGCACCACGCTGCCACCGTCCAGCTGGTACTGGTTGTTCAGCGGTAGGGACCAGATGGTCGTGGTCGTGCCGATGTGGTTGCCGTCGTTCTTCCAGATCAACCAGTTCGACCCGCTGTTGTCAGTGAAGACGTCGGGATCGATGCTGCCACCGAGACTCGTCTGACAGATGATGGGCTCCGCGCTGTTGTCGACGTAGGGGCCGAGCGGATCGAGGGCTGTCGCCATCCCGATGCATTGGTCGCCGCTGTCGGTGTCCGTTGCCACGTAGTACATGACGAACGTGCCGGGGGTGCTGTTGGCGTCGTAGACCACGCTGGGGGCCCACGTATCTCCCTCTTCAGCCCAGGAAGGGAGGTTGGGCAAGGCGTCCACACCGTTCAAGGCCGTCCAGGTGACCCCGTCGGTTGATGTCGACACCTGAATGTTGATGGTCTGGCCCGCGGGCGCGAAGCTCTGTGTCGAGAACCCGTAGTAGACACCCTCCCACGAGAGGACGCTCGGGTCGGGAAAGTCGCCGGCGTGGACCGGCGCCCAGTTGGCCGCGCTCGCCGGCGGCGCGGTCGCGACACCGACCGCGGCGAAGGCGATGATCCCGGTGGCGGCGACGAGGGTCGCGAGGAGGGCACGGAGCGGACCGATGGCAAGGACGGACCGCGGGCGCCACCATCGCTTCGTGCGTGCTGGGGGAAGCACCGTCCTCCTTGTTGGGCTCGCCTTCGCCAATGTCCGCCATCGGTGTGGCGCAATGGTAGCGAGACGAAGCACGAGAGAAAATGAGTGAACGGTTACGGACGCGTTATCTCTTGGGGTCACTTGACTGAAGGTGGAACAGCCGAGATGCCGCACTCTGCCGATAGATTCCGTCGGGCCTCGTGGGGCAACGCACATTTCGGTCCAGAGCCAGGCACGGTATGAGAACGAATCCATTGCGAGTCGAAGGAACAACAGCACGACAATGAGCGAGCCGCGGGAGCGAGTCGTAGACGCAGCTTTCAAAATCCTGAACATCACGCACAAGGCGGCGCTCAGGTTGACAGGTGGCCGCTGGCCCAAGCTGCTTTCTGGGATGCCGGGGGTCGAACTGCACACGATCGGCCGGACGACGGGTCAGCGGCGCTCGACCATGTTGACGACGCCGGTGCACGACGACAACCGAGTGGTGCTGGTGGCCTCCAAGGGCGGCGACGACCGCGCTCCACAGTGGTATCGCAACCTCAGCGCCAACCCCGATGTCGAAATCACCATGGATGGGGTGACCCGGCCCATGCGGGCCCACACCGCGACGCCGGAGGAGAAGTCCGCTCTCTGGCCCGCCATCGTGGCTGCCCACAAGGGCTACGACAGGTACCAGCAGAGGGCGAAGCGGGACATCCCGGTCGTCATCCTCGAGCCGCGCCCGGCGGGCCGATAACTGGGCCTGGCTGTACGATGCGGCCAATGTCGATAGAGCCCACCGGCTCGCCCTCGCCGCTCGATGACACAGGTTCCACCGGTGCCGCGTTCGACCTGAGCATGGCCGTGTCCCAGCTGGCGTCAAACAGCACCGACACGCGGATGATGCTGAAGTTGCTGGTGTCCCAGCTCGCCAGCGTGCTCGGCGACCGCATCACCGTCGAGCGAGCGGGTCGATTCCGCAAGGCGGAGGAGATCAAATCGGTCCACATCGTCCTGGGCGAGGACAGCCTCGATGCGGTCGTGCAGGGCGCAACGGTGCGCTGCAGTATCGGCCATTCCTCGGGCGGCATCCGTATCCGCAGCGAACAGGTAGACATGGTGCAGTGGCTCACCCGCCTGCTGGCGACCCTGCAAGCAGAAGCGGCCACCAGCGAGCAGACCCGCCTGGCGTTGGAACAGATCGTGATCGGAGACCAGTCGTGACGGACCAAACCAACCAGACGGACCAGGCGGCGGCCGAAGAGGTCGCCGCGGCCTCCGCACCCGCCGCCCTCCCGGCGGATCTGCCCAAAGACGCCAGCCGCCGCCTCCAAGAGCTCGAGCACGGGCTGTTCACCTCGGACCTTTCCGTGAACGAGTTCCTTCTCGTCAAGGAGTCCGGCTTCCACCCCCTCGGCTTTGTGATGGGGTCCTCGATCTACCACATCGGCATCCAGACCAGAAAGTGGGGACAGAGCCAGGAGCTCACAAAGCTGACCGAGGCGATGTACACAGCGAGAGAGCTCGCCATGAACCGGATGGATGAGGAGGCTCAAGAGCTGGGCGCGGACGGGGTCGTCGGCGTCCGGCTCGACGTCAACTACTACGAGTGGGGCAACGACTCGGCCGAGTTCATCGCCTTCGGGACGGCGGTCAAGTCCGAGGACGGGCAGTCGTACCGCAACGCGCTCGGCAAGCCCTTCACCTCCGACCTCTCCGGTCAGGACTTCTGGACCTTGATGCAGACGGGCCACGTTCCACAGGGTCTCGTCATGGGGACGTGCGTCTTCCACATCGCGCACCGCAAGCTGACCCAGGCGCTCGGCTCCGTGGGCCAGAACGTCGAGCTGCCGAACTTCACCCAGGCGCTCTACGAGGCACGCGAGCTCGCCATGACGCGCATGCAGGACGAGGCGGGCCGGCTCAACGCGGCGGGCATCGTCGGCGTGCGCCTCGAGGAGAAGTCGCACCAGTGGGGCTCGCACACGATCGAGTTCTTGTCGCTCGGTACGGCGGTCACCAAGCGCAGCGGCGAGGTCACCCTCCCCAAGCCGACCACCATTATTTCGCTCGACAACTGAATGTCGCGCCACTGATGTCCGGCGTCACCGACGGGCCCGACGTGGGCGGCCCGCCGCCCGGTTCTGCCACCGATCCTCCCGGCGGCCCCGTGTCCGACCTACCCGAAGCCGCCCTCCGCCGGCTGGAGTCGAGCGCCTTCTCCTCGGGGCTCACCGTGCCCGACTTCGCCGCCTGTCTCGAGCTTGGCCTCCAACCCGTTGCGCTCGTGCAGGGCTTCTGCGTCATGCAGTGGGGCTGGTACGGCCCGGGCTCGGGCTACATGCGCGGCATGTCGCCCTTCAGCGGCGGGACGGAGAGCGCGGACGCCTACTCCGAGACCTACCGCTGTCCCCACGGCTACGTGTCCATGGAGCACCGCGCCTGGGGCCAGAACTTCGAGCAGCCCTGGGTGGAGCAGGCCTGGGCCCAGGGCTACCGGACGGCGTACGCCCGGATGCTCGAAGAGGCCGAGCAGCAGGGCGCGCACGGCGTGATCGGCGTCGTCGACCAGGTGGGCAACGTGGCCGACACCGGGACGACCGAGTTCCACTTCCTCGGCACTGCAGTCACCGTCGAGGGTGGTCCGCCGCCGGCCGGTGGGGTGCCCTGGACCACCTATCTGGCCGGGCAGCGACTCACCAAGTCGATCGAGGCGGGCTTCATGCCGGTGGAGATCGTGGCCGCGCTGGCGTCGGTCCGGGTGTGGGCCTACTGCATGACCGAGTACCTCATGGAGGGTTCGATGGCCTGGGGCGGTGCGCAAGGACCGCAACTGGTGGGCCAGGTGACCAAGGCCCACATGGCGGTCCGCCAGCTGGCCCGCAAGCACGTGCGCCAGCAGTTGGCGGGCGACGAGCTGCACGGAGCCGAGATCGAGGTGGTCAAGCGAGGGCTGTCCCAAGGTGACGAGGTCATCGACTGCACGCTGCGCGGCAACCGGATGCGACGCTTCAAGGACTTCGACCCAGCCCCGGCGCCGAGACCCACGGTGAGGCTCGGATGAGCCGCACCGCACCCGTCGGGCCCGCCCAACCGGATCTCCGCGGCGAGATGCTCCGGGGCGCTCAATCGATGGCGACGCCGCCGCCGCCCTCCCACGCGCGCGGCATCACATCCGACCTCTCGGTCGACGAGGCCTTGTTGATCCACGCCGCCGGCTGGGAGCCGCTCGACCTCGTGGCCGGAGTGGGCGTGGTCTCGGTCCCCGTCGGGGTGTGGCAATGGGGCGGTGGCGCCATCTCCTTGGCCTCCGATGCCTACAACGAGGCAGTGGACTACGCCGCCCGGCAGCTGCGTGGCGAGTGCGGGAGGGTGCACGGGCACGGCGTGGTGGGTGTGCGGGTGGATGCGTCGGTGTCGACACATCACATTGAGGTTGCGTTCGTCGGCACCGCGGTGCGCCCGATGAGCGGGAAGGATCCACGCGGCGACGACGCCGCCGAGGCCATGCCCTTCGTCTCGGACCTCTCGGCCCGCGACTTCACGCTTCTGTTGCGCGCCGGCTGGATGCCGCTCGGGCTCGCCTTCGGCGCCAGCTTCGCGTATGCCCCGCGCCGTGCGGCAGGCGCGGCCATGCGCCAGTCGACGCAGAACGTCGAGCTGACCAACTACACCCAGGCCATGTACGCCGCCCGCGAGTCGGCCATGGAGCGCATGCAGCGCTCCGCCCTCGAGGTGGGCGGCCAAGGCGTCGTCGAGGTCAAGGTCACGGAGGGCCCGATCAGCTTTGCGCGCCACGCGGTGGGCTTCGTCGCCTGGGGCACGGCCGTCACGCTGGTGGCCGAGGAGCACCAGTTCGTCCAGCCCGAAATGGTCCTGCCCCTCGACGACGCGGTGGTCTCCTTCGAGGCACAATCGCTGCGGGGATCCGACAGCGGTGCCGGGAGCTCGGGCAATGGCGGCACGGGAAGGAGGCGCCGGTGAGCGCGCAGACTGAGAGCGGGCGGGATTGGGACGGCTGGGCACGGGCCTTCGAATCGGTGAAGGGCCCTGACGCGTTCGCGGCGCTGTTCGCCCCGGGCGGGAAGTTCTGTGACCCCGTCACACCGTGGACGACCGACCTGAAAAAGGTGGCGCGCGACACCGACGCCATCTTCCCGGATTGGGCGCAGCGGGTCGACCGCATCCGGGGCGGCGAGGACTGGGCCGTCTTCGAGTGGACGGGCACCGGCACCTTCAGCGCCGGCGAAGGCCAGGGCGTGCCCATCACGATGCAGGGAGCGACGGTGATCGAAGTCGACGCCGACGGCAAGGTCACGGCGTGGCGCGACTACCTCGACACCAACGAGCCCACTCAGCAGATCCAGACCGGGCTCGAGCGCGCCCTCGAAGGCGGCTGACCGCCCGGGCTGACCTCCCGGGCTGACCTCCCCTTCTCAGGCCTCCTCGGCGACCGCCTTGACGTGCGCCATCCGGGCGTCCCGCTCCTCGTCGAGATCTTCCGCAGCCTTCTCGTCGCTGGCCATCTCCGCGTCGATGTCGCTGTCGGCCCATGCGATCACGCCCATGTCCTCGAAGGCGGAGCGCAGCTTGGGGCCCCAGAGTCCGACGTCGCGCAAGACGGGCACGATGCGCATGAACAAGAAGTTGCGGAACTCTCGCAACGTCTCGCTCTGATCCACATAGGTGGTGAGCTCGGGCGGTAGTTCCAGTCGTTCGAAGACCTCTTCGCCGAGGAAGCGGTCGCGGATGAGATAGCAGGCCTCGATACAGAAGGCCTCGCGCTCGTCGCGCTCGGCCTGGGTCAGCTGCGGGTAGAAGTCTCGCAGCGCCAGGCGCCCGAACATCACGTGGCGCGCCTCGTCCTGCATCACGTACGCATTCAAGGCCTTGGCCAGCGGATCGGTCGCATTGTTGCGGATGATGCCGAACGCGGCCAACGCCAAGCCCTCGATCAGCACCTGCATGCCCAAGTACGTCATGTCCCACCGGCTGTCCTCGATCACGTCGTCGAGCAGTGCCTTGAGATGGGGATTGAGCGGGTAGACGAGCTGCACCTTCTCGTGCAGGTACCGGCTGTAGACCTCGACGTGGCGCGCCTCGTCGATCACCTGGGTCGCCGCGTAGAACTTGGAGTCGATGTCGGGGACGGTCTGGACGATCTTGGCCGTGCAGATGAGAGCGCCTTGCTCCCCGTGCATGAACTGGCTGAAGCGCCACGCCTCGACATGACGGCGGAACTCACCCTTGCGCTCCTCGGACATCTGGTCCCACCACACGGTGCCGAAGATGGGGAGTAACTCGTCGGGCATGCCGACGGGGTTGGTGAGGTCGACCTCCTGACTCCAGTCCAGCCGGTCGCTGCCGATCCACTGGCGCCGCGTCCCCTTGTCGTAGAGGCGCAGCAATTGCTCGCGCCCACCCGTGTAGTCGAAGTCGAACACGGTGGTGGCCGGGGATTCGATGCCCCACTTCGGCTCGAAGGCGAGATCCGAATCGATCGACGGGCTGGTGGTCATCGGGCCCCCTTGGTCGCGTCCGCGTGCCACATCAGCGTGCCACATCAGCGTGCCACATCAGCGTGCCACATCAGCGTGCCACATCAGCGTGCCACATCAGCGTGTCACGGCGCTGCTCGTCGTGGCTTTCGCCACGCGTGACGCTACCGCTCCGTGCGACGACACGTCATTTGGGCCCCCCCAACCCGCCGTCCTCGTCCGCCCGGGCTTGGGGAGCCAGCCGCTTCCTCAGCCGCCTGTGGCGACGCTCAGCGGAAGTCGAAGGCAACCTTGATGGCGCCGCTCTCCTTCTGGGTGGCCAGGGCGATGAAGGCGTCACGCCACTCGCCGAGGCGGAACGTGTGGGTCAGCATGCCCGTCATGTCGACTCGTCCCTCGGAGGCCAGCTTGAGGTAGTGAGCGATCCCGTGCATGCGCACACCATCGACCTCCTCGACCCCGAAGGCGTTCGATCCGACCCAGGAGATCTCCTTGAAGTACAGCGGGGACCACTCCCAGCGTTCGGGCGCGTGCACGCCGCTCTTGACCATGGTGCCGCGCTGCTTCAGCAGACGCACACCGACCTCTGCTGTCTGGGCCGTGCCCACCGTGTCGTAGACGACGTCGAATCCGCCCGGGTGGGCCATGGGCAGCGCGCTCCCGCCGAACTTCTGGAGCACGCCACCGGACCAGGCGGCTGCCTCCTCGAGGAGCTGCTCTACGGGGAAGGGGTCGACGACGGTGGCGCCGAGCTTCTCCGCCAGCGCCTTCTGAGCCGGCCAGGCCGCCACCACCATGATCTCGACGTCGGGCCACAGGGCGCGGATGATGGCGGTCGCGGAGCTGCCCAGCGCACCCCCTCCGTAGACCAGGACCTTGCCGCCTGGTGTGGGCGGGTGACGAGTGACCGAGTGCAGCGAGACGGCGAAAGGGTCGCCGATCACGGCCTGCTCGTCGGTCAGGCTGTCGGGCACGGGAATGAGCATCGACTCGTGTGCCGGGAAGTAGTCGGCGAAACCACCCGGCGCGTCCTTGGACGTCCCCGTGTGAATGCCGGCCGCGATCGGGCCCTCGGTGAAGTTGTAACAGAGGCTGTAGTCCCCGGCTTGGCACGAGGGGCACACGGGGTCGATGCCGCGGGGCGTGCACGAGAGCCACGGATTGAGCACGACGCGCTGGCCGACCTCGAGCGTGGTCACGGCTGGTCCGACTTCCACCACGTCAGCCACCACTTCGTGCCCGAAGACGGTTGGAAAGCTGAAGTAGCCGTTGAGCGCGCTGTCGCCGAAGTCGTCGCCGAAGTCCATAAAGACCATCTTGGCGTCCGACCCACAGATGCCGGTGAGTCTCGTCTTGGCCACAGCCCAGTCGTCGCGGACGGGCTTTGGTCGCTCGAGATCCTGGAGCCGCATCGGTGTCCTCGACAGGCCCACGAGGAGATGGTTGGAGTCGTCCGGCGGCGTCCACTCCTCGGGCCGGACTCCGTAGAGCAGACCTTGCATGTGCCCTCCTATGCGCTCAGACCGCCGCCCGCGAGATGCAAGATCACCGAGCCGTTGTTGGTCGTGTTGGTGGTCGTCGCCGATACCACGATGACGAAGATCAGCAGCGCGATCCAGGCGAACCCCACGATGATGCCCGCCATCGCCAGGCCTTCGCCACCCTGGGTGCCGTTGGACTGCCGGATTTGGGACCGGGCCACGAAGCCGAAGACGATCCCGAGCACGGCCGGGATGAAGAAGAAGAACCCACCGATGCCGCACACGAGAGCGGCGATCGCCAAGCCGTTCGTTCTCTTGCCGAGCGTCGGGTACGGCACCGGCTGCCCGTAGGCGTAGGTCGGATAGGCCCCGGCCGGGTAAGAACCCGGTGTCGGGGGTGCACCGGTTGGCCCTGGCCCCGCGTTGCCCGAAGTGGCATATCCACTCGGCGCGCCGGATGAACCTGGCGCGCCGTGTCCCCCCGGTCCGCTGTATCCAACAGGCGCGCCGTATCCACCTGGCATGCCGGGCTCGGAGGACCCCGGCCCTGACGCGGCGGTCGGGCCCGGTTGGTCGGCGGGTGCGGACGCACCGTGCGCCGCCGCGCCGCCGGGACGCGCCTCGGGCGGTCCCGTCCACAACTCGGGCGGGTACCACTTTCCGTCAGATGCCAACCACCATCCCTGTCCCTGCGAGGTGTCGCTCATGCCGTGACCATCCTCCGTGTGCGGGGCGAAGCATGGAGCATATGGGGGACCTGTCAGCGCCGCCCTGGTTCATCCGAGGGCGAGGGGAGCGGATCAGTCGAGATACGGACAGTGACGGCAGCCTGACTCGCAGCAGAAGCCACGGCGAGAGAGGAAGCCCGCGGTGAGCACGACCAATCCGGAGACGGGGTCGAGATACGTGTCGTCGCCGCGGCGCATGGCTGCGTCATGGGCGGCGATGACCTGGGGATAGGCGGGATCGTCGGGCGCCAGCCGATCGGGGTGCGGCTGGGAGAACGTTCGATCGGCGAGACGCTGGCCCGGTCGCGGGTCTTCGGGTGTGTCCCCACTCACGCCGAGACGGCCTTCCGACTCTGGCCGTATCGCCCGGTCCCAGTGCGGGATCGGCGTGTGCGACTACCTCTTGGCGGCTCTCCGTGCTGGTGCCTTACGTGCCGTCCTGCGGGTCGTGGTCTTCTTGGCAGGGGACCGCTTTGCAGCGGCCTTCTTGGCCGGCGTCCGCTTGGCTGGTGCCTTGGCCGCGACGGGCGCCGATGACTTGCCGGCAGCCGCGACGGCCGCGTCCACCGTCGGATACGCACCCCGCACCAGCTTCGGTGCGCTGGCCGGCGCGAGCACCGCATCCTTGAAGGCCTTCACGGGGGTGATGCGCGCCTTCTTCGAAGCTTTGATGCGGATGGCCTCACCGGTCGCGGGGTTGCGGCCCATGCGTGCGGGACGATTGACCTTGACGAACTTTGCGAATCCGGTGATGGCGACCGGCTCACCCTTCGAGACGACGGCGGTCACCACCTCGGTGAATCCGTCGATCACGGTGACGACGGTCTTCAGGTCGACGTCGGATTGGACTGCGACAGCTCTTGCTAGTTCTCGCTTGTTCATGGCGCCCATTGTGGCCGACGCGCACCCCTGAATGCACATTCTTGGGCAAAGAAATGCAAATTTCTCGCCCGTGCACTCCTCACGGGGGCCCTAGGGGAGGAGTTGTCCCCAATACGGCCTTGCGTCGCGGCTCTTCTCGAGCAGGATGATGACCGTTCCCCACGGGTCGTGGCACCACGTGGTCTTGAGTCCGGCGACCTCCGCGATCCCGGCAGTGAGGAATTCGACTCCCCGAGCCTCGAGGTCCGCTCTGGTGGCGACAATGTCGTCGCACACCATTCCGACATGCGTGATGCCCGCTCTGGTGACCGACGCCCTGTCGCCAGAAGTCGGTGCGACGTCGGCGGTCGGGTACTCGATGAGCTCCAGCACGCGGTCGTCCTGTGCGAACCCGACGATCGATGCGGTCACGACCACGGGCGACGGGACGAGCTCGCCCATGTCCCGTTCGATCTGCTCACCCTCCATGCGGTACGGGGGTGAGAGCACCTGCAGGCCGAGGACGTCCGCATACCAACGGGTGGCCGCCTTGACGTCTGGCACACAGATGGCGCAATGGGCCAGGGCGGTCAGCAAGGAGTCAGCGTACGGATCTGGGTGCCACGAGGCCGGTTACCTCCAGCGGGCGATCTCGTGCTGGAGCCGCTTGTTCCAGAAGCGCGCCTTGACATCGATCCGGCGGTTGACTTTCCGTAGCACGATGATGGTGAAGAAGACCACTGGCGCAGCGAAGGCTGACGAGGCACTCAGGATCGCTCTGCGCAGTTCTCCCCTCATGGGCCTCAACCATACCGAGACCCGGGGCTCCAACGGTCCTGAGATCCCGGGGCTGCAACGGCGGAGGCATCCGTGCAGACCAGGCGGGTTTGGCGCTAGGCATTGGGGAGTGAGGGTGGGTCGATGAGCAACCGCGACGATGCTGGAGCGGGGGGCGAGGTTGCAGCCTCGGCGTCGCCGCCCCCCGTGGCAACAACGTCGACCAAGAAGAGGCCTCGGGCACGCCGTACCCGCGTGATCATCGCGTGGGTGCTCGTCGTGCTGGCCTCGCTGCTGATCCCCATCTCGGTCATCTCGGTGTGGGCCATCCGGACCGTCACCAATACCGACCAGTACGTCGCGACCATGGCGCCGCTCGCGCGCAACCCGGTCATCGTCGATCATCTGGCGCAAAAGGCGACCGACGAACTCTTCTCGACCCACATCGTGCAGGACAAGGTGACCTCCGCGCTCCCCAAGGCCGCGAAGCCGTTCGTCTCGCCGTTCGTCGCCCAGGTGAAGGCGTACACGAACCAGCTTGCGCTCAAAGTCTTCCAGAGCCCGAAGTTCGGTCAGCTCTGGGACCTCCTGAATCGGCATACCCACAACGCCGTCGTCAACGTCCTCACCGGCAAGCAGACGCCGCTCCAGCAGAAGATCGGCAAGGGTGGACAGCTCGCCCTCAACCTGAGCCCAGCGCTCGGGAACCTGATCGACGAGGCCGATTCGCACGGCGTCACCGTGTTCGACCCGCTGAAGTCGATCGCGACAACGGGCAACGGCCTCAGCCTGACGATCGTCTCCAAGCAGCAGGTCGAGCAGTACTCGGGGATCTTCAACCTGATCGTGAAGCTCAAGTGGGCCATCCCGATCATCGCCCTCGTCCTGGCCCTCATCGGGATTCTCGCCGCGGTGGACCACCGCAAGGTCGTGCTGCGGATGGCGGTCGGCGTGTCCCTGATGACGCTGCTCTTGTTGGCGGCGCTGTCGCTGGGGCGAGTCCGCTTCTTGAGCGTCGCCTCCGAACACAACTTCGACAGTCAGGTTGCAGCGGCTGTGTGGGACACGGTGCTGCGTTTCTTGAAGGCCGACCTGCGCTGGATGCTGCTGGTGGCCATTCTGGTGGCGATCGTGATGTGGCTGATCGGGCCCGCCCGCTACGCCGTCTGGACTCGCACCCACGTCGCCCGGACCGCGCGCTGGGTGGGGGGACAGGCGGAGGGGGTCACTTCAGGAGCCGGACGAGCGGCCGCCGGCTCGGCCGGGGTCCGCCGCACCACGGCCTGGATCGAGGAGCACCTGAGCGGGCTGCGAGTGGTCGGCGTGGTGGTCGCCGCCTGCTTCGTCGTGTTCGGCGGCAACCTGACCGGCTGGAGCCTCTTGGTGATCCTCATCGTGTTGGCCGTCTATCTCGGACTGTTGCAGCTGGTCGCTCTCTGGGCCCGCCGGGTCGATGCCGCGGCGGACGGATCGGGCGCCTCGTAGCCGCTGCGACTTCGGGTGCAGGGCGAGCCGGACCAGGGCCGCCACGCGACCCAGGACCTGTCGCCCGGTTGGAGGAGACCGGTGCCTGCACCCGGTTCTCGACGGGGCTGCGCGCAGGGTTGTCCCTTTCCAGTCGGCGTCGGAGACCCGTAGGGGCCGGCTGATGGCCTGCCATCACCCGAGGGGTGAGCGGCCGGAGTCAGGGGCACGTCGTGGCTGGAGGGTTCGAGGCAACCGAGGGGCCGGGCATCGAGCAGCCGGTACGGGCGCCGGAGGGACGGACGCCCGCGGAGCGTCGCGCCCACCGTGTGCGCATCGTCCAGATCGCACTGGGGTGCATCTGGATCCTCGACGCAGCGTTGCAGTTCCAGCCCCGCATGTTCGGGCACGACTTCATCAACGACATGATCCTGCCCAACGCCCAACGCCCAACGCCCAACGCCCAACGCCCAACGCCCAACGCCCAACGCCCAACGCCCAACGCCCAGGGTCCAGCCCGCCCCGCTGGCCTGGTCGATCACGAACGTCGCGCACTTCATGCGGCCTGACGTCGGGGTGTGGAATTTGCTCTTCGCCTGCGTCCAGCTCCGGATCGGCCTCGGCATGCTGTTCCGCAGGACCGTCAAGCCCGCGATCGTGGCCATGGCCATTTGGGCTTTTGGCGTGTGGTGGTTCGGCGAGGGATTCGGAGGACTGCTCAACGACACGGCGTCACCGTTGATGGGTGCGCCCGGTGCGGTCGTGCTCTACCCCCTGATCGGCATGCTGGTCTGGCCGCGCGAAGCCGGCGCCGAGGCACCGGAGTCGGGGATCGCGTCCTCTGCAGCGGCAGCGGGACCGCTCGGGCCTTCTGCACCGCTCTTCGTGTGGTCGGGCTTCTGGGTCCTCTCTGGCGCCTTGTGGCTGTTCCCGGCCAACCGGAGCGGAGGTGCGGTGCGCTCCATGGTGTCGTCCATGGCCGACGGCAAACCGTCGTGGTACTCCCATTCCCTTCGCTCTGTTGCCAATGCCGTAGCCCACTCGGGCTCCGGACTGGCCTGGACGCTGGCGGCAATCTCGTTGGTGATCGGCGTTGGTCCACTTCTCAGCCGGCGACCGGGACCGTTCCTCGTCGCGGGATCTGCGCTGCAGGTGGTCTTCTGGGTCACCGGCATGGCCGCGGGCGGTGGCCCGCTCACCATGGATCCGACCGATCAGCAGGTCGTCGAGGCGGCGATCATGGCCCAACAGGACGGGCAGGCACCTGTGACGCCGGGGGCCCAAGTCCCGACCATCACCGGGAGTTGCGGCACCTCGCGCGCCGGGCGGCGGGCTCGCGCAGGCCGGGCACCGGCCGTGTGGCTCTCGTATAGGACCTTTGTACCTGGCGGTGCCACGGCCCGACCCGCACACTGGAGCAGCCGAGACGCGCACCGGTAGGCGAGATCCGTCGTTCGGATGCCCGGTCGCGCCTTGCGGGGGAGGGGATGGTCGTCATGGGAGTGATCGCGCTGATCGTCGGATCTGTCGGGCTGTTCGTCGGAGGGTTCGCCGCCTGGTACACGCTGTGGCATCGCAGCGTGGGAGGGGCGTTCGAGAAGATACCGGTGGCCGCGGGTCGCACTGCCCACGTGGTGCGGGAAGGCGCCGTAGGGCAGGGTCGTTCTGCCTGACGTCGCGGGCAGGTCACCGGCGGCGCCGCAATCGGCGGACCACCGCGACGTCGTGAGTCGCAGAGCTCGCGGATTCTTATCGGGTACTTAATCAAGACCCGTAGGCTGGATGCCGTGGCCATGAAGTGGCGCCTCTGTCTGGTGGCGGTTGTCGCTGCTGCCGTCCTCGGTGGCTTCGTGCCGCACGGGGTCCTCTCGGGCACCGGGGCCGCCGCCACAGAGATCGTGCAGGGCGCGGAAGCGCCGCTGTCCGCACCGCTCAGCTGCCTCGACGCCACGTGCGGCAAGGGCAGTCCGGCCGCTCCAACGCCGTCGCCCGGGATCGTGCTCGCCGCCGTCGTGGGCGGGCTCGCGGCGATGGCTTTGGTTGGTTCGCATATCCGCCGGCGGCGGTTGCAGGCGGTGGCTCTTCCCGCGGGCATTCGCCACACACCCTTCCACCCTCCCCAGTTCTCCTAGCTCGGAACCGCACCGGGCGCGGTCGCTGCGCCCACGTTCGGGCCCACCGCGCCACGTCATCGACGAGGCCTCAGACGGGCCTCCACACCGAGCCCGAGGTAGGCGCCGCGCGCGACCTCGGACACCACATCACCTAGGAGAACGTTCACATGTCGAAGTCCAACCCTGGGCCGCGCGCCGCGCGGTCCACCCCGAAGTCCCCCACGAGTCGGGCGAACCCGAGAACCAAGCACCCCATGCCCGAGACCACCCCCCGCCGCTTTCGCAGCCGCCACCCCGTGCTGACCGCTCTCGTGCCAGTCGGCCTGGTCGTTGCGGCAATTGCGACGATGGTGGTGATCAAGGCCACCGGCGGCCCTGGCCCGGCGGCCGCCGCATCGCATCTGAGCAGCGCGGGATCATCGGCGACCAGCGATCCGGGGACGACCGCGCTGTCGCCCCAAGTGGTGCAGGCGCTGTCGGTGCCGAGCGCGACCCTCGATGCGGTGGGTAGCCCGACGGCGGTCAGCCTGCCCGAGCGCGTGACCGGAGGATCGATCCTCCGCGGAGCCGACGGAAAGCCTGTGATCACCTATGTGGGGGCTGAGTACTGTCCGTTCTGCGCTGCTGAGCGGTGGGCGCTCGCCGTGGCGCTCACTCGGTTCGGGTCGTTCTCCAACTTGTCGGGGACCCACTCGTCGGGTTCGGACGTGTACCCCGACACACAGACCCTGTCCTTCTACGGGTCGACCTATTCGAGTCCCTACCTCACGTTCCAGCCGGTCGAGGAGGCGACGAATCAAATCGTCGACGGCACGTACCAGAGCCTCCAGACGCCCACGGCGGCGCAGAGCAAGCTGCTGGCGACCTACGACTCCGAGGGGAACATCCCGTTCGTCGACATCGGCAATACGTTTGTGGTTACGGGGGCGAGTTACTCGCCACAGGTCTTGGCCGGATTGTCACGGTCCGAGATCGCGAGCCAGTTGCGCGACCCGTCTTCGGCGGTGGCCCAGGCGATCGATGGCACGGCCAACGACATCACGGCGGCGATCTGCTCCGTGACCGGCAACCAGCCCAGCAGCGTGTGCGACTCGCCTGCCATCCAAGCCATCGTCAAGAAGCTGGCCGCGTGAGGATGGTCACAGACGTTCGCTCGCGCAGCGTCCGGGCCCGAGCCTGGCCTGAGGTCGCCTCACTCTGCCTGTCACTGCTCGCGGTGGGGATCGCGTCCTGTCTCACCGTGACGCATTACGCCGACCCCACCGCACTGGCCTGCCCCGACACGGGCACCGTGAATTGCGCGCGGGTCACCACGAGCTCGTGGTCCGCGGTCCTGGGCGCTCCCCTCGCCCTGATTGGACTCCTCTGGGCCGTCGCCATGGCTGGTCTGTCGACCCCCTGGGCCTGGCGGTCGCGCGCCGGGTGGCTCGAGCGGGTCCGGCTCGGCCTTTCAGGAGCCGGGGCCCTGACGGTCCTCTATCTGCTCTACGTCGAGCTCTTCAGAATCGGGGCCATTTGTCCGTGGTGCACGGCGATGCACGTCACCACCGTCTGCCTCTTCGGAGTGATCCTCGCCGCCCGGGCCACCACCAAGGAGGTGGCGATGACCCGCAGAGTCCGAGCGCGAGCAGCCGAGCCAGCGCCGTGGTCCGCTCCGGCTCGGGAGCAGGCGGGTGTCGAGGGAGAACCGATGGCGACGTGGGATGTCCAACGCGGTGATGGGACCATTGCGGTCGAGTGCACCGCCTTCCTCAGGCACGCTGGCCGAGTATTGGGAGGGCCGGGGACTCGTGGTCCCCGTCTGGGCTGGGGCGAACCTGCTCGCGTACGGGAGCGCGGCTGCGCATCGCTGAGTCGATGCGCAGGGCCCGACGTTTCCGGCGAGCCGTCCACTGCTGGCGCACCGCTCGGTCCTACCTCATCGACGAGGTGTTCGACCTCGTCGATGAGGAGTTCACGCTGGTCGACATGCAGTCCGCTGTCCTGGTCCCCATCGAGCTCGAGACGTCGGCTCGGCCTGAGGTGAGCCGTTGGTCGCCCCGGCACTGGGTCGACGCGGTGGATCACGCCATCTGGAACCAGTCGTCCACGTTGGGATACGAGCACACTCGCTAGGCCAGGCGGGCGGTCCAGCGTTCGACGATGCCGGCCAGAGCCGGCAGCGGCAGGATCCCGGCGCGCAGCACGAGATCGTGGAACTCGCGGAGATCGAAGCGTTGCCCCAGGCGTTCGGTCGCCTCGGTGCGCAGTCGCACGATCTCGCGCCGGCCGACCATGTAGGCGAGCGCCTGTCCCGGGTAGGAGATGTAGCGATCGACCTCGGATTCCACCTCGATCCGCGGCAGCGGGGTGTGTTCGGACATCCAGTCGAGCGCTTGGTCGCGGGTCCAGCCCATTGCGTGCAACCCTGTGTCGACCACCAGGCGGCTGGCCCGCCACGCATCGGCGACGAAGAGCCCCATCCGCGACAGGTCGTCGCTGTAGAGCCCCATCTCGTCGGCGAGCCGCTCGCTGTAGAGGCCCCAGCCCTCTGCACAGGCCGTGTCGTAGAGCACGCGTCGAGCCGGCGCGAGGTCGGCTGACTCCATCGCGATGGTCAGCTGGAAGTGGTGCCCGGGCACAGCCTCGTGGAACGCGATGTCCTCCGACGCGTAGCGGTGTCGCTCTTGCGGCTTCGATGTGTTCAGGTAGTACGTGCCGCTCCGAGAACCATCGATGGCGCCTGGCATGTAGTACGCCGCAGCCATGCCTGCTTCCTCTGCCTCGGGAACCGGTTCAACGACACAAGGTTGGTCCGGGACCACCGCGAACCAATGGGGTGCCTCTGCCTCGGCGGTCGCAACGACCCGCCGCGCATGTTCGAGCATCTGCTCGCGGCTCTCGTACCGCAGGCTGTCATCGTTGGAGAGCCGATCGAAGATGTCGGCGATGTCGGTCGTGCTCCAGAGTCGAGCAGCGGTGTCCTTGAGCTCCTCGTGCACCGCTTCGACGATGTCGCGCCCCATCGCGTGCAGTTCGTCCGACGCGTAGGTCATGGAGGTGTGCAAACGCGACAGGATGCCGTAGATCTCCTCACCGTCGGGAAGGAAACAGAGGCCAGGATGCTGGTCGTCTCGAGCGTCGGGGAGGATGTCCTTGCGCAACGCGTCGCGATAGGCGCCGAGGGCTGGGCGGACGTGGTCGCGCACCACTTCGGCAAGTGTCTCTGAGAACGTCGGATCATCTTGGTCGGGACGGGCGATCCCGCCGAGCGCCTGGTCTTCGAGCAGCATGTCGATCTGGGCCGCGGCCGACTCGACGAGACGTGCCACTGCGGTCCGTCCGGCGGCAGTTCCCTCCCGGTGGCGCTCGGCTGCGGTTTCGAGCATCCCGGGCAGATGGTGCATCCGGATGAGGTAGCCGTCACGCCGTTCTTCGGTGTCGAGCTGCAGCTTGGGCAGTGCATTGAAGACCGCACCGACGGGAGCTGCGAACGTGTCGCAGATCGTGAACTCAATCAGCGGCACGGTTGCCGCGTCCGCCATGCCGCGCGCCATGCAACGGACGAAGTCGAGTGTCTGGATCGCTGCCTCACGCATGCCCTCGCTCGTTGTCTTGGCCGAGCGCTGGGCGATCGATTCGAGCGCCCTCGCGTGGGCAGCCTCTGCTTCAATCCCGAAGTCCGGGAGAAGCTTGTCGTAGCCGGGGAAGCCGTAGAGCGATCCCGCCATGGGGTCGGCGTCGAGCGCCGTCGTGAGGAGCTCGGCGGCCAGGTCGTCGGCGGACATCGTCGCCGGAGGCTAGCGCGGCGCCCTCCTCGGGGTTCGCCCGGAACGGGCACATGGATTCGCCGACCGCCGGATTCCTCACCCGGCGCCGGCGTTCGCCGTTCTCCATGGCGCCGCCTGGCCGGCGCCGTGCTCGATCCGTGCGATCCCAAGGGCTGAGAGAGCCGCCATAGGCCGCCGGGGTTGTGCTCGTCCGGCTCACGGAGCGTGGCTGTGTGCTGCACCCGTGCGTTGGGAGCGTGAGTGACCGTCCCAAAGCGAGGACCGAATTAGAGAGGGACGGGGCCGAAGCCCCGTCCCTCTCGCGCCCGATCGATCGGGCGGTGAAGCTAGATGCCGCGCTCGGCGTTAGGCGAAGCTGAGCGTGGAGTCAGCCGGGTCCAGCGTGGCCGTCACGATGTAGATCGTCGTGTTGCCACCGGCCTCCGAGATGACGTCGTTCCCGAAGCTGCCGGTCGTGTTCGGCCCGGTGTCGGTGCCGAGGCAGGCCACGATCGCGACCGCCTTGCCCGAGTCCGCTGCCGGCGCAGTGAGGTGGCCGTCGAGATTGAAGCCCTGTTCGGGGCTCGTACACGTGGTGGCCGTGGCCGATGAAGTGAAGACGGCCGTGTAGTCAGTGGCGCCGACATTCCACGACTCGCTCGGAATGTCCTTGTACAAGGTGCTGGCATCCGACGAGAAGCCGGCGACCGAACCCTGGACGTAGTCACCCGCCGGGCACGGCGTGGGCGGGGTCGCGTCGCTCGTGCAGGTCGTCGTGCTCTTTGTCTTGATCGTGATTGCATCGAGGGTCCCGGTCTTCGGCTTGCCCTTCACGAGGCACGAGATCGAGCCGGCACCGGCCTTCGTCTTCGCCTTCTTACTGGTGCTTGCATAGCCCAGGTCCGAAAGACCGGCCTGCGGGCCCGAACCCGAGAAGGTGACCACCTGCGGCTCGACGTTCGTTCCCGTGCAACTCGTGGTCGCCGCCGCCGCGATCGTCGTCGACGCGACCTGCACGATGCCCGCCCCGATCACCGGTACCGAGCCCAAAATGGCTAACGCCATCAACTTTCTAAACACGTAATTCCTCCCCATCATGGTTTCACTTGACGTTGATGGACCTTCCCCTCAACGCGAGCCAGAGCTTGGCACAACCGCCAGACGATTGCCCAGGATGTCCCGGCGCTGGGTTGCACGAAAGCGAACTCCGTGACACCGGGGTGAAGCAACAGGGGGTTGGCCTCGCCTTTTGGTGATGCGGGATTCCTGTGCGTTTCCTGTGACCCGTGGTCGGAATGTCCGAAATCTGCCGATGCCTCGGCCGGGCGACACATCGCGCTCGGTCGGCGACCGTTCGAGCCGCCGCGCCCACCTCGTACGGCCACGCGTTGGAGACCTCGCGGCACCAAGACCTTTCAGTGTCCAGACGCAGAACCGTCTCGCTCGAACCGCGTGCCGAGGGCTATTGTCACGTCGCCGAGTAAGCAGGGACATGTGATTGGCGAAACCCCTGCTGGGCAGATCCTCGCAGGCGGTGAACCATGCACAGACCCCACGGAATCGAGCGTGGAAAGAAGCACCTTGTCGGACCCTGGTGGGGTCAACGTCCGTCGACGGTTTCCGTCGCCGCGGCAATCGTCGGCGACAGTGTTCGCCAATCAGGCCGGGTGTTGCGGTGACCGCCGCAACTCAGTTGTTCGGGAATTGTGCGGGGCTTGATTCGAATGGCTCTACTCCGTATCACCGGCCTGCCGCCAGACTGCGTGTAAGGCCGAGTGGCGAATGTGGCGGTAGCCCACCTGAAAGCCATGCCCGAAGTTGATAACGGACGCGAGGCGATACGACATGATCGGGCGCAGCAGAACGAAATCGACTGTGACCTCTTCGGGGGGCGGTCACAAAGGTCGACACATCTCCACCACAGTCGCAACGACGATGCTCCTCGGACTTCTTGGCGCATTCGTTGTCGGTGCCGCACCCGGTGGCGCGAGCGTGGTCGCGTGGAGCGGTGCCCTGATGATCGACAGCACTCCTCCGCCCCTGGTTTCGTTAGGGACGCAAGAGAGCGACTCGGTTATGAACCTCTTCACGGAACGGACCGACGATACGCTGGCGAAACCACTGCCCGTTGACATCACACCCAACGGTAACTTTCCGGCCAAGTACGACGGGATCGACAGCCTGACTCCGAGCGATGTGGCCGCAGGAACGACGATAGACAGCTACTTCTTGAAATCAGAACCCGTCGGACCAACGAGGCCAGGCGATTACTACGCCTATAGCGCCACCATCACCTTTAGCGCGCCGATCCTCGGCGTGATGGTCACGACCGGCACGTTGAACGACACCAACAAGGACGTCGGCGCCATCGGAACGACTTACGACCTCCAAGCGGGGGCGGGCCTCGAGGACGACGGGGACTCGGTTGAACTTGTCGGGCCATCCACAATTTACGTCTCGCTGTTCACTTCTAACGAAATGGATTGCCTTCGGATCATCACCGAATCCACCCCGAGCACCGGCGGCAGCACAAGCGGTAGTGGCGGAGGATCACCGACCGAGCCCGGCTACACCGAGGTGGCCTCCGACGGTGGCATCTTCAACTTCGGCACAGGCTTCTATGGCTCCATGGGTGGCCAACATCTGAACGAGCCGATGGTCGGTGGCGCCCAGGTCGCGGGACAACTCGGGTACTGGACGGTGGCCTCCGACGGCGGCATCTTCTCGTTCGGCGCGGCCAAGTTCTACGGCTCCATGGGTGGCCAACATCTGAACGCTCCCATCGTCGGCATGGCGTCGACCCCCGATGGGTTGGGCTACTGGCTTGTCGCGTCCGACGGTGGCATCTTCTCTTACGGCGACGCCAAGTTCTACGGCTCAAGAGGAGGGAAACACCTAAACGCTCCTATCGTCGGCATGGCGTCGACCCCCGACGGGTTGGGCTACTGGCTGGTGGCCTCCGACGGCGGCATCTTCTCCTACGGCGACGCCGTCTTTCACGGCTCCACCGGCGGCATCACCCTCAACAAGCCCGTCGTTGGCATGGCGCCCACCATCGACGGACTGGGCTACTGGCTGGTGGCCTCTGACGGCGGCATCTTCTCCTTCGGTGATGCACCTTTCTATGGCTCCATGGGTGGAACTCACCTAAACGAACCGATGATCGCCATGGAGCCCACCGCAGACGGTCTCGGGTACTGGACGGTGGCCTCCGACGGCGGTGTCTTCTCTTTCGGGGACGCCACCTTCTTGGGCTCCATGGGCGGGCGGCCTCTGAACGAACCAGTGGTTGGTGCCTTTTAGGGCGCTGGTCGGTCAACGCTTGTTCGACTGATTTCAGGGTCACACACCGAAGCACCTGCAGTCGCGAACAGGAGCGACGACATCAAGTCGCACACCACGAGCCTCTCTGCCACCTTCACGGCGGCACTGCCCCTAGAAGCTTTTCCTTCGTCCTGCGGTAGATGTAGTCATAGATCGCGACGTCGCTGGGGGCGCTCCCGTTGTTACTGGTTCAGCTGCTCGGTTGGAGAGACCTTGGTTCCCGTTGCAGATGCTCGCTGGGTGGACGACCTCTCGGCGTTAGGTAACGCGGCTAGCAACCATTTTTGCTTTGCCTACTTTGGTGGCTCCTGGAGTCCTTTTCCGACCGCCAGATTCGAGGCAGACACGGCGCAGCGCCGCGAAGCGCACCGAGCCTGTTGGCAAACAGAGTGCCCCGTTTCCGCTGCAGCGCTCGGCAACGACCCGGCGATCTTCCTTCGCTCGTGTGCGCACCTCTTCCCAGAACACCTGCGCGTCGTCGCCGACGCGATGGACCGCGCACGAACGGAGACGATCAGCGAGTCCACAACAGGCGTTTGCAGCCGATCGAGCTCGTTGTCGAGCGCGTTATCGACCGAGTCGATCGGCGCGGGGGAGAATCGAAAGGCTGAAGGTCGGTTCCAGAAATGACCACTCGGACCAGGAATTTTGGTGGAGGTGATCGCGATGCTTTCGAACTCTCGCGGCTTTGGCGGTCGTGCTCTCCCTGGAGACTTACGTTCCTTGCGTCGCCGCCAAGATGAGGTCAAGGACAGCCTGGTCAGGCGGGGGTGGGCTCTCTGCTTCGGGTAGGCCCCGCGTCTTTTGGAGAACTTCTTGGACGTTGCCCCCCGTTATGGCGGGACTGTGGGCCGAGATGATGGTCGAGATTTGAAGTTCCGAGAGACGTCCCACCTCTGTGCCGAAGCGTTCAGTGTCGACAAGTCGTAGCCATGGCGCCAGTGCGTTGAACGCGAACATCGTCATCCCATGAGTCCAAAACTCGTCGTCCAGCTCCGAGACGTCTCCAGCAAGTTGCTCGGCCCCTTCACCACCGGGCACGGGGGTAGCAAAGCTGTCCACTGCCCAGTAGACGCCTGTCTTGCGGTCGAACAATCCCCTGGTAGTGGGTGAGTCGTACAGGGGAGGGCGCACCACGGTCATCTCTCGGTCACCGGCGTCGAAGCTCAGTCCGTCGTCCATCCAGCGACAGCGTCCCAGCGGGAAGTCGAAGGCGTTGGTGTGTCGCTCGGTGATCGCCCAGCTGCACACCAAGTTGGCGTTCGGGCATGCCTCCATCACCTGGTCCAGATTGCCGACGTGATCGGCGTCCTCATGGGAGATGAAGACCCATTTGATCCGCTTCGGATCGACGAGGTGAAAGGTGTCCTTGAGCCAGGCCTGACGGTTGCGCAGCGAGCCCGTGTCGATCAGCACGGGCTCGTCGCCATCGATCACGGCGGAGTTGATGAAGACCGAAATCGGCTGACCCAGGGCGTGCTGAACCTCATGGATCACGTATGTGCCCGGTGCCACCTCGGTCGGATCCTGGTGGTAGGTGGGTTGGGACAGGGTGGTCGACATGGCTACTCCTCTTCGCTAGTGCTGCTGCCATCGGCTGAACGAGTCATCAGGCGGGACGCCACTCGTTGTTGCTCGAATGGTCGCCCGACAGCCACCGAGCGAGATCACGATGTGCGCTGTCCCGGCGGGTGGTGTCGATCTTCTCGACTTCAGGGTGATCGACGGTGAACTCAAGCACGAGGTCGTTGGGATCGGTGAGGTAGAGCGACCTGCAGTAGCCGTGGTCGGCGATCATCGTCACCTCCAGTCCGGCGTCCTCGGCCCGTGAGCGAATTGCCTCTTGTTGTTCGGACGTGACAAGCATCGCGAAGTGCCTAAAGAGCGAGAAGGGGGGTGGTGGTGCGAATTGTTCGGAGAACTGGCTGTTGGCGAACTGGAAGAAGGCGAGACACCCACCGTCTCCGAGCTCGTACATGGTGTGGCAGAACTCCTGTTCCTCACCACCCATCAAGTGCTCGACTTCCGTCCACGTGGCGACGAGGGGCAAGCCCACAACGTCCTCGTAGAACTTCCGGGTGGCCTCCTGATCGGTGGTCACGAAGGCGTGGTGGTGCAGTCGCGCGGGAGGTGAAGGACGGGTCTCTGCCGCGCCGAGATCAGCCATGGGTCGTTCCTCCTCGCCCCGAGGAATCAGGTGTCACTAATCGTAGGCAAAGCCATATCGGGTCTGCGAGACGTCGAGTGATCGCCTCCTCTGCCGCGTTTCGAGCACCAGGTCCGACAGTGAGCGAACGGAACTGTAATTCTGGAATTCCGGCTACCAGCTGCCAGAACGTTGTAAATCGGCCAATGCCACAATGGCGACGGCCGGGCCAACCGGCCCGGCCTGAGTGCCCCTAAGGGTCGCCCAATGCCGGCAGCGAACTGGGTCACGCAGCCTGGAAGTCCGTTGCGAAACCTAAGGAACGCCCGGCCTATTTCCCGAGATAGTGGTGAGCGACCAATTCGATCCAGGTAACGCTTGATGGCGGACTGGTAACACCGCCCTTGGCGAGTGCCTCGCCGAGGCGTCCATCCATGAACTTGGCCTGGTGCTCAGGCGTATCCCAGACCTCAATCACGACGAGGTGACCGTCTTCATTGAGGCCGGCAGAATGCGCGACCAAGCCATCCGGCCAGTCGCCCTCCCCTGTGGCCGGGTCAATGCCCAGCTCCTTGTTGACAGCGTCATATTCCTTTGTCGTGACGCCTTCGAACTCCAGAATCAGCTCTGCGGCCATGTGAGCGCTCCTCATATTTTCGATATGCCTACGTCGGGAGCTTTTCACGCTGGTCCCAAGTTCGCTAGAGGCTTTGGTCGACGATTTAGCCGATCGCAAACCGGCGGGCAATGAGGAGGAGTGGCCCCCATTTGGGCGGCGAAGGCCCTTCCCGGCAGCGATCTGGGACAGTCTCTCCGAGTGCTGGACTATCCACCTCGAGTGTGCATCAGGTGGTCGGCCAACAGAAAAACCAGAAACAAAGCGACCGCGACCACAAGCATGCCGACCACCCACCGTGCGACCGATGGCAGTTTTCAAAATGCCGCTCCCACCCTGGATCGTGTGACCCGAAGAGGGTCGTTCTTCATCAAACACGCGCGGTGCACCCAGAATGGGGGATTCCGTCGTAGGACCCCACGGATCTTCCACTCGGTGGAGATCCCTGCCGTCGCCCGGGTCGGCGATCCGTTCAGGCACCTTGGTGAAAGTCTCGTCTGGCGGCTCGTCGTAGCTTTCGACATCGCCATCGCGCACCAGATTCGTTGGCTTTCCCTCAGACAACCATCTGGATTCATGGGGACCGAATGGATCGGTGAACCACCCTTCCCAGGCGCTGCCGGTCATTGCGTCACATCTCGCCATCACGCCCACGAACGGGACCGAATAATGACTCCCCGATCCGGTGAAACGGGGGCAGTCAACGGACGGAACGGGTATGACCGAGTGTGGTCGTTATCCGACGGTCGGATTTAGGAGGCAGTGGACGTCAGACCGAGTCGCCATGTTCGTTTCTACTGAGATCGTTTTCGGCACTGAGGGTTGGGTCTCATCCGGTGATTGCAGACAGGTCGAGCTGATCTGAAAAGAACCGGCGGGAAGCGGGATGGTGAATGCGCCACCCGATGAGACCTTGTGATCCGCTAGGCGGCGAGTGCCTTGACGGACGATGATGTAGCCGGCACCTGGAACGGTTCGATACTCGACGCCACCCGTCACAATCTGGAAAGTCCCCGTCAAGGTCCCAGTCGATGTCGGGCTTCCACAACCAGCCAGAAGCGCTAAGGCGCTGATTCCTGCGGCAACGCTCGCGGCGATCATCTGGGGACTCATACTCTCCTGACTCACGGCCATGGTGACGCCCGGCAGAGGAAATTGGTTCGCCTCTCCTCGAGCATTGCCTTGGAAAGGAGGGGGAGTTTCGATGATCGTGTGCGGTGGCATCTCGAACATGCTCGAGTCTGTGGATGGCGACTGAATCCAGACCAAATTTCCATTGAGATCAAGCGCAAGCAGGCCACGCGGAAGTGAACGACTCTGGGCCGGCGTACGGGTGCGGTCGTCGATCTCTGATACGACAAATCTTGGATGAGTTCCCGATGCCGTGAATGCGTCTACGGAAGCTGCGGATCCGGAGCGTAGAGACCCGAGTCGGTCAGCTGCTGAGATCCCAAACGAAGTCCGGACGCAGCCGACCAGGCGAATGTGCCCACCCAATCGACCTCGCCGTAGAAGCCGTCAGGGTCAGCGGTCGAGTACAGCGGCCCGACCACCCGCGTCGCGGGCGTCGCCGTGGCGATGTTGGCCAACCACAGGGCGTTGTCCGCCACCACGACCATCGTGCTGCCTTGGGAGGACGGGTCAGCCAGCAAAGCGCCAGCAGGTGTCGACACCAAGGGACTGGGCTGTCCGCCAAGAACCAACGACCACAGGGCATTGGTGGAGTCCCACTGGGCCATCGAAAACGCGCCGTCCTTGGAACTGGCGGACGCCACCGCGAAAATGAGCGTGCCAGATGCAGTCCAGCTGGGGGCCAGTCCCACCGAGCCGCGGGGGATGGGCACCGATCGGCAGGTGGCGGTAGGGAAACTGCACAGGTCGATGGCACGCCCTGTCGTCCAAATGCTTCGACCCCTGCCTGACACGACGGCGACAGTGCTTCCGCCGGGTTGTGGTGCCAACCAAGTCGAGTCCACCAACGAGGTCGTGAGTGCCACCGGTTGCTCACTGCCAGATTCGAGGCTGTACAACGTGAGGCCATCCTCTTCATTCGAGCCGGAGAACCCGGTGTCCCCCCAGAACAAAAGACCGCCCCCCTCAGGCCACCAGCCAGCGAGGTCGATCCCGGACTCGGCCAGTTCATAGACCATCGTCATTTGGCCATCATTGACAGAAACAATCCCCAGGCGACCAGTCGCTGGAGTGGTCGTTGAGATCGCAGAAGCGGGTTGCGGAAAGACCGAGTCGTCGAAGGCCAACTCGCTGCCGTCGGGCGACCAGGCGATTGCGCCCAAGCCGGCGCCCGTCCCAACTGCCAAGCCAGTCGGAGGTGCCCCCGGTCGGTCGAACCACAGGTCTTCGGGCCCGCCCGCGGGGAAGTTGTATTTGTGGACAACGGTGTACGCCAACACCGGAGCGGTTGGCGACCACGCGAACATCCCGATCCCGCCGGTTGTCACCTCCTGTGCTTGGGTGGAGCCAGCCTTCAGCAGCCACAGAGTGGGGGCGGGTATGTCGTAACCGTTGGCGGGACCTGTGTGCAGGAAGGCGAGCCACCGATCATCGGGCGACCATGCCACATCGCTATCGAACCCGCCGCCGGTCGGCCCCGTTATGTGGGTGAGAATCCCAGCATTGGAGAGCATTTCAACCTGTCCGCTGGAAATAAAGGCGAGGTTCCCGTGACCCCGCCAAAACGACGCGTTGACGGTGATGGGCCCGGGTGTGGGTGGGTTTGGGAGACTCGGCTGGGTCGTCGCCGCGGTGGTTGCAGTGCTTAGGCCGGAAAGGAGGGGAGAGCCACGCAAGAGCACCGAAGTCGTGGTGGTGGTGAAGGAAGGCGAAGTCACAACGCCAAGAGCGGCGCCCCCCGCCACCATCGCCATGAGAAGTGCCACCGCCGCCCACGGGATAACTGTCCTCCGAATCCGTTGCACGTTTTACCCTTCAGGCGTTCCCACTGAAATACATCCTGAGTGACGTGGAACCCACATCGCAAGGGAGGTGTCAAATCAATAACTCGTACCTTCACCACTGCCGTCCCGAACCGCGGCAAGGCGGCACCCTTGCCTTCATGAACGGCGTACGGGGTGCCTTTGGAGGCCATCCGGCGCCAAAGAGGAAGTTGCCAACCGGACTGCCCATGTTGCGGAAGACGGCGGAACCGTCTGCGCCACGCCGACCCAAACAGGCAATTGGTCCTCTGGAAGTCGCGGTGCACTGAGCGCATAATGATCGTGCGGGATCCGAGAAGGTTCCGGAAGGAGGCGCTTATGCGATGTCTAGAGGAAGGGTCATCCCGAGAGCGGATGGGCGAGGATTGACTGGGAGAGATTCCGGTAGGCCCAGGTAGATCAACGGCAAGCAGCTCGAAGCAAGAGCGTTGCAACGGCAAGGGCAAGAACGCCTTGACTGGTAGCCATTTCCTTGAGCAATACGTTCTCGGAGTACAAGTGAGAAAAGCGCCCGATCCCCGGCAATTCGTGGGACGGGCGCTTTCGCGTGGGTGAAGTTTGCCATCGGTCCGTGCCATTTCCCGCTCCACACTGGCGCACCCACCCAGCGACCCGGGGCACCGTCAGGTAGGAGCGCCGGACGCCTGCCTATCCAAAACCGCCCCAATGGGTGGCGACAATGAGCAGGATTCCAGCTGCGGCAAGACAGCCTCCTGCGACGAAGATTCGGAACTTATGCCACTTGACGGCACCAAGAGCGGCCATTTCCGACGCCACTAGCCACACACCGGCGATGAGGATCAGCAGGAACCCAACTTCCGCGAGCTTGATCCCAGTTGCGTGCGTGATCGCGACGATCATTGGTTATGCCCTCCCTTGTCGGTTCATCGCACTTCAACCGTTGCACACAGGTCCACCCTTCGACCAAGGATGGTGGCGCTGTGAGATAGCGGCGAGTCAAACGAGCAATCGCACCAGACCGGCGAATGTACGGGGGCAGGCGCGACTCGATGGACTTACGTGTCGTGCTAATCGGCCGATGCCCGGAAGCCGTCTGCTGAACTCGTCCTAAGCTCCGTGAAGGGCCCGGTTCGGATTCTGACTGTGCGAGTGTTCTGGCCGCGCTTGCAAGGAGGTAGGGACGATGCAGTTCGGTTCGGTCGGTTTGCTTCATCCCGGTGAGATGGGCGCCGCAGTCGGTGGTGTCCTCGCCGGCGAGCATTCGGTGTGGTGGGCCTCCTCTGGCCGGAGTCCGGCGTCGGCCCGTCGGGCGTCCGCCGTCGGGCTCACCGACGTGGTCTCGGTCGAAGCCATCCGAAACGGATGTGAGCTCATCATCTCCATCTGCCCGCCCGAGGCCGCACGTGATGTTGCGCGGCAGGTGTCGGGCTTTCAGGGCGTGTATCTCGACGCCAATGCCATTGCTCCGGCGACGGCTCGCGAGGTGGCGACGCTGATTAAGGCAGGTGGCGGGAGCTACTTGGACGGCGGAATCATCGGCGGCCCGCCCAGCGCTCGCACGCCCGGCACCCGCCTCTACCTATCGGGACCCGATGGTCCGAAGATCTCCCAGCTCTTCTCCGGGACGGCGGTGGATGCACGTGTGCTCTCCGATGACCCAACTGCCGCGTCAGCACTCAAGATGTGCTTCGCAGCGTGGACCAAAGGGACGACCGCCCTCCTGCTCGATATTCGGGCCCTCGCTGAGACGCTCGGGCAAACGGAGGCCCTCCTCGCCGAGTGGGAAGGTTCCATGCCCGAATTGAAAGACCGCTCCTTGTTAGCCGCACAGCAGGCGTTCACCAAAGGGTGGCGATGGAAGGCGGAGATGAAGGAGATCGCCAGGACGTTTCGTGACGCCGATCTTCCGGATGGCTTCCACCAAGCCGCCTCCGAAATCTACGGCGCCCTCATCCGCGACGAAGAGGCGGCGAGCGCGCCGAGCACGCTGGACAAAGTCATCAAGTCGCTGAGCCACGGACGGATCGGCGTAAGCGCCAATTGAGCAGACGGGAACGGGGGTGCGTTGCTAGCTATCCGTGGTGGGGCCCCAATCCCGACAGCGACGGGGTCACCTGTCGGCCCGACCGTCGCTCGTAATCACTACGGCCCGTCAGCCCCGGCTCCCGAAGAAGCCCCCGTCTCCAAAACTGAAGATGCCGCCATCGGACGCCACCTCCCAGTAGCCCTGACCGTGGGTGAACTCCTCTTTGAGCAACTGGGTCCGGATGGATCGGGGTCCCATCTCCGATGCGACCGGCGCAGCTCGACTACCCGGGCCTCGATCACGGGGACCATCTAGTGTGGACAGCTCTCCGGCTTCGAGCTCTTGTCGGCCAAGGCGCCCATGCCGCCGTCGGCATAACGACGCAGCCAGGTGTGCACGCTTTGGCGGCTGATCCCGTTGCGCTGGGCCACGTCGGTCACGCTCATCCCGTCGAGGACCTCGATCACCGCCCGATAGCGCTGCTCCACCGCCTTGAGCTCCACCAACACCGAGGGCCTCCTTCGGATCTGTCGACGACCGCGTCAACGGCGAGGAAGGTGATGACCGCCACGCGGTGGACCCTCCCAGGCACCAAGTGTCAAGCAGGTACCGGAGTCACTGTCGCCCAGGTACCGGAACCGCGTCCGAAAGTGTCAAGCAGGTGCCGGAGCCACGCCGTCAAGCATGAATCGGAATTTCACACACATCGAGCTCGATCGAGCTCGATGTCGCGCGGGGAAACGCGGGAAAGAATGGAAGGGCTGAAGGTCGATTCTCGTAACGACCACTCTGACCAGGAAATTTGGTGGAGGCGATGGGACTTGAACCCACGAACCTCTTGACTGCCAGGCGGGTGCGCCTTGTGGGGTCTGGCTGGGTTTAGTTGCGTTTGGGCTGCTCAAGTCAGAGATCGACGCCGGCCTTTGTGGGGTCTAGTTGGGCCTGGTTCGGTGTGGCTCGGCGGAGTTACGTTGACAAACGCGTTGACATCGTTAGGGTGCCGAGATGCCACCCGATAAGGACACACGTGAGCGAGTCCGCATCCGCTACGACGGCCGGTCTTCTGCGGTGGCGCAGCTCGTCGAGATGCTGAGAGACCAGGGATTCGTCGTCGATCGCGAACAGAGCGACACCGCCGAAATGGAGCGCAGGGCGTGGTCGCCGACGCCCGAGGAGCTTCACATCTCAATCGTTGTGGCGAAGACTGCCATGAAGGGCGCAATTGGCGGCGTTGCCAGCCTCACGGCGAAAAACGTCGCGCAACGGATAGTCAAACGCTTCAACGAACGGAATGAGAGCTTTAATGCAAAGGCGGAAATCGAAGACTTCGAGGGGGACATCTAACGTTGGCTGGCTCAACGCCGCCATGGCCCGGTGATCCTTGCCCAGGCTTCCTCGCCGAGCCGGGGCGTTGTTGGCGGATGGTCTACAGCAAGCAGCTCCAGGCGACTCACTGCTGGGAGACGCCGTCGTGGACGGGCCGCTGGTTCAGTCCCCGTGGTGACCGATGGTGGCGTGTGTGGAGCTGTCCGGATCATCTTGACGGGCTAACCGGGCTCCGCGAATTCGGGCGGCGTCACTAAGGTCCGATCCTGTGTTGTCGTGGTGCCTCAAACCGACGCCTCGCGGGCAGTGCTGGCCCTCCTGGGTCCCTTACAGCCAGGCCGCTACGGTTGCGACGAATGAAGCGGGCACTCGTGGTGACGGTGATCGTGGTGCTTGTCGGCGCGGCTGCAGTCAGCGGGTATTTCTGGCTTCGTTCGTCCGATACTTCGCCGGAATCTACGTCGACCAGGCTGACGCCTGCACCGTCGCTGCCGGTTTCAGCTGAGTGCTCGATCCCGTTAACGACGAGCGCTGACGGCAACGTCAGCCCGCTGCTGTGCCCCAACGGGGGAGTCAACGTCCGCGCCTGGCAGGTCTACGCCACAAACAATTTGTTGGTCATGGAGCAGCCCCGCGATGCCACCGAACAACAGGTCTACCAAGCGATGTGCTCAGACATCGCCAGCGGTCACACCACGGACCCGACCGAGGAGAGCGCCGAGGAGCTGGCCGCGTACTACAACGGTTGGAGCTTTGGAGAGGACCAGTCTTTGACGAGCCCATCGGTCCTCGCCGGCTGCCCCGCGTAGGTCGCCCGTCCTCGTGGCGCCGGCCACGGGGTTGGCGGTATTAACAAGCGAGAGGCTGAGGTATGGCCATCCAAGATGAGGACTTCAAGCGGTTCCTCCTGACTGGCGCCGTGACGGCTCAGTCGCTTGAGAATATCGCCGGCAGTATCCGCGGTGGAGGGTCTGACTCGTCTCCAGGGGCCGTTCAGAGGTCCCGCCTTTCCCGGCGCGGACGCCCGATGAGGTCCGGGCAACGAACGACCTTCTCGTACTTGTCCGTCAGGGTGCGAACGAACGAGATCCAGCTTGGGAAGACAATCCACGGAACCTGACGCGAGTGCGCCCCTGGAGCCTCTAACTCTCCCGTGCGAGGGTAGCCCCTCTATGGGTTCAGGTTGTTGACGCAGGTCCCCCCGTCGTTGCTGCTGTTGGTTCCGTCTGGACAAGTGGTGTTGGACCAGACGACTCCGGAGAGGTTCGTGTACGAATTTATGGCGGCCTCGCAACGTTGGCATTCGTGAAGTTGGCGTCGCTGAGGTTGGGCACGAAAGCGTCACCGCCGGAGCTCATGTTTTCGAGCTCAGCGGAGGTGAGCTTGTTGTGGGCCTGGTAAAATTTGACCCAAGAGGGAGGTAGTGGCTCATTTTGAATCGAGCAGCCCGGCGATCTCCCATACCGACCACACGTGATCGGCTACACCGGCAGCCATAGCCGGGGTGATCCGACGCCCCAGGCTTTGGTGGGGCCGACCAAAGTTGTAGTGCATGAAGTGGACGGCCACTGAGGCCACGTGGTTGTCCACCTTCTTTGAGAAGCTGTTCGTGAGTCGGGTGAACCGTCGCATGTTCATCCTCATGGTGAGGTTCTGACGTTCCACGTAGCTGGTGGAGATGTACCGCGGATCTGGCTCGCCATTGATCACCCGCTTGTCCATCCCCGTGCAGGTGGCAGGGCTGTAGGTGCGCCGAGGGCCGGTTCCACCGGCTGCGCCGTAGATCTTTTGGAGCATGGCGAAGTCGATCCCATCGGCTCCGAAAAGTGGCTCAACCGCCGTCAGATAGGGCCGTTGGCCATCTGTGGTCATTTGCACTCGGCCCCGAAGTCGTGACTTCAGGTCGGACAGAAAGTAGTAGGCATCGGCGGTAGTCCGCTGGCCGACCAGCCAGGAAGGCACCAGCTTTGTGTCGGCGTCGATTGCCACCCAAGTCCAGATATCCCCGTAGCCGAAGGTGTCCTGGAATTCTTCGGGGACGTTCTTCTGCTTGGAATAACAGAATGACCAGATCTCGTCGCACACGACCCGCTGACACGGAAGGTTGTGGAGAACTCCGTCCTGATACTCCGCGCAACCGTCCCCGAGATCGATCAGGAGCTTGTCTACGGTGTTCCGAGCAGTCCCAACCACCCGGCTGGTGGCCCTCATGGACATGCCCTCAACCAAGCAGGAGACGATCTGCCCTCGCCGTTCTGTGCTCAACCGGTTCATAATGAACAATTATGCTTGACAAGTCCTCAGTAATCAATACTGCAGGCAGCACAATCGCGGCATTACTTGATTATCAAGCCAGAGATCGACATTATGGTGGAGGAGCCGCACGAAACCACCAATACGTCGAAGAGGGCAGCCGTGATTGAAGAGGATTTAGAGCAGCTGGCGCTGCGTCATCTCACGCCGAAATTCCTGGAACGGGCGCTGAATGCGGTCTATTCGGGATATCAGGCGGCGTACGACGAGTGCCGAGCCGGGTACGCCGACACGGAACACGAGAACCTTTGGCCCTTTGCACGTCGAGCAAAGATCGAGGGCTATCTGCGCGACGCCGCCGACCTCACGTCCGGCCTGACGGGCACCGCGGTCAAGCCCAAGGGGCAGAACTGGTGGCACACGGAGATCCGTGGCGGCCCCATCGTCATCACAGAGAGTGCCGTGGCCTCGCCCGGCGCGATGGTGAAAGAGGCGGATTTCCGCTACGAGCTCGCACAAACGAACCACCCCACATTGTGGGCTGCCGATGACGACGACACCGAGACGCCTATCTACGGCGTTCTGATTCACAGCCGAAGCCACTGGGATGACCCGAAGGAACGAGCAAAGGCTGCGCACCTCCCCGGCTCCTGCAACCTCGCATTCCCTGATGTCGACCTAGAGGGTTACCTGTGTCGGATCGATCTCTTCGAAAGGTTCCCGAAGATTGTCGAACAGCATTGGCCGAACGATCTCGATCAGGTCGCCCTGGTTCGTTACATCGACCGTTCTCGACAATATCGGGCGTTTGGCGGATGAAGAGCGGAACTCCTGGGTTCGTTGGCGATCGACTTCGCGAAGCACGCGAGGCTCGCAAGATCTCAGCCGTAACGCTGTCTGAGCTTGCCGGCGTTTCTCCCCAGGCAATCTCTCAATACGAGAAAGACAGGTCGTCTCCTGGTCCCGACGTTTTGAGCGGCATCGCGTCGGCTCTCAACTTCCCTGAGCACTTTTTCACGTTGCCTGAGCGATCACTCGATCGAGGAACGATCTTCTATAGGTCGATGGCATCGGCGACGAAATCGGCACGTGCACGTGCCGAACGGCGATTCGGTTGGCTCCGTGACATCGTGAATTACTTGACTGAGTTCGTAGAACTTCCTCAGTCGAACTTTCCCGACCTTGTCTTGCCTGAAGATCCGCTGTTGCTGTCAGGCGACGAGATCGAAGAGGCGGCTAGCGCTACCCGAGCGTTCTGGGGTCTTAGAGAGGGTCCTGTCGCCAACATGGTCGCCCTTCTGGAGAATCAAGGTGCTGTCGTTGCTCGCGACCAGCTGGGCGCCGAGACTTTGGATTCTCTCTCGGAGTTTGTCGCTGCGGAGAGCCGCCCCTACATCATGATTGGGACTGACAAAGGGACTCCGGCTCGCTGGCGCTTTGACGCCGCTCATGAGCTGGGGCACATCATCCTGCACGCCCACGTTCCTCCAGAGCTTTTCAGCAAGCCCGGATATCACAAAGAAATCGAAACACAGGCCCACCGATTCGCGGCGGCCTTTCTATTGCCCCTGGGGGCGTTCGGTGACGATCTGTTCGGAGCCAATCTGGACAACTTCAGGTCACTGAAACTCAAGTGGAAAACGTCCATCGCGATGATGATCAACCGCGCTCGCGACGGAGCTTTGATCGCTGAGGACACCCAACGGAAGCTTTGGGTGAGCTACAGCCGCCGTGGGTGGCGCAAAAGCGAACCACACGACGAAGCGATGGACATTGAGGAACCTCGTCTGCTGCGACGATCCTTTGAGTTGGTGCTCGACCAAGGCTCCCAAACGCCCGAGGACGTGCTAGCGCAGCTCGCCCTTACGCGCGCTGACGTTGAGTCTCTCAGCGGGCTGCCCGACGGGTTTCTGGGTGAATTCTCCCGAGTATCCCTTAGGCCGCCAGTTGATCAGGGGTCGCTTTTCGGCTCTCCAACTGATACCCCGGCTCAGGTAATCCAGCTAGCTCCCAGACGACGGCTTTCCTGACCATCGCGCCTGAGCCGCCTTCTTGGCGATCTCGGATCGCCGCGCCGGCGTCAGCTTCTCTGAGCGGGCCTTGCCGCCCTTCTGGCCGCCGGCTCGGCCCCTTGGGGATTCCTCTTCTACATCGGGAGCCTCAGACGCACCGGTGGCCAGGTCAACGATCGCTTTGCCACGCTGGCTGGCGTCGGTCGGCAGTTTGGTCCGCTTGGCCACGTCCCCAGGTTACGAGCTATGCGTCACGGAACGCGATTTCAAAATGAGCCACTACCAAAAGGGACAACCGGGCATTGTTCGACAAGGTTGGCCCAACTACGAGGGAGACTGCCGCAATGTTGTGGCTAATGCAGAACTGACCAGCGCAGGCCCGGCTCAGAGGCGGTACCCCTCTTCTAGACTGGAATCGGTACGGAGGACTGCCTGGACACCGACGCCCTATATCAGCTTCTTGCCGAAATGGTCATGGACATCGGCCCAGAACCTTCGACGCTCCCCGATACCGAGCTGGTGCACGCCAAGCGTGAAAAGCTCAAGACCGAGGTAGGCGAGATCCAGGCCCTCGGCCACGTCGTGGACGTGCCCACGAGGGGGCTTTCGCGAAAGCCGCTGCCATGGCGGTCAAGCCTGCGCGTACCTCTGGGTTCGTTCCACCTGCGGCCGACGTGTCCACCTAACCCACGGGGCGCCTCTTATCATCGCCCGGTGCCCCAGTTCGCACTGGAACTGGGCAGGGGCCGTTAAAGTCCGGCCGGATCCGCCTTCAACGAGCTTCGCGACCGAGCCCTTCCCCCGCCTCAGAGGTCGAGGTGAAGACCCGCCCTATGGTCGGCTTCACCAATCTTGTTCTGGCCTCCATCCGGAAACGATCATCTCCTTCAGCTGAGTGTCATTGACTACGGAATATCTGGGAAGCGACGGATCGGTAGTGACGCCGCCCGGCTGCGAGGAACCATCGACGAACTTGACTAGGGTCCATCCTCCGCGTCCGTTGCGACTTCTCATTAACGGAAATTGCTGCAGATCCACCGGTATCGGAATCACTCCGATCGGAGTAACAATCTTCCGACGCATGGCGGCACCGAGCGGGAAGAACACAGGCCATCTCCATTGGTTGATTTCTTGGACTTGCTCTGTCGACGGTTCCTCGTCGAAGGTCGGCTTTGCCACCCAGATCAGGGATCCAACCCGCGGAACGTCATGGGTCACAAGCCCAAAACGCTAGGCCAGGCTTCGGTCGCGGCATTTCAATCGTGTGTGACCTTGAGTTTGCCATTGATCTTATTCAGCAGCTGACCCCCACCAGGACACCGCCGTTCTCCTCAATCAGCACCTGCTCGACGGCCCGAGCATCTGCTCTACTCAGGTTCTGTAGACCCTGGATCGGCTCAATATTGATACCTTTGCTTGCGAGCTGTTCGGCTGCTCTTCGTTCGATGTTGTTCGTGATCCCGACGTAGTTGATCTCACCGGCGTTCTCCGACGTGTACACGGCCACGTTGCCTGTATTGATCGCCGCCACCTCGGCTTCTTCGCCCGAGGTGCCGGCCTGGACGGATTCCTCGAGCGCGAGCGCTTCCGAAGTGGTCTCTTCGGTTTCGAGCGCCACCCGTACGGCATCGAGTGCCACGCCCAGCCCTCCGGCGACTGCGAGTACCACGCCCTCAGAAGTTCCCAGATCGGCAAGAGTGCCTTCGTTTTGTTGCAGTGGGTGGCCCGCAATTGGAGCAAGCCTTGCCCTGCGTCCAAGAGTCCACCACCAAACTGGGACCAGAAGCCTGGCGGTCTGTAGTAAGACTGAATTTGCCCGATTGCTTGATGTACTTGCTGAAGGTTCGTGGGGCACGGTCCGCTGAAGAGGACAGTGCCCGGCCCGTCATTGGTAGCGACGAAGTGTCCATGGTCAGAGGAGCACAAACCGTTCGGATCTCCAGACTTGACCGGGTCACCGCCCGCGTAGGTGGGGGCGGTGACGGTCGACGCTAAATCCGCGTCCTGGTGGTGAAGGTCCCAATTTCAGGGTCGCAGAGCCGAGCCCAGTCATCGAGAAGCCTGTAGATTAATCCGAGGCGACCGCAGGTTAACTGTTCGGTTCCCTGATAGCCGGTCGCTTCAGCAACTCGTTATCCCACATAAAACGCGATCACGCGCCTAACATTTCGAAATCGCTCGGTGTTTTGGTCAAGCCACCGTTTCGCCACACCCACGGTGTCTGTGACGATACATGTGCGGCCACGAGCAATTGTCACCACCGCGTCAGCAAAAGCCGTTAGAAGCACCTCGGTGCGCGTGCCATTCGGACCCCCTTCCATATAGCGGACTGGCCGCATGAAGACGTCCATCTCGGCAAGGTCGGACAGCCAGTCCTTATCTGACTCCAGTATCCACCAGCCATCTTCATAGGTCACCCGCAAATCTGGTACGCCGCATAGGTCAGCTTCTTCGAGGAGGTAGTCGATTGCCTTACGTGCAGAAAACCCGCTTTCGCCGAAGTACCAAGTTTCGAGGTGTCGCACCGCTGCAAGAGGCGAATCTGCGGCAGCGACGACATCTGGATGATGCTGATCGTTGGGCGATCCCGTCGTCACGGCGTTATTCCTCCCGTTGAGCGGAGGGCGTTGAACAAGGAGAAGTCCTCTGTAGGCACGAAAAGCTGTTGGCCCACGAATGGTAGCTTCGCCCCGGCCTGGGGTATATCGCCGAGGACCGACTCGGATCCCAAGAGTTGCTCAAGAGCGCTGTCGGACATGGTGAATCGCACGACGGCCAAGGGTTCATCGAGACCGACTTTCAGCGATGCAAAATACTCTGCGTCTGCTTCGCTTGTGGCAAGGTAGAAGCCCGGTTCCGCGCCAGCAGTACGAGCCGAGGCAGCGGAGGCATCTAGCGGAGAGCCAGAAGCCAGAGACTGCGCACTGGTCAGATCGGTACCGTGGTATAGAACGTTTGCGCCTTCCTCTGAAACTGAAGTGGAGGCTTCTACGGACTCCTCGAGCGCGAGCGCTTCCGAAGCGGTCTTCTCGGCTTCGAGCGCTACGCGTCCGGCATCGAGGGCCACACCTCCAGTGACCGCAAGCGCCACGCTCTCAGCAGTTCCCAGGTCGGCAAGTGTTCCAGCGTTCGCGTTGCAGTGCGTAGCCTGCAACTGGAGGAACCCTTGGCCTGCATCCAAAAGTCCACCACCAAACTGGGACCAGAAGCCCGGCGGCGAGTAGTAGGCCTTTATTTGCGCGATTGCTTGATGTACTTGCTGAATGTTCGTTGGGCACGCCCCGCTAAAGAGGACAGTGCCCGGCCCGTCGTTTGTATCTACGAAGTGTCCATGGTCAGAGGAGCACAATCCGTTCGGATCCCCGCCATTCACTGGATCCCCTTGGGCGTAGGTGTAGGCGGTGTCCGTTGCCGCGAAGTCCGCGTCCCTGGTTGTGAAGCTCCCAATCTCCGGGTTATAGAGCCGAGCTCGGTCATCAGAGAACCCGGTGACTTGATCTGTGTACTGCCCGGCGTAACCGAACGGCGATTGGGCGGTGCCGAAAAGCAATGACCCATAGGCGTCGTAACCCCAGAAACCGCCGAGGTCGCCGGCCTCGTTAGCCGCGGTCCATGAGTTGTTTGACGCGTCGTAGGTCAGGTAGGTCGGCGTCGACGTGGACAACGCGACCTGTTCGACCGGGGTGCCCGATGGCCCGTAGATGTAGTCGTTCGTGCCGTCGGAGAGCACGCTCGGCAGCGAGTCCGGTGACGCCGCGGCTACCAGGGCATCGGTGTTGTCCCACGTGAGCTGGGTTGTGGTCGTGGTTGTGGTTGTGGCATAGACGACGACCTGCCCCGAGCCGTCCACGGCGACGCAGAACGTGGCGCTCGGGCAACTGAGCGCGTGGAACACGTGGGTAGAGTCGACGTCGGAGGGCGCCGACCAGGCGCTCCCGTTGTACGTGACGGCATAACCCGAGCCGTCCACGGCGGCGCAGAGGCTCGAGGAGGTACAGCTCACTGCCCGCAATCCTCGAGACGAGTCGACGTCGCTCGGGGTCGACCAGGAGCTGCCGTTGTAGACGGTGGCGTTGCCCGAATTGTCGACTGCGGCACAGAGGCTCGACGAGGTGCAGCTCACGGCGTCGAGATCATTGCTCGTATCGGTGTTCAGATGGCTCCAGGTGCTGCTGACGTCTGTCACCGTGTGACCTGTCGTGTCGACCGCGGCGCAGAACGTGGTCGTCGGGCAACTAATGGCGTCGATGCTGCGCGCCCCATCGACGGTGGAGGGACTCGACCAGGCGCTGCCGTTGTAGACCGTGGCGTAGCCCGAGGTGTCGACACCGACACAGAAGCTTGAGGAGGCGCAGCTGACGGCATCGAGGTCGTTGGTCGAGTCGGTGTCGGGGTGGGCCCAGGTGCCGCTGATGTCGGTGAGCGTGTGGCCGGTGGCGTCGACCGCCGCACAGAACGTCGTGGTGGGACAGCTGATGGCGTCGATGCTGCGGGCCCCGTCGACATCGGAAGCGCTCGACCAAGTGCTGCCGTTCCAGACGACGGCGTAGCCCGAGGTGTCAACGGCTACGCAGAAGGTCGAAGAGGCGCAGCTGATGGCGTCGAGGTCCCTCGATCCGTCGACACCCGGGGCGCTCGTCCAGGTGGTGCCGTTGAAGGTGACGGCGTTGCCGACGTCGTCGACCGCGGCGCAGAAGGAGGCGGAGACACAGCTGATGTCATCGAGTTTCTCCGTGGAGTCCACGTCGGAAGGGCTGGCCCAGGTCGGGGGGTTCGTCGTTGTCGAGCTCGTGGCCGAGACGAGACCCTCGCCGTTGACGGTGTAGGCGGTGCTGGTGCTGCCCGAGGTAAAGCTGGCCAGCTGCCCGGCGGCGTTATAGGCCGAGGTGGTATTCGCCGCACCGCTGCTCGCCGTCTGGTCGCCCAGCGTGTCGTAGGAGTAGGTCGACGTGGTGCCGCCTGACCCCGAGACGGGTGTCTGGGAGGTCACCTCCCCTGCCGAGTCGAAGCCCTGGGTGTAGGTGTCGGTTGTGCCCGCGGTGTCGCTGGAGAAGGTGGTCGGGTCCCCCGAGGGGTCGTAGCCGAACGTGCTCGGCGACGAACCCTGGGCAGAGGTGCCCTCGTAGGTGACGTTGCCCGCCGTGTCGTAGGAGTAGTCGTAGGCCGAGTTGGTCTGACCCGAGCACGATCCCGCGTAGGTGGCCGAGTCGGAGGTGACCTGGCCGTCGGCGTTGCGCGACCCCGAACTACCGCTGAAGCCCTGGGTCAGGGTCTCAGATCCCCCGCAGCTCTGGGCGAGTGTCGTCGTTGTGGAACCGAGCAGGTCCGCGTTGTCGAAGGCGAAGGCGGTGTTCGAGCTGCCGCTCGGGTTGGTCGTGGACACGTCGTTGTCCTGGGCCGTCGTGTTGTTGTCGGCGTCGTGGGCAAAGCTGACCTCGTTGCCCAACCAGTCGGTCGAGCTCGCCATCTGCCCGTCTTGGTCGTAGGTGTAGGTGACCGCGGGGTCGCTGTGGCCCGAGTAGGAGGGGTACACGACGGTGTCGAGGGCACCGGTCGTGTAGTAGGTGAACGAAGTCGTCTCGTTGGAGAGGCCGCCGGTGCCGACGAGCGCCTGGGAGGTGGCGTCGCCGTTGGCGTCGTAGCCATAGGTGGTGGTCCCGGTGGCGTCGGTCATCGTGTGGATGCTGCCGTCGACGTTGTAGGTGTCCGAGGTCGTCGCCGGCGTGGCATAGCCGCTCGCCACACCCGAATAGGTGGTCGAGAGCACATCACCAGCGGCGTCGTAGGCATAGGTGGCGGTGCCGGCCGGGTTCGTCTTGGTCAAGGTCTGGTCGCCCGGCGCGTAGGTGTAGGTGGTGACGTCGCCCGAGGGGTCAGCGCTCGTCACCGGGGTGGTCGAGGTGTAGAGGTCGTTGCCGCTTCCTCCGCCCGCCGGTGCGCCGTTGGCGCACTGGCCGCTGCCGTCCTGGTCGTAGTAGCAATTGGTGGTCGCCTTGCCCCGGGGGTCGGTCGTGGTGAGCACGTTGCCGGCCGGGTCGTAGGTGTAGGCGGTGGTATTGCCGTCGGCGTCGGTCGACGAGAGGGTCTGGGCCGCGGGGTCATAGATGGTGGTGACATAGCCGGTGGCCGTCGTCGGCGCCGTGGTCGGCGGCGTGGTCGGACAGTCATAGGGGTAGGTGGCACCAGAGTGCGCGGTCAGGTAAGCGCCGACGTTGGTCGGATCGCTGGTGCAGTAGAGCAGGCCGCCCTGGTTGAACGCACCGATCGAGGTAGCGACGTCAGGGTTAGTCGACTGCACCAGCTTGGCGTCGGCGTTGTAGAAGTCGGTGGTGACGTTATTCGCCTGGGAGGAGGTGGGGCTGGTCGAGTAGAGCGAGCCCGGGTTGGGCGGCGTGGCGATCCAGCTCGCTTGCCACGGCGGGCACTGATAGGCGCTAGTGCCGGCGGCGTAGGCCTTGGCCGAGACGCTGCAGTAGATGTTGGAGTCGGGATCGTAGGCCGAGACCGTCGTCTCGGGTTCAGAACCTCCCGAACCAACGGTCGTGGTGGCCACCTGATCGTCGCCGTTGTAGGTGTAGGCGGTGACCACATTGGGCGCGTTGGTCGAATTATTCGACTCGGCCGTCGTCTGGGTGAGATTGCCCGCGGCGTCGAAACCGGCGAGCTTGATGGCGCCCAAGGGGTTGGTGACTTGCGTCGTGTCGCCCGCAGCGTCGTGGTTGTCGATGGTGGCGCCGCTGTAGGGGTCCGAGCCGATGGTCGGGGGCGTGGTCGGCTCATCGCTCGGGCACCGGGTACCCGACGCGTAGTTGGCTGCGGTGACCATGCAGTAGAGGAGGCCGGCTCCGTCGTAGGCAGTCAGGGTTGTGCCCCCGAGGGCGTTGGTGACCTGGACGATATGACCGTCGGCGTCATAGAACGTCGAGGTGACATTCGCCGGCGGCGACGATGGCGAAGGGGGGGAACCGGGACACGTCACGCCCTTGGCTGCCTCGATCGGATCGACCTCGCAGTAGATACGGCCCTCGCTGTCATAGGCCCTGAGCGTGGTCGAGGTGAACGACCCAAAGGTCGACGTGGTGTTTGTCGGTTCGCCGTCGCTGTTGTAGGCATAGGTCGTGACGGTGCCGTCGGCATCGGTGCTCTGCGAGATCAATCCGGGCAAAGTGGAGCCGTCACCGTAGATGTTGGTGGTGGTGGCGCCATCTGCGTTCGTCGTGGTCAGCTGGTCGCCAGCCGAGTCGTAGGTGGACGTCGTCGTCCCGGTTACATGAGACGCTCCGTAGGCGGGGCAGGCGACGGAGTGGGCGTAGTTCACCGGGTCCACCGCGCAGTAGACGAGGTTGTTGGGGACTCCTGAGACCCCGGAGGTGTAGAGGAACGTGGCCGTATTGCCGAGTGCGTCGGTCTGGGCCGTCACCTCGCCGTCAGCGTTGTAGAACGTGATGCTCGCGCCTGGCCACGGATCGGTACCCGGAGACGGCGGGGTCGTTGGCTGCGTGGAGGGGCAAGTGGTCCCGTTGGCGTAGTTGGCTGGCGCGACCGTGCACCAGACTTGGTTGAGCGAGGTGTAGGCGTGCTCGGTCGTGTTTCCGAGCGCGTCGGTCTTGTAGAGAAGGTTGCCGTTGTTGTCGTAGGCGTACGAGGTCGTGTTGCCGTTCCCGTCGGTGACGCTGCTGGGGAGGAGTGTTGCCTGGTCGCGCGTGATGGTGACGGTCTGCGCGGCCGAGGTGCCGTAGCCGGTCGTCTCGGCGACCAGGGTGTTCGAAGAGTACGTGTCGAGCGTGACGTCGGTGGGCTCGCCCGTGCCTGTGCCATCGGGATACGTGGTGATGGTCGTGGTTCCGCCAGCGGCCGTTGCGTTCGTCCCCGCGTAGGCATACGTGGTCACGTTGCCGTCGGGGTCGCTCTGTTGGCTGACCAAGCCCGAGGAGTTGTACGTGTTGGTCACCTGAGCTGAAGCGTCCGGCGGTGTTGCTGTGAGCATGTCGTAGACGAAGTCGGGGTTTGAGTTCCCCGAGTCGTAGGTGTAGGTGTCCACGATCGAAGCCGGGTCGGTCCCCTTGCACAGATCGGCCGTCTGACCGCCGGACCAGCTGGTGCACCCGGTCCCGCTATAGGCGAAGCTCGCAGCAAGCGTCGAGTTGGCGTCGAAGACCTCGGCCAGGCGGCCCGAGGAGTTGACCGCCAGCACCATCTCGCGCCCTGACGCGGACGAGGTCCACGCGGTGCAGCTGTCGCCGCTCGGACAGGCCGTTTGGCCGGATCCTGCCGAGTACGAAGAGGAGGTCAGGGTGTCGCCGGCAGCATCGCCGATCTGGGTGAGGACCCCAGCAGAGTTGAAGGAAAAGGTCTCGGGAGAACCAAGGGTCCGCGTGTAGGTCCAGGTGCCACCCGAGTTCTCGTTGAGCGTCGCCTCCATGCGCGGCGCGGTGGCGCAGAAGTTGGTCGAGCCCGAACACCAGGCGGGCGAGGTTCCAGACGAGTACGGAATGAAGGCGGTCTGGGCGCCGTTCTCCTCGGTGACCGTCGCCGTCTGTGTCGTGGAGTTGTACGACACGGACATGTCGAGGTTGTCGGTCCAGCCGTAGCCAAGTGGACCAGCGGACGCGGAGTTTGCCACCTCGCTCTGGGCTGTTTGGGCGTCGTAGGTCCTGGTGAACTTGAGCGGGATCCCAGCACCGGGAATGGTGAGGTCGGTCGCCGATTCGCTGAAGTCTCCGGTGGCACCGTCGACCGGATCGCCGGTCAGATGCACGGTCGGGACGCCAGCGCCGGTCAAGTAAGCGCACGAGCAGCGTTCAGAGGGCGAGCCGCCGCCTGAGAGCTCTGCGCTGGTCAGCTCTGAACCCTGCGGCACCAAGCTGTCGACAGGTTGCTGGGCCAGGGCGTAAGGGACGATAGCCGTAGAAAGCGCGATGGGAGTCACGGCGTCGGTAGCCAGTGCTATGGCGTCGAGCCACTGAGAACTGCTCAGCGCAAATGCTGTCTGGCCATTGGCCGAAACCGCCACGGCTTCCAAATAATCACCCGCTCCCCCCGAGAGCCCAGCCAAGGAGATCGGAGTGCCGACGGTGTCGTGGACTAGGTCTATCGGTGTCACGGTACTGGTGTTGTCAACCACGTATCCCGTCTCCCCATCGGGATTCACCGCGAACGCATCGGATCCGCCGAAGATCCCCAGGGTTCCTATGTTGTAGCTCGCCACCGAAATGGGAGTGCCAGCAGTGTCTGTGGTGAGAGAGATCGGTGTGACGGCAGTAGAGCTCACCGCGTAGAGCGTCTCGGCGTCGGGCGACAGCACCAGCTGGTCTGAGTAGCCCGAGCCCGAGGGCAAGTCAATAGAGGTCCCGAAGGTATAGGTCGAGAGGTTGAGTGGGGCGACGTAGTTGAGAGCGCCACTATCACCAGCGATCCACAGCGTCTCGTTGTTGGGGGTGACGGCCATCGGCCCGAACTCGGACGTGGTTCTGACGATCTTTACATCTGTGCCCGTCGCCAACGACCAGAACTCGATGCCACTATTGTAAGTAAGTGCGACGTATTCACCGTTAGGCTCGATCGTCGCATTGACACCGGTCTCGGTGCCTATGTCGATGGGAGTACCGGAGACGTCGCCCGTAAACAGGTTGATCGGTAAGATCCAGCCCGACGATCCCAATGTCGCATAGTTCACCTCGTAGCCGGTCGATCCGCCGGGTGCGATGAGCATGGGGTTTCCACCATGGCTGATGTAGGTCCCTGCCGTGTCCGTGCTGGTGTTCACCGGCTGGGTATTGCCGCCCGTCACGTAGATGGTGGCCGAAGGGGTTGACCAAGTGGGGTCGATAGTGAGCGGGTAGCCAGCCTTGGCGTCGCGCACCGTGATGGCGATGGATGTCCCGTCAGAGGTTGCTGCCATGGAGGCCGGCACGACGTGACGGTGCGCGTCTATGACCGAGAGGTTCGAGTAGGTGGCGATATCTGCACCGTTCGTGCTGTTGTCGATTGCGATCGACTGGCCGGAGCCCTTCGCGATGGCGCCATCAAGTGACACGGAGATGACCAGTGGACCGGGCCCGTCGGGCCGAGTGGCGATCGTAAAGCTCTGCTCTATACCGCCGGGGGCGGCATGAAACGATTCGAGCAGCGAGCGTGCGCCATAGGTCGCGTTATTGGCTGTGTGTTTGAACGTCGAGGCGAGCTGCTCCGATTCAGCACCGCTCCGCTCCTCTGTGGCGGAGCCGACCGTGAAGCTCCCAGCGGAACCGCTCAAGTGAGCGCCCTGGGCGTCGTATGAGGCGCTCAGCTGAAGAGTTCGATAAGCGACGGGGACCGTGCGCTTGGTGACCGCTGACGATGTTTCGGAAACCGACGGGGAGACTTGGTGTGGCAAGGCCGTTGCTTTGTCGGACAGGCTTTTCGATTGCGCCGCGGAAGGCGCTGCGATGAGAGGCATCATCACGACGAGTGCACATAGCGCCGCAACGTCCGTGGCGAAATGGACGCGCTGCCCGAGGGTGCGACTCTCTGTCCCGTGGCGCCAGAGTCGAACGATCACTGAGCCTCCTTAAGCGGCCGCTCAGACACCATCCTCTGGCACGAGGTCAGAACCCAAGAGGCCTAGGTCTCAACACTGCAAGTTGCAGTTGCAATCGCCAGCGCCCCCACCCCGTTCTGACTATAAGCACCTTAAGAATTTGCTCGCCGTCTGGCAAGTGTTCTTCTGTGTTCGGTACTCAACGATCGCGAAAGGATCGCCGAATGGGAAACAAAGAGTGTGATTGCGATGCGACCCTGTTAAGCGGAGCCTCGCTCCTGCTAACTCAATATTTTCTAAACCAGCGAACCGCTCGCCGCGTCGCCATCGCGGATCAGTATGGAGATGCAGTTGGTGACCGCGAAGCCGCCAAAATTTGTTCATTCGTTGCGCTTTCACAGATGCGGCCCGCGTGCCACACTGAACGTTGTCGGTGATCAGGGGTACTAGTAGCGCGCACGCGCGTCGTTGCTGGTTGTGCTGTCAGCACTTGCAGATCTGGCCAAGCGTCTGTCCTTAGACGGTCACCAGCAATTCTGAGGCGGTGCCGGTCACATCAGTAACCACGGGTTCCTTTGCTGCAAGAAAGCCGGACACAAGAACCAGCAGCGCCGCGACAAACAGCGCGTTGCGGCCAAGGAGGTCGATCACGTCGTCGCCGAGATTGGGGTGCACATACGCCGCCCGGTACGCCAGCCAGGGGAACGTGAAACATCCCAGTGAGAAGGCGGCCAACTTGCCTGCGGCTGTGGAGAGACCGACCTCTATGACGACGAGGACCAGCAGTGGCGCAAAGGTGAAGTAGTGGTCCCAGGCGAGCGGTGAAATCAGCACACTCGTGCACACGAGGACCACGAGTGTCGTAACCCGATAGCCCTTGCGCTCGATCCGTACTGCGATCCAGACACCAACAATGGTGATGGCCACGCTCGCTACGCTCCCTAGCGCCGCAGCGGCCGAATGTGAGAGGAAAGGCAGGCGGAGGAAGAATCCAGTGGCCGACGAATTGTGGATGTTGTAGCCGGGTATTTCGAAGGCGCGCACACCGCGGCCGACTAAAACGAGTCTGATGTAGTACCAGGGGGAGCTCTGAGGCCAGACGACCCAGGCGATCGCAGTCCAGAGCACGAACGTCAATGCCGCTGTCATGGCCGGACGCCACTGCTTGCGCCAGAGCCAAAAGAAGATGATCACGCCCGGGTAGAGCTTGAACGCCGTCGCTACGCCGACCAGGATTCCCTGCACCCGGTCGCGCACCACCAAGAGATCAAGCGTCACGAGCAACAAGAGGATGGTGCTGGTCTGGCCCCAGGAGAGCATGTAGTCCATGGGTGGGAAGAGGAGAGTAGTTGCCACGCACGCCCAGATGGCAATGGCTATGTGCGCAAGCCAGGGTCCCTTCCGAGTGGCTCGCAGAGTCACCAGATACGTCGCGGCGAGGCACCACAGGCTCAGCTGCGTCCAGACGGCGAAGGACTCTTGCAAGGGCAGGTAGGTCGTCGGCCAGAACAGAATGATCGCGCCCGGCGGATAACTGAAACCATCAGAGCCGAATGGCACGTAGATATTCGTCCCCGTGCGCGCCGAGTTGACCTGCCAGACGCGTGTCAGGAAATCATACGGAGCGAGCGGGTACTCGTGGTTGAAGATCCACGGGCGATGTGTCGGGTCGTAAACGATGACCCACGTCAGGAGGCCCAGGGCTACGAGGCCGGCCACGACTGCGAGCACCATCAGCAACGCGCGCTCGTGCGCACGGTGCCTCGCCGCCTGATCGCCCAACACCGTCCATCAGTGTGGCAGCCAGCCTCACAAGGAGAGCGCAACGAATTGACAAATTTGGCGGTTCAGCCCACGAGAGGCTGCTGCCGCCCAACGCGTCGGTGGATCTGCCACACGCACAATGTAATGAAGCCGGAGACGAAGACGAAGACGACGACGACCGCGTGCAGCTTGAGGTTTAGAGCGGAACGCGCTAGGTGACACGCAGTTCGCTAGTCCGGGTGCAATCCCTTCACCAATTTGCCGGGGTCCGTCTCCAGCCCCTCGGACAACCTGAGCAAGCTTTGCAAGCTGAGGTTCCGGATCCCGCGCTCGACTTCAGAGACAAACGTGAAGTGCAGCTCGATCCGTTCGGCCAGGGCCATCTGGGACAATCCGAGATCCAGCCTCCGGTTGCGCACGCGCTCACCCAACTCCGTCTGCGACGCCGAGCGCCTGGCCGTCCGTCCCATTCCCGCCAGTTGAGAGCTTCTACGGCTATAGCACTAGCGTCCCTGACGCTAAAGTTGAGCGAACGAAGGAGGGAATCATGGCCGTGGTCATCGGGATCATCCTGTTTTTGATCGTCGCCTTCACTCTGGCATGGCGGGCGAACGCCAACAAAGACAAGGCGCTAGGGACAGCCGTTCCTGGTTCAGTGCGAGTTGAGTCGGTGAAGAGCTTCCGCGTCGAGCAGACCGTCAAGAGGTACGCCGAGAAAGGCTGGGCCGTCACGGACCAGTCGACCGCCAAGTCCTTTGGGTCCAACGCGATGGTGACTCTGACATTCAAAAAGGGCTGAACGGTTCCTCTCGTCGAAGTCAGACCCGTGGCGTTGACTCAGTTCTACTCGTGGCTATCAGTCGGCAACGAGTGTATGCAGAGGCTTCACTCTTCTCCGACGCCGGTGACAAGCGGAACTTTGTTACTAACTTCGAGATGCGCGGCCTCGCGGACCCTGACCACGGCCGTGTCACCGTCATCGAAGTCGAGCCCTAGCGACACGGACCCAACCCGATATAGGGCGTCGACCTGTCGACGGTTTACACTCGGCCCTGCCTAACGTTGTCGGCCGCGAGCGCCCATGCCGTCGGGTCGACACCGGGAGGGATCGCGACTGGCTTCGTCGCACGCCGCGCCGCTTCTCGTGCTCGTCTGGCCCGGATCTGCGGGTCTCGGGCGGCCAGTTCCATGAGCTCGGCCTTGCGGGCCAACTCCTTGTACGGGTCTGGTTGCTTCGGTAGGGCGGCGGGCCGCTCGATGCCTTGAAGGGCTTCGGGACCGAGGCGCCCCAGTGCCTCATGGGACTCCTTGACGACGACCGCGCACCACTTGACCGACTCGGTGGCGGCCCCCACTGTGGCCTCGGCACGTTCGACGCTGGGTGCCAACAGGCGCGGGACGTCCTCGGCCTTGGCGAGCGCGAGGCGCGAGTCGCCGATACGGTCGAGGTCGGTGGCCGCCGCCGCAGCGCGGTCGAGCTCTTGGCGCGCTTGGGCGACCTCGGCATGGGCGCGTTGCATGACAGAGCGGGTCCGGTCGCGTTCGGCCTCGGCCCGTTCGAGCTCGTCTCTGGCCGCGTTCCACGCATCGACGGACGCGGCCAGCGCCTCTCGCTTGTCGCCAACGGCGCTGACGTAGAGGTGCTGGCGTTCGAACTCTTGTCGCTCAGCCTCGACCATTTCGGCCCGGCCGATCAGCTCGGCGGCGGCCTGCTCGGCGGAGCTCGTGATTGCGGCCACCTGCTCAGCCATGTCTGCTCGCACGCGCTCAGCCTCGGCTCGGAGCTGGGCCGGGTCCTCGATCTCAGTGCTAGTGACAGGGTCAGGCTGCTCGGTCGGCTCATCGTTGCGACGGAAGAGACTCACGACTGCACCTCCGGCGCCAACATGTCTGCCCCGATGGTGCGCGCTTCGGCCAGCTCGCCAGGGTCAGGCGAGACGCCAGGGCCAGGTTCACTCCAGCGTTGGCCCTCCGGGGCTTGTGGAGGGAAGGGCTGCTGTGCCTGCACCACGGCCGGACGTGCGTCCGGATTGTCCATCCCATTGGGACTGGTGACGTCGACGGGACGCCCAAGGAGCGCCGCGGCTTGACCGGGTTCAGAGAGTTCGACGAGCGAGACATCGTGGTGCGCTGGTTGCCCTGGGACCTGGGGTCCGCTGACGTACTGGCCGCTGAGCGGGTGACGATGCGCCTTCGTGCTCAGATCCGCCGTGTCGTCGTCGGGCATGGGCATGATCTCTGGTGCCGGTGTCGTGGCGATCATCTCGCCCGGGCTGCCCATCAGCCCATCGGAGTCGACCGCGCTGCCGGGCATGACGAACTCGTTGGCCGGAGCGCCCACGGGTGACTCGCTCGTAGCGAGGCCGAGCGAGTCCAAGCCGCGCACGCGCGCATCGGCTCCTTGCTTGCCGTTGGTGGCATCGCCCTGTCGAACGTCGGGCCACGGGGTCGGGTCTGCCCGTAGGCGTTCGACGACTTGGGAGGCTTCATCCGCCGGGCTTCGCGCTGGCCCGGGGTTGGGCGCCTGGCGGATCTCGTCGCTCTTCTTGAGATCCACCGAAATGGCGTCGGACTTCTTGGGGTTCTTCTTGTTCTTCTTGCCCATCGTCACACCCGCTTCGTGGCCGCTCGGACGAACCGGCCTTTGCCAACCGTCGCGCCGAGCTCGTCGAGGGCCTTCTGGCGACGCGGGTGAGTCGGGTTGTTCGCGGTCTTCGTGAGCTCCGCGACGCGGGCCCGCTTCTTCGTCGCCGGCGAGTAGCCGACAGCTTCGAGCGTCTCGGTGATGCGGCGCCTTTGGGCCTTGCCTTCACGCTTCAGCATTTTTCGGAGATATTGCTCGGCATAGGCGACTGATGTTTCGGTGGTGTGAGCCAGAAGACTCCTTTCGTTCGGTGTGTCCATTGTGATGCGAAGCAACCCGGTGCGCCTCCGAGAGTGGATGACCGACACCACACCCCCGAAGGCGACGACCGGAGCTCCCGCGGCAAGGAATCCGCGGGTCGTTCGACGGCGAATCCATCGGCGCCACCGAGCGATCAACTGAACCACGACCCTCTCTGCGCGGGTGCGGGACGCGCCCAGGCCACACTGCTCGACGATTGGGACGTCAAGCGATCGGCGACCATGGACCGGTAGACCAATCCCCACCCGCCCACCACTTCGGATCGCTCGGGCGTCTCAGTACCGCACTCGGGACAGCGGGCCTCCCTCTCCGGGTAGACGGCTCCGCAAGCACACGTCGCCGCGCCGTAGAGGCGTCCCCAGCTCCCTGTGGGTCGCTCGACGAGTCGCTGCGCCGCCAAGGCGATGGCCACGGTCTGGTCGTCGTGATGGCCAGCGAGGTGGTCGAGACGTGGCACTCCCGCCGCGTTCTCAACAATGCGCACCTCAGCCAGCTCGTCGAGCAACTCGGGGTCGCGGGGGAGGAGCAGGCGGCGGGCGCGAAGGAGCTGGAGCATCGTCGCCGCCAAGCGGCCGACCGACTTGGTGGTGAAATCGAACGTTCGGACCGGGACACCTCGGGCCTTGAGGCGCTGGGTCATCTGCGCGGCCTGATAGGGGTCACAGACGACCGCGCCCGGGTAGTTCCGAAGCGCCTCGACGAGAGTGGCCTCGACCGCTCCGAGGTCGACAGGGTGCGCCTTGGTCCCCTGCCAGCGCCAGATCCGGTCGAGAACGACTGTCGTGGGCCCGTCGGGAGAGCGTTGCGCATGGGCCACAACAACCACGGTGCGATCGTTGACGAGGCCGACGTCGAGAGCGGTGACGTAGGTGCATCCGTGCACCGGGCCGAGCGGGCCGTCGAGCACGGCCGCAGCGTCGAGGTCCGCGGCAGTCACCAGCGCGTCGTCGCCAGTCGCCCAGCGGTTCTCCCACAGGCGATTAAAAGCGCTCTCACTCAAGCTCCGGCGCTCGGCCTCGATCATGGCGGGGTCGATCCAGGGCGCGGGCTCGTGTGTCTCAGAGACGCGCCAGATGCTCGGCTCTCGCTCGGCGTTCTCGTATACGGCATGGCTCCAATGGCCCGGCGAGCCTGCCGTCGAGATGATGACTGCCGTGCTGTCTCGCACCTTGGGCCAGCTGGTTGCGAGTGCCTCGTAGAACGTCTTGGCGCCTTTGGCGTCGGGCCAGGCACACAACTCGTCGAGGACGCACCACGAGGGGCGCAAGCCGTAGCTCCCGGAGCTGTCGGCCGCCAAGACGTCTAGCGTCGCCCCGGTCGCGCGCACGATGGCCCGCCACGTTTGGATCTCGACCGCCTCGGCGACGCCCGGTGTGCGTCGAGCGCACAGGGCCAAGCTGGCGAGCAACAGCGAGGCTTGTTGGCGGTCGGCCGCTGCGGCATACGCCGGGTGTCCCGGTGTCACGATTCCCGAGAGCAGCGCGGCGAGCGAGAACGCCCCCAGGTCCGATGTCTTCGCGAACCCTCGTGGTCGCCCGATCCAGTGACGGCGCGGCCCGAAGCCCGGGCGTAGAACAGCAGAGGCGTCGGCGAGCTGGAGTGGCGTCGCACACTCGCCCCAGCGGCACCCGTCGTCGAGCACCAACCCGGCGAGCAATGCAAGCGGGTCGGTCACAGCTCTCCCTCCACGTTGCCTTCCGCCAGCCGCGCCTCAACGATGGCCTGCCCCTTGGCGGCGAGCTGTCCGAGGGTCTCTACGGTGAGCTGGGTCCCGGCCGCGAGCTGTTGGAGCCGTGCCCGCCCCAGCGGGTCGAGGCCGAGCACGTTGCCGAGCTGCGCGGCCAGGCGGTCGGCCGCGGTGGCCTGCTCCCAGGTGCGGCTGGGCACAGCGGCAGTGCCCTTCTCCGTCGCCGTCTTTGCGATGTGCTCGTGTAGGAGCAGGGCTCGGGCCTCGGCCCGCAGGAAACGGGTGACGGCCGGAGCGTACTCGGGCTGATTGAGCCAGGGAGCTAGGTCGATCAGCCCCTTCCGGGCCTGCTCGGCTCGGGCTTCGACGACGCGCGGGGACTCGTGGCCGGTGATGAGGGAGGCGGTGTTGCCCTTGTCGAATGGCGGCCAGCTGTAGCCGCGCGCCGGCCCGTAGCTCTGGGCCTCCGAACCGTCCCGGCGCACCAGGGTCGTCGGCTTTACCGGGCGCTCAGGCACGGTGAACCTCTTGACCATAGATCAAGTTAGGGCGGCATCGCCCCTGGTCGAGGTGCTGTGTCAACCGAATGTCAACGCGCCAGCAGCGAGTCGCGGGTGCGCGCAGCGAGCCGTGGACCTTGGTCGTCATGGGCGCGAATGGGCGGCGTGGTGGGCGTGAGGCCCTCACAAGCCGACAACCTGTGCGCCGGGGAAAGCCTTGAGCACCCTGTCCACCGCTTCGGCCTCGCTGAGGTCCTCCTCGACCTGACGGGCGAGGTCGGTGTCGTCAAGCGCCGGCGCATCGCTCTCGTGACCAGGACCGTGACGCGTGTGACGCGTGTTCCTATTCCCCCCCGTAGAGAGGCGTTGTGGAGCCGAAAAGGGAAGCGCTGTCACACCCGTCACGCCTTCGAGGCGGACACCCCGCCAGAACCGGCCGCGGCGATCCCGGTCGGCGACGGCCCCACCGCGTTCCATACGGGCGGCCACCTGCTTCCAGTGTCCAGCGGGAGCCTCGTGGTTGCGGGTGCACCACCACTCGTGCAGTGGGCGTAGCTCGTCGTTGCGGACGACGTCGGCCGATTCGGAGGTGACGACTACCCGCGCCTCGGCCATGAACCGGGCCACCACGTCACGCTCGGTCCGGTACCTCGTGGTGGCGGCGGCAATTTCGAGAGCGGCGGCGCCAGGCCTTGATCGAGAAAGCGCACGGCCCCTTCGACGATCCAGCGAAGCACGCCAGCCGCCTCGATGGCGAGCTTCTCGTCGAGTGTCTCGTCACGCTCAGCGTCGGTGATGGTGGCTGCCCACTCGACGAGACGGACCCGGCGCCAGATGCCCTCGTCGCTGCCGGAAATGCCGGGCAGATGGTTCGTGACCATGAGCAAGGTATGGCTCGGGTCGAATTCCCAGGGGTCCTCGCGCATTCTCCGGGCACTCAGGCGATCTCCGCCGGTCAGCGTCTTCACGTGGCTCTCGGCCAGCGTGTCGGCGCGGTCGGTCTCTGACGCGATGGCGGTGCGGGCCCGGAACAGTTTGGCGACCTCGGTCTGGTGCTGCTCGTGGCGGAAGGAGACCAACAGCGATTGGTGGGGAACCACGGCGTAGGGTCCGAGCACGCGCTGGATCGCGGCCAGATAGCGGCCTTTGCCATTCCCGCCGGCTCCGTGGTGGACGCTGAGGGTCTGGGTCGGGCGTCCTGTGGCGCCGGCACCCGCTTCGCGCTGGAGGTACTCGCGCACCTCCGGGTCCGGCTGCCAACGTTCGAGGCATCGGTGCCACAGAGGAGCCTGAGCTTCGGGGTCGAATGCGACAGGTGCCTGCATCGAGCACAGGTCGCCGGGATCATGGGACCGAAGCCGACCCGCTTTCAGGTCGATCGTGCCGTTCAAGACGTTGAGGAGGTACGGGTCGGTATCGAGCTCTTCGGCGTGGACGAGAACGCCGGGGATGCCTCGCACGAGGCCCACCATCGCCGAGAGCGCACGCGCAGCCTCGGCTTTCAGGGCGAAGTCGAACAAGCGTTTTCGCTCGCCGGAGTCGAGGCCCGGTCGCGCCGCAACCGTGAACAGATGGCGGGGGACTTCTTTGGCCATCTCGGTGACCAAGACGGCGTTGTGGTCGACGGACCATCGCCCGTCGCCGTGAATGATGAACTTGCCCCACTCGTCCACATAGCGAAGGTGACCGGCGGCCAGCTTGACCAGCCGGGCCGCGTTGCCTGCGTCGGTCAGCCGGTGACCGTCGCGGGCCGCACCCGCGACGCGTCCGGTTGTCTCGGGCTCAGGCACTGACTTGCCGTCCATGCCGGCGCCAGAAGCCGATCGTCGGCGTGGCGCTGTGTGCGACGATTTCCGCGAGCCGGCCGACCCCGTCCTCGTCCAATTTCAGAGGACCAGCACGATCGAGCTGTTCAGCCGCGCGGGCTCGCTCAAGGGCACAGCCAAGATCCCGGAGGGTGGCGGGATCCAGCTCGGCTGGGATCGCGTTGTCGCTCAGACGGACTGAGGCTCCTCGGTCACGCCGAGGGCGGAGTCGACAGCCGCGCGGGACCACACGAGCCGGCGCCCGAGACGGATGGGCCGAACCGGGAACTCGTCGCGGATGACGAGCTGGTACACGGACCAGGTCGAGCAGCCGAAAAGCTCGGCGACCTCGTCCGCTCTGTAGGTGGCGGTGCTCACGACCCAACGCCCAACTTTGACGCTGTGCGCCGCGCCCTCGGCTTTCGCGTAGCGGCGGTCTCGGCCGCGCTCCGGTCGTAGGGCGCGAGGTCGATCTCAAGCTCTTTGAGCCCAAGGGCACCAGCGATGCGCCGAAGCGCCGGCACGCTCGGCGTCGCGAGGCCCTCCTCGATGCGCCAGTAGTGGGCAACGTCTATGTCAGCGGCAGCGGCTACCTGGCGAAGGCTGAGCCGCCGGGCCTCGCGAAGCGTTTTGAGAGGGGACGGGGCAGGGGTTCGCTTGGCGGTCTTTGACCTGGACATCGTGGGGTCGATTATGAGGATCCCTTAGAGAGTTGTCAACTGCTGAACAGTCATATCTGTTGACAGACAGACAACAGTCGGGCAGACTCGGAGGGATGAGCGCCATGCCACAGGGGTCCTTGAGCCCCAATCAGTTGGTCGCATACAACCTGCGCCGAGCGCGGGACTTGCGGGGCTGGACCCAAGAGGTCGCAGCCGAGCACCTTCAGGCCCACTTGGGGGAGCGTTGGTCTCGTGCCAACTGGAGCGCCGCAGAGCGCTCCGTCGACGGTCAGCGGGTCCGCCAGTTCGATGCCAACGAGATCGTCGCCTTCGCACGGACCTTCGAGCTTCCTGTGACGTGGTTCTTCTTGCCCCCTGGCGACGACCTCCCCGGCGCTTACGTGCTCGAGAGGGTCTCGGCGCACACGGTGGTGGGCGTGGATCCAGCAAGCTTCGCGCTCGGCCTGCTTCGGGTGAACGAGGAGGCGGTGCTCGAGCGGGTGGCCTCGCTGGCGAGCGCGTCGGAGGTCGGTGAGCTCCCACGCTTTACGCGGCTCGTCGCGATGGCGGCGATGAAACGCGCGGTGGCGGACCTTTCGGAACAGGCGTCCAGCCTTCGGCAGCTCGCAGAGACTCTCGACGAAGTCGAGAGGTTCGCCACCGAGACCACCGACGAGGTTGACCGTCAGGTCATAGCGGCGGTCGACCACATGGGCGTCGAAGACGCTCTTCGCAAGTTCTCCTCGGCCTCCTTGGCGCAGACAGTCGAATCCTTCGGCAAACAACGATCCGCACAACGCAGCGGTACACGAAAGGGCAACCGATGAAAGGCAGCATCCGTCAGCGCGGCGACACACACACCGCCTACTGGTTCACGATCGATCCGGGGAACGGCAAGCGCAAGCAGCACACAAAGGGAGGGTTCCGGACCAAGCGCGCCGCGCAGGAACACCTAAACGATGTGCTCGGCAAGGTCCAGACCGGAGCGTGGGCGCCTGACAAGAAGATGACGGTGGGGGAGCTGCTCTCCGAGTGGCAGGCGGCGAAGAAGTCGCAGGGCCTCCGAGCGTCGACGCTCGCTCAGTACCGCAACGTCGCAGACAAGTGGCTAGTGCCACACGTGGGCGGAATCCAGCTCGCCAAGTTGTCGCCGGCGCAGGCGCAACAGGTCGTGGAGGATCTCCGTACCCGAGGAGGCCGTAACTCGTCGCCGCTGTCCGATCGTTCGGTGCAGCTCAGCGTCGTTGTGCTGAAGGCCGCTACTGCCTGGGCGTTCGAGACTGGCGTCGTTGGCCGAGATCCGCTCGCAGGGTTCCGGCGCCCACGGGCGCAGGCAGGTAAAGGTGCTGGTGAGGCGTGGACAGCAGACGAGGCACGCGCCTTCCTGGTCTCCGTCGCCGACGACCGTCTGGTGGCAGCCTGGACGCTGCTTCTCGCCCGCGGACTACGGCGCGGCGAGTTGGCGGGGCTTCGCTGGGACGCCGTCGACCTCGACAACCGGACCCTTCGAATCACTCGGACTCGCGTGCTGGTGGACGGCAAGCCAGTCGACTCCGAGCCAAAGACGGACGCGGGTCGCCGCACGATCCCGCTCGATCCGTCCCTCGTGGCGTGTCTGAGGTCGCATAAGACGCGACAGGGCCAGGAGCGTTGGGCCGCTGCTGAGGCGTGGAGTGACGCCGGGCACGTCTTCACCGATCAGCTCGGCTCCCCACTGCATCCCGATCACTTCTCCAACCGCTTCGAGACGCTGTGCGACGGCGCCGGCCTTCGTCGGATCCGCCTTCACGACCTCCGGCACTCAGCGGCCAGCCTCATGCTCGCCGGCGGCGAGAACGTGAAGGTTGTCGCGGAGTTACTGGGACACGCTTCACCGACGATCACGCAGAACATCTACCAACACGTCCTGCCAGGCATGTCGGAAGCGGCAGGGGAGCGGTTAAGTGCGAGCCTGCTCTCAAGTTAGGGGTCGGCGCCTACTGGGAGCACTCGGACCTGTGCGGGGTCAACATGCGGATGCGTGATCTCCACTTCGGAATCCAGAGTCCAGTGAGGAAGCCCGCCGTCACCAAACGTCACAACGCTGGTCACGTTTTCGTACGCAGCTGACGGGTAGCTGATTGTAACGCCCCCGTCGTTCACCACCTCTGTGGCCAGGGCTTGGCACTCTTGGTGCCTCTTGGGCCGTCGCAAGTCCGACGATCGCAGCCGATCCCACGCGATCCCAACGAGGAGCGCGTTCGCTTCGCTTGAGACATCGAGCCCGTCGTGGATCCCCGTGAAGCTGATCCTGAAGAGCCTTGCTTTAAATCGATGCTGATACGCCAGAAGTTCGGGATGGCGTCTGAAGTACTCAGCCATGGCACCTTCGGGGCTGTGGCACAAATAGAGCGTGGCGGATCCGCAATCGAATCGACCATTGCCGGGCCATGGCGCGATGACCCCGTAAGTCGCGGTCGCCGGAATCCAACGGTAGAGGGTCAGTGATCCCGCTGGGCCCCACACGTTTGTGGCACGGAGCATGAATGGCACGCTGCCCGCCTACACGTAAGCGGTGTCGAAATACGAGGCGACGACCTCTTCAAGCTGAGCGAGCTTCCTCTTTCGAATCGCCTCAAGCGGGCTGTCATTCTTCAGCGCTGGCACCGGCCCACGGAACCAACCTGCAAGGTCTTGTTCGTCTAGTAAAGCCCTCATCGAAAGCGTGATTCTGAGGACCCGGTCGATTCGCGTGTGTGTGCTCGGTTGCAAATTCATAGTGCCGTGAAGTATCTGAGTGAGTGGCTCGGGCTTGATACCTACAACTATCGATGCCTCCTGAAAGGTGAGCCCCGTCAGCCAGCCCAAGACCAGACGCAAGGTAACAGACCACTTGCGAGGTTCTTCGGAATCCTTCGTGGTCTCGGCAGTTATGCGCTTGATCGTCTTTTCGAGTTCTTTTGTTTGAACGATCAGTCCGGGATCGATCTCGGTCACGGTCTGCGCTGTGGTCCGCTGAGATGGTGCGTCGTCTCCCACGGCCGATGTCGGCTGAAGCGTTGGCCATGCTGTGGCGGTCACTAGGAATCGTCCCGCGGCCGTGGCTCCAGGTAGTCATACAGAGCAGGTTCGAGGCACCAGTGGAAAAACGCGGTCATGGACTTTGCATAGCCATCGAGCAGGGTCTCCATCCTTTCGGGCCGGCCAAGCTGAATGATTTGTTCCGTCCAGTAGTCGAGATCTAGTCGGTACTTGGCAGAGTCGGAGGGTGCGGCTCCATGACGGATTGAAAGGGTCCCACCGACATCGTCTGAGAAGTGGGTTTCTGCATACTCACCAGTCAAGCTGTTTGGCATATCTACAGCAGCGCTCAAGCCCAAGAGTTCGCTCTGGAGCAATCCGACCCAGTCTTTGACCGACGCCACGCCCTCGTGGCTAAGAACGTTGACCTTCCTGAGTCCGATCCGTCTCGTACTAATGACATGGACGGTGCGGTCAAGGGTTTCGAGGACCTCCGCGAAACGGTCCCAAAAACCCCCGAAGCTGTAGGTGGCGGCGTCGGAAGTCTCGAGCGACACAAAGTCAGCTCCGATGGAGACCCGCCATTTTTGATCTGCGGTACTCAATCGCCAGTTCGGCGTCGTTGCTTGTAGCGATGAGCCTTGAGGAGTTATTGCCATGGTGGCTTGAGCGTCTTGACCCAACTCGGGGTACCGAGAACGCAGAGCCTCTTGGAAACCGGCGACGCCAGCCTGGTCGAGGAGTGCCAGCACCGGCGAAAACTTCACTTGGCACAAGACAACTTCAAGAGGAGCTTTCGCAAAGAGCACGTCTGGGTGCTCTTCAAAGGCGAGGGCCACATTCGAACGATAAGCCATGTGGGTACCAGATCGGGCTCACATTGGGACTCACATTGGGATGCCCCGTTGACAAACGGTTGACAGGGATGGTTGGCGACCCCAGTTCAGTGCGCGCTGCAGCCCGTTGACCTGCGAAGGAAAGTGGAGGCGATGGGACTTGAACCCACGAACCTCTTGACTGCCAGTCAAGCGCTCTACCAGCTGAGCTACGCCCCCGTAGCGTGTGAATTTCCAGGTTACCGTTCTGTTGCCCGCTGTCGATTGGATCCGCCAGGGCTAGGACTTCAGCCCAACGCGAGCACTTCTCATGCGAGGACCGATCGGGGACCTAAGAAGCCACGGAGCGGAGAGTATATGCGGCCCGAGGTAATGCGCCCATGCGGCCGGAAAAGTTGCTCGAGTCACACCGAAAACCTGACCGAGGTCGTCGGTTCGTCTCACTGTGGCAGCTGAGGGGTCGGGGACGCAGAATCGCCGTTTCGATTTCTCGCGGCCACGCGCCGCGCGACACGTCGGGCCAGCCGAGCGGGATGCCAGGACACGGGAACATCTTCGAAGGGAGCCGTCCGCTCGTACAGTGCGCCCGCCGGTCCGTTCCCCGATGCGGGTGTGGGTACCGGGACTCGGGTGGAAGTGATGACGGCAAGCCGATCGTTGAACGCCGCGCGCTCTGCCTCGTCGGCGAAGGCCGGCTTGCGAGCCACCATCATCGCATCGCGCCATCGAAGTCCTTGGATTGTCTTGCCCGGTGGCACACTCTCTCGGTAGCTCTCGACCAGCTCGAGGCCGACGTAGGCGCACATCGCGGGCCACGAGTCTGGGAGGAAGCGCCAGCAATCAAGCGGGAACCGGTGCACGAAGCCTTTCGAGGGAGCGATGAGGACGATCAGTCCGCCGGGGACGGTGACGCGGGTGATTTCGGCCAGTGTGATCCAGAAGTATGGGTTGTGCTCGAGCATCTGGCCCGAAACAACGATGTCGAAGCTGTCGCTCTCGACCTCATTCCAACGATAGGGATCAGCGGGTACGAGATCGACGTTGTGGCCTTCGATCATGTCAAGGCCCGTGTACTCGAACATCGGAGGCTCGAACAGCGACTTGTAGGTCAGTCCGCTTTCATCGAGGGCAACGGCCGATCCGACGTCGAGAACCCGTCTGGGCTCGGTCGACGCTCCGTCGAAGTAGACGGTCCGAACCGCCCGCATTTTCTCGTAGGACGCTGCGTGCACGTAAGCAATCGTGCTGGAAAAGATCCGATGTGTGCAAATGGCGGACGAGGGACGACGAGCGCCCGCTCCAGAGGGCCGGAGGCAGGACTCGCGCCTCCACCACACGTCATACATATGGACACGGCTCACCTCACGACACAAGACACCCTGTGATCTCCGCCGTCGGCTGACTCGCTTTCGCCTGGAAATGACGACGCGGGGTGAGCGACCGTAGGTGAACTTCTTCGTGCAGACCCGCTGAGCGGCTCGGCGGGAGCGCCTCGGTGGCGGACGATCGAGAACCCGGTCGGTGCTGCTCAAGAGCGCGGGGTCGGTCGCCTACCCTGGTGGCATGGCACGGGCGTATGACGTCGGCGCGGTGGAGCGGAAGTGGCAGCGCCGCTGGGTCGACGAAGGCACCTACGAGATCGACAACCACGACCCGAGAGACAAGTTCTACGCGCTGTGCATGTACCCGTATCCCTCGGGGCCGGCGCACCAGGGGCACGTACGCAACTACACCTTCGGGGACCTGGTCGTCCGATACCAAACCATGCAGGGCAAGGGTGTGCTCAGCCCCATCGGGTTCGACTCGTTCGGGCTTCCGGCCGAGAACGCCGCCATCAAGACGGGGACACACCCGAGGATTTTCACTGACGCCCGGATTGCCGAGCTGAGGTCGTCGCTGACCCGGCTGGGTGCCGTCTACGACTGGCGGCGCGAGGTGCACAGCCACGATCCCGAGTACATCCGATGGAACCAGCTCATCTTCCTCCGCCTCTGGGACGCCGGGCTGGCCTATCGCGCCACGGCGCCGGTGAACTGGTGCCCGGGCTGTCAGACGGTCCTCGCCAACGAACAAGTGCTTCCCGATGGCACCTGCGAACGTTCCGGCGACCTGGTCGAGAGGCGGGATTTGGAGCAGTGGTTCTTCCGCATCACCGACTACGCCGACGAGCTCCTCTTCGCCATTGACAAGCTCGACTGGCCGGAGCGGGCCAAAGTGATGCAGCGCAACTGGATCGGGCGATCCGAAGGCGCCGAGTTCGAGCTGGCCGTAGAGGGCCGACCGCGGCTCAGCCTGCGCGTCTTCACCACCCGCCCGGACACCAGCTTCGGCATGACCTACGCGGTCATGGCTCCCGAGCATCCGCTGGTCGACGACGTGACCACCGAGGCACAGCGTGCGCCGGTCGAAGCACTCCGTCGCCGCGCCGCCCAAGAGACCGAGATCGAGCGCATGGCGGAAGGTGACGCCTCGGGGCTGGAAAAGCGGGGTGCGTACACCGGAAGCAACGTCATGAACCCCTTCACCGGCGAGCCGGTCCCGCTCTACGTAGCCGACTACGTCCTCATGGGCTACGGGACCGGGGCCATCATGGCGGTGCCCGCTGAGGACGAGCGCGACTGGGCTTTCGCCACCCTGCACGGGCTTCCGATCGTGCGCACGGTGCAACCACCGGACGGCTGGGAGGCCAACGGTGGCGGCGCGTATACCGGCGACGGCGTAAAGATCAACAGCGGCTTTCTCGACGGTCTCGAGATCGCCCAGGCCAAGGCGCTCGCCATCGACTGGCTCCAAGAGCAGGGAATCGGCGAGCGGAAGGTGAACTACCGACTCCGTGACTGGCTCGTCTCACGCCAACGGTTCTGGGGCTGTCCGATCCCCGCCGTCTACTGCGACACCCACGGCGTCGTACCGGTTCCCGAAGACCAGCTCCCGATCGTTGCACCCGACGACGTCGAGTTCCTCCCGACGGGGCAGTCGCCCCTGGCGCTGCACGAGGGGTTCTTGCACACCACGTGTCCGGTCTGCGGCGGACCGGCGCGGCGCGAAAGCGACACGATGGACACCTTCGTCGACTCGTCGTGGTACTTCCTCCGCTTTTGTGATCCATGGAGCACGACCAGGCCCTTCGATCCAGCGGCCGCTAATCACTTCATGCCAGTCGACCAGTACATCGGCGGCATCGAGCACGCCATCCTCCACCTGCTCTACGCGCGGTTCTTCACCCGGGCACTCATCGATGTGGGCCTGGCGCCCGGGCTGGACCGGGAGCCCTTCAAGCACTACCTGGCGCAGGGCATGATCCGCATGGATGGGACGAAGATGTCCAAGTCCAAGGGCAATCTCATCGCGCCGGAGCACTATTTCGACACAGTGGGCGCTGATGCACTCCGACTCTTCCACCTTTTTGTCGGGCCTCCCTTCGACGACATGGACTGGTCTGAGCAAACCGACCAGGTGATCGACGGGTGTGGGCGTTTCCTCGATCGTCTCTGGCGCACGTGCGTGTCTGCGCCCGAGCTCGGCGATGGCGCGCAGACGCCCGCAGACTTCGTGATGCGTCGGGCCGTCCATCGCACCATCGCGGAGGTGACCAAAGACATTGAGCGTTGGTCATACAACACGGCGGTCGCCCATTGCATGGAGCTCTTGAACTCGATCCAGCGGTACGGCCGCGGCGAGGCACCGGGAAGGGGGGCGTCGCAACCCCGCCCGGACTGCAACGGCACCGGCGGGCCGACGGGTTCGAGCAGGGCCCGACCCCATGCAGACGTGTGGAACGAGGCACTCGCTGCGCTGCTCCGGCTCCTTGCGCCGCTCACGCCCCATGTCACCGCAGAGCTCTGGGAGCTGCTCTATCCGGCGGAGTCGTCGGTTCACCTTCAGCGGTGGCCCGACGCGGATCCCGACCTGGTTCGTCAAGAGACCGTCACGATGGTGATCCAGGTCAATGGCAAGGTTCGCGACCGTGTCGACGTCGATGCGGGGATCTCCGAGGCCGACGCGGAGGCGGTGGCGCTGGCTTCGGCCAAGGTGAGTGAGGCGCTCAACGGCGCCACGCCCAGGCGCGTGGTCTCCCGGCCGCCGCGCCTGGTCAACATCGTGGTCTGAACTCGTCCTCGTTCACGGACCCGCACGCGGATCCGTGACCGTACGGCGGCTCAGCGGGGCGCGTCAGTCGTGGAACCCCGCCAAGACGCCCTTCCACGTCTCGGGGTCGATCTTGTAGGGCGCGTAGAAGCTGAACCTGTCGACCAGTCCTTCGAACCGTGTGCGCACCTCGGCCGCCACCTTGTCCAGTGGGCACACCACGGCGAAGGCGTCGAGTACGTCGTCGGTGATCAGCTCGCCCATCTTCACCCATTCGCCCCGCTTGGACAGGGTATTGAGCTCGGGCTGGAGGTCACCCCAGCCGTGCAGTTCCAACACGGGCCGATAGGCCGGCGTCGATCCGTAGAACGCGATCTGCTGGCGTACCGCCGACGCGGCAGCCTCCGTGGTCGCCTCGTCGGGTCCGGTGACGACGAAACCTGGATACGACACGGTGAGGTCGGCCCGCGTCTTGTCCGCCTTGGCGGCACCGCGCTCGAGCGCGGGCAGGCTCACCTCGCGCAGGTAGCGCTCGGTGGTGAAGCCGTGGACCAAGAAGCCATCGCCCACCTCGCCCGCGACCTCGGTCATGTGTTGGCCGACCCCCGCGAGGAGGATCTTGGGATTGCCGTATCGGTTCGGACCCGGGTCGAAGAAGGGAGTCATCAACGTGTGGGTGTAGAACTCGCCGCGGAACTCGAGCTTGTTGCCCGTCTCCCATGCCCGCCAGATGGCACGAATGGCGAGGATGAGCTCGCGCATGCGTGGCGCCGGATGCGACCACGGCATGGAGAAGCGCTTGGTGATGTGCGGCTTGATCTGGCTGCCCATCCCCAGCATGAAGCGCCCCTTGGTCAGCAGTTGCAGGTCGTTCGCCACGACAGCGAGCGTCATGGGATTGCGGGCGAAGGCGACGGTGATGCCGGTGCCGAACTCGAGCGTCTCGGTCGCGCCGGCGCCGATCGCGATAGGCAGGAAGGGGTCATGGCTGGTCTCGGCCGACCACACGCCGTCGTACCCGCTTGCCTCCGCGGTGGCTGCCTGCGCGGCGATTCCCGCCGGATCGAATCCGATGCCCCCGTCGATCTTCATGCTCGGCCCTGTGCTCCCGCTCTCTTCTTCGGCGTGTCCGTCACTGCTCTTCGCCGCGCAGGAAGCGTTCGAGCTCCGCGGCGATCTCGTCACCCGACGGCATGGCCTCCACGCCCATCGCGTTGCCCTCCGAGGCGTCGATGCTCTCCTCGAGCTTGCGGACCATTGCCTGGTGCTCCTCGTTGTCTGCGATGAGCTGGTCCACCTGGCGGCGCGAGCTGTCGGCGGCGCGGCGCAGCGCGGAGGAGTCCAGCGAGAGCGCGCCGACGGCGGCGAGCCCCTCAATCAGGGCGGCACTGGCCTCGGGGAACGGCATGCCCGCCACGTAGTGCGGCACGCGCGCCCACAGGCTGACGGCCGGCGTCCCTGCGTCCCCGAAGGCCAGTTCGAGGGCCGCCATCACGCCGGCGGGGACCTCGAGCTCGCCTTGGACGATGCCGACCTGCTCAATGAGGTGGGACGACCCTGAGGGCGCAGTCGCTGCCAGTTTGACCGGTCGCGTGTGCGGGGCCGGTGCGGGGAACGCGCCCAGGCCGACCACCATGCGCACCCGCCAGGACCGCGCCAGACCGACCACCGCATCGGTGAAGGACCGCCAGTGGAAGTCGGGCTCGGGGCCGACGAGGAACAGCATGTCGCGACCCGACTCGTCCGAGCCCTGCCGCACGACGGTGCGCGGCCAGGTGAGCTCGGTCGTGACGCCGTTCACGATGCGGGCCACGGGGCGACGGGCCCGCTGGTCGAGGAAGTGCTCGCCGTTGAAGGTGATGAGTGGTTCGGTGTGCCCGCCGCCCAGCAGCGCCGCGATCGCCGTCGTCGCGCCCAGTCCGGCGTCGACCCAACCCTCCAACGAGACGACGAGAATCGGGTCGTGGAGCACCGGCTCGCGGTGGACCTCGAAGATCTCGGTCATGCCGCCTGGTCCTTCGGGGCTCACGGCACACGCGCCAGCGACTCGGCCGCCATCTCGAAGAGGCGGCGGATCTGGGCCGGGTAACCCTCGACGCTGCCCCGGTCGCCGGCACCGGCACCCGCGACGTACCGCGCGTAGACACCCTGGAGGATGCAGCCCAGCTTCCAGTAGCCGAAGGCGACGTAGTAGCCCACGCCCGAGACGTCGAGGTCCGACCCGGAGCCGTAGCGCTCGAGGACCTGGGCACGGGTGGCGAAACCTGGCGCCGTGGTGGGGGAGAGGCCGAGCACCGCCATGGCGTCGTCCGGGTCGGCCCAGTAGACCATCAGCAAGCCGAGATCGGCGAGTGGGTCACCGAGGGTGCAGATCTCCCAGTCGAGGATCGCCCGCACGGTCCCGTCGTCGGCGAGGATGACGTTGTCCATGCGGTAGTCCCCGTGCACCACCGAGGTGCGCTGTTGCTTGGGGACTCGGGCGGCCAGCTCATCGCTCACCCGCTCGACGAGCTGGCCGTGATCGATACCCTCGACCTGCATCTGGTCGTATTGGCCGCGCCAGCGCTTGAGCTGGCGCTCGATGTAGCCGTCGTGGCGCCCAAGGTCGCCGAGCCCGACCGCGTCGGGATCCACGTTGTGCAGCGCGACCAGCGTGTCGGCCATGTGATCGCCGACCGAGCGGCGCGTCGCCTCGTCGAACGCCGCCTCCGCCTCGGGAGCGCTGCGCAGGATGTGGCCCTCGACGAACTCCATGACATAGAAGGGCCGTTCGTTGACGGCCTCGTCGGTGCAGAGGCCAACGGTGCGAGGGACGGGGATTCCCGCCGGCCCGAGGGAGTGCATGAGGCGGTACTCGCGTGACATGTCGTGCGCCGTGGGGAGCACGTGGTGCAGCGGCGGGCGCCGCAGGGCCCACGCCTGCCCGGCTTCGTCTTCGACCCGGAAGGTGAGGTTGGAGCGGCCGCCGGCGATCAGCGAGAAGGTGAGTGGCGGCGAGATCTCTGGCACGTGATCGACCATCCACGCAGTGACGTTGGCCTCGTGGATGCCCTGCGTTGCTGACACGGAAACCGACGCTAATCGGTGCCGCGCGGCAGGGACTGACGCCGGTCGGATGGGCTGGCGCTGACCCCTCGACCACGAGGCCGGCAGGGGGTGCTGACGCAACCGGTAGCGTCGGAGAGATGGACGTCACCGACGAGACCTTCGAGACCGCTGTGCTGGAACGCAGCAACACCGTGCCGGTCGTCGTCGACCTCTGGGCACCGTGGTGTGGGCCGTGCAAGACGCTGGGCCCCATGCTCGAGAAGGCCGTGGCCGACACGGGGGGAGCGGTTGAGCTGGCCAAGGTCAACGTGGACGAGAACCCACGAGTGGCCACTCAATTCCAAGTGCAGTCCATCCCCGCCGTCTACGCGGTCAAGGACTCCAAGGTGGTCGACGGGTTCATTGGTGCGCTGCCCGAGGCGCAGATCACGGCGTTCATCGATCGCCTCGCGCCCGTGCCGAGCGAGGCGGACACGCTCGCTGCGGCCGGCGACGAGGCCTCGCTGCGCAAGGCACTCGAGCTCGAACCCGACCACGCCGCCGCCACGGAGGCGCTCGCCCGTGTCCTGATCGACCGCGGCGAGGCCGACGAAGCCTTGGCGCTCCTGCAGCGCGTGCCCGAGTCGGAGGCCGGACGAGCCCTGGCCGCCGAGGCGCGGCTTCTCGAGGCGGGAGTCAACGTCGCCGAGAGCGACGGTGCCGAGATCGAGGCGAAGCTGAACGAGTTGCTCGACCGGGTGAAAGACGACGAAGCCGCCAGGCAGGAGTACGTCGACTTGCTCGAAGCCATGGGCTCAGAGAACCCGCGCACGAACGAGTACCGCCGGGCGCTGGCCGCACGGCTCTACTGAGGGGGAAGCTGATGGCGACGCCGGCCACCGGGACGCCGGCCACCGGCCCGATCGTCGTCGCCCCGACACTCGAGCTGGGTGGGCGCCACTACGACCTCACCCACCGCGCGCTTGTCATGGGGATTCTCAACCGCACTCCGGACTCCTTCTACGACAAGGGAGCCACCTACGAGCTCGACAAGCTCTACGCGCGTGCCGAAGAGTTGGTGGTCGACGGCGCTGACATCCTCGACATCGGCGGCGTGAAGGCAGGTCCGGGGCCCGAGGTGAGCGAAGCCGAGGAGCTCGATCGCGTCGTGCCTGTCGTGGCAGGCCTCACGGCGCGTTTCGACGTGCCCGTCTCCGTCGACACCTGGCGTGCCTCGGTCGCCCGCGCCTCCTACGCCGAGGGCGCAGTGATGGGCAATGACATCAGCGGACTGGCGGATCCCGACTACGTCGTCGCCGCGGCCGAACATGGCGCTGCCGTGGTGGTGACGCATATCCGTCTGGCGCCGCGGGTCGCCGATCCCGATCCGCACTACGACGATGTGGTGCGCGACGTCTCCCGCTTCCTCCTCGAGCGCGCGGAGAGGGCGAGGGACGCCGGGATCCCGCCCGAGCGCATCGTGCTCGACGCCGGCCTCGACCTCGGGAAGACCGCCGAGCAGTCACTCACGCTGCTGCGGGCCTCTCGCACTCTCGCTTCCCTCGGCTACCCCTTGTTGCTCTCTGCATCCAACAAGCCCTTTCTCGGCAAGGTGCTTGATTTGGAGCTGACCGAGCGACGCGAGGCTTCCATCGGCGCGGCGGCCCTCGGCGTCTCCTGGGGCTGCCGGATCGTGCGCGTGCACGACGTCAAGGGCACGTGTCGGGCCCGCGACGCGCTCGCCGCCGTGAGCGAGGCCGAATGACTTCTCGGGACCTTTCGGCCTATCTCGTCAAAGGCGACGACGCCTCGCTGGTGGCCCAAGAGGTGCGCACGCTGATCGACGACGTGGTGGGCGATCGCGACCACGCGCTCGTCGTCGAGGAGCTCGGTGGTGCAGCGGGGGACGACCTCGACGTCGGCGCCGTGGTCGACGCCTGCCTCACGCCCCCCTTCCTCGTCGATCGCCGGGTGGTCGTCGTCCGCGAGGCCGGCCGTCTGCTCACCGCTGACGTGCCGCGCCTGGTCGACGTCGTGCGCGACCCGCTCGCGACGACTGTCCTGATTCTGGTGGGCGGTGGTGGCGTCGTCCCGGCACCGCTGGTCAAGGCGGTGAAGGAGTCGGGCCAGCTGATCGACGTGACGACGGGAAAGCCGGGAGAGCGCAAGGCCTGGCTGCACGACCACCTGCGTGGGGCACCGGTCAAGCTCGAGCCGGCGGCTGCCGACATGCTGGCTCGTCACGTCGGGGAAGACCTCGGCCGGGTCGAAGGCCTGCTCGGCGCCCTGTGTGCGGCGTACGGCGAAAGTGCCCGGATCTCCGCCGACGACCTTGCGCCCTATCTCGGCGAGGCGGGCAACGTGCCGCGCTACGAGCTCACCGACGCCATCGACAAAGGCGACCCTGGGCGCGCCATCGTCGTGCTGCACCGCTTGCTCGACGCCGGTGGCCTCGCGCCCATGCAGATCATGGCGACGCTGCACGGCCACTTCGCCAACATGCTGGCGCTCGACGGCGACGACATTGCCGGCGAGCGCGATGCTGCGGCTCTTCTGGGGACAGCGCCGTTCGTGGCCAAGAAAGCACTGGAGCAGTCACGCCGGCTCGGGAGCGCCAAAATCGGCGAGGCCATCACCCTCATCGCCGCGGCCGACCTCGATGTGCGCGGTGTCAGCGGCCTCGATCCGAAGATCGTCGTGGAGATCCTGGTGGCGCGCTTGGCTCGCCAGACCCGGCCCGCCCGGGCCGCTCGGCCCAGAGCGACCGCGGGACACTAAGGGCTCGGTCAGCCCATGGGGGAGGAGAGCCAGCAGCGGTGGTTCTCGGTGAGGTCAGCGCACCGGGGTGCTGGACTGGAACCATGCTCGAAACACCCGACGAACTCGACCGCTTGCAGTTCCTGCTCGACGCATCCATGGCCGCCGCCGGACCACACCTACGCGGCATCATCGACGACGATCGGCGGCTCGACGCTCGAGCATTGACGGAGCAGCTGCAGGGAATGCGGCTGCTCGTCCTTGCCACCGTGACAACGGACGGGCGTCCGCTCACCGCTCCGGTCGACGGCTACTTCCTCCATGGCACGTTCTGGTTCAGCCTTGGCCACCAGGCGGTGCGGACCGGGCACATGACGCAGCGGCCTCAGGTCAGCGCGACCCACCTGCCCGGCGAGTCACTGGCCGTCACGGTGCACGGCACGGCGGAGCAGTTCGAGATCCGCTCGGAGGAGTGTGCGGACCTCCGGCAGTCGATGCTCGACCACTACCTGCCGACTCGGGGGCCGTCCTTCGCTCAGTGGATGGACGAGGTCCAGGCGCACGGTGGGCGCATCGTGCCCGAGAAGATGTTCACCTTCCACTTGGCGGGCTAGCCGCCTCGGGTTGGGCCGACGAGCAGGAGAAGGGGAGTGCCGACTACTCGGCGGCGGCCTCGACGGCGTTGACCCGCCGGACCAGGCGGGACTTGTGGTTGGCCGCCGTGTTCTTGTGGATCACGCCCTGCGCTGCGGCCTTGTCGATCCGCTTCACGGCGATCCGCAACATGTCTGCCGCATCCTCGTCACCGTTCTCGGCGGCCACCACGGCCGTCTTCGTACGCGTGCGCATCTCGGCGCGGACCGACTTGTTGCGCAGCCGGCGCTTCTCGTTTTGTCGGTTCCGCTTGATCTGGCTCTTGATGTTGGCCACGTGTCGATCCTCAGGGTTTGAAAAGGGTGCGGCGGCGGGACGAGAGCCCACCGGGGCGAAGGAAAACTGTAGCAGGTGGCGGCCACGACCTGGCAGGCGGAACGACCCAGGGACGAGGCGACAGGCACCAACGTTCCTGGCCAGGCGACGGGACCGCAGGACGGGGCCGGTACGATCGACAGACCGTGCCCCCCGCACCCACCAGTGGACCCGTTGCGGTCGAGCGCATCCGCAACTTCTCCATCATCAGCCACGTCGACCACGGCAAGTCCACGCTCTCGGACCGCATCCTCGAGATCACCGGTGCCGTCGACCCCCGCCTCATGCGCGAGCAGTACCTCGACTCGATGGACATCGAGCGGGAGCGGGGCATCACCATCAAGGCCCAGAACGTCCGGGTCGAGTGGAACGGGCACATCCTCCACCTGATCGACACGCCCGGCCATGTCGACTTCGGCTACGAGGTCTCCCGCTCGCTGGCGGCCTGCGAGGGGGCGCTGCTGCTGGTGGACGCGTCCCAGGGGATCCAGGCGCAGACGCTCGCCAACGCGTACCAGGCCATCGAGAACGACCTCGAGATCGTCCCCGTGCTGAACAAGATCGACCTGCCGGCGGCGGACCCGGTGCGCTGCGCGCTCGAGATCGAGCACGTGCTCGGGCTGCCGGCCGAGGACATCCTGCACATCTCGGCCAAGACGGGGGAGGGCGTGGCCGAGCTGCTCGACGCCGTCGTGGCGCGGATCCCCCCGCCGACCGGTGAGGCCGGTGCACCGCTACGCGCGCTCATTTTCGACTCCTCCTACGACCAGTACCGCGGCGTCGTCAGCTCCATCCGCATCGTCGACGGCACGCTGCGGACCGGCGCGCGGCTGCGCTTCATGCAGGCCAACGCGGTGCACGACATCGAGGAGGTCGGTGTGCGCACGCCCGACGCCGTGCCCGTGCAGCAGCTCGGTCCCGGCGAGGTGGGCTATCTCATCGCCGGCATCAAGGACGTCGGCGAGGCGCGCTCGGGTGAGACCGTGACCACCGCCCAGCACGGCGCGGAGAAGGCGCTGGCCGGCTACCGCGATCCCAAGCCGATGGTCTTCTGCGGGCTGTACCCCGTCGACGGCGACGAGCTGCCCGACCTGCGCGACGCCCTCGACCGCCTCAAGCTCAACGACGCCAGCTTCACCTTCGAGCCCGAGTCCTCCCACGCCCTCGGCATCGGCTTCCGCTGTGGCTTCCTCGGCCTCTTGCACATGGAGATCATCCGCGAGCGCCTCGAGCGCGAGTTCGACCTGTCGCTCATCGCGACCGCCCCCAGCGTGGAGTACCGGGCCTTCCTCACCGACGGGACCGAGATCGACGTCGACAACCCGACCGATCTGCCCGACGCCACACGGCTCGACCACATCGACGAGCCCATGCTCTCGGCCACCATCATCACCCCCAGTGAGTACACCGGGACGGTCATGGAGCTGTGCCAGAGCCGGCGCGGCGAGATGACCCGGATGGAATACCTCTCGCCCGAGCGCGTCGAGCTCGTCTACACGCTGCCGCTCGCCGAGGTGGTGATCGACTTCTTCGACCAGTTGAAGAGCCGCACCAAGGGCTACGCGAGCCTCGACTACGAGCCGGACGCCTACGCGACGGGCAACCTCGTCCGCGTCGACATCCTCATCAACCACACCCCGGTCGACGCGTTCTCGACGATCGTGCACCGGGGGAGCGCCGACGCCTACGGGCGCAAGATGGCCGAGAAGCTGCGCGAGCTGATCCCGCGCCAGCTCTTCGACGTCCCGATCCAGGCCGCCATCGGCGGCCGCATCGTGGCCCGCGAGACGGTCAAGGCCAAGCGCAAGGACGTGCTGGCCAAGTGCTACGGCGGCGACATCACCCGGAAGCGCAAGCTCCTCGAGAGGCAAAAAGAGGGCAAGAAGCGCATGAAGACGATCGGGCGCGTCGACGTGCCCCAGGAGGCCTTCATCTCCGCGCTGCGCCTGGGCGACGACTGAGGCCGGAGCCGGATTTCCAGGTGTTGGGGCCCCGGTGCGTCTTGCCCCGGTGGTGCGGGGAGGCCGGCCCTGGCACTCGGTAAACTCGAGTGCCAGGCACCACCATGACCCCAGACGCTGACGCACCGCTCGCCTCCGACGCCGCCGGGGACGACCACGCCCTCAACGCTCGCCGCGCCGCCATCTTGGAGGCGGTCGTGACCGAGTACATCGGCACCGCCGAACCGGTCGGCTCGTCCCACGTGGCCTCCGCGCCGGGTGTCGAAGTCTCGTCGGCCACCGTCCGCTCGGAAATGGTGGCGCTCGAGCGTGATGGCTTTCTCGTGCAACCCCACACGAGTGCCGGCCGCATCCCGACCGACAAGGGCTACCGCTTCTTCGTCGACCACCTCACCACGCCGGGCGTGCTCGGCCCCGGCCAGCGGCGTCAGGTGTCCCAGTTCTTCGCCCAGGTGCACGGGGAGATGGAGACCGTGCTCGAGCGGGCGAGCGGACTGCTCTCGGAGCTCACGTCGTACGCCTCCGTCGTGGTCGGCCCCTCGCACAACAGCGCCACCATTCGCTCCGTGCAGCTGGTCGGCCTCTCGCCCCTCCACGCACTGCTCGTGGTCGTCCTCTCCGACGGCGCGGTGGAGAAGCGCACCATGGAGCTCGACGGCGAGGTCGACGACGAGGTCCTCGCCGACGCTGGTGCCCTCCTGTCGTTGCATCTCACCGGTCGGACCCTCGCCGAGCGTTGGCAGATCCCCGCCAGCAGTTCCAGGCAGGTCGACCAGCTCGTGGCCGCCGCCCACCAGGCGTTCGACGACCTCGAAGGTGCGATGGATTCCGACCAGGTCTTCGTCGGTGGCCCGGCCCGCCTGGCCGAGTCCTTCGACGCCGTCGAAACGGTCCGCTCCGTGCTGGCCATCTTGGAACAGCAGTTGGTGGTCGTGACGTTGCTGCGTGACGTCCTCGATCGGGGCCTCTCGGTCGCCATCGGTACCGAGCACGGGTTCGAGCCGCTGTCGTCGTGTGCCGTCGTGGTCGCACCGGTGACCATGGACGGGCAGAACCTCGGCGCCGTCGGACTCCTCGGACCGACGCGCATGGACTACCCGCGTGCCATGGCCGCCGCCCATCTCGTGGGGGAGCGCCTCGGCGAGCGTATCGTCGGGGGACACGATGGCCATCACTGAGGGACTCGGCGACTTCTACGAGCTGCTCGGTGTCCCGCGCGACGCCAGCGACGAGGAGATCAAGCGGGCCTACCGCGCCCGCGCCCGCGAGCTTCATCCCGACACCAACCAGGGCGACGCCGAGGCAGAGGCGCGGTTCAAAGAGGTCACGGTCGCCTACGAGGTGCTGCGCGACCCCGAGCGGCGCGCCCGCTACGACCGCTACGGGCCCGAAGGCGTCTTCGGCTCGCAGGGTCCCGGCATGGGCGGCTTCGGGTTCGAGGGAGGACTGGGGGACATCTTCGAGGCGTTCTTCGGCCAGATGTCCGGCGGGGGCGGCCGGCGCCGCGGTCCCCAGGCCGGTGCCGACGCCGAGGTGCGCATTGAGCTCGCGTTCGCTGAAGCCGTCTTCGGCAGCCGCAAGGAGATCTCCGTTCGGCTGCCCACGACGTGTGCGTCGTGCACGGGCCGCGGCACGGCCCCGGGCACCGACCCGATGACCTGCGTCGACTGTCAGGGCACGGGCGAAATGCGTAGGGTCCGCCAATCGCTGCTCGGCCAGGTCGTCACGAGCGTCGCCTGTGCACGCTGCAGCGGAACGGGAGAGATGATCCCGCACCCCTGCCCCGACTGCCGGGGCGAGGGGCGCCGCATGGAGGAAAGCACGTTCACCGTCGAAGTGCCGGCGGGCGTGGAGGACGGCTCGACGCTGCGGTTGGCCGACCGCGGCGCAGCAGGGCAGCGCGGTGGCCCGAGCGGCTCGCTGTTCGTGCACCTGGCCGTCGCACCCGACGGGCGGTTCGAGCGCCGGGGCGACAACTTGCACACGACGTTGACGGTCGGCGTGGCGCAGGCCGTGCTCGGCACCGAGGCGACCGTCGAGTCGCTCGACGGGCCCCAGCGGGTGACGGTGGCTCCGGGCACCCAGCACGGCCACGTCGAGCGCATCCGGAGCCTCGGTGTCCCGCATCTGCGTGGTCGTGGTCGGGGCGACCTCTTCGTGCACGTGCTCGTGGGCACGCCGACCGACCTCACCCCCGAACAGGACGAGCTGCTTCGCCGCTTCGCCGCGTCACGCGGGGAGGCGGTCTCTCCTCCGGGCAGCGGGGGTGGCGAGGGCGTGTTCTCCCGCCTGCGCTCCGCGTTTGGCTAGCCTCGCCGCCTACGCCGCCATCACCGTGCGGGCCGCCGCGGCCGCTCAGGTGTTCGTTGACGACCCCGCGCATCCCGTCCTCGCCGAGGAGGATGCGCACCACCTGGGCCGGGTGTTGCGGCTCCGGACGGGCGAGGAGGTGGTGGTGTCCGACGGACAGGGGCGGTGGGCCCGCACCACGTGGTGCGGCGACGCCGGCCTCGAGCCGCTGCGCGACGGGACGGGCCCGGGAGGAGATGGAACGGTGCAGACCGAAGCCCGGGCGGAGCCGACATTGACGGTCGCCTTCGCACCGGTCAAGGGGGAACGGCCCGAGTGGGTGGTCCAGAAGCTGACCGAACTGGGCATCGACCGGATCGTGCCGCTGCGCACCGAGCGCAGCGTGGTCCGCTGGAGCGGCGCACACGGCCGGGGCACGGTCGAGCGGCTGCGCCGGGTGGCGCGGGAGGCGGCCGCGCAGTGCCGACGCGTCTGGTTGCCCGAGGTACCCGACACCGTGGGGTTCGACGAGCTCTCCTCGCTCGGCGACCGGGGCGAGGTCGTCCTGGCCCAGCTCAGCGGCGATCGTCCTACGGCGGCCCAGCGCGTGGTGGCGGTCGGGCCCGAGGGTGGATGGAGCGCGACGGAACTGGCCGCCGGCTGGCCGACCGTGGGCTTCGGCTTGAGCGTCCTACGGGCCGAGACGGCCGCGGTCACCGCCGGGGCGCTGCTGGTCTCCCTGCGGACGGGCACCGTGGCTGCCCAGGCAGCGGGGGGCCCACAGCCGTGAGTGCCCGTGAGATCCACCCATGGTCACGAGGGCGATCCGACGACCGGTATCTTCGAGGTAGTGATCGGGCTGCAGGACGAGGGTGGCGACCCAGACGCATGACGGCATGACCGACTGCCTGTTCTGCAAGATCGTGGCAGGTGAGGTGCCGTCCGAGACCGTGCACGAGACCGGGACCACCGTCGCCTTCAAGGACATCCACCCGGCGGCCCCCCTTCACGTGCTGGTGGTGCCGCGCCGCCACATCGAGGACGCCTCGACCGTGACTCGCCGAGGACGGGCCGGTGCTCGCCGACATGCTGCTCGCCGCCCGCGCGGTGGCCGACGCCGCCGGCCTTGCGACGCCGGAGCGGGGCTACCGGCTGATCTTCAACATCGGGCCCGATTCCATGAACTCCGTGCCGCACCTGCATCTCCACGTGCTCGGCGGCGAGCCGCTGAAGGGGCACCTTGGCATCGCGTGACCGCGTCATGACCACGACCCTGCGCGCCGAGGTCTTCGTCCCCGGCAACCACCTGATGGCTGGACTGCTCGGGACCCGCGACGAATATCTGCGTCAGATAGAAGACGCCTTCCCCGACGACCAGATCGTGGTCCAGGGCAACCGGATCTCGGTGGAGGGGCCACAGGCCGAGGTCGTCGCCCGCCTGTTCGACGAGCTGATCCTGATGGTGCAGTCCGGCAAAACCCTGGATTCGTCGATCACGGCTCGCACCATCGACATGGTGCGCGAGGACATCCGCCCGAGCGAGGTCCTGCGCTCCGAGGTCGTGCGCGGTGCCGGAGGCAAGACGGTGCGGCCCAACACGGCGGGGCAGAAGCGCTACGTCGACGCCATCTCCCAGAACATCATCACCTTCGGCATCGGACCGGCCGGGACGGGCAAGTCGTATCTCGCCGTGGCCCAGGCCGTGCACTCCTTGCAGTCGCGTCAGGTGTCGCGCATCATCCTCACCCGCCCCGCCGTCGAGGCCGGCGAGCGACTCGGCTTCCTCCCCGGCGACCTCATGGCCAAGGTCGACCCGTATCTACGCCCGCTCTACGACGCGCTCTACGACCTCCTCGAGCCCGAGGGCGCGCAGCGTCTGCTCGACCGCGGCACGATCGAGGTCGCGCCGCTCGCGTTCATGCGGGGCCGCACGCTCAACAGCTCGTTCATCATCCTCGACGAGGCGCAGAACACGACGCCCGAGCAGATGAAGATGTTCCTCACCCGCATCGGGTTCGGCTCCAAGTGCGTGGTGACCGGCGACGTCACGCAGATCGACGTGCCCGGGAGCCGTTCGGGCCTGGTGGGCCTGGAGCCGGTCCTCGGTGGCATCGACGACATCGCGTTCGTCCACCTGACCCGCCGGGACGTGGTTCGCCACAAGATCGTGGCCGACATCGTCGACGCCTACGAAGTGGCCGAAGGGGGGACGGGTCACACGCAGTGACCATCGACGTCTTCGCCGCCGATGAGCAGCAGGCTCATCCGATGGACGTGGCCCGCTGGGCCGAGCTGGCGCGCCGGGTGCTGACGGCGCGCGGCATCAAGGGGGAGACCGAGGTGTCGCTGCTCTTCGTCGACGAGGAGGCCATCGCCGCCCTCAACGAGCAAGTTCTCGAGAAGACCGGCCCCACCGATGTACTGTCCTTTCCCATCGAGGACGAGCCGGGACCGACTGGTCGCTCGCCCGACCTGGGCGGGAGCGGCCCCGGTACCTCTCCGGAGGAGGGTGTGCTCACGTTGCTGGGCGACGTCGTGATCTGCCCCGCGGTGGCCAGCCGCAACGCGGTGGCGCACGAGGTCACCCTCGACGACGAGGTGGCTCTGCTCGTCGTGCACGGCTTGTTGCACCTGCTCGGCATGGACCACCAGAACGACGCCGAGGCCGAGCGCATGGAGGCGGTGGAGCAGCAGCTTCTGCAGCGGTTCTACCGGGTGAGCCAAGGGACGTGAACGCCACCGCGTTGCTGGCGACCTCGGGGTTTGGGGCCGAAGACGCCATCCTCGTCGTCGTGATCGCCGTGCTGCTGGCGGGCTCGGGTGTCCTTGCGATGGCCGAGACGAGCCTGGTGCGGATGTCGCGGATCAAGGCCAAGGCCCTCGTGGACGAGAAGAAGCGAGGCGCCCGCCAGCTGGCACGGCTGATCGAGACCCCCACCCGGTTCCTCAATCCCATCTTGCTGCTGGTGCTCATCTGCCAGCTGGTCTCGGCCACCCTGGTCGGCATCGTGGCCGAACATCTCTTCGGCGGGATCGGTGTCGTGTTCGGCATCGTCTTCGAAGTCGTCGTGATCTTCGTCTTCTTCGAGGCGGTGCCCAAGAACTGGGCGGTCCAGCACTCCGATCGCGCCGCACTGCTCAGCGCGCCGATCGTGAGTACCCTCATCCGCTTCCCGCCTATCCGCTGGCTTTCGGCGGTGTTGATCGGCCTGGCCAACCTGATCATCGGTGTCAGCGGCGAGGATCAGGAGAACATGCACCACTCCTACATCACCGACACCGAGTTGAAGGCGATGGCGGACGTCGCTCACGAGGACAACGTGATCGAGAACGAGGAGCGCACCTTCATACATTCCATCATCGACTTCGGCGACACCGTGGCGCGCGAGGTGATGACGCCACGCCCCGACATGGTCACGGTCGATCACGATGCCACGGTGCGCGACGCTCTCGAGGCGGCACTGAGCGCCGGCTACAGCCGGATCCCGGTCGAAGGGGAGGGAATCGACGACATCGTCGGCATCGCCTACGCGAAGGACCTGGTGCGTGCCGAGCGCGTGGGGAAGGCGAACCAGTCCGTGCGTGACAGCCTTCGCCCCGCCAAGTTCGTGCCCGAATCCAAGGAGGTCTCCGATCTCCTCCGCGAGATGCAAGAAGAGAAGTTCCATATGGCAGTCGTCGTCGACGAATACGGCGGCACGGCCGGGCTGATCACGCTCGAGGACCTCCTCGAGGAGCTGGTCGGCGACATCGTCGACGAGTTCGACGTGGAGGAGCCGACCGTCGAACGCTATGCCGATGGTTCGGTGCTGGTGAGCGCCCTGTACTCCGTGGACGACGCGGACGAGCTGCTCGACGCCGAGTTACCTCGCGGCACGTGGGACACGGTCGGCGGGCTGATGCTCGACCTGGTCGGGCGCGTGCCGGACAACGGGGACTCCGTCGACGTGGACGGGTTCCGTCTCACCGCGGTCGACGTGCGCGGCCGGCGTATCGGCCGGGTCCGTATCGAACGCACCGGGCCGGCGGACGGCGAGCACGGCGAGCACGGCGACCGCGACGGCGACGATGACGAGCGCGGCGACGTCCGGGCCGGCCGCACCGGGGGCGCCTCCCGAAACGGGAGCTGAACGGCGTGCGCTCGGGCTTCGTGGCGGTGGTGGGCCGCCCGAACGTGGGCAAGTCCACCCTCGTGAACACGATGGTCGGCACCAAGGTGGCCATCACCTCGTCACGGCCCAACACGACGCGGCACCGCATCCTCGGGGTGCTCCACGACGAGGAGGCCGACGTGCAGGTGGTCTTCGTCGACACGCCCGGGATCCACAAGCCCCGCAGCACGCTCGGTTCACGGCTGAACGACACGGCGACGGACGCGTTGTCCGACGTCGACGTGATCATGGCGGTGGTCGACGCGACGGCGGCGATCGGGCCGGGCGATCGGACGGTCCTGGCCCGCGCGGCGCAGCAGGTCCGGCGCTCGCACCCGGCGCCGCCGGCGCCCGAAGGCGACGACGATACGGCCGTGGACAACCCATCCGCCCTGGTCGTCGTGGTGAACAAGATCGACCGTGCCAGTTCCAGCCAGCTACTCGAGCGCCTGGCCGAGGCCAAAGAGGCGGTCGACGAGCTCGGTGACCTTTCCCCTGAGGTCGAGTACTTCCCGGTCTCGGCCCGCACGGGGGAGGGCGTCGACGAGCTGACGTCCCACGTGACGGCCTCGCTGGAGGAGGGGCCGCCGTACTTCCCGCCCGACGTCGTGACCGATACGCCCGAGGCGCTCTGGGTGGCCGAGCTGGTGCGCGAGCAATTGCTCGCCAAGACGCGCGACGAGCTGCCCCACGCCATCACCTGCCGGGTGACCGAGTGGGAGTGGCCGTTCATCCGGGTCGAGGTCATCGTCGAGCGCGACTCGCAGAAGGCCATCGTCATCGGCAAGGGCGGCGAGGTCCTCAAGGCAGTGGGCACCGCAGTGCGCGCCGCCCTGCCGGAGGGCGCGTACCTCGAGCTGCACGTGAAGGTGGAGCGGCGTTGGCAGAATCGCGCCGAGATGCTCGACCGACTCGGCTACTGATCCCCTGCTGACGACAGGCTCCGCGACCTCGGGTCAGCCGCCAAGAGTGACAACGGGTCCCACGAACACCGTCTCGTCCACTTCCCGCGAGGGGGGACACGACCCCGACGGCGATCCTGCCGTCGCGGGGATCGAGTCGGCCCATCCGGGAAACCGGACGGTCAGCGAGAACGATTGCATGGTGCACGTCCAAGAGGAAAAAGTGATGCTCGAGCCAGCCTGGGCACCGTGCGCGGCGTTTCCTGCCTGCAAGAGGGCAGTCGGGAGGTGTTCGGCGAAGTTCGGTGCCTCGTAGGTGGATATCACCTGGCCGCTGTCGGACATGACCTCGACCAGAGGGACGCCGCGCAACGAGCACCCTGTCGTGCTCGTGTTATGGAAGACCACCGCCCCGGCCAGGGACGACGAGGTGCCTCCGAACTGTGTGAAGTCGACCGAGGCTGCAACCGAAGACGACGGGCAGGTCGCCACCTTGGGGATCGTCTTGGCTGACGAGTTCCTGTGCGCCGCCGCGACCGATGGCGGCGAGCCGGCCGCGGCGAAAAACAAGAATGCTCCCACCACCGCCGCCGAGATGAGCGTGTGGAGCCTCATTCCGGCGTCACCGCAGAGGGCGGGGGGATCTGCCCGGGTCCCGTCGCCAGACAGCCGAATGACAACGCCGGGTTGGCGGGCTCGGGCAGGGAGGGAGGCGTGAGGAACGACGGCTTCGCTTTGAGATCGAGCATCCCGAAGACGTCCACGGCGTTGGCGTCACGCCTGGTCAGCGCAGGGAGGTTCCACTTGGTCTCGATCGTCTTCAGCACCGACGTGTGGTCGTAGACGCTATGGGAGACGTAGTTGGGGCGGGCGTAGGGCGAGACCACCCCGGCAGGTACCCGGAAGCCGTAGAGGTCGAACCCTCCGGGGAGATAGCCCGGCGGCAGATCCGGGGGGACGTCGTCCGGCGGAATGGCGGCCGGGGGGACGACGTGGTCATACCAGCCACCCCATTCGTCGTAGGTCCAGATGAGCAAGGTGTGCGGCCACTGGGGGCTCTTCATGACTGCTTTGACCACGTCTGAGAGGTACTGGTCACCGTATTGGATGTCTTGCGGGTTCTCCTCGGACTGGATGCTGTAGTTGGGGTCGAGCATCGAGAATTGGGGAAGCGTGCCCGCTGCCGCGTCCTCGAAGAACTCGTCCATCTTCACAAATTTGTCGGTAATGGACGGCTTGCCCCCGAGGCCGATCCAGACGAGGGCGGTCGGTGCGTCGGAGTAGTAGTCCTTCCAGGTAATGCCGTATTTGTTCAAGGAGTCGAAGATCGTCCCGTTGGGTGGGAGTTCCGTGGGAAAGCTGTCGTTGATGAGACCGAGCGACGTTCCCGCGAAGAGATAGCGCCGGTTGGGGTCGGTCTGGCACATCGCCGAACAAAACCACCGGTCGGCGATCGGGAACGTCCGGGCGAGTCCCCAGGTGAACGGCACGTCGGTACCGAGGAAGTAGCCCATTGCCTCCCCCGTCGACGCTTCGACCCACCCCCGGTTGGTCCCGTTGTCGTAGGAACGGTGGCCCACGTTCCAGTTCTGGCTCACACCGTTGGTCTGGCACTCGCTCGGCATGTGGAAGGCGTGGACGACCTCCCCGTGCCCATTGGGTAGCGCCACGGACGGCCGCCCGTCGCGGCCAAGCGAGAAGCCGTCCCCGCGCCCCATCATGCCGAGGATGTTGTCGAAGGAATGGTTCTCCATCATGACCATCACGATGTTCTTGATCTCGGGAACGCTCTCCGTTCCGGGCGCAACCGATGGGTTGGGCAGGGAGCCGGGTTGACGGATGGACGCGGAGCTGAGCCAGGCCCGACGCTCCCGGTCGGAACGATCGAATGCCGAGGCTGACGCCCCAACGCGGCCCGGGACGACGAGCGCGGCTGCACCGGCGGCCGCCATCCCCAGGACAGCACGCCGACTGAAGGACGGGGCATGATCCCGGGGCGAGAAAGGCCCGCCCGCCTCCCGGGAGCCGGAGTGGCGATCCATGCGGCGTCACCGTACCCCACACGTCGCAGTCCTTCATGACGCCGAAAGGGCCTCTTTGCAGCGGTCTCGATGGAGTCAGCTCGTGAACGTGATTCTATTTCTTCGGCGCGGAATTGCTCTCGTCGCGCCCGAAGCGCGAGCGATTGCGAAACCGTAGGCGAGCTCCTACAGCAGTCGCGGCGCGCCCGCGTCGTGACACCACCCGCCCCCTGAGCTCCTGGGCCCAGTTGGAACTCCGGTATGGGCGTCGACGACAGCTGCTCCAGAAGTGTGACGGCGCCCGGAAACGCAGCGAGCGCCGACGTCTTGACGCTGAGGAAGGCCATGCGCCGGCCCTTCAGGTAGTCGTTCACCCCGTCCCCGGTCATGTTCACAGGTATCAGCACCGTACGTGACTCGAACTGGTCGCCCAGATCGAGCACTGCTTGCGGGGTGGGTATGAGGATGAGCTCGTACTCCACCGAGTTCCGCGGTTCGTCCAAGGACTCACGACGGACTTCGAACGCACTCAACTTGGCCGCCGAGACCCACGTGTCGATGATGATGACCTTCCCCCCGGCACGGCTCATGAGCTCGAACAGCTCGACTGGTTTCGCGATGTGATACATCAAGCCAAGGCACAGGACGATGTCGAACCTGGGCTCTGGCTGATATTCGAAGATGTTCGCCATCTCGAACCGGTAGCGCGCCCGATCGATCCCCTTGGCCTCGAACACCAAGTTCGACTGATCGACGTGCATCTGACGCCCGTCGATGCCGAGGACGAAGTCGGCACCGGCCTCAATCGCCTTGAGAGACCAGTACCCGGCGTTGCAGCCCAGATCGAGTACGCGGTGGCCTTGGAGCGAGCCGCCGGTGGCCTGGAGCAGTCGGGTAAAGAAGTACTCGTAGCGTTGCTCGTGGCGATTGAGGTGGCTCACGTCGAAGATCGGCGTCGTGATGCCGCCATCGAACTCGAACTGATAGTGCCAGCGGTCGAATGAGGCGATGCGGGCCGCGAGTTCGGCGTTATCCACCGCCGCAGCGTAGTTCGCTACGAAGGGGGTCGGCCCCGGAGACAGCAGCGTGACCTCAGCATCACCTCGACGTCACCGTGACCCGGCGCCGACACGCAAGGTGACGCTGCCCGAGGTCGGCGTCACGTCGGAGAGAGTTGATTTCGAAGGAACGACTCGACTTCCATCCGATCCACCGAGCGACGCATCGGCGGCAGCGTCGACAACAACACGCCGCGATAGGAGGCGGTCGCGAGACGGGGATCGAGCACGGCGACGACGCCCCGGTCGTCGGCCGTGCGGATGAGTCGACCCGCGCCCTGGGCGAGCAGCGTGGCGGCCCGTGGCAGGTCGACGAGGGAGAAGGCGCGGCCGCCGACCCGGTCGCGGCGAGCCTGAAGCAGTGGATCGTCGGGGCGGGGGAAGGGGAGCCGGTCGATGGTGACGAGCGAGAGTGCGCGCCCTGGGACGTCCACCCCCTGCCAAAAACCGAGGGTGGCGAAAAGGCAGGAGGTCTCGTCCCGCGTGAATTCCTCGAGCAGGCGTCCCTTCGGCAGGTCTCCCTGCTGCAGAAGCCGGTAGGGGAGCTCGGGCGCCAGCGCCTCGGCGGCCGCCTCCGTGGCGCGCCGGCTGGTGAAGAGGGCGAGGGTGCGCCCGCCCGCAGCCTCGATGAGCAGCGCGAGCTCCTCGTGAAGCGCCTCCTCTGCGCCGGCCGCGCGGCGGTCGGGCAGATGCCGCGCCACGTAGAGCAGCGCATGAGAGCGGTAGTCGAACGGGCTGCCGACGTTGAGCTCCTCGGTCGCGAAGGTCTCCAGACCCACCCGCTCGACGATGCGCGGCGGGATGGTCGCGCTGGTGAGGACCGACGTGACCTCATCCCACAGCATCCCGGCCAGCGCCGGGCCGACGTCGATGGGGGAGAGCCGCAGCCGGATGTTGCGTCGGGTCCCGTCGACCCAGGCCACTTCGCCGTCGGTACGCGTGACCAGGCGGTGCACGTCGTCGGCTAGGTGCGCGGCCGCCTGCAGCGTGCGGGTCTTGCGGCTCGACCGGTCGGGATCGGCGTCGGCCGCCGAGCCGCTGCCGTCATCGGGCAGGAACGAGCGCTGCGCGCCGCCCCGGCGCAACGCGTCGATCACACGACGAGTGAGCTCCGCGGCGCGCGTGAGCAGCTCGGCGAGCTCGCGGTCCTCGGCCGCCACCTGTCTTCCCTCGTCGCCCAGGACACGCGTACCGACCCGGTCGGCCAGGAGCACGGTGAGCTGGTCGCCGACGCGGCCGAGGGACTCGAGCTGTTCGGCGTCGCGCTGCTCTACCAGCGATCGTGCCGCCGTCACGAGGGAGCGGAACCGCCCCGGTGTGATCTCGACGCCGAGGCTCGCGGTCATCACCTCTTCGAGCTGATGCGCCTCGTCGAAGACGACCACGTCGTGCTCGGGCAGCACCGCACCACCGCTGGCCAGGTGCGCGCCATAGAGATGGGTGTTCACGACGACGACGTCGGCCGCTGCCGCCCGGTCGCGCGCCCCTTCGGCGAAACAGCGTCCACCCTCGGGGCAATTGAATGCGCCTGGGCACTCGCGGGGACCGACGCTCACCATGTTCCAGGCGCGGTCCGAGGGCTCAAAGCTCAGATCCGCCCGGTCGCCGCTGCGCGTGCTCTGCGACCAGGTGATGAGCCGCCGCACCTCCTCGACCAGGCCCTCGGGAGGCGGGGCGTCGCCGTCACCATCGGTTGCCGCAGCATCGGCGACGGCCGCAGCATCGGTCGCCACCTCCCGCGCATCGGCCTCGTCGGCCCGCCCCCCCGTCTGATCGCCGAGTTCCGCCTGCACCCCGCCCGAGCCCACCTCGGCCACTCGTTGGCGGCAGATGTAGTTGCTGCGGCCCTTCAACACGGTGAAGTCGAGCGGGGCGGGCAGGCCGAGGCCCGACTCGACCAGTGGCAGGTCCTTGTCCGCCAGCTGGTCCTGGAGCGCCTTGGTGGCGGTGGCGACGACCACTTTCTTGCCACTGAGGACTGCGGGGACGAGGTACGCGAGCGACTTGCCCGTTCCGGTGCCGGCCTGCACCACGAGGTGCCGGCCGGCGAGCAGCGCCTCGGCCACGGCGCGGCACATCTCTTGTTGCTCGGGCCGGTGCTCGCCGCCGGTCATCTGCGCGGTGACCTTGTCCAGGCCCTCGACGCCCTCGTCGCCGGCCTCGCGGACGTCGCGGGCATCCACCCCGGCGCCGCTGACGCCGGGCGCGCCGGTCTCATCGAAGACGTCGAGCTCGTCGAATTCGTCGGGCTCGGGGGCGAATTCCCCGTCCCACTCCACCATTGAGCCGAACGCTAGCCCTGGGGTGCGCGTCGTTCGACGATGGTGTCAACGGGCTCCCCGCCGACACCGGGTCTCATCCCACCGCCGCAGCCAACTTCACGAACGCGTCGGACCCCGTGTCCTTCCACATCTGGGACACCGGCGGTGGCATCGCTCCGAGCATGTGGACCTGCTCGTCGGGGGTCCGCTGTTCCATGATCAGCCCGAGCACCAGCCAGACCTTGTCGCCTCGATACTGGCTCAGCGCATGGCCGGGCAGCCCTCCCCACTCTTCCGCGGTGAGGTAGTCGGCGCACAGGGGGAGGAGGGTGGCCTCCTCCTGGTCGAGGTGGGCCGCCGTCGCATCGTGGAGCGCCTGGAGCTGCTCGGCCAGGGTGGCCTGGACGCCGGTGTCTCCGCCTGCCCAAGCCGTCCGTGACGCGCCGGCGTCCTTCAACAGCTGGACCACCTCATGATGCTGGGACTCCATGGAGTCGACCAGCGCCACCGCGTCGGGACTGCGTTCACGGAGCCGCGGGAACACCAGCTCCTCCTCGCCGTTGTGGTGCACGTCGAGGAACCACAAGACGTTGTCGTAGTAGTCCGCGATGAGTGCCCGGCGCTCGGCGTCACCGGGGTCGACGTCGCGCACCCGTTGGGGGCCTGCGCCCAGCGCACCCCGCAACGCCTTGTGGACAGCGACCATGTCCGTCGTGTCGGGGCGCTCGCCGCCCCCGAAGCCGCTCGAGTCCTGCTCTGCCATCTGTCACCCTCCTTGCCTTCGCCTTCGCGATCGCCCTCGCTGTCGCCGCGACAGGTCGCCATTGTGGTCGAAGCGGCCCTCCCGGCGCACTGGGAGCCTCCTAGGAAAAGAGCGCCGAGAGGGTAGGTTCGACGTGTGACCTCGACGGCATCCGACCTCGACGGTGCAGCGGACCCGATCCCGCCCGAGCTCGATCTGTCGCGCGTCCCGGTCCACGTGGGCTGTGTCATGGACGGGAACGGCCGCTGGGCCAGTGCCCGGGGGCTGCCCCGGACAGAGGGCCACGCCGCCGGCGAGGCCGCGCTACTCGATGTGGTCAACGGCGCCCTCGAGATCGGCATCAAGTGGATCACCCTCTATGCCTTCTCGACGGAGAATTGGCGCCGCCCGCCCGACGAGGTGCGCTATCTCATGAACTTCAACCAGTCGCTCCTGATGCGCCGGCGCGACGAGCTGAACGAGAAGGGGGTGCAGATCCGCTTTGCCGGCCGACGCGACTGGCGGGTGCCGCGCCGGGTGCTCAGGCGCATGGACGAGTCGATCGAGCTGACCAAGGACAACAGTCGCATGGTCATGACGATGGCCTTCAACTATGGCGGCCGCGCCGAGATCGTCGACGCCGTCCGGGCCCTGGTGGCGGAGGGCGTTCCCGCCAACAAGATCGACGAGAAGGCCATCGGGCGCCACCTGTACTTCCCCGACATGCCCGACCCCGATCTCGTGGTCCGGACCTCGGGGGAGACACGCATCTCGAACTTCTTGCTGTGGGAGATCGCGTACAGCGAGCTGGTCTTCCCCGATGTCCTCTGGCCCGACATGCGGCGGCGACATCTCTACGAGGCGGTGATCGAGTTCCAGCGGCGGGTCCGCCGCTTCGGCGCCGTCGGCTCCTGAAGCCGGGGGCGAAGACCACCCGGAGCCCACGACGCGATTGCCGGAAGCCCGGGGCGCGAGAATGGGGGGTCCTATGACCTTCAGCCGGATCGCCGTGGCGGCCGGGATCGCCCTGCTCACCACCTTCGTCGTCGTCGTCCTCCTCGCCGGCCCCTACGGCCTGGGCAGTGTCGTCATCGTGCTGGTGACGATGGCGGTGCTCATCGGTGCGGGCAGCCTGCTCTACGGGCGGCGCTCGCCCTACGCCGCCACCCAGGAGCGCACGCGCCCGGCCCAGGAAGCGCACGACCGGGCGGCCGACATGGCCGCGGACGTGCGGCGGGCCACAGCAGAGGCAGCGCGCCGCGGTGAGCGCTTCTGCCCGCTCGACCCCGCGCACCGCGCGCCAGAGCAACCTTCACGCCGCACCGGCGCCGGCGCATGAGCCTCTTTCGCGACACGGGCGTCGTCCTGCGCAGCTACCGCCTGGGCGAGGCCGACCGCATCGTCGTCTTCATGACTGAGCGCCACGGCAAGGTGCGCGCCGTCGCCAAAGGCGTGCGCAAGACCACCTCCAAGTTCGGGGGACGGCTCGAGCCGCTCACCCACGTCGACCTCTTGTTGTGGCAGGGGAGGAGCGACCTCGACATCGTGAATCAGGCCGAGGTCGTCGACGCCTTCCGCGCCGTGCGCGAGGACCTCGGCCGCGTGCCGCGCGGCATGGCGCTGCTCGAGGTGACCGACCAGATGGCCCAGGAGCGCCATCCGGATCCGCAGCTCTACTCGATGCTGGTTGGCGCGCTGCGCGCCCTGGCTGACGACCGCTCCGACCCCACGTTGCTCGCGCCGGCGTTCTTCTTGAAGGCGCTCGTCCTCGAGGGCGCCGGTCCGGTGCTCGATGCGTGTGCCGCCTGCGGCGAGCCCGACGGCGTGGTGGAGCTCGTGGCCTTCGATCTCGCGGCGGGGGGGACGCTGTGCCGGGCGCATCGCAGTGGCCGTCACATGAGCGCGGCCGCGCTCGCCCTCCTGCGGCGCATCCTCGGGGGCGACCTGGCATCGGTGTTGCGGGGGCCGCCGCCCGCCGGAGCGGACGAGGCCGCCGAGTTGGCCACCGAGGCCATGGAGGTCCACCTCGACCGGCGCATCCGTTCGGTGCGTTCGGCCGCCGGCCTTTGAGCGCGTTCGGCGTCTACGTCCACGTCCCGTTCTGCCGGGAGCGATGCGACTACTCCGCGTTCGCCACCTATACCGACCGCGACCACCTCATGGAGCGCTACGCCGACGCGTGTGTCCTCGAGTTACAGCGCGTCTTCGGGGCAGCCGACCTCCCGCTCCCGAGCTCCATCTTCTTCGGAGGGGGGACACCGTCGCGCCTCCACCCCGACACCCTGTGCCGCATCCTCGATGCGATCCCGCGCGCGCCGGACGCCGAAGTCACGGTCGAGTGCAATCCCGAGGACGCCGACGACGCGCACCTCGGTGCCTACCGGAGCGCCGGGGTCACCCGCGTCTCGTTCGGACTGCAGTCGACGCACGACCACGTGCTTGCTGGTCTCGGCCGCCGCACCGTGCCACATGCCGCCGAGACCATCGCCGCGGCCGTGCACGCGGCCGGATTCGCCACCTGGAACCTCGACCTCATTTTCGGCGCCGCGAGCGAGAGCGACGCCGACTGGGCCGCCACCCTCGAGCACGTCCTCGCTCTCCCGCATCCGCCGCCGCACCTCAGCGCCTACGGCCTGACCGTCGAACCGGGTACGCCGCTCGCGCGCGATGCCGCCCGTCATCCCGACGACGACGCGGAGGCCCGTCGCTACGAGCTGGCCGACGCGATCCTCGGCGATGCGGGGTACGCCTGGGAGGAGATCTCGAACTGGGCCCGGCCGGGTCACGAGTGCCACCACAACCATCTCTACTGGGACCAGGGTGACTACGTCGGGGTCGGTTCGGCGGCGCACTCGCACCGAGACGGGATCCGCTGGTGGAACGTCCGCACGCCGGACCGCTACATCGACGCAATCACGGCGGGGCGCCCGCCCGAGGCCGGGCGCGAGGAGCTCACGGCTCCCCGAGCGCGAGTTCGAGGCGCTCACGCTCGCGCTGCGCACGCGGCGCGGCGTACCGTGGAACTCCCTGCCTGAGGGTCTGCGCGAGCCTGTCGAGCTCGACGGTGCGCGCGATGGCGCGTTCGACGGAGTCGTCGTCCGCGACGGCGATCGCGCCGTGCTCACGGTGCGGGGCCGCCTGCTGGCCAACGAGGTCAGCGCACGCCTCGGTGACGGTGTGGCGGCCACTATCCTGCATCGATGACCGAGACCGACACGACCTCGGGAATGCCCGCGGACACCGCCCAGAACGACCTGATGGAGAAGGTGGTGCGCCTCTGCCGGACCCGGGGCTTCATCTTCCCCTCGGCCGAGATCTACGGCGGCTTCCGCTCCACCTACGACTACGGCCCGCTCGGGGTCAACATGCTGCGCAACGTGAAGAACGCGTGGTGGCGCGCCATGGTCCAAGAGCGTGACGACGTGGTGGGGTTCGACGCGGCCATCTTGAGCCCACCGGCCGTGTGGGAGGCCTCGGGTCACCTGGCTACCTTCACCGACCCCTTGGTCGACTGCAAGAATTGTCACGAGCGTTGGCGCGCCGACAAGATCGAGGGCGTCTGTCCCAACTGCGGCTCACACGACCTGACCGAAGCCCGGGCGTTCAACTTGATGTTCAAGACCTACGCCGGCCCGGTGGAGGACGAGGGGCATGTGGCGTACCTGCGTCCCGAGACGGCGCAGGGCATGTTCACCAACTTCGCCAACGTGCTGCAGACGACGCGCAAGAAGCCACCCTTCGGCATCGCCCAGGTGGGCAAGTCGTTCCGCAACGAGATCACGCCGCAGAATTTCGTCTTCCGCACTCGCGAGTTCGAGCAGATGGAGATGGAGTACTTCGTGCCGCCGGCCGAGGCTCCCACGTGGTTCGAGTACTGGCTCGACCAGCGCATGAACTGGTACCGCTCGCTCGGCATCCCCGAGGACCAGCTGCGGCTGCGCCACCACGAGGAGAGCGAGTTGTCGCACTATTCGCTGCGCACAACCGACGTCGAGTTCCTCTTCCCCTGGGGCTGGGACGAGCTCGAGGGGATCGCCAACCGGGGCGACTACGACCTCACCGCCCACGCCAAGGCGTCGGGGGAGTCGCTCGACTACTTCGACCAGCAGACCAACGAGCGCTACACGCCCTATGTCATTGAGCCGGCGGCGGGCGCCACGCGGACGATGATGGCCTTCTTGCTCTCGGCCTACAGCGAGGACGAAGTCGGGGGAGAGGCGCGCACGGTGCTGCGCCTGCACTGGCGCCTCGCTCCCTACCAGGTGGCCGTGCTGCCGCTCTCGAAGAAGGAGACGCTCGAGCCACTGGCCCGTTCGGTGCTCTCGGCGCTCCAGCCCCACTTCATGTGCGACTACGACGTCACCCAGAGCATCGGCCGCCGCTATCGGCGCCAGGACGAGGTGGGCACGCCGTGGTGCGTCACGGTCGACTTCGATTCACTCGAGGACAACGCGGTGACGGTGCGCGACCGTGACACGACCGAGCAGGTGCGCGTGCCCGTCGACGGGCTGGTGGCCGAGCTACGCCGGCGCACCGGCCAGGACTAAAGGTCCCTTCAGGCGACCCGGCGATACTTCCGAACCGCCAGCGGCACCAGGACCAGCAACAGTCCGAAACACCAGGCCAACGACGCCCACACGGCACCGGTGTTCTGCAGCGTCCCGCCCACCATGAGCGAGCGCGTGGCGTCGACCACCTGCGTCACCGGTTGGTGGGAGGCGAACGCCTGGAGCCAGCCGGGCATTGCGGTCACCGGCACGAAGGCGGACGAGGCGAAGATGAAGGGGAACAGGATCGGGAACACCATTGTCTGTGCCGTCTCCGCGTTTGGCGCTGACAGCCCGACGGTGGCGAAGCCCCAGCAGAGGGTGTAGCTGAAGAGCAGCACGATCAGCGCGCCGAGAAGGAAGAGCCCGACGTTGGTCGAGATGCGGAAGCCCACCGCGAACCCGACCGCCGTGATGAGGACCACGACGAAGATGTTCCGCACGAGGTCCGCTGTCGTCCGGCCGCCCAGCACCGCCGAGCGAGCCATCGGCAACGCACGGAAGCGTTCGATCAGGCCCTTCGCGAGGTCCTCGGACAGGCCGACAGCGGTCGTGACCGCGCCGAAGGCGACGGTCTGCACGTAGACGCCGGGGATGAGGAAGTCGACGTAGGGGACCGACGTGTGGATGGCGCCGCCGAACACGTAGACGAACAAGAGCGTGAACATGATCGGCTGGACCGCGGCGAAGAACACCTGCTCCTGGGTCCGCATCAGCGCCTTGAGGTTCCGCCACGTGACGGTCAAGGTGTCCTGGAGGGCCCAGCTCACCCGGCTGCCACCCGGCGCGGCCACCCGCTCGTTCAACTGGGGGAGGGCGACAGTGGTCATGCGGCGTCCTTTCCATCGGCTTCTACCTCGGTCGTCCCGTCCGCGCCCTCGGCGGCGCCTCGGCGGCCGCGCCTGCGAGCGGCGCGCTCGTCGTCGGTCTCGGCTTCGGTCTTGTGTCCTGTGAGGCTCAAGAAGACATCGTCGAGGCTCGGCTCGCGCAGCGCCAGGCCGCTCACCGGGATCTCCGCGGCGTCCAGCGCGCGCAGGACCTCGGCGCCGACGGCCGGGCCGTTCTCCACTGTCAGCTCGACCGTGGTGTTGTCGACGACCGGCTCCTTCGGCGTGAGCGGGGCCAGCAGGGTGAGAGCGGTCGGAACGATGTCGCGGGTGCCGAGCGTCACCGACACCACCGAGGTGCCGAGATCGGCCTTCAGCTCGGCCGGCGTGCCCTCGGCGATGACGCGGCCATGGTCGATGACGACGATGTCGCGGGCGAGGCGGTCTGCCTCCTCGAGGTACTGGGTGGTGAGCAACACGGTCGTGCCCTCTCGCACCAGATCCTCGATGATGCCCCAGAGGTCCTGGCGGCTCTGGGGGTCGAGGCCCGTGGTCGGCTCGTCCAAGAAGAGGACGGGTGGGCCCGCGATGAGGGCGGCCGCCAAGTCGAGGCGGCGGCGCATGCCACCCGAGTAGGTCTTGAGCACACGGTCGCCGGCGTCGGACAGGCCGAAGGCCTCCAACAGTTCGTCGGCCCGGGTGCGCGAGGTGTGCCGGCTCAGGTGGCAGAGGCGTCCGACCATGTAGATGTTCTCCCGGCCGGTCAGGTTCTCGTCCACGGTGGCGTACTGGCCGGCCAGCCCGATCAGGCCGCGGACCACCTCTGGCTCCTTGGCGACGTCGTGCCCCAGGATGGTGCCCGTGCCCGCGTCGGGCTCGAGGATGGTGGAGAGGATGCGCACGGCCGTGGTCTTGCCGGCCCCATTGGGGCCGAGCATGCCGAGCACGGTCCCGGTCTCGACGGCGAACGACACGCCGTCGAGGGCGCGCACGTTGCCCCGGGTGAAGACCTTGACCAGGTCGCGGGCTTCTACTGCCAGGGAAGAATTCAAAGAAAATGCCATCAACAAAGAAACTTAGTGGTAAAGTTACTTACGTGTCAAGACAATGGTCGAGATCCGAGCTGGGCCAGCAGCTGCGGCGCGAGATCATGGGGTACCTCGGCGCGGCGAGCGACTTTGATGAGGGACTGGCCAAGAAGCTGAAGCTGAGCCGCACCGATACGCGCTGCCTGGACCTTATAAGTCGGCTCGGTCCGATCACCGCGGGCCGGCTTGCCGAAGAGGCCGGGCTCACCACCGGCGCGGTGACCTTCATCCTGGACCGGCTGGAACATGCCGGGATGGTGACGCGTCGTCGCGACACAGAGGACCGACGTCGGGTCTGGGTGGAGATCGTGCCCGAGGCCAAGCAGCGCCTCGACGACCTCCAGCAGCCGATAGCCGACGAGATGCGGCGGATGTCGGAGCGCTTCGGTGCCGAGGAATTGCAGGTCGTGCGCGACTACATGCGCCAGGCGAAGGAGGTCTTCCAGCGCCAGATCCGCGGGATCGCCGACGAGTGGGAATGGGGCGTGGGGGACGCCGAAGAAGGAGCAGAGGACGCCGACGACCGGAGCGAGGGCGGCGGCGAGCGGCCCGAGGGAAAGGCGCGGGGAAAGTAGGCTGGCTTGGCTCGTGCCAGGCCGGACGGGCAAGATCACCCATGCCGCGCTCGCCACGCGGCCCGGCCGTCTTGGGCAAGGAGGCCCGATGCCGTACGTCTTCGACTTCGACCACACGCACCCCCGTCCGCCGATGGAGCTCAAGGACCTCCTCGGGGGCAAGGGCGCCAACCTGGCCGAGATGACGTCGGTACTCGAGCTCCCGGTGCCACCGGGGTTCACCATCTCGACCGACGCCTGCCGGGCCTACATGACGAGCGGCTGGCCCAAGGGGCTCGATACGGAGGTGGCGTCCGCCCGGGCCCGCCTCGAGACCGCCATGGACAAGGTGATCGGCGACCCCGCCGATCCGCTGTTGGTGTCGGTCCGTTCGGGCGCCAAGTTCTCCATGCCCGGGATGATGGACACCGTCCTCAACCTCGGCCTCAACGACGACTCGGTCGAGGGTCTGGCCAAGCAGACGGGCGACGAGCGCTTCGCCTTCGATTCGTACCGGCGCTTCATCGCCATGTATGCCGCGCATCGTCTTGGAGCTGCCCGGCGAGGAGTTCGACTCCCTCTTCGAGGCGGCCAAGGAGCTGGCCGGGACCGAGTCCGACGCCAAGGTCCCCACCGAGCTGCTGCGCTATCTCGTCGACTCGTACCAGCAGATCGTCGAACGCCACACCGGCAAGCCCTTCCCCCAGAAGCCCGCGGAGCAGCTGCGCGGCGCGATCGAGGCGGTGTTCCGCAGCTGGAACGGCCCGCGCGCCATCGCCTATCGCGAGCGCGAGCGCATCGCGCACGACCTGGGCACTGCGGTCAACGTGCAGGCCATGGTGTTCGGCAACCGCGACGACAACTCGGGCACCGGGGTGGGCTTCACCCGCGACCCGGCGACGGGCGCCAAGGGCGCCTACGGGGACTTCCTGGTCAACGCGCAGGGCGAGGACGTCGTGGCCGGCATTCGCAACACCGAGCCCATCTCGGCGCTGAAGAAGCAGTTCCCCAAGGTCCACGCCGAGCTGCTCAAGATCTTTGCGCGCCTCGAGTCGCACTACACGGACATGTGCGACACCGAGTTCACCATCGAGCAGGGCAAGCTCTGGATGCTCCAGACCCGCGTCGGCAAGCGCACCGGCGCCGCCGCCTTGAAGATGGCGGTCGAGATGGTGCGCCCGAGCGACCTCGGGATCTCCAAGGCCGAGGCGGTCTCGCGCATCACCGAGGACCACCTCGACTCGGTGCTCCACCCGCAATTCGCCGCCTCCGGGTACGCCATCTGGGCCAAGGGGCTGGGTGCGAGTCCAGGTGCCGCGGTCGGCCGCATCTACTTCACCGCCGACGACGCGGCGGCCGCAGCCGGGCGCGGCGAACAGGTGATCCTCGTCCGCAACGAGACCTCGCCCGAGGACGTGCACGGCATGCTCGCGTCCGAGGGCATTCTCACCGCGCGCGGCGGGCTCGTGAGTCACGCTGCTGTCGTGGCGCGCGGCTGGGGCAAGCCCGCCGTCGTCGGCGCCGAGGTCCTGCGCCTGGGCGACCATCAGGTGTCCGCGGGCGACGTCACGCTGGTCGAGGGCGACTGGGTCTCGCTCGACGGCGGGGCGGGGATCGTCGTTGCGGGTCAGGTCCCCTTGACCGCCGCCAAGCCACCCGCGGCCTTCGAGACCGTGCTCTCGTGGGCCGACGCCATCCGCAAGGGCCACCTGAACGTGCGGGCCAACGCGGACACCGGCGACGACGCCGCCAACGCGCGCAAGCTCGGCGCCGAGGGCATCGGCCTGTGCCGCACCGAGCACATGTTCTTGGGCGAGGACCGCCTGCCCGTCGTGCGGCGGATGATCCTGGCGCACTCACCCGTCGAAGAGGCCGACGCGCTCGAGGAGCTGCGCGTCGTCCAGCGCGAAGACTTCATCGCCATCCTGCGCCGCGATGGACGGGCTGCCGGTGACGGTCCGGCTGCTCGACCCGCCGCTGCACGAGTTCTTGCCCTCGACCGAGGAGCTGGCCCACAAGGAGGCCACCGTCGGTCTGAACCCCGAGGAGCGGCGCCTCTACGAGGCGGCGTTGGCGTGGCGGGAGACCAACCCGATGCTCGGGACGCGCGGTGTGCGGCTCGGGGTGATCAAGCCCGGGCTCTACGCCATGCAGGTACGCGCGCTCATGGAGGCGGCCCGCCAGCGCGTCGCCGACGGCGGGCATCCGATCGTCGAGATCATGATTCCGCTCACCGTGACGAGCGAGGAGCTGGCCCTGGCCCGCGGGTGGGTCGAGGACGCCGTCGCCGAAGTGAACCGCGAGCGGGTCCCGCGGCCGTCGCGGGGCGCCAAGGCGGGTTCGGCTGGCTCGGTGAGTGCGACGCGTAGTTCGGCGGGAGCCCTCGAGGTGACCATCGGGACGATGATCGAGACGCCTCGGGCCGCACTGCGGGCCGACGAGATCGCCGAGGTGGCCGACTTCTTCTCGTTCGGGACCAACGACCTGACTCAGATGACCTTCGGCTTCTCACGCGACGACGTCGAGGGCCGGATGATGGACACCTACCTCGAGCTCGGGCTGCTGCCGCGCAACCCCTTCGAGGTGATCGACTTCGACGGCGTCGGCGAGCTGGTCAAGCTGGGCACCGAGCGGGGCCGGGCCACCCGGCCGGGACTGAAGGTCGGCGTCTGCGGCGAGCACGGCGGCAACCCCGCCTCCATCGGCCTCTTCTACGAGGCAGGGCTCGACTACGTCAGCTGCTCGCCCTTCCGGGTCCCGGTCGCCCGCCTCTCGGCTGCTCAGGCCGTCTTGGGCAAGGAGGTCGGCACCAGCTAGCCAGCGGCGCGGCGCCCGATCGGAGCGCCTTCGATTCGTCTATGACACCGGGGCGGTACCGTCGCGGCGTGGGGATACCGGACGAGGAAGTCGCGCAGGTCCGATCGGCCACCGACATCGTCGCCCTGATCAGCGAGCACGCGGCGCTCAAGAAGGTGGGCCGGCGCTGGAGCGGCCTGTGTCCCTTCCACACCGAGAAGACGCCGTCGTTCAGCGTCAACGCCGAGGAGGGCTTCTACTACTGCTTCGGCTGCCACGCGTCGGGCGACGCCATCAGCTTCGTGCGCGCCATGGACCACCTCGACTTCGTCGACGCGGTGCGTTTCCTCGCGGACCGGGCCGGCCTCACGCTGCACGAGGATTCCGAGGCGGGCCGCGACCACAAGCGGCGTTCCGAACTGCTCGACGCGATGGAACGCGCCGTCGCCTGGTACCACCAGCGGTTGCTGTCCGCGCCCGACGCCGGTCTGGCGCGCGACTACCTGCGCTCGCGCGGCTACGACGGCGAGGTCGTGCGACAGTTCCGTCTCGGCTGGGCGCCCGACGACTGGGACGCGCTGGCGAAGGCGCTCAAGCTGCCCGAGAAGGTGCTCTCTGACTCAGGGTCTGGGTTTCGTCAATCGCCGCGGCCGACCCCAGGACTTCTTCCGGGCCCGGGTGCTGTTCCCCATTTGCGATCCCTCGGGACGGCCCGTCGCCCTGGGCGGACGCATCCTGCCGCCACGAGCCGGGGCGGCATCACCGCAGCGGCCAGAGCCGAAGTACAAGAACTCACAGGAGTCGCCGATCTATTCGAAGCGTCGCACGCTCTACGCGCTCAACTGGGCGAAGCACGGTGTCATCGCGCAAGGTGAGGTCGTCGTGTGCGAGGGGTACACCGACGTCATCGGGTGCTTCCAAGCGGGCGTGCCGTGGGCGGTAGCGACGTGTGGGACCGCGCTGGCAGAAGAGCACTTCACGTTGCTGCGCAACTTCGCCAAGCGCATCGTGCTGGCGTACGACGCGGACGCAGCGGGCCAGAGCGCGACGTCGCGCGTCTACGAGTGGGAGCGCAAGCACGAAGTCGACGTCGTCGTGGCGGACCTCCCCGGCGGCAGCGACCCCGGCGACCTGGCCCGCAACGACCCGGGGGCCCTCGCCACCGCGATCCGAGAGGCGCGACCCTTCCTCCAGTTCCGGGTGGACCGGATGCTCGGGACCGGCAACCTCTCGACGGCGGAGGGACGCGCTCGAGCGGCCGACGCCGCCCTCGCTGCGGTGGCCGAGCACCCCGACGACCTGGTGCGCGACCAATACGTGATGCAGCTGGCGGACCGCTGCCGGCTCGACGCGGCCAAGCTCCGCGAACGACTCGAACATCTCCGGGCGCACCCTCCGGCTGAGGGCGGCGGTGGTGGCGGTGGCGGTGCCGGGCGCGGCGGGCCGGGGCGGCGACGGGGACCGATGCACACCGAAGAGCCCGCAGCGTCGGAGTATCCCGAAGACGACGGGGACCGCTTGGGGCCCGGCGACATGGGCGGCGAGGGGCGAGGCGGTATGGCCGGATCGGCAGCGCTGCGACCAGGGCCTGGGCTCGAGGCGCTCAAGCTGGCGGTGCACCGGCCCGAAGATGTAGCTGATCGAGTGCACGCGGTGCTCTTCGCCGATCCCGTGCAACGCCTGGCGTTCGTCTCGCTCTTGGAGAACGACAGTGTGCACGAGGCGGTTGAGACCGCGTCACCGGAGGTGGCAAACGTATTGCGACGCGTCATAGTCGAGGAGCCCATGTCGGGAGACCCCGAGTTGGGGGATCCGGTCGACTCCGTCGTTGCCGGGCTGGTGCACGGCGGCGGCGCGGCGCGGCATGGCCGAGATCGAGGTCGAGTCGCGAGCGGACGGCGGCGCGTGGGAGTCGCGCGTGGCCGAGACGGCACAAGTACGCCTCTGGCTGGACCAACTCGACGATCCTGGCGTTGGACGCGATGCCGCCGACCGGTTGGTAGGTTGGTTGGTGGAAAGGGATCGAGGGGGATTGGAATTGGGCGGACGAGGGTGAGTGAAGAGACTGCAATCGTGATCGACGACGAGAGTTTTGATACGCACTCTGTCTCTGATCCGTCGCAGAGCGATTCGGCTTCGTCTTCCGAGCTCGCGGCACACGCAGTGTCGTCCGACGCGTCTGTCACGTCGATTGGTCTCGGCGCGCTGCCGCCGGGTGTCCCGCAACTCGACTTCGAAGCGGTACTCGCAACCGGGCGCGAGAAGGGACAGCTGACCCAGGCCGAGCTGATCGAGGCACTGCACACCGTCGAGCTCACGCCCGAGGTGCTCACCGCGCTCATCGACCGCGTCACCGCGGAAGGGGTTGCACTCGTCGAGGACGAAGAGGAGGACCCCATCGTCGAGGTGGTGCCGCGCAAGGAGGCCCGCTCCTCGCAGCGCTCGAACGGGACCTCGAGCGGCAGCGCGAACGGTAGTGCCCGATCGACGGCTCGCAGGGAGTCCAACGGCAAGCGGGCCAGCTCGGGCGACTCGGGCGGCAGTGCCGAGGACCCCGTGCACACCTACTTGAAGGAGATCGGCCGGGTTCCGCTCCTCAACGCCGAGCTCGAGGTGGAGATCGCCCAGGCCATTGAGGCAGGGAACATCGCGGCGGGCAAGCTGGCAGCGCACGAGCTGGCCGAGGAGGGCGAGGGTCCGCAACGGGATCTCTTGAGTCCCGAAGAGCAGACGCGCAACCGCCGCCTCATGCGCAAGGGCCTCAAGGCCAAGGACGAGTTGATCGAAGCCAACCTGCGTCTCGTGGTCTCGATCGCCAAGCGCTACCGCAACCGCGGACTCGCGTTCCTCGATCTCATTCAGGAGGGAAACCTGGGCCTGATGCGCGCGGTCGACAAGTTCGACCACACCAAGGGCTTCAAGTTCTCCACCTACGCCACATGGTGGATCCGTCAGGCCATCACGCGGGCGATCGCCGACCAGGCCCGCACCATCCGGATCCCGGTGCACATGGTCGAGACCATCAACAAGGTTGTGTGGGCACAGCGCCAGTTGCTCCAAGAGCTCGGGCGTGAGCCGACGATCGAGGAGGTGGCGCACCGCGTCGAGCTCCCGATGGAACGTGTGCGCGAGATCCTCCGCATCAATCAAGACACGGTGTCACTGGAGCAGCCCGTCGGTGACGAGGATGACTTCAATCTGTCCGACTTGATCGAGGACCGTGGCGCGGTGGTTCCCGACGACGCGGCGACGCGCTCACTGCTCGATGCTGCGGTGCGCGAGGCGCTCGGGCACCTCTCCGAGCGCGAGCAGGACGTCGTCCGTCTGCGCTTCGGGCTCGACGACGGCAAGATCCGCACGCTCGAAGAGGTCGGCAAGGAGTTCGGGGTCACCCGGGAGCGGGTGCGCCAGATCGAGTCCAAGACGCTGGCCAAGCTGCGCCGGCCGGACGCCGCGCACCTGTTACGGGACTATCTCGAAGAATCCTGATCCTTCGGGGTCGCCCCTGGGCGAGGGGGCCCCTACCTCGCTACGTTGCGCTGCTTGGCTGGCCGTTCAGGATCACCGTCTTGGTCTCGAGGAAGGGCAAGAGCCCCTCGGTCCCGCCCTCCCGGCCGAGGCCCGACTGCTTGAAGCCGCCGAAGGCGATGCCGAAGTCCGTGCGGAAGGCGTTGTGCCCGACTGTCCCTGAACGGAGTTGACCGGCCACCTGGCGCGCCCGGTCGACGTCGTTGGTGAACACGGAAGCGTTGAGACCGTAGATGGTGTCATTAGCCAAGGAGACGGCGTGCTCTTCGTTGTCGGCCGGGATGACGCTGAGGACCGGCCCGAAGATCTCCTCCCGGGCGATCGTCGAGTGGTTGTCGACGTTGCCGAAGACCGTCGGCTCGATGTAGTAGCCGCGCTCGAGGTCCTTGGGCCGGCCGCCACCGGTCGCCAACGTTGCTCCCTCGGCGACGCCCTTCGCGATGTAGCCCTCGACGCGGTCGCGTTGGCGGCTCATGGCGAGCGGTCCCATCTGGGTCTGCGCATCGAAGGGGTCACCGACCTTTACCTGAGAGAAGGTGCCGGCCAAGGTGTCAACGAACTCGTCGTGGCGGGAACGGTTGACGATGATGCGGGTCAAAGAGGAGCAGACCTGCCCGGAAAGGAAGCACTCAGCGCCCGAGATCGCCGTGGCGGCGTCTTGGAGGTCCATGTCGTCGAGAATCACCGCAGCCGACTTCCCGCCCAGCTCGAGTGTGCACCGGGCGATCCGCTCGCCGCAGAGGGCGGCGATGCGCCGGCCGGCCGCGGTCGAGCCGGTGAAGGTGATCTTGTCGACGCCTGGGTTGCGCACGAGGAGCTCGGAGACTTCGCGGTCTGCGGTCACGACGTTGAGCACACCCGGCGGCAGACCGATGTCCTCGGCAATCTCGGCGAACAGGTAGGCATCGCCCGGAGCCTCGGGTGAGGACTTGAGGACAACGGTGCAGCCGGCAAGCAGCGCGGGGGCGATCTTGTAGGAGATCAGCCCGATCGGCGCGTTCCACGGAATGATCGCTCCGACGACGCCCACCGGCTCGCGGACCAAGAGGCCGAAGTCGCCGCCCATGGACGGTTGCGCGCGCTCCTCGAAGGGGTAGGTGTCGGCCAGGCCGGCATAGAAGTCGAACACGCCGGCCATGCCGGGGGCCGTGTGCTGGGCGATGATGTGGAGCGCGCCGGACTCGCGCGGCCACAGCTGGCCGACCTCGTCGGCCTTTCCCTTGAGACCCTCGCCGATCGCCCGCAGGTACTCGGCACGCTGGGCGTGGGTCAACCGCGGCCAGGGACCGTGGTCGAAGGCGACGCGTGCGGCGTCGACCGCACGTGCCATGTCGGATTCCCGGGCGGCGGGGACGCTGAAGTACAGATCCTCCGTGGACGAGTCGATGACCTCGATGACGTCAGAGGACGAGGGCTGGACCCAGTCCCCGTCGATGAAGAAGCGGTCGGCGTGGCGGATGGGTGCGGCTGTCTTCTCGATCGTCATGGTGTGCGCTCCTCGTCTGCTGTCCAGCGTGGACTGGTCGTCATGCGGCTGGGGGCAATCGGGCCCGGTCTCAGCGTAGGCCGTGGACGCCGCCCTGTCCCCACGAGCGTCGTGCCGAGGCGGGACGAACTCCCCGGTGACGTCGCCCTCAGGAACCGCCGAGGAGGGCCTGATACATGTCCGAGGACTCCTGCGGGCTTTCCTTCGGGCACAGGTAGCGGGCCGCGAACTCGGCCACGACATAGGACTCGAAGGCGGTCAGGCCGCGTCGAGTGAGCGACCTGACGAGCTGAGACGGATCCTCCTGTTTGGCGAGCCCGGTGCACGCGACCTCACCGTCCCCGATGGCCTCGCGCGCGCCGATGCCCGCGAATGCGCCGGGGACGGGCACGGTCGAGATCAGATGCGTGTACGCCTCGTCCGGCGCTTTCGGGAGGCTGGGGTCGTCGTAGTAGAGCTCGGCCTCGGCCATCGCGGCGGCTGGTGCCCGGGCCGCCACCTCCGGCAACCCGCTGGGAGGGAAGACCATGAGGTCGACGTAGAGTCGCCTCTCCGAATAGTTGCCGGACTCTCCGGGCACGAGCCCGTGATGCACCATCCAGATCAGGCTCCCTGTCTGGAAGAACTCCGACCCGCCGTACCCCTGCCCCTTCGCGCTGTTCGTGCTCTTGTGCCACGCGCGATCGAGCGGCTTGACGCACGGGCCGGTCACAGACGTGCATGCTGCGATGCCGATGCTGTAGTTGGGCGTTCCCCAGAGGTTGGCGGAATAGAAGAGCCAATAGATCGACCCCTCCTTGATCATGGCAGGTGCCTCGACGAGATCACCCTCCCACGCCTGCGTGGCGCCGATGAGAAGGTGGGGTGGTCCGACGGTGGAGAGCCCGTCGGGGGCGAGCTCTTGGGAATAGATGTACGTCGGCTTGTTGCAGCAGTCGCCGTCGCTCTTCCAGAGCAGCCAGGGGGTGCCGTCAGAGCGAATGTAGATGCTCGGGTCGATGGCGCCACCTTGTTGGGAGGGGCAGATGAACGGTGCGGAGGAGTCGTCGACGAACGGTCCCGACGGGCTCGTGCTCGTTGCGCGGGAGATGCACATTGCCGTGTTCGGCCCGTGCGTCGTCTGGACACATCCGGGGTTCGTCACTTTGGCGATGCAGTCGATCGGGTGGGTCGCCGGGGTCGCGTAGTACATCACGTAGGTTCCATCGGGGCGTGCCCACACCGAAGGCGCCCACTGGTACCCCGACACGGTCCACGCGGGCAGGGTGGGCAGCGCGTCGCCCAGATAGTGGCCGGCGAAGCCCGTGGAGCGGGTGATGGCGATGACCGGGATGTGTGCCGCCTTCGCATCGGGACCATTGGTGGTGCCAGTGGCGTACGCGTAGACAGAGTCCGTGGCTGCGTCGAACAGGGCGTAGGGGTCAGCGAAGTCCCCGTTGTAGATCGGCTCGCCGTTGAGCAGTCCGCTGAGGATCGTGAGCTTGACCCCCTGGGCCTTGGCCGGGTTGACGCCGATCGGACCTTTCGTGGCGTTGTGACCCGGCGTCACCTCCGGCTGCCCTGCCCGCACCTTCGGTATGACCGAGAGTGGCTTCGACGTCGGCGTGGTCGTCTTGGAGGTCGATGCGGCACCGGCTCCAGCCGGCGTCATGACGACGGTGCTGAGCATGCTGGCGCCGATGATCAGGACGGCCAGCGCGGAACCGACACGCGGCGAATGACGACGGAGCGCCGAAAGGCCCAACGGCCGGCAGGCGGACCCGGCGCGAAACGGCATCAGAGGGTGCTGACGCCGTCCGCCATCCTGGGCACTGTAGGCCGCCGAGGATCCTCGCGGTCGCTTCACGAAGGCCCGGTTGGACCGCTGGTATCGTGCGGAGGCTGATCCTCAGCTCTTCCGGGGTAGCTCAATGGCAGAGCAAGCGGCTGTTAACCGCTAGGTTGAGAGTTCGAGTCTCTCCCCCGGAGCATTTCTCTTCGTTTTCGCTGGTCGGCGGCGGTAGCTCCAACACCTCACCTTCCACCTCACCCTCCTCGCGCGCGCACGCGCGCGATCTCCTGTGAGTTCGTGCGTCAATGGCACGACGTTGTCGCCCATCGTGAAGGCGTTCAGGGCCTGCGCGAGCTGCGCGTCGCGCTCTTCGGATGCGTGCTCGTAGCGCACCACCATGGCGACAGACTTCCACCCGCCGCGGCTCAGGATCTCCTTCGTGCTGGCGCCGGTGGAGGCGAACATGGTGGCGGCGAAGTGACGCAGATCGTGGAAGCGCACCCACGTGAGACCGGCCCGCCGGCGTGCGGTCTCCCAGATGACCCAGAAATTGCTCGGACGAAGCCGTAGCCCTGTTGCGCTGAGGAAGAGGGGAGCGTCGCTCTCGGGGGCGACGAAACGTCGCAGGTGGTCCTCGAGGGCCGGCATGACCGAGCTCGGCATGTACACCTTGCGGGGATCCCCGTTCTTCGTGGGGCCGAGCTCGAGCCTTCCGTCGTAGAACTCTTGGAGGGAGCGCTCGACCAGGACGGTGCCGGCCCGTAGGTCGATGTCCTGGCGGTTGAGTCCGAGCACCTCACCCCGGCGCAGAGTGCCCCAGGCGGCCAGCGTCACCGCGGCCCGGTATTGCTCGGGCATGGACTGCGTGAGCGCTGCCACCTGGTCGAGGTTGGGGATGCGTCGATCAGTCACCCGATCGGTTCCACCGCCCTTCACTCGGCATGGGTTTTCACGATGAGCTCGTCGACGGTGGCGGTGTTGAAGATCGCCTTCAGGAGTCGATATGCCGAGCGGGCCGAACCGGGAGTCTTGGCTGCGATGTCGGCGTACCAGGAGCGGACGTGCACGGATGTGATCTTGGCGAGCTCCTGCTGGCCGAAGGCGGGCTTCAACTTGTTCTCAATGAGCAAGCCGTACTGCTCACGGGTGCGGGGACGGATGTCGGTCCGCTGTGCCAACCACAGCTCGGCATAGCGAGCGAAGGAGATCCGACCCAGCTCGGGATCGATCCAGTCGCCCCGACCGATCGAAGCCGACACCGCGCCAAGAACCGCGTTCGCGTCCGCCTTTGAGGCGAAGGTCGTCGGGGCGATGTGCCCTCGACCGTCGTACCAGTAAGCAGCCTGGTACCGACCGCTGGGAAACCGTCGAACGTTGCCGAAGTGGCGTCGGCTTGGTGTCACTGTTGCATCTCTCTACGTCGGGGCTGTTTGAGCTGGGAGGCGAACGCCGGCGGAGTCTGCTCGTCGCAGAGCTCCAGGCCACCTTGCGATGAAGGCAAGGCTATCTTCCCGCTGCGCGGGAGCTCGAGTGAGACCGCCTCATTTCCACCCGCTGTTGGTCGAGCCATACATCGAGTTCGCCGGGATCGAACCTCACGAACTTGCCAACCCTGAAGAACGGGATCCGCCGTTCGGCCACGAGGCGCCGAACATGTCGGTTCGTCACTCCCAGAGCGTCGGCGACGCCGTCGGTGTCCAGCAGTGCCTCTCGAGGGTTTGTCCCAGAAAGCGATCGAGCGCCAGAGTCTGATCTTGTCGTCCTCACCCTTGACTCCTCCTCGGTCTGAAATTGTCTCCCTACCTAATAAGAGCCCATGCCGCCGCTGAAAATCTCGAAACCGAACAACATGCAGGTCAGACGACCAGGAATTGCATACCAACGAATGAACACCAATCAGCAAATGACGAAACGATGGGCAGCAAAGGCGAAATGAAGATTGAGCCATTCATCCAGATCAAGCGCTAGATGCCCGCGTTCTTCTGTACTGTCTCAAGCCACAGGGCCGTTGGCGGCGGCTCCGCCGCCGCCCGGCCGGCGGTGTCCCGACTCGCCATGAGACCGTCCCCGTACGGCCATGGGGATACCACCCGCGCTGGTCTGATGAACTGCCGAGCAATGCGCTCCTATCTATACGGCGTGACGAAAACCCGCCCCACCACCGTCCCCGTATTCGGTCCCGTCACGTTCTTGTTGGTGGTTCCCGTTCTTACGGCCTGCACTCCGAGAGCAAGTATCGAATAGACGACGATGCCGGCAGCATGACTGCTCCTACATGGTCCAACGTGGACAGCCGATCCGTTCACGCGCTCAGGCAACCCTGGCAGCGGGCACGCGGCCAAACGTTTCCTGTAGCCAGTCGAACATGCGCTGCGCGGACAGCAGCGGAGAGCCGACCTGGCAATGGTCCTCGGCGCCTTCCTCGACGGTAAAGTTCAGGAAGGTCTTGTCGCAGGTGAGCGCGTCGAACAACTGCCTTGCCTGCCCCCGGTACCACAGGTCACCTTCGGAGTCGATCACGAGCGTCGGGCAGGTGATCTTCTCGGCGATCCCCGCCAGCGTGTAGTCGAGGGCCTTGAGGTAATAGTCGGCCGGAGAAGAGGCCCGGAACGTAAAGATCCCATTCTCTATGCCCCACCTGGTGTCGGTGCTCGCCTCCATCAACGCTCGCATCATCTCATTGGTCCCACTGGGATCGCTACGGACCCCATCGATGGCGGCTTCGCGCGACATGCGGCTTGGCAACCGATTCGCCATGAAGTCGAAGACGCCTCCGTTGGCGATGCACGCCGCAAGCCGGTGCTCGAATGCCGCGGCCCGAGGAGCCAGGTAGCCTCCGAAGCTGATGCCCAAGAGCGCGATGCGCTCCGGATCGACCGTCGGAAGGCCCAGCACGTAGTCGACAACCGGCGTGACCACCGCCTCCCAGTCCGGCCGGAAGCCGAGACCTTGCTCGCGGATCACCTCACCCTGCCCAGGTCCCTCGAACGTGAGGCAGTTGATGCCACGTGAGGTGGCGGCCACCGCGTGAGCGCGGAGCTCCTCCTGCGTGCCGTCATACCCGGTGTGCACAATGAGCGTGGGAGCCCTCGCCCCCGCCTCTTTTGCACGGTAGAAGTAGCCGGGAAGCGCAGCACCTTCGTACGGGATGGCCACGCGCTCGACGGCCAGGGAGGCCGAGCCAAGCGCCTGCTCGAAGCAGTTCCGCGCCTTGCGGGAAAAGTCGATGATGCGAGGATCCTTCGGGTCGCCGTGCAGGTAGAACTCAGCGGCGCGGTAGTAGTTGGAAGCCCGAAAATAGGCCTCCCGGGCGCTGACCCTATGGCCGCGCTCCTCACAGCCCTCTGCAATCTTGTGCACCCGCTGAGCGGTCTTCAGCCATTCGGCGGTCCAGCTCTCGAAGTCGCCCTCCCGGATGCGGTTCGCGGTCGACAAAACCTCGCCTGCCTCGGCGTCACCCGAGGTTGCCGAACCGAGCAGCCGGAGCGTCTGGAAGTCGAACTGGGCATCATTGAAGATGACATGCATTGCTGCCTAACCTCCGGCGAGACGTAGCAGACCTGACCCATCCAGGCTCGCAGGCGGCCCGAAACCGCGACAAGAGTCATTGGTCCCCAAAAGGCCGGCACGACATGGTTCGTCCATCGATTCGTGGCCTACCACCCTGCCTCCTAGCGCCGTACATCAGGGTGGGGTACCACCCTGCGACGCTCTTGGGTCTAAGGATCGGAGCGCGTCTTGCGCCATACCATGAATCGTCCGGTGTAGCCGGGCGCATCGATGCTGTGATCTCGTATTTCGACGAGTGTGAAGCCGAGCCGCCTGGCAACAGCGACACTCCGGTCGTTTGCCTGGTCACAACAAATCTCCACACCGTCGATCTCGGGGATGTCTAGGGCGGCGTCGACCAGCGCCTGGGCGGCACTCGTGATCAAACCCCTCCCCCAGAAGCGTTGATCGAGCCAGTAGCCGATGGAGACCCGCCCCGGCTCGGGCCGCGGACGAACTTCGATGAATCCGGCAAGGGTGCCGTTGTGGGTCGTGATCGTGTACGGGAAGAGGGTTCTGCTGGTCCACTGCTCACTTACCCGCTCCAGGCGCTGCCGCTGAGCCGCCTCCGTGACGGCTTGATCATTGTTGGCGAACGGAAGCCAGGGTCGTAGCTCCTCACGACTGTGGTTGATTGCCTGGGCGAGAGCAGGAGCATCATCACCGGACTGTTGCCGGAGGATGAGGGTGTCTAGTTCGATCCTGTTCGGGAGAGCCGCAGACAGCCACACTCAGACATGATGCCCCCTCGGATCTACGCACTGTCGCCCTGCCCCAGTTCGCAGGAGTGAGGCTAGGCAGGAGCGTCTGAAGCAGGCTTGAATGTGCCGAGTGCGATCTTGGATCCCCTGGTCCATGCTGGTGGTGCTGACGGCCCTCGCTGCGGCGAGCGCCGACGTTGGGGCCACAACGAACCATGGCGAGCCAACCCGACTAGACCTGATTAGCCCCTTCCACACCCCGGCGGGAACCTTGGAATCCGTCCCGACAAAAGCACCGACGACCCTCCCACCGGAGGCGGGTTATCGAGGCGTCGAGAACTTCTGCGCCGTCGCTCCTCTCACTGGAACCATCCGCTACAACGGAACGAGCGGAGGGCTCACGGGCGTCCTTACGGTGAGCGTCGGCGGTCTGCCTCCCAACGACGCTGTCTTCGTCAACTGGTCGAATAACTATGTTCGAGTGCCCGTCATTGCTTGGTTTGAGACCGACCCCAGGGGGACCGCTATTCAGTCATCCGTGGACGTTGGCCGACTGGGCGAAGTGAGAGGCGTGGAGATCGTTCTCTCGGCTGCGAGTGTGCCCAACCCGGTCTTGGGCCGCTTGGAACCTTGCTGACCAAAAATGAGCGTGATCCGCTCGCTCGGCCTGACTCGTCCACCGGGTCGGGTGACCCAGAACGCTCCCAGGTAGGGGAGCAAGCTGATGAGGGACGTTTGCCAGAGATTGAAGGCGGGCCGGAAGCTCCGCGTCAACATCTGATCCCAACCCAAGTGCAAATTAGTACCATTTACTCGCATTTACTGACTCTCGATGAAGGGAGCCCGGATGGACCTTTTGGTGGTGCTGGTCGTTCTGTTTTGCGCAGTGGTCGTGCCGATCTGGGCCATTGTGGACGCAGCTAATCGCCCAACCGCCGCCTTCTACGGAGCGGGTTCTAACAAGACAGCCTGGATTGTCGTCATCGTGGTTGCGTGGCTGATCGGACTTGGGTTCTTCCTCGGTGGGTTCTATCTGCTCTTCACCAGGCCCAAGGTTCGTCGCCAAATGGAACGGCTCGGCAGCTAGCAAGACTTGCTTTCCGGTCGCCTAGGTGTCCCCGACCGCCGGTTACGCGGGGCGAGCATTCTGCGCCCTGCTGAGCGCACGGCGGATCGTTTATGCGGTCACCATCACGTAGAAACGCCCTGAGAACAGAGGTCGTCCGTCAATCTCGGCTGCGAGCGCTGCAGCATTGAAATGGCGTCGGAACACTCTGAAGATCTCACCGCCGCCGAGGGTCCGAAGTTGCCAGTGCTCAGCGGGAACGCCGGGTGGTCGGCCTGCATCGACGACAACCAACTCCTCTGCGATCCGGCGGGCCTCGCTCACGAATGGTCTGCGCTCCTCTTCGGTGAGCAGACCGTAGATGTGGGCCGCGAAAACTCGGGCGACGGCTCGGTCCCTTATCGGTAGTCGAAGAGCATCTCCCCGAACAACAGGCGAATGGGCAGAGCCCGACCGAAGGACTCGAAGTGCCGCGTCGCTCTGATCGAGCGCGACTCCCGATCCGGGCACGTCAGCGGTGAACGTGCCGGGCCCAGCGCCGACCTCGACAAAGGTTGATGGCTGCATTGAACGAATCAGTCGCCGCACCTCTGCTGCTTCCGGCTCAATGTCGGCAGCGCTGGCCTGGACTCCCAACCCTTTCCAATACGCCAGAGCATGACCGATCGTTCTCGTCCCCTCGACAACGCGACGGTCGTAATACTCCCAGGAGCCCGGCCTCTCGGCGCCGTGTTCGCCCGTCACACCAACCAGTTTGGCCGACGCCAGAACGTCGCTAGGCGTCCAGTCGCCATGTCCGTGGCCAGTTTTCAATCCCCGCTTTTGGCCACCGGAAGTCCCCACAAGCACTGTTGACCGCATCGAAAAACGAGCCCAAGGGTACGTCGGTGTGACTGCCCCCGTTCGCCCCCGGAACGGGGAGCTGGTCAGGGCACCGGGTTGTTGAAGGTTCCCTCCTTCGAACAGTTCAAAGATGACGCTGGGACGGTGCGTATCCCCGGATCCTGATTCCCGACAATGAAGGTCCCAATCCTGGTGGTCCCGTCGCTCTTGTAGACCGGCAGTGAAAAGTTTTCACCTGGGACGGCATGCTGACAGTTGAGCTCCGATGAATGCACGTAACCAGTACGCCGACCTCGGTCGATAGCCACGGCAACGAGGTCAGGGAACCCGTTCTTATTCACCGCGCCATAGGTCTGTCCATGGGCATTGGTTTTCCACGCAGTGATGACTTGGTGGACGTAGGTTGCTCGGAGCCTCCACGATGCACTCGAACTCGTGGTGATTGTGACCGTGTGTTGCCCTGCTTCAAGCGGTATGACCTCGTCGCTTTCGCAGCCTTCGGGACCAGGATGACGGATGTCGCTCTGCGAACAACTCATGCTGGAAGTGCCGGGAAAGTGAAACGTGCCGACGCTCAATCCGGTCAAGGTAAGCGAGATTGCATTGGCCTTGTGCGGAGCACGCCCAAGGTTGATCGTTGCTGTGCCAGAGCGGGTTGCGACGACGGGTACCGCAAGCTGCGCCTCGGAGGGGGAACCAGGTTGAGGAGCTTGAGAGAACACGCCTTGGGCAAGGGCAACGCCTCCACCGACCGAGAGTCCGACTCCGAGGCCAACCGCGATGCCCGTATTTCGCCACCGTGCGAAGAACCACCTCGATCGCTTCGACGTCATCTCCAGGAGCTGGCTGCGTGCGGCAACGTGCCGCACGGCAGGAAGTGGACGATCGGGTGGCAAGTCGAAGAGGTCGGACATCACGAGCGCCCTCCTTTTAGGTCGGTCGAGTGTCGCTGCACTCCGCCATTCTCGGGGTCCATCAATGCACGTAATCGTTCGTGAGCACGAGACAGCCTCGACTTCACCGTGCCTATCGGGATGGCGAGGGCGGTGGCTGCCTCCTCGTAGGTCAATCCCGACCAATCGCAGAGTGCAATGACCTCTTGGTCCTCCCTGCTGAGTTGGTGGACGACGACGAGAATGCGTCGCATCGCCTCCGCGTCGTCGATGCGCTCGTTGGTCTCCGTGTCGAGATCCGGGGGATTTTCTGGTCTTGGGAGCTTGGCTAGGAGTCGCTTATAACGGCGTCGGGATCGCTCTGCATTCCGAAGCAGTTGTTCGCCACCGCCAACAACCACGGCAGGACTGAATCCTGGTACAGGCGCACCTGCTTGCGTTTGCGCCATGCTTCGAGGAAGACGACGCTGGTGAGGTCTTCGGCGAGTGACCAATCTGCAGTACGCCGGAAGCAGTGGTTGTGGACCCTTCCCGCATGACGGTCGAACAGATCACCGAACGCACCGGGATCGTGCAACGCCGCCCGTCGCCACAGCTCTGAGTCAGACAGCTGGTCTGGTCCCACACATCCACTATGTCCGGCACCGGCAATACGGTTCCCGGAGGCTGGGTCTGTTGACACCGGATCGCCTCACGCTGGCTGCTGCCCTAGGACCTAGGACGACCTCTTGGTCATCTAATGGCTTCCTCAGGTGTCCCAGTACGTCGCCCACGGGCGCCCAGAGCGCTGACCGCCGCATAGGTGTTCGCTGTCCTCCTCGAAGCAAGGAGGAAGTCATGCCCACCCCGATGCCCAGTTCAGTAGCGCTGGTAAGCGCTCGCGACGTAGATCCGTTCGTCCAGGCCCAGATCGCCGCGGCCGCGTATCTGGCGCGCTATAGCGGTCGGACCCTTGAGACCCACCGCTACGACCTGCGGACGTTCTTCCAGTGGTGCACCGACGTCGGTCTCGACGTCCTCGAGGCCAAGCGCGCCCACATCGAGCTGTGGCGTAGTGCCATGGAAGAGCGAGGCTTGGCTGCCTCAACCATCGACCGGCGGCTGTCCACGATCTGCGGCTTCTACCGCTTCGCCCACATCGATGGCCGGATCCCATCGAACCCGGCGCAGTACGCCCGCCGCCCCAAGGTGTACCCGGGCGAAGGGCGCGGTCTCGACCGGGGCGAGCTCGGCCGGTTCCTCTTCACGGCCGAACGCTACGACCCCGACCATGCCGCCCTGGCCGCCTTGCTGGGCCTGAACGGACTTCGGGTGAGCGAGGCCTGTGCTACCGATGCCGAGGATCTCGGCTTTGACAGGGGCCATCGAACGCTGCGCATCATCGGGAAGGGGAACAAGCCGGCAGTGATACCTCTGGTCCCACGGGTGGCCCGGACCATCGACCTCGCCCTCGGAGAACGCTGCGAAGGCCCCATCTTGCATCGGCACGACAGCCAACGGCTCGATCGGCGCACGGCGCACCGCTGGGTCCGCCCCATCGGTAAGCGGGCCGGCCTCGGGATGGTGCATCCCCACATGTTGCGCGCCGCTTTCATCATGGCCGCTCTCGACGCCGGGGTGCCCTTGCGTGACGTCCAGATCGCCGCCCGCCACGCTGACCCGCGGACGACCACGATCTATGACCGCCGACGGGAGAACTTCGACCGCCACGCTGCCTACGTCGTCGTCGCCTTCGTGGCCGGCGGATAGAGGCGCAAGAGGTTGACCCGGGCGGTCCGGCGAGCACAGCCTCCTCAAATTCTCCCGCTAGAGCTTCAGGCCCCGGCGTGAGGCCAGTGCTCTCGAAACCTCTTCGACCGACCGCTCTGTTCGCTCGGCCGCCACGCGCATGTAGATCACGAGCGCGTAGACGGAATAGACCCATGAACCCTCAATGCCCCAGTAGTCCCCTTCGCTGTCGTAGTCGGGGTACACCCCGGCGCGCAGCGTGGCCGCCGCCGTCAGGGCGAAGTGGCTCTTGTGGTGCTGCCTCTTGCCACTGAATCGACATTCCGGAAGGTAGTGCTCCCGGATCTCCGCATAGTTGATCGGGTCAGACGCTGAAGCGCCGGACTCATCGATCGCCTCGGCCGCAAGCTCGAGTAAATCCTCGCCCGCAGAGGGGTCGTCGCGGTAGAACTCGGCGAGCTTGTCGACTAACGACTCGGGGTCGTCTCCTGCTGCCAAGCCGCTCAGGGCAACGCCCAGGGCCTCAACCCGCCTCTTCTCGGTGGCATCCTGCTCTGGAGCCATAATCCGAGCGTAGATCCCGGTGGCTTCGGTACGCCCTAGGCTGGCGGACTGGGACACGTCGCCAGGCTAAGAAACGGTCTCACTATTGAGGTGTTCCGAGGGGGCACGAATGCTCTTACAGCCAGTGCGATCTCGTTGGCTCGGACGATCAGTCTTTTTGAGGTTTGCGATTGTGGTGGGATTGGCGCTGTCGGCGGCCGCGTTCTCGGCACCGACTCGAGCCAGCGCGGCAGGTCTTGAGTTCGCCGCCGTTTGGGGTGGCTGTGTGCCGGCACCTCTCCCAGTGCCGGGGCCATTTCCACTTCCATTACCAGGCCCCCCCATTCCAGAGGTGGCGCTCTATAACCTGCCCACCCCTAGTCGGCTCTCACCGGCGGCGACCGTGACCATCTCCAACGGCACGCAGACCGCAACGCAGGCGATGGATTTGGAGTCCGTTGGCTACCCGATCCCAGGAGCGGCCCAGTTCTCGGGAAGTGCATCCAACCTCTTTGCCGTCTCCGGCGCGGTCGTCACTATCTCTGTCTCGTGGACTGACGGAGCTGGTGGCTCAGGAACCGCTGGACCACAATCGGTCGCAGTGCCGGATTGCGCTGCTCTGCCGATCTCGCAGCACGCGCTGTCCATAAGCTCAAGTGCCGCTACGAGTGCCTATTGGTACGCCACAAACGGCGGTGAGAGCTTAGGCTTCATGCCCGGTCAGGGGCACGCGTCTTTGAACTACGGAGGCCTGCAGGGTCTTCCGCTGAACGCGCCGATCGTTGGGATGGCAGCGACCCCTGACGGAAACGGGTATTGGTTCGTCGGCGCGGATGGTGGCGTTTTCAACTTCGGCCTGGCCCAGTTCTTCGGTTCCACGGGAGCACTTCACCTCAATGCTCCCATTGTCGGCATGGCCTCGACTCCCGATGGCGGCGGGTACTGGCTGGTCGCCAAGGACGGCGGCGTCTTTGCCTTCGGGGACGCTCCTTTCTACGGCTCGATGGGCGGCAAACCGTTGAACAAACCGATCGTGGGCATGGCGGCTGATCCCGCGACAGGTGGTTACTGGCTCGTTGCCTCCGACGGCGGCATCTTCTCGTTCAATGCCCCGTTCCACGGAAGCACCGGCAGTCTTGCCCTGGCCGCACCGATCGTGGGAATGCAGGCGGCCGCTGACGGTACGGGCTACCGACTTGCTGCGAGCGACGGCGGCGTCTTTTCGTTCAACCTGCCTTTTGAGGGCAGTTACGCCGGACTCGATCCACACCCAATCGTCGGGATCGCCGGTCAAGGAGATAGCGGCTACTGGCTCCTCGACAACTGCGGGGGCATCTACTCGTTTGGCTCAGCTCCCTTCAATGGCAACGACATCGTCTGTTGAGCAAGCTCCTCACTCAAGTGTCGTACGGACGTGCGTGACTCCGAGCGAACGGGGGCACCCTTATGGAGTAGCGATGACTGGAACGCCGTCGGGGTCCAGCACGTACCACAGCCCGCCGCAGTCGTTCAGTCCCTGCCCGGTTGCCTCTCCGGGCTGCGAGTCGCCGTGCCACAAGTAGAGAGGCCACCCGTTGTAGGTGATCTGCTCAAGGTCATCAGGGTCACCGGTGCGCACTGTGGTGCCGAGAAGGGATGCGTTCACTCCAGCCCCGGCCTCCGGGGCCTTGACCCCGTCCACCAGCAGCACCGGCGGCCATAAGTTCTCGCACTCGCCGTAACAGGTGGATCTACCGGACTGTCTGTCCGGCTCGAACATGTACAAGGTGAAGCCTTCCCCGTTGACGAGGACCGTCCCCAATCCCGGCACGGAACCCGTGGTCACCACGTAAAAGGGTGGTGGTGTAGTGGTCGGGGACGACGTGGCAGGGACAGTGGTCGCAGGCGCCGCTGTTGTGCTCGAGGTGCGCGAGGCGGCGGTGGATCCCCTCGAAGTCGAGCACGCTGCCGTCAGCACAGTGCAGGCGGTAAGTACCAGGAGCACGGCCATGCGTGTGGCGCACCGCCAGCACGACCGACGATCATCGCTGGGGTCAAGGGGGTGCAGCACTTCCGCACATGCTTCCACCTCGGGGGTGCGGCTCGGGGGTGCGAGGGAAGAGGCCACGAGCTGTCGTTGCATCCGCCACTACCGATGCCTGGGTATCGCGCATGTTTGGACTACCCAACCGTCCCAGCGAAATGGGCCACTCGAGGACCAGAATGATCTTCGAGGGCAGTTCATACCCTTCACAAGGAGGCTCCTGTGCCTGACTTGCCGACCATCGCGCACGTGACTCTGACAGTCAGTGATCTCGACCGCAGTGTCCAGTGGTACGAAGAACTCTTCGACGTGGCGTTCGACCGGGACGAAAGCCCTGGCCCGTTTCGACGAGCGGTCTGGCTTGTCGAAGGTCAAACGCTCGTCGGGCTCCACGAATTTCACGATCCATCTGACTGTCTTCTGTTCGATGAGCGTCGAATTGGTCTGGACCATCTCGCATTCGCCTGTCGAGACCGAGATGAGCTCGAGGCTTGGGAAAGCCGACTCTCAGAACTCGGCATCGAGAATGGAGGAATCGTCGATGCCGGCTACGGCTCGGGCCTCTCTTGCCGTGACCCGGGCAACATCGCTTTGGAATTCTTCACTCCCGCCCTTTAGAAAAAGGGACCTTATGGCGTCAGGTGGAGACGTCACGGACCTCGGACGCCGTGATCATCATGGCGAAGCGTGGCGCCTTCCCGGCAGCGATAGGGGATATTTAGTAGGCGCCCGTCATTAGAACTCATGAGGTGATCTCAATGACCGTCTTTGACTCCACGTGAACCCGATAGATCACGCCGTGGAGGAGCCCCAATGTGAGCGCCTCTTTTGGTTCCAGGGTGAGAAGGTTCAGAAGAAGCATCCGAGCAATCATCTCGTGAGTGACAACCAATGGACGAGAACTTCCCGACTCAGCGACCTGGCGAAGGGCCGATGCAGCTCTCAAGTCAGCGTCGGCGTAGCTCTCGCCGTTGGGAAATCGCCACTCGTACTTGCCTCGTGAACGTCGAGCCAATTCGCCAGGGAAGGCTCGTTCGATCTCCTCATTCGTCATGCCGGCCATATCGCCGTGATCTAGCTCCCTAAGATCATCGAGAGCTGTGATCGCTTGGTCAAGTGCGTGAGCGTAAGTCTGAGCCGTTGAAATGGCTCGACCGAGCGGACTGGAAAAGACCCCGTCTACCGGTAGTGACTCGATTCGTTTAGCGGTTCGCTGAACCTCCATCATTCCGCTTTCAGAAAGCGGTGAATCTAACTGACCCTGGCGACGACCGGTAAGATTCCATTCCGTCTCTCCGTGTCGGACGAGGTACACCTCTTCCATTGCGAGGCTTTGCATAAGCATTTCCTACTGCAACTCCGTGTCAAGTGCCTCCAGCGATATGGGGCAGGACTCCGCTAGACCGTGGCAGGAGGGCAATCGAGATGCCCACGGAGAACACGAGAAAGATGACGCCCAGCCCAAGATGCGGACCCACAAAATCGGGCTTTCCCAGGTCCAAGGCCAGCGCAAGCGAGCCTTCTCGAAGCGTTGAGGGTACAACGTCATGGTGGCGCGGAGCAGGCCGAAAGTAGCCAGCACCACGATGGCTGTGACGACTCTGCCGATCATGTCTTGACTCGATAGCACACGGAGTACCCGGTCACCCTCCCGGCGAACCGGGATACCTTCCTTGCTCGGAGGAGGCGCTGCAAAATGGGCCGTATCGTTGTCATGAATCATGTGACCCTTGATGGGATCATGCAGGGTCCGGGGCGCCCCGACGAGGACACCCGAGATGGATTCACGAAGGGTGGTTGGGGGCAACGGTCGACTGAGCCAGGCGATGCGGCGGGTAAGGCGATGGGCGAGCGAATGGCGGCCGGGGGCGGACTGGCTGGGTGGCTATTTGGGAGGTGGACGTACGAACAGCTTCTGTCTCACTGGAATCAGCAACCCGATAGTCCTTTCGCTCCCGCGCTGAACAACACGCCCAAGTATGTCGTTTCGACTTCGCTCACCGAACCACTTCCATGGCCCAACTCGACGTTGCTGAATGGCGACATCCCCAAAGCGATTGGCACCCTCAAGGCTCAGTCCAATGGGGTTCTGGCGATCATGGGCAGCAGTCAGTTGGTCAGTTCGCTGATGGCTGCCGACCTGATCGACGAGTACCTACTGATGATCCACCCGTTGGTGCTTGGCACCGGACGTCGGCTGTTCCCGGAAGGTATGGAAGTCAAGTTGTGCCTCACCGACAGTGTCGCGACGACCACCGGCGTGGTTATTTCGATCTATGAGCCCGCGAGGGACGAAGCTTGACCTGATCTCCCCACTTGGTCATGTCGGGCCATCGGGCCGACATTGACCGTGCCGTTTGCCCGGACAGGCGAGCCATATCCCCAGTACAGGCGTATATGGGCAGGCTGCTCGAACCTCAGACCGGAACAGGTTTGTCAGAGATTCCAACTTCTCTGAGAAGTGCCAGAGTGAAGTTGCTCATCTGGCCACAGCGCAAGTTGTTGGGATCCCACCACTCAACTGCAGATGTTTCATCTCGGCAATCTGCGTCGGCTCTCGGTCTGCCGCCGATCACGGTGGCATCGAACATCGTAGAAACGTACGAGGTCTGATCTCCATTTGGATAGGTAAGGCGATAGTCGGGACCACCCAACACCGCCAGAATCGGTCCGAGCTTCAGTGCGACGCCGGCCTCCTCTTCGGCTTCTCGGAGGGCAGTCTCCTCTGGTGATTCATCTGGTTCAACGGCGCCACCAATAGTTGCCCAGAACCCAGAACCCAGAATCGATCAGTCGGACGAGTAACTCTGCCACGATCGTCCCTGGGAAGTACGGCTGCCGAAGGAGGCACGAGAAATTCGGTTCCAATGAGGTCTCGAAGTCTTCTTATGTAGGGAGATATCGCCACGCAAGCACGCTAGTACCGATGAGGATCGGCGCTTCGGGCAGCCAGCGGTACTACCACCAGAGTCTGCCTGCCCCCGCAGTGGCGAAGTGTCCCACCCTCCTGAACGGCGTTCGGGTTCACCCCTAGCTCAGCCCAGACGCTCGATGATCCCGATCACTTCATCGGGGCGAAACCCCTGACGACGAGCGAAGTCCAACAGCTCTCTGGTCCTGGCAACAACGGCACCGCGCTCGGGTGTGCCCGCCACGCTGACGCCTCTTCCTCGACGGAATTCGAGAAGCCCTTCGTCGCGCAGAAGGCGCAGCGCCCGTAGCACAGTATTGGCGTTGACACCGAGGATCGCGGCGAGGTCCTTGGCCGGCGGTAGCCGCTCGCCCGGCCCGGCTTCACCTTCGGCAATGGCGCGCCGGATTTCGCCGGCCACCTGTTCGTGGAGCGGCAGCGAGTCCGAACGGTCGACATTGACACCTGTTATGATGCTATGTAGCGTAGCACCATGGGATTAAGGACTCCAGTGCGGCCCTCCGAGGCAACAGCCGAACAGGAGATAGACGTCCTGATCAGAGAGGCCCGCCAGCGCCAGCGCCGTCGTTATGTGTGGAAGTTCGGAACCGTAGTCGTCGTTGCTCTGGCCGGTGTCCTGGCATACCGCGTGGTTTCAGGCGCCGGTGGCACGCACCAGCAACCCAGCCGAAACGAGACACGCCCTAAAGCTAACGGGGTGGTGGCAGGGCTCTTTGGCGGCACGTGGCATGTGCATACCTTCTACGTGTATATCCGGGACAATGGCCAAGGCTCGGCAAAGTGGCCCACTCACGTGGACTGCGGAAGTCCCCACATGACCCCTGGGGCACCCTGTGACACGGTGACGCCCGAAACAGTAGTGGTCAATGGTGTTTCTCGCCCCGTGGACGAGATTCATGACGGTGGACGTGCAGTCGTCCGCCTTGTATCGGTGACCGGCACACGAGCACGAGCAGTGATCTCGGCATCAACGGAGCCTTCGGTGCTTCCCGATGGAGATGCCATCTTGACCGTCACCAAGAGCGATCTTCTCTATGTCACACCCGCAGCGCCAACGACTTCGAGCCCATTTGGGCGCTCTGGATTCTGCGGACCACGTGCCGCAGCTCTTTCACTCGCTCAACAAGAGGCAGCGCACATCAACTGTGGGGCATAGGGGGTGCAGCTCAGAAGTGCTGCTTGACGGGTCCCACAGTCCCGGAAGGGGCTACCCAGCGCAGCCCCGCAAGGCTAAATGTAGGACACCTCGGCACCATCGCTCCGACCGAGCGACAGATGCCTTATGGGAGAAATCGATGACGCTATCCACGCTGCCTAGAATCGAACGCCTTCACCTGGCCGACCTGGTCCTGCCCGATGATCACCCTGAGGCTGGACGAGGACGCCGTTCCGTCGTGTTCGGCTTCGCCATCGACCACCCAGATGGTGCAATCGTCGTTGACACTGGTGTGGGCCGAGGCAACGACTTCATCGACCAGCTGTACGACCCAACGGTCCGGGCTCTGGACGAGCTGCTCGCTGGTGTCGGCATCGAGCCGAATTCAGTAGCTGCGGTGGTCAATAGCCACCTCCATTTCGACCATTGCGGTCAGAACTCCGTGTATTACGGCACCTCAGTACCGCTCTACGTCCAAGCCGATGAAGTCGAGGCAGCCCGCCAACGCTTCTACACCGTGGCCGAATGGGCTGAGGTTCCCGTGGACCAGCTGCGAGCCGTCCGGGGTGACGAAACGATCGCGGAAGGAGTCCGGCTCCTTGCTACGCCCGGACACACGCGTGGCCACCAGTCGGTGGTGGTAGAGGCCGACGAAGGAACCGTGGTAGTCGCCGCCCAGGCAGTCTGGGCCATCGATGAGTTCCTCCATGAGGAGGCCACCTCCGCCAACATCGATTCCGAAGCGCTTCGTGACGTCGCCGTTGACTCAATACGGAGACTGAGATCGCTGAGTCCCGACGCGGTCTACTTCAGCCACGATCCAGAGATATTCCGTGGTGTTTGAACACGCCATCTATCCGGCAGCGTACGGAGGCAGGCAGTGGTCATTTACCCTGGCAGTCGATTTCCGGAGCATCGATGCTCTCGCCTGAGCGAACCGTCACCCTCACCGGCAGGCATGGTGCGTCGCCAGCGTGACCCGTCAGCAGATAGTTGCCCGGCGGAAAGGTGTCCCAGAACTGCGCGTCATACGCTTGGACCGTCGTTGAGCCAGAGCCATGAGAGCCGAGTCTCGTCACTGAAACCGGCCCTGTCACCGGCGTCCGCATGAGGGCGATGAGATACACGCTCCCCCGAAGCATCCCAGGGGCCGGGAGTGCCCCAGACGTTGCAGCGGTCAAGGTGCGCAGGACAGCCGATGACTCTGCCCCAGTCGCCGTGAGTACGACATGCCTGGAGGGAACAACCCATGCCTCCCTACTGAAGGGTGCTGCTCCGGTCGAATAGGAGATCACACCGAGACCATGGACAATGAGGTGACTGATCCGACCGGAGAGTACCGCTCCCGTCTCTTGGGGCTGCATCGAGATGATGTTGGCGTCTGCTGGAATCGCGGCGCAGAAGCTCTCGTAGGCGGGTGTGCCGATGAGCAGAGATCCGGACTTACCCAAGGGGCAGTTCTGGAAGTAGGCGACGCCCCAGGACTTGGGAACCGACAGCTGTAGGCCGTAAGCAGAATGGGCTACCCAGCCTTGGGGTGGGACCGCTGCCGCACCAGCCGTCGCAACAAGAGGCGTCGTCAGTACCCCCGAGGCAAGAGCACAACCAGCCATCCCGGTTCCGAGTCGACGGAGTGATTTCAACCAATGCCTCGCTGTGTGATTTCGTGGGCCGACGTACCGACACCCTTATTGACGCTGCTCCGTCCAGGATGGTTCGCGCCCTGCCCCATGGTGCCGCAGGGTGTCACCCCAGCCGGGCGAACTGGGCACCCCGAGCACCTGGAATCAGGTGAGCAATCGCATTCTTAGAAGGGGGTATCCATATAAGCGGAGCTCTTGCCGTCATCGCCGCTACCAGATGCCGGGCACGAGGCGGGCCCGGTCGTTGCAGTACTCCGCGTAACTGGCTCCGATCTCCTCGCGGAGAGCGGCCTCCTCCACCGTGATCCGCTTGACCAGGCCCACGGTGGGCACCGCAACCATCACGACGGCGGCGGCAAGGTTGCCCAGGGCGAGGCCGATGCCGAAGAAGATGGCCAGCAATCCAAGGTAGGAGGGGTGACGCACCCACCGGTACGGCCCGGCGGTGGCCACCGTCTGCTCGTGGCGGACCATGACCTTTGTGGTGAAGCTCCGGCCCAGGGTGAGCACGGCCCAGAAGCGCAACAGTATTCCTGCCCAAGCGACCGCCAGTCCGAGAACCAACCACACACCAGGGGCTGGGAGCTTGGTGAAGCTGGTCGAGGCCACAGCGAAGCCGCCGCACATACCGACCACGACACAGACGACGATCCAGATCGTGGAGCCGGCATCCTGCTTGGTCTTGAGGGCCCCTGATCGCCAGTCGCGGATAGTGAGTACTCGTTCTCCTAAGAACCAGACGGCCAATGTCGCGACAAACGCGACAGCGGCAGGAGGATGGCTGAACACGTAGGACACCAGCAACAGTGTGTCCGGCTCAGCTCATTTGTCGGCACTCGACCCTCGATCACCCACGGGATGAGGTCTCGGCATCTTGAGTCGGCGATCTCTTGACCAGGGTGTCTCCGGTTGTATGGATACCCCCTTTTTTTAAAAGGGACCCGGGAGGCAGCAATCCGACTGCCCCACTCGTGGCCGAAGTGTCCTACCGTGCCGGCGGTAGGGGACGCGTAGTTCCTGCTCTATTCGACGGTGAGGAGGTCCACGAAGTCACCGTTGTAGATGTGGAGGTACTCGACTACCACCGAGGTGTCTGGGACCTGGACTGTCCGCACCTCGTAGTTGGGTCGGTTAGATCGGCTCTCATCCGGGACGCTCGGCGCCCTGTACGACTCAGTACCTGCTCCGACGAGCCAGAGATGCACCCGCTGCCAGATCTCGTCGGTCGGTCGGGCTGCTATCGCCCAATCGCGGGGAGCCCTCGTATCCCTCAGAGGCACGAAACGAGGATCACGAGCCGTAGCGCTGTTCGAGCTCCGCGATCCTTCGTTCGATCATGGCTGTATGCGAAGAATCGTTGGCCAGCCGCTTGGCGGCGTCCTCTGATGCGGCATAAGCGGCTCGCAACAGGTTCCAGACGGAGCGGTAGTCGCCACTCAACCACGCAGCGGTGGGCGTTCGGCCGCCAAGCGCCTCGTACGCCGAGTCATTCCACCAGCTATCGACCCGCTCCGCTGGGTAGCCATACCGAACCAGAAGATCGTTGATGGCGGCTGCGATCCGTCCCGGCTCGGGATCGCTGAAGTCGGTCTCGGTCGTAAGGGCCACGGTTCGAGTGTACGCCCCGCCTGTGTCCGCACGGAGAGCATCGGCGTTTGCTGACGGCCGATGCTCCTCGATCCGGGCCAGAACAAGCAACCGACTCGGCATTCCGGGGCACGCTGCAGCATCAACTCCAATGCCCTACCTCCGGCGTACTGGGACAGGTCAGATGTGGCGGTCTAGCGTCAACGAAGCGTGGCGGTCGTGAGGGTGGCGACGAGCGGCCTCGTAACGACACCGCCGAAATCGCTCCGGATGAAGGACTCCATCTCGTCGAGCAGCCCAACTCGCTCTGACTGCTCCATCATCTGAGTGCCCGAGTACGAGAGCATCAGGTTTCGGTAGTCCGAGGCACTGTATGTCTGGTCCCAGTCAAAGCGGTGGACCTCAACGCAATCGAATCGAGGATCTGAGTCCAGCACCGCTCGGATCCTCGGGTCGACGCTTCCACGAGTGGGTGCTCGGGGTCCAGTGTGACCCTGGCCATGTCGTTCATAGATCGGCTGAGCGGCGGCGAAGAAGCCCTTATCCTCGGGCGAGTCAACTTGGATCAAATCGACGATCGCCACGATGCCTCCTGGTCGCAGAATCGCAGCGGGTCGATCCGTCTGCGCCCCTAAGGCGATCCAGTGAAAGGCGGTAGCGGAGAATACGGCGTCAGCCTCTTTGGCTGCGATCTCCATCACTTCGAAATCACCGACGCGGACATTTAGCCGATCTGAAAGAAGGTTCGAGCGCAACTTGGCAGCCGTCACCGGACCAATCTCTATGGCGAGCACCGATGCTCCTCGGGCAAGGAGATCCTTCGTGGCTTGGCCCGTTCCCGGACCCACCTCTACGATTTCGGGCTGCGACGGCAGCATCTGAAAGAGCACGTCGAAGAGTCCAGCGGGATACGAAGGCCGCACCTTGTCGTAGATGTCCGCCACTTCGTTGAACGAGAGCCTGATGTCGTCTGGTCGCCCCACCCTCACATTCTGGCTGAGGCCCGAGAACCTCGGAAGCGTCCCACCGCCCCGAACGGAGACACCCTCAGGCAGATTGAGGCACGCGCGTTATGGGACACCTGCGGTGGCCAACGGTGCCATGAACGCCACGCTGGCCCTACTCAGGGAGTTGTGATCGGGCGTTGCGCATTAGAGCGAGGCGGTGCTCGTGATTGTGGCGCCGAGCACGGTCAGCGTGAGGTGGTCACCGGCATGGAGTCCGCCGTAGCTGGCCAGGGTCGACCCGAAATGGAAGATGATCTTGGTGTTCGAGTATTTGGTGACGAACAAGCCGATGTGATTACAGAACTCGGAGTTCCCTGCGTTCCAGCTCCGGGTGACATCGGAGACATACAAGGTGATCGGGTAGTCCGAACCGGCCCCGGCGCCCCCGCACGACGCAATGGCCGGGCCGAGGTTGGCTACCGTCCCAAAACCCGACCCCTTCACGGTGAGTTTGGGCGCCGAGGCCGTGCCGCCGTAGGTCACCTTCTTGATCAGCGGATGGGGTTGGAGCGCCCCGGCGTTGCACCATCCATACGTCGGGCTGGGCGCGCCGGTCTGGTCGGCCGCTATGGGGCAGAGCACCCCTGAGCCATTGGGGATCAGGCCGCTGGCCGGGTTGCCGGGCAACAACAGCATGGTCTGGGTCGGCCCCCCGTTGTCGGCCAAGGGGCCCAACTCGCTGGCCAGGGTGGCCGAGGTGGCATCACCGGTCCCGCCGTGTTGGCACGAGGTGTCCGTGCCCACGTTGTAGCCGTCGTCGGTCCATGTGCCTGTCCCTTGCAGACAGCTACCGGCGAAGATGTCGGCGGCGGCTACCACAGTCCCCGTGCCGCCGTCGTTGGGGTCGCCGTTGTCGATGGCCCCACCGTCGTAGCTGGCGGTGTTGTTTGTGAAGGTCGAGTCCGTCACCGTCAGCGTACCCGAACCGCTGTCGTCGCCGTTGTCGATGGCCCCGCCGTCGTAGCCGGCGGTGTTGTTCGTGAAAGTCGAGTCCGTCACCGTCAGCGTGCCCGAACCGCTGGAGTCGCCGTTGTCGATGGCCCCACCTTCGCCGCTGGCGGTGTTGTTGCTGAAGGTCGAGTCCGTCACCGTCAGGGTGCCCGAACCGCCGTAGTAGCCGTTGTCGATGGCCCCACCGTCGCCGGCTTGATTGCCCGTGAAGGTCGAGTCCGTCACCGTCAGCGTGCCCGAACCGTAGAAGTCGCCGTTGTCGATGGCCCCACCTTCGCCGCTGGCGGTGTTGTTGCTGAAGGTCGAGTCCGTCACCGTCAGCGTACCCGAACCGCTGTCGTCGCCGTTGTCGATGGCCCCGCCGTCGTAGCCGGCGGTGTTGTTCGTGAAAGTCGAGTCCGTCACCGTCAGCGTGCCCGAACCGCTGTCCGCGTTGTCGATGGCCCCACCGTCGTAGGTGGCGGTGTTGTTCGTGAAGGTCGAGTCCGTCACCGTCAGGGTGCCGCCCGAGCGGTTGGTGATCCCTCCTCCGAGAGTTCCCCTGCCATGCTGGATGGTCACGCCGCCGATCACCAGGTGCATGTTGTTCGTCACGGTGAGCACGGTGTTTGTATTTGCGCCGTCCAAGATCGGGCTGGCGACCCCGGGGGCGGGCTCGATGACCACCGGGAAGGTGGCCGAGGTGCCCGCAGTGCCGATGGAGAACCCGCCCGAGTAGTAGGTCGAGGTGGTGCCCTCGACCCCAGGCGTGACCAACGCGACGACATCGCCCGGCGCCGTGTCGGCCAACGCCGTCGCCAGTGTGCAGGCGTTCCCCACACTTGAACAGTTGGCCGACCCCGCAGCCGCGGCTCCCGCATAGAGGGTCAGCGGTGCGGACCCGGCGGCGGCCTCGACGCCGAACGCGAGGACCCCGCCCACCATCACAGAGGCGGCGGCCATCGCCGCCCCCATCCGTCGGAGCCCTCGGCGACCCCTGCCGTCGGATCCGCTTCCCAGGCGCTCGATCACAGGACCCTCCTCCTGTCGGCCAAGGGTGTGTCCCCGGTGGCGAATATGGATGGACAACCCCCGTTGAGGGCGAACGGTAGTGCCGTCACGGGCCGGTAGCAATCGAAAGCAAGGTGTCAGAAGTGGTGGCCGATGACGCCCGGAGCGATCATCGGGGCGACGCACCCCGTGCGCTGGGCCAGAACCGTCGCATTCGGCGATCTGCGCTCGGAGAGGTGTCCCACTTTGACGCCGTCATATCCAAGTGGGGCATGTCTCCGAGGGCCGTACGGGGCGACCCAGAGAGCATCCAGGCCGGCCCTGTTGGCCCGACCTCTCTCATTGTGGGTTTGGAGTACCTCCGACACGTCAAGGGCACGCTGCGGGCCTCCGCTGCGCTCCGTGTCCTCGCTCGCCGATGGCGTCCGTTGACGAGTCTCGCGTCTCAGTGGGAAAGCTTTGGAAGAGTCAACTTTCGCGCGCGATCCGCTGCGAAGCATTGGAAAACTGCGGTCATTGGCGGTCAACAGCGGTGCGACGAGATGTTGATTGAGCTGGCATTATTAAAGTTGGTACTGTTCAGGATCTTCGTCCACGGCGCCCGCTAGGTTGAGAGTTCGAGTCTCTCCCCCGGAGCTTTCGTCGTCGTGTCCCGATGACATCTGGGCTGGTCGCTAGTTCTCGATCGTGTGGCTGGGAGTAGCCTCCAGAAGGCGCTGGGCGGGGCACAAGGGTGTGCCCGCCACGGATGCCATGGCCGATCCCGTGAGAGGAGTTGGATGTCAGCCCAAGGATTGGAGCACCTGAGCAGCCACCATCGCAACACGCTCCTTCGGATTTTCCAGCACCCGACGAGCCATAACATTGAATGGCCGGACGTGCTGTCCTTGCTGGAAGCCGTTGGATCAGTCGAACGGCAACACGACGGCAAGTACGTGGTTACCGTTGGGACCGAGACCGAGGTGCTCACCCCTCCGAAGCACAAGGACATCGATCTGCAACAGGTCATCGATCTGCGTCGGATGTTGACGAGTGCTGGATATAGGGCCGTCGTGGACAAGTTCGAAGCCAAAGGCCAAGAGATCTGACCATGGTCGAGGACATCGAACTTGTACGGGGTAAGAACGTTGTCGCAGTCATCGACTTTCACGAGACCGCGATCTATGCCACCGACGCGTCGCCCGGTGAAGTGCCGGAGCATATTGTCGCCACTGACCCGAGGGGTCATTACCACAAGGTGCACCATTTCGGGGGGAATCCCAAGGGTGCCTCTGAAGAGGACAGCTCGGCGTACTGGCGCGAGGTAACCGATCACCTGGCAACGGCCGGGGCGATTCTGTTGTTCGGACACGGCAAAGGCAAGGCGAATGCGTCTCACCACTGGGTGGCATACGTCGAGAAGCACCGTCCGGACGTTGCCGCCAAAGTGGTGGCGGACATACGGATTGACATCGATCACCTTGATGACACACAGGTGCTCCGGCTCGCCCAGTACTACTTTGGCGCACCCGTCGTGCGAGATTTCGGGGACGCTCGTTGGGGAGAGCCAAGTGGTGCGAAGTCTGAATCTTGATGAAGCTCAAATACCGTGTGCGACTCGTGCGCGAATGAGTGGAGACAGTGGTCATGAGCGGCCATCTGCGACACCGCGCACGATTGTTTAGTAGGGACTCTTCGGGAGGGTGCTGGTAAGAGTCCTCCTCCTGGGGCCGCTCGGTTGAGAGTTCGAATCTCACCCCGGAGCTTTCCCCAGCTCAGAGCGCCTAACCACTTGCTGTCTGCGAACCATGGGCACCTCACGGGCACTAGGCGATTCGCTTTCGCTTCCCAGCAATCGGCGAGATCTAGCGCGTCCGCTTGAGCGACCGTGGATTCGCGACGTCAACGAGACCTCGACCAAAGGCGTCGATCTTCCCCCACCTTCCGGGAATGTCGAGCAGTTCTAAGTGCTCAATCTCAGCTGGCAGGACAGGGTCAACGATCAGGTGGTCGCCAACGGGCTCGAGACCCAGCATTGTGCGGATCAAGAGCAGCGGGGCACCAGTTGACCACGCCTGAGGACTGCAGGCCGTGGGGTACTGAACCGGGTATTGGGTTACCTCACGCTCGTATCCGCCGAAAGCCTCCGGAAGTCGCCCGTCGAAGCAGTTCGCTGCTTGGAGGATCCCCGCAGCTACGGCTGCCGCCTCCCGTTTGAACCCATAGCGCCTCAACCCCCACGCGATGAACGAATTGTCGAACGGCCAGACGGTGCCTACGTGGTATCCGATCGGGTTATAGCGACCCTCTCCCTGCGCCATAGTTCGGATACCCCAGCCGCTGAACATGCGTGGACCCATGAGGTGCCGAACTACCGCGGCCGCCTTGGACTTGTCGACAATGCCACTCCATAACAGATGGCCAATGTTGGAGGTGAGTGCGTCCACTTGGCGACCGTCTGATTCGAGTGCGATGGCGAAGTACCCGCCGTCTTTCACCCAAAAGTCCCGATTGAACCGACGCTTGAGGATGGCCGCCTGGTGTTCGAGCTGGTCGGCGTAGGCGGGGTCGTGCCAGACCTGGCGTGCCAGGCGGGCACCCCGCACCTTTGCGTCATAGGCGTACCCCTGCAGCTCACAGGTCGCCCTCGGGAGCCCCGGAAGCGTGCCGTCCCGATAGGAGATCGAGTCCCAGGAGTCCTTCCAGCACTGGTTCTCGAGGCCGGTCTTCTCGTTCCGGCGTTGATAGGACAGGTAGCCGTTCCCCTGGAGGTCGGCGTACTCGTCGATCCAGTTGATGGCGGCACGGGCCTCGAACTCGAGGCTACGTACGAGCTTGGTGTCGCCGGTCCAGCGTTCGTACTCATCGAGGAGAACGACATAGAGGGGCGTGGCATCGGCACATCCGTAATAGGGCGAGTGGGGACGCTCTTCGAATGCCGTCATCTCCCCGTAGCGCATCTCGTGCAGGACACGACCCGGGTCCTCGTCGCGAAAGTCGTCGATCACGGTACCCTGACGCTCCCCGAGTGCCAGAAGCGTGGTTGCAGCCAGTTCTGGAGTGAAGGGCAGCGATTGCAAGCTCGTGAAGATGCTGTCCCGGCCGAACAAGGTCATGAACCACGGAAGGCCTGCAGCCGGCAGCGCGTGATTGGGCATGGTGAGAGTCGAGAAGCGCAATGCGGCAAGGTCCACCAGGCTCCGCTGGTAGGTGCGCTTGAGCGAGTCCAAGCTGCAGTTCAGGCTGGGGGCGCGCTCAATCCACTTGTCGAGGCCCCGGGCCTTGGCCGACCCGCTGCGTCCCGACTTGTGGGCTGCTTTTGGGTGATTGATCTCGATTCCTGAACCCAGATCAACGAGGACTGCTAGGTCTGTCGACCATCTCCCATGGGGTGCGATCTGAATTGAAAACTCCACACCATCCTGATCGATGGCGGTTGCTTCATCCGCCACCACCTGGGTCTCTCGGACGTACGTGTCGCGCTCGTATCCAAGGATGAGGCGGCCATCCTCGATGCGGTTGTAGTACTTGCCCTTCTTCTTTAGGGCGTCCTTTACCTCGAAGAGGTCGGCAAAATCGCTGGCCGCCTCCAGTCGGATTTCAAGATCCACCGGATCATCCTGGTGGTTGAGGAAGGTCAGCGACTCATAAAAACCGTCGGCGACCGTCCGCACTCGGATCACCGACAGCTTGGAGTCGACATAGACCGTGCCGGTTCCGGGCACCAGGAAAAATCGAGTCTCGTAGTATGCAGTGTCGTCCACCGTGAGAGCGTTCAGTCTCGAACCGTTGGCCGAGAGGATCCATCTCGATAGATACCTAGTATCGAAGGAGAACAGGCCGGTCGGATCGGTGAGCGACGCCTCGATGTCGCCCGTGTTGTCACTGACGACGAAGGTGTTTCCTTCAAGGATCTGAACCAGGTCAGTGCTCATCGCTTCTGAGCCACCGCGGTGATCGGTGCCACCCGTCCCGTCGAGCCGAGGCTGCCCGGGAAGAGCCGCTGGAAGGACATAAGCAGGCTCAGGTCGCCCTGAGCCACCAACGCACCACGCAAGAGGGCCGACATCGCTTGCCTGCGACCCTCCGCGATATCCTCAAATAGACCCGTATCCAACTTGCACACCGTGTCAGCTCTCGCGTTCTTGTGAGAGACAGTAACCTCCCCTTTCCGCACGGTGACATACCAGTGCTGCAACGAAGTGGCGTCCGAGACATCGAAGCGGATCGTTCCAGACGTGGTCCCGAGAACAGGAATCTGGCCCCGAGTCGCAATGTTCGCAAAGAACGCGTCTACAGGGTCTTGTCGTGGCTTACTCTTTGTGATCATTCCAGATCCTCCGGGGGCGGCGACCCCCAGTCTCCTCGTGAAGCAATAACCGTCGGCGACCGATCGGCTACCGCGATGAAGTCCTCAACCGCGGCGAACAATAGACCTTCAAGGCCTCCCGCACTCCTTACCTCGACTGCTCCATATCGCATCACGACGGTGGTACGCGTCATCCAGGCAGTTGTTCGTCGGCAAGCGTGAGTTGACGCATTCTTCTGGGGACCCATGACCCTATTGACAGCGGGAACCTCGGCCTACGCTGGCGGACGGAATGGCACGACAGGGGAGTGGGACGGAAGCAACCACTTTGCCGAGGTGATGAACATCGCAACCAGGCCGGGCCATCAGCCCGCTAATCCATCCTGATCACCGATCGGGCTCGACACATCAAGGGCCGCTGCGGGACGGCGCTTCGCCGTGTCGTCGCTCGCCTTCGGCGTCCCTTGACATGTCTGGCGGTCTCGGGATGGAGCAGTCAAAAGTCGAGCGCAAGCGACCGTAGTTTCGTGCGCGATCCGTGCGCGAGTGAGTGGAAATCAGGGGTCATGAGCGGTCATCGGTGGATAGACCGCACCCGCATCAAGCTGGAATTATGCCAATTGGTGCTGTTCAGAAGAGTCGTCCGGGGCCTCCACTAGGTTGAGAGTTCGAGTCTCTCCCCCGGAGCTCTCGTCGTGCTCGCTGCTGGAGAGCGACGGTGGGGCTTGCGAGTTGGGCTGAGGCTGAAATGTCCTTCTCTCACCGACATACCCCATGGCCGACTCTGTCTGGAGTGAGGGGTGAGATCAGGTCGCGGCCTGGCAGGTCCACGGTTGCCGGCGTGGAGGTGTGGATGGCACAGCCATTCGCCGCCGTGATCGTGACCGATGTCCCGGCGGCGCTGATCGACAGCATCGACCCAGACTGCTCGAACTGCACGACGTGTGTCGGTGGAGTGGTGAATCGGTAGTTGAAGTCCCACAGCTGGCCGCTTGTGGCGACTGTCGCGTTCGTCCAGGATGCTGGGTTGTCGACCACCGGCTTGAACAAGCCCCATTTGAGCATGGCACTGACCTCGGCCAAGAAGTCGGGATCATCGTGGGCGCCAGGGTGGACCTGGTAGGTGGCGGGGATCCCAGCGGCCACCAAGGCCTGGTGATAGAGCTGGCTCATCGGGTAGATGATGTGTTCGTCCGTGATGGCTGACTGACCAGGATTGGGGTCGGCCTTGCTCGGGACACCGGTACCGGTGCTCACGAACAGCCGCGTGTACTGGAGGTTGGTCACGAGGAGTGTCGGGTTGTGCCCGTCGGAGTAGTAACCCTGCGGTGGTCCGTAGATCGGATCGGGGTCGTTGTCCCCATGCTGCGGAGCGAACGAGAAGGTTGCCATCGCCGGTTGGACGACCGCACCTTGCCACTCAGGATCGACGAAGCCCGAGAGGCTGGCCACCGACCCGAAGAAGCCCGGCAAACGCCCGCCGAGGTACGTGGCACCGAGTCCGCCCATCGATATGCCAATGAGGGCGTGATACCGACGCTCGGGCAGGATCGGATAGCGGGCCAGGATGGTCGGGATCACGGTGTCGAGGTAGTAGCTCTCCCACGACGGGTCCCCCCGCTCGCCGTTGTTCCACCAATCGGCGTACCAGCCGTTGCCCCCTTCAGGCGTGACCACAATCGCACCCTCGTGGTCGAATGGTTTGTACAAACCGCTCTCGGCCCACGTGGCGTAGTTGCAACCAAGGCCATCGAGGAAGACGACCAGGGGATAGCGCTTGTGGGAGTTGTAGCCGGCCGGCAGGAGGACGTCTGCCCGTGGCGGACCCGGATAGCTCAGCTCTTTCTGATCCACATAGCCCACAAAGTTGAGCCACGTCGAAGCGATCTCGCCGCCGAGTGCGGGAATTTTTATAGTCATCACCCTGGCAGATGAAGCGGACTCGACGGCCGAGGCGTCGGGAGCAGAAGCACAGTTCCCAAGCAATGCCGTTGCGACGGCGACGATCCCGGCACATCGGGTCAGCCAGCGGAAATGCATACCCTTGATTTTTGCTCAATACGTCAAGTGGCGACACTCCGGGCAGGGGCCGCGGTGCGATTCGGTCAAGCCTTCACGGCGAACAGCTTCCATGCCCCTGGCACGCCTTTGAGTTCGTGCTCGCCTCGTTCGTCGAACGCGATTGCTGAACCAGCGACGAGGTCATTGACTGTGCGCGAGACGAAAATCTCATCAGGACCCGCCAGGTCTGCCACACGAGACGCGATGTTGACGGCAATGCCGCCGATGTCGTCACCCAAGAGTTCGATTTCTCCACTGTGGAGGCCAACTCGAAGACGGATTCCCAGTTGCTGTGCCCCTGCAACAAGAGCAGTCGCGCACGAAATGGCCCGAGCCGGGCCATCGAAGGTCATGAGCGCGCCGTCCCCGATGCGCTTCACGAGGCGACCCCGGAAACGCTCGACCTGGCGAATCACCATGGCGTCGTGATGCGCGAGAACCTGATGCCAACGGTGGTCGCCTAGCATCGCGAGTTGTTCAGTGGAACCCACGATGTCGATGAACATGATCGTCGCCAGAACTCTGTCGATTTCTCTTGCCTGGTGACCTCCGGTCAGGAACTCCTCGATCGGGTCTATCAACTCATCGACGTTCCCCGAGAAGGGAAGAGTGTCAGAACCGGGCAGGATCACGAGCTGGGCACCGGGGACATGATCAGCTAGGTACTGCGCATGTCCGATGGGCAAGAGGAACTGCTCGCTGCGGTGGACGACCATCGACGGCACGGAGATGCTCGACAGAATCGCACGAACATCGAGGTTCATTTGCATGCGGGCGAGTACGCGGGCGGCGGCTGGGCTCGCGCCACGTCGTGACGCCCGCGACCACCACTCGCGAAAGGTGGGATCCGATGCAAGGCTGCTTGCATAGAGCACGGCGTCGCTTAGCTCTTCGGGTACATCCGCCGCCTCAGTCGTATCGGTGATCGCCTCGGTCCACTCGGCCACCACATCGGCGGGGAACCCATAGGGGTAGTCATCGCCCCGAAGCCAGCGTGCGGTGGTGTTGACCAAGACCAATGCGCTGACGCGCTGGGGATGCGTGGCCGAGAGCAAGATTCCCAAGGCTCCGCCCAACCCAGAACCCAGCACGGCCACACGTCCGGCTTCAACGCCGTCGAGCACAGCCAGGGCGTCCTGGACTACTGAGTCGAGGGTAGGGTCCTCGGACGAGGACAACGGGTCAGACAGCCCCACTCCTCGCATGTCAAAGCGAATAAGACGGCTGAACGAGCTCAGTCGACGGACGTAGCGTTCCCAGTGCGGCTCGTCAGAGGTTTCGTCGATCGAGATGTTCAGCCCGTTCGACAGTTCAAGGATGTCGAGCGGGCCCTCACCTTCGGTTTGAAAGGCGATGTGTGCGTCTCGGCTGCGGACGTACCTAGTCGGAGCGGACATGTCATCAGTCTGGGGCCACGTGCTCCCGGATGCCAGTGCCGATCTCCACCCTGGATGCAGATGGGGGATCAGCGTCCCGGGTGCGCCGGGGTATCACCACGATCAGCCATGTGGAGTCGTCAGCAGACCGGCGGTGTGACTGAATGGCGACTTGATCCGTTCTCGGCGTTCCGCTCGCAACGGTGTCAGGTGGAGTGATGTCGTGAGACCGCACATCCTCACTGGTAGGTGAACTGATCGGCGGAGCCGGTGTTCGAGGTAATGCCGCCCTCGGTGACGGTGACGTCCACCACCCCGCCGGAGGGGTCTGGCGGAGCGATGGCGGTGATCTCCCTGGCGGTGGAGTTGATCGAGACCACCGTGGCAGGGATGCCTCCGAAGGAGACCGTAGTCGCGTTGGTGAACCCCGCTCCCCTGATGGTGACCTGCGTACCGCCGGCTTCGCTCCCCGACTCCGGTGTGACCCACCTGACCAGCGGCGCGTACGTGAACTCATCCGCAGTGACGACGCTCGACGTCCCGCCGGGACCCGTGACCTGCACGTCGACGACCGACTTGGGGGTTCCGGCGGGAGCTGTGACGACGATCGACGTGTCAGACGTCGACACGATCGTGCCCGGGACTGACCCGAAATCGACCGCGGTCGCCCCGGACAGCCCGCGACCCCAGATCGTGAGCGTCGTTCCCTCGACGCCCGCGGCCGGTCGAAGCGCGTACACACTGGGTACCTCACCCGCAGTCGTCGTGGTGGTCGTGCTGGTGGGTGGAGGAGGTCCAGTTGATCCTGAGCCGAATTCGGACACGAGGGCGTCGAACGAATTGACGTTGCCCGCGGGGATGGGGTTGGTGTCGCCGTCGGCCCGAGTGATCGGTGTGCAGGCGTTCGGGCACCCGGCCATGGACGACGAGCCGTAGTCCCAGAAGGTGGCCTCGAAGACGTTATTGGCCTTGATCCACGACGCCATGTCGTTGAGGAATATCGCGTCGTCGCCGCCGCATGTCGAGTTGTTTGGCGCATCGACTGGCTGTCCCGCGTCGCACACGCCCCACCCGAGCCCCCACTCAGGAAGGACGATCTGCTTGTCCTGCTGCGCCGCGAAGGACGCGAGCCAGTTCAAGCCGTCGTCCTCCGTCTCGATCGTTCTGAACTCGGGCTGCGCGCCGGGATAGACGGCCCACGCGTTGTCGTACACATCGAGCCCGACATAGTCCACGAACGAGTTACCCGGGTAAAAGTTGGCCAGGTTGCCGACCCCCATGTCGCCGGCCGTGGGGTTCCACTCGAAGGAGAAGTTCGCACCGGACACCGCCCGCATGACGGTGACGATCTGCTGGTAGGCGCCGACGAATGCTGCGGGGCAGCCGCCGGCGGCCCACGGGAACCACCCTCCGTTGAACTCCCAGCCAAGCCGGACGATCGACGAGCCGAAGCCGTTCGAGATGAGGGCCTGCGCGACCGTCGTCCAGTCCGAGTTGAAGGCGCCGTCAGCCTCTTGTGTCAGCCCGTAGCAGCTCCCGCCCGCATCGGACACGTTGGAATTCGGGCTATAGGAGTTGGGGAGCATCGGGATGCCCCAGATCATCGAGTAGCCCGTGCCCTTCCATTGGGGATAGGGCCAGTTCGACGCCGTGATGGTGCTCCAGGACGTTCCTGACTGGAAGTCCATGGCGTACTTCAGCTTGCCGCCGAGGGCAGCCTTCAGTTTGGTGGGTGGCGTCGTCGAGCTGTCGTAGGTACCGAGCGCCCTTTGCGGCACATTCGCCGCCGCCGCGGGGGCAACGTTGGCTGCCGGACCAATGCCCGACAGTGCGACACAGAGAGCCGCAACGCACGCCACGACGAGCGGGAGGGCGGCGACTTTCGTGATGATGGTCATGCGGGTAGGACGGCGTTGGGGGGAGATGGCGAGTGTCATGGGTCTCCAGCGTGGGGGGTCCGGACGGGGCGACGTCAGATCTCACCTACCAAGGTAGTGGGATTCCTCTGATTCGCAACCCCGCTGGGCGTGCAATTCACGCCGAGCGGGGTTGCACGATCCCCAGCTGGACACTTGCGTTGGCCCGGGTAATCAATGAGTGACGAGCACGCGACCACAAAGCGAACGGCCCGACGAGGACGACGACATCGGGCTCGTAGACGCCGGCGAGAGCGTGATCGGTGAGAGCCCTGGCTCAGTGATTGGGGCTTGCCTGCGCGAGCGCGTGGTGAACGTGCCCGCAGCGCGAGCTTGACGCGCGACCCGGGCGCGGATCAAGACGACCGCAGAAGCGAGTTGTCCGGCTGGACGGAGGTCGGATTTCCGCGCCGGTGCGCGTCGTGGAGGAAGAGCGACGAAATGTGCTCCGAGAGGAGAGCGGTGATTTCCGAGCGATGGCGGGCCAACATCAGCCCGTGGTCGAGATCTTCGATCACCTCGATCCGGCAGTGCTCTTCCTCGAGGGTCGTGCGGCCGGCTGGTGCGCCCTCGAAGAAGACCGCTGCCTCGGCCTCGCCGCAGATCGAGAGGATGTCGGTACCGTGCGCCGCCGTCTCCTCGAGCCACTCCAGCGGAGAGCGCTGGTGGGACCGCATCCGCGCGAGGGCCAGATAGGCCCTGCGGCCCAGACGGACGACCTTCCACGAGGGCAGCGAGTGGTAGACGGTCCGCAGGTTGCCGACGGGCTTGCAGAGCCTGCGCCGAGGATCGAGCGGTCCGGACTTGATCTCGGGCGGCTCGAACCGCAGCAGGGGATTGATGGAGAGGACCGAGGCGGGGTGCACGTCGATGGCGCTCTCGAGTGCCTGGTAGGCGCCTGCGCACAGGCCGACCAGCACGACAGGTGCGACCGCGTGCTCGGCCGAGGCCGGGACCACATCGTTCACGACGTCGACGACATCGTCGAAAGCCTCGACGGCGCGCACGAGGTTCCGTACCTGCCCGGGGCGCACGGGGCTGTCGGCGATGCCACTCAAGTCGAAGCGGTAGCAGGGAAAGCCGAGGGCGGCCCAGGCGCGGCTCAGCTCGACCCACATGCGGTTTGGCCCCGTGTGGGGATCCCGCCCGCTGTTGAGAAAGAGGATCGGTGGTCCCTTGGGTTGGCCTGCGCCGGTGGTCGCGACCCCGAACAGCTGGTGCGGCCCGAGCGCGACGAGGCGCTCGGTCACCGACGACCCGTCGGTGACCGCCACCTTCATCTCGGTACGGGGATGCGGTGCCGGTGGCTGCGCGGCGCGCGCCGCCGGCAGGACGCCGTCGAGCCAGCCGGCGATCGTCTCGATGGTCGCGGTGGGGACCTGGCTGAGGAAGGGCTCGACGTCCATGAGCTCGGTCTGTCCCGCGGCCACCGTGCGCTCGATCCGGCTGGCGTCGACACCGAACGTCCCTTCAGCGGGACGGTTGGTCCGGTCGAGGATCAGCGCGCGCTCCACGGATGGGAGGGAGGCCGGCGCAACGAGCGCCGTGAGCTCGTGGACGGTGTCGGCGCTGAGGACGTAGCCCGCCACCTCGGTCCCACCGTTCTCGGGACGGGTCTTGCCGTAGAGGAGCCGGAAGAGGGCCGACTGCTCGCGCAGGAAGTCGCGTCCTGAGCCGCACGGATCCCACAGCACGAGGCCGGTGACGGAACCGCAGGCCTGCGCGGCACCGGCGGCGAGCAGGGCACCCATGCGCATGCCGACCAGGGCGAGGGGACCTGAGCCAAGGCTGCGCGCCAGATCGAGGGCGTGCGCGATCGAGGCGAGGGCGGCTTCGACCCGTCCGGAGTCCGAACCCTCTCCGGCGGAGTCGCCGGTGCCGTCGTAGTCGAAGCGGATCGCGGTGATGCCGCGCGTCGCGAGTTCCTCGGCCAACATGCGGAACGTGCAGTGGGCGCTGATGTATTCGCGCAGGAGCGGCTGGCACAAGACGACGGCTCCCCGGGAGAGCCCGTCGCCGGGCTGGTGCACCCAGCCGAAGAGCGGCCGGTCCGCCGGTCCGAAGTACAGCGGTGTGGGCTTCGTTGCCGCGGGCGTCGCGGCGGTCACGCTCTCTCCTCGGGAGCGATGACGGCCGCCACGGTGGAATTGAGCGCCCGCACCCGGCCGCGTGGGGGGCGGGACGGATCACCGTCGAACAACGTGATCACGCGCTCCGACCGGGGGGGCAAGTGGAACCACGAGTCTGACGGCCGATAGCCGGGCGCGTTGACCGACACCCACTGGGCGAAGCGGCGCGTGGTGACGCGCAGCCGGGGCTCGGCGCCCGAGGAGATTGTGACGGCGCTGAGGCCGACGTCGCCTTCGACCGACCGGGCCTGGCCCAGGGGGAGTGCGACGTCGTCGGAGCGTACCAAGCCGGCCTCGTCCTTGAGCGTGACGGCGATGACGTCGTATTTCGGTGGCCCGAAGCGGTAGGCGTAGTTGAGGTCGGTGAACTCGTCGAAGAGGTTGGTGAGGCTCACGACCAGGCTGTCACGCGCCTTGACGTTCACCGGGTGGACGGCCTCCTCGCTCATGGTCTCGCCGTTGGTGAAGAGTTGCACCGCGAGCTCGCCCGTGAAGGCCTCGGCCGTGTCGTTGAACACATGGGCATAGAGCCCGTTCAGCCCTTCGTCCATCATGAGCACACAGATCGACTCCGAGACACGCCGCATGGCGAACCATGGTGCCTTGGGTTCGCCCGTCACGTCCACCAGACCCCAGCCGGCGCCGGGAGCGACGTCGTTGAAGCCCAGCACCAGTCCGCCGCCGGCCCGCTCGTTGCAGCGCCACTCGCTGAAGACGGTCTGCATCAAGAAGGCATTCGTGGCGCGGCCCAAGTCGAGCGCCCGCTCGGCGTCGGAGTAGCGCTCCCAGAGCGGGTCGACCCCGAAGACCTCACGCACGTAGAAGGAGCGCACGTCGTCCATGTCCCAGGAGCGGCCCGGGTCGTGGTGCACGCCCTCTTTCCATCGTGGGTCCTGCACAGCGATGTTGGCGCCACCCAGGCGGATCACAGCTTCAGGTTCGGGCGGGGTGGCATAGCACAGGGTCTCGGCGGCGAAGCGGACGTCGTCGCGGCGCAGCGCGCCCAGGGGCCGCAGGTAGCCACCGATACCGAAGTACTGGCTCACCCCGGTGTCCGGACGGTAGAGCGGCTCGCCGCCCGTGGGGTTCGAGGCGACGAATTCGACGCCGGGCAGCAACGCTGCGGTCAGCGACGGGATGAACGAGTCGAACAACTCCGACGTATAGCCCCGCTGCGTGCCGCCGTTCATGGCGGCGATCTCGGCGACCTCCTGGTTGCCGCACACGATGGCAAGAGAGGCGTGGCCCGAGAGCTCCGCAAAAGCCTGCCGCAGCTCCGCACCGACGCCGGCGACGAATGCCTCGTCGTCCGGATAATCCATGAAGGCGAACATGCAGTCCTGCCAGAGCAAGACGCCGAGGTCGTCGCACGCGTCGAGCAACGACCGGTCCGCATAGGCGGTGGTCCCCGGGACGCGCACCATGTTGAGATTGGCGTCGCGGACGAGCGTCAGGCGGCGCCGCACGTCCTCCTCGCTCGACCGGAAGCTGACGGGGTCCGGAGGGAACCAGTTCGCCCCCCGGACGAAGATCGGCACGCCGTTGACGACGAAGGTGAAGCCGCCGTCGGAGCGGTCGACTTCGACGGTGCGGAACCCGACCCGCCCGAGCCGGTGGGACGCGCCTCCGATGCGCACGCTCACGTCGTAGAGGGGCTGGGGACCGTGGGTGTGGGGCCACCAGCGCTCGAACCCGGCAACGGGCAGCGTTGCCCGCACGGTCACACCGTCGTCGTGCTGCAGGACCTCTAAAGGGGCCTCGCGGCCGAGGCAGACCAGGACCGGCGGCTCCTGGCCGGTGTCGCCGGCCCAATCCGGCAGCGCGGCGAAGCGGAGCGCGGCGTCGACCCGGCCGCCGTCACCGTCACACGAGGCGTGAACGAACGCGTCGCCGACGGCGTCCAACGGGCCGTCATTTTGGGTGATCGCGACCGGTCTCCAGGGGCCCACGGTGCGCGGGGTGCGGGCCCATCCCGGGACCCGGCCAAGGAGGTTCGTGCGAAACCAGCGGAGGGTGTGGTTTTCGACCTGGGTCGTCTTCCAGCGGGCTCGGGGGCGCCGGGCGTCCAGGGCGGGGCGAAGCGCCTCGCAACGGATGACGAGCTCGTTCTCGCCGCCGAGACCGTCGAGAGTGACCGAAGACCGCAGGTACATGTTCTCGGTCCGGGCCACGTGCGTGCCGTTGACCCAGACGTCGGCCAGCGTCGCGATGCCGCCGAGGTGCAGCTGCCAGGCCCCGGGGGCACCGTGGAAGCGGCAACGGAACCACCAGTCCTCGCCGTCGTAGTCGTGGTCCGCCACGTCACGAGCGCCGGCCGCGGCGAGCGCCTCGGCGGCGGTCCCGGGCACGGTGGCGCGGATCCACTCCAAAGCGTCGAGGAGCGAGGGATCCGCCGTCTCGAGGAGGCCCGGACGAGTGTGGGCACACGACCAGGTCGAGTCTTGGAGCAGGTCAGGCATGGAGCTGAGCAGTCGTCGCGTCGATGGCGTGCTCCCAGGCGGACTCCATCTCTGACATCGACTCGCTCAGGTCGACTTGCTTGCCCCGCAGGGCGCGGGCGAGCAAGAACTCGAGTGCCTTCGCCTTCTTCGAGACGGTCAGGAAGGACTGGGCCGCGGGCACACGTCCCTCGTCGTCGCGGCCGACGCCTTCTGCGTCGTCACCGGCGAGCCAATCAACGTAGTCGGCGGCCAGCTCGGCGTTGGAACCACACTGGCGGATCGAGCCGAACGCGTAGCGGTGGAACGTGTCGAGCCCGGCCTCGATGAGCCAGGCCAGGTCGTGCTCGATGCGCTTGCGCATCTCGCCGACCGGGTTCGCAGCGGGTCGCCGGGCCAGGTGTTCGCGGGCGAGCTCGACGGCCAGGGGACGCACCTCCTCCCCCTGCCGGAGGTGCTCGAGATCGATCGCCTCGGCATAAGGAGGGACGACGGCCAGCGCCTCGTCGGCGATGAGGCGCTCGTAGTCCTCCCCACCGAGTTCGTAATAGCCGCCGTTGTGGAAGTAGCCGATCCGGCCCGCGTCGGCGTCGATCATCTGGACCGCCACGGTGGTCTTCTGGTGGGCGGTCAGATAGGTCAGGCCCTTGGTGTCTGGGAGCCACCACGCGTCGACGTCGATGGTGATCATGCGGCCGAGCGCGACGTGGTCAGCCAGGTGGGCGGGGAGCGCGCGCCACAGGTTCACCTCGTAGGCGTCGATGCCCCACAGTCGTCGCACGTCCTCCATGGAGAACTTGAACATGCGCCACTGCTCCCCGTCGAAGCCGGCGCTGAGCAAGAACCCCATGGCCGCCAGCGGCTCGAGCCCGAGCGCGTGCAGGACCTCGATCCAGAGGTCGGCCGCGCAGTTCGACTCGAGCCACATGCGGTCGTCCGCATGGACGACATGGGACTCGTAGGCCTGCGGGTCCAGATCGAGGATCTGCACCCTCACGGCAGGACCCTCACCGCATGACCCTCACAGCTGGAGCGCCTGCTTCACCTCGTCCGGCCAGCGTTCGAGGTCGAGTCCGTGGTGCCACAGGAGGGCGAGGGTGATCCGGTCGACGCCGAAGGCGACGCAGGCGCTGTGCGCGGTTGTGCCGTCGTCGGTCTCGATTGAGAAGGGGCTGCCGAAGTGGTCGCGGTGGCAGTTGCCCGAGATGATGGCGACCGGGTGGTCGGGGCTCCCGATGGGCGTCGTGCCCTCGAGCTTGAGCACCTCGTCCTTCTGGTTCGTCGCCATGGCCGTGCCGAGACGTCCGAAGAAGGGGTCGTTGGCCGGGATGACGGTCATCTCCAGGCCGAGCCGGCGCAGGATGGAGATGCCGACCTCGAGCCCGGCGTCGCGGTGCTCTTGCGCCGCGTCGGGCGTGCCGACGAACACGATCTCGTGCATCTGGAACGTCTGCATGCGCGCCGGGTCCTCGCTCGGCTCGTGGCGGAAGCAGTAGCTCGAGACATTGAAGTAGCGGCCGTCCCTGGGCAAGGTTCCCGTACACATCGGGTACACGGGGTGACACGCCGCTGACGCCAAGAACATGTCGGACATCTCGAGCAGTTCGGACCAGTCCTTGCCGGACTCCGAACGCCGTAGCAGCTCAGCGTGCTCCTTGTTGCCGCCCGTGAACACGTGGATCCCACCCATCAGGTCGGGAAAAGACTGGACGTAATTCGGTCTCCTCGAAGGTGGCCCTGTTGACGACGGGCGGGAATTGGATGCCCGTCGCGCCGAGGTCAGAGCCCCACGCATCGACCAGGGCGTTCAGTCCGTTGGCGATGTCCGCGTACTCCGAGGACCGTCCCAGCACCCCGCGGATGCCGGTCGGAAAGAGATAGCCCGCCTCGACGAGAGTGGCGCCGAAATCACGTGTTTCGCTCATCGTTCACCCCTTTGAAATCGTGAGCATGTGTGCGTTGGCATCCAAGAGCCGTGTGTTGTTGATCATCACGGTGGCGCTGTAGGCGTCCCGCAGCTGTCGCCCCAGGCTGTAGGGCGTGCCATGGGAGTAGCCCGCCATGCCGCAGAGCATGAGCGCGCCCGACACGATCTCAACGACCAGGCGTGAGGCCGCGACCTTGAGCGTGTTCATGGCGATCGTGAACGACATGGGCACCCCGGCGCCGCTCGAGGCATTGAGCCGGTCGAACTCGTCGAGGGCGTCCTGCACGAGGGCCTCGAGCTGGCGCTGCTGGAGCACGAGCTCGGCCAGGGCGGGCGCGCCCTTGGGCAGCACGTCGACGTTCTTGCGGGCCTCGGCCCGCACCATGGAGCGGGCGCGCTCGACCGCGGCCCACGCGATGCCGCGCCAGACGCAGGCCCAGAGCACGTGGGAGACCGGGAGCATCGTGCGCTCGGAGATCTCGCCGAAGGGGACCGGCAGGATCATGTCCCGCGAGCCAGTCGCCCGCAGCGCGAAGCCTGGGCTGCAGGTGCCGCGCATGCCGAGGGTGTTCCACTCGCCTGTCTGCTCCAGGCTGAGACCCGGCGCCCGGCAGACGACGAGCACCTGGTCATTGGCCGGCGAGTCCTCGTTGCGGCGGGCCGTGGCCAGCACCGCGTCGGCGTAGGAGCCGTACGAGATCACCCCTGCCGCCTTCTCGAGCTCGAAGCCGTGCTCGTGCGGATGGACCGCGCAGATGCTCTCCCGCGTGTTGCCGCCCACGCCGACTTCGGTGGTGGCCGAGGCGAGGAGCAGCTGCTCGCCGGCGACCTCCGCCATGAATTCCTGCAGGGCGGTGGTGTGTCCGTGACGGACGACACAAGCCACCTGGAGGTGGTGCATGGCCAGGATCATTCCGCTCGACGAGCACGCCTTCGCGAGCTCGGTGACGGTGTCGCCCGCCTCGGAGAGCGAGGCGCCCATGCCGCCGTGCTCGATGGGGATGAGCGTGCTGAGGAGGCCGGCCGCCTGCAAGGCCTCGAAGGTCTCGAAGGGGAAGCGCGACCGGGCGTCGACGTCGTCGGCCGCGGGCGCGGTCACCTCGGCTGCGATCGCGGCGGCCCGGGCGGCGGCTTCGGATCCGTGGAGTTGCGTCGCGCTCATACCGGATCTCCAATCGTGCTGAGACTGCCTATTGAGGTGCAGATCGCCTCGATCGACTCGAACGTCGACTTCTGAAGCATCTCTTCGGGGAACTCGATGTCGAACTCCTCCTCGAGGGCGAGCATCACGTTGACGCTGGCGTGCGAGGTCATACCGGCCTGGAACAAGTCGTCGTAGACCTGGATCGTCTCGACATCCACGGGCAGCCGTGCGTGCTCGGCCAGCGTGGTGCGGACTCGCGCCTCGTAGCTGTGCGAGGACTCAGGCATCTGCTTTCTTCCTTTCATTGACTGCTGCGAATTCGAGCACTCCCAGGCCGACGCCGCCAGGGAGATTTAGGGCGGCATCGGGCGGTGACCCGCACAAGGCGAACACTACGGCTGCTGCGTAGGCCCCTTCGTGGGTCATGCTGAGGGCCAGGGAGGTGATCCCGGCCCCCTCGGCCATGGCCGCCGCCGTGCCTGAGAGGGACAGCGCGCAGGAGCCGCCAGGCTGGCGCCGAATTTCCATACTGTTCCAATCGGGCTGATGACCCTCCGGCTGGAGCACCTTGATGGTGGCTTCCTTGGCTGCGAAGCGTGCGGCCAGCGATTCTGTGGACCAGCCGCCGGATCTGCGGCAACAGTCCAGCTCATGGGGGGTGAAGATCCGCCGCAGGTAGCGCTCGCCGTGGGCGTCGAGGGCAGCCTCCACGTCGCTGACGGCGGCGAGGTCCACGCCCACGCGGCAGGCCGAGGGGGTCGGGACGGTCGTCATGCCAGTGCCGCCGATCCCCCCAGCGCGTGGAGCAGCGAGCGCCACAACACAGGGATCTGGGTGCGCAACGGCTTGACGGCCAGGAACAGCACCCACGGGGTGAGGAGGGCCAATCCGACCGGCGGAGGCACCATCGGAATGAACATCGAGGGGGCCAGGATCAGCGACACGAGGACGGTCAGCCTCATGGAGTAGTCGGCGATCTTGCGCATCTTGAGTTCGCCGTAGAGGTAGCCGAGGATCGCCAACACCGAGGCAATGCCGAAGCCGTTGACACCCCACAGCTTGACCATGCCCACGGAGAGCACCGTCAGGACGAGCACCGACAAGAAGGTGGTCACAGCGACGACCGAGTTCCGACCGAGGGCGTAGAAGAGCGACGATTCGACCTGCCAGACGGTGCCCAGCACGAAGGCGAGCGACAGCAGGCAGTAGATGGGCAGCGCAGCGGCCCACTCGTGGCCGAAGAGGTCGGGGATGATCCAGTGCGCCGCCAGGCCGAAGATGGCGAACGGCACGCCCAGCGCGAGCGTGAGCAGGAAGGAGCCGCGCTCGAGGCCCTGCCTGAACAGGCCGGGGTCGTCCCGGTTGATCTGCGCCATGGTCACGATGCCCAACCGGTACGCGCAGCGCTTGGCGAAGCCGACAGTCGTCACGAGGTTCCGTGCGAAGGAGACGTAGCCGACGCCGGCCGCGCCCACGAAGGTCCCGACCACGAGCGCGTTGACCACCGGGGGCATGTTCGAGAACAGGGACGCGGTCGAGTACGAGGTGCCGTGGCGGATGACATCCCTCGACGTCGCTGTCGACCAGGCCCAGCGAGGTCGTAAGCCCGACAGGACGAGGCTGCCGATGAGGAGGAAGCTCTGCCAGGCGAAGTAGCCGATGACGAGAGACCAGGCGCCGAAGTGCAAGATCGCGAGCGGCACGGCGGTGGCGTAGAGGACGCAGTCGCCACCGAGCTCGAGGATCCCCATCTTCTTGTAGTCGAAGCGCCGTTCGATGTGCGCCTGTGCCGGCGCCCACAGCACGTTGATCGGCACGCAGAGGAGCAGGACCCGGAGGGGGAGCGCGACGCCGACCGGGCGCAGCAGCGGCAGCAGGGCGAAGGAGAGCCCGATGGAGATGAGCGTCGCCGCCACCGACGTGACGAGCAACAGGGTGAACACCTCGTTGTTCAGGCGTTTGGTTGGCTCGTCCTTGACCCGAATGAGGTAGATCTCGGCTCCCATCTGGCAGATGGTCACGACCACCGCGACGAACGCCGCCGCGGCGGTGAAGATGCCGTAATCGCTCGGGCCTATCTCGCGCACGGTGATGATCACGCCGATCAGGCGCACGACCGCGCCGATGCCCTCACGGCCGAAGAGGAACGAGGCGCCCCGCAAAGCCCGGGACTGGATGGCGGCGCCGGTGTCCGGTGTGGCGGTGGCGGTGCCGGTGGTCGTGGTCCTGGTCGTAGTGTGCGTGGGGTCGTCCGCGTGCGCGTCGGCGTCGGGGCTCGCGGTAGCGGCGGCGGCCGCGGCGGCCTGGTTGGAGCTCGTATCGGTCATGGCCGCCGACTGCGAGGCAGATCTTTGCAGCGCGACTCGTGCGTGGAGGTGCGGGCGCGCGCCGTCGGAGCACCCACGGTGCGCTCTGTCTGGGCATGCCGCGTCAGAGCCGCGGTCGATCCCGCGCAGGTCTGTTCCGCCTGGTCCATCGCATGGACACGCTACGGACCTCGTGTCCCATGCGTGTGTGCAACATGTCTCTCTCCTTAACCTCCGCTGGGGACTCGATGTCGGACGCCTCCGAGACGGGAGGAGACGAGCCCCAGGCATGGGTCGTGGCCTGGGGAAACGTGATGCGGCCGGGTTGCAGCACCGGTGTCAGGGACCGGTTTCGGTCGCCGGCGGGCGGGTCGAGGGCTCTCGGTTGTGAGCACGTTGTCCAGAGGAGGGACGGGCCGTCGGGTGGGTGGGCTGTGGTGGGCTGCGGTGGGCGGACAGTGCGGTGCCCCGCTCGCAGTAGGTTCTGCTGCCTCATTCGGCTGCGCGTGCCGCCGGAGCGGGGGCTGGAGGATCCGGGTGGACCGTCCCAATCTGCTGGTGATCATGACGGACGAGGAGCGCTACCCGCCCCCGTACGAGTCCGAGTCGGTGGCTCGCTTCCGGCGCGAGCAGCTGCCCGCGCGAGAGTCGCTGCGCGCCGACGGTCTCGAGTTCCACCGTCACTATGCCGGCTCGACGGCCTGCCTCCCGAGCCGAGCGACGCTTTTCACGGGCCAGTACCCCTCCTTGCACGGGTCCTCGCAGACCGACGGCCTCGCCAAGAAGGCCACGGATCCGGGCATGCACTGGCTCGACCCCGACTCGGTGCCGACGCTCGGGGACTGGTTCCGCGCCGGCGGCTACCGCACCCACTACCGCGGCAAGTGGCACATTTCGCACGCCGACCTGCTGGTCCCGGGCAGCCACGAGTCGTTGATGGCGTCAGACGGCGACGGGAACCTGATTGCGACAGCGGTGGACGCCTATCGGCGGGCGGACCGCCTCGACCCCTACGGCTTCTCCGGCTGGATCGGCCGCGAGCCGCACGGCGCGGCGCGCGCTGACGCCGGGGTGGTCCGCGACGGCGTCTTCGCCACTCAGGTCGTCGAGCTCTTCGACGAGCTCGCCGCGGCGCGCCACGACGGGCCCTGGCTCGCCGTCGCGTCCTTCGTGAACCCGCACGACATCGCCTTCGCCGGATTCGGCTGGGAGCAGCTCCTGCACATGTCGCCACCGGACGACACGGTGCCCGACGTCGACGAGGCGCCGTCGCAGCGCGATTCATTCGCCGGACGCCCCCCGTGCCAGGAGGACTGGTTGCGGGTATGGCCGGCGATTCTCTACGACCAGCCGGCCGACCTTGCCTATCGCCGCCTGTACTACTACCTCCACAAGCTGGCCGACCGGGCCATCGCCCGCGTGCTCGAGGCGCTCGACGACGCGGGCATGGCAGACGAAACCATCGTCGCGTTCACCTCCGACCACGGCGACCTCGCCGGCGCCCATGGCGGGCTCGTGCAGAAGTGGTACAACGCGTACGACGAGGCAGTGCGGGTGCCGCTGATCGTGCGGGGTCCCGGCGTGGGGCGCAGCGAGGCCGGGGTGACGATGCCGACGAGCCACATCGACCTCGTCCCGACCCTGTTGGGCCTGGCCGGGATCGATGCTGAGCGCGCGCTCGAGGGTGTGTCGGCGCACCATGACGAAGCCCATCGGTTACCCGGGCGTGACTTGAGCGCTGTCGTTCGTGGGTCCGGGGCGCCCGGTGAGGTGGCCGAGCCCGTCTACTTCATGACCGAGGACGACGTCTCTCGCGGGATCACCCAGAGCGGGCTCTTCAGCGGGGAGCCCTTCGTCAGCGTCGACAATCCGTCGCGTGTCGAATCGGTGATCACGGAGCTCCCGACCGGCGACGGCGGCGCAGCTGAGCTCTGGAAGCTGAACCACTACTACGAGCGGCTGGACGAGTGGAACGCCGCGCACGGCGTTGCGGCCAATCCGTTTCTGGCCCCGGCCGCCGAACCGCTCTACGAACTGCACAACCTCACTCGGGACCCCGAGGAACGGCGGAATCTGGTGTCGGACGAGGACGCCGTGGGTGAGCTCTCGCAGCTGCAGAGCGTGCTCGACGCGCAGCGTGAGGCGAAGCGCCTCTTGCCGGCTCTCCGCAATCCGGCCTGACGAGAGCCGTCGGCGGCAGGACGCGGCGCCGCTGCACCAGGCGGTGCACTTCTGAAGACTGGCCCGTGTGTGCTCCGGCGCGTATGTGTTGTCGTCCATTCACGTTGTCGTAGCCCGAAACGGGGGTGTCGGTAAACAAACCTTCGTTTACCTGACGTTTGCGTCAGAGACGCGCATGGCCCGCCAACAAAGGGGAAAGAGACGTTGGATGCGTGGCGCAGACGCCCCGCATCCGACAGCAAATAAAGCAAATAAGAGGAGGGATTCCATACCAATGATCCGATCACGCATTACTCGGCTGACTTTCTCAGCGGCCGTCGCGCTGGCTCTGCCGATTGGCGGCGCCATCGTGTTCTCTGCCAGCCCCGCCAGCGCCGCGGTCAAGACGATCACGTGCACCAAAGCCAAGGGCAATGCCGACACCACCATGAAGATTCAACTCAAGGGCTGCAACGGCAACACCGGCGGTAAGTCGAAGAAGCTCTCGATCACTCTGTTGGCGAGCGGCGGGACGGTGCCGTGGACCAACGGGAAGACGACCACCTTCGGATCGCCCACGCTCGGCAGCGGGACGGACTGCTCGCCGACCGCCGGTGCAGGCGGGGACGAGACGTTCACCGGCCAGGTCACGGCTGACACCACGAAGTCGGCCAAGCCGATTCCCGGCAACTACTCGGGTGAGGTCTGCATCGACGCGAACGGGAACTTCTCGTTCCCACCCGGGTCTCCGCTGACGATCAACTGACCGCCACGCGGTCGCCGTAGACGCGCTCAATTGAGCGAGTAATCAATCAGCGGCGCAGGGGGGATCCGGCAGGGTCTCGCCGACCCCGTTCTGCACCGCAACCGCAAACAGGACCTGGTGCACTTCCCCGGCGACAGCCGGAGCTAGGTCCGGACAGGTGACGGCGGGCGTGCCGCATCCGGTGCGCCCGCCGTCGCGCGCGCGGACGCCGTTTCGGAACCGTTGCTACCGGCCGCTTCGGGCGCTTCGGGCGCTTCGGGCGCTTCGGGCGTGGCCGGCCCGTCGGTCCGGACCACCCAGACGCGTTGCCCCGCTGCGAGACCGAGGTCCGCCGCCGTTCCGCGGCTGAGCTGCACCCAGCACGCGCCATCGTCGAGCGCGACATCGACTTTGACCTCGAAGCCGAGATGGGTGACGCGGCTCACCGTGCCGGGCACGGCGCCGGGCAGCGGCCGGGCGCCCTCGCCCTGGTCGTGGTGCAGGGCCAGGTCGTGGGGCCGGACCCACTCACCACCCAAGCGGGTGGCGGGGCCGAGGAAGGTCAGCACGAACTCGTTGGACGGATGGTCGTACATGTCTGCCGGAGTGCCCACCTGCTCGAGGTGGCCGTGGTTGATGATGGCCAGGCGGTCGGCCACCTCCATGGCCTCCTCCTGGTCATGGGTGACCAACACGGTCGTCACGTGCAGCGTGTCGTGCAGGTCGCGGAGCCACTGGCGCAGCTGCGTACGCACCTGGGCGTCGAGGGCCCCGAAGGGCTCGTCGAGCAGCAACACCTTGGGCTCGATCGCCAGCGCGCGCGCCAGCGCCATGCGTTGGCGCTGGCCGCCGGAAAGCTGCGAGGGGTAGCGGTCGCCCAGGTGCGCCAGGCCCACCAGCTCGAGCAGCTCGTCGACGCGGGCCTTGATCTCAGCCTTGGGCCGGTGCCGGATCTCGAGGCCGAAGGCCACGTTGCGCCGGACGGTCAGGTGGCGGAACGGTGCATAGTGCTGGAAGCAGAACCCGACGCCGCGACTACGGGCCGGGGTGGCCGTCAGGTCCTCCCCGTCGATGCGCACCGTGCCCACGTCGGGCGCATCGAGCCCGGCGATGATGCGGAGCAGCGTCGACTTCCCGCCGCCGCTCGGGCCGAGCAGCGCCGTCAGCGAGCCCGTCTCGACCTCGAGCGAGACGCCGTCGAGCGCGACAGCGTCACCGAAGCGCTTCGAGATACCTTCGACGTGGATGCTCACAGCGCGGCCTTCGTGTGCCAGTCGGCCCGACGGCGATCCGTCAGGGTGAGCACCGCGAGCACCAGGAGGGCGGCGAGGCACAGGGCGACGGCGCCGACGTATGCACTCGTGGTGTCGAGGTTGTCGATGCTGGTGGAGATGAACAAGGTGAGCGTCTGCGTCTTGCCTGTGATGTTTCCCGACACGATGGCGACGGCACCGAATTCGCCGAGGACCCGGGCGGTGGTCAGCGTCACCCCGTACGCGAGGCCGCGGCGGATGTTGGGCAAGGTGATACGCCGGAACACCGAGAGTGGCCGGGCGCCGAGCGTGCGCGCCGCCTGTTCTTGGTCGGTCCCGATCTCCTGGAGCACTGGCAGCACCTCGCGCACGACATAGGGGAGCGACACCGCCGCGGAGGCCATGATGATGCCTGGCAACGAGAAGATGACGTTGATGCCACGGGCAGCCAGCCAATTGCCGAACCAGCCCGTCTTGCCGTACACGAGGATCAGTCCGAGGCCGATGATGACCGGCGAGATGGCGAGCGGGATGTCCACGAGGGCATCGAGCAGCCACGCCCCGGGAAAGCGGTGGCGGGCCAAGATCAGCGAAACCCCCACCCCGAACACGGTGTTGAGCGGGACGGCGATGGCCGCCACGAGGAGCGTCAGCCAGAGCGCGTGGAGCGCGTCAGGCGCGGTGAACGCATCCCACGCCGCGCCGAGTCCGTGCTGAAAGGCGCGGAAAAACACGAACCCGACGGGCAAGAGGATGAGCACGGCCAGGTAGGCGAGCACGCCCACGCGGAGTGGCAGGCGCCAGCGCGCGCGGTTCACGCGGCCTCCGCCACGTCGAAGCGCCGTCGGAGCCAGCCGATCGCGAGCAGCACGAGCAGGGCGATGACGACGAGGAGTACGGACACCGCGCTGGCGGCCGAGAACTCGCCGCCCTGGTACTGGTTGTAGATGAACGCGGAGGCGACTTCGGTCTTGAACGGCAGGTTGCCCGAGATGAGCACGACCGAACCGAACTCGCCGACGGCGCGGGCGAAGGCGAGGCCCATCCCTGCGAGGACCGCCGGCATGACGCTCGGCAGGAGGATGCGGCGCAGCACCTGGCGCGGCGTGGCGCCGAGGGAGGAGGCGGCCTCCTCTATCTCTGCATCGAGCTCGGCGAGGACGGGTTGCACGCTGCGGACGCAGAAGGGCAGCGTCACGAAGAGCAGGGCGGCGGCGATGCCGAGCCGGGTGCCGGCCAGGTTCACGTGGAAGGGACTGTCGGCACCGTAGAGCGCCAACAGGGTGAGGCCGGCCACGATCGTCGGCAACGCGAACGGCAGGTCGATCACGGCGCTGAGCAGGCTCTTACCCCGGAAGTCGTCGCGCACGAGCACGAAGGCGATGGCGAGGCCGGCGACTGAGTTGACGACTGCCACGATCGCCGACAAGGCGAGCGTCAGCTCGAGCGCGGCGACGGCCTCGGGCTCGGTGATGGCCGCCCAAAAGGCGCTCCAGCCGCCGCTGAACGCATTGGTGAGAAGCGCCGCGACCGGGAGCAGGACGAGCAGCGTGATGTAGGTGACGGCGAGAGCCGGGCCACCGGTGCTCCGGGCCACCCGGCCCGCCGTGGCCAGCGCCGCAGGTTGCGCCGCACGGGGACGACGACGCCACACGCTGCGCCCTGGCCTGCGGTTGGCGGGCGCGGACGGCTGGCCGCCCGGGAGTCCCAGGTCGGCGACCGCTGCACCCACGCGTACGACCCCGCTAGCTGCTGGCGGTAGAGACGCCGAGCGACTGCTCGTCCTTGGCCACGATGCCCGTCTGGGGATCGAAGAACTTCGTGTTCACCTCCGTCCAGCCGCCGAGGCTGCCGATCGTGAAGAGCGTCTTGGGCTTGGGGAAGTTGAACTTCGACGCCACACTCGGGAGGACCGGTCGATACCCCTGCTGCCCCCACACCGTCTGGCCGGCGGGGGAGAGCAGGTAGCTGAGGAACGCCTTGGCGGCCGGGCTGGCGGTCTTGGTCACCGCGATCGGGTTCTGGATGAGGATCGTCTGGGGCGGTGTGATGATCTGGACCGGCTCGCCCTGCTTCTTGGCGTACAGCGCGTCGTCCTCGTAGTCGAGCAACACGTCGCCCTGGCCCGAGAGGAAAGTCTGCAGCGCGGCGCTGGCGCTCGAGGGCTGAGCGGCGGCGTGGTGGAGGAGCTGGGAGAGGTAGGCCTGGGCCTGCGCGGGGGACTTGCCCTGCTTCACTTCGGCCCCGTAGGCCGCCATGATGTTCCATTTCGCGCTGCCCGAGCTGAAGACGTTGGGCGTGATGACCTGCACGCCCGGCTTCACGAGGTCAGCCCAGCTGGTGATGTGCTTGGGATTCCCGGGACGCACGATGAAGGACACGATGGAATCGGTCACGATGCCCTTGGTTGCGTTGTTGTCCCAACTGCTCGACACGAGGCCGGCTTTGACGAGCTTGTCCATGTCGGGCTCGAGGGAGAAGTTGACGAGGTCGGCCGGCAGCCCGTCGGCCACCGCGGTGGCCTGGGTGCCCGAGGGTCCGAAGGAAGGCGAGATGCTGACGCCCGCGCCCGCCTTGGTCTTGGCGAAGTCGGCGGCCAGCACCGTGAAGGCGGGCTTGGGCGTCGAGTAGGCGACGAGGTTCACCGTGCCACCCTGGGCCCCGGCGGGGAGGGCGGAGAGGGCGAGGCTCGCGACGGCGAGAGTCCCGATGGCGGCGGCACGGCGCCCGGTGTGCCTGATGTGCCAGGGCTGTCGGGTGTGCCAGGTCGTGGATGTGGTCGGGCCGGCAGAGGGCGCGGACCGTTGAGGGCTCGTTCGTTGCATCCCGCCAAACTAATACACGCGGGATTCTAAATAAACTCGGATTAGTCGGGTATGCCCTGCCTCACGGTATTGTGCCTCTGACCTGGGACGACGTGGGCAGTTCTAGGCGGGGTCGGCCGCGTGCCTGCCGGAGGCGGTCGCGGCCCGACGGGCGTCGCGGGCCTCGAGCATGGCCCGGTCGGAGCGGGCGACCATCTCGTCGAGCGTGAAGCGCGTCCCGGCCGGCCGCGTGGTCCAGCCGAAGGACACATCCACGGGAGCGCCGACGAATTCGGTGGTCTCGGGCGCCGCGAGGTGCTCGGTGATGCGCCTCGTAATCGTGTCGCACTCCGCGGCGTCGAGGTTGAGCGCCACGGCCAGGAAGACGGTGCCGCCGATGCGGGCCAGCACGTCGACCTTGCGGAACGTCACGGTGAGCGCGCGTGCGACGGCCTGGAGCGCGGCATCCCCGGCGTGGTGTCCGACCCGCTCGTTGAGCTCCTTCACATTGCCGACGTCGACGAAGAGCATGCGAACCTCACCGCTCTGCGAGTCGGCGAGCTGGAGCAGCTTCGTCCCGCCGGCAGTCAGGCCGCGCCGGTTCTGGAAGCCCGTCAGCTCGTCGGTCCTCGAAAGTGCCAACAGCTGGGCGCTCAGCTCTTCCATCTCGCGTTCGATCTCGACCCGGCTGGTGATGTCACGCAGGATGCTGAAGAGCCGGATCGAGCCATCGGTGCTGTGCAGGCGCCCGCTGGTGGTCTCGAGCTCGACGAAGCGACCGTCGCCGCGCCGCAGGCGCGCCACCCCGACGGAGGACCCCGTGCGATCGCGTTCTGCCCGCACCAGTTGCCAGCGCGGGTCTTCGGGGTCGATGAGGTCGTCGTAGGCCAGGGAGCAGAGCTCCTCGGCCGTCATAGCGAGCATGGCGCACGCCGCGGGGTTTGCGGCCGCGATGCGCCCGTCGGCCGCCGCGAAGAGCATGCCGTCGGTGGCGTGCTCGAACACGGCGCGGTAGGCGGCGGTCCCTACCGTGTCGCTCTCCTGCATCGCCAATGTGTGTTCCTCCACCGCGCGTCAGTGGCGAAGCGCGGAAATCGGTCCCTTGGGCGATGGTATCCAACCGGTCCGCGACAATGGCGGTTCTCGGGCGAAGGTGTGACTTTCGGCCTAGTGGGGAACGGCCGACTGCCGGGCGCGGCGCCGGCCTGGCTCCTCAGTCGTCATTCGCCGACCGGCTCCTCAGTCGTCGTCGCCGACCGGCTCCTCGTCGAAGTCCTCGTCGTCGCCCAGGTCCGTGTCCCCAGGCGCCGCGTTCTGAAAGCGCTCGAGCCAGCTGCCGAGGCGGCGGCCCAGCTCCTGGACGCCGCCAGCCGCCCGGTCCAGGATCCGGGCGAAGCGCTCCCGGTAGTGGGACACGGCATCTTCGAATTCCTCCGAGGGTGGTGGCTCCTCGCCCCGGCGGGTGTAGTCGCCATCGCAGATGCGGTCGTAGGCGCCGGTGTGGACCCACTCCATGAGCTCTTTCACCCGGCGCACGGCCACCGGATGGGTGAGGTTGAGCTCCGACCAGAACCGCGTGTGGCGCGAGAAGAGGTCGTCTTCGCTCTCGTAGTCGTTTGCCTGCTGCAAGAACGCGTCGAAGTTCATGCCCGGCACCGACCCACCGGCGAGCTGCATCAGGACCCGGCATGGCTGCAGCGGGTCGTTCATCACCAGCGCGGCCGCGCGGTCCGCCGTGAGCTCGGCGGCGCGGGCCCACTCCAAGAGTGCGAGGTACATGGCGCGCACCGGGAGACCGAGGAGGAGCGAGCGCGGCAGTGCTCCCTGGAGGAACTGGCCGAGGAGGACCAGGGCGGTCGTGTAGTAGTAGTGCTCGGAGAGGACGTGGGCCAGCTCGTGGCCGAGAACCGTCTCGACCTCTTTCGTGTCGAACGAGCGCAGCATGGTTGAGTTCACGATGACGATGGGGGTCCTCGCGCCGATCGTCATGGCGTTGATGTCGGGGCTGTTGATGAGGTACAGGTCGGGCACGTCGGCGATGTCGAGGATGCCGGCGCAGCGGACGTAGGCGGCCCAGGCGTCGGGAACCTGGTTCGGCCCGAGTCGAATAGCGTTGCCCATCACGATCTGGCGCAGTCGCCGCTCATGCCCCAGATCGGTCAGCCGCTTGATGACCGTGTCGAGCAGCGGCACGGTGTGCAGTGCGGAAGTAGCGGCCTTGTCCGCGGGGTGCTCGTAGGACTTGGGGCTGATCTGCTCAAAGCGGCGAGCCACCTCGATCGTCACCGTCGGTCTCCCTTCGCGCCCGCCGCCCCCAGCGAATCAGCTCATTGGCACAACTATCCCACCTAGAGCCGGCTGTTGTAGCTCGAGATCGTCTGGTTGACGTTCGTCTCGGCCGAAGACACCGCCTTCGCCGGCGACACGCCCTGGGTGTACATGGAGATCTCGGCGTTGACCACGTCGGTGCGGACGTCCGCGTAGGGGCCGATGACCGAGCCCTGGGTGGCGGCGTCGTTCACGCCGTTGTTGATCTCGTTGTAGGCGACCTTGTAGCCGGGGTTGGTGACCCAGAGGTGCTGCACCGTCGCCGTCTGGGCCGAGGACTTGCGCACCGGGATGTAGCCGGTGCCGGCGGCCCAGGTGGCCTGGCTCTGGGTGTTGCAGAGGTACGAGAGGTACTCCCAGGCGGCGGCCTGGTCGATGGCGGGCACCTTGTTCGAGATGTACACGCCGGAGCCGCCCGGCTCGATTCCGCCCTTGACCGAGGAGCTGTAGACGGGGAACGGGCCGATGCCGAGCTTGACGTTGGCGTACTGACCGCCCGAGAGCAACTGGGTCACCGTCCCGAGCGCCGCCGACGTCTCGATCGTCATGCCGTACTTGCCGCTGCCGATGCCGAGCAGGTTGTCGTACTCGTCGGGACCCGACGACGGGTTGGTCGTGGCGTCGCCCGAACGCACCAGCTGGTCGAGCTGGTTGAAGATCGAGACGGCGGTCGTGTTGTTGAAGACGCCCTTGGTGGCGCGGCTGCTACGTCCGTTCTGGTTGTTCACGAACAGCTGGTTCGCCGTGGCGAGCCAGGTCTCGAGGTGCCACGGGTCGAGGACGAGTCCCATCCCGCTGCCCGAAGCCTTCAGCGCCTTGGCGTCGGCGAGCATCTGGGGGAGTGTGGTCGGCGGGTCGGCCGGGTTCAGGCCGGCCTTCGTGAAGGCGTTCTGGTTGTAGTACACGATTGGCGCGGAGACGGCGAAGGGGAGAGCCCACTGCACTCCGTTGACCTTCCAGTAGTTGAGGGGACGGGTGAGGTAGTCACTCGTGGAGTACTTGGCGGCGTTCATGCACGACTGGACGGGCAGGAACGACTGGGTGTCGATGGCAGCCTGCGTGCGCTGGTCTTCGAGCTGCACGGCGTCGGGCAGCTGGCCGTTGCTGAGCCCCGCCTCGTACTTCTCCCAGGTGTCGTCGTAGCTGGCCTGGTTGACCAGGGTCACGTGCACTTTGCTCTGTGACGAGTTGAAGGCGCTGGTGATGGCGGCCAGTGTCTGCCCGTTGGCCTGCACCATGGAGTTCCAGAAGGTGATGTCCACCACCCCCTTGTGGTTGTTCAGGGCCTTGAGGTTGCAGCTCGGCAGGCTGGCGGCACCGGCGGCGGGCGCGCCGGCCGCCGCGATGGTTGTGGCGGTGACGGTCGCGGCCGACGTCAAGAACACGGTCGCAGCGACGAGTCGGGTGAGGCGGGTAGTCCGCATGTCTATTGCCTAGCATCCCGGCGGTGCTACTTGACCGCACCCGCCGTGAGGCTGCGGACGAGCTGCTTCTGGAAGACGAGCAGCAAGATCACGAGTGGCACGAACGCGATGACCGCACCGGCGAGCGCCACGGGGATCTGGGAGACCTCGGTGCCGATCAGTTGCTTGAGCCCGATCTGGACCGTGTTGAGTGGCGCCTGTCCGCCGGTCGCGACGAGCGGCCACAGGTACTGGTTCCACGCGGCGAGGAAGGAGAACACCCCGAGCGCCGCCAGTGACGGGCGGGCGAGCGGGACGGCCACGCGTGTCATGAAGCGGAGATGGCCGTAGCCGTCGAGCTGTGCCGCTTCCTGGAGGTCGCGGGGAATCTGCAAGAAGGCCTGCCGCAGGAGGAAGATGCCGAAGCCCGTCGCGAGGAAGGGGACGGCCAGGCCTTCGTAGCTGTTGAACCAGTGCAGCGTGGTGATGGTGTCGAGGTTGGTGATGAACGTCACCTCGAGCGGGATCATCAACGTGGCGAGGCAGATCACGAAGAGCGTGCGCTTGAACGGGAAGCGGAGGAAGGCGAAGGCGTAGGCGGCGAGGATCGACGTGACGAGCTGGCCTACCACGATGGACACGGTCATGATCGCCGAGGTGGCCATGTACTTGGACATCGAGCCGGAGGTCCACGCCGCGACGTAGTTGTGCCACTGCGGGCTGGTGGGGAACAGGGGTGGGGGCTGCTGGACCAGCTGGTCGGGGACGAGCAGCGAGTTGACGATGGTGACGTAAATGGGGAACAGGACCACGATGGCGCCGGCGGTGAGCAGGGCGTAGCTGCCGATGGTTCGCAGGCGCCGGCGCGGCCTCCTCGAAAGGGTGGTGTCAGCGGGCATAGTTCACCCGCCGTTCCAAGAAGCGCATCTGGATGATCGTCAGGCCCAGCATGATGAGGAACAGGACCGTCGCCATGATGGCGGCGGCGCCGGGGTTGTTCTCGATCTGCAGCGTGTTGACGATGTTGTAGATGAGAACGTTGGTGTGCAAGCGGACGGCATTGGTGTTACCGATCAGGATGTCCACTGCGCCGAAGGCCTGGAAGGCGTAGATCGTGCTCACGACGACCGCGAAGAAGATCGTGGGGGAGAGCAGCGGCACGGTCATGCGCCAGAACCGCGTCCAGGCGGTCGCGCCGTCGATGCGCGCCGCCTCCAGCAACTCGTCGGGCACCGACTGCAGCCCGGCGGACATGATGATGAAGGACAGGCCGAGGAACTGCCAGATGGTGATGACCGCCACGGCGGGCAGCGCCCACGTGGTGCTCTCGAGCGCAGGAGGGCTCGGGTTGATGCCGAGCCACGGCAGGAGGCCCACCACGGGATTGAGCAGGGTCCCGAAGACGACCGACGCGACCGCGACGGAACTGACGACGGTTGACGAGAAGATCATGCGATAGACCGCAATGCCGTTGAGCCTGCGGTGGGCTGCGACGGCGAGCGCGAGGCCGAGGATCAACGAGATCGGGACGACGAGGACCACGAAGAGGATCGTCGTCACGAGGCTCTGTGTGAACTGGGTCGACGTGATCGTCGGGATGATCTGGTGCAGCCCGACGTAGTGCGCCGGCAGGCCGGGCACCGGAGGCGTCTCGTAGAGCATCAGCTTGAAATTGCGGAAGAAGGGATAGAAGGAGAAGGCACCGAAGAGCACCAAGGCGGGGACGAGCAGCACGTACGCCAAGGCCGCCTCTCTACGCAGCCGCCGGCGCAGACCGTGGCTCGGCCGCGGCTTCCCGACCACGTTGCCGGTCGCGTTCTCCACCGTCACGACGGTCCCCCGAGGCGAGCACCGGTCGTGGCGTCGAAGAAATGGAACGCGTTGGGGTCGGGGTCGACGGCGATGCGCACGGTCTCACCGAGGGCGGGCTTCGATTCGTTGGCACCCTGGCGCACGATGATGCGGGCGCCAGTCTCGGTGTGGCAGATGACGTGGGTCTCGGCACCGAGGATCTCGACGATGATCACGCTCGCCGAGATGGGTCCGTCCGCACTGAGATGCAACGACTCGGGTCGCACACCGAGCACGACGTCCGGCCCGGCGCCTCGGACCATGTCGGCAACCGGAGCGGGCAGGGGAATGGAGGCGCCGGGGAACGCGACGCACAGTGCGCCGGACCCGCCTCCGTCGGGCGCCCCGCTCTCGACGAGCATCCCCTCAACGAGGTTCATGCCCGGGCTGCCGAGGAAATACGCGACGAACGCATTGGCCGGCTTGTTGTAGAGCTCCTCGGGCGCGGCCACCTGCTGCAGCGTGCCCTCGCTCATGACGGCGATGCGGTGGCCCATGGTCATCGCCTCGACCTGGTCGTGGGTGACGTAGAGGGTCGTGGTCGACAGCCGTGCCTGTAGCTCGACGATGTCGGCGCGCGTCTGCACCCGCAACGCAGCGTCGAGGTTGGAGAGCGGCTCGTCCATCAAGAAGACGAGGGGTTCGCGCACGATCGCCCTGGCGAGCGCGACCCGCTGGCGCTGACCGCCCGAGAGTTGTCCCGGCTTGCGGTCGAGCAAGCCGGAGAGCCCGAGGCTCTCCGCGGCGCGCCTGACCTTGCTGGCGCGCTCCTCCTTGTCGACCCCGCGCTGGCGCAGAGGAAACTCGATGTTCTTCGACACGGTCAGGTGCGGGTACAGCGCGTAGCTCTGGAAGACCATCGCCACGTCGCGGTCCTTGGGATCGACGTCGTTCACCACCCGGTCGCCGATGGTGACGTCGCCCTCATTCACCTCTTCGAGCCCGGCAACGAGGCGCAGCGCGGTCGTCTTGCCGCAGCCCGACGAGCCGAGCAGTACGAGCAGCTCGCCGTCGGGGATGTGCAGCGTCAGGTCGTCGACAGCGGTGGTGTCGCCGAACCGCTTGGTGACGCCCTCGAAGCTGACTTGTGCCAAAGCGTGCCCCCTTCACTCGGCTGGCGGCGGTGTGCCGCACGGTAGCGGGGCAACGCCCGACGTTGCGTGACGTTGCTGGTGGGGCCAGGCTCAGCGACGCCCACCCACCGACGCCCACTCACCGACGCCCACTCAGCTGCTTGCGCTCAACTCAGCTGCTGGGGATCTTCCATCCCATCGCCTCGGCGATCTCCTTGCAGGTCGGGCAAAGGCCGTAGCGGGCTGGGTTGCGGCCCGGGACCCATTCCTTCCCACAGAGCGCCCGCACCGCCGTCCCGGTCACGATTCCCTCCACCACACTCGGGCCCATCGACACGAACTCGCCCTCCTTGGGGGTGTAGCCCTCCAGGACGATGTGGGCCATGCGGTCGTGATCGCCTTCGTCGAGATCCGGCGACGGTCGTGCCGGCGCCAACGTCGTCGAACCCGCCGCCCCCGGCTCCGGCGATCCTTCGGTGCTCGACATGACGTCCAGCGTAGGCACCTCCCGCGCCGTTTCGACGGCCCCGCCACGGAACCCGGACACGTCGTTCGGTCCGTATACGTATCCTTCGGAAACTCCCACCAACGCCCCCGAGACGCCGCCAATTACCCAATTACTGCGTCTGGCGCCCCGTCCCCGCATCAATCACGGCCCGAATTAACGAAGGCTCCATATACACTCCAATCTCTTACCCCGTGGACCTCCCATCTCCCTTGTCCCGACGCTTCGCACGAGAGCTGGTCCACCTGGGCGTCTCGGCTCCGACCCATTAAAAGTCCAGGTCATGGCCGCCCCGCTGCTCCTCCCGGACTCGATCCGGGGGCTGGACCCGGCCCGGGAATCAGGACCGCCCCCAGATGGTTGACCAGTCAGACGATTCACGCCATTACGGCATTACAGTGATCATTACGGCATTACAAAGGAAGCCCCGATGACCAACGAAAACGTGACACTTCCATTGCTCCCCCTCACCTCGGGGGTGGTGCTGCCCGGGATGGTCTTCACCATGGCCCTCGAGTCCGGTGAGGCTCGGGCCGCCGTCGAAGCCGCCCGGTCTGCCGGTGGCCGCCTGCTGCTGGTGCCCCACATCGAGGGGCGCTTCGCCACCGTCGGCGTGATCGCCGAGGTGATGGAGGAAGGCGACTTGCCCGGCGGTCTGCCCGCCGTGGCCATCCGGGGTGTCGGCCGCGCCACATCGGGACAGGCGTCCCCGGGACCGGCGACGCCCTGTGGGTCGAGGCCGACCCCATCGACGAGCCCGAGCCGACGCCGGCCGCCACCGAGCTGGCCCGTGAGTACCGCGCAGTGCTCGAGAACATCTTGCACACGAGGGGCGCCGGCCGGATCGCCGCGCAGCTGCGTGAGATCACCGAGCCCAGCCGCCTGGCCGACGTGGCCGGGTACTCGCCCGACCTGTCGCTGAGCCAGAAGGTCGAGGTGCTCGAGACGATCGACGTCGAGGCGCGGTTGCGTCTCGTCCTCGGGTGGGCGCGCGACACGCTCGCCGACTTGGCCTTGCGCGAGAAGATCAAGACCGACGTCGAGGAAGGCATGGAGAAGACGCAGCGCGAGTTCCTCTTGCGGCGCCAGCTCGATGCCATCCGCAAGGAGCTCAACGGGCTGAGCGGCGACTCCGACGAAGACGACCCCGACGACTACCGCGCCAAGATCGAGGCGCGGCGAGCTCCCCGAGCACGTCCGCAAGGCGGTCGAGCGTGAGGTCGACAAGCTCGAGCGCACGAGCGACCAGAGCCCCGAGACGGGCTGGATCCGCACGTGGCTCGACACCGTGCTCGAGGTCCCATGGGGCGTCGAGTCCGAGGACCGCTTGGACATCAGCGAGGCCTCGCGGATCTTGGAGGCCGACCACGACGGGCTTGGAGGACGTGAAGGAGCGCATCCTCGAGCATCTCGCCGTGCGCAAGCTGCAGGCCGAGCGCGGCCTGGTGCCGGTGGAAGGGCGCGGGTCAGGTGCCATCCTGGCTCTCGTCGGCCCGCCGGGTGTCGGCAAGACGTCGCTCGGTGAGTCGGTGGCCAACGCGCTCGGGCGCAAGTTCGTCCGGGTGTCGCTCGGTGGCGTCCGTGACGAGGCCGAGATCCGGGGACACCGCCGCACCTACGTCGGCGCCCAGCCGGGACGCTTGGTGCGTGCGTTGCGCGAAGCCGGGACCATGAACCCCGTCATCGTCCTCGACGAGGTCGACAAGATCGGATCGGACTACCGGGGCGACCCGTCCTCGGCGTTGCTCGAGGTCCTCGACCCGGCGCAGAACCATACGTTCCGTGACCACTATCTCGAGGTCGACCTCGACCTGTCGCGGGTGCTGTTCATCGCGACGGCCAACGTCAGCGAGACCATACCCGGGCCGCTGCTCGACCGGATGGAGGTCATCCGGATCGACGGGTACACCGAGTCCGAGAAGGTCTCGATCGCCAAGCACCACCTCTTGCCGCGGCAGGTCACACGGGCTGCGTTGCGGGAAGACGAGGTGGAGGTCACCGACGACGCGCTGCGTGCGGTCGTGGCCGACTACACCAGGGAGGCCGGCGTGCGGAACCTCGAGCGCGAGCTCGGGAAGATGCTGCGCAAGGTGGCCACCAAGCTCGCCTCGGGCGAGCGCGAGGCCCCGGTCGTGGTCGACAAGGACGACGTGCGCGGGTGGCTCGGACGGCCGCACTTCTTCTTCGAGGCGGCGGACCGCACGAGCGTGCCCGGCGTGGTCACTGGCTTGGCCGTGACCGGCGCCGGCGGCGACGTGCTCTTCGTCGAGGCCAGCGTCTCGGACGGCCCCGAGGGTCTGACCCTCACCGGCCAGCTCGGCGACGTCATGAAGGAGTCGGCGGAGATCGCGCTCTCCTACGTGCGCTCGCACGCCGAGGAGCTCGGGATCGACCCGGCGTCCTTCGTCGGCAAGCGGTTCCACGTCCACGTGCCTGCGGGCGCCGTCCCCAAGGACGGTCCGTCGGCCGGTGTCACGATGACCACGGCACTCGTCAGCCTGTTGCGTGGCGTGCCGGTGCGCTCGGTGGTGGGGATGACCGGTGAGGTCACCCTGCAGGGCCGGGTGTTGCCTATCGGCGGTGTCAAGCAGAAGGTGCTGGCCGCCCACCGGGCCGGACTCACCGAGGTCGTGTTGCCCGAGCGCAACGGTCCCGACCTCGAGGACGTCCCCGAGGAGGTCCGCGACGTCATGACGTTCCACCTGGCCGCCACCATCGCCGACGTGCTCACCCCGGCTTTGTCGGGGCCGGGCACGTCGGCCCTGGCGGCCGGCGACGACACGTCGAGTTGGGCGCCGCGGCCTGAGGCCGGGCAGACTGGCGGGAGCCGTCGATCGGAGCGACATGGACGACAAGGAGATCGTGGAGCGGATCAGTCAACTCGCCGCGGAGGAGCAGCACCTCGAGGAGGCGCATGTCGGCGAGGGACTGAGTGACGACGAGCTGGCGCGCAAGCGCGAGCTCGAAGTCACGCTCGACGAGATGTGGGACCTCTTGCGGCAGCGCCGCGCCAAGCGCAGTGCCGGCCAGGACCCCGACGCGGCCGAGCAGCGCTCCGCCGACACGGTCGAGGGCTATCTGCAGTAGCACGGCGCGGGCTGCGGCCTCAGTCCGCTGGCATCTGCCGGTTCAGCGACGGCGACACCAGCCCGCGAGCCCACGCAGGTTGCCGATCGTCACGTCCAGCCAGTCGAACGAGTCACGCCACACGCTGATCTTGCCGTCGCTCACCACGAAGCGGCCGTAGACCCAGAAGCGCGAGGCGAAACGTCCGGAAGTTGAGCTCGTCGATCCGGTCGGTCAGCACGACATCACCCTCTGTCGCCACATGGTTGAAGTGGACGTTGAAGCCCATGCGCCCCGGCCGCAACACCGGACGGGCGATGCGTTCGAGACGCTCCTTCCCGTACAGCGTGGGGAGCGTCACGTTGGCATAGACGAGGTCGTCGCTGACCAGCTCGAGCGCGGCGTCGACGTCGTAACGCGTGAGCGCACGGAGGAAGTCGACGACGATCTCGGCCGGCTCAGGCCGAGGCGCCGGAGTCGGGATCGAGCGCGGGTCGTGGGCATCGCGCTCCATTGTGTTCGATCCCACGGGGCTGGTCGACACGGACAAAGGCACAACCGTGCCGTGTCCACGACGGTGGCGGCCGTGGCGGCGTTGTCCGCGCCCGCTTGACCGCGTCCGCCGTGACCGCGTCCGCCGTGACCGCGTCCGCCGTGACCGCGTCCGCCGTGACCGCGCCGGCGTCCTCCAGGCCGACCCTCCGCGCCGGGAGCCCAACGGCGCCACGCCATTGGTGCAACGGCGAGGACCACGAACACGGCCAATGCAAGCAGGAACAGGCCCGTGTAGGAGCCGTAGCCGTCGTAGCTGAAGATGACCTTGTGGACGCCGGGGCCGACGTCGACGCCGACCAAGGCCGGGCGCCACCATGACGGTCGGCGCCGGGTGCCCGTCGACGGTGACGTGCCAGCCGGGGTCATAGGACGCGCTGAGGACGACGGTGGCACGTCGGTTGGTCCGCACGAGGCGCCCGGGCCGTGCCGTTCGCGAGGTCAGCCTCCTGCGCCACCACGTGTCCGGGCGAACCCCGCACAGGGTGACCGTCCGGCGCGGTGGGCGGCGAAGCCTCGCCGCCGTTGAAGGCGACGGTCAGGTCACGCTGGTTGTCGAGCAGTGGCGAATCGAGCAGCGGCTGCTCTGGGTCCCGACGTTCGCCCGAGTGGCCTCCAGCACGCCGGTCGTGTCGTAGACGTGGATATAGCCCGGAGTCGGGGAGCGACCACAGGCAGTAGGGGCCCGAGCAGAGCACCTTGTCGGCGGGGACGGGCGGGTTCATCTCCTCGCGGCATGATGATGTAGCCGATGCCGAAGAGGGGTAGTCGCCCGGGTTGGTGTCGTCGAAGTAGTACTCCGGGTCGGTCATCAGCGACGCGGTGCGCAGCGTGTAGCCGACCTCGTCGATGTCCTTGCTCTCGAGGTACTTGAAGACCGGTACTGCCCCGACGGTGAAGTCGTTCCCCCAGTTGGTTGGCTGGCCGGCGTAGACGCGTCCCTGCGGATGCATGCGGACGTAGGCGAGGAGCTCGTTTATGTGCGGGTCCAACTGCTGGTCGGCTTCCGCTTGCAAGCCGATGTTGGTCCCATTGTGTGCGTCGTAGCTGTCGATGCTCTTCCAGGCCGGGAAGAGGACAGCGATCAGGACGACGATGCTCAGTCCGGCCACCAGACCGCGTCCCATCGGCGAGAAAATCACTCTCCGGTCTCGATCCGACAGGAGGCGCAGCGCCGTGGTCAGCACCACCCGGCCCACGAACGCCAAGGCGATCCCGGCGAGCACGATGCCCGAGAGCTGCACACCCATCTGGAAGCGCCGGATGAAGACATCGCTGCTGCCCGGGATGATGTCGTAGAGCGATCCGAACGTCGTGCGACCGAACGACAGAAGCAGGGAGACGACCCAGATCGTCACCAGGGCACGACCGGCGACGCTGGCGCGCCAGCGCCAGAGGCACACGACGATCCCGATGAAGACGAGGATGGTGACGACAGGGAATCGCCCCGCGTCGTAGAGCTGGCCGCGGAACAGCCAGGACAGCATCTGTCCCGCGCCGTAGCCGTTTTCGAGTCCCGTGCCTTCCAGGACCTGGTTGCGCGCGGCCCAGTGCGACTGGTCCAGGACCGGGACGATGACCCAGGCCGACGCCAGGAGCGCGGCCACACCCACTACCACCGCGCGTCCGAGCCGGCGCCAGAGGTCCGACGGTACGAGGAACGGCCACACGATGAGCGGCACGAGGGCGAGGTAGCCCGTCTCGTAGTGCAGCGCGACCGTCACCATCACGAAGAAGACAGCGGGGAGGGCGGCGCGGCAGCGATGAGAGGGCGCGGTAGGTGAAGCCCCAGGCCAAAGGGAGCGTCCACGACGCCCACAGCTGTGTCCACACGCCGTAGCCCACCCAGACGTACGCCTTCGTCTCGTAGCCGATCCCTGCCGCCGAGGCGAGGAACGGCGCCACCGCCGCGGCCGACGCGGCGGTCCAGCGAGACAGCCGGAACAGTCGTCCGCACCAGTAGACGCTGAGTGGCCACAACGCGAGCAAGAGGTATGTGGACCAGCGGAACACCGCGTCGGGGTTGGCGAAGGTGCCGATGAAGCCCGCCGTCATTGAGGGGAGGCTCTGGTAGTGCAGGTATTGCGGCGAACCGAGGCCGAGATACGGGAACCAGCTCGTGAGCGGCAGGTGGCCCTCGCTGATCCGGGCGGACGCGAAGCGGACCATCTGCTGGTGGATCGAGCTGTCGTCGAGATAGGGCACGGCTCGCAGCTCGGGACGGAGCTCCCACAGCCCCCACGCCATTGAGATCGCGACGAGCAGCCAAGGTCCGAGACGTGCCACCCACGGCGTGGACCCGCCTCCGCCGCGCGAGCGGCCGTGCTCGGGCGGCGCAGCGGGACGAGCCGACGGCGCCGGCTCCAACGCTGGCTCGGGCGGCTCGCGCGGCGCCCTCTGGCTCAGCCATCACAGCTGCAGCGACAGCGACAGCCTCCGAGGATGGAGTCGGCGTGGAGGTCACGGTTGCGTCAGGAAGTCGGCGAGACCGGACGCAGCCACCGCGCTATGTTGCCAAACCCCGTGCACAGGACGGGTGCAGCCCGCCAGATGTGGGAACGCTCTGTTGGCCCGCTGGGAACGCGTCGGAGAGGAACCGCGTCGATAACATCGCCCCGCAACCCTGGGGCTGTAGCTCAGTGGTCAGAGCAGAGGACTCATAATCCTTGGGTCGTGGGTTCGATCCCCACCAGCCCTACTCAGGTCTACTCAGGTCGCCCTACTCAGGTCGCCCTACTCAGGTCTTGACGAACTTCAGGAGTCCTCGGCCTCGGCCTCGGCGGCCGCCCACGCAACCGCGCCTCCTGTGAGGTTCTCCGTGGTCCAGCCGGCGTCGCTCAGGGCCTGGGCTGCGGCCGCCGATCGACCGCCCACGTGGCAGGCCACAACGATGGTCGCGTTGCGCGGCAATTCGTCGAGCCGGTCTCCCAGCTCGCCGAGGGGGATGTTGATGCCGACGGGGTAGGCCCACGCTTCGACCTCGTCAGGCTCGCGGACATCGAGCAGGAAGACGTCCTCGCCGCGGGCGAGGCGCGCCTTGACCTCAGCGGGCTCCACCTCCGCGTACGGCATCTCCGACACCCTATGGCGTACCGCGGCGTCCGTCCGACGGCGCCCAGAACGTCCCGATGAACACATCCGACGCAGGCCGCGCCGGTACTCTGGCGCGATGGCCTTACCTCGGAAGTTCCTCAACGAGGACGAGGAGCTGCTGGCCGAGATGCACCCACATTGGATCTTCCTCTTCGGCCCGCTCTTCAGCTCCATCGGCGTATGGGCCGCCATCATCGTCCTGCTGATCCTCTGGCGGAACCCGCCGGGGTGGACGAACTATCCGATCATCATCATCGCCCTGATTCCCGGTCTGTGGCTCCTCGGCCGTTTCATCCGCTGGAAGTCCTATGACGTTGCGCTGACCTCGACGCGCATCCTGGTACGCCAGGGGATCTTCGGCCGCGACACCGTGCAGCTGCGGCTGCAGCGCATCACCGAAGTGAACATCCGCCAGACGTTGGTCGAACGGGTGCTCAGCACCGGGAGTCTCGTCATCGATGTGCAGGGTGAGGACGACTCGCTGACCCTCGAGTACATGCGCAAGCCGGCGGTGGTCCAGCGAGTCATCAACTCGCAGATCAACGAGATCGTGGGTGGCGGTACACGCGAGCCCATCCCGACCGACCTGCAACCGCAGGAGCCACATCCGCGCGCTCGCTGGCACAGAGGCGACCCCGGAGAGGGTGACTACGAGAACGACACGCCACCGTTCGGCACGGCCGCATCCGGCGGCACGCCGACGACGGCATCCGGCGGCACGCCGACGACGGCATCCGCCGGCGCGCCGACGACGGCATCCGCCGGCGCACCACCCACCGCGTCAACGGCCGCGCCGAGCCCTCCGTCGGACCAGCCCGCCGCGGCAACCGGGACGTCGCAAGGGCCCGTCCCCTTCGAGATCCGCGACCGGCTCATCGAGCTCGACGATCTCCGCAAGCGCGGCATCATCTCCGAGGAGGAGTTCGCGGCGAAGAAGACGCAGTTGCTCGATCGGATCTGACACGGGATCCGACTCGCCGGGCGCGGTACCGTCCTTACCCCCGTTGTGATTCATCGGGACAGCTCCACGCACGCCGTTGGGAGCGAACCTGAAGGGAATGGAGCCAATGCACGCGAACGTGATCCCCGTGACCATCGATGATCTTGCCGAGGCGAAGAAGGGACTCGAGGAGAGCGTCATCCCCATGATCAAGGATGCGCCCGGGTTCACGGGTGCGTACTTCGTGGCGCTGGCCGATGGGCACGGCGTGTCGATTGCCGTCTACGACACCGAGGAGCACGCTCGAGCGGCTGCCCCGCCGGCCGACGCGTCGTCGCCGGGGGTCACCTTCGACAGAGTCGAGTTCGGCGAGGTCGTGGGCTCCGCCTGAGGCAGCCGGACCCGAAGCCAGCGGGGGGCCGGAACCCCGCCACGAAGCCGCCCGATCACGGCGGACTACCGTTGACGGCGTGGACCTGCCTCGATACCGCTGCGACGGTTGCGGCAACCTCACCCGCTTCGACGTCACGGTCTCCCAGCGGACCAAGGCCTTCTACCACTTCACGGTGGGCGGAGAGCTCGAGGTCGAAGACGAAGAGGTGCTCTCGCGCGAGGTCGACGAGGTCGTGTGCCGTTGGTGCGGCCACGGGCGCACCATCGTCGAGATCGCCGACGAGGAGCACGCCCGTCCGTGACGGACCCGCCGGCAGAGATCCTGCGCCGGCTCCGTCCCATCCCGACGTCAGAGGGCCCGCCCCGCACGCGCCCGCGCGACGTCGTCGGCGTGACGCCCGAGGGTGTTCCCTGCCGGGTGGAAGTGATGGAGGCCGCCGCGCCGGTGTTGCTGCTGTTCCTCTCGGCGACCTGCCACGGCTGCCAGGACCTGTGGGAGGGTCTCGGCCAGCTGCAGGCGGGTCTCGGCGACGCGGCCCGGCTTGTCGTCGTCACGAGGAGCCCCGAGAGCAGTCCCGAGGATCTCGGGAGCGGTTCGAAGCTGGAGGACGCGGGAGCCGTCGCCGTGTTGGCCGCGGGCGCGCCGGAGGGCGTCGCCGTCGTGATGAGCACTGAGGCCTTCGGCCACTATCGGGTGGCGGGCCCCCCCTTCCTCGTGGTGGCGGGGTCGGAGTCCGTGCGCACCGAGAGCGTGGCGTGGGGTGTTGAGCAGACACTGCGTATCGCCGTGCGCGCCCTCGGCGCCGACACGGGCAGTGAGCAATGAGACGGCAGTGCGTCGGGCCGTCGTGCGTCGAGGGGATGGGTCGTGCGTCGAGCGGATGGGCAGCCCGGTGACCCGGTCGCCTGTCACAGCCAGTGAGCATGCTGGACCCGAAGAGAGAGGGTCAACGTCATGCCGAATCCCAGGGACACCGACTGCGAGCCCGAGGGCGGGCTCACCATCGATTGCGACAGCTGCGCACTCCAGGAGACCGACGCCTGCGACGACTGCGTCGTCAGCTTTCTGCTCGGGCGTGAGCCCGATGACGCCGTGGTCATCGACGCCGACGAGGCGCGGGCCATGCGCATGCTCGAGCGCGCCGGGCTGGTGCCGACGCTGCGTTTCAGCTCGCGGGCTGGCTGAGCGCCGGCTGTCGGGCCGTCGTGGCGGCGGCTGGGGCCACTGCGACGGTTGTGGCGGTCGCGCGGGGTGTGGATGTCGCTGCGGGCGTGGATGTCGCGGCGGGGGAGGCGCTCGGTGAAACGCCATCTGCTCGTCACCAACGACTTTCCACCCAAGGTTGGCGGGATCCAGAGCTACATCTGGGAGCTGTACCGCCGGCTCGACCCGTCCTCCTTCGTCGTGCTCACCGCGTCGTCGGACGAGGGCGCCGAGGCCTTTGACGCAGAGCAGGCCGAGCGGGGCATCCGCATCGAGCGTGTGCCCGGGTCCATCCTCTTCTTCCCGACGCCGGCTGCGCTGGCCGCGGTGCGCACCTGCGCGCGCGACAACGAGGTGGACCTCGTCCTGCTCGACCCAGCGTTGCCACTCGGGCTGCTCGGGCCCAGGCTCGACGTGCCCTATGGCGTGATCCTCCACGGCGCCGAGGTCGCGGTGCCCGCCCGGCTCCCCGGCGCACGGGCGGCGCTGGCCCACGTCTTGGGTGGGGCGAGCATCGTCGTGTCGGCGGGGTCGTATCCCGCCGCCGAGGCACTGCGCGCCGCACCTGGGCTCCGCGCGCCCGTGGTCCTAGTCCCACCGGGGGTCGACACGGCGGCCATTGCACCACGGCCGGCCGCCGAGCGCCGCGCCGCGCGGGAGAGCCTCGGCCTCCCCAAGAGCGGACCCCTCGTTGCCGGCGTGAGCCGTCTCGTCCCGCGCAAGGGCATGGACGTGCTCATCGAGGCGGCGGGACGGCTGGTGCCCTCGTATCCCGACCTCGTCGTCGCGATCGCCGGCACCGGGCGCGAGTTGGTGCACCTCGAACGCCAGGCCAGGCTCAGTCCGGCCTGCATCCACCTACTCGGCCACGTCAGCGACGAGGACCGCGCCGGGCTCCTCGCCTCGTGTGACGTCTTCGTCATGGCCTGTCGCAACCGCTGGCTCGGTCTGGAGCAAGAGGGCTTCGGCATCGTCTTCCTCGAAGCCGCCGCAGCCGGCGTGCCTCAGATCGCCGGGGACAGCGGCGGGGCGGCCGAAGCCGTGCTCGATGGGGTCACCGGCCTCGTGGTCGAACGGCCCCACGACCCGGGGGCGGTGGCCGAGGCCATGCGCAGCCTGCTCGCCGACCCCAGGCGGCGCCGTCGCATGGGCCGGGCCGCCCGGGCCAGGGTGCAGGAATCCTTCGACAACGAGGTTCTCGCTTCTAGGCTGGCTGAGGCAGTGGCCGGAGTGGCAATCTGACGCACCACCGCACCGCGGTGTCACAGGGGTACAGCCGACAGGACACGAAGCCGACAGGCCGACAGGAAGGAAGCCCCACGGTGGCCGACCAAGCCACAGAGCACATCTCGGTAGCGGCACCGCCCGAGCGGTGCTTTGCCGTCGCGGCCGACCTGGAGGCCTATCCCGAGTGGGCGGCCGACATCAAGGAGATCGAGGTCAAAGAACGCGACGACCAGGGGCGCCCTGTCCTCGTCACCTTCCGGGCCGCCGCCTTCGGCCGCAGCACCAGCTACACGCTGGCCTACGACTATACCGACGCCCCCCACACCCTCGCCTGGAAGCTGACCCAGGGTGACATCACCACCAAGCTCGACGGCAGCTACATCTTCGACCCCGGCGAGAACGGCGGCACCGACGTCACCTACCACCTCGAGGCCGAGCTGCGCGTGCCCATCCCGGGGTTCATCAAGATGCGAGCCACGAGCCGCATCATGACGACCGCCATGCGAGAGCTGAAGGCGCGGGTCGAGTCCACCTCGTGACTCGTGACGGGGGCCCGCCGGCCGCCGACGTGACCTACGGCATCGACATCGGCGGGACGAAGGTCCTCGGCATCGCGCTCGGACCCGGCGCCGACGCCGTCGCCGAGGCCCGCGTGCCGACGCCCACCGGTACCCGCGCCATCGTGGGCAGCCACGTCGCCGCCGCGGTCGCCGAGGTGGTGGCACAGCTCGACGCCGCCCTCGGGGCTGATGGAGCTCCGGTCGGCGTGGGCGCGCCGGGCATGGTCGACCGGCACGGCCGCCTGTGCTTCGCGCCCAACCTCCCCCAGGCCCACGGGGTGGACTGGACCGCGCTCATCGGCGACCGCCTCGGTGGGCGGCGGATCGTGATCGAGAACGACGCCAACCTCGCGGTGCTGGCGGAGCACCGCCTCGGTGCCGCCCGGGGCTACGACCACGTCGTGATGGTGACCCTCGGCACCGGCATCGGGGGCGGCATCGTCCTCGACGGCCGTGTCCTGGTCGGCGCAGCGGGCTTCGCCGGCGAGATCGGCCACATGGTGGTGGACCCGGCCGGGCCACCGTGCCCCTGTGGCCGCCGCGGTTGCTGGGAGCGCTACGCGTCGGGGGCCGGCCTGGGCCTGCTCGCCCGCGAGGCCGCGTTGGCCGGACGGCTCGACGAGGTCGTGCGTCTCGCCGGCGGCGACCCTGAGTCCGTCCGGGGCGAGGACGTGTCGGCAGCGGCTGCCGCAGGGGACCCGGCGGCGCGCCAGGTAATAGAGGCGGTGGGGGGGTGGGTCGGCTTCGGGCTGGCCAACCTGGCCTGCGTGCTCGACCCGCAGTGCTTCGTCATCGGGGGCGGCGTCGTGCAGACGGGCGACCTGCTCCTCGATGCCGCCCGCGCCACGTTCGCCTCCCTGGTCGAGGGCGGGGACCGCCGTCGTCTGGCCGACGTCGTCCGCGCCGACTTCGGCGAGCGGGCCGGGGCGGTGGGTGCCGCGCTCGCGGCGCGTGAAGGAGGGTTCGGCTGATGACCGCACGTCTGCGCACCGGCGTGGTCCTCCCGACGTTCCGCGAGACGCCCGACGCGGCCTTCGCCGCCGCGGCCGAGGCGGTGGCGGCCGGCGTCGACGGGCTCTTCTGTTACGACCACATCTGGCCACTTGGCCAGCCTGAGCGCCCCGCGCTCGCGCCCTTCCCCATCCTCGGCGCGCTGGCGACCCGCTTCGCGCCGGCGTCGGGGAGCGACGACGACGCGAGCGACGGCCCTTTTCTCTTTCTCGGCACCTTGGTGGCGCGCGTCGGACTCGTCCCCAACGCGGTGTTGGCGGCGCAGTTCACCGCACTCGAGCATCTGGCTCCCGGGCGCGTCATCGCCGGCCTTGGCACGGGTGATCGGCTGAGCGAAGAAGAGAACCACGCCTATGGGATCGCATCCGAACCTGCGGCGCGCCGTCGCGCCGACCTGGTGGCGCTGGGCCGGGACCTCGTCGGCGCCGGCATCGCGGTCTGGGTGGCAGGTGGTGCCGCGGGGCGCACCGAAGAGGCGCGCGCCGCGGGCGCGACCCTCAACATGTGGGACGCGGAGCCCGCCGTGGTGGCCGAGCGGTCGGCGGACGGCCTCGAGGTCACCTGGGCCGGGCCGCCACCGGCCGCCTCGCCTTCACTGGCCGATCGCCTGGCCGCGTTGCACGAGGCGGGCGCGACCTGGGCCGTGTTCGGTTGGCCGGTCGAGGTGACCGAGCTGGTGGCCGCGGCGCAGGCCGCCGGTGGAGCGTCGTCCTCTGGAGCAGGGGCGGGGTCCTAGACTTCCCCGATGGAGTTCCGCCGGATCAACGGGTTGCCGCCCTACGTCTTTGCCACCATCAACGACCTGAAGGCGTCGGCACGGCGAGCCGGGCGCGACGTGATCGACCTCGGCTTCGGGAACCCCGACCTCCCCTCGCCCGACGTCGCCGTCAGCAAGCTCGCGGAGGCCGCCCGGAACCCCCGCAATCACCGCTACTCCGCCTCGCGCGGCATCCCCAAGCTGCGCAGCGCCATCACCGACCTCTACCGGCGCACGTTCGAGGTCGAGCTCGACCCCGAAACCCAGGTGGTGACGACCATCGGGGCGAAGGAGGGGTTCTCGCACATCATGTGGGTGCTCGTCGGGCCGGGGGACACCGCGCTGGTGCCCTCGCCGTCGTACCCGATCCACATCTGGGGCCCGCTCTTCGCAGGCGCCGACGTGCGCCAGGTCCCCCTCCAAGGGCCTTCGGTCTCCTCCGTCGACGCGCCCGACCCGGGCGAAGAGTTCTTCGACGGGCTGATGAACGCCTGGGAGGAGTCGTGGCCCAAGCCTCGCGTCATCGTGCTGTCGTTCCCCCACAACCCGACGACGGCCTGTGTCGACCTCACCTTCATGGAGCGCCTGGTCGCCTTCGCGCGCGAGCACGAGGTGGTGCTGGTCCACGACTTCGCCTACGCGGACCTCGGCTTCGACGGCTACGAACCGCCGTCCATCCTCCAGGTGCCCGGGGCCACCGACGTCGCGGTCGAGATCTACACCATGACGAAGTCCTTCTCCATGGCGGGCTGGCGCGTCGGCTTCGTCGTGGGCAACGCCGAGATCGTGCAGGCGCTGACCAAGCTCAAGACGTATCTCGACTACGGGACGTTCCAACCCATTCAGATCGCCGCCATCGTGGCCATGAACGAGGTCCCGGACTACCCCAAGGAGATCAACAAGATCTACCGGTCGCGGCGCGACGCGCTCTGCGACGGACTCAACCGCATCGGTTGGCACCTGGTGCCGCCCAAAGGGACCATGTTCGTGTGGGCGCCCATCCCCGAGCCCTACCGCGAGATGGGCTCGCTGGAGTTCTCCAAGTACCTGGTCAGCGAGGCCGACGTGGCCACGTCGCCCGGCATCGGCTTCGGTCCCGGGGGCGACTCGCACGTGCGCTTCGCCCTCATCGAGAACGAGCAGCGCATCGGGCAAGCGGTGCGCCACCTGCGCAGCGCACTGACCAAACTCGGCTAGGCGCGCCGGCTAGGCGCGTCGGTTAGGGGAGACCGGCGCCCGGAACCGTGGTCCGCACCTTCTCGATCGCCCCGTTGCGCTCGGTGCGCGCCTTGGCATCGTGGCTGTCGATGGCGGTGACGAGATAGAGCGTGCGCCGGTCCTCGTCGCCGAGCATGCAGGCATAGCAATGCATGGAGGTGGTGACCCGCTCGACCACCTCGCCCCCCTCGGCCACCCGGACGCACTCGCGCCCGAGCGCGTTGGCCACCCACACCGTGCCGTCGGCACACAGACAGATGCCGTCGGGCGCGATGCCTGGCAGCACCGCCCATTCGCGCCGGTTGGTGAGCGTGCCGTCGGCCTCGCGGTCGAACGCGCTGAGGCGGCCACCCATGCTCTCGGCGATGATGAGCGTGGCGCCATCCTCGGTGATCACGGCGCCATTGGGGAACGCGAGGTCGGCGGCGGCCTCGCAGCTCGAGCCGTCCGGGTCCACGCGCACGAGGGAAGCCGGACCGATGTCACTCGATTGCAGCCGGCCGTCGTAGAGGCCGTCGAGGTCGAAGCCGAAATTCCCGGCATAGGCCTGACCGTTGGACGCCACCACCATGTCGTTGGCGTACCAGGTGGCCCAGGGCTCGAGTCTGCCGTGGCGCACGATGCGTGCCGTCCGCCTCGCGCCGCATGACGGCGCGGTCGAGACGGGAGTTGATGAGGAGGCGGCCGTCGGGCAGCCAGCCCAGGCCCGCCGGCTCACCCTCGAAGGCAACCTCCACGCGGCGCTCGCCATCGGGGGAGACCGAGGAGACGGCGTGGTCGAAGAAGTCCGAGTACCACAGGCGGCCGTCGTGCCAGCGCGGGCATTCGCCGAAGTAGAGGCCCGAGAGGAAGGGCGTTGCGGTCAGGGTCTCGCTCGTCACGGTGCCTCCAGGTCGCGGTGGTGCAATCGGCACCGCAGTTCAGCACAGCGGGCGCGCCCGGTGCGGAGCCGATCACGCAGGGGTACGTTGGACGCGTGGCCTATTGGGTGCTCAAGGCGGTCCTGACCCCGATCTTCCTGGTGCTGTTCCGGGTGAAGGTGGAGGGACGCGAGCACATCCCGAAGCACGGCCCGGCCGTGCTGGCGGCCAACCACCAGTCCTTCTGCGACTCCTTCTTCATCCCACTCGTCGTCGCGCGCCGGGTGACCTTCTTGGCCAAGGCGGAGTACTTCGACTCGTGGAAGACGGCGTGGTTCTTCCGCGCCGCCGGGCAGATCCCCGTCCGGCGAACCGGCGGGAGCGCCTCGGAGCGGGCACTCGAGACGGCCCGGGTCGACGTCCTCGGCAAGGGGCGCCTCCTCGGGCTCTATCCCGAGGGCACGCGGTCACTCGACGGCTACGTCCACAAAGGCAGGACGGGGGTGACCCGCTTGTCGCGCGAGTGCGGCGTGCCGGTGATCCCGGTCGGCGTGGTCGGCACGGTGGAGGTGCAGCCGGTCAACTCCAAGTTCATGAGGCCCTTCAAGACGGTAACGATCCGCTTCGGCGCCGCCATGGTGATGGACCCGCCCGAGAACCCGGACGATCCCCTCGACCACGACCACACCCAGTGCCGCGCCTTCACCGACCGTCTGATGCACGAGATCGCCCGGCTGTCCGAGCGTCACTACCTCGACGAGTACGTGCCCTCACGCACGAGCGTGGCCACGGCGTGAGCGTGCGCGTGCCGCCGGATTCGGATCCGACGTCGGCGTCGGAACCGTCGGGCAAGGTGATTCGTAAGCATTTTGAAACAGGCAGTTCACATTGAACGCCTAACGTCTGTTCTATGGCTGGCTACGTCGTCCGCATCTCGCTGCCGGACCGGCCCGGCGCGCTCGGGCTGGTGGCGAGTCGTATCGGGGCCGTCGGTGGCGACATCGTGGCCATCAACATCCTCGAGCGCGATGGGGGCCACGCGGTCGACGAGTTCGTGGTCGAGATCAGCGGGCAGCATCTGATTGACCTGCTGCGCACCGAGATCCACGAGGTCGACGGCGTGTCGGTTCTCGAGATCCGCTCGGCGGACACTACGACGACGGCGGGCTGACGACGTAGGCGCACACGTGCGCCCCGTCCATCAGGTGGGCCACCCGGCGGACCGTCGCACCCGGCAAGGCGTCACGGATGAACGCGAGCTCACTCGTGCAGGCCTGCGAGAAGCCGTGGGCGACCGTGAGGATGGCGCAGTTGTGCTCGGTGATGCGCCAGCTGCCGTCGGGCAGCCGCTCGGCCTCGGCGAGGTACCCGTCCTCGTCGAGGATCTGGGTCAGCGCGGCGACCTGTTCGTCGAAGGGCAGGTCGGCCGTGCGCGGCAGCGCGCCGGCGACCCGCCGCTGGCGCCGCTGCTCGAAGAGCTCATCGACCTGCGCCGCGCCGGGTCCTCCGAGATACCCGAGGAGCTCGGTCGTGAGGTCGCCGTAACGCTTGGGGTAGAGCGCCTCGGCCGCCGAGGTCAGCTCGTAGACGTGTCGCGGCCGGCCGCGACGCGGTCCCGGCGGCTCCTCGTCGCGGTGCGACAGCAGCCCGTCCTCCTCCAAGCGCGCCAGTTGGAGCCGGACAGCCGCGGGAGTCAGCGCCAGCGCCTCGGCCACCGCGGCCGCGTCGAGCGGTCCTTGGCGCTTCAAGAGGTTGACGATGGCCCGGCGCGTGGTGGGCAGCTGCTGCAGCGGGGACTCGGGCACGGCGGTCGTCGTTCCTGGCGTGCTCACGGCAGGATGAGGTGGACGTCGCCGAATTCGTGCCAGAGATAGCGCTCGGCCAGCGCGGCGTCATAGGACGCCTCGAGCAGGTCGCGACCCGCGATGGCCTCGAGCATGGCGAGGTGCGACGCCTCGGGCTCGTGCCAGCCGGTCAGGAAGCCGTCGATGGAGCGCACCGGCCGCTCGGGTGAGACGACGGTCTCGGTCCATCCTTCGCTCGGGTGCACGTGTGCATGGTCGTCCACGACGGACTCGAGCGCACGCACCACCGTGGTGCCGATACCGATGACCCGGCCGCCCGCGCGCCGTGCGTCGTTGACGCGGTGCGCCGTGGCCGTCGACACCCGGAAGTACTCGGCGTACGGAGGCTCGTTCGCCTCGAGCGAGGCGACGCCGGTATGCAGCAAAACGGGGGCCACGCCGACGCCCTTGGCAACCAGGCGGGTCAGCACCTCGGGGGTGAAAGGGCGGCCGGCACTCGGCATCTCCGCCGACCCGGGCTCGGTCACGTACACGTTCTGATACGCCGAGAGCGGATAGCTGCCGCGCACGTACCCATAACGGATGGGACGGCCGTGGCGGGCCAGGTAACTGTGCAGGCGTTCGGGCGTCTCGACCCTCGAGACCCACAGGCGGACGCCGGTGCCGCCCGGGCCGGGGGAGTAGGGGGCGAGGAGGGCGACGGTGCCGCCCGCCGGCAGTTCGATCACGTCGCCGGCCGACGCCGTCAGGTGGGCCTCGCCGTTGCGGCGGATCTCCACCGTCCAGAGTCCCGCCGGCAGGCAGGTCGAGAGGTGGACCTGTACCGGCACGCCGCCGGGACCGGTGCCCTCTATCTCGGCCGCCAGGGTCCCCGAGGTGTTGATCACGACCAGGTCGCCTTCGTCCAAGAAGCGCGGCAGCTCGGAGAAGTGCGAGTGCACGAGAGAGCCATCGGACTTCGCGGCCACCAGCATCCGCACGGCATCGCGGGTCATGCCGCGGTTCTCCGGGGGTGCGGGCGCCTCGAGCTCGGGCGGGAGCGAGAAGGAGAGCGGGTGCAGCTCGGGGAGGCGAGCGGGTGTTTCGTCGAGGGCCGGAAAAGCGAGGGGGCTCATGCCACCGCTCCCGCAGCTCCCGCAGTTCCTGAAGTTCCCGCAGCTCCCGTAGCACTGCCGCTCTGCGCCGCTCCCACGTCGGCGGCGCGGTAGCGGCCACTCGGGCGGTCGCTCCCGATCAGCTCGATCAGGGCGGGCACCACGGTGGCCGGCTCGGGCCGGTCCGAAATGTCCTCGCCGGGGAATGCGGCCTGGTGCATCGCGGTGCGTAGATCGCCCGGATCGACGGACCACACGGTGAGGGTCGGGTACTCCACGGCCAGCACGGCGCCAACGTGTTCGAGCGCCGCCTTGCCGGCGCCATAGCCGCCCCACCCCTCGTACGCCTCGACGGCGGCATCCGAGGTGATGTCGAGCACGCGCGGGTGCTCGGCGTCGAGCAGCAGTGGCAACGCGTCCTGGACGAGGCCGAGCGGCGCGACGACGTTGACGTCGAACGCGACGCGCAGTTCGTCGAGTGGGTAGTCGCCGAGCGAGGGCAGCGGCGCGGCGCCGAGTGTGCCCGCGTTGTTGACGAGCAGATCGAGCCCGCCGAGATCGAATGCCGCTCCCGTCAAGTCGTGGCGGTGGTCGGCGTCGGTGATGTCACCGGCGATGGCGACGACGTGCGTCCCCGGCGCCGCCTGTGCGCGCACGAGGTCCGCCGCCGCGTCCAAGGTGGGCCGGTCCCTGCCGTCGATCACGAGCGACCACCCCGCTCGTGCCAATCCCACGGCCAGCGCCTGGCCGAGTCCCCGAGATGCCCCTGTCACGATGGCCACGCTCATGGCTGCCCACCCTTCCGAGCGGCGGTCCGCTCCTCTGGGTGAATATAACAAGGATTTACTTTCTTTATTTCTCCGGCGCTCGGCCTCTGTTCCTCTGCGCTGGGGCCGGCTCGGCCGGGGCCCAGCCCATGGCCTTCTCGACGGCGCGGCGCCACACGGCGTGGGTCGCGTCGGCGAGCTCGGAGGGCAGCTGGGGTTCGTAGACCCGCTCGGCTTCCCAGCGCGCCGCGAGATCCTCCATCGAGGACCACACGCCCTCGGCCAGTCCGGCGGCCGTGGCCGCCCCGAGCGCGGTCGATTCGAGCGAGCGCGGACGCGCTACGGGCATGCGGCTCTGTTGGGCTTGCAGCTCGAGGAGGAGGTCCACGGCGGCGGCGCCCCCGTCCGCCCGCAGCGCGGAGAGTGGGTGGGACGACGCGGCAGCCATGGCATCGGTGATGTCGCGCACTTGGAAGGCCATCGCTTCGACGCACGCGCGCGCCAGCTGTGCGCGGCCGGTGCCGCGGGTGATCCCGGTCATGATGCCGCGCGCGCGGGGATCCCACTGCGGGCTGCCCAGGCCGGTGAGCGCGGGGACGAAGGTGACGCCGCCGCTGTCGGGGACCGACTCGGCGAGTGGACCGATTTCGGGCGCGGACCCGATGATGCCGAGCCCGTCGCGCAGCCACTGGATGGCGGCACCGGACACGAACGCGGAGCCCTCGAGTGCGTATGCAATGCTCGGACGCGCGCCCGCGTGCGTCCCGAGGTCCCAGGCGCAGCTGACCGTCAGGCCGTCGGGTGCGGGCGGGCGCTCCGGCCCGGCGTGGGCGAGCACGAAGCTGCCGGTCCCGTACGTGACCTTCACCATGCCGGGGTCGAAGCAGGCCTGACCGAAGAGCGCCGCCTGCTGGTCGCCCAGCACTCCTGAGACCGGCACGTGGTCGAGCGCGGCCGTGGCGGGGCCGAGGCCGCTGAGTGCGGCGTCGCCGAAGCGACCCGCCGAGGGGCGCACCTCGGCCAGCGTGTGGCCCGGCACGCCGAAGAGCTCGCACAGCTCGGGCGACCACGCACGTGCGCCCGTGTCGAAGAGCATCGTGCGGCTGGCGTTGGAGGGGTCGGTGGCGTAGACGCCGCCCGCGGTCCCGCCTGTGAGGTTCCACAGCACCCACGTGTCGACAGTGCAGAAGGAGAGGTTGGGGTCGTCCGCGCCGAGCGCAAGGTCGCCGTGGCGCAGCAGCCAGGCCGCCTTGGTGGCGCTGAAATACGGATCGAGCACCAGCCCCGTCGTCGCGCGCACGAGCGGCAGGTGGCCGGCGTCGGTGAGCTCGGTGCAGAGATCCGCGGTGCGGCGGTCCTGCCAGACGATGGCGTTGTGCAACGGCCGCCCGCTCGCGCGGTCGAAGGCCACCAGCGTCTCTCGCTGGTTGGTGATGCCGATGGCCGCCGTGGTCTCGCCGGACTCGGTGAGGCGTGCACCCACCTCGGCCAGGGTGCTGCACACGGCGTCCCAGATCTCGGCGGGGTCGTGCTCCACCCAGCCGGGCCGGGGGAAGTGCTGGGTCAGCTCCCGGTAGGCGACGTCGGCGACCCGGGCCTCCTCGTCGACGACCAGGGCCCGCACCCCGGTCGTGCCCGCATCGACGGCGACGATTTTGGCCCCGGATGGCTTGGCCATGGGCTGGTGACGCTACCCGGGTCGCGGAGAACCGGCGTGGGGCGTGGGGCGTCGGGGCAGCCCTCCCGCGCAAATCTTCGCGAACGGTCCGTGACCTGCATGGATGATGCGTGGCGTTGGTTGACAACGACGTAACTACAGTGCTGTAATGACCACAGCATCTCGTGTCTCGGGGGAGGGGCAACCACTATATGTTGTGGTTAGGCAACTTTGCCCCCCTTCCGGGCGCCGGATCGGGAGAGGCTCCGTGAGACACCGTCCCGCTGAACTGGGGGAACGGCTTGGCGGCGCCGACGAGCAGGACGAGCAGTGAGAACGGCAGTCAGATGAGCAGGCACAGCAGGACCGGCAGCACGCAGCAGAAGCCACGACCGAGGCCCAAGAGCCCCAACCCCGGCAGCCCCAACGAGCCCGACAGCCCCAACGAGGAGGACACCAGCGCCATGGCCATCGCCCCCCAGCGATCCGAGATCGGCATCCGTCGCCACTTCACCACCGAGGGCGTGCATCCCTACGACGAGGTGCGCTGGGAGCGCCGCGACGCGCGCATCACGAACTTCCGCGACGGTTCGGTGGCCTTCGAACAGCTCAGTGTCGAGGTGCCCGAGTCGTGGAGCGTGAACGCCACCAACATCTTGGCGCAGAAGTACTTCCGCGGGACCCTCGGCACCCCTGAGCGCGAGTCCTCACTGCGCCAGGTGGCCGACCGCGTGACCGACACGCTCACCGCGTGGGGGATCAAGGACGGCTATTTCGTCGACGACGAGGAGGCCGAGATCTTCAACCACGAGTTGAAGTACCTCATCATCCACCAGAAGGCGGCCTTCAACTCGCCGGTGTGGTTCAACATCGGGGTGCCGGGCGTGCCACAGCAGGGCAGCGCGTGTCAGCCCTATCACTCGATGGTCAGCACGCCACAGGGACTCGTTCCGATCGGTCGGCTGGTCGAGGAGGAGGCGATCGGGACGAAGGTCTTTGATGCCGAAGGCATTACGCGCATCGTCGCCACGAAGCACAACGGCCGTAAGCCGGTCGTGAGGATCCACACGAAGGCAGGTCACCAACTCGACGTCACGGGGGACCACCTCGTGTGGCGGGTGTCGAGCCAAACATCGGGGAAGTTCGTACCGGCGGCCGATCTGCGTCCAGGGGACAAGCTGAGTTGGCACCGTACGGACGGACACGGACTGAGCCAGGACGCCCACACCTCGACCGAGGTGGCGGAGGCAGCGCTGGCTGGCTGGCTGCAGTCGGACGGATTCGTCGGCCAGTGCGAGGGCACGAACCGTTCGCTCACCATCGAGGCGATGACAGTGACCGAAGCCGAGCGCCGCTGGGTGACTCTCGCACTCGATGAGGTGTTCCCAGACGTCCACCGGCACGAGCGGAAGGTGGACACGATCGACCCCTCACTCGACTGCCGCCGAACGCGGCTCTATGGCCAACAGTTGTGCGAATTCGTGGAGCGGTGGGACCTGCGGACCCGGGGCCTGGCCATGACCGTTCCGCCCCGGCTCTTCACTGCACCTCTGCCCGTGGTGAAGGCGTACCTCCGCAGCATTTTTCAGGCTGAAGGGTACGTCACGATCAAGGAGCGGGGAGCCGTGATCGGAATGGACATGATCTCCGAGGGCCTCGTACGAGGCGTACAAGCGCTGCTCTCACAGTTGGGCATTTTCTCTCGCGTCCGATTCAAGGCTGATAGTCGGCAGGACCGGAAGGGTTGCTGGTCGCTGACCATTCGCTCCCGTGGGGATCGCATTGCGTTCGCGAACGAGATCGGCTTCATTGACTCGAAGAAAGAGGGCAAGCTCTACGAGAGCATTTCGCTGCCTGGACTGGGCGCGAATTCCGTCAAGAGTCTCGAGATCGCTCGGATCGAGAACCTTGGCGAGATGGACGTCTACGACATCCAGACGGAGAGTGGGGAATACCTCAGCGAGAGCCTTCGCGTGCACAACTGCTTCATCCTCTCCGTCGAGGACACCATGGACTCAATCCTCAACTGGTACACCGAAGAGGGCATCATCTTCAAGGGCGGGTCGGGCGCCGGCGTGAATCTCTCGCGCATCCGCTCTTCACAGGAGCTGTTGAAGGGCGGCGGCACTGCTTCGGGCCCGGTTAGCTTCATGCGCGGCGCCGACGCGTCGGCCGGCACCATCAAGTCCGGAGGCAAGACGCGCCGCGCCGCCAAGATGGTCATCCTCGACGCCGACCACCCCGACGTGGAGGACTTCATCTGGTGCAAGGCGATCGAGGAGCGCAAGGCCCGCGTGCTGCGCGACTCCGGATTCGACATGGACCTCGACGGCGCCGACAGCCACTCCACCCAGTACCAGAACGCGAACAACTCAGTACGGGTCACCGACGAATTCATGGAGGCGGTGCTCGACGGGCGCGATTGGAATCTGACTGCCCGCACCGACGGCTCCGTCGTGCGCACGGTGCCCGCCCGCGACCTCTTCCGCCAGATTGCCCACTCCGCCTGGGAGTGTGCCGACCCGGGCATGCAGTACGACACCACGATAAACCGGTGGCACACGGCGCCCAACGCAGGCCGGATCAGCGGCAGCAACCCTTGCAGTGAGTACATGCACCTCGACAACTCGGCCTGCAATCTGGCCTCCATGAATCTGCTGACCTTCCTCAACGAGAACGACGACTTCGACGTGGACGGCTTCAAGGCGGCCGTGTCCGTCGTCTTCACCGGCATGGAGATCATCGTTGGGAACGCGGACTACCCGACCGAGAGCATCGCCGAGACGACGCGCGCCTTCCGCCAGCTCGGTATCGGCTACGCCAACCTCGGCGCGCTGTTAATGGCCCAAGGCTTGCCGTACGACTCTGACGCCGGCCGAGCCTGGGCCGCCGCGATTACCGCGCTGCTCACGGGACACGGCTACGCGACTTCGGCGCGCACCGCGGCGCGCATGGGTCCCTTCGCCGGCTTCCACGAGAACAGCGAGGCCATGCTCAACGTGCTGCGCATGCACCAGGCCGAAGCCGCCCGTATCGACGAGGACGTCGTACCGCCCGAGCTGCTATCGGCCGCGGAGGAGTCCTGGGACGCCGCCGTCGAGCTGGCCGAGGTCTACGGCGTGCGCAACTCTCAATGTTCAGTTCTGGCGCCGACTGGGACCATAGGCTTGTTGATGTCGTGTGACACGACGGGTATCGAGCCGGACCTCGGTCTAGTCAAGACCAAGAAGCTGGTAGGCGGCGGGACGATGTCCATCGTCAATCAGACGGTGCCCCGTGCCCTGACGAAGCTTGGCTACGGCCCCGAGCAGGTCGAGGACATCGTGGCGTATGTAAACGAGCACATGTCGATCGTCGGCGCGCCACACCTGGCTCCCGAGCACATGGCGGTCTTCGCCTGCTCCATGGGTGACAACACCATCCACTACCTCGGCCACATCCGCATGATGGGAGCCGTGCAGCCGTTCATCAGCGGGGCCATTTCAAAGTGCGTGACGGGTGACACTCTCGTGCCGACCGAGGACGGGCTCGTGCGCATGGGCTCCCTCTACGAAGGTGAGGAGCCCGACAGCTTCCGGCCCGAGCATGTGATGGTGTCGTCTCTCGACGGCAGTCAAAAGACCGATGCCTTCTACTACGGCGGAAAGCGCGCCGTGCGCAGGGTGGAACTCCGTTCGGGCCAACGCATCACCGGTACGCCGAACCACCGGCTCCTCGTGGCAGGCGACAACGAACTCGTGTGGAAGTCGCTGGAAGACATCGAGGTGGGTGACGAGGTCGCGGTTCGCTATGGGGCCGACCTCTGGGCTCAGGTGCCCCCTCGCATCGTGTTCCTTCCCAGCGCGCCATATGGCTGCCAGCAGAGAGTGCGAGTGCCGAGCGAAATGACCGAGGAGCTCGCATTCCTTCTGGGTGCGTATGCCGCCGAGGGTCACACCTCGGAGTCGGTCTGGTCGATCCGTATCACCAATGCGGTCGACAGCGTGCTCGAGCGGATTGCCATGGCCGCGTACAACGTGTTCGGAGTGACGGCTCGCATCCGTCGGCCGCCGGAGCGGTGCCCGTTCGTGGAGATCAACTCGAAGACCGTTGTCGAATTGTTCCATCAGTTCGGGTGTGGCCGGAGGGCGTCGGAGAAGCGGATCCCCGACATCGTGTTGCGTTCGCCGCGTCCCTACGTGCTGGCCTTCCTTCAAGGGTTGGCGCTTGACGCCTACACGACGGCGTCGCCGATGGGGAAGTGGGGTATCTGCCTCGATTCGCCGCGCCTGCTCGACGACTTGCAGGCGATCCTGACCAACCTGGGCATCGTGCACGGTCGGGTCACAAAGGACAACCACGTCAACGGGAAGTCGTACGACGAGGTCTACGCCAGCGGTCCCCACGCACAAGCCTTGGCGCGCCTGGTTCCATTCCTTGAGCCCGACAAAGCGGCTGCGGCCACCCGGCTCGTGGCCCGCATATTCGGCCAGAGCACTGCCGATGTCGTGCCCGGGTTGTCAGGTGCCGATCTGTACATGCGCATTCCCGTGCAAGGGCGGCAGCACTTCAGATTCCTGCTTGACATTCGGACGAAGCGCGTGAGTCGTCATACGCTCGAACGCGTTGCTGGCATCGCCGGCGTGGAGCTGCCGCAGTGGACCCGGACTGTTCTCGCGGACGGCCTGCACTTCAGTCCCGTGACGGAAGCGGTCAACGCGGGGGAGCGTGTGGTCTACGACCTCTCCGTGCCGAAGACCCACGCATTCGTCGGAAATGGCATCGTCAACCACAACACGGTCAACATGCCCGAGGACGTGACTGTCGAGGACGTCGAGCAGCTGCACATCGACGCCTGGCGCCTGGGCCTCAAGGCCGTCGCCATCTACCGTGACAACTGCAAGGTGGCCCAGCCGCTGTCGACCACCAAGAAGGAGAGCGCGGCAGCCGGATCCGGCGAGGGCGGCGACTTGGCGCCGGCAGGATCCGACGCCGAGGCCCGCGACCGCGAGATTGCTGCGCACATCGCCGAGCTCGAAGCCGCCCTGGCCAACGAGCGTCAGCGGACTGCGGCGCCACTCTTGGTCGGCGCGGTGCGCGAGCGCTTGCCTCGCAAGCGCAATTCGAAGACGTTCTCCTTCCGCGTCGCCGACTGCGAGGGCTACGTGACGGTGGGCGAGTACGAGGACGGGCGCCCGGGCGAGGTCTTCATCAAGGTCTCCAAGCAGGGGTCGACCCTGGCGGGGATCATGGACGCCTTCTCCATCTCAATCAGTCTCGGGCTGCAGCACGGCGTGCCGCTGGCCACCTTCGTGCGCAAGTTCGCCAACATGAAGTTCGAGCCGGCGGGCATCACCGACGACTCCGAGCTGCGCATCGCAACGAGCCTGATCGACTACATCTTTCGCCGCCTCGCGCTCGACTTCCTGCCGGTGGAGGAGCGCACCGAGCTGGGCATCCTCTCGACTCAGGAGCGGAAGCAGCCGACGCTTCCGGGTGTCGAGGAGATGGCGACGCCGTCGGTCGGGCTCGTCGACGACGGCCTTAGTCGTGGCGCCGGCACCGGACCCGGTCTGGTCGCCGGCTACGGCACACCAGCCCAGCCGATGGCCCGGCCGGAGCAGCTCGACGCGCCGCTTTGCTACAACTGCGGCAACACGATGCAGCGCGCTGGTTCGTGCTACGTCTGCGGGAGCTGCGGATCGACCAGCGGGTGCTCGTGATGAGAGTTCGCGTGTGGTGACGCTGGGACTTCGCGTTCGGTGACACGGGATTTCGCGAGTGGTCACACCGGTTTTCGCTTTTGGTGACACTTATCTCGCAATCGATCCGGACAGTCATTCGACCGATTGACGTTGCCCAGTGACTCAAGACGGCGGTGCGACGAGGCCGTGGTCGTAGGCGTAGCTGACGGCCTCCGCTCGACTGCGCGAGCCGATCTTCGCGAACAGGTGGTTGATGTGGCTCTTCACGGTGACCTCGGAGATGTAGAGCTCCTTCGCGATCTCGGCGTTGGTCTGCCCGCCGGCAATCGCCCGCAGGACGTCGGCCTCTCTCGGCGTCAGGTCGTCGGGGAGCGACTCGGGAGTCGGAGGGACCGACGGGACGGCGGGAACTGCCGGTGACGCGGCGCGGCAGAAGGCTTGCCTGCACGGTCGGGTCGAGCACGGACTGGCCGGCGGCGGCGGAGCGCACCGCCAACGCGATCTGCTCACGTCCGGCATCCTTGGTAAGGAAACCCATGGCACCCGCTTCGAGAGCGGTAAGGATGCTCGAGTCATCGGCGAAGGTTGTGAGGACCACGACCCTGACTGTGGGCAGCTCCACCGCCAACCGCTGCGTGGCGGTGACACCGTCGACGTTGGGCATGCGCAGGTCCATCAGCACCACGTCGGGCGAGAACCTGTGCGCCAATTCGACCGCTTCGTCGCCGTCAGCGGCCAGGCCGACCACCTGAAAACCGGGTTCGACATCGAGGACGGTTGCCAGGGCTTCGCGCACGGCCCGTTGGTCATCGGCGACCACAATCCGAAGGGTTGTCCCGTCGTTCTTCACGTCGCTTCCTGTCCACTCCGATGTTGGTGATCGGGCACCCTGAGCATGACCTGCCATCCCGGGCCAAAGGGTCCGGCCACCAGTGTCCCGCCGATGAGCTCCGCCCTCTCGCGTATCCCCTCAATGCCGTAGCCGCCGCCGGTGTGGGCGAGGGGACCCGGAGCGATGCCCTCAGGACGGCCGGTGTCGGTAACCGTCAGCACGACCTCGCCGCGCATGAAGGCAAGCTGCACCGTGGGCGCGGCGCCCGGGGCGTGCTTGGTCGCATTGGTCAATGCCTCCTGAGCAGTGCGACGCAGCGCCAGTGAAAGCTCTGCCGACGTCGGCCTCGGCGTTCCTGTGATCTCCAGGTTTGCACCCCCGGCGGTCTTCACCAGCTGGCTCAACCCGTCGATGAGGGGAGGAGGGTCCGTCCGAAGGGTGCCCACGGCCTGCCTGGCCTCGCCGAGCCCTTCGACCGCCAGGACGCGAGCACGGGCCAGGAGCTCGACGGCACGCCCGTGGTCCGGCGTGCCCGTCGTGAGCACGGCATCCAACGCGTCGAGTTGAAGGACCAGCGCACCGAGACTGTGGGCCAGGATGTCGTGGATCTCTCGCGCTGCGTTGGCCCGCTCCGCTAATCCCACAGCTCGGGCGTGCTCCTCCCGGGCCCGCTCTGCGTCGGCCAGGCGCAATTCCGCCTGGTCTGCCCGCAGCATGTATTGCTTCCGGCCCGCCGCGGCGAGGAACCCGATCACGACCACGGAGCCCAGGCTGACGTTCGCGGTCGCCTGTCCCGAGGCCAAGGTGGCGACGGCCGTCGTGACCACCGCCAGCCCGGTGACCACTGCACCCGGACCGATGTCCAGGCTCGCACCCGCATCGAGCCCGACGAAGATCAACAGGATCGCCGTCCCGACCGACGGCTCGTAGCCGACCAGCACGCCGCAGCTGACGGCTCCGACGACGGTCCTGGCCAACACCCAGCGCCCAGAAGGGAAGATGGTGGCGACGACCTGGCATGCGACGGCCACCACCAGGCTGGCAAGGATCACCAGCCCATCGCCCGTCCAAGACGGGCGAGGCCGGCCTATGAACGCAGTCCCGGTGATCACGGCGAGGGCCACCAGACGCGCCGCGCGTGCGTAGCGGCCCTCGTAGAGGACGTTGCTCGCTCTCTCGGTCACCGGATCGGCGGCCAAGCGGTGGCCCGACCACGCGGCAGCACGGCCCCACGGTACTGGCCCTTTTCAGATCCGCTGTCTGCCTCGAAAGACTGCGTGCGGATCCAGATGACGACGGCCTCGGCCGACAAGGTGAGGCCGAAGGTCAGCATGATCGAACTGGTCAAGGCGGCTGCGTGGCCACCGGCAGCCACCCCGCCGGCATCGAGGGCGAGCTTGGCCAGCACGTTGAGGGCGAACAGCGCTACCGATGCAGCACTCCAACTCACCCAGGGGGAGCCTTCGACCATGGAGAGCCTGTCCGTGTGGCCCCGGAGGAGGCCGAGAGCGAGCGAGAGCACGGCACCGGCTGCCACCACAGTGACGTCGACGGCGTTCATCTTGGCGTGAATGACGTTCTGCAGGCCGATGAAGCCGACGAGCAGTGGTAAGAGGAAGAGCTTCTTCGGAGCGGGCACCGCTTGGCCCTTCACGCGGCGGGCCAGTACGAAGACGATCAAGGCGGCGACAATGGCAACAGTGGTCAGGTTCACGTCAGACCGCGAGCTGGTTGACGGACTGACGACGCACCTGAGAGCGGCCGATGGCCAGCCGGAGGGTGCGAGCGATGGTCATGGCGAGGGCCATGAAGATCAGGGCATCGGTGAGTGCATCAACCGTGATCCCATTGGTGAAGAGCCAGTGGCCGAGCTGGGTGGTGTACCAGTGGTTGGCGCCGTAGGTGAACAGCAGCCTGGCCCCGATGACGAAGGCCCAGAACGCCCCGTAGGCCGCGCCGGCCGTGCTGACCGCTTGTTGCGAGGGTCCGTCGAAGCTGACCCTCATCAGTCCGGCGGCGGCGGCGATGCCGAGGAGCGCGCCCAAGCCTGCGAAGGCGATTTCGAGCACTTCGCCGTTGCCGGCGGTGGCCGGATGGACGATGAAGAGCGGGATGATCCCTGCAGCAAGGAGCACTGGGCGGAGGATGCGGAAGGTGCTGATCTTCCTGCGCCCGAGGTCGGCCTCGAGCACGGCAAACAGCACGGCGATGTTGACGATCAGGACATCGGTTGGCATGGCAGCCACCTTTCGTTTGGGGTACCCCTCAACCGTCACATGAGAGGTTCCAAAGCGAATCGGTCCGTGGGTGGCTAGGCGGGTGGAATGGAGCGGTTTTCATCCACCCCCGGGTGGAGAGTGACCTCGGTCTGAAAGAGGGATCGTCGGCGGGTCGACATCAGAAATCGCCCGGGGCGCCTGAGCGCGTCCATGCCGCCTCGCCTTCGAAGAAATTGGGGTGCCCGGCGTGCTGGGGCGCTTACGAGGTTGTGACCGCGAGGCCTGCGTGGCCCATTCGCGGCGGGGACTCACCACCCAATGATGGCCATAGCCGCTGTTGGTGCCGCGCTGGTGGTTGCTCTCCTAGGTGTAGTCGTCCCGGTGTCACCGAACCGCGAACTGCCACGGACATCCCGCACGCGAATTCACACGTAACGAGAGTTCGCTCTTGCTGACATTCACGCGAACTCACACGTGAAACCGGTACGAGTTGCCTTGATCCAGACCCGAACTGCTCAGAATCGCTGGAATGTCGATGGGATCGCGCCTCTCTCATCGAAATCACGGTCGGTCGCTGGCGTCACTCACCCGTCACAGATGGGTCCGCCTGTGAGGTGGGGGCGAGCAAGATCCCGTCATTGGCGACCTCGGGAGGCTATGGTGCCGCGTCAAGCGACGAACGAAGGGAGTCCTCATGCCGGGCGCCTATCCGCTGACTATCGAGACGCCACCGGGACCCGCGAAGATTCCGCCGATCAAGGTCCTGACCAACTGGCTGATCTTCATCCCGCAGTTCATCTGGGTGTACATCCTCAGCATCGTGGCCTTCCTCGCAGCCATCGTGTGCTGGTTCTCCATCGTTTTCACGGGCGCCGCACCAGAGAGCATGACCGTGTTCATCGCCGGTGTCATTCGCTATCAATGGCGAGTGATCACCGGTCTGTTCGAATGGGCCGAGCCGTATCCGCCCTTTGCTCCGATCCCGCAAGGATTCGCCGATCCGGGTGGCTACCCGGCAGCGTTGAATATCGCGCCGGTCAGCGGCGAACGAAACCGGGTCACCGTGCTGGTGCGGATCATCCTCTGCATCCCGCAGTTCATCGTGCTCTACTTCCTCCACATCGTCAACGAAGTCTGTCTCATCATCTCGTGGTTCATCGCTCTGTTCACTGGGGAATGGAACCCGTCACTGAAGAACTTCTGCATTGGCGTGTTCCGGTGGCAGCTTCGGGTGGGGTCGTACTTTCTGCTGCTGAACGACGAGTATCCGCCATTCAGCCTGGAGCCCTAGTAACCAACGGAGTCCGGTGGGAGCGACTCGAATTGGCTCGGGTCGGGGCCAGACCGAGCGTGAAGTCGATCACTTCTGGAACAGAGGACCCGAACCCCTTGTTTTGACGAGTCGATCTTGGTCGTCGTTGCCCTCGGTGAGGAACGCTACAGGCAGGTCCAATCAGCGGGAAGTGGCGACGACCTACACCGAGATCGTGACGCTGGCCGAGGAGGTGTCCGGTCAGAGAGTTCGCTCGTGTCCACCTCGCCAGCCGGCGCCCGGCCGGGTCGCAGAAGACAGACTCGGAGGTCCAAGGGCCCTGTCGCGCCACCGGGGGCTCCGGCATACTCAATGGCATGGAGGAACCGGCCGAACTGCAGCACAACGGACACTGGAGGATGGCCGTCTGGGCTCTCCGCGTGGGGTACCTCGCGCTGGCCGTCGGCGTCGCCGGCCTCGTCGTGATGGTGTCGGGATCCACGCCGTGGGTCCTGGCCGCTGGTGTGATTCTCTGGCTCGCAGCTGCCGTCGTGACATGGACCGGGTTCCTCTTGGCCCGGCACGAGCTACCCGACCCGCGACCTGGCTTCTGGTCGGTGCGGTTCATGCTCATCCACGACACCGTCCACGCCCGCCCGTCGGCGTAGCGCTCCTCGTCGCTTCCACCGTCGCAGCAGCCTACGAACTCCGAACCTGCTCGATGAGCCCGTCCACCCGAACGGCGATGTCGTTACGGATCGCACGGACCTCCTCGAGAGTCTTCCCGGCAGGGTCGGACAGCTCCCAGTCCTCGTAGCGTTTGCCCACGTACACAGGACACGCGTCTCCGCACCCCATCGTGATGATGACGTCGGCTCGACGAGCCATCTCGTCGGTGAGCTTCTTTGGTTTCTGGTCTGAGATGTCGAGGCCGACCTCGGCCATGGCCTCGACCACGGCCGGGTTCAAGGTCTCGCCCGGGTCCGTGCCGGCTGAGTGCACCACCACGTCGCCCTGTGCCCGCTTCGACAGCAGGGCGGCAGCCATCTGGGAGCGTCCCGCATTGTGAACGCAGAGAAACAGGACTTCGGGTCGTCGACGGTACGTCACGTGAGGAACTCCTTCGTGTCGGCACGCTCAGTCGCGGGGGCAGCGTCCTCGTCGTGATGTGGGAGCATCACGTCACCCGCCTGTTCGGCGGTAATGCCCGGGTAGAGCGTCCAGATCAAACCAACCGCGAGGAGCCCGCCGACGAGCTCGGCGCCGATGAAGCTCGGCACCGAGGACGGAGCGATGCCGGCGAAGGTGTCAGAGAACATGCGCCCCACCGTGATCGCTGGGTTGGCGAAACTCGTGGAGCTAGTGAAGAAGTAGGCCGCTCCGATGTACGCCCCGACGGCGGCGGGTGTGCTGCGGGACCTTCCTGTGCGGGCCAGGGCGAAGATGACCAGCAGGAGCCCGAGCGTGGCCACGATCTCCGAGAGGAAATGGGCACCTGATGCTCGGTGCTTGGTGGAGAGCTCGAGGGCTGCCCTCGAGTACATGACATTGGCCACGACCGCCCCCAAGACACACCCCCCGACCTGGGCCGGCAGATAGGCCGCGGCGTCGCGCCAAGACAGGCCCCCGAACGCGGCGTCGACGAAGGAGACGACCGGATTGAAGTGACCGCCCGACACGGCACCGACCATCAAGATGATGGCGAACAGCCCGGCGGCGGTCGCCGCTGCGTTCTCGAACAGCTGGAGTCCCGTGTCCCCGGGTGAGAGCTGCTGCGCCGCGATGCCCGAGCCGATCACGACGGCGGCCAGGAAGGCGCTCCCGACGAACTCGGCCGTCAGACGGCGCCACAGCACCACCTCTCGCATCGGACTCGTGTGAGCTCGCGACGCGTCTCAGCAACAGGTGGCGCGGTTCACACCCTCGCCCGCGCCAGTGTCGCAACAGGTCCCGTCGCCGTCGAGACCGCTCTCGATCGGGGCATCGGCAAGCACGGTGTAGACCTCCCAGGGCCTCTGGTCGGGGTCTTGCACCCAGACCTTGTCCTGGACCGCGTAACAACACGTCGTCGCTGCTTGCTCGTCGGTCACCAAACCCGCGTCCGCGAGGCGGCCAGCAGCCGCTGACACCTCGGCCGGCGTCATCACTTCGACTCCCAGGTGATTGAGCGCACCAGCCATCCCGGCGCCGCGCGCCTCTGCTTGTTGGATCAGTACCAGCTTGAGCGGTGGGTCGGCCACGGCGAAGTTGGCGTAGCCAGGGGCGACCTTCGCCGGCTCGGTTGCGAAGAGGTCGGTGTAGAAGGCGATCGCTTCGTCGATGTCCGAGACGTTGAGAGCGAGTTGCAGACGGGCCATGGTTGCTCCAGTAGATTGATAGCTATCGATGTGATGAGTCTGGCTGATACATCGACGGACGTCAATAGGAGGTTGCCCGATGCCGAAGGTTGCCGGTGCCAAGAGTGCGCTTCCGGCGGCTCCTTGTTGCGCCCCCATCGCCGCCGCCCAGCTCAGCGAGGCCGATGCTGGTGAGCTGGCCGTTCTCTTTGCCGCCCTCAGCGACCCGGTCCGCCTCCGGCTGCTGTCAATCGTCGCCAGCGAGGACGAGGTGTGCAGCTGCCACCTCGAGGGCCCGCTGGGTAAGAGCCAGCCGACGATCTCCCACCACACCAGGGTCCTCGCCGACGCGGGCCTGGTTGAGGGCGAGAAGCGTGGCCGTTGGACGTGGTGGCGAGTGGTCCCGAGTCAAATGGAACGTCTCTGCACACTCCTGGGCGGGTGACCGGCCGCCTCAGCCGGAAACGGAGACCGTCCAGTAGTTGAGGACGCCACCGACGTAGGGAATCACCTGAAGGTTCTTCACCGACTTGGCCGCACCAGTGACGTTGGGGGAGTAGACGATGTAGAACCCGAGCGCGTTCTTGATCACGAAGTCCTGCGCGGCGATCCACTCGCTCTTGAGCTTCGGACTGCTCGGTGGCAGGGCCTGTATCTCGTTGGTGATGGCATTGAGCGTCGGGTTGTTGTAGTTGCAGATGTCACCGACGCTCCCCGGTACGAACTGCGTCGTCAGCTTCTCAATGCCCGGCAACCCGGACGGGTTCAGGCCCATGGCCGCCTTGTGGTCCTGGTAGAGGTCTGTCACGTAGTTCGAGGTGGACACGATCTGCACCGAGATTCCGACCTGCTTCCATTGCGCTTGGAGCACGGTGGCTAGCTGGTTTGTGTCGCTCTCGGGTAGCGCCATGAGCGTGGTCGAGAAGCCGTGCGGGTAGCCCGCTTGTGCCAGGAGCTGCTTGGCCTTGGTCGGGTTGTAGGCGTAGAGGCCGGTGAGTGACTTGTCATAGAAGTCCGAGCCGGTCGGAAAGAGGCTCCAGGCGGGCTCGCCTTTGCCGAAGAGGAGCGCGTTGTTGATGGCGACCCTGTTGATTGCGTCGTTCATCGCCTGCCGGACCTTGAGGCTGGCCAGCGGTCCCGACGACTTGCAGACCGGGGAGAAGAAGTAGTTGGCGTCGGGGAAGGTCGAGTTGGTCTGGAGGTTGGTCAGGTTCTTCACGGTCGGGAGGTCGGAGTCGGGGATGCCTTCCACGTCCACCAGACCGGACTGGAGTGCGTTGAGCTGCTGTGGCCCGGTCGGGACGTCGACGAACGTGATGCCCGAGAGGGCGATGGCCTTGGCGTCCCAGTACTTGGGGTTCTTGACCAGCACGATCTTCTGCCCGGCGGAGTAGCTCTTCAGCACGAAGGGTCCGGCTCCGACCACGTTGGTGTTCGGGACGCCCGTGCTCGGGCCGGTCGAGATCGCCATGAACGACTCCTGGTCGGCCAGGAGCGGATAGAAGGAGCTGGCCACGGCCGAAGAGAAGTGCAGGACGAGCGAGTCGGTCCCTGTGACGTCGATGGACGAAAGGGCCTGGAAGGCCGCGTTCCCGGCCCCGGTGTGCGGGTTGGAAAGGTTGCGCTGGTAGCCGGCCTTGACGGCCGCAGCGTTCAGGGGGGTCCCGTTCGAGTACACGAGGCCCGGCCGCAGTGTGACGTCGATCGTCGTCGAGTTCGGGATCGTCACGCTCGACGCCAGGTCGGGCACGTAGGCACCGCTGGTCGTCTCCCGCAGCAGGCCGGCATAAATGGGCCAGTCGTAGTCGAAGCAGCACGCGCCGCTGGTGAACTGCGACGGGTCGAACTCGATCGGGTTGATGGACTGGGAGAGGTCGTAGCCGACCGTGAGGACACCGCCACCGCTCGACGCGGCACCCGCCTGACCGCCGAAGGTCGCTGCCTGGCCACCGAGCAACAGCCCGGTCGCCAGCACGCACATCGTGATCCAGCGGCCTACCGTTCCGGTCGTCGTTTTCATGCTCGTGCCCATCCTTTTTTCTCGTGCTCGGGGCCGCGCGTCGCCGGCGTGAGCGGCGCGGAACATCCCATGGGTCTGGCGTTCAGGCGACGCCACGCTTCCCCCACTCCGTCCCCCCAGTCCTCCGACTGTTTCTCGAGGGCATTGGCGGCTCGGCCGATCTGCCAGTTGCCGCCTAGGCCTCTGCTACCCCCGTAGCCTGCAACAATTCCGTAACGCTGTCCAGGCACCCCGTGGAGGCGGGCTCGACGTGTCGCGCCCGTCCGATCACCCCTCATTCGTGCCTCCGCGCCCTGGTGGATCGGTGAGGTAGCAACGCACGGTGAGCCCGTCGACCTCGTTGGGCGCCGGCTCCGCCGTGGCGCAGACATCCATGGCGTGCCGGCAGCGCGTGCGGAAGCGGCAGCCGCTCGGTGGGTCGAGGGGGGAGGGGATGTCACCCTCCAGCACGATGCGCTTGCGACGACGTGCTGGGTCCATCGTGGGCGAGGCGGAGAGCAGCGCTTGGGTGTACGGATGGTGTGGCGTTGCGTACAGCGCGTCGACAGGTCCTTCCTCGACGATCCTGCCCAGGTACATGACGGCAACCTGCTGGCTCAGCGTGCGCACCAGGTTGAGGTCGTGCGAGATGAACAGGTAGGCGATTCCGAGCCGGGCCTGGAGTTCGGCCAAGAGTTCGACCATCTGCACCTGCGTGGCCACGTCGAGCGAGCTGAGCGGCTCGTCGAGCGCGAGGAGGTCGGGCTCGGTGGCAAGCGCGCGGGCGACGGCCGCCCGCTGGAGCTGGCCCCCCGAGAGCTGGCGTGGGCGGCGGCGGGCGAACGCCGTCGGCAACCTCACCTGGTCGAGCAGTTCGCCGACCCGCCGGTCCCGTTCGGTCCGTCCCAGCTCGGTGTGGACCGCCAATGCCTCGCCCACGCTCCCCCCAATGGTTCCCAGCGGGTCGAAGGAGGAGTACGGGTCTTGGAAGACGAGCTGCATCCTCTGGCGGAGTGCACGCAGGCGCGCCCCCTTGAGCTCGGTGATGTCCTCCCCGCCGAGGAGGACCCGGCCGGTCGTGACCGGTACCAGCCGGAGGAGCACTCGGGCCAGGGTCGACTTGCCCGAGCCGCTCTCGCCGACCAGGCCGAGCGTCGTGCCGGGTGCCACGGCCAAGTCGACGTCGTCGACCGCGTGCACGGTGCCCTTGCCTCGACCCGGGAGCCGGACGGTGAAATGGCACGACACGCCGCGCAGCTCGGCCACCGGGCTCTCGGGACGCACCGGGTCCTCCGTCGCCGGCGGGACCGTGGCCGTCACGCGCTCGCTCCGTCCGCTTCGACAGCGATGGTGGTGGCGACAACGCCCACACCGGGCAGCGCCAGCTCGTGCGTGCGCCGGCAGCGGCACTGGTGGCCGTCGCCCACGAGTTCGAGCGCCACGGGGTCGTGCCGGCAGGCGTCTTCGGCAAATTCGCAGCGGGGATGGAAGCGGCAGCCGGCAGGGAACTGGCCTGCCTGGGGCACGTGGCCGGCCAGCAGCGCCGGACGTTCGCTCGCACTCGGGGGGCGGGCGCCCGGCGAGGCGGCCAGCAGCGCCGCCGTGTACGGATGGCGGGGACGCGGCGAAGAGTTCGGTCGTCGGTGCCTGCTCGACCACCTCTCCGGCGTACATCACCGCGATCTCGTCGGAGAGCTCAGAGATCAGGGCCAAGTCGTGCGTGACGAAGAGGACGGCCAGGTCCTGGCTTTCGCACAGCTCGTGCAGCAGCTCGACGATCTGGGCTTGGATCGTGACGTCGAGGGCCGTCGTCGGCTCGTCCGCGATGAGCAGGCGCGGCCGGCAACTCAGCGCCATGGCGATCATCACCCGCTGGCGCATGCCACCCGAGAGCTGGTGCGGATAGGCCGAGAGCCGCCGGGCGGGGTCCGGTATGTGCACCATCTTCAAGAGCTCGACCGCCCGCGCCCGCGCCGCTGACCGGCTCAACTTCTCGTGGAGGCGCATGGCCTCTGAGAGCTGTGAGCCGATGGTGAAGGACGGATCGAGGCTGGCCAACGGATCCTGGAAGACCATCGCGATGTCGCGTCCGCGGATCTGTCGCAGCTCATTGAAGTCCGCCTCGAGTAGCTCACGGCCGTCGAACCGGATGGAACCGGCCGCGATGTGCGCAGGGGGGGAGGACAACAGGCGCAAGACGGCCAGTGAACTGACGGTCTTGCCGCAACCCGACTCACCCACGAGGCCGACGATCTGCCCCCGCCCGACTTCGAACGATGCCTCGTCCACGACGCAAACGGGGCCGGTCTCGGTGTCGAACTCGATGCAGAGGCCGCGCACCTCCAAGAGGGGCGGCGTCGTCTCGGTGGACCGCTCGGCCGCGCACGGTGCGGGCTCGGGCGGGCGGCTGACGGCGGTGAGGCCGCGTTGGGTCCGGCCGTGACCGCGGCGTCCCTTGGTCGTGCTACCGCTCACGGTGTCGCGCAGCGCGTCGCCGAGGGTGTTGAAGGCGAGCACGGTCACTGCGATGACCAGACCCGAGGGGACGAGGGACCACGGGTGCGTGAACAGCGCGGTGTTGTAGGCCTCTTCGAGCATGGAGCCCCAGCTCGCAGCGGGTGGGGGCGGGCCGAGGCCGAGGAAGCTGAGCCCCGACGACGTCAGGAGCGCAGCGCCGAGGGCGATGGCGATCCCCACGGCGAGACCGGTCAGCACGTTGGGGAGGATCCGTTCCACGACGATGCGGGTCGGTGGTGTGCCGATCGACGTCGACGCTTCGACGAAGGACTCCTCTTTGATGGCCAGGGTCTGGCCCCGGATGAAGCGGGCGAAGCCCGGCGCGAAGACGAGGGCAAAAGCCAGGGAGACGTCGTTCACCCCGCTCCCGAGAACGGCGACGACGGCAAGGGCGAGGACGAGAGGCGGGAAGGCCAGGCCGGCGTCGGCCCCGCGCATGAGGAGGTAGTCGATGCGGCCGCCCCGGTACCCGGCGATCAGTCCGATCACCAACGCCAGCACCAGAGCGATGGCGACGGTCTCGAAGGTGATCTGCATGGAGATTCGGGCGCCGTAGATAAGGCGGGAGAGGACGTCGCGGCCGAGGTCGTCGGTGCCGAGCCAATGGCTGGCGCTGATGCCGGCGTTGGTGTCGGAGAGGTTCTGCGCGTTGGGGTCGTACGGTGCGATCCAGGGGGCGAAGATGGCCGCAACGGTGACGAGGACGAGCCAACCCATTCCCAGCACGACGCCCACGCGCGTGAAGAACCTCACCAGTTGCCCGCGCTCGCTCCACGATCGGCGGAGCGACTGGGCGCCGTCACCGGGTCGTTCCGTCTCGGTCAGGCTCATGAGACCCGTACCTTTGGATTCAGGTACCCGTAGCTGATGTCGACCAGCAGGCTCATGGCCATCTGGAACAACACGAAGACGAGGGCGACGCCTTGGACGACCGGGAGGTCATGGTCGGTGATGCCGGCGAGCATGTAGGGTCCCAGGCCCGGCATGGCGAAGATCTGCTCGACGATCACTGCGCCGCCGAGCAGGTAGCCGATCTGTATTCCGAACACGGTGACGACCGGCATGGCTGCGTTCTTCAGCCCGTGCTTGAACAAGACCGACCGCCGCGTGCCGCCCTTGGCCCAGGCCGTGCGGATGTACGGGGTGTCAAGGGCGTCGATGAGGGAGGCTCGCAGCTGGCGGGCGATCGTGGCGCCAACCAGCAGACCCAAGGTCACGGCGGGCAGGGTGATGTCCTTGAGCCAGCCGGTGAACGAAGCCGTAATGGCGGTGTAACCCGTCGGCGGAAAGATCTTCCAGTGGATGGCGAAGATCGCCACCAAGATGAGGGCCAGCCAGAAGCTCGGAACGGCGAGGCCCAGCGTCGTGAAGGTGCGGGCGCCGCCATCAAGGGCCCCTTGCGGCCGGATGCCCGAGGCGAGGCCCACGGGGATCCCGACCACGAGAGCGACGATTGCCGAGGCCACCACGAGACCGAACGTGACGGGGAACCGCTGCTCGATCTGCTGGGTCACCGGCTGACCGGTCGAGATCGAGGTGCCGAGATTGCCGTGCAGCGCGTTGTCGAGCCAGTGCCAGTACTGGACGAAGAAGGGATCATTGAGATGCAGCTCGGCCGTGACGTGCGCAACCTGGGCCGGTGTGGCGCTGACGCCCCCGGCCAACGTGATGGCGGGGTTGCCCGGGACGAGCGCCAGGAGGAAGAAGACGGCGAAGGAAACGATGAGCAGGACCGGCACGAGGGCCATCAGCCGGTGAAAGACCAACCTTCCCACTGCACCCCCCAGGTGTCAGACCGGCGTGAATGCTGCGACCGCGAGGAGGGCGTCACGCCGGTTGGGCGTATGGTACCGAAGCCCTCGGACTGAACGCGCGACCTCAGTCACTGGGTGTCTGCTGCATCGCGCGGATCCACGGTCTGCCCGTCGCCCGCTCGCAGCTCTATGCCGAGGTCAACACTGGGCTGAGGACCAACCCACCATGATCGAATCGCTCGGTCGTGGCGTCGTCGAGCTGCAGCGCCCCGGCGATGAACCCTCGCAACATCCGCCATCCGACCTCGGTCGCCACCGTGCGGGCGGCGGCTTCCCTCGCCTCTCGCTCATTCATTCCAAGGGCCTCGCACTCACCGACGAGTTGATTGATGAGTGGGTAGGACCGCTGCAGTGACTCTGGCTCCACGCCGTCAAGGAGCGAACGGACGAGAATGCGCCAGTGAAGGTCGAGTTTGTCGAGGAGGTCCGGATCTGTCGCGAGCTGCGCCGCGGGATGCTCGGCGAGCTGTACAGCGGATCGCTCGAGTACCGCCTGGAGCAGTGCTCCCTTCGAGCCGAAATAGTGATGCACGAGGCCGTGGTTCACTCCCGCCGCCGTCGCGATCTGGCGTACTGATGTCGCCCGCGGCCCGTATGCAGCGAAGAGCTGCCCGGCGGCCTCGAGGAGCGCGTCCTCGACGGCTTCGCGGCCACGAGGGGATGGCGGTCGAGATGGCATTTGCAGATAGCTTAGTCATACGACTAACCTCTTTGGATGGCCCGTGACGTGGTGGTCCGCCCGGTTTCGGGTGCCCTCGGGGCCGAAGTGCACGGAGTGCGCCTGGCCGAACTCGACGACGCCGGCTTCGCCCAACTCCGAAAGCATTGGCACGAGCACCTGGTCCTGTTCTTCCCGGATCAGCACCTCTCGCCCGACGAGCACATCGCCTTCGCCAGGCGTTTCGGCGAACCCGAGATCCATCCGTTCATTCCGAAGCTTTCAGACGACCATCCCGAGGTTGTTGTCCTCGAAGGGGACGCGCGCGCCGACGTCTTTCATACCGACGTCACCTTTGCTCCGGCGCCGCCGATGGCATCGGTCCTCCAGGTGCGACGCATGCCCGAGGCCGGCGGAGACACCATCTTTACGAACCAGTACCTCGCTTTCGAACAGCTCTCGCCGCCACTGCGTGAGTTTGTCGAGCAGCTGAGCGCCGTCCATACCGCAACGACCTTCGGGCACCCGGAGTTCCGCACGACGCATCCCGTGGTCCGCGTTCATCCTGAAACGAAACGACGGTCGCTTTTCGTCAATCGCCAATTCACATCGCACATAGCCGAGCTCCGGCGACCGGAGAGCGACGCGCTGCTCGAGTATCTGTATCGCTGGTCGGAGGAAGCCACCATCCAGTGCCGGTACCACTGGTCTCCTGGCACCGTGGGAGTGTGGGACAACCGCTGTACCCAGCACTACGCGGTCAACGACTACCCCTCGGGCATGGCACGTCGGATCGAGCGCGTCACGGTCCTCGGTGACGAGCCAGCGGGTCGGCCGACATCGTGGGTTCCGTACGTGCCGGCTCAGTGGAGCGCGAGCACGGCCGTCTACTCTGCCGACAGCCCTGGCACCGTGCGCGACATGAAGATCGACGAGCGGCAGAACTCGTTGACGGTGCCCGGAACGGACACATGATCGGCCCGCTGCGTTCGGGCTGACGGGCGTCACGTCGCGTCACGCTCGTGCGCTGACCGCACCTCCGGGCCGCATCGGCGTGTTCTGGCCGGCGGCAAGCCACCACTCGCCGTCACGCCGCACCAGTACGAACATCGCCATCTCGGAGAAGGGCCCGCCACGCTCGTCGTTGGGTGGGAGCGGAGAACCGTCGTCGCTCAGGGCCAGCCTCGCGACGTGTGCAACGACGACGTCGTCTGTCACGGGAAGTACGTGGCGGACCTCGTAGCGGAAGGCCGGACCCCCGACCGCTTGCTCTTGGAAGCGCGTGTGGATCGCATGCAGCTGCTCGTAGCCCAGCACCAGCGCGCCGAACGGACTGCCCCAGGCGACGTCGGTCGCGAATTGCGCATTGAGGATCTCCGCATCCCGCGCGTCGTGACCGGCCTGTAGCCCGGCGGCGAACTGGGTCACGGCCACAGTGGCCTCTCGGTTTTCGACCTCGAGGCGGACGCGGCTCATCGATTCGGCGTCAGCTCTGTTTCAGTTGGAACTGGTATGTGAAAGGCGCCGATGGCGGCGTCAGTGTGGTCGATCGGCGACCCGACGTGATCGTGACCTTCGTCCCGCCAGCACCGACGTCAACCTGGGACGGCCCGAGCAGGACGACCCTTTGGGAGCTGTTCGGGCTCAGGATGCCTGCGAAGGTTGGATGCTGTCCGCTGGCGCCGATACTGATCCACGATCGGCCGGTCGAGGTGGTGACGGTGACGGCATAGGCCGCGATGTCGACCGCGTACGTGGCAGTGCCAGATCCGCTGGAGACTTGGGTGGCGACGGGAGTCGTCGAAGGCGGGGGTGTGGCGTGATGCGCGGGCAGCGTCGTCGTGCTCGTTTGGTTCGCCGTACCCGTGGTCGCGATGATCCCCGCCTTGACGAGTCCGAGCGCCACGCCGCCCGCGACAACGGCAAGTGCCACGACGACGACCGCGAGCCGCAGTACTCGCGACGTCCGGGGAGGCGGCCTCCTCGAGGGACCCTTCCCAAGAGCCGGGATCTGATCGGTGTCCGCGTAGGTGGGGTACGCGTCCGCGAAGAGCTGCCCCTGCCCGGTCGTATCCGTTCGGCGTACCACCGCCGTCGGGAGCGGGTCAGCTCTCAGCTCCGTTTGATCGGCCTGCACGTCCATGGCCGTTTTCCTCGACCTCCCACGCCCCGAACTTGACTACGCCCAATTATGCGGCCTCTGGAGGCTCTTGGTGCTTCAGGTGCCCAATTGCGCAGAGTGGGCGGTACTCCGGTACCTCCAAGCCGTCGCTGATCAGCGGGGGAGGTGAGCCTTTACCATCGAATCCGGGGCTCGGGGAGGATGGGGGCGGCTGCGCAGCACCTCCTCCGATGTGGGAGGGGCAGCCGGCCCTGCGACCGCCCCAGCCGACCGTCGTCACGGCTCAGCGCCCCACGCTCCCATCGAGGAGCTCACGGGTGATGTCCATGTGACCAACGTGACGTGCGGTCTCCTCGATCAAGTGGAACACGGCCCAGCGAAGCGTGGTGGGCCGGAAATCCGCCGAGGTCGGGAGATCGAACGAGGTCGCGCGGTCGAGGATCCCGTCGACCAAGGCAGTCTCCGACCGATAGAAGCCCACCACGTCGTCGACCGACCAGCCGTCGGGCAGCTCGAACATGTGGGCTCGCCAACCCATGTCCATGGTTTCTCCCGCGAATATCGCCCGTATCCAGAGGCGTTCAGCGAAACCGAGATGCATCACGATCACCCCGAGAGAATTGGCGGTTGGCGCCGGGCGCCAACGCAGCCGGTCGGGATCGAGGCCCCGGAGCTTGAAGATCGCACTGTCGCGCAGATGCTGCAGCCACCCGCGCGCCATCGTCATCTCGTCGAGCGGCGTGGACTCGGCGGGACGGGGAACGCTCAGCCCCGGAGGCTTTTCAGGCACTGGCATCGGATGGGGCTGACGGGTGGCGCACCACCCCTTCCTACCTCCCCGCTTCGAAAAAAACCTCCCGGCGGGCGCCCGCGCCAGGCGGGCGGTCCGACACCACACGGCTGACCAGGCGGCCTGATGACGGCCTGATGACGGCCTGACCGCGGGCGATCGTGCCGCGACAGGTCTTCTGAGAGGAACCGTCCTCTCTGGCTGGGGGTTATGGTGGGCAGCTGACGGTGCGTCAGAAACTGGGGGCACGGGTGTGGATGATCTGAACGGCAAGGTCGCCGTGGTCACCGGGGGAGCGGCCGGCATAGGGCGCGGCATCGTCGAGGCGCTGCTCGAGGATGGGGCACGTGTCGTCATCGCGGACGTCGAGGAGCCGATCCTCGAGGTCGCGCTCGAAGGAGCTCTCTGAGGCTGGCTCGGTACGCGGGGTGGTGACGGACGTCTCGTCGCCCGAGTCGGTCGAGGCGCTCGCGTCAGATGTGTTCGCCAACGAGGGTGCCTGCAACCTCTTGTTCAACAACGCAGGCGTGACGTCGGGCGGCGGCGGGCGGCCCTGGGAACAGGAGGCCAACGACTGGACCTGGTGCTTCTCGGTCAACGTCTTCGGTGTGGCGAACGGCATGCTCTCCTTCGTCCCGAGGATGATCGAGTCGGGGGAGCCGGGAGTCGTGATCAACACCTCGTCCATGGACGGAGGTATCGCGCCCGTGCCCTACGCATCGGTGTACGCCTCGAGCAAGGCCGCGATCTCCTGCCTGACCGAGGCGCTCGCGCACCAGCTGATCGCGGCCGACACCAACCTTGCGGCTGCCGTCTTCTACCCCTCTGGCGGCCTTCTCGATACGGGCCTGTGGACGGCGCAAAGGAACCGTCCTGCGGCACTCGCCCGCACCAAGCCACGCCCGCCCGCGCCGGGGACCACCTTCGAGGAGTTCAAGGCGCAACTCGAGGCGGCAGGGCGCCCGGTCGACGTGATGAACCTGCGCGAGCTCGGCCGCTTCTGCGTCGACGGCGTCAGGCGCGGCGACTTCATCATCGGCCACGGCCTCGACGAGTGCGCCGACCTGTTGCACCGGAGGGCCGACGCGATCGGGGCCGGGAAGCTCCCGCCGGCGGCGCTCAGCTGATGGCCGCAGTCGCCGCTGCGGAGCGCTACACCGTGGTCTCGGCGGACGGGCACGCGGGCGGTGACATTCAGGACTACCGGCCGTACCTGGCGAGCCGCTGGCACGACGACTTCGACGCGTGGGCCGCGGACTACGTGAACCCGTACGCCGACCTCATCGCCCCGATCGCGTACCGCAGCTGGAACAGTGAGCGCCGACTCGCCGAGACGGAATCGGACGGCATTGCGGCCGAGGTCCTGTTCCCCAACACCGTCCCGCCTTTCTTCTCAGAGGGCAACCTGGTGGCTCTGCCGCCGACGCCCGAGGACTACGAGCGCCGCTGGGCCGGCGTCCAGGCGCACAACCGGTGGCTCGCCGACTTCTGCGCCGCCGTGCCCGGCCGGCGGGCGGGCATCGTGCAGGTTTTCGCGAACGACATGGACGACGCCGTCGCCGAGGCGCAATGGGCTGCGAAGACCTTCGATCAGCCGTTCGGGGGCATCCTGTTGCCGTCCATCCCTCCCAACTCGCACCTCCCTCCCTTGTGGGAGGACCACTACGAGCCCCTCTGGCAGGTGTGTGCCGACCTCGATGTGCCTATCAACATTCACGGCGGCAGTGCCCTGCCCGACTACGGCGAGCACGAGGCGGCGCGGGCGATGATGCTGATCGAGATCCCCTGGTTCAGCCATCGATCCGTGTGGCACCTCATCTTCTCCGGGGTCCTCGAACGTCACCCCACCCTTCGCTTCGCCGTCACCGAGCAAGGGGTGGCCTGGTTGCCCCGTGGTCTCCAGACGCTCGACTGGTTCTACGGCCGCATGACGACGGCCAACGCGGCGGAGGCCAACTTCTTCGGCGCCGCTGCCGCGAAGATGACGATGACTCCGACCGAGTACTTCGCCCGCAACTTCTGGATCGGCGCCAGCTTCTTGCGTCCGAGCGAAGCACCGCTGTGTCGCGACCTTGGCGTCGAGCACGTCATGTGGGGCGCGGACTACCCCCACTCCGAGGGGAGCTATCCCTATACCACCGAGGCACTGCGTGTCGCGTTCTCCGACTACCGCGAGCCAGAGGTGCGGGCGATGGTCGAGTCGACGGCCGCGAGCTTCTACGGTTTCGACCTCGATCGGCTTCGCCCCGTCGGCGATCGTGTCGGGCCCTTGGTCTCCGACGTGGCGCGGCCACTCGCTCCCGAGGACTGGCCGACCCAGACGACCTGCAACGCATTCGACCCCACGCAGATCCTGCGGGCGTGGTGAACACCGTGAACACCGTGAACACAGGGGAGGAATCATGACGAGTGTCCGCTACGGCGCCCGGGCCGTCCAGGTAAACCGGGAGATCGAAGCCAAGAAGGCCGAGATCTGGTCCGAGGCGGTGACCGCCATCTACGAGACCGAGGCCGACATCATCGCCGCGGTGCTGCCTCCGCCGCTCGAGCCCGGTCCCGAGCCCTTGGTCCGCATCACCATCACGCGGGTGGAAATGCCCGGCCTGCCGGTGTTCGGCGCGGGGTGGATCGGCGTCCAGGCGCGCCACGAGGACCGCGTGGGCGAGTATCCGATCTTCATGCCAATGACGACGGAGCAGTCGCTCACGGGCGGCCGCGAGGTCAACGGCGAGCCGAAGAAGCTCGCCGAGGTCGAGGTCACCCGCGACGGCGACAACGTCTCGGCCCGCATCGCCCGCATGGGCTTCGTCATCTGCGAGGTCACCGGTCGCATCACGGGTGCGAGGGAGAACTACGAGATGGAGAAGACGGACTTCTGGTTCAAGATGTCCCCTTCGTGCGAGGAGGCCGGCGTCCTGGACCAGGATCCGCTGCTGGTCTACGGAGAGAAGACGGAGAAGACGCGGGTGCACGAGGGAATCGAAGGAGAGCTGATCCTCAAGGAGGCGCCACTCGACCCGGTGGCCGATCTCGTCGTCCGCCGGATGGTCGACCTCAATTGGACCGAGCGGGCGTCCACCCAGGTCGGCCGCGTGATCGGGCCGGTGCCACGGGCCAACCTCGAGCCGTACATCCACCAGCGCTACGACGACCTCTCGGTACTCGGGGCCAAGCGATGAGCGAGCGCTACGTCATCATCTCCGCCGACGCCCACGCCGGATTGCCCGCCGAGGGGTATCGCCCCTACCTGGACGCCCAGTACCACGCCCAGTTCGACGACTACCTGGCCGAGCGGCACGCGCACCGCGACGAGGCGCTGCAGATGAATTACGACTACATCATGGGGTGGGAAACCGAGAACGAAGAGGGTTTGCGCGGCGCCTGGGACATGGAGCAACGCGACAAGGAGCTGGACGCGGACGGCGTGACGGCCGAGGTCATGTTCGCCGACGCGGACGCCATCACCGGGATGGCCTCGCCTCCCTTTGGCGCGGGCCTCTCGGCGGGGGAGATCACAGACCCCGAGCTTGCCTTCGCCGGTGCACGGGCCCACAACCGTTTCCTCGCCGAGATGTGCGCCCGCAGTCCCGAGCGGCACGGCGGCATCGCGCTCGTGCCGATCACCCACGGCGTGGAGCGCTCCGTCGCCGAGATCGAATGGCTGGGCACCCAGGCGGGGATCCGCGGGATCATGATCCCGACCATGTGGCACGACCACGTGCCGTACAACCACCCCGACTACGACCCAGTCTGGGCCGCCTGCCAGGCGGCCGGCTTCCCTGTGCATACGCACTCGGGCGAGGCGCCCCAGGACGAGTACAACGAGAACATCGGCATCTACCTGGCCGAAGTGGTGTGGTGGGCGGCCCGGCCCGCCTGGCACCTCCTCTTCTCCGGTGCCTTCGAGCGCTTTCCGCGCCTGAAGTTCGTGGTGACCGAGGCTGCGGCCTACTGGGCGGCCGACATGATGTGGAAGTGGGACCAGTACATGGGGGGTGGACACACCACCAAGAAGATGGCCGCGCTGTTGAAGGGCAAGATCTCCAAGCTCCCCTCCGACTACTTCGGCGAGAACATCTTCATCGGGGCGTCGACCATGTCCAAAGAGGAGATCCGCCGCCGCCACGTCCTCGGGTGCGACGTCGTCATGTGGGGCACGGACTATCCGCACCCCGAGGGCACGTGGCCTCATACCCAGGAGCGACTGCGCAGCGACTTCGGCGGCATCCCGGTCGAGGACGCGCGCAAGCTGCTCGGCGAGACTGCGGCGCGCTGCTACGGCTTCGACCTCGAGGCGCTCCGGCCTGTGGCCGAACGGGTCGGCCCGACACCGGCCGACTTGGGCCAGGACGCTTCCTTACGGACCGACCCCGAGGAGATCCGGTCGGCGCGCTGGTGGAAGGCCGAGTACCAGGTCCAGGCGCCGGGTTGATGCCGGCGGCGCGCGTTGACGCCTACGCGGCCGCCCCGATGACCGACGCGAGAGCGCCCTCGTGAATTCGGCCCACATGGAGTTCTGCGCCAGCGAGGACTGGCGTCAGATAGTGCAGGACACGATCCTGCCCATCGCGTTGCGCGACGTGGCGCTCGGTGATGACGCGCTCGAGATCGGTCCGGGACCAGGGTTCACCACCGACGTCTTGCGCACCAAGACGACGCACCTCACTGCGGTGGAGGTCGACGAAGGCCTCGCGGCCCAGCTGGCCAGCCGACTCGGCGGTGAGAACGTCGAGGTGGTCCTGGGCGACGCCGCTTCGCTCGAGTTCCCCGACGGCCGCTTCACGGGAGCCGCCTCCTTCCACATGCTCCACCACATCGCGCCGGCCTCCCAGCAGGACCGCGTGTTCACCGAGCTGGCCCGGGTGCTCGTGCCGGGCGGCGTCCTGGTGGCGGCAGACGGGGTGTACAGCGAGGAGACCGCCGCGTTCCACGAGGACGACACGTACAACCCGATCGATCCTGACGACCTTTCGGGCCGCCTCGGCAGCGCCGGCTTTAGGGACATCGACGTGCACGTGCACGAGCTCGGGTGGGTGTGCACGGCGCGCACCATCACCGCCGCCTGAGAAGGAGCCGTCGAGACAGCCGTCGTCGGAGCGGGTAGGGCGAGACACAATTGCGCCGTGCCCATCGTGTTCGCCCTGGTGGCCGCGTTCTGCAACGCGCTCAATGTCGTCACGCAGCACATCGCCAGCATCGGTGATCCTGGCCACTCCAAGGGGTGGCGCTTCGTGCGCTACTTGTTCGCGAACCCGCTCTGGCTTTTCGGCTGGGTGGCTTTGGCAGCGGCGTTCGTGTTCCAAGCCTTGGCACTGCACAATGGCCTGCTCTCGGTGGTCCAGCCACTGCTGGTCACCGAGCTGGTGTTCGCCCTGGTGCTGCGGAGGATCTGGATCCATCAATCGATCCGGGCGGTCACATGGTGGGCTGCCGGGCTCACCTGTGTTTCGCTGGCCCTGTTCCTGGCGGTGTCGGAACCCAGCGGCGGGAACGCCGTTCCGACCACGAGTGCCTGGCTCGGCGCCATCGTGGCTACGGCCGGCGGGGCCGGGATCCTGAGCGCGCTCTCGTTGCGGGGTTCACCTGGACGCCGGGCGGCCTTCCTGGGTGCGGCGACCTCCATCTTGTGGGCGCTGGTTGCGACGTTCATCAAGGCGATGACCGACTCGCTGACCCAGTTCGGTGTGGGCGGCATGTTCTTGCACTGGCCGGTGTACGCGTTGGCCGTCACCGGTCTCGCCGCGGAGCTGTTGAACCAGGCCACGCTGCATGTCGGGCCGTTGAGCATGTCGCAGCCGTTCATCGTGGTCGTCGATCCCATCGTCAGCATTGCACTGAGTGTGTGGGTGTTCGCGGAGACATTCACCGCGAGCGTGCCCCGCCTCGCGCTCGGATCGGTTGCGTTCGTCGCAATGTGCACATCAGTCGCGGTGCTGGCCCGGACCGCGCCGGCCACGATGGATCCCGCCACGCGAGCACCGATTGCCGCGCCCCCTGATTGCCGCGCCCCCCTGATTGCCGCGCCCCCCTGATTGCCGCGCCCCCCTGATTGCCTCGCCGTCCTCATTGCGACGCTGCCCGCGCCAAACTGACTCGAGCGGCATCGGCCGTTCAGAGCCGGCCTCTCGTTACATGTGACCCTCGGGGAACAGGCTCACCCAGTTGGTCTGCGTCAGTGCCCCGTCGGCGATGATCGTCGAGCCGCACACGTAGCGGCCGGCGGGGGAGCACAGGTACAGGATCATCGCCGCCATCTCGTCGACCGTGCCCAAACGCACGGACGTGCCCTCGGCCACCAGTTCGTCGGTGAACCCCGCCTCGGTGCGGCCGACCGCCGCCAGTTCGGACTCGACCATCCCGGGCGTGGAGAAGAAGCCCGGTGCAAAGGCATTGATCGTCACGCCACGCCGCATCAAGTAGGGCGCCAGGGTCTTGACCATGTTGACGACGCCGGCGCGAGCGGCGCCCGAGTGGACGAACATCGGTGCGCCGCGTTCGAAGGAGAAGGGGTGCACGACGTTCACGATGGCGCCCGAACCTGCCTCCGCCATCGGGACCATGAAGCGGTTTGTCATGTTCCATGTCCCGTTGAGATTGAGGTCCACCACGGCGCGCCATCCGTTGTCGGTGATGGCGGTGGGCAGGCCGGGGAATTGTCCGCCGGCGTTGTTGACCAGGACGTCGACGCGGCCGAAACGCCCGTAGACCGTGTCCCGTAGTCCATCGACCTGCGCGGGCTCCCGGATGTTGGTGGACACCGCCACGCAGCGTCCGCCGCCAGCGGCGATCTCGGCGACCACCTCGTCGAGACGCGCCGCCGTGCGCCCGGCGATGACCGCCTGGCCACCCAGGCTGGAGAAGGCGTGTGCCACCTCACGACCGAGCCCGGTGCCTCCTCCGGTCACCACCGCCACCTTGTCTTCGAAGAGTCCGGCGGCGAAGACGGACACCGCCGGTCCGGGCTGCCACGTCACGACGCGGTTTTCACCCGGCGAAGTCCCAACTCTCACCCTTCTCGTAGTGATGGAGGACGTTCTTCGCGATGAGGATGCGGTGCACCTCGTCTGGCCCGTCGGCCAGACGCAGCGTCCGCGCACCCAGGTACATCTGGCCCAACGGCAGTTCGGAGGTGACGCCTGCGGCGCCCCACACCTGGATGGCCCGGTCGACGACCCTGCTGTAGGCCGCGGGGACGAAGACCTTGATCGCACTGATCTCCGTGCGCGCCTGGGGATCGCCTGCATCGACCTTCTCCGCGGCATGGATCGTCATGAGGCGCGCCGACTGCAGGTCCATGTAGCTGTCGGCCACGAAGCCCTGCATGAATTGCTTGTCCTTGAGCAGGCCGCCGTGCACTTCGCGCGTCAGCATGCGCTCCACCATCATGTCGAAGGCCCGCCACATCTGGCCGACCGAATTCATGCAATGGAAGATCCGGCCGGCACCCAGGCGGTCCTGCGCGGCGCGATGGCCGTCGCCCACCTGACCGAGCGCGTTGTCCAGCGGGACCCGGACGTTGTCGTAGCGCACCTCGCAGTGGTCGGACACCGGAGCGCCCCAGATGCCGATCCCGCGTTCGATGATCACGCCCGGCGTCGCCGTCGGCACGATGATCTGCACCATGCGGCCCGGGCTCTCGTCGTCCTTGGATTCCTTGGCCCGGCACATGACGATGAAGAAGTCGGCGGCGAGGCCGTTCGAGGTGAACCACTTGTGGCCGTTGATGACCCACTCGTCGCCTTCGCGAATGGCCGTGGTCTGGATGGAGCGCGGGTCAGAGCCGGCGTGCTCGGGCTCGGTCATGGAAAAGCCCGACTGCATCGTCCCCTCAACAAGAGGCAGGAGCCACTTGCGCTTCTGCTCCTCAGTCCCGTACTTGACGAGGATCGTCTGGTTCCCCGAGTTCGGTGCCACCACGCCGAAGAGCGAAGCCGCGCCGACGGCGTAGGCGAGGATCTCGTTCATGTAGGCGTGGGCCATGAAGTCGATGCCCATGCCCCCGTATTCGGGCGGCAGGTGGGGCGCCCACAGGCCCTCGGCCTTGACCTCCTCCTTCACCTCGTGGCGCAGTGTCCTGGCCTCGGCCCGCTCCTCGTCGGTGACGTCGCGGCGCCGTCCGCGCCACAACAGGGACTCGTTGGGCAGGATCATCTCGTTGACGATGCGCGCCGTCCGCAGCCGCACGTCGTTGATGTGGTCGCTCAGGCCCGCTATGGGTGTCACGGTGATGGGCATGGGCTGCCTCCCGCTGGATGCTCGTCTTGGCTGTTCATGATTTGGTTCTTCGTGTTCCCAGCTGTTCGTGGTCCGCTCGGAACCTTAGGCAGGTCCCGGGTGGGGGACACGACCGCCGGTCAAGCCGGGGGCGCCGGACGCGCCCGTCCGGGGGCGGCGCGAGACCCAGCGGCCGGTGAGTGCACGTTCGTAGCGCCCCCGCCCCACGAAGCTGACCGTCCAGCGCGCCAGCGCCCCGAACCGGTTCTTGAAGCCGGTGAGGAAGGTGATATGCACCACGAGCCAGAGGAGCCAGCCGACAAGGCCCCCGACACGCAGGGGGCCGATCTTGGCGACCGCCCGGAAGCGCGAGATCACCGCCAGGGTGCCGAGGTCGTGGTAGTGAAACGCCGTGGGCTCGTTGCCCTGGACGCGCCGCACGATGCTGCGGGCCGCGTGGACGCCGGACTGGATCGCCACCTCGGCAACGCCCGGCAGGTCGTCGAGCGACATGAGATCGCCCACGACGAAGACCTCCGGGTGACCCGGCAGCGAGCAGTCTCGCTCGACGACCACCCGGCCCGCGTTGTCGAGCTCGGCGCCCGCGTCCTCGGCGAGTGTCGCCCCCAGGCCGGCGGCCCGGGTCCCGGCAGCCCACACCTTGGTGGCGGCAGGGACGTGCTCGATCGAACCGTCGGACCGCGTGATCTCGACGCCGTGCTCGTCCAGGCCGGTGACCATGGCACCGAGATGGATCTCGACGCCCATGTTGGCGAGGTCGCTCTGGGTCATCCGGGACAACCGGTGTCCCATGGAGCTCACCAGCCGGTCGGTGCCCTCGACCAGGACGACGCGCGTCTCGTGCGGGTCGATCCGCCGGTAGTTGTGCCGCAGTGCGCGCCGTGCCAGCTCCGTGAGCTGCCCGGCCATCTCCACCCCCGTCGGACCGCCGCCGACGACCACGAAGGTCATGAGCCGCTGCCGCTCGAGCTCGTCGCGCTCGGCCTCCGCGAGCTCGAACGAGCCGAAGATCTTGCCCCGCAAGGCCAATGCGTCGTCGAGCGACTTCATGCTGTAGGCCCACTCGCGGAACTCGTCGTGTCCGAAGAACGACGGTGATGCGCCGCCGGCCACGATCAGGCTGTCGTATTCGATGGTCAGGGGTTTGCCGAACTCGTCCGCATGCACGGTCCGAGCTGAGACGTCGATGCGTTCCACCTCAGCGAGGACGACGCGCAGCGCGCGGTAGTTCCGCAGGACGTCTCGGGTGGGTGGCGCAATCTGCCCTTCCGAGAGGATCCCCGTCGCCACCTGGTAGAGCAAAGGCTGGAAGAGGTGGTGGTTGGTCCGGTCGATCAGCGTCACCCGGACCGGCGCCAGCTTCAATGCCCGGGCGGCGAAGAGGCCGCCGAAGCCAGACCCGATGATGACGACGTGATGTCGTCCGCGGGCGGCGTCGGACTCGCTCACAACAGGCGCTTCACCACAGTCGTGACGTACTGCGCCAAGGGGAGGCTACGCACCTCGTCGAGTGTGAACCAGGCGACGGCGTCCGTCGTGCCGTCGGCCTCGGGGCGGAGCACGCCGTCCCACGAATCGATCCCGTAAATGAGGCGGACCGTATGGAGGTTCGTGCGCTCGGGAGGAACGGTGCGCACGTCGGAGAGGACCTCGAGCAGGGGACCGACGACGACGGAGAGCCCGGTCTCCTCTTCCATCTCCCGGCGGAGCGAGTCGGGCGGATTCTCGCCGTGCTGGACCCCGCCGCCGGGCAGGAACCAGCGACCCCGGACGGTGAGCGACGACGAGGCTCGTGCCAGCAGCACCCGGCCGTCGGCATCGCGGCACACGCCGTAGGCGGCGATGCGCTGGCGCTTGCGCTCCGAGGACACGCCCGGAATGCTGCTCCCGCGCCGGCCCGGCCGCCAAGTCGTCGGGAACTACCCTGGCCGCGGTGGCCGGCGTCGACGAAGGCGGCCGTCGTGAAAGGGGTGGGCAGATGGAGACAGCGTCTGAGCTCGAGGCGATCCGGCGGCTCAAGTACGCCTACTTCCGGGACCTCGACCTGAAGCAGTTCGAAGCGCTGGGCGCCCTCTTGACGGCGGACGCCACCGCCTCCTACGAGGACGGCAAGACCGTCCTCGAGGGTCGCGACGCCATCGCGGGTTGGCTGGCCGAGGTCCTCGGGGACCCCGGGATGATCACGGAGCACCACGGGCATCACCCCGAGATCGACCTCACCTCTGACACCACCGCCGAGGGGATGTGGTACCTCCAGGACCGGGTCATCATCCCCGCCGCCGATCTCGAGATCGGCGGCACCGCCTTCTACGCGGATCGCTACCGCCTGACCGACGAAGGGTGGCGCATCGCACACACTGGCTATACCCGTGTCTTCGAGGAGCACCGCACGCACTCCACGCTGGAGGTGCGCTCGTTCACATCTCGTTTCGGCTCGCCGGGCTGAACGTGAAATTGGGGTCGAACAGCGTGGTCGGCGCCAACGCCTTTTCGATCGCCTCGACGAAGTCGGGTTCGAGCTCGAGGTCGAGCGCTTTGACGTTCTCCGCGATCTGCTCGGGCCGGCTGGCTCCGACGATGGCGCTGCTGACGTTCGGATTGCGCAAGACCCAGGCGAGCGCGACGGCGGCCGGCGTGGAGCCCGCCTCGCGGCAGAGGGCCGCATAGGCGGCCACCGGCTCGAGGATCTCGTCTCGGAGAAGCCAGCTCATCTCGCCGCCCTCGGGACCCTTGGCTCGTGAGCCCGCGGGCGCCTCGGATCCTCCGGGCTGGTACTTGCCGGTGAGCACGCCTTGGGCCAGTGGCGACCACACGATCTGGCCGACACCCTCTTCTTCGCACAGGGGGACCACCTCGGCCTCGATCACCCGCCAGATCAGCGAATACTGCGGCTGGTTGGAGACGATCCGATCGAGGCCCATCTCGTCAGCCAGACGGAGCGCATCGGCGATCTGCTCTGCGGTCCATTCCGACACGCCGACGTAGTGCACCTTGCCCTGCCGGACGAGGTCGTCAAAGGCCTGCATCGTCTCTTCGAGCGGTGCCTCGTAGTCGAACCGGTGCGCTTGTAGGAGGTCGACGTGGTCGGTCTGCAGCCGATCGAGCGACGCGTGCAGCGATTCGATGATGTGCTTGCGCGACAGGCCCCGGTTGTTGGGGTTGGGGCCCGTCGGCCAGTAGACCTTGGTGAAGATCTCGATGGAGTCCCGCCGGACACCTTCGAGCGCCCGTCCGAGGACCGTCTCCGCCGCGCCGAGGGCGTAGGCGTCCGCCGTGTCGAAGGTGGTGAAGCCGGCGTCGAGCGCCGCTCGCACACATGCCCTCGCGGCGTCCTCTTCGATTTGGCTCCCGTGCGTGATCCAGTTCCCGTACGAGAGGGCCGAGACGAGCATGCCGGAGCGTCCGAGGTGTCGATAGTCCATGGACACGGAGCGTACCCGGGTCCTCCTACGCTCGTCGGGTGGCCACAGAGGAGATGCTGCACGTGCACCGCGGGCTCGACCTGCCACTCTCGGAGGTTTCTTGGCGCGCCACCACCTCGGGAGGTCCCGGCGGGCAGCATGCGAACCGCACCCTCAGCCGCGTCGAGGTGCAACTCGACATCGACGCGTCGGCAACGCTCGGGCCGCGCCAACGGGCCCGGCTGCTCGAGCGCTACGGTCCGGTCGTCCGCGCCAGCGCGTCGGACTCGCGCTCGCAGGCGCGCAATCGCGAGCTCGCCCTGACGCGGCTCGCGGCCAAGATCGACGAAGGCCTCCGCGTACAAGCGACCCGCACGCCGACTCGTCCCACCAAGGGCTCCCAGGTCCGCCGGGTGGAGTCCAAGCGCCGGCGGAGCCAGACCAAGCGCCGGCGGCGTGCGCCCCGTCCCGACGAGGACTGACGCCGCCGCCGCTTGCCGCTGCGCGGACGCCGCGCTGGGTGAACGCTGCCGCTATTGCCGCTGCAGGGCGGCGACGTTGTCGGCCGTCGAGGACACCTGGGTGGCTGCCAGCCCGACCGCGACGGGTGTGGGCCGTGACGCGGTGCCCGTGCCCGTCCCGAGCTGCCCCACGCTGTTGCTGCCCCAGGCCCAGAGCTTCCCTGTCGCGTCGATGGCGTAGGACGCGTACCCGCCTGAGTTCACCACGACGAAGCGCTGTCCGGAGGGAAAGGGGACGTGGACGGGGACGAGCGCATTGGTGAAGGACCCCGTGCCGAGCTGTCCGTAGGCGCCGTTGCCCCAAGCCCAGAGCTCTCCGTTGGAGAGAAGCGCCATGGTCTGCCCGTTGTTGAGCGTGCTGCCGCCCTGGAAGACCTGTGTCACGGCGGCCGCCAGGTTGACGCGCACCGGCACCGCGCTGTTGGTCGTGGTCCCGTCGCCGAGCTGACCCGAGGCGTTGTAGCCCCAGTCGTAGTACGAGCCGTCCTTCATCAGCGCACCCGAGCCTTGCCACGACGACGTCAGCGCTTCGATGGCGCCCGCCGGCAGGCCGGAGACCGCGGTCGGCGTGGCGGCCCGGCCGAAGGTCCCGTTCCCGAGCTGTCCGCTCTGCCCCTGGCCACAGGCATAGAGGGTCCCGTGTGCGTAGAAGAGGTTGTGCCGGGCCGCTCCCGTCGCCAGGGTGACGCCACTCAGGGGGAGGCGCGCCGGCCGCAGGACCGGGGCGGTCCCGGGCAGGCACAGCTCGTTCGCACTGTTGACACCCCAGCCCCAGACGTGCCCCGTCGAGTCGATGGCCAGGCCGCCGTCGAAGGGCATCGGGTCGGGGAGCGACGTGATCCGCACGCCGGCGGGGAAGTCGACCCGCACCGCGTCGCGTGACGAGCGCACGGTCGTGCCGGTACCCAACTCGCCCTTCTTCCCGGCCCCCCACGCGAAGACCTGGCCCTCCGATGTCAGCGCGTAGCCGTCAGAATTGGAGGTTGCGATCTGCACCACGGTGCCGGTGATGCCGGACACCGGCGTCGGCGTGTCGTGCTGCAGGTTGCTCAGCTTGCCCTTGCTCCCGACGTCGCCAAAGGTGAAGACCGTGGTCGCCGCCGGCCGCCCGGCGGAGGACCCGCTCGAGGACGAGGCGGGACGGGACGTGGGTGGCGCGGTGTTGGCGTTGCCGCCATTCCCACAGGCAGCGAGCAGGCCGGCCGCCGTGAGGAGTGCGGCCACCGTCAGCGCGACCGGCGCGGCCCGCGCTGGCACACCCCTTCCGAATCGATGCACGACGCCAGCATCGGGCAGAGACATGTGGGAATTGTGATAGCCCACTTCGCGGAGTGTGAGGCCGCGGGAGAGGACGGGCGCCGCCGAAGCGGCCGGCTCGCTCAGCCGGTGAAGCCGAATCCCTCCAGGGCGCCGCCGAGCCCGCTGTCGAGCTGGTCGAGCAGGTCGGGGTCGTCCTCGGCGCGCGGGCCCCGGAGCGCCGTCAGCGCGGCGAAGCCCTGGGCCACCAAAGTGGCGTCCTCGGCCGCGGCGTCGGCCAGCCCGAGGTCACCGGTGTGGGGGAAGGGAGATCCGACGGCGAGAACGATCTGGCCCTTTTCCTCGGGCTCACCTTCCATGACCGCATGGGCGGCCTCGGCGGCCGCGGGCCCCTCGATCTCCTCCTCGTTCGGCTCCTCCCACGCCCCCGCACCGCGGGCGGCCTTGATCAGGCCGGCCCCGCTGACCCGGGCCCACCGCACGCCCCTGATCTCCGAGAGAGGGAGGTGGGGCACGTTGAGGTTGAGCACCGTGCGCGGCGGCGCTGCCGCCAGGACGGGGACGAGCGCGACCGCGAGGTCCGCAGCCGACTCCCACGGGCTCGGCCCATCCCCGACGCGCAGCGACACCGCAAGCGCGCGGATGCCGAGCTGGCTGGCCGTGAGCGCGGCCCCCACCGTGCCCGAGTGCAGCACGGAGCGGCCGACGTTGACCCCGTCGTTGATGCCCGAGAAGACGACGTCCGGCTTGGGCCCGACCGCGCCGAGTGCGCCGCAAATGACCGAGAGCGCGGGGGACGCATCGAGCCCGTAGGCCTCCACGCTCTCCGCACCCTCGACGTAGGCGCGCTGGTAGGGAATTGCGGTCCCGTTGTTCACCGAGCCCACCGCCGCGCCGGCACCGCTGTAGTTCGAGCTCGGCGCCATCACGGTGATCTCGTGGGGGGAACCCGGCCCGTCGGTGCCCGCGCCCTCGGTCCAGGCGAGGAGTGCCCTCGTCAGCGCCGCCAGCCCCGGCGCGCTCACACCGTCGTCATTGGTGACGAGGATCCTCACAGTGCGACCCACGCTACTGGCCGCTCCGCGGGGCGGGCCGGCCTGTCACCAGACGTTCGTGCCCCGATCACCTCGCTTTCACCCCCACGAACGCATGCCCCGCCGCCCGCCTGCAGCACGCCTCACCCATGGAGACGCCCTGGTCTGCTTCAATTCTCGCCATGCCCGCCCGGACACCCCGGATCTCGGTCGCGTCGCCCACCGGCCAGCAGTGGCGCATCGGGCACGGCCGCCAGGAGGTGATCGTCTGCGAGGTGGGCGCCACCCTGCGTCACTACGCCGTGGGGGACATCGCGGTGCTCGACGGGTTCGGCCCCGACGAATGGTCGCACTCGGGCCGGGGGCAGGTGCTGGCGCCCTGGCCGAACCGCCTGGCTGACGGGCGATACGAGTTCAACGGCATACGGGCCCAGGCGGCACTCGACGAGCCCGAGCGTCGCAACGCGATCCACGGCCTCGTCCGCTGGCTGCCCTGGACGCTCCAGACTCGCCACCAGAACCAGCTGTCCCTGCGCCTGCAGCTGCACCCGTCACCCGGATACCCGTTCTCGCTGCTCCTCGAGCTCGAGTACCACGTCGGCCGCGACGGCCTCACGGTGACGACGACGGCGCAGTCCCTCGACGAGGGCCCCGTGCCTTTCGGGATCGGCTTCCACCCCTACCTGACAGCGGGACCCGAGACGGTGGACGGCGCGATCCTCCACGTGCCCGCGCGCCACACGCTCGACCTCGACGACCGCGGCTTGCCGACGGGAGCCCTGACGTCGGTCGAGGGGACCGATCGTGACTTCACCACCTCGCGCTTCGTAGGCCCGGCGGTGCTCGACACCGCCTACACCACCTTGGTGCGCGACGCCGACGGCCGGGCGAGCGCCAGCCTCGATGCGCCCGGCGGCGCCACCGGTGCCACGTTGTGGGTGGACGGCGGCTTTTCTTATCTCATGGTGTACACCGGCGACACTCTCCCTGACGTGGCGCGCCGTCGGCGCGCCGTTGCCATTGAGCCGATGACCTGTCCACCCAATGCGCTGCGCAGCGGCAAGGACGTGATCGACCTCCAGCCCGGACAGGAGTGGCGGGCACAGTGGGGCATCGTCCCCCGGTCAGCGTCTCCGCCGGTGACCCCGTGAGCATTCACGGGTGAGGAGCGACCCGTCGTACTCGGGCCGTGTCGTGGCGGTGACGGGCTCGTCGAGCGGAATCGGTGCCGCTACGGCGCGGGCCTTTGCCGCGGCCGGTGCCGCCGTGCTGGTCAACTCCGCGCTGGTCGGTCGCCGAGGGTCAAGCCGTGGCGTCGTCGCTGCCTGACGCGCGCTACGTGCAGGGCGACATCACCGAACCGGGTGTTCCTGAGCACCTGGTCGAGGTCGCCCGTGAACGGTGGGGCCGGCTCGACGTGTTGGTGAACAATGCGGGGACCACCGCGCTCATTCCGCACCACGACGTGCAGGCGGCGACCGTCGACGTATGGCGGCGCATCTTCGAGGTCAACGTCTTCGCGACATGGGCGATGTCGGTTGCAGCCCTGCCCGCGTTGCGCGAGGCGAAGGGATGCATCGTCAACGTGGCCTCGGTGGCCGGCGTGCGACCCACCGGGTCCTCGATTCCCTACGCCGCGAGCAAGGCGGCGTTGAACCACATGACCGTACTCCTCGCCAAGGTGGTGGGTCCCGACGTGCGGGTCAACGCGGTGGCGCCGGGCCTGGTCGACACCCCGTGGACAGAGGACTGGGACCTCGTGCGCGAGGTGGTCCGACAGGTGGCGCCGCTGCAGCGCTCGGGGCAGCCCGACGACGTCGCCGAGGTCGTGGTCGCACTGGCCCGGGCGGTCTACGTCACGGGGCAGGTGGTGGTGGTCGACGGCGGTCTCTCCCTCGCCATGTAGCGATTCCGGCCAGCGAAGACTCCGGCTTCCGGACATCCCTCGTGTTGGGGGGCCTCAGACCGGCGCTGCCACCATCCAGCGCAGCGCAGAGGTGAGCGAGCGGGTCAGCGGCGTGACGGCCGTCGTGTCGACCAGCAGGTCGAGCGGCCCGCCGAGAGAGAGGCCCAGTGTGCGGCGGGCCCAGGCCGGCAGCACGCCGACTGCGGCGGCCACGACGAGACCGTAGACGGCGCGCTCACTGGGCCGGCGGGCCACGCCACGCAGCAGCCAGTCCCGCGCCGACCTTGCCTGCGGCCCCATGTACAGCTCGGGCTGGATCCTGAGGAGATAGCTCTCGACCTCCGTGGCCGAGCGGGGTACCCACGACGCGCCGAGGTCCAGCGCGACGCACGCGACCTCGTCGTAGTAGCGGTCACAGTCCTCTGGTGACAAAGGGTGGGGCCCGTAGCGACGGGACGACGCCAGCAAGCTCGAGACCTCGGCGACGTGGATGAACGTGACCAGGTCGGGGTCGGCCGCCGAGTACGGCCTCCCGTCGGGTGCGACGCCCTTGACACGCCGGTGGACTCGCTGGACCTGTGCCACCGCGGCCTCGGCCTCGGCGACCGTGCCGAACGTCGTCGTTCCGACGAAGGCGGCAGTGCGCCGGAGCCGGCCCAGGGGGTCCTCCTGGTAGCTCGAGTGCTCCGCCACTCCCGCCATGGCCAAGGGATGCAGCGTCTGGACGAGCAATGCGCTGACGCCGCCGATCAACATCGTCGCGAGGTCGGCATGGACCCGCCGCGCCATCCCGTCTGGCGGGAGGTAGGCCTCGTCGGGGTCGGTTGCAATGGGCGCCGGTTCCCCGGTGATGCCGATGGCGCGCCGCACATTGCGTGCCATGTCCTCGCGGGCCGGGCCTGCCAGGCCGCCTACGAGCCGGAGGGGTGCGCCCGCCACGGCACCACCGAGCGCCGTCGCGCGTTCCATCGGGTTCAGGTTCAGACTCGCCACCAGGAGAGCTTGGCACGCCGCGCATGGCAGAGTGCAGTTCATGCGCTTCGTCGTCTTGGGTGCCGGTGCCATCGGAGGAGCCGTGGGAGGCCGACTCTTCGAGGCGGGCTTCGATGTCACGCTGGTTGCGCGCGGGGACCACGGGCGGGCCCTCGAGTCGGGGCTCGTCCTGGAATCTCCGGGCGAGACGCGGACGCTGCCCGTGCCGGCCGTGACTGATCCTTCCCATGTCTCGTGGGAGCCCGACGGCGACGGCGATCCCGTTGTCCTTCTCGCGGTGAAGGGACAGCACACCGACAACGCGCTCACCCAACTCAGCGTCGCGCCACCGACGACACCGGTCGTCTGCATGCAGAACGGGGTCGAGAACGAACGACGCGCGCTGCGCCACTTCCCACGCACGTACGCCATGTGCGTCATGTGCCCGGCGTCGCAGTTGCGACCCGGCGTCGTGCAGATCCATTCGGCTCCGGTGTCCGGGCTGCTCGACCTCGGCTGTTTTCCGTCGGGGATCGATGAGCAGGGCCAGGCCATTGCGGACGCCATCGCGACCACGACGTTCCAGTCAGTCGCCCGCGACGACATCATGCGCTGGAAGTACCGCAAGCTCCTCATGAACCTGGCCAACGCGGTCGAGGCGCTGAGTGGGCCCGACGGCCGCTTCGGGCCGCTGGCCCGCGAGGCACAGCGCGAAGGCAAGGAGGTGCTGGCCGCCGCCGGCATCGACGTGGCCAGCTCGGAGGAGGACCGCGAGCGCCGCGGCGATTTCCTGCAGCTGGCGCCGACCTCGTCGGGCGAGTGGCAAGGGGGATCGAGCTGGCAGAGCCTGGCCCGGCGAGCGGGGTCGATCGAGGCGGAGTACCTCAACGGGGAGGTCGTCCTGCTCGGCGGGCTCCATCGGATCCCGACCCCCGTCAATGCGCTCCTCCAGCGCATGGCCGTCCGCGCGGCCGTCGAGGGCAGTGGTCCCGGCACGTGGCGCATCGAGGACCTCAGCGAGCTCGCCGGGATCCGCCACGGTGAGTGACGCGGAACGTGAGTGAACGGGCCGAGGCGCTGGCCGACGACTTCGCCGCGGCGAACGCCGACGCAATCGCCTTCGTGCGCAGGTGCGACGACGACGTCTGGGCACGGCATGTGGCCGGCGAGGAGTGGTCGGTCGGTGTGGTCCTGCACCACGTGGCGGAAGGGCACGACCAGGGAGTGCGTTGGCTCGAGGCGATGGCGCGCGGCGACGGGGTTACCGACACGGCCGAGGGCATCGACCGGACCAACGCCGCACATGCGACACGCGCCGAGACCGCCACGCCCGCCGAGACCGCCGCGCTGCTCGAGGTGAACGGTGACCGCCTGTTCCGGACGCTCCGCGGGCTGAGCGACGAGGAGTTGGAGCGCAGTGCGCCCTTCGGTCCCGCCGGAGGCCAGGCGTTACCGACAGAGGCCTTGGCGGCCGTGATGGCTCGCCACACCCGTGAGCACCTGGCTCACGCCTCGGCCGCGGCCGATGGGGTCACACGAGGAGGAACGGCACCCGAACCGGGCGGCTGACGAGGGCGGGCGACGGCTGACGCGGCACAGCGCGATGTCGCAGGTGGCCTCCGTCCGGGCGCTGCTCAGTCTGCGTGGAGCGCCGTGCGGACCTCATCGGTCGGGTCGGGCCGGAGCGTTCCGGGCGCGTCGATCCGCAGCTGGTGCACGGCGCCGGTGAAGGGCGCGGGCGGGGCGTAGCGCGGCGAGACGGGCAAGCCCCTGTCGTGGCCGAGTCGCAGGCCGGCGCCGCCGTGTTGGAGCGCCATCGGCAGCATGCCTTCCACGTCGATCGCGTCCACCTCGACGCCGTCGACGAGCAGGACCATACGCCCGGGCGCATCAGCGGCCCCCTCGGCCCCCAGGGCGTAGCGGATGCCGATCTCGTGGCGTCCCGGTGCCAGCGCTCCTTTGCCACCGAGCTCGAGAGCGTCCGCCGCGCGGGCGAAGGTGAAATGGAGCTGCCCGTCGGCGACGTAGAGGGCGTAGCCGCCGAACCAGTCGCCCAGGGCGAACACGACGCCGTCAGCGGGTCTTGGTCCGGTCTCGATGTCGGCGGCCATCGCAAAGCCGCCCCAGAGGAGGGGGACTGACTCGTCTGTGACCGGACCGCCGCCTGGTCTGAAGGTGCGCGAGGATCCTGCGGGCCACGTGGGCGGGATGAAGCTCGCGAAGCGGTCCACCAACCCGTCGGAAACCGGGAGAACGTTGTTGCGCGCCGCCTCGGCATCCCACAGCGCCCTGAGGCGTTCGACGCGCTCCGGCTCGCGCGCGGCCAGGTCGCGTGCCTCGGAGAAGTCGGTGGTGAGATCGAAGAGCTCCCAGCGGTCCTCGTCGAAGGACCGGCTCCCGATGGCGAGCTCCTCCTCGTCGAGGACACCGGTGCTGATGTGGTTGGTCGTGGCCTTCCAGCCCTCGTGGTAGATCGAGCGCGAGCCGATCATCTCGAAGTACTGCGTCGCGTGCTGTTCGGGCGCGCCCGGGTCCTCGAGGACGTCGAGGAGGCTGACGCCGTCGACGTGTTGTTGGGCGACCCCGTCGACCTCGGCCGGCATTTCCAGGCCGGTGGCGGCCAGGACGGTCGGCATGAGGTCGACGACATGGGCGAACTGCTCCCGGACCGTGCCGGGTTGGGCGACGTGACCGGCCCAGTGGACGATCAGGGGGGTGCGCGTCCCGCCCAACCAGGTGTAGCGCTTCCACAGCTTGTGTGGCGTGTTGCCCGCCCAGGCCCAGGCCCATGAGTAGTGGTTGTAGGTCGTGAAGCCGCCCCAGTCGCCGTAGTGGGCGAGATTGTCCTCCATCGACTCGCGGAGGTGCGCCGAAAAGCGATGCTCGTTGACCGACCCGTGCTGCCCGCCTTCGGCGCTGGCACCGTTGTCGGAGAAGACCATGACCAGGGTGTTGTCCATGACCCCGAGGCTGTGCAGGGACGAGAGCAGACGGCCGATCTGGGCGTCCGTGTGGGTGAGGAACCCCGCAAACACCTCCTGCTGGCGCGCGTGCATGCGGCGTTCGGTGTCGGAGAGGTCTGACCAGGGCCGTATCCATTCGGGCCGCGGGGTCAGCTCGGTCCCGGCCGGCACGACGCCCCGGTCCAGCTGGCGCGCGAAGAGCTCGTCGCGCCAGGAGTCCCAACCCTTGTCGAAGGCGCCGCGATAGGGCTCGACCCACGTCGGCGCCACATGGTGCGGTGCGTGCATGGCGCCGAGCGCGAAATAGAGGAAGAAGGGCTTGCCGGGGGCCCCCTGCTGCTGGTCCAGCACCATGTGCACGGCCTGGTCGGCGAGGTCCTCGCTGAGGTGGTACCCGTCCTCGGGCCGGCGGGGAGGGTCGATGTAGTGGTTGTCGGAGACCAGGTTGGGCGCCCAATGGTTCGTGTCACCCTGGAGGAAGCCGTAGAAGCGCTCGAACCCGAGGCCGAGCGGCCACGTGTCGAAAGGGCCCGCCGCCGAGCGGTGCCAGCGCGGGGTGAGGTGCCACTTGCCCACGGCCAGCGTGGAGTATCCGGCGTCACGCAGGAGGCGGGGGAGTGTGGCCGCCGTCTTGGGCAGGCGGGCGTCGTAGCCGGGGAACGCGAGCGGGATGTCAGCGAGGAACCCCATTCCGACGGCGTGGTGATTGCGCCCGGTGAAGAAGGACGCCCGCGTCGGTGAGCACAGGGCCGTGACATGGAAGCGGTTGAACGGCGACCCCTCCTCCGCCAGGGCGTCGAGGTGCGGCGTCGAGATGTCCGACCCGAACGCCCCGAGGTGTCCGAATCCGGTGTCGTCGAGAACGATGGCGACGACGTTGGGGGCGCCGGCCGGAGGCTTGGCGTCGGCCGGAAAACGGGGGGTCGACTGGGCGACGGTGAAGCCGATCTGCTGGGTCTCGTTCATGGCCAGAGGGTAGACCGGCGCCCCGTCGCAGTGCCCCTGCCCAGGGCTAACGTGGCGTCTGATGCAGGGCCACATCCCGGTGCCGCCGCAGCCGCACTTCCCCGAAGGCCTCGGCCCATTCATCGGTTACATGGCGACCCGCGAGCCGCGTCCCCTCGACGACCCGCCCCCGACGGAGCCCGGCTGCGACGACGTGGACGGGTACAGCCTCGACATGTTCGACGATGTCGGTGAGTGGGAACCGATGCACCGGCCGCTCATCCAGGTGACCGCGGTGATCGTCTCGGTCTCACTTGTCGTCGCCGGTGTCGGGACCGTCCTCGAGCTGCTGCTCGCGTCGCACTGACACGGCGGACTCGGTCCGCGCACTGACACGGCGGACTCGGTCCGCGCACTGACACGGCGGACTCGGTCCGCGCACTGACGCGGCGGACTGGGTCCGCGCACTGCAACCGACGCGACGACATCGACGCACACACCTCGCGCAGAGCCGTCGACCCGTCCCTCCACTTCACGAGAAAACCGTCCCGACGGTTCGGTGACAGGAACGCGAACCCGAGATGAATCTCTCGCGTCGTCGCAGCGCGGCCACCGCGCTCAGATGTAGAAACGCTCCCACTTGGCACGAGGGCGGAAGGATCGCACATGACCATCGGTGAGTCGCGCACGGGCAGTCGTCGAGTGCGAAGGGCGGTCCTTGCCCTTGCGCTGGTGGCCGGGGTCCTGTCCGCGCCGGTTCGCGTTGCTGCTGGCCTCGCCTCCGGCCGGTGCGACCACGAGCACCACCTATACGCCCGCCACGCCAACCCTGGACACGTTGACGAGCCCAGGCTCGTGCACGGCTATGAGCACCTCGACGTGCGCACCGTGGAACGAGTACCAGGGGGATCCGGGCTCCGGCGCGACCTACTCCTCGCAGTCACCAGGCACGGTCTTGCCGACATACACCCCTGGGGGGGCGCAGACGACGAACGACGACGGCCCGTCTTCGACGTCGCCGTGCACCGCCGGCACGAACCCGATCCAGGCGCCGAACCTCTCGGTCATCCCGTCGGCCTGCAGCGGCACCGACGGCGTCGCCGCCTATCCGAGCGGCGTCGTGGGCACCCCTGGGCCTCTGGACGGCTACTGCGGAACCGGGACGAACGCGCAGGAGTCGTCCAATGACGCTGTGTCCCGCCAGCCGTCGGGTACCACGTTGCCGCTCGCGCCGTCGTACTTCCCCCATGTCGTGCGCGAAGCGAACGGGGACCTGGTCGGGTATTTCGACTACCGGCCTAAGGACGCCGACGAGGCGCTGATGGCGGCCACGTCGACCGACGGGGGAAAAGACTGGACCTACGCCGGCGAGGCGCTCGAGCAGAACCCCGGCTACTGCCCCTCCGCTGACATCAACGACGACGGCCAGGGTCACGCCAACATCATCACGGTCGGCGGCAATTCCTTCCTCTACACCCTTGCCGCGCGCCGCGGGCGACATGCAGGGCGTCGGGTTGCTCGTCCACCAGTTCAACCCGACGGAGTCGAACCCGTTGGGATCCGGGTCACAGGCCCTGCCGTCCTCCGAGGAAGTCGGCATCGATCCCGACGCGTTCGTGACGGCCGGCTCGCTCATCACCGTGCCCAACAGCGGCACGACCGGCGCGTCGATCCCAGTGACGACCACTGGCACGGCCAATTCCCCCGAGCAGCTGGTGACCGGCGGCTTCGTCGACGTCACGCGGTTTCCCCACCCCACCCCCGCGGACCAGATGAGCTGCTCGGTCACCCTCGGTATCAACACATTGAGCGACTGCTTGGCCGAGGGCACGTCGAGCACGACCGACCCGGCCGCACTGACCGTCGGACCAGGAGACCTGATCGAGCAGATCCTCGGATGGACGACGCCGAGCTCGGACGTGGGGCTCGTGATCCCGGAAGGTCCCAACACGAGCGATGGCGACGGCGGCCTGGCGACCTTCACCATCGACAACTCGGCCGCTGGTGGCACGCCGGACTTCACGAACCTTCTCACGGGCGCGACATTCAACGACAACGCGCCGAACCGCCTCTACATCAATGGCACCGCCATCTACTGCGCGCAGGCGAACACCAATCCGACGACGCACATCGAGAACTGCTCAACGGGCCCGGACCAGCCGGCTTACACCATCAGCAACTCGCTGGAGATCCTCACCGGTGACCCGATCGTGCCGGCCACCGCCTACGACCCGTCGGCTGGCGACGGCATGACCAACGGTCTGGTGGCACCAGACGGCATCGTCGGGGAGTTGCCGAGCTATCCGGGCGCCCCCGAAGGCTCCACGGTCGTGATGTACACGGAGAAGGAACTGAACTACTTCATCGCGGCCCAGACCACCTCCAAGACCACACTCAACACGACGTCGTTCAACATGGCATCGACCCCATTCCCCTACATCGGACAGGACCTGCCGTCGACCGGTCCGTGGACGGTCTCGGTTGGTGCGTCGGCTCCCAGCCCCAGCACCGCGACCGCGATCGTCTCCGTCACCTGCACCGGGCTCAACGAGACGACCGGGGGCTGGTCTGGCTGCACGGCCCCGTCCGCCAACGCCGGCTGGACGGCCGCCTCGAACACGTACATCGGAGCCCCCGGTGCGACGACGGTCTCACCCACCACGCTGGCGCTCACCGGCGAGGGCAGTGCCTCCAACGTCGCCAAGCTCTACAAGAACAACGAGGACCTCTCTGTCCTTCGCGTCGCCTACACCGACGACGGCGTCAACTTCTCGACGGCCGGGCTTGCCAACGGCGGTGTGGTCTCTGATTGTGTGAGCAGCAGCGGCGCGGTGGAAACGAGTGGCTGCACGTCGCCCTATACGGGCATCAACAACCCATCGACCAACGCCGAACCGCCCGGGGGGTTGAACTCGTACGCCACCAACGAGGGGACGCCGGGGGGTTCGGACGGCACCGACATCGGCAGCGTGTCCGGGGGTGACGCGACCGAGATGCGTTGGGTCGGCTCTGCGGGCAGCATCATCACCAACCCGGATGGCAGCTACGGGCTGTTCCTCTCGGGCGCCTGGGCTGACGACGGCGACAGCGACGCGTTCAACCAGATCTTCTATTCACAATCGTCCGACGGTGAGACGTGGTCGACTCCCACGCCGGTGATCAGCACCGACTATTCCTTCTCAGCGTCGTACAACCAGGACCAAAACGTGACGAACCCCAACGGGGGCAACTACGGCAGCCAGGGCATCGGCATCTCGGCCTACTACGAGGGCCGTGCCTATGGACCGAGCGTCGTGCAGAACCCCAACGGCACGCTGACCATGGTCTTCGCCGGCTATCGCTTCCCGAAGTCGATCCCGTCGGCGGCCGGGACGCCGATCGGCACGGGGAGCCCCCAGTGGACCCCGGGTCCAAATGACCTGACGATGTACCGCAACATTTTGACGACGACGCTGACCGAGTCGACGTCGCCGGCGGTCTCCACGACGACGACCCTGTCGACCCCGCCGAGCTCGCCGGTGGTCGTCGGCCAGGAAGAGACGGTGACGGCCACCGTGGCACCAGTCGCGCCGGGCACCGGCACACCGACGGGCACGGTCACGTTCGAGGGCACCGGTGGCACCACGCTCTGCAGCGCCTCTCTCGACGAGCAGACGCCGGACACCGGCACGTGCACCTACTCCTACAGCGGGCCCACCGACGACTCGGTCAGCGCGGTCTACGCCGGCGACGCCAACTACACGTCCACGGCGTCGTCGTCCTCACCGGTGACCGTCGACCAGGACGGCACCACGACGTCGACGACTGTCGCCACCGACACAGGCACCGGCGATCCCGCCAACCCGGCGTTCGTCGGCGAGCAGCTCACCTTGTCGTCGAGCGTCCAGGTCTCCTCGCCCGGCGTGGGCACGCCCACCGGCACGGTGGCCTTCGCCGACGGCGAGGGGACCCTGTGCACCGCGACCCTGAACCAGGCGGACCCTGACGCCGCGTCGTGCACCTACACCTACGTCGGCCCGAGTACGGGCGACGACATCACGGCGTCCTACGGTGGGGACACCAACGATGCATCGTCGAGCTCGGCGGCGCTGGACGAGGTCGTCGACGAGGGTGCCACCACCACGACGTTGTCGTCGTCGGCCAACCCCAGCGTGAGCGGCCAGAGCGTGACCTTCACGGCCGCAGTCAGGCCGGTCGCTCCGGCGGGCGGGACCCCGAGCGGCACCGTCACCTTCCGCTTCACCTTCAACTTCGGAGAGACGCCGGTGTGCGAGAACACCGGCGACGAGGTCACGCTCAGTGGGGGTGAGGCGAGCTGCACGGTGGACGACATGTTCGCGGGGCAGTCCCCAGAGAGCGTCCAGGCTTCTTACTCGGGATCGAGCGGCTACTCGACTTCCTCGGCGCAACCGCTGTCCGAGGTGATCGACAAGGACCCGGTCGACATCGCAATCTCCCCTTCGGCAAATCCCGACACGATCGACCAGCCGGTGACCTTCACCGCCACCATCACTGCAGCGGCGCCCGGGTCCGGCACCCCGACACAGCCGCCGACCTGGACGATCTCGGACCGTCAGGGCGCGGGCGTCTCGTGTAAGAAGACGACGACGAGTATCACCGTCACGGCATTGACGACCACCTGCAAGGTGGTCTCCGGCCAGCTCGTGCCGCGCGATGCCCCCTACAACGTCGCGGTCGCGTACCCGGGTGACAGCTACTTGGCGGCCGGGAGCGCCACGGAGGCCGAACAGGTATCGCTCGCGCCCTCGACCGTCACGCTCACCGTGCAGGGTCCGACGTCTTCGGGTGGCAAGGGAACCATCAAGGCGGTGGTGACCGGATCGCCATCGTCCCTCGGCACACCGACCGGCACGGTCAGTGTCACCATCGCGAGTACCCAGGGGCAGCCGGTCACCTGTGGTTCGGGCACCAACACGCTGACGCTGAACAACGGCAGCGCCGTCTGCAAGGTGAAGGGTGCTCTCGTGCAGGCCGGGTCGCCCTACACGGCGCAGGCGACCTACAGCGGCGACTCGGTCTTCGCCCCGAGCACCTCGTTGGTGTCCGACATCACCGTGCCGTAGAGATCGGAGTGGGGAGCGCGTCGTACTGGCGTGATCGTGCGGTCAGGCCGATCGTGACCGGCTTCGCCGCAGCGCGAACCCGGCGACGACGCCGAGGGCGACCAGCGCGATGGCGAGGGCGATCCAGCCGTTTGACGAGCCGCCGCCCTGCGTCGGTGGTGACGCCGACCGGCGCACCTGCGTTGACGTCGGCGCGCCCGTGGTCGTTGTCGTCGATGTCGCAGCCGTCGTTGGCGCGGCGAACGCCACGACCTGGTCTGCCGCCGGGACGAGGAACAGGCTGGCGCCCGCTGAGGGCGTCGGGAAGTGGTTGGCCGGCGCGCCGACGCTCGCCTGGGCCTGGACCGACCCGGTGGCGGGGTTGAGGCCGTAGAGGACGCCGTTCTGGCCGATCGTCCACACCAGCCCGGCCGCCACGATCGGCGGGCCGCCTCCGACCGACGCCCGCCATTGCAGATGGAGCCCCGGGGGCGAAGCCGTCGCCGTCACTGCGATGGGGCCGCTGAAGCACGGCAGGAACACGGTGGTCCCGCTGATGGCGACCCCGCCGTCGATGTCCTGGCTGCACGCGGCTCCGAGGCTGGCCTGCTGAGTACCGATCCCGCCCAGATGGGCGCCGTCGAGCAGGTACACGATGCGGGACTTGCCGGCCAGGATCACGTCGCCGTCGTCGAGGACGGCGGGCGCGATCGACATGTCGAGGTCCTGTGCGTTGTTGCTGGGCCAGTTCGACGGCGCGAAGAACTGCTCCAGCGTGAGAGACGGCGAGAGCTCCAACACGGCGTCGCTGTCGTCATAGGCGTGGCTCGCCGAGTACACCGAGCCGTTGCCGGTGCTGACCCAGATGTTGCCGGCGGCGTCCACCACAGGTGCGGCGCCGCCCATCCACACGGCGCCCTGGTTTTCCCCGGTGGCCGCGTCCACCGTGAAGATCTCGGACGACCCCCCAGCTTCGGGTACGGCGAACACCCGCCCCCGGTAGGTGGCGCAGTCGCCGTAGTTGCCCCCCATCCCGAAGACGACATGGCCGGCATCGAGCGTCAGCCCGGTGCGCTGGAGCAGCGCGGCGGGCGCCGCGCCGGCGGGGTCGACGTCCTGGCTCAATTCCACCTTGCCGGTCCCGACGTCGAGGCCGACCAGCATGTGCGCCGGGGCGCCGTTGACGAGCTCGTCTGCCACGGCGAACAGCTCGGACCGGGCCGGATCGATCACGGGGGTGCCGGTGATGCCGACGGTCGGGGAGATGTCCCCACAGGGCAGGTCCCCGCTCGGCACGGGGGTGCCCACGTGGGTCGACCAGACGACGGCGCCGGTCGTCGTCGAGAGCGCGTACACGGTGTCGTTCTCGGTGGCGACGAAGACACGATCACCCAGCACCAATGGCTCGGTGTACAGCGCACCGTCGAGCGCGGGCGAGGTCCAGGCCCTCGACGACAGGTCGACGCTGGCGACAGCAGGTGCCACGCCGGTCCCGGCCACGTTGCCGTGGTAGACGGTCCACGACTGGGAGAGAGAGGCGGTGGTTGGGGAGGTTGCCGTTGACGTCGTGCTCGTGATTGACGTTGCCGCGGGGGCCGGTCCGGACCACCACGGCAGGATGACGAGGCCGAGCAGGAGCACCTGGACGCCGTGCCGAGCCCGCCGAGCCCGCCGACCCGCTTCCGCCGCCGCGGGCACAGTCGCCCTACCCAGCGGCGTCAGATCGCTCCCGGTCGACCCCGCCGCCGCAGGGTGGCGTCGACCGCGACCGCGACCAACAGGACCACCGCCGTCGCGATGTCGGTCCCTGCCGTGCTGATGTTGAGGAGGGCCAAGCCGTTGGTCAGCGTCGCGATGACGAGACCACCGAGCACCGGGTGGATCGCCTTGCCATGACCGCCGAACAAGCTCGCGCCGCCGATCACGGCGGCGGCGACCGCGTACAGGACGTAGGTCCCCCCGTCGAAGCCAACCGAGAGGGAGCCCAGGCGTGAGGCGTAGACGATGGCGGCGAGTCCGGCGGTGAAGCTGCACAGGGCGAACGCCACGGTGCGGATGAGCGAGACGTTGATGCCGGCCCGGCGTGCTGCCTCCGGGCTCGCGCCAATGGCATAGGTGTAGCGGCCGAGCCGCGTACGAGCCAACAGGAAGGACGCAGCCGCGATGATGATCACGACGAAGGGGATGACCCACGGGACACCCTGGAGCGGCGTGAGTACGCCTCGGTTGAGGTTGCAGATCCAGACGAGCGCGATGCCGGCGAGTGCGACCGCCCCGACCGTCAGCAGCGTGACGCTGAGCGGCGGGACGCTCAGGCCCTGAGCCCTCCGCCGAGCGGTGCTCATGACGGACACCAGGGCGAACAGACCGACCGAGACGATCAGCACGATCCAGCCGGCCGCCGGGGTCATGTTGCCGCTGACAAGGTCGGCGATGACGCCGTTGGAGACGCTGATAACGCCGCCGACCGCGCCCTTGTCGACGTCGAAGACGTAGATCAAGACACCCTGCCATCCGAGGAGGCCGGCCAGGGTCACGACAAACGAGGGGATCCGGAGCCGGGTGACGATCGTGCCCTGGAAGGCGCCGATGATGAGGCAGGCGATCAGGCCGATGATGACGCCCGCCCACCACGGCCAGTTCTGTGGGGACCCGATCAGCGCCAGCGCGATTGCGGCGCCAACGGCGCCGACGTAGCCGACGGAGAGGTCGATCTCGCTCAGAATGAGGGCGTAGAGCTCGGCCAGCCCGAGGAGGATGATGAAGGCGGCCTGGACGAAGAGGTTGACGATGTTGGTCGCCGTCAGGAAGGCGCTGGACTGCACCTCGAAGAAGACGCAGATGGCGATGAGCCCAACGATGATGGGCAGCGCGCCGCTCTCGCCACCGCGGATGCGCTTCCACCACGCCCGCATGTAGTCGCCGAGGGACTCGGCGAGCACGTCAGGCGCGAGCACGACAAGCGCGTCGGGGGTGAGCGCACTGGCCGGTGTGCTGGCGTCGGCCGCGTGGACTTCGGGCTCCTCTGGGCTTTCGTCCGGGGCAACGGGCTCACCGATGGTGTCGGTCATCTCCCCATCACCCCGCCACCGCCCGAGAGGACTGGCCCGTGGTCATGTAGTCGACCACGACTTGGCGGTCGAAATCGGTTGTCGGGCCCTCGGCCACCATTTGGCCCAGGTAGAGGATCGAGATCGAGTCGGCGACCTCGAACACGTCATTGAGGTTATGGGAGATGAGGATCACCGCCGTGCCCTGGTCGGACAGGCGTCGAATGAGGTTGAGCACCATCTGTGTCTGGGCGACACCGAGTGCGGCCGTGGGCTCGTCCATGATGACGAGCTTGGCGGCCTGCATCACCGCCTTGGCGACTGCCACCGACTGGCGCTGACCGCCCGACAGGGAGGCGACCGGCTGGCGAATGGATCGGACACTCGTGACATGGAGGTCGGCCAGTGTCTTGCGAGCGGCCAACTCCATGGAGGCCTCGTCGAGGAGGTGGTGGCGCATCCGCTCGTGCCCGAGGAACATGTTCTGGACGATGTCGAGGTTGTCGCACAGCGCCAGGTCCTGGTAGATGGTCGTGATCCCGAGAGCCTCGGCGTCGTTGGGGGTGCGGAGGTGGACCCGCTCGCCCTCCCAGAAGATCTGCCCCTCCGTCGGTTCCCACAGTCCCGACGATCGTCTTGATCGTCACAGATTTTCCGGCGCCGTTGTCGCCGGCCAGCGCGGTGACCTTTCCCGCCCGTGCAGTGAAGTCGACGCCGCTCAGCGCCCGTACCGCGCCGAAGACCTTGCTCACACCCCGCAATTCCAGCAGCGGTGGACCTTCCGTCATATTTGCTCCCCCTGGTGCCGCGGCGCTGACACTCGCCTACCCCGGCCCCAGATGCCGACCCCCGCCCTTTGGGACGGGGGTCGGCCTGGGAACGGTGCTCGGTGACCGACTCTACCCAGCTGCGCACTTCGATCCAACGACTGCTACGCCTTAATGCCAGCCGCCTTGCAGTCATTGGCGTACTGACCTGCGCACAGCTGTGACGCCGGCACGAAGTTGTCCTTGATCACCGTGGCGTTCATGTTCGACGGCGTCACCCACTTGGGCGTCAGGAGCACCGACGGCACGTTCACGTTGGCCGTCGTGTCCTTGGTCGTGCCGTTCACCAGGGACTTGGGAGGCGTCTTGCCGTCCCGCAGGTACAGGGCCAATGTCACCGCAGCCTGCGCCTCCAGGTAGATCGGCTTGTAGACAGTGCCGCACTGGTACCCCGACAGCACGTTCTGCAGGCCGGTCAGCGTGGCGTCCTGACCCGTGGTCGGGAACGTCTTCGGCTTGATGTGCAGCGACTCCAGATAGGTGATGATCGGGGCCCCGGTCTCGTCGTTCGGGATCAACGCGGCGTTCGCGTTGTGGTGGGCCGTGTAGACGGCCTGGAATTCCGTTTCGGCCGTCGGTGGGTCCCACGTCCCAGCGGTGTGAGCGACGGCGATCCACTTGCCGGAACTGAACAGCGGGTTGAGCACCGAGTCGTAGCCTTGCGCGAACAAGGTCGCGTTGTTGTCGGTGACCGCGCCGTGCATGACGATGACCTGCGGCTTCTTGACGTGCCAGGCGGCGACGCAGCTCACGAGCCCCTCGCCCATGACCTTGCCCACCGTGACGTTGTTGAAGCTCACGTAGTACTGACGGCTCCCGCCGAGGGTCAGGCGGTCGTAATCGATCACCTTGACGCCGCGGGCCTTGGCGTAGCTCTCGATCTGGGCGCCCACGCCCGAGTCGAGCGGGTCGACCAGGAGCACGGTGGCCCCGTTCGAGATGTCGGTCTGCGCGTCAGTGAGCTGCGTGGCGTCGCTCCCGAGGGCGTTTTGGACCACGAATTGCGACGAGCTCAGGCCCGCCGTCGTGAGCGCCTTGGTGATGTCAGGCTGGTCGAACTCGACATAACGGGTCGAGCTCACCGTGTCCGGCAGGATCGCCGCTACTTTCCCGTGCCCGGCCGCTGCGAGCGACTTGAACTGTTTCATGATCGTGAAGCTGTTGTTGAACGAGCTGGTCGAGACGTTGGGCGGCGTGCTGGTGCGGATCGAGGCCGACGCCCCACCGCACAATGTGCCGACCAGGGCCGCCGCCAGCGCGACGGACAGCCCCCCGAACATGCCTGCCCTACTGAACCGCATGGTGCCTCCTCCTTGTCCGCCACCCCTCTGGGGTGATCTCTCCGACCGCAGTGCGTTGTACGAGCTGCTGCAACTTCTGTTGACGCGTTGCATTTTCGTTGCAGGTTCTTGAACCTTATAGAGGAGAAGGTCCCATCGCGTGACCCAAAAGGTTCTATTCTCGAGCCTTGAGGGGTGCCACACCTGGGCACACAGGTTCAGCTGGCGAGGCCCATGGCCTATGCCCAGCCTGCTTCGTCTCCGCGGCCGGCCTCGAGGGTCCGGTGCGCAGCTCCCTACTCGGAGACCCCCTCGGGACCGTACCCCGTCTTACGGAGCAGGCGCCGCAAGACGGCAAGCTGCTCAGGATCGAGGTCCTTGTGCCGCGTCGGCTCCAGGATCTCGGTCACGTCGCCGACGGAGACCTCGATGTGGCCTTTGCGCGTCTCCTTCACGGTGCCCACGGCGTTGAGGAGCGAGAGGACGTCGTGCCACTCGATGTTGTGACCGATGGGGTGGTTGAAAATCTGTGCCAGCGTGTCCCGCTGGTGGCTGTTCACGTGTCGTGGCGATGTCACTCCACTCCTCTCGACTCCTCGGCGGAGGGTCCGCCCGGCCCCATGGTCGCACCTGACCGGACGTCGCACCCGCGCGCGAGGTGACGTTTGGCCCTGGTGCTGGCGTGGCTCAGGTACCGAGACTGGCCGGGTGATGATTGACACTGGAGGGGCGTTCGTTGGGGCACGGTGACGAGTGGTCCCCTGACGAAGCGATGGGAACCGAGACGTTCCGTCAGGGCGATGTCGCCGAAGACGAGAGCGAGCGGCTGAGCCCGACGTTCCGGGAGGATCTCGAAGGGGACCCCTCACTCGACCCTGCCCTGATTGGCGACGAAGTCGAGCTTCGAGAGATTGGTGCGCAGTTCGACGATCCCGAGCTCTTAGTCACGATGGAGGGCGGCATGGACGATCCCGACGGGATCGGCCCTCGAGCGACCGATCGAGGTGCCGACGAGGGGTGGGTCCTCAATGCGGCACTGGTCGAGGCCGGTCAAGACGAGGACGAAGACGACGTAGACGGTGAATGAGGGTGCGCTCGGTCGCTGACTGCGTGCAGCCCCATGGGTTTGAGCCTGAGCCAGCATCGATACCGCTCGGCGGAAACGGCCCCTTTGCCCGCCTCGACTGTGGAGCCCAACCCTCGAAGGCTTTTCCACGGTGGCCAACTGGCGCTGCGGGTGCCTAGAGACAAGGGTAACCCTGGGACGGCCGAGCGACCCGAAGGGAGCAACGATGCACATTGAATTGACGGACGAACAGGCGAGCGAGCTCAGAGACCTGCTGCGAACGTCGCTGGGCGACCTCAGCTCCGAGATCGTAGGGACCGACAACGCGGCCTATCGTGAGCTGTTGCGGGCTCGGCGTGTCTCGCTTGAGGGTGTCCTGGGGCAGCTGGGTGTTGGAGCTGTGGGGGGTACGTCATCTGGTGGGTAGCCGCGACTGACGGCCTGGGTCGGGGCAACCACGCCATGGGGACGCAGCGGGAGGTCGCTGGGCCTGGAGAGGCCTTACTTCCTTAGCGGTCAAGTCGTCGGATCCCGGGCCTCGCGCATCTTCGGTTCGAAGCTCACGATGGCCAGCGGGAACCCAGTCAAGGTTCTACGGTGAGACGACAACAAACCTGGGTGTTCCAGCCGGCTCGTTGACCTCGCCACCAGGGCCGGCTCGTCCGCCTCTTGAGCTGCGTGCGCCCTGACGGTGCGGCTCCGCTGAGCGAGGCGCAGCTGGGTATGTCTTCTTCGGGTTCCGTCGCCGTCCCATATGGTCCCTGCCAGCGATGCCCCGTCTCGGCGCAGAAGGGACACACGAGGTGCAGCGGAGGAGGTGTACATGCGGTTCTGCAACCGGACTGACGCCGGACGCCACGTGGCCAAGGCCCTGCTGAAGGCGGGCATAGGGGAGAGCCACGAGAGCATCGTCGTCGTCGGGCTCCCGAGGGGGGGAGTGCCCGTTGCTGCCGAGGTCGCCCGTGCGCTCGGATCGCGACTCGATGTGATCGTGGTGCGGAAGCTCGGCGTTCCGTCCCAGCCGGAGCTCGCCATGGGGGCGATCGGCGAGGACGGTGTGCGTGTCCTGAACGACGAGCTCCTTCGCTCAGCCGTGCTTGGCGGCGCAGACGTCGAGACGGTAGAACGCGCCGAGCGCGAGGAGTTGGAGCGACGAGCCCGCCGCTACCGCGGTGATCGTCCCCGCCTTCCCCTGCGTGGACACTGCGCGGTGATCGTCGACGACGGCGTCGCCACTGGTTCGTCCGTTCGAGCTGCCTGCCAGGTTGCTCGCGTGCACGGCGCGGCGCGGGTCGTGATTGCGGTCCCGGTCGCCTCCCGCCTCGCCGTCTGGTCGCTGCGCGATGTCTGCGACGACATCGTCTGCGTCGAACTGCCCGACCCTTTCTACGCCGTGGGCGAATGGTACGACGACTTCTCACAGACGACGGACGAACGGGTGATTGATCTCCTGCGTCGAGCCGCCGTCAGCGGCGAAGGCACGGCTCCGCCGCCCACGCCTGGAGGAGACGCCGCTGCATGAGGACCAGGAAGGGGGAACCCGCTCGCGCCCGACTCCAGCCGTGGAGCCCTGGAACACCCTGCCACCAGGACGCCAGTCCGGCATAGCCGCACCGGCGACGTGGTCTTGGTTGAATTGTGAATCGTGTCGATGCAGCCGGAGGTGTGACGCAGTGAGAAATCCGGGCAGTGGGCCGTTACAGCGCTCCCCGCGGGCGCCCTCTCCCGGAGCAATTCGATCAGCAGCGTTCGTGTGTCACGCCGACTTGGACCTACCTCGATGCTGATTCCCGAAGAGTCCGAACGGCGACCGGTCGGACCGCCGCTTCACCTTCACCGTTGGTCCGATCGGACCGTCGTCGCCATCGCCGTACTCGCGCTTGCGTCGGGGTTCGGGCAATTCAGCGTGGTGGCGGCGCTGGGCGACGTCTCCACGCAGCTGGGTCACGTCGTGTCTGGCGCCACGATCGCCGACAAGGTGGGCCTTTCGGCGACGAGCCTCGGGGTGGGCCTCGCGGTGATCCGCCTGGCGTCGCTCGGGAGCCTCCCCCTTGTCGGCATCGCGGACCGTCTGGGTCGCCGGCCTGTGATTCTCATTGTGACGGTGCTGGGCCTCGCGCTGACGGTACTCGCCGCGGCGAGTCCGGGGTACTGGTGGTTCGTCGTGATCTTCGCACTGGGCCGCCCTCTGCTGAGCGCGACCAACGCCCTGGCCGAAGTGATGGCGGCTGAGGAGACGGGTGCGAGCGATCGAGCAGCGGCCATCGCACTTATCGCGGCAGGCTATGGCGTCGGCGCCGGCATTTCAGCAATAGTGCACAGCCTCGCAGCAGGCGCGCTGGGATTCCGGGGCATCTTCGCGTTGGCGATCGTTCCGCTCGCCGTGGTCGTGCTGATTCGTCGCTGGGTTGAAGAGCCCAGTCGCTTCAAGGTGGCCCAGGCTGCCTCTGAACACCCGACGCCGGTGTTGGGCGCGGTCGGCCCCCGCTATCGCGCTCGTCTTTCCATCCTCTGTCTCATCGCATTCGCCATCTCGGTCATTACCGGGCCCGCCAACAGCTTCGTATTCCTGTACGCGCAAGACGTCGTTCATCAGAAGGGGTACGTCACCGCGCTGATGGTGGTGGCGGCAGGCGTCGCCGGGCTTGGGGGGTTGGTGGCTGGGCGCTGGCTCTCCGATCACATCGGCCGGCGGCCGACGGGCTCCCTCGCCATGGTCGCCGTCGCGTTGACGCCCACCTTGGCCTACTCCGGCTCGTCTAGCGCGCTCGTTGTGGGCTACGTCCTGGGCGTTCTGAGCGGGGCACTCTTTGCGCCGGCCCTCGGCGCTCTGCTCACCGAGTTGTTCCCGACCTCGGTGCGCGCTTCGGTGACCGGATGGTCCTTGGCGGCCGGTGTGATCGGGGCGGTTGTCGGACTCGTCTTCTTCGGCGCGGTGGCCAACGTGGGAAATCGGTTCGCGGTCGCGGCCGAGCTGACCTTTCTCCCCGCTGGTGCCATTGCGGCCGTGTTGTTCTGGCTGGTGCCCGAGACGAAGGGCCGTGAGCCCGAGTCGCTGTGGCCCGAGTGAGAACCCGCAGGATCGGCTGACCGGCTGACCGGCTGACCGGCTGACCGGCTGACCGCCTGACCGCCTGGATCGGCTGACCGGAAGGACCGGCTGACGGCGTCGGACCGCGTCAGCTGTAGGTGAACGTGACCGGGTTGGACGCCCCGCTGGCCGTGGTGATGACGACCTGAGCGGACGACGAGCCGGCCATCGGCGGGACCGTGATCATGCACGTGTTCTGTGCGGGGCAGCTGGTGGGGGCGACCTGGCCGTTGAAGGTGGCCACGATCTGGCCTGTCGTGCTGAGGAAGTTCGCCCCGGCCACCTGGACCGCCTGCCCTGGCCCTCCGCTGGCCGGATTCAGCGCGGAGATGACCGGTGCCGCGCCGGGGACGGCCGGGGGTGTGCTGGCCGTGCTCGTCGTGCTGGTGCTCGAGGAGCCCGGTGGCGGCGACGTGGTGGAGGTGGATGGCCGAACGGAGGGCGTCGTTCCGCCGTGTCCCGACCTATTCCCAGCGTGGGGGTGGTCCCGGGGGACCGTGGGTGCGGCCACCGTGACCGGGCTGGACGCCGGGGAGCCGTTACCCGAGAGCGAGGCCGCGAGGGCCACCGCGGCCCCGACGACCAAGACCGCGGCCGCGATCACGGCGCCGGCCAGCCACCGCTCGCTCCGCCGGTCTCCCCATCGGGACCCACCTTCGCTCGATGGCCGGGGCGTCTCGACGGCGACAGGGGCGTCCGCCCGCCCAGGTAGCAGGCTCGGCTGGGCGGGCCGGGGTTCGGTGGGAGCGGGTCGATCGGGCGGGCGGCGTACGACTATCGACGGGGGCACCGGGGGTTCGCCCGCGGATTCTCGGACGCGCCGCACCGCGCTTTCCATCGCACCCAGGGCGCGCCGCCCGGGTGTGCCCTGGGGTGGCTCCGACGCCTCGCCTTCGGTCATCTGTTCTCCGTGCGACATGTTCCCCCATCGAGCGGCATCCATGCGCGCGGCCCCGCCCGGCTCCGGTTACCGGTCCGGCGGAGAGGCGGAGTAGCCGAGAGGCGGAGTACCTAAGCGACGGGGTAGCTGAGCGAGGGAGCAACAGAGAGAGGGAGGAGCGGAGCAATGGCGCGACTCGGGCAGACACCGAACCACTGATTGCCCAGCATGCCACCCGTAGGATTGCCGCGGTCGAACGGAAGGCTGCCATGCGATTGGATCACGTTCCCCGCCCACGCCCGGCCCGGCGCGATGTCACGGCGCGCCACGGCGCGCCCCCGACCCGCGGCGACGGGGCCGCGGCCGCCTTCAAGCCGTCGGCGACGCATTGCGTTGGAGCCGGCATGTCGCCGATGCGGCAGGGCTGGAGTTGAGCGCGGTGGACCCGACGCGGCGCATCGTCGTGTGCGACGGCGACGAGACCGGACAAGAGCTCCTCACCGAAGCCCTGCGCGTCCTCGATCCCGAGGTCCTCGGCTTCGATCTCGAGCTCGTCCACTTCGACCTCTCGCTCGAGAACCGGCGCGCTACGGCCAACTCGGTGGTGCGCGAGGCAGCGGCGGCCATGAAGATGACAGGCCTCGGCCTGAAGGCGGCAACGATCACCCCCGAACGCACGGGCGACGTGGGGAGCCCCAACCGGATCTTGCGCGAGGGCGTCGGTGGGAGCGTCATCGTCCGCACGGGCCGGCGCATCCCGGGCGTTGCGCCGCCGGCATCGGTCGTCCATCCGATCGTCGTGGTGCGCATGGCGGTCGGCGATGCATATGGCGCGGAGGAGCGGCGGACGGGCACGCCGGACAGCGCAGGTGAACAGGCGTGGCGGACCGAGCGCATCGACCGCTCGGTGTGCCGCTCGGTTGCCGAGTACGCCTTCCGCACCGCGGTCCAGATGGACGCGTGCGTCTACGGCGGACCGAAGTGGACGGTGTCGACGGTCTATGAGGGGATGCTGAAGGAGGAGATGGATGCAGCGGCCGCCCGGTATCCAGCCGTTTCGTACCGGCCGACTCTCATTGACGCCGCGTACGCCGGGCTCTTGACCGAATCGAGCCACAGTCCGCTGGTGATCCCTGCGCTCAACCGGGACGGTGACTGCATGTCGGACCTGGTACTCGCCCTCTTCGGTTCCATCGCCGGCGCCGAGTCCGTCCTGCTCGCTCTCGACGATGACATGCACGCCGTCGTCGCCATGGCCGAGGCACCGCACGGCACCGCGCCGTCGCTCGCCGGCAAGAACGTCGCCAACCCCATGGCGATGCTGCTGGCTTGCGCCGCCGTTCTGGACCACGCTGCCCGCGGTGACGCGGGGGTGGCGGACGTGGCCGCCGCCCTGCGCCGCGCCACCCTGGGTGTGGCGGCCGACGGGATTCGCACCTTCGATCTCGGCGGTGATGCGTCCACGTCCGAGGTGGTCGATGCGGTGGTGGCGCGGCTGCGCTCCACCGGAGATGGCTAGAGCTGGCTCGGACCGCAGGCTCGGACCGCTGGCTCAGGCAGAATGTTCAGACTGAGCTTCGAAGCGACCTGCTAGCCCTTGGCGTTCGGCGGGAGGCGGGCGACCGCCAGGAAGAAATGATCGACCTGGCGCACTGCTTTGAGGTACGACTCGAACTCCACGGGTTTGGTCACGAAGGCATTGGCGTGGAGGTCGTAGCTCGTGGCGATGTCGTCGTCGGACTCCGACGTTGTCAGGATCACGAGGGGGATGCGCCGCAACGACTGGTCGCCCTTCACGAAGGACAGCACTTCGCGCCCGTCGACCCGCGGGAGGTTGAGGTCGAGCAGGATCAAGTCAGGCCGGGGCGCGTCGCGGTAGGAGCCCTCTTGTCGCAAGAACGAGATGGCGGCCTCGCCGTTGTCGACGACATGGAGATCGTGTTCGACGTTGGCGTCGGTGAGCGCCTCGCGCGTCATGATGACGTCGCCGGGATCGTCCTCGACGAGCAGCAGGTCGAACCGCGTACTCGTTGACACTTCGATCATTCGAGCCCCTCTGGTCCCACCACGGGAAGAGTAAAGCAGATCCGCGTCCCGCCATGGAAGTCGGTGTCCAGCCAGATCCGTCCGCCGTGGAAGTCCACGATCTTCTGACACATGGCCAGCCCGATGCCGGTCCCCGGGTAGCTGTCGCGGCCGTGGAGGCGCTGGAAGATGACGAAGATCTTCTCGGCATACTGCGGCTCGATCCCGATCCCGTTGTCGGTGACGTCGAATCGCCACTCACGATGGCTCGCGTCGAGCTGCGCCCCGATACAGACGACGGGCGTCGCGTCCGTGTGGAACCTGAGGGAGTTGGCGACGAGGTTTTGCCACAGCGAGACGAGGAGGGCGCGGTCGCCCCAGACGTCGGGCAGCAGGGCGACGTCCACGCGGGCGCCGCCCTCGGCAATGGAGGGCTCCAGGTTGTCGATCGCGTCACGGACGCACGCAGCCATCGGGACCACCTCGAAGCGGTTGGTCTGGCGCCCGACCCGGGAGAAGGCGAGGAGGTCGCTGATCAGTTGTTGCATCCGGATAGCCCCGTCGGTCGCGAAGCCGATGTACTGGTCGGCTCGCTCATCGAGTTGGCCTTCGTAGCGCTGTTGAAGGAGCTGCACGAAGCTCGTCACCTTGCGCAAAGGCTCTTGGAGGTCGTGCGAGGCCACATATGCGAACTGCTCGAGCTCCTGGTTGGACCGTCGCAGATCCTCGTTGCGTTCGTGTAGCTCGGCTTGCGCCGCCTCGACCTGTCGCAGCTCTTGCACGATGCGCTGACGCATGGCCTCGATGTCCGTCGCCAGGTCGAGAATCTCAACGGGTTCGGGCGCCGAGATCTCGTGTGCCAGGTCCCCGTCCGTGACCCTCCGTGCGTCCGTAGCGACGAGCGTGAGGGGCGACGTCACCCAGCGGCGCAGGATGATCCGCAGTGCCACGAGCCCCCCGACGAGGAAGACCACCCCGCCTCCGACGACGATGGCCAAGAGGGCGGTGGCGGAGTTGAGGTTGTTGCCGTCCTCGGACCGCTTCATCGCGAGGCGATGACTCAGCGTTTCCATGTCGGTGCGGGTGGCGTCCAGCAGCGCCCTCCCATTGTCGAGCGCCGCCGGCGTGGCGTAGGTGTTCTTTCCCGCGGCGGTCGCCCGGAGTGCCGGCAGAGCCCATTTGAGCTGCCATGTGCGACCCTGGGACTCCGCGTCGTGCGCCAGCCTGAGTAGGGCTGGCTGGCTCTCCAGCTCTGCGTTGAGATCGTGCGTCGCACTCACTTGCTCTTTCAGCCCCGATTCGGTCGGCTGGAGAAACGCGTTGTTGCGACCGAGGATGAAGCCGCGAACGCCGGTCTCTTCGTCGACGTATGCCAAGAGGAGTTGGTCGGCGCTCAGGCTGGCGGGGTCGATCTGGTCCAGCAAGGCTCGTCGGGCGTCGATCAGGTGGACGAGGGCGATAGAAGACACGACGGCGACGACGACCAAGGCCGTCGCCACTATGACCGTCAGCACGTTGAGGCTCCGGCGCAGGCTCCGGTGCCGGGTGCGCTCTGGCTGCGTTGTGGTAGGTGTCGCGGTCACAGTTGTACCTTGGTCACCGCTTCGCTGCCGCGACCGTTGTCAGCGCGACCAGTGTGTCGAGGTCGAGAGGAGAAGGAGGGCGACGTCGTCGACGAGCGGCTCGCCGTTGGCCACCTCGGTCGCGAGGATGAGCTCGTCTGCGAGCGATTCGAGGTTGTCGACGCGCGTCATGGACTCGAGGGCAAGCCGGGCCAATCCCGTCGACTCGAAGCGGTGACCCTCGCCGTCGCGGCCTTCGATGATCCCGTCGGTGAAGATCACGAGTGTCCACTCCGGGCCCAGATCGACCTGGCTGGCCGGCCACTTCGAATCCTCGAACACACCCAAGAGCGGACCGCGAGCATTGACGGGCACCTCCACCGCGTCCTCGCCGGCGATCAGGAGGGGGCTGGGGTGCCCAGCCAGATGTATTTCGGCGTGTTGGCGGTCGGGATGCAGCTCCAGGTCGCAGACGGTGGCGAAGATCTCGTCGTTCTGCCGTTCCGCCTCTACGACGCGGTGGAGTGCCGGCAGCGTCACGTCGGGCGGCTGATCGGCCAGCACAAGGGCACGCCACGCAACCCGCAGCGCCACGCCGAGCGCTGCCTCGTCGGGTCCGTGGCCACAGACGTCGCCGACTATCGCGCGCACCGTGCCGTCCTCGAGTTGGATGGCGTCAAAGAAGTCGCCGCCAAGTAACGTGCGTCGCCCACCGGGCTGGTAGCGCGTCGCCCAGCGGAGATCCTTGTCGGTGAGGATCGGCCGCGCCAGCAGCCCACGCTCGAGGCGCGCGTTCTCGGCACCGAAGAGCTCCGCGTCGCGCAGTCGCCGGGCCGTCTCCTCGCCTCGCTGGCGGGCGATCGCGTAGCGGATAGACCGGTTCAACGATTCCCGCGACACTGTCGCCTTGGTGAGGTAGTCCTGCGCGCCGAGCTCGAGCGCCGGATCGCCCCGGACCTGCTCGTCGAAGCCCGTGAGCACCACCGCAGCCGTGCGAGGGCTCACGACATGCAAACGCTGCAGCGCGTCGAGTCCTTCGGAGTCGGGCAACCCGAGGTCCAGGAGCGCACAGTCGAACTCGGCGTCGCCGAGCGCCGTGATGGCCTCCGCAATGTCGTGGACCCACATCACGTCGTAGTCGCGGCTCCCGCTTTCGAGGAGGTCGCGGACGAGGTAGGCGTCGCCCGGGTCGTCCTCGATCAAGAGGACACGAAGACGTGAGGACTCGCCCAAGGGCCTGGACTTCGTCGGTTCCTGCTCAGCCATGGCCACCATCCCGCCAGCCCGCGGCGCGGGCCGAGCCCTCGCGTGGGTGAGGCGTGCAACTACCGCTGCCCGACGCAGGAGCGGCAACGACGATAGCGAAGATCCCTCGGTTCCTCATCAGCAGGGAAGTTTCGGTCGGGCTAGGTCCTGCGCAGCGCCCGCTCGAACTGCGCCTTGTTCATCTGGGAGCGGCCCTGACGCCCTTGTGGCGGGCCTCTTCGTAGAGCTGCGCCCGGGTTGCGCCCATCCCGTTCCCGGTGCCGGCGGCGACCTCGGCGACAGAGTCGGACTCGCCCCGCCGAGGCAGATCCTGTTCGATGTGCCGGTACTGACGTACACGCTTCGAACGCCACGCCCGTTGTGGCATGGCACCCCCAATCGTGTCCGCTCGTCACCAATGCTCGGCCCGCGCCAAGACAACTGGGACGATCCGCCATTTGCCTTCTCGACCGGGGAGACCGGTCGGATCGGGCCTACGCCTGTGGCGCCCATACCCGCGCGGAGGGCCCACGAAACGAGGAAAGCACGCCTTCGGGGGACATCCACCGTTCCTCCACAGCCTTTCCTCCCATGTGGATTGTTGTGCCGTGTTCAGGCCCAAGCGTGATGTGTCGGCGGCGCGAGTGCGAGATGTATGGACGGGGCGTGTGCAGAGCGCGTCCATCATGCGAACAACGTGTGACGTGCTCCCCATCGTTGTGCGTGTGTTGGATCACACGTCCCTCGCGCCTGAGGCGCAATGCTCAGCGGAGCGCCAAAGGGGCGAAGAGGTCGCCGCTGTTGGACACCCGGCGCAAGGCGTCGTCGGTCGTGAACCGAAGGAGGGAGGCATCGTTCTTCTTGGCGCAACGGCGTACCTCGTCGCGGGTGACGGGGGTGGAGACGGTTGGCTCGGGCATCGCCCGGACCGAATAGACGCTGACCGTCGTTTTGGCAACGTGGTTCTGGCTCCAGTCGATGAGGACACGGTTCTCTCGCAGCGAGCGTCGCATGTTGGACACGACCAGATCACGGTGTTCGGACTCGAGCTTGCGGGCGATCTCGTGCGCCTGACTGCGCAGCGTCTCCCACGTCGTCCTCGGCCGCGTCGCCGTGTAGAGCTGAAGGCCCTTGGATCCGCTGGTCTTGGCGAACGAATCCATGCCGATGTTTGCCAGCTCGTCGGCGATGTACTCGGCGACGGCGCAGCACTCGACGATGGTGGTTCCCGGGCCCGGATCCAGATCGAAGACCATCAGGTCGGGATTCGCGGGTACCTTGCGCCGGGGCCCCACATGCCACAGAGGTACGTGAAGTTCGATGGTCCCGAGGTTGGCCGCCCACGCCAAGGTCGGGAGGTCGTTCACGACGACGTAAGGGATGATTTCGCGACCGTCAGTCGACGGCACGTCAATGGACTGGACCCAGTCCGGCACGTGTGACGGAATGTGTTTCTCGAAGAAGTACTTCGCGTCCACGCCGTCGGGAAAACGCTTCATGGTCAAGGGTCGCTCCCGCAGGTGGGGCAACATGGTCTCGCCAATACGAATGTAGTAATCGATCAGTTGGCCTTTGGTGAACCCGGTGTGGGGGAACAACACTTTGTCCAAGTTGGACACGGTGAGCTCTCGTCCCCCGATGGTGGTCCGCGTCGAGGCACTCATTCCACCACCACCTCCTCGGCCGACTTGTCGGGACGCAGCCCTCGCCATGTGGGCTGGCGCAGGCGCTTCGCGTTCGTCCATTCCGAGAACTCGACCTCGCCGACCAGCGTTGGCTGGACGAAGTGCGCGCCCGCGGTCTCGGCGGCCGGCAATGGGTTCGCGAAGGGTCGGGTCCGGCTGGCGAGAGGCCGCAGATCGGCGAGCAGTGCCTTTCGGTCGCGAGCGTCGAACCCCGTCCCGACCTTGCCCACGTAACGCAGACCCTCGGCGTCGGGGACCCCGAGGAGGAGCGCGCCGAGGTCGCCCTTGCGCTCGCCCCGGCCCTCGGTCCAGCCGCCGATGACGACCTCTTGGGTACGGAACGACTTGACCTTGATCCAGTCGGGCGTGCGTCGGCCGGGTCGGTATGGCGATCTGCGGCGTTTGGCAACCACCCCCTCGAGTCCGTTGGCGACGGTCGCGGCGAAGATGTCCTGACCCGAGACATCACGGAACGATTCGGTGGTCGTGAAGGTCGTCCCCGAGAGTCGGAGCGACTCGAGCTTGGCCCGGCGCTGGTCGTAGGTCGCCGACAGCAGCGAGTGGCCCTCCAGGTAGAGGACGTCGAATGCGACGAAGCTGATCGGGTCGAGATCGGCCCGCCGACGCGCCTCGCGCTGGTTGGCGACGTGCATGCGCCGTTGGAGCGTCGCGAAGCTGGGGCGGCCGTCCTCTCCCAGCGCTACCACCTCTCCGTCCAGCACGCACGTGGTCATACCCAAGAACTCGCCGATGTCGGCCAGTTCGGGAAACGACGCGGTGACGTCGAGATCGTTGCGGCTGTGGGCGCGCACCCTGCCTCCCTCCACGAACAGGATGGTCCGCACGCCGTCCCATTTGATCTCAAAGGCCCAGTCGTCTCCGTCGGCAGGCAGCTGACCCGCGGTGGCGAGCATGGGCTTGACCGAGGTGGGCAAGGGGTCGGCCCGGGTGGACGGCCCGTGACGGTGGATCATCCAGTTGCGGTCCTTTGTCTGGAACAGCACGAACGAACCGTCAGCTCTTTTCCCATGCAGCACGAACTTCACCTCGCTGTCCGACCACTTCTCGACTTCGTAGGTGCCGCTGTCCCAGATGATCATCTGTCCACTGCCGTACTCACCCTGGGGGATCTCTCCTTCGAAGGTCGCGTAGTCGAGCGGGTGGTCCTCGGTGTGCACCGCAAGGTGGTTCTTCTCCGGGGACTCGGGCAGTCCCTTGGGCAGGGCCCATGAGACAAGGACGCCCCCTCGCTCGAGGCGCAGGTCCCAGTGGAGGCTGCGCGCATGGTGCTCCTGGATCACGAAGCGGTTCTCTTTTCCCCGAGACCGGGGGTCTCGTCCCATCGGCTCTGGCGTTCGACGTGGATCTCGCTTGGTGCGATAGGGACGCAGCGCGTCGTGTGTCGGGGGTCTGCGTCGCTGTGTCGCCGTCCTGGTGGCCTTGGAAGCCGTCACGGCCTTCTTTGCCGCACCGGCCTTCTTGGTCCCACCAGCCTTCTTGGTCCCACCAGCCTTCTTGGTCCCACCAGCCTTCTTGGTCCCACCAGCCTTCTTGGTCCCACCAGCCTTCTTGGTCGTAGCGACCTTCGAAGTCTTCGAGCCGCTCGCAGCCTTCTTCGTGACCCGGGTACTCGCAGCCTTCTTCGTGGCGGCGGGCTTCTTCGTGGGCGCAGCGTTCGCCGGTCTCGCTCTCTTGGTCGTCCGAGACCCCTGCGGAGTGGGTGTCACCGTCCCCACGGTACCGAGCGCCGCCGGTTGGTCTCGCGGGGAGGGGGTATACGAGCCTGCAGGCCAAAAGGGACGAAGGGGTATGCCGTGACCGAGAACACCGACGCAGGAAGTCGGTGATTCGCCCTGTCTGCCATTGAGCGGGCGGTGCGTGCCACGGATCGAGCCCAGCAGCACTTTCCCCCGGCGGCCTTCGTGTTCGGGGTGGTGAAGAAGTTCGGAGACGATCGTGGGGGCTCGCTCTGCGCGTTGCTCGCGTTCTACAGCTTCTTGTCGCTCTTCCCCTTGTTGCTTCTCCTCGTCACACTGCTCGGATTCTTTGGCGGCGACCAGCACTCGCTGGTCCATCGAGTCGAGAGCTCTGCGTTCTCACAGTTCCCGATTGTTGGCACGAAATTGAGCACCAACATTCACGGGCTCCGTGATCACTCGGTTCTCGGGCTCGTTGTGGGGATCGCGGGAGTCTTGTGGGGATCGCAGGGCGCGATGCAGACGGCACAGTTCGCACAGGCGGAGATTTGGAACGTCCCGGCTGTCGTGCGCCCAAACTTCTGGGCTCGGCTGGGCCGCACGGCGTGCATGATCATCGTGCTCGGAGCATTTCTGGTGGCGAGCACGGTGTTGGCCGGCGTGGTCACGATCGGCCACCACGGTGCGCTTCCTGCCGTCGGGGCTTTCGTCTTGTCGCTGGGTCTGAACGTTGCGCTCTTCGTTGTCGCCTTTCGCGTCCTGACCCCCCGTCAAATCTCGTGGCAGGATATGGTGCCCGGCGCGCTGGCCGGTGGCGCCGGGTGGACCGTGCTGCAGTACGTCGGCGGAGTCTTGGTGGAGCACTCGCTGCGCAACACGAGCAAGGAATACGGAGCCTTCGCGCTCGTGCTCGGTCTCATCGCTTTTCTGTACGTGGCCGCCGAGATCAGCGTGTATGCCGCGGAGCTGAACGTGGTGAAGGCGCGGCATCTGTGGCCGAGGGCCCTCGTGCAGCCGCCACTCACCGCGGCCGACAAGGAGGTTCTGTCTTCCGTCGCTCTCGAGGGAAAGCGGCGTCCGGAGCAGTACGTTACGACGGGATTCCGCGGCGTCGACACCGAATCAGACCCTATGGAGACGTCGCCGCAACCATGAGGAGCGGGTCATTCCTGCCTTTTTTTGTTCCGCGGATGGGTATTTCTCTTGGTGCAAAGGTCGAACACGGCGGGAGGGTATCGCCATGACCACAGGGACCATCGCAGGAAACGAGCAGATTGATCATGCGTGTGTCGGACGCCATGGCGGGCACGCTCTTGATGGTCTGTGGCGCGAGGTTCGCGATCGGACCGCTGGCGTGGCCGGTGATCTCGAACGGTGGCGCGTACTTCGTTGCCAGCACGCATTTGCGGATCCTCGCCTACGAGGTCGGCTACAGCATCGGCACTGGGATCATCCTGGTGATCTGCGGCGCCTTCGTCGACGGCTGGGCTTCGCGCCATCAGCCGAAGGCGACCGTCGTGATGCCGAGTCCGGCGCCCGCAGATCCGGTGGTGCCGGGCTTCGAGCAGCAGGTCGAATTCGGGATTTGATCAGGGTGTGATGAAGCGGCGCGACGAGCACCGCGGTAGCCGCTTCACTGCGTCAGACCGACACCACCAAGAGCTCGCGTACCTTGCTCAGCAGGTCAGTTGAGGTGAAGGGCTTTTCGACGACGTTTATCCCCGGTTCGAGCACGCCACGTGTCGCGATGGCATTTGCGTTGTAGCCCGACATGAACAGAACCGGTACGCCCGGGCGCAACTGCTCGAGGTTCTCCGCGACCTCACGTCCCGACATGCCTCCTGGCATGACGACGTCGGTCAAGAGCAGATCGATCGGCAGAGCATCGACGTGGGCGAGCGCGAGGGCCTCAGTGCCGTCGCGCGCCTCAATCACCGAGAAGCCCGCCCGCTCGAGTATCCGTCGGCACGCGTTGCGAACCCCGGCCTCGTCTTCGACCAGCAAAACGGTGCCAGACCCATAGTCCTGCGCTTCTGCCTCCTTCGGATCCTCGTCTGTCGGAGCCACGACATCTTGATCTGTGGATGGGAGATAGACGTTGAAGGTGGTCCCTACGTCGAGCTCGCTGTAGACGGTCACGCACCCGCCATAGCGGTTCACGATCCCGTACACGGTAGAGAGACCAAGCCCCGTCCCGGCTCCTGGTTCTTTCGTCGTGAAGTACGGCTCGAAGATTCGGCCGAGGGTTTCGGCGTCCATGCCACATCCGCTGTCGGTGACTGCGATCCGCACGTAGTGCCCAGGGTGCAGTTCTGCATGGACACTCGCGGCGTCCTCGTCGATCAGCTGTTCGCTCGTCTCGATGGAAATGATCCCGTCGCTCTCGATCGCCTGGCGCGCGTTGACGATGAGGTTCATCACGACCTGCTGAAGTTCCCCCGGATCTGCCAAGATCCTCGGAAGGTCCGGTGACAACAGGGTCTCGAAGCGAATTTGTTCGCCAAGCGTCCGGCGTAAGAGCCCCAGAGCCTCGGCGATGGTGTCGTTCACCTCGAGGACTGAGGGGTGAATCAGGTCGCGCCGCGAGAAGACGAGGAGCTGACGAGTGAGTTCCGCCGCACGCTGCGCTGCGGTGCGCACTTCCGCCAGGTCCTCCTGTGCCGGATGGTCCGGCGGGAGCTCCTCGGCCATGAAGTTGCTGTGAGTCTGGATGACCATGAGCAGGTTGTTGAAGTCATGCGCCACCCCGCCGGCGAGCTGGCCGATCGCTTCGAGTCGTTGCGACTGTCGGAGCTCATTCTCCAAGCGGATGCGTGTGCGCTCACCCTCAGCCTGCTCGGCCATCGCACGATCGAGCTCCGCGTTCTTTTGCTCGAGATCGCCAACGAGTTTGAGCGCGGAATCTCTTCGCCGCGCCGTGGACTCGACGACGACGACTACGAGGATGCCGACCAAGATCATCGCTCCCGCGAGGATCCACGGGAGCAGGTTCGTCAGCGTTCCGAGGTCCGAACCGGTCGAGCCAACCACGAAGAGGAGCTCATCGTTGTCTGCTTTGGGATTGGTGGTCGCGTACAGGTCGTTCATGTCGACCATCTGAGTGACGACGTTGCCGTGTAGCGGCAGGTCCTTCGAACTGGCAAAGAGCACCGGTGAATTCTCGGTGCGACCGAGATAGAGCGCGTCCTGAAGTTCGGGAAATCCGCTTGCGACGGCGGCGCCTGGCGGCAGCGGGATCTCGGCGTAGACGAGGTACCCACTCGGGATCGCGGGGGCCGCCACCGTCATGGCGAGTCGCCTCTGTGACCCGTGCCCGAAATAGCCCAGCAGCTCGACGCCACTCTGCCCGGCAATGTTCGGGACATCTTGTTGTCCAGCCCCAGTCAGGTCCCCGAGGGGGGCGTTCGGGTTGCCTTGCACCTCCACAACCGAGGTGACCGTGTCCGACTCGACGCGCAGGACGGTGAGTGTCGAAAAGATCTTGAGCTCCGGAATGGCGGTCTCGAGCTTCTGAAGGGAGGCAGGGTTTGCGTTCGTTGCAGCGGCAACCGAGCCCTCAGACGACAAGGTGGATTCGATCTGCGCGATGAGCGAGACAATCGAGGTTTTCGCCTCGCGCGCCTCCAGCGACAGGAGCCGCTGGTTGTTGCGCTGATTGAGGTCGCGACTGAAGACAAACATCCCAGCGGCGATGACGGCGGCCGCGACAAGGATCGCCAGGGAGAGTCTGCTTATGCGTGTTTTACGGTTCACGGTTGGGATCTCTGGATCCATTCGAGATCCTCAAACGGATCCTTCATCGGAAGAGGTCCCGGACGTCCCAGGTAGTTACCCTGCGCGAACTCGACGCCGAGCTTCGCAACGCAATCGAGTTGAGCGGCAGTCTCCACCCCCTCAGCTACCACCTTGGTGCCGACTTCCCGGGCGAACGATGTGATCCCTGTGCCAAGAGCAAACTTGTTTGGGTCGTGATCGATATCGGCCACAAGGCTCACGTCGAGTTTGATGAGGTCAGGCTTCAAGAGAAGGATGTGGCGAAGGCTCGCGTAACCCGCTCCGGCATCGTCTACGGCTATGCGGATGCCTCTCTCTCGTATCGGAGCGAGCGCAATGGTCAGTGCGTCGTAGTCCTCGACAACATCGTGCTCCGTCAACTCGAGAACGAGCCTTCCTTCTCCACCATGCGCGGTCATCACGTCGAAGAGCCGACTCGACAGAGCGACTTCTGGGGAGGCGTTCACTGCGACATATGCGCCCCTCGGTCGACGCCGTGCGTTCTCGAGTGCCATGAGAATCGCGGCGAGCTCGAGATCGAGTGCTAACCCTACGGCCTTCGCCTCTTCGAACCAGAGATCGGGCGTACGCGCAGGTTCGACCGAAAATCGGGCCAACGCCTCGACACCCGCAAGCGTGCCGGCGCGCACGTCGAGAATTGGTTGGTAGGCGATCTTGAACGCACGCTCTGAGATCAGTCGCTCAACTCGCTCAACTTTTTGGCGATCGGACTCCTCTTGATCATGTTGGAGGCTCAGGCGGCCGCTGAGCTCTCCAATGACGTCTGCAGCCACCTCGTTCGAAAGGACGCCCTCGCCTCGACTGGCAGCCAGGATGCTTTGCACGACGTCGACGTTGCCGCCCTTTACGAGGTATCCGACGGCTCCATTCCGCAGCATCTCCAGCACTCCATCGCGGTCCGAGGAACCGGAGAGAGCCACGACCTTCGTGTGAGGTGATCCCTCGAGCAACTCACGCGCCGCCGCGCACGCCGCCACCCTTCGGCATCTGCACGTCCACCAGCGCCACATCGGGCTGGGTGCTCAAAGCAAGCGAGATCGCTTCTTCTGCGTCCGATGCCAATCCAATGAGCTCGAGTGAAGCCTTTGACGATACGACTCGGGCGAGAGCGCGACGAACTCCCTCGTTGTCGTCCGCGATCAGGACGCGGACTGGCGCTGCGGCTTGTGCTTCGGCGTCAGACACGCACGCGGCAGCCCGAGATTCCTCCGCCCTCACCGTGGCCGCGTGAGACAGATCGTCAACGTGCGGGCGACGGCGGCGCGAGTCCACGTCACCTGTGTGGGCTCCTGGGGCGCTCGGATTGTGCACTGGACCGCGAGGAGAGGGCACCTAGAAAGTCTCGGCACGGGCCCCGAGATTGCTTAGTAGTCCTGTTCTCGGGCTGTGAGAACCGCCAGGACGACAAGGGCCGTTGCAGGACACATCCCCGTTCCCCGAGGTCGCTGGTTCAGCTGCGCCGCTTTATCGCTCAGATTCCTCCGCCATCGGTGCCTGGACGACCGACCCGACGCCGGCCAACTTCGACTGGTACATGGCGGCGTCTGCTCGGGCGACGAGCGCGTCGGGCGACTCATCCGGGGTCGTGGTCCAGGCGAAGCCGACGCTCGCTCTGAGCGTGATGTCGCCGTCAGCCGTCGGCACCGGAGCGTGCAGCGATCTGCCGATGCGCTCGGCGACCACCAGGCCCTCCCCGGCGCTCGAGATGCCAGGGCAGACGACTAAGAATTCGTCACCCCCCAGGCGACCCACGACGTCGTCGGTCCGAAGCGCCGAACGGATCTTGTCGCTCGCTGCGAGCAACGCCTGGTCGCCGGTCGCGTGACCAAAGCGGTCGTTGATGTCCTTGAATCCGTCGAGGTCCACGTAGACCGCGGCGACGCCGGCCTTGCTGCTGGCAGCTGCCCCCAGGGCGCGGTCCAGGAGCTCGAAGGTGGCCCCCCGGTTGAGACACCCGGTGAGCGAATCAGTGGACGCGCGCAGTTCGAGCTCACGGCGAAGTTCGACGCTGTCTGTCACGTCGCTCAGGGTTCCGATTGCCCCGGTCACCCCGCCGTCCCCGTCGGTCAGGGGACGGAGACTCACCTGGCATACCCGAATCGCGGCGAATTCGGGATGGGGAACCGTGACATGGAAGCGCAGCTCGAGGTCGTCGACGTCCTCGCCTCGAAGGACCGCTTCGATTCCCGTCTGTAGGCGAATCCAGTCGTGATCGACGACCACGTCGAATTGGCAGGCGAGATCCCCGGACGGCGGAGCACAGAGGATTTGGTGCAGGCGGCCGTTGGTGGAGAGGACTCGCCGGTCCGCATCGACTTGGAAGATCCCGACGGGGAGTGCATCGGACAAACGCGTGAGTAGCTCCTCACGAGCTCGCAATTCCTCCTGGACGCTGACGGCGTCCGCCGCGCCGGCTGCATGAGGGTGAAGACTCCGGGGTTCTCGGGATCGTCGAGCCGGTTCGTGTTGATTGCCTCGATCCAGCGCCACTCGCCCTCGAGCGTGCGATATCGCCCGCGCCAGGTACGGGTCGAACCCGGCGTGTTGATCATGTCGATCCAGGCGCTGACGGCACTGGCCTGGTCGTTGGGGTGGATCAGGGATGTCGAGGGCGTCCCGATCAACTGATCGGGGCGCCAACCCAACAGCGAGACGATCGAGTCGTCGACATCTGTGATGAGGGCGGACTCATTGCGGATCATGCAACACGCCAGGCCCGCCGCCTTCGAGAGGCGAGACTCATCGCCCATTCACCAATCATCGGTACGGCCGCCTCGGACCTTTATGAAGACCGAAAAACGCTCACCAAGCGCCACCCCGGCCGGGGACGCCTTTGGGTTCCTACAGTCGGTCGGGATTGCGAGCCAGCACCGCCACCCCGGACACCCTCTGCCGCAACGACGGCGCAGCCGCCCGCCCCATCCCAGCTCAATCCTCGCTGACAGCCACTGTCGCGTCGCCACGTCCGAGGTCCATGGAATGAAGAACAGGAAAGCCGCCGTTCGGACGACGTGACCCGCTGTTGTTACAGAAACCGGAGTCCGGGGGTCGCGACGCGGAACACATCACTGGCCAGGAGCTTGCCGAGCTTCTCGGCATCCCACCGCTGTTGTTGCGAGGAGACTTCGGCAGCTTCGCGCCAGCCGTGCATCCAGATCACTCTGTCGTGGATGACACGGAAGACTTGCCCGTTGACGAGTTGGGACTCATCGCTGGCGAGCCAGGCCACCAATGGGGAGCTGGTTGCCGGGTCCATGGCCTGCCACTCGTCTTGGGGGATCTCATCGGGCTCCACAACCGGAGGAGCCGATGGCATCGTCCCAGTGATCCTGGTCGCGCCCGCTGGACCGACAACGTTGGCCGTGACCCCGTACGGACCGAGCTCCTGGGCCAGCGTGAGGGTCAGACCCACGATCCCTGCCTTGGCGGCGGAATAAGCCGTCTGTCCGAAGTTGCCGGTCAGACCTGCGCCAGAGGTGGTGTTGATGACACGGCCGATGACAGTCTCGCCAGACTTGGCGCGGTCGCGCCAATGCCGGGCGGCGTGATGCGAGCAGCACCAGGTCCCCCGGAGATGGACGCGGATGACAGCGTCGAAGTCGGCTGCGTCGAGATTCCAGATGGCCCCGTCGCGCACAATGCCCGCGTTGTTGACGAGGATGTCGAGTCGGCCCCACTCGTCGATGGCGCACTGGACCAGCGCTCCAGCCTGTTCGTGGTCGGCGACGTCGCCGTAGTCGGCCACCGCCATCCCACCGCGGTCGGCGATGAGCTGCACGGTCATATCGGCGTCGCGGCCGCTGCCTTCACCCCGAACACTAGAACCAAGGTCGTTGACGACGACCCGCGCACCACGTTGGGCCAGTTCGAGTGCATGCGCCCGGCCTATTCCGTGCCCTGCTCCGGTCACGATGGCCACCTTGTCGTCCAACAGCCCCACGTGATCCTCCTTCAGGGAACAGCGAAACAACACCGGGTATCTGCAGGGGACGTCACTCGAGGTCAGAACGACTCAGTGCCGGCGCACCTCGCTGGTCGGCGACCTTCGAGGACCCCGCAAGGAGAAGATAATATACATTATTGAATCGTCTCAATATCCGAACGGCTGTGGGAGGGATGCGGTGGAGAGTTGGCTCGGGCAGTACTGCCTCAACGTCACCGACCTCGAACGTTCTGTTGCCTTCTACACCTCCCTCGGCCTCACCTGCACGAGCCGTACAGAGATAGAGCAGGCGTGCGAGGCGATCGTGGAGAATCCCACAGGCGGTTCGAAGCTCCAACTGGCCCAGCAGAAGGAACAGACCGAGCCGTTTGACTTGGGCACGGCGTTCTGGAAGCTGTACGTGAACACGCGGGACGTCGCGACGGTTTTCGAGCGGGCCGTGGAACAGGGGGCACCGGTCGACACCCCGCCTGCGCGCCTCGAGCGGTGGCCGGTGACGGTCGGCTTCGTGCGCGACCCCGACGGATACCTCGTGGAGCTCGTAGAACGCGAGCCTTGGCCGGAAGACTCTCCGACGAACGGACCCTGGCTTGGCCAATACTGCATCAACGTCACCGATATCGAGCGCTCCATATCCTTTTTTGAAGCGCTCGGCCTCACCTGCACCAGCCGGACCGAGATAGAGCACGCCCACGAGGCCATCCTCGAGAGTCCGGGGACGGGATCCAAGCTGCAGTTAGCCCAGCAGCTGGACTCCGACGAGCCGATGCGGATGGGTTCGATGTGGAAGCTCTACGTGAACACGAACGACTGTGTCGCGCTGCACTCGGCCGCCGTCGCGTTTGGCGCGAAGTCGCTCCTGGAACCGATCCGTCTTGACCGGTGGCCCACCACGGTTTCGTTCGTGAGTGCTCCGGACGACTACCTCGTCGAGCTGGTGCAGCGGCACACCGATTGACACGCCTCAACGACTCCCACAGAAAGTAGGCACACGCGATGGTCCGTTTCTCAGTCTTCTATCCGACCGCCGATGGCGGCACGTTCGACCACGAGTACTACCGCTCGACCCACGTGCCGTTGTGCCGGGATACATGGCACCCGGCGCGTGTGGAGATCGACCGGGGCATCGACGGCCCCAACGTCGCCGCAGTGCATTTCTTCTTCGACGCACCGGAGGACTACCAGGCGGCACTCGCGTCCGAAGGGACGGCAGCGATCATGGCCGACGTCGCCAATTACACGACGATCGTTCCCGTCACACAATTGAGCGAGACATTCTGATTCGGACCGATCGACCCGGTCGCGGCCACGCATCTGGTCTAGAGCCGGTGGTACCGAGAGCGGTGCGGCGAGGGTGACTGTGGATCGGAGGAGTTCCCATGAGTGAGCCGACCATGCCCGCGGACCTCGAGACAGTGCTCTATGGGGTCAGCGAAGGGGTGGCACAAGTGACCTTGAATCGGCCCGAGGTGCATAACGCCTTCAACGAGCTGATGCAGGACGAACTCAGAGCGGTCTGGCGCTGGGTGCGCGCCGACGACAGCGTGCGCGTCGTCGTCCTCACTGGCGCCGGGGAGAAGGCGTTCTGCACGGGGATTGACCGCGGCGACATTCCGGAGACGGAGTACGACCCCTTCACCTACGAGGATCCGGGCCGCAAGATCGGCCCCAAAAGTCAGGAGCTGTGGAAGCCGGTCATCGCAGCCGTCAACGGCATGGCCTGCGCCGGCGGGTTCTATCTTCTCGGGGAGAGCGACATCATCATTGCCGCGGAGCACGCGACCTTCTTCGATCCCCATGTCACGTACGCGATGACCGCCGCCTTCGAGCCCATTTTGCTCATGAACCGGATGGCCTTTGGCGACCTCGTGCGTGTGAGCCTGACAGGCACCCACGAGCGCATGTCCGCCCAAACCGCCCGCGAGACCGGGCTGGTCAGCGAGGTTGTCGCAGCCGATGAGCTGTTGCCGACCAGCCACGATCTTGCCCGTCGGATCGCTGCCGCACCGGCGATCAGCGTGCAGGCGACTCTGAGGACCCTCTGGGCGGCGCGCGGCCTATCGTCGGATCAGGCGTTGGCCCTCGGAAACGTCTTCCTCCAGCTCGGCACATCGGCCCGCGCGCTGCGCGAGGGTCAGGATGTGTTCACACACCGAGAGTCGGGCGACTGGAGGCTGCGTTAACTGCCCAGCGCAGCAATCTGCTGGGGCGTGAGCGTGACTACGTTCTTCGGGTTGCAGTTCCAGATGCTCTGTGTCGGCTCGGTGAGGGCCTTGTCGTAGACGAAGCCGCTCGGCTTGGCCTGGAGGAGGGCGAAGCAGGGCGATGGTTGCGGATTGTCGTTGGACATGGTGAGCTGCGCCACCGGCGCCTCGATGCCGCCGGCCGACCAGTTCTTCTGTGCCGCCGCATTGCTGAGCACGCACGAGACCGTGAGATCGGCGCCGCATGCAGAAGCTGACTTGGCCCACAGGAGCCAGGCCTCGGCGGCTTCCTCGTCGTCGAAATCGACCGTGTCACCCTGGGCGTACTTGTGCATCACCTGGAGCAGCTGCTCGGTGGAGGGGTTCTGTGAGGCCATCTCGAGCGGCCACCAGCTGGTCTCGACGTAGACCGGGGGCAGGTGCAGCCCGGCCATGCCCTGAATGGTCGATTTTTCGTAGAACTGGACGCCGAGGATGACGAAGGCCGGGTTGTAGTCGTCCGTGGCCATGGCCTGGAACCAGGGAGCCATGTTCCCCGAATCCGAGGGCCAGATCGCCTGATACCCGCCGGTGGCCATCTGCTGTACGTACGGACCCCAATCGGTCACCGTGAGTGGCACAATTTGGAAGGTCTTGACGTCCCATCCCATGGCCTGGGCCGCGTATTCGTATTTCTTCTCGGGCTCAATGACGCTCGGGTTGTTCTCCGCCCCCATGGCAGCGTCCTTCACCGCCTGGGGGTACTTCTTGGCCAGCGCGGCGAACCACCCACCGGTGACTTCCTTGGGGTTGATGCCACTGGGGTTCACCTGCAAAGTGGCTCCCGCGCCTGCGTCGGAGACCGTGTAGCCCGTGATCTGGCCGAGCCCGCACGCCTCGCGCACCGGCACCGACGGCTGGTCCAATGCCATGCCGCCCCCGACGGACATGAAGTCGCTCTGGCACGACTCGCTGGTCACCTGCGCTGCGTTGAAGAGCGCGGCATCACGATTGTCGATCACAATGTGGCGCCCGTGGATGCCGCCCGAGGCGTTGCACCAATCAGCGAAGGCATTGGCGAACTGCACGAACTCCTTCTCGAGGCCCGGCACAACGGTGTTGGACGCGTCGTTGGGGACCGCGATGTGGATGGTGTTGGTTGCGACGCCCCGAACCGAGGATGCACCACCCGCCCCCGATTCGCAGATCTTGCCGACGCCGGGCCACTCGCCGTTCGTGGCGGGCGACGAGCTCGCCAGGGTACGGGTGGGCGTCACCGACGCCCCGGCCGACGAGACGGCGGCGAGCGCCGTCGGACCGGCGACCAACGACGTGACCGCCACGAACGCCAGCGTCCTGTGTCGGATCCCCCGCGTAGCCTGCTGAGACATCATCCGTCCTCCCCGGCCCGTGCGATCGAGCATTTAATCAGGGCTTCGGCTCCGAGGTGCGTCGCGGCACACGACGCGCAGGGTTCGAATCCGATAGCCTGAATAAAATATATCGTTTCCTGGTGACGTGGGGGAGGGTACCGAAGCCGCCTGATGCATGACTTCATCATCTTCACCATCGGGGGCTTGGCGACAGCCAGCATCTACGCGATAACTGCCAGCGGTCTCACGCTGACCTACGCCACCACCGGCATCTTCAATTGGTCGCACGGGGCAATCGGGATGCTGGCCGCGTATGCCTATTGGCAGATGCACCTCGGATGGGGCTGGCCCACGCTGGTCTCATTCGCCGTCTGTCTGTTCGTCCTCGCACCCCTTTTGGGCATCGTCCTCGAGGTGGGCGTGATGCGCAGGCTGGAGGGTACGTCGGAAGCGGCGAAGCTCGTCGTCACGTTGGCATTGGCCCTCTCCATGGTCGGCATCGCGCAGTGGATCTGGGATCCTGAGACGTACCGCGCGCTGCCGCCGCTCTTCGCCGGCGACACCCTCGTTATCGGCGCGATCCGCATCTCGTACAACGACGTGGTCGTCCTTGCCGTCGCCTTGGCGGTGGCCGTCGGCCTCCGCCTTCTCCTCTACCGGACGCGGATGGGTGTGACGATGCGCGCCTCGGTCGACGACCGGACGTTGACCACGTTGAACGGTGCCAGCAGCGTCCGGAGCGCCCGGTCGGCCTGGGTCGTCGGGTGCGTCCTGGCCGCTCTGGCCGGCATTTTGGTTGCACCGACGGTGACGCTCTCGGCCACGGCGCTCACGCTTCTCATCGTCGACGCCTACGCGGCGTCCGTCATCGGACGGTTGCGCAGCATTCCGATGACCTTCGTGGGTGCCATCATCCTCGGGCTCGCAGTCAGCTACTCGGTGGCCTACCTTCCTGCGAACTCCTATGTGCAGGGCTTCGAGGGGGCCGTGCCCGCGGTCGTGCTGTTCGTCTCGCTGCTGTTGCTTCCCCAGTCGCGACTGCGCGGCCACGGTCTGCTCCGCAGCCGCGAGCTCGCGCTGGTGCCGACGTGGCGCGGCACGGCGATGTTCGGGGTGGGAGTTGTCTTGTTCTCGGTCATGGTGGCGACCGTGGTCAGCCAGTCCGACCTCTACAGCCTCGACCGTGTGTGGGGGTTGGCTATCGTCGGCCTCTCATTGGTCCCGGTGGTCGGGTACGCCGGACGCCTCTCCCTCTGCCAGATGACTTTCGCGGGTATCGGCGCAGTCGTGGTTGGCCATCTGGGCGGCGATCCGTTGTCGCTTCTCGCCGCGGCCGGGATCTGTTCTATCGCCGGAGTCCTGGTGGCGCTTCCCGCCCTCAGGCTGTCGGGCATCTACTTCGCCCTCTCGACAGCGGCCTTCGCGACCGCCATGGACGCCTGGATCTTTCCGCTCCCCGCCTTCAACCTCTTCGGGCATCAGTTCGCACCCTTCGGCTCGGGCTCGCTCAACTTCGTGCCCTTCCAGATCGGCGGGTTGGTGCTCTCGAACAAAGAGGCCCAGTTCATCGTCGGCTCCGTCGTCTTCGTGCTGCTCGCCGCGGTCGTTGTCCTCGTGCGCCGTTCCGAGTTCGGAAGCCGGCTGTTCGCGTTCAAGGACAGTCCCGTGGCGTGTGCCACCCTCGGAATGAACACGCGGCTGCTGCCGATTGCGGTCTTCGCGATCTCGGCCGCAATCGCGGGGGTCGGTGGTGCGTTGTACGGCCAGGCGCTTGGCAGTGCTGCGCCCGACATCTACCAGTTCCTGACCGGCCTGACCGTCCTCTTGACCATGGTGGTCGCCGGGATCGGCGCGGTGGGAGCCGGAGTCGGTACGGGGTACTTCCTGGGCGGGCCGACGCTGACCAACTTCTTCCCCTCGCTGACACAGCTGCAGACGGTGCTCGTAGGGGGCAGCGCCGTGGGTGTGGGGACCTCGCCCAACGGCCTCATCCCGTCGGGCTTGCGGCCGGTGTGGAGCTCCGTCGTGCGACGCCGCGCGCTCTTGGGCTCAGTGATCCTCACCGTGTCGCTCCTGTGGGGACTCCGACTCGCCGGCGTGATCGGGAACTGGCCGTTCGCCTGGGCGCTGATCGCCATCGTCGTGGTTTGCTCCATCGTCCCGTACGCGTTCGATCGCCGGCGTGGGGACGCGCCGGCCGCGTTCGGCATGCCGGCCGTGGTCCCCTCGGGTGCTGCCGCGCCGGGATCGACGGATGGACTGCTCGCAATGCAGGACCTGACCCCGATGCCGGGCCAGGCCTCGGCGACCGCAGGAACGGGGTCCCATGGCGCTTGAGGTACGCGGCGTCAGCGTCAATTTCGGGGGCCTGGCCGCGCTCTCGGACGTCTCGCTCGACGTCCCGGACGGTTCCATCACAGGTCTTATCGGGCCAAACGGCGCGGGCAAGACGACACTGTTCGACGTGATCACGGGCATGCGCAGGTCGAGCCGCGGAGAGGTGGCGTTCAACGGCCGGGATTTGAAGGGGGTTTCCCCCTACCGGCGCTCACGGCTCGGGTTGGGTCGTACCTTCCAAAGGCTGGAACTCTTCGGCACCCTCACGGTCCGCGAGAACGTCCGGGTCGCGGCGTCCGTGGGCCGCCGACGGGCGCCGCGAACCCTCGAGTCGGGGCGTGAATCGGTGGACGAGGTGACCGACGGCCTCCTCCGACGGGTGCATCTCGACGCGGTGGCCGAGGCCCGAGCCGACACGCTCCCGACCGGCACCGGACGCTTGGTGGAGTTGGCACGGGCGCTGGCTATCCATCCCACCATTCTCCTTCTCGACGAGCCTGCCTCGGGCCAGAACCCCGAGGAGACGAGCCGCTTCGGCGGCATTTTGCGAACGCTCAGTGACGACGGTCTGGCCATCTTGCTGGTGGAGCACGACATGGACCTCGTGATGAGCGTCTGCGACACCGTGTTCGTCCTGGTGCAGGGGACGATCCTTTGCTCAGGGACCCCGAGTGAGGTCCAGAGCAGCCCTGCGGTGGCGGAGGCCTATCTGGGCAGCCTGGTGGAGGCCGACGGTGGCTGACGCGACCACTCCGATGCTCGAGGCCCGTGGCATCCGGTGCTGTTACGAGAGCGTCGAGGTTCTGCACGGCGTGGACCTGCGGATTGCGCCAGAGAGCGTAACGGCCGTGCTCGGCCCGAACGGCGCAGGCAAGTCCACGCTCCTGTCCGTGCTGGCGGGGCTCAACCCTCCGTCCGCCGGCGAGGTCCTCTTCGACGGCGCGCCCGTGCGGGCCGGTACTGGCCATTCGCTGGTGCGTGCGGGCCTGTGTCTCATACCGGAGGGAAAGGGGGTCTTTCCCAATCTGACCGTCCAGGAGAACCTCTGGATGATGACGCACCGGGGCACGAGCCGGCGCCAGGTGGAGGAGCGGGCGTTCGGTCGATTCCCGCATTTGTCATCCCGACGCAAGCAGGCGGCCGGCACCCTGTCCGGGGGTGAGCAGCAGATGCTCGCTCTGGCCCGCGCCGTGTCAACTGAACCGAAGCTCCTCATGCTCGACGAGCTCTCCATGGGCCTGGCGCCGATCATCGTGGAGGACCTCTACGGCGTGGTGGGTGCGCTGGCGCGCGACGGCGTGACCGTCGTCGTGGTCGAGCAGTTCGCCGAATTCGCTCTCAAGGTCGCGCAGCAGGCGGTGGTGATGACCGGGGGACGGGTGGTCCACTCCGGCCCGGCCGCGGACGTGTCGACACACCTCGCCGAGCTGTACCTGGGCGGCCATTCCGAGAACGGCGACGCACCCCACGCAGCGGCTTCGGGCGCATCCCCGGAACGCTGACGACGCCGCGAGTCAGACCGCCGGGCTGAGCGATTGGCGCTCATGGAAGAGGTCGACGACGTATTCCGCCTGCTTCGCCAGCATCTTGGAGTACTCGGTGGCCGCACGGTCGGGGTCGCCGTTGCGGATGGCCCGCACGATGGCGCGTAGGCCCTTGCGTTCAGGCTCAATGGCCCGGGGGACGAGGACGAAGAAGGGACCCGGCACCAGGGCGGACATGGCACGGAGCACCACCGTGATGCGGGGGGACCGGGCTGCATCGACCACGGTGGCGTGGAAGGCCAGTGCGAGCTCGCCCAGCTTCACCTGGTCGTCGGTGGCGTCGACCTGCTGGCTGAGCGCGGCCAGACGATCGACTATCTCGGGATCCGCCCGTTGGGCGGCCCGGCGCGCCGCCAGGCCGTAGATCAGCCCGAAGAGCTCGTAGTGGTCTCGGATCACGTGCTCGTCGAACGCGTTGACGAACGTCCCGCGGTGCAGGCGGGTCGACACCCAGCCCTCTCGTTCGAGTGCGATGATCGCCTCTCGGATAGGAATGCGGCTGACGCCGACCGCCCTTGCCACCTCGTCCTGCGGCAACCGCATGCCTTCTTGGAGCTGCCCGTCGAAGACGAGCTGGCGGATGTACGCAGCGGCCTGCTCACCACTGCCTTTGCGGATCACCGCGCCAGGCGAGGCTGGGATCTGCGCGGAATTGGAAGTGCCGGTCACCTCAGCAGGGGTTTTCGGCATGGATACATCATATTCTCTACACAATCCGGGGCTGAGCACCCGAGGCGGATCCGCTCGGTCCGTTCCCCGTGCTCCCAAGACAGCGGCCCGCACGGTGCACCGATCCGGTCCTCGGGAGAGATTTGTATATCATATATTGGAGCTGCCCAGAGGGGAAGGCCCGGCCGGAGGTGCATGCGGTGGAGGCGCGGAAGAACGAGCAGACGGACGCCGCAGGCGTGGGTGTCGACCAGATTCCCCCGATCGTCGACCTCGACGCGCACGTCGTCGAGCCAGCCGACGTGTGGTCGGCCCGCCTGCCCGAGCGTTACCGGGGGGTCGGCCCGCACATCGAGTTGCTGCCGGCCGGGGTGCCCAAGCTGGTGGGAAGCGGCTACGTGGAGGAGCCCGGGACCGAGGGTCCCGAGGTGGCGTGGTGGTGCTACGAGGATCACCGCGCGTCGCTCAAGCGCACGATCGCCGCGGCGGGGTTCCCCCGCGAGGAGGTGCAGCTGCGCGGTGTGCGCTACGACGAGATGCGGCCGGGCTGTTACCGGGTCAAGGAGCGCCTCGAGGACATGGACGTCAACGGGGTGGAGGCGCAGCTCTGCTTCCCGAACTACCCGCGCTTCTGCGGCCAGCAGTTCCTCTGGGGCAAGGACCGCGAGCTGGCCGGGCTATGCATCGAGGGCTACAACGACTGGATGGTGGAGGAGTGGTGCGGCGAGAGCGGCGGCCGGCTCATCCCGCTGTGCCTCATTCCGCTGTGGGACGCCGATCTGGCCGGGGCCGAGGTCCGGCGCAACGCCGGCCGGGGTGTGCGGGCCGTCGCCTTCAGCGAGCTCCCCACCTATCTGGGGCTGCCGAGCCTCTACAGCGGGACATGGGACCCGTTTTTCGCGGCCTGCGAGGAGACCGGGACGGTGGTGTGCATGCACATCGGATCGGGGACCAAGACCCCACAGGCCTCGCCCGACGCGCCCGACGCGGTGGCGGCCACCATTTTGTTCGGCAACAGTGCCGCCAGCCTGGTGGACCTGCTCTACTCCGGGACGCTGCACCGGTTCCCGAACCTCAAGTTCATGTACGCCGAGGCGCAGATCGGATGGATCCCCTACGTCCTGGAGCGGGCGGACGACGTATGGACGACCCACCGGGGCTGGTCCAATTCGCAGCGCCATTGCCCCGAGCCTCCCTCGGCCTATTACCGGCGCGGGAACGTGACCAGTTGCTTCTTCAAGGACGCCGTCGGTGTCGCGCTGCTGGACGACATCGGCGTCGACAACGTCGTCTTCGAGACGGACTACCCGCACTCCGACAGCACGTGGCCGGAGTCACGGCAGGCGGCCGCGGAGCAATTCGGGCATCTGGATGCGGATTCCGTGCGGAAGATCGCGCGCGGCAACGCCATTGCGCTGCTGGGCCTCACTCTGCCGGCGGCCTGAGCAGACCGCCATACACTCTGCGGTCGTGCACGGGATCATCGGGTTCGGCGGTTACCTCCCGTATCGGCGCCTCGACCTGTCGACCGTGGCCGGTGTGGCCGGTGGCGGTGGGCGCAAGGGGACACGTTCGGTTGCCTCATTCGACGAAGACGCCACGACGATGGCGGTGGAGGCGGCGCGGGTGGCGCTGCGGCGGGCGCCCGACGTCCCCATCGAGTCCGTCTGGTTCGCCACGGTGGCCCCGCCCTACCTCGACAAGACGAACGCCACCGTGCTGCAGGCGGCGTTGCGGCTCCCCGGCGAAAGCGGTGCGTACGACCTCGTCGGCTCGGTGCGCGGCACCCTGGGAGCGCTGCGCGCCGCCGCGTCCCAGAGTGGACCCGCTCTGGCGGTTGCGGCAGATCTGCGCACCGGCCTGGCCGGCGGCCCCGACGAGTCCTTCTTCGGCGACGGCGCGGCCGCATTGGTGGTGGGCAGTGACGGGCACGGGGAAGTGGTGGCGAAGGTCGGTCCCTGGGTCTCGGTGACCGACGAGTTCGTGGACCGCTGGCGGGTCCCGGGCGAGCAGCGGTCGCGGGTGTGGGAGGAGCGCTTCGGCGAGGTGCGCTACGGCGAGCTCGGCGCTGACGCGTTGGACCGACTGTGGAAGGCCGCCGGCATGGGGCCCGACGACGTGGACCACCTCATCGTGACAGGCCCGCACGGGCGTGCCACCAAAGCGGTGGCGCAGCGCTCGGGGGTCGCGGCCGACCGGCTGGTCGATGACCTGACGTCGATGGTCGGGAACACGGGCGCGGCCCATCCCCTCCTGTTGCTCGTCGACCTCCTGGAGAGGGCCGAGGCGGACCGCACGATCGTGTTGCTGACGCTGGCCGACGGGGCAGAGGCATTGGTACTGCGCACCACCGGCGCGTTGGCGGGGGCGCGTGCGATCGGGGCGAGCGTCGTTTCGCAGGTCGGCACCGGGGGGTCCGTTTCCTACGGCCGCTACCTGACTTGGCGCGGCATCTTGCCCATCGAGCCGCCCCGGCGCCCCGAGCCGCCGCGGACCTCCTCGTCGGCAGCGGGACGGTCGGTGCCATGGAAGTTCGGTTTCGAGGGCTCGCGGTCTCCGGACGGCAGCATGCATCTCCCACCACTGCCCGACGAGGGCGAGCTCGAGCCCATGGCCGACGCGCGCGGCACCGTCGCCACGTTCACGATCGACCGGCTCTCCTACACGCCGAGCCCGCCGATGGTCTTCGCCGTTGTGGACTTCGACGACGGCGGCCGGCTCCCGGTCGAGCTGACCGACGTCGACGCCGACCAGGTCGCGGTGGGGGATCGGGTCGAAATGACATTCCGTCGGCTCTCGACCGCCGACGGAATCCACAATTACTTCTGGAAGGCGCGGCCGTGCCGGGGAGGCGATAACTGATGGGCTCGCACGGGATCATCGACAAGGTGGCCATCGTCGGGATGGCGTGCACGAAGTTCGGCGAGCGCTGGGACCTGGGGACCGACGACCTCGTGCTGCAGGCCGCGGAGGGCGCGTTCGAGTCGGCCGGGGTCGGCCGCGCAGACGTTGACGCCTACTGGCTCGGCACCGCCCAGTCGGGCATGAGCGGCCTCGTGCTGGCGCGACCGCTGCGCGTGAAGGACAAGCCGGTCACCCGCGTGGAGAACTTCTGCGCGTCGGGCTCCGAAGCGCTGCGGCAGGCGGCGTACGCGGTGAGCAGCGGAGCCTATGACGTTGCAATGGCCCTCGGTGTGGAGAAACTCAAGGACTCGGGCTTCCAGGGCGCGAACGCGTTCCCGGTGCCGAGCGATGGGACGAACCGCACCGTGACGGCCGCCGCCATGTACTCGATGATCGTCCCCGCCTACGCCAAGCGCTACGGCATCGAGGTGGACCAGGTCAAGCAGGCACTGGCGCGCATCGCCTCGAAGAACCACGCCAACGGCGCGCGCAATCCGCGGGCTCAGTTCCGCAAGGAAATGAGTGTCGAGCAGCTGCTCGCCATGCCCCGCATCGCCGGCGAGCTCTCGGTGTTCGACTGTGCCGGGGTCGCCGACGGGGCGGCGGCCGCGGTGGTCGTCCGGGCCGAGGACGCCCTCCGGTACACGGAGCACCCCCTCTATGTGAAGGCACTCTCGTTCGTGGTCGGGGACGGCAGCGGCGTGAGCGACCCCGACTACGACTACACCACGTTTCCCGAGGTGGTGCTGTCGGCGCGGGAGGCCTATCGCCAGGCCGGCATCACGGATCCGCGCGCCCAACTGGCGATGGCGGAGGTGCACGACTGCTTCACGCCGACCGAGCTCGTCCTGATGGAGGACCTCGGCTTCTGCGAGCGGGGCAGCGCCTGGAAGGAGGAGCTCGCCGGCACGTTCGAGCTCGACGGTGAGCTCCCGGTGAACCCCGACGGGGGCCTCAAGAGCTTCGGCCATCCCGTCGGCGCGACCGGTCTCCGCATGATGTTCGAGGCCTGGCTGCAGCTGCGGGGCGAGGCCCCCGAGGAGCGCCGGATCTCGACCTATGGCAAGCGGAACCTCGCGCTGACGCACAACCTGGGCGGGTATCCAGGCGAGATGGTCTCCTTCGTCTCCATCCTCGGCACGGAGGGCCCGGCCGCGGGCTGAGTCGTCGTCCTCAGGCGGTCAGGCTGTCGGGACGACGCGGCGCGGCGCCGGCGTCCGCCTCCAGCGTGGTGTGCGCGCCGCGCTCGGCGACAGGTTTCCAGTCCTCTCCCCGCCGCACCGCGAGGCCGACGAGGACCGTCGTCAGATGCTCCTCGAAGTCCGGCGCCGTTCGGATGGGCGGCAAATCGAGCAGCGCGCGGAGGCCGAGCAGCTCGTCCGGTGGGCGTGTGGCGACCATCCGGTGCATTTCGGAGAGAGCCGAGCGCCCCTCGTTCGTCGCCCCACGCACGCGGATCTCCTGCACGGCGGCGCCGACGGCGCACTGCGCCACCGTGTCGAACGCGGTCATCGCTTCGATCGGGTCGAAGCCGGCACGGCCGAGCACCCGAATCACCGAGTCGACGACGTCGCCCATGGCGTCCCACCGCACCCCGCCGTTCATGAACTGCACCAAGATCTCGGGCTCCTCTACGAAGGAGCGGTAGACGTGACGGGCCCACTCGCGCAGCCAGTCGTCCCAGTGCTGGCCGGTGTCCTCGGGGGTGGCGACACGGGACATCGAGCGCTCGGCGGCGAGCACGAGCAGCTCGCGCCGGTTGCCCACGTGGTGGTAGAGGCCCGCCACGCTGACGCCAAGGTGGTCCGCGACCGCCTTCATGGAGATGCCGTCGAGGCCGAGGTCGAGTACGGCCTCCGCGATGGCCGTGCGGTCGATACGGGCCGGACGTCCGACCTTGCCCGCCGGCATCAGGCCGTCGGTACCCTCGACGGCCCGTGCACCTCCGTCCGTGACGGTCCGATGCGCGCCGCAAGCGGCTGCAGCTTCTCGACGTCGAAGCGGTACACCGCAGCAGCGTTCGCCCCGAGCATGCGCGACGCCTCGTCGGGCGGCACGTCGGCAAACGCCGCGGCGATCGCTTTGCGCGTGTGCGGCCAGGTGCCCTCCGGGTGCGGGAAGTCGTTGCCCCACATGAAGGCGCGGATACCGATCTCGTGGCGGCGCTGGATCTCCTCGGTGCTCGGCGTCGACGCGCCCACGAAGATGTTGGTCCCGAAGAATTCGCTCGGCTTTTTCGAAATCGTCGACGTGAACGCGTTGCCGAGTTTCTCGGTGTTGTGCCCGCCCAAGTACTTCTCGTCCATCCGGCTCACGATGCCCGGGAGCCACCAGGCCCCGTCCTCGGTGATGGCAAAGCGCAGGCCGGGATGGCGCTCGAAGACGCCCCCCCAGAGGAGCGCCCACAGCGGGCGGGCCGCCCACCACCACGCCTCGGTGGCGTAGATGGCGATGAGGCCCGGAGCCATCATGGAGATGTCGCGCGACGCGCCGCCCGAATGGACGTGCACCACCATGCCGTTGGCCTCGCAGGCCGCCCAGACCGGTTCGTAGCGCAGGTCGTTGTACGACGGCTTGTCGACCCACAACGTCGGGATCAGGATCGCCCGGAACCCGACCAACGCGAGCCGCTCTATTTCGGCCACGGCGGCATCGATGTCGTGCAGGATCGGCACGGTAGCCACACCGCATCGTCGCTCGGGGCTCGAGGCGCAGAGCTCCTCGAGCCAGCGGTTGTGCGCCTGGGCGCCCGCCATGACCAACTCGCCGTCGAGGTCGCCCGAGGAGCCGAGCCCGGCGTGGAACGGCGCCGACGCGCCGCCGCCCAGCACATCGGCGTCGGGGAAGATCACTTCGGCGACCACGCCCTCCTTGTCGAGCTCGTCGTCGCGTGCCGCCGGGTCCCACGACGCCCGACGGCCTCCGTCGCCGGTCTCGGCCTCCCATTTCGCTTCGAAGGCCGCCGCGTCGCTCTGCGCGGCGCGCGCCTTGTTCATCTCGAGCACCATGGCCAGGTCGGCGTCGAACGCCGCGCGGTGCTTGGGGTCGAGGTAGTCGCGGTAGCGCTCGGCCGGCGGGCCGGCATGGGTGTCCGATGAGATCACCAGGTAGCGGGCGCTGTCGACGCTTTGTCCGGTCATGTGGTCGTTCCTCTTTCTTGGCGTCGCCCGGGACGGTTCAGTCGATGGCGTCGGTGGGGTCCGAATAGAACTGCGTGCACCACGCGCGGTGGTCGAGGATGGTCCGCTCCTCCTTCATGAGCACGGGCCGTTCGACGTACCGCTTGTTCTCCCAGATCGGGATGTCCTGGCTCACGCCGCCCAGGAACGAGTCGGCGACCTTCTTCGTCGCGTCGGGGCCCGCGCTCTTCGGCGTGGTGAAGATCCAGCGGACGAGGACCAGTTCCTCCTCGATCGGCGTGGTCGACGTGAGGAAGGTCATGGTGTTCGTCATGCGCAGGACTCCGAGCCCGAGGCCGAAGGTCTCGCGCACGAAGAACCCGTCCATGCTCGTCGCGCGTTTGTAACCGCCGTCGATGAACATCTCCTGCTCGGGAATCGCAGGCGTGCCGTGCACGAATTGGAAGTGCACGGCGTCGTGGTTGTTCTCGGCCATCTCCTGACAGCTCGTGCGGATGGTGAACTCGGCGATGTAGGGATCGCTCCACTCGGGATCGGAGAGCTCGGACACCTCGGGCACGTCGTAGAAGGGCGGCTTGCCCTCGAGGTGGTGCCAAGCCCACACCATGCCGTTGCGTTCCACGGTGGGGTATGCGCGGACGGCGGCCTTGGTCGGGATCTTCCCCGAGCCGTAGGGGATGTCGGTGCACTTGCCGCTCTCGCCGTCATAGCACCAACCGTGGAACGGGCACTGGAGGATCTCGCCGCGCACCGTGCCGCCGACGCCCAGGTGCGCACCGAGGTGCGCGCAGTAGGCGGCCGTGACCCGCGGCACCCCGCTCTCGGTGCGGAAGACGACCAGGTCGCGGCTGAAGGCGTGCAGGGGCTCGACAGCGCCGGCCTTCACATCGCCCGACGCGGCCACGATGAACCAGCCGTTCGGGATCGGGAACGGGAAGCGCGGCCCGGCCTCGCTGCGGACGTGGGCGCGGACCGAGGGGTCACGGATCAGGTCGAGGCGCCGCGGCATGCCGGTCCCGGGCTGGGTGGCGAGGCCCTCGATTGCCAGGTCTTCGGTGCGAACCTCGGTCATCAGCCAACCCCCTAAGCGGTGCGGTTGCGGCAGGGCCGTTGCCCCGTGGGTATTTCCGTACCTATTATCAAAACTGCTCCGGCTTTGACTGTCAAGAAGGGGAGAGCGCGATGGAAGACCTGCAAGAGAAGGTGGCCGTGGTGACCGGCGGGGCGAGCGGCATCGGGTTGGCCCTGGTGCGGGCCTTCCTGGGAGAGGGCATGCGGGTCGTCGTCGCCGACGTCGACGAGCCGGCGCTCGAGGCGGTCGACCGGGAATTCGCCGGCGACCCCCGGGTGCTGGCGCAGAAGACGGACGTGACGAGCTCCGAGTCGGTGGCGTCGTTGGCCGATGCCGTCTACGACGGCTTCGGCGCGTGCCATGTCCTGTGCAACAACGCAGGCGTTGGCGCGCCCAGCGCGAAGGTCTGGCAGACCACCCCGAACGACTGGGCATGGGTGTTCGGCGTCAACGTCACGGGCGTCGTCAACGGCCTCCTCACCTTCGTGCCGCGCATGCTCGAGTCGGGCGAGCCCGGACACATCGTGAACACGTCCTCGTCGGACGGCCCGATCTCGCCGTTGCCGTCCGCCTCCGTCTACGCCGCCAGCAAGGCGGCGGTGAGCGTGCTCACGGAGTGCCTGGCCTCACAGCTGGCGGAGGAGGGTGCGCGCATCGGTGCCTCGGTGTTCTATCCCTCCGGGGGGCTCCTGCGGACTGGTCTGTGGACCTCGGATCGCACGCGGCCACCGGATCTCGCCCGGGAGCGGCCTCGCGAGACCGAGGCGATGACGCCAGAACGGCTGGAGGAGATGGCGGCGTCGGCGGGGCGCGAATTGCACTGGCAGCCGCTCGACGAGCTGGCTGCGCTGGTCGTCGAGGGCATTCGCGCCGGGCAGTTCGTGATCATGAAGGACGCCGCCGACGCCGCCGCCACGTTGCGGGGGCGCGCCGACGCGTTCGCCGCCGGGGCGCTGCCCACGCCGGCGCACTTCGGATGAGCGTGCCGGCGGTACCCCAAATAAGAACTAGACTCCGGTTCTAACTTCTGGTAGGGTGGTTCCATGGCGACATCCGTATCGACCGCGCCCCTGACGCTCATCTCCGCGGACACCCACGCCGGCGGGAGCCACGAGCAGTACCGCGAGTACCTGGACCCGGCGTACCGCGACGAGTTCGACGCCTGGCGAGGGAGGTACAAGAACCCGTGGAAGGACCTGCGCGACACCGACCTCCGCGTCCGCAACTGGGACGACGACCGGCGCTCCGCTGACGAGCTCGCCGACGGCGTGGTGGGGGAGGTCATTTACCCCAACACCGTGCCGCCGTTTTTTCCGGGTTTCGTCCTCTTCGCCGGACCGCCCAAGCCCGAGGAGTACGAGCACCGGCGGGCCGGGATCAAGGCGCACAACCGCTGGCTGGTCGACTTCTGTGCGCGCCGGCCGGCGCAGCGCGCCGGGGTCGGACAGATCTTCGTGAACGACATCGACGACGCGATCGCAGACGCCATGTGGATAAAGGAGCAGGGACTGCGCGGCGGCGTGCTGCTGCCCGTCGTTCCGCCGGACGTGACGTGGGTCAAGCCGCTGTACGACCCCGACTACGACCGCCTGTGGGCGGCGCTGCAGGACATGGACGTCCCGGTCAACGTGCACGCCGGCACTGGCTTTCCCAACTACGGCCGCTTTCAAGCGACCCCCATGCTCATGATCGCCGAGGTCGCGTTCTACGGCATGCGGCCGTTGGTCCACCTGATCCTGTCGGGCGTGTTCGAGCGCTTCCCCCGCCTCAAGTTCGCCTTCACCGAAGGCGGTGCGGCGTGGCTGCCCGAGACGCTCCGCCACCTCGACTACGTGATCACGAACGTGCAGAAGGGTTCCATCGGCGAGCTCAGGTACACGAAGGACCAGGCACTTCCTCGCACCGCGACCGAGTACTTCAACCAGAACGTGTGGATGGGCGTCAGCTTCCCGAAGCCGGCCGACATGGCCGTACGCAGCATGATCGCGCCCGACCGCTTCATGTGGGGGAGCGACTACCCGCACGACGAGGGGACCGGGCCCTACACGCGCGAGCACCTAAGACAGGTGACCCAGGACGTCCCCGAAGACGACCTGCGCCGAATCCTCGGGACCAACGCGGCGGCGCTCTACGACTTCGACCTCGAAGCGTTGGCGCCGCTGGCTGATGAGTACGGCCCGACAGTGGAGGAGGTGCGCCAGCCTCTGCTCGAACTGCCCGAGCAGCCGAACCGCGCACTGCTCCAGGGCCAGATGCGCACGCTCTCAGCCGCCACGCCCGCCTGACGAGCGGTCGGCCGCCTGCTCCCGCCGAGGCCTAGGCGGTGGCGCGCGCCGCCAGACGGCCGATGTCGACCCCCTTCTCCTTTCGCTCGAAGCGGCCCTTGTCGAACGAGCGGATGGAGACGTCGTGTCCCGGTGTCTCGGCGCGCAAGGCCCCGACTGTGCAGCGCTGCTTGGGCCGGTGCGCGAAGGGCTCGAACGAGTACCAGCGGCACGCGTTCTCGTAGGTGATGCGCGACAACTCGTCGTCGGGCACGTCCGCCGCCACGCGGGCGAGCTCCTCGGGTGCCTCGGGCCACGAGGAGTCGGAGTGGGGGTAGTCGCACTCCCACGCGATGTTGTCGAGGCCGATGTCGTGGCGCAGCGTGATCCCGACGGGGTCGGCGATGAAACAGGTCAAGAAGTGCTGGCGGAACACGTCGCTGGGCAACCGGTCGCCGAAGTCCTGCCCCGTCCAGGCGCGGTGCATGTCGTAGGTACGGTCGAGCCGGTCGAGGAAGTACGGGATCCAGCCCGTGCCGCCCTCGGAGAGCGCGAATCGGATGTCGGGGTACTGCTTGATCACCCGCGACCACAGCAGGTCAGCCGCCGCCTGGCAGATGTTCATGGGCTGCAGGGTGATCATGACGTCGACGGGCGCGTCGGGCGCGGTGACGGACAGCTGGCCCGACGAGCCCAGGTGGATGGAGACGACCACGCGCTCGTCGCACACCGCGCCCCAGAAGGGGTCCCAGTGCTCGGCATGGAAGCTCGGGTACCCGAGCGTGGCCGGGTTCTCCGTGAAGGTCACGGAATGGCAGCCCTTGGCGGCCACGCGCCGCACCTCGGTGGCGGCGAGCTCGGGGTCCCACAACACGGGGAGCGCCATCGGGATGAAGCGTCCGGGGTAGGCGCCGCACCACTCGTCGATGTGCCAGTCGTTGTAGGCCTGCAGCACGGCGAGCGCCAGGTCTTTGTCCTCGCAGGCGGCGAAGAGTCGTCCGCTGAAGCCGGGGAACGAGGGGAAGTTCATGGAGCCGAGCACGCCGCCGGCGTTCATGTCCTTGATGCGCTCGTGCACGTCGTAACAGCCCGGGCGCATTTCGTCGAAGGCCGTGGGCTCGACGCCGTACTCCTCCTTGGGCCGGCCGGCCACTGCATTCAGGCCGATGTTGGGGATCACCGCGCCGTTGAACACCCAGGCGTCCGAACCGTCGGGCCGGCGCTCGACCCGGGGCGCCTCATCGCGGTAGCGCCCCTGCAGGTGTCCCTCGAAGAGGTCCGGCGGCTCCACCACGTGGTCGTCGACGCTGACGAGGATCATGTCCTGCGCCCTCATGGCAACTCCTCTCCGGCCCGCAACGGGACCGACTGCACACATCGTACGGCCGACCCTTCCGGGGCCGACCCCTGCTCAGCGTTTCTCGTATTCGATCCCGGCCGATTCGGCGTCCCACGTGGCCGGCGTGACGCCCTCCTCGCGCAGCTCGCGTTTGAGCACACGCCCGACGGGACTGCGCGGCAGCGCCGGCCTGAACTCGATGTAGCGCGGGAGGCAGAAATAGGGGAGCTGTTCGATGCACCAGCGGAAGAGCTCGTCCTCGGTGAGGTCAGCGCCCTCCTTGACCGTGGCGGTGATCTTGAGGTCGTCCTCGGTCAAGGGGCTGGGGACGGCGTGGACCGCGACGTCGGCCAACGCGCCGTGGCCCATGAGGATCGACTCCACCTCGTAGCTGGCGATGTTCTCGCCCCGGCGCCGCAGGTAGTCCGCCTTGCGGTCGACGAAGTAGAGGTAGCGGTCCTCGTCGATCCGGCCGATGTCGCCGGTGTGGTACCAGAGGTTGCGCATCGTCTCGACCGTGACGTCCGGCCTTCCCCAGTAGCCCTCGAACATCACGTGCGGCAGCTTCGGCCGTAGCACGATCTCGCCGTCTGTTCCGGCTGCACGCTCATGGTCCTCGTCGTCGAAGATCCGGACGTCGAAGAACTCGTCGTTGACGACGCCGGCGGCGTTGGGCCGGTTCTCCACGCCGGGGGGCTGCCAGGAGACCAAGCTGGCCTCGGTGACGCCGTAGGCACCGCTGAACGTCTCGATCCCAAAGCGCGACCGGAGAATCCCGTCCACCTCGGGAGGGAGGGGCACCGCGCCCATCAGGCGCAATGTGCGGTTGGCCTCCGGCGCACCCGAACCCGGCATCTCGGGGCGATCGACGTCGTGCGCCAGCAGGTACGCCATCGTCCCGAGGGTCGACGTGACGGTGGCGCCGACGCGGTTCATCTCGGGCCAGAACTGCGAGACAGAGAACCGGCGGAAGATGGCGCCGCGCCCACCGAAGAGGAGCGTGCCGACGATGGCGGTCACCAGCGCGTTGAAGTGGTACATGGGCAGCGGTGTCCACGCCACGTCGTCGGCCGTGCGCTTCCAGCAGAGGCCGATCTGCCGGGCCAGGGCCTCGTGGTAGTTGTGCGTCAGCATGCATCCCTTGGACAGCCCGGTGGTGCCGCCGGTGTAGATGAAGGTGGCCAGGTCGGACGGCCGGACCTCGACGCTGGGCGCTTCACCTGCCGCCGCCATGACGTCGTCCCAGCGGTGCACGGCAACCCGGCCGAGCGAGGGCGCCGCCGCGGGTGAGGGCGCGCCCGCCTCCTTTCCCTCGTCGTCCCCGGCGTCGACGTCGTCAACGACGATCACATGCTCGAGAGTCGGGACGTCCTGCGCGACGGCCGCCACACGGTCGAGATAGCCGGCCGCGACGACCATCACCCGGGAGCCCGAGTCGTTGAGCTGGTGTCTCAGGTAGGCGCCCTTGTAGGCGGTGTTGATGGGCACCGCGACGCGGCCGGCGCACACGGTCCCGGCCCAGGTGAGCAGCGCCGGCGACGAGTTCTCGAGCAGCGAGGCCACGCGGTCGTGCTGCGCCGTCCCGAGCTCGTGGAGGATCGCGCCGAACCGCCCGCCCGCCGCCATGACGTCGCCGGCCGTGAGCTTCGTTCCGGCGAGGTCGAGGTACTCGCTGTCCGGGTCGGTCTCGAGCCTGCGGGCGAACAGCTGGGGGACCGTGGACTGCTCGCCCCCGGACCAGACGCGGTCGGCCACTGGTGCTCCCTCCCATTTCTTCTTCGGGCCCGCACCCGGGACCGGATCGCAGCAACCGGATATTGTATGTAAATCTCGGAGAACCTCGGCAACCTCCTCATCGACCACCCTTTCGCCGACGGGCGCGACCTGTTGTGCACCATCGACGAGGTGCGCGGCGCAGGCGAGGCCCGCGCTGGGGCACGCGCCATGGCCGAGGCCCTGAGGGCGGCGGGCGTCGAGCCCGGACAGGGCGTGGCGGTGCGCCTCCCGAGCGGCCCGGACCTGGTCACCACCATGGCCGGCATCTGGCTGGCCGGTGCGGTCTTCGTGCCGGTGAACGACCGTTCCCCCCAGGCCGAGGTCGATCACGTGCTGGCGACGGTGCGTCCGGCTGCGCTGTTCGACGAGCACGGGGTCTCCAACTTGGCCGACCCGATACGCCACGACCCCGACGTCGCCTTCGTCACCTGGACGTCGGGGACGACCGGCGCGCCCAAAGCGATTCTCCAGACGCACAGCGGCTACCTCGAGCTCCTCGACCGCGTGCTCACGCCGCTGCGCGGCGACGGGGGCGGCAGGCCCAAGGAGGCGCGTGAGCCGACGCCGAACCTCGTGCCGGTGTCGATCGCGCTGAATGCCGGTATCTACAACGTGTGCTTCGGGTTGCGTGCGGGCGCCTCCATTGTCCTGATGCCGCGGTTCGGCACTCGCGAGTTCGCCGAGCTGGTACGCCGCTATCAGATCCGCTCGACCGTGTTGCCGCCGGCCGCCATGGTGATGCTGGCGACGGACCCCGAGGTGACCGACCTCGCCCCGTTGCGGTACGTCCGCAGCATCACCGCGCCGCTCTCACCGCCGGCCGCCCGCCGCTTCATGGAGCGCTTCGGGACCGTCGTGCTCAATAGCTACGGGCAGGCCGAGGTGGGCGAGGTCGTCGGCTGGACCGCGGCCGACGCCCGGGAGCATCCCGAGAAGCTCGGCGCGGCCGGGCGCCCGCATGCCGGCGTCGACATCCGGGTCGTCGACGACGCCGGGCGCGAGGTCGAGCCCGGCACCGTGGGCGAGCTCCTGGTGCGCCCGCCCCGCATGGCCGCCGGGTACGCCGGTGGCGAGTCCCTGGCGGACCGCGTCGACGCCGACGGGTTCATCCGTACCGGGGACCACGCCCGCGTCGACGCCGAGGGCTTCGTCTGGATAGAAGGTCGCACCTCGGACCTCATCAACCGCGGCGGCAACAAGGTCTTTCCCGAGCAAGTGGAAGAGGTGCTGCGCCTGGTCCCCGGCGTCGACGACGTTGCGGTCGTCGCCCGCCGCGACGAGCGGCTGGGCGAGGTGCCCGTGGCCGTCGTGGTCGGGTCCGCCCGCGACGAGGACCTCGAAGCGGCCTGCCGGGCCGAGCTCGCGCCCTACAAGGTGCCGGTCGTCTTCGCCGCGCGCCGAGTCGCTGCCCCGCAACGAAATCGGAAAGCTCCTGCGTGCACAGCTGGCCGACGACGTCGCCGCGCCAGCCGGCTGAGCGGTCGCTACGTCTCAGACCAGCTGTCGTCGCGGTCGCTGCGTGCCGGCTGGCGCCCGATGCGCAACGGGCTGAGCGGCGCGTCGACGAGCAGGATGCGGCGCAGATCGACCACCGCGGCGCGCTGGCGGTCCCGCCAAGGATGCCCTGCCCGCAGCGCGGCTTCCGCGGCACCCCAGCGGTCCCAGCTCGGGATCGACCACAACAAGAACGCCTCGTCGTCGTTGCGCAAGGCCGTCTCGAAGGCCCCGATCAGCCGCCAGCCGTGCTCGGCGTAGAACGCGCCACCGGCCTCGCGGGCCAGCTCCAGGAAGTCGCCGGCGGCGCCGGCGGGAATCGTCACCTGGTCGTGGGCGTAGGCGACACCGCCGGCGCCCTCCGCGCAGAGCTCATCTATGCCGGCTGACCACGGCGCGGGGACGAGGATGCGGTCGAACCCGCCGGAACGGAACTCTGCTGCGCGCGCCCACCAGCGGGCCAGCTTGGGGTCCTGCAGGTGGGCGTGGCCGAGCTCGTGGCCGAAGGACGATGCCAGTCCGTCCCAGCCGTCCTCCTCCCACATGTTCACCACGGAGGGCCACTGCCCGGTGGAGCCCACGATGCCCCACACTCCGTAGCAGAGCTGGTGGCGTTCCTCCTGCGCGATCGGGCTCCAGTTCGCCGTCATGTGGTGCATGTAGTCGCCGCGGTGGTGGCCGAGAATGTCGATGAACTCGTGGATGTAGACCTTGTCGTTGGCCACGGTGATCCCGTCTCGGAGGTGCGCGCGGCCGGACGCCCAGGGCGGCGTGCGGCGGACTTCATATAATATGCGACTTCGTGTCCGAGGGCACCATCACAGAGGAGGGCGTCGCCCGGCTGCGCGCCCGCATCGGCATCCCCGAGCCCCACACGGTGCCGGTGCCGCGCTACGTGCGCCCCGGCGTCGATGCGTTTCGACACGTCGCCGAGGCCTACGGCGACGACAACCCGTTGTGGTCCGACGAGGTCTACGCGGCGGGGACCTGCTGGGGCGGGGTCATCGCCCCGCCACCCCTGGTGGGCGGCGACTCGCTCGTCGGCTTCGACGAGGTGCGCGAGGTGCCCGAGGAGCATCGGGACCTCATGAAGGGCGATCCCCTGCGTGGGGTGCACGCGTTCTACTCGGCGAGCGCACGCGAGTGGTGGTCGCCGCTGCGACCGGACCGGCGGGTCAGCCGGCGTAACGCGCTGGTGGGCGTGGTGGAGAAGCCGAGCGAGTTCGCCGGGCGCGCCGTCCACGAGTGGATGGCCCAGGTGTTCCGCGAGATCGACGGCCCCGCGCTCTCGGCGCAGTACCGGCTCATGATCCGCACCGAGCGGACCCAGGCCCGCGAACGCAAGAAGAACGACGCGCTGGAGCTGCGTCCCTACTCCGACGATGAGATCGACGCGATCGAGGCGCAGTACGCCGCCGAAGGTCCCCGGGGCGGTGAGACCCGGTGGTGGGAGGACGTGGCAGTGGGCGACGCCGTTGGCCCCATGGTCAAGGGCCCGATGACGGTCACCGACATGGTCTGCTGGCACGCCGGTGTCGGCATGGGACTCTACGGGGTGAAGGCCCTGCGTCTCGGGTACCAGAACCGGACCCGGATCCCGCGCTTCTACCAACGTGACGAGCTGAACGTGCCCGATGTCATGCAGCGGGTCCACTGGGACCCGGAGTTCGCCGCGCCGCGCGGGCAACCCGACCACGTTCGACTACGGCCGGATGCGCGAGACGTGGCTCATTCACCTGTGCACGGATTGGATGGGTGATGACGCGTGGCTCTGGAAGCTCGATTGCGAGTTCCGCAAGTTCAACTTCGTGGGCGATACGCAGTGGCTGTCGGGGACGGTGACGGACCACTACCTCGCCGAGGGCGGGCGCCCCGCCGTGGACCTCGACCTCTCCGCCGTGAACCAGCGCGGTGAACAAACGACGCCGGGCCACGCCACGGTCCTGCTGCCGAGTCGCGAGCACGGCCCGGTGCGCCTGCCCGAGGCGCCGGGCGGCGCGCGCGACCTCCAAGAGGTCCTCAGCGCCATCAGCGAGAGGTACGCCGGCCAATGAGCGACTCGACCGAGGCGATCAGCCCCTATCGGTCGGTCGAGGGGCTCCACGTCCAGCTCGACGGCCCGGTGCTCGCGTTCGAGATCGACCGCCCGAAGAAGCGCAATGCGCTGACAGACCCGATCGTCGCCGCCATGATCGAAGCCCTCTCCGCGGCCGGACCCGACGAGTCGGTGCGTGTTGTCCTCATCCGCGGGGCGGGCGACCACTTCTGCGCCGGATTCGACATCGTGGGGCGCAACGCGGGGGATGAGCGGCCGCGGGTGGGCAGCATCCAGCGGCGCCTGCCCACCGAGGCGCACCGCCTGATCGAGTTGTTGCTCACGACACAGACGCCGGTGGTCTGCCAGGTCCGGGGCTGGGCGGCCGGGATCGGCCTGCACGTGGCCCTGGCTGCGGACTTCGCCGTGGTCGACATGACGGCGCGGCTGTGGGAGCCCTACGCCGAGCGCGGCTTCACGCCCGACACCGGCGGCACCTGGCTGCTGCCCCGCCGCATCGGCGAGGTGCGGGCCCGCGAGATGCTGCTGCTCGGTGAGGCCGTGTCCGGCGCCGACGCTGCCGCGTGGGGCATGGTCCACCGCGCCGTGCCGGGCGACGCACTGGCCGGCGAGGTGCAGGCGCTGGTGAGCCGGCTGGCCGAGTCGCCGACCGTGACGATCGGGCTCACGAAGTGGCTGCTGCACGCGGGCGGCACGGCGCCGCTCCGCGAGCAGTTGCACAACGAGGCGCTCGCCATGGAGCTCTCGTCGCGCAGCGACGACTTCCGGAGGGGCTCGCCGCGTTCGTCGGGAAGCGCCCGCCAGAGTTCAAGGGCCGATGACCGCCGGCCCGCGGCGGCGCGCCCGGGGACGGCCGCCTGCCGGTCGGTCCCGACACCCCGCTCGAGGACGCGCTCGCCGCGGTGCGGGCCTGGGTCGAGAGCGTCGTGCCCGCCCGGAATGGGTGGCGGCAGGACGGCGGGGCGGACGCGGCCGAGGTGCGCACCGTCCGCACCCGGGCAGAGTACGAGGCGTGGTACCCCGTGCTCGGGTGCGTCGGGGCTGGTCGTGCCGACGTGGCCGGTCGAGTACGGCGGGCTCGATCTGCGCCCGGCGTGGCGCGGCGGCGTCGAGCGAGGAGCTGCGCCCGTTCAACCTCGGCCGGCTGAACCCGCTCGGCCTCAACCTCGCCGCGCCCGCGCTCTTCGCGCACGGCACCGAGGAGCAGCGGCTCCGCTTCCTGCCGCCCATCGTGCGCAACGAGGAGACGGTGGTGCCAGCTCTTCAGCGAGCCGGGCTCGGGCTCGGACCTGGCGTCGCTGGCCACCCGGGCCGAGCGCGACGGCGACGAGTGGGTCGTCACCGGCCAGAAGGTGTGGACGACCTGGGCGCACCTCGTCCGACTTCGCGCGTGCTGCTGGCCCGGACCGACCCCGACGTGCCCAAGCGCGCACGGCATCACCTACTTCCTGATCGACCTGCGCCAGCCCGGCGTCGACGTGCGGCCGCTGCGCCACATCGGCGGCGAGGTCGACTTCAACGAGGTCTTCCTCGACGGCGCCCGCGTACCCGACGCCCAGCGCGTCGGCGCGGTCGGCGACGGGCTGGAAGGTGGCGAACGCCACGCTCTCGGGCGAGCGGCAGATGGTCTCGGGCGCGGGCTCGGGCGGCGTCGACCGGATCGGCGGCGGGGGGGCGCGACGCGCTCGTGCGGCTGGCCACGCGCCTGGCCGCCGAGGGCGTGCCCGGCGGATGGTCCAACCCGGTGCAGCGTGACCAGGTCGTCCGGCTCTGGTGCGAGGAGCAGAGTGCGCGGATGGACGAACCAGCGTGTCGCGCGCGCACCGTGCGGGCCGGGCGCTCTCCGGGCCCGGAGAGCTCCATCGGCAAGGTGCACCAGGGGGAGTTGAACCAGCGGATCCAGCTGCTGGCGGTCGACATGCTCGGCGCCGCCGCGACGGCCTGGTCCACCGAGGCACAGGACGCGCCCACCGAGCCGGGTGAGTGGGCGGCCACCCTGCCCTACGAGGTGCGGGGGATGCTGCGGAGCCGGGCCAACACGATCGAGGGCGGCACGACCGAGGTGAACAAGAACATCCTGGGCGAGCGTGTGCTCGGACTGCCCCGCGAGCCCGATCCCTTGCAGGGCGGCCCGTGGCGCGACGTCCCGCGCAGCTGACGTCGATGGCCTACGAAACGCTGCTCGTCGAGCGCGCGCGGCCCGGTCGGCTGGCTCGTCTTCAACCGGCCCGAGGCCGGCAACGCCATGGACGCGCGCATGCTCGACGAGCTCGAGGCGGCCTGGCTCGAGCTCGACGCCGATCCCGAGGTGCGTGTCATCGTGAACACCGGCGAAGGACGCTCGTTCCAGACCGGCCTCGACGTGGTGCAGCTGGCCCGCGAGCCCGAGGCCTTGCGCAAGCAATCCGGCCGCACCCGGCGCGCTCGAGCTGCGCATGACCGCCTGGCACAACGGCGTGGCGAAGCCGGTCATCGCCGCGGTGAACGGCGTGTGCGCCGGCGGGGGCTGCACTTCGTGGCCGACGCCGACATCGTGATCGCCGCGTCCGATGCGCAATTCCTCGACCCGCACGTCTCGGTCGGCCAGGTCAGCGCGTACGAGGCCATCGGGCTGGCCCGCAAGATTCCCTTCGAGGCGGTGATGCGCATGGCCCTGCGTCGGGCGCCACGAGCGGCATCGATGCGGCGCGTGCGCTCGCGCTCGGCATGGTGAGCCAGGTGGTCGACCCGCCCGAGGCAGCTCCGCGACGAGGCGCAGGTCCTGGCCGAGAAGATCGCCCAGAACTCGCCGGCCGCCATGGCGGCCACCAAGCGCGCGCTGTGGGGCGCGCTCGAGGCGGGGCTCACCGACGCCTGCAAGGCGGGGGCCACCGAGCTCATCTCCATGTGGGGCCACCCCGACCAGGAGGAAGGCCCGCGCGCGTTCGCCGAGAAGCGTGAGCCGAACTGGCAGCCGCTGCGCTGATGACGGTCGTGCTCGTGACGACGCTGACCATGACGACGCTGACCATGGCACGACGCTGACCGTGGAGGTACAGTGACCTACCCGACCCTCGACACCCTGCTGCTCGAGCGGCACGGCCCCGTGGGCTGGCTCATCAACAACCGGCCCGACCGGCTCAACGCGATGAACGCCCACATGCGCGACGAGTTCGAGACGGCGTGGCGCAGCGCTCGACGACGACCCCGAGGTGCGCGTGATCGTGCACACCGGGGAGGGGCGGGCCTTCCAGACCGGCGTCGACGTCATGGAGATCGCCGAGGACGGCATCGGCTTCGAGCGCTACCGCGAGTCGACGGAGAAGTTCGACTACCACTTCACCGCCTGGCAGAACCACATCTGGAAGCCGGTCATCACCGCGGTCAACGGGCATCTGCGCCGGCGGTGGCTTCCACTGGGTGGCCGAGGCCGACATCGTGATCGCCGCTTCCGACGCACAGTTCTTCGACCCGCACGTCTCGGTGGGCCAGGTGGTGGCGATGGAGGCGATCGGGCTCACCCGCAAGATCCCCTTCGAGGCGGTCATGCGCATGGCCCTCGTCGGGCGCCACGAGCGGCTCTCGGCCGAGCGCGCGCTGGCGCTCGGCATGATCAGCCAGATCGTCGACCCGCCCGAGCGCTGCGCGACGAGGCGCAGGCCCTGGCGGAGAAGATCGCCCAGAACTCGCCCGCCGCCATGGCGGCCACCAAGCGCGCGCTGTGGGGCGCGCTCGAGGCCGGCCTCACCGACGCCTGCAAGGCGGGCGCCACCGAGCTCATCTCCATGTGGGGCCACCCCGACCAAGAGGAGGGCCCGCGCGCGTTCGCCGAGAAGCGCGACGCCACGGTGGCAACCGATCGCGTCCAGGGGGGAGCGCCGGCGCATGACGAGCAGGACGGGGTGACGGCCGGGCTGCTCCTCGCCCGGGTCCTCGCGGCGGGCGGGATCGGTGCCGCCTATGGCCGCCCCCTCGACGGTGTGCCCGTGAGCGAGGTCGCCGACCCCGCGGTGGCGATGCTGCTGGCCCAGGCGCACCGCGCCGTGCACGGCGTGGCGGCGGTGGCCCACGTCGGTGAGGGAACGCTGGTGGTGCCGGGACCGCGGCCGGACGGTCAATGGGACACCGCCGACACGGCGGACGCGGTCGTGGTCGACGACGTCGAGTCGGTGCGTGCGCTGGCGCCGCTGGTGGCGCACGGCGCGGCTGGCGCGGCCCGCGTCTTGCTGCGGGTGCGAGTCGACCTCGCCCAACCGGTCCCCGATGGTCCGCTGGCGCGCCCCTTGCCCGCCGAGGACTGGGTCGAGCCCGACGAGGCGCTTCTGCGCGGTGTGGCGCGTGCACGCCGGGTGGTGGTCCTGGCGGGACCCGGCGTCGTCGAGCGCCGGGCAGCGGGCTCGCTGCGCGCGCTGGCAGCAGCCGGCCGCCTGGGCGTGCTCAACACGTGGGGCGCCAAAGGCGTGTTCCACTGGCAGAGCCGGCACCACTGGGCGACCGTCGGGCTTGCAGGAGCTGCGACTTCGAGCTGGGCGGGATCGCAGAGGCCGACCTCGTGCTCGCGGTCGGCGTCGACGAGCGCGAGGCGCCGCGTCGGCTGTGGGCGGACGGCGCACCGGTGTGGGAGGTGGCGCCCGGGGCGCTCGGTCCGCTGGCTGAGCGGTGGCCGGGCACGCCAGGCGACTTCCCCGATATGCCGCCGCTGCGCGAGCGCCTGGCCGCGGTGACCCAGGCCGGGTGGACGGCGGCCGGCACGCCGTTCATGCCCTCGCGGGTCACCCGTCACTACGCCGCAGGTCCTGGGTCAGTGCGGCCTCGTCGCCGCCGATCCCGGGACGGCCGGGTACTGGGTGGCGCGCACCTTTGCCACCACCCGGCTGGGATCGGTACTGGTGCCCGGCCGCGCCCGCGGAGGGGTGGGCGGCGGCCTGCGTCCTCGTCGCGCGCCTGGCCGATCCGTTGCGGCCGGCGCTGGCGGTGGTGGACGGCGGGGCCGGAGAGCACGGCAGCGCCGTGCTGGCCGAGGCGTCGCGCCTGGGCGTCCGGATCGGCGTCGAGGCCTGGGACCCCGACGGGGAGCCCTGCAGTGCGGACCACCACCTGGCGCGGCCTCGATGCGCTGGTCTCGGGTGTCCCCGGCGCCGTGCAACGCACGCTGGCCACGGATCCGTCGCAGCTCGCCGAGATGATGGACGCTGCTGGCCCCGTCCGGGCCTGGACCGGCGACGAGCGGCTGTCCGCGTGACGGAGGCGCCGCGGGCCGCTAGCGCGAGCTGGCGACGGGCCGTCCGCCCGCGCTCAGCGTCCGGAAGTAGTCGCGGTCGCTCTCGTCGGGCGCGCGCCCCACGCGGGTGACGGTGTCGACGTCTGCCGCCTCGGCGCCGCAGCGCCTTGACCGTGCAGCGTTCTCCGGGCGCACGGCGAAGGGGTCGAACGGAGAAGTGGCGCATCGCGTTGCGGTGCGTGATCTTGTCCACCCGTCCTCGTCCAGGGCAGCGAACTGCGCCTCGTTGACCTCGGGCGCGTTCGGCCACGAGCTGTCGGAGTGCGGGTAGTCGGACTCCCAGCAGACGTTGTCGATGTTGAACTGGTCGAGCAGGCTGACGCCCGACCGGATCGTTGATGAAGCAGCACAGGATGCGCTCGCGGAACACGTCGGCGGGCCCGTAGCCCTCGGGGAACGTCGTGCCCGGTCCAGCCCGAGTGCCGGTCCTGAATGTGCTCGGCCCGTTGGAGGAAGTACGGGATCCAGCCGATGTCGCCCTCGGTGAGGGAGAAGCGCAGGTCGGGGAAGCGCCACCAGAAGTCGGCCCACATCAGATCGCCGAGGGAGTAGATGGACATGAGCGACGACAGGCTCATGCGCCACCGACGGCGGCGCGTCGGGCGTCGTCGAGGCCGACTTCGACGACGAGCCCACGTGGCAGCACAGCACGGTCCCCTCGTCCGAGCAGGCGGCGAAGAGCGGATCCCAGTGCCCCGAGTGGATGGAGGGCATGTCGAGCGCCGGCGGGATTCTCGGAGAAGGTGACGGCGTGGCATCCCTTGGCGGCCAGACGCCGCACCTCTGCGGCCGCCTTGTCCACGTCGAAGAGCGGGAGGATGCCGCAGGGGATGAACCGCTCGGGATAGGCGGCGCACCACTCGTCGACGTGCCAGTCGTTGTACGCCTTGATCATGAGCTCGTTGACGGCCGGGTCGGGACCCTCGTTGAGCACCTGGCCCGAGAACCCCGTCCAGTTGGGGAAGTTCGAGCCCGGCCAGCTGGCCGCCGGCCGACATGTCGCGCACGCGCTCGTGCACGTCGTAGCAGCCGGGTCGCATGTCCTCGTAGCGGGTGGGGTTGACGTTGAACATCTCGCGCGGCTTGCCCGCCACGGCGTTGAGCCCGAGGTTGCGCCCGGGCTTCTCCCCGTACCACCACTGCTGGAATCCCCGCTCGTCGGTCTCGACGCGGGGCGCCCGGTCCTTGTACTTCGCCGGCACGTGCTGGTCGAACATGTCGGCCGGCTCGGCGATGTGGTCGTCCACGCTGATGAGGATCATGTCGTCAGCTCGTCGCATTGCGCTCGCTCCTTCCTGCTTCTTTTGTCCTGGCGCCGTCCATCACGTCAGGTCCCGACCAACCGTTCGCCGATGACGTCCGCGCCCGGAGTACTTCGCGCGCGTCGGCATCCACGCCGAGCGCATCGAGCACCTCGTCGTTGTGCTGCCCGAGCGTGGGAGAGGGGCGCGTAGCCATTCCGCCACGTGTGTGAACTGGAACGGCAGGGTGGGCACCAAATGGGACCCCGTGACGGGGTGGTCCTCGGTCTCGAAGAGTCCGCGGTCCCGTAGCTGCGGGTTGTGGACGATGTCCCGCGCTGCGATGACCACCTCGGCGGGCACGCCGGCGGCCGAGAGCGACGCGACGGCTTCTTCGGCCGTGCGCCCCGACGTCCATGCCCCGAGGTACGTGTCGAGCAGACCGTGGCGGGCGCGGCGGCCCTCAGCTGAGCCCAGCGCGGCATCGGTCGCCCACGGGGGGGAGCCGAGGGCCCCGACGAGCGCGCCCCACTGGGCGTCGGTCTCGACCGCCAGGGCCACCCAGGAGTCGTCGGCCGCTGCCGGGTAGACGCCTTGGGGCGCGGCGTCCGGGCCGCGGTTGCCGAGGCGCCCGGGCGCCGGCGCCCCGGCGCCGTACTCGACGATGGCCTCGGCGGCGACGTTGAGTGCGGACTCGACCATCACCGACTCCACGAGCATCCCCTCGCCGGTCTGTCGCGCGTGCGTCGAGCGCGAGCAGCGTGGCGAAGGCGGTGTGGGCTCCTGCCAACGGGTCGCAGGCGCCGAGGACCAGTGTGGGGAGCTCGTCCTCGAAGCCGGTGCGCCAGGCGAGGCCGCTCACCGCCTCCATGGTTTGGGCGAAACCGTTCCGGTCCCGCCACGGTCCGTCGAGCCCGAAGGCTGGCATGCGCACCATGATCAGGCCCGGGTTGCGCGTCCGGAGTGAGTCCAAGTCGAGGCCGAACTGGTCGATGACCCGCGGCGTGAAGTTCTCGATCAGCACGTCGGCTGCATCGATGAGCTGGCGCAGGAACGCGAGCCCGTCGGGGGAGCCCAGGTCGAGTGTGACGTCGCGTTTGGAGAGGTTGGCGCCGTGGAAGATGGGGCCCCACTCCCACCAGTCGTCGGCCGGTGGGTGACGGGTGCCGGCGAGCCGCATCTGATCAGGTCGGGCCACCGACTCGACCTTGACCACGTCGGCGCCCAGCGCGGCGAGCGCAAGGGTGGCCGAAGGCCCCGCCCACCAGGCGGTGAAGTCGATCACCTTGACGCCTTGGAGCGGGAGCTGCCAGGCGTCGTCGGGTGCGGCGCCGGACGGGGATGGACCGGCCCACTGGACCCCGCCGTCGTCGGCACCCCGGGCCGGCGCCGCGGCGAAGGGGCGCGGCGAGAAGCCGGCGATCCGGTAGGGCACGCGGGGTTGGACGAAGCGGCCGGAGGGCGAAGGCACGAAGACGTCGCGTTCGGCGAAGTGCTCGAACGCGAGCACACCTGGCGCGTCGAGCACGGGCGCGGCGGGGATGCGGAAGGCGGCGGCTGCGTCGAGCAGCTCGGCCGATGTCTTGCTGCGGGTGTACGCCCGTACGGCGTCGATGAACTCGGCACGGCGCGCGAAGCGCCGGCCCACTTGCGCCAACTCTGGGTCGTCGAGAAGGTCAGGGCGTTCCATGAGCACCAAGAAGTCCTGGAACTGTTGGGCGCTGTTGGCCGTGAAGACGACACAACCGTCGCTCGAAGGCTCAATTGAGGGAAGTTGGATGCTTCGTCCGGTTCCGGCGAGCGGCGGCCAGCCGAAGAACGACGCGAAGACCGATGGGTAGGTCGTCATCGTGACGGCCATGCAGTCCAGCAGGGCCACGTCGACGTCCTCGCCCCGGCCGGACCGCCGTGCCTCGCGCAGCGCGGCCAGGGCCGCCAGTGCGGCGTAGGTGCCCGCCACCCACTCGCCGATCCGGCCTCCCGCCGCAAGCGGGGGCCGTTCCGGGAGACCGCGGTTTCCGATGGACCCGCATGCCGCCTGGAGCGTGAACTCGGTCCAGGGCCGCCCGACCCACGGCCCGTGTCGGCCGAACGGCGTGATCGTGACCACGACGACGTCGGGACGCGCTCGACTGAGCTCGTCCTCACCGACAGGCTCGTCGCAGATCATCACGTCCGCGGACGCGAGCAGCCCGGCGTCGTCGGTCACCGACCGCTTGGATGCGTTGAGGAATTCGAAGAGCGCGCCGGTCCCGTGCGCGCGCAGCCGGTCCCCGGCGTCGCGCTCGACCTTGACGACGTCCGCGCCGGCGTCAGCCAGGAGCTTTGTGCAGTAGGGGCCAGCGATGCCGGTGCTGCGGTCGAGGACCCGCACACCCGCGAGTACAGGTCCCCGGGTCATCCGTCTTGCCGGTCGCTCAGGAGGAGGCCGACGGCGTCGGAGATGGAACGCCGCATGTCGCGTGGTGGAGGCCCGTCCGGAGGACCAGGCGCGCAGCGAGCTGTCGAATACCGCGTCCAGGACGCGGACGATGCGGCGCGCCTCGTCGCGGGGCAGGTCGTCCAGCAGGTCGAGGTACACGTCGCTGGTCGTGGCGTCGAGCCGGCTCAGCACCTCGTGGGCGAAGGGCTCGTCCGACGTCTCGAAGCGCGTGAGGAGCCGTGCCAGCTGCGGCCGACGCTCGAAGGCCCGGGCAGCGCGCAACAGCGCTCCCTCGAGCCGCTGCGCGGCGGTGGCACCGTTGAGCGGACGCCGGGTGACGTCGGGCCCCAGGGTCGAAGCCCACTGGACCAGCGCCTCGGCGAAGAGGTGGTCCTTGGAGGGGAAGTAGTGGTACAGGGTGGCCAGCGCCACCCCAGCGGCCTCGGCGACCTCGCGCACCGAGATCCGCTCGTAGTCGCGCTCCTCCAGCAGGGCCGAGCGCGCTGTCGAGGAGGCGCTGCCGCCGAGCGGCCTGCCGCGTGCTCAACCGCGTGGCCGGAGACTCGGCGCCGTCGGGTGGGACCGACGATGTGACGACGGAACCGCGGGCCGTGCCCTGTGTCATCCCCTTCGCACCCCCTGGGCGGCAGTTTGTCAGAACTAGAATCCAATTCTAACATCACGCCCTTACCGGCCACGGCCGTCGGACGCGACGGCGGCGGCCCGAGAGCCGGCAGGAGGGATCGCGCCGTGAGCATGCCAACCGACATCGGGATCGTCGACACCATGATCGGCTTCCCCCATGGAGACATGAAGGAGGTCTACCGGTTCATCACCCGCCAGACGAAGGACGCCGAGTCGAAAGAGAAGTTGGCGTTTCCGGCGGAGTACATGTTCAAGCAGGTGCCCGAGCGCGAGCTCGAAGGATCCGACGATCCCATCGGCATCACGCTGCGCGAGATGGACCGCTGGGGGATCGAGCGGGGACTGATCGGTTGCAACGGCGTCGGCGCGGAGGCGCTCGCCAGGCACCCCGACCGCTTCATCCCCTCCTCGTCGGCCGATCCCAACGACGGCATGGCCGGGATCGCGCGTCTGGTCGAGGAGTACGAGACCTACGGCGTGCGCGCCGTCGGGGTGTTTCCGGCCGGGGCCTTTCCCCAGGTGCCGATCAACGACAAGAAGATGTACCCCCTCTACGCCAAGTGCGTGGAGCTCGGTATCCCGATCTTCGTCTGTGCCGGAGTCCCGGGCCCTCGCCTGCGGGCGGCCTGCCAGCACGTCGAGCTGATCGACGAGGTGATGTTCGACTTCCCCGACCTGGTCTTCGTCACGCGCCATGGCTGCGAACCTTGGACGGAGCTCGCCGTCAAGCTGATGCTGAAGTGGCCAGGTCTGCACTACTCGACCAGTGCCTTCGCGCCGAAGTACTACCCGAAGAACATCATCGATTTCGCCAACACGCGCGGCGCCGACAAGATCATCTATGCGGGCTACTTCCCCATGGGGCTCTCGGTGGAACGGATCATGACCGAAATGCCCAACGTCGGGTTCAAGGACGACGTCTGGCCGAAGTTCTTGCGCACGAACGCACTGCGCGTGTTGGGGTTGGGCACGTGACCGCCGTCCGCCCCCAGTACGGGGTGTTCGACGCCGACAACCACTACTACGAGGCGCCCGACGCCTACATCCGCCACATCGATCCGAAGATGGCAAAGCGCGCCATGCAGTGGGCCGAGATCGGCGGGAAGCAACGCCTGCTGGTGGGTGGGCGAATCAACCGCTTCATCCCCAACCCCCTCTTCGACCCGGTGGCCAAGCCCGGGAGCCTCGACGAGTACTTCAGGGGCCGCAACCCGAACGCCCAGGACATGCGGGCGCTCTTCGGCGACCTCGAGCCGATCCGCCCGGCGTACAGGGACCGTGACGCCCGGATCGCGGTCATGGACGAGCAGGGCGTCGACGGATGTTTCCTGTTCCCCACCCTCGGCGTCGGCATGGAGGAGTCGCTGGCGGATGATCCCCCGGCACTCGTGGCCGCGTTCACCGCCTTCAACCGGTGGCTCGAGGACGACTGGGGCTACGCCTACCAGGAGCGCATCTTCGCCGCTCCGATGCTCACGCTGGTCGACGTGGACGCCGCGGTGGACGAGCTGCGACGGGTGCTCGACCTCGACGCCCGGGTCGTGTGCATCAAGGGTGGGCCGGCGCACACACCGACCGGCCTCACCTCGCCCGCCGACCGGCGCTTCGACCCCTTCTGGGCGCTGGCCAACGAGGCGGGCGTCTGCGTCGGGATCCACTCGGGTGACGCCGGGTATGCACGCTACGTGGCCGACTGGGAGCCGATGGGCGACTTCGAGGCGTTCCGACACTCCCCATTGCGCATGGTGCTCTCTGCGGACCGTCCGCCCTACGAGACAATGGGCGCGCTGGTCTGCCACGGCCTCTTCGACCGGTTTCCCCGCATCCGGGTGGCGAGCATCGAGGCGGGTGCGTCGTGGGTGCCGGTGCTCCTGAAGAAGCTGAAGAAGGCCTACGGGCAGATGCCGTCCGCGTTCGAATCGGACCCGGTTGAGACCTTCCGCGAACACGTCTGGGTTGCTCCTTTCTACGAGGACGACCTGAGCGCGCTGAAGGACGAGATCGGTCTGGACCACCTCCTGTTCGGCTCGGACTGGCCGCACGCCGAGGGCCTGGCCGAGCCCAAGGCCTTCGCGGAGGACCTGTGCCGCCACGAATACTCGGAGGAGGAGATCCACGCCGTGATGGCAGAGAACGGCTGGCCCTTGACGCGGCGCATCTGAGCGCGCGAGCGCCGAGGACGCGACAGCGGACGGCGGCGGACGAGTCCGGACGACAACGGGAGATCATGGACTTCGACGACACCAAAGAAGAGGCTGCCTTCCGCGCCGAGGCGCGGCGCTGGCTGGAGTCCCATGCGCCGCTGCGCCATGAGAGCGCGGCGGCACGCGTCGGCCTGCCGACCGACGAAGCCGCGCAACGCCGCCATGTCGACTCGTGCCGGCGCTGGCAGCGCACTCTCTACGAGGGTGGGTGGGCCGGGATCACCTGGCCGAAGGCATTCGGGGGCCGTGGTGGCTCCGCGGTGGAACAGATGATCTTCTCCCAGGAGGAAGCCGACTTCGAGGTGAGCGTCGGGGCCCTGTCGGTCGGGCTGGCCATGGTCGGGCCGACACTCATGGCGTGGGGCACGCCTGCCCAGCGAGACGATCACCTCGCGTCGATGTTGCGTGGCGAAGTGTTGTGGTGCCAGCTCTTCAGCGAACCGGCGGCCGGGTCCGACTTGCCGTCCCTCATCACACGGGCCGAGCGGGACGGCGACGAATACGTGGTGAACGGCCAGAAGGTCTGGACGTCCTTCGCCCAGTTCGCTGACTGGGGCATCCTGCTGGCGCGCACCGGCGGCGCCGGGTCGGGCCGCGAGGGGATCTCGTACTTCCTCGTTGACATGAAGACACCCGGCATGGACGTGCGGCCGTTGCGCCAGGCAACGGGGGTCGCCCATTTCAACGAGGTGTTCCTGTCCGACGTGCGTGTGCCTGCCGCGCACATGGTGGGTGCCGAGGGCGAGGGCTGGAAGGTGGCGCGGACGACCCTGGCCAGCGAGCGCATGTCCATCGGCAGCGCCAGGGGTACGACGTTCGCCGACGTCCGGTCCCTCGTCAACGGGCTCGGGCGCGACCTCGACGCGCTCGAGCGTCAACACGTGGCCCGGGCGTACATCAGCTTCGAGTTGTTGCGCTACCTCGGCCTGCGGGTGCAGACGTCCGTCAGCCAGGGCAGGACTCCCGGCGCGGAGGGCTCCATCTTGAAGCTGGCGATTTCTCAACAGGTCTCGCTCCTGGGCGACCTCGGGATGGCGCTGCTCGGCCCGGCCGGTGCGGCGTCGGACGGCACGACACCCGACGCCGGCTTCTGGCGGGAGAAGTTCGTCGGCCAGTGGTCGGTGCGCATCGGCGGCGGCACCGACCAGATGCAGCGCAACCAGGTGGGCGAGCGGGTCCTCGGTCTGCCCCGGGAGCCGAGACCCATATAAAGTATTCATGATGGTCGCCACCACGGCGGGAGAGCCGCTGACCTGGGATCCGCTCGATCCGTCCTTCAAAACGGACCCCCACCCGATTTGGCGGCGGCTGCGCGACGAGGCCCCGCTCTATCGCAACGAGACCTACGACTTCTGGGCCCTCAGCCGTTTCGACGACGTCATGGCGGCGTCACTCGACCCGCGCCTCTTCAGCTCGGCCCATGGGACCGTCCTGGAGCACATGACGGAATTGCCCATGGGCGGGATCCACATGATGATCTTCATGGACCAACCCGAGCACACGGTGTTCCGACGTCTTGTCTCGCGCGCCTTCACCGTGCGGCGGGTGGCCGAGCTCGAGCCCCAGATCCGCGCGCTCTGCGCGGACCTGCTCGACGCGCAGAAGGGCAGGGGGGGTTTCGATTTCGTCGCCGACTTCGGCGCGCTGGTTCCCGCCAACGTGATCGCCATGCTGCTCGGCGTCCCTGCGGAGGATCGGGACATGGTGCGCGAGGCGATCGACGGCATCTTCCACCTGGAGCCTGGCGCGGGCATGGTGAACGACGTCTCCCTCGAGGCCATGATGAAGCTCCACGGCTACATCAGTGATCAGCTGGTCGAGCGACAGGGTCGGCCGCGCGACGACATGTTGACCGATCTGCTCAACGCCGAGGTAGCGGAGCCCGACGGCTCGCGCCGCACCCTCACGCTCGAGGAGAGCACGGCCTTTGCCATCCTCATCGTCTCGGCTGGGACGGAGACGGTGGCCCGGTTGCTCGGCTGGGCCGGTCACACGCTGGCGGCGTACCCCGACCAGCGGGCGGAGTTGGCCGCGGACCCGTCGCTGATTCCGCAAGCCATCGAGGAGCTGTTGCGCTACGAGGCGCCCTCGCCGGTGAACGGACGCTGGACCACGGCGCCAGTCGAGCTCTACGGGACACGGATCGCAGCGAATTCCAAGGTCCTCATGCTGACCGGTTCGGCGGGTCGGGACGAGCGGGCCTTTCCCGACCCGGACCGCTTCGACATTCACCGGCAGTTCGACCAGCATGTGACCTTCGGGTACGGCATCCACTTCTGCCTGGGTGCGGCGCTGGCTCGACTGGAAGGCCGGGTCGCACTCGAAGAGACCCTGGCTCGCTATCCCGAGTGGGACGTCGACCACGGACGTAGCGAATTCCTTTTCACCAGCACGGTGCGTGGCTACAGCAAGTTGCCCGTCATCGTCCCCGGTTGACGGGCCGGCGCAGGCGCAGTCCGGTCTTCATTCCGACCGATCGAAAGGACCCACCATGCCCGAGCAGCCCGAGTACGTGGAGCGGATGTTCCCCGAGCCGGTCGACCACGGCATGGCGGAGCCCGATCGGGCTGTCTCGTCGGTCAGCCACGGCACCCGGGCGTTCCTGGAGGGGAGCGGTGGTGACGCCGATCTCTGGTACGAGGGGACCGGCGCGGCCAAGGACCAGGCCGTCCAGAACATCACGATCTATCCCCCAACCCGCGGCGTGCAGACGCAGGGCGACGCGTGGGAGCCGGTGAAGATCGGGATCCTCATCGACATGGACCTCAACCAGCTGACGGCCGACTGGATCGACCCGACGATCCTGGCCATCGAGGACGCAATGAACGAAGGGGTCTGGGCCCGCTCGCCCGTGCAGCTTGTCGTGGCCGACGCCCGGGGCTTGCCGCGGGAGAACTACCGGAAGCTCCTCGACGGCTACCGGTGGCTGGTCGAGCAGGGGTGCGTGGTGGTGCTCGGGCCGATGATCTCGGACAACTGCCTGACGATTCAGGACCTCGCCAACGAGCTCAAGGTTTCGTGCATCGGCTGGACCGGCGCGTGGAAGTTCGCCTCGGACTACTGCTTCTCCATCGCCAACGGCGACATCCCGACCGAAGGCGTCATCTGCGCCAACTGGCTCTATCAGCAGGGCATTCGCAAGGTTGGCCTGTTCTGGGAGGCCGGGTCCTCCGGGCGGGACTATGCCGACTTCTTCCGCGACGAGGCCATCCGCCTGGGCATGACGGTCACCCGGGAGGTGAAGCTCGAGCCCAACCCGCGCGGCCTCCAAGAGCACCTCGCTGCCATGCGCGAGGCCGGGACAGAGGGGCTCTATTACGGCGGATACGGCTACGCCTGCTTCCACTTCGGTGCGGCGTTGCAGGCGCTCGGGTGGGACCCACCGCGGATCATGGGCACGGCGTTCATGTTCTATTCGAACAAGAACGAGTGGGCGGGCGGGATCGAAGGTTGGCACGGTATCGACCAGCTCGGCGAGGACGGCGCCAACCCGAACTACAACGCGATGGTGCAGCGCTTCTCGAAGCGCTTCGGACGCGACGCGCGCAACGTGGTGGTCGCCCTGGCCTACGACACGGCGCGCGTGGCGATCCACGGGATCGCCAACGCGGCCATTCCCGAACCGCGCTGGGTGCACGACGGTCTCGAGCGCATCCGCTGGATGCCGGCCACGAACGGTGGGCCCTCCTGCTACATCACGTTCGGTCCCGGCGACCACAAGGGCTACAAGGGTGACTTCCTCACCATCCGCGAGCTGCGCGGCGGGGACCTGCGCTTCGCCGGCTACTTCCGTCCCGAATGGCAGTCCAACGAGTAGGCCGTGAACGACCGATGAGCAACACGCAGGAGAGGCGAGAGGGCGAACCGCTCGTGCTGGTCGAAGCCGACGGCCCTGTCCTCGTGGTCACGCTGAACCGTCCCGAAAAGCGAAACGCCACCAATGCGGAGGTGTTGTGCCGCCTCTACGACGCCTGGGTCCGCCTCGACAGCGATCCCTTGCTCCGCGTGGGCGTGCTGACCGGACGGGGCTCGACGTTCTGCGCCGGCATGGACCTCGCCGAGATCGGCCGGCTCCGTGCGGGGGTCGCCGACAACGAATGGATCGTGCGGCTCCGGGACGAGCCGCAGGTGATCTTCGGTGCATGGCTGAAGACCTTCCGGCCTTCCAAGCCCATCCTCCTGGCCGCCGAGGGCTACGCGCGGGCCGGCGGGACGGAGATCCTCCAGGGCACCGACATCCGGGTCGCCGGCGAGAGTGCGGTCTTCGGCGTGACCGAGGTGCAGCGTGGCCTGTTCCCCATGGCCGGCTCGGCGGTGCGCCTCCGGCGCCAGATCGGTTACGCGGTGGCGGCCGAGATGCTGTTGACTGGCGAGGACATCAGCGCGCAGCGTGCGCAGCAGCTCGGCTTGATCAATCACGTGGTGCCCGACGGGCAAGCCCTCACCCACGCCCGCGCCATCGCGGCGCGCATCGCGGCGAACGGGCCCCTCGCCGTGTCCGCCATCCTCCGGACCCTCCGGGAGACCGAGTCCCTGCCGGAGGCCGAGGCCTTCGCGATAGAGGGCCGCCTGGGCATGGAGGTCATGGCGTCGAACGACGCCGCGGAGGGCCCGCGGGCGTTCCTCGAGAAACGGCCTCCGCATTTCACCGGGACCTGACGGTACGACGGGGGGAGGACACGTCTTGCGATGGACTGGTCGTGTGCTGGTCACGCTGGGAGCTGTCGTCGCCATCATGATCGTCGGTGTGGGCGGCGCCGACACCGCAGCAACCGCACGCTCGTCGGGAACGGATAACCGTCTCACGAGCGACGGAACGTGGCCCGGTCTCGGCACGGTGTGCGAACACGGTCCGGGTGGCGCTGTCACCGCACGCGGTGTCGGCGCGCACAGCATCAACATCGCCACCTTCGCCGATCCCGGCAACACCGCCGAGCCCGGGCTGAACAAGGAGTTCTTCCAGCTCGCGGGTGCGTTCGCCAAGTGGTGCAATGCGGCGGGCGGCATCGACGGGCGCACAATCGTGGTCCACGACCGCGACGGTGCCCTCTTCAACGCAGCGCAGGTGACGGACGAGGCTTGCCAGCAGGACTTCATGTCGGTCGGCGGTGGCCTCGTCTTCGACCAGTCGGCCGTACCCGTGCGAGTGGGGTGCGGACTCGGCCAGATCCCTTCCTATGTGGTCTCCAACGAGGCCGATGACGCCGCGCTGCAGGTGAACCCCCAAGGCATCCGGGTCGACGAAATAGAGGCAGGGTGGTACGGCGCGCTCGGTCGTCGCTACCCGAACGCGATCAAGCACTTCGGCATCGGCGCGGCGAACGAGCCGAGCATCCTCCAGCCCACGCAGAAATGGGAGCAGGCCGCGGAGCAACAGGGATGGAAGGTGGTGGACTTCCAGGAGCCACCCTTCACCGTGGCCGACTGGTCACCCTACGTGGCGCAGGCCCAGTCCAAGGGCGTCGAGGCACTCGAGACTCCCACGGGCACCAACGTGCAGACGTACTTCGAGGCCATGCAGACAGCCGGCTACCACCCGACCTTCATCTTCCTCGGGATCGGCATCCCCGAGGACCTCGGCAAGCAGGCGTACGACATCACGGTCTCCGGCTCGTTGCCGCCGATTTACTTCGCGACGCAGAACTGGCCCTTCGAGCTGGCCTCGCAGAGCCCAGGGCTCGAACAGCTCATCGCGCTGATGCGCACCGACGCGCCGGGAGACACCATCGACACGAACGACGAGTACGCCGTCGACGCCTGGCTGCTCTTCGCCAAGTCGGCGTCTGCGTGCGGCGCGGACCTGACCGTCTCGTGCGTGCTCGACCACGCGGCGTCGCAGACGAACTGGACCGGGGGAGGGGTCTATGCGCCGGTCGCGCGCCTGTCCCTTTCCAACGAACGTCCTACGCCGAGCGACTGCTTCCTGCTGATGCAGGTCAAGGGCAGCACGTTCTCCTACGACAAGGCCGACACCCGGCCGAACGACCAGATCTGGCACTGCGACCCCACATCGTTGTTCCCGGTCTCGTCCGGCGGTTGACCGCCGGGCGCCGGCAAGTCAGGCGATGGGACGGAAGTAAGGGAGCACCAGGTCGTCGGATGCGGGGTGGAACTCGACCGCGACGCTGAGCCCCTCGCGAAGCTCGTCCGGCGCGCAGCCGACGACGGCGCTGAGGAACCACCACCCCTCGTCGAGCGCGACGACGGCGGGGGCGTAGGGGACGACGAAGGCAGGGTGAGGGGGGCGCCAGACCACCGTCCAGCTGTAGAGCGTTCCCCGGCCGACGCTCTGGTCCCAGGCCAGCGCAGTTGCGGTGCACTGCGGGCAGACCGCGAAGGCGCGCAAGGCACGGGCGCCGCAGGACGAACAGAGAGGGAGCACGAGGCGGCCCTCGCGGCATCCGATCCAGAACGGCTCGGAGCGCGCCGAAGGACGCGGCATCGGGAAACCGGGGGGCGGCGGGGCAAGGAGGCCGGTGCCGGCGCTGCTCACGGACGATCCTTGCCGAGGAGCAGCACGTCGGTGAACAGCGCACCGGAGCCGCCGTTCGAACACAACGCGACCTCTGCGCCGTCGACCTGCATGCTGGGACACTCGCCCCGCAACTGCTGCACGCCGCGCGTGACGCGCTGGAACTGTTGCGCCGCCACCCCAGGATGGCTGAACGACATGGTGCCGCCATCGGTGGTGACCGGCAGTGTGCCCTCGGGTCCGATGGCGCCCGCCTCGACCATGGGCCCACCCTCGCCCGGGGCGCAGAAGCCGAATGCCTCGAGCTGTCGGATGATCTCGAAGGAGAACGGGTCGTAGAACTCCGCCACGTCCACGTCGCCGGGTCCGAGCCCGGCCATGGCGAAGGACGCCTGCGCCGCGCCGGCTCCGACCCAGCCGGCGGCACGTCCGCCGGCACGCGGGGTGAAGTCCCACACCGGCGCCACGGTGTAGGCGGGCCCGTAGCTGTCGCTGCCGCAGCCAATGATCCAGACCGCTCGCGGGTCGCGGCGTGCGACGTCGGCGCGGGCCAGCACGAGCGCGCTCCCGCCCTCGGAGACCGTGGCGCAGTCGAGGAGGTGGAAGGGCTCGGCCACCAGCGGTGACGCCAGGATGTCCTCGGGGCCGAACGGTCCCCGCCCGTGGTAGACGGCTTCTGGGTTGTGGTGGCCATTGCTGCGGATGACGGCGGCTGCGGTCGCCAGTTGGAACTCCGTCGTGCCGTAGGTGACCATGTGACGCCTCGCCATCAGCGCGAACTCGGCGGCGGTGAAGAGCCCGAAGCCCGCGACCAGCTCGTTGGGTGGCGTCGTCCAGGGGGCGGCGGAGCCGTGGCTGCGCAGCCCGGCGCCACCGGCCAGGACCAGGACGACGCGGCACTGGCCCGTCGCAATCAGCGCGGCCGCGTCGACGATCGTGGGAATGCCGAGGCCACTGGGGCGGCGCACGCACGGTCCGAGCCCGAGCTCGAGCACCGCGTCAGCTGCCGCCTGCCCCACCACACCGTCGACGTCGCCGGCATCGATCCCGGCATCGGCGAGGGCCCCGAGTGCCGCCTCGAGCGCGATCGAAGAGGAGTCGTGCCCCGGGAGACGGCGAGCCTGGGGGGTGTTGAACACGCCGACGACCGCGACGTCGCGGAACGGATGCGTCATCGCCGCCAGGATGTCACGCGCCCGGCTGGCGCAGGCGGAAGCGTTGCACCTTGCCGCTGGCGGTGAGCGGGAGGTCGTCGACGAAGTGCACTTCCCGTGGCACCTTGTAATTGGCCATGTGCTCGCGGCACCAGGCGATGAGCGGCGCTTCGTCGACGGCGTCGCCACTGCGGCGCACCACGTAGGCCTGGGCCACCTCGCCCAGCCGGTCGTCCGGCACGCCGACGACCGCAACCTGGGCCACGCCGGGATGGGTGAGCATGATGCCCTCGATCTCGGCGGGGAAGGCGTTGAAGCCGCCGACGATGAACATGTCTTTCTTGCGATCCGTGATGCGGAGGTTCCCGTCGTCGCCGACGAGGCCGATATCCCCTGTCCGCAGGTAGCCGTCGTCGTCGAAGGCGTCGGCGGTGGCCTCGGGATCGTCGAAGTAGCCGCGCATGACGTTGAAGCCCTTGACGAGGATCTCGCCGGTCTCGCCCGATGGCACCGTGCCGCCCTTCTCGTCGACCACCCGCACCGAGACGCCGGGCAGGGGCCGACCCACCGTCGTGGCGATGACCTCGGGCGGGTCGTCGTGGTGGCACATGCTCACCGTGCCCGTCGTCTCCGTGAGCCCGTAGCCGGTCACCACCGAGGCGATGTGCAGGTCTTCGCGCATGCGGCGCACCACCTCGACCGGCACTGTGGCGGCACCGGTCACGGAGAGGCGCAGCGAGCTGAGGTCGAACTGCGCACGCTCGGGGTGTTCGAGCATCGACTGGAACACCGTGGGCGGACCCGGCAGGACGGTGATGCGCTCTGCCGCGACCCGCTGCATCACCACCCCGGCGTCGAAGACCGCGTGAGGGAGGACGGTGGCGCCGCGGAGCACGCAGGCCAACACGGCTGACTTCAGGCCCGCGGTGTGGAAGAAGGGGTAGACGCAGAGATAGCGGTCGCCGCGCCGGAGCCCGACGGCGTCGCTCCACGCCTCGTAGGTGCGCACGCTCGGACCGTGGCCGAGCATGGCCCCCTTGGGGGCACCAGTGGTCCCGGAGGTGAAGATGATGTCGGCGAGGTCGTCGTCGCCGACGACGGGGAGCGGACGATCACCGTCCGTTGCGCCGCGCGCCACGAAGTCGTGCCAGCTGACAGCGCCAGCGTGTGCCGGCCCCTCGACGACGACCGCCTCGCGCAATGCAGGCAGGTCGGCGGTCTCCACTAGGCCCAGGAGGTCTGTGCCGACGGCGTCGGTGCTGGCCAGCAGGACCGAGGCGCCTGAGCGGGCCAAGACATGGGCCGCCTCCATCCCCTTGAAGCGCGTGTTCACGGGGACGAGGACGGCCCCCGCCGCGTAGACGCCGAAGCTGGCGGCGATCCAGCGTGCGCTGTTGGGGGACCACAGGGCGACGCGGTCAGCCGGCCGAACGCCGCTTGCGGCCAGCGCCCGGGCCACGCGCAGCGACTCGGCATGCAGTTGGGCGAAGGTCCACCGGTCGCTGCGGTCGACGACGGCCTCGGCGTCGCCGAAGTCGCGGGCGGCCCGCTCCAACGCGGCCGGGACGGTCTGGGGGAGCGTCACCCGTTCCGCTCTACGCGACGACGCCGGCGGCGCGCAGTGCAGCCACGTCGTCGATGGAGAGACCGAGCTCCTTGGCCAAGATGTCGTCGGTGTCCTCGCCCACCCACGGCACACGCGTGTCCGGTGTGCCCGGTGCGGTGAGGATCCGCACCGGATTGCCCGGGGTGAGCACCGGGCCGCCCCCTCCCTGCGGCCGGTCTATGCCGACGAGCATGCCGTGCGCCTCCACGTGCGGATCGCTCACGAGCTCCTCGTCGCGCAGACACGGCCCCGCGGCGATGCCGGCGGCACCGAGTTCCGCGCAGGCCTGCTCCCGCGTCTTGTCGGATGCCCACTGCTCTATGGCGGGACGGATGACGTCCTCGAGGTGATCGACCCATCCCTGCCGTGTGGACAGACGGTCGTCTGTCCGCCATTCGGGGTGACCGACGATGTCGGCGAGGCGTTCGAAGTAGTGCTCGCGGGTCACCTGGACGATGATCCACCCGTCGCCGGCCCGGAATCCGTCATTGATCAGCGGGCCCACCTCGCCCTCCTTCAGGCCCATCGACCAGAAGTTGGACACGATGTCGGTCATGGCGAGCACGGAGTCGAACATCGCGACGTCGACGTGCTGGGCCTGGTCCGTACGGTCGCGCTCGCGCAACGCGGCCAGGAGGCCCACGGTCGCAAACAGCGCGGCACTGATGTCGCCCAGGCCACCCACGGGCGAGGCTTCGGGCGGCTGGCCCTCCTTCTGCTTCATGGCATAGATGCCCGACATGGCCTCGACGATGGGGGCGAAGGCCATCCGGTCGCGATAAGGGGACGTGGTCACATTCCCGAATCCCGACACCGAGACGTAGACGCAGCGCGGGCTGACGCTGACGAAGTCCTCGAAGCCGAGGCCCAACTTGGACATGGCACCGGCCCTGAAGTTCTCGGCGATCACGTCGAAGCGGGGGGCCATGTCGAGCACCAGCTGGCGCCCGGCGCGGTTCTTCAGGTCGATGCAGATGCTGCGCTTCCCGAGGTTGTTCCGCAGGAAGGTGGCGCCCATGGGGCGTCCTTCGGGATCGGGCACCGACGGCTGGGAGCTCCGGCCCAGCTCGCCTCCGGGCGGCTCCACCTTCACCACGTCGGCTCCGAGCCGCGCCAGCAGTTGGGTGGCGAACGGCAATGCCTGCATCTGCTCGAGGGCCAACACCCGGATGCCCGTCAGCGGGCCAGACGACCGCCGGTCCGAAGGCTCAGCGGCCATATCGACCATATTTGTATATGGTATCTGATTTTCGGGATCTTCCCGCCGGCCTCGGTGGCATCGCGCGACGGCGTCGCGGGTACCCATGGGCAACGGCAGAGCCAGAGGAAGCGAAGGAGCGTCACGGTGGCCGGAACGGTGCGGCTCGAGGTCGACGGTGCGATCGCCACCATCACCAACGACAACCCGGAGAAGCACAACGCCTTCGACGACGCCATGGACGCGCAGCTTTTTGACGTCCTGGCCGAGTTGCGGTCCATGGCGGACGTCCGCGCGGTCATCTGGCGCGGCGAGGGCAAGTCTTTCTCATCCGGCCGCGATGTCGGCGCGCTCGGTGGCGCCGACGCGGGGATGACTCATCACGAGTTGATGCGCCGCGGGCACCGCGGCATCCGCGCCATCTTCGAGCTCGACGCGCCGATCATCGTCGCGCTCGGGGGTTGGGCCATCGGCGCGTCGTTCCAGCGAGCCTTACTGTGTGACATCCGAGTGGCCGCCGAAGGCGCCCGGTTCATGCTGCCCGAGGTCGGCCACGGCGTCATCCCCGACACCGGCGGCGTCGCCCGCCTCTTCCAGATCTGCGGGCACGGTGTCGCAGCCGACATGGTGCTCACGGGCAGGGTGATGGACGCCGACGAGGCGCTTGGGCACGGCGTGGTCTCGCGCGTGGTGCCGCCCGAGCGCCTGGACTCCGAAGTCCGCGCGATCGCCGTGAAGATCGCGGAGGCGCCGGCCGTGACAGTGCGCGCGGCGCGGCGCATCCTTGGTCACCTGGCCGTGCCCGACGTGATCGCGTCCATGGACGAGGAGATGATCGCCCAGACCTTCATCGCCCGATCCGACGACATGGCGGAGATGCGGGCGGCACGGGCGGAGGACCGCCCGCCCACCTACACAGGGAGCTGACATGTCCGGACTGCCTGAACCCCCGCCCTTCGGAGCGACCGCATTGCCGCCGGGGACCTTCGACGGTGTGCCCGTTCTCGTGACAGGCGCCGGCACCGGTCTTGGCAAGGCCATCGCCGTCGAATTCGCCCGCCTCGGCGCAGCGGTGGTCGTCGCGAGCCGGAACCAGGAGCACCTCGACGCCGGCACCGCCGCCGTGTCCGAGGTGGGAGGGCGAGCCCTGGGCGTGACGTGTGACATCCGCGAGCCCGAGCAGATCGCGGCCGCCTTCGATGCGGCGGAGGCCGCGTTCGGCCTCCCCGCCGTGCTCGTCAACAACGCGGCGGCGAACTTCCCGGTGCCCGCGGAGGACATGTCGCCCAACGCATGGCGGACGGTGGTCGACATCACCCTCAACGGGACGTTCTTCTGCTCGCGCGAGTTCGCCCGTCGCCACATCGCCGCGGGCACACCGGGGTCGATCATCGACGTCGGTGCCTCGTACGCCTGGACGGGCGGCCCCGGCTTCGCCCATTCGGCCGCGGCCAAGGCCGGGGTGAAGAACATGGTCGAGACCCTGGCCGTGGAGTGGGGCCCCTATGGGATCGCGGTGAACGGGCTCGTCCCTGGTCTCTTCCCCCACGAGGACATGACACCGGACATCAAGGGCAACCTCGACCGCACGAGCGACAAGGACGTCTGCCAGCCGGCGCTGCGCGTGGGCCGGCTGCGCGAGCTCGGGTGGGCGGCCACCTTCCTCGCCTCACCGTACGCCCGGTTCGTTTCGGGCCACGTGCTCGTCGTGGACGGCGCAAATTGGCAGCGGCGCCTGCTGACGAACCCGCCGGTGGTCACGGTGCGCGACCAGATGGGCCGCCCGCCCTTCGACCCCGATGCCCGCGCCCGTTGAGCGTGGCTCGCTGGCTGTGACAGGTGTGCCGGGCGGACCCGTCCGTGTCGAGGAGTCCGACGGGATCACGACCGTCGTGCTGGACGATCCCGGGGCGCGCAACGCTCTCTCGTGGGACCTGGTCCGCGCGCTGAGCGAGGCGGTCGACGGTGCGGCGGCCCGTGGCTCGCGTGCGCTGATCCTGCGCAACGCCCCACCCGTCTTCTGCGCCGGTGGGTCGGTCGACGAGCTCCTCGAGCCCAAGGTCGGCCTCGAGGAGATCTACCGGGCCTTTCACTCCCTGGACGCGGCACCGATGCCCACCGTGGCGGCGATCGACGGCGCGGCAATCGGCGCGGGCATCACGCTGTTCCTCTGCTGCGACCTCGCCATCTGTACGCCTGCGTCGCGCTTCGATCTCCGCTTCCTCGACGTGGGCATCCACCCGGGCGGGGGCGCGCTCTGGCGGCTCGAGCGGGTGCTCGGGAGGCAGGGAGCGGCCGCGCTCGCGCTCTTCGGAGAGGTGCTCGACGGCGAGGAGGCCGCCGGTCGCGGACTGGTCTGGCGATGTGTGGGAGCCGACGACCTTGCCGCGGAGGCCGGCCGGCTGGCGGAGAAAGCGGCGTCGCGAGATCCTGAGCTGGTGTCGAGAACCAAGCACACCATGGCGTCGGTCGCGGCGGTGGACGGACCCGCGGCCGCCGTCGACCTCGAGCTCGCTCCGCAGCGATGGTCGATGGAACGGCCAGCCTTCCAGGCTTCCCTGGGCGAGCTGCGCGAACGCCTCGGGCGATCGGGGAGGACGGCATGAGGTCGATGGCCGACGCCTGGGCGGCCCGGGCGGGCGACGACACCGCCGGCCTCCGCTACGAGGACTCCGAATGGTCCTGGCGTGCCGTGGTCGCCGAGGCAGCACGGCGCGCCGCATGGTGGTCCGGCCTGCGCACCGCCGGACCGCCGCACGTCGGCGTCTTGTTGGACAATGTGCCGGAGCATCACTTCTGGCTGGGCGCGTGCGCGCTGTCCGGTGCGGTCTACGTGGGGGCCAACCCCACGCACCCCGGTCCCGCCCTCGCGAGTGAATTGGATTTCACGCGTTGTCAGCTCCTGGTGACCGACCGCGCCTATCTGGCGCAGGTCGAAGGGCAGGACCTCGGGCCCTCCATCGGCATCGCCGCCGCGGACAACCCGCGTGTCTGCCTGGTCGACGGCGACCCGGCCCTTCCGGCGGCCGCCGACATCCCCGACGTCGACTTCGTCGAGGACGTCACGCTGGGCTACCTCATCTTCACCTCGGGGACCTCGGGCTCGCCCAAGGCGTGCCGGTGCACCCAGGGGCGGATGGTCGTCATCGGCGCCACGCTGGCCCAGCGCTACGGGTTCGACTCCGACAGCTGCTGCTACCTCTCCATGCCCCTCTTCCACTCCAACTGCCTCATGTCAGGTTGGGCTCCGGCGGTGGTCGGCGGCGCCACCATCGCCCTTCCCACCGGCGGGCGCTTCTCCGCCTCAGGTTTCCTCCCCGACGTGCGCCGCCACGGCGTGACCTACTGGAACTACGTGGGACGCCCGCTCTCCTACGTCCTGGCCACCCCCGAGCGGTCCGACGACGCGGAGAGCACGCTCCGAGACGTGTTCGGGAACGAGGCTGCACCGGGCGACGTCGACCGTTTCGCCCGGCGCTTCGGCTGTGCCGTCTCGGAGAACTACGGATCGACCGAGGGAGGTATCGCGATCTCGCGCAGCCCCGAGACGCCGCCGGGCGCGCTCGGCCCGGCCCCACCGGGCGTGCTCGTCGTCGATCAGGACGGCCACGAGTGCGTGCTGGCGCGGTTCGACGACGGCGGGCGTCTCCTCAACGCGCTGGAGGCGGTGGGCGAGATCGTGTCGGACTCCGTGCCGGCCAACTTCGAGGGCTACTGGGAGAACGAGCAAGCCGACAGGGCCCGGGTCCGCGACGGGCGGTACTGGTCGGGAGACCTCGCCTACAAGGACGCCAAGGGGTATGTCTACTTCGCCGGCCGCGCTGACGACTGGCTGCGCGTGGACGGCGAGAATTTCGCCGCTGCACCAGTGGTGCGCATCGTCGACCGTCATCCCGACGTGGTCGTCTCCGCCGTCTACGCCGTGCCCGACCCGACCGTCGGCGACCAGGTGATGGCGGCGGTGCAGCTGCGGCCCGGGGCGACTTTCGACGGGGAGTCCTTCGGCGCATTCCTGGCGGAACAAGCGGATCTCGGCCGCAAGTGGGTGCCGCGCTACGTGCGGGTCTCGCCGGCGCTGCCGACCACCGCGACGTCCAAGATCCTCGTCCGACAGCTCCGCATGGAGGGGCTGGAGTGCGAGGATCCCGTGTACGAGTTCCGGAGTGAGGGGACGCTGGCTTATGTCCCACGCGCGCGGGCCGACGCCGCGCCGTGAGCACGGAAGGCCCGGCCCCCGTCGCCGTGTTGGTGCACGGCGGGACGCTCACCTCCACCATGTGGGACCCGGTGCGCAGCCAGATGGCCGCTCGGTCCGTCGCCGTGGACCTGCCGGGACGGCGCTACAGGCCGGCCGACCTGGCCGAGGTCACGATCGGCGACTGGGTCACCTCGGTGGTGGCGGACATCGAAGAGGCCGGCCTCACGGAGGTGGTGCTGGTCGGGCATTCCTCCGGCGGGTACGTCCTCCCCGGGGTCGCAGCGGCATTGGCTGCCCGCTCGGTGCCCGTGCTGCGGGGGCTGGTCTTCGTCTCGGCCACCGTGCCGGCGCACGGCCAACGCCCGCTCGACTACCTCCGCGAGGACATCGCGACTTTGGCCGGCGATCATCGCGAGCTCACGTTGGACTCGGCGCGAGGCCGGACCATCGGCGGCCTGCGGCCCGGTGAGCCTCCCATCGAGACCAACCTCGAGATCGTCGAGAACGGGCCGCGGATGGGCCTCGAGGCTCCCCTTGTCCTCTTCGAAAGAGTGTCGTGGACGGGATTCCCCGCTGACGTGCCTCGGGTCTACGTGCGCGCGCTGCGGGACAAGGTGATCCCTCCCGAACTGGCGGGCCGGATGATCACCGCCATGGGCGGGGCGAGGGTGATCGACCTCGACGCCGGGCATCGTTCGTACGACACGCATCCGGCCGAGCTGGCGGCCGTGATCGACGAGTGCTGCAGCAACACGCGGTGAGCGAGCCTCCGGGAGACGGGGGCCAGACTCTGTGCTCGCTCGTGGACTGGCGCGCGAGGGCCACCCCCGCGAACGCTCTCCTGGTAGACGAGTCCGGCCGCACCATGACGGCCGGGGAGTTCCGGGCCTCGTCGCAGCGCGTGGCGGACCGTCTCCACCGCGCCGGGATCAGGAGCGGATCTGTGGTGTCCTGGGTCCTTCCGACCGGGATGGACGCGCTGGTGTTGACGACGGCGCTGAGCCGTCTCGGCGCGGTGCAGATACCCGTCATTCCCGTCTACCGCGAACGTGAGATCGGACACATCCTCGACGAGACGGCGCTCGACGCCTTCATCGTGACCCCACGATGGCACGCGTTCGACTATCTCGATCTTTGTCACGACCTCGCGTCCGCACGTGGTGGCCGTGCCGCCGTCATCACCATCGAGGAAGTGGCCCGCGACTCGGCGTTGCCGGTCGCCCAACGGATAGCCCACGATGCGGGCCGCGACTTGGGTGGGACGCAGTGGATCTTCTACACCTCGGGGACCGGCGGACTGCCCAAGGGCGTCCGGCACGGCGACGCGGCGCTGGCCGCCGCTGCGCGCGGCATGGTGGAGCACCTGGCCATGACGTCCGAGGACCGGAGCGGCATCGCATTCCCGATCGCGCATATCGGCGGACCGATCAACCTCATGGCGGGCCTTCTGGCTGGCTCCACGCTCATTCTCATCGAGAACTTCGATCCGCAGCGCACGTCCGATGTGCTCGCCCGCGAGGGCGTGACCATGGCGGGTTCGGGCACGGCGTTCCATCTCGCCTACCTCGAGGTCCAGGCACAGCGGCCCGACGAGCCGCTCTTTCCGCACTTGCGGTGTTGTCCGGGGGGTGGCGCGCCGAAGCCCGCGGGCTTGCACGAGCGCGTACGGCGCGAGCTCGGCGGCGCCGGCATCGTGTCCGGTTGGGGCCTGACCGAAGCACCGGTCCTCACCATTGGTCGGCCCAGTGACCGCGACGACCAGCTGTCCGAGACCGAGGGGAGTCCCCTTCCCGGTGTGCAGCTCAGGACGGTCTCCTCCGATGGCCGCACCTGTGATGCGGGCGAGCAGGGTGAGCTCCGGGCCAGGGCACCGCAGATGATGCTCGGGTACGTCGACCCGTCCCTGAACACCCACGCCTTCGACGACGAGGGGTGGCTGTGCACCGGCGACCTCGGGACGATCGACGCGGAGGGTTACGTCAAGATCACGGGTCGCCTGAAGGACGTCGTCATCCGCAACGGAGAGAACATCGGCACGGCCGAGGTGGAGGAGTTGCTCCGGGGACACCCGGACGTGGCCGATGCAGCGGTGTTCGGGCTGCCGGACAGCCGGACCGGGGAGCGTGTCTGCGCTGTCCTGGAGCTGGTCCCCAACGCCCCCCACCTCGATCTCGAGGGTATCGGTACGTTTCTGCAAAGCCGTGGCCTGCGCCGGCAAGCGTGGCCAGAGCAACTGGAGACGATGGAGACGCTGCCTCGCACTGTCGCCGGGAAGATCGACACCGGTCAGCTCCGGCAGCGGTTCGGCGCGGCACGCGCGAACTCTTCTTGAGCGCCACCCCGACGGTTGCCTTGGCCGACGGTCCTACCCGTCGGAAGTTCCTGGGTGCGTGAGCCGCCAATACTCCAACATCGACCCGCCGAGCAGCTGGAGCCCGCGATCGACCGCCGCACGATCGCGGGCGGGAAGCGGGGCCAGGATCCGTTCCAGGGCGGCCTCGCTGGCGGCGCTCGCCTGCGCGATGGCACGACGACCTGCGCCGGTGACCCGCAGGACGTTTCGCCTCCTGTCGTTCCCGTCCACTTCGCGCGAGACGTACCCGCGCTCAGTGAGGCCGGCGACCAGCCGCGTTACGGTCGGGGCCGCGACGGTGAGGCGGTACGCCAACTCGGACGGAGTCCCCGGGGCTTGGTCGAGGTAGGCGAGAACTCGGTACTTCTGAATGGTGAGGCCGACTGACTCGAGTGTGACCTCGAACATGCGTGCCACAGCAGCGATGGAGGTCGTCGCAGTCGGGACGTCGCTGCGCCGTGCCACCGCGGGGACATTAGCTGTGGGTCTACGCAATCGTTGACCCCCTGAATTGCTTGACGCCCGATTCGCTCTGGGAAATACTTAGCCTATGCTAAGTATAACGAGGCGCTGATGGCGGGCGCCTTGGCGGGCATCCGCGTGCTGGAGCTCACCTGGGGGATCTCCGGGCCGATGGCCGGGATGATGCTCGCCGACCAGGGGGCCAGTGTCACGAGGGTCGAGCCTCAGGACGATGTCTTCGCCCAGTCTCCGGGCTACCGAGCGTGGAACCGCGGCAAGCGCAGCGCGATCCTCGACCTCAAGGCGCCCGACGGTCGGCGAGCCTTTCTCGATCTTGCGGCGCAGGCCGACATCGTCCTCGATTCGTACCGTCCGGGCGTCATGGAGCGTCTCGGACTCGGGCATGAGGCGCTTGCCGCGCGGAATACGCGCCTCATCACCTGCTCCATCACCGCGTACGGCGAAGGCAACGAGCACAGCGACCGCCCCGGCCTCGAGGCGTTGGCCGCCGCCCGGACGGGTTCGCAATGGGCCCGAACGCGGCGGCATCATGTCGACGGGTGACCTCGGCCTCCCCGACGTCGAGATCCCCGAGGGCGCTGAACAGGCGGCGCGACCGGACGGCCCCATCTTCAGCGCATCTCCGTGGATGAGCATCAACGGCTTCTACCACGCGACGTTGGCCATCACTGCGGCGCTCGTCGTCCGGGAACGAAGTGGAGCCGGGCAGCACATCGAAGCCTCCATGCTGCCGCGAGCGGCTTTCGTCCCGACGAGCACCCGCAGCAGCGGTCCGATGGCGGCCACGTGGATGAACCTCCGCGGGGCGCCGAGAGGCCTCTTCGAGTGCAAGGACGGGCGGTGGGTGCATCAGTGGCCCATCAAACCGCAATCGATCATCGATGCGGCCCAGTTCGACCGGTTGGAGGACGCGCCGGCTCCTGAATACACGCATCGGCGGGTCGACCCGGCGCGGATCGGCATGGAGCCGGAGAACATCGTCGTCCTCTTCTACTACCTCCCGCTCATGCAGGCTGCCTTCAAGAAATTCACGGCGGAGCAATGGCGCGTCTGGGGTGAACGCGTCAAGGAGGGGGTCCAGGTGGTCCGCACTCCGGAGGAAGCGTTCTCCGATGAACTCTTGCTGGCGGAGGGCAGCGTCGTCGAGGTGGCGGATCCCGACCTGGGACCGATCCGGCACATCGGCGTGATCACCGAGCTGAGCTCGACACCGGGCGCCGTGCAGGGTCCCGCACCGCGCCGGGGCGAGCACACCGCCGAGGTCATGAGCGAGGCGGCGGGGAGCCCGGACGTGCACGCTGGGAGTGCCACCCTTGCCGATGCCGGGTCGGAGGGACCACTGGCCGGCGTCCGGGTCCTCGATATCGGGCTTGCACTCGCCGGCCCCTACGGAACCTCGCTGTTGGCCGACCTCGGGGCCGACGTGATCAAGGTCATGGCACCGTGGGACGGCCCCTGGATGGACACCGGCATCGGGCAGATGGCGAACCGAGGGAAGCGCGGGGTGCTGCTCAACCTCGGAAGGCCGAACGGTCTCGACGCGTTCTACAGGCTGGTCGAGACGGCGGACGTGGTCGCGCACAACATGCGTGACGGCGTCGCCGAGCGGCTCGGGGTCGGCTACGAGACGCTGCGCGCCATCAAGCCCGACCTGATCTATTGCGCCAGCCGCGGATTCGACCGGGATCGCAGCGCTCGAGGCCTTCCCGGGACGGACCAGTCGGGCTCGGCCCTGGCCGGCCAGGAATGGGAGGACGGTGGGTGCTGGCACGGCGGGCAACCCTTCTTCGGCACCTCCATGGGAGATCTCGGGAACGGCTTCCTCACGGCCATCGCCATCAACGAGGCGTTGTTCCATCGCGCCCGAACGGGTGAAGGGCAAGCCGTCGGGACGTCCATCCTGTACGCCTGCCTCGCCGGTACGTCGAGCACGTTTGCGTATCCCGACGGTACGGGCCCCGACCGCCCGAAGCTCGACGCCCTCCAGCTCGGATTTCACGCGTTGTACCGCCTTTACGAGACGTCGGACGGCTGGCTCTGTCTCGCTGCCGTCACCCCGGATCACTGGGAGCACCTCTGTCGTGTCACCGGACGCGAGGACCTGCATGCGGACGACAGGTTCTCGGACTCCGTCGCACGCCGCGCCAACGACCACGAACTCGCCAAGATCCTCGAAGAGGTCTTCGTGTCGCGCACGGCGGCCGAGTGGTTCGCCGCACTGGACGAAGCTGGCGTGCCCGTGGAGCTCTCCAAACCGGGGATGGTGGGCGCTCCACCCGGCACACCTTTCCTCCAATTCTCAGTCACCCCTGCCGCGGCCGCCGGGGGAGGCCCCCGTGCTCGGCGAGCACACCGATGTGGTGCTCGCCGAACTGCGTCTCGACGACGACACGGTGGCTGCGATCAAGGAAGAGACGGCCAACCGCGCCCGCGGATGACCGATGCCCGAGCCCCAGACAGCTCTCGAGTGGAAGGAGCACTGATGAAAGAGCGCCTGATTTCGGCCGACTCGCACGTGAGGATCACCGAGGACTGGGTGAAGGATCGACTGCCCAAGTCCGCCCTCGACTCCTACGAGCAGGCCGTGCGTACCCTCAAGGAATTCGAGCTGGACCAGCGGGGTGGGGAACAACGCAGCCTGGAGGATTTCGGAGACCTTGCACCAGGCGCGCGGGACCCCGGTTACTGGGATCCCCACGCCCGGCTCGCGGCGATGGACAAGGACGGCGTGTTTGCCGAGGTGCTCTACTCCGAGCTCAGTGCCTTCCGTCAGTTTCATTTGTCCGGGGATCACTGGAAGGAGGTGGCGCGCGCATTCAACGACTCGCTCGTCGACTTCTGTGCCGTCGATCCCGCTCGACTGGTGGCGAGCTATCAGCTCCCGATCATCGACATCGACCACGCGGTCTCGGAGGTCGAGCGTCTGGCCGCGTTGGGAGCGCGATCGGTCCAGCTTCCGAACTATCCCGCCGAGCTCGGGTTCAAGCCCTACCACGACGAGTCGTACGACCGGCTGTGGGCGGCGTTGTCAGAGACGCAGATGACCATCAGCCAGCACCTCGGGTTGAAGAATTCTCTGTTCGATCTCTACCGGGCGGACCCGACGCCCTACAAGATGATCTTCAACCTGATGCCGGGGGTCATGATCGTCGAGAACGTGTCGCTCTGGTTGTTGACCGGGGTACTGGAGCGCTTCCCTAAGCTCCGGATCGTCTTCGTCGAGCCCTCCTTCGACATCTTCGTCGTCTGGCTGCGTCAGCTGGACGGATCGTGGGGCCGAGGACGCGATCGTCTCTTCCCCGGAGTGACCAAGCCCCCGTCGGAGACCTTTCACGACCAGATCGCACTGACCTTCATCGGTGCCGATCGCCACAGCCTGGCGCAACGCCATGAGGTGGGGATCGAGAACGTCATGTGGTCCACGGATTTTCCGCATCCGGCATCCACATGGCCCAACTCCCGCTCGGTGGTCGAGTCGATGATGGCCGACATTCCGGCCGACGAGCGGCAGCTCATTGTCGCCGGAAACGCCGCGCGGATGTACGGGCTCCAGGCGGCGTGACGGAGGCCGCGCCGCGGTACACGCGGCCGACCCCCGTACTCGACGCGGACAACGCCTTTTACTGGCACGCCGCGGCGCGGGGGGAGCTCCACATCCAATCGTGTGGGGAGTGCGGGGTTCTGTGCCACCCGCCCGTTCCGTTGTGCCCGGTGTGCCACAGTGCCGAGCGCGAGAGCCGGCAGGTGTCCGGGTTGGGCCGCGTCACGAGTTTCATGATCGTGCACCACCCCCCGAACCCCTGGTTCGAGATGCCCATCGGCGTGGTGAGCATCGAGCTCGAAGAGGGTCCGCAGGTGACCTCGAACATCGTTGGCGTCCCGCTGGAAGAGGTCGACCTCGGCATGGAAGTCGAAGTGCTCTTCGCAGGGACCGACGACCCGGAGGTCGGAGTACCCCTCTTCCGCCCGAGAGGTCGCTGATGCGAGGCATCACGGCCATCGCAGGGATCGGCCAAACGGATTTCTCGAAGTCATCGGGGCGCAGTGAACTGCAACTCGCCGCGGAGGCCAGCCTCGCGGCTCTTGCCGACGCCGGCCTGACCGTGGACGACGTGGACGGAATGGTGACGTTCACGATCGATCCCACGGAGGACAACGAGCTCATGCGCACGCTGGGCCTTCCCGAGCTCTCCTATACCGCGCGCATTCCCCACGGCGGCGCTGCATCGGCGGCGACGATCTTTGCCGCCGCGTCGGCGGTTGCGACGGGTGTTGCCAGGCACGTCCTCGTCTATCGGGCGCTCAATGCGCGTTCGGGGAATCGATTCGGTCGTGCGCGTGATCCGGGTTCGCCACCAACGAGGGGGACCGGATGGGATTTTGCGAACTGGTTGGCACCGTATGGGGCGTTGAGCCCGGCAGCGATCCTGTCGCTGCAGACACTTCCTTGGATGCGCGCGCGTGGCCTGACGAACAGGGACTTTGCGGACTACATCGTGGGGATCCGTGATTTTGCCGCCACCAATCCAGCGGCATGGTTCTACAAGCGGCCGATCACCGTCGAGGATCACCAAGCCTCACGCTGGATCGTCGAGCCGATGCTCCGGCTCTTCGACTGCTGCCAGGAGACCGATGGAGGGGTGGCCCTTGTCGTGACCAGTCGGGAGCGGGCACGCGACCTCAGGCAGAACCCTGCAGTCGTGCTGGGAGCCGCACAGGGTGTTGGGCGCGACCCTGGGTCACCAGGGCGCGCGTATGCCATGGCGGGGCTCGGGCCTCAAGACCTCGATGCGGCCATGATCTACGACGCCTTCTCCCCGCACGTCTACATGGGCCTCGAGTCGCTCAACATCTGCAAGGAGGGCGACCTCAAGGAGTTCGTGGCGAGCGGTGCCATCGCCCGTGGGGGATCGCTTCCGGTCAATACCAACGGCGGCCTGATCGGAGAGGCCTACCTCCATGGCATGAACCTCATCACCGAGGCCGTGCGTCAGGTCCGGGGGACCGCCGTGAATCAGGTTGCAGATGCCGAGGTCGTGTCGATGTCGTCGGGCGCCAACGTCCTCATCCTGGGCCCCGACCGAACGTGATGGTGGGCCTGGGTTAGACGAGGGGCGGCGCCTTTAGCTCTGATACTCCTCGTCGGTCACATGGTTACCCCACGCGGCCTCGCCTTCGCTCACGGCGAGATGCGTCATGAGGTGATCCGGTGCGGCCCCGTGCCAGTGCCATTCGCCGCCGGGCGCAAACACCGTGTCGCCAGGCCGCAGGACGACGACCGGTTCACCGCGGGCCTGGATTCGACCTTCTCCTTCCGTCACGTACAAGCTCTGACCCACCGAATGGCTGTGCCACGCCGTGCGGGCCCCAGGGGTGAAGTGCACATGTGCCACCGTGGCCGGCGCCGTGCCATGGGTCTGCGCCAGAAGGTCGATGAAGACGTCTCCGGTGAACCAGTCGGATGGACCTTTGACCGTTGCAGCCTTTCGCTCGCGTTCCATTTGATCGCCCTCCTATCTCGAAACGCTCTTGGCAGCTCGTTGTGTGCTCGACGGATGTCGGAGAGACATCAAACCACCTTCAAGCGTTGCACGGCCCGGAGCCCGTCCTAGCGGGCTCACTCCATTCGACCGCCTCCGAGGTGACCGGGGATGGCTCCACCGCGTCGCCTGGACTCCATCTGTTTGAATGGGCGTTTATCGCGTCAGTCTGATCGCGCCGAATCGGTGACGATTCGGCGTGGAGAAATGGAGAGTTTCGTTGTCCGACATCATGGAAGGTGTCCGCATCCTTGAAGTCGCCGAGCACACGTTCGTGCCTGCGGCCTCCGCCATTCTGGCCGACTGGGGTGCCGAGGTCATCAAGATCGAGCACCCCGAGCGCGGCGACGCCATGCGGGGCTTGGCCTCGAGCGGCGTCATGCCCATGCTCGGCTCGGTGCACGTCCTGCTCGAGCACTCCAATCGCGGCAAGCGCAGCATCGGGATCGACATCCAAACAGAGGCCGGCATCGAGCTCATCTACAAGCTGGCCGAGACCAGCGACGTGTTCCTGACCAACAAGCTCCCGGCGGTGAGGGAACGGCTGCGGATCGAGCCCGAGGACATCCGCGCACACAATCCCAACATTATCTACGTCGCGGGCACCGGCTCGGGGGAGCGCGGACCGGATACGAACCGCGGGGGTTACGACTTCTTGAGTTTCTGGTGCCGCGGTACCAGCGCCATGGGGACGACCACCACCGATGCCGAATTTCTTGCTGTACAGCCCGCGCCCGGCTACGGCGATTCGATCGGCGGCATGACGATCGCTGGAGGGATCCTCGGGGCCCTCTTCCACCGGGAGCGGACGGGCGAAGCCATGACGGTCGACGTCTCGCTCCTGGGTGTCGGCATGTGGGCGATGAGCCCCGCGATCGCCCTTTCCCTGCAGCTGGACCATGCGTGGCGACCGGGCCCCGGTGGTGCGACGGCGCCGTTCAATCCGCTCGTCGGGACCTATCGGACCCAGGACGGGCGGTTCCTGGCCTTCTCGTGTCTCCAGGGCTTCCACTACTGGCCAGCGGCGTGCAGGGTCGTCGGTCGCGAGGAGCTCATCGAAGACCCGCGATTCGCGACTCCTGAGCTGTTGGCCGAGAACGCCGGCGTGGCTCGCGAGATCCTGGCCGAGATCTTCTTAGCTTCCACATTGAGCGAATGGCGCACACGCCTCGAGGACTTCGAAGGTCAGTGGGCCTTCGCCCAGGACACCCTCGAAGTCGTCGAGGACCCTCAGACGCTGGCGAACGGCTACATCGGCGAGACGGCGACCGCCGACGGCACGCCCTACCGCCTCGTCACGACCCCGGTGCAGTTCGGCGGTTCGCCGGCGCCACCGAAACGTGGTCCCGAATTCAACGAGCACTGCGACGAGATCTTGGCGGGTCTCGGTTACGACCAGGACAAGATCATCGAGCTCAAGCTCGCCGGAGTCGTTGCCTAGCCTCGTTACCGGATCGGCCGGTACACCGTTATTGCGGTTCCAGGGTCGCACGCCACAAGATGCAGCGAGCCAGCGGTGGAAAGGAGTCTGCTCGTGGAGAGAGTGCTCGATGGGGTCAAGGTACTCGAGGTCTCGGCGTGGGCCTTCGTCCCCTCCGCCGGAGCCGTGTTGGCTGACTGGGGAGCGGACGTCATAAAGGTCGAGCCGCCGACGGGTGATCCGATTCGTGGCCTCGTCAATGCCGGCATTGGCGGGGGCTCCGGACCTTCGTTTCCCTGGGAAGCGTGGAACCGGGGGAAGCGAAGCATCGCACTCGATCTGAAGCATCCCCGCGCCCGCGAGATCCTCTTGAAGGCAGCCGAGACGGCCGACGTGTTCCTGACGAGCTACCTGCCCCCGACCAGGCGTCAACTGCGCCTGGATATCGATGACATTCGTGCCGTCAACCCGTCCATCGTCTACGCCTGCGGCACCGGCCAGGGTTCTAAGGGGGAGGAGGCCGAAAAGGGCGGGTACGACTCCATCAGCTTTTGGGCCCGCGGCGGCGTGGGCGCGACGGTCACCCCACCGGGTGCGCAACGACCGATCGGACAACCCGCGGGTGCGTTCGGTGACTCGCTCAGCGGCATGGCACTCGCCGGCGGAGTGGCGGCCGCCCTGTTCCGCCGGGCCCGTACCGGCGAGGGAGCGGTTGTAGACGTGGCACTGCTGGGGACGGCGATGTGGTGCCTGCAGATGCCCATCGTCGGTGCCGCCGTCATGATGGCGCAGCGGCCGGCGGACGACGGTGAACGCCCGAGTTCCCAGGGTGCCAACCCGCTGATCTTCAATCCTCTGGTGAACAACTATCGGACCTCCGATGGCCGGTGGCTTTCGCTCTGCATGCTCCAGCGGGACCGCTATTGGGACGATGTCCTCGTGGCCATCGGACGGGAGGACCTACGGGTCGATCCGCGGTTCAGCACGCCGGATGCATTATCAGATCACAACGGCGAAGCCATCTCCGAGCTGGAGGCCACGTTCGCTGCAATGTCCCTCGACCAAGCACGCGCCGCTCTCGGCTCACAGTCCGGCCAATGGGATGTCATGCAGAACGTGTTGGAGCTCCCCACGGACCCGCAAGCCGTCGCGAACGGCTTCGTCCAGCAGGTCGCGTACGACGACTCCGTCGTCTTGCCGCTGGTTTCATCTCCTGCCCAGTTCGATCGCACTCCCAACCCGCTGGGTCCGGCCCCTGAATTCGGGGCGGACACCGATGACGTGTTGGCGGAACTGGGCCTCGACGCCGATGAGGTGATGCAGGCGAAGATTGACGGAGCCGTCCAGTGACCAGGATGCCGGACTCCTGGTTGCGGCGTGTCGAACGAAAGAATGGTCGATGTGGATGGCCGAGGTCGGGATCTTGGAGGACTACAAGAACGCCGGCCCAGGGGTCACCACACTCGAGCGTGTGACTCAAACCAGTGATGGGTGTGACGCGATTCTCTGGGAGTCCCGGATCAGGGTTCCCATGAATCTGTCAGAGTTCAGCTAACCCAGGCAGCGTGACGGTGATTGGAAGCAGGCCTGGAATTGTGATGGTGATCGACCCCAGCGGCGTTGGTGCAGGGGGACTTGGCGGCGCAGGGGGACTTGGCGGCGCAGGGGGACTTGGCGGCGCAGGGGGACTTGGCGGCGCAGGGGGACTTGGCGGCGCAGTCGTGGTCGTCGCGATTGGGATCGTTGTCGTTGGGGTCCCGACCGGAGTCGTGGCTGTGGTCGTGGGCGGATCCGTGTCGACGGTGGTGGTGGATGGAGGAACGGCGCTGGTTGTCGTCGCGGCGCTGCCCGATTGCTGTGTTGAAACCGCAGTCGTTGTCGTCGTCGCAGCTGCCGAACTCGTGCCGGATGCCTCGTCAGCTGTCGCTTCTGTGATCCCGGGATTCGACGCTATTGATCCCGTTGGTAACGCGGACTTAGCCCCCGCAATCGACGTCTCTGTCGGGAAGAGAAAGCCCGCTGCAGCAGCAGATCCGTTTGTGGCGACGCGATCGCTTCGCCTGGTCATCGGCGAGAACGGTGCGACGGGGTTGGCCGTCCTGGGGTCGGTTTGCGCCTGCGTAGGAGTTCTCGGGCTAAGTGGTGTCCGGACGCCTGCGGAATGGATGAGCCCGACTAGCGGCACCATCAGAATGATCGCCCCGGCCAGGACCCCGGCAATTGCCCAGCGCGGACCGTGCCGTTGACGATCACCGTACGGAAACGCCTGGCAAAGCCTGCCATCCGCGTCCCTGATGAAACGCCCATTCACGGCTTACCGCCTAGACATTGCACCGCCATGTCAACCGCCTGACCATCGCACCGCCACGCTGATTGTGTACCCGTTGATCTTTGGGGTCAACCACCCGGTTTCTGCCCGCGCCCAGTGCGCGCCCAGGGGTGGGCTGTCCCAGCACACTTATTACTTCCAAAGACTACGTTCGACCCGTTCCTAGAGGCGGCGTCAAGGAAGCTGCTTGGGATGACTCGTGCTGAGGAAGCACCGCCGGGGCAAGGAGGAGCAGATGCCCGACTACGCGGCTCCGGGGATAAACGTCGACAAGGAGCCATGGTCACAGAGGGACCTCAAAGCAGTGGCCACGGCCGTCGCCGCATTCGTGGGTTTTACGGCAAGCGCCCCACACGACGATCCGAGCGATCCTGAGGGCACTCGGCCACGACTCGTCACCAACTGGTCACAGTTCGAGCAAATGTACGGTGGGTTCGAGAACGGCTGCATGCTTCCGTTTTCGGTGTACGGCTACTTCGAGAACGGCGGGATCGAGGCGTACATCGTCCGTATCCCCGACGCCGGCGCCCCGGCGGTGTTGTCGAAGCCCCGCCTCCCAGCATCCGATCGATCGCTCCGTACGCCGGTCTCGGGGACCAAGGCAGAGGGGGAAGCGGATCTCTTTGTGCGTTTCCGCTCAGGGATCGATGGCCTCGCCAATGCCCGCGACGTCACGATGGTCGCAGTGCCCGACCTGAGCACAATGGCGACGCGACAAGACGGGTCGGTGAATTTGGACGTGTGGAAGTCGGTCCAGGATTCGCTCATCGAGCACTGCGAGCAGCAGGGCAACCGGATGGCGATCCTCGACCCACCGCCTGGGGGGACCGTGTCCGAGATCAAAGAGTGGCGCTCAGACGTCGCAATGTACGACTCGCCCTTCGCCGTCATGTACTACCCCTGGGTCAAGATCCAGAACCCGGTTGGAACCGAGATCGACAGGACAGTCCTTGTTCCCCCGTCAGGGCATGCCGCTGGGGTGTGGGCCCGGAGTGACGAGACGAGGGGAGTGTGGAAGGCGCCGGCCAACGTCACGATCAGGGGTTGTCTGGGTCTTGAACGGCCGATTTCATCGACCGAACAGGGCCTGCTCAATCCCATTGGGGTGAACTGCATCCGGTCCTTTGGTGCCCGAGGCATCCGGATCTGGGGTGCCCGGACCCTTTCCTCCGACAGCGACGGCCGATATCTCAATGTCCGCCGATTGATCAACATGATCGATACGTCGATACTGGAGGGAATACTCCCCGCAGCCCTCGAACCCAACGATGCGCAGCTGCGGGAAGACGTGAGCCGGATGCTGACTCACTTCCTCACCGGTCTGTGGAGGTCGGGAGCACTCTTCGGCGTGTCGGCGGACCACGCCTTTTTCGTCAAGTGTGACGAAGAGAACAACCCACCTCAGTCGATCGACGAAGGCCGTCTGGTGGTCGAGGTCGGGATCGCTCCAGTCAAACCTGGCGAGTTCGTCATTTTGCGAATCTGCCAGCAGAGGCCGTTGTCCGAAGGGACATAACGCCGGTCGGAGGTCCGGTTCGGAGGTGTCACCTATCACATCAGAACCACGGCGTTCCCAGGCCACCTGGTCGCCGTAAAATGGAAGGGGTGGACGATCCTCGGCATCAGTTGCGGAACGAAGCGAGCGAGGCTGACTACCGAAGGCGTCCGGCCGAAGCTGCTCTCGCTGCTCGACGAAGCCATCGCTGCGCTTGGTCCCCATTCACCGTGACTCTGTCGGCATTCGTACGGCTGGCATCTCGAGAGTCCCTATGGCCAAGAATTCGAGCCCTAGATTTTCACAAAACCGTCCACTGCTTGCGCTGAAGCTCACTCGGTGCGCCCCGGGGGATTTGAACCCCAACCCGCGGGTTAAGAGTCCGAGACAGGGGCGTCCATCGGCTTCGCCACAGTGGCCGCGGACATCGAGGTCCTCCTCAACGCGGCCACACGACCGCCGAACTCGCGCTCGGAGCCAATCGAGGCGGGGGCTTGTCGAAGAGTGCGGTGAACATCGTGTCGCGGGTCGCGGACGAGGGCCCGCACCAGTCCTCCTGCGTGCTCGAGGAGCTGCGGGCTGCCTGAGTGACCGAGGGCCGCCGGGTTGGTAGGTGACGCCGGCGACGCGCACGACGCGTTGCCTCACTTCGATCACGCGGTGCAGGCACGAGCGACGGACGAGCACGAGGTCGACGGTCGGTCTCCTCCGAAAGGGGAGTTCGTGCCGGCCACCCGTTGCGATAGGAGAGATCACTGATCACGTTACAAGCGCGCCTCCGCGGGGTATCACGGGCAGTGCACAGGAAGGGAGACGCATGGGCCCGCGGGTGGAGGCACGCGTGGACGGGGGGGCAGTAGGGCGCAAGGGGGATGGGCTGCTCGTCGGCACCCCGGGATGGGCTCTCGAGGATCTTCGGGGCGCGGGCCACAAGGTGGTTGCGGCCCTTGCGCTCTTCGGCGACCTGTTCGCGATACTGCTCGATGCCGTGGCGTCGACGGGCGGCGCCATCGTCCATCGACGGTTCTCGTGGGCGGAGTTCGCCGAGCAGAGCTGGTTCCTCGTCTCGGTGACGATCCTTCCCACCATTCTGATCGCCATCCCGTTCGGCCTCGTGCTGGTACTGGAGGTCGGCGGTCTGGCCGTCCAGATCGGCGCAAATAGCATCGTCGGTGCGGTGGACGCCATCGGCATCGTACGGGAGGCGGCCCCGCTCATCACCGCGATCATCCTGTCGGGGGCGGGCGGCTCGGCGATCTGCTCGGACCTCGGATCTCGGACGATGCGCGACGAGATCTCCGCGATGTGGGTCATGGCGGTCGACCCCATAGAGCGATTGGTCGCGCCCCGGGTGCTGGCCACCGTGGTCGTGGCCCTGCTGCTCAACGGCGTGGTGGCCTTCGCCGGCATCATGAGCGGCTACCTGGCCGCCGTCTTCATCCTCCATACCAGCGCGGGCGGGTTCCTCAACTCGTTCAGCTCCTTCGCCCAGCCGGCCGACGCCGTCGAGTCGATGTTCAAGGCGGGCCTGTTTGGACTCTTCGCCGCGGTGGTCGCCTGCCACCAGGGCCTCAACGCAAAGAGGGGTCCGGCAGGGGTGGGCGAGGCCGTCAACCGCTCCGTCGTCATCACCGGCGTGGGCCTGTTCATCCTCAACCTGTTGGTGACCGACGTGTTCTTGGCCATCGTTCCGCCGAGGATCATCTGATGGGTTGCCGGTGAGCGACGGCCTGCGGGTCGCTGAGAGTCCGGGTCGCCGGCGGGCCGCCGCCGTCACACGGCGGGCGGCGTTCCACGGCGTCAACCTCGGCTACCGGGTCCGCAACCAGTTCGTCTGGTTGGGAGAGCTGTTGGTTTTCGTCGTCAAGATCATCCGGGCGATTCCGACCGTCCTGCGTCACTACCGCCGGGAGCTCTGGCGCCTCATCGCCGAGGTGACCTTCGGTGGTGGGGTCCTCGCCATCGCCGCCAGCACGATCCTCGTTTCCGCTGTCCTCGTCTCGACCGTGGGGGTCCAGCTCGGGATCGAGGGACTCCAGGGACTCAACATCATCGGCCTTGCCCCGCTGGCCGGACTGCTCTCCGCCTTCGCCAATACCCGGGAGCTGGCGCCCCTCCTCGCCGGCTACGGACTGGCCGCGCAGATGGGATGCAAATTCACCGCTCAGATCGGCGCCATGAAGGTCAACGAGGAGATCGACGCAATGGAGGTCATGTCGATTCCGTCACTTCCCTACCTGGTGACGACCCGGCTCCTCGCCGCGCTCGCCGCCGTCGTTCCCCTCTATCTGCTGGCCCTCTCTGGCGCGTTCCTGGCGACGCAGTTCGCTGTGCTGGCCATCGCCCACCAGGGGTCGGGAACCTACCTCCACTATTTCTATCTGTTTCTCAACCGGCGCGACATCTTCTACTCGGTGCTCAAGGTGATCGTCTTCGCCGTGCTCGTCACCATCATCCACTGCTACTACGGGATCACCGCATCTGGGGGGCCCGAAGGCGTTGGGCGGGCGACCGGCCGGGCCATCCGCGCCAGCACCGTGGCCATCGCCATCTCGGACATGTTGATGACGCTGCTCTTCTGGGGGGTGTCAGTCCCGGTGAAGGTGACCGGTTGAGCCTCGCAGCTCCCCCCGCACCGCCGCAGCGGACGGTTCCGGCCCAGGTTGTCAGGGCACCTCGGAGCTGGTCGTGGCGGTTGGTCGCGCTCGGCGGCGTGCTGGCGGCGCTGCTGGTCGGGGTGGTGGTCCTCGTGCTCGAATCCTTCGGCGGCGCATTCTCGACCTACGCGGTGATGTACGCGCAGCTGCCGGCCTCGTCCACCGCCGTCGCCCTCGGGGCGCCGGTCGAGTACCGCAACGTGACGGTCGGCAGCGTCGCCAGCCAGGGGAAGTCGGTCCCGGGGGGACTCGTCGTCGTGACGCTTCACCTGCAGCCTTCGATGCTCCAGACCATCCCTGCCCAGGTGCGGGCAACCGAGACGCCGGTGTCGTTCTTCGGGGACCCCTACATCGAGCTCGTCCCACCGTCGCGCACGGGCACCGCCCGACTCCTCGCCGGTGCGACGATCCCCGCGCTGCAGGTCGGCCAGACCGGATCGCTTCAGGCCACCCTCGGGAGCCTCGACACCCTCTTGACCAGGCTCCAGCCCGCCGAGCTCGACGCCGCCCTGACCGCGCTGGCCAGCGCGCTCCAGGGCAACGGCGTGTCGTTGGGGCACAACCTGGTCCGGGCCAATACCTACTTCGGGCAGATGTTGCCTCTGTGGCCCACCGTCGTGTCGGACCTCCAGAGGTTGGTTCCGGTGGCGAACCAGTTCGCCGCCTCCACACCCGACATCCTGCAGATCCTGGCCAACCAGACGACGACGGCCTCGACCATCGACGACCAGTCCTCCGGAGTCCAACAAGCCATCGGGGGTGGCGACGTTCTGGCCGGCGAGGCGGCGCAGCTCCTCACCGCCATCCAGCAACCGTTCGCTGTCCTGACCGCCGACTCCGGCCCGTTCCTGACGGCCATCTCGCAGAACCCCCAGGAGATCGCCCAGCTGCTCCAGGGTCTCGACTCCTGGGCCAACGCATGGATCGCGGCCGAGGCCTCGGGGCCCTATCTGAACCTGACCCAGAGCGAGGTTGTCGCGAACCCGGCCGACCTAGGGCTGGCCGTGCTCGGAGGTCCCGAGGCTGCCGCCTACCTGTCGGCGGGGCTCGGGCCCGGCTATGTGAACCCACCGACGTACACCTCGCCGGCCACCTTCCCATCCGGCGACGCCACGACTCTGGCCTCGACTCCGGTCCCGACCGTCCTCGGACCCGCCGAGACGCGCGCGGTCTCACAAATCGTCACCGCGGTGAGCGGTTCTGCGCCGTCGTCGCCTGCTGTCTCAACCCTCTTGCTGTCGCCCGTGCTCGAGGGCCTGGTGACCCGGTCGTGAGATCGCGTCATCGCCGGCCGGGGCTCCGGCTCACCGTCGTGAAGCTGATCGCCTTCACCGTCGTGTCCCTCGTCACCACGTCGATCGTGATCTCCACGTTGCTCGACGTGAACACCGAGGCCACCACCGGGTACGTCGCGCAGTTCACCAACGCGTCCGAGCTGCAGGCCGGCGACACCGTCCGTATCGCGGGCGTCGAGGTCGGCAAGGTCAGTGGCGTGAGCCTGCAGCAGGGGCGGGCCGACGTCTCGTTCAACGTCGACAACTCGCAGCGGCTCACGACGACGACGCTGGCCGCCATCCACTTCGAGAACCTCCTCGGCCAGCGCTTCCTGGCCATACTCCCCGGAGCCCCCGGGGGCAGGCCGCTGCCGCCCGGCGGGGTCATCCCCCCCGACCACACAACTCCGGCGATCGACCTGACCGCGGTGTTCGACGGTTTCCAGCCCCTCTTCGCCGCGCTCTCGCCCGATCAGGTCAACGAATTGGCCGGATCGATCGTCGACGTGTTCCAGGGCGAATCGGGAACCGTCTCGAACATCGTGGCGGAGACGGCAGCGCTGACCAACAACCTCGCAGACCGCCAGCAGGTGATCGACACGCTCCTCACCAGCTTGTCGAGCCTTCTGAACACCGTCGGCGTCCACGACACCCAGCTCGGCCAGCTGATCGGGAACTTCGACTCCCTGATGACGGGACTCGCCGGATCGCGCGCCCAGCTCGGGTCGGCCATCGACAACCTCGCCGCGGCAGAGAGCGCCACGAGCGGTCTGATCAACGAGTCGCAACCGACCCTCAACCAGGACATCGGGGCCCTCGCCTCGGCAACCCAAATCCTGAGCACGAACCAACAGGGGCTCGACTCGGTCCTCAAAGGCTTCCCCGGTCTTGTCGACACGCTGACCAAGATCCAGTCCAACGGCAACTGGGTCAACGTCTACCTGTGCAATTTGAGTATCAACGTCTCCGGTCAGCTGGACATCTCGCTCATCCCGGGGGTGAGTCCCACCAACGCGTATCCGAATCCGGTCACCCTGCCGTCGGGGGCGATCGGTGACCAGACCGACCACACCGCGAGTTGCTCGTGAAGCGATTCCGCGAGCGCAACCGTGCCCTGACCGGTCTAGTGGGGATCGCAGTGGTCGTCTGCCTCGTCGTCGGGGCCCTCAACTTCAACAGTCTCCCCCTGATCCACGACAACACCACCTACAAGGCCGACTTCGCCAACGCCGGCGGCCTCGCCGCCGGAGACATCGTCACCGTCGACGGGGTGAAGGTGGGATCCGTCACTGGCCTGGCTCTCGTCGGCGACAAGGTGCAGGTCACCTTCACGGTGTCGGGCACCACACTCGGGGTGACCTCGAGGGCGGCCGCCGAAGTGCTCAGCCCGGTCGGCACTGAGTACATGGAGGTCTCCCCGTCGGGCGACGGCTCGCTCCAGGGGCCGATCCCGGTGTCCCGGACGAGCGTGCCCTACAACCTGGTCACCGCGCTGTCGGGGCTGGGGTCCGAGATCCAGCACTACAACATCCCCCAGCTCGAGCACGCGCTCAACGTCGGCAGCCAGGACCTGAGCGGCACAGAGGTCAGTCAGACGACCAGCGCGTTCCAGGGCCTGGCAGACATATCGAAGGTGATCGGAAGCGAGAGCACGTCTCTCGCGACGATCGTCTCGCAGGGGGCGAACCTGAGCGGCGTCCTCTCGCAGCGGAGCCACCAGCTCTTCGACCTGTTCGGTCAGAGCGACCTCGTGCTGTCCGTCCTCCAGCAGCGGCGGTCGGCCATCGACCAGCTGCTCTCCTCGACAGCCACGCTGAGCCAGCAGATCACCTCGATCCTGTCGGTCAACCGGCCGGCGCTCACCACTCTGCTCGAAGACCTCCAGTCCGTCTCCGCGGTGCTCGCCAAGGACAGCAACGACTTCGGGCAGGCGATCCCGATCCTCGCCGCCTTCAGCCGGTACGCCGCCAACAGCACCGGATCGGGTGGCTTCGTCGACGTGTCGGTACCCACGTTGCTCATCCCCGACAATCTCGCCGTGCAGTGCTCGGCGGCCGGGGCCTATCCGAGCAGCAACCCGCAGGTGGGGTGCCGGCCATGAGCCCTCGTATCTACGGGTTGGTCACCGCTCGGGCTGGGCCGATCCTGAAGCGCATCCCCATCCGGATGATCCTCGTCGCGACGACGGCAGCAGCCGTGGTCGCCGGCGTGCTGCTCGGCGTCGTGGCACTGGTGCAGGGCCCCTCCCAGATGACCATCACAGCCAGGTTCGCCACCGCTCCGGGTCTGTACCCGGGCAACTCGGTGGACGTCCTCGGCATGCCGGTCGGGTCGGTCACCGGGGTCACACCTGGGCCCACCTACGTGACGGTGGCGATGCAGGTGCCGGCCGGTACGCCGATCCCCGCCCGCGCCGACGCGCTCATCATGGCCCCGCAGGTGGTCAACGACCGCTACGTGCAGCTCAACCCCGGCTACAGCGGCGGGCCCCGGATGCGTGACAACGCAGTCATCCCCCTGTCCCGCACGGCCGTGCCGATCTCGGTGGACGAGATCGTCGACAACCTCGACCGGCTGGCACGAGCGCTCGGCCCGAGCGGAGCCAATGCCAAGGGTGCCCTGTCCACATTCGTGGCCGAATCGGCGCACGCCTTCGGCGCCAACGGCGCAGCGCTGCATTCGACCCTCACCTCGCTGGGCTCGGCGCTCAATGCCCTCTCGTCCAAGAGCCCTCAGTTGACGGCCCTCTTCGACAACCTGGGCAACCTCAGCCAGGTCGCCTCCCAGTACACGGGCACGTACCAGGCGTTCGCCAACAATCTGGCTGCGGTGAGCACAGACCTCTCCTCCGACGACAGCGAGATCGGCGCGACGCTGGCCAATCTCCAGCGCGCCCTCCTCGCTCTGGCCCAGTTCACTCAAACCAACTCGTCCGCCCTGGGCAACAGCGTCACCAGCCTCAACACCTTCGCCGCGGCCGTCGCCGCCAAGCAGCAGGACCTGGCGCAGTCCTTCCAGGCGCTGCCTCTCGCGCTCGGCAACATCTCAGCGGCCGTCGATCCGAGCGCAGCAGGCGGTCCGGCACTGAAGGCCCGCCTCGACCCGGTGGGCAATTCGGCCGGCTACTCCCAGTCGGTCTGCGGCAACTCCCTTCTGCGCCTCCTGCTCCTCTCCATCGACCGGAACCAAGACACGATTCCGACGATCGACCTCGGATGCGGGGTGAACGGACTGCTGGCCGGCCTCCCCACCCCACCGGGCGCGTCCTCGGGCCCGGACCTCTCGCTCAGCGCCCTCGTCGGCGGCCATCCGTGAGCGCACGACCATCGGCCACGGGGGCGCGCTGGGTCCGGCGGTCGGCCGGAGTGGCGCTGGCAGCCGTGGTCACCCTGGTCCTCGCCAGCTGCGGTCTCAGCCTGCAGTCGCTCCCCACGCTGAGCGAGCTCCACGGTCCCGCCTATCCCGTCTACGCCACATTCCGTAACGTCCTCAACCTGCCCGTCGACGCTCAGGTCCGCGTCGGCGCCCAGGTGGTCGGCGAGGTCAGTGCCATCTCCACCCAGGACTTCCGAGCCGACCTGACCCTCGACATCGAGAAGTCCGTCCGCCTGCAGGTCGGCACCACCGCGCAGGTCCGCTTCGACGATCCGTTGGGCGACGAGTACATCCTCTTGCAGGCACCCGCGACGTTGACGGCCGCGGCCCGCGGGGACAACCGCAAATTCCTCGGTCCCGACGCGCACATCCCCGCGTCGGCGACGAGCGACGCTCCGAGCGTCGAGGACACTTTCGGCGCCCTGTCGCTCGTGCTCAACGGTGGTGGGATCAATCAACTGCAGACCATCATCGACCAACTCAACGCGACCTTCGACGGCAACCAGACGCCGATCCGGTCCTTCCTGACCACCATCGACAACGGTGTGAGCTCGCTCGCCGGCGGGAAGGTGGCCATCGACAACGCGCTGGCGTCCATCTCGAACCTGACCAACGAGCTCAACGGGGGCGGGAGCACGATCGCGACGGGAATCAGCACGATCGCGCCGGCCATCGGTGTGCTGGCGAGCGAGAACCAGCAGATCTCCGGGCTACTCACCGGGCTCTCCAATCTAGGCGCGGCAGGGACCCAGATCGCTCTGCAGAGTGGCCAGAACGCCGTTGCCGACGCCAAGGATCTCCTGCCGGTGCTCCAGCAGCTCGACTCGGTCTCGTCCCAGCTGGCGCCGGACCTGACCACGCTCGCGCGCTTCGAGGCCGAGACACCAAAGATCGCGCCGGGCGACTACTTGCAGGTCGCCGCCGTCGTCAACGTGCTCCTGCCGGCCGGCGCATTCGAGGCCACCCCGCTGGACACGGTCACGTCCGCCGACACTCGGACGCCGTCATCGTCCCCACCCCAACCGTTGGGCGGGGCGCAAGCCGTAACCGACCTGCTCGCAGCGAGCCTCTGATGACGGGAAGACCATGAACAAGAAGCTCCTCCCCCGGATGATCGCACTGGCCGTGGTCTTCTTGGTCGGCGTCTACTACATCGGCTTCGATGTCATGCAGTACCGCATCACCTCCCAACCGTTCCCTGTCACCGTCCTCATGCCGAGCGCCGGGGGCTTGTACTCGGGGGCCGACGTGACGTATCGGGGTGTGCAGGTGGGAACTGTCACCGCGTTGCACCTCGGTGCGCGGGAAGTGGGGGTTCGAGTGGCCATCGACGCGGGTGAGCGCATCCCCGACAACGGGCCGGCCCGAGTCAAAGAGCTGTCGGCCCTCGGCGAGCAGTACCTCGACCTCGAACCCACCCGCGGAGACGGGCCCGACCTCAAGGCGGGATCGGTCATCCCTGCCGACCGGGTGATCCTCCCCACGCCGATCGGGACCTCGCTGGTGGACCTCAACACCCTGTTCCAGAGCATCAACCTCCAGGACTTGCATACGGACGAGAACTTTTTGGCGAGCGCCTTCGTCGGCACCGGGCCCGACCTCCGCAGCGTCATCGTGAACGGTCAACGCCTCTTCGATGCGCTGGTGGCGGCCCAGCCGGAGACGGTCAACCTCGTGATCGACGGCCAGAGCGACCTGAAGACGTTGCAGGCGACTGACGGCGACCTTGCCACCTTCAGCCAGGGCCTGGCCTCACTGACCCAGCAGCTTCGCAACTCCAACAGCGACGTCTCGGCGCTGATTCAGAACAGTCAGGCCGCCGAGGTACAGCTCAACCCGTTCCTGGCAAAGGACAACGCCGCCATCACAGCGCTCGTCTCAAACCTCGGAACCGACGCAGCGGCGACTGCGGAGAATCAACCGGACCTCCGGGCCGTCTTCGAGCTGCTCCCAGTCGTCTCCGGAGAACTGGCGTCGGTGGTCGGCGGTGGCCAGGTCCACGGCCAACTCGAGTTCAACACCGCCGATCCGGTGTGCGCCTACATTCCCGGGAGCCAGATGCCGGGACCGACGCAGGCGGTGACCACACCGGCGTTGACCAACGCATGCGCATCCACTAGCTCCGGAATGCTCGCGCGGAGCCAACAGCATTCCGTCCGTCGCGGGAGGGTGAGCCGGTGGGAGTTTCGGCTCGACAGGCCGGGGAATAACCGTTTAGTAACAACTCAGCAACAACGACGGCTCCGTCGGAGGGAAGAGCCATCGTCGAAAGGGGGGAAGTGCCACAACCGCAGCTGCACAGTTCACGCCGGCAGGCCGTCGCCGCGGCGTGTGCACGCCGACGCGGAGTGGTCCTCGCAAGCGTGGGAGTACTAGTCGCCGTTGGGGGTCTTCTGGTGGTTCAGACCAGTGCGCAGGCACCGACCGCCGCGCAATCACAGGCGCATCGGTCGGGCGCGGTAACGGCGCGGGAGGTGGACGTGCAGAGCCAGGCAGCGGACGGCCTGCCCGCCGACTGCGTGCCCGACCCCGCGGGTCCCCCGACCTCTCCTTACGAGCTGGGACTGGTGGGGACGGCGACCAACGGGGCGCTGAGCACGAAATCGGCGACAGTGTCCGGCATCAACGTCAAGTTCTGCGGACTGGCTACCCTCGTCAACGGCACGCCTCCGTGCGATGCGACGGGGGGCATCGAATCGCCGAACGACGGTCAGCTCTACGGGGCGCTCTCCGTGGCGCTCAACCTTGTCCCCGGGATGACGCCCACGGTCGGGTTCGTGGCGAACCCGGGGACCATCAGCGGAGGCTTCAGCTGCGGTTCCTCCCAGAACGGACTGGCGGTCGACCTCGACGCAGTGGTCAGCGGCAACACCGCGCCGCTGTTCGGTGTGTCCTGCACGATCGGGCCGGTGACGATCCCTCTCGGCGGTTCGGTCACCGGGCCGCTCGCATCCACCGCTGCGACGCTCACCAGCAACGACTTCGGCATTCCCGCAATTCAATCTTCGCCCACCTGCCCGAGTGCGGTGGCGACCAACATCGACGCCATCGCCGGTCTGCCGCTTGCGGCCGGTGGGGCCAGCGCCACCCTTCCCGTCACCGCTTCGCTCTACCAGCCGGGTCCGTAGCCCACCCGAATGGATGTCGACGACACCAAGCGACGCCAACCACGGTCTTACAGCGAAAGACAACCAACAAGCGAAAGACAGCCAACAAAGGAGGATCAAGGTCACATGTCAGGAACCGTGAAGACAAGGACAGGGCAACCGCCAGGGAGGGAACGATGGACTAAATCGGTGGTCTCGATGGCCATCATGGGCTTCGTGGGCACGGGCGCGCTCGTCTGTGGCCTGACCATGGCTGCGTCAGCCACCCAGCCGGCCGGTACGAAGATCAAGGCGGCGCTGAAATCCGGCACCGACATGACCTTCCAGGGTGACATCGACTCGATACCGATCACGGTCACCTGCACCAGCTTCTCGGCCAGCGGCACAGTTCCGTCGTCGCCAACGGACTCGGTGAAGCTGTCGTCTCCGCCCACCATCAGCGGATGCACCGACTCCTCGGGTGGCACGGACACGATCACGACGACGGGTACCTGGAAGCTCTCTGAGACGTCGACGACACAGAAGCTGAAGATCCCGGAGGACGGGGCCACGTTCAAGTCGAGCGTCCTCTCCGGTTGCACGATCACGGCCGCTCCGTCGGGATCGGTCAAGGTGAAGGGCAAGTACAACGATTCGAACACCGTCACGGTGACGAATGCCCCGATCCCAACGAGTGGTTCGGGGTGCACCAGCACCACGGCCACCACGACCGGAACGCTCGTCGAGAAGCCCGCCCCCGGCCCGCCTCCGTTCTAGACCGATTGACCATCCGTCTCGCGGCAAGGAGTGTCCATCGTGTCGGGCCCAGGTGCTCGTGACAGGTTGACAACTGTGGGTGGACGGTGCCGAGTGCATCGTCCACCCACGCCGCGGGACGCGGGCCCGAGAGGATCGCGACAGTGATCCGTTCACGTCTCCTGTGGGCGGCGGTGTTCGCTCTTTGCGTCGTGGTGGTCACTGTCCCGATCGCCGCACAAACGGGATCGTCGCCACGGAACCCGACGGGAGCCGGTGTCGCCGTGGACGGGGCGCGGTCGGCGCATCCGTCAGTCCGCTCCCTCGAATCCATCCGACTGGCCGCCGTGGACGCGGAGCTCGTTCGGGACAGTGGGAGTGCGCAGGCGCGGTTGACCGCGATGACGGATACCCCGGGCATGCCGGCCTGCGCGCCACCACCGGTTCCGGCGGCCACCAACCCGCCGGGCGCCAGCTACGGTGTCCCGTTCCTCGCCGCAATAACCAACGGACAAGTCCTCGCCGGATATGACGAGTGGACGGCCAACCACCTGGTCTGGACGGCCGACAACGAGACCTTCAACCTCTACCCGTGGCAGTCGAAGATCTACGACATCACCGGATGGGTGACGGGGCTGCTCGAGCTGCCGAGCCTGACCGCTCAGATCGCTCCGCAGGACGTCGTGTTCTGCGACAACCAGGGGGGGGCGAGCTGCCTGTCGGCGAGCTGGCCGGCAGGCCAGTGCATCGAGATCGAGGCCCAATACGGACCCTCGCCGGCCAGCGAGACACCGCCGCCGGCCCTCGGCAGCTATCACCCCGAAGGGGTCAGCTGCAGCGACTACTCGACCGCGACGTTCGAGTGCTTCCCCTACGTGGTGAGCCTCACCCCCTACGGGACGACCTCGCTCACGGTGACCGGAGTGGCCGCGGACGGCGCACTCGAAGCAACCGTGTCGACCGCAGCGGTCACGACGGTGAGCGAGGTGCCACCGCCGCCGTCGACTTCGACGTTCACCTGCCAGGGTGCCCCCACGACCGTGACCCTCTCGACCCAGGCGACGGGGCTGCCCGCCACCGCGCCGACTCCCCCGATCCCTCCGAATGCCGACGACCGTTCACCCCAGACTCCGCCACAACCGGTGACCGGCGCGTTGGCCGACGCCACCAGCACGATGTTCAGCAACGACTTCTCCGTCCCCGCGTTCTTCCCCAGTCCCGATGGCACTCCGTGCAGCCCCTTCTTGGCGGAAAGCCTCAACACCTATGCCGGTGGGTGGGATTCGATCTTCAAAGACCAGAGCGAAGGGCTGTATTACCTGAACGGCGGGACGAACCCGATCGCAGCCGAGCCGGGCTGGGCGCAGTTCTCTGCAACTACGACCATCGTCACCCTGGGACTTCCGATCGGACCACCACCGGGTTTCAGTTTCTGAAGCGCACGAGGAATGAGCGCTTGGCAACCATTCGAGCAAAGGGAGGGTCGAAGTTGGCAAAAGGAGCGGTGATCCTGAACAGCGAGTCATTGATGCTCCTGCCTGACGAGCACGCACGCGTCCCCGACCCGGTCATCTCGATTCAGGGCGTCTCCAAACGGTTCGGCGGCCACGTCGTCCTCGACGACATCACGTTCGACGTGCCCCGGGGGAAGACCACCGCGATCCTCGGTCCGTCGGGTACGGGGAAATCGGTTCTGTTGAAGGTGATCATCGGGCTACTGGCGCCCGAAGCGGGTCAGGTGTACATCGACGGCGAACCGATGGTCGGCGTCCGCGAGAGGGAGATCCTGCGGATCCGACGCAAGATCGGGGTGCTCTTCCAAGACGGCGCCCTCTTCGGTTCGATGAACCTGTTCGACAACATCGCGTTCCCTCTGATCGAGCACACCAACAAGACCGAAAGGGAGGTCCGTGACATTGTCCTTTACAAGTCCGAGCTGGTCGGTCTGGTCAACCACCTCCACAAGCTTCCAGGAGAGGTGTCCGGCGGCATGCGCAAACGCGCGGGCCTGGCCCGAGCCCTGGTCCTCGAACCGAAGATCCTCTTCTTCGACGAGCCCGACTCGGGCCTCGATCCGGTCCGGGTTGCCTATCTCGACGGTCTCATCAACAACGTGCACGAGGAGACCGGGTCGACCTTCTTCATCATCAGCCACAACATCGAGTCGGTGAAGAGGACCGCCCACTATCTTGGGCTGCTCTTCCGGACGAGGCTGGTGGGCTTTGGTTCGAAGGAGGAGATGACCACCTCGAGGGTTCCGGTGGTCGAGCAGTTCCTGGCCGGTCGGCCGGAGGGACCGATCGGCATGGACGAGATGGCCGACGCCATCGAGGCTGAACCCGGCCCGAACGAGACCATGGATGTCCCGGTTGAGCTCGATCCGGACATGCTGACGTTGACCGACGTCGCATCCTGCCACACCAGCGGCCCCGACGAGGGTCCCGACGGTCCCACTCGTTGATGATGGACCAGTCGAATACCAACATGGGAGTGTGCCATGAGACTTGACGACGGTGTCGGTGGAGCGGGGGGGATCGGAGCGACGGGCGAAGAGGCCAGCGGCCGGTCCACGGCGACCATGGCAAAGCTCGACGGCTCGCGCTCCTCGAAGGGCAAGCCGATAAAGGGCAAGGCGGCGAAGGGGACAGCACCCAAGAAGTCAAAGGGCAAGTCCGCGATGGCGTCCGACTCGTCGGCGGCGGCGGACCATTTGGGAACGGATTCGGCGGCCGAGGACACCTTGGGAGCGGATTCGGCGGCGGCGGACCCCATAGCGGTGGAACCCGTTGCAGTGGACCTCGAACTGACCGACCTCGACCTCGGGGCAACGGTCCCCGCCATCTCGGACGATGCCGAGGGAAGCGACGATCCCGAATCCGATGAGGTCGGAACGCTCGCGCTCAAGCCGCGATCGACATGGAGGCAATGGGCACGATCGAATGTTGCTCTCCTTTGTGTGGCAGCAGTCGTCGTGGCGCTGTCGGTGGCCCTCGCTCTTTCCCTGTCGGCGCTCGGCAACCAGGATGCTCTCGGCAGCTCCCGCACCAGCGCTCTCGCCGCCGCCAGGACGGACGCCGTCCAGCTCGCCAGTTACAACTACCGTGATCTCGGCCGCGACTTCGGCGTCGTGGTCGCCAACTCGACACCTTCCTTCCGTCGCAGGTTCACCGAATCGAGCGACGCGCTGAAGTCCACCCTCACCAAGTACAAGGCGACGGCGGACGCCGGCGTGGTGTCGGCCGGGCTGGTGTCAGCCAGCACGTCGCGAGCCGTCGTCCTGGTGCTTCTCGACCAGAAGATCGCCAACTCGAAGCAGGCGACGCCGACGACCGACCGGAGCCAGATCGAGATCACCCTGGTTAGCTCGGGCGGAAGGTGGCTCATCGACCAAGTGACCTTGCTCTGATCATGTCCCGATGCGACGGCCGACCACCACGTACCGTCTCGGTCCGATGTTTGGCCGGAGGGGGCGCGGGTAGCTTCCCTTCGACTGGTGAGACCGGTACGACCGGCCGGACTCCTGGGGGCAAGGGAGGTGGGAGCGTGGTTTCGGAGCTCGGCATGGGTGGCCGTTCTGTATTAAGAGGTGGCCCGAGGTTCCTCGTCCGGGCAGGGGCCGTGGCTCTCCTTAGCGTGTCGCTGCTGGTGCTCGCGGGTGGGACGGCGGGAGCGACATCGGCTCCATCGGGGGGAGTCCCCGCCGACCTGGCCGACTTCGCACACTGTCCCGTCAACGTCACCGCAGTGGCCACGTGTCTGTTCTCGTCGACGACGAGCACGACGTTCGAGATCGGATCCACCACGGTGACGTCGTCGAGCCCGACGACGCTGTCCCTGGGCCTCCGATACAAGAAGTCGGACCAACCGGTCGTCGTACTCCCGGACGACGGGACCCAGGCGTTGCAGTCGCCGGCGATCCCGGTTCCGGGCGGCGTGACGGGTATCCCGGGGCTCGGTGGGGGTGCGCTGGCGGTGACGGTCACCCCCCAGCTCCTCGGGCGGCCCTCCGTGAACCTCGGAAACCTGCTGGTGGGGAGCGGGCCAGGCCTGACCCTACCGATCGACGTCCTGGTGAGTACGCCCACAGGACTGCTCGGTCCCAACTGCACCATTGGCGCTGCAACAAGCCGGATCGTCCTCGACCTGACGACCGGCACGACCAATCCTCCCGGGCCCAACACCCCGATCAGCGGATCGCCCGGGACGGTCGCGACCACGTCCAAGGGATTGATCACCGTGTCCGGGATGACCCTTGTGGACAACTCGTTCGCCGTGCCAGGTGCCGCAAATTGCGGGCAGGGCGGGATCTTGGATCCGGTCCTCGATCTTCAAAAGGGGCTTCCCTCGCCGGCGGGATCGAACACCGCCATCCTGTCGGGCTCGTCCTACACGGCTCCGGCCAAGCTCGTACGCAAGTACTTCGGCTGAATCACGGGGGACTGCGGGTCCCCACCCCACCGCCGATAAAAAGGCCGGGTCGGCCTGGTGTCGTGCACTCGAGCGACAAGCCGAAGAGGAGCCGGGCCGGACACCGGAGGGCCTGAACATGTCTCGTCCCGGCCGCCATCGCCCGAACGTTGACGCCGAGCGCTCGTCGAGCGCGGGCAGGCGCCTTCTTCATCGCGGCGCGTCACACCGATGGATGGTGGGGACGCTCACCCCATAGGCGATCGCCGCCTCGCTGACGGTCAGGCCCTCTCGGATGACGGCGATGACCGCGTCATAAACGCTGTTCCACTTTGCTGAGCTCCGCGAGCACTCGGCCCACCTCCTCCGCGGCTCTTGCAACGCAGACCGGCGGGGGCCCGGGTGTCAAGGATCAGCTGTTACTGCGTCACAGATTACCCGTTACTGGGTTGCTGATCAGCCGTTATCAATCTGAGACAGATCAGCCGTGACAGCACACCCACGTGGTGCGCCTGATCGTTTTAGAAACGATCAGGCGAGACTGATCTAGAAAGGATCAGCCCAGTCAATACACACAAGCGCACGTGGTGCGCCCCTCCGGATTTGAACCCGAAAGCTGCGGATCTGAGGAGTGGGACATCTGACGGAATGCCGGCGTTCAAATACGCAGGTCGAGTGCGCCGCGGTGTTCAACTGCATCACGTAGCACAGGGCTGAACTGATTCTGAAGGCTACAAGAATGGCTGCACCGCGTGGAACGTGCGCGCTTCGGTGCAATAAATCCGCGCGTGGCAGAGGGTGGGGATAGTCGCCCCACAATGGATTTGGCCGGCCGTCAGTGCCGAGCTGGATGCATTGAGGGCGCCCCGGGCGGCATGAGTTGGGCACCCTCGCACGGAGACCGGGCCTGCCTTCGGGGATCCGCGAAACCGGGATTGGGGACGTTTGACTCTGTAAGAATCAGCGCGTCGGGCCTACCTTCGATCCATGCAGGAGTCTTCAGAAGGCGTCAGCATCCTCGCGGGGACAAGCATGGAGACACAACAGGAACCCGAGCGCCGATCAAGGGACCAGCGCATTCACCGGCGCCATGTCCGAATCGAGTTTGCGGCTGCTGCGGTGCTCGTCGCCGCCGTCGTCGGTGCTCTGGTCGGCTACGAGGTCTCGTCGTCTTCATCGACGTCGAGTGCCCCGAAGACCTCGCCCAGCTCGACCGTTCCGAGTAGCGGGCGGGCCTCCTCTGCTTCGGGCGCACCGTCGAAAGCGGCGGCCCTCGCTGCCGCCACGGACCCTGCACTGGTCGACATCAACGTCACTGACAGCTACCAAGCGGTGGAGGGTGCGGGGACCGGCATCGTGCTCAGCTCCAAGGGTGAAGTCATGACCAACAACCACGTCGTTGAGGGTGCCACCACGATCAGCGTCGTTGACGTGGGTAATCACAAGACCTACAGCGCAACCGTCGTCGGCTACGACCGCTCGCAGGACGTTGCGGTCCTCCAGCTCAGCGGCGCTTCCGGGCTCCACACAGTCAAACCGGGAGACTCGTCCACCGTGAAAGTGGGCGACGGTGCCGTTGTCGTTGGGAACGCCGAAGGCACCGGGGGCACCCCGAGCTACGCCGGGGGATCCGTCACCGCCCTCGGGCAATCCATCACTGCCCAAGACCAGGTCAGCGGTGCCACAGAGCAGTTGACCGGGCTGATCGAGACCAATGCCGAGGTCATCCCCGGCGACTCCGGTGGTGCCCTGGTCGACAGCGCTGGGCTGGTGATCGGCATGACCTGCGCCGCCTCCGAGTCCTATCAGTTCCAGCCCTCGGCGAATCAGGGCTACGCGATCCCCATCAACGAGGCGTTAGCCGTAGCCGCGCAGATCGAATCAGGACGGGCGTCGAGTGCCGTCCACATCGGTTCGACGGCCTTCTTGGGTGTCTCGGTCCAAAGTCCCTTCTTCGGCTATCAAGGTGCTGAGATCTCCGAGGTCGTCCCGGGCAGCGCAGCGGCACAGGCCGGACTGACTCCCGGCGACGTGATCACCTCGGTCAACGGCCAAGCCGTCACCTCACCCGAGTCCCTCACTGACCTGCTTCTGGGTGAAGCGCCCGGCGCGTCCGTGCAGATTGGCTACCTGGACCTCTCGGGCCAGCAGCAGAGCGCCACGGTCACGGTCGGGGCCGGACCAGCACAGTGATCACTGATAGCTGAGGGCGTAGGGCACCGGCGATTACTGGCTGAGAGTGTCTCCATACATTGCCGGGACACTGGGAGACCTCCGCACTTTCGGACGGGGCCCTTAGCGATCCCGGTGCCGTCACTCCTAGGCTGTGATTTCGAGCTCCTGGCGGAAGTGGTGGAACGGTGAGCCCGGCCGGTAGTCCTCGGGGACGTCGTCGATGCCGTCGTATTCGGCGACGTCAAAGACGTTGGACGAACGGATGTCCTCTTCGACGGCGACTCCGCACAGTCGCATCTCGGTCGCCGTGTCGAAGCAGTTGACCAGCAGCACGACCTCGTCCCGCAGTTCCTCGTAGCGCCGGCGGGAGATGCGGCCAAGCAGTGTGTACTCGCAACCGCTGGGCGAAGCGCCGACGCGCCGCCCGATCATGGCGTGGTGCCGCCCGTCGTCGATGCAGTAGAGGGTGTAGTCGTCGGCCTCCAGACACTCCCGGATCCGATCGTGCTGTTCGTGGGCCGGCAGGAGGTGCCACTGGATGTGTCGGCGCTCCTTCATGGCCCACAGCGGGCCCGGCGGGATAGTGTGCTCGGGCTCATCTTCTTCGAGCGGTGTCGACACGTCGTGGCCGACCAGGGGACCCGGGGCCATGGCCAGGCCAGACTCGGTGATGATGTCGCCCGGCTTGGGCCGGCCGGACGAGGCCGGCACGGCCTCGCCCCACTCGTGGACCTGCTCATTCTGCGGCCCGTCACCCTGGCTCGTCATCGGTGCCTCCCATGGTCCGCCATACGTCACTCGGCTCGGTCCTGGACCCTACCGGCAGTCTGGCGGCTCGGGGAGCGGCGAACCCGACGTGGGCCTGCGGCTAGCTCGGTGGGACTTGGACAAACTTGTACATCTGACCTCGCTACAGCTGGAGGGTGGTGTGATGTTTGGTCGTCAAAAGCGTCAGGCCGACGGGGACGAAGACGTCTCCGTGGATGCCACTCTTGAACTGGACCTCGCCAAGGTGGAACAGTCGATTGAGAGGTATCTGAGGGATCCCTCGGTCGATTCGCGTAATGAGTTGCTGGCTCTGCTCGAGCGCCTAGACCAACAAATCGACCGTAGTGATGCCTATGAAAGCAGCGCTCTCGGCTCCGCAGCGTTTGGCTATTCGTCAAAGGGCTCTGTGATCGGGGAAACGAGCAGCGCCTCTCCGGCAGAAGATATGCCGGAATCCGTGCTACGAGCCCAGACGGTCTTGATTAGAGCGGCAAAACGAGAAGTCACGGCACCGACACCCGACACATATGCCGAACTTCGCGCAGCTAACCAAGCCTTGTCGGCAGAGCGGAGCAAAGAGGGTACTTAGGTGCCCCCGAATCAAACGCCGGTAAGTGGTCGGCTGAGACTCTTGGTAGGTGCCCCACGACGAGGCAACAATGGCCGATCGAGTGGAAGGAGATCCGCGATGCCGAGTCAGACTGAGGAGTCGAAGGCGCTCCTGCGCCGCATTACGGACGAGATCTGGAACAACGGGCGTCTCGATCTCATCGACGAACTGATCAGCGAAGACTTAGTTGATCACATTGACCAATCCGACCTTGAAGGCACGGGTCCCGAGCGCTACCGAGCTTCGGTGACCGCACTGCGTACTGCGTTTCCCGACTATCGAGAGAAAATCATTTGGCTGGTTGGCGAAGGCGATCGAGCGGTTTCGTTCATACGTGCCACTGGAACCCACGAAGGTTCGCTGCACGGGGTTGCTCCGACAGGCCGAAAGATCGAGTTCGATGCGATGGGAGCACTTCGTTTTGCATCTGGCCAGGCGGTCGAACGGTGGGGTTTCGGCGACTCCGCTGGGATTGTGCGGCAGCTGGGCCTGGCATGAGTGGAAGGACCGCCCTGTCTCAGTTCGCCGGCCCCGGGGCTATCACCCTTACCAGAGCGACTTAGCGGTTCGCACCAGAATCAGCAATCGATCTCATCGATCGCCACGCCATCACGGACAACCATGAGAGTCCTGACATGATGCTCACCGCCGACAAGAAGGATCCGATCGAGAGAACGGACCCTGCGGACCCTACGCCGCCAATGGAGAGCACAGAACCGATTGACCCCACCGACAAGACCGAGTTGCGTGACCCGATGGACAGGAGAGAATCTCGAGACCAGAGCGACCACCGAGACCCATCATCTCGGCTCTTCACCGAACCATTTTTCACACTCAAGATCCTATGACCAGAGCGTCCCGGTTCGCCGGAATGAGGCGCTAGTCAGCCTTCGAGCAATCGCAGCGCAAGCCGCCTCCCTCGCCCTTGCCTGACTGCAAGCGCAATCCACAACTGAAAGAGGGCGTCGATGAGTGCCTCTTGACCTTCCCCCACGTAGACCGGCCGTAGACCGACGCCCTCAATCGTTCCTTCGACCGTCGACCGGTCTTCTTCTGGAGAGGAAAAAAACATGTCGGCTCTTCCGTCGGGGAACACAGGGTCAGCCAGGTTCTCCCCGCCGAGAGTGTTGAACGCACGGGCATATCGAACCGACGACGGAAGCGATGCCCTCGCATTGGCGATGTCGGTACCCATCTGGTTGGTGGCGTCAACTACGAGCTGGCCGGCCATTGCGGACCCGTGCTCGGCGGTGAGATCGGCAACCGCGGCGCCTGGTATGGCGAGAATGATGACCTCTGGGTCGCGCAGTGCCTCGCCAATACTTGAGACGCTTGCAGTTGTTCCTGCTGCGATCTCATCATCATCGACATGTCGGGATCCGTAGGTGACCTGGTGTCCCGATCCCGAAAGAGCTCGCCCGAGCGTTGAGCCAATGAAACCTGTACCAATAATCGTTATTTTCATAAAGATCCTCTCCGATCGGCACTGGGGGGATGCGCGTCCGCTTCGACACGGATCGTTCAGTCACCGTAGACGCCGAACTCGGGAGTCACGCCATGTCAGGGTCGAGTGCCGGAGGCTGCCCAAGTTCACCGGGAGAGGGTGTCGCAAAACGCACCGAGGCGACCCGCACCTCCGTCGGGATGTCGACGTAGCGTGTGCGTATGCGCTTCGCATTCAAGACTTCGCCGCAGGATACGACTTGGGCCGACATGCTCGCCGTGTGGAAGGAGGCCGACGACATCGAGTTGTTCGAGTCAGGCTGGACCTTCGACCATTTCTGTCCCATCTTCTCCGACAGCACCGGACCTTGCATGGAGGGATGGACCACGCTGACGGCGCTTGCGCAGGCGACGACCCGTCTGCGGATGGGAACTCTCGTAACCGGCATCCATTATCGCCACCCTGCGATCCTCGCCAACATGGCGACCACCCTCGACATCGTTTCTGGGGGACGTCTGGAACTTGGGATCGGGGCTGGGTGGAACGAGGAGGAGTCGGGGGCCTACGGCATCGAGTTGGGCACGCCGGCACAGCGCAGCGACCGCTTCGAGGAGGCCTGTGAGGTGACCGTCGGGCTCTTCACGCAGGAGACGACTACCTTCCAAGGCCGGTACTTCCAACTCAGCGATGCTCCTAACGAACCCAAGCCGATCCAGCGGCCCCACCCGTCCATCTGCATTGGCGGCAGTGGGGAGAAAAGGACGTTGCGCACCGCAGCCCGATTCGCCCAGCACTGGAACTTCGTGGGTGGCACGCCGGGCGAGTTCGCCCGAAAGCGTGAGATCCTCTATCGGCACTGCGAGGACCTCGGCCGCGAACCGAAAGAGATCCTCCTCTCCAGCCACGTATTCGCCGACAACCCCAAGGCCGCCGCCGAACAGGCCGCCGCAATGGCCGAAGTCGGTGCCGAGCTAGGCATCGTCTACCTCCGACCGCCCCTTGATCCCGGACTGCTCGAGCCGCTGGCCAACGCATTGCGCGAGCTCTGAAGAGACACGACTCCTTATAAGCGACGGAGTCCGCAAACTGCACCGTTGAGCGTGGTGGGCCACAGCGTCTAAGGGGTCGTCCCGTACGCCGTCAGGAAGGTGCACGCTACGGTGCGTGCAACGGACCGCATTCTAGAGATCGGAGACTTGGCGATGACCTCGAAGTCTGATTTCACGGCTGAGGAATGGCAGCTAATCCTAGAAGCGCCACCAAGTGCCGGCATGATCGTGGTCACCGCCCAACGGGGAGGCTCCTTTCGCGAGACGATCGCCATGGCCAAGGCCTACGTCGAGGCACGCCAGCAGCACGGCAAGAGCGAACTTTTGGATGACATAGTCGCGGCGAAACCTGAGCGGGATCACACGCACTATCACTCTCCAGACGAGCTCAAGCAGCACAGCCTGCAACACCTGCGTGATTCGGTCGCTCTGCTTGAGACGAAGGCCACGCCGGGAGAGGTCGACGAATATCGCCGGTTCATCGTCACGCTGTCCCACAAAGTCGCAGCCGCTCACCGGGAGCACGGTCAAGAAGTCAGTGAGTCCGAGCAGGCAGCGATCAAGGACATCACGGACGCCCTGAACACGACCGTCGGGTAAGAAACGTCGCTTCTGCGTCCGGCCCGGGCCATTTGGACGGCGGCGGCGTTCACTCTTCGAGGGGTGCCCCCTTTCGAATGGCACGAACCCGAACCACCGAAATCGGTCTCTTCGCCGAAGCCGTTGACGCTGCGGTGGCGGCGCTCGATGCAGTGGGGATCGGGGGGCTCGTCCGCCCACCACAGGGGGACGTTGCGGCCAACTCCTAACAGGCCCACGCCCTGTTCGACATCTCGGCCCCGTCACTGCAAGGTGCCCTAGTTGATGTCTTCACCCCAGCTGTACAGCGGACGCAGCAAGGCCGTTTTCTTGCGCTGATGACCTGACATGCGGCGCAGGATGTCGTCGAGGATGACGATGGCCATATCGACATGCGGCCCTTTGTTCAACATCACGCATTCGGCACGTTGCGCCATAGCTGCGTCGGTCACCTCGGCCCGCGAGGGATGGCCGGTGCGCGCTACTTGGTCGAGCACCTCCGTCGCCCAGATCACCGGCAGGTGGGCAGCCTCGCACAGCCACAGGATCTCCTCTTGGAGCTCGGCCAGCCGCTCGTATCCGGCCTCGACGGCCAGATCGCCGCGGGCAATCATCACGCCGACGCGCGGCGACCGCATGGCGTGCAGGAGGATTTCGGGTAACCGGGTGAATGCTGAGCCGGTTTCTATCTTGAGAATGAGGCCGCAGCTCTCCGCCCCGACTCGACCGAGATACTCTCGCACGAGGTCGACGTCGCGCTCATGACGGAGGAACGAGACGGCAATCATGTCCGCATGGGCGGCCGCCACTCGGAGAAGGGGCAGGTCGGCGTCTGTCACGGCGTCCACGGCAAGATCGCTCTCGGGGAGGTTGATGCCCTTCTCTGCCCGTAGTTTCGAACCGCGTGCAGATGCGCGATCGATCCGGATGAGGATTTCGCCAGGGTCCACGCTCTCGATGACGCCAGTCAGCTTGCCGTCGTCGAGCAATATCTGCTGGCCTGGTTGTGCAGCGGTGAAGGCGGCAGGCAACGTACAACCGATGCGTGCCATCCCAGGTTGGCCGTGTCGCCATGGCTCCGCCGCCTCCAACGACTCCGTCAGTCGCAGGCGGTCGCCGACACATAACAAATGGTGCTGGGGTAGTGACGGGAGGGAGCCCACCATAGTGGACTCGCCGTCGAAATTTAGAATGCAGCCGGTCTCGACGTAGGTCGTGTCCCACACTAGGGCGGTCGCCTGGCCTCGGTCGCATTGGCCAATTTGGAGTTGCCGGTGCGAGCCCCTGGTATCGACGAGTTCAACCACGTCCCCCGGCTCGCGCCGCTCCAACCATGCCGAGTCGACGGGAAGGGCGCATGACGTGTCGTTCGCGATCGTCGGGTTTCCGATGAGCCTTACCTCTGCGGGTGCGACGGCTACTCCCCGTAGGTCTCGTTGAGGGCGCAAACGGACCACCTGCGGGCCCTCGGCCAGGGGTCCGGTGCGCATCTTTGGACCAGGCAGGTCCATGGAGATCCGGCACGGCCGGGCGACCTCGTCCGACGCCTTCCGAACATTGCAGGACATGCGCACCCACGCTTCGGGGCCATCATGAGCGCCGTTGATCCGGGCGATATCCATCCCCAGCGTGACCAGGTGACGGACGAGCCCGTAGTCCGTGGCAGCCTCACTCGGAAGCGTCACCATGATCCGTGGAACCCTCCCGACGGGCCGGGGCCCGAACAGAGCGTCCGTGTTGCGATCGAGGGCGCCTCGTCCGGCCCTAAAACTGAGCGGTGAGGGCACCGGCACGGTGGTCGTCGTACCGAGAGCCGCTCGCACGCTTTCGACGGTGGCGAGGACGTGCGGCTCGCAGCGCCCGAGAGACGACAGACCGAGCTGGCCTAGCTTGCGCTGCAAGGACCGCTCGTCACTCTGGCGAAGCGCTAGGTAGTGGGTGAGGTTCACCGCGTCCGCCCGGTGCTCCGGTCGGACCGAAGAGATGTCATCGCCATGGCTGGATTCCAGCCGCGACATCGCGCTCTCGAGTTTCGCGAGATCGGCAGCGACCGTCTGGCGTTCTGCGTCCAGGGATGGGTCCGCAGTCATCCCGATCCCGAGCCCTCGGAGTGCGACCAGTACTGATTCCCTGTCTCCCGACTTTGCTGGTTTCCAGACATCTCCGGTTTCCTCGTCAACAGGATCACACGCCAGCCTTCGCCCCATCCCGGCGGGACCTCACTCCAGGCATCTCACGGTCCAGCCGGGCCGACCCTCCGATGATCCCATCCCCGTCGTAGGGTCGATAGGGACTTGAGTCCTTTTGTGGACGGGGCACGACACCGAGATGCGTTCGGGTCAATTCCTTTCGAGGTGAACGCGGGGAGCTGCGCAAATCGCGAAAGAGTCGCTGGACGGGTTCGCCCGGGTCCACCTGGAGATCCGAGTCGATCTGCGGATCTGCAACGGCATTGGCTCGCGCTGGATCCAGTCCACGAAGTCCATATCGGCCACGCACCACTGCCGCGTGCAGGGTCAAAAGACCCCGCGAAAGGCGGTCTGGATGCTCTAGAGGTTTCGGGGGCACCCATGCCAGGCTGCGAGATTGGGCCGGGCGCGCCGAGAGCGATCGGTCGAAACCAATGTGGTCGCAGACCCCGATTTCGGCGCCGCGTGCCCGAGTCCTTCGGCCCTTTTGGAGTTGCTGGATGCCTGAAGAGCGTGAACGGGTCGAAAGAACGGACCCAGAGTCGAGAAGAAGCGAGAACCAGGCGTCAGTGAGGCGTGTCGGCTTCGATCGACTCGTCTCCCCTCAGCGGGAGCAGCAAGATGGGGAGCTGCGCGGCGCCGAGTATCTGACGAACTGTGCGTGCCCTTCCGGCCGTGCTGTCCTGTGACCAGCTCAGCACGATCAGATCGGCACCGCATTCGTCGCACACCTCCGCGACCTGAGTTCCCACGTGGCCGTGACGGAGCTCGATGCTGGCCTCTTGCTGAGGCAGGTGCCGGGAGAGGAACTCCTTGCCCAGGATCTCGAGGTCGCGCCAGGGATGGTCGAGCATTGCGGGCGTCGTGGACTCGGAGAAGACGTGGACGACGACGAGCTCCACATCGGCCGCGACAAGATGGAGTAACACCTTGAGCGCGGCCTGGGTGGAGGCTTCGGTGCCCTCGAGGGGAATGAGGAGCCGGCGGAAGACATCAGGACAGACGAAGTCGGGCGGCACGATGACGACGGGCTTGGTGCTCCGTTCGATGATGTGTCTGGCCGTCGTTCCCAGTAGACGCCGGTCATTGACCGCTGCCTTGGTGCCGATGACGACTGCAACCACATCTGGCGCTTCGACCGCGCTCAGGAGAGCGGGTTCGAGTGGTCCTGGGAGTAGGTGTAACGGGACGTGAGCACGGTCGGTGCGCTCCTTGACGACTCCGTTGTGGGCTGTGGTGACGTGGACTGCCTCGACATCCGTAGTGGTCAACGCTGCGATTCTGAGTGCAGTGTCGAGTACCGATTGGGCGGTCGGACTGACGTCAAGGGCGGCGAGGACGATGCTCATGACTGCTCTTCCCTTGGATGCGTGCGGCCAGTGATCGCGAATGTGCGCCCCGGGTGTTCGCAGCGCACGGTCTCGTCGTCTCCGACACGCACGCGAACTGAACCGTCGCATATGACGGCGACCGAATCGTGCTCGGCCCGTACGGTGACTCGGCTCCCGCGAAACCTAAAGCGGAGCTCCAATGCAGACCACTCCTCGGGGAGGGAAGGGTTGATGGAGAGGAAATCGTCTTGCGCCCGCAGTCCCAGGAATCCGTACGCAAGTGCCTGCCAGACGCCGCCCATGGTGGCCAGGTGCAGGCCGGCCGCGGTGGTGCCTGTGACGTCGTCGATGTCAAGTCGTGCGGCCAAGCGGAATAGCTTCAGCGCACGCTCGGGTTCCCCGGCGCGGGCGAGGAGCGCGGCCGAGATCGCAGGCGAGAGCGAGCTGCCATGGGCCGTGCGAGGTTCGTAAAAACCCAGCGATGTGGCCAGCGAATCCGGTACCACCTCGTTGGGGACAAGGTGATAGAGCATGAGCACATCGGCTTGCTTGATGAGCTGCGATCCTGCGACCCGCTCGCTCCCAAGGACCATGTCGACCGCCATTGGAGGTGGACCGATCTGGCTCATCAGCAGGGGTTCCAGATCGAAGTAGCCGGCAAACTGCTCGTAGACACCGCGCTCAGGGTCCCACCCGTCGATGAGACAGTCCGCCAGGGCTCGCCAGCTCTCGGCCTCTTGTGGGTTCCCCTCCGTTCGGACGAGGATCTCCGCGCCGCGGCGAAGGTTCCAGCGCGCCATCACGTTGGTGAACGCGTTGTCGTCGACGAGCTGGTGGTACTCGTCGGGCCCCATCAACCGATCGAGGTGTCCGCGACGTGCGGAATCGAGTCGAATGCGGCTGGCCCAGTAGCGGGCTGTCTCCACCACGAGATCGCGACCCGCACCAGCCAAGAAGGCGGTGTCTCCTGTCCAGGCGGCGTAATGCTCGGTGGCCCAGGCCACATCGGCCACGATGTGCTCTTCGTGCGCGCCGGTCGCTATCGGGATCATCTTGCCGTGAGGTCCGCGGACTTGCCCCGGGGTGACGTCGTGTCCGTTCCCGGCAGACTCCCAGGGGAAGCGGGCGCCAAGGTGGCCATCTGTCTCGGCGAGTTTTCGGGCAGCGGGGAGACGGCGAATGCGGTACTCGAGCATGGCGCGCGCGGAGGCCGGGCGGATGGCGACGAGGGCCGGAAGCACGAAGACGTCGGCGTCCCAAAAGACATGCCCCTCATAGGCGGGCCCCGTCAGACCGCGAGCTCCCACCGCAGCCTCGCCATCGGGGGCTGCGGCAGCGAGCAGGTTGAACACCGAAAAGCGCGCCGCCAGTTGATCGCGGGCGACGTCGTCGTGATCCCCTTCGATCACGACCTTCGCGTCCTCCCACATCTGGGCCCAGGCGTATCTGTGCTCGGCCAACAGCGTGTCGAAGCCGAGAGCTTCTGCCCGCTCGAGGTACTCGCCGGCGAGGCGGGAGCCGTCCACTCCGGCGGGGGGAGCGGCCCACGCCGCCAACCGCTCGACGACGTCGTAACCATCGACCACGGTGATCCTTTGCTGCGCCGCCACCGCCAGCCGATCGTCGCCAACGCCTGTGAAGGCGAGGTCGACGCCCGGGCTCTCCTCTCGCGTGAACCCGTCGACACCTGTGGGAGGGCGTAGGGAATCTCCTGGCTCGATACGGCCCGCCGGCGCCTCGGCCCTCAGCGCCATGGCGTGTGGAGAGGCGGCAGACACGAAACGCATCGATCGCAGGCTGAACCCTGTCGGATTGCCGCGGACCAGTGTGCCAGTGCGCAAGTCGAGCAGACGCTGCTCAGTACGGCGGTGCGAGCCAATGGACTGGTCGAGTCCGGTCCACACGGGTCCGGGGAGGATCCTCCCCTCCGCGTCGTAGACACCAGCCACGAGAAGGAGCGGGGTGGAGTTGGGGCCGTCCTCCTCGAGAGAGCCACGCGTTCCCGCCCACCCGTTGCCAAGCCAGCCGAGCGACTCGGCGACCCGGACCTGGCCGACCCGCGAGGAGAGGGTTAGCACCCAACCGGGGTCGCGGTCCACCCCGGGTACCCGGTGGTCCGCTCGTCGGGTGAGCTGCACATCGAGCAGCTCGGCAAAGCGGGCCGGACCGCCGCCCAGATGCATGACGCCGTCGGGAACGCCGCTTGGCTCGACTCCGACCGAGACGACCGGCGCACGGACAAGGGGGTGCACCATCATGAACGAATCGCTGCCCGTGGCACCACCGATGGGACCGAACTCGTCCCCACCGATGAGAATCAGCTCGCCGGCGATGCCACGCAAAGCGAGCCAATCGGCCGCCCAGCGTGCCGAGTCGGACTTGTCGGTCAGTCCGATCTCCACATGCTTGACATCGCTCGTAATTCGAGGATCGGCCAACCCCGCGGCGCGAGCGGAGCCGGCGGCAAGGTCGACGACCTCGGACAGGTCCGCCATGTCGACTGCAGCAAGGCGCGCCATGACGGCTTCGAGGAGCCGACCGATGTCTGCCTTCTTGGGGTCGGACCACTCGGGGATCGGGATGATGTCGATCTTGCGACGATTGAGGCGGTTGGCCACGATTCGTGCCCCGAGACCTCGTTCTCGGAGACCTCGCACGGTCTGTGCGGCGGCGACGTCGAGCGCTCGGTCCTCATCGGCGCTGGCCGTCCGGCGCTCCAGGAGCTCCGGCCCTTCCGCGGTGACCTGAAAGACCTCCGAACCTCTGTTGCAACACAAGAAGAGGTGGCCCCGGCCGCATGGCCTCGCCTGAAGCTGATTGTCCACGTTCTCAACGTGGGTGCCGCTGACGATGAAGACGTGAACGCCCGCATGACTGAGGGCTTCGAGGCGTGCCCGAGCGCCCGTGGCATCGGCGTCGCGGTCCGGCACCACGGTGCCGTCCCAATCAAAGACCAGAGCCTCGTAGGTCTCCTCTAAGAACTCCCTTCGTCCACGAACGGGAGTCCGATGAGGCAGCGGCATGCCCAGCGTCATTGGTCCCCCTCCTGATTGGCGCCTCTGTCGTCCTCCACTGAGTGATATTCAACGCGTGCACCCGGGCACCTGGGAGCGATGGTCACAGCATTAGCTCATGGCACCGGGCTCCGGTGGAGATCCTGTGGCGAGGATGCGTGCACTTGAGCATCAAGGTCCAAGATCTGGCCCGGTCATCGTGGCCGTGATCGGATGGCGAGCGGTAGGTTCGAGGACCATGCCTTCCGGCAGTCCTGCGACATGCCACCCGTCATTGGTGATGTCGATGCTCACCTTGTTCCCGGCCAGGTCGAACCGGTCGATCCGCAGTGGCAGGAATTGCTCGGGTACAGCCGGGTCACACCAGACCTTCCCGAAAGGGACCCAGGGATCGAAGCGCAAGAGAGTTCGCAGGAGGTAGAGCGGAGCGGCCGCCGACCAGGCCTGGGGTGAACACGACGTGGGGTAGGCCACCGGTTGGTCGAACTCCTGTCGGTCGAATCCGCAGAACAGTTCCGGCAGTCGGTTGCCGATCTGTTCGGATGCGTCGAGCAGTCCGAGCACAATCCGCTGGGCCTCGGCGACGAAGCCGTAGCGCATGAGCCCCGCCGCCACGATGGCGTTGTCGTGGGGCCACACCGAACCATTGTGGTAGCTCATAGGGTTGTAGGCACCCATCGACGAGGCGAGGGTACGAAGCCCGAACCCAGTGAACATCTCGGGGCTCATCAAGTGGCGCACGAGCGAAGGGGCCTTGTCTTCGTCGACGATTCCTGTCCACATGCAGTGCCCCATGTTGGATGCCAAGGCATCTACCTGGCGCTTCTCGGCATCGAGCGCGACGGCGAAATAACCCCGATCCGGCATCCAGAATGCCTCATTGAACTGCTGCTTCAGCCGGTGTGCTTTCTTTGACCAATGGCGGGCGACGTCGAGATCCCGCGCTTCGCGGGCGAAGTGTGCACGGGCGAGAAACGCGGCATAGACATAGCCCTGAACCTCGGCGAGTGCGATCGGAGGTCGGGCCAAATCCCCGGCCGCGAAGTTGATACCGTCGAAGGAATCCTTCCAGCCCTGGTTGGCGAGCCCCCTGTCGGTAGCTCGTTGGTACTCGATGAAACCGTCGCCATCCCGATCGCCGAATTGCTCCATCCACTCCAACGCGCGGTCGGCATGGTGAACGAGTGCATCCACTTCTGCGGCCGCCAGTCCCCATCGCCGCAATTCGCCCAGCAGCATGACGAACAAGGGAGTGGCGTCGATACTGCCGTAGTAGAGGTTGCCTCCCCCCAGGGCCATCTCCGCGTCAGGGCCCGACCGGACCTCGTGGAGGATCCGGCCGGGCTCCTCTTCGGTGAGCGGGTCGACTTTGTCGCCCTGTAACTGGGCCAACGTCTGAAGGGTACCGAGCGCCACGGTCGGGTCGACCGGGAGCAGCATCCAGCTCGTCAGCAGCGAGTCGCGCCCGAAGAGGGTCATGAACCAGGGAACTCCCGCTGCCACCACGACGCGATCGGGGTGGTCGGGATCGAACATACGGAGGGCGCCAATGTCTTCGGCGCTGGTTGTCAGAAGAGAGCCGAGTCGTTCTTCGGGGGTGCTGACCAACGGCGCGGCCCGGCGCCACGCTTCGTGCCGGGCCGCCGGTTGGCTTGTTTCGATCGGTTGGCCAGGCGCGTAACGAGGAAGGATCTCAACCCCATCTTGGGTAGGGGTCACCTGCACACTGACGCTGGCGTCCGACCGAGGGTCCACAGCAAGCTGCCAGGTGATTTGTCCGGGAATGGCCTTGGCCTCTGCATCCCCTGACAGCCGCACGGCGCGGCTCTCGGTGCCGAATTGGTAGCTCATCGACAGATCAGATGCGCCGGCGCTCGACTCGATGGAATCGCGCCGTTGAGCCCTCCCTTCCTTCACTTCGAACAACCCGGCAAAGTCTGCGTCGACTGCGAGCACGAGGAGGACACCAGCTGTTTCCCTCCCGAGGTTGCGCACGACGATGTCCTCGCGCATGCCGTTGCCCACATATCGGTGGCGCACAACGAGGAGTGTGCTGTCCGCGGTGCCTACCTTTGGCGGTCGTCGTGCGATGAACGTGCCCGCGTAGGGCGCCGGACATTGCGCAGCCAAAGCCTCCAGCTCGAGGCCGTCGACGGTCAGCACGAAGCGACTGAGGAACCGGGTGTCACGGAAGAAGAGTCCCTGCTCGGCCCCCGTTCGGATGTCACCGCTCGGCCCTGATATGCAGAAAGTTGCACCCTCCACCAGGGTCACGGAGCCCGTCGCCCCACCGCCGGGCGATCCCTCATAGGCCCACGCTTGTGTCACCGATCGGCCACCTTCTGCTTCATGAATCGGATGGGTGGGACTCACCCCCGCTCGTACACGCTGAACGGAACCGCTGCTCTTCGTCCGCCTTGACTATTCAAATGCCTAAGTACTGGGGTTCCGAGGATGTCCTGCTCTGAAGGAGGTAAGAGTACTCACCGACGCGGCGGGCTTCGAAGCCGGCAGGGCCGGCGAGGACGGGCCGTATAGCTCCGCATCGGCGTCAGGTCACCGATGCTGATCCCGACATCTTCATCCGACGGCTGTGTTGGATTTCTCCAAACCGTGGGCTTCTGCGGCTAGCCGGCATTGGCTGCGCAGCAGCCACAGCGCCAGAGACGATGCGGCGATAGAGGGCAATATGGTCAGCTGCCATTCGATGGGATGAGAACCGGAGCTCGACCGCGGTCCGGCAACGGGATCGGCTGAGCGAAGCGACGTTGTCCAGTGCCTCTACGAGCGGGGCGTCGTCATCGCAAAGAAAGCCGGTCACACCATGTTCGACGATCTCTGAGGCCGATCCACGATCATGAGTAACGACGGGAGTTCCACACGCCATGGCTTCGATCATGACCATGCCAAAAGGCTCGGCCCAACGGATGGGGTTGAGAAGGCAGACCGCTTCTTTGAGAAGACCGTACTTCTCGCTGCGACTCAGCTCGCCGACGTACTCGATCTCGCCGCCCAGACGCGGTGCGACCCGAGCATTGAAGTATTCATGCTCAGCAGACTCGGTCATCTTGGCGGCGATCCGCAGGGGCATGCCCGCTGCCCGTGCCGTCGCGATCGCCTCCTCGACCCCCTTGTCCGGGTGCATGCGACCGAGAAACGCGGCGTAACCACCCGCGCCGCAGCCGAACGGTATCCGCTCGACATCGATGCCGTGGTGGATGACCGCTGCGATCGAGACGCCGTCTGCTTCCGATGCCTGGTGATGGGAGATCGCGATCACCGGCGTTCGTTGGGAGATGGCACGGTAGACCGGCGTCAATACCTCGTTGAACGGTCCGTGATTCGTCGTGACAACAAGAGGACTTGGCACGCTCGGCGCATATAGCGGACCCACCAATGAGTGGTCATGCACGATGTCAACATCGCTCAACATTGCGTACGCACCGATGGCATGGCACGCCTCTTCTGCGACACCCCCGTTGCCAACTCCCAGCGCAGAGGGGAACACCCAACGGCGCGGCACGGGGCAGGTGGCATCGCCGGTCGTGACGAGTACGACATCAACGCCTGCTGCAACCAGGCCTCGGGCGAGGATGTCGATGACGTTCTCGGTGCCCCCGTACGCGACGGGTGGGACGGGCAGCCATGGTGGTGCGATGATGCCCACCCGCAGGGGTCTCCGGGTTACTGCCCGGCCTGGGGGCTCCCAATCGAGGGTGCGGGTCATGACTCTCATGGTGTCAGCCGAGTCGATTAGCGCCCAGGGTCATTGGACCCTTGCCGTTGCGACGCTTCGCGGCCAACCCCTGTGGACTTTTGACCCTTGTGGCCCCTCGGGCAATCCGTCGATCATGGATCCCATGTGGATCGATGATCGCGGCTCAGAAGTTCTGACGCTGCCGGAGTGTCGTCGCCTTCTTGCCATCGGGGCCAAAGAACACCGGCACGGGCATCTGGGTGTTCCCAAGGACGGCGCACCCCTGGTCCTGCCCGTCGACTACGCCGTGCACGGACCAGATGTGGTTCTTCGGATCGGGGAGGGGTTGTTCCACCAGGTGGATGCTCGGCTCGTTGCATTTCAGGTGGACGGGGTTACGTCGTCCGGCGATGTCGAGGGGGATCAGTCCAAGACCTGGAGCGTGCTCGTACAGGGTCTGGCGATCGAGGATTACCAGAACGTGCCGACGACCCATATTCCCCACCCTCAAGTCGCCGAACCGGGTACGCGGGTTGTCCGTATCCGAGCCGACGTTGTCACCGGCCGTCGCTTTGCGACGGCACCGGCTCGAAACGGCTCCATATCCCAAACCACTTGAGCGCTCCGTCGGGAGGCTCCTCATGCCACCGAAATCCGCCGCGTCCAGGACCTCCGTCTGTCTCGCCGGTGCGCACGGTCGGTCCACCCCTCCCCCAGGGGGGGGAGTTAGGGGGTGGGGTGGACCGTGCTGGATGAGAGGCGGAGGTGTGGAATTTTGCTGATCACTCAGGTCCGACTGATAGCGACCCGTTCTGGTTCTTCGGTCTTTGCGACGGGCCAGGGAATGCGCACCTCGAGAATGCCATCGTGATAGGACGCCTTGACCTGCTTGCTCTCTACTCCCTTGGGCAAGGCAAGGTCTCGGCTGAAGGTCCCGTAGTGGAACTCGGATCGATAGGAGCGCTCGTCCTTGTGCTCCTTGTTCTCTTCGCGATGACCCTCGATATGCAGGACGCCGTCCGAAACTGAGATCTCGACATCCTTGTCGGGGTCGACTCCGGGCAGCTCAGCGCGAATTACGAGTGTGTCATCTTCGTGGATCTCCTCGACCCTGATCCAACTCTCACTGTCAGGAGCGAAATCGAAGAACCTCTTCCATCGATCCGGCAGATCCAGTGCAAACGGCTCCCATCGTGTCAGTGCCATGGTTTTCCTCCTATCCAAGGTTGTATGTAAGTGGAAGATGGCCGAACAGTTGGGACGCGAGTAGGGGATTTCATCCTCCACGACGCCCTTCTCGCATCGGCCTAGTCGACAAGGGAATGGTCGAGCGGAGTGGCCAAGATTGCTTCGTAGTGCTCGGAGCGTGCGCGCAGCAGCGTGGCCGTTCGCTTGTGAAACTCGGCCGCTCGTTCCACGGCCTCACGGAGTTCCTCCTCGTTTCGCAGGACATGAACTGAAGAGTGCGCCGTTGCGCCTCTCTCTGGCAACGACGCAACCTCTCGATGGAATCGCACCCTCATTGGCGCTCTCCCTTCTGTGGATTCGGATCAAGATCGAGATTCATTGCGCGCAAGGTGTCTCTGTGGAGCCGCAGAAGGGCCTCGACCTGCGCGACCCAGCCCGTCGGGGTGCAGATACCGGCCTCGGATTGCGCGGCCAGCATCAGCTCGAGCGGGATGAGGGCGCACTCTTGTTGGAGAGCCAGCAAGGGTCCGAATGACCGGGCAGAAGCAAGCATGAGGGTCGCCAGGTGGGAGCGGCTCTTGCGCCACTCCCAGTATTCGTCTCTACGGCGGTCACGCTCTTCAAGGCTGGCGGCCCTCAGCTGTTCCATGGAGCCATGGGCCAACATGTTGGACCAAGCCCATGTGGGCACAGGCGCCTTTCGGGCTACCAGCGCTTCCACCAGCCGACCATCGAGAAAGGCCGCGCACTCTTCCACAAACTCTCGGCAGAGAAAATCAGCGCGGTCGTGACGACGATGGCGCTTCCAAGGCATCACTTACGCTCCCCTCGAGTTCGATGCCGTTCTCGCCCATCTTGAGCTGAAATGACGGACCCATGCACACGTCTCCTCCATGGAGGCGCCACGCGAATGCAGGTCTAGGGCGAACTCAACGGTTCGGTTTGCCCTCGCCTCGTCGTCTGGCAATTCGAAGCCGACCCAGGCGCGCAATGCGGTGGCGAGCACGCCCAGGCTCTTGGGAGACTCCTTCATGAGGTCGAAGCTATGTCCTTCGCCCTGATTTGAGCAGAGTCGAACGTCCCATTGTTTGTCGGCCGGGTTGAAACCGGGCATTCCGCTCTTGATGGAGTTGGGTGGCGGGCCGCCCCGAACATCAGCGGACGAGGCACTCGTGCCTCGGGGCCATCCGGCCCACCTTTGCAGGACCAATGGCCCTACTGGAGCCCGTGGCGGGGGGCTTGCATTAAAGGCGGTGTGCGAAATGCGAGAGGGAGCTCCGGGGCTGCGGCATTCAGATTTCTCGAGAGGGAGCAACGGCAGGAACGCTCCGTCGCACAATCTCGCGAAGCTCGAACGCGTGAGGTCGCCGCTCAGCGGCTGTTCTGCCGGCGTCGCAAGGGTCCCCCACGCGTCCCCCGCTACCACGGCACCGTGACCTGATCGTGACTCCCACGTCGAGGCGCATCGGAATTTTGCCCAGACTGGATGGAGGTCCGGCTGAGGACGCCCGCGTGGCCTGCAGGGACGTCGACCAGGCTATGGGGCCACGTGCAAGCGCACCGAGCTGCCCGGCTTGTCGCCCGGCCGCGGCGACAAGCCGTGGTGAAGGCCCAGCGATTGGCGTGGGTCCGCGTTGTCCCCGAGACCCGGTCGAAGAGAGCTAGCCGTGGCACTCTGCATTGTGGCCGGCACGGCGAATCCCAACCTGGCCGAGGCGGTGGCGGCGGGCGTCGGGAGCGTGGCGATGCGGGGCGGACTCGAGCGGTTCCCCGACGGGGAGCTCTGCCCGATCGTTGGCCCCATGCGGGGCGACGACGTCTACGTCATCCAGCCGACCGCGCCGCCGGTCAACGAGCACCTGATGGAGCTCGCGCTCTTGTTGGACGCTTGCCGACGAGCCGGATCAGGCCGAGTGACCGCCGTCGTGCCGTACTTCGGCTACGCCCGCCAGGATCGCCGGAGCCGCCCGGGCCAAGCGATCGGCGGACGCGTGGCCGCCGACATCTTGACGGCGGCAGGTGCCGATCGCATCGTCGTCGTCGATCCTCACACGTCCGGGTTCGAGGCAACGTGTTCGGTCCCGGTGGAGGTGCTCAGTGCCACGTCCGGGCTCGTCACTGCCCTCGGCGATCTCGAGCTGGGTCGCTCTGTGATCGTGGCGCCGGATTTGGGCGCGGTCAAGCTGGCCGAACGCTTTGGGGCAGTCACCGGCTTGCCGGTCGCCATGGTGCGCAAGAGCCGCATGTCCGGTACCAGTGTTCGCGCCGAGGAGCTGGTCGGCGAGGTCGAAGGCTGCCGGCCGATCGTCGTCGACGACATGATCTCGACGGGCGCCACCATCGAGGCGACTGCCCGGCTGGTCGAGGCCCACGGCGCACTCCCAGGGATGGTCGTGGCCGCCACCCACGCGCTATTGCTCGACCCTGCTCCCGATCGGCTCGCCCGGCTGGAGCTCGCCCGCCTGCTCGTTACCGACACGGTTCTGGTTCCATTGGCGCCCCTGCCGGCGTTGGAAGTGTGTTCGGTCGCGGCCCTCCTGAGTGATGCGATTGGCCGTCTGCACCGGGAGGAACCGATCGACGATCTCGGTCGCTTCGAGTGAGCCTCGGTCCAGCACGCTGGCCCTGGCCGCCGCGGGACCATCGGCCCTAGCGGCTTGGGCGCCATGGGTGAACAGTGAGCCGATGGTCATGTTTCGGGACAGGGCAGAGGCAGGGCGGGAGCTGGCCGAGCAGCTGAAGCGGCGCCTCGGCGACGAGGACGTTGTGGTGCTGGGGTTGCCGAGGGGCGGGGTGCCGGTTGCGTTCGAGGTCGCCCGAGCATTGGATGCGCCGCTCGATGTGATCGTCGTTCGCAAGCTCGGTGTGCCCTATCAGCCGGAGCTCGGTATGGGCGCGATCGGCGAGGACGGCGTGCGGGTCCTGAACCGTGAGCTGCTCGCCATGGCCAGGGTCGGCGAGGACGAGGTGGCAGCCGTGGAGCGATCGGAGCGAGCCGAGCTCGAGCGGCGGGCCAGACGTTTTCGGGGTAGCCGTCCGCGTGCATCGCTCGTCGGTCGGACCGCGGTGGTGGTGGACGACGGCATCGCAACCGGCTCGACGGCCCGGGCCGCCTGTCAGGTCGCACGGGCCCACGGCGCGTCTCGGGTGATCCTGGCTGCGCCAGTCGCTCCGCCGTCTTCGCTCCTTGTGCTGGCGGAAGTAGCCGACGAGGTGATCTGTCTCGCGACCCCCGAGCCGTTCTTCGCCGTCGGCCAGTTCTATCGTGACTTCTCGCAGACCTCGGACGAGGATGTCGTGCAGCTCCTCGAGCGGGCAGCCACCCGGACGGCTGCCCCACCGGCGGTGGTGAGCGCGGACCCGCCAGTTCGTGACGAAGACGTGGTCGTTCAGATCGGCGCTGTCCGCATCGTCGGACACCTCACGATTCCCGAAGAGTGCGCCGGGCTGGTCGTGTTCGCTCACGGCAGCGGGAGCAGCCGCCACAGTCCGCGCAACCGATTCGTGGCTGCCGTCTTGAACTCAGCCGGTCTTGGCACCCTCCTCTTCGACCTGCTCACCCCCGAGGAGGAGTTCAATCGTGCTGCGGTCTTCGACATCGAGCTCTTGGCCGAGCGGCTGGGGGCGGTCACCGAGTGGCTCGAGGTGCAGCCCGAGGCGCTGGGATTACGCATCGGCTACTTTGGCGCCAGCACTGGGGCCGGCGCCGCCTTGTGGGCAGCCGCCCAGCCCAATTCATCGATCGCCGCAGTTGTCTCCCGGGGCGGACGTCCGGACCTTGCGGCATCGAAGCTCGACCAGGTGCGAGCGCCGACCTTGCTCATCGTGGGTGGCGACGACAAGGTCGTGCTCGAGCTCAACCGTCAGGCACAGAAGCAGCTGCACTGTGAGAGTCAGTTGGCGGTGGTGCCTGGCGCCACTCATCTCTTCGAGGAGCCTGGAGCCCTAGAGGAGGTGTCACGCTTGGCGGGTGATTGGCTCCTTTCCCGTCTGGCACCCACCGCAGAGGAGCTGGGCTGACGCCACCACGATGGGGGCGGTACGCACGGAGGTGCGTCCAGCCCGCCGACGATCGAGCGCTATCGACTTGTGTGGCCGGGCCCGAATACTTCGGTCTCAACTCACCGCCGAGCCGGCAGTGTGGTCGACAAGAGATCATCGATGGCCACCAAGACGGTATCGGTCTCGCACAGCAACCGGTGGCGACGCACCCGGGATGTCTCTTGACTTTTGGGTGGCGGCTGGCGATGGCCCGGGCGTCCGTGCTGGACCCGAGCCGCTCGTCGGATGCGCTCGCGATTTTCCGCTTCGTGCCGGGAAGATCCTGCCATGGATAATGTCCGTGCGACTGAGGCCCGGAACACATCGGTGAACAAAGCTGTAGAAGTGGGAATCATGTCGGTCTTCCAGAATCTGTGGCTTATTCCGTACCCTGCTCGGGCGGTCGGCGCCACCGTCCCACCCGACGCTGTGAGTTTGCTCTTGCCCGGCCCGGTTGGGGTAGGGACGAACGTCCCGACGGTGCGGTGACGGGGTCAGCGGCGGCGGAACTCGCCCGTGCGGTCGTCGGCCGCTTCGGCGGCCGGTACTCGAGCGAGCTCGGCATCGACTTGGACTCCGGTGACGCCGAGGTAGAGCGGTGGTTCATCGCGTCGACCCTGTTCGGCACCCGCATTTCAGCGCGATTGGCCGAGCGGGCGTATACCCAACTAGACCGGGCCGGAATCCGCCGGATCACCGATGCGGGCAACTGGCGGTATGAGGACCTGGTGGCGTTGCTCGACGCTGGCGGGTACGCCCGTTACGACTACCGCACCGCAACACGGCTGCAGAGGTTGGCCCAGGTGGTGGCGGACCGCTACGAGGGCGCCATCAGCGAAATCGGGCGTCGCTTCACCAGCCCAGCGTCCCTTGCCACCGCGCTCGAGGCTTTGCCGGGCTGGGGCCCCGTCACAACCGGTTTGTTCCTGCGGGAGCTACGCGGCGTATGGCCTGGTGCCCGCCGGCCCCTCGACCGACGCGCGGCTGAGTCGGCGCGCCACTTGGGACTTCTCCCCCTACATGGGGGCGACGGACTGGAGCGAATTTCCCGGCTCGCCGAGCAGGCCCAGTGCGACCCGCGCGACCTCGAGGCCGGCCTGGTCCGTCTGGCGCTGGACCACCGACGCGTCACGGATTGCCCCGGGCGCCTTGCCTGCGTCGCCATGACACGCCCGGGATCGGGTGGCTCCACGGATTAGCTCACGCTCGGGCCTTCCGCGCGACCGCCGAGGTGCGCTGAGTCTGTCGGGGAAGGGCGACCCAGCCGCTTCCGAGGACCAACGGCCCTACCGGCGCGCCAGGCACCTTGGCCATGGTGAAAGGGACAGCCGGCGCGATGGACATCTCAAGGCAAGGACGTTCACATGTTGACCCAGCGATCAGCGGTGCCGAATCGATCGTCCAAGGGGCCGCTTGGGGCCGCTGACCGCACCGAAAGGCGTCCGTCTCGCTCGCGTCGACAGCAACTTTCGGCACATTCATGAGGCTCAGATGATCAACCTCCGTCCTAGAGCTTGTAGCCCATCTTCCGCAAGAGAGCCTTGCGGTCGGCCACATCTGCGTCGGTCTCGATCCCAGCGGGCGGGAGGCCGTCTATGACACCGATGATCCCGCGGCCGAACTCGGTCTGCGCGACGACGACTTCAACCGGGTTCGCGGTCGCGCAGAAGACGGTGCACACCTCTGAGACCGTCTTGACTGCGTTCAAGACGTTTACCGGAAAACCTTCACGAAGGAAGATGATGAACGAGTGACCGGCACCGATTCCTTCGGCATTCCGGGCGGCCAGGTCGATGAGCTCTTCGTCATTACCCGAGCAGCGGATGAGACAGGGACCGGAAGCTTCGCAGAACGCGATTCCGAAACGCAGCTGTGGGCTCGTTCCTGCCATTGCCTCGTGGAGGTCCTCGATCGTCTTCACAAAGTGCGCTTGACCGACGATGACGTTCATGCCATCCGGCTTCTCGATGGGATATGCGCTCAGCTCCACGGTCCTCTCCTTGCTGCCGGTGACGCCGACGATCTGGCGACGATGCCGCCAGTCTGGCCGACACTCCGTGCCCAGAGCCCCGGCTTCGGGATCCTCGCGATCACCACACCCCCCGCACGCGGATGACCGGATGACGATGCCTCCCGGCGACAGTCCCGATGAAGGCTGGCCCCGTCGCATCATGCTGCCAGGAGCCCGAACGCTGTCGATACGTCCCATCACGCCTTCGGACGCAGAAGGGCTGGTGGCGCTGTACATGGGTCTCAACGAAGAAGACGTCTACCGGCGCTTCTTCAGCGGCCGCCCACCCCCCGAATCGTTTGTCGAGAAGATGACGCATGTGGCTGAGCGCGGAGGGTTTGGATTGATCGCCGACATGGAAGACGCGGGCGGCACGAGCCGGATCGTCGGCGAGGCCACCTACGATCTCCTTGGCAACGGCGACGCGGAGCTCGGCATCACGGTCGCCGAGCCGGCGCGGGGTTGGCTGGGGCCGTATCTGCTCGACGTATTGGTCGAGCAGGCCGCTGCTCGAGACGTGCCGAACCTCGAGGCCGATGTCCTGGTCACGAACCGCCGGATGATCGCGATGCTGCGAGCTCGGGGATTCGCCGTCGTGGAGCACGACCCCGCTATCGTCCGGATCGCCATCGGCACGACCCGGCGTATACCCTCGTGGCCGGGGACCCACGACCGTCCGCGGCTGCTCGTCGAAGTGCCCGGCGGGCGATGGCACGCCGACGATGCGGCTCGGGAAGCTGGGTTCCAGGTGCTGGCCTGCCCGGGTCCCCAGCTCGGTTGGTCGCACTGCCCGGCCCTGCGAGGCGAGCCGTGTCCCTTGGCGGCTGGCGCTGACGTGATCGTTGACGCAGTTCCGCACGAATCCGGGCGATCTCTCCTCGAAGCTCACCGACGCGTCCACCCGTCCGTGCCCATCTGCGTCGAGCTCCCTGCCGGAGAGAGCGACCTGGACGCCACCGTGTCAAAGATTCCACGTGGCACGAGCAACGCTGTCGTTATGGGAATCTTGGAGCGAGTGGCGAAGGATGTTCCCGTCCCTGAGCGCCCACAGCGCAACGAGAGCCGGGACTCGGTCGATGGCCCGCCGCGCCCTTCGGCGGCTCGGGGTGGCACCGAACTGCCGTGACAAGCATGGTCCAGGCACCCTGTGACGACGGTCACCGGCGTTTCTCCGCGCTGCAGGAATCGCCGGGTTCATCGTGGGCGGTGCTGCCGGAGGTGATGCGTTGGTGAAGTGGACATCGATCGCCCCACGTCTTCGTGACCCCGGCGCACCCGCGCCCAACCTCGTCGACTACGAGGAGGCGTGCGCCGGGTTCAGCTGGGAGTCTGCCCGTGAGGAGCTCGACGGTCTTCCAGCCGGCGGGATCAACATCGCCTACGAGGCTGTCGATCGCCACGCCGCAGGCGCCGCCCGGGAGAAGGTCGCGCTCCGATGTCTACGCCGAGACCGCAGCGCACGCGACATCACGTACGGTGAGCTCTCCGAACTCACGAGCCGCTTTGCGCAGGCGCTCCATCACCTGGGGGTTGGCGTCGGGGATCGGGTCTTCGTCCTCCTGCCCCGGATCCCCGAGCTCTACGTGGCGGCGCTCGGCACGCTCAAGCACCGGAGCGTTCTGTGCCCCCTCTTCTCGGCCTTTGGGCCGCAGCCGATACGCCAGCGTCTCGAGATCGGCGACGGCCGAGTGCTGGTCACGACGTCGGGGCTCTTCCGAAGGCGGGTGGCTTCGCAGCGGGACGCCCTGCCGAACCTCGACCACGTGCTCGTCATCGACGACCCGTCACCGGAGGGCACGATCCTCCTTCCAGATCTTCTGGCCGAAATGCCGGGGACCTACGAGATCGGCTCGACGGACCCCGAAGCCATGGCGCTCCTCCACTTCACCAGTGGGACCACTGGGACCCCGAAGGGCGCCGTCCACGTCCACGAGGCCGTCGTCCAGCACCACGCAACCGGGTCGCTCGCACTCGACCTCCATGCCGACGACGTCTTCTGGTGCACCGCCGACCCGGGCTGGGTGACGGGGACCTCGTACGGGATCATCTCCCCACTGACCCATGGCGTGACGAGCATCATCGACGAGGGTGAGTTCGAGGTTGAACGCTGGTATGCCACGCTGGCAGATCAGCGCGTCACCGTTTGGTACACCGCGCCGACGGCGCTCCGGATGCTCATGGCTGCGGGCGCCGAGGCAGCCCAGGCGCACGATCTCTCAGCACTCCGATTCATCGCCAGCGTAGGAGAGCCTCTCAACCCAGAGGTGGTCAGCTGGACGAATGAGGCTCTCGGCGTTCCCGCGCACGACAACTGGTGGCAGACCGAGACCGGTGGGATCATGATCGCAAACCTCGCAGCCATGACGATCCACCCCGGCTCCATGGGCAAGGCGATGCCTGGCGTGGAGGCGGTGATCCTCGAGCGCAACGACGAAAACGACGAAGGCAAGATCGTCCTCGATCCTGATGGTGCGGCAATACAGGTGCCGGACGGCACCGACGGCATGCTTGCCCTTCGGCCAGGATGGCCATCGATGTTCCGTGGCTACCTCGGAGAGCCCGAGCGCTACGAGGCCTGCTTCACCGGCGGCTGGTATGTCAGCGGAGACTTGGCTCGCCGCGACGAGGAGGGCTATTTCTGGTTTGTCGGGCGTGGTGACGACGTCATCAAGTCGGCCGGACATCTCATCGGTCCGTTCGAGGTCGAGTCGGTGCTCATGGAGCACCCCTCTGTCGTCGAGGCGGGCGTGATAGGCGTGCCCGACCCGGTGGCGGGGGAGGTTGTGAAGGCCTATGTCGTGCTCCACCACGACGTGGACGCGACCGACGAACTTCGCCTCGATCTCATCGGATTCGCCAGGAAGCGTCTCGGTGCAGCCATTGCCCCCCGGGACGTTGCCTTCGCCGAACACCTGCCGCACACTCAGAGCGGGAAGATCGTCCGAAGGGTGCTGAAGCAGCGCGCCCTGGGCCTGCCCGAGGGTGACACGTCGACGCTCGAGGCCGCCACATGAGCACGCTGAGCACATGCCGACAACCTCGATCTGGAGTTCGGGCGCCACCTCCTGACCGAGATGCTCCGAATTCGGCGCTTCGAGGAACGATGCGTCGAGCTCTACAGCGCCACGGAGATCCGGGGGTTCCTCCACCTGAGCATCGGGGAGGAGGCCTGCGCGGTGGGTGTCATGCAGGCGCTCGGACCCGATGATGCCATCGTGTCCACCTACCGTGAGCATGGCCACGCCCTCGCCCGCGGGCTGTCCATGCGCTCGATCATGGCCGAGCTCGAAGGCAAGGTCGACGGCTGCAGTCGGGGCCGGGGGGCTCGATGCACCTGTTCGACGTGGGTGCCCGCTTCTACGGTGGCAACGCCATCGTGGCCGGCGGGCTACCGCTCGCTGTCGGTCTGGCCCTTGCCGATCACCTCACCGCAGGCCAGCGGGTGACCGCCTGTTTCTTCGGCGACGGCGCGGTGGCCGAGGGTGAGTTTCACGAGTCGATGAACCTGGCGGCACTGTGGCACCTGCCCGTCCTGTTCTGCTGCGAGAACAATCTGTACGCCATGGGAACCTCCCTCTCACTCACCGAGTCCGAGACGGACCTTTCGCTGAAGGCCGCCGCGTACCGCATGCCGTCCTGGGAGGTCGATGGCATGGACGTGGTGGCAGTGGCACAAGCTGCGCAAGAGGCGGCGGCGAGCGTGCGAGCCGGCGGAGGGCCGCACTTCTTGGAGCTGCGGACCTACCGCTTCCGCGCCCACTCCATGTACGACCCAGACCGATATCGCTCCAAGGAGGAAATCGAGGGTTGGCGGCATCGTGATCCGATCACGCTCCTCGGGGACGAGGCTTCGGGCTTCCGGTGGGCTCGATGACAGTGCGCTCGAGACGATCGAAGGGGACATCGCCGTCGAGATCGATGACGCCGTGGCCTTTGCGACAGCCTCTGCCATCGAGCCCGTGGAGGACCTCAACGAGCGCTTCGTCATGACGAGGGGGGCCGAGCGGTGAGCTCATGCACGTATCGCGAGGCTGTCCGTGAGGCGATTCGGCAAGCCATGCTGGCCGACGAGCGGGTCTTTTGCATGGGCGAGGACATCGGTCACTACGGTGGGTGCTACGCCGTCACGATGGGCCTGCTCGAGGAGTTCGGGCCCGAGCGCATCCGTGACACGCCTCTGTCGGAGTCCGCGTTCGTCGGCGCCGGGATCGGGGCAGCGCTGGGGGGATTGCGGCCGATCGTCGAGGTCATGACGGTCAATTTCAGTCTGCTCGCCCTCGACCAGATCCTGAACAACGCGGCAACACTGCACTACATGTCCGGCGGTCAGCTCAGCGTGCCGCTCGTGATCCGCATGGCGACTGGTGCGGGACGCCAGGTGGCCGCCCAGCATTCGCACAGCCTCGAGGGCTGGTACGCCCACATCCCGGGTCTCCGAGTGCTCGCCCCGGCGACCATCGAAGATGCCCGCGGCATGCTCCAACCCGCGCTCGACGACCCTGATCCGGTCATCATCTTCGAACACGCCGGTCTGTACAACGAGAAGGGTGACCTTCCCGACGAGCTCGGCAGCGGTGGCCATGGAGGGCGCGGTGGTTCGGCGCGAAGGTCAGGACGTCACGCTCGTCGCCTACGGCGGGACCCTCCGCGTCGCGCTCGGTGCAGCCGAGGAGCTGGCGGACGGCGGGTGTCTCGGCAGAAGTCGTGGACCTGCGCTGTTTGCGACCTCTCGACTCAGCGACCGTCGCGGCGTCGGTGACGAAGACCCATAGAGCTGTTGTTGCTCGACGAGGGCTGGCGTACCGGGAGCCTTTCTGCCGAGGTGGCGAGCCGCGTCAGCGAGGATTGCTTCTACGACCTCGACGCGCCGGTCGCCCGCGTGTGCACGGCAGAGGTACCCATCCCCTACGCCAAGCACCTCGAGGACGCGGCCCTGCCCCAGGCCGCCGATGTCGTGGCCGCAGTGCACGCACTGGTGGGCTGATGGGAGATTTCTGCATGCCCTCGCTCGGCGCCGACATGGAGGTCGGTCGCGTCACCGAGTGGCTCGTCAAGGTCGGTGACGAGGTCAAGCGCGGCGACATCGTGGCTGTCGTCGAGACGGAGAAGTCGACGATCGAAGTGGAGATCTTCGAGTCTGGGATGATCGAGGCAATTGTGGTGCCCGCTGGCCAAGAGGTCCCGGTCGGGGCCGTGCTTGCCCGGGTGCAGACCGGTCCGCCGAGCACCCGCAAGGGACGCGGTCCCGAGCCCGGCCCAACCAAAGCCGCAGTCCCAACCAAAGCCGCAGTTCCAGTCAAAGTCGCAGTCCAACCCGAACCTGAACACACGATCAGGCGGGAGGGGACCAGGGTCACGACACCGCTGGTGCGCTCACCGGTGGTGCGACATCTCGCGGAGGAGTCGGGCGTCGACCTCGCGGAGGTGATTGGCACCGGGCAGGGCGGTGTGGTCACGCGTCACGACGTCGAGCAGGCTGTCACCGCGCAACGGCTTCCAACTGGTCGGGTGCGCGCCTCACCATGGGCGCGCACGGTGGCGGACGAGCTCGGCGTCGACCTCAACTCGATTGAGGGAACCGGCCCAAAGGGTGCGGTGACCGAGGCGGACGTTCGGAAGGTCGGTGTAGCCCAGTCCCGACCGGCGGCGGCGGCGAGTGGTCCAGCCGTATCGACCGTCGCGCCCGAAGCCCGCGCGAGGACCCGTCCGACGAGCGATGCCGCGGCGAAGCAAGCCGCAATGCGACGGGCCATCGGCGCGCTCATGGCGCGCTCCAAACGGGAGATACCCCACTACTACCTCTCAACGACCATTGACATGCGGAGAGCATCGGCGTGGCTGGAACACGTGAACGCGGATCGCTCCATCACTGACCGTCTCGTGATGCCTGTACTGCTCCTGAAGGCGACAGCTCGTGCCGTGGCGACGGTACCCGAGATGAACGGCCTGATGGTCGACGAGAAGTTCGAGGCGAAGGCCGAGGTGCACGTCGGCGTGGCCATCTCGCTACGCGGCGGAGGAGTCATCGCGCCTGCGATACACGACACGGCCACACTCGGCCTCGATGACCTCATGGTGATGCTGCGCGACCTCGTCACGAGGGCCCGCGCTGGCCGGCTGCGGAGTTCTGAGATGAGCGATTCCACCATCACGGTTACGAACCTCGGGGATCTCGGCGTAGATCAGGTTTTCGGCGTGATCTACCCACCCCAGGTGGCGCTCGTCGGTTTCGGCAGGGTTGCCGAACGGCCGTGGGCCGAGGGTGGGTTGCTCGGCTCAGCCCGGACCGTCACGGCCACCCTCGCGGCGGACCACCGTGTGAGCGATGGCCACCGGGGTGGGCTCTTCCTCTCCACCATCGACCGTCTCTTGCAAGCACCGGAGGGCCTATGACTCGAGAAGAAGCAATGGACATCATGCGTGACGTCCTCCGCCACGTGGCGCCCGAAGCCGATCTCGGGGAGGTCGGGCCGGAGGAGGACATGGCCCTGGCGCTCGACCTCGACTCCATGGATTTCTTGAATTTCATGATCGGACTGCACGAGCGGACCGGCATCGAGATTCCCGAGCTGGACTATCCACAATTGGCAACCGTCGAGAGCTGTGCTGCCTACCTGGTCGCACACGTGTGAAGCGAAACGCAGAGAGCCGACACGCAACGGCTCTCTGCCTACGGCGGCACGGGCATCAGTGCCCGACGGAGACAGCATCGAGGGGTGCGAGCTCAAGCGCGACTGGCCGTCCATGCTCTCTGCCCAGGTCGGCTCGTATGATCGATCGGTCGAGGGCTAAGGGGAGGCAACGTCGTGCCCACGCCGAGCGAGTTGCTGCGCCGGTTCCGCCTCATGGCGGTGCCCGGCCCGGCGGCGGTCGCAGCAGCGGTGCCGGCAGACCGGCGCGAGGCGCTCCGGATGGAACTAGAGCCGGTCTTTGCTGCTCTTCGTGCCACCAACGAGGGCACGGCGGCGACGGTGGCTCGAGCCGAGGAGGAGGCACAGGCCCGCCGAACCCGAGCAGCCGAGGAGGCGTCCGAGATCGTCGCCTCGGCGCGCGAGGCGACCAGAGACGCCAGCGGCCGAGGCTGCGGCGGAACTGTTGGCCGGCGCAGCCAACGAGCGTCGAGATCTCCTCGAGGTCGCCCAGCGACGTGCCGCGGCGATCGGCGACCGTGCCGAACTCGGCATACAACCCGCGGTCGACGAGCTCGTGCGACGAGTGCTCGCCATCGGCACCACTGCAGGGCCTCCACCTCATGAGCGCGGGCTGGGTCGCCGCGCAGGTTCGGAGCCGCTGTCTCGTGCAGCATTGCCTCGGCCCAGAGGCGGCCCGCCAGCTGGCTGCAGCGGGCTCACTCGGACAAGCGCTCGATGTGCTCTCCTCCACGGCCTACTCCAAACAGCTTCGCCCAGACCTGGATTTGATCGGCGCCGGGCGTGCAGTAGCCGGCTCTGTCCTTTGGAACCTGCGTGTTCTCGCCGGCTGGAGCCCTCCCCTCGGCGCGTCAAGACTCCGGGTGCTGGCCGGGGCGTTCGAGCTTGCCAACCTGCGAGGTGATATTGCGCGACTCGAAGGTTTCGAGGCGCCGGCTCCCTACGCGCTCGGCTCCTTGGCCACCGTCCCGCGTCTGTCGTCGGTGGCGACAGTCAGCGAGCTCCGGAGGGCCCTGGCCGCCTCACCATGGGGGGACCCCGGCGTGAGCGATCGCGGCGGCCTCGTGCTGGGGCTCGAGCTCGCACTGGCGCACCGGATTGCCGAGGACGTGCCGGAGGCCGGTGGCTGGGCCACGACGTACGCCGCCCTCGTTGTTGCCCGGTGCCTTGCGTCGGGTGCGTCGTTGGTGACCGGGACGCCGGCAGCGGCCCATGCAAGGGCCGTGCTGGGTGAGCGCCTGGACCGAGTCCGCTCACTGCGCGACCTCACTGACAGTCTGGCCCGGCGCAGTGCCTGGCTCTTGGCCGACGTCTCGGGCCCCGACGATCTCTGGGCGGCCGAGGCGCGCTGGTGGCACCGGCTCTGGCGCGACGGACTGGCCCTGGTCAGGAGGGGCGGCCCAGAGCCGGGAACGACCGTCGGTGCGGCAGCGGCGCTTGCCGCGGACGCGTGGCGTGTGCGTGGTGCCCTGGAGGTGGCCGCTCGACAAGGGACGGGGCGCGGAGGTGCTCGATGGCGTGGCCTGACACGCTGGCCCCCGCACGCATGGAGCGGATCGCCGTGGTTTCCCCGGTCAGCCGCGTCCGATCGGTCCTGGTCGCCGTGGCCGCAGAGGGCACGGTGGAGCCCGAACGCCTCGACAACACCCCGCCGGGGCCGGCGGGCTCCGCCCTGCAACGGCTCCAGCGAGGAACACGAGGCCGTACGCCGAGGCCTGTCGCTGATCGTCGAACCCGCGGACGTGGCGTCGCTCGCAGGCACGTGGTGACCTCGACGGGCTGGCCGGCGAGGCGGAGTTGGAGCAGGTCAGGAGCAGCATGGTCGCAAGAAGGCGCCGTCACGGCGCTTGCCGGCTGGAGCCCGGCGGGTGCCGTCGATGACCTCGCCGCACGCCTCGCCCCCCTGGGAGCGAGCGTCGTTCGCCTCCGCCGCCCGTCCGGGGTGCAGCCGCCCACCTCTCTGTCGGGCGGCGGCGCGACCGGGCGCGTTCCAGCCTCTCGTGAACACCTACGGCACGGTGCCCTACGCAGATGTGAACCCCTCGGTACTGGCCGGCCTCGCGTACGTCGTGATGTTCGGGATGATGTTCGGCGACGTGGGGCAGGGCCTACTGCTGCTCGGCCTCGGCATCGCCGTCTGGCGGGCGACGGCCCGGCAAGGTGGCGTGGCTCAGCCGGTTCCACTGGGCCGCACCGTTCGTGATCGGCGCGGCGCTGGCGAGCATCGCCTTCGGGTTCGCCTACGGCGAGGCTTTCGGCCCTACCGGGTTGGTGCCAACGCTTTGGCTCCGTCCGCTCGACAACGCCACGACGCTGCTCGCCGTGTCCGTCGGTGCCGGGTTTGCCCTCCTGGCATGCTCGTATGTGCTCGGCTCGATCAACCGCTTCCGGGAGGGAGGCCCCGTCCGCTCGCTGGTGGCACTGTCGGGGTTGGCCGGAGGAAGCCTCTACTTCGGGTCTGGCCCTCGTCCGTCGCCGGCTGGTACGAGCACAGTGCGACGCTCGCCCTCGCCGGGGTTGCCCTCGCTCTGGCCGGTCTGGCGTTTGGATTCGTCGGGCTGTTCGCCGAAGCCGGCGGTCGCGCCGGCGGGGCGTTACAGGCGGGCATCGAGCTGTTCGACTCGGTCATCCGGCTGGGCACCAACACCGTCTCCTTCGCCCGGCTCGCTGCCTTCGGCCTGACCCATGCGGCTCTGGGCGCTCTGGTGTGGGAGGGCAGCGTGAACCTGTGGCGGGTCGGCGGTCTGTTGGGAGTGGTGGCTGGCGATCGTGGTGTTCCTGGGCGGGAACGCCATCACCTTCTCGCTCGAAGCGCTGGTGGCAGGCGTGCAGGCCCTCAGGCTCGAGTACTACGAGATATTTTCCCGCGTCTTCACCAGCGAGGGCCGGGAGTTCCACCCGTGGCAGGTAGCAGTCCGTCAATGAAGGAGGCCCCATGATCACCTGGCTCATCGCCCTCCCCATCCTGGCTGCGGTGTCAGCCGGGATCGTCGTGGAGCTGCGCCGGCATCCCCGCGGCGGCATCAGGGCCGTCAAGGCCCTCAACCTCCTGCTCCTCCTGGGCGCAGGAGTGTTGGTCATCCTCGCCGCGTCAGCCTCACCGAGCGCCGCCGCAACCGGGGCGGCCTCCGCGGCGAAGCCCTATCCGGCCAGGCGCTGATCGGCGCCGCCATCGCCGTCGCCGGGTCGTCCATCGGCGCCGCCATCGCCGTGGCCTACACCGGGTCTGCCGCCCTGGCAGCCATCAGCGAGCGGCCCGAGATGTTCGGGCGGGCCATGGTCTTCGTGGGCCTGGCCGAAGGCATCGCAATTTACGGGTTGGTCGTCGCCATCATCCTCATCGGGAAGGCGTAGCCAGCTCTCGTGGGCCGAGTGGTCGTGTTGGGCGAGCCGGTGAGGGTGATGGGGTACGCCTTGGCGGGCGCACTGGCGATCGAGGCGGAGGGCGAGGAGGTGGCGCGTGCCTGGGCTTCGCTCCCCGCGGACACCTCTCTCGTTGTGCTGACACCCGCTGCCGCCCGCGCGCTGGGCCACGCCGTCCTGGCTGAGCTGCGCGACGCCCTGATCGTCACCATGCCGACATGACCGTCGTCACCTCGCACCCGGACGCGGGCGGGCCTCGGCCTCCGGGACTACCCGCGTCCGCGCGACCCAGCATCGAGGCCAGCCTCCGCGCAGTGACCGAAGCCCTGGAGGAAGACGCCCGCCGTCAGATCGGCGCTCGTCCTGGCCCGGGCCGACGCCGACAGCGCGGCGACGCTCGAGAAGGCTCGCACGGAGGGCGAGCGGCTCGTCCAGGCCGCCCGGGAAGAAGGTACGGCCACCGCGCAGCGTTTGGCCGCGAGCGCAGCTTGCCGATCGCGCGCCGGGACGCCCGTCACGCCGTGCTCGAGGCGCAGCGTGGCCTCTACGAGAGGGTCCGTCGAGGCGCGCTGGAGGAGCTCGCGCACCAGGAGGGCTCCCCGGCTGCAGCCAATCTGGTGGCGCGCCTCGGCGACGTGGCCCGGGCGCGCCTGGGTGACCAGGCCGAGGTGCGCCAGCCGGACCCGAGCCGTCCCGGGATCGTCGCCGCGCGCGACGGTGTGGTGCTCGATTTGAGCGCACCGGTCCTGGTCGAACTCGAGCTTCAGGCGTTCGGTGACGTGCTCGAAGGCCTTTGGGCATGAGCACTGCCGAGCGGGGAGGGTCCTCATGCGAGAGGCCTTGTCGTCTCGCGTGAACGGCCCCCTGGTTGAGATCGAGGGCCTGGGCGGGGTGGCTGCCCTTGACATCGTCGAGGTTGGCGATCGGCGACTCCCTGCGGAGGTGGTCGCGATCCACGAGGGTTCGCTCACCGCCGAGGCGTTCGAGTACACCGGCGGCCTGCGGGTGGGCGACCCGGTGGTGGGACGGGGGCGGCCTCTCTCGGCACGGCTCGGCCCGGGCCTGCTCGGATCCATCTTCGACGGACTACTGCGCCCGCTCGCCGACCGGCCCGTGTGGCTGGCCGCCGGTGCGCTGGAACGCCGGCAGACCACGGCTCGCTGGACGTTCGAGCCGGCCATGGTGCGCATGGGCACCGAGGTGGCGGCGGGGACGCGCCTCGGGAGCGTGGCCGTGGGCGATCTCGAACACCGTGTCCTCGTGCCGCCCGGCGCCGGGGGCCCCTTGCGTTGGCTCGCCGGCCCCGGCGAGGTGGACGAGGAGGAGCCGGTCGCCACGGTGGGCGATCGGCACCGTCACCCTGGTCGAGGAGTGGCCGGTTCGCCGACCGCGGCCCGTGGGCGATCGGCTGCGGCCGTTCGCGCCGCTCGTGAGCGGTCAGCGGGTCATCGACCTGCTCTTCCCGATCGCCATCGGGGGGACGGCCGCAGTGCCAGGGGGATTCGGCACCGGCAAGACGGTCCTGCTGCAGCAGATCGTCAAGTGGTGCGACGCTGACGTGATCGTCTTCGTCGGCTGCGGGGAGCGGGGCAACGAGTTGGCCGACGCTCTGGCCGATCTTGCCGCGCTCACCGATCCGAGATCAGGCCGCAGCCTGCTCGAGCGCACCGTCGTCATCGCCAACACGTCGAACATGCCCGTCATGGCCCGTGAAGCGAGCATCTACACCGGCATGACGGTCGCTGAGTACTACCGCGACATGGGCTATCACGCGGTGCTGCTCGCCGACTCGACGTCGCGGTGGGCCGAGGCCCTGCGGGAGTTCTCTTCGCGGAGCGGCGAGCTGCCGGCCGAGGAGGGCTATCCCGCAGGGCTGGCCTCTGCCCTCGCCGCCTTCTACGAGCGGGCGGCTCGGGCCACCACGCTGGGCGGCACCGAGGGTTCCGTGACGCTCATCGGCGCGGTGTCGCCCCCCGGCGGAGACATGACCGAGCCGGTAACGGCCCACACCGAGCGATTCGTGCGGTGTCTGTGGTCTCTCGACCGGGAGCTCGCGTATGCCCGGCACTACCCGGCGGTGACGTGGCGTCGGTCGTTTTCACGCGACGTCGACGCCGTTGCCGCGTGGCATGCGACCGAGGGGCGGGTGGGGTGGGCCGGCACCCGCGCTCGAGCCGTGGCCCTGCTGGCAGAAGCGGACCGCCTGGCCTCGGTGGTCGAGCTCATCGGCCTGAGCGCTCTTCCCGGCCGGGAGCGGATCGTGTTGCTCACGGGGCGACTCCTGCGGGAGGGGGTCCTTCAGCAGAGCGCCCTGAGCGAGAACGACGCCTACTGCGGACCGGAGAAGCAGAGCGCCCTGCTCGAGTTGGTGCTGGCCGTCAGCGACCGGTGCCTCGCGCTGATCGAGGCGGGCCTCCCGGTGGCCGTCGTGGAGGAATTCGACTTTCGCCCCGGTGACGAGGGCCCGAGACGCGACCGGACCCGACGACGCCCAGGCGATGCTCCAACTCCGTGGCGAAGTGCTCGCCGGGCTGGACGGGCTGGCGTGACTCGGATCCCAGGTTCGCAACCTCCCACTCAAGGTATAGGCGAGGGCCGAATCGGCGCCGACGAGCTAGACAGCGCCTCAGCCGCTGGCACCGTGCCCGTCCCGATCGCGTTCAGCGGTGCCGCCTGGGTGGAGGGACCGCTCCTGGCCGTCAGAGGCGTCGAGGGCGTCGGCTGGGACGAGATCGCCCGGGTCCGTCTGCCCTCCGGGGAGGTGCGAGCCGGCCTCGTCCTGGAGGTCCACCGCGATGTCGCCGTCGTCGAAGTCCTCCAAGGCACCGGCGGCATCGACCCCGAGCGGGTCTCGGTGGCCTTCGAGGGGCATCCGTTCGACATTCCCGTCGGGGAGGGTTGGCTCGGGCGCGTATGGAACGGCATGGGGGAGCCGCTCGACGGTGGCCCGCCGATGCTGTCGGGCGAGCGGAGGGCGGTAGCGGGTTCCCCGCTCAATCCCATCGAGCGCGACGTCCCCTCCGACCCGGTTTTCACCGGTATCTCTGTCATCGACGCCCTGATGACCCTCGTCCGTGGCCAAAAGCTGCCGGTGTTCTCGTCGGCCGGCCTTCCGCATTTGGATCTGGCCGCCCAGATCGCTGCCCAAGCCAACGCCGGCGGTGAGAGCTTCAAGGTGGTGGTGGCCGCGATGGGTCTGACGCACGCCGACGCCGCGGCCATCGTGCAGGTCCTCGAGACACGCAGCTCGGCCGGTGACCTCGTCCTCGTGCTCGACACCGCAGACGACCCGGTGGTTCAGCGAATCCTCACGCCGAGGGTCGCCCTCACCATTGCCGAGAACCTGGCGTTCGAGCACCAGCATCATGTCCTGGTCGTGCTGGCGGACATGACCAGCTACTGCGAGGCTGTCCGCGAAGTCTCGGCGGCTCGCGGGGAGATTCCGGGGCGCCGTGCCTACCCCGGGTACCTCTACAGCGACCTCGCCTCGATTTACGAGCGGTGTGGGCGGCTGCGCGGCCGACCGGGCTCCATCACCCAGGTGCCGGTCTTGACGATGCCGGGCGGGGACATCACCCACCCGGTGCCCGACCTCACCGGCTACATCACCGAGGGCCAGATCGTGCTTTCGCCCGAGCGCCACGCCGAGGGGGTCTACCCGCCAGTCGACGTGCTCTCGTCGCTCTCGAGGCTCATGCGCAAGGGAGCCGGTCCTGGGCGCACCCGGGGCGACCACCTCGCTCTGGCCGCGCAGCTCGTCGCCGCCCTGGCCAGGGCCAGGGCGGCCCAAGAGCTCGCCGACCTGATCGGAGTGGAGGCGCTGACCGAGACAGACCGCCAGTACCTGGCCTTCAACGACGGATTCTGGCGGGAGCTTGGTCAACCAGCTCATGGACGAGTCTCGGGCGCTCGAGGACACGCTCGATCGGGCGTGGCAGGTTCTGTCGATCCTGCCCGAGCGTGAGCTGACCATGATGCCCGCCGCGGACATCGCCACCTACTACCGCGGCGACCATCTCGGCCGCGAGCAGCACGGGCCCCTCGGCGACGCCCCACAGGGATCTGCGCCCGGACAGGCTGGCTACGGAGCGTGACGAGAAGATGCGCCATGGCTGAGCATGTCCCCCCGGGCGTGCCGGGCGGCTGTGGCTGGTCGAGCGGATCGACACCGCGTCACGAGGGGTCGAGCTGCTGCGCCAGAAGCGCCAGCTGCTTCGCCGTGACCAGAGGCGACTCTCCCTGATGGCGGAGCAAACCGGTGCAGCCTGGGCCAGCGCCGCGACCAACGCTGAACGTTGGGGTAGCCGGGCCGCTGCGCTGGGCGGTAGCACGGCTGTCCGCATCGCGGCGGGCGACATCGCTGGCCAAGGAACGGTATCCATCTCCTGGCGCAACACCATGGGCACACGTCATCCCGACGAAGTTCGATGCGAGCTCCCGACGCTCGCCCCTTCCGTCGCCGCGGCGTCGAATGCGGCCATCGCGCCAGCCGCCACCGCCCACGGGCGGGCCTTGCAGGCCGCGGCCGAGCACGCCGTAGCCAGCGCGGCCCTGCGAGAGATAGAAATCGAGCTGGCGTCCACGCAACGACGGCTGCGCGCCATTGAGCATCACCGGCTGCCCGCCCTTCAGTCGCAGCTGCACGAGCTCGTCTTGCGACTCGATGAGCTCGAGCGCGAGGAACGCCTGATCGTCCGATGGGCCATGCGTCGCGCCAGGGAGATTCCGAGATGATGGCGCAACGCATCCTGGTTAGCGTCGACGACTCTCCAGAGAGCCTCAACGCGGCGCGTGTGGCCGGCGAGCTTGCCCGGAGCCAAGGGGCCCGCCTGCGGGTGCTGACGGTTGTGGAGGACAGCATGGTGGCGAGCGAGATCGAGCGGTTCGCTGGTCCGGAGTCGCGCCAGCGGCGCGAGCAGGAAGCCCAGCACCTCTTAGAGCACGTTCGACGAGAAGTCTGTGCGCTCGGGGTGCCCGATGGCGACGTCGAGATTCGCATGCAGGTCGGCAACCCCTTCCGACGGATACTCGAGGAGGCGAGTGACTGGCCAGCCGACATGGTGGTGATGGCTGTCTCCGACGAACGGGGCGTCCGCTCACCCTACGTCGGCAGCGTCACCCAGCAGGTTCTCGAGTTTGCCACCTGCCCGGTGCTGGTCGTCCCCCGACACGAATCCGGCTGAACTATCTCGTCGGGCCTGTTCCTGCCAGTGCCCGGTGGAGTTCCTTGATCGTCTTCACAAAGTGCGATTGACCGACGATTGCATTCATGCCGTCCGGCTTCGAGGGACATGCGCTCAGCGCTACGGTCCTCTCGTTGCCGCCGGCGACACCCACAATTCGACGACGTTCGTTCAGTAGACCCAGACAGGAGTGCCAATCGGCGCGAGGTTGCTCGACCATATCCACTCGATCGCCTCGTCGCTGACCCTCACACATCCGTGGGAGACCGGGTTTGGCGGCACGTTGCTATCACCGTGGATCGCGAACCCCTCGTCGAAGAACTTCGGCAACCAGAGCTCTCCCAGCGAGTCCACCACCATCCCGTACACCTGGCGGTAGATATGGAACAGCCCAACCGGAGTGTTGGCGATGGCCGTCGTGCCATCTTCGGTATAGGTGTAACCGCCGCCCGTGGAGGTGTTGAGTGTGTAGGAGAGATGGCCGTTCTGGACGAACATCAAAAGGTCGTCCTCCAGATCGACTTCGATCACGGTTCCCGACGTACTGCGAGGATGCGGGACGACTCCCTCTGCAAGGGCGTGCTCTGTCACCGGCCCGACGATGCCGTCCCGGGTGATGCCAGCGGCCTTCTGGAGCGCGTAGACCGCTTGTTCTGTGGCATCGCCGAACCTCCCGTCGGGCGTACCGAGCCAATAGCCGAGCGAGCTCAGGCGCTGCTGCAGGGCCAACACGGCCGGCCCGCTTGTCCCCGGCTCGAGATTGGCAGGTGCGGTCGTGGTGGTCGTCGTCGAACTGGTCGGCGGCCCGGTCGTCGCTGGCGCAGTGGAGACCGACGTGCTCGAGGTCGTCCTCGGGGGAGGAAGGCTGGCCTGCCGACCGGACCGCGAGGGGTTTGCGCACGCGGATAACGACAACGTTGCCAGCACCACTGTCGCCAGACCCAGAGCGGCGCGCCTCGATTTTTCGTTGGAACGACGCCCTTGGAGGCTCGACGGCGCCTGGAGTCGCGTCATCGTTCGACCCTGACGTCGACATCAGGACTCGCCCAGGGTCCGAGGTCACATTGGCCTGTGCTGGGTTTGGAACCATCTATCCCTGGTCGCGGACTCTCGCGGGACGTCCCGGGTTCCAAGGCGTCGCCGCGCACTGTCTCCAGGATTCTCAGAGACCGGTTGGATAGGTCTCCGGAGGCTCCCCGGCGTTCCAGAGCAACGTGCGCTCAAGGGGTTCGAGTGCGGAGGTGTGATCGAGGTGGATCACTGCATCGAACTGGTCGCCGAGACGAGCGTGGAAGTAGTGACTCCTACGCTCGGTGTCGGGACGATAGATGACTCCGATGGCCCGCTCCAGGCGCGGGGTCACCATAGCGTCGTGCACGGTCGGATCGGCCAAGTCCAACCAAAAGCGATCCCCTCTGGCGCAGTGGAGATACGACTCATGGCTATCGGTCAGCGCGGGACGCACTCGCTTGCGTTCAGACGGACCGCCCCACTCGCTGGAGGCCGTCACGGTGCCGTGAAAGGTCGTGAACCCGATCAGGGCGCACTCGTGTCCATAGCGTTGTCGGGCCAGTTGGCCGACGTTGAGCTCACCACGAGTTCCCATCTCAGTAGAACGCGCGTCGCCCACGTGCGAGTTGTGCTCCCACACCACCACCCTCGCACGGCCAAGTTGGTGTTCGAGGTGGTCGGCCAGCGAATCGAGCGTCGCGGCCATGTGGCGATCACGGAGGTTCCACGAGGATACGTCAGCCCGATACATCTGCTGGTAGTACTCTTCGGCGTCGCGCACCAAAAGCGCATTTTGCTCAGCGAAGAAGAACTCATCGTCGGCCACCCAGCCGTCGCGCCGAAGGTATCCCTCAGCTCTTCGCCGCAGCTCGATCAGCTGCGCGACGACCTCGTTCTCGCAGGGGATGGCGCTCGCGTAGGCCAGGGCGTAGCCGTAGGCCTGTCCCTCTCCACCGACATGGTCGAAGCACGAGTAGCGTGCCCGAGCCCGTGCGGCCTCGTCCGGATCGACTCGGTCCAGGTACCTCACCACGGCCTCCATCGAAGCCCGGAGGCTGTAGAGGTCTAAACCGTAGAAGCGCGCCTTGAGCGCTGGATTGACCTGCCTGTCGTTACGGGAGCGAAGCCATTCCACGAAGGCCAGGACGTCGCGGTTTCGCCACATCCAGGCTGGGAAGCGCCGGAAGTCCGAGAGGGCCCTATCGGCGTCAGCGTCATCGGAGAGCCCCATGACGTAGCGGTTGACCCGGTAGGCATCGGGCCAATCTGCCTCCACCGCCACGGCGTTGAATCCACATTCCTCGATGAGATGACGGGTGATGCGGGCTCGCTCCGCGTAGAAGTCGTGAGTCCCGTGAGAGGCCTCGCCGATGAGGACAAACGCTCGATCGCCCACGAGATCGAAGAGGGAGTCGTAGTCACTCCGAGCGCCCGTGATCCTGCGAAATTGGCTCTCCAGGGTCGCCGACGTCGACGTGTCAGTCATGTCAACAGTCTTGACGGCGCCTAGCCGAGTCGAAAGGGACGAAGGTCACAATCGCTCACGGGTAGAGACCGGAAAGGGTTGATCAGGTTCAGTTCCGACCGGGCACGCTCGATGCTCTCCTCGGTATCCGCCGACTGAGTCAGCGGGGCCATCCTCAACTTCGTGTCGGCCATCTCCCAGTTGATCTTCTTGGTCTCTCAGCGTGCTGCGAGCTTTCCCGCCCGACGCCGCGGAACATCGGCGACCTGCTCTTCGACGATCTCATGTGGGACTCGAGGCCAGAGCATGACGGCTTTGCCGAGAAGCTCTGCGAGCACGGGGTCTTGGTCCCGCTGTCGAGGTCCGGCGCCTGACCAGGTCTTACGGTGACCTCACCGCGGTGAAGGGCGTCAGCTTCGAGGTCGCTCAGGGTGAGATCTTCGCCTTCCTGGAGCCAAACAAGGCTGGGAAGTCGACCACATCAAGATGCTCTGCACGTTGGCCCGGCCGACCTCCGGGTCGGCCCGGGTGGCAGGCTTCGACGTCGTCGCCGAGGCCAGGCAGGTGCGCCGGCACATCGGCCTCGTCTTCCAAGAGCAGACCCTCGACGCCCTCCTGCTCGGCGCCTCGTTCTGGGCTTTTGTTCGCGAGCCCGGGCGTGGCGCCGGGTGGCGGCTGGCTGCGAGGGCCCAACCGTCACATCGCCGACGGAGCTGGGGCGGTCAGAGCCCGCCGGCCGCCCAACGGTTCTCGATGACGCCGGGAGTGGTCGGAGGACACACGAAACAGGGACTTTCGGTTCCGATAAGAGTGACGGAAGTCCCTGGTACACCAGGCCCCCGTGCTCAAAGATCGGGTTGTGCCTGTCAGGTCCACTCTCCAATCGCTGGTGGTCGTCGTGAGAATACGCCCGGGAGCAGCCCCGGTCCTCAGGCCATCGTCAAAGCCGAGGGGACTGGGGCGTCCGGCGCGACCGGTCCGCAGCGAGGAGACATGAGCACGCTCCCACCAGGTGACCAGTCGCGCTGGAACACTGCGGGCCCGGACGGCGGCTCACCTCAACGGCCGCGTCGCTCGAACAGCTCACGGGCGATCCTCATCGCGCTCTGGGTCGGCGCCTTGTTGGTGGTTATCGCTTTGTTGATGAGCTCGCACTCGACGACGACTTCCTCCCCCGAGTCAATCTCCTATTCGACCATGCTGTCCAAGGTGTCGGCGGACTCCGTCAAGAGCGTCCAGATCAACCAGAGCAGCGGCGTGATCGACGGCACGTTCAAGGACGGCAAAGCTTTCACCGCCCAAGGTCCACCCGGGGGACTGCCTGGCGCCGATATCGCGCTCCTTGACCAGCACCACGTCGAGAGGAACTACGTTTCCACCTCCTCGAGCATCTGGCCCACGATCATCACGTGGGGGATCCTCATCGGGCTCTTCGTCGTGTTCTGGATCTGGATCGGCCGGCGCAGCCGCGCCCAGATGGCAGGTCTCACCAGCTGGGGGAAGAGCGGCGCCAATGTCCATGTCACCGAGCGGCCCTCGACCACTTTCGCGGACATTGCAGGTTACGACGGTGTCAAGCAGGAGATCTCCGAGCTGGTGGAGTTCTTGAAGAACCCTGAACGCTTTGAGGGGATTGGTGCGCGGATCCCCAAGGGCGTGCTCCTGGTGGGCCCGCCCGGTACGGGCAAGACATTGGTGGCACGGGCGATCGCCGGCGAAGCCGAAGTGCCTTTTATCAACATCACCGGTTCGGAGTTCATGGAGATGTTCGTCGGGGTGGGTGCGGCGCGGGTCCGCGACCTCTTCAAGACGGCGCGTCAGGACAAACCCTCCATCATCTTCATAGACGAGATCGACGCCATCGGCCGCAAACGCGGCACCGGTTTGGGGGGCGGACACGACGAGCGGGAGCAGACGCTCAACCAGATCCTCTCGGAGATGGACGGCTTCGAGCCGGCCGAGGGCATCATCGTCATGGCCGCGACCAATCGGCCCGACGTCCTCGATCCGGCCCTGCTCCGGGCCGGGCGCTTCGACCGCCAGATCGTGGTGCCACTCCCGACCCTCGAGGAACGCCTGGCCATTTTGCGGGTGCACTGCAAGGGCAAGCGGGTCGCGGCCGAAGCAGACCTCGAGACGATCGCCAAGGGGACGCCGGGCATGAGCGGGGCCGATCTGGAGAACCTGGTGAACGAGGCTGCCCTGATCGCGGTGCGGCGGGGAAGCGTCCAGGTTGAGAAGCCCGACCTCGAGGCGGCACTCGACCGGGTGCTGCTCGGCCTCAAGCGCACGTCACTGGTGCTGAGCGCAGAGGAGAAGCGGATCGTGGCCTTTCACGAGTCAGGTCATGCGCTGCTCGCCCACCTCCTGGCGCATGCGGACCCCGTCCACAAGGTGACGATCCTGCCGACCGGGATGGCGCTCGGCGCCACCCAGCAGCTGCCCGACGAGGAGCGCCAGCTCCAACAGCGGCCTTACCTCGACGACGCGCTGGCGGTGCGCTTGGGCGGTCGCGCTGCCGAAGAGCTGGTATTCGGCGTGCCATCGACCGGCGCCTCGGACGACCTCACCGCTGCGACCGATCTGGCCGGGCGCATGGTGCGCGAGTGGGGAATGTCCGACGCGATCGGCGGCATGGCATGGGGGCCACGGGGACCCGTGTTCCTCGGCGAGGACCTGATCCACACCCGTGACTACTCCGACGAGACGGCGCGGCTCATCGACGAGGAGGTCTCGCGTATCCTCGACGAGCAGTCGCAGCGTGCACGTCATGTGCTCTCGGAGCACCGGGTTGCGCTCGACGCGCTCGCCACCGCTCTGATGGCCGAGGAGAGCCTTGACGGTGAGCAGATCTGCCGGATCGTCGACGACGCCGAGGCAGGCGTCAGGCGGCTTCCCGTCGTCGGTGCATGACCAGCTCTCCGGTCAGGTTGCCCCGAGACGACTCGCCGTGTCGTCCAGGACCAAGGCGGGTGAGGCCATGTCAGCGTGCCGGTCGACCCCACTGTGTGGGGGCCTGGCTTTGGGTCCTCATGTAGTCCATCTAGAGCGCGGGCGCCGCATGAACCAGGCACTGGGACACAGCGACGTACCGTCGCGTCGGCCGCGGAGCGGCGGTTGGCTCAGGATATCTGGTAGAGCTCGGGCAGCGGACCCGCATTGCGCGTCGTGCGAGGCCTTTCTGCTGTTGCTCAGGATGTGTTGCCGCTCTTCCGTTCACGGAGTGTGGCATCCGAATCTCCGCACCTCGCCCCGAAGTGGGTAAGGCCCGCGGTCCTGGGTCGACGTTCCTGCAGATCCTAGGCAAAGCGAAGAGGGATGACGGAGTTGAGACGGATTGAGGTCGGACTTCTGACCTGGAGGCAAAATACCTCCGATGCCGTAGGATTCGGCACGTGTACAGCGAGATCGCTCGCAACAAGCGGCGGAGCGTGGTCTTCATCGTCGTGTTCTTTCTCATCTGGATGGGGGTCGGCGCGGTCCTGGGGCTCCTCTTCGCCGCCTTCTACCATCCGATCAACCCCAACACCGGCGCAGCGACGAGAACGGGGGACTCGCCCATCTTCGTCGGCATCGTCATCTTCGCCGTCCTGGCCTTCTTCGGCTTCTTGTACTCGATCCGGTCGGGCGCGTCTCTGGTCCTGCGCGTGGCCCGTGCCCGGCCGGCGAACCAGGCTCAGTACCGACAGCTCTACGACCTGGTGTCGGCGCTCGCCATCGGGGAAGGAATCCCGGCGCCCGCCATTTACGTCATAGACGACCCGTCGCCAAATGCCTTCGCCACTGGGGTGAGCCCCGACAAGGCCTCCATCACGTTCACGACCGGTTTACTCCAGATCATGAACCGAGAGGAACTAGAGGGCGTCATCGGCCACGAAATGAGTCACATCAAGAACCACGACATCCGGCTGCTGCTCGTGGTCGGCACCATGATCGGGATGGCGGCCCTGCTGGCAAGCATCCTGTGGCGGAGCGCGTTTTTCGCTGGTGCGGGACGGGGCGGGAGGAATTCCGGCGTCCTGATCCTCGTCATCTTTTCTGCTGGTGCTCTGCTGGCCATCGTCGGCTTCCTGGTGGGTCCACTCATCCGCCTGGCACTTTCTCGGCGCCGGGAATCGCTGGCCGATGTCAGCGGGGTGGAGCTGACCCGGAACCCCGCCGGCCTGCTTAGTGCTCTGCGAAAGCTGCAGCAGAACGACAAGCCATTCGCCAATTTCAATCACGCCACGGCCGCCATGTGCATCGACGACCCGTTACAGCACCACGAGACCTGGTACCACCACCTCTACGACACCCACCCTCCCATTGAGGAGCGAATCGCCGAGCTCGAGAAGATCGCCTCGGGTCAATCAGTCTGACCGGAGGCGCAGCCACCCGACGATCTCAACTGGCCGGCGGCGACCCCCCGGCGGCCGCTGTCGGTGGCAGCCCTTCGGGACCAGCGGCAAGCGGGGGTCCCGAAGCTGGAGGGCCTCCCACACCTGGCCCAGAACCGGAGAAGTTCACCTCCGGCACGGCGCGGTCCTCCTCGTCGGTAGCAAAGAACGCCACCGCCTTGAAACCGAAGGGCCCGGCGATCAGGTTGCGCGGAAACGTTTGTAGCCCGATGTTGTAGTCCCGGGCGCTGGTGTTGTAGTAGCGGCGGGCGTACTCGATCTTGTCCTCGGTGGCGGTCAAGGTCTCTTGCAGTTGGAGGAAGCTCTCAACCGCCCGCAGCTGGGGGTAGTTCTCCGCCACTGCGAACAGCGATCGCAGTGCTCCGGACAACGCGTTCTCGGCCGGCGCGATCTGGGTCGGGTCGCCCGTCGCGCCGGCGGCAACTGCGTCGGCCCGAGCCTTGGTCACTGCCTCAAAGGTCCCCTGCTCGTGCGCGGCGTAGCCCTGCACCGTCGAAACCAGGTTGGGTATGAGATCGTGCCGGCGCTTGAGTTCGACGTCGATCTCGGACCACGCCTCCTGCGTCCGGTTCCGCTTCTTGACGAGGCCGTTGTAGGCACCCCACAAGCCGAGGGCGAGGAGTACGACGATGACGACTATGACGATGATCAGGACAACCATGGTGGAGTGAACCTCCTGGCTCGCTGGTATGAACTCTACCGGGGTAGTCGCCGACCAGCTATAGCTGGGTGCCGGGCCTGTTCCTTCAGTTGGCTAAGGCCTCGACTGTGTACGGAAGAAAGACCTACGTATGGCACCTGTCAAGCCTTCCGACACCTCGAGGCTGAACGGCCTCCATCTCGCGCTTGCAGCGAGTGCAGCAGTGGTCGGCGGGCGCGACCTACGGACTGGAGCGATTCCCGGTTCTACGCCCTTTCCAGCGCGTGAACAACCCGTTGCTTCGCTCCTTCGGATGCTGGACACGGATCACCCCGGTCGGTCCGGACGTGGAAATGCGAAGTACCGGCCCCCCGGTGCTGGGTGCAGACAGTGATTCGAGATGGATGTTTCCTGATTTCCCGAGCATTTGCACCGCTACTCCCTCGGGGACGAGAACGTCGATCGAACCCCAGGTTTCTAGGTGGAGGTCGATCTGACAGGAGTCCCAGCTGGCGGCGGTGAGATCGACCAGCGCCGCCCCGAAGCCGGTGCTGATCGTCGTCTCAGCGGCCAATTGCCAGCCGGAGCCGACCCGCAGACTGCCGTCTGCCGTCTGCAGGATGAGTGGTTTCGTAAGCCGCCGCGAGGCGGGCGTGAGCCGGACCAGCGATGGCAGCGTCGACATTGCTGCCTCGAGATCGGCGCGACCGGGAGCGGCGAAGACCTTCTCCAAGAGCTCAGAGAAGCGTTCGAGTGACACCTCTCCGGTGCTGAATAGGTCGTGGAGCCGGGCAACGGCCGCGGCTCGATCGTCTTCGTCGATTCCGTCGATGGCTTCTGAAACGGGGACACCTTCGTTCACGAGCACCATCTTGGCCGCGGCAGCCCCCACTTGCTGCGCCCCACTGCGGCGATCCGTAGCAGATCGCTCGACTAGCAGGGGCTGATGCAGTGGACGGGGGGTGGAACTGGGTGGACGGCAAACCAGGCGGCAAGCTCGTGCTCGTGGATGAGTCCGCTGATGAGATCGTGGCGGCGGATTCTGCCAACACTGGGGACACAGCCGAGTAAGGAGTCATGAAGCCGCAAGGATGCGATGAGGCCAAAGTGTTGTTTGTAGTGCCCCATGTACCCGGCGACGACCCGTTCCAATGTCGTCTGCAAACAAGGGAGGTTGTCGAGGCAGTCCTCTCAGACATGAGTGTCCCCGAAGGCCTTCGCCCTTCGCGGAGCGCATTGGGGTAAGGATCGTTCTCGATGACGATTGAGCGAAGACCTCGTCGAGGCTGGCGATGAACTTCGTCTTACCCGGTGCTGCGATACACGAGAACAGGACACTGCGCGCTCGTGGCGCAGTGCTCGCTCACCGAACCGATCAGCATCCCGGTGATTTCGCCATGGCCCCTGCTTCCCACGACGAGGAGATCTGCTCCCTTTGACGCCTCGACAAGAACGGGCGCCGGGAATCCATTCACCAACTGCGGGTCGATAGCGAGCTTCGGATTTGCAGCCCGCACTTCTGTGACGATCGACTCTAGGGACTGACGCATCTCCTCCTCGGGATCCCAGTCATCGGGGATTGGCACCACCCACGCATAGCTGGGCGGCCACTGCCACGCCATCACGATTTCGAGGGTGCTGCCGGTCAACTGTGCCTGACGGACAGCCCAGTCCAGCGCGTCTCTCGAGGACGATGAGCCGTCGACTCCCACGACGATACGTCCACCGCCGCCCTGCAGCTCGGTTCTCATCGGCTCCTTCCTTCCGGCGCGGACTGAGCCCGCTCACCCGGGTTCATCTCAGTCTGAGGTGGTTCCTTGGCGCGGCGGCAGGGCCAGATGTCACATGGACCCGGCGAGGATCGGGCCTCGAGCGCAGGGACCTTTGACCCTTCCTGCCTCTCCAGGTGGGGATGAGAATCGAGACAGGCGCCGACTGGCGTGTGACGACGGAACGGAGTCCAAGGTGATCCTGACTGAGCGGAGGCAGTCGAGGCCACGGGAGGCGGAGACGGCGACACGAACCGAAGTTGTCGCGGGGGTCCAGTCCGGGGCCCGGCAAAGCTGGCGCGAAGAGATCGCTCTCGGATTGCTGATCGACGTCTCATTGGAGCCGGCCATCATCCGGCTAAGAGGCGTTCTTGACCCATTGACCGGATCGAACCTCGCCGCGGTCGTCGCCGAGTGCATGGCAGAGGGAACCTTGGACTTCGCGCTGGACACGAGCGGGTTGCAGATCGATCCGTCGGGATCCGAGGTACTCGACCGTGTGCGGGCAGTGGTACACGAGCATGGAGGAAGGCTGTACGAGGCGGGGATACAGGACCTGCCTTCACTAGACCAGCCGACCTCCGCCGTCAGCTCCTGAGCCCGCACAACTGAAATGCGTGGTAGTTCTGGTGACGGTCGTTGGTGACGACCAGGGAAGGTATGCGCGGGTCAAGACCCTCGTCTTCAATGCAGACCGGGTCTACAAACTTCGAAACCTGTGCGCTTCGGCTTCCTCGACTTCACCGAGCGGGCGCTCCGTGAGGCAGACTGTTGTCAGAGGTGGAGTTCAACCGCCGACTGTCACGCGACGTCTACCTGGGAGGCGCGGACGTCGTGATGGACGGTGAACCGGTCGATCACATGGTGATCATGCGTGCTCTGCCCGAGGAGCGACGACCGGCAATCCTGGCGCGGGCCGGAGACCAACTGGACCAGTGGCTGGACAAGATCGGCGTCGCCATGGGGTCGTTCTGCGCTGGCGCCAGTAGGTCCGCTGCGATGTCCCAGCCGGCAACGGCGAAGTCGTGACCTGACACAGTGCGATCCGCGCGGGTCGAGGAGGGCCGAGTTGTCGAGGCTGATGATCGCCCGAGCCCTCTTGCAGGCTTGTTCTCGGGTGTCGTCTCTCCAATCGCAGTTGTCGTGGTTCCTTGGATCTTCCGACTGAGCTGCTCGATGTGATCGGCTGTTGATGGCTATTCGGCGATGGGTACCGTCCAGGTGAGGACCGTGCCGCCGGACGGTACGTCCTGAAGCGACATCGTGCCGTGGAATTTCTCTGCCCTGCGGCGAAGGTTCGACAGTCCGAGACCCTCGTGGACAGATGTCGTCGCCGCGCCCGTGCCGACGCCGTCGTCAGCGACGGTCAGCCGGCACGTATCCCTATCGACGCTGACCTCGACCGTTACCGTGGTGGCGCCGGCGTGCTTTTCCACGTTGGTCAGAGCCTCTCGAATGGTCGCCAATAGGTTCTCGACGACGAGTCCGGTGATGACGGTGTCAACGGGCCCGAGAAAGCGAACCCCGACGTCGAAGCTGACCACGTCATGGAGCTCCTCCACCAGCATTCGCACGTCGTCGCGAACACCGCGGCTCGTGTCCCGCATCCCCAGCTCGTAGATCGTCGAACGCACCTGGGTGATGACGTCGTCGAGCTCGATCACGGCGTTGCCGATCTGTGCGGCAGGAGCTGCGGGCACTCGTGCGGCCAGCCCCTGCAACGTCAGCCCCAGGGCAAACAGACGCTGGATCACGGTGTCGTGCAAATCCCGCGCCACGCGGTCCCGGTCCTCGTAGACGACTGCGTGTCGGACGCGGTCATGGAGACGTGCGTTCTCGATGGCGATTCCGGCGGCAACCGAGAGCGCCCCGACGATGGCAGCGTCGTCGTCGGTGAATTCTGACCATCCGACCTTGTCCGTCAAATAGAGATTGCCGTAGACCTCGTCGCGCACCCTGATCGGTACGCCCAGGAACGATGTCATGGGCGGATGGTTGAGTGGGAAGCCGAAGCTCTCGGGGTGCTGCCCGATCTCGCGGATCAGAATGGTCTGGGGGTCTGAGATGAAGAGACCGAGCACCCCCCGGCCCTTCGGCCTCGGACCGATAGCCGCCTCCTGTTCGGGCGACAGCCCGACCGTGATGAATTCGGACAGCGAGCTCTTGTCTTCGTCCAAAACGCCGAGCGCCCCGTGTTTGGCGCCGGTCATGGCGCACGCCTCCTCGACCACATGGCGCAGGACCTCGGGAAGCTCCAGGTTGGATTCGATCAGGAGCGTCGCCTCGAGCACCCTACGCAACGTGGCGGCATCCTCAATGGAGCGATAGGGCACGCCCGCGAAACTACCCCCATTGAGACCTCGGTGGAGTTGGCCGCTTCGGTTCGCCGGAGCTGGCACAATGGCTCGATGAAAGTATTTCTGCTCGACGATCACCAGGTCGTTCGAGCCGGCCTTCGGACACTCCTCGAGGCCGCCCAGGACATCGAAGTGGTCGGCGAGGCGGGCACGATCGAGGAGGCTCTTGCTCGCATCCCACCGACGCAGCCCGACGTGGCCATCCTTGACGTCCGGCTTCCCGACGGCAGCGGGGTGGAAGCCTGTCGCGAGATCAGGTCGAGGCAGCCTCAGATCGCGTGTCTTGATGCTGACCTCGTACGCCGACGACGAGGCGTTGCTGGCCTCGGTCATGGCGGGTGCCGCTGGCTACCTGCTCAAGCAGGTCACCACCGTCGACCTCATCGACGCCATCCGGCGCGCCGGGGCCGGGCAGTCTCTGTTGGACCAGTGCCTAACCGAGAGGGTGCTCGCGCGCATGCGAGAAGGGCCAGTCGCCGACCCTCGGCTGACCAGCCTGACTCCCCAGGAGCGGCGGATCCTCGATCTGATCGCGGACGGCTGCACCAACCGCCAGATCGCCGAGAAGTTGCACCTTGCTGAGAAGACGGTCAAGAACTACGTGTCGAACGTCTTGGCGAAGCTCGCCATGGAGACCCGTACCCAAGCCGCCACCTTCGCGGCGCGGCTCCAGGAGCGCACAGCTCATGACGCCCGCACCGAAGCCACCGGCACCTGAAACCGATCACGGTTCTCGTTCGAGTTGCTCCACTTCGCTGGGTTCACAGTCCAATCTCATTCCGAGCTCATCCAACGCCGTCTCCAGTCGTGCCCGCTCTCCACCCGGCACATCGAACCTCGACGGGTCGGTCGAGATACCAACCGCTAGCGCCAAGCGCATCAGGGCGATGTCGTAGCTCACCTGGCGGGCCAGAAGGACCGCCACCGCGTTAGGATCCTTGTCCGGACGGAGGGTCTGCGGGAGCTCGCGACGTTGGCGAAATGCCAGGCCGAAAGCGGCGTGCCAGTCGTCTCCGGCTCCGGGGAGCGGTTGTTCGAGCGCTGCGCGAAGAAGCGACGTGTACATCGACATTCTGCAGTCTCACCGGACGCAAAGTGCGCGGACGCTCGGCCGCCAACCTGGCGACGAGTCACCACCCTGGCCGAACTCAGGCGCCCGTTGCAGCAAGGGGTGAAAGACGACTTTTGTAGGGATCGGCGGCAAAAGGTAAGACGGGAGCGAATCCCGATGTCGCGGTGGTGCCGCCCGCCTCCAGCGCTTCCGACTGCTCATCACACCCTCCTTTTGCTGGATCCTGGCCTCGGTCCGGTTCTTCGTTCCGCCGCCAGAGTGCGCCAGCCGGCTCCTCCTTTCCAGGGTCGGATGTCACATTGGGGCCAGTTGCGTCTCCTGGGCACTTCCGACAGGCCACAGCCCGGAGGGACGTTGGCCCTGTCCCGGCGTCCTGGCGCCGCAGAGCATCAGATAGGGAGACGCTGCCACTGCGACTCCGCGGAGGTGCGTGGCACCGCCCCGACCACCAGATGACCCTCCCCGGATTTCACCGCCGCGCGAAGCTCGTCGTTAGCCTTCTGCGTGCCACGCTCCATAGTGATACCGCGCACTCGAAGCCAACCAAGGATCGATGCGATTCTCGGAGGGTGACCGGCGGAAGTCGTCGTGACCTACCGAGGTCGACCGCCATTCGCCGTGTGATGACGATGCTTCACTGAGGAGCCATGTGGTGAAGATCGCATCATCGCCATGACGGTAGTGACCGGACCATACCGTGACAGAATGGGCGGAACGCCACGAAACCGCGAATCCGACCACTCCGTCACGGCTGTCGGAACCCGGAGCGAAGAATCCGGCCACCGCGTGTTCAGCATCTACGCCGCCCACCGAGGACAGAAAGGTCCCGGTGAGGCGACCATCCTCATCGACGATGACATCGAGGCATGACCCGAGTTGGTTGAACCATCTCCCGCTCAACCTTTGTTCCGACGGGTCGCTCATTTCTCCGCTTCTTTCTCGAATGGGCCAGCGGAGTCTGTCAAAAGAGCAGGGCTCCGCTGGCGCTTGGGTGCCCCAGGTTATGCGTGCAGTGGGACCGGGTTGTCATGGTCGTTCCCAACCTGCAGCCCGCCACAAGCACACGCGATCGACATCTCGCTCCCGTCTACCCCCTCAGGTTCTCGTCCTGAACCGCCGCCCAGAGGTGCCGAACGCGACTGCTCGATCGATGTCGGTCGTGGTGACGATCCCTACGAGGTGGTCACCGGCGTCGAAGACGAGGGCGGGATGGCCTCCGTGCGAGATCATGCGGTCGAGCACCGGGTCCATCGGCTCGTCAGGGCGTGCCACGACCAGTTGGTTGAGCGGAATGGCGATTTCGGTGACCGTCCGGGCCGGCCGTCTCTCGTTCGGAACGGCGTTCACCGCAGCCGCGGTGGCCACGCCGACGACCCGACCGTTGTCGTCCGTCACTGCCACTGCATCACGGCGGTGCTCCCACAGCGAGCCGGCGGCTTCCGCCACCGACGTGCGTCCTGGCAGAACCACGGGCCCGGACGTCATGACCTGCCCGACGCTCAAGGACTCCATGGCGGCCTGCACCAACGTGTAGCGCTCCTCTGCCCTGGCCGCGGTGAAGACGAAAAAACCGATAAGTGCCGGCCACAGCCCGATCACACTCCCGGTCGAAAGGAAGGCCAGCAGTCCCACGACGATCAGTACGATCCCGACGATGCGGCCGGCGTGGGCGGCCGCCACCGAGGAGCGGACACGGTCGCCCGAACGCCTCCAGAGGGCGGAGCGCAGGATGCGGCCACCGTCGAGTGGGGCCCCGGGGATCAGGTTGAAGATCGCGAGCAGGAGATTGATCTCCCACAACCAGGACAACGTGGCCACGGGGAGCCCATGGCCACCCAGAGCGACAAGGATTCGCTCGGTGGCTGCGAAGGCTGCCGCCAGGCCGAGGCTCGTCGCCGGACCGACTGCAGCGATCCGAAAGTCCGCCCCAGGAGTATGTGCCTCACCTTCGAGTTGGGCCATGCCACCGAATACGAACAGGGTTATCGATCGCACCTTCACGTCGTTGCGTCTCGAGACGATTGCATGCGCGAATTCATGCGTGAGCACAGAGGCCAAAAGCACCACAGCACCGACGACGCCGGCAATCCAATCCGCAGCACTTGCGTGACCCGGGTGCGCGGGAAGTACATAGAGTCCGAGCTCCCAGGCGAAGAGAGCGAGGATCAGCACGACGCTCCAGTTGAGGCCGATCTCGATTCCATCGAAGGTGCCCAGCCGGATGTCCTGTTTCATTCTCTACCTCGGATGCGATGCGGTTTGCCGACGTCGAAAGTCGAGATCAAGATCACTGATGACCTCCTACGCCACAGTGCCGCCTTGTGGCCTCGCTTCACCAGGGTCCTAAGTCACCGGGACTAGGGCAAATCACGGAGCCCGCTCCCTAGCGGGTCGGATCGGCGATTACGAGCAATAACAACAGAAATGGTCCCTAACCCGAATACCGGAGGATCAAATCCTCCTGGGGGCACCTCCCCGGCTGATCGATCACAACCACGGTGACCTATGACCCTGGTGGGCGACGACCGTGTCGCATAGAAAGAGGGGCCATGTCGAAGTGCGTGCGGGGAGCGACGGGTGTGGCACTAGGCGCTCTCACGTTGTTGCTCCTCGTGAACGTGTCCGTGGCTGCGCCCGGCGCGGGCGCCGCATCGAACGGCCAGCCGGCCTTCTACACCTGGCAAGCGCCGGGTGATGCGGCGACGGCAGGCCAGAAGGTGATTGCCCTCACCTTCGACGACGGACCCGGGCCGTACACCCCACAGGTTCTCTCCGTACTCGAGCACTACCAAGTGCCCGCCACCTTCTTCGAGATCGGCGAGGAAGTGGCCGCCTATCCCCAGTACTCGAAGATGGTATCGGCCGCAGGGTTCCCGGTTGAGGACCACACCTGGAGCCATCCCGACCTCAGCACGATCCCAGCCTCGAATGTCGCGGCCCAGATCGATATGACCCAGGCCGAGATCCAGGCCGTGACAGGCACGACGCCGCAGTGCGTGCGCCCGCCTTATGACGCATGGAACTCCACCGTCTTGAGCACGATCGCAGCCCGGGGGCTCACCACCATGAGCTACTCAGTCGATCCCATGGACTGGAGCCTTCCTGGTGTCCAGACGATCGTGAACAGGGTGGTCGGCGCCGCGTTCCCAGGCGCCGTTGTCGATATGCACGACGGTGGGGGTGACCGTTCGGAGACGGTCGCTGCCCTCCCGCAGATCATCACCGAGCTCAGGGCACAGGGTTACACGTTCGTCTCGATCTGTGGTGGCAGCGCATTCGGTCCCCAAGTCAGCGCAACGTACGGCTTTGGCGATGCGCCCACCCCCGGCGCGCCGGTGACGTCGAACCAGCCCCTGGTCGGCATAGTGGCAGACGGTGGCAGCGGCTACTGGGAGGTGGCAGCCGACGGCGGCATCTTCTCCTTCGGCGACGCCAGCTTCTACGGCTCCATGGGAGGCAAGGCGCTCAACGAGCCCATCGTGGGCATGGCGGCCACACCTGACGGCAGCGGCTACTGGGAGGTGGCGGCCGACGGCGGCATCTTCTCCTTCGGCGACGCCAGCTTCTACGGCTCCATGGGAGGCAAGGCGCTCAACGAGCCCATCGTGGGCATGGCGGCCACACCTGACGGCAGCGGCTACTGGGAGGTGGCGGCCGACGGCGGCATCTTCTCCTTCGGCGACGCCAGCTTCTACGGCTCCATGGGAGGCAAGGCGCTCAACGAGCCCATCGTGGGCATGGCGGCCACACCTGACGGCAGCGGCTACTGGGAGGTGGCAGCCGACGGCGGCATCTTCTCCTTCGGCGACGCCAGCTTCTACGGCTCCATGGGAGGCAAGGCGCTCAACGAGCCCATCGTGGGCATGGCGGCCACACCTGACGGCAGCGGCTACTGGGAGGTGGCGGCCGACGGCGGCGTCTTCTCCTTCGACGTTCCGTTCTACGGCTCGCGTGGCGGCCAGTCGTCTGTCGACCGCTTCTTCGCGATCGCAGCGACGCCCGGCGGTGGCTACCTGCTGGCCGGTCAGTACCCGGCCGACTAGCCACGAGAGAAGGGGCCGTGGGCCGCGAGGTCCAACATGGGCGAAACTGAGATCCAGCTCGGGCAGGCCCCGACTGTGCCTGAATGTCCGGACAAGCCATGCAAGTCCTCCATCAAACCTTCGCCGGTTCACTTTGTGCCTCGGGATGGCCCAAGTCCCCGCGGGTTGCACGGCTGCGGCTGCTCCTTGCCTCGGTGCTTCTCGTCGGGTGTCGCGGTGAGGTGGGTGAGAACACCTCCTTGGCCCCGGTCCAACGGACGCGTCGCCAGCAGCGCGGCAGAGGGCCGTTGTCGTGCGATCAAAGACGCGAGTGTGCGACAGCTAGCGATGTCATCACCACCAAAGGTCCAGGTCAGAGAGACAAGGTGGGATCCCCCAGAAGGTTAGATCCTTCGACGTGTCTTTTATCGGCAAAGTCTGGTTCCGATGAAATAGGGATGCGCTGAGGTCGCGTTCACGATTACAGAGCCGGCCGTGGCTCCGTGGACCGACGCCACACTCGTGGGACCGAAGTCCTCCATCTGTGGCTCGTGTCATGACTACTCGTGGCCGAAATCGCATCATGGTCGGGCGATGCTGACTGGAGTGCGTGCAGGTATCGACGTCACTGATGTCGTTCAACAGGGTTGGTGAACGGATCTTTTCGGGCGCCCTCGAGGGGGCGGCCCGCGGCACCGTCTCGATTAGCGCCGCGAAGTGAGCCTCCAATCGTGTGGAATCCTTTGAAGTCGCTCACGCCGGTCGGGTTCGTCAGCCCGACCGGCGTTTGCCGCGCGTGATCGCTGTAGGTATCGCTCCGGGTTTTTGGCCGCGGTTTCAGTCTCCAAGTGACCTTCGGTCCTATTGGTTCTGCACCGCCCTCAGCCCTCCCTCATGTTCTCCGCGAGGCCGGTGGGGATCATGTCCTGTTTGGGCCACGCCTTAATGTGCCTTTCTTCGAAGGGCCTGGTGGGCGTGACCCGACGGGTGCCGGGACCCTGGCGGACCGAACATCGTGTTCCGTCGCCTGTCTCGCAACAAGCACCTCCGCTTCAAGGTAGGTGGTGTCAGAGCGCTTCCATCACCTGGTGCAATTGTCTCGTCACATCGTCAAAGTCCATGTGGCTGTCGAATCTCATCGGCTGACCTATGCGAACCGTGACATCGCTGTGACGCTTGGGCCACTTGGCATGCAGGGGCACCGTGCCGTACAAGCCGATCGTCTTGATGGGTACGACGGGCACACCGAGGTTCACGGCCAGCAGGCCGACTCCAGATTTGAACGGTTGCAGCTCGCCACTCGTGCTCAGGCGCCCTTCGGGCGAAAGAACGACATTCCAACCTCGGTCGACCAAGCTGCCCACATACTCCAAGCTCGGCATGAACGGCTCAGAGCGGGAAAGGTTGAAGCCGGCAAAGCAAAATCGGATGATGAAGGCCAGCGCCTTGTGCGTCCGCATGACATCGTCCGCCGCCGCAACAGATAATCGTCGACGGACACGACGCGGGAGTGCCTGATACACGACGGGCCCGTCGAAATCGTCGCTGTGATTGAAGATGTACAGGGCCGGCGTGTCGAGACCCGCGAGATTGTCCCTGCCCTGGACCTTCACCGTGACCCAGATTCCCACGATGGCGCGGATGACCACTTCACGTGTTGCATCGCCGAGGAGTCGCGCCCAGCGTCTGTACGGCCAGGACGGACGGGGGAGAGGGGCCTCTGTCGGACCGCCGGCGGCCACGAGCTTTCTCAAGTCTCCGACAGTTGTGGTCTGGGTGATGCCCTCTTCTTCCACTGAAATGCCCAGCTGCTCCTCGATGAGGGCAGCGAGCGTGAGCCGCCGCAACGAGTCAAGGCCGATATCGGCCAGCCGGTCAGAGTCATCGACATCACGCGTCGGATCGTCCATGCTTTGCCGAATCAGGTGCATAACGGCGTCCTGGCTGTGCTGCCGCTGCTGCTTGCCGGCCGCTGCCTCGTGAACGGGTTCGTTCGTCCAGTCCTGAACCTTCTTTCGATCGGTTTTGCGCAATCTCGTGAGCGGAAATGTCGTCTCCGGCCATCGACGCCACTGGCTGATGTGCTGAAAGCTTTCCACTTGCGCATTGATCTGACCGATCGCAGCGGTGATCTCGCGATCGGAGTGGTCAGAGATGACGACGGCGACGACTTCTTCGCCGGCTGGTCGCCTCATCCCGACGATGCACACCGCGCGGAAGGTCGGATTCTTGTCGGCGACGAGTTCGATGTCTTCGGGGAAGACCTTCAGGCCACTGCTGAGCACGATGGCGAACTTGAGCCGTCCTTGCACGTAGAGCCAGCCGTCGCGCAAGGAGCCCGCATCGCCCGTTTTGAACCAGCCGTCTTCGGTGAACGCTTCCCGAGTTGCGGTGGGATTGTGCCAGTACTCGCGGAAGATGCTGGGCCCTTGGGCCTGGATCTCGCTGTCTCCCGCTATGCGCAGGCGCACGTTGTCGAGGGCGCGGCCTGCCGAGTCCGCCCGGCGCTCATGCAAGGAGTTCATCGTGAGGATCGGTCCCGTTTCGGTCAACCCGTAACCCTGCAGGAGCCGTATCCCCATGCGCTCCCACGCCGTTCCCACGTCGATCGGAATGGGTGCTCCTCCCGTGATGACGAGGTTCAGCCTCTTCCCCAGCTGGGAATGGACGTCGCGGAAGAGCAGGCGCCGCAGGGGAGATGGCAACACCGCGGCGAATGTCGTCGCCCTCGCCAGGGTCTTGGTCCTCCCCTCGACCATTGCCCTTTGCTCGACCCGCTCGAGCAAGAGGCTGAGCAGTTGCGGTACCGCCAGGATGGTGGTGATGTGATAGTCCTGCAAGCCGCGCGCGATGGCAACCGGCGAGGCGCTCGGCACGTAGAAGACGCCAGCGCCTTTGGCGAGGGGAGCGAGCAGGCCGCCCGTGAGCTCGTACATGTGCGAAAGGGGTAGCACCGAGAGGAAGCGCCAGTCAGGGTGCACATTCACCACGCGCAGCGCGGCCTCGGCGTTGGCCAAGAGATTCGCCTGGGTCAAGACCACGCCTTTGGGATCGGCCGTGGTGCCTGAGGTGAAGACGACGACCGCGGGGAAGTCGCCACTCAATCCGATGTCCGGTGCCTTCGCCTGGTAGTCCCCAATGCGGTCGTCCAGTTCGTCGAGCACGTCGACGTCGGGTCGCCTGTCCAGTTCAGGGTGCATATGACGGTTTCGAAAGATCAGCTTCGGTTGTGTCTCGTCGATGAACCTCAGCGTCGTGGCTGGGCTGCCGATTGCGTCGATCGGTACCAGCACGGCACCGATCAGCTGGGCGCCGAGGAAAAGCTCGACCCATTCGGGCGAGTTGTTGGCGACGACCATGACCCTGTCCCCCGACTGAATACCGCTTGCCAAGAGATAGTTGGCCGTTTTGTAAATCCGCTTTCGCAGCTCGCCGTACTGGAGCCTCTCTATCTTCAGAAAAGGTCGGATGGTGAGTGCGGTTCGTTCGTCATGAGCTCTGAAGTCGGCGACGAAATCGCCGAAGTGCCGGCTGCTCATCGGTCGATCCGGTAGGCGACAGCGATGGCATAGTCACCGTGATGCGAGATCGAGATCGCAAACCCTTGCGCTCCGATATGCGCGTGAGGCTTGCCAGAAGCGTCGTGGGTGATGACGATGTCAGTCCACTTCTTGGGTGGCTCGACGGCGGCCTTGGCCACGGCCTCTTTCGCTGCCCATAATCCGGCCAGGTGTTCGGGTTGCTGACCTGCTATCTCCGAAGAGCGAAAGGCGCTCTGCACCAGTGCGCCAGCACTCATCTCGAGCCGATTTCGAAATTCCGGGATGAACACCAGGTCGATCCCCACCATGACGTCTCGATTGTACGACCGGCGTCCCTCGGCACCGTGAGGGGACCAGCTCGCCTTTCGGCGGCCGGACAGGAGACGACGGCGCGGTCGGGGACATGCCCTGAGCTACAGATAATCTCGTCCACCCCGACGACGATCCGGACCTTTCCTGCAGGCTCCGACGCCGCCTCTTCGTGTCCCGCCATCGCCATGGCCAGTCCGAATACCGCCGCATCAGGGGTGGACAGCACTGGCCGCAGCGGCCTCGAGGCACGCGTCGAGAGAGAGCGCCGCCGTGTCGAAGACGAGGTGGTAGAGCGTCGGGTCGGCGGGGTCCCGGCCGTACAGCTCTCGCAGGAACGCCGAGCGAAGGCGGTCGACTCGACGCAGCCGGTCCCAGGCCTCGGCCTCGCTCAGGCCCTCCTCTCGGACGACCCGCTCGACCCGGTGGCGGGGCGGGGCGTCCAAGCGGAGATGCAGCGCCTGCGGACAGCCACCGAGCACCACCGCCCCGGCCCGGCCCACGATCACCCCGCCGGGGCCGGACGCGAGCTCCCACAACAGCTTCTCGGTGGCCTCGCGGACGGCGCCCTCGCTGAGGGCAAGGGGGCTTTCGAGCCCGCCCACGCCGAAGTACCCGGGCTCTCCCGACAGGTTCACCAAGGAGCGGGCAAGTGCCCTTTGACGCTGGTCGTCGTAGGCCAAGACCGCGTCGAGGGGGACACCCAGGTGTTCGGACACCCGAAGCGGGATGGCCCGGTCGAGGAAGGCCAGACCGAGCCGCTGCGCCAGGGCCGGTCCCAACCAGCCCGCGCCGGCGCCGTAGGAGCCCGAGATGGTGACGACTCTGGCCGGGCTGCTTCGGTCCTGGCGGACCGCAGTCACGCCGTCGCCGACCACGACGGGGGCCGGCGCCAGTCCTTGGAGGGCCGGCGCCGCAACCTCGGTCGGGCGGGTCGGGGGGACCTCGGCGGCGACGGGCTCGACGGCCGCTTTGGGCCCACGCATCCAAGAGGCTGCGGCGGCGACCAGCATCGCGACCAGCGCGAAGTCAAATGCGGCGTGCAGCCCGTCGGTGAAGGGCGTCGCGATCAGGTTGGGAAAGAAACTGTGACCGGTGAGGAGCGCCACGTGTGATGCAGACAGCCTGGTGAGCGTGGGTCCGAGCAACGTCTTGATCGGGTTGTAGCCCAAGAAGGCGCCGAACACGGTGGAGGTGGGGGGCAGGCCAGCAACCTTGGCCGCCGCGGACTTGGGGACGCCCTGGGAGACCAGCCCGTGATAGAGGGCGCTCGGCAGGTGCGAGGCCAGCCCGACGATGATCAGGGTGAAGAACATGCCGATCGAGAGCACCATCGCCGCGTTCTGCGACGTAGAGACCATGCCGGCCCCCTGGCCCCGCTCAGCCGGCGGGAGCGCGTTCATGATCCCGGCTCGGTTAGGGGAAGAGAACATGCCCATGCCGATGCCGTTCATCAACAGTAACAACGCGAACCAGTCGTAGGAGAAGTTGATCGGGAGCATCCCGAGCAAAAAGAAGCTCAGTGCCGCCAGCAGCATTCCGCCGGTGGCGAAGGGCCGGGCTCCGTAGTGGTCGGAGAGGTACCCCGAGAGCGGCCCCGCGACGAGGAACCCGAAGGTGAGCGGCAGCATGAAGATGCCGGCCCACAGCGGGGTGGAGGCGAAGTCGTAGCCGTGGCGGGGCAGCCAGATCCCTTGGAGCCAGATGACGAGGATGAACATGAGCCCGCCGCGACCGAGCGACGCCAAGAAGCTGGCCAGGATTCCGGCTGAAAAGGCGCGGATGCGGAACAGAGGGATCCGGAACATCGGAGCCTCGACCTTGGTCTCGATCCACACGAAGAGCACCAGCATCGCCACCCCGCCGATGAGCGCTGCCAGGACGAAGGGATTCGTCCAGCCCATGGGGTGGCCGCCGTAGGGCTCGATGCCGTAGACGATCCCGACCAGCACGGCGACCAGGCCCACGGCGAAGGTGACGTTGCCGATCCAGTCGATCCTGGCCGGGGTGCGGATGCCCTTCTCCTTCAGATTGACGTAGGCCCAGACGGTGCCAACAATGCCGACCGGGACCGAGACCAAGAACACCAGGCGCCAGTCGATGGGCCCCAGCAGGCCGCCCAGCACGAGCCCGATGAACGACCCAGCAATGGCCGCGACCGTGTTCGTGCCCAGGGCCAGGCCCCGCTGGTCCTCGGGGAAGGCGTCGGTCAAGATCGCCGTGGAGTTGGCCATGAGGAACGCCCCGCCGACACCCTGGAAGAGCCGCATGATGATCATGTAGAGGGCGGCGGCCGGCCCGTGCAGCCACGTGACCGAGAGCATGATCGAGAACACGGTGAAGATGGCGAAGCCGAGGTTGTACATGCGGACGCGTCCGAAGATGTCGCCCAGGCGCCCGAAGCTCACCACGAGCACTGCAGTCACCAGCATGTAACCCATCAGCAGCCAGAGGAAGTAGCTGGTGTTGCCGGGGGCGAGGGGATTGAGACCGATGCCGCGGAAGATGTCGGGCAGCGAGATCAGCACGATGGACGCGTCGATGGAGGCCATGAGCACGCCCAAGGTGGTGTTCGACAGCGTCGACCACTTGCCCCGGTACGGATCCGGAGCCACTCGGTCGCCTTCGGTCTCTCGCTGGGTGATGCCGAGCTCGGCCGAGGGCGACGTGTCGATGCTTGGGCGAGGGCGTCGCGCCCGCACTTCCGTCGGCGGGCGTGTGGGCTCACCCTGGGGCCGGGAGTCGGTCAGTTCGGTCCTTGACGCTCTGTTGGCCACAGGGCGCTCGCCTGCCACGGGCTCGGCCAGGATCTCGGGTTGCTCTCGCGATGGTGCAGATGGCTCACCACGTCGAGCACGCCTGGGACAGACCGGACGATGGCGATCACCAAAGGCTTGTCCCATTCGTAGCGCACGTCCCCGCTCAGCGTGACGACCCCGTCGTTGACGGTGGAGCGCACGTGGCGGTCGTCGGGCAGATCGGGGTGGGTGGCTAGAACCTCGGTGACCTCGTCGGCGATTAAGTCGTCAGACCGATCGAACATGGCCAGGATGTCCCCGCGATATCATCCCCTCGACCGAGCCATCCTCAACCACAGGCATCCGCTTTACGCCACGCTCGAGCATGCGCCGTGCGACCGTCGCAACCTCGTCGCCCGGCTCGCACATCACCGGGTGCTCCGACATCACTTCGGCCGCGGTGAGCCCGGCCGCTTTCACCACCCAGTGGTGGTCGCGTCCGGCCAGCGTGTCGACCAGCAGCGCCAGGGCTCGGGGGCGGCGACCACCGTAAGCCTCCTTGGTGATCACATCGGCCTCGGTGACGATGCCTAGAAGCCGGCCGGAGGAGTCGACGACCGGCACACCGCTCACCTGCGAGTGGACCATCTGCTCGATCACTTCCTTGACGGGGGTGTCGGGCGCGACGGTGATCACGTCCTTCGTCATGATGTCTCTGATCTTCATGTCGCTCGTCACGTGGGTCGTTGCGGGCAACGGGCATCCTCGTCGGAGCCGTCCCTCGGTTTTCCGCCCAATCGTGATTCCGTGGGGCGTCGGCTGCCAGAGCCCAAGGTCCCTAGTCCAGGACCCGGACATTTGGCCGAACGCTGACGCGAATCTGAGCCGGTCCCGGCTCCGGGACCGATCGCTCGATTCAGACCAGCATTCGTCCGGCCGAGTCGGGCTACGTCATCGGGGGCCAGCGCGACTTGCGCTCGGCCGCATCGCTTGACTTCGTTAACCCGACGACCAACGGGCTGCTCACCAGTTCCGTCGGTCGAAGCGGGGCCTCTCGGTCGGGGCGGATGATCGTGCCCGGAATGTTCTTCACATGCCATGGGATCCCTCGACCGTCGACGGTTCAGGGACGATCTTCGGCCGCCTATGGCCGTAGAAGCAGAGGAAAAGGTACCGACTCTGCGACCTTGGCCCTGATTCGATCGCATGCAGGCGGAGGCACGAACTGGTGCGAACTGGTGGCGGTGAGCGAGTGAGCGGTCGGACACACGATCGGGACCTTCGGCCCTGTCGTCCTTCGCCGGGCGTCCTTAGCTTGGTCGGCGACGCCACGTGACGGGCTCGGTTTGGCCGGTCCCGGGCACCACTGGAGGTAGCGATGACGACCGTAACCAGTGACACCGCGGTAGCGATGAAGCTCTACGACGCTCCGGGGCGATCCGGCAGTATCGTGACCCTGAAGCTTCGTTACGACAACTTCATCGGCGGTCATTGGGTGCCGCCGGCCAAGGGCCAGTACATGGTGGACCTCTCACCGGCCAACGCCCAGCAGTTCTGCGAGGTCGCTCGCTCCACGGCCGAGGACGTCGAGTTGGCCCTCGATGCCGCACACGCGGCGAAGACCGCCTGGGGCGAGACATCCCTCACCGAGCGGGCCAGGGTGCTCAACCGGATCGCCGACGCCATCGAGGCCAATCTCGAGATGTTGGCGGTCGCCGAGACCTGGGACAACGGCAAGCCGATTCGAGAGACGCTGGCGGCCGACATCCCCCTGTCCGCCGACCATTTTCGGTACTTCGCGGCCGAGGTTCGCGCGCTCGAGGGCTCGAGCACCGAAATCGACAAGGACACCGTCGCCTACCACTTCCACGAGCCGCTGGGCGTCGTCGGCCAGATCATCCCCTTCAACTTCCCGCTGCTTATGGCAGCCTGGAAGCTCGCCCCGGCACTGGCCGGTGGCAACTGCACTGTGATCAAGCCCGCATCCTCGACACCATGGTCGATCCTGAAGCTGGCTGAGGTGATCGCCGACGTCGTACCCCCCGGAGTGATCAACATCGTCACCGGCCCGGGCGCCGAGATCGGGAAGGCCCTAGCCACGAACCGCCGGATATCCAAGATCGCTTTCACTGGCGAGACAGTGACCGGACGGCTGATCATGCAGTACGCGGCCGAGAACATCATCCCCTCGACGACCGAGCTGGGTGGCAAGTCGCCCAACGTCTTCTTTGCCGACGTCATGGCCGAGGACGACGAGTTTCTTGACAAGGCGGTCGAGGGACTCGTGCTGTACGCCTTCAACAAGGGCGAGGTGTGCACGTGTCCATCTCGCGCGTTGATCGAAGAGTCCATCTACGACGAGTTCATGGCCCGCTGTCTCGACCGCATTGGCCGGATCAAGCAAGGAAATCCGCTCGACGTCTCGACCCAGATGGGACCCCAGAACTCCAAACAGCAGCTGGACAAGATCATGTCCTACGTCGACATCGGCCGCCAGGAGGGTGCGGAGTGCCTGATCGGTGGAGAGCGGCCATCGATCGACGGAGAGTTCGCCGAGGGATACTTCTTTCAGCCGACCGTCTTCAAGGGCACCAACGACATGCGGATCTTCCAAGAGGAGATCTTCGGGCCGGTGCTGGCGGTCACCACCTTTCGAGATGAGGCTGAGGCGCTGGAGATCGCCAACGACACGCTCTACGGGCTGGGAGCCGGTGTGTGGACCCGAGACGGCAACCGGGCGTATCGGATGGGCCGCGCGATTCAGGCTGGCCGGGTATGGACCAACTGCTACCACATGTACCCCGCGGGGGCGGCTTTCGGCGGGTACAAGATGTCCGGCGTGGGACGGGAGCTCTACAAGCAGACGCTGACGGAGCACTACACCCAGACCAAGAACCTGCTCGTCAGCTATAGCAGCGCCCCGCAGGGGCTTTTCTAGGCTCTCGCGACCGTGGGCGATCACCGAACGGTCGAAAAGGTGATGGCGACACCCACCGCGCTCGATGCCATCGCCGACCTGCGGGCGCAGCACGGTCCGGTCATCTTCTTCCAATCGGGAGGGTGCTGCGGAGGAAGCCTGCCAATGTGCTTCGAAGAGGGTGAGTTTCGCATCGGGGACAATGATGTCTTGCTCGGCTTCGTCGGCGGCGCCCCTTTCTACATCGACCCTCGCCAGTACGAGAGGTGGCGCCACACGCAGCTGATCGTCGACCTTGCCGAAGGAGAGCCCGAAGGCTTTTCGCTCTCGCCGGCCGAAGATCGATACTTCGTGACCAAATCACGGGTCTTCTCATCCGAAGAGCTTCGAGCGCTAGGGGATGACGTATCCCTCGATCGGTGAACGAGCGAGGCGTCGATCGTCCCACGCGTAGGCTGCGGCCATTCTGGCCAGCCGCCCGACCGTCGTGATGGTCCTTGACTCGACAGCCGGGCCAAAGGCGCAGGGCACCAACGTGTCCGTCGCGAGACGCCGGGCCACTCTGGCGGTTCTCTGCATCACTTTATTGCTCATAAGCCTCGACAACACGATTCTCAACGTTGCCCTGCCGTCGATTGTCCGCGGTTTGCACGCCACCTCGACCCAACTGCAATGGATCGTGGACGCCTTTGCCATCTTCTTCGCTGGCCTGCTCCTGACGTTCGGAGCGCTGGGCGATCGGGTGGGGCGCAAGTGGGTGTTCATGGCCGGGCTCATCGTCTTCGGCGCCGGGTCCGCGTTTGCGGCCTGGTCGGGCACTCCGGACCGGCTCACTGCAGCTCGGGCTGTCATGGGGGTGGGGGCAGCCGCCCTGATGCCCTCCACGTTGTCGATCCTGACCAATGTGTTCACGGCCGATCGAGACCGTGCCCGTGCGATCGGAATATGGTCAGGAACCGCTGGGCTCGGGGTGGCCATCGGTCCGATGCTCGGCGGCTTTCTCCTGGTCCACTTTTGGTGGGGCTCCGTATTCCTGATCAACGTTCCCATTGCTGCGATCGGCCTGATAGCGACCGCCTTGCTCGTCCCCAACTCGAAGAGTCCGCACGCACGGCGACCCGATCCGCTTGGTGCGGCTCTCTCGATCGTAGGGATAGGTCTGCTGTTGTGGGGGATCATCGAGGCGCCGAACCGGACCTGGACCTCTCCGCTCGTTGTCGGCGCCCTGGCTGCTTCGGTCGTCATCATCGCCTGTTTCGTCCTGTGGGAACGAAGTACCGACCACCCGATGCTTCCCTTGGAATTCTTCCGGAACCGTCGTTATAGCGCTGCGATCGCTTCCCTGGCACTGCTGTTGTTCGCGCTCCTGGGATTGTTCTTTCTCTTCACCCAGTACCTGCAGTTCGCTCTCGGCTTCAGCCCGCTCCAGACGGGGTTCGCGATCGGCCCCATTGCCCTGGTCTTGTTGGTCGCCGCTCCGACGTCTGTGATCGTCGCTCGGCGGTTCGGCACCAAGCCGGTGGTTGCCGGCGGCCTTTTCCTTATTGCCGTGGGGCTCGCTCTCCTATCTCGAACCACGGTCCACAGCACATATCTGGACGCTGTGCCTTCGATTGTGCTGATTGGCGTCGGGGTGGGCCTCGGACTCGCGCCCTCCATCGAGTCGATCATGGGCTGCCTGCCGGTATCGGATGCGGGGGTTGGCTCTGCGACGAGCGACACCTCCATGCAACTGGGCGGCGCGTTAGGCGTCGCCGTGCTCGGCACGGCCCTCAACATTCGCTATCAGAACTTCATGTCCCCTCTGCTGGCGCACCAACAGATCCCACCCAGCATCGACAAGCTCATCCTCGGGTCCCTTGGCGGTGCCCTGGCCGTTGCCACGCATGTCCAGGGCAAGGCCGGGGAGGCCCTGGCTGCGGCCGCCCGACGTGGTTTCGTGTCGGGCATGGATCTCGGGCTTGTCGTCGCCGCGGCGGTCGTGGCGGTGGCCGGCCTGATAGTGCTGGCCGCGCTCCCAAATCGGGCCAGACCCGACTCTCGGGTCCGGTGAACGGTTAGTCGGTGGTCACGCGCCGACAGAGGAAGGCGCTTCTCGCCAGTACCGGAGTTGCCTTTGTTCTCGTGTTTCTCGTGCCGTTTTCTCCATGGCAACTTCTCGCAGCGAGTCGGTTCGCGTCGGCCTCTTCGGTGACTCCCTCGCGGTTCAGTCGGAGCCCTATTTCAACTTCCTCCTGCAAGCAGGCGGCAAGGCGACGGTCAGCGACTTCGCCTACGGTGGTACCGCCGATTGCGATTGGCTTCCCAAGATGCGCGAGTATGTCCGGTCCGAGCACCCGCGGGTAGTGGTCTTTGAATTCGTTGGAAACACATTCACTTCATGCGTGAGCGGCTGCCCAGCGGGCTCACCATCTGTAGTGCGTCGGTATTGCTCGGCCGTATCGACAGCGATTCAAGGATTCTTGGAGTCGGGACTCAGGTATATCTGATTGGCACATCGATCAGCTGCACACAATGGATCGCCCATGATTCCGACTGGGGACGCCCCAATCCGGCCGTCCGTTGAGAGCGCGTCCCTTAGGTGTTGGTTCGGTGACTGCTCGACTCCCAAACCCGCCCCAGAGCGTGTCCAGTAGTGCTACGGCAGGCCGAGGCGTCGCAACGACCGAACGGGCGGAAGGCGACATGAGGCTCTATGGTCGGGCCTCAAGGCCATGCCGGAGGCGCCGTGAACACTGAGCGCGAAGCGAAGCTGATCGCCCCTTTGGCGCTTCAACTCCCAAGTCTCGACGGGGTCATTGCAGGCGGGTCGTCGCGCTCACTCGGTGAGCGACATCTTGAAGCAACCTATTACGACACAGCGGAACTCGACTTAGCACGCCAAGGCATAACGCTTCGTTATCGAACCGGTGAAGACGGACCCCGATGGACCCTGAAACTACCTGCAGCCGAAAACGGGACGGCGCTCGTACGGCGCGAGCTTAGGTTCGAGGGATCGCCCGTCACTCCGCCATCCGCGGCTCGCGACATTGTCTGCGCCTACGTGCGCTTTCGTCCCTTAGTCGACGTCGCACGACTCATCACTGACCGGAGTCCTTCAGAACTCCGCGACGCCAACGGCAAACAGCTGGCCGAGCTTGTGGATGACCGTGTGATGGTGTACCAGGGCCGACAGCACACGGGCGGGTTCCGTGAGATCGAGATTGAAATTGTCACGCCTGGATCCGATGCAGATCATCTGCTGGCGGCCGCCATCGACCGGCTCGTCGTGGCGGGATGCCGCGCTGAGCGGCCGGTCCCCAAGCTGCTCCGGGCTCTCGGGCCCCGCGCGCTGGAGCCTCCCGAGGTTGCCGTATCGAACGTCGACAGACGATCCTCTCTCGGAGATTTAGTTCGACACGCCATCACCCGCTCCGTGGCACAGATCCTGCACCATGATGCGGGTGTGCGACTCGGCGAGGACCCCGAAGACGTCCATCAGCTTCGGGTCGGTGCCCGCAGACTTCGGTCCGACCTAAGTACGTTCAACCCACTTCTCCAGGCGGACCTGGTGCGAACGTGGCGCGACGAACTCCGCTGGCTCGGCACCTCGGTCGGAACGGTACGTGACATGGACGTCCTGGGTGAGCGGCTCCGATCTCAGGTGCAAACGCTCCCCGAGCCAGAAGCCATCATGGGAAAGTCTCTCCTCGCGCTCCTGAGCGACCAAGCTGACTCCGCCCGCACGAGCATGCTGAGGGACCTGAGAAGTCGTCGTTACGTCGCGCTGCTCGACTCCCTGGTCTTTGCAGCCATCCACCCACCTTTCGACGTAGAGCATGGCGCAGTCATCGAGAGGAGTGCCGCCGAGGCCGCCGGGCACTTCGTCCGCCCGGCGTGGAAGCGCCTGCGCAAGGCGGTATCGGCACTGGACGACACCCCGTCGGGCGCAGAACTTCACAGGATCCGCATACTCTCGAAGCGTTGTCGGTATGCGGCTGAAGCCGTCACACCAGTCGCCGGCCATCGCGCGGCCCGTTTCGCTGCTGCCGTGGCGAACGTCCAGAGCCGGCTTGGTGACCATCAGGACGCCGTCGTCGCTGAAGCGTGGCTACGCCAAGCGGCCGCGAAGGCGCCCGATAGTGCAATCGCGGCTGGCGAGCTCATCTCTCTTCAGCGGCACGAGCGCACCAGATTGCGTGGTGAGTGGCGGCAGGATTGGCGGGAGGCCTGCGCCAAGATTCCCCCTTCGTGGACCTGACCGATTCTTCGCTCACCCAACGGCTAGCGCCTTCCTGGGGGGTGCCACAGGGGCGCCACTCGGTGCGCCCTGGTACACGCGCACTCGGTGCACACGGTGCACACGGTGCACACGGTGCGCAGTGCACACGGTGCGCATCACACGGTGCGCTCCTCGGGATGTGAACCCGAAACCTGCGGATTAAGAGTCGGGACTGCTGCAGTCGCCATATGTGCTTCGTGGCTCCAGCTGCACACGAGTTCGGCGGCGGGCCGCTCGGAGGCCAGGGTGTGCGCCTCGCCGGCCCAGAGGTTGATCCTGTCGGGGTCCTGTGCCTCGCGGGCGGCAGCTCGCAACGATGCGGTCAGGTAGTGGACATGCGGATAGGCCGAAGGGGCGATTGGCCCATAGTCCCGGATGAACTGGTTGGCGATGCCGCGGGCGCGTCGGCCGGTGAACGCGCGAGTCAGGACCGTGGGGGCTGGTTTGGCCAGCGCCTCTCGGTGGACGAGACTGGTCGCCGCCCCCGGGCAGCGCATGAACCCGGTCCCGATCTGGACCGCACGGCGGGCACCGGCCACCAGGGCGGCCGCGATGCCAGGACCGTCTGCGATGCCTCCCCGAAGCGATCAGCGGAAGGTTGGTGACGGGTGCTACCAAGCGCAGCACGGGCAACAGAGAAAGCTCACGGTATCCGTCACTGTCATGAAAGGAAGCTCGGTGACCACCTGCCTCAGCTCCCTGTGCGATCACCGCGTCAGCCCCGACGTCAGTGGCTTGGCGAGCCTCCTCGGGGTCGGTGATCGTGACCACCTCGTTGCGATAGATGAGGTCGTTGCGAATCTGGACGGTACAGATGCCGCGCCAAAGGCCCACTTCGCCTTCAACCGGCAGGGTCGCCCTCCAGTAGTTCAAGAAGCCATCAAGTAGCGCTACGGAGCGCTCGTGCTCCCAGGCCCAGTCCGGATAGTGGGCGAGAAGACGGGTGAAGTACTGCGTCAGGGCTGGCTTACCGCGCAGGCCTTCTGGGACCGTCGGATCAGAGTAGAAGGCGTCGTCGGCGTAGAATGAGAGCAGGTGTTGTGGGCGGTTCCCAGTCCACGCCGGGAGCCATCGATCTGCGAAGCCTCGAGCTTCGTCAGGCTCGAGCATCGACGAGCGCCGGTAGACCCATGGTGTTCGGGAAGCGGATGATCCCGGCCTTTGAAACCTCAAGAGCCATCGGACGCAGGGCCCCTAACAGCTCGTCGACCCCCGATGTGCCAATGCGGTCGTAGGCCGTGGCGGCCAGGTGGTCGGTCGTCGTCTCGAGCCACGAGCGCGCTTGCACGCCGGCGGGCGTCAGGACACCTTCCTTGTCCAAGAGTCCTTTTGCGAGGAGCTGTGTACTGGCCGCTTGCCACTCCATCTCCGACCATCCCCGTTTGAGGAGGAACATCTTTATTGGCGCGCCGTTCGCCGCGGCCGCGAGGCAGTGGGGCTCGCAACCCGACAGTCCCAGAGCAGTGAGAGCGGCGACGTGGCCGTCTCCCCGGTGCTCGCGAAGCGAGGTACACAGCTGCCACAGCCGTTCTAAAGGCTCATCAGATTGAGGCAGATCTCGATTCGCCCCGAACAAGGTCCGCCCTGAAACCGGGGCCGACTGCACAGCGGCGTCCAACAGTTCAATGGCTTGAACAATCCCCGCTGATGTTGTCAGCACGGAAGCAAGTACGCGGGCGGCCGATTCACGGCGAGTCTTGACGACGAGCTCGGGTGAAGCGGCATGCCAAACCGAAGGGAACCAGGGTTCGATCATGACCGGCGAGAAATTGAAGAATGTCGCCTCGACGGTGCTGGGTCCGACAGGCCCGAGCGGCGCGACACGGTTTGCGAAATAACCTGCCCAGAAATCAGTAAGCCCGATGGACGCCAGTGCCGCCGCACAATCGGGGTGAAAGTAGATCACCGCGTGAAGGTGCTCGATGTAGTGCCAGAGTTCTCGGGCCCGAATACCAGGGGATTCCGTCATTTTCTTCCCTTGCGTGCAGTAATCGCGGCATCTAGAAGTGGCCCGATCTCCGCATTGACGACGTCAAGAGGTGTGATGTCCCGGCTTACCCGGGCCAGCACGATGGCGCCTTCCAGCGCGCTGATAATGAGCACAGCAAGAGCGGGAGCCCGTCTCTTTGCGATTCCCGTCTCCACCAGGGCATCAACCAAGGGCTTCTGCCAATCGGAAAATGCACTGGCGATCACGTTTCGGAGTTGGCTGTTCGTGGCCAACACGTCGGCCGCTGCTGCCACGAGTGGACAACCGGCTTCAAAGCCTTCACCAAGGAGGTCGTCTTTCCAACCATCGACGATGCCAGCGAGCAGTTCGGAAGGCGACTGATGCTTTGATAACTCGAAGGCTCGGCGTGCTCGGCGTCCCGCGACGCTTCCCATGAACCGCAACGCCTCGCCGACGAGCTGATCCTTGCCGTCTGGGAAGTAGTGCTGCAGCGAGCCTCGCGGTGCTTCGGCGTCGATTACAACGTCGCGCAATCCTGTGCCAGAAACGCCGTTGCGGCGTATGAGTTGTGCGGCGCTTCGGATCATGCGATCTCGCGGGCCCGGTAATGGTTGGTCTCGATCTGACATCGGTCTCCTCTTGACTATGACAGGTGTCATAGTGCATAGTCAAGCTATGACGTACGTCATACTCCAGAGCCCCCGGCCCGGAGTATGACGAACGTCACACTCCCGGAGCATCCGAAAGTGACTATCGGAATGGCGCCTTTTCACACGGTGGACCTGCCCGCGGTGCTGGATCTGCTTGGGAGGTGTTCTCGCAGCACGCTCTTTCACCGGTTCCACGGGTTCACCGGCGGAGAGACATGGGCCTACACGCTGATAGCCCAACCGTCCGTGTGGACGATGTGCGCTTGGATTGACGGTCGCTGCGTGGGAGTCGCCACCTTCGGCGGAGCGCCAGAAACGAGTCCTGACCTCGGCGCAGTCGTTGAGGACAGCGTGGCAACGGCAAGGCATAGGCCGAGCTCTTGTTGATCATTTGGTCGGCACAATGCGTGGCCACGGCCTCAACACCTTTCGCGCAGATGTCCTCGGCGACGACGTCTTCTTGCTGTCCCTGCTCAGTCGTTACGGCGCGCTCCAGACACAGCTCAGCTGGGGCGTCTACTCGGTCAGAGTGAGGCTCTCCGGGGCGGTGATGGCCGGCCAGCCGTGAAGCAGGAGTCGATTGACCGACGAGAACTCGTTCGAAGCGGCGACAGGTTACAAGTGCACCGAATAGTTGCTCTGTCGGCTGGGCCTGCCGTCAGCCTGGGGTTGGGAAGGTTTGGATACACGCTTCTCACTTCCCTCGATGCGGTCACAGTTGCATTGGTCATACACGACGGCGGGCGTCATGGGCGGCCCCAATGCTCTTGGGTACCTCGTCGGATCGTTGCTGAGTGCTCCCACGGCACGACGTGTGGGCATTCGTCGAATGTTTCTGGGGTCGATGGTGCTCACCAGCGTCGCCGTCTTATCAACTGGCTTCTCCACCACTACCTCTGCGATCCGCAATACCCGAAGGTCGGAGGTTCAAATCCTCCCCCCGCCACGAGGTGTGAACTCTCGACTTCTCGGGTGTCGAGCAGAGCCGAATAGGTCCGTGAGGGGCGGCGCGCACCGTGCAGATCGTCAACGCGCTGGTCCAGGGCGATGCACGACGCGCCACTCAGTTCCCACCTGCATACGCAAACTCGGGGACGTTGTCCCGAGATATTGCTGATAGTCAGGCGTTCGGGGTCAGCTTCGACCCCGCCCGAAATCTAGAGCGCCATACGCCGAGCCCAAGGCTCCTCATGAGGTACGCAACGACGATCCGGTCTCCAGCAGGGTCTTCAGACTCGACAGGACAGCGGGCCACCCCTCGGAAATTGCAGTGAGTACCGCGCTGTCTGGCGGGAAGCCATCGTGGGTGACCGTCAGCCTGGCCGTGCCGTGCCCGACATCCTCGATGTCGAATGCCACCTTGGATCGGGGCTCGGCGCGCCAGATGGCGGCGGTCGCCTCGTTCATGCCGACGGCGGTGGCCCACTCAGGTGTGATGGTGTGCCAGGAATACGCAAGTCGGTGGTAGGGATCAGACTCGAGGATGACCTGGTCGGATCCTCTCACGATCAGCCCGACTTCTTCGTGGGTCATTTCGTAGGTGGAGCCCGTCTTCCAGTCCGAGAGGAATGCCTTCGGACCAGCGCTCTGGTGCCGCCAATAGTGTTTCATCAAGTCGGGGTCGGTCAAGCCCTGCCAGACGCGCTCGGGGCTTGCCAAAATGTAAGTCGTGTAGACGAAGGCGTTCTCGTTGCCTTGGGCGTTCATGGTGACCTCCGACTCTCTCAGTTTAGGCCCCGCTCTGGTTCGCCTCTTGTGGTCTCGTCGCCGAACCGGTGAGCGAGCTGCATATCTGCTGGCTATCGCTGATAGATATAAGAGACGTCAGGTGGCCGACGTGGTCATAGAGCGATCTGTCCGGACTGTTGTACTGCTGAGTTTGGCAATAGTCGTGTGTGGCACTGCGCCGATCGGCCTCTTCGTAGGCGGCCGCGAAAAGCGCCTGCGCGACGGACGTCCCTCGAGCGGCGGGAGAAACGAAGAGATCTGCCAGATAGCAGTAGGTACAGGATGACCAAGTCGATGCGTGAAACACGAGGTGCGCCAAGCCGACAAGACTTTGCTCGCCCTGCGCCACGAGTCCAACGAGTCCATCCGTTTCGTCGACCAGCCGAGCAAGGGTGTTACGCGTGATCTCGTCGGACAAGTCGGCTTCATAGAACCTGAGATTGGTCTGCCAAAGGGACTCCCACGAGTCGAAGTCGCCCCGAACAAGTCGTGGGATTGTCAGATTGGAACGTACTGAATCTCCTCTCGCCTGCCCCAAATCATCGTGATGGCACAGCCAGCTGATGGTCGACTCCCGTCGCGGCCGCCCGATCGCGTTCAAGATTGGCGTAGCAACCGCCAGCAACTCCGTTGCTCGGGCGTAATCGGATGAGCAGTGGCAGATGCGTTGTCTCCGTGCGCGGATCTTCGCTCAATGGTTCGAGCTATCTTGCACCGCTGGTGTGCCAAGGTCGTCGGACCGCCCAGCTGCGAGACGGGACCACTGTGCGATCGGGCGGCCCCCCGGCCAAGTCGGCACGGGTGGCCAGTCTGGTGGACCGCCGGCGGTTCGGATGTAAGTGCACTGTTGCGGCCAGTCGGGAGGCGAGACCTCCCACGGCTCCTGGCGTCCATAGACGGTGAGGTCCATAAGGGCATAGCTGTAGTCGAATGCTTCGACGCCGCGCAGGGTCGTCCAGTAGGTCTCGAAGACGCGGCGGCCGTCTCGCACGTAGCAGACAATGTGCATCATGCCGGGCCGCTTGGGTGGGGTGAGCAAGACATAGAGGGACTCCTGCGCGGAGTACCAGGGCATCTTCCAATCCATGAAGTTGTGGTAGCGAATGCTCTCCTCGTAGGGACCCTGGCACAGAACGGCGTAGGTTATGCCGCGAGAGTGCAGGTGGGAGAGCTCGCCAATCTGCGTTGTGTAGTAGGTGCAGCCTTCGCATTGCTCAGCCGCAGGGTGGTCGGTGTGCCACATGAAGTAGTAGGCGATGAGTTGGCGGCGCCCTTCGAACGCATCGAGCAGGCTGGTCGGACCGTCGGCACCGATCAGTTCGATGCTGCCGTCGACCTCCACCATGGGCAGGCGCCGTCGGGCCGCGGCGATCGTGTCTCCCTCGTGGGTGTGCGCCTTTTCCCGAAGCCGCAGTTCGTCCAGCTCGGCCTGGAACGTCGACCTGTCGGCCACCGGCGGTAAGCCGAGTGGAACGGCGGCCGTCAAAGCGACGTTGGAGGGATCGTCTTTCATTCTAGCTTTCTCCTCATTTGTGATTTCTCAACTGCTAACTGGTATCGCCAGGTCCGGACACTCAGACGTTCGCTCGAGGGGCAAGGACCATGAACGGGATCACACGCTCGGTCTTCCGCGACGCCTCGAGGAGCTGCGGGTAGTGGCCCGTCGCCTTCGCGAAGAGGCGCTCGCGCTCTGCGCCTGATGCCTCCTGCGCTTCGACGTCGATGGTTTCGCCACCAACTTCGATCGTGGTCTGCGGATTCGCCCTGAGGTTGTGGTACCAGTCCGGGCTTCGGGGCGCCCCGCCGTTGGCGGCCCAGACCAGGTAGCCTTCGCCCTCAGGGAGGTATGCGACCGGGTTGACTCGGCGCACGCCTGAATGTGCCCCCGTGTGGTGGAGAATGAGGAGTGGGATTCCTTCCCATTCGCCGCCGGCGTGTCCTTTGTTGGCGCGCAGCTCTGAGACGATCCTGGCGTTGTATTCCGAGGGTGCTTCAGGCATTGGGACTCCTTTTGTGTCGGCGGCACCTTCACCGGTAGCTCTTCTCGTACTGGTCATGGCGGCGGAACCAGGAGAGGTCCCCCTCGTTGCGCCCAAGGGGGGCACGATCCAGCCATTGCCACATGGTCCAGAGTGCGTCGAATCCCCGCGAGTAGGCGGAGTAGGTGTGGTACACGACGCCGTCCTCGAGCGCGAAGGCGCTCATGCCGGGCATCTCGCCAGACCACCCCCGCCAGGCGATGTCGGCCGCCTCGAGCTCGGCTTGGTTCCGGTAGTTGTATTCCACCGGGGCGACTGATGCGTCGATCGTGACGTGGAAGTCGTAGTTGAAGTCGCTTCGTCCCGACGAGGCCCAGGGGAAGTTCCAGCCCATTCGGTCCCGATACCTGAGGAGCTTGTCGAGCGGCGCACGCGAAACGGCGGTGAAGGCGACGTCATGGTTTTGCAGGTGCAGGTGGGTCTCGTCGAAGCCATCGGCGATGGCCGAGCAGCTCGGGCAGGCTTCGTCCCAGTCGGGGTCGAACATGAGGTGATAGATGAGCAGCTGCGAACGTCCCCGGAACAGGTCCACGAGCGAGCTTTCGCCACCATCGGTGTCGAAGGTGTAGGCATTATCGAGGCGGACCCACGGCAGCTCCTGACGCCGGTGGGCCAGCTCGTCGTTCAAGCGGGTCAGCTCCTTTTCATCCCGAAGCAGCTCGAGCCGGGCGTTGAGCCACTCGGCACGGGTTCCGATGCGATGATTCGCCACCGCTGGGCCTCCTCTTGTCGTTCGGCAGTTTCGATGTGACCACGACCGTGGCCATCAGGCCCAGGGCGGGGTGGTCGGACCTTCGCCGGTCACGATCAATCGCTTGAGGCTCCCGTTGATGTAAAAGCCCCAGGCGCTCGAGCACGAGTCGAAGCACTGGAACTGGGGGACCAGGCCCTGGTGCGAGAACAGGAGCTCGGTCTTGCCTCCCTGGCGGCTGATCTCGAAGGAGATCTTGGTCCCGTTCCATTCCTCCGGGTCGTCGTTGCCCGGCAGGTGCGACTCCACGACCTGCCAGACGACCCTCTGACCAGGTTCGAGGTCGGTGACCTTCTGCTTGGAGTAATGGACGTCCCCATAGCGGTAGGAGAACTCGTCGCCGATCTGGTGCGCTGTCCCTTCGATCTCGCCGGTCCACCATCTCTGCGGGTCGATGATGGCTGCGAACACCTCCTCAGGGGGCTGGGGGACGTTGAAGCTGCTATGGAAATCCTGGGTAGCCATGCCTCCTACCTTTCTTGAAGTGTTGGCGGGAGGGCCGTTGCCCGGTGCGCCGGTCATGAAGCGCACGGGGACTTCGACCCAAAGGAGCTTCTGTCGGCCTACGAGGCGACCGCGGCCGGCTCGACGAAGCTGGCGAACTGGCGCTCGAGGGACTTGACCTCACCGGTGTGCCAGCTTCTGGCGACGGCATCGAGCATGGGGTGCGGGAAGATCTCCTCGTCTCCGGCTTCCACGCCGTCGAAGATGGCGGCCGCCGCGTACTGCGGAGAGACCTTTGGCACCTCCAAGCCCCGGGACATGTCGGTGTCGGTCGGACCGACCAGCACCGCATGGACGCTGATGCCGCGGGGGGCGAGCAGGGGGCGCAGATTCTGAGTCAGCGAGAACGCCGCCGCCTTCGACACCGAGTAGGAGGGGATGATCGGCAGCGCAGCCAGCGAGGCGATCGACAGCACGTTGACGACCGAACCGCTACTGGCGGCGAGCGCGGGCAAGAAGGCCTCGACCATGTCGTAGGGGCCGAACAGATTCACGGCCAGGTGCTCCTCGAGTTCAGCCCGGTTACTCAGGTCGTCGTAGAGGCCGATCCCGGCGTTGTTGACGAGTATGTCCAGTCCCTCGACTACCTCGACGGTCGCTTCGATTTGCGCCCGGTCGGTGATGTCGAGAGCGAGGGGGACAACCCGTTCGTCGGTGTGGGCCATGGGCTGGCGGGTCCCGGCATAGACGCGCCGGGCGCGGCGGCTAAGGGCCTCGGCGACGAGAGCTTGGCCGATGCCGCGGTTTGCCCCAGTGACGAGGATGGTCTTGTCGGTCAGGGTGGTGTTCATGATTTCTCCTAGGGTCTGGTTGGTTTCTGGTTCTCGGACTGGTCCAATGGGCGAAGCTGCTATGCGGCGGGCTGCTCGAGGGGATTGGGCAGGCCCTTGCCGGTGCGGATCAGGCCGCGCAGGCTGGTCTGTAGATAGAAGTCCCACGCGCCCGAGCAAACGTCGAAGCATTCGTAGGTGGGAACGAGCCCGAGATGGGTGAAGCGCAGCTCGGTCTTCCTCCCCGACCTGGTGATGTCGAAGCGGATCTCGGTTCCCTTCCACTCGTTGGCGTCGTCGGTGAAGTTGAATTGGTTGTCGACCACGTGCCAGACGACCCGGATCGGGCTGGTCAACTCGGCCACGCGCATCGTGCAGCTATGAAGGTCCTGATGGTGGTAAGTGAAGAGCTCACCCCGCTGGTCGGTCGGGCCGTCGATGTTCTCCGACCACCAGCCACGGACGTTGAGGACGGCGGCGTAGACTTCCTCGGGGCTCTGGTCGACCGACAAGGTGGTGGTGAAGCTGTCGGGCAGGCTTGCGGTGCTCATCATGTGATGCTCCTCCGGGACAACGGGATTGACGTCTTAGTGTCATCGTCTGCCCGGGGAGCGCCTCGCGCATCGGTAGCCCGCTACGACACTTTCCGCCGCCGACTACGTACCTGGCAGGGCGCCGCCCATACCGCTACGTGGCGTGGGTCATTCGACCGGGCGCAAGCCGGCGGTTTCGGCCAATTCTCCCAGCTCAGCGCGGGTGGAGCCCGTCTTCATGAGCAGCCGCTCCACGTGTTTTTCGACCGTGCGGACCGAGATCTGCAGCCTCGCCGCGATGTCCCTGTTTGAGCGGCCGGCCACGAGGTGTGCCATGACCTCGGCCTCCCGGGCGGTCACGCCCTGGGCAGCCAACGGTCGAGGGACACCCCCCTCGTCGGAGTGGGTGTGGCGGGGGGCGGACTCGCCCATGGCCCGCAGGGTTAGCCGGCACTGGCCGGCGAAGTTGACAAGGTGGAGTCCCTCGAAGGTGGCTAACGCCTCCCTGAGCCATGCTGCCGGTTCCCCCCAGCCGTCTCGGTGGGCGCAGGGTGCGACGAGCAGCCTGGCCAGGCTCCGAAGGAAGCCGCCCTCAAAGTGGCCGAGTGCCTCGTCGGCGCCGGAGAAGAGCGACGTGGCGTCCTCCCCGTGCATGCCTGCAGCCACGGCGTCTGCTGCCAGGAGCGTGGCGCGGCTCATCGCCGTGTCGAACTCGAGCGCCCGACACTTCTCGCGGGCTTGTTCTCCGCCGTGGTCGGCGACGGTTCGCATCAGGGCCCAGCGGCCGGGAAAGTCGTGGGGGCCACCGACCACAGCGCCGAGCAGCTCCATGGCGGAATCCAGGGCATCGATCGCCTCAAAAAGCTGCCCGTTGCCGAGGTGGTAGAGGGCGACACCGTTGGCCAGCGCGATCATCTGCGCGGTGTCGCGATCGCCCTCGGTTTCGCGTACGGCGGCGACTGCGTCCTCCATTGCCGTTCGGTTGCCGGCAATTCCGTGAGCCACCGCTTGCAGAGCGAGACTCATCGGCAGCGACGACAGACCGAACCGTCGCGACGCCTCCTCGCAGCGGGCCGCCGCCTTCAGCGTCGGTGCCGTTTCGCCGCGAACGCTGAAGGTGCCGGCCAGATGGAGCTCGATCATCGCCGCCGTCGACAGCGCGCCGACTCTCAACGCTTCCCGACTGGCCTCCTCCAGCCGTCGGGTGGCCAGCGTCTCGAACATGTCGATCGTCCCCAGCTCCAGGAGGGACCGGGCGCGGTAGACGGCCAGGTCGTGTCGAGTCGCGTATTCGTAGGCTTCCTCGAAATGCCGGGACGCTGCGGCGATGTCCCTCCCGCGTTCAACGCGACCGATCAGCCACAGTGAGCGACAGGTCAGGTCGGGCAGGCCTGCAGTTTGCGCGTCGGCTAGCGCGGCGCGGGCGAAGGCCATCGCCGCTTGCCGGTCATTGCCGGCTAGGGCCACCTCTGACTCTCCGATCGCCCGACGCGTGACATGGGATGGGTCGGATTCGCCGCCCAGGCTCGCGAGATGCCTTTTGGCATCGACCCAACGCCCGGCGTCGATCATGGCGTCGACCAGGTCGAAGCGCACCTCGGTTTGGATGGCGGGATCGGCGCTCGACGCGAGGATTCGTTCGCCTACCTCCAAAGCCCGGTGAGGTTGCCCAGCCAGCGCCCACGTCGAGAGCAGCAGCCGGTCGGCCTCGACTGGACGTTGAGGACGCGCGCGGAGCGCCAGCGCTTCGGCCGAGATCAGCGATCCTTCACCAAGGGCTCGTCGGGCCGCGTCGAGCCACATGTCGGCCGCGCGGACAACCTCACCGGCCCCCTCCGCCAGGTTGGCGGCGAGCTGGCAGAGTTCGCCCTCCAGACCCGGATGAAGAGTATCGAGCGTCCGCGACAACTCGGCGCTGATGAGTTGCCGCTCTTCGGGCAGCAGGGATCTCTGAACGGCCTCCACGGTGAGGGCGTGGCGGAACCGGTACACTCCGCCGACCGTGTCGATCAGCTGCGCGCTGATCGCCTGGCGGAGCCCTCCGATCGCGTCCTCGGGCGGGCATCGCAACGCGGCGGCAACCACGTGCCAGTCGAACTGGCGGCCCAACACCGCCGCGTAGCGCACGAGCTGAGCCGTGCCACCGGGCAAAGAGGCGAGTCGGCCCTCCAACGCGGTGCGGATCGAGGCTGGGACAGCCCCACCGGACGGGTCAGCAAGCGCAGACGCAAGCAGCTCCTCGATGAAGAACGGGATTCCATCGCTTCGGACGACGACCGCGTCAAGCAAATCGTCGGGGACAATCTCGACTGCGAGGCACTCCCGAAGCACTTCCTCGGACTGTGACCGGTCGAGGGGACCTACATCGATCGAGACGACCGCTCGACGAGCCTCGAGGGCGCTTACGAGGTCGTTGCCCGCTCCCGCCTCTCCCTCTCTGATGGTCGCCACGACGAGTGCTGGCTGCCCGGCCAGGTTGTCGGCGAGGTACTCCAACACCTTCAGGGTCTCTGGGTCCGACCAATGCAGGTCCTCGATGACCAGAACGGTCGCCGACTTCGGTGTCGTCGACCAGTGCGCCATTAGCCGCAGCAGGCCCTCGGCCAGCATGATTGTTCCCCGGTCGGCACCCGGGTCAGCCGACCCTGCCCAATTGGGGACGACCGCCCCAAGTGCTGGCAGGAACGGCCGGAGAGCCTCGGAGGGGCGGAGTCCACTGCGATCTCCCGTGAGCAGCGCCTCACGCAATGGGCGCAGGGGGACATCGACAGCCGTCGGACTACATCGGCCCGTGAGCACGATCCCGCCGGAGTTCTTGACCTGTGACGCGAACTCCCGCACCAGCCGGCTCTTGCCGATCCCTGCCGCCCCTTGGATCACGACCAGTTGACCAGTCGATCGCCACGACCTCTCCAGGGCCTCGAGCTCCTGGTCGCGCCCGACCATCACCGGACACAACGCGCCCCTTGCGTACGAACGCGGCGAAGCAGCCATCACCCGACTACGTTACGTCCCACCAGCGAATTCGCGCTTTCGGTAGGGAGATCCTCAGGCAGTATCTGATCGCTCTCAGCCCGAAACGAGGGTGATAGGTCCGCTCGATCCAGGTGACGATGGCGATGCGGAGCTCCTCGCGGGTCTCCCAGCGCTTGGTGTTGAGGACGTTCTTCTGCAGCAAGGCGAAGAAGGACTCCATTGCCGCGTTGTCACCGGCTGAGCCCACTTGGCCCATCGATCCGACCATGCGGTGACGGGGCAAGGCGCGGTGAACTTTGCGGGAACGAAATACCTTACAATTCGCTACACCGAGCGCCTCGCCGAGGCCGGAGCGGTCGCTTCAGTCGGCAGCCGTGGCGACTCCTACAACAATGCACTCGCCGAGTCATTCAACGGGCTCCACAAGACCGAGCTGATTCACCGCCGGGCTCCCTGGCGCAATGTCGAGCACGTCGAATGGGCCACGCTCAACTACGTCGATTGGTTCAACAACCGAACGCCGGATCGCCACAGGCTCCCCTCGGCGTACTCCCGTGACCGCAGCGAGGACGAGGAGGGAGGCGATTTCAGGTGTCAACTCGGCTGCGGTTGAGAGCAGCAGCGTGACCTCTTCGATCTCGGGGGGCGTGCGCCCGTTCGATAGGTGCTCGTCGGCAACTGGAAGTCGGCCATCGGGTTACGTGTCGTCACGCCCCGGCGTCGGGCCCACCGGAAGAGCGGAACGTAAAGGCTCCGCGCCTGGTTCAGTCGGGAGGCACTGCAGCCGGCCTGGCGCATGGCGCCGAAGAGGTCCTCAATCGTCGCGCTGTCGATCTGTTTCACCGCCTTCGCCCCGATGGCGGGGGAGAACCACGGCCGATGAAGGTTGCGGTAGTCGCCGATCGTCTTTTCCGTCCGTCCCTTCTCCCCGGCCAGGTTTCAGTGAGGAAGCGCTCCATCGCCTCGTCAACCGTCAGATCCCGCATCTCCTGGGACTTCGGGAGCGAGGCATCGCTCATTTCGTCCACGAACTCCGTCAAGGCGGCCGCGGCCGCTGCTTTGCCTCGTGCCGAGACGGTACGGGTGAACGAACGAGGGCGCCCGTTATCCCAGCGGCCCAGACTGACCCGGAGCTCCCACTTGCCGGAGCGTACGAGGCGCATCGACCCCGATCCCTTGCGCGCTCGTTGCGCTCGTTTCGGAGTGAGCGGTTCCGCCGATTCGACTCGAAGGTGATCGACGCGCATGCATGCCGGATTCGACGCACACACAAGGACACGCTGCGCCGGTCCGAGCGGGCCATGCACCAGCTCCCAGGCAACGCGGTGCGCGGTCATCGCGACGTTACCGACCTTGATGCGTCCGGTACCGCGTTCGCGGTTCACACTGCCGAGCCACAGATGGTGCTTGCCTGTTCGATCTACCTGCCGTTCGAAGCGAGCGGCCAGGTCCTCAACGGGCCGACCCATGAGTTAAGGGACTCAGGGCTAATGAGGTCTTTGAAGTGGGAGTTTGGAGTGCGCCCTGTGGAGTTTGGAGTTTGGAGTGCGCCCTGGAGTGCGCCTGGAGTGCGCCTGGAGTGCGCCTGAGTACACGCGCCTGGAGCGCGCCTTTTTGGTGCGCCCCTCGGGATTTGAATCCGAAACCTGCGGATTAAGAGTCCGAGGCGGGAGAGTCCCTGGAGTTAGTCCGAGTCTGTGACCTGCGGTTACATCCAGTCTTGATCCAGGGCTTCGGTTGATGTCCACCCAGTACCACCCAAATAGTCGGTCGGATAGTGGGGGAGGTGCATGTGTCGGTTCGGGGGATTCTGAAGCAGCCGGTGTCCCCCTCCGGTTCATTCTGATCTGTGATTTGGTATCATATCAGCGTGGATGGGAAAGCCGAAGCAAGCGCAATCCTTCGTCAGTTGCGGCGAGACAGTGGCCTGACCCAGCGCGACTTGGCGGCGAAGGCTGGTGTCCCGCAATCGACTATCGCCGAAGTCGAAGTTGGGCAAAGAGAGCCATCACTCACCCTGTTGAGCAGGATCGCCGAGTCCGCCGGCCAGTCGATCGCGATAGGGCTGGCCCCTTTGCGGCGGCACAGTGCGGTTGCCACCGCCAACACGATCAAAGATCGGCTGTATGGGTATGCGGGTGAAGGGCTATCACTCGATATTCGTGAGGATGGTGCGCTTCGCGCTGTCATCGATCTGAAAGACGCCCTCCGGCGATCGAGTCATGAGGAATTCGATGCCCTTACCGGCCAGGCCCCAGGCCTCGTTGGGGACACGCGTTGGGATGCTTTCCTCGCTGCGATAGTTGAAGATGAGGCTGCCAGGAAGGCGATCTCTCCACCTCGCTGGACCAATGACCCGAGTAGGTTCAATCGACCCTTCTGGTATCTCTCCAAGAACCCGAGATTCCATACCTGGGAGATCGCCAACTCGCCTGGAGCGCTCATCCGTCATGGTGTGTTTGCTGCCGAGGATGAACTTGAGAGTGTCTGATCTCAACCGGGACGAAATGGAGTCGGCACTCGCCGAACTTGCAGACCAACTCAACGCCCGCAACGTCAAGGCCAAGATCTACTTAGTTGGCGGGGCGGTCATGGTGCTTGCGTTTGATGCTCGGTTCACGACCGGAGACATTGATGGCTCGATTCATCCGACAGAGGACGTGCTCGCCGTCGCAGCCGAGATCGGTGAACGCCGAAGACTCGGTACCGAATGGCTCAACAACTCCGCTCCACAGTTCATACCGGTATTCAAGGAGCCCAATTGGCAACCGATACTCAAGTCGGGAAACGTCGAGATCGTCGCGGCCGATGAGCGATCGATGTTAGCCATGAAGATGCGGGCCGGCCGTGGCTCGCGGGACCGTCTAGACATCAACTTCCTCGTGAGAAGATGCGGCGTCACCAGCGTTGCCGAGGCTCTCGAGCTGTATGAGGAGTTCTTTCCCGAAGACCCGCTCCCAGATCGAACGCTCCCGCTGCTCGACGAAGCCATCGCGGCGCTTGGTCCCCAGTCACCGTGACTGTCGGAGATCCGACTCCTAAGCCAGGCGAAACGCCTACGTGTTGTGGGTCACGAAGACTGAAGGCGAACTCAGAACGATCCTCGCCAGTGCCGATGCCGCCGCTGTTCTAGGGAGGTGTCCGGCTAGGTCATCCGTGTAATCGCACGACTGGCATACCTCCACGAAGGTTTGCTTCATGCGAAACCCACGCAGCCTGGTCAGACCCTTCCCTAGTAGGGCGCTCAGGTCCCCTTCTGCTTGGTGGCGAAGTTCAATCCGCTATTGGAGAAGGGCTTGACCTTGATCACGTTGGTCGCGCCTTCGTAGTAGTTGGTTTTCGTCGGGTCCAACGACCCGAGCGCACTGGCGTTCACCTCGGCATCCGAGAAGTCAATGGCATGGAAGTCGGGGAGGGTCCTTTGGCCGCCTGCTTTCGACACGCCGATGTCCCCGACATATGCGTTTTGGCAGGAGCTCGCGGTCGCGGAAGAGTTGGTGTACTCGTTGCTGTTGCTGACATCGTCGACGGTGACCGTCGTGCCTGACTCGCCGCAGGTCAGCTCCAGCTCTACGGTGTTGCCTTCCTCTATCACGGACGTCGGGTACTCGTAAGTACTGTCGATCTCCAGCTGAACGGTGACCTTCGGTTTGTTGCTGTTCTTGCAGCCGAGCTCGACGTACGCCCCGCTGAACGCGCTGGCGTCGCTGTCGTACGCGTCGGCGTAGGCGGCGACAGCGTCGCCCTTCTGACACGTGTAGGTGGGGATGACCACGTCGGTAGTGATCGTGCTCACTTCGCCGGTTGTGTTGTACGTGGCGAGATAGGAGTCCGTCGCCGCGGACGCGGTCCCGGAGGACACGAGCGTCATGCCCAAGGCGAGCGACGACGCGGCGCCGAGCAATCCGATCTGACAGAGAACCGAGCGCGAGCTCATGGGGTCCACCTCCCGTACGCGCCGCCGCCAAAGCGTGCGCCTGATTACCCGATCCTCACATGCCGGTTGTCGGCCTGCAAGCAGAAATTACGAAACCGATCGCTCTCTCCCCCTTGGTGTTCACGCAACTGTAAGGCTGCGTTCAAGCGCGACCGCCACCTGGCCCGGGTGTCCAACGGGCCGACTGAGGCCCCCAACAACCTGATCAAGCGCATCAAGCGCATCGCCTTCGGGTTTCGCAACTTCGAGAACTATCGGATCCGTGCGTTGCTCTACGTCGGCAAACCGAACTGGCGCGTGTTCGGCTCGATCGTCGTCCGATGAGAGCCGTCAGCTCCCCGCCAGAATCCGAAGAGCCCATATAAGAGACATCCAGCTCATCTCAAACAGGGCGCCCCTCAGTGCGCCCCTCGGGATTTGAACCCGAAACCTGCGGATTAAGAGTCCGTTGCTCTGCCGTTGAGCTAGAGGCGCATCGGAGAGTGTAGGCGAGCGACCGCGTCATTCCGGTTGTGTCAGCGGCGTCGTCCCCCGTTGTCGCCGGCCCGGGCTCGCACCACGGACCGGCGACCCCCCCGGGGGCACCCCATGCCGTCCTTCCCAGACAACGGAGCGCTGCGAAGCTAGCACAGGGCCGCGGAAGCTGACAGGTCGTCAGATACACTCGCCCGACCTGTGATGGCGGCGGGTGGGTCGCACCGTTGCACCGGAGCGATCGAACAGGCGCCGGTTCGGCCGGGGAGGAGTGAAGTGGAGCTCGGGTTCACGAGCGAGCAGGAAGAGCTTCGCTCGTCGGTGCGGTCGTTCCTCGAGAAGGAGTGCTCGCTCGAGCTGGTGCGCGCCGTCGTCGAGTCCGGGAAGCAACCAGAGAAGCTGTGGGGATCGATGGTCGCGCTGGACTGGCCGGCCCTCGCCGTCCCCGAGGAATATGGCGGCGTCGGCCTCTCGATCGTCGAGACAGCCGTGGTCGTCGAAGAGCTCGGCCGCGCCGTTGCGCCGGGACCGTTGCTACCGACGATCACCCAGTTCGTGCCCATGGTGCGCGAAGTGGGATCCGAGGAACAGCGCCAGCGGTTCTTGTCACACGTTGCCTCGGGTGAGATCGCGGGAACCGTGGCCATCAGCGATCACCCGCTCGGCTACTCGGTCGACCAGGTCACCATGACAGCCGAGCGAGCGGGAGGCGCGTGGATCCTCCATGGCACCAAGCTGGCCGTGCTCGCGCCCGAGGCCGTCTCGGAGGTGGCCGTGGTGGCGCGGGCGGGCGGTGGGGTCGGCGCCTTCGTCGTCCCCGCCGCCGAGGTGGGGATTACCCCCGTGCGCTCGCTCGATGACAGCCGGCCCCTCTCGACCGTCACGCTCGACCGGCTGATGGTGCCCCACGATCGGGCGTTGGGGGAGCCCGGCAGTGACGCGTCGACCCGTGGGGTCATCCGCGCCGTCGAGGAGGCCACCTTGGGCATCGCGCTCGAGACCGTCGGTTCCTGCGACGCGCTCTTCCAGCTGGTCCTGGCCTATGTGAAGGACCGCAAGCAGTTCGGAGTCCCCGTCGGATCCTTCCAGGCGATCAAACACAAGATGAGCGAGATGTTCCTCGCCGTCGAGCGCGCCCGGTCTCTGTGCTACTTCGCCGTCGCTGCGCTCGAGGAGGATACGACCGATCGGGCCGTGGCCGTCTCCATGGCGAAGGCCGCGTCGGACGACTGCCAGCACCTGGTGTGCGGCGAGAGCCTGCAGTCCTTCGGAGGGATCGGCTTCACGTGGGAACACGACGGACACCTCTTCATGAAGCGTGCCGAGACGAACGGCGCTCTCTTCGGGGGTTCGGCCCAGCACTCCCTCGCCGTCGCAGCGTCTCGCGGCGTGTTCGGCGACTGACGGCGCGACATCACGCCGGGCCCTGCGCTCTCGATGTCAGACAGACTGGCGCAGTGCGCGACGGTGAATGGCTCATTGCGGCTCTCGATCTCGCGCCGCATCCGGAAGGGGGCTGGTACCGACGCACCTGGGAGGCGCCGGCGCTGGCGGGGCAGCGGCCCGCCAGCAGCGCCATCTACTACCTGCTTCTCGAGGGCGAGGAGTCCGCGCCGCACCGGATCGACGCCGTCGAGCTCTGGCACTTCTATGCCGGTCACCCGCTCGAACTCCGGCGTGAGTGGCCCGACGGCCGCCACGACGTCGTCATGGTCGGCCCCGACGTCACGGCGGGCCAGGTGCCTCAAGTGGTCGTCGATGCGGGCGTGTGGCAGGCGGCCCGTTCATGTGGCGGCTTCACGCTCGTCGGTGCCACGGTGACACCCGCGTTCACCTTCGACGGGTTCGAGCTCCGCCGACCGGACTGACGGCTCGGCGAGTACCGCTCGGCGAGTACCGCTCGGCGAGTACCACTCGGCGATTGCCGCCCGGGCCGCACGGCCCGCCCGGGCCCGCCCCGCCCCCCGTTCTGCTAGGCAGGGTGCGCTCGTCGGAAATGCAGGAGGAGGGCAGATGAGCGATTTCCACGAGAAGGGTCTCGAGGCCCTTCTGAACGAGACCCGGACCTTTGCGCCCCCCGAGGAGCTGGCGAAGCATGCCAACGCGCAGCCCGGCATCTACGCCGAGGCAGCGGCGGATCCACTTGCGTTCTGGGAGTCCCTGGCCACCCGGCTGACCTGGTCCCGACCATGGTCACGCGTCCTCGAGTGGACCCCGCCCTTTGCCAAGTGGTTCGTCGGCGGGAAGCTGAACGTTGCGGTCAACTGCGTGGACCGCCACGTCGACGCCGGGCTCGGCGAGCGAGTTGCGTTCCACTGGGAGGGCGAGCCGGGCGACACCCGGACTCTCACCTATCGTGATCTGCTGACCTCGGTGTGCCAGGCCGCCAACGCGCTGAGCGAGCTCGGTGTGCGAGCCGGCGACAAGGTCGCGCTCTACATGCCGATGATTCCCGAAGCGGTCATCGCAATGTTGGCGTGCGCCCGCCTCGGCGCGCCGCACACGGTTGTCTTCGGCGGGTTCTCCTCGGATGCGCTGCGAAGCCGCATACAAGACTGCGACGCGCAGTTCGTCGTCACAGCGGACGGGGGCTACCGCCGCGGCGCACCGAGTTCTCTCAAGCCCGCCGTCGACGAGGCGGTGAAGGAGTGTCCCGGGGTGCGGCGGGTGCTGGTGGTACGGCGTACCGGCCAGGACGTGGCCTGGGACGACGCGAGGGATGTGTGGTGGCACGAGGTCGTGGACCGGCAGCCGGCGACACACGAGGCCAAGGCCTTCGATGCCGAGCACCCGCTCTACATCATGTACACGAGCGGGACGACGGCCAAACCCAAGGGGATCCTGCACACGAGCGGCGGCTACCTCACACACGTCTCCGCGACCCATTCGTTGATCTTCGACCTGAAGCCCGAGACGGACGTCTTCTGGACGGCGGCGGACATCGGGTGGGTGACCGGCCACAGCTACATCGTGTACGGGCCGCTGGCCAACGCGGCCACGTCGGTGATGTACGAGGGCACGCCCGACACCCCGACCCGTGACCGCTGGTGGCAGATCGTCGAGCGGTACAAGGTCAACATCCTCTACACCGCGCCCACGACGATCCGCACCTTCATGAAGTGGGGGGAGGAACTTCCGGCCAAGCACGACCTCTCCAGCCTCCGGCTCCTCGGCTCGGTCGGCGAGCCGATCAACCCCGAGGCGTGGATCTGGTACCGGATGCACATCGGCGGCGGGCGTTGCCCGATCGTCGACACGTGGTGGCAGACCGAGACCGGCGGCATCCTCATCAGCCCGTTGCCCGGGATCACCGCCACCAAGCCGGGGGCGGCCATGACCCCTTTCCCGGGGGTGTCGGCCGACGTGATCGACGACGACGGGCGCTCCGTCGGCAACGACGAAGGTGGCTACCTGGTACTCACCGAGCCGTGGCCCGGCATGTTGCGGGGGATCTACGGGGACGACGAGCGCTACAAGGAGACGTACTGGTCACGCTTCCCCGGCCGCTACTTCGCCGGCGACGGGGCCAAGCGCGACAAGGACGGCGACCTGTGGCTGCTCGGTCGGGTCGACGACGTCATGAACGTCTCTGGCCACCGGATCTCCACCACCGAAGTCGAGCACGCCCTCGTCGGCCATCCCGCCGTGGCCGAGGCGGCCGTCGTCGGCGCCAACGACGCCACGACCGGACAGGCGATCGTTGCCTTCGTCACCGTGAAGGGTGGCCACGACACCGAGGGTGCCGCCGGCGAGAAGCTGGTTGCCGATCTGCGCGACCACGTGGCCCGCGAGATCGGGCCGATCGCCAAGCCGCGCCAGATCATGCTCACCCCCGAACTGCCCAAGACGCGCAGCGGCAAGATCATGCGTCGGCTCCTGCGCGATGTGGCCGACGACCGCCCCCTCGGCGACGTGACCACACTGCTCGATCCGACGGTCGTCAACTCCATCAAGGAGCACATGGCCGACGGCACAGGCGAGGGCGAATAGCGACATCGCGGGCCGCCTGCACGCCGCCGCCCCGGACCTAGCCCGTGGGATGCACCTCCAGCACGGTGGCCGAGCCCATGCCGCCGCCGGCGCACAAGGTCCCGATTCCGATCCCGCCGCCACGCCGGCGCAGCTCGTGGACCAAGGTGACCAGGATGCGCGCGCCCGAGGCCGCGATGGGGTGGCCGAGGCCGATGCCGCCGCCGTTGACGTTCACGATGTCGTGGGGGAAGCCCAGCTTGCGTGAGCACGCCACCGCCATGGTCGCGAAGGCCTCATTGATCTCGACCAGGTCGACGTCGGACTCGCTCAGCCCGGCCCGGTTGAGGGCACGGGGGACGCACACCGTCGGGGCCAACCCGGTCCGGGCGGGCTCGATGCCGCACGAGTTCCACGCGCGCACGGTCGCCAGCGGGGCCAGTGAGTGCGCCTCGGCGTAGGCCCGCGACGTCAGGACGAGCCCGGCGCCGCCGTCGGCGATGCCCGAGGAGTTCCCCGCGGTCACCTGCCCCTCGGGGCCGGTGAGCGAGGGGAGAGCGGCCAGCCTCTCGAGGGTGGTGTCGGCGCGGGGGTGCTCGTCGAGCGCAACGGTGACCGTGTCGCCGCGGCCGGCCGGCACGGTGACCGGGACGATCTCGTCGGCGAAGCGGCCGTCCTCGGTGGCCGCCACAGCGCGCATGTGCGAGTGGTAGGACCAGAAGTCGGACTCCTCACGGGTGATGCCGCATTCGCGGGCTGTGTTCTCGCCCACCGTGATGAGCACGTTCATGTTGGGCGCTTCGGGCGAGTCCGGATGGCTGGGCGGCGAGAACCGCTCCATCCCGCCGAACGGTGCGGGGGACTTCGCGAACAGCACCGGGTAGCGGGTCATGGTCTCGAGTCCTCCGGCCACCACCACGTCAGCCATCCCGGAGCGGATGTTGGCCGCCGCGTCCTGCACCGCCATCATGCCCGTCGCGCACTGGCGCTGGGTGGCTCCGCCCGGCGTGTCGGGCGGCAGGTTCAGAGCGTTGGCAACGTAGCGGGCCGTGCAGCCGCCGCCCTGGAGGGCCTCGCCGAGGACGATGTCGTCGATGTCGGAGGTGTCGATCGCCGCCGCGTCGAGCGCGCCCGCGACGGTCTGCATGCCGATGTCGTGCAGGCTGAGCCCCGCCAGCGTCCGTCCCGCCCGCCCGATCGGGGTGCGGATTGCGGCGACGATGACGGCGTCGGTGGCCTCGGTCATGGTGCATCCCTCCTCAGCCCGTCGCAGGACGGGGATCGACAGCTCGCCAGAATCGGAGCGGAGCGCCTGTCGCCCCCGAGACGGTCAGAGCCGGCGAGGACCCCCGGGATTGACCCCTGCAGGCGCATCGGCCATGCTGCAACGAACCTGACACCGGCGTCAACTTTGCGCGTCGAGAGCTGCCGGGGGATTCGCGTTCTGTGTTCATGGATGTCAGGTTGGTAACCCCGCTGACCTTGGGCCCTGGAAGCCCGCCAAGCGGCTGATCCACCTCTTCGGCCTCACCCCAATTCTTCGTCCAGGCCGGTCGCAGGAGTGCCTCAGACCATTGGCGTTTTGGGGCACTCACCCTCGCGGGCAACCACGCAAGGGGCTGTGCGTCGCCGTCCCCGCCGATGGTCAGAGCGGGCTCAGTTCACCTGGCGCTTTCATCAGGTGACCGCCTCGCCAGACGTGGGTCACGTTGGTGGGATCGGCGAGGATTCCGACATCGACGCTGGGATCACCCGAGAGGGCGATGACGTCCGCGTCGTAACCGGGCTGGAGCTGTCCGGATCGGGGTGCCTGGGGGCCAAGTGTCGATGGTGCCGTCGCCGTCGCCGCCTCGATCGCCTCAAGAGCCGAGAGCCCGTACTGAACCAGGTAGCCGAGTTCCGCACCGTTCTGGCCCCACCGGGCGGGGGTCGTTGGGCCGGAACCGCCGACGTCGGTACCCGCTGCGATATGCACCCCGTGTTCGTGCGCGATTCCGATCGCCTCGGCGTGCCGGTCGGCGATTGCCAGTAGCTTGCGCCGCGCATAGTCCGGCAATCCCGCCGCTGTCCCGTAGGCGAGAAACTCCTCGACGATCAGACGGGTCGGCACAAGCACGGCGTCGCATTCCAGCATGGCCTTGGCGCACTCGTCGTCGAGGTATGTCCCGTGCTCGATGGTGTGCACACCGGCTTCGAGTGCGGCCATGATCCCGGGCTTGCCGTGGCAGTGAGCCGCCACGATACGTTCTGCCTGGCTGGCCTCCTCGACGATGGCGCGAAGCTCGTTGTGGCTGAATTGCTGGTGGATTGGATCGTCAATCTGGCTCATGACGCCGCCGGAGGCACACACCTTGATCAGCCGGGCTCCCTCGCGCAACTGGAGCCGGACGGCACGCAGGCACTCGGGTACGCCGTCGCACTGCCGGAGCATCCCGACACGGTCCGCGAGATCACAGACCCATTGCACGGGGTACATGTGCAGATCGGCATGACCGCCTGTCGGGCTGAGGATTGCTCCGGCCCCGAACACGTTAGGACCCTTGACCGTGCCCTCTGCGATTGCTCGGCCCACCCAGACCCCGAGGCCACCGACCTCGCGGACGCTCGTGAATCCGGCATTGAGCGCCACGGCGGCGTCCTTGGCCACACGCATGGCCGTCAAAGCGGGGGCATTGGTGGCCAGTTCGGCTAGGTCCGGGGTGAAGACGCCCATGAAATGCGCGTGGCAGTCCCATAGGCCCGGGAGCACCGCGGGGACCCGGTAGGTCTCCGCACTCGGCGTGACGGGCGCGCCGTCGGTCGATCCGGCGTACGCAATGGCGGCCCCGTCCAGCACGACGCATCCGTCGTGGATTGGCTCGCCGCGGCCGGGAATGACTATGTCCGCCTCGATGCGTTCCACTGCACCCCTTCAGGATCGCCAGGCACCACCACAACAGCCAGAGTAAATCGCCACTCGCGGCTTGGGCCATCCGAAGCTTCGATCTACCCGCGCCCGGCGGAGGGGGCAGTCTGGAATGGCAGCCCAGCCCGAGAGGATTCAATAGGGGATAGGGCATCCCAGACCACGACCGAGCCCGAAGTGCTCGGTGTATGGTCGCCCGCCATGAGGTCCGAGCCAACCCGCTGCGGGGTGAGGCGCATGACGTCGAACCCAACGTCAGCCATCGAGCCATCGGTGTCGCCGTGTTGATGGACGAGCACCTGGCCCGGATGGCCACCGAATTCGGCGACAAGACGGCGTTCGAGGTCGTCGACGTCGGGTCCATGACCTTTGCCGAATGGGACGGCGCCGCCAACGCCATGGCGCGCCGCCTCCTCGACGCCGGCCTCGAGCCGGGCGCGCGGGTGGGCATCCATCTCCATCCCGAGTTCGCCCTCCGCTGGCTTGTGTCCTATTCGGCGGCCCACCGCGCTGGTGGGGTCGCCGTCCCGATGAACCCGCGGCTTGCACCGGCCGAGGTGGCCCACGTGCTCTCCCACTCGGGCGCCACCGCGGTGGTGGCCGACGGCGAGCTGGTCGCGAGTGACCTCTTGGCGGGGGACGGCCTCGTCGTCCTGATCGACGCCGGCGCCGAGGGGCCCGTCTCGCCGCCGGACGGCACCGGCTCGAGCGTGCCGCTGCTCGGCTGGTCCGAGGCCACCGCCGGAGACCACTCGCCCTTCCAGGCGCCGCGTGAGGATGACGACCTGGCCGACATCCTCTACACCTCGGGCACCACCGGGCGACCGAAGGGCGTCGCCGTGCGGCACGTCAACGGCTCCATGATCGCCAATATTGAGCCGAACTGGAGCGGCGCGGGCTGGCTGCACTCGAGCCCGCTGTTCACCTTCGCCGGCATCGCGCTGGTCTACACGCCCATGAAACTCGGCCTGCAGGTGATCTACCAGCCCCGTTTCGATGCGGAGCGCTGGCTGCGCATCGTGGAGGAGGAGCGGCCCGCGGCCGTCTTCCTCGTCCCGGCGATGGCACACCTGCTGATCGACCACCCACGCTTCGAGTCGGCTGACCTGTCCTCGGTGACGATGTGTTCGGTCGGCAGCGCGCCGCTCGCCCCCTACGTGGTGGAGCGGCTGCAGGAAAAGATGCCCGACGCCTTGGTCTCGAACAACTACGGCATGACCGAGGCTGGTTCGGCCTATTGCATCATGCCGCAGGGTGAGGCGATCAAGCGCCCGGGCTCCGTCGGCCAGATCGCACCGCCCGCGGTGGTGCAGATCGTCGACGAACACGACCAGCCCTTGCCACCCGACGTGGTGGGCGAGGTGCACCTCCAGATGCCGGGCCGCCAGCGCGAGTACTTCAACGACCCCGAGGCCACGGCTGACACCTGGAAAGACGGATGGCTGATCACCGGCGACCTCGGCAAGCTCGATGCAGACGGCTACCTCTACATCGTGGGCCGGTCCAAGGACGTGATCATCCGCGGCGGCAACAACGTGCACGCCACGGACGTGGAGCACGCGCTCGTACAGCACGACGCGGTCAAGGAGGTTGCCGTCGTCGGCGCACCGCACCCCGTGCTCGGCGAGGACGTGGTCGCCTTCGTCGTCTTGCACCCCGACACGAAAGCCGACGCCGACGAGCTGCGCGCCTTCGGGCTCGAGCACCTGGCCGATTACAAGGTGCCGCGGCAGTTCATCTTCGTCGACTCGCTGCCTCGTAACCCGACAGGCAAGGTGGTCAAGCCGGAGCTCAAGGCGCGTCTCGCCGAGGTCGGGGGCGCGCCCGCCTGAGCGCGTCCCGGCTGCCATGTGACGCGGGGATGAACTCTGGGTGGGAGCCGCTGATCTGCGCGTTGGGCCTGACGACGTCTCGTATACTCGCGGTGTGATGACGCAGAGGTGTGCGACCAGCGACCTTGTCGCATGGTCCGAGCCGGCCGGCTGCCTGCTCGGGAGGTCGCGCGTCGCCATGTCTGGGGTACAGGGCTCCTGCACCTCGAAGCTGTCCGCAACGGAGGTGGTCCCGACGTAGGGAGGACTGACAGAGTCCCGAACGTCGAGGAGCCGCTTCCCGCAGGGGAGGCGGCTCTTTGTATTCGGACGCAGGACATAGACACGGAGCTTGCACACAGGCACGGACCTAGGACGCAGGCACGGACCCAGGAGCACACGTGGCGGCAGAGACGAACGATGCAAGCGAAGACGAACGACCGATGACAGGGATCGAACAGTGCACGACACCACGACACCGATGACGAGGAACACCACCGAGGCGCAGCGCTGCGCGCGCTGTGGCTTCCACCCTGCGTCGCCCCGGATCGGCGAGTACTGCTCGTGGGACTGCTATGACGCGGACGACGACGAGGAGGACGACGAGGGAAAACGGGCCGCCTGACGCCTGACGCCTGACGCCTGACGCCTGACGCCACGCGTCAGGCCGGGACCGGCTGCGGCTCTGCTCCCGCCGGCAGGCCATCCGCTGCCGGGAGCGAATTCTCCATCGGCGCGATGGGAGTGACCTGGCTACCCTCCCCGACGGGTGGTGATGCGGCTCGTGAAGCAGCCGGTGTGAAGCGGGCCTTGCGTGCCAGCGCCGGGCGCTCGACGAGCCGCCATGACGTCTCTGCGCTCAGAAATGATGCGCCGAGCGCGATGGGGACGCCGGCGAGACCCATGCCGGCGAGCCAGGTGAGCCACGCGTAATGCCAGAGGTACAGCCCGTAGGACCGTCGACCCACGTAGGTGGCCACCGGTGAGGTCACGATCGCGGCGCGACGGGGCGCGTCGAGAAGGGCAACGACCAGCAGTCCCGCGGCAGCAGAAACGGCCACCCAGGTCGAGGTGAAGACGAGCGCGGAGACCTGGTGATCGAACACCCACGATCCCCAGGCCAACACCAACAGGGCCCCGGCGACGACCACGCGCGAACCTGCGCCCTCGAGCACTCGCAACCACGGCGCTCGGCGTGCCCATGCCACGGCGAGAACCGCGCCCACGAGGAAGGCACCGGCCCGGGTGTCGGTGCTCATGTCGAGTGCGAGCGTGACACCGCCTCCGCTTCGAAGCGCGACGTCGGCGAAGGACGCCGCGGCCGCGAGCGCCGCCGTCCAGGCGACCGCGGCGCGACCGCGGTGGGCGAGCAGCAGCACGACGACGGGAGACCACAGCAGGTAGAACTGCTCCTCCACGGCCAGAGACCACAGGTGCCCGAGGGGCACGTATCCGCTGAACCAGTGGCCGATGGTGGCCCAGTTCGAGACGTAGAAGAGGGCCGCAGCGGCTCCCTGGAGCGCCACCCACGGCGGGGTGCCTTGGCCGGTGCCGCCGCCGGGCACGGTTGTGGTCCACGGCGCGTGCCCGCCCGTGGCGAGCACCACTGCCAGCCAGCCGACGAGGAAGAAAGCGAGCGCGGGCAAAAGGCGCAGCGTCCGGCGTGCGAAGAACTGCGGGAGCGAGACGCGTCCCGTCGCCGATCGCTCCTCGAGGAGCAAGCAGGTGATGAGGAAGCCGCTCAACGCGAAGAAGACGAACATCGACACCTGTCCGATGGCGAACGGCAAGGTGAGAGCGTGCGAGAGAAACACGACACTCCACGCGATGCCCCGCACTCCGTCGAGTGCGGGCCTCCGGCCGAGACGGCGGGACGCGGGCGATGCTGCAGCGGACATGACACTGCGCTATCAGGCCAGTCTTGGAGCGAACTGCACTGCACATGGGATTGGGATGTGCCCGAGATTGGAATCCGATGAAGATCCAGCGTTACGAGCCGCGGACCGAGATTCCTCCCCAGCTGGGGTCCGGGTGGCCTGACGCATAGGCGGCGCGCAGGTTGCGCAGCCAGGCGAGGCTGTCGTCGAGGCCCCCGGGGCGGTTGCGGCGGAGCCAGAGCATCCGCGCACGCTCCATGAGCACGTCCAACTCGGCGGCGAGCGCGGTGCGCTCGTTTCCATCGACGCTCGCGAGCGTTCCGTCACCGCGCAGGCGTGCCCGCGCGTCGCGCATCAGCAGGGACACGAGATCAGCGCTGTAGATGACCTCGTCCAGGAGCCACTCTCCATCTGCGCGTGCCGGGCGTGCCGCGACGACCGCCGAGCGGGCGTCCTCGAGGCACTGTTCCACCGCATCCACCTCGTCAGCCGTGAGCCCGGCTGTCAAGCCACGTCCGATCGGGAATTGCGGGTAGTAGAGGTTCATCACCAGGGTGGACATATTCGGGAACTGCGGCGTGACCAGCCGGTGGGCATCCCCGAGGGCGAGGACCGCCGCCGCCAGATGGCCCGTCGGATCCTCGAACACATGCGCGCTGAGGGCCGCGCCGAGGTCGAGGTGCTCGTTGGTGGCGTGGCACCACGACACGGCGGCGCCGTAGGCCAACCCAGGTTCGCTGACGACCCACTGCTGGAGGTGCCCGTTGTCGCCCCAGTCCGTGTTGAGGTAGCCCGACGCGCCGTGAGCCAGGGCCGCGGCAGCCGCAGCGCTACAGGTCGCCCGGGCATTGGTGAACCGACCGAGGATGCTGAGCCAGCTCGACGTCCCGGGGGCGACCCAGAAAGGCACGCCGACGGCAGCGAGCACGGCGCAGCGCTCGTCGAAGGGATACCAGTCGTCGTAGCCCCACTCGCACACCGTCACCCCGGCCGGAAGCCGGGCTAGCTGCTCGGGATGGCCCGAGATCATGTCGCCCCACATCAACATCTCGCGTCCGTCGAGCTCGGGGAGGGCGCGCAGCGTTGCCACCCAGGAGAGGAAGTCGTCGATGCGACTCGCCGGTAGCTCCCACGCCTCGTCGAGCCCAACGTGCACCCGGCGGCTCGAGAAGAGCGGGAGCAACTCCGCCAGGAGCTCGCGCACCAGTGCGAGGGAGCCCGCGTTCAGTGGCTCGATGGTCATGGGGCGGCGCGCGATGCCATAGGGGTCGACGAAGCCATCGGGTGCGATGGCCAGCGGGCGGTAACGGTCATGCGCCAGCCACCGGTTCATGTGACCGAGGCAGTTCTGGTTGGGCACGAGCTCGACCTGGCGGGCGCGGCAGAAGGCGTCGAGCTGGGTGATCTCGGCGGCGTCGAGCGGACTGGCGGCGGCATGGACCTCGCCGTGACTGCGGTAGGCGAAGGTGTGCTCCGAGTAGAGCTGTACCTGGTTGACCTTCAGCGCGGCCAGCCCGTCGACAACCGCCTTGAGAGAGTCCATCGTGGGGACCTTGTCGCGGGAGATGTCGAGCATCACACCACGGACCGGGAGATCTGGATGATCGCGCACCGATCCCTCCGGCAGCCGGCCGTCGTGGAGGCGCGCCAGCTGCGTGATCGTCGCCTCGCCGTAGAAGAGACCTGCGTCGTCGGCGCCGACGAGGTCGACGCCGTCGCTGTTGATGCGCAGCTCGTAGCCTTGTGATGGGAGCGAAGGGTCGACGCGACGTGACGCAAGCCGGGCGGGGACGAGCCTTTCGGTGAGCTCCAGTGTCCGAGGCATGGGCAGCAAATTCACGCCAGCTCCTTGCGATACACGAAGTAGACATCGCTGACCCGTCCACCGACAGCGGCATAGGGCAGCACGGGCCCCACCCACACGACCGAGACGCTGGCGGCGCCACGCCGCCGCAGCTCGTGCAGTGCGCCGATGAGCACGCCCTTGCCGCGGCCCTGTCCCATCAACTCGACTCGCACAGCCACGGGACCGAGAAGGCCCCGCCGGTTGACTTCGAACGCACAGAAGGCGGAGACGGCCCCGGTGTCGCCATCGTCTCGGGCCAGGACGAGATTGCCCTTGCTCAGCGCGCGTACGACCTCGGCGCGCCAGTTCGGCCAATTGGCTGCCATGAACTCGTCGACGTCGTCGTGGTCGGCGGGCCCGGCGAGATAATGCCCGCCCGGGTCCTCGGGGAGGTCGAGCAGATCGACATCCATGTTGTAGTTGGCTTCGTTGCGCGAGTAGTGCCGCCGCTCGAAGAGGCACATCAGGGCGGTCTCGCTGCTGGGCACGCCGGGCCACAAGAAGTAGGGCGGGTCTGCACCAGTGGTCATGCTCGTGTGCCCCGCTGAGAGGGCCCACTCCTCGGCTGCCTGGACCAACGCGTGACCGAGTCCGTGGCGCCGGGCTGCCGGATCAACGGCGAGGAGCCTGATGTGCGCACCGTCCTCACACTCGACGACGACGACGACGCCGGTGTCGGGCGTGCCCAGGACCACGACCCGCTGGTCGTTCCTGAAGAGCGCGCCGTCGAGCTCCTCCGCCGAGGGCGGGTCCACAACCGCGCGACGGCACAGCTGTGAGATGGCGTCGAGGTCGGAACGGCCAAGACGCTCGGCGCCCGTCATCGCCCACCGGCGCCGATCGCGCCGAGAAAGGGGTTCGAGGCGGGTCCGGCCAGGAGCACTGCGACAGGCTAGGGCGGCCCGGTAGAGCGGAGCGATGGTCGGCCCGTCTGGCTTGGGCGGCCTGCACGGCCTGCGCGGCCTGCGCGGCCAGCACGGCCTGCACGGCCAGCACGGCCTGCACGGCCAGCACGGCCAGCACGGCCTGCGCGGCCTGCGCGGCCTTGGGGCGTGGCGTCGGCCCGTTCAGCCGGACTCGTCTGGAAAGCGCAACCGGGCCAGCTGGGTCGACTGGGCGACGACCCGGCCCGCGCTGTCCCACAGGACACAGGTCTCGTCCACCATGCCGCCCGCGACCAGGTTGGCCGAGAAGCGGATGGCGAGCCAACCCGGGTCAGGCACTCCACGCACATACGCGGACATCTGCAAGGTCGGGACCCAGCCGCTCGAACCGATCATCATCGTCGCCGGAGGCACCGCGTCCAGGAAGAGGAGGAGCGACAGCGGATCGGGCTCACGCCCGTCGTCAAAGCGCGTCCAGCCGCGAAGCTCGGCCCGGGCTCCTTCGTGAGCGGCGCCACCGAAGGGATTGGTGAGCGGATCGAGCCGGAGGTCGATCGCTTCCATCAGCCCCACCCGCATGCCGCCGGGGATCTCGCTCCCCAGGCGTTCGCACGCTTCGGGGGGCGGCACCCTGAGCGGCCCGATGTCGTCATAGCGTGCGGCAGGAGGAGGCACCGTCGCGAGCACGAAGACGGCGTCCACCATGTCGCGGCCCTCTTGGACCAGGACTGCCCGCACCTGGGCCGCCGTGCGACCCCGCCGGAGCACCGTCGTGCGCACGGTGGCTGCCGCGAGGTTCGGAGGTGCCGTATAGGTGATGGAGGCAGACACCGTTTCCCACGGCGGACCGCCGTCACCGCAGGCGACCGCCCGGGCGGCCCGACCCAAGATGGCGAGGAGGTATCCACCGTTGGGCTTGTCGCCGACCGCCCAGAGCGGGTGGACGGCTGTTTCGAAGGTGTCGGGGTCGTTGGTGGGGCGCACCGCCGTCACGCTGTCGAATGCGATGTCGGCGGGGGCACGCACGCAGCCGACCCTAGCGGCGAAGATGGCGCATGCATTTCGACCTTGAGGGCACGTTTGGTGACGACTACCTCTACTTCTACGAGGAGTCCATCGATGACGCCCACTCCGATGCCGACGCCGCGGAGATCCTCGCCCTGCTCGACCTGCCACCGCGATCGAGCATCCTCGACGCGCCCTGCGGCCACGGCCGTCTCGCCCGCCGGCTCGCCGCAGCGGGCATGGAGGTCACCGGCGTCGACGTCACCCCCGCCTACCTCGAGCTGGCCCGAGCCGATCCCTTGCTTGCGCCTCATTCGGTGCACTACGTGGAGGGCGACATGCGCAGCCTGCCGCTCGACGGTCCCTACGACGCCGTGGTGTGTTGGCTCAACTCATTCGGTTACTACGAGGACGCCGATTGTCACACGGTGCTCGCGGAGTTCCATCGAGTGCTGCGGCCGGGTGGCAGGGTCGCGATCGACACGATGCACCACGACGGCGGCGTGCGGCATTTCACGCCGGCGCCCGACGCGGTGGTGGTCCAGCGCGGCGACGACACCATGGTCGAGCTGTCCACCTTCGACCCGGTGTCGGGCCGCATGTGCATCGAGCGGACGGTCCACCGCGGAGGCATCGTGCGGCGCGCCTCATACTTCGTGCGCCTTCCGACTCCACCCGAATGGGTCGTGTGGTTGGAGGCAGCCGGCTTTCGCGATGTGCGCTTCCGGGCCGGCGGGGGCGGTCCGCTCGAGCTCGACAGCTGGGAGCTGGTTGTCGTCGCCACTGCCTGAGGCGACGACGATACGGACGAGCACGTCCAAAAGAAGACGAGAACTCCAAAAGAAGACGAGAACTCCGAAAAGAGACGAGAAGGTCCAAAAAGAGATGACGCCCGGTACGTCCGGTCGACGTGGCTACACGGCCGTGACAGACCCGCATCCCCTCTGTTCTTTGGGTCACACCCACGTGTACCCTTTTGGTGCCGACCACATCTGGGTACCCTGCCCTCGTCCCCCCACAAGGAGTCGCCATGTACCGCATCGCGCGTCGTGCCGTCCTCGTCCTGGCTCTAGCGGCCCTTCCCCTGGTCGCCGTCAGCGGCGGAGCTTCCGCAAAAGCGCCTTCCCGGGCGCTCTCCTCCCCGCCGACAGTGAGCGCGACGACTTGGACAGCCGTCGTCCCGCCGGCGCCGGCCGGTACGTCCAGCCTGTCCGGCGTGTCCTGCACGACCTCGACGTTCTGTGTCGCCGTCGGCGCCGAGACCGGCACCAACGCGAGCTTCATCGAGCAATGGAACGGGACCGCGTGGACCCAGGCCACCAACACCCCGACGGCGAGCGCGCCTCCGAGTCTCGCCGGCGTGTCCTGTATCGGGACCTCGTTCTGCGTGGCCGTCGGAACTGTCGCCTCGAGCGGCGCCGTTCTTGTCAACCAGTGGAACGGCTCGGCCTGGTCGGCCGCAACCGCGGCGACACCGGCGGGATCCACCGCCACCTCGCTCGCGGGTGTGTCGTGTCTGAGCCCGACCAATTGCACGGCGGTGGGGCAGTTCAACACCGGAACCGGCCCGCAACCCCTGGCCGAGCAGTGGAACGGGACGACGTGGACGCTGCAGACGGTGCCCGTGCCGACCGGGTCGACCTCCACGAACTTGGCCAGCGTGTCGTGCACCTCTGCGACCTTCTGCATGGCGGTGGGGACGGGAACATCGGGTACGGCGACCGCCACGTTGTCCGAGCAATGGAACGGGGCCGCATGGGTGATCATTCCCGGCGCCGGCCCGGCCGTCACGGGCACGCAGGTCGAGGTCTTGAACGGCGTCTCGTGCATCGCGTCCTCGTTCTGTGAGGCCGTCGGCGACTCCAACGTGTCGGGAACGGTGCAGACGCTTGCCGAGTCCTTCAACGGCAGCACCTGGACGATTGCCACCGCCCCCAACACCTCGACGAGTCTGTCGAATCAACTGAACGCAGTGGACTGCTTCAGCATGACCACCTGCAGCGCGGTCGGGACGGCTGCCACGACGAGCAACACGAGCGCTCCGCTGGCGACGATCTGGAACGGCAGCGCCTGGTCGTTGGCCACCAGCACCCCCTCCAGTGCGACCTTCGACGCGTCAGGCACGAGCGGCGTCTCCTGCCTCACGAACTGGGAGTGCGTGGCGGCCGGCGTGTACAGCAACACAGGGACCAACAACCCGTTCGTGATGACGAGCCCCATCGTACGATCCGGCTATCGCTTCGTGGCCTCCGACGGTGGCGTGTTCGACTACGGCGCGGGCGCGCCCTTCCTCGGGTCCATGGGTGGGCAGCACCTGAACCAGCCCATCGTGGGCATGGCAGTGATGCCCGGGGGTGACGGCTACTACCTCGTCGCTTCCGACGGCGGCGTGTTCAACTTCGGATCCGCGGTGTTCTACGGCTCGACGGGCTCGATCAAGCTGAACAAGCCCATCGTCGGCATGGCCGTCACGCCGGACGGCGGGGGCTATTGGCTCGTGGCCAGCGACGGCGGCATCTTCTCCTACGGCGACGCACAGTTCTACGGGTCGACCGGCTCCATCACGCTGAACAAGCCGATCGTCGGCATGGCGCCCACGCCGGACGGCAAGGGCTACAACCTCGTCGCCTCCGACGGGGGCGTGTTCAGCTTCGGGGACGCCACCTTCTTCGGGTCCATGGGTGGGACGGTGCTCAACCAGCCGGTCGTCGGCATGGCCGCCCCGGTCTCGGGCGGCTATTACCTCGTCGCGTCCGACGGGGGCATCTTCGCCTTCCCGACGGTCAACGGGCCACCCTTCGAGGGCTCGACGGGCTCGATCAAGCTCAACAAGCCGATCGTGGGGATGGCGACCGCGCCCGGTGGCTACTACCTCTCGGGTTCTGACGGCGGCATCTTCGCCTTCCCTCAAACGGCGAGCGGCCCACCCTTCCTGGGATCGACCGGGTCGATCACGCTGAACGCGCCCATCGTCGGCATGTCGACCTAATGCTCGAGTGAACCAGAGGCCGGGCACGGGTTCGGGCGCACGCGCCGGACCCCTGCTCGGCCCCCGATCTGGACGGCGTGGCGGCAGGCCGCCGTCACGGCTTGGGCAGGACCGGGGCGGTCGGCCCCCGCGTCGCAAGGAAAACGACGACTCCCACCTGCCCCGAGGGCAGTCTTTGGCGTCCGTGTAATCTGCGAGATGACACCGCTGTCAGCAGTTGACCGGCAGGAACACCCCAGGCCGGGGTCACGGAAGGGCAGCGATCACGGAACCGGCGTCACGGACGCACGTCGGCCCGCCGGCGACCCGAGGGAAGGCCATGAACGTCGATCTCGATGCAGTTGCAGGACCCGGTGAGCGCCACGGAGGCCCGACGCCCGGCGTGGCGCGCCGCCGGGCCGGCCTGAACGGCCAGCCATGACCAGCGGTATCGCGGCCTGGGGCACCTATCTGCCTTACTGGCGGCTGCAGGGCACGGCCATCGGCTCGGCGCTGGGCAGCAGGGGTGGGCGCGCGCACGCGTGCCGTCGCCTCCTACGACGAGGACACGACGACCTTGGCGGTCGAGGCCGGCCGCCGGGCGCTGGCAGCGGGAGCAGCGGCCAACTCGGTGCAGGACCTGTTCCTCTCGACGCCGGATCCGCCGTATCTCGACAAGACCAGTGCGACGACGGTGCACGCAGCGCTCGGGCTCGGGCGAGCCAGCGGTGCGTACGACTTCGCCGGGTCGTCGCGTTCGGCCATCGGCACCTTGTTGGCGGCGTTCGTCGCCGCGGGCGACGGGATGGGGGCGGGCCGCACGACGCTGGCCGTGGTGTCAGACCTGCGCACGGGATTGGCCGGCTCCGCCGAGGAGCGCGACAGCGGCGACGGCGCGGCTGCCTTCGTGTGCGCGCCCGAGGGTGCGGTTGCGCAACTGCTCGGTCGGGGTGCGGCCAGCGACGAGTTCCTCGACCGCTGGCGCGTGCCGGGCGAGGCCGACTCCCACGTCTGGGAGGAGCGTTTCGGGGAGGAGCTTTACGTCCCGCTGGCGCGGGAGGCGTTCGCCGCCGCGCTCAAAGACGCCGGACTGGCCGAGAGCGACGTCGACCATGCAATCGTGACGGGCTTGCACGCGCGGGCGGTGAAAGCGGCGACCAAGGGGCTCGGCGTGCGCGAGAGTGCGCTGGTGCCCGACCTCTTGGGCACGGTCGGGAACCTCGGCGCGGCTCACGCCGGCGTCGCGCTCTGTGACGTGCTCGATCGGGCCGAGCCGGGACAGGTCGTAGCCGTCCTCTCGCTCGCCGACGGGGCGGACGCCCTCATCGTGCGGACCACCGACGCGCTGGCCGAAGCCCAGCGGGTCCGCTCCGAGGCGGGTGTGGCGACGGTGGCCCAGCAGGTCGAGTCGGGACGCGACGACCTCACCTACGCGTCCTTTCTCACGTGGCGCGGGCAGCTTCGCCGCGAGCCCCCGCGCCGGCCGGATCCCGAGCGGCCCGGCGCGCCCACGGTCCATCGCTCCGAGGAATGGAAGTACGCCTTTGCGGCCAGCCGTTGCACCGTGTGCGGCTTCCGCCACATGCCGCCCACACGGGCCTGCCTGAACTGCCATGCCATCGACCAGATGCAGGCCGAGCGCCTGGCCGACGTGCCGGGCACGGTGGCGACGTTCACGATCGACCATCTGGCCTTCTCGCTGTCGCCGCCTGTCATCGGCGTGATCATCGACTTCGACGGCGGCGGCCGCTTCCGCTGCGAGATGACCGACGCCCGGCCCGACGAGCTGTCGATCGGCGACCGGGTCGGCATGACGTTCCGGCGCGTGTGGACGGCCCAGGGCGTGCACAATTACTTCTGGAAGGCGCGGCCGCTGGCAGGCGTGGCAGTGGAGGGGCGAGACGAAGTGGAGCAAGGAGAGTAGGGACCATGGCGAGCAGCGGCATCCGCGACCAGGTGGCCATCATCGGCATGGGCTGTACCCGCTTCGGTGAGCTCTGGGACAAGGGGGTGGACGATCTCTTGACGGAGGCGGCCACCGAGGCGGCCTCGTCCGCCGGCATGTCCATCCACGACATCGACGCCTTTTGGCTCGGCACCATGACCTCGGGCGTCTGCGGGGTGACGCTGTCGAAGCCCCTGAAACTCGACTACAAACCGGTGACCCGGGTCGAGAACTACTGCGCCACCGGCTCGGAGGCCTTCCGCAATGCCTGCTACGCGGTCGCCTCGGGCGCCTACGACATCGCCATGGCCATCGGCGTCGAGAAGCTCAAGGACACCGGCTACTCCGGCTTGACCGGGATCCGCGCCGTCGGGGACGGCACCGACCCCGGCTTGTCGTCTCCGGCGGCGTTCTCCTTCCTGGCTCCGTCCTATTCGCACAAGTACGGCGTGGACAAGGACCAGCTGAAGGAGGTCATGAGCCGGATCGCCTTCAAGAACCACCAGAACGGCGCGCGCAACCCGCGGGCACAGTTCCAGAAGGAGGTCTCCATGGAGACGATCGCCAAGGCTCCGCTCGTCGCCGGCGATCTCGGGGTCTTCGACTGCAGCGGGGTGAGCGACGGGTCGGCCGCTGCCGTGATCTGCCGGGCCGAGGACGCCCACCGCTACTGCGAGAACCCGCTCTACGTGAAGGCGCTCTCCTTCGTCGCCGGCCCAGCCGCAGGGCCGATCGACCCCGCCTACGACTACACGACGTTCGAGGAGGTCGTGCGCACGGCCGAGGACGCGTATGCACAGGCGGGCGTCACAGAGCCGCGGACCCAGCTCGCCATGGCCGAAGTGCACGATTGCTTCACGCCGACCGAGCTCGTCTTGATGGAGGACCTCGGCTTCGCCGAGCGTGGCACGGCGTGGAAGGAGGTGCTCGAAGGCACCTTCGACCGCGACGGCGATCTCCCCGTCAACCCCGACGGCGGGCTGAAGTCCTTCGGGCACCCGATCGGCGCGTCGGGTCTGCGCATGCTCTTCGAGTGCTGGCTCCAGCTGCGCGGCGAGGCCCCGCCGGATCGCCAGATCACCACCGTCGGTCCGGGTCGGACACTCGGGCTGACCCACAACCTCGGCGGTGCCCCGGGCGAGGGTGTGAGCTTCGTCGGCATCGTCGGGACCGAGCGCGGCTGATGGGCGCTTCGGGGGGAGCCGGGACGCCCGGCGTCGACCTATTGGCCGAGACCGACGACCAGGCCGCGCTCCGTCAGCTGGCCCGCGACGTCGCGGAGCGCGAGGTCGGGCCGCGGGCGCACCAGGCCGACGAGGACGGCGCGGTGCCGGCCGAGGTGCGCAAGGCCCTGGCGGCCTCGGACCTGTTGCGCATCACGGTCGGTGAGCCGTGGGGTGGCATGGGCCTCGGCGACGTCGAGGCCTCCATCGTCCTCGAAGAGATCGCCCGCGCCGACGTCTCCTCGGCCATCTGCTGCCAGCTGACGTTCAACGGGCCTCCCCGGGGAATCGAGCATCTCGGCCCCGAGGCGATGAAGGAACGCTGGTTACCCGCGGCGGCCGACGGCGACGCCCTCATCAGCATCGGCATCACCGAGCCCGACGCCGGCTCTGCCGTGCAGAACATGCGCGCCTCCTTGGTGGCGGACGGACCGGGGCGCTGGCGGCTGGACGCCTACAAGAACTACTCGACGCTCGGTGACGTCGCCCAGGGCGTGCTGGTCTGGTGCCGCTGGCCCGGCGGCGAGGGCGCGAAGGGCATCGGCGCGGTCATCGTCCCGACCGACCGTGAGGGGGTCTCGGTCACCGGCCGGCACAAGGGCATGGGCATCCATGCCGCGACCGAGGCCGAGCTGGCCTTCGACGGCGTCGAGATCACCGAGGACGACGTGCTGATCGCCGGCGATCCCTCGAACACCGAGGCCTTCAAGGTGCTGTTGTCACACCTCAACCACGAGCGCTGTGGCAATGCATCCATGTGCGTCGGCGCGGCGCAAGGCGCGCTCGAGCACGCCGTGCGCTACATGAACGAGCGGGTGATCGGCGGGCGCCCGCTCGCCGAGCTGCAGGGTCTGCAGTGGAAGCTGGCCGACATGGCCGTCCAGCTCGAAGGGGCGCGCCTGTTGCTGGGCCGGGCCGTGCGGCTGGCCGGGCCGGGTGGCACCCCGCCTGCCCTCGAGACGGCGATCGCCAAGACCGCCGCCAACCTGGCGGCCAAATTCGTGTGCGACGAGGCCATGCAGATCCACGGGGGCTACGGCTACTCGCGCGAATACCCGCTGGAACGGGCCTACCGCGACATCCGCGGCCTGTGTGTCGGCGCGGGCACGGTGGAGGCGCAGCGCAACTACATCGGGCTGCGTGTGGCCGCCGGAGCTCGCACCGGTTCGCCGGGGTGGCGCAACCCGCTGGGCGCATAAAGCGCCTCGCGGCGCGGGAGCGGCGGGCCGGCGCGGGCGGCGCGGGCGCTCGCATTTCGCCGTGGCGTTCCCTACCATCCCAGCGCTCGTTGGCCTACCATGACGCCCGCCGTCAACGAGCGCAACGGGGGTGGAGAATGGGGAACGGGAGAGCAGTGATCTCGCGTCTGGGGGTGGCGCTGTGCCTCGGCACTGTGGTGGTCACCTTGGCCTCTTTCGCGGGGGTTGCGGCCGCATCGCCCTCGGCGTCGACGCCCGGCAGCAGCGTGCCGACACCGACCGGGGGAGTGAAGGGCCAGTCGGGCTACCTCGTCTACTGGGACCAGAACGAGGAGGTCGACTTCCTCTCCATGCCAAAGGGCACGCAGGGCCAGCTGCTGCCGGCCTGGGACCTCAACGGACAGGTGTGCGTGTTGCCCGGTGGCCGGTTCGTCGGGGGGTATGACCCGACGCTGCCGAGTCAGCACAACCTCGGCGGACTGAAGCCCTACAAGCAGCCTCCGGACGGCGAAGAGCTCGACGAGCCGAATGGCTCGTTCAGTGGCCAGACCCTGTACGTGCCGGGTCCGTACAAGATGAAGGGGCAGTCCATCGGGAGCGACTCGCCCCCCGAGCGCGAACGGGGTCTTCAACAACAACCAGACCTACACGGGCTGCGCGGTCGACAGCCACCACAACGTGTTCGCCAACGACATTGCGACGGCGCAGGGCAGCTATCCGCCGCCGAGCAGCGGCCGACTCGTGGAGTGGTTTGCACCGAACTACACGACCTATTGCGTCGTCTACGGCCCCACCACTGGCGGCTACGGTCCACACCACACCGACGGGAGTGGGGGACTGGCCCAGCCGGGCACGATGGCGGTGGCGCCAAACGGGGATCTGCTGGTGCCCAACGTCGGCACGTCGAGCGTGCTGCGTTTCGCTCACGCGTCGTTCCCGACCAGTGCGGCACAGTGTCCCGGCGGTGTCTACCCGCGGGCCAAGGTGCAGGTGTCAACGTTCTACAGCGTCTCCTTTCCGGCCGGCATCGCCGAGGACCCGACGTGCGGCTGCTACGCCGTGAGCAGCTACATCGGCAACCCCTCCATCGTGTGGGTGAGCCCGACCGGTCAGCTCGAGCCGGGACGTGGCTCGGTGCCCGGAACCACGATCGCCGACCTCGGCAAGAGTCCCGAGCAGTACAACCCGTTCGGGATGGCCTTCGCCCCGGACGGGACCTTGTACTTCGTGGACATCCACATCACCTGTACCTCTGGCCTCAACGGATGCGGGCCGGCCAACTACGGCGGCCGTGTCATGCGGGTCACCTTCAGCAACGGACAACCCTCGACCCCGGTCACGGTGGCGAGCGGCTTCGATTTCCCCACGAGCGTGACGGTCTGCGTCCCGGCGAAGACGCGGTGTCCGTATCCGAGCGGGAAGATCAAGGCACCATTGTCGGGGCCATCCGAGAATCCGGCGCCCGACAAGGGCCCCGCATCCGACAAGCCGGCGACAGCGGGCTTCGGCTGATCGGTGCGTTTCGCACGGGCGGCGTGGGGCACGCCGCTGGTACGGCGCCGTCGCGGACGCCGGTTCGCAGGCCGTCGGGCGAGGTCCGCCGTGGTGTCGGCGCTCGTCGGCGTGACCACGCTCGCGGGTGCCTTTGGGGGATCCTTGGGCGTTGGTCTCCTGCCGAGCAGCGCCGTCGGCGCGGCCGCACCGAGCGCGGCGTCGGGCGTCGTGCCCAGCACGATCAGCCCGTGGGACTGGCCGAGTTACGGGCACGACGCCCAGCACACGTTTCACGGCCGCACGACGCTGACTGCGTCGTCGGTCACGACGCTGCGCACCGCCTGGTTCCTGCCGACCGGCGACGCGGTGACGGCCACACCCACCGTCGTCGGTGACACCGTCTACGTCGGCTCGTGGGACGACTACTTCTACGCAGTGAACCTGCGCACGGGGAGGGTGCGCTGGAAGGTCCGGCTGGCCGCCCAGAACGGCATCACGCCCTACCCCGGCCAACACCCCCGCGACGTCACCTCCGACGGTGGCCTGGTCACGTCCTCAGCGTGGTTCCAGCCTGGCTCGGGCTCGAGTCCAGCCCTGGTCATCTTCGCCGGCGGCTACACGCTGTATGCGCTCAACGCAGCAACGGGTGCTCTCTACTGGAGGCACGTCTACCCGGGACTCCCCGGTCCGCCGCGACCGAACCAGGACAGCACGCGCATCTTCTCGTCACCCGTCGTCGCGGACGGCAAGGTCCTCTTCGGCGTCGATGTCGACGGTCAGCCCCACTCCTCGGGCTACATCGTGGCCGCCAGCCTCAAGACCGGCGATCCAGTGTGGGAGTTCCAGACCGACGTGCCGGCCACCGGCAGCACGCGGGTCCTCTACGACAGCTGCGGGAGCGTGTGGTCGTCGGGCACCGTGCTGCCGGATCTCGGGTTGGTGGTCTTCGGCACCGCGGACTGCAACTTCTTGGGCAAGGCTCCCTATGCGGAGTCGGTCATCGCGTTGCACATCGCCACCGGAACCTTGGCGTGGAAGTTCCACGCGCTCGGCCAGGCACCAGCCTGCGACGACGATTTCGGCGCGACCCCCAACGCTGGGCTGTCGGCGCGGGGCACGACGACGTTCCTCGGCGCGGGGAGCAAGAACGGCACCTACTACTCACTCAATCCGGCGACGGGCGCTCTGCGGTGGTCGACCAACGTGGTCTTCGGCGGATCCTCCGGCGGATTCATCGGGAGTTCGGCCTACGACGACGGAACCGTGTACGCCGCGACGGCGCTCGGTGACTTTCTCCCCAACAAGACGGGCGTGCGTCCGGTCTGCGACCCGTCCAACCCGCGCGATACCGAGCAGCAGAACCCGACGGACCATGCACTGAACGGCACCACCGGCGCGCCCGTATGGCAGGAAAGCGGGAACTACTACTCCTTCTCGGCTGTGACGGTGGCCGGGGGGATGTTCTTCAACGGACTGGCACTCGGGAGGGGCATCGTGGTGCGGGACGCGGCCACGGGGAGCCTCATCACCGAGGTCCCGCTGCCGGCGTTCAACTGGTCCGGCATCGCGACCGTGGGCGACGCCCTCGTCTTCGGTTTGGGAAGCACGTCGGACGCGGACGGGTCGGGGATCGAGGTCCTCACGCCGAATGGAGCGCCACCGCTGGTGCCCCGCCAGTAGCGGTCCGGGCGGTCCGTTGCGGCCGACCGGAGCGGCGGACCGGAGCGGCTGACCGGAGCGGCTGACCGGAGCGGCCGACCGGAGCGGCCGACCGAGCGAGCGGAGATCAGCTCAGCGCTGCATCGCCTTGGTCTCGACGAACTCCTCGAGGCCGTACTTGCCGCGCTCGCGGCCGATGCCCGACTGCTTGTACCCGCCGAAGGGCGCGCTCGGGTTGAAGTTGCCGCCGTTGATGTCGACCTGGCCGGTGCGCATCTGGCGGGCCACCCGCTCGGCCCGGGCCGGATCGCCGCTCCACACCGCGCCCGCCAGCCCGTAGGGAGTGCCGTTCGCGATCTCGATCGCCTCCTCCTCGGTGTCGTAGGGGATGATCGAGAGCACGGGGCCGAAGATCTCCTCCTTGGCGATCGTCATGTCAGGGGTCACCTCGGAGAAGACCGTGGGTTGGACGAAGAAGCCCTTGTCCAGCCCTTCGGGGGCCTCCGCGCCGCCGACCACCAGCTTGGCGCCCTCCTCGACCCCCTTCTTGATGTAGCCGCGCACGCGGTCGCGCTGCACGCCCGAGACGAGCGGGCCGAGCAACTTGCCCGCCTCGAACGGGTCGCCGGGCGCGAAGCCCGCGGCCGCACCGGCCGCCAGCTCCTCGACCTCGGCCAGCTTCTCCCGTGGCACCAACATCCGGGTGAGAGCAGAGCAGGTCTGGCCCGAGTTCATGTAGCAGCCGAACACGCCGGCGGGTACGGCCGTGGCGAAATCGGCGTCGTCGAGCAGGATGTTGGCGGATTTGCCGCCGAGCTCGAGGGCCACCCGCTTGATGTCCTCGGCCGCCAGCTCCATGACCCGGCGCCCGGCCCGCGTGGATCCGGTGAAGGAGACCATGTCGACCTTGGGGTGCGCCGCGATGGCTTCGCCGACGACCGGCCCGACGCCCGACACCAGGTTGAAGACGCCCGGCGGGAGGCCGACCTCGTCGATGATGTCGGCCAGGATGAAGGCGTTGATCGGCGCCACCTCGCTCGGCTTGAGGACCACGGTGCAGCCCGTCGCCAGCGCCGGGGCGACCTTCAGCACGACCTGATAGAGCGGGAAGTTCCATGGCGTGATGGCTCCGACGACCCCGATGGGCTCGTGGACGACGAGGGAATTGCCGATCTCCTCCTCCCACTGGAAGGTCTCGGCGGCCTTCGCGGCGTCGGCGAAGGCGCCGGCCGGCAGGCCGACCTGGATGGAGCCCGACAGCGTCATCGGCATGCCGACTTCGTGGCTGATCACCTGTGCGATCTCGTCGGTGCGCGCAGCCAGGGCCTCGCCGATGCGAGTCAGGAGCTTGCCGCGCTCCTCGTGCGAGGTGGCGGCCCAGCCCGGGAAGGCGGCCGCTGCCGCTTCAACGGCCTTGTCGACGTCCTCGGGCGTGCCTTCGGGGATGGTCGCGAAGACGTCCTCGGTGGCGGAGTCGATGACCTCGAGCGTGCCGTTGCCCGTCGAGGGGACCCAGGCCCCGTTGATGTAGATCTTGTCGCGCACGATCATGGGGTGCCTCCTCGTTGGTGCTGTTGAGCGGGTCCCACCCTATCGACGGTGGGGCGGGCGGTGCGCTGGCGGGCCTCCGCCGTTGTCGGCCGGTTGCTCAGCCCTTCTTGCCGAGCAACGGGTGGTCACCCATGCCGACGGGCTGCAGGTGTTGCCCGAGCACCTCGTGGAAGTGGTCTGCCACCTCTTGTGGCGTCCAGCCGCCCTCGCGCCACATCGCGGCGATCTGCCGCGGCGTCTGGAACAGCGTGTAGGCGAACCCGGTGCGCCCGAGGACCTGCCCGTTCACATAGGAGGCACCCTCGGAGGCCAAGAATGCGATGAGCGGTGCGTTCAGCGCCGGGTCCTGATCGGCCGGCGCCTCGCCTCCTGCGTAGAGGTTTTCGGTCATGCGGGTGAAGCCGGCGGGTGCGACCGCGTTGACCGTGACGCCGTACTTCCCCAGCTCGAGGGCCCACACGAAGGTCATCCCCATGATGGCCGCCTTGGCCGCGCCGTAGTTGGTCTGGCCGAAGTTGCCCCGGAGCCCGGCCGACGAGGTGATGTTGACGATGCGGCCGTAGCCGGCGTCCTTCATGAGCGGCGCCGCGTGGCGCACCGTGTTGAAGGTGCCCTTCTGGTGCACCGCCACCACGGCGTCGTAGTCGGACTCGTCCATCTTGACCAGGGTGCGGTCTCGCACGATCCCGGCGTTGTTCACCACGATGTCGATGGAGCCGAAGGCGTCGACGGCCGTCGCGATGATCCGCCCCGCCGCCTCGAAATCGCTCACCGAGTCGTGGTTGGGCACGGCGCTGCCGCCCGCCGCCTCGATCTCCCTGCAGACCTGCGCGGCGGGATCCTCCTCGGTGCCCTCACCACCGAGGGTGACGCCGACGTCGTTCACCACCACCTTGGCCCCCTCCGAGGCGAGACAGAGGGCGATGTCCCGCCCGATGCCGCGCCCCGCACCCGTCACCACCGCCGACCGACCGTCGAGAAGTCCCATGGGCGCAGACAGTATCTCGCCGCCGTTCTATGACAACGGTGTCAGGCATCGCGCCACGCGTTGTACGATCGGGTCGACCACGGGGGACGACCCGTCGCCCCACGAGCGTGAGGAGCACCCTGGGACATGGCGACCTTCATCGAGAACGCACCGGAGCAGATCTGCGCCGCCGCGAAGCGACTGCTCGCGAAGGGCTTGGTCGAGGGCACCTCGGGCAACATCTCGGCCCGGATGGAGGACGGCAACATCGCCGTGACCCCCTCCTCGCTCGACTACGAGGTCATGACCGTCGACGACATCGTGATCGTGAATCCCGAGGGCGATGTCGTACGCGGTGAGCGTGGTCCCACGTCGGAGAAGTACCTCCACCTGGCCGTCCAGGCGGCCTACGACGACATCGCGGTCTGCATCCACTCGCACGCCGTCTATGCCACGATGTTCGCCGTCGCACACCAGGACATCCCGAGCTGCATCGACGAGTTCACGGTGTACCTCGGCGGGGACATCCGCTGCACCGAGTACGCCCAGAGCGGATCGCCGGACCTCGCCGAGCAGGTGGTCAAGGCGCTCGAGAGCCGTGGCGCCGCGCTCATCGCGAACCACGGCATGGTCGCCATCGGCACCACGATGGAGAAGGCCATGCACAACACGGCGCTCGTCGAGCGCTCGGCCAAGATCATCTGGGGCGGCAAGCAGCTCGGCAACATCTTCCCCTTGCCCGAGAAGATCAACGAGACCTTCGCCTCCTACTACCAATACATGCGGTAGCGGTAGCCAGACATGGCTGCCGAAGGCACCATCCGCGCCCGGCTCGCCGAGCTGGGCCTGCCGCTGCACGGTCCGCACCCGCCGCACGACCCGCTCGACGCCGTGGTCGTGCACGACGGCGTGGCGCGCACCTCGGGACAGCTGCCGCGCATCGCCGGTGAGCTGACGTGCCTCGGGCGGCTGGGTGACACGGTCACGGTGGAGGAGGGCCGAGAGGCCGCGGCAGTGTGCGCGCTCAACGCCCTCGCCGTGTTGGAGGTGGCCTTGGGGTCGCTCGACCGCATCGAGCGGGTGCTGACGGTGACGGGCTTCGTCTCCTCGACACCCGATTTTCACGAACAGCCGACTGTCGTCGACGGCGCCAGCAAGGTCCTGGCCGACGTGTTCGGGGAGGCAGGACGGCACACCCGCTCGGCCATCGGGGTGGCGGCGCTCCCACGGAACGGTGCGGTTGAGATCGAGGTGACGGTCGCCCTGCGCGCGTGATGCGTGCAGGTCCTCATTGGGCTCGGGCGCCTCGGAGGCGCTAGGCGGGCTTGACGAACGCGGCCAGCATCTCCTTGCGCGCGGCGCCAGCCAGCTCCCAGTAATTCGCCGTGCCCTCGTCACGTAGCTGGGTGACCGCGCGAATCGCGAACCCGTAGCAGGCGGCGGCGACGGCCCCGCCGACCGAGATCCGGCTGACCCCGAGCTCCGCCAACTGGCTCACCGGCGGTGCGTTCGGTGTCACGAGGACGTTGACCGGCCGGTCGACCGCCGCCAGCAACTGAGCGAGCTCGGACGGATCGACCACCCGTGGGGCGAAGAGGACGTCGGCCCCGGCCTCCTGGTACGCCTGCAGGCGGGCGACCGTGTCGGCCAAGTCGACACGGTCGTGTAGATAGTTCTCGGCGCGAGCCGTCAGGACGAACGGCACGGGTCCGCGGTGAGCCGCCTCCGCTGCGGCCCGAACGCGTTCGGTGGCCTGGGCCAGGTCATAGATCGGGTGTGCGGCATCGCGTGTGAAGTCCTCGACCGAACCGCCCGCGAGACCCTGCGCGATGGCTGCCGTGATGGTGGCGGCGACGCCGTCTGGCTCATGGGCGAAGCAGTTCTCGAGATCGGCGGAGACGGGGACATCGACCGCGGCGACGAGCTCGCCGCAGTGGGCCAGCACCTCCTCCTTGCTCATCGCGCCGTCGAGGCGACCCCGGCTGGCTGCGAAGCCGCCGCTCGTGGTCGCCAGCGCGTCGAATCCGAGCGAGGCGAACAACACGGCCGAGCCCACGTCCCAGGCGTTGGGCATCAACAGCGGCGTGCCCCGAACGTGGGCGGCGAGAAACCTCAGGGCCAGATCGGCTTGGGTGCGTGGCGTCCCGGACGGTGACGGGGCAGGAGGGGGTGGGGGAGCCGGGGGTGGGGGAGCCGGGGGTGGGGGGGCGGAGGGCATGCCGGCACGCTACCGGGGTGTTGTTCGGAGTGACCGTGCCTGGCGAGCTCGCTGGCGCAACGCAACGCCGAATTTTGGGTCCGAAACAGTTGCCATGCAACGCTTGCTGGGTGTAAACCGGGGTTTGCATTTTCAAAGCGGAGGGGGCCGACGGGACCAAGCCCCTGCCACATGTGCTCAGCCTCGGCAGCGCGCCGCGGAACGACGCGCGGGAAAGGGAAAGAGGCCAGAGGTCCCAGCGGGGGTTCCCACCCTCTTATGACCCAGCGGGCGGCCCTCACCGGGACTTCCCCTTTCCCCTCCAATGGTGGGGGCCGTTCGCTGACCTCACTCAGAAGAGTCGGTGAGCTTCGGCTTCTCTGGATCGTGCGACGTGGACAGCGACGTCGCTCGGCGCGTCCCGGTGACTCAGTTGGTCGCGTTGGCGGTTTCGGGGAACTCCCAGTACTGGAACTCGATCGTCATGGGCAGGAGATAGCGAACGTAGAGCGAGTGGATCTTGACCACCTGCTGATCGTCGGCGTGCAAGTCGATGAGCTCCATGCGGTCGTCGGTCTTGCGGAAGGCCTCGGCGCGCTCTTGGATTCCTTTGAGCTCGTCGATCGAGCCGACCGAGAAGCCGTAGTGGTCCATGCGGGGACAGCGCATCGGGTCATCCTCTGAGATCAAGAAGATGAATTGGTCCCAGTGCACGCAGCTCAGGATCAACCGGCGGCGATCCTCGGTCATGACCTCCATCTCCTCGAAGCCGAGGACCTCATGGAAGAAGCGGCAGACGTCGGTACGGTTGTCCGCGCCGAGCAGGTCGGCGGGCAACGACATCGCAACATGGTTGAAGCGCGGGTTTCCCGTTGGATAGAAGGGATGTGCCATCAGGACCTCACCTCCGGTACCACCATGACCTTGCCGGCGATGCGACCGACGGCGAGATCCTCGAGTGCCTGGACGATGCCGTCGAGCGGGACGGTGTCCGCCTCGATCAGGAGGTCGGCCGGGAAACCGTCGGAGGCGAGCAGCTCCAGCGCTCGCTCGAAGCCGCCGAGGTCGTAGACGAACGACCCGGTCACCGTCAGCTCGTTGAGGATCATCCGGTTGATGTCGAAGGTGGGGTGGTCGATGCCGGCGCCCACCATGACGAGGATGCCACCGCGACGCACCTGGCAGAAGGCGGCCTCGAGGGCCGCCCGGTGGCCCGAGCACTCCAGGACCACGTGCGCGGCACGGGAGGACTGGCGCTCGGGCTCCCACGACGGGAACACATCGAGATCTGCAGGGTGGACCACCTCGGTGGCACCGAGCGCGCTCGCCAGTTTGCGCCGCCCTTCGTTCGGCTCCACGACGGTGATGTCCGTGATGCCCATGGCACGCAGCGCCGCCACGCTGAGGGCGCCGATCGGGCCCGCGCCGAGCACCATGACCGTGTCACCGGGCGTCACGCCCGAACGGGTGATGCCGTGCATCGCCACCGACAGCGGCTCCGCCAGCGCGGCGTGGCGAGGGGACAGGCCTTCGGGCAGGCGCAACACGCCGGCCGCCCGCGCCACGATGTACTCGGCGAAGGCGCCGTCGTTGTACTGGCCCGACATGGATTGGCGATTTTCACACTGCGACGGCTTGCCCTCGCGGCAGCGACGGCACGTGCCGCAGCGGGGTGATGCGCCGCCAACGACCATTTCGCCAACGGACCACTGTGTGACGTCGTCGCCGACTGCGGCGATCGTGCCGCTCCATTCGTGTCCGGCCACCACCCCCTTGGGCAGGCCCCAGCCGTCGCGCAGCTGGTGGATGTCCGACCCGCAGATGCCACACGAGTGGACGCGGACGACGACCTGGTCGGGACCGGGTCGCGGGACCGGACGCTCTTCGACGGTGACGACGCCCGGCGACTGGTACACGGCGGCCGTCATGACGTCGGGCAGCATGGCCGAGTTTGAACCTGACATAGGCGTCAGGCTACGCCTTCGCTTCCAGCCAGGCGAGCCCTCCGGCGAGGTGCTTCAAGTAGACGGGAAGCTCCCAGGCGAGCGGAAAGTGTCCGAGCGCGGTGTAGAAGCTGCGCGCCGCGCCGTCCTCGATGCACCAGGCCAGCGGAAAGCCGCACTCGGGCACCCGACCGCCCGGGGCCGAGAGATCGACCTGGTCGTCGGCGAGGCGCAGGAGCACCCGCGCGTCGGGCCGTAGGTCGCGGAACAAGTAGACCTCGTCGCGCCAGGGCCACTGCGCGCCGAGGTGCGCGGTGGCGGGATGGGCTGGGTCCACCACGTCGATGGCGAACTCCTGCGTCCAGGGGTGCCCGTCAAAGCGCGCACCGAGGACGGTGCCGTACTCGGGCCAGGTATGGCTGGCGTCGGTGGCCGAGTGGATTCCGAGGACGCGTAGGCTGCCGCTGCGCCACGCGGCAAACGCAGCCTCTTTCTGCTCGGGCGACCACGGCGTCTCACCGATGGTGAAGAGCGCCACGACGCCGGCCGCCGCGAGGAGGTCCGGCGAGAGGTCGCGGACATCATGGACGGGGACGGGAGACAGTCCGGCCAAGTCCGCCAGCTCGGAGAGCGCGGTGACCGCTTGGGGCAGCGTCCCGTGCACCCCCGCCGGCCCGTCGACATAGGGGGCGACCTGGGTGACGATCAACATGGTCTCTGGCACGCGGCGAGTGTAGGGCTGGTGCAAGCGACCCGCCCGGTGATCGAATGCAGCGACGCGCCGAGCTGAGGAGGTACGTGTGACGACGGGGACGGGGAGCGACGAGGAGATCGCGGGAGCGCTGCGGGCTCTGGGATCGGCCACGCTGGGCGAATCAGGTGGGCGCGCCGCCCATCGCCGGCTGCGACCGGTGTGGCCCGGCGCCACTCTGACCGCGCCCGCATTCCCGGTCGGCTGCACGCCGGGCGACAACCTGGCGGTGCACGTGGCCGTCACCAAGGCACCGCCGGGGAGCGCGCTCGTGGTCGACGTGGGCCAGGTGGCCGACCGCGGGTACTGGGGCGAGGTGCTGACCACGGCAGCCGAGGTGGCGGGCCTGGCCGGCTTGGTCCTCGACGGCGGTGTGCGCGATGTGGGCGCGCTCGAGGCGCACCGCTTCCCCGCCTTCTCGGTGACTATCGCGTTGCCTGGTGCGACCAAGGACAAGCCGGGCACGGTCGGGGCTCCCGTCCGGGTGGGAGGCGTCCTGGTCTCGGCGGGCGACTGGGTCGTGGCGGACGTGGACGGCATCACCTTCGTCCCCCGCCACGAACTGGAGACCGTCGTGGCCGCCGGGCGCGCCCGCGAGGCGAAAGAGGTGGGGTTCTTCGAGTCACTGCGTGCCGGGGCGACGACGGTGGAGCTCCTCGGGCTGGACGCATCGCTCATCCGCGAGGTCGATTCCGCGTCCGGTTAGCGCCTCGCGCGTTTTCGTGCCTTTGGATTCTGGCTCTCCGGCTCTCCGGCTCTCCGGCTCTCCGGCTCTTCGGGTCGACCTGCATGCCGCAATGGCACAATGCAGGGATGGCTGACGACACGACCCCCGCGACCTCCGCCGAAGAACGTTTTGAGGTGCAGCGCACGATCCCTGCAGAGGCGTCTCGCATCTTTGCGGTCCTTCGTGACCCCAAGGGCCACGTGACCATCGACAGCTCGGGCATGCTGCAGGACTGGACCGGTGAACCGGCGAGCAAGGTAGGCGACGAGTTCGTTATCCACATGGACCGCGAGTCGCTCAACGACTACCCGATGGGGAAGTACGACGTGACGGTCACCATCACGCGGTTCGAACCAGACCGTGAGATCGCCTGGACGATCCTCGGGCAGATCCGGCCACCGATCGGCCACGTCTACGGGTACACGCTCGAGCCGGTCGAGGGCGGGACGCGCGTGACCTCCTACTACGACTGGTCGGACATCGACCCCCAGTGGAGAGAAGCGAAGATCTTTCCTGTGATCTCGGACACGGCGCTGCGCGCCACGCTCGGGATCCTCGAGCGCACGCTGGCCCACTCGAGCCAATGGTGACTGCGCGGCTTCGGCCGGGCGGAGCCGCGAGAGGCGGCGGCGGCGCTAGCTGCAGTCGGCGCAGCGGCCCAGCATCGCAAAGTGGTGAGGGTCGATGCTGAAGTCGAAGCGAGTGCGGGCCTGCTTGGCCAGCCCGTCGAACATCGCCTCGGGCACCTCGATGAGGCGGCCGCAGACTTCGCAGATGAAGTGCCCGTGGACCGACGTGGCCAGGTGGTAGGTGGCAGGTCCATGGCCGAAGTGCGAGTGCACGATGACGCCGAGGCGCTCCAGCTCATCGAGGTTGCGATAGATCGTTGAGATGTGGATGTCGGGGTCCTCGGCCTGCACCTCGCTCGCCAGTTCCTCTGCCGTCCGGTGACCGGTGGAAGCGAAGAGCGCCCGCAGGATGATGCGTCGTGACGACGTCACACGCCCGCCCTGGCTGCGCACCAGTTCGAGCGCGTCCTCGAACGTCGCCGCCTCACCGGGTGCCGGCTTGCTCGGGGAGTGTCTGCTCATCATCCGATGGTACCGGCCGTTCCGAATGATCCTCGGTGTTGAAGGCAGGGCTTGCTCGCCATCCCGGGGAGTCTATTGCGAAGACGTCGCAATAAAGTCTACAGTGCTTTTGACGGTCCCGAGGCTTTGGAGGTGCGAGACATGCCAACGGCGCCGCGTCGCGTGACCGCTGTGCGCGCCGCAGTGACGAGGCGCGAGTGGGCATCGCTCGGTGGCATGGCCGCCGCAGTGGTGCTGCTCAATGTGGTGGGCTGGAGCCTGTTGGCCGCCGCGGTGGGCCATCACTTTCACGTGTCGCAGACCAAGCTGTTCGGCTTCGGCACCGGCGTGCTCGCCTACACGCTCGGTGTACGGCACGCATTCGACGCCGACCACATCGCGGCCATCGACAACACGACACGCAAGCTCGTCGGTGACGGGAAGCGCCCGCTGGGTGTCGGCTTCTTCTTCTCCCTCGGACATTCGAGCATCGTCGTGGCCCTGGCTGTCGCGCTGAACTTCGGCGTCCGGGCACTCGACCTCCAGGTGAGCAATCAGGGTTCGGGCCTCCACGGCGCGACCACCCTCGTGGGCACGTCGGTGTCGGGCACCTTCCTGCTCCTGATCGGCCTGCTCAACCTGTTCGTGCTCGTCTCCATCACCAAGCTGTACCGGCAGATGCGGTCTGGCCGCTATGACGCGGCCGAGCTCGACCGGCAACTGGACAAGCGGGGCATGATGAACCGGCTCCTGGGGGGCACGGCAGGCCGCATCGACACCTCGTGGAAGATGTACCCGGTCGGCGTGCTCTTCGGCCTCGGGTTCGACACGGCCACGGAGGTGGCACTGCTCGTGCTGGCCGGTTCTGCCGTGGTCGGCGGCCTGCCCTTCTACGCGATCCTGGCGCTCCCGCTGCTGTTCGCCGCGGGTATGAGCCTCTTCGACACGCTCGACGGCTGCTTCATGAACTTCGCATACGACTGGGCGTTCACCAACCCGGTCCGCAAGGTGTTTTACAACCTGACGATCACCGGGTTGTCGGTCACGGTTGCATTCGGCATCGGCGCGGTCGAGATACTCGGACTCGTGGGCCAAGAGGCGCACTTCAGCTCGCCGTTCTGGAACTTCGTCCGCGGCTTCAACATCAATGCCGCTGGCTTCCTCATCGTCGGACTCTTCGTGGCCACCTGGGCGGTCGCGCTGCTCTACTGGCGATTCGCCCGTGTCGAGGAGAAGTGGAGCACGGCGTTGGCCGAGCAGCCGCTGGAGGAACCCGCGCTGACGACGTGAGCTCTGTGGCTTCGGCCCTTCGTCTGGTTGGCGGATCCGGGCGTGTCGCTACCGGACCACGACGAGGCGGGCCGACGCCGACGTGTCGGAGCCGGCTGCGTTCGTCATGACGGCGCGATAGCGGTCCCCTTGTTGGCTTTCGCCGACGGGGCTGACGACCAGTTCGGGTGAGGTCGCCCCTTGGATGTCATCGAAGAGCTGGCCGTTGTCGGTCGACACCTGCCACTGCACGGCGGGCGTGGGCGCTCCCATCGTGACGACGGCAAACGTGGCCGTACCCCCGGCTGGCGCCGCCTGGTCGGTGGGCTGCTCGGCCAACTGCGGCACCTGCGGCGGAGCCGGTTGCGCGTCCTGTGGCACCTCCGTCGAGCTCTGCCGCGCGTTCTGCGCTGTTCCCGCCGAAAGAGACTGGATCGCAGCCATGCCCACCACGGGACGGTTCAAGGGGAGCCCACCAGCAGACCCGAAGAAGGCGGCGTCGCCGTAGTCGAAGATGCCGCCGTCCCGTGCCACGAGCCAGTAGCCCCGGCCGTCGGCACTGTGGTCCATGCCGACGATGGGTGCGCTGAGGGGCATGCCGCCGGTCGACCCGTAGTAGCTCGCGCTGCCGAAGCTGAAGATCCCTCCGTCGGAGGCCACCAGCCAATACCCGCTCCCGTCGGGCGACGCCGTCATGGCGACGATGGGCCTTTCGAGTGGCAGGCCGCCGGTCGATCCGAAGAAGCCGGCATCGCCGAAGGCGAAGATGCCGCCGTCGGACGCGACCAGCCAGTAGCCCTTCCCGTCGACGGTCGACGCCATCCCCACGATGGGCTTGTCCAGCGCCATGCCACCGGTCGATCCGTAGAAGGTGGCGTCACCAAAGGCGAAGATGCCACCGTCGGACGCGACGAGCCAGTATCCGCCACCGTCGGGCGTGGGCGTCATGGCGACGATGGGTGCGTTGAGGTGCATGCCGCCCGTCGAGCCATAGAAGATGGCATCGCCGAACGCGAAGATCCCGCCGTCCGAGGCGAGCAACCAGTAGCCGGCATCGTCGGGAGTGGCGGCCATTCCGACGATCGGGGCATTCAGGTGCAGGCTGCCCGTGGACCCATAGAAGTGCGCGCCGCCGTAGCTGAAAATCCCGCCGTCACTCGCCACCTCCCAGTACCCCGGGGCAGCAATGGGTTCGACGGAGAGCATGAGGACCGTGGCACTCGACAAGAGGTTCGAGTCCGTCACAGTGAACGTCACTGAGTACTGGCCTGAGATCGTGGGAAGGCCACCGAGGGTCCCGTTCGAGGCCAGCGTCAGACCGGGCGGCAGCGCGCCGCCCGTGACCGCCCAGGAGTAGGGTCCCAGCCCACCGCTCGCCTGCAGCGTTCCGGCATAGGGCACACCGATGGTGCCCGTTGGAAGCGCCGTGGTCGTCACCGTCGGTGGGGCCGACAGCGTTTCGATCGTGCCGCCGAAGTTCGAATTGGTGCCGACGGCTTCGCAGTTGGCAGGACTGGCACACGAGACGCCTTGGAGCGCAGCAACACCCGCCGGTACGGCCTGGCTGGTCCAGCTCGTGCCGCCATCGGCAGTGAGGAAGATGGTGGCGGACCCGACCACAGTGCACGTGGACGGGTTGATGCAGCTGATCCCCGAGAGGGCGTTACCTCCGGCCGGGTTTTCCAGCTCGTTCCACTGCGAGCCACCATCCGTCGTGCCGATCACGTCCGAGCCCACGGCAACGCACGAGGAATCGGTCGTGCACGACACGGCATTGAGCGTGCTCACCCCTGCTGGGACGCTCTGAGGAACCCACGTCATCCCTCCGTTGGTCGTGGCAACGATCGCCACGCCGGGGCCGATCGAAGACACACCGACTGCGGTGCAGTTCTCTGTATCGACACACGACACGCCGCTGAAGTCAGTGATCGTGCTCGGGAAACCTTGTGGTGACCACGACGCACCACCGTTGGTGGTCGCGATGATGCTCGGCGCGCTCGTGTCGTATTCGCTGACGGCTGTGCAGTTCGACGCCGTCGGGCACGAGACTCCGGTGAGGATCCCCGTACCGGGTGGAGCACTCTCAGTCGTCCACGTCAGCCCGCCGTCGGAGGTGGTGATGATGATCGGGCTCTGAAATACACCGAATCCGACAGCAGTGCAATCCGTCGTACTCGGGCAAGAAATCGAGTTCAGTCCGCTGACCGCGGTGGGAAGCGTGTCGGGTTGCCAGGCATAGCCAGCATTCACGGACGCGAGGACCGTGTCGACGCCGACCGCGTAACACTCCGCAGTGCTCGGGCAGGAGACGGAGTTCAGACTGCTCGTTCCGGCTGGCGGCTGCTCCGCTGACCACGAGAGGCCACCTGTCGTGGTCCCCATGATGGTCGAGCCCGCTGTCGAGTTGCCGGTACTGCCAACCGCGATGCAATCCTCCGGTGCGGAGCACGAGATGCCGTCGAGATCGACGGCATTGGACGGAGGTGTCTGCAGTGACCAAGTTGATCCGTTGTCGGAGGTGCCGATTACGTAGGGAGTCGATGCTGAGGTTCGTCCCAACTCCAATGCAAGTTGTTTCGTTAGGTACATGCGACAGCATTGAGTTGAGAGCCTGATGGAATCGACGAAGCTGGCTGCCACATCGAAAGATCGTCTGTGCTCATCGAATGTCGAACCGCCGCCATCCGACAGTACGCCGACCGCGACGCAATCATTGTCCTGTCGCGCAGGACACGGCATGTCAGAAAGTTGACCGAGGGCTGATTGAGAGTGATCCAGTGTTGATCCGTCTCTGGGTTCCAATGACGGATCGCACGCCGTGGAACCCAGCATCCTACGGCAACACAGGTGATTGCGTCGGACAAGAAACGCTTGACAGAGAGTTGATGCCCTGCGGGTGGGTTTGAGGATCCATGTTGTGCCATCGTGTGTCTCAGTGATCTTGGTGTCACCGAACGGCGGTGCATTGAATGAATCGTGAAGCATGAAATCGACTGAGCGGGAAGCTTGATCCTGAACTGACCATGTCGACCCACCATTTGACGACTTCAAGATCCCCGAACCACCCGCCGGCGTAACAGATGGCGGCCGACGGGCACGAGACGGCCGACAGGGTCGTGACGCCCGAAGGTGCTGTCGAGTCCGACCAGGTCGACCCCCCATTGTTCGTCACGATGATGGACGGGTAGTTCCCGTCGTAGTAACCCACGGCAACACACGTGGCCGTGGAAGGAGACGAGCTCGGCGCACACGAGACGGCGCCGAGCTGTGTCAGTGGCGAGTAGCTAGCTGCGGTGTCCCATTGCGGCGTGGCTGCCGAGGCTGGTGTCTCCGGCAGAGAACTCCCGGACAACCCGACAAGTACGACACCGATGAGTGCCGACAGCGCGGCAATGGCGATTCCCCTGACCGTCCGCACGGTCACCTCCCGCCAAGCCAAAAGATTCGAACTGCGGGCGGATCGTACCCTGGTGAGTCACCAGGGTTCCAAGTCGCCCTCAGAGAACGGTCGCGCTATGTGGGCTGTGTCGCGGGAGACACCGTGTTTGGCGGCGTGCGCCCTGCAAGGACGTCAGCGACCCCCTGACAGGCGAGACGGGCCATTCGAGTGCGGGTCGCGATCGTTGCACTCCCTATGTGAGGCAGCAATGTGGCGCGTGGAGCGGTGAGCAAGCGGGGATTCACCGCGGGCTCACCATCGAAGACATCGAGGCCTGCCGCATAGATCGTCCCTGCTTCCAGCGCATCGACCAGCGCATTCTCATCCACCACGGGGCCGCGAGCGGTATTCACGAGCACGGCGGTCGGCTTCATCCGAGCGAGTTCCGCCGCGCCGATGAGGTGACGCGTCGATTCGGATAGCGGCACGTGGAGGCTGACGATGTCCGAGCGCTCCAGGAGCTCGTCGAGTGTGCTGACGAATCCCGTCAACCCGGTGTCGCGGCGCGCCGTATGGATCACTTCCATGTCGAAGCCGCCCGCTCGTTGAGCGACGGCTCGTCCAATCCGGCCGAAGCCCACGAGGCCCAGCGTCGCACCGTGGACGTCGCGGGCCAAATGGTCTCCGAACCCCCATCCATTCCAGCGGCCCTCTCTCAAGTCGCGCTCTGCCTCGGTTGCCAACCTGGTGGTGGCCAGGATCAAGAGGAAGGCCAGGTCGGCTGTGGTGTCGTCGAGCACCCCGGGCGTGTTGCACACCGTGATGCCCAAAGAGTGAGCGGTCGCCACGTCGATGTTGTCGTAGCCCACCGCCGCATTCGCGACGACTCGGAGCCCGCCTGAGTGTCCCGACTGGAGCACCGTCGCGTCGATGCGATCCGTCAGGTGGCTGACGATGCCGTCGCATTCGCCGGCGAGGGCGGCCAGCGACTCCGGTGAGAGTGGGTTTTCGTCGGGCTGGACGATCTCGAGTCCGGCTTCGAGGAGCGGGTCAGTCCCGCCTTCCGTCAAAGGGCGAGTGACGAGGACTCTTGCCACCTAATGGGTTGTGTAGTTGATGGCTCCGGCACCCTTCACGCCGATGGCGAAGCAGAAGCAATGGATGGGTGCGTGATCGCTGATCGGACGCAGTGAGTGCACCTTGTCCGGTGGGATGTAGACGAGGTCACCCTGAGAAATCGATCGATCCTCACCATCGATCGTCATGATCCCTTTGCCTGACATGACGTAATAGAACTCGTGGGTCGGGTGGGAGTGCGGGTCGACCAAACCGCCGCCCGGCACTTCGAACTCGTTGACCAGCTCCAAGAACCCGCCATCGGTGATGTCTTTGAACTCTCGGGACTCGATCATCCACCAGACCGGAACAGTGCCGTTGTGTTCCACAACGGGCGCCTTGGCCTCAATGCTGCGCACGTCCATCCTGAGGGCCTCCAAAGTTTTCCTAGACTGACTTCGGTGTCAGGTTAGGCCGCGACAGGCCCAGGCTGCACCCGCCTTGCAGCACCGCCCGATGAAGAGGAATGCGGCCCATGTCGACACACCGATCCGCCAGACTGAGAAGCGTGATCCCCGAGCAGCTGTCTGAACAGGCCTGGGAGCCGTTCGGCTGGCTACCCGTTGCCGACACCGATCCCCGGGACGGGGACCACCGGATGACCTTCGAATGGGCAGACGCTCACGTCAACCTCATCGGTCACGCGCGGAGTGAAGTGCCCGAGACGCCGTCGGGGTATCGCTGCGAGATGCTCTTTCGCCACGACACGCACACGCAGTCGCTGATGCCCTTGAACGTGCCAGCCGTCATCGTCGTGGCGCCAGCTGCGGTCGAGCTCGCCAATGAGGCCGAAGCTGAGACCATTCGGGCATTCCGGATAGAGCCGCTGGAGTCGCTCGTGCTTTCTCGCGGCACGTGGCACTGGGGCCCGTTTCCTATCGAAGGCCCGGAGGTGAGACTCTTCAATGTGCAGGGCCTCCGTTACGCCGAGGACAATCGATGCGTCGACCTCGCCGGGAAGGGCCTCTCTGTCGACGTCGACCTCTCAGCACGGTGACGGCTGAGCGGGACTAGCCGGGAGTGACAATGGAGCTTGACGAGGCTGAAGAAGCTGAGGTCATCTCGGCGACTGTCGGAGACCTCGTGGACGCGATCACAGCGTTCCGAGAGGGGACAGACGATGCGGGCAAGGAACGCTTCACAACGACCAGCCCGAACTGGTGGGTCAGCGGCCGTACCTTCGGCGGGATGGTGGTCGCCCAGGCGCTGAACGCGGCATGTCGGACCGTTCCGTCCGGCTTCGAGGTCCACTCCCTCCATGGCTACTTCTTGCGTCCGACGAGTCCTGGTTCCCGTTCCATCCACACGGTCGACCGGCTACGCGACGGCCGGTCGTTCAGTCTTCGGGAAGTCACCAGTGCCGTCGACGACAAGGAAGTGTTCCGGATGACCACTTCCTTCCACGCTCCCGAGGACGGCGACGAGTATCAACTGCCGATGGGCCCGGGGATTCCTGCGCCCGCAGAGATCGAGGGGGTCGAGGCTCCATTCCCGTTCGACATCCGCGAGATCGGGGCGACCGAGCGGCGACAGGACGGGACGTACGCGTCAACGAGACGCTGCTGGTTTCGCACCCGCGAACCACTGCCGGACGATGCCTGGACGCACGCGTGCGTGCTGGCCTACTTCTCCGATATGACCGGTGCGTCCTTCCGGCCTCTGACGATGGGGAAATTCGGCACCCACACCGACGCAAGTCTCGACCACGCGGTGTGGTTCCACCGGCCCTGGCGGGCAGACGAGTGGAGCCTCTTCGACATCCAGACGTTGGTCAATGCGGGAGGCCGGGCGACGATCCGCGCCACCATGCATGGCGAAGACGGCACGCTGCACCTGAGCATGGCGCAGGAGCTCCTCATCCGCGAGCTCGACGAACCCATGGTCTTCGAGACACCGGCTTGGCTCGAGAAGGCCGCGAAGACGGGAGGCCACGATGGGTCTGCTTGAGGGCCACCGCGCACTGGTCACCGGGGGCGGCTCGGGAATTGGCAGGGCAACGTGCCGCCGTATGGCCGAAGAAGGTGCGCTCGTCGCAGTCGTCGACGTAGACGAGGAATCGGCCAAGGCCGTGGCGGCCGAGATCGGCGGTGTCGCCCACGGCGCTGATGTCGGTGACATCGACGCGTTTCGCACCGTGGTCGATGCCGTCGCAGAGGAGCTGGGTGGCCTGTCCGTCATCTACAACAACGCTGGGACGTCCGCGTTCAACCGACTCCACGAGCTCGACCCGTCGGAGTGGGACAGGGTGCTGCGCGTCAACCTGACCGGGGTGTGGGCCGGCATCCGGGCCGCCGTGCCCCACTTGTTGGCGAACGGCGCTGGTTCCATCGTGAGTACGGCATCCATCAGCGGGACGCGTCCTGCGGCGGGAGAGGGTCCCTACTCGGCGAGCAAGGCCGCAGTGGCCGCACTCACGGCCTCGGCTGCGCTCGAGTACGGGCCCACCATCCGGGTCAACGCAGTGTCACCCGGCATGATCCGCACCACCATGACCGCACCGTGGTTCGAGTACATGCCCGACCAAGAGGAGCGGTTCGTGACGGGGACCCCCGTTGGCCGAGTCGGCGAGCCCGAGGACATCGCGGACGTGGTCGTCTTCTTGTGCTCAGACTTGGCCCGCTTCGTCACGGGCCAGAACATCGTCGTGGACGGCGGCCTGACGCTGCATGGGTCAGGGGTCGACACAATCTACGAGAGGGTCTTCCCTCAACGCTGAGCTGCGACGCGCCAGCCGCAATCAGGCGTTCGGGTCGAACAGCGCCCGATAGAGCATGGTGGTGAGCGTGTCGAGCGCCCCCTCGTCGACCGGTTGGCTGACGAACTCGCGCAGGTAGTGGAAGCGGTCGAGCATGGCCAGGGCCGCGAGCGCCGCCGTCGCAGGCTCGAGGTCATGACCAGATGAGTCCGGCCCGATGCGCACGGTGAGCGCGTAGGAGGCCCTCGAGAATGTGTGTCGGATGGTGCGGCCCAGGTCCCGATCGACCGTGGCCAGCTCTGCCCAGACGCGGAAGAGCGGCGCGTAACGGAGCCACAACTCGGAATACGCCTGGACCCAGCCCCGCACGTCCTCCCACTGGGGTGTGTCGCTCGGACTGGGCAAAGTGCTGAAGGAGTCGTAGACCTTCTGCGAGTCGGCGGCCGCCTCGGCCACGAGGGCCCGCAGCAGATCCTCCTTGTTGGAGAAGTAAAGGTAGAACGTCCCGTGCGACGTCTTGGCGATCTCGACGATGTCGTTCACCCGGGTGGCGTGATAGCCGCGCTTGTCGAAGGCGACCATCGCAGCATCGAGGATCTTGCGCATGGTGCGTTTGCCCTGACTTCGCAGCACGCGCTTGCTCGCCGGCTCACCGACATGGTCGGACTCGGCTCGTGCGTCGTCGTCGCCGCGATCGCCGGCCGCGGGCTTTCGTGGCCCGTTGCCCGACGCCGCGGCCACCCGAGTCGAGCCCTTGGCTGTAGCAGACCGCTTGGCCGCCACCGCCGCTGCGGGCTTCTTTTTGGCGGACGCCGAGTCACGTCGGACTCTGGGCGGTGCCATGGCTGGTGGATGGTAGTGCCGGACGTGGTCGAAATGACTAACCTGACACGGTGGTCAGGTTCGGGTGGGGCCAAAAATGACGTGTGAGCAGGTACGTCGCGTCCATTCGCGTTCGGTGAGCCCGATTCGGTGACGTCTTCTGCCCCCTCTCCGGCCGGCCCGGTCGTGACGGCGTTGGAGGACGCGGTCTCGAGGTCCGTCGTGCCCGGGGACACCGTCCTAGTGATGATGGGCCACAGCCGCTGGACCGCTGCCGCACGAGAGTTGACGCGCCAGTTTTGGGGGAGCGACCCGGGCTTCACGCTGGTCATGACCAGCCTCGGCGCGTTGAGCGCACCGCTCTTCCGGGGCGGACTGGTTCGCAAGGTCGTCACCGCGTACTCCGGCAACAGCTTCCCGACCTACACGCCGAATCCAATCTTCCGGCAGGCCTACGAGTCGGGTGCCGTCGAGGTTGAGCACTGGTCGATCCTTACCCTGTCCCAGCGACTGGAAGCAGCAGCCCGCGGGCTCCCGGCGGCGGTCACCGGATCGCTCGTCGGTTCGTCGATGGCCGACAACGATGGGTTCGCCGTCATCGACTCTCCCTTCGGCCCTCTCGGGTTGCTCGAGCCGCTCGCGCCCGATGTCGCCCTGGTGCACGCTGCTGCAGCAGATCCTGCGGGCAACCTCGTGTTCTCCGAGCCCCTCCTCGATGGCGTCTGGGGGGCATGGGCAGCCCGCCGGGGTGTCGTGGCGACAGTCGAGCGCATCGTCGACGACCTCGAGGGCCTCGGACACCGGGTGCGGGTCCCCGGACACCGCGTCCTGTCAGTGGTGGAAGCGCCGTACGGAGCGCACCCCGGCGGTTGCTACGCGCCCGGCTTGCCCGTGCGCAGCTACGGCGAGGACATCGCGCACTGGAGCGCTGCCGCGGAAGCGGCAAGGGCGGGCGAACTCGACGCGTATATCGAGGAATGGGTCCTGGGTCCGAAGACCCATCAGGACTACCTGACGCGCGTCGGGCCCGAGCAGCTGCTGTGGCTCGAGGGCCGCTCCGACCCGATGTCGTGGAAGGCCGACGCCGATGCGAACCCCGTGGTGGAGGACCCGGCGATCACGCACTGGGAGCAAGCCGCCTCTTTGGGTGCCCGGGAAGTAGAGCGCGTCGTCGCCGATGTCGACGCCGATGCTGTGCTGGCCGGCGCCGGGGTCGCCAACCTTGCGGCCTGGGTCGCGGTGGCCCGGGCCAGGGCGACGGGGCGTCGTGTCCTGCTGACCGCCGAGCTCGGGTTGTGGGGGTACCAGCCCACGCCAGCGGACCCCTATATCTTCAACCAGCGCGTCTTTCCCGCCACGCCGTACCTCTCCGATGCATCGGCGGTGCTGGGTATGGTCATCGGCGGTCCGGGCACGACGACGGTGGGCTGCCTCGGGGCGGCTGAGGTCGACGGAGAAGGCAACTTGAACTCGACAGAGCTGGCCGACAAGCGGTTCCTCGTGGGCTCGGGGGGCGCCAACGACGTCGCCAGCAGGGCGACGGCCTGCGTCGTGGTTACGCTTGCCCGGCCCGAGCGCCTGCCTTCCACGGTGGCCTACGTGACCTCGCCGGGCCGACGAGTGGTGAGCGTCGTCACCGACAAGGGCATTCTGCGGCGCTCCGACGGGGTGCTACGGCTGTCGGCAGTGCCCGCCGGGGACGGGTCCCTCGACGATCGGGTGCGCGCGTTCACGGCGTCGTGCGGCTACGAGCCCGAGGTGGCTCGTGACGTCGAGGAGCTGGCGGCCGTCAGTCCCGACGAGGTGCGGGCATTGCGGGAGTTCGATCGCCAGAGGCTGTTCTTGGCCTGACCGAACGAAGCATCAGACGAATGCAGTTGCGGATACGTGCAGCGAAACGAGAGGTGAAAGAAACCGACGTGAAAGACGTGCTAAGTGCAGGGGGTGAAGCAACGGGCGTGAAGCCCTTTCGCTACAGTGACCGGCATCCCGGGGGGGATGCACCAGGAAAGACGATTGGGGACGGCATGCGAGTAAGACAAGGATTCAGAGCACTCTTGGCGACGCTGGCACTCACGGGGATCGCACTGACGGGGGCCATCGCACTGGCGCCGGCAGGCGGAGCCGGAGCCGCGTCGTCTGCCAGCAGCGCACCGGGAGTCACTGCGAATTCCATCACGGTCGGGACCATCTCGACCCAGACGGGGACGCTGGCCTCAAACTTCGGATCACTCATCGAGGGCGAGCGGGCCTACTTCGACTACATCGATGCAACCGGCGGTGTGAACGGACGCATGATCGACTACAAGTACGCGTTGGACGACGGTGGCAACCCGACGACGTTCAACCAGCTGGCCAACACCATGATCAACCAGGACCATGTCTTCGCGGTCACGGGCGTTGGGACGGCCTTCTTCACGCCGAACCTCTTCGTCGAGTCGGGCACTCCGACCTACGGCTACAACGTGACCGGCAACTGGACGCCCCAGCCCAACCTGTTCGCCGCCGGCGGGTCGGTCCAGTACTACCCCGCTGAGGCGCCGATCGTCGGCTATGTGTCCAAGGAGACGCACTCGCCGAAGATCGCTTTCCTCGCCTACGGGGTCGCCGCGTCGGCCGACGCGTGTCAGGGCGGTATGAGCACCTTGCAGTCCGAGGGATACGACATCGCCTACTCGGACCTCAAGATCAACTACCCGGGTTCGACCGTGGCGACCGACGTCCAGCGCATGAAGCAGGCGGGGGCCGACATGGTCGTCAGCTGTATGGACGTGCAGGGCAACATCACCATGGCCCGGGCCATCCAACAGTACGGCCTGCACATCACCCAGCTGTGGTTCAACGGCAACGACAAGCAGACGCTGCAGCAGAACCAGAGCCTGATGCAGGGCGTGTACTTCTCCCTTGCCCACGTCCCCTTCTCTGCGCCGCTGTCGGAGTACCCGGGGCTGAAGCTCTACGAGACGGAAATGAACAAGTACGAGCCCAACTACACCGACGACGAGGTGGCGATCCAGGGGTGGGAGTCGGCCGCTCTCTTCGTGGAGGGCGTGAAGATGGCGGGCAAGAACCTGACGCAGCAGGCCGTGATCAATGCGGACAACTCCTTGACCGCGTTCACGGCAAACGGGTTGACTGTTCCGACCAACTGGAAAGACGCCGGGCACATGGGCCACAAGCCGCCCTATTGCAGCGCGTTCATCAAGGTAGTGGGCGACAAGTACGTCCCGGCCCTCAACCAGGGGAAGAACGTCTTCGTGTGCTTCGGCTCGATCAACGCGAAGCAGGCCCCCGTGAACCCGCTGCCGGCGGGTACACCCACCGCCTCCTAAGCGCGGCGGGCGGGGGAGCCAGGGCGTGGGTGGGCACAGGTAACCGGGCAACGAAATGGAGCAATTCCTCGGCTTCGCGTTTCCCGGCCTCCCCTACGGGTGCACCTACGCCCTGGTCGCGGTCTGCCTCGTCCTGACCTATCAGGCGACCGGGGTCTTCAACTTCGCATTCGGCGCGCAGGCCTTCGCCTCGGCCTTCATCTTCACCTACCTGACCGAGTACCACAATTGGTCGGGCTTCGAGGCCTTCGTGGTCACGGTGGTGGTGTTGGGGCCGATCATGGGCTGGGCCTTCGACCGCCTCATCTTCCGACATATCCCCAATTCCAATTCGACCGCGAAGATGGTCTGCAGCCTGGCGCTCCTCGTCGGCATCCCGAACCTGCTCCCGGTGATCTTCGGGGCCCAGAACCTCGACGCGACGGTGACGATCCTGCCGTTCTTCAACCCCAACGTCGTCTACTTCACGATCGCAGGCACGCCGATCAACGGGATCTATCTCTCGACGATCTCGGTCACCGTGGTGGTGCTGATCCTGCTCACCATCTTGCTGCGCTACACCGCCTTGGGCTTGCAGATGCGCGCTGCCGTGGAGAGCCGGCGACTGGTGCAGCTCGACGGGGTGAACGGGAACGGCGTCGTCGCGGTGGCCTGGATCGTCTCGAGCTTCATGGCGAGCCTGGCCGGCGTCTTGTTTGCACCGGTCTTCGGCGCCTTCACATCAGAGGACTACGTGACCCTGACGGTGACCGCGATCGCCGCGGCAGCCTGGGCACTGCTGCGGTCCCTGCCCATCGCCGCCGCGGTGGCCGTCTTCATCGGGGTCCTGACCACGGTGCTGCAGGGCTACATCAACCCGTCCAGCTTCTTCTACGCCGCCATCATCCCGTCGCTGCCGTTCCTCTTCTTGGCGGGGGCGTTGCTGCTCCTCCCCAAGCTGCGCGAGCTGGACGCCAACCGGGACCCGCTAGCCACGATCGATCCGCCGCCACCACCGATCGCTGCGGCAGCCCGCGCGCCGACGATGAGTCGGATCATCCGGGTGCTGTGGTGGATCCTCTTCGCTGGATTCTGCGTGTCCATGTTGACGTGGATCCCCGACGCCTGGACCACGGTCTTCAACGACGGCCTGACCCTCTCGATCGTGCTGTTGTCCATCACTCTGATCACGGGAATGGCCGGGCAGCTGTCGTTGTGCCAGGCCACCTTGGCCGGGGTGGGGGCCTTCACGGCGGCGCAGCTGGCCAACCATCTCGGCTTGAACCTGCTCATTGGCGGCATCCTCGGCGCGCTGTTGGCCGCAGCGGTCGCCGTCGTCCTGGCGCTCCTCTCGTTGCGCCTGCGCGGCCTCGGCCTGGCGCTCATGACCCTGGCGTTTGCCCTGTTCGTCGACGCCACCTTCTTCAACGCGGTGTCGATCACCGGCGGACCCGAGGGCATCAGCATCCAGTCCAAGTGGCTCGGCACCAAGGAGTTCTTCAACTTCAACGGTCACGCCATGTTCCTCCTCTCCCTCGGCGTCCTGGTGATCGCAGTGATCGTCGTGCTCCTGGTGCGCAGGGGTACCGTCGGCCGCAACCTGGCCGCCATGCGAGGCAGCGAGACCGCCACCGCGGGCCTCGGCGTCAACCCGACGTGGCAGCGCATCATGGTGTTCGCCCTCTCCGGGGCCATCGCCGGCGTCGGCGGTCTCCTGCACAGCCTCGAACAGCAAGTAATCAGCCCGACCGACTGGAACACCGACTTCTCTCTGGTGTTCGTCGTCTTGGTGGTGACCACTAGCGTGACGACAGTGGAGGGCGCGATCCAGGCTGGCATCGGGTTCTTCGTCACCGAGCAGATCCTGACCACGGTTCTTCCGGCGCGGATCGGCGCCTCGAGCCTCACCGTCGTGCTGTTCGCCTTCGGCGCGCTCACCTACGCGCAGCATCCAGAGGGCGTCCTCGAGTTCCAGAAACGCCGCTCGACGCAGCGCTTTGAGCGATTGTTCTTCGCCCGAGAGGCGGAAGCCGAAGAGCTGAAGGCACGCGCGATCTCCACGTCGGGTGCCAATGGCTGAGCCGACCCCCATCCTCCGCCTGCACAACGTGTGCAAGTCGTTCGGCGGGATCCAGGCCGTCCACGACATCACGTTCGACGTGTTCGCGGGCGAGAGCGTCGGGCTGGTGGGCCCGAACGGCGCCGGCAAGACCACGCTGTTCAACTGTGTGTGCGGGCAACTGCGGCCCGAACAGGGCGACATCTTCTTCGACGGGACGGCCCTGTTGGGGCTGCCGACCTACAAGCGCGCCCGCCTCGGCATCGGGCGCACCTACCAGCGCGTCGAGGTCTTCACCGACATGTCGGTGCGCGACCATCTGATGGTGGCTGAACGGTCCCGCCGTGGCGAAGGCCGTCTGTGGCGAGACCTGTGCAACATGAGCAAGCCGAGCGCCGAGGAGGCAGCGCGCGTCGACGCCATCCTCGAGCTCGTCGGGATCACCCAGTTCGCCGACACGTCGGTCAATGCGCTCGGTCTGGGCAACTGCCGTCTCGTCGAGTTGGCACGGGCGCTGGCCACCGAACCGAAGATCTTGCTGGCCGACGAGCCGTCCTCGGGCCTCGACCTGCGCGAGACGGCCGAGCTGGCCGCCGTGCTGCGTACGGTGCAGCGGGAGCGGGGCACGGCAGTGCTGCTCGTCGAACACGACTTGGTCATGGTGTCCGACGTCGTCGACCGCACCGTCGTCATGGATCTCGGGTCGATGCTCGCGCAGGGCACCTTCGACGAGGTCATGGCCAACCCGCAGGTGCGCGACGCGTACCTCGGCCAGATGGGGACGAAGGCGTGACGGCGACGGCGGTCAAGCAGCTGGACACGTCGACGGGTGGAGACGTCCTGTCGGTACGTAACGTCTGTGCGTCCTACGGTCCATACCGCGCCCTCTTCGGCGTGTCGTTTCGGGTGCCTCACGGTGGCGTCGTCGCCCTGGTGGGCTCGAACGGTGCCGGCAAGTCGACCGTCGCCCGCACGGTCACCGGCCTGGTGACGGCCACGGAGGGCCAGGTGTTCCTCTCGGGTGAGGACGTGACGATGCTCCCTGCCTTCAAGATCGCGCGGTTGGGCATGGCCCACGTCGTCGAAGGCCGCGGCGTGTTCTCGAGCCTGACGGTCGAGGAGAACCTGACGCTGGCCTTCCGGCAGCGCGCCGGGCGAACCAAGCTCAAGGAGAACCTCGAGCGCGCCTATGCCGCGTTCCCGATCCTGGGGGAGCGGCGCAAGCAGATGGGCGGCACGCTCTCGGGCGGGCAGCAGCGCCTCCTCTCGCTGGCCAAGGTGCTCGTGGTGCCGTCCAAGGTGCTGGTGGCCGACGAGCTCTCCCTCGGCTTGGCGCCAGTGGTGGTCGACCAGGTCTACGAGGGGTTGCGCGAGATCAACCGCAACGGCACCGCGCTCGTCGTCGTCGAGCAGCAGGTCCACCGTGTTCTCGAGCTCGCGACGTGGGCCGTGGTGCTCAACCACGGCAGCGTCGTCTACGAGGGCGATCCGTCGGGCGCCGGCAAGGCCGTCGACTCGTTGATGGCCCGGCGAGAAGAGGCCGCCGCGACCGGCGCCGCTGAGGCGGCACAGGCGATCGAGGCGGAGGAGTCGGCCGGGGCTGGCACGTCCGGCGCGTAGGGTAGCGACCCCAGGAAGCACTCCACGTCCCCACACGCACTCACCCCAGCATCCACACGAGGAGGCAGCAGATGAGAGAGCCCGTCATCGTCGACGTCGTGCGCACCACCTTCGGCAAGAGCGGAGGGGCACTGGCCACCTGGCACCCGGCGGATCTCCTGGGCTTCACCCTGACCTCGTTGCTCGGGCGGACGGGTGTGGACCCCGAACGCATCGACGACGTCATTGGCGGCTGCGTGAGCCAGGTCGGCGAGCAGAGCACCAATGTGGCCCGCAACGGGTGGGTCTCGGCCGGACTTCCCCAGAGCGTGCCGGCCACCACGGTCGACCGCCAGTGCGGGTCGTCGCAGCAGGCCGTGCACTTCGCTGCCGCCGGGGTGGCCGCGGGTCACTATGACCTGGTCGTGGCCTGCGGCGTCGAGGTCATGAGCCGCGTCCCACTGGCTTCCAATGCGCGCGGCGGCACCGGGCCGTTCCCGCCTTCCTTCATGAAGGAGGTCGACAACCGCCTGTGGACCCAGTTCCGGGTCAGCCAGGTCCTGGCCGAGCGCTACGGGATCACCCGCGAGGAGATGGACGCGTACGCCCTCGAGTCGCACCGGCGGGCTGCGGACAGCTGGGACACCAAGCATTTCGAGCGAGAGGCGATCCCGGTGCCTCTCAAGGCCGAGGACGGCAGCCTCACCGGTGAGTTCTTGCGGACCGACGAGGGCATCCGGCGCGGTTCGACCATCGAGAAGCTCGCGGCGCTGGCGCCGGCGCAGAGCTGGGAACCCGATACCGCGCCGTTCATCACCGCCGGCAATTCCTCGCAGACCACCGACGGCGCGGCCGCCATGTTGATCGCCGAGCGCGCCGTGGCCGAGGAGCTTGGCCTACCCGTGCGGGCCCGCTTCGCTCACTTCGCCGTCACGGCAGACGACGCCGCCATCGTGTTGTCGGCGCCGGTCCCCGTGACGCACAAGTTGCTGAAGAAGTCGGGCATGAAGGTCGACGAGCTCGACGCCGTGGAGTGCAACGAGGCCTTCGCCGCCGTCGCACTCATGTGGCAGAAGGAGTTCTCCTACGACATGGCTCGCTTCAACCCCCGGGGTGGCGCAATCGCCATCGGGCACCCGCTGGGTGCCAGCGGCGTGCGCCTCATGGGGACGCTGCTGAACCACCTGGAGGCCACGGGCGGGCGCTACGGCTACCAGACGATGTGCGAGGGCGGTGGCCAGGCCAACGGCACCGTCATCGAGCGGCTGGGCTGACGCCACCCTGCGCCTCGGCTTCGGCGGCCTGGGCCGCGAGCAAAGGCTGGATCTTGCGGGTCACCACGATCCACTCGACGACGAACGTCAGGCCCGGTACCAACCCCGCGCCGAACATCAAGATGATCCACGGGATGTGCAGCCGCGCCTTGAGCGCGAGGTAGCCGGCGACGACCAGGTACACGATGTAGAGGTAGCCGTGGGCGACGCCGAAGATGGCGAGCTCGGCCTTGTAACCGCCGAAACCGAGATGCAAGCCGGTGAAGAAGAACAACGGGATGATCAGCACGCCGACGATGTTGGCCATCAGTTGGTAGCGAAAGAGCGCGCCCTTCAGGCCGCGGGCGGTGAGCCGCTTCACGGCGCGCGCCGCACGACGACCGACTCGCGCGTGCGCCAGGTCTTTGGCCCCTTCTCCGCCAGCGCGCCAAGGCGCGCGTTGTAGGCGGCGAGCTCGGGATCCTCGTCGGCGGACGGCGCCGGTGCCTCCGGGTCGGTTCCGGCGGTCACCGGCGAGGTGGCCTCACCGGCGACCTCCACGTGCTGGGAGGCCGTGCGGGCCTGCTCTTCTTGGCGACGCAATCCCTTGAGCCCCACGGTCTCGTAATCCGTGTGGATGAGCACCCACCAGAAGACGACGCCGAGCACGCCGAATGCGGGCCACATCACCGAGTAGAGGTAGCTCAATTGGTTCCCATCAGCGGCACGGTTGATCTGCCACCACGCCGCCACGGCGCAACCGGGGACGAACACCAACACGGCGACGTGCAGCAACACGGCTCGCTTCGAGAGCCAGCGTTCACGCACGGCGGCCATGCTACCGGCCCCCGTTCGAGCGAGGATTTCGCCGCTAGGGTGGGTCGGTGCTCCCTCCGGTGACCCGGCCGGAACCTCCCCGGCAGGGCGACGAGCGGCTGATGCTGACGACGTGGCTCGACTACGAGCGCGGCGACGCTGCTGTGGAAGTGCGAGCAACTCGACGGCGACGCGCTCGGTGCGCCAGGACGTCCCGCCGTCCACTCTCAGCCTGCTCGGCCTCGTGCGACACATGTCGCTCGTCGAGTGGAACTGGTTCGTGCACGTCTTCAGGGGCGACCCGCAGCCCCCGCCCATTGCGACCGACGTTGACCGAGACGCCGACTTCAACGAGCTCGATCCGGCGCGGGCAATGGTCGACATCGAGGCCTTCGGGCGCCAGTGCGACATCTCCCGTTCGATCGTCGACCACGCGGAGAGCTTCGACGCCATGGCGGCCAGCGAGAAGCGGAAGGTCTCCTTGCGTTGGATCATGGTTCACATGATCGAGGAATATGCCCGCCACAACGGGCACGCCGACCTGTTGCGCGAGCGAATCGACGGGGCCGTCGGGGAGTGAACATCGGCGACGGGGCGGGCGGCGGCGCGGGCGGCGGCGCGGGCGGCGGCGCGAGCGGCGGCGCGGCCGACGGAGCAGCTTCGCTGCCCGGCGCCATCACGACGGTGCACCGCTATCCGCTGCCGCTCGGGCGCGAGGAGGTGTGGGCGCGTATCGCTGATGTCTCGAGCTACCGCGCCTGGTGGCCGTGGCTGCGCTCGTTCGAGGCCGTCGCGCTGGCCGAAGGGGAGGAGTGGCGCTGTGAGGTGCAGCCACCGGTGCCGTACCCGGTGCGCTTCCGAGTCGCGATCGAGCACATCGAGGCCCCCTCGCAGGTGCGGGCCCGCGTCCTCGGCGACGTGATCGGAAACGCCGTGCTGACCCTCGAGGAGGCCGAGGCTGAGAGCGACGGCCACGGCGTCGAGGCCGGGACTGGAGCCGACTGTGTCGCCACGTTGCGCAGCTCCCTCGCTCCTGGAAACACCGCCCTGCAGCTGGTCTCCCGCTTCGCCGGCCCCGTCGCACGCTTCGGGCACGACTGGGTGCTGAACTCGGGCGCCCGCCAGTTCATCGCTCGGGCTGTCGAACCGGTGGCGGGCGACTAGACAACCCTGGCGTGAAGTTCTCGGTCCGCCAGATCCTGGCTTCCGCCGCGGGTGCGGTGATCGCCGCCGTAATCGCCTCGGCCTTCGGAGTCAAGGGCACGATCGTCGGCGTGGCGATTGGCTCGGCGGCGGCCACCTTCGGCACCGCCTTCGTCGCGCAATCGATCGACCAGGGTCACAAGGCGGTGAAACAGGTTGCCGAGCGGGTGCCCGACTCTCCGGCGTCGACGCTGCTGCGACGGCTCGGGGGCACCCGGGCCAGAGGCGACGCCGAGTCCTCGGTGGACGCGAGCGGCGCTCCGACTGAGGTGGTCGGCTCCGGCCGGGCGGGTGCCGGCGCCGGCCGCACAGGCTCGGGGACGAGCCCTGTGTCCTCGGCCACCGACGAGACGGTGCAGGTGGAGCGAACGCCAGGGGAGACCCAGCGCCTGGAGGTCTCTGCCTCGCCTGACACGCCGGCGACGGAGCGGCTCACGGACGCGACCATGCCGAGGCGGCGGGTGGCGGCATCGAGCGGATCCGGACGTGTGGCCCCGTCCTCGGCGACGGCGTCCGTGACCGCGTCGGCCTCGCGTGCACCCATCGCGCGGCGGAGCTACCCCTGGAAGGCCATGGCGGGGGCCGCCGGCATCGTGTTCGTGCTGGCGTTGCTCTTCATCACCGCCGTCGAACTGATCTCGGGCAAGCCGCTGTCGGACATCTTCGGGGGTGCGGGCTCGGGGACCACCTTCGGCAACATCGTCAACCCGGGTCCGGCTCCGGCCATCGCGACGACGTCGACGACATCGACATCGACGACGTCGACGACATCGTCGTCAACCACGTCGACGTCCACTACGACCTCGTCCACCTCGAGCTCCACGAGCACCACCGCTCCGAGGGGGCAGTCGACCACGACGACATCCCCTCCGCCGTCGACCACGACCACCACCGTCAACGTCGGCGGGTCGGGGACGACGACCACCGCAGCGAGGTCGTCTACCAGCCCTTGAACTCGGGCGGCCGGCGTTCCACGAAGCTGGCGATGCCCTCTTGGGAGTCGAGGGTGCGGCTGACGATCTCCTGGCCCATCGCTTCGTCGTAGAGCGAGGTGGCGCGGTCGACGTCGAGGGCCCGGTTGGTCAGCCACTTGGCAATCCAGATCGCCTTGGTCGGCGCCTGGGCCAGACGGCCGGCCATCGCTTCGAGGGTGGCCTGCAACTCGGCGCGCGGTACGAGGCGGTTGACGAGGCCGATGCGGTGGGCTTCGGCCGCCGGCACGTCGTCTCCGAAGAAGAAGAGCTCCTTCGCCTTTTGGATCCCGACCAGCCGGGTGAGGATCCACGCGCCGCCCGCGTCGGGCGCGATTCCCCGGCGGATGAAGACCTCGACGAACTTGGCCTCCTCGGCCATCACGACGAGGTCGCAGGCCAAAGCCAGGTGCATCCCGCCGCCGGCCGCCGTGCCGTTCACCCCGGCGACGACGGGCTTCTCACAGTCCAAGATCGCAGTGACGAGCGCCTGCCAGCCGTCACGGATGGTGCGGGATCCGTCGCCGACGACACCGTCGGGTGCATCGTCGGGCTTCGGCCGCGGCGGACGCTGTCCGCCGCGGAGGTCGGCACCCGTGCAGAAATGCTTGTCGCCCGCCGCAGTGATCACGACGACGCGCACGAAGAGGTCACTCGAAGCGTCGCGCACCCATTCGGCGATCCGATCCCGCATGAACTGGGTCAAGGCGTTGCCTGCGTCGGGACGGTTGAGGGTGATCCAGCAGATGCCGTCCTCGATGCGCCTCGTCAGCTCGTCGCCGATCGGGTCCTCGGTGGTCTCGCTCATCGGTCTCCTCGTGTGCGGTGGCTGCGGTCGGTTCGGGTCGTTGGGCGAGGTTCAGGCCAGCACGGCGAGGGCATCGGCCGCAACTGCGCCTCCAGCTGGTCGTGCGGTCAGGACGGGGCGCCCAGACCAGGGCCACCGACGCCGTAGCCTGAGGCACGGTGCCGGCGCCCTCGCCATACGACGTGACGCACGAGGAGCTGGTCGGGCTCCTCGACGGCGAGCCTCCCTACCGGGTGCGCCAGGTCTGGCAGGGCCTCCACGCGCGGGTCCAGCGACCCGAGGAGATGACCGAGTTGCCTGCCGCTCTGCGGGTCGCCCTCGCGGAGGCCATGCCGCCGGCCCTGCGCGAGCAGGCGCGCCGGAGTGCGGACGCCGGCCAGACCACCAAGTGGCTGTGGGCGCTGCACGACGGTGCCCGGGTCGAGACCGTGCTGATGCACTACCCCGACCGCGTCACGGTCTGCGTCTCGACTCAGGCCGGCTGCGCCATGGCGTGCCAGTTCTGCGCCACGGGCCAGGCCGGTTTCCAGCGACACCTCAGCCAAGGCGAGATCGTCGAGCAGGTTGTCGCGGCAATGCGCGAGGCCGCACCCCGGCGGCTCTCAAACGTGGTGTTCATGGGGATGGGGGAGCCGCTGGCCAACTACGACCGGGTGTGGGGCGCCGTCGTCCGCCTGCACTCGGAGATGGGGCTGTCTGCGCGGCACCTCACGTTGTCGACGGTCGGCATCGTGCCCGGCATCCGCCGGCTGGCCGCCGAGGCGCTGCCAGTCAACCTTGCCGTTTCTCTGCACGCCGCCAACGACGAGCTGCGAGACGAGCTAGTGCCGATCAACCGCCGCTACCCGCTGGCCGAGCTCGGCGCGGCGTGCGCAGCGTACGTGACGGCCAGTGGTCGGCGTCTGTCCATCGAGTGGGCGCTCATCGACGGCGTGAACGACCGCGAGAGCGACGCCGCAGAGCTGGCGGCCTTTGCGCGGCCGCTGGGCGCCCACGTCAACCTCATCCCGCTCAACCCGACACCCGGGTACCCCGTTGTTGGCTCGCGACCCGCCCGCGTCCGGCTCTTTCGTGACCTCCTGACGGCCCGCCGGGTGAACGCCACGATCCGTGTCACGCGCGGCGCGGAGATCGACGCCGCCTGCGGGCAGCTCGCTGCGACGGCCTCGGGCACGCCCTCGACGCCGGTTCGATTGCCGAGCGCCCTCCCCGCTCGCTAGAACGTGTTCATGGCACGAGCGAGGCGTTCGGGGGTCGTCCGGCCGTCGGTGTTGTGGTTCCTTCTCCTCGACGGGGGCATCGTCGTCCTGACCAAGCTGGCGTTCACGAAGTCCGCGTACGTGAAGGCCAACGAGATCACCGGTGACGCGTTGCCGCCTCGCGAGGTGCTCCAGGCGTTGCTCGCCGCAACCGTCGTCATTCACGCCGCAGAAGCGCTCGCCGCCGGCCCCATGGCGCGGCGCCGCGGGCTGCCGGCTCGGGGTTGGCGGCGCCAGACGTTCGTCGTCGGGTTCCCGTCCCTCCTCGCCTTGCGGCGCAGTGGACCACCGACTCCGAGTGCGACTGAGTAGTCCGCACAACCGAGGAGCAGCGCAGACGCGCTAGCGGCCGTTGCGTTCGCGGTGCGCGCAGCCGGGCCAGCAGCAAGGCCGACGCTGGCCCTCCTCCAGTTCCTCCTTGGTCCGGCGAATGCGGCGTTCTCGGGTCACTTGTTGCTTGGCATCTTCGACCCAGCAGATGAACTCGTTGCGGGCGAGAGGCGTGATGTCCATCCAGGCATCGAGCGCCGTGGGGTTGGCGATCAGCGCCTGACGCAGATCGCCCGGAAGCTTGTGCACCACCCCGCCGGGCAGGCGTGGACCGCTCACGGGCGCCACGGTAGCGCGCAGCGCGAGCCCTGTGACCCACCGACCCAACGACGATCTGGGCAGTGATCCGCGCCGAGTCGAACTCGAGACGGCAGAATCGCGGACGCACTGGCCCCACACTTCCTTCGGGAAGCAAGGATTGGAGGACCATGACCGAGACAACGGGATCTGTCCCGCGAAGTGATGCCTCTGCCACGCCGACGCAGGGCGGCGGTGGCAATGGGGCGACGTCCGCAGGGAGCGGCACGGTGCCGGCGACCCCGCAGTACCCCCCGACAGCTCGGGGAACAGAGCTGTCTGGGTGATGGCCGTCCTCATCCTCATCGTGGTTCTCGCGCTCTTGATCGCCTTCCTCGGAGCCCTTCGTCATTGGTTCGCCCTCCACACCGGGACACTCCACGGCGGACCGGATGTCTATTACAACTTCTGGTCCGGCTTCGGCTCAGACCTCGGTGAAGCCACGCTGATCAGCGCCGTCGGTGTCGGTGTCTACACGGGCCTGCGCAAGGTGAACTGTCACACAAAGGGCTGTTGGCGCATCGGCCACCATCCCCTTGTCGGCACGCCCTACATCCTGTGTCGACACCACCACCCCGACGTGCCCAACCATGGCGCGACGCATGATCAGATCCTCGCCCAGCACCACAGGTTCAAGCTAGAAAAGCAACACGAGGTGAATGCCTGAGCGCATGAGCGCATGAGCGCATGAGCGCATGAGCGCATGAGCGCATGAGCGATTTGAGCGGCTGCCGATGTCGATGGCACCGTGCGAAAGCAGGATGACGCTTCGCTTCTATATTCGACGCCATGGTCGCGGATACCTTCCAGCTGGGCGAGCACGTGGTTCGACGCATGGGTTTCGGGGCAATGCAGCTTCCCGGCCCCGGAGTGTTCGGCCCTCCTCCAGACCGAGGCAAGGCTCTGGCGCTCCTTCGAAGGGCCGTCGACTCGGGGGTGAACCACCTCGACACCGCCCAGTTCTACGGCCCTGATGTCGCCAACGAGCTGATTCGTGAAGCGCTGTATCCCTAGCCGGACCTGATCGTGGTCTCCAAGGTGGGGGCGAGGCGAGACGATCGGGGCGGGTGGCACATCGCTCGGTCCCCAGAAGAATTACGCGCCGGTGTGGAGGCCAACCTCCAGAGCCTTGGTCTCGCCCAGATTCCCGTGGTCAATCCGCGCCGTCATCCTGAGAGCGACGTACCCTTCGACGAACAGGTCGACGCCATGGTCGGGTTGCGCAAGGAAGGTCACATCGGTCACATCGGCCTCAGCAATGTGACCGCGGAGGAGTACGCGAAAGCTCGGACGAAGTCCGATATCGCTTGCGTCCAGAACGCCTACAACATCGCCGACCGCAGCGACCAGGAGGTGTTCGACGCTTGCCGCGCCGATGGCGTTGCCTACGTTCCGTTCTTCCCCCTCGGTTCAGCCTTTCATGCGGAGAATCCCGTTCTGGGGGGCGCCGGCCGTGAAGGCGACAGCGGAGAGGCTGCACGCCACGCCGGCCCAGGTGGCGTTGGCCTGGCTGTTGGCGCTGGCCCCGACGGTCCTGCTGATCCCGGGGACATCGTCGCTCGTGCACCTCGAGGAGAACCTGGCAGCAGGTCGCCTGCAGCTTGACGACCAAGCATTGGCCATGCTTGCAGCGTTCGAGAGTGACGCCGGGTCGTCCTAGGAGACTGTCTCGTACGCGCGCGAGTCGTTGCGCCGTGGTACCGCCTGCGATTTTTGGACAGATCGTATGTGCCGATCGGGGGTCTCCCCACTGCCGTCGAGACCGTCCTCTCCGCCGTCCAACCTGTCGGTAGGCTTCTTGACATGTCGAAGTCGGATTGGGTGGAGCGCGCTCGCCGAGTCGACAAGCCTTGGGGTCATGAGCTCCACTTTGCACTCGTCGACGGGAAGTACTGCGGCAAAGTGCTCTACGTGAACGAGGGACACGCCCTCTCGTTGCAATACCACGAGCGCAAGGAGGAGACGGTTTCGGTGCAGTCGGGCCGCCTGTTGTTCGAGGTGGGTCGTGGTACTGACGGCCTCGAGTCGTTCGAGCTGCTGCCGGGGGAGTCAGTGCACCTCCGCCCCGGCACGAGACACCGGATGACCGCTCTCGTCGACACGGTGGTATTGGAGGCGAGCACCACTGAGCTGGACGACGTGGTTCGACTTGAGGATCGGTACGGCCGGTCGCAGTCCGATGTCTGAGGCCCACCCACCCGACAGGGTGGAGGGACCGTTTCCCCGCTGCTCTAGGTGATCTGGAGAACCCCTTTCAGCAGGTCCTCCCAGGGGACGCTCTCCCATCCGGACTTCTCGGCCGCACTCTTCGCGACGTCGGTCGCTTCCTCGACCCAAAGCAGCTCGATGTCTTCCCCTGGCCCAGTCTTCTGATCTCCCGTAATTTCGTGAGCTGGCTGACCCTTTCCGACCTTCACCTCGGACCCGAATTCGGTACCAAGCCAGATGTCCTGCCACTCCTTGTGGGTCTCTTTGAGTCGGGTGGCGAGACCCTGAAGATGTGAGTGCTTCGGACTCTCCGCTGTCTTGATTGCCCAGTGCAAGCAGTACCTCGCTCGGCGATAATCTCCCTTGGGTCCGGAGGCTTCGGCCTGTTCTACGTACCCGGCGAGCTTCTTCTGCTGGTCCTCGGGGAGGATCTCTCGCAGGTTATTCACCAGCCCTCGGATGATGGGGGACGAGCCAGTACTGGTTTCGTGAGCCATGGCAACAGATCCTACTGTCAAGCGAATTCAGCCCCTTTTCCCGCAAACAACTCACCGAGCCGATTCCGAGCTCCGTGTCGGATCCCTGTCCATTCACAGAGTGACCGCATAGAATTCGGCTGTTCGCTGACGCCTTTGGAGGGTGCGTATGCGGGCTGACCAGGCAGCCTGAATCCGCCGTTTTCGGGACCACGCACTGTGAAAGCGCCTGGTCTGAGCGTTCTCGGCGCGCACGATCTACCCAATTCGCACACACCTTCGGAGTCCTCCACCATGTCGATTCACAACAACCCGCTTCATCACGTCCGCTACCCGCGGTCGAACACCTACGAAGCCGAGTGGGTCTTCGAGAACCTGATGGGACCGAATCCACTCTGGCTGCTGGAGTCGTTGATGCGGCACCTGACGATTGCGTCCGGTGACCGCGTGCTGGACCTCGGATGTGGGAAGGCCCTTACCTCGATCTTCTTGGCCAACGAGTTCGGTGCTCAGGTATGGGCCACTGACCTCTGGATCGGTGCGGCAGAGAATGAAAGCCGAGTGCGCGAGAAAGGAGTCGATGACCTTGTCCACTGCGTCCACGCTGAAGCGCACGACCTGGCGTTCGATCCTGGCTCATTCGACGCGATCGTCAGCGTGGACGCGTACCACTACTTCGGGACCGCCGACCTCTATCTGGGTTACATCTTGGGATTCCTGAAGCCGGGAGGCCGGATCGGCGTGATCGTGCCCGCCTTGACAAAGGAGCTCGGCCCGGACGTCCCGGAGGAACTTGTCCCCTACTGGGAGTGGGACTTCTGCTCGTTCCACACCCCCGCGTGGTGGGCCCACCATTGGGAGAAGACGGGAAAAGTTCACGTCGAGTCAGCCGGGTTCATGGAGGACGGATGGCACGACTGGCTTCGCTTCCACGAGGCCACGGAGGCGCATACGTCGGGGTGGCGCAAAGAGGGCGCCAGCAGGTCCGTTGCGATGCTCCGGACCGATCAAGGTAGGAACCTGGGTTTCTGTCAGGTCGTGGCCACAAAGCTCGAGCACCCGACTCGATAAGAGGTGGTGGCAGTGATGTCGAAGTCAGCAGGCGTGGTGTTGGGGATCCTGGGTTTTGCAGCACTGACCCTTGCCGGTTGTGGTCACGCAATCCAGACGAGCGGCACAGTGACCGGAAAGGCCTCCCCGTGTGTTGGCCCACCAGCCCCTGGTCTCAATCCAGACAAGTTCCGTTACACCGTCTCCATTTACCAAGGGACACGAATGGTCGCACAGCAGAGGCTCACTGGTGACACATCCTCCGCGTACCAATTCACCGTTCCGGCTGGGCACTATCAAGTGAGGAACTACCCGGGCAAGGTGGACGTGACCGTACGGGCCGAACAGACCGCGCACGCCAACCTTTTCGAGCCCTGCGGCTGAGGTCTTGATCACCGTCAAGTAGTAGACATACCGAGGAGGACTGGCCATGGACTCGGACCTACTTGAGCTGTACGGACGCGCCAGCGAATGGACGACGACCAAGGTACGCGGTGCCGTCTCTCAGCTCGATGCTCCGACGACATGCGAATCCTGGGATGTCCGGACCCTCCTGAACCACATGCTCCAAATCCAGAGGCGCTCCTTGGGAGCCGGGCGGGGGGAGACCATCGCCGTCGACCTTTCACGCGACCCGCCGGATCTCCTGAGCGACGATCCAGCCTCCGACTTTGATCAGACCTGTGCAGAGATGCTTCGCACCTTTTCAGAGCCGGGGGTGATCCAAAAGACGGGGATTGCTCTCACTGCTGCATTCGGCGACCTCCTGTTCCACGGGTGGGACGTCGCTGTATCCACAGGACAAGATGCAACGATGCCCGAGGGGCTGCCCGAAGCGGCTCTTGCCATGGTCCACGGCCGCTTTACCGAGGAGCAGCGCGAAGGCGTGTTCAAGCCAGAGATCAGCGTCGATCCAGCGTCGTCCGCCCAGGAGAGGCTCTTGGCCTACTCGGGCCGGGATCCCGCTCGAGGGGCGTGAAGCCGAGAGCACCCTATTGAACGAAGACCTTCCCGTCCCTTTCGGTCACCGTGCCTCGCCGAAGCGGAATCGCCTTGGTCAGCAGTCGGTAGAAGGAATCGAGGCCCGGAACCTTGGCGAAGCCTCCCTGTGGGCCGAGAGTCATGCGACCGGTGGAGACCTCGTATTTTGCGCCGTGCCAGGGGCACACCAGGCAACCGTCCTCGTCGATCGAGCCTTTCGCGAGATCAGCCCGAAGGTGACGGCAATGTCGACTCACGGCGAAGAGGTCACCCGCAGCGTTCCCTACGGCATAGTGGCCTGCACCACCAACGACGCCAGGCTGCAGTTCTGCGACGGTTCCGACTTCGACTTCGTGGGCCATGGTGACGCCTCCTACGTGCCTGTCAGAACCCTAGGCACACCGCGAGGCCAATGTCTCGAGCTGCTCGATCCCGTCGATCCTGCACGATCGCCCGCACCGGCCGCGCAGTGATGTGTCAGGTCGCGACGGCCAGTTCCGGGTGGCGCCGCTCGAACGCGGAGACAGCTTCAGTGTCGATGAACACCCGGTCGTAGCACACCTTGCCCCACCGCATGACCAGGTAGTGCATTCCTTCGTTGGAGTAGTCGTCGCCGATTCGGTCACGCATCCTGACTCCCAGACGGGTGTTCCAAGGCGGCCCAGAGACCATGACGTCGAGGATCTCGTAGGTGGGATGCATGGCCACGAATCGGCGGAGCCATTGCTCGGTCCCCGCCTTGCCGGTGATGTCTGCGGCGTAGGAGCTCGTACCCGGGAATATGAAATGCACATCGTCGGCCATCAACTTGAGTACGAGATCGCAATCGCCCTGGGCGAACTTTCCCGTCATCGAGGAGAACGCCTTGCGCATCAGCCATCGCCTCATAGACCGAGCCTCCTCGGGCGCACCAGCTATCTTGTCAACGTAAAGATACGCCCACACCGGAGAACCTGTCAATGTCAAGATCGTCGGCTCGACCCAGCCTGCCGGCCCGCCGTCGGTACCACCACGGCGACCTGAGACGGGTGCTCATGGACGTGGCGCTCGAGGAGATCGCCACCCGGGGCCCGGCCCATCTGAGCCTGCGAGCCCTCGCCCGCTCAGCCGGCGTCTCACACGCGGCGCCGGCGCATCACTTCAAGGACAAGACAGGCGTGTTCACGGCGATTGCCGTCGAAGGCTTCGAGCTCCTTCACGAGAGCCAGGTCCGCACGAGCAAGGGAGCGGACCCGGCTGAGACCCTGTACCCGCTGGCGGTCAACTACGTCGTGTTCGCAATCGAACATCCCTCGCACTACGAAGTGATGTGGCGGGGGGATCTCTACGATTCCGGTGATCCCGTGCTCGTCGCGGCCCGAGCAGCAGTGTTCGACGTGTTCTACCAATCAGTGGCGGCGGGAACCGGCGAACTGGAGTCAGGACAGTTCGAGGGAGCCGTCGCCGCCGCGTGGTCGATGGTGCATGGGTTCGCCACGCTGTGGCTCAACGGCAACCTCGCACCGATTGTCGGGAGCGATCCAGTGGCGGCGAGCGAGAAGGTCGCACGAGGACTTGTCGCCATCGCGGATGTCACCGCCCGTCAGCTGCGGCTCGGGCAACGTCAGCCGCCAGACTGAACGAGGAGAATCACTCCTCCGGCGAGGCCGAGGCACGATCGGCCGCGTCTCTCTCGACGTCCCTCTCAGCGACGCTTTCGGCGTCCCGCGGCGTCTCGTTGTCCCGCGGCCTCCCGGATCCGTTGCCGTCCGAGATCCCTGGGTCCGCGCCCGCCAAAGTGCCTTCGCCGTCGGCCGCTGCCTGCCTCTCAAAGAACGCGTCACTGTCGCGGAGCACCGCCTCTTGTGCCGCGACCGTGATGTCCTCGGGACGGGGTCCCTCCCAGTCGAGGGGCCAGTGGCGGTTCAGGCTCACGAGCCACGAGTCTCCCGCAGGAACGAGGCCGAACCGCGAGATCGTCCGTTGGCGGCCGATCTGGTCGGAATAGAGCAGCTCCACCGTGATCGGCTGGTTCTTCTCGATCTCGTCGGCGACGGCGGCGCGTACCTGATCGTCCGGGTTCCGGAGTGCTCCCTGCCACATGCCGATATCACCGGACGGTATGTACAGGTCGCGTGCTTGAAGGCGAAACTCTTCCAAGGGGGCGTGCGTCGTGTAGTCGAGCGATGCGCTGGGGCCCGGACTGACCACCCAACCCTGACAGACGGCGATCCCACTGCCGACGTTTCTCAGACTGATCGCGAGATACACGATGCCGTCGATGTGTTCGACGGCGGCCCGCCCGCCCGGGGCGTGTACCCAATGATCCCCGAGGAACATGATCTTCTGGGTGGGATCTTCCAGGCGGGAAGGAGCGAGAATAGGTCGGCGTTGCTCCTGCAGTGCCGCCTCGGCGATGCGCGCCGAACGGTTGGACGATCGCACGGCCGCAAACGTCGCGATACCCAGGACCAGCGTGCCCGCCGCTGTGGCCAAGGAGGCGACCGTGCTCCAGTCAAATGCGAAGAGAACCATCGTCCGCCAGTTTGGCAGCCGGCTCGGGCAACTGAAGAGTGGAGTCCGCATTTGACGAGCCGTGGCCCACTGGCCCACGGCGTCGACCACGAGATCCTTGAGCACTGGTCGAGTTCGACATACCGTTGGCGCACGATCGGGGGGACCCATGCGAGTGAGCTCGAGATGCCGGTCGGCGGTCAGCGTCGTGTTGGCGGCGACGGCCGTGGCCACCACGGCGGCGCTGGTGCCGGTCGGGACGGTGGGCGCGGCGGCGCCCTCCAGCGCGCCCGGCGTGACGCCCACCTCCATCACAGTGGGGACCATCTCGACGCAGACGGGGACACTGGCGGCCAATTCCTCCTCGGTGATCTACGGCGAGAGGGCCTACTTCGACTACATCAACGCCCAGGGCGGCGTGAACGGGAGGAAGATCGACTACAAGTACGCGCTGGACGACGGCGGCAATCCGACCACCTTCAACCAGCTGGCCAACACGCTCATCAACCAGGACCACGTGTTCGCCGTGACCGGCGTCGCGACCATCTTCTTCTCGCCCAATCTCTTCATCGAGTCGGGCATCCCGACCTACGGCTACAACGTGACGGACAACTGGGCTGGGCCGCCAAACCTCTTCGCGGCGGGAGGATCGACGCAGTACTACCAGGCGGGGGCCGCCCAGTTCGCCTACGTGGCCCGCAAGACACAGTCGAAGCCCTCGATCGCCCTGGTCGCCTACGGCGTCGCGGCCTCGGCCAACGCCTGCCAGGCTGCGCAGAACGCGTTGAAGTCCGCCGGGTACGACATCAGCTACGTCGACCTGAAAATCAACTACCCGGGCTCCACCGTGGCCACCGACGTGCAGCGGATGAAGCAGGCCGGCTCCAACTTCGTGCTCAGCTGCATGGACGTTCAGGGCAACGTCAACATGGCCCGGGCCATCCAACAGTACGGGCTGAAGGCGACACAGCTGTGGCTGAACGGCAACGACGTGCCGACGCTGCGGGCCAACGAGAGCCTGATGCAAGGCGTGTACTTCGCCACCTACCACGTGCCGTTCACGGCGCCGAGCCGCCTGTATCCGGGGCTCACGCTCTACTTCCAGCAGATGAAGAAGTATGAGCCCCAGTACGCCTACAACGAGTTGGCCATCCAGGGCTGGGAGTCGGCCGCGCTGTTCGTGCAGGGCGTCAAGGCGGCGGGCAAGAAGCTGACATGGGCCAACGTGATCAAGCAGACCAACGCCATCACGTCGTTCACGGCCGGCGGCCTGACCACGCCGGTCAACTGGGCGGTCGGAGGTCACACTGGCCACGCACCGCCCTATTGCGTCGCCTATATCAAGGCCAGGGGCACGCAATTCGTGCCGGTGCTCAACAAGGGCCAGAACGTCTTCAACTGCTTCCGGTCGGCGAGCACGAGGGCCAACCCGGTGTTCCCGCTCCCGCCCGGCACGCCGGCTCCCCACTAGGGCGAAGCCACACCCCACGAACCGATCCGGTTCCACCTGCGTCTCTCGTGTGCGCACGCATGGGAGGTGCCCGCCATGGAACACGACCGTCCGGACCAGCCCGAGCACGTACAGCTGAAGCAGTCGGAGAGGGCGGCGCAGCCGCACTCCGAGGAGGCCACCCAGACGAACCGGCCCGCGACCGCACGCCGGCCGCGCGTCGGCGCCAGGGTGGTGCTGGTGGTCACGTTGGGCGCGTTGCTGATCGGCGGTGCGGGCCTCGGTCTTGCGCTGAGCGACGCCGGCGCGAGCCCTCCGGATGCCTCTCCGCCAGCCGGCTGCGGGAGCTCGATGCCGCACCTGACCGTGGAGGGCACCGGCCAGGCCACCGAGACCCCCGACGTCCTCACCGCGGCCTTCGGCTTCAGCTCCACGGCGAGCTCGTCGGCCGCGGCACTGAGTGACGACAACGCCAAGGTCCAGCAGGCGCTCCTGGCGCTCGAGCAGAACGGCGTGCAGCAGGCGGACATCCAGACGACCGGCCTCAGCCTGCAGGCCCAGTACTCCTACCCGAACGGTGTGCCCACGCTCACCGGGTATCAAGCCACGAACACGCTGAGTGCCACGTTGCGCACCATGAAGACGGCCGGTGGCGCCATCGACTCCGTGGTGCAAGCAAGCGGCGACAACGCACAGATCAACTCGCTCAGCTTCTCCTTCAGCGACCCCACCAAGGTCGAAGACGAGGCCCGGACCAAGGCGGTGCACCTGGCCGTCGCTCACGCCGGTGCCATGGCTGCGGCTGCGGGGCGGAAACTGGGCCGGGTGTGCTCCCTGACCGACAACACCCAGCCGTCCCAGCTCCCGTACAACGAAGGCCTCTCGGCCAACGCCGCGGGCACCAACGCGGCATCGCCCGTCCCCGTCGAAGCGGGCAGCCAGACCGAGACCGATCAGGTCACGATGGTCTACGCCCTCGTGCAGCGCTGACCGCAGGTCGCGGGGTCCTGGCGGGCCCTCTCAGCGGTTCTGCCAGTTCGGCACGCGCTTCTCGGCGAAGGCGCGCGGCCCCTCCTTGGCGTCCTCGCTGCTGAAGACCTCGCCCGAGATCTCCGACTCGATCGCGTAGGCCTCTTTCATGTTGGTCGCCAGCGCGCGCAGCGCCGACTCCTTCGTCTTGCGGACCGCGAAGGGGCCGTTGGCCGTGATGCGATGCGCGTAGTCGTAGGCCCGGTCCATCAGGTCCGCCGGGCGGCACACCTCGTTGAGCAGTCCCATCTCGAAGGCGCGTTGGGCCGGCACCTGGTCGGCGCACAGCAGCATCTCCATGGCGGCGGGCCAGGGGATCTGTCGAGGAAGGCGCACCGTCGTCCCGCCGCCGGCGAAGAGGCCCCGCTTGGGCTCCATCACGGCGAAGGTGGCGGTGTCGCTGGCCACCCGGATGTCGGTGCCGCCGAGCATCTCCATCCCGCCAGCGACACAGGTGCCGTTCACCGCAGCGATGATGGGCTTGTAGAGCTTGGTGCCGCGCAGCACTGCCTTGACCCCGTCATCGAGCCGGTAGCCGCCGAGCTCGTCGGGGTGCTGGCCGTCTTTCAGCTTGCTCTGCAGCTCGGTGATCTGGGGGATGTAGGTCTTGAGGTCGGCCCCGACGCAGAAGTCCTTGCCGACGCCGGTCACGATGGCGACGTAGGCGTCGTCGTCCTCCCCGAAGCGGTCCCAGGCCTGGCGCAGCCCGAAGAAGTGCTCCATGTCCATGGAGTTGCGTGCTTCGGGACGGTTGATGGTGATGGTGACGACGTGGTCGTCACCGTGGGCGTAGTCGATCGACATGGTCTCGGATACTCCGGTTCGATGGCGACCGGCCGCACCGAGTCGGCGCGCCGGACGCGGCAGGTACGGCTGTGTGCGGCTCAGTCCTCGTCGCGTAGGCGCGTCGTGAAGCTGCTTACGCTCACGATGCCCTTGTCGTTGACACTCGTCTGCCCGCGGGCCCGCGAGACCAGCGAGGTGTCGACGTCCGCCGCCTCGGCGCGCAGCGCCGCCACCGTGCACTTCTCACGCGGCCGGACGCTGAACGGGTCGAACTGGAAGTGCTTCATGGCGTTGAGGTGCGTGATCTTGTCGATGTCCTCGTCGGACACGCCGTCGAGATACTTCATGAGCAGCTCGGGCGACTGTGGCCACGTCGAGTCCGAGTGGGGATAGTCGCACTCCCAGGTGATGTTGTCGATGTTCAAGAACTCACGGCTCTGGACGCCGAAGGCGTCGTCGATGAAGCAGGTGATGACGCGGTCCTTGAAGACCTGGCTCGGCAGCTGGTCGCCGAAGTCCTGGCCGGTCCACTTGCGGTGGTGCTCATAGACGTAGTCGATGCGCTCGAGGGCGTAGGGGATCCAGCCGATGCCGCCCTCGGAGAGGGCGAAGTGCAGGTCCTTGTACTTGCGCAGGATGGGCGACCAGATCAGGTCGGCCGCCGCCTGCACCATGTTGATCGGCTGCAGGCTGATCATGACGTCGATCGGCGCCTCCACCGAGGTCATCAGGATCTGCGACGAGGAGCCCAGGTGCATGCAGACGACGGTGCCCTCGTCGGCGCAGGCCGCCCAGAAGGGGTCCCAGTGCTCGTTGTGCAGCGAGGGCCAGCCGAGCTTCTCGGGGTTCTCCGAGAAGGTGACGGCGTGGCAGCCCTTCTTGGCCACGCGGTGCACCTCCTCCGCGCCCAACTCGGGGTCCCAGATGACGGGGATGGAGAGCGGGATGAAGCGCCCGGGCTCGGCCCCGCACCAGCGGTCGATGTGCCAGTCGTTGTAGGCCTGCACCATGGCGCGGGCCTCGTCCTTATCCTCGCGGCGGGCGAAGAGCTGGCCGCAGAATTGCGGGAAGGAAGGGAAGCACATAGAGCCGAGCACGCCGTTGACCGACATGTCGCGCACGCGCTCGTGCACGTCGTAGCAGCCGACTCGCATGTCCTCGAGCGACGTTGGCTCGATCCCGTACTCCTCGGGCGGCCGCCCGACCACGGCGTTGAGCCCCACGTTGGGGATCTGGTTGCCGTCGTACACCCACACGTCGGTGCCGTCGTCGCGGCGGACGAGCTTGGGCGCTGCGTCCTGGTACTTGGCTGGCAGCAGCCCGTCGAACATCCCTCTGGGCTCGATCACGTGGTCGTCGACGCTGACCAGGATCATGTCCTCAGTGCGCATTCGGTCCTCCCCTTCTGCACGATCGGCCCGGGTGTGCCCCGGCTTTCCCTGACGCCGCTGTCACCTACTGTACGCGCCCGCCCCACCGGGGGTGCGAAGCGCCGGCGCGTCAGCGCTTCGCCGGCGTGGTGGCCGACGGCGGCGGGCGGACCGGCTGGCCCTGGTAGCCCTGGACGAGGCCGGGCAGCGGGTTGGCCGGGGCGCATGAAGGACCGGCGGCTGAGGGTGCGGCGTTCAAAAGTGCGGCGGTCAAAGCTGCCGCGGTCAAAGCCGCGGCGGCTGCTCATCGCGGGGGCTTGGGCCGCAGCGGCCTGGTCTCCTGGGCGGGCATCGAGTTCGAGGTCGGCGGCGGGTAGGTGAAGCCGACGTCGAAGGTGCCGGTGAGCGCGTTCAGGATGACCTGCTCGTCCACGGCCGGCTCGACGAGCGGCGCGTTGGGCAACGTCGGGATGGTGGTGTTGGCGGGCTGACCCAACGCCAGCGCCTGGGTCATGTCCCCGGTGACGCTGCGGCGCCAGGGGGCGAGGTTGGGCACCTCGGCGCCGAAGAGGGTCTCGAGCAGTCGCAGGGTCGACGTGTGGTCGAACACGTGGTGGGACACGTAGCCGCCGCGGGTGAAGGGCGAGAGCAACAGGCAGGGCACCCGGAAGCCGAGGCCCACCGGACCGACGATGCCGCCGGCCGCCGAGGGCAAGGGGTCCACGGTCAGGTACTCGCCCGCCGTGCCCGGTGGCGGTACGGGCGGCGGGACGTGGTCGAAGAAGCCCCCGTTCTCGTCGTAGTGGAGGATGAAGAGCGTCTGTGCCCACACGTCGGGGTTCGACGTCAACGTGTCGAGCACGGTCTGCACGAGGTTCTCCCCCCACTGCGGTGCGGTGGCGGGGTGCTCGCACTGGACCACGGGACCGTGGATCCAGCTGACCTGCGGCAAGGTGCCGGCCGTGACGTCAGCGATGAAGTCGGCCGGGAAGGCGGGCGTGAGGGCTTGGGCCGCGAGTTGCTGTCCCTGTGTCGTCGTCGGGTCGTTGTAGGCCTTGAAGTAGGGGAGCGGATTGAAGAGCGCGAGCCCGGTCGGGTCGTTGTAGACCTTCCAGCTCACGCCCGCATCGAGCAGCACTTCGGGCATCGTGGTCCACGAGAGCGTGTTGTACTGCTGGGGCCGGCCCGTCGTCTGGGTGACGAGGATGGGTCCTCCACCCGTGCCGGCCGGGTCGATGCTGGCCGAGAACGCCATCACCCGGTTGGGATCAGTGGGGCCGAGCACCGAGGAGTGATAGGCGTCACAGATGGTGAAGGCGTCGGCGAGGGCGTAGTAGAAGGCGAGATCGTTGCGGTTGAAGTAGCCCATCGTGACGGCGAAGTTGTCGACGCCGTCAGCGGCGAGGTGCGCGCCGACGAAGTTGTCCATGGCACCGCTGTTCCACGCATCGTGTTGCGTCGTCCACTCGTGGCTGATGTCGTTGGTCGTGGCCCCGTCCTCGGTGGGCGGATCCTGAATGAGGTGGAACGGCTCGAGGAACCCGCTGGCGTCGACGCCGACACCCGGCTTGTAGCCGTACTGCTTCCAGACCGGACGGTTCTTTCCGCCGATTGCGTTGTGCGGGACGTTGGGGTCCGAGAACCCCCGCACGGCCGAGAGCTTTCCGAAGTAGTGGTCGAAGGATCGGTTCTCCTGCATGAGGATGACCACGTGCTCGATGTCTGTCAGGCTCGGCAGCGTGCCCGCTGACGTCGCAAGCGCTCGCTCGATGCTCGCCCCGGCCGCGCTGCTCAGTCCCGCACCGGTCACGCCGGCCACGCCGGCGGCGCCGAGGGCGGCGAGCCCACCCTTGAGGAGGTCGCGCCGGGAGACGCTCCGGGGACCGTCAGCGCCGGGACGTCGACTGTCGCTCATGAGGTTCTTGCTCTCCGTTCTGCCCCCGCAGACCCCGCAGAAACTCTGTCAGACGCAAAACGAACGTCCGCTTGCCAACCGGCGATGCAAGTGGAGAATTCAGCCTGCGTTCACAGCTTTGCTACCTGCAGTTCGGAATCGCGCCGCACTTCTGTCACGGGAGCGCACAGTCCGCGCCGGGGCAGGATGATGTCGTCGACGATCCCGTAGTCCTGCGCCTCGGCCGCCGACATGAAGTGGTCCCGCTCGATGTCCTGGGCCACCTGCTCGACCGGCTTGCCGGTGTGGAAGGCGATGATCTCGGCCATGCGGCGGGTGAGCGAGAGCACCTCGCGCAGCTGGATCTCCATGTCCGAGGGCGCGCCCGGGTGCCGGCCGAGCCCTGGTGGATCATGATGCGCGCGTTCGGAAGGGCAAAGCGCTTCCCCGGTGCGCCGCCCGAGAGGATCATGGCCGCCGCCGACATCCCCATACCCACGCAGATCGTCGAGACGTCGGGTTCGACGTGTTGCATCACGTCGTAGATGGCCATGCCGGCGTAGGCCACGCCGCCGGGGGAGTTGATGTAGAGGTAGATGTCCCGCTCGGAGTGCTGTGCTTCGAGGAAGAGCATCTGGGAGATGATCAAGTTGGCCACCTGGTCGTCGACCTCCTGGCCCAGGAACACGATGCGCTCGCGCAGCAGCTGTGAATAGAGGTCGAAGGCGCGGTCCCCCCGGTTGCCCTCCTCGATCACGGTGGGGACGAGGACCTGGCGCAAGCGCTCCTCGTGCTGGCGCTCCTTGTGCCGGGCGGGTCGAGCGGGGCTCGGCCTCGTGCTGCTCAGCGGTCTCATCTCGGTGCGCTCCTCTCGTTGATCGGGCTCATCAGGTGCCTCACATCCGGGGTGCGTCCCCATGAGGTGCTTTCCACGTTATATCAGATATGAGATAATCGGGTCACCGTGAGTTCCCGTCGCCACCCCACCGTGTTCCCCGGCTTCAAGGAGATGGCCGAGCGGCGCCACTCCGTCTCGGGCCAACTGACCTCGCTCCGCCGCAACTTGGGACTGTCCCAGGCCGAGGTGGCGACGCGCATGGGTACCTCGCAGTCGGCGGTGGCACGCTTCGAGGCCGGCGACCTTGACGTCCGCCTCTCCACGGTGGAGCGCTATACGACGGCGTTGGGGGCTCGGCTGGAATGGAGGATCGAACATGACTGAGTGGGGCGGACGAGCGGGCTCGGACGATTGGCCCTGGCTCCCGTCGCCGGGCGGCGCGGGGAGCGGGGGCTTCGGTGGTGGCACCGAGTCGCTGGCCGACGTCATGGCGCGACGGCTGCTGGAGCAGCGGGTGGTCCTCCTCACCGGGGCTCTCGACCAGGTGAGCGCGACACGGGTCTCGGCGGAGCTGATGACGCTCGATGCGGACGGCGACGACCCGGTCACTTTGCGGGTCGACTGCGGCGAGGCGAGCCTCGCGCCCGCCTTGACCCTCATGGACGTCGTGGAGCTGATGGGTGTGCCGGTGCGGGCGCTGTGCCTCGGCCAGGTCGCCGGCGGGGCTGTCGGGGTCGTGGCCGTGTGCAGTCACCGGACCGCGCTGCCGAGCACGCGGTTCTCGTTGTGCGAGCCACCCACGCAGCTCGAGGCGCACGTGCGCAACGTGGCGCAGTGGGCCGAGCTGCGCGCCGGCGAACGACATCGCTTCTGTGAGCGAGTGGGCGCCGCCGCAGGGAAGACGAGCGAGGCAGTCGAGGAGGATCTCGAGCGAGGCCGCTTCCTCAGCGCCGACGAGGCGGTGGCGTACGGCATCCTTGACGAAGTGTCCCGCCCCGACGCGGACATCCGATCGCTCCGTGGCGCCGAAACGGGACCCGGGCAACCGCCGATGGGGTTTCGTCCTCTGCGCTGACCGCTCTGTGCTCGTGGCCGCCGTGGTGCCTACGATGCGTCGATGGCCCAACGCGGCGCTGCACCTCATGGAGCTCCTGACGAATCGAACGGCGGCCCGCGGTTGGCGCCGCTGGCGGCGGGCGAGTGGGACCAGGTCCTGACCCGCGTGCTCGAGGGTTCACCCGGCGGGACCACCGAGCCGATGAACATCTTCACCACCTTGGGGCGTGCGGACCCCGAGCTCTTCCGACGCTGGCTTGGCTTCGGCGGCGCGCTCCTCTCGGGCACCCTGCAGAGCCGCCTGCGCGAGCTGGTGATCTTGCGTACGGCCTTTCGTTTCGGCGGGGAGTACGAGTGGGCGCACCACATCGAGCTGGCGGAGGTCCAGGGGATCTCGCGTGACGAGATCGCAGCGCTCGGCCACGACGAGGGCCTGGGCCGGGTCGACTGGACGCCGGTGGAGCTGGCCGCCCTGAGCGCCGTGGACGAGACCGCCGCCGACGGCTCGGTGTCTGACGCGACCTGGGAAGTCCTGGACGAGGGCCTTCTTGACAGCGAGCTCATTGAGCTCCTCATGCTGATCGCCCACTATCAGATGCTGACCGGCGTGTTGCGTTCGCTCCGTGTACAGCTCGAGCCGCCCGCGGAGGCGTTGGCTCGAAGCGTGTCGGGCGGACCGGGCGTGTCGGCCGGACCGGCGGCGTAGAGGCGGGAGTCAGTCGTGCCCGTGTTCCCATGACACCGCTTCTCGAGGGTCGTTGCATCACGGTGGTCGGCGCAGGCACGCAGGCGTCGCGAGACCCGGACGCACCGGTCGGCAACGGCCGCGCCATCGCGGTACGGGCAGCTCGCGAGGGGGCGTCCGTTGTCTGCGTCGATCGCGACGAAGCCGCCGTCGAGGAGACGTGGCGCCTGATCACCGAAGAGGGTGGGAAGGCGGCCATCGTGGTCGCCGACGTCACCACCGACGACGGCTGCCGCATGGCCGTGTCGGAGGAGCCCGGACTCGCGCCCGACGGCCTGGTGCTCAATGTCGGCAGCGGGTTCGGCATGGGCGTGGCCGGGACAACACCCGACGAGTGGGACCGCACGTTCGCCCTCAATCTCCGCTCGCACTTCATGCTGGTGCGTCGTGCACTCGTCACGCTGCCGGACAACGCGTCCATCGTCTTCATCGGGTCGGTCGCCGGCATCCGGCCCGGGAGCCGCATCCCGGCGTACGACGCCTCGAAGGCCGGTCTGATCGGGCTCAATCGTCACGTCGCCGTCGAGGGGGCCCGTCGTGGCATCCGCGCCAACGTGCTCGCGCCGGGGCTGATCGACACGCCGCTCGGCCGCGCCGCGTCGGCGGGTCGCCCCTCGCGCACCCGCACGCCGGTCCCACTCGGGCGCCAGGGGACCGCCTGGGAGATCGCGGCTGCAGCCGTGTTCTTGCTCTCCGACGAGGCGAGCTACATCACCGGCCAGGTGCTGGCGGTCGACGGGGGGCTCACGTTGGTATGAGCCCGCATTCCGCCCAGCCGCGATCGGGACCCCATGTCTCACCTCGCCGGCCACGGTTGGGCCGGCGTATGGCGCGCTTCAACCGGGCCGTCACCAACAAGGTGTCCATTCACGTCGCCGGCTGGGCTCCGGGCCTCGGCATCGTGATCCACGTGGGACGGCGCACCCACACGGTGTACCGCACGCCGGTCAACGTCTTCCCGACCAAGGACGGCTTCCGCTTCGCCCTCACCTACGGCCGCGACGCCCAGTGGGTGCAAAACGCGCTGGCGCACGGCGCGGTGCGCCTGATCACCCACCGGCGCGAATACGAGCTCACCGATCCCGAGATCGTGCACGACCCCCACCGCCAGCACATCGGAGTCGTCGGCCGCGGCTTCATGCATCTGCTCCGCGTGACGGACTTTTTGGACTTCAAGCGGGCAGGGGAGAGCTGACGCCTCCAACGGGCTCAAGGAAGGCGCGTCGCTGTAAGTCGAGGAACCCGTCCAGCCACCGGGCCTCGGGCTTGGCGCCGGCAAATCCCCGTCGTACCCCCTTGAGGGCGAGCGCGGTCTTGGTCACTCTGTACTCGAACGGTCCGCACGCCTCGACGAGCGAGATGAATCGCTCATAGAGCTCGACAACGGAGGCCGGCAGAGCCTCGAGATGTCGCCCGACCGTCCACCATTCTGTGGGCAACGGGTCCGATGCCGCCATGTTCGGAGAGTAACTCTTGGGTGCGTCACCGACGCGATGCTGCCTGAGACCCGCCGGACTCACGCCGGAGCTCTCGCGTAGCCTGGATCAGCTCTGACGGTCGAGCCCGAGACGAACCCGAGGCGAACCCGAGCGAACCCGAGGAACCCGAGGAACCCGAGAGGAACCGATCACGCAGTGGCCAGCTCATCGCACACGCTCAAAACAAACCTGTCGACGATTCAGTGGTCCGACGACGGCACCCGCGTCACGAAGCGCCATGACCCCACGTCCAACGCCGACAAGCTCGGTCCCCGCAGCACGATCCTCGACCACCATCATGCAGGCTCGGACCCCTGGACTCGCCATTTCGCCTACGAGCTGCGCGTCAACCAGCTCCTGACTCGTCATCGCCCCCCGGTACCGACACCTCGGCTGCTCGGCCACGACAGAAAGACCCTCACTCTCGAGTTCGAGGCGATCGAGGGCCACCGGTTGGGCCCCAAGTTTCCTCTCGATCTGAGCGGTCGGGACCTCGAAGGGCTCATCGCTCTCGCCACGGCCCTGCGCTCGTACCGGCGCCGTCCCCGCTGGCTCCGCAAGCTGCCGATCCAGAGCCGCCTTCGCCGGGCCGCGCAGATCGGGTTGCTCAGTGCCCGCGAGTACCGGGCCCTGCAAGAGGTCACAGCACGAATCGAAATCCGATGGGTCTTTGCCCATGCCGATATCAATCCGAGCAACGTCGTGGTCACCCACGACGAACTCTTCGTCCTCGACTGGGAGTGGGCGGGTCTCTACCCCGACGGCTACGACCTCGCCTTCCTTTGGTTCGTGCTCATCGACCTCCCGGACGCGCAGTCGGTCGTGGAGGGTCGGATCCGTACCGAGCCAACCGTCTTCTGGCTCTCCGCCTTGATCATCGAGCTTCTTCACCTCGAGTGGTTCGAGGGCCAGTTTCGGCCGAACCACGAGGCCACTCGCGACGCTCTCGTCGCCAAGCTGCTCGACGGGTCGCCTGAGCGAAGCTGATCCGACAGTGGCCGTGTACGTTCCGATGTGGTACCGGTCAACAACTAGCAAGGGTGATCGAGATGGAGCCGATGGAGGTCGACGAGTTCGAAGCACTTGTCAACGACGCTCTGAACTCGATCCCCGACGAACTTCGAGCGCAGATGGACAATGTGGCCATCGTCATCGATTACGAGAGTCCGCCCGGTCGCCTCTACGGCCTCTACGAGGGAACCCCGTTGACGAAACGGCGCGGCCGTGGCGGGGCGTGGCCCGACCGGATCACGCTCTTCCTCGCCACGATCTGCCGGTCCGCCACCACGTCCGAAGAGGTGGCTGAGCGGGTTCGTATCACTCTGCTCCACGAGGTTGGGCACTATTTCGGGCTCGGTGAGTCGCGTCTGCGCGAGCTCGGCTGGGCCTAGACGGGGCGAATCCAAGAGCTAAATCGGGCGAACCGTCCCGGTAACGGGGCTGAGAGGCGTGCGACGCCTGGCGGAGGCCTACGAGGTCGATTCGTGACCGTCGACTGCAGGTTCCGAATTTTCTGAGGGTGCTTCGTGATTTTCTGAGGGTGCTTCGTGATTTTCTGAGGGTGCTTCGTGATTTTCTGAGGGTGCTTCGTGATTCTCTGAGGGTGCTTCGTGAATCGGCTGGTCGATCGGCACTGCGTGGACATGGAAGCCGCGGGGACGCGTGTCCTCCGGCGGCGCAGACGGCGCATCGGGTGCTTCTCCGTCCGGTTCTCGATCATCGGGCGCAGACTGATCCTCGATGACGCTGACGTGTACGCGGGCCGCGATCGGACTCGGCTCTCGCCGTGATGCTTCCCCAGCGAGCTGCTCGAGCTGACGCTTCTCCCGGCGGCGGCGCAGCGGCCCCCCCGGTGAGGTCGGGACGTCACCTTGCGCCATGACCGAAGTTTAGAGGTGGCGATCCCTTCGAATGTATGCATTCGTTCACCATTTGCGCTGCAGTTTCGCGACGTCGGCGACGGTGGTGGTGTTCGAAGCAGACGACCTCGATGTGGCCGTCGAGCTCGCCGCGCATGCCCGCCCCGCATTCCGCCGCGCATCACGGTGGAGCGAGGCGAATTCGCCCGGGCGACCTCGTGCGAAGCTCGTCGGCTTGCGCAGCCCGTCGCCACACTGACCCTCCACCGCCACCTGTCAAGGAGCCTTGACACGAGTGGTGTGGAGGCTCGACAATCGATGCATGAGCGACGCATGGGACAAGTGGGAGCGCCTCCGCCAGAACCCGGAAGCCGATCCCATCGAGGTGCTGCGGACTATCTCGGCCTTTCAGAAGTACTTTGCCGCAATCGAGAAGGAAGCGGTGAAGGTGGCCCGATCACAGAACTGCACGTGGCACGAGATCGGCGCCGCTCTGGGCCGATCGCGCCAGGCCGTCTGGCAACGCGCGGCCTCTCACGTCGACGAATCGAAAAAGGCTGATTGGGAAGCAGCTGGTCGCCTCCTCGAAGACTCGTGGGCGACGTCGGCCGAGGTGCGCCACAAGATCGGTATGTCGCCTCCGTGACCGACCTCACGGGCCGGTCCCCGTACTCTGTCCCGCTACTCGACCACCGCATCATCGGCTTTCGATGAGCGAGTTGATCCTCGTAGCGAGCTCCGCTTGATCAGCGAGGTGCACGTACACCTCTGGCGGGTGATCCACCCCTGATCCCCACGACAGGCCACCCTGGGCGTTGACGACCGCGGCGCCGCCCCGGCCCAAGTCCGTGAAGATCCCCGCCGCGCCCTCGACTGCGTACAACAAGGTGGGCCCGTCCCAGTCACCGTCTCCCGGCGGCCCGCAATGGAAGAGCGCGGTGTAGACGATGCGCATTGGGTTCTTCGGAGGGACCGAGGTGCAGAGCGTGCCACCAACCTTCGTGTAGACGCCTGTAAATCCGTCGGCCCACGTCATCGCGGTCGGCCAGCCCTGGGTGCTCACGAGATATTGAGTGGCGGCCATGTCGATGTGTTCGTTGGTCAATGGCGGACCTCCCGTTGGGAAGAGCCCGTCTTCGATCACCAGACTCTTCACCTTCGCGGCGACGAGGGCTCGTCCCGGCAGCGAACTCCCATCGCCCGGACCCGAACGGAGGAGGCCCGCGAGGTTGGTGTCCCCACCCATCGCGACGACCGTGACGCTGTGGTCCGGCTGGGCCGCCAGGAGGCGACGGTAGAGGCGGACTGCGGGCACGGCCTGCGCACTGTTTCTAATGGCGTGTGGTAGCTCGTCTGCCAGAACGTCGCCGTAGCCGTGTGGTGCCGTGTTGGCGGCGCTGTCCGCCACGGCCCCGACCGGGTTCGTGCTGTGGCCATAGGCCGTGTCGATGGCATCGAGCGCGGCGGCGGCCACCGGGTTCTTGATATCGGACATGACTCCGAGGATCTCGACCTCGCCTCGCTGCTGGAGGACATCGGCCATTCCGACGGCGGTGGCGTCGTCCCACCAGAGGGAGAGGTCGGTGTCGATGATGATGCGCTGCGGACTGTTCTTGACCGTGGTACCCGTCGCGGCGTCGGCGGTTGGGGGGGGACGCTGCGAGGCTTGTGGCGACAAAGACCGCCACGACTGACGCCCACGCAGTGGCAGGGGAACCGATGCTCCGCGCCAGGATCAGCGGTCTCTCATGATCCGAAGGTCCCTCGAGCGATGACCTGGTGGCGGGGGCCGTTGCAGTAGAAGATCGTCCGAGTCGCCTTCTCGAGCGGGCTGTACTGCGAGTCGGCAGTGCGTGTGCAGTGTGCCACGACCCAGCGCAGGTCGGGGGTGCGTGTCATCGGCCGTGTCGTCACGGTCACCCGCCCGATCCGCCCCTCGGCAACGAAGTCCTTGAACTCGGCCAGCGATGGTGCAGGCACGCGCCCGGTAAACCCGCCGACGGGGAGGAACTCGCGCCCCGTGGCCATGATGTAGTAGCCGGCCGTGGCCGAAGTCTCGAAGACATCCGCGGCCTGGTTCGCCGGGACGGTGGCGACGTACTTCTGCAGCGCCGCTGCATTCGCAGGGAACTCGAACGCTGCCTCCTGGCTGTAGTGGTTGACGGACACCGGCGCGTAGGGGGAGTCGAACGGGCCCAGCGACGCACCCACCACGATCGACGAGGCCCAGGCCGAGCCGAAGAGCATCGCCACGCCTGCGAGCGCGGGGCCGACCGAGACGGCCCAGGCCGACTCGTGGCCCGCCCGTAGCGAGGACACCAGGATCCCGACGGCGAGCAGCCCGACCACCACGGTGGAGGCGACGATCCACCAGCGGACCCCGACGTAGCCGGGTACCAACGCCACGGTCACGGCGACGGTCGCCGCCGCCAGGGCGGCCAGCGCGCCGCGCACGGCACGGGTCCGCCGCCGGTGCCACGCCGCCGCCGCGCCCATGCCGCAGAGAGCCGCCACGGGTGGGATCAGCGCGGCCGTGTAGTACGAGTTCAAGAACTGGCTGCCACTGAAGAACCCGAAGGTGACGACGAGCCAGGTGAACCACAGGATCACCCCGGCCCGGAGCGGGTCAGTGCGGGGTCGCCGGCGCTGCAGCACCAAGAGCCACACTGCGGCGACCAACGCGGGCAGCAGGAGCCACGCGTCGTCGTGGCCGAAAGGTCCGCGGAGCAGCCGGTCCCACGACGCCGCGATTTCGTAGGTGCCGAAGCCATGCCGGGCCGAGTAGTTCGATGCGGTGACCAGGTAGGTGGAGGCACGGTTGCATCCCGCCGCGTCGAGGCTGTTGGAACCGAGGCGGTCGAGCCCGTTGTAACTGAACACTTGCGCGAAGAGGGAGTCGTTACAGCTGCCGTCGACGTAGGGGCGGCTCGATTGGGAGACGAGGGACACGGCCGACATCCAGCTGAGGGAGACCACGACGACGGCGAGCGTGGCGAGCACGACGTGGCCGGCCCGGCGCACGAACGACGTCACGGGCGCGGCAACGAGGTAGGCCAGGAACAGTGCAGGCAGCACGAGCCAGGCCTGGAGCATCTTGGCCTGGAAGGCGAAGCCGACCAGCACGCCCGCCCAGACGAGGGAGCGCAGGCGTCCGCTCTGCGCGGCGCGGATGGTGGCGTCCGCCGCCAGCACGAGCAACAAGATCAGCAGCGAGTCCGAGATGTTGCCCCGGTCCAGCAGGATGACGATCGGGCTGCAGGCCATCACCGCCGCGGCGACCAGGCCGGCGCCCGCGCCGCCGACGCGCCGCACGGCGCGGTAGAGCACGAGCACCGTCAGCATGCCCTCGATCACCTGGGGCAGGACCACGGCCCAGACGTGGAAGCCGAAGATGCGAAGGGAGATCGCCTGGATCCACGAGCGCGCCCGGCAACTTGTCGACCGAGACGGTGCCCCAAGGATCGGCGGCACCGAAAATGAAGTCGTGCCAGCTCATCGACATGCTGCGCGCCGCACCGCCATAGAACGGCTCGAGGTAGGCGCCGTTCATGCCCCACGCGTAGGCGAAGCCGGCGAGGGCGGTGATCGCCAACAGCGCGGGACGCGCCCAACGGGGTTGGCCGGCGGGGGAGCGCCAGAAGCAGAGCACACGGGACAGCCAGGAAGGCGAAGGCTGGGACCCGTCCTTCGCCGCGGGTGGGGGCTCGAGCACGGCGCGAATGGACGTCGACTGCGGCTCCGTGCTGGCCGTCAGGGTGGCCTCCCCTCCCCGAGGCCGCACTGTAGGCGGGCCGACCGCGTCGAGCAGGGAAGGTCGAGCAGGGAAGGTCGAGCAGGGAAGGTCGCCCGCCCGGCGAGCCGATCACCGCTTCAGGCGATCATCTCCATCCGGAGCCCCGTCTCGTCGAGCTCGCCGCCGAGGTGGAGGTAGGTGCCGCTCGCGAAGCGCCTCGCCGTCCACGCTCCGGCGAGCGCGTCCAGCACGTCGTCGGGGGCTGCGCCGGCCGGCGGACGCGCCACGAGCGTCGCGGACGTCGCCGAAGACGGGCCGCAACGTGGCCAGCCGCTCGGCCCGGCCGTCGGCGCTGCGCTTGGCGTGGTGCATCGGGGTGCCGGCCAGCACGGTGAAGCTGAGCTCGGGGCACATCTCGAAGACGCGTGCACGCAGCTCCGGCGCACGGGCGAGGACGCGGTCCACCTCGCGGATCTTGGGCAGGATGTTGAACAGCTGCTTCGAGATCGCCGTACCGCTCGCCACCCGCGAGAGCGTGCACGCCTCCGGGTAGTCCGCCGCCGCGAGCACCGGACGCGCCGGCGAGGGGAAGACCGAGCCGCGCCGCGGCCCGAGCATCCGGCGCGCCTCGACGTCGCAAGACCGTGGACCCGCCGGTGGGAGCCCGATGGGGATATCGATGCCGGCGGCGCACAGGCGGCCGGACACGAGCTCGTCGACCACCACCTCGAGTCCGTCGATGACCCGGACCTCGACCCGAGGGACGACGCCGGCATTCGCCGGCGTCGTGGCCAGCACCCAGCCGGCGCGGCAGCCATCGAGGCCGGCCACGAGGACGTCTCCGGCTCCGGCTCCGGCTCCGCGCCGGTGCTCTGTTGCCACCGCCCCACAATGGCATCGGGGATGAGAGGCAACCTTTTGACCCCCTGGGAGGGTTAGAAGCAGCAATGGACATGCAGCGGCCATCGTGACGAGACGCCGAGCTCGAGACGAGTTCGACCGGTTCGTCGCCGAGACGGCCGACGGCCTCTTGCGCGCCGCCTACTTGATCGTGTGGGACGTGGCCGAGGCCGAGGACCTGGTGCAGGAGTGCTACTTCCGACTGGCCCGCCGCTGGTCCCGCGTGCGGAGGATGGAGTATCCCCGGGCCTACGCCCGACGGGTGCTCGTGAACCTCGCGCTCGACGCCAGCGGCCCCCGCCGGCGTCATACGTCAGAGCTCGACCACGGACACGAGGCGGTGAACGAGCGGGCCGACGACCGTGCTGTCGTCTTGTTCGGACGCGTCGAGGCGGGCACCGACCTGGAGCGGGCGCTCGGCGAGCTCGCGCCACGGCAGAGGGCTGCACTGGTGCTGCGTTACTTCGAGGACCTGCCGGAGGCAGAGGTGGCCGAGCTCATGGGGTGTTCGGTCGGCACGGTCAAGAGCACGACCGCCCGGGCCCTCGAACGATTGCGCGGGGACGCCGGACTGCGAGACGGCGAGATGAACGAGATGAACGAGATGAACGAGATGAACGAGCACGAACGGCACGAACGGGTCGGACGGAACGAAGACAACAACCGAGAGGAGCGTCACACGATGACGACACAACTGGAGAACGGAGTACGAGAGGCGATGGCGACGCGGGCGGGAGCCCTGCCGAGTGGTGCGGTCGCACGACTCCGCGCCGTCGACTACCGGCCGCGAGGCCGGCGCGCGCCGGCCGCGGCCGCGTTGGCGGGCGCCGCGACGGCGGGGACTGTTGTCGCGGTCGTGGTCACCGGTGGCGCACCCGCCGCCTACGCGGGGTGGAGTCCCACGCCGACGACGGCGTCTGCGCCGTCGTCGCAGGCGGCGACGAGCTGCCAGAGCCAGCTCACCTCGACGCCGGGGCCGCAGAATAACCAGCTGGGGTCCGGTGCCTGGCAGAACGTGCTGACTGACGTCCGGGGTCCCTTCACAGTTGCCCTGTTCCAGGACGACGGCGCCTACGCGGCCTGCTTCACCAGCTCGTCCTTCACCGAGGTGAACCAGATTTCGTCGAGTGGCGCGGGCGAGTCGAGTGGATCGACGTCGGTCAGCCGAAACAGCGCGGGGGAAGGGGCCGGTCAGGGCGCCGAAGCCAGCGTGACCGTGAGCGGAACGAGCTCGGGAGACCTGCAGAACGTGGTGCAGAACCATCTTTCGACATCGGCGGACGGCGCCTACACGTTGGTCGATGGCCGGACCGCCTCCGGCATCACTGGCGTCACCCTGGTGCAGCAGGGCGGTCAGGACGTGGTGGCCACGGTGGCCGACGGCTGGTTCGTCGCCTGGTGGCCCGGCACCGCGCAGGCCACGTCGGTCCAGGTCTCGACGGCATCGGGCACGACCAGCGAGCAACTCGAGCAGCTTCCGATGCCGAAGGGCCCCGGTCCGGGCTCCCCCTCGGCTGGACCGGTGGGCGGTTCGGGTTCGACCGGCGACTCGGGCGACTCGGGCGACTCGGGCAACTCGGGCGACTCGGGCAACTCAGGCTCAGCCACCAGCGGCAACTCCGGAAACGCTGGCCCAGCCCTGAGCCGCAGTAGCAACGCAGGCAACAGCGGCGGGGGCGTCGCCGGCTGACCGCGACCGCATGGAGCCTGTCAGAGGGTGGCGTGGTTGACGCCGTCGGAAGGCCTGATGGTCACCGTGCGCCCGATCAACTCGTCGGTCTCCGCGTCGGCGAGCGCCGTCACGCCACCCTCTAAGAACGCGTAGCACCGCCCAGGCCCAGTGCCGGAGCGCTCGGGCACGTCACAGACGAGCAGCGCGCGCTCGGGTTCCCCGTCGCGCCCGTGCAGCACCGAGTAGGTGGCGACCGTGGCCGAACCCTCGGGCGAGCCCACGATGCCAACCGGCGCCGCCGCGGCCGCGTACGGCACGGGGTCGGCGACCACGCCGGCACCCGCCGACGTCGACAGCACGCCGTAGGCGTGTTTCTGCATGTGCATGCCCACGCCGCTGACGACGCCGTAGGCGCCGGGGTCAGCGCGCAACGTCTCGGTCATGGCGGCCAAGGAGTGCGTCATGTAATCCGAACCAGGACCGCCGTGATACGGCAAGCCGCCGGTGACCGTGACCGAGGCGGCGCGGGGGTCATCCTCGGGAATACCGAGGGCGTCGAGTGCGAAGCAGATCGACGAGGCGAAGCAGGAGTAGAGGTCGAGGTGGGCCACGTCGTCGGCGCCGATACCCGCGCCCGACAAGGCGGCATCCGCGGCCGCCGCCATGGCGGGGGAGCGCCACAGCTCGCGATGGCCGGCCACGTGCACCGGGTCCTCGCCGTAGCCCCAGCCGCGCAGGTAGACCCGCCGCTCCTCGGGCACGCCGAGTGCGTCGGCCTTCTCTGCGCTGGCCAGCACGACGGCCGCCGCCATGTCGACGTCCATGATGGAGGTCATCAGCTTCGTATAGGGGTAGGCGACCATTCGGTTGTCCGCCGTCGGCGCCGCGATCTCCGCCGCGGAACGCGCCACCGGAAACCAGGAATGAGCCCGGTTGGCCTCGCCCGCCGCCACCGACGTCATGGCGGCCATCACGCGGCCCAACGCGGCTCGGTGCTCCGGCAACGCGCGCGCCAGATGCGCGCGGCGCGCGTTGTCGAACAATGCAAAGGTCAGGTACGCCTCGAACACCGAGTGGCTGATCTCGGAGGGGTCGAACTCCATGTCCATGGGGAAGGGCCGCTTCTCCGCCGGCCTGTAGGACCACTGCGGTTTCTCACCGGCCTTTTTCAGGCGGCGGACGGTGGCGAGGGCCTCCGCGCCGGTGATGAGCGCGAGGTCGAGGTGGCCCGCCCGGATCTCCTTGGCCACCTCGGTGGCGAGCACCAGCGGCACGGACCCGCCGATGCCCGAATAGCGGCGTCGTGCCGGCGACGCGCCCAGACGCTCGGCGAGCCGGGCCGGCGCGTCGTCGTACTGCCACGACTGTGAGTACACGACGTCGATGCTCTCGAGCGCACCCAGCACCGCGTCGCTGCCACCGCCGCCACCACCGCGGCTGCGCGCCCCGGCGTCGGCCGCCGCAGCCCGGGCGACGCGCTCCCACATGGCGAGGGGCTCGGGGGCCTGGCCCTCGGCGTCGCGCACCTCGGCATCGTCGGGGTGCCAGGTGTGGCGCGCCACGCCGATGATGCAGGTGGCGCGGGGGTCGGCGGCGGCGCTCATCGGTGAGGGCGGAAGGTCGTCAGGCGCGCGACTTGCCGGGCATGGCGATCGCCCGGTCGGCGATGATGTTCTTCTGGATCTCGGTGGAGCCGCCGCCGATGGTCGAGTAGCGCTGGAACGCGTAGAGCCGGGTCCACTTGCCGCGGTCGACCGTGTCAGGCCCACCCTTGGCCAGGATGCCGGCCGGGCCGAGGAGGTCGACGGCCAGCTCGGAGAGCGTCTGCGCCATCGATGACCACGAGAGCTTCGCGAAGGGGACCTCGGGCCAGTTCTTCTCGCCCTTCATGATCTTGGACAGCGCCCGGAGCGACAACAGCCGCGCCAGCTCTATCTCCGTCCAGATCTTGGCGATCCGGTCCTGAAGGGACGGATCCTCGAGCGCGCCCGGGTTGACCGACTTGGCCGCAGAGACCACGGCGCGCAGGTCGGCGGCCAGGATGGCGATCTGTGACGCGATGCCGACGCGCTCGAAGCCGAGCGTACCCATGGCGACCATCCAGCCGGCGCCCTCGTCGCCGAGGCGCCACTTGGCCGGGATGCGCACGTCGGTGAAGAAGATCTCGTTGAACAGCTCCTCACCCGCCATGTCGCGGATCGGCCGTACATCGATACCCGGCGTCTTCACGTTGAGGATGAAGGCCGTGATGCCGTCGTGCTTCTTCCCCCGCTCGATCGCGCTGGGGTCGGTCCGCAACAAGAAGAGTCCCCATGTGGCCAGGTGGGCGGAGGAGATCCAGATCTTCGAGCCGTTGACGACGTACTCGTCGGTCTCGGGGTCGTAGATCGCCGTCGTGCGCAGGTTGGCCAGGTCGTTGCCGGCCATGGGCTCGCTGAAACCCTGGCACCAGTGCTCCTCGGCCTCGAGGATCGACGGGAGCCATTGGGCCTTCTGCTCCTCGGTTCCCCACTGGATGATCATCGGGCCGATCTGCCAGATCCCGTTCGTGTTGAACATGCCGGGCGTCCGGTACTCGGCCATGACCTCTGAGTAGAGGAGGCGTTGCATGGCGTTGATCGTGCGGCCCTTGGCGTACTCGGGCCCCCAGTGGATCGCGGCCCACCCGCCCTCGTGCAATTTGCGCTGCCACTTCTGGCGTCGTTGTTGGCTGGCCTCGCCGCTCAGCTGCACATCGTCACCGAGGGCCTCAGCCTCCAGGAACGGCGGCAGATTCTCGTCCAACCAGGCCCGCAACTCGTCGCGGAACTTCTCGTCCTCGGGTGCCAGGGCGAAATCCACGCCGGGAAGGGTAGCCGAGGCAGCGTGTACTGTGACGCCCGTGTCAGGTTTCACCGGCCTCACGACTGGGGCCTCGACCTGACGACCCGGGCCTGCTGAAGCGTCCGGGAATGCGGGTCTCCTGAGCGAGGTCCGCGGCCTCCGAGGCTCCGAGGGGTTCGGGACCGGGGAGAGGTTCCACAACATACGAGAGAGGTTCCAGGGGAGAGCAGTGGACTTCACGTACGACGACGAGCAGCTTGCGTTGCAAGAGGTGGCGCGTACCGCGCTCGAGCGCGAGTGCGGCCCGGAACTCCTGCGCCAGCTGGCCGAGGACGACGCCGGGATCACGCCCGGCCTGTGGTCGACGCTGGTCGACCTCGGCTGGACCGGACTCCTCGTGCCCGAGGACCAGGGCGGCGTCGGCGCCGGCCTGCTCGAGACGACCATCGTCTTGGAACAGATGGGCCGCATCCCGTTGCCCGGCCCGTTCTTCTCGTCCGCGGTGGCCGCGACGCTGGCGGCCCGCGCCCTCGGCGCCACCGAGCTCTTGGCCGACCTCGCCGCCGGCACCCGCCGCGGCACCGTCGCCGTGGGTGAGCAGGGGAACGGCGAACCGCTCGGCACAGTGCGCACCCGCGCCCGCCGCAAGGCCGCACAGTGGGTGCTGAGCGGCGAGAAGCCTGTCGTGATGGACGGGCACACGGCGGACTGGGCCATCGTGGTGGCCCGCAGCGAAGAGGGTGTGCGCTCCTACCTGCTCGAGTCGCCGGCCACCACTGCCGACGCGACGCTCGTCCCATCGCTCGACCCCACCCGCAAGCTCGCCCGCCTCGTCCTCGACGAGACACCGGTCGTCCCGCTCGGCCCGCCGGGCAACCAGATCTCGCTGTGGCACCGGGTCCTCGACGACATCGCGGTCGGCCTGGCGGCCGAGTCCGTGGGCGCCGCCGACCGTGCCCTGGCCGAGGCCATCGCCTACACCTCGGAGCGGATCGTCTTCGACAAGCCGGTCGCCACCTACCAGACCATCCGCCACCGCCTCGTCGACATGTTCCAGCAGGTCGAGATGGCACGCGCCGGCTTCCAGTTCGCCGCCTGGGCCTCGGACACCGAGGCACCCGAGCGCGAGCAGGCGGCCGCGATGGCTGCCGGCTACGCCGCCGACTCGGGCACCAAGGTGACCGGCGAGGACATCCAGATGCACGGCGGTGTGGGCTTCACCTGGGCCAACGACGCCCATTTCCTCTTCAAGCGGGTGAAGCAGAACGAGGTCCTCTTCGGGGGCACGGGGTCGCAGCGGCACCGGCTGGCGACCATGTTCATCGAGTCTGCGTGAGCGTTCATGGAGTCTGCGTGAGCGTTCATCGAGTCTGCGTGAGCCCACCCTGCGCCGGCCGCCGGCCAAGTTCCTAGAGTCTGCTGCGTGACTGATACCTCGGCCGTCCCTTCCGGCTCCTCTGCATCTTCTGGCTCCTCTGCATCTTCTGGCTCCGCTTCGGCCCCTGGTTCCGCGGCGGCCCGCTTCACGCAGAGCCCCATGCCAGCTGAGTTGGCCGAGCGCTACCTGCAAGAGGGTCTCTGGGACGACCGCACGCTTGGCCGGCTTCTGAACGATGCACTCCTCGAGGACCCCGATCGCCGCTTCCGGATCTGGTCGCGCACCAACCCGTACCTGGGCACGGTGGGAGATGTGTACGCGGAGGCCCTCCGCGTGGCCAACGGACTGCGATCCCATGGCCTCGGACCCGGCGATGTCGTCGCCTTCCAACTGCCGAACTGGGTCGAGGCTGCCATCACCTTCTACGCCTGCACCATCCTCGGCGTGACGATCGTGCCGATCGTGCACTTCTATGGCCCCAAGGAGGTCGGGTTCATCTTGCGGCAGAGCAGGGCTCGCGCCCTCGTGATCGTCTCGTCGTACGGCAAGCGCGATTTCCTCGCCGAGCTCGCCACGGTGCGCGACGGCCTGCCCGACCTCGAGACCGTGTTCGTCGTGGGCGACACCGGTGGCGCACCCGACCTCTTGCCCTTCGAGCCGTTGCGCCACGCCGAACCCATGGACGGCCCCATCGACGTCGATCCCGAGAGTCCGGCTGTCATCGGCTACACGTCGGGCACCACAGCTGACCCCAAGGGCGTCGTGCACACGCATCGGACGCTTGGTTGCGAGGTGCGCCAGTTGTCGGGCCACCAGGCGAACCGCGATCGTGCAGGCCTCGTCGGTGCACCCGTCGGGCACGCCATCGGCATGCTCGGTGGCCTGCTCTGCCCCTTGGTGGGCGGCAAGCCCATCTTCATGATCGACGGCTGGGACCCGCCCACCGTGCTCGACGCCATGCTCGAGGAGGACATTGCTGCCGGCAGCGGGTCGACGTACTTCTTCACCAGCCTTCTCGACTGCCCGGGCTTTGGCCCCGAACACGTCGAGCGGATGCATTTCATCGGGTTGGGCGGATCGCCCATTCCCAACGCCGTGGCCGAGCGGGCCGACGATCTCGGGATCTCGCTTGTGCGCGCCTACGGCAGCACCGAGCACCCCTCCATCACCGGGTCCGAGCACGAAGCGCCGCGCGAGAAGCGGATCCACACCGACGGCAAGCCGCTCGACGGCGTCGAGATCCGCACCGTTGACGAGGACGGTCATGACGTGGGGGTGGGGAAGCCGGGCGAGATCCTCTCCCGCGGCCCCGACCGTTTCGCCGGATACACCGACCCCTCCCTCACCGCTGAGGCAATCGAAGAGGGCGGTTGGTTCCACACCGGCGACGTCGGGATCATCGACGAAGACGGCTACCTCACCATCACTGACCGCGTGAAGGACATCATCATCCGTGGCGGCGAGAACGTCAGCGCGGCCGAGGTCGAGCAGCTGCTCGCTCACATGAAAGGCGTCGCCGAGCTTGCCGTCGTCGCCGCGCCTGACGAGCGGCTCGGTGAGCACGGCTGCGTGTTCTTCCGCATGCAGCCGGGCAGCGAGGATGCCGCGCCCGACCTCGAGGCCGTCCGTGCCCACCTGCAAGCGGCCGGTCTGGCTCGCCAGAAGTGGCCTGAGGAGGTGCGCATCGTCGACGACTTGCCGCGCACGCCTTCGGGCAAGATCCAGAAATTCGTTCTTCGCGAGCGTCTGCGCGCCGGCGAGTAGACGCTCCTTCCGCTTCACCCGGTCCCCGCCTTCCTCCACCGTCAACGGGAGCCCGACCCCCAGGACCGGCTTCACGACGCGGACATAGGGGCGCGCCGAAGCGGCCCCAACGCCCTGAAATGCGAAATTCGAAGCCCCCTCGGCTACTCCCGCTTGGGAGGTGGGCGCTCGTTCCGTAACCGGTTGTGAAATCCGCACAACAATCGGCCGTTCTCCTGCGTCGTCAATCCATGCTGGCACCAGGGCTCGACGTGGTCGGCCTGGCAGCGAGCCCCGGGCTCGTCACAAAAAGGGTGGGTGCACTCGCGATCGCGCAACTCGATGGCCCGCCGCGTTGCACCCGTGAACAACCGCCGCTTGGGCGAGACCTCGATCCGCCCGGACGGCTCCATGACGGCCCGCTCGAGGTCGGCGACGCTCAACCAGTCGACGAGTTCACCGGGCGATACCACAATGCCCTCAGCGAGCTCGCAGACTCGGCCCGAGAGAGTTGGCCAATCGACAAGCACGCTGAAGAGGGGTGCGGGGCGGCGAGGGCTGTTTCCGTCCACGACGGATGACCGAGCGGCCATCTCCACGAGTGCGTCCGCCCTCCGTTGCGACGGTGTGCGCCACAGGTCTTCCACCGACGGGTCCTTGCCGAGATCCTCCCGAGCCCGGGTCCAGTCGGCCTTGAAGAACTCCCGCTCGATCCGGTCCAGCTCGTTGGCGACGATCGAACCTGAAATCGGGTCGAGCGTCATCTGACCGAGGTACATCCCCGAGATTGACGCCTCGAGATACACGTCCCGCCGGGCGCGCCTTGCCTCGGCTGCCTCCTCCGTGCCATCGGCGTCGGCCAGCTGATCCCAGTAGGCGACCGCACGAGTGAACTGCTCGAACCGGAGCCGCTTCGCCTGCTTGACCAGCAGCGCCTCGTCGCGTGCGAGAGCCTCTTGCGTCACCTCTTTTCGTAAGGAGGCGACCGCATCGAGGTGGGCAGACGTGATCTCGCCCTCCTCGAACGCCTGGGCGACGATCGGGAGGTGTCGCAGGTGTCGACCTCGCCGAACGAGTCGCCGGCCCATCGCCCTCGGCAGGCGACACGTCGTGGATACCCACGCAGCCGCGGTCTTGGCTCCGTCGACGCTCCAGTCTCCAGACATGTCGAACGCGGCGACGGCGTTGGTGGTCACTGACTCGAGGCGGGTGAGTTGACGAACGAGGGACTTGATCGACGCAGCATCACAATGCTCAACCTGTTCTTCGGCGATCAACTCGTCGATGGCCGTTACCAAGGCCTCGATGCTCACGGAGCAATGACATCACGCGGGTGTGACAGCACGGACGCGTCACACCGTGCGCGCCGCCGAAGATAAGACAACCAAAAGAATTCGTGCAGCACTGGCTGGACCGGCGACCGTTCCTTTCACAAAGAGGTCACCGCGCGAACACCAACAGTCTCAAAGAAGAAGAGGAGTGGCGTGGCTATCTGCACCTTCTGTGGAGGCGAGATGCTGCAGGGCATCGGTTGCAACGAGGACGCGTTCCGGGTCGGCGGCAGCGACTACGAACCCGTCCGATGGGGAGACGAGCGTGGGTACCGGTTCGTCGTGCACGTCACTTCTCATTGCGGCGACTGCGGTGTCCCGATGGGCGGCGTCCACCACCACGGCTGCGATCTCGAACAATGTCCGGCGTGCGATGGACAGGCCATCACATGTGGTTGCCGGGACGAGAAGGAGGATGACGAAGAGGACCATTGAGTCCCATCAGCTGAAGTCACATCAGCGGAGCCGCATGACCAGGACCCGCCGCCCGCCAGCCCGCGACGGGGTTGGGTTCAGACGGGCAGTGTCTGGAGGCGTACCTGGCGCACCTTGCGGCGCACACTGAGGAGGTAGAAGCCGCCCAGCAACAGGCCGACGCCCAAGGTGGTGGCGACGAGCAGGACGATCACCCAGGCGGTCTTGTTCCAACCGGCGACGTAGAAGCTCAGCGCGGGCCGGAAGAGAGCGTCGACGATCGCCCATATCGGCACCACGAACCACGCCGCAAGCACGAGGAGCAGCACGAAGACGTCAGGCCCAAACATCAGACGCCTCCTTTGGTGGTCGCCATGCACATGCTAGGCGAACCGGCCGATGCACCCGCGGGGGTGCGTTCGCACGCCCGAGCCCGCTGCTCCGGTTCAGCCCTGCGATCCGACTCCGGCCCGGCCGTCGAGGTTCTCCTTCATCAGGTGCATCTCCTTGTCGATCTGCGCCTGGCTGTGTTGTGCCGCCAGAGCGACCATGTCGTCGGGCAGACCATCGGGAAGCGTGACCCAGAGCGTCAACGTGGCGGTGCAGCCGCCTGTCTCGCGAGGTTCGACGACGAACTCCTCATAGGCCGCGCTCCCGCCCTCCATGCCCGCCGCCACGAGCGATGGCTTGACTGCGCTGACCGTCCACAGCTCGACCGGTTGGCTCGCGCCGGGCTGCCGGGGATCGGCAAGCGAAAACGTGTAGCACGCGCCGGGCCCACGAAGGCCGGCGTCGGCTTGCTCGTCGCCCTCGGCGGGGGCGTCGCCGTCGCGCACCCTGGTGACGCCGCTGACGTCGGGGTTGTAGTCGGGCAGGTTCGCGAAGTCGAGCCGGTACCCCCACACCACCTCGGCCGGTACGTCGAAATCGGACTTGGCCACGGCCGTCGGTGGCCGCTCGGGTGTCGAGTCTGCTCCGTCTACTGCGCGGGCTGGGACGGCATCGCTGTCGGGCACGGCGTCAGTGTGCGCCGCCCGCAGGCGGACCCGCAAGCGCAGTTGAATTCCACAGGGCCGGTCCTGGGGTTGGGGTCAGTCGTTGGGTTGGGGCCGGTCCTGCGGTCGAGGTCAGTCTTGGGGTCGGGGAGGTCGGGGTCAATCCTGGGGCCGCAGGATGTGTGCCGCCAGGTCGGCCCATTGCTGAGCCAGGGCGGTCGTGTCATCACCTTCGGGAGGCATCACACCAGCCGCATACCCGATGAAGACCCCGACGATCATGGCGCTGAGGAGTCGTGCGACGTCGGGGGCGCCGTCCCGTGTGGCCAGGTCGGGACGGTTGTCAGTGATCCAGTCCTCAATCGAAGTCTGGAAGGAGGAGAAGAGGTCGAGCCCGACGGTGCGGGCGGTTGCCTCGCCCCGTATCGCCTCGCCGACCATCAGTCGGACGAAGTCCTCGACCGCGAACATGTTGCCCATGTAGTCGGCCAGCATCTCGGCCAGGGTCAGGTCGGGCGCGGGGGCTCCGTCCTCGCCGGGCGGGGCCGTGATGGGGAAGTAGCCCTGTTCCACCAAGACGGCTTCGAGGAGTTCCCGTTTGCTCGGGAAGTAGTGGTAGAGCGACGCAACGTTGAGGTTGGCCGCGGATGCGAGATCGCGCATGCTCGTGCCGTCGACGCCGCGCTGGGACATCAAGGAGAGCGCTATCTCGAGGATGCGCCGTCGGGTAGTTGGTCCGTCGCCCTGGCCCGCCCCTCCGGGTTCGCCATTGGTGCGCCCCTTAGTGCCGGGGGAGTCGATCGTCATCTCAATCCCTCTTCTCCGCCCCTTGGCCGCGTGCGTACCCCGAATTCTGCCCTCTCGCCCGCCTCGATCTCTACCAGTCGCTCGCTCCTCGACGTGTGGGGAAGCCCAGATCCGCCGAGCGACGACGTCGCCAGCGTGAGAGCCCTCGGACCTCGACGCCCCAACACCCGTTTGCTATACATGACACCGGAGTCAGTTACCACCCGGTACGACCCTGAATCTAGGGGGTGAGAGGTCTCGCATGCCAGAGGTCAATTCTGCGGCGGAGCCGCTCATCGTGCCATTCGACCCTTTTGAGCTCAAAGACGTCGTCGGGGGCAACATCCGTGACCCCTATCCGAGGCTCCACGAGCTCTGCCGCCAATCCCCGGTCCACACCGGCCCGATCGACATGGGTGAGGGGGCCGACCCCGCCGACCCCTCCAAGCCTCCCCCGGTGACCGTGTTCGGCTTCGACGAGGTCGTCCAGGTGCTCCGGGACAACGAGACCTATTCCTCCGTCGTCTACGCGGAGGTGATGGGCATCGTGATGGGCAGGACCATCCTCGAGATGGACGAGCCCGAGCACCGGATGAACCGGGCCCTGGTCGCATCGAGCTTCCGCTCCAAGATGCTGGAGCGATGGGAAGAGGAGCTGGTGGCCCTCGTGGTGAACGAGCTGATCGACGGCTTCATCGAGCGGGGGCGCTCCGACCTGGTGCGTGACATCACCTTCAACTTCCCCGTCCAGGTCATCGCCCGCATCCTGGGGCTCCCGCGGGACGACTACCCCACGTTCCAGCGCTGGGCACTCGAGCTCACCAGCGTCGCCGCCAACTTCGAGAGGGGCATGGCCGCCTCCGCCGCGCTGCGCGACTACTTCGTCGACGTCATGGCCGAGCGACGTGCCGCTCCCGGCGACGACCTCATCAGTGATCTCGTGCGGGCCGACGTCGACGGGGAGCGCCTCAGCGACGAGGAGATCTATTCCTTTCTCCGCCTCCTGCTGCCGGCCGGCGTGGAGACGACCTACCGAGCCTCGGGCAGCCTCCTCTTCGGCCTGCTGCACGACAGCGCCCAGTTCGACGCCCTTTACAACGATCGCTCGTTGTTTCCGCAGGCGTTCGAAGAGGTCGTGCGTTGGGAGCCGCCCGTCACCGTGATCCTGCGCCGCGCCGCGCGCGACGCCGAGCTGGCGGGTGTGCAGATCGAGCAGGGCGCCGACATCGCGCTGATGATCGGCGCGGCCAACCGGGACGAGCGCAAGTACGCCGACCCCGACCGCTACGACATGTTCCGCGAGCAGCGCCAGCACGTGGGCTTCGGCTTCGGGGTCCACGTCTGCCTGGGCATGCACCTTGCCCGCATGGAGTCGCGTGTCGCCATCAACACGCTCTTCGACCGGCTCGGTCCCCTCGCGCTGGACCCGGAGGCCGATCCTCCGCACATTGAGGGGATGGCCTTCCGCTCGCCGCTCTCCCTGCCGGTGGTGTTCGCCGCCAGCAGGTAGGTTCGTTCTCGGTGTCACGCATGGGCGGCGAGAGCGGCATGGAGTCAGACGCGGCCGCCGGAGGCGGGGGAGGCGCCGGTGCGGGCGTCGCCGGGCCCGCAGCCGTCGAGATCAAGATCGACACGGACCGCTGCATGGGGTCGGGCAATTGCATGTTCTGGGCGCCTGAGTCCTTCGACTTGGCCGACGAGGGTTATGCCGTCGTCCTCGACCCGGCGGCCACCGACGAGGAGCGGCTCCGAATCGCCGCGCAAGGGTGTCCCGTCGGGGCGATCTCATTGTGGCGCGACGGGAAGGAACTGCCACTGGAGGAGGGCACCTAGTGCCGATTGCCGTCACCGAGGACCACGAGGCGCTACGCCTCGCCGCGCAGCGCTGGGCCCAGACGCACTGCCCGCCGTCGGTACCGCGCTCGGTGGCCGAGGCCGCGGGTGCAGACACCGGCGCCGGCGCCGGCTCGGATGCCGACGGGGCCGACACCGACGGCTGGTGGGCGGTCTGGGAGAAGATGGCCGCGCAGGGATGGCTCGGGCTGCACCTGCCCGAGGCCGACGGCGGGCAGGGGTTCACGCTCGCCGAGCTGGCCGTGGTGCTCGAGGAGCTGGGCGCCGCGCTGATGCCCGGTCCGGTGCTCCCCACACTGCTCGCATCCGCCGTGATCGCCCGCCACCCCGACGCCGAGGTGCGCCACCGGCTCCTGCCGGGCTTGGCCGACGGCGCGGTCACCGCCGCGGTGGCCCTTACGGGCGCACCGCTGGCGTGTGTCGCCGCGACCGACGGGACGGTCACGCTCACTGGCAGCGCGCGGCCGGTCCTGGGCGCGCGCACGGCCGGCCTGGTGCTCGTCCCCGTGGACGGCACAGACGGCACAGACCACACGAACACAGACACACAGACCACACAGACCACGGCAGTCGGTTCTTGGTGCTCGATCTACGTGACCTGCGCGACCGCCGCGCCGGCGGGACCGGCGCGCCGGTGTCGATGTCGTCGCTGCCGGCGCTCGACGGCACGCGGTCCGTCGCCAGCATCGAGATGCCGGCCGGCGGCCTCACCATCCCAGCGGCGGAGCAAGTCTGGGTGCAGGGCGACCAGGTGCGCTCGCTGGCGCTCACCCTCGCCGCCGCCGAGAGCGCGGGGCTGGCGCGCTGGTGCCTCGAGACGGCATCGGACTACGCCAAGGTGCGCGTGCAGTTCGGACGGCCCATCGGCCAGTTCCAGGCCGTCAAGCACGCCTTGGCCGACATGCTGGTCGCGGTCGAGCAGTGTGCGGCGGTTGCCTGGGACGCGGCGGCAGCCTGGAGCGAGGCAGAGGAGGCAGAGGAGGCAGAGGAGGCAGAGGAGGCAGAGGAGGCAGAGGCAGCAGAGGAGGCAGACGAGGCAGACGAGGCGAGCAGCGGCGCCGACGGCGACACGGTCGACGCGGCCCACGACCGCGAGCTGAGTGCCCTTATCGCCGGCGCAGTCGCGCTCGACGCGGCTGGCCACTGCGCCAAGCAGTGCATCCAGATCCTCGGCGGTATCGGCTTCACCTGGGAGCACGATGCGCACTTCTACTTGAAGCGGGCCATGGCGAACCTCCAACTCCTCGCCGGGGGCGACGTCGGTGCGCTCGAGGACGCGGTGGCCGCGCTGGCGGTCACCGGCGCACGGCGCAACCTGGCCTCGGACCTCCCGGAGGAAGCCGAGTCGGTGCGCGAGGAGATCCGCAGCGTGGTGGCCGCCGTCGCGTCGGTGCCGGCGGACGAGCAACGCGCCGCAATCGCGGAGGCTGGGCTGATCATGCCGCACTGGCCGCCGCCCTGGGGTCGTGGCGCCTCGCCGCTCGAGCAGCTCGTGATCGACGAGGAGCTGGCCGCTGCCGGTGTGATGCGGCCGCACCTCGCCGTGGGCGCCTGGGCACTGCCGACGCTCATCGCCCATGGCACGCCCGAGCAACAAGAGCGCTGGGTACGGCCCACGCTGCTCGGGAAGCTCAACTGGTGCCAGCTCTTCAGCGAGCCAGGAGCCGGATCGGACCTGGCGTCGTTGAGCACGAAGGCCGAGCGGGTCGAAGGCGGCTACGTGCTGAACGGCCAGAAGGTGTGGACGTCGCTGGCGCAGGTCGCCGACTTCGGCATCTGCCTCGCCCGCACGGACCCCGACGCGCCGAAGCACGCCGGCATCACGTACTTCATTGTTGACATGCACGCCGAGGGACTGGACATCCGGCCGCTGCGTGAGCTCACCGGTGCTGCGATGTTCAACGAGGTCTTCTTCAACGACGTGTTCGTCCCCGACGACGCCGTCGTCGGTGTGCCGGGCGACGGATGGCGCATCGGCAGGACGACGCTCGCCAACGAACGCGTCTCCATGTCGTCTGGTGCGTCGTTCGGCAACGGTGTGGAGTCCTTGATCAGGACCGTGGCGCGGCGTCACGAACGGGGCCAGGGGGTTGCGCCCAGTCTCGAGACGCGGCTCGGACACCTGATCGCCGAGGCACAGTCCGTGGCGTTGCTCGGCCACCGTTCCACCTTGCGCACCCTGTCCGGCGTCGACCCGGGCAGCGGCTCCAGCGTGCGGAAACTGCTTGGCGTGGAGCACGAGCAGCGTGTGCAGGAGATGGGGATGGCGCTCTACGGCGGCGACGGCGCCGTGCTGGACGGCAAGGCACAGCGGTGGGAGGAGGGCTTCCTCTCGACGCGCTGCCTCACGATCGCCGGCGGCACGAGCGAGGTGCAGCGCAACGTCATCGCGGAGCGCATGCTCGGCCAGCCGCGCGACCCCGAGCCGGGTTCGTGATTTCATAGTTGCCCATGCGCCTCGCACCCGACGAGAACCTGACCGAGTTCCGCCGCGAGTTCGAAGCCTGGTTGGACGAGCATCTGCCCTCGGCCGAGGCGGCACAGGCGGAGGTGCGCCGTAGCTCGTCGCACCTGCCCGAGTGGGCGCGGACATTTCAGCGTGAGCTGTTCGACGCGGGATACCTCGTGCCGGGCTGGCCACCCCACTTCGGCGGCCGCAACGCGACGGCCGAGGAGCAGATGGTCTACTTCGAGGTCATCGCGGCGCGCCAAGCGCCCCGGTCACTCAATCCGCAGGGCCTCTCCATCTGCGCGGCGTCGATCGTCGAGTACGGGACGGACGAGCAGAAGGAGCGGTACGCGATCCCCACGCTCAAGGGCGAGATCACGTGGTGCCTCGGCATGAGCGAGCCGAACGCAGGCAGCGACCTGGCGTCACTGGCGACGAAGGCGGAGCGGCGCGACGGTGCGTTCGTCGTCAACGGCCAGAAGGTCTGGACATCGGGGGCCCATGAAGCGGACTTCTGCATGTGTTACGTCCGCACCGACCCCGAGGCGCCGAAGCACCGTGGCATCAGCGTGCTCATCATCGACATGCGCACGCCGGGCATCACCTGCCGGCCGTTGCCGGAGCTGACCAACCCCGACCACGCCGACTTCAACGAAGTGTTCTTCACCGACGTCGAGGTGCCCGAGGAGAACCTCCTCGGCGAGCTCAACAACGGGTGGCGGATCACCCAGGGTTCGCTCAACCACGAGCGCGGGATGCTCTGGATCATGAACGTGGCCAAGATGGAGCGCACGCTGCGCGGCCTCGTCCGCTTGTCCCGGCGCCCCGACGGGCGCGGGGGGATTCTCGGCGACGACCCCCGGCTGGCCGAGGCCATCGGGAAGCTCGCCACCGACACCATGGCCATGCGTTGTCTCGGCTACCGAGGCTTCTCCAAGGCGACGCGTGGCGAGATGCCGCCCGAGCACGCGGTGCTGAAGCTCTTCTCGAGCGAGGCCGAGCGGCGCGCCTGCTTGCTCGCGCGCGAGGCGCTGGGCCTCGAAGGTCTCGACCTCGACGGTCCCGGGCCCAACCGCTTCACCGAGTGGGACCTTGCCCACTTCGACCCGGACCCGGTGTTCCAGACGGCCATGGGGTCCTTCTACGACGGCGCCTGGGCGACCCAGTACCTGCGGTCCTTCTCGGGCACCATTGCGGGCGGGACCTCGGAGATCCAGCGCAACATGATCGCTGAGCGCGTCCTCGGGCTGCCTCGGGGCTGACCCCTCGGCGCTGACCCCTCGGCGCTGACCCTTCGGCGCGTCACGCGGGCGCCCGTCCACTCCGGAGGAACAACGACACGTCCCCGCGCCCAGAGTTGTGCATGGGTTGACGATGCAGCCCGCGGCGGCCCGAAGTCGATCCGAACCGGCAACGTGGCCGCCCCTCCGCCCGACGCGATCAGTTGCACGGGTGTCCCCGGACGGTTGCGGCCACTCCCGGACGCGCCGTGCGGACAGAGACCACGACGGCGGCTGCATCGCGCGTAGACCTGGCCGGACGCGGCTGGCGCGTCACCAAGAGGCTCCGCGACGCATCGGCTGGCGGGGTTGCAAGCGCGAGCGCGAAACGGTTGACACAACACTGAGACAACAACGAGCCGTTATCACGCGCACCACCGTTCACCAGCGCACGAGCGATGCATTTAGTCCATTAGTCCCATTCAATTTCTCACGCTCTTTCCCCATACTGACCGATTCGAAGAGGAGTCAAGAGGGGGGAAGGCAACGTGCATGCTCATGCCCGTCGTCGAATCGCGACACTTCTGCTGTCTATCGGCGCACTGGTGATGAGCTCTCTCGGCGCGGGGCTCGTGAGCGGGTCCGCGGGGGCCAGTGGCATTTTGCCTCCGTCGAATCCGCCGGCCAACATCCCGCCTGACAGCACCAATTGGATCACGGCCATCAACAACGCTCGCGCCCAAGAAGGCGTGGGCCCATTGGACGCCTCGGTGAGTTCGCTCTCGTCGCTGCCGTTGGACGAGCAACTCTTCACGGTCATCAACGTTGAGCGCATCGACCGCGGTCTGCCGCCCATCGACTACCTCACGACGCAGCTGAATGGGTATGCCCAAGGCGGTGCCAACGCGGGCGGCGACCCCTCGTTCCCGTCAGACCTCACCGGTGGCGCACCGATCACCTACGGCGGCTCCATCTGGGCCGGCGGGCTGTCATCGGTGCTCGAGGCCGACTACTACTGGATGTACGACGACGGCTGGAGCGGCTCGTCGACCACCAACGACGCCTGCAGTCCTTCCAACAGCTCGGGGTGCTGGGGCCACCGCGACATCATCTTGCACTCCTTCCCCAACTGCCCCTCGGGGGCGCCGGTGCTCTCCATGGGCGCCGCGTTCTCCGCGACTGGTTACTCCGGCGGCTCCCTTGCCGCCCTCCTCGTGAGCTCGTGTTCGGCTCCCACCGACGCCACGATGACATGGGGCCAGGTGGCGTCGGAGGTTGTGTCCGGATCGAGAACCGTCGGCATCGCGCCGCTGAGCAACGGCACGGGGTACTGGGAGGTCGAGGCCAGTGGCACGGTGGCGGCTTTCGGCGCCGCACAGAGCTTCGGCTCGCTGTCGGGCCCGCTCAACTCGCCCATCGTCGGCATCGCGGCGACCCCCGACGGTGGCGGCTATTGGTTGGTCGCCGCCGACGGGGGCATCTTCAGCTTCGGTGACGCCGGGTTCTACGGTTCGACTGGCTCGCTGATACTGAACAAGCCGATCGTCGGCATGACGCCGACCCGCGACGGGAAGGGCTACTGGCTCGTTGCCTCCGACGGCGGCATCTTCAGCTTCGGTGACGCTGCGTTCCACGGCTCCATGGGCGGTCGTGCGCTGAACCAGCCCATCGTCGGCATCGCCGGCGACCCGGCGACCGGAGGGTACTGGGAGGTCGCAGCCGACGGCGGCATCTTCAGCTATGACGCACCCTTCTTCGGCAGCACCGGCGGCCTCAGGCTCAACGAGCCCATCGTGGGCATGGAGTCCTCGCCCAACGGAGCGGGCTACCGGTTCGTCGCCTCCGACGGCGGCATCTTCACCTTCGGTCAGGCTCCCTTCGACGGATCGACGGGCGGCGTCGCGCTCGCCGCGCCGGTCGTGGGCATGGCACCGGACAACGCGACCAACGGGTACTGGTTGGCCGCGGCCGACGGCGGGATCTTCACCTTCGGCGGCGCCTCGTACATGGGTCGTTTGGTCAGCTCCGCCGGCTAGGACCGACCTCGGTGCAGGAGCCGCGGCACCACGCTGCGGCACCACGCTGCGTCACCACGCTGGGGCACTGGCGCGGAGTCCCGTCCGGTCCGACGAGCTCAGACCACGCCCCGGGCCGAGAGGTCGGCGAGCTCGGTCTCGCTGATCCCGACCAGGCCGCACCACACCTCGTGATTGTGTTCGCCCAGGCGTGGCGCACCCCGGGGAACCGGGCTCGGGTGCCTCGCCAGACGCGGGAACGGGGCCTGCTGGCGCACCGGCCCGATGACCGGGTCCTCGACCGAGACCAGGTCGCCGCGCTCGGCCATGTGGGGGTCGGCGAAGATGTCCGCCGCGCTGTATGCGGTGCCCACGGGCACGTCGTGCTCGACGCAGTGGGCGGTGATCTCCTCGGCGGTCAGGCTCGATGTCCACTCGGTCACCAGGCCGTTGATCTCGCGGCCATGGGCGCCGCGCTCGGCCAGGTTGACGAAGCGCGGGTCGTTCGTCAGCTCGGGCCGCCCCATCGCGGCGCACAGACGCGCGAAGTTGGCGTCCGATCCGGCCACGATGCAGACATAGAAGCCGTCCGCGGATGGATAGTTGTCGAGCGGGGCCGAGTGCGAGAGCCGGTTGCCCTCGCGCTGGCGGACGATGCCGAGCGTGTCGTAGCCAGCCAGGGTCCACTCCAAGATCCGCAGGATTGACCCGTAGAGCGGCGCGTCGATGACGTCGCCGCCGGGTTCGCCCGACTCGTCTCCGGCGCCGGGCCCGGTGCCGCCGTCCCCGCCCGTCCCGCGGCGGGTGTCGCGCCCGTAGAGCGCAGAGACCGCCGCGAACGCAGCGAAGACGCCAGTCAGGTAGTCCGACACCGTGACGCCGGGCCGCACCGGCGGGCGATCGGGTTCACCCGTCAGGTGCAACAACCCGCCGAAGGCGATGCCCAGGCGGTCGAGACCTGGGCGCGGCGCGTACGGGCCCGTCTGCCCGAACACGCTGATGCGGACGTAGACGAGGTCGTCGTCCAGGTCGTCGGGCCCGAGTCCCCATCGTTCCATCGTGCCCGGCCGGAAGTTCTCGCAGAGCACGTCCGCTGTCGCCACCAACCGCTTGAAGAGCTCTTTCCCGTCGGGCTGGCGCAGGTCGCAGGTGACACCGCGCCGTCCCCGTCCCTCCACGGCCCACGACAGCGAGTAGCCGGGGCCGTCGTCGACCGGCACGAAGGGTCCCATGGTGCGCATGAAGTCGCCCCCGCCCGGCAGCTCGACCTTGATCACGTCCGCACCGAGCTCGCCGAGCAGCCCCGCGCAGAACGGCGCGGAGATGCGCGTACCGACGTCGACGACGCGGATGCCCTCGAGCGGGCCCGGCCCCGGTTCGCTCACGTCTTCGCGTGGGGCTCGCCCGCGTCCATCTCCGCCTTGACCTCCTTCATGGAGCCCTTGGCCTTGCGTGCCGCCAGCGCGTCGAGCGCCGTGGCCGTGTTGTGGACCCAGTGATGGGCCATGAAGTGGTACTTGAGCGCGTCGCGTTTGCCCATCAGTGTCCCGGTCTGGTTCAGCGTGTCCTTGACGGTCTGGGCCGTGACGGCGGGGACCAGCGCGATCCGGTCCGCGAGCTCCCGCGTCCGCTGAGTCAGCTCGCCACGGGGGACGACGCGATTGACGAGACCAAGGCGCCATGCCTCCTGCGCGTCGATGGTCTCGCCGGTGAGGAGGAACTCTTTGGCCTTGCGGATCCCGAGCTCCCAGGGCTCCACCAGCAGCTCGACCCCGGCCCCGGTGAGCCGCAGCACGGGGTTCGAGAAGACAGCGTCGTCGGCCGCCACGATCAGGTCGCACATGGCGGCCAGCATCAGGCCAGCGGCGACGCAGCTGCCCTGGACGGCGGCGATCGTCGGCTTGCGGAAGTCGTGGATCCGCATGCAGCGGTCGAAGTACATCGTCTTCTCGTGTAAGAACTTGCCTTCGGGCGTCTCGCGCAGGGCGACCCACGGGTCAGCTCCCTCGCCACTGACGATCGCCTTGAGGTCGTGGCCGGAGGAGAAGTGCTTGCCCGCTCCCGCGAGGATCACGACGCGCACGTCATCGTTCGCGTCGGCCAGGTCCAGTGCGGCGTCGATCTCGTCGATCAACCGCGAGTCCTGCGCGTTGGCCATCTCGGGACGGTTCATCGTGATGGTGGCCACCGCACCGTCTTGTTCGTAGAGGATTGCCTCGAAGTCTGCTGCCATGTCACCCAACCTCTCGTCGCCACCCATCCTGCCGCGGCCGGGTCATCGTGCGGACGCTCATCCGCGGGGGAGGCCGAGTACCGCGCTCGCCGACGAGCGTGCGCTGGATCTCGTTGGTCCCGGCGAAGATCGACGAGGCCTGGTAATAGAGCCACGATCGCTGCCACGCCCCGTCGGCCGGGTTCCCCGGCGCGCCCTCCCACAACGGGGAGGCCGGACCGAGGACGTCGAGCGCCGTCGCGTGGAGCCGCTTGGACATCTCGCTCCAGTAGAGCTTGAGCGCACTGCCCTCGGGCCCCGGCGCCTCACCCTTCGAGAGCCGGGTGAGCGAGCGCCAGTTGTGCAGTTGGAAGAGCCGCACTTCGACGGCTGCCTGGGCCAACTGCTGGCGGAGGCGCCAGTCGTCGAAGCTCCCGTTGTCGTTGGCCAGTCGCAAGAGCTCCTCGATGAGCTGGGAGTGGATCACGAGTTGGCGCGGGTTGATGCCGCGTTCATGCGCCAGCGTGGAGCCGGCGACCGTCCAGCCCTCACCCTCGGTGCCGACGCGCCGCTCGTTGGGGACGAACACGTCGTCGAGCTCAACCTCGTTGAACTCCGCTTCACCGGTCGACTGCACGAGCGGGTGCACCGCGACGCCCTCGGCGTGCATGTCGATGATGAGCGCGGTGATGCCCTGCTGGCGCTTGGGCGCAGTGGGGTCGCTGCGGGTGAGGCAGAGACCCCAGTCGGCGAACTGGGCGTACGACGTCCAAACCTTGCGCCCGCTCACGCGGTACCCGCCGTCGACCGGGACGGCGCGGGTCGTGAGCGACGCCAGGTCACTCCCTGCGTCAGGCTCGCTGAAGAGCTGGCACCACAGCTCGTCGGCCGAGAGGATCTTGGGGAGAAAGCGGTCCTTCTGCTCCTCGGTCCCGTGGGCCAACAACGTCGGACCGACCAGGTTGATCCCGATCCGGCCCACGAGTTCGGGGGCACGGGCGCGGGCCAGCTCCTCAATGACGACGTAGTTCTCGAGCGCCCCGAGGCCGCGGCCGCCGTACTCCTGGGGCCATGTCACCCCGACCCACCCATCGGCCGCCAGGTCGGCCTGCCACCGCCGCCCGAACGCGACGGTCTCTGCAAGGTCGTCGAAGCGGGGCGGGAGCCCGACGCCGTAGGGCCATGGGAGATACTCCATCAACCAAGCCCGGAACGCGTCTCGCAACGCCTCCTGCTCGGGGGTGGTCCGCAGATCCATCCGCCGCAGCATGGCACAGGCGCCGCGACGGGTGACACCCGTGTCAGGGATGACCGTAGACTGCGCCGCCGTGGACTTCGACCTCTCGAACGATCAGCAGGCCCTCCGCGAGGCCGCGGCCACGCTCCTCGACCGCATGGCCGGTCACGACGCGCTGCGCGCGCGGGTGGGGACCGGTGCGGTCGTCGGCACGCTGCCCGGTGCCGGTGACGCCGAGCGCACACCGGCCTCGCGACCCGACACGCCGAGCGGGTACGACGCCGACGCGTGGTCGGCGATGACGGACCAGGGTTGGCTCGCCATAGAGGTGCCAGAGGACGAGGGCGGCCTGGGGCTCGGCGCCGTCGAGGTCGCCGTGCTCTGCGAGGAGATCGGCCGGCGCCTCGTCGCAGCGCCGTTTCTGCCGTCGATGGTGGCCCTCGGTGCACTGAGCACCCCCGACGCCCGGGCCGAGTCCGGCACCAAGGACTGGCGCGCCGCGCTCGCCGAGGGCAGCGCCGTCGGCTGCGTCGCGTGCTCGCGGGGAGATGCCGTCACCGTGTTAGATGGCGGGGGAAGCGACGTGCGCCTGGAAGGCACGACCGCGCCCACGATCTTCGCGCCCTCGGCCGACGTCGCCGTGGTGGTCACCGGCGATGCCACCTACTGCGTCGATCTGAGGAGCGTTGGGCGTCCGTCCGCCGTGCCGGCGATGGATCGCACGCGAGAGCTCGGCGTCCTGCGCTTCGACGGGACGCCTGCGCTCCGACTGGGCGGCGACGAGGACGCCCGACTCGTTCTTGACCGCGCGGCCACGCTGACCTCAGCCGAGATGCTGGGTGCGGCCGACCGGGTCCTTGCCATGGCGGTCGAGTACGCCAAGGACCGCGTGCAGTTCGGCAAGCCCATCGGGTCCTTCCAGGCGGTCAAGCACATGCTCGCCGACGCGCTCGTCGACGTCGAGGGCATGCGATCGACCGTCTACTACGCCGCCTGGTGCGCGGCCGCCGACGACAGCGAGCGGTCGCTGGCGGCCAGCATGGCCAAGGCATGGTGCTCCGACGCGTCGCGGCGGATCATGGGGACCGGCCTGCAGGTCCATGGGGGGATCGGTTTCACCTGGGAGCACGACATGCACCTCTTCGTGAAGCGGGCGCAGCTCGATCAGGTGAGCTACGGCGACGCCGCGTTCCACCGGGACCGGATCGCCGCCATGTTGCGCGCCCGCCTCGACGCCGGACAACCCCTGTCTTGAGCACGCGACGCCGGCTGTCGAGGCCGTCGAGAGCCGGCGGCGTCGCAGGGCGGCGTCAGGATGCGAGATGCCGGGTCTGTTGCCCGTTGATCCTGAGCATGACCAGCGCCTCGCCCTCGGTCCCATAGGCCCCCGACGTGCCGTTGCTGAGCTTCTGGGGTGGCACGTCGATGGTGAGCCGGACGCCCACGAGGTAGCCCGCGATGACGCTGGCCCGTTCGTGGACAGTGCCCGCGACGGTGCTCTGACGGGGCTCGCACGACGTCGTGCTCACGGCGGGCACCCGTGACGAGTAATCGGCGAGGCTCTCGGTGCGCGTGTAGGCGCGCCCGCTCGGCGTCCACGGCGTGGCCCCGCCGACGATCGCCGTATACGAGCTGAGCGCACAGGTGATGGCGGCCGGATTGAGCACGCCGAGGTACCGCGTCGTCGAGGTCACCTGGTACACCGCCATGTGGTTTGGCGGGGCGTAACGGATCTGGCGCACCTGGCTCACCGTTCCGCTGCCGGCACCCGCGGACACCGATGCGACCAGATCCATCGTGAACGACGTCGACCCTGTCGGCGATCCGAAAGTCGTGCTCGATGCGTTCTGTACGGTCAGCGTGGCCCCGCTGGGTGCCGACGACGCACCGATGAAGGCGAAGGCCAGCGCCAGGGCGACGAGGACGCCCACCAGCACGAGCGGAAGGAGGTTGCGACGGGGCATTGAGCCAACGCTACAGGCGCGTCAGCGGGCCGCGGCGAGCCGCCGCAGCTCGGCGCGGTCTGCTTTTCCCGAGCCGAGCAGGGGCAGCCTCTCGAGGCGCAGCACCTTCTCGGGCGTCTTGAACTTGGCGATGCCGCGGCTGGCGAACCAGCGGCGGCACTCCTCGAGGTCGAAGGGAGCCCCCGTCTCAACGAAGGCGGCGACGCGTTCGCCCATGAGGGAGTCGGGATAGCCGACCGCCACCGCGTGCTGGACATCGGGGTGTGCTTCGAGCGCAGCCTCGACCTCGGACGCAGAGATGTTCTCACCGCCGCGGATGATGACGTCCTTCAACCGTCCGACGATGCGTAGCCACCCATCTGCATCGACGGTCGCCAGGTCCCCGGTGCGGAACCAGCCTCCGTGTGCGATGACCGCGTCGGTCTGGGCGCTCTCCGCGTATCCCGCGAACATCTCGGGACCGCGGACCCAGAGCTCGCCCGGCCTTCCCGCGGGCAACCGGGCCCCGGTCTCGGCCTCGGAGATGCGGAGCTCGACGTCGCCGACCGCGCGGCCGTCGGTGTCACGGGCCTTGTCGAAGGGGTCGTCGTTGGTGCTCGTCGTGACCGTGGGCGCCTCCGTCGACCCATACGTGCGTTTCACGCGGCAGTCGAAGGTCCGGGCGGTGTCTTCGATGAAGGCCGGCGTGACGGAGGCGCCGCCGCTTGACACCAGCCGCACCGAGGAGACGTCCGCGTCCGTGCCTTCGGCCATGGCACGCGCCATCGCGATGAAGAAGGTCGGCGGGCCCGCCATGAACGAGACCCGTTCGCGCGCGACCAGGGCCACCGCCTCGCCGGGGTCGAAGCGCCGGACGAGCACGGCGCGCAGGCCGGCCGCCCCGGGCACGAGCACGCCGTTGAGCAACCCCGAAATGTGGGCCATCGGGGCGGGCATGAGCACGGTGTCGGACGAGTCCAGACCGTGGACAGTCGCCATCAGCGTCGCCTTCCAGCTGAGCCCACGATGCGTGTGCAGCACCGCCTTGGGGACTCCGGTCGATCCGGACGTGAAAAGGACGACGGCGACGTCCGAGGGCTGCGTGGCGATGCTGCCCGAGCTGACGGGCGGGCCGCCCAATGCCTCGGCGAGTGCGGCGGGTCCCGAGATCGCATCGGGCGCCACTTCGACGACGAGCGCAGGGTCGATCTGTGCCAGTGCACCTTCGACTTCTGCCGCGCCGAACGAGTGGAGCAGCGGGGCAGCGACGGCGCCGATGCGCCAGCAGGCCCGGGTCAGGACGACGGCGGCCAGGCTGTTGGGAACCTGCCACGCGACGGCCTGGCCGCGCCGCACACCCCTGGATCGCAGACCTCCAGCCACCGCGGCCACGAGAGTCTCGACCTCGGTGGCGGAGACCCGCGTCGTCGCCGTCGACGACTTCGCCGCCGTTGATGGTCATCACCGCATCGAGCACGGGTACGTCCCACGGACCGCCCGGCCGCCGGTACGTCCGGGCCTGGCTGGGCACCCACGTGGGGCGGAGGCGCATCGTCACGGCAGGGCACCCTATCCGGCGCCCACTAACGTGACGCCGATGTCAGGTTCGTCACTGGGTATGGCGTGGATCTCGCGCTGAACAAAGAGGACGAGGCGTTCGCGTCGTCCTTCCGCGACTGGTTGGCCGATCATCCCCACGAGCCACCTCCCTTCGTCGACGTGGCCGACGAGGTTGCCTGGGGCCGGCAGTGGCAGGCGACCCTCGCTGCGGAGAGATGGGTCGGGGTGCACTGGCCGAGCGCGTACGGCGGGCGGAGCGCCACACCCGTCCAGGTCGCGCTCTACCAAAGCGAATACGCGCGCTCGGCGGCCCCCCAGCCGGTGAACCGCGTCGGGATCAACCTGGTCGGACCGACCCTGCTCGCCCACGGGACCGAAGACCAGCGCCTCCGCTACATGCCGCCCATCCTCTCGGCCGAAGAGATCTGGTGTCAGCTGTTCAGCGAGCCTGATGCCGGAAGCGACCTGGCCTCGTTGTCGACCCGTGGCACGGCGGTCGACGGCGGGTACCTCGTCACGGGTCGCAAGGTGTGGACGTCCTACGCCCAGTTCGCCACGTGGGGCCTGTGCCTGGCCCGCACCGACCCCGAGGCGGCGCGTCCCCAGCAAGGCATCACGGCGCTGATCGTCGACATGGCCGATCCCGGGGTGGAGGTGCGTCCGCTGGTGCAGATGACCGGCGACGCGGAGTTCAATGAAGTCTTCCTCAGCGACGTCTTCGTCCCGGCCGAACACGTCATCGGCGTCGAGGGGCAGGGCTGGACGGTCGCAGGCTCCACGCTGGCCCACGAGAGGGGCACAAACTTCCCATTCAAAGAGCAGGTGGTGCACGAGATGTACCTGGCCCGCCTCTACGAGGAAGCGCGGACCAATGGCTCGCTGGACGATCCGTTGGTGGCGGACGCGCTCGCGCAGTCCTACATCGATCTCAACGTTCTTCGGTTGCACAACCTGCGCACCCTCACGCGCCTCGGACGCGGGGAGGAGCCCGGACCCGAGTCCAGCTGGATCAAGCTGACCTGGACGGCCATGACGCAGGGCATGGCCGGCGCAGCCCTCATGGTCACCGGACGCGATCCCACGTCGGCCGAAGCCGGGCCCTGGGCGAGGCAGTGGCTGTGGAGCAAGGCAGCGGGTATCGCCGGGGGGACGTCGCAGGTGCAGCGTGACATCATCGCCGGGAGGATCCTCGGGCTGCCACGCTGAACGCGCCACCGCACGGGCCGGACAGTGGTCCGCCCGACCCAACTTACATCTGGTCCGTTCGTTGTGCGCGGCGGGCGGCAGTGTGGCGCCGGTGCCGAACGAACAGCGCCATGACGAGCCCGCCAACGAGGAGGCCCACGATCAGGGTGCCGATGTCGTGGGCCGAGAAGTTGCCCGAGAAGATCTTGCCGAGGCCGAACCAGCTGGCCGCCACTGCGATGGTAAAGGCGAGCGAAGCGATGAGATTCCAGAACACGAACTGGCCATGCTCCATCTTCGCCGTACCCGAAACGACGGCGGGAGTGAAGAACACCGCCAGCCTGCCCCAGCGCGCGTACGCGCGCTCGCCACGGTCGACCAACTTCTGGCGTCCCTCTTGATGCCTGCCTGGTCGCTGCAAAATCTGGCGGCCCCACCGGTTGCCGATGGCGTAGCCGATGAGGCCGCCCACTTCACCCGCAGCGGTCGACACCACCACCACCGGGACCAGTCCGAGCCTCCCCTGGCTGGCGGCGACGCCGGCGACACCCAGCGCGGCTGCGCCGATGAAAGGCACGCCTGCCCACGAGGCGGCGACAGCGACGAACAAGACGATGTACTCCCACCATGCGCTGACGAAAGTGGCCGTTGCGGCCATGCTCTGCACGGTCGGGCCTCCTTAGTGCGGCCACGGGCGCCACACGGGCGCCACACGCGCCCGTGACTGGCTCATGTGACCGGCGACGGATCAGGCGCGCCCGACGCCACCTCCCGGGGCGCCTCCGAGCCGGCCAGGAGCGCGATGCCGACGATGGCGACGATCAGGCCCGACGACGGTCGAGCCCGCGTGGGCGCTGCCGCTCTTGGCGAGTGTCTCTCCGTACACCGTCACGCCGAGGATCGCACTGGAGAACAGGGTCACAGAGTTGCTCGACGCCATCGCGGGAGCGAGGACGCCCGTTTTGAGAGCTGATTGCTGCAGGGCAAATCCCGTCACCGCCGAAATGATCAGCACGTAAACCGACCAGCTGCTCAGCAATCCCAGCACGCCGCCGCCGATCTCGGTGACGAAAGTCTTGGTGACGGCCGCTTGCAGGCCGTACCCGAGGCCGGCTGCCGCCCCGAAGGTGAGGGCCTTGGCGGCACCGGTAAAGCGCCGTCCTAATCCGAAGAGCATCGCGACCAGGAAGCCGGTGACGAGACATGCGGCCCACCACGCGCTCGCACTCGGACGTGTCGTGCCGCCCTGTGGCTGGCCGGCCGAAACGAACAAGACGATACCGATCAGGGCCAGGCAGGCGCCGGTCGACTCGCGGCGACCGACGTGCTGGTTGGTGAGGAGCATCCCGAGGGGTAACGCGATCACCAGGCTCAATGCGGTCAGCGACTGCACGACGACCAGCGACGCCCGGTCGAGGGCCATTGCTTGCACCACCCATCCGGAGGATTGGCAGACCGCACCAGCCAGCCAGACGGGACGGCGCACGATCTGTAACAAGAAACGTGGGTCGTCTTCGGCTGCCGCGGTCGTCAGCGTGCCCTTCTGCTGCAGCACCGTTCCGAAGGCGAACAGGACAGCCGCGAGGACGGCCAAGGCCTCACCCACGAAGGTCAGGTTAGTGGGGCATCACCGCTTGGCGATGGGTGCAGCGTAAATTGGTGCATGCGCGGAAAGGAGTTGTTGGCCCGTCGGGCCGCGAGCAACCTCGCCGCGGTCAAGATGGATCTCGCCGCGGCGAGCGCGGAGAGCGACACCGGAAGGGTGACGGTGTTGGAGACGCTCATCTCGTCGGGCGGGGCCATTCTTCTCTACCGCCCGCAGCTGCAGCACTATGCGGTCTTGTTCGGCGACGTCGAGACGGCGCGACACGTGGCTGTCGTCGTCCCTGGAGTGGGGGATGGCACCAATCTGCGCGACGACTGGGTCCCTGATGCCATGAACCTGTTCGATGCCTCGCCCGTCCACCGCGGTGATCCTGTGGAAGGGCTACGACAATCCGGTCGACGTCCTGGCCGCCGCCGCGGGATCCATCGAGTGCAACCAGGACTTGGTCACCGCGGCGACCGACCTGACCACTTTCGTGGAATCCCTCGACCTCGAGCCGGAGCAGTCCTTGACCATCGTGGCGCACAGTTTCGGTTCCATCGTGACGGGTGCTGCGCTGGCCGACTGCGGCCTCGAGGTGACCGATGTCGTGGTTGCGGGGAGTCCCGGCATGACCGTTGACGAGCTGCGCGACCTCCACATCGAGCGGTCCCATTTCTTCGCCGAACAGGCACCGGGAGACGTCATCGCCGAGCTTGGGATCTTCGGTGCGACGCCGAGCTCGCCGAGCTTCGGTGGCACGCGGATGAGCACCAATGCCGAGGGCCATCCGGAAGTGTCCGCGCACTCGCGCTACTTCGAACCCGAGTCCGAGGCGCTGGAGAACGTTGCGCGTGTGGTGACGGGGGAGTACGACGAGGTCACTCGTCATCGCCCGCTTTTTCCCGAGGTCGCCGGCAGCTTGGTGGCGTGGTTCCTGCGGATGCCGGCGGTGCCGGCCAGGTTGGTCGGGCGGCACTACCGGGGGCCCGGTTTCCGGCTGATGACCAACTGGTGCCGCCTCGTCGATCTGGGCGCAAGCGAAACGGGCAACGTCGTCTGCGAGTTGCTCGACGAGGGCGAGCGTGCCCTGCTGTGGTTTGCGCACCACGTCGGCGCGCTCCCGGACTTCGAGGCCGACATCGGTTTCGAAGAGGGTGGTCAGGAAGGATCCGCAGCGCACGAGCGCCCGACGGGGGCAGGTCCCGACGACGCCGCCTGAGGCTCCTCCACCGTCGGGTGCGGCCCTCCATCCCCGTACGATGAGTCGATGAGGTCATTGTCTCCGACGAGGCCAAGGCCTATGCCGGCGCCAGGAGCGGGGTCGTGTACGTGCGCGCGCACGAGCATCGGTGCTGCAGCGGTCCTCTCGTCCTGATCGACACGACGACCGATGCGCCACGTGACGCGGCCGAGTTCGCCACCGTGCCCGCGGGCGCCGGCGACCTCTCGGTGCGCTACCGGGGAAATCCTGAGGCCGGGCCGCATGTCTTGACGATCGAGCTCCGGGGCCGGCTGCGGCACCGGCTCGTCTCGTTTTGGGACGGGTGCGCCTTTAAGCCCTGACGAGGGCCGCGCACCACCGCCGCCCCTCTGTCCGAACCTGACGGCAACGTCAGCAATTGGGGTGCGGGCGAGGCTACGTTGGCCCGATGCCCATCTGGCTCACCGAACAGGAGTACGCGACCCTCCGGGCCGCCTGCGCACAGATGTTGCCCTCGGCCGAGGACCACCCAGGGGCCGAGGAGGCGGGGGTGGCCGACTACATCGACGGGTTCCTCGGCGCCTTCAGCTTCGACCCGCCGCGGATCTGGGCCGGTGGCCCGACCTCGGGACGCAAGGGTGGCGCGGCCGGGTTCGGCCATTTCCAAAGGCTGTCCAAGCTGGACGAACTGGCCTGGCGCATGCGGATCGAGGGGTCGTTGGGGAAGCCCGAGCGCGAGTTCAACGGTCCCGTCATCGGCCTCCAGCAGCGCTACCGGGAGGGCTTGGCCGCGCTCGGCCAGGACTTCACCGAAGTCGAGGCCAAGGAGCAGCGCCGGCGGCTGCGTGCTCACGAGGAGTTCTGCGAACTGCTGTGGCAGCACGCCTGCGAGGGCATGTACGGGGCGCCGGAATACGGCGGGAACCGCGACTGCGTCGGGTGGTCCTACATCGACTACGAGGGAGACGTACAGCCACGGGGTTACAGCGACGCGGAGGTCTCCCAACCGTGAGCGACATGACGCCAGACGCCATCATCATCGGGTCGGGACCCGGCGGCGCCACGGCGGCCGAGGTGTTGACGCGTGCCGGGCGGTCGGTGGTGATCATGGAGAAGGGTCGCAACCACCTGCTCGACCCCGACGATCTGACGAAGCCGGCGGGTGACTACTCGAACGACGAGATCAAGTTCATCTCCCGCTTCTTCCTCGGCCCCGACCCACTCGTCGAGCCGCGTACGTTCCGCCGCTCCGCGGACGAGGGTGAGCACACCCACGTCGGCGAGGTGAACTCCATTCCGACGACGGTAGGAGGCGGGGGCACCCATGCCGACGGCAAGGTCCCGCGCTTTCGCGAGGAGGACTTCCGCCTCCTCTCGACGTACGGCCCCCAGCAGGATGCGACCGTCGACGACTGGCCACTCGACTACGACGAGATGGAGCCGTACTACGCCGAGGTCGAGCGGGCGATCGGCGTGTCCGGGCGGGAGGGCGCGAACCCGTTCGCCGCCTGGCGCTCGGGTCCCTATCCGATGCCGCCGGGGGCGCCGATGTACGGCGCCCTCCTGTCCTCGGAGGCCGCGAGAAAGATCGGCCTGCATCCCTACGAGGCGCCGACGGCGGCCAACAGCATCGCATACGACGGCAGGCCGGCCTGCAACAACTGCGGCTACTGCGCGTTCTTCGGCTGCCCCATCCACGCCAAGGGCGACCCCGTGGCGTTGCTGACCAAGACGATGGCCACCGGCAAGGCCGAGCTCATGGCGGAGACGTACGTCAGCCGGATCATCACAGACGGACGACGGGCGACCGGCGTCGAGTACATCGATGCCGAGGGCGATCTGCACACGATGGACGCCAACCTGGTGATCGTGGCGGGCGGCGCCATCGAGACGCCGCGCATCTTGTTGCTCTCGGGCATCGAGCACCCCCTCATCGGGCGTCACCTGATGGTGCACTTCCAGACGATCGTGGTCGGTCACTTCCCCGACATGCGCCTGCACCCGCACAAGGGCCGCTCCGTCACCCACGTGCACGACGACGCGATGGTGCAAGACGACAGGTCACGGAAGGCGGCAGCAGACGCGGGGTTGCCGTGGTTCCGCGGTGGCCTCGTCGAGCACAGCGGCGGCGGCTTCCCGATCATGGAGGCGCGGCACTCGCCCTGGGGCCGTATGCACGCCCAGGTGATGCGCGACTCGAACCTGCGCGAACGGATGTGGGCCTTCATCATGCAGGGCGAGGACTTGCCCTACGCCACCAACACGGTTGACCTCAGCCCGTCCATCCGCGACGCGCGTGGCTACCCGGTGGCGCGGGTCACCTATAACCCAGGGCGCCATGAGCTGGCGGCGTCGAAGTACCACGGCAAGATCCTGCAGTCGGTGCTCGAAGAGATGGGGGCGGAGTGGGTCCTGCACACGTCGTCGCCGGGCGTGTCGTACCACGGCATCGGCGCGACGCCCGTCCCCGAGAGCCGCCACGTCATCGGCACGGCTCGGATGGGGGATGACCCGGAGACATCGGTCGTGGACCGGTGGGGGAGGGTGCACTCCCTCGACAACGTCGTGATCGCGGATTCGTCGGTGTTCGTGACCGCGAGTGGCTACGGCCCGACCCTGACACTCGTGGCGCTGGCGTCGCGGGCGGCCCATCACCTCGCAGGGACGAAGCCGACCTAGACAACGCCTCGCCGATCGCCGCGGCGAGACTCGGCGGGGGCCCTACGAGCTGACCCCCCGCGTGAGCAGCATCGTGCCGGCGATCGGGCCGCCGCCGTTGGCCACCGCCGCCACCTCGGGCGCACGTCCGCCGGGCCGCACGATCTGGCGCTCACCACCCTCGCCACGGAGCTGCACGCACGCCTCGTGGATGAGGCTGAAGCCGTGTAGGCGGCCGCCCGAGAGCTGACCGCCGTTCGTGTTGAGGGGCAGGAGCCCGTCGCGGGCGATGTTCGCCCCACCCTCTATGAACGGGCCGCTCTCGCCGCGTCCGCAGAAGCCGAGCGCTTCGAGCCACACCACCGTCAAGATGGAGAACCCGTCGTAGAGCTGGGCCGTGTCGACGTCTGTCGGCTTCAGTTCGGTGCGCTCCCACATGGAGGCGGCGGCGTCGCGCGTGGCCATGGAGGTCATGTCGTCGAACTGGTCCCAACTGGGGCGGCCCCGTAGCGCGGTGCCAAGAGCGTTGATCTGGACGGCCGGGTGGTCGATATCGCCTGCGAAGTCGCGGTGCGACACGATCACGACGGTCGAGCCGTCGCACGGCGCGTCGCAGTCGTAGAGGCAGAGTGGTGTCGTGATCATGCGCGCCGCGAGGTAGTCGTCCATCGACATCGGGTCGGTGTAGATCGCCTTGGGGTTGAGCGCCGCGTTGGCCCGGTTGTTGATGGGAATGGCCCCAAGCTGCTCGCGGGTCAGGCCGAATTCGTGCATGCGGCGCTGAGCCACCATGGCGAGCCAATTGGCCGCCGAAACGGCGCCGTATGGAATGGACCACTGCATGAAACCGCCAAAGCGGGGAATGTTGCCTCCCCCGCCACCGCCGCCACCGATACCTTGGCGGCCGCCGGCGCCCTGGGCGGAACCTTCCGTCACGGTCCGGTAGACCAGGACATGACGCGCCAGGCCGGCCGCCACTGCCAGCGCGGCCGAGTGCACGGCGCGCATCTGCCCCGCGCCCTCACCTCCGCCGTCGTGCCAGTTGAGCGAGAGGCCCATGGCGTCTTGCACTTCGGGCGAGGATGGCCCGGCGAAGCCCGCGGTGCCCGCGCCCATGCCCGGGTACGTCGAGAGGCCGTCGATGTCGTCGCGGGTGAGGCCCGCGTCCGCGATGGCCGCCTCCGCCCCCTCAATGGTCAGGTCCAGGTCGGTTCGCCCGAGCCGGCGCCCTACGTCGGACTGGCCGATGCCCGAGATGATCGCTCGGCGCTCCATGGGCTCTTCACCCGGCCGCAAGGGGCTCACGACGCCTCCACCCGGCCGGCCGCCCCCGCGGGATCCGCGGGATCCGCGGCATCCGCCGGTGTGAAGAGAGGGACCCAGACGTCCTCGACTTGCTCGAAGACGACCCGCACCGGCTGGCCGATGTGCACGTCCTCGGGCTCGACGTCGACGAGGTTGGTGGTCAGACGCACATCAGGCTGCTCGTCGATGGACACCCAGGCGATGATGTAGGGGTCACTGCCAGGGACCCACTGCTGGTAGTTGACGGTAAACGTTTCGACGCGGCCGCGGCCGCTCACCTCTTGTGGGCCCAGGTCACGACTGAGGCAACGCGGACACACGGGGCCCGGCGGATGGATGAAGAAGCCGCACGTGTTGCAGCGCAAGAAACGCAGCACTCCGTCCGCGCCCGACGTCCAGAAGAAGGCCACGTCGTCACTGAGGCGCGGCAGGAGACGCAGCATCGGCCCATTGGCAACCATGCGGGGCATGTTGGCACACGCGGGTCCCCTTGCACCCATTCGCACGACGCCCGACCGCACAGTCCGCCGCCCGAATCGAGCTCAGCCCTCTAGCACCCCCGCCCGGAGCAGCGCGCCACGGGCGCCGTCCACGCCGCGGACGTGCTCGGCCACGAACCCGGCCGCGTCCGCCGTCTCGATGTTGACGGCGTTGTCGTCGACGAAGAGCACGCGCGACCGCGGGACGGGCAGCGCGTCCGCCACGGTGTCGAAGATCTCGCGGTCGGGCTTGACCAGGCCGAGCTCGAAAGAGAGGAAGCGGTAGGCCAGCGCCTCGGTGATCGGCGTTGCCTCGTAGTTGGACTGCCACTGCAAGGCGTTTGTATTCGAGAGGCAGCCCACCGACACCCGCTCGCGCACCTCCGACACCAGGTCGATGGCTCCGGGATAGGGCAGTCCCGGCCACCCGGCGAATTCGTTCAAGAAGGCCGCCGGCGCCAGGTCGAGTTCCCAGTCGTCCACCACGCCCGCCGCGAATTCCTCCGGGGTGCACCGGCCGGCCTCGAAGCTGCGCACCCAGCGGCAACCGAGCCAGCGGGCCCAGACCTCCTCCTCGGAGGCCAGGCCGCTCAGCTGGCGCATCGGCTCGACGCCGCCGGGGTCGATGAGGACGCCCCCCAGGTCGAACAGGACGAAGGCAATGGCGCCCTCGCCTCGTTCGGCCATGCGCCCGTCACTCGTCATCCCTGCGATGCTACGGGTACGGTCCAGCCGAAGTTCAGTACACTCTTTTACCGGACCTGGCCCAGGCCGACCCCGACCAAGCCCGACTCCGACCAAGCCCGACTCCGACCAAGCCCGACCCGGTCGGCCGCCCACGAAAGGAACGACCCCGTGAAGCTCTCCATGACCCTCAACTACGCCGGAGGCCACGAGGAGTCCGCGCAGCAGGCCGCCGCGCTGGAAAAGGTCGGCCTCGATGTGGTGTGGGTCGCCGAGGCCTACAGCTTCGACGCACCGAGCTTCATGGGCTACCTGGCCGCCAAGACCGAGCGGCTCGAGATCGGCTCGGCGATCCTCCCCATCTACAGCCGCACGCCGACGCTGCTTGCCATGACGGCGGCCGGGATCGACGCGCTCTCGGGTGGGCGCGCCATCCTCGGGCTGGGCGCGTCCGGTCCGCAGGTGATCGAGGGCTTCCACGGCGTGCCCTACGACCGTCCAATTGGCCGCACGCGCGAGATCATCGAGATCTGCCGCGACGTGTGGGCCCGCGAGGCGCCGCTCACCCATGACGGCGCGTCGTACCACATCCCGCTGCCAGAGGGGCAGGGGACGGGTCTCGGCAAGCCGCTCAAGATCATCAACCATCCCGTCCGCCCGCGCATCCCCATCTGGGTCGCCGCGCTCGGCGAGAAGAACGTGGCGATGACGGCAGAGGTGGCCGAAGGATGGCTCCCCATCTTCTTCGTGCCCGAGAAGGTCAAGGAGGTCTTCGGCCCCTCACTGGCCGAGGGCGCGGCCAAGCGTGATCCCGCGCTCGGCGCGCTTCAGATCGCCGCTGGAGGTTTGCTCGCCATCGGCGAGGAGGCCGACGTCGCCCCGCTACGCGAGCTCAACCGTCCCATGCTCGCCCTCTACATCGGCGGCATGGGCGCCAAGGGCAAGAACTTCTATAACGCGCTCGCCTGCCGCTACGGCTACGAGGCCGAGGCGGCGGAGATCCAGGAGCTCTATCTGTCGGGCAAGAAGAAGGAGGCGGCGGCGCTGGTGCCCGCCGAGCTCCTCGAGGCGTTGTCGCTGTGCGGGCCCGAGTCTTACATCAAGGAGCGGGTGGCCGCGCTCGCCGAGGCGGGCGTGACCCACCTCAGCGTCACGCCGCTCGGCCCCGATCCGGTTGCCGCAATCGAAAAGCTGCGAAGCTGGGTGTAGCCGCCGCCCCCTCCGTCCCCATCGAGGAGGCGGCCGGACCGGTTCGCGGGACCCGGTTCGCCCGAGAGGAGCACACATGCACGACCTCGTCATCCGAGACGGCACGATCGCCGACGGCTCGGGACGCCCGACCGTCGCCGGCGACGTCGCCATCGACGGAAGCCTCATCACGGCCGTGGGCAAGGTCGACGGACGCGGGCGACGCGAGATCGACGCCGACGGCCTCTTGGTGACGCCGGGCTGGGTCGACATCCACACGCACTACGACGGCCAGGCCACGTGGGATCCCGAGGTGTCGCCGTCGGGCTGGCACGGAGTGACCACGGTCGTGATGGGTAACTGCGGCGTTGGCTTCGCGCCGGCGCGCGAGTCGGACCGCGCCTGGCTCATCCAGCTGATGGAGGGTGTCGAGGACATCCCGGGCAGCGCGCTGGCCGAGGGCATGAACTGGAACTGGGAAACGTTCGGCGAGTACCTCGACGAGGTGGAGCGCACGCCCCGGGTGCTCGACGTGGCGAGCCTGGTGCCGCACGGCGCACTGCGCGCCTACGTCCTCGGCGAAGGACGGGCCAACGACACCGCCTCGGCCGAAGAGATCGCCGAGATGGCGGCCATCGTGCGCGAGGCAGTGCACGCCGGCGCCATCGGTGCCTCGTCGACGCGGACGATCCTGCACCGCGCCAAGGACGGCGAGCTGGCGGCCGGCACCACTGCGGCGTCCGACGAGTTGATCGCCATCGGCGAGGCGCTCGGCAAGGCGGGGCACCGTGTCTTCTCGGTGGCGAGCGACATGTGGGACCTCGACCACGAGTTCGCCTGGATGTCGGAGATCTCAACCCGCGCCGGCGTGCCCGTGACGTACCAGGTGCTCCAGGCGGACTTCAACCCCGAGCTGTGGCGCGAATGGATCGACCGTGGCGTGGCAGCCAACCGGCGCGGCGCCTGGCTGGTGCCCCAGGTGGCGGGCAAGCCGACGTCGTTGATGGTCGGGTTCCAGTCGGTCACGCACCCCTTCGCGCACCACCGCGCCTACCTGGCGATTGCCGACCTGCCGCTCGACGAGCGGGTGGCGCGGCTGCGCACGCCCGAAGTGCGCGCCGCCATTCTCGGTGAGGAGCCCGAGCCAACCGGCTTCGTCCAGCTGCTGCGGGCCAACCTGCACAAGCTGTTCCCGCTCGGCGACCCGCCTGACTACGAGCCGCCGGCCGAGCGCTGCATCACGGCCCTGGCGGCCGCGCAGGGGCGGAGCACCGACGAGGTGCTCTACGACCTCATGCTCCAGCGCGACGGGCGCGAGCTCCTCTACCTGCCGCTGCTCGACTACTCGGCCTGCAATCTCGACGCCGTGCGCGAGATGCTGGTCCATCCCGCCACGGTGCTCGGGCTCGGCGACGGCGGCGCCCACTGCGGCGTGCTCTGCGACGCCAGCCTGCCGACGTTCATGCTGACCCACTGGGCGCGCGACCGCAGCCGCGGCGAGCAGCTCCCGGTCGAGACGGTGGTGCACCTCCAGACGCGGCGCACCGCCGAGCTGTACGGCTTTCGCGATCGCGGCCTTCTGGCGCCCGGCCACCTGGCCGACGTCAACGTGATCGACCACGGCGCGCTGGCCCTCGAGGCGCCCGAGATGGTCTATGACCTGCCCGCAGCCGGCAAGCGGCTCGTGCAACGCGCCCGTGGCTATGTCGCGACGCTCAAGTCGGGCGCGGTCGTGCGCGAGCACGGCGAAGCAACGGGGGAGCGGCCGGGACGTCTCCTGCGCGGGCCACAGCCCCAGCCGGCGTCCGCTGCCTGAGCGAGACCGCCCGAGCGAAACCGCCCGCTCAGCTCGCGCCTGCGGCGCGCAACGCGTCGGCGAAACCGCGCACCCGCAGCGACGTGATGTGCTCCCCGTCGGTCTCGAACACGTCGCGCACGTGGGATTCGGCCCCACCGATGTGCACGTCGAGTTCGACGGTGACGCTGGTGCCCTCGACAACCGACTCGCCAGGTGTGGGACGGAAGTCGCCGAAGGTAAAGGTCCGCTCGGTGTAGTAGGCGAGGATCTCGTCGTGCCCCGAGCGGCAGTCGCCGTCGACGTCGAAGGTGGCGTCGGGTGCGAAGAGCCCGCGCAGCATGTCGACGTCGTGCGCGGTGACGGCGGCGAAGTAGTCGTCGATGATCCCCGCCGGAGGAGGGCGGCGCGACGGGAGGCGGTAGACATGCCGGGCATTCAGTCCGAGCACCTTGGCCTGGACCGCGGTGGGGCAGGGGGCGACGGTGGCCCGCAGCGCCGCGACCGCACCGGGGAACGTCGCGTCGTGGTGCGGGTAGTCGCTCCCCCACACGATCCGCTCCGCGCCGACGAAGGGCACGAGCGCGGGCAGCGTGTGCTCGTCGACCTCGAAGCTGATGGCGCACTGGCGGGCGAAGTACTCCGAGGGACGCAAGGAGAGGTCGGGGCAGAAGCCGCCGAAGGACTCGGCCTGCTCGTCGAGGCGCTCGAGCCAGAAGGGCGCCCACCCGCCCGAGGACTCCAAGAAGACGATGCGCAGGCCCGGGTGGCGTTCGAGCACGCCGAACGCGATGAGCTGTGCGCAGGCCAACATCTCCTCGAAGGAGTGTGAGACGGCGTGCAGGATCATCGGGTTGAAGGGGCGGTCCGAACCGAGCGTCGGCACGATGACCGAGCTGCCCTCGTGGACGCCGATCGGCACATCGAGCTCCTCGGCGGCATCCCAGAGCGCCTCGTAGGCGCGGTCCGAGAGGGAGCGCCCGGCGCAGGGATTGGGGCGCACGAATCCGGCGACGAAGCCGAGCTGGGTCACGGCCCGACGCAGCTCGTGTACCGCGGCGTCGGGGTCCTGCAGCGGCACCATGGCCGCGCCGAAGAGCCGGGACGGATCGGCCGCGCAGTAGCTCGCCAGCCAGTCGTTGTAGGCGACGGCGAGCGCCAGAGCGGCCTCGGGGTCTTCGACGACCGAGAAGTACAGCCCGATCGTCGGGTAGAGCACCGCCTGGTCGATGCCCTCGGCGTCCATGTCGGCGAGGCGTGCTCGGGGGTCAGAGCCACCCGGCTGCGCGTCGGCCAACGGACGGAACGCGCTCGGGGTCGTCGAAGGTCGACCCGGGGCGGGCCAGCGTGCCAAGGGGGACGGCGAGGATCTCGGTGCCGTCGACCGTGACGTGCTCGTACCCGTGTGTGTCCGGCGTGATGATGGGACGGTGCGCGTCGGGGAGCTGCTCCCAGGCGCCGAGCGGCTCGACCACGTGCCCGTCGGCGTCGACGACCGGTCCGGCTCGCGGCGGGAGTGGCAGCGGCAACCTCAGCGCCAGTCGTCTCGCTCGGGCAGCGCATGCCGGAACAGGCGGGCCGCGTTGCCGCCGGCCACGGCTCGCAGCTCGTCGTCGGGGAGGCTGCCCCAGTTCTCGACGAGCACGCGCTGGGTGTCGGGCCACGACGAGTCGGCGTGCGGGTAGTCGCTCTCCACCATGATGTGGTCGACGCCGATGACGTGACGCTGCGACACCGCGGAGGGGTCGTCGATGGAACAGAACCAGAAGTTGCGCCGCAGCACCTCGCTCGGCAGGAGGTCGGTCGGCCACGACTTGCTCTCGGTCCCCGACGCCGAGTGCCCGATCACGTAGTCGGAGCGATCCATCAGCATCGTCACCCAGCCAATGCCGCCTTCGGACAGTGCGACGTTCAGCCTCGGGAAGCGCAGAGGCACGCCGGACCACAGCCACTCGCCCGCGGCGAGCAGCGCGTTGACGGGGAAGAAGGTGGGGAGGATCTCGAAGGGCGGGTCGAACGACGCGAGCGGCGCCCAGCCCGACGAGCCGGTGTGGAGGCAGACCACGGTGTCGGTCTCCTCGCAGGCGCCCAGGAACGGGTCCCACTCACCGCTGAAGATCGAGGGCAGCCCGAGCCGGGCGGGGAACTCGGGGAAGCTCACCGCCTTGAAGCCGCGCGCCGCGTTGGCCCGCACCTCGGCCGCGGCCACCTCGATGTCGGCCAGCCAGGGCAGCTGCAGCGGGATGATGCGCTCGGGCCGATAGGCCGCCCAGGTGTCGATGTGCCAGTCGTTGAAGGCGCGCAGGCAGGCCAGGCCCAGGTCCTTGTCCTGCGCCCGCGAGTAGACGGCACCACAGAAGCCCGAGACGAGCGAGGGGAAGCACAGCGACGCCCAGAGCCCGGCTCGGTCCATGTCTTCGATGCGGGCGACGATGTCGAAGCAGCCCGGTCGCATCTCGTCGAAGCGCGCCGGGTCCATGCTCCACTCCTCGCGTGGGCCGCCCGACGACCGCATTGAGGCCGACGTTGGGATAGCGATTGCCCTCGAAGATCCAGGCTTGTGACCCGTCGGCCTCCTCCACCACCCGCGGGGCGCTCTCCCGGAGCGAGGCGGGCAGCCGGCCCTCGAACATGTCGGGCGGCTCGATCAGGTGGTCGTCGACGGAGATCACGGGGACCCGCACCGCCCGGGGCTCGGGGTCGGGCAGCAATGTGGCGCGGTGCGCCGCGCCCGCGCCCGCCTCTTGCCTCTGCGCGGGCGGTGTCTCGACGGCTCCCATGGCAACATGACACTATCGTCAGCAAAGTCGGCTGGCCCGGGGGTTCGCATGACCACACACATCGAGGACGTCACGACCCGCGTCGGGCTCCTGATCGACGGTGACGTCGTGGCGGGCGGCGACGGCGCCTACCCGGTGACCAACCCGGCCCGCCCCGCAGAGGTCGTGCTCGAGGCCCCGTCGACCTCACCGGCACAGCTGGACCAAGCAGCGGCCGCGGCCCGCCGGGCCCAGCCCGCCTGGGCCGCGCTGGCCATGGACGAGCGGGCGGCGACGGTCGTGGCCGCCGCACAGGCCGGGGTCGCCCTGGCGGAGGCCGAAGACCTGGCCCGGCTCCTCACCCGCGAGCACGGCAAGACCCACCTCGAGGCGATCTTCGACACCGCCACGATGGGCGGGATGGCGGCCGCCTTCGCCCCCGTGGTGGCCCAGGCGCTGGCCACCAGGGACCTCAGCGGCGGGGCCACCCGGGTCGAGTGGGTGCCCCACGGCGTGGTCGCCGCCATCTTGCCGTTCAACTGGCCGGTGTCGGTCATGGCCAACAAGATTCTCCCGGCCCTCCTCGCTGGCGACACCGTGGTGGTCAAGGCCCCCCCGACCTGCCCGGCCACCGTGCTGCTGGTGGCGGCGGCGATGGCCGAGGTGCTGCCGCCGGGTGTGCTGAACGTCGTCAACGGTCCAGACGCTGCACTCGGTGCGGCGCTGGTCGGTCATCCCGGCGTCGACATGGTCTCCTTTACCGGCGGCGTGCGGACCGGCCAGGCGGTCATGGCAGCGGCCTCGGCCACGACCCGGCCGGTGGTGCTCGAGCTCGGCGGCAACGACGCCGCCATCCTGGCGCCTGACGTGGCGGGTGACCGCGCCCTCGCCGACCGCATCGTCGAGGCGGCCTTCGTCACTTCCGGGCAGGTGTGCATGGCGATCAAGCGGCTCTACGTGCACCGCGACAACATCGACGACACGGTCGACGCGTTGACCGAGCGCCTGTCGAGCGAAGTGGTCGGTGACGGCCTGGCCGACGGCGTGACGATGGGGCCGGTGCACACGGCGTCGGCCCGCGACCGGGTCGAGGCCATGATCGCCGCCGCAGCGGCCGACGGCGCGTCCGTGCTGCGTCCCGGCACCGTGCGGCCCGAAGACGAGGGGACGGATGGCTACTTCGTCTCGCCGGCCATCGTCGTCGCGCCCGGTCCTGACGCCGCCATCGTGCGTGAGGAGCAGTTCGCTCCGGCGCTGCCGGTGATCCCGTACGACGACATTGAGGACGCGGTGGCCGCGGCAAACGACTCGGACTTCGGCCTGTGCGCCTCGGTGTGGAGCAACGACGAGAGCGTGGTGTCGAGCGTGGCCTCGCGGCTCTCGGCCGGCACCGTCTTCGTGAACACGCACGGGATCTCGTCCCTCGACATGTACGCGCCCATGGGCGGTTGGAAGCACTCCGGGTTCGGGGTCGAGCTCGGCGCCGAGGGGATGCAGGCCTTCGCCCGCCAGCGGGTGCGCATCGTGCGGCCCGGGCCCGCCGAGCAGGGCGCGTAGCAGGGATCGACACGGTCGCCGAGTACTGCGGGCACGAGGAGGGAACATGACGATCGCCATCCGCGGCGGGACCGTGGTCGACGGGACGGGTGCGCCGGCGGTGCGCGCCGACGTGCTCATCGAGAATGACCGCGTGGTCTCCGTCGCCCCGGCCAACGGGAAGGCGCCCGACGCCGACTCAGTCATCGATGCCAGCGGCCTGCTCGTCGCGCCTGGCTTCGTCGATTTGCACACCCACTACGACGCGCAGCTCTTCTGGGACCCCAACGCCAGCCCCTCGCCGCTGCACGGTGTGACCACCGTGCTCGGCGGGAACTGTGGCTTCTCGTTGGCGCCGCTCGCGCCGGACGGCGCCGACTACATCAGCCGGATGATGGCGCGCGTCGAGGGCATGCCCCTCGCCGCGTTGCGGGCCGGCCTGCCCTGGGACTGGGGCTCCTTCGGCGACTGGCTCGGCCGTCTCGACGGCCGCACCGCCGTCAATGCGGGCTTCCTCGTGGGGCATTCGACGCTGCGGCGGTTCGTCATGGGGGAGAGGGCCGTCGGAGGGACCGCGAGCGACGAGGACATCGACGCCATGGAGGCGGCCCTGCATGCCGCGCTCGAGGACGGAGCGCTCGGCTTCTCCACCTCCCAGGTGCACACGCACAACGACGGGGACGGCCAGCCCGTCCCGTCGCGGCTCGGCCAGCCGCGTCGAGATGGAGCGCCTCGCCGCCGCTGTGCGTCCGCACCCGGGCACGACGGTCGAGCTCATCGTCGCGGGTTGCCTCAACGGGTTCACAGAGGACGAGATCGACTTCATGGCCACCATGTCGCTCCTGGCCGACCGCCCGGTGAACTGGAACGTGCTCGGCGTCTCCTCGATGAACCCCGACGGCGCGTGGAGTCAGCTGGCCGCCGGCACGGTGGCGGCCGAGCGCGGTGCCACGGTGGTCGCGCTGACGTTGCCGCACACCATGCAGATCCGCCTCAGCTTCTCGCACGGCGCGATCCTCGACGGGCTGCCGGGGTGGCGAGAGGTCTTCGCGCTTCCGTACGAGCAGCGGCTGGCGGCGTTCTCGGACCCCGAGACGCGCCGGCGCCTGGACGCGGGGGCGCAGTCGGACGAGGCCGGCATCTTGCGGCACCTCGCGCAGTGGGACCGCCTGATCTTCGAGGAGACTTTCGCTCCGGAGAACGCTGCCGTCGAGGGCCGCACGGTCGGCGAGGTGGCCCGCGAGCGTGGCGTGACCCCCTTCGACGCGTTGCTCGACGTGGTCGTGGCAGACGACCTGCGCACCGGCCTGCGGCCGCCCATCGGCGAGTCCGAGGGTGACTGGACTCTCCGGGCGGAGGCGTGGCAGGACCCCCGGACGATCGTGGGCGGTTCCGACGCGGGTGCGCACCTCGACACCATGTGCGGGGCCATTTACTCCACCTCGATGCTGGGCGACGGTGTGCGGGCGCGTGGCCTGTTGAGCTGGGAGCAGGCGGTGCGCCAGCTGACGGACATCCCCGCCCGTCTCTATGGCCTGCGCGATCGTGGCCAGCTGGTCCCCGGCTCCTTCGCCGACGTCGTGATCTTCGACCCGGCGACCATCGGCCACGAGGCGGTGCGCACGCGCGACGACCTGCCGGGCGGCGCGAGCCGCCTCTACGCAGAGGCGAGGGGCATCTGCCACGTGCTCGTCAACGGCACCGAGATCGCGCGCGACGGCGCCTTCACCGGTGCCGTCCCCGGCCGTGTGCTGCGCTCGGGCCGTGACACCGACACCGTGCACGCCGGGTCGGACTGGGCCGGCGTCCCGGCCTGACCCGTCTGCGCCGTGTCCCTTCCGCGCCGACGGAGGGGACAGGGAACGCGGAGCCGGAATCAGAGCAGCCGGGTCACCAGCGGTGTCTCCCTGGTCTTGGCGCCCTCCCTGGTGAGCCGGTAGGCGAGCTTTCCCTCCTCCTCGGTGAAAGCCTCCTGTAACTCGGTGTCCATGAAGACGAGCCCCGTGCCGTTCTCCGTGGCGTAGCCGTCGGGCAGCGTTCCGTCCGCGATGAGGCGGTGGATGAGCGGACGGCGCTGTTCCTCGGCGTCGTGGTGGGGGCTGTTGGAATAGGGGAGGAATGCCAGCCCGTTCGTCACCGTCTGGAGTGTCGGCCCGAAGGAGTCGGTGGTCCCGCCCACGTGCCAGCAGAGCGACCCGGCCGAGACGCCCGAGAGCACGACCCCTGCCTCCCAGCACTCCCGCAGGATCGTGTCGAGCCCGTGCAGGCGCCACAGCGCCAGCAGGTTGGCGGTGCTGCCGCCACCGACCCAGATCACGTCCTGGGCCAGCAGGTGCGCCCGCACGTCGGGGTAGTTCGGCATCGGGAACAGCCGCAGGTGCGAGCTGACGAAGCCGATCTTGGCGAACGCGTTGTGCGCCATGGCCAGACGCGCCGAATCGTCGCCGACCGCGGTGGCGATGATGCAGAGCTTCGGGTGATCGCCGGCTCGTGCGAGCTCGGCCGCGAGCCGGATAGGACGGTCCCGGCCGCATGTTCATGGGGTCGGGACCCTCGGGTTGGAACCCGATGGAGGTGGCGATGATGGTGGGCCGGCGCGCCGCCACGTCAGTCCGACAGGACCTCGGGGTTCACGATGTGGAGCGGGCGCGCCCCGGCCATCAGGCGGCACAGGTCTTCGGCGATGGTGCGCGTGTGGTTGGACTCGGTGTCGTAGGTCGCCCCGCCGATGTGAGGGGTGAGCACCACGTTGGAGAACGTCGTGAGCGGGTGATCCGTCGGGAGGTGCTCCCCCTCGAAGTGGTCCAGGCCGGCGGCGCGGACCTTGCCCGAGGCGAGCGCGGCGACCAGCGCGTCGGTGTCGTGGATCTTCGACCGGGCCGTGTTGAGGAAGACGACGCCATCTCGCATCTTGGCGAACTCGTCGGCACCGATCATCCCCGTCGTCTCCTCGGTCACGGGAGCGTGGATGGAGATGACGTCGGATCGCGCCAGCACCTCGTCGAGCGAGCTGGTGGCGTCGGCGGCGTAGGGGTCGTAGGCGATGACCTCCATACCGAGGCCACGCAGGCGCCAGCGCAGCGCCCGCCCGACGGCACCGAGGCCCACCAGGCCGACGGTCTGGCCGGCCAGCTCCCAGGCGCGGTAGCGCTGGTACGGGATCTTGCCGTCGCGGTAGATCTCGCCTTCGCGGACGTCACGGTCGGCCGGCACGACACCCCTGGTGGCGGCGAAGAGCAGCGCGACCGCCAACTCGGCGACCGCGTCAGCGTTGCGCCCGGGTGCCCGCAGCACGGGCACGCCGGCCGCGGTGGCCGCCGGCACGTCGACGTTGGTCGGGTCGCCCCGGCAGCTGCAGACGGCGATGATCGGCTGCTCGTAGAGCTCGGCTCCGCAGCTGTCGCTCTCCACCACGACGATCGACGCGCCCTCGGCGGCGACCCGCTCCGCCAACTGTGTCGCGTTGTAGATGCGCAGCGTGGGTTGGTCCAGCCAGGAGTCGAGCACCAGGTCGGCCAGCTGGTGCAACAGGTCGAGCCCGGGGCCGCTGACGGCCGCGGTCACCAGGGCCTTGGGCCTGGAGCGTGTCATGGGGTCGATCCTCTTTCTCGCGCCTCGGGCGGCGAACGCCGCGCACGTCGTCCATAATGACGTGATCATGACACCCGTGTCAGATTCGTGAGCACTCCAGTCAGTTGCCGTCACCGTCGGCGTCGACGTCGGCACGACGTCGGTCAAGGCACTCGCCGTCGACGAGCACGGGACCGTCGTCGCCCGGAGCCGGGTGCCCCACGGCATCGATGCCCCCGAGCCCGACATCTTGCGTCACGACGCCAAGCGGGCATGGCGGAACGGACCACGCAAGGCGTTCGACCAGGTGACCGCCCGGCTGAGCGACGAAGGTCGCACGTTGGCGGGCGTCGCCGTGGCGTCGATGGTCCCATCGCTGACAGCGGTGAACGCCAAGGGCGTCCCGGTGCTGCCGGGTCTCCTCTACGGCGACCGGGAAGGGCGGAGCGCCGAGACCGCGTTCGACCACCTCCTGTTGCCCGGGACGATGCCCGACGCCGAGGGTTTCTTGCGCTGGGCGTCGATGACCGTGCCCGACGCCCGCGGCTACTGGCCTTGTCAGGCAGTGGCGACGTATGCGCTCGGGAATCTGCCCGCAATCGACACCGGTGTCACTGCGTCGTTGGGCGCGCTGCACACCCACGGTCGCTGGAACGCCGAGCTCCTCTCCGCCCTCGGTGTCGCCGAGGAGCAGATGCCGATGGTGGTGCCGATGGGGCAGCCGGCCGGGACGATGCCAGAGAGCGACGCCGTGATCACCGGCGGCACAATCGACGCGTTGTGCGACCAGATCGTGGCCGGTGCGACCCAGCCGGGCGACGTGCTGGTGATCTTCGGAGCGACCCTCATCGTGTGGGCGGTCTGCGAAGAGTGGCTCGTGGCACCCGGGCTCATCAGCTACCCGCACACCACGCCGGAGCGCTTCCTCATCGGCGGGCCGAGCAACGCCGGCGCGCTCTTCGTGGACTGGGCCCGTCAGCTCTTGCGGGGTACGCCCCGCCCGGGTCCGGACCGTGAGCGGTTCGAGCCGCGGCTGGGCGACCCCGGCCGTGTTCCCGTCTGGCTGCCCTACGTGCGGGGCGAGCGGACGCCCTTCGACGACCACACGTTGCGCTCCAACCTCTACGGCCTCGACATCGGATCCGGCGCCGAGGCGCTCGAACGGGCCGCGTATCGAGGCCAGCGGATTCGTCATCCGGCGCATGCTCGACCGCGCCGGGGTCAAGGCCACCCGGATCGTCGCCAGCGGCGGGGGCTCGCGGGTGACGGCATGGATGGCGGCCGTGGCCGATGCGACCAACCTGCCGGTGGACGCCGTCGCCGTCCCCGAGGGCGCGGCGCTACGGTGCCGCGTTCTTCGCCCGCATGGCCGCGGGACTCGAGACCTCGCTCGACGACTCGGTGCGCTGGTCCGCGGTCGGCCGCCGCATCGAGCCCGACTCGGCTTGGGTGCGCGCGGCCGACGCCCGGTACGCGCGCTTCAGCGAGATCGGGACGGGCGTCTCAGCGGATCAGGCGACCGATGGCGCCGCGTGAAGCCACGGCTGCCTATCCATTGGGCGTGAAGGCCACCTTCAGGGCGCCGCTGCGGTCCTGGCGCGCCAATGCCTTGAGCGCCGGCCACCACTCCTCGAGCGCGAAGCGGTGCGTGAGCATCGGCGTGATGTCGAGCCTGCCGTTCGTCGACGAGCTGGAGGTAGTGCGCGATGGCGTGCTGGCGTGTGCCCTCGAATTCCTCCATCCCGAAGGCGTTGGAACCGGCGATCGTGATCTCCTTGAAGTAGATCGGCGTCGACTCCCAGCGCTCGGGCGTGGCGACACCGGTGTAGACGAGTCGGCCCCGCTCGGCCAGGACGCGCACGCCAACCTCGAGCGTCTCCGCCTTGGCGATGGAGTCGTAGACCACGTCGATGTGGCCCGGGTGGGTCACGGGCAGTCCGTCGAGCGGCGCGTGCAGGACCGCGCCGGACCATTCGGCCAGCTCCTCGACGAGTGCGAGACGCGGCTCGTGCGCGAAGACCCGTGACGCCCCGAAGCGGAGTGCCATCTCGCGCTGGGCCTCGAAGCGCGCCACCACGCCGACCTCGACGCCGGGGTACAGCGAGGTCAGGATGGCGACGCTGGTCAGGCCGAGGGCGCCCGCCCCGTAGACGAGGACGCGCCCCGCGGGCGGGGGCGGATGCCGCACGATGGCGTGGAACGAGACCGAGAACGGGTCGGCCAGGACGGCTGCCTCGTTCGAGATGCCGTCGGGCACCGGGATCAACATGGAGTCGTGTGCGGCGAGCTGCTCGGCCCACGCACCCGGTGCACCGGTGATCACGCCGACGTGGACGCCCGGGCCAAGGTCACCCTTGGTGAAGCTCCAGCAGAGGCTCAGGTCCCCCGCCTGACAGGGCGGGCACGGCGGATCGATGCCGCGCGGGCCACAGGTGAGCCAGGGGTTGAGGACGACTCGCTGGCCGACGTCGAGACCCCGGGCCTCGGGTCCGAGCGACACCACCTCGGCGATGACCTCGTGCCCCGGCACGTGGGGGAGGGAGGAGAAGGCGGCCATCGGGTTGTCGATGTCGCCCGTGTTGAAGTCACCCAGTACGAGCTTGGCGTCGGAGCCGCAGATGCCCGAGAGGATCGGCCGGTCACCACCCAGTCGGGCCGCACGAGCTGAGGGTCGTCGATTTCGTGGAGACCGAAGGGAATGCCCGAGAGCATGGTCTCGAGCTCGTCTTCGGGGGTGGGCCGGATCTCGTCTTCGTCCGGCGGTGCACCGAACAGCAGAGCCTTCACGAGCCGGGCCCCTGCTGAGCAATGGCCCGCATGCCGATCATGAAGCTGTCGATGTCGGCCGTCTTGGCCTCGATGACCGCCTTCATGTCGGGCAGGTAGTGCTCGAAGCGGTCGCTCTCGATGGCGTCGGCCAACGCCCCGGCGATCGCCTCGGGGGGTTCCTTCGGGCCGTCATAGAGGGGATCGTCGTTGTCGGGCTGGTCCCAGATCTCGGTGTCGATCGCTCCGGGCAGAATCAGCTTGATGGTGACGCCGGTCCCGTCGAGGTCGATAGCCATGGACTCGCTCCAGCCCGCCAACGCGAACTTCGAGCCGGAATAGGCCGCCTCGGCAGTGATACCCAAGCGTCCGCCCAGGCTCGACACGTTGACGATGATCCCCGATGCCCGGGCCAGCATCCTGGGCAACAGCGCGAGGGAGATGGCGACAGGGGAGAAGTAGTTGATCCGCATGGTCCGCTCGACCTCGTCCATCGTCAGGCGCGTGACGTGCCGGCGCATGGGGACGGCCGCGTTGTTGACCACGACGTCGAGGCCCCCGAAGTGGTCCCAGATTTCGAGTGCAAGGTCGGCCGCGACGCTCGGGTCGGCGAGGTCGGCCGCCCAGCGCGCCGAGGCCGGCGCCGTGTCTGCACAGTCGGCGAGAACCTCGTCCAGCCGCTCAGCCCGGCGCGCCACCAACGCCACCGTGTCGCCGCGGGCCGCGAGCTCGCGCGCCAGCGCCGCGCCGATGCCCGACGACGCACCGGTCACAAGGACCGTGCGGCCCTCCGTCCCTGGATCCACTCTCGAACCTCCCAGCAGAACCGCCGTTCGTGCGCCGGCGCGTCCCATCGTGGAACCACCGCCGTATTCGGGGTGAGCGAGGGGTCTCGAACCCCCGACCTCCAGGACCACAACCTGGCGCTCTAACCAACTGAGCTACGCCCACCGAGGGGCACAAGTGTGGCACACCGGCCCAGCCCGATCGCACGCCGGAGCCCGGTCGGCCGAGTGATGCGCGCGCCGGATGCCCATGGCCCGATGGGGGCTATGGAAGGCTGTCACGGTCGGCGAATGTCGGCATGCCCCGGTGGCCGAGTGGACGTAGGCAACGGACTTCTAATCCGTTTTACGCAGGTTCGAATCCTGCCCGGGGCGCTTTGTGTGCCCGGGGCGCTTTGTGATGTCGCGGGGGATAGGAGATAGGCCTGCCCGAAGCGTCCAAAGTAACCCGCGCGGCGGGAGAGCTGATCCCTGTTCGGTACTACTCGGGATGATCGTCAGAGGAGTCGGCGGTTGTTCGGACGTCCCGCAGTTGCCCGCTCCGATGCGTCGGATGCCGCAGCAAAAGGCTGGGTGACCATGGCGTTCGCTTGATCGATATCCGCGTCGGTGCTACTTATCGTGCTCGCGATCGCACCCTGAGCAGAGGACACCGCCCCGATGACTCCGTTCTGGGTGGGTACGTCACGAATTCGATAGCTCGGTAAGGCCGCTTGGTCTCTCTGGAGTTGTGAGTAGTCGTTTTGGAGCCCTGAGATGGCGTGTTGCGCCTCTGAGATATCGGACTCCACACTGCTGGCATCACCTGCCTGTGTGCCCGGCGCTCAGATGGCCCGATTCTGTTTGTGCTCGTCATGGCCTGTGTGCTCGTGCCGCACCGGATGTTCGTGCGCAGGTCCGGCGTGGGGTTTGCGCGACCGCGCCCTCTTGGCTTTTGCCTCGTGACCGTCCGTCACGCGGATCTTGTGGGCCTGATTCGCGTAGCGTGCCCGTCCGCTCACGCTCCAATCGCTGCCGAAGGAGGAGGACGAGCGATAAGCGGACACGTTCGTGGCCCGAACCGTTCGCGCGACGTGCGTGAAATCACATCGGCATGGGCCGTCAAGCGTCTGATCCCGACACTGCTATGGGGGAAGGGCTGGTTGATCAGCCTGAATAGGTCAACTACCCTCCGGTCCGTGAGCGTTTACAGAGCACGAATCAAGGGGCGCGTACGCCAAAGGCACCCGAACAAATTGGAGCCCGATCCGCTTGTGTCTCGCAGTCTGTATCGAGGCGAGGCAACCATTCCGATGCCCCAAGTGCCCGAGGACGACGGCAGCATTCCTCCTGGCGGCGCCAAAGCGTATGGACTCCGTGGAGATCGCTTCAGGCAAATTGCGCTCACGACGATCGCCCGAATGAACATGGCTGGGCTGCGCCCTGATCATGCGGTTCTGGACATCGGGTGCGGACCAGGTCGCATCGCCAGATACTTGACCCAGTACCTCGGTGAGAACGGAACCTACGAGGGATTCGATGTCCTCGAGTGGCCAGTTCGGTGGTGCGAAGCCAACATCACTCCGTTGTTTCCGCATTTTCGCTTTCAGTCGACGCCGCTGTTCAACGGTGCGTACAGCGCTGACCCCACGCTCCCGTCGGCCGCAGAGTTTGCCTTCCCGTTCCCCGATGAGTCGTTTGATTTCGCTTTCGCCAACTCAGTGTTCAACCACATGTTGCCGGATGCGACTGCCAATTACTTTCATGAGATCCAGCGGGTCCTGCGACCCGGCGGCATCAGCTTCACCACGTGGTTCTTCTTCAGTGAGGATCCGGAGGCATACAGCCATACTCACGTGAAGCGCGGGATGCAAGCCGACGAGGGAGGGACGTTTGCGGTGTCGATGTTTACCTCGAAGCCGGCGATCACGGTGGCCTACACCGAGGCGACAGTGCGCGCAGTCCATGCATTGAACGGACTGACCGTCGTCGAACCCCTTCATCCTGGATATAACGATCTGACAGATGTCGTCGTCGCACGAAAGTGACGACCAACTCGTCGTAGCGACCGGCAATGAGTGCCATGCCGAGGGAGGACGGACCCGTACGCCTCACCCGATACGACCGGCGTGTCCGTGGGATGGGGTTAGGAGATTCAGCAGGCCGAAACGTCGCTCGGGTCATTCGGCGACGCCAGCCTCGTCAAGTTGAATACCGCTTTCACACCTCGAAACGAGAGGAGGTGGACGACTCGCCGCCCGGGGCACACAGGGCAAATGGCACTATGGGCTTGAGTTACATGCGGTCGCTTCCGGCCGGGCCACAGGGCTGAGGATCATCTGTAACTCTGGCACTTGGAGCGCAGGATGACTCTGAGCAAAGGTCTTCCCTACGGGACGGGTAGACGTGACTGGCCTGACACAACGCTCCAATGGAGGAGCCAGCTGAGGAGCTAGCAACGCCCCGGGGACACCCCCTGGGTTTGACCCTTGCCGGAGCGGATGTCCCACTGTCCAGGGCCTGCAATCGAACCTCGGGCTGGGCGTCGGGCTGGGCGGTGGCGAGTTCGGGGTGTGGGGAGTTTCGAGACCCGTTATCTCCGTCAGTTTTCGACTGCCCGGGACACTTTTGCGCGGGACGCTCTTTCACTGCCCGGGACGTTTTCTTGATCTGGCAAGACACCGGAGTCCGATGTGTCAAGACATCGGAGACCGCCAGAAGCTGCGGGGGCACCGTCTCCTCGCAGCCTCCTGCGGCCACCTCGATGGTGGTGGTGCTACCACGACGTCCGATACGGGTGACTGCCTTGTCGGGGCGCTGGCCGTCGGCCACACTGCGACTCGAGGAGGTGTCCGTGGCCGTTGTACTCATGCTCCTTCGTGGTGAGCTGCGCAGTCGGTGGCGCGCCTGGCTGGCGGGCGCGCTCCTGGTTGCCCTGGTGAGCGGTCTGGTGCTCGCCGGCGTGGCGACCGCACGCCGGACGGCCACGGCGTTCCCGCGATTCGAGGCAGCGCACGGGTTTGACGCGTTCTTCTACAGCGCCGGACCGGCGCCCAGGGCAGCTGCGTTACCCATGGTCACGTCTTCGGTGGAGCTTTCGGCGCCGACCATCGGGTCCGTGTCGTGTGCGTGTGGTCGCGCGGTCAACCTCAATGACTTCTCGGTGGTCGAGGCCAAGCCAGCGCAACAATCACGGATGTTCAAGGTGCTCGCGGGTCGGCTGCCCGACCAGTCTCGTCCCGACGAGGTCCTCGCCTCCTTTACGATGCAGCGTGACTTTGGCGTGCACATCGGCAGCGTGTTGCACGTGCGCATGGCATCGTCGGAGCAGCGCCAAGCGATCCTGGAGAATCAGAACATCACTCCAATGGGTCCCGAGGTTGCGCTTCGTGTGGTGGGCATCGAAGCTTCGGAATACGAATTCCCGGGCAACCTGACGCCGAGCTACGACCTTTACGCGACGCGGGCCTTCTCGCGCGTCTACAACCCGCAGACCGTCCTCTTTGACGAGTACTTCGTCTCGCTCCGCCACGGCGCGGCATCGCTACCCCAGTTCGAGAGCCAGGCCACGTCGCGCGGAGCCCTCTCGTTCCTCGACCTCGACACCTTCGGTGCGTCGGTCAACTCCTCGATCCAGCCACAGGCGGACGGCTGGTGGATTCTCAGCGGTCTCGTTGCGTTGGTCGGACTCGTCGTCCTGTTCCAGGCGCTGCTCCGCCAAGCGATCGTCGAGTCAGAGATCTACCCCACCGTGCGTGCACTCGGCGCATCGCGACGCCAGCTGTTTGCGTTGACGATGGTCAGGACCGCCGTCATGGCTTTGGTCGGTGTGGTATTTGGATTCGCGCTGGCGGCGGCGCTGTCGGTCCTCACTCCAGTCGGCGAGGCGGGGGTGGCCGATCCGTCTCCGGGATTCACCATTGATCCGTTGCTGCTCGTGCCAGGGGCGTGCATCGCGTTCGCCGTGGTGGTCTTGCTCGGGATCTGGTCGGCGGTCGTGACCAGCCGGACGACTCACGGCCACCAGGGAGCCGCCAGGCCATCGAGGGTGGCATCGTTTCTCTCCTCGGTCGGCGCGCCCGCCAGCGCGCTGATCGGCGTCCGCCACGCCCTCGAACGGGGACGCGGCCGCAGCGCGGTCCCGGTCGGCTCAGCTCTCGTCGGGGCCGTCTTGGCGGTCACGGCGCTGACCGGGACCGCCGTGTTCGGCGCCAGCCTCTCCCACCTCACGGCTACGCCTTCTCTCTACGGTCAGAGCTTCGACGCCTGGTACTCGTTCAACCAGACGGGCACCCCGTCCCAGAACGCGGAGCTCGCCGCTGCGGTCGAGCGGCCCGGCATCGCTGCTGTGACTGTCGGGGTCGGTGCAGACGTCGACATCGACGGAAAGGTCGTCTTCGCGCACGCGGGCCAGAGCTTGCGAGGCCCGCTGCTCATCACCGCCTCGAGCGGGCACATACCCTTCTCGCCGGACCAGGTGGCACTCGGATCTTCGACCCTGCGGGCTGTGGGCGCACACATCGGCTCCGTCGTGCACGTGTCCTCACCGAACTTTGGCGTTGGGTTGCACCCCCGCACCTTCACGGTCGTGGGTACCACCGTATTCCCACCCGACTTCAACACCCAAGGGTTGGGGACCGGTGCGGTCTTCATGCTCAGCAGCTTGGCGGGGAACCGATGCCCGAGTGGGCCGAGCGCGCAGGCCTGCCTCGTTGAGAGCGCGGCGAAACTGGGTGGCGCGCTGCTGGTTCGGTCGGAGCCCGGTGCAATGGGCAGCGCCGCATTGGCAAGCGTCGCGCGTAATTTCCCGTTCCAGGTGAACTATCCGGCTCCGCCCACCAACCTGGTGAACTTTGGCGAGGCCGTCAACTTCCCGCTCATCTTCGGACTTGTCGTTGCTGTGTTCGGCATCGCCACACTCCTGCACTTCCTCGTCGTGAGTGTCGCACGCCGACGAAGAGAGTTAGGGATCTTAAAGTCGCTCGGGTTCGTCCGCCGCCAGGTTGCCTTTGCCGTGTCCTGGCAGGCGACGACGGTTGCGCTCATCGGTATCGTGATCGGCGTTCCGCTTGGCATTGCGCTCGGTCGCGTCGTGTGGAGCGCCTTCGCCACGAATCTTGGCGTGTTCCCGCAGCTGGTCGTGAATGCCGGCATTGTCGCGCTCATCGCCGTCGGGGTGCTCGCCGTGGCGAACCTATTGGCGATCGGGCCCGCGCTTGCGTCCGCCCGATTCCCCTCAGCCTCTCTTCTCAACGCGGAGTAACCACGGCCCCAGGGGCGGGCGTGCCTGAGTGGTCCCGAGAATGTCCGTGGGGCCGGGTACCGTTGAGAACGCATGGGAGAGAGTCGCAACGATGGGTCCGGTGACGGACGGCACCACGGGGTAAAGGATTCGCTGAAACCGCTCCGTGACCGAATCGTCCATGGCCTGGGCGGGACGATGCCCGAGCGTGGCCTGACCTATGACCAGCTCGTCACCCTCGTGTATCCGACGCTGCCCGACGACCTCAGGGCAGGGGTGGACGCTGCGGCGGCCGGGGACCTGACCCGGGTCACGACCATCCGGCGCATGCTGGGCTCCATCGAGCACCAGCGTGCGCCGACCGCATTCTCCGTGCAGCTGACGGAGGAGGACGCCGTGCGCTGCCGCGTCGGTCCCGTCGAGCTGTTCGCAGACACCGCGGACGGAGCCGTGACGCCGGGGCTGCGGTCGGGCGAGTACGAGCCTCATCTCACCGCGATCTTCGGTCGCTATTGCCTGCCTGGCATGACTGTTGTCGACGTCGGCGCCAACCTCGGGTACTACTCACTCCTTGCGGCGCACCACGTCGGTCCTGAGGGCAAGGTCATCGCGCTCGAACCGAGTTCGGAGAATTGCCGGCTGCTCCTCACGTCGGTACGGCTCGCTGGCGTGAGGAACGTCGAGTTGCTGCCCGTTGCCGCCGACAGCCAGTCCGGCTGGGCCTACTACGCAACGCACGTCGGCTCCAACGGCGGCTTGGTGGACGACGGTGATCTGCTCTCACGCCCAGGTGTCGTGGTCCCGACCTTCCCGCTCGACGATCTCGTCGATGGGCCCGTTGCTTTCTTGAAGATGGACGTCGAAGGCGCGGAAGGGCGCGTCGTCAAGGGAGCGAAACGGATCATCGAGCAGGACCGGCCCATCATCACCACGGAGCTGAAGGAGGAGATGCTCCGCCGCGTCTCGGGTATGACCGTCGCCGAGTACCTGGGTTACTTCGAGGGGCTCGGCTACAGGCCGGCACTCCTCGACAAGGACAGTGGCGCCGAGAAGCCGTACCCGACGGTCTCGGCGCTGCTTGCGGATTGGGGCGACACCGACGAATTGCGCGACGTGCTCTTGCTTCCCTCTGGCTCCTGACGGCGCCACGCCACCAGGTGTGCACATCTTCGCGCTCATACCGGCGGGCGCTCTCGGATCCTCCGGGCTCTATCGCGCGCCGACCTGAGGGCGTCGGGGACCCACCAACGCCTCGAGCAGTTCCTCGGCCGAGTCGGCGACGACGAGCGCCTCGACCTGGCGTGCCTTGATGAACCCTTGTTCGACCGCGTGGCCGACGAAGGTCAAGAGATGGTCGAAGAACCCGTGTACGTTCAGGATCCCGCAGCGCTTGTCGTGGATCCCGAGCTGTGCCCATGTCACGGACTCCATGAATTCCTCGCAGGTGCCGAACCCGCCGGGCAGCATGACGAAGGCGTCCGCCATGTCCGACATCAGCGCTTTGCGCTCGTGCATCGTGCGCACGACATGGAGATCGGTGAGCGAGGAGTGGGCGATCTCGTGCCCTGCCAGCGACTCGGTGATCACGCCGCTGACCCGGCCTCCGGCCGCGATCACGGCGTCGGCCAGCACGCCCATGAGGCCGACCGATGCGCCCCCGTAGACGAGCCCGATACCGCGAGCCGCCAAGTCAATGCCCAACGCCTGGGCCGCCGCGCTGAACGCGGCGTCGGTGCCGGGACTCGACCCGCAGAACACACATACCTTCGCGAGACCGTTCACGCCACGCTGCCTTCGGGGACCTTGACCTCCTGTGGATCGATCGGCCTGGTGCGCCGACGCCCTAGTCGCCGCACGATGGTGTTGGCGGCGTCACTGTCGTGAATGCTGAGCGAGAAGGGGACGGCGCCGAACGCGAAGCAGGCGGCCGTGACGAAGGCCCAGTGGTAGGCGGAGATGTCGGGCGAGACGGATCCGCCGCTGGCCTGGGCAGAGCCGACGCCGATCAGAACGGTGGACAGCACGGCGACACCGGTGGCGCTTCCGATCTGGCGCATCGTGTTGAAGAAGGTGGAAGCCCGACCCATCGACGCTCCCGAGATCATGGCAAAAGATGCAGCCTGGTTCGGGACCATCACCTGCGCCATCATCCACCCGAGCAAGAACATGAGGGCTCGGATGAGCCAGAGGTTCGTCGTCACGGTGACCTGGGCGAGCAGGAGCAGCCCGAGGGCGAGTCCGATCAGCCCACCGGTGATGTGACGACGAGGTCCGATGCGTGGGTAGATAAGCCGGCTGGCGAATTGCGCGCCGATCATGACCCCGAAGGCCTCTGGGAACGTCGAGAGCCCTGACTGGAGGGCGGAGAGACCACGGGCGTCTTGGAAGTACAGCGGGATGAGGTAGAGGGTGCCGAGAAACGCGGCCGCCACCAAGAACATCACGACGTTGGTCGACCGGAACAGCCGGCCGACGAGCAGATGCAGGTCCACCAGTGGTCGTGACGTGCGCAATTCCACGAGCACGAACGCGCCGAGCAGGGCGAAGCCGGCCACGCAGGTTGCGATCACCGTGGGGGAGGACCATGACTCCAGCGGGCCCTCGGACACTCCGTACATGAGCAGCCCGAGGCCTGAGCCGCCCAGGACGAATCCGGGGACGTCGAGTCGTCCGACGTCCATGACGGGCGAGCGCTCGAGGAACAGCAGACCGAAGACGATGGCGACGATACCAATGGGCAGGTTGACGAAGAAGACCCAACGCCAGCTCAGGGTGGTCACGAGGAGACCTCCGATGACGGGGCCGAGGGCCGGAGCGAGAGTCGTCGGGACGGTCAAGATGCTGGCGGCCCGCACACGTTCCGAGGGAGGAAAGACCCGATAGAGCATCGCCATGCCGACGGGCGCCATCATGCCGCCTCCTGCACCTTGGAGGACCCGGAAGACAACGAGTTCGGTCATGTCGTGTGCGAGTCCACACAGGACCGACCCCATCGTGAAGACGGCGATTGCGACCAGGAGCACCCTCTTGCCACCGAAGCGGTCGCCGAGCCAGCCCGAGGCCGGTATGAACACCGCCAGGCTCACCAGATAGGCGATCACGATTCCGTCGACCGCGGTGGGCGCGATGTGGAAGTCGCGGCCGATCGTCGGCAGTGCCACGTTCACGATCGTGATGTCCATGATGTTCATGAACATCGCGGACACGAACACCGTGCCGACGACGACCTTCTGGTTGAGGCGGGGTATTTCCACGGAGGCTTTCTGTCGGGTACGTCATAGGGACCGGCTGCGACGGCGGCGCAAAACGAGTCCGCGTCGAGTCCGCGTCGCGGCGGGATTCCCACCGTGACCCTATGCGGTCACCCGGAGGCCGCACGCCACGATGCGCTCATGTGCGACGACGGATCGCCTACCGTGTCTTCGACCTTGGAGGGTCAGGCTCCTCGAGACCGGAGGATCACGGTGGTCAGTCCAACCCGAACGACAACCCAGCGCCCCGTGGCGCCGCTCGGGGGAGCCTTGTTCGCCGCGGGCGCGGTGACCTTGCTCGTGCTGGCCAGCTCGGCGGCGATGTCGGTGCCAGCGGGCGCGGCGGTGCGTCCCGTGCGCGCCACGACCCGCACGGTGTGGCTCTGCCGCCCGGGTCAGCCAAGTGATCCGTGCACCTCTCCCCGCACGGCGACGAGCGTGACCGGGACCGGGGGCACGAGGACGGTGCTCGCGCCGACGACTCGCACCGCGTCCCGCTTCGACTGCTTCTATGTGTATCCGACGGTCTCCAGCGAATCGGGGACAAACGCGGATTTGACGGTGCAACCTGCGGAGACGGCGGCCGCTTTCGCCCAGGCGTCGCGCTTCTCCCAGGTCTGCAACGTCTGGGCACCGATGTACCGGCAGGCGACCTCGGGGGCCTTGGCCAGGGGCCAGGCGACAAACCCGACGGTGATCGCGACGGCGTACAACAGTCTGCTTACAGCCTGGAAGGACTACATCGCCCACGACAACGACGGCCGGCCCATCGTCTTCATCGGCCACTCACAGGGCGCGGCGATGCTGATCAAGCTCCTCCAGGCCCAGGTCGACCCCTCCCCGCGCCTGCGCAAGCTCATGCTCTCCGCCCTCATCTTGGGCGGCAACGTACAAGTGCCGGTGGGGCGGACCGTCGGCGGCAGCTTCACGAACATCCCGACGTGCCGTTCCGCGTCGCAGACGGGATGCGTCATCGCCTATTCGAGCTTCGGGTCGACACCCCCTGCCAACTCCTTCTTCGCACGCCCGGGTACCGGCGTGAGCCTGCAATCGGGACAGACGGCCACGACGGGTCAACAAGTCGTCTGCGTCAACCCGGTGACGTTTTCGTCAGGGACGGGGAACCTGCAGCCCTACTTCCCGACGGCCACCTCCAAACCCAAGGGCGTGCGCGTGCTGACTCCCTGGGTGACGTTCCCGAGCCTGTACACCGCCCAGTGCCAGCAGGGCGGCGGGGCCTCTTGGCTGCAGGTCACTGCGACCCCCGCGGCCGGCGACCCGCGGCCGACCGTCACGACCCCCCTCGGGCCCGCCTGGGGCTACCACCTCGATGACGTCAACCTGGCCTTGGGCAACCTCGTGGTCGACGTCGCCCACCAGGAGGCCGCGTACCGCCGTTGAGGTCACCCCGGGGTCTGTCGGCCCCGGGAACGCGGGCCGTTGCAGTCCTAGACTCCGGCGATGGTCAAAGTCATCGCCGTCGCCAACCAGAAGGGCGGCGTCGCCAAGACGACCACCGTGCAGTCACTCGGTGTCGCCTTGGCAGAACAGGGGAGGCGCGTCTTGGTCGTGGACCTCGACCCGCAGGCTTGCTTGACCTATTCGCTCGGGTTCGATCCCGACACCCTTTCCGCGTCGCTCCATGACGTCTTTGTCCGCCGGTCTCGAGTCGCAGACGTGGTCCAGGCGGTGCCAGGCGTGCCGGGGTTGTCGGTCGTGCCGGCGACCATCGACCTTGCCGGAGCCGAGGTACACCTCTTGAGCAGGACGGGGCGCGAGCACGTCCTCGCCCGCGCGCTGCTGCCGGTTCTCGGCGACTACGACGCCATCCTCATCGATTGCCCTCCGTCGCTCGGTGTCCTGACGATCAACGGGCTCACCGCGGCAGAGGCCGTGATCGTCCCGATGCAGTGCGAGGCGTTGAGCAACCGCGGGGTTGGTCAGCTCCTCGAGACGATCGAAGACGTCCGCCAGTTCGCCAACGAAAAGCTGCGCGTGCTCGGCGTGATCGCCACCATGTTCGACGGCCGCACGACCCTTTCACGCCAGGTGTGGTGCGAGGTGGGGGAGCGGTACGGCCTCCTCGTCTTCGAGCCACCCGTCCCGAAGTCGGTGCGCTTCGCCGAGGCCCCAGGCTTTGGCCGCTCGGTGTTGGAACACGCACCAACGTCACCGGGTGCGGTGGCCTACCGCTCGCTGTCCACCCGCGTGTACGACGCCATGCTGAGCGCCTGAGGTGGCGGACTCGCGCCAGCAGGACGCGCCCGATCCTCTCGGCAAGCGCGCACTCTTCTGGGTCCCCGAGTCCGGCACGCAAGGATCCGGCGCCAGCGGGACGGTGGCACTGCCGATCGGCAAGCGTGCGCTGTTCTCCGGTGCCCCGCCCGATCCTGAGAGTGGGCTCATCACCTCGGAGAACCCCTTGGCCGAACGGGGCGTCTTCACTGTCGAGTGCCAGCGATGCGGCCAGACCTCGCGCGTCGGGGCTTTGGATTTGTTGATCTTCCAGTTCCCCGTCGGGTTCTGGCGACCGCGTCGTCGCTTCGACCATCGCATGACCTGCCCGTCGTGCCGCAGGCGGGCCTGGTGCAGCGTCACCCTCCGGAGGGGCTAGGAACGCCTGCGTCACTGGCCGCCGCGGTGGCTTCGTCTCCGGGTTGGGCGGTGGGCAGCCGCCGCGTGAAGAGGAGTGCCGCCAGCGCGAGAAAAGCCAGGACGGCGAGGGCCGCCCGCAGCCCGTTGATGCGACTCGATGCGTTGTCGTCAATGACCGCTTGCGCCGTCTCCGACGGCACGCCCGCGTGTTGCAGCGCGGTGCCCAGGTCGGCATCGCTCACGAACGGGATTCCGGCTGACAGTTCCACTTGTGCATTGGCCGCCAACTGATCGGGCACCGCGGGGTTCGAGGCGATCGACCCGAGGAACGTCGTGGTCAGCACGGAGATGAGCACCGCGCCCGCCAGCGCGGTGCCGATGGACGCCCCAAGGTTGGTGAAGGTGTTCTGGATCCCGCCCACCTCACCACTCTGCGAGTCAGGCACAGCGGAGACGGTCACCGCGCCGAGCTGCGACGCGAGGCAGCCGATCCCAAGGCCGGCGAAGAGGAGCGGCCAGGTGACGACGTTCGCGCCGGAGCCGCCGTCGAGCGCGACGAGCAGCGTGACGATGCCGAGCAGGAGGAGGGCGAAGCCGATGCGCACGACGCGCCGAGGGGAGGCGTGGGGGCGCAGGCGGGGGACGCCAATGGCCGCCGCCAGCAGCGTGAGCGACAGCGGGAGCAGTCGCACGCCGGTGGCCACGGCGGAGAGCCCCAGGGCGACGGAGAGAAAGAGAGGAATGGTGAAGAACAGCCCGGCCTGCAAGAGGAACTGGAAGAAGAAGGACGTGAGGCCGGCCTGCAGCCGGGGAACACGCAGCATCGACGGGTCGATGAGCACGGCTTTGCGCCGTGTGACGCGCTGGTGCTCCCAGAGGACGAACAGCACGAGTACGGCCGCACCGATCAGCATCAGCCACACAACGGGTGACATCCCGAGCCACACGGGGGCATCTGGCTTGGGCTGCACGAAGCCCCATGTTCCGGAGCGGAGCACGCCGAAGACCACCAGGCCCAGGCCGGTTGCGGACAGGACGGTGCCGATGAGGTCGAGACGGACGCCCGGCACAGCTGGTGCGTCGGCCATGAGCCGGGTGAGCGCCAAGATGCCCAAGACCATGACCACTTCCCCGGCGAAGACCCAGCGCCAGCTCGCGTAGGTCGTCAAGAGCCCGCCGACAAGAGGCCCCACTGCCACCGCGATGGCGCCGGCCGCCGCCACGAGCCCGTAAGCCCGTGGCCGTTCCGACGACGCAAAGTTCGTAGCCACGAGGGCCACGACCGCCGGCATGATGAGCGCAGCGCCGAGGCCCTCGAGAAACGACCAGCCGACGATGAGGACGGGGAGGGACTTGGACAGCGCAGTCGTCAATGAGCCGCATCCATAGACGGCGCACCCGATCATGAAGGCGCGTTTGCGCCCCCAGATCTGACCAAGCTTGCCGCCCGTGATCATGAACGCGGCCATCACGAGCGTGTAAAGCGTGATGGCCACCTGGATGCCGGTCACGGTCGTACCCACGTCCTTCGCCACGGTGGCGATGGACACGTTCATGACCGACGTGTCGAGGGTCATCAGGAATTGAGCCGAGGCCAAGATGAGAAGGACGACGCTGCCGGCGCTGGCACGTGTATCGCCCGGTGCGGCCATGGGTGCATTCTGTCCCAGGACGCACCACGTTCACTGGCTTACCAAGGGGTCCGGCACTGACATCGACCGGCTCCCCGGTCGCGTCGGGTCGGGATGCGGGGATTTGAACCCCGGACCTCCTGCTCCCAAAGCAGGCGCGCTAACCAAGCTGCGCTACATCCCGTCGTTGCGTCTGCAGGAAATGGTAGCTGGGTGCCCCTCTCTTTCAGATCCACGCCGCTACGTCTGCGGAACCCCGAGCGAGCCAGCTGTTCCCGTTCTCGCGGCGGTGCACGGCGCGCCGCCCGACGCGTGCGCCGACGTCACTGCCGAGCACCGCTCGTTCTCCCTCGTCTCGCCCGGTCTACGGCGGCCTGATGAACGCGACAGGCATGAGCGAGCTCGCTCACGCGGCAGTGCTGACGTCGCCACTGAGGCTGCCGCGACGTCAGCGAGGACGCCGGGCCAGCCGCACGTGCTCGGTTCGCCTTGCGTCAGGCCTCGCGGCACCCCGGAGCAGGCGGCCCGGGAGCTCCCCGGTGGGCTCACCGTGGTCGAAGGTGAGCGTCCCCTGCTTGATCGTGGCCACGTACCCCGTCGCCTCCTGGAGCAGGCGGCGCCCGCCGGCGGGCAGGTCGGCGCGGACGAAGGGTGCGCCGAGCGTGAGCCCGTCGTAGTCGATCAGGTTGAAGTCGCCCAGCGCCCCTGGCTCCACGGTGCCGCGGTCGGACATCCCGTAGAGCCGGGCCGTGTCGCGCGTCTGCTTGCGCACCACGTACTCGAGGGGCAGCGTCTCGCCCCGCGTGCGGTCGCGCGTCCAGTGGGTGAGCATGAAGGTGGGCATGCTCCCGTCGCAGATGGTCCCGGTGTGCGCGCCGCCGTCGGACAGACCGAGGAGGCCCTGTGGGTGCAGCAGCATCTGGTGGACGTGATCGAGATCGCCGGTGGCGTAGTTGAGGATGGGCAGGTACAGCAGTCCGGTGCCGCCGCCCTTGGCCATCTCGTCGTAGGCGACCTCCAGAGGTGTGACGCCGAGGGCCGCCGCCAAGCCGGCCAGCGAGCGCTCCGGGCCCGGCTCGTAGTCGGGCGGATCGCCGAGCACGAACGTACGCGCGTACGCCCGTTCCATCGCCTGGGCCGCGGCCGGGGAAGAAGGCGTCCACGACACGATGGCGCGGCGCACCTCGGGGTCGGCGAGGGCTTGGGCGAATTCGGCGGGCGAGAGCTTGCGTGCCTTCAGTGCACGGTAGGGAGGGATGTCGGCGAAGAGGCAGAAGGTGGCGTGGTGGCCGGTGAGCAGACCGGTCGGCCGACCCGCCACCTGGGGGTAGAGCTGCGCGCCCTCGGCGCAGGCCTCGAGCGACTCGTCCAGCTGCGTGCGCCACAGATCGGGCGCGGAGTCGACCTGCAAGAGCGCGAACGACACCGGGCGGTCGATCGCGGCCGACAATCGCCGCATCCAGTCCACCTCGCCCATCACACCCTCGGGTTCCTCGCCGGCGGCACCGAGCGGCGCCAGCTCGAAGACGCCGGTCCGGGCGTCCGCCAACGCGGCGCCGATGCCGAAGAGCTCGTCCTCGGCGGCGTAGGTGCCGGGGACCACCTCGCCATCGATGGCGCGGTGTCCGATGGTGCGCGACGTCGAGAATCCGAGGGCGCCGGCCCGGAGTGCCTCGAGCACGATGGCCCGCATGGCCTCGATGTCCTGCGCGCTGGCTGGCTCGTTACGGGCACCGCGGTCGCCCATGACATAGGCCCGCACCGCACCGTGGGGGACCTGGGTCCCGACGTCGACGGTCCAGCGGCGCCGCTCCAGCGCGTCGAGGTACTCGGGGAAGGTCTCCCACTCCCACTCGATCCCCTCGGCGAGTGCGGTGCCCGGAATGTCCTCGACGCCTTCCATGAGCCCGATGAGCCAGTCGTGGCGGTCGGGTTGGGCGGGGGCGAACCCGACGCCGCAGTTGCCCATCACGAGCGTGGTGACGCCGTGCCACGAGGACGGGGCGAGCTCGCTGTCCCAGGTGGCCTGGCCGTCGTAGTGCGTGTGGACGTCGACCCAGCCTGGGGTGACCAGGAGGCCGTCGGCGTCGATGATCCGGGTCGCGCCGCCCTCTACGTGCCCCACGTCGGTGATGCGGCCGGAGTCGACGGCGACGTCGGCGGTGCGCGCCGCTGCGCCTGTCCCGTCGACGAGGGTCCCGCCCTTGATGATCAGGTCGTGCATGCCCAAGATCGTCTCACGCCGCCAAGCTCCACGTGTGCCGAGTGGCGCCAGACCGCTCCGGACCAGATGCCGACCGATCAAGCGTGCCCAATGGGGCTGGCCCGATCAGGCCAAAGAGGCCTGGCCTGAAGGGCTGGCCTGATCAGGCGTGTGCGATCAGACCTTGGCCTTGCCCAGGATGCGGTTCATCTTTGTGCCGCACACCGGGCAGGTGCCCTGGGCCGCACGGCGGCCGTTGGCGAGCTCGACCTCTTGGCCGTCGAATTCGCGCTTCTCCCGGCACTTCACGCAGTACCCCTCGTAGTTCGCCATGGCAACTCCTCTGGTCGGTGATGGCCCTGGATGGCCGTCGAAGGTAGCGGGAGGGTTCCAACGAATGGGGGATGGTCACAGAACCGGAGCCCGCTTGCGGCGGTATGGTCGGACCCGTGACCGACATCAGCGCAGGTCAGAATGGTGAGTGGCGGCAACTGGGGGTGAAGTCCATGGCCGCCCTTGCGCAGACCTGGGAGGGCCTGGCCGACATCAGCCACGATCTTTCGGCGGTCGAGTGGGCGCTGCCGACCGACTGCCCGGGCTGGGACGTCAAGGACCAGGTCTCGCACCTGATCGGCGTCGAGCGCGCCATCATGGGCGAGCCTGCGCCGTCGTGGGACGGAAGCTTGGGCGACCACGTGAAGAACGACTTCGCCGCGAGCAACGAGCCCTGGATCGCCGTTCGCCGTGCCCGACCCGGTCCCGAGGTCTGGGCCGAGTTCGTCGACGTGGCCCGGACCCGGCTCGATCAGGAGGCTGGGCTCTCGGAAGAGGAGTGGGCGGCGGTGGGGTGGACTCCGATCGGGCAGCGGCCCCGTGCCGTCTTCATGGAGGTGCGCGTCTTCGACAGCTGGGTGCACGAGCAGGATGTGCGGCGCGCCCTGGACCGCCCCGGTGGGAGCGGGAACCTGGCCTCGGCCATGGCACTGACCCGGGTGGAGAACGCGATGCCCTTCGTCGTGGGAAAGCAGGCGGCGTGCACCGACGGCACCGCCGTCCGTTTTACCGTGGCAGGCCCCGGGGACGATGACCGCTCGTTCACCATTGCCGTCGACGGTGGCCGGGCCGGCCCGGCCGACGAGAGCGTGGTTCCCACGGTCACCGTGTCCCTGTCGAGCCTCGACTTCATGCGCCTCGGCTGTGGACGGATCACTGCGGCACAATTGGCCGTGGGCAGCGTCACCATGGAGGGCGACGTGGGCGTGGGACGCCAGGTGCTCGAATCAATGAACTTCATGTTCTGACTTCATCTGTGAGTTCATTTCGCGAGCAGACGCGACAATCCGACAGGGCGACGCTGCGAGATGTGGCGCTCTGCGATGGGGCGACGCTGTGCAATGGGGTGACGCTGTCGTCGGACCGTGCGTCCTTCGTGAGAACCGCCCGGTAGAGTGATCGGCTTGTGATGCGTGCGACCGCCGAGCCCATGGAGGGGAACCTCGTCCGCCTGAGCGTGGAGATCGATGAGCCCGAGTTCGATCGTGCACTCGGCGACCTGGTGCGCACGCTCGCCCGGCAGGTACGGGTACCCGGATTCCGTCCGGGCAAAGTACCGCGCAAGGTGCTCGAGGCGCGCATGGGCGGCGCCGGTGCGCTGCGGGCCGAAGCGCTGCGCGAGTCGTTGCCCGACTTCTACGCCCGGGCGGTGGTCGACACCGAGCTCGACCCCATCGCGCAACCCGAGATCGACATCACCGGCGGACAGGACCACGGCGCTGTCTCGTTCGACGCAGTGGTCCAGATACGGCCGCTCGTCGCCATCCCAGGCTACGACGGTCTCCAGGTCACCCTCCCCGGCCTCGCGGTCAAGGAGGAGGAAGTCCAGCAACAAATCGACCGCTTGCGCGAGAACGACGCCGAGCTCCAAGTCGTCGATCGACCCGCCATCGACGGTGATCTCGTCACGATCGACTTGCACGGCACGGACGCCTCGGGGGCGGAAGTGGTCGGTGTCGACGACTACCTCTACGAAGTGGGGAGCGGCACCGTCGTCCCTGAGCTCGACGCCGAGCTGCACGGCGCCAAGGCGGGCGCCATCGTTGCCTTCGACGCGGCCAACCCGAACGAGCCCGACACGAGCATCGCGTTCCGTGTACTGGTCAAGGAAGTCAAGGTCAAGAAGCTGCCCGAGACCACCGATGAATGGGCGGCGGAGAGCTCCGAGTTCGCCACGCTCCGCGAGCTCCGCGCCGACATCGAGGATCGGATCGGCCGCGTGAAATTGATGCAGAACCAGATGGCGCTTCGACAGAAGGCCATGGACGCGCTCGGCGCGCTCGTATCCGACGACGACGTCCCCGAGGTGCTGGTGGATGCCGAGGTGAACGAGCGGCTGCACGACCTCCAGCACAGGCTCGAGGCCCAGAAGCTCGGTCTGACTGAGTACTTCCAAGCGACCGGCACCTCGCCCGACGAGCTGCTTTCGGCGGTACGGGTCGACGCACAGGCTGCGGTGAAGGCCGACCTGGCCCTGCGGGCCCTGGTCGAGGCCCAGGAGCTGACGCTCAGTGAAGACGAGCTTGATGCCGAGGTAGGAACCATGGCGGAGCGCATGGGGACCACGGCAACCGAACTGCGCAGCCAACTCGACACGGCGGGCCGGATTGGCGCGGTACGCTCGGAGCTGCGAAAGGGCAAAGCGCTGGAGTGGCTGCTGGACCACGTGGAGCTGGTCGACGAGGACGGAAACCCGATGTCACGGGATGACCTCAGGGTGGATGCGTCGAAGGACGACGAAGTCGAACACGGCGACGAGATCGAGCAGGGCGAGGAGAACGAGTGAAGATGCACAGTGCCGTGGAACCGATGAAGGCTTACAACTACCTGGTTCCCACCGTCATCGAGTCGTCAAACCGCGGTGAGCGCGCCTACGACCTTTATTCGCGCCTGCTACGGGAACGCATCATCTTCCTCGGCACGCCGGTCGACGACGCCGTGGCGAACCTGACTTGCGCCCAGATGCTCTTCTTGGAGTCCGAAGAGCCGGACAAGGACATCCACCTCTACATCAACTCGCCCGGCGGGGAGATCACGGCGCTGTTCGCCATCTACGACACGCTCAAGTTCATCAAAGCGGACGTGTCGACCTTCTGCTTCGGGCAAGCCGCCTCCGCGGCTGCGGTCCTGCTGGCTGCCGGCGCAAAGGGCAAGCGTTTCGCTCTGCCCCATGCGCGGATCTTGCTGCATCAACCCTGGGGTGGCGTCGAGGGGCAGGCCAGTGACATCGAGTTGCAGGCCAAGGAGATCCTCCGAATGCGCGACCTCCTCTCTCACATGCTGGCCGAGGACACGGGACAGACCCAGGAGAAGGTGGCCCAGGACACCGACCGCGACTTCATCATGACGGCTGAGGAGGCGGTGACCTACGGCGTGATCGACGAGGTCATCACGGCCCGGAACATCGCCCCGCTCGAAGCCATCGGCGCCGCATAGGGTCATCGGGCTCAGGGACGGGAGAGGCGATCGGGTGGCGAAGTTCGGAGAGGGCGGGGACCTCGTCAAGTGCAGCTTTTGCGGCAAGACGCAGAAGCAGGTCAAGAAGCTCATTGCCGGTCCTGGCGTCTACATCTGCGACGAGTGCATCGACCTGTGCAACGACATCATCGCCGAGGAGCGTGACGAGTCCACCGAGCTGAGTTTCGAGGACCTCCCGAAGCCGCGCGAGATCTTCGACTTCCTGAACGACTACGTCGTCGGCCAGGAGTACGCGAAGAAGATCCTGTCGGTCGCCGTCTACAACCACTACAAGCGGGTACAGGCCGGACCGCCGCCGGCTGAGGACGCGGTCGAGCTGGCCAAGTCGAACATCTTGTTACTCGGGCCGACCGGTTGCGGCAAGACGCTGTTGGCCCAGACGCTGGCCCGCATGCTCAACGTGCCCTTTGCCATCGCGGACGCGACGGCACTCACCGAGGCGGGCTACGTGGGCGAGGACGTCGAGAACATCCTCCTCAAGCTGATCCAGGCGGCCGACTACGACGTCAAGCGGGCCGAGACCGGGATCATCTACATCGACGAGATCGACAAGATCGCCCGGAAGAGCGAGAACCCCTCCATCACCCGCGACGTATCGGGCGAAGGGGTGCAGCAGGCCCTCCTCAAGATCCTCGAGGGCACGACGGCGTCGGTCCCGCCCCAGGGCGGGCGCAAGCACCCGCACCAGGAGTTCATCCAGATCGACACGACGAACATCTTGTTCATCTGCGGCGGTGCCTTCGCCGGCCTGGACAAGCTGATCGAGAGCCGTATCGGCAAGCGCGGCATCGGGTTCCGAGCCGAGGTGCACCGCAAGGATCGCGACGACGGCGAGATCCTGCGCCATGTGCTGCCTGAGGACCTCATCAAGTTCGGACTCATTCCCGAGTTCATCGGCCGCCTGCCCGTGGTGAGCGCGGTGTCACCGCTGTTCAAGGAAGCACTGGTGCAGATCCTCGTCGAGCCGAAGAACGCGCTGACCCGCCAGTACGAGCGGACCTTCGCGCTCGACAACGTGGAACTCGAATTCACTCCCGACGCGCTCGAAGCGGTGGCCGAACAGGCACTGTTGCGCGGGACCGGTGCACGCGGTCTGCGCGCCATCCTCGAAGAGGTGCTGCTCGACGTGATGTACGACCTGCCGAGCCGCACGGACGTAGGGAAGTGCGTGGTGGACCGTTCCGTCGTGCTCGACCGGGTTGCGCCGACACTCGTGCCGCTCGGGGGCTCGGTCAAGTCGAGCCGCTCCCGCCGCGCCGCGTCCTGACCCCACCGGGACCGGAGCCCGCTGCCGTGGCCGACCCTGCCGCGCTGCCGTTCGAGTCGCTCGACCAGGCGTTGGTGTGGCTCGACAGCCATATCGACTTCGAGCAGAACATGCCGCGCCGGCGCGCCCTGCCGACACTGGACCGAATTCGCGCGCTCATGTCGCTGCTCGGTGACCCACAAGACTCGATCCCCTCCATCCATATCACCGGCACCAACGGCAAGGGGTCGACGTCGGCGATGGCGACCGCGTTGCTCATGGCCAGTGGTCTGAGCGTCGGCACCTATACCAGTCCGAATTTGCACGAGGTGGCAGAACGCATTGCGCGCAACGGCATGCCGATCGACGAGCAGTCGTTCACGTCGGTGCTGACCGAGATCGCGCTCCTCGAGCCACTGCTGTCCGATCGCCCCACCCGCTTCGATCTCTTGACGGCCGCGGCGCTCGCCTGGTTCGCCACCGAAGCAGTCGACTCCATGGTGGTCGAGGTGGGGCTGGGCGGAATGTGGGACACCACCAACGTGATCCACGGCGACGTGGCCGTGCTCACCAACGTCAGTTTCGACCACACCGACGTGCTGGGCCCCACCCTCGAGGGGATCGCCGCCGACAAGGCGGGGATCATCGAGCCGGAGAGCCGGGTCGTCGTCGGGGAAATGGCTCCTGACCTGGTCGACATCGTCGTGGCCAGGGCTGAGGAGCTCGGGGCGGCGTCGGTCTGGGTCGCCGGGAGAGACTTCGGGACTGAGTCCAACCGGGTGGCGGTCGGTGGGCGCCTCGTGACGATGTGGACTCCGGGAGGCCGCTACGAGGACGTCCTCGTCCCGTTGCACGGCGCGCACCAGGGCGTCAATGCCGGTGTTGCGTTGGCCGCCGTCGAGGCCTTCTTCGGCGATCCACTGGCACCGGACGTGGTCGAGGAGGGGATGGCGGCGGTGCGCGTGCCTGGTCGCCTCGAGGTCCTGGGCCGGCGACCTCTGCTCCTCGTCGACGGCGCCCACAACGCGGCGGGAATGGCCGCGCTGGGCGACGCGCTCGTCGAAGAGTTCGCCGTCGACGGCACTGCGGTCGCGGTGGTCGGCATGCTCTCGGGTCGCGACCCTTCCGCGATGCTGGCGCCGCTGGCGTCCGCCGGCGTGCGCGCGCTCGTTGCGTGTGAGCCCGAGTCGCCGCGCGCCATGCCGGTCGCCACCGTGGGTGAGGCCGGGCGCGCGCTCGGGTTGTCCGTCTACGAGGAGCCCGATGTCAGCCAGGCGCTGCGCGTCGCACGCGGGCATGGTGGACGCGGACGGGCTCGTGGTCGTGGCGGGCTCGCTTTACGTCGTGGGCGCCGCGCGCGCCGACGCGCTCGCCTCCGCGGTCCCATGGGAGGAAGCCGGCCGCTGACGTGTAGTGTCCACCCTTCGTGGACCGCACCCTTGTCATCGTGAAGCCTGACGGCGTCGAGCGCGGGCTCGCCGGCGAAGTCGTCAGTCGCCTGGAGCGCAAGAAGCTGCGGATCGTGGCAGCAGAGCTCCGGACCATCACGGTCGAGGTGGCCGAGACGCACTACGCAGAGCACCGCGATAAGCCCTTCTTCGGCGATCTGGTCATCTTCATCACTCGCTCGCCGGCCCTGGTCATGGTCGTCGAGGGCCCGAAGGACACCTACGCCGTGGTGCGGCTCATGGTGGGCGCGACCAATCCCGCCGAAGCGGCGCCGGGGACCATCCGCGGCGACTTCGCGATCGAGACGACCGAGAACCTCGTGCACGGATCGGACTCGCACGACTCCGCGGCGCGCGAGATCGCACTGTTCTTCCCCGGCTTGGCGTCGTCCTAGCCCGCGCCGCGCCACCCCGGGCGTCACCCTCCCGAGGCACCCTTTGTTCGGCTCGCCACCCGGACGCGCGCCATTCGGACGCGCGCGACTCGAACGCACCACGTACGCAACAGCCTGGGAAGCCCAGCTCAGACGGGCGTGGCATGCAGTCCGCCTTGTCGAAGATGTCGCAGTCCCGTAGCCTGTGGTCGCACCGTCAGGGGCGCCGGTCCCCCGGCACCCGCCCGCAGTCCCTCGGGAGTTCAGCTATGGCAGAAAACCGCCTTTCCCTGCTTGGTCGTGACATGGCCGTCGACCTCGGTACCGCCAACACGTTGGTGTACGTCCGTGGTCGCGGCATCGTGTTGAACGAGCCGTCCGTCGTCGCCGTCGACATCAAGGACGGTCGCCCGTTGGCGGTGGGCGCCGAGGCCAAGCGGATGATCGGCCGGACCCCATCGAACATCCAGGCCATCCGCCCTCTCAAAGACGGCGTGATCGCGGACTTCGAGATCTGCGAGAAGATGCTTCGCTACTTCATTCACCGGGTCCACCAGCGCCGTTTCGCCAAGCCGCGCATGGTCATCTGCGTGCCCTCGGGTATCACGGGTGTCGAGCGTCGTGCCGTCATGGAGGCCGCCGAGTACGCGGGTGCGCGTCGCGCCTACATCATCGAGGAGCCGATGGCGGCTGCCATCGGCGCGGGCCTGCCGGTCCACGAGCCGACCGGCAACATGGTGGTCGACATCGGCGGTGGCACGACCGAGGTCGCCGTGATCTCGCTCGGCGGCATCGTCACGAGCCAATCGGTTCGCATCGGCGGCGACGAACTCGACGAGGCGATCGTCTCGTTCGTCAAGAAGGAGTTCAGTCTCGCGCTCGGTGAGCGCACGGCGGAAGAGATCAAGATCACTCTCGGCTCGGCCTACCCGTTGGAGCAAGAACTGCACGCCGAGATCCGCGGCCGCGACCTCGTCAGCGGTCTCCCCAAGACGATCGTCGTCTCGACCGAGGAGATCCGTCGCTCCATCGAAGAGCCGGTGTCCGCCATCATCGACGCCGTCAAGGTCACGCTCGACCGCACGCCGCCCGAGCTGGCGGCGGACATCATGGAACAGGGAATCGTGCTCACGGGGGGCGGGGCGCTGCTCCACGGCCTGGAGTCGAGGCTCCAGCACGAGACCGGGATGCCCATCGTGGTGGCCCGGGACCCCCTCAACTGCGTCGCCATCGGCAGCGGCCAGTGCCTGGAAGAGTTCGAAGCGCTGAAGCGGGTGCTGATCACCACCTCCACGCGCTGACGGATCGACCCGTTCGTCCTGGGTGGCCCGGTCTCGGCGCTCGCGCCGCACGCTGACGGTCATCATCCTCGTCGTCCTGTCGCTGTCCCTGATCTCTCTCGACCTCAACGGGCGGACGCATAGCGTCACCTCGGGCATCAAGTCGGTGGCCAATGACATCTACGCGCCATTGCACCAGGGTGTCCTCGACATCATCAGTCCCATCGGGAACTTCTTTGCCGGGGCGTTCGACTATGGCTCGGTACAGGCTCAGAACGAGCAACTCGAGAAGACGATCGGGGACCTGCGGGCGAGCCAGGACGAGCGCAGCTACCAGCTGAATCAGTTGCGTGAGCTGACGAAGCTCCAGAACCTGCCGTTCTTGGGCTTGCTCCCTCTCGTCACCGCGCAGACCGTCGACGAGTACTCGTCCAACTTCACGGCCACCATCACGCTCGACAAGGGTCGCGCCGACGGTGTCGACGTGGGGTACCCCGTCGTCGGCGCCGGCGGTCTGGTCGGACAGGTGATCCAGTCGTTCCACGACACCTCCGTCGTCCAGCTGATCACCGACGGGCAGTCCAAGGTCGGCGTGACCTTCGGATCGGGAAACCAGTACAGCGGCATCGTCGACGGGCAGGGACCGGGCAGCTCCATGACCGCCGACCTCGTGTCGCCGCACACGCCGCTCCACAAGGGCGAGGTCATGTTCACGAGTGGTCTCCAGGCCGCCTCGTACCCGGCGGGCATCCCGGTGGCGACGGTCCGCTCATTCCACACCGCATCGGGCGCGAGCCAGGAGACCATCGAGGTCGATCCGGCAGCCGACCTGAGCCAGCTCGCCTACGTCGACGTCGTGCAGTGGGCGCCGAACACATGACGGCCCGCTCCATCGTCCGCGTCGCACTGGTCATCTTCATCGTCTTGATGGTCCAGCAGACGGTCATAGTGGCCCTGCGCGTCGGGGGCGCCCATCCGGACCTGCTGTGGCTGCTCCCCATCACGGCGGCGTTGCTCGACGGGCCCGAGACGGGGGCCATCATCGGCTTCTGGGCGGGGCTCACCTTCGACCTCGTCCTCCCGACGCCCTTCGGCTTGTCCGCCCTGGTCGGATGCCTGCTCGGGTACTCGACCGGCGCGCTGACGGCCGCCGTCGACCCCCGCGCCGCCTGGCTCAAGCCCGTGGCCGCGCTCGCGGGCAGCGTCGCAGCGGACATGCTGTTCGCCGTGCTCGGCGCGATCCTCGGTCAAGAGCAGATGGTGCAGATCAATTTCCTGAGCCTGTTTCTCGTAGTCGGCGTCTCGAGTGTGGTGTTGGTGCTCCCGGTCAACCGGATGATGCGGTGGGCTCTGGTCGAGGAGAGTCATCGCCGCTCGCTCGTCTCGGCTCAGGGCGACCACAGGGTCTGGTGAGGTGACGGTGAGACGAACCCGGTGAGGCGGATCTGGTGAGACGGATCTGGTGAGACGGACTCTCCGCCACCCCATACGGGGCGACCGGCTCCACCCCAAGCCCTCGTCGCGCCCGGCGCGCACTCGATCGTCGTGGCGCGCCGATGCCCGTCAGCCACGTATGCGGCCACGCAAGGGCGTCCACGTCGCCTCCATCGTCGGCTCACCCGAGGAGGAGGAGTCGCGGCCGAACCTGCGCCTGCGCATCGTCGGCATCGTGGTGCTGTTGCTCTTCGGCGTCCTCGTCCTGCGCTTGTGGACGCTCCAGGTTGTGGAGGGCAAGACCTACGCCGCGGCGGTGACGCGCAACCAGGTACGAGTGGTCAGCCTCTCCGCGCCCCGAGGCGACATCGTCGACCGCAACGGCACCGTGCTGGTGACGAACACGCCGCAGGAGGAGATACTTCTCTCGCGCGCCGAGGCGATGCAGGACCCCGCCATCGTGGGGATGGTGGCCGCCCTGGTGGGCCAGACACCCAAGCAGGTGCAAGAAGCCATCAACAACGTGCAGTACAGCCCGTACGAGCCGGTCCCCGTGGCGACGGGTGTGTCGACGTCGACCGTCCAGTACCTCCAGACCCATCAGTCCGAGTATCCGGGCGTGACCGTTGAATCCGTCGCACAGCGCACCTATCCCCAGGGCGGGACCACCGGGACCCAAATCCTGGGCTACGTCGGCCAGATCTCCTCGACCTACCTCGCCGCCCACCCCAACGACGGCTACACCCAAGGCAGCCAGATCGGCCTCGCGGGTATCGAGGCGCAATACGAGCCGTACTTGCGCGGGGTGGCGGGACGGCAGGCCCTGTCGGTCGACGCCAACGGCAACGTCGTCGGGACGCTCAGCACCACCGCGCCGCAGATCGGCGACACCGTCGTGCTCAACGTCGACGACGGCTTGCAGCAAGCGGTCCAGGCCGACCTGCAGAACCAGATCCTCAGCGACCGCAAGACGATCGACACCGTCGACGGGAGGGTGCCGCCTGCGCCCAACGGCGCCGCCATCGTGATGGACCCCCAGAACGGCCAGGTCCTCGCCCTTGCTTCCTTCCCGAGTTACGACCTCAACGAATGGGTGGGCGGGATCTCCCAGGCCAATTACGCCGCACTGCAGCAGAGCACCGCCGAGAACGACTATGCCATCGAGGGGCTGTACACGCCGGGCTCGACCTTCAAGCTGGTCACTGCCACCGCTGCGCTCCAGGACGGGCTCATCACGCCCTCCTTCACCTATGACGACACCGGGACGTTCCATATCGACGGCTGTCCGGCGCCGGGAGTCATCTTGGACACCGATTGCACCCTGCACGACGACCCGGGCGACAGCGGCGGCGTCTACAACGTGACCGGTGCGCTGACCGTGTCGAGCGACTCCTTCTTCTACAACCTGGGCGAGAAGTTCTGGGAGCAGCAGAGCCAGTTCGGGCAGACGCCGATCCAGAACGAGGCCACCGCGTACGGCGAGGGCACGATCACCGGGATCGACCTCCCCGGCGAGGCGCAGGGTCGCGTCGACAGCTACCTGACGCGGGCGAAGCTTCACGCCGAGGTTCCCTCCGTGTACGGAACTGCGCAGTGGCACACCGGCGACAACATCGAGATGGCCTTCGGCCAGGGCGAGACCGTGCTGACGCCGATCGAGCAGGCTCTCTCCTACTCGACGTTCGCGAACTGGTCTGCCGCGACTGGGAGCGGTACCCGGTACGCGCCCGAGGTGGCATCCGAGATCGTCAACCCCAACTCCGGCAAGGTGATCAAGAAGATCACGCCAAAGGTGACCGGGCACGTGGCCATCTCACCAGCCAACTACTCAGCGATGCTCCAGGGGTTCGAGGGCGTGGTCTCGAACCCGCACGGCACCGGGTACCAAGCCTTCCAGGGCTTCCCCACGGACTGGAACCTGGCCGGCAAGACAGGCACGGCGTCCAACCAGTCCGGTCAGGAGCCCAACAGCTGGTTCGTCGCGTTCGGTCCGAACCCGAACCCCCAGTATCTCGTGCTGGCGGTGATCGACCAGGGTGGGTACGGCGCCGACGCGGCGGCACCCCTCGTGCGCAACATCTTCAACTACATCTACAACAACCAGGACCAGATCGCGGGGGCTGTGAAGACGCCGACGCCGGCCAATCCGCCCAGCCAGACGCCCCCAGCGTCGAGTGCGCCGCTCGGAGCGCCGACCACCACGACGACGAGCGTGCCGGGCAGCGGCGGTTCGGCCGGCTCGACCACGAGCACGACGGCGGGGGGCGGCTGAGCGTCCCGTAGATTTGGGGCGATGGAGACCCTCTGGCCGCGGATCGAGCGCATCTTGCCCGGCGTGTCCAAGCCGGCGCGCTACATCGGGGGCGAGCAGGGGTCGCTCCTTCCCGAGCATGGGTCAGGGCGCGTGGCGTGGCTGCTGGTGTACCCGGACACCTACGAGATCGGCCTGCCCAACCAAGGCCTGCAGATCCTCTACGAGATCCTCAACGAACGCCCGGACGCGCTGGCCGAACGCGCGTACGCACCGTGGGTCGACATGGAAGCTGCGATGCGCGCCGCCGACGTGCCGCTCTTCAGCGTGGAGCAGCACCTACCCGCGGCCGCATTCGACCTGCTGGCCTTCAACCTCTCGGCCGAGCTGGTCTACACCAACGTGTTGAACCTCATCGACCTGGCCGGCCTCCCACTGCACGCCGCGGACCGGGCCGGTGCCGATGCGCTGGTGATCGCCGGCGGCCACTGTGCGTACAACCCCGAGCCGCTCGCCGACTTCGTCGACGCCTTCGTGCTGGGCGACGGCGAAGAGGTCGTCGGCGAAGTGAACGAGGTGGTGGGGGAGTGGCTCGCCTCGGGCGAGCCCGATGCGCGCGACCGCGACACGCTGTGGGCGTCGCTGGCGCAGCTCGAGGGCGTCTACGTCCCGGCGCTCTACACGCCGCACTACGAGGACGGGCGCCTGGCGGCGACCATGCCGGCGCCCGGGGCGCCGGCGCGAAGTGTGCAAGCGCACGGTGGGCGACCTGGCCGACTGGCCCTACCCGGCGCACCCACTCGTACCGCTGACCGAGGTCGTGCACGACAGGCTCAACGTCGAGGTGTTCCGCGGCTGCACGCGGGGCTGCCGCTTCTGCCAGGCCGGGATGATCACCCGCCCGGTGCGCGAGCGCCCGGCGGCGCAGGTGCGCGAGATGGTACGCCGTGGACTCGAATGGAGCGGCCACGACGAGGTCGCGCTGACATCGTTGTCCTCGGCGGACTTCTCGGGGATCGAGGACACCGTGCGCGACATCGTCGGCGACCCTTCGCACGAGGGTCATGTCTCGGTGAGCCTGCCGTCGCTCCGGGTGGACGCCTTCACCGTGGGCACCGCGGCGGAGATCCAGAAAGTGCGCCGCACCGGCCTCACCTTTGCCCCCGAGGGCGGCACGTGGCGTATGCGCACCGTGATCAACAAGCTGATCACCGAGGAGGATCTCTACGGCGCGGTCGACGCCGCCTTCAGCCAGGGCTGGCGCCGCGTCAAGCTCTACTTCCTCATTGGGCTGCCGACCGAGCTCGATGAGGACGTGCTGGGCATCGCGCAGCTCGGCGCTCGTTGCGTCGAGATCGGACGCCGCCACCAGAAGTCGGTGACCGTGGTGGCGTCGGTCGGAGGCTTCGTGCCGAAGCCCCACACACCCTTTCAATGGTTCGGCATGGACACGGCGGCCGAGCTGGAGCGGAAGGTCGCCCTGTTGCGAGGCGAGGCGAGGGGCACTCGGGGCCTCACCATCCGCTGGCACGACCCGAGCGCGTCGGTCGCCGAGGGGCTGGCCAGCCGTGGGGACCGCCGTATGGGTGCGGTGCTCGAGCGGGTGTGGCGCGCCGGCGGCACGTTCCAGGAATGGTCCGAGCGGTTCGATCTCTCGCTGTGGGACGCAGCCCTCGCGGCAGAGGGGCTGAGCTTCGACGAGGTCTGCCACCGCGAACGGACCGAGGACGAGGCACTCCCGTGGGACCACATCTCGGCGGGGCTGCACCGCGACTTCTTGTGGGGCGACTGGCAGGACGCGCTGGCACGCGTGAGTGTCGAGGACTGCCGCTGGACGCCCTGCTACGACTGCGGCGCGTGCACCGGCTTCGGCCTCGAACACGTCGTGGCTTCCGCCGTCCCGCCGGCCGGCGGGAGCCAGGGGACGGGCCAGGATCTGGCGACCGGCGGCAGCGTCCCGGTGCGGCTGGTCAGCCGTGCTTCCTGAGGACCAGCGCCGCCTCCGGCTGCGCTTCACCAAGGCGGGGAAGATCCGTTTCACCAGCCACCGCGACGTCGCCCGGATGTGGGAGCGGGCCCTGCGCCGCAGCCGCCTTCCGGTCTCCTACTCCCAGGGATTCGTGCCCCATCCGCTGGTGAGCTTCGGACTGGCGCTCCCGACGGGATGCGAGTCTCGTGGGGAGTATCTCGACGTACGCCTTGGACCACCGACTCGGGGCGAGGCCCAGGTTGGCGAGCTGCCCAGGGTCCTCAGCCCGTTGCTGCCCGAGGGGATCGGTGTGGAGGCGGCGGCGCTGGTGGATGAGTCGGAGGGCTCGCTTCAGCAGGAGGTAGGCTCGTGCGATTGGGAGTTGGAGGTTTTTGGCGTGCCAGGTGAGGAATTGGCGGAGCGGGTCGGCAAGGTGCTGGCTGCTCCAACCCTCACCGTCCGGCGCGAGCGCAAGGGTCGTCAGATCGATGACGACATTCGCCCGGCCATTCTGGCGCTGTCCGTGACCGACTCCCAGGGTCACCTCCGGGCGGAGCTGGCCACGCATCCGCGTGGTGTCCGGCCGACCGACCTCGTTACGGCCCTGGGCACCGACGTGGTGCCCGGTCGGGCCTGTCGAACGCATCAATGGATCGAACGCGACGGCGCACGGTTCGAGCCGCTCCCTGTGGGCGGGCCCGGAACCGGCGCGAGCGCGACACAGCACGCGAGGAGGGCTCTCCCTCATGTCCGAGACGGAAATCAGCCAGACCCCGGAGGGTCGCCCCCTGGAGGGCCACCCGCCGGAGAGCCGCCCCCCGGAGGCGGCGAGCACTAGCCCGCCCGACCCCGCCGCCGCGCCCGGCGCGGCGCGCCCGGCGCCGGGCTCCCCACCCCCGCCTCGCAAGCCCAAGATCGGCGACACCCGCCCCGCCCCGGGGGCGGCGCCGCCACCCAGGCCGGCCCCCGCCCCCGTCGTCCCGCTGGCCCGGCCGGAGGCCAGCGGGCCGACCGAGCCAGCAGCCGAGGTGGCCGGGTTCCCGGGTCCTGACCGCGACGGCCCGGAGGCACCGGCGCGCCGGAGCCGCAGCCGGCGCCGCTCGGGTCGCGACCGCGATCGCGACCGCCGCTCCAAGCAGGTGGGCCGCTACCTGGTCTGTGTGCACGTCCAGCCGCACATGACCCAGATCGCCATGCTCGAGGGGCGCACGCTGGTGGAGCACTACGTGTCCCGGGCGGCGGACGACACGAACCAGATCGACGGCAACGTCTACCGGGGCCGGGTGCAGAACGTCCTGCCCGGCATGGAGGCCGCCTTCGTCGACATCGGGATCCCGAAGAACGCCGTCTTGTACAGGGGCGACGTGCGCTACGACAAGGACGACATCGAGGGTGGGGCGTCGCAGCAACCCCGGATCGAGGACGTGCTCAAGGCGGGACAGGTGATCTTGTGCCAGGTGACCAAGAACCCCATCGGGGCCAAGGGGGCCCGGCTGACCCAGGAGGTGTCGCTGCCCGGGCGCTTCGCCGTCCTCGTGCCGAACTCGAGCGCCTTCGGGATCTCCAAGCGCCTCGGCGACACCGAGCGCCGACGGCTGCGCCGCATCATCGACGAGGTCAAGCCGGCCGGGCACGGCATGATCGTGCGCACCGCCGCCGAGGGCGTCTCGGCCGACGAGCTTCAGCGCGACGTGACGACGCTGCTCGAGCAGTGGAACGCCATTGAGGCCGAGGCCAAGACGTCGGACCAGCCGGGCCTGCTCTACCGCGAGCCGGAGCTGTCCGTCCGGATCCTGCGCGAGGAGCTCAACGGCGAGTACCGCGGTGTCGTCATCGACGACCGGGCGCTCTTCGAACAGGTGCGCGACTACGTGATCGCTGTCAGCCCCGAGCTGGCTGACCGCGTCGAGTACTACGACAGCGCCGCGGAGGGGCTCCCGATCTTCGAGCGCTACCACGTGCACGAGCAACTCCACAAGGCGCTCGACCGCAAGGTCTGGCTTCCCTCGGGTGGCTCACTGATCATCGAGCGCACCGAGGCCCTGACCGTCATCGACGTCAACACGGGCAAGAACGTGGGCAAGACCAACCTCGAGGAGACCGTCTACCGCAACAACCTGGAAGCCGCCGAGGAGGTGGCCCGCCAGCTCCGCCTGCGTGACATCGGCGGGATCATCGTGATCGACTTCATCGACATGGAGGTGCGGGAGAACAGAGACAAGGTGGCTGCGGCCCTGCGCAACGCGCTGGCCCGGGACAAGACCCGGACCCAGGTCTTCGACATCTCCGAACTGGGGCTGATCGAGATGACCCGCAAGCGGGTGTCCGAGGGCCTGCTCGAGACGCTCTCGACCGAGTGCACCGTGTGCGGGGGTCGAGGTGTCACCCTCGACGATTCGGTGCTGCGCTAGTGCGCTAGGATCTCCCGCTTATGTATGCCGTGATCAGGTCCGGAGGGAAGCAGGAGCGGGTGGCCGAGGGCCAGCGTGTCCGCGTGGAGCTCTTGGGCCAGCCCGTGGGCGCCGAGGTCTCCCTCGAGCCCGTCCTGGTGGTGGACGGCTCCACCGTCCTCGCCACCCCAGAGCAGCTGGCCAGCGCCTCGGTGACGGCAAAGGTCGTGGGCGAGGAGAAGGGCCCCAAGATCAACGCCGGGACCTACAAGAACAAGTCGAACCAGCGCCGCCGCTGGGGCCACCGCCAGCACTACGCCACGCTGGAGATCACCGCCATCACGGCGAAGTAACCGAGTCCGAGCGGGCCGAGACCGAGAAGCCGAGGAGCACGACATGTCCAAGACAAAGGGTGGCGGGTCCACTCGCAACGGCCGCGATTCGAACGCACAGCGCCTCGGTGTCAAGAAGTTCGACGGGTCGGCCGTGACCGCCGGTTCCATCCTCGTGCGCCAGCGCGGCACCAAGGTGTACCCGGGAGCCAATGTGGGCCGGGGCAACGACGATACGCTCTTCGCCACGGCCGACGGCACGGTCAAGTACGGCCAACGCCGGGGCCGCAGGCACGTCAGCATCATCACGGGCTCGTAGGGACCGAGCCGCGACGGCGGCGCCGGACCTCAGCCCGATGGGCGTGAGTGCAGCTCGATCCCGTTGCCCCAGGGGTCGGTCGTGAACGCCTGCATCCGGCCCGTCGTCCCGACGTCGACCGGGTCGCTCACCTGGAGGCCACGGTTCCGCAATTCGGCCACCGTGGCGGGCAGGTCGTCGAAGACCAGCGCGAAGTGCTGGCCGACGTTCTGGGGCACGGTCGCCTCAATGAGGTGAACCTGTTGCCCGTTGGCGGTGTCGAGCCAGGCGCCGGGGAAGCCGAAGTCAGGCCGGGTGTGGTTCTGTACGAGCCCGAGCGTCTCGGTGTAGAAGGCGATTCCGCCGGGGACGTCGGGAACGTTGATGGCGACGTGGTCGACGCCGGCCGGTGCGACGGAAGTGCTCACGGCAGCGAGCCTACGACGTGGCGGACAATGGCGGCCACGGCGGGCGCAGCGCCGGCCCCGACCGCCCAGATGTCGGTGAGGTCGACGGCGCCCTCTTCGCTTGCCGCGGGATTGGTCACGAGGGCGAGCCCGAGGACGTCGGCGCCCTCGTCACGGGCCGCGATGGTCTCGAGCGCCATGGACATGCCGACCACGTCGGCACCGGCCGTCCGCAGCATGCGCACCTCGGCGGGCGTCTCGAGCTGGGGGCCCGAGACCTGCACATAGACGCCCGGTCGGGGGTCGACGACCCCGGCTGCCGGGGCGGGCGCCGCCAGTGCCGCCGCGCGCAGGTGGGGCGCGTAGGCGGCGGTCATCTCCACGAAGGCCGGGCCGCTCAGTGGACTCCGCCCCGTCAGGTTCAGATGGTCCTCGACTACCATGATCGACCCGGTTCGGAGGCCGGGCCGGATGCCGCCGGCGGCGGAGGTCAGGATGACGGTGCTGCAGCCCGCCGCGATGCCTGTGCGCACGGGGTGCACCACCGTGTCGGGCGCCAAGCCCTCGTAGAGGTGGCTGCGGCCGCCCAGGATCAAGACCCGTCGTCCATCGATGGGCACGGACCAGCCCTGGGCCCTGTGCCCCCCGACGGCGAAGGGGGGGAAGAAGGGGAGCGTGTCGAGGGGGAGCGAGTCGTCGCCCGCGCCGAGCAGTTCGGCCGTGCCCGAGAGCCCGGTGCCGAGCACGAGAAGGACGTCGTTGTGCTCGGTGCCGATCCGCCGGGCCAGCTCCCGCGCGCTCCGCGCCGCCCGGTCGGCGGCTTCGTCCATACGGCGAATCTAGAGGGGTCCCGGCCCCGGCCGCGTAACATCGACCGGGCATGCCGAGCTCTGCCCCACCTCTCGCCCCTCCCGCCCTGCACCCCCTGGCCCCGTTGAGCGGGGACGAGATCATCGCGGCCCGCGAGATCGTCTTCGCCAGCGGCCGCGCCGTGGTGCCCAAGGAGATGATCCGCTTCGCGTACCTCGGCCTCTGCGACCCGCCCAAGGACCTGGTGCGTGCCGTCGACCGGGGCGAGGACGTCACCGTCGACCGTCGGGTTCGGCTGGTGCTGCTCCAGGGGCCCGAGGCCGACGTGGTGGAGGCGATCGTCTCGGTGACCAGGGGCGAGGTGGATCGCTGGGAGGTCGTCGCGCGACGTGCGTCCGGCGCTGCAGATCGAGGAGTCGATCGCCGTGTTGGGCGCCCTGCACGAGCACCCCGAGTGGAACGCGGCGCTGGACCGCCGGGGCGTCGTCGACCGCTCCCTGGTGCAGATCGATCCCTGGCCCGCCGGCACCTTCGGGCTCGGGCACGAGGAGGGGCGGCGTATCACCCGCTGCCTCGCCTTCTTCCGCGAATCGAAGGAGGACAACGGCTACGCGCGCCCCCTCGAAGGACTGCTCGCCTTCGTCGACATGGGCCGGGGCGAGGTGCTCGAGGTGCTCGACCTCGGCGTCGTACCCTTCCCGCCTACGTCGGGCAGCTACTACCCCGAGGACAACGGGCCGCTGCGCACCGACCTCAAGCCGCTCGAGATCACCCAGCGCGAGGGCCCCAGCTTCGAGGTCAAGGGCAACCTGGTCCGCTGGCAGAAGTGGTCACTGCGTGTCGGCATGGACCCGCTCGAGGGCCTCGTCCTCTACACGGTGGGCTACGAGGACGGCGGGCGCGTCCGGCCCATCTTGCACCGGGCCTCGGTCAGCGAGATGGTCGTGCCCTACGGACACCCCGGGCCGATGCACGCGTGGAAGAGCGCGTTCGACGCAGGCGAGTGGGGCCTCGGCCGGATGGCCAACTCCCTCACCCTCGGTTGCGACTGCCTGGGCGAGATCTTCTACTTCGACGACGTGCACGCCGACGAGCGAGGCAAGCCGCACACGCCGCGCCAATGCAATCTGTATGCACGAAGAGGACTACGGGATCCTCTGGAAGCACGTCGACATGGTCTCGGGGCGAACCGAGGTCCGCCGGTCGCGGCGCCTGGTGGTCAGCTCCATCGCGACCGTCGGGAACTACGAGTACGGCTTCTACTGGTACTTCTACCTGGACGGCACGCTGCAGCTCGAGGTGAAGCTCAGCGGGATCATGTCGACCATGGCCGTGGCCAACGCCGACGTCGGGGAGCACGCCTCGTTGGTGGCGCCCGGCCTGGCGGCCCCCTACCACCAGCACTTGTTCAACGTGCGCCTGGACATGGAGGTCGACGGCACCGACAACTCGGTCTTCGAGGTGGACGCCACGCCCACGGGAGGAGTGGGCACCGCGGAGAACCCATGGGGCAACGCCTTTGGAACGGAGGCGACGCTGCTGTCGAGCGAGCTGGCGGCCCGCCGCGACGTGGACCCCTCGCGGAGCCGGATCTGGCGCATCACCAACCGCGGCTGCCGAAATGGCCTTGGCCAGCCGACCGCCTACAAACTGCTGCCCGGTTCGACGCCCACCCTGCTGGCCGACCCGACCTCGAGCGTCGGGCGCCGCGCCGCGTTCGCCTCGCACAACTTGTGGGTCACCGCCTACGACCCTGAGGAGCGGCGTGCCGCGGGGGACTATCCGAACCAGCACAGGGGTGGTGCGGGACTGCCGGAGTGGACGGCCCGTGACCGTAACCTCGTCGACACCGACGTCGTGCTGTGGCACACCTTCGGCGTCACCCACATCCCGCGCCCAGAAGATTGGCCCGTGATGCCGGTGGAGTACACGGGCTTCACGCTCGTGCCCTTCGGGTTCTTCGACCGCAACCCAGCGCTCGACGTGCCGCCGTCGCCCGACCATTGTCATGGCTGAGCACAGCGGCCACACACACTCCTCCCCGTCCGCCCGCTCGCCCCAGGAGTACCACCCGCCAGTCGAGGAGTACCTCGAGACGATGCTGGGCCTGGCCGAGGAGGGCGTGCCCGTCATTCAGGCGCGCATCGCCGAGCGGCTGGGCCGCTCCGCACCGTCGGTCTCCGAGATGCTGGAGCGGCTGATCGACGACGGGTACGTGACCCGGGACGGGCGCCGCCTGTCCCTGACCGACAGCGGCGGCGCACTGGCCCAGAAGGTGGTGCGCAAGCACCGTCTGGCCGAGCGGCTCCTCGTCGACGTCATCGGGTTGGAGTGGCACAAGGTGCACAACGAGGCAGGCCGGTGGGAACACGTCATCTCCGACGACGTGGAGGCCCGCTTGGTCGAACTGCTCGGCGACCCGGCCACGTGCCCGCACGGCAACCCCATTCCCGGTTCGCACTCGCGGCGCCGGCCGTCGCCACCAGGCCTCTCGCCGAGGTGGCGGCGGGGGAGCGGGTCCGTCTGTTCCGCATCAGTGAGGAAGTCGAGCTCAACTACGGCTCGCTCACCTTGCTCGACGAGGGCGGGTTCATCCCCGGCGCGGTGGCCGAGGTCGGCGGCCGCGACGCAGAGGGGAGCGTCGAGGTTTTCGTCGAGGGAGCGCACCCCATCCGCGTCTCGCGCGAGCTGTCCGACCGCCTGTTCGTCGGCACCCCGTGACGCTCCGGCTGGAGGCCGACGCGGTCTTCACCGTGGACGACGCGAACACGGTGCTGGCGCCGGGCGCCGTCGAGATCGAGGGCGGTGTGATCTCCTGGGTGGGCGACCCCGCGCGTGAGCCACCCGACGCCGCGACCGAGGTACGACGGCTCGGGGGGCTCCTCATGCCGGGCCTCGTGAACTGTCACGCTCACTCGCCCATGACGCTGGTGCGCAGTGCGGGGGACGGCCTGCCGCTCGACCGCTGGCTGGCCGAGTCCGTCTGGCCCCGCGAGGGACGGTTGAGCGACGAAGACGTGTACTGGGGCATGGCTCTCGGCGCGGCGGAGATGCTCGGCTACGGCGTCACCACGACGTGTGAGCAGTACCGCCATCCGGCGGCCGTGACAGAGGCCGCGCTGCGACGCGGGCATCCGCACGCTCTACACCGTTGCCATCTTCGACGTTTCCGACGCCGGGCCCGGCCATTCGTGGGAGGACATGCTGGCCGGCGCGTGCGAGCTGTTCGACACAGCGGACGGGAAGGAAGGCCGCTTCGGCGTCGGCTTCGGTCCGCACGCCGCCTACACCGTGCCGCCGGACGCGTTGCGCGCCATCGCGAGTGAGGCACAGCGTCGCGACGCGCTCTTCCAGATCCACCTCTCCGAGACAGTGGCGGAGGGCGCGGTCGTGCACGACCGCTACGGCATGAGTGCGACTGCGCTGCTCGAATCGGTCGGCGCGCTCGAGGGCCGGGTCCTGGCCGCCCACGGCGTGTGGCTCGACGAAGACGATCTGGTCGTGCTGGGGGCAAACGACGTCGCGGTGGCCCACTGTCCCGGCTCCAACGGGAAGCTGGGGTCAGGGGTGGCGCCTCTGGCCGCGTTGTTGGAGCGCGGTGTGCGCGTCGGGCTGGGTACCGACGGTCCGGCCTCGAACGACGACCTGCACCTGTGGGACGAGATGCGCCTGGCGCCGCTGTTCGCGCGGGCACTGGCGGGGAGTCCCGACGTGGTGAGCTCGGTGGCGGCGCTGCGGCTGGCGACTCGTGGCGGTGCCGAGGCGCTCGGTCTCGCGGTGGGAGCGCTCGAAGCGGGCCGGCCGGCCGACGTGATCCGGTTGCGCACCGACGATCCGCGCTTCACCCCGTCGCTCACGGACGCGGAGCTGCTCGGCCACCTCGTCTGGGCCGGAGCCGGCGACCTCGTCACCGACGTGTGGGTGGGCGGGAGGTGCGTGGTGGAGGCGGGTCGCTGTTCCACCGTCGACGTCGACCGCGCCCGAGCCGAGGTGACGCGGCGCGCCCGTCTTCTCGTGGCCTCTTAAGCTTTTCGGCCATGCCCGGGTTCGTCGATCAGGCCCAACTGCACGCGCGCGCCGGCGACGGCGGCGCCGGCGCGGTGTCGTGGCGGCGCGAGGCGCACGTGGACCGGGGTGGTCCCGACGGCGGCGACGGGGGCCACGGGGGCGATGTGTGGCTGGTGGCGTCGGTCAACGAGTCGTCGCTCCTCGGCTTTCGCGACCACCCCTTCCGGCGCGCCACCGACGGCGTCCACGGCTCGGGGTCCAAGCGACACGGCGCCCGCGGCAAGGACATTGAGGTGCCCGTTCCGGTCGGGACGGTGGTGCGCGACCGGGACGGGCGCGTCGTGTGCGACCTCGACCACCACGGCGCGCGCGCATTGGTGGCAGAGGGCGGCCAGGGTGGCCGCGGCAACGCGCGGTTCTTGTCCAACACACGGCGGGCACCGGCCTTCGCCGAGCAGGGGGAGAAGGGGCAAGAGCTCTGGCTCAACATGGAGCTCAAGTTGATGGCCGACGTTGCCCTCGTGGGCATTCCCAACGCGGGCAAGTCGACGCTGATCTCGACGGTGTCGGCGGCCAAGCCCAAGATTGCCGACTACCCCTTCACGACGCTCGAACCGCACCTCGGCGTGGTACGGGTGGGTGGCGTCGAGGACGGAACCGAGTTCGTCATGGCCGACATCCCCGGACTGGTGGAGGGCGCGGCCGAGGGCAAGGGGCTCGGGCACCAGTTCCTGCGGCACATCGAGCGGGCGCAGGCGCTCGTCGTGCTACTCGACCTCGGTGCGCCCGCCGCCGGTGGGACGCCGCCCTCGGAGCAGGTGCGCGTCCTGCTCTCCGAGCTCGGCTCCTACCGCCCCGAGCTGCTCGAACGTCCGCGCCTCGTCGTCGGCAGCAAGGCGGACATCGCCGCCGACACCGAGGGCGTCTGCGACCTGGTGCTCTCGGCGGCGACCGGTGCCGGCGTGGACGCCCTCGTGGGCCGACTGGGCGCGCTCGTCCACGAGGCACGGGCCGCGGCGACGGCCTCGGAGGCGCTCGGCGAGGTGGTCGTGCACCGTCCCGTCCCTGAAGGTGTCGACGTCCGCCGCGCCGGCGTCGGCGCGTGGGTGGTCCTGGGTCGCGCCGCCGAGCGGGCGGTCGCGTTCTCCGACCTGGGTGACGCGGGCGCACAGGCAGAGGCGGTACGGCGGCTGCGCCGTCTCGGCGTCGACCGCGCCCTGGCGCGTGCCGGCGCGCATGACGGCGACGAGGTCACCGTCGGCACCATGACCTTCACCTGGGGAGACGACGCGTGATCGCCGTGGTCAAGGTGGGGTCGTCCTCGGTCACGGCGGAGACGGTGGCCCGTCTGTGCGGTGAGCTGGCCGCCGCGCGGGACGATGGCCACACCGTCGTCGTCGTCACCTCGGGCGCCATCGCGGCAGGCTGGGCCGCGCTGGACCGGGGTGAGCAGCGGCCGTCGGACCCGGCCGTCCTCCAGGCCGTCTCGGCCGTGGGCCAACACCGCCTCATGCGCTTTTGGCAGGACGGACTCGAACCCCATCGCATGTTGGCGGGGCAGGTCTTGTTGGCGCCGCTCGACTTCGTGCACCGGACCCAGTACCTGCACGCGCGGGGCACGCTGCGCCATCTCGTCGAGCTCGGCGTCGTGCCTGTCGTCAACGAGAACGACGCGGTGGCCGACGAGGAGATCCGTTTCGGGGACAACGACCGGCTCGCGGCGTTGGTGGCTCATCTGGTGGGTGCGCAGCTCCTCGTGCTGCTCACCGACGCCCCGGGCTTGCTCACCGCAGATCCGCGGCGTGACGCCGCGGCGTCACTCATTGAGGAGGTCGTCGAGATCGACCACGAGCTCGAGCGCGTGGCGGGTGGCCCGGGCAGTGGCGTCGGCAGTGGCGGCATGGCATCGAAGTTGGCGGCGGCGAAGATCGCGACCTGGTCGGGCGTCGAGACGGTCATCGCCGACGCGGCACGTCCCGATGTGGTCACTGCCGCGCTGGCGGGCCAGCCCGGCGTGGGCACCACGTTTCGTGCACGCGAGCGCCGGCTCTCCGCCCGCAAATTGTGGATCGCTTTCGCGCTCGGCGCGGCGGGGGTCGTCACCGTCGACGAGGGCGCCCGGGTGGCCCTGACCGAGAAGGGGCGTTCGCTGCTCGCGGCCGGGGTGAGTGGTGTGAGCGGCGGGTTCGGGCCCGAGGATGCAGTCGAGGTCGCAGGGCCCGACGGGACCGTGTTCGCCAAGGGCCTCGTTCGCGTGGCTGCGACGCGCGCGGGAGAGTGGATGGGGCGCCGCAGCCAGGTCGTCGTCCATCGAGACGACCTGGTGCTATTAACCTGACCCGATGACCTCGCCGCCACTTGAGCAGCTCGCGGGCCGGGTGCGGGCGGCCTCCCGGGTCGTGGCCAAGGCTCCCGGCTCCGTGCGCGACGACGCCCTGCGGCTCGGGGCGGACCTCCTTGACTCGGAGTGGCCGTCCGTGGTGGCGGCCAACCGGGCTGACCTCGAGCGAGCTGAGGCGGCCGGCCTGACCGAGGCGGCACGGGACCGCTTGGCGCTGGACGAGGAACGGGTGCGTGGCATGGCGAGCGGCCTGCGCAAGGTGGCGGCGTTGCCCGACCCCGTCGGCGAGGTGACCGAGGGGTGGGTGCGCCCCAACGGCCTGCGGGTCACGCGGGTGCGGGTGCCGCTCGGCGTGGTCGGCGTGATCTACGAGAACAGGCCCAACGTGACCAGCGACGCCGCCGGGTTGTGCCTCAAAGCTGGCAACGCCGCCTTCCTGCGCGGCTCGTCCTCGGCGCTCGACTCCAACCGCGCCGTGGTGGCACTGCTGCGGCGCGCCGTGGTCAAGGTCGGCTTGCCCGAGGACGCCGTCGCCATGGTGGAGGACACCTCGCACGAGACCGCCGTCGCCTTCATGCAGCTGCGCGGACAGGTCGACTGCCTGATCCCACGTGGCGGTCCGGGATTGATCGCGTCGCTGGTGGAGCACGCCACCGTGCCCTACGTCCTCGACGGCGATGGCAATTGCCACATCTACATCGACGGAGCCGCGGACCTCACCATGGCGCACGAGCTGGCGGTCAACGCCAAGACCCATCGCTTCGGGGTCTGCAACGCGGTCGAGACGATCCTCGTGCACCAAGGGATCGCCGCCGCCTTGCTCCCTCGGTTGTCCGCCGCCTTGGGCGCTGCGGGCGTCGAGATCCGGGCCGACGAGCGCGTCCGGGCGCTCGTCCCCGATGCCGTGCCGGCGCTCGACGACGACTTCGCCACCGAATTCCTCGGACCGGTGGTCGCCATCGGCATGGTCGACGACGTCGACGACGCCATCGACCACATCGCGCGGTACAGCTCGGGCCATTCCGAGGCGATCGTCACCTCGGACGTCGCGGTCGCCGACCGTTTCGTCGCCGAGGTGGACGGAGCGGCCGTGCTGGTGAACGCCTCGACGCGCTTCGTCGACGGTGAGGAGCTCGGATTGGGCGCAGAGGTGGGGATCTCCACGCAGAAGCTGCACGCCCGCGGACCTATGGGTGTGAAGGAGTTGACGACGTTGAAGTGGATCGTGCGCGGGGACGGGCAGGTGCGGCAATGAGCGACCGGAGCAACGAGAGGCTCGGGCTGCCCGAGAGTGGCCCGCCGCGGTTCGGGTCCCTCCAAGATGTGCGCGACGGACTCCACGACGTCGGGTATTTCGTCGACGACGCCATCAGCGGGGTTGTCTTCCTGGCCGACCGCCTGGCCAAGCCCGTGCTCGTCGAGGGCCCGGCCGGGACGGGCAAGACGCAGCTCGCCAAGTCGGTGGCCGAGCTCACTGGCGCCCGGCTGATCCGGCTGCAGTGCTACGAGGGGCTTGACGAGTCCAAGGCGCTCTACGAGTGGAACTACCGCAAGCAGCTGCTGCGCATCCAAGCCGGTGAGCACGGGCAGGGCGAGACCGATGGGCCCTCGTGGAAGGAGCTCGAGGGCGACATCTTCTCCGAGGACTTCCTCCTCACGCGGCCCTTGCTCGAGGCGATCCGGGCCACCGAGCCCGTCGTGCTGCTCATCGACGAGGTCGACCGTGTCGAGCTCGAGACCGAGGCGTTGCTGCTCGAGATCCTCTCGGAGTACCAGGTGTCCATCCCCGAACTGGGCACGGTACGCGCGATGCAGCTGCCCATGGTCTTCCTCACCTCCAACAACACACGTGAGCTGTCCGAGGCGCTCAAGCGCCGCTGTCTGTATCTCCACCTCGACTACCCGGACCTCGATCGCGAACGCGAGATCGTGCGGGCCAAGGTGCCCGGCATCAGCGAGGAGCTGGCGGACCAGGTGGCGCGCATCGTCCGTTCGTTGCGCACGCTGGAGCTGCGCAAGGCACCCTCGGTGTCCGAGACGCTCGACTGGGCCCGGACGCTCGTCCTGCTCGGTGTCCAGACGATCGACGCAGCCGGGGCCAAGGACACACTGCACATCTTGTTGAAGTACCAAGCCGATATTGAGCGGGCCAGCAAGGAGCTGCTCTCGGCGTCGTCGGGCTAGGCGCATGCTGGACCTGCTGTCCGGGTTCGTCACCGAGCTGCGCCGCTCCGGCCTGCCCGTGTCCTTGACCGAGCACCTCGACGCGGCCGAGGCGGTCAAGCACATCCCCCTCGAGGACCGGGAGGCCCTCAAGTACGCCCTGGCCGCCACGCTGGTGAAATCGTCCTCGCACTGGCGCGCCTTCGAAACAGCCTTCGAGGTGTTCTTCGCGGTGCGCACCGGCGCGGCCGTCGGTCAAGACGAGGCGGAGGCCGGCGAGCTCGACGAGGGCGCCGAGAGCGAACGGAACGGCCAGGGGGGGCTTCGGGGCCAGGGGCGGGCCTGGAAGGGCGGGGGCGCCGGCGAGGGCATGACACCCGAGGAGCTCGCCGAGCTGCTGTTCAAGTCGCTGCTGTCGGCCGACGCCGCCATGATGAACGCGGTCGCCCGCAACGCCGTCGACCGCTATGCGGGCATGGAACCCGGCCGTCCCGTCGGAGGCACCTATTACCTCTACCGGACGCTACGGAACCTCGATCTCGACGCGGTGCTCGAGCGGCTGATGGCACAGGCGCAGGCGGGCGCGGCGGGCGGCGCGCTGACCGAGCTGGAGGAGCGACTGGCCGGGGACGAGTACAGGTCGCGCATCGAGAAGTTCCGCCGGGCCGTCGAGACTGAGATCAGGCGCCGCCTCGTCGAGGACAGAGGGGCCGAGGCACTCGCCCGCTCGGTGCGCAAGCCCCTTCCAGAGGACATCGACGTCATGCACGCGACCCGCGAAGAGTTGGCCATGTTGCACCGGGTGCTCCAGCCCCTGTCGCGCAAGCTGGCAGTGCGACTGGCGCGCAAGCGCCGTCACGGCCGCAAGGGCCCGCTCGATTTCCGGGCCACCATGCGCCGCTCGCTCTCCACCGGGGGCGTGCCGGTCGAGCCCCGGTTCCGTCACCCGCGCCCGGCCAAGCCGGAGATCTTCGTCATCGCCGACATCTCGGGCTCGGTGGCCAGCTTCGCCCGCTTCACGCTGCACCTGGTGTACGCCATCTCATCGCAATTCTCCAAAGTGCGCAGCTTCGTCTTCGTCGACGGGATCGACGAGGTGACTCGGTTCTTCGAGGGTGTGGTCGACCCTGCCGAGGCGGTGGCGCGCATCAACACCGAAGCGGACGTGATCTGGGTGGACGGGCACTCCGACTACGGGCACGCGCTGACCGAGTTCCATCGCCGCTGGGGTGACCAGGTCACGTCACGGTCGAGCGTCATGATCCTCGGCGACGCTCGCAACAACTACCACGCGTCCCAGTCATGGGTCCTCGAGGACCTCCAGGACCGGGCCCGCCACGTCTTCTGGCTGAACCCCGAGCCCCGTGACTACTGGGGCTCGGGCGACTCCATCGTGGGAGAGTACGGCGCGCACTGCGACGACGTCGTGGAGTGTCGGACCTTGCGCCAGCTGGAGCAATTCGTCGGCAATCTCGCGTGAGCCCAGAGCGGGAACACGGAGAGGGCGAGCCGGCCGGGGAACGCCCCCCCGTTGGTGTCTTGCGGATCCTGCCGCCCGATGCGGGCGCGACCCGCATCGTCTTGATCCGCCACGGCGAGGCGGCCTGCAACCTGAACCGGGTGGTCGGCGGGCGGGTCGGGTGCACCGGGCTCACCGAGCTCGGGAAGCGACAAGTCGCGGCCCTGGCCGACCGCCTCTACGAGAGCGGCGAGTTGCGTGGGGCCTCGGCCCTGTACTCGTCGGTCCTGCCGCGTGCGGTGGAGACGGCGGAGCGGCTGCGCGCGGTCGTCGGGCCCGGCCCGCGTGCACTGGGCCCGGTGCGCGAGCTCTGCGAGCTCTGCGAGTTGCACCCCGGCGAGAGCGACGGCATGACGTGGGACGAGGTCGTCGCCACCTTCGGCGTCCCCGATTGGGACGTCGACCCGACCGTTCCCATCGCCCCGGGCGGGGAGAGCTGGTCGGAATTCATCGGACGCGCCTCGGACGCGGTACGCGCCGTCGTGCGGGAGCACCAGGGCGAGCTGGTGGTGGCGGCGGTGCACGCAGGGGTGATCGAGGCCACGATGATCGCCTTCCTCGGTGTGACGCCGGAGGTCTACCGACGGGGCTGGGTCCGCGTCACCCATGCATCCATGACCGAATGGGAGTGGGAGCGCAGCGAGGATCGTTGGATCCTGCTGCGCTTCAACGAGGCGTGCGGCGTGCCGCGGTCTTGACCGCGGCCCCGGGCGTGGCGGATCCCTCGACGACCGCCCGGGCCAGGGGCGCGGGAGCGGAGGCGAGCCAGGCATCCTCGAGGGCGGTCCGCAACGGGCGCACGGTGGCGACTCGGAGCTCGACGAGGACGGCCGCATAGCCGTCGAAGTGCGGGATGGTGAAAAAACCGCGGGCACCGCCGGCCAGCGTGGCTTCCTTGTCGGCGAGGTCGGCGGTGCGCAGCGCCAGGATGGGTTCTCGCGGCGGCTCGTCGTCGCCGAAGCGCCGCAGGTCTGCCTTGGAGAACGGCCGCACCCATGCGAAGGCCCTGTCCGCCACGAACCAGGTCCGGTTGCCATGTCGCTCGCCCTCGACGACCTCTGGCAGCGCAGCCACGATGCGCTCGACGTCACGCAAGGAGGCCACGGCCGCACCCTACCTGTGGCGACCTGACGGGAATCCTCCTCACCACGCGGGCCATGACGTCGCCCGAGGCGCCACCGCACTGCATCGCCTTTTCGGGCGTCGCGTACCGGGCTCTGGCACGCTGACCGGGATACGCTGAGCTATCTGCTCCAGAAGGGACGAGGCCATGTACAAAGTTGTCGTCGTGGGCACGGACGGCTCTCCCACCGCCGACCAGGCGGTGAAGGCGGCGGCCGACATTGCGCGCTCGTGGGGCTCGGCACTCCACATCGTCACCGCGACCCGGACCCCGTCGACGGCGATGGGGCTGGCCAGCGGCGCGCCGCTCGTCGACAGCGGGGTGGGCCAGGCGCTGGCGGACGAGGCGGCCCAGGCAGTGGGCGAGCGCGCCGTCGAGGCCTACGGCGCGGGGCTCGAGGTCCAGGTGCACGCGGCGCAGGGCAGCGCGGACGCGGTGATCCTGAGCACAGCCGTCGAGGTCGGGGCGGACCTGATCGTCGTCGGCAGCAAGGGGATGCGCGGTGCGCGGCGCTACCTCGGCAGTGTGCCCAACTCGGTCGCGCACGGCGCGCACTGTGCCGTGTTGATCGTCAAGACCGACTAGGGGAGCAGCCGATGCGCGAGCAGGCCGAGCCGCACGACCAAGCGGCGTGGCCGAACCTGTTCGACGACCGCATCGCTCGCACCTACGACGACGACTCGGGCGAGATGTTCGACCCGGCGGTGATCGGCGCGACCGTGGACTTCCTGTCCGACCTCGCCGGCGACGGCGCCGCCCTCGAGTTGGCCATCGGCACAGGGCGCATCGCGCTGCCCCTCAGCGGACGAGGTGTCCCGGTCCAGGGAATCGACCTCTCGCCCGACATGGTGGCGCAGCTGAAGTCCAAACGCGGCGGGGAGGCCGTCGGGGTGACGGTCGGCGACATGACCTCGACGCGGGTGGACGGTTCCTTTCGCCTCGTCTACCTCGTGTACAACACGATCGGGAACGTCACAACGCAAGACGCGCAAGTTGCGTGCTTCTGCAACGCGGCGGCGCACCTGGAAGTCGGTGGCTGCTTCGTCATTGAGGTGGGGGTGCCACAACTCCGGCGCCTCCCGCCCGGCGACACGGCGCAGGCGTTCAGCGTGACGCCCGTGCACCTGGGCTTCGACACCTTCGACGTCGCACGGCAGCTGGGCGTGTCGCACCACTACTGGTTCAGCGACGGGCGCGCCGAGACCTTCTCGACACCGTGGCGGTTCGTGTGGCCGGCCGAACTCGACCTCATGGCGCGCATCGCCGGCATGCGTCTCCGCGAGCGCTGGGCCGACTGGGACCGCGAGCCATTCACGAGCGAGAGCGGCAAGCACGTCTCGGTGTGGGAGAAGGTCGGCGAGGTGCCCTAGCCTCGGGCATGGCCGACCTCGGGCTGTGGGAGCCCCTGACGCCCGACGCCGTCCAGGCTCTCTTTGCGGATGCACCCGTCGCGTGGTGGCTGACGGGGGGCTGGTCGCTGGACCTTCTCGCCGGGTGTCAGACGCGCGAGCACGCTGACATCGACGTCCAGGTGCTTCGGTCCGATCTCGCCGGTGTGCGCGCCTGGCTCGCGGGCTGGGACCTGCACGTTGCCGACCCCCGGGCTCGGGGACGCTGCGGCCCTGGGCGCCGCGCGAGGTGCTCGGCGCGAACCTGCACGACGTGTGGTGCCGCCGTGCCGAGGGTGAGTCGTGGGCGGTGCAGCTCATGGTGGGCGACGTGGAGGGCGGCGACTGGGTGTACCGGCGTGATCGGCGTGTTCGCCGCCCGGTGGCCAGCCTTGCCGGCAGGATGTCGGCGCCCGGGCTCCCGGTGTTCGCACCCGAGGTCCAACTGCTCTACAAGAGCACGGGCCCGCGCGACAAGGACCAGATGGACTTCGAGCGGTTTCGTGGGCGGTTGACCGCAGACGAGGCGACGTGGCTCCGCGACGCGCTCGCAACTGTCACTCCGGGCCACCCGTGGCTGGCGCAGCTCGGCGAACACGCAGGCGCCTGACGTGCTGCTCGTCCTCGTGACCGGCCTGCAGGCGACCGGCAAGTCGACGATGGCCGAGGTTGCGGGCGAGGCGCTCGGCGCACCGGTGCTCGCGCACGACTGGGCGATGAGCGGCCTGCGGCCTTATCCGGAGCTCCAACGCGCGCTCGACGAGATGGAGCCACCCGGCCACCGTGTCGTCGGGTGGTCCCTCCTGTGGGCCCTCGCGCGCGCCCAGCTCAGGCGGGGTTCGTCGGTGGTGCTCGACGGGGTCGCCCGCGACCCCGAGGTCGTGGGCACGAGCCTCGTGGCCGCCGAGGAGGACGCGGCATGTCTGGTCGTCATGACCAGCTGCGACGACGTCAACCTCCATCGTTCCCGCGTCGAGGGGCGCAGGCGCGGCATCCCGAACTGGTACGAGCTCGACTGGGAGCACGTGGCGCAGTCGCGCGCGTCGTGGGTCGCGCCGGAGGGCGTCGACGTCGCACTCGACGCCGGCGAGTCCGTCGCGCACAACGCGGCACGGCTCCGGGAGGCGATCGCCGGACTGGGGTGAGGTGTTGCCCGCGACGATCGCAGCGCGGACGCAGCACCCTGGCGCCGCGTGGCAGCCTGGTGCGGTGTTCGAACGCTTCACCAACGGGGCCCGCCGGGTCCTCGTCCTGGCCCAGGAGGAGGCGCGCCTCCTCGGGCATCCCTACATCGGATCCGAGCACATTCTCCTCGGACTGGTCGCAGAAGGCCGTGGCGTCGCCGCCCGGGCGCTGGGGTCGGCCACGATCACACTCGAGCCCGCTCGTGAAGTGGTGAACCGGCTCGTCGGGGGCGGCAACGGCGCGCCCGGCTCTCCTCCTTTCACGCCGACAGCAAAGCGGGTGCTGGAGCGATCGTTGCGCGAGGCGCTGGCACGCGGCGACCACGACATCGACACCGACCACCTGCTTGTGGGCCTGGTCTCACCCGCTGAGGGCATCGTGGCGTCGGTACTGGCCGAGTTCGGCACGAGCGGCGACGACATGCGGAGCCGGGTAGAGAACATGCTCGAAGGGCGCGACCCGCGCCTCGATGGCCCGGTCGAGAGGTACTTCGAGCACCTGAGCGGCCGCAACTGGGCCGCGCTGGGCGAGGTGCTGGCGCCTGGCGTCGTGCGCGTCGGCCCCCTCGGCGACGAGGTGACCGGGCGCGCCGAGTACCTCGAACTGCTGGCGCGCAGCGTGCCGGAGCGCTACGGCAACGAGGTCCACCGGATCGTCTACGCACCCGACCGGCGGTCGGCATTCGCACGCGTGACCGAGCATCTCGAATATCCGGACCGGGCGCTCCATCTCGAAGAGGCGTATGCCTTCGTCTTCGACGAGGCCCGTGTGCTCACCCGGGTCGAGATCTTCTGGCAGTACCCGCCTTAGCAGGCGTAGTCGTCGTCGTATGTTGCCTGGGCTGCCCGGAACCGGCCAGTGTAGTACTGCACGATCTCGAGCGGGCCGGTGGGCAGTTGGTTGCTGGCTCGCAAAGTTCCAGTAGTCGCCGCAACTTGCCCGGTCCGCTTCCAGTCCAATCGCCATCCAGTACGGCACGTCGGGCTGGTAGTCCCCGACGATGCGTGTTCCAGACGCCGGGGCTCGCGTAGATCCCGACGTCGGCCACGCCCTCGGTCTGTGGAGGGCGTTGAGAGCGCCCTGCACGAAGTAGGCGTTCTCATGCGTGCTGCTGCGACCACGCCGAGATGTTGCTTGTTTCCACGTCGAGCCACCACGGCACGCCGGTGTTGACGCCCGCCGCCTGACGCGTCGTTGTATGCATAGATGCCGGCCTGATATCCGGCATTACATGCCGCGTCGCAGTTGCCACCGAGGGCTCGCTCACGGCCGATGGCCCCGTAAGTTCAAGTATGTGTAGAGGTTGAGGCCGCCGCCCGCCCATGCTGCTTCCTGGGCGAGGCACGGAGTTCGTGTAGGACGACGATGCACCGTCCACCTGGACGATGCCGATGTCGCGTGGTCGGTCAGTCGGAAGTTGTCGCACTGGTAATTGCTGATGTCGTAGCCGTAGGAGCCTGACGGATAGGTCCCGCCTACGAAAGCCCCGGTCCCAGGCGCCTCGGCCATGCCGACGATGGGTCTGAACAAGGGTGAGGGCGCGGAGCCGTAATAGCTGGCCTGCCCGAAATTCGAGACCAGTCCGCGCTGAATCCGTGAACCAATACCCGTTGAAGGTCGGCGTGGCCGCGGCGGCCACGATCGGGTGCTTGATGCGGCACGCCGCCGAGCGAGCCGAAGAACGGTGCCGAGCCGAAGGAGAAAATGCCGCCGTCGGAGGCGACGAGGAAGTAGCCGGCACCGCCCGGGCCGGCGCATCATGCCGACGACCGGCTTGTTCAGTACCAGGCTGCCGGTGCTGCCGTGGAACGCGGCGTCGCCGTAGGCGAAGATGCCGCCGTCGGAGGCGACCAACCAGTACCCGCCACCATCCGCGGTCGCGGCCATCCCGACAACCGGCTTGTTGAGCACCATGCTCCCCGTGGAGCCGTAGAACTGTGCGGTGCCGAACGAGAAGATGCCGCCGTCGGAGGCCACCAGCCAGTAGCCGCCGCCTCCGGGAACCGCGGCCATGCCGACCACCGGCCTGTTGAGCACCATGCTCCCGGTGCTGCCGTAGAAGCCGGCGTCGCCGTAGGAGAACACGCCGCCATCGGAGGCCACCAGCCAGTAGCCGCCCCCGTCGGGTGTCGACGCCATCCCCACCACCGGCTTGTTGAGCACCATGCCGCCTGTGGAGCCGTAGTAGGGCGCGCCGCCGAAGGCGAAGATGCCGCCGTCGGACGCAACCAGCCAGTACGCGGGCGCCGACTGGCTGGGCTGGGCCGACGCGGGCGGTGAGGCCGCCGGCAGCGCAGCCGTGGCGACGACCGCGAGGACCGGCAGCGCCATCGCGAGCGCGGCGAGGAGGAACCGGCGAATCAACTTCTGAGGAGCTCCGCCACGCGGAAGGCAAGGTCCAACGACTGCCGGGCGTTGAGCCGCGGGTCGCAGGTCGTCGTGTAGCGGTCGTCGAGATCGCCCTCGAGTATCTCCTCGGCCCCGCCGAGGCATTCGGTGACGTCGTCCCCCGTGAGCTCGATGTGGAGGCCACCGGGCCAGGTGCCTTCGTCGCGGTGCACGTCGAAGAACGTGCGCAGCTCGGCCAGGATGTCGTCGAATCGCCTGGTCTTGCGACCGCCCTCACTCGTGAAGGTATTGCCGTGCATGGGGTCGCAGGCCCAGACGACCGGATGCCCCTCCGATTCCACGGCGCGCACGATTGGCGGCAGGAGATCGGCGATCTTGGTGGCGCCGAGCCTGGTGATGAGCGTCATCCGACCGGCCAGGCGGTCCGGATTCAGCCGCTCGCACAGCGCCACGACTTCCTTGGGCGAGCAGCTCGGTCCGATCTTGGCGCCCACAGGATTGTTGATTCCCGAGAGGAATTCGAGATGGGCTCCGTCGAGCTGGCGGGTGCGGTCACCCACCCAGACCATGTGCGCCGAGCAGTCGTACCAGTCTTGGGTGAGCGAGTCCATGCGCGTCAGGCACTCTTCGTAGGGGAGGATGAGCGCCTCGTGACTCGTGAAGAAGTCGACCTCGTGGAGTCCCTCCTCCGCCCCGAGGTTGATGCCGCACGCGGCCATGAAGCGAAGTGCGCGGTCGATCTCCGACGCGATGAGTTCGTAGCGCCGACCTTCCGATGACGACGCGACGAACTGCTGGTTCCAAAGGTGCACCTGCGACAGGTCCGCAAACCCGCCCTTGGTGAAGGCGCGCAGCAGGTTGAGCGTCGAAGCCGATTGTTGGTACGCGGCGACAAGCCGCTCGGGATCCGGCGTGCGTGCGTCGGCCTCGAACGCCTCATCGTTGATCATGTGGCCTCGGAACGACTGCAGCTCCACGTCGCCGACGCGCTCGGTGCCAGCCGAGCGGGGCTTGGCGAACTGGCCGGCGATCCGGCCCACCTTCACCACCGGCACGCCGGCCGCGTAGGTCAGCGCGACGGCCATCTGCAGGATGATCTTCAGTTTGTCCCGGATGGAGTCGGCGGTGAACTCGGCGAACGACTCCGCACAGTCGCCCGCCTGGAGCAGAAACGCGTTGCCGTCCGCGACGTCAGCCAGCTGTGACATCAACAGCCTGGCTTCGCCGGCGAAGACCAGCGGCGGCAGCGTGGACAACCGAGCCTCGGCGCGCTTGAGCGCGTCGGCGTCGGGCCACTCTGGCTGCTGGGCCGCGGGAAACGTCCGCCAGGACGCGGCGCTCCAGGAGGAAGTCTCGGGGCGGCTCGTCACCGCAACAGGTTAACGCCGTAGGATCCCGGCTCATGGCAGCCTTCCGCTTCGCCCTCCAGCTGTCGCGCACGAAGACGGCGGCCGAGTGGCGTGACCTGGCGCGCAAGGCCGAAGACCTCGGATACGCGACCCTCTACGTGCCCGACCACCTCGATGACCAGTGGGCGCCGATGGTCGCACTCGCCGTGGCGGCCGAGGCCACGGTCACCTTGCGGGTTGGGACGCTGGTTCTCGACAACGATTTTCGACACCCCGTGCTGGTGGCCAAGGAGGCCGCCACCCTCGACGCGATGACCGGGGGCCGCTTCGAGCTCGGCCTCGGCGCAGGCTGGCTGCGAGTCGACTACGACCAGTCCGGGATCCCGATGGACCCACCTGCCGCTGCGCATCGCGCGGCTGAGCGAAGGCATCGAGATCATGCGCGCCATGTGGGAGACCGGCGGCGTGACGTTCGAGGGCGCGCACTATCGGGTCACCGACGTGGTCGGAGCGCCCGCACCGTTGACGCCGGGCGGACCTCCGCTGGTGATTGGCGGCGGCAGCCGGCGCATCCTGGAACTGGCGGGGCGCCATGCTGACATCGTCAGCATCGTCCCGAGCCTCGCCGCCGGCTACGTCGGGCCCGAGGTGGCGGCCGAAGCAGTGGTGGACAAATACGCCGACCGAGTGCGCTGGGCGCTCGACGCCGCCGGCGAGCGCGCGGATGAGGTCGAGCTCCAATGCTGGACCGTTGCCGTGCAGGTCGTCCCGAACGCAGCCGAGGTCGTCGAATCGACGGCGCCCCTGTTCAATCATGACCCCGGACCAGCTCCGCGCGGCACCGGCTGTCGTCATTGGCTCGGTCCCCGAGATCATCGACACCTTGCGCACGCGGCGCGAGGCGCTCGGCTTCAGCTACATCGTCGTGCACGAGGCGGAGATGGAGGCGCTGGTACCGGTGATCGCCGAACTTGCCGGCACCTGAGCGGCCGACCCGCATCGGGATCCTGGGGGGGACGTTCGACCCGCCGCACCTTGGTCACGTCGCCGCGGCCCGCGCCGTGATCGAGCGCCTCGAGCTGGATCGCCTGCTACTCGTCGTGGCGAACGACCCGTGGCAGAAGTCGGGGCAACGGGCGGTGTCCGATGCGGAAGACCGCTATGCGTTGACGAAGGCCCTTGCCGAGGCCGTCCCCGGTGCCGAGGCGAGCCGGCTCGAGATCGACCGCGGCGGTCCGAGCTATTCGGTCGACACCGCCGAAGAGGTCCTGGCCGCGGCGCAGGCGAGTGGCCGGCCGGCCGAGCTCTACCTGGTCGTAGGCGCTGACCTGGTCCCCGAGCTCCAGAGCTGGCATCGCGAGGGCGATCTGCGCCGCCTGGTCACCCTCGCCGTCGTGTCCCGTCCGACTGGGACCGCCCCCGAGATCCCGCCCGGGTGGCGGGTCGAGCGGGTGGACGGCCCTCAGGTTGCCGTCTCGAGCTCCGACGTCCGCGACCGGCTGGCCGCAGGCGAGCCAGTCGAGGGTTTGGTGCCTGAGGCCGTGATCCGTTGCATTCGCCGCCGGGGTATGTACGCTGTGCCCTGAATGAGCGCCATGGCTGGCGAGGACGGAGCTGTCGGACAGTCCCCACGCGGCTGCCAAAGCGTTACCTGTGCAGGTCCAGCGCCGGGCCGATCGCCGCGCCGAACTCAAGCTGGCACGCCGTTCCCGTCAGCGTTGGGCGATCGTCGGGTGCTCCATCCTTGTAGCCGCCTTCGGGTTCACGGTAGGGATCTTGGACGTGCTCCATTGAGCTCGCGGGTTGGACGTGCAGGTCCAGCTGCCAGCGGCTGCAGCGACCGCAGCAGAGTCGGCCGATGCCAAGCTCGGGTCGCGACACGGTCGTGCTCGGGATGACCGAGCTCTTCGGTGTCGTCGACGCGTTCGTCATCACCAGCGCGCAGAACACGCGCCACGTACGGACGCTGGTCGAGGAGATCGAGCGCGGAGTCGAAGCAGGCGCACGGCGTCGCGCCGACGCGCATCGAGGGCCTGCAGGACGCCACCTGGGTGCTCATGGACTACGGCGACTTCATCGCGCACGTGTTCCTGCAGGACACGCGGGACTACTACGACCTCGAGCATCTGTGGTCCGGCGCACCCCGCGTGCCGTGGCGCCGCGACGTCGAACACGCCGGCTGAGCACCGGTCGAACGACCGCTCCTCGGCCGCTGACGCGCCGCTGCCCCGAGAGGCGACGGCGCTCTCGCTGAGCCAGACCAGGCTCAGGCCGGCGGCGCGGGGTTGAAGAACTGGAGCAGGTAGACAGGCCCGGTGACGAGCGAGCCGTTGGCGATCGGCACGCTGGTCTGCTGCCCCTCGATCTCGAAGACGATCCCGGTCGTCGGCCCGACCTCGTTCGTCACCGTCCACACGATCTGCCCGACCGCGAGCTCGGTGTTGGGTGCCGCTGATCTCTCCGAAGGCGCTGTTGAGGTTCACCGTGACGATGTTGCCGGGCTGCGTGGACACGCTGAGGACGGTCACATTGCTCGGGATGGCGGTGGAGAGGTTCTCGGCGGTCTCAGACCTCGTCACACCGCCCAGCAGTGCCCTGATCACGGCGATCAGGGGCGCCGGGGGAGGCACGACGCGTGGAGCCGCCACGAGTTGGTCGGTTGCAGTGAGGAAGTAGACCTTGACGGGCACGTAGGACGACGCGCTCGGTTGTGTGGTCGTCGTCGTGGGCGGGTGGGGATCCATCAAGTTGAAGGGAACCTTGGAGTTCGAGATCGTGCTCGGCGAACCCTGCGTCGGGATGGCGCATCCAGCCGCGGCGACGGCGAGTGCGAGCAGCGCGGCCACGAGCAGCGGACGTCTCACTCGAGGCCCTCGGCATAGGCGTCGCGGGGGCCGTCGTCGAGATCGTCCTCCGCGAGCACGGGCAGCGTGAGCACGAACCGCGCGCCGCCGGCCGGGGCGGATTCCACCCGCACGTCGCCTTGCATCACCCGCATGTGCTCCGCGACGAGCGCCAGGCCGAGGCCCGTTCCGAAACCGGCGCCCCGGCGCCCCGAGGCCGAGCCGCGATAGAAGCGTTCGAAGATCTTCAGGCGCTCGAGGGGATCGATCCCCGGGCCGGCGTCGTCCACCGTGACCTCGACGTGCTCTCCCGTTCCGGGGGTGACGGCGATCTCGGTGACCCCGCCTCCGTAGTGCGCCGCGTTCTCCATCAGGTTCACCATGACGCGTTCGAAGCGGCGTTTGTCGACGCCCACCCGCCAGCCTCGTACTGCGGGATCGATCCGCACCCGGGGTGGCCCAGCCGCCGCGCCGTTCCCAGCCGCCACGCCGTTCCCAGCGTCTTGCCGGGGTCCGTCCATGTGCCCGAACCCGATTTCGACGGAGCGCTGCACCAATTCGGATACGTCGACCTCTTCGAGGAACACGTCGGCGGAGCCGGCGTCGGCCCGCGACATCTCGAGCAAGTCACCCACCATGCGCTGGAATCGGTGGAGGTCGTCGCTCAGGAGTTGGAGCGCGCGTTGGGAGCGTGGTGGGAGCTGATCGTGGTCGGCCTCGAGCACCTCGAGGGCGGCAGCCAGGGTGGTGAGCGGGGAGCGCAGCTCGTGGCTCACGTCGGAGTTGAAGCGGGCCTCGCGCTCGATCCGCTCCTGGAGCTGGTCCACCATCGCGTTGAACGACTTTGTCAACCCCTCGAGGTCCGGGTCCGCCGCGTCGGCGTCGAGGCGGGTGTCGAGCTCGCCGCTGGCGATGGCACCGGCCGCCCGCGAGACGTCGGCCAGCGGCCGCAAGGACCGCACGCTCGCGAAACGGCCGAGCGCGATGCCGAGGACCGTCGTGACCACGCCGGCCACCAGGAGGGTCAGCCCGAGGACCCGGAGCGTGTGGTCGAGGTCGGAGAGATCGAAGACCTCGAAATAGTCGGCGTGGACAGAGGGGATGGGCACACCCACGACGATCTCGGTGGTGCCCTGGCTGGAACGGAACGTCTGGGTGGCCGCGATCCCGACCAGCACGTCCCTGCGCAACGCGGGGGGGATCGACGCCGCCGTGATGGAGAGAGACGAGTCGTAGAACTTCGCCTGGTGGTAGAGCACCGAGTGGGCGTCCGACCCGAAGTCGATGTTGGTCAAAAGGGTGGTGTACGCCGTGTAGCCCGTCTCCAACTGGGTGCGGACGATCAACGCATTGTTGAACGCCTGATGCTGCGCGGCCGACTCGCGCCCGGCCAGCAGGTAGTGGCGGACGGTGAAGTACGAGAGTCCACCCATCAGTATCGACAGCAGCAGCGCACCGAGACCGAAGACGGCCGTGATCCGGGCGCCGATGCCCAGCTTCACGTCACGGCACCAGTTTGTAGCCCATGCCCCTGACGGTGAGTATGTGTTGGGGCACGGCGGGGTCCGCCTCCACCTTGGTGCGCAAGCGCCGGATGTGCACGTCGACGAGGCGGCCGTCACCGAAGTAGTCGTAGCCCCACACCCGGTCGAGCAGCTGCTCGCGGCTGAGCACCTTGTTGGGGCTCGCCGCCAGCTCGCACAAGAGACGGAACTCGGTCCGTGTGCAGTGGACCTCTTCGCCGTTGAGCCGGCGCAGGACCCCTTGCTCGGGGAGCAGCTGGAGGTCGCCGAAGGTCAGTGCGCCGGGTTCGTCCTCGGCTGGACGGGCGCGGCGCAGCAGGGCTCGGATGCGGGCCGCCAGCTCCTTGGCGACGAAAGGCTTGGTGACGTAGTCGTCAGCCCCGGCTTCCAGCCCGGCCACGACGTCGTGGGTGTCCGCGCGTGCCGTGACGATGATGATCGGCACGGCGCTGCTCCGGCGCAGGGCGCGGCAGCACTCGAAGCCGTCCATGCCCGGGAGCATGAGGTCGATGAGCGCAACGTCGGGGCGTGCCTCGGCGAACATGTCGAGGCCCTCCTCGCCGCTGGCCGCGTCCCTTACTTCGTAGCCCTCGCCCTCCAGGGCGAGCCGCATGGAGGACCTGATGCGTTCATCGTCCTCGACGACCAGGATGCGTCCGCTCATCAGCCTCCATTTCAGCTGATCCAGATCTGTGTGGGCCAAATGGAACCACCGATCATGCCGTATGCAGGCGTGCCCTGTGGCGTGGTGGGGTTGTTGAAGTTCTGCACGGACGGGTTGCCGATGACGGCCCAGATGGCCCGGTCGGTCCAGAGGTAGGGCAGGTCCAGCGCCAGCCGCTTGTTCACGGTCTGGTAGGCCGCCACCCGCACCTCGTGGTCGGTGCTCTCGCGCCCGTTCAGCAGCGCCTTCTCGATCGTGGGGTCGGCGTTGCGGGCCATGTTGATGGAGAGGGCAGCCCGAGCTCACCGTGGTCGTGCTCCAGAAGATGTAGTTGAGGTCGGGGTCGACCGCGCCGAACTGGCGCCAGCCGAGGGCTTGGTACTTGCCGGCCAGCGCGTTGTTGATCGTGTCGTCCTGCTGCACGATGTTCGTGCTCACCTTGAAGCCGACCTGTTCCCAGGCCTGCTCCAGGTATTGCGCAGCGCGGATGGCGGCGGGCGAGTTCGTCGAGCCGTAGGAGAACGAGATCGGCCCGCCATTCGTCTGCTCTGCCGCCTTGACCAGTCTGCTCGCCTGCGACGGGTTGTAGGCGGGGTACTGGGTCGTCGAGTAGTAGGGCGAGCCGGGGATGAACAGCCCGTTGCTCACCGGCAGGACGTTCGCATCGATGACCCGGGCGTACTGCTTGCGGTTGATCGCCATGGCGGCGGCTCGACGGACGTTCGGGTCGTTGAACGGCTTGGCCAGGCAGTTCAACTGGACGCAGTTCATGTCTGGCTCGCCGGCGACGTGCGTGCCGTCGTCGATGTAGGCATAGGCGTGGTTGCCGCGGAACTCCTCGATGATCTGCGGCGTGTCGGTGATCATCAGGTCGATCGTGCCCGACTTGAGCGCCTCGGCCCGCGCCTGCTCGTCGGGGATCGGCTTGAAGGTGATCTCCGACAGGTAGGGCATGCCCTTGCGCCAGTAGTTCGGGTTGGCCGTGGCGGTGAAGTGGTTGTTGGGGATCCACTCCTTGAAGACGAACGGACCCGTGCCGACCGGGTTCGTCGTGCCGTTGGGGTTCGACAGCATGGAGGGCGCCACGACGTAGGCGATCTGCCCGCCGATGCCGCCCGCGAGGTAGTAGGGGAAGGGCACCCAGGCCGACTTGAAGGTGATGGTGGCCGCCAGCGGGCCGGTCTGGGTGATCGACACCAGCGTGGGGCCGATGATGACACCGGTCAGCAGCGACTTGGCCTGCGCCTCGAGGTTGGTCACCAGGGCGGCGCCGTTGCACGGCGTCCCGTCGTGGAACATGACGTTGGGCCGCAGCGTGATGGTCCATGAGGTGTAGCTCGCGTTGGGGACCACGGACTCGGCCAGGTACGGCACCCAGTCGCCGTTGAGCGGTGATGATCGTGAGCGGATCGAAGACTGTGCGTGCGTACATCACGCCGACCTCGTCGAAGCGGGCCTGGGTCGGGTCGAAGCCCGACTCCTCGGCGTCCACGCCGAAGACGAGGCTGCCGCCCTTCTTCGGGGTCTTCGTGCTGACGCCGTTCAGCCCCGGGCCGTTGGTGACAGCGCCGGCGATGCCGTCGAAGCCCAGTCCGAGTGCAGAGGCGCCCGCAAAGCCCGCCGCAGCCGCAGCACTGCCCGCAAGCAGGGTGCGGCGATCGAATTTCGAGACCATCGGCCCTCCCTTTTTCCCGAACCCAGCGGACCCCCCGGAAGGTTCCCGAGGGACGTTAGTTCCCAGGACCCTCTCGGTGGGGGCGGTACGGTGGGGAGCGGTGCCGCTGGATTGGGACTTGCCCGGCTTTTCGGCTTGGCTCGGAGGCCGTGCCGCAGCCACCCGGACGGCGTACCTGAGCGACGTCACGGCCTTCGCGGAGTGGATGGCGCGCAGCGATGTCCACGGGCCCGAGGCCGTCGACCGTCTGCACCTCCGTCGGTATCTCGCCTCCCTCGGTACGCGGCGTCTTGCCCGCGCGACGATTGCCCGCAAGGCGGCCGCGCTGCGCTGCTACTTCGCCTGGATGTTCCGGCAGGGCCGCATCGGCTCGGATCCGGCCCGCTCACTGCGGGCCCCCGCGGGCGGCGGGAGGCTTCCCCGTGTTCTTTCCAAGGGCGAAGTCAGCGGGCTGCTCGATGTCGGCGCCACCGACGCGCTGGACCGGCGCGATCTCGCGGTTCTCGAGCTCCTCTACGCGGCAGGGTTGCGCGTCTCGGAGCTGTGCGGACTCGACCGGAGTGACATCGACCTGCGCGGCCGCACGGTGACGGTGCTCGGCAAGGGAAGCAAGCAGCGCCGGGTGCCCATCCACGACGCCGCGGTCGCCGCACTGGATGCATGGCTGCACGACGGCCGCAACGACATGGAGGGACCACCCGAGGCGGCCTTCGTCAACCAAAGGGGTGCGCGGCTCGGGCCCCGCGATGTGCGCCGCATCCTCGACCGGCGCGCCGGCTCACCCACGCACCCCCACGCCCTGCGCCACACCTATGCCACCCACCTGCTCGACGGCGGCGCCGACCTCCGGGTGGTCCAAGAGCTGCTCGGCCATGCCAGCCTGGCCACCACCCAGATCTACACGCACGTGAGCAAGGAGCGGCTGCGCTCGGTGTACGGCGAGACGCACCCCAGGTCCTAGGTCCACAGGACCCGTTCAGCGGCTAGCATGATTCGGCCCACCACGGCGGTGGGCGGGTAGCACCCGACGACATCACCTGTGCGCGATCCACGGTCGCGGCCTGCGGGCGGCGCTGCGCCAGGGGAGCACAACCGACTGGAGGAACAACTGTATGGCCGTCGTTTCCATGCGACAGCTGCTGGAGGCTGGGGTCCACTTCGGCCACCAGACACGCCGGTGGAACCCGAAGATGAAGCGCTTCATCCTTGGTGAGCGCAACGGCATCTATCTCATCGACCTGCGCAAGACGCTCAGTGGCGTCGAGTCCGCCTACGGGTACGTCCGCGACCTGGTCGCCGACGGAGGCACCATCCTCTTCGTGGGGACCAAGAAGCAAACTCAGGGCCCGGTGGCCGAATACGCCCAGGCGTGCGGCATGCCCTATGTGAACCAGCGCTGGCTGGGCGGCATGTTGACCAACTTCGCCACGGTGTCCGGCCGGGTGAAGCGGATGCAGGAGCTCCGTGCCATGCAGGCAGCCGGCGACTTCGACGGCATGCCCAAGCGTGAGGCGCTCCAGCACACCCGAGAGCTCGAGAAGCTGACGAGAAACCTCGGCGGCATCGCCGACCTGGAGCGGCTGCCCAACGCCGTGTTCGTCATCGACACCAAGAAGGAGCACATCGCAGTGACCGAGGCCCGCAAGCTCGGTCTCCCGGTCGTGGCCGTCGTCGACACCAACTGCGACCCCGACGTCATCGACTACGTGATCCCGGGCAACGACGACGCCATCCGCTCGGGCTCTCTCATGTGCCGGGTCATCGCCGACGCCGTGGCCGAGGGCCGCTTCATCGCCGAGCACCGCCGCCGCTTGGCGCCTGCCCACGCCGACGAGGCACCCACGCCGTCGCCCCGTCCCCGCCGCGCCCATGTGCCACAAGAGCCGGTCGAGGTGGCCTGAGCGTGGCCGCGTACAGCGCAAAGGATGTCGCGGCCCTGCGCCAGATGACCGGCGCGGGGATTCTCGACTGCAGGAACGCCCTCGAAGAGGCGGGCGGAGACCTGGAAAAGGCGGCACAGATCCTCCGCGAGAAGGGCCAGGCGGGCGCCGCCAAGCGGAGCGATCGCGAAGCCACTGAGGGCGCGGTGGCCGTCGCGCGGAGCGACAACGCCGCTGCCGTGGTGGAGCTGCGCTGCGAGACCGACTTCGTGGCCAAGGCGCCGGAGTTCGTCGCCCTGGCCGACGAGCTCGCCGGGCTGGTCGCCGCCAAGGGCGAGGACGCGACCAGCGAGTTGAACGACGAGATCGACCGGCTGCGCGCCACCCTGAAGGAGAACATCTCGGTTGGAGAGGTGCGCCGCCTCGTCGCCGAGTCGGGCCAAGTCCTCGACACGTACCTGCACCGCCAAGCGGGCCGTGGCGTGAACGCGGTCGCCGTGGTGCTCGAGGGCGGCTCCGAGGAGCTGGCGCACGACATCGCCGTGCACATCGCCTTCGCCAAGCCGGCCTACCTCAGCCGTGACGAGGTGCCCGAGGCCGACGTGGCCGCCGAGCGCGCCACACTCGAGACGATTTCGCGCAACGAGGGCAAACCCGAAGCGGCGCTCGACAAGATCGTCGAGGGCCGCATGACGGGTTGGTTCAAAGAGCGCGTGCTGCTCGACCAGTCGTACGCGCGAGACGAGAAGCAGACGATCGCCGGATTGCTCGGGTCGGCACGCATCGTCTCGTTCGCCCAGGTCGTCATCGGCGCCTGACGCGCTGAGATCGTGGGAGAGCCGCGCCGCATCGTCCTCAAGATGTCAGGGGAGGCCCTGGCCTCCGCCGCCTCCGACGAGACGCTCGACGCAGCGACCGTCGAGCGCATGGCCAAGGAGATGGCGCGCGCGATGGAAGGCGGTGGGCTCGAGCTCGCAGTCGTCGTGGGCGGCGGCAACATCTGGCGCGGTTCGGTCGGAGAGAGCGGTGGCATGGACCGTGCCACCTCGGACACCATGGGCATGCTCGGGACCGTCATCAACGCGCTCGCGCTTCAGGACGCGCTCGAGCACCAGGACCAGCCGACACGCGTCTTGAGCGCGCTGTCCATGGCGGAGGTCGCGGAGCCCTACATCCGGCGGCGTGCCATCCGCCACCTGGAGAAGGGCCGGATCGTGATCTTCGCTGCCGGCATGGGCAACCCCTTCTTCACCACGGACACGCCCGCAGCGTTCCGCGCGGCCGAGATCGGGGCCGAGCTCCTGTGCAAGGGCACCCACTCGGGGGTCGACGGCGTCTACAGCGCCGACCCCAAGCTGGACCCGACCGCCACGCGGTACGACGAGGTCTCCTTCATGGAGGTGATCAACCGCGACCTGCGGGTGATGGACTTGACCGCCATCACCTTCTGCAAGGACAACAACCTGCCGATCCGGGTCTTTGACCTGATGATCCCGGGCAACATCCCTCGTGCGCTCAGCGGCGAGCAGATCGGTACGCTGGTCTGCTGATGGACGACGACCTCGCCACCCTCCTCAAGGAGGACACCAGGGAGAAGATGGGCAAGGCCATCGACCACGTGCGCCACGAGATGGGCAACGTACGGACCGGCCGGGCGTCTTCGGCCCTGGTCGAGACGCTCACGGTGGACTACTACGGGACGCCGACGTCGCTCCGGCAGCTGGCCGGCTTCAGCGTGCCCGACGCGATGCTCCTGGTGATCTCTCCGTACGACAAGGGGTCGCTGGGGGCGATCGAGAAAGCGATCATGGCATCTGACCTGGGTATAAACCCCACGAACGACGGGACCGTGATCCGGCTGGCCTTTCCGCCGTTGACAGAAGAGCGCCGCAAGGAGCTGGTCAAGGTCGTGCGGCACAAGGCAGAGGAGGGGAGGGTCGCAGTGCGGAACCTGCGCCGGGCCGGGCGCCACGAGCTCGAGGCCCTGCAAAAGGACGGTGATCTCACCACCGACGAGCTCGAGCGAGTGGAGAAGGAGCTCGAGAAGATCACCCACGAGCAAGTCGCGCTGATCGACCAGCTGCTCTCACACAAAGAGCAAGAGTTGCTGCAGGTCTAGGGGGCGACGGAATGAGCGACGACGGCAGAGACGACGTGGACGAGTTCGACGGCGGTTTCGGGGGCTTGGGTGATCCGGGCTCAGAAGGTGTCGACGAAGACCCCCCCAGCTACCACTCCGGGCGGGTGCGCATCATCGGCGCGGAACCGGCGGGGGACACCATCCGCGAGGTGACGGGACCCGTCGACGAGGAACATGCCGAGCTCCCGCACTGGAACGACGCGCCCACCGGCCAGGTCCCGGCGGTTCTCGATCGCAGCAACGGCGACGAGCCACTCGTCGCCCCGCCGACATGGCGCGAGGAGGAGACGGACTGGGAAGCGCAAGAAGAGATCTTCGAGCCCTCCATGCTCTCCGACGACCTCCCCGCCGTCGGCGCGCTGATGGAGGAGCAGGGAGAAGACGTCGAGCGGCAGCCCTGGCACTTCGAGTCCGACGACACCTTGGTGATCCCGCCCGAACCAGGGCTCGAGCACGAGCCCGCGCACGCAGCGAGAGAGTCCGTCGAAGTCGAAGCCTCGGTGCACGAGACCTTCGAGACGTTCGAGCCCTACGAGCCCGAGCTCGAATCGGCCGATGTCGCGGCGCAGGTCGCATCGCCCGTCGCTGCCGCCGCGTCGGTCTCCGCCGCCTCGAGGCTGACCCCACCAGAGCCACCGGAGCAGAAGGTGCGCGTGCCGCGGACCTCTCGTTCGAGCGCCAACATACGGACGGGCAACGTGAACACCGCGGGCACCGACGGGCGTGACATGCGGGTGGCGATCGGCTCCGGAGTGTTGCTCGGCATTGCCGCGCTGGCCTGCTTCGCCGCCGGCACCGTCGCCACCATGGTCATCGTCTGCGTCGTGGTGCTGCTCGCCGCGGCCGAGGCGTACGCCGCCTTTCGGCGTGCCCAGTACCACCCGGCGACCTTGCTCGGCCTGGTCGCCGTCCTCTCGCTGCTCATCGAGACCTACAACAAAGGCGTCGCCGCGTTGCCCCTGGTGCTCGTCTTGCTCGTGGCCGGCTCCTTCATCTGGTACCTGGCCCGCGTCGAACCCGCGGCCGAGCCGGTGTCCGGCATCACCTCGACCGTGTTCGTCTTCGTCTGGATCGGAGCGTTCGGCTCCTTCGCCGCTCTGTTACTCGATCCCAATCTCTTCCCCGACCGACACGGGATCGCCTTCATCCTGGCGGCAGTCATCGTGACGGTGGCCGACGACATTGCCTCGCTGCTCATCGGCTCCGCCATGGGCAGGCACCAGCTGGCACCGTCGATCAGCCCCAACAAGAGCTGGGAGGGCCTCATCGGCGGCGCGATCGTGGCCATCTTGGTGTCGACCATCGTGGTTCACTTCATCCACCCGTGGACGATCAGCAAGGCCGCGCTCTACGGCGTGGTCGTCGCCGTGGTGGCGCCGCTCGGGGACTTGAGCCAGTCGATGATCAAGCGGCACCTCGGCGTCAAGGACATGGGCCGGATCCTGCCCGGCCACGGGGGCATTCTCGACCGCGTCGACGGGCTCTTGTTCGTGATCCCCGCCACGTACTTCGTGGTCAAGGCGATGCACCTCGGGTGAGCTGATGCGCACGGTCAGCCTGATGGGGTCCACGGGCTCCGTCGGCACCCAGGCCCTCGACGTCATCCGCCGAGAGCCCGAGCGGTTCCGAGTCCACGCGCTCGCCGCGCGCTCGTCGGCCGAGGCCCTGGTGGCTCAGGCCGCCGAGTTTCGCCCCGACGTCGTCGTCATCGGCGACGTGGCTCGCGGAGGCGACGTTCGCGCCGGCGTGCCAGCCGGCACCGAGGTCATGGTCGGCGAGGAAGGCATGGTCGTCGCTGCGCGCGGCGCTGACGTGGTGCTCAACGCCGTGGTCGGTTTCGCCGGGCTGCCCGTGACGATGGCTGCGCTCGAAGCCGGCAAGCTCCTCGCGCTGGCGAACAAGGAGTCGTTGATCGCGGGTGCTCCCGTCGTCCAGAAGGCGCGCCGCACCCCGGGCGCGGAGATCGTGCCGGTCGACTCCGAGCACTGCGCGCTGCATCAGTGCCTCGCTTCGGTCCACGGCGCGACGGACGTCGCGCGCCTGTTGCTCACGGCGTCGGGTGGTCCGTTCCGGGGTTGGCCCGCCGACCGGCTCGGTACCGTGACCGTCGCCGACGCCCTGGCTCACCCCACGTGGTCCATGGGTCCGAAGATCACCGTCGACTCCTCCACGCTGATGAACAAGGGCCTCGAGGTCATAGAGGCCCACGAGCTGTTCGGCATCGACTACGACCGCATCGACGTGGTGGTGCACCCGCAGTCGATCGTGCACTCCATGGTGGAGTTGCGAGACGGGTCGACGCTGGCGCAGCTCGCCGCCACCGACATGCGCCTGCCCATCGGGTACGCGCTCGGGTGGCCGGACCGGTGCCGCGTCGCCCTTCGCCGCGCTCGACTGGTCCGAGCCGCGCACCTTGACGTTCGAGCCGCCTGACCGTGCCGTCTTCCGCTGCATCGACCTGGCCTACGAGGCGGGCCGCGCCGGCGGGTCGGCGCCGGCGTGGCTCAGCGCCGCCAACGAGGTCGCGGTCGACGCGTTCCTCAACGGTGGCCTGCCCTGGGCCGGCATCGCCGACGTCGTCGCCGAAACGCTCGAGGGTTGGGCGGACGATCACGTCGACCAGGTCGAAGGGGTCTTGGCGGCCGACTCGGCGGCCCGGGTCCGGGCGAGCGAGAACGTGGCGCGACGCATGGCAGCCGGGGGTGCCCGGTAGCGTTGAGGGAGTCATGACGCTCACCGAGCAGGAGGAACGGGCGGACGTCCCGCCCCTCGGGGCAGGCCCTGAGCCGTCCAGCAACCCGGCGCGCGTGGTCCAGCTGCTCGCCGCCGTCGCGGCGATCTCGGCGCTGTTCGTGCTCATCGGCTGGGGCTACCTGCTCCTGTTCATCGCGATCTTGGTGGTGGTCGTGATGCTGCACGAGCTCGGCCACTTCCTCACCGCCAAATGGGCCGGCATGAAGGTCACCGAGTACTTCGTCGGCTTTGGCCCCCGCCTGTGGTCGATGCGCAAGGGCGAGACCGAGTACGGCGTCAAGGCCATTCCCGCCGGCGGCTACGTGCGCATCACCGGCTTCACCTCTCTCGAGGAGGTGGCCGAGGAGGACGAGCCGCGGGCGTATCGCCAGCAGCCCTACCACCAGCGGATCATCGTCGCGTCGGCGGGCTCGGCAATGCACTTCCTCATCGCCTTGGTGCTGGCCCTCATCGTCGTGGTCGGCTACGGCCAGCTGACCAACAACTATCGCGTCGTCTCGGTCGAGCACTGGGCCGGCAAGACGACGCCCGCCGCCGTGGCCGGCCTGAAGGCGGGCGACACCATCGTCTCGGTCAACGGGAAGACATTCGCCACACCCACAGCGATGACCGACGCGGTCGCGCACTCCACCGGGAAGCAGATCACCCTCGGTGTCGAGCGTGACGGGCGCCTCATCCACTTGCGGGCGACGCCCGAGAGCGGCAAAGGCGTCACGGTCGAGGGATCCAAGCTGGCGGACCACGGTTACCTCGGCATCAACATCGAGTCCGCGCCGAATTCGGTGTCAGGGTTCGCGGTGCCCGGCGCGGCGTTCTCGACCATCTGGACCGTCGCCGACCAGGAGGTCGCCGGCATCGGCCAGGTCTTCTCCCCGCACGGGGTCGCGTCCATCTGGCACCAGCTCACCAACTCGAAGGCGGCGACCTCGGCCGCCAACAATCCGGGCTCTGCTCCCCGGCCAGTCTCCCTCCCGGGAATTGTCAATCTGGGCGCCCAGGCCGAACAGGCGGGTGTCTATTCGGTGCTGATGCTGCTCATCGCCATCAACATCGTCTTCGGGATCCTCAACATGCTGCCGATGATCCCCCTCGACGGTGGCCACGTCGCCATCGCCGCCTACGAGTGGATCCGGACCAAGAAGGGCCAGCCCTACTACCGCGCCGACATCACCAAGCTGTTCCCGGTCGCCGCGCTGTTCATCGCCTTCCTCGGCTTGTTCGTCGTCGCCGCCCTCTACCTGGACATCACGCACCCGCTGCACATACCCCACTGAGCGCCGTGGAGCTGTCCTCTTCTCTCCTGTCGCCACGTCGCCCGACCCGGCGCATCACACTGGGCGGCGTGCCCATCGGCGACGGTGCGCCGGTCACCGTGCAGTCGATGACCACCACCAAGACCGCCGACGTCGACGGCACGCTGGCGCAGGTCTACGCGCTGGCGGCGGCGGGCGCGGACATCGTGCGTTGCACCTGCAACGAGGAGGCGGCGGCGGAGGGCCTGGCCGACATCGTCCCGCGGTCGCCGGTCCCGATCGTGGCCGACATCCACTTCCACCACGAGATGGCGCTCGCGGCGCTCGAGGCGGGCGTGCAAGGACTGCGCCTCAACCCGGGCAACCTGCGCAAGGAGGCCGAGATCAAGCAGGTGGCCGCGGAGGCGCGCGACCGCGGCGTGCCGATCCGCATCGGAGTGAATGCCGGTTCGCTGCATCCGGACCTCTACAAGAAGTACGGCGGCGCCACACCCGAGGCGCTCGTCGAGTCGGCGCAGCACGAACTGGCCTTCTTCGAAGAGGTCGGTTTCAGCGACGTCAAGATCTCCGTCAAGGCATCGTCGGTGGCGCTCATGATCGCGGCCTACCGGCTGGCCTCGGAGACGTTCGACCACCCGCTCCACCTCGGCGTCACCGAGGCCGGGCCCCCGCCGGGCGGGCTGGTGAAGGGGACCGCGGGCATCGGCACCCTGCTCGCAGAGGGGATCGGCGACACCATTCGGTTCTCGCTGACCGCGGATCCGGTGGAGGAGGCCCGTGCAGGGCGCCAGCTCCTCGAGTCACTCGGGTTGCGCGAGCGCAAGGGTCTGGACCTGATCGCGTGCCCGTCGTGTGGCCGTGCCCAAGTGGACGTCATCGCCGTCGCGCAAGCAGCCCAAGCGGCGCTCGAGCAGTTGGCGCTGCCGATCCAGGTCGCCGTCATGGGCTGCGTCGTCAACGGGCCAGGCGAGGCGCGTGAGGCAGACCTTGGCATCGCGGCGGGCAGGCAGAAGGGCCACCTCTTCATCAGGGGCAAGATCATCCGCGTGGTCCCCGAGGCCGACATGGTCACCGCGCTCGTCGAGGAGGCGGAGCGACTGGTGGCCGAGGGCGTCGAGGCGCGCATCGCCGCGGCCGACGCCGGCGCCGAGGCCGAAGCGGAGGCCGACCGGCGGGCTCTGCTGGATTCGACCGGTGCGGACCCCAACCACACGGCGGAGAGGATCGAGATCATCAGACGTCACGCCGAGGGCGACGCCGGAGGCTGACGCGCCGAACGGGCAACGCCGAGTGCCTCGTTGCCGGCCAAGTACCCTGCACGGATGAGCAAGGGCGCCATCGTCACGCGCGAAGATGACTTCCCGCGTTGGTACCAAGAGGTCATCGCCGGCGCAGAGATGGCGGACAACGGTCCGGCGAGAGGCACCATGGTCATCCGCCCCTGGGGCTATGGCATCTGGGAGCTGATGCAGGCCGAGCTCGACCGGCGCATCAAGGACGCCGGCGCGGAGAACGCATACTTCCCCCTCTTCATCCCCGAAACGTTCTTGAAGCTCGAGGCGGAGCACGTCGAGGGCTTCGCGCCCGAGCTGGCCGTCGTCACCCACGGTGGGGGCAAGGAGCTCGAGGAGCCGCTGGTGGTGCGCCCCACCTCCGAGACCGTCATCAACAGCTTCTTTTCCAAGTGGATCCAGAGCCACCGCGACCTGCCGTTGCTGCTCAATCAGTGGGCCAACGTGGTCCGCTGGGAGCTGCGCCCGCGTCTGTTCCTGCGCACGACCGAGTTTCTGTGGCAGGAGGGCCATACCGCACATGCGAACGAGGATGACGCCCGGGCGTACGCGCTCCGCATCCTCGAGGAGGTGTACCGCTCGACCATGGTCGATGTGCTCTCGGTCCCGGTACTGACGGGCCACAAGACGGCGCGTGAGCGCTTTGCCGGTGCCAACCGGACGTGGACCTGTGAAGGGATGATGGGGGACGGGAAGGCGCTGCAGATGGGTACGAGCCACGAGCTCGGTCAGAACTTCTCACGCCCGTTCGACATCACGTACTCCAACGCGTCGGGGGCGCTCGAGTACGTCTGGCAGACGTCCTGGGGAGTGTCCACCCGCCTCGTCGGCGCGCTGGTGATGGCCCACGGCGACGACTACGGCCTTCGCCTTCCACCCGCCCTGGCCCCGTCCCAGGTCTTGGTCCTCATCGTGAAGGACGCGCCCGAGGTCGGGGCGGCGGCGGACGCGCTGACCGCCGAGCTGCGCGCGGCCGGGCACCGGGTTCGCCTCGACGACCGCACCGACACTGGCTTCGGCCGGCGCAGCGTCGACTGGGAGCTCAAGGGTGTGCCAGTCCGGGTCGAGGTCGGCCCACGCGACCTCGCAGACGGCAACGTCACTGTGGTGACCCGTCACCGGCGGGAGAAGCAGACCGTGGCGCTCCCCGCGGTGGCCGGCGCCGTGGGGAGCGTGCTGGAGGCGGCCGGGGCGGACCTGCTCGCCGAGGCGACCGCGGCCCGGGAGGCCCGGACGGTCGACGTGGCCACGCTCGCCGAGGCCGTCGAGGGCGGCACGGCCGGGTTCGCCCGGGTCCGTCTCGGGGCGCTCGGCCCCGACGGGGAGGACCGGCTGGCCGAGCACGCGATCAGCGTGCGCTGCCTCCAGCGTCCCGACGGGTCCCTGGCCGAACCGGGCGATGACGAAGGCGAGCTCATGGCGATCGTCGGCCGGTCGTATTGACCACGGAATTGCTATAATTCCGACAGCTGTCCAGTTTTTAAGATCAGTACCTCGTTGAAGCGTGGGCTGCGGCCCACGCTTTCGCTTTGCTGGGGCAGGGACGAGCAGGAACGAATCGAGCAGGAACCGAGAGGAGGTGACGGCGATGACCAAGGAGACGAGGAAGGACATGACGGCTCTGACGAACGCGCTGTCACCGGTCCTCGAGGCGCGGGGTTTCGACCTAGTCGACGTCGAGATGCACGGGGCCCAGCTCAGCGTCTACGTCGACCGGGAGGGGGGCGTCGGCCTCGACGACCTCGGTGACGCCACACGTGACGTGTCGGCCGCGCTCGACGACCTGGACCCAATCCCGGGTCGCTACACGCTCACGGTGTCGAGCCCCGGTCTCGAGCGGCGTCTTCGCACGCCGGCCCACTTCGCCCGAGCCGTGGGTGAGATCGTCACGATGCGTGTCGACGCCGGCAGCGCGGACGTGCGGCGAGTGACCGGCACGCTCACGGCGGCCGACGACACGGGCTGCACCTTGGCCGGGCCCGAGGTACCCGGTGGCGAGCTGCGCGTCGCCTATGACCAGATCGAGCGGGCGCGGACGGTATTCGAATGGGGCCCAGCGGCCCGGAATGCGAAGAGTGAGAGGGTGACGCGGCCATGAGCAAGACCAACTTCGAGTTCCTCGACGCGCTGGGCCAGATCGCGCGCGACAAGGGGATCTCGGTCGACACGCTGCTCGACGCCCTGGCCAACGCGCTGGTGGCGGCCTACAAGCGACGCCCCGACGCGGCCGAGGAGGCTGTCGTCACCATCGACCCGGACTCGGGCGAGATCCGCGTGTACGGGCAGGAGCTCAACGAGGAGGGCGAGGTCGTCCGCGAGTGGGACGACACGCCCGACGACTTCGGACGCATTGCCGCGCAGACGGCGAAGCAGGTGATCCTCCAGCGGATCCGCGAGGTCGAGCGGGACATGAAGTACGAGGAGTACGCGGGCCGCGAGGGCGACATCGTGACCGGGATCGTCCAGCAGACCGACAACCGCTACACGCTGCTCGACCTGGGCAAGGTCGAGGCCTTGCTGCCCCAGGCCGAGCAGGTGTCCTACGAGCGCTACGAGCACGGCGCCCGCCTCAAGGCGTACATCGTCGAGGTCCGCAAGACGACCAAGGGACCCCAGATCGTCGTCAGTCGCACCCACCCGGGCCTGATAAAGCGCCTCTTCGAGCTGGAGGTGCCCGAGATCGGATCTGGTGTCGTGGAGATCAAGGCAGCCGCGCGCGAGCCGGGACATCGCACGAAGATCGCCGTCTGGTCGAACGATCCGAACGTCGACCCCGTCGGCGCGTGCGTCGGCGCCCGCGGTTCGCGCGTGCGCATGGTCACCAACGAGCTGCGCGGCGAGCGCGTCGACGTGGTGCCGTTCTCGGACGATCCGGTCGAGCTGATTCAGAACGCGCTGGCCCCGGCCCGCGTGCGCGAGGTGCGTCTCGACGAGGAGACGGGCACCGCAACCGTGATCGTGAGCGACTTCCAGCTCTCACTCGCCATCGGCAAGGAGGGCCAGAACGCGCGGCTCGCGGCGCGCCTGACCGGCTGGCGCATCGACATCAAGAGCGAGACACAGCTGGCCGAGGAGGAGGCCGGCGGTTACGGGGACCAGGACTGGGCCGAGGGCGAATGGGTCGAAGACGAGAGCGGCGATCTGGTGTGGAAGCCGGCTGAGGGCGGCGAGGCGATGTCGGCTGAGGAGTGGACGCACCAGGCGGAGGACTCGAGTGACGCGCCCGCCACCGGAGTGGAGCAGAGCGACGGGGCCGCCGAGGCGGTGGCCGAAACCGAAACCGAGACCGAGACCGAGATGGAAGGTGCCAGCGCGGAGGCCGTGATCGAGGAGGCCGTGATCGAGGAGGCCGTGATCGAGGAGGCCGTGATCGAGCAGGCCGAGACGGGGGCCGGCGTGTCGGAGGAGGCCGAGGCATAGCGCCGACACGGACCTGCGTCGGCTGCCGGCAAGCCCTGCCGGCCGACCAGCTGATCCGAATCGTCCGGCTGCCGGGCGGGGCGCTGTCAGAGGACCGGTACGCGCCGGGCCGGGGTGCGTGGCTGTGCCGAGGGTCGCTGGGCTGCCTCGATGACGCGTTGCGCCGGCACGCGTTCGACCGGGCGTTCACAACGGCCATCGACGCCGCCACATTGACCGAGTTACGTGCACATCTCGGTACAAGGTGGGGGGACGAACCACCCAATGTGCGAGGATAGGGGGCTGGGATGACTCCGGGCCCCGAGAGAGACCAAGGACACAGAGAACCACTTGCCGAAGAAGATCCGCGTCTATGAGCTGGCCAAAGAGCTGGGCCTCACCAATAAGGAGGGGCTCGAGCTAGCCCTGTCCCTGGGCATCGGGGTGAAGAGTCACTCGTCGTCCATCGAGGACGCGCAGGCCGACCGCGTCCGCCGCAAGGCCGACGCCGAGGGATTGCGCCGCCCGGTCCAGCCTGAGGAGCCACCCGCAGCAAAGAAGGCGGCCAAGGCCACCAAGAAGGCCACCGCCGCGACCACCCGGGCGCCCGAAGCAGAGGATGGCACGCCCACCGACACCGCGGCGCCCGCCAAGAAGGCAGTCGCCAGCTCATCCGGCGCGTCCGCGCCCAGCAGACGCGCCCCTCAAGAAGGCGCCGGCGCGCACGGTGGCCGCCCCGCCGGCGGCCGCACCGACCGCGCCGGCGACAGGGGGTGAGGACGCCCCGACCGCGCCCGTCACGCTTGATCAGCAGCCGCCCCACCGCCCCGCCGCCGCCAGCACCGGCGCCTCAGGCTCCGGCGGCCCACGCCCCGACGACCCATGCCCCGGCGGCCCCCGCCCCGGCGGCCCACGCCCAGCCGGCCCAGGCCCCAGCGACCCAGGCTCCGGCGGCCAAAGCGCCCGACGCTGCGGCCCCGACGGCGCCCGAACGCCCGCGGTCGCGTCCACCACTGAGCCCCTCGGGAAGGCCGGTGCCGCCGCCGCCAGGCTCTCGCCCGCCGCTCGGGCCGAGTGGGCGACCCATCCCGCCGCCGCCCGGCATGGGGGGGAGGCGGCCTACCAACACGACACCGTCGTCACCCCGCCCCGGTGGCGGGTCCTACCCGCCGCGGACCGGCGGTCGCCCCTCGGGTGGACGGCCCTCGGGCCCCGGAGGCGGGAGCGGGGCAGGGGGCTTCGGCGGCCGACCCTCGGGAGGCTTCGGTGGGCGGTCGGGCGCAGGCGCACCGACGGGCGCGCCGCCTCCGGGACGAGGTGGCCTGGGAGGCCGACGGCCACCCCAGCGCCGGTCGCGCCGGCGCCGGCGCAACCTCGAGGAGCTCGAGCCGACGCAGCTGACGACCTACCAGCCCTCGACCGCGCCAGTGCCCGACGGCGAGGTGATCATCGAGCGCGGCTCCACGGCGCGCGACCTCGGACCCAAGCTGAACCGCAGCGCCGGCGACATCGTGCGCTTCTTGCTCCTGCAGGGCGAGATGGTCATGGCCACCCAGTCGTTGACCGACGACATGATCGAGCTCTTCGCGGCCGAGATCGGGGCCGACGTGCGCCTCGTCGATCCCGGCGAGGAGCAAGAGGCCGAGCTGCTGGCCCGCTACTTCGAGGAGGAGGACGAGGAGGACGGCGCCGACCAGCGTCCCCGTCCGCCGGTCGTCACCGTCATGGGGCACGTCGACCACGGCAAGACCCTGCTGCTCGACAAGATCCGCTCCGCCAACGTGGTGGCGGGGGAGGCGGGCGGCATCACGCAGCACATCGGCGCCTACCAGGTGAACTGGCACGACCACCCCATCACGTTCATCGACACCCCGGGCCACGCCGCCTTCACGGCCATGCGCGCCCGGGGCGCGCAGGTCACCGACATCGTGATCCTGGTGGTGGCGGCCGACGACGGCGTGATGCCCCAGACGGTCGAAGCCATCGATCACGCCAAGGCAGCCGAGGTGCCGATCATCGTCGCGCTCAACAAGATCGACCGGCCCGACGCCGACCCGCAGCGCGTGCTCCAGCAGCTCTCCGAGCGCGAGCTCGTGCCCGAGGCCTGGGGCGGCGACACCATCACCGTCGAGGTCTCCGCGCTGGCCGGCACCGGGATCGAGGACCTGCTCGAGCAGATCGTGCTGGTCGCCGAGGTCGAGGAGCTGACGGCACGCGTGGAGGGTGAGGGTCGCGGCGTCGTGCTCGAGGCCAACCTCGAGGCCGGCCGCGGCCCGGTGGCGACGGTGATCGTGCAGCAGGGCACCTTGCGAGTCGGCGATCCCGTAGTGGCCGGCGCGGCCTGGGGCAAGGTCAAGGCACTGGTGGACGACACGGGCGACCACATCAAGGAGGCGCTGCCCTCGACGCCGGTGCAGGTGCTCGGCTTCTCGGAGCCGCCGCACGCCGGTGACGAGATGCGGGGTGCCAAGGATCTGGCACGTGCGCGCACCCTCGGCGAAGCACGCGCGCAGCGCTTCCGTCTGTCGGGACACAAGCCGGTTGCGGCATCAGCGGGAGCCAAGCTCGAGGACCTCTTCGAGCAGATCTCCCGCGGTGAGACGGCGACGCTCAACATCGTGCTGAAGGCCGACGTCCAGGGCTCGCTCGAGGCGGTCACCGAGTCGCTCAAGCGACTCGAGCGCGACGACGTGAAGTTGAGCTTCGTGTTGCGCGGCATCGGCGGCATCACCGAAAACGACGTGCAGCTCGCGGCTGCGTCGAACGCAACGATCATCGGCTTCAACGTGCGGCCCGACAAGCGGTCGCGCGACCTCGCCGAGTCCTCCGACGTCGAGATCCGGACCTACGAGATCATCTACAAGCTGCTCGAGGACCTCGAGGCGGCCATGCTGGGCCTGCTCTCGCCGGTGTACGAGGAGGTCGTGACCGGTGAGGCCGAGGTGCGCGAGATCTTCCGTGTGCCACGCGTCGGTGCCATCGCCGGCTGCTACGTCCGCGACGGCAGAATCACCCGCGGCTCCAAGGTGCGGTTCCTCCGCGAAGGAACCGTCATCTGGAAGGGTTCGATCAACTCTCTGCGACGATTCAAGGACGACGTGCGCGAGGTCGCCTCGGGCTTCGAGTGCGGCATCGGGCTGTCGGACTTCCAGGACCTCAAGGAAGGCGATTTGATCGAGACGTACGAGGAGCGCGAGGTCGCCCGGACCTGAGGACGCCCAGACGTCACGAGTGAGGAGCTGATGCGGTGACCGTGAGACGGCGCACGGCGACATACCCGCGGGCGTTGCGCGTCAATCAGGTGCTACGGCAGGTGGTGGCCGAAGAGCTCGAGCGACTGGCCGACGCGGACGAGTTGCCGATGGTGACGGTGACCTCGGTGGAGGTGGCCTCCGACATGCGGACAGCCGTCGTCTTCTTCGCCTCGCTCGAGGCAGAGACGGCGGACGTGCTCGAGGAGCGGCGCGGTCACCTGCAACGCTTGATCGGGACGCAGATGACGATGAAACGCACGCCCCGCCTCACGTTCCGGGCCGATCCCGCCATCGCTGCCGGCTCGCGCGTCGAGGAGCTCCTGCGCGGGCTGCACGACGATCGAGACGGCGGGAGCGACGAGGGCGGGGGGCCCAGGACCAGCGCGCCGTGAGTGAGGGCGCGACGGGACTCGTCGTCGTCGACAAGGAGCCCGGGTGGACCTCCCACGACGTGGTGGCGCGCTGCCGCCGCATCTTCGGACAGCGCCGGGTCGGCCACGCCGGCACCCTCGATCCCGACGCGACCGGTGTCCTCCTCGTGGGGCTGGGACGGATGACACGGCTCTTGCGCTTCCTCACCGTGCTGCCCAAGACCTACACGACCGACATCGTGCTGGGCCGTGCCACCTCCACCCTGGACGCCTCTGGAGAGGTGCTCGGCACCTACGACATGTCGTCGGTCACGCCGGACGCCGTGCAGGCTGCGGCGGACGGTCTGACCGGTGAGATCGAACAGGTCCCGCCCATGGTCTCTGCCGTCAAGGTGGGGGGGCGGCGGCTGCACGAGCTGGCGCGCCAGGGCATCGAGGTGGAGCGGCCGGCGCGGCAGGTCACCGTCTCCCGGTTCACGACGGTGCCCGACCCGGCTCGTCCGGACGTCTACCGGGCCGAAATCGAGTGCTCGTCGGGGACGTACGTCCGGGTGCTGGCCCAGGACCTCGGTCGGGCCCTTGGCGGCGACGCCCACGTCGCCAACCTGCGCCGCACCCGCATCGGCTCGTTCGGCGGCAGCGAGATGCGACCTCTCGACGTCATCGGTCCCGCCGACGTCCTCACACCCGCCGAGGCGATGCGCGACCTCGAGCAGGTGGAGGTCGACGTGACCGCGGGGGCCTCGATCCGCACCGGGCTCCCGCTCGACAAGGTGCCGTTGGGAGCGCCGGGCGACGGCCCGTGGGCGATGCTCGACGGCGCCGGTGAGCTGCTGGCCGTCTACGAGGCGACGGGAACCGACCGCATCAGGCCCGCCGTCGTGCTGGCGGGCGGGTGACGGGGTCCCGACTACCCTCGGTCGCGATGCCCGAGGCAGGAACCGCCGTCACCATCGGTGCGTACGACGGGGTCCACCTGGGCCACCGTGCGCTGCTCAGTGACCTGTCCGCGCGCGCAGCCGTGGCGGGACTCGACACCGTGGTCGTCACCTTCGACCGTCATCCGGCCTCGGTCGTGCGGCCCGAGTCCGCACCCAAGCAGCTCACGGGGCTGGAGCAAAAGCTCGAGCTGCTGGCCGAGTGCGGCATCGAGAGGACCCTTGTCGTGCCCTTCGACGAGCGCCGCGCCTCGGAGTCGGCCGAGGACTTCGTGAAAGAGGTCCTCGTCGACGAGCTCTCTGCCCGCCTGGTCGTGGTGGGCGAGGACTTCCACTTCGGGCACGGTCGTCGCGGCAACGTGGAGCTGTTGCGCCGGTTGGGCGCGACCTACGCGTTCGACGTGGTGGGGGTGGGCCTGACCGGAGACGGTCGCGAGGCGGTGTCCTCGACGCGCATCCGCGCGCTGCTGGCCGAGGGGGACGTGGAGGGGGCGGCCCGCCTGCTCGGGCGGCCGCACGAGGTGCGCGGCCCGGTGGTGCGCGGCGACGGGAGGGGTGGGCCTGAGCTTGGCTTCCCGACGGCCAACCTGGCGGTGCCCGACGACATCGCGCTGCCCGCGGACGCCGTCTACGCCGGGCACTTCCGCCGGCCCGACGGCACCGTGCACCAAGCGGCGATCTCGGTCGGCCGCCGGCCCACGTTCTACGAGCCGGGTACGGCGCCCGTGCTGGTCGAGGCCTACCTGCTGCACTTCGACGGCGACCTCTACGGCGAGGCCGCCCGCGTGTCATTCGCCCACCGCCTGCGGGATGAGCAGCGCTTCGACTCCATCGAGGACCTGGTGGCCCAGATGCGGGCGGACGTCGAGGCCACCGAGCGCGTGCTCGCCTCGGCCGATCACCCCTGATCAGGCGAGGGCTGCTAGCATATTTGGCGGCCGGGGACTGGTCCCCGGGCACTCCGACATTTGTCTTCGAGGTTCTTTCCGTATGCCCGACACGCAGGTCACCATCTCCGAGTACCGGTTGCACGACAGTGACACCGGCTCTCCCGAGGTGCAGATAGCCCTGCTGTCCGGCCGGATCAACCACCTGACGGAGCACCTGAAGGAGCACAAAGGGGACCACCACACCCGGCGCGGCCTGATGAAGCTCATCGGCCAGCGCCGCCGGCTGCTCGACTACGTCCGCAAGAACGACGTCGAGCGCTACCGCTCCATCATCAGCCGGCTCGGCATTCGACGGTAGCGGAGCCCCACAGAACCGGGCGTCTCGAGCCACTGGCTGCCAGTCGCCGGTCACTTCGGGTGCGAGGTGGTCGACCACTGGGAACCAGGCGAGATGCCCCCGACAAACGAGGAGCATCATGGCTGATGCCATTCACGTCTCGTCCCCCATTGGGGGGACCGACCGAACCATGTCATTCGAAGCGGGGAAACTCGCCCAACTGGCCGACGGCGCCGTACTCGCCCGGATCGGGGACACCAACGTCCTCGCGACAGCGACGGCGGCGCGCTCGGTCCGGGAGGGCACGGACTTCTTCCCCCTGACCGTCGATATTGAGGAGCGCACCTACGCCGCGGGGAAGATCCCCGGCTCGTTCTTCCGGCGAGAGGGCAAGGCCTCGGACCAGGCGATCCTGACCGACCGGCTCATCGACCGCCCGCTGCGCCCGTCCTTTCCCGAAGGGTTCCGCAACGAGGTGCACATCGTCGGGACCGTCGTCGGGGCCGACCAGGTCAACCCCCACGACGTGCTGGCCATCAACGCCGCCTCGGCGGCGCTGATGATCTCGGGCATTCCCTTCGACGGCCCGATCGGTGCGGTGCGCGTGGCGTACACCACCGGGGGCAGCTGGATCGGGCACCCCACCTTCGAGGAGGGTGAGGAGTCCACCTTCGAACTGGTGGTGGCCGGCCGCGCGCTCACCGAGGACGCGGACAGCGAAATCGCCATCATGATGGTCGAGGCCGGTGGGAGCGAGAAGTCCTGGGACTATTACGAGGCAGGCGCGCCCAAGGTGACCGAGGAGGTGCTGGCGGCCGGCCTCGAGGCGTCCAAGCAATGGATCCGCGAGTCGATCATCCTCCAGCGGCAGCTCGTCGAGGCCTTCACCGCGGCGCGCGGGCCCATCGAGACGATCCCCTACTCGATCCACACCGACTACGAGGACGACGTGTTCGCCCGCGTCCAGACGGTGGGCAGCGACGCGATCGCCAAGGCCAACCTGGTGACGTCGAAGGCCGAGCGCAACGCCGCCCTCGACGCCGCCGCCGAGGAGATCAAGGCGGCCCTGGCCGAGGAGTTCCCCGAGCGGGCGGGCGAGATCAAGGCGGCCATCCGCGCCCTGACCAAGAAGCTCGTGCGCAAGCGCATCGTCGAGGAGGGCGTCCGCATCGACGGCCGGGGCACGGCGGACATCCGCCCGTTGTCGGCCGAGGTCGACCTCTTCCCGACGGCTCACGGCTCCGCCCTCTTCCAGCGCGGCGAGACCCAGGTGCTCAACGTGACGACGCTGGGGATGCCGCGCATGAACCAGCTCCTCGACACCATCACGCCCGTCGAGACGAAGCGCTACATGCACCACTACAACTTCCCGCCGTTCTCGACCGGTGAGACCGGCTTCATGCGGGGGCCGAAGCGCCGCGAGATCGGCCACGGCCTGCTGGCCGAGCGGGCCCTGCTCCCCGTGGTGCCGAGTGCTGAGGAGTTCCCCTACACGCTGCGTGTCGTCTCCGACGTCCTCGCCTCGAACGGCTCCACCTCCATGGCCTCGGTCTGCGGGTCGAGCCTCTCGCTCATGGCGGCGGGTGTGCCGATCAAGGCGCCGGTGGCGGGCATCGCCATGGGCCTGGTCTACGACGGCAACGCCTACGTGACCCTGACCGACATCCTCGGTGCCGAGGATGCCTTCGGCGACATGGACTTCAAGGTGGCGGGCACGGCCGACGCCGTGACGGCGCTGCAGCTCGACACGAAGATCGACGGCCTGCCGGCCGACGTCCTGGCCAAGGCGCTCCTGCAGGCCAAGGAGGCCCGCCTGACCATTCTCGGAGTCATGGCCGGCGCCATCCCCGAGCCGAGGGAGCACGTGGCGAACAGCGCGCCGAAGATCGTCTCCATGGAGATCCCGATCGACAAGATCGGTGAGGTCATCGGTCCGAAGGGCAAGGTCATCAACACGCTGCAGCAGGAGACGGGGGCCGATATCGCCGTCGACGACGACGGGGTCGTCGGCACGGTGACGATCGGAGCCAAGGACGGCAACGCGGTGGAGGAGGCCCGCCGTCGCATCTCGCTCATCCTCGACCCCCCCACGGCCGAGGTCGGCGCGGTGTACGCCGGCAGGGTGGTCAACATCACCAAGTTCGGCGCCTTCGTGAACGTGTTGCCGGGCCGGGACGGCCTGCTGCACATCTCCAAGTTGTCCTCGCTCGCCGGCGGCAAGCGCATCAACAACGTCGAAGACGTGCTGACGCTGGGCCAGGCGGTCGAGGTGCGCGTCGACGACATCGATCCGCAGGGCAAGGTCTCCCTGTCCCTCGCCTCGGTGCCCGAGGTCACACCGGCGTCCTCGGGCGGCGGCTCGGCCAACGGCGCCGGCGCGGCGCCGGCCGGTGGCTCGGGCGCATCGAGAGGCGCGGACGCACGGGGGCTGTCGTTCGAGGACGCCTTCGAAGCCGAGCTCGTGGCCGACCTGGGCGACCTCGGCCCGGGGGCGGGCGAGTCCGACGGTGGCCGCTCCGACCGCGGTGACCGGGGTGACCGGGGTGACCGGGGTGATCGCGGCAACGACCGCCGCCCCTCGCGCGGGCGCTCGCGCCGTCGTTGATCGAGACGTCAGTCCTGCCGTGCGGCATCCGCCTGGTCAGCGAGACCATGGCGGACGTCCGCTCGGTCGCGGTCGCCTACTGGGTCGGGACCGGCTCGCGTGACGAGCCCGGCGAGCTCGCCGGCGCATCGCACTTCTTGGAGCACCTCTTGTTCAAGGGGACGACAGAGCGCTCGGCGGCGGCCATCGCCGAACAGCTCGACGAGGTGGGCGGCGACTGCAACGCCTTCACGACGAAGGAGTACACCACGTTCTACGTCCGCCTCTTGTCCGACGACTTGGCGCTGGGTCTCGGCATCCTGAGCGACATCATGTGGGCACCCGCGTTACGTCCTGAGGATATGGAGGCGGAACGCACCGTGATCCTCGACGAGATCTTGATGCACGCCGACGAGCCGGCGGACTTGGCGTCCGAGCGATGGCAAAGCGCCCTCTTTCCGGACCACCCGCTCGGACGCGACACGCTGGGGAGCGCGTCGTCGGTCCGACGTATCACGCGCGACGACGTCGCCGACTTTCTCGCGCACCACTACCGCCCGGGCAACATGGTCGTGTCAGTGGCTGGCGACTGCACGCACGAACAGGCCGCTGCCGCGCTCGAGGAGCGCTTTGCGGGATCACCGGGCGGCACAGCGCCGGCGCGCACCGTCCCGGGCCTCGAGGTCGTGCCGCTCGAGGTCGTGCGGCGAACGACCGAGCAGGCCCACCTCGTCTACGGGGCGCGCTCGGTGTCCCGATTCGACGAGCAACGCTGGGCGTTCGCCGTGCTCAACCACGTGCTGGGCGGCGGCCTCTCGAGTCGGCTGTTCCAGAAGGTGCGCGAGGAGCGTGGCCTGGCCTACTCCGTGTGGTCCGAGCGAGCCGCCTATGCCGATGCCGGCTCGCTCGCCGTGGTGGTCGGGACCGCCCCCGAGCATGTCGACGAGGTGCTGCGCATCGTCAACGGCGAGCTCGAGCTCTTGGCCGGCGACGGCGTGACAGATCGCGAGCTGGCGGTCGCCAAGGGCAACTTGCGCGCGGAGATGCTGCTGTCGGGCGAGGACTCGGGGGCGCGGATGAGCCGCATCGGTGCCTCGCTCCTGCTGCATGACGAAGTGCTCTCGCTCGACGAGGTCCTGTCGAAGATCGATGCCGTCGAACCCGGCGACGTGCTGGCTGCGGCGGCGGCACTGGCGACCGCGCCGCGCGCCATGAGCGTGGTGGGTCCCTTCGACGAGCGCGACTTCGAGTCCCACCTGCCTGCCATGGCCGCCCAGTAGCCTGCAGGCCATGCAGATGGTCGGTGTGGTCGGCGCCGGCGGCCGCATGGGCCAGGAGGTGTGTCGCGCCGTCGCCGAGGCCCCCGACATGGAACTGGCGGCGGCGGTCGACCCAGGCCACGTGGGAGTCGACGTGGCCGGCCGCCGGATCGTCGGCGAGATCAACGCGTTGCGCGATCTGGGCACCGAGGTGGTGGTCGACTTCACCGTCGCCGAGGCGGTGCGCCACAACGCGCCGCACTACGCCCAGCAGGGGATCCACGCCGTGATCGGGACGAGTGGCCTCTCCGATGCGGACCTGGCTTCGATCGCGCACCAGTTCGAGGGGAGCGGTGCCAACGCGATCGTGGCCGCCAACTTCGCCATAGGAGCCGTCCTGTTGCTGCACCTGTCCGCGATCGCGGCTCCGTACATGGACGGCGTCGAGGTCATAGAGCTCCACCACGACGCCAAGCGCGACGCCCCGTCGGGCACGGCGATGCACACCGTGGCGGCGATCGAGGCAGCACGCCGGTCGGCCGGCAGCGCCCCGCTCCCGCCGGACCCGACGACCGACTTCGTCCTCGAGGACGCCCGCGGCGCCGTGAGCCCCGACGGCGTCCACGTGCACTCGGTGCGTCTGCCCGGCCTGGTGGCTCATGAAGAAGTCATCTTCGGCGCGCCAGGCCAGAGCCTCAGCCTCCGCCACGACTCCTATGACCGGCGCTCCTTCATGCCAGGGGTCCTGCGGGCGGTGCGCGAGGTCCCGGGGCGACCGGGGCTGACGGTGGGCCTCGAGGCCGTCCTCGGCTTGTGAACCCCGACGTCCGGGAGCGGCTGCTGCAGGCCACCTACGACTGTGTCGCCCGCTGGGGCCTGGCCAAGACGACGGTCGAGGACGCGGCGCGCGAGGCAGGCGTGTCCAGGGCGACGGTGTACCGCTATTTCCCCGGCGGGCGCGACGAGTTGATCTCCGCCGTTGTCGGCTGGGAATTCGCGCGGTTCTTCCTCCGTCTCTACCAGGAGGTGTCCGACGCCGAGAGTCTCGAAGAGGTGATGGAACGTGGGCTGATGTTCGCCCACCGTGCCCTCGTCGAGCACGAGGTGCTCCAGCGGATCCTGGTCACCGAGCCAGAGATCTTGTTGCCCCGCCTGACCACCGAGGGGGACCAGACGCAGACACTGGTCGCTGCGTTCTTGGTGCCGTACCTGGTGCGTCACGGCATGGAAGAAGGTGCGGAGTTGGATACGACCGCCGACTTCTTGGCCCGCATGGTGCTCTCTTACATCGCGTCTCCGGGACGCTGGGACCTGGGCGACCCCGAGCAGGTGGCGCTCCTGGTCCGGTCCGAGCTGCTGGCCGGCATCCGGTGAGCGGCCCGCCTCCCGAGCCGACCCGGCTGCCCGAGCCGGCGCCACCACCGCCGTGCTACCGCCACCCCGAAAAGGCGGCGTCGGTGCTCTGCGCACACTGCGACCAACCCATCTGCACCGACTGCATGGTGGCAGCGCCCGTGGGCTGGCAGTGTCCCTCCTGCACCCGGCAGGGCGCCAAGCGGTCGCGCCACGTCCCGGCCTTCACGCACACGAGCCGCGGCCGCACCGGCGTGGTCGGCTCCACCAACCCGACACCGGTGGTCCTCATCATCATCGCCATCAACGTGGTGGTGTTCTTCCTCGAGGACTTCGGAAACAACATGCGCGTCGTGGAGCGCTACTCCATGGACCCCGACCTGGTGCACGCCCAGAGCCAGTACTACCGGGCCTTCACGGCCATGTGGCTGCACGCCAACTTCCAGCACATCTTCTTCAACATGATCGCCCTGATCATCGTGGGCCCCGCCCTCGAGGTGCTGCTCGGCAAGCTCCGCTTCGTCGCCCTGTACCTGATCGCCGGGCTCGGGGGAAGCGTGGGCTCGTACATCCTCGGACCGCACTACGAGTACGGCCTCGGCGCGTCGGGCGCCATCATCGGCGTGATGTCCGCCTACGTCGTGATCGGCATGCGGCGTCACCTGCCCATCGCACCGGTGGTGGCGCTGATCGTCCTCAACCTGCTCATCGGCTTCAGCGGGGGCATCGACTGGCGTGCCCACCTGGGCGGCCTGGTGACGGGTGCCGTCTTGGCTTGGCTCTACGACTACGCCGGGGCGCTCCGCGACCGCGGGCAAGAGCTGGCCCTGACCGTCGGGGGCAGCGTCGGTGTCCTCGCCGTCCTCGGCTTTCTCATCACCGGGGTCGCGCCCGGTCACTTCAACTGGAATTAGGTGCCGTCGGGACGCCAATTGGTTGACAGTGAGACAAAAATCGCCATACTGTTTCATCAGTGGGTGCGGCCGCGGCACGAACTGAACGGGGGTCCCCCGGAGCGCTGACGATCGAGCGCGGCAGCGTGGTTCGCCACATTGGGGCGGACGACCGGTCGTCGACCCGGGTCCGGATCGTCGATGGCGCCCTCGACTGCCTGGCCCGGCAGGGAATCGCGAAGACCACCGTCGACGACATCGCCCGTGCGGCGCGCCTCTCCCGGGCCACGGTCTACCGCACCTTCCCACGTGGCAAGGAGGGCATCCTCGCCGCAGTGGTCGAGACCGAGGTGGCGCGCCTGTTCTCTTCCCTGGCCGTCGCCATGGGGGAGGCCGGCGACCTCGAAGATGTCCTCGTGGCAGGCATGGTGGAGTCGGCCCGCAGCCTGCGGGACCACGCGGCCCTGAGCTACCTGCTGGCGTACGAGCCGGGGACGGTGCTGCCGTACTTGACGTTCGGCCAGCTGGACCGGCTGCTGCTGGCGGCGGGCGACCTCGCCGCGCCCTTCTTCGCGCGCTGGCTCGAGCCCGAGCAGGCGTCGCGGGCCGCCGAGTGGGCCGTTCGTATCGTGATGGCCTACTGCGCCAACCCGGCGCCCGACACGGACCTGACCGATCCCGAGCAGACCCAGCGCGCTGGTGCGCCGCTTCGTGCTCCCGGGCATCCTCGCGTTGCGTGTCGACGGGGCCGGCTCGCCGCCCGTGCCCGGTTCGAGGCCCTCGACGCCTTCGATTTCTTCTTCCACGTCCACCACACTCACCTCCAAGGGGGCGGTTCCATGACCACACTCGATGACGAACAAGACCAGCTGAGGTCCAACCTCGAGCTGATCGGGCGGGACAGCATCGACGATCTCGAAGCGGTGCTCAGCGTCGTCGGGCACTACGACGTCGAGGGGTATCACCGGGTGCCGGACACGTGCCCGGCCGAGTTCACCTGGGACTATCAAAAGGGCGCCAAGCCGCAGCTCGACAAGCTCTACGAGAAGGCCAAGAAGGCGCAATGGAACGGACAGACGGACCTGGACTGGTCCATCGAGGTGGACCAGGAGCAGGTGGTCATCGCCAACGCCGAGGCCAACCCGGCCCAGATGCAGTGGGACGAGGCCGCGCTGGCCGGCACCGTGCTCGAGAAGTGGGACGACAAGAAGTTCATCGAATTCGGCATCCAGAACCAGAACTGGCTGCTGTCCCAGTTCATGCACGGCGAGCAGGGCGCCCTGCTGTGTACGGCCAAGATCGTCGAGACAGTGCCCTGGATCGACGCCAAGTACTACGCCGCGACCCAGGTCATGGACGAGGCGCGCCACGTCGAGGTCTTCTCCAAGTACCTCGACGAGAAGCTTTCGGGCCACTATCCGATGAACGCGCACCTCGGCCTGCTGCTCGACGACATCGTGTCCGACTCGCGCTGGGACATGACCTATCTGGGCATGCAGATCATGGTGGAGGGGCTCGCGCTCGCGGCCTTCGGCTTCATCCACATGATGACCACGGAGCCGCTGCTGAAGAAGTTGTTGCGCTACGTCATGGCCGACGAGGCGCGCCACGTTGCCTTCGGTGTCCTGAGCCTCCAGGAGTACTACAAGGAGCTGAGTGCGGCCGAGCTGCGCGAGCGCCAGGAGTTCGCCTTCGAGGCGGCCATCCGGATGAAGGACCGCATGGCGATGCAGGAGGTCTGGGAGCGCATGGAGGTGCCGACAGCGGACGTCGTCAAGGTGATGCAGGCCGCGCCCGAGCGGGACGACTTCCAGATCCTGTTGTTCTCCAAGATCGTCCCCAACCTGAAGAAGCTCGGCCTGCTCGACGCCGCCGACGGGTGGCTCCGCACCAAGTTCACCGAGATGGGCGCCATCGCCTTCGAGCACCTGACCGACTCGACCGAGGATGAGGACGCGTTCGCCGACGGGTCGCCGGCCGAACGCCAGGTCGCCTGATCGCACCCCTGCACTGGTAGCGTGAAGGGGCAATGAGCCCTTCGGACTCGCCCCGCTTCGGGCGGGTGATCACCGCCATGGTGACGCCGTTCGACGAGGACGGTGCGCTCGACCTGCCTGCAGCCCAAGAGCTGGCGCGTTGGCTGGCCGCGCACGGGAGCGACGCGCTCGTGCTGTCGGGTTCGACCGGCGAGAGCTCTGTCCTCACCGACGACGAGAAGGTGGACCTCTGGCGCGCCGTGGCCGAGGCGGTGACCATCCCGGTCATCGCCGGGTCGGGCTCCAACGACACCGCGCACTCCATCGCCATGACCCGCGCCGCCACCGAGTCCGGCGTCGACGGCGTGCTCGTGGTGACCCCCTATTACAACCGGCCCTCCCAGGCCGGCATCTACGAGCACTTCCGCGTCGTGGCCGAGGCCGCCGGCGACCTGCCCGTCCTTCTCTACGACATCCCGATCCGCTCGGGGCGCCGCATCGAGACGCAGACCATGCTGCGCCTGTCCCGCGAGGTACCGGCCATCGTCGGCCTGAAGGACGCCGCGGGAGACCCGCCGGGCACGGCGCATCTGGCCGCGCAGGCGCCGCCGGGGTTCGAGATCTACAGCGGCGACGACGTCATGACGCTGCCGCTGCTCGCGGTGGGTGCGATCGGCCTCATCAGTGTGGCTTCGCACTGGGTCGGGCCCCCGGCTGCGGGCGGTCATCGACGCGTTCATGGCCGGCGACCTGGCGACGGCGATCGCCCGGAACGCCGAACTCCTCGAGTCCTTCGAGTTCGAGTCCTCCGCAGAGTTCCCCAACCCGCTCCCCGCCAAAGCGGCGTTGCGTGCGCTGGGCCTGCGGGTCGGGCAGTGCCGCCTGCCCATGGGGCCCGCGAGTTCCGAGCTCGACGCGCAGGCGGCCAAGATCGTGGCCGCTGTCGGGCCACCAGCGGTGACGGCCCCGTTTGGCTGAGCGCAACAGGGCCAAGCCCAAGCCCAAGCCTGTCCGCATCGTCTTCCTCGGGGGACTGGGCGAGATCGGGCGCAACTGCGCCTGCATCGAGGTGGAGGGACGCATCATCGTCCTCGACTGCGGGATCATGTTCCCCGATCCCGACATGCCCGGCATCGATCTCGTGCTGCCGGAGTTCACCTACCTCTTCGAGCGCAAGGACCGCGTCGACGGCATCGTGCTCACGCACGGGCATGAAGACCACACCGGCGGCCTGGCCTACCTGTTGCGCGAGCTGCGCGCGCCCATTTACGGGTCGGAGCTGACCGTCGGCCTGGCTCGGCACCGGATCGAGGAGGCTGGCGTGCTCGATCAGACCCGCCTGGTCTCGGTGGCCGACGGCGAACGAGTCCGCCTCGGCGCCTGCGAGGTCGAGTTCATCCCGGTAACCCACTCGGTGCCCGAGTCCATGGCGATCGCGTTCCACACGCCCCAAGGCGTGATCCTGCACTCGGGCGACTTCAAACTCGACTTGCAGCCGGTCGACGGGAGGCGGACGGACATGCCCCGGATGGGCGAGCTCGCCCGCGTCGAGGGCATTCGCCTGCTGCTCTCCGACTCGACCAACGCGGAGGAGCCGGGGTTCACCGAGTCGGAGTCCTCGGTCGGCGTCGTCCTGCGCCGCGTGTTCGCGGCCCAGTCGGGTAAGCGGCTCGTCGTGGCCTGCTTCGCCAGTCACATGCACCGGATCCAGCAGATCATCGACGCGGCAGTCGCGAACGGGCGCAAGGTCGCCACCCTCGGCCGCTCCATGGGCAAGAACGTCGATCTCGGGATGCGTCTCGGCATCATCAGCATCCCCGACGGGGTCCAGGTCGACATCGAGGATGTCGACGACCTTCCACCCGGCGAGGTGTGCGTGATCTCGACTGGCTCCCAGGGCGAGCCGATGTCGGCGCTGTCGCTCATGGCCGCCGGCGAGAACAAATGGCTGCGCATCGACGACGACGACGTCGTGGTGATCAGCGCCCACCCGATCCCGGGCAACGAATGGTCGGTGGGGCAGGTGATCGACGACCTCTACCGCCGGGGAGCCGAGGTCGTGCACTCGGGAGCCGAGGCGGTGCACGTGAGCGGGCACGCCCGCCAGGGCGAGCTGCGCACCCTCATCGCGGTGACCCAGCCCGAGTGCTTCGTGCCGGTGCACGGCGAATTCCGCCACATGGTGCACCATGCACGTCTCGCGCTGTCGATGGGCATCGACCCGGCGAAGGTGCTCTTGTGCGAGGACGGCGACGTCATTGCGCTCGACGCAAAAGGCATCGCCCGCGACGGGCGGGTCCCGGCCGGCTACGTCTACGTCGACGGGACGGTCGGGGATATTGAGCACGGAGTGTTGCGAGACCGGCAGAAGCTGGCCGAGGAGGGCGTGGTCATGGTCGTGGTCACGGTCGATCGCCAGCACGGCACCCTGAGCTGCCCGCCGGTGATCGAGACGCGTGGCTGGGTCCACGCGCCCGAAGCCGAAGAGCTCCTCGAGGAGGCCAGCGAGGTGGTCGGGGCGGCGGTGACGCAAGCTCTCCGCGACGGCGCGCACGACATCGAAGTGTTGAGCCGCCACACCCGCAAGGCGCTGGGCAAGTTCGTGGGGGACCGCACGCGCCGGCGCCCCATGATCGTGCCCGTCGTGCTCATCGTCTGACGCGCCTGCGTCGACACCGCCAGGCCCGGCTCGGTCGGCAAATGGTCCTTTTGTCGCATGCGTCTGCCGGGTGCCCGAGCGCATACTCCTTCGAAGACGACCCCGTCGCGCCCGGTCTCGCCTGGCCGCCCGGATCCGGGTTCCGGTTCGGTAGCGGCTTGGCTCCGGCGCCGGACGACGCGTGTGTCCCACTATGGCCAGAGGAGGGATCGATGACGGTGTGGCAGGTGCTCGAGTTCAAGTTCGAGGTCGGCGAGGAGGAGCGGCACGCAGTCGGATTCCGCTTCAACCGGACGCTTGGCCCCCTCACGATCTCGGTTGACGACCGGCCCGTCGTCAAGAAGTTCAAGATGTTCTGTACCTCGACGACCGAGCGCTACGAGCTGACCGTCGGGGAGTCCGAGCAACACGACGTGGTCATCGAGAAGACGCGGCAAGGCTTCTTGGGTGGGTTCCACCCCCAGCAGTGCGTTGCCTACGTGGACGACACCGAAGTCGGCCGCTACTCGGGCTAGACCACGAGACGGCCGGTGGATCCGGCGTTCCGAAGGAACGCCACCAACGCCGCCACCTGGTTGCTGACGACGGCGTCGACCCCGGCGTCGAGCATGCGGGCCATGTCGGATGGGGTGTCGACGGTCCACGTCGACACCGTGCGCCCGGCGTCGTGCACCGCGGCCACGCCCTCGGCGGTGACGAAGGCGAACATCGGGTTCCAGTACTCCGCGCCGAGCTCGGCCAGCAGTGTCAGCGGGGGCTCCGTCCCCTCGGTCCACGTCAGTCCGATGCGCGCCTCGTCAGAGAGCTCACGCAGCATGCGCAGCGCCGCCACGTTGCCGGTGACGAAGAGAGAGCGGTCGAGTGCTCCTGCTCCCTGAACCGCTGCCAGGGCGCCGGGGACGACCTCGCGCCGTGTGAAGTCCACCATGAGAGGCAGCGACACGCACCGAAGGACCTCGTCGAGCAAGGAAATGCGGCGTTGCCCCTCTCCGAACGCAGCCACCTCCGTCCAGTCGAGATCTCCAACCGAAACGTCCACGCCCCAGAGGCGTTCGAGCGTCTGATCGTGCAAGACCACGATTTGGCCGTCGCCCGTGCGACGCAGGTCGAGCTCGACCATGTCCGCACCGAGCGCGACGGCTGACGCGAACGCCGGCAGGGTGTTCTCCCGCTCGCGTACGGGGTCGCCGCGATGCGCGATGGCGATGGCGCTCATTGGGTACTGGCGTCGCGGATGCTGCGGTAGAGCGGACCGCGCGAGCAAGACAGCCACGAGGCATTGCAGCACGCCCGCCAGCAGGATTGGCAGGCGCAGGCCGCCCAGCGCTGCAATGGCGCCCGCGGCGAGTGCCCCGACGGGGGCCGCGCCCCACACGATGCCCCGCCAGGCGCCGCCGACGCGGCCCATGAGATCGTCGGGCGTCAGGCGCTGGCGCAGCGAGATCGCCACCACCGACCCGGTGCCCACGGCCAAGCCGACCAGGACGTAGGCCGGGGCTGCGAGCACCCAGCTCTTCGCGACAGCCATGATCAGGTACGCGAGCCCCGAGACGAGGGCGGCGCCGATCAGGGTCTGTGCGCTGCCGAAACGCTTGACCAACCGGTCGGCGACGACACTGCCCACGAGCCCGCCGGCCGCCCCGGCGGCCAGGAACAGGCCGTAGGCGGCTGTGTGCACACCCCACTCGGTCGTGGCCAGCAACACCAGCACGCCGGTCTCCAACCCTTGCAGGCCGGCGAGCGAGGCGACCATCAGGACCAGCCAGCGCAGGCGGTGGTCGGCGAAGAGCAGGCGGGCCCCTTCCCAAATAGAACTCGAGGAGCCTGCCGTATGGTCAGCCTTGGAGCGGAAGCGCGCGAAAGGGAGGCACGAGAGCACGAGCGCCACCGTGTCGGCGAAGAAGGGCAGCGCCGAGCTCACGGCGAACAGCGAGGTCCCAACGACCGGACCGGCCAGATGTTCGACGCCCGCCTCGGTCGCCGACAGCACGCCGTTGGCATGCTCGAGCTCCTTGGTGTCGACGATGGCGGGGATGATCGCTTGGTACGACGAGTAGTAGATCGCCCGCGCCGACGCGTTGACGAGCACCGCGACGATGAGGAGCCACAACGTCATCTGGCCGCTCAAGACTAGAAAGGCCGCCACGAGGATCATCCCGGCGCGCAAGATGTTGGACAGGGCCATGAGCGGTCCGCGCTCGAAGCGGTCGGCGAACGCGCCGGCGGGCAGCGCGACGAGGAGCCAGGGGAGGCTGTCCGCCGCGGCGACGGCCGAGACGGCGATCGGGTGCGGATTGACGGCGACCGCGAGCAGCGGGACGGCACCGTATGCCATGCCGTCGCCGGAACACGCGAGGGTGAACCCGTACCACAGGCGCACGAAAGGGCGTCCGAGACGCCGGCGTGCATGCGCCGGGCTACTGAGGAGCGACACCGAGCCTTTCCCCCTCTCGGCTCATGTGGGGCGTCTGGCCCGACCGCTGGCTACCACCAATACACAGTGGCCCATATTGGGGCCGCGGTCGCGTCTTTCTGGCCCTCGAACGCGACACGCGGCGGGCGCCGCCAATGCGAAGATCAAGACCTCCGCTAAAGGCGGCGACCCGCCGTGTCGATACACACACAGCAACACCCCGTGCCCTTGCGGGGACGGTGCGAAGACGTGCTATGGATTAGAACGGCGGTCATCGACCGCCGGGGACTCAGCCCCACCTCATAGCGTCCCACCTCCTTCGCGTACTGGTACAGGTGGGGGATAGGAGGGCGAAATCACCGTGCTACCGGTGCCCTCCGTTCCCCGCGTCTAAAGTCTCTCCCAGGTTGCAACCGCATTGCAACCAATCGTTGTCGAAACGTTGACCCTCGCACGCCGACTACAGGCGTCAAAGTGAGCTTTCGGCGCTAATTCGGGAACCGACTGGCGCCCGAATGCCGTTTCAACGCACGATTTCGGGTTCTTGGCCTGCCGGCCTCCCGGTGCGGGCTCAGGCACGGGCGACGATGCCTACATCGGTGTGATTTCGCGCCTCTCGCGGCGCGTGGTCGCGCACACGCCGGGCCGCGAGGGCCGTCGTCGCTACTTGGCGCGGGCCATCTCGGGGCGGAAGGGTGCGAATTCGAGGGTCGCGCCCCCGAGCAGCCACTCCTGCAGGTCGTCCCCGCCCCTGGGCTTGGAGAGGTAGTAGCCCTGAATCATGTCGCAGTCGGCGTCCGCCAAGACGGCGCAGGTGAGCTCGTCCTCGGCGCCCTCGGCAACGACGCTGAGCCCGAGCGAATGCGCCATGGCGATGGAGGAGCGCACGATGATCGCGTTGCTCAAGTCGTTGGGCAGGTTGGTGACGAAGGATCGGTCGATCTTCAACTTCTGCACCGGGAGACGATGCAGGTAGGCCAGCGACGAGTAGCCCGTGCCGTAGTCGTCGATGGCGATCTTGATCCCGAGACTCGAGAGCTCGTCGAGCACGCTGGTCGCCAGGGTGAGGTCGCCCATGATCTCCGTCTCGGTCACTTCAATGGTGAGCGAGTCCGGCGGCAGCCCGTGGGCGTGCAGGTGCCGTGCGACCCGGTCGACGAGGCTCGCGTCGGCAAACTCGCGGCCCGAGACGTTGACCGCCATGCCGAGCTCGAGGCCGGCGTGACGCCAACGGGCCAGCTGGGCGCACGCCTCGCCCATGACGAAGTCGCCGATCTGCGAGATCAGCCCCATCTGCTCGGCGATGGCGATGAACTCGTCGGGCGGAATGGGCCCGTGCTCGGGGTGGTTCCAGCGGCACAACGCCTCGACCTGGACGATCTGGCGGGTGCGAACGTCGCCGACGGGTTGGTAGATCACGCTCAACTCGCTGCAGTCCTCGAGGGCGTGGGTCAAGAGGCCACCGAGCATGAGCCAGCGGCGCATGCTCTGGTCCTGCTCGACCGAGTACACCTCGACGCTGCTGCGTCGCTCCTTGGCCAGGTACATGGCGATGTCGGCACGCTGGAGGAGCAGGGCGACGTCGTCGCCGTGCTCGGGGGCGAGGGCGATACCGGCACTGGCGGTCACGGCCAGGGTGAGCCCGTCCATCTCGATCGGCCGTGACATCTCGGCATGGAGGTCCTTCACGATGGCGACCGCGCGGTCTGCCTCGGTGACGTCGGAGATGACCAGCGCGAACTCGTCGCCGCCCAGACAGGCCACCGTCGCCCGCCCCGAGACCGCCTGGAGCAGCCGCTCGGAGATCTCGCAGAGCAGGCGGTCGCCGATGGCATGGCCCAGGGTGTCGTTCACGTCCTTGAAGCGATCGATGTCGAGCACGACGATGGCCACGCCGTTGCTCTCGTTGAGCGCGCTCGGCGGCGCGGCTGAGGAACAGCACGCGGTTGGGGAGGCCCGTCAGCATGTCGTGCGTCGCCTGGTGGGACTTGGAGTCGACCTCGAAGCGCAGCTCCTCAACGAGGCGAGCGCCGCTCGAGGCTGGCGCTCGCGTGCGCCACGAGGGTCTCGAAGAGGCGGAGGTCGTCGTCGTCGAAGGTGTCGAGCTCCTCGTCGCGGTCGAGGGCGATGATGGCGCCGATCGCCGTCGTCCCGTTCATCAGGGGGGCGACCACGGCGTCTCGGTACTCACCCGCGATCGTGTCGTGGCACGTCCCGCGCTGCTGGGGCGTGCTGATGTGCAACGAGGCGCTGCCCGACTCGATGGCCTGGCTGACGATCGAGGACTCGTCGAGGCTGATCGGCTCGATCCCCGACGGCCCGTGCTCGTCGAAGGACATGCGGCGTGGGATCCCAGACGGCTCGGCCAAGATGAGCTCGGCTCGCCTGGCTCGCATGACGGTGCAGACCTGGCGCAAGACGTCGACGCCCATCGACGACGGCTCGAGGCTGGCCGTCCCCAGTGCCCGGCTGAAGTCGTAGAGCCGTTGCAACGACGCGAAGCGCAGCCCGAGCCGCGAATAGCCCCGGTAGGCGATGATGATGAGCGCGGCGACCAGCAGCAGCGGCACCACGGTCCACACGTCGAACCAGGCGGCGTCGAGGACGACGATCGCCAGGCAGATGCTCGCCGTGGTCATGAGCGCCTGGGTGGTGACGTACGAGCCCGTCCGGCGCTCCACGGTCTGGCCGTTGAGCTTGGTCACGACGCGGAGGTTGATGGACAGGACGATGGCGGCCGAGCACAGGGCGGCCGCCGAGGCGGCCCAGCCGACGACGCTGACCGGGCTGTGGGTGCCGAGGAGCTCGCGGAAGACGACGGCGGAGACGGCGGTGCTCAACCCGACGGAGGCCACGTTGAAGGCCACCTTGAGTGGTGGCTGCCGCCGTACGACGGCGAGGACGAACGCCTCGGTGCCGACACAGGCCAAGACGAAGTAGGACGGGGACAAGAACACCAGCCCGAGCAACATCGGGACGGCGTCGAGCACGAAGAGGTAGGTGTTGCCCCGGTAGTGCAGCGAGACCGGCGCCAACACCGCAGCGGCCCACAGCACGCAGAACAGGGCGAACATGCCCGGCTGGGGCATGAGGTGGCGCACCGGGCCTTCGTCGAAGGTGGGGCCGCGGACGACGAGCGCCGCGGTGGCGAGGGCAAGTGCCGCCGAGAAGACGTTGATGGCGACGGAGCCCGCCCACCGTGGCCGCGCCCGGCCCGGCGGTGGCGCGACGTTCCCTTGGTCGTCTACCGGGGCGCCTGAGGACGATGGGGGGTTGTTGACGGACCCGTCGTCAAGAACCTTCGTCGAATCCATTGAGCCCACCGGTCTTCGCACGCTCACGAGTGGCCCCTGCGCCCTCTGATTGCACGGTGGAGATGTCGGCAGGAATTGACGCTGACTTGAGATGGGGTGCCTGCCTCGCGGGGGAGGGGGCCCTGCGTCGGGGGTTCCCCGGGTCGACCAGGCATTTCGGCGCCTGGGACCGCCTGCGACGGGGGTGCACCAGGGCCTCGAGACCGGAGCGCCCAGATCGGGCCTGGCCGCGGTGCGACCCGGCCCCGTGAACGAGGGGTCGAGCCGGCCTGAAGCGGCCCGACCCCGGGCCGGCCTCCTACGCGTTCCCGGTGTAGACGGCCCCGGCCACGTTGGAGATGATCTGGTTGAGGGCCGGCTCAATCAGGTTGTCGACCGCCGCCTGCGTGATGTGCACGCCGTCGGCGGCCCGCGCCACGATCCCGTCGACCACCGAGGCGTAGGTCCCACCGGGGTCGAGCACCGTGTAGAGGTCATCGATGGAGACGTAGGGGAACTCGGCAGCCACGCCCTCGACGATCTGGTTGTAGGCGGCGACCAGGTTGAAGGGGGTTCCGTCGTCGAAGTACGGCGAGGTGGAGAGGATGACGGCGCCGCCGTCGGAGTGGGCGATCTGGACCGCCTGGGCCAGGTTCGACTCGATGTAGGCCGAGTAGTCGGCGTCGGCCAGCGACTGGTACGACCCGTCGAAGAGGCGGTCCTGGGTCTCCCAGTACCCGGTCTGGATCACCGTCACGTCGGGGTGGAAGCGCGAGACGACCCATTGGAGCTGCGACGCCCACAGCGTGCAGGCCGCGGGACTGATGTAGGGCGCACTCGGATCGGCCCACGGCAGTGTCGGTGCGCCGTCGGTGAAGCCGCACCCTGCCGCCGCGCCGTCGTCGACGAAGTACGGCGGGGAGGTCTCCTGGATGTAGTGGCCCTCGTAGAGGGAGAGGGAGTCGCCCGCGAAGGCGACGCGCAGCCCGCCCTGGTGCGTGGCCTGGGGTCCGAGCGCGTCGTTCATGATGCTCACGACGGGCGGAATGGGGTTCGAGAGCGGCTGGGGGAACAGCGGCGGGTGCAGCGGTGACTGCGCGCTCCCGGAGAAGGCGGCATCACCGAAGGTGAAGACACCGGCATCCTGCCCGACCAGCCAGTACCCGCCGCCGTCGGCCGTGGCCGCCATCCCGACGACAGGCTCGTTCAGCGCCAGGCCCCCGGTCGAGCCCCAGAAGGGCGCGTCGCCGAAGGTGAAGATGCCGCCGTCGGAGGCGACCAGCCAGTACCCGTCTCCGTCGGCCGTGGCCGCCATCCCGACCACCGGTTTGTTGAGGGTGAGGCTCCCCGTCGAGCCCCAGAACTGCGCGTCGCCGAAGGCGAAGATCCCCCCGTCGGAGGCCACCAGCCAGTACCCGCCGCCGTCGGCCGTGGCCGCCATGCCGACGATGGGCTCGTTGAGCACCATGCTCCCGGTCGAGCCGAAGAAGCCGGCGTCGCCATAGCTGAAGATCCCGCCGTCGGAGGCGACCAGCCAGTACCCGCCGCCGTCGGGCGTCGGCGCCATGCCGACCACCGGCTTGTTGAGCGGGAGACCGCCTGCCGAGCCCCAGAAGGGAGCGCCGCCGAAGGTGAAGATGCCGCCGTCGGATGCGACCAGCCAATACCCGCCGGACGGGTCCGCCGCGCTGCCGACGATGGGCTTGGCCAGCGGCACCTCGATCGCGTCACCCTCGTACCCGGCGCCGCCGAAGGTCATGACCCCGCCTGCAGCATCGACGATGGCGTAGCTCGCGTCGGTGGCGGTGGTCGCCGGCGCCGCACCCGCCCGCTCCGCCCTCCCGAGGGGCCCACCGGGCGGCGCGACCACCAGTGCGCCGACTACGAGCGACCCGGCCAGGACCAGGGCGGCGCGACGGCCGACGCGCCACATCCCCGTTGCGGTCCCTGGCATAAGCCTCGAAGCATAGGGAGGACCAGCCGACTCGACCGCGCGCCCCGGCCGCTCACAGCAGGCGGAGCTGTTCGTCCTCCTCGGCCGCTGCCGGCGCCCGCCTCCTGCCTCGGTAGCGGTCGCGCCCGGTCACGCCGCAACGAACGGCGGCCGACCGGACGAGCTCCTCCACCCGCCCGCGCGCCTCGTCGTCCTGGTACGCCCCGCGCCGAAGCGCGCACGGTGCAGGCGGACGAGGTCCGGCCGTGTGCCCTCGAGCCAGTCGAAGTAGTGGCCGCGCAGCGGGCCCCGGAGGTGCAGCGCCACCCCGGTGATGGAGACGGCGCCCGCCGCGGCACAGGCCTCGACGACCTCGTGCAGCTGGGCTTCGGAGTCGGACAGTCCCGGCAGGACGGGCGCGACCAGCACCCCGCAGGGAATGCCGAGGGCGCTCAGGCGCCGGAGGGCGTCCACCCGCCGGTCCGGCGGGGGCGTGCCCGGCTCGGTCAGCTGCCAGACGGAGCGATCGAGCGTCCCGATGGAGAAGTTCACCTCGACGTCGGTTCGCTCGCAGGCGGCCGCCAGCAGCGCGGCGTCTCGCAAGATGAGCGTCGACTTGGTCAGGATGCTGAAGGGGTTGCGTGCCCCCGACAGCGTCTCGACGATGCCCCGGGTGAGGTGGTACTTGCCTTCCGCGTGTTGGTACGGGTCGGTGTTGGTGCCCATCGCGATGTGGTCGCCGCGCCAGCGGGGCGCGCGCAACTCCGCGCGCAACCGCTCGACGGCATTGACCTTCACCACGATCTTGCGCTCGAAGTCGGTGCCGATGCCGAGCCCGAGATAGTCGTGCGTCGGCCGCGCGAAGCAGTAGACACAGGCGTGGCTGCACCCTCGATACGGGTTGATCGTGTGCCGGAAGGGCATGAGGCTCTCCGGCGGGACGGTGTTGATGATGGTCCGGGCGTTGACGTGGAGGAACTCCATCCCGGCGTAGGCGCCCTTCCCGACGTGGCGCTCCGCCACCCGCTCGTCGGGGAAGAGCGTGCCCCCCTCCTCGCTCTCCGCCAGGGCCCACCGGAGTGCCATCCCCTCTACGGTAGCGAACATGTGTTCGTACGGCAACGGCACGCCGGGCCGGCCGGTGACGGGTGGGGTGTCCGCAAAAATCACCAGGTCAGCCAGTAGTCTCGGCCTCACTGTGGCGACCAAGACCCGCAGCGCTCCCTCGCGCGCACCGGCCCGCACCCGCTCCACCGCCAAGAAGCCTGCTGCGCGCGCGCACGGCGTGCTGCGCCGCAGCGCCCGCCGTTCTGGCGGGTCCAGGCCCGGGACCTCTGGGCCGTCGGCCTCATCACACTCGGCGTCCTCCTGGCGCTGGCCCTGTGGGGTCAACAGCTCGGGCCCGTCGGGCACGGGACGGACTCGGGGCTCGCGAGCCTGGCCGGCTGGGCCCGCGTCCTGCTGCCACTGGTCGCAGTCGGTGCGGGATGCGCGCTGCTGTTCGATCGCCGCCCGCGCGACGAGGACGACGACGAGAGCGGAGAGGGCGCGGATCCCTGGCGCCTGGGGGTCGGCATCGTCCTCGGATTGCTCGGCGTGTGCGGCCTGGCCGAGCTGGCCAAGGGCGCGCCCGCCTTCTCGGACTCACACGCGCTGCGCAACGCCGGAGGCTACCTCGGCGTGGTGGTCGGCCGTCCGTTGCACGCCGGCCTCGGCACCGCCGGCGCCACCGTGCTGCTCGTGGCCGTCGTGCTCGTGGCGATCCTCGTCGCCACCGGCGCGTCACTCGCCTCGGTCGGCCGCGCGTTGCACACCGGCACTCTGGCCGCCGGCCGCGCCGCCGCGGAGCTGTGGCGGGGCAAGCCGTTCGTGATCGTGCCCGAGGGGTCGACGGGTGATCTGGGTGAGCCCGCCTCGGCTGATTCCGACCTCGACGTCCCCGAGGCCGGCCCCGTACCGGACGACCCGGCCGACGAGGAGCACGGCGACATCGACATCCCGCTCGATTCGGATCACGATCCCGAGGCGGAGCCCGCGCCCGAACCGGAGCCCGAACTCCCGGTGCCGGTGGTCGCCTCCTCGACGCGGGCGCCCGGGGAGTGGGTGCTCCCCAGCCTCCGGCTGCTGCACCAGTCGAAGAAGATGCGCCAGGACCAGCGTCAGATCGATGCCGCCGGCGAGGAGTTGGTGCGTGCCCTGGCCGCGCACGGCGTGGAGACCCGCCTCGTGGGGAGCCGGGTGGGCCCCACCGTCACGCGCTATGAGATCGAGCTCGGTCCTGGCGTGAAGGTGGCTCGTGTGACCAGCCTTTCCAAGGACATCGCGTACGCGATGGCGTCGCCCGACGTCCGCATCCTCGCACCCATCCCGGGCAAGTCCGCCATCGGCGTCGAGGTGCCGAACCGCACCCGCCAGCTCGTCTCGCTGCGCGACATCCTCGAGTCGCGCGAGGCGCGCAACGGCAGCGGCCATCCCCTCGAGGTGGCAATGGGTCGCGACATCGCAGGACGCGCGGTCATGGCCAACCTGGCCGAGATGCCCCACATCCTGATCTCGGGCGCCACCGGGTCGGGGAAGTCGTCGTGCATGAACTCCATCATCACGTCGATCCTCATGCGCGACACCCCGGACAAGGTCAAGCTGATCCTGGTCGACCCCAAGCGCGTCGAGCTCGGCCAGTACGACGGGCTGCCCCACTTGCTGAACCCGGTCGTCGTCGATCCCAAGAAAGCGGCCAATGCGCTGGCGTGGGCCGTCAAGGAGATGGAGCGGCGCTACGACATCCTGGCCGAGAACGGCGTCCGCGACATCACGGGATACAACCAGTTGGTGGAGGAGGGCCTCATCGCGACCCCGCCGTCGGACCGCCGGCGCAGCCGCGACGCCGCGGCGCGGGCGCTGGGTGCGGAGCATCCGGCCGCAGACGACGAGGCCGAGATCGACGACGAGGTCGAGGCGCCACAGACCCTTCCCTTCGTCCTGGTCGTGGTCGACGAGCTCAACGACCTGATGATGGTGGCGGCGCGCGACGTCGAGGACTCCATCGTGCGCATCGCCCAGATGGCCCGCGCCGTCGGCATCCACCTGGTGATCGCCACGCAGCGCCCATCGGTGGACGTCATCACCGGGGTGATCAAGGCCAACATTCCGAGCCGCATGGCCTTCTCGGTCTCGTCGCTCGCCGACAGCCGCGTCATCTTGGACCAGCCCGGCGCGGAGCGCCTGATAGGCAAGGGCGACATGCTGCTGCTCACCGCGTCCTCCAACATCGCCCGCCGTCTGCAGGCGCCGTGGGTCTCCGAGGACGAGGTGCGCGACGTGGTGCAGCACTGGCGCTCCCAGGGTGGGCAGACCGAAGCGATCGTGGGGATCGAGGGCGCCGACGACGGGCCGCTCGGTGGCGACGGCGTCGAGGACGACGAGGACGAGTACCTGGTGCAGGCGCGCGACCTGGTGGTGCGCTCCCAGCTCGGCTCCACCTCAATGCTGCAGCGCAAGCTGCGGGTGGGATTCGCCCGGGCCGGACGCCTGATGGACCTGCTTGAGCAGGCCGGCGTCGTCGGACCGAGCGAGGGCTCCAAGGCGCGTGCGGTGCTCATGACGCCCGAGGAGCTCGACGCACTGAGCCGGCGGTGAACCCCGAGACTGAGGCGCCCCTCATGGTGGCGCCGTTCCGCCTCGACTCGTTACGCGGGCCGGCACCCGCGCCGCCACGGCCACCCCAGCCCGATCGGGGCCGTCATTCGGTGCGCGCTCGCCGCCGTCGGGGCCGCCGGCGTCTGGTGGTGCTGGTGGTGGTGCTTGTCCTCGTCGCGGCAGCGGCCGCATTCGTCGGTGTCCGGCTGCACGCGCCCGACCCTGCGCCCGCGGTCACGCCCGTGCTGGCGCAGTCCGTGTCGGTGCAGCCGCGGTCGATGCCGTTGCCCTGGCCCACCAGCGGTCAGGGCGCCGTGGCCGTCCCTGCGATCGGCATCAACGTGGCATCAGGCCCCGAACGGCCGGCCCCGGTGGCGAGCCTGACGAAACTGATGACGGCCTACGTGATCCTGCACGACCATCCGCTGGGCCTGCATCAGACGGGTCCGACGATCACGGTGAGCCAAGCCGACGTCAACGACTACGACGACGACACCGTGGACGACGACTCGAACGCGGAGGTCACGCTCGGCGAACAGCTCAGCGAGGAGCAGGTGCTGAGTGGCCTGTTGGTCCACTCCGCCGACAACTACGCCGACATGTTGGCGCTCTGGGACGCCGGCAGTATTCCCGCCTTCGTGGCGAAGATGAACGCAGATGCGGCGAGCCTGGGCATGACCAAGTCGCACTTCGCCGACGCGAGCGGCGTCGACCCCGCGTCCGTGTCGACGGCCTCGGACATCCTCAAGGTGGCGGCGCCGGACATGGCGGATCCGGCCTTCGCGTCCATGGTCCAGATGTCCTCGGTCACGCTCCCGGTGGCAGGGACCATCTCGACCTATACGCCGCTGCTCGGGATCCAGGGCGTCATCGGCGTGAAGTCGGGGTTCACGACGGCGGCCGGCGGTGGCGACGTGCTGGCCGTCGTCCGGCCCGTCCACGGGCGTGAGGTCCTCCTCCTCGCCGCGGTCACCGGCCAGCAGGGTCCCGAGGTGCTCGCCCAGGCCGGGCTCCACGGGCTGGCTCTGGTGGACGCGCTCGAGCCGCTCATCGGCAGCACGCAGGTGCTGGCCGGCGGGATCGTGGCCGCCCATGTGAGCGAGGCCGGCAAGACGGTCGACGCCACGACCGCCACCGCGGTGACGATGCTGACGTGGCCGGGGGTCACCGCGCGGCGCGCGTTCCACCCAGGACGCCCTCTGACTGATCGGGCTCTCCGAGGCGCGGTCGCCGGCACCGAGGTGGTGACGCTCGGGACCCAGCGCGACGTGGTGCCGGTGCGGCTGGGACACGACGTGCCGCGCCCGTCGATGCTCCAGCGGATCTTCTGAAGGCCGTAGCCTGAGGCCGTGCGCGCACGGGCCCCAGCGTCCTCGGCCAACCTCGGGCCAGGGTTCGACACGCTGGCGGTGGCGCTCGAGTGCTACGTGAGCGTCGAGGTCGAGCCGGCACCGTCGCTCGACGTGCACACCGAGGGGGAGGGGGCCGGTCTCTTCGACGACGCGTCCCACCTGGCCGCGCGCGTCGTCACCGAAGTGCTCGGACACGACCGCTGCGCGGTGACGGTGCGCTCGCAGATCCCCCTGGCGCGCGGGCTCGGCTCCTCGGCCGCCCTCGCCGCGGCGGCCGCGGCGGCGGCGGGAGCGGACGACCCCTTTGCCGTGGCGGCCGCGTACGACGGGCACCCCGAGAACGCAGCCGCCAGCGCGTTCGGTGGCCTGGTGGCCGCGACCATTGTCGAGGGCAGCCCCGTGCACGCGCCGCTGCCGCTGAGCGACGAGCTGTCCTTCGTCGTCATCGTCCCCGAACGCGACCTGGCGACACCCGAGGCGCGGGGGGTCCTACCGGACTCGCTCAGCCGGGCCGATGCCGTCTTCAACCTGGGCCGCATGGGCCTGCTCCTCGCCGGGCTGGCCGACCCGTCCTCGCTCCTGCCCGCGGCGACCGGTGATCGGATCCACCAGCCCGCGCGCACCGCGCTCTTCCCCGAGTCGGCCGGGCTCCTCACCGCCCTCGTCGAAGCAGGTGCGCTGGCGGCGAGCTGGTCGGGTGCCGGACCAAGCCTTCTCGGTATCGTGCGCGCGTCGTCCGCTGATTCCGTGCGCGCCGGCGCGGAGGCCGCACTGGCGCGCTCGGGCGTCCCTGGACGCGTGCTCGGGCTCCGGGCTGATCGCCACGGCATCGTCTTCGGGGACGACGCCGTGGTCGCCCTCTCGCCGTGAGCCGCCGTCAGCGGCCGTGCGCCTGCAACGTGGCGACGGCACTCTTGAGCGTCGAGATGGCGGTGTTGACGTTGAACGTGTTGAGCACCTGGTCGTAGTTCGCCTGGGTGGGTTCCGCGTCCCCGAGGATCTCGAGACTGTTGGCCAGCAGCTGGGCGGCGTTGCGCGCCGCGCTCAGATCGGCGGCCGGCGCGCTGAATCCGTGCCCGACGGCGAGGACGTTCGCGTAGTCGTGGATCTGACCGCCCAGAGTGCGGTCGGCCTTCTCGAGGCACACGACGGGACTCGATGCCCTCGTGCACTGCTGCGCGGTGGCCAGGTATGTCGTGATGTGCTTCTGGACCGTGGTGCCGGCATTCGCGAGCCGGGCGTCGGGCGATTCCGAGGACGAGGACGAACCCGCTCCCGTGCCTGAGCCGCACGCGGCCAGTACGGGCAGGGCGACCCCGAGCGCGACCAGAGGCATGCGTCGACGCAGGCTGCGCGCGGCGGAGGTCGAGAGTTGCTGCACCGCCGAGAATCTACGCGCCCCGGCTCCCTAGACTTCGGCACATGGCGCGGACCTATTTCATCCGCACCTTCGGGTGCCAGATGAACGAGCACGACTCCGAGCGGCTCGCCGGGCTGTTGGTGGCCGACGGCATGTCGCCCGCCCCCTCCATGGAGGAGGCTGACGTCGTCGTCCTCAACACGTGCTGCATCCGGGAGAACGCGGACCAGCGCCTCTACGGCACGCTCGGCAGGCTGAAGGAGCTGGTGGACGCGAAGCCCGGGCTCCAGATCGCCGTCGGTGGGTGCCTCGCCCAAAAGGACCGCGAGCGCATCCAAGAGAAGGTCGGTTGGGTCGACGTGGTGTTCGGGACCCACAACCTCACCAGTGCACCGGGCCTGCTCGAGCGGGCGCGGGGTGAGGGCCCTCTGATGGAGATCCTCGACGCGCCGGCCGAGTCGGGTGCCAACCCGCTTCTCGGCCCCGGCGCCGTTCGCGAGCTGCCGTACGCGGCCTGGGTCAATATCCAGACCGGCTGCGACAATTCCTGCGCGTTCTGCATCGTGCCCGCGGTGAGGGGCCCCGAGGTGAGCCGCCCGCTCGAAGACATCGTGGCCGAGGTCGAGCTGTTGGCGCGCCGGGGTGTCGTCGAGGTGACGCTGCTGGGGCAGAACGTCAATTCGTACGGCCGTGACATCACGCGCCGCCGACCGCTCTTCGCCGACCTGCTCCGCGCCGTCGGTGCCGTTCGGGGGATCGGGCGCGTGCGCTTCACCAGCCCCCATCCGAAGGACCTGCGGCCCGAGACGATCGAAGCCATGGCCGAGACGCCCGAGGTGTGCGAGCAGCTCCACCTCCCGCTCCAGTCGGGCAGCGACCGCGTCCTGCGCGCCATGCGACGCGGCTACACGGTGCAGCGCTACCTCGATCGTCTCGCCGCGGCCCGTCGCGCCATCGACGACCTGGCCGTGACGACCGACATCATCGTCGGCTTTCCCGGTGAGACGGCCGACGACTTCGAACAGACGCTGGCCGTCTGCGCGGAGGCGCGCTACGACAGCGCCTTCACCTTCATCTTCTCGCCCCGCCCGGGGACGCGGGCCGCGACGATGGAGTCCGAGTTCGTCCCGGCCGACGTCGTGGCCGAGCGCTTCGACCGCCTCAAGACGGTGATCGACCGCTCGGCCCTGACCCGGCACCAGGCGCGCGTCGGGCGCAGCGAGGAGGTGCTCGTGGAGGGAGTGAGCCGGCGCGACGGCACCATGCTCGCGGCGCGCACCCGCCAGGGGAAGCTCGTGCACTTCGGCGTGCCGGGTGCCGGACGCGCCCGCGCCTGGTGCGCTCTGCCGCGTGCGGGTGACCGCAGGTCATCCCCACCACCTGTCGGGCCAGCTCGAGGAGGTGACGGCGCGGCCCCGCCATCGCGTGCGCATCCCGGTGGCGGGCGCGTGAGCGCGGTCGCCCTCGTCGGGGTCACCGCGTCGGGCAAGTCCGAGGCCGCGCTCGAGCTCGCGCTGCGACGGGGTGACTGCGAGATCGTCTCGGTCGACTCCATGTGCGTGTACCGGGGCATGGACATCGGGACATCCAAGCCCGGTCCACGATGCGCGCGCTGCGGTGCCTCATCACCTGCTCGATCTCGTCGATCCCGACGAGGACTTCACGGTCGCGCAATTTCAGAAGGCGGCGCGGCAGGCGTTGCGCGACATCGCCGCGCGTGGACACCATGCCCTGCTGGTCGGCGGCACCGGTCTCTACCTCCGGGCCGTGGTGGACGACTTCGTGATCCCCGGCCGGTTCCCCGAGGTTGCCGCGGCGCTCGACGCGGAGCTCGACGAGGGCGGGCCGGAGGTCACCGACCTCCACGCGCGTCTGCGTGCGCTCGACCCGGTCGGGGCCGGGCGGATGGAGCCGACCAACCGGAGGCGGGTGGTGCGTGCCCTCGAGGTGACGGTCGGCGCGGGCCGGCCGTTCTCCGAGTTCGGTCCCGGCCTCGAGGCCTACCCGCCCGCTGGTATCGGCCAGGTCGGCCTCGAGCGCCCACCCGAAGAGATCGATCGGCGCATCGCGGCGCGGTTCGCCGCCATGCTCGAGGCGGGGCTCGTCGAGCGAGGTTCGCCGGCTGGCCGAACGCAGGGGCGGGATCTCGCGCACGGCGCGTCAGGCCCTCGGCTACCGCGAGATCCTCAGCCACGTCGAAGAGGGCGTGCCCCTGGCGGACTGCGTGGAGGAGGCCGTCCGGCGTACCCGCCAGTTCGCCCGCCGCCAGGCCTCGTGGTTCCGGCGGGACCCGCGTGTCGCCTGGGCCCCGGGCACGGCCGAGGCGCAGGAGCTGCTCGAGCGGGCCCTCTCGGTGCACGGATGACGAACGCCGGCTGCGAGAATGGGACGATGCACGCCACCAAGCACGAGGGCGCCGGGAACGACTTCCTCGTCGTCCTCGACCCCGAGGATTCCCGTCAGGCTGACGCCGGCCCAGGTGCGCGTGCTGGCCGACCGGCACCGAGGCATCGGAGCCGACGGGATCATCCGGGTCGGGCCCGGACGCGACGGCTGCCACCTCTCCATGGAACTGCACAACGCGGACGGCGGCGCGGCCGAGATGAGCGGCAACGGGATCCGCTGTCTGGCCCAGGCCGCTGTCGACGCCGGTCTCGTGTCACCGCCCGTCTTCACGGTGGCGACGGGCGGCGGCCCACGCACGGTCGAGTACACCGAGGGCACCACGCCGGGCCTGGCCTCGGCCCGCGTCGACATGGGCGTGGTCCGCCTCGGTCCCGAGCAGCCCCACGAGTTCGGCGAGCGACGGGCACGCACGGTCGACCTGGGCAACCCCCACCTCGTCCTCCTCGGCCCCGACACGGCCGGCGTCGACGTCGCCGAGGCCGGGCCGAAGCTCCAGGCCGCCTACCCCGGTGGGATCAACGTGGAGTGGATCACCGTCGTCGATCGACGAGGACGGACCGCTGCTCGATTTCCGGGTCTGGGAGCGCGGCGTCGGGCCGACGCTGGCCTGCGGGACCGGCAGCGTGGCTGCCGCTGCAGCGGCGCGCAGCTGGGGTGTCGTGGCGCCCGAGGGCAGCGGTGCGGGTGCGCAATCCCGGCGGCGTCCTCGAAGTGACGCTTGGCGCAGACGACGCGGCGACGACGTATCTCGCCGGGCCGGTGCGCAAGGTGGCCGACATCGACATCCACCCGGAGATGCTCTCTTGAGCAACCTGTTGCCGGGCACGCTCATCGAGCGCGCGTTCCGGGAGCGGATCATCCTCGTGGGCGTCGTCTTCCCCGGGCTCACGAACGAGCTGGTCGACGAAGAGCTCGATGAGCTCGCGCAGCTCGTCGACAGCGCGGGCGCAGACGTCGTGGGCCGGGTCGTGCAGCGACGCGACGCGCCGGACCCGGCCACCTTCGTCGGGCGGGGCAAGGCGGAGGAGATCGCCGCCCTGAGCCCGCAGCCTCGATGCCGACACGGTCGTCTTCGACGACGAGCTCAGCCCGGCACAGCATCGCAACCTCGAGAAGCTGTTCGGCCGCACCGCCATCGACCGCACGGCGGTCATCCTCGACATCTTCGCCCAGAACGCGCGCAGCCCAGAGGGCAAGGCGCAGGTCGAGCTGGCGCTGTTGCGCTACCGTCTGCCGCGCCTGCGCGGCCGCGGCACCTCGCTGAGCCAGCAGGCAGGCGGCATCGGCACTCGTGGACCGGGCGAGACGCAGCTCGAAGTAGACCGGCGGCGCCTCGTGCGGCGCATGCACAAGCTCGAGGACGAGCTGCGCGACGTCGAGCGCACCCGCGCGCTCCAGCGGCGCAGCCGCGCCCGGGGCCGCCAGCGCGAGCTCGCCCTCGTCGGCTACACGAACGCGGGCAAGTCGACGCTGCTCAACCAGCTGACCGACGCCGGGGTGCCGGCGGAGAACCGCCTCTTCGTCACGCTCGACCCGCGCACCCGCCAGCTCTCGCTCCCCGGCGGCGAGACCGTCCTCGTCACCGACACGGTCGGCTTCGTGCGCAAGCTCCCGCACGAGCTGGTCGAGGCGTTCCGTTCCACGCTCGACTCGGTGCGGCTGGCCGACCTGGTCGTCCACGTGGTCGACGGCACCGCAACGAACGCGGAGGCGCAGATGCAGGCGGTGCGCGAGGTGCTGGGGGAGATCGGCGCCGCAGGCGTGCCCGAACTGGTGGTCGTCAACAAGGCCGACCGCGCGCCCGAGGAGGCCAAGGCGCTGGCCCGCCGCACCGAGGGTGCCGTGCTCGTCTCGGCGCGCACCGGCGAGGGTGTCGACGACCTCTTGCGGGTCGTCGGAGACCGGCTGCGCGGCTCCGACCGGGTGGTGCAGCTGGTCGTGCCGTGGTCGCGCGGCGACGTGCTGGCGGCCGTCCACCGCGAGGGCGAGGTGGTGGGCCAGCGCGACGGCGAGGAGGCGGCCACCCTCGAGGTCGTCCTCGACGAGGTGGGCCGGGCCCGCTTCGCCGAGTTCGTGGCGGCGCCGTGACGTGACGTTCCGCCTGCCCCCCTATCCCTACGACCGCCTCGACGGCCTGGCCAAGCTGGCTGCCGCGCTGCCCGGCGGCATGGTCGACTGCTCCATCGGGACGCCGTGTGACCCGCCCCTGCCCGCCGTGGTCGAGGCCCTCGCGACGTCGGGCGCGGAGCGGGGGTATCCCGCATCGGCGGGCAGCGTCGCATGCTGCGCGAGGCCGCGGCGGCCTGGCTGGTCCGGCGCTTCGGGCTCGGCGAGGTCCCGGTGTCCTCCGTCGCCGCCTGCGTCGGGCACCAAGGAGCTCGTGGCGTCGGTGCCGCACCTGCTCGCGCCTGCGCGAGCCGGCCAAGGACACCGTGCTGTATCCCGCGGTGTCGTACCCCACCTATGCCATGGGCGCGGAGCTGGCGGGCTGCCGGGCCGTCGGCGTCCCGTCGCCCACCGGGCCATCGCCGGCGGCCTCGACCTCGATGCGATCGACGACGACGACGCGGCGCGGGCACTCGTGCTGTGGTCGAACTCGCCCTCGAACCCGACGGGCGGCCTCGGCGACCTCGGCGCGGAGGCGGCGTGGGGCCGGGCGCACGGCGTCCCCGTGTTCTCCGACGAGTGCTACGCGGAGTTCACCTGGGACGGGCCAGCCGCGCTCGGTGCTCCAACACGGCGCCGACGGCGTGGTGGCCGTGCACTCACTCGTCCAAGCGATCGAACCTCGCCGGCGTCCGGGTGGGGTTCTACGCGCGGCGACGCCGAGCTGGTGGAGTTCTTGCGCGCGGTGCGCCAGCACGCCGGCCTCATGGTTCCCGGCGCCGGCCCAGGCTGCCGGGGTCGCGGCGCTGGCCGACGACGTCCACGTCGACGCGCAGCGCGGCGCGCTATCGCGAGCGCCTCGTCGTTCCTCGCCGGCGTGCTCGAGGGCGTACGGCTGCCCGGTGCCGCTGCCCGAGGGCGGCTTCTACCTCTGGGTCCCGGTTCCCGCCGGCCGCTGGCCCGACGCCTGGGCGATGGCCGAGTCGCTGGCGCCGACGGCGGCCTCCTGGTCAGCCCGGGCGACCTCTACGGCGACGACGGGTGCCGGCCACGTCCGGGTCGCGCTGGTCCAGCCGATGGAGCGCCTGGCGCTGGTGGGGGAGCGTCTCGCTAGGGTGAGCCATGGCTGATCTGCAGGCGAGCATCGAAGAGCTCTGGGAGCGGCGAGACGAGCTCTCGCCGGCCGACACCGACGCGGCGAAGCTGGTGGAAGAGGCCATCGAGCTGCTCGACACCGGCCAGGCCCGGGTGGCCGAGGTCGATCCGGCGACCGACGAGGTCGTCGTGCACGAGTGGCTCAAGAAGTCGATCCTGCATGTTGTTCTCGCTGCGCGGCATGGAGACCATCGAGGCCGGCCCCTTCGAGTACGCCGACAAGCTGCCGCTCAAGCACGGCTTCGCCGAGGCCGGGGTGCGGGCGCTGCCGGGCGCCTCTGCCCGCTGGGGATCCTTCCTCGGGCGCGGCGTCGTGCTCATGCCCTCCTACGTGAACATCGGCGCCTGGGTCGGCGCAGGCTCCATGGTCGACACCTGGGCCACCGTCGCCTCGTGCGGCCAGATCGGCGAGCGCGTGCACCTGGCCGGCGGGGTGGGCATCGGCGGCGTGCTCGAGCCGCCCAACGCGGTGCCCGTCGTGGTCGAGGACGACGCTTCGTGGGCAGCCGCTGCATGGTCACCGGCGGCGCCCGCATCGGCAAGGGGGCGGTCCTCGGTGCCGGCAGCTTCCTCGACCCCTCCATCCCGGTCATCGACGCCGAGACGGGCGAGGAGATCTCGCGCGGCGTGGTCCCGCCGTGGTGCGTGGCCATCCGGGCCAGCCGCCGGCGCGAGTACCCCGGTGGCGAGTTCTTCGTCCCCTGCGTGCTGGTGATCAAGCGGCTGACCGAGGGCGAGCGCCACGACAAGGCGCAGCTGAACCAGGTGCTGCGCGAGCACGGCGCCAGCACCTGAATCGATGGGCGACCTGCTTGCGGCCACCAGGGACCTGATGGCCGGTCCCTTCGGTCAGCCGGCACGAGGCGGCGCTCGCCGACCGGGTCGAGGCCGCGCTGCGTGCGTGCCCGTGGCTCGAGGTCAGCCGGGTCGGGGACAACGTCGTGGCCCGTACCGACCAGGACCGCGGCCAGCGACTCGTGCTGGCGGGCCACCTCGACACCGTGCCCCCGGGCGGCAACGAGGTCACCCCGGCTCGACGGCGACACGCTCTGGGGGGTCGGCGCGTCGGACATGAAGGGCGGGCTCGCCGTGATGCTCGACCTGGCCACGACGGTGCAGGCACCGGCGGTCGACTCACCTGGTGCTTCTACGCCCGCGAGGAGATCGGCCGCGACGACAGCGGCCTGCTCGAGCTGTGGCAGCAGCGTCCGGACCTGCTGGCCGGCGACGCCGCCGTGCTCGGCGAGCCGACCAACGCGCTCGTCGAGGCGGGCTGTCAGGGGACCATGCGTGTGCGCATCACGCTGCGCGGCGTGCGGGCGCACACGGCACGGCCCTTCACGGGCCGCAACGCCATCCATCGGCTGGCGCCCGTTGCTGCAGCGCGTCGCCGCGTGGCCGGGACGCGAGGTCGTGCTCGACGGCTGCACCTACGCCGAACAGCTCCAGGTGGTGGCGATCGAGGGCGGTGTGGCGGCAACGTCGTGCCCGACGAGGCATCGGTGACCCTGAACCACCGCTACGCGCCGGACCGTCAAAGGTGCAGCGGAGGCCTTCCTCCACGAGCTGCTCGACTCCGTGCTCGAACCCGGCACCGGCGACACCTGGGAGCTCCTCGACGCCGGCGACGGGGCGCCGCCGTCGCTCGACCACCCGCTGTTGAAGGCGTTGGTGGAGCGCAGCGGCGCGCCGCCCAAGGCCAAGGTCGGATGGACCGACGTTGCGTCCTTCTGGGAGCACGGCGTGCCCGCCGCCAACTTCGGCCCCGGGGACCCGCTCCTGGCACACCATCCCGACGAGCGCGTGACCAGCCGCGTCCCTCGAGCAGACCCGCGCCGTCCTCCTGAGCGTCATCGACTGATCGGCTGAGAGGGACGCCTCGCCGTCAAAGTCCACAGGGCGCGGACGAAGTACCTGCGCGGCATACTGGTGCATGGCCATCTCCAGCAGACAGGATCGATCGTCATCGCGGGGACACCCGAGGAGCTCTTCGACGTCGTGTCGGACGTGACGCGGATGGGGGAGTGGAGCCCGGTGTGCAAGGCCTGCTGGTGGGACGAGGGCGACGGCCCGAGAGTCGGTGCACGCTTCACCGGACGAAACGAAGTGGCCGAGCGAACCTGGGAGACGAGGTCAGAGGTGGTGGCCGCAGAGCCCGGGCGCGAGTTCGCCTGGGTGGTGGCCGAGCCCCCGACCCGGGCCCGGTGGGGCTACACGTTCGAGGCTGTCGACGGAGGCACGAAAGTGACTGAGACCTGGGAGCTCCCGCCGGAGGGCGTTGCCTTCTTCGAGCAGCACTTCGGCGAGGACGCGGACGTCGCAGATCGGGGCGCGCAGCACGGGTCGCAGAGCAGGGCATCGCCGCCACGCTGGCCGCCATCAAGCAGGCGGCGGAGTCGCAGTAGTCCCCGACGCGTCCGGCCCGGCCCGGCCCGTGCCCCGGCCCTGTCGGCGCGAGCGCCGCGCCCTCAGCGGGCCGCGACGACTTCGATCTCGATCTTGAGTTCCGGGAAGGCCAGCCGCGTCACGCCGATCAGCGTGCTGGCCGGCAGGCGCGAGCCGAGGATTCGTTGCGACTCCGTCCCGATGACGCCGATGAGCTCGTCGACATCAGTCGTGTACAGCGTCGACTTCACGATGTTGGCCGGGCTCATGCCGGCCGCCTCCAAGACCGTCACGACGTTGTCGAGTGCGATGCGCACCTGCGCCCCCATGTCCGACGTCGTCGGCGCCGACCCGTCTGGGCCGATGGCCGTCTGCCCCGAGCAGATGAGGAGCTCTTCGGCCCCGGTGAGCTTGACCGCCTGGGAGAACCCGAATGCCTTCGACCACTCCCAGGGGTTGACTTCCTCGTGTTCCATCGGCCGCTATGCCGCGGCCGGGCGCGACACCGCGCGAGTCAGCAGGTGGAGGTCGCCTTGTCCGGGGAGCCGGTCGACCCGGCGGTCGATGCGCTCGAGGACGTCGCTCCCTTTGTCACCCTCGAAGAGGTAGCTCACGAGGAAGCCGACCTCGCGCCTCGGCATGACGCCGGACCCGACGGGGCGCCACCAATGCGACAGTGCGAACCGAGTGAGATGTTGCGCCCTCGTGTTGTCGGCCAGACGTCGCGTCGCCTCGGACGAGTAGAAGTCGATGTGCGAGCCCTCTTGCTTCATGATGCGGCGCAGGAGCTCGCGCAGGGTCGGGTGGCCCGCAGTGTCGGCCAGGCGCGCGTAGCCGGCTTGGGTGGTCCACTCGTTGATGGCTCCCCAGGTCATGTGGAGCGCGACGAAGGCTCGGCCCGCGAAGGCCGCCGACGCGATCGTGTTCAGGGTTGTCAGCGCTTGGCGCCGTCGCCGACCCTGCCGCAACGCGGCGATACGCGATGCGCCCGCCTCTTCGCCGTGCGCTTCGAGCACTCGTCCGATCGCGTCGCCGTGCCACATCTCCTCGAAGACCCAGCACGAGAGGAACGACGTGATCTCGGGGTCCTGGTGCGCCGGTGTCAGGAGCAGGTCGCGCAGGTAGCAGACGGTGTGGTGCTCCACGTCGTGCATGTAGCGCAAGGACCGCAGGGCGTCGGCCGCCAGGGGCTGGTCCTTGAAGTCATCGAACTCGATGCCTTCGAGATCCAACCGTCCGGCCCGGGACTTGTAGGAGTCGATGGTCGTACGCATGCCGCCTACTATCCGGAACACAGGCTACGCCCGGATGGAACGAAATTTCGACATCGGCGCCATCCCCCTACATCCACCGAGTTGAGCGGGTCCGAACAGGTCACAGATGCCGCACACCGACGATGCCAGTGACGCCCAGCTGGTGACCTCCATCGCGCGCTACAGCGAGGTGGCGCTGGCCGAGGTCTACCGGCGCCACGGAGGGGCGGTCTATGGCTTGGCCAGACGGGTACTCAACAACCCGACCGAAGCCGAGGACGTGACCCAAGAGGTCTTCCTCCGCCTCTGGAACGAGCCAGAGCGTTACGACCCTGCCCGTGGCTCGCTGCGCTCGTTCCTCTTGGCACTCGCACACGGGCGCGCCGTCGATGCGGTCCGCTCCTCCAGCTCCCGCCGCTTGCGCGAGGCGCGCGACGCCATGCGCACCGCGGAAGGCGCCTACGACTTGCAGCACGAGGTCTGGGACCTCGCCGTGGCGGACCAGGTCGCGCAGGCCATGGGCGAGCTGCCCGAGGAGGAGCGCAGAGCGATCGAGTTGGCCTATTTCGCGGGGCGCACCTACCGCGAGGTGGCGACGATGCTCGACCAGCCCGAGGGCACGGTCAAGAGCCGCATCCGCAACGGCATGCGACGCATGCGGACGGTGCTCACGGAGGCCGGAATCCACGAGGTCGACGTGTGATGACCCACGACGAAGTCAGCGAGCTGCTCGCGGCGCTACGCGCTCGATGCCGTCGACGGTGACGAGCGCACCGAGCTCGAGGAGCACGTGGCGGAGTGCCCGCGCTGTCGCGTCGGAGCTCGACAGCTTCCGCGAGGTCGCCGGCGCCATGGGCAACTCGGTGGAGCCGTTGCCCGAAGGACTCTGGTCCCACATCGCCAGCCAGCTGCCCGAGCGCCAGGCCGAAGAGGAGGCGCCGGACATGCCCGCTCTCGGCGCTCCGGCCACGCGGCGGCGTCGCCGTTCCGATCCCCACTCGCGCGCTCGACGCCGGAAGGGGGGCACGCTGACGACCGTGGCTGCCATTGCCGTGGCGGCCGCGGCGGCCGCCGTTGTCCTGGGTATCGGGCTGGTGCGCGCCGACAACCGGGCTTCGAACCTCCAAGCGCAGGTGGCGCACCAGCCGTCGACGGTGACGCAGGCGTTGGCCACGCCCGGACGGAGGCTGGTGGACTTGTACTCCTCCTCGGGAACGAACACACGGGTAGCACAATTCGTGGTCGTGCCCGACGGCCGTGGCTATCTCGTCTCGTCGAGTCTCCCGTCGCTCGGCAGCGGGCAGACCTATCAGCTGTGGGGGATCGTCGGCAGCGACGCCATCTCGCTCGGCCTGCTCGGGCCCTCCCCGCATCAGGCCATCTTCACCATGGCGGGGACGAACGCGTCCCTCGCGCTTGTCCATCACGGCGGAGCCGGCGGGTGGCACCGTCATGCCGACGTCAGCCGTCGTTGCCAGCGGGACTGTCTGACGCGCGCAGCTCTGCTGTTAGGTTCACTCCTCATGCCCGAGGACGCACCGAAGAAGAGCAAGCCGATTGAGGTGTACGCGGAGGCCGAGCCGGTCAAGCTCGGCTCCATGCTGCTCACCCTCGTCGAGCCCCATCGCGGCCACGAGGTCGCGTACAACCGCTGGTACGAGCGGGACCACTTCTACGCCGGGTGCATGGTGGGTGCCTACAACTTTGCCGGCCGCCGCTTCGTGGCCACCGCCGACCTCAAGGCCCTGCGCGACCCCGACCCGTCGGCCATCACAGGCGAGCCCGGACGAGGCTCGTACATCTCGGCCTACTGGGTGCTCGACGGCTATCACGACGTGTGGAACAAGTGGGCGCTGCGCCAGGTGAACGCGTTGCACGCGGCCGGGCGCATGTTCCAAGAGCGCGAGCACGTTCACACGCTCTTGTACTTCTACCAATGGGAGCACCGACGCGACCCCGACGGCGTCCCCGTCGAGGTCGCCCTCGACCACCCCTATCGAGGCTTCGTCACGGTCTTCATCGACCGCGACGAGTCGATCACCAACGACGAGCTCTGGGCCTGGCTGCGCAACGAGCACCTGCCAGGCTTGTTGCCCGGGACGGACGCCGATCTGGTCGCAGCGTTCACGCCGATCGCGCTCGAGGTCGACGCGCCGGGCGACGTGCCACGCGAGGCGGCCCGCGACAACCGCACCGTGTTGTTGTGGTTCTTGAACACGCCTCCCGAGGTGGCCTGGGAGCCCGTCATCGCCGAGCACCGGCGGCGCCTCGAGGAGGCGGGGAAGGGCACGGTCGTCGCCGCGCTGCCCTTCATCCCGACCATCCCGGGGACCGACACCTACACCGACAAGCTCTGGGCGGACTAGTCCGCCGCCTCACCCCCGCGCCAGGATCTCGACGTGGGGGATGACGAAGATCGCGTCGTCCGACTCGGCCCAGCGCGTGAACGCCGCCGCGATGGCGTCGAGCTCGACGGTGTCGCTCAGGCCGTACTCGACCGCCTGCTCTCCAAAGCGGGAATAGCGCACCCGATCAGCCCAGAGCGCACCCCACCACGACCGGGTCTCGGGGTCGGCGTAGGTCCAGGTGGAGCTCGACGCGGTGACGTCCGCAAAGCCGGCCTCGTGGGCCAGTCCGAGGAGGCGCGGGCCGATGCGGGCGTCGTGGCCGTTGCGCGAGGTGACGGCGAAATAGAGCTCGAGCCAGCGATCGAGCATGGGGTCGGCCGGTGCCCAGCTGAACGCGCCGTAGTCGGAGTCGCGCGCCGCCAGCACGCCGTCGGTGCGCAGCACCCGGCGCAGCTCGACCAGAGCGGCGACCGGGTCGGCGAGATGCTGGAGCACCTGGTGCAGGTGGACGACGTCGAACGACGCGTCGGGGTAGCCGAGGCCGAAGAGGTCGCCCACCTCGAAGCGCAGGTTGGCCAGGCCGACCTCACGCCCGTGGGCCGCCGCACGGGCGACCACGTCGGCGGCGGCGTCGACCCCGATCACCTCGCCCGGGGCCACCATGAGGGCGAGGTCGGCCGTGATGGTCCCGGGCCCGCAGCCGACGTCGAGCAGGCTCTGGCCCGGACGCAGCTCCGGGAGCAGGTACGCGCTCGAGTTCTCGAGCTGTGCGCCAGGTGTGGCTGCGCAGCACGGATTCGTGGTGCCCGTGCGTGTAGGTCACGCGTACATTGTGGCGTGCCCGAATTGCCCGAAATGCAGGCGCTCTCCGAGCGCCTCGACGCACTGCTCTCGGGCCAGACGCTGCGGCGGGCCGACCTGCTCGGATTCTCCTCGCTCAAGACCTACGACCCGTCGCCGGACTCGCTCGAGGGCCACCGCCTCGTCTCGGTCGGGCGCCGCGCCAAGTACCTCGTGTGGGAATTCGACAACGGGACGCGGATCGTCCTCCACCTCTCCCAGGCTGGCCGGCTCGACGTGGAAGAGCCTCCCAAGAAGACGAAGCCGCGTGGCGCGGTCGCCCGGTTCGTCTTCGGGCCGGGCGACGCCGGTCTCGACGCCGCGGGGACCGGCATCTTGGTGCGCGAGTACGGCACCCAGCGCAAGGCGTCGTGGTGGGTGCTGGCGACGGGTGACGAGGGCCCGTTGGCCGATCTCGGTCCGGAGCCCGGAAGCGAGGCGTTCGCCACGTTCATCCGAACCAGCGACTCCAACCGCCATCTCACCACGGACCTGCGAGACCAGCACGTGGTGTCGGGCATCGGGCGGGGTTGGGGCGACGACATCTTGCAACGGGCGAAGCTCTCGCCGTTCGCATCGTTGCGCTCCCTCTCGGCTGAGCAGCGTGAGGCACTGCTTGTCGCCGCCACCGACGTCCTGGCCGAGGCGCTCGAGCTGGAACGCCGGCGACCGGGCGGCCTCTCCGAGTCCAGCCTGGGCGGCCGCTTCAAGGTGCACGGGCGCTTCGGGGAGCCCTGCCCGACGTGCGGGACGACGCTGCAGCGCGTCTCGTTCGAGTCCTACGAGATGGCCTATTGCCCGGCGTGCCAGACCGGAGGCAAGGTGCTGGCCGACCGCCGGCTCTCGCGCCTGCTGAAGTAGGGAGCACCATGACCCGCGAACCGAGCCTGACCCTGCGGGACTGCACCGCGTCGGACCTCGATGCGCTCGAGGAGTACTGGATCCCAGAGGTGCGCCGCTGGCTCGGCGGCATGGACGAGCCAGCGGACCGGCGCACGGTGCAGGAGTACGTCGACCGTGCGATGGCGTCGGCCCGCGCCGTACCTCGGCTGAGCTACGACCTCGTCGCCGAATCCGAGGGGCGCTTCCTCGGGACCGGGCGCATCGTCGCCAGCGACCCGCTGAACGCCAGCGGTGACATCGGCTACGCCATACGCCAAGCCGAATGGGGCAAGGGCTATGCCACCGCCGTCGCCCGCAGGCTGATCGACATCGGCTTCGGTCCCCTCGGGCTGCACCGCATCTGGGCGACGGTGCATCCGGACAACGCGGCGGGAGTCCGGGTGCTCGAAAAGGTGGGCTTGCGCTACGAGGGCCGGCTACGCGACCACTTCCGCGTGCCCGGCGGGTGGCGCGACTCGTTGCTCTACGCCGTGTTGGCCACCGACGAAGACTGACCATGCTCGACCACCCGCCGACTGCGCCGTGAGGGGGTGCTGGCAACGGAGCATCGTGGGCTGCCTGTCCGTGTGTCTCACGACGGCGACGTTGCTGATCGCTGTTCCCGCCTCACGGGCCGACGCGCTCGTCGTCGGCCACCCGATCGTCGGCATGGCGGCCACCCCCGACGGTGGCGGCTACTGGGAGGTGGCCTCCGACGGCGGCATCTTCAGTTTCGGCGACGCCGGGTTCTACGGCTCAGAGGGCGGCCACCCGCTCAACCGCCCGATCGTCGGCATGGCGGCCACCCCCGACGGCCAGCGGCTACTGGGAGGTGGCCTCCGACGGCGGCGATCTTCAGCTTCGGCGACGCCGGCCTTCTCGGCGCAGCACGGGCAGTCTCGCTCTGAACCGCACCGATCGTCGGCATGGCGGCCACCCCCGACGGTGGCGGCTACTGGGAGGTGGCCTCCGACGGCGGCATCTTCAGCTTTCGGCGACGCCGGGTTCTACGGCTCAGAGGGCGGCCACCCGCTCAACCGCCCGATCGTCGGCATGGCGGCCACCCCCGACGGCCAGGGCTACTGGGAGGTGGCGTCCGACGGGGGGATCTTCAGCTTCGGCAACGCGGCCTTCTGGGGCAGCACGGGCAGTCTCGCTCTGAACCGACCGATCGTCGGCATGGCGGCCACCCCCGACGGTGGCGGCTACTGGGAGGTGGCCTCCGACGGCGGCATCTTCAGCTTCGGCGACGCGGCCTTCTCGGGCAGTACGGGAAGTCTCCAGCTGGGTAGGCCGATCGTGGGCATGGCCGCCGCCTCGGACGGCCACGGGTACTGGATGGCGGGCGCAGACGGAGGCATCTTCAGCTTCGGAAGCGCCCCGTTCGATGGATCGGTCCCCGAGCTCCCGCCACCGGGACCCCCGCGGATCGCCCTCTACGGCGACTCTCTGGTCTCGGAGTCAGGCCAGGACTTTGCGTACCTCGCAACCCTGTCGGGGGCTTCGGCGCTCGTCCGCACATTCCCTGGCACGGCGACGTGCGACTTCTTCGCGGACGATGGCTGCGGACGCACAAGAGTGGCAGCCCACCACCGCAGTGCTGGCGTTTTCGGGGAACGACTTCACCCCGTGCATGGCGGGCGACCTGTTGGGAACACCGCAGTACTTCGCGAAGTACGCAGAGGACACGCAGACCGCCATCTCGATCTTCCGGTCCGTCGGGACCAAGGTCGTCCTGGTCGGGTTGCCCCTCGACGCCTCGGCCGGCCTCAGTGAGAACGTTTCTGCCCTCAATCAGATCTACCAATCGCTGGCCGCCGGCGACGTCGGCGTGACGTACGACGATGCGGGCCAGGCGGTGATGGCGAACGGTCAGTTCACGTGGACGCTCCCGTGCCTCGCCGGCGAGCCGTGCACGGGCCCGGCGGGGACGAACATCGTCCGCGCTCCTGACGGTGTCCACTTCTGTCCTGACGGCAACACCACCCTCGTCGGCGGATTCGAAGAGTGCAACGTCTACTCGTCGGGCGCCTTTCGGTTCGCCGCTGCGATGCTTGCAACCGCCCTCGACCCTCCGTGACCGAGCACGACCGTGTGATTTCTCGCACCACGGCGCGACGGCCGACGAGGTCATCAAGTCATAAGACACGCATCTCCGGGAGATGGTCGAGGGCGGCGACGAGACCCGCCGGCCTGTCCTCGAGGACATGAAGGGTCGCCGGAGGCACTCCATCTCCGGAATGGGGTGCTACAGGCAGACCTAGCGCGAGTTCGCCACGCTGCCAGAAGACTGACGCTGGCATCGCCGACCGATGTCGGCGCCCGCCAGGTCCTAGTTCAGCGTTCGCACCACCGTGACCACCTTGCCGAAGATGGTCACCTCGTCGGTCCCGGTGAAGACCATGGGCTCGTAGGCGGCGTTGGCCGGCGTGAGCACGACACGGCCGCCCTTGCGGCTGAAGGTCTTCACGGTCGCCTCGCCCTCGCCGATGCCCGCCACGACGACGTCGCCATTGTCGGCTTCGGGCTGTTGGCGCACCACGACATAGTCCCCGTCGTAGATACCGGCCTCGACCATGGAGTCCCCGCGCACCCGCAGCATGAACGACGGCCCGCTGCCGGTGAACTGCTCGGGCATGGGCAAGAGCTCCTCGATGTTCTCCGCGGCCAGCACGCCGGTGCCCGCGGCCACGTCGCCGACGAGCGGCACGTTGTGCACGGCGGCCGCGCTCAACTTGGAGCTGGTGTCGGGGTCGAAGTGCACCTGGATGGCCCGCGGCTTGGAGGGGTCCCGCGACAGGTAGCCCTCACGCTGGAGCACGGCCAGGTGCGTGTGCACGGTGGCCGAGGACGTGAGGCCCACCGCCTCGCCGATCTCGCGCACCGACGGGGGATAGCCGCGGTCGCGCTGGTTGTCGGCGATGAAGTTGAGGATCTGCAGCCGCTTCCCGCTGAGGACCTCGGCCATGGTGTCCCTCCGTGTCTCCGTTCCGCCGCCGCCGGATGAGTCCGCCTCGTTGGCGCCCACCCCGGCGACGCCGCCGGGCCCATCCCGGGGGCGAACATCCGTTCGTGACGAACCAACTTACTCAGCGGGCCGACCGGAAGCAAACATCTGTTCGCTTGGCGCCGCGCCCTGCCTGTCGGCGCCGCTCCCTGCCTGTCGCTGCCCTCGATCCCGATGCAGCTGCGAGGCGCTGCGGCAGCGTCGAGGCCAGGTGAGATCGACGCGGTTCGTGAGTGATTAGGTGGCCGCCCAGGTCCGCTCGACGCCGAGCTCGGCGAGCAGGCCGTCGCGGAGGGTGTCGAAGACCGGGCCACCGATGCGGCGCGGCCGCGGCAGATCCACGGTCTGATCGACCGAGATCCGGCCGTCTCGCAGCACCAGGACGCGATCGGCCAGCAACACCGCCTCCTCGACGTCGTGGGTGACGAGGAGCGCCCCCGGCCGGTGGCGAGCGCACAAGGCCGCCACGAGATCTTGCATGCGGAGGCGGGTGAGGGCGTCGAGGGCGGCGAAGGGTTCGTCGAGGAGGAGGAGCTCGGGCTCGCGCACGAGGGCACGGGCCAAGGCCACCCTCTGGGCCTCGCCACCCGAGAGCGTGCCGGGCCAGGCGTCGGCCTTGTCGTCCAGGCCCACCTCTCGCAACGCCTCGACGGCCTGGGCCCGCGTGCCGTGTCGACGGGGCAGCCCGATGACCACGTTGCGCCAGACGCGCCGGGAGACGACGAGTCGGGGCTCTTGATAGACGACGGTGCGCGCTTCGGGCACGAGTACCTCACCGTCGCCGGGGACCTCGAGCCCGGCCAGCACCCGGAGGAGGGTGGTCTTGCCGCTGCCGGACGCGCCCAACAGCGCCACGAACTCGCCGCGGGCGACGGTGACATCGAGGCCGTCGAGCACGGGCCGCCCTTCGAAGGACTTGACCACGCCGAGGGCGACCGCCGCCGGACCGATGCTGAGCAGTGTCACCGGACGGCGCTGTGGCGGCGCCAGGGCATCGCGACGCGTTCGACGAGGCGAACGAGGAGATCGGCCACGATGCCGAGCAGTGCGTAGATGATCACGCACACGACCAGCACGGGGATCTGCTGCAAGCTGTCGGCTTGGCTCACCAGGTATCCGATGCCCTGGTTCGCCCCGATGCTCTCGGTGAACACGAGCGCGATCACAGAGATCCCCGCCGAGAAGCGCAGCCCGGTGAGGATGGAGGGCATCGCCAAAGGGACGACGACCTGGCGCACGAGGCGAGTGCCGCGCATGCCGAAACTGCGTGCGGCCTCGACGACGCGCCGGTCGACGTTCCGCACGCCGTTGGACGTGTTGAGGTACATCGGAAACAGCGTGGCCAGGCCGATGAGGAGCACCTTGGCCGTCTCGCCGATGCCGAACCAGACGATGAAGAGGAAGATGACGGCGGGGTAGGGGACCATGCGCAGCATCTGGAGCGGCGCGTCGAACAGCTCCTCGCCCAGACGTGACAGGCCGACCACGATGCCGAGCCCCAGTCCGACCCCGGCACCGAGAGCAAGTCCGAGCACGGCACGTCGGGCCGACACACCGATGTCCCCGAGCAGGTCCTGGTGGCGCAGCAGCTCCGTGAACGCGTCCCACGTGGCGGCCGGAGTGGAGAGGGTGGTCGAAGGGATCGTGCCCGTGGTGGTCAAGAGCCACCATGCGGCCAGCATCGAGACGGGGATCACGAGACGCAGCGCGACCGAGATGCGGCGTGACCGGCGCGTGCCCTCGCCCGAGAAGAGGCGCACCAGGCCCGCGTCCGACGACGCTGCGGGCGACGGCTCCTCTGACGCGAGACCCGGCGCTCGCTCGGGAAAGGTGTAGGCCTGCGGCGTAACGAGCTGGGTCACGGCCGGGCTCCGCTGTGACGGAGGAAGCGGAGTGCCATCACGATCCGAGTCCCGCGGCGCGGGCGACGGCGGCGTTGAAGGGGAGGTCGAAGATCGCTTTGACGTTGAGGTGGGTCGGGATGAGGCCGAGCTTCTGGAACGTGTTGGCCTCGCTCTGCTGGTAGTCGATGAGCGCGGAGGTGATGGGTGTGCCTTTGGACTGGGCTGACGCGACGGCCTCCTTGGCGACGGCGAGTGGGACGCCATAGGTGCTGGCGTAGGTCTGGGCGGCCAGGTTCGGGTTCTTGGTCAGCGTCGCCTCGGCCTTGTAGAAGCGCTCGATGAAGTCGGTCAGGGCCGCAGCTTTTTGGGGATTGGCGAGCGCGGCGTCGCTCGCCGTCAGGTAGCCGATCGTCTGCAGGAGTCCGGCTGCGCTCGAGATCTGTCGCACCTTGCCCGTGGCTTGATCGAGTCCGATGAGTGGCTGGGTGACCACCGCGGCATCCACCTGTCCGTTGGTCACGGCCGTGGAAGCCGTCGTGAGCGTGAGGTTGTCGACGTGGACCGCGCCGTAGGGGACGTGAGCCTGGGCGAGCGCCTGGACCAGGTAGTACTGCTCGACTGTGCCTTCCTGCACCGCCACGGTGTGTCCCCGTAGTTGGGCCACCGACCTGATGGACGAGCCGGCCGGCACCAAAAGGGCGTAGGGCGACGTCTTGGCGTTGGTCCCGACCGTCGCGGCGACCACCTTCACCGGGTCGCCGGCCGCTTGAGCGAAGATGGTCGGCGTCTCGGCCATGTCACCGATGTCGACCGAGCCGCTTGTCTCGGCAGCGATCACCGGTGGGCCACCGATGAAATTGGCCCAATTGACCGTGTAGGCCGCACCCTTCAGCGCCCCGGTTGCGGCGAAGATCGACTGAAACTCCTTCAGCTGGTCGCCGAACGTGATCGTCACTCCGCTGAGAGATGTGTTCTTCGCACCCCGGGCTGATCGTGTGGCGGCCGACACGACCGCGGCAGGCGCCACCGCGGCGAAGACGAGGGTGACGAGGCAGGCACCTGTTGCGAGGGCAGAGCGCCGGAGAGCTTTTTGGCGGCGGCGGCTCCAGAAGAGCACGCGCGGGCGCGTCGAACACATTCGTAGTTCCTTCTCGTCGGGGAGCGGGTCCCGCTCCGTCGGCTGTCAGTGGTCCTGGCTGGCGCCGGCCTCGTCGGCGATCGACGTCTCGGTCAGTGGGGCCGGTCACCCTGGATGGTGACGCGCTGTATCACGCGGTGGGCGTCGCCGTAGTCACGCACTGCGTAGTGCATGGTCGTGCGGTTGTCCCAGAACCCGAGGTCGCCCTCCTCCCAGCGGTAGCGGACGACGTATTCGGGCGTGGTCATGTGCGCGTACAGGAACCCGAGCAGTGCGTCGCTCTCGCGTCGTGTCAGGCCCTTGATCCGCGCCGTGAAGCCAGGGTTCACGAACAGGTTGCGCCGGCCCGTCTCGGGGTGGGTCCGCACGACTGGGTGCTCGACCTGGGTGAGTTCGGTGAAGGTGTCGCCGTCCCACTCTCCCTGCCCGATCGTTTTGAGCAGGCGCCCGAACGAGGGCGTGCCGTCGTGCACCGCGGTCAGCGCGTCGACGAGCTGGCGGATCGGGGTCGAGAGCCCTTCGTAGGCGGCCTGGGTGTCGGCCCACAGGGTGTCACCACCTGCCTCTGGGATCACGATGGCGTTGAGCACGGAGCCGAGCGGGGGAGTCTCGACAAAGGTGACGTCGGTGTGCCACTTCTCACGGTCGTCGTACGAGCTGGCGTCGCCCAGGCCCCCGCCAAGCGTGCGGGCCTTCGTGTAGTCGATCTCGAAAACCTCGCGGTGGGCGTCGAGGCCGGGAATGACGGGGTGGGCGACGGTGATCTCGCCGAAAGAAGCGGCGAAATCCTTGTGCTCTTCGGGCGTCAGGTGCTGACCCGGAAAGAAGATCACCTTGTAGTCGAGCAGCGCCTGGCGGACGGCGTCCAGGGTGTCGGGGTCGAGCACGTGATGGAGATCAACATTGCGGATCTCGGCGCCGATGGTCCCCGAGAGCGGGGCGACGTCGAGCTGGACGGTGGTAGCGGTGGCCATGGGGAGTCCTCTCGGGAAGGGGGCAGAGCTAATCCTGACTAAATCACTCGAAATTGTCAAGATTAGCGGTGGCGCCACTGTCACACCCCCTCCGTAGGGTGCGCTCGGGTACGAACGGCTGTTCGATGTTCTGGTTGACAGCGAACAGATGTTCGTGGTCCAATGGGTTGTCTAGCGAACAGGTGTTCGATCAGGAGGGCGCCATGTCGGTCGCATTTGAGCTGGAGTTCGAGGCGTGCCGCCCGAGGCTGTACGCCCTGCCCGACCGGCCGGCGCGGAACGCACCTTCCCCCCGGGTGCACCGCCGCCGGGTGGTCGTGGGCGTTGCCGTCGTGGCACTCGTTGCCACCTTGCTGGTGCTGCTCGCCCTGCCGATCCGCTCCTTTGGCGGGAGCACGCTCGCCCAAGCCGCGCCGGCGCAAGGGCAGGAGTACGTGGTGAAGTCCGGTGACACGCTCGCATCGATCGCCGCGCAGGCCGATCCGGTGCACCGCGTCGCCCTTGCGAACCGGCTGGCCCAGGAGGTCGGCTCGACGGTTGTCGTGCCCGGGGAGCACATCTACGTTCCCTGACTATCGTCGGCGGTGTGCGGTGTCCCTGGTGTGGTGTCGACGACGACCGCGTCGTCGATTCACGCCAGGCGGAAGACGGAGGTGCGATCCGGCGCCGCCGCGAATGCCTTGGTTGTGGCCGACGTTTCACGACGTTCGAGCGGATCGAGGAGGTGCCGCTGTGGGTCGTCAAGCGGAGCGGCCTGCGAGAGCCCTTCGACCGGGCCAAGGTCGTCGAGGGTGTGCGCTCTGCCTGCAAGAACCGTCCGGTCAGCGACGAGCAGATGGAGGAGCTGGCCCAGAGCGTGGAGGATGCGCTGCGGGCAGAGACGGCTGAGCCGACGAGCCAGCAGGTCGGCGTCGCGGTGCTCGAGCGGCTCCAGAGCCTCGACGACGTGGCCTACCTGCGCTTCGCCAGCGTGTACAAGGGGTTCGAAGAGGCTGGTGACTTCCGAGCGCGAGGCCGGTTTGTTGACCAAGACGACGGAACCCAAGCGCAAATGATGGAGGCGACACCCGGCGTCGTCTTGGCGGTCTATGCCCATCCCGACGACGCCGACGTCGCGTGTGGTGGCTCTCTGGCCCGCTGGGCCAAGTCGGGGTGCGCGGTGCACTTGGTGGTGTGCACCGACGGTGGCAAGGGAACGGCGGACCCGAAAGCGAAGCCGAAGAAGGTGGCGACGGACCGAGCCGGAGAGCTGCGGGCGTCGTCGGCGCTCATCGGACTGGCGAGTCACGAGAACCTCGGGTTTCCCGACGGCGAGCTCACCGATTCGGACAGCTTCCGGCGCACACTGGTCGAGCGGGTACGCGCGGTGCAACCTGACGTCGTGTGCGGACACGACCCGACGGCCGTCTTCTTCGGACAGACCTACTTCAACCATCGCGACCACCGCATCGCCGGTGCGGCCCTCCTCGACGCCGTGGCCCCGGCGGCGGCGTTGCCGCACTACTTCCCCGATGCCGGGCCGCCCCACCAGGTCACCACCGTCCTGCTCTCGGGGACCCTCGAACCCGACGAATGGGTCGACGTCACCGACACGATTGAGACGAAGGCGGCCGCCGTCGAGTGCCACCGCACCCAGTTCACCGGCGAGGAGGGGTGGGCCGGTGAGGCCGTGCGCCGACGCGCGGCCGAGGAGGGCCGGCGCGCCGGGGTCGCCTACGCCGAGGGCTTCCGGCGGCTGAGCCTCAGTGGCTGACGGGCCGACACCGGTGGCCCCTCGGACAGGGGTGCCAGAGACGGTCCCGACCATCCTCCATGTCGACATGGACGCGTTTTTCGCGTCGGTCGAGGTGCTCGATGACCCGTCCCTGGCCGGCAAGCCGGTGATCGTCGGAGGCGCGGGCGCCCGCGGAGTGGTCGCGTCGTGCACCTACGAGGCGCGTGTCTACGGGGTGCACTCCGCCATGCCGTCGATGCGGGCACGCCAACTGTGCCCGGACGCCATCTTCCTCGCGGGCCACCACAGCCGCTATGCGCAAGTGAGCGCGCAGCTGCTCACGATCCTGCGCGACATCACCCCGATGGTGGAGCCGATCGGCCTCGACGAGGCGTTCATGGACGTGGCGGGTGCCCTCCGTCTCTTCGGGTCGCCGGAGCACATCGCGCGCGGCCTACGCGACCGCGTGCGCGCGGAGCTCCGACTCGGCTGTGCGGTCGGCATCGGTCGCTCGAAGATGATCGCCAAGCTGGCCTCGCGCGCCGCCAAGCCACGAGCGAGTCGGGCCGGGCTCGATCCAGGCCCCGGCGTGGTCCTGGTGTCATCCGACGGCGAGTTGGCTTTCCTGCACGCGCACGACGTGCAGGCGCTGTGGGGTGTCGGCCCGGCCACGGCGCAACGGCTGCGAGGCCTGGGGGTGCGCACGGTGGGCGACCTCGCTGCGCTCCCGCTTGACACCCTGGTCCGCCGGCTGGGGAAGGCGAGCGGCGCCCATCTCTCGGCGCTGGCGCGAGGCGAGGACCCCGAGCCGGTCAACCCCAACCGGCCCAACAAGTCGATCGGGCACGAGGAGACCTTCAGCCAGGACCTCGTCGACGCCGCCGAGCTCGAGCGCCACGCCTTGCGCATGGCCGAGTCGGTGGCCACCATGTTGCGTGGCGAATCCAGCGCAACGCGTACGGTCACGGTGAAGGTGAAGTTCAAGGATTTCTCGATCCAGACCCGCTCGCACACGATGGGCCGGCCCATCTCCACCGGCGGCGCCATTGGGCAGGTCGCTGCGGCGCTCCTGGCCGGGATCGACCCGGGTGAGGGCATCCGCCTCCTCGGCGTCGAGCGCGTCAGGGCTGAGCGCCGGTGGTGCGGACCAGCTCTCGTTCGACCTCGGCGACGGCCTCGACGCGGCCAACGAGAGTGCCACGGCGGTGGAGCAGTCCTGGCACGACGTCACTGCCGCGGTGGACGCGATCCGCACCCGCTTTGGGCGAAGCGCCGTCGGCTCGGCGGCCAGGGTCACCGAGGACGGGGTGGAAGTGCCCGCCCGACGCGATGCGCCCTGGGGGCCCGACCACTAGCTGCGAGGGCTGAGGCCCGACGGCCACCAGCGGATCCAATAGCCGTGCGGATGCGTGTCGGCCAGACGCACCGGGCTGGCGCCCGGCGCGACGTGCACGAGCGTCGTGGCGAGATCGGGCCCCTCGCGCGGCACGGGCGAGGGCGGCGTGGGGAGGCCAGGTGTCTCGAAGGGCGTCTCGCAGTAGAGGTGGTGCACGGCCCGTTGGCGGGCAAGTTGGCGAACCTCGTCTGCCAGGGCGCGCTGCTGGGGTTCGTCGAGGTAGGCGGCGACCCAGGAGTGGAAGACGACGAGCGGGTTGTCCCCGGGCATGGACGCAACGACCGCGGCCAGGTCCCGCACCATGTCGCCTTGCACGAGCCGGGGCGGGTCTGCCGCAGCGCGTGCATTCTCGATCGCTGCCCGAAGGCGCCCGAAGCGCACCGGATTGTCCGGCCATTGGCAGGCCAAGAGCCAGAGGGCATCGCCCTCGGAGGACGGATCGACCGGCGAGAGGTCGACGCCGACCCGCTCGGCCATGGCCGGCACGCGCAGCGCGGGCAAGTGGGTCAGATCGTCGCGAGACTCGCAGTCGAGTTGCACACCCGACCCGGGATTGCCGGCCGTAAGAGTGGCGCCGCCGGTGGCGGCCCGGTAGGTGTACGCGTAGTCGTCGAACCGCAGGTTCAGGCCGGCTGAGGTGCCGAGGTCCAGCAGGGAGAGCGGTACGTCCCATCGATAGCTCGCAGCAATGTGGCAGAGACCGGGCAGCAGTCCGGTGCAGCGCCCGACTTCGTTGGTCTGGGTGCTGCGCGTGGTTACCAGCGTTTCGATCTCGTGCCGGTATGCCCGGCAGAAATCCTTGAACGCGGTGGTGGGGTCTGCGTCAGGGAGGTCTGCGTCAGTGAGGTCGATGGGGTCCACCGCAGCGTGGGCCACGTCGCCCTGCGCCGCACGCATGGATCGCACGGTGTCGTAGTACCGGGCCAGCGGGTGCATCGCTCCCTTGAGGAGAAGGAAGTGCACCGCGGCCAACAGGATGAGTGGCCGGCGCTGGGGGAGCGCGGCACCATCGAGCAGTGAAAGCACCTCCTCGTCGTCCGCGACCCCACGGCAGATCGCCGGATAGGTTCGCCCGCCGTCCCGCTCGGCCACCGCGGCGAAGCCGCGGAAGTGGTCGGACAGCGGCTGCTCGACCAGCACCGGTCAGTAGCTCGCCGGGAGCAGTGGGCTCACGGCGCCGAAGAAGAACCAGAGCAAGACCAGGCCGACGAGCACACCTCCGCTATAGATGAACCACCGTTGACGCCGGAGCCGAGACGCGCTGTAGAAAACAACGACGCCCAATGCGACACCGAGCAGGCCCCAGAACAACGTGCTGGCCCACTCGACGCTGGAGTCGCCGGCAAGGTTCTCGCTCTTCGGATCGACGTGCGACGTTGTCGCGGGCAGGCCCGAATTCGGGAAGAGCTGGGAGTGGGCGAGCTTGGCCTGGACGATGAGCCGGGTCGACGCGCTGAAGCGCGGATTGCACGTCGTCAGCGTGAGGATGTTGGCGGGGACCGGATTGATCACGTCGGTGTCGCTGGGCGATACCACGACGCTCTTGGAGGCGTCGTAGACGAAGATCCCCTGGAGCGTGGTGAGGACGATGGGATCGCCGACCTTGACCGAGTCGAGGTTGTAGAAGGGATGCCCGTAAGTGGTCCGGTGCCCCGCGATGGCTGCGTTGCCGGCCTGGCCGGGCATCGGCGTGCCGGTGTAGTGACCCGGACCCTTGCGCAGGTCGGGCGTGTTCGTCCCTTCGACGACGACCTGATTGATGCCGATCACCGGGATGCGAATGTCGCCGATGGGCTCGCCTTCGGCCGGCGCGACCGTGTGCGGTGCAGTGACTGGGGGACCGGTCGGGAGCTTGTCGAGGGCGGCCGCCTCGGCCAAAGCGTGGCGGACCTCGGCGCTGTTGGTCTCATTCTGGAGCTGGGTGCGCAGGCCCGCCTGGGTGTGGGACTCCACAATGGACGTGCCCCAGATCTGGTAGGCCGTGAACAACAGCACCAAGACGCCGGCCCCGATGAGGACCTTCCCGACGATGTCGACGACCCGGCGCAGTGGGGACATCGGGTTGACAGGTTAGGGCGCCTACGGAGCCGAACCCGGCCGCCAAGAGCTACGCCTGAACGGTGACCAGAGTCCCGAGCGGTGTCAGGGGGAAGACCGTTTCGGCGTTGGAGATCGGCATCTCGACGCAACCGTCGCTCTGGGGGAAGCCATAGGAGGCTCGCACGAAGCCGTGCAGCGCGTCACCGCCGTTGAAATAGCTGACCCAGGGGATCCCCGGGTCCACGTAGTGCGATCCGTCGGGGTTGGTACCGCTCATGGTCGTCACCGTGTAGCGCGCGTAGACGGGCCAGGTGCCGTTCTCGGTGGGTGCGCCGGGCACGCCCGTGTTGACCGGCGTGCTGTAGACGGGACTGCCGTCCTTGTAGACGGTTGCCGACTCGGGCAGGGACTGGCTGACCACCACGTAGTCCCACGGTTGCGCGTTGCCCTTGCCGCTCTGCACGTCGGCGAGGAGGTCGGTCCACACCTGGGGTCCGGCGATGCCGTCCGTTTTGAGGCCGTTCTGGTTCTCGAAGTTCATGACCGCGCCCTGCGTGATGACGTTGTTGACTCCCGGGGTCCACAGCGTCTCGAGTGCGAGGGGCTGGTTGGGCCAGCGCCAGTTGAACGAACCGACCTGATCGTTGCCCTCCTGGGTGGGCGAGGTCAGTGGCGATGCCGGCGTGAAGGTCAGCGGGAGGTAACCGAGCTCGGCCAGGAGCTGCTGGAGTCGCAAGGTCGACCCGGGCGCAACCGTGAACTGTGACGTGAGGGTCTGGGCCATGTGCTGGCCCTGTGAGCCGATGACCCCACTGCCGCCGCCGGGCACGGTGACCGTCTCGGTGGCGCCCGGGACCAGAGGGCCGGAGGCCTGGTACTCGAGCAGCGAGGGGGACAGCACCACCCAGGCACCTGCGACCGCGGGAGTGAGCGTCGGCATCGGGCTGTTGGGCGCGAGGTCGGTGGAGAACTGGACCGCGATGGTCGAACCTGCCGCGACATTCGTACCCGTGGGGGACACCGACGAGACGCGCAGCGCCGGCGGCGGTGCCGTGGGAGTCGCGGCGGCCTGGTTGTCAAAGTGGTCAACCGCGACGAACCCGCCGGCGGCCACCGCAAGGATGGCGGCGCAGACCGTCAGGATCACCCAGAGGCGTGGACCTCTTCGTTGGCGCGTATGTTCCCCAGCCATGGCAGAGGGCATTCTACCGGGGTCCAGCAGGGCCGAGAGAGCGTCTACAGCCCTAATTCGGCACTAATCGCGTCGCTGATGGCGACGAGCCGGCCCTGGTCGGTCACCTTGGCCCCGCTGGACTCCCGGACATAGAACGCGTCAACCACCATTTCGCCCAAGGTGGAGACCCGAGCCGACACCACGTCGAGGTCCTCCTCGAAGAGGGCCCGGGTGATCCGGTGCAAGAGCCCGATCTCGTCGGGGGCGCGCACCTCGAAGACGGTCGCCTTCTCCGAGGCCTCGATGTCCACGCTGACGTCACTGCCGGGTAGATGAGCGGCCGAGATGCGTGGGCGGGGATAGACACGTTCGCGTTCGGAGAGCAGCTCGCCGATGGCGACCCGATCGGCGAGCACGGCGGCGAGGTCCTCTCGCAGCTTGGCGGTGTCCGGCCAGGTGCCCCGGGCGACCTCGACGGTGAAGACTTCCACGGCCACCCCGTCCTCGCCACTGACGTTGGCCGCGCGTACGTTCATGCCGTTGAGAGCCAGCGCGCCGGCCACCGAGGAAAAGAGTCCTCGTCTATCCGGTGCCGCGACGATGACATGCGGTGGTTGGAGCGACACCGACGGCAGGCCGGTCTGACGTACCTCTTCCATGAGCCCGCGATTTGCGCCGAGGATCCGGTCTGGTCCGGCCGGCTCGGACTCGCCCAGCAGGACGCGATCGGTACGTTCGACGAGGTCCGCGACGAGGCCCGCCTTCCACGCGCCCCAAGCCGATGGCCCCGTTGCGCGGCTGTCGGCTTCTGTCAGTGCCGCCAACAGATGCAGTGTGGTCCGGTTGCCCGCCGCTCGTGCCACGCGGGCGATGGTGGTGGGGTCATCGAGGTCACGACGGGTCGCGGTGTCGGGCAGCAATAAATGGTGGCGCACGAGATCGACGAGCACTTCGACGTCGTCAGGCTGAAAGCCCATGCGGGTGGCGATGCGCTCGACGACCTCCATGCCGACGGTCGTGTGATCGCCGGGGAACCCCTTGCCGATGTCGTGCAGGAGCGCGCCGACGAGGAGCAGGTCGGGACGCTCGACCGTGTCGGTCAGCTCGGCGGCCAACGCAGCCGCCTCGAGGAGGTGACGGTCGACGGTGAAGGTGTGGTAGGCGTTGCGCTGTGGCTTGTTCCGTACAGCCGCCCACTCGGGGATCAGGCGGACCAACAGACCGTGCTGATCGAGTGTCTCTATCTTGTCGACGGCCGCGCGACCCAGGCCGAGCAGGGCAACGAACGCCGCTCGCGTCCGGTCTGTCCAGGGGTCGCCCGGCGGCGGCATGCGGTCGGCGAGGCGGTGCAGCGACCCTCGGGCGACCGGGTGGTCCAGCTCGGCTGCCGTGGCGGCCAGTCGTAACGGCAGCGACGCGTCGTCAGAAACAGGCGCGGTTGGAGTCAATGCGATCTCGCCGTCGACGAACACCATGTCGGGACCAAGGTCTGTCGGCGCGCGGATGACATCGGTTTCGGGCGGACGGCGACGGAAGCGGTGCCGCGGCGGGGGAGTCGGGTCCCACAGCCGGCGCCTTCGCCACATGTCGTCACTCACCCAGGCGATCTGGCGGCCCGCGGTCGACACTGCGAGCATGAGCGCGTCAGCGTCGGAGAAACCGAGCGCGTCGGCCACCTGGTCTTGATCCTGCAGCAGGAGTTTGTCGTGCTCGCGGCGCGCCATGCGATGGAGCTCGACCCGCACGTTGGTGAGCAGCGCAGCTGCATCCTCGAGCGAGGCCAGGTCCGCGTAGTCGGCCAGCAACGGGGCATAGGCGGAGATCGCGCGCAGCACGCTCAGGTCGCGTAGGCCTCCATGGCTCTCTTTCAAGTCGGGCTCCAAGAGGAAGGCGACGTCGCCCATGCTGGCGCGCCGCTCGGCCATCTGTATCTCGAGGACCGGGAGGTATTTGGTCCCGAGTCGCGTGCGCCACGCGGCTCGGGATCTCTCGATCAACGGCTCGGCCAGTTTCGGCTCGCCCCAGACCATGCGCCCGTCGAGAAGCCCGAGCGCGACCCGCAGGTCCTCGGCGGCGGCGTCGAGGACCTCGGAGGGGCGCCGGACCGAGTGGTCGAGGTGAACCCCCTCGTCCCAGACGGGGTACCAGATGCCGTCAGCAACGGCTCGGATATCGCGCCTGCCGTTGTGGACCAGGACCACATCGAGGTCGCTATAGGGAGCGAGCGAGCTGCGGCCGTAGCCTCCGACGGCCACCAGGGCCAGGTGTCGCTTATTGTCGCCGGCCGCCCGATCGGCTAGGCCCGAGAGCCATTCGTCAGCCTCGGCGGCGTAGCGCCGGCAGAACTCCTCACCCTTCAGGCCAGGTTTTTCGAGGAGGCGGCTCCGCCGGTCACGTAGTGACGTATCAGCGGCCATGGCGGGAACGTAGCATTGGGTCCGTGAGTAGAGACGTAGAGAGCAGACAGGGTAAGACCCCGGTGAGCTTCAGCCATGCCGTGGCCATGACGGCCGTGGCCGTGGTGGGAATCATCGTGGCCTTCTGGATCCTGAGCAGCCTGGCCGGAATCATCTTCTTCTTCGTGAAGTTGGCGGTGATCGTCGCCCTCATCGCAGGGGTGTTCTGGCTGGTCTCCCGGCTCAGGAAGTAAGACCCGCCCGGCCTGTGTTGGGTCGGGCCATCTCAGGAGATGGGTCAGCCCGGCCATTAGGCTGGCCGCCCGTTCGTGCGAGTGCGCGGCGGCGTGGCCGAGTGGTTTAGGCAGGGGCCTGCAAAGCCCCGTACGGCGGTTCGATTCCGCCCGCCGCCTCTTCTTGTTCATCCTGTTGAGGGGATGATTCTGCTGACCGCCGGTTCCGAGCCGGCGTGTTCGATGCCACGCCCATGCCACGACCCGGAGGCACGAGAGTGGACTCCGACGGACGGTTACGTGGTTTGGCCGCACTGATCACGCCGTCGAGATAGTCGGCGATCTGCCGGCTTCGTTCCTCCGTGGCGTGGTGACACCGCGGCGTGGCCACGTGAGACGAGTGGCCGATGGTGGCCATCAGCTCGCGCAATGTGACGTTCGGGATTCTTGCGATCACCGTCGCGGCATGGTGGCGGAGGTCGTGCGGGCGCGCACCCTCGATCCCAACTGCGGTGCAGGCGTCTTTCCAGGCGTGCGAGAGGTCGTGGCGCCGGAGCGGCACGCCGGTGCCACGCCAACACCGCGGGGCGCGCAAGATCGCACGGGTCGCCGTGGCCCGAAAGATCATCACGCTCGTCTTCTACGGCCTGCGCGACGGCATCATCCGCTCGAGGCCATCGAAGAGGCGGCGTGAGACGGTTGGGACACCACCAGATGCGTCGCCGCAGAGCAGTCTGGCCCCCAGATGATCTTTGGCGTGGCCGTGCCCTTGATTGACCCCTCCCGTGAGGTGGCCGCAACAGGTCGCTTGACTCGAGGCGCTCCTTCAGGAATGACCGCTGCTTGTTGTTGGCTTACGAAAGTGCCCACTCAATCAGGCACCACGGGGCAGGTGATTCTTGGTGGCGGCCATTCGGTGTCCCGCATATTCGGTCGGGTAGGGGAGGCTTCAGACCCTGGAGAAAGGCCGCGAGTATGCGCTCCCTACGCGGTCATTGTTCCGTGCCCATTTCCCAGCCTGGAGAGTCGTGAGTCACCGGTCGTCGCAGCCCGCGGGAGTCACTCGTTTCCCCTAACCCGCTGCACCGCCGTGAGGAAAGCCCAGCATGGTTGTTCCGCCGCGGTCTAGCATCACGTGCATTAACAAGGCTCTTAGGGCATTATTCGTTTCGGCTGTGCTCGCCGCAGGCGGTGCCGCAGCTCTCGCTGCGCCCGCTTCGGGGTCGACGGTCGCCCCGACGTCGAATGCCTATTGGGAGAGCACTCTCTCCGGAAGCAAGACCTACTACCCCGGGCTAGGGGAGCCCGTCGACACGAGCTCGGCCAGCTCCCTAGAACTGCGGTTCAACGAGCAAGGTCAAGCCTACGGAACAGTAACGCTCCAACTCCCGGCCGGGCAGACAGTCGAACCGGGGACGCTCTACACCAACGTGTCCGGAGCGCAAGTGATCGTGGGCGATCCGGGCCAAGTCTGCGACAGTGCCGACGGGCAAGGCTCGGTCGAGGTGGACCAGCTGTCCGAGAGTTCGCCCGGGAACCCCACATCCGCCGCCTTCCAGTTCTTCTGCGATCAGCAAGGAACGATCTACGCGGGGGCGATGTCCTACGACATCGTGCCCACCACTCCTGGTGCGGGTTACTACCTCTACGAGTCCGACGGCGCCGTCCACGGATTCGGCAACGACAACTACCTCGTCTACCAGGGCGACCTGAGCGCCACCGAACCCGGCACCACCGTCGTGGGCATGGCCGCCACCCCCGACGGCGGTGGCTATTGGCTCGCTTCCACCAATGGGGGCGTTTTCGCCTACGGCGACGCTGCCTTCGAGGGCTCCCTGGGCGGCAAAACCCTCAACGCGCCCATCGTGGGCATGGCCGCCACCCCCGACGGCGGTGGCTACTGGTTGGTCGGTGCCGACGGTGGAGTCTTCAGCTTCGGCGACGCTGCCTTCGAGGGCTCCCTGGGCGGCAAAACCCTGAACGCGCCCATCGTGGGCATGGCCGCCACCCCCGACGGCGGTGGCTACTGGTTGGTCGGTGCCGACGGTGGAGTCTTCAGCTTCGGCGACGCGGCATTCGCAGGCTCGATGGGTGGGAGACGACTCAACGCCCCGGTTGTCGGTATAGCTGCCAACCCTCAAGGAGGCGGCTACTGGCTCGTCGGTATGGACGGCGGCGTGTTCAATTTTGGCACGGCCGCCTTCTCCGGGTCGGAAGGTGGGAAGCGGCTCAACGCATCGATGGTGGGCATGGCCCCCACCTCCGACGGGGCCGGCTATTGGCTGGTGGCGGCCGACGGGGGTGTCTTCGGCTTCGGCACCGCCCGCTTCTACGGCTCGGACGGCGGTACGCCCCTGAACGTCCCGGTGGCGGGCCTGGACGGCTGACCTTCCCCGAGGCCCACGTTTTACGCAGCGGGCGGGACCACCAGGCCGTTGCCGGACAATCCGCACGTGGGGCACCGACAAGCCAGCAAGCGGGCATCGCGAAAGGCGATGGCTCAACGGCACCCGTGGAAGGCAAGAGACAGTGCTCGCTGGCGTAGTCCACCCGGACGCGCGTTGGAAGTACAGCGATACCGAGCAGGTCCGAGGGTGTCCCCATGCGCCGGGCTGGGTGCAGCCGACCGTCACTTTCGGGACTGTCGACCTCGTCCCTTTCAGACAGTCCAGACCTGATTGGTGGCAACGCCCGCTTGTAGAGCTGAATACTCGATGCCTCGCCCAAAGCGCTTCTTAGCGTAGGGCAGGAGCACTGCCATAGCGGGCCCCTCGGAATGTTCTAGGTCCACTCTTATGGCATCAGAGTCAGTCGTTCGGATGTCGCTACAAATGCCGACTGCTCGTAGCTCGTCTCGCTTATTCTGTGCCTCCGCCAGCAACATCGTGATGATGCTGGCGCTATCCGGGCGCTCGTCCTGCATCTCATCGGCACCGAGCAGCTTGGTCTCTCCGTCCACTGTGACGATGGCTCCGAACGGGAAGAACTCGCCCAGCTTCTCTAGTTCCCGTTGGGCAAAGGGAAGGAGTGTGTTCAGCAGTCCGTCGAGGTCGGCCTGAGCCAAGTCCGATGCTGAATCTCGCCATGAGGTCATGGAAACCAATGATGCCTCAGAAACGTGTCCCAGAGCTGCCGGCTCGGTGGGTGCTTGGACTTACAGAACATCAGCGAATCGAGGAGCCCCATCCTTTAGCGCTAGCTCAACGCCGTTCGCAGCGAAGCTGACTGCGTGATACCAGCCGCACAACATCAACAGGTCGAGGATTTCAGCTTCAGCCAGTTCCCTGGATAGCCGCTCCCAAAGTCCGTCATCGACGCGAGACCCGTCGTGCAGAGCATCCGCGACGTCGATCAGGAAAGGATCTCTCGGGTTGAACCAGCAGGGGTCGGTCGATGCGCCGCGGGTCAAAGAGGCGAGGAGGGTTCGCCTTGATGCTCGCAGCCGATCGCGGGTTCACCGTGTCGAGCGTCAACTACGGCACCGCTCCGAAGGACGCCTAGGCAGCCAGCTTCTTGAGACGGGTTTGCCCGATTGTCGGAAGCTATGGCGGCAAGGATCGCACACTGCGAAGGGCCGCCGATCGCCTTGAGCGGGCATTGACGGCCGTCGGGGTCGAACATGATGTCAATGAGTACCCGGAGGCCGGGTACACATTTCTCAATAACCACGAAGGTGCTGGAGACAAGAATCCACTCCCGTTCTCCGTCTTGGCGCCGGTCTTCGGACTACTCTCGCCAGGATCGGGCTATGACGAAGACTCTGCGCGAGATGCACGTCGGCGGATCCTCGCGTTCTTCGATGCGCACCTGAAGCCGTAGAGGAGCGAGACCCGCCCGAGAAGTGCCGAAACTGCCACACCGTCCACGGCGGTCTGGGGCACCTACAAATACTGGATAAACCGGTCTGCGATCCTTGCAAACTTGGATCTCGTCATGAGCGCCAAGTCTGGGAAGGGCCTCCCTCAGATGTCAAAAGGAGTTCCTGGGAGAGCATAGAAGCCCTGCGGCGAATTGCACCATTGGGCTGAGAACGTGCCTGACCGCCCGTTCCAGCTGTCTACGAAGGAGCCAGACGCGACGTAGTAGTCGTGATACCCGGGTCCGTTTGGCGCACAGCTTGCGATTCCTTCGCTCGTGCCTTTGACTCGGATGGTGGTTGTCTGGCCGCTGGCCCAATGCACAACGTAAACAAGCGCGTTCACCAGGGCGGCGACCCGACCGCTCCCGCCCGTTCGGATCGGACGCGAGCATTCGGAGAAGCGCAGCTTGTTCGACCCACTCACCACCTGACACTGAACGAGGCCTGTTGGCATGGCCCCCGGCTCACCTGCCCGTCTATCCGTCGCTCCGGCCGATGGCTGGAGAAGCAGCAGGAGTGAACACGTCGCTAGCGCGGCAAGAGTACGCAGAAGCAAGCCTCGGGCGGACGGGAGCCGGAACCGACTCATTTTTGGAGAGTACTGCGCTGCCACCGCGTTAGGAAGGCTTGTCACAAAGTGCAGGCAGGACGAGCACCCTGTGCCTCGGCGAGTGCGTCGCGGGCCTGATCCAGCTCAAGGGCCCACAGCAATTGGCTGACGTCGTGAGCGTACTCGTGGCTTGCGCAGCTCGCGATCTCCATAACCAATCGTCGGCTTGGACTCGAACCGTATCGAAATCTGCTCATGAGATTTGACCCGGTCCCCCTGACGGCATACGGGGCGACCCTGGGCGAGCCCCAGCCTATGGTTGAGAGTCGCCAGCAGCTACTGAGGATCACGTCAACCAAAGCAGGCGCTCAAACGTGAGACGCACACATGAAGATGTCCCTGCCTCGTTGGGATCGGACAGGCGTGTCACTCGCTGCGAGTGCACTCCTCATCGGCCTCATCCTCGGCTCGTACACCGTCTCCGGATCCACTCCTTCTGGGGCGGCTCCGATCCACCCATCCTCAGAGTTTCGGGGTGTGTCCTGCCCGGCGGCTCGATTCTGCGTTGCAGTCGGAACCAGTTCGCCAGATGAATACGCGGGGTCCATGAGGACGCTAGCGGAGGCCTTCGGAGGCAAGTCCTGGTCGATAAGGCCGAGCCCGACGGTCGGATCTTGGGCCGGACTGTTTGGCGTCTCTTGTCCGACGGTCGGCTTCTGCGTCGCAGTCGGATATGAATCCATCGGCGCAGTGGCCAACACCGAGGTGGCGCAGAAGACTCTTATCGAGACCTACAACAGCAGGTCCTGGTCAGTTACGCCCAGCCCGAACCCGGGTGTCAGCACCACGAAGGTCAAGCCGTGCGCTTCACCCACCACTCTCAAATGCGAAACGGTCCAGCCACCGGCTGACGGCGCCGACCGGTTGTCAGGGGTGTCGTGTGCGAATCGTTCGGTATGCGTGGCCGTCGGTCAAACGACGAGCGCGGCTGAATACCCCGGGGGGCAGCCGCTCATCGAGACCTATCGCGGCTCGAATTGGTCGGTGGTTCACAGTCCGACCGTTCTTGGCGGCGGTGACCTCCAAGGCGTGTCGTGTGTTGGCCCACGGTTCTGCGTGGCTGTCGGGTCATCAGGATCTGCGACTTTGGTAGAGGTCTTCCACGGCAAGTCCTGGTCGGTAGTACCTAGTCCGAACGAAACCACAACCTTCTACAATCTCTTTAGCGGTGTTTCATGCGCGACTGCGGTTTCCTGCCACGCCGTGGGGTACTACTACGTCTCCAAGGCCACAGGAGAGATTCCGCTTGCCGAGTCCTATTCGGGTACGGACTGGACGCTCGACAGCGTGGCAACTCCCTCAGGTGGAGGCGAACTCAACGGCGTCTCGTGTGCAAGGTCGATCTCGTGTGTGGCCGTGGGGGTGAGCTTTCCCGGATCCGACGGCGCAAGTCTTGCCTACACGCTGAAAGGAAATACGTGGATGTCTGCCCCGAGTGCCGCGGTACCTCAGAGTTCACAGCCTGGCCTTGCGGCCGTGTCGTGTGCCTCAGCGCACTCGTGCGTGGCGGTGGGGAGCCACTACGGTGGAAGCTCGGACTACTTGACCTCGACTGAGGTCTTCAACGGCGACCTGTGGTCGCTATTGCTCAGTCGCAACGTCGCCACGACGACTGCTGGGAGTCCTGCGAAACCCTGAGTCTGAGGTCTTGTCCCCTGCCCCCATGGTGCTTGATTCGTACGGGGCGACCCTAAGGGCAGCCAGGTCCGCCCGATGGGCCGACCAGATTCATTGTGGTTTCGTTCCTCTCCGACCGGTCGCTGCGGGACGGCGCTTCGCTTCGTGTCCTCACTCCGTCTACGGCGGCCCCTTGATGCGCTCTGGCTTCTCATCTAATGCCGCCGTGATGCCACATCAGCCATGAACCAAGCCGAACGTCCTGGTACACCCATGCGCTGTGACCGGGAACGATGATCTCGTATGAACCGTCACAGATTCCGGAAGAGTTCCTGCAGAGCCCCGTACGGAGGTTCGATTCCGCCCGCCGCCTCTTTCTGTTGGTCGCGCTGTCCCAGGATTTCGTTTCGACAGGCTCAGCTCGCCAGGATCTTCGACTTCTGGGCTTGGAACTCGGCGTCGGTGAGCACACCCTGCGACTTAAGGTCGGCCAATTTGGAGAGCTGGTCCGCCGTGTTGTCGCCGGTCGTCCCCGCCGCCTCGCGGACATACGTGTCGAAGGCCTGCTGCTGCTGGGCCGCGTCACGGACCGCCCGCTGTTGCATCTTGCCCCCACGGGCGATCAGGTACACGAACACCCCGAGGAAGGGCAGAATGATCACGAAGATCACCCACAGCGCCTTGGCCCATCCACCCATGTCGTGGCTGCGGAAGATGTCCATGAACACTGTGATCAACAGCCAGATCCAGATGACGAAGAGGAAGAAGTACAGCATCGTCAGGAAGAAATCGAGGATCGGGTACTGGTAGCTGGCGAGAAGCATTCGTCCTCCTTGAGTCAATGTGCCGTATTGATTCGCCCTCTGCGGGGCGCATTTCCGGAATCCGAAATCGGTTTAGGACGCGAGGACCTTCGCCTTCTGCGCCTCGAATTCGGCTTCGCTGAGGACGCCTTGTGACTTGAGTTCGGCAAGGTCCTTCAGCTGTGCGATGGGGTCTGGAGCAGGCGCTGGTGCCGGCGCCTGCTGAGGGGCGTACTGCTGTTGCTGCGCGTACTGCTGCTCGTCTTGTTGTGCCCATCGATTCTGCTGCCGACGCGAGACTCGGTTCGACACGGCGGTCGCGGTCCCGGCGATGGCTGCGGTGCGTGCGATGCCTCGGAGAAGTGGCATGTCTGGTCCTTTCTTCGCTGAATCAGCCTTCGGTCGCGTCGAGAGCCGCGACTAGGTCGTCCTGAGGGATGTAGCCAGCGGACACGAGCTTGGCTTCGCCGCGACGTAACGCTTGGACAAATGGCGTCGCCCAGCGGTTCTCGAAGATCAGGATTCCAGCCGAAGAGCCTGGTTCGATCACTGACGCCGCTTCAGAAAGATCGCTCTGATCGAGCAGACCCGATGAGACACCCGCGAACACTGCGAGGTCGAACTGGCCGTCGTGATCGATGTCCTGAAGTTCGAGTGCTCGCCCCGAGCCGTCGGCGTCCCTAGTCACGAACATGAGATCGAGAATTCGGATCACACCGCGATCGACGAGGTCGAGAAGCTGGGCGAACCCTTCTCCGGTCATCTTGTTGCCGGGGAACTCGACGATCAGATAGCTGATCGGGCCCAGTGTCTGCGTGTCGTCTCCCATTGAGCGACCCCCCTTCGGGTCAACGAACAGCCTCAGCGTCACGGTACACCTATCAAGGAGCGAACGCTACGGGCGTTTCACACCGTATTGCCCTGCTCCTCACCAGCGTCTGTCTGGGCTACTGATCGGATCGAGCGAGGTACGCAAACGCCCTCGGCGCCATCGGCCCAGATGATCCCGGTCGCCGCCGCCAGGCCGAACTGGGTTTTGCAAGCGCCAAGGACACCGGTTTTCCGCGCTACCGGGCGGATGGGGATTGTGGGCTGCGGAGGAAGACCGTGACCCCGAGGCCGACGAAACCGACAGCTCCGACCACGATCATGGCAAGGGCATAGGACCGCGTCGGGTCGGTCAGTCCGGATACGAGAATGGTGCCGGCAATCGCAGTCCCTAGTGACGAGCCCAGGTTCGAGACACAGCGCGACAGCCCAGAGATCTCGCTCTGCTGGTCCTCCGGAAAGGCGGACTGGACCACATTCACCGACGGAGTGAGCATCACCCCAAGGCCCAACCCGATGAGCAGCAGCCCGGGCGCGAAGGCCCATTCGCTTGGCGAGTGCTTCACGATCAGCAAGAAGAAAAACGACACCTGCGATGGTGGTCGCAAAACCGACCAGGATCAACGTTCGCTGCTGGAAGCGCTTCGCCAGTGCGCCGGCAGCAAGCGAGGACACCAAGATCCCTAGCGTGGCCGCAGTGAAGATCACGCCGGTCTTGATGGCACTGTATCCCCGCACGACCTGGAGATAGGCGGAAACGACGAAAGACGTTCCCATGAGCATCAGCCACTGCACGTTCTGTGTCACGAGCCCGAGGTTCGACGTGCGGTTGCGAAAGAGCTTGGTCGAGAGCAGCGCCTCTTTCCCGACACGTTCCCGGCTTCTGACCCAGCCGAAAAAACCGATGAGGATGAGTATCCCGACAACGATGAGGAGCGCGCACAGGACGAGGTTGTTGTCGGCCGCCAGTATGCCCAAGACCAGTATCACGAGCCCAACGGCAGACAAAATCGCCCCGACCGTGTCGAACGGGCGAGTGGGGTCAGCCGGCAGCGGATCGTGGAGGCGTCGACCGAGGAAGACGATGAGGACGACCACGACGGCTTGAAAGACGAAGGCAGCGCGCCAGGTGATGGTCGTGGTGATGAATCCTCCGATGAGGGGACCAGTGGCGGCACCGATCCCACCCATGCCGCTGATGATGCCGAATGCCTGGGCCCGAGACCGGAGGTCGTGGAACAGCATGGTCGTGAGGATGTACACGGGGGGAATGAGGAGGGCCGTGCCCACCCCTTCGAGGATCGAGTTCCCCAGGATCAGGACTCCCAAGCCGGGAGCGGCAGCACTGAGCACCGCGCCGACGGCGTAGATCGAAAGACCCATTGTGAAGCACCGCTTTCGGCCCCATCGATCGGTCAGCTTGCCGCCAGGGATCATGAGTGCCGCCATGACGAGCAAGAACAGAGTGATCGCGATCTGGACGCCTTGTACCGTGGTGTGCAGGTCTTGGCTGATGTCGTTGATCATGACGTTCATGTTGGAACCAGCGAAGCTGCAGATGAACTGGGCCAGGGCGAGTGGAAGCAGCATGCGCCGCAGTGACGGAGCCATCCTCTCGGTCTCGACGGGGTTCGCCATCCTCAGTTCCTCCCCGTCTTTCGGCCCGGCCTACTTGCTCAGCCGGCGTCTGAGGCGTGCGATAACGACCGATCGACCATCGAAGGCGCTGGGCGAATCGAATCGAGACCAACAGAACGAGTCAATGGTTCCTTCCATGGCGAACAGGGCGGCGCTTGGAGGTCGCCGAGCGAACCTCGGTCAGAAATGGCGGGGTACACACCTCACCCACTTCTCTCTTGTTCTTGGCCAGCAAGGCGTTGCGTGAAGAACTCAAGCGCCCTCTTCGTCTTTGTCTCTTGTTCGCCGGTAAGATCGACCTCTCGTTGAGTCAGGAAGATCCGTAGCTCTGCGGCCACCTGAAATGCCTCAGAGGGGGCGCACCTCGTCGAGAGTTCGAGGATCATCGAGTTGTCGGGATAGAGCCAGAGCTCTGCGGCGAGCTTCCGGGCATAGCCCTCGGGCGCGAACTTCACCTTCAGGACCAGAATCGGTCCCAGGATTGCGAGATCGTCCAACTCGACGCCCTCGGGCGCGTACTCGGAGTAAAGAGAACACTGCTCCTCGGAGAAGAGCTCGTGGATAGGAACTCTCTCCGCTACCGAATCTTTGACCTTCGTCGGATCGAGAGTGTGCTTCATCGATCCGGAACACACGTAGCCGCCCGGCATCGCGTCGACCTCGACACCGAAACTTCGAGAGGCCCGCAGCTCCGGTGACAGCTTCTTCGGGTCTATGGGACGGAGCTTTACGATAGAGTCGTCGCCCTTCTTCTGGACGCGACGGGCGCGAACGACCAGACCTCTCTGGTTGAGTGCCAAGTCGGGCGTGTCAAAGAAGTAAACCTGGCGGATCTGACCATCGAGAGGATCTACTCCGAGCGCCGCTCCCGCTCGGCTCCGATCGGAAAGTTGCACCGTTAACTTCAACTCGACGGTATCGGCGCCCCTGGTGAGGGCGAGAAAATCAGCGAGTTCCTCATCGGTCAGTGTTGGAGCAACGACCCTCGATCCCATGGCTTCTCCTTTCTGCCGCTGAATATCTTGACGCCTACGTAGGGTCTCAGGTTCACGAATGCGGCACTTGACTTCCACGGAGACAACCGCACCAAAGGTCATCGGGCTACGTTGTCACTTCGCGCTGACCATAGGCCGCCAGTCCGTAAATGACGAGGACACCGACGAAGATGTAGGTAAGGGACCACACGGGGTAGAAGGGCATCCACCAGATCGCGCTGATCGCCATGACCGCCCCGGCGAAGATCCCGATCCATCGGCTGAACTGAGACCGCGCCATCACCCCGAATGCACACAGGATAAGCACGATGGCCACGATGAGATACACCCAGCCGTAAGTCCTCAGGCTGTGCCCGAAGATGGCGTCCTCGAAGTTCTGTGGGAGCACGCCGTGGTAGCGGAATGCCCAGATGCGTCGAACACCCGCATGATGCCCGCGACTCCGAGCACGACGGCTGCGAAAATGCGCCAGCCTTCACCTTTTTCATCCATGGTTTCACCTCCGCCCCCCGAAATGGCCCTCCTCACGAGACCGAGAGGTGCTCTCGACGAACGACCCTCCACTTCCCACGGGGCAAAGGAGTGAGGCGGCGAGGCAACGAGTCTCGCCGTGAAAGGCGGGTTGAATCCGGTATCACCGCAGACTCGATGGGTTACGTCGTGTCTGCCAGCCCTCCTCGTTTCGTTCGCAATTCCAGTATGCGCGTCGCGGCCGGCGATCGCTAGAGGGTTTGGGCCCAGCCAGACGAAACCCCTAGGGTGATCCGAGGTCTCTACGTTGATCGAGCCATTCGGGCCCATGGCGAGTTGAGATGCTTTCCAAGGGACGGTCGAGGTGTCACGTTGCCGGTTCGGGGCGATCCTGACGGCATCAGGCTGGCCTTCACGGCTGAGCTCCGCGCGGCTGGATCGTACCTGACCGGCTCTTGTGTCGCTGAGTGAGAACGGGACTACCCGATCGCGTCTGACTATCGACTGTGGGCGAATCGTCTGGCGATTCGTGCCCCGGCAGGGCAGGTGATCCGCAGCAGATGGATAACCCAGGAATAGCCTCGGGCCGTGGTGGATCGAAACACTTACATCGAGGGCAGCGTCGGGCGGACCCTGCGAAGCAACGCCAGCGGACTGCTGTTGGCCGGTGGCGTAACCGCTACGAGGGATCCGCTGCACAGGACCTGATCAAGGGCCTCGGCGATGTGGAGTTCGGAAACTGGATCATTCTGTTCGGGGCCTCGTTCTTGCTGTCCTTCCGCTGATCATCCTCCTTAGCGCGTTCGCGAATAGCCGCGTGAACGACGACATCGCCACACGTTTGGACTGAATCGGGAAGGGGCTCACATCGTCGACGCCGTCTTCACGTCATCGCATGACGGCTTGAACTTCGGCCTCGTCGTCAGCCTGGTCCTCTCTTTGGCAGGAACGATCGCGGTTGCGCGCTCGGTCCAGAGGCTCTACGTGAAGATCTTCGATCATCCGGACGTTCGGGGATGGTTGAATGTGCTTCGCTGGCTTGTGTGGGCTCTGGCGGCTGCGGCGGAGGTCTATGTCGATGCGGTGATAAGCCGGCCACTTCGTGATCGTCCGACCGGCCGAGTGTTCTTGGGCCTGGGCAATTTGGTGATCGTGAACGCTCTCTTCTGGTGGGGCCTCCACTTTCTGCTGCACGGAAGGGAGCCGTGGCGGCGGTTGTTCCCCGCCGCGCTTGCCACTGGGGTCTTCTGGGTTGGGCTCGGTGCGTTCGCATCGCTCTACTTCTCTTCAACCCTCGTCTCCGACAGCCACCTGTATGGAACAATCGGGGTGGTCTTTACCCTCGTGACGTGGTTCATCGCGATGGGTGCAGTGATCACCCTGGGCGCAGTGTTCGGACACACTTTTGTCACCCGTAGGCGTTCTTCTGGGACCGGTGCGCACTGACGGCTTCCGTGCCACGGCCTGAGCGTACGTTCCCGCTGATCGGATTGTGAACACTTGCTGATCTTCCAGGCATGGTTCGACGCCACCTTCTATCCTGCCGGGGTAGTCGCTAGGAGAGGGTGAGAGTCATGCGAGCAAAGAAGGCCTTCCATCTTGGCGCCGGTGCTTGTGGTGCCTTGGCTCTAAGCGTCGCATCGTTGGCGTTTACCCCGGCGCCAGCTGGCGCCCTTCCGATCGTCTTCAAAGTGAAGCCAAGCACTGACCTCAGCAATGGACAGAGCGTCAAAGTCAAGGCACGCGGCATCCGTTTGCATAAAGAAGTCACTGTCGAGGAGTGTGCTTCAAATAAGGTCCCTGCAAGCTTGGGCTGCGACACCGCCGAGGAGGTACGAATAAAGGTCACGGACCACCGATTCAAGATTCCACTCACGGTCGCGCAGTCGTTCACTTCGAATACGGGCAATTCGGTGAGCTGCAGCTCCTCGGGTCCGGACCAGTGCTACGTCTACTTGTACGTCCATACAGAAGACGGCCAGACGAAGGTCGGCCAGGCAAATATCGAGTTCGGGGCGTCTTCGTCCTAGTGACGTGAGTCAGAGATCCGCGCGCAGTAGCCGGCGAGCGTGTCGAGGATCTCGTCGGCGCTTTTGTGCCAGACGAATGGCCTCGGGTCGTCGTTCCAGGTGTCGACCCAGTTGGTGATGGAGGCTTCGAGTTCTTTGGTCGAGCGATGGGTGCCGCGTTTGAGCCACTTGGTGGTGAGCTCGGCGAACCAGCGTTCGACGAGGTTGATCCACGAGCTGTAGGTGGGCGTGAAGTGGAGGTGAAAGCGGGGGTGGCGCACCAGCCAGCGGCGGATCTCAGGGGTCTTGTGCGTCGAGACGTTGTCGACGATGAGGTGGACGTCGAGATCGTCGGGGACGCTTCGCTTGATCAGGTTCAAGAACTGGCGGAACTCAACGGCCCGGTGGCGATCCGTCATGTCGCTGATCACGTGCCCGGAGGCCACGTCGAGGGCGGCATAGAGGTTGGTGGTGCCGCCGCGCACGTAGTCGTGGGTGCGCCGCTCGGGTAGGCCCGGACGCAAAGGAAGCACCGGGGCGGTGCGATCGAGCGCTTGGACCTGGGTTTTCTCGTCGACGCAGAGCACCAGGGCTCCCTCTGGGGTTGACGTAGAGGCCAACGACGTCGCGCACCGTCTCGACGAAGAGCGGGTCGGGGCTGAGCTTGAAGGTCTCGACCAGGTGGGGCTTGAGCCCGAAGGCCCGCCAGATGCGCGACACGGCCGACTGGCTCATCCCGGTCGCCTTGGCCATGGACCTCGTCGACCAGTGGGTGGCGTCGGCGGGCGTCTCTTCGAGCGTCTTGACGATGAGCGCCTCGACTGCGTCGTCACCGATGGTGCGCGGTGCGCCCGGTCGCGGCTCGTCGTGGAGGCCCTCCAGGCGATCGGCCAAGAACCGCGCCCGCCATTTGCCGACGGCGGCTCGACCAATGCCCATGCGCTCGGCCACCTCGTTGTTGTGCCCCCCACGCGCGCACTCGAGGACGATGCGACAACGAAGGGCCAGCGCCTGGGAGCTCTTGGGCCGTCGCGCCCAGCGCTCCAACGTCGCGCGCTCGTCGTCGCCGAGCACCAATGGTTCGAGTACCGACCGCCGCATCTGTGCCTCCCATCGTCGCTTACGACGGAGACAACGCGAGCGGTCACGGGAAAATTCCCCCGAGTATGGCTATTTCTGACTCACGTCACTAGCTGCAGAAGAGCGCGACCGACACCGCCGAAGCGGGGGCCTGTCGGAGGTATCGAAAAAGCGATCGGCACTTGACGGACTGCCCGTTCGACGGCGAATGGCTGCATACTCCCAGCGACGGCGTCACGACGACGGTCTGCTCAGTTGATGGAAGGACAGAAACGAGAGGCTGCTACGTCCAGGGGCCTCCGGCACACGCACCAGTGACTGTCCAAACGTCACTTATCTGCTGCTCATTGCCAACGGAGTCAGTAACGGTAACCGTGACGTCCGAGTCAGCCGCCGAGGTAGCTCGCCGACAGCGCCTCTTCCATCTCGGCTGGAGATCCCTTGTGCGCGACGACGCCTTGCAGTATGACGGCGGCGGCATCAGCGATGGGCAATGCGGTGCGGGCAAACTGCTCAACCAGCAAGATAGAGAGACCGTTTGATGCCAGTTCGCGCACCTTGTCGTACAACTCGGCCACGACGATCGGCGCGAGACCGAGAGATAGTTCGTCGAGGAGAAGCATCGTCGGATTCGTCGCGAAGGCCCGGGCCAATGCCAGCATTTGCTGCTCGCCGCCCGACAAGGTGCCGGCGAGTTGCTTGCGCTTGGTGGTCAAGCGTGGGAACTGCGAGAAGGCCACGTCCTCGATCTGGCCCATCGGGACTCCGACCTGCGTCGCCATCAAGAGATTCTCCCGGACGGTGAGGTTCGGAAAGATGCCACGACCCTCAGGAATCGTGCAGATGCCGCGCCGAGCGCGCCCGTCCGCCGAGACGAACGTCACGGGCTCACCGTCGAAGCGCACCTCGCCGCTCATGGGAGCGAGCGTGCCCGCACAGACGTTGAGCAGCGTGGTCTTGCCGCCGCCGTTCGGTCCGAGTAACGCGACCACGGACCCGGCCGGAACGACGAGACTCACCCCGTGCACTACCTCGATCGGTCCGTAACCGGCACGGATGTCCCGGAGTTCGAGGATGGGCGCCGCGCTCGTCGCGTCGCTCATGGCGTGCCCAAGTAGGCATTCACGACCGCGGGGTCGTTCTTCACCTCGTCGGGGGTCCCACGTGCAATGATCTCTCCGTAGTCCAGGACAAAGATCAGCTCACATGTCCCCATGACGAGGCTCACGTCGTGCTCGACGAGGCAGATGGCGAGGTCGCGCTCGTCGACGAGTTGGCGTAGCAGTTTCCCGAAAGCCACGGTCTCCTGCTCGGTCTGACCCGAAGCGGGCTCGTCGAGCAACAGCACTCGGGGTTGGGTCATGAGCGCCCGCGCGACCTCGACTACTCGAGCCCGGGCCGTGGGGAGCTCGCTCACCTCGCGGTCGGCGACGTCGCCCAGGCCCACGAGCTCAACGGTGCGATCAGTCTCGGCACCGACGTCGATCCGCCCCCGCCGGCCCCACGAGTTGCGGATCTCTCCTGCGACCCGGATGTTGTCACGCACCGTCAGTGACGTGAACAACTCGAGCCGCTGATACGTGCGGGCCAGTCCTCGGCGAGCCCGGGATGCGGGGCCGGCCTTCGTGACGTCGCGGCCCTCGATCATGATCCGCCCCGACTTTGGCGCCATCAGCCCGCTCACCACGTTGAACAGCGTGGTCTTGCCGGCACCGTTGGGCCCGATGAGCCCGGTGACCCCTCGGGGCGCGACCGCGACTGACACGTCGCTCAACACCTGGGCGCCGCCGAAGGCCATTGAGACGCCAGCGACCTCAAGAGCGGGCATCGACGACTCCTCGGACCCTTGGAACCTGGTTTGTCACCACCGACGTGGGCGCGGCCGGCGAAGGGCGCGTCGCTGCGGAAGCGTCGGGGGTGCGGAAGGCGTCGGGCCGGATCACCCGGGCGAGCCCCGGCAACACCAACGCGATGACTCCAGTGGCCAGCACGAACCACCAGTTCCCCATGACCTTGGTCAACGCGAGGAGGTAGACGACGCCCTCGGCCACCACGCCGAGGGCGAGCACGCCCTTGACCCGCCACAGGGGGCTGTAGGTCGCCACGATCTGCGACACGGCTCCGCTCGGATTGCGGCCCAGGCTGACGCCGACCAGGGCCGGCGCCACCAGAGCCAGGTTGGCCATGACGCTCCAGAAGCCCCCGCCACCGCGGTCCATGCTCAGGTTCGTGAACGTCGTGTTCAGCACCTGGAAGGCGGTGCCGGCCAGGATGCCACCCATGAGGGCGCCGGCCACGCTGCCGATCCCCCCGACCACCGTCAGCATCACGAGGGCGAGACTGACGAAGATGATGTACGTCGTCGCCGTGACGCTGACGGTGGCCGCCGAGAGCAAGACGCCTCCGATGCCGGCGATTGCCGCCGAAAGCATGAACACGGACAACTTGAGCTTGACCAGGTTCTGTCCCAGGGTGGCTGCCGCCGCCGGACTGTCCTTCATGGCGGTCAGTCGCCGGCCGTACTGGCTGCGCCGCAGGGCTATCAGGCCGATGCCGATCAGGACGAAGACGATCGTCGAGACGGTGAGGAAGGTCTTCGCCGAGCTGAGGTCGATCGGACCGAGCTTGAGGGGGGGAATCTGCAAGGTCCCGTTGGGGAAGATCGAGAAGTGGACGTGGAAGATCGGCAGGACGTGCGGGGCAATGTCGTTCAGGATCATGTCGGAGACGAAGACGCCGAAGGCCAGGGTGGCCAGCGCCAGGTAGAGGCCCCGGAGCCGGAGGGCGGGCAGCGCGATCAGGCCACCGACCAGAGCAGTGACGACGACGCCGAGGAACAGCCCCCAGATCGTAATCCTCTGGTTGAGTCCGGTGCCCGAGAGGCCCAGGTGGAACACGATGATCGTCGCGATGGCGCCGAAAGAGACCGGGGCCAGGTTGATCTCACCGGCATACCCAGTGAGCAGTGTGAGTGAGAGGGCGATGATGCCGTAGGTGACGCCGAGCGTGAGCGTCGACATGTCGTTGGTGCCCATGATCTGCTCGAGCGCCAACACCGCGAGCAACAGGATGAGACCCCAGGTCACGGCCGAGCGCATGGTGGGGACCGTGAAGCGCTCCCTCGTGCGCAGCAGCGTGGCGCCGCGGAGCCGGTCATGGGGGAGCACCAACAGGACGACGAACAGGGTGATCATCGGCAGGGCGATACGGAAGTCCGAGGCCCAGGACCACGACGACGGGAAGTAGCCGAGCACGTAGGTGGTCGACAGTCCGAGGACCAGCGCGCCGGCGAAGGTCATCCAGATGCTGCGGAGCCGCCCGAACATAGCGGCCGCGATTGAGTCGAGCACGAGCAGGGTCAACACGTGAACGTCGAGAGTGCCGCCGCTGATTGGGGTGATGAGAATGCCGGCCAAGGCGGCGAGTGCGGCGCCGAGCGCCCACGAGAACGCCGCCAGCCGTTCGGGACGCCCACCGTTCAGCTGGAGGAGGTCAGGACTGTCGACCACCGCCCGCATGGCCACGCCGGTGCGAGTGCTCGTGAAGAGCAGGCGGATGCCCACCGCGATCAGGACGCCGCACCCGAGGGCGATGGCTTCGTGATCGGTGACGTAGACGCCGAGGAACTTGAATTTCGCCGCCACGCCAAAGAACAACTGGTCGGTCCGAAACACGCCGGGGTTCCAGATCCACTGAGCCAACGCGATCAGCCCGAGCGCTATGCCGATTGTGACCACGATCTTGGTCACATCGGAGGTCTGCCGCAGACCCCGCATGATGCCGCCATAGAGGACGATGCCAAGCAGCGGTGCCAACACCGCGATCACGGTGAAGAGCGCCAGCGGCGCCGGCCAGTTCCAGCCGAAGCGGAGCTGCCAGTACGTGAACGCCGCGATCATGGCCATGGCGCCCTGGGCGAAGTTGAAGATGCCCGATGTCGTATAGGTCAAGACGAGCCCAGAGGCCGCGATCCCGTAGACGGAACCGGTGACCAGGCCGAGAATTGTGTACGTGAGGAACAGGTGCATGGCCGGAGCTGCCGTCGCTCAGGTCACGGCGCCAGTACGTGGACCTGCCGGGCGCTCACCCCTGCGGCTTGATGACAGTCGAGGTCGCGTACTGCGTCGCGTACCCCTGGGCGTTGAGCGTGGTACCGATGACGGAGCCGGTGTTCGACACGACGTACTTCGGCGAGCAGTCGAAGGTTCCGAGCTTCTTCGGGTATGCCTGCACCCACTTGGTGTTGTCGAGCTTCATCAAGACCCCGCAATTCGGGGGGATGTTCTTGGCCGGATTGCCCGACGCGTTGAGGCCCCCACCGGTCCAGCTGGTCACCGTGGAGAGCTTGTTGATCATGCACTGCCGGGTGAGGGTCGAGCCGCACGCCTTGGCCTCGGTGGCCCAGAGGAGGAACGACGACGTGGCCTGCTCGCCCAGCTGTGAGGTGAGGCCGCCGTACTTCTTGACGATGGCCAAGTACTGGGAGACGGCCGGGACGACTTTGGCCGCCTCGAGTGGCTCGTAGGAGATGCGGACGTAGACGTTGTTGGCCAGGCCCGCGGTGTTCCACTGCGCGAAGGAGGCGGTGTAGGAGCCTGAGTCCATGACCCAGATCGGGTCGTAGCCGAGCTGGTTCTCCGCCTCGAAGGCGCCGTAGAGGGTCGGCCCGGGCGTGGCGTCGTTGAAGATGATCTGTGCCCCACAGCTTTGGAGCTTCTGGATAAACGGTGTGTAGTTCGCCTCGCCGTTGTAGTCGATGTTCACGCTGCAGTTGGGAAGGAATTTCCATCCGGTCTTGGTGAAGGCCTGGACGGCCTTCGCAGTGGACGCCTCCTGAGTGGAGAGGGTGGAGTCGTAGACGCCGACGTGCTTCGTCTTCGAACCGAAGAGCTTCTCGGCTTGATACGCGCTCGAGACGGGGCTTGCGTTGGCCGGGTTCGGCGACGCCTGATACATCTCGTACGCGTTGGCCACCACTGGAGCGACGGTGAAGCCCGGGACGGACGCCAGGTTGCAGCCCAGGCGGGTCTGCTCGGCCGTGCCGTCCAGTGCGAAGCCCTCGCCGACCAACATGAAGTCCTGCTTGCACGCCTGCGTCATGACCGATCCGACGTTAAGCACTGCAGCGTCGTAGTAGTCACCTACGATCTTGCGGCCGTTGATCCCGCCCTGCGCGTTGCACCAGGCGATCATGTCCTTGACCGCGTCGCCCATCTCCTGGTCGAGGCCGGGAAGTCCGGAGAAGCCACGGTCGTCCCCGTAGGCGATGTTGATGGTGGAGTTGGTGACACCCTGATCCGTCGCGCCGGTGGCGTGACCCTTCCCGCAAGGGGAGGGGAGCGTGCCGAACTTGGTCGTGGAAATGCCCGACGAGGCCCCGCTTACCGAGGGTGCGATCATCACCCCCGTCGCCGTCAGCGCCGTCAGCAAAAGCGCCGTCGCTGTCGCTCGCATGCCAGTGGTCTTCTTCATGGTCAACCCCCCGGACAATTCCGAACTCCCAGTCGCCACTCGCCTGCGACGTCCGTAGAACACGTTCCTGTTTGCCGGGCACACTAGCAACCCAGCGGACCGGATTCTTTGCAAGCGCATTCCGGCTCAGCCGAGGCCCGTCGATGACGGCTGAGCGGGGGAGCAGGGCCGATGGCTACCGGGCGCCTGACGTTTCGATGCCGTAGCGCTCGATGTAGTCGTTGAACTCCGAGGCCAGGCCGGGGTAGGTCCAGCCGAAATCAGAAGGGTCGTAGCGATGACGGCCAAATGCGTCCTGGGGCCGCTGCTCGAGGAACGTGCGCATGCGCCGGGCGTGCAGCGACCCCACCTCCTCGCCGTAGCGGCGGTAGAGCTGGCGGACGCTCTCGACGGGATCCGCCATCAGGGCGCCGTAGTGGAGGTGTTGGCACCAGCCGTCCTCGGCATGCTCGTCGAAGGACATCGCCGAGCGAAGAGCGAAGGCACATTTGCGCTTCCATTCCTCAGCCGTGGGACGCGGGTCACGCCGACTGGTCAAGAGGCGTTGGCTGGCGTTGGCCAAGCTGGCCAGTGACGTGACCACTGGGCCTGGATCGCGATGGGTCCAGATGATCCGAGCGTGCGGATAGGCGGTCAGCATCGCGTCGAGGTGCCAGAGATGATTGGGCGTCTTGAGAACCCAGCGCTCTGTCGGTTGCCGTGACTGCAGCGTCTGGAGGGTGAGGCGGTGCTGGGCGTAGGCCGGTGCCATGTCCGTGTTCTCGAGCCAGCGAGCGTACGACGGCACATGTGCCTGTGTCTCCAGTGCGAGCGTGCGCACGTCGTACATGAAGAGCGAGACGCACTCTTCGGCCAAGGTGGCCCCGAACGGGTGCATGGCCTTGAGCGGCGGGTTCAGTTTCATGAGCCCGTCGAGGTTCTTGGCCGTGCGCGCAATGCGCGGATCCTCAGCCGCCTCTTCGAGCGTGGCCGGGGGAACGGGATGGGCCGCCTCCCACTGCAGGAGAGGCCGTGCCACTGGGTCGAGTCCGAGGAGGTTGGAGAGAAGGCTGGTGCCGGTGCGGGGCAGCCCGACGATGATCCAAGGACTGTCGATGCACTCGTCGCGAACCTCTGGGTGCTCGAGGGACCACCGGTGGACCTCGATGCGGTTCGCCAGCGCCGACGAGAGCATCTTCGAGACGAGCAGGCGGCCGAATGGGGTCAACTCGGCCTCGTCGTTGCAGGAGCGGAGGAACACGTCGAGGGGCTCACGGAACGAGTCACTGCCGAAGTCGTCCGATCCCGCTGACTTGGTGGCTGCCTTCATGACCGAGGAGGGGTTGAGCGACGGCAACTCGATCCCGAGCCGGTCCAAATGTCGGCCGGCCCAGTTGAAGGCGCGCAGTGGGCGGCTGCGCAACTCAGCGTCGCGCCACGTGTACTCCGCGTCACTCATGTCTGCGCGCCCACCGCCGGGCTGCCATCGATCACGACGACTGTGCGGCCGATCGAACGGCGCGCCTCATGCTCGTCGAGCGCCCGACCGGCTTGCTCCATGGACACCCGCTCGCCAATGACCGGGTGGATCTTTCCGGTTGCGGCCAGGTCCAAGAGGTCGGCATGGATCTCGTCGGCCACGTCGCGCCCGAAGGGGTTGAAGCCGAAGCGCCGCATGCCGGGGTCCACCGAGTCCACCCAGGCCAGCATCACGGCCACTATGTCGATATTCCCGATGCAGGCCATCCGCAGAGGCCGCCCGGTCATGCCATTGGCGTCGTCGTCCGCGAACCCGACGGCCAGATAGCGTCCGCCGTGCGCCGTGCAGCGCCAGGAGCGCTCGACGAAGTCGCCTCCGGCGAGGTCGTAGACGACGTTGGCTCCGGCGTCTCCGGTGGCTGCCAGGACCGCCTCGACGAAGTCCTCCGCGGTGTGATCGACCACGACATCCGCGCCCAGCGACGTGCAGAGGGCGACCTTCTCGGCCCCGCCGGCCACTGCGATGACCCGGGCGCCGGCGGCCTTGCCCAACTGGATCCCGGCGGTTCCCAGCCCGCTCGCCGCGGAGTGGACCACCAGCGTGTCCCCAGCCTGGAGCCGTCCCCGCTTGAAGAGCGCGAGATGCGACGTCTGGAACGTCAGCAAGAACGCAGTTGCCTCGGCGTCGTCGAAGCCCGGCGGGGCGTCGAAGACCGAGATCGCGTCGGCGATCGCGTATTCGGCAATGCCGCCGAGCGCATTCTTCGTGATGGCGACGACACGCTTCCCGAGCCACTCGTCTGCACCCCCGCCCACCGCGTCGACGACACCACAGGCATCCATGCCGAGCGTGAACGGCGGCGGCGTGGGTACCGAGACCAGGTTCCCCCGGCAGCGATCGATGTCGTTGAAGTTGAGGGAAGCCGCGTGGACCTTCACGCGAACCTCGCCCGGACCTGGCTCGGGACGCTCGATCGTCCGCACCGCGAGGACGTCGCCGGGCGCGCCGTGTCCCGTCACCTGTACGGCCTTCATCTCTGCCACGTCGCCCTCCCTCGACTCTTCGCCCAGGGCATGCCGCAGCGTCGACAGAGATCCCGAGGCGTGGTGAGGTTACCCGGGAGCCTGAGTGAGGGACCTTGACGGGTGCCCGGCGCGGGCAGAAAGTGATCTCATGAGACATCGGTCCATCGCCATCCCCGACGCCCGCGATCGCGGGGCGTCCTTACGGGTGACCAGGCATCCCGAGCGGCACAAAGTGGTCCTCAGCCACTGGCGCGACCGGATCTGTGTGGCGTCGACACCAGTCGAGTTGCACGAGGTGCCTGCCTTGATCGGGATCCTGGTAGATGCCCTTGCGGAAGGAGGCGACGTCACCAAGGAGACTCGGACGAAGGAGTCTCGGACAGAGCCTGGTGTGGTGCGGTTCAGCGAAGTTCTCACGGTGGTCCGGCAGTGGTTGCGGCCACGTCTGGCGCAGGTGGCAGATATTCCGAACCGATTTGATGCGAGGGGGCGGCGGGCAAGCTGAGGTCAGGCGGGGACGAAACTCAGGCGGACGCGTCGCTGCGGGTTGTCCACGTTGAGGTCGACCAGCACCAGGGACTGCCACCTGCCGACGGCCACCCGGCCCCCGATCACCGGAAGGGTGACGGACGGGCTGATGAGCGCCGGGAGGAGATGATCGGCGCCGTGTCCGACTGAGCCGTGGGCATGGCGGTACCGATCGTCACGAGGAAGGATCCGTTCGAGGGCGGCGACGAGGTCGGCTTCGGAACCTGACCCGGTCTCCATGAGGGCGAGGCCGGCCGTTGCGTGCGGCACGAACGCGTTGACGAGCCCATCGCCGTGACCCGCACAGAAGTGAGCGAGCTCGGTGGTGATGTCGACGACGCGCGACCGCGTGGTGTCGACGGCCATTTCATGGGTGTCCATTCCCGAACTCCGACAGTGGATTTAGACGACCGAGGGACTGCGGTGCGCGTCGAGAAGCCGAGACCCGGCCGCCGACACGGACACGATGGCGCGGTTGTCCTGGTCCTGCGAGCGCCGAAGGAGACCGCGTCGGTTCGCCTCCTCCCAGACAGGCAACCTCGGGCACGAGGTACGCCACGCGTCCATCACTTCGTCGTAGGGCTTCGAGGCGGGACCGATCCACTCGAGGAGGTCGAGGATCAAGCTGTCGACGGTGTCGGACATGGCACTCCAGCGTCTCGCGGAACGACTGCGCGATCGTTCTCACACCTATTCTACTGAGCGAGGATGCGCGGTTCTGCCGCCAGCCAGACCTACGCTCGGCGAATGCCGAGGCTGCTGTTCGTGCGGCGCGCCGTGTTGATTGTTGTGATGGTGGCTGGTGCCGTGCTGTTGGCGTCGTGCTCGAGCGGGCCGTCCACGACGAACACAACCTCGACGACCGCCAGCACGACGACCACATCGCGTCCGGCGAGCTCGAGCACGAGCACGTCGTCTGCGGCGCAGTCGACGACGACCACCACCACCACCACGACGTCGGCGACGAGCGCGACCTTGGTACCACAGACGGCGACCGGGACCGAGTTCTTCTCGCCCTCCAAGAACATCAGCTGCGAGATCGACAACAACTTCGGCTCCAGCATGATCACGCAGACCTTGTGTCTGACGTTCTCGCCTGCGCAGTCGGCCGTCCTGAAGACCGACGGCACCGTGACCAAGTGCACCGGCCAGCAGTGCCTCTCGAATCCCGGTGAGGGGACGCCCACGTTGCAGTACGGACAGACGATCACCCTCGGACCATTCACATGTGCCTCGTCGCCGGCGGGTGTCACGTGCAGGCTGGGCAACGGGAACGGGTTCATGATCGCCACGGCGGGCATCACGGCGGTGGGCGGCGCCACGCTCAGCGGCGGCTAAGCAGGACCGGACCGGGTGACGGCGGAGGTGTCGGGCGTTGGCTGATCAGGGACTGACGTCGACGTCGACCACCACGGGGGGAAGTGACTGGCCCTGCGTGGTCTGCATCGTGATGCGGAGCACGTAGGACCCTGCGGCCGATGCCGTCAGCGTGACCGGCACGCTCTGCCCAGGTTCCGAAGTGCAGGACGTCCCGGCCGCGAACGTGCCCGTCGGGGGCGCGACGCTGAGGCCTGGAGGTGGCGAGGCAACCGTCCAGAGGATCGAGGTCGGCCGCGCAGCGACCGCTGTCGCTCCGAGGTCGAGCGTGCCAGGGGTGCCGACCGTCAGCTGGGTGGCCCCGCTGGGTTGCGAGTAGCCGACGGCGTCGAGCTCATGGGCGCCGTAGGACGGTGGGCTGTCCGAGGGTGCCGATCCCCACGACGTGTCCGGCGTCGCGGAAAGCGCGAAGGTCAGGGTGCCCCCGGTCTTGATCGCAGAGGCGGGCAGCCACGGCATGTCCCACTCCGATGGGGTCGGAGGGTTCGACGGGGCAGTCCCGCACGCGGGGGCCGGGGTCGCGGGCCGCGTGATGCCCGAGACGCGGAGGGTCCGGATGTAGGGCCGGGAGGCCGCCGCCCCCGGGGCTCGCTCGACGAGGCGGTGGCCGTCCGGCAAGGCGATGGTCACGGAGGGAAACAGCGGGCTCGCCAGGGCGAGGTTCGCCTGGCCGGGGGTCACGGGGAAGAGCCCGATGGCGGCCCAGACGTACCACGAGGAGATGGCGCCGAGGTCGTCGTTGCCCGGTTCGTCGACCGGTGCGTCGGCGTACTCCTCGTCCGCGATGGCACGGACGACGCGCTGGGTCTGCTCGGGCGCGCCGAAGTAGTCGAACTCCCAGGGGTCCCACTCGCTCGGCTCGTTGCCCGACCAGTCGTAGGGAGCGTCGCGGCGTGGCGTTCAGCTGGGTGAAATAGCGTTCCAGCGTGGCGGTGGCGGCGTTGTCGCCGCCCATCAGGGTCGCCAGTGCGGCCAGGTTCTGGGGGACGTACCACGTGTACTGGATCGCGTTGCCCTCCTCGAAGCCCGTCTGGCCGCCCGGCTCCAGTTGGGACGCCTGGAACGCGAATCCCGGCGGGAAGCTCCCGTCGTTGCCCCGAGCCTGGATGTACCCGGTGGCCGGGTTGAAGAGGTACTCCCAGTTGGAGGCTCGTCCCATCATGGTGGTGGCCACCGACGAGTCGTGCTGCGCCGCGGCGATCTGGGCGATGGAGAAGTCGTCGATGGCGTACTCGAGGGTGGCCGAGCCGCCGATCGAATAGTCGATGGAGGTCAGGTCGAGCGATCCCGCGTTGATGTAGTGCTGGGTGAGGTACTGGCTCAGGTATTGGCGCTCGATCTCGAGGCCGTGATTGCTCTCGGACTGGGTCGCACCCTTGACCATGTATCGAAGGGCGGTCGTGACGTCGAAGTTGCGTGCGCCCATGGCGTAGGCGTCGGCGATGATCGGATCTGCCGAGTCGCCGTTCATCTGTGACTCGTCGCCGCCCACGATGGCCCACTTGGGCAGCCAGCCCCCCTGCTCCGCGTCGTCGACGAGGGATTGGACCATCTCACCGACGGCGTGGGGGTCGAGGAGGGACTCGAGCTGTATCTCGCTGCGGTAGATGTCCCATTCGGAGAAGTTGGCGTACTCCTGGCGCCCATGGTCGATATGGGTCTTGCCGTCACTGCCCGCATAGTCCCCGTTGACGTCGGACACCACATTGGGGAAGAGCAACGAGTGATAGAGCGCGGTGTAGAAGGTGTGCTGCTCGGCCGCTGTGCCACCGCCCACCGCGATGCGGTCGAGGATCTCGTTCCACTGTTGGTGTGCTGCTGCGGCGACCCTGGCCACCGACCACCCGGGATCCTCCGCCTTGAGGTTCTGTGCTGCGTCGGCGTCGCTCACGAACGAAATCCCGACCTTCATGAGGACCTGGTGCTGCGACCCCGTGTCGAACGTCACGTACGCGCCGCAGCTCGTCCCGGTGCACGAGGTGTCGCCGGCGGCCGGACCTGCGCTGGTCCAGGTTCCCGCTGCGGAGAAGGGGCGGTCGAACTGCGCCACGAAGTGCAGCGTGTAGTTCGTCCCGGTCTGGCAGAACTGGCCGCTGCTCACCTGGCCCTCGACCTCGTCGTGCCCGACGACGTGCACGTCGGTGGGCGCGGTCGCGGCGTTGGCGCTGTCGGCCACCTTGAAGAGGACGTTGGCCTGTGTAGTGGCAGGGAAGTCGAAGCTGGCGATCCCCGTGCGCGTCGTGACCGCCAACGTCACGCCGATGGGCGTGGGGCCGAGCTCGACCTGGTACCGGCCGGGAGTCGCCGACTCACGCTGGTGGGAGAAGGACGCCGTCGTGGCCTGCGGAGTGGTCCGCGCTCCCGCCGTCGCGACGGCGCCGACGGTCGGAAGGATGGGGACGTCCTGATAGGACGGGCAGCCCGTGCCGCTCAGGTGGGTCAGGCTGAACCCGTTGACCTGCGAGTCGGCATAGTCGTAGCCGCCGCCGGACTGCACGGCGTCGGGACTCGTGTCGGGGCTCCACTGCATCATGCCGAACGGGGTGTCAGCGCCAGGAAACTCGCCGACCGTGCCGGGGCTGACCGGGCCGGTGCCGGTCCCATCGAGAGGATGGACGAGGGCGGCGGGGTCGGCGACGGCGCCCGACGGCTCGGTGGCGTTCGCCGGGGACGTGGTGGGCACGGTGAGCCCGGCCGTCACGACCATCGTGCACATCAGCGTGCACGTGGTGGCCACCGCCGGTCGGAGAGCGACCCGGTGCCGGAGTCTTGGCGGGCGTGGCTGCCGGCGTCGCATCGGCAGGACCGTAGCTGTCCGGCGCAGCGTCTGGCGGTTCACTCGCCGCACGGGTATCCGCGGTTCTGTCACAACCCGCTGGCAAGCTCGCCTCATGGGTGCATGGGCCACCGGCGAAGTGCTCGGTCTGGACTTCGAGACGACCGGGGTCGATCGCTTCAACGACGTGCCCGTGTCCTACGCGCTGGTGTCGGTCGTCGAGGGGGTCGTCGTGCACAGCTGGTCCGGCCTCATCGATCCCGGGCGTGCGATACCGGTGGAGGCGACGGCGGTGCACGGGATCTCGACCGAGCGCGCTCGTCGTGAGGGTATGCCTTTGGCACACGCCATTGGGCTCGTCGCCGACGCGGTGGTCGCGGCCGGCCGGCGCGGGGTGCCGTTGGCGGGGATGCGGCTCGACTACGACCTGACGATGCTCGACGGATTCTCGACTCGGCTCTTCGGAGCCAGCCTCGTAGACCAGGGTTGGCGCGGCCCGGTGCTCGATGCGGGCGTGATCGACCGGCACGTCGACTCTGAGCGCGAGGGGCGGCGAACGCTCGGCGATCTGTGTTGTCACTACGGGATCGAGCTGGGGAATCCGCACGACGCGACATCGGACGCGCTCGCGTCGATCGAGGTGCTCTTCGCACTGGCCGTGCGCTATCCGTCTCTGTGGGAGTGCGACCTCGCACAGCTACATGCCGATCAGGTGGCGTGGCACCGTGAGTGGAGCCAGAGCTACGACGAGTGGCGGCTCGCAGAAGGCATGGTGCCGGTGGATCCGCGTGACTACATGTGGCCACTGGCACCGGCCGTCCTGTCACCCGCCGCCTGAGTGCTGCATGGGCGAGGTGCCGGTCAGGCCTTGAGCAGGTCCCAGACCATGTCGACGTCCTCGTTCTCGGCGAGGACCACCTTTGCGGGGTGTTGCTTATCGATGTGGCCGACCAGTCCGTTGTAGACCGAATAGCCCACTAACTCCTGAAGCCGCCGGGGGAACGTCTTGACCAGCGCCGGCGGCACGCCGAGCTGCTGATTCTCCTGTTGGCGGATGTAACCGGCGCAGTAATTCATGGCGATGCCGACCCGGCGCGCGTTGGTGCGGTTCGCTCCGCCACCGTGCCAGAGGCTGCCCACCCAGACCAAGACGCTTCCCCTGGACATCTCGGCGGGGATGGTGTCGTAGAGCTCGAGCGGATTGGGAGGCTCGTCGCGGAGGTGGCTGCCCGGGACGAGGCGAGTCGCCCCGTTCTCCTCGGTGAAGTCGGTGATCGCCCACATGGTGTTGCAGATGATCGGGATGTGGGGACGGGCGAGCGGGATCAACTGGTCGTCGGCGTGGATCGGCTGCGGTTGCTCGTCGGGCCCGATCGCGATGGAGGAGAGGGACGAGATGAGAAGTCCCGGATCGAGCACGCCCTCCACGACGGGGAGCACGTTCGGGTGTACCGGGATCTTCTGAAAGGTCTCGCCGTGGACAAGGAGGTTGTAGACGCGCCAGGTGTGAAGTCCCTCGAAGAGGTTGCCGGCGGGGACCGTCCCGAGGTCGTGCTCCAACTGGACGAGGGCGTCGTCGATCTCTTCGACCAGCTCCGGCTCGATGGCGTCGGGGAGCACGGTGTAGCCCTCAGTCGCGATGCGGTCGAGGTGGTGTTGGAGATCGGGGAGGGGACTGGTGGCAGTCGCGGTCCCTGGCTCCGAGCTCGTCTCGCCTGTCGTCACGGACTCAATTGTAGGGACCGGTCGGCGTTCTGTCGCCGGCGACCCTGGCTCGTGACCAGCGGGGATGCCGAATTCGGCCGGTGGTAGGGTTTGCGTTCACGGGCCGTTGGCGCAGTTGGTAGCGCACTTGCATGACGCGCAAGGGGTCAGAGGTTCGAGTCCTCTACGGCCCACCCGACAAGCCCAGGTCAGCGGCTCGAGGGTTCCATCTCGTCTGCCTCGTAAGGCCATTCCGGGCGAATGCGGCGCGCTGCCAGCCGCAGCGTCGAACGGGCTTCCTCGGTAGAACCGTTGGGCGCGTCATCTCGGGGAACGCGCCTTGCGGGTCACGCCTTGGCCGACGCGAGCCGAGCGCTGACGGGTCGCCCTGAACAAGCCTGATATGGGGCACGTCCACTCGTAGATGGGACTGAGCGCCCGGCACCCCGGCTATTCGAAGACGATGGGGAACCTGTCACGGTTCCATTCGATTCCAACGGCGAACAACCTACGCCGGTGCAAGGACAATCGAGTGTGTGGAGTCTCTCAAGCGAGTTCGAGGCCAACCCTCCCGCAGCGGTTCTCTTTTCGATCACCTGGACCGAGGGCCAGGGCGCCGGAGGCTGCCTCCAGAAGACTATTGGGATACCGAACTGCAACACGCAAGTGAGCCAAAGCGCCAGCGCGTTTGCGTCCGACCAACAGACATCGTCCTATTGGACCGCGACCACTTCGGGACAGGTGAATGGGTTCAGTGCAAACAACGGGTTCGGTCAAGCCAACTTGTATGGGGACATGGCGAACCTGCGGCTTAACGCTCCCATAGTCGGGATGGCGGCCCTTCCAGGGTCACAGGGTCATTGGCTTTTGGGCGCGGACGGCGGTGTCTTCAGCTTCGGCCTTGCTCGGTTCTACGGCTCAACTGGTGGCATGAGACTCAACGCGCCTGTCGTCGGCATAGCGGTGACACCCGATGGTGGGGGCTATTGGTTGGTGGCCAAAGACGGAGGTGTCTTTGGGTACGGCGATGCAGGGTTTTACGGCTCTATGGGTGGCTGCCACTCAATCAGCCGATCGTCGGCATGGCGGTCGATCAAGCGACGGGCGGCTATTGGCTGGTTGCTTCCGATGGAGGGATCTTTTCGTTCAACGCTCCGTTCCATGGCAGCGCAGGGAGTCTTGTTCTGAATCAGCCGATCGTCGGAATGGAAGCTGCGCGTTCTGGTTATCGCCTCGCGGCCAGCGACGGCGGGGTGTTCTCCTTTGACCTTCCGTTCTCGGGAAGTTTCGCTGGCCAAGACACTCATCCGATGGTGGCGATAACCGGTCTGGGAAGCACTGGTTATTCGTTGCTCGATACCTGTGGCCGCGTCTATTCCTTCGGCTCTGCACCTTTCTACGGGTCGGCCATTGTCTGCTGAACCCTCTTCGCGCGCGAGCAGAGTGCCTCCATCCCGGTGCTGGGCGGTTGCATAGACCAGCGCATGCCTTTGGGGCTTACATGACGCGTTAACCAACCAGTAAGGTCGAGGCGTGATCGCCCGGGATCAGGCGCCGATGGCCTTCACAGCGTTGGACGAATTGATCCACGCCGTCGCCGCGACTACGCCGACCGACCTGATGGAGCAGGCCCGTGCCACCGCTCGCGCCTGTCTCGACCGGGCTGCGCCTGTCGTTCCGAAATCCGACGCGATGGCCTTCGCCGTACAGATGGTCCTCGATGTGGCATCCATGACCGCTGATGTTCGAACCGCTGGGCTGGCCGAACTCGGTCCCGGTGCCCCAGCGTTCGTCCTCGCCCTGTGGACGGAGGACATGATGATTCGCGCCGGTGCCGCGTGGCGTGAGATGTTCGGCGAAGAGTGGCATCCGATCCCGACTCCTACCCAGACCGATCCCTGGGTGGCCCACGAAAGATTCCTCCTCGAGGTCGCCAAACTGCCCGCCCTCGATCCGGTCACCTCCGAGCTGGTCAGGCTTCGCGGGGCAAGAGCCCACGACTGCCGACTGTGCCAATCCCGCAGAAACGTGACTGCCATCGATCTGGCTGGTGGGCGTGATTTGTTCGATGATCGGGATCCGAGCGGTATCTCCGACTCCCAGGCCCTGGCCCTGCGGGTCGTGGATACTTTCGTGTGGCAGCCGATCCGGTGGCCAGCCGGGCTCGGCGAGCAGGTCGTGGACGCCTTGGGTCCTGCACCTGCTACCGAGCTGACCCTCGACATTGTCCGCAACGCCGCGAACAAAATCGCCGTCGCTTTCGGCGCGGACGCCCCGCAGGTGGAGACGGGTGTCGAGTACTACGACATCGACGTGTCGACCGGGGAACTGCGCTACAACGTCAACCCCGTCGCGCCCAGCGCCTGAACCACATCCGCCTACGGGGCGTGATCCACCCGGCACAGAGTAGGAAAGTGAAACGTTTGGAGAATCCGGCGGGTATGCCCGCGAGCCGGCGTTGGTCTGGGTCACCCTTCTCCAAAGAGATCGCTGGAGGCCCGCTAAGAAGTGCGGCCTCACTGGGCCGAGGGGGTCGACGGCGGTTCCGTGCCGGATTAGCCTGCGCCAGCGCCAAGGCGGTTTTTGAATCAGAGGAGCCTCGGAATGGCGAACGGCAGCAACGGTGGGGCCGACATCCGGCTCATCCAGGTGGTCCACAACACGTTCCGTCTGGGCATGACCAGGATGGTCGATGCCACTGCAAGACTCGAGCCGGCGGCTCTGCAGTCCTCTATCGGGCCGTACTGGGCGTTCTATTCGGCGATCCTTGACTATCACCATCACAACGAGGACACCGAAGACTTCCCGACCCTCGCCCGCGTGTACCCGGACAGTCAGCCCCTCATCGACAAACTCGGAGCGGACCACCAACAGATGGTCGGTGTCATGGAGAAAATCAGCGGCGCCGTCGATTCGTTCGAGAAGACGCCCGACGTGGCAGGCAGGGAAGGGATCAATGCGGCCACGATCGAGCTGCGGGATCTCTTCTTCCCCCATCTGGACCGCGAGGACGCCGAAGTGCTTCCCATGTACGCCAAATGGATCCCGCACGACGAGTGGGCCCGCTTGGAGACGAAAGCCCTCCGGGGTATTCCCAAGCCTCAGATGCCGTACGCGGTAGGCGCTCTCGACGAGACAATCCGGTCGGCGCCCGAAGCCGAGCAGCCGGACGGTCCGCCACTCCCCGTACGCATGATGCTGGCCCTGTCGTGGCGAAAGAAGTGGGCCGGTTTGGTGCAGCCGCTGCTCAGCGTGTGACGAATGGGGAGGCGGAAACGCACACGGCCGAAGGGTTGCAGCTCGACTCCTGGGTGGAGCCGCTGCCGGTCCGCTCTTTGTCGCGACCTTCTCGGCAATAGGGGCAAGACGACCTGGGGACAGCTGGCAACGGCACACCGTCAGCACACTCGCCGTAAACGAAGGGGGTTGGCAGCAGAGAGCGAACTTCATACTTGCCGGAGGCCTCTACACGCTGGCTGCATCGGCGCTTCTGCGGCGTCCGCGGGGGTGGAGCCCGCTGCGGTTCCAGTGCTACTAGCAGCAGCGGGCATCGGGCTGATCGGATCCGGAGTCTTTGTCACTGATCCGATTGCCGGCTACCCCCCCAGGACGGACCTCGATGTCGGACGGGGCGACATCGTGATGGACGTGGCGGCGGAGACTCGTGAGGGCACCTTGCACAATCTCTGTGCGATCCCGATCTTCTTCGGAATTCCACTCGCCGGAATCGCTAGCGCAATCGCCGCCGCTCGGCAGAGGAACCTTGGCTGGGCGTCATATTCGGTTGGATCGAGCGTGGCGATGGCCGGCAGCTTCGCCCTCATGGGCATGGCGTTTGGCGGCGATCCGCGTTTTGCTGGAAAAGGTGGGCTCTTCCAACGCGTTGCTATCGCATCGGGGTTCGGATGGGCTAGCGCGTTGTCGCTGCGTACCCTCGGCTCTCTGCTCGATTCCTAGATCGCCAAGTTTCTGCGCCTCGCTCGGGAGCGAGGGATCGACGGCGGCGAGCTTGCCGGGACGACGAGCTCAATGAGATGACCGTCGGGAACCTGAAAATAGGCACGAGCGGCGCCACCCAGGGGGTCTTCGGTGCGTCCGTTCGCGGGATCTTCGGGGTCATTGCCGAAGGGAACGCCATCTCGTCTCAATCGGCTGACGCCTCCAGGAAGCTCCCTGATGTCGATCGAATAGCGAGATGGATGGGCTGGAGGTGGTCGATACGGGCAAAGGACCATTCTTCAAGTCAACCGGCCGGATCCCCCAAGCGTGAAAGTACAAGTTGTGTAAAGGGAGAGTCACGGCAGAAGGGTGGACGGGGCGCCGTCATGGGTCACTTCCTGATGACTAGGCAATGGCGTCGTCAACTCGCCACTTTTATGGTGCTGGGAGCTTGCATGGTCCCCGCAACGTTTGGTCTTTCGTTCTCAGCTGGCGCCGCTGTTCTACGGGTCAATCGGCAGGGCTGCGTCATCCCACGAGTGGCTTTGCCCTCGACGACCACTTCCGCCGCAGAGACCGGAGCACCGATGGCATGGCCCTTCCAAGTTCTCATTAAGAAGGCTTTCGTGCAGGTGTTCGATCCGGCCACTGGTTCGCTGTACGGGTTGGATTCGGAGGTGCGTGCCGAGCCAGGACCAGACCTACTTGAAGCAATCGGCCTCAAGGGAGGTTCTGTACGCGAGGGACCGACTATCGGTCTTGGGGGCGGGTACTCCGAAACCTTGAGTCTGGCAGACCGCTCATTGTGGGTCGGCGGTTCCATAGGCAGAGGGAACCGACCGCCAGGGCCAGAGCTCTGCCAGCTGAGTCCGGTCACTCTGGACCTCGTGCGACACGTTTCGCTCCCCGCTCCAAAACCCGGCAACCGCGTTGGGTTGGCGACACTGGTAACCGCAGGGCCACACCACACGGTGTGGGTGGGCTACGCGGACACGCTTGTGCACGTGGATGCACGAACTGGCGCCATTGCTTCCACCCAGACCATTCCCAGCGGTTTCATTACCAGCTTGGCCACTGACCCAGAGGACCACCTCCTCTACGTGTCGATCTCTTACCCGACGATCAACGGCAAGATGGTCGACGCCGCCGTCCAGGAGCGACAGGCGATGAGCGGGAAGCTGCTCTTTACGACGTCGGCAACCAGCCCAGTGACCGAGTCGGTGGCAGGAGGCGCCTTGACCGCACTGCCAAGCGGGGTCGCCACGTCGTTTCGGACAGGAATGAGGGGAGTGACCCAGCTCCTCAATGCCGAAGGGTTGACCTCGATCACCCCTCCGGGCCTCGTGCCGGAATACAGCGAATTCGACCAGCCGCCCGGCGACGTCTTCAGCTGGCCGATGGACGCCTCGACCCTCTATGGGGCCGGAAGCCTCTGGATCGAGAACGAATCGGGTGTCCTGGCGTGCGTCAATCCGGTTACGGGAGCCGTATTCGCCTCCGAGCAGACTTCGCAGCCCAGCGCGATCTTCATGACCCTCCTCAGCGCCCAGCCTTCCTCGCACCAGCTCATCGCCGCGTTCGGAGATGAGGTAATCTCGATCACGGCCCCGATGGCGTGCTGGCACTGACGTGCACATCTCGTGCATGAGTGGATCTTCGCCAGCCCCTCAGACCGCTCGCGGCGCCCTAGAAATTGGGATCAGTGTCCGGCGGCGAGGATCCACACAGGCTGCCAACGGATCCACTACCCCTTGGAGGGAACAGAGCGCGTAGGGGCCGTGCTACCGTGCCGCCGCGTGCCGATCTTCCAGCCGCCCGAAGGCATCACCATTGAGCGTCTGGACCTCAACAAATCCACCCTCGGCGAAGTGGGCCAGGTCGGGGCTGCCGCCTTTTGGGATGATCCCTTCTTCACCTTCCTCATGCCTCGCGAGGATCGGAGGCAACGGTTCTTGTCGATCTTTTGCCGGGCCACTGTGGGTGAGGTAGGCGCCGGCGCCGTCGTTCACGGCGCTCGAACATCCTCAGGCCAACTCATCGGGGTGGCCGCCTTCGTGAAACCTGGCGCGTGGCCGCTTTCGGTCGCTGCACAGCTTCGCCAACTTCGGAGTGGATTCGTCGGACTCCTTCCTAGGGCACGAGCATTGATTGACGGGCCTCGTTACCTCTTTGCAATCGAACACGTCCATCCCAAGGACGAGATGTGGTACCTCGCGCTCCTCGCGGTAGATCCAGCGAAACAGCGAGGGGGCGTCGGAGGGGCTCTGCAGATGCAGGTCTATCCTCAGGCAGATCGGGAAGGTCTGGACTCATACCTCGAAACGCAGAAAGAGGCGAACCTCGCCTACTACCGCCGGTTCGGCTACGAGGTGGAACGGGAACTCCATCCGGTGAAGAAGGGACCACCCCTGTGGACGTTACGGAGACACCCTCGTCCACCCGACGATTGAGCTGAGAGGGTTAACAACAACGCTCTCGGAACCGGGGCATATCCGAATCGTGAAGCTCTAGCTTCGGCTACGCCCCGCCCGTAGCCCTCCCAGATTGTTGTCACGCAACATTTCGTCAAGGTAGTGGGACTGGAGCGGCATACCGATACCAATCGAACCGCTGTCCCAAGGTCTCGCTGGCACTCTGGGCAGTTCACGACCCATTGATCGTCGTTGCGCCGCGAAATCTCAGGATGATGTGATGGATTGTGCAACCCAAACCCCGGCCGTGATGGCTTTTGGCCGATGGGTTATTAGCCAACCTAGCGGTTCGCTACGTCGGGCAATCCTCGCTGTGGCGGAGTGTTGACCGAGGCTTCAAAGTGAGCACACTTCTCCGGATGCCCCACCATCCCGGGACCGTAGGTCGAAGTCCTCAACCAAGAATGACCGTTGTGAGGTTGGTAGTGGCTCGCTCCTCTATTGAGTGGGGAGACGTACCTCAAAGACGGGAACTGGGTCCGCGAACCCTTTGAGTTCGAGCGTTCCCCTGGAATCGAAATCAAAGCGTTTCCCGACACAGAGTTCACGTACGGCTGTCGAAACAGCGATGCCACCTGGAGACGCCACTCCGCAAAGTCGTGCCGATAGTTGAACAGCCGCCCCAAACAAGTCGCCTCTCTCTGTAACTGGCTCTCCGACGCTGATGCCAACACGGAGGCGAATGGGCTGCTCTGCATGCTCATTCCGGTTGCGCAACGAGCGCTGAATGTCTATGGCAGACGCCACAGCAGCCGACACGGACGTAAATGACGCCATGATCCCATCGCCCGTATGCTTCACCTCGCGTCCACCTTGGTCTTTCAATGCAGTTCGAACGACAGCGTCATGCTCGCGAATGAGCAGCATGAACCCTTCGTCGCCCAATTCTTGGGTCTGCTGCGTCGAGTCACAAAGATCGGTGAACAGAATTACTCGAACAGCAGAGTCGACGTAAGCCTCGCCTGCCGGGTGTCGGGGAATCTCACCAAGGAACGAGTTGATCGGTCCGTTGCCGACCTCGATGATGTTGTCAGCAACCAAACCGTGTGCCTCTCGGTGCACCGTCTCCAATGACTGTCGGTCAGGCCCTTCTGCGAGACAAAACACGGTCCCTTCGTCAGCGTCGAACCAATACGTGATGTAACGAACTTTGTACTTTTCCTGAACAGCAAGGTCGAGTTCGTGCGCAGCGGCGATGTTGGCAGCGGTCGCACCCGGCGCCTTGTGTCGATCAAGGAACAAGGCCATGCCGTAAGGCTAATTCAGGGGCGAATACTTGTGAAGGCCGGTGGCTAGCCCTTCACGTCAATCCTTTCTCGTACCCTTTTGGCGGGCATGAGCAGATGGTGCCGAGAGCGCCAAAGGCCTCTTCCGGCTCTGGGTCAGCCGCTTTCTAGGTCGTCCCGATCCCGATGAACTGGGCACCCTTCGAACCCGCTCGGTATCGGCACGTGGCGCTTCGTTCAATCCGACGCATTCGTGTGAACTGGATCGTCCGTTACTGGATAGTTGGCTCGTCAGGCTATTGCGCGTCACGCAGCAACCGGACAAGCTTAAGTACGCTTTCGCCTGACGAAGGGAGGACGGGTGCGCCTGGTCGAGACCGACTACCTCGTTGTGGGCGCCGGCGCCACTGGAATGGCGTTCGTCGACACGTTGGTCGCCGAGTCGGACGTCGACGTGGTCATGGTTGACCGGCGGCATCGTCCTGGTGGTCACTGGCTCGATGCCTATCCGTTCGTACGTCTCCACCAACCGTCGGCGTACTACGGAGTCAACTCGCGTGTGCTTGGCAACGATCGCGTCGATGATTCCGGTCCAAACGCCGGCTTCTACGAGCGGTCCACGGCCGCGGAGATCTGTGACTACTACAACCGTGTGCTCCAAGAACACCTCCTTGCCTCGGGACGCGTGCGTTTCTTCCCGATGTCTGATTATCGCGGCAGCGATGCGGGCGGCCATCACTTCGTATCCCGACTGACTGGTGCCGAGACGACCGTGACGGTGCGCCGTAAGTTCGTCGATGCCACCTATGTCGAGTCATCGATACCCTCGCGGCATACCCCGATGTACGAGATCGACCCAGGCGTGCATGTGATCCCACCGAACGCGCTTGTCGACCTCGACGAGCGGGCAACGGGGTTCACGGTCATCGGCGCGGGCAAGACCGCGATGGATACCTGCAGCTGGCTCCTCGATGCGGGCGTCGACCCAGACCACATCCGTTGGATCCGGCCGCGCGATGGGTGGTTCTTAAACCGCGCCTTCACGCAGCCTCTCGAACTGGTCGCGTCGTACATGCAACTTCAAGCGCGCTGGGTGGAAAGTGCCGCGGCTTGCGTTGACGCGACCCACTTTGTCCACCGGCTTGAGGCTGACGGCGTAATGATCAGGATCGACCCGAACGTGGAGCCGGGTGTGTTCCGTGGCGCCACGCTTAGCCTGCTGGAGCTGGATGCTCTTCGCAGCATCGAGAACGTCGTTCGGCTCGGCCGTGTCCAACGCATTGGAACCAAACACATTGTGTTCGACGACACTTCTCTCCCCACGGATGCACAGCAGGTCTACGTCGATTGCACTGCTGAGGGTCTGCCACCAGTGTCCCCGCGTCCCGTCTTTGAGACCGATCGAATCACCCCTCAGTACGTCACGATCGGCGTTGCCCCGTGGAGTGCGGCCACCATCGCGGCCGTTGAGGCATCGGGCCAAGACGAGACTCGCAAGAACGAGCTGTGCCCACCAGTCGCCTTCACGGGCGAAACATCTTCCCTCCTACCTATCTCGCGCGCCGGCATTGCAGGCCTTGTCGCGCGCTCTGCTGAACCCGAGCTTTCGGCATGGACCGAACAGTGTCGGCTCAACCCGGCACGCGAAGGAGTCCTGACCACCTTGACGACCCCAAGGTGGAGGAGGCGTTCACCTCGCTCGCTGCCAACATCGGATCCGCGATGGAGAACCTCGAACACGTGCTCGCCTGAACTCCAGACCGCGATGGGGCGGAGCGGTCACAGGTCTCGGCTGGTCACTAAGCAACGGGCTGGTCATTTCGCCCGACTCTGCCGCGACCCGGATGCCCCCGCTGGGCTGCTCCCGCCGGCTTGGTACCCGGTTGGTATCGCCCGATCTCGCCCAAGCGATAACAACGGAGCCCATGCGCGAGATCACCGGATACCTGGAGGCCTGCCGCAACGAACCCCCGCCCCCGAGGTGCCTGCTGGGCGGCACCCTGACCCGGCAGCGGCGAAGGGGGCAGAATCAGCCCGCTCATCACGACGAGGACTTCACGACGAAGGCGCCCGATTGCCTAGCCGCCCGGGGCACAGGTTTGGTCTTGAGCGGTCCAAGCAGCAAGCTCACCATCGTTGAACGTCGAACATGAAGTCGCCGAACCGGGGCCAATCACCACATTGAAGGAAGAGGGCGAGGAGCCCGTCATTTGGAGGATCTCTTCGGAGATCCCAACCTTGGGATTGGATAGACCACAGGCGACGTAAGACCCTATTCCGAGACCGGTCGGCGCCGGCCCGCAGTTCGCTAGGGTGCCGAGGCCAAGTCCGCTCTGCGCTTCGACAGCGGTCTCGAGAGCGCCAATCGTGACGGGCGGGGACGTTGACGTAGTCGTTAACAACGGCGAAATAGTCGTTGTCGTCGCAGGGCCTGGCTTCGTCGTTGTTGTGACAGCGCCGGATACCTTCTGCGGGTTGGGCACCCTGTTGTCCGTCGTGCCAACGACGATGACGAGTGCGACTACTACTACCACGGCGATTCCGGTTGCATACGCAATCCCCATGGGCCTGCGACCCGACCCGGCTTTGCTTTCGCGCTGACTCATGCAGGCGGTCGGTGATACCCCCCCGGGGCCTCAATTAGCCCATGGCGGTCCGGCCGGAAATCCAAGATGTCACCCAGGTGCTTCTGTCACCGGGACATCAGCGAGAGGAATGACATATCCGAAGAAGCCGGCGAATGCCCCGACGAACATCAACCCCATGCCCGACAGTCTCCAGGCGTGTGACACGGCAAGTGTCCCTCCAGCAGCCGCAAGCACGAGCCCGCTGAGGCCGATTTGCGCTCCGAGGCGCGGCGAACTTTGACCCGCTGAGCGCCCGAATGAGGATGGTCAGCGCCCCCATCGTCAGTAGGCCCCCAAGGACAGCGTGGGCCACGTACACGCCCCTGCCCTGTGCCGGCAGCCACTGATCAGGTCGTCCGAACGGGAGGAGTGCCAAAGAGGCAACACCGAGAGCGAACTCAATGAGGATGCCGATCATCATCGCGACGCAAACCCAGCGGGGGATGAACCCTTGTCTTTCAGGAATGGACGGACGTTAGATCCCATCCGCTGATATTGCATGCCCAGATCACCGGATCTAACGCGATGTGGGCAGGGTAGTTCTGAGGCCGTAGACCCATCCACCGCTCCGAACGAAGCGACTCCTACGATAGACGGCTCCCGAGAAAATCCAGCGAGGAGCCTCGTGCGCGCGAAAGCGTAAGCGAGAGATGGCCCGGACCCGGTGTTGTGGGACGGGGTAATGATACGCCGCACTTTCCCGTGCGCCCCAGTCCGATAAGACGCACAAGGCGGCGACCCTGAGCAGACCAGTTCCTCACGGAAAAGAGCCTCCAAGATCTGGTAAGCCGTTGAACTCGTATTCGCCGCAGTCGTCGAGCTCGCTCCTCCGACCCAGAGACCAGATCGCCTACCGTTCGAGAGACAAGGATCTCATCAGCACCGGTGGGACAGCAGGTGATCGGGGACGCTCAAGGACGGACGGCCGAGGGAACTTGGCTGACGACCTTGTAGGCCCGCTCGCGCACCTGGTCGATGACGCCGGCACTGCTGGGCGTCGAATCGTCACCGGCACGGGGAGGCAAGACGAAGTCGGTGTACAGGACGCGACGCTCCCGCTCGACCGGCGCATGGCTCATGTGCAGGGTGCACGAGCAGTGGACGGTGACGTCGCCGGTGCGGGTCGGGAGCGGGACCGCCGGGAGTCCCCAGGAGTCGCGGAAGAAGGCGGGCTGGACGAGGGCCCGGTGAGAACCGGCCACGACACCGAGCTGGCCCGAGCGTTGGTCGGCTCCGGTGACCGAGATCCCAACCGTCATGCTGCAGCAGCGCGAGGAGTGCCGCCCGAGGCTGCAGTCCTTGTGCCACGGCAGGTCGGAGATGCCCTTGACCACGCCGATGGGCTTGACAAGCGCCTCGATCTTGTTGCCGCCCTGGTCCCGCCCGACGTGCCCGTCGCCGGTGAGCGAGGCGAGGCGAAGGAGCCGGTCGTCAAGCAGCAAGGCCGCGGTCGCGGGGCTCTCCTCTTGGAATCTCTGCAGGCGCACCGCCCGCTCCTCGCCGTCGGCGGTGGTGGCCCACCAAGACCGGCCGTCACCGTCGTGGTAGCGCGGCAGGGCGGCATCCATGTCGGCGGAGACCTGCGCCATCTCGTCGGGCGTGAAGACCTCGGTCAGATGGAGATAGCCCGCCTCGCCGAGGTAGTGCGCGAGCTCCGCCGGATCGTCGTCGACCGTGAACGAGCGCCGGAGGTCGAGCGGGCCGCCGTCACGGTCGGTGAATGTGACGTCACCCGCGGTGTGCACGGCGCGGGCATCGAGCAGCGAGCGGAGGACGACCCACCAGTCGAGGAAGTCGTTGATGTTACCGGCCGGCATGTCGAGCGTTGCGGCCGCGAGGAGCGTCATCGGCGTCCGGCGGTCGTGGACGATGTCAGTGATCTCGTCCACGCCGAGGCGCACGACGGCGTGCCCACCGCCGCCGGGGTGCACCCGGACGGCATCGTCGTCGACCGACAACGTCCAGGTGCCGGCCGCCGTCTCGATCGTGAGCGGCTGGACGCCCAGCTCGTGCGCGCCCGGGACGGCCAGCGCAGAGCCGTCCGTCGCCAGGCCGGGCAGCTCGGTCCCGAAGAAGTCCGCGACGTCGATCGTCTCGACGTCGACGTCGTTGCGAGTGCGGAAGTCGATCGTCATGATGAGCCAGGCTAGCGACGGGGCGGCGTTGGCGCGGGGTCAGGAGGGCTAGAGGCCCGTCCTCTTCGATCACAGAGCCGGTGGTCGGGGAGCACGGTCCGAAAATCGCTTGGGCGTGAGCGAGGTTAAAGCCGGCTGGCATGCCCTTGGATGGCCATTTACCATCCCGTGATCTGGGGCAGTCTGGTGTTCAGAAAGTGGAGTGAATGGTGATGTGGCTCAGGATTCGTGCCAGGGAGTCGGGCTTACTGTTCTGAGGACAGTGGCCGGTATCCAGCTCCACCGCGGGGTGACCGAGGCGCGTTGTCACGGCGGCCCGGGCCCATTCTTGATTGATGATTCGGTCTTTGATTCCTAAAACGTAGGTTGACGGAATGTCAGGCCACGTTTCCAAAGGCGTTATTTCGTCATACGCTGGCTGCGGCATCCAAAGCCGGACGGTTGTGAGTGCCCACTCCAAGGTCACGTCGTCGCAGTCGTTGAACATGAAGGCCATCGCAGCTTCTGGACTATCGGGTGCGCCCGGGTAGTTCAACCACTCCTGATGAAGCAGACCATCGCCGAAAATCTGGTCTGTTGCCGATCTGCCTATGTCAGGGAGACCTGCGCAGACGAACACGAGGTGATCTATCGGCCGGAGGGTCGCCACGACCGGAATGATCAGTCCCGTACAAGAAGTGCCCACAAGGATCACACGTTCATGGTCCTCCAAGACCTTGGAGATATGAAAGGAACACTCAAGAGCGTTCGCCCCGTCGAACTCTCGTGGGTCCAAATCGACGACCGCAGTGTGCACTCCGGCGCCCGATAGGCACTCGCGCACCCGATCCCAACTCCTGGGACCCTGAGTGCACCCGTGTACCAACGTCACCATGGGGGGATGGATCGACACGTGCCAAAGCTACTGAAGGTGGCGAGCCGCTGGCGTCCTCCGAGATCCGCCGCGCAAGCACGACGCGCCAGGGGCCAGACCTTCGAGTCCTCCACGGCATCCCAACTGGGAGACTCGCCGACGACAATTCTTCGTCGCGCATTCGCACCTTTCGCAGCGGCAACCGATTCTCGAGCCCGACAGGCGCGCCCGGGGAGTACGTTTCGAAGGTGACCCCGTCGCGGATGCTCCGGTCGACGGCGCTGGTAGTCATCCTGGGCGGTGCCACCGTCCTCGCCGTCGGGGCGACTCCAGCGGCTGCGAAGGCCCTGACCTGGTCGGTGACGCCCGTGCACCCTGTCCCCGAATATGGCGTCCCAGGTGAAGTCTCGGGCGAGTCGTGCCCGGGAGCCAGTCTGTGCATCGCAGTCACCGTCAGCGGCGACATCCTGACCTCCACCGATCCGTCCGGCGGGGTATCGGCATGGAACGAGTCCGATGTCGACGGCTTCGTCGGAATCGACGCAGTGTCGTGCCCCACGACCACCTTGTGTGTCGCCGTCGATGCCAGCGGCGACGTCCTCACTTCCACCGACCCGGGCACCTCTGGGGTCGGCACCTGGGCGATCACCCCCGTCGGCTGGAGCGGTGTGTCTGTCTCGTGCGAATCGATGACGCTGTGCCTGGCCGGCGACGAAAACGGCAACATCTACGAATCGGTTGACCCGACGGGTGGCGCGTCCGCCTGGGAGAGCGAGCACATCGACAGCCGGCCTGTCATCTCGATGTCCTGCCCGCAGACCACTTTGTGCGTCGGCGGGGACGACAACGGCAACGTCCTCGTTTCCGACGACCCGGCCGGCGAGTCCTGGACCCTTGAGCACGTCGACGCAGTCGACCCGGTCACCTCAATGAGCTGCACACCGAGCGACGTCTGCGTCGGCACCGATCTGAACGGTGACGTGATCACCACCAACAACCCGACCGCCCCGGGTGGCGATTGGCAGGTCACGCAGATTGACGCCAACTCCGGTTCGGGCGTCCAGCTCGAGTCGGGGGCGTGCACCGCCGTCGATCTCTGTGTGGTCGGCGACGTCGATGGCAACGTGCTCACTTCCACGGACGTCGGCAGCACCTCGGGCACCTGGACCAGCGACCACGTCACCTCCGCCTCGGTCACCGCTATGAGCTGCGCTGGGATGGGCCTGTGTGCCGGCGGCGACGCCGCCGGCGATCTCTTCGCCACCACCGACCCGACCGACACCCCTCCGACCTGGAGCACCGACACCGGCCTGGTCCTCACCCACCCGATCAACACCATCGACTGCCTTCCCGCGACTTCCACCACCGCCGGCTTCTGTATCGGCGGCGACTCCGTCGCCGACACGATTACCGCGAACACACCCGCGGGGGGCACCTCGGCGTGGAACGCGCGAGCCGTCGACGTGCACGGCGGGGAGCTCTATCCGTTGGAGGGTATGTCGTGCCCCTCGGCGACGATGTGCGTCGCAGTCGACGGCGAAGGAGACGTGCTCACGTCGAAGCAACCCGCGAGCAAGACGGCCACGTGGAGCGACACGGAAGTGGCGGGCGGCCAGAGTCTGACCAGCATTTCGTGTCCGACGAAGAAGCTGTGTGTCACGACCAACGGATCAGGCGGCATCATCACCTCGACCGACCCGAAGGGTCCCGCTTCCGACTGGACGACCGACCCCTTCCTCGATCCGGCCGGCGTCATCGCCTCCGTGTCGTGCCCGACCGTGTCGCTGTGCGTCGCCGTCGACTACCGCGGTGACATCTTGACCAGCACCGACCCGACAGGCGGCGCCTCGGCCTGGACGGTGACGACCGGGGTGGACGGCAACGGCCTCGACTCGGTCACGTGCAGCAGCGCCACCTTTTGCATTGCCGTGGACGACCGGGGCGGGATTCTCACCTCCATCGCCCCGACCGGCGGATCCGGTGCCTGGTCGTACACCGATATCGACGGGACCGACCACCTCTTCGCCGTGTCGTGCGCCACCGCCACCACCTTCTGTGTCGCTACCGACGACCACGGCGACGTCGTCACCACCCGCGACCCCACCGGCGGGACATCGGCGTGGACGGTCGACCAGGTCGACCCCGGACGGTGGCTGATCGCCGTGTCCTGCCCCACGACCAAGCTGTGCGTCGCCGCCGACAACGACTACAACATGGTGGTCGGCTCGAAGTAGACGAAGGTGGCAGTACGTGCGACCGCGCTCAGTCCGCTCTGGCTTCCACCTCCCTTGCCGGCCCACCGAGCCACGTAGCGCTGCTACCTGGGTTGGTGCCAGCGACGCCAGGCATGCACAACACTCGATCAACTGGTTGCGGTTGTGCCTCAGGTGTCCCGCTCGTGTGTCCGAGACGACTCGTAGCGGTCGCCTCGCGGCGGCCCAAGAGAGGGAATCTTGGGAGACCAGGCCGCACTGTTCAGTCGCCGGCCCGTCGGCACCGGCACCATTTGGTTCGTCAGCGTGTGCGTTGCGTTGTCGATCGCCTTTGTCGGATTCAACGGAATCCGGGCCGGGGTCGGCGCGTCGGGAGTCGGCTCCACGGAGAGCCACGGCGTTGCGAGGCTCGATCGCGCGGCGCTGGTCTCGACAAACCGTCAGTACAGCTCGCACTACTGGGGGACTGACGACGTTCCGCCCGCCTTGAAGCCCGTGGTGTCCCCGGCCCCCCCGGCCGCTCCGGCCGCCCCGCCGGCCGCCCCGCCGGCCGCCACCCAGGTGTCGACGCCGCCGGCACCGGCAGCGGCGCCTCCGCCGACTCCAACGCCGCCGCCAGCGCCCGCCGCCCTGCCCGCCCGCGGAGCAGCCACCGCGTACGGTTGCGCGGCTGCCCTCGCGTACCTTGCGGCCTATTCGGCCGCCGGCTTTAGCTTCCAGTGCCCGGGCAATGCGCTCGGCCATCAGGCGATGACGTGCATCGACGAGGCGGGCGTCTGCGACAACGAGCGGCTCATCGCCATCGCTGATCCCTGTCCCGCGGCGTACATGAACGAGGCGTCCAACTCGTGGGTCCTGACAGGGGCTTCCGATGCGCCTATCGATCCCTACGGCGCCTGCTCCTAAGAAGAGCCCCTGAAGGCCGCCGTCGATTCTCGGGGTCGGCGACGCAGCTGCGGGTCAGGACGCGGCCAGAAAGGTCGTGAGGATGTCGTGGTATCGCTCGAGTGTCAGGAAATGACCCTCGTCGCGGCACACCGTCAGTTCGGCACCCGGGATCGCGTCGGCGAGACGTTGACCCCACTGCGGCGGGACGAGCCCGTCGCAGTCTCCCTGCCACACGCCGACGGCCACGCGTATCTCGTCAGGTGCGAAACCCCATGGCGAGCCGAAGAGGCGGTAATCCTCGATGACGCCCCTTGGATGTCGCAGCCCCTCGGCGATCGGGCCGCTGAAGAGATACACCGGTTCGCTCAGTACGACACGTCGTGACGGCTTGTCGAGCGACATGCACGACGCCTTGCGAAATGCCTTGGGCATGTGCGCTGCGGGCGCACGCATGGCGTGCAGAGCGAGTGAGGCGCCGGGTCGCGCGTGGAAGGAGAGCTGCAAGAGCGCCCGGTCGGTCCGGTTGATGGCCTGCTTCATCTCGGGCCAGTCGCCGGGGACGGCGCTCGCCACGAGGGCGACAGACGTGACCCGATCGGCAAGCGCATAGGCGCACGCGGCCGCGAAAGGGCCGCCGGCCGACCAGCCCAGTACGCCGAACCGTCCGAGACCGATCGCGTGCGCCAGCGCGTCCACGTCGTCCGCCCAACCGAGCAGAGTGCGGTCGGGTTTGGGGTCCGACCGCCCGATCCCTGGCCGATCGGGCGAAATGATCCGCACCCCCGCTCGGCGGGCCACGTCGGAACAGCGCTCGACGTCGAGGCGGCTCGTGAGCCCGCCGTGGCAGTTGATCACCGGCACACCCGAGGTATCGCCGTATTCGTTGAAAGCCAGCCGCCGGCCGTCGGGCAGGGAAGCAAATGACGGCGGCACGAAGTGGTCATCCGAGGGCATGGCTCTGCTTTCGTCCGGCGGTTGGCGCAGGAGCGTAGTCAGCAGATCCTTGTCGATGCATTGATCGTCTGTTGACCATCGCCGCACCGATCCTCAAGGGGGTACGCCAACGAGTCGATCGCACTCTTGATGACGGCGATTCCCGTATCCCCTGCACCGCCGGCCGGCCGCGTACGTAACGAGGTCGTGATTCGGGTGTCGGCGGTGCTGGCCGTCACCTGGGGTGCGGTCTACCTCGTCTGGCGGGCCCTCGACACGTGGCAGCGCACCGAGCCGGCGCTGTTCGTTCTCCTCTACGCATGCGAGTTCTTCGGCTGGGCAATGCTCGTCTCGTTCTGCTTCCTTGCGTGGCGGATACCGGCCACGAAGAGACCGTCGATCCGCAAGCCACACAGTGTCGACGTCCTGGTCTGTACCTACGACGAGGGGCTCGACATCCTCGAGGCGACGCTGCTCGGGTGTGCCGGTGATCACCTACCCCCATGTGACGTGGGTGCTCGACGACGGTCGGCGCGAGTCTGTCCGTGCCCTCGCCGAGCGCACCGGGGCCCGCTATGTCACACGACTGGACAACAGCCACGCCAAGGCCGGCAACATCAATCACGCCCTCGCGCGTCGTCGCAGGTGACCTGCTGCTCGTGCTCGATGCCGACCATGTGCCACAGCCAGACATCTTGGATGCAACCGTCGGGTACTTCGACGATCCGAAGGTGGCCGTCGTTCAGACGCCTCACGATTTCAGCAACCACGACTCGTTTCAGCACTTCGAGACCGGGCGTCACGACCAGAGCATGTTCTTCGAGGTGATCCTGCCGGCCAAGGACCGCCACAACGGTGTCTTCTGGTGCGGTTCGGCTGCGGTCATACGACGGGACGCGTTGGTCGAGGTTGGTGGCGTCGCCACCGAGACGATTGCCGAAGACTTCCACACGACCATCAAGATGCACGGTCGCGGATGGAAGACCAGATATCACGGCGAGACGCTCGTTCAGGGCATCGCCCCACACGATCTGGCGTCGTACTTGCTCCAGCGCGACCGCTGGGCCCGGGGAAACCTGACGGTGTTCCGGACTCCCGAGAACCCGGTCACTGCGCCGAACCTCTCTGCGGCCCAGCGCGTCAGCTACCTCTCCTCGCTGTTGGCCTACTTCGTCCCTCTGCAGCGTCTGGCGCTGCTGACCGTCCTCTCGGTGATGCTGGTCAGCGGCCAGCTGCCGTTCCACGCCACGCTCGCCGGGTTCCTGATCTTCTGGGTGCCGTGGATCGCAGTCGACCTGGTTGCATCGACGCTTCTTTGCCGCGGGCGAGCCAGCTTGTGGGACGGGACCTATTCGCTCCTGTTGACGATGGAGATATTCACCAGGGCGTCGCTCGTCGTCGTGCGGCCGACGGCATCAACCTTCAAGGTCACCCCGAAGGACGGCATCGACGACGGCGGGTGGAGCGCACTTCGCCAACTGCCCCTACTGATCGGGATCGCGGCCATCCTTTCCGTGGCTCTCGTGCTCCGCGCCCTCGCCGCGATCGGTGTGGCATCCCTGCCGAGTCTCGACGGGGCGCCGCTCGTGATCGGCCTCGTGCTCGGTGCCTGGGAGCTGGCGCTGGTGACAGCGGTGCTTGCGAAGGTGAGCCATCGGCGTCAGCTGCGTCGTCACTACCGGACGCCGACCGAGCTTTCCGGGAGGGCGAGCGGCGCGATCGTCAAGATTGTCGACCTCACACCATCGGGGGTCGGTCTCATTTCGCCCGATCCGCTCAGCATCGGTCAGCAGGTCGAGCTGGTGGCCGAGGTCCCGGTGCTCCCCGGTGGCAGCCACCAAGTCCGGCTGTGCCTCACTGTCTCGACCTGCTGCACCGACGCTGTCGTGCCGGGCGGCTGGCGAGTGGGAGGGACGATCACGCCCGTCGGAACCGAGGATCACGACAGGCTGGTGGCGTACTGCCACGTCGCGGCGGCGCGAACTCGGTTGGCAGAGAGCGGCAGGCTGTTGGCCACGGCCGACCTGGCTCCGCTACAAGTCGATGTCGTTGCCCAACACCGGCACCGCCGTCGACGCCAGTTGGCCTCTGCAGTCCGCGCACGGGCCGAGTGACGAGTTCTGGACCGACGCGGGACTGATTCAGCTCTCGATGCCGAACCAGCGCTTGCGCCGGGTCGCGCCGAACTCCAGCTTTGACGCGGCGATCTCCTCGGAGGCATCGGTGAAGGTGCCGAAGGGGCTGGGTCCACTCAGAAAGTTGGCGTCGAAGCGCGCCACCTTCGCGCCGCCCATCTCGATGTAGCAGGTCGCCAGCCCGGCGTAGGGCGCGGGTGCATCGCCGCCTTGCATCTGGTGGATGAGGACCTCGGCCAGGGTGCGTGCCTCGCCTTCGGCGATCGCCCCGACTCGTGGCACGGGTGCGCTCGTCACGTCACCGACGGCGTAGACGCCCTCGAACCGCGTGGCGAAGGTGGCGGGGTCGACGGGGATCCATCCCCCTTCGACGAGGGCGGACTCCTCGACGACTCGTGGCGCCCGATGGACCGGCACGCCGAGGAACAGGTCGTAGGGCTCGGTGCGCCCGTCGGCCAGTGTTCCCACCTTGCTCGCGGGGTCGAGTGAGGTGAACTTCGTCTCGGGCCACCAGCCGATGTCCCGCTCGAGCAGGGCGTTGAGGATGCCTTCAGAGGCCTCCGCAGAGATCGGAATGGGTCTCGGCATCGGGCTCACGACCTTGATCGTCGACGCGGAGCGAAGGTTTCGGCGCTCGAGAAAATCGTGCATCATGAGCGCAGTCTCGAATGGCGCCGCCGGGCACTTGAAGAACGGGCCCAGGACGCCGACGATGACATCTCCCCCCGGAAAGGAGGCGAGGAGCCGGCTGACCTTCTCGGCTCCTTGCACTGAGTAGTACTCGGACCCCTCTTGGACGAGCCCCGGCGTCGCCGCAGGATCGAGGTCTGCCCCCAGGGCGACGACCAAGATGTCGGGCTCGTACTCCGACGCGTTGGTGGTGACTCGACGACGCTCCGGATCGATGCGGGTGACCGTCTCCTGGACGAACCTGACGCTCGGCTTGTCCAAGCTCGCGTAGGGCAGGCGCACCTCGCCGATCGGCGCTCGACCGAACATGAGGTCGAGCTTGGAAAACCCGAAGACGAAGGCGTCGCTGCTGTCGACGATGGTGACGTCGACCTCGCTCGGAACTTCCTCCGACAATCGTGTCGCCAGTTCGAGGCCGGCGAACCCGGCACCCAGGATCAGCACGGTTTTCATGGAATCTCCGTTTTCGCCCGTGGACCGCCCTGCGATGCGGGTCCCTCCGGTTCCCTCGACTGCAGTATCGCACGGGACGCGTTGGCATGGCCTGAGGGTGACCTCAGTCAGCCTTGGTCGCCCACGCCGTCTTTATGCCTGTGGTGACCACCGGTTCCGGCACCGAGGCCCCCAAGCGGTCCACCCGGCTGCACGGGAGCGGGCACCGTCGCGGGTGTCGGCGGTGTGGCGCCGGTCGGCGCCAACACGTTCACGACATCTTGATACTGGTCGTTGGTGATGCCGCCGCCGTCGAGCAGCACCTGGGCCAATGACAGTGTCTGTTCCGCCAGCGCCTCGCGGTCGGCGCCCGCTGGCTCGTTGGCGGTGGCCGTGAGCGCGCTGGCGAGTGCGCCGTCGCCGGGGAGACCGCCGCTGGCCAGCGAAGTGGCCAGGGAGGTGATCGCGGCCTGCTCTGGGTCGGACGGGGCTTGCGTCGTCGTGGTGGTCTGCTTGGCCGTGGTGCGCGCCGCGTGGTGTAAGGCCGTACGGGCTGCCGGACCGGTGAGTTGGCCGGTGTTCTGAAGGAGAAGGAACAGCGCGACGGCCATCACCGCGATCGCCACGATGACGAGCGCACTCCACCGACCCAGCCTCGAGCGACGTGTGCGAGGTGCCGAGCTGGACGGTGCCGGGCCCCGGGGGGGCGGGATCGCGGTGCCGGCTGGCACCGTTGGCGCGGTGGAAGGCGGTGCGGTCGGAGGAGACTGGGTACGGGTGGCCACCGGCGCCATCGGCCACGTGCGCGCGTTGGCCGGCTCGGTGATCGCCGGGGTCGCGCTGGTTGGGTGCGCAGGGCCCCGAGCATGGCTTCGGCGCAGGTGAAACGTTCGTCGGGATCGGCGGCGAGGGCTCGGTAGGCGACAGTGCGGAAGGGGTCGACGAGCACTCCTGGCTCCACACCGTCGGTGGCCATCGGATGTCCGGTCGCCGCCTCGAGCATGACCGCGCCAACCGAGTAGAGGTCGGACTGCACGGTCGCCGGGCGACCCGATCGGCGCTCGGGCGCGAGATACCCGGGTGTGCCGAGCACGACGCCGGTCATCGTCATGTCGTCGCTCATGTCGTGAACTCGGCCTCGAGCGTCGAAGCTCTTTGCGATGCCGAAGTCGGTGATCTTGGTGTGGCCGTCGTCTTGGACCAAGATGTTGCTCGGCTTGATGTCGCGGTGCAGCACCCCGCGACTGGTGCGCCGCGGCGAGCGCACTGAGCGTCTCGCTCACGACAAGCATCAGCCGTTGTTGGGAGAGCGGGCCGCGGATGATCTCGTCGCGCAGCGTCGTGCCGCGGCAGGCGCTCCATGACGAGATAGGAGGACGCAGTCGCTCCTCGCCGTAGTCGAGGACGGCGACGATGTGGGGGTGCACGAGGCGCGCCGCGATACGCGCCTCCTGCTGGAACCGCTGGCGCATGCCCGGGAGTGCCCTCGGTCTCCGGCCGCAGGATCTTGATGGCGACCGGCCGGCTCGAGGCGTTCGTCGAACGCCTCGAAGACGCGCGCCATCCCGCCTTCGCCCAACAGGCCGTCGATGCGATAGCGGCCCCCGATCACCCACGCGGCCGTGCGCGACTGCACCCCTGTTGTGTACCCCGTCTCGGATCCGTCAGTCGTGGTGCAGGTCGAGCGTGCGCGCCGGTTTCTACGGGGATTGCAAGCCGACCGGCGGACTCAGCCGGCGAGGTCGGCCATCTCGCCCATGAGCGTGAGCGCGTCGGCCGGGCGCCGTCGTCCCCGAAGTCCCGGTAGAGGGCGTGGACGTTGGCCACCAGCCGCTCCGGCTCGCCCCAGCCCGCGTAGGGCCCGAGGTCGATGTCGCGGGCGGCCTCCAGGGGTGTCAGCCCGCCGTCGAAGCGGAGCCGCGCTTCGACGGGAGAGAAGTGCGAAATAGCCCTTCAGGTCCTCCACGGCCGCGACGGTGGCGAGCGGGCCCGTGGCCGGGCACGACGACCGTGGGCTGCAGCTCGAGGATCCGGCTCGCAGGCCGCGATCCAGTTCGCCACCGGCCCGGCCCACACGATGGGGTGGCCGCCGTGGAAGAGGATGTCGCCCGTGAAGACGACGTCCTCGTCGGGGAGGTGGACGATCACGTCCCCCGCGGTGTGGGCGGGACCCACCTCGAGCAGCGACACGCTGCGGTCGCCGACGTGGAGGTCGAGTCGCCCCTCGAACGTGGTGGTCGGCACGGTGAGCGGCGATGTCCTCGAAGGAGAAGGGGCGAAGATGCGCGCCAGGAACTGCGCCCGCCGGACCGAGAGTGGCGCGCCGACTGCATCATGGCCGCCATGGTGGCCGGTGGCAGGTGCCGCCATCTCCTCGGCGCAGCGAGCCGAGGCGATGATGTCCGAGTCGGCCACGAGCGCGTTGCCGTAGCAGTGGTCGCCGTTGGCGTGCGTGTTCACGACGGTGTCGATTCGCTCGAGCCGCTGGCGTTGTGCGGCGCATGGCGTCGAGCATCTCGGCGGTGAGGCGGAGGTCGAAGAGGGTGTCGACAGCAGTGACTGGTCGTCGCTCGTCGACCAGCCCGGCGTTGGACCAACCCCAGCCGCCGTCGGGCTGCAGATAGGCCCACACGCCGTCGGCCACCTCGTGGAGGCCCTTCGTCGTACGTCATCGCCGTGGCGGGGCTCGCATGGACGCACGGTACCGGGTGACGTCGCAACGAGTACGGCCTCCGACGCGCACCGATGCGCGGGAGGACCGCAGCGCCACGACGGCGCGCATTGTGAAGACTTGATGAACTCGGCCTCTCAGCTGCGCATTTGCAAGAACCCTGTGCTAATACCAATCGACTCTCGATTGGCACCGAGCGGCACCAGTGCCGTGCTCGACGAGATCGCAGAGGGAGACGTCAGATGCAAGAGCGCAGCCCAGCCGAGGTCGTTCGCCTCGTGAAGGACGAGGGGATCGAGGTCGTCGACCTCCGGTTCTGCGACCTACCCGGACTGATGCAGCACTTCTCCATGCCGGCGCACACGCTCACCGAGGAGATGTTCACCGAGGGCAACGGGTTCGACGGCTCGTCCATCCGCGGCTTCCAGCAGATCCACGAGTCCGACATGATCCTGCTGCCCGATCCCTCGACCGCCGTCATCGACCCCTTCCGTCAGCACAAGACGCTCAACCTGAACTGCTTCGTGCACGACCCGCTCACCCTCGAGCCCTACAGCCGTGACCCGCGCTACGTCGCGCAAGAAGGCCGAGGAGCACGTGAAGTCGACCGGTATCGCCGACACGTCGTACTTCGGGCCCGAGGCCGAGTTCTTCATCTTCGACGACGTGCGGTTCTCGCAGGACCAGCACTCCGCCTTCTACCAGGTCGACTCGATCGAGGGCATCTGGAACTCGGCGCGGGACGAGGGCCCGAACCTGGGCTACAAGCCGCGCTACAAGGAGGGCTACTTCCCGGTCCCGCCCATGGACCACTTCCAGGACCTGCGCTCGGAGATGATCCTGACCATGGAGAGACTGGGCATCGAGATCGAGGTGCAGCACCACGAGGTGGGCACCGCCGGCCAGGCCGAGATCGACATGCGCTTCGACACCTTGTTGAAGATGGCGGACAAGCTCATGCTCTACAAGTACGTCGTCAAGAGCGTCGCCAATCAGGCCGGCTACACGGCGACCTTCATGCCGAAGCCGCTCTTCGACGACAACGGCTCGGGCATGCACGTGCACTCCTCGCTGTGGAACGGCGGCGAGCCGCTGTTCCACCAGGAGGGCACCTACGCCGGCCTCTCGGACATCGGCCGTTGGTACATCGGCGGCATCATCAAGCACGCCGCGCTCGGTGCTGGCCTTTGCCGCGCCCACGACGAACTCCTACAAGCGGCTCGTCCCCGGCTTCGAGGCCCCGGTGAACCTCGTGTACTCCCAGCGGAACCGCTCGGCCGCGTGCCGCATCCCGGTGTACTCGCCGAGTCCGAAGGCCAAGCGCGTCGAGTTCCGCTGCCCGGACCCGAGCTGTAATCCGTACCTCGCGTTCTCGGCCATCCTCATGGCCGGACTCGACGGCGTCGCGAACAAGATCGAGCCGCCGCTCACCGGTCGACGAGGACCTCTTCGACATGCCCGCAGACGAGCTGGCCAAGATCGGACAGGTCCCGTCCTCGCTCGAGGAGGCGATGGACTCGCTCGAGGCCGACCAGGACTACCTCAAGGCGGGCGGCGTGTTCACGCAGGACCTGATCGACACCTGGATCGACTACAAGCGGTCGAACGAGATCGACGCGGTGCGGCTGCGGCCCCACCCGTGGGAGTTCATGCTCTACTACGACATCTGATCGGACCGGTCGAGCAGGACGACCGTTGCTAGTGCCGTGACCGGCAACGTTGGAGGCGCGTCCACCACCTGAACAGCGCCGTCGCGGCAGACTTGTCTTGACTCTGGGCAAGGGAGGTGCGATGCGCGAAGGCGTGCAGGTTCGTGAGATCACCAACGAGGAGGGCAACCGACTGCTGCGCATCGTGCGGCGCTCGTCGGGCTCGGTCGTGACCTGGCGGCGGGCCCAGATGGTGCTGTTGTCGGCCCAGGGGATGGACGTGGCCCAGATCGCCAAGGTGGCCTTCACCTCGCCCGACCGGGTGAGAGCCGTGCTGCACAACTTCAACGAGGACAGCTTCGACTCCCTCGTGCCCCGCTACTCCGGGGGGAGGCCTCCCACCTTCACCTTGCCCCAACGCCGCCAGATCAAGAAGATCGCCCTCTCGCGCCCGGCGGACCACGATCTGCCCTTCTCGACGTGGAGCCTGTCCAAGCTGGCAGAGTTCCTCGTCGCCGAGGGGGTGGTCGACGACATCAGCCACGAGGGTCTCCGCGTGCTCCTCCGCGAGGAGGGCGTTCAGCTTTCAAGTGATCAAGACCTTCAAGCAAAGCAGCGATCCGGACTTCGAGGCCAAGAAGAACCGGGTGCTCGAGCTCTATGACATCGCTGATCACAAGGCCAAACCGAAGAGAGGTGACCCAAGCGTGGTCATCTGCATGGACGAGTTCGGGCCGCTCAACCTCTTGCCCCGCCCGGGCAAACAGTGGGCGCCGAGGATCGTCAAGGGCGACGAAAAGCCAAAGCGCCCACGGCGCCAACGTCGTCGGGCGACCTTCACCCGCACGGCGGGGGTCCGCCATCTCATGGCCGCCTACGACTTGAACCGCGACAAGATCTACGGACACGTCAAGACCAAGAAGGACCGCACGACGTTCCTCGAGTTCTGCCGCTATCTGCGCAGCCTCTATCCGCCCGAGGTCCGCGTCGCCATCGTGCTCGACAACTTCAGCCCGCACCTCTCGACGAAGAAGGACACCCGTGTCGGCGACTGGGCCGAGGCCAACAACATGGAGCTGGCCTACGTGCCCACCAACGCCAGCTGGATGAACCGCATCGAGGCGCAGTTCCAGGCGCTGCGCTACTTCACCCTCGACGGCACCGACCACCGCTCACACGAGGAGCAGAACTCGATGATCCGGCGCTACATAATCTGGCGCAACCGCCACGCTCAGGACGAAAGACTTCGTGAGCTGGTGAAGCGCGCAAACGTTGCCTGATGGGGCACTAGTCGCGTCGCTCGAGCGCGATCGGGTGCCGAGGCTGGTACAGGCCGAGTTGCCCGCCACTGGGTAGCTCGATTTTCGTCACCCATCCCCACCGCGCCTCTTCAACCTCTGAGAAGACGACGCCTCTCTCGGCCAGCAGCCTCATCTCGGCCGCGAGATCGTCGCACATCAGATAGAGCTCGGCTCCCGGTCCCTCGGCAGGATGCACTGCGGCCTCTGCCGGAGGCAAGCTGAAGATCGACCATCCGCCTCCCGCGTCGACGGAGTCAAGACCGAGCACCGCGGCCAGGAAGTCGCGATCCGCGTCGGCATCTTCGCTGAACAGGACGAGGTGTGCGCCGTAGATCACCGCGACCCGGACCTAGTACACCAAGACCGTCGTCCCGATCGGGTCGATGTTGTTGGCCCAGATCCAGTCGATGGCCTCGTTGCTCACGCGGGCGCACCCGTGCGAGACGGGGTAGGGCGGGACGTCTGAATCACCGTGGATGGCGTAGCCCTCGTAGAAGAAGCGAGGGCGGTACAAGGTGCCGAGGGAGTCGGTCACCGTTCCGTCGACGACCTGGAAGGTGCTGAAGGTGCCTGTCGGCGTGAGGGCGACGTCAGTCTCGCCGTCTTCGGTGTAGGTGTAGCCACCGCCCGTCGAGGTGTTGAGCGTCCACAGGAGGTGGCCGTTGTTGACCACCATGATGAGGTCGTCCTCGAGGTCGATCTCGATCACGTACCCCGATGTGCTGCGTGGGTGCGGCACGACGCCGGCCGACAACGCGGCCCACGTGGCCGGGCCCACGATCCCGTCGCGGGGGAGCCCGGCCGCCTTCTGGAGCGCCCATACCGCCTGCTCGGTGCTGTCGTCGAAGGAGCCGCCCGTCGTGTCGACCCAGTAGCCGAGCGCGAGCAGCTGTTGTTGGAGCGTGGACACCGCGGCGCCGGTGGCGCCGGGTCCGACCGTGGGCGGCAGCGGCGGGGGAGTGGTCGGCAGCAGCCAGTAGCCCTGCCCGTCGGGGGTCGCGGCGATGGCCCGGATGGGGTTCGGGTTGGACTGTCCACCCATGGACCCGAGGAAGGGAACGCCGAAAGTGAAGACGCCGCCGTCTCGGGCGGCCATCCAATAGCCGCTCGGTGACGATGCCATGCCGACGATGGGGGCGTTCAGGGGCGTGCCGCCCATAGACCCGAGGAAGGGCGCCGTCCCGAAGGCGAAGATCCCGCCATCGGATGCGACCAACCAGTAGCCGGTCCCCCCGGGCGCAGCGGCCATGCCGACCACCGGCTGGTTCAGGTGGATCGATCCGGTCGAGCCGTAGAACTGTGCGTCGCCATAAGAGAAGATCCCGCCGTCGGCGGCGACGAGCCAGTACCCGCCGCCGTCCGGCGTCGCCGCCATGCCGACGATGGGCTGGTTCAGGTGCATGCTTCCGGTGGAGCCGTAGAACTGGGCGTCGCCGTAGGAGAAGATGCCGCCGTCGGATGCGACCAGCCAGTACCCGCCGCCGTCGTGCGTCGCCGCCATGCCGACGACGGGCGCGTTGAGGGACAGTGCACCGGCCGATCCGAAGAAGCCGGCATCGCCGTAGTTGAAGATGCCGCCGTCGGCGGCGACGATCCAGTACCCCTGGCCCGACGGGGTCGGCGCCATCCCGACCGCGGGAGCATTGAGCTGCAGGCCGCCCGCGGGTCCGAAGGAGCCGGCCGTGCCGAAGTTGACCGGTTGCGCCGGGTTGTCGGGGTAGGCCGCTGCGGCGACACCCGGTGAGAGCGCGATGAGCGCCGGGACGAAGGTCAGGCACGCGACCACGCCGCACAACACGGTGCGCACCCGCCCAAAAGAAGAGCCGCCCTTCTTGGTGTGACCTCTGTCTCGCCTGGTGTCGTCGGCCGGCATGAGCGCTCCTTGGGTCGGCTCAGGGGCACCCTAATCGGAGCCCTCGCTGGTCACAGAGCGGATGGCGCCTTGGCCCGGCGCCCCGAAGCAGGCACCAGGTGTGGCGCCCGAGCCGCCACACGGAAACGCTCAGGCGGGTCGCTCCCAGCTGACCATGTCCTCGAGCTCGCCGCTCTCGACGTCGTAGACGAGGCCGGCGACGAGGCGGAGAGCGGACAGGTAGGGCGTGCGGGTCAGCAGTTCCATGTCCTCGCGGAGCGCTCGGGTGTGGTCGTCGATGGGGAGGAATCCGAGATCGGCTCCGGTCAGGGCCCGTAGCTCGTCGTCGGTGACGCCGGCCAGCCCGCAGCCCGTGTGCTGCATCACGACGACGGTGTCCACGCCGAGGATGCCGGTCGAGAGGGCGAGGCTTCGGAGCACGTCTCCGGTCACCCGCCCGCCGGCATTGCGGATCACGTGGGCATCGCCGAGGTGCAGTCCGAGCACGGCGAACACGTCGATGCGGGCATCCATGCAGGTAACCACGGCGAGGCGCCGGCTCGGGCGTGGGTCGTCGATGTGGGCCCGTGCGGCGGCGTAGCCGCGGTTGGCGGCGAGGAGCTCGGCGATCAGGGTCATGAGAACCCCTCGCCGCGATGTTGGTCGAGCCCGGGGACCGGTCCGCTGACGACGGGGGCACCAAGCCGGATCGGGAACCCGGGCAGCGAGGGGCCGGCCAGCATCTCCTTGCGGTCGAGCACCGGGGATGCCGGCACACCGGCGGCGAGGAGAGCCGTCACGAGCTCGTCGCGCCCGTGCGTCGTGACGGCCGCACGCACCGCCCGCTGCAGCTCGTCACCGCGGGCGGTCCGCTCTGCGAAGTCGAGGCCGGCCAGGTCGTCGAGTTCGAGGGCGGCACAGAGGCGGGACCAAAAGTGCTGCTCGTTCACGACACCCAACGCAACCTGTCCGCCCTCGGCCGTGGTGAACAGGCCATAGCCAGGCACTGCCTGTGGTGGTCCGTCCTCACGCGGCTCCTCGGATCCCCCTGACGGGCCGGTCCACGTCGACATCACGTCGGTCATGGAGACGTCGAGGTACGTGCCCTCGCCGGTCGCGTCGCGCCCGAGGAGTGCGGCGCAGATCCCGAATGCACCGCTCAGACCCGACGCCAGGTCGGCGATCGGGAGTGGCGGCATGTGCGCGGACCCGCCTTCGGGCGAAAGCGCGCCGGCCCAGGCCTGGTAGTTCACGTCGTGTCCCGGGAGCGGCGCGCGCGGGTCCGACTGTCCGTACCCCGAGATGGAGCAGTAGACGACCGCCGGATTGGCTCGGCGCGCGGCCTCGTAGTCCAAGCCGAGGCGAGCCATGACGCCGGGCCTGAAACCCTCGACGATGACGTCGGCCACCGCGGCGAGCTCGAGCGCGCGGCTGCGGTCGTCACCGTCCTTGAGGTCGAGCTCGATGCTCCGCTTGCCGGCGTTGATGACGTCGAACAAGTCTGCGTAGTGACGCATCGGGTCCCCTCCGGGAGGCTCGACCTTCAAGACGTCCGCACCGAGGGCAACCAAGAGTGACGTCGCGTAGGGCCCGGGTCGCCAGATGCTGAGGTCGAGGACCCGGACCCCGCCCAGTTGCCTCGCTGACTGCATGGAGCGAGAGTCTTGCATCGCGGGCGCCGGGTACCCTGCATCTGGTGCTGGGATTCTTCTCGTTCACCGAGGTCACTGATCCGTCGGCCCACGAGGCCTACAACGCCTGGCACCAGCTCGACCACATGCCCGAGCAGTTCACCATCGACGGCATCACTTTCGGTCAGCGCTGGGTGCGTTCGCCGCGCTGTCGGGCGGTCGAGGCGGCGACCAGCCCATTGCTCGATCCGTTCCATTACATGACCCTGTACCTCATGGACGACGAGGGTGCCGTCCCTGAGTTCTTCGCGCTCGCCAGGCGCCTCTACGCAGAGGACCGCTTCTTCGCCGAGAGGAAGGCGCTGCTGTCTGGACCCTTCGAGATCGCCGGCCGGTGGGCGGCGCCCCGCGTGGCGGTGTCGGCGGGCGCGGTGCCCTTCCGCCCCTCCAACGGCGTCTATGTCGTGGTCGGCCCGCCCGTGGAGGGTGAGGCAATGGTCGAACAACCCGGCGTGGCCGGTACCTGGCAGTTCACCGACCCGTCGAGCAATCGTCACGTCACAGTCGCCTTCGTCGACGGCGACCTGTGGCAGGCCGCGACGGCGCTCGGTGAGACCGGCACGGCCACCGAGGCGCCGCTCGAATGGGCCGGCCCACTCGAGCGAGTTGATGCCTTTCGGTGGGATTGGTTCGCTACGCTGACGCCCCAATGACCAGCGGGAAACAGTCGAAGGCCCAGCGCAGGGCCGAGAATCAGCGCCGCGCCGCGGAGAGGCGGGCCGCGGAGCTGCGCCGGCAGCGCATGCGCATCGGTATCCGGGTGGGTGGCGCGGTCGCCGTGGTCGCCCTCGTCGTAGTCCTCATCGTCGTGGTGACGGGCGGGGGCTCCACCAGCGTGCCCCCTCAGTTCAAAGATCCCCACGTCCCCGTCGAGGCCATCCCGGCGTCGATGTCGTCGCACTGGGTGCAACCGCCGGCGGAGACCCCCGGTCCCGAGACGGTGGGCGTGCCGAGCGGGCCGAAGTTGGCGACGCTGCTCAATGCGGCCACGGGCCAGACCATCGACGGGATCCAGTGCCAGGCCGGTGAACAGACGGTGGTGCACGTGCACACGCACCTGACGATCTTCGTGAACGGCAAGGCTCGGGTGATCCCCTATGGCATCGGCATACCCGGCGCCGGGCCGGTCCAGACCGCGCAGGGGCCCTTCGTCGAGACGGGGAGCTGCTTCTACTGGCTGCACGTGCACGCCTACGACGGGATCATCCACATCGAGTCGCCCAGCACGACGCAGACCTTCACGCTCGGCCAGTTTTTCGACGAGTGGGGCGTCCCGCTCTCCAAGACGCAGGTCGGGCCCGCGAACGGGCCCGTCACCGTGTTTTTCACGGCGCCGGGTGAGAAGACCGGGATCTACACCGGGAACCCGCGCGACTTGCCGTTGGGCGACCACTATCAGATCCAGCTCGACGTGGGTACCCCGATCGTTGCCCCGGTCAAGGTGACCAACTGGGGCGGGTTGTAAGAGGTGGAGGCCGATGCCGTCGTCGTCGGCCTCGGTCCTGGGGGTGAGCAGGTCGCAGCGGACCTGGCGGAGGCGGGTCTCGACGTCATAGGCATCGAGGCCGAGTTGGTCGGCGGCGAGTGTCCCTACTGGGGTGCATCCCTTCCAAGATGATCGTGCGCGCGGCGGACCTCCTGGCCGAGAGACGCCGCATCCCCGGCATGGCGGGTCGCTCGGTGGTCACGCCGGACTGGGTTCCCGTGGCGCAGCGCATCCGCGACGAGGCCACCGACTCGTGGGACGACGCCGTCGCCGCGGAGCGTTTCGAAGGCAAGGGCGGGCGACTCGTGCGCGGCGGCGCTCGGCTCACGGGACCCGACACGGCCGAGGTCGATGGTGAGCCGGTCACGGCGCGTCGCGCGCTGGTGGTGGCGACGGGGCAGCGTGCGTCCGTGCCACCCATGTTCGCTGCGGTGCCCCACTGGACGAATCGAGAGGCCGTCGCCTCGCAGGATGTGCCGTCCTCCTTGCTGGTGATCGGAGGCGGCGCCGTCGGCCTCGAGATCGGGCAGGCCATGGCGCGCTTCGGCGCGCGGGTGACGATCGTCGAGGCTGGCGAAAGCCCGGCCTCCTCCGAGGAGCCCGAGGCGTCGGAGCTCATCACCGACCTTCTCCGCCGCGAGGCGATCGAGATCCACACGGGCGCGCGAGCACGGTGAGGTGACCGTGTTCCACGAGTCGATCGGGGCGTCAGCGCGTCGTTGGATCCACCGCTGCGAGGGGTTCGTCAAGCTCGTCGTACAAGACGGCGTGGTCGTTGGGGCGAGCTCCATGGGCCCGAGCGGTGGCGAAGTGGTGGGGCTGCTCGCGCTGACGGTCACGCACAGGTACCCGTGTCCACCATGCGGTCGATGATCTTCGCCTACCCGATGTTCCACCGTGCCGTCGACCCGGCGTTGTGGTCGCCGCCCAGCAGCGCGGCGAAGATCGACGGCGCCTGATGCGGCAGGAGGGACAGGTGCCCTTCACCCCCGACGACCGTCACCGTCGCCTGCGGGATGCGCCGGCGCAGGAACTCGCGGTAGTCGGGCGGTCCCGTTCGATCGTCTGAGCCCTCCCAGATCTGCACCGGTACCCGGATCTCCTCGAGCCCGAAGCCCCACGGGTCGCCGAAGATCCGATAGTCGAGCACGCAGCCCTCGGTCCCCTGGCGCACCGCCTCGCGCACGAAGTCGAGCGCGTGGTCGGGCGGGCCCCACTCGGTGAGGAACGTCTGGTCGGCCGGCGGGAAGGCTCGCATCGCGGCGCGCAGGAGCCGGGCGTTGCTGGCGTTGACGATGCTGATCTTCATGACGGTCGACGCCAGCCGGGGTGTGTGTCGGGACAAGGCGAGCAGGACACGGTCTTCCATGCTCAACCCCCGGGTCGTCCCGTAGAGGTCGAGGGGGACAGAACTCGAGAGCAGTGCGGCGGCCGTGACGCGTCTCGTCAGCTTCGCGGCGCAGACGGCCGCGTACGGGCCCCCGGCCGACCAGCCCATGACTGCGAAACGGTCCATGCCCAGGGCCCGCGCGAGGTGCTCGACGTCGGCCGGCCAGTCGGTGAGCTGCCGTCCTCGCTGGAATGTCGAGAGGCCCATGCCGGGTCGGTCCGGCGACACCAGGCGGACGCCCATGGCGAGTGCGGCCTCGTGGGCCGGTGCGGCGTCGAGCCGCGAGCTGAGGCCGCCGTGGAAGCTCAAGACGGGGAACCCGGCTGGGTCCCCGTAGTCCTCGAACGCCAGCACCCGCCCGTCGGACAGGGTCACCGAGTTCGTCACACGCGCGTCCGAGCAGGTGCCGCCACGGAAGCACGCTATAGGGTGCGGGCATGAGCGCGAACGTCGACGAACTGGTTGACGGCCTGTTGGCGGACTGCCCGCCTGCCGCGACGCCTGCCCAGAAGTTCCTGGGAGAGCAGTACGACCGCGGTCTGGCGTGGCTGCACTTCCCGCTCGGCTCGGGGGGGCTGGGCCTGACGCCGAGGGACCAACAGCGCGCGCAGCAGCGACTCGTCGCCGGTGGCGCACCCGTCGCCGGTGTGCGCAACCCCATCGGCTATGGCATGTGCGCGCCGACCATCGTCACGCACGGCACCCCCGAGCAAAAGGAGCGGTACCTCCGTCCCCTCTTCACGAACGAGGAGATCTGGTGCCAGCTCTTCAGCGAGCCCGGCGCGGGCTCCGACGTGGCGGGCCTGTCGACCCGGGCCGAGCGCGATGGCGACGAATGGATGCTGAACGGCCAGAAGGTGTGGACGACCCTGGCGCACATCTCCTCGTTCGGACTCCTCATCGCCCGCACCAATCCCGATGTGCCCAAGCACAAAGGGATGACGGCCTTTCTCGTCGACATGAAGGCGCCGGGGGTGGAGGTGCGGCCGCTGTTCCAGATCACGGGCGAGGCCGAGTTCAACGAAGTCTTCTTCACCGACGTCCACATGCCCGACAGCGCCCGCATCGGCGGCGAGGGCGAGGGATGGCCGGTGGCGGTCACCACCCTGATGAACGAACGGGTGTCGATCGGCGGCGCCGTGAACCGCCGTGCCGGTGGCCCGGTCGCCGAGGCCATCAGGATCTGGAAGGAACGCTGGCAGGGCGACACCTCGCCGCATGCGATGGCCCTGCGCGACCGCGTCGTCGCGAGCTACATCCGCATGGAGACCCTCTCCATGACCAACATGCGCGCCGCAGCGACGCGCAAAGCTGGCACCCCGGGCCCCGAGGGCTCGGTGTCCAAGCTCGCGTTCGCCGAGGAGAACAAGCGGGTCTACGAGCTGTGTATGGACTTGCTCGGCAACGAGGGGATGCTCTACCCGGCCGGGTACCCCATGGTGCGGCCGGATCTGGTCGGCCTGGGGTCCCCCGACGTGCACAAGCTCTTCCTAAGGGTCCGCGCGAACTCTATTGAGGGAGGAACCTCGGAGGTCATGCGGAACATCTTGGGTGAGCGGGTGCTCGGCCTCCCCGGGGACGTCCGCACCGACAAGGAGCTCCCGTGGAAGGACGTGCCCCGCAGCTGACACGGAGCGGTCTCACGCCGCGGCGCGGAAGGTCACCGGGAGGGACGTGGGGGAGCGGAAGACGTCGCCCCTGATGTGCGGGTCGGCGGTTCCCGGGTCGAGGGCGAGGTCGGGGAGGCGGTCCAGCACGCGGGTCAGCAGCGCTCGTGTCTCGAGCCGCGCCAGATGCATGCCGAGACACATGTGCGGGCCGTGCGCGAACGCGATGTGGGGGAGCGCCGGCCTGAAGATGTCGAAGGTCTCCGGGTCGTCCCAGCGTGTCTCGTCGTGGTTGGCCGAGCCGATGTGCGGGGTGATGCTCTGGCCCGGCCCGATGGTCACGCCGGCCAACTCCACCTCGACGGTGGTGGTCCGGTTGATGGTCAACAGCGGCGGCTCGTAGCGCAGGCCCTCCTCGATCGCCCCCGCAAGGAGGGAGCGATCGGACCGCACCGCCTCGAGCTGATCGGGATGGGTCAGCAGCAGGTAGAGCAGGTTGCCCGACGAACGGTACGTCGTCTCCGCGCCTGCCGGGAGCAGGAGGCGCAGGAAGGAATAGATGGCTTCGTCGCTCAGCCGCTCTCCGTCGACCTCGGCGGACACGAGGTCGCTGATGACGTCGTCGGCCGGACGCGCCCGGCGCTCGGCTACCACGCCCGCGAAATACTCGCGCAGCGACTCAGAGGCCGCGATGCCCCGGTCGATGTCGGCGACGAGGCCGATGAGCTCGATCGACCAGCGATGGAACCGCGGAAAGTCCTCTTCGGGGAGCCCGAGCAAACGGGCGATGACGCGGACGGGGAACTCGAAGGTGAGCTGGCGCACCAGCTCGGCCTGGCCGTCGGCCACGAAGCGATCGATTTGCTCGTCGATGATCGGACCGATGAACTCGGGCTCCCAGCGCGCCAGCGACTTCTCGCGAAATGCGTTCGCCACGAGGTTCCGGTGGGTACGGTGCTCGGGGTCGTCCATGCCGAGGATCATGTGGCCCATGACCATCCCGATGCTCGCGTCGTAGGCCGTGGAGGTGAACGTCTTTGCGTCGCGCAAGATGCGCGAGCAGTCCTCGTAGCGGTAGGCGATCCACCCGGGCTCGACATCGATCCCTTCGGGCAGCACGTCGGGCGACATGGTGTGACCCATCGAGACGGGAGCGTCGTGCCGCTTCGCTCGCAACGCTGGCCACGGGTCCCGTGTCGTGCCCGCCACCACGTCGTCGAAGGCGGCGAACGGGTCGTACTCCTTCGCGTCGGACCTTGTCATGGCGCTGTCCCTCCCCGGGTCGATCCGTGTGTGCGTCAGATGACGTCCCGTCCGTGCGTCGGGTGACGTCGACGTCAGGTTAGAGCCCGCTGCCGCCGGCCCGTTCACGGGCGTAGGCTTCCCGCGCCATGTTGACACTTCGCACCCCCGACGAACGCTTTGCCGGCCTGCCCGGTTACGACTTCGACCCGCACTATGCCGACGTTGCCGACGGCGACGGCGATGGCGCCACCCTGCGGGTGCACTACCTGCGGGAGGGGGACCCGGAGGGACAGGTGGTGCTCCTCATGCACGGTGAACCCTCGTGGTCGTACCTCTACCGCACGATGATCCCGATCTTGACCGGAGCCGGGTTGCAGATCGTCGCCCCCGACCTGGTGGGCTTCGGGCGGTCGGACAAGCCGAGCGAGCGTTCGGACTACACGTTCGCCCGCCATGTCGAGTGGATGCGCGAGCTGCTCTTCGACCGCCTCGATCTGCGGGACGTGACGCTGGTCTGCCAGGACTGGGGTGGGCTCATCGGGCTGCGTCTGGTGGGCGAGCACCCGGATCGCTTCGCCCGGGTAGTGGCCGCCAACACCTTCTTGCCCACGGGGGACACGAACCCGGGCGACGCATTCTTCGCCTGGCAGCGCTTCTCCCAGGAGGTCGAGGTCTTTCCGACCGGCGGGATCGTCCGCGGCGGGTGCGTCAAGCCGCTCGGTCCGGGGGTGGAGGCCGCCTACGACGCACCCTTTCCCGACGAGAGCTACAAGGCCGGTGCACGGCAGTTCCCACTCTTGGTGCCGTCGCGGCCCGACGATCCGGCGCATGACGACAACGTCGCGGCATGGGTCGGGCTGGCCGCCTTCGACCGGCCATTTCTGTGCGCGTTCAGCGACAGCGACCCCATCACCAAGGGTGCGGACCGGAACCTGAAGGAGAACGTCGCGGGCGCAAAGGGTCAGCCGCACACCACGATCGTCGGCGGCGGCCACTTCCTCCAAGAGGACTGTGGCGAAGACCTGGCGCGGGTGGTCGTCGACTTCGTGACAACGTCCCCGTGACCCACGAGCACGAGGTCATCGTCGTCGGTGCCGGCTTCTCGGGCATCGGGATGGCCTTTCGCATGCAAGAGATGGGCATCGACGACTTCGTGGTCCTCGACCGCGGCAACGACCTCGGCGGCACCTGGCGGGACAACACCTACCCGGGCTGCTGCTGCGACGTCCCGTCCAACCTGTACTCGTTCTCCTTTGCGTTGAACCCGGATTGGTCACGGTCGTTCCCCTCGCAGACCGAGATCTGGGACTACATGCGCGAATGCGTGGACCGTTTCGGTGTCGCGGAGCACCTTCGGTTCAACGCGGCCGTCGACGAAGCCCGCTGGGACGAGGCATCGGCACGCTGGGTGGTGCGCGCCGCCGGCGACGAGTACCGCGCCCGTGTGCTGGTCTGGGCCACCGGATCACTCAGCGCGCCCTCGATCCCCGACTTTCCGGGCCTGAGCGGCTTCCGGGGCAAGGTGTTCCACTCGGCCCACTGGGAGCACGGCTTCGACCTCACCCACAAGCGCGTCTGCGTCGTCGGGACCGGCGCCTCGGCCGTCCAGTTCGTGCCCCAGATCGCGCCGGCGGTCGAACACCTGTACCTCCATCAGCGGACGCCGCCGTGGATCGTGCCGAGGCGTGACCGGGCCGTCTCGGCGCTGCGCCGGGAGTTGTACCGCCGGATGCCTGCGCTCCAACGCCTCTCGCGCCTTCGCATCTACGCCACTTTCGAGACACTGCTCGGGGTCTTCGTCGGACGGGGCGAGCGACGCAAGGCCGCGGTGCGCAAGACCGCGCTCGATCACCTGGCGAAGCAGGTGCCTGACGAAGCGCTCCGCCGCGTGCTCACTCCGGACTACGAGCCCGGCTGCAAGCGCCTGCTGCTCTCCGACGACTACTACCCCTCGCTCATGCGTCCCAACGTCGAGGTCGTCGACTCACCGGTGGCCTCCTTCACGGCGCACGAGGTCGTGGGGCAGGACGGCATCGCTCGGCCGGTGGACGTCGTCATCATGGGCACTGGTTTCGACGCCGCCGAGCCGCCGTACGCGGAACACATCGTCGGCCGTGACGGCGTCCGGCTCTCCGAGCTGTGGAAGGCCAACGGCGTCGAGGCCTACGCCGGCTCGACGGTAGCCGGGTTTCCCAACCTGTTCTTGATGATCGGGCCCAACTCCACACTGGCCCACAACTCCATGATCTTCATGATCGAGTCGCACCTCAACTACATCGCCAGCGCGCTGGCGTTCATGGCGCGGCCAGGCGTGCGCGTCGTGGAGGTCAAGCCGGCCGTGCAGCGGCGCTACAACGAGCGATTGGCGGCCCGGCTCGAGCACTCGGTCTGGGTGGAGGGCGGGTGTAGCAGTTGGTACCTCGATCACCGCGGGCGCAACACGACCCTGTGGCCCGAGCACACATGGAAGTTCCGCCGGCTCACCCGGCGTTTTCATCCGGGCGAGTACACCGTCCGCGCGTAGGCCCGTAGGGACAGCGCCACGAGGACGGCGGCGAACACGGCGAGCACCCCCACGTCGGGAAGCACCGCCGCCAGGCCTACGTGGTCGTAGATCAGCTTCACGAACGCATCCATGGCCCAGGCCTGGGGGACGGTGTGGCCGACCGCACGCACCACGGGCCCGACGACGTCGAGGGGGTACATGCAGCCGCCGAGGAGGCCACAGACGATGCCGAGCACGACCGCCACCGAGATGGCCTGCTCCTCGGTACGCGAGCGCATGCTGATCAACGCGGCGGCGCCGGCGTAGGCGAGCGAGAGCATGGCCAGCACGAGGAACACCCCCGCCGGGTTGCCCCAGTGCACGCCGAAGATGAGGCGCCCCACGAGCAGGAGGCCTGCGCTCTGGGCGGCCGCGACGCACAGGCTCGTCGCAACCATCCCGGCGATCACCGCACGCGGGCGAAGCGGCGCCGCCGCGAGGCGACGCATCACGCCGAGACGTCGCGACTCGACCATGCCTGACGCGAGGAGCAGCACGGTGATGCCGAGGAACAGCACCGTGTCGGCCGGGGCGACGTAGGAGAAGGGGCTGAGCGCGGCCGGGATGTCGGCGTGTGCGAGCGTCACGTCGGTCACCCGGGTGCGGACGCCCTCGGCCGCGATCAGATCGAGCAGTGCGACGACGTCGGTGCGCGCCTGGACCGCACTGGTGCTGGCGGACTCGCTGACGAACTGCACACGCTCCGATCCGGGCCGCGACGGCAAGGTCACCAAACCGGCCACTACCCGCCCGCGCAAAATGTCGTCGTTCAGCTGCGAGCGGTTGGGCTCCAGGCGCACCTTGAGGTCGGCCGTGCGGTCGACGAGTGCAATGAGACGGTGCGAGGGGTGGACCAGGCCGACCGGTTCCTTCGGGCTGCCGGCGAGCAGTCCGGTCACCAAGATGAACAGGACCGGGAAGATTGTGGCGACGAAGAGATAGCGCCGGTCGCCGACGGCTCGGCGCAGGTTGACCCGCACGATGGGGATCATGGGGACACCATCCGCCGCACGCGTGCCATCGCCAGCGCGCCGGTGACCGCGGCGATCAGGCACAGCACGAGGAAAGGCCCGACGACGGCCGAGGCAGGGTCCCCGAGGAGCGCAAGGCGTCCGAACCCGACGAGGGCCCAGCCGTTGGGCGTCCCGAGGCTCAGGATCTGCAGTCCCTCGGGCAACGCGCCGGGTGGGAGCAGGTTGCCCCCGAGCAGGGCGAGGACGAGGCCCACGATGAGCGAAGATGCGAAGGCTTCTTGGGGCGTGCGGGCAAACGAGGTCAAGAACGCGCCGAGGCCGCACACGGCCGCCGTCGCCCCGACGCACATCATGAGCACGCCGAGTGGGTCGCCCCAGTCCGCACCGAAGACACTGACCGTCACGCCGCAGACGATGAGAATCGAGGCGAGGCCGGTCAGGCCGATCGCGAGCAGCTTCCCCCAGACGATCGTGCGGGGCCGGATCGGGGCCGCGGCCAGCCGCGCCAGCGTGCCGGTCGCCCGCTCCATGAGGAGCGAGCGCATGCCCAGCCCGCTCCCGATGAAGAGGAACACCACCGCAATCGACGGTGCGAAGTAATTGAGGACGGCCTTCCCGCCGTTGCCCAGCGTGCTGGCCGAGACGGAGATGGCCGCCATGTCGGTGGCCGACCTGCCCTCGAGGCGGCCGGCGTAGATCCGGCTCGCCAGCCCCGCGGCCAGCGATTCGGCCACCTCCTGGCCGACCACGGCGTCGGCCCGGTCGACCACGTCGAAACCGGGGGAGGGTGTCGCGCCCGGCGCCACCATCGGGATGAGGAGGTCAGAGAGGCTCTTGCGCGAGCGCGAGATCACGACACCCCCGTCGAGGGTGCCGTCTGCGACGTCGTGCTTGAGTGCCGAGGCGTCGCGGTAGACCCGCACGGTCACGCCGGCCGGGAGCTGGCTCGCGTGGGCCCCGGCGCGCACGAGTCCAGCGGTGGCGCCGGACACCCCGATCGGAACGGTGCCGCTGGACGCGTTGGCGGCGAAGGCGAAGCCGAGGATCGCCGCAATGGCGAGCGGCGCGACGAGGCACGTGATCACCGCGGAGCGGTCTCGGACCCGCCGGCGCAACTCGTTGCATGTGATGGCGCCGATCAGCCGACGCGCTCCAGGCGGCTTCGACCTCCCCACACGGCGGAGAAACTACTGCCCATGTGCGCCCGGCGCGCGCGGGATGCCAAGCTCTCACGACATCGAAAACTCGGGGGTTTGGCGTGGCACGCATTGAGTTCCAAGGCAAGATCGGCAACGACTGGCGCGACTCGGAGCCGTGGTGGCCGCCGCTCCCGACACCGCCCGAGGACGCACCCAACGTCGTGCTGATCGTGCTCGACGACGTCGGGTTCGCGCAGCTCGGCTGCTACGGCTCCGACATCGAGACCCCTGTGATCGACGGTGTCGCCGCCGAAGGTGTCCGCCTGACCAACTTCCACACGACCGCGCTGTGTTCGCCGACGCGCGCCTGCCTCTTGACCGGTCGCAACCATCACCGCAGTGGGATGGGCCGTGTCGCCGACCTCGCGTCGGGGTTCCCCGGCTACTGGGGGCGGCCACCGCGCGAGAACGGCTTCTTGTCCGAGATGCTGCAGGCAACCGGCTACGCCACCTACGCGGTCGGGAAGTGGCACCTCACCCCCGAGGGCGAGACCAACATGGCGAACTCCCGGAGCACCTGGCCGCTCGGTCGTGGCTTCGACCGTTGGTACGGCTTCCACGGCGGCGAGACCCATCAGTTCGTCCCCGCGCTCTACCACGACAACCACGCGGTGCGCCCGCCGCGCACCGTCGAAGACGGCTACCACCTGAGCGCCGACCTGGCGGACCGGGCGATCGAGTTCCTGGGCGATCTGCGTGCCGTCGACGACGAGCTGCCCTTCTTCTTGTACTTCGCCACTGGCGCCTGCCACTCGCCTCATCAAGCGCCGGCGGAGTGGATCGAGCGCTACAAGGGCCACTTCGCCAAGGGCTGGGACGCCTGGCGCGAGGAGACCTTCGCCCGCCAGCTCGCCACCGGCGTCGTCCCCGAGTCAACGGTGCTCACGCCGCGTCCGCCGTGGGTCCCGAGCTGGGACAGCCTGGGTGACCGCGAGCGCACCCTGGCGGAGCGCTTCATGGAGTGCTTCGCCGCCTTCTTGTCCTATACCGACGAGCAGATCGGCCGCCTGCTGGCGTTCATCGACGACCTGGGGGACGCTGACGACACCGTGGTGATCGTGGTGTCGGACAACGGCGCCAGCTCCGAGGGCGGGAAGGACGGCACCATCAACGAGGGCCGGATGTCCAACTTCGAGGGGGCGGGAATCGGGGAGATGTACCACCGCCTCGACGAGATCGGGGGGCCGCTCATCCACAACAACTACCCGTGGGGATGGACCATGGCGGGGAACACGCCCTTCAAGCGCTGGAAGCGTGAGGTCCACGAGGGCGGCGTTGCCGATCCGTGCATCGTCCGCGTGCCAGCCGGAGTGCGCGGGGGCGAGGGTCACGGGCTGCGGCGCCAGTTCGCCCACGCCGTCGACATCACGCCGACCGTGCTCGAGCTCGTGGGCATCGCTCCACCCGCGGAGATCGACGGCATCGCCCAGTCACACCTCGACGGCACGAGCTTCGCCTATGTCCTGGGCGAGGGGGGGAGGCCGAACCCGGGCGCCATCACACACAGCATTTCGAGATGCTCAGCTCCCGCGCCATCTACCACGATGGGTGGAAGGCGGTGACGTACCATCCCGTCGGCCCCATCTACGACGACGGACTGCGGTCCAATGCACCGTGGGACGACGACGTCTGGGAGCTCTACCACGTCGTCGAGGACGTCTCGGAGTCCCGTGACCGCGCCGCGGAGCTCCCCGAGAAAGTGACCGAGCTGGTGGCGTTGTGGTGGGAAGAGGCCCGGCGTAACGACGTGCTCCCGCTCGACAACCGGGTCCTCGAAGTCATTGCGCACAAGCACGACCATCGGCGGTACCAGGAGAGCTACCGCTACTTCCAAAATGGTGCCCCCGTCCCCGAGTGGGTAGCCGTCGACGTACGCAACCGCTCCCACGCCATCACCCTCACGCTTGAGGTCCCCGACGGCGTCGAACCACACGGCACGCTTCTCGCCCTCGGGTGCGCGTTGGGCGGGTGGTCCTTCCACGTGATCGGCGGCCGCCTCCGCTACGTGCACAACCTGCACGGACAGCGGCTCTACGAGGTCGCGGCCGACACCGAGCTGGGCTCGGGGCGCCACGAGGTCGAGTTCCGTTTCGAAAAGGACGCCGTCGCTCGGCGGCCGGGCCACGCTCGTCCAGGACGGCACGGTGGTCGGGACCGGCGAAGTGGAGCGCTTCACGCCGGTCGCCTTCAACGAGGTCATGATCGGGCTCACCTGCGGCTACGAATGGGGGCCCGCGGTGGCCGGGGACTACGAGGCCCCGTTCGCCTTCAACGGCACCATCGCGCGGGCCGAGGTGCGGGCCACCGGGCCGGTCACCGCGACCCGTGGCCGAGGTGGCGGCGATCCTCGCCCAGCAGTGAAGGCACCGTGCGGGCCAAGGCGCCGGCGCGGGGCGGCCGAATTCGACGAACTCACTCGAAGCTGGGGCGTTGGTCCCGTGTGCGCTTGAGCTCGAAGAAGCCCTCGGTCCCGGTGCAGAGCAGCACGCCGTCCCAGAGCCGCCCGGCGGCCTCGCCCTTGGGGGCGGGGGTCACCACGGGGCCGAAGATGGCCTTCCCGTTGTAGTGGATGACCGGCGTGCCGACGTCGTTTCCGACCGGCTCCATGCCGGCCGGTGCGACGCGGCGAGCGCCTCGTCGAACTCCTCGGACCGCGCGGCGTCGGCCAACGAGGCGGGCAGGCCCAGCTCGGCGAGCGCCTCGGCCACGATCTTCTCGCCCTCGCCCTCCTCGCGGCCGCGTTGGGCGAGGTGGATGCGGTTCCCGAGCGCGGTGTAGAGCGGCAGGAGGATCTCGCTGCCCCTCAACTGCTCGGCGGCGATGCAGACCCGGACCGGGCCCTTGGCCCGCGCCATGCGCGCCTTGTACTTCTCGTCGAGCTCGGCGCGGTCGGCGTTGAGGATGGCCAGCGACATGACGTGCCAGCGGGTGTGGATGTCGCGCACCTGCTCGACCTCGAGCATCCAGCGCGAGGTGATCCAGGCCCAGGGGCACAGCGGGTCGAACCAGAAGTCGGCGGTGTCGAGCTGTGCGGAGGTGGTTTCGGTCACAGCAGCGTCGGTCATGGGATCCCTCCGTCTACGCGCAAGGTGGCGCCCGTCGTGAACGACGAGGCGTCGGTGGCGAAGTAGAGCGCGGCGCCCACGATCTCGGACGGTTCGCCGGCACGGCCCAATGCGTGGCGCGGCATGCCGTGCTCGCGGGCCACCGGACCCCATGAGTTCTCGGCGATGTCGGTCAGGAAGGGCCCGGCCATGATGCAGTTCACCCGCACCGTGGGCCCGAAGGCCTTGGCGAAGCCCTCGGTCAAGGTGTTGAGTCCGGACTTGGCGGCGTCGTAGGGGAGCATGTCGGGAGCGGGGCGCAGGGAGCCCGTCGTCGACACGTTGATGATGGACCCGCCGTCTCCGGCGGCCATACGCGTGCCGACGAGGGCGGTGAGGCGGAAGGGCCCCTTGACGTTGACGCCGAACACCTTGTCCCACAGCTCTTCGGTGACCGAGGTCACGTCGGGATAGAGCGGGGACATGCCGGCGTTGTTGACGAGGACGTCAACGCGGCCGAAGGTGCCATAGGCCTCGTCCACGAGCCCCTCGATCTCGTCCCAGTGCCCGATGTGGCAGGCGACGGGCAGGGCGCGGCGCCCTTTTGCCTCGACGTCGGAGGCCACCGCCTTGCAGTTGTCGAGCTTGCGGCTCGCGATGATCACGTCGGCGCCCGCGTCGGCGAACGCGAGGACCATCTCGCGCCCGAGGCCCCGGCTGCCGCCGGTGACGAGCGCCACCTTGCCCGCGAGGACTTCTTGGTCAGCCATGAGACGGGAACCTACCGGGAGCCCAGCAACGCTGCGACCGCGTGGGTCACCGCCTTGGCCATCGGGATGTGCAATGCCTCGTTGGGCCCGTGCGCGTTCGAGTGCGGTCCGAGCACCCCGGTCGCCACGAACTGCGTGCCGGGGAAGCCGCGTTCGAGGTCGGCCAGGAAGGGGATCGAGCCGCCCTCGCCGACGAGCCCGGGGGCGCGCCCGAAGCGTTCGGCCGAGACCCGCTCCAGCGTGGCCGCCACCTCGGCGTCGAGGGGCGGGGCGATCCAGCCTTGGGCGATCCCCTCGACGTCGATGGTGACGTGGGCCCCCTCGTCGGTGCGCAGGGCAGAGATCAGGGCGTCGCACGCGCGCTGCGCGTCGACGTCGGGCGGCAGGCGCAGCGACACCTTGAACGTCGTGGAGGGGCGGAGCACGTTGCCGGCGTCGCGCGGTGCGGGCAGGCCGCCGGCGCCGACCACCTCGAGCGCGGCACCCCAGGTACGCGCGGCCAGGCGGTCGACGGGATCGGCGGCGAGCAGACGCAACCCGTCGACGACCGGAGCCGACGTGTCGGGGAACTCGGCCGCGAGGGTCTCGAGGTTGGCCCGGTGCGCCTCGGGCATCCCCGCCCCATGGAGCTCGGGGAGGAGGATGCGGCCGCTCTCCTCGTCCTCGATCGAAGACAGCATGCGGCGCAGGATGCGAAACGACGAGGGCACGACACCGCCGCCTTGTCCGCTGTGGATGCCCTCGGTCAGCACCTCGGCGGTGACGGTGACGACCAGGTTGCCCCGCAGCGAGCTGGTGAGCCACAGCCGGTCGTAGCTCAGCCCGCCCGAGTCGAGACACAGGACCAGGCGTGGCCGGCCGATGCGGGCGCGCAGCGCTTCGAGATGTGGCAACAGGTCGGGGCTGCCGCTCTCCTCGCTGGCCTCGATGAGGATGAGGACGCGGCCCTGGCCGCCGCCCGCCGCCGCCAGACCCGTCACGGCGGCGAACGTCGCGTAGCCGTCGTCGGCCGTGCCCCGTCCGTAGAGGAGGTCGCCCTCGCGGACGGGCTCGTAGGGACCGAGCCCGCTGCGCCACTCGCCGAGCGGGGGCTGCTTGTCCATGTGGCCATAGATCAAGACGGGGTCGCCCGTCCCGCCGTTGTCCATCAACAACACCGGCGTGCGCCCCGGCAGCTCGATGATCTCGGTCGAGAGGAGACCACAGTGGTCCTCGGTCCACTGCCGCGAGCAGTTCGGCGGCCCTCGCGATGTGCCCGTGGGCGGCCCAGTCGGAGTCGAACGCGGGGGAGAGGCAGGGAATCCGGGTGTACTCGCTGAGCGCGGGCACGACGTCACGCTCCCATGCCTCGTCGATCAGCGCTGCGTCGATCACCGCCCGCGTCTCGCTCACGGCGCGTCGGTTCTCGGTGATCTCGGCCAGGCGTTCGAGCGTCTTGGTCATGGCACCAGCGGTCTGGGTGCCCACGGGTCCGCGCCTGAGCAGGAAGGCCTGCCTGTCCTCGGTGATGTCCCAGGTCTCCCTGACCAGGGTGCCCCCGTCGGCCTCCTCGAGTTCGTAGCGCCAGATGCGACCGCCGACCAGCTTGCCCAGGGGACCCGAGAGGCGGGTCTGCCAGGCGATGCGGCGGTCCGGCTCGAATTCGATCACCGTGTTGGTCATCGAATAGGGGAGGCCCAGCTTCATCGACATGCCGAAGGTCGACCCGAGCGAGAGACGGTCGGGTGTGCCCTCTTTGGCCTTGACCACCGAACCGGAGCCGTCGATCTCAGGATGGCGCGCCGGGTCGGCGACGACGGCGAAAATGCTCGCGGCGGGTGCGTGGATGACCCGCTCGACGCTGACCACGGTCCCCTCGCTGTTGCGTTCCATGGTGCGACCTCCGCTCTCGTGCCGGGGCTCTCGTGCCGCGGCTCTCGTGTCGGGTTCTCGTGCCGGGCCCCGGTCAGCCCGCCCCGGGACACTACGACGCCGTCGGGCTCAGAGTGCGTGGGCGACCAGGTCGCTCAACTCCACCCACTCGAGGGTGGCTGCGTGCGTCGCACCGAGGACGACGGGAGGCGCCACCCCGGCCTCGAAGGCCTCCTGCCAGCGCGGGGCGCACAGGCACCACTGGTCGCCCGGTTTCAACCCGCTGAAGCCATATTCGGGATGCGGCGTGGACAGGTCGTTGCCGACCGACGCCGAGAAGGCCAAGAACTCCGCTGTCACCCGGGTGCACACCGTGTGCACGCCGACGTCCTCGGCGCCGGTGTTGCAACAGCCGTCGCGGAAGAAGCCGGTGAGGGGGTCGAAGTTGCAGGGTTCGAGCTCTTCGCCCAGGACGTTCTGTGCCATGGCCCATTTGAGCACGACGCTCGGTCCACGTGAGACCGCGCGTGAGCGCGCGTGAGGCCGCGCGGTCAGGGTCCCAGAAGCGGTGCGCCCTCGTACCGGTCGATCCAGGCGAAGGAGTCGACCGGAGCCCGTCGCAACCGGGTCGGCTGCGCCAGAGGGCGCCCGAGGACGACGAGCGCGGCGACCGCAACGGTGTCGGGGATCCCGAAGACCGCGCGCATGTCCGCCTCGCGCCGGATCGCCACCGTCGTCGTCACCCCGCCCAGTCCTTCGGCCCGCGCGGCGAGGAGCAGGCTCCAGACGAAGGGATAGATGGAGGCGCCGCCGACGAGGGTGTAGCGGTCAAGGTCGCGGTCGGCCGCGGCCAGCACGGTCAGGTCGGCGAGCACGAGGAGTAGCGCCGGGACCGTGTCGAGCGTCTCGGCGAATCCCGGCGAGGCGGCGCCTGCCTCAGCAAAGTGTGCGGCCTCGGCGGCGGCGCGTGCCTCGGCCGAGGCGTCGGTCACGGGGGCCCACGGCACCAGGCCCGCCGACCCGATGGCCAGGTATTCGTACCAGCCCGCGAGATAGGCCTCGCGCAACGCCGCGCGCGCGCCGCCGGGTCCTTGACGACGATCACCCGCCATCCCTGGCGGTTGCCACCGCTCGGAGCGAAACGGGCGGTGTCGAGCAGGCGCGCCAGCACCTCGTCGGGCACCGGGTCGGGGTGGAACCGACGGGCGGCCCCGGTGCTGCGCAGCGTGGCGACGAGATCGAGGTCCACGAATTGCCCACCGTAGCGGGCAGTGGTCAAGTGTGGACCGTGCCGGGTACCCCCGCCGACGCCTTCAGCCGCAGCCGGCAGCGGCTGCGTGACTTGGCGCCTCGCTCGCTCGTCGTCTCGCCCATGGCGGGGGGTCCCTCGACTCCCGAGCTGGTGATCGAGGCGACCCGTGCCGGCGCCTGCGCGTTCTTGGCCGGGGGGTACAAGCCGGCGTCCGCGCTGGGGGAGGAGATGGCCTCGGTGCGCGCCGCCGGGATTGCGTCGTTCGGTGTCAACCTCTTCGTCCCGGGGGAGCCCGCCCACGATCCGGGCGCAGTGTCCTCCTATGTCGCGTCCCTCGAGCCCGAGGCGCGCACGCTCGGTGCGACGCTCGGCTCACCCGTGTGGGACGACGACGACTACGACGCGAAGGTCAACGCACTGCTGGCCGCACCGCCTGCTGTCGGCGAGCTTCACCTTCGGGATCCCCGCGCCCGAGCTCGTCGCCGCCCTCCAGGCTGCCGGGACGCTCGTGCTCTGCACGGTGACCACGCCCGAGGAGGCGGTCCGCGCCCTGCGGGCCGGCCCCGACGGGCTGTGTCTGCAGGGTGACGAGGCGGGGGCCCATCGCGGCAGCCTCGCCAATGACGACCGCCCGGACCAGGATCGGTCGGTGCGGGCGTTGCTCGCGGCCGTGCGGCGTCGGACGCGCGTCGCCGTTGGTGGCGGCCGGCGGGGTGGCGGGGCCGACGGACGTGGCCGAGTTGCTGGCCCGTGGCGCAACGCTCGTGCAGGCGGGCACGGCGTTCCTGCGCTGCCCCGAGAGCGGCGCACACCCGAGCTACAAGGCTGCGCTGGCAGACCCGGCCGCCATCGGGCTGACCGGGACGCCCGGCCTCAGCGACCGGACCGCGATCACCCGTGCCTTCAGCGGGCGGCGGGCGCGCGCACTCGCCAACGCCTTGGTGCGCGACCATCCCGGCGCGCCGGCCGCCTACCCCGAGATCAACAACGCGACCCGGCCCCTGCGGTTGGCCGCGGCGCAGGCGGACGACGCCGGGCACATGAGCCTCTACGCCGGGACGGGCTACCACGCCGCGCCCGAACGGCCCGCCGCCGAGGTCGTGGCGTGGCTGGCCTCGGAGGTGCGGCCGTGAGACGGCGGCGCGAGACAAAGACGATCGAGTTCCGGCCCCCCGAGGTCGCCGGGGTGGCCGACTCGCTGAGGACGCTGCGCGAGGCCGGGAGCGGCTGGATGAACCTCCTCCCGGGCATCGACGAGGACGCGGCCGATCCGGAGCCGTCGCCCGGCCTGTTCGCCTTCTTCGGCAACCGGGCGGCGCCGGTGTCGATGGCGACCGTCATGCCCCCCACCAAGGAGCACCGGGACCGCGAGGGGGTCACGGTCGGGCTCATGCACCCGACGGGCGCCAAGGCGGCGGGCCGCTTGGCCGAGGCGGGCGTCGCGCTCCCCGAGGGGTGGGTGGTGCGCCAGGACCACGCGCGACGCGGCCTGCTCGTGCGCACCCCGCCTGAGGCCGGCGACGCGGACATCGTCACCTGGTCTGTCCGCGCCGGCGCGGCACTGTGCCGCGCGGACATGACGGGCCAGTGGCGCGCCGTCGTCTACCTTCCCGAGCCCAAGGTCTGAAGCGTCTCGTCCAGTTCAGAAGAAGTATTTGGGCCAAACCCTCTCGTGTCTGCTACCCGAGTGGCATTCTGGGCGTGGACGGAGGGGAGACCGATGGCGAAACACCGAACACAGCGGCGGCCCGCTGAGCAGGGCGAGAGATCCCTCCGGCTGGGCCGGCCTCGCCGGTTCCTCGCTGCGGCGGCGGTCGCGGCCACCACGTGCGCCGGTGTATCCATGCTGCAGCCTCTCACTGCCGGTGCGGCGATCCCCAAGAACGCCAATCCCAATGGGGTGCTCACCTACGGCATCGACCTGAACGACGAATTCGACAACACGTTCAACCCCGAGCAATCCCTCAACTCGTGCGGGTTCGCCATCCTCTCGAACATCTACGCCTCGGGCCTCGGCATCACCAATGAGGCGTTCACCCCGAACGTCATTGAGAGCTGGACGACGACACCGAACACGGTGACCCTCCACATCCGGCCCGGTGTCGTCTTCTCCAACGGTGACCCCGTCGACGCCAACGCCCTCAAAACGAGCCTGCTGTACAGCCAGAAGAGCCCGTTGCTGACCACCCTGACAGCGATCTCGTCGATCGATGTCGTCAATTCCCTGACCCTCGTGCTCAACCTCTCCAACCCGATTCCCGGAGACGTGGTCCAGGCGATGTACCACACGGACGGCACGATCTACGACCCCAGCACGATCAGTACGGACGCCACCAAGCCGGTCGGGGCCGGGCCGTTCGTATTGAAGAGCTACGAGATGGGCTCCTCCATCAGGCTCGTCGCCAACCCCAAGTATTGGGACAAAGGTCAGTACTCGCTCGGTGGCATCAACTTCGTGGAAGCCTCAGAGGGTCCGCAGACCGTCTCGGGACTCGAGTCGGGCGCCTTCGACATGACGACGCTCGAGCCGGACGACGTCGCGGCGGTCAAGGCGGCGCCCAATCTCGCGGTGGTCGTGGGCAAGTCCTACGACTACGTCGACCTGCAGATGCGCCAGAACGCAGCGCCTTTCAACAACACAAAGGTGCGAGCCGCGCTGGAGTACGCGGTCGATCGCAACGTTCTCAACCGGGTGGTCTACGACGGTCTCGGCGAGCCGGCGTACCAGCCGTTCCCTTCGTGGTCGCCTGGGTACGACAAGGCAGTTGGAGACAAATACACCTATCAGCCCACGAAAGCCAAGGCGATGTTGAAGGCCGCCGGCTTCTCGCACGGCGTGTCCTTCACCCTCGTCGTGCCGAGCGGCGATCCCGGGCTCGGCCAAGCTTCCCAGCTCATCCAGCAGGAGGCCCAGGCCGGGGGATTCAACATCACGCTGCAATCGGTCACCCCGTCCGACCTGCTGACCGACGTCTACATCAAGGGGCAGGGCGACGCCATCCTCACCGAGCAGCTCTCGAATGGGCCGGACCTCGCCAACAACTTCGAGAACGAGTTCTTGCCTATCGGTTTCCTCACGCAGCACTTCGGGACGGCCAATCCGCTCCTCGCCCCGTACATCAAGCAAGCGCTCCAGGATGTGACCGCTCAGCAGCAGGGGCCGCCGATGCAAAAGGCCGGCGCCCTCGCGATGGCTATCGGGGCCGAAGTTCCCCTCGTCTTCCAACCCTCGATCATCGGGTACAACAAGACAGTGATCGGCGGAACGGTCCAGGCTCCGATCGGCCAGTGTCACACCGATTTGGCAGGTATCTACATCAAAAAGTAGGTCTCGTGCAGGTGATGGTTGGCGCGGCGATGTCCGATCTTTCTCCCTTCCCCCGGTGACCACCGGGGGCACGCGCGACGACGCAGCACTGCGCGTCGGTTTGGCGCGTTGGGTGGCTGCGCATCCCGACCTCGTCCCCACGACGTCGTCCCTTCGTGACGGGGAGGAGCGCAGCGTCGTTGCCGTGCGCCATGCCGACGGCGGCATGGCCAACGAGACCCTCCTCGTCGACACCGGCCCCGCGCCCGGGGGGTTCGTGGTGCGCGTGCCGCCGCTGGAGCCGACCTTCCCCGACTATGACCTCGGGCCCCAGGCGCTCGTCCAGAACGTGCTGGCCGCCGCCGGGGTCGCGGCGCCCTCGCCCGCCGTCGCCGTCGCCGACGAACACTGGATCGGCTCGCCCTTCCTCGCCATGCCGTTGCTCGAAGGAGACATCTGCGGGCCGGCGCCCGTCTTCGACGCCTTCGTCGCCGACGCCGGCCCGGTGGGCCAACGGCTCCTGGCCGACGGCTTGCTCGACACCGTCGTGGCGGTGCACGCCGTCGCCTGGGAGTCCGCGGGCCTGGGTACAGTCCTGCCGGGCTCGTCGCTGCGTGACGCGGTCGAGCGCTGGACGGCCTACGTCGACTGGTCGTCCCACGGCGAGCCGCTCCCCGCGCTGGCTGCGGCACTCGACTGGTGCGCCCGCCACGTCCCCGCCGAGCGGGAACCCGTCCTGCTCTGGGGCGACGTGCGCCTGGGCAACCTGGTCTTTGACCAGGAGCGGAGGGTGGCCGGCGTGCTCGACTGGGATCTGGCTTCGATCGGCCCGCGCGAGATGGACCTGGGCTGGCACTTCGGGCTCGACTTCATGATGGAGACCATGTTCGACCGTCGGGTGCCGGGCTTCCCCGGCACCGCGGACGCGCTGGCTCGCTACGAGGACCGGAGCGGATACGAGGTGCGGGACCTGGCGTGGCACGAGGTCTTCGCGCTGGTTCGTGCTCTCGCGATCAACGACCGGCACCAGCGCATCACCGGCGAGCCGCGGCGCACGCAGAACCCGATGGGCCCGATCCTCTTGGCGCGCCTCGAGGCCGCGGCGGGCCGCTCGTAGACCTACTCGTCGAGAAGAGAGAAGCCCATGACCCCCGCCTTGGCGACCTCGTAGCAGAGGGTGTCGTACGGCTCGACGAGGCCGTAGGTGACCTCGCCGTCGCAGGTGATGCGGCAATGGTGTTGGTCCTGGCCCGCCAGCCGGCTGCGCACGGCCGGATCGGTGACGTCGAAGGTCTCGGCGTGCAGGACCACCTCCTCGCCGCGCGCCACCGCCATGCCGTGCCAGAGGTCGCCGTCGGGCGTGCCGCCGTTTGGACCGCCGTACATGGCGCAGCGCAAGAACGCGATCTGGCTACCCAGGCGCTCGAAGGTCATGGTCTTGACCGAGCCGTCCGCGAAGACGAGGTCGACTTCCCCGCTCAAGAGGATATGCGTATCGGGCTCGAAGCGCATACGGTGCTCACGCCGGGCCAGGGTGGCGCTTCGCTTGCGCCCGTCGCCGATGTTGTAGAGCACGTGGTCGCCCCAGATGCCGAAGTCGGCGAACTCGACCCACTCGCCGCTGTGGGGGTGTTGCATGCCCATGTAGTGCCCCGGTCCACCGACGCCGTCCCGTGTCCCCCAGTGGTGATCACGCGTTCCGAGGTGGGTGTCGGATCCCAGCGCGAGACGCGTGCCGTCGACGTCGACCCAGCCCTCCTGGCGGCCGAAGCCGTCGTAGCCGGCGATCGGGCTCATGGCGCGGGCACCGACGATGATGCCTGCGCCCAGTTGGCGGAACACCGGGCGTTTCGTGTCGAACCACGCGATGTCGAAGCCGACGTGGCGGCCGGTCGCCTGCAGGACCCGGTCGGGATCGAGCCGGAGGCGCCAGCGCCGGAAGGGCTCCACCACGTCGAAGGCGAAGGGTCCGAGCGACATGTCCATCCGGTCGGTGCCGAGCGCGCGGTGGGCGCGGACGGTCGTGTGGCTGCCACGCACGTTGACGATCGCGAAGGCCTCGGCGGTGCCGAGGTTCGGGTAGAAGGCGAGACCCACCACGACGAGGACCTCGCCCACCTTGTCCTGGCAGGTGAACCACACCCGCTCGTAGGCCTGCGCGTCCGGCGTCCACATCACCCGCACCGGATAGGGCGCGTTGTGCACCAGAAACTCGTCGAGCCCGCTGAGGGGAGCGTGCTCGGGTGAGGCCGGGTATGGCGACGGTGTCACGAGGCACCGGGCAGGGACGTGTACTCGAGTTCGGCCGGGGTTCGCATCGCGCTGCACAGTACGCTCGCGCCGTGACCGGGGACCAGCGCATCGATCCGCGGGACGCCTCCTTCTTCGCTCGCGCGGACTACTACGAGGTGCTGGCGCACCTGCGCGCGGATGACCCAGTGCACCAGTGCGCGCCGGGCTTCTGGGTGCTCACCCGCTATGAGGACATCCGCGACCTCAGTCGCGACCCCCAGCACTTCTGCTCGGGCCGTGGGGCCCTGGTCAACGACCCGCTGCGAACCGGGACGGCGCCCATGTCGGCGCCTTCGATCCTGCACATGGACCCGCCGGAGCATGCCGAGTTCCGCCGGCTGGTGAACCGGCGCTTCTCGCCCCGCGCCGTGTCGGGGTTGGCCGGGTCCATCCGCACCGCGGCGTCGACCCTGCTCGACGCCGTCGAGCCGCGGGAGGAGATCGACTTCGTGTCCGAGCTCGCGGCGCCGTTTCCCTTGACGGTGATCGCGGAGCTGCTGGGCATCGACGAGGCCGACCGGGAGAACTTCCGCCGCTGGTCCGACGCCGCCATCGAGTCGCCCGACCTCCCGCCGGACGAGACGGCGACCGCGCTCGGCGAGCTGTCGGCCTTCATCGTCGGGCACATCCGGGCCAAGCGGGCGGATCCGGGCGATGACCTGGTGTCGCTGTTGGTGGCGAGTGAGGTGGGCGGTTGCCCGCTCAGCAAAGAGGATCTCTTCATGTTCCTCCTCACCCTGCTCGTGGCCGGCAACGAGACCACGCGCACACTCCTGTCGGGTTCAGCCCTGGTGCTCGACGAACACCCCGACCAGCGGGCCGCGCTGGCCGGTGACCATTCCCTGGTTCCAGGGGCCGTCGAGGAGTGCCTGCGCTGGGTCACTCCGGTGCATGCGTTCTGCCGGACCGCCACGAAGGACGTCGTCGTTGCCGGCGCGTCGCTGCGTGAGGGCGACTACCTCTGCATGCTCTACGCCTCGGCCAATCGCGACGAGAGAGTCTTTGGCGAAGACGCGGCGATCTTCGACGTCCGGCGGCCGGTCAACCCCGTGCACCTCGCCTTCGGGTTCGGCGAGCACGTGTGTCTCGGGGCCAGCCTGGCCCGCCTCGAAGCGCGGATCTTCGTGGAAGAGCTGCTCGCGCGCTACCCGCGCTACGCGGTGACGGGTTCGGCCGAACGCGTGCTGTCGACCACGGTGGCGGGCATCCGGTCGTTGCCGATCGTGCTGACGGCCTGAGGGGAGTCCGGGCCGCTTCCCTGCAGGACAGCCTGGCGGAGCTCGCCGAGCAACGCCTCGACGGCGGTCGGGTCGGCGCTCAGCCGGAGCCGCCCGCCCTGGCGTTCCGAGCGGACCAACCCGTTCTGGCGCAGCACCTTGACGTGCATGCTCACGGTCGGCTGAGCCAGACGAAAGAGGAGCGCGAGCTCGCCGACCGAGCTCGGGGCCGTGGCGAGCGAGTGCAAGATGGCGAGGCGGGTCGGGTCGGCGACCGCCTTGAGGCGCCTGGCCACCGACTCAGTCCGGGCTCGCGCCACGGCGTCGGTCTCGCCCACTCCGGTCCCGAGCACGACCAGGCCGCTGAACTCGAGGTACATCGAGGAGCCGAAGAAGAGGCAGGGGACGAACAGGAGCTCCATACGCCCGGCCCCGATGTCGGCCATGAGCGAGGGGACGCGGGCCCGGTAGATGTCACACCCCGTCGGTACAACGAGGTCCAATGATCGGTCACGCTCGAACTGGGCCACGACGTGGCGGCCGGCCTCGTGCAGCAGGGGCAGGGCCTGTTGCCACATGTCGTTCACCGGAGCCCACACGGCCCGCAGGAGGTCGAGGTAGGACTCGACGAGCTCGGGGGACTCCTTGAGCATGCGGAACCGCTCCAGGTACGTCTCCAGCTCCTCGGGGGACTCCGAAGGGACGTCGATGTCCAAGGGGACGGTGGCCACCGCGCCCGCGATCGCGCGCCAGAGCGCGCCAGGATCGGACTCGCTCAGCGCGTCGGCGTGGTGGGCGAGGATCTGCATCTCGGTGAAGCAGGTCTCCTCTGACCCCTCGCCCCAAAATCCACGTACGCGATCCGCGAGGTCCTCACGCCCGTCGAAGATCTCGGCCAGCTGCGGGTACCGGGCTTGCATCGTGGGTCGGGCGGCCACCGAGAGCAACCAGGACAGATCGCAGGCCAACGACGGCGTCGCTCCGACCGTCCGTGGCGTCTCGGTGGGCGGCTCGTCAATGAACATAGGCATGTACCTATATTAGTTTATTCTTGATTAACTGTCAAACTTCCATTATGCTCGGTGACGGATGTTGAGAGGGATTTGTGACAACGAAGCGAACGGCCCGAGTGAGGTGAACCGATGATCCAAGCAAGAGCAGCGCAGTCACAGGCGGACGCACACCGTCACGATCTGGTCGCCTCCGCCCGATCGCGTCGGGCCGCGCACGGCGGCTCCGTGCAGCAGGGCTCCAAGCAGGGTACGGCGCAGCGCTCGGCCGCCGGGCTCCCGGTTACCGGTGGCCGAGCAGTGCGCCGTGCCCTGGCCCCTCGGGTCGGCTCCTGGCTGATCTCGTTCGGCACCCGGCTAGGCGGAGCGACCGTCCGAACCTCCTGAGTCCACAGGGGCGCTCGAGCCCAACCGGCTCGCCGGGCGATGACGGGAGAGGAGGAAGGCGGCTCGCGGCGTCGTCATCGGCAACAGTGGCGGCATGCGCGCCCGCCGCAACGTCCTCTTCATCACGCTCGACCAGTGGCGGGGTGACTGCCTCTCGGCGCTCGGCCATCCCGTGCTCGAGACGCCGACGCTCGATGCACTGGCGGCCCGGGGCGTCCTCTTCGCCAACCATTGGGCCAATGCCGCGCCCTGCGGTCCGTCGCGGGCGTGCTTGTACACCGGCACCTACCAACACCACAACCGTTCGATCCTCAACGGGACTCCGCTCGATGCCCGCTTCACGAACGTCGCGCTGTTGGCCCGGGACCTCGGCTATGACCCTGTGCTCTTCGGGTACACCGACACCTCGGTCGATCCGCGCACCGTGCCACCGGACGATCCGAGGCTGTACAGCTACGAAGGGGTCCTTCCCGGCTTTCGACCCGTGATCGAGGACCCCTGGGAGCAGGGGAGCCCGGCGTGGGGTCGCTGGCTGGCCTCGCAGGGGGTCGACGTCCCGGCCAATCCGCACGACTTGTACCAGCCCATCGAGGGCTTCCGAGGTGCCGACGACCACGGATCCACCTGGGCACCGGCGCGCTTCGATGTCGAACTGTCGCAGACCACGTTCATCCGCCAGGCTGTGGTCGACTGGCTCGAGCGCAACGCCGACGCGCCCTTCTTCGTGCACGCGTCGTTCATCCGCCCACATCCCCCCCGCCGCAACCCGCTCGGGTACCACGACCTCTACGCGGCCGACGCGGTCGGTCCGTTCTCCGGGTGCGCGACGCGCGAGGAGGAGGCGGCTATGCACCCACTGGCCGCGGGTGCCGTCCGCATGCCCGTCATCGGCGCGCCCGAAGACGAGCGGGAGCGACGCCAGCTGCGGGCGACGTACTACGGCGCCCAACGCGAGGTCGACGACGGCCTGGCCCCGCTCTTCGGCTACCTCGAGCGCAACGGCTTGGCCGCCTCGACGCTGGTCGTCGTCACGAGCGACCACGGCGAGATGGGCTGTGACCACTGGCTGCTCGAGAAGCTGGGATTCTGGGACGAGAGCTACCGGGTGCCGCTCATCGTGGTGGACCCCAGGCCAGAGGCCGACGACGGGCGGGGGAGGGTCGTCGATGCGGTGACCGAGTCGGTGGACGTGCTGCCGACCATCTGCGAGTTCATCGGCGCAGAGGTGCCCCTGCAGGCCGATGGCTGGCCGCTGACTCCGTTCGTGCAGGGCGCGGCGGCGCCCGAGCACTGGCGCGACACCGCGCACTTCGAGTGGAGCTTCTCGGATCCGGTCAATCAGCTCCCCGAGCGAGCGTTCGGCATTCCGATGAGCCACTGCGCCCTGGCGGTGTCGCGCGGGCCGCGGTACAAGTACGTGCAATTTGCCGCCGACGCCGAGCTCTTCCCGCCCCTCCTGTTCGACCTCGACGCCGACCCGGCGCAGACGCGCAACCTGCTGTTCGAGGACGGCTCCGAGGTGAGCGAGGTGGCGTGGGGGGCGGCCACCGAGCTGCTCCAGTGGCACATGCGCACAGCGGAGCGGACCCTCAGTGGCAGCTTCCTCGACGCCCGACGTGGCTTGGTCGAATCCCGCGACGCCTGGCGCTGAGCGTCGTTCGGCCCGTCTGTGCCGCGGGTCGGTGTGCGAAGCTGAGCCGCGCGTTCGTCACGAGGAGGCAGCCCCGGGTGTCCGACATGCATGGCAAGACGGTCGTCGTCACCGGCGGCAATTCAGGGATCGGGCTCGAGACGGCGGTCGAGCTCGCGTCCATGGGTGCACGGGTGCTGCTCGCGGCGCGCAATGCCGACAAGGGCCGCGCCGCCGTGGCGGCCGTCACCGAGCGGACAGGGGGGAAGGGCGCCGTCCAGCTCGTGGTCTTCGATCTGGCCGACCTGGGATCGGTGCGCCGTGGTGCGGCCGAGATCCTGGAACAGGCGCCCCGAATCGAGGTCCTTGTGAACAACGCCGGTCTCGTGCTCAGCGAGCGGGTGGAGACCGTCGACGGCTACGAGGCGACCTTTGCCACCAACCATCTTGGCCCCTTCCTCCTGACCAACCTGCTCCTCGAGCGCATACGGGCGTCGGCTCCGTCGCGGGTCGTCACGGTGGCGTCGACGGCACACGCCTCGGCCCGCAAGGGAATGCTCTTCGACGACCTCCAGTCGGAGCATCACTTCCGCGGCATGCGGGTCTATGGGCAGTCGAAGCTGGCCAACATCCTCTTCACCCTCGAGCTGGCCCGGCGCCTCGAGGGCAGCGGCGTCACGGCCAACTCTTTGCACCCCGGGACCGTGCGAACGGGCTACGGGGCCGACGGTGATGCTCGGGGCCTCCTTGCCTTCGGGATCAAGATCTCCAGCCCGTTCTTCCTGTCTCCGGCCAAGGGCGCTCGCACCTCGGTGTTCCTCGCCTCTTCGCCCGAGGTCGAGGGAGTGAGCGGGAAGTACTTCGTGAAGTGCGCGGCGAGGGAACCCAGGCGCTGGGCGCAGGACCCAGAGGCGGCCCGCCGGCTGTGGCAGGTGAGCGAGCAGCTGACCGGACTCGCGCCGCCGGCGGCCGCCTGAAACGTGCGGGTGTACTCGAGACGTGCGCCATCCTGGCTGACCCGGTGAGGAGGCGGATGCCGTGGAAAAGCTGATGTACCTGGTGTGGCTCGAGGCCGGCTCCACGCGCGGCGAGGTCGCCGAGCAGCTGTTGGGTCCGCTGCGTGAATCGCTGCTCGGCCTCGGCCCCCGGTCGCTGACGCTCGACGTCTGGGACACCGAGAGCGACATTCCGCCTCCGGTTCCCACGCCCGAGGGGGAAACGCCCCTGCACGGACTCGTCTCCCTCTGGGTGGACACCGTCGAGGACCGCCTGCCCTTCGAGGAGGCGCTGGCCTCCGTGTCGACGCGCCTCGCGGGCTATTCGGTCGTCGAGTCCCTCTACCGCGACTACGGCGGCAATCAATGGTCGGCGCCCCGAAACTGGTCCGACGGCGAGCGCTCGCCCGGAGTGCTCACGGTGGCGCTGCTCCAGCAGCCCCCAGAGCAGACCTTCGACGAGTGGGTGAGGCGGTGGCACACACGAATCTCGCCCATCACCGAGGCGATCCAACCCCGCTGCCGCTACGTGCGCAATGCGGTCTTCCGCGCGGTCACCGACGATGCGCCACCAGTGCGGGGCATCGTGGAAGAAGCATGGCCATCCCTCGAGCACGTCACCGACCCCATGCTGTTCTACTGTGCCAACGGCGATCCCGAGCAGATGAATGCCCACGTCACGCAGATGATCGAGGAGATCACGGCCTTCGTCGACCTCAGCACGTTGCGCAGTGTCACGATGAGCGAATGGATCCTGAAGTCATGACGACGAAGTGGAGCCGTGCCGAGCTCGACCAGGCACACGAGCACTATGTGGCGACGGCAAATCGGTGTGCGGCCAGCGGCGAGTGGCGCGAGTGGGCGGACCTGTTCACCGACGACGCGGTGTACCTCGAGCACACCTTCGGCACCTTCCATGGGCCCGACGAGATCTACGGCTGGATCGCGCCGTTGATGGCGGAGTGGCCCAACCGGGTCATGAACTCGTTTCCGCACTCTTGGTGCGTCTGTGACGAGGAACGCGGGTGGTGGATCTGCCGGATCGAGAACAGGATGCAGGACCCGGGCGACGGGTCGGTGCACCAGGCCCACAACATCACGGTGCTGCACTACGCGGGTGACTTGCGGTTCTCCTACGAGGAGGACGCGTACAACCCGGCCGCCTTCGGGCCAATGATCAAGGACTGGCTGGAGGTGTACACCGCGCACGGGGGCACCCCGGGCTGATGGCCTACCGCACGATGAGCGACGAGCGCATCCGCGCCCTCCTCACCGCTCTCCCGGCGCACACCGGCACGCTGGCCACCGTGCGGGCGGACGGCCGGCCCCACCTCGCGCCCGTGTGGTACGACGTCGACGGCGACGGGACCATTGTCTTCAACACGGGCGTCTCGACAATCAAGGGTCGGAACCTCGCCCGAGACCCGCGGACGTCGTTCTGCGTGGACGACGAACGGCCACCCTTCAGCTTCGTGGTGGTCGAGGGCAGGGCCGAGCTGACCGACGACCTGGCCGAGCTCCGGGCCTGGGCGACGCGCATCGGCGGCCGCTACATGGGTGCGGCGCGCGCAGAGGAGTACGGCGAGCGCAATGGTGTGCCTGGCGAGCTCGTCGTGCGACTGCGCCCGGACCGGGTGGTGTCGGCCTTCGACCTGGCCGACTGAGCGCTGCGTCAGGTGGTGGCGCCGGCTGCGCCGCGGCCCGAGAGCACCCCGGGACTCAGGCGGGGCAGGCGGGCCCGCCCGTCACTCCTGATGAGGAGGCCGAGCGGCGTGATGGCGACGGCAAGCAGCATCGCCACCAACAAGAGGTCAGTCAGCACGAAGGTGTGCAAGAGGCGTAAGTAGATGTTGTGGACCGCCGTCACCCCGGCAAAGGCCCAGAAGGTGCTGATGACGATCAGCGGCGTGCGCAGCCGGCCGACCGCCGCCGGCGCCAGGACGACCACGCCCCAGGTGACGTACCAGGCCCACACGATTGGACCGAGGAGCGCGAGGACGAGCAGCGTCAGCCCGAGGCACCGGACGACTCCGTCCTGCGGTGCACGCATGAGGAGCCGGTATCCGACGTAGACCGCGATGAGCAGGCCCAGCACGCTGAACACGGGCCGCGCGTCCATGGTGCTGATCGGGAATTGGAGTATGTGGCTGGTGATCGAGACCGCCCGGGCGACGAGGTTCACCGGCGTCACCCCGGTGAAGGAGGCGTCAGCCGTCGTCGTCGTGCGGATCCAACCCCAGCCCGTCCCCGAGACCACCGCAACTGCCTCCATGGTGGCGAGCGCTATCAGGCCGGCCGCTGCAGTGTGCGCGATCCGCCGGCGTGTGGACGCGCCGGGACCGGCCCAGACCCAACCGAGGAACAGCACGCCCAGCGCAGCGGGCGACTTCACCCCCGCCGCGAGCGCGCAGAGGATGATGCCCGGTACGGTGCCCACGCGTTTGGCCACGGCGAGGCCGGCCATCAGGAGACCGATCATCAGCGCGTCGTTGTGCGCGCCGGCAACCAACGACAACAGCACGAGAGGCGACCCGGCCCCGATCAAGACGGCATGTGCAGGATCGCGTTTGAGCGATCGGGCCAGCGTCGGCGTGGCCGCCACCATCAAGGCGATACCGCCCACCTCGAGGAGGCGGAGCAGCACGAGATCGGGCAGGATCTGGTGGCCCGATCCCTGGTCGAGTAGACCGTCCGCCTCCAAGAACGTCGGCCCGTACGGCGACTCCGCACCGGACCACACCGAATCGGCCATCTCGTTGTAGGCCGTCGCGCCGAGCACGTTGGGCCCGTAGGAGTAGGGGTTGATGTGGTGGCTGACCATCTCGCCCTGCGCGGCATAGGTGTAGACGTCACGGCTGAACAGGGGCGGTGCGAGGAGCAGCGGCACGGCCCACACGAGTGCGACGAGGACGACGCGCCCGACCGGAAAGCCCGGGTGGTCCCGCAGGTGGCGCAGGAACCCCAACCACACGCGCGTCAACAAGATGAGTCCGCCGAAGACGAATGCGAGCGACGCGACAGGTGGGAGGGAGTCGCCCGTGCCGAAGGAGCCGAACAACCCGCCGGGCATGCCGAAGTACCACGCCCCGGCAAGATGCGTCTCGAAGGACTGGCCGCCCATGATCGAGCCAACGAGGATTGCGGCCGTTCCCACGAATCCCAGGCAGGCCGTGCGCGCGGCGCTGAACCGTCCCGCCGATGGCGCCACTGCGGCACTCTGGGGGGGACGGTCGGATGTGGTGGAAGTGGTGGTAGCGCTCGGGATGTCGAGCTCCATCGGGGATTCCTTATCTGTCGTCGCGGAACGGTCGACCGCGGGCGCCAGAATCTTCATCAAACTGCAGTGATTTTGTCACAGCCAGGGCCGGATTGGGGAACCCGAAACCTTCCTTAACAGGATTCTCAGGATTATCCCAGGCTACAGGGGGAAACTCGCCCTGTCACGGATGCGAAATCTGGCTGTCACGTAAACGGAAGGGGTCGGATGCGAGTTCTCGTCCTCGGGGGCGACGGATATCTGGGCTGGCCCACCGCGCTGCATCTCTCCCGGAAGGGCCACGAGGTTGCGGTCGCCGACAACTTCGCCCGGCGGGGCTACGACCTCGAAATGGGGGTGGACTCCCTCGTCCCGATCGCGCCGCTGCACCGCAGGATCGACTGCTGGGAAGACGTGTCGGGGAAGCGGCTCGACGTCTTCATCGGGGACCTGACCGAAGAGCAGTTCGTCGGCGACATGGTGGGCGGGTTCCGTCCCGACACCATCGTCCACTTCGCCGAGCAGCGCAGCGCCCCCTATTCCATGATTGACCGCAAGCACGCGGTCTACACACAGGTCAACAACGTGGTGGGCACGCTGAACCTGCTCTACGCCATCGCCGACCTCGACCCTTCGATCCACCTGGTGAAGCTCGGCACGATGGGGGAGTACGGCACTCCCAACATCGACATCGAGGAGGGCTACATCGAGATCACGCACCGCGGCCGGACCGATGTGCTGCCCTTTCCCAAGCAGCCGGGCAGCTTCTACCACCTCTCGAAGGTGCACGACAGCCACAACATCGCCTTCTGCTGTCGCGCCTGGGGCTTGCGCTCGACCGACCTCAACCAAGGCGTCGTCTACGGCCAGTCGACGCCGGAGACGACGCTGCACCCGGACTTGGCCACGCGGTTCGATTACGACGCTGTCTTCGGGACGGTCCTCAACCGCTTCGTGATCCAGGCCGCCGCCGGCGAGCCGCTCACCGTCTACGGCAAGGGCGGCCAGACCCGTGGTTTCCTCGACATCCGCGACACCTTGGCCTGCGTCGAGCTCGCGATCCGCACACCGGCCAAGGCCGGCGAGTTCCGGGTCTTCAATCAATTCACGGAGTCGTTCTCCGTCGGCCAGCTGGCGCAGAAGGTCTCCCACGCCGCCGATGGCGCCCGGATCGTGCACCTCGAGGACCCGCGAGTCGAGCTGGAGGAGCACTATTACCGGGCGGCACACACAAAGCTGCTCGACCTCGGCCTCATGCCCTTCCTGCTCGGCGACGAGCTGCTCACCGGCCTGCTCTCCATCGCACGCACGCACATCGACCGGCTCGAGCGCGCCGCCCTCGAGCCGAACGTGCTGTGGCGATCCACCTCGAGCAGCGTCGCCCACGCGTCTCGACCCCGGGTCGAGGGATCCCCCTCGGAACACGCGCGCTGAACGGCCGAGGGCGCTTCCATGGCGAGCGGCTAGCGTTCCCCGGTTGCGTCGCAGCGGAGCGGCGCAGTGCACTTGCCCCTCTGCCGCCGGATCTAGCCCCTCACTCGTGAACCGACTACGCGCACGCATTGGTCCCTTGTGGCCCTACGTGGTGCTCGTTGCCATCCCAACCTTCGCGTTCGTAGTGCCGGACCTGATCGGCGGTCGGCTCCTCATCACCGGGGACAACCTCCAGCAGAACTTCCCGCTGCACGTGTTGGTGGGCTCCATGCTGCGCCACGGCCAGCTGCCCTTCTGGAACCAATACATCTTCAGCGGGACGCCGCTGATGGCCGACTTCAACGCCGGGGCTTTCTATCCCCTCATGGGGCTCTTCGTGATCTTGCCGGACCGCGCCGCATGGATAGCGACCGAGGTCATCTTGTTCTCGGGCATCGCCCTCGGCATGTACGTCTTCCTGCGGGCGCTGAAGCTCTCGACTGTCGCCTGTGTCCTTGCTGCCGCGACGTTCGCCTTCGCGGGACCGGTGCTGAGCGAGGTCAACCACGTCGACATGACCGAGGGCTATGTCGCCATCCCCTGGATGCTGCTGGCAGTGCTCCACATCGTGCGCGATGGCCGATGGCGCTGGTCGATCCTGCTCGGCGTGGCCTTCGCTTCGGTGGTCTTGGGCGGTGCGCCCGAGGCCATGCTCGACGAGGCGCTTCTGGTCATCGCGTTCGCCGCGTTTTCAGCCGGGCTGAGCACCGAGCGGTGGTGGCGGGTGCTGAGCCGCGGTGCTGCCGGCGCCGCGTTGGCCCTCTCGCTCGCGGCCATCCAATGGCTCCCCGGACTGGAGGCGATCCGCAGCTCGCAACGTGCCAGCGGCGTGATCGCGGGGGCCGGGAGTTTGCCCACCCCATTCAGCATCCTTGCCCTGGTGCCGTATCTCGACGGTGGCTACGGCCATCTGGGCGAGGCGCAGTTCTTCAGCCAGTACAACCTGCCTGAGGTCGGGATCTACTTGGGTGTGTTGCCCCTCATCGCTCTAGTGACGCTCTGGCACCGCCGTTGGCCGAGCCGGCTCGCCGCGCGCGACCGCTACACCTGGTACGGGGTTGCACTCGTCGGCTACCTGCTCGCGCTGGGTTCGAACACGCCATTGGAACACCTCTTCAACAGCTTGCCCCTCTACGGCAACCAGCGTCTGCAGAGCCGCAACATGATCACGGTGGCCACGGCGCTCTGTGTGCTCCTCGCCGCCTGGATCGACCGGACCGACATGCCCCGGCTGAAGGACGACGCGATGCGATGGTTCGACCGCATCACCGGGCTCGTCCCGTTCGCCATCGTGGCGACGCTGTCCGTGTGGGCACTGACGGCGCCGGGATCACTCGTCAGCGTCTTCGCCGGTGTGACCGCGACGAATGCCATCACCTCGACGGTGCGCGAGGCCACGGTGATCGCGCTTGCGTTCTGCGCCGGTGCGGCGGTGCTGGTCTGGGTTCGCCCGCGGCTCCCTGCCGTCCGCTGGACCTGGCTGGTCGCTGTCTTTATTGCGGTCGACCTCGGCCTGATGGCCGCGACCAGCCAGCTGACGCAGACGCCCCCGAACGACCTGCTCACGGGCACGACCCCCGTCGAGCAGCTGGTGGCCGCCCATCTGGTGCCCGGCGGTCGCATGGTCAATTACGACCCTCAGACCTACTTCAGTTACCCCGGCAGCCCCCAAGGTGAGCCCGACCTCAACATCATTCCGGCGCTGCCGTCGATCTCGGGCTATGCCTCGATCGTCAACGGGAACTACGAGTCTGTGACGCACACCCACGAACAGAACGACCTGAACATCGGGCAGCTGGCATCGGGTTCCCTCGATCGGCTCGACCTCCGTGAGGTCGTGACGGTCCCTGAGTACTTCCTGGTTCCTCTGGCCGCCGTTCCTCGCACCTTCGACGACATCACACCGGTGTCAGAGTCCTTCGGTGCCGATCCCGTCTTGCCGAGGGGATTCGGCGCCACCTTCAACGAAACGGCCTACCCGTTCTACCCAGGGCCCCGGGGGGCGCTGGACGCGGGCAAGACGGCATCGTGGTTCTACGGGGAGCCACTGCGGGCCGACGCCGCCACGGTGCTGCTCGAACGGCCGGCCGCACCGGGCACGGTGCTGCGCGTCGGAAGCCTGACTGCCGAGGGCACGACCCGTTGGGCGAGGGCGGTCCTCGTGCCCGCAGGCGCGACCCGTGCTTCGGTTCCGCTCCCGCGAGGCCCGGCGGTCGGGCTGTCACTCCAGGCCCTCGGCGCCGCACTGCCTCCCCAACGGGTGGTCATCAGCACCGGCGGGCTGCCGTATGAGCTCGGGGGATCGCTGTCATCGGCCCTCCAGCCCGGTCCTTGGCAGGTTGCCGGGTTCTCCCAGGGCTATGCGGTGTTCACGCTGCGACGCCCGCCCGTGCCGATCTCGGCCACCACTCAGGGAGGTCGCCAGGTCCCCGTCGCCGTGGTGTCGAACACGACGAAGTCCGAGCAGATCGCGCTGGACACGCCGGGGCCGACCGCGGTCATCAGGTCGGTGGCCTGGGACTCAGGATGGAGCGCGACGGTGTCGGTGAACGGCGCCCGTGCGACGAGTATTCCCGTCGTCGATGTCGATCTCGTGCAGCAGGTGCGCATCCCGGCCGGACACGACGTGGTGACGTTCCACTACCGGCCGCCGCATCTTCTGGTCGCGACCGTCCTCAGCCTGGGCGCGTTGACCCTCTTGTTCGTGCTGTTCGGTGTCTGGCTGGTTCGGCGGCGCCGGCCGGCCGAGGACGATGACCTGGTCGAGTTCGTGCAGGAAGCGGCGCCGGAGGTCCCCGCAGCGCGTCAGCTGAAACGGCGCCTCGGGCGCTCGAAGTTCAGCAGTAGGGGTGGGCGAGCGTGAGGAGGAATTCGCCGTCGCCCGCGCCCCACATCCCCACAACCACGAATCCGGCCTCAGACAGCTCTTCTTCGACACGTGCCGGGGTGAACTTCGCGCTGATCTCGGTCAGCAGCTCCTCACCCTCGTCGAAACGCACGGTGATGCCGGCACCGGCCAGCATCACCTCGGTCACCTCTTCGGCGCGGAGGCGCATTTCGATCCACTGTTCGTCCTCGTTCCAGCGCGCGACATGGCGAAAGTGCGCAGGCTCGAAGTCTCCGCCGAGCTGCTCGTTGAGGACATAGAGCACGTTGCGGTTGAAGTCGGCGGTCACGCCGGCTGCATCGTCGTACGCCGCCACCAGGCGCCCGCGATCCTTGACCAGGTCGGTCCCGAGCAGCAGGGAGTCGTCGCTGGACATGGTGCAGTTGAGGTCGAAGAGGAAGCGCGCCCGCTGGGCGGGGTCGAGATTGCCGATCGTGCCACCCAAGAACGCGATCATCCGCCTACCCTCAGTCGGGATCTCTTCTAAGTGATGGTGGAAGTCGCCGATCACCAAATGGATCGCAAGACTGTCGAACTCGTCGGACAGCGTCGTTGCGGCCGAGCGCAAGAACTCGTCGCTGACGTCAAAGGGGACGTAGCGCTCGAGTGTGCCCGCTTCTTGGAGCGCGGCCAGCAGGACGCGGGTCTTGTCGCAGGCGCCGGCACCCAACTCGACCAACGTATCTGCCTTGGCCAAATCGGCGATGGCGGCGGCGTGCTGCTCGAGCAACGCCCGCTCGGCCCGGGTGGGGTAGTACTCGGGGAGCTGGGTGATCTCCTCGAAGAGGCGGCTGCCGCGCTCGTCGTAGAACCACACCGGGGGAATGGACTTCTGCGCACCCTGCAGACCCTTGAGCGCGTCCGTGCGCATCTGGGCGCGGACCTCGGCGGGGGAGAGGTGGACGTCGATCGTGTAGGCCATCGCTCAGGGGTCACGGGCGAGGCGCACCCCGCCGAAGGGCCACCGCGCGCCGGGAGGAAAGAAATTCCGATAGGTCGGGCGCACGTGGCCGTCAGGAGTGGCGCAGCAGCCGCCGCGTAAGACGTACTGACTCACCATGAACTTTCCGTTGTACTCGCCAACCGCTCCCGGTGCGGCGCGGAACCCGGGATACGGGGAATAGGCACTCGACGTCCACTCCCACGTGTCACCGAACATGGCGTTGGTGGCCACGGCCGGGCGTGGATGGGGCGCACCGGTCTCGAGGACGTTCTCGCACAGGAAGTTGTCGCCTTCGCCGTGCGCGGCTGCGATCGTCTCCCACTCCGACTCGGTGGGCAGTCGCATACCTGTCCAGTGGGCGAAGGCATCGGCCTCGTAGTAGCTGACGTGACAGACCGGCTCGTCGGGATCGACCCGACGCAGGCCCGCGAGCGTGAACTGAAACCAGCGATCGGAGTCGTCGGGATCCCGCGACCAGTAGAGGGGTGCGTCCCAGTGTTCGTTGTTGACGACGGCCCACCCATCGGAGAGCCAGAACTCGGGACGGCGATAGCCGTCGTCCTCCATGAAAGACAACCACTCGCCGTTGGTGATGGGTCGATCGGCAATGCCGAAGGGCGTGAGTTGGACGATGTGGACGGGAAACTCGTTGTCGAACCCGAACCCGACACCCCGGTGCCCGATCTCGACTGGGCCTCCGTCATGCTCGAACCAGCCCGCCTTGGGCGGGTGGGTTGTCGTCGTGGACGGCGCCGCGGGCAGGTACGCCGGGTGGAGGGGGTTCTTCGAGAGCACGTGCTTGATGTCCATGAGCAAGAGCTCCTGGTGCTGCTGTTCGTGGTGCAGGCCCAAGGTGATCAGATCGGCCAGGCCGGGCTGGCTCGGGTCTCGGAGCAGCGCGTCCATCGCGGCGTCGACTGCAGCACGATATCGACGGACCTCTTCGATTCCCGGACGGGAGAGCTGGCCGCGGTCGGGCCGGGGATGCCGGGCGCCCATGGCTTCGTAGTACGAGTTGAAGATGTAGGCGTACGTCTCGTTGTAGGGGCGGTAGTCGTCGCGCGTACTCACCGAGGATGAAAGTCTCGAAGAACCACGTCACGTGAGCCCGGTGCCACTTGGTCGGGCTCACGTCGGGCATCGTCTGCACCGTCTGGTCCTCGGCACTCAGTACCGAGGACAGACGCTCGGTCGTGGCGCGGACTCTGCGGTAGTCCTCGAGGAGGTCGGACGGCGCCTCTCGACCGCTCATCTCCATCAGATCCCGTCCCTTCGCCCCCACCAGGAGCGGTCGCATGCCCTTGCTGCACGGTTGCGGATCACCCTACCCAGAAGAGCTGCGCGCTCAGGCGCGTTTGTCACACATTTCGGCCGCGCCTCAGAACCCCTGGTGACAGGGCGTGCGTTCAGGTTTCCAAACGGCCGCCTCGTGGCTGGCTCAGGCCAGCACCTTGCTGCGGAAATTGCGCAGGCCGAGCGCCAAGAAGATGACCCCGAAGGCCGCAATGGCCGGATAGATGATGTAGAGGTGCAGGTGGGCGGCGTCGGTGAAGGCGGCTCGCATGCCGTCGTTGATGTAGATGAGCGGGTTGACCAACACGACGATCTGAAGCCAGTGCACCGGACCCACCTTCACCGGTGCGAGACGGGTCCACTGGTAGTAGGTGCCGCCGAGAAATGTGATCGGCAGCACGATGAATCCGAACATGAGCCCAAGGTTGCGCGGTTCGAACGACGTCCCGAGCAACAAGCCGAGCGACGCCATGCAGACACACGACAGCGGCACGAGCGTGACGATGAGCAACCAGTGGAGGCTGATCTGCGCCTGCACTCCTTCGCATGCACGACCGAGGCGATGGGAAGCACGATGGCCGCCGAGATCAGTCCCTGCGCGGCGCCGGAGATCACCTTCGAAATAGCGACCAGCCAGATCGGACACGGAGCTTGGACGCGGTCTTCGATCTCGCGGGTGAACCCGAACTCCTGCGCCAGCTGCATGGCCACGGCCTGAATGCCCTGGAACATGATCGACAGTCCGACCACTCCGGGCACAAGGACGGTCGCGAAGGCTGACTCGGCGCCGGGAACCCCACTGGTGCCGCCGATGCCCTGTCCGATCTTGGGGAAGACGTAGAGGAAGACGAAGCACAAGAGGAAGGGCTGCACCAGCGTGCGCACGGTGAACTCGACCTTGTGCTTCCACAGGACGACCATGTCGCGCAGGATCAGCGCGCCGAGCGAAGTCCAGCTCGCGGCAGCTGCCGAGCGCGTCGGATGCAACTGAACCCTGCGTGAGCCGGGCGCGCCGAATGTCGTCGTGGCGGCCGGGCGGGACGTCGTCGTTGCCATCAGTCGCGCAGCTCCTTTCCGGTCAGCCCGATGAACACGGTCTCGAGCGTCGGCTCCGCCACCGAGAGGTCGGCGAGCGAGAAGCCGGCCGACTCAGCCACCTCCACGACGCGCGGCACCAGGCGGTCGGAACCTCGTACCTGCAACTCCACGCCGTCGGCGGTCGCACGTGTGCGAGTCAGCCCCTCGATGCGACCCTTGAAGGCCTCGGCCAACTGTTCGAGATCGCCCGCTGCCTTTACCGTCACGATCGTGTCGGCCCCGACGCTTCGCTTCAGCGCGGCAGGCGTGTCGAGCGCAAGGATCTTGCCATGGTCCATGATGGCGACCCGGTCGCACAGCTTGTCTGCCTCCTCCATGTAGTGCGTCGTGAGCATGATGGTCTGGCCCTCGGCATTGAGCCCTTCGAGGAGCTCCCAGAGGGCCAGCCGTCCTTGAGGGTCGAGGCCGGCAGTGGGCTCATCGAGGAAGAGGACAGCAGGACGGTGGAAGATCGCCCGTGCCACCATCAGGCGCTGGGCCATGCCGCCGGAGAGCGCATAGACCGACGCCTTCGCGAAGCGGGACAACTGGAACCGCTCGAGGAGATCGTCGGCCGTCTGCTTGGAGTCCTTGGCGTTCATGCCGAAGAGGCGGCCGTGGAAGTACAGGTTCTCCCACGATGTGAGTTGCCGGTCCAGCGTGTTCTGCTGGGACACCACTCCGATCAACTGCTTGACGAGCGTGGGGTGCTCGATCACGTCGATGCCACCGACGAGCGCATGCCCGCCGGTAGGGATGACGCGAGTCGTGAGGACACCAACCGTGGTGGTCTTGCCCGCACCGTTCGGCCCGAGTAGGCCGAACACCTCGCCCGTGCCCGACACTCAGGTTGAGCTCGTCGACGGCGCGGAAAGTCCGTCCCGGAGTACGTCTTGGTGAGGGCGACGGTCTCGATGATCGGCGGACCACCGGCGGGAGAGGTGCCGTCGAGCGACATGGTGGCGGTCGTCGTGCTCATGACTCTCCTCGCACAGTACCGGCCGGCCGTCTCCTCAGTCGTCAGCGAGGATTTGGTAGAGCTCCTTGCGAGCCCGCTGGATCACCGCGATGCCCCGGTCGAGCTGCGATCCCTCGCCGGAGCCCGCGACCTGCTTGGCCGCGCTCATCAGCTGTCCAACCGCCTGACGAAGGTTCCGGACCTGGTCGTCGAGCTCGTCGCCCGAGCCGATAGGGAATGTGGCCTCCTCGGCCTCGGCGCGGCCCGCATCAGTGAGGCTGTAGGTGCGGCTGCCGTTCACCTCGGATGAACCGACGATGCCCTCGTCCTCGAGCATCTGGAGGTGCGGGTACACCGATCCTGGGCTCGGCCGCCACAAACCGCCGCTCATCTCCTCGAGCCGCCGCATGATCTCGTATCCGTTGGCCGGCTCATCGCGCAGAGCCACCAGCATCGCGGTGCGCACGTCACCGCGCCGCATCCGCCGACCGCCGCCCCAACCGCCGCGCCCACCCCAGCGTGCTCGGGTACCGCGCATGCCGCGTCCACCGCCAAAGTGGCCGTGGTCGTGTTCGTGCAAGTGGTCATGGAGATGCCCATGAATGCGGTCGCGCAGCTCATCGTGTTCGTGTTCGTGTTCGTGTTCGTGTCGAGTGTGTCCTCGTCCCATAGGTGGGTTTTCCTTTCTTCGAAATTCGTTCTGTTCGTTCGTGTGCGCCAGGTCGCCGGCTGCTTCTTGGTGATCACCCCTGGAGCAGTGGTGCACTCCACCTGTGGGGCTCACCGCATCGGTTCTCCTGATCGGTAATGATATATCGCTATCGTACTCAATGTGACGGGCGATCCGTGCGCCTCGGCATTTCAGCAGGTCAGAGGGCCAGAAGGCATCTACCGGGGTGAACCGGGGGCGGGTGGGGTGGGATGCGGGCGCCGTCAGCGCAGGCGGATGATGCTGCCGGTGATGAGGCCCGCCGCGTCCGACGCCAAGTACGCGATCACCTCTGACACCTGCTTGGGCGTGGCGACGCGATGGCCCGACGACAGAGCGTGCGCAGCGATCGTCGGGCTCACCCAGCCGGTGTCGGTGATCGGCGGGTAAACGACGTTGGCCGTGACGCCGTAGCGAGCGAGCTCAGTCGCTGCGCTGAGGGTGAAATTGACCTGGGCCGCCTTGGCCGCGCCGTAGGAGACCTCTTCGGGGAAGCCGTCGGGACCGCCGGAGCTGAGCGCAACGATGCGGCCCCAGTCGCCACCCCGGGCGACGTGTCGGCGAGCGAACTCGGCGATGAGCAATGCGGCGGCGCGGGCGTCGACTGCGAGTACCTGGTCGATCGTGCGTGGGTTGAGCTGGGTCTGTGCGCGCCCGAAGCGGTCGGTCGCCGCCGGAACGAATGTGTCGGCGACCCACCCCGACGCGTTGTTGACCAGGATCTGCACCGGGCCGAGTTCCTGCTCTGCGGCGTCGAAGAGAGCGGGGACCATTGCGGCGTCGCTCAAGTCGGCCTCCATTGCCACCGCCCGGCCGCCGCCCGCCCGGATCGACTCGACGACGAAGTCGGCCCGCGCCATTCGGGTGGCTCGATACGCGGCCGGCAACGACGGGTCCTCTATCCCACCGAGTCGCTCGCTGCGGTAGTACGCGCACAGGACGGCATTTCCCTGGGCCGCCAGCGCCTTTGCGCTTGCCGCGCCGATACCGTGGTTGGCGCCGGTCACCAGCGCCACCCTGGCGGTGGGAGTGGGTCCGGTCGTCACGACGCCCCCTTCTTACCCGGCCGCGGCCGCCTGCATTCGACCGTCGCGGACCGCCCGCTCAGCGCAACGTGGCGAGGCGGTCGAGCACCGCCTCGGCTTCGGCGACGAAGCGGTGGACGAGCTCCGCAGCCGGCACCAGTTCCGCGATGGCCCCCACGCCTTGCCCGGCGGGATAGCACTCCTTGTCGACATCGACGCCCTCGCTGAAGGAATCGCCCCCGAGGTGCATGGCGCCGCTGCCGTAGGAGACGGCGAGCTGCTCGGGGAACTTCTTGAGCTCGTCGGGGTGGGCGTCGTAATAGTCGGTATAAGCGTTGCGCACCACCCGCATCGTCTTGCCCGAGTAGGCGCGGCTGACCGTCGTCTGGTCTTCACGGCTTGCGAGCAAGGTGTCCTTGTAGCCGAGCACACTGCGTGCCTCGGGCGTCGCGATGAAACGCGTCCCGACCCAGATGCCGTCCGCGCCGAGGGAGAGCGCAGCGGCGAGGCCGCGACCGTCGAAGATGCCACCCGCGGCGGCGACGGGCACCCGGTCGCCCACGGCGTCGACGATCTGGGGGACCAGCGGGAGCGAAGCGACCTGTCCGGTGTGGCCGCCCGCTTCGGTGCCCTGGGCCACGACGAGGTCGCATCCAGCCTCGACCGCGCGCACCGTGTGCTCGACCTTGCCGCACATTGACACGACCACGACGTCATGGCGATGGCAGAGCTCGATCACCTCGGTCGGGACGCCGAGACCCGCGACGAACGCGGTGGCGCCACCCTCAATCACCATCGTGACCTGCTCGGTCATGCCCCCGGGCATGGCGGTCAAGAGGTCGACGCCAAAGGGTTTGTCGGTGGCGGCGCGGACGGCGGTCATTTCCTCCACCATCTTCTCGTTGCCCATGGTGGAGGCGCCGAGGCAGCCGAAGCCCCCGGCGGCCGAGACGGCCGAAGCCAACGCGGCATAGGACACGCCGCCCATCCCGGCCAGCATGACCGGGTGTTCGATTCCGAGCCGCTCTGTGAGACGAGTGCGCATGGACGACCTTTCCTTGCTTGTCCGTACGTTCTGGGTACGTAGGTATTTGTGCGTACGTGGTGTCTGTGTGCCGCGGGACCGTAGCGCGGGAGGCAGCACGCGAGCGCCGGGGTGGTGCGGGAGGTCGCCGGCCGCCGCGACCAGTCCGGTGGACAGGGGCGGTGCCCGTCGGTGGTTGCATTCCGAGCAGGACGTTTCTACTCTGAATCGATCGTGAGCAAGCTCGGGAGGTGGGTGTGAGCGTCGCTGCCGCAGCACCGCCGACCTTCGAGAGGATCACGGGTCGCCGGCTGTGGCTCATCTTGGGCGCACTGCTGCTCGGCATGCTGTTGGCCGCGCTCGACCAGACCATCGTGTCGACCGCGCTGCCCACCATCGTGGGCGACCTGCACGGGGGGTCACACCTGGCGTGGGTGGTGACGGCGTACCTCTTGTCCTCGACCGTGTCGACGCCGTTGTGGGGCAAGCTCGGCGACCAGTACGGGCGGAAGACCTTCTTCCAGGCGGCGATCGTCATCTTCGTGATCGGGTCGGCCCTGTCCGGCTTCAGCCACACCATGACCGAGCTGATTGCCTTCCGGGCAGTGCAGGGGCTGGGTGGCGGGGGACTGATGGTCGGCGCGCAGACGATCATCGGCGACGTCGTGTCGCCCCGCGACCGCGGCCGCTATATGGGTCTCTTCGGGGCCATGTTCGCCGTGGCCACCGTGATCGGGCCGCTCATCGGCGGGCTCTGTGTGACGTACCTGTCGTGGCGCTGGGTGTTCTACATCAACCTGCCGCTCGGGATCCTCGCCCTCTTCGTGACGGGCGCGGTGCTGCCGGGGCATCTGCGCCGCGTGTCCCATGCCATCGATTACGCGGGGTCCCTTCTCCTCGCCGGTTCGGCGACGTCGCTCATCATCTTCGCTAGCCTGGGCGGGATCTCGTGGGCGTGGGTCTCCGTCCCGAGCATCGGCACCGCAGTGCTGGGCGTGGCGTTGGGGGTCGCCTGGCTCATGGCCGAGCGGGTGGCGGCGGAGCCGGTGATCCCGCTGAAGCTCTTCCGAGTGCGAGTGTTCAACGCGGCCAGCTCCATCGGCTTCGTCATGGGATTCGCCATGTTCGGTGCACTCACCTTCCTCCCCCTATACATGCAGATCGTCAAGGGGGTGAGCCCGACGGAGTCCGGGCTGCGGATCTTGCCGCTGATGCTCGGCATGCTCGGTGCGTCAGTCATCTCGGGCCGGCTCGTGACGCGCTGGGGTCGCTACAAGATTTTCCCGATACTCGGCACGGCGTTGATGACGATCGGCGCGTATCTCTTGTCGCTGATCGATGCATCGACGAACGGTTGGGTGCTGGCCGGCTACATGTTCGTCTTCGGTGTCGGCATGGGCCTGGTCATGCAGGTCCTTGTCGTCGCGGTGCAGAATGCCGTGTCCTACGAGGATCTTGGCGTGGCGACCAGCAGCGCCACCTTCTTCCGCATGATCGGAGGCTCCTTCGGCACGGCCGTGTTCGGGGCGATCTACGCCACCGTCTTGAACCACACGATCGCGCCCACATTGGCCAAGGTCCCGGCGTCGGTGCTGCGCTCCTTCAACCCACAGACGATCAACCCGAGCCTGCTGGCCAAGCTCAAGTCGACGGCCGAAGGACTCTTCTTCTACACGAAGTATCTCGATGCCGTGACCCACTCGATCCAGACCGTCTTTCTCGTGGCGGTGCCGATCGCCTTCGTGTCGTTCCTCTTGAGCTTCTTGCTCCCCGAGGTGGAATTGCGCAAGACGGTGCAGACCGTCGACCAGGGCGAGATCCAGGGTGCGCCCCAGACGCGGTCGTCGCTCGAAGAGATCCAGCTCGCGCTCGAGCGCCTGTCGGCCCGGGAGAACCGCGGCGAGCTGTACCACACGCTGGCCGTGCGGGCCGGTATCGACTTGCCGCCTCGCTCGTGCTGGTTGCTCTACCGCCTGGCTGAGAACCCGGCCACCACGGTGGCCGACCTGTCGTACCAGCTGAAGATCGACCCGGCGCTCATTGAACCGGGCGTGGAGGGCCTGGTGTCCGCCGGCATGATCGAGGAGCGCCAGCGCGGGGCCGCATTCGATCTTCACCTGACGAGCGCCGGGACGACGGCGCTCGAGAAGCTGACCGAGGCGCGCCGGAGCGGCCTGACCGAGCTCCTCGAGGGTTGGAACCCCGAGGAGCACCCCGAGGTGATCGCCATGGTGAAGGAGCTGGCACATTCGCTTCTGGCCGATGACGAACGACTGGTGGCCGACGCCATGCCCCATCACGCCGGCGCGGCGGCCGGAGCCGGCGCGGTGCCGACCGCCGGGGTGGGCGGGGACTAGGACCGGTCTGGCGCGGCCGTCAAGGCAGCTCGCAGGGACTCGAGTGCCTCGGGAGGGGCACCGATCGCGTCGAGCCCTATGAGCGCGGCACCGAGCACGGGCGGGGCGTCGAGACGGAGGAGAACGGCGCGCGGCGCGACGGCGTGGATGCCGGTCGCGATGCGGTCGTGAAAAGCGGTATCGGTGGTGTCGAAGATGCCGCCACCGAGGACAACCTCGACCGGTTCTGAGTGGAGGTCGAGCCGCACGACGGCGGCTCGCACGAAGGCGACGACCTCGTCGGCGAGCACGTCGGCCGCCCGGCGTGCCTCTGTGTCACCATCTGCCGCGGCGTCGAGCAGCACGCGGGCCAGCTCGAAGAGGCGGTTGTAGGGAATCGCACCGGTGTAGACACCGGTGAGCACCGCCTCGGCGTCCGTCTGGCCGAGGTGCGCGGGCACCTGCTCGCGTAGCGATGTCGGCGCCCCACGCCCGTCGCCGGCGCGCAGCGCCAACCCGAGCGCACGTATGCCCAGCCAGGCGCCACCGGGGGCGAAGTCGCCCGACAGCTCGGCCAGGGCAGGGAAGCGCACGGTGCGTCCATCGGGGCCCACGGCGGCGCAGTTGACTCCCGTCCCGCACACGACGCCGATGCCCCAGCGCGCCGACGTGCCGGCGCGCGAGACGGCGAAGGTGTCGTTGCGCAGCACGAGTCGCTCGGTCCACCCGGTGGCGGCCAGTGCCGGTGTCAGCTTCTCCTCGTCGACCGGCAGGTCGAGGCCGGCCAGGCAGTAGACCCCCGTCGGAGCGAGCGGGTGTGCCGGGCCGGGTAGGGGGAGACCGACGTCGCGGGCGACCGCCGCCACGGCCTCGCCGAACGTCTCGACCATCGCGTCGAGGCCGACCAGCTGATGGTTGCTCGGACCCACACGGGTCCGCCCGAGCACGGTGCCCTCACGCGACACCAGGACGACATCGGTCTTGGTGCTCCCCCCGTCGAACGCGAGCACGGCCGGCGCGGCGGGAAGGGGGTCGGGCACGCACGGATGTTACGTTGCGCTGCGTGGGGACAAAGGTGGCCGTCGTCGGCGGTGGCAGCACGTACACCCCCGAACTGGTCGACGGTCTGTGCGATCTGGAGGACCGCATCGTCGTCGATGATCTCGTCTTGTTGGACCCGAGTGACACGCGCCGCGAGGTCGTGGGCGGGCTGTCGCAGCGGATCCTCCGTGCGCGCGGGTGGCACGGCACGTTCGCGACGACGGCCGACCCGCATGAGGCGCTCGAAGGCGCGGACTTCGTCGTCGTGCAGCTGCGCATCGGGGGCCAGGCCGCCCGCCATGTCGACGAGACCCTGCCGGTGGGCTTCGGCTGTCTCGGGCAGGAGACCGTGGGGGCGGGGGGTCTGGCCAAGGCGTTGCGCACGGTTCCCGTCGTGCTGGGGCTGGCCGAGGAGATGGCGGCTCGGGCCAACCCGGGGGCCTGGCTGGTCGACTTCACCAATCCCGTCGGGATCGTGACGCAGGCCCTGCTCGACGAGGGGCACCGGGCCGTCGGGCTCTGCAACGTGGCGATCTGGGCCCAGCGCCGTATCGGGCACTATCTCGGGGTCGACCCGGACGATGTCGCGGTCGAGCACGTGGGGCTCAACCACCTGACCTGGATCCGCTCGGCCCGCACCCCTGCCGGCGCGGGAACCGACGGGGCGGACACCGCGGACGGCGCCGATCCCGATCGCCTCGACGAGCTCTTCGACCGGTTCGGACCGCACGTCGAGCTCGAGAGCGGCGTGCCCCTCGAGGTGCTCCGGTTGCAGCATGCGCTGCCGTCGTACTACGTGCACTACTACTACGAGCACGATGCCGAGGTCGCCCAGCAGTCGGCCCCCGGATACCGCTCACGCGCGGAGGTGGTGGCCGAGCTCGAGACGAAGCTGCTCGAGGAGTATCGCGACCCGGCGCTGAACTCCAAGCCGGCCGCACTGTCGTATCGAGGCGGCGCCTACTACTCGCTGGCGGCCGTGCGGCTGATGGCGTCGCTCCACGCGGGCACCGGCGACGTCCAGGTCGTCGACATGCGCAACGACGGCGCGGTGCCTGGGTTGCCCGACGACGCGGTGGTCGAGACGACTGCCATCGTCGACGCGGACGGCGCCCATCCGCTGCCTCAACGCGAACTCCCGTCCGAGATGCTCGGCCTCGTCCAGCACGCGAAGGCCTACGAGCGCCTCGCCGTGCGGGCGGCGTGCTCGGGGAGCCGGGACGACGTGGTCCGCGCTCTGCTGGCCAACCCGTTGGTTGGTCAGTACCCACTCGCGGCCGAGCTGGCGGACGAGTTGCTCGCGGCGAACAAGAGCCATCTGCCGCGATTCTTCGCGTCGTGATTCGGCTCGGCGCCTCGCCGGCGGCGACTAGATTGATGGGGCTCTTCGAGCGGTGTGCCGGGAAGACTGGTCGGCGACGAGTGAGACCTTTGCCATGACCGACGCCACCATTTCGAGCCCTGCCGCGGGCGCCGCAGCGCGCCGCCGGTCCGCGGGATCGAACGCGCCGTCATGAGCGACATCGACGAGGTCGTCGGCCCAGAGCCTGCGCGGGTCGGTAAGGATCGACGTCAGCTTCCGAGCTGGCGCTGGGAGGAGCTTCGCACGACGCTGTGGGTCGTCCCCGTCATCCTGATCCTGGTCTCGGTGCTGCTGTTCTTGGTCACCTTCGAGATCGACCTCGCGGCCTACCACGGCCACATATTTCTGCCGACCTGGATCCGCACTGGTTCGTCCGATGCCGAGCGCCAGGTCCTCATCGCCATCGCGGCCGCCGTCATCACGGTCGTGGGCGTGGTCTTCTCCATCACCATCCTGGCCCTGACTCTGGCCTCGCAGCAGTTCGGGCCTCGCATGATGCGGAACTTCGTCCGCGACATAGGCAACCAGGTCACGCTCGGCGTCTTCGTCGGGACCTTCGTGTACTCGGTCCTCGCGCTGGTGTCCATCGGCAGTGTGAGCCACACCTTCGTGCCGTACCTCTCCACATCGGTAGCCGAGGCCTTGTTGATGGTCGACCTCGCGGTGCTGATCTACTTCATCCACCACATCGCGAAGTCGATCCAACTGCCCGAGGTGATCGCGGGAATCGCCGACGACCTGATGCATTCCATCGATGCCGAGTTCCCGGACCAGGTAGGGTCCGGCGAGGAGTCACGGTCGCGACTCCAGGCCGGGAAATCGGTTCCGGAGCTCCTCACGTTGCTCGAGGAGCGCGGGGCAGCGGTGCCCTCACAGGTCAGTGGGTACATCCAGTACGTCGGCTACTCGCAGCTGATCGGCATCGCCACGCGCACCGACTCGGTGATCCGGTTGGAGCACCGCCCGGGCCACTACCTCGCCAACGGCCGCACCCTGGCCACTGTCTGGCCGCGCGGAGCGGCAAGCGAAGTCGCCCGGGCCCTGTCCAAGGCTCATGTCACAGGGCCACATCGGACGCTCGTGCAAGACCCCGTCTTCGCCATCGATCAGCTCGTTGAGATCGCCATTCGCGCGCTGTCCGCGGCGGTCAACGACACCTTCACGGCCCTCACGTGCATCGACTGGTTGTCAGCCGGACTCGGGAGGGTGTCGGGCCGGGTGCTCGACGAGGGGGTGTACCGCGATGCGTCGGGGACCGTCCGTCTGATCGAGTCGGATCCGTCGTATGCACGCATGGTCAACCGCGCCTACGACAAGATCCGACAGGCGGGCCGAGGCATGCCGGCGGTCCTGATCCGGCTGATCGACTCCCTGGGATCGATCATGCTCGACACGAGGTCGGCCGATCAGCGAGCAGTGCTGCGGCGTCAGGCGGACATGGTCCTTCGGTTGTCCGAGCAGTCGGTCAGCGAGCCCAACGACCTCGAGGAGATCCGGTTCCGCTACGGGCGCCTGCCCGGTGAAGACGTCTTCGAGGAGAAGCCCCACACCTGGTCCAAGATAGAACTGCCCTGACGGGTAACTCACCTCGCTAGCCGGCGTTGTCCGTGGGGGAGGTGGTCGTGGACGCGGGCCGGCTGCTCGTCGTGGTGCTTCGCCCGCTTCCCGACGTACTCGTCGACGCTGTGCTCGTCGACGCTGTGCTCGTCGACGTGGTCGACGGCGCCGAGGTGCTGGTGGCGCCGGCGCCCGAGGATCCGGTTCCGCCCGTCGCCACCGTCGTCGTGGTGGTCGCGGCCGCGGGCGGCGCCACGAAGGGCACGGTTTGGTCGTGCATGGTGGCCAGGCTGGTCGCGGGCGTGGCGCTCAGATCGGTGCAGCTCCGGGCGGCGTTCCAGCTCTGGACCGCGGCCGTGGCCGGCGAGCCGGTCAAGGGCTGGGGCAGCCCGTCGAGGATGGTGGCCGGCCGCCACACCGCCCCCGTGATGTGGCGACCCTCGGCGGTGATGATGAGCGAGCCGCTGTCGGTCTCTGGCGCCGTGTCGTCATAGAACGCGAAGTTCCCGAGCCCGTAGTCGACGTAGGCACTGCCGAGATACCCGCCCCCGAGCAGCACGTGTGCGTTGGACCCGATGACGATGTCGGCGCCGGCGCGGACGAGCTGCTGTGCCAGTGGCTCCTGCTGGGGGTCGGGGCACGCCTGGGTCTCGGTGCCCCAGTGCACGTAGACGATCACGGTGTCCGCGCTGCGGCGCACCTGTTGGACCTCGCGTACGAGCTCGGTCGGATCGATGGCCGACGCGACGCCGGGCTGGCTGCTCGTGGCCGTCCAGGAGTTGACGAGGTTGTCAGCGATCACCTGTGTCGCGGCGATGATTGCGATGCGCTGGCCGTCGATGGTGACGCGGTAGGGAGTGAACGCCTGCGCCGCGGTATTCCCGATGCCGATGATGGGGTAGCCGTCCTGCGAGGCGATGGACAGGTTCTGCGAGAGCCCCTGGGGGCCGCAATCCATCCCGTGGTCGTTCGCCTCGGTGGCCAGCGTGATGGTCGCGCTCTTCGAGCGCGGTGATCGCCGATGCGGGCGCGTCGAAGATGTACTGCTTGTTCTGTGGTTCCGGGCAGGTGCTGTCGGTTACCGCGGTCTCGAGGTTGACCATGCGCAGCTGGGTGCCTGAGAACAGCTGCGGGATCGTGGTGCCGAGGGCGGTCGACGGGTCCTTGGCCAGGTTCTCGCCGACGACACCCGCGAAATGCACGTCCCCGCCGAAGCCGAGCGTCACCGTGCGCCCGTTTCCCTTCCAGTCGGGGTTGAGGGGCGAGTGGGCGGGAAAGTGCTCCGTCGCCGCCACCGCGTGGTGCGAGGGCGGCGCAGGGGGCGGTGGTGTGCCCGAGCCCGCGAAGACGGCGACATAGACCAAAAGGACCAGGACAACGACTCCTGCGGCGGCGAACTGGGTGCGGCGGCGCCTGACCCTGCGTGAAACCACGGGGGCACTATGTCACACCTTCCCCCACGAACCCCGGTCGAGCGGCCCTGTGACCAGCACCTTCGCGGCGACGGGCAGCCGTGGTCACGAAGCCGGCCGGGGAGGTGGCTCAGGCGGCCCCACTGGTGTCGAACTGCTCGGCCAGCGAGGCGACGAGTCCCGCGCACGCGGCGGCGATCATGTCGCGGCATTCGTCGAAGACGGCGTCGTCGCCGTAGTACGGGTCCGGCACGTCGGCCGCCGCTCCGGAGGCTGCGTGGAACGAGCGGAGCAGCACGATGCGGGCCGGATCTGCGCCCAGACCGCGCAGCGTCTGCTGATGGCGTCGGTCGAGGGCGACGAGCAGATCGATCTCTGCCAGTTCGGAGGGCGAGAACTGGTGGGCGACGTGGCCATGGCGCGGGTAACCGGCTCGAGCCAGCGTGGTGGCGGCGAGGTCGTGCATCGGCTCGCCCTCGTGCCAGGGGCCCGTGCCCGCGCTGGACACCTCGAGGTGCTCGGCCAGCGTGCTGCCGTCGTCGAGCGTCGTGGTCGACGCCAACGCGCGGGTGATGACCTCGGCCATGGGCGAGCGACAGATGTTGCCCGTACAGACGAACACGATGTGGTAGGGGCGGTCGCGCGGGCGCTCGCCGAACAGCGATCCCGCCGCCTGACCCGGCCCCGAGGGGCTCACCGTGCTGCGTACTCGTCGCGCAGCGACTTCTTGACGATCTTGCCGGTTCCTGCTCGAGGCCACTCGGAGCGCACCTCGAGCTGCTCGGGGATCTTCTGGGTCATCAGCCCGGCCTCCCGGCAGAAGGCGGCGATCTCGCTGAGCTCCAAGGGGTCGCTCCCCTCCGCGAGCTGCACCACCGCGCACACACGCTCACCGCGCTCGGGATCGGGCAGCCCGATCACGGCGACCTCGATCACCTTGGGGTGTGTGTAGAGCAGGTCCTCGATCTCCTTGGCACTGATGTTCTCACCCTTGCGGACGATGACGTCCTTCAAGCGGCCGGTCAAGGTGAGGTGGCCGTCGGCTCGCAGCCGCCCGAGGTCGCCGGTGCGGAAGTAACCCTCTGCGTCGAACGCGTCGGCGGTCAGGGCAGGGTCGGTGTAGCCGTGGAAGACCATCGGGCCCTTGACCCTGACCTCCCCTTCCTCTCCGGGGGCCGCCGGTTCGCCGTCGAGGCGAACGATTCGCACGTCGGCGCCCTCGACCGGCTTCCCGTCCGTGTTGGCCAGTTGCTCGTCCGTGTCGTGCGGCGATCCGTTGGAGATCATCGGGACTTCGGTCATGCCGTAGCCGTGCACCACGCCACGGCCGCCGATCTCGTCGCGCACCTCGAAGTGGATCTCGGGCGGTTTGGCCGCGCCGCCGCCCGACATCAGGCGAAGCGTGGGCAGGATCGGCTCGCCCGGCACCTTGCGCTGCTCGGCGAGGTAGGCGACGTAGAACGCAGTGCTCCCTCCCACCATGGTGGCGCCGTGGGCCCGGAAGATGGGGAGCACGTCGGCCACCGAGAAGGTCTCGACGAGGATCGCCGGGAAGCCGAAGGTCAGCATGGTCACCAGGTAGTCAGGTCCTGCGATGTGTGCAAAGGGGAACGCGATGGAGCCGACGTCGTCGGGGCCCATGTCGAGCGCGCGGGCGAGTCCCCATCCCCCTGCGATCAACGTCTGGTCGGTGTGTTGGACGCCCTTGGGGTCCGCGGTCGAACCCGATGTGTAGTAGATCCAGCGGATCGGGGCCCGCTCGGGGTCCGTCCCCCGGGGCGGCGCGGGTAGGACGGCGGGGTCGGCTTCGGGAAGACCGTCCTCGAGGCTCAAGATGGTGGGCGGTCGTTCGGCTCCCTCGAGCGCCCGCTCGGCCATGGCAACGAAGTCGGTGTCGCGCCACGTGCCGGGCACCACGAAGAGCGATGCTCCCGTCTGGCGCAGGGCGAAGCCCACCTCGCGTTCACGATAGAGGTGGATGATCGGGTTCTGGACCGCTCCCAGCCGGGCCAGGGCGACGGAGAGCACCACAGCGTCGATGGAGGTCGGAAGTTGCCAGGAGACGGTCGAGCCCTCGGCGATCCCCAGCCCGTGCAGGCCGGCGGCGACGCGCTCGGCGCGGTCACGGAACGCCCCGAACGTGACGGTCTCGCCGTTCGCCGCGATGAGCATGGGGTGGCGGGGTGACGCCGTGGCACGGCGGTCGACGAGCTCCCACATGGTGCGGGAGCCCGTGAGTATCTCGCTCGGGGTCATCGCGTCTCCTTCCGGGACCCTTCTCATAGCAGTTCGGGGCGGGGTGGACGGGCAGGCGGCCTTGCCGAGGCGGGTGGTCGGCCCGGTCCGGCCCGGGCGGGCAGAATGGGGCTGTGGCAAAGCGACCGGTGCATTCGGACCCGCATCCGGCCGAGCCCGAGGGCGGCCACGCCGTCGACCGTCGGCACCAAGCCACCCTGGTCGGGGTCGGGGTGGCGGCGGTCCTCCTGGCCTGGTTCGCGTTGGCCAACCTGCGAGACGTCAAGATCGACTTCTGGGTGGTCGACCGCCAGGCGCCCCTGATCCTGGTCATCGTCATCTCCGGGCTGCTGGGAGCGCTGATCACGGCCCTGGTCTTGAGGCGGAAGCCAAAGGAGCCGAAGGGGTAGGAGGGCCAAAGGAGGGGCGTTCGGGGTGGCCCGGACAGCGGAGCCGTTACAAGTCGGTTACTCGCGGTTGTATCCCGCCGGCACGGCTCTAAGCTGCTCTCCGGTGGAGGCCACCGCACAGGTAGAAGTGAAGGGCCACATTCTCGTTGTCCGCGCCGTTGGGGCGTGCAAACATTGGGCACACATGGATGTGGAGATCCCAGGGGGCTGGTGGTAGTGCCACTTTCCGACCACGAACAGCGAATTCTGGCGGAGCTCGAGGAGTCCTTGGTCCGCCAGGACCCGGAGTTCGCCGAGCGAGTCCGTTCGGAGACGGTGTACCGGCACGCGGGCCGGTACTGTAAGTGGGCCGCGGTGACCTTCGTGCTGGGTGTGGTGATTCTCGTCGCCTTCTACTCCAAGTCGGTCATCGCCGGCTTCGTCGGTGTCGTGATCATGTTCGCCTCCGCGGTGTGGTTCGAGCGCAACCTTCGCCGCATGGGCCGAGCCGGATGGCACGACTTGACGAGGTCGCGCGACGGCGAGCCGAAGGAGGGCGGCGCGTCAAGCGGCATCGAGGGCGCGGTGAGCGAAGCGCGCGACTGGTTCCGTTCGCGGTTCCATCGTCGCGAGAGCTGAACGTCGCTCCGGCCGGAGACGCTGCGGGCCACTCCGGGCCTCGCTGATCCCCATGTCGTCGGGTCGCCGCAGCGTCGCATGTCCGCATGGCTGACCTGGTTCTCGCCGTCGACATCGGCGGGACAAAAATGGCAGCGGGCCTTGTCGCCCTCGACGGGACCCTCGTGGAACGGGCGATGCAACCGACACGCCATGATGCCGGCGAGACTTCCACGCCGGGTCTCGACGCCGCCGCTGAGCTCTTGTGGCAGGACCTGGCCACTCTCGTGCGTGGTGTCATGGGCAGGCTCGACGCCGGGGATCGGTTGGTGGCGTGCGGCGTCGGGTGCGGGGGACCGATGACACCGGGCGGCGAGGAGGTGTCACCGCTCAACATCGCAGCGTGGCGGTCATTCCCGCTGCGTGCCCGGATCGCCGAGGAGACCGGACTGGCGACCTTTGTCGACAATGATGCCAAGGCGTTGGCCCTCGGCGAGGGCTGGGTCGGCGAGGCGACGGGATCGCCGCACTACATCGGCATGGTGGTCTCCACCGGCATCGGTGGCGGCATCGTCCTCGACGGCCGGCTGCTCGACGGACGGCTCGGAAATGCCGGCCACGTCGGCCACGTGATCGTCATACCCGACGGTCGCGCATGCAGATGCGGGGGGCAGGGATGCCTCGAGGCGGAAGCGTCCGGCACGGCGGTCGCGGCCATGACGGGACAGCTGGCCCGGCTGGCACCTGCCGCAGTCGTCGAGCGGACCGGGACGCTCGTCGGCCGCGCGCTGGCGTCGGTGGTCAACCTCTTGGACCTGCCTCTGGCGGTCGTGAGCGGATCGGTGGCCCTCGGGTTCGGGGCACCCTTTTTCGGGGCAGCGCAAGCAGAGATGGACCGCCTGTGCAGGCTCGATTTCGCGCGCGGCGCACGCGTCGTCCCCGGCGGCCTCGGTGACCGTGGCCCGCTGATCGGGGCAGCACGTGTCGGTCTGCGCGGTCTCGGTGCCGCGTGAGCGATCCCGAGGGTGCGCGCGCCCGCGGCACGGGGCTGAAGCAAACCAGGTGGAGCAGGGACGCTTCGATCGTCGTGCGCGCGGTGGCGACGCATCCCGGCCTGTGGTGGACATCGCTCGGCGCCGTGCGTCGACTGGCGCGCCGAGGGTGGTGGCGCCGCGCCCCGTTCGTGCCGGTGCCGGGGGAGGCGTATTGGCACTTCCGGCTCGTCACCGCGTACGGCGGTGATGGGGACCCCGAGGCGCTGACCACGGCGGATGTGGTCGCCTACCTGCGCTGGTGTCAGAGGTCACGTCCTCCCCGCGGATAGCCTCTCGGGTCATGGAGCGGGTGCTCCTCCTGAATGCGACCTATGAGCCGCTTGCCCTCGTCTCGGATCGTCGTGCCGTCGTTCTGATGCTCGCGGGCCGGGCTGAGGCGGTTGCGACGAGGGACGACTGCACGGTGTTCCACTCGGCGCGACTCCAAGTGGAGGTGCCGTCGATCGTCCGCCTCGCACACATGGTGCGGATCCCGCGCTGGGCCCGCACGCCGCCGGTGACCCGTCGGTCGGTGCTACGCCGCGACGGCGGCCTGTGCGTGTACTGCTCGCAGCCGGCCGACACCATCGATCACGTGGTCCCGCGCAGCAGAGGAGGCACGCACGACTGGTCAAACGTCGTGGCAGCCTGCAAGCGCGACAATCTCGTCAAGGCTGACCAGCTGCTCTCCGAGCTCGGGTGGACGCTCCGGGTCAAGCCTGCTCCGCCCGACGGGCACCTCTGGCGGCTGCGCCACCTCTCGGATGTCGATCCGCTGTGGGAGCCGTATTTAGCCACGGCCTCCTGAGGTTGGCGCCACCTGAGTCGCTCTTCGACGTCGAGCGGTTCCGCCGCGAGCCACGCCGGCTGGCTGTCGTGCGAGCAGTCGACAGGCCGACGCTGGTCTTGGGCAGCACGCAGCCCGAGGAGGTGGCCGGGCGTGACGCGTTGCGCCTCCGAGGGGCGGAGCTCGCCCGGCGGCGGGGCGGGGGAGGCGCGGTCTATCTCGAGCCGCCGGACCCACTTTGGATCGACACGTGGATCCCCTGCGACGACCCGCTGTGGCACAGGGACGTCGCGGCTGCGGCGGAGTGGGTCGGGGCCTGGTGGGTGGACGCGCTGAAGGGGCTGGGGATCGGTGGCCTGGAGGTCCACGCAGGGCGCGCCGCGCCGGGTGACTACGGGGAGCTGATCTGCTTCGCCGGACGCGGCCCGGGCGAAGTCTTTCTGTCGGGCCGCAAGGTGGTGGGCCTCTCGCAGTGGCGGGGCCGCGAGGGGGCGCTCTTCTCGTCGTGCGCGTACCTGCACTGGGATCCCCTGCCGATGCTCCGCCTCCTCGACCTGAGTGAGCAGGCACGGGCAGAGTTCGCCCGTGCGCTGACCCCGGTGGCCCTCGGCCTGGCCGGACTACGACCTCCGGTGGCCGATCTCGCCGAGGTCCGCGAGCCGCTGCTGGCCTCCTTCTCGTCGTTCGCGCCTAGCGCATAGCCCGGGGGCCGCGCCCGGCACTCGGGAGCCGCCGGCTCTTCTCGTCGTTGTCCTTTCTTCTTCCCGCTCTTCCCGGCGCGTCGGCGCGCGTTCCCCGGCGCGCGCCCAGTGGCGGGATCTTGTTGCATTTGGGTTGCATATGGCGCCATGGTGTTGTGTGGTGGAGTAAAAGGGCGTAAAGTGGAGCGAGATGGTGTGAGGGGGCGTCGGAGGACGCAAGCCGGGGAGCGTCGTGGGAGAAACAGCTGGTGGCAGGATTCGTTGGGAGATACGAGCACTCGCTCGACACGAAAGGCAGGGTGATCCTGCCCGCCAAGTTCCGTGGTCAGTTCGAGCGGGGCGGCTACCTCACGCAGAACTCAGAGGGTTGCCTGGCGCTCTGGACCCCCGGGGAGTTCGAGCGGCAGATGGACTCGATGCAAGGGAAGTCGGGATCGGGGCGGGCGGAGCGCAACCGGGCTCGGATCTGGGCCTCGAACTCAGCGGAGGTCGAGATCGATCGGCAGGGCCGCATGCCGATCCCGGCGCACCTGCGCGAGTTCGCTGGTCTCGATGCCGAGGTGCTCGTCCACGGAGCCATCGACCGGGTCGAGCTGTGGAACCCGACGGCCTGGAGCGAGCGGGTGCTGCCCGAAGAGAGCTGGCTGCTGGAAGGAGACGAGGGGGAGTAGCGAGCAGGACGCACGAAGAACGGACACAAGAAGAAGGGACACGACAAGACAGGACAGACCACACCGCACGACACACACAGCAAACGACACAGGGACGCACGACGCACTGGACCATGTGCAGCTCCTCGACCGGCGCGCTGGAAGACCACTCCACCCACTTCCTCGTTCATGGTCGTCCGGATCTCCACCTCCCTCCCGACCTACCGGCCGAGGGGCTGCAGATGGCCCACACGTTCGAACACACTCCCGTGCTGCGCGACGAGGTGGTGTCACTGTTTGCATCCGTTCCCCCCGGCGTCGTGGTCGACGCGACGGTCGGCGGGGGCGGCCACTCGGCGGCACTGCTCGAGGCCTATCGGGCACTGCGCATCGTCGGGCTCGATCGGGACCAGGTGGCACTCGACGCAGCACAGGTACAGCTGGCCTCGTTCGGGGACCGGATCACGCTGATCCGGTCCCCGTTCTCGGCTTTGGAAGAGGTCGTCTCGGCAGGGGGGCTCGGGACCCTGTCGGGCGTCCTCTTCGACCTGGGCGTGAGCTCACCACAGCTGGACCACACCGAGCGCGGCTTCTCGTTCCGCCGGAACGGCCCGCTCGACATGCGCATGGACCAAGAGTCGGGCCTCACGGCGGCCGACGTCGTCAACAGCCTGCCCGAGGACGCGCTCGCGGCGCTCTTCCGGGAGAACGGCGAAGGTCGACTGGCCGGACGCATCGCCCGCGCCATCGTGCGCGCGCGGCCGATGTCGACCACGACAGAGCTGGCCGACGTCGTGGCGTCGGCAGTGCCCGCGGCGGTACGCCGAAAGGGCCACCCGGCGCGCCGAGTGTTCCAAGCGCTGCGGATCGAGGTCAACGACGAGCTCGGCGAGCTTGGTAGCGCCCTGCCCGTTGCGCTGGCGAACCTGGCCGTCGGCGGCGTGTGCGCGGTGATCAGCTACCACTCCGGTGAGGACCGGTTGACCAAGCAGGTCTTCGCCGCTGCCGCATCGGGCGGGTGCGTCTGCCCGCCGGGCATGCCGTGCGTGTGTGGCGCGGTGGCCAAGCACCGGCTCGTGTTCCGCGGCGCCCGCAAGCCCTCGGCGGCCGAGATCGCCGCCAACCCCCGGGCGGAGAGCGCTCGGCTCCGTGCCATCGTCCGGACAGAGGCAGACTGATGGCGCCTCCTTCCGCTGCTCGTTGGGGGCGCGGCGCGGCAGACGGTGCAGGCGCCGCGACCCCGGCGACTCGCCGGGCGCCGCTCCGGATCGTCCCGCAACGCACTCGTCGTGGTACGCGGTCCGGGCGCAGCGCCAGGAATCCGGCGCGCCTCATGACGGCCGCCGCCGTCTGCTTGGTCGTCGGCGCCTTGCTCGCGGTCGTGGTGGGCCAGGCTGTCCTCGCCAACGGGCAGGTGCGGCTGTCCGGACTCGAGCACCAGCTCGCGCTCGAGCAGGCCGCGCACCGCCAAAGCGAGCTCTCGGTTGCACAGCTCGAGACGCCGTCGCGCATCGTTGCCGCGGCGGCGAACCAACTCCACATGGCGCGCTCGGACGTGACCGAGTTGCCCTATGTGCCGCTCACAGTGCCCCTCCCTCCCCCCAAGGTGACGCCGGCGCCGGCTCCCTCACCGGCGCCGGCCACCACCTCTGGCACCGCGGGGTCAAGCTCCACCTCGACGACGGCACCAAGCTCGACGCCATGAGCGTCGTGACGCGACCCGAGCCTCACCGCGCGCGCGCCAAGAGCGGTCGCTCCGGCACCGCTCCGACGCGGACTGCTGGTGCGGCGCGACCGAGCCGACCAACGCAGGCGAGGGGCTCTCAGGCGGCACGAAGCACTCCGTCGGCGCGCCCCTCGAGCCGATCGCGGCCGGCGACGCCGACAAGCCGGCAGTCTTCGGTTCGGGCCCTCCCACGCCCGGCCCGACCACGCCCGGTTCAACCGCACCGCCCGGCGCGCAAGGCTGCTCGGCCAACGCGCCGAGCCGCGGACCGGGTGGGCCAGCGGCTCGTTCCAGCGCCGGGTACGCCTGGTCCGGTTCCTCCTCGTTCTCGCCATGCTGTTCCTCGTTGCCCGCCTCATCGACGTCCAGGTGTTACGGGCCGGCACGTACACGGCCGCGGCGCGCGGCGAGTCCTCCATCACGGTGTCGTTGCCGTCGTTGCGCGGAGGGATCTACGCCCGCGACGGCTCACCGCTTGCCCTTTCTGTCCCGACCGACGACGTCGTCGCAGACGACTACCAGGTGGCGCATCCGGTACAGACGGCGCTCGCACTGTCGCCGATGCTCGGTGTCCCCGCCACGACGCTGGCCTCGGAGTTGCACCGTCCCAGTGGCTACGTGGTGTTGGCGCGCCAGCTGAGCCAGGCGACCGGACAAAAGATCGCGGCCGACTCCCTCCCGGGCATCACCCTGCTCGCCGACTCCAAGCGGGTGGTTCCCAACGGCACGCTTGCGTCGTCGGTCATCGGCTTCACGAACGCGGCAGGGCACGGCGCTGCCGGACTCGAGAACGGGTACGACCATCTCCTGGCCGGAACCGACGGCAAGAAGACGATCATGGAGTCACCCGCCGGCGTTGCGTTGCCGCAATCACCGGTCACCGGCGAGGTCGCGACGACCCCGGGCACCGGGCTCGAGCTGACGCTCGACACGCAGCTCCAGTACGAGTCAGAGCAGGCGCTGGCCAGCGCGATCGAGTCGTCCAACTCCCTGAGCGGCACCGCGGTCGTGATGGACGTCAAGACGGGCGAGATCCTCTCCATGGCCAATCTGGTGGCGACCCACCCCGGCGCGCTCGGCTCCCCTCCGGCCTCGGCCACGCCCGGCGCGAGCACGGGCGGCGTGGTCCCGATCGGGCCCAACGACCCGGTCGAGGAGGCGCCGAACAACCTCGCGGTGACACAGCTCTACGAGCCGGGTTCGGTGTTCAAACTGGTGACCTTCTCGGCCGCCCTCCAAGACGACCTCATCAACCCCAACTCCGTGTTCACCGTCCCCGACCAGATCATGCTCGACGGTTCGACGTTCCATGATGCGGAGCCGCACCCGACCGAACAGCTGAGTGCGACGCAGATCCTGGCGCAGTCGTCGAACATCGGGACGTCCGAGATCGCACAAGGAGTCGGGGAACAGCGACTGCTCGACCAGGTGAAGGCGTTGGGATTCGGACAGCCGACCGGACTCGACTTTCCCGGCGAATCGCCCGGTCTGTTGGCCACCGCCGCGCAGTGGGAGCCGACCGACTACGTCTCGTTGCCCATCGGCCAGGTTGACGCCGTCGAGCGCGCTGCAGGTGCTCGATGCCTACAACGCGGTCGCAAACGGGGGCACCTTCGTCGCGCCCAAGCTGGTGCAGGCCACGGTGAGCCCCTCGGGGTCGCTGACGCAGACGCCACCGTCTGCGACGCACCAGGTCTTCTCGCCTTCGGTGGACACCGAGCTGTCGTCCATGCTCCAGCAGGTGGTCAACCAGGGCACCGGCACCAGCGCCGCCGTGCCCGGCTACACCGTCGCCGGCAAGACCGGCACCGCCCAGATCCCGACACCCGACCACGACTCGTACATCCCGGGCGCCTACATGGCGTCTTTCGTCGGTTATGCGCCCGCCGTGAACCCGACGCTGTCGATGATCGTGGTCCTCGACCGGCCCACGCCGATCTTCGGCGGCACCGTGGCGGCCCCGGTGTTCTCGCAGATCATGAGCTACGCCCTGCACCGCTACGACATCCCGACGACCCCTGGTGCCCAGACCAGTCCCTTGCCACCTGGCGCGACCTCGTCGTCAGCGAGTGACCAGGCCCAGGACATCACGTGACCGAGGCCCACACCCCCATTGCGTCTGTGACGCGGGGGTGTCCGGGGCATGCAACGCTGTCGGGTCGATCATGCGACGTGTGCCCATGAACCTCCTCCTCGACGACATAGAAGTCATCGAGTCCGTCGGCGACCTCGCCGCGGTAGAGGTCGGCGGCATCTCCCACGACAGCCGCAGGGTGGTGCCCGGAGACCTCTTCTGCTGTGTGCCGGGCTTGGTGACCGACGGGCACGTGTTTGCGGCGGAGGCGGTCACCCGGGGGGCCGTCGGGCTGCTGTGCGAGCACTTCATTCCCGAGTTGCTCGACGAGCGCGTGGTCCAGACGCGCATCGCGGAAGGGACGATGCGGACCGCCATGGCGCGGATCGCCGCTGCCTTCTACGGCTTCCCCGCGCGCGACCTCCTGATGATCGGCGTGACCGGCACGAACGGCAAGACCACCGTGACCCAGTTGCTGGGCGATCTGCTCGGTGCGGTAGGACACCCGACCAACGTGATGGGGACCCTGTCGGGCGCCCGGACGACACCCGAGGCCACCGAGGTGCAGCGCATCCTGGCCGGCGTGCGCGATCGCCAGCAGGCCGACGGATTGCGCCACGCGGTGGCCATGGAGGTTTCGAGCCATGCGCTCGTCCAGTCGCGGGTCGAGGGCATCCATTTCGATGTGGCCGTCTTCACCAACCTGAGCCACGATCATCTCGACTACCACGGGACGATGGAGGACTACTTCGAGGCGAAGGCCTCGTTGTTCGACCCTGGGCGTTCCCTGCGCGGCGTCGTCAACGTGGATGACGCGTGGGGCCGCCGCCTGGTCGAGCGCGCTCGCATCCCGGTCATCCCCGTCCGGCACGCGGACGCCGCCGACGTCGTGCTCGAGCCGGGTCGCACGTCGTTCACCTGGCGGGGACAACGGATCACGACGCGTCTGACCGGCGGCGTGAACGTGGACAACGCGCTCATGGCGGCCGAGGCGGTCCTCGCGCTCGAAGAGCTCCACCTCAGTCCCGAGAAGGTCGCCGAGGCCATGGCCGGCCTGTCACCCGTCGCAGGCCGGCTGCAGGTGATCGCCACACCGGCGCTGCGCTCCGGGCGCGACGAGGCGGCTCGGGAGGAGCCACCCTTCACCGTGCTGGTGGACTACGCGCACACGCCGGCCGGCCTGGAGGTGGTGCTCCGCGAGGCGCGACATTTCGCTGGGGGTCATCGGCTGCTCACGGTGTTCGGCTGCGGGGGCAACCGCGACCGGGCGAAGCGACCCTTGATGGGGGAGGTGGCCGCCCGGCTCAGCGACGTCGCGATCGTGACGTCGGACAACCCGCGAGACGAGGACCCGAGGGCCATCATCGACGAGGTGCTGGCCGGTATCGCGGAGGGGCGTGAGAATCCGGCCGTGGTCGTCGAGCCCGAGAGAGCCGTCGCCATCCGACGCGCGCTCGATGCGGCCGCACCCGGTGACGTGGTCGTGCTGGCGGGGAAGGGACACGAGACCTACCAGGAGATCGGGGGACGGCAGCTCCCGTTCGATGACGCCCTCGAGGCGCGCGACGCGCTGGCAGCACGCTACGGGTCGGACCCGCGCACCCGGGCGCCAGTCGGACACGAGCCGCACCCCGAGGCCTGACGGCACGTGCTCGGACTACTCGTCTCGGGGGGCATCGCGCTGTGGCTCGCCATCATCGCCACCCCCTTTCTCATCCGCTACTTCCGCAAACGCGAAATCGGCCAGCACATACGGGAAGAGGGTCCTGCGACGCATGTGGCCAAGGCTGGCACCCCCACCATGGGCGGTATCGCCATCGTGGGCTCGGTCGTCGCGGGCTACGCGATCGGTCACATCGGCACGGAGGTCCGCTTCTCGCGCACGGGCTATCTGGCAGTCGGTGCAGTCGTGGCCTTCGGGCTCATCGGCTTTCTCGACGACTACATAAAGGTGCACCACCGGCGCAGCCTCGGGCTCAACAAGCGGGCCAAGTCGGGCGCCCAGGTGGCGTGTGCGCTGGCCTTTGCCATCCTCGCCGTGGAGTGGGCCCACACCTCGACCGCGCTCTCGTTCACGCGCTCAGACGCCATCGGCATCAACATGGGCAAGGTCGGCTGGATCATCTTCGCCGTCCTGGTCATGGTGGGCGCGTCGAACGCGGTGAACATCACCGACGGCGTCGACGGCCTGGCCGCAGGATCTGGCACATTCTGCTTCTTCGTGCTCTCGATCATGGGGTACTGGATCTTCCGCCATTTCTCGATCTACCACGTGCTCCCGGCGTCGGCCATCGACCTTGCGCTGGTGTCGGTCGCCCTCGCCGGCGCCTGCGTGGGCTTCCTCTGGTGGAACGCCGCGCCAGCCAAGATCATCATGGGCGATACCGGAGCACTGGCCATCGGTGCCGGGCTGGCCGCGCTGTGCCTGCTGTTGAACCTCGACTTGCTCCTGCTCGTGATCGGTGGCCTCTTCGTCATGGAGACGCTGTCGGTGATCTTGCAAGTCATCAGCTTTCGTGCGTTTCGCCGGCGCATATTCCGCATGGCGCCGATCCACCACCACTTCGAACTGGGCGGGTGGCCCGAGACGACGGTGATCGTGCGCTTCTGGATCCTCGGCGGGCTCTTCTCCGCGTTGGGTCTGGGCATCTTCTACGGCGACTACCTCACGGTGGCGAAGTTCACGTGACAGCGCCCCCGCGGACGACCCGCGAGCATCGTCGCGCGCGCCGGCCCGGCGCGGCCGAGATCCGCCACTTCGTCGCGCGGGTAGGAGAGACTGGGGTCGTGCATCGGGGGTCGGACCGGGCGGTGAGGCGCGCCCACGCGCGGCGGGGGAGACGAGCGTGACGCCGGCCCAGACCACGACGGCACGCCCAAGGTCGCGGGTCGCGATCCGCGCCACGTCCTCCGGGCCGGCCAACCGGGCGGCACGCGTCCACGAGCGCGCAGCCCCGCTCCAAGGCGCACCGGGCTGCGTCCCCTCCCAGCGCCACTTGCGTGCGGATCGGCAGTCGGCAGGTGGCGGTCTCGACCATCCTGTTGGTCGACGTCGCGCTGCTCTGTGTCATCGGACTCGTCATGGTCGGGTCGGCCTCGTCGGTCATCTCGATCGACACCTACGGCACCCCCTACGCGATCTTGATCCGCGAGGCGATGTGGATGGGTATCGGCATCGTTGCGCTGTGGTTGGCCGTGCGCGTCGACTACCGGCGACTGCGCCGTTTCAGCCCCGCGCTGCTCCTCATCACTTTCGGGTTGCTCTTCGTCGTGCTCGTCCCCGGCCTCGGTGTGCACGCGATGGGTTCGAGCCGCTGGGTCGGGTTCGGGCAGTTCCGCCTCCAGCCCTCCGAGCTCATGAAGCTCGCGCTCACTTTTTTTGCGGCTGACTTCATCGCACGGCGCCTCGACGAGGACGCGACGGACCGCCGCATCATCGGACCGCTCCTGTTGGTGACGGGGTTCGCCTGTGTCTTGATCCTGGCCCAGCCCGACATGGGCACCGCCATGGTCCTCGGTTGCCTCGCCCTCGCCCTTCTCTTCGTCTCGGGGGTACGACTGGGCCCGGTCATGAAGGTGATGGCCGCGCTGGCCGCACTGGCCCTGATCGTGGCGGTCGCCTCGCCCTACCGCCGGGCCCGGCTGCTTTCCTTCCTCGATCCGTCAGCGCACGGCTCGAGCTCGGGCTATCAGGTCGTGCAGTCGCTCATCGGGCTCGGGTCGGGTCACCTCTTCGGCATGGGGATCGGTGGGGGCCAGGCGCAGTGGGGCTACCTGCCCAATGCGCACACCGACTTCATCTTTTCGGTCATCGGCGAGCAGCTCGGCATCGTGGGCGCGCTGTTCGTGCTCGCTCTCCTCGGAGGTCTCATCTGGCTTGGCATCCGGGCGGCGATGCAGGCGCCGGACCGTTTCGGCGCGCTGCTCGCCCTCGGGCTCATCGCCTGGCTCGCGGCGGAGACGCTCATCAACGTCGGGGCCGTCGTGGGCCTGCTCCCGGTCACCGGGATCCCGCTGCCCTTCATCTCGTTCGGGGGCTCCTCGCTCGTGATCACGATGGCCGCGGCCGGAATCCTGATCAACGTCGCCCGGCAGGGCGAGAGAAGCGCGCCGACCCTACGGCTCGCCGGCGCCCGGCCCTCCCGAGGTCGGTGAGCCCGCCTCGGGGCACGGTGATCGCGGGCGGCGGGACGGGTGGTCACATCGTCCCCTCGTTGCAGATCGCACGCGCCATGGTCGGACGGGGGCACGCGGCGGAATCGATCGAGCTCTACGGGTCGCGCCGGGGCCAGGAGGCCACGAGCTGGCCGACGCTCGAGTTCCCCTACACCCTGTTGCCCGGACGCGGCATCAAGCGCAGCCTGCGACCCGCCGCGTTGGCGGCCAACGTCGGCGCGGTGCTCGGGCTCGCCTGGGCCTGCCTGCGTGCGGTCGGCTCGTTCCTGATGCGCCGGCCGCGTGTGGTGGTCATCGTCGGTGGCTATGCCAGCTTGCCGGCCGGCGTCGCGGCGGTCTTGACCCGCGTCCCGCTCGTCTCCATGACCACCGACGCAGTCCCGGGGGCCGTCAACGGGCTGCTCGGGCGTTTCGCCGCGGCCAACGCGGTGGCCTTCGACGGCACGGACCTGCCGCGTGCGCACGTCACCGGCACCCCGGTCCGCCCCGAGCTCTTCTCTATCGACCACACAGCGGAGGGACGCGCCGCCAGCCGGGCCGTGCTGGACCTCCCCGCGGATCGCGAGACGCTCGCGTCGGTCGGCGGCTCCCTCGGCGCGCACCGGATCAACGGCGCCGTCGCCGAGCTGGCCAGATCGTGGGCTGGGCTGGGGCGCCGATCGATCTACCACGTCACCGGGCGGCGCGACTATGACGCCTTCGCCGCGGTGAAGCACCACCCGACGCCTCGGCCGACGCACTGGTCTACCGGGTCGTCCCCTTCGAGGACCGCATGGCCGACCTCTACGGGGCGGCCGACGTGTGCGTCACCCGGGCGGGTGCCATGACCGTGGCGGAGCTGTTGGTGGCTGGCGTGCCTGCCATCTTGGTGCCGCTGCCCGGTGCGCCGCGCGACCACCGGACCGCGCAATGCAGAGGCGTTGGTGGGCGTGGGCGCCGCGGTGCACCTTCCCGATCACGAGTGCGACGGTGCCCGGCTCGCCAAGGAGCTCGACGCGTTGTTGTCGGACCCGGTGCGGCTGCGCGCCATGAGTGCCGCCGCTCGCGAGCACACGCGCCCCGACGCGGCTGCCCGTGTTGCCGAGCTCGTCGACGCCCATGCCCGCTGACCCGACCGACCTCGATCTCTCGCAGCCGAGACGGGTTCACATCGTCGGCATCGGTGGCGCCGGCATGAGCGCTATCGCGCTCGTGCTGCACGACATGGGCCACACGGTCTCGGGCTCGGACCTGAAGGACTCTCCGGTGGCAGAGCGCCTGCGCTCCCGCGGGATTGCCGTCGCGGTCGGGCACCGAGCCGGGCAGGTGGTCGGCGCCGACGCAGTGACCTACTCCCCGGCGGTGCCGGCCGAGAATGCCGAGCTGGTCGAGGCGCGGGCGCTCGGCATCCGGGTCGCCCCGCGTTCGGAGGTGCTGGCCGCCATCTGTGCCACACGGCGCTGCCTGGCGGTGGCCGGGACCCACGGCAAGACGACGACGGCGTCCATGTTGTCGCTGATCCTGGTGGAGGCCGGGATGCGCCCCTCCTTCGTCATCGGCGCCGACGTCAACGAGATCGGCACGAATGCGGTGTGGGACGAAGGGGAGTGGCTCGTGGTGGAAGCCGACGAGAGCTACGGCACGTTCTCCGCCTTGCGCCCGGACCTGGCCGTGCTCACGAGCGTCGAACCCGACCACCTCGACTACTACGGCACATTCGATGCATTGCGGGACGCGTTCGCGCGCTTCGTGGCCTCGGCCACCGAGGGGTCGGTCGTCTGCGCCGACGACGACGAGGCCGACGCGATCGGACGGGCGAACGCAGCGCTGAGCGTGGGTCTGACGGACGGCGCGACCTATGTGATGCGGGACCTCGAGCAGAGCCGCAGCGCGGCGGCCTTCGTCCTGCACGGGCCCGAGGGCGAGCTTGGCACGCTGCGCATCGGGGTCCCCGGGGTCCACAACGCGCGCAACGCCGCCGTCGCGACCGTGGCGGCCCTGCGCGCCGGGGCGCCCTTCGCAGCCGCACGGGACGCACTGGCGCGCTTCGCAGGGGTGAGCCGGCGCTTCGAGTTCCGCGGCGAGGTCGGCGGGGTGACCTTCGTCGACGACTATGCCCACCTGCCCGGCGAGGTGCGCGTCGCGCTGGCCACGGCGAGGGCGGGGGGCTGGAACCGCATCGTCGCCGTCTTCCAACCGCACCGCTTCTCGCGCACCGCTGCACTGGCCGATCAGTTCGGCACGGCGTTCGAACTGGCCGACGAGCTGGTGGTGACCGACATCTACAGCGCCGGCGACCGGCCCGTGCCCGGGGTCTCGGGGCGGCTCGTCGTCGACGCAGTGCGGGCGCAGGATCCCCGCTTGCCCGTGGCCTACGTCCCGCGCTGGGAGGAGCTGCGTCGGACCGTGGCGTCGACGCTGCGCGCCGGCGACCTGTGCCTGACACTCGGTGCGGGCGACCTGACGATGCTGCCCGACGAGCTGATGGAGTCACCCACGTGGTGACCCCGGGCGCGGCACATCGGGCTCTGGCCAGTGTCCTCGGCCGCCGGGCCACCGTGGACGCCCCGCTCGGCCCGCTGACCACCTACGGCGTGGGGGGCTCCGCCGCGGTGCTGGTCGAGGTGGAAGGGCCGGCCGACCTCGACGAGGTGCGCGCCGCACTCCGCGACTCGGACCTGCCGTTGTTCGTGATCGGCCGCGGCTCGAACCTCTTGGTGGCGGACGCGGGCTTCGACGGGGTGGTGGTCCATCTGGGCGCCGGCTTTGCCGGGCTGGATCTGCCGGCCCCCGGTCATGGGGACGAGGGCGCCCCCGCGGTCGTCCGCGCCGGCGCTGCGCTGGCGCTGCCCGTCTTGGCCCGGCCGCGTCGCGGACGCGGGATGGTCGGGCCTGGCCTGGGCCGTCGGTGTGCCCGGTTCTGTCGGGGGGGCGGTGCGCATGAACGCCGGCGGCCACGGATCGGACATGGCGTCGTGCCTCGAGCGCTACAGCTGGGTCGACCTCCGCAGCGCGGACGGAGGCACCGACGACGTGGCGCGCCTCGACTACGCCTACCGGTCCTCGTCGGTGCTCGCCTCGCAACTCGTGCTCGGCGCCGAGTTGCGGGTGGTGTCGGGCTCGGTGGCCGCGGAGCAAGAGGCGGTCAAAGAGATCGTGCGGTGGCGGCGCGCCCACCAGCCCGGCGGCTCCAACGCGGGCTCGGTGTTCACCAACCCCGAGGGCGACGCGGCGGGACGACTCATTGAGGAAGCCGGGCTCAAGGGCTTCCGGTTGGGCACGGCAGCGGTGTCGGAAAAGCATGCCAACTTCATTCAGGCGGAGAAAGACGGACGGGCTGACGACGTGCGCGCCCTCATGGAGCACGTGCGTGCGGTGGTGGCGGACCGCTGTGGCGTGACGCTGCACGCCGAGGTCCGCCTCCTGGGCTTTCGCGACGGGAAGACTGGTGCGGTGTCCGGGACAGGCGAGAATGGAACCGAGGACACAGCACGGCCGCGAGGTCGATCGTGACGACGGACGGCTCGTCGCGCGCCAAGGGCGGGCGCGGTGTGAACCGGCGCCGTGGCACCATCGATCCTCGCATCTCGGCCCGCCGCACCGCCGTCCAACGCGAGCAGGGCCGGCGCCGCCTCCGTGCGCTCGTCGTCGGCCTCGCGGGGATTGCGATCCTCGTGACCGCGTGGTTCGTCATCCACACACCGTTGTTCTCTGCTCGCTCCATCTCGGTCACGGGCAACACACACGAAACGGCGGCCCAGGTCGTGGACCGGGCCGGCCTGGCCGATCACCCGCCTTTGCTCGATGTGAACGCGGGCGCGGCGGCGGCACGCATCGAACAGCTGCCGTGGGTGCAGACGGCCCACGTGCAGGTGTCGTGGCCCGACGGCGTGCACATCCACGTCACAGAAGAGACGCCCCACTTCGTGGTCGGCGCGCCGGGAGGACGCTGGGTCGTGTTGAGCAGCGACGGCCGCGTCCTGAGTGCGTCGACGGCGCGGCCGCCCGGACTGCTGTTGTTGACCGTGCCCGAGGCGCCGGGTGCGCCCGGCACGGTGCTCTCGGGCACGGACGCCATCGGGCTTCGGGTGGCGTCGACACTTCCCGCCTCCTTCGCAGCGCAGGTCACGGGGGTCACCGTCGAGCCGGCGGGATGGGTGCAGCTCGCCATGACGACGCCGATCGTGGTCGACATCGGGTCGGGAGCGCAGCTGGCGGCCAAGTACGAGGATGTCTCCTCCATCCTCGCCGGCGCGACCCTGCACACCGGTGATGTGATCGACGTCAGCGTCCCCGACGCACCGACGGTGACAGCGGGGTGACCTAGGATGCTTGACCAGGCTGAAGAACCCCCCGTATGGTGGGGCCACGTTGCCGAACTGTGAACATCAACCTTCCCGAGAGGTTCAGGGATGGGTTGGCGGTCGCATGCCACCGGTGGCGGCTGGCGGAATGGACCAGCGAGCGACCGGTCGGCGATCGACCCGAAGACGAGGGAGTTCATGACGACCGTGCCTTCCCAGGGCAACTACCTGGCAGTCATCAAGGTCGTGGGGGTCGGCGGGGGCGGCGTCAACGCGGTCAACCGGATGATCGACTCGGGTCTTCGCAACGTCGAATTCATCGCGGCCAACACGGACGCCCAAGCCCTGCTGATGAGCGATGCCGACCTCAAGCTCGATCTCGGGCGGCAGCTGACCCGTGGTCTCGGAGCCGGGAGTGACCCCGAAGTGGGCCGCATGGCCGCCGAGGAGCACCGGGTCGAGATCGAGGAGGCGCTCCAAGGCGCCGACATGGTCTTCATCACGGCGGGCAAGGGAGGCGGCACCGGCACCGGCGGGGCGCCGATCATCGCAGAGATCGCCAAGGGCCTCGGTGCCCTGACGATCGGGGTCGTGACCCGACCGTTCACGTTCGAAGGTCGCCGGCGTGCGATGCAGGCGGAGAAGGGGATCCAGATCCTCAAGGAGAAGGTCGACACACTGATCGTCATCCCGAACGACCGCCTGCTCACGGTGTCCAACGACAAGACGAGCATGGTCAACGCGTTCAAGATGGCCGACGAGGTCCTCCTCCAAGGCGTACGCGGCATCACCGACCTCATCACGGTGCCCGGTCTCATCAACACCGACTTCGCCGACGTGAAGATGGTCATGACAAACGCAGGGACGGCCATCATGGGCATCGGGTCGTCCATCGGCGAGGGGCGGGCGGCCAACGCGGCGCGGGCCGCCATCACATCGCCGCTGCTGGAGGCCTCCATCGAGGGCGCGCGAGGGTTGGTCCTCAACATCGCGGGCGGATCGGACTTGGGCCTCTTCGAGGTGAACGAGGCTGCCGAGATCATCCACGCCGTCGCGCATCCCGACGCCAACATCATCTTCGGCGCCGTGATCGACGACAACATGGGTGACGAGGTGCGGGTCACCGTGATTGCCGCGGGGTTCGAGCGCTGGGAGGAGGGCGCCGGGTCCTCGAGGTCGTCGGACCTGGCGTCAAGCATCTTCTCCACACCCGAACCGGTCGACATCTTCGCGGACGCCACGGGCTCGGAAGAGGAGCTCGACCTGGGTGACGACGATTTCGACGTCCCCTCCTTCCTCCGCTAGTCCCGCCTCTCCCAGCAGCGACGCCGTCGCCGGGCGCCTGCGCGCGGTGAGGGAGCGCATCGAAGACGCAGGGGGTGACCCTGCCGCGGTGCGGGTGGTGGCGGTGACGAAGGGCTTTGGTGCCGACGCGGTTCGAGCTGCATATGGGGCCGGGTTGCACGACCTCGGGGAGAATTACGCGAGTGAGCTCGTCGCAAAGGCGGCCACGACAGCGAAGGAGCCGGACTCGGACGCGGGTGCCGCCGGCGGCTTTGGCGGCGTTGGCGCGTCGGGCATCGTGTGGCACTTCCTCGGTGCAGTGCAGCGCAACAAGGTGGCCGAGCTCGCACCATTGGTCGGACTGTGGCAGAGCGTCGCCCGGGAGGCCGAGGGGGCGCGCATCGCGCTGTTCGCGCCAGGTGCCGCGGTCCTCGTCCAGGTCGACACCACCGGACGCCCGAACCGCAACGGCTGCGCGCCCGATGCCGTAGGAGCCCTGGTGGCGCGGTTGGGGGTCATCGGGCTCGACGTCCGCGGCCTGATGACAGTGGCTGCGCCGGGGGAGTCCGCTGCGCGCGAGGCGTTCGCGACGGTCGGGCGGCTGGCCGACGAACTCGGCTTGCCAGAGCGGTCGATGGGCATGAGCGACGACCTCGAAGCGGCCGTGGCGGCCGGCTCGACCATGGTGCGCGTCGGCAGGGCGCTCTTCGGCGACCGCCCCCCGCGTCCGCGGTGATGACCGCGATCGGGGAGGTCGACGGGGCTGGTGGCGCCATATGCCCCCACGACAGGCCGGATGGACCCGCCTGGGCTGCCGAGCAGGCACTACGCTGTCGTGCGACAGGAGAAGGTATGTCACCCTCGTTCATGAAGAAGACCATGGTCTATCTCGGCCTGCTCGACGACGAGTACGACGAGTACGACGACCTCGACGACCGGGCACCCCGCGCGTTCTCTTCTGCGCCCGCCCGGGTCGAGCCTCGCACATCGGACTACGACCAGCCCGAGGAATTCAGTGGCGGCATGACCAGGGTGCGCACCATCCCCCGCGAGTCGGCGGTGCCGAGCCAGCCGCGACCGGCCCCGAGCAACGTCACACCACGGCCGAGCCCGGTACGAGCGATGCCGGTCGACTCGACGCTCAATCCCACCGGTCCGGCACCCGCGCCCGCCTCGGCCCGCGTGCACGTCGTGGCACCCTCTCGCTTCGGCGACGCCAAGGAGATCGCCGACCGTTTGAAGGACAACCGGCCAGTGATCGTGAACCTGCAAATGGCCGAGCGAGACCTGCAGCGGCGCATGATCGACTTCTGTAGCGGCGTGACCTACGCCCTCAGCGGAGAGATGGAAAAGGTGGCCGACCAGGTGTTCCTTCTCGCGCCGACCAACGTGAAGGTCTCCGACGAGGAGCGGCAGCGATTGGTGGAGCGCGGCTTCAACCGGGACTAGAGCCGCTACCCTCGCGAGCTGGTGGACATCTTCCGATTGATCGCATGGCTGATCGAGGCCTACATCTGGCTGATCATGTTCCCCTACGCCATTTTGAGCTGGTTCCGCATCCAGCCCGGAACGACGCTGGCCCGGATCCAGTATTTCCTCTACCAGGCGACCGAGCCCGTCCTGCGCCCGGTGCGCCGGATCATCAAGCCGATGGGTGGTCTGGACTGGTCCTTCCTCGTCGTCATCCTGGTTGCGCAGTTTGTGTTAATCCCGGTACTGACGACGTAACGCCACCCCCGGCACCATTGCTGGAATCGTAGGAGGGTGTGGGTAAACTCGCCTCCCATGGACAATTCCCAGGCACCTGCATCGATCCTCGACACACTCCGCACCGTGGAGTTCCGCCTCGGCCTGAAGGGCTACAACGTCGATGAGGTCGATGAGTACCTGGACAAGGCGGCGCAGGAGGCCGAGGCCCTCCAAGAGCACGTGCGCCAGTTGAACGAGCGGCTGCGCCAGGCCAGCGAGCGCATCGCGCAGCTCGAGCGCGACAAGCGTGCCGCGCCGGCGGTCGCCGAAGGAGACGAGGCAGCCACTGCTGCCGCGGCCGACGCGGCGGCGCTCTCCGACGAGACGCTGCAGCGCACGCTCTTGCTCGCGCAGAAGTTCGTCGACCAGACAAAGCGCGAAAGCGAGGCGGAAGCTGCCGCCGTCATCGCCCAGGCCGAGGAGACGGCGCGGGCCGCGATCGCGGCGGCGGAGGCGACGTCGGCCCAACTCCAGGCCGAGACACACCAGGCCCTGCGCGAGGAGGTCACGCGGCTCGAGTCGACGCGCACCGACCTCGCGGCCGACGTGGAGAGCATGGCTCGGCATCTCGAGTCAGAGCGCAACCGCCTGCATGGCGCCCTCTCGGAAATACTCAAGTGGGTGGACGAGAACGTCCAGCCGGCCAACTCGCTCATGGGCATCAAGCCCAAGGTGCACGCCGCACCGAGGCCGGCCGGTGATGAGCCCGCCGCTGCAGGGATGCCCGAGAGCGAAGACGGCCCACCGACCCTGAACCTCACGAGCGCCTCGGACCCGGCCGTCTCGGGAGCACCCCGCACGGCCTGATTCACTGCGTCGAGGGCGGGCGGCAGTGTTGCCGCCGCCTTCGCGGTCCGCTATCGTCACCCGCTCCCCGCGCGAGGTCGTGGCACGGAAGACCGGCCGCTTGCGTGGTCCGAAGGAGGGATCGATGACCCCAGCGAGCAAAGGCGCCCAGGTCAAGCGAGCGCCTGCCTCGCGTTCGGCCGGGAGCGCCGGATCGTCGGGAGCCGGGGGAAAGGCGGTCAAGAAAGCTGGGAACAAAAAGGTGCCCGGCAAGGTTGCGCCAACAGCGGCAAGGCGTCCAGCGCTGACGAAGAAGAAGGCAGTGCCCGTTGTGAAAAAGGCAGCCACGGCCACCAAGAAGGCCACCCCAGTGACCAAGAAGCCGTCGACGGCGACAAAGAAGGCCGCGCCGGCGAAGAAGCCTGCCGTCGCCGCGAAGAAGGCTCCTGCGGCGAAGAAGACGGCAGCTCCGGCGAAGAAGGCTCCTGCGGCGAAGAAGACGGCAGCTCCGACGAAGAAGGCAGCCGCGAAGCCGGCCAAGAAGACGGCCACGCGCATCGCCGGCAACGGCGCGGCACCGCGCAGCACCTTCGCCCCGAAGACCAAGCCCGCGCCGGTCCGGCCCAAGACCGGTCCCTACGCCAAAGACGCAAAGTTCCTCGACGAGGTGCGCGAGCTTCTCACGGCCGAACGCGCCATCTACCTGGAGCAGGCAACGTCGCTGCGTGCCGAGGCGGACTCGCTCGCGCTCGAGCGCGAGCCCGGTGACGTCCAATTCGACGAGGAGTCGGGCGAGGGTGGCACCGTGACGGTCGACCGCGAGCGCAACCTCGCCCTCTCGGGCCAGGCGACGCTGGCCGTGGAAGAAATCGACGACGCGCTCGAGGCGCATCGCGGACAAGACATACGGGTATTGCGAGCGGTGCTTTCAGCCGATCCCCAAGCCGCGCCTGCGCGCGTTGCCCTACGCCCGTCTCTGCGTCGCCTGCAAGAGCGGGGGCTTGTCGCGGCGCTGACCCGGCCGCGGGTTCTGGCCTTTGCCATAGCCGCCGTCGTGGTGGTGGCTGACTGGGTGACCACCGCACTCGTGGTCGACGACTTGCACGACGTGCGTCACGTCTGGGGGCCCTTCGGGCTGGCGCTGACGTTCAATTCGGGCTTCGCCTTCAGTCTGTTCAGCGGGCGAGCGGTCGCGGTCACCGTGTTGCTCTGCATCGGCGCTGTCGTACTCGCCCTGGTCGTGGCCCAGGTGCGCACCGTCACCATGGCGGTGGGCGCCGGGTTGGTGCTCGGCGGCGCGGTGGGCAACCTCGCGCAACGGATCTTCGGCGGCCACGGCGGGCGCGTGCCCGACTTCATCACCCTCGACTACTGGCCCACCTTCAACCTGGCGGACGCCTGCGTGACCGTCGGGGTGGTCATCGTGATCGTGACACTGCTCTTCGGCGACCGCTCGAGAGCGCCGGAACCGGTCGCGTGAGCACAGGCGGGCCGGGCGGGGGAGAGCGGGCCGGCCTCGGCGGGCGCGAGGATCGCCTCGAGCCGCAGGGAGAGGTCATCTCGACCGAGGTCCCGGCGTTGCTGGCGGGCCTGCGGGCCGACCGCGGCGTGGCCATGGTGGCCAACGTCTCGCGCGCCGAGGCAGCAGCGTTGATCAGGAGAGGCCGGGTGCTCGTCGACGGTGAACCGGTGACCGCCGGCCGGATCTCGCTGCGCGAGGGCTCCACCTTGACGGTGCACCTGGCGCCGGCCCGCAGCGACGCGGTCAGGGCCGAGCCGGATGTGCGCTTCGAAGTGGTGCACGCCGACGAGTTGGTGGCCGTCATCGACAAGCCCCCCGGCCTGGTCGTGCACCCAGGGGCAGGCCATGATTCCGGCACCCTCGTCGGCGGGCTGCTGGACCGATTTCCCGAACTGACGCGCTTGGTCGAGGCGGGCGTCTGCGCGGCGGATCGACCGGGCATCGTGCATCGGCTGGACAAGGGCACCTCCGGCTTGCTGGCGGTCGCCCGCACCGCCGACGCGTACCACGATCTCGTGGCGCAGCTGGCCACCCGGAGCATGGAGCGTCGCTACATCGCCCTCGTGTCCGGGCATGTCGCCGTCGATCGCGGCGTGGTGGAAGCCCCCATCGGACGCTCGGCGCGGACGCCGACGAAGATGGCCGTCACCGCCCGAGGCCGACCGGCCCGCACCGCCTACACCGTGCTCGAGCGTCGGGGTGCCGGCGCCGACGAGGCGACGACGCTGCTCGAGGTGGCCCTCGAGACGGGCCGGACTCACCAGATCCGCGTCCACATGGCGGCCATCGGCCACCCCGTCGTGGGAGACGCCCGCTACGGTCGGCCCGACGCCGGTCTGGGGTCAGGGCGTTTCTTCCTGCACGCAGGCACGCTGCGCTTCGCCCATCCCGGGACTGGCGAGCGCATGGAATTCACCGCACCGTTACCCGACGACCTGAGGCGCTACCTCCGCTGATCTGACGAAACCCCGCCCCCGCCCGCCTCCGAGAAGGGGGGGGGAAGATCTCGAAGGCGGAGCTGGGAGTCGGGGCGGGTCAGGAGATCGAGGCGGGTGGACTCGGGTAGGCGAACGTCCTCAGGCGGCCTCGTGGACGCCGAGGACGTCGGGATCGAACGACAGCGCAGCGAGGGCCTCCTCTTCGGCCCGACGCACGCGCCGGACGCCCACACCGAGCTGCTCGGCCGTCGACTGCAGTGAGGCCGGCGAGTCGCCGTCAAAACCGAAGCGCAGGCGCAGGACGTCGCGCTGGAGTCCGGGCAACCGTTCTATGGCGTCGCGCACCTGGTCATAGACCATGGTCTGCTCGACGTCACCCGCGAAGTCCGTATCGTCGGGAGCCACCAGCTCGCCCAACGTCGTCGAGGACTCGAGCGCAGCCGGCTGGTCCAAAGAGGCGGTCACCCGGGCGACGTCCTCGAGGGTTTCGCGCTCGTCCGCGGTCAGGCCGGTCGCCTCGTCGAGCTCCTCCTCGGTCGGAACTCGCCCGAGCGTGCTCGCCAGCTCCGACTTGGTCAGCTCGAGCCGCTGGATCTGCTCGCCCACTTCGAGGGGGATCCGGATGGTGCGCCCGTGCTGCTGTACCGCCCGCTGGAGCGCCTGGCGGATCCACCAGGTGGCGTAGGTGGAGAAGCGGAAACCGCGCTCCCAGTCGAACTTGTCCACGGCACGCATCAGGCCGAAGGTGCCCTCCTGGACAAGGTCGGCCATGTCCACACCACGGTCCTGGTAGCGGCGGGCCCAGTGCACCACCAACCTGAGGTTGGCGGCCACCATCTGCTTACGCGCTGCCTCATCGCCCGCCACCACGCGCTTGGCCAACTCGACCTGCTGCTCGTGGTCGGGCATCGGGAACTGGTCGAGGTCACGCAGCATCAGACCCAATGTGTCCGACGTGCTCACCGCGCTCTTCATCTTCGCTCCAGACGTTTGATACTCGCTCTCTGTCCTACGTACCCGGCCCAATCCGGGATGAACCGCCCAGTACAACCGGTTTCGTGCCCGGATCATTCCATCGGGTTGTTCGCGCCCGAGTTGCGCACACGGCGACCCCGTGGTGGTCTACGGCCAATGGTCGCCCGGATGGTCGTGCTCAGGCATGGCGCAACCGAATGGTCCCAAAGGGGACAACACACAGGGCGCACTGATATTCCCCTTCTCCCGGCGGGTCGGGCGCAGGCCCAACGGGCAGGTGACCTGCTACGCGAGCGGTGCCTGGGACCCTTCGCCCAGGTGCTGACGAGCCCCCTGTCGCGGGCGGCTGAGACCTGCGAGCTCGCCGGGTTCGCAGGCGAGCACGACCCGGACCTCATGGAATGGGACTACGGAGAGTACGAAGGCCTCACCACGGCCGAGATCCGCGAGAGCCGGCCCGGCTGGTCGCTGTGGGACGACGGTGCGCCGGCCGGCGAACGTGCCTCCGAGGTCGGGCGGCGAGCGGACCGGGTGATCGACCGGGCCAAGGCGGTCGACGGGACCACCCTGTGCGTCGCCCACGGGCATCTGCTCCGCGTGTTGGCGGCCCGCTGGCTCGGCCTCCCGCCGGTGGCGGGGCGGCTCCTGCTCTTCAGCACCGGATCGATCGGGGTCCTGGGGTGGGGCCTCGACTGGCCGGCCATCGAGCTGTGGAACCAGTCGGTCTAGGAGCGCCCCGTCGGGCGACCGCGACTCAGACGCGAGTGGCGACGTTCCCCTGGGCCCGGTCCACCATGTCGGCCAGGCTGTAGGACTGGAGGTGGAGCCGAATGGTCTCACCCACGTCGGCCCAGACCGCGAGCAGGACGCATTGGCCCTCGTGGTCGCAGGCCCCGTTGGCGTGGGGCTCCCCGAAGTCGCCTGCCGCGATGGGGCCGTCGACGGCGGAGACGATCTGGGCCAGCGAGATGTCCTCGGGCGGGCGGGCCAGCACGTATCCGCCGCCCACCCCCCGCTTGGAGCGCACGAGCCCCGCACCTTTCAGGGCGAGCAGGATCTGCTCCAGGTAGGGCTGGGGGAGTCCGGTCCGCACGGCGATGTCCCGCACCGATGTCGGCGTCTCGGCCCCGTGGAGGGCCAGCGACAGCAACGCCCGGCTGGCGTAGTCACCCCGCGTCGACACCCTCACGACACCCGATGCTACCGGCCTCCACGCGGATGGAGGGGGTGCGTGGGTCGTAGGGTGTGCCTCCGTGAACGAGGGCACCCCGACGTCGAGGTCGTGACGGACCCCCTCGACAGGGGCGATCAGGTCGCGGTGGCTCCCAGCCCGCTGGTACCGGACTGGGACGGGCCCTCCCTGCACCGTGTCGTCCCCTCGCTCCTCGCCCAGTTGACGAGGCCCGAGGACGACTCGCTCCCCGCGTGGTTCCCGGCTCCGGTGGCCGGGGCGACCCAGATCGTCCTGTTGGTCATCGACGGCTTGGGCGCGGAGCAACTACGCGAACGTCGTGGCTTGGCCCCGACACTGTCGGGCGCGACGGGCGGGATGATCACCTCGGTGGCCCCGAGCACCACGGCGTGCGCATTGACGACGTTGGTGACGGGCCGTGTCCCGGCCGAACACGGTGTCGTCGGCTACCGGGTGGCACTCGACGGTGAGGTGATGAATGTCCTGCAATGGTCCGTCCGCGGCGTCGACGCCCGCATGCGAGTTCCGGCCCCGACGTTCCAGCAATGCGAGCCGTTCCCCGGTTGGCGCGAGACCGTGCCGGTCGTGACGCGCCAGGACTACGGCCCGACCGGGTTCACGGCGGCCCACCTCGGTCCGGTCGAGTTGCACCGCTGGCACACGCCGGCGGGTCTTGTGACCGCGGTGCGCGAGCTCGCAGGCCGCGGCGAGCCATTCGTCTACGCCTACTACGAAGGCATCGACAGAGTGGCGCACGCCGAAGGTCTGGGGCAGTACTACGACGACGAGCTGCGCGCAGCGGACCGGCTCGTGGCCGACGTGCTCGAAGTACTGCCGCCTGGCGCCGTGCTCGTCGTGACAGCGGACCACGGACAGGTCGACGTGGGCAGCTCGGTCGAAGTGCTCGGGCCCGAGATCATGCGCGACGTGACACTTCTGAGCGGCGAGGGCCGCTTCCGCTGGCTCCATGCGCGGCCGGGGGTGGTGGCCGACCTGGCGGCGACGGCGACGGCACTGCACGGCGACGTGGCCTGGGTGCGCACCAAGGACCAGATCATCGACGACGGTTGGCTGGGGGGCTCGCCGTCGGCCGAAGTGGCGGCCCGGCTGGGCGACGTGGCCTTGGTGCCCTTCGAGCCCATCGCGTTCTTGGACCCCGCCGACACCGGCGAGCTGCGCCTGCGCGCCCGCCACGGCTCGCTGACACCCGCAGAGATGCTGGTCCCGCTGCTCGCCTGGCGGGCCGCATGAGGGGCGTCCAGCCGGTGGCAACATTGGGACCGTCAGGAGCGGAGTCAGACGACGAAGGCGACGGAAGGCACCATGCATGATGCGACGAACGACATGACCGGCGGCCCGGCTCCGGCCGACGCCCCGGCTCCGACCGGCGGCCCGACTCCGGCCGACGGCCCGGCTCCGACCGGCGGCCCGACTCCGACCGGCGGCCCGACTCCGACCGGCGGCCCGACTCGGGTGGAGGCCGAGACGCCGATCTCTCCCGACGAGGTCCTCGGGAGCGGCGTGCTCGACGGGAGTGAGGGTGAGCCGGCGACCGAGTCGGTGAACGAGCCGGCCAAGGTGTTGCGCATCGGCTCCATGGTCAAGACGCTGCTCGACGAGGTGCGAGCGGCCCCGCTCGACGAGCGCAGCCGGGTGCGCCTGCGCGAGATCTACGAGCAGTCGATCCGCGATCTCGCCGAGGGACTGTCCCCCGACCTGGTCGCCGAGCTCGAGGCGCTGGCACCACCCTTCGGCGACCACGCCCCGAGCGAGGCCGAGCTACGGATCGCGCAGGCCCAGCTGGTCGGGTGGCTCGAAGGGCTCTTCCACGGGATCCAGGCCACCTTGATATCCCAGCAGATGGCCGCACGGGCTCAGCTCGATGAGATGCGCCAGCGTGGCCTGCCCTCGGCCGGCGAAACGGGCCGGACGGGCGCCTATCTCTGACCCGAGGGTCTCGCGCGCGCGATGGTGGGTCCCATGGCCAACACAAGCAGTGAGCACGGGGGCAGCGGGCCCGGTGGGCGACGATGAGCGCCGAGGAGCCGGAGTCCCCGGCGGGTGAGGGCGGGGCGGCCGGCGGCCCTCCGGCCTTTCCCGGCAACGCGCCGCCACCGCCACCTCCCCCGCCCGGATCTTCGGCCGCAGGTTCGGCGGCGGCCGGTTCCCCGGCGCCGCAGGGTCCGCCCGCCTTTCCGACCCGGGTCGCGTCCCCGGGCGGCTACCCGCCGCCACCGCCACCGCAGTACGACACGACTCCGCCGTACGCGACCTGGGGCATCCGCGTCGGGGGCTATCTCATCGACGCGCTCATCTTCCTCGTCGTCCTCATCCTCTTGGTCCTGCTCTTCAGGCACAGCCATTCGCTCGACGTCCACCTCATGGCGAGGAAGGGCACCCGTCGGCGCTCGTTCAGCGCCGTGCCCTTCGTGATCAGTGCCGCCCTCTACATCGCGTATGGCACGGTGCTCTGCGGCTCGGAGCGGGGGCAGACCGTCGGGATGATGGCCGTCGGGGTGCGTGCCGTGCGCGACGGGACCTTCGAGGTCCTCGGCTACGGGCGTGCGCTGGCGCGGGCCTTGGTGGAGGGCGTCTTTCGCCTGCTCGGCCTCCTCTCGATCTTGCTCGGCCTCGTCTGGCTGCTCGACATGCTGTTCCCGCTGTGGGACTCCAAACGCCAGACCCTGCACGACAAGGTGGGCGGCTCGGTGGTGCTCAGAGTCAGAGCACCCTCGGGCTAAGTTCGAGGACCCGGGGAATCACAGCCGTGTAAGTACGTTTGATCGAGGCGAAAGGAGGGCCGGTGTCGGAGCGGTCGTTTACGCATCTGCACACCCACACCGAGTTCTCCATGCTCGACGGCGCGGCACGCGTCGGCGAGCTCGTGGCGGCCGCGGCGGCGGACGGGCAACCTGCGCTCGGCATCACGGACCACGGGAACATGTACGGGGTCCTCGACTTCTACAAGGCCTGCCGCGACGCGGGCATCACCCCGGTCATCGGCACCGAGTCCTATATGGCGGGCGAGTCGCGCCACGAGCGCCCAGTGCGCCGTGGACGCGTCGACGACACCGGCGGTGACGCGGAAGGCGGCCAGAAGCTCTACTACCACCTCACGCTGTTGGCGGAGAACGTCGAGGGCTACCGCAATCTCATGAAGCTGTCCTCGGCGGCGTATCTCGAGGGCTACTACTACAAGCCGCGCGTCGACTGGGAGCTGCTCGAGCGTTATCACGCCGGGCTCATCGCCACCACCGGGTGCCTGGGCGGCGTCGTGCTCCAGGCGCTGTTGGCCGGTGACGTGGCGGGCGCCGAGCAGCGCGCGGCGCGGCTCCAGGACATCTTCGGGCGCGACAACCTCTTCGTGGAGCTCCAGGACCACGGCATCGCCGACCAGCACCGCACGAACCCACAGCTGATCGAGATCGCGCGGCGTCTCGGCGCACCGCTGCTCGCCACCAACGACAGCCACTACACGCATCGAGACGACGCCGTCGCGCACGATGCGCTCCTGTGCGTGCAGACCGGGGCACTGCTTTCGGACACCAACCGCTTCAAGTTCGAGGGCACCGAGCACTACCTGAAGTCGGCGGCGGAAATGCGGCACCTCTTCCGCGACGTGCCCGAGGCGTGCGACAACACCTTGCTGATCGCCGAGCGGGCCGACGTGCAGATCGAACTGGGCAAGCCGAGCCTGCCCGAGTTCCCGGTGCCGGACGCGTTCGCCGGCAACACGTACGAGGAGCGGGCCCAGGCCTATCTGCGCCACCTCGCCTATGAAGGGGCCAAGGAACGCTATGGCGACCCCGTGCCGGCCGAGGTCGTCGAGCGCCTCGACTTCGAGCTCGGCGTCATCGGCGACATGGGATTCCCCGCCTACTTCCTCGTCGTGTGGGATCTGATTCGCTTCGCCCGCGAGTCGGGCTTCCGGGTCGGCCCGGGCCGGGGGTCGGCCGCCGGCTGTTGCGTCGCGTACTGCTTGCGCATCGTCGACCTCGACCCCATCCGCTACGACCTCCTCTTCGAGCGTTTCTTGAACCCGGGCCGCAAGCAGATGCCCGACATCGACATGGACTTCGACGAGCGCTACCGGGCCGACGTGATGCGGTACGCCGCGGAGAAGTACGGCAGCGACCGGGTGGCGCAGGTCGTCACTTTCTCCACCATCAAGGCGCGGGCCGCCGTGCGCGACGCGGCGCGGGTGCTCGGAAAGCCCTACGCGGTGGGCGACCGCATCGCCAAGGCGATGCCCCCGCTCATCATGGGGCGAGACACGCCGCTGCGGGCCTGCCTGACCAAGACAGAGGGGAACGAGGACGGCTACGCCTCGGCCGGCGAGCTGCGCACCATGCACGAGAGCGACCCCGAGGCCAAGGAGGTCATCGACGTCGCGCTCGGCCTCGAGGGATTGCGCCGCCAGGACGGCATCCATGCCGCCGCGGTGGTGATCTCGCGCGACCCGTTGACCGACTACCTGCCGATCCAGCGCAAGCCCGACGCCGGTGGCAACCCCGAGGACGCGCCGATCGTCACGCAGTACGAAATGCACGGCGTCGAGGAGCTGGGCCTGCTCAAGATGGACTTTCTCGGCCTGCGCAACCTCTCGGTCATTGAGCGGGCGCTCGACCTCATTGAATCGGCGACGGGGGAGCGCCTCGACATCGACGGCGTGGACCTGGCCGACGAGCCGACGCTCGAGATGCTGCGGCGGGCGGAATCGATAGGCGTGTTCCAGCTCGAGGGTGGCGCCATGCGCCAGACCCTGCGCGCCCTAGCCCCGACGAGCTTCGACGACGTGGCCGCCCTCGTCGCGCTCTACCGGCCGGGACCGATGGCGGCCAACATGCACCGCGACTACCCCGAGCTGAAGAACGGGCGCAAGGAACTCACGTACCTGCACCCCGACATCGAGCCCATCTTGAAAGACACCTACGGGCTGATGCTCTACCAAGAGTCGGTCATGCGCGTCGCCCAGAAGTTCGCCGGCTACTCGCTCGAGGAAGCCGACAATCTGCGCAAGGCCTGCGGTAAGAAGATCCGCGCCATGATCGCCGCCGAGCGCGAGAAGTTCGTCGCCGGCTGTGTGCAGGAGGGCTACGGCGAGGAGCTCGGCACCGCACTCTTCGACATCATCGAGCCCTTCGCCGACTACGCGTTCAACAAGTCGCACTCCTACGGCTACGGGCTGGTCGCCTACCAGACGGCGTGGTTGAAGGCGCACTACCCCGTCGAGTACATGTCGGCGCTGCTCACTTCGGTCAAGGACAACAAGGACAAGACGGCGGTGTACCTCGGGGAGTGCCGCTCCATGGGGATCGACGTGCTCGTGCCCGACGTGAACCGCTCGGTCGCCGAGTTCGCGCCCGACCGCACCGGGGCGGGAGCGGCGGACGGCGAGAGCCCGAGGGCGATCGTCTTCGGCCTGGCCGCGGTGCGCAACGTCGGCGAGAGCCTCGTGGAGCGGATCGTGGCGGAGCGCGAGGCCAACGGGCCCTTCGCCGACATCTTCGACTTCTGCGATCGGGTCGACCCGGTCGTCTTGAACAAGCGCACCATGGAGTCGCTGGTCAAGGGCGGCGCCTTCGACTCCCTTGGCCACCCGCGCCAGGGCCTCTGCCTGGTCCTCGAGGCGATGGTGGACCGGACGCTCGAGCGGCGCCGGGAGCAGGACCTCGGGATCACGACCTTGTTCGCCGCCTTCGAGGAGGAGCAGGCCGACCCGGGGTGGGGCGGGTCCAAGGTGACGATCCCAGAGAGCGAGTTCGACAAGGGGCAGCGCCTCGCCTTCGAGAAGGAGATGCTCGGGCTCTACGTGAGCGACCATCCGCTCATGGGCTACGAGGCGGCGCTGGCGCGCTACACAGACAGCAGCCTCTCGGACATGCGGGAAGAGGACGTCGTTGCGGGGGACCGTTCGCCTGTGCGCACCGTCGGCGGTGTGGTGACCGAACTGCGACGGTCCTATACGAAGAAGGGCGACCTGATGGCCCGGTTCGTCCTCGAAGACCTCCAGGCCGCCATGGAGGTCTTCGTGTTCCCCAAGACCATGGCCGAATACGGCGCGCTGATCGAGAACGACGCCATCGTCGTGGTGAAGGGCCGGCTCGACACCCGGGAGGAGGAGCCGAAGATCGTCTGCATGGACGTCTCGCGCCCGCTGCTCGACCGGGGCCAGTCCGATCTGCACATCAAGCTTCCGCTCGGTGTGCTCACCGACGCCAAGGTCGACGGCCTCAAGGAGGTCCTCAGTGGCCACCCCGGGCCCTCTCCGGTGTTGCTCCACGTCGGCGAGAAGGTGTTGCGCTTGCCGCCGGAGTTCAACGTGGACTTCCGCAACGGGCTCGTCGGCGAGCTCAAGCGGCTGCTCGGACAGAGCGCGGTGCTGTCATGACCGGGCGGCGGGGACGCCATAATTGGGCCTCTGAACTGGGACGACACAGGCGTCTCCTCAATCCGGGCGGGCGGCCAGGCCGCCACGCGGTTGGGAAGTCGCGGAGCTGAGCCAGTAGACTGGGTGCATGCCGATCGTAGTGAGCACCAAAGATTGCACTGCGCTCAGCGACGCTGAGCTCGTCGAAATGGCGGATCTGTGTGCGGAGCGGCCACCCGGTTTCGACATCGGCTATCTCTCCAAGGAGCGTGAAGCCTGGGTCCTGATCACCCAGGCCCGTGAGGGGAACAAACTGCGGGGCTACTCGTTCTGCACGCTCGAACGCATCGGGGGCACGCCGTCCCTGCTCGTGGGCCTCGCCCTGGTCGACCGCAACTCGCGGTCCGAAGCATCACTGAAGTCGATCATGACCGACCAGTACCGCCGGGCCCTCCTCGCCTTCCCCGACGAAGACGTGTTGCTCGGGACCCGTTTGCTCGGCCCCGAGGGGTTCCGTGCGTTCTCGGGGCTCCAAGACGTCGTCCCCTTCCCGGGGCACAAGTCCTCAGGCGAGGAGCGGGCCTGGGCGCGGCGTCTCTCGAAGCGCTTCGGCTGCGAAGGCAAGCTCGACGACCGCACCTTCGTCCTCAAGGGCGACGGGTCGGTGGCCGGGGGCCTCGACTTCTATGCGCAGAAGGTGAAGATCCCCGACGGTGTCCACGCCCACTTCGTGTCGGGCTTCGACGCCGACCGCGGCGACCGCCTGGTCGCCTTCGGGTGGGCCATGGCCGAAGACCTGGCCGGGGGCAAGCTCGGGCGCTGAGGTCTAGCGTGCGGGGCGTCAGCCCCGGGGCAGCACGGCCGCACACACCTTGTAGCAGTGGCCGTCGCGCGGCGGGCTGACGGTGACCAGCAGGTACTGCGGCTCGAACCCGAGCGCCGTGGCCAAGCTCTTGCCACTCAGCCGGTCGCGCCGCGCCGCGTCGAGCGCGCGGGCGGCGTTGTGGTCCTCCACCGGAAGCCAGACGTCGTCGCGGTCCCAGCCGAAGCGGACCCAGGTCGAGCCGTCGGCGTGACGGCGGAGGAGCTGGGGTCTGCGGGTCGGCTCGATCAGGGCCACCGATGGGCGGAAGCCGCGGAACTCCCAATAGGGCGCGGACGGTCCAGGGAACCCGAGGAGAGGGCCGTCGGGTTTGGCGACGAGGCGGTCGAGAAGCTTGCGCAAATGACGGCCGCGCAGCGTGCCGACGTGACGCGGCAGATCGGCCACCGTGGTCGCCTCCGGCTGAGCCAGGTCGTCGCGTTCGGGATCGTCGGCCAACGTGACCTCGACGACGTCGAAGGTGGCGATGTCAGGCTCGTGTCCTTGCGGCCAGGGCACCCGGACGCGCATGACCGTGCGCGTCGCGAGGTCGACCACGGTGGTGTCTTCTGGGGTGGACGAGAGGACGAGGAGATGCAGCGTCGACCCGCCCGCGGTCGGCACGCGCTCTTTGCGGCGGGCTGAGCGCCGTACCAGTCGCGCCGGGCTTGTCGGCGTGGTGGGGGAGCGGCGCGTGGCGCTGTCGCCGGCGATGTCCGCCGAGTCCGGGTCCGGGGTCCGAGTCGCAAGTCGGTGACCGGGTCCGAGTGCACGTCGGTGTGCAGGTCGGTGTGCAAGTCGGTGTGCACGTCCGAGTCCGAGTCGTGCAATTGCGAGACCGGGTCCGGGACCGAGTCCGTGAGCGAGCCCATCGAGTCGCCTGGTTCGACCGGCCGCGTGCCGCCGACACGCCGTCTCGTGTTCATGCGACCAGCGCCTCGAGTTGTCCCGCCAGCGTGGCGACGTCGGAGGCAGGGATCTGGCACGCCCGCCCCTCGCACACGAAAGCCTGTCCGGGCCCGTGGCGCCGGCCCTCGAAGAGCGGCCCGGCGTCGGGTTCCCCCCAGGCGACCACAGCTGCGGGCAGCCAGTGGCGCCGGACCTCGGCCAGCAGGTCGGTGCGGGTCCCGGTGACCACGATCTCGTTGCGCGCTCGCCACATGGGCAGGGCGGCGACCAGGTCGGCCAGCGCCATCGGGTGCCCCTCGAGCAACGGGCCGGCCAGCGCAAGCGTGCGTGACACGGCGTCGTCGAGCTGCGGGTCGTCGGCCAGCGCGTTGACCCTGACGAGCGCGGTGACGGCGATGGAGTTGGTGGCCGGGACGGCACCGTCGAGGAACTCCTTGGGCCGCACGACGAGCGTCTCCGCGTCGCGGCCGGTCGAGAAGAAGCCGCCGGCCTCGTCGTCCCAGAACAAGTCGAGGAGCTGAGCGGCGACAATGCGGGCCCGTTCACGCCAGACGCTGCGGCCGCTCCACTCCGATAGACGGACGCAGGCCTCAATCAGCCAGGCATGGTCGGATGCGACCGCCAGATGCCGGGCCCGGCCGCCCTGCCAGCTGCGCATCAACCGGCCGCCGTCGTACATGGAGGCGAGCAGGAACTCGCCGATCTCCTCGGCGCGGCGCCCGTAGCGCTCGTTGCCGGTGGCCGCCGCGACCTCGGCGAGCGCGGCGGCGGCCATGGCGTTCCACTCCGTGAGCACCTTCTCGTCGCGTGCCGGCTGGACCCGCTGGGCGCGGATCTCCGCCATGAGGCGCCTGGCCTCCTCGACTTCGGGTGGGCGCGCGAGCGGTGCGCCCACCGGCCGCACCGGGATGCTGCGCCCTTCCCAATTCCCGAAGTCCGTGATGCCGTACCACTCGGCCGCGGCCCGCACGAGGTCCACCGGCAGCTGCGCCCGCAGCTCGTCGAGCGTGAAGGTGGCGTGGCCGCCCTCCACCCCTCCGGCGTCGGCGTCGAAGGAGGAGTAGAGCGCGCCTTCGGGCGTGGAAAGGTCGCGCAGCACGAAGTCGAGTGTCTCGGTGACGACGCCGAGATAGTCGTCGCGCCCGCCGTCCTGCCACGCGTGCAGATAGGACCGTGCCAGCAGGGCCTGGTCGGTCAGCATCTTTTCGAAATGGGGCACCAACCAGTGCGCGTCGGTGGCGTAGCGGCAGAACCCACCGACCACATGGTCGTAGATGCCGCCGGCGGCCATGGCGTCGAGCGTGCGCCAGGCCATGGTGCGAGCCTGCTCGCCCGCAGCACCGCCCCGGCGGGCGACTCGCAGGCACAGGTCCACCAGCGTCGGCCGGGGGAATTTCGGTGCCGGCCCGAAGCCGCCCCATTCGGGGTCGAAACCGTCGGTGAGGCCCGCAACGACGCCGTCCATGAGGGAGACGGCGTCGAGTCCGGCGTCGGGGGAACCGACGGCGTGAAGCGTCCGCACGCGCGCTGGCGCGTGCTCCGCCTCCGCCGCGTGCAACGACTCCGCGAGGCGCAGTTCCCGGCGCACCGCGCCCACGAGCGCGTCGGCTTGCTCGAGCACGGACTCGCGCTGGGTCTGCCAGGCCTCGCCCATTGCCTGCACGACGCGCCGGAACGACGGCATGCCCTGGCGGTCGACGGGCGGGAAGTAGGTGCCGGCGTAGAAGGGGCGACCGTCGGGGGTGCAGAACACCGACATCGGCCAACCACCCGAGCCCGTCTGGGCCTGGGTGGCCGCCATGTACACGGCGTCGAGGTCGGGCCGCTCCTCGCGGTCGACCTTGACCGAGACGAACCAGCGAGCGAGGTCCGACGCCGTCGCCTCGTCCTCGAAGCTCTCATGGGCCATCACGTGGCACCAGTGGCACGACGCGTACCCGATGGAGACGAAGATGCACTTGTCCTCTTCTTGGGCCCGTCGCAGCGCCTCGTCACCCCAGGGGTACCACTCCACCGGGTTGGCGGCGTGCTGGCGGAGATACGGGCTCGTCTCGTCGGCCAGGTGATTCACCAGAGGGATGCTAGGGCGCGCTTCGCAGGCGCCACCGCACCACGCCCCTGGCGCGCCCGTGCACCACCCGTGCAAGGCTCGGCGCATGGAGCTCGAGCTGAGAGGGAAGACGGCCCTCGTCACGGGCGGGAGCCGGGGGATCGGCCTCGCCATCGGCGCCCGCTTCGTCGAGGCGGGGGCCAACGTCATGCTGGCGTCCCGCACCGCCGAGGACCTGGCCGCGGCGGTGGCCGGCCTCGTGGCCGGCGGCGCTCCCGAGGCGCGTGTCGGCTGGCGTGCCGCACACGTGGGGCGGCCCGAGGACGCCGACGGGATGCGTGGCCGACACGGTCGATCGCTTCGGCGACCTCGACATCCTGGTGAACAACGCCGGCACGAACCCCTACTTCGGTCCGATGCTCGACATCGACCTCGCCCGGGCGCAGAAGACCTTCGAGGTCAACCAGCTCTCGGTGCTGACCTGGACCGCGGCAGCTGTGAAGGCCGGCCTGCGCGGATCGGTCATCAACATTGCCTCGGTCGGCGGCCTCAGCGTCGAGCCCAACATCGGGTGGTACAACGTCACGAAGGCGGCGGTGCTGCACATCACGCGTCAGCTGTCCTTCGAGCTCGCACCCGACATCCGGGTCAATGCGCTGGCGCCCGGCCTGGTCAAGACGAAGCTGGCGGCGGCGCTGTGGGAAGGCCCGGGTGAGGACCGCATTGCGGCGCATGTCCCGCTGCGCCGTCTCGGCGTTCCCGACGACGTCGCCACGGCCGCCCTCTTCCTGGCCTCGGAGGCGTCGTCGTGGGTGACGGGCCAGACCTTCGTCGTCGACGGCGGCACGACCCTGCAACCCTCGGGCGGGGTCGGCTGAGCCGGACCGCACGAGGCATGTCAGGGCCCTGGGCTGGGCGATGTCACACGGCCGGGTGGTGCCCCGTCTGAGTGGGTGACAGTCGACTGATGTCCGTACCGGCAAGGAGGGCGACCCATGGCCCATGTCCCACTGCTCGATCAACCGACCGGCATCGTCCCCCGTCTCGCCGGCGCCTACACGAGGCGTCGTTTCGGTCGGATGGTCGAGCCGACGGAGGCAGCGTCGCACCACGCCGGCGTGCTGATCGCCATGGGCAGCCTCGAGACGGCGGCGCAGTTCGGCTGGAAGAAGCTCGACCCGACACTGCGCTGGCTGGCCGTGCAGGCCACCTGCGCCCGCATCGGCTGCTCGTGGTGCATCGACTATGGGTATTACGAGGGCATGCACACCGGCGTCGACGTGGCCAAGGTGCGTGCGGTCGCTGACTGGCGCCACAGCGACCTGTTCGACCAGCGCGAACGCGTCGTCCTCGAGTACGCGGAGGTGACGACAGGGCTGTCCGGCCGAGGTCTCCGAGGAGCTGGCCGCCCGGATCCGCGCCCACCTGAGTGATGCGGAGTTCGTCGAGCTCGCCGCGTGGGTCGCGCTCGAGAACTTCCGGTCACGTTTCAACGCGGGGCTGGGCTTGCGCAGCCAGGGCTTCTCGGACACGTGCGACGTCTTCCGGAGCGCAACGGGCGCCGAATCGGGCGGGCGGGCCGTTGCGTGACCGCCAGGCCGATGCGGCCGCATTCGAGGAGTGGCGCCCTCTTCTCTTCGGGATCGCCTACCGCATGTTGGGCAGCGCGGCCGACGCCGAGGACGTCGTCCAAGATGCCTGTCTGCGCTGGTTGCAGCGAGGTGACACGCCGGTCCAGTCGGTGCGGGCCTATCTCGTGACGGTGGTCACGCGGCTCTGCCTCGACCAGCTCGGCTCGGCCCGGCTGCAACGGGAGACCTATACCGGGACCCTGGCTGCCCGAACCCGTCGTGCTCGACGAGGCCTCGGCCGCCGAGCAGGCCGACTCGTTGTCACTCGCCTTCTTGGTGTTGTTGGAGGAGCTGACGCCGCTCGAGCGCGCGGCCTATCTGCTCCATGACGTCTTCGGGTACTCCTTCGACGAAGTGGCCCGCTCGCTCAATCGCACGCCCCCTGCCTGCCGCCAACTCGGTGCCCGCGCTCGCAAACACGTCGAGGCCCGGCGCCAACGCTTCGACGCCGACCTGGCGCACGGCCGGGAGCTGACCGACCGCTTCCTGGCGCCTGCGCGACGGGTGACCTCAGCGGGTTGCTCTCGATGCTCTCCGACGACGTCGTCGTGTGGACCGACGGCGGCGGCAAGGTGCGCGCCGCCATGCGGCCGGTGGTCGGGCCCTACCGCAGCTCTCGCTTCCTGGTGAACGTGGCGAAGAAGACGCGGGGCGTCCCCGTGGCCACGGTTCTCAACGGCCAGCCCGCCACCGTCTTCGTGCTCGACAACGTGGTCGTGACGGCGCTGGTGCTCGACATCATGGAGGGGGTCATCGTCGGGGTGCGTGCGGTGTCGAACCCCGACAAGCTGGCCCACCTGCGCGGACAGGTGCTCACCGGTGCGGGCGGCGACACCGGCGCAGCCCTCTAAGCGCGGTGCGTCTCGAGCTCTCGCCGGCGCACCTTGCCCGCCGCCGTGCGGGGCAGGTCGTCGACGAGGACGAGCTCTTTGGGGGCGGCCCACGGCGCGATGGTCTCAGCGACGATGGCGCGCAGCTCGTCGAGTGACGGCGCGTCGTCACCGGGCACCACCCAGGCGACGACCCGCTCGCCCCACTCGGGGTCGGAACGTTTCCACACGGCCACCTCTGCCACACCGGGGTGCGCGACCAGGGCCCGCTCCACGAGGTCGGGCCACACCTTCTCGGCTCCCGTCGTGATGACGTCGTCGATCCGCCCCGACACCGTCAGGGTCCCGTCCGCGCCGAGGTGCCCGGCATCACCGGTGGCGAACCAATCGTCGCCGCCGTCGGGCCCGAGGACGCGTCCGTCGGTGCCGTCGCGATAGCAGCGGAACAGCATGGGCGCCCGGATGAGGATCTCGCCGTCGACGGGGTCTGCGGAGCCGGCCCCTGCCCCGGCTGCCGTCCCGGCCGACGACGTGTCGTCACTCGGCCGCAGGGCGAGCTCGACGCCGTCGAGTGGACGGCCGTCGTAGACGACACCCGATCCCGTCTCGGTCATCCCATAGGTGGAGACGACGTTGCGCGGCAGCTCCGTCGGGCGCCTTGCCGCCGCCGAGCAGCACGCAACTGAAGACCGACGCGTCCAGCCGGCGCAACGCCGTGGCCACCAGTGCGACGTGCGTGGCACGGCCCGAGCGCCCCACGGCCTCGACGGCGTCCGCCTCGAAGCCGGGGAGCACCAACACGGGCGTGCCGGTGATGATGGCGCGTGTCACGACGGACAAGCCGCCGATGTGGGCCAGGGGCAGACAGGCGAGCCACGAGTGCCGCGACGGGTCGATGCCGAGGCGCGCGGTGGTCGCGCGCGCCGAGGCGGCCACGGCTTCGTGCGTGAGGACGACTCCCTTGGGCTCACCCGAGGTGCCCGAGGTCGTGACCACGAGGGCGTCGCCGTCGGCGATGGGCCGGCCGTCGGCCAGCGCGTGCTGCTCGCCGTCGGAGGTGACGATACGGGTCGGGCGCAGCGCGTCGAGCATGACCCGGCGCGCCGCGCCGGGCAGCCGCGGGTCGAGGGGAGCAGCGGCGTCACCGGTGTCCCAGATGGCGCGCAGCGCGTCGACGAACCCAATCCCGCCGGGGAGGTCGAGTGCGACGAGCTCGGGCACCGGCCAGTAGCGTAGGCCGCCGTGCTCAGCCTGGTCACCGGGACACGCGCCACGCACACCCTCGAGTTGCCCGCACCGGCGCCGCACGTCGCCGGTGCGGGCCCGCGCCCCGCGCCCCCCGGTGAGCCCGCCTCTGAAGGTGTGGATCGCGGGCGCGCGCCCGCGCACCCTGCCGGCCGCCGTCGTGCCCGTCGTGGTCGGCACGGCGGCCGGCTATCTCTCGAGCGGCCGCCTCGTGCTGACGACACCGGGGCTGTCGAGCTCGTGCCACGGCGCGCTCTGCAGCGGGTTCGACCGCCAGCTCTCGTGGCTGAATGCGGTGCTGGCTCTCGTGGTCGCGCTCGGCATCCAGATCGGGACCAACTACGTCAACGATTACGCCGACGGCGTGCGCGGGACCGACGAGCAGCGAGTGGGGCCGGTCCGGCTCGTGGCCGGCAGGCTGGCCACGGTGCGCGAGGTGAAGATCGCCGCACTGCTCGCGTTCGGGGTGGCGGGCGTCGCAGGGCTCGTCCTGGCCGCCCGGGTCACATGGTGGTTCGTCCCTCTCGGCCTGGTGTGCGGGGTGGCCGGATGGGCCTACACGGGCGGACCGAGGCCCTATGGGTACCTCGGGTTCGGCGAGCTCTTCGTCTTCGTGTTCTTCGGCCTCGTGGCGACGGCCGGGTCGGCCTATGTGCAGCACGCACCCTTTGTGATCACCGCCGCGGGTCACGTGTTCGCCTACAACTTCGACTGGGGTTTCGCGCTGTGGGCCGGCGTCCCGGTCGGACTCGTCGCCGCGGCGTTGCTCGAGGCGAACAACCTGCGCGACATCGCCACCGATGCGGTGTCGCACAAGAACACGTTGGCGGTGCGGTTGGGCCGACGCGGCGCCGGCATCGTGTACTGCGTCACCTTGCTGGGCGCAGCAGCTCGCCATCGGCGTGCTGCACGGCTACCGGGCGTGGTCACTGCTGGCGTTGCTGGCGGCTCCGCTCGCGATCGTGCCGGTCGGTCTCGCCCTTGGCGATCAAGAGGGTCGGGCGCTGCTTCCCATGCTCGGGGCGACGGCCCGTCTGCAGCTGGCTGTCGGCGCGTTGTTGACGCTCGGCCTGCTCCTGTGACGTCGGGCCGCGGCGCGGGTTGCGACGAGCCGGCCGGATCCACCTCGGTCAGCCACTGATGGACGAGACGGAAAGCCTGATCGGGCTGGGCCAGGTGGGCCGCGTGGCCGCCGCCCGGCAGCAGGGAGGCGACGGCCTGTGGAGCAAGCGCCGCCATGCGGCAGCGCGTGTGCGGCGAAACGGTCGTCGTCGGCGCCCGCAATGGCGAGCAGGGGCTGCGCCAGTGCCGCCAAGCGGTCCCACATGGGCTCTTGGGTGCCGGTCCCGCAGAGCCGCAGGCTCGAGGCCAGGCCGGCAGCGCTGTTGCGCCGGCGTTCGTCGCGCTGCGCCTCGTCCATGGCGCCGAGCCGGCGGAACATCGGTTGGCTGAGCCAGCGATCGACGAAGGCGTCGACGTCGCCCGAGGCCTCCAGTTGCTCGGCCATCGCCACGTCGGCCTGCCGCCGCGTCTCCCGGTCCCGCTCGCCTTCGATCCCAGCGGTGCCGCCGACGAGCACGATGCGGCCCACCGCCAGGTCTGTGCCCGCGACGACGTGCAGGGCCACCCGGGCCCCGAGGGAGTACCCGAGCAGGTCGCAGGGCTCGTCCCCGATCGCGTCCGCGACGGCGCTCGGCGACCAGATGCGGCCGTCGCCGGGAGGTCGGCACGCACCGCATCGGCGCCGGCGTGTCCGGGCAGGTCCGGTGCCAGCAGCGAGTGCGAACCGGCCAAGAGGTCGCCGAAGCGCCCCCACAGTCGCGCCGTCTGGGTGAAGCCGTGCAGGAGCACGAGGGGCGGGCCCTCGCCTCGGCGTTCCACCGGGAGTGCCACGTCGGGTGAGCGTACAGGCCACCTTCAGCGCGACCCTGGTCGACGAGTGGAAACGGCTCGGTGTCACCGACGCGGTGATCTGTCCGGGCTCACGCTCGACGCCGCTGGCCGTCGCGCTGGCAGCCCGCCTCACACCACACGTGCGTCTCGACGAGCGGAGCGCGGCGTTCTTCGCGCTCGGTCTTGCGCTGGCCACGGGTCGGCCGGCGATCGTCTGTGTCACGAGCGGCACCGCGGCCGCCGAGCTGCACCCCGCGGTGGTCGAGGCGCACCACGCCGCGGGTCCCGCTCATCGTCTGCACGGCGGACCGCCCGCCCGAGCTCCACCACACCGGGGCACCGCAGACCATCGAGCAAGTCGGGCTCTACGGCGCGGCGACGCGCTGGGCCGCCTCGCCGGGCGTCCCCGACTCGGCCCAGGCGCCGACCTGGAGGCCGCTCGCCGTGCGCGCGTTCTCCGAGGCGGTGCACGGGGCACACGGACCCGGGCCGGTGCACCTCAACCTCGAGTTCCGTGAACCGCTGACCGGTGAGCCCGACCCACTCCCTCCCTCGCCCGGGCCGTCGTTCACCCCGCTGGCCGAGCGGACGGACGAGGCCGGGTCGACGCCGGGGCTGTCGGTGCCTCTCAGCGGGCGGGGGATGATCGTCGTGGGGGCGACGACGGCCGAGCGGCTCGATCCGTCGCGCGTCCTCGCTCTCGGGGAGCGCCTCGGCTGGCCCGTGCTGGCCGACCCGCTGTCGGGTTGCCGGGTGCGCGGAACGATCGGAGCGGCCGACGCCATCGTGCGCAGCGGCCCGCCGTTGCCCGACTGCGTCGTGCTCCTCGGGACCCCTTGGCTGTCGCGCGCGCTCGGTGCCTACGTGTCAGAGGCGGCTGGCGCAGGGGCACGGATCATCGTCGTGGACCCCTTCGGGCACTGGGCCGACCCACTGCGGGTGGCGACGGAGTTCCACGCCAGCCACCTCGACACATGGCTGGCCAGAGCGCTCCGTGATGCGCAGGGGTGCGAGCCGGCGTGGCTCGCGGGTTGGCAGGCGCGGGAGGCGCGCGCACAACGGGCCCTCGCCGATGTCCTGGGGGCGCGGGCTCGAGCGAGCCCCTGGTTGCCCGGCACGTACACCACCGGGCGGCGCGCGAGGGCGCCACGCTGATGACGTCCTCGTCCATGCCCATCCGCGACCTCGAGTGGTTCGCCGCGCCGGAGGCCACGCCGCCGCGGGTGTTGGCCAACCGGGGCGCCAACGGGATCGACGGCGTCGTCTCGACGGCGCTCGGTGTCGCCGCCGCCATGGCGGCATCGGGGACCGATGATCAGCGCACCGTCGGTCTGCTCGGCGACCTGGCTTTCCTCCATGACGTGTCGGGCCTGGTCAACCTGCCGGCAGTGCCGTGCACCTTCGTCGTCATGGACAACGGCGGGGGAGGCATCTTCTCTTTCCTGCCCCAGGCGCACGCGCTCGAGGCGAGGACGTTCGAGGCCCTCTTCGGCACGCCGCCATCGAGTGACGTCGCCTCTGTCGGCACGCGGCTTCGGTCTCCTCGTGCACGAGGTCTCCTCGCTGCCCGAGCTCGAGTCCGCCCTGGCCGCCACCGCCCCGCCAGACAACGCCGCTCCCGCCCTCATTCGGGTGCAGGTGCCGGGACGGGCGCGCAACGTCGCCATCCACGAAGAGCTCAACGAGGCGGTGCGCCGGGCGCTGGAGTGAGGCTCAGCGATAGCGGTCCGCAGGGACCCACTCGCCGTGGCTGCGGAAGGGCAGTCGCTCGGGCAGATGGATGACCGCCTCGGGTCCGCGCCGTCCGAGCGCCGACGCGTCGAGGACGTAGAGGTCGCCGGCACCGCGGTCGGGGTCGTCGACGACGGTGAGCACCCAACCCTCGTCGTCGCTGTGGCCGTCGACCGCCCGCACGAAGAGTGGCTCGGAGGGCCGCCGGCCCGGGCCGGGGTACCAGGCGCGGACCTCGTCGCGAGCCAGGTCGAACTGCACAACTCCGAGCGGCACGCCCGCAGCTCCGGCCTCGTCCCACCCGAGCTCCACGCAGTAGCCGTGGCGGAAGGCCGCACCCTCACAGGCCGCGTCGACGCGCGGGTACTCGACATGGCGATCGTCGAGCTGGGCGCGCTCGATGGTCTCACCGTGCACCCGCCATCGTTCCAGGACTGCGAGGCTGCCCCCGATCGCGCTCAGTCCGATCCCGTCTGGGCCCACGACCGAGGCCGAGACGTCGACGGGCTGCCCCTTTTCGGGTACTTCGTAGCGGCAGACGTAGAGCACGAGGACGCCGGGGTCCGCGTCACCTCGGGGGGCCGCGCCGGGACCGGGCGCCTCCTCCTCGTACGCCCCGAGGATGTGGGTCACCAGCGTGGGATCGAGGCGGAACCAGCGCACCGATGTCCCGTCACCTCCGCGCGGCACGATCCCGAGCCAGCCTTCGGTTCCGGGCCGCCACCCGAAGGGCACGGATGCCGCGCGCGCGCCCTCGAGGCGCGCCGTCGGCGACTCAATGAAGACCACATGACGTGGCGTGATCGCGACGTCGTGCTGCCACGTCGCGCGCTCGAGCGCCACCGACTGTGCCGTCGAGAGCGCGCCGGCGGCGTCCCACTCGCCGAGGCGCAGCCAGACTCCCTCCACGTCGGGTTCCGCTTCCGCTTCGGGCTCGTCGTCGACATCGCGCGTGCCGTCGTCGACCGAGAACAGGACGCGGCGGCCGCCGTCAGCGACCCGGTGCACGTGCGACGAGATCGGCACGGTGAGCCCACCAGAGAACTCCTCGGGCTCCAAGAAGCGTGAGTACTGGGAGGGGAGTCCGGACTCGGGCAGGGCCAAGAGCGACCCGGCCTGCCAGAAGACCCCGGCGTCGCCGGCCGATTCGTGGCTGCGATACGACACGGCCTGCCCGTCGCGCAGCTCCACCGCGTGGAGGGCGCCCGCGGCGCTCTCGGGTCCCGCGCCCCTCTCGGGCCCCGCGGCCTCCGCGCCCTCCGGGACGCGGGGCCCGACGCGGACGAGCGTGCCTTGGAGTTCCGGTGGCAACGACCCCTCCATGGGCAGTGGCAGTTCTTTGTCGCCGCCGATCATCGTGACCACCCCAGACCCATGCGACCGGCCAACCTACCTGCGTATGGCAGAGTCAACGGCATGCCCACGCTCTCGGAGGACCTCGCCTTCCGCGGCCTGATCCACCAGATGACCGACGCCGAGTTGCCGGCGCGTCTCGACCAGCCGGGGCTGACCGTCTACGCCGGCTTCGATCCGAGTGCCGACAGCCTGCACGTGGGCTCCCTGCTGCAGCTGTGCACGCTGCGTCGATTCCAAGACGCCGGCCATACGCCGATCTCGTTGGCGGGCGGCGGCACGGGCATGATCGGTGACCCGGGGGGCAAGCAGGACGAACGCCAGCTGCTCGATCTCCAGACGATCGAGGGCTATCTCGAAGGCATCCGTCCCCAGTTGGGCCAGTTCCTGGACCTCGACCGCGCCCTCTTGTTGAACAACGCGGACTGGCTGAGCAAGCTCTCCACCCTCGAGTACCTCCGCGACGTCGGCAAGCACTTCACGGTGAACCAGATGGTGGCCAAGGAGTCCGTCAGGACTCGATTCGAGCGACCCGATCAGGGCATCAGCTACACCGAGTTCAGCTACATGCTGCTGCAGGCCTACGACTTCTTGCGCCTGCACCTCGACTACGGCTGTGATCTCCAATTCGGCGGGAGCGACCAGTGGGGCAACATCACCATGGGAGTCGAGTTCGTCCGCAAGGTCTGCGGCGACGAGGTGTGGGGCTTCACGACTCCACTCATCGTCAAGCCCGATGGGACGAAGTACGGCAAGACCGAGAGGGGAACCATCTGGCTCGATCCCGCGCGCACGAGTCCCTACGCCATGTACCAGTTCTTCGTCAACACGCCCGATGAAGAAGTCGGCCAGCTCCTGCGGTTCCTGACCTTCCTCGACCACGCGACAATCACCGGCCTCGATGCCGAGACGGCAGAGCACGCAGCAGAACGGGCGGCCCAGAAGGCGCTCGCGAGGTCCGTCGTCGCGTTGGTGCACGGCGAGGCGGAGGTGGCGAAGTGCGAGGAGGCGTCCGCCGCCCTCTTCGGGGAGGAGATCGCGGGCCTGAGCGAGGAGATGCTCTTGACGGTGACGGAAGACGCGCCGAGTACCGATCTGCCACGCGCCGAGGTGCTCGGGTCGCTCACGTTGGCCGAACTGCTCGAGCGGACGGGGCTGGCCAAGTCCAAGGGCGATGCACGGCGCACCGTCGAAGGAGGCGGGGCCTACGTGAACAACGTGCGGCAGGTGGACGCCACGCGCACGTTCGACTCCCACGACCTGCTGCACGACCGATACCTCGTGCTTCGCAAGGGTCGCCGGGAGGTCCACGTCGTCACGACGGCATGAGGCACAAGGTCCTCGCCGCCTCACTCATCGTGCTCTCCGCCGGCCTGGGTCTCACCGCCTGCGCCGGCGCCGACCAGGAGGGATCGCCGGCGCACCGCCTCTCGGTCTGGGTGAGCGGGACGGGCTTCGGCGGCGATATCGGTACCCTCGTCGCCGACAACGCGCGGATCGCCAAGGTGGCACCGAACGGTGCCGGAGCGTTGCATGCCGCCTGCAGCACGATGATCAACGACGCCGAGATGGCCAACAGCAACCTGCCCTCGCCCGACCCGACCATCACGGACCTCTTGACCGAGGCCTATGGCCTCGAGGGGACGGCGGGCAACGACTGCTACAACGGCGCGTCCAATCCGAAGCTCCTCACCGCCGCCGAGCGCGACGGCATCAAGGCGGACGCGCTCTACAACGAAGTCGTCCAGCGCATCCGTGCGATCGACGGCAGGGTGCCGGTGACCACGACCACCTCGGGCAATTCGGGGAATTCTGGGGTGGGAGGGATCTTGGGATGACGCCGGCCGATCCCGACGCGGTCCACGACGTGTTCGACCGCCACCGCCGCCGTGTCCTGTGGGCGCTGCCGACGGGCCTCTACCTGATCGGCAGCCGCCACGCGGACGACGTCAACTTGATGACGGCGAACCTGGTCGTCCAGGTGTGCATGGAACCAAAGCTGATCGGCGTGGCGCTCGAACGCGACTCGGTCACGTTACGACTGGTGTCAGAGGGCGGGGCATTCACCGTGTCACTGCTCAGCCGCGACGATCGCGACCTCGTCCGCCGCTTCGCCAAGCCCGTCACCGAGGTGGAGCGGTCGGCCGAGGGTGCCGTCCTTGCCATGGCGGGCCAGCCCGTCACCGAGGTGGGACCCCAGCTCGTCCCGGTCCTCACCTCGGCCGTGGGCTACGTCGCCTGCACGCTGAGCAAGACCGAGCCGCTCGGCAGCCACACGCTCTGCATCGGCGAGGTCACCGACGTGGGCGGCGAGCCCGCCGAGGTCTTGCGGATGGAGGACACCCGGATGCACTACGGCGGGTGAGCAACCATGCTCGGACCCGGGAGGTGCGTCGGACGGCCGGCCGGTGCGCGCTCGGTCAGCCGGGTGCAGCCCCGTCGCCGCGCGCCTCGGGCGGCCGCAAGTCGATGCGCAGGGTCAAGATGCCGTCGACCAGCTCAGTCTCGGCATCGCCGATCATGGCGAAATCCGCATAGTCGCGCTGAGCCTGCTCGCGGAAGCGCTGTCTCTCCGGACCCTCGATGGGTGGCATGCCCCGCTCTCGCACCGCCTTGGCTCGCTGTTGGAAGCGCGCCACCATCTCGGTCGGGTCGAAGGCAGTCACTGCGACCAGCGTAGAGGTGCCGCGCCGGCTGCGAGCGGAGAATTCCACGCTGACCTGGGGCAGGGTGGGTGCGTCGGCGGCAGCCACTACAATGGGTGAGCGGTCGCCAGGGCCCATACGGTCGGCCGTAGGGGGTCCGGACGCGGAAGAGCGGACCGGGTGTGACAAGGAGTTCTCGTGAAAAAGGGACGCCATCGGCGCTTCGAGGAAGCGCGCAGCCTGAAGCGGTCTTCGACCGAGTCGACGGGACGGTGCATCGAGTGCGGGGCTGAGCCGGACGACGTGCACGCCTCGTGGTGTCGCGCCGAGGAGGACAAGTACGACCGCATCCTCGGATCGATCCCGACGTCCTCGACCCACGCCGAGGAGGATCCGCTGCAGGACTAGTTGCCTGCGGACCGGCGCAAGCCAGCGTCAGCGACCGCCTACGTGCGGGTCCGTACCGCAGGGTGGGGGAGCGCCACACCTTTCGTTCGCAGTTCTTCGCGTGCGCGCAGCAACGCCACGAAGCGGTCGTAGACCTTGCGGCCGACCATCGCGGTGAGCTCGGCGCGCATCTCCTCGTAGACGGGCTTGGACCCGACGAAGGCATCGGGTGCCTCGGTGCACCACCAGTGGAACTCGCGTCCCCCCTTGCCCCAGTGACGCCGGTCCCACTCACGGATGACGGATGTCACGTGGCCTTCCTCGTCGTCGACCTGGTCCTCACGCCGCAGTGGCAGTTGCCAGCACACCTCGGGTTTGAGGGTCAAGTGGTCGACGCCGCGGTTGGCGGCCGCGATGTGGAAGGCGCATCCGGCCCCCGCGGGGAAACCAGGCCGGTTCAAGAAGATGCAGGCGTCGTCGACCAGCCGGGTCACGGTCTCGCCCCGCTTGTTGACCTGGATGACGTTCTTCTTCGTGCCGTGGAATTGCCACTCCTCGGGCGTGAGGGTGGCGGCCGCCTTCTCGACGCGGCGGGCGTCCTTCTTGTCGACCAGGTGCGCCCCGTAGCTGCAGCAGCCCTGCACCAGCTCGGGCGCCGGCCCGGTGAGCACCCCCTGGCATCCGTTTCCGAAGATGCAGGTCCAGTTGCTGGTGAGGAAGGTGACGTCGAACATCCACGTCCGCTCCTCGTCCTCGTCCTCGAAGCTGAGCCACTCGTGCGAGTCCGTCGGCGTCTGCGGCACGGCGAGGACGTTACATGGCGCGCGCCGGGCGTCCGATCGCCTCGATGGCGTGGGGTCGTAGACTGGCGCCCATGGCAACCAGCCCCGACGAACTGCAGGTGGCGACACCGGTCATCACCCTCACCCCCGAGTCCTACAAGGTGGTGAAGGAGGCCATCGACAACGAACCCGACCCGGGCAGCCTCGCCCTCTGGCTCGAGGTTCGCGGTGTCCAGGCGGGGTCCTTCGTGTACGACCTCTATTTTCAGGCGATCTCCGACGCTGACGAGGGCGACGCCAGGCACTCCCACGAAGAGCTCGTGATCATCGTGCCGGCGGCGAGCATCGGCCGGCTGCGCGGTGCCCGGCTCGAGTGGTCAGAGGACGGAGGCGGTGGGCTCGTCCTCGTCAACCCGAACAACCCCACCCCCGAAGAGGCGGCGCCGGGTGTGCCGCCCGAGATCTTGGCCAAGGGCATCGCCTTCCCGCTCGCGCAACGGGTCGTCGCAGTCTTGGAGCAGGCGGTCAACCCCTCCATCGCCAGCCACGGCGGTCGGGCCGACCTGGTCGCGTTGAACGCGGAGGACGGCACTGCCTATCTGCGCCTGTCCGGCGGCTGCCAGGGCTGCGCCATGTCGCAGATGACCTTGCGCCAGGGCATCGAGACGGCGCTGCTCGAAGAGGTGCCGGAGCTGAGCCGGGTGCTCGACGTCACCGACCACGAGAGCGGCGCGAACCCCTTCTACACCGAGACGGCCTCCGCGTAGGCCGTCGCCGCGGAGACCACCGGGGCACACAACGGGCCGGCGCGACTCGTCCCGACGGCCCCAGAGTGCCGATGGCAGTCCGGTAGCGTGGCGTTGTGCTGCGCTTTCTGACTGCTGGCGAGTCCCACGGGCGCGCCCTCGTCGTGATCCTCGAGGGCCTTCCGGCCGGGCTTCCGGTCGAGTCCACCGATATCGCTGACGAGTTGGCCCGTCGCCGCCTGGGGTACGGGCGCGGGCCGCGCATGCGCTTCGAGGCGGACGAGATCACGCTGCTCGGGGGGATCCGCCACGGGCGCACCCTCGGGTCGCCGGTGGCCATCGAGATCGCCAACACCGAGTGGCCCAAGTGGACCGAGGAGATGTCGCCCGAGCCGGGCGCGCCGTCCAAGGTCCTCACACAACCGCGGCCGGGCCACGCCGACCTGCCCGGGATGCTCAAGTACGGCTTCGACGACGCCCGCGACGTGCTGGAACGGGCGTCGGCCCGGGAGACTGCCGCGCGCGTCGCCGCGGGCACCCTGGCCAAGTTGCTCTTGAGCCGGCTCGGCATCTCCGTGATGAGCCACATCGTCGCCTTGGGCGACGCCAGCACCGGACCCGACAGCCCCCGGCCCGAGCCCGCGGACCTCGAGCGGGTGGACGCCGAGCGCGGTGCGCTGCTTCGACCCGGCGGCCGAGGAGGCGATGGTCTCCGCCATCAAGGAGGCGGCGAAGGTGGGGGACTCGCTGGGAGGCGTGGCCGAGGTGCTGGCGTACGGCGTACCCGTCGGCCTCGGCAGCCACGTGCACTGGGACCGCAAACTCGATGCGAACCTGGCCCAGGCGCTGATGTCGATCCAGGCCGTGAAGGCGGTGGAGATCGGTGAGGGGTGGGAGAACGCAACGCGCCGCGGTTCGGAGGCTCACGACGCCATCGTCTACGACGACGAGGAGGGCTACGTGCGGCCGACCCAGCGGGCCGGGGGGATCGAGGGAGGCATGTCCAACGGCGCGGTGGTTGTCGCCCGGGTGGCGATGAAGCCGCTGGCCACGCTGAACCGCCCGGTCCTCCAGACCGTTGACGTCGTGACGAAGGAGTCGACACTGAGTTTCCGCGAGCGCACGGACGTCACGGCCGTGCCCGCCATGGGCGTCGTCGCCGAGTCGATGACGGCCCTTGTCCTGGCCAACGAGGCGCTGCGCAAATTCGGCGGCGACTCGCTGGCCGAAGTGGTGCGCAACCGCGACGGGTTCGTTGCCTCGTTGGGATCCACGCCCTCGGCGGCGCTGGGCGGCCCCGGTTCGAGCTCGGGCCCGGGCAGCGCGGCGGGATGACGCCGACGACCCCGCGCATCCTCCTGGTCGGGATGATGGGCGCGGGCAAGACCACCACGGGGCAACGCTTGGCCGCGCATTTGGGGTGGCGCTACCGCGACTCGGACGCGGACGTCGAGGCGAAAACCGGATCCACGGTGCCCGAGATCTTCGCGCGCGACGGTGAGGCGGCGTTTCGCAAGGCCGAGGCGGAGGTGCTCTTCGCGGCCTGCACCGACACGTCGCCCTCGGTGGTCTCGGTCGCCGGTGGCGCGGTGCTGAACCCCGACACGCGCCGCCGCGTCGCGGCGTGCGGCACGGTGGTGTGGCTGCGTGCCCGGCCCGAGACACTGGCCGCCCGTGTGGGCGACGGCGCCGGCAGGCCCCTGTTGGATGACGACCCCGCGACCGCGTTGGTCACCCTGAACGAGGTGCGGGCGCCGCTCTACGCCGAAGTGGCCGACATCGTCATCGACGTCGACGACCTGAATCCCGACGAGATCGCGGACCGCATCCTGGCTGCCGTCGCGGTGGATGCCCCCGGGCTCACGACCAAGGCGGACTGAGCGCACGGTGCACGCCCTCTCCGTCGACTTGGCCGAGCGCAGCTACCCCGTCCTGGTGGGTGCCGGGGCACGCCAGGAGGTGGCGCGCTTCCTGCCGCCAGGCGCCAAGAGCGTCGCCGTCGTCACCCAGCAGTCGATCCTCGACGCCGGCTGGGTCGACGGGCTCGACTTCGGCGTGCCCTCGCAGGTCTGCGTCATTCCCGACGGCGAGGACGCCAAGACGCTGGCGACGGTGGAGGAGCTGGCCCGCCGCTTCGCGCGCGCCGGGCTCTCGCGCGCCGACGCAGTCGTGGCAGTCGGGGGCGGCATCGTGACCGACGTCGGCGGGTTCGCCGCCGCCACCTATCATCGCGGCACGGCTTACGTGAACGTGGCTACGTCGCTGCTGGCCCAAGTGGACGCGGCCATTGGCGGCAAGACGGGGGTGAACCTGCCTGAAGGCAAGAACCTCGTGGGATCCTTCTGGCAGCCCAACGCAGTGCTGTGCGACACCGAGACGCTGTCCTCGCTCCCGCCACGCGAATGGTCGTGCGGCCGCGGCGAAGTCGCCAAGTACGCCTTCCTCGGCGACGCGCCCCGAGCGGACCAACCCATTGAAGAGCAGGTGGCTCGCTGCGTCGCCATCAAGGCCGCGATCGTGTCGGAGGACGAGCGCGAGGGCGGGCGGCGCATGGTGCTCAACTACGGGCACACGTTGGGTCATGCGCTCGAGGCGGCCGCCCTCGCCGAGCACCACGACTGGGACGTGCGTCACGGCGAGGCGGTGGCGATCGGGCTGCTCTTCGCTGCGCTGTTGGCCGAGCACCTCGGCCGGATCGACGCCGTACGGGTCGCCGAACACCGCCGCGTGATCGGCAGCTTCGATCTGGCGACCGAGCTCCCCCCAGGTGCAGGAGCGGAGGAGTTGGTGACCTTCATGGGCCGCGACAAGAAGGCGCAGCAGGACCTGACCTTCGTGCTCGACGGGCCCGACGGCGTGGAGGCCGTCCGTGGCGTGGCGGTGTCCGACGTGGTCGCTACCCTGGCTGCCATGGGTGCGCACCCGTGAGCCTTGTCGTGCTCCTGTCGGGGCCGAACCTCAACCTCCTCGGCGAGCGCGAGCCAGCCGTCTACGGGACCGACGCGCTGGCCGACCACGTGAAGCGGGCCGAAGCGGCTGCGGCGCGCCACGGCCTCGACCTCGAGCACCTGCAGTCGAACAGCGAGGGCGAGCTCGTGAACGCCGTCCACGGCGCGCGGGGCCGGGCAGCTGCGCTGGTGATCAATGCCGGCGCGCTGAGCCACACGTCGTGGTCGCTTCACGACGCCGTGGCCGCGTTCGACGGGCCGGTGGTCGAGCTCCACCTCTCGAATCCCGCGGCGCGTGAGCCGTTCCGGCACACCTCGGTGCTGGCACCGGTCGCCGATGGCATGGTCGCCGGTTTCGGAGGCCTCGGCTACGAGCTCGCCCTCGACGCCGTCGCAGCCCTGCTCGAGGACTGATGAGACTCCACCCATCATCGACTGTGAAGGACACCAGATGACGACGACTGCACGCGCCAACCCGTACGTCCCCGGCACCTCGCCGTTGCCTCCGATCACGGTGACGGGCCGGCTCGACCGGCTGCGTGACGGCTTCGAGGAGCACGACATCGATGCGCTCGTGGTCACGACGCTCGCCAACATCCGCTATCTGACGGGCTTCTCGGGATCGGCGGGCATCCTCACCGTGACGCGGGAGGCCGCGTTGTTGACGACCGACGGGCGCTATCGCACCCAATCGGCCGAGCAGGTCGCGAGCTCCGGGGCAGAGGCGCAGGTCGAGATCGCCATCGGGCCGGTGGCCGAACAGCGCGCCGCGGCCCAGGCCCTGCTCGGGGCGGCGGGAGTGGCGGCCCGGGTCGGGTTGGAGGCCGACAGCGTGACGTGGAGCGCGCAGCGCAACTGGGCCGAGCTGGTGGGTGCAGAGCGGCTCGTCGCCACGTCGAACGCGGTGGAAGCCTTGCGGGCTCGAAAGGACGCGGCAGAGATCGCGCGGATGGAGCGCGCCGCGGCCATCGCCGACGCGGCGCTCTTCGAGGTCCTCCCGCTCATGGGACAGGGGGTCACCGAAGAGCACTTCGCCCTCGAGCTCGATACGGCGATGCGGCGCGGTGGCGCCGAGAGCACCGCGTTCGAGACGATCGTCGCGGCGGGGGAGAACTCGGCCAAGCCGCACCACCACCCCGGAGGGCGCCGGATCAACCAGGGCGACCCGGTCGTGGTCGACTTCGGGGCCACGTTCGAGGGCTACCGTTCCGACATGACGCGCACGTTCTGCGTCGATGCGGAGCCCGAGGGCGAGCTGGCGCGCATCTTCGAGGTGGTACGCATCTCGCAGGCCGCCGGTGCTGAGGCGGTGCGACCCGGCATCAACGCGAAGGAAGTGGACGACGTGTGCCGGCAGATCATCGGGGACGCCGGCTGGGCAGAGCGGTTCGAGCACGGGACCGGACACGGCGTCGGCCTCGACATCCACGAGGCCCCGACGGTGTCCCAGCTCGGCACTGCTATCCTCGCTCCCGGTTTTGTCGTCACGGTCGAGCCCGGCGTGTACGTCCCCGGGCACGGCGGCGTCCGTGTGGAGGACACCCTCGTCGTGACCGAGGACGGCGCACGCCCCCTGACCCGATTCACAAAGGACATCCATGGCAGTCTCGACCAATGACCTGAAGAACGGCATGAGCCTGGACCTTCCCGAGGGCCTGTTCAGCGTCGTCGAGTTCCAACACGTCAAGCCCGGGAAGGGTGGCGCGTTCGTGCGCACCAAGCTCAAGAACGTCCGCAGCGGCGCGGTGATCGAGCGCACATATCGAGCCGACGAGAAACTCGAGCAGGCGATCATCGAGAAGCGCGACATGCAGTTCCTCTACCGTGACGGCGCCGACTTCGTCTTCATGGACACGACGAGCTACGAGCAGATGACGGCTGCGCCGGCCACACTCGGCGGTGCGCCGAACTACCTCAAAGAAGGAGACGCGGCGAACTTGCAGATGTACAACGGCGAGATCGTCGGCGTCGACTTGCCGGCTGCGGTCGAGCTGACGGTCACCGAGACCGAGCCCGGCATCCAGGGTGACCGCGTCTCGGGCGCGCGCAAGCCGGCCACGCTGCAGACGGGCCTGGTCGTCCAGGTACCGCTCTTCGTCAACACCGGTGACATGATCAAGGTCGACACCCGGTCCGGCGAGTACCTGACTCGGGCCTGAAGGCCCGGTGCCCGACGCCGCACCGCGGCACCAGCAGCGAGAGCGAGCGCTCTCGCTGCTCTATGAGGCCGAGCTGAAGGGCGAGGACCCGCTCGCGGTCGTGGCCGGCCTTCCCGTGCCCACCGACGCCTACGTGCGCACACTGGTCGGGCTGGCCGTCGCCACCCGGGCCGAGGCCGACGAGCGCATCGCGGGCGCTGCGGTGGGATGGCCGCTCGAGCGGCTGGCCGTGATCGACCGGATCGTGCTGCGTCTCGCGGTAGCGGAACTGCTCGATCCCGACGGGCCGCCCACGGCGGTGGTGATCGACGAAGCAGTGGAGTTGGTGAAGGCGTACTCGACCGACGAGTCCGGGCGGTTCGTCAACGGCGTGCTGGCCACCATTGCCGCCGACATCGGCCCCGGCGCGCGCTGAGCACCTTTTTCCCTGGCCCGCCACGCTCGGGGCGCGCTAGAGTAGGCGCCTGACCGTGAAGTGTGTCCCGTGAGGCACACACGGCAGGAGGAGCAGTGGCCGAACGCGAACGCAGTCATACGCGACCCCTCGGGGGCGTGTTCGTGGCCCACTCCCAGGTTCTGACCGCCGCAGACGTTCAGCGCGCCCTGACCCGCATATCCCACGAGGTGGTGGAGCGCAACGGCGGTATCGAGGACGTCGTGCTGGTGGGACTCCAGACCGGCGGGGTGCCGCTCGCCACCACGATGGCGGAGAACCTGCGCCAGATCGAGGGCTCCGAACCCCTCGAAGTGGGCACGCTCGACGTCGCCTTCTACCGGGACGACATCGGGCTGCGCCCGGTCCTCCCCGAGGCGGTGACGGACATCCCCGTCGACCTGGCCGGCCGTGTCGTCGTGCTGGTCGACGACGTCCTCTTCACCGGAAGAACCATCCGCGCCGCCCTGAACGCACTCAACGACTTTGGTCGGGCCCGCGCGATCCAGCTGGCCGTCATGGTCGACCGCGGCCATCGCGAGTTGCCGATCCGGCCCGATTACGTGGGCAAGAACCTCCCGACGCGGCGCGAGGAGATGGTCGACGTCGGCGAAGACGGCGTCTGGATCGGCACCTTGGAGGACAGGTGACGGCCCTGCCTCGCGAATCCGAGGTTCCTCAGCGCCGTGCGCGGCCGGCGACGCCCCAGCACCTGCTGTCGGTCTCCGACCTCGGGCCCGAGGGGATCGCCGAGGTCTTGCGCGTGGCGGAGGCCTTCGCCGAGGTGGAGCGGCGGTCGGTGCCCAAGGTGCCCACCTTGCGCGGCAAGGTCGTCGCGACCCTCTTCTTCGAAGAATCCGACGCGCACGCGGCTCTCCTTCGAGACGGCGGCCAAGCGACTCTCGGCCGACGTGCTCTCGCTCGCCGTGGCCAGCTCGTCGGTCAAGAAAGGTGAGAGCCTGCGCGACACGGTCGAGACGGTCGAGGCGCTCGGCATCGACGCCGTCATCATCCGCCACAGCGCGGCGGGAGCGCCCCACCAGGTGGCGCGCTGGGTGGAACGGGCGCATGTCGTCAATGCAGGGGACGGCTGGCACGAGCATCCGACGCAGGCACTCATCGACTGCTTCACGGTGCGCCAGGTCCTGGCCGAACGCAAGGGCGCCACGCCCGATGAGCTCGGCGTGGGCTGCTTCGAGGGGTTGCGCGTCCTGATCGTCGGCGACGTCCGGCACAGCCGGGTGGCGCGCTCGGAGGTCTTGGCGTACACCGCGCTCGGCGCCCATGTCACGCTGGCCGGACCCGGGAGCCTGCTGCCGCCGTCGCTCGAGGGCTGGCCCGTCGAGGTCGCCGCCGACCTCGACGACGCGCTCGGTGACGCCGACGTGGTCTCGCTGCTCCGACTACAGGCCGAACGGGGCAGTGGGTCCTTCGTGCCCAGCCTGCGCGAGTACTCGGCGCGCTGGGGTCTGAACGCGCGGCGGGCCGAACACCTCGACAGCGGCGCCATCGTCACGCACCCGGGGCCCATGGTGCGCGGGGTCGAGATCGCCTCCGACGTGGCCGACCTGCCCTGCACCGTCGTGACCCAGCAGGTCGCCAACGGCGTCGCGGTGCGCATGGCCATTCTCTTCTTGCTGCTCGGCGGGGAGCTGCCGGGTGCGGCGGAGGTGTCGGCCGTTGCCTGAGGTGACGTTGGTGATCCGGGGGGGCACGGTCGTCGGCCCCCGTGGCCTGGCCCGGCGCGACGTGGCCGTGACGGGCGTCACCGTCGCGGGGCTCGAGGAGTCCATCGAGCCGCCGGCCGGCGTGCGCACGCTGGACGCGACCGGCTGCCTCGTGGGACCCGGTCTCGTCGACCTGCACACCCATCTGCGTCAGCCTGGACGCGAGGAAGCCGAGACGATCGAGACAGGGACCAGGGCCGCCGCGCTCGGCGGCTACACGGCGGTGGTCGCCATGCCGAACACAGAGCCGCCCATCGACTCGGCGGGCGTGGCGTCGGAGGTCCTCGCCCTCGGGGCGGGTTGCCCGGCCGAGGTCGCGGTGGCGGGCGCCATCACGGTTGGCCGGGCCGGGGAGGCCCTGGCGCCGATCGGCGAGCTGGCGGACCTCGGCGTGACGCTCTTCACCGACGACGGCGCAGGAGTGCAGGACGGTGCGCTGATGCGCCGGGCGCTCGACTACGCCAAGGGCCTGGGCGTCACGCTGGCCCAGCACTGTGAGGATGCGTCGCTGGCCGGCGACGGTGCGATGCACGAGGGGTGCTGGTCGAGCAGGCTGGGCATCCCAGGCATGCCGGCCGCAGCCGAAGAGGCGATGGTGGCGCGGGACATTGCGCTGGTGCGCCTCACCGGGGCGCCGGTTCACTTCCTCCATCTCTCCACCGCAGGCTCGGTCGATCTGGTGCGCCGGGCCAAGTCCGAAGGGCTGCCAGTGACGGCCGAGGCGGCGCCGCACCACATGCTCCTCACCCACGCCGAGGTCGCCGGCTACGACCCCGTGTTCAAGGTCAACCCACCGCTGCGCACCGACGAGGACGTCAGCGCAGTCATCGAGGGCCTCTGCGACGGCACCATCGATGCCATCGCGACGGACCACGCGCCGCACGCTCCCGAGTCCAAGGACGTCCCCTTCGACCAGGCGCCGCCCGGCATGCTCGGCCTCCAGACCGCGCTCCCCGTGGCGTGGGAGGTGTTGTCCCCGCACCTCAGCCCCGAGCGGGTGTTCGCGCTCCTCAGCACCCAGCCCGCGGCGATCGCCCGCCTGGCCGCGAACGACCCTCGACCGGCCGGCCACAGCGCGCACGGAGGGCTGGTCGACGTCGGGACCGTTGCCAACCTGTGCGTGTTCGACCCCGCCGCGATGACGGTGGTGGAGCCGGCACGGCTCGCCAGCCGCAGCCGCAACACGCCGTACGCCGGACGGACACTGCAGGGTGCGGTGCGCCACACCGTGCTCCGCGGCGAGCCGGTCGTGATCGATGCAGTGGCCCAGCGGTGAGCGGACAGAGCCGAGCCGAGGGCGTGCGTGCCCGCGCCCTCTTGGTCACGGCCGACGGCGCGGTCTTCGCCGGCGAGGCGGCCGGCGCGCCTGCTGCCGTGGCCACGGGCGAGCTCGTGTTCAACACGGCCATGAGCGGCTACCAGGAGGTGATCACCGATCCGTCCTACGCGGGCCAGATGATCTGCTTCACCAGCACCCACATCGGCAACTACGGCACCAATGCCGCTGACGACGAGGCTCCCGTTCCGCACTGTCGCGGCGTGGTCGTGTGCGATCTCGCCGGCGAGCCGTCGAACTGGCGAGCGACCGAGGGCCTCGAGCCCTTCCTCGTGCGCCATGGCGTACCCGCGATGACCGCTGTCGACACACGGCGGCTGGCCCGTCACGTCCGCCAGGCCGGCGCGGTTCCTTGCGCGTTCGGCACGGCGCCCGAAGCAGAGCTCCGCGCCGCCGCCGCGTCGGCCGTCGGCACCGACGGGATGGACCTGGTCTCGGGCGTCACCACGGCGGAACCCAGCGTCCATGCCGGCATCGGAAGCGGCGCGCACAGCGGCCTGCGTATCGTGGCCTTCGACTTCGGGGTCAAGACCACGATGGTCTCCTTGCTGACCACACTGGGGACGGTCACCCTCGTGCCCGCACACACGCCGGCCACCGACGTCCTGGCTCTCGAGCCCGACGGGGTGTTCCTCTCCAACGGGCCGGGCGACCCGGCCGCGCTGTCCGGGCCGACAGGCACCGTGGCCGACCTGGTCGGGCGGGTGCCCGTCTTCGGCATCTGCCTCGGCCACCAGCTCCTCGCCGCCGCGCTGGGGGGCACGACCTACAAGCTGCCCTTCGGCCACCACGGCGCCAACCACCCGGTGCAGCGGCTCGAGACCGGCGTGGTGGAGATCACCAGTCAGAACCACAACTATGCCGTCGCCGCAGGCTCCATCCCCGATGCCGAGACGACGCACGTGAACCTGAACGACGGGGTCATCGAAGGGTTCCGCTCGCTGCGCGCGCCCGCGTTCTCCGTCCAGTACCACCCGGAGGCAGCGCCCGGGCCCCACGACGCGCGCTACCTCTTCGCGGCCTTCCGCGACCTCATGTTGTCGCAGTCCTCCTCCGCCCGAGCCGGCGCCGGGACTCGCTGAGCCAGGAGACGGAGAGGCAGAAGCGATGCCGCGGCGCGACGACCTCGAATCGATCCTTGTCATCGGGTCCGGCCCGATCGTGATCGGCCAGGCCTGCGAGTTCGACTACTCGGGCACGCAGGCCTGCCGCGTCTTGGCCGAGGAGGGCTACCGCGTCATCCTGGCCAACTCCAACCCCGCGACGATCATGACCGACCCCGGCACGGCCGACCGCACCTATGTCGAGCCGCTGGACCCCGAGGTGCTGGCGCGGATCATCGAGAAGGAGCGTCCCGACGCCCTGCTCCCGACCCTCGGCGGGCAGACAGCGCTGAACCTCACGATGGAGCTGGTCGAGCTCGGAGTGCTCGAGCGTTTCGGTGTGGAGGTGATCGGCGCCCGTCCCGGGGCGATCGCGACCGCCGAAGACCGCGACCAGTTCAAGGCCGCAATGCAGAGCATCGGCCTCGAGGTGCCGCGCTCGGGTTTCGCCCACTCGCTGCGCGAGGCCGAGGAGATCGCCGCCGAGGTCGGTTTTCCCATCATGGTCCGTCCCAGCTTCATCCTCGGCGGGAAGGGGACGGGCATCGCGGACGACGCCGCGGCCTTCGCCCATCTCGCCGCCGAAGGCCTCGCTGCGAGCCCGGTGGGACAGATTCTGGTCGAGCAGTCCATCGCCGGCTGGAAGGAGTTCGAGCTCGAGGTGATGCGAGACGGTGCGGACAATTGCGTCGTGGTGTGCTCCATCGAGAATTTCGACCCGATGGGTGTGCACACCGGTGACTCCATCACCGTGGCACCAGCGCAGACGCTGACCGACGTCGAGTACCAGGCCATGCGCGACGACGCGTTCGCGTGCTCTGCGGCGGGTCGGGGTCGAAACCGGGGGCTCCAACGTGCAGTTCGCCGTGGACCCGGCCACTGGGCGGCGTGTGATCATCGAGATGAACCCCCGGGTCTCGCGGTCCTCGGCGCTCGCGTCGAAGGCAACCGGCTTCCCCATCGCCAAGATCGCCGCACGACTGGCGGTCGGGTACCTCCTCAACGAGATCGCCAACGACATCACGAAGGCGACGCCCGCCTCGTTCGAACCCACCATCGACTACGTCGTGACCAAGGTCCCGCGCTGGGCCTTCGAGAAGCTCCCGGGGGCCGAGGGTCGGCTCGGAACCCGCATGCAGTCGGTCGGCGAGGTCATGGCCATCGGGAGGACCTTCTGCGAGTCCCTCCAAAAGGCGCTGCGCTCCCTCGAGCAGGGCCGGGCCGGCCTCAACGCCGATCCGGGCGAGCGTGCACTCGATGCGTTGCGCGACGACGAGCTCGTCGAGCGCCTCGGTGTCGCGACGCCCGACCGGGTCTTCGAGGTCGAGGCCGCGCTGCGCCGCGGCGTCGGCGTCGACGAGGTGGTGGCCCGCACCGGCATCGACCCCTGGTTCGTGCGCCAGCTGGGGCGCATCGCATCCGAGCGCATGCGTCTGACCGACTCGCCGCCCCTCAACGCCGGCGACTACCGCCGGGCCAAGCGGCTCGGCTTCTCCGATGCGCAGCTGGCGTACCTGCGCGACTCGTCCGAGGCGGCCGTGCGTGCCGAACGGCTCGCCCTTGGCGTCCGCGCCACGTTCAAGACCGTCGACACGTGCGCCGCCGAGTTCGAGGCGTTCACGCCCTATCACTACGCCACCTACGAAGAAGAGGACGAGGTCCGTCCGTCCGAGCGTGCCCGCGTCGTGATCCTCGGGTCTGGACCCAATCGCATCGGTCAGGGGATCGAGTTCGACTACTGCTGCGTGCACGCCTCTCTGACGCTGCGCGACGCGGGCTACGAGACGGTGATGGTCAACTGCAACCCCGAGACGGTGTCCACCGACTACGACACGTCTGACCGCTTGTACTTCGAGCCGCTCACGAGCGAGGACGTCGCCAACGTGCTCGATGCGGAGCTGGCGGCCGGTGGGAGCGTCGCGGGGGTGATCGTGTCGCTCGGGGGCCAGACGCCGCTCAAGCTGGCGGGGTCATTGCCCCCCGAGCTGGTGCTCGGCACGAGCCCGGCGTCGATCGACCTGGCCGAGGACCGCGAGCGCTGGAACGCACTGTGCCGGGAGCTCGATCTCCCACAGCCGCCGGGCGGGACCGCCACGACGGCTGCCGAAGCGCTGGCCGTCGCCGGGCGCATCGGGTACCCGGTACTGCTGCGACCGAGCTATGTCCTGGGCGGCCGGGCCATGGAGATCGTCTACGACGACGACGGCGTGCGCCGGGTGATGCAGTCGATGACGACCGGCGCGTCTGGCGCGCGAGGGCGGTGTGACGGCGGAGCGGCCCGTGCTCGTCGACCGCTTCTTGGAGGACGCCGTCGAGGTCGACGTCGACGCCGTGCGCGATGGCGCCGGCGAGGTCCTGATCGCCGGTGTCATGGAACACGTCGAAGAGGCGGGTGTGCACTCGGGCGACTCTGCGTGTGCGCTGCCACCTCAGACGCTGCCGGCGGCCGTGGTGGCAACACTGGAGGGCTACACCCGTGCGCTGGCGGAGTCGCTGAGCGTACGGGGCCTGATCAACGTGCAGTATGCCGTCAAGGACGGCCAGGCCTATGTGCTCGAGGCGAACCCACGGGCCAGCCGGACAGTGCCCTTTGTCGCAAAGGCGACCGGCGTGCCGCTCGCCATGGTGGCCAGCCGGGTCATGGTGGGCCAGACACTGGCTGAGCTCCGCGCCGAAGGCCTGCTGCCGCCCGATGCGATCGACCGGGTGCGCGTGCTGGACCACGTGAGCGTCAAGGAGGCCGTCCTGCCCTTCGACCGCTTCCCGGGCGTGGACACGCTGCTCGGGCCCGAGATGCGCTCGACCGGGGAGGTCATGGGGGTCGACATCACGTTCGGGCTGGCCTTCGCCAAGAGCCAGATGGCTGCGGGCACGCGGCTGCCCGACGCGGGCACCGTGTTCCTCTCACTCGCCGACCGCGACAAGCCGGCCGGGCTGGAGGTCGCGCGCGAGTTCAGCCGGCTCGGTTTCAGCATCGCCGCGACGCTCGGCACGGCGGGCTATCTGCGCTCGGCGGGTCTCGACGTGGACACGCTCGTGGCGAAGGTGGGGGAGGAGGGAGTGGCATCGGACGCCGTCGACCTGATCGCCCAGGGCAAGGTGCAACTGGTGGTCAACACACCCCGCGGTTTGGGCCCGCGCGCCGACGGCCAACACATCCGGACCGCCTCGGTCGCCCACAAGGTGCCGTGTCTCACCACGCTGGCCGCCGCGCGCGCTGCCGCAGCAGGGGTCGCCGATGCCCGCGCGCACCCGCTCGAGGTGCGGCCGTTGCAAGACCTGCACCCTGTCTCGTCGGAGCACCCTGTCTCGTCGGAGCACCCTGTCTCGTCGGAGCACCCTGTCTCGTCGGAGCGTGCGTCGTGACGATGCCCGGTGCCGCCCGCATCACCAGCCTGGCGACCGAGGTCGGCGCAGTGATCCTCCCAAACCCGATCATGACCGCCTCGGGCACCTCTGGTCACGGCACCGAACTGGCCGAGTACGGCGCGCTCGCCGACCTCGGCGCCGTGGTGGTCAAGTCCATGTCGGTCGGGCCGTGGCCGGGCAATCCGGCTCCCCGGGTGCACGAGGTCGGTCCGAGCATGCTCAACAGTGTTGGACTGCAGGGGCCGGGGCTGATGCAGTGGATCGCGTCGGATCTGCCCGCGCTGTGTGCGGCGGGCGCGCGGGTCGTCGTGAGCATCTGGGGCCAGAGCGTGGCCGACTACGCCCGCGCCGCGGAGATCGTGGCCGGGGCGGCGCACGGAGGGTCCGGATCGTGTATTGCGGCGCTCGAGGTCAATGTCAGCTGCCCGAACGTCGAGGACCGTTCGCGGATGTTCGCCCACTCGCCCGAGGCCACGGCGCGTGTCCTGGCCGCGACGGCGTGTGGCCTGCCTCGCTGGGCCAAGCTCAGCCCGAACGTCCCCGACGTCGTCGAGATCGCGACCGGGGCCGTCGAGGGCGGAGCGGACGGGCTCACGCTGGTCAACACGCTGCTCGGGATGGCCCTCGACGCCGAGTCCGGCCGTCCGGTCCTCGGCGCCGGCGGGGGCGGGCTTTCGGGCGCCGCCGTCCACCCGGTCGCCGTCCGGGCTGTCTGGGAGTGCCGGGCCGCCTTCCCCGAGCTGCCCATCGTCGGGGTCGGTGGGGTCGCCGGCGGGCGTGATGCGGTCGAGCTGCTCCACGCGGGCGCTGATGCCGTCCAAGTCGGCACGGCCACGTTCCGGGACCCGCGGGCACCGTGGAAGGTGCTCCGGCAACTCGCGCGCTGGTGCGAGGCGCAGGACACCACGGTCAGCCAACTGAGGGCAGCGGCGCGGGCGAGGGCGTTCGCGGGAGAGCATCGCGGTGCCGAGGCCAACGCGCCGGCGCCCGGCGCACCCGGCGCGCCCGGCGCACCCAGCGCGCCCACATCGGGCGAACCCACCGTGTCGGTCCCGTCGCGTCACGTCGGAGAATCCGATGACTGACAGCTTCGGCGATCGCGTTGCGGCGGCAGTGCGAGCGACGGGCCCGCTGTGCGCGGGTGTCGATCCTTCGAGTGCGCTCCTGCGGTCGTGGGACTTGAGTGACGATGCCTCGGGCCTGCACGCGTTCGCCGCCGTCTGTGTCGAGGCCTTTGCGGGAACGGTGGCGGCCATCAAGCCGCAGGTCGCGTTTTTCGAGCGGCACGGCTCGGCAGGCATTGCCGCGTTGGAGCGCCTCATCGCCGACGCGACGGCCGCCGGGCTCATCGTGATCGCGGACGCCAAACGCGGCGACATCGATACGACGGCGGAGGCCTACGCCGACGCATGGCTCGGCGACGCAAGCCCACTCGCGGTGGATGCCGTGACCGTGCACCCGTATCTCGGGCTGGGTGCATTGGTGCCACTTGTGCGGCTGGCCGGAACCAACCGGCGCGGCGTGCTCGTCGTCGTGCGCAGCTCGAACCCTGAAGGCCGGGGATTGCAGGAGGCGGTCACCGCGGACGGCTCCAGCGTCGAAGACATGCTCTTCGACGAGATCGCCACGTTGAATGCATCGGCGGCTCTGCCGTCGGGGACCGTCGGCGCGGTGGTCGGCGCGACCCTTGAGCCCTCAGCTTTCCCGTTATCCCAGCTCGGAGGGGTAATTCTGGCTCCCGGTCTGGGGGCGCAAGGTGCAGGTCCCGAGGAGATCGCGCAGCGGTTCGCCGGGTGTCCGGCCGGCACCGTGTTGCCGAGCAGCTCCCGGGGTCTGCTCCGCGCCGGACCGGATCCCGGCGACGTCCGGCGGCAGGCGCAGTCGCTCGTGCGCGAACTGGCAGCTCGAATGGGCTGAAGTGGCAAAAATGGGTGTGACCGCTCCGAGCCGAGGCGCTATGGTCTCGCCATGCCGCAACCTCCCGCACTCACCCCCGAGCAGCGCGCCGCTGCACTGGAAAAGGCCGCAAAGGTTCGCCGAGAGCGGGCCGAGGTCAAGGACAAGCTCAAGATGGGCTCCCTGCAGCTCGCGGACCTTCTGACGCAGGCCGACTCCAACGAGACCATCGGCAAGATGAAGGTGGTCTCGGTGCTCGAGTCGTTGCCAGGCTTGGGCAAGGTGAAGGCCCGCCGCCTCATGGAGACCGTGGGCATCAGTGACAGCCGCCGGTTGCAGGGGCTCGGCGCCAAGCAGCGCGAGGCGCTGCTCAAAGAGACTGCGCGCTGAACCGCACATTTTCGTGCTCATCGGCCCCGGCGGGGCCGGCAAGGGCACGGTCGCCACGGAGCTGGTCGCTCACGATCCGCGGCTCTGGCTGAGCCGCAGCTGGACCACACGCACGCCACGGCCCGGAGAACGCGAGCGGGCCGCGTACGTCTTCGTCGATCGCTCCACCTTTGAGGACGCGATCGCTCGGGGTGGCTTTTTCGAATGGGCCGAGTTCCTCGACCACCTCATGGGGACACCGATCCCCGACCCGCCGCCCGGTGCGGACGTCCTCCTCGAGATCGACGTCCAAGGAGCCGAGCAGGTCCTGGCCAAGCGACCCGACGCCACCGTGATCCTGCTGATGCCTCCGTCGCCCGAGGTGCAGGCGGAGCGGCTGAAGGCTCGCGGCGACAGCGACGAGCACATTGCACGTCGCGTCGAGCTGGGTCGCGAAGAGGTGGAGCGGGGTGCCAAAATCGCAGCCCACACGGTGGTCAACGATGACCTTGATCGGGCCGTTGCCGAGCTGACGGCTATAGTTGATCGGACGCGATCGGCTGCCTCTTGCGCCGAGAACCCGGAGGATTCCTGATGGCCCAAGGCCGCCACACGCTGATGGACCCACCCATCGAAGAGCTCTTGGACAAAGTCGATTCCAAGTTCACCCTGGTCGCGCTGGGTTCGGCCCGCGCCCGCCAGATCAACTCCTACTACAACAGCCTGGGTGAGGGCCTGGGGAAGGTCGTCCCGCCCCAGGTGGCGTCGGTGTCGGGCAAGCCCGTTTCCATCGCGTTCGAAGAGATCGCTTCGGGCAAGGCAACGTACAGCCGCTCGGACCCCGAGGAGGAGGCCGCACTGGCCGCCGCCATCGCCGACGCCGCGGAGGCGGGCCTGCTCGGCGAGGAGGAGGGCGCAGACGTGATCGAGGCGCTCGACGTCGGGGACGACGACCCGAGCGCCAGCTAGGCGCAGGACGCAGGGGCACGGCGGACGCCGCCGATGGCCGGACACCTCGGAACCGGAGAGCGCCCGGTGACCACGGAGCAGAGCACCCACCGCCCGCGCGTCGTCCTCGGCGTGTGCGGCGGGATCGCCGCCTACAAGGCTGTCGAGGTCTGCCGCCGGCTCGTCGACGCCGGCATTCACGTGACGCCGGTGCTGACCGAGGAGGCGACGAAGTTCGTCGGCGCCGTGACGTTCTCTGCGCTCGCCTCGGAGCCGGTGCAGCGATCACTGTGGGAGGAGTCGTCGCCGATTCCGCACACCACACTGGGCCAGACGGCCGAGCTCGTCGTAGTGGTGCCGGCCACCGCGCACACGATCGCTCGGTACGCAGCGGGCCTCGCCGACGACCTCTTGTGCGCCACCCTTCTCGCCACCCGCGCCCCCGTCATCGTCTGCCCCGCAATGCACACCGAGATGTGGGAACACGCCTCGGTACGCGACAACCTGGCCGTCCTGGCGCGACGGGGCGTCGAGATCGTCCCGCCCGAGAGCGGCCGGCTGGCCGGAGGCGATTCGGGAGAGGGCCGACTTGCCGATCCGTCGGTGATCGTCGAGCGCGTGCTCGAGCGCCTCGGCGCGGCCGGACCCCGCGATCTGCAGGGTCTCCATGTCGTGGTCAGTTCCGGCGGCACTCGTGAGCCACTCGATCCAGTGCGCTTCATCTCGAACCGGTCTTCGGGCAAGCAAGGTCACGCGCTCGCCGTCGCAGCAGCCCGGCGTGGCGCCATGGTGACGCTCGTGACCTCGTCGTCGCTGGCGCTGCCTTCGGATGTGGGTCGGGCGGTCCGCAGGGTCGAGGTGGAGACCGCCGCCGACATGGAGCAGGCGGTCGGGGCCGCGGCCGAGGAGGCCGACGTCGTGATCATGGCGGCCGCCGTGGCGGATTTCCGTCCGAAGCGCCCGGTAGGCACCAAGCTCTCGAAGGATGACGGGATTCCAGACATCGTCCTCGAGGCGACGCCCGACATTCTCGCCGGTCTCGCCGCGCGGCGGCGTCCGGACCAGGTCCTGGTCGGGTTCGCCGCCGAGACGCACGACGCACTGGCACGGGGCAGGCGCAAGCTCGAGCGCAAGGGGGTCGACCTGCTCGTCGTGAACGATGTGAGCGCACCCGGAGCCGGGTTCGACCACGACACCAACGCTGTGGTCATCTTGGGGGCAGACGGGAGCACCACCGAAATTCCGCTGACATCCAAGGATGCGGTGGCAAATGGGGTATTGGACAGGGCCATTGCCCACTACAAGGAGAAGCGGAGCGCCACGTGAAGACCACATTCACCTCGGAGTCGGTCACCGAAGGACACCCGGACAAGATGGCGGACCAGATCTCGGACGCCGTCCTCGACGCCATCTTGGAAGGAGACCCCGAGAGCCGTGTCGCCTGTGAGACGCTTCTGACGACGGGCCTGGTTGTGGTCGCGGGTGAAGTGACCACCTCGACCTACGTCGACATTGCAGCGCTGGTTCGTGAGACGGTCTGCGCAATCGGCTACGACGACGACGCCTACGGCTTCAACGGGAAGACGTGTGGTGTCTTGGTCTCGCTCGACGCCCAGTCGCCTGACATCGCGCAGGGAGTGGACGCCGCGCTCGAACTGCGCAGCGGCAAGGGCGGCGAGGATGTGCTCAACGCGCAAGGAGCGGGCGACCAGGGGATGATGTTCGGCTACGCCTGCGCCGAGACTCCGGACCTGATGCCGCTCCCCATCTGGCTCGCTCACCGGCTGTCCGAGCGGCTGTCCCAGGTTCGCCGCGCCGCGGCCGTGCCGTACCTGAGGCCCGACGGCAAGACGCAGGTGTCGGTGGTCTACGAGGACGGGCGACCCGTGCGTATCGACACGGTCTTGATCTCGACGCAGCATGCCCCCGGGATCGACCTCGATGAGCAGCTGCGGCCGGACCTCATCGAGCACGTCATCAACCCGCTGCTGCCGACGGACCTCGACAGCGAGGACCTGCGCATCTACGTGAACCCGACCGGGATCTTCGAGCTCGGCGGACCACACGCCGACACCGGCCTCACCGGCCGCAAGATCATCGTCGACACGTACGGCGGCATGGCCCGGCACGGTGGCGGCGCCTTCTCGGGGAAGGATCCGTCGAAGGTCGACCGTTCGGCTGCGTATGCCGCGCGATGGGTTGCCAAGCACGTCGTCGCCGCCGGCGCAGCGTCTCGGTGCGAGGTGCAGGTGGCCTACGCCATCGGCGTGGCCCATCCGGTCTCGTTGCTGGTCGAGACCTTTGGCACCGAGTCGGCGGACCCCCAGAAGATCGCCGATGCAGTGCGCGAGCTCTTCGACCTGCGGCCTGCCGCCATCGCGCGCGACCTCGAGCTACGCCGGCCGATCTACAAGAAGACGGCTGCCTACGGGCACTTCGGCCGTTCAGAGAAGGAGTTCACGTGGGAAGCCACCCCGCGGGTGGACGACCTGCGGGCCGCGCTCGGGCTCTGAGCGTCCTCCCGCTCCCCTGAGGGGAGCCGTCGTCGCGTATGGGTGACGACACGACCGTCGAGACAGTGGCGCCGCCTCCTGAGGCCCGCGCCGCGGTCCGCGCTGTGCGCGTACGCACGGAGGTGGCGGCGCTCTCCAAGACATTCGACTACGCGGTGCCTGACGCGTGGGCCCGTGACGTGCGCGTCGGGACCCGCGTGCGCGTCCCCCTGCACGGCCGCAGCGTGCGAGGCTGGGTCGTCGAAGACGACGCACCCGCACCCGAGGGCGTCGAGGTGCTCCCACTCAAGTCGTGGCTCGGGTGGGGCCCACCGCCGGCTGTTGTCGAGTTGACGGCCTGGGCTTCGTGGCGCTGGGCCGGCCCGCAGTCGTTCTTCCTGCGGACCGCGTCACCAGCTGCAGTCGTTCGTGCGATGCCCCTGCCGCCTCCCTTCCCCGCTCTCTCTCGGCCCGCTCCCGCTGTCCCGCCGGCGGCGCCCGAATGGGAGGGAGCATGGGCACGCGAAGGAATCACGATGGCACGGCTGCCACCAACGACCGACCTGATCGACCTCGTCCTCTCCGTGCTCGAGGAGGTGCCACCCAACGCGGGCCCCGGCAGCGTGCTCGTGCTCGTGCCTTCGAGCGGTTGGGCCGAGCGGCTCGCCGCCCGTCTCGAACGGCGGGGGTACCCCGTCGCTGCGAGTTGGGAGGACGCGCGCGCGGGATGGCCGGTCGTCGTCGGGAGTCGCGCCGCCGCCTGGGCGCCCGTGCCGCGCCTGGCCGCTGCCGTCGTGCTCGACGCGCACGACGCCGCCTACATCGAAGAGAGCGCACCGACCTACAGTGCCGTCGACGTCGTCATCGAGCGCGCCCGACGCGAAGGGGTCCCGTGCGTGCTCGCCTCCCCGGTCCCGCCGGTGTCGCTTGCTGCCCAGCCCCAGATGCGGACTCTCGCGCTTACGCCGACGCAGGAGCGAGCGGGTTGGCCCGCCCTCGAGCGAGTCGACCGGCGCGGTGCGGACCCCCGCACCGGCCTGTTCTCCGAGGAGTTCGTGCGTCTCGCCCGCGCCGTGCTCGATGATCCGGCTGCCCCGTCCCGTGGGCCGTTGGTGTGCATCTACAACCGGACCGGTGGCGCGCGACTCCTCGCCTGCCGCCGCTGCGGGGAACTCGCCCGCTGTGCTCGCTGTGGCGCGGCCGCGCAACGGCGCCGGGACGAGGAGGCATTGCGCTGCCCGCGCTGTGGCGCAGCGCGGCCCGTGGTCTGCGCCAGCTGTGGACATCTGCGCATGAAGACGCTGCGCGTCGGCGTGAGCCAGCTGCGTGAGGAGCTCGCAGCGCTGCTCGGGACGGACGTCGGTGAGGTGACGGGCGCCGGCGCCTCCGGCGGGGCCCCGCTGCCAGACTCGCCGGTTCTCGTGGGGACCGAGGCAGTCCTGCACCGAGTGCGCCGTGCGGCGGCCGTCGCCTTTCTCGACGTCGACCTGCACCTGCTTGCGGCCCGTCTGTCGGCGACCGAGGAGACCCTCGCGTTGCTCGTCCGGGCCGGACGACTCGTCGGCGCGCGGGGCAACGGCAGACCCTGGGCGCGAGTGCAGGTCCAGACCCGGGTGCCGGACCACGCCGTGCTCGAAGCGGTCGCCCGAGGTGAGCCTGCAGCGGTGCTCTCCGAAGAGATGGCCATCCGTCGCACGTCGGCGCTCCCGCCCTTCGCCGCCCTGGCGCTGGTCTCGGGAGCGCTGGCGCCGGCCTTCGCGGACGCGCTCGCCCGCGTGGCCGAGGTGCGAGGGGGTGCGGTGTCGGTCTCTGCTCTGGGTGAAGACCGGTTCTTGGTGCGGGCCGACTCGCACGTCCCGCTGTGCGACGCGCTCGCCCACGCTCCCCGGCCACCGGGGAGGGGCCTGCGAGTCGACGTGGATCCCCTTGCCTTGTGAGTACCTTGTGATTGCCTTGTGATTGCCTCGTGGAGGCCGCCCCGCGGCGATCGAGAGGAACGTCTCGGGGAGGCGGCCCCAGTAGAATGGGGGGATGGCCAGCCTGCCCATCCGCCAATACGGCGACCCCGTACTTCGGGAGCGTACGCGTGAGGTCGAAGACATCGATGGCGCTCTGGCCAGCCTGGTCGAGTCCATGGTCGAGACCATGTATGCCGCGCCCGGCACGGGTCTGGCGGCCAACCAGATAGGGGTGCAACGGCGCGTCTTCGTCTATGACATCGGCGACGGGGCCCGCACCGTGATCAACCCCCGCATCGTCGAGAGCGACGGCGAGTGGGCGTTCGACGAAGGGTGCCTCTCGGTGCCGGGACTGAGCTGGGAGATCGTGCGACCCAACACGGTGCACCTGGTGGGTCTCGACCTCGACGGGAACGAGATCTCCATCGAGGCCTCCGAGATGGAGGGCCGCGTCTTCCAGCACGAGCTCGATCATCTCGACGGGATCCTGCTGGTCGAGCGACTCGACGAGGAACAACGCAAGGAGGCGCTCAAGATCTTGCGCAGCCGCACGCTGCACCGTCCGTCGTCGGACCCCGACGGGCTGGCGAATCTCCTTTCCGACTGAGCCGGCCACCGTTCGCCCTGCGCGTCGGGGAGCGACCGGCCTCGGCCGCGCCTGTGCGGCGCTGCCCTACGGTGAGCTGACACATGGCTCGCCTGGCCTACCTCGGGACCCCACAGCTGGCCGTGCCGCCACTGCGCGCGCTCGTCGAGGCGGGGCACGACGTCGCCCTCTGCGTGACGCGACCCGACCGGCGCCGTGGCCGGGGTGGAGAGACCACGCCGAGCCCGGTCAAGGCCACCGCCACGGAGCTCGGCATCACGGTGAGCCATGACATGGACGACCTGCTCGATGCGAGCGTGGAGCTGGCAGTCGTGGTGGCCTTCGGGCGCATCATCCCCGCCCGTCTGCTCGAGCAGGTCCCGATGGTCAACCTGCATTTCTCGTTGCTGCCGCGCTGGCGCGGCGCGGCGCCGGTCGAACGGGCGATCCTCGCGGGCGATCGAGAAACCGGTGTGTGCTTGATGAAGGTCGAAGAAGGACTCGACAGCGGCCCCGTCTACGCAACGCGCGTCGTCCGGATCGACGACGAGATCACGTTGGCGACGCTGCGCGAAGAGCTGGTCATCGTCGGGAGCCGGCTCGTCGTGGACGCTCTTGCGAGCGGCGTGTCCGGCCTCCCTGTCCCCGAGGCGCAGCGAGGAGAGATCACCATCGCGGACAAGATCACGACAGAGGATCTCCACCTGCAATGGGCACAACCGGCGCAACAAGTGGCGCGGGTCGTGCGCCTTGGTCGGGCGTGGACGACGTTCCGCGGCCGGCGTCTGGGCGTCCTGGATGCGGGCGTCGCCGTGGGCGACGCCGTGCTCGACGCCAGCGCGCCGGGATCGCTGCACGGCACGAGCGTTTCGACCGGCGAGGGGTCGATCGTGCTGCGGCAGGTGCAGCCCGAGAGCCGTTCCCCCATGTCAGCGGATGAGTGGCTACGCGGCGTACGACCCGAGAACGGCGAGCGTCTTGGGACGGACTAGAACATGAGTCCGGTGACCGTGACTCCGATCGATGGGTGGAGCCCAGACCAGTACGAACGATTCCGCTCGGAGCGGCAGCAACCCTTCGACGACCTCCTCATGTTGTGCCATCCCGTCCCCGGTGGACGCGTGGTCGACCTGGGGTGCGGCACGGGAGACCTCACGAAGATCCTCCACGAGGAACTCCAGGCGAAAGAGACGATCGGCATCGACTCGTCGCCGGCCATGCTGGCCCGGGCGCAGATCGCTTTTGCGGAGGTGCCCGGGCTCTCCTTCCAGCAGGGCGACATCGCGAATTGGCTCGGCGAGGATCTCGACGTGGTGTTCGCCAACGCGTCCTTGCAGTGGATCGACGACCACCTGAACCTGCTCGCGCGCATGCGCACCGCGCTGGGCAAGGAAGGGCAGCTGGCCTTCCAGGTGCCCGCCAACTACCGCCACCCGTCGCACCTGTTGGCCCACCAAGTGGCGAACGAACCTCCCTTCATCGATGCCATGTACGGCGACCTCCCCGAGGACCGTGGTCGCTTCGTCCTCTCTCCCGAGCTCTATGCCGATCTCCTCTACGAGCTCGGGGCGAAGGATCAGGTCGTGCGAATGGAGGTCTACGGCCACGAGCTCGAGTCGACGAGCGAAGTAGTCGAGTGGGTCATGGGCACTCTGCTCACGCCCTATCGCAAACGCCTCAGCCCCGAGCTGTTCGACGAGTTCGTCGAGCGGTACCGGGAGCGCTTGATCGAAGAGCTGGGGGAGCGCGAGCCGTACTTCTACGGCTTCCGCCGCATCCTCTGCTGGGCGCGTTTCAGCTGAGCGGGGAGGCCGGACGCGTGCAGGCACCGGCCAAGGGCCAGCGCCGCGATCCCGGTCCAGCCGGGGACTTGCGGATTGCGCCCTCTGTGCTCTCGGCGGACTTCGGGATGCTGGCCGAGCAGGTTGGCGAGGTCGCGCCGGCCGCCGACTGGCTGCACGTGGACGTGATGGACGCCCACTTCGTCCCAAACCTGACCATCGGTCCACCGGTGGTGGCGTCGTTGCGTCACCACACACCGCTGTTCTTCGACTGCCACTTGATGATGACCGAGCCCGGACGGTATCTGAAGGACTTCGCCGAGGCCGGCGCGGACGGATGCACGGTGCACGTCGAGGTGGGTCAGACAGACGAGCTCCTCGACCAGATGCGCACCCTCGGCCTGCGCGCCGGGCTTGCCTTGAACCCCGACACCCCGTTCGATGCGGTCTTGCCGTACCTCCACGCGGTGGACCTGGTGCTGTGCATGACCGTCTTCCCCGGCTTCGGCGGCCAGAGCTTCATCGCAGATGTCATGGGCAAGGTGGAACAGGTTCGGGCGGCGGTCGATGCCTCTTCGTTGCCCGTCGACGTCGAGGTCGACGGCGGTATCGACACCGCGACTGCGCCGGTCGCCGCGGCGGCCGGCGCGAACGTCTTGGTGGCGGGCAGCGCGATCTTCGGACACACGCGTCCGTGGGAAGCGGCCGAGGCCATTCGCGCTGCGGCGCGACGTGCCGGGCGGACGGCCGGGTGATTCTCTCGGCTTCGTTCATGACAGCGGCAGCGGGGTGACCGGGGCGCAGACTGCGCCGCGCGCCGTCGTGGCGGGCGGCGGGATCCTCGGGACCTGGCACGCCGTGGAACTCACTGCGGCTGGCTTCGCAGTCGATCACCTCGAAGCCGAGGCCGCGCCCACCGGTGCGTCCGTGCGCAACTTCGGCCTCGTCTGGGTCAGCGGCCGGCGCAGTGGCGAGGAGCTGGACGTGGCGCGGCGGGCCCGCCGTCGTTGGGCGGAGGCCGGCGAGGCCGCGCCGGGTATCGGGTTCCGCGCCACCGGGTCGCTCACGGTGGCGCGCGACGAACGCGAACGCGCGGTGATGACGGACTTCGCCAGACGGCCCGAGGCCGAGGCCCGCGGGATCCGGTTCATGGAGCCCGACGAAGCACGGGCCGCCAACCCCGCCGTGCGCGGCGAGATCCTCGGCGCGTTGCACTGCAGTGAGGACGCCGTCGTGGAACCGAGGCTCGTGCTCGGCGCGCTCCGGGCCCACCTGACCGCCACCGCAGGGGAGCGCTACCGCTTCCACGCGGGGAGGAGGGTCGTGGCGGCCGGGCCCCGTTCGCTGGTGGATGCGGCGGGGACCCGCTGGGAGGGCGACCTCGCCGTGGTGGCGACCGGCGCTGCGTTCGACCACCTGCCCGGGAGCGAGGGCGTGGCGTCCAAGCTCCGCCGCGTCCGCCTGCAGATGTTCGAGACCGCACCGTTCGGCGCCCGCCTGACCACGTCGTTGGCCGACGCGGACTCGTTGCGCTACTACCCCGCCTACGAGGTGGCGCCGCTGGACGATCTCGGAGCGCAGAACGCAGTCGCCGCTGCACACCGTCTGCAGCTGCTCATGGTCCAGCGAAGCGACGGGGGGCTGACGATCGGCGACACCCACCACGACGGGGAGCCCTTCGACTTCGCGCTCTGTGAGGAACCGACCACGGAGCTCCAGTCCCGGGCTGAGGCGATCCTGGGCACCGGGCTCCCACCGGTGCGACGCCGCTGGGAGGGTGTCTACGCCCAGTGCACCGACGGGGGTGTCTGCCTGCGCGAAGAGATCGCGCCCGGCGTCTTCACGGTCACCGGGCCGGGCGGCCGCGGCATGACCTGTGCCCCGGCGATCGCCGCGGACACGCTCGCCGCGGCGGGAGTGAGCGCGTGATCGGGCCTTTCTCGCTGGCGTGCCTCGACATGGCCGGGACCACCGTGCGCGACGACGGCGCAGTCGAGGCTGCGTTCTCGACCGCGCTCGGCGCCGCCGGCATTGAACCCGGGAGTGCGCGCGACGCCGAGGCGCAGGTCGTGGTGCGCGAGACGATGGGGTGGTCGAAGGCCGACGTGTTCGCCAGACTGCTCGAGCCCGAGGCCGCCGCGGCGGCGACGGCCGCGTTCGCCAGGGCCTATGAGGCCCTCGTGGTGGCAGGCGGCGTCAGTGAGATCCCCGGCGCGCGCGACGTCCTGCGGACGCTCCGCCGGCGTGGCGTGGCCGTGTGCCTCACGACAGGCTTCGCACCCTCGACGAGGGACGCGCTGCTCGACGCCCTGGGCTGGCGCGGCGAGGTCGACGTGGCCCTGTCGCCAGCCGACGTGGGGCGGGGCCGACCCGCGCCCGACATGATCCTCGGGGCCATGGCCCGGCTCGGCGTGCCCGACCCCTCCGCCGTCGTGGTCGTCGGGGACACCGCCAGCGACCTCGAGGCGGGAGCCCGGGCCGGGGCGGGGGCGGTCGTCGGCGTCCTGAGTGGTGCCCACGACGAGGCGACGCTCCGAGCGGCGCCGCACACGGCCCTCGTCGCCGACGTGACCCAGCTGGTCCCCCTGCTCGAAACGCTGGACTCCGAATCACACCCCCCTGACCGGCCCTTCTCGACACAAAACTGAAACGTGTTCTATAATTGCACGGACGAGGGCGGGGATCTGCCCCGCACGAGGACGTGACCCATGGTCGATGTGGAGCACATGCGCCGGGCGCTGGCGCTGGCGGCCACGGTGCGGGACAGCACATCTCCGAACCCCTGGGTGGGCTGCGTCGTCGTCGTGCCCGGACCTGACGACAGCGACGCCGCCGCGGTCTTCGAGGGCGCGACCGCCCCACCGGGTGGACCGCACGCCGAGGTGGCGGCGCTGGCCGCGGCCGCTGAAGCCGCACGGGGCGCCACGCTGTTCGTGACCCTGGAGCCGTGTGTCCACCACGGGCGCACGGCTCCGTGCACCGACGCCATCATCGCGGCCGGTGTCGCCCGGGTCGTCGTCGGCGTCGAAGACCCGGACCCGAAGGTCGCCGGCCGGGGCATCGAGGCGCTGCGGGCGGCCGGCATCGAGGTGAAGGTGGGCGTGGCGGCCACGGAGGTCGCTGAGCAGCTGGCGCCGTACCTCAAGCACCGGAGCACCGGACGGCCCTGGGTGGTGCTCAAGATGGCGGCCAGCCTCGACGCCCGGACGGCGGCGCCGGATGGGACGAGCCGCTGGATCACCGGTGAGGCTGCGCGCCGCGACGTGCACCGACTGCGCGCCAGCTCGGACGCGGTGCTCGTCGGGGCGGGCACGGTGCGGGCCGACGATCCCGAGTTGACCGTGCGCCTCGACGACGGCGTCGAGCGGTCCCAGCCCTTACGGGTCGTGCTGGGCACGGTACCGAGCGGGGCCCGGGTCCTCCCCGCGCTCGAGCTCTCAGGCGACCTCGGTGACGTCTTGAGCGAGCTCGGGGGGCGCGGCGTGCTGCAGCTGCTGGTCGAGGGGGGACCCAGCGTGGCGCACGACTTCCACGCCGCCGGCCTCGTCGACCGCTACGTCTTGTACCTGGCGCCGGTCATTTTCGGCGGCGACGACGCCCGCCCGCTCTTCGCCGGTCGAGGGGCTGGCACAATTGACGATGTGTGGAAGGGCAGGTTGATCTCCGTGGAACGACTCGGTGAGGATCTGCGCGTGGAGGTGGCGGCCTGATGGGGTTCTCGACAGTGCAAGAGGCGATCGACGCCATCGGGCACCTCGGCATGGCCGTCGTCGTCGACGACCAGGACCGGGAGAACGAGGGCGACCTGGTCATGGCGGCCGAGGCGGCCACCCCGGAGAACATCGCCTTCTTCTTGGCCCACACCTCCGGTGTCATCTGCGTCCCGTTGCTGCCGGAGCGGGCCGACCTGCTCGACCTGCCCCTCATGGTCACGGCCAACACCGAGGCGCAACGCACCGCGTTCACCGTCAGCGTCGACGTCCGCCACGGGACCACCACCGGCATCTCCGCGTCGGATCGCGCCGCAACCATTGCCGCGCTCATCGATCCCTCGACGAGGCCGAACGACCTGAACCGGCCGGGCCATATCTTCCCCTTGCGCTACCGCGCCGGCGGCGTGCTCAAGCGCGCCGGGCACACCGAGGCCACGGTGGACCTGGCCCGGGCGGCCGGCCTGTCGCCGGCGGGTGTGCTCTGCGAGGTCGTCACCGAGGACAAGTCGGAGATGGCACGGCTACCCGACCTCGAGCGCTTTGCCAAGAAGTACGACCTCCCGCTGATCTCCATCGCGGACCTCGTCCGCTTTCGGCGCCAGAACGAGAAGCTCGTCCGCCTCGTGTCCGAGGCGCGGATCCCCGCATCGGGGCGGGAGTTCCGGGCGCTGGTCTACGAGTCGGTACTCGACAACGAGCAGCACCTTGCGCTCGTGATGGGCGACGTGGCGGGCACCGAGGACGTGTTGGTGCGGGTGCACTCGGAGTGCCTCACCGGCGACGTCTTCGGCTCGTTGCGCTGTGACTGCGGCCCCCAGCTCCACGCGGCGCTCGACCTCATTGAGCGCGAGGGGCGCGGCGTCCTGATCTACCTGCGCGGCCACGAGGGACGCGGCATCGGGCTCGGGCACAAGATCCGCGCCTACCAGCTCCAAGAGGAGGGCCACGACACGGTGGACGCAAACTTGCAACAGGGCCTCCCCGTCGACAGCCGGGAGTACGGCATCGGGGCCCAGATGCTCGTGGACCTCGGTGTGACGACCATGCGCCTGATGACCAACAACCCGGTCAAGTACGGCGGGCTCGAGGGCTTCGGCCTCGACATCACCGAACGCGTCCCATTGCAGGCCTCGCCCAATCCCGAGAACATCGCGTACCTGCGCACCAAGCGCGAGCGCATGGGCCACCTGCTGCACGGGCTCGACGACGTCCTGTGACGGCACGGTCCGTCTGATGGCCGGCTCCGATCTGGCCGCGCTGCCCGACGGCGCGCTCGAAGACGTCGGCACGCGGGTCGGCGCCCAGCTCGAGGGCGGGCACAGTGGCACCGGTCTGCGCTTTGGGATCGCGTGCGCTCGCTTCAACGGCGGCATCAGCCTGCGGTTGCTCACCGGCGCCCTCGATGCGCTCATCGAAGCCGGGGCAGACCGACGCGACGTCACGGTGGCGTGGGCGCCGGGTGCGTTCGAGCTCCCCATGGTCGCCCGCGCGTTCGCGCGGGCGGGGAAGGTCGACGCCGTGCTCTGCTTCGGCGCGGTCATCCGCGGCGAGACCGGGCACTACGACTTGGTCGCGGGGGAGTGCGCGTCGGGGATCCAGCACGTGCAGCTGGCGACCGGCGTCCCGGTGGTCTTCGGCGTCCTCACGACCGAGACGCTCGAACAGGCGCTCGAGCGCTCCGAACCCGACCACACCAACAAGGGTCGTGAGGCGGCACTCGCTGGGATCGAGATGGTGCGCCTGCTGCGGAGCGCGCCCCTCTCCTAGGTCGTATTGCGCGCGAGCGCGGGAGCGCTCAGTACAAGATCAGCTGGGTACAGCGATACGACGCCATCAACCTCTCGGTGGACACGTTGGTCACCGTGGCGTCCCAGACCTGTGTCGTGCGACCCGTGTGCAGCGGTGACGCCGTCGCAATGACCTGGTTGCCCTCCTTGGCACTCGAGACGAAGTTGGCCGAGCAGTCGACCGTGGTGAAGCCCGTCGCGCCGTCGGGCCAGTGGTGGCTCACGCCGAACGCGCAGAGCGCGTCGGCGAGCGTGAGCACGACCGGGGCCCACAAGTAGCCCGTGCCCGCGATCAGCGGATGGGTGACGGTGAGGTGGGCGACGGGATCCTCGCCCGCCGCGACGTCGGGGATCTCGATGCCGAGCAGGTTCAAGAAGTTGTAGACGTCGTAAGGGGGTGGCACCGGTCCAGCATGCCCGACGGCGGCCCGTGGCGCGACCGGGGCGCGACCCTGCTCGGCCGGTCTGCGAAGATCTACCCCCATGCTCCGCCTCGTCCTGCCCAAGGGCTCGCTCGAACGCGCCACGCTGCAGCTCCTCGAAGACGCCGACCTGGCCGTCAACCGGGCCTCCGACGTCGCCTACCGCGCCACGATCGCCGACCCCCGCATCAGCGAGGTGCGCATCCTGCGCCCACAGGAGATCCCCGTTTACGTCGCCGATGGGCTGTTCGATCTCGGGATCACCGGGCGCGACTGCATCGAGGAGCGGGGGAGCGAGGTCGTCTCGCTCGGCGAGCTCGCGTACTCGAAGGCGACCTCGAATCCGGCCCGCGTCGTATTGGCCGTGGGTGCGGACTCGGCGGTGTCGTCGCTCGCCGAGCTGGCCACCGCCGTGGCGGATCGCCCCGGTCGGCTGCGCGTCAGCACCGAATACCCCGAACTGACCCGCAAGGCGCTCGCCGCGCACGGGATCGACGCCGACGTCGCGATGTCCTATGGCGCCACCGAGGCCAAGGTGCCCGACATCGCGGACGCCGTCGTCGATATGACCGAGACGGGCAGCGCACTGCGGGCCGCAGGGCTCAAGGTGATCGAGACGCTGCTCGTGTCGCACACCGAGCTCATCGCCAACCCGGCCGCCGCCGCCGATCCCGAGAAGCGTCATGCCATGGAGCAGATCCTCACGCTCTTGCAGGGGACGCTCGAGGCGCGGCGGCAAGGTGCTCGTGAAGCTCAACGTGTCGGCCGAGAACCTCGATGCCGTCCTGGCCCTGCTCCCCTCACTGCGCGCACCGACGATCTCGGAGCTCTCCGGTGGCGGTGCCTTCGCCCTCGAGGCGGTGGTGGCCAAGTCCGACATCAACATCCTCATTCCGGCCCTGCGCGACCATGGCGCGACCGACATCTTGGAGATCGCATTGTCCAAGATCGTCCACTGACGTGGCCGGCCCCGTCGATGCCGCCGGACTCCGCCTCGGGCGGGTGACCGCCTTCGACGCCCGTCGTGGCCTGGGCACCGTCACGGACGCCGCCGGCGAGACCTTCGACTTCCATGCCACGGCCATCGCGGACGGGAGCCGACGCATCGACGACGACGCTGCGGTGGCCTTTACGGTCTCGCCCGGGCATCGAGGTCGCTACGAAGCGCGGTCACTGGTCGTGGTGCCCGGCAGCGAGGCGGGCTGAACCTCCCACCAACGCCCGGCGTAGCGGCGCGCGAAGACCTCGAGCGCGGCGTCGACGCCGGCGCGGTCGCCTGTGGCGAGGAGGTCGAGGAGCAGGCCGCGCACGACGGCGAGGCCCAGGCGCGCGTGGGGACGGGCGACGTCGGGCGCCACGCCGGCGGCGGCCGACAGCGCGACGTTCGCCTCGACCCACGCCTCGATGTCGCCTTCGAGAAGTGGACGTGCCGCATCGTCGCCCTGGAGCGCCCGGGCGTAGAGCGCGAAGAACAGCCGCTCGAAGCCCGCGAGCGCGGGATCGGCCACATAGGCCCACATGCGGCGGATCAGCTCGTCGGTCGCTTGCCCCTCATCCGCACCGAGGTCCGCACCGAGGTCCGCACCGAGGTCCGCACCGACATCCGCAGCGGCGGCGGCCAGCACGTGCTGGGTGCGGACCTCGACGGCCTGCACCACGGCGAGCAGCAGACCCTCCCTCGACCCGAAGTGGTACAGCAGCATGCGGTGGCTCGTCCCGGTGGCCTCGGCGATGCGTCGCAGGCTCTGGTCGGCGAGGCCCTCGGCGGTGAAGTGGGCGATGACCGCATCGAGGAGGCGTTCCCGGGCGCGGGGGAAGGGCGAGTGGTCGTCCATGTACCAAATGGTACAGTCACCGACGGGAGGGGGCGGAGGACCCCAGAGGAGGCAGCGATGGCACACCAGGTGATCGACCGGAGCGCGACATCGAGCGGGGAGGCGGCGGCGGTCTTCGCGCTGTTGGCGGACGGGTCGACCTGGCCGGACTGGTCACCGATCGGCGCGTTCGAGCTCCTCGAGCCCGGGGACTCCTCTCCAGAGGGCCTCGGCGCGGTGCGCCTCTTCACCACGGGACGGCATCGGAGCCGCGAGCGTGTGGTCGAGCGCCATCCCGGCCGGCGGTTCGCCTACGTGCTCGAAGCGGGGCTGGCCCTGCGGGAGTACAAGGCAGTGGTGACGCTGCGGCCGTCCCCGGGCGGCGGCACCGAGATCAATTGGCGTGCGACGTTCAGGGCGAAGTTGCCCGGCAGCGGCTGGATCTATCGGCGCCAGCTGGGGACTTTCATCGGCGAGACCGTCGAGGGGCTCGCCGCGGCCGCGGCCCGGGCCGAGCTGCCCGGTGCCTCCTAGAGATGTTCCTGGACGCGGGTTTTCAGGTCCCGGTCGGGCTCGAGTTCTCGGCCGCGCTCTCCGCTGCACTGCTCTCGTGGGCGGTGCGCTCGGACCCTTCCAGTTGTACGTAAGCCAGGCGTAGCTGGGACAGTGACTCGAGCAGCGCGGACTCCGCCTCGCCGAGGCGCCCACGCAGGCCGTCGAGCAGGGCACCGAGGCCGTCGATGGCCAGACGGGCCTCGAACAGCTTGGGCGGCTCCTGCGAAAGGTAGATGGCCGCCAGCTCGAAGAGGCCGTAGCAGTGGTTCGCCACCACGACCTCGGCCGAGGTGGTGGCCAACTGCGCCCGCATGAGGTCCAGCTGGCGCTGGGCCTCCTCCTCCGTGAGCTCGTGCGGCATTCCCGTGACATCGGTGTCGCCCGGGGGGTTGGAAGGCGGCGACGCGGCGTCGGCCTCCTCCTTCTTGGGGAAATGCTCACCTGACGGTGTCCACAGACTGCTCATGCTGGTACTGTATTCAGTCTTGACTACATGGAAGCGGGGCCTCCACTGAGTGGCCTCCACCTGGCCACCCCCTTGCTGCAGCAGGGAGCACCGTGCGCCAGGTCGATCGCCTCTTTGGCGCGGGCTCTGCCCGATGGTCGGCCTCGCTCCACCGATTGGCTTGCGGAAGGACCGCGAGCCCGAGTGAGAGGTGTGATGACGCATCGTCGCTGAAACCACAACTGAGCATCGGATCAACGACCGAATCCGTGCCCGTGAAGTCCGGCTCGTGGACCCCGACGGTGCGCAGCTAGGCATCAAGCCGCTGCCGGAGGCCTTGGCCATCGCCAAGGAGCTCGACCTCGATCTCGTCGAGGTGGCCCCGATGGCCAACCCGCCCGTGTGCCGGATCATGGACTTCGGGAAGTTCAAGTTCGACGAGGCCCAGCGGGCCAAGGAGAGCCGGCGCAAGACGGTCCACGTCGGGATCAAGGAGATGAAGTACCGGCCCAAGATCGGCCCGGGGGACTTCGACACCAAGACCCGTCAGGTGGCCAAATTCTTGAACGAGGGTCACAAGGTCAAGATCACGATCATGTTCCGTGGCCGCGAGGTGTACCACCCCGAGCACGGGAAGCGGATCCTCGACCGCATCGCCGAGCAGATGGAGGGGCTGGCCAAGGTGGAGGCCGAGCCCAAGCTCGACAACCGGAACATGATCATGGTGCTCGCCCCCGACAAGCGGGCCCGCCAGGCCGCGCAGTCCCGAGCCTCGAACCAGCAGCGCTCCGAGGGCACATCGGGCTCGTCTGGCACGTCGGCCGCTCCGCGAGCCCGGGCCGCGAGCAACGGTGCGCAGGCGACGGAGGGCAGTGGGGCTGGAGAGGCCAGTGGGGTCAGTGAGGCGAGCGAAGTCGCCGCATCAGCCGAAGAGGGATGACGCAATGCCGAAGATGAAGACAGACCGGGGAGCCGCCAAGCGGATCAAGGTGACGGCCAGCGGCCGGTTGCGCCGGCGCAAGGCGTTCCGTTCCCACCTTCTCGAGAAGAAGACCAGCGTGCGCACCCGTCGGCTCGGGCGCGAAGCCGACATCGCCAAGGCGGACGAGAAGGCGACGCGCCGAATGCTCGGCATCTAGGCGCAACCGGACGCGTCCGAGCAAGTCCGGGCGCGTCCGAGCAAGTCCGGGCGAGTCCGGGCGGGTCCGCTCGCCGGTGCGGCGCTCCCACCCCCACCCCGACCCATCGATTGATCGTCGATCGAGCCATCGATCGAACCCGAAGAGAGGAGCACCCCCATGGCCAGAGTGAAGCGTGCGGTCCACGGCCGGAAGCACCACCGCGCTGTCCTCGAACAGGCGAGGGGGTACTACGGCAACAAGAGTCGTTCCTACCGGGCGGCCAACGAGCAGCTCATGCACTCGATGCAGTACGCCTACCGGGACCGCCGGGCCCGCAAGGGTGACTTCCGCAAGCTGTGGATCCAGCGCATCAACGCCGGGGCACGCCAGCACGGCCTCAGCTACAGCCGGCTGATCAACGGGCTGCACCAGGCCGGCGTCGAGGTGGACCGCAAGGTGCTGGCCGACCTGGCCGTGGCCGACCCCGCCGCGTTCGCCGCGCTGGTGGAGACGGCGCAGGCTGCCCTCGCCGCGGTGCCGGGATCCGACGCGGCCGTCGCCGAGGTTGCTTCCTGACGCAGCGACTGGCCTTCACGCACCGGCGGGTCCGCCGGCTGCGCGGGCTGTTGCAGAAACGCTCGGCGCGTTGGAGCGAGCGCGCCTTCGTGGTCGAGGGGGCCGAGCTCATCCGGTGCGCCCTCGAGGCCGGCGCGCCCATCGAGTCCGTCTACGTCGCACCCGAAGGTGCCGACGACCGCCCCACCCAAGAGGTCTGCCGGCGCGCCGCCGCGGCGGGGGCGCGGCTGTTTCCGCTCGGTCCGGGCGTCCTCGAGCGTGTGGCCGACACCGTGACGCCGCAACCCGCCGTGGCCGTCCTGCCGATGCTCGCGGAGCTGGCGGCGGGTCCCGAGGCGTGGCGGCCGCTCGTCGGGCCGGGCGCGCTGGTCGTCGTCCTCGTCGACGTGCGCGACCCGGGCAACGCGGGCACGGTGCTGCGGGCGGTCGACGCCTCCGGATCGACAGCGGTCGTCTACGCCGCCGAGTCGGTCGATCCCTACAACCCCAAGACGGTGCGGGCCTCGGCGGGCTCGATCTTCCACGTGCCGCTCGCGGTCCGGCCCGAACCACTCGCGCTGGCCGCGGAGCTGTCGGCTGCGGGTTTCCGCACGCTGGCCACCGTGGTGCATGGCGGCGAGGACTATGCCGCACTGGACTGGTCGGCGCCGACCGCGCTGTTCCTCGGCAACGAGTCTTCCGGGTTGGATCCCGCGCTGTGCGACGCGTTGTCAGGATCGCTCGCCATCCCGATGGCGGGGCGAGCCGAGTCCCTCAACGTCGGCGTGGCGTGTGCCGTGGTGTGTTTCGAGGCATACCGACAACGCCGGGGCGGCGGTCCCGGGCCACGTAGCATTTCGGGTGGCGACGCGGGTGATGACTCGGGTGGTGGAACGACCAGACATGGTGACTGACAACGTGGAACTCGATATCGAGGGCATCGCCGGCGCCGGCGAACGGGCCATCGCGGACGCGGAGTCGACCGAGGCGCTGGCCCAGGTCGAGACCGAGTACCTCGGCAAGCGCTCTGCCCTCACCCGGGCGCACAGAAAGCTGGGCGGCCTCGATCCGGACGCTCGCAAAGAGGCCGGCCAGCGGCTGAACGAGGTGCGGGCGCGGCTCGAGGCACAGCTGGAGGTGCGTCGGGCCGAGTTGGCAGAGGGCGAGCGGGCGGCGTCGCTGCGGGCAGACCGCCTCGACCTGACCGAGGTGATCCCCGATCGGGTGCTCGCACCGCTGGCCCGTGGTCACCTGCACCTGGTGACCCAGGCCCAAGCCGAGCTCGAGGACGTGTTCGTCGGCATGGGCTTCACCATCGCCGAGGGGCCCGAGGCCGAGTCGGACTGGTACAACTTCGAGGCTCTCAACATGCCGCCGGCACACCCTGCCCGCGGCATGTACGACACGATGTACCTCGACATCGGCGAGCCCGAGACGGTGTTGCTGCGCACGCACACCTCCCCGGTGCAGATTCACCTCATGGAACAGGCGGTGCGCGACGGCACGCTGCCGATCCACGCGGTAATGCCCGGCAAGTGCTTCCGCCTCGACACCCCCGACGCCCGGCACCTCCCGGTGTTCAACCAGATCGAGGGGCTCGTCGTGGACCACGAGATCACTTTTGGCGACCTCGCCGGCACCATCCAGGTCTTCACCGAGGCCTACTTCGGTGCGGGCATGCAGTCACGTCTGCGCCCGGCCTACTTCCCCTTCACGGAGCCCTCGGCCGAACTCGAGATCACCTGCACGCTGTGCCTGGGGGAGGGGTGCCGCACGTGCTCGCACACCGGCTGGATCGAGCTCGGCGGGTGCGGCATGGTCGATCCCGCCGTCTTCGCCGCCGTCGGGATCGACGCGGACGAGTGGTCGGGTTTCGCGTTCGGCTTCGGCATCGACCGACTGGCCCAGATGCGCCACGAAGTGCCCGACATGCGTTCGTTCCTCGAGAACGACATCCGCTTCCTCTCGCAGTTCTGACAGTGCCCTCCAACTCCCACCGGCCCACCACCTGAAGGATCCATTCGACGACCGTGCGCGCACCGCTCAGCTGGCTCCGTGACTTTGCCGCCTTCCCCGACGACATCGGGGTGCTGCGCGACGCGCTCGACGACCTGGGCCTGGTGGTCGAGGCGATCGAGCGCGTGGGGGAGGGGCTGGCCGAGGTCGTAGTCAGCCGGGTCCTCGAGATCCGGGCGATCAAGGGGGCCGACAAGATCCGCCTCGTAGTGGTCGACGCCGGGGGTGCGGAGCCGCTCGAGATCGTGTGCGGCGCTGACAACTTCGCGGTGGGGGACCGGGTGCCGCTGGCGCCGGTCGGGGCGATCCTGCCCGGCGGCTTCGAGATCGGCCGGAAGAAGCTGCGCGGTATCGAGTCCAACGGGATGCTGTGTTCGGGCGAGGAGCTGGGTCTCTCCGACGACCGCTCCGGCCTGTTGGTCTTGGGCCCTGAGGCGCCCGGCGACCCGGGGACCCCGCTCATGGAGGCGCTCGGCCTCGTGCCCGACGTCGTCTTCGACATCACCGTCGAGGGCAACCGCCCCGACGCCTGGTCGATGACCGGCATCGCGCGCGACCTGGCCGGCCGGCTCGGCTTGCCGTTCACCTTGCGCGAGCCGCCCCAGCCCGCGTCCAGCGGCCGGCCGGTGGAGTCCGCCGCGTCGGCCTCGGTGGAGTCGCCCGAGTTGTGTCCCCGGCTCACGGTGAGCGTGCTCGATGGTGTGACGGTGGGCCCGTCGCCGCAGTGGATCGCCCGCCGGCTCCTCCTCGCCGGGATGCGGCCGATCAACAACGTCGTCGACGCCTCGAACTACGTCATGCTCGAGCTCGGCCAACCCACTCATCCCTACGACCTGGCACGAGTGCCCGGTCGCGGGCTCTTGGTGCGCCGGGCGCGGTCGGGCGAGACCGTCGAGACCCTCGACGGGGTGACGCGCACGGTCGGGGTCCAGGGTCGGAGCCTCGGCGACACCGGCGACGACTGCCTCATCTGCGACGCCGAAGGCACGCCGGTGGGCATCGGCGGCATCATGGGCGGCGGCTCGTCTGAGATCTCGGCGTCCACGACCGAGGTCCTGCTCGAGGCCGCCTACTTCACGCCGATGGCGATTGCGCGCACGTCCAAGCGGCTTGGGCTGCGCACGGAGGCTTCGGCCCGCTTCGAGCGCGGGTGCGACCCGTGGGTCATCGAGCCCTCGGTGCTCCGGTTCTGCCAGCTTCTCGGCGAGAGCGTGCCCGGTGTCCGTGTCGCCGATGGGATGCTCGACGTCCGCGGCGACGTTCCCGAGCCCTTCGTGGTGTCGGTGCCCATTGGGCGCGTGCAGAGTCAGATCGGGGTGGCGCTCGATGCCGAGCAGATCGCGCGGCTGTTGGAGCCCATCGGCTTCTCGATCCTCGAGGAGGTGGGGGCGGGACCGTCGGGCTCCCGGGGGTCGGCCTCGCCGTCGGGACTCGGAGTCGCCGGTGGGCACGTCACGGTGTTAGTGCCGACCAACCGGCCCGATGTCCGTCCCGAGCCCTATGGGGTCGACGACGTCATAGAGGAGATCGCCCGCACGTTTGGCTACAGCAGGGTGCCGCGGCACGTGCCGACGTGGCCGCAGCCCGGTGGGCTGACCGCGCTCCAGCGGTCGCGGCGCGCGGTCAAGGACGTCCTGGTGGGACTCGGCGCGTCGGAAGGCTGGACCGATACGTTCGTCTCGGCCGACGCCCACGCCCAGGTCGGCTTGAGCGGTGACGCTGTGCGTGTGTCGAACCCACTCGACGCCGACAGGCCCTTCCTGCGCCGCACGCTCATGCCGGGGTTGTTGGGTGCCTTGTCCTACAACGCGAGCCGCAGGCAGGCCGACATCCGTCTCTTCGAGGTCGGCGTGGTGTTCTCACATCCGGGGGAGGGCGCTCCCCGTGTCGTCGAGCGCGCGGGCGCCGGGGGCATGGAGCGAGCGGAGTTGCCAGGTGAGCGCGAGCTGCTCTCTGGCGTCTTCGCCCTGGCCGACGACGACGCGCGCACCGCCGTCGCGGCGTGGCACGTCCTGTCCGACGCGTTCCGCCTCGACGGCGTCCGTTTGGTCCCTCACGGCGACGGCGCTCGGGTGGGCGCGCTCCCGGGCTTGCACCCCACCCGCTCGGCGCACCTGGTGGCGCAGGACGTCTCGGGCGGCGAGGTGGTCTTCGGCGCAGTGGGCGAGATCGACCCCGACGTCGCGACCTCATTCGGCCTCACCCGTGTCGCCGGCGGCGCCTCGGTGGCGCGCCGGGTGGGCTGGCTCGAGGTCGACCTTGGCGCGCTCTTCGACCAGAACCGCGTGCCGCGCCGGGTCACGGTGGTCGGTGCGGTGAGCCGCTTCCCGTCCTCTGATATCGACCTGGCCTTCGTGGTCCGGGACGCGCACCCGGCCGACGCGGTCGCGGGCGCGCTGCGCAGCGCGGCGGGGGACCTGCTCGAGTCGGTGCGCCTCTTCGACGTGTACCGGGGCACGGGTATCGACGAGGGCTCGCGCAGCTTGGCGTACCGCTTGCGCTTCTGCTCGCCCGAGCGGACGTTGACGGACGAGGACGTTGGCACCTTGCGGGCCCGCTGCATCGAGTCGGTCGAGAAGGAATTCGGGGCCGTCTTGCGCTGACCCGTGGCAAGGTGGGTCGGTGGAAGTTCGTCGGATCGAACCTGACGACGAGGCGGGGTTGGCCGAGGCGGCCGACGTCCTCCGAGCGTCGGACAAGGACACCTGGCCAGACCTCGAAGGGTTCACCCGGCGCGACATCCGCGCCTTCGCCCGATTCCGCGGGACGACCCGGCGCTTCGACATGGTGGCCGCAGCGGAGGGGGGCGGGCCGATTCTCGGCGTCGGCCTGATGGAGCGTTCGCTCTGCGACAATTTCCATGCCATGGAGGTCACGGTCGCCGTACACCCCTCCCACCGGCGCCGCGGTGTCGGTACCGCCATCGTGGAACGCATGAGCGAGGTGGCCGCCGCCGATGGGCGTGAGGTTCTCAACTCCATCGTGGACGTACCGGTCTCCGTCGCCTCGGACCACCCGTCGCGAGCCTTCGCGGTCAACGTCGGGTTCGTCCCGAACCTCGCCGGAAACCGGCGGCATCTCCGTGTTCCGGTGGAGGCGGCTCGGCTCGACGAGGTACGTGGCGTCGTGGCCGCTGCACGCGCCGCGGCCGACTACCGCGTCCTGACCTTCGACGCGCCGTGGCCCGAGGAGTTCGTCGAGGACGAGTGCGAGCTGTTCCGACGCATGTCGACTGACGAACCCGCGGGTGACAGCGCGCACGAGGAGGAGACCTGGGACGCGGGGCGACTGCGCGAGAGCGACGACCTGCATGTGGCTCGCGGCACCTCGAAGCTGGTCGCCGTTGCGCAGCACACACCGACAGGCCGACTCGTCGCCATGAGCGAGTTGCTGTTGTCGCCAGACATTCCCGGGCAGGCGTGGCAGTTGGCCACAGTCGTTCATCCCGAGCACCGCGGGCACCGGCTGGGGCTCGCCGTGAAGATCGCCAACATCGAAGCCCTCGCTGTACGGGCTCCGGACGTCCGTCTGATCGTCACCGGCAACGCAGCCGTCAACGCACCGATGATCGCGGTGAACGACATGCTGGGCTTCGAGGTGGCGGGCGAGGGGATGTTCTGGCAGAAGCGTGTACTGCCTGCGTGACCCTTGGTGTGGGGCCGGTCGCGGCGACCAGGCCAGGCGTTCAGGCGACCAGGCCGGGCTCCAGGCGTCCAGGAGCCTCGAGCGAAGGCGTGGGAGGGGCGGAAGCCAGGTTGGGGAGCTCGTCGCGTCCGTATACGTAGCCTTCGTTTATTCCGGATCGCCCGGTATTTAACGAAGGTTATGCCGATATCCTTCGTTAATCGAGTTTCGGAAGGATACGTATACGGACGAAATTGGCACGGCCGGAGCCCGACTTCAACGTTCGCAGGCACAACTTCTGAATGTTTATGCATCCGCGTGTATAGTGATGCAATGAAAGCCGGGATCGTCGGGGCCTCTGGGTACACGGGGGCCGAATTGCTCCGCCTCCTGGCGGGGCACCCGACCTTCGAGGTGGCGGTGGTCACGGCCCACTCCCACGCCGGCGAGGCGGTTGGTGTCCACACACCCTCACTGGCGGCGGCCTACCCCGGTCTCGTCTACGGCGACAACGACCCTGTGCTGCTCGACGGCCTCGACCTCGTCTTTTGCGCCCTGCCCCACGGCGAATCCCAGCGCATCGTCCCCGAGTTGCGCGGGCGGGTGGGTGTGGTGGTCGACCTGGCGGCGGACTTCCGCCTGCGCGACGCCGCCCAGTACCCGGTCTGGTACGGGGCGGAGCACGGTGCGCCGCGCCTCCTGGCCGAGACCACCTACGGACTGCCCGAGCTGTTCCGAGCCCCACTCGCCGGGTCCACCCTCGTGGCAGCGGCGGGGTGCTACCCGACGGCGGCCGGGCTCGCGCTCGGCACCGCTGGTGCGGCGCGGCGTCGTCGAGCAGGCCGGCATCGTTGTCGACGCCGCGTCCGGCGTGTCGGGCGCAGGCCGCGGCCTGAAGGACTCATTGCACTTCGGCACGGTGGACGAAGACTTCACCGCATATGGCCTCTTGACCCATCGCCACACCCCCGAGATGGAGCAGATCCTCGGCCCCGACGCGAGCGTCTTGTTCACCCCGCACCTCGCGCCGATGGTGCGGGGGATCTTGGCCACCTGCTACAGCAGGCCGGCGGCTGCCGGTCGGGTCCTCTCGACCGCTGGGGTGATGGAGGTGTTGCACGAGGCCTACGACGAAGAGCCCTTCGTGGTGGTGACAGACGACCCACCCTCGACCAAAGCGACTGCCGGTTCGAACACCGCCCACGTGACGGCGCGGGTGGATCCGCGGACCGGGTGGGTCGTGACATTGTGCGCGCTCGACAACCTCGTGAAGGGTGCGTCGGGCCAGGCAGTCCAGTGCGCGAATGCCGCCCTCGGACTTCCCGAGACGACGGGGCTCCCGCTGGCGGGGCTGTTCCCATGAGTGTCACCGCGCCACGGGGGTTCGTCGCAGTCGGGGGTGCCGCCGGAATCAAGGCCAAAGAAGTGCCGGACGTCGCCGTCGTCGCGACCGCCGACGGGCGCGCCGTGCCGGCGGCCGGCGTGTTCACCGCCAACCTCGCCGCGGCGGCCCCCGTCCAGGTGAGCCGAGCCCATCTGGCCGCCACCGGCGGTCGCGCCGCGGGCGTCATCCTGACGTCGGGGAACGCCAATGCCGCGACCGGGGCCGGCGGCCGTGCCGCGGCTGAGCGCCTCTGCCTCGCGGTGGCCGGGGACATCGGTGCCACCGCCGAGGAGGTCCTGGTCTGTCAGACGGGACTGATCGGTATCCCGTTCCCGATCGATGTGGTCATCCCCGAGATCGGGTCGATCGTCATGGCGCGACGCGACGGTGAAGAGGCCGCCGCACAGGCGGCACGGGCCATGATGACGACCGACACTGTCCCCAAGCAGGTCGTCGTGATTGGGGACGGCTTCAGAGTCGGCGGCATGGCCAAGGGGGCTGCGATGTTGGCACCCAACATGGCGACGATGTTGGCGGTCTGTACGACGGATGCCGCAGTCGACGCGCGGACATTGCAGCAAGCGCTGAACGAGGCCGTCGGCGCATCGTTCAACGCCATCACGGTGGACGGGTCGACCTCGACCAACGACACGGTGCTCGTGCTCGCGAGTGGGCTCGGGGCGAGTCCCGCACCGGACGTGTTGACGGCAGCGTTGACCGAGGCGTGCCAGTCCCTCGCTGAGCAGATGGTGGCGGACGCCGAGGGTGCCACGAAGGTGGTGCATGTCCGAGTTCGCGGCGCAGCGAGCGACGAGGCGGCGCATGTCGCTGCTCGCAAGGTGGCCGACTCCATGCTCGTCCAGTGCTCCCTGTTTGGCGAGGACCCCTACTGGGGTCGCGTTGTCTCGGAGCTCGGCTCGGCCGGGACGCCCTTCGACATCGACCGGGTGTCGGTCGCGTACGGCGGCACCGTGGTGTGTGCCGCCGGGGTGGCTGTGGGTCACGACCCGGTGGCAGTCGCCGCCCACATGGCGGGGCGTCACATCGAGATCGACTGCGACCTCGGTCTCGGCCCGGGCGACGCCGTGGTCCTCGGGACCGACCTCGGCTATGGCTACATCGACGAGAACAGGACGACGTCGTGAACGCCTCCGAGAGAGTGCCCGTGCCCCGGGTCACCCGCGCCCAGAGGGCTGCTGCCGAGAACACCGCCTCCGTGCTGGTGGAGGCGTTGCCCTACATCAGGCGGTTCCGGGGGAAGATCGTGGTCGTCAAGTACGGGGGAAACGCGTTGCACGCGTCTGACGGCGCCGACGACGCCGACCCGTTGGCATCCTTCGCACAAGACGTCGTGCTCATGCGTGCGGTGGGCATGTTGCCCGTGGTGGTCCACGGAGGCGGCCCCCAGATCGGCGACCTCATGACCCGCCTCGGCAAGGAGGCCGAATTCCGCAACGGCCTGCGGGTGACCGACGCCGACACCCTCGACATCGCACGCATGGTGCTCGTGGGCAAGGTGAACCGCGACATCGTGTCGGCCATCAACGTCCACGGACCGTTGGCAGTCGGGATGTCCGGCGAGGACGCCAACCTCATTACGGCGGCGCCCACCCATGTCGACCTGGGGTTCGTCGGCAACGTCTCGCTCGTGGACCCGACGATGCTGCAACGGCTGGTGGCCGAGGGCCTCATCCCGGTGGTGGCCACCATCGCAGCCGACGCATCAGGACAGGCGTACAACATCAACGCGGACACCGTGGCGGGGGCGCTGGCCGAGGCGCTGCAGGCCGAGAAATTGATCTTCCTGACTGACATCGAAGGGTTGCGGGTCGTGGCTGACGACCCGAGCACGGTCGTCCACCAGGTCTCCCTCGACCTCATCGACGAGATCATCCGGAGCGGTGGTGCGCAGGGCGGCATGATGCCCAAGGTCGAGGCGTGCGCCAGCGCCGTGCGCGCTGGAGTGACCCGGGCGCACATCCTCGATGGACGTGTGCCCCACGCGCTCTTGCTCGAGCTCCTCACCGACTCGGGCGTGGGAACGATGGTGCTGCCATGACACCCGACGGTGTCTCTGCGCCAGAGCACGATCGCGACGCTCTGATGCGTACCTATGCTGAGCCGCCGGCGACCTTCGTGCGCGGCGACGGCACGCTGCTTTTCGATGCCGAAGGCAACGAATACCTCGACTTCATCACCGGACTGGCCGTGGTCTCTCTTGGCCACGCCCACCCCGCGGTGGCCGAGGCCATCGCCAACCAGGCCCGGACGCTCAGCCACGTCTCGAACCTCTATGGCAACACGCTCGCGCCCGAGGTCGCAAGGACGATCGACCGGCTGATCAACGGCGGCACGGGCCAGGCGGGCGGGCAGGTGTTCTTCGCCAATTCGGGAGCCGAAGCCAACGAATGTGCCCTCAAGCTCGCGCGACGCTGGGCCGGTGGCGGGCGTCACGTGGTCATCAGTGCGGACAACGCCTTCCACGGACGGACACTGGCCACCCTGACCGCGACCGGCCAGCCCGAGAAGCAGGCGCCTTTTCTGCCGCTGCCCGAGGGCTTCATCCACGTCCCCTACGACGACGTTGCCGCGCTCGACAAGGTCCTCGACCCTGAGACGGTGGCTGCAGTGTTGCTCGAGCCGCTCCAGGGCGAGGGCGGGGTCATGGTGCCGAGCTCGGATTATCTCGGCGCCGTGCGTTCGCTGTGTACGGAACGCAACGCGTTGCTCATGCTCGATGAGGTCCAGACGGGACTGGGTCGCACCGGGCACTGGTTCGCTTTCCAGGCGCAAGGCCTCGAACCTGACGTCGTCACGATGGCCAAGGCGCTCGGCAACGGTATGCCTGTGGGGGCCTGCTGGGCGCGGGCGGAGGTGGCGGCCGCCTTCGGACCGGGCGACCACGGGTCGACCTTTGGCGGCCAGCCGCTTGCGTTGGCAGCGGTGCGGGCAACGCTGGCCGTCATGGAGGCCGAGGACGTGTGTGGCCGCGCGCAACGGGCGGGTGCGCGGCTGGCCGACGGGCTGCGCGTGTTGCCCGGGGTTGTCTCGGTGCGCGGTGCAGGCCTGCTCCTGGCGGCCCAGCTCGACACCCCGGTGGCCAAGGACGCGGCCGCGCGGGCGCTCGAGAGCGGTTTGCTGGTCAATGCGGTTCGGCCCGACGCCGTGCGGGTTGCGCCCCCGCTCCTCGTGCGCCCCGAGGAGATCGACGGCGCGCTGCGCATCCTGGGCGTTGCCCTGGCCGACGCCCGCGCGGCGGCGGATGAAGCCGGTGCGACGGGTGCGACCGGGTAGAGAGAGAAGGTCGCTGTGTCCAATCTCTTCGACGTCGACGATCTCGATCCTGATGCATGGGATCGCGTCCTCGCCCTCGCGCTCGGCGAGCCGGTGCCAAAACTCCTGGCGGGCGAGGGAGTCGCGCTCTTGTTCGAGAAGCCATCGGCACGGACGAGGAACTCGACCGAGATGGCGGTCGTGGATCTCGGCGGTCACCCGGTGTACATACAGGGAACGGAGGTCGGCCTGGACACGCGAGAGAGCGCAGAGGACGTCGCCCGCACGCTGGCCTGCTACCACCGCGTCCTGTGTGCACGGGTGTTCGACCATGCCGTGTTCGTCCGCATGGCGTCCGCACTCGAGCGGAGTGGGTTCGACGCGCCGCTGATCAACCTCTTGTCTGACGACGCGCATCCCTGTCAGGCCGTGGCCGATGTGCTCACCATGCGCGAGGCGCTCGGCAGCCTCAAGGGGCGAGTCCTGACCTACGTCGGGGACGCCAACAACGTGTCGCGCTCGCTCGCCAAGGCCGGCCTGCTCGAGGGCATGGAGGTTCGCATTGCGGCCCCGGCCGACTACACATTCTCGGGGGCGGAGCTCGCAGCGCTCCAGGCGTGTGCCGACGCCGCGGGCCGGGGCGGCACCGTGCAGCAGACCGACGACCCGCGTCAGGCGGCCAAGGACGCGGGCGCGCTCTACACCGACGTGTGGACGTCCATGGGGCAAGAGGAGGAACAGGCCGCCCGGGTCGCTGCGTTCGAAGGGTTCACGATTGACGACGAGCTCCTTGCGCAAGCGGCACCCGACGGGGTCGTCCTGCACTGCCTGCCGGCGCACCGCGGCGAGGAGATCTCCGACGCGGTGCTCGAGGGACCGCGCTCGGTCGTGTGGCGGCAGGTGGCACACCGCCGTACCGCCATGCGCGGCATCTTGGCCTGGGCTCTGGGGGCGACGCCGTGAGTGCCGACGCCGGCCCTACCGGCCCTACCGGCCCCACCGGCCCCACCGGCCCGCCAGGCTCCGCCGGGAACGCCGCCGGTCGCTTGACCAAGAACCAACGCCAGCATCGCATCACCAGGCTGCTCGAGAGCCAACCCGTCACGAGTCAGACGCAGTTGGTTGCACTGCTCGGTGAGCAGGGCATCGAGGCCACGCAGACGACGGTGTCGCGCGATCTCGAGGATCTCGGCGCCGTCAAGGTCCGGCTACCAGGCGGCGACACCGCGTACGCGCTGCCCGAGCTCCCGGTGCAGCAGATCGCGCCTGAGGACCACTTGCGAAGGGTGCTCGGCGAGTGGGTCGTCGAAGTCGCGCACTCGGCGAACCTGGTGGTGCTGCGGACGCCGCCGGGTTCGGCACACGTGGTGGGTTCGGCGCTGGACCGCAGCGGGCTGGAGGAAGTCGTCGGGACCGTCGCAGGCGACGACACGGTTCTGGTGGTGGTCGAAGAGCAGATCGGTGGGGAGGCCATGGCGGTCCGATTCCGGGATGTCGCGGGAATCACGGCAGCGAAACAGACGGCCGCTTCGAACGGGAAGGACAGTGACTGAACATGGCTGACCGGGTGGTGCTGGCGTACAGCGGAGGCCTCGATACGTCGGTGGCGGTGCGCTGGCTCATCGAGCGCGAAGGCGTCGAGGTGATCGCGGTGGCCGTCAACGTGGGCCAGGCCGCGGATCGCGGGGGCGAGGACTGGGACGCCATCCGGCACCGCGCCCTGGCCGCCGGTGCCGTCGAGGCGGTGGTGATCGACGCCCGCCACGAGATGGCCGGGGAGTTCTGCGTGCCCGCCTTGCAGGCGAACGCTCGCTACGAGGGCAAGTACCCCTTGGTCTCGGCGCTCTCGCGCCCGGTGATCGTGCGCCACCTGGTGGCCGAGGCGCGGCGGCACAAGGCCACGGCGGTCGCGCACGGCTGCACGGGCAAGGGCAACGACCAGGTCCGCTTCGAGGTGGGCGTCCGGGCCTTGGCACCCGATCTGGGGATCTACGCGCCCGCCCGGGTCTGGGGACTCAGCCGAGAGGACTGCGTCGAGCTGGCCGCCAAGTGGGAGATCCCCATCACGGTCACCAAGGAGAAGCCGTACTCCATCGACGACAACCTATGGGGCAAGGCCATCGAGTGCGGCGCCATCGAGGACCCCTGGGCGCCGGCACCCGACGACGTGTACACGCTGACGCGGGTCACCGCGGACGATCCCGTCGAGGTGATCGTGGGTTTCGAGGCGGGCGTGCCGGTCACCTTGGACGGCGCCTCGCTCAGCCCCTACGACTTGATCAACCAGCTAGGTGCCGTGGCGGGTGCCCGCGGTTTTGGCCGGCTCGACATGGTCGAGAATCGCCGCGTGGGCATCAAGAGCCGCGAGGTCTACGAATGCCCCGCTGCGTTGGCGCTGATCGTCGCCCACGCGGATCTCGAGGACCTGACGCTCGAACGCGACCTGCACCACGAGAAGGCGCGGCTCGAGCCGCGGTGGTCCGAGCTCGTCTACGACGGGCTGTGGTATTCGCCGCTGCGCACGGCACTGCAGGCCTTCATCGCCGAGAGCCAGCGCCACGTCACCGGGGAGGTGCGGCTCCGTTTCGCCGCGCCCGGCACCTGCTCGGTGGTCGGACGACGGAGTCCCGTTGCCCTCTACGACCACGACTTGGCCACCTACGACGCGTCGGACAGCTTCCGCCATGGCGACGCGGAGGGGTTCGTCCGGCTCTGGGGTTTGGGTGTGGCAACGTGGTCGGCCAGGCAGGGGCCGGGGGCGCACGAGCCGGCGGGGCCATCGGATCCGGGGCGACAGGACGGAGGGAGGGGCGGGACATGACGCTGTGGGAGGGCCGCATCGCTTCGGGTATGGCGGACGAGGTGGCAGCGTTCACGATCAGCTTGCCCTTCGACCGGGTGCTGGCCCGCGACGACCTGGCGGGCTCGCGGGCGCACGTCAAGGGCCTCGGCAAGGCGGGCATCCTTTCCGACGGCGAGGTGACCGCGCTTGTTGACGCGCTCGACATGGTGGAGGAGGAATTCGCGGGCGGAGTGTTCGCCTTCGCACCCGGCGACGAGGACATCCACACCGCGATCGAGCGGCGGGTCACCGAACTCATCGGCGACGTCGGCGCCAAGTTGCACACGGGCCGGAGCCGCAACGACCAGGTGGCGACCGCGCTCCGTCTGTGGTGCCGTCGCGCCCTCATCGACGTGGCCGACGAGATCATGGCGCTCCAGGACACCCTGGCCCAACGTGCCGTCGACGCCGCTGACGTCTACCTGCCGGGCTACACCCACCTGCAGCGGGCGCAGCCGGTGCTGCTGGCCCACCACCTGCTCGCGCACGGCTGGACACTGGCGCGCGACGTGGACCGCCTCCTCACCACGGTGGACCGGCTGAACACGTCGCCCCTCGGCGCGGGGGCGCTGGCCGGGTCGTCCCTGCCGCTCGATCCCGACTACGTGGCGGCAGAGCTCGGCTTCCATGGGCGTTTCGAGAATTCACTCGACGCCGTGGCCGACCGTGACTTCGTCGCCGAGGCGCTCTTCGACATCGCCCTGCTCGGCGTGCATCTCTCGCGGATGGGTGAGGAGATCGTGTTGTGGTCGACCGAGGAGTTCGGCTTCTGCTCGCTCGACGACGCGTACGCCACCGGGAGCTCGATGCTTCCGCAGAAGAAGAACCCCGACGTGGCCGAGCTCGCCCGAGGCAAGTCGGGCCGTCTGATCGGCCACCTGAACGCCATCCTGGTCACGCTGAAGGGCCTCCCCCTCGCCTACAACCGCGACCTGCAGGAGGACAAGGAGCCGCTGTTCGACTCGGTGACCCAGGTGACGCGGGCGCTCGCGGCTCTGCGCGGCGTCTACGAGACGTCCACCTGGAACGAAGAGCGCATGCAGTCCGCCGCCGACAGCGCTGCGGCCTCGGCGATCGACCTGGCCGAGATGTTGGTCGAGCAGGGCATGCCCTTCCGCCAGGCCCACGCGCTGATCGGGGGACTGGTGCGCGAGTCACTCGAGCGTCACGTGCCCCTGGTCGAGCTCGTCGCGGCCCATCCCGATCTGGGTGATGCCGCCACGGAGGTGCTCGAACCGGGCGTGGCGGTGACACGACGGCGGACCCCTGGAGGGGCCGGTCCGGGACCCGTCGCCGAACAGATGGAGCGCTTTGCCCGTCGGCGGGAGGTCGACCGCACCCGGCTGGCCCAGTGGCGCCCCCCGACCCCGTGAGGGGCTGTCCCGTCGAGTAGCCCGCCGCCGTCAGCACCAAGCGCACGCTGGGCGAAGGCGAGACGCCTGTTTCCTGGCAGATGCGCGGAAGAACGACCGTGTCGGGTAACGCCCAAGTGAACTGATGATAAAGATCTGAGCAATAAGCTTGTCTCGCGGCCGCTGACCTGTGCACTCTGTAGGGGAAGCCCGATCGACGACGTGCCCCCGTTCGAACGACTGAGCTGCAAACCGCCTCCGCGAGGGTGCGAGGGGAGGGTGGCGGGACGAGCTATGCAGCGGGCGCACGGAGCCGATTCCACCAGAGACCCTCACGACGTGGAGAAGCCCATATGCAGCGAATGAGCGGGATCGACCCGATGTTCGTCTACTCGGACACCCGGTATACGCCGATGGAGATCGCGTATGCCTGCGTGTTCGACCCCGAGACGGCTGAGGGCGGTTACAGCTTTGAACGCGTCGTCGGCGTGCTCGAGACCCGGATTCCGAACCTCACGCCCTTCCGACGGCGCTTGATGCCGGTCCCACTCGGTCTCGATAACCCTCGTTGGGTCGACGACCCAGACTTCGAGTTGAGCAACCACTTGCACCGCGTTGCAGCACCCGAGCCCGGGGGCGCAGATGAGTTCGTGGACATCGTTGCCGCCGTGATGGGCCGCCCTCTGCTTCCCGAGCAGCCTCCCTGGGAGATGTCCGTGGTCGAAGGGCTGGCTGGCGGCATGGTCGGCCTTATTGCCAAGGTCCACCACTCGGTCATCGACGGCGTGGCGGGCGCGCAGATCCTGGCGCAGCTCCTCGATCTCACGTCCGAGGGAAGTGCGGTGACGAACCCGTGCCCGCCGTGGATGCCGGCTCGTCTTCCCTCTCAGCGCAGTCTCGTGGCCGACGCACTGCCCAGCGTCCTGCGGGGGCCGATGCGGACGGTGCGCGCGGCCCGTGAGGTCGGCCGTACCGCCGTGCGCATGGCCCGGTGCGCGGTCGATGCCAGCACCGGACCCGTGTCCATTCCCCTCGGTGCACCGCCAGTGTTCGACGCGCCAGTCTCGGCGCGCCGTGAGATCCGCTTCGCCGTGCTGGACATGAACGAGGTGCGGCGCCTGAGGGACCGCTTCGGTTCGACGATCAACGACGTCGTGCTGGCCGTGTGCTCGGGTGCCTTGCGGGTCCAGCTGGCTGCTCACGGCCATGATCCAGAAACCCCGCTGGTCGCGGTGGTGCCCGTGTCGGTGCGACCTGACGAAGCCGACGCCGTGGGCAACCAGCTCTCGGCGATGTTCGTGACGCTGGCCAACGACCGCCAGACACCGCTCGAACGGTTGCGCACGGTGACCGATGCGAGCGCGTCATGCAAGGGGCAGGAGCGCGCGGTGGGCTACGGCCCCATGGCGATGAGGGTCGCCGAAGCCATCCCGCCGGCGGTGGCCAAGCCGGTGATCCAGCTCGGCGTCCGTTCTGGGATCCTGCGTAAGGTCCGTGCCGGCAACCTCATGATCTCCAACGTGCCCGGCCCCAATTTCCCGCTCTACTTCGCCGGGATGGAGCTCCGCGTGGTCTACCCGTTGGGACCGGTGATGGACGGGGTGGCACCGCTCAACATCACCGTGCAGAGCTACCTCGATTCGCTCTTCGTCGGCATCAACGCCTCTGCCAAGGCGGTGCAGGACCTGGAGGGGTTCGCCCGGGCCATGGAGGACGAGCTCGTCCTCTTGAGCAAGATGGCCGACGGCGCAGGACCTCCCCGCAGCGCGGCGGTGCGCCACCGTCGAACCCCCCAGGCGGGCGGGCACCGCCGCGCCCAGTCGTCACCGTCGTCCGCGTCCACACGCGTGCCGGGGCCGACGGACTCGCCTGACTGACGGACTGCTGACTGACTGCTGACTGACACACGGGCGCCGCTCGCCGCGTGACGCGGGTGGCGCCGCGCTGTCATGGTGGGCCAGGGTGGCCCGGTGCAACGGTCGGACTTGGGACGAAGCCCGCTCGTGGTCGCACCGTGGCTGCTCAACAAGGTGCTCGTCCGCGGCGAGAGCGCCGGCCGGATCGTCGAGGTCGAGGCGTACCACGGGGCCAACGACGCGGCGTCCCATGCCTATCGAGGGCTCACTTCGCGGACCGCCGTCATGTTCGGGCCACCCGGATATCTCTACGTCTACTTCACCTACGGGATGCACTGGTGCGCCAACGTGGTGTGCGGACCCGAGGGCGAAGCTGCCGCCGTGTTGCTCCGCGCCCTGGCGCCCACCGCGGGGATCGCCGCGATGCGTGCCGCCCGGCCGGCCGCCCGGCGCGAGGTCGACCTGTGCAACGGCCCGGCCAAGCTGTGCCAGGCCCTCGGCATCACCGGCACCCAGAACGGCACCGATCTCCTGGCCGTCGGCCGGCCAAAGGCCGCCTCCGCGGCCGTCCGGTTGGTGGACGACGGGACCCCGCCGCCCCGGCGTCCCGGCCGTGGGACGCGGATAGGCATCAAGGAGGCAACCGAGAAGCGATGGCGCTTTTGGGTCCCCGGGGACCCGCACGTGTCGAGGCGCTGAGGGTGCCTGCGGCGCCGCGGGCCTGAGCTGGGCGGAAGGCAGATGGAGGCGGGCCGGCGCCGCCCGGCAGCGGGTGGCGCCGGCCCGGGGCATCCGCGGCGCAGTCTGGGGGTCCCGCTACGCTGGTCGCCAGAAGCCGGGTCCAGATGACATCTGGGCCGTCCGGCCAGTTCAGACGCGTTGACGCTCTGTTACGGGTCTGATAGGGTTCCATACCCGTCGGAACGGCCTGTGAGCCGTCCGACAGCCGAGGGAAACCTTCCGGCAGACGCTGTTTGTCCGGAACCGTCCTTTGGTCAAACCCGGCACCAACACCGGCTTGGCTGGTGTGTGCCCGGTCGCTCCTTGAAAACGGAATAGTGAGAGCCAAAAGCCAGTGCGGGCAATTCATCCGGACTCATACGGATGGGTTGTACGTCAATAACGCAGTACGCAGGCCGGATCCCTCTGGGTGAAGGGCCTGTGGTTACCAAATAGTTCGAGTCAAACTATGGTGACTCTCTGATTCTTGACCGCTCGAGTGCCCCTTTTCGGGATGTTCGGCCGGTCGTGAGTCTCGATGGAGAGTTTGATCCTGGCTCAGGACGAACGCTGGCGGCGTGCTTAACACATGCAAGTCGAACGCGCTCCATTCGGTAGCAATACCGATGAAGAGTGAGTGGCGAACGGGTGAGTACCACGTGAGCAACCTGCCCCGAAGACTGGGACAACACCGGGAAACCGGTGCTAATACCGGATACCCCTGTCGGATCGCATGATCCAACAAGGAAATGAATTTTGCTTCGGGAGGGGCTCGCGGCCTATCAGCTTGTTGGTGGGGTAAAGGCCTACCAAGGCATCGACGGGTAGCTGGTCTGAGAGGACGATCAGCCACACTGGGACTGAGACACGGCCCAGACTCCTACGGGAGGCAGCAGTGGGGAATCTTGCGCAATGGGCGAAAGCCTGACGCAGCAACGCCGCGTGGAGGACGAAGGCTTTCTGAGTTGTAAACTCCTTTCAGCAGGGACGATAGTGACGGTACCTGCAGAAGAAGCACCGGCCAACTACGTGCCAGCAGCCGCGGTGATACGTAGGGTGCAAGCGTTGTCCGGATTTATTGGGCGTAAAGGGCTCGTAGGCGGTTTGATAAGTCGGGTGTGAAACCTCCAGGCTCAACCTGGAGCCGCCACTCGATACTGTCATGACTAGAGTTCGGTAGGGGACCACGGAATTCCTGGTGTAGCGGTGAAATGCGCAGATATCAGGAGGAACACCAGCAGCGAAGGCGGTGGTCTGGGCCGACACTGACGCTGAGGAGCGAAAGCGTGGGGAGCGAACAGGATTAGATACCCTGGTAGTCCACGCCGTAAACGTTGGGCACTAGGTGTGGGGACTATTCAACGGTCTCCGTGCCGCAGCTAACGCATTAAGTGCCCCGCCTGGGGAGTACGGCCGCAAGGCTAAAACTCAAAGGAATTGACGGGGGCCCGCACAAGCGGCGGAGCATGTGGCTTAATTCGAGGCAACGCGAAGAACCTTACCTGGGTTTGACATGTAGGGAAAAGCCGTAGAGATACGGTGTCCTTCGGGGCCTTACACAGGTGGTGCATGGCTGTCGTCAGCTCGTGTCGTGAGATGTTGGGTTAAGTCCCGCAACGAGCGCAACCCTTATCCTATGTTGCCAGCGCGTAATGGCGGGGACTCGTAGGAGACTGCCGGGGTCAACTCGGAGGAAGGTGGGGTCGAAGTCAAGTCATCATGCCCCTTACGTCCAGGGCTGCACACATGCTACAATGGCCGGTACAACGGGCTGCTAATCCGCGAGGAGGAGCCAATCCCCAAAGCCGGTCTCAGTTCGGATTGGAGTCTGCAACTCGACTCCATGAAGTCGGAGTCGCTAGTAATCCCGGATCAGCAACGCCGGGGTGAATACGTTCCCGGGCCTTGTACACACCGCCCGTCACACCACGAAAGTCGGTAACACCCGAAGCCGGTGGCCCAACCTTTTAGGAGGGAGCCGTCGAAGGTGGGATCGGTGATTGGGGTGAAGTCGTAACAAGGTAGCCGTACCGGAAGGTGCGGCTGGATCACCTCCTTTCTAAGGAGTGCTATTGGCCTTTTTCGAAGGGTTTGTCTTTCGGAAAAGACGCCAATCACTACCCAGTTGAACACTGGCTATTCGGGCGCTCTCGTATCTACCGGCAGATGATTGGCCGCCTCTGATTGCCTCGCTTCGGTGAGGCGGCCGGAGCCCGCCCTTCACGGACCGGTCCCTGCGAGGACGTTCGGCCTCTCACTATTTCGTTTTGAGGGAGCGACCCTTTGGGTCGATCCCTGGTGATGTCCCTCGGTGCGCCGCCTCCATCTGGTGCAGGTCCCGAGGTCCGGGTCGAGCTCATGCTCCTCGAGACCTCTTCGTGCTTGCGCCTGCGTCTGGAGCTCGTCGGTGCGCCGGCGTCGGGACCGCTCACCCCGTGCGCGCCCTGTCCGGGCGGTTGTTCCGGCTGCTCTCCGTGTTGGCTTATTCATGGAGAGCGGTGACGGAGTTCCGGTCTCGGTGTCGCGCTGCGCCGCCCCTTGAGAATTCCAAAGCGAGCACGAGCATCTTTGTTCTCCAAGCTACAAAGAGCCAACGGCGGATGCCTTGGCGCCTAAAGCCGAAGAAGGACGTGGGCGACTGCGAAAAGCCACGGGAAGCTGTCTACCAAGCGTCGATCCGTGGATATCCGAATGGGGCAACCCAGCACCTGTCATGAGGTGCTACACCTGCCTGAATGTATAGGGCAGGGCGAGGGAACCGGGTGAATTGAAACATCTAAGTAACCCGTGGAGAGGAAAACAACAGTGACTCCCTGAGTAGCGGCGAGCGAAAAGGGAAGAGCCTAAACCGTGCCGGTGTCAAAGCCTGGTGGCGTTGCCGGTGTGGGGTTGTGGGATTCGAGAGACGGGGCACCAGACCTGTCACGGAGTTACAAATCCGATGTCTAGTGGAATCAGTCAGGAAAGCTGAACCAGAGAGGGTAATGGTCCCGTACACGAAAAGCATTGGACTCCGCTTGAACACCCGAGTAGCGCCGGATCCGGGAAAGCCGGCGTGAATCTGCGAGGACCATCTCGTAAGGCTAAGTACTCTTAGGCGACCGATAGCGAACTAGTACCGTGAGGGAAAGGTGAAAAGTACCCCGGGAGGGGAGTGAAATAGTACCTGAAACCGTTGGCTTACAAACAGTCAAAGCGTCGTTGCTCCACCGTTGCCGTGATCCCTTCGGGTGAGATCGGTGACACAAGGTGGATGTCAGCCGTGATGGCGTGCCTTTTGAAGAATGAGCCAGCGAGTTACGGTGTGTGGCGAGGTTAACCAGTGATGGGTAGCCGAAGCGAAAGCGAGTCTGAATAGGGCGTTGAGTCGCATGCTGTAGACCCGAAGCCGAGTGAGCTTGCCATGGGCAGGCTGAAGCGAAGGTAAGACTTCGTGGAGGGCCGAACCCACCTAGGTTGAAAACTGGGGGGATGACCTGTGGCAAGGGGTGAAAGGCCAATCAAACTCGGTGATAGCTGGTTCTCCCCGAAATGCATTTAGGTGCAGCGTCGGGTGTTCAGCATCGGAGGTAGAGCACTGGATGGGCTAGGGGGCCTACAAGCTTACTGACCCCAACTAAACTCCGAATGCCGATGCTCTAGAACCCGGCAGTGAGACCACGAGGGATGAGCTTCGTTGGTCAAAAGGGAAACAGCCCAGACCGCCGGCTAAGGCCCCTAATTCTTGACTAAGTGGAAAACGATGTGGGAACGCAAAGACAGCCAGGAGGTTGGCTCAGAAGCAGCCACCCTTAAAAGAGTGCGTAATAGCTCACTGGTCGAGTGGTCCTGCGCGGATAATGTAACGGGGCTCAAGTCAAGAGCCGAAGCCGCGGATTTCCGTCATTAGACGGGAGTGGTAGGGGAGCGTCGATCTCGCAGAGAAGCGGTGGTGTGAACCGTCGTGGAGCGTGGTCGAGTGCGAATGCTGGTATGAGTAGCGAGAGAGGAGTGAGAAACTCCTCCGCCGTAAGCCCAAGGGTTCCTGGGGAAGGCTAATCCTCCCAGGGTAAGTCGGGAGCTAAGGCGAGGCCGAGAGGCGTAGTCGATGCACAACTGGTTGATATTCCAGTACTACCGTGTCCGCGCCCATTCCAAGCCAGGGGTACTAAGGGGATGACCTTCGGGTCGAACTGACCAACCCTGGGGCGGATAGCAAAGGAGCGACGCAGGAAGATAGGTGAGCCCAGGCGTTGGTTGTCCTGGGGTAAGCGTGTAGGGAGGGATCTAGGTAAATCCGGGTCCCATGAATCCTGAGACGCGATGCCGAGCCGTTCCAGGCGAAGTCACTGATTCTATGCTGCCTAGAAAAACTTCTAGCGAGCTGACACGGTACCCGTACCCCAAACCAACACAGGTGGGCGGGTAGAGAATACCAAGGCGATCGGGAGAACTGTGGTTAAGGAACTCGGCAAAATTCCTCCGTAACTTCGGGAGAAGGAGGGCCTCGATAGGGTGAAGGACCTTGCGTCCCGATGCCCAAGGGGGCCGCAGAGAATTGGGGAAAGCGACTGTTTACTAAAAACACAGGAGCGTGCGAAGTCGTAAGACGATGTATACGCTCTGACGCCTGCCCGGTGCCGGAAGGTTACGGGGAAGGGTTAGCCCTCGGGCGAAGCTCTGAACCTAAGCCCCGGTAAACGGCGGCCGTAACTATAACGGTTAGTTAATACCTGGCTGTTTCAAAACCGCGCTATATGCTGGAACATCCGAGAATCCGGCGGTACTCGTCCGTGTGACACTCATCAAGTCGTTGAGTGCTGCAGGGAAAGTAAAAATCCGTCCGGTGCGGACAATCAGCAGGAAACTGCTTCGGCAGGATCCTCAGAGACTGCACGCGAGGCATCCAAGCAGCGAGAGCTGTTTCGGGTGAAGATACAGTCCGACCCTCATGGCGACATGAGGAGCTAGGCAGAAATGACCTAGCCGCTCAAAAGGAAAAGGACGAGTTGGTAGCGACCTTCTTTTGAGTAGTAACAACGTGCCTAAGGTAGCGAAATTCCTTGTCGGGTAAGTTCCGACCTGCACGAATGGCGTAACGACTTTCCTACTGTCTCAACCACAGACCCGGCGAAATTGAAGTACGAGTAAAGATGCTCGTTAGCTGCATCAGGACGGAAAGACCCCGTGGACCTTTACTACAGCTTGATGTTGAGTTTTGGTACTATTTGTGTAGGATAGGTGGGAGACTTTGAAGCATTGGCGCCAGCCAGTGTGGAGTCAACCTTGAAATACCACCCTTTTAGTGCCGGGGCTCTAACCTCGGTCCGTGATCCGGATCAGGAACAGCGTCAGGTGGGTAGTTTGACTGGGGCGGTCGCCTTAACAAAATGGGGCGAATCATGGGAAACCATGTGAGATAAAACTCTCGGCGTATGCTGGAACATCCGAGTATCTGGCAGTACTCGCCCATGTCACAACCGCTTCTTACGGTTTGGCATGGGCAGTGACAATCTGACCAGTGCGGACAATCAGCAGGTTGGGTGGCCTTTGGCCACCTACCCCAACGACCACAACGAGAGCCCCGTCGCATCGCGACGGGTGATGGAATGGTCTGAACTGCATGGCGACATGCAGATCGAGGCAGAAATGACCTCGAGACGGCAACTCCGTCCATGAATACGCTGGAACTGCGCAAACAAAAGGCGTTGTTGGCGATGACAGAGCGCCAGAGGCAAATCCTTGTTGGGATGCTTCTGGGGGACGCTCACCTCGAACGACAGCGCGGCGCACGAACAGCGAGGCTCAAGATCGAACATTCTCTACGTCAGTCGGCCTATGTCGACTGGAAGTACGGAGAATGGCGTGATTGGGTTCGCACGCCACCAAGGGCGAGAGCTAGGCGTAATCGGCTCGGTACGGTCTCGACGAACATTGGGTTCTCAACCCTTTCGCACGTCGAGCTGGAAGAGTTCCGACTGCGTTTCTATCGGGACCAGCGAAAGCTGGTGCCGGTGGATCTCGAGCTCCCACCGATGAGCATGGCCGTGTGGTTCATGGACGATGGCTCACGAAAGTCGAGCCAGTGTCGCGGTCTGTACCTCAACACGCAAAGCTTCACTCCTGCAGAGGTTCAGCTTCTGCAGACGGTGATTCTGCGGGACGTTGGGATTGAGACCACAGTGCGAAGGCAGCGTGATGGCTTGCAGATCTATGTGCCGGCGCCCTCCGCGTCGGTGCTGAGTGCATACATCGCGAAAGAAGTACTGCCGAGCATGAGATACAAGCTGCCGAGCTAACAGATTGCCTAAAACGTAACGGAGGCGCCCAAAGGTTCCCTCAGGCTGGTTGGCAATCAGCTGTCGAGTGCAATGGCAAAAGGGAGCTTGACTGCGAGACCTACAAGTCGAGCAGGTGCGAAAGCAGGGCATAGTGATCCAGCGGTTGCTTATGGAAGCGCCGTTGCTCAACGGATAAAAGGTACCCCGGGGATAACAGGCTCATCTTCCCCAAGAGTCCATATCGACGGGAAGGTTTGGCACCTCGATGTCGGCTCGTCGCATCCTGGGGCTGAAGCCGGTCCCAAGGGTTGGGCTGTTCGCCCATTAAAGCGGTACGCGAGCTGGGTTTAGAACGTCGTGAGACAGTGGATAAAACCGCGCTGTCTATAAACTTGGCTATTTGCTGGAAACACCGTATGAATCCTGCGCTACTCGCTCTTTGAAGGTCGTGATACACCCGCTTCGTACGATGCGGGCATGGACGCAACGAGCAGTGACAATGCGCCAGGTGCGGTCGATCAGCAGGAAAGGCTGGAGTCGTACATAGCCGGATTTGTAGACGGAGAAGGATGCTTTCATGTGGCAATCCAGAGGAATCCATGCACGAGGAGCGGTTGGCAACTCGTGCCTGAGTTCCGGATAAGCCAGGACGTCACCCGAGTCAAGGTCTTGGATCTTGCCCGGGAGCTCCTGGGTTGCGGATCGCTGCGAGAGAACCATCGTGGAACGAATGACCGGACGTACGTGCTGGTTGTTCGGAACCGAAGGGACCTCCTCGAGTAAATCATCCCCTTCTTCGAACGAAATCCGCTACTGAGCTGCAAGCAGGAGGAGTTCGCGACCTTTGCATACATCGTGCAAGCGATGGCAAGGCATGAACATCTTGCACCGGAGGGCTTTTGAGCGGCTTGCCGCCCGAGCGCTTCGAAAGAATGGTGAAGGTCGGTATCGACGCATTCACCGAGGCTCAGAATCCAGAATCCTCAGAGACCATATGCCAGGCACACCTACTTAGTTTTCGGGTGTGAAGAGATGGTCCGATCTGCATGGCGACATGCAGAGCCAGGCAGAAATGCCCTGGCCCCCGACCATTGGGTCGGTGGTAACAAAGAATGTCGGTCCCTATCCGATGCAGCCGTAGGAGATTTGAGAAAGGCTGTCCCTAGTACGAGAGGACCGGGACGGACGTAGCTCTCGTGTGCCAGTTGTCCTGCCAAGGGCACGGCTGGTTTGCGACCTACGGGTGGGATAAGCGCTGAAAGCATCTAAGTGCGAAGCCCGTTTCGAGATGAAATCTCCCACAGGGTTAACCTGGTAAGGCCCGTGGCTAGACGACCACGTTGATAGGCCGGAGGTGTACGTGCAGTAATGCATTCAGCCGACCGGTACTAATCGGCCGAGGGCTTGGAGACCTACCTCGTGCTCGTGCTCGCTTTGGAACGCTCAGGGCTGCAGTGATGCAGCCACAGGCGCGGCGCATCGACCCAGAACAGGGTCGGTAGGCCCGCCGAGCGCACGGTTTCCGGTGGCCATAGCGGCGGGGAAACACCCGTTCCCATTCCGAACACGGCAGTTAAGCCCGCCCGCGCCGATGGTACTTGGGGGGAGGCCCCCTGGGAGAGTAGGTCGCTGCCGGGATTTCTCATGACGAGATCCCCTCAGAGCTTCGGCTCGGGGGATTTTGTCGTATAAGGAACCGTTTCACTTTCCCGCCTCGAGTGTGCGCCTTTTGGGGTCAACAGCGGCGGCTATTCGGCCATTCACGCCATCAACGGCAGAGACACCACAACCAAATGCGCGATGTGGCTTTGGCGCAGCAGCGTACAACCTGAACTCAGAGAGTGCGTTTGTAGACTCGTCGGGTGCACCCGCGTTCTGCGCAGCCGAATCGTCGCGCCCAGCCGACCCGATCGGGTGGCTCGACGCGCGCTGGGCGCCCATCACACCAGTCTCGCTCCACACGAGCCGGCTTCTCGTCGGACCGCACCCGCGCGGACGCCCGTTCCGGCGCCAGCCGTGCTGCGAGTGGCCAGGGGCAGCGCGGCAAACCTGCGTCACGGGGGAGCGGCGCCGGCGCGCGGCGATCGGGATCCCAGTCAGAGAGAACCCCAACACGCGGTCGATCATCGGGAGCAGGCGCGACGCGAGGAGGGTCACCGACCCGGGCAAGCCGCCCAACACGTACCCCGAGGCCAGACGCGACCTCGGGGACGGGGGCAAGGGGAGCGCGGACCCAGCGGCCGCGCACCGACGATCCCCGCTCGCGTCGCCCGAGCGGGGATGGACTACGAAGTGGCGCACCACGAAGTGCCGCACCACGCAGCTCCGGACCACGGCGCCCGGGAGAACAGCCCCGCCCGGGACAGCCGCGTCCCGGGTCGCGACAGGGCCCGTCACCGAGGCGAGACGACCGCCGCCCTGCTGAGGAACTGCCCGGCTCGAAGTCGTGGGGCAATGTGGCGCGCCGAGGTGCACGCGAGGTCGTGGGGCGTGACGAGGACCACCGCGGCAGCCCACGGACTCCTCCAGTCCGTCGCGATACGGCACCGCCGGCGCGGCGCGCGACCACATGGGTACGGGACGACGGTGCCCGAGACGAGTGGGCCGACACCGAACCCGCGCCACCAAAGAAGGGCCGCCAGCGCGCCACCCGCAGCCCGGACGCGGCGAAGCGCTCCATCCGACCGAACACACCCGGCGCCACGCGGCACACGACCGGGTCGGCGCGTGACGCCATCGCCACACTCTCCGCCAAGCACACGCTCCCGCCCGAGCTCGCAACGGCGATCAGGAACGCTGCGGACACCGCCACGGCGCGGCACCGGGAGGGCCTGGTCGAGCGCGCCGAGGCCGCGCTGGGCGCCTACGAACGAGGCCGTTACCAAGATGCGCTGCGGGCCATCAAGCCCGTGGTCGACGAGGCGCCCGGAGTCGCCGGGGTCCGCGAGGTCGCCGGACTGGCTGCCTACCGCTGCGGCCGCTGGCGCGAGGCCGTGCGCCACCTCCAGGCACTGGGGGAGTTGAGCGACGCCGTCGACTACCTGCCGGTGCTGATGGACTGCCAGCGGGCGCTGCACAAGCCGAAGAAGGTGGCCGAGCTGTGGAGCGAGCTTCGGCACAACTCGCCCGACGCCGACGTACTGGCGGAGGGCCGCATCGTCGCGGCTGCGGCACTGGCCGACGCCGGCGACCTCAACGGAGCGATCGCAATGCTCGCGACCGCGGGAGCGGCGAAGGCACTGCGCAATCCGTCGGACCGCCACCTCCGGCAGTGGTATCTCCTGGCCGACCTCTACGAGCGGGGGGGCGATGTGCCTCGCGCCCGCGAGTACTTCGACCGCGTGCGGCGCGCCGACCCCGAGGCGTATGACGTCGCCGAAAGGCTCGAGGCCTTGGGACCCGATCGTCAGCGCCGACCACGACGCGCCGGAGCGGCCAAGAAGCCACCCAAGAAGAGTCCGGCGACGAAGGGCTAGCGGCGCCCGATACGCCGATCAGCGCCCGTACCGGCCCTGCGTGCCCTGCGCCCAGCGCGCCTACGTCGGCGCCGTCGTGACCGCGGCCGGCGCCGGTGCGGGTGCAACCGTCGTAGAGGTGGGAGCCGGCGCAGGTGGCGCGGTCGTCGGTGCCGGTGGCGCGGTTGTGGTCGGTGCCGGCGGGGCGGTCGTCGTCGTGGACGGGGGAGCGGTGCCGTAGTCGGGACCCTCGATCGTGACGAGAGTGCCGATCGGTGTGAGGGGCCACACGAGAGCGGCGTCGGCATAGGTCATCTCGACGCAACCGTTGCTCTGGGGCGAGCCGTAGGAAGCACGAATGAACCCGTGCAACGCGTCGCCACCGTTGAAGTAGCTGGCGTAGGGCACGTTGGGATCGTTGTAGGTCGTGCCATCGGGGTTCGTGCCCTTCATGTCCGAGTAGCGCACGTGCTCGAACACGGCGTACGTGCCGTTCGTCGTATCGGCCCCTGGTGCGCCGGTGTTGACGGGGATGCCGACGTACTGAGCCACTCCGTTGTCCCAGAGCGTCAGGTTTTCCGGAAGCGCTTTGTTCACGAGCACGTACACGTACGGCGTCGCGTCGGGCTTCGCGTTGATCGTGTCGTTGATCAGCGCCGTCCAGACCGCGGGCCCGGCGATGCCGTCGACGCCGAGATCGTTCTGGGTCTCGAACGCCTCGACGGCCGCCTTCGTGATCTCATTCCCAGTCCCTTGTGTCCACTGCGAAGTCAGCTCGCTGGGCAGGTTCGGCCAGCGCCATGAGAACGAGCCCGGCTGGTCCTCGGCCAGGTCTGCCCTCGGCGGCTGGGGGCCGCTGGGTGCAAAGCCGAGAGGCAGGTAATTCAGCCCGGCCAGGAGCTGCTGGAGTCGCAACGTCGACCCGTCCGCCACGTCGAAGGTCACCGAATGAGAGGTGGACAGGACGCTGCCGCCATCGCTGCGAAGGCCATGGGAACCGCCGGGGATCGTGACCACCTCCTGCGAAGCGGGGATCAGCGGGGAGTCGAGGTCGTAGGTGAGAGTGGTGGCATTGGTCTGCACCCATTTGCCGGCGATGCTCGGGGACAACGTCGGCGTCGACGCGGCACGCAGGCTCACCGGCGAGGAGAAAGTCAAGGAGATCGTCGTGTCCGGCGGGACGTTCTGCGCCCCAGGCGATGGCAGGGAGGCTTTGAGGAAGAAGCCGCTGCGCGATCCATCCGACCCTGCTGAACCATTTGTGCCCGGCCCGTGGACGTAGCGGTTCGACGCGTCGGTCGAGCCCGGGTGCCCGGGCGAGGACGAGTTGGTGGTGAAGTACAAGACCGCGGCAATGATGACGACGGCGCCCGTCAGGAGTACCCACGGACGCAGACGCAACGGTCTGCCCGACCTGGACTCGAGAACGTTCATCGCCTCCGCTCCGTCACGACGTCGCCAACTCGGAATCGACGGGTTTCAGCGTAGGGGTCATGAGGCCGCGTCAAGCGTCACCAGCTGGGTTGCGTCCCCGGTGACTCGGCCACGTGGTGCAGCACGAAATGGCAGCGGATCGTGACGAAATCGTGACGAACACCTCCGAGGCGCGACCGGAAGTAGCGGCCCAGGTACCCTCCGGTAGGCTCGCACGTATGAGCACCAGCACCGACATCCGGGGACTTCTCGGTGACGACGCGGACGCCCTTCTCTCCCACACTGCGAAGGCGTTCCCCGCCGAGCTCCTCACCCTCCCGGGGCCCGACTACCTCGATCGGGTCTTGACCATCAGCGACCGCAGTCCGAACGTGCTGCGCAACCTCGGCACTGTGTTCAATCACGGGCGCCTCGGTGGCACCGGCTACCTCTCCATCCTCCCGGTGGATCAGGGGATCGAGCACTCGGCGGCCGCAAGCTTCTCGAAGAACCCCCCCTACTTCGATCCACTGAACATCCTCGAGCTCGCTCTCGCCGGCGAATGCAGCGCGGTGGCGACGACGCTCGGCACGCTTGGGCTGGCCTCACGCAAGTACGTGCACCGGATCCCCTTCATCGTGAAGCTGAACCACAACGCGTTCTTGCACATGCCGAACGAGTACGACCAGATCATGTTCGGGACCGTCCAGCAAGCATTCGACCTCGGCGCCTCGGCCGTCGGCGCCACCATCTATTTCGGTTCGGACGACATGGACCGCGAGATCCAGGAAGTCTCGAAGATGTTCGCGGAGGCGCACCGACTCGGCATGTTCACGGTGCTGTGGTGCTACCTGCGCAACCCGGCCTTCACGAAGGACGGCGTCAACTACGAGGTCTCGGCCGACCTCACCGGCCAGGCCAACCACTTGGGCGTGACGATCGAGGCCGACATCATCAAGCAGAAGCAGCCCGAGAACAACGGTGGCTATACGGTCCTCGGCTTCGGTCGTACCGACCCGCTGGTCTACGACGAACTGACCACGGACAACCCCATCGACCTGACGCGCTGGCAGGTGGCCAACTGCTACGCGGGCCGGATCGGCCTCATCAATTTCGGGCGGCGAGTCCAAAGGCGACGGCGACCTGGCGCAAGCCGTACGTACCGCCGTGATCAACAAGCGTGCCGGCGGTACGGGCCTCATCGTGGGACGCAAGTCCTTCTCCCGTCCCATGGACGAGGGGGCGGCCCTGATCCGCGCCGTCCAAGACGTCTACCTCGACACCGAGATCACGATCGCCTGATTCGTCGCATTCGTCGCATCGGGCCTGTTCACCTCGCTCGCGCACTCCCCATCGTCCCGGAGGCCGGACCGGAACCTCCGCGCCCGCTCTTCGATGCTGGGCTCCCAGATGAAGCTTCGATGAAGAAGGGCCTCTGTGGGCCGGGATTAGGATCGACGTGAACGACCAGATTCGGACGAAGAGTGCTGCGCGCCGTGCGGTGGGGATCCAAGGGGCCCACCGCGGCGAGCCAGCTGGCCTCTTCAGGTCCATGACATGAGACGAGGCAGCCCGTGGCATCGGGAACGCAACACGTGACGGAGCAGTTGGACCAGGTCATCGTGCGTTTCGCCGGCGACTCCGGCGATGGCATGCAGTTGACCGGTGACCGCTTCACCACCAGCAGCGCGCTGCTGGGAAACGACCTGTCCACCTTCCCGGACTTCCCGGCCGAGATCCGTGCGCCCGCCGGAACGGTCAACGGGGTGTCCGCCTTCCAGGTCCACATTTCGGACCACGACATCTTGACCCCCGGCGACTCGCCGAACGTGCTCGTAGCGATGAATCCCGCCGCCCTCAAGGCCAACCTCGAGCTCATGGCCAAGGGCACGGTCCTGATCGTCAACAGTGACGCCTTCGAGGAGCGCGACCTGGCCAAGGCGGGCTACGAGGCCAACCCCATGACCGATGGCTCCCTCAGCGCCTACACGGTCTACGAGGTCCCGATGACCTCCATCACCCAGGAGGTCTGCAAGGAGGCGGGGGTCAAGCCCCGGGACGCCGAGCGCTCCAAGAACTTCTTCGCCCTCGGCCTCATCAGCTGGTTGTACACGCGGCCGGTCGAGCCCACGGTCGAGTGGATCGCCGAGCGTTTCGCGGCCAAGCCGCAGGTGGTCGACGCCAACACCAGGGCCTTCCGGGCCGGGTACGACTTCGGCGAGACGGCCGAGCTCTTCGAGTCGAACTACGAGGTCAAGCCGGCCGCCTTCGAGAAGGGCGAATACGTCCAGGTCACGGGGAACCAGGCCCTCGCCTGGGGGCTCATCGCGGCCTCCCGGCTCGCCGGCTTGCCCATCTTCCTCGGCAGTTATCCGATTACGCCAGCGTCCGACATCCTCCACGAGCTCAGTCGGCGCAAGGAGTTCGGGGTCCGGACCTTCCAGGCCGAGGACGAGATCGCCGGGATCGGTGCCGCGCTCGGCGCGTCCTTCGGCGGTGCGCTCGGCGTCACGACGACGAGCGGCCCGGGCCTCGACCTCAAGTCCGAGACCATCGGCCTCGCCATCAACCTCGAGTTGCCGCTCGTGATCGTGGACGTTCAGCGCGGCGGGCCCTCGACCGGGCTGCCCACCAAGACCGAGCAGGCCGACCTCTTACACGCCATGTACGGTCGCCACAGCGAGGCACCGGTGCCGATCATCGCCCCGCAAACCCCGAGCGACTGCTTCGACGCCGCGATCGAGGCCACGCGCATCGCGGTGAAGTACCGCACACCGGTGATCGTGCTCTCCGACGGCTACTTGGCCAACGGGGCCGAGCCCTGGCGCCTCCCGGACCTCGATTCGTTCGCGCCCATCGACCCCGCGTTTGCCTCCGAGCCGAACCACACCGACGAGGACGGCAACGAGAGCTTCTGGCCCTACATCCGTGACGCCGACACGCTCGCCCGCCCGTGGGCGCCGCCAGGCCTTCCCGGGCTCGAGCACCGCATCGGGGGTCTCGAGAAGGCAGACGGCAGTGGCAACGTGTCCTACGAGGGCGTCAACCACGAGCGCATGGTGCATCTGCGGCGGGACAAGATCGCCGGCATCGAAGTGCCGCCGGTCGACGTCAACGACGAAACCGGGGATGCGCAACTGCTGCTGGTGAGTTGGGGCTCCACCTACGCCGCCGTCTTCGCCGGGGTCAAGCGGATCCGGGCCCGCGGCTTGAAGGCCGCACACGTCCACCTGCGCAACCTGAACCCGCTGCCGCCCAACCTTGGTGAAGTCCTCAGCCGCTACACCCAGGTGCTGGTGCCCGAGATGAATCTCGGGCAGCTGAGCAAGATCCTGCGCGCCGAGTTCTTGGTGGACGCGCAGACCATGTCCAAGATGCAGGGCGTGCCGTTCCGTGTCGGGGAGATCGAGGCAGCCATCACGGCGCTGCTCGGAGGGAAGTCATGAGCGAGTCCAACGGGGCCAGCAGCAACGGCAGCGGCGCCAGCAGCGAAAACGGCAGCGGCGCCGTGGCGACCGCCGTGCCCGTCACCACCCGCAAGGACTGGACCAGCGACCAGGAGGTGCGCTGGTGTCCGGGGTGCGGCGACTACTCCATCTTGGCGGCCGTGCAGATGCTGATGCCCGACCTGGGCGTGCGGCGCGAGAACACGGTGTTTCTCTCGGGCATCGGCTGTGCCGCCCGCTTCCCCTACTACATGAACACCTACGGGATGCACTCCATCCACGGAAGGGCGCCGGCCATCGCGACCGGTCTCGCCACGACGCGGCCTGACCTCGACGTGTGGGTGATATCGGGCGACGGCGACGCCCTGTCCATCGGGGGCAACCACCTCATTCACGCCCTGCGGCGCAATGTGCGTCTGAACATCTTGATGTTCAACAACCAGATCTACGGGCTGACCAAGGGGCAATACTCACCCACCTCAGAAGTGGCCAAGGTGACCAAGTCGACGCCGTTCGGATCTGTTGACACCCCGTTCAACCCGGTGTCGCTGGCCCTCGGGGCCGAGGCCACCTTCGTGGCCCGCACCCATGACATGGACCGTGCCCACATGCAGGAGACCTTCCGCAGGGCGCACGAGCACAACGGCGCGGCGTTCGTCGAGGTCCTGCAGAACTGCAACGTGTTCAACGACGGTGCCTTCGAGAAGATCACCAGCCGCGACGCCCGGGCGAGCATGCTCATCCCGCTCCAGCACGGCCAGCCGATCGTGTTCGGCGCCGAGGGTGAGGAGCGCGGAGTGGTCCAGCGGCCCGACGGGAGCCTCGAGATCGTCTCGGTGGCCGAGGTCGGCCTCGATGCGCTCCTCGTACACGACGAGAAGCGCGACGACCCGGGTCTGGCCTTCGCGCTGTCTCGGCTGGCACGCGGTCCGTACGAGCCGACGCCGATCGGTGTCTTTCGCGCAGTCGAGCGTCCCGAGTACGGCACCCAGATGGCCGAGCAGATCACCGAAGCCCAGGGCAAGCGCGGACTCGGTGACCTGGCCGCGCTGTTGCGTTCGGGCTCGAGCTGGACGGTCGACTGAGCAGGTTGCGCGCAGCCGCAAGGCCGCGCTCAGCCCCGCGCTGCCACGGCAGCGACCAGACGGCCCAGCAGGCCGTCTGGGTCGAAGAGCACGACGAATCCATCCGCGACGACCTGCGCCGTCCCGTCGTCCAAGGGCTCGACCGCCGCCCAGTCCGGCGGCGCAAAGCCGTATTCGACCACGAAGCCGGATGTGAGCTGCACCCTGCGCTCGGTGAGCTGGCCCCAGGCCTTGGTGCGGACGACCTCTCCTGGACACCCCGTCGCCGGTTCGACCCAGTCGGTCGTCGTGGCGTAGAGGTTCGGACGATCGGTCAAGACGACGAGATCGACGTCGGACGCCATCGTGGCCGCCTGACGGGCCCACGAGCCGGCGAGGCCGAGCGCCGCGCACGTCGGTACGCGTCCGAACCCATGCGGTGACCGAGGTGACGACCTCGGCATAGTCATGGCGCCGCTCCTCGCTCGGAGCAGGCGCGTGCACGCTATTCGAGCTCCTTCCAGTGCTCTCGTCCGAAGAGCCGGCCCCACCGAGCCGTCAGGGACGGGCCTTCGTCATGTGCGGTGTCCGGATGAAGGACGAGCGGCCCGGAGGGCGTCGGGAGCGAGTCGACCTCGTCGTCCGTGATTGTGCAGTGCACGGCGGTCGTCGTGATGTCGCCGACTTGGTCGCGACCGACGAAGCGCATGCCGTGGTGGTGGGTCTTGATCGCGAGCCCGTCGAAGAGATCGAGCTCGGGCACCTGCAACACGTGCTCGACCTTCCCGAACTCCGTGCCCGACGCGGTGAGCACCGGTGTCCCGACCTCGAGGGCCATGTACGAAATCGGCTGGCCTTCGTCCACCCATGACCTCCTTGTTCGTGAGCTGCGGCTCCGCTTCGTTCCCGGTGGTGCCTTCGTTCCCGGTGGTGCCTTCGTTCCCGGTCCGTTCCCGGTGGTGCCTTCGTTCCCGGCATGCCCCTTTACGCCGCAGGAGCCGCCTGCACCTCGTCGCGGATGCGCTCGAGCGTCGTCCGCATGCCGTTTCGGTTCGTCTTGCCCCGCGCCCAGCCGAGCACCGCCCAGTACAAGCGCAGCGACCGGGTCGGGCGCAGCGTGAAGGACTCGGTCACGTCGCAGCCGTCGCCGGCAGGCACGATGTCGTAGCGCCAGACGTTGAGCGGCGGCTTGTTCGGTGCACCCACGCCGAACGCAAAGGTCTTGCCGGGCTCGCACTCGGTGACGGTACAGGTCGTCCAGTAGATGGGTCCTTTCCCGTTGCGCTTCACGTGGCCTCGGAAGTGCGCGCCGACGCTCGGCCCGGTGGCACCGTCGACCCACTTGGCCTCGAAGGTCTCGGGGCTGTAGCTGCCGATGCGAGTGACGTCGCTCACGAGAGACCAGACCTCGTCGGATGACGCCGCAATGTGGACGGTCACGGAATCGTGCACGGCAGGCTCCTCAGGGCAGGTCCAGGGACCGGAACACCATGCCGGTCCGGGGCTTGGGGCTGAAGTAGGTCGTCTTCGGCGGCATCCGCCGCCGCTCATTGGCCCACTCGTCGATCTGTTTGACGGTGACTGGCCTCAGCAAGAAGGCCGCCTGACCCTCGCCGTTGGCCAACGCCTCCATGGCCTCCGCGACGCTGTGGCGGTGCATGACCTCGTGCGGAGGGAGAGACGAGAGAACCGAGGCGATGAGGTTGGAGTCGAGGTCGTTGCCCGGTTGCTCATGTATCTCGGCGTGTGGCAGCAACAGGAAGGCGCGACCGCCGGTCACCAGGGCCAAGGAGTTGGCGTCGGCCAGCGCGCCCAGTGTCCGGTCGTCCGCGGCGCCGGCTCGCACCACGTCGAACCACTCGCCGAGAGCGCCGACGAGGTCGAAGCCATCGGGGAGTCCACTCACCGTGCGATGGATGGCGCCGACAGTGAGCTGGTCCTCAGAGAGCTCGACTATCAGGGCCATCACCAGGTCGTGGGGCCCGGGTTGCCCGCCGTTGGCAGCCCGGCACTCTGCCTGGTAGGTCCGCGCCGTCTCGTACCGGTGGTGGCCGTCGGCGAGGACGACGGGCGCACGGGCGACGGCGTCGCCAACGGCGGCCACGGCGTCGGGATCGCTCAACACCCAGATCTGGTGGCGCACCCCGTCGTCGTCGTAGGCGTCGGCCACGGGCTCGTCGTCCGTGGGGTCGAAGGTGGCGGTGACGCCCGACGCCATCGACAGGCCCCAGATAGGAGAGAGATTGGCCCGCGTCGCCCGCAAGAGATCGAGCCGATCACTCTTTGGCTTCGGCAGTGTCTGCTCGTGCGGAAGAATGTCGCTCTCCGCTCCCGGCTCGGCCAACCCGAGCGCGCCGATGACGCCAGTGGTGGTCCGGCCCGACTGATCCGTCATCCGATAGGGGTAGAGGCTCCGTTCGTCCTCGGCGGCGATGATCCCCTCGGCCTGCCAGCGCGTGAACAGGTCGGTGGCCACCGCGTAGCGGTCGCGCCCGCCCGAGAGGTCGGCCTCGGGCAGCTCGACGAGCACCGCGTTCGCGTGGTTGCGCGACGCCAGGTGCGTCCGCTCGGTGGAGGAGATCACGTCGTAGGGCGGCGCGATGACCTGGGCGATAGGAGTCCGCGTGGGCTGGTAGCGCAGCCCCTTGAACGGTTCGAAGCGAGGCACTGCGCCACTCTGGCACACGGCGGGCAAGGCCGTCGCGGGGCCCTCCCGTAGACTCGGTTCCGTGGACGAGGACGGGCTGGACAGGATCTTCACCGTCCCCAACGTCATCACGATGGTGCGCCTGCTGTGTATCCCGGTCTTCTTGTGGCTGCTCTTCGGGGCGCACGAGCAGACGGCCGCCGCCATTCTCTTGGCGGTGCTCGGCGCGACGGACTGGGTCGACGGATATGTGGCCCGGCATTTCGGCCAGGTGACGACGCTGGGCAAGGTGCTCGACCCGACGGCGGACCGCGTGCTGGTCGGGACTGCGGTCATCTCGATCCTGGTCTACGGCGCGGTGCCGCTGTGGTTCGGCATCGCCACCATCGTGCGCGAGGTGCTCGTGTCGGTGATGGTGGTGGGGCTGGCTTCGCTCGGCGCAGCCCGCATCGACGTCTTGTGGGTCGGCAAGGCGGGCACGTTCGGCTTGATGTTCGCCTACCCGACGTTCCTGCTGGGCTACGGCAGTGCGTCCTGGCAGGAGCCGATCAAGGTGATCGGGTGGGTCACTGGCATCGCTGGGCTCGCGTTGGCCTGGTATGCCGCAGGGAGCTACATCGGCCCCGCCAGGAAGGCGTTGCGCGACGGCCGGGCGGCGAGGCGGCGCCCCGCAGAGTCCGGCATGACGGAGACCCCGGCGTGAAGGCCGTCATCATGGCGGGCGGCGAGGGCACCCGCCTGCGCCCGCAGACGTCGAATCTGCCCAAGCCGATGCTGCCGCTCGTCGGGCGGCCGATGATGGAGCACATCGTGTCGCTGTTGCGGCGTCACGGGATCACCGAGATCGTCGTCACCGTCGCGTTCTTGCCCAATGCGATCCGCAGCTACTTCGGCGACGGCAGCGAGCTCGGCGTGCAGATGGCCTATGCCACCGAGGAATCACCGCTCGGGACGGCAGGGTCGGTGCGCAACGCACGCGAGCAGTTGACTGAGCGCTTCTTGGTGATCTCGGGTGACGTACTCACCGACATCGATCTCGCGTCCGTGATCGCGTTCCACGAAAAGAACCAAGCGCTGGCGACCATCGCGCTGAGTGCGGTGGAGAACCCGCTCGAGTTCGGCATCGTGATCACGCGGGAAGACGGGACCGTCGAGCGTTTCTTGGAGAAGCCCGGATGGGGTCAGGTCTTCAGCGACACCATCAACACGGGGATCTATGTGCTCGAGCCCGCGATCTTCGACCGCATCCCCGAGGGGCGTGCGGTGGACTTCTCGAGCGAGGTGTTCCCCGCAGTGCTCGAGGCGGGCGAGCCGCTCTACGGCTACGTGGCCGGCGGTTACTGGGAGGACGTGGGCACGACGGCCGCGTATCTCAAGGCGCACGAGGACATTCTCGACGGCAAGGTCGAGGTCGACGTTGCCGGCTTCGAGCTTCGGCCGGGCATCTGGGTGGGGAAGGGCTCTTCCATCGACCCCTCGGTGCGCATCGACCCGCCCGCGTTCATCGGTGAGAACTGCACCATCGACCAGGACGTCGTCGTCGGTGCCTATGCGACCATCGGCGCCAACACGCAGGTCGCCGAGCGCGCAGAGCTGCAGCGCTCGGTGATCGGCGAGAACTCGTATCTCGGACCGGCGTCGCGTGTGGAGGGGGCCGTGCTCGGACGGTCGTGCGACTTGCGCACGGGCGCCCGGGTCGAGCCCGGTGCGGTCCTCGGCGAGGGTTGCCTGGTCGGGGCACATGCGGAGCTGCGCAGCGACGTGAAGGTCTACCCCTACAAGGTGGTCGAGGCCGGCGCGCAGGTCAACGCATCCATCGTCTGGGAGTCGGGCGGTGCGCGCACCCTGTTCGGCCCCGAGGGGGTGCAGGGGATCGCCAACGTCGACATCAGCCCCGAGCTCGCCGTGCGGCTGGCCAAGGCCTGGGCCTCGGGCTTCGAGAAGGGTTCTTACATCACGGCGTCGCGTGACACGAGCCGCGTGGCCCGCGTCCTCAAGCGCGCGCTCATGGTCGGCTGCAACTCGGTCGGCGTCAACGTGAACGACCTCGAGCTGGCGACGGTGCCGGTGACGCAGCACCACGTCCGCATGCGGGGGAACCGCGCCGGCCTGACGGTGCGCCTTAGTCCCGATGATTCGCAGTCCGTGACGATCCGCTTCTTCGACCAGCGCGGCATCGACCTGTCGGAGAACGACCAGCGCCGCGTGGAGCGCATGTACCACCGCGAGGAATTCCGGCGTGTCACCGCAGGCGAGATCGGCGACATCGACTTTTCGCCGCGCACCATCGAGCTCTACACCGCCGATGTGGTCGAGGCGTTCGGGCTGCGTCCCGATGCTGGACGAGATGTGAAGCTCGTGCTCGATCTGTCCTATGGCGCAGGGAGCTTCGTCATGCCGAACCTGCTCTCCAAGGTCGGGGCCGACGTCTTGAGCATCAACCCCTACGCGCAGACGCCGGGCATGATCTCGGTCGACCGCATCGTGAGCGAGGCGCGCGTTGCCGACGCGGTGCGCGGATCGGGCGCCGACCTTGGCGCAGTGATCGACGCGGGTGGGGAGCGTCTCACGCTCATCGATGGCAGCGGGCACGTGTTGAGTGACGACGAGGCCGTGATGGTCTTCATCGAATTGTTGTCGGGCGCGGGCGAGGCCGAACGTGTCGCGCTTCCCGTCACGGCGAGCGACCGGACCCGCCAGCTGTGCGAGGAGCGCCACATCGCGCTCACTCTCACGCCGCTGTCGCCGTCGGAGCTCCTCGGGACGGCTGCCTCGGGCGGCGTGTCATTCGCCTCGGACCGCCGAGGCGGGTATGTCTTCCCGGCCTTCCTCCCGGCCTTCGACGCCGCGGCCGCCCTGGCCCGCCTGGTCTTCTTGCTGGGCCGGAGCACGACGACCCTCGCCGAGATCGTGGCGGCCACCCCGCCGATGCCCGTGCTCCGCCAGGACGTTGCGACCCCCTCGGACCACAAGGGTCTGATCATGCGGACCCTGATGGAGCAACTGGCCGAACAGGGGGCGTCGCTGGTGCTCGTCGACGGCATCAAGGTGATCTCCGACGACGGGTGGGCGCTCGTCGTCCCCGACCCCGAGGACCCGGTGACCCATGTGTGGGCGGAGGGTCCGGACATCGCAGCCTCCGAAGCGCTGGCGGCGACCTACGCGACGCGGATCAGCGCGTTGGTGCCTTAGCGACTCTGCAGATCGGTCTGGCGTTCCGGTATGGTCGCCCCCCATGAACATCCCCGAGGATCTTCGCTACTCACCCGAGCACGAGTGGGTACGTGTGGAAGGCACACGGGTGCGCGTCGGTATCACCGATTACGCGCAGGACGCGCTGGGTGACATCGTGTTCGTCGATTTGCCGACAGTCGGGAGTTCGGTCGAGACGGGCGGTCAGCTCGGCGAGGTCGAGTCGACGAAATCGGTGTCGGAGATCTACTCACCGATCGCAGGCACTGTCACCGCCGTCAACGACGCGCTGGCCGAGGGTCCAGAACGCATGAACCAAGATCCCTATGGTGAGGGCTGGATCTGCGAGCTAGAGCTCGCGCCCGGTGCGGACACGGACTCCCTGCTCGACGCAGCGGCCTACCGTGACCTGACCACAGATTGAGCCCGATCACGCAGGCATCCGGGAGTGCCGTGACGCCAGGAGAAGTGTCGTGGTGGGTGGGGTACCGTGGACGATGTGTTCTGTCACAACTGCGGGCACCGGAACCCCGAGGGCGTCAACTTCTGCTCCTCGTGCGGCCATGCCCTGCTCGCAGACGGCGATGACGCGACCATCACGCTCCACCCGAACGAGGAGGCGGAGACTGCCGAGGACCAGCCAGACGTCACCATGGTCGAGATCCCGCATGGAGCGGGTGTCCTCGTGGTGACCCGGGGGCCCAATGCGGGGGCCCGCTACCTGCTGGGCGACCAGGTCGTGAAGGCAGGCCGGCACCCCGACAGCGACATCTTCCTGGACGACATCACCGTGTCCCGCCGCCACGTGGAGATCACCCCCTCGGGTGACGGCGCATTCTTCTTGCGCGATGTCGGCTCACTGAACGGGACCTACGTGAACAGGGAACGTATTGAGGAAGCGCAGCTCTCGCCCGGTGACGAGGTGCAGATCGGCAAGTTCAAGCTCGTCTACCTGGTGGCGGGGAACGAATGAGCAGTCGCAGCTACCTCTCGATCGGGGACGTGTTGACGCTGCTCCGCGAGGAGTTCCCAGACGTCACGATCTCGAAGATCCGTTTCCTCGAGAGTCAGGGGCTCGTGAACCCGGAACGCTCACCCTCGGGCTACCGCAAGTTCTTCGAGCACGACGTGGAGCGCCTGCGCTGGGTGTTGCGCCAGCAGCGGGAGCATTTCCTGCCCCTCAAGGTCATCCGTGACCGCCTGGCCGACGGGGAGCTCGACGACCTCGGCGACGCGACGAACGGGAAGCCGGCGTCGACGCGAGCGCCACAGCCGGCCCACGCCACGGCGAGCGCCGGACCCGTGTCGCAGGCGCAGAGCGTGGCAACGTCCCCTGCCGGCGATCAGCCGACTCGGGCCGACCAAGACGAAGAAGTAATGGCACGGATCTTGGCCGATGCGTCGCGGCGCACGGCGCGGCTTCCTGAGGACGCGTCGAACCGGCGCGGCCTCCAGGTGGTGAGCGACGCCGGCGCACCCACGACGACGACGACCCCAAGCACGACCGCGGGCCAATCCGCCCACGCCGCACAGACCACATCGACGCGCGTGGCCGGAAGCGTCGCTGGTGCTGAAGCGCAGGCAGTGTCCGCGCGTTCCGGACGTACTGCATCCCATCCGTCCGGTGCGGCGGCCGGCCGCTCGGGAACCTCGCGCGGCAGCGGCAGCGGCAGCGGCGGTGGGAACGGCGCGGCTTCACCGGGGAGCGCCGCGAGCGAGACCGCGCGCCCGGGGACCGGCGGGAGCCAGCGAGGCTCGGGCGGCGGCAGTCAGAGCGGTGCGCGCAAGAGCCCGGCGCATGCTCCCAGCGGACCGGCGGCCGAGCCGCCAGCTTCCGCGGCCCCCGTGGTGACCGGGGCCAGCTTGACCGCGGAAGAGCTCAGCGCGGCGAGCAGGCTGTCGGCCGAAGAGGTGGCCGGGCTCGTGTCGTTCGGGCTGATCGAGCCCGTCTCGGTGGCCGGCATCGAGACCTACGACGAGGACGCCCTCACGGTGGCCAATCTGGCCGCGTCGTTCCGTGCCTACGGGATCGAGCCGCGTCACCTGCGCCTCTACCGCAACGCGGTCGACCGGGAGGTCGGCCTGATCGAGCAAGTGGTGATCCCGCTGCTCCGGCAGCGGAATCCCGAGTCCCGCCAGCGGGCCCTCGACGCGGCCGAAGAGCTGGGCGCACTCGGCCAGTCCATGCGAGCCACGTTGCTCAAGCAGGCACTTCGTCGTCATTTGGGGGGGTGACGCACGGGCCGGATCCGGCGCTACATTTCTGTCATGGTCCGTGTGCTACTTCGTGCGGTCAGGGTGGACCTGCAGTCGAACACGCCGGTGCTCCTCCTGCAGGAGACCGAGGGAGAAGGCCGCACGCTGCCGATCTTCATCGGCAGCCCTGAGGCCACGGCCATCGCCTACGCACTCCAGGGCGTGACCATGCCCCGGCCGCTCACGCACGACCTGATGAAGGACATGCTTGGCGCACTCGACATCGGCGTCGAGCGCGTGATCATCACGGAGTTGCGGGCGTCCACCTATTTCGCCGAGATCCACCTGGTCCGCGGCCAGGAGCGCACCATCATCTCGAGCCGACCCTCCGACGCGGTAGCGATCGCGGTGCGCACCGAGACACCACTGTTCGTCTCCGACGAGCTCATGGAGTCAGAGGGGATCATCCTCACGCTCGAGGCGGAGGACGAAGAGGAGGACACTCCCGACGAGCTGGTGGGCCAGTTCCGCCAATTCCTCGACTCGGTGCGGCCGGAAGACTTCGAGGGGTGAGCCGATCTCGCTGGGCGCTCGCCCTTGTGGCGTGCGCCGCAATTGCCCTCGCGGCATGCGGCACCTCGAGTGGACCCAACAAGAGCAGCACGACCACGACGCACGGAACGAGGTCGACCACGACCTCGTCCACGACGACGACCACGAGCACACCGCCTTCGACGACGCCGACCACCGCGGCCTCTGCCGCCTGCAGCCACATCTCGGCGACTGCCGCGCCGGGTCAGGGGGCGGCTGGGACGATCACCGGGACCGTGACGGTGACCAACACCGGCGCGTCGCTCTGCACGGCGAACGGGTACCCGACCATCGCCCTTGCCTCGGGCAGCGGGGCGCCGCTCACCGTCACGATGGTCAACGGGCTCACCGTCGACGTCTCCCCGGCGGCGGATGCACCCCCTTCCACTGTGTCCCTCGCTGCGTCGGGCACGGCGCAGTTCGCCTACCAGTTCTCCGACGTGCCCGTCGGCAGCGAGACGAGCTGCCCCACCTCGGAAACCGCGTCGGTGACCATGCCGGGGGCCGCGGCGGCCTCGCCGTCCTTCGCGCTCGACATCGACCCCTGCGGCAACGGGACCATCCACGTGTCGCCGATCTACAAGTCCTCCTAGGCCGCGCCCCCGGCGTCGCGGGAGGGATCGACCAGGATCCGCCCGCGCACGGCGGCATCGAGCACCTGGCTGAGCGCGGCCGTCAGGCCGCTGAGGCCCACTTCCTCGTAGACGATCTCTTCGCAATGGTCGAGCGGGAACGCGTCGGGCATCTCGGCCCACAGCTCGCGCCGCTCCTCAATCGGGGTCGCGACGGTGTCGACGCCGAGCAGTGCGACACCGCGGATGATGAACGGGTACACGGTCGTGGACAGGGCGTTGCCGCCCGTGAGCCCGCTGGCGGCCACCGCACCGCCGTAGCGGACCGTGCGCAACGCCTCGGCGAGGGAGGTGCCGCCGACGCAGTCCACGACGCCCGCCCACAGTTGGGGTCCCAGTGTCCGGCCGTCGTCCTCGGTGAACTGGCGCCCGACGACGCGGGATGCGCCCAGCTCCTTGAGGTAGTCGTGTTCGGCCGTCTTTCCCGACGAGGCCACGACCTCGAAGCCAGCCTTGGCCAGCATGGCGACCGCGGCGCTGCCCACGCCGCCTGAGGCTCCGGTCACGAGCATCGGGCCGTCGTCCGGGGTCGTCCCGTGTTGGAGAAGGCGGCGCAGTGACAGCAGGGCGGTGAACCCGGCCAATCCGATCACGGCCGCGTTGCGACAACTCAGCGCATCGGGCAACGGCACCACCCAGTCCGCGGGCACGCGCGCATAGGCCGCAAAGCCCCCGTGGTGCGCCACGCCGAGGTCGTAGCCTTGGACGAGCACTCGTTGGCCGGGCTCGAACTCGGGACTGGTGCTCTCCTCGACGCTACCGGCGAGCTCGACGCCGGGGACGAGGGGAAAGCCGTGGGCAACACGGTTGCCCGGCCGGGTGACCATGGCGTCCTTGAAGTTCACGGCGGACCACTCGACGCGCACGAGCACGTCGCCCGGTGGTAAGTCGCTCTCGGATAACTGGACCACCGCGGGGCGGATCACTTCGCCCGCCTTGGAGAGCAGGTAGGCAGGGAAACGCACCGGATCACTGTAGAGGCCACCGCCGGCCGGCCCTTGCAACGCGCCGGACACCGGATACCGTCGGAGCGTGGCCACCGTTGCACGCTATGGGCGTTGGCCCTCCACCTTTGCGGCAGCGGACGTGGCGCGAGCCAAGGTGTCGATCTCTGAGCTCTGCTCGGACGGCGAGGCGCTGTACTGGCTCGAATCCCGCCCGGCGGAGGCGGGGCGGGTCGTCCTCGTACGCGCCGTCGACGGCGTGCTGACAGACCACTCGCCACCGCATGTGAGCATCCGCAGTCGCGTCATCGAATACGGCGGCGGGGCGCTGTCGCTCGTGCCGGGCCATGCACCGGGCGCGTTCGCCTACGTGGACCACTCGGACCAGCGGGTCTGGTTCTGCGACGGTCCCGGCGCAGGCGCCGGCACTGCCGGCGCAGCGGTGGCCACCCCGAGGCCGCTGACCGCAGAGCCCCCCGAGGGCGAGGTGCACAACCACGGAGGATTGAGCGCGACGGCCGACGGGGACTGGGTGTTCGGCGTGCGCGAGGTGCACCGCCCGGGTAGGCCACGTCCGACGCGGTGCATCGTCGCACTCGGGACCCGTGGCGACCCCGCGCCCGTGTGTGTCGTGCTCGACGGGCACGACTTCTTCGGGACGCCGCGAGTGGACGCGACCGGTGCGCGCATGGCCGTCGTGGCGTGGGACCACCCCGACATGCCCTGGGACGCCTCTCGGCTGCTCGTCGTGCCCCTGACGCACGATCGCGATCCCGAGACGGGCTCTGCGTCGCTCCGGCCGGCGAGCGCGCCCCGAGTCGTGGCGGGCGGGGCGGGGGAGTCTGTCGGGCAGCCGGGCTGGGCGCACGACGGCCGGCTGCGTTTCGTGTCCGACCGGGCCGGCTGGTGGCAGCCCTACCGCGGGGCCGAGCCGGAGGCCGAGCCCGAGTCCGAACTCGAACCCCAGCGGCTGGCCGACACCCCTGCGGAGTTCCACGCCCCCGACTGGGTGCTGGGACAGTCGACGCTGGTCGATCTGCCTGACGGCACCGTGGCGGCCCGCATGTCGGAGTCCGGGCGCGACGCGCTCGTCCTGCTCGGTCCAGACCCGACTGCGGGTGCGCCGACCGCAGCCCCGCGGGTGCTCGAGCAGCCGTGCGTGTCCATCGCGGCCCTCTGCGAGCACCGCGGCGGCCTGGCGCTTCTCGGCACGACCCCTGACACGCCGTCGACCGTCTGGCTGTGGCGAGCGGAGTCGAGGGCCGCACCCGTCCGGCCACCCGCCACGACGGCGCTCGGGCCGGGCGACGTGGCCGCCGGCGAGCCCTTCACCCTGATGGGCCGTACGGGCCGCCCCGTCCACGGCACGCTGTACCGGCCGGTGCTCGCGGGCACCGAGGGTCCGCCCGGCGACGTGCCGCCGCTGGTGGTGTGGTGCCACGGGGGGCCGACGTCGGCCTGCCAGGCCGGCCTCGACCTCTCGATTCAGTTCTTCACGACGCGTGGCTTCGCCGTCGCCTGCGTGGACTACGCGGGCAGCTCGGGCTATGGGCGGGCCTACCGCAACGCCCTCTGGGGTCTTTGGGGCGTCGCCGATTCTGAGGACTGCCTCGATGCGGCCCGCCACCTCGCGGCACGGGGCGACGCCGACGCGGGACGCCTTGCCATCCGCGGTGGCAGCGCGGGCGGTATGACCGCATTGAACGCCCTGGCGGCGGGGGAGGGATTCGGTGCCTGTGTCTCCTGGTACGGCGTGACCGACCTGTTGTCGCTGGTGGCCACCACGCACGACTTCGAGGCCCACTACACCGACCGGCTGATCGGTCCGCTGCCCGGGGCCGAGGCCCTCTACGAGGAGCGCTCCCCGAGCCACCGGGCGCAGGCCATGGAGGGCTCGGTCCTCCTCCTTCAGGGCACCGAGGACGCCGTCGTCCCCCCGGCGCAGGCGGAGCGGATGCGCGAGGCGCTCGACGCCGCAGGGACCACATGTGACCTGCGCTTCTTCGAAGGGGAGGGGCACGGGTTCCGCCAGGCCGACACCTTGACCGCATGCTTGGAGGCCGAGCTGGCGTTCTATCTCGCAGAGCTGCGGCTCAGCGATTGAGCGACCCGTAGGATCCAAGAGGGGTTCCCTCCCGTGTCCCGCGTGTGTGCGAGGCTTTCGACACCGATTCCCACCATGCGACCTTGTCTTCGACCATGAACCCGATGTGGGCCACTGGTGCCGGCGACGTGTCTCGTCGCGCGTTCGAGAAGATCAAACGGATCTCGCCCGAGACGGGTGACGCGCTGCTGTACGGAGGCAGCGCGCTGTTCGCGTTGTTGACCATCTACACGTCGACCAACGGGCTGTACCAGGTCTGGGGCCGCATGGCGCTGTCGCCTTTCGTGTTCGGCGCGCTGGCCTCGGGGATCGTGGCCTGGATGGTCGCCCGCACACGCCGCCGCCAACCGGATCACGCGCTCAGCGAACGCCAGCACAAGCGGGCCTGGTTCGCCCGCATCGCGGTTGCCGTCTGTGTCTTCGCCGGTGCGCTCGCCATTCCGCTGGGCTTCGAGATCCTCTGGCGCTTCGACGGGGTCGCGGGGTCGCACCAGCAGCCCGAGGTGGTCACCGTCGAGGTCGGCGGCCAGGACCTGGTGCGGGGCGAGGAGCCCTATCACGATCTGAAGCGACTCCCGCATCCGGTGAAGTACCACGCGCCCGGCGAGCCCGACTACGCCGGCTTCCTGCCCTATCTCCCGGTGATGGCGCTCATGGGCATCCCGAGCGACATCTGGCCCAACAACGGGCTGAGCGACGCCCGCATCTTCTTCTGTTTGACCACCCTGGCGGTGACCGCGGTCGCCCTGTACCTGTGCCGTGCCAACGGACGCCGCAAGATCCGCGCGCTCCAGGCCCTCGTCATCCTTCCCTTGGCCTCCTTGCCGCTGGCGACGGGGGGTGACGACATCCCGGTCGCGGCCTGCTTGTTGCTGGCGGTGGTGCTCGCCCAGCGCCGCCGACCCTTCGCGTCCGGCGTCGTCTTTGGCATCGCGTCGGCGATGAAGTTCACGGCCTGGCCCCTGGCCGCCCTCGCGTTGTTCGCGGCCCGGGACCGCAAGGGCGAGCGACGCCCGCTCACCATGCTCGCCGGCATGCTCGTGGTGGCGGTGCCGGCCATCTTTCCCTTCGTGCTGCGCGGCCCCTTCGCCCTCGTCGACGACGTCGTGCTCTTCCCGCTCGGTCTGAGCGCGATCCCCTCGACGGCGGCGAGTGCGTTACCCGGACACGTGCTGGTCAGCGCGTTCCCCTCGCTGAGCCGCGCGCTGCCGGTCTCGGTCGGGATCGTGCTGGCCGTGCTCCTGGTCCGCCACCTCTACCGGCACACGCCGCGCACCGTGTCCGAGGTCTGCGTGCTCGCCGGCATCGTCATGGCGGTGCTGATCCTCTTGGCGCCCAACTCGCGCGATCGGCTACCTCTTGTACCCGATCAACTTCTTCGTCTGGGCCTACCTGCTGGCCGAACCGACCCAGCCCCCGGAGCTGTTGGAGTCCGACGTGCCGAGGGTGGCGGACCGGCAGCTCGTCGCGCGCTGACGAGCCGGCCCATCGCAGGCCGGCTCAGCTCTCGTCGTCGCTCTGCTGGAACAGGCGCACGGTGAAGTTCGTCCACCCCGCGGCCGGCGCGCCGCTGGCCGAAGGTGGTGGGCGGGATCGTCGCCCCCATCTGCCAGTAGTAGCCATCGGTGCCCGCGAGCTTCCCGAGCACCTCGAGCGCGCCGGGATCGTTGGCGGCAGGGCCCTTGTCGAAGACCTGCCAGCCTTGTTCCTTCATGTCGGCGGCGTAGAAAGTGAGGAGGGCCGCTTGGGAGTCCTCCGAGCGGAAGGTCACCTGGGCGTCGTACTGGCCCGACCCCGCCGCGTTGTTCAGGTGCGAGATCCGGACCGAGCCCACCGGGACGGACACGGCGTTGAGGATGTTCGTCGGGGGCTCGCCCGCGACGATGATCGGCGAGAGCAGGCCGGCCGCTTCTTGCGCCCGCAGCGGCGTGCCGGGCACGGCACTCGGGGCGCCGGACGTCTTGACCGGCTGCGGCGCCTGCGAGGTCACGATCCCGATGGTGACGAACACGACGAGGATGAGCACCGCCAGGCCGAGGACGACCATCGCCGGCCGGATGGAGATCCCACCGGGTTTGGCCGGGCGCTGGGGCCGCGGGGGAGCGGCTCCCTCGCCGGCGAGCTCGGTGCCGGTGTCGTGCAGCGTCATGCGCGTGCCAGCCTACGGCCGCCCCGACCACCCGAAATGGTCGAGGGGGCCGTGCCCGGCTCCGAGGCGCCAGCCAGCGCCTCCGGCGAGCGCCCCGGCGACGAACGCCTTCGCCTCGACGATGGCGTCGTCGACGGCGGCACCCCGGGCGAGATGCGCGACCACCGCAGCGGAGAGCGAGCACCCGGTGCCATGGTCGTTGCTGGTGGGCACGCGAGGACCGGGCAGCACGACGACACCGTCGGGTCCGGCCACGATGTCGTCGGCCGACTCGCGCAGATGGCCGCCCTTCACCACGACGTAGCGGGCGCCCCGGGCCCCCAGTCGCTCGGCGACGGCCACGCGTGCCGCGACATCGCCGAGGCCCTCGACGTCGGTCTCACCGAGGATCGCGGCCTCGCGCAGGTTGGGCGTCACCACGAGCGCATGGGGCACCAGCAACTCGAGGTAGGCCTCGATCCCCTCGGGCTCGACGAGCCGGTGTCCGGTCGACGACACGAGCACGGGGTCGACGACGAGGTTGGGCAGGTGCCCCGCAGCCGCCAAGGCGGCCACCTCGGCCACGATGGGTGCGGTAGCCAGCATCCCCGTCTTCACGCTGCGCACGGCGAAGTCGTCGAGCACGGTCTCGACCTGCTGGCGGACGAAGGCCGGTTCGAGCGCGACGACGCCGCGCACCTCGGCGGTGTTCTGGGCGGTGACCGCGGTCAGCGCGCAGGTGCCGTACACGCGGAGCGCCGCGAAGGTCTTCAGGTCGGCCTGCACGCCCGCGCCGCCCCCCGAGTCCGATCCGGCGATGGTCAGCGCCGCCGGGGGGGTCTCGTCCGGCACCGGGCCACCATAGGCGGGCACCGAGGTAGGGTCGTTCGGGTGAGCGCCGACGACCCCGAGCGCGCCACTGCGCATCGCCGGTGAGGAGTTCGGGTCGCGCCTGCTCCTCGGAACGGGTGGCATGACGAGCCTCGATGCGCTCGCGCGCGCCCTGCGGGAGTCACGGACCGCGATGGCCACGGTGGCCGTCCGGCGTGTCGAGGCGTCGACCAAGGGCGCGCTGTTGTCCTTGCTCGACGAGCTCGGGTTGCGCGTCCTGCCCAACACGGCCGGTTGCGCGACTGCGTCGGAGGCCGTCTTGACGGCGAAGCTCGCGCGCGAGGCATTCGGGACCGAGTGGGTGAAGCTCGAGGTGGTCAACGACGACCGCGCGCAGTTGCCCGACGCAGTCGAGTTGCTGAGCGCGGCCGAGCAGCTGGCCGAGGACGGCTTCGTCGTGCTGCCGTATACGACCGACGACCCGGTCCTGGCCTTGCGGCTGCAACAGGTCGGGTGCGCGGCCGTCATGCCGCTGGGGTCGCCCATCGGCAGCGGGCTGGGCATTCGCAATCCGCACAACATTGCGCTGCTGCGCGAGGCGGTCGACGTGCCGGTCATCCTCGACGCGGGTATCGGCACGGCGTCCGACGCGGCCTTGGCCATGGAGCTCGGCTGCGACGCCGTGCTCGTCGCGACCTCGGTCAACCGCTCGCACGATCCCGTCGCCATGGCCCGCGCCATGCGGCTGGCCGTGGAGGCGGGCTTCGAGGCGCGCCGCGCCGGCCGCATCCCGGTGCGTTTCCACGCCGAACCGTCGAGTCCTTTGGAGGGCCGCCTCGACTTCGGCCCGCCGGCTCTGCCCTGAGGGCGGGGTCGTTCCGCCGGACCCGGCCGGCTCGCCCCTGAGGGCGGGATCGTTCCGCCGGACCCGGCGGCGGGGAGGGGCACGCGTGCACCCGGGGTAGGGCGCTCTTGACTGCTATCTGAGGTCCCCCTAAAGTTAGGTCCCCCTAAGATTCACTCGAAGGGAGACGACGGGTGTCGAAGAGCGGATGGCGGGGATCGGCCGTGGCGCTGTGCCTCGCGGCCGGTCTGGCGGTGGCGGGCACGGCCGCCGCGACACCGGCCGGCGCGTCCGGCGCGGCCCTCACCCTCTACAGCGGTCAGCACGTGCAGACGACACAAGAGCTCGTGAACGCCTTCGAGAAGAAGACGGGGATCACGGTCAACGTCCGCTTCGACGACGAGGACGTCCTGGCCAACCAGATCGTGAGCGAAGGCGGCCATTCGCCCGCCGACGTGTTCTTCACCGAGAACTCGCCGCCCCTCCAGTACCTGGCCTCCAAGCACCTGCTGGCCCCGATCACGTCGTCGACGCTGGCGCAGACGCCATCGAAGTACGACTCGCCGAACGGCCAGTGGGCCGGGGTCTCGGCCCGGGTGAGCGTCATCGTGTACAACACGTCGCTGATCAAGGCGAGCCAGTTGCCGACGTCGGCCATGCAGCTGGCCGAGCCGCAGTGGAAGGGCAAGATCGCCATCGCGGGCGGGGAGACCGACTTCCAGCCCATCGTCACCTCGGTGGCGCGCACCTACGGCAACGCCGCCGCACTCCGATGGCTCGAGGCGCTGAAGGCCAACGCGGGAAGCCACCAGTATCCAGACAACGAGACCATCACGGACGAGGTCAACCGGGGCCAGGTCGCCCTCGGCATCGTCAACCAGTACTACTGGTACCGCGAGCGGGCCGAGGTCGGGGCGTCCAACATGCACTCGGCCATCGCCTACTTCGCGCCGCACGACGTCGGCTACGTCGTCGACGTCTCGGGCGCCGCCGTGCTGCGCTCCTCGCCGAACCAGGCCGAGGCACAACGCTTGGTGGCCTTCTTCACCTCGGCCCAGGGCCAGCAGATCATCGCCCACAGCGACAGCTTCGAGTACCCCATCGCCTCGGGGGTGAGGACGGCCCAGCCCGAGACGCCGTTCAAGGACCTCCAGCCCAATCCGATCACCATCGCCCAGCTGGGCACGGGTGCCGAGGCGATCAAGCTCCTCCAAGAGGCGCAGCTGCTGTGAGCCCGGGAGAGCGGTGAGATGAACACGGCCGCTCCGTCCAAGTACCACCATGGCCACCGAGGCGGCGGACGGCATTCCCCGAACGGTCACGGCCGTTGGCACCACCAGCGCGACCGGCTGCACCACCACCTCCATCACCACCGCCTGCCGGGGCATCACCGGGCCGGCCCGCCGCTCCTCGTGGCGCTGGCCGCCGTGGTCGCGCTGGCGGTCCTCACCCCGATCATCTTCTTGGTGGTGCAGGCCTTCCAGACGGGGTGGTCGACGCTGCAGCCCCTGCTCTTTCGCAGCCTGACGGCCGAGCTGGTGCGCAACACCGTCAGCCTCACCGTCGTCGTGACCGTGTTCTGCGCCGCGCTGGGCACGCTGTTGGCCTGGTTCGTCGAGCGCACCGCGCTCCCGGGGCGCCGCGTCTGGGCCGTCCTCGTGGTCATCCCGCTCGGGATCCCCGACTTCGTGGTCAGCTTCGGGTGGCGCGCCATCTTCCCGGCCTTCGGCGGCTTCTGGGCGGCCGTGCTGGTCATGACGCTCGCCGTCTACCCACTCGTCTTCCTGCCCGTGGCGGCCAATCTGCGCAATGCCGACCCTGCTCAAGAGGAGGTGGCCCGCAGTCTCGGACTCGGTCCGCTGCACACCTTCTGGAAAGTGACCGTCGGGCAGGCGAGGCTGGCGATCCTGGGCGGCTCGGTGCTCGTGGCGCTCGTCTGCCTGGCCGAGTTCGGGGCGTTCGAGATCCTCGGCTTCAACACGCTGACCACCGAGGCGTACACCGAGTTCACCGTCGGCTTCAACACGGCGGCGGGTTGCGCGTTCTCGCTGATCCTCGTCCTCTTCGGCGCCATCCTTCTCATCGGCGAGGGCGCCGCGCGCGGCAAAGGACGTGGCGCCCGGGTTGGTTCTGGCGCGGCGCGCGTCGTACGGCCGCGGCGCCTCGGCCGCGCCACGGTCCCCGCGCTGGCCGGCGTGGCGGCCGTGGTCGTCCTCGCCCTCGGTGTCCCCGTCGGTGCGATCGTGTACCTGATCATCGAGGGCGGCACCTCGACGGTGCCCAGCGTGTCGATCTGGGGCGCCACCCTCACCACCTTCGGCCTGGCCGCCACCGCGGGCCTCGTCGCCACGCTGGGCGCGCTGCCGGTCGCCCTGTTGTCGGTGCGCCACCCCGGTCCTGTGATCCGGCTCCTCGAACGCACATCCATGCTCATCCTCGCCGTGCCCGCCGTCGTGCTCGGGCTCACCGCGGCATACGTGACCAACCACTTCCTCGGCGGGCGCTGGTACCAGACCACGCCGCTCTTGGTCGTGATCTACGCGGTGATGTTCTTCCCCATGGCCGTGGTGTCGGTGCGCGCGGCCGTCGCCCGGGCGCCGATCGGGCTCGAGGAGGTGGGGCAGTCGCTCGGGGTGACGAAGCGGTCGGTCTTCTGGCGCGTCACCCTGCCGCTCATCGGCCCGGGCCTGGCCGCCGCGTTCTGCCTGGTCTTCCTCGAGACCGCAACCGAGCTCACCGTGACCCTCATGCTCATCCCGACGGGTCTCGACACGCTCGCCACGGGTTTCTGGGCCCAGCAGACCAATCTCAGCTACGGCGCGGCGGCGCCCTATGCGGGGATGATGTTGCTCATCGCGGCCATCCCCAGCTACGTGCTGGGGCGGTGGTTCGACCGGCTCCCGGCACGGACGCCGAGTGTCGCCGGTACCGGTCCCCAGGCCGTGGGAGCGGTGCGCGTCCAAGCGGGCACAATTGCGTGATGAAGGACGTCGCCGTGCGAGGCGTGCGCAAGTCGTTCGGAGACCTGCGGGTGCTCGACGGCGTCGACTTGTACATCCCGGCGGGCAGCTTCACGGGGATCTTGGGCGCGTCGGGAAGCGGGAAGACCACGCTCCTGCGCATCATTGCGGGGTTCGAGCGCCTCGACCGCGGCGAGGTCGTCCTCGGCGACGAGGTGGTCGACGGGCGCCGCGTCTTCGTCCCGAGTGAGCACCGGCGTATCGGCTACGTCCCCCAGGAGGGCGCGCTGTTCCCGCACCTCTCGGTCGGCCGCAACGTTGCGTTCGGTTTGCGCCGGGGACCAGACCGGCGCGCCCGCGTGCTCGAACTGCTCGACATGGTCGGCCTCTCGGGGCTGCAGCGCCGCTATCCCCACCAGCTCTCGGGTGGCCAGCAACAGCGCGTCGCGCTCGCCCGCGCGCTGGCCACCGACCCCGAGATCGTGCTGCTCGACGAGCCGTTCTCGTCGCTCGATGCGAGCCTGCGCGCCAGCGTGCGGGCCGAGGTCCACGACGTGTTGCGCCAGGCCGGGACGACGTCGATCCTGGTCACGCACGACCAGGACGAGGCGCTCTCCATGGCGGACCAGGTGGCCGTGCTGCGCCACGGCGTCATCGCCCAGCTCGACACGCCTGCCGGTATCTACCGCCACCCGCTCGATCCCGCCCTGGCCCGCTTCCTCGGCGAGTCCAACGTCCTGCACGCACCGGTGGCGGCCGCCGGTGCGGGACCTGCCGGAGCCATGGCGGCGGACACGCCGCTCGGCGCGCTGGCGGTCGAGGGCTGGCCGGCTGGGGAGGCCGGCGGGCCCGCGCACGTCCTCGTCCGGCCCGAACAGCTCGTCATCGGCGACCTCGGCGACCTCGGCGACCTCGGCGACCTCGGTGCGCTCGGCGCCCGCGGCGCCCGTGGCGGCCACGGTGGAGAGCTACCAGTACTTCGGGCACGACGCGGTGGTCCGGGTACGCCCGGACGCGGACCAGCTGCCCGAGCTGATCGTCCGGGTGTCTGGAGGCATCCCGTTGCTGGCCGGCGCCAGGGTGGGGCTGAGCGTCCAGGGCCCCGTCGTGGCCTGGCCGATCGACGAGCGCGAGCACGGGGGTGCGCACGGCCACGTCCCCCAGCCCGAGGAGCGAGACGGGCAGGGCCCCGACGGCGAGCCGGGGCACCGCGGGGAACTGGACGCCACCCGCCCTTCCTGAGGCTCCCGCCAGAGGCTCTCGAATCCTGAAGAACGCCTCCGTAACTACAGCGCTGTCGTCTGCGCCGCACTAGAGTGACGGCCGGAGATCCAGTGCAGGGAGGTGGAGATGGGCGACGAGTTCGCGACCCATGTCGGGGGTTTTTCCGGGCCACAGGTGTGCGGCCTGGTGGGAATCTCGTACCGACAACTCGACTACTGGGCCCGCACGGGCCTGCTGCAGCCCTCGGTGGCCGCGGCAAAAGGAAGTGGCTCACGGCGCGTCTACTCGTACTCGGACGTGCTCGAGCTCAAAGTGATCAAGCAGTTGCTCGACGCGGGCGTGTCGCTGCAGTCGGCGCGTCGCGCGGTCGAGTGCCTGCGCGACGACCTCGGTGCTGACCTCGCGTCCGCCAACCTCGTCTTGACCGGGACCAGCTCGGTCCTGGCCCGCACCAACGGCGAGGTGGTCGACCTGCTGGGCGGTGGCCAGGGGGTCTTCAACATCGTGCCGCTCGCCGGTGTGCTCGAGGAGCTCGAAGCGGACATCGTGCGGTTGGACGCACCGTCCGCCCAACCGGCGGCCAAGCGACGCACGTCACCCCCGCAGCGGCCACGCGCCGCAGGGGAGTGAGCGCGACGGACCCTGCGCGCGTCGGGCGCACACGCCATCCGGCCTGTGTGCCCGCAGGGACGATCCGTTTCGCGCATCCTTCCGAGCGATTGTTCGCCGCGCTGCTCGACCTGTCGGGCGAGCGCTGGGAGTACGAGCCGGTGGAGTTCCCGCTCGAATGGGACGCGTCGGGCACGCCCGTGTCGGGCTTCCGTCCTGACTTCTATCTGCCAAGGCGCGGCGTCTTCATCGAGCTCACCACGGCCGACCAACGGCTGGTGACGCGCAAGAACCGCAAGGTACGGCGGATGCGCGAGCTCTACCCCGAAGTGCCGATCCGCGTCGTGTACCAGCGCGACTTTGCCGAACTGTTGGCCTCCCACGGCCTGGCCGAGGTGACCGCGGGAGCCGCCTAGTCACGAGACGGGCGCGCCGATGGGTTCGACCTAGTCTGGCCCGGTGCGCGCCGACGAGGTCACCCCCAACCCGTCGGCCCGGGTGTCGCCGCTGTACGCCGATCACCTCGCACTCGGGGCCAAGATGGTTCCCTTCGGCGGCTGGGAGATGCCGCTCGCCTACCCGAGTGGCACGATCGCGGAGCACCGCGCCTGTCGAAGCTCGGCCGTGGCCTTCGACGTCAGCCATCTCGGCACGGTCCGGGTGAGCGGGCCTGAGGCGTTCGAGCATCTGCAGCGCTCGCTCAGCAACGATCTGCAACGAGTCCACCCGGGCCGGGCCCAGTACACGCACCTCCTCGACGAGAACGGATTCGTCGTCGACGACATGATCGTCTGGTGGCTCGACGAGGAACGCTTCGACGTCATGCCCAACGCCTCCAACACGACCAGCGTCCGCAACGCCATAGGCGGGACCGACGTGACCGAGGAGCGGGCGGTGATCGCGGTCCAGGGCCCCGAGGCGCGGACGATGCTGGCCAGCGTGTCGCCCGGTGCGGCAGCCGTGCACCGCTTCAACGTCGAGCGCTTCGAATGGGGAGGGGCGACGTGCCTGGTGGCCGGCACCGGCTATACGGGCGAGGACGGTGTCGAGTGCGCCGTGCCGGCCGAAGTGGCGCCGGCCTTCTGGGAGGCGGTGCTCGCGCAAGGCATTCTCCCCGCCGGTCTCGGTGCCCGCGACACGCTGCGGCTCGAGGCCGGGCTTCCGCTGCACGGCCACGAGCTCGGCCCCGGCATCACGCCCCTCCAGGCGGGGCTGGCCTGGGTCGTCGGCTGGGACAAGGGACCCTTCACCGGGCGAGCCGCCCTCGAGGAGGAGCGCGCCAACGGACCGACGCGGCGCCTACGCGGTCTCGTGGCCGACGGCCGCCAACCACTACGAGACGGGGCGGACATCTGCGCCGGGGAGCACAGGGTCGGCATCCTCACCAGCGGCAACTTCTCACCGATGCGCGAGCGGGGCATCGGGCTGGGCTTCGTCGATGCCGACGCGATGCTTCTCGACGGCGATGCCGTGACCGTCGTCCAGCGAGGGCGGGAACTCCCGGCCGCGCTGGTGCGCCCGCCTCTGTGGCCCGTGCGCGACGACGAAGAGTAAAGACCGGGGAACCAAAGGAGGCCGTCATGGTCGGCGACAAAGAAGAGCACTTCCAGGGCAAGGGCACGGAGCTGAACGCGCTGCAGTCCCATATTGAGGAGCATCTGAAGAAGGACGGCTTCACGGTCCAGACTTCGGCGCCCAGCACGCAGGGTGTGGTGATTCAGGCCAAGAAGGGTGGCTTCTTGCGGGGGGTGGTGGACGCGGACCGTGCGCTGACCATCAAGATCGAAGGAAGCCCCGACGACTTCACGGTCCGCATCGGCATCGGGAAGTGGCTCGAGCACCTCGGGGTGGCAGCGATCGAGACGTTGCTCATCTCTGAACTGTTCCTCGTGGTCGACGTGGCCGATTCCGCCTGGAACATCGAAATCGAAGACAAGCTCGTCAAGGACATCAAGGCGTTCGTGGGCTGAGGCAACCTTCCACCACCCGCGTCTCTCCGTCCTCTGGAGCACCGGGAACGACGCTCACGATCGACGGCACTGGAGTGGGTACCGCGCCTACGTGACGGCGAACTCCATTGGGCAAAGAATGCTTCCGCTTACGGGGCCGCCTCGTGGCCGGCGCTGCCGGGCGGCGGGTCGGTGCTCGGGACACCACCGTCCGTCACGTGCTCGGTCCAGGAAGAGCCCGACCAGTATCGCCGCTCGTGCCGCCCCGAGGGGTCGACCAGCCAACCGGGAGCGATCCCGGTAAAGGGGATCCTGGCGGACGACTCGTCCACGAGATCAGATGGCTCGCTCCGGGACGAGGCGTCGATGAACGAGCTCGAGGGAGCCGAGGTCCGTGGCGGTCGGCGCCGTCGCCGAGACGGAAGCGTCCGCATCGCGAACAGCGCGAAGAAGACCACCAGGACGAGCCAAGAGCCGTGACCGTAGTAAAACGTGGCCACAGCCTATTGGGCAGGGTCAGGCGGGGGTACGCGCCTGGCAGGTGGCACGGGCACGTGCATCGCCGAGGGTTTGCAGCGGGTCGGGTGCGGGGACTCTCAGGGTGGGGGCCCTCTCGTGGTCAGGACAACTGAATACGCCGTGTGAACCGGAGCGCCAGAGTGCGCGATGGTGCAAGTCGAGGGGACGCCGGAGGCGCAACTCTCCCCAGAAACTCTCGGGCCGACATACCGCTCCGGCGAGGCAACTCTGGAAAGCGAGGCGCCCAGGGCGTCCGCACCGAAGGTGGGCGACGAGTAGGAGTCGCGCCGATACACGGACGAACAATTCGCCGCGCACCTTCGTTTGACGAGTCCCTCGACTCTAGGGCTCCCGCGGGTCGTTAGTACCATTGCCAAGGAAGGATGGGACGACCATGAACGGAGAATCGAGCCTTGCCGGAGCCGTCGCCGCCGGTGCCGGGACATCGAGACGGGACGAACCTTGCGGCGTGGGTCCCGCGGAGTCGGCGGTGCAGCGACGCACGCGGGGCGTCTCTCGAACCCCCTTCCCACGCGTCGTCGCCCTGTCCCCGCGCGAACTGGGATCCTGGGCGTGGGTCGCCTCGCCGGCCGTCACCGTTGGTATGGCCGCCGGACCGTGCTTTGCCTATGCCGCGGCGCGGCAGCGCAGCCGGGCGTTGGCCTTGGCCGCCGCGGCCTACGGCGTCGCCAGCGCAGTCATCGTCTGGAACAACATCGTGAAGCCCGGCAGCCTTCTCGGTCTCGACGCCGGTGTCTTCGCCGTCCTCACCCTCTGGACGGTGAGTACCGTCCATGCGCTGGCGGTTCGAGGGCGCGTTTTCTTTTCGCCCGCGGAAGTGGAGGCGGTCGTCGCCGCAAAGGAGCGGATCCAACGGCGCGACGAGTCACGCCGGATTGCCGCCACCGATCCGAGACTGGCTCGGGAGCTGGGGATCGGCCGGCCAGATCAGCCGTCGGGCTACGACGACGGCGGGCTGTTGGACGTGAACCACGTGTCCGGAGAGTGCTTGCGAGAGACGGGTGGGCTGAACGCGAAGCTGGTGCGCAGGATCATTGAGGCGCGGCGACACGTCGCCAGGTTCGACGGCATCCACGACCTCGAGCTGCTGGCCGGCCTCGATCCCGGCTCGCTCGACGACGTGGCAGACAGGTTGATCTTCTGCCGCTGAGACGACGCGCTCGGTCCGGGCGCGTCAGAGCTGGCTGATGAGAGAGTCCTCTTTGCGCGGCCGCTCGCGGGTGACCGGCGCGTCGTCCGTTCGTCGTGTCGTCGCAGCCTGCCGGTTGGCTCTGCGAGCAGCATAGGCAGCCCAACTGGAGGCCAACCCGCCGGCGCCCGCCTCGATGTTCTCGTTCTGGATGCGCTCGAGCACCTCTTCGCGATCGATGCGGATCTGCCGGGGGGCCTCGATTCCGAGTCGAACCCGTCCGTTCTCGGACACCGAGACGACCGTGATCACGATGTCGTCGCCGATGACGATCTTCTGTCCGGGCTCACGGGTGAGGGTCAGCATGTGGGGTCTCCTTCGCCGTCGACTGCGACTCGCGCCAGCGCCATCGGCAGCGGAGTGCGAACGGACCATCCCGTCTCGGCCTCGCTGGATGCCGGCACGTATTGATCGGCGACTCCGGTGTGGCGGTTGACGACGATCGGGGAAAAGAGGTTCACAGTTGATCGTCCGATGGGATTCCGGTGGGTGACGATCGCCAAGAGCGCGGCGTCATTGGGCACGACGAGGTCCAGGCTCTCGGCGAACTGCTCGTCGAGGGAGATCTGGTACCGGGGAGCGAAGAGCTCCGGCGGCGCCACCAAGAACTGCGGACTCGGAACGATGGCGCCACCGCGCAGGCGGACCGCGTCGCTGCACCGCAAGGCGGCGAAGACGGCCTGGCTCTGGTCGTCGTCGGTCAGGGGTTCGAGGACGAAGTGAATGGCGCCGACCCAGCCGAGCATCTCGCGACGGAACGTGATGTCGCGGGGTCCGAGCGCGATCGGCCGAACGAGTGTCGCGGCAGGCACCTCCGTCAGTCGACATCGGCCGCCGGGTACAGGCCCGCGTGTGGCCGGGCGGGTGGATTGCACCGAGTTGCATCGTCATTCACTCTCCGTGTCGTGCGGTCGTGTGGCTCTTCATGACAGGAACTTCACCAGGGTCTCCGGAATGGCCTGGGAGGCTGCCCACATGGAGGCCTGGTAGTCGGTCATCTCCGTGTCGAGCTGTGTGGTCACGGTGGCGACGTTGACGTCTTCGAGACTGGATTGACTGTCCTGGACGGAGGTCAGCTGCGTTGTCAACGCCGCCGAGGTCGACGAGACCGAGTCCGACGCGTTGCCGAGTTCGGCGGCGGCCTGTTCGGCCGTGCTGATGTTGGTGTCGAGAGCGTTCAGCGCGGTGTTCAACTGGGTCGCGCTCGGTGACCCCGAGTTGAGCTGTCCGATCACGGTCGAGAGGGTGGTGAAGACGCTGGAGGCGCCACTGCCGAAGACGTCGGGTCCTGGAACCGAGAGGGTGGCCGTCTGTCCCGCGCCCGAACCGGGCCCGACGACCACAGTGGGAGTGTCGGCGTTGCCGAGATAGTTGCCGGCGCCGTCGTAAGCCTGCGACGAGGCCGAGGTGCCGGCGAAGATCGGCCTGCCTTCGTACTCGGTGTTCGCGGTGTCGAGGAGGTTGGCATTGATCCCTTGGAGCTGTGACGCGAACGCCTGGTACGTCGTTCCGTTCTGGGTGCCTTGGTTCAGGGCCTGGAGGAGCAGGGTCCGCGCGCTCTGCATGTCGCTCAGCACCGAGTTCACGGCGTTGTTGCCCATCCCGAGCCACGACGTCGCCGTCTGGGCGTTCGATTGCCACGAGGTGAGCTGGCTCGCCTCGCTCGAAAGCTGGAGCACCTGCGTCACCGCAGCCGGGTTGTCCGAGGGCTTGTTCAGCGACTTGCCCGACGAGAGCTGCCCTTCGAGGTCGGCGATGGCGGACTCCTGCTGGTCGAGCTGTGAGGTGATGGTCTGGGAGAGGGTGATGTCGGCGACACGCACGTCACACCGCCTGCAGCAGGGACTGGAAGGACTGATTGATCGCGTTGATGGCTTGCGAGGCGGCTTGGAACGCGTTCTGGGCGCTCAAGATGTCGACCTCCTCCTCGTTCTCGTTCACGCCCGAGATCGTCGCCAGGTTGTTCGACGTCGTGGTGGCGAGGTTCGTGGCGGACGTCGAGGTGGCCGAGGCATTGGAGGCGTCCGTCCCGAGAGCCCCGATGAAGGACTGGTAGACCGCATCGGGTCCTGTACTCGAACCAGCCAAGGCGGCCATGGCCTGCGCGTTGGTGGTGTCGTTGGTGGCGGTGCCGATCACGTTGCTGTTTCCCGACCCCGGTGCGGCCGCGGTAGCGATCAGAGAGGGGTTGGCGGCATAGACGGCGGAGACGGCAATGCTGGCAGCCGAGGTGTCGCTGGCCGTATAGGTGGTCGTCGAGCCGTCGTCGACGAAGATGTTAGGGAGGATCGTGCCCGTATAGCCGCCGGCGATCGAGGACCCAGGGTCGCCGGCCGCGTCCATCCCGCCGGCCTGCAAGCTGTTGACCCCCTGGGCCAACGCGTTGGCCACGTCGGAGAGTTGCGTCTGATAGCCGGGGATCGTCGTGTTGATCGCAGTGAGGTCGGCACCGATGGAGCCCCCCGGCGTGATGGCGACGCCGCCGGAGGTGGTCACCGACAGGTTCCCGGTGCTGGCGGAGCCCGCCGCCACCAGGGTCTGGGCCACCGTGTCGCTCACGAGCTGGACGCCGCCGGAGAGGACGGTCAGGGCGCCGTTGGCCTGCGTCGTCGTACTGATGCCGAGCAGCCCCGCGAGCTGGTCGACCGCCGCACGCCGCTCGTCGGTCAGCGAGTTGACGTCTTGCCCGCCGGCGTTGCCGGCCACGATGCCCTGGTTGAGCTGCGCGATCTGCTGCAGCAGCGAGTTGGCCTGAGCCAGGGTCCCGCCGTCGTCGGCACCGGTTCCGATCTCGCTCTGCAACTGGGACGACAGCTGGGAGAGCTGGGTCGTGGAGTCGTTGAGGGTGCTCACCAGCTGCTGCGCGTCCGTCTCTACGGTCTGTTCGGCTCCCGCCTGCCCCGGGTTGGATGCCAGCGTCGACAGGTCCGACCAGAAGGTCGAGAGCTGCGCAGCCAGACCGTCAGTGCTCGGTTCCGGGAAGATGCCCTCGATCGCGGTCATGACCTCGTTCGCCTGGTTGGCCGCCCCTTGCACGCCTTCGGCCGCCACGTTGGCTGCCTCGTAGACCGCGTCGGTCAGCTCGCTGACGGATCCGATGGATACGCCGCGGCCGACACCCATCGGGCCGGCGGCATCTTCAGGCGAAAGGTTGACCACCTCGCGCGCGTAGCCGGGCGTATTGATGTTGGACAGGTTGTTCGATGCGGTGTCCAGCTCCGCCGTGTCGGCGATGAGGCCACTGGCTGCGATGGACAGTCCGAAGTCGCTCACATAGACCCCTCGACCAACCGGGCCGTCCCTCCGCGGCGAGACCCGTAGTCGGTCGCGGTATCGCGGCGGAGGAACGCGAGTGCCTCCTGCACGAGGGCGGTGCGGCTGCCGGCGGCGGCAGTGGTCGTGTCGACGAGGCGTGCGAGGCCGGCCATTTCCTCGAGGAGGCGGAGCCGGCGCTCGCGCAGCAGCTCACCCCATGCGTGACCGGCGCGGTCGGCGATGTCATCGAGGCGGGCGGTGTCGTCGAGACCGTACTCGTCGATCAGTCCGACGCTCGCCGTGGCACGGCGGAGGTCGGCCAGGCGCAGATCGGCCGACGCCGCCTCGAGGTCCCTGATCGACCGTTCGAGCCAGGCGGCCTGGTCGGTCGCCATCAAGGACGCGAGCACCGTGAGCCGGAAGCGCAAGCTGGCCATCCGCTCCAGCTCCTCGTCGAGGACTTCGACCAGTTCAGCCAGAAGGTCGTCCGCGCTCACGTTGGAACAACGTCCCGCTTATCTGCGAGAATTGAGGTCTCAGGGTTCGATTTCGAGCCTGGATTCGGCACCGGACCGGGAGCGCACCTGGGCCCGTGCATAGTGGAGGACGACCCCGGTCGTGACCCACACCGAGCGCGCCGCAGACCGGGAGCGAGAGGGCGAGCCGGCCCAGCACGGTAAGGAAGGAGAGGTTGCCCGTTGCCGCCTCCCAGATCGAGGGCAGGACCGTCAACGCGGCGAGCAGCACCGTCAGGACCGGCCGGTACCGGCTCACGTCGACGACGAACTGCTGATGGTCCCGGGTTTTCACGCCGGGTCGTCGCCTGCGATCTGTGCCAGCAGGCTGGCGGTCCAGCTGGTGGCTGTGCACGCCATTCCGTCCGCGTAGGCGATGGGAGCGGCGCCGAGCAGCTCACCGGGCGTGTGCGTCTGCTCGAGGCCCCACACCGCGAGGGCCTCGACCGGCCCGACCCCGTGGAGCCAGGCCTCGACGTCAGCACGCTTGACCGACGCATCGACGGCCGCGAGCACGGTGTGGGGACGGATGCAGTCGATGATGTCGGCGGCATCCGAGGCAGCCTGGGGGTCGGGCGAGGTGCTCACTGTGACGAGCGACGTGGCACCCTTCGCACGACGCTTCGCGACGCGCACGGCTGCGTTGACTTTGGCCGCCGTGACTCGCCGGGCACGGTCGTCGCCGTCGTCGCCTTTGCTGTCGTTTCCGCCGTGGTTGCTGTCGTTGCCGCCCTGGTCGCCGTCGTCGAGCGTGCAGCGGACGACATCGCGCCGCCCGAGCCGGAGCGCGCCGAGCAGGAGTGCCGCCGTTCGCTCGACGGGGCCTTCCTCGCCGACCACGACGACGATTTCTCCTGCGCCTGTGGCGAGCGCCGGCACGCTCGGCAACGTGCCCAGAGCGCAGGCCAGCGCATCGAGCGTCGGTCGTTCGACCGGGGGGAGGTACGCGTCGGGCACGCCGAGGGCGCTGAGGCGGGCGCGCAAGTCCGGAATTGTCTCTGGTGCCGCTGTGTGGTCCCCGCCGGCGATGTCCCTGGTGGCATCGACAAGCTCGGCGTGGTCCACGGACGACTGCGTGGCGCGACGGGCAGCGTCTCGAGCGGGGTCGGGGCAGCCTCGCCGGAGCTCGCCGGGAGGGCCGTGTCGTGGCCCAGGGCGGCCTCGGCCTCGGCCAAGAGCGCGTCGAATGCGGCTGGCGGGACCTGATGGTGGATCGAGACCTGGTCGGCCGTGCCCTCGGCGAGCATGGTCAGCGGGTCGGGGGCGTTGTCCTCGTGCTGGGGGGAGGCGGCAGCGGCGCGGCTCGGCGGCACCGGAACGTGCCGAGCGCGCTCTGGGTGTCCCGTCCGTCGGCTGACGGCGCGGGTGGTTCCGTGCACGTTCGGCTCCTTGGGGTGGGGTGGACCCGGCCACATAGACCTGGGTCGCAAAGAACCCTCCGACTCCGCCCCGGCGCGTCCTCCAGCAGCGCAACTCGGCCGAAGGGCCCAGCGCGGCGGCCGCCTTGGCCAGCGCTTCTTCGGCTGTACGTCCGACGTACTCGCCCTCGGTGGCCTTTTCGGGGCCGGAGCGGTCAGTTGAGGGCCACGGCTTCATCGTTCACACTCCCGATTGTCTCGACGGGCGTTGCTGCACCGATCTCTCCGGCGCCGACCACGGCCAGGCGGGGAAGACTCGGCCGGAGCAGCCGACGCAGGGCGGGCCGCAGGCGGGTGGAGCACAGCACCACCGGGACGGTGCCGCGCGTCTCGGCCTCGTGGGTGAGGCTCGCCAGCTGGCGCACGACCGATCCCGCACTGGATGCAGAGATAGAGAGGGTCCGCCCGCGATCGCCGGTTTGCATGGCCGCGATGAGGCTGTGCTCGAGCGGGGGGGCGAGGGTGATCGCGGGCAACGAGCCCTGCGGCGAGTAGAGGGATCCGATGGTCGAACCCAAGGTGATGCGCGCCGCCTCGAGCAGGCAGTCGGCGTCCTTCTGCGGAGTGCGGGCCTGTTCGGTGACCGCCTCGACGATGCGCACCAGATCGCGCACCGGGACCCCCTCGTCGAGCAGGCCGCGCAGAACGCCTTGGATATCGCCGAGCGTGAGCCCGGCTGCCGTCATCTCCTCGAGCAGGACCGGGTTGGAGGTCTTGACGACATCGAGCAGCACCTTCGTGTCCTGCCGGGACAGCAACGATCCGGCGTACTGGCGCACCACCTCGGCCAGGTGCGTGGTGACGACGGCCGAGCGGTCGACGACGGTGACACCGACGACGGCGGCCTGATGGCTCAACTCGGCGGCGATCCACTTGGCCCGGCCGCCGAACGCGGGGTCACGGGTGTCGGTGCCCGGGAGCTGATCGAGGTTGGTACCGACGGCCAGCAGCTTGCCGCGTGGGGCCTCGCCGCGTGCCACCTCAACCCCGTGGACCTTGATGGCGTAGGCGGCGGCAGGCAGATCGAGGTTGTCGCGGGTGTGGACCTTGGGCATGACGATGCCGAGCTCCATCGCGATGTTGCGCCGGAGCGACTTGACGCGGTCCAGCAGGTCGCCGCCGCGCTCGGGTTGCACCAGGTCGATGAGCTCGAGCCCGAGCTCCAGCGCGAGCGGCTCCACCGCCGAGGTTGGCCGCCAGCGCCTCCGGCGAGTCGGGGGCGGGCGCAGGGGGTGCCGGCTCGGGCTCGGCGGCCGGGGCAGGGACGTCCTTGGGCAGCCGGGACCCCAGTACGAGCACCGCCGCGCCGACGATCAGGAAGGGCAGCTTGGGCAGACCGGGGACGATGGCCAGGCAGAGCATCACCACACCAGTCGTCTGCACGATGCGCCGATAGCGCGAGAGCTGACTGAACACATCGTGGCCGAGGTCGTGCTCTGTTGCGGCCCGGGTCACGATGATGCCGGTCGAGAGCGAGAGCAGGAGGGCCGGGATCTGCGAGACCAACCCGTCGCCCACGGAGAGGAGGCTGTACGTGCTGATGGCCTGCGAGAGCGACAGGTGGTCCTGCAGGACGCCGATGGCCAGCCCGCCGACCAGGTTCACCATGGTGATCACGATGGCGGCGATGGCGTCGCCGCGGACGAACTTCGACGCGCCGTCCATTGCGCCGTAGAAGTCAGCCTCGTCGGCCACCTCCTGGCGACGGCGTCGGGCGCCCTCCTCGTCGATGGCACCTGCGTGCAGGTCGGCGTCGATGGCCATCTGCTTGCCCGGCATGCCGTCGAGTGTGAAGCGGGCCGCCACCTCGGCCACCCGGCCGGCCCCCGAGGTGATCACCACGAACTGGATGACGATCAGGATGAAGAACACGATCAGGCCGACCAGGATGGAGCCGCCCACGACGAAGTGACCGAAGCTCTCGATGACGACGCCCGCGTAGCCGTGTAACAGGACCAGGCGGGTGGCGGCGACGTTCAGGGCGAGGCGGAACATGGTGGCGACCAGGACGAGGGTGGGAAAGACGGAGAAGTCGAGCGGACGCTTGACCTGCATCGCGGTCAGCAGCACCAAGATGGCGCAGGTGATGTTGGCCGTGATCAAGAGGTCCACCACGAAGGTGGGCAGGGGCACGATGAGCACGACCACCACTGCGACGACCGACAGCGGGACAGCCATGGAGATCAGGCGTTGCCACCGGGCCGATCCCTTGCCGGGCAGCGCGGCGCGACGGTGTCAGCCACGCCCTGCTCCCGCAGGCGAGCGGTGGACCTTGTGGTGCACGGAATCGCCCCCCTGGTGCGCGTGCTCGAGGTGTTTCCGTCCCTGGTCGTCGCTCGGCCTGCCTGGCCATCTTCTTCTACGTCCCGCCGCGGCGGAGAGTTCAGACTGGTCTCGGACCCGCGAGTGCCATCTGGTGCACAGCCCGCAGCGCCTTGGCCGTCGGTGAGAGCGAGTAGACGAAGGCCAAGAGGCGGGCCACTGCGGTGTAGAGCGAGGCCGGCACGACGTCGCCGATCTCGCAGACGGCGTGCAGGGTCCGGGCCAGCTCGGGGTTCTCGACGATCGGGACGCTGTTCGCGGTCGCGCGTTCCCTGATGCGCGCCGCCAGGACGTCGGCGCCTTTGGCCACGATCGCGCGGCGCCCGGTCCTTGGCCCGGTCATAGGCGATGGCGACGGCGTAGTGGGTGGGGTTGACCACCACGGCGTCCGCCGTTGCCACGGCGGCCATCATCCGCATCCGCGAGAGCCGCCGGGCCTTGCTCCGCCGCGCCCGCTGCATCTCGGGGGCGCCCTCGGTGCGACGCAGCTCGTCGCGAACCTCTTGCTTGGTCATGCGCAGCTTCTGCTGATACTGGCGTCGCTGAAAGCCGTAGTCGCCGGCGGCAACGACGAGGGCGAGGACACCCACGTCGCGCAACAGCGACTCGGCGGTGGAGCCGGCGGTCACCAGCGTAGACGACAGGGGCGGCGTGCTGCCGCCCAGCACCGACGTGAACAACCCGTGTACGAGCGCGTACCCGACCAGGCTCAGGACGGCGAACTTCACGAACGTCTTGGCGAGCGACCACACCCCCTGGGGCGAAAAGATGCGCTTGAAGCCGGTGCGGGGGCTGATGCGCGAGAGGTCTACCCGAAGCGCCTTCGGCGTGAAGCGCAGCCCGACCTGGGCGTAGGCGACGGCGACCGCGATGGCGGTACACAGCAAGACGATCGGGAGCGCGGCCCAGGCCACGGTGGCCAGGCCGGCGCCGAGGACGCCGATGGCGGTGGCCGTGGTCGGGTGGGCCATGTCCTGGACCACCTGCTCGAAGTTGCCGTCGACGCGGCTGGCTGCGTCGCCACCGAGCCGCGGCAGCAAGCTCGCGACGACCAGTGACGCTGGCCCATGACCCGAGCTCGGGTGAGCGGGCCACCGTGCCCTTCTCGCGGATCTCCTTCTTGCGCTTGGCGGTGGGGCGCTCGGTGCGCTGCGACTTGTCGGCCACGGCCTAGCCCCCGAAGAGTTGCGACGTGGCCTGACCGACCAGGTTGGTCACCGTCGAGGGGAGTGCTGCCAGGGCGATGCCGACTGCGACCAGTGCCACCAGGATCTGAAGCGGAAAGCCGAACACGAACACGTTGATCTGCGGCGCTGCCTTGGCCAACAGGGCGAGGAGTACCTGCACCGCGAAGAGCACGACGATGATCGGCGCGGCGATCTCCACGGCTGCGGCGAAAAAGGTCGTGACGTCACCGATGAGCACGCTCGTGACCGAGCCCAGCGTGGTCGGCGGAAACGTCGTGCCGATGGCGGCGAACGAGTGGATGAAACCCTCGACGATGATCACGGCGGCGCCCGTCGTGAACAGCAACGCCGTCGTCACCAGGTTGTAGAACTGGCCGAACAGGGGCGACTGTTGCTGGGACAACGGATCGATCGAGGGCGGCAGGTTGAGTCCAGAGAAGAGGTCGGCCAGGCTGCCCGCAGACGGCGACGGTCGAGACGAAGAGCGAGACGACGAACCCCAGGAGGAAGCCGACGGCCACCTGGACCACCAGTTGGGTGAGGATCTGCGCGTCGGTCGTGGGCAGGGGCCCGTGCTGGAGTTGTGCGGCGGCGTCCAACGCGACCCCGAGCGAGATCCCGATCTTCGCCATTCCCGGGACGCCGCTGTTCGAGAATGGTGGGCAGACCATCACCCAGGCCGACGCTCGCACGAGTGCCAAGACGAAGGCCACGGCGAACGTCGGACGACAGGTGCAGTGTCATGCCTCATGACCCGTTCAGGACGGTCGGGATGGAGCTGTAGAGATGCTCGGTGTAGGTGACGGTGTTATCGATCATCCAGTGGCCGAAGAACAACAGCACGAGACCGATAGCGACCACCTTGGGCAAGAAGGTGAGCGTGAATTCCTGGATGGATGTCACGGCCTGGAAGAGCGACACGACCAGGCCCACCACCAGGGCCACGACGAGGACGGGGCCGGCCAGCTCGGCGATGAGGAGCATGGCCTGGGAGGCCAGGTGGACGACGGTGTTGTCGCTCACGAGTGGAAGGACTGGATCAAGGAGTGAGCCACGAGCGTCCACCCGTCCACGAGGACGAAAAGGAGGATCTTGAAGGGCAGCGAGATCAAGGTGGGGGGAAGCATGTACATCCCCATCGACATCATGATCGCCGAGACCACGAGGTCGATGATCATGAACGGGATGAAGATCATGAAGCCGATGAGGAAGGCCGACTCCAGTTCCGAGAGGACGAAGGCGGGTACCACCGTCGTGAGGGGCAGGGACTCCGGTTGGGTGGTGTGCTCGTGGGCGGCGGAGGCGAAGAGCTCGAGGTCCTCGCTCTTGGTCTGTTCCAGCATCCAGTGCTTCAGCGGCGCCTCGCCCGTATCGATGGCCTGGGTCGCGGTCAGCTTGCCGTGCTCGTAGGGCTGCACGGCGACGTGGTCGATCTGGCTCAAGACGGGCGACATGATCAACAGGGCGATGATCAGCGAAAGACCGGCGATGACCTGGTTGGGAGGCACGGTCTGGGTGCCCAACGCGCTGCGCGTCAGCGACAGCACGATGAAGATGCGCGTGAACCCCGTGCAGAGGACGAGGATGGCAGGGGCGATGGCCAGCACCGTGATGACGATGATGATCAGGACCGCCGTAGAGGGGTCCTTCAAGCCATTGATGTTGACGTTGACATTCGGCGCAGCGGCGAGGAGCGCGTGAGTCATGAAATCCTCAGAGGGTCCGACCGCTCGGACCGGCATGCCGGCCCGCTCAGTGGCGTACTGTCATCTCCCGCAGGCGGTCGACGAACGCATCCCATGCCGTGGGGGTCAGGACCCCGGTCTCCGATGCCAGCCCTGGCATCACGTCTTCATTGCAGACGAGCCGTCCCGTTCCGTCGCGTGCCGGCTGCGCCACCTCTCCGTCGCCTCCGTCCCCGTCCGCTCGATCCGTCTCACACGGCTCGCACTCGGCGAGAACGGTGATCTGCTGGGGCGTCTGACCGAGCACCATCGTGCGGTTCCCGGTCCGGACGAGGAAGACGGCGCTGTGCCGGCCGAGCGAGCGCCGTCCCACCACCTCGATGCGCTGGGCCGCGCTGCCCACGGCGGCGCGGCCGGGCCGACCTCCAAGCTGGCGCCCGCGCCCCACTCGCGCGATGACCCAGATCAGTCCGAGCACGACCGCGAGGGACAGCAGCATGCGCCCGAGTTCGAGGAGCATCGCGCTCAGCCCGGCTCCGACTCGTCGCCGACGATCTCGGTGATGCGAACCCCGTACTCGTCACCGACGTCGACGACCTCTCCGCGGGCGATCACGACCTCGCGGTTCAAGACGATGTCGACGGGGGCTCCGACGGCGCGGTCGAGCTCGATCACGTCGCCGGGGCGCAGGCGGGCCAGGTCGCCGAAGCTGCGACGTGTCTTGCCGATCCAGACCGAGACCTCCACGGTCACGGAGCGGAACTGCGCTTCGCGTATGGCCATTCGGTCGACGTCGGTGCTCATGTGAGAACCTCCTCTGTGATGCAGCAGGCTTTGCGGACGCCTGAGCGCCCGATGGTGGCGAGGGCGACCAGCTGGCCCTCGGCGCGTACCTCGAGCGGGCGATCGGTGGCGAGTCCGAGGTGGAGCTCGTCCCCGACGGCCAGGCTCAGCAAGGCCTCGGGTGTCGAGCCGAAACTTGGGAACTGCAGGACGAGATCGAGCGGGACCTCGTGGAGCCGGCGGCGCGCCTCGGTCGAGTTGGAGCTCGTCGGTTCGTTGAGCTCGCCCGCATCGGCCGAACCCTCCACCAGCTGGCGCACCGTGGGCAGAGGAAGGCACATCGTTAGCTGGCTCGTGGACCGGGTGCCGATCGACAGATCGAAGCGCGCCAGCAACGTCGTGTCGCCAGGCGCGGCAATCGTCACGAACTGGAGGTGTGATTCGTGGTGCTCGAGCTGGGGCTCGGTCGGCTGCAAGCGGGCCACGGCTCGTCGCAGCTCGTCGAGGACGCTCGCAATGACAGGGGAGAGGAGCTCCTGCTCGACCTCGGTGAGGATGCGCTCGGGGTAGTCCCCCTCGCCGCTGCCGGCCAGGCGGAGGTCGACGATGGCGAGCGCGTCGGCGATCGGGAGTGCCAGGAGGCCCGAGCCCGGCACCGGCGGCAGGGTGAATGTGAGGAAGTGCAGTGTGTTGTCGAGCGTCTGGCTCACATCGGCCCAGGTGACCTGGTCGAGCGAGACGAGCTGGAGCGAGCAGGGCTGGCGCAGCACCGTCGAGAGCGGTGTCGTGGCGAGGCGGGCGAAGCTCTCGAGCACCATGCCGACTGTGTGGACGTGGAACCGGTCGAGGGTCTTCGTGCGCCGGAAGTCGTGACGGGCGACCCGCGAAGTGTCTGGGCTCATGACGACACCGTGCCGGCGGAAGCCTGCCGCTTGATCACGATGTTGACCCGCCGGTTCTGCGCCTGCCCGGCCGGTGTCGCATTCGGAGCGACGGGGTGGTATTGACCGTACGCGAGCGCCACGACCCGCTGCGGGGCCACGGCATCGACTTCGGTGAGACGCTCCACGACGGACGTCGCCCGCGCCGCCGAGAGCTCCCAGTTGTTGGCGTAGGGCCCGCCCGTGATGACTTGATCGTCGGTGTACCCGGCGATGTCGACGTCGTTGGTGTAGCGGGCGAGGACCTGGCCCGAGGTGTCGATGATCTGCTGTCCCAGGGCGGAGAGCTGGGCCGAGTCGACCTGGAAGAAGGTGGAGTCGGCCACGAGGCCTTCGACGAGCCCGGACGAGTTGATGGTGAGCGTGACGTCGCTGAGCATCCCTCGCTGCCCCAGGGCCTGTGAGAGGGCCTTTTCGATCGCGCTCAGCTGGTCCGGTGTCGTCGCCGCGGACAACCGGTGTGGGCCGTGGGGGGGCTTGGGCGTCGTCGAGTGCACCGCTGAGTCGCCGACGACCCGGTCCTCCGACACGGACTCTTGGAACTCCTTGTACTTGGACTGATCGATCTTGGAGAGCGCGAACAAGACGATGAAGAGCACGAGCAGCAACGTGATCATGTCGGCGTAGGTCAGCAACCAGCGATCCTGGTTGTCGCCGTGCGGGTCGGCATGCTTGCGGTGGATACGGCGTGTCCGGCGCGCCGGTGCCGCAGCTGAGACTCCGGACTTGGTCATGCTGCTTCCACGGCGACGAGGGCATCGGGCGCCACCGCCGCAGTGTTGTTGCGTTCCGCAGGCGGGAGGTAGCTGTAGAGTCGGTCGCGGAGGTCCATGCTCGAGACGTTGAGCTGCATGGTGAGCAGCCCCTCGGTGACCATCTCGCGATAGGCAACCTCTTCCTCGGAGCGCCGTCGGAGCTTGTTGGACATCGGGAGCCAGACGGCGTTGGCCAGCAGGACGCCCCACAGCGTGGCGGTGAACGCGGCCGCGATGGCCGGGCCGAGCTTCCCGGGGCTCTGCAGCTGGCCGAGCACGCCGATCAGGCCGATCACGGTCCCGAGGATTCCAAAGGTCGGCGAGTAGCCCGCCATGTCCGAGAAGAACTTGATGGAGGCGGCGTGGCGGACGCGTAGACCGTCGATCTCCGCGTCCAGGACCTCGTGGACCCGTTCGGGGTCCGAGGTCGAGGTGATCAGCTGGACCCCGGTCTTCAAAAAGGGGTCGTCGGTCTCGAGCTGTTCGAGCACCAAGGGGTTCTGGCGCACCTCTTTGGCCACGGCGAGGAGCTTGTCGATGGTCGAGCGCAGGTCGGGCCCGCGATGGGGGAACAACACGCTCTTCGCTGCCTTGGGCACCGCCTTCAGACGGCGTGTGTCGTAGCCGGCGATGGTGGCCCCGAGACTCCCTCCGAAGACGAGCAGTAGCGGCGGGATCTTGATCAACGACGCCACGTGCCCGTGGTCCATGGTCATCGACACGACCACAGCCAGGAGGGCGATCAGGATGCCGACGGGTGTCACCGCACGTTATCCTCGCCGCCCGCCACAGGCGCGACCTCGGCGAGCGCGGGCGCCGGGGCTTCTCCGAAGGCGAGAGCCAGGGCTCGCGCGAGGACAGCCTCTTTCTCCGACCGAATGCGGTCGCTGATCGTCTCGACCTCGTCGCGTACGACGAGATACGTGCCGTTTGCAAGATAGACAGCGGAATTTGCCCCCCCTTCGACCCGCTCCACCATGTCCTCGTTGAGGTACATGGTGGACCCGTCCAATTTGCGCAGGCCGATCACCGCTCCATTCCCCCCGACGTCGCTCCTTGCACCGTTCTGTAACGGCCCGCAGGAGACCAGAGTTCAGAGTCGGCCCGCGATGGGCCGGGAATCAGGACATCTCGACCAGCGATTCGAGCGCCGTGGACGTCGAGTCGACGACCTTCGTGTTGGCCTGGTAGGCCGTCTGGGCCTCGATCAGGTCAGTGAGTTCCGTGGCCAGGTCCACGTTCGACCCCTCGACGGCACCGCCCTGCAGGGTGCCGAGCCCAGCACTCCCCGGCACGCCTAGCTGCACGTTTCCCGATGCGGCCGTGGGGACGTAGTCGGCGTTCCCGACGTCCTCGAGGCCGTTGGGATTGGCGAACTCGGCGAGGGCTATGGTCCCGAGACTCTGGCTCGTCCCGTTCGAATAGCTCCCGGTGATCGTCCCGTCGGAGCCGATCGAGTACGAATCGAGTGTGCCCGCGGCATACCCATCCTGGCTGGTAACCGCGAGGGTCTGGTCGGACGCGAACTGAGTGATGGCGTTTTGTGATCCCGGAGCCGGGAAGTCCAGATTCACCGCGCCGCCGCTCCACGTGTAGTTGCTCGGGAGGTTGGCGATGGCGAGGGACGTCCCGTTGGCTCCGACGGCGGCGCCGTTGACCGACGAAAGCTGCCCGTTGTTCCCGAAGACGAGTGTCTGCGGAGTTGACCACAGCGGGGAGGCGGCACCCGTCACCGTGCCTTGGAGGCTCCAGGTGTTGGCAGCGCCCGTGGGGGTGAACGTGAGATCGACCGGCACCGCGTCGCCCAGCGAGTCGTAGATGGTGGTGGTGACAGTGACGGCACCGGTCGACCCTTCGGCCAAGTTGCCGCCCAGATCGATGTTGGCGGTCGCCGCCGGGGGCTCGGTCGATCCGGGGATGATACTGAGCGGGACCGGATTTGACGTCGTGGGCTGGCCGGGGGCCCAACCCAGGACCAGTCCGCCGCTCGAGGTGGTCAGATTCCCGTTGGCGTCCAACTGTAAGTCGCCGTCGCGCGTGTAGACCGTCTGGCCGTTCTGGCTGACGACGAGGAAGCCGTTGCCCTCGATGGCGACGTCGGTGCTCACCCCGGTCTGGGTCACCGGCCCCTCGGAGAAGTCGGTGCTGATCGCCGCGACCTCGTCACCCGCGCCAATGGAGGACGGGTTGGTGCTGCCCAAGGTGTTCGCCACCGCCGCTCCGGCCGGCTGGAGCTGCTCGGTGAGCAAGTCCTCGAACTCGGCCGTGCCCGACTTGAAGCCGTCCGTTTCGGAGTTGGCGATGTCGTTGGCGATGGTGTCCAGGTCTGTCTGCATGGTTTCGATGCCCGAAGCGGCGGCACCGAGTGATCGAACGCTCATGTGTGTGCTCCTTCTCGTTGTGTCCCGTGCGTCTGGGTGTCTTGCATCTGGCTGGTTGTGTGGTGCGCGTGTGTCAGCTTTCGGTGATCTCTTGCACCGCGTCGAGGGCGACGGTCGCCCCCCCGACGTCGAGCAGTGGTCCGCTCGATCCGTTAGTCACGCCGGTGACCTCGCCGGTGAGGGTGCCGCCGTTCCCGTCGTCGGCGGTGACCGTCGCGCCGATCAGCCCAGCCGCCTCGTCCATCTCGGAGGCCGACGACACCGTTTGAAGCTGCTCGACTTCGGAGAGCGAGGCGATCTGACCCATGAAGTCGGAGGCCGACGTGGGATCGAGGGGGTTCTGATACTTGAGCTCGTCGACCAGCAGCGTGAGGAAGGTGCTCGGATCGAGGAGGCCGGCTGTCCCATCGTCGACAGAGCTCGACTGCGTGTCGTCGTTCGCGTCGGAGGTTCCAGTTGTGCCAGCCGTGCTGGCGGTGCTCGTCGGGTCGGTGGTCACACCTGAGACGGGTGTCGTCATCTGATCTCCCTTCGATCGGTCGCGATCACAGCACGAGGTGCAGATGGTTGGTCTGTCCTGCGGTCGGTGCCTCGGCCGCGGTTGCCTCGGGGCCGGAGGCCCCGGACTCGTCGCCGTCGGCTTCGCTCTGGTGAGCGCCCTGCTCCGTCCCACCTTCGGTGGGCGCGCCCTGGGAAGCGGCGCCACGCTCGTCCACGGTCACGTTGACCTCGAGACCTCCAGTGGCCAGGTGCGCACGAAGCGCGGGCAGCGCGCTTTCGAGCGCGTCGTGGGCAGCCGCGTGCTCAGGGGACAGGTCCACCTGCAGCTGGTCGCCTCGTAACACGAGCCTCGCCTGCACCTGGCCCAGCTCGGGCGGGTCCAGGTTCAACACGACGTTGTAGCTCCCGCTGCCGCGGCTGAACACGCCCGAGATGGAGGAGGCCAGTCCCGCCGTGTCGAGTGACGCCTCGCTCCCTCCGGCGAGATCGGTGGCGTCAGCTCGTTCGGAGCCGGTGGCGCCCGCGACCGCCTTGGTCGCGGAGTCGCCCGTCAATGGTGGCAGCAGCGGCTCAGCCCGCAGGGCGGCCGTGATGGGCGATGCGGAGCCCGACGACCCCTCACTGCTGGGTGGCGGGCCGGACGAGCTGGAAGAGCCGGACGACACCGTGCCCGCTGGCGTCGCGCGTTCTGTTGCCTTCGTGGCGAGCGGCACCGTGGCTGTCGCTACCGTGCCCCGCCATGCGGGAAGGCTCGGCACTGCGCTTGAGCCCGGTGCCGACCCCGAGGACGTGGTGGGAACCGCCCCGTCGAGAGACCTCGCCGTCGAGCCGATCGTCGACGCCGTTGCGGCCGTGAGGGAGGCGGAGGGGAGGGTCGTTCCATCCGCACGAGCGAGGTCGGGCGTCTCGGCTGCATCGGCGGCGCCAGCTGCCTCGGCTGGAACGGCTCCACCCGCCGTCGTCGTACCGGCGACATCGCGTGCGTCAGCCGGCAGTGTCCCCGCGCGACCGGATCGGTCCGCGTCGCCTGCGCCGTCAGCGGCGCCGACAAGGCTCGCCGACGGACCTTCGTGCTCGGGGTCGGCAGCGGGGAGTCGTTGCGCCAGCGCCTCCGATGACGACGCAGGCACCCCCGACAAGGGCCCGTGCGCTTTGGCCGCCGTGCCGCGCGAAGGGTGGGCCGCGCGGGTGGACCGGCTTGGCTGTGCTGAGCCCTGGTCGTTGGAGAGGATCTTCTCGAACGGGGACGTGACGTCGTCGTCTCCATGCTCGTCGGTCTCTGCGCCTGACGTGGACGGGGCTGGTCCACCAGGACCGGCCGATGGCGGTGTTCCGAGTGTGATCGTGGTCGCGACCGGGGCGGACGTCATGAGACTTCTCCACCTCCCGTTCCGGAGAGTCCCGCCAGGGAGAGCACCGCGGGCACGTAGGCCTGCGTCTCGGCATAGGGCGGTATGCCGCCGTACTGCTCCACCGCGCCCGCGCCGGCGTCGTAGGCGGCGAGCGCATCGGCATAGGAGCCGAACTGGTGCGTGTAGCTCCCGAGGAGCTGTGCCGCCCCCGCAATGGCCTGTGTGGGGTCCAGTGGGTTCACGCCCATGCCGGCGGCCGTCGACGGCATGAACTGCGCGATGCCCTCCGCTCCGGCGGAGCTCACCGCCGAAGGTTCGAACCGGCTTTCGTGGTAGAGCAAGGCGCTCAACAGAGAGGCGGGGATGCCGTTGGACGACGCAGCTTGCTCGATCGTCTGGACATACTGGTTCGGCACCGCGACGTTCCCGATCTGGGTCGTCCCGCCGGCACTCGAGCTCGCACTCGAGCTGGCGCTCGCGTCGGTTACGAACTCTGCCGCCGATGCGGAGCCCGAGCCCGAGTCGGACGGGAGGACGCGGCGGATGGCCACGACCTGACCGGCGTCGGACACCGGCTGGACCTGCACATCGGTGCCCGTGTACGGCGCGTCGATCATCTCGCCGTTGCCGATATAGATGCCGACGTGGCCGGGCGAGCTGGCGGTACCGTCGGAGCCGGCGAAGAACAGCAGATCACCGGGCTGCGCGTCGGCGAGTGACGGCACCGCGGTCCCGGCCTGCGCCTGCTCCTCGCTCGTCCGTGGCAGCGAGATGCCGAGCTGTCCGTACACGTACTGCACGAGGCCCGAGCAGTCGAATCCCGACGGGCTGCTGCCTCCCCACACGTACGGTGTGCCCTCGAAGGACTCGGCCTCCGCGACGACATCTGCTCCGCTGACGCCGCCGCCGCTGTTCTCCGAGACGTCGTCCGCTGACGCGGTCCCAGAGAGCGCCGAGCCCCCCTCGAGGCCCGCTGTACCGTCGCTCGCCAGCAGCAGAGCCAGCAGGTCGGACTGGTCGGACATGGCCGCGTCACCCGACCCCTCCGTCTGGAGCGCCGCGCCATCGAGCAGCTCGTCGACGAGCCCCGCCGACTGGGAAGCCGACGCACCGGACGCACCGGTCGCCGTGTCGAGGTCGGCGGCGAAGCCCGTGTCGAGGTCGCCGGCGGTTGAGGCGCCCGACGCCTGCTGCATCTCGGCCAGCGTTTGCTGAATGTCTGCGAACGTGACCGGGGCCACGGTCATCGGGCACCCGGCCCCGTCCGGTAGCGGACCGTCGCCATATCGTCGAGCTCGGCGGCCACCGCCCGGTCGGCATCGAGCTGCCACCGCTGCCGTTGGCGTGCTTCGACACGGCGCAGTGCGCGGCACCGCCGTTCGGCTTCCACCCAGGTCTGACGGGCGTCGCTCGCTCGGGCCTCCGACTTGGCTCGCAGCCCTTGGTGGTGGCGGAGCAGCTCGCCCATTCGCGAGGACTGGTCGTGGGTCCAGAGGAGCGTCGCCATCTCGACGCGGCCCTCGGGAAACGCCAGCTGTCGTGTGGCGGCGCGGATCTCGGCACACCGCGATTCGGCTTCTCGCAGGGCGCGCATCGCCAGCGCGACGCGTTGCGCTGCAGCCCGTTCCTGGTGCTCGCGCACTCGGGCGACCGATTCGAGCCGGAACCGGAACGCTCTCACGCCGCCTGCCAATCGTCGGTGGCCAGTGCCAGCAGACCCGAAGAGGCCTCTTCGAGTCCACTCGACGCGGCGACGGCCTGGCGGAGGAAGGCGTCGATGGCCGGCTTGCGCGCCACGGCGCGGTCCACCACCGGATTCGTCCCCGACACGTAGGCGTCGATCTCGATCAGGTCACGCGCGTCACGCCACGCGGCAAGCATCTCCCGCACCCGGGAACCGGCGCGCAGCACCTCCTCGGAGACGATGGCCGGGGCCACCCGCGAGATGGATTCGAGCACGTCGACGGCCGGGTAGTGCCCGCTCTCGGCCAGGGCGCGCGTGAGACGCACGTGTCCGTCGAGGATCGACCGGGTGGCGTCGGCGATCGGTTCGTTGATGTCGTCGCCCTCGACCAGGACGGTGTAGAGGCACGTGATGGTGCCGCGCTCGCCACGTCCGCCGCGCTCGAGGAGGCGAGGCAGCAGTCCGAACACGCTCGGGGGATAGCCGCGAGTCGCCGGCGGCTCACCGGCAGCCAAGCCCACCTCGCGCTGGGCCATGGCGAATCGAGTCACCGAGTCCATCATGAACAGCACGTCACGGCCGGTGTCGCGGAACCATTCGGCGATGCGGGTCGCAGTGAACGCGGCGCGGATGCGGACCATCGCGGGCGCGTCGGAGGTGGCGACCACGACGACCGCTCGCGCCAGGCCCTCGGGACCCAGGTCGCGCTCGATGAACTCAGCTACCTCACGGCCGCGCTCGCCGATGAGAGCCACCACCGACAGGTCCGCCTTGGTGCCGCGGGCGATCATGGAGAGGAGCGACGACTTCCCCACACCGGACCCGGCGAAGATGCCGAGTCGCTGGCCCTTGCCACAGGGCACGAGGGCATCGAGGACGCGTACGCCGAGCGGTAACTGCTCGTCGACGAGGCCGCGCCGCAACGGATGCGGCGGTACACCCTGGATCGTCACGTCGTGGCCGCGTAGGTGCGGGCCGCCGTCGATCGGGCGACCGAGCCCGTCGACGACGCGGCCGAGGAGTGTCTCGCCCGCCCGGAGAGTGAAGGGACGGCCGTAGAGCGTTGCGGGTGTGCCAGCCCGAAGGCCGGTGGTCTCGCCGAATGCGACGCAGACTGCCCGTCCGTCGCGCAGGGCGACGACCTCTGCCTCCAAAGGACCGTCGTCGGGCAGCAGCACCACGCCGTCGCCAACCGCGGCAGGCAGTCCCGCTACCTCGATCGACATGCCCACGACTTGGTGGACGCGGCCTTGGCGCAGCGGACGGGCCGCCGCATGGGCAGCCCCGGCGATTTCGTCGAGCTGGCTAGTCATCCGGTCACGTCGCGTGCCGGCTCGTGCACGTCATGGTCGGCGTCGGCTTCGTCCTTCGGCCAGAGCAGTATCTCTCGCACGCGCTGCAGCGCGGTGGTGAGCTGGCTGTCGATCGTCGCGTCGCCGATCTCCACCAACGCGCCGCCCGGGGCCACTGACGAGTCGGCGACGACGGTCACCTCCCGCGTGCCCGCCAGGGCGCCCTCGTTCGCGCCCAGGTCGCTGAGTGCATTGGCGTCGTCGGGGTGGAGTCGCACCGTCGCCGGCAGCCTGCTCACGTCGGTGGCGAGCGCCCTGGCCACGGCGTCGCGCCCAGGGTGGGTCGTCAGCGCCAGCTCTCGCCCGAACAGGGTTTCCACCAGTTCGAAGGCGAAGCGAGTCACCGAACCCTCGAGTTGGTCCGCTCGCTCGGCGAAAGCCGACGCGGCCCCCCGGCTCGCGTCCCCGAGCGCGGCGAGCGCTTGTTCGAGGCGGGCCCGGGCCCGGTGCTCCTCGTCTCGCGCCTCCCGACGCGCTGTCTCCAGCCCTTTTGCGTACCCGGCCTCGAAACCGGCATCGCGTCCGGCATCCGGCGCGCCTGGGTCGGCCGCAGCGGAGAGCGCGACATATTCGATCGGCACGCCGGGCTCGTGAGGGCAACGCCTGACCGGCACGCCGCTACCCGCCGGACCCCTCACGAAGGACGGGGCGCCACTCACCGGATGACCTCGTCGTCACGGGCAATGACGATGACACCCTCGTCGTCCAGCTCGCGGGCGGCCCGCACCACCTCGGCCTGCGCGTCGTCGACTTGAGAGGTCCGGACGGTACCGAGTACCTCGAGCTCCTCGTCGAGCGTCTTGGACGCTCGTTCGGTCAGGTTCTGACGGATGCGAGCCAGTGCGTCGTTCTCGAGGTGCGCTCCCTTGAGCGCGACCGCCAGTGTCGTGGGCGGCACCTTGCGCAGGATCTGCTGCAACGAGCGGTCGTCGAGCGCGACGACGTCTTCGAACGTGAAGAGATTTGCCCGGATCTTCTCCGCCAGCTCAGTGTCTTCCTCCTCGAGCTGGCCGAGGATCTGCCGCTCCGTGTTGCGGTCCGCGTGACTGAGGATTTCAGCGATGGCTGAGGCGCCGCCGACGCTGCTGGTCGAGCCGAGGGTGTGCAGACTCCGCAACTTGGCCTCGATGAGCGTCGTGGTCTGGCGCACCGCCACGGGATCCACACGGTCGAGCTGAGCGATGCGGCGGGCCACCTTGATGCGGAACTCTCCGGGGAGCGCGGCCATGATGCGGGCTGCGTCCTCTGGGCGCATGTGCGCGAGCAGCACGGCGACGGTCTGGGGCTGCTGCTCGGACAGCACGCCGACGACGCGACGGGGGTCCGCCGACGCCAGCACGGCGAGGGGGCCCACGGCGAGCTTCGACTCCATCTGGTCGAAGACCTCGTCAGCACGCACCTTGCCGAGCCGCTCGTTGAGGAATTGGCGCGCCAGGTCCAGACCACCCTGACTCACGAGTGACGTGCCCTGGACCCGATCGACGAACTCGCTCATCACGCCGACCACGGTGTCGGCGTCGAGCGACGGCAGATTGGCGATCTCGGTGGTGAACTCGATGGCGTCGGGATCCGCCATCTCCCGCAAGATGGGGGTGGCGCGCTTTGGACCCAGCTGGGCGAGGACCACTGCCACCTTCTGCCGGTTCGTGAGGGGCTCGCTCGGGCTGCTGGCGGGACTCGCCGCCGCCGCTTCGTCGGCCGCGGTCGCGGCAGCCTCCACTTGCTCGAGTGTCGTGACTGCGGGGTTGGTCATACCGGCAATGCCTTGGGCGGCGACGGGGCGTCGGCACGGTCGTTCGCCCACTGCCGCAAGAGCGCGGCGGCTTCCGCGGGCCGATCGGTCACGAAGTCATTGACCTGGGCCAGCACCGCCTCGGGTCCGAATGAGAGCGCGGCCGCCTGAGTGGCAGCCCGGACGGCCCCGACAGACCCGACGGCTGGGAGCTCACCGGTTGGGTCACGCTCTCGCTCGATGCCGGCATCGAGTGACGTGGCGGAGGCGACGGCGAGCTCGCCGAGCGGGATCTCCTGATAGAGCGGACGGCGGCGGCGAGACGCCCACAGGGTGGTCACGACCATGGCTGCGAGAAGCAAGAGCAAGCCGCCCACCTCGGCGCCACGCTCGACGAGCTGGGAGTGTCCCGCGCCGGCTGTGACAGCGGTCGCCGTCTGCTTGTTCGCGGCGAAAGGAAGGGAGGACACCACCAGCTGGTCACCCCCGGTGAGGTTCAGACCTGCGGCCGCCACGACCAGCGAGCGAATGGTGGTGTCGTTGACCTTGTGAGCGGCAGACGAATTGAGCAGCACGGCCACCGATGTCTTCTGCACCTGTCCCGGTGCCTGCTTGATGGTCTGGGTCACTTGACCCACGGCATTGGTGATCTGAGAACTGGTCGTGGTGTAGGTGCCGTTCCCGTTGGAGGTGGTAGTCGGTTGGCTAGAACCGAGGACACCCGAAGGAGGCGTCCCGCTCCCGGTGTAGGTGCTGTTGGACGTGGTCGAGCCCGTGGGCGCGGTGATGGGTTGTCCCGCGCTGTTGGTCTGCAGGCCGTTCGTCGTCGTCTGGGTCTGGTTGAAATCGAGGTCCGCGTTGACCTGCACGGCGGCGTTGCCGGTTCCGACGACCCGGTCGATGAGCGAGGTGAGCGACGTTGCCACGTTGTTGTCGTAGGCGTCGGTCTGCTGGGCGTCGGACGCGCCCGACGTGCCGTCGGCGTCGCCCGGCGCCGTCAAGACGTCGCCGTGGTTGTCGGCCACGGTGACGTTGGAGGCGGAGAGACCGGGCGTGGACGAGGCGGCCAGGTGCACGATGGCCTGCACCTGGCCCGAGGAGAGGACCGTGCCGGGGGTGAGGTCGACGAGGATCGACGCCGTGGTCGGCTGCGAGGTACCGATCGCGAAGTCGCTCTGCTGGGGTACCACCAAGTTCACCTGCGCGGACTGCACGCCTTGGATCGACTCGATGGTCTGCTCGAGCTGGCCCTCGAGGGCCTGCTGGTACTCCACTTGCTGGACGAAGTCCGAGGTGGTGATGCCACTCTTCTCCAAGTTGGAGAAGCCGACGTTGCCTCCTTGCGGGAGACCTTGCTCGGCCAGGGCGATCCGCTCTTGGTCGACGTCGGCTGCAGGGACCAGGATCGTCGTCCCACCGTCGGCGAGCTGATAGGGGATCTTCGAGCTCGTCAGCTGCTGCGTGATGGTGCCTGCATCGGCCGCCTGCAGATTGGTGAAGAGCGGCTGATAACTGGGCTTGGATTCGGCCCGCATGAAGAGCACGCCGCCGACGACCGCGGCGAGGACGGCCAAGCCGACCATGACCTTCTGTCCGAGCGTGAAGTCGGCGAGAACGGCGCCGGCGCGGTCTCGTGCCGACGAGAACGCATCGCGGTTCAACGGCATCATGGCCATGGCTAGGCCTGCATGTCCATGATGGAGTTGAAGGCGTCAACCGCCTTGTCGCGCACCGACGTGACGAGCTGTGTCTCGAGGTCGGCCTCAGTGGAGGCGACAGTGACATCGGCGATGCTCGCGTTGCCCGAGGCAGCCTGCAGGGAAAGGTTGGTTGCCGACTGTTGTGACGCGTCCAAGGAATCGATCGCGTTCCCCAAGACGTCGGAGAACGACGTCGGCGCCGTACCTGACGAGGCCGACGACGTCGACGAGGCGGACGTGCCTGCCGCCGTCCCGGATGTACCGGACGCCGCCTGCACGGCACCCGCGGACTCGGCCGAGCCGACGCTCGGAATGGCAGGGATGGCAGGGATCACGTCAGGCCTTGATGCTCAGGATCGACTGGTAGGCGCTCGTGGCGTGCGACATCACCTCGGAGTTGGCCTGGTACGAGGTCTGGGATTGGATGAGGTCGGTCATCTCCTCGCCGAGGTCGACGACCGGGTACGCGACCTCGCCGCTGGCGTTGGCCACCGGGTTGTCGGGGTCGTACTCGTCCTGTCCTTGCGCCGGTCCGAGCTCGATGGAATCGACCCGCACCCCGTCACCGCCCCCGTCTGGTTCGACAGCGGCCCCGGCGTCGACGTACTGCGCCTGGTACACAGGCTGGCCGGGCGTGACTCCGTCCTCCATGTTGGCCACGTTGCCGCCGATGGTATCGAGCCATGTCTGATCGACCGTGGCGCCCGATCCGGCGATGTCAATCGCTTCCCACATGGGACCTCCTATCCGGTGATCGCGTCTGACAGCACCGCGAACTGGCCGTCGAGCGAGTTGACGACCGTCTGGTTCTCGAGGTCGTTCTCTTGCATGAGGGTCATCTCGGTCGAAAGCGAGACGTTGTTCCCGTTCGGGCCGGACGCCAGGCCCTCGGGGACGGTCTGCTCGCTCGCCACCCCGCCGCCGGCCAGCGCCTGCGCCAGCGACGACTGGAACGTCACTTGATCGGCCTGGTAGTTCGGCGTGTCCTCGTTCGCGATGTTGTTGGCGATTGTCTGTTGCTGGTCGACCACGGAGTCCAGCGCGAATTGCAGGATCCCGATCGATTCGGCGGCGTCGGTCACTCTTCGGACTCCTCGATGTGAGCAGTGTCGGCCGGCCGTCCTGGCCGCACATCGAGCAGTCCATGCTCGTCGTCTTCTACGGAACCCCGAGGCGAAAAGTTCAGGGGGGTCCGCACGCCGTTGCAAGGATCGTCAGTTGCGAAGTCGCTGAAGAGTTGGGACTGGCCCAATACGTTCCGACATAGGCAGCCACCTCGAACCAGTAGTTGTCCGAGGCAAGCGCCGGACTGGTCCACGAGGTCCCGTCGACGTCGGTCACCGTCGGGGCGAAGCCAGCGGTCGATGACGTGGTCGACTGATAGATCGTGTAGGCCGCCGCCTCACTGACGGCGTTCCAACTGACCTCCACGGTGTTGGCAGCTGGTGAGGAACACGTGGACGTCACGCCAGTTGGCGCCGACGGTGCGTCAGCAGCCTGCGTTTCGGCGTTACTTGCGCTGAGCCCGACGCCCCAGTTCGACGCGGCAACGGCCGCCGACGATTGCGTCAGCACTGCGACGAGCACGCCATACGAGAGGAAGAGTCGAGCACGGCCAGACACTGGGCTGGGACACCCTCGATCTCGCTGTCAACTCGTCCAGGCGTCTGTGGCGGGGCTCGTGGTGGACGTTGCCGACCCCCCGGTGGCGCTGACGCCGGTGAACGACGGCATCGAGAAGTAACTGCCCTCACAGGCCTGGGGGGCCGAGGCACCCATGCTGGCGTCGTTGGTGAACGTCACCACCAGCGGATCGTTTGCCTGACCGTTTGCCCCCACCGTCAGCCCTGAGGTCAGGGTGTGCGAACTCCCACTGGAACTGTTCGAGTAGTTCCACGCGACATCGCTCGATGAGCTGTCACACCCAGTCTGCGTCGTGTTCAAGGCGCTCGTCGTGTACCCGCTGGCGTACGTGCTGTTGGTGGGCAATTGGACGGCGGTAATGGTGACTGGATAGGGGTTGGGATTGCTGATCGACACCACGACGTCGCCATTTGCACCCGGATACAGCAGGTTGCTTGCCGCAGGCGAGGCGACGGCTGTGATGGTGAGGCTTTGGGCGCCGGCCGACTGGGCTTCGCCGTTCGAGCCTCCGTTCAGCGGCACCACCCACGTGGTGATGGCGTACGCAGAGACTGCTGCGAGCATGGCACCGAGCACAGCCGCAAGAGCCTTTCTCGTCCGCGACGGTGCCGGGCGAGGCGCCGCGTGGGCCGGGGGGTGTCTGCGAATCAGGACCACGTCACGCTCCTTTCGTCGTGCACGGTCCAGACTCAGCCGGCCCTCCTGGCCGCACATCGAGCAGTCCGTGCTCGTCGTCTTCTACGGACCCCCGAGGCGAAAAGTTCAGGGGTGGCCTTGTCGTCAGGCCCTCTGGTCGATGTAGTGGGGGAGCGACGGTGCCTCCACCCGCCGCGGCGCCAGGCGGGATTCGATGTCCGTCAAGCGCGTTGCCACCTCGAGGGCCAGCTGGTCATAGGCGACGGCCAGCCGGCGGGCCTGTGACTGCAGCTCGTCGGGGAGGGGCTCGGCCGGGTGTGGGGGCGGCTCGGGCGACGCCGTTGCCTGCTCGACGGCCCGCCGCGAGGCCTGCAGGTGCGCCGAGGCGGCCTCGAGGTACTCAGCCCAGCTGTCGTAGGCCATTGGCCGCCTCCGGCTCCGCGACCGCCCGCCGCCAGCCCTCGCGCAACGGGGCCACGATTTCGCCGCAGCGGTGGATCTTCGAGACGTCCTTGTTGAGATTGGCGTCGACGAGCTCACTGAGCAGGAGCTCGTAGAGACCCAGCAGGTTGCGTCCCCCCTCGAACCCGTCGGGCTGCAGGCTGTGGCGCAGGACGCGGACGATCTGTTGGGCATGCTGCAGCCGTTCGTTCGTGATCCAGAGGTCGTTGTTCTCGAGGGCACGCTCGGCGATCTCGATGTCCGCCGACAGCCGGTCGAACAGCATGACGAGCAGCTGGGGTCCGGCCGCTGTCTGCACGGCCTGACTCTGGTAGCGCAACGCGGCGTCCTCGGTGCTCATCGCGTCAGCTCGAGCTTGAACCAGAGCTCGACGACGTGTCGTTCGAGCCCGTGTCGGAGGACCCGAGTGAGGACCCCAGTGACGACGATGAGGACGACGACGAATCGCCGCTGGACTCGTTGAGGAACTGGCTCGTGGCCTGCAGCTGGGCCAGGGTTTCTTCGAGGTTCGTGAACTCCTGGGTGAGGGCGGCCTGTTGGGTGGCCACCAGCTGCTGCTGCTGGGTGATCTCGTTGGTGACCTGGCTGAGCGTGCCCTGGAGGCCGGTGATCGTCTCGGGGAGGAGGCCGTTCGGTGCTAGTGACGAGATCTTCGCGAGATGGCCGAGCCCCTGAGCGAAACCGGGTGCGTAATTGATCGTGCCGAGCGTGGTCGGCGTCGTGATCCCTGTGGCGGTGACAGCCACCACGAGACCGTTGGCCGGGTCAGTTGTCGACGAGAGGCTGAGGTCTTGTCCAATACCGGTCGCGGCCTCGCCGTCGATGGTGCCGGCGACGTCGACCCCGGTGAAGGTCGACCCCGAGCTGGTGAGGCCGAGCTGGTCGGCGCCCGAGGACGAGACCGTAAAGGTGTCCGCCGAGCCGTAACCAGCTGAGGCCAGCTGCACCTGGTAGGCCCCCGCGGAGCCGACGAGCGCAGCAGAAGCCGCGATGCCCGTGCTGGCCAACGCGGAGTTCAACCCGCTGATCACGTCGGTGACGCTTTCCCCCGCCGCGGCGGCATAGTTCGCCGTCGCCGATCCGCTGCTCACGGTGTAGGTCTCGGCCGCCGAGAGGGTGGAGGTCGGTGCGGACCAGGTGGTCGAACCGGTGTCGACGGCCTGTGTAGCGGACTGGGACACGTTGATGGTGTAGGAACCCGGCGTGGTGTCGTCGCTGGCCCCCGCGACGGTGGCAGTGCCGGCAAGCGAGGGCGATGCAGGCGTGAACGTGCCGCCCTCGGTGAACATGGCCTGGACTGCGGTTGGATTCTTGGCGTAGGCGGCCTCGAACGCAGCCTGGTTGAAGGTGATCGTCCCCTGCGAAGTGATGGCCAATCCGGCTGACTCCCCGGCCGTGCCGTCGGATCCGGCCGCCGACGTGCCGATGGCGGTGCCGACTGCTGCAAGGATCTGCTGGGCGAGACCGGTCAAGGCAGTGGCGCCGTTGAGCGTGGCGGCCGTGTTGGTCGAGGCGTCGTAGGCGGTGTCGGTCGAAACCGTCGAGAGAACCTGGTTGGCCGCGGTGACCAGCGCCTGCACCGTCGTGGCAAGTTGCGTGCCGTCGGGGGAGACGCTGATCGTCACGGGGGACGAGCTGGCCTGCAGGAGGTTGACGGTGACGCCTGGCAGCAACCCGGTGACCTGGTTGGAGCTCGAGACCACCTGGTAGCCGCCCGTTCCTCCTATGGAGACGATCGCGTTCTGGCTCGCCGTCGTCGTGGCGAGCGCGCCGAGGCTCGAGGTGGCGAAAGCCTGCGGGTCGATGGTGGTGGCTGCTGTCGTGCCGGTGCCGTTGGACGTCAGTTCCAGGGCGTATTGATTGCTGCCCACCTGGATGGCGTTCGCAGTCACGCCCACCCCGGAGGCGTTGATGGCGGCCACCACCGAGCTGAGCGAACCATTTCCCACCGAGACGTTCTGTGCGCTGATCGACCCGGCGCTGAGTCCCCCCTCGAGCTCCACCTGCAACGTGCCTCCGGTGCCCGAGTTCAACGTGACCGTCGTCGTGCTCGACCCGTCAATGTCGTTCACGGTGGTCGAGGTGCCGTCGAGCTCGATGACACCATCGGTGCCGTTGACGGCCGAACCCGCCGCCAGGCCCAACGTAGCGGCGGCCGAGCCGCCGGTGATCTGCAAAGACGCGGTCGAGCCCTGTTGGGTGGTGGCCACGCCGAGGAGACCCGACGCTGTCACGGTGGCACTCAACGTGCCGCCGGACGCCTGGGTCACCGCCTGAGCCAGTTGTTGGGGGTCGTAGGTACCCGAGGCCAGTGTGACGGTCTGGGTTACACCATCGATCTCGGCCGACAGTTGGTCGTTCGACCCGTCGATGGTCACGCTCGACGCGAGGGGGGAGGTCCCTGTGAGCGTGGCACCCGACGACGCCTGCGTCACCGTGATGGTGTGTGTGCCGCTGGCCAGGCCCGAGGCGGCACCGAACGAGGCGATGCCGAGCCCCGCACCGCCGGAGGCGACCAGCAGGTTGCCCGACGCCACGACGTCGTTGGGAGAGGCAACCGTGCCGGCCGAGATCTGCGTCGACCCCGTCGCAAGTTGGTCGACCGCAACAGTCAGGGCCCCGCTTTGGGTCCCTGAGGTGACGGTCGCCGTGGCCTCGGAGGGATTCGAAGAGCTGGTCGCGAAGGCTTGCTCGTAGCTGGTGGGATCGGCCAGTGCATCGGCCGCTTGTTGGAGAGACAGGAGCTGAGAGTTGATGGTCTGGTAAGCGGAGATCTTCGCGTTGATCGACGATTGTTCGTTCTGGAGACTGGTGAGCGGCTGTTCGTAGACGGCCATCTCGGCGTTGATGATCGACTGGGTGTCCAACCCAGAGACCAGGCCGGAGAAACTGACAGGTGCGCTGCTCATCGTGTCTTCGTCTCTCTCTCGTCGTGTCTCGCTTCGAGTCGTCGTGTGTCCGTGCGGTCTGTCGTGTGTCGGTTCGGACCGCTGCCGTGATGCGGGACTCGGGGGCAGGCACCCCGGGCCGAGTCGGCCCGGGGGGTGCCTGCCCCGAGTGTCCGCGCTGTCCGCGACTACCTGCCTTCGGCAGGGAGAGGGGGTTCGTCGCGTTAGCTACCCAGGAGCTTGAGGGCCAGGCTCGGCAGCTGCTCAGCTTGAGCCAGAACAGCCACGCCCGATTGCTCCAGGATCTGCTCTGACGTGAACGTGGCGGTCTCGGAGGCCACGTTGACGTCGACCAGGTTGGCGTGTGCGGACTCGATGTTCTGCTGCGCCGTGCTCAGGTTTGAAGCCAATGCCTGAATCTGGTTCTGTGTGGCACCCACGTTGGCCGCTTGGCTCGCGACCGTCGCGATCGCGGCTTGGACGGCGGTCATGGCCGCCTCCGCACCGCCGACCGTGCCGACGCTCACCGCTCCGGCATTCACTCCGAGCGCCGTCGACGTGGCGGCAGCAATGGTGATCACGACCTGGTCGCTCGCGCTGTTGTACGGACCGACCTGGAACGTCTCACCGGCGTAGGTCCCGCCGAGAAGTGGCGTTGTGCCGTACGTCGTGCTGCTCGCGATCTGGTCGAGCTCCGCCTGCAGCGAGGAGAACTCGGCCTGGGCCGCGGCGCTGGTCGACGCGTCTTGCACACCGCCGTTGGCCGCCTCCGTGGCCAACGTGTTCATGGTCTGGAGCACCGACGCCTCCTGGCCGAGGGCGCCCTGCGCGGTCTGGAGCACCGAGACGGCGTCCTGGGCGTTGTTGATTGCTTGCCCGTAGCCGTTGGACTCCTCCTGCAGGTACTGTCCGACCAGGTAGTCCGCCGGGTCGTCGGCCGCCGTCTGGATCTGCAAACCCGAAGAGAGCTTGCCGACGGCCGAAGCCAGCGCGTCGCTGGTCATGTCCAGGTTGTCGTATGCCTCGACGGCAGTCGAGTTGTCGTTGATGTAAAGCCCTGACATGTGAGTGTCCTCCTGTGACGTTGATTCTCCCTTGCGGGAGAGGGAGCCTCCATGCTCCAGCGTCGTTTACGTCCCGGAGTCGTCGTGAATTCAGATGGGCACGGATCGGATGACCCGGTGAGACGGGATTGTGGACCACTTGTCGCAGAGTTGCCTTCAGTTTCTGGGGGAGTGCCCGATATCGCCCTGGGGAGATCGTTCATCAGCAGGGCAATGACGCGCGATCGGAGGGCTTGATGACGGTTGGGGAGCCGATGGATTCCACGAGGGGGGGATCCAGCGTGCAGATGATTGAGCACGAGACAACACCGGATGCCCTATGGACGGAGTACTGGGAGGACCGGTCGATCGAGACTCGGAACCGCTTGGTGACGTTCTACGCGCCGCTGGTCACGATCGTCGCTCGCCGATTTGCCCGGCGATCGCGTTCGATGGAGTCTCTCGAGGAGCTCTATTCCTTCGGCTGCTTCGGCCTCATCGACGCCGTCGAGCGCTGGGACGCCTCGGAGGGGTTCAAGTTCGCCACCTACGCCACGAGGCGGATCCAAGGGGCGATCCTTGACGAGCTGCGCCGCGAGGATTTTCTGCCGAAACGGCTGCGAGCGCGGGTGCAGATCTACAACGTCACGCGTGACGACCTTACCGCTCGGCTGCACCGGTCGCCCACCATCAGCGAGATGGCAGGCGAGCTCGGGGTGGGCTTGGACGAGACAGTAAAGCTGCATGACGACGCGATGGTGCTCACGCATTTGGCGCCTCTCGTCACCGGCAGTGAGACAAGCGAAGGGCGCATGCTCGGTACGGGGTCCGCAGACCGGTCGCCAGCCGAGCAGGCCGAGATGGCAGAGGCCATGGAGACGGTGAGGAGGGCATTGCGCCAACTCACCGAGCGGCAACGCCAGGTTCTGGTGCTGCACTTCCTCGAGGGCATGACGAAGGCCGAGATCGCGGATGTGCTCGGCGTCGGCCGCTCCCGTGTCACCCAGCTCATGCAGCAAGGCCTCCGCAACCTGCAGCTCCAGCTCGGACTCGAGGTGGCGTCCGACGGCGCACCCGGGTCGCCTGTTCGCGAGACTCCGGAGCGTTAAGCCGGCGGCTCAGCGGCCGCTGGTCACCGGATCGGACTGTGCGCACTCGCCGCGGTCGGCGAGGAGTTCACCCAGCGCCGGTGCCAATCGGCCGATCTCATCGAGGGAGGCCTGGCGCGCTCCCGGATCAAGGACGTCAAGAGCCTCCGCGACGCCTGCGACCACAGCGTGCTCACCGAATGCCCCGAACGCCGCGGCCCCCGCGCGGATCCTGACGGAGGGCTCGCCAGTGCCGGCGACGATGGCGACGAGAGGACACGCGTTGGTGAGGCCGCGCGCCCGCAGACGCGACGACCACCGGAGGGCACGGGCGACGGGGAGCTCGGGCGCGATCCGCGATGCGGCGGCGAGGGGCTCGAGCCGGTCAGGAAAGCGGGCCCATGCGCCTTCGATCAGCATGTCGGCGAGCGCCGGAGGCTGGCGGAGCGTCCGCCCCAGGAGGGCGACAAGCTCGTCTTCGCTGAGAGCGGACGCGATCTCTGCCGGTGAGCGACCGGCGTCGAGCAGCCAGTGGACGAGCTCGCCGAGATCCGCCTCCAGCACCCCGGCCGAACGCATGGCTTCGAGCACGACGTCGGCGGCCTCGCCGCAACGACCGAGCGAGGCGAGAGCTTCGCCCCTGATCGCAGCGACCATATGGGGGGCGTACTCCATTCCGTCGTCGTCGCGAGCCTGCGGGGACATGCGTTCGAGGAGGGCGAGACCCTCTTCGGTCTGGCCCATGGCCAGGCGGATGCGTCCTTCGGCGATGTCGGCCGCCACCGGTGAACGCGAGAGCTGCCGCAGCAGGTTCACCTGTTCGAGGGCTTCTTCGTAGCGCCCCATCCGCCCGAGGATGTAGGCGAGATTGCTGACGGCCAGCCGCCGGGTTGTCGGATCGCTTGCAGTCCGAGCGGCGCGGGACAGTTGTTCCAGGGCCTCTGCACTTCTTCCTGCGGACTCGAGGGCGCGGCCGTAGTTCATCAGGGTGTATGGATGGGTTTGGTCCTCTTCGAGGGCGGCTTCGGCGAGGCGGAGGTTGCGCTCGCTCTTGTGGCGTGCTTCGAAAATCCTCGCTTCGTAGCCGAGGTGCAGGATTCGGGCCCCGGACAGGCTGGCGGTTGCGAGCGGACGTCTTGGGTTGTCGGCCGCAACAACCAGTTCGTGGAGCCGGTGACGCCACGCACACGCACGACGACGGAACAGCCTGATGGCGCTGTGCACCGAGCGCGGATTGCCCGCTCCATGCAGGTTCTCGATGGCGACGAGGTATGCCTCCACATCCGCCCCGGGATCGAGGAGCTGACGGCGCACGGCTTCGGGGTCCGCTCGGAGACGCTCGTCGGCGTCGATGGAAAGCACCCACTCGCCGCTCGCGTGGACCAACGCGGCGTTGCGCGCCTGTGCGAACGAATCCTCCCAGTAGCCCTCGATCACGCGGGCCCCCGCGGCGCGGGCGATCTCGACCGTGGCGTCGATCGACCCGGTGTCGTAGACGACGATCTCGTTGGCAAGATCCCGCACGGACTCGAGGCAGTCCGCCAGCATTTCCTCTTCGTCCTTGACGATGAGGCAGGCGCTGACCAGCGGAGCACTGGGCAGGGCCTCGCTACCCCAGACCTCGACAAAGCGTTCTCGATTTGCTGCCTGTACGCGCTGCCAATCCAGCTCGTTCGCGTCGAACGTGGCGTGACCGTGGTGGTGTACGAAGGACCCGTGTGCCACCACCAAGCGCAAGCCGTGTTGTCTGAGGCGCCGGCACAGGTCGTCGTCCTCGAAGCCACCGATGGAGTAACGCTCGTCGAATCCCGCGAGGCGAATGAACGCATCGCGGCGCACGGCAAGACAGAAACCGACCAAGCGGGTGGCATCGGTCGTCACACCTCGGTGCTCCCTGTGCCAGGCCCGTGCCGATTTCTTGAACAGATCGGGCTGATCAGGCACGTACCGGACGGCGGCAGTTGCTTGGTGTCCCGAGACGTTGTCCGAGCGCGGGCCCACCGCGCCGACGTCCGGCGCACCGAACGGAGCCACGAGCTCATCGAGCCAGCCTTCTGCAACGACCGTATCGTTGTTGAGGAACACGATCGCCTCGCCCCGCGCCATGACGGCGCCTTGATTGCAGGCTCGTGCGAACCCCCGATTCTCCGGGTTGAACACGGCCTCGATCCACCGATACCGGCTAAGTGCACGGCCTGTGTCATCACTCGAGCCGTTGTCGACGACCACGATTTGGTCGTCGGGACGCAGGGTCGGGCGGAGCGCGTCGAGACAGCGGCGCGTGTGCGCCCAGGCGTTCCAGGCGGGAATGACGATGCTCACCGTTGGTCGTGCAGTGGGTGTGTCGTAGTGGCCCACGGTTCCACTACGGCTCACGGAGGCGTGGAATTCAGGGGAACATCGTTCTCAATCCACGATGTTCGCCGTTCTCGAAGAGGCGAGGGCTAGCGTGGTGTCGTGGCAATGACGATGGAGCACATCGACCGGTTGCTGGAGTCGACGACAGCGGTCGGGGCAGATGTGCCTGTTGAATGGATCAGAACCAGGCGGGACGAACTGGCGCACGTCGCCGTGCTGCTGGCGTACGCGCGCCATGTGTTGTCGGTGGACGTACGCGTCGTGAAAGAGGCGGTGAAGACTGGCGATGCGAGCTTCGAGGGGGTGGTGCGTTCGCTCCCCGAGACGCTGGCGGCCGCCTCCGTCGGAGGAGGGTGGTCGCTTTCTCCCGATGCCCCGGCAACGATGAACTCGGCCGAGCAAGTGATCGAAGGAGAGGCGGACGAACTGCTCGCCTTGCACGCGAGACTGGTGGGAGCGGACATCTCTACGCCAGCCGACGTCTCGCCGCTTCTCTCCGATCTCGAAGTGCAGTTGGCCCTCGTGACGCAGCGGTGGGAAGACGTCGAGGGCCACCTCCGAAGCCTGCAGTCGCAACTGGTGGCGAAGTACAAGACCGGGGAGGCTTCCGCCGACGACTGGCTCCGCTGAGATCCTTTGAGGAGGTGCGGCCCAACGGCGATCGACTCAGGCTCTCAGGTCGATGTCTCCTCCGGGTGTGGGATCGCTTTGGCGATCTCCTTGGCGGTACCCGTTCTCGGGGTTCAGTGGGGGTCGCGATGCCGAGGACCTCCAGCCGAACAGCCGGCGTGCCGCCCGTCGATCCTGCAACAGCCGACGCTCGCGTCGCCTCCCAACGCCCGCGTATGGGCCACTCTCGTCGAGCGCGTTGAGCAATTCGGCCAGGAGCACGTAGGCCTTCTCAGCGAGCGCGGCAGCTTCGGCGTCGAAGGCGGTGCCTTCCGCCTTGGCGAGCAATTTGGCTGCCAGCCGAAGCTTGCTCCGGTCCATGCTGATCCTCAATCCTAGGCAGGACGTGATCGGGGTCGGGCCCGACGACGGAAAGCTGGCGTCGACGGGTCGGTGCCCTATGATGGGCGTCACAACTGAATACGCCGTTTGAACCGGAGCGCCAGAGTCCCCGAAGGTGTAACTCGAGGGGACGCCGGAGGAGCAACTCTCCCCAGAAACTCTCAGGCCGACATACCGCTCCGGCGAGGCAACTCTGGAAAGCGTGGCGCGAGGGCGCGGCGCACCGAAGGTGGAAACCGCTTGGTCAGCGGTGAGACTCTCAGGTCCGACGACAGAGTGGGGAGGACGTCCAACGAGCTCCGCATGAACGCGGGGCGCATGAGGAGGCCTCCTTTGAGCGACCAGCGTCAAGCCGGCACCGAAGCACTCGAGCCGTTCGAAGACTTCTTATATCGCCACGTCGGGACTTCGGCCGAGGAACAAGAGGCGATGCTCAAGGTCTTGGGCTACGACGACCTCGACGCCCTGGTCGACTCGGCCATCCCGCACTCGGTACGCAGCCTCTCCGAGTTGGACCTGCCCCCGGCTGTGTCCGAGCGTGCGGTTCTCGACGAGCTGCGCGCCCAGGCGGTGCGCAATGTCGTCGCCGAGCCGATGATCGGGCTTGGGTACTACGGCACGGTCACGCCGGCGGTCATCAGGCGCAACGTGCTCGAGAGCCCCGCCTGGTACACCGCCTACACCCCCTACCAGCCCGAGATCAGCCAGGGCCGCCTGGAGGCGTTGCTGAATTTCCAGACAATGGTGACCGATCTGACGGGGCTCGACACGGCCAATGCCTCTCTCCTCGACGAGAGCACCGCAGTGGCCGAGGCGGTCACGCTGATGCGGCGGCGGGCGGCCGTCGAGTCGAAGCGGGTGTTTGTCGACGCCGACGCCTTTCCTCAGACCCTCGCGGTCCTCGAGACGCGCCTGCGTCCGCTGGGCCTGGAGGCGGTCATGGCCGACTTGAGCGAGGGGCTGCCCGAAGGCGAGTGCTTCGGGGTCGTCCAGCAGTACCCGGGCTGCTCGGGCGCCATCCGCGACTTCGCCGCGGTCACCGCGGACGCGCACGCGCGCGGCGCGTTGGTGACCGTGGCAACAGATCTGTTGGCCCTGACGCTGCTGACGCCACCGGGGGACTGGGGTGCCGACGTGGTCGTCGGCTCCTCCCAGCGCTTCGGGGTGCCGCTCTGGTACGGGGGGCCACACGCCGCCTTCATGGCGGTGCGGGCCGGACTCGAGCGAGACCTGCCGGGGCGTCTCGTCGGTCTCTCCGTGGACGCCGAGGGCCGAGCCGCCTACCGCCTCGCGCTCCAGACCCGGGAGCAGCACATCCGCCGCGAGAAGGCAACCTCGAACATCTGCACCGCCCAGGTCCTCCTCGCTGTCGTTGCCGCGATGTACGCCGTTTACCACGGGGCAGAGGGGCTGCGGGGCATTGCGCGCCGGGTGCACGGCCGCACCGTGCAGCTCGCCGCCGGTCTCGAGGCGGCGGGCTACGGCCTCGTCCACCGGGAGTTCTTCGACACGATCGTGGTCGAGACACCCGGGCGAGCCGAGGAGATCGTGGCGGCGGCCGCCGAGCGAGCTGTCCAGCTGCGCCTGGTGGACGGCGATCACGTCGGTATCTCGTGCGGCGAAACCACCGCTGAGGAGCACGTGGCCGCAGCGCTCGACGCTTTCGGCGTGTCGGCCGACGTCGCGACCGGCGGCTGGCGGGACGCGTTGCCGGTGGCGCTGCTGCGACGCGGGCCCATCCTGGTGCATCCCGTGTTCGCCGAGCACCACTCCGAGACGTCAATGCTGCGGTACCTACGCCGCCTCTCTGACCTCGACTTCGCGCTCGACCGCGGCATGATCCCGCTGGGGTCGTGCACGATGAAGCTGAACGCAACGACCGAGATGGAGTCCGTCGGCCTCCCGGGTTTTGCCGACGTTCACCCGTTCGCGCCGCTCGAGACCACGCCGGGCTACAGCGAGCTGATCGACGAGCTCGAGGCGTGGCTGGCCGACGTCACCGGCTACGCCAGGGTATCGGTGCAGCCCAACGCCGGCAGCCAGGGAGAGCTGGCCGGTCTGCTGGCCATTCGGGCCTACCACGAGTCGTGCGGCGAGCCCGAGCGCGACGTCTGCCTCATCCCTTCGAGCGCGCACGGGACCAACGCGGCATCCGCGGTCATGGCCGGCATGCGCGTCGTCGTGGTCGGTGCCTGCGACGACGGGACGGTGGACCTCGGCGACCTCGAAGCCAAATGCCAGGAGTACGCAGCGCGCCTCGCGGCCATCATGATCACATACCCCTCGACGCACGGCGTCTACGAAGACGGCATCAGCGCCATGTGCGAGATGGTGCACCGCCACGGCGGGCAGGTCTACATCGACGGAGCCAACCTCAACGCGCTACTCGGCCTTGCCGCCCCTGGCGAGTTCGGCGGAGACGTGTCGCACCTGAACCTGCACAAGACCTTCTGCATCCCCCACGGGGGCGGCGGCCCGGGCGTCGGACCCGTCGCCGTGGCCGAGCACCTGGTGCCCTTCTTGCCCTCTCATCCGATGCATCCTCGGCCCGAGCGGCGTGAGGGAATAGGTCCTGTGAGCGCCGCTCCGTACGGGAGCGCCGGCATCCTGTCGGTCAGTTGGGCCTACATCCGCTTACTCTCGGGGAGCGGGCTGGCGTATGCGACGAAATCGGCGGTGCTGGCGGCCAACTACGTGGCGACCCGGCTCTCGTCGTCGTACCCGATCCTGTACACCGGCAAGAACGGCCTGGTCGCCCACGAGTGCATCGTGGACCTCCGCCCGCTCACCAAAGCGACGGGTGTCTCGGTTGATGACGTGGCCAAGCGCCTGATCGATTACGGGTTCCACGCGCCGACCGTGAGCTTTCCGGTCGCGGGCACGATGATGATCGAGCCGACCGAGAGCGAGGATCTGGAGGAGCTCGACCGATTCTGCGATGCGATGATCGCCATCCGGGCCGAGATCGATGACGTTCTCTCAGGACGCTGGACGATTGAGAACAGTCCGTTGCGCGGCGCACCCCACACGGCGTCCGCCCTCGTGGCCGACTGGACCCGACCCTACGACCGGTCGACCGCGGTGTACCCCACAGGGCAGACGCCGGACAAGTACTGGCCGCCCGTCTCCCGGATCAACCAGGCGTACGGCGACCGCAATCTGGTGTGCAACTGCCCGCCGCCCGACGCGTTCGCCACCTGATCTCCTGCGTCGCATCCGCCGCGGCGGCGTCGGAGGTCGCCCGGCTCGAAAACATCGTCCCCCAGCCCCAGCAGCACCATCTTGTCGAAGCGTTCTGGCTCGGCGACAGCCAGAAGCGAATCTCGCCGCTGAAGACTTGGTGCTCGACCAAGAAGCACGAGAAGTGCTCCCGTGAAGGGAGGAGTGCACCGCCGTGCCACATGGCTCTGGAGGATCTCTTGAAGAGGCGGATCTGCGTTCGCGAATCCGTGACCGCTCGTCGGGCGTCCAACCCGATGGTCGTGGACCGGGACCTACGGTTGGCGCCTCCTGACCTGCACTACTTGGGTTGCGTGGCCACGGCTACCAGTGCGAAGGCGTCAATGGCCTGGTGCGGAACATCTTGGATGCGATGGAAGGCGACGTCGTCGAACGTCAGATCTCGGGAGATTCCCGCGGCAGCGTCCTCCCAGAAGTGGGGGAAGTACTGGTAGTGCATCTCCACGTGGTCGAAGTACGTCGCCAAGGTCCGTTCAAGCGATCGGGCGGTGAATTCCTGGACGTGCGAGGGGTCCATATGGCGACGGTTCTCATAACGGTTGTAGGTCATGGTGCGATTCGGAGTTCCCACCACGAAGGTGCCTGTCTGCTTCATCATGGAGACCACGTTCTCCACGTAGGTGAAGTAGTCCTCTAAGTGCTCGATCGTCTCCATGGAGAGCGCGACATCGATGCCTCCGATACCGAGTGCAGCCCCAAGATTGGGCGCGCACGCGTTGGCACAGAGGAACCGTGCGTTGGCGAGCCGAAACCTTTCGGCGAGGCCAACGACATTCGGGTCGAGGTCGATCCCCACGACGTCGGTACACCGCGGCGACAGGAGCGCTACCCCGAAGCCGGTGCCGCAACCAAAGTCGAGCACGTGATGTTCGGGCTGCACGAAGAGCTGAGCAGCCCACACGTAGCGGGAGACGTGGAGAATCGTGTCCAATGAGTAGGGCGGACTGCCCTGGAATACGAAGCGTGCGTGCGTCTCGGGGCGCGCGGACGCCGACTCCGCCGACACCATCCGTCCCGGCATTTCCGTTGGGGGGGCGGTCGGAGACGACGAAGGATCGGAGCTCATGGAGGGACGCTACCGACAGGGTGTGCGGAGGGTCAACGATCTCGGCGCTCTCTCGCTTCCACCAGGTGGATGCCTCCGGCGATGTGATCACCAGTGAGACGTGCTTACTCGGGAGATCTGTCGCCCATGGATTGCGTCCAGTCCGGGTCCCTTCCGTATCCCGAAAGGGCGCTGAGCCAAGGATCGCCGTCGGTGGGATCGCACGGACGACACGGTTCCCACCTGCCACGGCCGATACGTCGCTTGGCCGGCGGTCGTTGCCATACGCCATTTGCGCCAAGCTGTGACCGCCCGGACGAATGGGCTTGACCGGTCGTGAGAGGCGGCTCGCCAGGTTCAGAGCAGGCCCGCCAGTCCGATGCCAGCAGCTGCAGCCGTGATGCAGACGACCAAGCTCCCCATCGTGTAGACGACGGCCTCTGTCCGGTGCCCTGTGTGCACGAGGTGGACCGTTTCCCAGCTCGCGGTCGACCACGTGGTGTAGCCGCCGCAGAGGCCGACGCCGGCGACGGTCAACACGTGAGAACCGAGACCGTGGTAGAGGGACAGGCCAGTCAGCACGCCGAGGACCAAGGAGCCCGAGGCGTTCACCGCCATGGTGCCGACGGGCAAGGGATCGTCACGGCGCAGGCCGATGTGATGGATGAGAAGAGCGCGCGCAAGAGCGCCGACGCCGCCGGCACACGCGACGAGGAGGGCAAGGCCGAGAGTGGGGGAGGAGCTCATCGTGTCACCGTCCTTCGGCCGAGGTCGTGTCCCACCACGACGAGGGCGAGACCACCGGCGACCGTCGCAACCAGGTACGCCAGGCATGTGACAAAGTCGCCATCCTTGCCCAAGAGCGTCGCGTCGACGGCGAGGGTCGAATAGGTCGTCCACCCTCCGAGGAAGCCGACCATGACGAGCGGTCGCAGTGCGGGCAGACGGTGCGACACGTGCTCGGTCAGAGGGACGAGCAGCCCGATCGCGAAGGACCCGGTGAGGTTCACCAGCAGGGTGACCCACGGAAACGCAGCCGCCGCTATGGGATGGTGGGCCTCTAGGAGATAACGCGCGACAGTGCCCAGCGCGCCGCCGACGAAGATGGCAACGATCGTCGCAGACGACAGTCCGAACAGGGGGAGGACGGGCTCGTCGAGGAGGTCCGGCTCTTCGTCTCCCTGCGGTCCGGCCTGACGTGGCTGCGCGGACGTCTGGTTTTCGGGACGTCTCTCGTGGTGCTCCGGGTTCATGGCTCTCTCCTCCTGTGCCGTTGCGCAGGAGCCATTAGCCATGTCGGCGGCGGTTCGGAGCTGGAAGCCCCCCGGCGGGACCCATCGCCGGTCACCTCTGTTGCCACCACTGTATCCAGAGACCGGGGTCCTCAGTAGATCAGTCGAGACGCGGCCCAGGGGCGCGCCGGAACGCGAAGGGCTCGCTCGGACGGCCAGCGACGACGTACCAGCATTGGCCGGTGCTTTCGGAATCGAGGATCCGCTGAAATGCATCGACGACGTCGGCAACCTCGATGATGGGGAACCCCATGTCGAGCAACATCTGCTCCGATCCTTTGATGATGTTGGTGCGCGCAAAGGAGGGGCACAGCGCGTGGATGCGGATCCCGTCGGGTTCGTAGACCTGTCCGAGCGAGCGCGCCAATCCGACGACCGCATGCTTGTTCGCCGCGTAGATCGGGTCGAACGGTGCCGGCACCAGGCCCGCCATGGACGCGGTCGCGACGATGGTGCCTCCACCACTGGCCTTGATGGCCGGACGGGCGGCCGCGATCCCGTAGACGACGCCGTCGAGGTTGATGGCCATGGAGCGGCGGTAGGCCTCCGGGTCGAAGTCGTCGCCCATGCCACACCACGACGTCACGCCGGCGTTGAGGTGTGCGATGTTGAGGCGACCGAAGACTTCGAGCGCAGTTGCGACCGCCGTCGCGCTGCCGGCCGGATCGGCGACGTCGGTGTGCACGAAGCGGCCCCCCAGCTCGTCTGCGACCTCCTGGCCGCGGGCGTCGTCGATGTCGGCGAGGACCACATGGGCCCCGCCAGCCGCCAGGTGCCGTGCGACGCCCTCGCCGATTCCGTTGCTGCCGCCTGTGATCAAGGCGACCTTGTCTCGGACCTCCATGCCCCGGATCGTAGGGGACGGGGCTCCGCTCAGTCGGTGAGCGCAGCAGGCAGGGGGTGGGCGTGCACGATGCTGAGGTGCTGGATGGGGCGAGTCATCGCGACGTAGAGGAGCCGGAGCCCACCCTGCTCGTCTCCCGCGATTGCGGAGGGTTCGACCACGACGACGGCATCGAATTCGAGCCCCTTGGCTGCGCCCGCCGCCACGATCGTCACGGGCCGACTCATTGCGTCGGTCTCGAGCATGCCGATATCGGGATGCCCCTTGGCCAGCTCGGCGAGCGGGCTCACGAGCTCGTCGGGAATGATCACCGCGACGAGCGCGTGGGTGCCCGTGAGGGCGCGAGCTTCGGCCAGTGCGGCCGGCGCGAGCTCGTCGGCGCCGACTCGGACGATTGCTGGGTCGGTACGGCCCGCGCGTATCGACGAGGTCGGGGCGACGCCCGGAGCCGCCACCGCCAGGAGTCTTGATGCGAAGTCCAGCACCCGCCCTGGCGCCCGATACCCGAGCGACAGCTCATCGTGGCGGGCGGCAGCGGCATCGGGAAGGTGTGAGCGCACCTCGGACCAATCGGAGTAGGACCACGGTCCCGTCGCCTGCGCAAGATCGCCCAGGACGGTGATCGAACCGGATGGCGCGCGACGGGCGATCATGCGGAATTGCATGGGCGAGAGGTCCTGCGCCTCGTCCACCACGATGTGTCCATAGGACCTGGTGCGCCCACCCGTCAGGAAACTCGCCTCGTCGAGGAGCGCGAGGTCATCGAGACTCCAGCTCGCAGCGGTGACCTTCGCGTCTCGCCGGCGGAGCAGCAGCGGCCACTCGTCGTCACCAAAGATCCCGTTGGCGTAACGCTCCAGTTGGCCTCGGGAGGAGAGCAGGTCGCGGACCAGCGCAGTGGGGGAGACCGTCGGCCACAGGGTGTCGAGCAGCGCCTTGAACTCATCGGTCGCCATGAGCTCCCGCTCGAACCATCCCTCGTCGGCCCCCAGGCGGGCCGACGCACGGAAGGCGCGTCTGGCCTCGCTCACCAACCGGGCCCGCAACGCGGCACGTCCCGCCTTGTACGGCGCGGGCCGGGCCACGATTGAGGCCACGAGCTCGTTGACCCGCTCTGCGTTCAACGACGTGCGAGCGAAGCGCACCCGGAGGCTGACGTCGTGCTGGACGGAACCCCGGCGACCCTCGAGGGCGCGCTGGAGCAGCTGGCCCATGCGAGGGTCGCCCTTGAGCCGCCGGACGTCGAATGGCTCGGTCAGGCGGACCTTCGCCTTCGGCGCGATGTCGGCGATCGTGGTCTGCACCACTGCCTCCTCCCCGAGGGAGGGCAGGACCTGCGCAATGTAACGGAGGAAGGCGCGGCTGGGACCGAGGACCAGGACACCGTCACGGCTCAGCTCCGGATGGTTGTAGAGCAAGAAGGCAGCCCGGTGGAGCCCGACCGCCGTCTTGCCGGTGCCGGGTCCACCCTGGACCGTGAGGAGCTCGTCGCGGGGGGCACGGATGATCTCGTCCTGCTCAGCCTGGATCGTGGCGACGATGTCGAGCATCTCGCCCGTGCGGGCCCGCTCGAGCTCGGCGAGCAGCGCGTCACCGCCCCTGAGCCGCGTCGTGCTGGCGTCGCTGTCGCTCCCCCCGAACACGTCGTCGGCCACAGCCATCACCGCGCCGCGGTCCACCATGATCTGGCGCCGTCGGGAGAGGCCCAGCGGATCCTTGGTGCTGGCGCGATAGAAGGGCACGGCAACGGGCGCACGCCAGTCGACGACGACTGGCTCGGCATGCCGGTCCTCGACATGACGGCGACCGACATGCCATGTCGGCCCGTCCTCCTCGTCGATTCGCCCAAAGAGCAGGGGTCGGTTGCTGTCGGCGAGGAGAGACACCCGCCGCGCCAATGCGGCCACGTAGTCGAGGTCAGGATTGCCGGCGGCGACGAGGTCGCGCAGAAGACGCTCCGCACGTGCACGCATCGCAGCGAGAGACGTCAATGCGAACTCGAGGTAGTCCTGCTCGGCTGCGACCTCGGGATCCGTGAGCGGGGGAGTGCCGCTCATCGGGTGCACCTACCTGCCGAAATACAACGAAACGTAGGCGCGCAAAACTCCCCGGACATTCCGGGGATGGTACCTCATTTTTAGCTCGCTCTACAAGGCCCCACCTGGTCTTTCACCTTCTCCGCCGTCCGGGCTTTGAACCTTTAACCAAGGGGCTGTATCGGCTGTCACTTTACTCATTGACCCGCGCCAATGCAAGCCCCTTTTCTTGGCCTCGGGGCGGTGTTGGGGGTCACGGCGACCAGTGACCGTTTGGCTCAGAACCCGTCCGCCGAGCCGTCACGAACGGACCGTCTGGGCTGAGACCACCGACCGATCCGTTGCGCCCTCAGACACTCGAGCCGGATACCACCGACCACGCCGCGCTGTGCAGCGCTGTGCGACGGCAGATGCGTGGCTCCTTCATGGCCGCCGTTCCCTCCGCCGGCGCTGCGAGAGAGGAGCGACCCTGGGCAGATCTCAGGAGGACCCCTCCAGGAATTCCTATACAACTAAACATAATGAACATTATCGGCGTACCCGCGAGATATTGGTCCAGGCCAAGCCAAGGTCTCGCCCTGTTCACTGCGAGCAATGAACGGCTGCACGCTGAGCGAGACCGATGTCTTGGGCGGTTGTCGGCAACGCGAAATGTGAGTTTCTGGTGTGGCCTGCGGCTTTATCTGGCGCTTACACGAAACCCCAAGCGGGCTCACAGCTGGGCTTGGGCTCGTTGTGAAATCGCTGGTCTGAACTGGGAGCATGGTCAAAGCGGGAGCAATCGACGCGCCGGATAGCCCAGTGGATCTCACCGAGGAGCTGCCGCTCGACGACGAGAATGTCCTCCCGCCCGAACCGCCGTCGGTATGGCGTCGGTACCGCTGGCCCATCGTGGGCCTTTCGCTCGTCGTCATTGCCGCGGCGATTGCGTTGCCCCTCTGGTTGACGTCGGGCTCTTCGACGGCCGGCGGCCTCACGGTCACCACCGTGACGGTGCCGGTGACGACCGGGACCATCCAGTCGACGGTGGCGAGCTCGGGGACCATCGAGCCCGCCAGTTCAGCCAACCTGAATTTCGCTGTGTCGGGCACCGTCACCGCCGTCGACGTGGCGGCCGGGCAAACCGTGACCGCCGGTCAGGTCCTGGCCACGGTCGACACCACTGCCCTCTCCGATGACCTCAACGCCGCGCAGGCGCAGCTCACCTCGGCCCAAGACCGGCTCGCCAGCGATGAGGACTCCGGAGCCTCGACGAGCACGATCGACACAGACGAGGCCTCGGTCACCTCGGCCGAGTCGACGGTGTCGACCGCGCAGACCAACCTGAACGACGCCTCGCTGACCTCGACGATCGCGGGAACGGTCGCCTCGGTCAGCCTGACGGTCGGACAGCAGGTGACGGGCACGGGCTCGGGTGGGGGCAACGGGAGCGGCGCCAGCGGGAGCGGCGCCAGCGGCACCGGCGCCAGCGGGACCGGCTCGTCCGGCTCTGGCGATTCGGGATCGAGCTCCGGCCAGATCGTGGTCATCGGTACGGATTCCTACATCGTCAACGCGACCGTCGACGACACACAGATCGGACAGATCACGGACGGCGACCAGGTCGACATCACTCTGGGGAGCAGCGGCTCGACGTCGTCCGCCGTCGGGGCCGCCTCTTCATCGGCGGCATCGGGGTCGTCGGGGTCGGGGGCGATCTACGGGACGGTGGGCTCCATCAGCCTGATCGGCAGCCAGAGCTCGGACGTCACGACCTTCCCAGTGGTGATCGACGTCACCGGCGACCCGTCGGGGCTCTACGCCGGGGCGAGCGCCAACGTGAGCATCATCGTCAAGCAGCTGAACAACGTGACCGAGGTCCCGACCGACGCCATCTCCTACGGAACCAACGGCCAGGCCACGGTGACCGAGGTCGTCAACGGCGCCCATGTCGTCAAGGACGTGACCGTCGGAGCCGCCGAGAACGGGGAGACCCAGATCACCAGCGGCGTGACCGCCGGTGACAAGGTCCTCGAGCGCGAGGTCAAATTCACCGCGCCGAGCGGCGGTGGCGGCGGGCTCCTCGGCGGTAGCGGAGCCGGTGGCTTCCCCGGCGGGGTTCGCCGCTTCATCGGCGGCGGTGCAAGCGGCGGCGCGTTCCCCGCGGGCGGCGGCGGAGGGAGTTTCTTCAGCGGCGCCGGGAACAGCGGGGGCGGCAAGTGACCACTGACCCCTTCGGCACTCCCCCGGTGGGGGCGCCCAGGGACGCGGTGATCGAGCTCGAGCGCGTGACCAAGGTCTACCGCACCGGCTCCCTCTCGGTCGCCGCTCTGCGCGGGGTGAGCCTCAGCATCACCGAAGGTGAGTACGTCGCCGTGATCGGCCCCTCGGGGTCGGGCAAGTCGACGCTCATGCACATCTTGGGCTGTCTCGACGTCCCGACGTCCGGCAGGTATCACCTGGCCGGCGAGGACGTCAGTCACATGAGCGAGACCGCGCTGGCCGAGGTGCGCAATCGACGCATCGGTTTCGTCTTCCAGCAGTTCAATCTCTTGGCGTCCATGACGGCGTGGCAGAACGTCGAGCTTCCACTCTCGTATGCCGGCGTCGGGCGCTCCGAGCGCAAGGAGCGGGCCATGGAAGCACTGGGCCGAGTGGGCCTCGCGGGCCGAGTCAACCACCGCCCCGGTGAGCTCTCCGGTGGTCAGCAGCAACGTGTCGCCGTGGCCCGCGCGCTCGTCTCCGAGCCCGACCTCATCCTGGCCGACGAGCCAACGGGCAACCTCGACTCGAAGTCGGCCGCCGACGTGATGCGACTCATGGGCGAGCTCTACGACGCGGGACGCACCTTGGTCCTCATCACCCACGACGTCGAGGTGGCCTCGGCGGCCGAACGCGTGGTCGGCATCCGTGACGGGCTGCTCTCAGAGCGCGACGAGCGCCACCTCGAGAGTCAGAGCATCCGATGAGCTGGCTCGAGACACTCCGCACCGGCGTGAACGGGGTACGCAGCCACCGCCTGCGCTCCTCGCTCACCGTGCTCGGCATCCTCATCGGCATCGCCGGCGTCATCGTGGCGGTCGGCCTTGGCGAGGGCGCCTCCAGCCAGGTGACCTCCGAGATCAACTCGCTCGGCTCGAACGTGCTGACCATCACCCCGGGGAGCTCCACCTCGAGCTCTGGGATCCGCGAGGCGCTGGGCTCGGCATCGACGCTCACCTTGGCCGACGTCTCCGCGCTCTCCTCCCCCGTCGACGCACCCGACATCAAGGCGGTCGCCGGCATCACTTCGGAGTCAGAAGTCCTCACCGCCGGCAGCGAGACGGCGACGACGACGGTGCAGGGGACGACGCCATCATGGCTGACCGTGCGGGGACGGACGATCGCCGAAGGAAGGATGATCGACAACCAAGACGTGAGCGACCACACCGCGGTCGGCGTGCTCGGCGCGACCACCGCGTCGGAGCTCTTTCCGACCGGCGACCCGGTGGGCCAGACCGTCCAGGTCAACGGCGTCCCGGTGACCATCGTCGGTGTGTTGACCTCGACGGGCTCGTCGAGCTCCTCGTCCTCGGGCGCCACCTCTGACCCCGACGACACGCTGATCATCCCCGTCACGACAGGGGCCGAACGGATCTTCGGCGGCACCTCACGCAACTCGGTGAGCTCGATCGCCGTGCAAGCCCGCTCCTCGGCGGATCTCACCGGGGCCTACCAAGAAGCGGACCACCTGCTCCTCCAGCTCCACGGGATCACCAACCCCACGGATGCGGACTTCACCATCACCTCGGAGGCGTCGCTCATCGCAGCCAACACCTCTGTCGACCACACGCTCACCATCTTGCTCGGTGGCATCGCCGCCATCTCCCTCATCGTCGGGGGAATCGGGGTGATGAACATCATGTTGGTGTCGGTCACCGAGCGCATCCGCGAGATCGGGCTCCGCAAGGCCCTCGGGGCCACGCCCCGGGTGATCCGGCGCCAATTCCTCGTCGAGGCCTCGGTGCTCGGGATCCTGGGCGGGATCCTCGGCGTGGTCGCCGGCATCCTCGGTGTGATCTACCTGCCGGGCCTCATCGGCGATCCCATCTCCACCAGCCCGACGGCTGCGGTGGGCGCACTTGCCATTGCGCTGGCGATCGGGGTGCTCTTCGGCGTCTACCCGGCGAGCCGCGCCGCCGCACTCGCTCCCATCGATGCCCTGAGGACCGAGTAGATCCATGGGACTCGCCACGGCTCCGGCACCGCGGCGCCACCGCGCAGACAGACACCACGGACACAGACACCACGGACACAGACACCACGGACACCAAGAACAAAGACAAGAAAGAGGAACCATTCCGATGCAGATACCCACCAGCCGACGCACCGGTCACCGGCACTGGGCCCGACTCCTGGGAGCAGGCGGCACAACTGTCGTCGCCGTCGCGAGCGTCATGGCAGCCGCCGGGGCGGCGGGGGCGGCCACGCCGTCGACCTCGAACGTCGGCGCCAGCGGGAGCGTGGCCGCGCTGAGCACCTCGAGCATGGAGGTGCAGAGCGCGAGCACTGGTCAGACGACGGTCACCTGGACGTCGACCACGCAATTCTCCAAGAGCGTGACCGAATCCGTCAGCTCGCTGAGCGCGGGCGACTGCGTGTCGGTGACTGGGACGGCATCGAAGCAGTCCAAGACCACCATCGCGGCGCGCACGATCAGCGTGACCTCCGCCACGTCATCGGGGTCGTGCAACAGCTTCGGGGGGAGGACAGCGACCGGTGGGAGCGGGCCGCGCGCCTTTTCCGGCGGCGGGGCTTTCCGCGCCCCAGGAGGCGGTGGCTTCCCCGAGGGTGGGACGAGCGGGACTCGCCCGAGCTTCCCGGGTGGCGGGTCCGGCGCGAGCAACTTCCGCAAGCAGCTCGCCAATCTCGACATCGCGTCGGGCAAAGTGACTGCCGTCAAGGGCTCCACGATCACGGTGTCGGGCATCAACGTGAACGCGGGCAGCGGCTTCACCCGCAGCACGACCAAGTCGAGCTCGAAGCCGAAGAAGCCGACGGTGCCCAAGAGCGAGAAGCTCACCATCACGACGTCGGGTTCGACGCCGGTGAGCGCGACCCAATCGACAACGTCGGGCGCCCTGGCCGTCGGTGACTGCGTCAGCGCGTTCGGTCCGGCGGCGACCAACGGAGCCGTGACGGCGAACACCGTCCGGATCACCTCGACCGGCGGCGCCAGCTGCACGGGCGGATTCCCCGGTGGGGGCGGCGGGGCCTTCTTCGGCGGCGGTTCCGGAGGTTCGAGCTTCCAAACGAGTGGCGGTAGCAGTGCCTAGGAGCGGGTCCTCAGGGTGGGGGCGCGCCGGTCACCGGCGCGCCGTCCTGATCAGCGCGGTGGTCCTGGTCGTGATCCTCGGTGGCGGCGTGGCCGCGTGGGCCGAGGTCGGCAACAGCAGTGCCGGCTATCGCATGACATCGGTGACTCGCGCCAGCATCGCCAACACGCTGACCGTCGTCGGTACCGTCGACCCCGTCAATGACGCGGCCGCCTCCTTCCAGGTGGGCGGGCAGGTCACCTCGGTGACGGTGACGCCCGGCCAGCAGGTGACGGCCGGGCAGACCCTCGGGACTCTAAACACGACCGCCCTGAGCGAGACGGTGTCCTCCGACGAGTCGACCCTGAGCGCCGACGAGGCCAAGTTGGTAGAGGACGAGGAGAACGCGTCGAACAACGGCTCGTCGAACAGCGGCACCAACGGGTCGAGCAGCGCCAAGTCGCCGAGCTCGACGTCGGGGTCGACCACGACCACGACCACGACGGCGCCGTCACATTCGGGAACGGGTGGACAGAACGCGACCGTCACCGCCGACGAGACGACGCTCACGCAGGACGAGTCGACGCTGTCGACCGACCAGCAGAAGGACGCGGCCGACCTGACGCAGGCCCAGACCGACTGCACTTCGACCAACACGAGTACGCCGGCGGGGCAGGCAACGTGTGAAGCTGCCCTTGAGACGGTCCAATCCGACGAACAGCAGGTCTCCAAGGACGAGTCGGCCGTGTCGAAGGACGAGACGGCCCTGGGCCAGGCGCTCGCGGCGGAGTCCTCGGGCACAGGCGGCTCGACGTCGACCTCTCCCGGCACGACCGGCAACACGGGCTCCCCCACCGGGACCGCTCACGCGGTCGACACCGCGTTCACGGGTAACACGGGCGCCGGGACCGGCAACACCGGCTCCGGCGCCGGCTCGGCCGGGAGCGGCTCGTCGGGTTCGCCGAGCGGGGGCAGCGGTGCATCCGCCGACACCGACACGCCTGAGCAGATCGCCTCGGACCAGGCCGACATCGACACGGCACAGGCGCAGCTGACCGATGCGCAGCAGTCGCTCAACGAGGCCACGATGACCAGCCCCATCAGTGGAACCGTGGTCTCGGTCGGGATCGACGTGGGCGACACGGTGAGCGCCGACTCGAGCACTGAGATCATCACGATCATCGGCACGAACGCCTATGAGGTCGAGGGGACGCTCGACAGCTCGCAGGTGCCCTCGGTCAAGGTCGGCCAACCGGCCTCGGTCGAGGTCGACGGCAGCGACGGCACCATGGACGGCACGGTGTCACAGGTCGGGCCGGTGCAGTCGAGCGACGGGAGCTACTCCTACCCCGTCGTGGTGGCCCTTCCGGCCACGACGGACACCTTGTTCACCGGGTCGTCGTCCAACGTCACCATCACGACGGGGTCGGTGTCCGACGTCGTCGCCGTGCCTACCTCTGCCGTGCAGACGCTCGAGACGCGCAGCTACGTGCTCGAGCTGGACAAGGGAGAGTTGACGCGCACGGTGATCAAGATCGGCATGGTCGGTGACGAGTACACGCAGGTGCTCTCGGGGCTCAGCCCGGGGCAGAGCGTCGTCCTGGCCGACTATGCCGAGGTGGTGCCCTCGACGAGCACCAACACGAACACCTTCGGCGGCCTCGGCGGCGGTGGCGGCGGTTTCTTCGGAGGAGGCGGGGGTGGCTTCGCCGGGGGCGGTGGCAACTTCCAGGTCAACATAAGCCGGGTCGGCGCGGGAGGCGGCTTCGGCGGCTGATCTCGGGCCGCTGCCCTCCTGGTACCGTGCCGCGCATGGTGCAGGCGCGCCCGCATAATGCGGCGGAGCTGGTCGATCTCGACCGCTATCCCCTCGGGCGGGCCGACTCGAGCAGCTACAAGGCCGTCATCGCCGAAGCGCGCCGCCAGATGCACGAGAAGGGCGCGGCCGAGATCGAGGGTTTCGTCTCCCCTGCCGGCGTCGCCCAGCTCGTGCGTGACGCGGACGCCCTCGCCCCGCGAGCGCATCCCTCGGGCGGGCAAGGCACCGCGTATCTCGAATTCCCCGACTTCTCGTTGCCCGAGGACCACCCCCGGCTGCACTTCGCCGACTACAGCGTGCGAGCGGTCGCCTACGACCTCGTGCCCCTCGATTCGCCGCTGCGCCGACTCTATGAGTGGGATGCGCTCAAGGACCTCGTCGAAGCCGTGCTCGACCGCGGTCCGATCTACCGCTACGCAGATCCTTTCGGCGCCCTGAACCTGGCGGTGATGGGCGAGGGCGACCTGCTGCAGTGGCATTTCGACCAGACCGACTTCGTCGTGTCCCTGGCCATCCAGTCGGCCGAGGCGGGCGGCGACTTCGAGGTCGTGCCACGCATTCGCAGCGCCCACGACGAGCGCTACGACGACGTGGCAGCCGTCTTGCGGGGCGAACGGCCACGAGTCGAGACGCTGCCGATGCGGCCCGGCACCCTGCTTGTCTTCGAAGGCCGCCACTCGCTTCACCGGGTCAGCCCCATCGCGGGTCAGCGGTGGCGCCATGTGGGTTTGCTGGCCTACGACACCAAAGCAGGCACGATGGGGAGCGACCTGTTGCGCGCTGATCGCTACGGGCGCACGGAGGCCTTTGCCGAGCCGCCCGAGGTCTGGCCCGCGCCCGCGTGAGCACCCAGTTCGGAGAAGCCTTCGTTGGCGAGGGCGCCGAGGCGGCCCACGTCAACACCGTGCTCGGAGCGCTCGGCGGGCCGGTGGAGACGGCCTGGGTCACGGCGCTCGCCACCCCACGGCGCGGGCACGTCCCCTTCGTCACCACCGTGCAGCCGGGCATCGCGGTCCGGCCCTTCACACTCTTCGTCAACAAGGCGACCGTGGAGGACGAGCGACATGCCGCGCTCACCTGGGGGGCGGCCCATGCCGGAGTGGCCGCCGGCGTGTTGGAGGCCGTGGCCGAGGGCTCGCTGTCCGAGGACGACGTGCGCGGGCAGCTCCTCATCGCTGCGGTCTGGGTGAACCCCGAGGCCGCCGACGAGCGGCGTGTCTTCGCCAACAACAAGCAGGCCACACTGGAGGCCTTGCGGGCCGGGCACGAGGGGCGTCCGGAGCTCGCAGAGGCACTGGCTGCCCGCAAAGCGCCGTTCAACGCCTACTTCAGGGCGTGAGCACTACGGTGGTCTCGTGACGCCGATCCGCTTCGATCAAGTGAACCTCGTCGTCACCGACGTCGACGCCAGCCGCGCCTTCTACTCCCGCCTGGGACTCGACTTCGGCGAGGAACGGGACCCGCAATGGGGCGCACACCACGTCTCGGCCCGACAGCGTCCCTCTTCCTCTCTCGACGTCGACCTCGACTCCACGGTCTTCGTAACCGATTGGAACCGAGGTTGGCCCGGCGGAACCGGCGTGGTCCTCGGCTTCAAGGCGGAGACGCGCGACGAGGTCGACCGTCTGGTCGCAGAGCTGGCAGCTGACGGCGTACCCATCCAGCAGCCGCCTTTCGATGCCTTCTGGGGCGCGCGCTACGCCGTCGTCAGCGACCCGGACGGGAACGGAGTCGGCATCATGAGCCCGGTCGACCCTGCCCGTCGCAGCGCACACGCTCCCCCGTCGTGAGCGACGCAGCCGGCGACGTGATCGAGGTCGTGATCGAGATCCCCACGGGGAGCCGCAACAAGTACGAGTACGACCACGACCGGCACATGATCCGCTTGGACCGCCGCCTCTTCACCGCCACCACCTATCCGGCGGACTACGGCTTCGTGCCCGACACCCTCGCCGGCGACGGCGACCCCCTCGACGCGCTGGTGCTCGTCGCCGATCCCACGTTCCCCGGGTGCCTGGTGCGGGTGCGCATCCTTGGCATGTTCTCCATGCGCGACGAGGCGGGAGTGGACGCGAAGCTCATCTGCGTGCTCGAGCACGACCCGCAATGGGACAACGCCGACGACATCGACGACGTCCCCGAGCATCTCCGCAACGAGATCGCGCACTTCTTCAGCATTTACAAGGACCTCGAGCCCCACAAGTCGGTGGAGGTGCAAGGGTTCTCAGACCGCGCGGCCGCACTGGCCGAGCTCGAGTCGTGCCGGGCCGCTTATCGCGCCGTGCAGTCTTGAGAAACCGTGCAGTCCTGAGAAGCCGTTCAGTCCTGAGACATTGCAGTCCTGAGAAGAGATCCGAAAGAGGAGGAATCACCCATGCCGCACCCCCGCGAGGAGGTCAAGGAGACCATCGAGCGCTATCACGAGCTGCGTCGGCGCATCGACGACGGGCTCGAGCCCGACGCCTTCGGCGCACTGGCGGGCTTCTACACCGAGGACGCCGTCTACGTGGACGGCGCTTGGGGCCGGATCGAGGGCCGCGAGGCCATCGCCCGCTGGCTGGTCGACTCGATGCTCGGCATGGAGGACTGGAAGTTCCCGATCGAGTTCACGGCGATCGAAGGTGACGACGTGGTCGTCAAGTGGACCCAGGTCATGCCGCGCACCAAGGCCGACGGGACGCCGTACCGCCAGTCGGCTTACTCGCGGCTCATCTATGCCGGCGACGGGAAGTTCTCCTACGAGGAGGACACCTACAACATGGCGCACGTGCTCGAGGACATCGAGGCGGGCGGGTGGCAGCCGTTGGGCGGGAAGATGAATGTGCCGCCCGCCCATCCTGATCGCAATTTCGACGTCCCGGGCGCGCCGCCCACGTGGAAGACGGAGGTGTGACGGTCCCGGCCGTCGGCCCGCTGGAATCTCGGCGCTAAGGCGTTCCGCCCGTCGACCCCGTCGAGCCGGAGTTTCCAAAGCCCGGGAACCCGCCACCCCCGAACGGGTTGGTCGATCCGCCGCCCGTGTTGCCGGAGTTCTGCTGCGCCTCTGACTGACTGCCCAGCGTCGCTGTCGTCGTCCGCTTGTTGTCGCCGACGTAGTAGGTGATGCTCACCGACTGTCCGGCATGGGCTGCTTGGATCACCTTCTGCAGGTCGTCGGACGAGGTGATCGCGGAACCGTTGACGTCGACGATGACATCGCCCTGCACGAGTCCGGCCTTGTCAGCCGGGGAGCCCGACACCACGCTCAGGATCACGGCGCCCGTCGTCGGCGTGAAGCCGTACTGCTGACGCAGTGAGGAGGTCAGCGTTGTGATGTCGACGCCGAGGTACCCGCCGCCGTTTCCGGTCTGGCCACCCTTCTCGAGCTGCGGGAGCAGGGCCTCGATCTGCGCGGTGGGGATGGCGAAGCCGATGTTCTGCGACGAGGTCCCATCGCTGGTGGTCCCCGCGACCGCCGTATTCATGGCGATGACCTGGCCCGATGTGTCAATGAGCGGACCGCCAGAGTTACCGGGGTTGATGGCGGCGTCGGTCTGGATCAAGTTCGTCAAGCTCTCGCTCTGGGTGCCCTCACCCCCTGCGGTGACGGAGCGGCCAAGGGCCGACACGATGCCTTGCGTGACCGTCGGGGTTCCCGCCGCCAATCCGAGTGCGTTGCCGATGGCGACGACCGCATCACCGACGACCGCCTTGGACGAATTGCCGAAGGTCACCGTGGGCAGGTTCGATGCGTTGTTGATCTTCAACAGCGCGATGTCCTTGCTCTGGTCGTAGCCGACCAGCGTGGTCGGCAGCGACTTGATCTGGCCGTACTCGGTGACGGTGATGGATCCCTGGTCGCTGTTCTCCGAGTAGAGCTCGATCACGTGGTTGTTGGTCACGACGTCCCCGTTGGAGGTGATGATCATGCCCGTACCTTGATCCTCGTCCCCGTTGGACTTGACGTCGATCGACACCACGGCGGGAATGACATGCTGCACCAGCTGCGGGATCGTGACATTTCCGTTCAACACCGCTGCGCCGGGTACTGCGCTGCTCTCATGGATGGTCACGTTGGAGCCGTCGCCGTTGTTGTTGGTCGCGAGCGCGGTCACTCCGGCGCCGATGCCGCCACCGACGAGGGCGGCTACCACGACGACGGGGAGCCACGTGCGCACGCGGCCCGGCGGCCCATCCGAGCGGCCACCGCCCCGGGACCCTGCACCGCCCGATGCCGGGTACGCGAAAGGGACCGCGGTCGCAGGCACGGGGGTGGGTGGTCCCGTATACGAGTTGTCGGGGGGTGTCCAATTCTGGGGTGGTGGGGGCGGGAAGGGCGAGGCAGGCGGCTGCGGTGGCGACGCACCGTACGGGGGGGTTGCACCGTACGGAGGGCTTGTTCCCTCCGGCGGCGTCCCAACGTATGGCGGCGTGGTGGCCTCTGGTGCGTTCCATGGAGCTCCCGGCGCGGGCGTTGGACCGGTCGGATCGCCCTGGTTGCTGGGAGCGGGCGGAGAAGTGCTGGGTGGCAGGCTCACAGCGGGACCAGATGGCTCTGGAGCCGGCGTCTCTGAGCCGGACGTCACCGGCGTGCCGGGATCAGGTTGGGGTCCGGACTGCTCGGTGTCCTCACTCATCTGGATCCTCCTGAAGGGGACAAAGGGGGTCCGTCGCACGCACGGGGCGGTGGATGCTCACCCGTCCCCGCGGCTCCCGCAGGTCCGGGTACGTGGGGCCCATGTTATGGGATGCCGATCGCTTGCTGGCATCGGACCACTTCGCCAGGAGATGTAGCGTGTCCGCCGCATGTCCCGGCGCATCGACATCGAATTGACGAGCAAGGCGGGCGACGAGTCCTGGACGTGGCGCGCTGCAGGGGCGCGCCAGCCCAAGGGCACGGTCGAGGCAGCTCTGGTGCCGTCCGGCGCGTCAGTCGGCACCGTGTTGCAGGCCGACGTCGAGGTGAGCCTCGACGGTATCGAGATCATTGCGTTGACTCCGGCAAAGCCGCTGCGCTCCCCCGAGAGGACTGAAGGACGTATCGAGGTCAAGGGCACACCGAAGCGCGCGCCAGACGTCTCGGTGATCCTGGCCCCTGGTTCGTCCAAGCGCCGGCGGGACGACGATGACGGGCGCCGAGAACGGCGGGGCGGCCGTCGCGCCGCCGGACCGGACCGTGAGCCCGGTGCGCGGCCGGAACGAGCAGACGGAGCGGATCGAGCGGATCGAGCGGATCGAGCAGATCGGCCGCGCGGCGGTACCGGTCCGCGGCGGCCCGGTGGGCGGCGCCCGGGGGCTGGTGACGGACGGCCCGCACGCGGGGAGCGCCCCGCCACGCCGACGTCGACCGTGCACCGCAACGCCATGCTGGCCACGCTTCGGCCCGAGCAGATCCCCGTGGCCGAGCAGTTGTTGCGCGGCGGCCTTCAAGCGGTCCGACAGGCCATCGAGGCACAGAACAGCGCCGCCAAGACGAGTGGGAAGCCTCCTGTCGCGGCCGACGGGCTCCTCGCCATGGCGGACGAGCTGCTCCCGATCGTGCGGCTCGCCGACTGGAAGGATCGCGCGTCGGTGGCACAAACGGCAGGCAAGGACTACCGACTGCGCGAGCTACGTGCCGTTGTTGCTGCATCCCGGACGGTCAACCTGGACGACGAGGGACGCGCCATGGCCAAGGCGCTCCAGGAATCGCTCGACCAGCGGACGACGGCGCTGCGTGAGGAGTGGCTCGCTCGTATCACTAACGCCCTGAACGACGGCCGGATCCAACAGGCCGTGGAAGCATCGATCAGGCCTCCCGAGCCCGGGACACGGTGCCCTGCGGAGTTGGCCGTCCGCCTGGCCGGCGCAGCCGGGGAGGCCATGACCGCCGACCTGGCGCCCGAGGAGTGGATGCGTCTGCTCGATGCCGTCGTGGCGTCACCGGTCCGCCGCACCGTCAAGCCAGCCGGGATTCCCGAAGACGAGGTAGCCCGTCAGGCTGCCCGTCATGCCGCGGGTGCAGTGCCTGCCCTGGCCAAGCTGCTCGGCCTCCGGATCCCCCCACCTCCTCCGCGACGGACCAACGCGGAGCATCGGTTCAGCCCAACCGGCGGGTGAGGGTCAGCAGGCGGGCGGTGAAGCCGGCGGCCTCGAGTCGTTGTTTCGTCGGACGGTCTCCTGGCAGCGCCAGTGCGTCCACGTCGGTGCAGTCTCGTGTGGCGCACCACTCCACGGCATTCTCCATGAGGGCAGTTCCAACTCCGACACCGCGCGCACCGGCATCGACGTAGCAGCACTCGACCAACCCGCTGCGGCGCCCGGCGACGGGCTCGGCGATCGTCACCGCCAGGAGTCCCACGACGACCCCGTCGTACTCCCCCACCACGAGGTGCTTGGTCTCCTCGGAGACCATCCAGCGTTCCAGCAGAGTCACGGGCGTCGCGTCGCCCACGAGGGCAGCGCCCCCACGCATAGCGGCCGCGCCGGTCAGAGCCTGCGCCAGTAGGCGCGTGCAGGCCTGACGGTCCAGTGCGCCAGCCGGTCGGACCGCCTCCATCCGCCGCTAAGAATCTGGCGGCGCCTGCCGCCGCTCCTCGAGAAGCTGTCCGGCACGATTCAGAATCGTCCGGCGGTTTCGGGTCGAGGCCTCGTAACGCTGCACGGCTCGCAGTTCTTCGGAGCCCAGGCTTTCGAGCCGCCGCACCACCTGGGAAGCGCTGAGTGTGTCGTAGTCGGCCAAGGCGCTCCCGACGACGGCTCCGGCCGCCGCATCGGGGACCGGTCGCGCCGCGGTCGCCACGCCGTCCGATGAGGACCCCTGTGGCGCTTCATTCGAGCCGGGGCTCCCGTTGCCCAGGAGTGCCTCGACGCGGTCGAAGACTCGGCGTTCGGTCTTGGTGACGACGAACTTGCCGACGACCCGTGCATTGGCTACTTGCAGCTCGAGGCGCCGCCGGCCCTTGTCGACGAGCGCGGGGAGGTCTTCGAGCGCGGTCACCGCCATGCCGACTGGGACGAACACGCACAGGTCCAGCGTGCGGCGCAGAGGATTTGTCTCGCTCCGCGCGCCGCCGGGACCGGCTCGATCACACACAATCCCGGCAGAGCATCTTCTTCTTGTCTGCCAGCTGGCTGGGGTGCTTGACCAGGAAGCAGGAGCGACAGACGAACTCGTCGGGCTGCTTGGGAAGAACTCGCTCGTTGCCCTCGGTCTTGTCCTCTTGGTCGGTGGCCTCTTCGTCTTCGGGCTCGTCCTCGACGACAAGACGCTCCTTGAGGATGACGTCCAGGCTGGCCTCGACGTCCTCGTCGTCGGGCTCTTCCTCTTCCTCTTCCTCGTCGCCCTCGCCGGAGCGCTCCACGACCGAAGCCGGCGAGGGGGTCAGGATCTCGACCTCGGCTTCGTCCTCGTCCTCGTCCAGATCAGCGACGTCTTCATCGTCCTCGTCAACCGCGAGCACGACATCGTCGTCGTCGATCTCTTCGAGCGCGTCCTCGTCGAGGTCGATTTCCTCCTCGTCGAGCTCCGCGTCGCCCTCTTCGTCGGGTATCTCGGGCGCTACTTCGGCGGCCTTGGCCTTCTTCTTGGTCGGCATTTGCCGCGGGAGCATAGACGTTCCGCGAGACGGTTCAATCGCTAGGACCGGGAGCGTCCCGGGGGGCTTCAGCCGTCTACGCCGGCAGTGCTTGGGCGGGCAAGCCCTGGGGTCTTTGGCGCCATCTTGTGTATCCGAGGAGCCGGACACACAACACGTTCTCTACTCGACCCCCAGGGCCCACCACCGCCTCTCACAGCACATCCCCCCCTTATGGCTTCAGCGGTTTCCTCATCTGCAGCATCCTTAGGGCGTCGGGGACTGGGCCGTACATTAGGCAATCCGGGGGCAGGCTCGTCAAGGAGTGTGCGAATGCCGCGACCAGGGAGAACGAGGGTAGTTCCTGGTCAATGAGTTGCAGATTTTTCCGCCCGCCGGCGCTCGGCCCGGCGCTCTGATTCGAGTCGTTCGAGATCGGTGGATCCGTGATCGACGAAGGACATCGCCTCGGCCAACGCCCGGTGCCCAGCCACTTCCGCGATGGCCCGATGCATCTGTTGTGCCACCCGGCGGTACGCCGGATGCCCTTGGGTGGTCGAGCGCAACTCGACGAGGTGCATCGCCTCACGCGCGTTGAGTTGCATGACGTAGCGGATGCGGTGTGCCAGCGCGACAGCGTAGGAGGCCTGTTCAGGAAAGTCGGGAGCGAGCGTGCGATAGAGCTCTTCTGCGCGCCTGATCGCTTCGTCGTAACGCTCCCCCAGCCCGGCGTCGGCAACAAGATCTGGCATGTCGTAGCCGAGCGCGATGCCGAGCTTCTGCCACTCGATGGTCAGCATGCGGTGCCGTTGCAGGTCGCGGAACGCGCCGTAGTCGGTGACGAGTTCGAAGCGGTAATCGGTTCGTTCGAACGCACGTCCGGGTCGGTGCCGTCGGTTGCGACGCTCGCCGACGTATGCGCTGAGGAGCGCAACCCGCTCGTCGTGTCCGAGGCGACGAACACGCCAGGCTGCCTCGCGCTCGGAGCACCCGATGTGCGAAAAACACGCTGCCACCAGCACCTTCTCCTCGCCATCGGGGTCGAAGTCGAGCAGGGTGACTTCGGGTATCGCCTCGTCGGAGGACGGCTGGCCTCCGGCACCCATCAGGTCCGGCCACAGTCGCGCCACAACGCGCGCGGTGTCGTCGCGCGTCGCGGCCAGGTAGGCAGACCATTCAACCCCGCGAGTCGCGACGTCGACCCGTTGTAGGAACGAGGGAATGACTTTGCGCAGCTCGATCAGCATCATGTCGGCGTACTGGCGGGCCTCTGGCAAGGGGTGCGAGCGCAAGCGCAACAACAACTGCTCGTAGGACTGCCCTGTCCCGTACAGACCGATATTGGAGAGTGAGGCTGCCGGCAGCAGCCCGCGCAGGGCGTCGAGTGACTTCGCACGGGTCGCCTGCCGGTAGACGAAGTCGCTGTCCCCGGCCTGTTGGGGAAACTGCTCGGCCACCCAGGCCTGCATCTGGGGCAACAGCGCGCCATAGGTGTCGAAGACGCGGTCCATTTCGCCGACGAAGCGCGCACCGTGGGGCGAGTCGAGGATCTCGGGCGGGCGGTAATAGCGATACTGCCCGTTGGTGAGCCGTTGGTTGTAGGCGATGTACCGCGTCGACTGCTCGAGGTAGGCCATCAGGCGTCCCCACTCGAGGATCTTCGTCAACACATTCGACGCGTGCTCGCACGCGAGGTGGACGCCGCCGAGCTGCGCGACCGAATCGTCGCCGTACTCGACGAAGACCTTCTCGTAGAGTTGCTCGGCGCGCGCCAGACCAACCGTCGCGTCGACGGTCGCGTCTCCCGAGACGTCGAGATCGCGCACGAACTCGTCAAGGAACAGGCGCCGCAGGTTCTTGGGTGAGCGCGAATAGCGAGCGAAGAGGGCGCCCTTGACCACTTCGGGGAGGTTGACCAGGGCAAACACGGGCTGGTCCAAGTTCGTCACATACCGGCGGAGGACCGCCTCCTCGTCCGACGTGAAGCGCTCTTCGGCGTACGGGAACATGGACCGCCAACCCTAGAACGAGGGTGCTGCAGCCGGAGGGATGGGTCAGGCGCCCGGGAGCCCGCCCGCCACGACCCCCCGCAGCAAGAGGTCGACGGCCTCGCGGGCGCTGGAGGCTACGCCGGTGTCGGGTGCGGTGTGGGAGACCTGCTGGGCCAGGTCGGCCACGGACTTCATCGTCCGGACGAAGTCGCCGGGGGCGAGCTCACCGACGTCGCGGGCCGCCACACCGAGCGCGGTCGAGAAAGACGCTCCTCGTGCCCAGGAGGTCACCGCGGTGGCCAGGCCCGGGGCGGGCTGGCGGGTGCGGGGGACGGTATGGATCTCCTCAAGGGCCCGGATCCGCTCCGCCATGGTGGCAATGGCCTCGTTGCGCCAGGCGAGGTCCCTCCTCCGCGTCTCGCCCAGGCGGTCCTGGAGCTGGCCGCTCTGCCGCTTGCTCTTCCGGTGGCCGTGGTGGTGGCCGCCCGGCATGCGCCGGGCCCGGCGCGGTTCGAACACCACAGACGAGAGAACGCCTGCGAGCAGAGGAGGCTCGGCTCCGACGAAGACGTCGCTCCCCAAGGCCTCGGCGATCAACAGGTCCGTCTCGTGGTAGATGTGTGCGAGCCGTCGCCCGCTCGGCGTCAACGCCCAGCCATCGAGATACCCCATCTGCTCGAGGACCGCCACGCGATGGCTGAGCTGGCGCAACAGCAGGTCGGGCTTGTGTGCCTGCCACTGGGCGAACGAGCGGTGCAGCACCTCGTCCGCCGTGTCGCGGTCGAAACGGGCGACGAGGTTGACGGCAAGGTTGTAGGTCGGCCGAAATGCCGAGCGCAGGTCCGGGGGTGCGGCGGACGCCACCCGGGCGGCTTCCGCGAAGGTGATCTCGTTCGACCACGCGACGACGGCATGGCCCTCCTCGTCGAGGCCCCTCCGACCGGCGCGCCCGGTCAGCTGGAGGTACTCCCCTGATGTCAGGGTTGCCCGCCCGGCCCCTCCGTACTTGGTGAAGCGCTCGATCACGACCGACCGGGCGGGCATGTTGATCCCCAACGAGAGGGTTTCGGTGGCGAAGACGACCTTGAGCAGTCCCGCCGCGAAGCACTCCTCGACGGTCTCCCTGAAGACGGGGACGAGCCCGGCGTGGTGGGCGGCCACACCGCGTTCGAGGCCCTCGAGCCACTCGTCATAGCCGAGGACACCGAGGTCCTCGTCTGCGAGAGGCTCGACTCTGCGCTCGGCCACCTCCCGAATGGCGACACGCTCGTGCTCGTCGGTCAGACGCAACCCGTCGCGGAGCACCTGACGCACGGCGTCGTCGCACGCGGCGCGGCTGAAGATGAAGACGATCGCCGGCAGCATGTCACGTCGATCGAGCTCTTCGACCATCTCCGAGCGCAAGGGGGCGCGAAAGGGCAGCCTTGGCCCGCGCCCGCCGTGCATGCCAGTGGCTGGGGCGGCTCTGCAGCGCCCGACGCACCGCTTGGTCGATGCGGAGCCCCTCCCCTCCTGGGCGCCCGCGGTCCAACAGTGGGAACATCTGCGTCTCGTCGTCTTCTCGACGATGGACGGCAAAGTGGTGCCGCAGGACGATCGGCCGCTGTCGCTCAACGATCACCGCGGTGTCGCCGCGGACCGAATGGAGCCAGCCTCCGAGCTCGTGGGCATTGTTGACGGTCGCAGACAGGCACACGAAGCGGATCTCGGGCGGTGAGAGCACGAGCACCTCCTCCCACACGCCGCCCCGGTACGGGTCCTGAATGAAGTGCACCTCGTCGAGGACGACGGTGTGCAGACCCTCGAGGAGGTCGGAACCGGCGAGGAGCATGTTCCGCAGGACCTCGGTCGTCATGACCACGACGGCGGCTCGTGGATGCACCGTCGTATCACCGGTGAGCAGCCCGACATGCTCTTCCCCGTAGGCGGCCACGAGCTCGCCGTATTTCTGGTTGGACAGTGCCTTGAGCGGGGTCGTGTAGAAGGCCTTGCCATGGGCGCACATGGCACGGTGCACGGCGTAGGCAGCCACCAGTGTCTTTCCCGATCCGGTCGGCGCCGACACGAGGACCGATTGGCCGGCGTCGAGGGCATGGAGTGCCTGGAGCTGGAACTCGTCGAGAGCGAAAGGCAGGCCGGCCTCGAACTCCGCCGCCCCGGCCGCCTCCTGGAGGGGCCATGGGAACGCGGTCAACGCCCGAGCAACTTCCCGATGCCGATGGAGATGAAGTAGAAGGCGACGAGTGGGACGGCGAGGGCGAGCATGGAGAAGGGATCCGAGCTGGGCGTGAAGACCGCCGCCGCCACGACGATGATGATGACGGCCCAGCGCCACGATCGCAGGAGCCGGGCGGGCGTGACGACGCGGGCGAGCTCGAGAGAGACGAGAACCACGGGGAATTCGAACGTCAGCCCGAAGATCGTCATCATCAAGAGGATGAGACCCAGATATGGGATCGGGTCGTAGATGGACGTCAGGCTCGAACCACCGACGGACTTCAGCCATCCCAGTGCGTGCGGCAGTGTGAGGTACGCCGTTGCCGCCCCCAGGAGAAACAGGAAGAAAGAGGTCAAGACGAACGGGACGGCGTAGCGCCGTTCGGACGCCTTGAGACCGGGGGTCACGAACCGCCAGACCTGGAACAGGATCACCGGGGAGGCGAGGATGAGGCCGCCGAAGAGCGCGATCTTGATCCGCAGCGTGAGCCCGTCGAGTGGTGACGTCACGAAGAGCTTGCATGAGCCGTTGGATGTCACCAACAACGAGGCGCCCTGACTGGTGTGGTGCGCCGTTTGTGCGTCGACCGTGCAGAGCGGCCGCAAGAGGAAGTTCAGGATCGGCTGGTACGCGAACACGGCGATGGTGGCCGCGATCAGGAAGACGATGGTGCAGATGATCACCCGGCGGCGCAGCTCGGTCAGGTGTTCGCCGAGCGTCATGTTGTCCGGCGACGGTCTGCTCTTGCGCTTGGCCGTGAAGGGAAGGGTCACCACGAGGGGCCGATCAGTTGAGCGTCGGGTCGCCGGGGACGATCACCTCGGGCGGCGCGGGAGCAGGCGGCACCCAGTGTGGCGGCGCTGGCGTCGGCGCCGGCTCGGACGGGACGTCCGTGGCAGCGTCGGGGACACTCACGCCGCTCGACCCCGCGTGCACCTCGCGGGCCGCCGCACCGTTCATGTCCGGGGCGGCGTTCCCGTTGGCCGCTCCGGGCGGCTGGAAGGACCCATCCGGTTCCTCCTCGTCATCGTCTGACGACAAGGTCGACAGATGGTTGAGCAATGCCGAGGGTGACCGGGCCAGGCGCGCGATCTCCGACGTCGGTGGAAGGTCCGGCATGGTGCTGCGGACCTCGCTCTCCATGCGGTGACGGAACTCGTTGAAGGTGCGCCAAGCGCCGCCAAGCTGCCTGGCCACCTGGGGCAGGCGGTCAGGCCCAAGGAGGATGATGGCGACCACGGCGATCACGAGGAGCTTGCCTGGGTCGAGGTTGAACATGTGTCCTCACTCTACGGTGCCGCTACAGCGACTGGATGAGCCGCTCCACGCGCTCGTCGTGGGACTTGAACGGGTCCTTCAGCAGCACCGTTCGTTGGGCCTGATCGTTCAGCTTGAGGTGGACCCAGTCGACGGTGAAGTCGCGACGGCGCTCCTTGGCCCGCTTGACGAACGCACCACGTAGCCGGGCCCGGGTGGTCTCGGGCGGCTTGGTCATCGCCTCGGTGATGGCATCGTCCGTACACATACGGTCCATCTCGTCACGTCGCTGCAACTTGTAGAACAGGCCGCGCCCACGATCCACGTCGTGGTACATGAGATCGATCATCGCGACCTTCGGATGCGACAGGGAGACGTCGTGGCGGGCCCGCATCTGCTCCACGAGCCGGTGCTTCGCGACCCAATCACATTCGCGCCACAACGAGGTCGGGTCTGCCTCGAGTCCCTTCAGGCAGTGCTCCCACATGTCGAGCGCCCGGTCCTCCTCAGGAGAGAGCCCCCGGCGGTCGCGAAACTTGAGCGCGCGCTCGAGATATTCGACCTGGATGTCGAGCGCCCGCATCTCCCGGCCGTTGGCCAGCCGGACGCGGCGCTGGCACGTGATGTCATGGCTGATCTCGCGGATGGCCCGGATCGGGTTCTCCAGCGTGAGGTCACGCAGCACGGTCGAGGAGTCCTCGAGCATGGCGAGGAGGATCGACGTCGTCCCGACCTTCAAGAAGGTGGCGTATTCGCTCATGTTGGAGTCGCCGACGATCACGTGGAGGCGGCGGAACCGCTCTGCGTCGGCGTGCGGCTCATCCCTGGTGTTGATGATGGGACGGCTCCGGGTCGTCGCCGACGAGACACCCTCCCAGATGTGCTCAGCCCGCTGGCTGAGGCAGAACACGGCGCCCCGAGCGGTCTGGAGGACCTTTCCCGCACCGGCGTAGATCTGGCGCGAGACGAGGAACGGGATCAGCACCTCGGTGTAACGGTTGAACTCGTCGTTGCGTTCGGTGAGGTAGTTCTCGTGGCACCCGTAGGAGTTCCCGACCGAGTCGGTGTTGTTCTTGAACAGGTAGACCTCGCCGCGTATGCCTTCCTCGCGGAGGCGCGCCTGGGCGCCGGTGACGAGCTGGGCCAGGATCCACTCCCCTGCCTTGTCGTGCACCACCACGTCGCTGATTCGGTCGCACTCGGGGGTCGCGTACTCGGGATGGCTCCCGACGTCGAGGTAGAGCCGGGCGCCGTTCTCCAAGAACACGTTGGAGGATCGGCCCCATGACACGACGCGCCGGAAGAGGTAGCGCGCCACTTCGTCGGGACTGAGGCGCCGTTGGCCGCGCAGGGTGAAGGTCACCCCGTACTCGTTTTCGACCCCGAAGATGCGGCGCTCCACAGGTCAACCGTACCGCCGGTTATGCCAGCAGTTGGGACAGCTCCTCTTCTTCGATGCGTCTGAAGGTTCGGCGGCCGTTGCCCGGGCTGAGCGTGGCCACCTCGAGGTCACCGGCACCGAGCGTCCGGTCCGGGCCTGCCAGCGCCGCCGTGGCGGCCTTGATGGCAGCCGCCATGTCCCAATCGGGCTGCCAGGCGTCCCGGATGCGCTCCGCGATGGCCTCGGCGTCGCCACCGAGGACTGCGAAGTGCTCCTCGTCGCTGACGAACCCGTCGTAGGCGATGTGGTACAGCTGGGTCTCCTGGGCGCCGAGCTCTGCCACCAGGATCTCGACCTCCAAGGGCTTCATCTCGTGGGTGAAGACGTTGCCCAGATACTGCGCGTAGAGGTTGGCGAGCGAGCGGGCGTCGACGTCCTCGCGGCTGTAGGCGAAGCCCTTCGTATCGGCATGGCGTACCCCGGCCACACGGAGCTGGTCGTACTCGTTGTACTTGCCCACACCGCCGAAGGCGATCCGGTCGTAGATCTCGCTGATCTTGTGGAGCGAGCGTGACGGGTTCTCGGCGACCATGGCGATCCCGACGTCGTAGGTGGTGGCGACCAGGGAGCGCCCTCGGGCGATGCCCTTCTGGGCGTACTCGGCCCGGTCCTTCATCACCTGCTCGGGTGCCACGTAGAACGGCATGCTCATTGGGCACGCTCCCCCTGCCTGCGGGCAACGAGGGTTCCGAAGCGCTCGGCGACCTCTTCTTCGGGCACCTCCCGGTACCCGCCGGCGTCGACGACGGCGATGATCGGATAGATGCCCCGCACGGGGTCTGGCCCTCCGGTCGCCGAGTCCTCGTCGGCGGCGTCGTAGAGCGACTGGATGGCGAGATCGAGGGCCTCGTCGCGGCCCATGCCCTCGCGCCAGCCGAGCTTGACGGTGTTGCGGGCGTCACGCCCGCCCGAGCCGGTGGCTTGGAAGTCCGTGTCCTCGTAGTGGCCGCCCGTGACGTCGTAGTTGAAGATGCGCCCCGTGCTCCGCATGGTGTCAAAGCCAGCGAAGAGGGGCACCACCGCCAGCCCCTGCATGGCGAGCGGTAGATGCTGGCGCACCATCTGGGCGAGCTGGTTGGCCTTACCCTCGAGCGAGAGGGTGGACCCCTCGACCTTCTCGTAGTGCTCGAGCTGGACCTGGAAGAGCCGGACCATCTCCATGGCCATCCCGGCCGTCCCGGCGATGGCGACGGCCGAGTAGTGGTCTGCCGGGAAGACCTTCTCCATCGCGTGATGGGCGATGATGTTGCCGGCAGTTGCCCTGCGGTCCCCCGCCATCACCACCCCGTCGGCGAAGCGCAGCGCCACGACCGTGGTGCCGTGGGGGGCCTGCACCGGGTTGGCGGCGTCGACGGCGAGCACAGGCGTTCCGGCCCGAGCCGCGGTCAGGCGTAACAGACCGACGAAGTCCGGACCCGGATCGTGCTCCGGGGGAAAGAGCGGGAGCGCCACGTTGCGCTACTGACCGCCCTTTTGCACGTAGTTGCGCACGAACTCCTCTGCGTTGTCCTCGAGCACCTCGTCGATCTCGTCGAGCAGGTCGTCCAGTTCAGCCTTGATCTTCTCCCCCGCTCAGAGCCGGCAGGAGTCGTCTCCTCGACCTCGGTCTCGGTCTCAGTGGTCCGGGCGCCCGAGCCCTTTCGTTTCTGTTCCTGTTCTGCCATTTTCGCCAGTCCCCGTGCTGTGTCGTTCGATCTCTCGCCTAGGAATTGAGCCGATTGAGCAAGTCCGCCGGTCCTGTGCTCTCGGCCAGGAGTGCACCGGTGTGCTCGGCTGTTCCCTTCAGGGGGTCCATCATAGGGACGCGCCGCAACGGGTCTGCGCCAATGTCAAAGACGAGAGAATCCCAGTTCGCGGTCACCACAGCGTCAGGCCAGCGGGCCAGGCACTTCCCCCGGAACCAGGCCCGGGTACCCGTCGGTGGCTCCGCCACGGAGCTTGCCACCTGGGCCGGATCCACGAGGGTGCGCATGCCGAGGCGGCGAAAGACGGACTTGTCCGGTCGCAGGTCGTGGTATTGCAACGCCAGTGCAGCTATGCGTGGGTCCTTCCACCCGCAGGAGTGCCGCTCCTGGTAGGCCAGGAGCAGCTTGCGCTTGGCGACCCAATCGAGTGCATCGGCCAGCGTGTCGGGGTCCGACTCCAGCCCGCCCAGGACAGTCTCCCAATGCTCCATCACCAGCGCGCCGACTGATCCGTCGTCGCCCAGCGCGCTCAGCCCGTGCTCCTCGGCGTATTTGCGGGCTGCGCCGAAGAGCTCCCACTGCAATTCCAGTGCGGTCGCGCTGGAGCCGTCGGTCAGGGCCAGTGGGCGGGTCAGCGACAGATCGGCGGACACCTGGTGCAGCGCCCGCACCGGGTCCGACAGGGAGAGGTCCCGTGTCGGGCCCGCATCGTCTTCGACCATGGCCAGGACGATCGCCGTCGTGCCCACCTTCAGGAACGTCGCGATCTCAGCGAGGTTGGCATCGCCGACGATCACGTGGAGCCGTCGGAACCGCTTCGGGTCGGCGTGCGGCTCGTCCCGCGTATTGACGATTGGGCGCTTCAGTGTTGTCTCGAGGCCGACGATCTCCTCGAAGAACTCCGCCCGCTGCGAGATCTGGTATTCGACCGTCTCCGAGTCGAGCGCCGCGGTCTCGGTGCCGACCTTGCCCGAGCCCGTGAAGAGGGTGCGCGACACGAAATGCGGGACGACCCCGTCGATGACCTTCGCGAACGGGACGGCTCGGTCCATCATGTAGTTCTCGTGGCAGCCATATGAGTTGCCCTTGCCGTCCGAATTGTTCTTGTGGACGACAGGTGCCGGCTGCTCGGGGATGCGCAGGGCTGCCGCGACCATGGCTCGGCGCAGCACCTCCTCCCCCGCCTTGTCGTAGACCAGGCACTCCAGCGGTGTCAGGCACTCGGGACTCGAGTACTCCGGGTGGGCGTGATCCACATAGAAGCGAGCGCCGTTGGTGAGCACCGTGTTGGCCAGGTGCGTCTCCACCATGGGCGCCAGCGACCCCTCGCGGCGAAGCCGCGGGCGTCGTTACCCGGGGTCTCGTCCTCGAAATCCCACCCGATCTTTTGTTCGACGTCGGCCGCGTACGCATTGACCAGCACCGACGAGGCCGCGATGGGGTTCTGTTCGGGACCAGGTGAGTGGATTCCGTACTCGGTTTCGATGCCGCAGACCTTCGTCGTGGCCACGGCGAGACCCTAACGTCTAGAGGTACTGGCCGGTACCGACGCGCTCGATGGAACGGCCCCCGTGCACTTCGCGGTCCTCGGTGAGCAGTGTGCGGACGTAGACGATCCGCTCGCCCTTCTTGCCCGAGATCCTGGCCCAGTCGTCGGGGTTCGTCGTGTTGGGGAGGTCCTCGTTCTCCTTGTACTCCTGGCGGATCGACTCGAGCATGTCCGCTGTGCGGATGCCACCGGTCTCCCCGGCGATGACCCGCTTGATCGCCAGCTTCTTCGCCCTGCGCACGATGTTCTCGATCATCGCGCCCGACGCGAAGTCGCGGTAATAGAGGATCTCCTTGTCGCCGTTCTGGTACGTGACCTCGAGGAAGCGGTTGCCGTCGTCCTCGCGGTACATCTCAGCGACGGTCTGTTCGATCATCGCCTGCACCGCCTTCCCGGGGTCGCCACCGCCGAGGCGGCCGACCTCGTCGGGATCGAGTGGAAGGTCGGGCGTGAGGTACCGGCTGAAGATCTGGCCGGCCGCGTCCTCGTTTGGCCGCTCGATCTTGATCTTCACGTCGAGGCGGCCCGGGCGCAGGATAGCGGGGTCAATGAGGTCCTCCCGGTTGGAGGCCCCGATCACGATGACGTCGCGTAGCGACTCGACACCGTCGATCTCCGCGAGGAGCTGCGGCACGATGGTCGACTCCATGTCCGAGCTGATCCCGGTGCCGCGGGTGCGGAAGAGCGACTCCATCTCGTCGAAGAACACGATGACAGGCATTCCCTCGTCTGCCTTCTCGCGGGCCCGTTGGAAGACTTGGCGGATCTGGCGCTCCGTCTCGCCGACGTACTTGTTCAGGAGCTCGGGACCCTTGATGTTGAGGAAGAAGCTGCGCACGTTGTCGTTGCCCGTCTTCTCGGCCACCTTCTTCGCCAGCGAGTTGGCCACTGCCTTGGCAATCAGCGTCTTGCCACAGCCGGGAGGCCCGTAGAGCAGGATGCCCTTGGGCGCGGGCAGCGAGTACTCGACGAACAGGTCGCGGTGCATGTAGGGCAGCTCGACGGCGTCGGTGATCGCCTCGATCTGTACGTCGAGCCCACCCACGTCTGCGTAGGTGATGTCTGGCACCTCTTCGAGAATGAGCTCCTCACTCTCGAGCTTGGGAAGCTTCTCGATCAGCAGCTGCGTCCGCGAGTCCATCAGCAGCGAGTCGCCCGCCCGGAGGCGGAGCCCGAGCATGTCCTCGGAGAGCTCGGCCACCCGTTCCTCGTCGGCTCGGGCGAAGACGACGCAGCGCCGCTTGTCCTCGAGCTGCTCCTTGAGGGTCACGACCTCGCCCGAGAACTCGCCGTCACGCACCAGCACGACGTTGAGGCTCTCGTTCAGCACCACCTCGTTGCCCTTGCGGATGGCGCCCGGGTCGATGTCTGGGTGCAGGCTGACGCGCATCTTGCGGCCGCTCGAGAACACGTCGACCGTCCCATCCTCGTTGACCCCGAGGAAGGTGCCGTAGGCGGCGGGAGGCTGGGTGAGTTTTTCGACCTCCTCGCGCAGCGCAGCAAGTTGTTCCTTGGCTTGCTGGAGGGTGAACGTCAGCTTTTCGTTCTGGGAGGTGGCCTGCGCGAGCTGGCCCTTGCTCTCGAGCAGCCGCTCCTCGAGCGCCTGCACTCGGCCAGGACTCTCCTGCAACCGTCGCCGCAGCGCGTGGATCTCATCCTCTGCATCGGCCAGCTCGGCACGCAGTGCTTCGAGCTGAGCAGCGGTTTCGTCCGGAGTTGCGGTCACCACATGTCACCCTAGCCCTCGGTTCGGCTGGTTTTGGCGGCAACTTGAGTGCACCGTGCATGCACCTGGACCGCAGGTCGGGACAGGTAGCATGGGAAGGACCGCGTCGTCAGATTGACGGTTCGCGGGACGCCTCGCTACGGTCCAGCTGGCCGGCCGGTCCGTTGCCACAAGGGAGAGAAGCACGTCATGAAGGTCTGGATCGATCAGGATCTCTGCACGGGCGACGGGCTGTGTGAGGAGATCGCGCCGGCCGTGTTCACCCTCCTCGACGATGGCCTGGCCTATGTAAAGGAAGAGGGCGACGTCAAGAGCGAACCGGGCGGCTCGGCCGGCATGGCCGGCGTGCCGGGCGATCTCGAAGAGGCTGTCGTCGAGGCCTCCGAGGAGTGCCCCGGCGAGTGCATCTTCATCGAGCGCGACTGAGTCCTACGGCCCGATCCGCCGCGCGGTCGTGAGGAAGCCGGTGTGGCCGACCATGCGGTGGTCGGGGCGCACCGATCGGGCTTCGACGTGCCACGTGCGGCGCAACACCTCCTGGGTCTCCGCCAGCCCGAAGTCTTCGCCCGCGTCATCGAGGGCCTGGCGCAGCAGGGCGGTCTGGTTGATGGTGGGCAGGTAGGCCAGCAGGATGCCGCCCGGGCGCAGGGCCCCCGCTGCAGCGCGCACGACCTTGTGCGGCTCGGGCATGTCCAAGAGGATGCGATCGAGACCCGTTTCGTCGATGCCTTCGGTCACGTCACGGACTTCGACGCGGTACGGCATCGCGGAACCCAGCGCAGCATGCACGTTGGAGCGGGCCCGCTCGGCGAAGTCCTCACGTAACTCGTAGCCGACGATGGAGGCACCGGCGCGCAGCACGGTCATGGAGAGAGCGCCCGAGCCCACCCCGGCCTCCAGGACGCGCTGGTCGGGGCCGATGTCGGCGGCGATCAGGATGGCGCCGAGATCCTTGGGGTAGATCACTTGTGCGCCCCGCGGCATCTTGAGGACGACGTCGCTGAGCGTCGGCCGCAAGGCAAGGAACGCGCGCCCGGTCGAGCCCGTGACGGTGCATCCTTCGGTCGCCCCGATGATGTCGTCGTGCGCGAGGACCCCGGCGTGGGTGTGGAAGGTCGCGCCGGCCACCAGCGTCACGAGGTAGCGACGGTCCTTGGGATCGATGAGGAGCACGCGCTCCCCCACTGCGAGGGGGCCCGGCACTGGTGTCAGTCGTCTGAGGCGGGTGCAGTTCGGGGTGCGGTCCCCCGGTCACGCACCGAGATGAGCACTTGCTCGCCGGGCGAGACCGTGACGGTCGAGACGGCACCCGCCCTGTCGTTCAGGACCCGGCGCAGCAGGAAGGTCGCGCCGGCCAGAAGGAACCAATACCAATTCCCACCCAGGCCGCGACGGATGCCCGCGCGCAGGAACCGCCGCAGGAGTACGTCCACCTCAGAGCCGCCTGATCTCGACCACGGCTGACTTGGCGCGCCCGTGCCGGCGGCCGGCCAAGAAGGCCAGCGTCAGCAAGAGGATGCCGACGGCGCCGGCAATGGCCAGCCCCTTCGGGGCGGCGGCGCGTGCCGACGCCTCACCCTCGCCGACGACCTGCGCGTAGGCGGCTTGCAGATCCTCGCGGTGATGAGCCGTCCGTTGCTTCCCGCCTTCGACGTCGTCGTACCTGGCATCAGCTCGCTCCCTCCTGTGTCTCGATCTCTCTCGCCTCGCGCCGGGCGATCACGGCCGGCAGCTTCTCCTTGCCCGGTCCCGCAGTGATGCGCCACACCGCCACGCCCATCACGGCGATGCCCAGGACGACCACCGCGGCGTAAGGCACCCAGGACCAGTCCCCGGTGAGGGCGGTGCCCGTCTCGGTCTGCAGCAGGCGCAGCACTCCGAGCAGGATCAAGAGCAGGCCCCCGGCCATGAAGAACGAGCCCGCGATCCCCATGTAGAGGAAGCGACCCAACCCGCGGAGCGGCTCGACGGTCTCCTGCTTGAGATAGTCGACCGTGAGCTGGAACGCGTCGTCCCCGGCGTGGCGCAGCCCGTGGCTGCCGTTTTCGGACCCTGGTGCCATGTGGCGGACAATCCTGGTCTCTGGGCCGTTGAGGTGCAAACACCGTCCGCCGGCGTGCCCAGCCAATGGCTCACCGGCGTGTCAGTCGCGGTCTTTGTAGATATAGGTGGACGTCGCACGGGCGACGAGGCGCTCCTCGCCGTCCTCGCCCGGGGCGCGGGCGGTGATGCTGGCCTCCACGAAGGCGACACGACGCCCTCCGGAGACGACCTCGGCGATGCAGGTGAGCTCCGACCCGGGCTGCACGGCGGCCAGGAAGCTCACCTTGAACTCGGCGTTGGAGCAGTACACGCGGCGCTCCTGCACATAGGTGACGGCGGCGGCCCCCATCGACGAGTCGGCGAAGGCGCCGATGAAACCCCCTTGCATGATCCCGGCCGGGTTGGCGAAGCGCTCGTCCGCCCGCATTCGCCACGTGCAACGCCCAGGGACGGTCTTGTCCACGCAGATCATCCCGAGAGTGAGGTCGCTGTTCGGGGGTACTTGCATGCGGGATGCCATGGCCGAGAAGCGTACGTGAGCGCCCTCACGGGCGGCGCGAACAGACGGTTAGGGTGACGGTGTGACGGTGCAGACCACCCCTCCGGTGATCCAGGATCCGAAGCTGGTCGAGCTCGGGATCAATGTCATCCGCGGCCTGGCCATGGACGCGCCCGAGCGGGCCAATTCCGGGCACACCGGCACCGCGATGGCACTGGCCCCTCTCGCGCACGTGCTGTGGACGCGCATCATGCGCTACGACCCGCGCGACCCGCACTGGCCGGACCGCGACCGCTTCGTGCTCTCGTGCGGGCACGCCTGCATCCTGCAGTACGCCATGCTCCACCTCACCGGCTACGACCTCTCGCTCGAGGACCTGCGCCAGTTCCGCCAGTGGGGCAGCCGTACGCCCGGACACCCCGAGGCCGGTCACACTGCGGGCCTCGAGGTCACGACGGGCCCCCTCGGACAGGGCTTCGGCGATGCGGTCGGGTTGGCGCTGGCTGAGCGCTGGCTGCGCACGACGTTCGGCACCGAGGTGTGTGACCATCGCACCTTCGTCATCGCCAGCGACGGCTGCATCATGGAGGGGATCTCGCACGAGGCCGCGTCCTGGCCGGCCACCTCGGGCTGGGCAGGCTCGTGGCCTTCTACGACGACAACCACATCACGATCGACGGGCCGACCGAGCTCGCCTACGGCGACGACCCCGTGGGCCGCTTCGAGGCCTACGGCTGGAGGGTCCGCTACCTCGGCGAGATGGCCAACGACGTCGACGAGCTCGAGGCCGCGGTCCGCGAGGCTCTCGACTACCCGTCCGACGGGCCCGACGCCAAGCCCAACCTGCTCGTCCTGCGCAGCCACATCGGGTGGCCCGCGCCCAACTTGACCGACACCGCCGCGGCGCACGGCAACCCGTTCGGTGAGGAGGAAATCAAGGCCACCAAGGCGATCCTCGGCCTGCCGCCCGACGAGACCTTCTGGGTGCCCGACGAGGTGCGCGACGTTCTACGGGCAGGAGATCACCCGCGGGGCCGAGGAGCATGCGGCCTGGGACGCCCGCTTTGCGGCCTGGGAGGGCGATCGCGCCGCCTGGGACGCGGCGCACGCCGGGCACGGCCTGCCGGGTTGGGCCGACGATCTCCCGCGCTTCGACGCCGGCACCCAGCTGGCCACGCGCCACGCGCTCAACCAGTGCATCGACGCGTCAGAGGCCCGCCTGCCTGGCCTGGTGGCGGGATCGGCCGACCTGACCGGGAACAACGGCGTCAAGATGAAGGGCGCCCAGGCGCAAGAACCCGACTCCCCTGGCGGGACGCAGGTGCATTACGGCATCCGCGAACACGCCATGGGTGCCGTGCTCACCGGGATGGCACAGCACGGTGGTGTGCTCCCGGTCGGCGGGACGTTCTTCGTCTTCTCCGATTACATGCGCCCCGCGGTGCGGCTCGCTGCGCTGACGGGCTCACACGTCGTGTACGTCGTGGTCGCACGACTCCATCGGCCTCGGTGAGGACGGCCCGACCCATCAACCGATCGAACACTTGGCCTCGCTGCGGGCCATGCCCGGCCTCAGTCTGATCCGGCCGGCCGACGCCAACGAGACCGCGCAGGCGTGGCGCCTGGCGGTCGACGCCGAGGGTCCGGTCGGCCTCGTGATCACGCGCCAGGACGTCCCGGTCCTTCCCGGGACGGCGGACAAAGCGCCCGATGGGGTCGCCCGGGGCGCCTACGTGCTGGCCGAGCCGGACATCACGCTGCAGATCGTGCTCGTGGCGAGCGGGAGTGAGGTACAGCTCGCTCTGGCCGCGGCCGAAAGCTGGCCCGCTCGGGCGTGTGGGCGCGCGTCGTGTCCTTTCCCTCCTGGGACCTCTTCGAGAAGCAACCCGAGCAGTACCGGTCCAGCGTCTTCCCCCCGTTCGTGCCCGTGCTGAGCATCGAGGCGGGCTCGACCTTCGGCTGGGACCGTTACGCCGACGATTTCATCGGCATCGATCACTTCGGCGCGTCGGCGCCGGGCGAGGTCGTGATGGAGAAGTTCGGCTTCACCGCCGAGCACGTGGTCGAGCGAGCGCGCGACCTTCTGACCCGCCACGGTGGCTGACTCGTCACCCCACGCACACCCGCAGGCACGCCCACTCGACGCCGACCGCAGGACATCACACGCAGACATACACGAAGGGAGCCGTCCCGATGACCCGACTCCAAGAGCTCTACGAGATCGGCGGCCAGAGTCCCTGGCTCGACAACCTGCGCCGCGACTGGATCCAAGGTGGCCAGTTGGCCGAGCTGCTCGCCCTGGGCATCCGTGGCATCACTTCGAACCCGACGATCTTCGCCAAGGCCATCAGCGGCAACGACGTCTACGACGAGCAGTTCCGGAGCCTCGCAAAGGACCACAGCGTGGAGAGCGCCTACTGGGAGATGGCGATCACCGACATCGACGATGGGCTCGAGATGTTGCGCCCGCTCTATGACGAGAGTGACCGTGAGGACGGGTATGTCTCCTTGGAAGTCTCGCCGGCCCTGGCGCACGACACCGAGGGCACGGTGCGCGACGCCCGCATGCTCCACGAGCGCATCGACCGGCCAAACCTCTTCGTGAAGGTCCCCGCCACCCGCGAGGGCATCCCCGCGATCGAGACCCTGATCGGCGAGGGTCACAGCATCAACGTCACGTTGATCTTCGGGCTCGACCGCTACGACGATGTGATGGAGGCGTACCTGCGCGGCCTCGAGGCGCTGGCGGCGGCCGGCAGAGGGGCGGAGCTGGCGAAGGTGGCCAGCGTGGCCTCTTTCTTCGTCAGCCGAGTCGACACCGAGGTCGATCGCCGCCTGGAGTCTCTGGCCGGAGGGGAAGGCGGTGACCCCGCCGTGCTCGGCTTGCGCGGCACCGCCGCGGTGGCGCAGGCCCAAGAGGCCTACCAGCATTTCCATCGCACCTTCACCGGAGACCGTTGGGAAGCCCTCCGGGAGAAGGGTGCGCGGGTGCAGCGCCCCCTGTGGGCCTCGACCTCCACCAAGAACCCTGGCTACTCGGACCTCCTCTACGTCGACAGCTTGATCGGTCCCGCGACCGTGAACACCATGCCCGAAGAGACCCTGCGGGCCTTCGAGGATCACGGGACACTCATGCGTACCGTCGACGCCGATCCCGACGAGGCCGGGGGCGTGCTGGCCCGGCTCGCGGACGCCGGAGTCGACATGCTCGACGTCGAGCACACCCTCGAAGACGAGGGCGTGCACTCTTTCTCCAAGTCGTTCGACGAACTGCTCCAATCTCTGACCGACAAGGCCGCCACGTTCTGAGCCGGCGTAGGGCGACGCGACGTTGCCGAGCTCGGTGCGAGGACTGACCCCTGGTGACCCGCGTGACCCTGCAGCCATGTTGACTCCGGTCGACGACGTCCCCCGTGCGTTCTGCGACACCGTGGTCGACATGTTCGCCTCGCGTCCGGGACCTCGCTTCGCGTTCGTGCTCTCGGGCGGTCCGACGGCGCAGGCCTGCTATGAGGCCCTGGCGCTCACCGACGGCATCGAGTGGCCGGTTGTGGACGTGTACCTGGGCGACGAGCGCTTCGTCCCGCGCGGGCACGAAGACGCCAACGTGCGCATGATCACAGAGACGTTGCTCGATCGCGTCGGCCCGGTCGGCTCCTTCGAACCCATGCCGACCGGTGACACGGCGGCCGAGTGCGCGGCGGCCTACCAGCGAATCGTCGCCGACCTCGTGACCGGCCCAGGGATCGACCTGATCCACATGGGGATGGGGCCGGACGGCCACACCGCTTCTCTCTTCCCGACGTCCACCAGCCTCGATGCCGGGCCGGGCGAGCTGGTCGTGGCGACCGAGGACCCGGCGCGACGCAACCCGCACCCGCGCCTCACCCTCACCCTTCCCGCCATCAACTCGGCCCGCACCGCGGTCTTCACGGTGGCCGGCGCCGACCAGGCTGCTGCGGTGGCCGCGCTCGAGCGCGGGGAGGACCTGCCGGCGGCACGGGTCCACGCCGGCACGACGATCTGGCTCGTGGACGCCGCCGCCCGTGGCGACGCCCCCTAGATTGGCTCCGATGCTCTCCGATCGCGACCTCCTCGACACGCCGCTCGCCGACCTGACCGCGCTGGCACGTGTCGTGCGCGATGAGGCCCATGGCCGGCGGGTGACGTTCTCACCCAAGGTCTTCATCCCCTTGACCATGCTCTGTCGCGACCGCTGCGGCTACTGCACGTTCGCCAAGGCCCCAGCGCGGTTGGCGTCGCCCTACCTCACCCCCGAGGAGGTCCTCGCCGTGGCGCGCGCCGGCCGCGATGCAGGATGCCACGAGGCGCTCTTCACGCTCGGCGAGCGGCCCGAGCTGCGGTATCCGGTCGCGCGCGACTGGCTGGCCGCGCGGGGATACGCGTCCACGGTTGACTACCTCGCTGCGATGTGTCGCCTCGTCCTGGAGGAGACCGGCCTGCTCCCCCACGCCAATGCCGGCGCCCTGTTCCCTGACGAGCTGGCGAGGCTGCGCGAGGTCTCGGCCAGCCAGGGGATGATGCTCGAATCGCTCGCGGTCGGGCTCGCCGCGCACCGCGGCGCACCGGACAAGGAGCCGGCCCGTCGTCTGGCCACGCTGGAGGCGGCGGGCGAGCTGGCCATCCCCTTCACCACGGGGATCCTGGTCGGCATCGGCGCGGACCGCGCCGACCAGCTGGCCTCGTTGCACGCCATCGCCGGATCCCACGCCCGCCACGGGCACGTGCAAGAGGTCATCGTCCAGAACTTCCTACCCAAGCCGGGCACGGCGATGGCCAAGGCGGCGCCCTGCCCACCCGGAGACTTGCAGTGGGCCATCGCCGCGGCGCGCCTGGTGCTGCCGCCCGAGATGCACGTCCAGGCGCCACCGAACCTCTCCGACGATCTCGCCCCGCTCCTGCACGCGGGCATCGACGACTGGGGCGGCGTCTCACCGGTCACGACCGATCATGTGAACCCCGAGCGTGCCTGGCCCTCGCTCGATGTGCTCCGAACGGCCACCGAGGCGGCAGGCCACGCTCTGGCCCCTCGGCTCACGCTCTACCCCTCGTTCGCCCTCGACCCCGAACGCTGGCTCGATCCGGCCCTCCGCTTTCCGGTGCTCGACTCGTCGGACGCCGAGGGCCTGGCCCGCGATGCGTCGTGGTGCTCGGGGGGCGAGGCGCACCCACCCGCACTGCTCGGCGTGGCCGCGCCTTCGTCACCCGACTCCGCCCCGATCTCGCCCCCCGTCCGGTCCACCTCGCCCTCGGTGTTCGCCTCGTTGGGGGCGCGGGCCGGCGGCCCGGTGGCCGAGGTCTTGGCCGGGGTTGGACTCGGGCAGGAGATCGGCGAGGACGAGATCGTCACCCTCTTCAGTGCGCGCGGGCCCGAGGTGCGCGCCGTGGCCGACAGCGCCGACGACCTGCGTCGCCAGGCGGTGGGCGACGCGGTCACCTACGTGCACAACCGCAACATCAATTACACCAACGTGTGCACGTTCAAATGTCGCTTTTGCGCGTTCTCCAAGGGTCCGCTCTCGTTGAATCTGCGCGGCGCGCCCTATCTCCTCGAGCTGGACGAGATCACGCGCAGGGTCGCCGAGGCCGAGGCGGAGGGGGCGACCGAGGTGTGCCTCCAGGGGGGCATCCATCCGAACTTCGACGGCGACTACTACCTGCACGTGCTCGAGGCGGTGCGCGCGGCGTCGCCGGACATTCACATCCACGGGTTCACCGCGCTCGAGGTGACAGAGGGCGCCCGCCGCTCCGAGGTGCCGCTGGCCGAGTACCTCACGCGACTGAAGGACGCGGGGCTCAAGACCCTCCCGGGCACCGCGGCCGAGATCCTCGACGACGACGTCCGTGCCGTGCTGTGCCCCGACAAGATCTCGACCGAGGAATGGCTCCACGCCCACCGCACCGCGCACACGGTCGGTCTGCGCTCGAACATCACGATCATGTTCGGCTCGGTCGAGCAGCCGCGAAGTTGGGCGCGCCACATCGTACGCACCCGCGCGCTCCAACGCGAGACCGGCGGTTTCACCGAGTTCGTGCCGCTGCCGTTCGTGCACATGGCCACCCCGATCTACCTCCAGCGTCGGGCGCGGCGGGGACCGACCTTCCGCGAGGCCCTGCTCATGCATTCGGTCGCGCGTATTGCCTACGCGGGTGACATCGCCAACATCCAAGTCAGCTGGGTGAAGATGGGCGGCGAGGGCGCGCGCCAGGTGCTCCAGGCCGGCGCCAACGACCTCGGCGGCACACTGATGGACGAGAACATCTCGCGGGCGGCCGGCGCGCAGCACGGTCAGCGCATGGGTGTGGAGGACCTCGAGGCCATCGTGGCGCCGCTCGGGCGTCCCCTGGTGCAGCGGTCCACGCTCTACGCCCTGGCGGGCACCTCTACGGGCGCGTGAGCGACACGACAGAGGAGGCCGAGCGGCAGCGCGCGTTCGACGCGCTGTTCGCCGGCCGGCAGCTCTCCGCACCACAGTCTCGCGAGCTGAGCTCAATGATCGGCGTGCTGGCCGACATGGCCCGCGAGAGCACGTCGGTGGGCGATCTCAAGATCGCCAACGCGGCTCTCGGCGAGATGGCCGAAGCCTTCTGGGTCTTCCGTCCCTATCGCCACATCCGCAAGATCACCATGTTCGGTTCGGCCCGCACACTCCCCGACGACCCCGTCTACATCCTCGCCCGCAACCTGGCGGCCAGGCTTGCGGCGGCCGACTGGATGGTCGTGACCGGCGCCGGTCCCGGCATCATGGCGGCCGGCCTGGAGGGCGCCGGGCGGGAGCATTCCTTCGGCGTGAACATCCGTCTGCCCCACGAGGGGGACGCCAACCCCTTCATTGCGCAGGATCCGAAGTTGGTCGAGATGCGCTACTTCTTCACGCGCAAGCTCATGCTGATCAAGGAATCCCACGCCTATGCCATCCTCCCTGGCGGCTTCGGCACCCAGGACGAGTCCTTCGAGCTCCTGACCCTGCTGCAGACCGGCAAGGCCGAGCCGGCGCCCGTCGTCATGATCGAGACACCGGGCGGCACGTACTGGCACGCCTGGCTGCGCTTCATCGAGGAGGAGGCCATCGCCGCGGGCTGGGTCTCGCCCGACGACCGCTCGCTCTTCAAGGTCACCAACACCATGGAGGAGGCCAGCGAGGAGGTCCTCGGCTTCTACCGCAACTACCACTCGATCCGTTGGGTGGGCGACCTGCTCGTGCTGCGGGTCCAGGTGCAGCCGTCGAGAGCGGAGCTGGCCGATCTCAACCGGCGCTTCAAGGACATCATCGTCCGCGGCAGCATCCGCACCGCCGAGCCCTTCCCGCCGGAGCGCAACGACCACCCCGAGCTGCCCCGACTTGCCCTGCGCTTCGACCGCTTCCACTACGCCCGGCTGCGCCAGCTCATCGACGCCATCAACGAGTGCACCGGATAGGGGTGTCCACGCGATTGGGATGCGCCGGGTAATCGACCTCCGATGGGGTAAGACTCCGGTCGTGCGGCGCATGTTCGCAGCCCTGCTCGTGATCCTGCCGCTGGCCGTCGCCGGCACCCTCGCAGTCGTCTCACCGACACCTGGCGCAGGCGCAACGTCCCCGCCGGCCAACTCGGTGGTGCCCTTCGGGTCCACGCCGATCGGCGCCAATGCCGTGAACAACCCCAACGCACCGGTCGTCGGCATGGCCAGCACGCGGGACGGCGACGGCACCTGGCTCGTCGGCAGTGACGGCGGCGTTTTCAGCTACGGGGACGCAGGGTTCTTCGGCTCCACCGGCGCTCTCCATCTCAACGCCCCCGTCGTCGGCATGGCCCCTACTCCCGACGCCGGGGGCTACTGGTTGGTCGCGCGCGACGGCGGGATCTTCAATTATGGCGATGCCGGCTTCTTCGGCTCCGCAGGATCGCTGTCCTTGAACGCGCCGATCGTCGGCATGGCCGCGACTCCTGATGGCGGCGGGTACTGGTTGGTGGCCGCCGACGGTGGCGTCTTCAGCTACGGCGACGCGCGGTTCTTCGGCTCCGCGGGCTCGCTTTCCTTGAACGCGCCCGTCGTCGGCATGGCCGCGACTCCCGGTGGCGGCGGGTACTGGCTGGTGGCCGCCGACGGCGGCATCTTCAGTTACGGCAACGCCGTCTTTGCTGGCTCGACCGGCGCACTTCATCTCAATGCGCCCGTCGTCGGCATGGCCGCGGCTCCGGGCGGCGGGTACTGGCTCGTCGCGCGCGACGGCGGCGTCTTCACCTACGGCTCCGCCGGCTACTTCGGTTCGTTGGGCGGCACCGTCCTACCCGGGCCCGTCGTGGGCATGGCTGCCGCGCCAGCTGGGAGCGGGTATTGGTTGGTGGTGGGCTCCGAACCCTTGGCGGGCAAGGTGGTGGGCATCGACCCGGGCCACAACGGGCTCAACTACACCGCACCCGGCGTCATCAACCAACCGGTCTTCAACGGGACCGGCTATGAGCCGTGCGACACCACCGGGACGGAGACCGCCAGCGGCTATACCGAGGCGCAGTTCAACTTCAATGTGGCCAGCTACCTGCAGGGCGACCTCCAGGCCGAAGGGGCCACGGTCGTGCTGACGCGTCCCAACAACGACGGCATCGGTCCTTGCGTGACCACGCGCGCCGCGATCATCAACGACGCTCATGCAGATGTCGCGGTGGACATCCACGCCGACGGCGGGCCGCCCGATGGCCGCGGCTTCGCGGTGCTCGAACCGGTGGCCGACGGGCCCAACGACGGGGTCATCGGGTCGTCCGCCTCGTTTGCGACCGAGCTGCGCGACGCGTTCGCCGCCGGCACGCCCATGCCGGTGAGCACCTATGACGGCGTCGGAGGACTCGAACCACGCAACGACCTGGCGGGCCTCAACCTCACGACCGTGCCCAAGGTGCTGATCGAGTGCGGCAACATGCAGAACGCGACCGATGCCGCCCTCCTCGTCACGCCCGCGTTCCAGCAGCAGGCTGCAGCGGCCATAGCCCAGGCGATGACACAGTTCTTGACCGGCTCGCCCGGCTAACCGGCGCCGGCGTCCCGACTGACACGCTGATCCGCTCCCCCGAGCGGCGCCCGCACGATGGTGGTGTAGGCGTGCCCCCGCGGGGACGGCTCGGATGCGACCAGGTCCACGTGGGCGACACGGAAGGCCGCCTCGAAGGGGATCCCGGACATCTCGCCCAGGGCGGCCACGCTGAGGCGGCGTCCCTTGGCGCGGGCCAGCGTCAGGTGCCCGTTGAAGGGTGCACCGCCGCCTGGCGCCTCGGGCACCGCGGGCAGCGTGGCGACCCGGATCGCCTCGGCCAGGCTGTCGAGGCCCGCCGCCGGAAGGTGCAAGACCCGCACACCGGTGAACCAGCCCGTTCCGGGACCCAGGCGGCACTCGACGGGCCCGGCGAACGCGGCACCGCAGGCGATCAACGCGTCGCCGAGGGGTCCGACGGCTGGAGCGTCGACCTCCCCGAGAAAACGCAGTGTCACGTGCCAGCGCGACGGCCCGACGAAGCGCAATCCCTTTGACTTGCCGAGCTCGAGTTCCAGGCCGCGCAACTGCCGCCGGGTGTCGTCGTCGGGCCACGCGGCGACGAAGAGGCGCCTCGGGCGCCGTTTCGGCGCGAGGTCAGTCAGCGCCGTCGTCGAGCGGCTCGCGGTCCCGGCCCGCACCCTCGCGCAAGGCCACGATGGACCGCTCGAGCGCACGCCGCGCTTTGAGGACGCGCCGCTCCATGGCGAGCGCCTCCCCGGTCTCGGCCGAATCGGGGTCCCCCGAGCTGGCGAGCCGCAGTGCGTCCAGCGCCATGTCTGTCAGCTCCTCGAGCATCCCCTCGAGGCGGTCGGCCATGTCGACCATGGCCTCGTTCGGGACGCTCACTTGGGCAGGGGTGTGGTCTGCACCTCGTAGGCGCCGTCGGCATACGCGGCGCGCATGACCTTCTTGTCGAACTTGCCCACGCTCGTCTTGGGCACCTCGGTGATGAAGGTCCACTGTTCGGGCAGCCACCAGCGCGGGACGCGCTCGGTCAGGAAGGCCACGAGGTCCGCCGGCGCCGGCGTGCGGCCCGGCTTGGGGACGACGGCCACCAGGGGTCGCTCGGACCACTTCGGGTCCGGGATGGCGACGACGGCGGCCTCGAAGACGTCCGGGTGGGCCATCACCGCGTTCTCGAGCTCGACCGAGCTGATCCACTCCCCGCCCGACTTGATCACATCCTTGGTGCGGTCCGAAATGGTCATGTAGCCCTGGGGATCGAGGCAGCCCACGTCGCCCGTGCGCAGCCAGCCGTCGTCGAATCGCTGGGGGTCTTCGTCCTTGTAATACGAACCCGTCACCCATGGGCCGCGGATCTCGAACTCCCCGATCGACTGGCCATCGTTGGGCAACACCGTGCCGTCGTCGGCCACGACGCGCACCTCGACGCCGGGAACGATGCGCCCCGCCTTGACCTTGTAGTACATGGGGTCGTGGCCGTGCAGGCGCGCCGGCGGCAGGCCGAACGCGGCCAGCGGGCTGGTCTCGGTCATGCCCCATCCCTGGATGATGGTGACGCCGAAACGCTGTTCGAAGGCCTCGATGAGCGACCGGGGCACCGCGGCACCGCCCGCCGTAATGCCCCGCACGGTCGAGAAGTCGACCTTCGTGTCCAGCGCGAGGAGGCCATTCCAGATGGTGGGAACGCCGCACGCCAACGTCGGGTGGTGCTCGTTGATCACTTCCGCGAGCTGTTCTCCCATCAGGAACATCTGCGGCATGATCATGTCGGTGCCTGCCAACCAGGCCCCATAGGGCGTCCCCCACGCGTTGGCGTGGAACATCGGCACGATGATGAGGATCCGGTCCGTCTCGGTCAAGCCAAGCGAGCTCGCCGCCTGCTCGGCCATGGTGTGCAGCCACGTGGAGCGGTGCGAGTACACCACTCCCTTGGGGTTGCCGGTCGTACCGCTCGTGTAACACATGGCCGCGGCGGACCGCTCGTCGAGATCGGGCCACTCGAACCCGGGCTCCTCCGCTGCCAGGAGCCGTTCGTAGGAGAGCGTCTCGCCGAGCGCCGAGGTGTCGCCCTCTCCGGCGACGATGATCGTCTCTACCGTCTTCAGCTCGTCCTTGATGGCCGTCAGCAGCGGGATCAGCGAGGCATCGACGATGATGACGCGATCTTCCGCGTGGTTGATCACGTACGACAGCTGCTCGGCCGGCAACCGGATGTTGAGGGTATGGAGCACCGCTCCCATGCAGGGGATGGCCAAATAGGCCTCCAGGTGGCCCTGGTTGTTCCAGCAGAAGGTCCCCACGCGGTCCCCCTGCTCCACACCCAGACGGGTGAGGGCCGCCGCCAGCTTCTCGGCGCGGGTGGCCACCTCGGTAAAAGTCGCCGTCCGGTGCCCCCCGGCCTCGACGGTGATGACGCTGCTGTCCCCGTGGACCTGCTGCCCGTGACGGAGGATGTCTCGGATCAGGAGCGGGGTGTTTTGCATGGTGCTTTCCATGACTCAAGTATGACGAGCCCGCAATCGATGTGCCCACGGCCGCAGCGTCGACGTCGCCGGTTGGGGCACCCGCCGGTGAGGGTGCCGGGCTGCCCTCAGGTTCCAGCCTCCCGATGGAGGATCGTGGCTACGCGAGACGTGTGATCGCCAAGGCCGGCCAGATGAGAGCCCACGGCACGGCCGTCCACGGCTGGAGCCAGTCGAGCTTCTTCCAAGGGCCCGCTATCTGTTCCGAGGACAGGCCGACGAGCGGCAACCCGTCGTTCGCGAGGGCTTCACCCCTGGCCTTCAACCTGAATATGGCTTGGCTGCTGGTGGCCATTGCCTGCATGCTCACGGCGGCGATCGCCATTCCGAATAATCCGAACAGCACGACGAGGCGCTTCGCCTCTGGTCCGCTCCATGCAAAGCCAAGGCCGGTGAACAAGAAGCCGTTGATCGTCAGCACGTAGCCGAGTCTGTCGTTACGGAGATCGTCCTCGTGCCTGATCATGAGGCGGATCACTTCTCGTGACCGGCTTGGTTCAGCAGTGTCTCCCTCATGGGGGCCTTGCGCCAAGCCGTCCTTCTCGGACACGGGCGCAGTCTAAGACGCTTGGGTCGGACCTCGGTGGACCGCGCGACGCGTACATTCGGACGAGCCCGCAGAAGGGAGATGCAGAGAGATGAAGACTGACCGTCAGCCCACTGAAACCATCAACCTTGATCGCTACGAGAACCCGGCGTTGGCGTGGAGCCGAGCACACGAGCTACTCGCTCACGGTCCCAAGGGGCCCATGGCTGGTTTCTTCTTATACTCCGCCAACGGGCGACGTGTCGCGGGCGTCGGTGCGGTGTGGAACGACGGGGACTTGTTCTTCACGAGTGGACGCCACACACGTAAGTCACAGAATCTCGCCCGAAATCCGGCTTGCACCATCTCGGTCAAACTTTCCAGGAACTGACCATTGACGGAAACGCGACCCGAGAGACTGACCCTCCAGTCCTGGAGAAGGTGGTGCCGGTCCGCCTCCGTGGCAGCTGTACCGATTCATCTTCGACACCGTGGTAGGTCTGAGCACGGCCGAGCCCCATGGCGCGACGCGTTGGCGTTTCACTCGGTAGCGATTGCCGTCATGGAGACCCCGTCCCTGTCCCACGTCCGGCGCGCGGGTATCGCATTCCGGAACCGGTCTTTCACGCAGGTCAGAACGTCATAGGCCCTTTCGGACCGTTCGCTCCAAGATTCCCAGCGTGGCGCGCAGGGCTGAATCTGGCACGATCGGGAATCGCTCCTTGAGGTCGCCGCTCACCTTGGACCAGTCGTAGTAGGCCGTCACGTTCGTCACCCCGTCCTCACCGGTATCGAGGCGGTATCCATAGAAGTGCTGAACAGGGATATCAGGCCCGAGATCCCACGCGATCTCCTTGTCGCGCTCGAACACGATGATGTGCACGGTCACGTCGTACTTGCCCAGCGGGACGTCATTGAGCGACTCGCGATCCATGTGGATGACGAACGTGTCGCCAACTTTCTCCGCAGGTTCACCTGTGAAGTCCTGCAGCATTCCAGAAGCGTCGATGGCCACGTGGCCTTCTGGACTGCGCACGATGTCGAAAATGGCTGAAGGTGGCGCAGGGATAGGCCGTGTCACCTCGATGCGGTCGGGCAGGAAGACGGTATCTGGCATAGAGGGCTCCTCATGGACGTGAGTCGGCTTGCTGGCCAACCCGGGATGTTCGGCACTCGGTCCGATAAGCATCGCGCGTCAACCTCGCCACGAGGTCGGTCGCACGACCAATCAGGCCATCTCACAGTCACCCGAGCGCTCCCTCGGGTAGCGGCGAGAAGGGTGCCAGCTCACGCCCAGACTGTGGCGACGAGTGACACGCCCTGACTACTTCGTCGGCATCCCGAAGAGCCGCTTTCCATGGTTGGTCAACGTCGCCGGAGGTCCCGGCTCGACTCGGTCATGACCCGGCTTCCACCTCCACCACGGAGGTGCGATTCCGGCTCGATGATCAGCGATGTTTGCCTCTGCCTCCGCTCGCGAACCCTCGGGGAACATCTGGAGAATAAAGGCGACCCGAGGCGTCGCAGCGCGATTCCGCACCGTTCCGTGGGGCAGATGGCTGTCGAAGACCAATAAGTCGCCGACACCGAGCGGGACTTCGAGGATCTCGTCATCTGCGACGTCGACCGGTCGGTACTCCACCCCATACTGCGCGCGCGTCCATGTGGCTGGCCATCGATCCCGGTTGTGCATGATCGTGGGCGAACAACAAAACCCTCCGGCACCGGCTGGTGCGTCGGTGAGCGCCAGGATTCCTTGGTACCAAAGCAAATCGGGATCGCGAGGATCGCAATCCCAGTGCAGCCGGAGAGGCTCGGCGCGCCCCTCGCGCCACGGAGGCGTGTATCGGCACGCGTTCCGATCCACCCAGAGACGCTCAGTGCCCCAGATGACGCTCCAGATGGCATAGAGGTCGGGGAGCTGGCGAATGTCCCACTGGCTCTGGTGCCCCCGCAACGGGACCTCTTCGATCTCACTCGAGACTCGGTCCCAGGTCTCAGGTCTCAGGGTCATCAATCCAGATACCGAGCTCGGTGCCGATCGCGTCGAGTACGGCATCACAGAGCTCGGCGGGCACGGCGTCTCGGAACACGACGTAGCCGTCGTTAATCAGTCCAGCCCGCACCGCGCGAGCATCAATGTCCATGGTCATTCCTCTACTCCTCTCAGTTCCTTCAGGACGACGGAAGGCACCGAGTCAGGAGGCGAACGACCACCGTGTTCCCTGACGGGTCAATAGAGAGGCACAGTGGAATTGTAGCGATGGCTCTGAGTCCGCGCCTGCACCAGAACGGGCACCGACAGCGGCGAGCAAGGAGAGGCCTGCTTGATTATTTTCTCATTCTGGCGCTGTAGACGCTCACAACGAGCAACCACGCAGCTGAAATCATAAACGCAACGTTTATTACGATCGCAACGGCGGCTATATAGAGGCCCGATAGAGAGCCCGATAGTAATACGAAAGCTCCTATTGCTTCGGCGAAGTAAAGACCGGTCCCGATTGCTAAGCGTTGCTTGCTGGGCTGAGAGCCGAACTTAAAGGCCTGGCGAAAGCCGTACAAGAAAATAGCCGCGCCGGTGAAGGCAAGTAGCAGCACTTCTATGCCTATTGCTTCGTGATTTTGGCCCGGCATCAATACCAACCCACACGTGACAAATACCGTGGTGAGTCCCGCTAACGTGTTAATTGACCTGTATTTGTGCGTTGCATCTTCGGTCATATCTTCAATATTCAATGACAGAGCAACAGACAAGGCAACAAACACGAGACCGGTTAACGCAGCAACTCCACCACCGACCATTACAAAGAAGCTGTTCCACAACTCTGGCTTGTAAATATCAGAGATCATCGGAAGGCTCAGGGTATCATCGAGGTTCGACTTCGGCTTAGCCGGGTTCTTTGAGCTTCGGTCATAGACGTCCTTCTTACCTGAGCAGCTTGTGCCCGCTCGCCGGAATCTCCATTGCTTTCGCTCACATTTGACGTGGTCAGTCCGAGACGCGCCCCGAACGAACGCCGAGTCGCGAGGCCGGACCGACCCGGCAACGGATGATCTGCATGTCCGGACGTCCTCGGCGCGGGCGATGGCGATCGTTCTCTGCCATCGATACACGAGGCGACGTTGCACGTCCTCCCCGAGCGCGCTCATATGTCGGACGCCGGTGGTGAGGGGTTTTGTCGGCGCCGTTTTGGTTGGGCGCCACCACCGGGCTCATGGGTACGCGCTCTATCAAGAGGCCGCCTCCACCTGTCCCGGCCTTCCCTGGGCCGTGCTTGCCGCCATTGGGACGGTCGAGTCCGAGCAATGGACAGTCGGACCTTCCGGGGTGCACAGCGGGGCGAACCCAGCCGGGGCCGAAGCCCCTATGCAGTTCGAGCCGGCGACCTTCGCGTGAGGTCATACGACCCGTGAGCCCGTGACCTGCTACTTCAACTCACGGATGTCTCGCGCCGGGGCTTGACACCCCTCGACATGACCCGTGAATGGTGCCCTCGTTCGGCTGCACCATTGGGCTACCCCTTGTGAGCCACAAAGTGGTGCCGAGTTCAGAATCCGAGCAAGCACAACATGCTGAAAGGCGTGTCGTGCCTTCGGAACAATGAGCAGTGTGTTGCAGCATGGAAGCAGCTGGGAACAGGGCGCAAAACGGGACCTGGAGCTGTTGAGTTGCTGCGATGCCCCGCCCGGATCCGGGCAGCGATGTCATCCAGCTAATCAGCCTCTACGTCATGCGCTTTGTTTGTCTGAAGTGTCGCCTGAGCGGTGTCTTGAGGACCGACACCAAAACAGCGGACGGGCGGGCCGGGCCGGGGGAGCGGATCGACCGACATCGGTGCGTTGCGCGATGGAACTGCGACCTCCTGCGCGCTTGACATCAATGGATGCGGCGACAACACTGCAAACGGGGTTGCGTCCGTGTGAAGCGAGGCTGGGCACTTGGCTGGGCAGCTGCCTATGAACCACGAACCTCGGCGTGACCGAGAAGCCAAGGAGGCCGAATATGCGGCGACTCATCGTAGCCAGCGGAGCAATTGCCTTAGCACTCAGCGTTTCAGGTGTCTTGGTATTTACTGGCATCTCATCCGGATCGACAACCGGCGCGCCCACAAAGGATGTCGTCGGAGTGGGCATCTTCAACTGTGCTGTGGTGACAGGGGAGGTCGGATTTTCGCCAACCGAAATCACTGGCGGCACCGCGACTGAGACGACCAGCATCTGGTTCCAGGCCACGAAATCCGCGGCAGTTTCAGGAGCGACTGCGACGCCGGTACCGACCACCGTTGTGGGGAGCATCAGTTTCACGTCAGCGGTTGCAAACGCTTGCCCGCAATTGGGTACGCTCGGGACAGGGACGCTGAATCTCGCCTACAACTTCCCACCGGTGCCCGGTAAGATGATCGATCCCAGCGTGGCGTCGTCTGTGACCGTCACTCAATCCGGCCCGTTCTGGGATCTGGCGGGAGCCGTCGGTTGGGGCTCGTATTCGCCTTCGCCGAGCTTCTCGGCACAGTTGAAGCCGATCGTGATCGGAACGCAGACCTGCGCAAACGGTCTCACCTCGGAGTACATCACTCGAGGGACCCTCAGCAACGTCTAACGAGGCGACTGGAACCCGCGCTACGCATCCTGCAGCAAGAAGAGAATGCACCGGAGGTGTTGAGGCCCACGCCTCCGGTGCATTGGCAGTGTGTATCTATGCGAAGACATCATCGGGGAGCTCAAGAACTACGGGACAATCTCTACTTGCTGAGCAGGAACCTCAACCCCCTCATCCCGAAGTAGGTCAGACAACCCGGGCGTCACCTCTGAATCATGACTTGGGTGTCCCAGAACACTGCCGGTTCTAGGAGATCACGCGAGCCCGTTAGAGGCTGCTACGGTGGCAGAGGTCCCTTGGCGCTCGCGGGCCCGCTCGCTCGCAGTGTAAGGCAACATCTCTAGGCGGTGGCCGTCCGGGTCGGATATGAACACCGAGTTGCGCGGGGTGCGCTCGGACGAATCGACACCAGCCTCGGAGAGGCGGCTAACGAGCTGGTCGAGGTCATCGGCGGTCACGTTCAGCGCCATGTGGTTCATCTCCTGTCCGCCGTGGGCATCACCGGGGACCTCGAACAGGTCAAGGCCTTGCATGCCACACTGCAGGAAGCTGGCCTTCATGTTGGGCGGCCCGCCGGAGATGTTGCGGTCCTCGAAGCCAAGTATGTCCATATAGAAGCTCTTCGATCGCTCCATATCGGTGACGTGAAGCACCACGTGGTTGATGCCCGTCACCTGGAGCTTCGCAGCAACCATCGAGACCCTCCCCTGCCATTGCCCAGCACCCCGAGAATCATATGCCGCGGCTCTCTGTAGCGATTGTCTCGGCCCTAACCGCGACGATTCCAGTGTCGGATCGGTGTGGCATATCCAGCTGCGTCCTGCAAGGGATCGTCCGAAGGCAGCCTGAATGCCCCCGTTCGATGCTGCCGGTTCGAGACGGGACGAGGTAGCAACGTTCTGACAGACGGCTCTTCGTGACTCGCGTATGACCAGCGTGCCTTCGACGTGCCCGTGGCCATCGCGGCGGCCGACCGTTCCCCGGCGTGGCACCTACGGTCGAGCTCAGGGGCGGAAGCATCCGATGAAGGCTGTGCTCGCCGCCGGGCTGTCGGTGGGGCTCGGCCGCCGCGGTGGTGGGGACGGCGGTGCTGGCGTCGGCCGGCCTCGCCTGTTCGGTGTCGGCGGCAGCGCTCCGGCGGCATCCTCGGCCGCCACCTCGACCCGATCCCACCCGCCATGCTGGCGCTCTACCAGGAAGCGGCGGCCACGTGCCCCGGCCTGCCATGGACAGTGCTGGCCGCCATCGGCACGGTCGAGTCCGACAACGGGCAGTCGAATCTGCCGGGCGTGCACAGCGGCGCGAATTCGGCCGGGCGCCGAAGGCCCAATGCAGTTCGAGCCGGCGACCTTCGCGGCCTACGACGAACCGGTCCCGCCCAGTGGGGTGGCGCCTCCGAGCCCCTACGACCCGACCGACGCCGTGTACGCCGCGGCACGGCTGCTGTGCGCCAACGGCGCGTCGGGAGGAGCTGACATCGCGGGAGCGGTGTATGCCTACAACCATTCGTCCGCCTACGTGGCGCAGGTGCTGGCGCTGGCGCAGTCATATGCCGGCACGTCTGCCGATTCACTCGTCGGGACGCCGGTCACCGACGCTGGCGCCGTCGCCGTGGCATGGGCGTTGGCGCAGATCGGCACGCCGTACGTCTGGGGCGGCGAGACACCCGGTGTCGGGTTCGACTGCTCGGGATTGGTGCAGGCGGCCTACAGGGTGGCGGGCGTGAACCTGCCCCGCGTTGCACAGGACCAATATGACGGCACGCCGAAGCTGGCGCCCGGCGCGGTCCTCGAGCCCGGTGATCTGGTGTTCTTCGGGGGTGGCCCCGCCTCGATCAACCACGTCGGGCTGTTCGTCGGTGTCGTCGACGGTGCCCACGTCATGGTCGACGCGCCCTACACGGGAGCTGATGTGCGGGCCGAGGCCTTCCCGGCCGTCGTTGGTGCCCGTTTCGGCACCCTCCTGTTCATCGGCGCGACGAGGCCCTAGCGGTTCACGGCGCGGCGGTGCACCCAGCCCGGTGACCGCCCTCGTCCACGACGGCGCCGCAGTCGGGGCAGACTCGCTCGGCAAGACACGGGATGTCACCACCCTCGCCGAGAGCCTCGTCGCAGGCTCCGCATTCGAGAGGCCACCCGACACGCCCCTGTCGCCCTTCGTCCGTGAGGACCCAGGCTCGTTCCTGCCAGGGCGGCCGGTGCCGCACGTGTTGGCGATGGCCGCATTCGAGTAAGGCCACCCAGTCCCCCACGTCGTCGACCTCAAAGCCGACGATGGCTCGCTCCATGGCGTTAGCCTTCCCCGAACTCGTAGACGGCACTCGCGGCCGGTGTGCCGCTGGCCGCGGCCCGGCGGAGGGTGAGCACACGTTCGGCATGGCGCTCCTCTTCGAGGAGCTTCTGGCGCGCATCGAGCAGGTCGAACTGCGTGACGAGCCCGTCGAGATGCGCCGGGTTCGCCCGGTCGACGACCGGAAGGACGCCGAGGCCCTGATGCGCCATGCGATCGGCCACCGGACGGAGGATCTCGTCGGGATAGGCCAGCGCCATCGGCGGAATCATCACCTCCTTGACCAGCCGGTGCGGATCGTCCTTCGACTCGAGGACGGCCGACCGCGGCAGCACCCCGGCCAGCCCGGCATCGCCGAGGACCGGATAGAGGCGTTGTCGTCGCTGCGGCGACCCTTCGGGCAACGCGGCGTACACCTCACGGACCCGTTGGTCCCTGCGGGGTCGGGCGCCGGCGCGGCGGGCCTTTGGGGTTGATGTTGCGCTTGAGCGGCTCCATTCGGGCTGTCGAAGACTTCCATCGTTCGACGATGCTATCGTAAGACGATGCATTTGCGAGATGCCGACTACGAGGACCTCCTTGCCCTCCGCACCGGCCTCCGGCGCTTCATGCGCTGGAGTGAGCAACAGGCGGAGTCGGCAGGCCTCACCCCCGCGCAGCACCAGCTGCTGCTCGCTATCAGGGGCCATAGCGACGCGCGGGGTCCCACGGTCGGCGAGGTGGCTGACTACCTCTTGTTGCGGCACCACAGTGCGGTAGGCCTGGTCGATCGGGCCTGTAGCGCCGGGCTGGTGACCCGGGTGCGCGACCCCGAGGATCACCGAGTGGTCCGGCTGCAGTTGACCCAGAAGGGCCACCAACGACTAGAGACACTCTCCGGCCTCCATCTCGAGGAGCTGGAGCGGCTCGCGCTGAAGTTGCCAAGCGCGTGGCGGGGGTTGATGCCGCGCCAGCCGCTCCACGGGCTTGACGCTCGGAACTAAGCGGCAGCGGCCTCTGTCAAGAAGGACATGATCGTAGGCATGGCTGTGGGGTCCTGCAGTAAGAACAGGTGTCCCCCGTCGAAAAGCGTCAGGCGGGCATTGGGGATGGCGCGGGCCAAGAACTCGCTATTCGCCGGCGGCGCGATTCCGTCGAAGCGGCCCCCGCAGACCAAGGTCGGGCAGATGATTGCCCCGAGCCGCTGCGCCGTGTCGTGCTGCGCGCGGGCCTCGAGCTGGCTCGAGAGACCCGCGGTCGCGACGCCCGGCCCAGGTTCACCGTCTGCGTCGGCTTCACCGGCCTCCTCCGGGCGCCGCATTCCCATGCGGGCGCTGACCATCTCCACCTGATCTCGGTGGGCACTGCGCCACCGCTCGTCCCAGCGTGTGTCCAACAGCTCCATCTGGCGGGTGAGCCGCTCGTCAGGTGCGAGATCCAAGAGTTCTTGGAGCGGGTAGGACGCTCCACCTGCGCCGCCGGGCGAGGTGCAGGCCAGCACCAGGCGGCGAATGCGTTCCGGGTGCCTGATCGCGAGCTCCTGGGCCACCATGCCGCCGAAGGAAATGCCGAACACCATGCACTCATCCCATCCGACTGCGTCGAGGAGCGCGGCGGCATCCTCGCCGTAGTCGGCCATCGTGTAGGGCGGCGGCGGGACCTCGGACTGGCCCAGGCCGCGTTGGTCATAGGCCAGCACTTCGAAGGCGTCTCCCAGAGGCCCGTCGGTTATCCGCGGCCGGTGGCGGAGGTCGCCGCCCGTGCCCGAGATGCACAGCAAGCGCTCGCCGCTCCCCGTCAGCTCGTAGTAGAGCGACACGCCATTGACCATGCAGTGCGGCACTGTGCGCACTGTACCGAGTGGGTGCATGCGACTGATCGGATTCGCGCGCCAAATGGTCGCCTCACCACACGTGCGTCCCGCAGCAAGCGATATCAGACCTGATCAGCGAGGGACTGCGCACCAAACATTCGTTCACGCCGGTCGTTTTTCGCTGATCGCTACCGAGTTTCCGAAGGATACGTATACGGACCGAAACGACGTGCCGTCAACGACGGGCCGACACCGACTGATGCCACAGGATCGTCGGCCGCGACCTAACGCAGGGCGAGCTGACCGGGCACGAGCGGCGCCGGCAGCGAGGTGGTCCCCATGAGGAACCGGTCGACCGACGCCGCACACGAGCGCCCCTCCGCGATGGCCCACACGATGAGGCTCTGTCCCCGCGTCTGATCGCCGCAGACGAAGACGCCCTCGACGTTGGTCGCCCAGCCGGCATCGGCTGACGACCGTTCCACGAGGTCCGACCGCCACGCCGAGCTCGTCGACTGCGTTGCGCCGCTCGGTCCCGGTGAATCCCATGGCCAACAGGACCAACTCGCATTCGAGCTCGAACTCGGTCCCGGGCACCTGCTCGAAGACGGGACGCCCGTCCTCGGTGCGCATCTCCACCGTGTGGCCTCGCAGGCCGCGCACCGCGCCGGAACCGTCGTCGACGATTTCCGTCGTCGTCACCGAGAACAGCCGCTCCCCTCCCTCCTCGTGGGCCGAGGACGTACGCAGGATGAGCGGCCACAGCGGCCACGGATTGTCGGCCAAGCGGTCGCTCGGAGGCTCGGCCATGATCTCGAGCTGGTGCACCGAGCGCGCACCCTGGCGGTGAGCGGTGCCCAGGCAGTCCGCCCCGGTGTCGCCGCCCCCGATGATGATCACGCGCTTGCCCTTCGCGCTGATGGGCGACGTGCGCAGTGCGCCCTCGCGGACAAGGTTGGAGGGCTTCAAGTACTCCGAGCGCGAGATGGACGCCGTCGAGGTGACGGCCGGGCACCGGCAGCTCGCGGGGCATGGTGGCGCCGCCCGCCAGGACAAGCGCGTCGAACTCGGCGCGCACTTCCGCCGCCGGCCGTACCCGCACGTCGGGTCCGCAGGCGGTTCCAAGGCCCCGCTCCTCCCCCGGCTCGACTGCCTCGCCTCGGTCACCCGCGGCCCCAGCCCCAGCCTCGGCGCCAGGTCCGGCCCCCTCCGCGCTCCCCCCGACGGAGGTCGAACACACGAAGGTCACACCCTCGGCCTCCAGCTGGGCCAGCCGGCGATCGAGCACCGCCTTCTCCATCTTGAATTCCGGGATGCCGTAGCGCAGGAGCCCGCCGGGTCGCTCCGCTCGCTCGAACACGGTGACGGCGTGGCCGGCCCGTGCCAGCTGTTGGGCGACCGCCAGGCCGGCAGGGCCCGAGCCGACGACGGCGACCGACTTGCCGGTGCGCACCGTCGGCGCCTGCGGGGTCACCCAGCCCTCGGACCAGGCGCGCTCCACGATCTCGTACTCGATCCGCTCAATGGTGACCGGGTCCTCGTTGATCCCGAGGACGCAGGAGGCCTCGCACGGAGCCGGGCACAGTCGGCCGGTGAACTCGGGAAAGTTGTTCGTCGAGTGCAACCGCTCCATGGCGTCGGGCCAGTCGTCGCGGTAGACGAGGTCGTTCCACTCGGGGATCAGGTTCCCGAGTGGGCAGCCGTCGTGGCAGAACGGGATGCCGCAGTCCATGCAGCGCGCGCCCTGTTCCTTCACCGACTCTTCGGGAAACGACTCGTAGACCTCGCGCCAGTCGCGCAGGCGCACGGGAATGGGGCGGCGCCGCGGCAGCGCACGGCCGTACTCCATGAAGCCGGTCGGCTTACCCACTTGCGGCCTCCATGACCGCCTCGTCGACAGAGCGGCCCTCCGCCTCGGCCAGGCGCGTCGCCTCGAGGATGCGCCGGTAGTCGCTCGGCATCACCTTGACGAACTCGAGCACCTCGATGTCCCAGTGCTCGAGCAGGCGCGCGGCCACAGCCGACTCGGTCTCGACCCCGTGCCGCTCGACGAGCGAGTGCAGTCGGAAACGGTCGGTCGCGTCGAGCGGCTCGACGTCGACCTTTTCCAGGTTGACCCGCTGGCCGAAGGTGCGCTCGGGGTCATAGACGTAGGCCATGCCACCCGACATCCCGGCCGCGAAGTTGCGTCCCGTCGGCCCGAGGACGACCACCAGTCCGCCCGTCATGTACTCGCAGCCGTGATCCCCCACTCCTTCGACCACCGCGGTGGCGCCGGAGTTGCGCACGCAGAAGCGCTCCCCCACCTGGCCGCTGATGAACACCTCGCCGGCGGTGGCGCCGTAGAGGATGACGTTGCCCGCGATGATCTGCTCTTCCGCGGCAAACGGGGAGCCCGCCGGCGGCCGCACCACCAGCCGGCCGCCCGAGAGGCCCTTGCCGAAGTAGTCGTTCGCGTCACCGTGCAGGCGCATGGTCACGCCGCGGGGCACGAAGGCCCCGAAACTCTGGCCCGCCGAGCCGAAGAAGGTGAGCGAGATGGTGTCCTCGGGCAGGCCTTCGCCGCCGTAACGCCGGCTGATCTCCGAGCCCAGTAACGTGCCGACGGTGCGGTCGACGTTGTTGATCGGCAGCTCCATCGAGACGGGGGTGGCGTCGGCCAGGGCCGGCGCACAGGCGTCGAGGAACTGGTGGTCCAGCGCCTTCTCGAGACCGTGGTCCTGCAGGCGTAGCTGGCGCCGTCCCATCTCCGCCGGCACGTCTGGCTGGGCCAGCACCGCGGAGAGGTCCAACCCGGCGGCCTTCCAGTGGGTCACCGCCGCGTCGGAGTCCAGCAGGTCGACGCGGCCGATCGCCTCGTCCAAGGACCGCAGGCCGAGCGAGGCGAGCAGCTCGCGCACTTCCTCGGCGATGTATTCGAAGAAGGTCTCGACGAACTCGGGCTTGCCGCTGAACTTGGCCCGCAACGCGGGGGTCTGCGTGGCGATCCCCACCGGACAGGTGTCGAGATGACAGACGCGCATCATGATGCAGCCCGACACCACCAGGGGCGCCGAGGCGAACCCGTACTCCTCCGCGCCCAGCAGCGCCCCGACGATCACGTCGCGACCGGTCTTGAGCTGCCCGTCGACCTGGACGACGATGCGGTCGCGCAAGCCGTTGATCAGCAGCGTCTGCTGTGTTTCGGCCAGGCCGATCTCCCAGGGGATGCCCGGCGTGCTTCAACGACGTCAGCGGTGCCGCCCCCGTCCCGCCGTCGTGGCCCGAGATCAGCACCACGTCGGAGTGCGCCTTGGCCACCCCGGCCGCCACCGTGCCCACGCCGACCTCGGCCACGAGCTTCACGTGCACGCGGGCCCGCGGGTTCGACGACTTGAGGTCGTGGATCAGCTGGGCGATGTCCTCAATGGAGTAGATGTCGTGGTGCGGCGGCGGTGAAATGAGGCCGACGCCCGGCGTGGAGCTGCGGGTCTTGGCGATCCAGGGCCAGACCTTGTTGCCCGGGAGCTGCCCGCCCTCGCCCGGCTTGGCGCCCTGTGCGATCTTGATCTGCAGGTCGTCGGCGTTGACGAGGTACTCCCCCGTCACCCCGAAGCGACCCGAGGCCACCTGCTTGATCGCGCTGCGGCGCAGGTCGCCGTTCGCGTCGGGCGTGTAACGGTCCGCGTCCTCACCGCCCTCGCCGGTGTTGGAGCGGCCGCCGATGCGGTTCATCGCGATGGCGAGCGTCTCGTGCGCCTCGGCCGAGATGGAGCCGTAGGACATGGCGCCGGTGGAGAAACGCGCCATGATCGCCGAGATCGGCTCGACCTCTGACAGCGGGATGGGGCCACCGGGCGCCGGCTTCAGCCGCAGCAACCCGCGCAGCGTCCCGAGGCGCTCGGCCTGCCCGTCGACGGCAGCCGTGTACTCCTTGAAGACCTCGTAGCGCTTCGAGCGCGTCGCGTGCTGGAGCTTGAACACCGTCTTGGGGTTGAAGAGGTGGAACTCGCCCTCGCGGCGCCACTGGTACTCCCCGCCGACCTCGAGCTCGCGGTGGGCCAGCTCGGTCGGGCGTGGCTCGTGCGCGGCCCGGTGGCGCGTCGCCACCTCGGCGGCGAGCACCGACAGGCCGACGCCCCCGATACGCGACGAGGTCCCGGTGAAGTACTCGTCGACCAGCGCCCCGTCGAGGCCGATCGCCTCGAAGACCTGGGCGCCGGTGTAGGAGGCGACGGTGGAGATGCCCATCTTGGACATCACCTTCAGGACGCCCTTGCACGCGGCCTTGATGTAGTTGCGCCGGGCCTGGCGCGGCGACACGCCCTCGAGCAGCCCCTCCGAGATCATGTCGTCGATGGAGTCCAACGCGAGGTACGGGTTGACCGCGGCGGCGCCGAAACCGATGAGCAGCGCCATGTGGTGCACCTCACGGGCGTCGCCCGTCTCGATCACCAGGCCGACCTTGGTTCGTGTCTTCTCGCGCACGAGGTGGTGGTGGATGGCCGCGGTCAACAGCAGCGACGGGATGGGCGCCCAATCGGCTGTCGCGTTGCGGTCCGAGAGGACGATCAGGTTGGCGCCGTCCGCGATGGCCTCGGAGACCCGGCGGCGCACGTCTTCGATGGCCCGGCGCAGCGCCTCGCCCCCGGTGGCCGTCGGCGCACCCGCCGACCCCGCCTCGCGCACCTCGAAGAGTCCGTCGATCGCGAAGGCCTTGAAGCCGGGGGTCTCCCCGTGCTCGTTGACGTACATGAGCTTGGCCAGGTCGTCGCGGTCGATCACCGGCAAGGGCAACAGGATCTGGCGGCACGAGCCGCAGCGGGCGTCAAGCAGGTTCGCTTCGGGCCCGATGGTGGCGGCCAGCGAGGTGACGAGTTCCTCGCGGATGGCGTCGAGCGGCGGGTTGGTCACCTGGGCGAAGAGCTGGGTGAAGTAGTCGTAGAGCAGGCGGGAGCGGTCGGACAGCACGGCGATGGAGGTGTCCGAGCCCATGGAGCCGATCGGCTCGGCCCCCGTGCGCGCCATCGGCGCCACGATGACGCGCAACTCCTCGTTGGTGTACCCGAAGAGACGCTGCTGGGTCACCACCCGCCCGTGTTGGGGGGTGAGCATGGTGCGAGCCGGCACGTCCTCGAGTCGAACCTGGTCGGCGGCCAACCACTCCTCGTAGGGGTGCTCGGCCGCCAGCTCGGCCTTGATCTCCTCGTCCTCGACCAGGCGCCCCTTGGAGGTGTCGACGAGGAACATGCGGCCCGGCTGCAGGCGACCCTTGCGCACGACGTGCTCGGGCGCGATGTCGAGGACACCCACTTCGCTCGCCAGCACGACGAGGCCGTCGTCGGTGACCCAGTAGCGCGCCGGCCGCAGCCCGTTGCGGTCGAGCACCGCACCGACCACCGTCCCGTCGGTGAAGCACACCGCGGCCGGACCGTCCCAGGGCTCCATGAGCGACGCGTGATAGCGGTAGAACGCGCGCCGCGCCCGGTCCATCGTCGTGTGGTTCTCCCACGCCTCGGGGATCATCATCAGCACCGAGTGGGGCAGCGAGCGTCCGCCGAGATGCAAGAGCTCGAGCACCTCGTCGAAGCTGGCCGAGTCGCTCGCGCCCGGCGTGCAGACCGGGTACATGCGGGAGAGGTCTCCCTCAATGAGCGGCGTCTCGAGCAGTGCCTCGCGCGCCCGCATCCAGTTCCGGTTGCCGGCCAGCGTGTTGATCTCGCCGTTGTGGCAGAGATAGCGGTACGGGTGGGCCAGCGGCCAACTCGGGAACGTGTTGGTCGAAAAGCGCGAGTGGACGAGCACCAGTCCCGACTCGAAGATCGGGTCGCGGAGGTCGGAAAAGAACTGGCGCAGCTGCTCGGAGGTGAGCATGCCTTTGTAGACGAGCGTCCGGGCCGAGAGCGACGGGAAGTACAGGCCGTCGACCGTGTGTTCGACGCGCTTGCGCAGCACGAAGGCCCGCCGCTCCAGCGCCATGGTGTCGAGGCCGGGTCCCGCCGGAGCCAGGAAGACCTGCTCAATGACGGGCATGGCGCCCAGCGCGGTTGCGCCCAGGCCGTCGGGCTCGATCGGCACGACGCGCCAGCCGAGGACCGTCAGGCCCTCCTCGGCCGCCATCTCGTCGATCACCCGGCGCGCCTTGTGGGCATCGTCGGGATCGGTCGGCAAGAAGGCCAGACCGACGGCGTAGCCCCCGGCGTCGGGGAGCGTAAAGCCGGCCACGTCGGCCGCTGCGGCGAGGAAGCGGTGCGGGATCTGGGTCAGGATCCCCGCGCCGTCACCCGTCTCCACTTCGGCGCCCGACGCCCCGCGGTGGGCCAGGCGCTCGAGGACCGAGAGGCCGCGATCGACGATGGCGTGATCCGGCCGGCCGTTGAGATCGGCCACCATGCCGACGCCACAGGCGTCGTGCTCGTATGCCGCGTCGTAGAGGCCAGTGGCCATCGGCGTCCTTCCGGCGTAGGGGGTAGTGATCGGTGACCGGGACGACGTTGGCCCGAAGATGGAAAGACCAGGATACACGACCTCCCTCGTAGTCTGGTCACATGTCGGCACCGTCACATGTGCACGTCGTGGGGGGCGGCGTCATCGGGCTTGCGTGTGCGTGGGAACTGTCACGCAACGGTCATGATGTGACGGTCATCGCCCCGGCGCCGGGGCGGGACGGAGCGTCGTGGGTCGCCGCCGGCATGCTCGCCCCAGTGACCGAGGCACAGTTCGGCGAGTCGGCCCTGACCGCACTGCTGCGCGAGGGCGCGCGCCTGTGGCCCGACTTCGTGGCGGCGCTGGAGGCGGCCGCGGGCGCCGACGTCGGCTACGACGCGACCGGCACCGTCACGGTCGCCCTCGATGCGTCCGACCGCGCCAGCCTCGACGACCTCCTCGCGTATCAGCACGCGCTCGGCTTGGTGGCCGAGCGCCGCAGCGCCAGCGAATGCCGTCACCTCGTCCCCGCGCTGAGCCCCTCGGTGCGCGGCGGCATCGAGGTGCCGGGCGACCACGCCGTCGACAACCGCGCGCTCCTCGGCGCGCTCGTCGCGGCCTGCCGGACGGGCGGCGTCGCGTTCAGTGAGGGCAGGGTCGCCGTGCTCGGGCCCGGTCCGGCGCTCGTTCTCGCGGACGGTCGCCGCGTCGGCACGGACCACGTCGTGCTGGCGGCCGGGACCGGTCTGCCGGGCATCGGCGGGCTCGAGGGCGCTGCCCTCCCGCCGGTGCGTGCGGTCAAGGGCCACATCCTGCGCCTCGGCCCGTCGCAGGGCTCTCCCGCCCCGCCGCCCCTGCTGGACCGAACGGTCCGGGCCCTCGCGCACGGCCGCTCCGTCTACCTCGTGCCGCGCCGCGATGGCTCCCTCGTCATCGGCGCCACCGTCGAGGAACGGGGGTCCGACACCGCCGTGCAGGCCGGCCCCGTGCACGAGCTGCTCTGCGACGCCCGGGCCGTGGTCCCCGGCGTCGACGAGCTCGAGCTGCTCGAGGCGGCCGCCGGGCTGCGCCCGGCCACACCGGACAACACGCCGTGCATCGGCTGGACGGGCATCGAAGGCGTGGTCGTCGCGACCGGCCACTACCGCAACGGCATCACACTGGCGCCGCTGACCGCCCGGGCCGTCGTGGACCTGCTGGCCGAGCGCCCCGTGGCACCCCTGATCGGGGCGCTGGCCCCCTCGTGAGCGCCATCGCCCTCGTGGTCAACGGAGCGCCCCTCGAGGTCGGCCCCGGCTCGACCATCGCCGACGTGGTTGCTGCGCTCCTCGCCGACGACGACCCGAAGGGGGTCGCCGTGGCGGTGGACCGCTGCGTCGTGCCGCGTTCGCAATGGGCGACGACGCCGGCCCGGGCCGGCTCCCTGGTGGAGGTGGTGAGCGCCGCCGCCGGCGGCTGAGCGGCCCAGACGGTCTTGGTCGGCACCGGGGCCCGGTGCCAGAATCGATCGATGCCTGCGTCCCCCGGCACCGGCCCCACCGCGTTCGTCCTCGCCGGCGGCGGCACCAAAGGCTCCTTCGAGGTGGGCGTGCTCCAGTACCTCGTCGGCGTCGAGGGCATCGTGCCCGACGTCGTCGCGGCCACCTCGGCCGGCGCCATCGCGGCCACCGTGTTGTCGCAGGCCCGCACGCGCGACGAATTCGAAGCACGCGTCGACGAGCTCGAGCGCGACGTCCTGGCGTGGACCCACCCCGACCAGATCTTCGGGAAGCAGCCGTGGCTGGCCGCCCTCGACGGCACGACGCTCGGTCGCGAGATCCACCAGGAGCTCACCGAGGGGACGCGCCCGCCGTTCCCCCTCACGCCGAGCACCGTGCTCGCCGGGCGCGACACCGTGCCGCCGAGCACCTCGGATCGCCGGGAGCGGCGACAGGCCCGCAAGGCCCGGCGCAAGCGGCAGCGCCACATCATGCGCCTCCTCGCCGGCGCCGGCCTCCGGCTGCCGCGGGTCCGGCGCCAGCTGCGCACGAGCGGGAGCTCGGTGCTCAACCTCGAGCCCTTGGCCGCGGCGCTCGGTGACGGCGGCGACGAGGTCGTACGGCCCGTCGACCCGGCCCTCGTGGCCCGGCCGGGACTCCAACTGCGCCTCGCCGTCGTTGCGCTGCGCGCCGGCGTGCTGCGTTTCGTGACCGAGCACGGCGCCATCGTGGAATCAGACGCCCGGACGCCGGCCCCCGGTGAGTCGGCGGGTCCGGTCGGTGTGGTCGAGGGCGCCATCGCGTCGGCCAGCGTGCCCATGGTCTTCCCGCCGCGCCACATGGCCGGTGACGACTACGTCGACGGTGGCGTCGTCGAGATCATCCCTGTGCGCGCGGCCGCCGCGCTCGGCGCGACCCGGATCATCGCGGTGGTCGCGGTGCCGCTCGCTATGCCGCGCGACGAGCGCGACTACGCCGACGCGCCGGCGGGCGCCATCGGGTTGCGTGCCATGGGCATGATCGGCGTAGCGGAGCGGCAGCAGGCGAACCTCGGCGTGCAGCTGCCCGAGGGGACGACATTGACGACCATCGACCCCGTGGTCGACGTGGTCGGCCTGTTCGAGATCGAGCCCGGGCTCCTGCGCATCAACAAGGACTACGGCTGGTTGCGCGCCGCCGACCTCTTGGCCGAGGGCGACGCCCAAGTACGCGCCGACATCGCGGACAGCACCCATGCCATCGTCGAGGCGCGCCGTGAGGCCTGGCGCCTGGAGGAGGCCCTGTGGGCGGCGGGGCGGGCCGACCGGGCCGACGCCGGGACCCTCGCGTTGGTGCGCGAGCAGAAGGAGCGGATTCGCGAGCTGGTCGACCGCCGCAAGCAACTCGGCTTCCCGATCCCCGAGGGCTGTGCGGCGTGGTGGAACGACTACGAGGTGCACACCGCGGAGCGCCCGCCGTGGCTGCCCGGCGCCCCGTCCCCCCTCAGACCGTCGGCCCGCCCAGCCAGCCCCGCTTGCGGAACATGATGAGAAGGGACACCACCGCGGCGAGCTCGAGACCGACGCCGAGCACCCAGAATGTCCACGTCGGCGCAATCGATCGCACGAGGTAGGCGAAGTTCTGACCGAAGAAGCCGGTCAGGAAGCTCAGCGGCAAGAAGATGGTGGCGATGATGGTCAGCTGCTTCATCACGACGTTGAGGCGGTTGGACACGGTCGAGAGGTGGGTGTCCATCGCACTCGACAGCAGGTCCCGGTAGTTGTCGATCAGGTCGGCCAACCGGATGAGGTGGTCGTAGAGATCGCGGAAGTACCGCGACGCCTCGTCGGTCATGCCCGGGACGTCGGTGACGCCGTCGTTGATGCTCGCCATCATGTCGCGCTCGGGGGCGACGACGCGCCGCATCTCCATCAGGCTGCGCTTCATGTCGAAGAGCTGGCCCAGCTGGGCTTCCGTCGGGCGCTCCAAGATCGAGCTCTCCAGCGTGTCGATCTTGTCGTCGAAGTCGGAGAGGACCGGGAAGAAGCTGTCGACCAACGAGTTCATCACCATGTAGACGACGACCAGTTGGGGTGCCGCCAGCTCGCGCGCCGCGGGATGGCGTTCCATGCGTTCGCGCACGTGGCCGATCGGGCCGCACTCGCCCCGGTGCACGGTCACGACGTAGCGGTCGTTCCAGAAGCAGTGCACCTCGTTCTGACCGGTGTGGTCGGGGTCCGCCCCCCGCGCGACCAGGAACACGAAATTGTCGTAGTCGTCGATGCGGGGACGCTGCGAGAAGCGCTCGCTCGCCTGCACGGCCAGCGGGTGGAATCCGAAGTGGACCGAGAGCAGCTCGGCCACGGTGCCGTCACCCGGCTCCTCGTCGAGGTCCAGCCAGAAGAACCCTGTGCCGGCGAGCGCGGCCAGCACGTTCTCCTCGGTGGCGGGTGTGTCGCTGCCGTTTTGGCGCAGCGTCCCCTTCAGCACGTTCACGAGCCCGTCCACGGCGCCCAGTCTCTCCGCAGCGCGCCGGGCCGAGGTGGATGATGTGACGAGCCGCGGTCCGCTCGGCTCTCAGGCGAAACGGCCGGGGTCGAACGACATCGGCAGCGGCGCCTCGTCGCTCGGGAGCTCGGCGTCGGCCATGGCGTGGGCCAGCACCCGCGCCGAGTACGGCCCTTGGAGCAGCCCGTTCGCGCCGTGACCCGTGGCGACCCACGCGTTCGCCCCAGCCCGGCACCCGGCCTACGAGCGCGCGGTCGTCGGCCGAGGTGGGCCGGAGCCCCACGCGCGTCTCGAGGTAGGTGGCGTCCCGGAGCCCCGGTGCGACGGAGAGGCATTCGCGCAGCAGCTCCTGGAGGCCGGCTGCGGTGACGCGCACCGAGTAGCCGGCGCCGGTCTCGAACGTGCCCCCGCAGGCGACCCGCCCGCCGGGCCAGGGGACCAGATAGTGGGTGAGCAGCGGCTGCGCGATCGGCCACTCCCCCGTGTCGCCCTCGACACCGAGGTGGATGATCTGCCCCTTGGTCGGTCCGACCGGGAGCGAACAGGCGAACCACGCCCCCGCCGCGGGCGACCACGCGCCTCCGGCGACGGCCACGGCGTCGCAGGCGAGCGGCCCGTGGCCTGTCACAGAGAGCGCGCGTAGCTGCCGCGTGCCCGGGCCCGCGACACCGTCCGCCTCGATCCCCTCGACCGCCCCCTGCACGAAGGCGACGCCGCGCGCCACGGCGCCCTCGCGCAGCGCGGCCGCCATGCCGCGCCCGTCGACCCGGGCCGATCGCGGCGCGTGGAGCACCCGGTGGACGGGCCCGAGGGGTGGGAAGAGGGACCCGGCCTCCTCGGGGGTGATCTCGGACACCTCGCCGGGCGAGCGGCGGAGCACGACGTCGGCAAAGGGCGCGAACCACTCGTCCTCACTGGCCCGCAGGCCGAGCGAGAGGATCCCGCACGCGCCGTACCCCGCGGCGTCGATGTCCGCGCCCTCGACGGCGAGGCGCGCCAGAAGCGCCGGGTAGTGCGCGCCGGCCTGGCGCAGGAAGGGCCACAACGCGGTGTCCATCTCGTGGCTGGTCACAGGCGAGAGGATCCCGGCGCCGGCATCGGTCGCCCGCCCAGGATGGGCGGCGTCGACCACGGTGACCGTGGCACCGAGGCACGCGAGCTCATAGGCGAGGGACAGGCCGACCAGGCCCGCCCCGACCACCGCGACGTCGTGTCCATCCCCCTTCACGGGCACCGAGTCCACCAGGCCCGCCGCCGGCGTGCCAGCGGTGCGCCACACTGAGCGACGTGGAGCTGGTGCGCACACCCGAGCAGCGGTTCGCTGACCTGCCCGGCTTCCCCCACCAACCTCGATATGCGGTGCTCCCCTCCGGGGTGCGGATGCACTATGTCGAGGAGGGGCCGGCGGGTGCCGAGACGGTGCTCCTGCTGCACGGCCAACCGACGTGGGGCTATCTCTATCGCCGCGTGGTCGCCGGCCTGGCGGCGCGGGGCCTGCGGGCCGTCGCACCCGACCTGATCGGGTTCGGCCGCTCCGACAAGCCCCTGTTGCGCACCGCGCACTCGGTCCAGGCACACGTCGAGTGGATCACCCAGTTCGTCGACGCGCTCGGGCTCACGCACCTCACCCTCGTCGTCCAGGACTGGGGCGGCCCGCTCGGGCTCGGGCTGCTCAGTACGCGCCCCGGTCTCGTGCGCCGAGTCGTCGCGTCCAACACTGCCTTGCACACGGCCGACCCCTCGCTGGCCGGTCGGCTGGCCTGGGCCTGCCACGCCGCCGCCGACGGGACGGTGACGGTGGAACCGGCGCTCCTCGACTACCAGCGGCTCACCCAAGAGCTCATGCCGCTCCGGCCGAGCCTCTTCGTCCAGGGGGCCACCGCATCGGTCGTCCCCGACGCCGTCCTGGCGGCCTACGACGCACCCTTCCCCGCCGAGACCTTCTGCGCCGGCCCGCGCCAGCTGCCGCTGCTGATGGGGCTCACCCCCTCGAGCGCGTGCGCGCGGCTGAACCGGCGCACCATGGACGCGCTGTCCGGCTTCGAGGGCCCCTTCCTCACGGCGTTCTCCGACGGCGACCCCGGGACGGGCGGCTGGGCCGAGGTGCTCCAGGCCCACGTGCCGGGCGCGGCCGGACGGGCCCACGTCACCATCAGCGGCGCGGGCCACTTCGTCCAAGAGGACGGCGGCCCCGAGCTGGCGGACGCCGTGGCAACGCTGGTGGACGAGACCCCCGGCGTCTGAGCGCAGCGCCCTGCGGTGGGTGCGTGGCCTCGGCGCGCTGCGGCGGGTCAGGTGGCGGGCGCCGATTCGTCGGACTTCGGAGAGTCCTCTGCATCCCCAGACTCCGCCGCGGGGGCGGCGGTCAAGGCGTCGGGCTCGGGCGCACCCGTGCCGAGTTGCGCCTTGAGGGCGGCCAGCTCGTCGTCGACCTGCGCGTCGGTGCCGACCTGGTCCAGCTCCTTTTGGATGTCGTCGGTCCCGCCACCGACGTCTTCGAGCACGCCCGACTCGAGGAGCTCGTCGAGGGCACCCGAGCGAGCCTGCATCGTGGCGATCTTGTCCTGGGCCCGCTGCAGCGAGGCGCCCGAGTCGTTGACGGACTTCGAGATACCGGCCGCGCTCTCGTCCACCGTCGAGATGGCCTTTGCCGCGGTGTACTGGGCCTTGAGCGTCTCTTTCTGGGTGCGGAAGTCGTTGACGCGCTTCTGCAGGGCGTTGAGCGTCGCCGTGAGCTTCTGCTCTTCTTGGTCCAGCTGCTGGTGCTGTGGCTCCATCTCGTCGATCTGCTGCTGGGCCGCTGCCTTCCGGGACAGCGCCTCTTTGGCCAGGTCCTCGCGGTTCGCCTGCAGCGCCTGCTTGGCCTGGTCTTGGAGGTGGTCGACGCTGTGCTGGAACTGCTCTTCTTGGAGCTCGAGCCGCTTCTTCGACGCGGCGAGGTCGACGAGGGCCCGGCGCACCTGGGTGATCTGCTCGAGCATCTTCTCGTAGGAGAGGTCGAGCATCTCGTCGGGCTTCTCGGCGGCGTCGAGCGCCTTGTTCGCCTTCGCCTGCGCAATGTCGTGCGCCCGTTGGAAGATACCCATGTCTGCCTCCCTGGAGGTCGGTCCGTCACCCCACGATAGATTCCAACGCGCCGGAGCGCGCTCCGCCTCAGGAGCCGGACGCCGCGATGATCGGCCCGTTGAGGTGCGTGCCTGACATGTCCCCGTCGTTGGGCGCGTCCCCGAAGGGCGTCACCTTGCCCAGCGCCGTCGCGACCCAGTAGCCCCCACCGTCGGACGTCTCGAAGATGGCCGAGGCCGGGTCGAAGCCGCCGGCTGCGCCTGCGGGCAGGCTGCCGAGGGCGGCGGCGTTGCCGAAGTTGAACACCTGCCCGCCGCCGTCGAGGATCCAATAGCCGCCCCCGTTCGGCGTGGCCACGGCCGAGGTGATCGACGAGCTCTGCGCGCCAGGTGCGCCGTGATCGGCGGCGTCGCCGAACGTGTAGACGTCCCCGATGCTGGTGATGACCCAGTACCCGTTGCCTGTCGCGTCGGGGACGACCGCCACCGCCGAGCCGGCGCAGCCGCCGATGCCAGGACACGAACCCTCGAAGCGGGCGTCGCCGAACGCGAAGACGCCGCCGTCCGACGCCACCATGAAGTACCCCCCGCCGTCGCTCGAGGGCACCATCCCGACGATGGGCGCGTTGAGGCTGTGTGGCTGGCCCGAGCCAGCTGGGCTGAGGCCGGCGCCGGGGATCGAGCCGTGGAACCCGGCGTCACCGAAGGCGAAAATGCCGCCGTCGGAGGCGACGAGCCAGTAGCCGCCACGGTCTGCCGTGGGCGTGATGCCCACCACGGGCCGCTGCAGGTGCAGGGAGCCGGTCGAGCCGTAGAACTGGGCAGAGCCGAAGGTGAAGATGCCCCCGTCGGAGCCGACCAACCAGTACCCGTGCGTCGTGGCGGGTGGTGAAGGTGGCGCGGGCGGCGGCGTCGCAGCCGGGGCGTTGACGACCAGCGTGAAGGCCTGCGTCGCCACCGGTGCGATGCCGCTCGAGGCGTTGAGGCAGACCGTGTAGGTCCCCCCGTCGCCCGGCTGCGGGCTGCCCTCGACGGTGGCGTTGGTCCCCCCGTTGTAGAGGAGACGGATGCTGGCGGGCAGCGCAGAGGGCGTACACCCGGCGAAGGCGGTATCGGTCACCGAGCTGACGTCGGGTGTCCCCGTCGTCGTGATGTCGAACACGCCCGCGGTCCCATAGGAGAACGTCGTCGAGGTGCCGCTGGTGATGCTCGGCGCGGTGGTCGAGCCGCTGCCGGTGTAGGAGAACTCGACCGCGGCCGACACCGCGCTCGTGCCGTCGGGCGTCGTGACCGTCACGTTCACCGTGCCGGGGCTCACCGACGGCGGGATGGTGGCCGTGAGAGTGTTCGAGTTGCCGCTCAATCCGATGCTGACGGTGGTCCCGAAGTCGACGATCGGTGCGCCACCGGTCGCCAAGTTCGACCCTTGGATGGTGATGCTCCCCGAGGGCACCTGCGCTCCCGACGCGGGAGTGATCGACGTGATGGAGGGCGCGTTGGACGGCGCGTAGGTGAATTCGTTGATCTGTGCGAAGCCCGAGGAGCTCGACGAACCCGCGCCGGTGCTGACCGTCACGACGACTGTGTCCCGTGCCGTGCCGGCGGGGTCGGCCGGTGCATCAGCGGTGAGCTCGCCGTCCCAGTTCACCTGGACGTTGGTCGCCGGCACGCCGCCGAAGAAGACCTGGGGCACGGGTGACGTGGCGAAGTAGTTGCCCTCAATGGTGACCGGGGTCCCCGCCGCCGTCGTCGATGTCGAGGCGGGCAGCACCTGGACGACGTCTGGCGCGGCCGCCGTCGCCGGTGTTGGCAGCAAGCTGGTGTTGACGGGGTCGACCAGCGAGTCGGCCGTGCCGGTCTGGTTCATGAACTCCTGCGCATACTGACCCGAGGCGGTGTCGGCGTCACCCATCTGCGCGGTCTGAGAGCCGGTCGTCGTCCAGTTCCCGAGAATGTTGTCGCGGTGGCCCCAGCAGTTGGCGTTGCCGGGCGAGGTGCACTCGGCGTTCGTGCCCCCGTACCCGTCGTTGTACATCCAGGCGAAGTCGGCGCCGAGGGGCGTGTAATCCAGGGCGAAGTTGGCACCGCCCGAGGTATAGGTGTAGCCAGTTGGTGGTTGCGGGTCTTGGTTGTTCTCTGCCCCAGTCAGGGACGCGGCGTTCAGAGCGGGGTCGAGGCCGGAGAATTCCGAAAGTCCGCGGTCACCCCGCTCCTCGTCGGCGATGATCAGCTGCTGCACGGGCACCGTATCGCTGGCGTACGTACTGGGCAGAACCATCGGGCCGAGACCTTCCAGAGAACGCGCATAGTTGATGTTGTGGAGAACCGAGTCGATGCACTGGGCGCTGGTGTCGTCAACCGGAGAGGTGGTGCAGGCGGGGATCACCTGGGGTGGCACGTCGACCGAAGGGTTGTTCGGCGGGACGATGGGTGACGCGTCTGAGCTTGAAGGACCGACGCTGACCGCAATGAGCGCGGAACCGACCCCAGCCGCGAGCGCGAATGTCGCGCGCGCCAACGAACTCGACCCGGCGCGCACGCCCGAATGGTGCCGCATCTCCGTTCGCCCCCCTCTTGCGCGTAGGAAATGGGATCAGCCGGGGCAACGTAACATTTTCGGGGTCGTGTGGCCGAGGGTGCGGCCGCTGAATTGTGGGCTGTTTGCGCCGTCCCCCAGACCGGACTGACGCCGCTGGATGGGCGCGGCGTTGTGTTCCCGTTGATGTTGTTGGTGTCGAACGGCTCTAGTTCGACGGGATGCGCTGCGCACACCATGTCACGTGAAGGGGCGGTGGTCGGGGGGGACCGCCACCGCCCCTTCCTTTATTCCTGTGCTGCGTTCACGCTCGCCGACTCGTTGCAGCTCCGATGCACGATGTGTTGTCCGTACGTTGCCAGTTGTCCTTGTGTTGTGAAACGGTTGGTTCGAACGGCCCTATCGATCGCGCCGCGCGCTAGACCAACATGTGTTTCGGAGGGGCGCGGTGATTTGGGGGGAGTGCTGGGAGGTCCGGTCACCGCGCCCCACTGCCTCTGCATCCGCCGCCAGGGCAGATCCGGCACGAAAGCCGCGACGAGGATCGTTTACCAGCTGTCGAGCGTTTGCGCGTGGAAGTCGATGACGGCCAACAGGTTGCCGAGACGCTCCATGACCAACTCCACGTTGGCGAAGGGGCCGGTCACAGCACGTTGAGCGGTCAGGGCGACCTCGACACAGGTGTCGAGCATCCAGGCTACGTGAGCTTCCAGCTTGGGATCCGGACACGGGTTCACTGCCACCCACGCCTTGGCGTCCCTGGTCGCCGCCTCCAACTCGTCCGCGGCCGCCAGCATCGTGACCTTGTTCACCCTCACTGATGCAGCGAAGCGCCGCTCCGCCGCCGTGACGCGGTGGAGGACCGTCATCGCCCTGATTCGCCAATTGACTGCGGTCGGTTCGTCACCCATGGTCGTGTTGAACTGCAGGGCCGGTTTTCTAAACATCGTCGGACCTGCGCGTTCTCTCAGCGATTGTGGCGACTGTGTTGGGGACCTCATAGGGCCGTTCGGACCCGAACGCGACAACCTCGCCACAACAAAGGATCGGCATTACGCGCCCCGACGAGCCGGGGGACGGCGACGCTCGCAATGGTTCTCCCACATGAGCAATGCCACCTCTCGCGACTCGACAGGGGTGTTGATGCCGACAGGTGTCGACGATTCGCGATCCCGGTCGCAGTCTTCGCAGACGACAATCCACCGACGATCAGACCGTTGCACAAGCTTGGGGTGATGAACCTTTCGCACCCGCCGACGACTCCCACTAGCCAGGCCTTCTTGAGCAGGTGGACGTTACTCACGGCTTGGGACGCGCCGCCAGGGTGCTGCAGAGGTCCAGTTGGCACGCGACGGTTCCGCGAACTGTTGGTGGTTGCCTGGCTCGGGGGGATCGGCCGCGGCGGCGGCTCGCCCTCACCCGGGAGTCGTTCTTTCGTGCCTGCTCGCCCCAGGCCTCCTCACCGGCTTTCTCTCGGAGACCCCGTGCGCGCAGAATGTGCACGCAAGCAACTCATGTGTCTGAGTGGCAGAGTGGACGCAAGGAAATGACTGATCAGATCGGGACCTGTTCCAAGGAAGGGTGCGACCGGGAGCTGACCCTCGTGCACAACGCCACAGGCGTCGACGCCGAGGGCCGAGTCGGGCCGTTGTGGACGTGCAAGGACCATCGGACCGAACTCTGGATGAGGGGTAGCGCCGGCCTCGTTGCTCCCCTGGAGTGGTGGCCCGACTGATCCCAGATGGCAGGGATCGTTTTATGTGCGAGCCCGGTGGGTAAGAATTCTGTGGTCCGGATTCCCCGTTCCCCAAAAGGCCGGACCACACGAGCGACGGCCCCGGGGTTTCTCGTAGCGCACCCGGGGGCTGCATTTCGTCTCGGAGGATGACCGGCAGCGGCGGCCAGGCTCCGTGCTCGCTCAGTGCGAAAGACGTGCACCCGTCGTCCCAAGACCCCCCTGAATTGAGGCTGTCGAGGCGAGAGCCTGCGCCCCATACTGGTTGAACCCATCGGGCAGCACCCCCATCGTGACCCGTGTTGCAGCGGCGGGCCATGGTGGGGTGGTTTGGTTCGGTATGCCTGTCGCCGACTCCACGGCCACGCTCAAGGTGAGGATCGTCAGCTCGGAGCCGGCTCCGATCTCAGTCACTGGCTCAGTTGTCACCGCGCCCCGGCGGCCGCGCTCCGGCTTCATGGCCGAAGTGAGCGGCTGCTGGGCGATGGTTCGGGGGGAACTCCCGAACTACGCGGCGTGAGGCCCTGCCGGTGCTGACGACCCCGAACGAAACCGGTAGACGGCGATCACGCACCAAATGGCCTCGATAACTCCGAAGGGCCACGCCCCACTCAAGAACCCGTAACTGCTCGACAGGGCGCATCCGAGGGCAAAGGCCAGAATGAATCGGTGGTCGCGCCGCTCCAGCGCGTACATCACCATCATGAAGGTCAAGACAGTGACGCCGTAGATAGTCAGCACAAGGCCACGATACGTGCGCCCTACGTTCGTTCACGGCCGTAGGTGCTGGGGCCCTCTCCACCCCGGGCGACTTCTGTTCACGCCGCCGCGGCAGCCGGCGACGGCACCGGGTTGGGCGACGTCAGGCCCCGGTTGGCGTAATCGCGTGGAATCATCGCCGAACTCCGGCACTGCCGGCCAAGACATATCCACCCCGCCCAGGTACGTTCAGCAACCCGCGAGCGAAGGGATCTACTGCCATGCGCCGAGGTTTGGTGGGAATGAGGGGAACGGCCCTGATACTGCTGATCGGAACCGGGTTGATGCTGGTGAGCGGGAGCACTGTGTCTGCGGCAGTCAACGGTCCCGGGACAATGACGGTGGCTCCCACGGTCGTGGTTGCGGGGTCGACGAGCAACACGCTTATCTTCACCTACGTTCCCGGCACCCATCGGCTCGTAGACGGAAAGGTGAAGGTGATCATTCCGACGGGCTGGACGAATCCTGAGGCGACACTTCCATCGGACCCTGGCTATGTGACAACCAATAGCGGAATCCTGAGCGTTGTCAATCAGCACATCGTGGTGAATGACCTGACCATGTGTAAGACGTGTTCTCTACAGGTCACCTATGCGAATGCAACGGCCCCGTCGATTCCGGGGACTGCCACCTTCTTGGCAAGAGCCGCGGCGACGCAGCCAAGCTGCCAACGGAACCGCTTGCGCAATCGCCCAATGTTGGCATCGAGTCCACCGGCTGTATCCCGCAGGCGGTGACGACTGTCGGTCCGCCCAGCATGACGGCTACGCCAGGCACCTGCCTCAACGGGGGCACCGTCGTGACACTGACCGGTTCGGGCTATGACGACAACTCACTGGGCGTGGCCATGGAGTGCAGCGATGACCCGAGTCAGCCGACAGTGAGCCTGCCCGCACCCGTTAACGAGAGAGTCCCGGTCTCGTGTAGCGGCATCTCCCTTGCCAACGCGAAGTCCACCACTTCGATCGGTGACCTGCCCCTCGGTCTCACCTTTACGACCCTATCTCCGACCCCTGGGCCGCCCTGCGGGGCCGGCTATCTGATCTCGGTCTGTCCCACCGACAGCAGCGGCGGCAATGCGGAGACAGACGCCCAGGCTTATCCGTGCCCCCCCACACCAGCCCAGCAGTCAATCGGCATCTCTTGCACACTGAGCTTCAGCGACGAGGGTGGCAAGGTAGGAAGCGTCGACATTTCTTTCCTGCCGAATCCCACCTGAACCGCTGCTCAGTTCCACGTCTGGGTCGCGTCGCGTCAGTCCTGACTCAGTGTGTTCTCGGACACACTCGCCGCGTCGGCCGCGCGACAGACGGCTCGCTCGTCACGGCGCATGATTGGCGTGGCGGTGCGCTTAGGCGAATGGCGGCGAGATGGCCCCGGACCTCTGACTCCCCAGGAGGCGGGGTCGTTTCGCGTTCAGACTTCCCTGGGCCGCACGCTTTGAGTCGGGCTGCCGGGATTTGAACCCGGGACCTCTTGACCCCCAGTCAAGCGCGCTAACCAAGCTGCGCCACAGCCCGTGTGCCGTTACACCAGTTCAGAATGGGTGAACGGCGGAGGGCAAGCCTAGCGCAACAGGCGAAGAGGCTGACTGCAACCAAACGTGCAACGCCAGAGCCTCTGGCGGGCTTCTCACCCGACGTTGAGCCCGGCGCCTTCGTGGCGCGCGTCTGCGTGCAGGACGCCGCTCGACGCATTACCCGGTCACCAACGAGAGCACTCTCTTGACCCGACCCTATCTGGGGGATGAGGCTGCAGCCATAACAACCGTTCGATTTAGCAGCCAAGCCCGGCTCGACATGGCTCACCGATCCGTCGTATGGGGTTACCCTGAGGCCAGGAGCTGCGTGCTCACTTTGACTCAAGGCGGACCCGGACAATCCGGGCAAACTCCGGTCCAGCGAGAGCCTCACGAAAGGCTGTCATTTCCTCTGTCATGCGACCCTGGACCGTCTGCTCGTCCGAGCGCAAGAGGGCCTTGGTTGCCCGTAGCGCTTTCGCCGGCTGAGCGGCAAGGCCGTGAGCCGCTTTGAGGGCGACCTCGAGTGCGGGCGTGACCGCGGCATTCGCTAATCCCCATTCAGCAGCCTCTCGCCCGTCGATGTGCCGACCACTCAAGATGAGCTCCGACGCCCGGCGTTCTCCGACCACCTTGCCCAACAGCAAGCTCGAAGCGGCCTCGGGGACGAGGCCCAGTTCGACGAATGGCGCCCACAGCTTCGCAGTCGGTTCGACGTAGACAAGATCGCAGTGCAAGAGGAGCGTCAGTCCCACGCCCACGGCCAGACCGTTCACAGCCGCCACGATCGGAACACGGACCGACGAGATGGTGAAGAGGAAGCGAGCAACCTCGTCGAGGTTCTCACCTGACGCGAAGTCAACGAGGTCGTTCCCGGCGGTGAACACATCGCCGACGCCCGTTATTACCACCGCTCCGATTCCCTCGTCCTCGTCTGCCGCGCTGAAGACCGTCAGCCAATGTGGTGTACATCGCTTGGGTGAGAGCATTCCGCTTCGACGGGCGATCGATCGTCAAGGTGAGGACGCCGTCACTCACCTGGGTCTTCACATCGCCTGTCGATTGCGTCTGCATGGGATTCACGCTATCGGCAGCCAGATGGGAGCACCGATCAACCACTTGTTCAGGACGTCTTCTCCCCGTGCCCAGTCGTGCGGAAGTGTCATACCGACCCGGCGGATGGGGATCCGAGCAGGAGCACTGCAGGCGCTCGGTTTCCGAGGGCCAGAGTGATTGGAGGCTCCTCTCTACTACCCAGCTGTGATTTTCAGCCTGAAGTCCTGAAGCACGACGTATTTGTCGCATACGACCACCGACGTACGAGGGCAGGGCGGCGGCGAAGGGGAGGACCTGAGGTGGCACACTTCGTGGGTGGCCCAACGCAAGCCCGATCCGAAACTCCTTGCTGGCCTCATTGTGTTGCACATCGCCGTGACGGCCTTCACTTGGAGAGACATCCGGCACCGAGATCCAAGCCAGATTCGTGGCCCGAAGTGGTTGTGGCGATTGGCTAGCGCAGCACAGATGGGCAACTCGCTCGCCTACTGGCTCTTCGCGCGGAAGTCGGTGGGCAAGGACGGTCACTAGCAGAACGACTAACCCACCGTCCCGACGAACCGGGACATTTAGACACCCCTGGCAACGTCGCGCTCAGCCAGCGACATGCGCGGTTCCAGCCAACCCGCAGACTCAATGGCTTCTGTGTTCTCGGTTCTCACCGCATGTGGCGGCCCACAACGGCATGCCACTTCGCATTAAACAGCGGAGTCCGATTCACCTCCCGGTGGCGGGATCCAACCACGGGTCGTCCATTCCTCCTGGGTGTCTTCGATCCGATCGATGCGTCCCGACAATTCCATGAGATGGTCACCGATGTCATGCACGGCTTTTGTCAGGTCGGCCATTGCCTCTGCATCCAGCTGCGCAGTCCCCGTTTCATACTTCGCGAGCGATGCTCTGAGTTCTTTGATCCGCTGCTCGATGCGCCGGTGGTCGTCCGAAGGTGCCACGTAGAGCAGCCTAGAACGGGTGTCGACGAACCGACAGAAGAACTGCTCAGTGCCCGACTCTGCGCCCCCACTCCCGGCGTTACTGGGGCAGGCCATCCGAATGCTTCACTCCGGCGATGCGCATTGCAGCTCTACCTTGCGTCCGTCTTTTGTGCCGTCGATATTTCGAAGAGGGCCCTGGTCAACACCAAGGTGGCATTGGGGTGATCTCACTCAGGACTCGCTGAGCCGTGTCGAGTCCGATGGCCTTTCGTGTGCTGGTCTCTGACTGTGCGTCCGCCCAGGCCTGCAGGATCGCAGTGAGGGCACGCCGGGCGTCACGCCGTCGTCTCCTATTGACTCTTCTGCGCCGGGATCCGAATGTCAGCCTTTTCAAGCGAAGCGACCCTTCGGTGATCATGTTGTCGAGCAATTTCGCTGTCTCTGGCTCCAACACGTAGCCGGCGAGCCGCAAGGAGGTCTTCGCTGCCCTGACGTCGAGGTCGTGTACTTCGCAGATGATGGACATGCGTAATCCTCGGATCAACTGTTGCGATTGACGACCGCAGACTAGCTACTCCCTCCCTAGAACGCCGCCTGCTATCCGGACACAGGCGAACAGGGGCATCTAGAACCAGCGTCAATACTTTCGGTTGGAAATACGCTTAGCCAGCCACAGCTTGAATCGTTCCCATCGACTCTGCATCGGGGCGCCGGGCATGACTCTGACGGTACACCTGGCCGTGAGCAACATGCAGGATTCGCCGAATGACCGCAGCCCGGCGTTCGGGGCCACCCTGAGACAGCGTCCTCGATGAACATTTGGGGGCAGTCAGCACGGGAGCGCGGGGCCCGCTCAAGGTCACCGGATCGTGGATCGGCGTTGAGTGCCCGAAGCGCCGCTCAACCGGGCTCGTTTGAGCCGAACGATCCGACCCAGTTATAACTGGCGTTGAGGCCATTCGAGGCGAGGGGCAGGGACGCCAGTGGATCGAGCGGCGCCACCGACAGCGACCCGCCACCCGCCGTCTCGTTCTGGGGGCCCTTCGTAGATGCCAGCTTGAACGAAAAAGTTCCCGGCGGTTTGCCGTTCTGGACCCAGTCGATTAGCGGTGTGAGGAGATTGGCGCCGGCGAGCGCCGGATCACCTCCGTCCAAGCAGTGGTACTGCCCCGGGATCATGTAGAGGCGAGAGAACGTCTGGCTTGCCGAGTAACCTCCGGCGGCGTCGGCCACCGCTCCGTAGTAGGCCACAGTGCCGAACGGCGGAATCACCTCGTCGGCCCACCCCTGGTAGATGATCAACCTTCCCCCGTCCGCAGCGAACGAGGCCAGCTCGGGATCGGTGGCGTCGTAGGTCTCGGAGAGCGCGCTCGAACTGCCGATAGGCCGACAAGGTGAAGTGGAACTGTGACAGGTTGAACGAGTTCGATGGATCCGTCGAGTACGCCATGAAGCGCAGATAGTTGGTGGCGAACTGGTAGGACGGCATGTTCCGGGGCCAGTCCCGATCGTCGGATGGTGCGACGAACCAACCCGACCAGGCCAGTTCCGATCCGAAGGGCTCGCCGCCCGGGTACAGGGACTGGCCGGCGGCGTCGGTGGGACCGCGGTACAGCGAGGTCACGACCCGAACCTGAGCGGCCGTCAGACAGGCATCGGTGACCCGGCGGTGGCACTCGGTACTGGACGGGGAGAAATTGCAGGTCCGAGGATCGAGGACGTATCCCTGCCCCTGGCCACACGCCTGTACCACCGCTGCGTGGAGCGCCGGGAGCTTCTCCGAAGTGAGGATCTCCCGACCTCGGGGTCCGGTGTTGACCCGGATCAGCCAGTTCTCGAATATGCCGTTCAGCTCCGACTCGAGGTTGGCCGGTGCCCCAGCCAGGATCCCGTTGAAGTCGTGCGGATAGCGCTGGGCCTCGATGAGCGCCTCTCGCCCGCCATCGGAGCAACCGTCAAAGTACGAGTAGGTGGGACCGCGGCCGTAGTAGTCGGCGATGAGCGCCTTGCCCACGAGGGCCAGCTGGTGCTCCGACGTCGAGCCGAAGATGATACGGCTCTTGGCGTCGTTGGCCGCCCAGCGAGCGTCGGCATTCGATGTTGTCTCATGCCCCTCGTTGTCGACGGCGAGCGCCAAGGTGTTCCCGGTCACGGCTGGGCAGTCGTCGGCTACCAACGGCACTTGAGGGGACAGGATCCCGCAGAAACCGCCGCACCCTTCCTGTACGTACTGGCCGCGATAGGTAGATCGGGGTAGGCGAAGGTCGAAGTAGAAATCTGCGCCAATCGCCCCTATCACATGGCAATACTCGGCGCCGGTGAAGACGGACAGTCTTGCCGAGAGGATCTGAACCGGCACTCGTGTTGGCGAGAGGAGGTGCCGCACCGAAGTGAGGTCGCCACAGGGACGGACAGGGAGAATGACCGAACTAAGCGGGGTGGAAACCTCAGTGGCGGTGTTACCCGCGGTGGTCGCCCCAGCGGTACTCCCATAGGCGAGGGCAGCGTTCGATGTACTGATAACGGTGAGCGCCACCAGAAGAACGACGTTCGGCAGCGCTCGAAAAGCGCTTTGCCAAGGTTGCAGTCTTCGCAGCACCTTCGGGGCCGGATCGTTGCAAACGATCACTACGACCCTCCCCCGTACATTGCACAACGCTACAGCTGGGCTATCGGGACTGAGTTAATCCTGACGACTCCCGGCAGGGCATACCGACCGTTAGGACGAGGTGATAGTGACCTTCAGAATCCGATGAGTGACGTCGGGAGGGACTCCAGAGGCGCTTCCTTGCGCATTGATCTTTTCGACAACGCTCATCCCCGAAGTGACATGACCGAACAGGGAGTACGAGTTCGGTAGCGATTCGCCCTCCGCGCCGGCGACGATGAACCACTGGCTGCCGCCGCTATGCGGTTGGCCGGTGTTTGCCATGGCCACGGATCCGAGCGGGTACTGGTCGGCAGGATTCGATGCCTTCGCGGGCAGCTCGTCGGGGATGGTGTACCCCGGGCCGCCGCTCCCCGTCCCGGTAGGGTCCCCCGTCTGGTCCATGAACCCCGGGATGACCCGATGGAAGATCACGCAGTCGAAGAAACGGTGCTGGACCAGAAAGACGAAGTTGTTGACTGTTTGGGGTGCATCCTTTGCATCAAGCGCTATGACGAATGTGCCCACATCTGTCTTCACTCGTGGCGGTATAGACCTTTGCGGCATCGATGATCGTGGCCGGTTCGCTGCTCCACTTCGGCTTTTGCAGCGCTGCTGCGGGATTCTTTGGACAGCCGGCGGCGACCGACGTTGCGTTTGCGGCTGCCTGCGCCTTCGCATCGGCCGGCGAACCGCTGGTCGCCGAGGAAACCGTTACATTCGTGAATCTAGCGCTCTGTTGTGTCGCTGCGCTTGCCAGCACCTGCTTGTCGTGCGCGGTAAGCGGAACCGGGATCCCCGTGGTGGTACTTGTCGTCGAACTCGAGGGCAGGTCGGTGGACAGGCCGCTCAGCTCGAAGTGCGGAGCCGCGGCGCCAGGCGATGAGGTAGGTCGAATCCGACCCCAATCGCTCGACGGCTGTCGATCCGAGATTCTTCGGAGGGCTCAGACCCGCTTGCGCCTTGCCGTTGGACCGAAGACCCTTCAAGAGCGTGTCCGCGTCTGCCGCTGATTCGCAGTACAGCACCTCAGACTCCAACCCGAGGTTTCCGGATGCGCTCGCGAATTCCTCTTGGGCTCCATAGGGGCACCCCGTGACGCCGGTGTTCGTTGAGGTGGAGGGAGCGTTGACGACCTTCGTGAATCCCGCTTCCTTGGCCGCAGATACGGGAACGAGCACGCTGGTTGATGGCTTCGATGCCGGCGACGTGGTCGCCGCGGCAGGCACCACGAATACCGACCCTACGACCGCGGCAACCATTGTGCCAACGCTTGCCGCGACAACGAGATTCAGAGTCAGCTTTCTCATTAACACACAGGTCCTTCTAAAAGAACGTGGGCTCCCAAACCCGATCGGGCTAGAGGTGATTCAATTCGGACGCTGGCTCGCGTCGGTGAGGAAGATAGCCGACCTGCGAGGTATTGATGCCGCGCCCGAGGCGTTTGTGTGATGCGTAGCCTGGGATGCTGTTAAGACAGCCATATTCCCGACCTGGAACGACTTAGCTAGGCATCAACCCAGTAGTGCGCCTCGGCGCTCACGTGTCGAGGATTGAAGTTCAGTCCCACCTGCCCCAGGAGATGATCGTCGTGTGCGTTGACGACGGCGAAACGAGGATGGCCGATAGGCCACCGCTCGTTGCCGGTGTCAATCCACTCGCCAGCCTCTGCCTCAGTGAGGCCATCCTTCATGAAGGTGAAGCGGAGGATGTCCGGGTCCCGACATGCTGAGGCGACCGCGACAGCATCGCTCGCCCGGAACGGACGAAGAGCTACACCGCCACATTGCAGTCGCGGCTTCGGCGGGACCCATTCCATGGTGGTCCATTCTGCCGGTTCCCGAATATGGCGTACAGAGCCGGCGGTCGGGAACATTTACCCTGGGTCATCGGATCAGGCGTTCGTGACCAAAGCCGATGGAACGACTCAATCAAACAATCCGATAGGTCTGCATGGCGTGCGCCACGACGGTGTTATCCGCGTCAGTGGCAGTGATCTCCGTGAAGGTCAGTTCCTTGCCTCGCTTGATGGTGCGGGCGTGACATAGGAGGTCTGACTTCTTTGCTGCTCCCACGTACTGTACCGACATCGAGACAGTTGATGCTTTGGCCCCCTTCTCGAAATCATGGTTTGACCAAGCAGCTGCGGCCCCAGCAGTGTCGAGAGCAGTTGCGATAACTCCTCCGTGGTAGAAGGTGCCGTCGTTGGTCAGTTCCTCTCGGAACGGCACTCGGAGCACGACGTCATCGTGCTCATATCTATCGAAGACGACACCCATCCACTTGAGGAACGGTGTCAGAGGCATGAGGCTCGCAATCGCCTGGCGCCGACGCTCTTGCTCTTCGGGAGGGAGTTCGCTCTCGGGCATTACGGCCGCCGCTGGTGCTCGCAAGCAGTGGTCATCGATCCGGAGGCTATGAGCTATGCCGTGCCCAGGCAAGGTCGTCCAAAGCTACGGCGGCTGTCGGGTCTTACCGAGAAACTGGCTGCCTCGAGAGCAGGACGCGAAGCTCGGTATGAGTTGGCGATTTGTGCGCACATTGGCGCCCAAGCCCGGCAGCGTTTTGGGGCTACCTCGGGGCGCTAATCCTTGGGAGGTTGCCACGTCATGCTCGACCGGCCTGCGTCGAACTCTCGCGGAGCGATTTCGGACTCAGACCCGGCCAGTACCTTCGCTGCGACCTCCGCCTGCAAGACCCCTGGCCTCGTTCTAGAACACAGCAAAGGTGGCAGACCAGCTCGGTCGCATCTTCGCTGTCCATCAGGTCAGAGATGGGCTTCAACTCCAAGGCGTCGAGGTTGCGACTCGGCCGACCCGAAAGCCCGCAAGGTCCGTGTGGCGTTCTCAGCAGTACGAGCCGGTGGACTTGGGGTCAACTCAACTATATGAGTATAGGTTCGCTTCGCGTTCACCGGCCGCGGTTTAGTCTTCGCTTGCTTTCTCCCCACCAGAGGACGCCTCTCTTAATTGACGCCGTTCCGCCCGTTCAGCGCGCATTAGCGAAGCTAGCCTTTCCCAAGTCCAATGCGGTTCTTCGGCCACTAAATCCCGAAAATTGTCCTCGCCAAAGAGATGACGCTGGCCAACTGGCACGAGTTCCTCGTACACGGGGTATGGCATCACAGGGGATGTAAGGACCGGCGGATCGAGCTCAAGCGTTTCTGATTCGCCGACGACAAGATTTAAATCCGGAGACGGCATGTCCGGAAGTCCAATCGCAGCAGTGAAGAAGTACAGGCCGAAGCGGGTGGTCTTGTACGTCACCCTTGACCCGAGCTCCGACGTCACATCTAAGAGTTCCTCACGCCTGAGTTGCCTAACACTTTGGTGCAGCGAAGTAGAGCTTTGATAAATATGGTCGTCCAATTGGGCGATGAACCGACAATCGTTGACGACGTAACGAACGTTCCAGCGGCTCTCCAGCGTTGAATCTGGATGACTGTCGGCGCGTTCAACGTAGTGCCTGACACAGCCGAACATTGATCTATAGAGGTCGTAATGTAGGCGGAGTTGAATCGGACTTAGGCGACCTATCAATGCCAGTAGGTGTGCATTGTCATCTGATGGCGAAGCGGCCGCGATGACACCAGCTAGGTACTCCTGGACAACTTCATCGTCAGTCAGTGCGGCAGCTGCTAGCGCGTTGACGGCAGTGCGCTCGCTTACTGGCTGCTGTTCCCGGTCCGAGAGTTCTCGCTTTCGCTCCACTCGTTGGCCCGTCCTGACAATTCGGTCCTTGATCCGCTCCCTCCACACTTCAGCGACTGCATCTACTGGAGCCAGTATGGGTCGCACCATTCCCCCCGCCATGGCACCAGTAACTCCGGAGACGATCAGCTCAATTTCACCCGGCACAGTTCCAACGCTAGCTGTACAGATTAAGTAGAGGTTTGGCGAACTGAGTTCTGGCAGTCAAAGGGTTGCGGGCCTTTCAGGCCTTGGAAGGTCTGAATCTAATTACTGACACGAGTCCCATCACGGAATCAGTATGCGTCAGATATCCGGCTTGTCCTCAGTCGGTCAACGCAACGGCCTCGGCGAACGCCTGCGATGGTGTCATCCAGTCCAGAGTCTGTCGAGGCCTCGTGTTGAGCGAGCGGGCAACGGCGTCGAGCTCCCGCTGAGTGCATTGCGAGAGGTCTGAAGGACCTCGGCAGGTATTGGCGGAGCAATCCGTTGATGTTTTCGTTGCTGCCGCGCTGCCAGGGACTCTTGGGATCGCAGAAGTAGATCTGCACTCCCATGTCGATCGTGAACTGTACGTGCTCGGCCATCTCCTTGCCCTGATCCCACGTGATCGAGCGTCGCAGCTAGGCTGGCAGCGTCAAGATGCGCTTGGTCATCGCTTTGCGCACCGCCTCGGCACCATGGCCGTTGGGGAGCTTGAGCAAGATGACATAGCGGCTGTGGCGCTCGACGAGAGTCGCGATCGAGGTCATCTTCTTGCCGAAGATCAGGTCTCCCTCCCAATGGCCCGGCACGGTCCGATCCTTCACCTCGGCGGGGCGCTCGGAGATGATGACCATGTTGGGGAGCTGGCCCTGTCCGACATTTCCTTTGGTGTAGGCATTGGCTCGGGGCATGGCCCGACCAGTTCGCAGTCACGAATGAAGCTCTTTGCGCAGCGCTCCACGGCTCTGGACGAAAAGTGACTGGTAGATGGTCTCGTGGGACACTTGCATCTCCGGACGATCGGGATACCGCGAAGCCAACCACGCCGAGATCTGCTGGGGCGACCACTTGGCCTCGAGCTTGCGCTCGACCATCCCACGGAGCGCCGGCACCGAGCGAGCTTGGCCCGCCTGCAGGCAGCTCGGTCGGCCACCAGCGCGCGGTACTCGTCTGGACCTCCGTTGGCGTTGATCTCCCGGCACACCGTCGAGGGGGAGCGACCCAGGGCCTCGGCGATGGCCCGGATGGAGTCACCGACGGCCAGGCCGCTCGAGATCTCCTCGCGTTCTTCTAACGATAATCGCAGCTCGGACCGCTGCCGAGCGGTTGGGCGCTTCCCACCGGCATCCGCGATGTACGTGCGCAACGACACGTTCTGCCTGCCCAGATGCTTGGCAATGCGCTTGACCGGTATTCCGGCTTCGCGCATGTCCCAAATCGTCTCCTTCTCAGCTTCGCTGAACCGCCTCATTGCTGAACCTCCCGATCGACGACATCACTGTTCGCCAACCAGGCCGGTGTTGCAATGACCGACTGAGGACAAGGGCGATCGGGGGCACTCCCGCCATCAAAGAGCTCGGCGCAAGCGCTCGATGTCAAGAAGGTGGTGCGTCGAATCATGGACCGCATGACGAAGGATCCAGTCCGGATCGACGTTGGCGCCATCCAGCGTCACTACTGAGTGCCACTCGTTGGTAGACAGGTCCGAGAAGGCCCTGAGCAACGAGGTCACTTCTCGTTCCATACCGGCCAGCGCGGCGTCAAGGTCGATCTGACGAGGCTCGAGCTCGAATGGTGAAGATGGCGACTCACCGAGGTCGGTTCCAGGCTGTGTGACCGCAATGTCAAGTAGAAACCTCATTCCAAATAGGACCTCTCGCACATGGTTTGCGTATTCAGAGATGGACCACAGGCCATCGACTCGTCGCCCGAGTAGATCGTCAGAACTGAGACCGACGACGACATCAGCGAACCGGGTTGGCAGGCCTTCGATCGCCGAGATGGCTGCAGCATCGCTCCACTCCTCGCCGTTGAACCCGCACTCGTGACACCGTTCAAATTTCACAACATCATCGATTCTGCCCGCTGTCTCCCTGACCGGGATCGCAGGCGTTCCTCGACCTGTCCGAGATGCGCCAGAGCGTCCCACCGTCCCGACGCACTGGGCACCCTCAGCACTATGGTCGGGCAGATGCAGATAGGAGCCGTGAAGATCGAAGGCGTATCGGACGGAAGTCTCCAGGTACCCCCGACGCTCATGTTCAACAAGACCGATCAGGACTGGCTACAGCACTCTCAGTTCCTAGACGAAGAGGGATTGCTGCCGATCGAAATGGGCGGGTTTCTTGTGCGAAGCGGTGACCGTCTCGCACTCGTCGACACCGGAATAGGTCCACACGCCGCCCCAGATCGGACGGGGATGTTCATGAAGAACCTGACGGCCCTGGGTGTGCAGCCGTCGGAGATAACGGACGTCGTTCTGACTCACCTTCACTTCGATCACCTCGGGTGGGCCACCGATGGGGAGCGCCGTCTGTTCGGCAACGCCACGTATCGGTGTCATGAGGCGGACTGGGAGTTCTTCATGGGTTCCGCGCCGTTTGATGACAGCCTGTCCGTCTCCTTGATGGGTGGCAGAACATCGTCGGAACTACTTCCGCCGATCGCTGACCGCCTCGAAACGTGGAGCGGCGACGGAAGGATTCTTCCAGGCATGGATGTCCGCAGCGCTCCCGGTCATACGCCCGGCAGCACGGTCATTGTCATTTCCTCCGGGACCGAGCGAGTCATGCTCCTCGGTGACGTCGTGCACTGTCCCGCCGAGCTACTCAGCGACGACTGGGAGATGATTGGTGACGTCGACGCGCAACTCGCACGAAACTCACGCGAGGCTCTGGCCAAGGAGCTCGAAGGTTCGGATATCCCGGCCGCGGCGAGCCACTTCCCAGGGCTTCAGTTCGGTCGGCTTTTGGCGGCCGAGGGTCGTCGACGGTGGACGTTCGACTGAACCTGCGCCACCGGCTGTTAGGAGTACCCGTCTACATTCCTGAACGCGTCAGGCGCTCTAGCCGCCCTAGTCGGCGTTCTGGGCCACCCTGGCCGGGTCAAACAACCTTGGCGAGCGCTCGTGACGTTCGGCCCTACCCGCCGGGGCGTGTCGGCCCAAGGATGGTTTTGGGGGCCGCCCCAAGGACAAGGAGGCGTCGCAATGGAAGCGATAGCACCGGAGGTGTCTCCATGCGGGCGGTGATCATCTATGAGTCGATGTTCGGCAACACGCACGCAATCGCCGACGCCATTGCTAAGGGCCTCGAACCGCTGGACAACGTGGTCGTGATCCCGTTGAGTGAGGCTGGCAGCCAACGATTGGGCGACGCCGACCTGCTCGTGGTGGGCGGTCCCACTCATTTTCGTGGCATGAGTCGAACCCACACCCGAAAGTGGGCTGCCTCCTCTGCACAAAAGCCCAAGAACGATCTGATGCTCGATCGCGACGCCCAAGGCCCAGGCGTGCGTGACTGGCTGAGGTCGCTGGGCCATGGCACCACAAAATTTGCTGCCTTCGACACCCGCTTCAAGGGTCCAGCAGTTCTCAGAGGGAGAGCGTCGAGGCCAATCAGCCGAAAGCTTCGGAGGCACGGGTTCGAGATGGTGGCCAAGCCCGAGAGCTTCTTCGTCACCTTGAAGAATCACCTCGAACCGGGCGAGGAGGTCCGAGCCGAAGAATGGGGCAAACGGCTCGGGGTAAGGGTTCTATCGAGTGACGTGACTAATGGGAACGGTCCGGGACGGCCACCCACGTCGAAGGAGGCGTGATGGCCGAGGTAATGATCCCCACCCCAGGCGAGCTGCCGTCCTATCTGTCGATACCTGCGGGCGAGGGCCCCTGGCCAGGTGTCGTCGTCATCCACGACGCCATGGGGATGAGCCAAGACCTACGGAACCAAGCCGACTGGCTTGCGAGCGAAGGGTACCTCGCGGTAGCGCCGGACCTCTTCTCTGGGAGAGGGATGCTGGCCTGCATGATCTCGGTCATGCGTGACGTGCGCGCCGGACGGGGACGATCGTTCGACGACATCGAGGCGGCGCGCACCTGGCTGGAGGCCCGAGAGGACTGTACGGGCAGGATCGGCGTGATCGGCTACTGCATGGGAGGTGGGTTCGCCTTGCTATTCGCAGCCGATCGCGGGTTCACGGCGTCGAGCGTCAACTACGGGACCGCTCCGAAGGACGCGTACACGGCAAGCTACCTGAGACAGGCTTGCCCGATTGTCGGAAGCTACGGCGGCAAGGATCGCACACTACGCGGGGCTGCCGATCGCCTTGAGCGGGCATTGACGGCCGCCGGGGTCGAACATGATGTCAGGGAATACCCGGAGGCCGGACACTCATTTCTCAACGATCACCAAGGTGCTGGAGACAAGAATCCATTCCCGTTCTCCGTCTTGGAGCCGGTCTTCGGAATACTCTCGCCAGGATCGGGCTACGACGAAGACTCTGCGCGAGATGCACGTCGGCGCATCCTCGCATTCTTCGATGCACACTTGAAGCCGTAGACGGCGAGACCTGCCCCCGAAGTGCCGGCACCACCCACCGTCCCGGTGAAGTGGGGCATCCATCAGCGTCCAGAATGAAGGATTCCGCGAAAGGACTACAGAGCGGGCACAGCAGAAATGTCCTAACTTGGCCGGACCGCTCTGCTGGGTGGTTCGGCCATACGAAGAGAGGTCTCCGTCATGAGTGTCACCGTCATCGCCCACTTCCCAGTTTCCGACGTCGAGAAGGCCATAGCTGGTTTGCAGGCCAACGCAGCGCTCCTAGAGGAGATCACCGAGGACACCAAGGGCGGTGGGATCATCCACCACACCTTCGTGGCGGGCGAGGGCGAACTCGTCGTCATTGACGAGTGGGAAACGGCTGAACAGTTCCAGAGCTTCTTCGAGGGCAACCCCAAGGTCCAGAAGGTCACTGAACTTATCGGCGTCACCGGCCCACCCACCGTCACGATATACAACGGATTTGAGGCGCCCGGCCGGGTATAGCCAGCTGGCGCGTCAACGGGGGCGACTTCACGGTGGGTGCACCGTCCCGGCAGATGGGGATACCACCCGATTGGCTACTCCTTTATCTCCGCGTCTAGTCGATCCAGCCATTCTTGTGCCCGAAACAGGTCCCGTTGTTGGGATTCATGAAGCTTCTTGTTAGCCGATAGCACATCGGTCAGCAGTCGATGTGCTGTTTCACGGTTCCCGACATTCCATTGAAAGACCGCCAGATTCTCGCGTTGCTGAAACGTGCGTGGATCATGGCTCCCATAGGTAGAGAGCAGAAGAGCAACGCCTTGCGTCGCGACTCGTACAGCCTCTTCACGTTCACCCAGGCGCGACAATGCGCTTGCCAGCCGGGAGTAGGTTCCGGGCATCAGGGGCTCATCATCTGAAAGAAACTCAAGAGCATGTTCGAGCAGAGGCCGCGCTTCGGCAGAAAGATCCATTGTTTGAAGCGTGATTCCGAGCTGGGCCTCTGAGCGGCACGCTCTCAAGCTGGTGAGTCCTTCTGCGGTTCTCCAATGATCGAGCGCTCTTCGTTGCAGCTGGCTGGCCCTCTCGAGGTCGTTAAGCCGGCGCGCGTCGGTGGCGACGTATTCCATGGCCACGATGACTGCGGCGGCATCGGGCCTGTCACGGCCCTGTTCGATCAGCCAGTTTTCCTCCCGCAGCGGAAGAGCCGCTTCCCAATCCTCATTCCGCTCGTAGACATCGGCAACGGCTCTCAAACAGCCAGTGACCATCTCGTAAGACAGATCCCTAGAACGCAACAGGTCGAGGCAATCTCCGGCAAGCGCAAGAGCAGCAACTCGATCATTCTGAGACGCCAACCGCCCCAGCCTCTGGAGGCGATACCACATCCGGAGCGTCGCAATCACCCTTAGAGGCTACCGACCAGGTCCGTCGAGGGCCCGCCCCCGAAGTGCCTGCTTGGGTGTCACCCGAGTCCGGCGTCACTGAACGGGGATATTTAGCGGACCCAGAGATAGGGTGATTTTGCATGGTCGATCTGCTCCTCGGCAGCCGTGGGGTGGCTCGGTAGCCTTCGGCGATGCCGTTGACGGCTAACAGTCGTTGTTGTAGCCAGAGAACTCCGCGCTCGCAATGGTGAGCAGAGTACGCGAGGAGGATGGCGATGTTCCAGACGATCGTGGTCGGGACTGATGGGTCGGCCGGCGCGAATGTCGCGCTCGACGTGGCGATCGAACTCGCGCGTCTGACCGGAGCACGCTTGCATGTTGTGCACGCGCACAGGGTGGTGACGAGTCTCGCGACCGGGGCCGAGCTCGGAGTGCCGCCGGTCGACCTCATCGAAGTGAACGAGAATATTCATAGCGAGGGCCAGCTCATCTGCGACCAGGCGATTGCCCGTGCTGCCCGTGCCGGCGTCCAGGCGGAGGCGCACTGTGTTGGTGGGAACGCCGGCGAGGAACTGGTCAAAGTCGCCTCCGCCGCCACCGCCGACTTGGTCGTGGTCGGCAACCGGGGGATGAGCGGCATGCGCCGCTTCGTGTTGGGTAGCGTCCCAAACAAAGTGGCACATCACTGTCCTACGAGCTTGCTGATCGTGGACACGTCCCAGGCCCGCGCCTGAACCGATCTCGATCACTCGTCGCGCCATCACGTCATGCTCGTGGTTGGCCATTTGGCGGACGTTGTTCGGCCAGCCGACGAGAGTCAACGTGCCGAACCGTCCCACCGTCCCGGCAGCGTCGTTCTGGGATAGGGATTCACCTGACAGAAGACCGGAGTTCTAGGTGCCCTGGGACAGATCCGACTACCAGGTCTTCCCCACCGAGGCAGAACAGCAAGCGTCACGATCTCCTCTCCGGGTCTACGCGGAATTCGCGAAATCTGCCGAACTCGCGGGAGCGCAACTCGCTCTAGGGCACGGGGAAAAAGACGATAAGCGCGCCAGGCCCATCGGATCGACGCAGGAAAGACGATTACCGCCTGATTCCGAGAGACGCCGTCGAGAATCACTTGCGTTGCCTTAGGAGCACTCATCATCTTGCGCGGCATCTGAGTATTCAGTCGGTCCTGCGGAACGTTGACCGTGACGGTATTCTCAAAGATGCTGGTTCGCACGCGCCCGGGACAGACGACACTGAACCTGACGCCGAGGTCGGCGCCCTCCATGCGCAATGACAGAGTCAGCCCCACGACCGCATGTTTACTTGCGCAGTATGGAGCGTTGATCGGTTGCGGGAATAAACCGGTCGCCGATGATGTGTTGACAATGTGCCCGAATCCCTGTCTGACCATGATCGGATAGGCAGCAAGGGTGCCATAGAGCACCCCGAGGAAATCGACATCAATTACATGGCGCCACTGTTCGATGGTGAGGTCTCGCGTGTCACCTCCGATGGCGATACCCGCATTGTTGAAGAGATAGTCAAGACGGCCGTATGAAGAGTCCGTCTCTTCGATGAGGCGCATCACCTCAGCTTCGTTTGATACGTCGGCTCGGAGGGCAAGCGCCTTTCCCCCGCGCTCTTTGATCCTGTCAGCGACGTGCGCGGCGTCCTTCTCGTGGATGTCAACCACAATCACCCGTGAACCTCGGCTCGCCAACTCGTCGCATAGTGCCGCTCCTATCCCGGCCCCTCCGCCAGTTACTACGGCAACTGTGCCCTCGAACGGATTCATAGGTGCTCCTCAGAAAGTTCCGACGCGCGGTATACGACTTCGAGCGTAGCTAAGCCGTTCCTGGCCGGAACACTTGGAACACACGCTCCAGGGCGCTCTTCAGGAGCATGATGCCCGGACTAAGGAGGTATCCCCATGGTGCCTGATTGGTATGGGGCAGGCAACTACCGCTAGTGCGGACGCGAGTGGGTCACCGCACACTGCTCAAATCCGAAGCGAAGGGCGCATGTTCAAGGAGGGACTCGTGCACCTCGGCCGTCTCGCCAACCAGTGCCATTTCAATTTGCACTTGGCAGCCATCAATCCTTCCGAATGCAACCATCGACGCAACCCAACCACCCGTCACGGTGCGTCAGCGGGCGTGATAGTCGACCAGGCAGCTAGACGACAGGGTGGAGGTGAGCAGGTCGAACGTTAGGAGGCGTCAGTGGGCGTCGGGAATGCAGGGACACCCCCAGTCAAGCGCGTGAACGAAGCTGCGCCACAGCGCTGTCGTGCCTGTTCAGTCTGGGCAAATAGCGGCGGTTTGTTCTACCTCAGCTCGATAGCACGCCCACCTGGAACCACTTGTGCAGCCTACGCGAACTACGACGACGGGATCTCGCCAAAGTACGTGGCGCGGATCGTGGACGACGTCTTCCGACGGTCAGGCGTCAAGGGATCCGAGCACGCCGTGCGCCACAGCTTCGCTACTGAGATGCTTCGCCGAACACCCCGAACCTGAGCGACATCCAGGCGCGAGGCCGTTGCGCGCTGTCTACCAGGTCTCGATCGCTGGGCTACGCCCCTTATGCCGGAGCGAAACTGATCGGGACCGGAGTTCCGATCGCCTTTTGCGTCTTCGCGTAAATCACAACTATGTCGCAGCGTTGCCCGCCGATTTCAGCGCAGTTGACCAACTGCGAGCCTTCCATGAATCCGGCGCTCAGGGCGATGTGCGCCTTGAGGACGCCATTTTGCGGTCTCGTGAGGACAGCATTCGATGGATCACAGAATGGATCGCTGCACTCTCTGATCTCCACCTTCTTATCCAGGAGGCCGGAGCTTTTCACCGCAACACTCTGACCGTTGACAAGACCGGTGCTCGGCTTCACCTTGATAGTGACTGCCGCGCTAGCGGGTGCACTCGCGAACGTGAACGACGCGACGCTTAGAAGCACAGCAACGCCGAAGGCGCCAGGCCGGATTCCTTTCCTTGCTCGCATGGCTTCCAAACCATAGAGGGTGTCATGCGGACTTTGGCTCCCGCACCTAGACCTGGGTCTCGCCTGAGCGATCGCGGTCGCTGCCGTGGTGCAGCGGCCGGACCCAGCGACGACCGACGCATGGAGCGTGGTGGTCTTGGCGGCGGAGCCCATGCCACAAGACATGCCACTATTCGGCACAACGGGCGTGCGACCAACCACCGAATCACAAGAGGTGCCACACTCTTCCGTGGCCTCATATAGCGCCGTGCCTTGGCATGACTTCTTCGTGGGGACGATTGGCGCGTCGGCAGCACTGACTGGACTCTTGTTCGTCGCCATCTCGATAAATCTCGAAGAGATTCTCAAATACCCGCAGCTTCCAGGTAGAGCAGCGGGGACCCTCGGAATCCTGGTGAGTGCCCTGATTGTTTCAGGGTTCGGGCTGGCACCGGGACAGAGTCATCGTGCTCTGGGCATTGAGATTGCGATGGCCGGTGCTGTCGTTGCCGCGCAGACTCTTTGGGCGACCCACGGAAAAGGGACGCCCGACGAACCGAAGGCTTGGGTGGTTGAACACCTGGTCACCTTGCTATCCCCAAGCATCGCCTTGATCGTCGGAGGTGTGAGTGTGGCTGTGGGTGGGGGAGGCGGACTGTATTGGGTACTCGCTGGCATCCTGTGCGCGTTCGTCTCGGCGTCGATCAACGGCTGGGTGCTGCTGGTCGAGATCAAGCGGTAGGGACACTTCTGCCCGAGTTCACCGGACTGAGGCGATGAGGACGTTGTTCCAGCGCGGTGAGAGAATCGCCCCGTGATCCGCCACCCCGGCGACCCCTCCCCCGGCTTCACGTGTCATCGAGTACAGCACCGCGCAACACGCGGCCTGCCTGAACACAGGCAGCTGAGCTCGGCCCGGCGACGGCCGGTCGTGGTCCGACGAGGACCGCCTGTCGGACCCGTGAGGGTGTAGTGCCGGCTTCTCCCCTGGTGTCCGTCGTGATCCCGACGCGCAACCGGACGGGATCCCTCGAACGCGCATTGGCGAGCGTCGAGGCGCAGCGCTATCGCCCGATTGAGGTCCACGTGGTCGACGACGCCTCAGAAGTGCCCGTGACAGTCCAGTCGAGGGAGCTGCCGCTTCACGTCCATCGTCGCCACGCCGCGGGGGGGCCTTCGGCGGCTCGCAACGTCGGCGTTGCTGCTGCAGTGGGCGACTATCTCACCTTCCTCGACGACGACGACACGCTCAGCCCCGACGCCCTCCACAGCACGGTGGAGTGGCTCGAGGCACACCCGAGCGAGGCAGTGGTGTCGTCCTGGCACGCCATCGTCCTCCCCGATGGGACGAGCACGAGCTTCCGCGGCCCTCGACGGTGTTCGGCTGCAGTCTTGCGATGGTACGACCCGCTGGGAGCGCTTTTCATGGTTGTTCGCCGATCGGCCTTCGGCGAGGAGCCCGTGTTCGACGAGACCCTCCCCACCGGTGAGGACTGGGACCTGTGGCTGCGGTTGGCCGAGCGCGGTCCGGTCACGGTTCTCCCGCAGCCCCTGTACCTCTACTATCAGCACGAAGGTCAACGTGTGAGCAGATCGGGCAGGAGCGCGGCCGGAAGGCGAGCTTTTCTCTCCAAGCACCGGGCCTCGATGTCCCCCAGCTGCGTCGCCTTCCACGAATGCATGATCGAGCTTTCCGCCGACAACCGGATCGGTGCACTCCGCGCGCTTCTCTCGGCTCGTCGCGCCAGCCCGGCCGCCCTCGCGATGATGACGTACGTCGCATCGCGCGTCGGCGTGAGCCGATCTGACCCTGGATTACCGGCACGGTTATTCGCCAGCGTCTTCAGGAGAGCGGGGGCCGACGACGACTGAGGTCCATGCATCGCCTGCCCCTCCACGCGGATCGCGTAAGTGCCGCCGAGTCGGAACCGTGTGCGAGTCCAGTGACGTCTCTGGAGCGCAGGTTTTGCCCGATGGGGCCTTCGGGGCCCAAATCAGGCGACGCGCTGACTGCGGAAGGACAACGGGATCAGAACGTTCGGAAATGAGCCGATTCGACCCGACGAGCGACAGGACTTGGCTGGTCCGTAGGACCTCCTCGCCCGCTCTCGCTCAGGTGCGCGGACCGCGTTCTCCCTGGACGCAGGCACAAGTTGACGAAGATTCCCCTCAAGGCCACACCGGCATCGTCCGAAGTTCCCAAGGTGGCGACCATCGCGCGGGGTACCCAGGTTGACCTGCTCCGATCTCTGATCGAAACACAACGGCTCCTCAACGCGGGCTCGTTGGAGCCCGAGCGCGTCATGGGCGTCGTGATCGAACGCGCCCAGGCGGCGACCAATGCTCACGGTGGCGCCGTTGAGCTGGCCGACGGCAACGTAACGGTGTTCCGGGCGGTGAGTGGCATGGCCGAGGCGTCTGAGGGCACACGGGTCAACATGGACGACAGCCTTTCGGGGCTGTGCATCCGGATGGGCATGCCGCTGATCTGCCGGGACACCGAGACCGACTCGCGGGTCGACCGCGAGGCATGCCGCCTGGTCGGGGCCCGCTGAAATTGTCGTCGCCCCGATTGTGCACGGCGGCCAGGGCGTCGGCGTGCTGAAGGTCCTCTCCGAGGAGCCGGACCACTTCAGCGACACCGACGCCGACGTCCTGGAGCTCATGGCCGGACTCATCGCCTCGTCGCTGTCGACGTCCTCGAAGCTCGAGAGCGAAGCGCACCGCGCCCTTCAAGACCCGCTGACCGGGTTGCCGAACCGCATGATCCTCATGGATCGTCTCCAGCAGGCTGTGTACGACGCTCGGCGCTACCGCCGATCATTCGGGCTCTTCGTCATTGAGCCCGAGGGCGTCGAAGCCGTGAGCACGGCTCTCGGCCTCGACGCAAAAGAGGCAGTCCTCCGGGCCATCGCCACAGGCTTGGAATCCACCGTCCGCTCCGGCGACACCCTGGCCCGCGTAGAGGACGACCAGTTCGTCATCCTGTGCATCAATGCGGACCGCGCCATCGTCGAGTGGCGCATCAGGTCCCGCGTCGACACCGTGCTCTCCTCGGTGAGTAGAGAGATCGGCCTCGACGGGGTCGAGCTCCGTGCGAGCCTCGGTGTGGTCTGGAGCTCCGGGAACGATGCCAGCGCCGAGGGCCTGCTGACGGCGGCGAGCACCGCCGCCTACCGGGCAAAGCGCCAGCGTGCCCGTTCCATTTAGAGCACGCCGCTCGTCCTGCAGCGCCGGCTGACTCCTTGGTTGTCGCGTCCGCGGGCGCGACAACCCCGACGTCACCAAGGGGGCCGGAGCCGGGCTGACCCCTGCCTCGGGCGCGGCTGGCGTTACGCTCACCGTCCGTGCCCGAGTCCCGCCACCTTCGGCGAGCGCGTCCACGGACCGCCGCCTTGCTGACCACGTTCGGCTTCGTCGCCCTCGCCGGCGTGAGCGTGCCGGCCACTGCGTCCGTTGCCGCCAGACCCGCCCCTGTCGTGCGCGCCGCATTGGCACCCGGAAAGATCAATCACATCTTGGTGATCGAGTTCGAGAACGAGGGCTACGACGCCACGTTCGGTCCGGGCTCCCCCGCCACCTATCTCAACGGCACTCTTCGTCCGAAAGGCGAGTTGCTACAGAACTACTACGCCATCGGGCACGACAGCCTCGACAACTACATCGCGCAGGTCTCGGGCCAGGCCCCCACCGAGGACACACAGGCCGACTGCGCCGACAACGGATTCGCGTTCGCCAACGTGACACCAGGCACCCTCGACGGCAACCAGGCGGTCAACCCGGGCCAGGTCGACGGGGAGGGCTGCGTCTATCCCGCTTCGGTGAAGACGATCGCGTCACAGCTCGACGCCAAGTACCCGCCCAACAAGGTCACGCACGTGGCCGCTTGGCGCGCCTACGAGCAGGACATGGGCAACACGCCTTCGAGGGACGGAGGCACGCCCGACCCGAGCGGGGGCACCGACTGCGGGCATCCGAGCATCGGGGCGACCGACACGGCAGAAGTCGCCACGCCGAGCGACCAGTACACGACGCGGCACAACCCCTTCGTCTGGTTTCACTCGGTGATCGACAACACCGCTGAATGCAACGCGAATGTGGTGCCACTCGGAAGGCTGGGCGCCCAACGGCACGCCATTGCCGAGCGGGCATCTGGCCCAGCGACCTCCAGAGCGAGAAGACCACCCCGCGGTTCGGATTCATCACGCCGAATCTGTGCAACGACGGCCATGACGGCACGTGCGCCGGTCCCAACAGCACCGGCGGGCACGTGGGCGGCCTAACCGGGGCCGACGAGTTCCTGCGGGCCTGGATGCCTCTCATCTTGGGCTCACCCGCCTACAAGCACGGCGACATGCTGGTGGTCATCACGTTCGACGAATCCGACGTCGGCGGTCCCAACGACGCGTCAGCGTGTTGCGACGAAATGTCGGGGCCAAACACACACGCACCGGGCAATGCGGGCGATGTCGCGGACAGCGATGCACCCGGGGGTGGGCAGATCGGCGCGCTGTTGTTGAACCCCAAGTACGTGGTGGCCGGCTCGACCGACACGACCGGCTTCTACAACCACTACTCGGCGCTCCGCAGCTACGAGGACCTGCTCGGCCTCACGAGCGGGGGTGCCGACGGCGAAGGGCACCTCGGCTTCGCCGCAGCGAAGGGACTCGCACCCTTCGGGACAGACGTGTTCCCACCCTCGCGCACTCGCGCCCACTGAGTCGGGCGTCGCCCGCGGCCGCTCGCTGAATGGAGATCAGTCCAGGCGGCGCAGCGACGCCTTGTAGCGCGCCACATTGGCGACGTACTCGGCCGCCGACAACCGGATCATGGCCACGTCGGAGCGTCCGTCGAGGATCTTGGCCGGGACCCCGATGGCCAGGGCGCCGGGCGGCACGACCATGTTGTTCGGCACCACCGCGTTAGCGCCGACCGTCGCGCCCTGGCTCACGACCGCCCAATGCAGGACGACACAGCCCGACCCGGCGAGCGAGTCATCCTCGAGGGTGCAGCCCTCGAGATGCGTCAGGTGCCCGACGACGCACCCGTTGCCGATATGGGTCGGGAACCCGGGCCCGGCGTGAATGACGGTGCCGTCTTGAATGGAGGAACCCGAGCCGATCGTGATGGTGCCGTAGTCGCCGCGCAGGACGGCGGTTGGCCACACGCTCGACGCAGGACCGATCGTGACGTCACCGATCACCACGGCGTCGGGGTGGACATAGGCACCCTCGTCGATGTGCGGTGCGACGCCGTCCAGCTCGTAGAGGGGCATGCGCCGGGACGCTACACGTGGGCGGCGATCCAGGTCACACCCTGATACCCGCGATAGCCCAGGTAGATGACGCTGGCGACGAGCATGGCCTTGAAGTACCACGGGATCGGCTGGCGCTCCTGCTCGGCCAGGATCGTGCCGCAGGTGGGGCACTCGCCTTCCTCGCCGAGGTCCTCGTCTTCGACGAGCGCGTCGCACTCCTCACACCACGGCATCAGGCGCACCGCCCCATCACTTGCCGCCGATCCGCACCCGGAGTTTAAGAGGCGTGTGGCCGAACTCGAACGCCTCACGCAGGCCGCGCTCGATGTAGCGCAAGTACGTCTGGGGCAGGCGCCCGCTTGCGAAGAGGGTGAAGGTCGGCGGATCGATGGCGCCTTGGACGATGTAGCGGATCCGCGCCCGTGGAGCGGGCTGACGGCTCTGGAGCTCTTGGAGCGTGCGGTTGAGCGCACCTGTCGGCACTCGTTGGTGATACGCCGCGACGGCGTCACGCAGCGCGGGGAGGATGCGGTGCACGCCTTTCCCCGAGCGGGCCGACATCTTCAGCACGGGTGCCGCGCCGAGGAAGGCGAGACGGTCCCCCACGCCAGCCAGGACGTCGTCGCGCTCGTCGACCGGCACCAGGTCCCACTTGTTGAGGGCCACGAGCGTCGGGCACCCCGAGACGCCGATGCGCTCTGCCAGCCGCTGGTCCTGATGCGACGCGCCCACCGTGGCGTCGATGACCAGGATCGCCACGTCGGCCCGCTCCAGTGCCCGCAGGGCACGAAGGGTGGCGTGCTGCTCGGTCCCCCGGTCGGTCTTGGAGGGCCGGCGGAGGCCCGCTGTGTCGATGAAGCACACGGGACCCTCGTGCGTCTCGACGACCGTATCGATGGCGTCGCGCGTCGTGCCGGGCATGTCGTGCACGATCGAGCGTTCCTCGCCGAGCAACCGGTTGAAGAGCGTCGATTTGCCCACGTTCGGCCGCCCGATGATGGCGACCCGTGGCGTACCGGCGACGCGGCCGGCGCCCGCGCCAGCCGCGTCGTCAGCCGGAGTGTCACCTGCAGCCTCGCCCCGGGCGCCAATGTCGTCTCGGGCCGATGGCGTGGGCAGCAACGCCACGACCTCGTCGAGGAGATCTCCGGTCCCCCGCCCGTGCAAGGCGCTGACGGGAAAAGGGTCACCGAGGCCGAGCGCCACAAAGTCCCACGCGGCACCCTCCCGGTTGGCGTCGTCGACCTTGTTGACCACGAGGCGGACGGGAGGCCCGGCGCGACGGATCACCTTCGCCGCCGAGAGATCCTCCTCGGTCACGCCCGTCGTGACGTCGACCACCATCAGCACGACGTCGGCGTCCGCGAGCGCGCGCTCGGCTTGTGCGGTCACCTTTGCCTCGAGGCTGTCGCCACCGGCGAGCCAGCCGCCGGTGTCCATGATCGAGAACGCCACGCCGGCCCACTCAGCGTCGAGGACCTTGCGGTCGCGCGTGACGCCCTGCTCCTCCTCGACGACGGCCGCGCGGCTGCCGACGATCCGGTTCACGAGCGAGGACTTGCCGACATTGGGCCGGCCAGCCACGACGACCATCGGGCTCATGACGAGCACGCTGGTCGAAAGGACGTGCCGTCGAGCGCGCGGCGCAGCGAGCGACCGTCCGTCGGCACGACCTCGACGGGCCGCGGCAGGTCGGCCAGGGTCAACCCGTCGAGGAATCGGCCCTCGTTGAGGCACGCGTCCGGTACCAGGCACCGTTGCTGCGCTCCCACGCCGGCCAGCGCCCGCGCAAGGTCTTCACCCGTGAGCAAACCCGCCACGCCGATGTTGCCCCCGAAGAAGTCGTTGGGCACGACGCGCAGCGTGAGGTCGGTGCGTGGGTGTCCCTCGAGAAGAGGCCCGAGGACGCGGGCACCGTAGGTTCCGGTCACGACCGTCACCGGGCGGCCGTCGGGGCCGGCAGGCGCCACCGCGAGACGCGGCGCGCGATACCCCTCGGCCGGTGCCGAGTCCACCGAGGCGAAGAAGCCGTGCCGCACCCCGCCAGGACCTTCCGCCTCCGGACGTCCGAAGGACTCGGCGAAGGCCCGCGCCATACCGATGCCGTTCTCGTGCTGGGGGTAGCCGTCGTAGTGGCGTGACGGTGGCAGCTCCCGGCCGGCCAGGAGGTAGTACTCGTCGGCCGCGAACGCCATGCGGTGGCCCAGGGCGCGCCGATAGATCGCTTGCCACTCCTCGACCACGTCGAGGGCCCGTGCCGCCTCCTCCTCGGTGTGCGGGCGCATCTCGGGCTCGTTCGAGTAGCGGCTGACGCCGAGGGGGACAACGCCGACACTGGCCAGAGCGGGGAACCGGTCCAAGATCCCGGCCATCGTGTCCTCGAGCGCCGGACCGTCGTTGACCCCGGGGCAAACGACGACCTGGCCGTGCACCTCGATCCCACCGTCGAGCAGCACGCCGAGCCAACGCAGGCTGGTCGCGCCCTTCGGATTGCGCAGCATGTGCGCGCGCAGCTCGGGGTCGGTTGAGTGGATGGAGACGAACAGTGGGCCCAGCCGCTCGGTGAGGATGCGCTCTGCGTCGAGCTCGGTGAAGCGCGTCAGCGTCGTGAAGTTGCCGTAGAGAAACGAGAGGCGGTAGTCGTCGTCCTTGAGGTAGAGACTGCGCCGCATGCCCTTGGGCAACTGGTAGATGAAGCAGAATGCGCAATGGTTGTCGCACGTGCGGATGCGGTCGAAGACGGCGGAGGAGACCTCCACCCCCAGCGATTCGCCGGCCGCCTTGTCCACCCGGACCAGGCGTCCCAATGGCGAGCCGGCGCGCCGCACCATGACGCTGAGGTCCTCGGCGTCGGTCAGACGTTGGAAATCGATGACGTCGCGCGGCTCGTGCCCGTCAATGCTGAGGAGCTCGTCGCCCACCACCAGACCGGCGCGGGCTGCCGGCGACGCCGCGGTGACCGAAGTCACCGTGGGAGCTGACATGGGCTCCAGAGTACTGCCGGTAACCTGGACTTTGTGCCCGGAGTCGACCGAGTGATGCTGGCGGCGCCGCGGGGGTTCTGTGCCGGCGTCGAGAAGGCGATCAAGGCGCTGGCCTGGATGGTGCGGGTGTTCGATCCGCCGGTGTACTGCTACCACGAGATCGTCCACAACCGTCATGTGGTCGACCGCTTCAAGGCCCAGGGTGTCGTCTTCGTCGACGACGTCAGCGAGGTGCCGCCCGACGCGCCGTTGATGCTCAGCGCCCACGGCTCCGCGCCAGAGGTGGTGGAGGCCGCCCGCTCGCGCGGTGGCGTGGTCGTCGACGCCGTGTGCCCACTCGTGACCAAGGTCCACCACGAGCTGAAGGTACGCAGCCGCAAGGGGTACACGGTCCTCTATGTGGGCCATGCGGGCCACGAAGAAGCAGTGGGCACCATGGCCGTCGCCCCCCAGGCCGTCCGGCTCCTCGAGCGAGAAGAGGACCTCGACGCGTTGGAAGGCATGGCCGCCTCGGATGTGCCCGTGGCCCTGCTCGCGCAGACGACGCTGAGCCACGACGAGTGGCGCGGCCTCATGGAGGCGGCCCGCCGACGCTTCCCCGACCTGTGGATGCCCAACCGGAGCGACCTCTGCTTCGCAACCACCAATCGCCAGGCCGCGCTCAAGGCCATCGCCTCCGAGTCCGACGCCGTGGTGGTCATCGGTTCGGCCAATTCGTCAAACACTGTCGCGCTCGAGAAGGTCGCTCGGGCCGGCGGGTGCCCGCGGGTCTTGCGGGTCAACGAAGCCGACGAGCTTCCGTCCGACCTCACGGGGACGGTCGGCGTGACGGCGGGCGCGTCCGCACCCGAGGCACTGGTCGAGGCCGTGATCGAGCGGCTCGCACCGGCAGAGGGGGTGACCGAGGTCACGGTGACGACCGAGGACGAGTATTTCCCGCCACCGCCTGAGCTGCGCGAACTGCTGCGCGCCGTGGGCGCCACCCTCGGATTCCTGGCCGCACGCCCCGTTCCCGAGCGCTCGGACCCTGCTGCGAGGGACCGGGCCGTCTCCGCCGCCGACGTCCTCGACCTGCTGGCCTCTTGACCTGGTGCGGCGCGATGATTGCGTCATGACCTTCACCCGGATGGACGAGTCGACCAAGGAGCAGTGGCAGCACATCATCGTTGAGTCGATCGATCACCAGCCCCGCGTGGCCGAGCGCGTCCTGGCCATGCTCGCCTCGCTCGAGGAGATCACCGATGGCTTCGAGGTGGATCAGTTGGTCCACTCGCTGCAGACTGCGACGCGTGCAGAGGAGGCAGGCGCGTCCGACGAGATCGTCGTGGCATCGCTGTGCCACGACATCGGCAAGGCGGTCTCGGTCATGAACCACCCGCACATCGCAGCCGAGATCCTGCGCCCCTACGTGAGCGACGACACCTACCACATGATCTGGGCGCATCAGGACTTCCAGGGCAAGCACTACTACGAGTACCTGGGCCAAGACCCCAACGCACGGGACAAGTACGAGGGCGAGCCTTGGTACGCCTTGGCCGCGCAGTTCGCCGACGAGTGGGACCAGAACAGCTTCGACCCGGACTACCCCACCAAACCGCTCTCGCACTTCGAGCCGCTCGTCCGCCAGCTCTTCGCCACGCCGCGGTCGTTTTGACCGCCGCGCGTGGCGCCACCTCGGGCGCCAGCGTCCACACCGATCCCGACCGCGCGCACCGCGTCATCACGGCATCCCGGCGGGAGTTCGACACGCGCTATCCCGATCTGAAGCTCTCGCCCGTGGTCGGGCTCATCTGTGCCTACGAGGAGGAGGCGAACATCGGCGCCGTGCTGGCCGCCATGCCGGCCGAAGCCTGCGGGCTCGCGGTGACCACGCTCGTGGTGGTCGACGGCGGCAGCGACCGGACCGATCAGGTCGCCAAGGACTCCGGCGCCGTGACCTTCGTGCTGAGCGAGAACCTCGGGCACGGCTACGCGCTCCGGGTCGGCTATGCCCTGTGCGTCGAGCTGGGGGCGCAGTACTGCGTGACCCTCGATGCCGACGGCCAGAACGACCCCGGCGAGATCCCGGTCATGCTGCAACCCCTCGTCGACGACGAGGCGGACTTCGTGGTGGCCTCGCGGGTGCTCGGCCAGGACACCACAACCGACTCCTTGCGCAAGGCCGGGGTCCGGGTGTTCTCCTGGATCATGAGCGTCATGGGCCACACCAGGCTCACCGACACTTCCAACGGGTACCGGGCCTTGCGGGTGAGCATGCTCGACGACATCGCCTACCGCCTCGTCCAGCCCCAGTACCAGACGGCCGAGCTGTTGATCATCGCCATGAAGCGAGGCTGGCGGGTCACGGAGCGTCCGACTCTCTGGCTCCCCCGGGCCTCGGGCACGACCAAGAAGGGGAAGAACTGGCTCTTCGGGTTGCGCTACGGGAAGGTCGTCATGGAGACGTGGTGGAAGGTGCGCAAGGAGCCGCGGCACGGCTGATGCAGCCCGTCGTGGCGGCCAGTTGTGTCTGTGTTGACGGCCCGCGTACCGAAGCGGCCTCGCGAGCGACAAGAATGGGAGTAGCCACAGTCCATTCGTCACAGCGAGAGGTAGCGAAGCTCATGCGATTCCACCGTGGCACCGAGAAGACCCCGGAGAGCGGACCACCCGAGAAGCGCTCCGTCCACGTCCTCAGGGACGAGCAAGACCTGCGGGAAGCCCTCCAGCGCGCCGCGGAGTACGACCAGCGGACGGCCGACCTGTTGCTCAGCCGCTCCGCCCACTACCGGTCCATGCTGGCCGACCCCTCCGAGCCCAGCGCGACGGCGGACTAGGCCGCCCGTGCAGGGGCCGGGGCGACCGCCTACGGGCCGCGCGCGGCCTCAGTACCGCCCCGTCTTGGCCCGCGCCTCGTCGTAGACGGCCTGCAAGCGGGGCACGAGCGCCTCGGTGGCCGCGTGCACGGCCGTGCGGGACACCCGTCCGCCCCCGGTCCGGGCCGGTGGCGGTATGGCGGGGCCGACCACCACCTCGATGGTGTGGGGCCGAGGCACCGCACTTCCCTTGGGCATTGCGAGGTCTGAGCCGCCGATGCCCACGGGCACGATGGGCGCCCCGGTGCGCGCGGAGAGGAAGGCAGCGCCCTCCATCAGGTCGGTGACGACCGGGCCCTCGCGTCGGGTGCCCTCGGGGAACAGCACGAGGACCTGGCCCTTGCGCAGCACCTCCTCGGCGCGTTGGAGCGCCTGGCGGTCAGCCGACTCGCGGTGGACGGGGAAAGCCCCCACGCTGAGGAGCAACGAGCCGAGCCACTTGTTCGCCCACATCTCGTCCTTGGTCATGAAGAAGAGCTTGCGGTCGGTACAGAAGGCGGCGAAGGCGAAGTCGGCGAAGGAGCGGTGCACGGGCGCCAGGATGACTGGGCCGCTCTCAGGCACGTGTTCGGCGCCGGAGACCTTGGGCCGGAACCACGCCCACAGGGCGGTGACGAAGATCGCCCGCTCGGTGCGGTAGAGCACGGTGTTCCGCGGGTCGACCTCGAAGACCCGGTGTCGGCCCGGAGTGGGCGCACTCACAGCCACGACAGCACCTCCTCGACCACATCTTGCACGGTGCGCCTCGTCGTATCGATCCGGTGGGCGTCGGGGGCCTCGCGGCAGAGGGGACGCATCCCTGGTCGAGTCGATGCGATCCCGCCGTGCCATCCCGTCGGGTGCCTCATCGTGCCGGCGCCGGGCCCGCTCCTCTGGCGAGGCGGTCAGGTAGACCTTGACCTCGGCCTCGGGGAACACGACCGAGCCGATGTCGCGCCCCTCCACGACGCCGCCGCCGTGGGCCTGGGCCCAGGCCCGCTGGCGGATGACGAGCTGACGCCGGACTTCGGGGTTGGCCGCCACGATGGACACGGTGCGGCCGACCTCGGGTGAGCGGATGACCGCGGTCACGTCGCGCCCGTCGATCAGCACCTGGGGGCCGACCACGATGTCCGCCGCTTCGGCGAGTGCAGCCACCGTGGGAGCGTCGTCGGGCGCGATGCCGCGCGCCAACGCGAGAGCGGCCACGGCCCGGTACATCGCTCCCGTATCGAGCCGCTCGACGCCGAGGTGCTTGGCCACCGCGCGCGACACGGTCGACTTGCCCGCGCCGGCCGGGCCGTCGATGGCGACCAGCAGTGGTCGCGGCGCGTCGCGCCGGCCGGGACCTCCCGCCAGACTCGCCAGGTCCGCGGCGAAGTCCGGATAACTGGTGCCGACGGCGTCGAACCCCGTGATCAGGCTGCGCGCGCCGGGTTGCGCGGCCAGGCCGGCCACGGCGGCGGCCATGGCCATGCGATGGTCGCCCAGACCGTCGACGCGGGCCGCCCGCAGGGGCCCGCCCACACCGGTCACGGCGAGCGTGTCGCCCTCCACCCTGGCCGAGGCGCCGAACGCCTCGACGAGTGCCGCCACCGCGGCGAGGCGGTCGACCTCCTTCACGCGGAGCTCGCCGACGTCGGAGAACACGGTGGTCCCCTCGGCCACCGCGGCCGCCACCGCCAGCGCGGGGATCTCGTCGAGCGAGGGGATCTCCGCGGCGCGCACGTCGGTGCCACGCAACGGCCCCGCCGACGCCCGGATGGCCGTCGTGCCGGGCCCGTCGGGGACCAAGGTGACGCGTCCGCCCATCCGCTGGAGGACCGAGACGTAGCCGAGGCGAGCAGGGCCGCTGTAGACGCCGGCCACCTCGACCTCGCTGCCGGGGACGACGCAGCCCGCCACGACGAAGAAGGCGGACTGCGACGGGTCGCCTGGCACGACGCGGTCGACCGGTCGGAGGGCAGAGGCGCGCAGGCTGATCACCCGTCCTTCCCCCCACGGCTCGACGGAGATGTCGGCCCCCGCGTCGGCCAGCATCTCTTCGGTGTGCGTACGGGTCGTCACGGCCTCGCGGACGACGGTCGTCCCGCTCGCCGAGAGGCCGGCCAACAAGATGGCTGACTTCACCTGCGCGCTCGCGACCTTGGCCGTCCAGTCGATCCCACGCAGCGAACCACCCTTGACCCGCAGCGGCGGCCGGCAGCTCGGGCCGTTACCTTCCACCCGCGCGCCCATCAAGGCCAGGGGCTCGGCCACCCGGTCCATGGGCCGACTCGATAGCGAGCCGTCACCAGTCAGCTCGGTCTCCCAGTCGAAGCCCGCCACCAAGCCGGTCAAGAGACGCATCGACGTGCCCGAATTCCCGCAGTCGAGCGGGGCGGCTGGTCGGTGCAGCCGCTCGCGACCACCGTCGATCACCACGCTGGCGTCGGCTCGCCGTTCCACGTCGGCGCCCATGGCCTCCACGGCGGCGACCGAGGCGGCCACGTCGGCCCCGTCGGAGAGCCCGCGCACGACAGACCTCCCCTCGGCCAGCGCGCCGAGGAGCACGGCGCGGTGCGAGATCGACTTCTCACCGGGCGTGCGCACCGTGCCGCGGCAGGTGACGCCGCCGTTGACGACGAGGATGCGCGGCGGGGTCATGACAGGTGGGCGGCCCGGCAGCGGTAGCCGTGCGCCTCGACGGCAGCGGCGAGGGTGTCGGCGTCCCCGCCGTCGACCACGAGGATGAGCACCCCCCGGGGCCCCTCCGCCGAGTGGGCGATCTCGATGTCATAGATGCTGATGCCCTCGTCCGCGGCCAGCGAGGTGATCTCGGCGAGGACGCCGCTCCGGTCGGGAACCGGGATGCGCAGTTCCGCCAGATGCTCGGGCCGGACGAGGCGCGCCGGCAGGTTGCGCCGGGCCGCGCTGGCCTTCTGCAGCGCATCGAGCAGGGCGGGGCGGTCCTGCGTGGCGATGCGCTCTCGCATGGCCTCCAGGTCGCGCACGAGGGCGTCGAGCGCGTCGACGATGGCGACCGCGTTCTCCGCGCAGATGTCGGGCCAGATGCCCGGGTGACCGGCGGCCACCCGGGTCATGTCCCGGAAGCCCCCTGCGGCCAGCCGGAGCAGGGCACCGTCCTGCTCGGCCCCTGCGGTGGCGGTGTTCATCAGTGTCGCCGCCACGAGATGCGGGACGTGTGAGACGACCGCAACCAGCCGGTCGTGGTCGGCGGCCGAGAGCACCAGGACGTCGGCACCCAGACTCAACACGACGCTCTTCAAGCGGTCGAAGGACTCGAGGTCGGTGACGGCCGTGGGTGTGAGCACCCAGACCACCCCCTCGAAGAGGTCCGGGTCGGCACCGTGCAGCCCGATCTGCTCCGAACCGGCCATGGGATGGCCACCGATGAAGCGCGGGTGATCAGCCAGCTCGACGATCGCCGTCTTGACACCGCTCACGTCGGTCACCACCGCGTCCGCTCGGCGCTCGGGGTCCGAGAGGATCCGGCGCACTTCGCCTGCCACCGCCGCAGCAGGGACGGCGACGAAGATCACCTCGGCCGCCGGGTCGTCCCCCAGCGCGTCGACCACGCCGCCGGCCAGTGCGTCGGCCGCTCGAGCCTCGTCGGCGTCGACACCGGAGACATGCCAGCCCCGCCGGCGCAGCCCGAGGGCGATGGAACCCCCGATGAGCCCCGTCCCGACGACCAGCGCCCGGCGACCCGGTCCGGCCTCAGTCAGGGAGGTCATCGCGGAGCCCTTGGGCACCGTGGAGGTAGACGTGGTGCATCTCCTCGCGGGAACGCCTCGTGTAGACGTGCAGCAGGACCCGGATGCAGAGCGGCATGGCGCCGGGGACCGCAATTTCGGCGGCACACAGCAGCGGCACGGCGCCAAAGCCGATCTCGCGGATGGCGGTGGCAGGGAACATGCTCGTCACGTCGGCCGTGGCGGTGAAGAGGATGCTCACGATTTCGTCCTCGCGCAGCTCGTTGCTCGTCATGAGCGCCCGCAGCAGCTCCTGCGAGCGCTCCGTCACCTGGGCAACCGTGTCGGCGTCGACCGTCGTCGCGCCGCGCAAACCCCTGAGCATGAGGTCGGGTGCCATGGCGGCTCACTCTACCGGCAACGCATCGGGAGCCCGCTGGCCTGGGCCTCTGTCACTCTGAGGGTCAGGGCCGTCGGCGCGGAACGGCCGCGGCCGCGAGTGCGCGGACCTCTTCCGCATCGAGCTCGCGCCACTCCCCCGGCCGGAGCGTCGTGTCGCGCAGCGGCCCGATGCGGGTGCGCACCAGGCGCAGGACCCGGTGCCCGACCGCCTCGCACATCCGGCGCACCTGGCGGTTGCGACCTTCGTGGATCACGATGCGCAGCACGCCCGGCGCCAGCACGCCCACCTCGGCCGGCGCCGTCAGTCCGTCGTCGAGCGCCACCCCCTGGCGCAGCGCGGCGGAGCGCGCCGGGTGCCGGCGTGCCCCCTGCCACCTCGGCCACGTACTCCTTGGCCACGCCGTGCGAGGGGTGGGCGAGCAACTGGGCCAGGGCACCGTCGTTGGTGAGCACTATGAGTCCCTCGGTCTGCCGGTCGAGTCGCCCCACCGGAAAGACGCGTGGCTCGGCGGGCACGAGGTCCATGACGGTCGGCCGCCCCTGCGGGTCGTCGGCGGTGGTGATCACGTCTGTGGGCTTGTTCAGCACGTAGTAGACGAGCCCGGACGCCACCGGCACCAGCGCGCCGTCGACCTCGACCCGGGCCGACGCCGGATCGATGCGCCGACCGAGCGTGGCCACGACGCCGTCGACGCTGACCCGCCCTGCGGCAATGAGCTCTTCGCAGGCCCGGCGCGACCCGATGCCGGCACGGGCGAGGACCTTCTGCAGGCGCTCCCCGGCGGGATCAGGCGTATCGAGGCGTATCAGGCGTATCAGGCGTGTGAAGCCGCTCAGGCGTCGTCGGAGCCCGCCTCGACGCCGAGGCCGAGCGCAGACTGGAGGTCGCGTTCGAAGTCGCCGGCGACCTCTGGCCCCGGGAGGAAGTCCTCGACGGCGGGCAACTGGTCCAGGGAGTCGAGGCCGAGGCGCTCCAAGAAGAGGTCGGTGGTGGCGAAGAGCGCGGGTTGGCCCGGTCCGTCGGCGTGACCCACCACCGCGATGTACCCGCGCTGTTCCAGCAGACGGGTCACGCCGTCGACGTTGACGCCGCGCAGCGCCGAGATCTGGCCGCGCGACACCGGCTGGCGGTAGGCGACGATGGCCAGCGTCTCGAGGGCGGCCGTCGACAGGCGATGGGACACTTCGCGGTTGGCGAAGCGCTCGACATAGGGGGCGAGGTCGGGATGCGTCTGGAGGCGAGCCCCGCCCGCGATGCGTGTGAGCACGAAGCCGCGGCGGTCGCGCTCGTAGGCGCGCGCGAGCTCGTCGAGTGCCTCTTCGACCCGCTCGACCGGCTCCTCCACCAGTTCGGCCAGGAGGCGCGGCGGCAACGGCTCCACCGCGACCAACAAAATGGCCTCGATGGTGCGGCCCAGCTCGGCGTCGTCCACTCGGCTCAACTCCTCATCCTTCGTAGTCGTCGACCTCGAAGCCGCCGAGCTCGGCCAGGCCGCGGCCGCTGCCGACGGCGGCCAGTTCGTCGCCGGGGACCCACAGGATGCGCAGCTCCCCGAATGTGCTCCCCTGGCCGAGGGTGACCCGGCCCATCTTGCACAACTCGAGGAGGGCGAGGAAGCGCACGATGACATCGATGCGGGTCCGGCAGCCGACGACCAGCTCGCGGAAGGTGGCGACCCGCTCCGACTCGGGGGTGGCGATCAACTCCGTCACCGCCTCTGACACCGACACGGTGTCCACCGTGACGTGCGAGAGGTCGACCCGCGGCACCGGGCGTTCGGCCGCCCCGTGCAGATAGGCCCGGGCCAAGTCGTCGGGCGTGACACCGGCCAAGAGGTCGGGCGCGTGGACGGCGAAGTCGTCGTCGAGACCGACTTCGCGTGGGATTGTGCGTGATGCCTGCTCGGCCAGCGCCACGAAGACGTCGGCCGCGGCCGCGTAGGCGCGGCACTCGAGCAAACGGGCCAACAGCAGGTCGCGCTCCTCCCATCCCGCGTAGTCCTCGTCCTCCTCGGAGACGTCTGGGCCGGGCAGCAGCTTCTGCGACTTGAGCTCGATGAGGATGGAGGCCACCAGGAGGAACTCGGACAGCTGGTTGAAGTCGACCCGGTCGCGCTGTTCGGCCAGCACGGACACGAAGGCGTCCACCACCGGCAAGAGGGGGATGTCGAGGACGTCGACCTCGTGCGAGGACACCAGGTGCAACAAGAGGTCGATGGGACCCTCGAAGACGGGTGTGGACACCGCGTAGGCCACCCACCGACGTTAGCCAACCGTGCCCCACCCGCCGCGCACCCCCGCGGTCCGTGCCTCCCGTGCGCGACCCCGCGCGGGTCCCGGAACCCTCCCCCGTGCGCCCTACCATGGCGCCGCATGAACAGGGTCCTCTCCGGCATCGCGCCCTCGGGCGGCTTCACCTTGGGGAACTACCTCGGGGCCCTGCGGCACTGGGTTTCCTTTCAGGACGGCTACGACGCCTTCTACTGCGTGGTCGACCTGCACGCCCTGACGACCGAGATCGACCCGGCCGACCTGCGGGCCAACACCCTCGACGCCGCCTTGAACCTCCTGGCCGTCGGGCTCGACCCCGAGCGCTGCACGCTCTTCGTCCAGAGCCAGGTCCCCGAACACACCCGCCTGACCTGGCTGCTGGAGTGCGCCGCGTCGATGGGCGAGCTGCGCCGGATGACCCAGTTCAAGGACAAGGGGAAGGGTCATGAGCAGGCGCGAGTCTCGCTGTTCACCTATCCGGTCTTGATGGCGGCGGACATCCTCCTTTACGACACCAACGCCGTGCCCGTCGGCGACGACCAGCGCCAGCATCTCGAGCTCGCCCGCGAGCTGGCCGTCCGCTTCAACAACCGTTACGGCGACACGTTCACCATTCCCGACGCCGCCATCCCCGGGACCGGGGCCCGGGTCATGGACCTCCAGCACCCCGAGCGCAAGATGTCCAAGTCCGCCGACTCGCCGCTCGGGACCATCGGGCTCCTCGACTCCGACGAAGAGATCGCACGCAAGGTCCGGCGGGCCGTCACCGACACCGACGGCGAGATGCGCTACGACCGCGCGGCCAAGCCGGGCTTGGCCAACCTGCTCGACCTCCTGGCCGCGGCCACCGGACGCACGCCCCAGGAGGTGGCCACGGGCTACGAGCGCTACGGCGACCTCAAGAACGACGTGGCGGCCGGGCTGTCCGAGCTCATCGCTCCGGTGCGGACGCGCCGCGCCGAGCTCGAAGGCGACCTCGCCTACGTCACCGACGTGCTGGCGCGCGGCGCCGCGCACGCGCACGAGGTGGCGGCGGTGACCTACGCCCGGGCGGCCGACGCCGTCGGCCTGCTTCCCGGGTGATCAGAGCCCGAGCACGCCCGCCCACCAGTTGTAGAGCTTGTCGAAGAGCCAGGTGAGCGGTCCGTGCGGGTACAAGAAGAAGTTCAACAGCACGAGCCCGAGCAGGATGGGCATCGTGTACTGGCGGTAGCGCAGGTAGGCGGGCCAGTAGCGCGCCGGAAGGAGCCGCTCGAAGAGCACGGAGCCGTCGAGCGGCGGGACCGGGATCAAATTGAAGGCACAGAGACCGACGTTGACCAGGCTGGCATAGAAGACCACCTGGGCGACTGTCGACGGTGACGCGTAGGGCGAGAGGTCCGGCCGGACGACGTGCACGAAGATCAGGCCGAACACAGCCGCGAGGAACGCGTTCATGGCCGGCCCGGCTAACGACACGAGCACGCCCTGGTTGCGCGGGCTACGGAGGTTCGCCACGTTCACCGGGACCGGTTTGGCCCACCCGAAGAAGCCGACGCCGCCGATCGACAGCAGGGCCGGCACGATCAGTGTGCCGACCGGGTCGATATGAGGCACCGGGTTGAGGGTCAGCCGGCCGGCGCGCGCCGCGGTGTTGTCGCCGAAGAGCTTGGCCACCCAGCCGTGCGTCACCTCGTGCAGGATGATGGAGGGCACCATGACGCAGAAGATGATGATCTCCGTCGTCGTGATGTTGTGGTGCACGACGAGCGCAACCACGAAGATGACGCCGGCTGCGATCCACAGCGCCTGCTTGGTTCGCTGATCCATCGGCCGCCTCCCCGAGGAGGCTCCGGGAGAGCGCACCTAGTGCTTGGCGGCGTCGGCGATGCAGAAGCGGGTCGCTGGCATCGCCTCGAGTCGGGCCACCCCGATGGGCTTCCCACAGGCCTCGCAGGTGCCGTAGGACCCGGCCTCGAGCCGCGCGATGGCCGCCTCGACCTCATCGAGCGCTTCACGCAACTCGGTCGCCAGCCGCTCGGCCTCGCCGCGCTCGGCCGTCACCTGGCTCGAGTCGGCGAAATTCGAGTCGTAGTTGAGGCCGCTCCCTTGGTCAGCGAAGCCCAGCTCCGCCAGCTGGTGCTGCAACCCGGCCTGCTCACTGCGCAGGAGGGCGGCAAAGTCGATGTTGGCGGTCTCCGCCGTGGGGGCCTCATTCGGCATGGGCTCATGCTACGCGGTCCCTCCCCCTCTTTGTACCCGCTCGCGGGTGGGCACCCTCATAGGCCCGACGCAGGTGCTCGGGGGACACTTTGGTGTAGCGCTGGGTGGTGGCGATGGACGCATGGCCCAACAGCTCCTGGACGACCCGGACGTCGGCGCCCCGGCTCAGCATGTGGGTGGCGCAGGAATGCCGCAGGACATGTGGGCTGACTTTCGCCTCGAGCCCGACCCGGCGGGCGTACTTCTTGACCACGCCGAAGACACCGACGCGCGTGAGGCGTCCGCCGCGGGCGTTGAGGAACACCGCCTCCGCGTCGCTGCGCCGGCGCCATCGCTTCGGTACCACCAACGCGCGGCCCTGTCCCGACAGCCAGTCCGCCAGCGCGGCGCGTGCCATGCTGCCCAGTGGCACCATCCGCTCCTTGTCCCCCTTGCCGAGCACGCGCACGAGGGGCAGGCCGGACGACTCGACGGCCTCGGCGACGTTACCCAGGTTCAAGCCCACGACCTCGCTCACCCGCGCGCCCGTCCCGTAGAGGAACTCGAGCAGCGCGCGATCGCGCAGGACGATCGGCCCCGTCCCCACCACCGCGTCGAGGAGCCGCCCGGTCTCCTCCTCGCTGAGCGCCTTGGGCAACAGGTCGGTGACCGAGGTGGACGGCAGGTCGAGCGTCGGATCGTCACCCCGCAGGCCCTCCTCCACCAAGAAGCGGTGGAAGCCGCGCAGGCTCGACTGCGCGCGCGCCACCGACGACCTCCCGTGAGTCCGGCGCAGCGCGTCGAGGTGCGCCGCCGCGTCGGCGGCCGTCGCCGCGTCGATGGCCGCTCCGGTGCGCTCCTCGAGGTCACCCTGGTACGCCGTCAGGTCGCGCCGGTAGGCCTCGAGCGTGCGCGGCGAGCGCCCCCGCTCCACCTCGAGCCAGGACAAGAACTCCTCGGCCGCCCGGGGCAGCACCGGCACCGGCGCGTCCGACTTCTCAGTTGACACCGCGTCACGATGGCGCGCGCTCACGTCAGCGTCCCACGCGCCGCCAGCCGTGCCCGGGCCATGTACAGCCCGAGCACTGTCGTCTCGTCCTTCAGCGCACCGGCGGCCACCAACTCGTCGAGATCGGCCAGGCGCACGCGCTCGGTCGTCATGTAACCCTCTTCGACCCCGTCGGGCCGGCTGGCGACGGCGCGCAGCTCGGTCGCGAGATAGAGCAATGTGTGCTGGTCGCTCACGCCCGGCGTGTTCCAGATGCCAACCAACAGCTCCCAGTGCGCGGCATCGAGACCGGCCTCTTCGACCAGCTCGCGCCGCGCCGTGTCCTCGGGCGCCTCGCCTTTCTTGTCGCGCGTTCCCGCCGGGATCTCGAGCACCATGGCGTCGACCGCGGCGCGGTACTGGCGCACCAAGGTGACCGTGCCGTCGTCGTGGGCCGGCACGATGGTGACCGCGCCGGGGTGTCGGATCACCACCCGCTCGAAGGGGGTGCCGCCCGGGTCGAGCAGGTGCAGGCGGTCAACCCGGAACAGCCAGGCCTGGAGGAGCTCCTCCTCCGAGACGCGGCGGAACCCCGACACCGGCGCGCCCTGGCCTAGGTGACGGCGTCGAGGTCGAGGAGGTGCGGCTCGCGGCCCTCGGCTCGATCCAGGGCTGCCGCGACCAGCTCGCGGAAGAGCGGGTGGGCCCGGTCGGGTCGGCTCTTGAACTCCGGGTGCGCCTGGGTGGCCACCCAGTAGGGGTGGTCCGCCAGCTCGACGAACTCGACCAGGCGTCCGTCGGGCGAGTTGCCCGAACAGACCAGTCCGACGGCCTCGAGCCTGGTCTTGTAGCGGTTGTTGAACTCGAAGCGGTGCCGGTGGCGCTCGGTCACGCCGAGGGTCCCGTACGCCTTGGCCACCTTGGAGCCGGGCAGCAGCACGGCCTGGTACGACCCGAGCCGCATCGTGCCGCCCTTGTCGGTCACCTCGGCCTGGTCGGGCATCAGGTCGATGACGGTATGGGGCGAGAGGCTGTCGAATTCGCGCGAGTTGGCCCCCTCGAGGCCGGCCAGGTCGCGGGCCATCGAGATCACCATCACGTGGAGGCCGAGGCAGAGCCCCAGACACGGGATGCCGTGTTGGCGCGAATACCCGGCCGCGGCGACCATGCCCTCGATGCCACGTTCTCCGAAGCCGCCGGGGATCACGATGGCGTCGAGCCCACGCAGGCGGTCGGTGGCCAGCAGCCCCGGCACCAGCTCGGCGTCGATCCAGTCCAGCTCGATTTCCGCCCCGTGCTCGAACCCCGCATGGCGCAGCGCCTCGACCACCGACATGTAGGCGTCGGGCATGTTCACGTACTTCCCGACGATGCCGACGCGGACCCGCCGCGACAGCGACTCGACCCGCGCCACGAGCGCCTCCCATTCGGAGATGTCGATGCGATGCGATGCGTCGTCGAGGCCGAGCGTGCGGCAGACGTAGGTGTCGAGCTCCTGCTCGTGCAAGACGAGGGGGATCTCGTAGATGCTCGGCGCGTCGACGGCGGAGATGACGGCGTCGATGGGCACGTCGCACTGCAGCGAGATCTTGCGCTTCAGGCCCTCGGAGATGGGCTTGTCGCTCCGGCAGACGATCACGTCGGGCTGGATCCCTCGGCTGCGCAGCTCGGTCACGGAGTGCTGCGTCGGCTTGGTCTTCTGCTCACCCGAGACCAGGTAGGGCACCAGTGTGAGGTGGACGTAGCAGACGTTGTCCCGCCCGATGTCGCGGCGGAACTGTCGGATTGCCTCAATGAAGGGCACGATCTCGATGTCGCCCACGGTGCCGCCGATCTCGACGATGACGACATCGACGTCCTCGTCTGCGAGACGACGGATGCGGTCCTTGATCTCGTCGGTGACGTGGGGGATGACCTGGACGGTGCGGCCGAGAAAGTCGCCCCGGCGCTCCTTCTCGATCACCGAGCGGTAGATGCCTCCCGTCGTCGTGTTGGAGCGCTTCGAGAGGTTCTCGTCGATGAAACGCTCGTAGTGGCCGAGGTCGAGGTCGGTCTCACCCCCGTCCTCGGTGACGAAGACCTCACCGTGCTCGCCCGGGTTCATGGTGCCCGGGTCGACGTTGATGTAGGGGTCGAGCTTGCACATCGTGACCCGCAGGCCCCGGCACTTGAGGAGTCGGCCGAGCGAGGAGGCGGTGAGACCCTTGCCGAGGGAGCTGGACACTCCGCCGGTGACGAAGATGAACTTGCTCACGCCGCTTTCAAGGCGTCACGCGGCGCATCAGATGACCGGGGCACCCGACCACGATAGTCGACCGCCGCGCGACGCGGGGCGGATGCCTAGCGGTTTCGTGACGCGCCGAGCAGCTCACGGGCGTGCGCGCGGGCGGCCTCGCTGCCGGGGTGCCCCGAGAGCATGCGCGACAGCTCGGTGACACGCTCCTCGCCCTCCACCGCGGTTGCGCTCGTCACCGTGCGGCCCTTCGAGGTGCGCTTGACCACGCTCACCTGCGCGTCGGCCCGGGAGGCCACCTGGGCAAGGTGCGTGACGACGAGCACCTGGCGCCGGCGCGCCACCTCGTGCAGCGCGTCGCCGAGAGCCAGCGCGGCGGCACCGCCCACGCCGGCGTCGACCTCGTCGAAGACCATCGTCTGGGGGCCACCCAGCCCGACCAGGCGGATCGCCAGCATCGCCCGCGCCAGCTCGCCGCCCGATGCGGCCCGGGCCAGGGGCAGCACGGCCTCGCCCACGTTCGCACCGAGTCGCAACTCGACGGGCTCGCCGGTACCGGTGGGCGCGACGACCACCTCGACCCGGGCACCCGGCATGGCCAGCGTGGCCAGCCGTTCCCCCACGGCCCGGCCGAAGGCATCGGCGGCGCCGGCACGCACGGCGCGCATGGCGGCCTCGGCATCGGCCAGCTCGGCGGCCCGGGCCTCGCGCTCGGCCTGCAGCCGCGCCGCCTCGCCCTCGGCGTCGCTGAGCACGGCCAGGCGGGACGCCCCCTCGGCCCCGTACGCCATGACGGCGGCCAGGTCGGCCCCGTACTTGCGACGGAGCTCGCCCAGCAGCTGCCGGCGATGCTGCACCGTGGCCAGCCGCGCCGGGTCGTCCTCGAAGGCCTCCACCTCGTCGCGCAGCGAGCGGGACACGTCGGAGATCTCCGCCGCCGCCGCAGCCAGCCGGGCGCGGTAGTCCCCGAAGGCCTCCCGCCCTGCCAGCGCGGCCGCCGCGTGCCCGAGCCGGTCCAGGGCACCACCCTCGCCCGCCATCGGGTCGAGTTCCTCGGCCGCGCCGAATGCCGCCTCGCGGTAGGCCGAGGCGTCGGCCAGGCGGTCCTCCTCACGGCGCAGCGCGGCGTCCTCGTCGGGGTCCGCCAGGTGGGCGGCGGTGATCTCGTCGACCTGGTAGCGCAGCACGTCGGCTTCCCGGGCCCGCTGCTGCGCGTCGCCGCCCAACGCGCCGAGCGAGTCGTCGAGCGAGCGCAACTGGCTCCGCAGGGCGCGCACCCGGCTGAGGTCGGTGCCGGCGTAGGTGTCAAGGACATCACGCTGCGCCGTCGCGGTCACGAGCGCGCGGTGCTCGTGCTGGCCGTGGATCTCGACGAGCTCGGCGGCCGCCTCGGCCAGGGCGTGGATCGGCGTCATGCGGCCGTCGATCCACGCGCGCGACCGTCCCACGGCAGGCACAGAGCGGGACATGATCATCTCGTGCGCCGCGTCGCCGTCGGCCACCTCGAAGCGTGCCTCGACGATCGCCTCGGGCGCCCCGGCGCGCACCAGGCCGTTGTGGCCACGGCTGCCCAGCAGGAGCTGGAGCGCCTCGACGACCAGCGTCTTGCCGGCGCCCGTCTCACCGGTCAGCGCGGTCATGCCCGGCCCGAACGTGAGAGAAAGGTCCTCGATCACCCCGAGGTCGCGCACGCGCAGATCGGTCAGCACGCCGGCCCCATGCCGTCGTCAGGCCGCCTCACCGCGACCGGTCGGCCAGCAGTCGGAAGCGCAGGATCCCCCCGAAGGTCTGCGGCTCGTTGCGCACGACGCGCACCGGGCGCGCTGCCACCGTGCAGCTGATCGTCGCGCCTTCCCCCAGGCGGCCGATCTCCGCGCCGTCGATGACCAGCATGCCGGCGCGATCGGGTGCGACGGCCACGCTGACCTCTTGGGAGTCGGTCAGGACGAGGCTGCGGTCGAGCGAGAGGTGCGGCGCCACCGGCGTCACCACCATGGCGCGCAACGTGGGCGCCAGGATGGGGCCGCCAGCCGAGAGGTTGTACGCGGTCGAGCCGGTGGGCGTCGCGATGATGAGGCCGTCGGCCGAGTAGGTCAGCGCCTCCTCGCCGTCGACGGCGGTGGCCAGCCGCACGGTGTGGCCGAAGTCGATCTTCTCGATCACCACCTCGTTGAGCGCGAGCAGTGTCGTGACACCGCCCACTGTCGCCGCCCCGCCGGCCGCGCCGGCACCCGTCGCAGCCCCGACGTCATCGGCAACGGAACGGTCCACGATGGCGACCTCGAGCGCGCAGCGCTCCTCAATGACGGCCCTCCCCTCGAAGACCTTGGTCAACGCGTCGCGCAATTGGTCGGGCAGGAGGTCAGGCAGGTAGCCGAGGCGCCCGAAGTTCACGCCGAGCACCGGCACGTCCGCCGCGGCGGCCAGGCGCACGACGCGCAAGAAGGTGCCGTCGCCGCCCATGCTGACCGCCACCGTCGCGCCGGCTAGGTCGACGTCGGCCAGCGCGCTCTCGTTCCCCCCTCGCGCACCCGGTCCGGACCACTGAATTGCAAGATCCGCGCCGAGTCCCCGCGTTCGGTGAGCCACGTCGCGGTGTCGGTGGCCAGCGCCAACGCGTCAGGTCGGGTCGGATGGACCAAGAAGGCGACGGTCGCCATCGGCAGGGAGCGGGCCGCTCAACCGGCCGGGTGGCCCGGCGGAACGAGTCCGGCCGCCTCCGCCACGGCGGCGCCGAACTGGGCGGCGGCCTCCTCCGCTGCGGATCCTGCTGCACCGTTGCGTGCGTGCACGAGGAACTCGACATTGCCGGCTGCGCCGGTCAGGGGGGAGACCATCACTCCCATGATGCCGGTTCCAGCCGAGCTGAGCGCGGACGCCACGCCCTCGAGCGCTCCCAGCCACAGGGCGGCGTCGCGCACGACACCCTTGCCCTTCGAGGCCGCGGCGCGGCCCACCTCGAACTGGGGTTTCACCAGGAGGACGAGGTCGGCACCGGGCGCGGCGACCTCACCGGCCAGCGCAGGGATGACGCTGCGCAGCGAGATGAACGACAGATCCGCCACCACGAGCGGGCACGGCACGAAGGACGGGTCGGCGGCTCGCAGCACGCCGGCGTCGAGCGTGCGCGCGTTGACCCGCTCGAGGACCGTCACGCGGGGATCGGCGCGGAGGGACGGGTCGAGCTGCCCCTGCCCCACGTCAACCGCGTACACCCGCGCCGCGCCGTGTTGGAGAAGGCAGTCGGTGAAGCCGCCGGTGGAGGCACCCGCATCGAGGGCGCGCTGTCCCGTGACGGCGGGCGCGAGCGCGAAGCGATCCAGCGCGGCGGCGAGCTTCTCCCCGCCGCGGCTCACGTAGCGCGACGGCGGTCCGAGTACGACGATTGGTTCGTCTGCGGCCACGAGACGCGCCGCCTTCTCGGCCGGCGCGCCGGCGACGAGAACCGCCCCCGCTTCGATGGCCGCCTGGGCCTCCTGTCTGGTGGCGACGAGGCCTCGGCGTACGAGCTCGGCGTCGAGCCGGCGGCGGCCCCCGCCGCTCAGCTGGCGGCCTTGTTTTCCGGCTTGTCTGGCTTGTCCGATTTCTCCGACTTGGCCGGCTTCTCGGGCTTGTCCGACTTGTGTGACTTTTCCGACTTGTGCGACTTGGCGTGCCCGCCGGGCTTGGCCGACGACGTCTTGGTCGAACCACCACCCCCGGACTTGGCGTGCCGCGTCGGCGTCACGCTCTGCGCGGCGGCGCGGGCCCGGTTGGCCGTCCTCTCGGCGTGACCCCGCACGCCGTGCGCGGTCTTGGTGGCGGCGCTGGTGGCCTCCTTGGTGACCTTGCTCGCCTGCCGACTCGCCTGCTTCGTCACCTTGCTCGCCTGCTGACTCGCCTGCTTCGTCACCTTGGTGGCCTGCTTGCCGGCGTGCGACGTCACGTCACGAGTCGTCCGGCGTCCGGCCTCGGCCGACTTCTTGAGCACCTCGGCCACCTGGTTGGCCAGCGACTCGAGGGACTTCGAATCGATGCGACTCAGTTGCGCCTCGACCTCGTGGCGCACCACGTCGAGAATCTGCTCGCTGCTCCTACGGCTTCGCTCGACCAAACTGTCCACCCACTCTTGTGCCTGGCTCCGCTGGATGTCCCCGGCGTTCACCAATTCTCGCACGATCTCTTCGGCTCGACCACGGCTCACCTGCCCGAGCACGGAGCCCGCATCGAGGTACTTGCGTATGCGTTCGTTACCCGCCATTGCACAAGAGTATACGAAGTGCTAGCTGAGAGCAAGCACTTTTCAGCCCCCCGCGAGCAGCTGGTCGACCAAGCTGCGTAGGTCCTTGGCCGTGGCCGCCGCGTCGGTCTGCGCCGGGACGCCTCCCGGCGGGGTGACCCCGGAGAGCACCAGGGCGAAGGGCACACCCAGCTGTCCGGCCAGGGCCCCGTCGGTCGAGGGCCGGTCCCCCACCACGGCCCGCAGCTCGCCGGCGGGGACACGGGCCGCGATGGCTGCGGCCGTCGCCGGGTGCGGCTTGCCGGCCACCTCGGGCGTGGCCTCGGCCGCCGTCGCCACCGCCGCCAGCAGGGACCCCGCACCGGGCACCAGGCCCTCGGGCGTCGGGAAGGTTGCATCCTCGTTCGTCCCGACCAGGCGGGCGCCCGCCCGCACGGCGGACGAGGCGCGGTCCAGCTGCTCGTAGGTGAAGGCGCGCGTGATGCCGACCACCACCGTGTCGGCCGGGCCCTCGGGGACCACGGTGACGCCCCGGCCTCGCAGTGCCTCGATGATGCCGTCCTCCCCCACGACGAGCGCGCTCGATCCGGGTGCGAGCATCCCCGCCGCCACGTCCGAGGAGCGCAGCACGTCCTCGTCGCCGGCCGTGATGCCGCAATGGGCCAGGCTCCGCTGCAGTTGGGCGCGCGTCGGCGCCGAATTGTTGGTGGCGAAGAGGACCCGCACGCCGGCGCCGCGCAGGCGGGCCACCGCCTCGTCCGAGCCGGGGATGGGCCGCCCGGCGAGCCACACGACACCATCGAGGTCGACGACCCATGTCCCCCCGGGCGCCGGTGGCCACATGGGCGGGGAGGCTACCCCTCGCCGTCACGGGTCCAACGCTGGTCGGTGCGCAGCTGCGCGGTGCGCCGGCGAGTGGGGTGGCGCGCTCCGTCTGGTCACTCGTCGGTTCAGTCGTCCGTTCAGTCGTCCGTTCAGTCGTCCGTTCAGTCGTCCGTCAGCTGTCGGACCACTCGTCGGACCATGACGGCCGGAAGGCGAGTGCCCGCGCCGCGTCGCGCTGGTTCACCAGTCCGACGACGCGTGCTCCCTCCGTCACCGGCAGCCGGCCGCGGCGGGCCGCGCACATCACGCTGACGGCTTCGGTGACCGGCGCGTCGACGTCGAGAGCGAGCGAGTCGGCGGGATCGGCCAGCTCGGCGAGGAGGACCTCGCGCGGTCGAGACCCTTGGCGACCACCTTCACCACGATGTCGTGGCAGGTGACGCTCCCGGCCAGGCTCCCGTCGGCCAGGCACAGCGGCACCTCGTCCACGTCGTGTGCAGCCAGGTACCAGGCGGCGTCGGCGGCAGACTCGGTGGTCCGCAGCACCTCGATGTCTCCGTACATGACGTCCCGGACGGTCCTCATGGCGACCTCCTCACTGCGCTGCTCGCGTAGGGTGCGCCGACCTTCCCTCACCCTCGCGCCATTCCTGCGCCCCGGGCAATGGCCTCGAGCAATTCGGCGGCTGCCTGCAGGCCGTGACGAAACGCTCTGCGCTGTCGCTCTGGTTGCTGCGTGGCCCCCCACGTGGCGCACCCGGGGACGGCCGTGTCAGCCAATACCCCTTGCCCGGCGACCCCGGCGAACATATGTTCGATGTCGATGGATTCGCCGCTACGAGCTCGAGTCCTTGCGACGCTCGCTCGCCATGCTCCGCCCGGGTGCCCCCGCCCTCGATCGCGAAGAAGCGATGCGCTTGGTGCGCGAGCTCCAGTCGCTCGAGCGAGAGCTGCGGAGGTTGCGCGAAGGGCTCCAGTGGCTCTTGGCCGATCCGGGTTGAGCCGAGCAGCGCGCGGAGGGGACCTAGCCGAAGGCCAGCAGGTGCGTCGGGTCGGCCACGATCTCGGCGACCGCGGTCAAGAAGCCGGCTGCCTGTTGTCCGTCGGCCAGGCGGTGGTCGAAGGTGAGGGTCAGGGTCACCACGTCGCGCAACGCGACCTCGCCGTCGTGCTCCCAGGGCCTCCGCTGCACGGCACCGAGGGCCAGGATCCCGGCCTCTCCCGGATTGAGGATGGGAACGCCACCTTCGACACCGAACACCCCGACATTGGTGAGGGTGAACGACCCGCCGCGCAGCTCCTCGGGTGCGCAGCGGTCGGCGCGGGCTCGATCGGTCAGCGCGCCGAGGGCGACGACGAGGTCTCGGAAGTTGGCGTCCTGCGCGTCCTTGATGCTCGGGACGACGAGACCGCGCGGGCCCGCGACGGCGATCCCGAGGTTGACGTAGTGCTTGGTGACGATCTCGCCCGTGGTGTCGTCCCAGGTCGAGTTCAGCTCGGGGTGCTCGCCCAAGGCGAGCACGACCGCCCGAGCCACGACAGCGAGCGGCGTCACCGAGAGCTCCTCGAAGCGGCGGTTCTGGCGCAGGCGCGCAATCAGTTGCATCGTTCGCGTCGCGTCGACCGTGTGGAACACGCTCGCCTGGGGCGCCGCGGCCACGCTTGCCACCATCGCCTCGGCCATTCGCTTGCGGACGCCGCTCACCCGCTCGCGGGTCTCTCGAGCCTGCTCCTCGGCGTGCGGCGCGACCAGCCTGCCGGTTCCCGCGCGCTCGGTTCCAGCCGATCCCACACCAGTCGGTGGCGCTTCGGTCGCAACGAGGTGCGCCGCCAGGTCCTCGCGGGTGATCAGCCCGCCTGGCCCGTGCCCCCTCACTCGGGCCAGGTCGACCCCGCGCTGGCGGGCCATGAAACGGACCGGCGGTGCGGCCAGCGGCCGTCCACTCGGTGTGGCGGTGACAGGCGGCGCCCCATGGTCATGCGCGCGCTGGGTCCTCCGTCCGCGCCGGCGGCTCGGGGGCGGCGAGGACGGGCCGTACCCGACGAGCGTCGGGACGCGGCGCGCGCCGTCGTCGCCGTGATCCCCGTCATCCGCCGTGGGCACGTCATCCGCCGTGGGCACGTCATCCGACGTAGCCACGTCAACCGCGGTGGGCACGAGCGCAATGGCGAGGAGTGGCGCCCCCACCGCGACGGTCTCGCCCGCCGTGGCGAACAGCTCGACGACGCGTCCCGCGTACGGGCTGGGCAGCTCGACCACAGCCTTTTCCGTCTCCACGTCGACCAGCACCTGGTTCAGCGTCACCTCGTCGCCGGGCGCCACCCTCCAGGCCACCACCTCCGCCTCGGTCAGTCCTTCGCCGAGGTCGGGCAGGCGGAACTGGCGCAGCGCGCCCGAGCCGTTCATCCGGCCAGGCTCCGGTCGACCTCGTAGAGGATGCGATCCGCGTCGGGGAGGTACTGCGACTCGAGTCGCGACGGCGGGTACGGCGTGGCGAACGCGCCTGCCCGGCGCACCGGCGACTCGAGGTAGTAAAAGCAACGCTCGGAGATGCGGGCTGCGATCTCGGCCCCGAGGCCACAGAACACCGGTGCCTCGTGGGCCACCACGAGGCGGCCAGTCTTGCGGACAGATGCCTCGACCGTGTCGAAGTCGACCGGGGACAACGAGCGCAGATCGATTACCTCGAGCGATGTTCCTTCGTCGTGGGCGATGGCGGCCGCGTCGAGCGCGGTGGCCACCATGGCGCCATAGGCGACCACGGTGGCGTCGGATCCCGTCACGAGCACGCGGGCCCGGTGCAGCGGCACGCTCTCCGACGTCGCCGTGTCCACCTCACCCTTGTCCCAGTAGCGCCGCTTAGGCTCGAAGAAGACCACGGGGTCGTCCGAGGCGATCGCCTGCTGAATCATGTCGTGGCCGTCCGCCGGGCTGCTCGGCGTCACGACCCGCAGACCCGCCGTATGGGCGAAGTACGCCTCGGGAGACTCGGAATGGTGTTCGACCGCGCCGATGCCGCCCCCGTAGGGCACCCGGATGGTGACCGGCATGGCGACGCGGCCCTCGGTGCGATAGCGCAGCTTGGCCAGCTGCGAGACGATTTGGTCGAAGGCCGGGTAGACGAAGCCGTCGAACTGGATCTCGCACACCGGCCGGTAGCCGCGCATGGCGAGCCCGACGGCGGTGCCGACGACCCCCGATTCGGCGAGCGGGGTGTCGATGATCCGGCGCTGTCCGAAGTCGCGCTGGAGACCCTCGGTCACGCGGAACACGCCGCCCAGCTTTCCGATGTCCTCACCGAGCAGGACGACCTTCGGGTCGCGCTCCATCGCCCGGCGGAGACCGGTGTTCAACGCCTTGCCGAGCGACATGGTGGCCGACGCCATCAGCGGTCCTCGCTGGAGGGAGCGTCCACGTCCAAGGTGGCCAGGTAGGCGACATAGGCGGCCCGCTCCTCGTCGAGCAAGTGGTGGGGCTCGGCGTAGACGTGCTCGAAGAGCGCGGAGGGATCGGGGTCCGCCAGTGCGAGGCAGCCGGCCCGCAGACGGGACGCCGCCTCGGTGGCCGTCGCGTCGACCTCGTCGGCGAAGTCGTCACCGGCCAGGCCCTCGGCACGAAGGAGGGCGCCGAGCCGCGCCAGCGGGTCCTTGACGCGCCACGCCTCCTCCTCGGCTCGCATTCGGTAGCGGGTCGGATCGTCCGACGTCGTGTGGGGTCCCATGCGGTAGGTCACCGCCTCGATGAGCGACGGGCCCTCTCCGGCATACGCCCGGGCCAGCGCCAACCTGGTGGCGGCCAAGACGGCGAGAACATCGTTCCCGTCGACCTCGATCCCGGGAATCGCCGTAGCCCTGGCCGCGCTGGGCGATTGAGGCATGTGTCTGCAGTCGCACCGGCTCGGAGATCGCCCACTGGTTGTTCTGACAGAAGAAGACGAGGGGGACGGTGTAGCTGGCGGCGAAACACATCGCCTCGGCGACGTCACCCTCGCTGGAGGCGCCGTCACCGAAGTAGGTGACGACAGCCGAGGCGTCGTCGTCGAGCGTGACGCCGAGCGCGTAGCCGGCGGCGTGGAGCGCCTGGGAGCCGACCACGATCGCCGGCGTTGCCATGTTGTGCGCAGCCGGGTCCCACCCCGACAGCGCGGTGCCCCGCCACATGCGCAGCACGTCGACGGGGTCGACACCCCGGCAGTAGGCCACGCCGTGCTCCCGGTAGCTCGAGACGACGAAGTCGTCGGGTCGCAGGGCATGGGCGGAGCCCACCTGGGCCGCCTCCTGTCCCTGCAGGGGTGCCCACAGCGCCAACTCGCCTTGGCGCTGCAGCGCCATCGCCTCGGCGTCGAGCCGGCGCACCACGGCCATGTCGCGGTACAGCTCGCGCAGGTGCGCGGCGTCCACGTCGGCCACCAGATCCCAGTAGGGACAGCCCACCGTGCGCTGGCCGTCCACCGAGATCAGCTGGACGAGGCCGTCGAACCCCGACCACGCGGACCCCGTCGACTCCGGCACCCGCACCTGCACTGTGGCCACGCCGACCCCCTTTCCTCGCAGGGCCAAACCCGTTTTTTCATCACACCACGACCGAGCTCTTGGGCGCGGAAAAACGAATCAGTTCAGGTTATGGACACAGCTTTGCTGCGCGATCCGTAGCTTTGACGCAATCACGGTGCAGTGACGAGCGATGGCACCAGGCGGGCGATCCGCCCTGCGCACGAACGTCTCAGGATGCCTTGCGACGGGCCGCTGGCTTGGCCCGTGCGGGCTGCTTGGCGCTCTTGGGCGCCTTCTTCGCCGGCGCACGCTTGGTCGCGGCCGTGCGCCTGGCGGCCGAAGCGCCCTTGACGGTCTTGCCCCCGGGGCGGGCGGCGGCAGCGATGCTGGCGTTGAGGGCCTCCATCAGGTCGACCACCTTGGCCGGCGCCTCCGGCGCGGCCTGGATCACGATCTCGTGGCCCTGGCTCTTCTCCTCAATGAGGGCTTCCACCTTCTCGCGGTGGGTGTCGTGATAGCGCTGCGGGTCCCACTCGCTCTCCATCGATTCGATGAGCAGCTGGGCCATGGACAGCTCGCGGTCGCTCACCTCGCCGGTGTCGGGCAGCTCGAGGTCCCGCTCCGGCGAGCGCACCTCGTCGGAGAAGTACATGGTGTGCATGGCCAGCGCGTCCTCCTCGGGACGGATGGCAACCAGATACTCCTTGTTGCGCATGACCATCGTGGCGATGGCCACACGGCCCGCCTCGGCCATGGCCTGGCGCAGCAGCGCGTAGGCCTTATCGGCGCCCGCACCCTCGGGCGCCAGGTAGTAGCTCGAGCGGAAAAACACCGGGTCGATGTCGGACTGCTCGACGAAGTCTGAGATGTCGATCTGACGCGACTTCTTCGGCTCGGCCGTCTCGAGCTCCTCGTCGCTCAAGATGACGTATTCGCCACCACCCAGGTCGAACCCACGGACGATCCGGTCCTGGGGGACCTCCTCCCCCGTGCGCTCGTTGACCTTCTTGTAGCGGATGCGGTCCGAGGTTCCCTCTTCGAACTGGTTGAAGTGAATGCTCTTGTCCGAGGTGGCCGGGTAGAGCCCCACGGGGATGTTCACCAGCCCGAAACTGAGGGCCCCCTTCCAGATCGTGCGTGGCATGTGCAACAAATTACCAGCCCAGGGCCGGTCCACCACCTTGTTACAGCGTTTCGCCACACTGATTTCCATGGAGACCGGTGCCGTCTGCGGCTTTGGGCCGGCCCTGCTGGGCGGGTTGGCCGAGCTGGGCCCGGTCGACCCCTTTGCCGGCGATCTCTGCCTGGAACTGGGGCTCTCGGTCTGGCTGCGCCGGAGCGGCACCAGCCTCCTCGAGGCCCGGGACCGGCTCTCCGAGGCCCGCCAAGCCGTCCTGGCCGCCTCCGGCCTCGACCCGGCGACCGAGCCGGTACCCCTGATCGGACGCTCTCCCCGGGCCGACGTCATCACGCTGGCGGCCTACGTGGGCGATCTCCTGCGCCGGGCGGCCGCCGCGGCGGACTGCAGCGTCACGCTGGTGGCCGAGCGCGCCATCGCCATGCTTCCTGAGCCCGAGGGCGAGGCGCTCGGGGCCTGAACTCTCGCCGGGGTCTCGCTCAAAATCCCGCGTCACGCTGTCGGAGGAAGTCGGTCAGCGTCAGAAGCCGTAGGCGGCGATGATGAGACCGTTGAGCCCGGCCTGGGCCTCCCCTCCCAAGAAGGTCGCATTGCCGTACGAGAACACGTCGCCCCTGGCCGCGACGACCCAGTACCCCTCGCCGTCGGCGGTAGGAAAGATGGCGGTGGCCGGATTGAACACGTTCACGTAGCCGAGCGCATTGCCAAAGGAGCCGGCATCACCGAAGTTCGCGACGGCGCCGTTCGAGTAGACGAGCCAGTAGCCCCGCCCGTCCGGGGTGGACACCGCGTCGACGACCGGGACCGTCGCGGGAGGCGGCGCGCCATAGAAGGCAGCGTCGCCGAAGGAATAGACGCCGCCCTTCGACGTGACCAGCCAGTATCCATTGCCCGTGTGATCTGGCATAACCGCCACTGCCGGGCCGTCACAGCCACCGATACCCGGGCACGAACCTTCAAAATGGGCGTCTCCGAAGGCGAAGACGCCACCGTCGGACGCAACCATGAAATATCCGTGACGGGTGACCGTCGGGACCATCCCCACGATGGGAGCGTCAAGGCTGTTCGGCAAGCCCGATCCAGCCGGGTGCAACCCGAGCCCTGGAACGGAGCCGTAGAACGTGGCGTCGCCAAAGCTGAAGATCCCGCCGTCGGATGCGACGAGCCAGTATCCAGCGCGCGTGAGAGTGGGCGTGATTGCGACGACAGGCCGCTGCAGCGGGATGCCGCCCATGGAGCCGTGGAACGCGGCGGCGCCGAAGGAGAAAATGCCGCCATCTGACCCGACCAGCCAGTAGCCGCGTGGCGCCGCACCGATGGCGAACGACTGCGGGTTCCCGGCTGCGCCCAGGAAGTTCGTCCCCTGACCGACGCCGGCGACCAAGGTGCAGACCCCCTGGGCCAGGAAAAACACCGTCAGTCCGTCTGGTCCGATCGAACAGATGGCAGGCGTCGTAGAGGCGACGGACGTCGTGCCGTCGCCGTTGGTCAGAACGGTGGCCGTGAAGCCCGTGAACTCCACTGCACCGTTCGGAACGTTGGTCACGGTCGGCGCGGACGGCACCGCTCTCGCGACGACGAACGACTGGGCGCTGCCCGTGGCGCCCCGGTAGAGCACTCCCTGACCAACGCTCGGGGTCAGCGTGCAGGTGCCCGTTCCGACGAAGCTGACACTGATCCCGTCTCCTTGCACCGTGCACACATCGGGCGTCGTGGAGGCCACTGAGACAATCCCGTCGCCGTTGGTCGTCACCGTGGCCTCAAAACCGCTGCCGAATGTCGCCGACGTCGGCGTGTCGGACATCCAGGGTGTCGTCGGTATCGCATAGACGCTGAACGTCTGGGGGCTGCCGTTAGCCGGGTTGTAGTTCGCGCTCCCGCCGGCGTGAGCCGTGAGCGAGCAGGTGCCCGAAGCGACGTAGTTCACGCTCAAGCCGGGCCCAACCGTGCACACGCTCGTCGAATTGGACGTGACAGAAATCGTGCCGTCGCTGTTCGTGCTCACGTCGACAGGAAAGCTGGGGTCACCCAGCGTCCCTCCACTGACAGGCAGGTTGGTGATGGTGGGCGTATCCGGCGTGGCCTTGCCGACGCTGAAGCCCTGGCACGAGCTGGTTGGAGAGGCGTCGTAGTTGGTGTCCCCGCTGTAGCTGGCGTCGAAGGAATAGCTGCCGGGCACAAGCGGGCCCTCGGTGCTCGAGACGGGAACACTCCCGTCGCTCAGGCTCTGGATATCACTGCTAGCCGCGGCGCCGTTGCAGGTCCCGTTCGTGAAGAACTCGTACGTCACCGTGCCGGTGGGGGTCGGACCACCTTCGAGACCGCTGACAGTGGCAGCGTCGTACGCGCTCGCACCGAACACTTCGGTGCCGGCCCAGGGTGCGTTCGTCGAAGCGTCGTTGACGGTTGTGAAGACCAACGATGTGGCAGGGCCGACCGAAAACTGTTCACACGAACTGGCCGGAGAGGGGTCGTAGTTGGTGTCCCCGCTGTAGCTGGCGTCGAAGGAGTAGCTGCCGGGCACAAGCGGGCCCTCGGTGCTCGAGCTGGGCACATCCCCGCCGCTCATGGTCGCGGTGTCACTGACCGCCGCGACGCCGTTGCAGGTCCCGTTTGTGAAGAACTCGTACGTCACCGTGCCCGTGGGGGTCGGTCCACCTTCGAGACCGGTCACTGTCGCAGTGTCGTACGCGCTGGACCCGGTGACCTCGGTGCCGGACCAGTGTGCGTTGGTGAAAGCATCGTTGACGGTGGTGGACACCGACGATGCGGCAGGGCCGACTGAAAACTGTTCACACGAACTGGCCGGAGAGGGGTCGTAGTTGGTGTCCCCGCTGTAGCTGGCGTCGAAGGAATAGCTGCCGGGCACGAGCGGGCCCTCGGTGCTCGAGTTGGGCACACTCCCATCTGGATTGAGGGTCTCGATGTCACTGGCCGCCGCAGTGCCGCCGCAGGTCCCGTTCGTGAAGTACTCGTATGTCACCGTGCCCGTGGGGGTCGGCCCACCTTGGAGACCGGTCACGGTCGCAGTGTCGTACGCACTCGACCCGGTGACCTCAGTCCCGCTCCAGGGTGCGTTGGTCAAAGCGTCGTTGACCGTGGTGGAGATGGAGGAGGTTGCCTGCGCAGCCGCCGGAGAGGCGGTCAAAACCAGCGCGATCACGGACGCGAGGAGTGCGGCCGCGGCGAACAGTCTTGTCATACCTCTGCGGTCCTCCTGGCAGCCAACCCCGCACACCAACCCCCCAACAGCCCGATGATGGGGAGATGCCAATCAAAGTCGAAGGCGCCGGCGATCGCAAAGCAGACGAGGGCTGCCAGGGAGCACGTCGCCAGCACATCGAAACGCTGGAGCACCCGCGCCAACGAGTAGGCCACGACGCCGAGTAACCCGAGCCCGACAATGCCTCCGTCCGCCGCCACCTGGAGATACTCGTTGTGTACGAAATGAGCCGTGTTGCCGCCGTCGGCCTGAAGCACAAGGGTCCGGTCGGGTCCGACGCCGACGAGCGGCGAAGACGCCCATTGGCGCAGCGCTGCGGACCACTCCGAAGTGCGGTCCCCGTCGCTCGGTGCCAGCGCGCGCAGGGCCAGCTCGTGGTGGAGAAGTGCGGTGACAACCGCGGCGGCACACACTACGACGGCCCCGACGGCCAGGCGGCGTCGTTTCACCATCGGCCACCACGACGCGTTCTGCCAGTCGATGGACGCCACCACCACCGCAACCAGGACCATTAGCCCGAGGAGCGGGACCGCTCCGGAACGCGGAGACGTTGCGATGGAGGTCACACCGAGGGCGACGCCCGCGATCAGCGCCACCGAGAAGCGGGCATACCGCCGCCAGGGAACGAGTAGGCCTGCGCACACGCAGGCGAGGATGGCACCCCGGCTCTGGGACGCGAGCACGCCGGCGCTGGTCAGACAGACAGCGACCCGCAGGAAGACCGGATACCGATTGCAGCCGAGCGCCAGGAGCAGGCAGACCGCACAGACGACCCCGGCGGCGTCGGCGTAGGTCACCGTCGACGACATCCGCCACAACCCCTGCGCCGGAAGCGCCAATGGCGTGATGCGCCAGGTCAGCCCCACGAAACCCAGCAGCGCGCACCCTGCGCCGAGGCCCACCATTGCGAGGGCCGCACTGTCCCTGGCCGATCCCGACAACAGACGAACCGAGGCGTAGGCGGCGGCGAAGGCCACGATGCCGGCCCCCAGCGGGAGAAACGCTCCCAAGGATCCTGTCGTGCCTGCCCGGAGGAGCCACCACGCGCCGAGGACCAGGAGGCCAACGAGGACCAGTGCAGTCCGCCGATCCGGTCGTCGCATGACGAGGGCGGCTGCCCCAAGTACCAGCGACGCGATGGACACGAGTCGCGCCTGACCGGACCAAAAGGCTCCGTCGCGCAGGGCGGCAGCCACGGCGACTGCGAACAAAAGGGTAACGACTGCCCAAGCGCTCGCTGGATCCCGCGCCGTCTGGGAGGCGCGGGGAACCGTGAGGCTCATTCGCTCTGGCGTCATTCGATTTCCCGGCCTCCACGGAGCAACAGGTGTTCGAGACGCTAGCCCTCCCCGTCCCACGACTTCCTTCGGCCGCGTGGGCCACGACCACACCGCAACGGACCTGGGATCATCGACGAGGCGGGCGGTCTGACGCACAGCGGAGGGCCAGGATCCGGGGCCATCATGAGCCATGTCCAGACGCCGAAGGCGCCGGCTCGTATGGATCGTTCTGGCTGCCGTGGTGGTGGTGGCCGCCGTTGCTGTGGTCGGCCCCTTTGTCTATATCCATTTCATCGAGGGTCCCGCGCCGTCGAAGCTGGAGCTGCCGAAAGCCAGCCGCACGACGTCGACGACAGCTGGCAGCACTGCGGGCGGCGCGCCTTCTGTGTCAGGAGCGTGGAACGTCGGCGCCGGTTCCGTCGCGGGATACCGCGTCAGCGAGGTACTGATCGGTCAGAACTCAACGGCCGTCGGCCGCACGAGCAAGGTGTGGGGATCGATGACGATCGAGGGAACGACCGTCAGTGAGGGGACCTTCACCGTCGACATGGCGAGCGTGGTCAGCGATCAGAGCTCGCGCAACGCACACTTCGACGGGCCCATCATGGACGTGGCTCGGTTCCCAACCGCGACGCTCACCCTCTCTTCCCCAATCAGACTCGGAACGATCCCTCCCGACGGCGTCGTCGTCCGCTACGACGCGACCGGGCAGTTGACCATGCACGGCGTGTCCAAGTCCGTGAGTTTCACGGTCGCAACAGAGCGGCTCGGGGAGGAGATCGACGTGCTCGCGGACGTCACGGTCCCCTTCGCGTCGTGGGACATCGCGAATCCGAGCATCGGCGGCTTCGTGACGACCGCGAACACCGGCACACTCGAGGTCCTTCTCCACTTCACACGGGGACCCGGCAATCCTGCGTCGACGTCGAGCGGCACCAGCCCGTCAATTGGAGGTGGCGGACCGCCCACCGTGCCGAGCACCACCGTTCCCCCGCTGACGGTGCCTTCGAGCTAACAGGTATCAGACGCCTCCCTGGTCCCCGGGAACCGCCGATTGATCGCACTACGATGCGTCCGTGCCGTGGCCGTCACGACTGACCGGGCGGTTGCGCGCGAATGGCGCGGTGGCTCACTGCGCTGGCTGTCACGGAGCTGGTTTCACGGTCCTTGACCCGCGGGGTATGAGGAGAAGAACCACGTGGTCGCCCTACCGGGCCATCACCACTCATCTTTCATGACAACTTCTGACCACCATCTCGGCATGGAACAGCGGGACCCGAACCCCCAGCGGTCGGGACTCTGGAGACTGACCGGCTGGGGTCCCGCGTTGATTTCGTTCCTCGGTGCGCTCGCGTACGGCGTGTACATCGCGCTCCGCACATACGAAGTCGACCTGGGCGTCTACCTACGGCTCGGTGGCCGGTACATCTTCACCTCGCACCTGTACTCGATCGGGCTCCCGAACACGAGTCTCTTGTTCACTTATCCCCCTTTTGCGGCACTGCTCTTCGCTCCGTGGCAGCGCACGTTCAGCAGTGTCGCCCCCGTCCAAACCGTGTGGACCCTGGTCAATCTCGCGGCACTCCTCGGGTTGCTCATCGTGTCGCTGCGTGTCGTGAGGCCGGACCTTCCTCGCCGGTCCGTGTGGCGGGTCGCGCTGGCGCTCAGCCTGCCGGCACTGCTGCTCAACCCCGTCCTCATCACCATCGGCTTCGGTCAGGTGAACCTTGTGGTGGTCCTGTTGATCATGTGGGACCTCTTGAGCGAGCGGCGCATTGGGCGGTGGCAGGCTCCCATGGGAGTCGCCACCGGTTTGGCCGCGGCGGTGAAGCTCACCCCGCTCCTCTTCGTCCCCTTCCTACTGCTGACGCGGCGCTTTCGGGCCGCGTGCATGTGCATGGGAACCTTCGTGGTCTGCGAGCTCATCACGTTCTTCGTGTCTCCCGCCTCATCGACCTCCTATTGGACGAAGGCCCTCTTCAATCCGGGCCGGGCGGGTGACCTCTCCATCGTGGACAACCAGAACCTCTCGGCCACTCTCGACCGACTCCACCACGCCGTCGTCCCCGGGGCAGTTCTCATACCACTGCTCCTGGTCGCGGCCGCCGGTGGCCTCTGGCTTGCCGCGATGGCGTACCGCCGCTCCTCTCCGATGCTCGGCGTCCTGATCTGCGCCGCAACGGGTCTTCTCGTGTCACCCATCTCGTGGGCTCATCACATGGTGTGGGTCGTGCCGGCGATCCTCTGGCTTGCCCTCGCCGACGACCGACCCAGGATGGGTCGACCGATTGCGGCCGCGACGGCTGTCTTGTTCTGGTGTGCCCCGATCTGGTGGGTCCCGTACCAGCACACGACAGACCTACACCTCAATGCTCTCCAGCTCGTCGCAGGGAACTCTTTTTGTCTTGCCGTCGCGATCTCCCTCGCTGGCGCAGCCTTCTTGGTGCTGCGTCGCTCGAGAGGCGCGACGAGACTCCGCGCTCCTGCCATACCGCCCGGTTGACGCATGGTGAATCCAGTGGGAACGGTGGCGATCCTCGCCGCGGTTGTCGAGGCCGCCACGAGCAGCTCAAGTTGTTCGAGCGTTGTGGCGCCTAGGTCCGGTCGGCCCTGTCGCGCGGTGCGAGAGGACTGTCACGATCGTGGTGGGGGCGGTGATGGGGCACGCGTTGTCGTCACCGCCCCCACTCGTGTCCGTGATCTGCGGCCGTTCACGCGCGCTTCGGCCGGCACTGCATTCAGCCCAACTTCCCCCAGTGTGTGGCGATGAGCAGAAGCAGTCCGGCCAAACCCAGCGCGATGCCGGCCACGACCATTCGCACCGTGTGCAGTTTGAGCTTCGGGATCTCCGACACCACGATCCAGATACCCGCGATCAGGATCAGAAGGTATGCGACCTCGGCGAGCCGGGTGCTGGTGGCCCGGTTGATGGTAAGTATCAACGACATGGTGGGGCATCTTACGGTTGAGTCAACCGGTCGCAACCAGTCGTCCGCGACATTCAGGTAAACCAGGCACGTAGAAGTGCCGACCGGCCCGGGGGTGTGACCACCCGAAAGAGGTGGGACCAATAGCCCATCTCCGACAACGATGAGACAACACTGGCAATCCTCTCGTGAGTCCATCGTTTCGTGCTCATGGTCCTCTTCGTACGGGCGGGTTATCGCCTGAGGGTCGAAGGACGTTTGGAGGGAGGAGGCGGCAAGGATGCAAAACCGTAGGCGGGTGGCTCGGCATCACGCGGGATGGAACGGGTTCCTTCACGTCGAGGGCGAGAGCGCCGCGGGGTGGCGGGACTGCCGTGTCGTCGACATCTCGATGCTCGGCGTCGGAATCAAGATGCAACACCTCAGGCCGTCCGAGCTCGTCGGTCGACGCGTTGCCGTGGAGCTGCCAGCAGTCGGAGACTCGATCAACCTTCGGCTCGAAGGCCAGGTGAAGCACGTGATGAGAACGACCCTGCGGACAACCGTCCGCATCGGCATCGAGTTCGACCGGCTCTCGAACACCGAGAGGTCGATTCTCGAAGCGCTGAGCCACTCCGGTGATCGCAGCTTGGTGGCTCTGACCTGACGGCTTGCGGTCGTTGCCCCCGACCCCACAATGGCCAAAAGGGGCAATATGTGGCGCCCGGCCCGGGAACGATCGGCACGGGTACGGAGGTTGACATGCCCGAGGGTGTCACGAGACCGAAGATCCCAGGACTCGAGCCTACGTTTCGCCATCTCGATGACCCTGACGTGCCGTGGCAACAGGTGCGAGCCGTCCGCCTCGCCGACGGAACCGTGGCGTCGGTCTGGGAGAAGTGGCTTGCCTTCTCGCCAGATCCGCTCTACCTGTCCCTCTACGCGAAGTGGGACCCTGGCGTCATTCAGCGCCGGCACGGCCATCTGAGCCCACACGTCCTGATGGTCCTCGAAGGAGAGATCTTCTGCGGAGATCGCCACTGTCCTGTCGGAACCCACATCGAGCTGCCGTTCGGTGCGGCCTTTGGCCCCTTTGTCGCCGGACCAGAAGGGGCTGTCCTGTTCGAGGTCATGATGGGAGATCCGCGTGGGTGGGGAGACGATCCCGCGTCCTTCGAGCGCGTACTCTCCGCCCACGGAGCAGAGGCACTGCCCGATCCGGAGATCGAACTTCCACCTTGGCTCGAAGACCTTCGCGGCAGGTGGGCGTCGCCTGATTCCGCCGGAGAATGAGAAGTACGCAACCCGGCGTGCCGGTCTCGCACGAGGATCTTCAGACGCCTGACACAGGGATGTCCATTGCCGGGCATCGCAATCGGTGATCAACTGGCCCACGGCCCGCCTGTGAGACGGACCGACACCCTTTCTGCCTGCGACAGCGAGGAGGTCGGGAAGTGTCGGACGCGAACGGATCAACGCAAATCAGGGAGGTGGCGGTCGTCGGCGTCGGGATCATGGGCTCGGCGATGGCGCGGAACCTCATCGCCGCCGGTCTGTCCACTTCGGTCTGGGACCGCTCACCCTCTGCGACAGAGCCCCCTGGGCGAAGCGGGGGCACGGTCGCGCCGTCCGCGAAAGAGGCGGTCCGTCAGGCTGACGTCGTGATCACGATGTTGCCCACCGCAGCCATCCTGACATCGGTCATGATCGATGGTGGCGTCGTCGACGCGCTCCTTCCGGGTTCAGTATGGGCACAGATGGGGACCATCGGCGTCGGGGGCACGCTCGACTTGGCCCAGCACCTCGACAAACATCGAGCAGACGTTCAGTTCGTCGACGCCCCCGTTTCTGGCAGCAAGGGGCCCGCCGAGACGGGTGAGCTCCTCATCCTGGCTTCGGGCCCACGAGATGCAGCGCCGAAGCTGCGGCAACCCTTTGCGGCCATCGGTCGTAAGCCGTGTGGGTCGGCGACGCCGGCCAGGGCACCCGACTGAAGCTCGCGGTGAACGTGTACATGTCCATTCTGATCGAGAGGGTCGCCGAGGCCCTCGAACTGACCTCGAGGCTCGGGATCGACGCGGCCGACTTGGCCGACGCGATCGAAGGCGGGCCACTCGACGCTCCCATCGCGGATGCCAAGCTCCTCAAGATGCAAGGCGGGGACTTCACGCCCGAGCTCCCTCTTGAATGGGCGCTGAAGGACGTCGACCTCGCGATCGCGGAGTCGGTCGACGACGACCTCCCGCTTCTCCGGTCGCTGTCGAGACAGTGGAAGGAAGCCGTCGACGAGGGCCACGGCCGAAAGGATGTGAGCGCGGTTCGTCTCGCTCTGGACGGACCCTAGCGCACGGCTCTCGGGGATCTCTCCTTGTAACGTGGCGGGAAAGCCTTCTCAACGAAGCGGGAGCTGCGCAGTGGAGACCCTCTACGAGCACGCTGGCGGAGACGAACCCCTCCACCGTCTCGAGGACCTGTTCTACGACAAGGTCTTGGCCGATCCGATCCTCAAGCCGCTGTTCACCGAACGGGTCCCCACCCACGTCGACCACTTGACCTGGTTCACGGCAGAGTCGTTCGGTGGTCCTGACCGCTTCAGCCGGCGGCTCGGCTTCCAGTACATCATTGATGTCCATCGTCATCTGCGAATCACCGATGAGCAGCGGGAGCGGTTCGTCTCCCTTTACATGGCAGCACTGAAGGAGTCCGGTCTTCCGGCCGACGAACCGTTCCGAGCGGCGGTGCGATCACATCTCGACTTCGGCTCACATGTCGCCCAACAAAACTCATGGGCCGAGATCGACGAGGAGTTGCACCCCATTCGCGAGGTACCCCATTGGACGTGGGAGGACACCGCGACCACCGGCTGACTGTGCTCCGCCGACCAAGCCCAGCGAATCGTCACACAACCTGAAGGCGGCTCTGAGCTTGATCTTACGTACTGCGTGCAGAATCTCAACGTGAAGCCGTTGGTTTTCGAGTCTTGCCACAGCACGTGGGTGTTCGACCTCGAGCGCCATCGGTTTCGGCGCATACTGAAGGGCGTCGAAATAGACCGGCATCGAGTGGCTACCGAATGGCGTCCCTACTACGGACTTGAGTTCAAGGAAGGCTCCGAAGAATTCACCGTCCAGTTGAATCCAGCCGGCACACGACTCGTGCACTCATGGCGTCACACCGACGACTGCGGCCAGTGTGGCGGTCATAGGACGAGCGAGCTCTCACTCGAAGACATCAACTCGCTCGCGCTCGGATAGTTCCTCGGCGAACGAGGCATACCCCTCGACACCACCGCTGCCATGCTGAAGGTATAGGACTACTCCTTCCGGGTCCGCCGTCCCTTATGACCTTCTTACGACTTCCCAACCGACCTGCGCGAAAATCGCAACATGACCGTCATGGCGAGCGGTTAAACCTGATCTTGTCGCGCGCGGCCCCGCTTTTCCCCAATCCCCCCGGAGGCGGGGCCGTGTCGCGTTCGGCGCGAGATTAACGCTTCGTTAACAGGGGGCTTTCTCCCTTCCGCCTCGCGTCACGCGGCTGATAGGACAGTGGCGAATACCAACGCGAACCGACCCCGTCTTCCGACTGACCTCCCCTTCATATCGTCGAAGACGGGGTCGCTTCGCGCCTCTCGGGCGTGCGCTCGTGCCGCGTGCCGATTCCGCGGCATCGGTGACGACACGATGAACCTTCGACTAAAGGTCTGCGACCGGGAGCCAACCGCAACGAGGACGTCTCACATCGCTGGTAAGCCGGTGGCGCGTCGCGACCCCGCTTGCCGTCCCCTACCCCCCCAGGTGACGAGCCGCGGGGTCGTTGCGCGAGCCTGCTCGTTGCACTATCAACCTCAACGGCGGATCGAAACAATCGTTTCTTGTCCCATCGTGGCGTTCGGGTCGATCCGTGTTTCGAATGCCACAGATCTACAAGCGCGACTATCGAGAGACGATCGATTTACTCCGCCGGAGTCTGGGCCCGGTGGAATTCGACTCGGCGCGGCGCGCGGGTGCTCGCGTGTCGTGGTCGTCGACGGTCAGGGAGGCCCAGGGGTGTCTGCGGGGCGTCTACCCCTCCGAGCAGGGCCCACGATTGCCTACCGAGGAGCGTCCCGGTGCCGGCGGGTCCCTCACGGAGCGCCAGCTCGAGGTGGAGAACCTCATGGCTTGTGGCCTGACCAACAGGGAGATCGCGGACCGACTCAGGCTGACGACCAAGACCGTCATGCACGACACCGGCGCGATCTACGGGCGGCTCGGGGTCCGTGGGCGGAGCGAGACCGTGGCCTGGGCCGTCCGGGAAGGACATATCGCCGTCCCCCAACCGCCACGGTCCTGAGCGGGATATTGATATAGAGATGCCGCCCGCCCGCGCAAGCTGCGGCGCCACCACTACAACGAGAAAATCGGGGACGACCTGTTGCCGAGGAGGAAGCCCGCCTTGTCAGTGGCCATCACATCAGCCGTCGATGGGTGGCGCTACGGGTCTGACTTCCCGCCACATCAGCCACATATTCGGTGCACCGTTCGAGAGCTGCTTCGTACCAATGACCTCGAATCCATGCCGACGGTAGAACGGGACGTTGCTCTCCAGCTGCGTCTCAAGATAGGCGGGAAGACCGTCTGCATCGCAATGGCCCAGCACCGGGGCGAGGACGTCTGTGGCGATGCCGCGTCTCTGCCAATCGGGATGTGTGCCGAGACATCCGAGGTACCAGTGGGGCTCGGATGGGTGTACCTCTGCCATCTCGAACAGAACGCCCAGGGCACGGTCAACCCTCTCCCCGGCCGCCTCAGCGAATGGTTCAGCCATCATCGCGAGCTGCTCCTCGGAGAACGCCCAGGCCTCCGGTGGCGCCCACACTGCCGTGCAGACACCATCATCGGTCGTGTAGATGCATTCGTGGATCATCGATGCGCGAATCAGGCAGTCGAACAACAGCGTGGCTCGCCGGTCGAAGTCGTCGGGCGGAACCATCCATGTAATCAACGGGTCGTCCTCAAATGCCCGCATCTGGACACGGGCCATCTGAGGAAGATCGTTGAGCGTTGCCAGTCGCACCGTCGTCACATGGTCAAATGTATTCGACGCACGATTCGGCGTCGGCCTGCCGCATACCGCCGTCAGGTCAGGGTCGATTCAAGACCTCAGCCTCGATCTCACCTATGGATGCTCGAACGTTGGCAGACCTGATGGTGAGTCGTAGCCGTGGCCGCGGGGCTGCAGGGCCTCTTCGAGCCTGAGTGCCGCAGCCGCCGCACCAAAGACTCGGAACATCTCAGCGCCGGCCGTCGTCTCAACCGCTAGCCATATTTTCCCGTGGACTCGCACCCCGGTTACGTCTTCTGCCGTGCACTCCCAGTAAGTATCGGCGCGCCAACGCTCTAGTCGGTTAGGCGCGAAGTGCACGTTGCCGCCTCCGGCGATTACGCGGCCGCCGGCAAGGCGCCATCGGTATCGGCGGGCGGCTCGGACGGAGAACACACCTGAACGATCGGCTATTTTCGGCTGGCGCTGTAGGACGCACCCGCCAGTGGAGCGTCCACACCGACAAGATTCAGACTCCAACGTTTCCAAGCTTTGGAAGCCTTCGGGAAATCCAGACTGGTTCAGACGGGCTGTCCCAGTCGCAGGACCGGAGCGCACGCATCGGCACGTCGGGGATAGCCGCGCGTGGTCCGGGCACCAACGCGTGGCCCAAGCAATCTCGGATCCCCCTCTTTTGCAATTCCCAAATTATGGATCTATCGTTACTAGTACCATGTACCTGATGGAGGTGGACCGAGCCGGTCCAATCCCTTTGCACGATCAGGTGGCTGCCGACATTCGTCGGGCCATCGCCGAAGGTGAGGCCGCTCCGGGCGATCGACTTCCACTGGTCAAGGACATCGCAGCTGTCCTTGGTGTCAACAAGAACACCGTGCTGAAGGCGATGCACATTCTTCGGGATGAAGGGCTTCTGGAGTTCCGCCGCGGGCGGGGAATTACCGTTGTCGGGACGCCAGAGCAAAGCGAGCTCCGGCGGAAGGTCAAGGAACTGATCGCCTATTCCCGGTACCACGGCTACCGAACCGAAGAGGTGATCGAGATGATCGAGAGCATTTCGTCTTCGGAGCCTCGCGCGGTCGGAGGGGCTGCATGACGCTGCTCGGTGAACCCATCGACGTTCTCGACAGCACGCCCGAGACGCAGGTTCTTTTCGAAGAGGCCCGACGCAGACGCCGGAAACGATGGCTGGTGTCGGGGTTTGCTGCAGTGCTGTTCGGCGTCGGCGTCCTTGTTTGGTGGGCAAGCAGCGGGGTTGGGCAGGGGCAGCCTCCAGCGACACCGGGGCTCCCCATCGGCTTCCCCGCTGCTCCCGCTGTTCCACCAGGGGCAACGCCGATACAGAGTCGGACAGTCAATGGTTTGAGCCTTCGCATCTATGCCTCACCTTCCGGACTCCCCTTGGCAAGGGTGGATGCGGAATGGGAGCTCGTGAACCCCCGAGGCTCTCTGGAGGGTTCGGGGTCCAGCACCGTTGGACCATCACTCCTCGCTCCGCCCGGAGTCGTCAACCTCGGAGGCGGTTCAAGTGAGGGCGTCGATGGGTTGCAGGCCATTCGCAACTATCAGGTGACCCTGTCGTCCATCACCACGGTCCGAATCGTCGATGGCGCGAAGGTGCTCGATTCGATGTCGCCGGTCACCTTCGACGGTGTCCGTTTCGTGGTGTTGGCAGCGCTGAATGTTCCATCGCTTCAACCGCTCGTGCTTCAAGGTCTGGATGCTTCGGGGGCGATCGTTTCCTCATCCGCCTTCCAGTTACCGAATCACCCGCTCGGCGAACCGACCCGTATAAGCGGTGGCGGAAGCTTCCGTCCTACGACCTGATCGAGCCTGCTCGCTAAACACACCTGCCCCATTCCGCCGGCTTGGAGCGGCACCTTGAGGTTTGGGAATAATGGTTGCAGTGAGTTCGGATGAGTGTATGGGTGCGAAGCGCGAGAGCCCAAAATCACACCGCTCGTAGGCCTCGGCCAGGCGGAAGCGATGGAGTTGGCCGATCAGGCGGGAATCACAGTGATCCGTGTGCTCGACTTCGAAAGAGGGCCTACACCACAGATTTCAGGCCTGACTGGTTGGACCTGCTCGATCGCAACGGCATGGTGATCAAAGCAGCGTTCATCTAGTCCGAACTGCCTCAATGCGCCGGGGGTAGGGCAGGTCGGCCGGCGCGGTCATCTCGGGACATCAACGATGCTGAGCTTGGTGGTGGCACGCCTCGGCCGCCACCTGGCGACCACACGGCCGGGCACCAACCCGATAGTGGTTACACCTGTTCACACAAAGATCAGTTGACGGCGTCGCGGGGTGCTCAGATTGACTCGCGAAACTCGGCACCGGCAGCGTTCACGGCCACATTGTCCATGATGTCAATCACTGGGGCGACCTCGAACTCGAGCCAGGTGGAGAACTTTGCCGGCGCGTCGGCCAGGCTCGCCGGGTTATCCGTCTCGACGACTGCGTAACCACCTTGACCGTCCACTCGGGCTACAAACTGAAGAAAGTTCTGGTCGGCCGGAATCTGCCACTTGGAAAAAGTGTCGAGCAGCTTCTTCCCGTCATCGTGGTTTTGCTGGGCCGTTCCGCCCGATCGGACATGCCAGCTCACAACGTATTTCGCCATTGATTTCTCCTGTCGATTCATTCATTCGCTCTTGCGGATGGTTTGAAGCACCCACAGTAACCCGTATTGCACGTTTTTTTCTCGGCTCAAGTGGTAATGCCCATTCGCTGCCGGGTATGAGCGATCGCCCACTTAAGGCGGCTGGTGTATGGAGTCTGGGATGGGTGTCCCGCGTCAAACCCCTACCATTCGATGCCGGTGGAGACACAGAACTCGTTCTGCTCCGGGTCCGACATTCTGACCCACCGGGTTCTCCCGACATTCTGTACGCCTTCGTCGATGGGATTGGCTCCGAGTTTCTGCAGCCGATGGACCTCGGCTTCAACGTCGTCAACAACAATGTCGAGGTGCATCCGGTTCTTCGCGCCTTTTGGTTCGGGTACTCCTTGAAGGAGAAGTGGTGAAGTGATCCCCTTCTTGGGAACGAGTACAGCTAATTTCGCATCCGTGTAGTAGTCGCGATAGTTCAGGGCGTTGCGCCAGAACGATGCGAGCTTCTCGGGCTCTGCGCAGTCGAGAACGAGCTCCACCGTTGCCTTGTGTCTCATCGCATGCCTCCAGGTCGGAATACCACTCAGCCAGCGCTATCTCAGGCCCAAGAGTAACGGTGCCCTATCCGTTGCCTGGGTTGCCATGCATTCTGTTCGTCACCTTGCTCTCTACCTTTCGTCCCAGGCGCGCCAGATCGGCCCTGATTCCAGATTTGGCAGATAAGGGCGGTGCTTCCCGTGGCAGGTGGCTGAGGTCGATTTCCTTGGCGCAGATGAAAGCGACGCGACCCCCACTGACGTAACGGTCCATTCTCCGCTCATCTGAAACGGTCAGCGCCAGCGGAACACACTGGAACCCGAACTGGCTCGCCAGGTCGATGACGGCCTGACGTGTGGGCCAGAGGATCAGTTCGTAGTCGATAGCGTTCGTCCGCTTATCTATTGGTTCATGGCCCACCTCGAAGGCACTGCCGGGGAGCATCGAGACTTCGGTGTCGATGACGATCACCTTTGCTTCAGCCATCACCTCGAACAGCTCGACGGGTTTGGCGACGTGGTAGAGGACACCCAGACAGAGGACGATGTCGAAGCTCGGATCTGCGGGTAGGTCGAGGATGTTGGCCTGCTCGAACCGGTAACGGTTCGCGTCGATCCCGGCCTCCTTGAGACGACGGTTGGCCCCCTCGACGTGGACGTCCCGACCGTCGACTCCGAGAACGAAGTCCGCGCCAGCCTCGGCGGCGCTCAGTGACCAGGGTCCGTTGTTGCAGGCCAGGTCCAGCACTCTGTGACCTGCGAGCGATCCCCCGCACAGACCCAGGAGGGGCTCGAAGAAGTAGCGATAACGCTGGTGGAAGCGGTTCGCCCGGTCCTCTTCCTTCCGGCTCACGTCGAGAACAATAGGTCGACTCACTGCCGGGGTGAGCCCATGCGCCGGGTATGCGTGTCCTAAGAGCGTGAGTGGTCCTGGGGTTGTTGCTTAGTGGACCTCGGTGATGGTCAATTCTGCAAGCTTGAGCATTACCCTTAGAAGCGGAGACCTTGACTGATCAGATAGGACATTGAGGAGCATCAGATGGCAAGAGTATTGATGGTTGTCCAGCATCCTGTGAAGGATTTTGACGCTTGGCAGATCGAATATGACAAGGCGCAACCGATACGTGACAAGCACGGGGTCACCGACGCGACCGTCTTTCGCAATGCCGACGATCCGAATGAGATTACGGGGCTGCACTGGTTCTCATCCGTCGATGAAGCTCACGCCTTTGCCGACGATCCCGATCTGAAAGACGCCATGGCTAGAGCGGGCGTGAGCGGACCACCCCGGATCGAAATCAGCGTGGAGGTCTAATTCCTGGATCGCCCTATCCGCTCAAGTCCCGCCGATACCGAGAAGGTCCCCGAGTGCTCCAGTCGCGCCGGGTATGGGCCGGGTGTCTGAGCCGCCCGGATACCGGAGGACCGTTCTCAGGCAGAACCGGCTTCCAAGCCAACCGTGATTCTTGGAGTGCTAGCCAGCGTCTGCAGCACGACGCAGTAGCGCTCGGTCGTGGAAACCAAATCCGCGACTTCCTCGGGAGTGGCCGAGGTCGTGAGGTCGAAATGCAGGCGAATGGCCGCGAAGCCGACCGGGGCGTCCCGTTCGACGCCAAGGGTTCCCCGGAAGTCAAGGTCGCCCTCAGCCCGGACGCTCCCTTCGACGATGAGTCCCCGGTTGATCGCGACAGAACGCAGCGTCACTCCGGCACAGGCCACCAGGGCCTGAAGGAGCATGTCGCCGGAGCAGGCGAGGCTGCCGTCGCCGCCAGTCGCAGGATGCAGTCCTGCCTCCACCATCGCCCGACCGGTCGCTACGGAGCATGAGACTTCGTCATCTCCGAGTCTTCCGTCAGTGTGAAGTGTGATGAACGCTCGCGCTGGGTCTTCCCGGTACTGAGCCTTCAGAGGTGCCTGAGTCGCCCTGAGTTGCTCGCGGTCCATTTGGTTCCTCCTGATCGCGATCAGACAGTTGACCCTAGATCGATGGCAGCCGGGTCACTGAGAACCCTCGGGGCGAAGCTGCAGCCTTGACCGGAGGGTGGCCCATACGCGGGCTGAGAGCGCAACTGCTCCTTACCCACTTCGGCCGGAAGTGGACGAACACGCGTCCGAAATTGTGAGAGTCCTTCTCGACTCGGTCATAGAGCGCCTTAATGTCCTTCTGGTCGAGGAATCGCAGTACGCGCTTCTTGAGCTGGCCGCTTCCCTTGCCGGGGATGATCTCCACCAAGCGAACTCTCTTCTCGATCGCTTCCTCGATGATGCCTCGAAGGGCACGATCGATATCGCCGCCCCGGTTGTAGATCTCGTGCAGATCTAGCTTGAGCTTCACGACATACGGTCTACACCGGGCGGTGACCCAGTACGCGGGACCGATCCGGACGATCTCAACGAGTTGAAGTGGCCGCGAGAGTTCGCCTCGGCCGCGAAAGCTTCATCCCCCGCCCGCAGATTGTGTGGGCAAAGGTAAGTGTCGGAGGGCCGCATTGCGCGAATCCTGAATGGCGGATCCAACCTTTGGACCTGGGACGATGAGCCAGCCGGGAGGCCGGAGGGTGCGGTCCCTGTAACACAGCACCCTCAAACAGCTTTGCAACGCCGCCTTGATGTCGGCACCGCACTTCGCCGTTGCCCGGAAGAAATCAAAGAGCCCGAGATAACGAACACCCCCACGCTGACACGCCCAATGAGTTGGCTACTGTGCTAAACGGTCGAGTGCGGCTCGGTTGTTCGTGCCAGCCAGTTGGAGGAGGAGTTCGACGCGGGACTGCCTTGACGGGCCCCGGACGGCGCTCCAAGGATGCACATCAGCGAGGCAGGCGACAGGCGCTTGCATCAGTTGCATACGCCTCGAACGAATCAGGCACTGAGGGGCTATGTCGTGGGGGTCCTGATGCAGTGGCACACGTAGGTTGAGCGCCGGTCAAAATCTCGTTGCGCCATGCGACAAGTGCTCGGCGTGTTCAGCCTGTTCGGCTGTCCCAGCGCTCGTAGTAGGGCTGGACGCCGAAGAGTCTCGCCAGGACCGACAGGGGCGGAAGGAACACGTTCTGTGCCCAGATGGGCGGAGACGTGGCCCGGCTCTCGTGGCGGAAATGCCAGAAGGTCGCCCCGAGTTGCAAGGGGTTCTTGGGTGCGCCTCTCGGCGTCGTCCGGCCGTCGTTGACCAACCCGGCCAGCGCTTCGTGGAACTCCTTGGTTCGCAGGGCCGGCCGCAGTTCGACCACGCCCTCGATGTCCACCGCTCCGGTGTTCCCCTCGGAGTGGGGCGTACCAGGAGGCACGATGATCGTTTCGCCCGCCCGGACCACCAACGGTTGACCGTTCAACGTGAAGTGTGCCTCACCCTCTTTGATCGTGAAACATTCCTCTTGGTGGGGATGGATGTGCTCGGTGATGACGCCACCGGGCACACTGCGCCAGCTGAACCGGAGGTACTCCATGTCGCTGTCGTCTGCCATGGCCGTGTACTCAATCCACTCGCCGGTCGCAGGATTGAAGAAGGGTCGAAAGCCCGTCATGGAATCTGCGGGCGGAGCTGAACGGCTCTCGTACCCTCCGACATCCGCAGCCCGGTGAGATCGTGGAATCCGGCAGCCGCGGTTCCCAAGAGCAGCACGCCCGCCGCGATACCAGTGGTGGCTGCCAGGGCCGCGCCCGACATCGTGGCGACAAGGATGACGGGACCGAAGGTGAGCGCCCAGCCGACCGGGCGGTACCGGGGAATGTGGACGACATGGTCGAGCCAGAAGAGAAGCGGTCCGATCGTGATGGCGATCGACGGCAGCACCCAATCCGAATGGCCAGCGGCGATGACGACGACCGGCAAGACGAAGGCCGCGACCAGCTCGATGATCGTGGCGATGGTGACGGATCGCTCGATCCGCTTCGCTTCTTGTCCCGATGGACGGGCCCCCGTCCCCGCCGTCACCCGGACGCCATAGGCCAGCACGGCGAGGACCATGACGGCGAAGACGCCGACCAGTGCGTACTTAACTGTGCCGTGCAGGTTGAGGCTGCCCCGCACCAGCCACAGGGCAGCGAAGGCCAGCTGAATGAAGCCACCCACACGGCGGACCCGTCGGGACCAGGCGACGGTTGGGTTCAACTCCTCCGTAACTGACGCTGAGGCCGTCATTTCTGGCCACTTTGAGCGCGATACCAGTCGACCGTCTCCGCCACCGCCTCGGCAAGAGGTGAACCACCCGCGCCGAAGGTGGACTCAAACTTGGTCGTGTCGAGCACAAACGGCTCGTCGAACTCGTAGGTCATCTCCACCAGTTCCCGCATGGTCGGGTTGAACACGCCGAGGCCGCGCATGACCAACTTCGGGACCGAACGGATTGCGACGGGATGCCCCACCTCGCTCGCGACGAGATCGAGTAGAGCTCTAGTTGTCACCGTCTGGGGCCCTGGGAGGTGCCAGACCTGGCCGATCGCCCGCGCATCGGTGCCGAGTGTGGCCAGGCCGACCGCGATGTCAGGGACGTAGCTGTAGGTGTGGAGCAGGTTTGGGTTGCCGAGGAAGTCGGCCTTCCGGCCGGCCACGGCGTTGGCAAAGACGCGCTCGCCGAGCGTCGTCTCGGTGACACCGGCGCCGAAGAAGTCCGAGGCCCGACCGATCGCAATCTCGACACGACCGGAGTCGGCCGCTGCTTGCAACTCTTGAGTCATGGCTGCTCGGGCACGACCCTTGGCCGTCGTCGCCGCCAGGGGCAGATCCTCGGTCATTGGTCCGCCGTGAGCTGGCCCATACGCGTAGAGGTTCTCGAGCGTGACCAGGAGCGCGCCAGTGCGCTCTGCGGCATCGAGCACTCCGCGCTGAAGGGGTGGGAAGAGTTCGGGCCACTCGGTGTAAGGGGCGTTGAGGCATTGGTAAATGACCGTCGCGCCCTTGGCTGCGTCGATGGCCGCTTCGGAATCGGTGGCATCAGCGGCTCGCCAATCGACCCGGTCGATCAGCTTGGCCGGCCGGTTCCTCGACACCGCGCGTACCGGAAGCCCCAAGCTCAAGAGGTGCGCCGCGAGGGCTTTTCCGACTTGGCCCGTGCCGAACACCACGTGAAGGTGATCCTCGCTCACGGCAGGATCCTTTCGTGAGCCCGAGCACGTGACCGCCGTCGGCGGCCGAGCCTCGGTGCCTCCGATGACGCTACCCCCGTTTGAACGATACCTGCAATAGATTTCTGGAATCAGATGGCTAGGGTGCAGCTATGGCGGAGTGGAGCTTCCTGACCAACCATGCCCGGGTCCTCTTATGCATCGCTCACGACCCCGAAATGCGGCTGCGTGACATCGCTGGGACCGTGGGCATCACCGAGCGCAGCGCCTTCGGAATCGTCAACGACCTCATCGGGGACGGCTACGTCGTCAAGGATAAGGACGGTCGTCGCAACCGCTACTCCATCCAGAAGGGGCTCCCTCTCGGAGAAAACGTTGGCCGAGATAGGACGATCGGAGAGGTATTGGACTTGCTTGTGGACGCCAGAAGACGAACGGAAGAGGTGCCCCAGCCGCCGTCTCGTAGTGATTAGTGGAGCTGACCCTGTAACGCCGGGTCAGGGAGGAGCTAGCCCCGGCTCTTCGGAGGTAATGGCAATACAGAATTGTTTGTTCTGGCGGATGATCACCGCTGAACGTGCCCGGAAACTTTAGAGAACCGGCGCGTCCTGGAACACTGTCGCCGCGAGACGTCTAGGCAGTTCACGTCGTGAAGGTGAGCTTCACGTAACCGTTGCCGGTGTGGCTTCCCGTATCCGTGCCACCACACGAGGAGCCGGCACCTCCACCCCCTCCGGATTCATTGTTGTTGCTGACCGCACCACTCGAGCCGCCACCAGCACCATCGCAACCATCGCCACCGCCACCACCGGCCTCGCTCGTGTTGGACCCTCCTACGCCACCAGCACTGCTCGACGACACGCCGGCCAAACCGCCCGTGCCTTCGCCGCTTCCGCCGGGCCGGGATGCAGCCGCCCAGTCTAAGACGGCCCAATCAAATCCCAACGATTGCCGGCGACATCTAGAAACACTGCGACCCTCCCGTATGGCTCGGTGCGCGGAGCGGTAACGAACTCGACACCAGCCGATGCCATGCGGCTTTGCGCCTGGTCGAAGTCATCCACACGCAAAAAGAAACCGACACGACCAGCCACTTGGCCTCCAACAACGGACGCTTGATCCACTCCATCAGCCCGTGCGAGCAAAACCCCGGTCTCACCTCCGGGCGGACGCACGACGACCCATCGCTTTGGATGACCATCGTTGGTTACGGCGGGAGTATCCTCCACCAACTCAAATCCCAGCTTCTCAACGAAGTACTCGATCGCGGGGTCGTAGCTCTCTACAACGAGCGTGACCAGGTCTAAACGAGCCATCCAAAGAGCTTCTCATGCAAGATGACCCCAAGATCAGTCCGAATGCAGGCGTCCCCGTCCTCGCTGCCGGGCTGGGGTGACACTTCGGCATCACTTATGGTGTATTCCGGCCGGTTGATGGCTTGGCTCTTTCTGTCAGGGATTCCACGGATCTCGACCCGGCCTCTATCGAGGTGGTACCACGCGGGTCTTCCCCGAGCAAGACTGGACGCGTGACGCAGGGATGGCACGTACAGCGAGTGGACCACCGGGACCCCTTGGCTCCCGTGGAGGACATCGTGCGCCTCATCGACGTGGCCGGCACGGCTACGGCCGCCGCCTATAGCCGCAGCGACGTGGTCCAGGCGCTCAACGAACAGCAGCCGGCCGCCGTGGCATTCGCGTCCGGGCGGCTTGTTGGCGTTGCTATCGCGCGTATGGCGGGTCGCGATGCTCATCTGCTCGCCCTGGCACTGCACCCGAGTTGGCGGAACCGGAGCATCGGCTCTGCGCTGCTTCGCGAACTTGACCAGGAGGCTGTCCATCACGGCGCCCTGCGCATGCTGGCTCTAGTCGAGCCAGGTCAAGTCGGGGAGGTCGCGTTCGCACACCAGGGGTTCGACCGAATAGACGGGCTCCACTTTTACGTCAGGTCGGCCTCCATGGTGCCCGAGGAGCTCGAAATCGTCGAGCGCTACGCCGGCCACTTCCCGCCGGCGGGGCTGTGGGAAGAGATGAAAGGCTTCTCGACGACCAAGGAGCTCTTGGAGCGCCGGATCGTCGCTCCGCTCTCACATCTCGACCTGGCGGACAGCGTCGGGCTACGAGCGCCCGCCGCGGTGATGCTCTTCGGGCCACCTGGGACGGGCAAGACCTCGTTTGCCGCGTGCCATGGCGTCCCGGCTTTCCTGGGCGTTCGTCGAGCTGCACCCCTCGCTCCTGGGCCATGGCACCGCGGGCGCAGCAGCTCTGCGTGCCGCGCTGGAAGATCTGGCGCACGTGGACCGTTTGGTGTGCTTCATTGACGAGGCGGACGAAATCGCCTCGGCACGCGCCAGCCGACCTGAGAGCCAGCAGCCGGTCGTCAACGAGCTGCTCAAGGCGATTCCAGTCTTCAAGTCCCGCCCGGGTCGACTCATGGTGATGGCAACAAACTCCATCGCCTCCATCGATCCAGCCATGCTCCGACCAGGACGCTTCGATCTCATCATCCCGATTGGCGCGCCCGACAGTGCCGGCCGTGCCGAGCTGGCGGCTGAGTTCCTCGAGCAGTGTGATCCCGAGGACATTGCCGAGCGCACAGAGGGCTTCACGCCCGCCGACTTCGCGCTGGCCGCCCAGCGAGCATCCCAGCTCGCCTTCGAGCGGGCGCTCGCCGGGGGTGCGTCAGCGGTGACATCCGACGACTGTGCCGACGCCGTGTCGCGGACGCGTCCCAGCGTCCACAAGGAAGCGGCCGCCGCCTTCGACGAGGAAGCGGCCGCGTTCGCCAGACTCTGATGCGATCTTCGGCAACAAAAAGCTTCGGCCCGAGATGTGAACCGCCGGACCCATGTCACGCATCAGGGAAGATGTCCTGAGAGTCATCAACCTGATCTGAGGCGTCCAGGATCTGCGCGGCCAGAGCGATGCAATCAGCGCTTTGCAGATGGCTGGCGTCGGCCCGGCTACGCCTCGCCCATTGTTCCGTCCGCAGAACGAGCATGTCGGCGCGGTCACGGGACCAGTCCCACAAGTGGTTTGCAGCATGGGGCTGCGAGCCCCTGTACGCACACCGGTTTGGGGCGAGTGACTAATCCCCGAGTGCCATCACCCTACGGGCTCACTCGGCAACTGATCCCCAAGGGAGGAACGTGACACGCGTCACCCGAGTTATAACCGAAACCTGTGGATGCACCACCTGACCGAGGGCGCGACGTACCTTCCTCTTTGATCACATCGAAGAAACGCTGGCGGTGGAACGCCGGCGAGGAAGGAACGCCAATGCTGAGAGTACATGTTGATGAGTCCGCGAGCGCGGAGCTGTCGAGCGGGCTGGACGAACTGGTCGCCGAGGGGGCGAGGCGCATGCTGGCCGCCGCTCTCGAGGCCGAGGTCGACGGCTACATCTCGAGTCTGATCCACGAGGTCGACGAACACGGGCGTCGTCTGGTCGTGCGCAACGGACACGCCGAGCCACGATCGCTGGTGACGGGAGCAGGGCCGATCGAGGTGCGGGCACCGCGCGGTCGACGACCGCCGGGTCGACGACGAGAGCGGGGAACGCATGCGGTTTCGCTCTTCGATCCTGCCCCCATGGGCCCGCAAGTCGCCCAAGGTGGCCGAGGTGCTCCCGCTCATGTACCTCCACGGGATGAGCTCGGGTGACTTCGTCCCCGCGCTCGAGGAGTTCTTCGGCTCCGCCGCCGGGCTCTCGGCCTCGGTCATCACCCGGCTGACGACGGACTGGCAGCGCGAACGCGACCAGTTCGCGCACCGGTCCCTCAAAGACGTCGACTACGTCTACCTCTTCGCGGACGGCATCCACTTCAACGTCCGGCTCGAAGAGGCCCGTCTGTGTGCCCTGGTCATCGTGGGTGTGCGCGCCGACGGGACCAAAGAGCTCGTCTCGATCACCGACGGGCACCGCGAGTCGGCCGCAAGGGCGAGTGCTGGGACAACGCGGTCGCCGAGTCGTTCTTTGCGACCATCAAGCGCGAACTCATCGAGACCAGAGCATGGCCGACGCGAACCGGATTACGACGCGCCGTCTTCGAGTACATCGAAGGTTGGTACAACACGCGCCGGCTGCACTCCACGCTCGGCTATCTCAGCCCCGCGCAATACGAGGCTGTCCACCTCAACGCCGACCGTCAGGCGGCATAATCAACACAAGCAACCTGTCCGTCGAACCGGATCAAGCCCAAGGGTGCGTTCCCTGTAACACAGCACCCTCAAACAGCATCAATTTCTCGATGCGCGCTTGCCACAGTTGCATACGCCTCGAACGGCACCATGGGGGCAGTCATGAGCGAATGTCAAATGTTGAGGGCTTCGCCAGAACCACCGAGGACTACGGATTTCACACCGGTGCTGCAGGTGCCCACGGCACTCACTTCATCGACGACCAACTCCGGAACTCCAATAATGAGATCACCATTGTTGGGATACGAGCCCGTGACGACATCATTTCCGGACTCGGATTCGAAGTAGGGATCGGTCGGATTACTCACCCAGATGGTGCCGGTGTAGGTGCTAGGCGAGACACCCGCATTGGATGGGTATTTCAGGTTGAGACTCCCGACCGCTCCTGGCTCTTCGGCATCTTTGCATTTGTTGTCACTCTGCGACGGGGTGAACTTCAGCGTCCCGGTTGCCTTGAACTTCGATGCCACAGGTGTCCCCCCGCTGCACCCGGAGAAGGTGATCTTGATCTTGGCCTTGATCTGGGAGCTGGAATCAGCATTACTCCAGGCGGGGGAATACGTGATCGAACCGGAAGCACTGGTGCAGTTTTCTAGTCCGGTACCCGGAACGGCCGCCCCAGCTGTTCCTCCGCCCGACACCAAGCTCAATCCCGAAACTGGCAGCAGCATCACTGTCCCGATGATGATCCTGCGCAGTCGCATCTCTACCACCTTCCGCCCTCACGCCCAATGCGTGTGGCGTCGAGGTCGAAGCGTCGCGCTGTTTGTGGTGTTGGTCAAGGCGCATCTAAGGGCGCCTCACATCGCCGGCTCGGGGGCGTTATCGCACTGGGCCCGGTTGCTGGGGCTAACCGCCCTCTACCGACTGGGGCAGGGCCGGATTTGAGACGAAGCTCAGCCGTTGCGGCCCGACATGTGTCCTACGCCACCAGCTTGCGCTGCATCTCCCGCCCCCCGCCGCCTGTCCGAAGTCGTCAGAACGACGGCTGCAATCCACCGCTGCGACGGAATGTCGAGTTGTAACGGGTGCATCTAGCGTGGCTTTCACAACGGACGAACAACAGTTTGGATCGTCGCGCGTCGGCCAAGGCGTTCCGCATGACCCAGGACGGGACCGCCCCCTAACGCCTAACGCATCAGGAGCGGGCGCACCATTGAACGAGGTGCGCTTTTTCGTGGCTAAATATGACCTCAATTCGCACAACGGGGATGGTCGATGGCCATGTCAACGGGGTGCGATTGTAGGACTTCGCTCTGGGCGCTCAGAATGAGCCCGGTCTGGGCACATCGATGGAACCTTGATACCTCTGGTATCGAAACGGCCAGCATGGATACCCTTTTGCCACCGGGGTTGGAGAAGGCCTTTGCCCCTGAAAAATGGAGGTACGCCATGCTGCCCGAGGCAACGCACGACGACAGAATCTCGGCGCTACAGGCCGAACTCGACGCACTGAAGGCGCAGGTGGGCAGCCTGACGGCGCGACTTACGTCAGCGGGGCATGGAGCCGAGGCCAGCCACCAGCCCATACTCGCCCCCGTGCAGCGCACCGACCGCCGGGGCCTGCTCAAGGTGGCCGGTGCCGCTGCGGTCGGCGTCGCCGGGGCGGGACTGCTGCGGGCCGCACCCGCCGGCGCCACCGGCACGGCCAACGGTGACGCGGTCGATCTGGGCGATGCCAATACCTGTAGCGCCACCACCAGCATCACCACCACCACGGGCACCGGTCTCGCCGGATACACGTCTGCCACCGGCCAAAGCGGGGTCGCCGGTATCGATACCGGTTCCAGTGGCGGTCACGGCGTGTACGGCAGGTCCACGAACGGAGTCGGCGTCTACGGGACGTTGGAGTCCGGCACGAGCGGACTGCTCAATGGCCAAGTGGCCGGGGTCGTCGGCGACACAAACTCGAACCCCGGCGTCTTCGGGCTGTCGAGTGCGAGCTACGGCGTCATCGGCAGTACCGCCGCCGACGGCGTTAGCGGTGTCTATGGCGGTGACAGCAGCGGGGGTGGCGGATACGGCGTCCAAGGGGAGTCCACCAACGGCATCGGCGTCTACGGGACGTTGCAGTCGGGCACGAGCGGACTGCTCGGCCCTGATTCGCAAGCGGCGGTCGTCGGCGACTCGAACTCGTCCGACGGCGTCATCGGGCTCTCGAGTGGTGGGAGTGGTGTCTACGGCGCGACATCCGCCGACGGGTCCGCCGGTGTTTACGCCTCCGACAACAGCGAAACTGGCGGAGCTGGCCTCTATGGGATATCGGACGCAGGCACCGGTGTTTACGGGCGGTCCACCAAGAGCATCGGCGTCTACGGGACCTCCCAAAACGGTGTCGGTGTCGGAGCGGTGGGGAGTACGTACGGCCTCCAGGCCGAAGGGTCCACGGCTCAGCTCTACTTAGTCCCAGCGGCCAAGGGCGGCGCGCCAACGACAGGCAACCACCTGAAAGGCGAGGTCCTCCTCGACAAGCACGGCACCCTCCACATCTGCGTGGCCACGGGCACTCCGGGCACCTGGAAAACAGTGCAGGTGGCCTGAACCGCACCGAAGTCTGTAGATCGTCAGGTCCGCCATCGACGTGTTCGGGTACTACCCCTGAACTGACCCTGAGCGGTCTGGAATTTCATCTGTCGGCGGCCAGCACCGGAGCGCTTCGAGGTGGTCTGTACTATCCCAGAACGCTGCCGGCCTGGGGAGACACTTTTCTTCTCGAATCTGGCCATTCGCTTGCTGCCGTTAGCGCGACAACACCCGTCTGCTGCTCCTTAGAGATCCCCGAGGAGCATCACCAAGGTGAGCGGATCAAAGGGAGATTCGACGAATCCGTAGTGGCTGTAGAAGTCCTTGGCTTCGTCGTCCTTGGCGTGAATCAGGAGCACGCGGACCCCGACCGATTGCGCCACCTCAAGGGCTTTAAGCATGAAGTGTTTCAGAAGTGCGGCGCCGAGCCACTTACCTCTGTGCCGCTGATCGACGGCCATGCGAGCCAGGAGGATGGCGGGGATTTGCTCTGGTTGATTCTTTCGGACGCGAGTCGGCGCTGCCGAACGCATGATCGAGGCCGTCGACGAGGCGTAGTAGGCGACGACGTCGGACGAGCTCTCTTCGACAACGACCCACGTCCTGCTCGCGCCCGACGCCTGGTTCGCCAGCGCTCGATTGCGAAGCCACTCGTCGAGAGCAGGCTTGCCGCAATCGAACCTCTCGAGGACATGGTCGCCGGTCAGGATCACCGGACCGGCGTAGGTCACTAGACGGGACGCTCGAGAATCGAAGGGTTGGACAGGAGCTTGACCATCGCAGGCGGAAGCGTCGGCGGACGCGACAACAGCTCCTGGAGCTCTTCCCACGCCGAGTCGTCGACCACGAAGACGCGGCGGTCAGCCAGCTCCATCTCGGCGGCCTCCACGGCGTTGCGTACGACGAAGTCGTTCGCCGACTCCCCTCGGGCATCCGCCGCCCGCCGCAGCACGGCGTCCTGTTCGGGGGTGAGCCGCAGGCTCAGTCGCTCGGTCTTCGCTGCCATGGAACTATTGTACGCCAAATGACGTACAGATAGAACCCCGGACCACCAGGGCCGGTCAAGGCCGGCGCAGCCGCCCGGAGGGGCAGCCTTGACGGGCCCAGACCCTTTCGGAGGGGACCATGGCTGAGGCCGCCCGGGGGCGGCCTGGTTGCCCTCGCCCGTCTCCGAACAGGGAGAACAGGCACTTGTCGCAACCATGCGACAACATTGCCCGCGTGACCGACCAGCCAGACTTCCGGACCGACAAGAGCGACTCCGTCGAAGGAGGCGGCAAGGCCGCCGCCCGTTGGTACGCCTACCACGGTGCCCTCGACGAAGACGTGGTGGCGGAGGCCTTCCCGATGCAGGCCCTCGACAAGGAGGACTACCCCGACTTCGTACGCGACGACATCGCCGAGGACGCCATGGAACAGTCAGAGCTGATCGGCTTCTGGGTGGCCTGGCACATGGCGGGCGGGTTCGCCGCCCTCGAGGAGGGTGGCTGGCACCGCGCCACCATCTTCCGCAAGGTGCGACGCGTTCCGCGCTCGCTACGGAGCGCATCCCGACGATTACTCGTTCCCCTGGATCCGACTCGACCTCGAGAACGCCTGGGCCGCCGGTATCGAGCGCCGTATCGCCGACCGACGTCCCGGCTTCTTCCACTGATCGCTTGCCGTGCCGCTCCCCGCGTCGGCCGCTGAGCACATAGTCGCAAATTCGCCAGTTGGTTGGGCCGTTGCGCAAGCTGGCGTCCGGAGTCGACGCGCTCTACCTGTCCGGACGGGCGGAGGTACCCAAACGATTTCTGCAGCGCCTCGAGGACTGTCGAGCGTGGGCCGGCGAGGCGAAGCGCCCGGCGCCCTTTGAGCTCGGCGAGCTCGTCTTCGGCATCACCCCGCACGGCTGGGGCAAGTACCGCTTCTGCCTGGAGCACACGATGGCCCGCATCGGCATCTCCACCAGCCGCCAGCTCCCCACGGTGCGCGTCCAGCCCCGCTCAGAGTTCCTGCACGCCATCGGCCCCGAGGCCGCGGTGACCACACTGCAGCAGATCCTCGGCCCTGAACTACGACAACTGCGTTTCTGGGTCAACCGCGTCGACATCTTCGCCGACTGGCAGGGTTGGGACCTCTCCCTCGGCGACGCCTCACGCTTCGTCTGCCGGGCCGACGCCGCACGCACCTACGAGGTGGCCGGCACCTTGACCGGATTCGAGTTCGGCAGCCGCACGACCAAGACGTTCTTGGCCCGCCTCTACGACAAGACCGCCGACATGGCGACCAAGGACAACGGCTGGTGGTTCGAGGTCTGGGGCGAACGCTACGTTGCGGGAACACCCGTTCATCGGCTCGAGTTCGAGATCGGTCGCCAGGGACTACAGGAGTTCGACCTCAACACCCCCGCCCAGGTCCTCGCCGCCGCCGGTGATCTGTGGGCCTACGCCACCGGCGAATGGCTGACCTACCGGTCCCCCACCAAAGACCAGACCCGATGCCGCTGGCCGCTCGCTCCGCAGTGGTGCTCAGTCCAGCGGGCCACGCTCGGCCACCGGGCCGTCGGCCTCGAGCGCCTGCGCCTTGCTCGACGGTCCAAGTCGATCGAGAAGCTGCTCCCGGGTCTCAACGGCTACCTCGCCTCGATGGGCGCCCTCCTCGGCACCGCGGGCATCGAGGACACACTCGGCGCGATCGGGCATCATCTGCATACCTACGAGGTCATCAGCCGCACCGCATTCAGCGAGCGGGTGGCTCGCCGCCGCAGCGAGTTGGAGTTGCGGTGAACGCGGCCGGGCCCGACTACGGGCGGGTGGCGGCCGTGCTGGTGCGCATCGGGTTGCGGATGGTGAGCGAGAGGGAAGAGCGGGAACAGGAGGACGGCGATGTTGACGGTGGCGTATTGCCGGGTGTCGACCGAGGAACAAGCAGCGGAGGGCTTCTCGATCGCCGGGCAAGCTGACAAGCTGCGCGTCTACGCCGAGCTGCACGACCTCGGCGAAGTGACGGTGATCGCCGATCCGGGGTTGTCGGGCAAGAACCTCGAGCGGCCCGGGCTCCAACAGCTCCTGCACATGGTGGACGAGGGCCACGTTGCCAACGTGTTGACGTGGCGGCTCGATCGATTGTCGAGGAACCTCAGCGACCTGATCATGCTGGCCGACCGCTTCGGTCAGGCCGGCGTCGCCTTGCACTCCTTCACCGAGAAGATCGACCTGTCGTCGGCGACGGGCCGGATGTTCTACAACATCCTCGGCTCGTTCGCGCAGTTCTACCGGGAGCAACTGGCCGAGAACGTGCGCATGGGCATGCAGCAGGCGGTGCGCCAGGGCAAGTGGATCAACCGACCGAAGGTCGGCTACGACCTCGTGGACGGCGAACTAATCCCCAACGAGATGGCACCCGTGGTGCGCCGCGTCTTCACTCTGCGCTCTGAAGGCCAAAGTGTCGGCAGGATCGCGGATGCCACGGGCATCAAGTACTCGACGGTGCTCACCGTCCTCAAGTCGCGCATCTATCTCGGCGAGGTCATGATGAACGACGAGTGGTTCCCCGGCCGCCACGAGGCGATTATCACGCCCGAGCAGTTCGCCGCCGCCCACCGGGGCCGGGTCAAGGGTCGGGCCCGGGGTACCGACCTGTTGTCGGGCCGCGTCCGCTGCGGCCTCTGCCGCCGCCTGATGGCGATCGACCAGAACGGCCAGGGCAGCCGCCACTACCGCTGTCGTCACCGGGGCGAGGGCTGCGCGCAGCCCTGTCGGAGCAACCTGGGCCTGCTGCGGGCCGCCGTGTTGGGGTTGCAGCTCATCGGCGACGACGTGGAGCTGCAGGACGCGATCCGAACGGAGCTCGAGCGGGCCCGAACGCCGGCCCGAAAGGCCGGCGGAGGGCCCCGCGCTCGGCGTCCCCGTCACGGTGTCGAGGACCTGGTGGCCCAACGCCGCAAGCTGCTGCGCCTCTACTACGACGACAAGATCGGGTCCGAGCTGTTCGCCGAGGAGGAGGCGCGCCTGTCGATCGCCATCCGTGAAGCTCAGCGGGAGTCCGAGGAGGCGCGGGTCGAGACGGCATGCACCGACGACGTTGCACATCGGTTCGACGAAGTCGCGCAACTTCTTGCGGCCCTGGATGTCGACAAGACGTGGAAAGCCGCGACGGAGGTCGAGCGGCGCGTGTTCATCGACGAGTTCCTCGAGGAGATTTTGGTCTTACCCGATTACTTGGACGTAACTGTGCACGGAGCGCCTCCGCTGCACGTCCGCTACCAGGAGGTCGGACTCAAGGAGTCGGGTATTGCGCGTGTCGGAGGGGCGATCCCAATCAATACCGTGGGCCTTTTTGACGCCTTCCCGACCTGGGGATCGTCCCATGTCGGAGCGAGAATCTTTGGCAATCCGGTGCGCGAGGTTGGAACCACCGAGCTTTGGCTACCGGCTGCCTAACGGGTGGGCGCAGACACACGCCACGGACCGGAATCCGTCCCGCTCGCGAAGCTGAGCAGGCGGGATATTGAAACCGATAATCCTCGACCCCGGGCCGGCAATGAAGTGGAACACCTGGGGTGTGTTGACAGATGGCAACAGAATGTTGTAATGTGTCAACATTCCAGACCGACCCAGGCATCCCAAGAAGGACGTCGAGGATTCACTCGAGTTCGCCGAAAGCCACGCGTGGACTGTTGAGGCCCCACGTCCCGGTCATCCATGGGGTAAGGCCACTTGCGGACGCGAAGGGCATGACTGTCTGGTGTGGATCTGGTCGACGCCAAGAAATGAGGGCAATCACGCCCGACAGATTCGAAGGGCGGTCTATCGATGCACGGAGAAGGAGGGCGACAATGACTGAGTACGAATTCACACTCGTGATCGAAGGCGATCTTGAGGACGAAAGGGCCGCTCGCGCCCTCTTCGAGGTTGGCTGCGATGATGCGACCTTCGGAGTCGTTGACGGAGTTGGCTACGGAGATTTCGCTCGTGAGGGTTCATCGTTTGCTGAGGCTGTGCTGGGGGCCATCTCTCAGGTAGAAATGGTTGATGCTCTGCGGGTGTTGCGAGTCGAACCCGACAACATTGTGACCATGTCCGACATCGCCGAAAGATTGGATCGAACACGAGAGAGCGTCAGGCTTCTTGTCGCTGGCCGAAGAGGTCCTGGCGGGTTTCCGTCTCCAATCTCCCATGCGATGGAGCGAGGCCGTCTGTGGCGCTGGTCAGATGTCGCTGCCTGGCTTGGCCAGCTCGAGCCGGAAGAGATTGAAGCTGCTCGGTTTGTCTCGGCGATTAATGCCGCACTGGAACTACGCAAGCAGCTAAGTGCAATGCAGGATGATTTGGCCGTAAAGCAGTTGCGTATGCTGATTGACTGATTGATTCCGGCTTTTCCAGGTAGCCGCCGAACCGGCGTTAGGCGTTCGGGGACATGTCCGGAGGTTGGGCAGCCCGAGCGGGAGTTCACAACAGGAGCCAGCGAATCCGATCCAACGCCTCGACTGGTGATGCGATCATGTCGGCGTGGACCTGGACCTGACGCATGATCGGGAGCGCTTCAACGCCGCCCTTTCCATCGTTGGCGGTTTGCTGCCGGATTACGTTCCTCCGCCCGAACAGCTTCGCGGATACCTGTTCGTAGATGACATCGACGTGCTCGACAGGGCGCTCCACGTATTGCTGCCCACCTGTATTCGGGCGTGGGCCACCTCGTCGGCCAAGGCTCACCGGCTGAGATGGAGCAAACGAGCGGAATGGTTTGAGGCGTTACCTCCGGTGAAGACGTGGCCCATCGAGGCGAGCAGTCACCGAGGCAGTGACGGACTCTTCTTTCTCACGCGGGTTTACCGCACGATGCCCGTCGGTTGGGACGAGAGGGGGAGGCACCTGCTCGGAACGGGTGACCTCGGGTGGCTGTTTTGTTGGATGAACCAGGCGACGAGGAACGTGGCCTGGATCGAACGGATTGGGAGCTGGCGATTGATTAGGCATGACTACCTCATGGATTGCCTCCAATATGCGGCTGGGCTGATAGGCACCGAGGATGCGCATCGTCTCCTTCTGGGATAGATCCTTCAGGAGAGCAGCCGTCTAACTGCGTCCCGAAGTGCCGGTCGGGTGCGCCCCCAGCCGGCGGACGGGGGCAGGTATCTGGCTTGCTTTACCCTGGGTCGTCAATGGCGCCGTGGGAGGATCCTGGGTTCGATTCACCCGACGAAGCAGCCCTCGACACCTGGCCACCAACGGCACGGGCACGAATCGTTTCGACGACCATTCGAGGCGATCGAGCTGAGATCGTCCTCGACTTTGAGCCCAGTTATCCCTACTGGATCTACTGCATCAAGCGAAGCGGAAGGTGGTTCGAGCGATCTTCCGGCAATGGGCCGACTGTCGGTTGGGATGATCCCGAGGCCATTCCGTAACGCCCCGGGCCGGCGAACGAGGGCAGGTGGCACCATTTCCGTCCTGGCGGTTATTGCCGTCGCGGTAGTCGTTGCCTGGGTGGTCTGGGCATATCGCAAACCAGAGATAACCCGTTCCCTGCAACGTACAAGGGCAGTCCAGGCGAAGCTGGCAAAGTGGGGACCGTGGCGGCGAAGAGAATAAGCCATCAGCGGCCCGTCCCTCGTGAGCCGACGGTGCGTCGGGCCCGAGTAGAGGAGAAGCATCGCTCTTGGCGCGAGTTCTCGGATCATGCGAGGCGCGACCCGAAAGGCGCGCTCGAAGGCGACCTCAAAGCCGTGCTGCCGGGGCTCGCGATCGCGTTCTTGGGGAGCGTTCTGGTGGGTGGGACCTTCTACTAGACCGTTCTGAACACCAACCCCGGGCCGGGGGTGCCGCTACCTGGGATAATCATCTTCTTCATCGGAGGAGCGATCATCCTCACAGGGATTGTGCTCGCCGTCCTCTGCGTCGCCGTCAACATACGCGCGCACTTTACGAGGCGCAGTGACTCTTAAACAGCCCAGCTTCAACTAGAGGTGTGGCATACCCGGCGTTCGGGTGCGTCACTGACCGTTCACTCGCTCACACGAGGCCGATGGTTGCGAGAAACCGCGATACCTGCTGCTCGGTGGGCATCTCGGTGGTCAAATGCTCGCAAACCCCACCGCTCTCACTCGCTATTTGAACGCCAAGGCGCTTGAGCGGTGCATCTCCCGAGAGCAGAAGGACATCTACACGGATGCAAGCGGTTGCGCAGTTGCGGGCCTCCACCATCGTAAGTCTGGCTGTCTCGGGGGCTGACGGGTACATGAAGAAGACGTTGTTATCTGCGTCGTCAGAGTGTGCCGACGGTTCGGCGTAGCCGATGACAAGGATGCGGCCCTTCTCGTCCAATCCACCTAGAACTTGCTGAGCAGCCTGCAACGCAGCCTGAAGATTGGTCCCGTAGACGTATTCGTATTGCAGGTCGGGAATGAGTTCGGGATCTATGAAGTTGGCCTTCTCGCTATAAGTGATGACCGTCGGAGTTCGCGAGGTACTGGCAAGAGCGTCATGGGACAGAGCCAAAACACCCTTGGCCAGCTCCCAGATGTCTTTCATGGCGAGATCCATAGAAGCGTCAAACGCGATCCGCGATTCCTTCGCACGGTGGAGGCTCCATGCTCACATTGTCGCAGTCCCTGCGGACCTCTTACGGCAAGCCAGTCTGCAAGCCTGCGTGGTATCCCCTGGTGCAGAGTGTCACCCCAGCCCGGCGGTAGGGGCACCCTGTCAAAGAGGACTTGCTGACAACCGCTCGACGGGCAGCAGCTACACGAACAACAAAAGCACTGTTTGCCTGCGGGTGGTACCGTCAACCACTTTCTTGAGACGGCGCAGGGCAGTGGATTCAGCGTTGCTCTACTCCCTCGCCTCACCTCAGATTGGCGAAGGGAGCAACTATGCGGAAGATCTATTTGATCGGACTTGGCGCGGCCATTCTCTTGGTTGGGGCGGTGGCCGTCATTCCAATGGCGTCAGGTGCGGCAACAGCCACCGAGGGCTTTGCCTCTCCGATGCCGAGTGGCTACGACTTGGGCGGCCTCAGTTGCACCGGCCCCGGGGACTGCACCGCCGTCGGGGCCAACGGCCCATATGGTGAGCCGGTTTACGAGACCGATACGAATGGTACCTGGGGCCCGGGAACCGTCATCCCTGTCTCCGAGCCCGAAGGCGTCGGGAGTTCATTGGGTTTCGTGAGCTGCACCGACTCCCTTGACTGCACCGCTGTCGGATCGGACCCATCCGGCCAGATAGCCATTACCGAATCAGATGGAACCTGGGGCCCGCTGACGGTGATCGTGCCCACAGGAGAGGGGGGCTTAAGCGGTATGAGCTGCACTGGTGCCGGGGACTGCACCGCCGTTGGCCAGGTCGACAGCCCAAGCGGAAACGGCCTGATCCCGATCATCGTCACGCAGTCCGGCGGAACCTGGGGCGCACCGGTTGCAGCGCAATTTCCGCAACTCAGCGAAGCCACGGACAACAACGGCCAGGAATTTACTGTCGAATCCACCGAAGCCTATTTGACAGGCGTTAGCTGTGCACCGAACGGGTGTACCGCTGTTGGCTCTGTCCAGTACTTGGGACCAAATGGATCTGGTGAGGCAGCTTCATTTAACTTGTACGCCACGGAGGTCGACGGCGCCTGGAGTTCGATCGTCTTCTCGCCGATTCCGACCTCGTCGGGAGTGAGCAGTCTCAGCTGCACCGGCGCAGGGGACTGCACCGCGATTGTCGGCCAAAACTCCACGGTCACCGAGACCAACGGCACCTGGGGTTCCGTCACGCCCTTCGCCGACGACGGTCAAGACATCACCAGCATCAGTTGCTCCGATGCTCTGGACTGCACGGTCGTGGCCGCCGACAACGATGAGCCGACGTATGCCATCGAGACCGACGGCACGTGGGGCCCGCTCACCGAAGACTTCGTCCCCATCGACCCTGGCATTGGGATCGTCGCCGGATTCGAGGACGTGAGCTGTTCCGATGCAGCGGACTGCACTGCAATCGGAGACATAACGACAGCGGGCTCGGACCCGATCATCGCGACCACCTTCGACCCCGGAGGCGCGATCACGTTGGGCAAGTCCTCGGGTTTGATCGGCAATTATGTCGAGACGGTGTCGGGGACTGGCTGGACCGCAAAGGGCGATACGTCCGTCACCCTCAACGAGTGCGCCACCACCTATTACACGGCCTTGTCGTGTGACAGCACCAACCAAGTGGGCCCGGTGGGCGTGACGAAGAGGGGCAAATTCTCCAACGCTCTCATCACCCTGGCAGTCGGGTCTATCGACACCAACGACGACACCTGCGGGCTGGCCGGGTCGAACCCGTGTTACCTCGTCGTGACGGGGAGCACTGGGGATTGGACTAGCAGTACCGCCCTTTCGTTCAAGGTACCGAAGGCCACGCTCACGAATAGCACCGCAGTTGCGTCGAACTATGTTGACGATGTCACGGCAACCCACTTTCCTATCGGTGACACGGTCACCGCTCAGGAGTGTGATTCGAGCGTCAACCCCGCTACGAACCTCGCCACCAACTGCGACACGGCCAAGATTATCTCGGGTACCGTCGGCTCCACGGGGACGGTTACGTTCAGCCCGGCCGGTGTGAAAGTGAAGGTCGGTGCGGGCTACGTCGAGACCGGGACCGGAACCGTGGTCAAGGGTGGAACGGCTGACATCGTGGTAAATGACTCGACTACGAGTGGAATCTCGGTGGTGATCCCGATCACGTTGGCTACCTCAAGGCGGTAATCCCCTGCCCCCATGGTGCCGTTCCAGGCGGGTTAGCTCGGCGTTAGCACCCGTCCCGAATCCGGCCTTCGGGCGCCGCCGCGAGGTTACGAACCGACCGACAGCAATCGGCCGAGGGCCGCGTTCCGGGCGGGTGTCCGCAACGATCTCAACTCCAGCAGAAGCGTCTAGGACGACAGCTGTCACGCTTGAGCGTCGACACGCAACTTCCGTAGCGCCTCGGCCGCGCCGAGGCTCTCGAGTTCGGGCTCCGGGCCGGCGAGAAGGTCGTCAAGAAGGGCATGGAAGGCTGCGGGCGAACAGTCCTCGAGGTGATTTGTGACCACCACCGCTGAACCAGGCGGGAGGTCGTTGGGTCGGTTCGCCATGCGCTGATCGTACCGTCCGCTACTGCCGCTGCACTCCCCCGCTGTTCGCTTGGTTGTTGACTCTGGGCTACCAATGACAACGGCAGTCGAAACCACCGTTGTCTCCATCGGCGACGCGTGCTCTGGCCTCTAATGCCACACGTGTGGAGCAATCTGATGTTGGTGCTGATGGACTGCTGGTGATGGTGAAGTGCGGGAGGTGCGGGAGGCGATGGTCTGTGAGGCGGAGTAGCGAGTGTTGTGGCCGGTCGGGACGTGGCGTGGGCGTCGCTGGGGCTCGGTCGGTCTGCGTTTGAACGGGATTCGCCTCATTCGTTGCGAACGACGCACCCTTGCGTCGTTCGCATGACCGACGACAACCATCGGCAGCGAGCGGGGTCCAGTCCCGGCGAGGGCAGCCCCTGGGCCGAGCGAGAAGTTCTGGCGGTTCGCCCGATGGGCGATCGTGGACGAACACGAGGCCGCCAGAACTTGTTGCGAGCCGAGCCGGCGACTTGACGCCGTGGAGCACCGGTGGTTCTTGGCATGACTCAACTGGAGCTCCTTCATCGCTCTGGGCCGATAGTGGCCGCTCGCCGGCCGGGCAAGGAGAAAGCCGACATCGGTCCAGGGAGGTTGTGCGTTGGCTGCCACGCCGGATTGGTTGTTCGTTCACGCCGTCACAGCGCATGGAACGCACTCCATGCCGTCACCCTCCTCGCGCGCAGGGCGGAGATATCCTCCGGAGTCATGCTGCAGCTCTACCGGGTGGCTCCCGTGAGCGACGAGAAGGAGATCGTCTTCGAGGCGAAAGACCCGCCGTCCCTCACCACGCATCTGGCCGCCGCCTTGGCGCAGCTTGTCCGGGCGACTCTCGCCCGGCGGGCCGAACGTCCCGAGAAGGCCGCATGACGTCCTCGGAACCGCTCATCCCACTCACCGCTTATTGCCGGACGTCCACCGACGACCAGCAGAACCCCGAGGAGAGCTTGCGCTGGCAGCTCTCCCGCGCCAGTGCGCTCATCGTCGGGCGGGCCCAGATCGTGTCGGTCACCCACGACACCGACGTCTCCCGGTCCGTTCCCTGGCCCCGGCGTCCCGAAGCGGCCCGACTCATCGCGCAACTCCCCAACCCCGCTCGGGGCTGGACCGGGATCGTCGTCGGAGAACCGCAGCGAGCCTTCGGGTCGGCCGGCCAGGTGCAGAACATCCTGCCGCAGCTCGCACACTGGGGCGTCCAGCTCTGGGTGCCCGAAGTCGGTGGTCCCGTCGATCCCGAGTCCGAAGCACACGATCTCCTCATGTCGTTGTTCGGCGGCCTGAGCAAGGCTGAGCGCAACCGTCTGCGGGTACGGGTTCGGACCTCTATGAAGGCCATGGCGCCCGAAGGTCGCTACCTCGGCGGACGACCGCCGTACGGGTACCAGCTCGTGCGCACCGGCGTGCCGCACCCCAACCCGGAGAAGGCCCGCCAGGGCATCCAGCTGACCAATCTGGCCGTGGATCCTGAGACCTCCAAGGTGGTGCGAGCAGATCTTCGCCTGGCGGCTCGAGGGCGTCGGCTTCCGGACCATCGCCGCTCGCCTGAGCGAGCAAGGGTTCCCCTGCCCCTCCGCGGCCGACCGGGAGCGAAACCCGCACCGTCTCGGTCGGGCCTGGTCGCTCGGCGCGGTCCGAGCCATCGTCATGAACCCCAAGTACAAGGGGCAGGGCGTCTACGGGCGCTACCGCAAGGTCGAACGCCTCTACGACGTCAACGACCCCGCCGCCGGCAACGTCACCCGGATGTCCCCGGCGCCGGCCTCCGAGGTGGTCGAGACGGAGGGCATCGTGCCCGCAATCGTGAGCGAGTCGGTCTGGCGTCAAGCGCAGACAGACCGGGCCCCGGCGACGCCCGGGCCACGCCCCGATCGGCCCCAACACACGCGCTACGCCCTGCGCGGCCTCCTGATCTGTGCCCGCTGTGGGCGAAGGATGCAGGGCCACACGGTCAAGCGCAGAGGCGGTGCGGAACGCGTCGGCTACCAGTGCACCTACCGGAACGACTACCCGGGCGACGACGGCCATCCGAAGACCCTCTTCGTGGCCGAGCACCGGGTCCTGCCGGCGGTCGACGAGTGGCTGGCGGATCTGTCCTCACCCGAACGCCTCGATGCCACGGTGGCAGCCATTCTCGATGCCGACCACCATCAATCCAACGAGCCCGCCGAACTTCGCCTGGCGCGCCGCCAGGCCCACGAAGCGCGAAAGAAGCTCGACCAGTACCTCGCCGCGCTGGAGGCCGGCCTGGACCCGGTTCTCGTCACCGAGCGCACCCGGGCCGCCCAGGTTGAGCTCGCTGCAGCCACTGCCGTCATCGACAGCCTACAAGGGCTCTGGGCCCGGCCTCCTCACCGGACAGGAGGTGCACGAGCTCCTCCAAGGTGTCGGCGGCCTCACCACCCTCTTGGCCCGCTCAGACACCGCAGAACGGCAGCGCGTGTACCGCGCCGCCGGGGTGTGTCTTCGCTATCACCGCAGCGAGGAGGGCGAAAAGGTCATCGCGTCCCTCCGCGTGGGGTTGTCGCGTGTCGGAGGGGGGACTTGAACCCCCACGCCCTTGCGGGCACCAGCCCCTCAAGCTGGCGCGTCTGCCTATTCCGCCACTCCGACGGGCTTGCAACTGGAATGCAGCGTCTCGAGATCGTAGCGCGCGACCGCCAGCTCCCTCGTCGACGCGACCGCCGAGCCCGCGCGTCCCGATCGAGCGACCCGCCTCCTACTGCCCCGGTAACGACGGCGTCGTGTTGCTCGTCGACTCGGGGCGCCTGACCGCCCACAGCTGGGCGTACCACAGCAGGCTGGTGCTGCGCGGCATGGCTGTCACCCCGCCGATCGTCCGGCTCCAGACCAGGGCGGCCGGCTCGGCGTAGAGCGGAAGCGAGACCATCTCGTCCCACAGTTGCGTGTCTGCTTGCGCGTAGTAGCCAGCTGCCTTGTCCGGGTTCAACTGCTCCGAGGCGGTCTGCACGAGCTGGTCGAACTGGCTGCTCGAGAAGTTGGTCCAGTCCTGGCTGCCGTTCTTGCCCGGCGGGCCGAGCAGCATCGTGTACCACGAGAGCGTCTGGCTCATGTACGGAGAGAAGGTGACGGGCAGCGACCGCCAGATCCGCGTAGCCGTCCGCCAGCACTTGACCCGTCTTCGCCGCGCCGTCGACTGCAGTGAGCGTCGTGTCGAGCCCGGCGGCCTCGAGCTCGGCGCGGATGGCCGGCGCCGCCTCGGACGCCCAGGGATCGGCCGAGTCGTACACCATGTGGAGCTGGAACGGCGCGCCGAACGCCGAGTGGTAGTACTGCGTGCCCCCGTCCCGGTTGAGTCCCGACGCCTCGAGGAACGCGGCCGCCTGGTCCGGCACCGGGGTCACCGGGAAATTCACGTTCCCCGCCGGCTGCCGATCGCCGTGGTCGACGTCGACGACGTGGGCGCCGGCACGGTGGTCGTCGGGGAGCCGGTCGACGCGGGCATGTAGTTCTGCTGCCCCTGCACGTAGACGTGGCTGTCGGCCACCGCGATCCCCGGCACGGCCCAGCTCACCTCGTGGTTCACCAGGTCCTGGCGGTTGATCGACAGCGCGATGGCCACCCGCAGATCCGGCGAGAGATCCGAGTCGAGCGAGCTCGCCATGTCGAGCTGCAGCAGTGTGTTGGACGTGTCGACCTCGCTCTGCGCCCCCGGGAGCCCGGTCATCTGGGTGAGGAACGACTGCGTGACCGTCGTCGGCTCTGCCACCTGCACGTAGCCCGACGCCATCCACTGGGCCAGCTGGCCCGTCGACGACGCGAGGTGCACGGTGATCGAGCGGGCGTTGGCCGGCGTGCCCCACCACTTCGGGTTCTGCACCAAGGTGATGGTCGGATCCCGAGACCGCGCCGATCTTGAAGGGGCCGCCCGACAGGTCGATGGCCGGGTTCACCGTCGGGCAGGCCGGGCTCCACCCGACCTTCTCCATCACGTGGGCCGGCATCGAGGTTATCGAAGAGCGATTCCCAGTCGGCGAAGGTCTTCTTGAACTTCACGGTGACGGTGTGGCCACCGTTGGACCCGGTCACCGAGGCGATGTCCCGGTAGCCGGCCGATGCTGGTCACGTCGGGCGAGGAGACGACCGGCTCGCCGCGTTGGAGCTCCCAGGCGTACTCGAAGTCTGCCGCGGTGATCGGGACACCGTCGGACCACACGGCCTTGGGGTTCAGCGTGTAGACGATCGTCTCGGGCGTCAGGCTCACCGGCTCGGACGAGATGATGAGGTTCGCGTTCGGCATCGGTCGTCCCGTCGGCCGCGACCACGAAGGGGCTCGGCAGCACGGCGCCGAGCACGGTGAGCGTGCCGGGCGTGTCGCCCGCCGGCGTGTTCGGGTTGCAGCCCGTCACGCTCTCGGTCATGCCGAAGGAGATGGCGCCGCCGGCGACGCCGACATAGGTGACGGTGGTCCCGCTGCCGCCGGCGCTCCCGCCGCAGGCAGCGGCCAGCAGCCCGAGCGCTCCGAGGGTCCCGACCAGCCAGCGCCCGCGCCGGGGGCGTGGGCCCCGGCCCGTCACTGCAGCCGGAGATCCAGCGTGATCGTGGCGAAGGCGAAGATGATGGCGACGGTGACCGTGATCCGGTCGAGGTTCCGCTCCACCACCGTCGAACCCTGCGCGGCGGCCCCGACGCTGCCGCCGAACATGTCGGACAGCCCGCCGCCCTTCCCGCTGTGCATCAGGATCAAGAAGATGAGCCCCAGCGCGGCGAGCACCTCAATGACGATGTACACCCAGGTGAGTGTGGACAAGGTTGCCAACAACGGAAGAGCCTCCAGCTCGCGGGCCGATGTCGCCTGCTCGGACTAGGAACGGTAGCAGGCGGCGGTGGACCGGATGATGTCAGTGAAGGCGGCCGCCTCCAGGCTGGCCCCGCCCACCAGGAGCCCGTCTACGTCCGGCTCCGCCATCAGGTCGGCGGCGTTCTCGGCGGTGACGGACCCCCCGTACTGGATCCGCACGCCGCCCGCGGCGTCGTCCCCGCCCACCTTGGCCACGAGGGAGCGGATGAAGACGCAGGCGTCCTCGGCGTCCACCGCGGTCGCCGGCGTGCCGGTGCCGATGGCCCAGATCGGCTCGTAGGCCAGCACCAGGCCGGCCACGACCTCGCTCGCCAGCCCCGACAGGGCCGCCATGACCTGCTCCTCGAGCACGCTCTCGGTCTGGCCGCGCGACCGCTGCTCCTCGGTCTCCCCCACGCACACGATGGGCGTCATCTCGTTGCGCAACACGGCACGCAAGGTGCGATGCCACCGTTGCGTCGTCCATGCCGAAGAGCGTGCGGCGCTCGGAGTGGCCCACGATCACGTACGCCGTCCCCAGCCGGGCCAAGAACCGCGGGCTCACCTCGCCCGTGCGCGCCCCGGCGTCCTCGTCGGAGCAGTGCTGCGCGCCGAGGGCGACAGGAATGCGCTCCTTCTCGACGAGCGTCTGTACCGTGCGCAGGTCGGTGAAGGGCGGGTGGACCGAGACGTCGACCCGCGCCACGTCCTCGGGCTTGAGGCGGAGGCCGAGGTCCCGCACGGTATGCAGCGCCTCGATGTGGTCGTGGTGCATCTTCCAGTTCCCGCTCACCAGCGGGCGCTGCGTGCTCACCCCCGCGGTGCGTTGGGTGCGTCGCGCAAGGCGTCGATGCCGGGCAGGTGCCCCTCGGACTCGATGTAGGCCAGCGACGCGCCGCCCCCGGTCGAGAGGAAGTCGACCTGATCCGAAAGGCCCAGCTCATCGAGCGCGCTGGCGCTGTCGCCGCCGCCGACGACCGAGAAGCCCGGGCTGATGAGCCACTGCCTCGGCCACGATCCGCGTCCCCGCTGCGAAGCGCCGGTCCTCGAACGCGCCGAGCGGCCCGTTCCACAGCACCGTGCCGGCACCCGAGACGACCTCGGCAAAGGCAGCAGCAGAGTCGGGCCCGATGTCGAGGCCCGTCCAGCCGTCGGGCAGGTCGCCCTCGATGACCTTCACGCTCCCCTTCGGCCCGCCGCCCCCCGACGGGGGGCCGAAGGTGCCGCCCGGCTCGAGGGCCCGGGTGTCGGTCGGGAGGACGATCCGCACGCCGGAGTCCAGCAGGGCGCGGCACTCCTCGAGGTGGTCGGGGTCGTAGAGCGAGCACCCCACATGGACGCCCTGCGCGGCGAGGAAGGTGAACGCCATGCCGCCGCCGACGACGAGCGTGTCCACCTTGGTCGCCAACGCCTTGAGCACGCCGAGCTTGTCGGCCACCTTGGCGCCCCCGACGACCGCCACGAAGGGACGCGCGGGCGCCTCGAGGATATGGCCCAGGACCTCCACCTCGCGGGCGAAACGCAGGCCGGCCGCGCTCGGGAGGTAGTGCGGCGGGCCGACGATGGACGCGTGCGCGCGGTGGGCGGCCCCGAAGGCCTCGTCGACGTAGGCGTCGAAGCCCTCGATCAGGGCCTGCACGAAGGCGGGGTCGTTGGCCTTCTCGCCGGGGTCGAAGCGCAGGTTCTCGGTCAGCCCCACCCCGGGGCACAGCACCTCGAGGCGCTTTCGGACCGGGTCCATCTCCCAGCGCGGGTCGGGCGCGCCCGCGGGACGGCCGAGATGCGAGGCGGCCACCACGTCTGCCCCCTCGTCTTGGAGCCAGCGCAAGGTGGGCAGGGCGGCCGTGATGCGGAAGTCGTCGGCCACGCTCGCCTGGCCCCGCACGCCGATGTGGAGGGGGACGTTGAAGTCGACCCGCACCAGCACCCGCTTTCCCACGACGTCGGGAAGGTCCCCGAGCAGCGGGATACCGCGGAGGGGGCCCATCTCGCTCAGCCGCCCACCATGGTGACCACGTCGACCAGGCGGTTCGAGTACCCCCACTCGTTGTCGTACCAGCCGAATGTCTTGACCAGAGACAGGTCCTCGTTGACCGGCATCACCATGGTCAGCTCGGAGTCGAAGGTACATGACGCGGGCGAGCCCACGATGTCGCTCGAGACGATCGGGTCCTCGGTGTACTCGAGCACGCGGTCGAGCGGGGGTTTGGCCGCCGCCTCGGCGAAGGCGCCGTTGACCTCGGCCACCGACGGCGTGCCGCGCACCACGGCGGTGAAGTCGGTGATGGAGCCCGCCGGCACCGGTACCCGCAGCGAGGTGCCGTCGAGCCGGCCCTTCATTGCCTCGAGCACCAGGCCGGTGGACCGGGCGGCGCCGGTCGAGGTCGGCACCACGTTGATGGCGGCCGCCCGCGCCCGGCGCATGTCTTTGTGGGGGAGGTCGAGCAGGTTCTGGTCGTTGGTGTAGGCGTGAACCGTCGTCATGAGCCCGCTCACGACGTCGAAGGCCTCGTCGACGACCTTGACCATGGGCACGAAGCAGTTCGTGGTGCACGACGCGCACGAGATGACCGTGTGCCGGGCGGGGTCGTAGTCCTCGTCGTTCACCCCGATCACGAAGGTGGCGTCGGCGTCGCCCGCCGGGGCCGAGATGATGACCCGGCGCACCGAGCCCCCCAGGTGCTCTGCCGCGTCGGCTCGGGCGGTGAAGATGCCTGTCGACTCCACGACGATCTCGACGTCGAGGGAGTCCCAGGGCAGGCGGCCCGGCTCCCGCTCAGCGAGGACCCGCACCGGCCTGTCCCCCACCAAGAGGTCGCCCCCCTCGACGTCGACCGGCAGGGGGAGGCGCCCGTTGGTCGAGTCGTAGCGAAGCAGGTTGGCCAACATCTCGGCCGAGGTGAGGTCGTTCACGGCGACGATCTCGATGTCGGCACCCGTGGCCAGGACGGCCCGCATGAAGTTGCGGCCGATACGCCCGAAGCCGTTGATACCGACCCGCACCGTCATCCTCGTCCTTCCTGCATCGGGCGTCTGGGATCCCGGGCGACCTATGCCAGCAGACCCGAAAGCGCCTGCGCCAGTTTGGCCGGGCTGTGGACCAGGGTGTTCCGGCCCGTCAGGGAAACGTCGTGCAGCGCGACATCCGTCGTGCCGATGCCCATACCCCCGATGGTGTCACACAGCACCACGTCCACCAGGACATTGTGCCTGGCCAGGGCCTCGAGATGGGCGCTGACGTCGTAGCCCTCGGTCTCCTTGACCTCCTGGCGCAGGTTGCAGACGTAGACGACCTGGGCTTTTGAGGAGGCCACCGCGTCGGCGATGCCCGGCACCGCCACGGCGGCCAACACGCTGGTGAACAAGGATCCGGGGCCGATCACGATCTGGTCCGCCTCGGCGATGCGCTCGAGGACCAGCGGAGGCGGCGTGGCGTCCCCGGGCACGAGCGAGACCGTGCGGATGTCGCGCGTCCCCTTGACCGCCACCTGTCCGGCCACCGTGCCGGCGGCGGACTCGGCCTTCAGCACGACCTGCTCAGAGGTTGCCGGGAGCACGTCGCCCCGTGCGCCGAGCAGCGTCCCTGCCTCGCGCACGCCCGACAGCAGGTCGCCGGTGGCATCGACCAGCCCGGCCAGGATGAGGTTCCCCAGCGCGTGGCCCGCCAGCTCTCCCTCGTCGTAGCGGCGCCCGAAGGCGACGGCCAGCGCAGAGTCCTCGTCGGCCAGCGCGACGAGGCACTTGCGGATGTCGCCCAGCGCCACGACGTTGAGCAGCTCGCGCAGGCGGCCACTACTGCCGCCGTCGTCGGCCACCGACACGATCCCCGTCAGCGTGCCGGCGTAGCGGCGCGCCGCCTTGAGCGTGACGGCCGTGCCGTGACCGCCACCGATGGCGACGACCGAGGGGCGGGCGCTCACCGCTCGATGTCCCGGTGGAACACGGACACGGCCTGTTCCCGATCACCCAGTCGCGCCGCCAACGCCTCGGCCAGCGTCACGGAGCGATGGCGTCCGCCGGTGCAGCCCATGGCGATGGTGAGATACGACTTCCCCTCCCTCACGAAGGCGGGCAGGATGCTCGTGAGCAACTCGTCCACCTTCTCCAAGAAGGCGACGGACTCGGGCTGACCGAGCACGAAGTTGCGCACCGGCTCGTCCAGGCCGCTGTAGGGCCGCAACTCCTCGACCCAGAACGGGTTGGGGAGGAAGCGGCAGTCGAAGACGATGTCGACGTCGAGCGGGATCCCGTGCTTGTAGCCGAACGAGACGACCGAGGTCTGCATGTGGGGTGCCTCGGCATCGCCGAACACCTCCAAGATGCGCGAGCGCAGCTGGTTCGAGTTGAGCTCGCCCGTGTCCACCAAGAGGTCGGCCCGGTCCCGCACGGGCTCGAGCAGCCGCCGCTCGTCGGCGATGGATTCCTCCACCCCGCGGGCGGCCAGTGGGTGGCGCCGGCGCGTTCCTTCGTAGCGGCGGACAAGCACGTCGTCGGGCGCGTCGAGGAACACGACCCGCACCCGCTTGCGCGTGCCGCGCAGCTCGTCGAGGACGTCGGGCAGGTCGTCGAAGTACTCGGGACCGGTGCCGCTGCCGCCCCGCCCGATGACGAGGGCCACCCGCTCCATACCCGAGCCGGGGCGGTCCACCATTTCCACCATCTTCATGATGAGTCCAGCCGGCAGATTGTCGATGACGAACCAGCCCATGTCTTCGAGCGCCGCCGCCGCCGTGGAGCGGCCCGCGCCAGACATCCCGGTCACCACGACGAACTCGCTCACCGCCCACCAGCCTTGCGCACGCCCTCGTAGACGGCGAGACCGACGTTGTCGGGCAGCCAGGACAGGGCCTGGAGCTGCTCGAGCGTGGCGGCGCGTACCGCGTTGACGCCCCCGAGCTCCTTGACCAGGCGGGCCTTCCGCGTCGGTCCCAGCCCGGCAATGTCGTCGAGGATGCTGCGGGTCATCCGCTTGGCCCGCCGCTCCCTATGGAACGTGATGGCGAAACGGTGCGCCTCGTCGCGGACTCGCTGCAGGAGGTAGAGCGCGTCAGAGCCGCGCCGAAGTCGCACCGGCTCTGGCGAGCCCGGCCGGTAGACCTCCTCGAATTGCTTGGCCAGCGCAGCGAGCTCGATCTCGTCGTCGAGCCCGAGGTCGCGCACGACGCGTTCGGCGACGTGTAGTTGCCCTTTGCCCCCGTCGACCAGGAGCAGGTTTGGTCGGTAGGCGAAGCGCCGTGGCCGGCCGCCCTCGGTGACCGGCGGTGCCTCCTTCAACGCGGTCAGCCGGCGCGTCAGCACCTCTTCCATGGCTGCATAGTCGTCATTCCCCGGGACCGACTTGACGGTGAAGCGGCGGTAGTCGGAGCGCTTGGGCAGCCCGTCTTCGAGCACCACCATGGATCCGACGTAGTCGGTGCCCTGCAGGTGACTCATGTCGTAGCACTCGATCCGCAACGGCGCCTCGCGCAAGGAGAGCTCGCTCTGCAGCTCGGTCAGCGCCTTGGACCGAGCGTTGTGGTCGGTGGCCCGGCGCAGGCGGTGGCGCGCCAGGTCCTCGCCCGCCGACCGGGTGACGGTCTCTTGCAGCGCGCGCTTGGCCCCGCGCTGGGGCACCGCGATGTCGACCGGTCCCTCACGGACGCTGCGCAGCCAACTCTGCAGGAGCTCGAGATCGGCCGGCAGCTCGGGGACCAGCAGCCGGCGCGGCACCTCGGCTCCTTCGGCGCCGTAGACCTGTGACACGACCAACGACATGAACTCGGGTCCCGAGAGATCCTCCACCTTCTCGGCGACGAAGCCACGGTGGCCGACGACGCGGCCCCGACGCACGCGGAAGATCTGCACCGAGGCCTCGAGGGGGTCTTCGGCCAGGCCGACCACATCGAAGTCCTCGGCGCGGTCGGAGACCATCTGCTGCGTCTCGGCCGCCTTGTGCACCGCCGTGATGCGGTCGCGCAGGCGGGCGGCGCGCTCGAACTGCAGCTCTTCGGATGCCGTGAGCATCTCGACCTCCAACCGGGCCAAGACGGGTTCGGTGTCGCCGGACAAGAAGCGCATGAGGTCAGTCACGTACCCGTCGTAGGCCTCGTGGTCGACCGCGCCGACGCAGGGGCCCGAGCAGCGGTCGATGTCGTAGAGGAGGCATGGGCGGCCCAGTCGCTCGTGCCGTTTGAATTTGGTGTCGGAGCACGTGCGCACCGGGAAGCTGCGCACAAGGAGGTCCAGGGTGGCGCGGATGGCGCCCGCGTTGCCGTACGGTCCGAAGTAGCGGACACCCTTGCGCTTGCGACCCCGCACGACGGCCGGGCGCGGCCACTCCTCGTTCAACGTGACGGCGAGCCACGGGTAGCTCTTGTCGTCCTTGAGCCGTACGTTGTAGCGCGGCAGGTGGGCCTGAATGAGCGAGTGCTCCAGGATGAGCGCGTCGACCTCGCTGTCGACGACCACCCACTCGACGTGATCGGCCTGGGCCACCATCTGGGCCGTGCGCGGAGGCAGCTTGGCCGAGTCCTGCCAGTAGTTGGGCAGCCGGTGGCGGAGCGACTTCGCCTTGCCTACGTAGAGGACGCGGCCTTCGGCGTCGAGGAACTGGTACGACCCCGGGGCGTCCGGGATGGAGCCGGTGGGCGGCCGATACTGCATCACACCCACTCTCGCGCAGAGGCTGGAGGCCGGCGGTACACTGGCTATGCCGGCCTGGAATCCGGCAGACAACCTCGCATCGAGGCCGACATACCCGCGGATGGGCGACCAGGCTGTCCCCGCCGGCCATATCGATGCTCTCCCTCAAAGGGGGCAGACAACATGCTCAGGCTTCAGGCGCCGCTCTCCGAGCGCTACACGGCCGCGTCAGACGAGGAGCTGGCCGCCATGATCGGGGCGGCCAAGGCCACGCTCGGATCGCAGGTCTTCATCCTCGGCCACCACTACCAGCGTGACGACGTGATGTGCTGGGCCGACGCCCGGGGCGATTCCTTCGGTCTCTCGCGGCTGGCGGCCGGCCAGGCCGACGCGGCGTACATCGTGTTCTGCGGCGTGCACTTCATGGCCGAGTCCGCCGACGTGCTCACCGGCGACCACCAACGGGTGCTGCTCCCCGACCTCAACGCAGGCTGCTCCATGGCCGACATGGCCGACATCGATCAGGTGGCAGAGGCCTGGGAGGACCTGGCCCGCGTCATCGACGTCGACCGCCTCATCCCGGTCACCTACATGAACTCCGCCGCCGCCCTCAAGGCCTTCGTCGGCCGCCATGGCGGCGCCGTGTGCACGTCGTCGAACGCCCGGGCCGTCCTCACCTGGGCCCTCGAGCGCGGCGAGCGCGTCCTGTTCTTCCCCGACCAACACCTCGGACGCAACACGGGCTACGAGCTCGGCTACGGCGCCGACGACATGCGCGTGTGGAACCCCCGCCAGATCCTCGGCGGTTTGAGCGACCGGGAGGTGAAGGAGTCGAGCCTCCTCCTGTGGAAGGGCCACTGCTCGGTGCACCAGCGCTTCCGGCCCGAGCACGTCGAGGCCTTCCGGGCTGAGCACCCCGACGGAATCGTCATGGTGCACCCGGAGTGCGCGCACGAGGTGGTCGAGCTCGGCGACATCACCGGCTCCACTGATGCCATCATCCGCGCCGTCGACGCTGCGCCGTCCGGCGCGATCATCGGCGTCGCCACCGAGATCCACCTCGTGAAGCGCCTCGACGACGAGTCTCCCGACAAGACCGTCGTCTGCCTCGACCCGCTTGTCTGCCCCTGCTCGACGATGTCGCGCATCGACCCCCAACACCTGGCCTGGGTGCTCGAGGGACTCGTCGAGGGCGAAGTGCGCAACCAGATCGTGGTCGACACCGACACCGCCGAGTGGGCGAAGGTCGCGCTCGAGCGCATGCTCGCCATCACGTAACCGCGCCCCGCACGGCGCTCCCGCGCTGGAGGTCGTCTGCTGTGGCTTGCCGCGCTGGCGCGCCGTGGGACACCGGTAGGGTCGCAGCGCAGACCGGTCGTCGCACGCAGACGGTCGTCGCAGGCAGACCGTCGCATCGCACCGACCACACTGGAGGCCACCGGTGACCGACTACCCCGCTCCCCCCGTCGAGGCCAACCACGTCGAGCCGGTGCCGCGCCGGATCCGGGCCTATCTCGGTGGCCAGGCCGTCCTCGACACGACCCAGGCGCGCTACGTCTGGGAGTGGCCGGCCTACCCGCAGTACTACATCCCACTGCGCGATGTCCTCGGCGGCGCGCTCGTCGACGAAGGCACGACGGAGGAGACGCCACGCGGCGACGTCCGCATCCACGGCCTCCGGGTCGGCAACCTCGAGCGCCCTCATGCGGCCCAGGTGTTCGGCGCCGCCAAGGTGGCCGGCCTCGACGAGACGGTCCGCTTCGAGTGGTCGGCCTTCGACGCCTGGTTCGAGGAGGACGAGCAGGTCTTCGTCCACCCGCGCAACCCGTACTCGAGGGTCGATTCGCTCCGGTCGAGCCGGACGGTGCGCGTCGAATCCCACGGCGTCGTGCTGGCGGAGTCGTCCTCTCCCGTCCTGTGCTTCGAAACGGGGCTGCCCACCCGCTACTACCTGAACCGGACCGACGTGGACTTCACCAAGCTCGTCCCCTCCGACACCGTCACCGCGTGTCCCTACAAGGGGACGACCACGGGCTACTGGTCGGCACTGGTGGACGGGCGCACGCACCCGGACATTGCGTGGACCTACGACTTCCCTACCCGCGAGCTGCTCCCTATCGCCGGGCTCATCGCGTTCTACAACGAGAAGGTGGACCTCTTCCTCGACGGCATCGCGCTGGAGCGGCCGGACACGCAGTTCGCCCACTCAGGCCACTAGAGGGCCGCGTCGGGCGGCCGCGCCTACTTCGCCTTGTTGAGGACGGGCTTGAGCACCTCACCTGTGTAGCTGCCCGCCGTCTTGGCCACGTGCTCGGGCGTGCCTTCGGCGATCACCATGCCCCCCTTGTCGCCGCCCTCCGGGCCGAGGTCGATGATCCAGTCCGCCGTTTTCACGACGTCGAGGTTGTGCTCGATCACCGCGACCGTGTTCCCCTGGTCGACCAGACGGCCCAGCACCTCGAGCAAGCGCCGTGTGTCTTCGAAGTGCAGCCCGGTTGTCGGCTCGTCGAGGATGTAGAGGGTGTGGCCGGTCGGGCGACGGCTCAGCTCGCTCGCCAGCTTGACCCGCTGTGCCTCCCCGCCCGAGAGGGTGGGGGCCGGCTGTCCCAGTCGGACGTAGCCGAGGCCGACGTCGACGAGGGTCTGCATGTGCCGTGCGATCGGAGGCTGGCGCTCGAAGAAGGTCAGCGCCTCCTCGCAGGACATGTCGAGCACGTCGGCGATCGTCTTGCCGCGGAAGGTGATCTCGAGCGTGTCGCGGTTGTAGCGCGCCCCGTGGCAGATCTCACAGGGGACGTACACGTCGGGCAGGAAATGCATCTCGATCTTGATGGTCCCGTCGCCGGCGCATGCTTCGCAGCGCCCCCCGCGCACGTTGAACGAGAAGCGGCCCGGTTGGTAGCCCCGCACCTTCGCCTCGGCTGTCTGGGCGAAGAGCCTTCGGATGTGGTCGAAGACGCCGGTGTAGGTGGCCGGGTTCGAACGCGGGGTGCGGCCGATGGGTGCCTGGTCGACGTCGACCACCTTGTCGAGGTACTGCACGCCTTCCACCTTGCGATGGCGTCCTGGCAGAGCCTTGGCCCGGTGCAGCCGCTGCGCCAACGAACGCAGCAAGATGTCGTTGACGAGCGTCGACTTGCCCGAACCCGAGACGCCGGTCACCGCGATGAGGCACCCGAGGGGGAAGGATACGTCGATGTCGCGCAGGTTGTGCTCCTTGGCCCCGCGCACCGTGACGACCTCGCCCGTCCCGGGGCGTCGGCGCGCCGGCACCGGGATCGACCTCTTGCCCGCCAGGTACTGGCCCGTGATGGACGCCTTGTTCGACACCAGCCCGCCGCGACCGGTCACGGGACCGGCGTGCACGATGGTGCCCCCGTGCTCGCCTGCACCCGGACCGATGTCGACCACGTAGTCGGCCGTGCGGATGGTCTCCTCGTCGTGCTCGACCACGATGACCGTGTTGCCGAGGTTGCGGAGCCGCTCCAGGGTCGCGATCAACCGCTGGTTGTCGCGCTGGTGCAGACCGATGGAGGGCTCGTCGAGCACGTAGAGCACGCCGACGAGGCCGCTGCCGATCTGGCTGGCCAGCCGGATCCGCTGGGCCTCGCCACCCGAGAGCGTGCCGGCCGAGCGGGCGAGCGAGAGGTAGTCCAGCCCGACGTCGAGCAGGAACTGCATACGCTCGCGCACTTCCTTGAAGACCCGGTCGGCGATCATGTGCTCGCGGTCGGTCAGCTCGAGCTCGGCCATGGCCTGGACGGCCGCTCCGATCGACAGGCTGCAGAGCTCGTAGATGTTCCGCCCCCCCACCGTCACCGCCAGCGACTCGGGCTTGAGGCGCGCCCCGCCGCAGGCGGGACAGTCCACCTCGCGCATGAACCCCTCGATCTGCTCGCGCGACCAGTCCGACTCGGCTTCGCCGTGACGCCGCTGCAGCCACGGAATGATCCCCTCGAAGTGGGCGTCGTAGGAGCGGGTGCGGTTGAACCGGTTCTTGTACGTGACCCGGATGGTGCGGGTGCCCGTCCCGTAGAGAATCAGCTTCTTGTCCTTGCCCTTGAGCGACTTCCAGGGCGCCTCGAAGGAGAAGCCGCCGAACTCGGCCACCCCCGCCTGCAGCCCGGTGAAGTACTCGCTGCGCGCCCCGGCCCACGGCGCCAGTGCGCCCTCGGCCAACGACAGCGAATCGTCGGGCACGACCAGGTCCGGGTCGACCTCGTACTTGGTCCCCAGGCCGAGGCAGACCGGGCAGGCCCCGTAGGGAGAGTTGAACGAGAAGCTCCGCGGCGCCGGCTCTTCGAAGCTGATGCCGCAGTGGGTGCAGGCCAGGTGCTGGGAGAACGTGATGGCCTCGTCACTCTCAGCCTCGCCTGCCCCGTCGCCGGTGCCGTCGCCCGCACCCTCGCTCCGGCCGTTCATGACGAGGACCTCAGCGGTCCCACCGGTCAGCTCGAGTGCGGTCTCGATCGACTCGGTCAGGCGCTGGCGGACGTTGTTGCGCCGAATGAGGCGGTCGACGACGACCTCGATCGTGTGCATCTCGTAGCGGGCCAGGGTGAGCTCGGCCCGGTCGGCCAGCTCGAGCGGCACGCCGTCGACGCGGACCCGGGCGAAGCCCTGCTTGGCCAGGTCGTCGAGGAGGGTGCTGTACTCCCCCTTGCGCCCGCGCACGACCGGGGCCAGGACCTGGAAGCGGGTCCCCTCGGGCAGCTCGAGCACGCGGTCGACGATCTGCTGGGGGGTCTGGCGGGCCACGGGCCGCCCGCACGTCGGGCAATGGGGATGGCCGATGCGGGCGTAGAGCAGACGCAGGTAGTCGTAGACCTCGGTGATGGTCCCCACCGTGGAGCGGGGGTTGCGCGAGGCGGACTTCTGGTCGATGGAGATGGCCGGCGAGAGGCCCTCGATGAAGTCGACGTCGGGCTTGTCCATCTGGCCCAGGAACTGACGGGCGTACGCCGAGAGGGACTCGACGTAGCGGCGCTGGCCCTCGGCGTAGATGGTGTCGAAGGCCAGCGAGGACTTGCCCGACCCCGACAGCCCGGTGAAGACGATCAGCCGGTCACGGGGCAGGTCGACAGAGACGTCACGCAGATTGTGCTCGCGAGCCCCGCGAACGACCAAACGGTCGGCCATCCGGGCAGGATACCGGCGCGCTGTATCACCCCCGGCGGGTCCCGGTCCGGCCGCCGCGTCCATGCAGGCCCGGACCGGCGCGGCGAGGCGGGCCGCCCGGGCCCACCACGGCCAGACGGGCTCGACGGGCTCGACGGGCTCGGCGGGCGGGAACTACTCGAACGTGACGGTTACTCGAACGTGACGTCCTCGTCGCCCCAGTAGGCGTCGACGGCGGCGATCAGGCCCTCGTCGGTCACCGTGAAGATCTCCACGCCCCGGATGTGCATGGTCGATCCGCCCTCGAGGCTGAGGGTGATGTGGAAGGTGACCGCGGCCCTGTCCTCCACCGGATGCACCGCGACGGCCTCGAAGCGCATGGCCTCGCACGCGCCGAAGGAGCGCGCGATGAAGTCCCGGATGGCGTCGCGCCCGACGTTGGCCGGCGTCGGATAGGGATCGACCTGGACGGCGTCTTCGGTGAAGAGGGCGGCGTAGGCGTCCGCGTCGCGTGAGCTGGCCGCGGCGGCGTAGCGGTCGATCACGTCGCGGACTTGTGCGGTGGTGGGCATGGACCGACGCTAACTCGCAGTCCCTCAGCCCGGCACAGAGGCGCGCAGCTCGGCGATCTCGTCTCGGAGCAGGGCCGCCTCCTCGTAGCGCAGATCGGCCGCGGCGGCCTTCATTTCCGCCTCGAGTTGGCCCATCAGCTCCATGACCTCGGCCGGTGTCGACGCGTCGCCCTCGACGAGCAGCGTCGGGCGGCGGTTGCCCCGGACCGCGGCGTTCTTGCGCACCTCGGCCCGGCTGCGACCGGCCTTGGCCACGCCACCGCTCGTCCCGCGCAGGCGCTCGAGGATGTCGGTGACCGACTTGCGAATGGTCTGGGGGTCGATCCCGTGCTCGCGGTTGAACGCGATCTGCAGTTCGCGACGGCGCTGGGTCACCGAGACCGCCTCGCGCATGGAGTCCGTCACGGTGTCGGCGTACAGCACCACCATGCCGTCGACGTTGCGGGCGGCGCGGCCCATGGTCTGGATCAGCGAGGAGGCCGAGCGGAGGAAGCCCTCTTTGTCCGCATCGAGGATGGCGACGAGCGCCACCTCGGGCAGGTCGAGGCCCTCACGCAGCAGGTTGATGCCGACCAACACGTCGATCGTGCCGAGCCGGAGCTCGCGCAGGATCTCGATGCGGGTGATGGTGTCGATGTCCGAGTGCAGGTACTGGACGCGCACACCGGCGTCGGCCAGGTAGTCCGTCAGGTCCTCGGCCATCTTCTTGGTGAGGGTGGTCACCAAGACCCGCCCGCCTGCCTCCACGGTCTTGGCGATGCGCGCCAGCAGGTCGTCCACCTGCCCCTTGGTCGGCATGATCGTGACCTCGGGGTCCACCAGGCCGGTCGGGCGGATCACCTGCTCGACGACCTGGGCCGAGTGCTCGAGCTCGAAGGGGCCCGGCGTCGCCGACACGAACACGCACTGGGGCACCCGCTCCACGAACTCGTCGAAGCGCAGCGGGCGGTTGTCCTTGGCCGAGGGCAGCCGGAAGCCGTGCTCGACCAGCACGTCCTTGCGGGAGCGGTCGCCCGCGTACTGCCCGTGCAGCTGTGGCACGGCCACGTGGCTCTCGTCGATGACGCACAGGTAGTCCTTGGGGAAGAAGTCGAGCAGCGTGAACGGCGTCTCCCCCGGCGCCCGCCCGTCGAGGTGGCGGCTGTAGTTCTCCACCCCCGAGCAGACGCCCGTCTCGGCCAGCATCTCCAGGTCGTGCTCGGTGCGCACCCGCAGCCGCTGCGCCTCGAGCAGCTTGCCCTCGCGTTCGAACTCCCCGAGCCGCTCCCGCAGCTCCACCTCGATCGTGCCGACGGCCCGCTGAATGATCTCGTCGCCGGTGACGTAGTGCGTGGCCGCGTAGACGGCGACGTCCTCGATCTCCTCGCCCATCTCGCCCGTCAGGACGTCGAAGGGCACGATGCGCTCGACGGTGTCGCCGAACAACTCGACGCGCAGCGCGGCCTCCTCGTAAGCCGGGTGGATCTCGACGGTGTCGCCCCGCGCCCGGAAGGTGCCCCGGACCAGGTTCACGTCGTTGCGGGAGTACTGGAGGTCGACCAGCCGGCGCAGGATGTCGCGCTGGTCGAGTTGCTCCCCCACCGCGAGCCCGAGGATGCGGTCGCGGTACTCCTCGGGGGAGCCCAACCCGTAGATGCACGATACCGACGCCACGACGATGACGTCCTTGCGCATGAGGAGTGACGACGTCGTGGCATGGCGGAGTCTGTCGATCTCGTCGTTGATGGACGAGTCCTTCTCGATGTAGGTGTCCGTCGTCGGCAGGTATGCCTCAGGCTGGTAGTAGTCGTAGTACGAGACGAAGAACTCGACCCGGTTCTTCGGGAAGAGATCACGCAGCTCGGACGACAGCTGGGCCGCGAGCGACTTGTTGGGCTCGATGATGAGCGTGGGCCGCTGGACCTGTTCGATCATCCAGGCGATGGTGGCGGTCTTGCCGGATCCGGTGATGCCCTGCAGGGTCTGGTAGGGGTCACCGCGCCGTACGCCGGCGGCGAGTGCCGTGATGGCCTGGGGCTGGTCCCCTGAGGGCTGGAATGGCGAAACGACCTCGAACTCGGGCATGACCCCTCGAGGCTACCCGTGGGCTGTTCGCGCTCAGGCGTGCGGCTGGCGCTCCGACGCTGCCGCCTGCAGCCAGTCCCAGAGCTTGGCCACCTCCACCTCGAGGGCCGCCCGGTCGCCGGAGTTGTCCAGCACGTAGTCGGCCTCCTTGTTGCGCTCCTCCCGCGAGATTTGCGAGCGGATGCGGGCTTCGGCGTCGGCCCGGTCGAAGCCGCGCTGGGACAAGAGCCGCTCGAGGGCGACGTCGGTCGGACAGTCGACCACGACGACCTTGTGCAACCGAACCGTGTCGCGGTGGACCGCCGTCAACAGCGGGATGGCCATGACGATGATGTCGTCGGTGTCCTCGAAGGCGTCACGCGACTCGATCATGGCGACGCCGATTGCCGGGTGTGTGATCGCGTTGAGCTCGAGCCTGGTCTCTTCGTCGGCGAAGGCCACGGCCGCCAGGGCCTTGCGGTCGATGGTGTTGTCGGGCGCCAGGATGCCCGTGCCGAAGTGGTCGATCAGCGGCTGGTAGGCGGGTCCGCCCGGCGCAACCACGTCGCGTGCGACCTGATCGGCGTCGATCAGAATCGCGCCACGGTCGACCAACAGATCGGCGACCGCCGACTTCCCCGACCCGATGCCCCCCGTCAGGCCGACCGCGAGCACGAGCCGGCTCCGTCTCGCAAGGGCTTGCGCGCCACGGCCAAGAGGACGAGCGTCGTGTCGTCCGGTTCCTCGGTGACGAACCAGTCGTCGGCGGTGATGCCCGTGACGCCTCCGGTGTCGTTGCGGGCCACGAGCTTGTACGCCAGCGGCAGCAGGTGCGTATACAGCCAGACGTACCACGCGTAGGGCATGCGATGGCGCAGGTCGAACACGTCGAGACGGAGCAGCTTGGCCGCCTTGACGCGGCGCGCCTCGAAGTCCGCCTTCACGTGGGCCACGGCGTCGACACCACCGAGCCAGACCTCGGCGAAATGGCGCTCGAGCATCCCGCGCAGCTCGGCGCGGTCGAAGAGATGGAGGTGGAACGGGTTCTCGAAGTCGGCCGGCTTGTTCGGCGTCAGCACGCAGACCAGCCCGTCGTCCCTGACGACGCGGGCGAGCTCCGCCACATGGGGCTCGGGGTCGGCGAAGTGCTCGATGAGATGCGACGAGCACGCGCCGTCGAAGCTTCCCTCCAAGATGGCCAGGCGGGCGGCATCCATTTGGGCCACACGGAGACCATCGGGCCCGTAGCGAAGTGACGCCGTGGCCACCGCGTCGGTGGCGTAGTCCACCCCCAGGACGTCGCGCCCGGTGTCCAAGAAACGCGCCGATTCGAAACCCTGGCCACAGCCCACGTCGAGAATGCGCCCGTCGCCGATGCGGTCGAGCACGGCGCGATAGCCCGCCTCGTGCAGCGCCAGGAGCGAGTCCGGCGTCACCCCCTGCTGCGGGCGTTCGCCCGTCAGCCGGGTCTTGGTACTGGCCACGGCGCTCCCTTCGGTGACACCTCGGTGACACGCCGCGGTGGCGCTGCCTGCTTACACTACCCGGCGACCCCTGCGGATCCCCTCTTATGCTCACCACACTCACCGCGAGGTCGGGGCGCCATGCGGCGCCTCGACGACAGGCTGCGCCGGCCTCGACCGAATCGACTCTGCCGGCCGTCTCGGCGATCCCGGCCCACAACATCGAACGTCGGTGGACCGCCGGCGGGGTCGTGGTGCTCGCGGCACTGGCCTACGTCCCGATGCTCGCGGTGCGCCCGGGCGTCATCACGGCGAACACCAAGCCCTACCTGTACTTGGACCCCACCAAGTTCCTGAGCCAGGTGTCCTTCCTGTGGAACCCCACCGTCGCCCTCGGGACGGTGACCCACGAGTACATCGGCTACCTGCTGCCGATGGGGCCCTTCTTCGCCGCCACGTACCTCCTGCACGTGCCGACCTGGATCGCCCAGCGGATCTGGCTGGGTTCGCTCCTCTTCGTCGCCGGCGTCGGCATCCTCTACCTGTGCCGCACGATGCGACTGCGCGGCCCAGGTCCGGTGGTCGCCGCGCTGGCGTACATGCTCTCGCCGTACTTCTTGCAATACGCCAGCCGCATCTCGGTGATCCTGCTGCCGTGGTCCGGGCTGCCCTTCATGCTCGCCTTCACCATCTTGGCCCTCCGCCGAGGCGGGTGGCGCTGGCCTGCACTGTTCGCGATCACGGTCGCGCTGGTCAGCGGGATCAACGCGACGGCCATCATCTATGTCGGCGTCGCGCCGGTCCTCTGGCTGATCTACGCGGTGGTCGTCCTGCGCGAGGCGACGTGGCGGCACGCCATCGACACTGCGCTGCGCATCGGCATCCTCACGCTGGGGGCGTGCCTCTGGTGGATGGCGGGTCTGCTCGTCGAGGCCGCCTACGGCGTGAACGTCCTCAAGTACACCGAGACCGTCCCGTCGACCTCGGCCACGTCGAGCCCGTCGGAGGTGATCCGCGGCCTCGGCTACTGGTTCTTCTACGGCGGCGACAGCCTCGGAGCCTGGACCAACGCGGCCGCTCGCTACACACAGAGCCTGGTCTTGTTGGCCACCTCCTACGCCGTCCCGGTCTTCGCGGTGGTGGCAGCGGCGTTCGTGCGGTGGCGGGAACGGGCCTTCTTCGTCGTCTTGATCTTTGTCGGACTGGTCCTCTCCGTCGGTCCGTTCCCCTTCACGAACCCGACGGTGATCGGGCGTCTGTTCAAGTCCTTCATGACGAACACGACGGCCGGACTGGCCCTGCGATCGACCGACCGGGCCACACCGGTGGTGCTGCTCGGCCTCGTCATGTTGCTGGCGGCCGGCGTCACCGCGCTCTGGGAGCGCGTCACGCTCCTCGGCCTCGTGTCCGCCTTCCTGCTCGCGTGCCTCGTCGTCGCCAACAACCCCTCCCTCTTTAACGGCGACATGATCGCCAATTACTTGACGATCCCCGCGCAGCTTCCCTCCTACGAGCAACAGGCGATCACCCACCTCAACAACACGCACAAGGGCACCCGAGTCTTCGCGATCCCGGGTGACAACTTCGCCACGTACCGCTGGGGCGATCCCCTCGACACGCCGCAACCCGCATATCTCACGAGGGACTTCGTCACCCGCGAACAGCAGGTCATGGGCTCCATCGCCACAGCAGACACCCTCTACGCGGTCGACGACCCCATTCAAGAGGACACGGAGAACTACAACGCCTTGGCGCCGATGGCCCGCCTCATGAGCGCAGGGGACGTCATGGTGGAGTACGACCAGCGCTACGAGCATTACGGCGTGCCCCAGCCGCAGTTGCTGGCGCTCCAGCTGCTACAGACGCCGAGCGGCCTCAGCGACCCTCAGTCCTTTGGCGCTCCTCGGCCCAACATCTCCGCTGTCTCCACCCTCGACGAGCAGGATCTCAGTGCCCCCGCGAACCTCGCCTGGCCCAGCCCCGTCGTCACCTACACGGTCAACGACCCGCGCCCGATGGTGCGTGCCGAGTCGGACCAGGGGGCCATGATCATCTCGGGCGACGCAGTCGGACTCCAGGACCTCGCCGGACTGGGCCTGTTGAACACGAACAGCGCGCTGTACTACTCGGGCACGTTGGACACGAACCTCCAAGAGATGAAGGACCTGGCGGCACAGGGTGCCCAACTGGTCGTCACCGACACCAACCGCAAGCAAGCGTTCCGCTGGAACACCTTGAACGCCAACACGGGCGCCACCGAGACCCCGGACGAGAACCCCGCGAAGACCGACCTGAGCGACAGCCCCGTCGAGCTGTTCCCCGGCGCGGGACTGAGTAGCAAGACCTATGCCAGCTACGTCGGGGCCGTCAACGTCACGGCCAGCAGCTATGGGAACCCCGTGTCCTTCACGCCGGAAAACCGGGCCTACAGCGCCCTCGACGGAAACCTCGACACGTCGTGGAACACCGGCACCTTCGTGTCGAACCCCTCGGGCCAGTGGTGGCAGGTGCAATTCGGGAACCCGGTCACGACGAACCACGTCACCTTGATCCAGTTGCAAAAGGGCGACCGCACGCGCTGGGTCTCCAAGGTGACCGTGACCTTCGACGGCAAGAACTCCGAGACCTTCAACCTCGGCAAGTCGTCGTATCTCGCAACGGGCCAGCAGCTGACCTTCCCCACGACAACCTTCCACACCATGCGGATCACGATCGACGCCACCACCGACGACGACCAGCCTCCGCCCGACGCCACCGCCGTCGGCTTCGCCGAGGTGCAGATTCCAGGCGTGCACGTCCAAGAGGTGATTCAGATGCCGACGGACCTCACTTCCGCCCTCGGGACCTCCTCGGCCTCGGATCGCCTGACCTACGTGATGACCCGGCTGCGCACCTCGCCCTACCCCACCCGGAGCGATCCCGAGACGACCATCACCCGCGAATTCCAGCTGCCGACCGCGCGCACCTTCGCCATCTCGGGCAGCGCCAGCCTCTCCCCGCTGCTCCCCGACGACGAGATCGACAAGCTGGTCGGCCGGGGCCCGACCGCGGCCGACGGCTACGTGTCCGCCTACTCCTCCGGACGCATGCCCGGCAACCTGCGCGCGACCGCGTCGGCAACGCTCGACAACGACGCGACGACTGCGTGGCAGCCCGGCTTTGGGCCCGGCGCCGACATCGGTGCGACGCTGACCTACAACCTGACCAAACCGAGGGTCCTGAGCGGGTTCCCCCTGACCGTGCTCGCCGACGGCCGCCATTCGGTGCCGACCACCATGACGATCACGTCGGGAAACCAGGTCCGCACCGTCACACTCCCGCCGATCGCCGACAGCACGGTCCCCGGTGCCACGGCGACCGTCCCGGTGAGCTTCGCCCCGATCATCGGGTCGCAGTTCGTGATCACCTTCACCTCGGTCCGGGCCGAGTACGCGAAGAACTACTACTCCACCGGGCCGCTCGCCCTGCCGCTCGGCATCGCCAAGGTCGGGATCCCCGGCGTGCAGGCCCCCGCGACGCCGACGAACCTTCCCGGCACGTGCGTCTCCAACCTCCTTTCCATCGACGGCCAACCGATCGACGTCGCCATCGTCGGCTCGAGTCAGAACGCGCTCAACAACGGCGAGTCCCAGCTGGTGCCCTGCGGTCCGGACGCCAAGGGGATCACGCTGAGCGCGGGCCCCCACATCGTGCAGACCGCAGTGGCGCACAACCCGCCGTGCGCGAACGCGCCGTCGCTCTGCACGGGCTGGAACATCGACCAGTTGGTGCTCGACTCGGCGGCCGGTGGTGGCCCTGGCCCCGCCGCCACGCCCACCGCAGCCGGGTCGCCGCAGATCGCCCCCGTGCAGCCGGGCACGGCTCCCACGGTCGTCCAGCGCTCCTCCCACATCGACAGCCAGACCGACCTGGTGTCGGGCGCCAGCCAGCCGTTCGAGTTCGTGCTCGGGCAGAGCGTGAACAAGGGTTGGCGGGCGGTGGCCACTCCGGGACCCGGTGCCGCGCCGGGCTCGCATTCGGTGAACCTCGGGACGTCACAGCTGATGGACGACTTCGCCAATGGGTGGCCCGTCACCGCGGCGGACCTCCGCCAGCTGGGCGGGCCGAACTTCACGATCACCCTGACGTGGACGCCGCAGCGCGAAGTCTGGGCCGCGCTCGCCGCATCGGGGGCGACCCTGCTGATCTGCCTCGTGCTCGGCTTCCTCCCGACCCGCATCCGGCGCCGCGTGCGGGCGAAGCTGCCGCGGCATCTGCGCGGGCCCGAAGGTCCCGAGTTGCCTCGCCCGGCTGCGCAGTCCTTCGACACTCCCAGCCTCACCCTTCCCTGGTCACCGCCGCCCAAGGCGGATCGACGGCGCGGCTGGCTGCGCTTCCCCCGCGCGCTGCTCATCGGCGCGGTCAGCGGTGGGGTCGCGGCCCTCGTCGTGTCCCCGCTCGCCGCATTGATCGTCGGCGCGCTCACCGCCGTCGGGCTCGTCCTCCCGTGGGCCCGCGTCGTGGCGATCGTCGGGGGGATCGCGTTCATCGTCGCCGGGTGCGCCAACGTGGTCCAAGGGCAGAACGTGCACAACTACGGGCCGGGTGCCAACTGGGCCGGCTCCTTCGTCCAGGCCGGCAACCTGATCTGGCTGGGCGTCGTGCTTCTGCTGGCCGACGCCGTCATCACCGGCTTCGGTATGCGCCAGAAGAAGCCGCTCGGCCGGCGCAGGCTCCGCGCGATCACGCCGGGTCAGGGGGTCGACACCAGGGTGGTGCCGCCGATCGTCGGCATCGACGGCTGACCCCTGACCCCAGGGGTCCGTCAGGCCTTCCGGGCCCCGCCGGCCGCGGCAGGCGCCGTCAGAGCTCGGACGAGAGCGACGCCTCCTCGGCGAGCGCCTCGAGCGCACGTAGGGCGGTGGCGTCCCAGGTGAACCAGCGCGCCCGCACCAGCGCGCCCTTGGACAGGCGGCTGCGCAACACGTCGTCACGCAGCACGCGCCCGAGGGCGGGCGCCAGGTCGGCCACGTCGTCGACCAGCAGACCCGACTCGCCGTCGACCACCGCGTCGGCATGGCCTGCGATGGCCGTCGCGACCGCCGGGGTGCCACACGCTGCCGCCTCAGTCAGCGTCATCCCCCATCCCTCGCGCTGCGAGCTGCTGGCGACCACCCACGCCCGGCGGTACCACGACACGAGTTCCTCCTCGGAGACGTGTCCGGGGAGCGCAACCCAGTCGGTGGCGCCCAGCTCGTCGCGCAGCGCCTCGAGGGCGGGCCGCTCGTAGCCCTCGCCGACGATCACCGCCCGCAGCTCGGGCTGCTCTGCCTTCACGCTGGCCAGGGCCCGCAGCAGCACGTCGAACCGCTTGACTGGCACCAGCCGGCCGACGGCGACCACCAGGGGCACCGGCGAGCGCTGGCTGCCAGGAGTGAAGCGGCCGTCGATCCCTGGCGGGGCCACCGTGACCTGCTCCGGGGCCAGGCCGAGCATGGTCACGATCTCGGAGCGGGACGACTCGGACAGTGTCACGACCCGGCTCCGGCGGTAGAAGCGCGGGGCGACCCGGTGCTCGGTCACCTCCCCCAGGCGGGCGAGCGCCGGCGGCAACACCATGCCCCACATCTCCGCGTGGACGTGGTGCAAGAACACGACCCGAGGCCCGCGGTACCACAGCGGCGAGAAGAAGGGCATGCCGTTCCAGATCTCCACGAGTGCGTCGCCCGGGCGGTGTCCCATGCGGAGTCCCTCCCAGGCCGCCCCCGGGAACACCGCGTAGCGCCCGGACCGGCGCAGCACCCGGTACCCGTCACGGTTCAGCGCGGCGGGTGCGCCGGGCACGGCCGACGTCCGGAAGGTGATGTCGAGGCCGGCGGCCGCCCAGCGCGACGCGACCATGTGTGCGTGGAGCTCGGAGCCACCCGCCTCGGGGTCGTCGAGATCGCGCCAGGCGACGAAGTGGATGCGCCGCAGCCCGGCGTCGGCCGCGACCGAGGCAAGGACATCAGAACCCGAGGGAGCGTCGTACTGCGGGTGGCCCGTGCCGGGCGCGAACGCGACAGGCCCCCCGTCGTCACCGCTCATCGATTCAGGTTAGCCCTGCGGGCTCCTTGGAGACCCGGACCCTGTGCACCAGCGCGAAGCCAGCCACGATCACGGCGAGCAGCACCGCCTGCACGCCCAGGTCTGCGAACGCCGTCGCCCGGGGTGCCCCGTGCACCGCCAGCACGGCAACCGTGAGTGCGGCGGCACCCAGCACCAGCACGCCAACCACCCACCGCCGCCCGACCGCCAGCAGGTACATGGTCAGCACGACCGAGACGCTCAGCATGATCATGGCCACGACGAGCGGCGCCAACGCGTCCGAGGCGGAGGTGTACGCGTGGTGGAACACGAGCTCGAGGAACGCCTGCGGCGCAGCCAACGCGATCCCGAGCAGCACGATGGCGGGCACGGCGAGCAGCATCAGCACGACGGCGAGCTGCCGCAGCGCGTGGCCTCCCTGGCGCCAGCGGATCGCCGCCTCAGGCAACAGGTACCCACCGAGGACGATGGCCCCGAAGACGATCGCCTTGCTCGTGACCGACACCGCGGCGTACGCGCCGCTGTGTGTCGGGTTGTCGCGCCCGACGACGAGCACGTCGATGTTCTGGAGCACCGCGACCATGGAAAGCGACACCGAGGCGACCACGAGGTCGAGCACGACGGTGCGGCGCTCGGACGCGCCATCGGAGAGGACGGGGTCGGGGCGCACCGCCGCCACCCAGCCCGCGGTGGCCCACAGGGGGCGGACCACCCCGCCGGACCAGACCCGCACGGCGGCCCAGCGGGCATGGGCGGCAGCGAAGACTTCGCCGATGAGCACACCGACCGCGGCGCCCGACGGGCCAAAGCCCGCGACCACCAAGACGAGCACGGCGACCACCCGCACGCCCATCTCGACGACGAGGTTGACCGCGAGGGGCTGGTACGAGCGGTGCGCCTGCAGAAGACCCCGATCGAGCGAGAGCAGGACGAAAAACGCGGCCGCAGTCAGGATCGCCGCGATCCCGATACCGCTTTGCTGGTTCAAGAGGACGGCCACGCCGTGCCGGCTGGCGAACACCAGGACTGCCCACGCCAACACGAGCATGCTCCCCTGGCGGTGCACCCGGCCGGCCCAGCGGCGGACCAGATGGCCGCTGCCGTCCTCGTGCCAGATGGTCACCCGGCGCACGACGGCCACGACGACCGCAGACCCCGGCATGGACAGGATGAGGTACAGCCCGGTCAGCTGGTTGAGGACGCCGTAGCTGTGCGGCGAGAGCACCCGTGCCAGCGCGACGGTGAGGATGACGCTGGCCCCGTTGGCCAGGACGCCCGCGGCCGCCAGCGGGCCGGCCTGCAACAACCCCGAGCGCAACGATTCCACTCCGGGACGCGCCTCGGCGTCGAGGATGAGTTCGGCCCCGAGGGTGGGACCGACTGCGTTGGGCGCGAGTGCCATTGCCGCCGGCACCCCCTCGACGACGAGCTCGGCCGCAGGTGCCTCCGCGGCCTCCGGCTCGGTCACCGTCGAGCCTTGGCCGCCGTCTCGTCCGCCATGCCGATTCGGTCGATCTGCGGGAGGATCTGCCCCTGCAACAGCTCCCCGCCTGCGGGACTCACGTGAATGCCGTCCGACGACCGCACGTCGATCCCGTCGAGCGTGGCCGTGAACACGCCGCCGGGTGAGAGCATGCGGTTGAGGTCGATCACGCTGACCTCACCAGGATCTGACAGCGCAACCTGCTGGACGAGTGCGTTGTACGCCTGCGTTCGGGCGGGCGTGTTCTCGGGCCAGGGCAGGCCGTCGGGCTGGCGGTCGCTGGGGTCGACGTAGGGCATGGTGAAGAACACCACTTTGGCACCAAACGTATGGAAGACGGTGATTGCGGCCTGGAGGTCCTGCGTCAGGTGCTCGTTCCACGCCGGCTCCCCGATGTGCACCCACTGCCCGTCGAGCAGGTGATCGCTCACCTCCCAGCGGCCCAGGCCCAGCGCCACCACCTGGGGACGCTGCTTGGCCACCAAGAAGGGCCACAGCGCGCGCCAGTTGTCGCACCCCTGCGTCGCCGGACCAGGGGCGCCCTCGGTCAGCACTTCGAGCTGGGGGTCGAGGTCGCACCCGACGGTCGCATCGTCGACGACGCTGACGCCGTACTGGGCCTGTGACTGCACCGAGAGGCCCATCCCCAGCGTCATGGCGATCGAGTCACCGAGGATCAGCAGGCGTACCGGACGGGGCCCATACGCGCCGGCCCGCTCCAGCGCCCCGTGCTCGGAAGCCGACAGCCCGGCCGGGAGGCGGAGCGTGATGTGCGCGCCGCTCGAGGCGTCTGCCCGCGACACTCTGGCTGCTCCCGCGTGCGGCATGCCGGCGCCTTGGGCGACAGGGACCGCGGCCGCCAGGCACAACACCGCGCCGGCCGCTGCCAGTCGGCGGCCCGGCCGGGCCAATCTCGTCACGTCCCGCACGTTCCTCCCCGACACCGACTCGGGTCACCGTCCCGTTTTCAGCAGCCTTACCCGGTCTCCCGAAACGCACACTCCGGCGGCCGGGCCGACGTCGCTCCATAGTCGTCCTCATCGGCCCGACACCCCAGCCGCTTGAGCGCCGCAGCTGGGACACGCTGCGCCCCCGATCACCTCCGGACCTCGGCGGACACGGCCACACAGCGCGGGGCACGCAACGACGCCGCCTCCCGGCCACCGTGCTTCTCGGCGGCCAGAGCACAGGTCACCAATGTGTCCGCCTTCAGGTGCAGCGGGGCGGGCAGCCCGGCCTGCACGCCGTTCCAGACCCAGGCCCCCGCCTGGAGCGTCGGGAGCCGGCCGAGCGCCGCCGTCATGAACGCGGCGGCATAGACCGGGTCGCTGCCCTGCTGCACGTGCGGGGCTGCGGGGTTGGTCGCCACCACCACGGTCGTCACCCGCCACACGGCCAGCGCGTGGCGCACCGCCGCCAGCTGCGCCGGCGTCCCCGACGGTGGGGCCACCCCGACGGCGAAGCCGAGGAGGCCGAGGTCTTCGAATCCAGCCTCCGCCGAACCGGCGCGCCGCGCCACCCCCTGAGGCCCGCCACCACCGGCCTGGCTGTAGTGCATGCGGTTGACCGCCTGCCAGGCCATGGCGGACTGGATCCCCGAGAACGGCGCCGGATACGACAGCAGCACGCGCCCGGACGGCAGCGCCGGGGCCACTGCGGTGTACCAACGCGGCAGGATCACCGGGCGCATGGTGAACGGCAGGCGCTCTCCGAAGATCACCCCCATCGGTACGAGCGAGACAGCCGAGATGAGCAGGGCGCCAGAGGCGCCGCGCCAGTCCGGTACCAACGCGTAGACGTGCTCGAGGATGATGGCCAACATCACGGCTGCTGCCAGGAAACCGATCGTCATGAAGCGCTGCTGGATCACGTTCTCGAGCACGGGCACGCGGTCGAAGAGCCGGGCCGGCACCCATTGGCCGCGCCGGATGCCGAGCGAGGTGACGCCGCACACGACCAGCACGAAGCCGAAGAACCACAGACGGCGATCACGCCAAAAGGCCGCCGTCCCCGCGGCGAGCACCGCCACGAATCCCCACCCGAGATAGGCCCCGGAGGGCAGGAACGCGCCGTCGTAGCCACTCAGAGGCAAGAACCCACCGTTCCCATTGGGGTACCCGCTCCCGACGAAGCTCGACGGAATGAAACCTCCGAGAACGTTGAGGTTGGGCCACACGAGGCCCGACACGTGCGCCGGCCCGTCCAGCGCGAACCACACGGGCCAGGCCAAGAGCGCGGCGCCGACCCCCAAGCCGACGGCCAGACCGACGGCAGCGTGGGGAGCAAGCCGTCGCAGCGCGGACCGGTCGAAGAGCAGCGCGCCGACTGCGAGCACCGCGACGCCGACGACCGCGACGACGGCCGTGACGGCCAGCAGCTCGCTGGAGAAGAAGAACTGTCCGAACACGAGGAGGCCGAGCAGCACGCCGGACCAGACGGCACTGTGGCGCTGGCGGATCAGGATCTCGTCGAGCGCAATGAGGATCAGCGGCAGCAGCATGAGCGCGGCGGTCATGAGGTGTGCGAACTCGAGGCTGGTCAGCACGAAGGGCGAGAACCCGTAGAGCAAGCCGCCCACGAAGGCGGCCGGGGTCCACCGGACGAAGCGGCGCACCGCGATGAAGGCGGTGAAGGCCGTGAGGGCCGGCGTGATGGTGGACGCGACGTTGAGCGACGCAACCGGGCCCCAGATCCACGTGACTGGGACCAACGGGATGCTCAGGCCGGTCACCGACGTCTGCGCCAACAGGTTGATGCCGGTCGGATGGAACAGGGCCGTCGAGAAGAAGGGGTTTTGCCCGTGGGAGAGCGCCGTGGCCGGCCACTGGAAGAACCACAAGAACAGCGCGGGGTCCCCGCACCCGCACAAGGTGTGTGTCGTCGCGCCCTCTGTCCAGGCGTGCACCCAGAGCCCGAAGCCGAGACCGAGATACACCAGGGCGACGACCGTGAGGGTCATCCACCGATGCCACCACCACCAGCGCCCCGCGTCGGGCGCGTGATCAGCCAGGGTCGATCGTGCCCACCGGGGCCGCAGTCCGTCGCGGCAGCACGGGGGCGTCGCGTCCGGTGGACCCCGCCTCGTGATACTCCTCTTCGACGTTCACCGTCCACACGTCGTGGGCGGCGCCGAAGATGTTCTCCACCGTGAGCAGGGCCGTGTACATGGAATGGTCTTGGTTGTTGTACTTGTGCATCCCGTTCCGCCCGACCGGGTGGATGTTGGGCGCCTCCGCGTCGATCCACTTGCGAATGGTCTCGACGTTCTCCTTGTAGCTGAAGTCGTAGTACGGGTAGGCCTTGGGGACGCGCACGACGTAGCCGCGCTCGACGTCGCCGTCGGCGGCCAGCCCGAGCGAGATCAGCTCCTTGGTGCCCAGCGCGATCAGCTCCTCGTCGGGGGTGTTCCACATGTCGTCGCCCTCGAAGACGAAGTACTCGAGCCCCAGGCAGGTGCGCCCGTCTTTGACGAGATAGGGCGACCACGACCCGTAGTTCTGGATGCGCCCGACCTCCACGTCGGTGGCGTGGATGTAGATCCAGTTGTCGGGGAAGCTCCGTGCCTCGGGTACCACGAGCGCGACGGTCAGGTAGTCGCGGTAGTGCAGGTCGTCGGCCGCCGCCACCACCTCGGGCGGCGGGGGCGGCGTGATCGTGTTCACCAGCTCGCGCATCGGCATGGTGGAGATCACGTGGGACGCGGGCACCGTGTGCTCGCTCCGGTCCTTGGCGTACGTCACGCTGACCGCGCGGCCATCCTCGACGTTGATGCGGGTCAGCCGCGCCTCCATCTCCAACGTCCCGCCGGCGGCCTGCACCTTGTCCGCGCAGACCTCCCACATCATCCCGGGCCCGTATTTCGGGTACTGGAACTCCTCAATGAGGGTCGTGATGTCGGTCTGGCCTCGTTTGGGCAGGATCGCGTTGATGACGGCCTTGCGCAGGTCGAGGTTCTTCACCCGCTGGGCGGCCCAGTCGGCCGGCATGTCCGAGACCGGGACACCCCACACCTTCTCGGTATAGGTCTTGAAGAAGGTGCGGTAGAGGCGCCAGCCGAAGCGCTTCACGAGCCAGTTCTCGTAGTTCAACTCGTCCTTGGGCGGGTGGATGCGGGACCACAGGTAGGACAGGCCGATCATGAACCCCTCCCAGATGGAGAGGTTGCGCAGGACGTTGAGGGCTCGGAGGGGGTAGTCGAGGAACTTGCCCTTGTAGTAGATGCGGCTCATCCGGGGCCGCAGCATGAAGTCGCCCTCGGGCAGGATCTCGTGCCACAGGGCTTCCACCTCGTCGACCTTGGTGAAGAAGCGGTGACCGCCCAGGTCGAAACGCCAGCCGTCGCGCTCGACGGTGCGGCTGATGCCGCCGACGACGTCGTCGGCCTCGAGGACCAAGGGATGCGCCCCCCGTTTGGTCAACAGGTAGGCCGCCGTCAGGCCGCCGGGACCCGCGCCGGCGATGACGACGGGTGCTTCGTGTGACACGGCCATCGTAAAGACCAGGTTAGTGGACCCCTCCTGCGTGCTCAGGGAGGGGTCCCGCCATGTCGCCGGTCACGGGACGGAGATGTTCAAGAAGGCCAGCAGGGCGTAGCCGACCAACCCGGCCGAGAGCAGCGCCAGGACGACCCGCTCGACCTGGGTCTCGCTGAGCAGCAGCGCGGCGGCGACCGAGAGCGGGAAGGCGCTCAAGGCGTAGCGTTCGAACGAGTCGAGATTGCTCCCAGCCACCGCAGTGGCCAGGACCGCCGCCGCGAACAGCGTGTAGGAAGCCGGCAGCCGGCGCCAACACACCACCAGCATGGCCAGGGCGAGGAGCACCCAGGGGACGTGCAGCGCCGTACCCACGTGGTGGTGCACCAGACCCATGGCGTCGTGGTACAGCGTCGAGGCGGGATCGGACAGCCCGCCGTGGTGCGAGTTCTGCAATTGCACGCGCAGCGGGGCCCACCAGTCGCCCACCTCGTGCTGGGCCCAGGCCAAGAACGCGAACACCCCCACGAACGGCGCCGCCGAGCGCGGCCAGTCCCGCCAGCCGCTCGCCGCGCCCGAGCTGCTGCCACCAGCGCACGAGTTCGGCGGCGATGGCCAGCACGAGCAGCACACCGATCGGGCGCGTCAACGCAGCGGCGAACGCGAGTACGGCGGCGGACGCGAAATGCGGCCGCGCCGTGACAGCGCCCTCGGGAGGACGCAGACAGAGGAAGCACCCGATGGCGAACACCAAGAGCAGTGACTCGGCGTAGCCCATCACGAGGACGAAGGCGGCCGGCAGCAGGCTCAGGATCCAGAGCGAGCGGCGGGCCACGGCCCGGTTGCCCGTCTCGCGGAGGACCAGGATGTAGAGCATCGCGGTCGCCGCCAGCGCCGCCGCGTTGGCCAGGATCACGAGCGCAGGGCCGTCGCCCACGCCGGGCACCCACGCCAACGCGTGCGTGAGCGCGGGGAGGGCGGGGAAGAAGCGCAGCGACTGACGACCCAAGGGCGCGTAGCCGAGACGGGCGATGCTCTCGTACCACCCGGCGTCCCACCCGAGCAGTCCGGCATGGACCCGGGCGGCCACGCCCGGCGTGGACGGGTGGGTCCGGTCGACGACGAAGTGCGCCAGCCCGAGCGCACCGACTACCACGACGCGCGCCACGAGGAAGGGCAGGACCGCCTCACGCAGCGACTCGGGAACACGGTCCCAGATGCGCCGCGTGGACTCCCACACTGCCTGACCGGCGCCCATGCCGCTCGCGGACGATCCCCCGGTGCCGCGAACGCCTTCTGCGCCAGTGCCCGTGCCGGTGCCCGTGCCCGTGCCGGTGCCCGTCGGGCCCGGGCCCGGGCTCGGCGCGCCCCGCGCTGGGGCCTGGTCGCCAGGATGCGGTGGGGCCGCTGCGGGCACCTCCGGCGCCTCCGTCACCTCCGTGGTGCCGGCCGCGGGGGCCACGGGCTCTGTGGTCTCGGCCACCGGTCAGGGTCCCGTCGCGTACTCAGTCAGGTTCATCGGCTCGTAATAGAGCGCGGGATGGTTGGTCACGACGTTGCGTCCCCCGCCCCCGTTCTTCGTGGTTGCGTTGATGAGGTCGGACGCAATTGTCTCGCATTTCACGCCGTAGGTCTGGTACATCGGCTGCCAGACCAGCCAGATCTGATGATCGGTGCCCGCCTTCCCCAAGACGTAGTCGGAGAAGCTGTTCGGGTTGGCGGCGTGGACCGTGTCGGCGTAGTCGACCCAGTCCACGATCTGGGGGCCGATGCGCCGCGGAAACGTGATCATGTCGTACCGGGAGGGGTCGCGGATCTGACGGTACACCGACGGACCCAATTGGTCGGGACAAAAGGCGATGATGTCTCCGGGCTTGGCCTGCGCGTTGATGGCCGCCGCGACAGAATTCGCCTGGGTGCGCTGTGTCGTCACGTTCTGCGCGGACGACACGAGGCCGGCCGCCACGGCAAGACCGACGACGATGACGCGCGCCTTCGGATTCAGCAGCGTCGTCGTACCCAACGCGACGAGGAGCAAGAACGGCAAGAAGACCACTGCGGCGTATCGCGATGAAAATGCGCTCGCCGTGATGATGCCGCCGGCGATGGCTGCGAACAGCGTCCCCAGCACGACGAAGCCGACGCCCCGCGCGGGGTCGGGTGCGCAGGTCGAGCTCGATGATGCGGCCGGTGAGCCCCACCCCGAACACCGCCAGGGCCAACATGGCGAAATAGATGACGGCGAGCAGGCGGCCCTGGTTGGTCGCGGTCTGGAGCGTCGAGCCCTGGTTGTCGGTGAAGCCGGTGAGTGCATTGATCACCGCTGAGAAGTTCGGTGGTGCTGCCCACGGAGTCCCGGTGTGCTTGGTCTGGTAGAGGAACGTCGGTAACCACGGAATGAAAAGCAGACAGCCGGCGGCAAGCGCAATCAGAGCCGGCCACGGCGCGGCCTCGGGACGGCCACGATGGCGGGTCCGCACGATGGACGCAATGAGCCAGACGGCGACCATGCCGACGAGATACAGCGACCAGTACTGCGTGTAGAGGAGCGCGGCGGCGACCAGTGCGACGGCGATGAGATTGCCGGCCCGCGGCGTCGTCACCGCCCGTTGCAGAGCCAAGAAGCCCAGGCCGGTCAACAAAATGACGAGTGCGTACATGCGCGACTCGGTCGCGTAGTACACGGCGAAGGGTGCGCTGGCCAGCAGGACCAACGTCGTCCAGGCGACAGAGCGGCCCCCGAAGCGCTTCCCGCAGAGCCACGCGACGGGGAGGGTCAGGACCGCGAAGATGCCCGAGAGCGAGCGCACGGCATCGTTGGACTGGCCGAAGAGCACGATCCAGAAGTGGAGGAGGTAGTAGTACAGGGGCGGGGCGCCGTCCTGCTTGAGCGCGTGCGGGATCTGGTGGAGCGGCAGGCGGGCGATGTCGATCGTGAGGGCCTCGTCCAGCCACAGCCCTGATCGGGTCCAGAAACGCAGCAGGATGCCGGCCGCCACCACCAGCACGACGACGACCCCGACGACGGTGCGCGTTCGACCGCTGAGAGCAGGGACCTCGTCGGACATGGGCGCATGGTAGGACACGAGGGTCGCGGTCTAGGATCATTCGCCGCCGGTGGAGGCGGCGCGATCCCAAGGGAATCGAAGAGACGGAAGGGGGGAAAGAAGGCGACGTGGCCCGCTACATCGCGAAACGGCTGGTGTTGCTCATCATCATCATCATCTTCGTGTCCATCGCGATCTTCTTCCTGGTGCACCTCCTCCCAGGCAACCCGGCCACGACGATCCTCGGCCCCAACTCCACCCCGCAGAACGTCGCCACGCTCAACCGTCAGCTCGGACTCAACAAGCCGTTGTGGCAGCAGTACTTCATCTGGATGGGACACGTGTTCCAGGGCAACCTGGGCCAGTCCTTCACGACACACCAGTCGACGACGACCATCATCTCGCAGTCGTTTCCCATCGACCTCGAGCTGATCGTCTTCTCTCAAATCATTGCCTTCGCCATCGCGTTTCCGATGGCCATGACCGCGGCCCGCCGGCCTAACCGGTTTTTCGACCAGGCGTCGAACAGCACGACCTTCGCGATGTTGGCGCTCCCGCCGTTCGTGATCGCGCCCGTGTTGGTACTGATCTTCGCGGTGCACTGGCACATCTTCCCGGGGCCGGCCTCCTATGTGCCGCTGACGCAGGACTTCTGGTCCAACATCCATACGATGTTGTTGCCGTCTATCGTGCTCGCGCTCGGGTCGATCGTCGTGTACTTCCGGCTCTTGCGAAACGACCTGATATCGACGTTGCAAGAGGACTTCATCACGATGGCACGTTCGAAGGGACTCACCGACCGTCGCATCATGTGGCGGCACGCGCTGCGACCTTCGTCTGTTTCACTGCTGGCCGCGGCCGGCGTCACCATTGGTGGCCTCATCGCCGGCACCTTCGTCGTCGAGTCGCTGTTGCAGATGCCGGGTCTCGGGTATCAGTTGATCTCGAGCGTCGATCAGGACGACTACTTGGTGGTGCAGGGCATCACACTCTTCGTCGCGATCGCCATCGTGCTGATCAATTTCATCTTCGACTTCTTGTTCACCATCGTCGACCCGAGGATTGCCCGTGAGTAGCGTCGTCACCGACGATCTGGCCGAGATCAAGGAGGAGATCGCCGCCGAGGAAGCGGCCGATCCCACCCGGAAGAGACTCGGCGTGTTCTTCTGGGTCTGCGTCTCCTTCATCGTCCTTGTGGCGCTCCTTGCCACGTTCGCCAGCCTGCTTCCGCTGCCCAATCCGGACTTGGGCAACTACAACAGCGTGCAGAACGGCGGCCCGAGCTGGAGCCACCTGCTCGGGACCGACGACCTCTACCGCGACATCCTCAGCCGGTTGATCTACGGCGCCCGGGTCTCGCTCGTCGTGGGCTTCGGCGGCGCCCTCATCGGGCTCGTGCTCGGGGGCATCCCCGCCATGTACTCGGCCTACCGTCGAGGGCGCGGTCGATACCGCCCTCAACACGGGCTCGTACGTGCTCCTGGCCTTCCCCGCCATCGTGGCGGTCATCGCCATCGTTTCTTTCTGGGGCCACACGCTCTGGAAGATCACGCTGATCATCGGGATCTTCGCCGCGCCGCTTATCTTCCGGGTCGTGCGCGCCTCCACCCTCTCGTACGCCCAGCGTGACTTCGTCCTGGCGGCCAAGGCCCTCGGCGCCAGCGACACCCGCATCCTCACCCGCGAGATCCTGCCCAACATCATGCCGACAGTCGTCTCCTTCGGCCTGATCGCGGTGGCGACGATCATCGTGCTCGAGGGCACGCTTGCGTTCCTGGGCCTCTCCGTGGAGCCGCCGACACCGAGCTGGGGCAACATGCTCTACGAAGGGTCCAGCCTCCTCACCGGGGCCAAGGGCCAGACCAATCCCTGGCTGGTGATCTTCCCCGCCACCGCCATGTTCCTCCTCCTCTTCAGCCTCAACGTGGTGGCGGACAAGCTGCGCGCCTACTTCGATGTCAGCGACATGAAGTTGTGAGCGGGCGCAGGTTGTTGGAGGTCGAGGATCTCCACGTCTCCTTTGCGACCAGCCGCGGCAGCCTGCAAGCCGTGCAGGACGTGAGCCTGACCCTCGACCAGGGCAAGACGCTCGGCATCGTGGGCGAGTCCGGCTCTGGGAAGACGGTTCTCTCGCGCGCCATCATGGGACTGCTCCCCCGCGCCTCCACCACACAGACCGGATCGGTGCGCTACGACGGCACCGAGATCCTGAACGCGCCGAACGACCAGCTGCGCAAGCTCTGGAGCACGCACATCGCGATGGTCTTCCAGGACCCGATGACCTCGCTCAACCCGGTGCAGCGGATCGGCCACCAGATCACCGAGCCGCTGCGCATCCACCTGAAGCTCTCCAAGGCCGAAGCCAAGGAGACCGCCCTCTCTCTCCTGATGCAGGTCGGCATCCCCTCCCCCGTCGAGCGTTACGAGGCGTACCCCATGCAGCTCTCGGGTGGGATGCGCCAGCGCGTCATGATCGCAATCGCACTCGCCTGCGCTCCCCGTCTCCTCATGGCCGACGAGCCCACCACGGGCCTCGACGTCACGGTGCAGGCGCAGATCCTCGACCTGCTCGGGCAGCTCCAACACGACCGCGACATGGCCATGGTCCTCGTCACCCACGACCTGGGCGTCGTGGCGACACGCACGGACGAGATCATCGTGATGTACGCCGGCAACGTGGTGGAGCGCGCGCCGACCAACGTCTTGTTCAAGAGCATGGCGATGCCCTACACCGAGGCGCTCTTGAAGTCCATGCCGCGGATCGCGGACCCGAGCCATACCCGGCTCGTCGCCATCGAGGGCCGCCCGCCCGACCTGCTCCATCCGCCGGCTGGCTGCCCCTTCGCGCCACGCTGCCGTTACGTGCAGGAGCGCTGCCACACGGAGAAGCCGCCCCTCGTGGAGGCAGCGCCGGGTCACACCTATGCGTGTTGGTACCCCCTCACCGCTGCCGACCGGCCGCCCCCAGCGGCACCTCCCGAAGCAGCCGAACCGTCGGAGCCGTCTGAGCCATCCGAGCCCACTGCACCTGCCGAGGCCTCTGAACCATCCGCGACGGTCCAGGCATGACCGACACTGCGCTCGACGCTCCCCCCTCCGGCACGACGGCGCCGCTGCTCACCGTCGAGGATCTCTTCGTGTCGTTCCACAAGGGCAGCTCGACCGTGCAGGCGGTCGCGGGGGTCAGCTTCACGTTGCGACAAGGTGAGACCCTGGGCCTCGTGGGCGAGTCCGGATGCGGGAAGACGACAACCGGCCGGGCCATCGTGCAGGTCGAGAAGGCGACGTCGGGGCGCATCCGTTTCGGCGACACTGAACTGACGTCGCTGGGCCGAGGCGAACTGCGCACCTTGCGGACCCAGGTGCAGATGATCTTCCAAGATCCCATCTCGTCGCTGAACCCACGGCGGCGCATCGCCGACGTCGTGGCCGAGCCGCTCACCATCTGGAAGATGGGAACGAAGCAGGAGCGGCGCGAGCAGGCCGAGGCCATGCTCGACAGGGTCGGCATCGACCCCTTCATCAACGGCAACCGCCGCCCGCGCGAGTTCTCGGGGGGCCAGTGCCAGCGCATCAGCATCGCCCGCGCCATCATGCTGAAACCGAAGCTGCTGGTATGCGACGAGATCGTCTCGGCGCTCGACGTATCCGTTCAGGCACAGATTCTCAACCTCTTGCAGGACCTCAAGGCCGAGTACGACTTGACCATCCTGTTCATCGCGCACGACCTGGCTGTCGTCAAGAACGTGAGCGACCGGGTGGCTGTCATGTACCTGGGACGCCTGTGCGAGATCGCCCCGTCCGACACGCTCTATGAGGCGCCCGCGCACCACTACACCGCCGCGCTGCTGGCCTCCGCGGTCGAGCCCGACCCAGAGGCGACGCGCACCATGGTCCCGCTGAGCGGTGAGCCACCCAGCCCGATCCACCCGCCGTCAGGCTGTCGCTTCCGCACCCGCTGCCCCCGAGCCGAGGCGCGTTGCGCGGAGGAGGTTCCCGAGCTGCGGGATTTCGCGCCCGGCCACCAGGTGGCCTGTCACTTCCCCATCGGGAGTTGAGTCCGCCCGCTCGGGCCAGTGGCGGCGGCGGAACCCGCGTCGCCTGCACCGCGCCGCCGCAATTCCCCGACCTCCACGATGACTGGCCCCTGCAGCACGCGGCCATGGCGGCGATCGGCCTCGACGCGGCACCCGTGGTCTGGAGCGACCCGAACGTGGACTGGTCAGATTTCGACCTCGTCGTCGCGAACGGTGCGTGGGACAACATCCACAATCAACACGAGTTCTTGCGCTGGATCGCGCACATCGAGGAGCTCGGTGTCCCCATCGTCAACAGCCCGGCGACGCTGCGTTGGAACTTCGACAAGCGTTACCTCCGCGAACTGGCTGCTGCCGGGTTGCGGATCGTCCCGACCCGGTGGGTGGAGTCGGCCGGTGGCCCGCGTGAGGTGGGCCACACGGACGCGACCGGCGCTGCCGTGGTCCCGGCCGACTTCGACGGGGAGGTCGTGGTCAAGCCCTCCGTGTCGGGCGGCGGGTTCCAGACCGCCCGCTACGAGGCGCACGAGCACGAGGCCGCCCGCGCCCATGTCGACGCACTGCTCGGCGCCGGCATCGCGGCCATGGTCCAGCCCTACCAGGAGTCGGTGGACCGCGAGGGCGAGACGGGGCTCGTCTTCTTGGGCGGGGAGTACAGCCACGCCATCCACAAGGAGCCGATGATCCGGCGCGGCGTCGGCCCCGGGCCGAGCCTCATCGACAACCAGGTCGTCACCGGATCCTCGGCCATGCTCGACCAGCTCCGGCTCGGCCGGCAAGCCGTTGCCGCGGCCGAGTCCCTCCTCGGGCCGACTGTCTACGCCCGGGTGGACATCGTCCGCGACGCCGACGGCGAACCCGCGCTGCTCGAGCTCGAGCTGCTCGACCCGGTGCTCTTCTTGACGACCGCGCCCGGCTCGCCGGCGCGATTCGCCGCCGCGCTCGTCCGCGCGCTCACGTCCCTTTGAGTGTGGCGGGCCGGCACAGGCGGGCCGGCCGCGTCACTCGTTCGACAGACGCGTCTTCGTCTGCTGTTTCTTCTTCCACGGTGCGCTCGGCGAGGGTTTGGTCCGCACCGACGTCCGCCGTTGCCTGCTCCTCCGCCGTGAGCTCGGCCGCGGGGTCCGCCTCGAGCCGGTCGTCGGGAATGAGCTCGCCGCTGCGCACCGACCGCCCGTAGGTCCCTGCCGTGAGGCGCGCCTCCGCGCGCTCGATCGCGGCCAGCCGGGCGCGGAGGCCCTCGGCGACGGCGTCACCGCTCTCCACGTCCGTCAGAGGCTCGGCCGGGTCGGCGACGTCGCCCCTCTCTGCCGCCGTACCGAGCTCCTCCGTGCGCGCCGCCCCCAGGTCCCGCAGCAGTCCCTCGACCCGCGACCGTTCGTCGGCCAACAGCTGGCGTGCTCGTCCATCGTCCATATCGGTGCAAGTCCTTCCGTGTTCGTCGTCCTTGGCGCGAGCCGTCGGCGCAGTGTCGCGGCGCGTGCCCGGCGCACTCGGCGGCGAGCCTAGGCCCCTCGTCAGCGGGACACGTCGTCGGTGGCGTGGGCGGTGGAGCGGTCGCCGTGGTGCTGGACCGTCATGATCACTCCCGTCACCTTGTCGGCGCCAGCGCGACCACCATGACGCCCACGACGACGAGCACGAAGCCGACGCGACCCGCGGCGGTGTCTCTCCGACGCCGCGACCGCCATCGTCATCGCGTCACCCCGCTCGTCGGTAGGGAGGTGCGCTACTCGGTCGCACCCTCGGGTGCGGCGTCACCGACCGGCGCGGCCTCGGCCGCACTCCCGTCTGCGCCGGCATCAGAAGCGCCGTCGCCCGAAGCGCCCTCGACCGCCGCACCCTCGGTCGCCGCAGCCTCGGCGGGAGCAGCCTCGGTCGCAGCACCCTCGCCCCCCCCATCCTCGGCGGCGCCGTCCGGCTGGTGCACCTGGGTGCCGACCTCAGACGCGAAATCGGCCCAGGCGGCCTGGGCCTCGGTCTCGGGGGTGAACTCGCCCTCGGCATAGTCGAAGCCGATGTAGTTGCCCTCTTCGTCGTAGGCGTGCTCGCCGAAGGCCTCGCGGTACTCCTCGGAGACCTCGCCTCCCTCGGCCGCCTGCTTGATCGACAGCGAGATCCGGCGCCGCTGCAGGTCGATGTCGATGATCTTGACCCAGAGCTCCTCGCCCGGCGTCACGACCTGCTCGGGCAGGTCCACGTGGTGGACCGCCATCTCCGAGATGTGAACCAGGCCCTCGATCCCGTCCCCCACCTGCACGAAGGCACCGAAGGGCACCAGCTTGGTGATGCGGCCGTAGACCAGCTGGCCCACGGAGTGACTGTCGGCGAACTCCTGCCACGGGTCGGACTGGGTGGCCTTGAGCGACAGGCTGATGCGCTCCTTGTCGAGATCGACGTCGAGCACCTCCACCTCGATCTCGTCGCCCACCGAGACCACCGAAGAGGGGTGGTCGACGTGCTTCCACGAGAGCTCCGAGACGTGCACGAGGCCGTCCATGCCGCCGAGGTCGACGAAGGCGCCGAAGTTGACGACCGAGGACACGGTCCCCATGCGCCGCTCGCCCGGCTTGAGGTTCTGGAGGAAGTCGCCGCGCTGCTCCTTTTGCGCCTCTTCCAACCAGGCCCGGCGCGACAGCACCACGTTGTTGCGGTTGCGGTCGAGCTCGATGATCTTCGCCTCGATCTCCTTGCCCACGTATGGCTGCAGCTCGCGCACCCGGCGCAGCTCCACCAACGACGCCGGCAGGAACCCGCGCAGGCCGATGTCGACGATCAGGCCGCCCTTCACGACCTCGATCACGGGTCCCGAGACCATCTCGCCGTTGTTCTTCTTCTCCTCAATGGTCGTCCAGGCCCGCTCGTACTGCGCCCGCTTCTTGGAGAGGACGAGCCGGCCCTCCTTGTCCTCCTTCTGGAGCACGAGGGCCTCGACGTGGTCGCCCAGCTTCACGATCTCGTTGGGGTCGACGTCGTTGCGGATGGAGAGCTCCCGGGCGGGGATGACGCCCTCGGACTTGAAACCGATGTCGAGCAGGACCTCGTCGCGGTCGATCTTGACCACGGTGCCCTCGATCACATCACCGTCGTCGAACTCGATGATGGAGTCGCCCATCGCCTTCTCGAGATCGGCGTCTCCCAGGTCGTCGTCGACGATGGTGCGGGGCGTGTAGTTGCCCTCGGCGTCGAAGCTGCCCATCGATTCGGGCGAGAGGAGGGATGTGGCGGAGGGGGTGGCGACCATGTCGGCCATGGTGAAGCTCCCTTCTGGGCTGCGACTTGCAACCGCAGGACCGCGCCGGGATCGATTCGTTGGACATGGACTGCGCCACCGCCGGGCCGGCGGGCAGGACTTTGCAGGCTATCAGCTGTTCAGCCGGGCTCTTCCGCGCCGCGCCAGGCTCAGCCCTTGGCGGCCGCCCAGCTCGGTCCCGTCGCCATCGAGATGGTGAGGGGGACCCTGAGGTCGGCCGCCCCGGTCAGCGCGGACTCGGTGAGGCGGCGCACGTCGTCCTCCTCACCCGGGGTCACCTCGACGATCACTTCATCGTGCACCTGGAGCACCAGGCGGCTGGTGAGTCCGGTCTCCTCGAGGTCGCGGTCGAGACGCACCAGCGCCAGCTTGAAGATGTCGGCCGCCAGGCCCTGGATCCCGGCGTTCATCGCCTGGCGCTCGGCCGCCTGGCGCAGGCGATAGTTCCCCGCGTGCAGATCGGGCAACGGGCGGAGACGCCCGAACATCGTGCGGGTCGCGCCGCGGATCTTCGCGTCGGCCACGGTGGCATCCATGTACTGCTTCACCATGGGGAAGGCGCCGAAGTAGCTCTCCATGATGGCGGCCGCCTCCTCGACGGGAATGCCGAGGCGCTGGCTGAGCCCGTAGGCCTCCATGCCATAGGCGAGCCCGTAGGAGACCATCTTGCAGAATTCACGCTGGGTGTGCGTGACCTCTTCGAGTGGGATCCCGTAGACGGCCGCGGCGACCGTGCGGTGGACGTCCGCGCCTGAGGTCAGCGCGTCGATAAGGCCCGGGTCCTCGGAGAGGTGCGCGATGCAACGCAGCTCGACCTGGTCGTAGTCGGCCACCAGGAACGTACAGCCCTCGGCCGGCACGAAGGCGCGGCGGAACTGCTTGCCGAGCTCGGTGCGCACCGGGATGTTGTGCAGATTGGGCCGGTCAGACGAGATGCGGCCGGTGCGCGCCACGGTCTGGCCGAAGGAGGCGTGGATCCGCCCGTCAGCCTGTACCTCGGCCAGCAGGCTCTCGCCGTAGGTCGAGCGCAGCTTCTCCACCTCGCGGTAATTGAGAAGTGCCTCGACGATCGGGTGGGCATCTCGCAGGCTCTCGAGGGTCTGCGCGTCGGTCGAGAAACCCGTCTTCGTCTTCTTGCCCGGGGTCAGGCCGAGCTCCTCGTAGAGCACGGTGCGCAGCTGCGGCGTCGAGTTCACGTTGAACTCGTGGCCCGCCAGGGTCTGCACCTCCTCTTGGAGAGTGATCGCTGACTCCTTGAGGGAGTCAGCGATCGCCTGCAGCTCGGTGCGGTCGATGCCGATCCCGGCCACCTCCATCTTGGCCAGCACCCGCACGAGCGGCGTCTCGATGTTGTCATGGAGCCAGTCCATGTCCTCGGTCTCGAGGCGGCGGCGGAAGCCGGTCGCCATGGTGACGACGTCGGCGCCTTCGCCCGCCGCCTCTCGGGCCATGTCGCGCGCGGTCTCTCCGGGCTCGGCGATGTCGAGCGACAGCTGGCCGGTCTGCTCGCGGAGATGCTGCAGCTCGTACTCCCCCGTCGAGGCGTCGAGCAGGTAGGCCGCGACGCCTGTGTCCATCTCGAGGCCGGTGACGTCGATGCCGAGCGGAAGCAGCGAGCGCATGGCCTCTTTGACGTTGTGCCCGACGACCGGCCGCGCCAGCATCGTGTTCAGCTTCTTGGCCACCGACGCCGCGCCGAGCTGCTCGCCCGCCACCAGGACACCCAGGCCGGCCTCGTCGCCCTCGGTTGCCAGCACGAGAAGGCCGATCAGGTCGCTGCGCCCGGGCATCCCGTTCCAGCGCGCGGCGATGGCCAGACGCCCCGTGCCGAGCTCGGTCAGCTGCTTGGTGGCCTCGCTCGCCGTTGCGGGCAGCGTGACGTCGCGCACCTCCAGGGCGGGAAGAGGTGTCCCCGCCGCGTCGGCCTGGCCCCGAGCCGGGGCGGCGACCCGGCCCGATGCGGACCCTTCGGCAGGCTCGCCCAGCGCGCCCGCGTCGAGCAGTTCCTCGATCCGGTGCCACACCGTCTTCATCTCGTAGCGGTCGAACGTCGCCTCCGCGCCGGCACGGTCCCAACCCCCCAGCGTCAGGTGGGCCACGTCGACGTCGAGGGGCACGTCGCGCACGAGAGGGATGATGCGAGCGTTGGAGCGGGCGAGCGCCTCATTGGCGGCGAGGTTCTCGCGCAGCTTCGGCGTCTGCTCGTCGAGGTGGGAGAAGATGCCGTCGAGGTCGCCGTACTTCGTCAGCAATTTGGCCGCCGTCTTCTCCCCGACGCCGGGGACGCCGGGCAGGTTGTCCGAAGGATCGCCGCGCAGCGCGGCGAGCAGCACGTACTGCGAGGGCGGGACGCCGGAGCGTTCCACGATGCCCGCCTCGTCGTAGAGCGTGTAATCGCTCACGCCCCGCTTGTTGTAGAGCACGCGCACATAGGGGTCCTCCACGAGCTGGAAGCTGTCCCGATCCCCCGTGACGATGACGACCTCGCACTGCCGCGCCATCGCCTCGGTCGCCAGCGTCGCAATGACGTCGTCGGCCTCGAAGCCGGGGGCCTCGACGACCGGGATGGCCAACGCGGCCATGACGTCGCGGATCATGTCGAACTGCGGCGGCAACAACCACGGCGTCTCGGCTCGCCCGGCCTTGTAGTCCTCGAGGATCTCGTCGCGGAAGGTGGCCCCCGGAGCGTCGAACGCCACCGCGAGCGCCGAGGGGCGTTGCTCGCGGACGAGATAGACGAGCATCGAGGTGAAGCCGTGCACCGCGTTGGTCACCAGCCCGGTGGACGTGGCCAGGGTGTCGGGCAGTGCGAAGTAGGCCCGGAAGGCCAGCGACATCCCGTCGAGCAGCAGAAGCGGGCCGGTTCGCTCGCCTCCGGTGGCTCCGCTGCGTGCCGTTGGTGCTGTCGCCGTCATGCCTTGCCGACACTATGGGGTCGGCGTGACGGGCGCGTCTCGAGCAACTAGGGGGTCAGCATGCCGTCGACGACCTGCTGCGCCACGTCGCGCATGCGGGCCCGTGTCTGCATGGCAGTGCGCTGGATGAAGCCGAACGCCTCGTTCTCCGGCAGGCCGTCGCGGTCCATGAGGATCTGCTTGGCCTCGTCGACGAGCCGGCGGGTCGCGATCTTGTCCTCAGCCCCGTCGGCGGACTGCTCGGCCTCGAGAGCCCAGTCCTGGCGCGCCTTGGCCAGCACGTCGGCGATGGCGGGCAGGAGCTCCCTGGGCTGGAACGGCTTGACGAGATAGGCGGCGACCCCCGAGTCCCGCGCCTCCTCAATCAGGTCACGCTGGCTGAAGGCGGTGAGGAGGAGCACCACCACCTGGTGCCGCGAGGTGATTTCGCGGGCGGCTCGGATGCCGTCCATGCCGGGCATCTTCACGTCGAGGATGGCGAGGTCCGGCTGGTGCCGCTCCACCAACTGCACGGCCTCGTCTCCTCGGCCGGTCTCCCCGACCACCTCGTAACCGGCGGAGAGGAGGATCTCCTTCAGATCGAGCCGGACGATCGCCTCGTCCTCGGCGATGACGACGGTGGCGAGGGTCCCTGGCTGCTCATCCTCCTTCGCCGCCCGGTTGCCGGTGGCGGCGTGCTCTGGCGTCACGGCATCACTTCCCGGGCGCAACCGCCGCCAGGAGCTCGTCCTGGCGACGCTCGAGATCGGCCACGGTCTTCCCCAGCAGCGTCGCGCGCTCGCGTCATCGCATCGGCGGCGCGCGCCGCCTCGTTGTGCTCCTGCGTGGCCAGCGGCGTCTCCGAAACCAGGGCGCGCACGCGCGCCTCGTCGGCCGACTCTTGGATCACGGCCAATTGTTCGTCGAGCACGGCGAGCTCCTCGCGCGCCCGGACCAATCGGGCGTGCACGTCTCGGATGCGCCGTTCCAGCAGGACGCGATGCATGGAGCGTCAAGTGTAGGTGGCGGGATACCAGTGACGCCGCACGTCGAGCCGGTCCAGCAGGGCCGGGTTGGGCCAGCGCCCGACCCCCGGAACGTCGGGCACCCTGACCCAACCGTTGACGACGGGCGGGTACCCGCAGGGGTCCACCGAGAGGTAGTCGGCCGGGGCGCCGAGGTCGCTCACCAGGCCCGTCGCGTCCTGGCTGAGACGGGCGGCGAGCGCGAGGTTGGCGGCTCGTCCGAGTCCGGCTTCGAAGAAGCCTCCGATGAAGACAGGGACCCCGGCGGCGGCACAGGCCTCGTGTGCAGCCCTGGTCGCCCGCAGGCCGCCCAGGCGGCCCGGCTTCAGGCAGGCCATGGCGCACGACCCGTTGCGCAACGCGTCGCGCACGCGGCGCGGGGAGGAGAGCGCCTCATCGAGGCAGATCGGCACCGGAAGCGTCCGTGCCAACTGCGCGAGCGCGACGAGGTCGGCTGGGGGCAGCGGTTGTTCGACGCAGAGGACCTCGTAGTCGGCGAGGGGACTCAGGAGGGCCACGGCGTCCTCGGGGCCGTACGAGCCGTTCGCGTCCACCTGCAGCGTGAGGTGCGGGTGTGCGGCGCGCACGGCCCGCACGGGCTCGAGCTCCCACCCGGGTTCGATCTTGAGCCGCACCCGGGCGGCGCCCGTGGCGACCGCGCGCGCCACCTCCTCGCGCAGGATCCCGACGTCGCGGCCGGCCGGGATGCCGACCACCGCGCCGACCGGCATGGCCTCGAAGCCGCCCTCCGTCTGGAGCGACCGGGACAGGGAGCGACCCTCGGCGCGCAGCTCGGTGTCGGCCACGGCCATCTCGAAGGCAGCCGCCAGCACCCGGTCCGTCGGCGAGCCGCCGAAGAGCTGCGGGACCTCGGCCGCCGTCGGGAGCCGGCCGTCCCGGGCGGCGGCGGCGGCACGGATCCTCGGTATCGCCGTGACGGCGGCGGCGCGTTCGACGTCGGCGATCGGCGGGTCGACGCTGGTGCCCTCGGCCAGGGCGGCGCACTCGCCCCAACCCTCACCCTGGTCGGTGACGATACGGACGAAGAGCAAGGGGCGCGTGTGATGGACCCCGGCCGCCGTGCCGATGCCCGTGCGGAAGGGGATGTCGACCCGCACCAGCTCGATCCCGGCCAACGTCAGTGCCGGCGGTGCCGTCGGGTCCGTCGGGTCCGTCGGGTCCGTCGGGTCGCCCACCCCGCCACGCTAGATCGGCCCTTGTACGATCTAGCGTTCCAGCCCGGATGGCGGAATGGCAGACGCGGCGGCCTCAAAAGCCGCTGTCCGAAAGGGCGTGCGGGTTCGAGTCCCGCTCCGGGCACGCTGTTCGCCCAGTTTTTTTTGGGGGGGATGACCTTTTTACCGGTTTCCTTTGAACCGGCGATGGCCCCCTCGGCGCGTCAAGCGGGCACGGCGAGGCTGGTGGCGGACGCGACGTCGACGTCCGTGTGTGACGTCGGTGAAACGTCCGTGAAACGAGAGCGGGCGGCGGGTATCGAACCGCGCGTCATCAACTTGGAAAGCTGACGTTCTGCCTCTGAACTACGCCCGCAGTGCCGGCGAGGGACGGCGCCCGCCAAAGGAAAAAAGACACCGCCCCTCAACTCACATGGTGACAGGACTGTCCAGTCTGGGGATAGGGCCGATCGAACGAAATCGCCACAACGGAACCACAAGGCAGCCGCTGCCGAGGATTCAGCGACGCCCGCCGAATTCCCTCACGCCGGTCAGCCCTTCGAGATGGTCCGGGCAACTCCAGACCCTCCACCACCTCTGCCCGCTCGGGGCGAACCACCGTCCGGTGTGCGAGGGAACGTCGGAGCAGTGCGCGCCTTGCAGCTGGCTGCTGTAGACCATTGCCCAGCATTTGCCGGCCTCGGCCGTGAAGCCCGGACAGCGATCGCCTGGTCTTGGCACAAGAACCAGCGTAGGGGCGCCCCGGCGATGATGAACCGGGAGCGGCGCCAGGCGGTGGCATCGCCCGGATTGTCGCGCCAGGGTCCTACCGTTGCTTCCCGAAATTCGAGTGCCGCTCCGGGCACGTCTGAGCAGCCGACGCCTGCCCGGAGTCGGACTTCTTGGTCACCAACTCGCAGGCGGCTTGGACGGAGGGACACGCAATGCCCAAAGCAATCAAGGGGAACGCATCGCGGAGGCCTCCGGAGCCGGCGACAAACCACTCGGACATCGACGACTGGGTCCACCGCCAGGCGCCGCAGCTCCAGCCCATCATCAAGCTGTTGGACAAGACGATTCGAGCGACAATCCCGGGCCTGCAGTACGCCGTCAAGTGGAAGAGGCCGTACTACGGGCGACCAGAACTCGGGTGGATCATCGAGATAGCCGCCTACGACGTTTCGGTGAACGTCGTTTTCCTCGGCGGTGCGGACTTCGACAGACCACCACCACTCGGCACCACCGGCCGGACCCGGTACGTCAAGGTGACTTCCCTCGAGGAGGTGCGGCGACCGGAGTTGCGTGCGTGGATCGAGGAGGCGAGCCGCACGCCGGGTTGGTAGTGACAGGCGGCCGTCAGGGCTTCGGTTGGGTGCGCACCGGCTTCCACGACGAGCCGATAGACGAGCGGCCGCACTTTTCCGCTCTGTTCGTACGCCCGGTCGTCGTCACCGCGACGGCGGCGAGGCTGTGCGAGATCCTCTTTGGTGCGCTCTCGCGGGCATGATGAACGTGTCTCGACGAGGCCGCGCCTCTCGTCTAAGTGCCTGGACGGCTCTCAAGTTCTCGATGAGAGCGGTCGATATATGGTCGGCCGAACGTTCAGCCGTCGGGCTGCGCTATCAAGGTCTCAAACCATGACGTTCTACAGTCGGTCGGTGCGCTCAAGGCGGTGGGTGCCGTGACGTCCACCGCCGCGTACAGATCTCGGGTGCCGGCCGCGGTGTCCGCGTGAAGGCCGCACGGTCTCGCCGAAGCCCCATGTCCTTCGTGGCGTGGACACCGATCGCGGGGCGCTCGGCGGAGATTGCCGCGGCCCTCGGCGGCGAGGCGTATTGCGTCTTCGACCGACGGCTCACCCGGCGCTGGCTGGTGCCGCTGCGCTACCTGGTCAGCGCACTCGCCACCACCCGCTACCTCTGGCGCCGGCGGCCCCGTGCCCTCATCGTCACCAACCCCCCGCTCCTCGCCGGCTTCGTGGTGTGGGCCTATGCCGCCCTGGCCCGCGTGCCGGTTGTGCTCGACAGCCACCCGGGGGCCTTCGGGGCCCAGGGCGACCGTGTGTCGAGTCGGTTGCAGCCTGCGCACCGGTGGCTCGCGGGACGGGTGACGGCCACCATGGTGACCGACCCCTATTGGGTCGACATCCTGGCCGCGTGGGGGGCGGACGGTTTGGTGGTCCACGAGGCGCCGCCGCTGTGGTCGATAAGCCCGCCTCGGGCCCCCTCGGAGAGGCCGGTCGTCCTGTTCGTCGGGACCTTCGGGGGTGACGAGCCGGTGGACGCGATCCTCGGCGCTGCCCGCAACTGCCCCGAGCTCGACATCTGGGTGACCGGCGACAGGCGCCGGGCGGCTCCAGGGTCGCTCGACAATCTGGCACCGAACGTCACCCTCGTCGGATTCCTCGGCCCCGATGACTATGCCCGGGCCGTCGACGAGGCCGACGTTGTCGTCACGCTGAGCACCGAACCGACCTCGGTGATGCGAGCCGCCTACGAGGCCGTCTATGCAGGACGGGCCCTGGTGGTGAGCGACTGGCCGGGGCTCAAGGAACTGTTCCCCTACGCGGTGCCAGTCGCGAACGATCCTGTTGCCGTGGCGCGGGGGCTGCGTGTGGCCGTCGAGGACCACGCGGCACTCAGGCGTGACATCCCAGCCGCGCGCCGGTTACAAGAGGCTCGCTGGAAAGAGCAGCTCGACGCTCTGCGCTCGCGCCTTGGGTTGGCGGTTCCGGGCTCGACCCGGTACGCCGGTGACGTCCAGCCGATTCGGGTCGCCGGGATCCCGGTTTCACTCGCCAGCTGGGAGGCAGTGGAACGCTGGGCGCGCGAGACGATCGACGCCGGTCAGGGCGCGACCGTGTGCACGATTGCGCCGTACCAGGCGTACCTGTTTCTGCACGACGAGGAGTACCACCGTTGCCTCGAGGAGGCGTCGGTCGTGCTCCTCGACGGCAACGGCATCGGCCTCCTGTTGGCCATTGCCGGATGGGGCCGGGTCCCTCGGATGACCGGACGCGAGCTCGTGGCGCGGGTGCATGCGGGACGGCTCTTGGCCGGCGTTCGGGTGGCCGTCGTCGGAGGGGCCACCGAGACGCACGTCCGACTCGCCGAGCAATGCCCCGAGTGGACACTGCTCGGTGGGCAATTCGTCACGCACCCCGGGGACGAGGCCGTCGACGAGGTGGCGGCCGAGTTGCGCGCCGCGGGGGCGCAGCTGGTGCTGGTGGCGCTCGGCTCGCCCAACACGGACGTATGGGCCGCGGCGCTGTGCCGGCGGCATCCGGCCGTGTACGCATCCGTGGGCGGCGCGGTCGACACCGCGGCTGGTGTCCGCAAGGCACCACCCCGACTCGTGCTGCGACTGGGAGTCGAGTGGGCGTGGCGGGCCGCGCAGAATCCCGCGCTCGGCGGCGCGACTCGCCCGTGGCGGACGGGTCATGCCAGGCCTTGCCCTCCGGGCGACCGCCGAGCGCGCGGTGCTGCCGAAGGGCGATCGAGCGGCCACCTCGGGAAGGATCCAATAGTGGACGGGCGGCCTCTCTGGCACCTCGGTCCGATTCCGACCCACTCCCTTCGAACGCGGGCTTGTCACTCGGAGTTCACAATTTTGCGGCCCTCACGTCACGTCAGCCCTGGTCGTGAGGCACTCGGCTGGAGTCTTGGGCCACCACCTGCAACACTCAGAGAGCGATTCGACCCAGCGGGGCGGTAAGGGGCCGAGAACCGCACACGGTTCTGGCAGGTCGGTGTCGCCCACCCAGAGCATCGATGACTCGTATCCTTTCCAGCGCCTGTTTCCTGCTCGCCGTCATGGCGGCCCTGGTGTCCGCCGTCGCGGTCGACACCTCTGACGCCGGTGTGGCGGGCGCCATCACCACCACCGGCACGCCGTTACCCCCCGCGTGGGAGCTCTGCGTCCTCGCCGGCGTGGGAGCGCCCGCGACCCAGGACAACATCTCCGACCTCGACGAGTGGCAGGTCGCCGAGGGTGGCTCGACCAACAACACGGCGGCCTACAACCCGTTCAACACCACCCGGACGACGAATGCTCTCGGTGCGCCCCTCCCTGTCACCTCTGAGACCGGCGGCTTTCCCGCGTTCCCCGACTGGCTGACTGGCTGCTCGGCCACGGTGGCCACACTCCTCCAACCGAACATGTGGAACATCACCGCAGCTCTTCGGACTGGGAGTGTGGCGCCACCCGGCGCCTTCCTGGTCGACGTGGACGGCAGCGCGTGGTGCGCGCCCTCCGCGTCCGGCCAGCCCTGCTACGAAAACGCGATCGCGGCTGCGGGTGGTGTCCCGGCTCTCGTGGAGGCGTCGTCGGCCCTCGACGTCTTCAGCAACGTCCAGTCGGATCTGCACGCATATCAACTCTCCCTCGTGACCGCGGCGGGCCAGCTGAACGCCAAGGCGGCGAAGGCGACGGAGGTCGCTCGAGCCCAAGAGGGGCTGACGGCCGCGCGAGCGCAGTACGCCAAGCTCAAGCACCAGCTGGGGACCTTCGCCGTCTCGGAGTACGTCCACAGCGGGCTCTACCAGGCGACGGATCTCGGCACCGGCAGTGCCCTCCCGAGCGCCACGAGTTCGGCTGCCGTTGCGCAGGAATATTCGAGCATCGCCGCCGGCGATCTGGTCTCTCACGTCCAATCGGCCGCCGACGCAGTCTCCAGCGCCCAGGCCGCGCTCGCCGCCGCCGACAGAGGACTGCAGAACGCAACGGCCGAACTACTGGCCGACGACGCGGCCGAGAGCCACGCCCTCAAGAAGCTGGCCGACGACCTGAGCACCCTCCAGACCGCCGGCACCTGCACGACGGTGAGCATCGTCGACGCGCCGTCCCCTGCGAGCACCTCCGGCACCGGGGCGTCATCGCCAGCGGGGGGCAGCGCGACCAGCACCTCCAGCTCGACGAGCACCACAACGACGCAGGGCGCCACGGGGTCGACGACGACGTCGTCAGCCCCACCTACCACCACGACCAGCACGGCGCCCCCCACCACCACGACCACCGTCTCGGGTTCTTCGGCGCCTAACGACACCTCGACGGCCCCGTCCGGCCTGGAAGCGAGCACCACGACGAGCTCCACGGTTGGCACGACGACCACGACGACCTCTGCCACGACGACCACAACGCAGGCAGCCAGTGCGCGAGCGAGTGGAACGTCGCCAACGGGGTCGGGTCAGGCGAACCCGGCGGGAATCGGAGCGCTGCAGGGCTGCGTCTCGGCGCTCGAGCCTGCCGGCAGAGCCTGAGGCGCCGACGGCGAGCAGAGAGCCGAGAGCCGAGAGCCGAGAGCTGGGTCACTCCTGAGAAGGGCACGCCTCTCCGGCTGACGAGAACGCGTGCGCGCAGCGCTCCTGGGCGGACGGGGTCGCAGTCACAACGGATTCACAATTCAGACGAATTCGGTGCGTGGAATCGGTGTCCCCAGGACGGGGCGATGCCGACACATCAGGGGTGCCCGCGGGACTGGACCTCTGCACACCGGACGGACGCGCCTCCGGCGCGTCGCCTCGACGCGCCAGGACAAACGCCGAGCCGTTTCGTTCTCGGCACTGTCCACGAGGAGCGATCGTTCACTTGACGAGATCGGAGCGCGCGACGACTGAGACCGCACGACGACCTGTCTCTCACCCAGTTGACTTTCAGGACGCCTGTGGTACGTTCGCCTGCGCAGGCGGACCGGCAGTAAGAAGGCATATTGGCGAGTCAGCAACGACCTTGAGGGGGGACCATTCCCGGCAGACGAATCGCGTCTGCAGGCGGTCACGAAGAGAACGACGCCATGACGCACACGACGTGCGTTCGACTGAGGGGGGCGAACGAGGCCAGCGCCCACACCGGCACGAGCCGACCTCCTCTCGCGAGTGCCGAATCCTTTCGGATGATCGCCGCACCTCGGGTTCGTCGACGTCGAAGTGCTGGTTGTCGGCCTGCGACGACTGAGTAATGGGCGTTCAAGGGAACAGAACCGATGTCGGTCATGTCCTTAGGTGATGGTGGCGGGTGAAACAGCAACTGGATCGCGAAGCATCTGGATCGAGCGACCCGGCTGATCGGCGCGCGTCCGTCAGGCAGAGTGGGCCGGTTCGGTCGGCAGACATCGACTACATCGGTGCCGCCCCGATGACAGACCGCGCGACGCGAAGTGTTGATGCGAACGGGAACGGGAGGGGGGCACGGAGCGTCGGAACCCGAGTGGCGCCCGCGGCGTCGCCGCCTTTGCTCCCTTCACCCATCCACCCTACGAGTCCACCGGTCGGGCTCGGACGAGAGTGCGCCCACCTCGAGAAGATGGTGATGGACGCCGTCAACGGGCGCTCCGCTGTCACGGGGATCCACGGGCTCGCCGGCTCGGGCAAGAGCCATCTCGTGGACATCCTGGTCGCGCAGGCCGTCGGGTTCACGATCATCCCGCTCCCCGTCGACCCCGACGATCTCTCCGATCCGGTGTGGACGCAGGCGTTCGAGCGTGCCGGCGCCATTGACCCAGAGTGTCGGAAGCCAAAGGGCCGGGATGCCACGAGCGACCAGCTTCGCCGGTCGCTCGTAGGCGCCATCCGTGCCACGGGCCGGCGGACCGGCGCACCCGTCCTGTTGATCCTCGAGGATTGCCGCGCCGACCAGCAGCCGCTTGCCGAGCTCGTCGCCGGCGCGGTGCTCGACCCCGAACTCGGCGCCACGGCCATCTTCGTCGTGACGTGGCGCGACGACCCAGATGGGTCGACCTTGTCGTTCGAGACCGCCTTCCCCACCCACCGCCTGCGGCCACTGACCGTGGATCAGTCAGCCGAGTACCTCTCCCGACGCATCGGCACGGCCCCCGAGCCGTCGGTGTTGACCGAGCTTTGGCGCGCCACGGGAGGCAACCCCGCCGCGATGCTGTCCGCGTGCTCGTACCTGACAGACGAGCAACTCCATGGTTTGGTCCCCTTCCCCGATCCCGTGCCGATCGGGCCCGAGCTCGTCGACGCCTTTGGGCACTGGGTCGAAGGCCTGAGTGCGGACGCCGCGGCCGCGACGACGATCACGGCGACTGCGACCATGTCCCGTCCCGTCTTGGAGGACGCGCTGGCGGAGGCGGATCTTGCACTCGAGGCGCTCGCTCCCGTGCTCGAGATGAAGGCCATCTCCATCCTCGGCGACCGCGTCGAGTTCACCCACCCGCTCACCCGCGCCGCCGCCTTCCAGCGGTCCACCTCGCGCCTCAAGATCGACGCGCAGCGGGCCGTCGCACATGCATATGCGAGAGCCGGGCAGATCGAGCGCGCCGCCCTCCACGCTGCGCTCTCTACGACCCAGCGCGACGACGACGTCGCCACCATGTGCCTGCGCGCGTCCCAACACGCCCTCGAGCGCGGCGATGCCGAAGCAGCGGCCCGATACGAGGTGCTCGGCGCCCGGTTCGCCCAGGATCCTGAGCACGCGGCGCGCCATCTCATCCGCGCCTCCTCGCTGTTGCAGGCCGCCGGCCGGCCCGATCGGGCCATGGAGTGCCTCCGGCGTGTCACCCCTGTCAACTCGTCGGCGTCCATCGTCGGTCACGCCACGTATCGCGCGGGGCGGATCGCCTTTGCGACCGAGGGCGCACCTCACTCTGCCGCGCAGATGGCGTCCGGAGCCGAGGCCAGCGCCTCTGACTCAGCGGACGACGCCGTTGTCATGTGGGTGGACGCGGCCGCGAGCGCGGCTTTCATGGACCAGATGGACGATGCCGTCCGCTACGCGCGTCAAGCCGTGCAGATGGCCGGAAAGACACCATCGGCCGGGCGCGACCTGGCCGTCGTGATGGCAAGCTCGTTGGCCATCCTGCGCTCCGCGCCCGACGGAACCGTCGGTGAGGGGCAGGAGAGCCTCGTGCGGCTGTTGAACTCCTCGTCGCCGTTCGTGGGCTCACCGCAGCTTGCCTACGTCGTGGGCAGTGCCGTCGTCCAGAGTGCGCCTCCCGTTCTCGTGCGCCGGTGGTTCGCCTTCATGAGCGGTCCGGCCGCCTCCGCACAGAAAGGTCTGCTGGCCGGCGCGGCGGACTTGGTCCGCGCCAAGGACCTGATGTCGTCAGGCCGCGTTGTCGAGGCGGTCTCGGCTGCCGATGATGCTGCGTCTCGCTTCGAGGAATTGCACGACCTGCCGCTGTTCGCTCGCGCCCTCGGCTGGTCGACATGGGCGCAGGCCGTCGGCGGCGACGCCACCCGCGCGTTCCAGACCGCATCCCGCTTCTTTGCACTCGAGCCCGCCATGACCCGATCGGCCCGCCTCCAAGTGCTGGCGGCCCTCGCCCACTGCGAATTACAGCGGAGCCACGTCGACCGCGCGCGTGCATGGCTGCGGACGATGGAGGACGAGACAGTGACCCGCGACGGTGCCCAGGCGTACGTCGACTGGCCGTTCCTGCCCACGTTCCTGCAGCTCGCCCGCATGGCCGACCTGACGATCCCCGCGCCGACAGGGTCGCGGTCCGCCTCCTCGCTCGAGGGCGACGAGGTCGACCACCTGGGCGCCTGGACGGAAGCCCTGTGCGAGACGGACCCCGCCGCTGCTCTCCGCCGTCTCGACCTGGCTCTCCTCGGCGGTCCCGCTGAGGACCCGATCCTGACAGCCCAGATGAAGTTGACGTCGGCCTTGATGCAACACCAACTGGGCTCGGCCGAAGTGGCGCGTTACAACATCACGCAAGCCATCAGTGAATTCGAACGCTGTGGCGCGCACGGTTGGACGGTGATCGGGGCATCGCAGCTCGAGCTTTGGTTCCCGCGGTCGAACGCGAGCACGCAGGCGCATCCCGTTGTCCACCACGAGTCCGCGTCCGTCTCGCCGCTACAAAACGGCCTTCACCCGCTGCCAGCGGCAGAGCGTCCGCCGGCGTCCCAGCACGAGCCGTTGGCACCGGGCATCGTCGCGCCGCATGAAATCCGGCTTCTCGGCCAGTTCTCCGTCCTGCGCAACGGTGGGGCGACTGCGGTGCCGCTCGGGCATGCCGCCCAGGCCTTGAAGGTGGTCGCGCTGTTCGGCCGGATCTCCGTCGACGAGCTTGCCGAGCTCCTCTGGCCGGGTGCCGAGCCAGGAGTGGGAACCAGGCGGCTTCGCAACATCTTGTGGCGGATCAAGTCGTCCAGCGGTGATCTGCTGCGTCGCTACGACAACTTCATCTGCTTGGAGGACGGCGTGGTCACCGACGTGGCCGTCTTCGAGGAGGCAGCGGCACGAGCCTTCAAGGAGCGCCAGGGTGGCGACACGCGGCACACGCTCGCGCGAGACGCCATCCGGCTCTACGGCGGTGAACTGCTCCCGTCTGACCGCTACGCCGACTGGGCGACCGGCCCGCGCGAGGCGCTCGCGCAGCTCCGCCTGCAGCTGCTCGACCTGATGCTGGCGCACGCCCTGGACTCAGGGAACGTGCAGGAGGCGCTGAGCCTGCTCGAGGATCTCATCGAGGCCGATCCCTACGAGGAGCGCTATTACATCCAGCTCGCGACCCTGCACTTCGATGCGGGGAACTCCAGCCGGGTGCGCGCGGCCGTTAGCCGCTGCGAGCGGATGCTGACAGACCTCGGCGTTGAGCCCTCGAAGAAGTTCCTCGACTTCGTGCACGCTCTGCAGCACGACTGAGATCAGCCGCGGCCACGGCCGTCGGCCCCTGCCAGTGGCCGGATCGGCTCAGGAGGCCTGTGCCAGGTCGAGGGTGTCGACGTCGTCCTCTTGGATCCGGGGACGCAAGCGGCTCCGCACGCCGTCGTCGAAGTGCTGCGCGTCGAAACGCACGGCAGATCGCCGCATGGCGCTGACGCTCCAGTCCGTCTCGCTCGCCCGGAGAATGGCGTCCGCCCACACCTTCGGATCCGCCCCGGCCACGAGGAACCCGGTCGTCCCGTCCTGGACCGTCTCGGCCGGCCCGCCCTCACGAGCGGCCACGACGGGCCGTCCACGAGAGGCAGCCTCGAGCGGGATGTAGCCGAAGTCCTCGATGCCCGGGACCAGCACCATGCTGTGCTTGTCATAGGCATCGATCAGCTCCTCGTCGCTGACGGTGCCGGCGAAGGTCACCAGATCGGGGGCGATCGCCCGCAGGCGCTCCTCGTCGGGACCACGGCCGATGACGGTGAGTGGGATACCGGCGCGGGCGCAGGCCTCGATCGCGATGTCCACCCGCTTGTACGGGAGGAGCCGCGAGACGACGAGTGCACTCGGCGGGCCCGAGTGGGTATCGACCGACCCTTCAAAGCGCGACGAGTCGAAGGGCGGATAGAGCACATCGGATTCGATGCCGTAGGCGTCGCGCAGCCGGGCGGCCGTCCTGGCCGAGTTGGCGAGATTGGCGCGGTGCGCGCGGGCCGCCTTGCGATCCTGGTGGCGGAGGGTGGTCGTCGCCAGCCCGAAGGCCCTGGCCAACGCTCGGTTGGGGAAATAGGCGGCGGGGTCGTAGAGGAACCGCGGCGGCGTGGACCAATACACCAACGCGTCCTCGGCCCGGACATGATGCGCGAAGGTCGCCGTCGAGATGATGACCTCGTCGGCGAAGGAGAGGTCCTTTTCCCGGAAGGTCTTGGCGTACGAGAAGGCACGGCGGCGGAACTTCTTTGCATCGGCGTCGGACACGATGTGATCGGCCCAGACGGGGAGCTTGCGGAACTCGGGGAAGGTGGAGGTGGGCGCGTAGGTGGACGTGACGATCACCGGGTCCTGCACCTGGCTCGCGATGTGCAGCACGACCCGCTCGGCCCCACCCCGCTGGGTGAGGAAGTCGTGGACGATGGCAGTTGTCATGGCTGCTCCGGGGCCCTCTCCATGACCCCACCCTGACGGTCCACCGTCCCATCCGCGTCGTTCACAGCTACTTCGCAACAATTGGACGCGGGAGGGATGTCACGAGGCGTCATCTGCTTGCCTGCGCACTCGACGAGGCATAGGGCCGAGGGCGCTGCTGCGCTCCGGACGTGCCTCCCCCTGGGGTCCCGTGGCGCCGTGGAAGCCCTTCTCCCCCACGGTGCGCCCGGACAGCCGCTCGATAGCCCGAGACGATCAGGATCCGACGCGCCAGCTGGGTGAGCGGTACGGCAACGGAGTAGCGCTTCAGACGCTCCGCGGCGACGGCGGCACCCATCAGGGCGCGGCTGCTCCAAGCCGCCCACGGCTCGCGCCCGAGGAGCGAGACCACGGTGCGCAACGGGCCCGACAACCCGTCCAACACCGGACCGGGCCGGGACTCGACCGCCCGGTCAGGGTGCTCGTGTGCCAGCAGCCAGGTGCTTTCACCACGCTGGCGCGCGGCGGCCAGGAAGGACCGGGTCGATTGCGCGTGGAGGTGCGAGGCAACGAGCTCCCGGTCAAAGAGGCCGCGGGTCCCGGCGGCTTGCAGGCGCAGGCCGAGATCGGTGTCGGAGTGCCAGAACGCGCCGAAGCTCTTCGAGGCAACACCCACGCGAAGCAGATCGGCTCGCCGGGCGGACACGTTGCCGAGCCAGAGTCCGTCGAGCACCGCCCGCTCGCCGGACTCGAACTGGCGGCAATGTTGCGCGTACTCGCTCGCGTAGAGCCGGGTCGGCGAGGAGCTGTCCTCGTCGAGGCGAACGGGCATGAAACCGACGACCACGAGCCCCTGGGTGCCGGCGTGGCGTCGGGCGTGGCCCGACACGAGATCGGGACCCGCGACGACGTCATCGTCCATGAGCAACACGACATCCCCCCGGCTGGCCTCGACACCCACCTGGAGCGCCGCGAGATGGCCGCCGTGCTCGACCACCATCGGCCGCAGGCACGGGAACTCCGCACGGAGCTTGTCGAGCTCCTCGGTGGAGCCGTCGACGTCCCCGTCGAGGACGACGACCAGCTCGGTGGTGGCGGGGTCGGCTACAACCGCGCTGACGAAGCGCCGAAGCATGTGACGGCGGTTTCGAGACGCGACCACCACCGACACGCTCGGTTGGGGGGCCGGCCCGGCACCCTCGGGGACGAAGCTCATTGCCTAGCGCCCAGCTCGATGCTGCAGCTCACGTTGGAGACGGCTCGAGCGAGGGTTCGAACGTCCGTTCCTGGCGCGTCTGCTCCGGCGCCAGCGTCGACGTGTTGGAAGCGTGCGCCGAAGTGGGCCGCTGCAAGACCTCGGGCGGCACGAGCGCGAGCTTCGCGATGCCGTCACCACCGCCCTGCCACAGACGTGTGGGCGTCAGGGCCATTATCCGTAGATCGGTGCTGAAGCGCCACGTGTCCACGTAGTAGGTGTCCAACCGGATCAGCTCCTCGTGGCTGAGGTCGTGTTGGCCGCTCACCTGCCACAGTCCGGTCATCCCTGGTTTCACGTCGAAGCGCCGCTCCCCCAGTCCGGTCAGCGTCCAACACTCCTCCGGGATGAAGGGTCGCGGACCGACGAGGGACATGTCACCAGCCAGGATGTTGAAGAGCTGCGGGAGCTCGTCGATCCCCGTCCTGCGCAGGAACTGGCCGATCGGTGTCGTCCGCCCAGCGACCATGTCCGAGTGCAGCAGCGGGGCATCGGAGACGGCATCGCCGGTGCCATCGTCCACTTTGAGGGTGCGCAACTTCATGATGCGGAACGGCGTCCGCCCGCGTCCCAGCCGATCCTGGCGGAACAGCACCGGCCGGCCGCTGGTGAGGAGGACCAAGAGGGAAGCCGCCGCCAGGATCGGCGAGACGAGGAGGAGCGTGAAAGATGCGACCACGACGTCGAAGGCGCGCTTGATGCGGTCCCGGCTGACCGGATCGCACCCTTGGCTGAGGGTCACCAAGGACATGCCGGCGAAGTCCTCGAGCCGCGCGCCCCATCCCACCAACTCGAAGTAGCGCGGCACGACGTCGACCGCCACCGAGTTCGGCAGCGCCCGCAGACTCGGCAGCAACTGCTCCACGCCCGTGTTCGTGAAGGCCACGATGACTCGTTGCACCTTGAGGGTCCGGCAGAGTTCCGGCAGCTGCCGGGTGGAGCCGATGACGCCGGGATCGCACGGCCCGTCGTCGACGAGGCCCATGACCTCCACGCCAGCAATCCGCTCCAAACGGCTCACGACGTCCTTGGCCACGGTGCCGCAACCGACCACGATGACACGGGTGCCTGCGGTCCCCTGGTCCCGCCGGAGCGCGACGGCCACGCGGGACATCATCATGGCCGCTGCACACGTCGCCAGGGCGAGCACGACGCTCAGCGGCGGGATCCGATCCCGGAGCCACGGGCCAGTCAATGCCTCTGCGACGAGGATGCCCGCAGCGACGATGACGGCCACCTTCCAAATCCGCAGAACTGTCCGAGCCGTATTGTTGCGATGTGAACGGCTGTAGACGTCCGACACCCAGAGGGCGACGATCAAAGCGAGCCAGAGCACGGTGATAGTGAGCGAAGGCTGTGCAGAGGTACGATGCACGTGGCTCAGGACAATGACAACCGTCGAGATCACGAGCAGCGAGATGAGCGCGTCGAACCAGAGCAGCCAGGTCCGTCTCTTCGGACGCTGGGACCTCTGCGACCGTTCGGTAGCACGGTGGGCCTGCGTGAGCGCCCACGTCATGCCAGGTCTCCCCGCGTACATTCGGCGCGAGCTTCGCGGATCACAGAGGTCTCGCTCTGGATGGTCGTCTGGACGAAGGCCATCAGGTCGTCCAACGACGTGATGCCGCACTTGCGACCGGACGCGACGGCCTCGACCTGGCCGGTGAATTCCTCTTCTCCGAGCGAGTCGGTGTGCAGACGAACGACATAGGAAACAAGCATCGAAGGCACCGTACAAAGGCGACGTCACACGTCTGTCCCACGGCGAATCGTCATCTGGAGCGCGCTCGGGCGTGCTCGCGTCGCCGGACGCGGGACAGATCCGAGATTCTGCGTCTTTTCCCAGGTCAGCGAGGGTAAGCACGGTGAGACAGGGCTCACACCGCCGTGAGACTACAACGTCGTAGCCTGATCGGGTGCCCCAGCAAAAGAAATTTTCGAGCTCCCTGGACCAGCCGGTGGCTGGTTCCCGAGGCGTGCAATGAGCACGACCAGTCCGCGCGTGTCGGGTAAGTCAGCAGCCGACGAGCCGATCGAGTTTCTCTTCGAGGACGACCCAGAGTCCGCTCTGCTCGAGGACGAGACGTTCGGCGACCTCTCCATCGGCGATGGCCGGCGTCCTCCTTCACAACGACGGACCAACGCCAAGGCCTGGCGGATGCGGACCGCTGGTCGCCTCGGCAAGTTCATGCCCGCCTGGTTCCGCCGACGCGCCTGGCTCGTGGCTGCGGCCGCGCTGGCCGGGGCCCTCGGTGGCCTCTCCTACGGGATGGTGTCCACGCCGTCGTATTCGGCGGAGGCCACGCTGGCTGTGCCTGCCGGACTCACGTCGGCAGCGAACGAAGCACAGGCTCTGGCGATCAGCTATGCGGCCATCCTCCCGGGGGACAACGCGATCCTGGCGCCGGCCGCGAGCCAGCTCGGGACCTCCCTCGACGACCTCACCCGCCATCTCGCGGTCTCCGTACAGACGGGGACATCGGTGATCGTCCTCCGCTACACCGCACCGACCAGTGCACAAGCGGTGCACGGCGTCAACGTCATCGCGGACTCAATCGTCAACCACAAGACGAAGAGCAGCATCGTCCCGCTGAACACGGTCGAGACCGTGCAGCTGGCGACATCGGCCAAGAATAGCGACGTCCTCGGCAAGTACGGATTGCCCATCGGGCTCTTCTTGGGCTTGTTGGTCGGCCTCATCATTGCCCTTGTCGCCGAGCGGCTCGATCCGCGGGCTGACCGCGCCCACGAAATCACCGAGGTGTTCGGCCAACCGGTCGCCACGGTGCCCAGCGAGCTCTCGGTGCCCGAGTTCGGTCACGCGGTACTCGGTGCGAAGGGCGCCAAGCGCACGATGACGCTCGCTCCGCTGCGCTGGTGGGACGTGCCGGCCGCGTATTCCATTGAGCGCACGCTCGCCCCGGAATACCCCGACACCACCATCTCGGTGAGCCGCGCCCTCGAGGGCGGCATGGCGCACCGGCTCGATTCGAATTCAGAGCTGGTGCTGGTCGTCAGGTCGGGGGAGCACATGCAGGCCATCGGGGACGCGCTGGAGCGGCTGCGCCTCACCGGTCGCGCACCGACATGGATCGCACTCCTCGACCGCGATGACCTCTACGGCTGAGGCCGGCCACCCGCTCACGTCGATCAGCCTCCCGGCGCGGGACCGCTGTGCGGGCCTGAGCCGCCGGAGCTGGCGGGGCTCGCGCGGGCACGAACGCGGCGCTCTTGGCGATTGCCGTCGCGTTGTCGGCCGTCGCGGCGGCCCTGGGCGTCCACAACATCAAATACGGCGTCGGCTTTGTGCTGTGCCTCGGCCTCGTGTACGCCGTCCTCGCCCGACCGGTGGTCGGCGGTCTCGTCCTCATCGCGGCCGTGCCACCCCTCTCGGGGCTCGAACCGGGGCTGATCACCCCCAACGTGCGCCTCTCCGAGGCCCTCATCGGCATCATCGGGCTCACCGTGCTCATCGGGACCCGGCGGGTCGCCGCGCTCAAATGGGGTGCCCTCGAATGGCTGCTGCTCGCCTACGGCCTCCTCTGGGCGTTGCTCGCCACCTATGACTCCCTCTCGCTCGGCCAGACCCTCAGCCTCTCCGCCTGGGGCAGCGTGATCGGCCAGCTCCAGTTCTTCCTCCTCTACCGGACCGTGCGGGTGACCCTGCGCACGCGCACGCAACGACGTTGGGGGCTCTGGACGCTGATCGCCGTCACCGTGCCCATCGCGATCCTCGCCATGCTGCAAGAGGTCGGCGTCGGCGGCCTGCGTACCTCCCTCTACGACATCACTGGAAAGGTCAGTCCGGTCGGCACCTCGGGCATCATCCGGGCGACGTCCCTCTTTGGGAACTGGGCGGCGCTGGCCGGGTACTTCCTGCCCATCTTGTTGGTGCTCATCGCGCTGGCCTTGGCGGGACAGCTCAAACGCCGGCCGCGTCTCTCCATCTTCCTCGGCTTCCTCATGGTCATCGGGATCCTGTTGTCTGCGGAGCTCTCCGTGCTCATCTGCCTGATCGGCGGCGTCTTCGTCCTCGCCATCCAGTACGGGCGCTTCCGCAAGATGATCGTGTGGTTCGCCGTCGCGGCCGCCCTCTCGATCATCCTTGTCGGCCCCGTGATCGGCAACCGGCTGACGAACCAGTTCGGGAGCGTCGCCGGCTCGAGCAAGGGCACGCTCGAACCCCAGACGGTGTCCTTCCGGACGGACGTCTGGACTCAGCAGTACCTGCCCGCCGTAGCGCAGCGGCCCCTCGATGGGTACGGGCTCGTGCTTCCCTCCACCATCACGTGGCCCTATCCCGAATCGCAGTACATCGGGTTGCTCATCGAGGGCGGCTACCCCATCTTGATCATGTACCTGGTCCTCCTCTGGGGGGCCTTCGACCATGCCAGGAAAGCGTCACGATCGCGTGACCCAGTCGAACAAGCCATCGGGCGCTCCCTGGTGGTGTGCGTGGTCAGCCTGCTTCTGCTCGGCATCACGTGGCCCTTCGTCAGCAACGGCGGCCTCCCCCAGGTCTTGTGGTGCCTCTTTGCCCTCTGTGGGCCAGTCGGCGGGCGGCTGGACCGACCGGAGCCGGCGATGGACCTGCTCGACGCAACAACGCCGTCCTTGCCGGAATCAGCCGTGGGAGCCGAGGCCGCCGCACCGGCTGACACCTGACCCGTTCCGGCGGCCGGACCTTCTCCCGCGTGAGAGCAGCGGGTCCCGCGAGACATCGCTGGGACAGGGCATCTCTATGGTGTGCCGCAGCTTCGGACTCCGCACCGAGACGACAGATCGTTGCGGCCCGCAGGGTGTGCACCACGGCGGACGGTGCGCAGCGGTGCCGCCCGGATCGGGGGCCGTGGTCGTGTTCTGCCAAGCCCGCGGCCACGGCTCCCGTGTTCGCCTAGGCCTCGTTCGCCTGGGCGCCTGCCGCGCTCGCCGGCCGCCGTTGGCGGCCCTCAGCCGAAGTCGGCCTCCAGGGCGAGCGCCGTGTTGGGGTTCGAGCCCCCGTCGATGCTGCTCGTGCCGTAGTCCCAGAAGGTGGCCTCGGCCACGTTGTGGGTGGCGAACCAATGGGCCGAGAGGTTGATGAACTGGGCGTCGTCGCCGCCACAGACCTGGTCGTTCGAAGCGCTGACCGGCTGACCGTCAGCCGAGCAGGTCCCCCAGCCGAGGCCCCACTCGGGGAACACCATGGGCTTGTTGTGCTCGCTCGCGAAGGAGGCGAGCCAGTTCAACCCGTCGGTCTGCGTCTCCATGTCGGAGAACTCGGTGGGCATGCCCGGGTACGTTGCCCACTCGATGTCGTAGACGTCGAGGCCGACGTAGTCCACGTAGGAGTCGCCCGGATAGAAGGTGGCCAGATTGCCGACGCCCTGGTCGCCCCGGGTGGGGTTCCACTCGAAGGTGAAGCTCTGGCCCGGGACCGAGCGCATGGCGGTGACGACCTGTTGGAAGGCGCCGACGAAGGCTGACGGGCAGCCGCCGGCGGCCCAGGGGAACCAGCCGCCGTTGAACTCCCATCCCAAGCGGATGATGGAGCTGCCGAAGCCGGCGGCCACCATGTTCTTGGCCACGGTGGCAAAGTCGGTGTTGAAGTCGCCGGCGGCCTCTTGGGTGAGCCCGTAGCAGCTGCCGCCCGCCACGCTCGCGTTCGAGTTGGGCGAGTAGGAGTTGGGCAGCATGTCGACGCCCCAGATCATCTTGAAGCCCTTCCCGGCCCAGCTGGTGTAGGGATAGCCGTTCGCGGTGATGGTCGACCAGGTGCTGCCGTTGAGGAAGTCCATCGCGTAGGCGGGCTGCGAGCCCACGCTCGCCGAGAAGTCCGACACTGCCTGGGGGTCCCCACTGCCCGCGTAGACCCCCAGGATCGCTCCGCCTGCGGGCGGGTCCGAGCCGCTACTGCCCTGGGTCGTGGTGGTGGTCGTCGACGGTGGCGTCGTGGTGGACGTCGTGGTGGATGTCGTGGTCGTGGAGCGGGGTGGGGTCGTCGACGCGGTCGGGTTGGTCGTGGATGTGGTCGTCGACGTGGATCCGGGCCCCGACGAAGTTGACGGTCCGAACCACTGCGACACCTGATCGCTCTCGATCAGCTGGTAGCCGGGCTGGTCCGTGTTCGCCGCCAAACCCGACACCGAGGCACCGGTGCCACCCAATGACCCAAAGAAGGGCGCGTCGCCATAACTGAAGACACCGCCGTCGGCCGCCACCAGCCAGTAACCGGCTCCGTCGGGCGATGACGTCACGGCAACGATGGGGCTCTCCAGCTGCAGCGAACCGGTTGACCCGTAGAAGCGCGGCATCGCCGAAGCTGAAGATGCCGCCGTCGGAGGCCACCAACCAGTACCCGCCGCCATCGGGAGTCGCGGCCATGCCGACGATCGCCTTGTTCAAGTGGAACCAACCGGTCGATCCGTAGAAGTGAGCATCGCCGAAGCTGAAGATGCCGCCGTCGGAGGCTACGAGCCAGTAGCCGCGGCCGTCGGGTGTCGCGGCCATGCCGACGATCGACCTGTTCAGGTGGAACGAACCCGTCGATCCGTAGAAGTGCGCATCCCCGAAGCTGAAGATGCCGCCGTCGGAGGCGACGAGCCAGTAGCCGCCGCCCGTCTGGTGTTCCAGCCATACCGACGATCGGCTTGTTGAGCGGCATGCCGGCGAGCGAGCCAAAGTTCGCCGCGCCGCCCAGTGCCGAGACAGCGCCCATCGGGCGTGGTCATCCAGTAGCCACCGGACTCGTCGGCGGCGAAGAAGTTGCCGCTGCCATACCAATTCGCCGATGGCCCGGTGTGCTGGCCTGGGCCGCAGTGCTGGTCCTCCAACCCGAGACTGAGGCCGGCCGCCATGACGCTGACGCCGAGTGCGACTGCTTGGACCATGTGGAAGGCCTTCGAGCGTCTGCGGTGCCGGGAGTCCCCGACGGCAGATTCGTAGCTGCTTTCGCGAGCCCCCGGCGTTCCCGCACGTCCCCCCCGATCACGCTCAACCGACTTATGCGGCTTAGGTCGGAGCGTGCAACGGGGGACTTGAACGGATCGGAAGCCTGATCGATTCAACGTTTGGCGTGCGCTGCATGCCAACGCCGGACAACACGAAAGGCCTACCTTCACGTTCGCGAACTGACACACCAGTGGCATGTGCGTTCATTGTGAAAGCAGAGTTGTGCAGCCTCAGTGACTCAGTTGATCTCCCGCTGCGATTGTCAACGACGCCCGAGCGCTGTGTACGCCACCTCGTTCTGCAGTCTCCGGCACGGACGCCATTCGTGAGCCGGGTGGGCGCGGTCGCTACTGATTGGCGAGCCGGGACTGCGCCGGAGGACCGATGCGAGCAAACGCAAGTCGCACCGAATGGTTCTTCGACCCTGCCACGCTGCTCGTTCCATAGTCCCAATACGTCGCCTCAAAGACACGATGCGTCGCGAACCACCGCGTCATATCGGTGACGAAGACTTGGTCGTCCCCTCCCCCACCGCGCCCGAGCCCGTGACCGCAGCGCCGTTGTGCGACTGACCCCAGCCGAGTCCCCACTCAGGAAAGACCATCGGCTTGTTGTGCTTCTTCGAGAAAGCCGCCAGCCAATTGAGACCGTACGGACCCGACTCGATATGGGCGAACTCGGCCTTGGAACCCGGATAGCTCTGCCATTCGACGTCGAAGACGTCCAGGCCCACATAGTCCACGTATTTGTCACCGGGATAGAAGCCCGCGAGATTGCCGACGCCAAGGTCGCCTCGGCTCGGGTTCCACTCGAAGGTGAAGTGCGCGCCGGGCACTGAACGCATGGTCGTGACGATGTGGCGCCAGTAGGCGATGAACTGCGTGGCGTGTCCGTCCGCTCCCCAGGGGAACCAGATGCCGTTGAACTCCCAACCCAGGCGGATAATGGAGCTCCCCTGGCCCGCCGCCACCATGGCGCGGGCAACATCGGCAAAGTACCGGTCGTACGCTCCGGTGGCTCCTGTTGCGAGCGACCCACCCTTATTGGGCAGCATCGGGAGTCCCCAGACCATGGAGTACCCCATCGCGTACCACTGGGCCAGGAGGCTTTGCGGGTGCGAGATCGTCGACCAGCTGTTGCCGGGCAAGAAATCCATCGCGTAGGTGACCGGCTGCTTGGAACCCGCCGCGAAGGCGTGCACGCCGGCGAGATTGCCCGGGCCCGCGTACACCCCGAGCGCGTCGGTCGAGGTGGCCTGGCCGCCCTCTGAGGAGGACGACTTCGCTCCGCCGGCCCCCGTTCCGGTGCTGCCAGGAGCCGATGAGGTGCTGGCGGTCCCTGACGTCGCACCCCCCGAGACTGCAGAGGCCGACGCCGCAGTGCCGGGCACCAGGAGGGCGGGCACGCAGAGGGCGACCGCGGCGACCGCGGCGAGCGCGGCGAGCGCGGCGAGCCAAGGGCTGATGCGGTGCGGGTTGAGTCTGATCATGTGCGTCGTCGCCACCCCCAAATGGGCGAACTCACTCTACGGACTGGTGGTTTCGCAGCGGTGGCACCCCACCAGCGAAAAGGCTCCACAAGCCATGCGTGAGGCCGGTTGGTGAGGATCTCAAGCCATCCGCCCGCATCGATGATGCCGTCCGGCTGCGTCGACGACTCCACCGACACAACGGCCCGCGTGGCCACAACGGCGGCCCAATTCCCGAAGCGGGCCGGCTCTCCGCTCGGCGGTGGCCGTCGAGAGGCGTGCCTCGCCCGGCCACGTGGGACCCCGCACCCAAAGGCTGAGGGGGTCCCGCGAGCCGGGAGGCCGGCTGGCAGGACGAGGCCGACGTGCCAGCCGAGGAGCCGTTCCATGCCCGTCGCCACATCACAGTTCGCACCTGCCGTCACACCCGCTTTCCAGGAGGTGAGCAGCGGGTAGCTGCCGTGATGTGGCCCTGATCGCACCCAGGGTGCGACGGCGTCGATCATCGTGGGTCGCGCCCGCCCTCACATGCCACACTGTGAGCTTCCCCCACCCCCGACGATTGGAGCCGTTCGGTCACGTGTTGGTTTTCACCTTTCCCGGACAGGGATCGCAACGTGCCGGAATGGGTGAGCCATGGGTCGACCACCCCTCGTGGGAAGTCGTGGAAGAGGCTTCCGCCGCCGCCGAGAGGGACCTGGCGCAGCTCCTCTTGCACGCTCCCATTGAGGAACTGACCCAGACCGAGAATGCACAGCTGGCCACCACCGTCTTGAGCCTTGTCGTGCTGGACGCCGTGGAGCGCATCGGTCTCACGCCAGCTGCGTGCGCGGGGCACAGTCTCGGCGAGTACACCGCGCTGGTGGCAAGCGGGGCACTCGGGTTCGAAGACGGGATCCGTCTCGTGGTTGCCCGCGGCGAGGCCATGGCCCGTGCCGGGGAGGAAGCGCCCGGCACGATGGCCGCCCTGCTCGGCATCGCGGACGACGACGCGGAGGCCGCCTGTATGCGCGCCGAGGGTGACGTCTGGGTTGCCAATTACAACGCGCCCGGACAAGTTGTCATCGCGGGCACCGCCGAAGCAGTTGCTCTTGCCGGCGAGCTGGCCAAGGGACTCGGCGCGAAGCGGGTCATGCCAATTCAGGTTTCGGGGGCGTTCCACACGCCGCTCATGCAGGGCGCGCGGGCGGACCTGCGCAAGGCGCTCGCCGAGGTGACGTTCCTGGCGCCCGAAGTTCGGGTGGTCGCCAACGTCGACGCGCACGTGCACGACGATCCGGCGGAGTGGCCGGGGCTACTCTCCGCGCAGCTGTGCAGCCCGGTCCGCTGGCGACAAACCCTCGAGACGTTCGCCGGCCTCGGCCTCACGTCACTCCTGGAGCTCGGACCGGGCGGAGTCCTGAGCGGACTGGCCAAGCGCAGTCTGCCCGAGATCCAGTCCTTGGCCGTCTCGAAGCCCGAGGACCTCGACACCCTCATGGACCAGATCGGGAGTGCCGGGACGTGGCGGGCCGAGCCGGCTCTGCACCAGGGCGAGCACCTCTACATGTCCGAACGAGTGGTGGTGAGTCCGTCGAGTGGGATCTTCAGCCCTGAGGCCTCACTCCGTGCGCCCGGGACGGGCCTCCTCCCCGGCACCGCGGAGGGGGCCGAACAATCCTCCGCGATCGAAGTCGGCGATCTGGTCGGCCGTGTGGGCGTCTCCGAGGTGCGCACGCCATTCGCGGGCCAAGTGATCCGCTGGCTTGCTGCCGACGGCGAACGGGTCCAGGAGGGCCAGCCGCTCGCCTGGCTCCGCGTTCCCGATACGCGCTGATGGCGGTCGTGCTCGTGACAGGCGGTACCCGCGGCATCGGCGCGGCGTGCGTCGCCTGGTTCCTGGCCAATGGCGACCAGGTCGCGACGACCTTCCGCTCGGCTGAGACCCCGGACCCTCCCGAGGGTGGCGATCCGCAGCGCTTCCTTGCCGTTCGTTGTGACGTTCGCAATCCCGACGAGGTGGAGGCGGCGTTCTCGGCGATCGAGGAGCGCTGGGGTCCTGTCGAGGTCTTGGTCGCCAACGCGGGCATAACCATGGACTCACTCCTGCTGCGGATGAGCGATCAGGCCTTTCTCGATGTGATCGACGCGAACCTCACCGGATCATTCCGTGTCGCCAAGCGCGCCGTGGCGAAGATGCTCCGACTTCACTCCGGCCGCATCATCTTCGTCTCTTCGGTGGGCGCGTTCGTCGGCCTGCCCGGCCAGGCCAACTACGCCGCGTCCAAGGCGGGGCTCGTGGGTATGGCACGGGCCATCGCCCGCGAGGTCGGAAGCCGTCAGATCACGGTGAACGTGGTGGCGCCTGGGCTGATCGACACAGACATGACGGCGAGCCTGGGCGCGGAGCGGGTTGCTGCGATGACGAGCCAGGTCCCTCTGGGCCACGCAGGGAGCGTCGGGGACGTCGCAGCCGTTGTGGGCTTCTTGGCCTCGAACGCCGCTGGCTACGTCAGCGGGGCTGTGGTCCCGGTCGACGGCGGGCTGGGCATGGGGCTGTAGCGTGCAAGAGAACCAAATAGGCAAAGGAGCAGCGAGTGGACAGCGACGCAGCGTTCGAGAAGTTTCGCGAGTGCGCCGTGGAGGTACTGCAGGTGCCGGCAGACAAGATCACCAAGGAAGCCAAGTTCGCTGAGGATCTCGACGCCGACAGTCTCGACCTGGTCGAGCTCGTGATGGCGCTCGAGGAGGCCTTCGACATCACGGTCGAGGAGACCGAGCTCGAAGACATCAGCACCGTGGGCCAGGCGTTCGACCTGATCTCCTCAAAGCTCTGATGCATATCGGGATCGGCGCCGAGGGTCCGATCCGGGGGCGGCGTGTCGCCGTGACCGGCCTGGGGGCGGTCACCTGCTGCGGCGTCGGCGTCGAGGCGCTCTGGGACGGCCTCCTCCATCCGTCAGTGGTCGGCGGCCCGGTGCGCGAGTACGAGCCCACCGACTGGTTCGGCCCCAAAGAAGTGCGCCAGCTCGATCGCTTCGCCCAGTTGTCGATGGTGTCGGCGGACATGGCGTACCAGGCGGCTGGAGATCTGGCGGTCGACCCCGCCAAGGCCGGCGTGATCTTCGCCACCGGCGTCGGCGGTTTCGAGACGCTGGCCGACCAGGTGGGCGTCTACAACGCAAAGGGTCCGGACCGGGTCTCACCCCGACTGGTGCCGATGATGATGGCGAACGCCGGTGCGGCCGGCATCTCCATGCGATTCGGTTGGCGCGGCCCTTCCGAGGTCATCTGCACCGCATGTGCGGCGGGCACCCACGCGATCGCGGCGGCAGCCCGGCTCATTGCGACCGGCCGCTGCGAGGTCGCCATCGGTGGGGGGTCAGAGGCCAGCATGCACCCGGTGGCGATCGCCGCGTTCTCGAACATGACCGCACTGTCTTCGTCAGGCAACTCGCGTCCCTTCGACATCCGGCGCGACGGTTTTGTGATGACCGAGGGTGCCGCAGCGCTCGTGCTCGAGGATTGGGACCGCGCCGTCGTCCGTGGCGCGACAATCCTCGCCGAAATTGTCGGTGCGGCGAGCACGGCGGACGCCCACCACATCACTGCTCCTGCGCCCGACGGCGCTGGTGCAGTCGCGTGCATGGAACTGGCACTCGCGGACGCAGAAATCGCGCCCTCGGGCGTCGGCCACATCAACGCGCACGGCACCTCCACGCCACTCAACGACCTCGCCGAAGCGCGCGCCATCACCAAAGTCTTCGGCGAGTCAGGTCCGCTCGTCACCTCCACCAAGGGCGTCACGGGTCACGGACTGGCTTCGGCCGGTGCCATCGAGGCGGTCGCCGCCGTGCTCACCATCGATCGTGCCACCATCCCGCCGACCGCGGGGTATGAAGAGCCTGACCCCGAGATCACGATCCCGATCGTGCACGGCGCGCCCCGACAGTGGGAGCCGAGTGCCGTCCTCTCCAACTCGTTTGGGTTCGGAGGCCACAACGGCTGCCTCGTCCTGCTGCCTCCCGACTGAGCCAGGCCACTAAGGTCGCACGTCTGCTGCCGGCCCGGGCGGCGACCTTTCGAGGTGGTTGGGTGGATGAGAAGCCTGCATTCTGGACGTGACGCGTCGCGTCGCCGCAACGTCCGGCTCTGGGTCGTGGCCGCCGCCGTGCTCGTGGCTCTCGCCGCCGTCGTCGTGGTCGTGGAGACCCGGGGCACCACATCTGCGCCCCGCTCCCCCGCCACCTCCACGCGGGTGGTCGCCCTCGGGGACTCGGTGCCCTACGGACATGGGCTGGCCAACCCGTACGTGACCCCGCAGGTCGGGTTGCCCCCGCACGCGCTCTCCCAAGGTCCGTCGGCCCTCGCCTATCCGAGCCTGGTCGCAGCGCGCATGCGTCTCTCCATGACGGTGCGCCCGACCAACTGCCACCTTGTCGGCGACCAACTGTCCATCAGCGGGGCGGTGGCCGATCCGGCTGACAACCCCTCACGCGACGGCCAGTGTCCCGTGCCCCCACAGCAAGCCCGGAACCTGGGCGACGAGATCGCAGCCGCCGACCTGGCGCACCATCCGGCCCGACTGGTTCTGTTGCAGGACGGCGCAGACGACATTCACTTCTCCGCATGCCTCGAGTACGAGCTCGCCCGCGTCGAGGGGATCAGCCTCGGCCTCGGCACGCGGTGCGTCGTCGGCGGGCACGTCACGCCGCAGCTAGCCGCAGAGCTGTCACGCGTCCGCACCACCCTGGCCGACGCAATCGAAGCGGTCGCTCCCCACGCCGCCACGGTGGCGGTGATCGACTACTACCAGCCGATTCCGACGCCCGCACAGATCGCAGGAGGCGCCGCGGCGTCCGGATCGCACACCAATCTCGTCTGCGCCGGGCTCGAGCCCAATGCTGCCAGCACGTATGCCGCCGCCCAGCTGGTCCTGTCCGACCTGAACACTGCCATCGCGGGCGCCGTGGCCGACGCTCGTGCGCACCACGTCGCGAACGTGCGTCTGCTCGACATCACCGCCGCCCTCGACGGTCATGGCATCTGTACCGCCAACCCCTGGGTCTTCTCGGGTGAGCCCCTCTCGGACATTACATTGGCGTCGGACGCGGAGAAGGTCGCGGCAGCGAAGACATGTACCGGCCTCGACGACCTGCATGCGCCGGTGCCGTGCTCGTCGCTGAAGTCGGCCGCACTGGCCGCGGAGCGCAACGTGCGGGGTTACGTGTGGCGCGCCGCCCACCCGAACGCGACCGGACAGCGCGTCATCGCCGAAGCGGTCGCTGCGGACCTCAGGGGCCGGGTTTAATCGATCGCCTCGCGCAGTGAGCCTACGAAGGAAGAGGCGGCCTCGGGCCCACCGCCCTCGAGCAGCCGTCGCACCAGCGCGGATCCCACGACGACGCCGTCCGCCATCTGGCAGGCCTCGGCCGCTTGCTCGGGCGTCGAGATCCCGATGCCGACGCAGACCGGCATGTCGGTGCACTGGCGCACCCGGTCGACGACCAGCGCAGCGTCGGACCCGAGAGCGGCGCGTTCGCCCGTGACCCCCATGCGCGCCACCGCATAGACGAACCCGCGCGCCCTGGCGCAGATCCTCTCCACCCGCTCCGGCGGGCTTGACGGCGCCACCAGGAGCACCGTGTCGACTCCGGCCGCGTCGGCCTCCGCCGCCCATGGGCTGAGTTCTTCGACGGGCAGATCGGGCACGATGGCGCCCCGCACACCTGCGGCAGCCAGCGACCTCGCCATGCGCTTGTGCCCGGCGCGGAAGACGAGGTTGTAGTAGGTCATGACGGCCACAGGGACGGGTGCCTCCGCTCTCGCAAGTCCGTCGAGTACGAGCTCGGGCGTGGTTCCTCGGGCGAGGGACCGCAGCGCGGCCTCTTGGATGACGGGACCGTCGATCATCGGATCGGAGAACGGGATGCCCACTTCGACGGCGTCCGCGCCGGCCGCGATCACCGCTGCCAACGAGTGTCCCCAGTCCTCGGTCATGCCGCCCATCAGGTAAGGGATCAGCAGCTTGCGGCCGCGCTCGCGCCGGGCGCGGAGCTCCTTCTCGAGATCAGGCATCGGGGGTCGTGTTCCCGAAGATCTCGCGCACCTGTGCAACGTCTTTGTCCCCCCGGCCGGACAACGTCACCAGCACAGTCGACCCCTTCGGCAGCGCCTCGGTCCCGGCGCAACGGGCCACCCAGGCCACGGCGTGCGCGGACTCGAGGGCCGGAATGATGCCCTCGGTGTGGCTAAGGAGGCGGAAGGCCTCGAGCACCTCGCCGTCGTTCGCGGTGGAGTACTCGGCTCGCCCGATGGAGGCCAGGTGCGCGTGCTCGGGGCCCAAACCCGGGTAGTCCAGACCGGCCGAGATGGAGACTGCCTCTTCGATCTGCCCGACCTCGTCCTGGAGTAGGCGCGAATACATGCCGTGGAGGACCCCCGGGATCCCGTTCGTCATGGCCGCGCCGCCCGCAGCCTCCACCCCCACCAGTCGAGCGTCGGTGTCGACGAAACCGGCAAAGGTCCCCGCGGCGTTGGAGCCGCCTCCGATGCACGCCACGACGACGTCGGGATCGCAGCCGTCGAGGAGGGTGCGACACTGCACACGCGACTCGTTGCCGACAACGGATTGGAATTGGCGCACCATGTAGGGGAATGGGTGCGGGCCCATGACAGACCCGAGGCAATAGTGCGTCGTCTCCGCCGTGGCCACCCACTCCCGCATGGCCTCGTTGACGGCGTCCTTGAGGGTCCGGCTTCCCGAGGCGACAGGGCGGACCTCAGCGCCCAACAACTCCATGCGGAACACATTGAGCTCCTGGCGCTTGGTGTCGACTTCGCCCATGAACACGGTGCACTCGAGCCCGAACAGCGCCGCCGCCGTAGCGGTGGCCACGCCGTGCTGCCCTGCGCCCGTCTCGGCGATCATCCGCGGCTTGCCCATGCGGGTGGTGAGCAACGCCTGTCCCACGACGTTGTTGAGTTTGTGCGAGCCGGTATGGGCCAGGTCCTCCCGTTTGAGCAACACCCGCACGCCCAGGCGCTCCGAGAGCCGGGCGCACTCCGTCACCGGGGTGGGGCGGCCGCCGTAGTCGCGGAGGAGGTCGTCGAGCTGGGTGCGAAAAGCCGAGTCTCCCCAGGCAGCATCGAACTCCTTCTCGAGTTCGAGACACGCGGGCATGAGGGACTCGGGGACGAATCGACCCCCAAAGTCACCGAACCGGCCGTCGGGCCCCGGGTGCGCCATGAAGCCCTCGTCACTCATGCGTCCCTCCAGTCGTAGGGCTCCTCGCTTGCCAGGTGTTCCACCGCGTCCCTGGCCTCGACGTCGGCCACGGCCTGCCTCGCGTGCGCAATGAAGTCGCGAAGCTTGAGGGGATCCTTGTGTCCCGGAGCTGCCTCCACCCCGCTGCAGACATCGACGCCCGCCGGACGCAGGTGTGCCACTGCCTGTCCGACGTTGTCGGGCCCGAGGCCACCGGAGACGATGAGGCGATGAGGGTCGGACACGCCCTCTGCCAGGCGCCAGTCGAAGACCTTGCCTGAGCCGGGGTTGTCGCCGTCCACCAAGAGGTAGTCGGCCCCGAACGTGTCGAAGCGTCCGATGCTGGGCTCGCCGGCCCGGAACGCCTTGATCACCGTCGGCACGCGAGCCCGCACCCACTGGGTCTCCTCGGCTGTCTCGTGCCCGTGCAACTGCGCGGCACCGAGCCCGGCCACTCGCACCGCTTCCACGACACGTTGCGGCGCCTCGTCCCTGAAGACACCCACGGTCAGTACATGCTCCGGAAGCCGCTTGGCGATGTCCCCGGCCAGCCGCACCGAAACCTGACGCGGCGAAGGAGCGAAGATGAACCCCACCGCCGACGCGCCCAGGCTGACCGAGAGCAGCGCGTCGGCTTCAGACGTGACGCCACAAATCTTGACGAAGAGATCCTCGCTCATCGCGGTCCGACGGGATGCCCCACCAGGCCCCGGAGTCGGCCCGTGCGATCGTCCGCCCGCACGAGTGTCTCGCCGACCAAGATCGCGTCGTACCCCGCCTCCGCGAGCCGGCGCGCATCGTCGGCGTCGCGGATCCCTGACTCGGCGACCGCGACCACATCGGAGGGGATTCGTCGCGCCAACGCGCACGCCCGCTCGTGGTCCACCTCGAAGCTGCGAAGGTCACGCTGGTTCACGCCGACCACCCGCGACCCGGCGGCGAGAGCACGCCCGAGCTCGGTCTCGTCGTGCACCTCGACCAGCGCCGTCAGTCCGAGCTCGTCGGCTCTTCCCGAATACCGTCGCAACTCCTCGTCGTCCAGTGCAGCAACGATCAGGAGGACGGCATCGGCGCCCATCAAGCGGGCATCGACGACGTCAGCCTCCTGCACCGTGAAGTCTTTGCGCAACACGGGGAGGCCGGACGCCTGGCGGGCCGCCACGAGATCGGCTGCGGACCCCCCGAAGTACTGATCGTCGGTCAGCACCGAGAGGCAGGCGGCACCGCCGGCGGCGTACTCCTTGGCCACGCGCTCTGGTTGCAGCCCCGGATCGAGGTCGCCCTTGGAGGGCGAGCGCCGCTTGATCTCGGCGATACAGGCCAACCCGTCGCGACGCAGCGAATCGCCAAAATCGAGGGGCAACGGCGTCTCGGCGGCGCGTTCGAGCAGCTCACCAAGCGGACGACCGTCGTCCGCCGCGCGCGGCCCGATGGGAGGCGACGATGTCCTCCAGATACGTGGGCATGACGCTTCAGCGTAGCTGCGCGCCCTTTCGGGGCCGGCCCACCGTGCCCTCGGGCGAATGGGGCTCCCGGTTCATCCTCACGGACCCTCGGACACCTTCGGGATCTTCGGATCCGTCGCCGGTCGTCGGAGACTCCCGGAACGGCGACACACGGTCGCTGTCTCGCTCCTCGCGCCGGTCAGCCCGGCGACCCGCGATCGCGGGCCTGGGCACGCACAATCGGCAGCCCGTGAGGCCGCCGTACAGCCCTGTCAGTCGCGGATGCGCGTCAGGATCTTCTCGCGCCGTTGGCGCGCGTCGTGCGGAAGGGCGTCATATCCGACCGCACACGGGCCGTCCGAGGCTGCGGCGCGGAGCATGTCCGCGATGCCTGAGTAGATGACTTCGATCGTGAAGTCGTCGACCTCTATGGCGGCCATCTCGGTGCCGTCCTCTGCGAGATGGATGACCCTGATCATCACTCTCCCCTTGTGCCCGACGTGGGCTGGTCACTCTGGCGCTCGATGGCGATGCACTCGCCGTCTCGGAACATCCAGCCCACGACTCGCCAAGGCATCGGGTCCGGGAGCGGCGTGGTTCTCGTCGCCCGCTCCTCCCCCCTGGCTGCCATCCGGGGATGTTGCGCTCGCGTTGTGTCATATGCGGTGACGTTCGGTTGCAGTCACGGTGCGTCTGCAACTCGGGTCACCTCGGCGACGGCCAGCCGGCCCGAGGGCCAACGCCTCAGCGGGCGAAGAGGTGCCAGCCCACCCACATCCATCCCGCGACAAGAGCCACCCGCAACAGTGGCCCGTTGGCCAGCCGTTCGAGGACCACGCCAGGGCGAGCGATGGCGGCCTGGTCCGAGCGTGACCAGGCCCACAGGCCGAGCAGCACGAGGCCGAGCAGCGCCCAGACCACGTAGACCTCTGCACTGCTCACGCCTCGCCCCCTGCGCCGACCTCACGAGCCGCCGCCGCCGACCGCCGCGGCCCGCCGGCGTGGACGATGGCGGCGCCGAGACACAGCCACGCGAAGAGGACGACGGCCTTGAGCAGAACGTAGCGATCGACCGCGTCGGCCATAGAGCTGAGCGTCGGGTGCAGCGCCCGGCTACCGGCCGACGCGTACTGCACGAGCTCCCAGGCGACCACGGCCGCCAGGAGGGCGATCCACGGGGCATACGGATGCCGTGTGCCCCCGTCAGGCAGTTCGACTCCAGCCCGAGGATGGAGCGGCCAGCGGACGAGCACCGCAACGGCGAGGGCGCCGATCGGCAGTGCGGTCAGCAGATCGGCCGGCCAGCTGAATGGCGTCGCCATCGCCGCACCCACCGCGTACGCGACGCCGACCGTCAGGGCCGCCGCCCGTCGAACGCCGTGCGCCGGGGCGGGCACGCCGCTCGTCAGGGCTGGCCGACGCGGCCGACCATCGGGAGCGTCACCACGCGGGCCGGCCAGGAACCGCCCACTCCTTCGCCCGATCGGACCCGCACGGATGCGGGGGCCTCGACGCTGCGATGCAGGTAGCCGAGCGCCGCCCAGGCGCCCAGCTCGGGGCTCCAGGCGGCTGAGGTGAGGGTACCCACCACCTTGTCGTCCGCGGCGCCGTCTCCCGGGGGCGCCTCGCCGGCGTGCAGCGTCATGCCCCGCGACAAAGGCTGCTCGGTGTCCACTGCGCCCTCGGGCGCCAACACGCCGACCAGCCGGCGCGCCACATTGGAGCCGCGGGAGTCGATCCTCGCCACGAGCTCCTGGCCGGTGTAACAGCCCTTGGTGAAGCTGACCGTGCGCTCCACCAGCCCGGCCTCCGCGGCGATCGTCTTGTTCGTGAGCTCTGCTCCCATGGCAGGGATCCCTGACACGATCCGACAGGCCTCGACCGCCTCGGCACCGCAGGCCATGACACCAGCCGGTAGGTCCAGCGCCTCGGGCCCGAGGATTACGTCGCCCGGGCCGAGCATGTCCACGCCCGTCCACCCGTTCCACGAGAACGGCACCGCCACCACGCCTCGCTCGGCCAAGACGGTCAGCAGCCCGGCGGCCGCCTCGCCCACGCCTGCACCCCGCAGCGACAGGCAGCGCCAGGGCAGCACCTCGATCTCCACCTTGGACCGCAAGAGGAACCGGCGCAGCCGCGCCACGACAGCGTCGCCGTACCCGCCCTCGACGTCGAGCAGGAAGCTCTGGCCGTCTCTGCGTGTCACACGCAGCAGGGCAGACAGCTTCCCGTCTGGTTCGAGCAGGAGCGAGTCGGCCGATGCACCGACCGCCAGACTCGAGAGGTCCGCGCTCAGCTGGCCCTGCAGGTAGCTCTCGGCCTCGGGACCGCGGACCGCCAGCACGTCCCGGGGGGCCCGATACGCACCGGCTCCGTACCGCAAGGCGTCGACCTCGGCTGGCGGTGCGCTCACGGCGCCGACCGAACCCTCCCGGTCGGCGGGCCCGCTGGGACCCGCCGCGACGCGGCCATGCGCCGCGCCGCCGTGACCGCCACCAAGAGTGCGCCCGCCTTGTGCGCGCACTCCTCGTCTTCGCTCTGAGGATCGCTGTCGGCGACGATCCCTGCTCCCGCCTGGACACTGGCACGGCCGTCCGGTGTGACCACCATGGTGCGGATGGCGATGGCGGTGTCGATGTTGCCCGAGAAGTCGATGTAGCCGACAACGCCTCCGTACACTCCGCGCTTGGTCGGCTCGAGCTCGTCGATGATCTCCATGGCGCGCACCTTCGGCGCGCCCGAGAGCGTGCCTGCCGGGAGCGTGGCCCGCAGGACGTCGATCGGGCCTTTGTCCTCGGCCAGCTCGCCTGAGACCTGCGACGTGATGTGCATGATGTGGCTGTAGCGCTCGATCGTCATGAGCTCATCGACCTTCTCGGTTCCGAACCGCACGACTCGCCCGACGTCGTTGCGGGCAAGATCGACGAGCATGATGTGCTCTGCGAGCTCCTTGGGATCCTCTGCCAGTTCCCCCTCCAGCAGGCGGTCGTGTTGTTCGCTCTCGCCACGCGGCCGCGACCCGGCGATCGGCCGTGAGATCACGGTCCCGTCGCGCAGGCGCACCATCGGCTCGGGCGACGCACCGACGACGGTGAGCTCGGGAAACCTCAAGAAGTAGAGATAGGGGCTCGGGTTGAGCAGCCGCAGAGCCCGGTACACGTCGAAGGGGTCCGTGTCGAGGAGCAGGTCGTAACGCTGCGAGAGCACGACTTGGAAGATGTCGCCCGCCCGGATGTAGTCCTTGGCGACGCCAATGGCAGCCTTGTAGTCATCCGGCGTCATCGTGCGTGCCGCATCGGCCTTCTCGAGCCCGGGCGGTGGCGCGGCGATCAGCTCGCCGGCCGCTGCTCCGGCGTCCCCCGGGCGTGCGCAGTCGGCCGCGAGCTGGCCGAGACGGACACAGGCTGCCTCGTATGCAGCGGCGACCGCTGTTTCGTCGACCAGGCCGTCGGGGGCCTCGGGCACCACCACGTTTTCGACGAGCACGATGCGCTGGCGCCAGTGGTCGAAGGCACAGAACTGGCCGATCACGACCAGCGCGGCGTCCGGCTGCCCGAGATCGTCGCTGGGCGGGTGCGGCAGCCGCTCGACCTCGCGCACCACGTCATAACCGAGATACCCCACCAGCCCTCCGTGTAGAGGGGGGAGACCGGCCAGCCCCGGCGATTGATAGCGCGCCAGCAATGCCTCGATCGCCGCCAGGATCCCCTCTTGGGAGGGTGCCAAACCGAGCCGGCCCGTGGTCTCGACCATGCGGCCCCGCGCCGTGAGCGTGGCCAGCGGACGACGCCCCACGAACGAGTAGCGGCCCCAGCGTTCGCCGCCTTCGACGGACTCGAAGAGGAATCCCTCGCCGTCGCCGACGACATTGGCGAAGCACGCGACCGGCGTGAGCGTGTCGGCGACCATCTCGCACCACACGGGCACGATGGCATGTTCTTTGGCCAGCGCGGCGAACTCGGCGGGGTCAGGCTGGAACCCGAGCACGCCCGAGCCCGCCTCCGGGCTCGGCGCACCAGCCGGCGTCACGGCGCGGGCACCCCGGGACCCGTGCCGATCGTGCGGTAGAAGCACGTGCGCTCCCCCGTGTGGCACGCGCCGCGCCCGTGCTGGTCGACCAGGACGACGAGCGCGTCGCCGTCGCAGTCGAGGCGCACCTCGCGCACGTACTGGCGGTCGCCGGAGGTCTCACCCTTCTGCCAGTACTCCTGGCGGCTGCGGCTGAAGAACCAGGTGCGTCCCGTCCTCAAGGTTCGTCGCAGCGCCTCTGCATCCATGTACGCCACCGTCAAGACGGTCTTGTCGGACGCGTCCTGGATGATGGCCGGCACGAGACCATTGGCCTGTTTGGCGAAGTCGACGGCGGCGACGAGCTCCTCGTCGACGCTGAGCGGCACGCCCTCGGGTGCAGCCGGCGCGGTGGACGCCTCGGCTCCCGGGGCGCTCAAAGGTAGAGCCCTGTGCCGCTGTCGTTGCGCGGCGAGGCGATCGCGTGGATGTCCCTCTCGCGCAGAATCACGTACTCCTCGCCGTGCACTTCCACCTCGAAGCGGTCCTCGGGATTGAACAGCACGGTGTCGCCGACCTTGACGGTCCGCACGTGCGGACCCACCGCTACGGCGTCGGCCCAGGTCAAGCGGCGACTGATTTGGGCGGTGGCTGGGATCAAGATCCCGGCGCGGGAGCGGCGCTCGCCATCGGTCGGCGAGATCTGCACCATCACGCGATCGAAGAGCACCGAGATGGGCTGTTTGTCCTCGGGCGCCTGCGTCTGGCTTGCCTTGGCCCTGCTGGTCCCGTTCTTCCTCGTCGACGTGGGCACCCTCGCACGGTACCGCACGACGCCGCCCGCCCAGGTCAGCGACACCCTCACGCCGGGCGGACGGTCACTCCATGGGCAGCCAGATAGGCCTTGGCCTCACCGATCGTGAATTCGCGTCGGTGGAAGATCGACGCCGCAAGGACCGCGTCAGCGCCCCCTTCGAGCGCGCCGTCGACCAAGTCCTGCAAGCGGCCGACCCCACCGGAAGCAACAACTGGGATGTCGACCGCGTCGACCACCGCCCGCGTCAGCGGCAGGTCGAAACCGTCACGCGTCCCGTCCCGGTCCATGGACGTCACCAGGATCTCCCCTGCGCCGTTGCGGGCGCACTCAGCCGCCCAGGCCACGACATCACGTCCCGTTGGACGGCGTCCGCCGTGCGTATGCACCTCCCACCCGCCGCCGTTCGGACGAGTCCGCGGCGTCGATCGCCACGACCGCGCATTGGCCTCCGAACTCGTCGGCGATGTCGCGCACGAGCGCGGGTCGCTCGAGTGCGGCCGTGTTCACCGCGATCTTGTCCGCCCCGGCCCGGAGGAGGCGGCGTGCATCCTCCGCCGCCCGGACACCCCCACCCACCGTCAGGGGGATGAAGACCTGCTCGGCGGTGCGCGCCACCACCTCCACCATCGTGTCGCGACCGTCCGACGAAGCAGTGATATCGAGGAACGTGACCTCGTCAGCCCCCTCGGCGTCGTAGCGGGCGGCCAGCTCGACGGGGTCGCCCTCGTCGGTCAGATCGACGAAGCGAACGCCCTTCACGACGCGCCCCCCGGTGACGTCGAGGCACGGGATCAACCGGACGCTGCGCACGCGGCCACACCCTCCTCCACGCTGAAGCGGCCCTCCACGAGGGCCCTCCCGACGATGGCTCCCGACAGGCGCCGCTCGGGCGAGCCCAGGCCGGCCAGGTCGAGCAGGTCCTTCGTCGCCGCCACCCCACCCGAGGCCACCACGGGCAACGCCGTGGCCTCCAGCAGCGCTGCAAGGCCCTTGAGATCCGGCCCGGACAGCATGCCGTCGCGTGCCACAGCCGTGGCCACGACCGCGCCCAACGGTTCGTGTGCCCACAGCTCGAGCAGGTCGTCGAGGGACTGTCCGGACCCGGTGAGCCACCCTTGGGCCTGGGCCTCGGCGACGCCGTCCGTTCCCACCCGGTAGTCGAGCCCAACGGCGACCCGGCCGGGCCAGCGGCGCGCGCATCTCCCCGCTAAGGCGGGCTCCTCCAGTGCTGCCGTGCCCAGTACGACCCGCGCCACGCCTGAAGCGAGAAGTTCTTCGGCGTCGTCATCGTTGCGGACCCCACCCCCGAACTGCACGTTGACCCGGCCGTGGGCCGCGAGGCGGACGATCTCCCCCACGAGTTCTCGTTCGTGGGGGACGCCGGTGCGGGCCCCGTCGAGGTCTACGACGTGAAGCCAGCCTGCACCGCCATCGATGTAGCGGACGGCCAATGCCACCGGGTCGCCGTATCGATCCTCACGGGCGAAGTCACCTCGTGTGAGGCGCACGGCCTCGCCGGCCCGTAGGTCGATCGCAGGCAGCAGTTGCATCACGAGGCACCCGTCGAAACCACGCGCACGAAGTTGGCCAGCAGCGCCAGGCCCGTGGCACCCGACTTCTCGGGATGGAACTGCGCGCCCCAGAGTGTCCCTCGCTCCGCCAGGGCCGCAACGGGACCGCCGTAGTCGCATACCGCGACCGTCTCCTCCCCCACCGGTGGGGCGAAGGAGTGCACGAAGTACACCCACGGGCACGCACCCAGTCCCTCGAGGGCCCTGGGTGCCTCCTCAGCGCGAACCTTCAGTGTGTTCCACTGCATCTGCGGATGCTTGACACCTGGAGGCAGGGCACCAACCGTGCCCGGCAACACGCCGAGGCCCGACGCATCGGGACTCTCCACCGAGCCCTCATAGAGCAGCTGGAAACCGACGCACACTCCGAAGAACGGCACGGCGGCGTCGAGCGCGGCACGTGCCGTCTGCTCCAAGCCGCTGTCGCGCAACGCCCGCGCGCAAGCCCCGAACGCACCGACGCCAGGCAGCACGACTCCGTCAGCCGCTTCGACCGACGCCGGGTCGCTCACGAGCCGGGCGTCGGCCCCGACATGTTGCAGTGCTTTTTCCGCCGACCGCAGGTTGCCGATGCCGTAGTCGAGGACGGCGATGCGCAGGCCTGTCACAAGCTCCCCTTCGTCGAGGGGATGCCACCTCCCTCGACACGCACCGCATCGCGCAGGCACCGGGCCACCCCCTTGAAGCTGGCCTCGAGTATGTGGTGGGTGTTCTTGCCCTCGAGATACCTGATGTGGAGCGTCACGTTGGCGGCGGTCACGAAGGCACGCCAGAACTCCTCCGCCAGCTGGGGGTTGAATGGTGGCGTCCCGAGCCCTGGCGTGTCGGGCGCGAAGTCGAGCCCGTAGGCGAGGTACGGCCGTCCCGAGAGGTCCAGCGCCACCTCGATCAGCGCCTCGTCGAGCGGCACGAGCATCGAAGCGAAGCGGCGCACACCCGCCTTCTCGCCTAGCGCATCCGCCAGACACGCTCCGACGACGATGCCGACGTCTTCAACCGTGTGGTGTGCGTCGACATGCAGGTCTCCCTCGGCGCGGACACTGAGGTCGAAGGAAGCGTGCCGGCCCAGCTGGTCGACCATGTGGTCGAAGAACGGCAGCCCCGTGCTCACCTCGGTGCGGCCGGTCCCGTCGACGACTAGCGACGCGACGACTGTGGTCTCCTTGGTGACACGCTCTTTGCTGGCGTGACGGGCGGCGGTGCTCACAGGCTCTCCTTCAGGGCGTGGAGAAAGCGATCGTTCTCATAGGCGGTCCCGATGGTGACACGCAAGCAGCCCCGCAGGCCGTCCCAGCTGGCGCAGTTACGGATCAAGACCGAGTGGGCCAGGAGCGAATGCCACACCTCGTCGGCGTCGCGCTCGAGGGGGCGGAACAGGATGAAATTTGCGTCGGATGGCCAGGTGTCGACCGGCAGGTCGGCCAATGCGGCGGCGACGCGGCCCCGCTCCTCGGTGATGTTGGCCACGCGCGCTTCCATCTCTGGTACGTGGCGCAGAGCGAGGAGCCCAGCCAGCTGCGTCTGAACCGACAGGTGGTACGGCAGGACGACCGACTCGCAGGCCGCGACGACTGCGGCGTCGGCGATCAGGTAGCCCAGCCTCGCGCCGGCCATCGCCCACGTCTTGGAGAAGGTCCTTGTGACCACCAAACCCGGGTGGGCCGAACCGTGCAGCGCCAACGCCGACCATGGCGCGAACTGCCCGTAGGCCTCGTCCACGATGACCAGTCCCGGCGCGGCACCGCACACGGCGGCGACCGTTGCCGGCGGCTCGGCCAAGCCGGTGGGATTGTTGGGCGAGCACAAGAAGGTGATGTCGGGTCGCCGCTCCCCAAGGAGCGCAACCGCATCGTCGGCATCAATCCGGAAGTCATCGTCGCGCGCGCCTTCGACGATGGTGGTTCCGGTGATGCGCGCAATGTGTGCATGCAGCGCGTAGGTGGGCTCGAAGAGGAGGGCCGTGCGGCCGGGTCCTCCGAATGCCAGCAGGAGGCACTGCAGGACCTCGTTGGACCCATTCGCGCAGAAGACTTCCGAGGTCGTGACCCCGTGCAACGCGGCGACGGCCTCGCGCAGCTCGGCGGCGGGCCGGTCCGGATAGCGGTGGAAGGAGACTTCCTCGAGCGCGGCGAGCAACTCCTCGCGCCACGCCTCGGGCGGGGCCAGCGGCGACTCGTTCGTGTTGAGCCGCACCTCTGCCTCCACCTGAGGCGAGTGATATCCCTCCGAGAGCAAGAGGTCGGGCCGCACCGGCGGGACCGCGCTCACGTGTCAGCTCCGTCGTCCAGCGCCCGCAGGCGCCACCGAACCGAATCGGCGTGTGCGGGCAGTCCCTCGGCCTCTGCCAGCGTGACGACGTGCGGTCCGAGCACCCGGAGCGCGTCGGGGGTGACCCGGACGGCGTGCACGTGCTTGCGGAAGTCGTCGGCGCGCAACGCGGACGCGAAGCGCGCGGTCCGGTTCGTGGGCAAGACGTGGTTCGGCCCCGCCACGTAGTCACCCATGCTGGCCGGCGACCACTCTCCGACGAAAACGGCACCTGCGTTCTGCACAAGCCGAAGCAGTCCCCCCGCGTCCGCCTCGGGCACCATGAGCTCGAGGTGCTCGGGAGCCACGGCGTTCGCAACAGCCAGCGCCTGCTCTGGTCCGTCGACGAGGCAGGCGATTCCGGCCGTCGCCAGGGTCGACTCGAGGTCGGCTCGCCGTTCCGAAGCCGCCACGATGCGGTCCACCTCAGCCGACACGGCGCTCAAGAGGTCGGCGTTCCAGCTCACCAGCCACGCCAGCCCGTCGGGACCGTGTTCGGCCTGGACCACCACGTCAATGGCGGCGAAGGCCGGCGGAGCTCCCGGCGCCGCCACCACCACGATCTCCGAGGGTCCTGCGAAGGCGGAGGCCACGCCGACGACACCCGAGACCTGCCGCTTGGCTTCGGCGACGTACGCGTTGCCTGGTCCCGCGATGACGTCGACCGCGGGGATGCTCTCGGTGCCGTACGCCATGGCCGCGATCGCCTGCGCTCCGCCGACACGGTAGACCTCGTCGACCCCGGCGACCGAGGCAGCACACAAGGTCGCATCGTCTATGCGTCCGTCCGAGGCAGGTGGCACGCACAACGCGATGCTGCCGACGCCCGCCACCCGTGCCGGTGCCGCGCACATGAGGACCGTGGAGGGATAGCGGGCTCTCCCGCCCGGGGCATAGATCCCGGCCCGCTCGACCGGACGCGTCAGATGACTGACGATGACACCGCCCTCGACCATGTCGCCGGGTGGTTCACCTTCGAGCTCGTGGTAGGCCAGGATGCGGCCGAAGGCAATCTCGAGCGCCTTGAGCAGGTCGGACTCGACGCGACAACGGGCCTCGTCGAGCTCGCCTGCGGGGATCCGTAGCCCGCTGGAGACATCCACTCCGTCCAGGTCGGCCGTGAAGGACCGCAGCGCAGCGTCGCGTTCCTCTCTCACCGTCCCGAGGATCCGGGCGACGGCGTCGTGGACATCAGCCCCGGGCGCCGCCGGGCGCGGGAGGACGGCGTCGAACGGCGGCCGGACGCCGCGTAGGTCCAGGACACGCAGGGACATGAGCTCACAAGGCTACTGGGGCCTCCCGGGAGGTCCTGGCGCCAATACGTCGATGCGCGCCCCGCAAGGAGCACCATGAACTCCGAGACGGTTCCTGGACGCCGGCCTCACCCCGTTGCGGCGATGGCGCAGCCACGCTGGCCATCGGCCATCATCGCGGGATGTCCACCGCCGCCGAGATCTCTTCCCTGACATCGAGCCTGGCCGAGCTCCATGAGCGCGTGACGGCAATGGCCGAGGGCGCACTCGCGAGCGGCGACGAGGATGCCGCGCACGAGCTCATCGCGGTCGAGCGGTCACTTGGTGGGGCATTGCGGCGCCTGCGCCGGTTCTCTCAGGGCACGGTCCGCTAACGATCGCCCTGGCTGCCTCGACTCGCGGCCGGGTCGATGGGTGCCTCGAGACCGACATTGCGAAGGAGCGAACGGCTAGACCCCGTACAGCACGAGCTGGTGGCCCAGCAGCGCAGCTGCCGTGCGCAGGACCGCCTGACGCTGCGCCACGACGGCACAATTTCGCCGCTCTGCCAGCTCGACGACGGCGACAACGCTCATGTCCGAGGTGTCACATCGTGCGGCAAGCTCGCCCGAACGGCGCGCGGCATGGCCGCTGAACGGCTCGACCTCGGTGCCGGCCAAGAGCTCGCCGATGCGGTCACTGCGAGCCTCGGTGCGATATCCCTCCGCGACCGTCACGGCAGGGATGACCGGCACGATCCCGTTGGAGAGTGCCGCTCGGTGCAAGGCCCACATCATCCGGTCGCCGCGCGCTGCGGCGTGGAGCGCGCCGAGTCCGTAGACGAGACCCTCCCGCCGCGTCGCGCTCACCGTCGCCTGACTCGCGATGCGACGCCGGAGACACCCGAGCGCAGTCGAGCAAGCAGTGCTTCACCGGCCGCCAGCTCCTCGGCGCTGAGGGAGCCCGTCTCACCCTCCCACGCCGCCACGCCTCGGAGTCCCTGGCGGACCTGCAGCTGTTTTTCAGCTGCCGAAGAGAGCCAGGCGCTGAAGGACACCCCATCCTGCTTGGCCGCCTCCTCGACGGCCGATGCCACCTCATCGTCGAGCGAGACCGAGCGTTTGGTGACCATGCCCCGAGGGTAGCACCTTAAGTACTACCAACGCGCTCACACCCCCTCCGACCAGGAGTGGAAACACCAATGCCGGCCCGAAGGCCGGCATTGGGCGAGTCGGCCAGGAGGCGGATCCCAGCTTCGACTCTTTTGGAACCAGGTGGCGGGAACCGGTTCCGGCGCTAACTGTAGCCCCTCGATATTCCGATTTCACCACGAGAAACTGGAATTGCCTAAAAAGGGGCTGAAAGCCCAATCGCACGCCGTTTACCGTACCGACGGACAAAAATCAGCCAACGGGCATGCACTACAGCGTGGTTTTCGAGCAACGCATGTCTCACGGCCGTGAAGGATCATCCGGAGGCTGAACGCGCCCCGTTCCATTGCGGGAACAAGCGCGTTCAACGCGAGTTCCACCTTGACCGCGTCGCGGCGTTCGGCGGGCGTCAACGTCTCTAAAAGGCCGAGTCGATCGCTCACCCGCAGCACGTGCGTATCGACCGGGAGACCCGGTAAGTCGAAGGCCACGCTGCGCACGACATTGCCCGTCTTGCGACCAACGCCGGGGATGGTGACGAGATCCTCGAGGTCCGTCGGGACGCTGCCACTGAAACGCTCCGAGAGCGCCGTGGCCATCCCGATCAGGCTCTTCGCCTTGGAGCGGAAGAACCCGGTGGACCGGATGATGCCCTCGAGATCCTCGGGATTGGCGGCGGCCAACGCCGCAGGATCGGGATACTTGGCGAAGAGCACTGGGGTCACCGTGTTGACCCGCACGTCCGTGGTCTGCGCCGAGAGAATCGTCGCGGTCAACAGCTGGAAAGGATCGTCGAAGTCGAGGGCGCACAGCTCCTTGGCCGTGCCTGGGTAGCACTCGGCGAGCCGCTCCATGGTCAGGCGTGCCCGACCTTTGGGTGTCCTGGGCTTCGCCATCTGCTCAAGGTACCGGGTTACCTTGGCGCGAGTGGGAGCCTTGGAAATCACCGAGCTCGACCTCGCCGCGCTGGGTAGGTCTGACCGGTCCGCGTTGACCGCCTTGCTCGCGCGGGCAGGAGCGGCCCGGGGCCATCCCCCGCTGCCCGAGCCACTGCTGCGAGCGGTCAACGGCGGCGGGGGCCCGTCCGCTCACGGCCGCGCCCTCCTCGCCCGGCGCAAGGGGAGCCTGTCTGGCAGTGCGTTCGTGTCCCCCGCCACCGACGGGACGGTGGTGCTCCATGTCGTCGTGGACCCGGCCGCCAAGGACGACGACGTGGCGTCCGAGCTCATCGACCGCGCCGTCGCCGCGGCGCCCGCCGACGCTTCGGTTCATCTCTGGGCCATGCAGGCCGGTCCCGCTGACGATGCACGCGCCCGTGCGCACGGGTTCGTGGCCGAGCGAGACCTGTTGCAGATGCGCGTCCCTTTGCCCTTACCTGACGAGGTCGTGCGTGCAACCCGGCCGCTTGCGACCCGACCGTTCCTACCCGGCCAGGATGAAGCGGCCTGGGTCGAGACCAACAACCGGGCCTTCGAGGGCCATCCCGAACAGGGTTCGTGGACCGTTGAGCAACTGCGCGACCGGATGAGGGCGAACTGGGTCGATCTCGACGGGTTTCTCCTGGCGGATGACCCCGATGGCCCAGGTCTCATCGGGTCGTGCTGGACGAAGATCCACTGGGACCGAGCGCCGGCCCTCGGCGAGATCTACGTGATCGCCGTCGACCCGCGGCACCACGGCCAGGGTTGGGGACGTTCCCTCACGGTGGCGGGCCTCCAGTCCCTCGCGCAGCGCGGCGTGACCAACGGCATGCTCTACACCGACGCGACCAACCAGGCGGCCGTCTCCCTCTACCGATCACTCGGCTTCACCGTCGACCATGTCGACCGGTCGTATCGCCGCGACCCGTCGTCCGCCACGCCGCGACCCTGACCGGCCCTGACCGGCCCGTTTTGTAGCGGAAACGGCGAAGGGACGTCTGGCGCCGGTCAACTCATCCCCGTCCCGGTCCCGATCGCCTTCCCGACACCGAAGGTGACCGCAGCGGCCACCGCCGTGACCGCAAGCTGCCGCAGCGCGGACTGGAGGACGGGACGCTCGGTGTACCGCGCGAGCACGACACCGACGACAAGGGCGGCCACCGCCCCGAGCACCACCGACAACACGATGGCAGCCGTGCCCGACGTGAACAGCCAGGGCGCGAGAGGAACGAAGGCTCCGATCGCGAATGTCACGAAAGACGCCGCAGCGGCTTGCCACGGTGACCCGAGATGCTGGATCGAGATCCCCAGCTCCTCGCGCGCGTGCGTCTCGAGGGCGAGATCGGGGTCCTGCATGACCTCTTTGACCATGTCCTTCGCCACGACGGGATCGATCCCCCGACGCACGTACACGCCGCGCAGCTCTGCCGCCTCGCCCTCTGGGCTCCGTCGCAGCGAGCTCCGTTCAACTTCGAGCTCGCGTTCCATCAGCTCGCGCTGTGCCGTCATCGAGAGGTACTCGCCGGCCGCCATGGAGAACGAGCCCGCGACGAGCCCGGCGATGCCTGCCAGACGGACGATCGATCCTCCCGGGTTGGCTCCCGCGATGCCCAGGACCAGCGACACGTTTGTGACCAGCCCATCGCTGATGCCGAAGACCGCTGCCCGCGCGCCGCCGCCCTGCACGTCCCTGTGGTGGTGCACCTGCGGGGTGTCGTGCTCGTGTGCGGAGCTCACCGCCGTCAGCGTAGTGACGTTCCTCTACGCGGGTAGCGTCCCTCAGCGGAATCGAACCCTGACCAGCGAGGAGCACCCCATGAACACCATCGTCGACGGTGTCGACGCCTTCCACGAGCTTGTCGGCAAGGACCTCGGCCACTCCGAGTGGCAGACCATCACCCAAGAGCGAGTCAACTTGTTCGCCGACGCCACCGACGACCACCAGTGGATCCACGTCGATCCCGAGCGCGCCAAGGACGGCCCCTTCGGCGTCGCCATCGCGCACGGATACCTCACCTTGTCGCTGGCCCCGGTCCTCCTCAACAAGATCATTCAGGTCGACAACATGAAATTCGGCGTCAACTACGGCTGCAACAAGGTGCGGTTCCCCTCACCGGTACCGGTCGGCTCGGACCTGCGAATGGGCGTGACCGTGGCCCAGGTGGAAGACACCGAGGGTGGCGTCCAGGTCACCTACGACCTCGTCATGGAAGTCAAGGACGCCCCGAAGCCGGCCTGCGTCGCCCAAGTGGTCTACCGCTACTACCGCTGACGCCGATACAGACACCAACGCAGACACCCACGCAGACGCCGGCAGACCTGATGGCACCTCACGGGGAGGCGACGCCGACCCCGTTGCCGACCGGAGCTGAGAAAACGGCCCGCGTGCGCGAGATGTTCGACACCATCGCGCCGCGCTACGACCTCATGAACCGCTTGATCACGTTCGGGCTGGACCAGTCGTGGCGCAAGGACACCGTCAGCGCGCTCGGACTGCCTGCCGAAGCTCGCGTGCTCGACCTCGCGTGTGGAACCGGCGACCTGACCCGCCTCGCACAGCGCTGTGGCTTTCGCGTCGTGGGCGCCGACCTCAGCGCCGGCATGCTGGCGGCCAACGGCACGCCCGCTCCCCTCGTCGAGGCGGACGGCGGTCGGCTCCCGTTCGCCGACGGCGCCTTTGATGGGCTGGTCTGTGGCTATGCGCTGCGCAACTTCACGGACCTGGCCGCCACCATGGGTGAGTGTGCTCGCGTCCTGCGAGCCGGTGGGCGCCTCGCTGTGTTGGAGGTCGACGCGCCCACCTCGCGGCTCTGGCGGGCCGGCTACGACCTGTGGTTCACGAGGGCCGTACCGCTGCTCGGCGGGGTGATCTCCGACAAGCAGGCCTACCAGTACCTCCCGCGCTCGGTCGCCTACCTCCCGCCCGCGTCGGCCCTCCGAGCGCTGCTGCGAGACGTCGGATTTTCGGCAGTGGGAATCCGACCGCTCGCCGGCGGCCTGAGCCAGCTCATCGTCGCCACCCGTGCCGGAGCACCCGCACCGTGACCGCGACGGCCGGCCTCCACGCACGCTGCGTGTCGCTCGAACTCGGGCCCGACGCGCTCCAGTTCGACGGCAGCCCGACAGTGCTCTTCGACCGCCCGGGGCTCACCTTGGTCGGATGGGGCACTGCGCAGCTCGTTGAGGCAGGCGGGGCTGCCGACGCTCTGGCCTCCATCCCGTGCGACGACCAGGTGGGATGCCTCGGCTCCGGGGTCGTCGCCCTCGGGGCTCTGCCGTTTACCCGTGCCATGACCGGGCTCCTCGTCGTCCCCCGTTTCACCATGGGCATCGCACGCGACGCCGACGGCATGACGCGGCGTTGGGCGACCGCGGTCGGTCCCGCCGATTCGTCATTGCCCACCACCGAGGAGCTCTTCGACTCCGTGATCTGGCAATACGGGACGACGCCAGAGGGCGAAAAGGACCCGGCGGTCGCCGGTCTCACCACCGCTATGACCTCGGCCGCCTACGCCGACATGGTGGCCGAGGCGGTCGCCCAGATGGAAGCCCCTGCAGCCACCATGCACAAAGTGGTGCTGTCCCGGCCCGTGGCAATCGACCTCGATGGGCCGCTGCACCTCGCCGAGGTCCTGCGCCGCCTCCGCGCCGGCGAGCCCAACTGCACGATCTTCTCGATGCCCGTACCCGACGGAACCTTCTTCGGGGCCAGCCCCGAGTTGCTCGTGGCCCGTCACGACGACCGGGTGGCGGCTCATCCGCTGGCCGGCACCGTGCCGCGCGGCGACACGGCACGCCGCGACGCCGACGCGCAACGCGACCTCGCACGCTCAACCAAGAACCAGGAAGAGCACCGCTTCGTGGTGGACGAGATCGCCGCCACCCTGGCGCCATGGTGTCGCGCGCTCGCTGTACCCGACGAACCGTCGCTCGTCGCCTATCGCTCTGTGGCGCACCTCGGCACGCGCATCGAGGGGCACCTGCGCACCCCGGCGCCTGGCGTCCTCGACCTCCTCGCGCGCCTGCATCCGACCCCCGCCGTTGGCGGCACGCCGCGGCCAGACGCACTCGCCTTCATCGCCACCCACGAGGCCGGGGAGCGCGGCTCCTGGGCCGGCCCGGTCGGTTGGGTGGGCGCGACCGGGGAGGGCGAGTGGATGATCGGTATTCGCAGCGCCCTGCTTCTCGACGATGGGCGGACCGTGACAATGCGCGCCGGTTCGGGCATCGTCGGCGGCTCCGAGCCCGCGGCCGAGGCCGCGGAGACCGACATCAAGCTGGCCACGGTTCTTGAGGCCGTGGTGCCCGGCAGCTCAGCGCAGTTGCGGTGAACGGGCGGGCGTGGGGGGCTCGCTCGGCACGGCAGCCTCCGCGTGGCTGGCCGCCAGTGGGATCTTGACGAGCAGCGTTGCTCCAGAGCCCGGCGTCGAGATGACCTCGGCCGAACCGTGGAGCGCTTCGGCAATGGCCCGCACGATGGCCAATCCCAGCCCAGTCCCCGTCGCGGACCGCGAAGGGTCGCCCTGGTAGAAGCGGTCAAAGACGCGCGACGCCACGTCGGGTCGGATCCCCGGCCCGCTGTCGGAGACCTTGATGTAGCCCATGCGCTGAGCGACGCCCGTCGACACGTTGACGTCGGTCCCGATGGGCGTGTGGGCGAGCGCGTTGCGCACCAGGTTGTGTGCAACCTGCGCCAACCGCTCGCTGTCGCCGATCACGACGACGGGAGGTCCGGGTTCGAGGGTGAGGTGGTGGTCGTGGTCCACAGCGTTCGAGTCCCCCACGGCGTCGGCACAGGTACGTTGCAGGTCCACGGGCTCGGCCCGCAACGGCCGGCCTCGATCCAGCTCGGCCAGGAGCAACAGGTCTTCGACGAGCCCGCCCATGCGGGTCGCTTCCTCCTCGATCCGCTTCAACGCCTTGCGCCGGCCGGCATCGTCCGCAAAGCCACCCCTGCCCAGGAGCTCTGCGTAGCCGCGGATTGAAGTCAGGGGCGTGCGGAGCTCGTGCGACGCATCGGCCACGAACTGCCGCAGCCGCTCCTCGGACGCCGACTTCTCGTCGAACGCGCCCTCGATCTGGGTGAGCATCTCGTTCAAGGCCGAGCCGAGGCGGCCGATCTCGGTGCCGGGCCGGCCCTCGGGCACGCGGCGCGTCAGGTCGCCCGAGGCGATCGCATCGGCGGTGCCGGCCATCTGGCGGAGCGGTCGCAGGCCGCGCCGCACGACGACGAGCACCAGGATGCCCATGGCCAGCAGGACAGCGAGGCTGGCGAAGAGCTCGACCCTACGCAGCGAGTTGAGGGTGTCGTTGGTGGGGTTCAGCGACAACGACGTCACCAGGGTCCCCTCCGGGACGGTCACCGCCACGGTCCGGTAGGCGCCGTCGGGGTCTCCGGTGCTGCCCAGGACGACTGCGTCAGGATCGGGGCGGAAGGCGCCGGCATAGCGCCCGACGCGGACCCGGCTGTAGATGTCGGGCACCTGCTGGACCGGGATGTTCTTGGTCAGGATCGGCGCAGGGTCGGGCCGAGTCGGCGAGCCCGATGGGCGCCGCAAGATCACCGTTCCACTGCGGTCCAGCAAGGTGACGTACACGTCCGCCGAGACCCGTCGCGAGAGTTCAGATTTCGACACCGGCACGTGCCGCTCCGCCGCGAAGGTCAGGTAGTTGAAGCCGAGTGCCTCGTTCTGCGCCAGGGTGTTGTCGGCCTGGCCGAAGAGGAAGGAGCGAACCGAGGCGTAGGTGACGACGTCAGCGACCACGAGACCGATCACCAGCAGCAACGCCACGACGGCGACGAGCCGCTTCTGAAGGCTCATCCTTCCCTGGGCAATCGCAGGGTGTAGCCGACGCGCCGGATCGTGTGGATGAGCGCGGGGTCGCGGTCGTCGATCTTCTTGCGCAAATAGCTGATGTAGGTCTCGACGATGTTGGGGTCACCGTGGAAGTCGAAACCCCAGACGTTGTCCAGGAGCTCGGACTTGGAGATAACCCGCCGCGCGTTCTCGAGCAGGTAGCGCAACAGGTTGAACTCAGTCGCCGTGAGGTCGATGGTCTGCTCGTCGCGCCACACCTCGTGGGTGTCGACGTTCATCGTGAGGTCGGCGAACTGCAGAATGGAGGTGTCGGCGGCGGCCATCTCGCCCGCCCGACGCAGAATGGCCCCGACGCGGGCCATCAGCTCCTCGATGCTGAAGGGTTTGGTCACATAGTCGTCACCCATGCTGAGGCCCTCGACCTTGTCCTGGGTCGCGTCGCGGGCCGTGAGGAAGACGATGGGCATCTGCTCACCCTGGTTTCGCAAACGCCGGCAGACCTCGTTGCCGTCGAAGTCCGGGAGCATGACGTCGAGCATGACGAGGTTGGGCCTGAACGTCCGGACCTGCTCGAGTGCCTCGGCGCCTGTCGCGGCCACACCGACTTGGTAGCCCTCGAAGGACAGTGCCGCCGAGAGCAACTCGGCGATGTTGGGCTCGTCGTCGACGACGAGGATGCGAGCCGAGGACGTGTCGACTGTCACACCACATCATCTCCTCGCCGCAGACGCGCAGCGGTGGTCATGCTGACCGCACCGGTCTCTCCGTGCCGTCGAATCGCCCCGGCGCACGCTCTCGTCGCCTGCCGCCGAACTCGCTCCACCTGAGTGCGCACCGCCACCATCCACCGGCCCGTCGCTCGGACCACCCGTGCGAGCGTGCGCCGCCACTGAGTGCCCGGCGCAGCCCCCGGACCAGCCGGCCCAGGCCCCACCAGGTCACGAGGCCGAGTGCCTCTACCACGATGAACGAGGACATCTTCGACTCGCCTGCGGCGCGGTCCACGAAGCTGATCGGGACTTCGGTGATCGCGGCACCGTGGTCTTTGGCCCGGTACGTCATCTCGATCTGGAAGCCGTAGCCCTCGGCTCTGATGCGCTCGAGGTCCAGTTTCCGCAGGATCCTGGCGGAGTAGGCGCGATAGCCCGCAGTAGAGTCCGCTACGCCGAGACCCAGGACGCGTCGAGGCATAGATGTTGCCCCCACGCGACAGCAGGTGCCGGTGCCACGCCCAGTTCGGGATGGACCCGCCCTCGATGTAGCGGGAGCCGATCGAGACGTCGAAGCCCTCCTCGAGCGGCGCCAGCAACCCTGGCAGTGCCGCAGGATCGTGTGAGAAGTCGGCATCGATTTCGACGAAAGCGTCGAAGCCGGACTCGAGTCCCCACGCGAATCCCGCCCGGTACGCGCTCCCCAGACCGGACTTCTCATTCCGCGACAGGAGATGCACATCGGGCAGATCTCCCGCGACCTTTTTTACGATGTCCGCCGTTCCGTCTGGGCTGCCGTCGTCGACGACTAGGACGCCCGCTTTGGGCAGACACTCGTGGATCCGGTGAAGCATCCGCTCGATGTTCTCCGACTCGTTGTAGGTCGGAATGATCACCAGCGGCCTCATGACCGGCATTCTAGGAGGTCATGCCGCGCCGGCTCCGGCGCCCGACGGTGCGGCGGCCGGACCTGCTCCCGCTTGTGGCCAGGGCGTTCATCCTGAGCGCCGCTCTCGGATCGGGTCTTCGAAGCAGCCCGGGACTCAGCCCGGGCGTCAGCCTCGGATCAGCCCCGAATCACCGCCGCCGATCAGAAATCCACCGGTTCGGCCGGATCGACAGCCGCCGAACCGGTATCGGTCGACCCTTCGGGACCGCGGCGGAGCTCCCGAACGATCACCTGGAGTGCCCCACCGATCGGGATACCGATGAGCGCTCCGACGAAGGTCCCCAGCCCGCCCGCAATCTTCCCGCCCAGCGTCGCGCCCACCAGGACGGCAATCAGCACCCAGAAGGGATTGAGCTGGACCGTCCTGCTCATGATGACCGGGTTGAGCACGTGGTTTTCGATCTGCTGGTACACCAGAAACACGATCAGCATGACGATCCCAGCGGGCACCGAGTGGATGGCGGCGATGACGACCACGGGCAGCCCCGCCAGCAACCCGCCCACCAGGGGCAACAGGTCGACGAGGGCCACGAACACCCCGAGCAGCAGCGCGAAGGGAACCCCCAGGATGGCGAGCGTGACCCCCGAGATGACGCCGGCGATGACGGAGGTGAGTCCGTTCCCGAGCATGTACCCGGTGACCGAGCGGATCGACTCGTCGACCACCCGGGACAGGCGCTGCGCGGTGGTGGGCCGGAACAGGCCGAGGAATCCTCCCCACATGCGCGGGGCTTCGAGCATGGTGAAGAACGTCAACACGGCGATGGTGACGATCGAGACGACAGTCGAGAAGGCCGCTTCGCCCGCTCGGAACGCGGTCGCCGGCTTCAGCACTTTGGTGAGCTGCGAGGTGAGCTTCGAGGAGCCCTCCGAGAGGTACTTCTGCAGGTGCAGGCGATAGACCAGTCGCCCCAGCGGGCCGTGACCCTTCTTGGCCTCGTTCACCAGGTGGGGAATTTGCGTGCCGAAGTGCTCGGCCGCCGTCACCAAGGGCTCGGTGAAGAGGTACACCAGCCCGGACAGCACGAGAAAGCCGAGCAGGAACACGAGGACGGTCGCCCCGCCGTGCGACATGCCGTGCCGGCGCAAGAAGCGCGCCGGGGGCGTCACGAGGAGGGTGAAGAAGAAGGCCACGATCAGGTAGACGACGATCGTCCGCAGGACCCACAGTCCGAGAATCAGCGCCGCATTCAGGTCGAGCAACAAGATGATCGTGCCGACCGACACCACGATGGTGCCCAAAGGGATTCCGCGCCGGTCCGCGCTACCGGTGAGCCTGGACCGCCAGGTGTCGTGAGCCTCCGCGGCCATGGCTCAAGCTTGGCAGCTCCGACCCTCGAAGAAGCGGTTCTTCGAGTGCCTGACGTGCAAGCATGAATGCAATGGAGCCCGCAGAGCTGGGGGACACCGGGGAGGAACGTGAGAAGCAACAACCCCACTTGTCCGCGGTCAGCGCCGCCGAGCCCTGCTCCCCTGCGGATCCCGCCATCGAGGGTGACCACCGCGTCACAGAACCCCTGAGCGAACAATCCGGCGCGGAACCTTCCACTGAGGAAACGGCCGCGGAACCCGCGAGCCAGCTGTCCGTCGGCGAGCCCGTAAGCGAGCCCGTAAGCGAGCCAGCAGCCTCTTCGGTCGACGGGGCCGCCGAAGAGCACACGACAGAAGCCGAAACCGACTCGCCGCCTCCGCCGCGCAAGCGACGCCAGTTGTTGCCCTTCTTGCCCCGCAACGTGAAGATCACGCTGGCGGTGCTGGTCGCGTTCTTCGTTGGCGAGTACATCCTCCTACCCGAGCTGGCCAGTGCGCGCCGTGAGTTCCACCAGCTGAGCCATCTCAACTTCTTATGGCTGATCTTCGGCGCGCTGCTCGAAGTCGCTGCACTGGCCGCTTACGCCGAGCTGACACACACGGTGCTCTCCCCCGGTGCGCCGGACCGCTGGCGCATCTTCCGTATCAACACGTGGGCTCTGGCGATCAGCCACACTCTTCCGGGAGGCACGGTGCCCGGTACGGCGGCCAGCTACCGGCTGCTCACCGAATCGGACGTGACCGGCAGTACCGCCGCGTTCGGGCTCGCGGCCCAAGGCATTGGGTCGGCCGTCGTGCTCAACATCATCTTCTGGCTGGCGTTGCTCATCTCCATCCCGCTGCAGGGCTACAACCCCCTCTATGGCTTCGCGGCCATCCTTGGCGTGCTCCTCTTGTCGATCTTCGCTGCGGTCGTGTTCTTGCTCACCAGGGGCGAAAAGCAAACCGGGCTCCTGGTCAAGAAGGTGGCCGACCGCGTGCCGTTCATCCGGGCGGAGACGTTGACCTCGCTGCTGCAGAAGGTCGCCGACCGCATGAAGATCCTCTCGGCCAGCTCAGATCTCCTGGTCAAGGCAGGTGTCTGGGCGGCGGCCAACTGGCTGCTCGACTGTGCGTCCCTCTACGTCTTTTGCCTCGCGTTCGGGGCCAAGATCTCGCCGATCGACGTGCTGGTCGCCTACGGGCTGGCCAACATCCTCGCCGTCATCCCCCTCACGCCGGGCGGTCTGGGGGTCGTCGAGCTGACGGTCGTTGCCGTCTTGAAGGGATTCGGCGTTCCGGGCGGCGTGGCCGCAGCCGGCGTGCTCAGCTGGCGCCTGGTCAACTTCTGGCTCCCTATCCCCTTTGGCGGCGCGAGCTACCTGTCGTTGCGGTTCGGCCATGCTCGCACGCGTTTTCGCGAGGGGCCGTCGGCAGGCGCCAAGGCCGCCACCTCCTGACCGGCTTGTCGGCGTCCTTCTCGGCGCGCTGGACCGCAGCGCAACGTACCCGCATGGAACGGACCCGGCCCGCAACACCCAACGGTGACCTCGACGGCGAGCACCGGCTCTATCGAGGTGTGGCCGGCTCTTCTGCCGTCCTGCCCGCCGGTCATCGCGGCGATCTGCACCTGCGGACGCGGGTGGTCGACGCCGAGGTCGCGCGCGCCATCGGGCGCGGCACCGATCAGATCGTGCTGCTCGGAGCAGGCTACGACGGGCGGGCCCTGCGCTTCGCCGCGGAGTCGGTCCGCTGGTTCGAAGTCGACAGCGCAGCCCTGCTGGCGGACAAGCGGCGCCGGCTGAGCGCGCTCGGCCTCGCGCCGGCGGGCGTGACATGGGTAGGCCTGAATGTCGAGATCGAGGACCTCTCCGCCGCGCTCGGCGCGGCCGGACACAACGCTTCTCGCCCCTCGCTCTTTGTCGCTGAATCCGTGCTGGTCGAGACCACGCTGGCGGTCAGCGCCACCGTGTGCGCCACCCTGCGCGCGCGGGCGGCTCCGGGAAGCACGCTGGTGGCCACCTTCGCCGTCGCCCCAGAGGCGACACGTCCGCTCCAGACCCTGCGCTCCGCCACGGGTGCCCTTTCGCGACTCGTGGGTGCCACCCGGCGTGACGAGCTCCGTCCAGGAGACCCCGAGAAGCTCATGGTCGTGACCGGCTGGCACGTCACCCACGCCGAGCGGGGTCCGGAGCACCTGCTCGATCGAGGGGCGCACCAACTCGTGTTCGTCTGCGAGCCCAGTCCGAAGGGGTAATCAGGTACCGGCGCGCGACGGCATGATGGCTCGGCGGAGCACCCCGACCGGTCGTTCAGCCATGGACCGCGCCACCCGCACGCCAGCACCCGCAATCACGATCACGAACAAGAGCACGAAGCAGTCCGAGACCGGGATGAGCCAGCCCCGTCCGGCAAAGGCAACATCGGGGCCATGGGGTACCCACCAATACGGGGCGGCCCACAGCAAGAGCGCGACGCCGAGCGCGTACCACTCCCCGCAGCGCGGCCGGTCTTCCGCCAATGCGAGCCAGGCCACGAGGAGAACCATCCAGATGAAGTGGTGCGACCATGACACCGGGCTGGCCAACGACTCGGTGGCCTCCACGACGAGGAGGCCGAGCACGGCCGAGGAACGCCGGTAGGCGCCGGCCGCGACGAGGAGCCCGATGCCGCCGACGCTCAGCACCACCACGAATGTGGTGGAGGTTGTGACCGTGTGACCCAGCATCCGCTCGAGCGCGCCGAGGATGCCCTGGTTGCCCACCCAAGAGAGCATGCCTGCGCGTTGCGGGTCGCGGATGTAATGGGTCCAGTACGACCACGAGGTCGACGCGTTGACCGCGGCGGCGAACAGCGCCGCAGCGCAGAAGGAGACGCCCGCCCGCACCCCCGCCCGGCCCTGACGCGTCATGAACAGGTACGGAATGAGGATGAGTGGGGTCACCTTGATGGCGGCGGCGAGACCGACCAGGACCCCACGGGGTAGCGGCAGGTCCATGGTCAGATCGGCCACGACCATGAGGGCCAGGATGATGTTGACCTGCCCGAGGAGGAAGGTTTGGCGCACCGGGTCGAACAGCGCCACCGGCAAGAGCAGCACGAGGGCCCACCACAGAACGGTGCGGCGGTCGAGCAGCCGGCACACCGCTCGCAGGCTGACGGCCAGAAGCCCCATAAGGGCGGCCAGGTTGACCAAGGAGAACACGACCTCGCAGGCCCGCACGGGGAGATGCGCGAAGGGAGCGAACAGCAGCGCGGAAAACGGCGGGTAGGTGAACCCGAGATGGTCGGCGGGATAGGTGACCGTGAAGAGGTCGTTGGACTGCGCGTGTGCTCCGCCGAGGAGGTAGGTGCCGAGGTCGAGTTGCCGGTGTGCCAGCGCCAACACCGTGGCGCCGAGAACGGCCAGCGCGCCCGAAACCGCTGGCCAGGCCCAGCTCCTTTCCGACGCGACGGTACGCATACGCAGGGCCAACGCATCGCGCGACATGGCGCGGGATCGTACCGGTCGCAGGGCGGGCCGGGGTGGTTTCACACCCGGGCTATACCCGGCATTTGCCCCGGGGTGACTACGAGGCGGCTCTTGCCTCGTCACCCTCTCCGACGCGGAGGTCAGAGTCGAGACGGCGGCGGGCCCGCTCCCGCGCCAATTCCTTGAGTCGCTCCTGTGAGCTCACCCCGTGCCGGTTGGGCACACGGCGCCAGCGCCGGTCCGGCCCGAGCTCCCACGCGTTGGTCTCGTCGGCGAACACGAGGTCGAGCACCTCGAACAGCCGTCCCTGGAGCTCGGGGTCGTGGACGGGCACGACGACCTCGACGCGGCGGTCGAGGTTGCGCCCCATGAGGTCCGCAGACCCGATGAAGATCTTGAGAGGCAGACCAGGTCCGGCCGCCGGGTCAGCGGGGGCGCCACCGAAGCGGTAGATCCTCGAATGCTCCAAGAAGCTGCCCACGATGGAGCGGACGCGGATGCGCTCGGACAACTCGGGGATGCCGGGCCGTAGCCGGCACAGGCCGCGCACGGCCAGGTCGATCTCGACACCCGCACCCGAGGCGCGGTAGAGCGCGTCGATCATGGCCGCGTCGGTCAACCCGTTGAGCTTCATGACGATGCGACCCGCCGGCCCGGCGTCGGCCTGTTCCTCGATCATGGCCATGATGCGCTTGCGCACCGTCACCGGCGACACGAGGATCTGGCGGTACGAGGCGTGCTTCGAGAAGCCGGTGAGGTAGTTGAAGAGCTCACCCACGTCGGCGCCGATTTCGGCATCCGACGTCAACAGCCCGAGGTCCTCGTAGATGCGGGCCGTCTTCGAGTTGTAGTTGCCGGTGCCGACATGACAGTAGGGGCGCACGCCGTCGTCCTCGCGGCGCAACACCAGCGCGGTCTTCGAGTGCGTCTTGAGCCCGACGATGCCGTAGACGACGTGCACGCCCACTTCTTCGAGCGCGCGGGCCCACCCGATGTTCGCCTCCTCGTCGAAGCGCGCTTTGAGCTCGACGATGGCAGCCACCTGCTTCCCGTTCTCCGCTGCGCGGATCAGCGACTGCACGATCGGACTGTCGATACCGGTGCGGTACAGCGTCTGCTTGATCCCGAGCACAGCCGGGTCCTCCGCGGCCTGGGCCACGAAGGCCTCGACCGACGTGGCGAAGGAGTCATAGGGGTGGTGCACCAGGACGTCGCGCTCGCGCAACATCGCAAAGAGCTCGGCCGGGTCGTGCGCCACCTGGGCCAGGCGGGGGGGCGTCATCGGCGTCCACGTCTCGCCATGGAGGTCGGGCCGGTCGAGGGCGTACACGTGCCACAGACCGCTGAGGTCGAGGGGCGCGGCGACCCGGAAGACCCCGGCGGCACCGACCTCGAGCTCGGTGGCCAGCAGATCGGCCAGGTCCTGTCCCATGTCCGCCTCGACCTCGAGCCGGAGCGCCTTGCCGAAGCGCCGCCGACGCAGCTCCATCTCGATCGCGACCAGCAGGTCGTCGGCCTCGTCCTCTTCGAGTGACAGGTCCGCGTTGCGGGTGACCCGGAAGGCGTGGTGGTGGCCGATCGTCATGCCTGGGAACAGCGAGTCCAGGTGCGCGGAGATCACCTGCTCGAGCGGGACGAAGCGCTCGCCGTCGGGCATGACGACGAAGCGCGGCAGCGTTGGGGGCACCTTGACCCGTGCGATACGCCGCTCGCCCGAGGACGGGTCCTGCACCTCGACCACGAGGTTGAGCGACAGGTTCGAGATGTAGGGGAACGGATGCCCAGGGTCGACCGCCAGCGGGGTGAGCACGGGGTAGATCTGTCGCTGGAAGACGTCGACGAGGTGCTCGCGGTCGTCGTCATCGAGCGAGGACCAGTCGGAGAAGCGGACACCAGCCTGGGCGAGGGCGGGCACGATGAGGTCCAAGAAGATGTGGTCCACCCGGCGCACCAGCTCCTCGACGCGGGTGCGGATCATCGTCAATTGCTCACCGGGGCGCAGGCCGTCGACACTGCGAGTGCGCACGCCGACGGCAACCTGGTCCTCGAGGGCAGCCACGCGTATTTGGTAGAACTCGTCGAGCAGCTCCGAGAAGATGGCGAGGAACTTGACCCGCTCGAGCAGCGGCAGCCCGTCGTCCTCGGCCAAGTCGAGCAGCCGTGCACCGAAGTCGAGCCGTGACTGCTCCCGGTTGGTGAAGCGCTGGTACCCGAAGGCCTCGATCTGCTGATAGGTGGGCGGCGCCTGGTGCTCGGATGCCCCGGCTACCTGGGAATTCGGCCCGTTTTCACTGACCGGAGCGGGCTGCGCCTGGGGTTGGTGCTGAGGCTGGGTCTGGGTCATGGGCGGAGAGTGCTCGTCCAGCGCGGCCGGGCGGGATGTCATCGCAATCCTACCCCCCACCACTACGATTCGCCCGGTGCCGTCCCCAGCCCGTCGTGCGCGCATGCCGCGTTACGTCCTCGGTCCAAAACCCAGGCGGCGTACCGAATTAGGGCTGCTCGTCTTCACCTCGCTGTTGATCGTCGCCCTGTACGTCATCGCGGAACTGGGAACGAAATCGAAGGTTCCGGCCAACCTGGGACCGTTCCTCGGCATCGTCTTGGCCTTGTCGCTCGGGGCCCACATGGCGAACCGCTGGCTCGTCCCCAATGCCAATCCCGTCATCCTGCCGCTGGCGGCGCTGCTCAACGGCATCGGCTACGTGATCATCGCACGCTGGAACCCTCCCTACGCTCGCAGCCAGGCGGGCTGGATCGCGATCGGCCTCGGCTTGTACGTCATCACTCTGCTGACGGTCCGTTATTCCCGGGACCTGGAGCGCTATCGCTACCTCCTCTTGCTCGTGGCGGGCGCGCTCTTGGTGGCGCCTTTGTTCTTCAGCCCCATCAACGGGGCTCGGCTGTGGGTGCACGTGGGCGGGTTCGAGTTCCAGCCCGTCGAGTTCTCGAAGATCCTGCTCTGCATCTTCTTCGCGTCGTACTTCGCGGAGAACAAAGAGATGCTCGCCATCCCGACGGCCCAGATCGGCAACCGGCTCTTCCTCGACCCGCGTCCGCTCGTCCCAATCCTGGTGGCATGGGGGGCCGCCATGGTCGTCATTGGACTCGAAGGCGACATCGGGTTCGCCGCCCTCCTCTTCACCCTCTTCATCGCGTTGTTATGGGTCACGACGGGCCGCATCGGCTACCTCGTCTTCGGGTTCGTGCTCTTCGCCGTCGGCGCCTACATCGCCGCGCGTTATTTCGGTCAGGTGCACACGCGGGTGAGCGAGTGGCTCGACCCGTGGCAGACCGCGACGAACTTCAATTCGAAAGGTTTGCAGCTCCGGCTGGGCGAGTTCGGCTTCGGCACCGGCGGCGTAGGCGGGACAGGGCTCGGATTCGATACCCAAGCGGGCAACATTCCGTTCCTGACGACCGACATGATCTTTGCCGCCATCGGGACCGAAATGGGCCTCGTTGGCGCAGTGGCTGTCGTGTTTGCCTATGTCCTTCTGGTCGGTGCGGGCTTCCGGGTCGCCCAGACGGCCCGCTCGGACTTCTCACGGTTGATGGCTACCGGCCTCACGCTGATCATCGGCTTCCAGGCGTTCTTCATCATGGCGGGGGTGGTCCGGCTCTTGCCCTTCACTGGCATCACACTGCCCTTCGTCGCGTATGGAGGGTCGTCGCTGCTGGCGAACTACATCCTCATCGCGTTGCTGCTGCGGATCTCCGACGAAGGTGCACGGGCGCAAACCGAGATGCTCGCTGCCGGGGCGGCCGGCGGGCCCGGCGAACGGCCAATGGTGCCGGCGCGCTGACCGATCGTGCGTTGTGAGGCTTGGGCGTCGCTTACGCGGAACACAGGTCGGCCCACTGGGCAGGCGGGCGTTCGCCTCAGCCCCGGGCCGAGCCTCCCGCCACTTCGTAGGACCACAGTTCGGAACCGACCGAGACCGGCCCACCGTGCGGCGACGGCCTGTCGGCGCCCGCGTGGCCGTGCGCAAAGGCCGGTGAAGCCACCCATTTCTGGAACGACTCGTCGTCACGCCAGCGGGTGACGACGAGCCACTGCCGCCGGTCGTCCGTCGGCCGCAGCAGCTCGAAGCCCTCGAAACCCTCCTGGTCGTCGACCGCATGCGCACGTGCGGCGAAGCGCCGCGCCAGCTCGTCGCCGGCGTCCTCGGGCACGGTGATGGCGTTGATCTTGACGACGGTGTGCTTTTCGCCATCGGCCATAGAGTCGTCCTCCCGCTCAGAGTTGTCTTGCTGCGAGCCTAGGTGCGATCGACGGCGAGGAGCACCTGACGTTGGCAGAGCGTCGCTGCACATCCTCGCGAGCTGGCGCTCAGGCGTCCCCCGCCTTGTCGTCCGGTGGTCCAGCCAAAATTGTCGGGACGTACTCGAGTAACTGGATTCGACCGTCGAACACTCGACTGCTGATCATGTCGAGACCGACGTCGGGATAGCCGTCGTAGATCCGTTCTCGGCCGCTGCTCCCGGTAATGACGGGGAAGACAACCACGCGGAAGCGATCCACGAGACCAGCCTGCAGGAGAGAGCGGCACAGGGTGAGGCTGCCGATGGTGCGCATCGACTTGAAGGGTCCCCGCTTCATCCCCCGCACTGCCTCAACCGGGTCTTGCGCCACGAGCTGCGAGTTCGCCCAAGAAAGGGGCTCGCTCAATGTGGTCGAAAAGACGACCTTCGACATGCCCGCCAGCGCATCGGTGCCGGGCTCTCCCTCGGCGGCGAATCCCGACATAAGGCGATACGTGGTAGCACCCATCAGGATCGTGTACTCACCTTCGGGTTGCTCTCCCAACCACCTGAGGTATTCGGGTCCTTCCAGTCCCCACCAGCCCGGCCAGCCCTCGGCGGCCGCGTATCCATCGAGAGAAGTGATGAAGTCGACGAGAAGTTCAGGCAAGGTCGTGTCCTTCTCCTCGGGTCTCAGGGTCTCTCACGTCGCTCCCGCGAGGCAGAGCTGGGTCATGCTTCTTCGAAGGGGCTGACGTCGCCGGAATGCTCGAGGAGGCGCTCGTCGACCAGGATCGGTGCTGGGACCGGCATGCGGAGCGCCAGCACGATGCCATCGGACGGACGGCAGTTGGCGCGCTCGCGTCCAGCGGGCGTCATGAGGTCGAGCTCAGCGAGGAGGTTCCCTTCTTCACGCCCGACGATCCGCACTGCGATCACATCGATGTGCGCTTGCTGCAACACCTGGATGAACAGCTCGTGGGTCATGGGCCGGCGGCCACCGATGCGCCGCACCGCCTGGGCCATCGCGGTGCCTTCGGGTAGGCCTACGGGGAAGACGAGCTCTCGCATCGGAGGCTGGCTCTCGACCAGCGTGACACTCGGATACTGCGAGGGCAGATCGAGCGACACGTCGTCCACGTCCATGACGCGGAAGGTTGCCGCGGGTGCCGCGGGCGCTGGACTCGGCGTTGGTACCGAGGATGGCGCTGGCGTGACCGTTGGGTCGCCCGACTCCCCCAGCTCGTCCGACTCGTCAACGTCACCCGCCCCGTCTGCGACGCCCGGCGCCACGTCGGTCACCGGTGTCGCCGGCGTGCGCCGACGCTCAGAGCGAGTCCCACCGCGGCGAAAAACACCAGCACCGCGGTGCCGCCGTAACTGACGAACGGCAATGGGATGCCCGTGATAGGCATGATGCCCATCGTCATCCCGGCGTTCTGGAACACGCTGAAGGCGATGAAGGCGAAGAGGCCGGCGCAGATCAGTCTTCCGAAGATGTCGCGTGCGACGACTGCGGCGTGGAGCACCCGCCAGGCGATGATCCCGAGGAGCGCCAGCAGGCCCACGGACCCTACGAACCCAAGCTGCTCAGCGACCGCGGTGAAAATGAAGTCTGTCTGCTGTTCGGGAACGTAGCCAAGGTTCGTCTGGGCGCCGTGGCCGATCCCCGACCCGAACAGCCCGCCAGAGCCGATCGCGTTCTTGGCCTGCTGCCCGCTGTAGATCACGTCTTGCACGTACGGATTCGTGCTCTTGGCGTTGGGGTTCAAGAAGGTCGTCAGCCGAGCAATCTGGTAGTGGTGCAAGAGCCCGGCCTCGACCGCCACGAACGCCACGAACACGACACCGATCAGGAGCATGATCAGAATTCGGATCGGCAGGCCTGCAACCGCGAGCATGACCAGGAGCACGATCACCATGATCATGGCCGTGCCCAGGTCGGGCTGGAGCAGCACGAGCACGATAGGGATGCCGGCCATGATGAGCAGCCGGAAGACGTCGCCCCACGCTAAGCCCACGTCGTCGCGGCGCGCGCAATAGGTCGCGACCGCGAGGATCAAGGCCAAGACCGCGAACTCGGACGGCTGCAACTGCAGCGGCCCGAGACTGAACCAGCGGGCGGCGCCCTGCGCGCTGCTCCCAACCACGAAGACCCCGAGCAGCGAAAGGATGATCAGCCAATACAGCGCATTGGCCAGCGGCTCTATGCGCCGATAGTCGATCAGCGCGACGACGACCATCGTGATGACGCCCAGCACCACAAAGAGGCCCTGCTTCTTGAGGAACTCCTTGGGGTCGTCGCCCTGGGCCAACAACGTGCCCCGCGTCGCTGTGTACACCATGACGACGCCGACGGCAGAGACCAGCAACGTGGCGATGACCAGGATGTAGTCGAAGGGGGGCACACTGCGCCTGGCGGCAACATGTGTTCGGTCCAATATGGTCATAACGCGGATTCGGGGACACAATATCGGCCGTGACCTCTCCCTCCCCGGCGCCGGCCCACGCCCTGGTGGGCACCTCGAGCTGGCTCCTGGCAGCGAGCTCCAACAGCGCCAGCCAGGTCGACCAGGGTGGTGGGTGGCTCTACCACCTCTTGACCAAGCTCGGCGTGAGCCCCGACACCGCGTCGACGGTCACCGACCTGATCATCCGGCCGCTCAGCATCCTCGTCATCGTCGTGATTGCGCTCATCGTGGCGCGTCTTGGAGCTCGGGTGATCCGGCGTGTGCTCCAACGCGTGGCGAGTCAGGCCACCAACCGTTCTGGCTCGCAGCGCGCTCGGCGCACGCGTCACCACGATGTCCGGTGTGCTCGCCAACGTCTGGCGCTTCTTCGTCTTCGTCGTGGGCGGCGCCATCGTGTTGGGCTTGCTCGGCATCAACCTGACGCCGCTCCTGGCCAGCGCGACCATCATCGGGGCCACACTGGGGTTCGGGGCACAGCAGATCGTCAGGGACTACTTCTCCGGTGTCCTCATGACCATGGAGGACCAGTACAACGTCGGCGATTCGATCGCCGTTGGCGGCATCACCGGCGTAGTCGAGGACGTCACAATGCGGCTGACACGCTTCCGCGGAGTGGATGGCACCATCTACGTCATTCCCAATGGCGACATCCGACTCATCGGTAACCTCTCGCGTGGATGGGCCCGTGCGGTTGTCGACCTGACGCTGCCGGGGGCGACGGCCGCGGATCTCGAGACGGTCAGCCGCGTCATCGAAGAAGCAGCCCATCGCGTGGCGACAGACCCGCAGTTCGCCCCGCACTGCACCGAGCCTCCCAACGTTGTCGGCCTCCTCGCCGCGGACTCGTCGACCATCACCATGCGCGTCATGCTGCACACGATTCCCTCACAACGCGATGCGTTGACGCGCTCGTTGCGTGAAAAGGCGATCGTGGCTCTGGCCAAGGCGGAGTTGTGGCCGGTCGACGTGGCGCCACCGGCCGCACCTTCAGCACCAACCCACTGATCCGCCTGGCGCTCCAGACCGAACGCCACACGCGTCAGGCCGGATTAGTTCTAGGACTCCTGGGGCGTGCCGCTTCAGCCGCCTCCCACATCGCCTCGACCGGGGGTTCCCGCCCAGTCCAGAGGGCTAGCTGGAAGGCTGCCTGATGGACCAGCATGCCGAGGCCATCGAGCACGGTCGCCCCTGCATCCGCAGCGGCAGCCAGCCAGGCCGTCGGCCTCGGTGCGTAGATCAGATCGACCGCGACCTGGCCGGGCCGGAGCTGGCCGGGCGGGACCAGCCACTCCCCCGGCCCCGCGACCTCGCCACCGGCGGTCCCGGCCATCCCGACCGGGGTGGCATTTACGACCAGATCTGCGATCGCGACCGCACGCGCGATTCCGTCCGAGTCGCCGGGCGCAACCACCGAGCCGGCGCTGCCGGCCAGCGCCGCGGTGACCTGCGCCCGCTCCGGCGTGCGATTCAGCACGGCCACGCCCGACAGCCCCGTTACCCGCCAGCGCCAACACGACGGCACGAGCCGCACCACCGGCACCCACCACGAGACATGTCGTGCCGGCGGGATCGAAACGGGCGCCCCGCTCGAGCGACGCCACAAATCCCTCTCCGTCCGTGTTGACTCCCCGGAGCACGCCGCCGGCGTTGATGACACAGTTCACGGCGTCGAGGACGCGCGCCTGCTCGCTCAGCTCGTCGACTGCGGCCGCGACCGCTGCTTTGTGCGGCATGGTGACCGACAGTCCGGCAACGTCGAAGCGTCGCATTTCGTCGATCGCCGACGGCGCAGCTCCAGGCGCCACTTCGAATGCGAACGACTGCCAATGTGGACGCAAGCCGAGTGCGTCGAAGGCTGCGTTGTGCAGCACTGGTGAGAGCGAATGGGCGACCGGGCTGCCGATCACCCCGACAATCGTCGCGTCCGGTCCCAGCAGCTGCCGGGCCTCTTCCATCGTCCGCGGTGGTGGCTCGGTCATGTCAGGGGAGGCCGCGGGACTGTGCGAGCTTCTCGTTGGCCAGCTGCTGCGCATAGGTGTCCGAGAAGGCCATCACACCGTTCTGCTGCACGAGAACGAAGTAGAGCCAGGCGCCGGCAGGAGGGCGGAGCGCCGCATCCATGGCGTCCTTGGACGGCATGCAGATCGGGGTCGGAGTGAGGCCGTTGTTCAGGTACGTGTTGTAGGGCGACTGGATCTGCAGATCTTTGGTCGTCACCGGCCCGCCGTCCTGGCCGATGGCATAGAGGACAGTCGAATCCATCTGGAGCGGGATGCCCTGCGCCAGGCGGTTGTAGATGACCCGCGCCACATCGGGCATGTTGATCGGGATGTAGCCCTCCTTCTCGACGATGGAGGCGGCGATGATCAGCTGGTACGGCGTCAGCCCGAACGCCGACGCCGCGGCCGGAGTGAGCCCTTCGGCCTGCGTGTCCCGGTCGAAGCGCTGCACCATGTCGGTGACGATGGTTGTGTCGCTCTCACCGGGCAGGACCAGGTATTGGCCGGTGCCCAGCATGCCCTCGAGATCGTTGGAGCCCGGCGGTGAGAAGGCGGAGTGCACCGCGCCGCTTGCCGCGGCCTTCTGGAACCCGCCGGGACCATGACCGGGGAAGCTGTCGACTTGGGCGGCGACCTCTGAGAGGGTGAAGCCGGGTCGAACGTCCACCACGTAGATGTTGGGCCCCGCAGCCAGGATGGTTCGCACTTCGGCAAAGGTCTGGTTCTGGTGCAACGCGTAGCTGCCCGGCAGGATCGTCGGTGAGCCGTGGAACACGTCGAAGACGCGGAAGGCAAACGAGCTGCCGATCACGTGCTTTGCATTGAGGGAATCGATGACCGAGCTGGTCGACTCCCCTTCCGACACCGTGACGACCACCTGTCGCCCCTGGGGACCGAGCGCGTGTGATTCGAGCTCGTACCAGAGCACGAAAGCCAAGACGAGGATCAGCAGAGCACCCCCGATCCCCGCCAGGACCCGGCGGCGGCGGCGGCGCACGGCCGCCCGTGCGGCTCGCCGGCCGGACCGGGAATCGCCAGAGTCACCGTCCTCCTCACCGTCGTCCTTCGCCCCACGTTCAGTGTCATCCTCAGGCTCAGGTTCAAGACCAGTCTGACGTTCAGCTTGAGGTCCAGCCTGAGGTGCAGACTGAGGCTCAGGTTGAGGTTGAGGTTGAGGTTGAGGTTGACACTGACCACGAGGCCCGGGGTCCGCCTCAGGCCGTGGCCAGGGAAGCTCCCCTTCCTCCTCGTCCCCTGTTCCTGGCGGCCCGCCCAGCCCGTCGGTCCCGCTCATCTGTTGTCCAGCCAGGCTTGGAGCAGGACCATCGCTGCTGCACTGTCGACCACCTTTCGGGCCGCCTTCCCGGTCCGGCCCGCCGCCCGCAGGGCCCGCTCCGCCTCCACCGTCGTGAAGCGCTCGTCGGCCGTCTCGACGGCGACGCCATCGGGCTCGAGCAGCTGGCGTAGCTCGGCCGCCTCTGCCAATGCCGCCTTGGCAGCGGGGCCCGTGGCCCCCGAGAGACTGAGCGGCAGACCGACCACCACGGTGGACGCCTCGACCTCGCGCACCGCCTCGATCACCGCCCGGCGGTCACGTGCCGGGTCACCGCTGCGCTCGATGGTCCCCCACGGACTGGCGATGCTGCGGCCACGATCGGAAAACGCCACGCCGATGCGCTTGGCACCCAGGTCGAGCGCCGCCACCCGGCCCGCGGCGCGCGAGCGGTCGTCGCCCGCCTCTGCCGAGCTCACGCGGAGAGGAGCCGCTGTGCCTCGGCCAGCGCTGCGTCGATCTGCGAAGGGTCCTTCCCGCCGGCCTGCGCCAGCTCGGCCGAGCCTCCTCCCCCGCCGCCCACCATCGGACCCAGCGTTTTCACGAGCTGGGTGGCGTTTGGCTCACCACCGGTGGCCGCGGCAATGGCCACGCTGGAACCATCAGGTGAGCCGCCGAGCACCACGGCCCGCACGCCGTCGTGACGTAAGACGGCCTGGGCCAGCGAGCGAAGCGCGTCAGGCTGCACCTGGTCGCGTCGGGCCACCACGACGCCGCCATCCGACGTCGCCTTGGCGGCCAGGTTCTTCGCCTCGGCTTCGCTCGACTGCTGGCGCAGCCTGGACAGCTCCCGCTCGGTGTCGCGCTGACGCTCCATCACGCGACCGATCGCAGCCAAGAGCTCGTCGGGCTCGGTGCGCAACAGCTCGGCAGCCGACTGGACCAACCGCTCGCGCTCGATGGCCCGAGCCAACGACGCCTTGCCCGTGAGGGCAAAGATCCGCCGCGTGTTCGAGCCAATCGAGCCCTCCGACAAGAGAGTGATTGGCCCGATCTGCCCCAGCGAGTCGACGTGGGTCCCGCCGCAGAACTCGAGCGAGCTCGGCCCCGCCTGAACGACACGGACCGAGGAACCGTATTTGTCACCGAAGAAGGCGATGGCGCCCATTCGCTCTGCGTCCTCGCGCGAGGTCTCCGTCGTCTCGACTCCCACATCGGTCAGCACGGCCTCGTTGGCCAAGGCGAACACCTCGTCGAGCTCTTCCCGGGTCGGCTGCGCGTGGTGGGAGAAGTCGAAGCGCAGGTACCCGGGCTCCACGCGCGATCCCTGCTGGCGCACGTGGTCGCCGAGCACGGTCCGTAGCGCGGCGTGCAAGAGGTGCGTCGCCGTGTGGTTGCGGCGGATGGCCTCGCGGCGCTCGGGGTCGATGGTGGCCAGCGCGTCCTGGCCGGGCACCATCTCGCCGTCGACACGCGCCTTGTGCACGATCAGGCCGGGCACCGCGTACTGGGTGTCGTAGACGTCCGCGATACCCGACTCGGTCACGATGGTCCCGGTGTCGCCGATCTGACCACCGCCCTCGGCGTAGAAGGGGGTGCGATCCAGGACGATCTCGACGGTCCCCGCAACGTCCGCATCGTCGGACCCGTCGTTGCCGCCCATGCGCTCGAGCACAGCGAGCACGCGGCCCGGTGCCTCGTAGTTCTCGATGCCGCGTCCGACGAAGGCGGTCTGGCCCTCGGTCTCGAGCAGGGCGCGGTAGGCGGCTTCGTCGCCGGCGTGCGACGACTTGGCGGCCGCCCGGGCCCGCTCGCGTTGTTCGCGCATGGCGGCGTCGAACCCGGCGCGGTCGACCTCGACCCCCGCGTCGCGCGCCAGTTCCTCGGTGAGCTCGACGGGGAAGCCGTGCGTGTCGTGCAGCGTGAAGGCGACGTCGCCCGGCAGCACCTTGCCCCCCGTCGCAATGGCCTCTTCGAGCCGGCCGAGCCCGGCGCGCAGGGTGCGGTCGAACCCCGCTTCCTCGCGCGCCACCACGTTGACGATCAGATCGTGCTGGCCCACGAGCGCGGGCCACGCCTCCCCCAGCACTGCCGTCGCCGCCTGGACGAGCGTCGGCCCGATGGGTTTGTCCACCCCCAGGCGGCGTGCCGCCATCACCGCGCGCCGCACGACGCGACGCAGGACGTAGCCCCGACCTTCGTTGGCCGGGAGCACCCCGTCGGCCACCAGCATGGTCATGGCGCGGGCGTGGTCGGCGAGAACCCGCAGGGACACGTCGACCCGTTCATCGGTCCCGTATCCGGTACCGATGACGGAGGCCGCCGCGTCGATGATCGGCAGGAACAGGTCGGTATCGAACGTGGAATCCTTGCCCTGGAGGACGGGCAGGATCCGCTCCAAGCCCGCACCGGTGTCGATGTTCTTGCGGGGCAGCTCGGAGAGCACGCCGGCCTCGTCGCGGTTGTACTGCATGAAGACGAGGTTCCACATCTCGACGAAGCGGTTGCTGCCGCCGTGCTTGGGCCCGCCGTCGTGCCCGTACTCGACACCCTTGTCGATGAAGATCTCCGAGTCGGGACCGCAGGGGCCGGTCTCACCCATGGCCCAGAAGTTGTCCTCGTCGCCCATGCGCTGGATGCGCTCGGGCGGGACGCCGATCTTGTCGATCCAGATCTGCTCGGCTTCGTCGTCGCTCTCGTGCACGGTGATCCAGAGGCGGTCGCCGTCGAGGGCGAAGACCTCGGTGAGGAGCTCCCACGCCATGGGGATGGCGTCGGCCTTGAAGTAGTCCCCGAAGCTGAAGTTGCCGAGCATCTCGAAGAAGGTGCAGTGGTAGGTGTCCGTCCCGATGATGTCGATGTCGGGGGTGCGGAAACACTTCTGAATGGACGTGGCGCGGCGCCAGGGGGGTGTCTCCTCACCCACGAAGTAGGGCTTGAAAGGCACCATGCCCGCGATGGTGAAGAGGACCGACGGGTCGTGGGGAATGAGGCTGGCTGACGGGACGACAGAGTGGCCCCGATCAGCGAAGAAGCGCGTGAAGGCCGCCCTCAGTCCATTGGCGTCCATCGCCCCAGCTTACCGGGGGCAAAATCGGCCTCGGGGCCCGCCCTCTCGGGTCTTTTGCCCTGTCTGTCGCCGAGTTCAGGTCGAGGTGGGTCGAGGTGGGTCGAGGTGGGTCGAGGTCGGGTCGAAGTCAGGTCGAGGCCATGCCGACGATCGGCTTGTTCAGGTGCAGGCTGCCCGTCGAGCCGTAGAAGGGCGCGTCGCCATAGGTGAAGATGCCGCCGTCGGCTGCGACCAACCAGTAGCCACCGCCATCGGGAGTACCCGCCATGCCGACCACGGGCTCGTTGAGGCGGATGCTGCCCGCCGACCCGAAGAAGCCGGCCGTTCCATAGTCGAAGATGCCGCCGTCGGAGGCGACCAGCCAGTAACCCCCTCCCCCGGGCGCGGCCGCCATGCCGACCACCGGCGAGTTCAGGTGGATGGATCCGGTGGAACCGTAGAACTGCGCGTCGCCGTAGGTGAAGATGCCGCCGTCGGAGGCGACCAGCCAGTATCCAGCGCCGTCGGGCGTCGAGGCCATGCCGACGATCGGTTTGTTCAGACGCATGCTGCCGGTGGACCCATAGAACTGCGCGTTGCCGAAGCTGAAGATCCCGCCGTCGGAGGCCACGAGCCAGTACCCACCGCCGTTGGGCGTCGCTGCCATGCCCACGATGGGCCGGTTCAGGTGCTGGCCACCCATGGAGCCGTAAAACTGCGCGTCGCCGTAGGTGAAGATGCCGCCGTCGGAGGCGACCAGCCAATAGCCGTTGGTGCTCGGGGTGTCGGCCATGCCCACGACCGGCGCGTTGAGACGCAGGCTGCCGGCGCTGCCGTAGAAGCCGGCGAGACCGAAGTCGAAGATGCCGCCGTCGGAGGCCACGAAGCGATAGCCCTCGCCGCAGTCGAGGTCGCCGTCGAACCCGTAGTGGTCGGCTTCCGAGGTGGCGGAGATCCCCAAGGGATTGGCCACCGTCACGTCGACGCACACGGCGCCGGTCGCGTTGGGCGGGATGACCGAGATGGTGTTGGCCGTCTGCGACACGATGCGGCCCGTCCCGAGGGCGCCGAAGGTCACCGAGGAGGCGTCGGCGAAGCCGCCGCCGAAGATCGTGATGGCCCCGCTGCCACTGAGCGGTCCCGTGTTGGGGTAGAGCGCGGAGACTGACGGGCAGCCGTCTCCGCCCTGGAGCGCCGGGGAGAGGTTCTGGTCGACCGGTGTGCCCAAGCCGCTGGCAGGATCAAAGCCGGCCGTCGCGCCGTAGTCGCCGAAGTTGGTGTCGGTGAAGTCGTTGCTGCCAGAGGTGATATCCGTGTAGTTGGTGTTTCCTGCGCCACCGTTGGCGTACAGCGCCGGTGCCACCATCCCCAAACGGCTGTAACAGCCTTGGTTGGTGTCCGCGAAGAGGCCGGCGTTGGTGGGCGCGGCGACGCTCGTCCCACCGAACGCCGTCCATCCCCCGCGGTAGTAACTCACGACACCGCCCTCGGAAGGATTGGCCGGATACGAGATGTCGGGCACGGCCCGCATGGGGTCCGCGGTGAACCCGTTCTGGTACGACGGCCTGGTCCACTCCTCAGAGAAACCGCCACCCCCGGCTCCGATCGGTGCGCCGGCCAGGGCATCCCTGGCACACGAACTTGCGGGCTGGCCGGTGCAATTGTTCCACACCACCTGCGAGGAGGCTGAGGCGCTCGGCAGGGCGGTGCCGCCGACACTGACGACGTCGGGCTGGGAACCAGGGTCGTCGACGGCGAGGGCTGGTGCTCTCGACTGGCGTGTTGTAGCAGTCCTCTGACCCCGTGTCCCCCGAGGCAGCAATCATCGTTTGACCCTGGAGGGCCATGCGCTCGAAGATCGAGCTTTCCTCGGAGATGTAGTTGGGGTCACTGGCGTTGATGAACTGCTCGCAATCGCCCCAACTGGTGGTCACGACGGATGCGGCGTCCTGGCTGGCGATGGTGTTGAACAAGTCGAGGGATGCGGCGTCGTTGTTGTTGGGTGCCTCGTAGACGAGCAACGACGCGTTCGGCGCGTTGAACGACGCGAGCTCGACATCGAGGGCTGCTTCCCCGCAACCCGGCGCCCGGCGGCGGTCCTCCGTCGATGCTGATGTTTCGGATCGAGCTGCTCAGTCCGTAGCAGGACTCGAACGCCTGGAAGTCCGACGACAGGTACTGCTCGAACTCGACGACAGCGATCGTCTGTCCGAGGCCGGTACGGCCCTGCCCGAAGAGCTGGTTGAGACCGAACACCGACGCCATTTGCGTCGAGGTGTAGGCCCCGTCGAACGCCTGGCCCTGCGCCGCCGCGCAGGCCTGTGGCGTCGCGGCATGGCCGAGCGCGTGGCCCTGGTTGGCGGGGGTGCCTCCGCCCGAGCTCGAGCCGGCGTGCGACGGCGAATGCAGGAGCATGGAGTGCTCCTGAAAGAGACCGTTCAGGCCGACCACCCCGGTGACCGCTGCCCGAGAGAGAGGCCGGGATCTGCGGTGCCGCGGTGTTGACCAGGGCATGGGACTGACTCGACGACTGCACCGTCTCCATCGGGGTCTCAAAGGCAGCCGCCACGGTGGCAACGGAGCCGCTGACGGGCAGCAGCGTCGATCCGGGTTGGGGCGTCCCCACCGTGAGACCCTCGTCGCTTAGCGCGGACGACACCTGCGCCACCTCGCTCGCACTGGGTCCGAACTCCGCCGCGTACTGCGCGGCAGTCAGGTACCGGCGGTACTGCGGCGAACCCGGTGTCGAGACGCCAGCCACTGCTTGCGCCAGTCCGGCGGGGTCTTGACCGGCGAGCGTCACATCGAGGTCGAGGACCTGGTTCTGGGGTGCCGGCCCGATCGCCTTGACGTTCGACGGGAGCGCGGGCGCCGCCTGAGGCAAGAGCACCTTCCCAGGGGTTGCGGTGGCGCCTGCGGTGCCATCTGCGGTGGCGGCTGCGCTCACAGGACTGGCAGGACCCGCTGCATTCGCGGCGAGGGCGGGCGCCAACGACACACCGCCGAGCACCACCCCCCCGAGCGCCGCAACGACGAACGCGTTGCGACTCCCACGACCCCGCTTCACGTATCGGCCTCCCTGCCTCGGCTGGTCCCGCCCGTGCCCTCTGCACCGTGGGGGGATGGCTCGTAGTACACGTGACCCTCGAGCGCGTCTGGACGATACTGCTGCCGCACCACGCCGGTGGGATCGTCATGGGGGTAGACGTACCCCTCGCCGTGGCCGAGTGTCGCCGCCCCCCTGTAGTGGGCGTCGCGCAGATGCGCAGGCACTTCTTGACTCACGCTCGCACGGACGTCTGCCTGCGCCCGCCCCAACGCAACAACGACGGAATTAGATTTCGGCGCCCTGGCCAGGTAGATCACGGCCTCCGCGAGGTTGAGCGCAGCCTCGGGCAGGCCGACGTACTCGACGGCACGGGCCGCGGCCTCGGCCACCAGCAACGCCTGTGGGTCGGCCAGCCCGATGTCCTCGCTGGCGAGGATCACCATGCGCCGGGCCAAGAACCGGGGGTCCTCCCCGGCCTCGATCATGCGGGCCATCCAGTAGAGGCCGGCGTCGGGGTCCGATCCCCGCACGCTCTTGATGAGTGCGCTGATCTGGTCGTAGTGCTCGTCGGCGCCCTGATGGAACAGCCTTCCGTCGCGTGCACGCGCCATGTCGTCCATCGTGAGCACGAGGGGCGCCGACTCAGATGCGTCACCGCCGCCCGCGCCGGCTCGGGCACGAGCCAGCGCGGCCGCCACCTCGACCGTCGTCAGAGCCGCGCGCGCGTCGCCCTCGCACGCCGCCACCACCGCGTCGATCGCATCGGCCTCGGCATCCGCGCCCTCGATCCGCAAACCACGCTCAACCAGCACGCGCAGGTCGTCGGGCGACAAGGGGTGCAGCCGCCACAGTGAGGCCCGGCTCAACAGGGGCGGATTGACCTCGAAGAAAGGGTTCTCCGTGGTGGCTCCGATGAACACGACCAGCCCGTTCTCGACGGCGGGGAGCAGCACGTCTTGTTGCGACTTGGAGAAACGGTGCACCTCGTCGATGAACAAGATGGTTCCCTGGCCCTGCTCGCCCAGGCGGCGCTCGGCGTCGGCGAGGGCCTCCCGCACGTCCTTCACCCCGGCCCCCGTCGCCGACAGCGTCGTCAGGTGTTTGGCGCTGGCGTCGGCGAGGAGGCGGCCCAACGTCGTCTTGCCGGTGCCGGCAGGGCCCCAGAGGATCGCGGAGCCGACCTGGTCCGACTCGGCCAAGACGCGCAAGGGGGCGCCGGGGCCGACGAGGTGCTGCTGACCGACGACCTCGTCGAGGGTGCGTGGGCGGAGACGGTCGGCGAGCGGCGCCTGGCTCTTGCGGCGGCGGTCGGCGGCGTCGGCGAAGAGGGACACGAACCGGCCGCCGGGCTCAGTTCGGCGCTTTCGGCGCCACGACCCGGATGCCGAGCTCGGCCAGGGAGGCCGCCGGCAGCGGCGACGGCGCGCCCGTCAGCGGGTCCGCGCCGGACTGCGTCTTCGGGTACGCGATCACCTCTCGGATGTTCTCCTCGCCCGCCAGGATCGCCGCCAGGCGGTCGAGCCCGACGGCGAAGCCCGCGTGCGGCGGTGCGCCATAGCGGAATGCGCCCAACAGGAACCCGAAGCGCGCCTCGGCCTCTTCGGGCCCGATCCCCAGTGCGGCGAACACCTGCTCCTGGATCTCCCTGTGATGAATACGGACACTCCCCGACCCGAGCTCCCATCCGTTGAGCACGAGGTCGTAGGCCTGCGAGCGCGCCCGCAACGGGTCGGTGGTGAGCAGTGGCAGGTCCTCGGGATAGGGCATCGTGAAGGGGTGGTGCGCCGGATGCGGCGTGCCGTCACTGCCGGCCTCGAACATCGGGAAGTCGACGACCCACACGTAGCGGTGCGGTCCCTCGCTCACCGGCGGGCCGCCGATGGCCGTGCGCAACGTGCCGAGCACCGTGCACGTGCGCTGGTACTGATCCGAGACGGCGAGGACGAGGTCACCGGGTGCCGCCTTCGTCTGTTCCAGGACGCGCACCACCTCCTGCCCCGAGAGGTGGCGCGCCAACGGTCCGTCCAATCCGGGACCCGGGCCCGCGCCGCCGCTCTCGACGACGCGGAACCAGGCGAGGCCCGCCGCCCCGGCCTTCTTCGCCTGCTCGGTCAGCTCGTCGAGCCGCGAACGCGGGAAGGCTGCGCCGTCGGGGACCACGATCGCCTTGACACACGGCGAGGAGAAGGCCTTCACCTCGGTCTGCTCGAAGGCCGCGGTGAGGTCGACCAGCTCCATCCCGAACCGGAGGTCGGGCTTGTCGGTGCCGAAGCGGTCCAGGGCATCGGCCCAGGTCATGCGCTCAATCGGGGGGGGTCGCTCGCCGGTGGCGGCCTCGGCGGCGTCGAGGACGGCCTCGGTGACGAAGCCCATGACGTCGTCTTGGGAGGCGAACGAGCACTCCATATCGAGCTGCATGAACTCGAACTGGCGGTCGGCACGCAGGTCTTCGTCGCGCAGGCAGCGGGCGATCTGGAAATAGCGGTCGAAGCCGCCCACCATCAAGAGCTGCTTCGCGAGCTGGGGGCTCTGAGGCAGCGCGTAGAAGTTGCCGTGGTGGAGCCTGGAGGGAACAGAGAACTCCCGCGAGCCCTCCGGCGTCGGCGCCCACAAGATGGGCGTCTCGATCTCGGCGAAGCCCTGCCGGTCCATTGCCGGCGCGCAGCGCCGCGTTGACCCGCGCTCGAAGTCGCAGGTTGCGCTGCATACGCGGGCGTCTGAGGTCCACGTAGCGGTACTTGAGCCGGACGGGCTCGTCCGCCTCGGCCCGGTCGTCCACCGGGAAGGGCGGCGGCTCGGCCTCGTTGAGCACCTCGACGGTGCAGTCGCCGATCTCGACCTCGCCGGTGTCGATGGCGGCGTTCACTGTGCCCTCGGGACGGTGTCGCACCGTCCCGATCACGGCGATCACCCACTCGCTACGGACGTCGACCGACCCGTCCACCACGCACTGGATGATGCCCGAGTGGTCGCGCAGGTCCACGAAAGCGAGGTGCTCACCGTGCTCGCGCCGCCGGGCCACCCAGCCGCAGAGGCGCACGGTCGCGCCCACGTCCTCGGCGCGCAGCACCCCGCAGAGGTGGGTGCGCAGGGCGGTCGGGCGGTTCTGCTCAGTCGTCATGGTGGTGGGCTCGGGGCTCAGACCGTCTCGTGGTCGTTCCGCGGGTGCGCGGCGAAGTAGGCGGTGAGCTCCTCCACAATGGCAGCCCTCGGCACAGCGCGCTGCTCCTCGCCGCTGCGGAGCGGCCGGAGTCCGACGGTGCCCGCGGCGAGCTCCTGGGGGCCGACGACGAGCGCGACCAGCGCGCCCGAGCGGTCGGCGGACTTGATCTGGGACTTCATGGAGCGGCCGTCGAAGGCACGGTCGGCCCGCAGCCCGGCCCGGCGCAACTCGGCGGTCAGGGTGACGGCGGCCTCACCCCCGGCGGTGTCGATCACGTACACGTGCAGCGGCCGCTCGGCCATCGTCGCCTCCGTGCTGAAAACACCTTCGGCGTCACAGGCCAAGAGCACCCGCTCGATCCCGATCCCGAACCCGATGCCGGGCGTCGGGTCTCCGCCCAGCACCTCGACCAAGCCGTCGTAGCGACCTCCCCCGCCCACGCCGTTCTGCGCCGCGTCCAGTGCGCCGGCCGCGAACTCGAACGTCGTCCGGGTGTAATAGTCGAAGCCGCGCACCAGCCGGTGGTCGATGGTGTAACCGACGTCCAGCGCGTCGAGCCCGGTTCTCACCCGGGCGAAGTGTTCCCGGCAGGGGTCGCAGAGATGGTCGAGAAGACGCGGTGCGTCCTCGGTCGCGGCGCGGCACTCGTCGGACTTGCAGTCGAGCACGCGCAGAGGGTTCTCCAGGTGGCGCTCCCGGTGGGCCGGGCAGAGTTGGTCAGCCCGCTCGGCCAGAAAGGCCGCCAGGAGGGCGACGTAGCCCGGCCTGCAGGTGCCGTCGCCCATGGAGTGCAGCTTGAGCGTCACCGCACGCAAGCCGAGGCCCACGAAGAAGTCGTGCGCCAGCGATACGACCTCCACGTCGAGGTCGGCGTCCGCCACGCCGAGGGCCTCGACGCCCAGCTGGTGGTGCTGGCGGTAGCGGCCGTGCTGGGGATTCTCGTGGCGGAATGACGGCGCGACGTACCAGGCCTTCCAGGGCGGCACCGGATGGTGCTGCACGAAGGTGCGGGCGATGGGAGCGGTGCCCTCGGGGCGCAGGGCCATCAGCTGTCCGTCGCGGTCCTCGAAGACGTACATCTCCTTGCCGACGACCTCGCTCGCCTCGCCGATGCCGCGTAGGAACACACCGGCATGCTCGAGGATGGGAGTGATCGTCAGGCCATACCCGGCCGACTCGATCAGCGCGGCGAAGCGGACCACCGTGCGCTCCCAACGGGCCGACTCGGGCCAGAGCACGTCGTGCATGCCCTTGGGCGTCCGGAGGGCCGACGGCGACGAGGGCGCGGACGAGCCCGCGCTCACAGGATGCTCCTCACGGCGGGGTCAGGCCTTCTTGCCAGGGAGCTGACGATACGCGTCGAAGACGCCGTCGAGGTGCTTCAACGCGTTGATCAGCGAATGCAAATGGGTGGGATCGGCCAGTTCGACATCGAACGCCATACGGCTCACCCGGTCCGGCGTCGTGGCGGTGCGTGCCGCCACGATGTTCAGGTGGTGTTCCGAGACAACCTTGGACACGTCCGCCAGCAGGCGCGACCGGTCGAACGCCTGCACCTCGATCGTGGCGACGAACACCCCGTCGTTGCCCCGGTCCCACTCCACGTCGATGAGTCGCTCCTTCGAGCGGTCGGCCAGGGCGCCCGCGTTGGCGCAGTCGGCCCGGTGCACCGAGACGCCTCGGCCCTGGGTCACGAAGCCGACGATCTGGTCACCGGGCACCGGGGTGCAGCAACGGGCCAGGTGGATCATCACGTCGTCGAGACCCTCGACGTAGACGCCGGTGCCGGTGCGGCGCACCTGGCGGGGCCGGCTCGTGCCGGGCAGGACGGTGGTGGGGAGCTGGTCGCTGTCGCCCCCGCCGCGCAGCGCCTTCGTCAACCGCTGGACGATGGACTGGGCCGAGACCTGGTTCTCTCCGATGGAGGCGTAGAGGGCGTCGAGGTCGGCCAGGTTCATCGACTCGGCCACCTGCACGAGCGCGCTCGAGCTCAGCAGCTTGTGCAGCGGCAGACCGTCGCGCCGGAGCGCTCGGGCCAGCTCCTCCCGTCCGTTCTCAATGGCGTCCTCGCGGCGCTCCCGGGAGAACCACTGGCGGATCTTGTTGCGCGCCCGCGTCGAGGCCACGATCTGCAGCCAGTCCCGGGAGGGCCCTGGCGTCGCCGACTTCGAGGTGATGATCTCCACCGTGTCCGCGCTCGAGAGCTGGGTCTCGAGCGGCACCAGCCGGCCGTTGACCCGCGCGCCGATGCAGCGATGACCGACCTCCGTGTGGATGGCGTAGGCGAAGTCGACCGGCGTCGAACGGGCCGGCAGGGCGATCACCTTGCCCTTGGGCGTGAAGACGTAGACCTCGTCCTGCTCCAGGTCGAGCTTCAGGGCCTCCAAGAACTCGATCGGATCGTCGGTCTGGCGGTCAACGTCGGCGATGCGCTGTAGCCACGCCATCTCCGAGGAGTGGTCCTCCTTGGACTTGTAGCCCCAGTGCGCCGCGATGCCGTACTCGGCGCGGTGATGCATCTCGTGAGTGCGGATCTGCACCTCGACCGGCTTGCCCTCGAGCCCGATGACCGTCGTGTGCAGCGACTGGTACATGTTGAACTTGGGCGTGTTGATGTAGTCCTTGAAGCGTCCCTGCACCGGGGCCCAGATGGCGTGGATGGCGCCGAGCGCGGCCCAGCAGTCCTTCTCGGAGTCGACGACGACGCGGATCGCGACCAGGTCGTTGATGTCGTCGAACTCCTTGCCGCGCACGACCATCTTCTCGTAGATGGACCACAGGTGCTTGGGGCGGCCCGTGACGTCGGCCGCGATGCCCATCTCCTCGAGCCGCTGACGCACGTGCACGAGCACCTTTTCGAGATACTCCTCGCGCTGTGGCGCCCGAGCCGCCACCATCTGCTCGATCTCGGCATAGCGCTTCGGGTGCAGCGTCGCGAAGGCGAGGTCCTCGAGCTGCCACCGGACCTGTTGCACGCCGAGCCGGTGCGCCAGGGGCGCATAGACGTCGAAGGTCTCCTGTGCGGTCCGCCGCTGCTTCCATTCGGGCATGACGGCGAGCGTGCGCATGTTGTGCAACCGGTCAGCCAGTTTGATCAACAGGACGCGCCAGTCGTCCGCCATCGCGACGAGCATCTTGCGGATCGTCGCAGCCTGTTGGGCCTCCTTGGAGTTGAACTGGAGGCGGTCCAGCTTGGTCACGCCATCGACCACCCGGGCAACGCCGTCGCCGAAGGTCTCGTAGATGCCTTCGAGCGTCACCCCCGTGTCCTCGACTGCGTCGTGCAGCAAGGCGGCGGCGATCGTCTGTGCGTCGAGGCCCAACTCGGCGACGATCGTCGCCACGGCGACCGGATGCGTGATGTAGGGCTCACCCGAGCGCCGGAACTGGCCCTCATGCGCCCGCTGTGCCATGCGCCCCGCCTCGACGATCACGGCGGTGTCGTCCTCGGGGCGGTGCCCGGCGTACTCGGCCAGCAGCGGGGCGAGGAGCTCGTCCAGCGTGCGCTCCTGCTCCTCCTGGTCGCGGCGGGTGGCCCGCTCGTCCTCAGGCAGGGCGTTCGTGGTCGCGCCGGTGTCGCCGGCGGGTGTCACCCGGGTCAGGGCCGCCATTTATCCAGGGTAGCTGCCTATGCAACGACGACAACGCCATCGCCGTCGTTTGTTGTGCGTCAGCGGCGCCGCTTGCCCTTGCTCTTGCGCGGCCGGGGGCCTTGGGCCGGGGTCCGTTGCGTCGGGCCGCCTTGAGCCTGTTCCTGGCCACCGCTCCCGGCACTTGCGTCGCGACCGCCGCCCCCGCTGGCACCACCGCCGCTTCCGCTCGAACCGCCGCTTCCGCTCCTGCCGCCACCACTCCTGCCGCCACCGCTCCTGCCGCCACCGCTCTTGCCGCCAGCGTCACCGGCGGAACCCGCGCCGCCTGCGGGCCGGTCCATGACAGCGGTTCCAGTCCCTGTGCCGCCGCCACTCCCCGCTCGGCTTCCCGAGCCAGGACGGATCGGCCCGCTGCGCTTCGACCCGCCGGACCGTTGTGCCGCAGCCACGCCTCCCCCGCCCCCGGTCCGGCTGATCTGCCCTGCGGCCGCAACGCTGATCTGCGTGCTGAGCGCCGCCGCGTCGACGGCCGAGTACCACCCGCCGGTCTCGCCCCGTTTGGCCAGCCGGCTCTCGATGGCGACCCAGCGCTCCTCGCGCTCTTTCATCATGCAGAGCACCGGAGATGCGATGAAGATCGAGGAGTACGCCCCGGAGAGCAGGCCGACGAAGAGGGCGAGGCCGTAGGACTGCAGCGTCGTCGCACCGAGCAGCTGCGCGCCGATGAGCAGTACGGCCAGCACGGGGAGGATTGCCACGGCCGACGTGTTGATCGACCGCGCCAGCGTCTGGTTCATGGAGAGGTTGATGAGCTGCGGGTAGGTCATCCGCCCGCTGCTCCCGATGCCCTTGGTGTTGTCGCGCACCCGGTCGAACACGACGACGGTGTCATAGAGCGAGTACCCGAGGATCGTCAGGATGGCCACGACGGTGTCGGGCGTCACCTGGAAGTTGAAGATCGAGTAGATGCCGACGGCCACCAGGACGTCGTGGATCATGGCGATGAAGGCGGCCAGCGCCATCTTCGGCTCGAAGCGGATGCTGATGTAGATGGCCACCACGATGAAGAAGATGATCAGCGCCTCGATGGCTTTGTTCGTGATGGACGAACCCCACGTCGGACCGACGGTGGTGACGCTGATCTTGTCGGCCGTCGTCTTGGGGATGTCGCTCGAGGGCGAGGTGGTGCTCGTTGTCGTCGAGGACGGCTTTGCCGCGGCCCCCGCCTTGGCCGTGGTGGTGGTCGTGGCCTTCGTCGTCGTGGTGGTGCTCGCGGTGTGTGTGGATTTCGGTGCGTGGGCCTCGGTCACCCTGAGCAACGCGTCCTTCACGTTGTTGTTCACGGCATTCTGCTGCGCTTGGGACAGACGGTTGAGGTCCGACTGGACGTTGAGCGTCTGGTTGCTGCCCGTCCCGAGCATCTCGACAGTCGGGTTGATGACGCCGGTTCCCTGCAGCGCGCTCGACTGCCTCGGCCTGCGTCACGCCGGGCGCCTGGATCGTCCACTCCGTGCCGCCCTTGAACTCGATTCCGAGGTTCAGCCCACCGCGCAAAAGGATGGAGACGATTCCGGCCACGATGATCAGTGTCGAGACGCTGAACCAGATGCGACGCTTGCCGACGAAGTCGAAGCGCGTCTCGCCGCGGTAGAGCCGGGCGATCGGGCCGTGCCCGCGCCTCGGCTTGGCCAGGAGGGCACGGGCTGCGTCGTCGAGGCTGACGAGTTCGTCCTCGTCGAGCGTTCCCTCGTCGATGCCCTCTTCGAACTGTTCGACTTCCTCCTCGCTCACGTCATCGAGCGAGCTGCCATCCTCGACGGAGCTGCCATCGTCCTGGCCGTTGCGGTCGCTCACGAGCCACCTCCCGCCATGGCACCGACAGGTAGCTGACCCTGCGCCTGCGGACCCGCACCGAGGCCCGTGGCGATGCTGAAGGCGCCGGTACCCTGGAGCCGCGGACTCTGACCGAGCAGGATCACGAGCGGGCGCGTGTAGAACCACGTGACAGCCATGTCCATGATGGTGGAGAGGCCGAGGAAGAACGCGAAGCCCTTCACGTTCCCGACCGCCACGAGATACAGCACGATGGCCGCGAGCAATGAGACGAAGTCAGCAGCCCAGACCGTCCGCCACGCGCTCTTGAAGCCGCGGTCCACCGATGTTCGGACGGACCGGCCCGAGCGGGTCTCGTCCTTCAGGCGTTCGAAGTAGACGATGTAGGAGTCGACGGTGATGCCGATCGAAACAATCAGACCGGTGATGCCCGCCAGGTCGAAGCTGGGGGCGACTGAGGTGTGCCCCAGTGCCGAGATGATGGCCCACAGGATCATGGCCGTGAGCACCAATCCGGAGATGACGACCAAGCCCAGCGCCCGGTAGTACAGAAGAACGTAGAGGAGCACCAAGATGAGCCCGGCGATGCCGGCACCGAGGCCGGCGATGAGTGCCGAGTGGCCCAGCGTGGCAGAGACTGTCTCCGACGTCGCCGCCTTGAGCGTGATGGGCAACGCGCCGTAGTTCATCGCCTGCGCGAGGTTCTGCGCGTCCTGCTGGGTCAGGTTGCCCGAGATTTCGCCCCTGCCGTCGAAGGAGCTCCATGTTGACTGCGTCGGCTGGATGATGGGCGCCGAGTACACGTCACCGTCGAGCTCGATGCCGAGCATCTGGTGGAAGTTCTCCTCCGAGACCTTGTCCCACAGATTCGAATTGGCGGCACCGGCGAGGGTGTAGTCGACGACCCAGGCACCCGTTTGGTTCTGCGTGGCCTGCGCACTCCCGATGGCATGCCCCGTCATTTGCGAGGGCCCCAGCACGCAACGGATCTGGTTGCTCCCGTCGCACGCCCCGGCGAGCCCGGGAAGCAGGACGGTGCTGTTGGCGTAGTTCGGCTTCTCGACGCTCGTCGACGGGTACAGCTCGTATTGCTGGTCGGGCGGCACGTTGTTCGACGAGTAGCCCTGGGGCGAGTTGTTCGGCGTGACCGCCAGGTTGGCCTGCGTGAGCTGTGAGGAGGACTGGCACGCGGGGATGGTCCCGACCCCACGCGGGAGAACTCCGGTCTTCGAGTGCTTCGGGACGGACTGGGGATAGGCGAAGCAAAGGACCGGGCGGAAGTACATGCGCGCCGTCTGACCAATCTGTTGGAGCACCTGCTGTGCGTTGGTCACGCCGGGGATCGACACCGAGATCTGCTTGTTCCCCGTCGTCTGCACCTGAGCGCCGGACACGCCGAGCCCGTTGACGCGCAAGTTCAAGATATTGACCGTCTCGTTGAGGTCGGACTGGCTGACGTGCTGCCCCTCTGCCGTGTAGACCACGGACACGCCACCCGCCAGGTCCAATCCCAAACGAGGCGACCAGCTCGCGAGGACGGTCGCCGCGAACGACCCGATTGCGATCCCGACCACGACGACCACGCTGATGATCAGGTTGCGACGATGCTGTCGCTGCGCCCGTCCCCCTGGCTTGGGGCTCACGCCTCCTCCGACTCCCCGCTGCGCTCCCCTCTGCTGGTCGCGTTGTCCCCACCGACGTCGTCGATGTCGCCGCCGCTGTCGGCACTCGCACCGGAACCGTTTGACGTATTCGTCGCGCTCCTGCTTCCGTTGCTGCTCGGCAACTCGTCCTCGTCGGCTTCGTCCGCAACGTCCACGCCGCGCACGTCCTCGATGGGCTCGATCTTGCGAGCGATCGCCTGTCGGACGAAGACAATGCGCGTCGGCTGTGGCCCATCGAGGTTCCCGTCGTCGCCCAGAGCTCCGGTGAGAAGTGTGTAGCGGTCACCGTGAATCTCGAGGACGGTGCCGATGACGCCCCCAACGGTCTGCACCTCGTCGCCCACGTCGATCCCCGCTCCTTGAGCCTGCTTGGCAGCCTGCGCTTTCCTCTGCTGGGGCCGGATGAAGAAGAAGTACCCGAGCACGCCGATGGCGAGCAGAGGGAGCAGGGTCAGGAGCGAGGAGCTACTACTGGATTTCGAGGAGGTGGCGACAACCACGAAGTGGAGGAGCGCCGGGGTTGGTGTCATGGAACATCCTTGGACCGGAATCGGTTGCGAATGGCCACCCTAGTGCCTACGTGCACTGTGTCTTTGGCAGTGCCTACCAGGGCGGATTTCCGGCGGCTTCCTGCGGCTTTGTGCGAAGACCCGGACCATGCCTGCCTTTCCAGCGCCCTCGCGAGTCGCCACCAAGAGCGACGGCCGCGAAATGGCGCCAGCAGTGCCCGCCGCCAAGGGAGGCCACGGCCCTTGCGGCGGGGGGTAACGCTGAGGGCCGCCATCGAGAGCCAAGACCGCTCTGCCGTCGGAGTCCGTCAGACCGCTAGTCCGGGTCATCGACCCGGTCGTCGAGTGGGTAATCGACCGGGTCCTCGACCCGGTCGTCGAGTGGGTAATCGACCGGGTCCTCGACCGGATCGTCGAGTGGGCCGTCGAGTGGATCATCGAGTGGGCCGTCGAGTGGATCATCGACTGCACCATCCGCGTCATGGACTCGGTCATCGAGTCATCCGCAAGATTCGGGTGATCGTCGATCGAGTCGTCGACCGAGGTCTTCGGCGAACACCACTCGCCTCCCGGCGGGATGAACGAACCTCTTCCGGGGATATGGCGGATCCTGTCGTGAGGCAACCGGACTGCAACCCAAAACGGCCGTCGTTGCGACAGCTGGTGTGCAAAGTACCCATCCATCAGTACCGCAACCACTTGGTGAGGTCGTTCAGAGGGGGGCGACCTGGTGAGACTCCGACGAAGGGGAACGGAGCTCACGGGGGGAACACCAGGGGGGAAGAAGCAGCGAAGAGGTGCGCCGGCCTTATGGGCCGTCTGTCGGAGTGATCCGGGGGGAGCGGGCGACCGGGCCGGCGCACCTTTCGCTCTCGGTACTGCGTCCCGACTGAGCCTCACGCCGGTCCGCGCCCAGCGCTCGTTCGTGCCGGCGCCGCCGCGATTCGAGCTGAAGCCGGGCTGGCTCCAGGCGAACTGTGAGGCTGGGAGGCCTCCGTTTTCCGGACCGGCGTCCAAATTCCTGCGCTGAACTGGCCGAATCCGGGGCAACATGGGTGTCCTTTAATCCCATCCATTGCCTGTTTGCCCAGTACAGTTGCATCCTGATGCGTGACGGGCACATCTCCGTATTGGTCATCGAGGACGAAAGCGACATCCGGCAACTCCTGCGAACACTGCTCGAACGGGCCGACTACACGGTCTCCGAGGCGATCGAGGGCCGGGACGGCGTGCGACAGTTCCACCAGGTCCATCCAGATATCGTCATCCTCGACGTCGGGCTCCCTGACCTGGACGGCTGGCAAGTTCTGGAGCGAATCCGCGATATGAGCGACACCACCCCCGTGCTGATGTTGACCGCCCTCGGGACCGAACGAGACAAGGTCCGGGGACTGAACGCCGGGGCGGACGACTACATGACCAAGCCATTCGGCAAAGCCGAGTTGCTGGCCCGCCTCGACGCCATCGGCCGCCGCCTCGTCACCAGCAAGGATCCGGTCACCACATTCGACGACGGAAGGCTCCACGTGGACTTCGCTCAGCGCGAGGTGACTGTCGATGGCACGCTTGTTGTCCTGACACCAACGGAGTACCGCCTCCTCACGACCCTGGTCCGTCACCAGGGCCAGGTGCTGTCCTCGGACCAGCTCATTGGGTTGGCCTGGGACGACCCAAGCGGACTCGCACCCTCCCGGGTCAAATACGCCGTGCTGCGGCTGAGGCGGAAGCTGGGCTGGGACGAGGGCGACGACTCCCCCCTCGAAACGGTGCGGGGCTTCGGATATCGCTACCGCTCGCGGCCGCGGTGAGCCAGACGCCCCAATTCCGACCCGACCCAGCCGGGCGTCGCGAACCGCAGATGCCCGGGACCGCCCTGCCGATCGGCTTCACGGGCTCCATGCGTGTGCGTCTGCCCGTCTTCGCCCTCGTCGCAATCGGTACCGTTCTCATCGCCGTCATCCCGTTCCCCCATGACGCCCGCCGCGAGATCTCCATCGCCGGTGTCCTTTTCTTCATCCTGGTCGCCGCAGCCTTCCTCATGCCGTGGGAACGCCTGCCCGACTGGGCCTGGCTCGTCATACCCGTCGGCTACATCGCGGTCATCGCCATCATCCGTGATGCGCAGGGCGGTGCCGATTCGGGGCTCGTCGTCGTCTACCTGTTGCCCATCGTGTGGCTTTCGCTCTACGGCAGGCGGCTCCATCTGCTCGTCGGGCTGTTCTGTATGGACTTGGCGCTCCTGGTGCCCCTGCTCATCGTCGGGTCGCCGAAGTATCCGACGATCGAATGGCGCCAGGTCGCCGTGATGGCGACGGTGACCACGCTCGTGGCTTCGACCGTCTACACGATGGTCTCGCGCGACCGCGCCTACCTGAGCGACCTCGCTCAGCAGTCACGTATTGCACGGCGTAACGCCCGCGAGGCCGACTACGCCCGCGATCGCCTCGAGACCCTCCTCCGCGCGGCCACCGGCAGCGCCATCATGGGTGTGGATCCGGCCGGCACGGTGACGTTCTTCTCGGCAGGCGCCGAGCAGATGCTGGGCTTCCGCGCCGCCGAGGTCGTCGGCATCCGCTCCATCGCGGACTTCATCGACCCAGCCCAGATCGATCTACGCCGTCAAACCATCGACGCCATGCGCACCGCCCTCGAACCCATTGATGCCGAGGCAGCGGCAGAGGTCCCCTGGACCGCCACACGCAAGGACGGTCAGCAGCGACGATGCGTGGTCCGAGTCCGGGCGTTGCCGGTGCCGACGGTCGACGCCGGCTTTGACGACGGGGGCTTCGACGACCTCGAGGGCACCGACATGACTGCCGGCCCGAGCACCGGTTCGCAGGGGCGGAGCGGCTATCGGGCCGAGCTCGACGACGCCATGGCCCCTTCGAACGGCGGTTACGTCGTGGTGGCGATCGACGTGACCGAACGTGAGGAGCTGGCGGCCGACCGCGAACGCCTCTTCGCCATACAGAAAGAAGTCACGCAGTCGCTCATTGAGCAGAACAACCGCCTCCGCGAGCTGACGCAGATGAAAGACGATGTCGTGGCCACCGTCTCGCACGAGCTGCGCACGCCCATCACCTCCATCCGTGGCTTCGTCGAGCTTCTCCTCGACGCTTCGGCCGACCTGACGGAGAGCCAGATCCGAATGCTCCAGACGATCGAGCGAAACGCCGAGCAACTCCAGCGCGTCGCCGAGGACCTGCTGGCCGATCCCGGCGCCGGCCGGGGGCTGCGAGTCTCCTTCATCGGGCTGGACCTGCACCGCGTCGCCGAAGAGGCCGTCCACGCCATCCAGACGTCGGCCACGGTGGCGGGGGTGGTGCTCACGCTGGAGCCCGGGGACGAAGTGCCCATCTTCGGCGACCCGACTCGTCTGCACCAGCTGATCGGCAACCTGCTCTCGAACGCGATCAAGTTCTCCCCACGAGGGGGTCGGGTCCAGGTCATCGTCGACAGCGCTGATGCCTATGCGCGGGTTCAGGTGCGCGACGAGGGCCCCGGCATTCCGGCGGGTGAGCGCGACCAACTGTTCGAGCGCTTCTACCGGCTGGCCTCCTCCACCGAGGCCGGTGTGCCCGGGACAGGTTTGGGCCTGGCCATCGCCAAGTCGGTGGCCGAGGCCCACGAAGGGTTCGTCGACATCACCGACACGCCGGGCTGGTCGACCACGTTCCGGGTGTTCATCCCCCTGCGCACGACCGGCCGAGCCGAGCCTCACGAAGACCGGGTCACCACCTTCTAGGGTCGGTCCGAGCCGTCGCCCCTCGGTTCGGCGGTCAGGCCGCCAAGAACCCGCCCGACTGATGAGCCCACAGACGCCCGTAGACGCCGTCACACAGCGAGAGCAGTTCGGCGTGGGTGCCCTGCTCGACCACCCGGCCGCGATCCATCACCACGATCCGATCGAGCTTGGCGATGGTCGCCAGCCGGTGCGCCACCACGAGGGCCGTCGTGCCCTCCATCAGGTGCCACAGTGCCTCTTGCACCAGTGATTCCGACTCGGAGTCGAGTGACGACGTGGCCTCGTCGAGGACGAGCACCTTCGCGCCCTTGGCCATCGCCTGCGCGATGGCCACCCGCTGGCGCTGCCCACCGGAGAGCTTGAGCCCGCGCTCGCCGACGACGGTGTCGTAGCCCTCTGGCAGTCGCTCGACGAACTCGTCCACGTAGGCGGCCCGGCCCACCGTGTGCACAAGATCCCAGTTGACCTCGTCCCCCTGATCCAAGCCGTAACAGATGTTCTCGGCGATGGTTCGGTGCAGCATCTGGGGGTCCTGAGGAACGTACGCGATGTGGCGTCGCAGTGAATGCTGCGTCACGCGCGCGATGTCCTGCCCGTCGATGGCAATGAGGCCGTCGTCGCGATCGGCAAAGCGCAAGAGCAACTTGGTCAGCGTCGTCTTGCCCGAACCCGACGGGCCGACCAGCCCCACGTGCTCTCCCGGCTCGATGCGCAGATTCAGGCCCTCGAACAGCGGCGTACGAGCCCGATACGAGAACTGCAGGTCCCGGAACTCGACGAGACCACTGGACGCCTCCAGCTCGGGCGCTCCCGCGACGTCGACGATGTCGGGCTGTGTAGCCGCGATACCGGCGAACTTGGCACAGCGACCGATGGCGCGCGACATCAAACGGATGAACTCGAATGACTCCTCCAGGCTGGTCCCGACGAAGGTGGCATAGAACAGGATCAGGTAGACCACGCCGGCCGCAGCGACGTGGTGCAGCGCCAGCACGATCCCCACGGCGACCGCGGCCCAGTTGAAGAACGCCATGGCCGATTCCATCTGGAGCCGCGTGGTCGTGAAGACACGCCGGGCCCGGAAGTCGGCCTTCAGCGAATCGCCGACCAGCGCGTCCGACGTGGACCATCTCACGGTCCTCGGCCGCCTGGGACCGCACCGTCGTCAGGTTCGCGATGGTGTCGGCGATGACGCCGGTGGCGCGGGAGTGCGCGTCCGAGAAGTCCTTCTCGGCGGCGACGACCCGTGCCATGCGGCGACGGAGCACACCGACGAACACGGCGACGAGGCTCGCCATCACCAGAGCGACGGGCCAGGCGACGATGCCGAGCACGACGATGGCCCCCAAGGTGGTGACCGAGATCCGCAGGATCCCCCACACCATGGCGTCGATGAGCTCGACGAAGGCCCAGGTGGAGGTTTCGAGCGTCGCGATGACCTCGCCCGAGGGCCGATCGGTGTGCCACGCGTGGCTGAGCTCGATCAGGTGGTCGTAGCCGTTCGTGATGGCGCGTCCGAAGGAGCGCAGGGTGGCGCCCCAGTTGAGCCAGCCCCCGATGCGGCCGAACGCCGTGGCGGCGGCCAGTACGAGCGCGTAGCGCGACGATCAGCGGGGCGAAGTCGTGCCAGTTCCCACCGTGCGAGCCCATGTCGGCGATGCGGCCCAGAAGCGACGCGAAGATGAGCGGCGCCGCGACCGCGTTGGCGAGCGTGCCGAGCACGATGGCGGTGCAGCTTCCTGCGAACGCGACGCGGTCGGGCCGCATCTGGCGCAGGCAATAGGCCAGCGTTTCCTTGGTGGATGCATTGGGGAAGAGGGTGCGGTCACCCATGGTTCTCTCCAGGTGTCTTTGTCGGTCGTGGTGGTCTCGGTCGTGAAGATCGTGAAGATCGTGAAGATCGTGAGGTGTCATGGCCGAATGGAGCTGACGAGGGCAGATCGACGGTCCGATCCGATGGGAATCGCTCGGCTCCCACTCCAGCAAGGGAATCGCACAGAGCTGGCCCGTGGCGCAGCCCTGCGGCGAGTCGTTCAGGTGAAGTGGAAGAGGCGAGCAGCCCGTCGGCACACGGATGGGCGCCGCGCAGAACCAAATGGTGGGCCTCGCGGCCCATGGCGGTCCGGGCGATCAGCCCGCTTCGACTGGTCGGGCCGGCGTCAGTGACCCGTGGGGCAGAGGGTGGGCCCGGTGATCCGGGGCCTCCCCCACGCCACACCGACGGTCGAAGCGAACGACAGGTCCACAGAGGCGCGCGCGCTCAGCGGCCGACGCGTCATCATTCCTGCCATCTCGTCACCTCGTTTCCGTCTCGTGGTGCAGCTCTGACACGGTAGCCCACCGAGGCCCTCGAGCGCGGCAAGACGAATGGATCGAGCGCGACCGACGGGGGACGGCCCCGCCACTCAGAACAACGGCGGCGTGTTCGTTGCGTCCGGCGGCAGCCGGCGGCTCCTCGTAACCCAGATGCGCCCACGCCCGCGCCGTCGGCACCCGCCCTCGGGCAGTGCGCTGGATCAGCCCGCTCTGGAGCAGGAAGGGCTCGTAGGCATCCTCGATCGTGTCGGGCTCCTCCCCCACGCACTGCGCCAAGGTGGTGAGGCCCAACCGGTTGTCCCCCGAAGCGGTCGCACAGCGTGGTGAGGATTGATCGGTCGACCTTGTCGAGCCCCAGCGCGTCGACGCCGAAGAGCTCGAGCCCCTCGCTGGCGGTGGCGCCGTCGATGAAGCCCTCGCCGCGGACCTCGGCGAAGTCGCGGACCCGGCGCAACAGCCGATTGGCCACCCGAGGCGTGCCCCGGGACCGCTCCGAGATCCGGATCGCCCCCTCCTGGTCGATCTCGCACCTTCAAGATGCGGGCGGAGCGCTCCACGATGGCGCGCAGGTCCGACGGGTCGTAGAGGTCCAGCCGGCCGACGAACCCGAAGCGGTCCCGCAGCGGGCCCGAGACCAGGCCGGTGCGCGTCGTGGCACCGACGAGCGTGAACTTCGGGAGCTCCAGGCGGATGGAGCGTGCCGTGGGGCCCTTGCCGATCAGGATGTCGAGCCGGCCGTCCTCCATGGCGGAGTAGAGCATCTCCTCGACCGAGCGGTGCAGGCGGTGGATCTCGTCGATGAAGAGCACGTCGCCGTCCTGGAGATCGGTCAGCAGCGCGGCGAGGTCGCCCGCCCGGGTCAGGACCGGACCCGCGGTGATGCGGAACCCCGCGCTCATCTCGGCGGCCACGATTCCCGCCAGCGAGGTCTTGCCCAGCCCGGGCGGCCCGGCGAAGAGGATGTGGTCGACTGGCTGGCGCCGCTGACGGGCCGCCTGCAGCACGATGCCGAGGTGCTCGACCAGCTCGGACTGCCCGACGAACTCGGCCAGCGTCCGCGGGCCGCAGCCCGACCTCTTCGAGCTCCTCGTCGCTCGACGACGGCGCCGGGTCGACCACCCGGTGCCCCGGCCTGCCCCTCGACGTCGCTCCCCGCCGTCACGCCGTCCCGGCCCGTCGTCTTCCCCGCAGCCCCTCCGCGTCGGCGGCCATGCGACCTCGACGGCCAGCACCTCGCGGCTGCCCGTGGGCTCACCGGCTGGCCAGCTCGCGCAGCGCCAGGCGCAGCATCTCTTCCACGCCGACATCGTCGCGTAGGCCGTCGAGCGCACCGCGGATCTCGTCGGGGGCGTAGCCGAGCTCGCCCAGCGCGGCGCGCGCCTCGGCCCGCGAGGTGCGCGTCGCCCGCATGGCCGTACCGCTCCCGTGCCGCACCGCCACGCCGACCGGGTCCAGCGACAGGTCGGGCAGATCGAGCCGGCTCTTCAGCTCGATGAGCAGCCGGGCCGCCGTCTTGCGACCGACTCCCGGCACCGTGCACAGCGTCTCGAGGTCGTCCTCGAGCACCGCCGTCGACAGCGCCGCCGGCGACAGCATCGCCATGATGGCCAGGGCCAGCGCCGGACCCACACCGTGCGAGCCCAGCAGCACCTCGAAGCAGCGGCGCTCGTCGTCGTGCACGAACCCGTAGAGGACGATGGCGTCCTCGCGTACGTGCGTGTGCACGAACAGCGTCGCCTCGGCCCCGCGGCCGGCCGTCACCAAGGCCGCCGCCGTGGCCGGCGTCACCGTCACCCGGTAGCCAACGCCGCCACGTCGACGATCACCTCGCACTCCCCCGTCCGCAACACGACGGGCCCTCGCAGCAGGCCGATCACCTCGCACTCCCTTCTTCCGCCAAGGCCGCGTCGACGGCGCGCCGCAGCGGCACCGTGGTCAGGTGGCACACGCCAGCGCCAGCGCATCGGCCACGTCGGGCGGGCCCTCCACGCGCCCAGCCCGAGCACCTGGGCCACCATGCGCTGCACCTGCTCCTTGGTGGCCGCCCCGTAGCCGACGAGGCCCTGCTTCACCTCGTTCGCCGTGTACTGGGCCACCTCGCACCCGGCCTCGGCCGCCGCCAACAGCGCCAAGCCGCTGGCCTGGCCGACCGACATCGCCGTCTTCGCGTTCACCTGGAAGAAGACCCGCTCGACCACCACCACCTCGGGCCGCAGTTCGGCGATCAGCGCCCGCAGCTCGATGTGCAGTTCCAGCAGGCGCTCGGCCAGCGGCGTCGCCGGGGTCCGTCTCGAGCACCCCGGCCGCCCGGGCCCGCAGCGCGAGTCGCCCTCACCTCGCCCGACCAAGCCATAGCCGCAGCGCGACAGCCCAGGGTCGATGCCCAATACGAACATGCGTTCGTAGATTAGTAGGGCCTGTCGCGGAGGACGCGGATCTGGTCCAGGCCGCCGCGGCGGTGCCGCCGGGCCGATTCCGGCGGGCCGGGGCGGTGACCTCCCCGAATCAGCCTCGCCGGATCAGCGTGGACCGGCGGATCAGCCTTCGAAGGCGGCGAGCACGTCGTCGGCGATATCCGCGTTGGAGTGCACCGCCTGGACGTCGTCGTGGTCGTCGATCGCCTCGAGGAGACGCAGCACCTTCTTTGCCTCCGCCTCGTCGGGGACGGACACGAGCGAGGTGGGCTCGAGGCTGAGATCGACCGACTCGGGCGTGATGCCCGCGTCGTCGAGGGCCTGGCGCACCGACTCGAGGTCGCTCGGCGCGGTCGTGACCACCCAGGCGCTGCCGTTGGACGACATGTCCTCGGCGCCGCCCTCCATCGCGATCTCCATCACTTTGTCCTCGTCCTGATCTAGGGGGACGGTGACGATGCCCTTGCGCTCGAACTGCCACGACACGGCGCCGGGCTCGGCCATGTTGCCGCCGTTGCGGCTGAAGACGTTGCGCATCTCGGCGCCGGTGCGGTTGCGGTTGTCGCTCAGCGTCTCGACCATGATGGCCACGCCGCCAGGGCCGTAGCCCTCGTAGTTGATGGCCTCGTAGCGCACGCCCTCGAGGTCTCCGGTGCCCCGCTTGATCGCCTTCTCGATTGTGTCGATGGGTACGCTGGCTCCCCTCGCCTTCTGGAACGCGGTGCGAAGCGTGGCGTTGGCGTCGATGTCCCCGCCACCGTCCCTGGCTGCCACCTCGATGGCGCGGATGCACTTGGCGAAGATCTTGGCGCGGGCCTTGTCCTGGGCGCCCTTGCGGTACTTGGTGGTCGCCCACTTCGAGTGACCCGACATGTGCTCGTCTCGCCTCTTTCCTCGTTCGTCTGGCGGGCGGGTGGCTGGTGGCTCTGGTGCCTGGTGGCCGTTGGTCGGGGGCCGGTGGGTGCTGCCGGGGCCTTCCCGCTGTTGTCACCACCTCGGCCCTGTTGCCCTGGTCTCGATTCTACCGGCCCTGGTCCGAGCGCCGCCGGGGAGTCAGCCGGGAGCGCGTGGCGAGGTGGCGAGGTGGCGAGGTGGCGAGGTGGCGGAGGTTACGGAAGCGGTGACGGCGCCGAAGGACCGCCGATGGGAGTGGCGCTCAGCTGGAAAGGCACGCTCACGGCCCCATCGACCGTGAGGTGGTAGCGACCCGGTGGCGCCTTCTGCCATTGGATCGTGCCGTGTGGTCCGGGTCCGTTGGAGAGGGCCTCGTAACCGCTCCAGGTGCCTTCGGCGCTCAGGGAGCTGTGTGCGCCGAGGCTGGTGCCGACGTAGAGCGGACAGAAGAACACCTGCGGGCCCGGATACACGTTGCGGCCGAACGCATTGAACACCAGGGCCGACAGTGCTCCGCACGGGCCGACGCTCAGACCTCGTTGCAGCGGCGGGAGGTCGTGCACCGTGGGACCGCACGCGACAGAACTGCTGTTGGTGAGGCGCACCGAATAGGTCACCGGCTGCGCTATTGGGAACGCGTCCTTGGCGATCGAGACGCTGAGGGTGAGGTGTTTCGAACTGCAGCCCTGGAAGGAGACGTGCGCCGAGCGGGTGAGCACGCCGCCGGCGGTGGAGACCGGTGGCGTCGTCGACGGGAGGCTCGTCGGGGGTGCCGTGGGCGGAGAAACGGGCGTGGGGGTTGCCGGGGATGCGGGGGTTGCGGGGGTTGCGGGGGTTGCGGGAGTTGCGGGAGTTGCGGGGAGCATCGGGCTCTCCTTCACCGTCGCCTGCGAGGCGCTCCCCGAGACGGCGAGGGCAACAAGTGCGAACCCGCCAACGAGGCAGCTCCCCGCCGCGAAGACAGCTCGGGACCTCCGACTGGGCATGCGCCGCATGCACCGGAGACTCTCGCGCGGCCCGAATGGTTCGAATCAGCTCCGATGCGAAGCTTGCTCGGATACTCGCTGCGCTCCGCTCCGGCGCCTCCGAGAACCTGCTGGCAAGGTTTGCCGGGGCGGCCTGGTCGCGGCCTGGAGCACCGACTCCACGTCGGCCGCCACCTGGTGGTACTCGGCTGCATTCGCGGCGGCGTCGGCGCCGGTCTGGAGGGTGGCCATCAACAGGGAGATCACGATGACGACCATGCCGTTGGCTGTCCCCGGAGGGTCGATGTCGTTTCGCACGCGACCGGCCAGTTGGTGGTCACGAAGGAGCTCGGTCAACGTCTTGCGCAACTCCTCGAGAACCGGGATCTGAAGCAACCGCATGGTGAACTCGGGCTCAAGACCGCGGAGGACGCGACCCGCCAGCGGGTGCGCATTCATGTGGGAGAGGAGGCCGCGCATCATGAAGCGACCCCACTGATTGGGATCCTCGCCGAGAGCGACGAGCGAAACGGCCTCATCGATCAACCCCGCCACGTCCTCGTCGACCGCAGCGACGAAGAGCGCTTCCTTGTTCGGGAAGTACGGATAGGACGCGGTGGTGGAGAGCCCCGCGTCACGGCAGATGTCGGCGACCGAGGTGCGGCGATAACCCTCGCGGGCGAAGCGGGCGACGGCCGCGGCCAAGAGCACACCGCGGGTGCGATCGCCCTTGGTGGGCGCTGGATCTGACAGCGGCAGGTGCGGCGGCACCGGGTCAGGCCGCCGCGGCCGGGGCGACCTCGCGGCCGGCGCGGTCGACGCCGCAGGCACGCTGCCACCCCTTGGGGATCCGGCCGGCCACGACCACACCGGCATCGAGCAGCGGGGTGAGGAGAGGGCGCAGGGCCCGGTGGCGGAGCGCCGTGCGTCCCCCGGATCGGTTCACCGCACGCCAAGTCGACCACGTGGGCAGGCCGACGGTTGCGTAGACACCAGGATGCACGATGGTGTCGAACATGGCGATGGCAATGCGAGAGCCGAGGTAACGGACCAGGAACCGCTCGACCGTGCCGGCGGCGGCCCACTGCTCGGGGAACAGCATGCGGCCGAAGGCGAGGTGCCGGGCCTCCTCCTGGCGGTGGTACTTGGACACTGCCTTGATCACGGGGTCCGTGTCGGGGTGCTCGGCCGCCAGCTTCTGCATGAGGTCGGGCACCTCTTCGCCGCTCAACACGAGAAGGCAAAAGAGCGCTGGCAGCGCGGCGAGGAGCGGCAGGAGGACGTGTTGGGCGACGCGGGCGAGCGACCCGTCGATGGGGTTCTTCGCGGTGGGCTTGACCTGCTCGAGCAGGCGGACGAAGAGGCGCGAGTGGCGAGTCTCCTCCCCCATCTCGTGCAGCAGATAGGTCACACGGGGGTCGGTGAGGTCGCGGCGGCTGAGAATGTCGACGCTGAATCCAGCCAGCAGCACCGACTCGAAGCGGACGCCAGTGTCGGTGATGGACGCGAACTCCTCCCGGGCGAGCGTGCGCTTCTGCTCGTCGGTCAACTGCGCGAAGAGCGCGGGCACGTGCGAGAGCGAGATGAGCTCGTCTGGGAGGAGTTGCCCCTCGCCGAGTTCGCCTGGCACCTCGACGTCGGGCTCGAGGATCCTCTTGAGGGATGCATTCGAGAGGCGTTCGATGCGCTGGTCGACAGTCGGCGAGCCGGAGTTCGTGGGGGCCTGGGTCGCAGTGTCCATGGAGGTCTCGTACCCGGCTGTGACAAATCTAAGCAATTCGGTGAAACCCTTATTTTCATTTCACCTGTAATTCCGTGGAGAAGCCGGTGCACGTCACGAGTCGATGACTCGTGACGTGCCGCGTACGCTCCGTCTCGTGACTGCTCGTCGTGGAACTGCCGATTCCCTTGCATCCCCTGCATCGCCGACGGGTCGAGATGTTTTCGTCAGAGGTGAGCGCGCCGGTACTCGTGGTCGGCCGCGTTCGCGGCGCGTCTTCGTCGCGGGAGCGGTGATCACGGCTGGCGTCGCCGCGGGCGTGGCGTATCGGCGCTTCGTTCGCGGCGTCGACGTTGCGACAGAGGCGACGCTCGACGAGGGTCCCCTGGCGCTCGGCTGGGGTCGCGGCGTGGCCCGGCCCGATCACCAGGTCGTCACGACGCGAGACGGCGCGCAGCTTGCCGTCTGGGACCTGCCGGGCGACGGCCCGGACGCGCCGGTCGTGGTACTCCCTCACTGCTGGGGATGCAGCCACGAGATCTGGGTTCCAGTCGCGCGACGGCTACGAGAGCAGGGTCACCGCGTGGTGCTCTACGACCAGCGCGGACATGCCCTCAGCACGCGAGGCAGTGCGCCACTAACGGTGGAGACGCTCGCGCACGACCTCTCAGACGTGTTGGAGGCCACCGATGTGCGCAACGTCGTGCTGGCCGGACACTCCATGGGCGGCATGACGGTCATGTCGCTGGCCACGCACCGGCCCGAAGTCCTCAAGGAGCGCACCAAGGCAACCGTCCTGGTCGCGACGGCGGCCACGGCGGTGGAGGGCCCGTCGGCCCGGGCTTCTCGCGCGGCCGGAGCGCTCATCGGGTCGCAGATCGTCAGCCGAGCGATGCGGTCGCGCAACGGGCACCTCTTGGTGCGCGGGGTCTTCGGGATCAATCCCTTACGGTCGCACATGGACCTCACACGGACGCTCTTCGCTGATTGTCACGGACCGGTGCGAGGCGACTTCCTCGTGTCCTTCTACGCCATGGACTTGCTCGAAGGCATCGCAACGATCGATGTGCCGACGACGGTCATGGTAGGGAGCCGCGACACGCTGACATTGCCGGCAAAAGCCGATCAGATGGTGTCGACGATCCCCGGCGCCCGGTTGGTCACTCTCGCTGACAAGGGTCACATGCTCCCGCTCGAAGACCCCGACGCGGTCACCGACGAGATCGTGCGGGCGGTGAAGGGCTAACCGATCGGCGGGCCAAGTGGCTGACACGCGTTCAGCATTTGGCGGACACGCGTTCAGCATTTGGCGGGCACGCGTTCAGCGGAAGCAGTCTGAGGGCGCGCTGATGTGTTGTGGCTCTCAGAAAATGCGTCCGGCTCAGGTGCTGAGACGGCTAATCATTTCCTCGGCGGCCGCCACGCCGGCGACGGCATCGATACGAAGACGTGACCCTGTGGGCTGATGAAGCGCACTTCGGCCTGCGCGTCACCATCGAGCTTCCAGCCGAGCTCGTGCACTCGGCTGTGGTGTGCCACACAGAGTGTGAGGAGGTTCGACATGATCGTCGGGCCCTGCTTCGACGCCCACACGACGTGGTGGACATCGGTGACGGTGCGGCATCCACACCCTGGGAATCGACATCCGTTGTCCCGCCGCCGGATCTCGATGTGCTGCGCGTCCGTGGGGTCTCGTGCCAAGGTCTTCTGGTCGAGGCAGGCGCCGTCGGGGGCGTCGAACGACATCGTGATGTCAGCACTGCAGGCGAGACGCCGGGCCACCTCGGCCGAGATCGGGCCGACGCCCTCGATGGAGGCGTGCCCATAGCCGTCGCCATAGAGCAGTCGCTCGAGATCGGTGTGGACGACCATCGAGATCTGCGCACTGCGGTGGCCCGGCGACGAACCGTCCTCCTCTGTGTGGGATTCGCCGGTGTCGGCTCCGGGCGCGAACCCTCTCGCGCGCGGCACCCGGCCGAGCGGACCGGTCTTGCGACTCCGACGACCCTGCTCGATACAGATGTCGAGCAGCGCATCGGCGCAGCGACTCTCGAACCGGACGAAGTCGGGGTCCTGTGAGCTCGGGTGGTCGTGACGGCGAGCACGGCCGGCTATGGCCGCCTTGACCAGTGCGTAGGCGTCTTTGGTGAGCTGCGCCCACAAGAGGCAGCGTTCGTCGTCGAAGCGAACGAACCGGCGCCGGAACCGCTCCGCAGACTGGGCGTCTGTCGCCCCATTGACCTCGGCAACCAGCTGGTGCGCTTGCTTGGGCGTCCAGTGCTCCGAGGCGCGGGCCAGCTCTGTATCGGTCTCGGGTGTGGCGACCGCTGCGAGGGGCGCGAACACGTCGAGGGTGAGGCGACCGTCGGCGAGCGCTCCGGACAACGCGGGCAAGTCCGCCGTTCGAGCCGCCGACTCCACGAGGGTGCGCGCCCGGGCCCGGCTGACGTGGCAACGCGCGACGAGCCACTCCACCATGGAGAGGGCACCGTCGCCGCGCCACGCCTCGGCCTGGTCGAACTCGGCGATCTCGCGCAGCATCGCGCCTTCGTGCTCGGAGATCGCCCTCTGGTGCGCCGGGATGCTCTCGGCCAGGCGCATCGAGTGGGCGTCGTTGCCGAAGTTTCGGCTCAGAGGTCGACTCTTCGGTCGCCCGGTGGAAGGTCTGGTGGCCCGTGAGGACGTGCCGTCGGAGGCGGTGCTGGAGGGCGGGGAGGAGGTGCGGCCGCCGCCGGAATTGGAAGCGGAAGCCGAGGCGGTCTTGCCCATATGCGCTGAACGGTCCGCGGCCGAGACCCGGAGCGCGGGGCTAGGGGAAGACGACGGTCTTGGTGCCGTTGAGCAGGATGCGGTCCTGGAGGTGCCAGCGCAGGCCTCGGGAGAGGACCTGGCGTTCGACGTCGCGGCCGACACGGCGCATCTCCTCGGGCGAGTCGCCGTGGTCGACCCGCCGGGTGTCCTGCTCGATGATCGGCCCCTCGTCGAGATCGGCCGTCACGTAGTGGCACGTGGCGCCGATCAGCTTCACGCCGCGGTCGTAGGCCTGGTGGTAGGGGCGGGCGCCGGCGAAGGACGGCAGGAACGAGTGGTGGATGTTGATGATGCGGCCGAGGCGGTTGGCGCAGAAGGTCGGGGGGAGGATCTGCATGTATCGAGCGAGCACGACGAGGTCGGCGCGTTCCTTCTCGAGGATGTCCTCCATCTCCGCGAACGCGGCGGCCTTGCCGTCGGGATCCTTGGGGACGGGGACGCAGCGGAAGGTCACGCCGTGCCACTCGACGAGGCTGCGCAGGTCCTCGTGGTTGGCGATCACGCAGGGGATGTCGCACTCGAGTTCCCCCGCTCCCCAGCGGTACAGCAGGTCGGCCAAGCAGTGGTCCTCTTTGCTCGAGAACAGCACGATGCGCTTGGGCACGTCGGTGTCGCTGATGCGCCAGTCCATGTCGAACTCCGCCGCGACGTGCTCGAAGGCGGCGGCCAGCTCGTCGGGACCGAAGGGCAGAGAGTCTGCGACGATCTCGATGCGCAGGAAGAACTGCCCCGAGTCGAGGTCCCCGTGCTGAGCGGCCTCGATGACGGACCCGCCGAGCGACGCGATGAGGCCGGTGACCGCCGCCACGATGCCGACCCGGTCGGGGCACGTGATGGTGAGGATGTATCGACGCATATGAGTCCTGGCCCTCCTCCGACGGTGCTGGGGTGCTGGCAGTCCCTGGGACTTTGGTTCGTCAGATTCCGCCGCTACCTGAAGAAACCTGCCTCTGCGCTGGCGTGATCGTGCGTGGCGGGGCGGGGGCCGGGTCCGGCCCGGCACAGCTCCGCGAAGATCCGGTGCACCCGCCGGTCGGACGTGAGCTCGGGGTGGAACACCGACGCCAGCACGAGGCCCTGGCGCACCAGGACGGGAGCATCGTCGAGGGCGGCCAGGATCTCGACATCGTCACCCGCCGAGACGATCAGCGGCGCCCTGATGAAGACCGCGGGGAGCGGCGGTCCCTCGCCCGAGCCGAGGACGAGGTCCGCCTCGAAGGACTGCTGCTGGCGCCCGTAGCCGTTCCGGCGCACGGTTGCGTCGAGGACGCCGAAGCTGCGCTGGTCGGTCCGGCCGTCGAGCACCTTGCTGGCGACGAGGATGAGTCCCGCGCAGGTCCCGAAGACTGGCAAGGCCGGCGATGCCGGCGATGCCGCGTCCGATGCCGGCGATCGCGGCTGGGTCGTGGGCACCAGTCGTGCCGCGATCGCGTCGAAGAGGCCAGTCGACTCGAGCAGCATCGAGAGCGTGGTCGACTCGCCGCCGGGCATTATGAGCCCGTCGAGCCCGTCGAGGTCGGACGGGCGCCTGACACGTCGGCCGTCGCACCCGACGTCACGGAGGGCGGCCAGGTGCTCACGCACGTCGCCTTGGAGGTCGAGGACACCGATCGTGAGGCCAGCGGATTCCAGCTCGGACCCCTCAGACCCCTCAGACCCCACCGACCCCGCTACCACCCCCGGTCGGCGAGATGCTCGCCGTACTGCGACGCCTCCAACCCCCGCATCGCCTCGCCCAAGCCGCGAGAGACCTTGGCCACGTGGTCCGGGTCCTCGTAGTGCGCAGTCGCCTCGACCACGGCTGACGCCATGCGGGCCGGATCAGAGGACTTGAAGATCCCCGACCCCACGAAGACAGCCTCTGCGCCGAGCTGCATCACCAGCGCCGCGTCGGCTGGCGTCGCGATCCCGCCGGCGCAGAAGAGCGGCACGGGCAGCCGCCCCGTCGCATGCAGCTCCTGCACCAGAGCGATGGGCGCCGCCAGCTCCTTGGCCCAGCCGTAGAGCTCGGCCGGGTCGGCCTGCGTGATGGCCCGGATCGACCCGAGGATCGACCGCAGGTGGCGAACCGCCTCGACGATGTTCCCGGTCCCGGCCTCGCCCTTGGAACGGATCATGGCCGCGCCCTCCGACACCCGGCGCAATGCTTCGCCGAGGTTGGTCGCGCCGCATACGAAAGGCACGGTGAACGGCCACTTGTCGATGTGGTACGCCTCGTCAGCCGGCGTCAGGACCTCCGACTCGTCGATGAAGTCGACGCCCAGCGACTGCAACACCTGCGCCTCGGCGAAGTGCCCGATGCGCGCCTTGGCCATCACCGGGATCGTGACCGCCTCGATGATCCCCTCGATCAGCAGCGGGTCGCTCATCCGCGCCACCCCGCCGTCACGGCGGATGTCCGCCGGCACCCGCTCGAGCGCCATGACCGAGACGGCGCCAGCGTCCTCTGCGATCTTGGCCTGCTCGGCGTTGACAACGTCCATGATGACGCCGCCCCGCAACATGTCCGCCAGCCCTCGCTTCACTGTGAAGGTCCCGGTGGTCATGGGTCCAGTCTACGAGGCCAGCCGGCCACCCCTTCTCACCACTCGCTCAGTGCGGCGGCCCTCACCGTCGTGGCGTCGAGGTCGCCCAGCACGAGCGGGTCGTCCCGGTGTCCCACCGACGGGTCGATCCACACCCAGCGGGTCGAGCCGAAGCGGCTGGGCGAGGCGAAAAGCGACCCCTCGGCCGGGCTGGGTGCCTCCATCATCATGCGCAGCGCGCTCAGCAGACCGCGCGGGTAACGGACAGCGGACGCGGCGACGACGTCGGCCCGATACTCCCGGCTCTCGCCCACGCAGCGCAGCAGCATGCGTTCGCCGCCAAAGAGCGTGCCGAGCGTGATGCCGACACACGACACGCCGTTGTCGCCGCGCTTCACGTGGGCCAGCTCGTGGGCGATGACACCTTCGAGCTCAATGGGGTCCACCCGCCGGAGCAGGCCGGTCGTCACGACGAGGTCGGAACGGCGGGCGTCGCGGCCCAGTGCGCAGGCATTGGGCACCTCGTCGTCGACGACGTGCAGCGAGGGCATGCTGAGGCCGAAGGTCGCACAGAGGCCCTCGGTCAGGTTGTAAAGGCGCGGCTCGTCCTGCTCGTCGATGGGCTCGGCACCGATACGGCGCAACGCCGCAGACGGCGCAAGCCGCCACACGCCGTACATGACGCCGACTCCGGCAACCACGAAGGCAATGACTCCGACGACCACGTTCACGGAGACCGCAAGGAGTACGCCGAAGAGTACGGCCGGGATGACCGCCGTCCACGCGCACAGCCTGATGGCGCGCCGTCGGTTCGCCGCGACCTCGCCCGGGTAGACCTGCGGTGCGCCGAGGCTCGGCTGGATGTCGAGAGGCACGGGAGGGGGCGCCGGTGCGAGCGCGACCGACGTGCGAGGCTGTCCGCCTTGGCCGCGCGGCTGCGAGCCCGAACGCGGACGGTTGCGGTTGCCGCCGCGACTCGAGCCGCGACCTTGGTTCTGCCCCTGGCCCGAGCCTTGCGCACGCTGTTGTCCGCTCCCGCCCGCCTGGCCCTTCTTCTGAGCGTTTCCAGTGCCGCCGGCGGAGCCACCTCCCCTGCCACCGGACGACCGCGCCCCGCTCCCCGACCCAGCGCCGCCGGAGCGGTTGCTGCTTCGGTTCCGATTGCGATTGCGGTTGCGGTTCCTGTTCCCGCCGCCCCCGCTGCCAGCCCCTGATCCCCGGCCGCTACTCGGCCGGGATTGACCCGGGTTGTCGCTCTGCTCGGCCATGGCCCGACCAGCCTAGGACACGCGCCGATCGTGACCTGGGCCGCTACCGCCTCGAGGAGCGGGTCCGCCCACCAGGCCGGCGGGGTCTCCCGTAGGCCGCGATGGCGCGCTCGTAGACGTCGACGTAGCGCTCGGCCAGGGAGTCCATCGACCAGGCCCGTGCGTATTCGACCCTCGCCTTGCGAGCCTCGGGCGAGGACTGGCCGCTTCCCTCCACCACATCGGCCAATGCCACACCCAGGGCACGGGCCAGGGCCCCGATGTCGCCCGGAGGCACCAAGGTCGCATGACCGCCTGCGGCGATCCGGTACCCCTCGATGTCGGAGGCCACCACCGCGCAGCCGGCCGCCATGCCTTCGAGCAGCACCATGCCGAAGGACTCACCGGTCAGCGAGGGAGCACAGAGCACGTCGGCGCCGGCCAACCGCGACGCAACCTCGGCATCGCTCACCGTGCCCAGCCAATGCACCCGGTCCGACTCGGGGTGCCGCCGGTGCTGCACCTCACCGGCTGGTCCGTCACCGGAGATCCAGAGCACCGCTGGGCGCTCCAATGTGGCGAACGCGTCGAGGAGCACGCCGAGACCCTTGCGCTCCTCGTGACGCCCGAGGAACAGCACGGTGGGTCGCCCCTCCTCGTCCCGCACCGGGGTGGCGGACTCGAACCGCGCCATGTCGACGCCGTTGAACAGCACTTCGAATTCGCCCCCGCTCGAGCGCAGCCCCGTGTCACGCGCAGCCTCCGAGACGGCGACCCGAATCTGCATACGACGCCCGACGAGCTGGACCAGCGGCTTGAGCACCGGCACCCATCGGCTGACTCCCGCGCGGTGATACGTGCCCACCATGGGGAGCGGCGCCGTCAGCACGAGGCCGTAGGCGGCCATCGGCGCCAGGGGCTCGTGCACGTGCAGGACGTCGAAACCACCCTTGCGCACGGCGCGCTCGGCTCGCGCGGAGGTCGTTGGCCAGAACGCCACCGGTGCGACCGAGCCGTTCGAGTGCAGCGCGGTCGGCTGCCCGATGTCGATGTGGTCACCGACGCCATCGGGCAGCTCCGCGTTCGTGTCGAGGGGACTGAGAACCGTCACCTGGTGACCCAGTGCGCGCAGCGAGCGCGAGAGGCCGATGACCTGGCCCTGCACCCCGCCCGGGCGGGTCAGCGCGTAGGGCGAGAGCATGGCGATCTTCATGGGCACGCCGCGCGCTCGTCTCACCGGGGATCGCTGGGCCAGTTGGGCTGGTAGATGTGCCACTGTTCAGGCCGGCAGCGGATGTCGTACTCGAAGACCCTCACCAGCTCCTGGGTGACTCGCTCGATGTCCTGGCGCAGCGTGTCCCGGCGAGTGGTGTCGATCGGTTCGTGCACGACGCCAGTGTGCCAATTCCCCGGGCCCGAGTAGACGACGACGGGCACCAGCGGCGCCCCTGTCCGCAATGCGAGCGTGGCCGCACCACCAGGCACGGTCGTCGTCTCGCCGAAGAACTCCACCTGTACCCCGTTGCCCACCAGATCCCGGTCGCTCACCAGTCCCGCCAGACGGTTGTCCTTGATCGCCCGGATGAGCGCTGTGCTCGACCCCGGGCCCAGGGGAACCGCCCTCATCCCCATCGCGGCGCGCTGTGCCACGAACCAGTCGAAGAGCTCCTCGGGCTCGAGACGCTCCACGACGGCGGTCATGGGCATTCCCTCCAGTGCGAGCCAGTAGCCGCCCCATTCCCAGCTGCCAACGTGCGGCAGAGCCACGACGGCACCGGTGCCCTCGGCCATCGCGCGGCGCAAGTGCTCGATCCCCTCCTCGAGGCGCCACTTGGCCCGCACACCCGATTCGCCGACGTAGGGCAGGCGCGCCCCGTCGGCCCAATAGCGCGCGTACGAGGTGAAAGACCGCTTGCTCCAGCGGCGCACGAGCAACGGGTCCGGCTCGACGCCGCCGGAGCACTCGCTGGCGAGCATCCGCGAGATATGACGCTGGTTCAGAGCGAGGGGCGCCCCACGCGCCATGAAGCGCGAGACGACGTCGGCAAGGCCATAGGCCACGACCTCGGGGACATGACCCATCGCGTACGCGAGACCACGGTAGGTGAGGTACCGCGCCGTCCCGCGCCACCGCGGCACGGCGGAAGTCTGCTGTGTCGGAGCTTTCACTCGTCGCTCACGGGCTCAGGCTTCGCGCTTGGCACCGACAGGACCACGGACGAGACAACGCGAGGTCTGTGCGGAACACACGTGGAAGACGGAACACACCTCGACGGACGGGACGGACGAGACGGACGAGACAGGTGTAATGGATGAGACGGATGGGACGGACGAGACGCTCGACGTCAACCAGGTGACCCGGACGCGGGTGGCGTCCGACGGCTGTGAGTGCGGCCGGTCTCGGAGTGGCGGCGGGCAGCGCGACGACGCTCGCGCATCGTCCGGCCTGAGCGGCTGCTGAGCGCCTCCTGGCGCCGAGCCCGCCAGCGGCCCACGGGAGCTCCGGTCGTGGTGCGAGCACGGATGGGGTCGCGGCGAGGCGGGCCGGCGAACTCCCTGCCTTCGCGCCAGGCCCGCCAACGCGAGTCGACCCGTCCTTCACGCCACGCCTCGATCCGCCGCCGAATGACTTCATCACGACCCGAGGCGGCGTTCCACACTTTCACGAAGCGCGCGATCGCCGTGAAGGAGACCAGGGCGAAGAGCACCCACAGCACCGGCACGAAGATCGCAGAGCTCAAGAAGGCGACACCGAGCAGGACCATGCGCTCCGCCCGCTCCATGAGGCCACCCTTCGCGGACAAGCCGAGTGATTCTGCCTTTGCACGCTCGTACGAGATCAGCGCGGTGATCGCCAGGATGGCCATGGGCAGCAGCGCGAGGTGGCCCTTTCCTTGGTCGAGCAAGTACCACGCACAGCCCATCATGAGGACGGCGTCGGCGACGCGGTCGGTCACGGAGTCGAAGAAGGCCCCTCGGACAGAAGCGGTGCCCGCGGCCTTGGCGACGGGACCGTCGAGCAGGTCGTGCATGCCCGTCACGATGAGCATCAGGATCGCCCAGTGCAGATGGCCAGTCGCCACCAGCACCGCGGTGGCGGTGGCCGAGACCAGGCCCGTGGCCGTGAGCACATCGGCGGTGATGCCATGGCGGTGCAGTGCCTCGCCGACCGGACTGGTCGTCCGGTCGACGGCGGTTCGCCAGCGGCCGTCGAACATGAAGCTCCTCGTCGTGCGCGGCCCGGTGCAGGAGCCGTGCTGTTTTCCCGAGTTTACCAGTCGGACCCAGAACACCGAGGGTGCCTGGCCCTCCCGAACTGACCCCCTAGCCGCCCCGAAGTGGACTCAGACCCCCAGGTCAGGAGGCAGCAGATAATGCTCCACCCGCGGCAATCGCTTCCAATCCCGCACTTACGCTGGCCCGTAGTTCGCCTGTGACGCGACCACGACACGAGAACACAGAGAAGGTCCGGCTCGGAGAGCACCACGGGCACCGAGGCTGCGGAAAGAGGACCCCCATGAAGACTCACATGACGACTCCCAAGTCCGGCGCCCAGAGGGTGGCGCGCTTTCCTGGTGCCACGCTCGCGACCGCGGCGGGTGCCACCCTCGGCGTGCTGGCCCTCGGAGTCGGCATCGCGGCCCCGGCTGGCGCAACGTCGCGGCCGACCATCGTGAAAGCGGTCGAGACCGACTTCCATATCGCGCTCTCGAAGAAGACCTTCACGCCCGGCAGGTACACCTTCGAGGCGGAAAACAAGGGACAGACGACGCATGCCCTCGAGATCACGGGGTCGGGACTGAAGAACGCGGTGACCAAGGACATCACGCCGGGGCAGAGCACGAACCTCACCGTGACGTTCAAGAAGGGTCCCTACGACATCTTCTGCCCCATCCCGGGCCACAAGATGCTGGGGATGAACGTCAACATCGTGGTCCGCAGCACTGCTGCGACCACGAGTAGCAAGACGTCGAACGGCTCCAGCGGAGGCTCGAGCGGAGGCTCGAGCCTGGGTTCGAGTGGCAAGCCCGGCAGCGGTGGGGGCTATAGCTACTGAGGATCCGAGCAGCGGGCAGCGCGTGGTGACGCGAGCGGCGGCTAGCACGTGGCGACGCGAGCCGCGCGAGGGTGGCGCAGAGCCGGGGCGACTGCAGGACTCGAGACGGCGTCGAGTATCCTGACCAGCCGAGATTGCCGCCTCGAGGAAGTGGCAGAGCTCCCTCCTGGCTGCGGAACTCCACGTGAGGTGATGGTGCGGGTGTCGGAGCTGAGGAGCGCGGGAGAGCCACGGCGCCACGCCACCGTGCTGCCAGAGGCCACCTTGGACGTCTCGATCGTCGTCCCCTATTACAACCCTGGCGACCGCCTGCGAAGGACGGTCGAACACATGGTCAGGGTGCTCGATGGGTCAGGCATGACCTTCGAGATCATCACCGTCTCCGACGGATCCACCGACGGCAGCCCCTTCACGCTCGAAGGCTTCCCCGAGCACATGGTGCGCCGGGTCTCCTTCGCCACCAACGTCGGCAAGGGTTCCGCACTGCGGGCGGGCCTCGGAATGGGACGAGGGCGCTACCTCGGCTTCATCGACGCCGACGGCGACATCTCCCCCGAGTTCCTCGGCGACTTCGTGTCCATCATGCGCACCGAGGAGCCCGACATCATCATCGGGAGCAAGCGCCATCCGGACTCGTCGGTCCACTATCCGCCCCTCCGGCGCGTCTACTCGTGGGGCTACCAGCGCCTCATCCAGCTCTTGTTCCGCCTGAACGTCAAGGACACCCAGGTCGGGATCAAGCTCGTCAACCGCGAGGTCGTCGCCGACGTCCTGCCCATGCTGCGCGAGAGCCGCTTCGCCCTCGACCTCGAGCTGCTGGTCCTCGCCCGTCGCCTCGGTTACAGGCGGATCGTGGAGGCGCCGGTGCGGATCGAGGAGCGCTTCGGCAGCACGATCTCGCTCAAGGCGGTGTGGCTGCTCCTCGTCGACACGCTCGGCCTCTTCGTCCGCTCGTCGATCCGCCACGAGTACGACGAGGCGGTGGCGAACCGGGCGCAGGCTCGGTCTGGCGGGGCGACCGGTGCCGCAGGTCAGGGTCCGGGCTGAGACGGGCGGCCGGCTGACCGCAGAATCTGGAGCCGCGAGGCCCTGAGCAGTCCCGCACCAGCGGTCGTACACTCGTTCGTCAACGAGCCAGTCCGGCAGGGGACCAGACCGGCCGGAGGACGAGGACGGAGGACCAGGTGCCACACGACCCGACCGCTATTCGCAACGTCGCCCTCGTCGGGCACCACGGGGCGGGGAAGACCACCCTGGCCGAGGCGCTGCTGGCCGCCACCGGGTCCGTCGCCCGGCGGGGATCGGTGGAAAAGGGGTCCACGGTCATGGACTTCGAGCCCGAAGAGGTGGCGAGGCAGCTGAGCATCTCGACCTCGTTGGCGCCCTTCACCCTCAACGGGGTCAAGGTGAACCTGCTGGACACGCCCGGGTACGCCGATTTCGCCGGCGAGATGGTGACGGCCCTGGCGAACGTCGATCTTGCCGTCGTCGTCGTGAGCGCCACCGACGGCGTGCAGGCCCAGACCGAGGACGCCTGGCGAGCGGCCGGCCACTTGGGGGTGCCCCGGGTCATCGTCATCAACAAGCTCGACCGGGAGCGGGCCGACTTCGACCGGACTCTCGGTGAGATCCGCCAGTCGTTCGGCGCAGGCGTGGCGCCCATTGAGCTGCCGATCGGGCACGAGGCCGACTTCCATGGCGTGATCGACCTGCTCGACGACACGGCGACGCACTACGACGTGCCGGCGGCAGGGGCTCCGGTGGACGGGACAGTGCCGCCCCCCGGACACGAGGGTCCCATCCCCGACGATCTCGTCGACGAGGAGCACACCGTCCACGAGCAGCTCGTCGAGGGCATCGTGGTGGGCGACGACGACCTGATGGAGCGCTACCTGAACGGTGAGACCCTCGACTACGCCGAGCTCGAGAAGAGCCTGGCGGGTGGGGTGGCCTCCGCGTCCGTCTTCCCGGTGCTGTGCTGCTCGGCGGCGAGCGGGGTCGGTGTGGACCGGTTGGCCCGGCTGATCGAAGAGCTCTGCCCGACGCCGGCGTCGCAGCCGCCCGTGAGGGCGTCGGCGGGTCCCGAGACGGTGGAGATCCCCGCCGATCCCTCGGGGCCGACCGTGCTGACCGTGACGAAGACCTACAACGACGGCCACACCGGCAAGATGTCGCTGTGCAAGGTGGTCTCGGGGACCTTGCAGCCCGACGCGGTGCTGGTGAACTCGCGGTCCAAGGAGGAGGAGCGTCTGCACGCCCTGCAGTCGATCGCCGGGCACACGACTGCGCCGGCGACCTCGGTGTCCGCCGGCGACTTCGTGGCGGTGCCGCGCTTGAACGGGGCCCGGACCGGCGACACCCTCGCGCCCAAGGGCCAGCCCGTGGTGGTGCCGCCGCCGTCCTTGCCGCCGGCGGCGCTGCAAGTCGCGGTGAAACCCGCAACCCGGGCCGACGACGACAAGCTGATGTCCGCATTGGGGCGTCTGTGCGACGAGGACCCCTCGTTGTCGGTGTCTAGGGACGATGAGACGCACCAGACGATCCTCGGGGTGAGCGGGGAAGTGCATCTCGCGGTGACCTTGGAACGGTTGGACCGCAAGTGCAACGTCCACGTCGAGCGCGAGGAGCTGCGCATCCCCTATCGGGAGACGATCACGCGGGCCGCTGCCGCCGAGGGGAAGCACAAGAAGCAGTCCGGTGGGCACGGCCAATTCGGCGTGGCGCACTTGCGGTTGGAGCCACTGCCCCGTGGCGAGGGGTTTGAGTTCCACGACGAGGTCGTGGGCGGGGCAATACCCCGCCAGTACATCCCGGCGGTGGAGAAGGGTGTGATGGAGACCTTCGCGTCGGGTGGTGTCTACGGGTATCCCGTGGTCGACATCTCGGTGACGGTGGACGACGGAAAGGCGCACTCGGTCGACTCCAACGAAGTGAGCTTCAAGATGGCCGCCGCGCTGGCGGTTCGGACGGCCATGGCCGAGGCGGGGCCGATCGTGCTCGAGCCCGTCTCACGGCTGTCGGTCACGACCCCCACCGACTGCCAGGGCGAGGTCCTGGGCGACCTGTCGTCGCGACGGGCCCGCATCGTCGGGACCGACCCGGCCGACGTAGAGGGGTACCAGACGGTGACCGCGACGGTGCCGACGGCAGAGATCACCCGCTACGCCGTCGACCTGCGGGCCATCACCGGTGGCCGAGGCTCGTTCAGCGCGACCTACGACCACTACGACACGGTGCCCGAGCACATGATGGCGTCGATCCCGAAGATGGAGAGCTAGGACGAGCTCCAGTGGCTGCAGGCGTCAGGCGTCAGGCCTCAGATCAGGTGCCGGAAGCGCACGGGGATCTTGGTGAGGATCAACGTCGCGAGTAGCTCGTTGCCCGGCGTGGTGACGATGGCGACGGCAAGGGTCCCCGTCGTGCGGCCGAGCGGTTTGGACACCTTTGACCGGGTGAAGTGGCCGGTATAGGCGGCCAGGCAGACACTCTTCCCCTTCGGCACGTCGTGGGCGAACCGTCCGTAGAGGCGCGGCGCGATGCCGCGCAGGCTGGTGACGGTGAACTTGCGAACGCCTTCGAGGTGGCCGTGCCCTCCCACCGCCTTGGCCGCGGTGGGCAAGGCCATGTAGCACGATTCGTCCGCCGTGCCGAGCCCGATGCGAGCAGCCGAGCACGCCGTCAGCAGCGAAGCGGCGAGCACCAACACGATGCCCGCGGTTATCCAGCGGCGACGCGTAGCACGGATGCGCTCCGCCATCACGGGCTCCCCTCGTCGGTCGCCCCGATCGGTCCTTGCGCGCCCGGCGGCGCGACCGGCGCAGGTGCGGGCGCTGCCGCCGCCGGTGCCGGCGCCGGCGCCGGTGCCGGCTCGTAGGCCTCCGGTCCCGCCTCCACTTCGGTCGCCAAGGCCTGCCGTTGCCAGCGGCCCCATCGCACCTGGAGAGCCAGTTGTCCGATGAACAACCATCCGATCACCAAGATGAACCAGAAGCTGATGATGCGGTAGAGCAGGACTGCGTACGGGGTGGTTGCCTCCGAGCCCCCGAACGCGACGAGCGCAATCGTGATGCTGCCCTCGACCACACCGAGGCCGCCGGGGGTCACGGGCAGGTTGGCCGCGAGTTGGCCCGCGCCGTAGGCCAACAGCAGACCCTTCCACGGGATCGGCGCATGGATGGCCAGGAACATCATGGCGAAGCACGCGCAGTCGGCCAGCCAGTTCAGCGTGCCCCACGCCACGATGCGGCCGATCTGCGACCAGCGCAGCCGCACGGCGGTCATCCAGGCCATGATCGAGGCGATCTGCTGCGCGGAATCGCCCCGCGGTCGGCCAGTCACGGCAATCGACACGCGTAGCGCCGTCGTCACCACCACGTGGAGCGGACGCTCGTAGACGAACAGCGACCCGAGGGCGAGCGCGAAGGCGAAGACGCCGATGAGGACGGGCACGAGGTCGAGGCTTGCCCCTTGGTTGGTGGCGAGGCCCAGCCCGATGACCGCCACCAAAGAGAGGCTCACGATCGAGGCCACGAGCGTGCCGGCCAGCGCCCAGACCGCCAGGGTGTTGTCGGCGCCGAAACGTCGAAACCAGCGGAATCCGTAGACAGTCGAGACGGCGTTCCCGACGGGAAGGGAGTTCGTGAGCGCCTGTGACCCGAACGACAGCTTGACCAGCGGGCCCCAGGGCGGGGTCAGGTGGCCAGCGTTGAACAGCTCGTACTGCATCCGGGCAAACAGGAAATAGGAGAGGATCTCGACCACGAAGGCCGGTGGCACCCACCACCAGTTGAGCGTCTTGAACACGTTGGCGAACCCGGAGAGCTCCGAGCCCTTCGACGAGAGCACCCACACCGCGATCCCCACCAGCGCAAAGCCCACGACGATGCGAATGGCCGGCCAGGCCCGCCGGAGGGCACGGCGAAGGGTGCGACGGGTCGTGGCGGACGGCCCCGCTGTCGCCGTCGCGGTGGTTGTCGCCGTCGGGGGAGCCGTCGCTTGTGCTTGTGTGTTTCCTATCCGCGGGGCCGGGGCGGGCGGTCCGTGGGCGACGTCTGACCCTCCGGCGGCGTCGCCGAGGCGCGTGCCTATCGCGCGCCTCGCGGTTCCCCTGTCGGGCTCCGATGGCGTCGGGCTAGCGGGGCCAGGCGTCGGTGAGTCTCTTCCAGGACAGCTGCAACGTCTCGGGCACCACGCGAGTCTCGGACACGGTGGTCATGAAATTCGTGTCACCCGACCATCGAGGCAGCACGTGCAGGTGCAGGTGCGCCGGGAGTCCGGCACCGGCCGCGCGGCCGAGATTCGCCCCCATGTTCAGGCCGTCGGGCTCGTAGGCCGACTCGATGGCGGCGACGGCCTGTTGCGTCGCCGACCAGAGCTCGGCGGACTCAGCGTCGGTGAGGTCGGCGAGCGGCTCGACATGACGCAAAGGGAGGACGAGGAGGTGGCCGCTGGCGTAGGGATACGCATTCATGACCACGAAGGTCAGGTCGCCGCGCCAGACCACCAGGTGCTCCTCGGACGGCGGCCCGCTGGCGGCGAGGCGACAGAAGACACAGTCTTCCTCGCTGTCCGAGATCTTCCCGGCGCGTTCACGTGCCGTCGCCTCCACGATGTACGTGCGGCGCCACCCGGCCCAGAGGTGCTCGAGGCTCACGTGGCCGCGTCCGCTCCGATCACGCCGTCGCCGCGACGGGCGCCCTGTCCTCAGGCAGCCCCTTGCGGTCGACCTCGGCGGTGACCTCGGCGACGAGGTCGGCGACCGGTACCCCGAGCTCGGGCTTCCCGTCCCAGCCGCGCCGGTTCACCCCGACCGAGGTGGCCGCGACGTCGTGGTCACCCACGACGAGGACGTAGGGGACCTTGGCCAGCTTGGCGCGGCGGATCAGGGCACCCAGCTTCTCCCCGCTGACGTCGACGGTCGCCCTCAGCCCTGCGGCCGCGCATTCGTCGACCACGGACCGCGCGTACCCGACGTGCGCGTCGGTCACCGGGATCACCCGGACCTGCTCGGGACACAGCCACGTCGGCAGCGCACCGGCGTAGTGCTCGATGAGCACGGCCATGAAACGCTCCACCGACCCGAACAGGGCGCGGTGGATCATGATCGGACGATGCCGCGCGTTGTCGGCACCGACGTACTCGAGCCCGAAGCGTTGCGGGAGCTGGAAGTCCAGCTGGACGGTCGACATCTGCCAGGTCCTGCCGATGGCGTCTTGGGCCTGCACGGAGATCTTGGGACCGTAGAAGGCCCCGCCTCCCTCGTCCATGACCAAGTCGAGGCTCATTTCGAGCGCGGTCCTGCGCAGGGCCTCGGTCGCCACCTCCCAATCTTCGTCGGAGCCGACCGCCTTGCCCGGCGGCTTGGTCGAGAGCTCGAGGTAGAACTCGTTGAGGCCGTAGTCCCGCAGCAGGTCGAGGACGAACGTCAAAGTCCTGACGAGCTCTGCGTCCATCTGCTCGGGAGTGCAGAAGATGTGCGCGTCGTCCTGGGTCATTCCGCGTACCCGGGTCAGGCCCTGCAGCACGCCCGACAGCTCGTAGCGGTAGACCGTGCCGAACTCGAAGAGCCGCATCGGCAGCTCGCGATAGGAGCGTTGATGGCTCCGGTACACGAGGATGTGGAACGGGCAATTCATCGGCTTCAGGTAGTACTGCGCTCCCCCATCGAGCTCCATCGGCGGGAACATGCCCTCGGCGAACCACTCGAGATGACCGGACTCCTCGAAGAGCGCGCTCTTGGTGATGTGGGGCGAGTTGACGAAGTCGTAGCCGCCCTCCACGTGACGCTGCCGTGAGTAGTCCTCCATGAGCCGGCGGATGGTGCCGCCCTTCGGGTGGAAGACGGCCAGACCGGATCCGATCTCCTCGGGAAAGCTGTAGAGGTCGAGCTCGGCTCCCAGCTTGCGGTGGTCGCGCCGCTCCGCCTCTTCGAGCTGGTGGAGGTACGCCGCGAGCGCCTTCTCGGACTCCCACGCGGTCCCGTAGATCCGCTGCAGCTGCTCTCGCTTCTCGTCACCTCGCCAATAGGCACCGGCCACCCGCATGAGCTTGAAGTGGCCCAACCGCCCGGTGGATGGCACATGGGGCCCGCGGCACAGGTCGATGAACGCATCGGAGTTCCGGTAGGTGCTGACCACCGAGCCTTGCGCATCCACCTCGTCGGCACCGGAGGACACGGCGTTGATGATCTCCTCCTTGAAAGGTTGGTCGGCGAAGATCTCGAGGCCTTCTTCGATCGTGTGCTCGTGGCGGACGAAGGGCTGGTCCTCTTTGATGATCGTCCGCATCTCGGCGTCGATCCGCTCGAGGTCGTCGTCGCTGAAGTGGGCGCCATCGGGCAACTCGAAGTCGTAGTAGAAGCCGTTCTCGATCACCGGACCGATGGCGTACTTGGCGCCGGGCCAGAGCCGCCGGACGGCCTGGGCCATGACATGGGCGGTGGAGTGCCGGAGCACCTCCCGGCCCGCCTCGGTGTCGTCGGTGACGATGGCGACCTCGGCCCCGTCGCGCAAGGGAGCTTCGAGGTCGACCTCGTTGCCGTCGACGACCGCGACGACGGCCGACTTGGCCAAGCGGGAGCCGATGGAACGGGCAAGCTCGGCGGCCGTCGTGCCCTCGGCCAGCTCCCGCGTCGAGCCGTCGGGAAGACCAACCGAGATGAGGCCTGGCATCGTGCACCCTTTCCTGCTCAGCCGGGGGATTGCTCCTGGTCCGGACACCGTTCCAAGTCTCTCAAGGCTACTGGACCACCCCTGTGGTCCCGACCCACGTGCTTCTAGATCTCGATGCCCAGCAGGTGCGCTCCCGCCGCGACCGGCCCGCCGGCGGCGGCTTCCGCGTCGAGGGCGCGCAGCGCTCCGGGTGTGTCCAGGTCCTCGTCGAGCGCGGCCCGCACGGCCCCCAGCCCGAGCGATCCGTCGCCGTCAGGTGCGCTCCGCCACAGCGCGAGGCGAGTCGCCGCGGCGGGCATGTCCTCGGCTGTCCGCCAGTCCCAGTCCTCCCTGTAGTGATGCCCGAGCAGTGCCAGGCGCACGGCGGCCGGATCCCACTCCTTGCACAGGTCGCCGACGAACACGAGGTTCCCGAGCGACTTGGACATCTTCGTGCCGTCCAGACCGACGAGGCCGACGTGGAACCACAACCGGACGAAGGGCTTGTGGGTGACAGATTCCGACTGGGCCGTCTCGCACTCGTGGTGTGGGAACACGAGGTCGCGCCCTCCCCCGTGGATGTCGATCGTCTCGCCCAGCTCGCGCAGGACGAGCGCAGAACACTCGATGTGCCAGCCGGGGCGGCCCGGACCCCAGCGCGACTCCCAGGCGGGCTCATCGGGAAGCGAGGGCTGCCACAGGACGAAGTCGAGCGGATCTCGCTTGTTCGGGTCTTCGGGGTGCCCGCCGTGCTCGGCGGCCAGGTCGAGCATGGTGGTCCGGTCATAACCGCTGATGCGACCGAACTCGCGGAAGGTGGCCACGCTGAAGTAGACGGATCCGCCCGATTCATACGCGTGGCCGCCTTCGAGCGCGTCCACCGATGAGCGAGAGGATCTCCGAGATGGCAGACGTGGCACGGGGCTCGGAGTAGACGGGCACGAGATTCAAGAGACTCATCTCGGCGTCGAAGCGAGCCATCTCCTCCGCCGCTAAGTCGAGGTAATGCACGCCGAGCTCCCGTGCCTTGCGGAGGATGTCGTCGTCCACATCGGTCACGTTGCGGACGCATTTGGTCTCGTGCCCCGCGTCCTGCAGCCGCCGCTGCAGCATGTCGAAGAAGAGGTACACCGATGCATGGCCGAGGTGGGCCGCGTCGTACGGCGTGATGCCGCACGAGTACATGGTGACGAGGTGACCGGGCTCGAACGTCACCACCTCCCGACGCGCCGTGTCGAATAACCGCACGGCTAGATCCCGGCCAACCTCAGGGTCGTGTGCGCCTTGTGCCGGATATTCAGGGTGATGCAGACGGCCGTGAATGCCTCAATCGCAGCAGCCTGGCTCAGGCTGCCGGCGTCGAGTGGCCGGAGGCCGCGCATCTGCTCGACCAGGCCCACGGTGGCGGCGGTTGCCTCGAGATGGTCGGAACAGAGGAGCACGTCAGCTTCCAACCCCGATTCGAGGTTCTCCATTTCCGAGGCGGGCAGGTGATGGAAGGCGGCGGCCACGAGGCTGTCGGGCACGGCCGCCTGGACGGCGGCGGCAACCGAACCCCGCGGTGGGACCAGGGCCAGCATCTCGCGGCCCTCCTTGACCAGCGCGTTGGCCATCGAGATGACGACCTTGCCCGCGAGCGGCTCCCGCAACTGCCGTACGGTCGCGACGGCGCCGTCCCACGGGGTGGCGACCACCACCAGCTCCGCCGCGGCCGCGTCGGCGTTGTCCGCACCCTGCAACGCCAGATCGCGACCGGCCCAGCGTTCCTGCAACTCCTCAACGACGCCACGGGCTCGCTCGGCGTCGCGCGAACCCATCGTGACCTGGACTCCGGCATCGGCGAGACGCAGGGACATCCCACGCCCGGCCGGTCCTGTTCCACCGAGAATTCCGACGTGCACGCCCCTACCTTCGCATAACCTCCCAGGCGCAGTGGGACTCCTCGACGGAAAACGGCTCCTCATCACGGGCGTGCTCACCGACGCCTCCCTTGCTTTCGCAGTGGCCCGCCTCGCTCAAGAAGAAGGGGCTGAGATCGTGCTCTCCGGTGCCGGCCGAGCGCGTTCGCTCACCCAGCGCACGGCTCGGAAACTGCCGATGGAACCCGAGGTGCTCGAGATCGACGTCACCTCTCCCGAGCAACTGGCGGCGGCGGGCACGGCGCTGGCGGCGCGCTGGGATCGCCTGGACGGTCTCTTGCACGCCATCGGCTTTGCTCCCCCCGACTGCCTCGGCAACGGCATGTTCGCGGCCGGCTGGGAGGACGTGTCCGTCGCCCTCAACATCTCGACCTACTCCCTGAAGGCGCTCGTCGATGCGTTCTTGCCCCTTCTCGAGGCCGCTGGCCAGGACGGCGGCGCATCGGTGGTGGGTCTCGACTTCGACGCGACCGTGGCGTGGCCGGTCTACGACTGGATGGGCGTCGCCAAGGCCGGCCTCGAGTCGTTGTCGCGGTACCTGGCCAAGGAGCTCGGGCCGCGCGGTATCCGCGTCAACCTCATCGCGGCGGGTCCCGTGCGCACCATGGCCGCCAAGTCCATTCCCGGATTCGCCGCATTCGAGGACACCTGGGCGGACCGTGCGCCCCTCGGCTGGGACGTCCACGACGCCGTGTCGGTGGCGAAGGCCTGCGTGGCACTCTTCAGCGACCTCTTTCCCATGACCACGGGGGAGATCGTCCACGTCGACGGTGGCGTGCACGCCGTCGGCGGCTCCTCCTGAAGGGTCCGAGGCTCCGACAGGCCCAAGCGAGCGTTTGGCACCGAGCACGCTCATGCCGTCCGGGTATCGGACGATCCGTCCGACAGTCGGGCCCCCTTGCCCTGTTCCCCTAGGCGTGGGGGTGCGGTGACTCGAGCTGGTGACGACGGTTCAGGCGGCGAGGGGCAGGGTGATGAGCATCTCCGAATCAGAGGTCCAGACGGCCCGACTGTCCTCAGTCGGCGCCGTGACCGACGATCGGAGTCACGAGCTCGAATCTGAGACAGCGGAATCTTCGGCGCCGGCACAGAGGATCGCCGAATCCAGCGCAGCGCGCCCTGGGCCTCCCTACCGCACCATCAGCGACCACGAGCTGACGCTGGTGCAGATCTGCTGCGACTTCGTCTGTGCCTGCATCGCGCTGCCACTCGCACTCGTCCTCCTCTCACTGGTATCCGCAGTGGCGGTCAACGGGCCGGGCCAGCTCGTCACGAACATCAAGATCGATTCGCTGTTCCCGGTGGCGGTGATCGCCGCTCTCGCACTCGGAGGCGTCTACCGCGTGACCCACCGGCGCCTACAACCGAGCGCGTTCCTCGAGATGCGCGAGCTGTCGTTCGGCGTCGGGTGCGGCTGCGTCCTCGCGCTCGCCATCGGCTCCCTTCTGCACGGCGCCTTTGGGACGACCGAGCCGTTCGCGACCCAGCTCGTCGCGGCGGTCATCATGACCATCGCGGTCATCACCATCGGGCCGCATGATCGTTCGCTTCTTTCTCCACGCGTTGACCACGACGCGGGTACTCGTCGTGGGTGCGGGGACGAGCGCCGACCGCATCATGTTGAGCGTCCGTCAGGACCCAGGCATGACCCTGGTCGGGCGGGCGGTGGACGGCGAGACGGCCGATGCCGGCGCGATCGGGCGGGTCGGCGACCTTGCCGAGCTCTGCAAGCAACTCGATGTGCATCGCATCCTCGTCACCGCCCAGGACGCGTTCTCGCCTGAGTCGCTCGACATCTACCGCCAGCTCCAAGACTTCGTGCACATCGCAATGGTGCCCCGCTACTACGAGCTAATCAGCTGGCGATCGCGGCTGACGGATCTGTCCGGGATGCCGTTCCTCGAGATCGCCCAGCCCCACCTCGAGCGCGTGGGACAGGTGCATGAAGCGTGCATTCGACCTGTTGATCAGCTCCGCGGTCCTCGTCTTGACCTTTCCGCTTCTCGTGGTTGTCGCGGTCGGCGTCAAGTTCAGCTCGCCCGGACCGGTCTTCTTCCGGCAGGTCCGCCTCGGCCGCCACGCGGAACCCTTCACGGTCATCAAGTTCCGTTCCATGACCGTGGCGAACGAACCCCAGCCTGTGGTCGACGGAGGCAACCTGTCGGAGTCGGAGGCAGAACCGTTGTATCAAGCGCGCCGGAAGAAGGACGAGAGCGGCCGCATCACGCGGTTCGGCGCCTTCTTGCGTCACACCGGCATCGACGAAATTCCTCAGTTCATCAACGTCTTCAAAGGCGACATGTCCGTCGTCGGCCCGCGACCGTTCGTCCCGGCCGAATCACACGTCGAGGGCTGGGCCACTCGCCGCTTCGAGGCGCGCCCCGGGATCACGGGTCTGTGGCAGGTGTCGGGGCGCAACGACCTCACGCGCTACGACCTGGTCCAGCTCGACTACCTCTACGTCGCGTCTTGGTCCCTCTGGTGGGACCTCAAGATCATGGTCGAGACCCCCAAGACGATGGCCCGGGGTATCGGCGCCTACTGATGGCCGGGGCACGACGCAAAGGCAAAGTCAGTTCAAGCCGGCGTCACCCAACGGACAGCTCCCGCTCACGACCGACTCACCGAAAGGTCCGAAGTGAGCAGGTCCTTCGTGAGGCACGGGGGTTGGTTGCGGCCCGGCAGCGCAAGGGCCTGTGGCAGCCACCGTTTCACAACGGTACGGGTTTGTGGTGCGTACGGAATCAGCCGGCGGCGTGCATTGGCGTTGCGGGTTCTGACCGGGGAGGTGTGACGAGCATGCGGTGGCTTCGGGTACTCGCATCGACGATCGGCCTTGGACTGGTCACGGCCTGCGCACTCGCATCCTTCACCGGGGCCACTGCGGCGTCGGCGACCGCCCGGCTTCGCTCGGGCAACCTGCACGCGCAGCTGGTGAGCCATGTCGCCCCCGGCCCGACCTCTGTCACGGCGGGTCTCTCGCTCACGGCTGCCAACGTCACTGCCACGGTCGTGGGCGCATTGGCGCTGCTCTCGCTCGCCTTTGTCATCGTGACGCTGATCAGGCGCCGGATCACGGCCTAAAAACGTCGTCCCTCTGTCTCGGCAGCGTCAAGCGACCAGGTCGGTGACACGCCGACAGTAGGTTGCACGGCATGGCCATGCGGGGACACGGGATGGGAGGTGGCGGGGGCCGCGGCGGGCTTGGTGGCATGCGCTCCTTTCGCCAGGACCGCAGCGTCCTCGAGCATCGCGTCAAGAAGGGCACGGCGCGCCGGATGCTCACGTTCGCCGTCCCCTACCGCAAGATCCTGGCCATCTTCCTGCCTGTGGTCATCGTCGATGCGGCCATCGGCGCCGTCAATCCCCTCATCCTGCGGGCCCTCATCGACAACGGGATCTCCAAACACGACGCCCAGCTGGTGATCGAACTCGCCGTCTTGGTGGCGATCCTGGCCGTCGCGGATGCCGGCCTGGCGCTGACCGAACGCCGCATTTCGGCCTACATCGGCGAGTACCTCATCTACGACATGCGGGCCAAGATCTTCCGCCACATCCAGCGCATGCCGCTCGCCTTCTTCACCCGGACCCAGACGGGAGCGCTCATCAGCCGCTTGAACAACGACGTGATCGGCGCCCAGCAGGCCTTCACCGATCTCCTGTCGAATGTCGTGGGCAACTTCGTGACGGTGATCATCGTCCTCGGGGCGATGTTCTTCCTCAGCTGGCAGATCACACTGGCCGCGCTGGTCCTCCTGCCCATCTTCCTCATCCCGGCCCGCTTCGTGGGCCAGCGCATCGGCGCGCTCACCATGGAGGGCTACAACCTCAACAGCGAGATGAACATGGTCATGCAGGAGCGCTTCAACGTGGGTGGCGCCATGTTGGTCAAGCTGCTCGGCCGACCCGAGGTCGAGGCCGAATCGTTCGACACCAAGGCGGGCCGGGTGCGCGACATCGGGATCGCCCAGGCGACCTACGCCCGGGTCTTGTTCGTCGCCCTCACCCTGACCGCGTCGCTCGCCACCGCAATCGTCTATGGCGTCGGGGGGGTGGCTGCCGTGCACGGTGCCCTCGCGGTGGGGACTGTCGTCGCGCTGGCGCAGTACCTGACCCGGCTCTACGCGCCACTGACACAGCTCTCCAACGTCAACCTCGACGTCATGACCTGTCTCGTCTCCTTCGAGCGGCTCTTCGAGGTCCTCGACATCGTTCCCATGATCGAAGAGGACCCCGACGCCGTCGCGATACCGCGCGGGCACCGCGTCCATCGAGTTCGACCGCGTGGACTTCGCCTACCCGGGGGCGGAAGAGGTCTCGCTGGCCTCGCTGGAGTCGGTGGCCGCGCTGGAGAAGAACGCCCGCAACGAGGTCCTCCGCGACGTGTCCTTCGAGGTCGAGCCGGGCCAGATGGTGGCCCTGGTCGGCCCGTCCGGGGCGGGCAAGACCACGATCTCGAATCTGGTTCCGCGCCTCTACGACGTGACCGGAGGAGCGGTGCGACTCAGCGGTGTTGACGTGCGCCACGCCACCATGTCCTCGGTACGAGACGTTGTCGGCGTGGTCACCCAGGACCCGTACCTCTTTCACGACACCCTGCGCGCCAACCTGCTGTACGCCCGCCCGGAGGCGACCGAAGGCGATGTCCTGGCTGCGCTCGAACAGGCGCAGATCGGTCATTTGGTGGCCGAGCTGCCCGACGGGCTGGACACCGTGGTCGGCGATCGCGGCTATCGGCTCTCGGGCGGCGAGAAGCAGCGCGTGGCCCTGGCCCGCCTGATGCTCAAGGCACCCGACATCGTGGTGCTCGACGAGGCAACTGCCCACCTCGACTCGGAGTCCGAAGCGGCTGTGCAGCGGGCGCTCCGCGAGACATTGTCGGGCCGTACCTCGTTGGTCATCGCGCACCGCCTGTCCACCGTGCGCGAGGCGGACGAGCTGCTGGTGATCGACGGCGGCCGCGTCGTCGAACGGGGCTCCCACGCCAGCCTGTTGGCCGAGAACGGGCTCTACGCGGAGCTCTACCGGACCCAGTTCGCTGATCAGGAGGAGGACGAAACGGTCGCCGAGGGTGCCGGAGGCGCCAGCTGATCGGTCCGGCCGGCGAGGTGGTCGGGCGGGCGCTGAACGGTGGATCCCGCCGGCGGCGGCTCGGGCACGTCCATGGCGGTGACCCCCGAAAATCCTCGGCGGTCGGCTACTTGCCTTCGAAGTCGGCCTGCTGCTTCTTGGCCTTCGCCGCGTAGCCGGCCGGCATGTCGTCGGAGACGAATTCGACCGACGCGCTCGAGCGCCTCGAATTTGAGAGCCTCTGACAACCCTCGGTAGGCAAAGCCGTCGATGGTGCGCTTGATCGACTGCACGGCGAGCGGCGCGTTGGCCGCGATGTCGGTGGCGAGCGCCATCGCGGCTGGGACGAGCTCGTCGCGGGCGGTCACCTGCTGGACGATGCCGAGGCGGTGAGCTTCAGCCGCATCGATGCGCCGGCCGGTCAGCGCAAGCAGCTTGGCGTAGCCGGCACCCACCTCGTGGGCGAGGCGGAGGTCGCCGCCGGCGTCGATGGACACGCCAACCTGTGCCTCGGGCAGCGCGAAGATCGCGTCGTCGGCCGCCACGCGGATGTCGCACATGAGGGCGAGCTCGAAGCCGAAGCCGAGGCAATAGCCCTGCACCGCGGCGACGATGGGCTGCGGCAGTTCGTGGAAGACCCGGAAGCGCTCGTGCACCCAGCGGATGCCCTCGTAGTAGTTGCGTACCTTCTCCGCCGGCGAGCGGCCGGTCACGCGGTCCTCGGGCATACCCAGGTCGATGCCGGCGCAGAAGGCGCGGCCTTCGGCTTTGACGACGAGGACGCGGATCGTGTCGTCGAAGCGGGCCCGGTCGGCCAGCACGCCGAGCTGGCGCGTGGCCTCCCAGGACCACATGTTCAGCTTGTCGGGGTGGTCGAGCGTGAGGGTGCCGACGCCCCTGCCGTCGGTCGGGGCATCGAGGCGGAGCTGCCAGTCGTCCTCCGGGAGCACCGTCTCGGTGCGGATGGGCATGTCGGTGTGCTCCCTCCCCCGGCCGCCCCTGCCTCCCCGGGGCGCCCGGGGCAGACCTGCGGGACTCGCCGGTCAAAAGTAGAATCTGTTCTAGTTGCCGGGAAGGACCCGGACAACCATGCCGCCATCAGGCCGTCGAGTACGGACGGCGGCGCAAGGCCCGCGTACCGTTGGGCCCCATCCGCCCACGTTCGGGCCCAATTGACCCAATTAGGAGGTCTCCCGTGCACAACGAGCTTTGCGAACGCCTCGGGATCGAGTTCCCCATCTTCGCCTTCACCCACTGCCGGGACGTCGCCGCCGCCGTGTCGAACACCGGAGGCATGGGCGTCTTGGGGGCGGTGGGCTTCAGTGCGGACGAACTCGAGGTCGAACTGACCTGGCTGGACGAGCACGTGGGCGACAACCCCTACGGCGTCGACATCGTCATCCCCGGCAAGTACGAGGGCATGGACGAGATCGACCCGGTCAAGCTCGAGGCCGAGCTGCGGGCCATGATCCCCGAGGAGCACCGCACCTTCGCCAAGAAGATCCTCGCCGACCACGGTGTGCCCGAGCTCGACGGCGGACCCCGGCGCGAGCTGCTCGGGTGGACCGCTGCCACCGCGGCACCGTTGGTCGAGGTGATCTTGCAGCACCCCAAGGTCAAGCTCGTGGCGAACGCGCTCGGGACGCCCCCCGACGACGTGATCGAGCAGGTACACGACCACGGCATGCTCATGGCCGCGCTCGCCGGCTCGGTCAAGCACGCGCGCAATCACAAGGCGGCCGGCGTGGACATCGTGATCTGCCAGGGATCCGAGGGCGGCGGGCACACCGGCGACGTCGGCTCCATCGTGCTGTGGCCCGAGGTGATCGATGCCGTGTCGCCGCTGCCGGTGCTGGCCGCCGGCGGCATCGGGTCCGGACGCCAGATGGCGGCCGCCATGGTCCTGGGCGCAGCCGGCGTGTGGACCGGCTCGCTCTGGCTGACCGTCGAGGAAGCCAACGTGCCACCCAAGCAGATGGAGTCGTACCTGAAGGCGACGTCTCGGGACACCGTCCGGTCACGCTCGTTCACCGGCAAGCCCTGCCGCCTGCTCAAGAACGACTGGACGGACGCGTGGGAGGCCCCGGGCAATCCCAAGCCTCTGGGCATGCCACTGCAGATGATGGTGGCCATCGAGTGTGTCTCGCGCGGTCACGCCTACCCCGAGGAGGCGCGTGACGTGAACTTCAATCCGTGCGGCCAGATCATCGGGCGGGCGACGCAGGTGCGACGCACGAAGGACGTGGTGCTCGAGATGGTCGAGGAGTACATCGAGGCGAGCGAGCGGCTGCAGCTGGTGAACGAGGGCAGTCCGGCCTGACCGCCGAGCGACAGCCTCAGCAAACTCTCCCTCCGCACTCGGGATAGAGCGGCTTCGTCCACTCGGCGCCTCCGACCTAAGGTGCGCTGCATATGGAACTCCACGAGGCCCTCTACACGACGCGCGCCATGCGCAGAGTCACCAAGGACCCGATCCCCCTCGACGTCCAGGCGCGCATCCTCGATGCGGCCGTGCACGCTCCCTCCGGCGGCAACCAGCAGAACTGGCGTTTCCTCCTCCTCGACGACCCCGACAAGAAGCGGGCCCTGGCGCCCCTCTATCAGCACGCCATGGGTGAACTGTGGAAGACGATCTACAAGGAGCAGATCGACGCGGCGCACGCCGACCCTGAGGCACCGGAGTCGATTCAGGTCCTCAAGGTGCAGCGCTCGGCCCAGTGGCTGGCCGACCACTTCGAGGACGTGCCTCTCTTCTTGTTCCCGTTCTGTCAGTACGACCCCACGGGCGGCTCGATCTACCCCGCCGTCTGGAGCGCGATGTTGGCTGCCCGGGCCGAGGGCGTGGGCAGCTGCCTCACCGCGCTCTTGCAGTTCTTCAGTCCGAACGAGACCTTCGAGATCCTCGGCGTGCCGTCCGACCAGGGCTGGGTCCTCTCGGGGACCGTGAGCTTCGGGTACCCCACCGGCACCTGGGGCGTCGGGGTACGCCGGCCCCCCCACGAGGTCTCGTACCGCAACGCCTGGGGCAGCGACGTCGGCTTCGCGGTACCCGATCCCCTGTGGCCGGGCTGACCAAGCCTGTCGCAGTCGCGGCCTCGTTCGCCGGGACGGTCCTGCGCGTCGAGGTGGTACCCGGCGACGCCGTCGCTGCGGGCGCGGTCCTCGTCGTGCTCGAGTCCATGAAGATGGAGCATGTGGTGGAGGCCACCACGCCGGGCCGGATCGACTCGGTGGCGGTGGCGGTGGGCGACGCCGTGCAGACCGGGGACGTCTTGCTCGAGGTCTCCCCGCACGCAGAGGACGCCGAGGGTGCGGAGGGTGCGCACTCGTCCGGCGCCGTCGCGACCGGGGGCCCTGCCGTGGTCTCGGCCGAGCTCCCGCACGGGAGGCCGGCGGCCGAGCGGCCCGAGCTGACAGAGGTGCGGGCCCGGAAGGCCCGGACGCTCGATGCAGGCCGGGCGGCGGCCACCGAGCGCCGGCACGCGGCCGGCCGTCGCACGGCACGCGAGAACGTCGAGGACCTGTGCGACCCCGGCAGTTTCGAGGAGTACGGCGGTCTCGTCGTCGCCGCCCAGCGGGCGCGGCGCAGCGCGGAAGACCTCGTCGCCGCCACGCCCGCCGACGGTCTCGTCGCCGGCATCGGACGGGTCAACGGTGACCTCTTCGACCACGCGCAGGCGCGCTGTGCCGTCTTGTCCTACGACTATTCGGTCCTGGCGGGGACACAGGGCCAGATGAACCACAAGAAGAAGGACCGTCTCTTCGAGCTGGTCGACCGGCTCCGCCTCCCCGTCGTCCTCTTCGCTGAGGGCGGTGGTGGCCGTCCGGGTGACACCGATACCGCCACCGTCACGGGACTGGACACCGAGGCCTTCGCTCTCTTCGGCGCGCTGAGCGGGCGCGTGCCCCTCGTCGGCATCGTGTCGGGCCGCTGCTTCGCCGGCAATGCGGCGCTGCTCGGCTGCTGCCACGTCATCATCGCCACCCCTGACGCAACCATCGGGATGGGGGGGCCGGCCATGATCGAGGGCGGCGGGCTCGGCGTGTTCGCACCCGAAGAAGTGGGCCCGGTGTCGGTGCAGGTGCCCAATGGAGTGGTGGACGTGCTCTGTGGCGACGAGAAGGAGGCCGTCGAGGTGGCCCGCCGTTACCTCGCCTACTTTCAGGGCGACGTGCGGGACTGGAGCTGTGCCGACCAGGCGCTCCTGCGCGACGTGGTGCCGCCAGACCGCCGCCGCGTCTACGACGTGCGGCGGGCGGTCGACCTGCTGGCCGACGAAGGATCCGTCCTCGAACTGCGCCCGGGTTTCGCACCGGGGATGGTGACCGCGCTGGCGCGCCTCGAGGGTCGCCCGGTGGGTGTGCTGGCCAACAACCCCCAGCACCTGGCCGGCGCGATCGACGCCGCGAACGCCGACAAGGCCGCTCGCTTCATGCAGCTGTGCGAGGCGTTCGGCCTGCCGCTCCTGTCGCTCTGTGACACGCCGGGGTTCATGGTCGGGCCCGACGCAGAAGAGACGGCGCTGGTGCGCCACGTCAGCCGGATGTTCGTCGTCGGCGCGTCCCTCACCGTTCCCTTCGCCTGCGTGGTGCTCCGGAAGGGCTACGGCCTCGGCGCCCAGGCGATGGCCGGCGGCAGCTTCCACCGACCCCTTCTCACGGTCGCATGGCCGACGGGCGAGCTGGGGGGCATGGGCCTCGAGGGCGCCGTGCGCCTCGGTTTCCGGCGCGAGCTCGAGGCCATCGCCGACCCCGACGAGCGCGAGGCCGCGTTCGCGGCGATGGTGTTCCGCGCCTACGAACACGGCAAGGCCTTGCACGTCGCGGAGTACTTCGAGATCGACGACGTGATCGACCCGGCCGAGACACGGGCTCGCATGGTGCACGCACTCGACTCTGCCGGGCCCCGGGCGCACTGGTCCGACCCCGGCGGCGCGGGGCTCGGTCAAGACGAGCAGCGCCGCCCGTTCGTCGACACGTGGTGACGGAACCAACGAGACGTAGGGCAACGAGACGAAGGGAGAGGACTCGAATGACGGCAGCGGAGGCGGAGGGGGCGCCGGGCGCACGGCCCGAGGGCGTCGGAGGCGCGCTGGGCGAAGCCGAGCTCGAGGCCGAAATCGAGCGCCTGCTCGCTGCGCTGACTCTGGACGAGAAGGCCTCGCTCACCGCGGGTGCGAGCCTGTGGTACCTGCCGCCGGTCGAGCGCCTCGGCATCCCTGCCCTCAAGGTTTCCGACGGTCCGTCGGGTGTGCGTGGCGACAGTCTCGTCGGCCGCCGCTCGCTGTCGTTCCCCTGCGGCATGGCCGTCGGCTCGACCTGGAACCCCCCGCTGGTCGAGCGCTTGGGCGGGGCGCTCGCCGCGGAGGCGCGCTCGAAGGGTGTCCACGTCCTGCTCGGCCCGACTGTGGGGATCGTGCGAACGCCGCTCGCGGGACGCACCTTCGAGTCCTTCTCCGAGGACCCGCTCCTCACTGCCCGCATCGCGGTGGCGTACGTACGAGGCGTGCAGTCTGGTGGCGTGGCCTGCTGCATCAAGCACTACGCCTGCAACGACCAGGAGCACGAGCGCATGACGATCAGCGCCGAGGTCGACGAACGCACGCTGCGCGAGATCCACCTCGTCGCCTTTGAGGAGGCCGTGAATGAAGCGGGCGTGTGGTCGGTCATGACGGCCTACAACAAGGTCAACGGCACCTACTGCTGCGAGCAACCCGACCTCGTCGGCGGGATCCTGCGTCGCGAATGGGGATTCGACGGTCTGGTCATGTCAGATTGGTTCGGCACGCACTCCACTGCGGCGGCCGCGCTCGCTGGTCTCGACCTCGAGATGCCGGGGCCATCGGCCTGGTTGGGGCCCACGCTCGCCGCAGCCGTGCGCGAGGGCACCGTTGACGAGGCCATCGTGGATACGCAGGTCGGCCACGTCCTCCGTCTGATGGGCCGCGTCGGAATCTTGGGCGCGGGCGCGTCATCCGGCCCGGCGGAAGAGCGCGAGGAGGACGACCCCGGGCGCCGTGTCCTCGCCCAGGCCGTCGCCGCCGAGGGCACGGTGTTGCTCGTCAATGACGGCCTGTTGCCTCTCGACCCCGCGCCCGATGGAGTCTCCAACGTCGCCGTCATCGGCCCGAACGCCTCGGAGCTGGCCATGGGTGGCGGCAGTTCCGAGGTCACGCCACACCGGCGACGCAGCATGGCCGACGCGCTGGCCGAGCGGCTGCCCGCCGCCGCCGTCGTCTCTGAAGTCGGGTGCCGCATCGACCTCGGCCTGCCACTCATCGACATGCGCCTGGTGAGCCTGCCCTCCGACACCACGCCGAGCGGGGGGGAAGGCGGCTTTGCGATCGAGTACTTCGACAACCCCGACTTGGCGGGCGAGCCGGTGGCGATGGACGACGCCCACGCGGCGCGGATCTTGTGGCTCGGCCCGCCCCACCCCGAACTCAGCGTGGGCGCGTGCTCCGTCCGCATCAGCGGGCGTTTCACGCCCGACATCGCGGGCGCGTGGCGCCTCGGGCTCGAGAGCGCAGGACGCTCCGTGCTGCGCCTCGACGGAGACATCGTCGTCGACAACACCGATCCGAGCCGCGGCACGGGCTTCTACGGTGCGGGCAGTGAGCCGGTCGAGGTGATCGTCGACCTGGCGGCCGGACACACCTACGAGCTGGCGGTCGACGTCTGGCCCCGCTCGACCTCCTCCCCCATCCTCGGCGCGCGCATCGGTGCTGCGCCACCAGACATCGGGGACGAATTCGAGCGGGCGGTTGCTGCCGCAGCCGAAGCGGACGTCGCAGTGGTCGTCGTCGGCTCCAACGGCGAGTGGGAGTCCGAGGGACACGATCGCCCGGATCTTTCCTTGCCCGGGCGCCAGCGGGAGCTGGTCGAGGCGGTGCTCGATGCCAACCCGCGTACCGTCGTCGTCGTCAACGCGGGCTCACCGGTCGAGATGCCCTGGGCCGAGCGGGCCGCGGCCGTGCTCATGAGCTGGTACCCAGGCGAAGAAGGTGCCGACGCACTGGCCGAGATCATCGTGGGCGCGGCCGAGCCGACCGGCCGTCTCCCGGTGACGTTCCCGGCCCGCGTCGAGGACGGACCAGCCGGGCTGGCTGTCGAGGGTGAGCGATACCCCGGCGTGGAGGGGACGGTCGTCTACGGGGAGGGCATCCTCGTTGGCTACCGCTTCTTCGAAACCTCGCACCTGACTCCACGCTTCGCCTTCGGGTTCGGCCTCTCCTACGGCGACATCGCATTCGAGGACGTTGCCGTGACGCCGGAGCGGGTCAGCGTCCGCGTGGTCAACCGTGGTGCGCGCCGGGGGACCGAGGTCGTGCAGGTCTACGTCCGTGCGCTCGAGGCATCGGTTCGCCGACCCGACCGCGAGCTGGCGGGGTTCGCCAAGGTCTCGGTGGACGCGGCGAGCGAGGAGACCGTCGAGATCGAGCTGGGCGCCGCGGCGTACCGATACTGGGACGACGAGACGCACGCCTGGCGCTCGGACGCCGGACGCTACGAAGTGCTCGTCGGCGCCTCGTCACGCGACATCAGGGCCAGTGCCGAAGTCGCCTGGTCCGGCGAGCCCGGGGCGTGAGCGGCGACACACCCGACGACGCACCGGACGACCGTGCCGGGACGGGCACGTCCGAGGCCCCGCGTCCGTGGACACTGACCTGGGACCGGCTGCTCATCGAGCCACGGCGTCCCCAGGCCATCCGGGAACGACCCGACGCGCATTGGTTCGCTGTCGCCGCCGTGTGCGTCGGTGCGTTCATGGGCCAGCTCGACGCGTCCATCGTCACCGTCGCACTCCCCACCTTCCAACACACCTTCGACGCGTCCGTCGGAGCTGTGACGTGGGTCGGCTTGTCCTACCTGCTGGTCCTGGTGGCCACGGTGACGGCGGTCGGGCGCTTCGCCGACATGTGGGGCCGCAAGCTCCTCTACGTCTACGGCTTCGTAATCTTCACGCTCGCCTCGATCCTGTGCGGCCTGGCCCCGGACCTGGGCGCGTTGTGCGGCTTTCGGGCGCTCCAAGCGGTGGGTGCGGCCATGCTGCAGGCCAACAGCCTGGCCATCATCGTGCTCGTGGTGCCGGGGCGCGCGCTCGGGCGAGCCATCGGACTCCAGGGTGCGGCGCAGGCCCTCGGACTCGCGATAGGTCCGACTATCGGTGGCCTGTTGCTCGCGGCCGGCGGATGGCGCCTGATCTTCTTCGTCAACGTCCCCTTCGGCGTGTTCGGCGCACTGGCCGCCACCTTGCTCGTACCCCGGAGCCGGGATCTCCTGGCCCGCGTCCGTTTCGATTGGACGGGCCTGGCCATCTTCTTCCCGGCCGTGGCCGCCCTCCTCTCGGCCATCACCTTCGGTGCCGAGCAGGGTTGGTCCTCCGCATTGATCGTCGGGCTCTTCGTCGCGGCCGCCGTACTCGGCGTGCTGTTCGTCTGGCACGAAAATCACGACGGCGACCCGATGCTCGATCTCAAGCTCTTCCGCAACGCGCAATTCTCCACAGGGATCGTGAGCGGTATGGGCTCCTACCTCGTCATGTTCGGCGTGCTCTTGCTCGTGCCCTTCTTCTTGGAGCGCGGACAAGGGCTCGGAACGGCCCGTTCGGGACTCGAGCTCCTGGCGATGCCACTCGCATTCGGCGTCGTCGCGCCGCTGGCGGGCCGGCTGGCCGACCGCGTTGGGGCCCGTCCCCTCACCGTGAGCGGGATGGCCCTCTCGGCGACAAGCCTCGCCGTCATGGGGGCTGTGCTCCCGGACACCGCGGGCTTCGTGGTGCTGCTGGCCGCAGTCGGCGTCGGCATGGGGCTGTTCACCTCCCCGAACAATGCCTCCATCATGGGTGCGGCGCCGGGTCAGCAGGCAGGCATGGCCTCGGGGGTGCTCAACATGACGCGGGGCACGGGCACGGCGCTCGGCTTGGCCATCGCCGGCAGTGTCTTCGTCGCGGCCGGCGGTGACAGCGGAGGCACGGCGAACGCGCAGCATGCCTTCAGCATCACGGCGTACGTGCTTGCCGGGATCGCCGCGGCCGCCGGGATGGTCTCGGCCTCGCGGGCAAACGGAGCGTTGGCGGACGTGACTCTGTCGTCGGTCGAATAGCGGCCGTTGTACGGGTGCCGGATGTCGGCGCCAAGGCATGGTCAACATCTCGACGAATCGGCGAGGGCCTGCGATTCCCGGCCAGTCGGCCTCGTCAGCTCATCTGGTCGAAGACCCACTTGTAGGTGTCTTGGAGCCCGTCTTCGAGGCTGATCGACGGGGCCCAACCCAAGCGCTCGGCGATCAACGTGTTGTCGCTGTTGCGACCACGCACGCCCTGGGGCGCCGACAGGTTGTAGTTGCGCCGCAAGGTGACACCCGCAATGTCCTCGACGATGTCCACCAGCTCGTCGACGGTCACCAGCTGCTCGGAGCCGACGTTGAGGGGCTCACGCACGTCGCTGGCCGTCAGGCGTAGCGTGCCCTCCACGCAGTCGTCGATGTAGGTGAAGGTCCGCGTCTGCTTGCCGTCGCCCCAGATCTCGATCTCGCTGCTGCCGCTGAGGACGGCGGCGGCAACCTTGCGGCAGATGGCTGCCGGTGCCTTCTCCCGCCCGCCGTCGTAGGTGCCTTGGGGGCCATAGACGTTGTGGTAGCGGGCGACCCGGGTCTCGAGGCCGAAGTCCTCAAAATAGTGACGCGCCATGCGCTCGCTAAAGAGCTTCTCCCAGCCGTAGCCGTCCTCGGGCATGGCCGGGTAGGCGTCGGACTCGCGCAGCGGCTCGACCTCGGGCGACTCTTGCTTGCCGGCGGCGTACACGCAGGCGGACGACGAGTAGAAGAAGCGTTGCACTCCGGCGTCGCGTGACGCCTCCAGCATGTGCGTCGAGATCAAGACCGAGAGCATGCACAGGGCCTTGTTGTTCTCGATGAAACCCATGCCACCCATGTCGGCGGCCAGGTTGTAGACGACGTCGACATCGGCGCACGCGTCGCGGCAGGAGTCGATCTCCTGGAGGTCGGCGCAACGGTTGTCGACGTCGTCGAAGCGCTGATACCACTGCGAGACCGGGGCGCGGTCGAGGGCGCGGATCTGCTCGACGCCGTCCATGCGCAGCCGGGCCACCAGGTGGCCGCCGATGAAGCCACCGGCGCCCGTCACCAAAACACGTGTCATCGGATGTGCACTCCCTCCAGATGGTTTCCCTGTCTCGACACCGTGCGAGCTATCTGGGAAACGACGCAGCGACGCCGACCTGTCGTCGCCCCAGTCCCGGTCACCGTCCCGTCACAGGCCTCGTCTCATCCCATGTGGCGAACACAACGAATGCACAACTGACGAGTGTGAGCGGTAGTGCGAGTGCAAGGAACAAATGAGCGCCCTCGCTCAACTGGCCTCCCGCTGCGCAGCGACCCCAGCCAGGTCGCCGTCGACCCGCACCCAGAACGGCTCCTCGGACGCGACCCCGTCCTCGTTGACCCCGGCCGCAACCGTGGCGAGTGCGGACAGGACAACAGCGGCAGCCGGCGAGGCGGGTGCCGCAGCCGGCACCGGTACGACAACCGGTTCGGTCACCCTGTCGCCGAAGACCGCGATGAACCGATCGGCGGCCCGATCGGGACTGAACGTGCGCTCGGCGTAGCGACGGCCAGCCGCACCCATGGCCCGGCACGTCTTCTCCTCGTTCAACAGCTCGGCCACTTCGGCAGCCACCTCCCGGCGATGCGCGGGGTCGACCACCCGCCCGGCGCCATGGGTGCTCAAGACCTCGGCCACCGAGTTGTTCGGCGGAAGGACGCCGACGATGGCACGGTTGGCACAGAGATACGTGAGCACCTTCGACGGCACCGAGAACCGCGACGCATCGGGTTCGAGGATCGCCACAAGGATGTCCGCGCTCGCCATGACGAGGGGCAGGTCGTCGTAGGGCTGGTAGTCGAGCAGCACGAGGTTGTCGGCCAACTGTTCGCGCTTCCACTGTTCGAGCCACTGTCGGCCCTTGCCCTCCGAGATCACGACCACCTTGGCGTCGGGGTGCGACACGCGCAGCTGGTCGCTGATGAGGGCGAGGACGCTGGGATCGTGCTTGAGGCCGAGGGTGCCCGAGTACAGGACGACCGGGTGCCCGGTCAGGCCCATACGGCGGCTCCAGGCGTTGTCGGACTGGCGCACTGGGAGCTCCTCGATGGGCGCCCAGTTCGGCACCACGGTGGCCCGCTCGGCCACACCCCAGCGCGCCAGCCGCTCGAGGAACGTCGGCGAGATCGCCACCACGGCATCACTGCGTCGGGCCACCGCGCGCTCGAGGCGGTCGGCGAGCACCGCCACGGCGCGCCCGATGACGGGCAGCCGGGCACGCGCGGCGTTGCCGATGGCCTCCGAGTAGATGTCCTGGTGCCAGAACACCATGGGGATGCCGCGACGGGCGAGGTGACGAGCCAAGACGGCGTGTGCGAGCAGCGGAACGTTGCTGATGACCGCCACCGCAGGGTCGGCGGCGGCGATGCGCCGTCCGGCGACGCGCCCGTAGGACAGCTCTTGGCGAATGCGCGTGGAGATCGAGTAGCGCCTGAAGGCCCCATCCATTCTGCACTCCTCGAACCTGAGCGTGCGCGGGTCACCGACCTCGAGCCGCAACGCGCCCTTGCCCGTCGCGTAGGACGGGCAGTGCTGGTGAGTGACGTCGTAGCCGCGCCGCGCCAGCGCGCGGCTCAGTTGCGCCTGTCCCGGATGGCCCGAGTAATCGTGCACCACGATGCGCGTCGATTGCGTCGCGTGCGTCGAATGCCGCTCTTGCCGTGGCACCTTCGTGTCACCTCCAGTCGGCCCAGAAGCCGTCGTCACAGAGGGAACGGCAGTGCCACCCCAACCTTTCAGCGTTTGTTACATGGGGATTGCACCGCGGTGGGCGACGGACACATCCCAAAGGTCGTCTCAGAGAAGCTGCTCGACCAGGCGCAGGACCTGGCGCGGATCGACCACGATGTCGGAGGCCACCCCGCGGTTCCGCCGGGATCCGGACGGGGTGCCGTCACCCACCAGATACCGGTACCGCAACCCCTCCACTGCGCTCGCCAGCGCCCAGAAACACTCGTTGACGTAGTCGCAGGCAAACAGCTCGACGACGGCTGTGCCCGGCGGTGCGAACGCGAGGTTCGTCAGGCCCGCGCCATGCGGGCCGACCACGCACTCGGCCTCAGCGAAGAGGCGTACTTGCTCCGACGGCGTCATTGCGCCGGGATCGACCATCTCGAAGCCGAGTGGCCCGAGCGCGCCGAGCAAAGCCGCTTCGTTTTCAACCCGGCGCGTGTGCTTCTTGTCGCCCCGGGTCACATAGAGGCGGCGGTGCGGCGCGTGACAGCGTCCGGGGCAGGAACCGCTCGCGCAGCCAGGGCACGATCCAACGTGGCGTCTTGAGGTTCTCGTCGGGCAGCGAAGGGACCACCAACTCATCCGCACGCAGGTGCGGGTACTTGTCGCTGCCCAAGCACCGGTCGGCCGTCAGGCCGAGCTGGTCGAGCAGGTCACGCTGGAACCGGGCGGTGCGGTTCACCGCGAAGGCATCCGGCTCGGCGCCCGCCCTGCGCAGCAGTTCCAAGCGGGGCAGGACGTCGGTGAGGAAGTGGTAGTAGTTCTCGCTGCCTCGGGTGGTCAGCACGCCGACTGAACCGGACACCACGCTGACCTCGGGGAGCCGGCGGCGAAGGAAGACAGGGTGTTGCGTCGGCCGCTGCACGCCGTAGTAGGGCGACAGATCGAACAGCAAAGTGTCGTCTTCGGTGATGACCGCCGCGTAGTGCTCGAGCACGCGGCCGTGACGGACGGTGGCGACGACAGCAGGCTTGATCTCCACTCGCGCGTGTGCGGCGAACTGTCTGTGCCCGGCGGGCAGTCCGCCGGGCAGCGGCCGCTCGAGGACCTCCGCGTCGCCGACGGTGACCACCGTGACGCCGCCCGTGGCATGCGCCCGCGCGTACGCGTCCGCCGTCGAGGCCACGTGGCGTGGTGGGGTGGGACGGGCCTCTGTCCCCGGCAGCCGGCGGGTGAGCGGGCTGGCCAGTTGGGTGGCCCGGAGCACACCTGCCTTGACCCACGGGAAGAGCGGGCGCAGGCGGCTCGGAAGCCGAGTCACCGCGATAGGTCCGGCGCGAACGACACCGACGCAGCGGTCCGTCTGCCATACGCGACGTCCACTCGAACCGGTGGGACCACCGGAGCGCCGCCCGCGGCGTCCAGCCGCGCCCGCACCGCGGCGACGTCGCGGCACGCGATCACATTGGGGGTGGGGGGCTGGGCGTCTGAGTCCCACGGCGTGAGGGCGCCGTCGAGCAGATAGATGCCATAGCCCTGCTCGCTGAGGGCGGCCCGCACCTGCGCCGGCGTGATGCCGAAGTGGGAGCCGTGACCGGCATGCTCGAAGACCAGGACGGGGGCACGAGCCTCGTCGGCGAGCAGTCGGCGAGCCCCCTGCATGACCAGCAGCTCGGACCCCTCGACGTCGATCTTCACCAACGCCGGCGGGTCGTCGCCGACGAGCGCGTCCAGCGTCGTGACCGGCACGGTGATCCCGGCCGCGTCGTCCGACCACTCTCCCCCGTCGGACGGAGCGAGCCGGTTCAGCACATCACGGTCGAGCACCTCGAACGTGGCACTGCCCGCGACGTCGCTGACCGCGGCCGCCACCACGGCGACGTCCAACCCGTTGAGGGCCAGATTGCCCAGCAGGTCGGCACGCACCGGCGGGAAGGGCTCGACGGCCGTGATGCGGACACCAGGGACGCGCGTTCCGATCAGCGTCGAGAACACGCCGACGTTCGCACCCACGTCCACGAAGTGATCGCCGGGACGCACGTAGCGCAGGCAGAACTGGAGCTCTTCCCACTCGTGCACGCCGTCGTAGAGGGTCCAGACCGCGCTGAACTGGTGCGGCCGCGCCACGATGCGCGTGCGCCCGTCCACCGTCACCACGGCCTCGACGTCCTCACCGGCGGCGCCGCGGGTGCGCCAGTGCCACGCGATGGCGCGACGTTCCGCGGCCAGGCGGCCACCCTTGTTGGCCGGGTGGCGTCCGATCTCCCACAGCCAATACGCGCTGCGACCCAGTCCGTGCATGGAGCGCGTGAGGGGCGACGATGACGCGGTCGAGTCGCTCATCTCAGGGCTCCGCCATCTCGACGATCGCGTTGGGGATCACTTCGCTCAGCCCCGGCTCGAATCGGCGCGACACCCTGAGGAGCAGCCACCAACTCAGCACCGAATAGACGGCACCGGCGATCGCCAGACCACCGGCCGCGCCCTCGGTGCCGTAGAGCTTGGCGCCACCCATGCACAACACGAAGAGGAACGGCACCATGGCAAGCGCGAGCCGAAGGTTCTCGCTGGCGGCCCTGATGGCACGCAACCCGGAAGTCGCGGCGCCGGCGACACCGCTGAGCGCCACCGCCAGTCCCGCGTAGGGCACGATTCCCCGGGCGCCGGGCCAGCTACGGCCGAACACCGTGGTCATCGTGTGCACCGGTACGAGAAACACGAGGGCCGTCCAGGCGAGTGTCAGCGTGAACGCGCCGAACGCGCCGAGCACAAGGAACCGGATAGCGCGCGCGGTGTCAGTCTGGAACCGCTTCGCGGCCAATGCGATCAGCGCCGACTGCAGGCCGGCCAGGAGAACCGCGATCGGTCCGAGAGCGAGCTGGGACAGCTTGAACTCGCCTATCGACGCCAGCGATAGCACGAAGAGCAACAGATACGAGATGAAATAGGTCCACGACGTGACCAACAGGAATTGGCCGGCGAAGCGCAGTCCCACGCCCCGCTCGCTCTCGTCCCAGAACCGCAGCATCCGGCGCCGTCCCGCGCCACTGAGGTGCGCAGCGCAGTGTCCACAGCCCGACGAGCGCCCCCGTCCCGCTCCAGGACCCGAACAACCACGGCAGGGTCGTGAGCCCCGCGTGGCGCAGCGCGGCGTATGCGACCAGAAAGAGAACGAGCCATGCCACGTCGAGCCTGATGGCGTAGGCGGGGTCGTAGCGGCTGATGCCGATGTAGCGCGCGTAGTCCTGGCACGCCATCAACGGGAATGACACGGCGAAGATCACGAAGGGCAGGGTGAAGGCGCTGGGCAGCGCCCCGCTGACCGCCAGGACGAGTACCGCGAGCGAGACCGACAAGACGATTGCTGCGAGATAGCCCGCACGCTCGTAGGTCAGACGCAGGCCACCGTCGGTCTCGGAGCGGGTCAGGAGGCAGTCGCTCGACATGCTGCGGACCAAACCCTGACTCAAGACGTAGGTCGTGGTGAGGATCGCAAAGACACCCAGCGCGCTCGCCGAGCTGTAGTGCGCGACGATCAGCGCGAGGGCGAAATTCGACACGCTCGAGGCGCCCTGATCGGCCACGGTGAGCACCATGACGCGGCGCGCCGACGCGATGGCGCGTCTGGACGTCTGGGCGTGCCGGGCGCGGCGCATCTCACCTGAACGTTCAGCGGGGGTGAAGCTTGCTCTTCCCGCGCTTTCTCCTGGGCGACGCGTCTCGGCCGCGCCGAGCGGGACGGACTGCACCGGCACCTGGGCTCCTCTCACCCGCGCCGGCGTGCGAAGACGACGAGTGCCATCCACATCGACGTGGGGAGGTGCCGTTCGGCCTGCGCGACTGCACGCCGGAGCCGTGGCCAGGGCTTGCAGTACTGCTCGAGGCCTGTGCGGTGTGCCAGGGCCCAGTCGAAATCCGCGTCGAGGAGCCGTGCCAGGTCGTTGCGGGTGTTCATCTTGTAGGCCGTCCGGAAGACATCGCGCGCCTCGCGCCCGGGCTGCAGACGCTCCAAGGCCTGGGCATGACGGTCGTTAGGGACGAGACGCGCGGCGGCCGCCAGGAGCGAACGGCGGCTGATGGTGCGTGCGATGTACATCCCGCCGGGGCGCAGGACGCGGGCGAGCTCGGCTACGAACGCCTCGGGCTCGGTCACGTGCTCAAGGACGAAGTCGCTCACCGCCAGGTCGACCGAGGCGTCGTCGAGCGGCCAACGACCGTCGGCACCGATGAGGCGGAACTCGTCGATCACTGGATTGTGCCGACCGGCCTCCTCGATATCGATGCCCACGACGAGCCGGCCGTCGCCCCGCAGGTCCTGCCAGGCCCCGCCGGGGCCCCCGGGTTCAACCAGTGCACCGCGACCGCACCCGACTTCGGCGACGACGGCCGCACGCGCTGCGACAGCCTGCGCGCTGACCATGAAGACATGCGCGCTGTCGAGGCCGAGGATCCGGTCGTCGAGCATTTCGCCCAAACCAAGACCAGTCGCCGTGCTGGTGCTCCTCATGACGCTGGCGGCCGTTCTGGACCAAAGGCGGGTTCGTATGTCGATTCGAATGTCGATTCGAATGCCGGTTCGCGTGTCGGTTCGAATGCGGGTTCGGGGAGAGGTTGGGATACGGGTTCGGATGGAGGCACGCCCACTCGGCCACTGACCCGTCGTGGCCTCCTCGAATGGGCGGCCGGCCGGCGAGGAGTCGCCGGTTTCGCGACGAGGTCCGGCAAGGTGATCGCCGTGTGCGCCGGCCCCGAAGACGCGACGTCTCGGAAGCACAGCGCCAACATGAAGGGCAGCCAGAGCCAGCGGTCGACGAGCTCGGGTGACTGCATCGCGAAGAATAGGACGGTCACGGAACCCGCCAAGACGGTGTCACGCATCGAGCGATCAGGACCCTTGGGCCGGCGGCGGCGGCCGTTGAGAAGCCGGTTGAACGACGAGCCCATCATGATGGCGAGCGCGACCACCAAGAAGATCCCGCCGGCGAACCAGTACAGAATCACGATGTTGTGCGCCGGGTAATACACACCGAGCGACGGGTCGTAGTAGATCGCGATGGTCGTCTGATCGAGCCCGTGGCCGATGATGGGGCTCTCGACGATGCCGCTCCACGAGCGTTCGAGGGTGGCCACCCTGGGATTCACAGTGTTGTAGCCGGTGTTGGTGCCCGTCGTCTGCTCAATGCGCGCGACCGGGTTCAAATCGAAATGACTGCCGCTGGACTGGACCGACACGGCGATCGCATAGACGATCACGAGCACGGCGATGACCGCCAGGACAGTCTTGAGACGGAAGCCGCGGGTGATGAAGAGAATGAAGCAGCCGACGAGGGTCGACGACATGCCCGACACGCTGGCGCTGAAAATCAGGGCACTCGCCAGAATGGCGATGCACACCCCGAGGTACCAGCGCCGCCGAAGTCCGAGCTCGACAACCAACCCGATGGCGAATACGAGGCCCAACGCGAACGTCACCGCCGCGATGTTCGGCTGTGTGCTGAGGCCCACGGCGCGTGAGCCCTCCAGGCTGGCCTGGTGGCTGTAGCCGAGGACATGGAACTCGGTCTGTAAGAACGCGACGAAGGCCGACGCGGACGAGCCGAGGACGAACGCGATCATGCCCGTCTGGATCCGCTCGGTCGTAGAGAGGAGCTGGCGCAGCATCCACTGCAACACGACGAAGACGAACACGGCGTTCAACACGACCTGGAGCGACGCCGTCTTCGACACGGCCTGCGTGGACGCCACCACGCCCGCGAGGATCCAGACGAACGACCCGAAATACCACGCCGGCGCGGGCGGAGCCTTCGGCGGCGGTCGCCGACTGAGGATCAAGAGCACGGCGGCAACCAGGAAGAGTGCGTCGCTCACGTCAAGGGACTTGCCCGCGCGGTATTTCAGGAGGGGCAAGAAGACCAGCGCCACATAGACCAGGCGGCGCGCCGTGACGACGAAGAGATCCTCTTTCGCACGACCCCGGCCACCGACCGCGCCCGGGTGTACGGCCCCAGCGGGGCTCAGCCCCGCCTCCGGGGGCCCGGTCCGTTCCACCACTGCAAAACTCCCCTGGGCGCCCGCGCTTGCGGCGTCACAAGGGGATTTCCCCTGGTGACCGCGTTGGTGACTCACCCCTCTGGATGAACGTGCCTCAGCCGATCGGATGATTGGGAGCAAGAATGCCGGTCCCGGCACGTTTCATCTGCGATGAACGAACCTGCCGGGGCCGAACACGCCGGGTTGCGCGCCTACGCGCCCCCCGCCCCACGGGCGAGCCGGGCCCTGTCGAGGCGTCGGGGCTGCGCGAATACGCCCTGGTCCTGTGGCGCAAGAAGGTCATCGTGCTGGTCGTCGCGGCGATCGTCGTGGTGGGGACGCTCGGCTATTGCATCGTGACGAAACCGACCTACGCAGGAACGGCCTCGGTCCTCCTCGAGCCGCCGATCTCCCAGACCCTCGTCGAGGCCAACTTCCCGACCAGCGTGACAGCGGTGCCTGACGTGCCCGACGGGATCGAGGTCATCGAGAGCGCCAACGTCGCCCACCTGGTCGACAGGTCCATGCCGGGAGCTCCCTCGGTGACGGCCACCCAAGTCGGGACCACGGACGTCGTCCAGGTCTCGGTGCGCTCCAAGGATCCCCACGTCGCCGCGGCGGCGGCCAATGCATACGCCGCCGCGTACATCCACTACGAGCAACAGCAGACGATCGATACGTTCACCTCCGCCCAGGCCCAGCTGCAGAACAAGGTCAACACGGTGCAGCTCGCCATTTCCAACCTCAATGCGCAGATCAAGGCGGCCCCGGCGGGCACCAACCTCACGCCTGATGAGACCCAGCTGGGGGATTTCCAGGACCAGCTCGCCACCTTGCAAGACCAGCTGCAGAACTATCAGTTCTATTCGTCGCAGGGCGTGACGACCGAGGTCGGTCAAGTCATCTCGTCGGCGACGGTCCCGACGAAGCCGGTGTCGCCCAAGACGCTCGAATGGACGGTCCTGGCGCTGATCTTCGGCGTGATCCTGGGCATCGGGGTGGCCCTGTTGGTCAATGCGGTGGCGCCGCGCCGCCCTGTCGGCGACCTGTAACTCTTCCCGTCACCCCTGGTCACCCCTGGTCACCCCTGGTCACCCCCGGTCAACCCTGGTCACCACCGCGGGCCCGTGGGCGACCGCAGGTCACGCCCGAGCCCACCGTTTCCATGACAGCGAAGTTCTCCACTACAGCGGGGTACGCCGCCACAGCAGGGAAGCGACGAGAGGGAGGACGGGGGACGTCGAAGATGGGGGCGCAGCACCGGAGGCACCGGCACCCGTGGCGTCACTGGCGCGACCTGGCGGTGCAACATCCGATCCGTGGTTGGCGCGGCACGGTCCCGTGGCGCCTTGGCATGGGCGCGCTCGCGCTCGTCATCACCTTCTCGGCCTTCTTCGTCGTACCACTGGTCCCCGGTGTCGGCCGTTCGTCGGGCGGAGGTGGTCCGGCCTCCTCGGCGCGGCCGGGGCAGAACATCGGAGTGGCCACGGCCGCGGCGGACACCGTCAGCGGCAAGGCACGCGACGCCACCACCGCCGTCAACGCGGCAGACGAGTCGTGGACACCACAGCCCGCGAACTACGGCACAGGGTCGAATCTCGACCAGCCGGTCGCCATGTCCGACGGCACGGTGCTCCGCGCGGACGTCTACTTCCCCACAACGAGCACGAACGCGCCGGCGAGCGGGCCCTTCCCCGTGTTGTTGCAGCAGACTCCCTATGGCAAGGCGTTCATCGCGTACGCGTCGGCGATCGCCAACACGAACATCGACTACCTCGTCGACCGGGGCTACATCGTCGTGATCGCCGACGTGCGCGGCACCGGCGACTCGGGCGGCACCTTCGACCTCTTCGACCCCGTGCAGTCGACTGACGGCGCGACGCTCGCCCGCTGGGCCGCACACCTCCCCGACGCAGACGGGCAGGTCGGCCTCTTCGGCGAGTCCTACATGGGCATCAACCAGTTCCAGACCGTGCAGGCAGCCGGCAAGAACTCGCCCATCAAGGCCATCTTCCCCATCATCTCGGGCAACGACTTGTACTCGGACACGGTCACACAGGGTGGGATCCCCGACGCGGAGTTCGCGGCGACGTACATCGCGTTGCTCTCGGGGCTGAACCTGACCAACCCGGCGCTGCAGCCACTCGTCGCCGCGGCGGAGAGCGGCAACCCCGTTGCGCTGTCGACCGGGCTGACCAACCTCGCCCCGACCGAAGCACAACACAGCTCCGTGCTGGTCTCGTTCCTCCAACTGCTCCTCGCCATCGAGACAGGGCAGGGGGCAGGCGCCTTCGACGACAGCTACTGGGCCGCACGCAGCCCGGCGCACGACCTGCCTGCCGTCGTCGCCGACAAGATCCCCGCCTTTCTCGTTGGTGGGTGGAACGACCTCTTCGAGTCCGGCGAGCCCATGAACTACGTGGAGCTGCAGAACCTCTTCGACGGGCGGCCGCAGGACGCGGCCATGACGCCCACACAGCCGGTGACCCCGCGCTACCAACTCCTGATGGGCCCGTGGCAACACGTGACCACCGGCACCGGCGTCAACATCTCCGCGCTGGAGCTCGAGTGGTTCGACACCTGGCTGCTGGGCGAGCACACGCCGCTGGCGGAGACGACGACGCCGCTCCATCTCGACGTCGAGAATTCGGGCGGCTCGTGGGTCGACGAGGCGCGCTGGCCCCTGCCCGAGGCGACGCCGACCTCGTACTACTTCGGCGCCGGGAGGAGCGGGAGCGATCCTCTCTCGCCCAACGACGGCGACCTGACGTCGACCCCGCCCGCGTCGACATCCGCCGCGGACACGGTCACGTTCGCCGGCGCCACCAGCCCGTGCGACATCCAGACCGACCAGTGGGGCGCCGGCGCGCTCGCACTCGGGTTCGAGTCGATCGGCACCAACGACCCGTGTGATCTCAACGACGTGACCCTCGGGACCGGGCCCGGCGCCCTCACCTACACCACCGCGCCCGTCACCTCGCCCGAGATCGTGGCGGGCCCGATCGACGCCACGGTCTATCTCACGTCCACGACCGCGGACACAGAGCTGGCGGCCACGGTGGAGGCTGTCTCGCCCACGGGTGACAGCGTGCCCCTCTCGTCGGGCGCGCTCATCGGATCGCAGCGCGCGCTCGACCCGGCGCGGACGTGGAGCGTGCCGGGCGGCGACATCCTTCTCCCGGTGCATCCGCTGACCCAGGCTTCCCTCCAGCCCGTCGTGCCGGGCCAAGTGACGCGCGACGACATCGCGGTCTACCCCACCATGGCCGAACTGCCGACCGGCTGGCGGTTGCGGGTGACGCTGACCACCTCGGAGACCCCGCACCTGTTCCCGACGGAGACGCAACTGGCGAATCTCCTGGGCGGGATCTACCAGGTACAACGCCGCGCGGGTGCGGCGTCCCTGTTGACGGTGCCGGTCGCGCCCGCCTCGGCGTTCGACAACCCGTGCGGGAGCGTCTGCTCGCCAGCGGGACCCTGAGCCGGGCCGGCGCTGCGACCCTCCCGTACCATGGGCTGGTGCCCGCCACGCCCGACAGCCGGCCCGAGCGCGAGCGCGCGAGCGGGGTCGAGGGCGCGAGCGCCCGCACGACGGTGCCATCTCCATCGAGGAGATCGAGGACGCGGTCGTCGACGGCGACAGCCCCGTCCCCGTCCGGACCGGCACCGCCCGGGCGGCGCTGCGCCACCGGACCTTCCGCATCGTCTTTCTGGGCGCCTTCGCATCGAACATCGGTACGTGGATGCAGAACGTCGTCCTCGGCGCCTACGCCTACGACCTCACACACTCGAGCACGTTCGTCGGGCTCATCATCTTCGCCCAGCTGGGGCCGACCCTGGTCCTGCCCATGGTGGGCGGTTTGCTGGCCGACAAGGTGGACCGCAGGCGCTTCTTGATCCTGCTCTCCATCGAGCAACTCGTCTTCTCCCTCGGGGTGGCGCTGGTGGTGCTCTCGCCTCACCCCTCCCATGTCCTGCTCGTCGTCATGGTGCTGCTGGTCGGCGCCGGGAGTGCGATGTTCGGGCCCGCCTACTCAGCCATCTTGCCCGGGCTGGTCGGCAAGGAGGACCTGCCGGGCGCCATCTCCCTCAACTCGGCGCAGATGAACGCGTCACGGGTGATCGGCCCGGTCATCGGCGGCCTCCTGTACTCCGCCATCGGGCCGGCCTGGGTCTTCGCGGGCAACGCGGCCACGTACCTCTTCGTCGTTGCGGCACTGATGATGGTCACCCTGCCGGCGGTCCCACAGATGGCCAAGCACGCCAGCCGCTGGCGCGAACTGACCGCCGGCATCACGGTCGCCAGTCGCGACAAGGTGGTCGGGCGCTGCCTCGTCACCGTCTTTGTCTTCTCGCTCCTCGCGCTGGCCTTCATCGGGCAGATGCCGGTGGTGGCGGCGCACAACCTCGGGATCAACCTGTCCAAGTCGGCGGACTACGGGATCCTCTATGCCTGCTTCGGAGCTGGCGCCCTCACGGGCGCGATCTCGATCGGCACCGTGTTCGCGCGCACCTCGAAGCCACTGTTGGTGCGTGTCTGCCTCGTCGGTTACTCGCTCTCGTTGTGCGCATTCGCACTGCAGCGCTCGCCCGTTCCGGCTGACATCAACGTGGCCGTCACGGGCGCCTTTTACTTCGCGTTCATCACCGCGCTCAACACGACACTCCAGTCCCGCTTGAGCGAAAACGTGCGGGGTCGGGTCATGGCGCTGTGGATGATGGGCTTCGGCGGCACCGTGGGCATCGGCAACCTGCTGATCGGCCCCGTGGTCGAGGCGGTGGGGATCACGACCGTGCTGGTCTTCGGTTCGGCCGTGGCGCTCGGCCTCGCGTGGTACGCCGACGTGCGCAACCCGCCTGAGGTTCAGCCGGTACTCGGGGTGGAACTGGCCCAGTAGGCCTCGCGCAGCACCTTCTTGTAGAGCTTCCCGTTCTCGCCACGGGGCAGCGCATCGGTGAAATCGACCGAGCGCGGGCATTTGTAGTGCGAGAGATGCTCGCGGCAGAAGGCGAGGATCTCCGCCTCGAGCTCGGGCCCGGGGACGACGCCGGGCGCCGGCTGGACGACGGCCTTGACCTCTTCGCCCATCTCGGGCTCGGGGATGCCAAAGACGGCCACGTCGGTCACGGAGGGGTGGAGGACGAGGACGTCCTCGATCTCCTGCGGGTAGATGTTGACGCCGCCGGACACGATCATGAAGGTCTTGCGGTCGGTCAGGTACAGGTAACCCTCGTCATCGAGATGCCCGACGTCCCACAGCGTCGCCCACCCCTTGTCGTTGAAGGTCTGCTTGGTCTTCTCGGGGTCGTGGTTGTACTCGAAGGTCACGTTCCGGCTGCCGCTACCGAAGTAGACGACGCCGTCCTCGCCCACCGGGACCTCGTGACCGTCGTCGTCACACACGTGCACCTCGCCCCAGATGGCCCGACCGACCGAGCCCGGGTGGGTGAGCGCCTCCTCGGAGCTGATCCAGGTCATCCCCAGCCCTTCGGTCCCCGAGTAGTACTCGTGGATGATGGGGCCCCACCATTCGATCATCCGTCGCTTGACCTCGGGGGCACACGGTGCCGCGGCATGGACGACGGATCGCAGCGAGGAGACGTCGTAGCGGGCGCGAACCTCCTCGGGGAGTTTCAGCATTCGGACGAACATGGTGGGAACGAACTGCGCGTGGGTGACCCGGTGTCGCTCAATGAGCGCCAGGCAGTCTTCGGGATCGAAGTGCTCCATCAGCACCACCGTGCCCCCCATGCGCTGCGCCGTCATCGACCACACCAGCGGCGCCGAGTGGTACAGCGGCGCGGGGCTCAGATAGACGCTGCCCTCGCCGAAGCCCATGATGCCCTCGAGCATGGGCACGAGCGTGGCGCTGGTGCCGAACGGGTCGTCGGTCAACGGGCGGCGGATCCCCTTGGGATGGCCCGTGGTCCCCGAGGAGTACAACATGGCGAAGCCTTCGCGCTCGGTGGCCAGCGCCTCGCCGGGAAAGCCCGCCACGAACTCGTCGTAGGAGATGTGGCCGGCGATGACCGGGTCCCCCAGCATGAGGCGCAGGTCGACGCCGGGCGTGAGCGCAATCAGCTCCTCGGCGAGCGGGGCCAGCGCGGCGGAGGTGATGAGGGTGCGCGCGCCGCAGTCGTTGACGATGTACGCCGCCTCCTCGGGGGTCAGATGCCAGTTGGCCAGCGTGTAGTAGACGCCGCTGCGCTGGAGCCCGAAGACGACCTCGTGGCTCCGGTGGTCGTTGGGGATGAGGACCGCCACGTGGTCGCCCGGACGCAGGCCGTGGGCGTACAGGGCCTGGGCGAGGCGGGCGGAGCGCTCTTCGAGCTCGGCGAAGGTCACGACCACTCCTGACGTGGTGATGACAGCGGGGCGGCCGCCAACCTCACCAGTGGCGTACGTGGCGGGGCGCAGATGGTTCGGGCGGGTGTCCTCAGGGCTCACCACCCTCTTCTAGTCGACGCGGGCACCCGGCCCGTATGACGACGCCTGCCGGGTCGTTTTCAAGGTGGCACCCAACGGCACACCATGACGACGCGCACCTACTGCACCATTCTCTCGAGCAACTACCTCCCGAAGGCGCTCGCACTCGCCGAGAGCCTCCGACGGCATGAGGACGGGGCGTCACTGCACATCTTGTTCATCGACCATGCCAGCGACGGATCGCTGCCCGAACTGCCCGGTGTGGAGTGCCTGAGCACGGCGTTCTTGGGGCTGCCGCGCCGGCACCGTGCTCGAGCTCGCCATGTCCTACGACCTCGTCGAGTTCGCCACGGCCATCAAGCCGCTCCTCCTGCAGGCCCTGCTCGAGCAGTCCGAGCAGGTCGTCTATCTGGACCCGGACACGTTCGTGACGTCCACCATGGCCGAGCTGTCGCCGGCGCTGGAGGCGTCGAGCGGCGGCATCCTCCTCACCCCGCACTTTCTCGGCCCCCCGCCGCCCGGAGCCGAGATCAGCGACGGGCACATGCTCCTCGTCGGGGTCAACAACCTCGGGTTCTGCGGCGTCGACCGCCGGGCCGGCGAGTTCCTCGACTGGTGGTGGAGCCACCTGCGGACGGAGTGCCTCTACGACCCACTAGCAGGGCTGTTCGTCGACCAGAAGTGGATGGATATAGGGAGCACGCTCTTCCAGGCCGCCGCTTTGCGTCACTCCGGCTACAACGTCGGCGTCGCCAACCTGCCTGAGCGCCCCGTCGCCCAGGACGACGACGGCTATTCCATCGCGTCCACCGGGGAGCGGCTGCGGTTGTTCCACTTCCATGCGTTCGACTCGAACGCGCCGGAGAAGCTCTCCGTGCGGTACCGGCACTCGACCGACAACGAACTGCAGGATGACAGCGTGGTATTGCAGCTGTGCAAAGAGTACGCGGGCGTACTCGCCTCGTACGAGCAGAGCCTCCCCCCCGCGCCGCCCTACCCCTACGCCGTGGACACCGGAGGCAGGCGGATCTCGCGGCAGCTCCGCCGCGCCCATCTCAGAGACTCCTCGGCCTCCGCTCGGCCGCTGCCCTCGCCGTTCGAGCAATCGGAGGCCGTCGCCTACGAGCGGTGGCGTCGGCGTGCCTGGCGTCCGATCGGCCGTGGACTGCTCAGCGAGACGGCCAAGTGCCTGCGCATCGTCCTGCCGGAGGAATACGACAACGTCAAAGCGCGCTTCCCGCGGCTGGCCGAGCGCCTCAACGAGCGCTTCTCGGGCGGACCTGGAATGTGGGGCTGATCCGCGTTCCCGGGGCTCCCCGGGGCTCCCCGGGGCTCCCGGGGGCTCCCGGGGGCTCCCGGGGGCTCCCAAGGCTCGACTACGACTCGCCCCGGTGAAAGAAGGCCAGGCGCTCGGGCAGCGGTCGCACGGCTTCGGCTGGATTCCCACGGTAGAACGTCAACTCTTCGGTGAGCTTCGTCGAGACCACTGACCCCGCCCCGACGACACTGCGGGCGGGGATCTGGGTGCCCGCGCCGAGCAGGCACCCCGACATCACCACGGCGTGCTCGCCCACCACGACCGACCCGGCGACGTACCTGTCACGCATCAGGTCGAGCGTGTGGGTGAGGACGGTCGAGCGGAAGCCGGCGATACCGGAGTGGCGGCCCAGCTCGAGGCTGTCGACGCAGTCGATGTAGTGGTACGACGCGATCTGCGCGTGCTCGGCCATGTACACCGAAGGGTTCCGCTCGGGCAGCGTCTGGGTCGGGTGGTCCCACCAACCCTTGATCATGTTGCCCGAGCCGATCACGGCGCCTTCGTCCATTCGCAGCTCGTTGAGGTTGGTGATCACATTGCGGCCACCGATGGAGGAGCCAGGCCCCATGGACACCCTGCGGACGGTGAGCACGCTCGGCCCGATGTATGCGGTCGGGTGAATGTCCCACTTGTAGACGTGCTGGGCGATGATCCGCTTGAGCGACATCGGCACGAACGCGAAGACGTAGGCGAGCAGCAGACGCATCTCAGCCCTCGACGCGCAGCACGGTGTCGGCCATCTGGTCAACCGTAGTGGGATCCCCGCAGACCTCGGCGAGCAGACTCCGCACGCCAGAGGCAAAACTCGCCCACGTAAATCTGTCCGTGTGCCGCCTTGCCGCAGCGAGGTCCGCTGCGGGCAGCTGCAGCGCGGTGTCGACGGCCCGGACCAGCGCCGCCGGCCCGTCACCGTCGAGGACGGTCGCGTGACCGGCCGTCACCTCGAGCAGCGCAGGCTCAGGCGTGATGACCACCGGGATACCCAATCGCATCGCCTCAGCCGCGGGTAGGCCGAAGCCTTCGAAGTCCGATGGGAAGACCACAAGGCTGGACGACGCGAACTGCTCTTGAAACGACGCCTTCGGGATCCAGGGGCTGACCGTGACCACGGACGTCAGACCCAGCTCGTTCACCCTCTCTTGGAGCGGCCGCCGATCGCGCTCGGACACACCCACCAGACGCAGCGGCAGCGTTGCACCGCCTCGCGCGTGGAGCGCGGACCACCCGTCGAGGACCAGATCGACGTTCTTGTTGACGAAATGGCCAAAGGCGATCGCGTGCCGATCGTCGGCGGCGCGGACGGCCCAGGAGTCCACGTGGTCAGCGCCGAGGTGGGTGACCCGGACCGGCACCTCCGAGAGCCGCGGGTGGAAAGCGAGCAGGTCGCGCTTCGTCCGCCCCGAGATGCACGCAACTGCATCCGCCTCCCGGAAGCCGATGTCGTAGCTCACCTTGCGCAACAGCAGCGACTTCCGGCTGAACTGCCATGGGAGCAACCGATAACGGAAGTCCCATGCGATCACTGCCCGGGGACACGGAAGCGGTGTGAGCGCCGTCGTCGGCAGCATGGCCAACATGACATCCGCCCGCAAAGAGCGGCACAGCCGAGACAGCTGGCGCGATTGTGCCGACAGTCGGCTCAGCATTGCGCTGCGACCGAAGGGTACCGAGTGAACGGATACGGATTCAGGAACGGCGATCCCCGCGTCCGACCCAACGACGAGATGGAGTTCGTCGATGCCGTCGAGTTGCTGCCACCCCGAGAGAAGGTGCTCCGAGACGATGCTCAGGCTGTTCTCCCCACGGATCGCGAGGCCGTCGATGACGACTCGCACAGGGCGCTCTAGCCCTTCTTCCGCCAGAAGGCGCCGAACCCGTCGATGTCGACGATCGCCTCATCGATCCCGGTCACCCTGCGGTAGTCATGCACGGCGCGGCCGGCTTGCGACTCATGGCTGCCGTAGTCGTCGATGATGCAGAAGCCGCGGGCGACAGCTTGGGGTACAGCGCCTCGATGGCCTGCCATGTTGACTCGTACATGTCTCCGTCGAGGCGCATGATGGACAGCGCCTCGATCGGTGCACGGGGCAACGTCTCCTTGAACCAGCCGACCAGGAACTTGACGCGTTCGTCAAGGACGCCATAGCGCTCGAAGTTGTGGCGTACCTGTTCCGCACCGACGCTCAGGCCACTGCGCGTGTGCAGGTCGTCGCCAGCATCGGCCGGGTACAGGGCGGCGTCGGGCGGCGGCAAGCCTTGGAAGGAATCGGCCACCCACACCGTCCTCGTCGTGTCGCCACGGGCAACCAGGTTGGCCTTCATGAAGATGCAGGCGCCGCCGCGCCAGACGCCGGCCTCAATCAGGTCACCCGGTACGGCCTCGTCGAGCACGGCTTGCACGCAGTGTTGGATGTTCTCCATGCGGCGCAGCCCGATCATCGACTCTGCTCGGGCCGGCCAGTCCCGACCCACCTCACGCAGCATCGGGTCGTAGGGCTTCTTGTAGACGATCTCGACGTTGGCTCGTGAGGCCGCCCGGCCCACGGCATTCGCCACCCGGTGCTTCAACGAGGTCGATCCGGCCGTGCGGACCCCACCGAGGATGCTGTCGTTGTCCTCGGCGAGTGACCCTGTCAGGCTTCGCTTCAGCAGATCGAGATATAAAGCCCTTGGGTCGGCCGCATCGATCCCATCGATGCGAGTTACGGGACGGACGGACCCGACCGGGGACGGCTCGTCATGAACGATCGACCGTTGCACGCTATCGTCGCACCTCCTCGAATATGGGCATGTCCGGGACGTTCGCGCCGTCCACGCCGTGTCCACTGTCCGCACTCGAGCGCTCACCGCGGTGGAAGAACCCCAGCGACTCGGGAGCGCGCGCACCGCAGCCGCAGGGTTGCCGCTGTAGAACATCAGCTCCTCGGTGAGTGGCGTGTTGACGACCGAGCCCGCCGAGACGATCGAACGCGCCGGCACCTTGGTGCCGCTGAGCAAGGTTGCACCCGACATGACGGCGGCATGGGAACCGATCTCGACGGGACCCGTCACGTAGCGGTCGCGGACCAGGTTCAGGCTGTGCGTCAGGATGGTGCAGCGGAACCCGGCAAGCGAGCTGTACTCGCCGATGTCGACCCTGTCGGAGCAGTCGATGTCGTGGGCCACGGTGACCATGGCGTGCCGGCCCAGAACGAGGGAGGGACGGCGGTTGGGCGAGGATGGGAAGGCGTCGGAGGCGCGGTCAGCCGAGCGGGGGAAACCGCTGATCCAGTTGCGTGAGGCGATGCTGGCACCCTCGCCGAGCCGCAGCTCCTCGAGGTCCTTGATGACGTTGAGGGGGCCGATGCTCGCGCCCGGGCCCATCGCCAGGTGCCCCACGAGGATCACGCTGCGCCCGATGTAGGCCGTGGGGTGGACGTCCCAGCCGAGCAGCCACTTCCCCAGGCGGCCTTTCAGGCTGGAGGGAAGCACCACCATGCAAATTGCCATGAGAAGCCGCAAGCATCACCCCGCTGGTCCGTTCGTCCATGGTGGAGAACGCAACTCGATCCACAGCCTTACGAGGGTTCTCGCGCACGCAGGCTGGGACGCGGCCAGGGCCGCGCGGAGTGGAGGAACGGGGAATGGGCACAGCCACGGCCGGTTATGAGCCAGCCGCGCATTACGACCACGTGCACGACGCGTGGCGGCTCATCATGGGCGAGGAGTTTCACTACGGGTTTTTCGCCTCCACCCAGACCCCTCTTGAGTGCGCCACCGCCGCGCTGACGGAACAGATGCTGGATCGGGCGCGCATCGTCCCCGGTGAGCGCGTCCTCGACGTGGGCTGCGGAACGGGTCGTCAGGCCTGCGACCTGGCGGGCACCTGCGGCGCCACCGTGCTCGGCATCACGACCAGCGCCGGCGGGGTCCACGCGGCGAGTGCGCTGGCCGCGGCCCGGGGTCTCGACGACGCTCGTTTCGCGCAGCGTGATGGAGCAGCCAATGGACTGGACGACGGCTCCTTCGACGTCACGTGGGTCCTGGAGTCCTCCCACCTCATCCGCGATCGCAAGGCCCTCTTGAGCGAGTGCGCCAGAGTCCTCTCACCCGGGGGGCGTCTCGTGCTCTGTGACATCGTGCGCAAACGCGAAATCCCCTTCACCGAGGTGCGCGCGCGCCGGACCGATTTCGCCACGCTGCGTGCGGCCTTCGGGGATGCCCACATGGAACCGCTGGATGACTACTGCGCCACCCTCGACGCACTCGGCATGACCGTTATCGACTGCACGGACATCAGCGTGTCCACCCTGCCCACGTTCGCCGCCTGGCGCGCCAATGTCGCCACCTACCGCCGCGAGGTGCACGAACTCTTGGGTGCCCAAGGAGTCGCGGACTTCGTCGGGGCGACGCACATCCTCGAATCCTTCTGGCGGGCAGACACGTTGGGCTACGGGATCCTGGCCGCCGTCAAGGAACGGTCCTGACGTTTCCTTCGCAGAACACCTCGACACGGAACTCCGAAAGGAACGGTGCATGACAGCAGACCATGACAAGGTGCGAGCAGTGATCGGCGACTTCCTCGCCCGCGCCGACAAGGGCGCGGAGGGCTGGACCGACCAAACCGGCCTGTGGGGTGACGGGCTCGGCCTCGACTCCCTCGAGGCAGCCGAGCTGTCGGCCATGCTCGAGGACGAGTTCGGGACCGACCCGTTCTCGACCGGCGACGAGCTCCCCGAGTGCGTGGGCGACATCGTCGCCTTCTACGCGGCGGTCCCCGTCCGGACCGAATGATCCTGCTCCTCGAGGCCGCCGCTGCGGACACGCCGGAGCGGACCGCCGTCGTCACGCCCGAAGGTGCGTCCACCTACCGCGAGCTCGTGCGTGAGTCGCGACGTGTTGCCGGTGCGCTGCGGAGCCGCGGCATCACCCGGTGTGCCGTTGCCGAGCCGGATGCGGCTTGGGTGATCCGCCTGTTGGCCGGCGCGGCCCTCGCGGGCGTCGAACCCTGTCAGTTCCAGCCGGACACGCCTCCGGGCGATCTCGCGACGCAGGGCAGGGCCCTCGGTCACACGGTGCTCATCAGCCGCCGAGACGACCTCGGGGACCTCACCGGCCGCCACGGCCTTGCGGATCCGGCCGGGCCGATGGAGGTGATCCGGCCCGAGCAGTTGGCGCTGGAGGACCCGGCGACCGAGGCCGAGGGCGACCGCCTGGCGGGCACGATGACGGCCGGGGCCGCCCAGCCGCTCACGATCCGCACCACCGGCACGACGGGACTGCCAAAAGCAGCCCGGCACGACTGGCGCGTGCTGTCCCAGACCGTGGCCGGCATCCACCCCGCGCCCCGGCAACGCTGGCTTCTCGCCTATGGCTTGCACCAGTTCGCGGGGGTCCAGGTGCTGCTCCACGTGGTCGCCAGCCAGGCGACGCTCGTCGCCCCCTTCCCCCGCCAGCCCCGCGACGGGCTCGACGCACTGCTCCGTGACGGGGTGACCTGCGTGAGTGCGACCCCGACCTACTGGCGCTTCTTGTTGACCGAGGCCCGCAGCCGTCGGGTCGACCCGCCACCTCTGGAGCAGGTGACGCTCGGCGGCGAGGCCAGCCCCGCCGACCTCCTCGAAGACCTGCGCCGGACGTTCCCCGCCGCACGGATTTCCCAGGTGTACGCGTCGACGGAGCTGGGGTCTGTGACGTCGGTGCGCGACGGGTTACCCGGGATCGGCGTGCACGACCTCTTCAGCGACACGAACCCCAGGGCAAACGTGCGGGTCACCGACGGTGAGCTCTGGGTGCGGCCCGCGGCCGGGATGCTCGGCTACGCGGGCCACGACGCCGCCGCTGCCGTACCAGGCGAGTGGCGGCCGACGGGCGACCTGGTCGAGATCGCGGACGGACGCGTCCTCTTCCGCGGCCGGACATCGGAGGTGATCAACGTGGGCGGCGTGAAGGTCCACCCGCTCCCCGTCGAAGAACGCATCGCCGCGCTCGACAGCGTGGCCGCGGCGCGCGTCTTTGGGCGATCGAGCAAGCTGACCGGCTTCATCGTGGCGGCGGAGATCGTGCCGGCGCCGGGTGCCGAGGCCGACCCCGAACGGATCCGTCTCGAAGTCAAGGAGGCGCTCAGCGACCTCCCGCGCGCCTGGCAGCCCCGGCACCTCTCCTTCGTCGAGGCGATCGAGACCAAGGGTGGCAAGACCGTGCGCGGGATCACGCGGTGAGCCCGTCGGAGGCCGACCGTGTCGCGCTCGTCACGGGCGGTAGCAAGGGTCTCGGTGCAGGGCTGGTGCAGGGCTTCCTCGACGCGGGGTACTGCGTCGAGACCTGCGCGCGCACGGCGACGGACGCGGTGCAGGCCTGGGAAGACGACGTGCAGTGCAAAGAGCGGTTCCACTTCAGCACCGCAGACGTCTCCGACCCCGAGCAATCGGCCCGCCTCGTGCGGGACTCCGCGCAGCGCTGGGGCCGCCTCGACGTCCTGGTGAACAATGCCGGCGTCGCCCGCGAGGGTGTGATCGGCCTCTTCGGCGACGATGCGCTCGACCAGGTGGTCGACCTGAACCTGAAGGGCACCGTCTACATGACCCGGGCGGCCAGCCGGATCATGTTGGCGCGCCGCGCGGGGGCAATCGTGAACATCTCCTCAGTCGTGGGTCTCTCGGGCTACCGGGGGCTCGCCGTGTACGGAGCCACCAAGGCGGCCCTCGACGGCTTCACCCGGGGGCTGGCTCGCGAGCTCGGCTCGCGAGGCATCACGGTGAACAGCGTCGCTCCCGGCTACCTGCGCACCGACATGAGCCACGGGCTCGACGAAGCCCAGCTCGGCCAGATCACCCGCCGCACTCCGCTCGGTCGTCTCGGCGAGCCCGGCGACGTGGCGCGGGCGGTCCTCTTCCTGGCCGATCCCGCCAACCGGTACATCACCGGGCAGGTCCTGGTGGTCGACGGCGGGCTGACCTGCTGACGGCCTGACTCTCACCCCCGCTTCGGCGACCAGCTCCAGCGGCGCAGCCCGACCACGATGCCGCCCACACCCCAGATCAGCATCACCCCCAAGTCGCGCCACGGCCAGTACGGCGTGCCGGGCTGTCCGGTGAACGACCCCACCAGCGCGTCGATGAGGTGCCGGATGGGGAAGAAGTCGGCGAAGGTGGCCAGGCCCGATCCCGGCGCGATGGGGAACCACAGCCCCGACAGCGCGACGAGGATGAAGAAAGTCAGGCTCACGATCGGTCCTGCGGAGTCCTGGTTCGGCACCAGCGTGCTGACGCCCACGCCCATGGCGCTGTAGCAGACCATGGCCACGAGCAACGTGACGATGAAGGGAGCCCAGTGCGCGGGGACGCTGACGCCGTAGCCGAGCCAGCCCACCGTCAGCAGCAGCACGACACCCAGCGCGGCCACGATGATTGCGTTGATGATCAGCGCGTCCATGGCCATCCAGGTCGGCAGCGGGCTGAGGCGCAGACGCTTGAGCAAGCCCGTCTCGCGCCGGTTCACCAGCGTGATGGCGAGGATGGTGAAACAAGAGGCCATGACGCCGTAGCCGCAGAAGCCCGCCACGTAGTAGTCGAGGAGCTTGATCCCCCCATAGGACCCGACGGTACTCTTCCCCGCCGTGGCGCCGAGCAGGATGAGGAAGACCACGGAGAAGGCGATCGTCATCAGCGCGCCGATGGGGTTGAGCCAGAACGACAGCTGCTCGAAGCCCACCTGGCGCACGACCAGACCCGCGTCGCTCACGCCACGGAAGCTGCCCCGCTCGGGGACCGACACCGTCACGCCGGGCTCGGAGACCGCGCTCATTCGCCCGACCTCGTGAGGCCGAGGTAGACGTCTTCGAGCGAGACCCGAAGGACCGAGAGGCCCGCCAGTGCGTGGCCGCCGGCCAGCGCCCAGCCGGTCAAGTCGTGCAGCACCCGCAGCTCGTCTTCGGTCTGGATCTCCACCAAGTCGTCGCCAACGGACACGACGGCGACCGGCAACTCCGAGACCGTCACCCCCACGGGCAGGCGGAAGCGGATGGTGACGGCGCCGAGATCCCGGCCGCCAATGGACGACGGTGTCCCGCTGGCCACGATCTCCTGGCCGAAGAGCACGGCCACCTGGTCGGCCAACGCCTCGACTTCGTCCATGTAGTGCGTGGTCAACAGAACCGTGGTGCCGCCGCCGGCGAGACGAAGGATCAGCTCCCATGTCTCGCGCCGGCCCGACGGATCGAGCCCGGTGGTCGGCTCGTCGAGGAACAACAGTTCGGGGTTCCCGATGATCCCGAGCCCGACGTCGAGACGACGCTGTTGACCGCCGGAGAGGCGCTTGACACGGTCGTCCGCCTTCTCGGCCAACCCGATCAGGTCGATCACCTCGTCGACCGCCCGCGGGGACGGGTAGTAGCCGGCATTCCGGGTCAACACCTGGCGCACGGAGTAATAGGGCTCGATGGCCAGTTCCTGCAAGACGACGCCGATCCGCGTGCGCAGCCAGCGCTGCGTGGCGCGGTCGGCCGGATCGACGCCGAGCGTCTCGACCCGCCCACCACTGCGATGGCGAAACCCCTCGAGGATCTCCACCGTCGTCGTCTTGCCGGCGCCATTGGGCCCGAGCAATGCGAAGACTTCGCCCCTCTGCACCTCGAAGCTCACGTCGCGCACGGCAACGTTGTCACCGTAGGACTTCGAGAGGCGCTCGACGGTCACGGCAGGCATGGCGACCGACGCTACCCGGGGCGGGGCCCCCGCTACGTCGGCGAGGCGACCCCGAGCGGGGTGCCGGTGCGATCCAGCACCTTGTCGAGCAGGTCGCGCAGCTCGCGGAGCTCCGCGTCAGAGAGGGCCGCGAAAGCGGAGGGCGGCACCGAGAGCGTGCCTTCGATCTCAGCCGCCAACTTCCGGCCGGCACTGGTCAACACGACGATCTTGACGCGCCGGTCGTCGGGCGACGGCTCGCGCCGGGCCAGGCCTCGTTCGGCCAAGTCGTCGACCAGCGCCGTGATGTAGGACGGGTCACACCCGATGCCCCGGGCCATGTCGCCCATCGAGACGCCATCCTCCCGGCCCAGGCGCATGAGGGTCTTGATGACGCCGGGCGCGAGCTTCATACGCTCGCCCAGTGCGGCCATGCGTTCGACGTGCTCGCCCTCGAAGGCGATGCGGCGTAGCCGCTCGAAGGCCTCCTCGGCCACTCCCATGCCTCGATTGTCCCACCGCCGAAACTCTTTGACAAGTCTCTATCTTTTAGTAATATGAAGTATCCCCATGGCACGCGGCGGCACCACCTTCACCCTCACCCCGGAGCTTCGCCGTACGTCGACCGTCGTGGTCCTGGGGTCGATCATGTCGATTCTCGACACGACGATCGTGGCCGTCGCCCTGGCCACCCTCGGGCGGGACTTCCACGTGTCGGTGACCACCATCCAATGGGTCGCCACCGGCTACCTTCTCGCGCTCGCCATGGTGACCCCGGTCTCGGGCTGGGCGGTCGATCGATTCGGGGCGAAGAGGGTTTGGATGCTCTCGACCGCTCTCTTCGTCGTCGGGTCCAGCCTCTGCGGTCTTGCCTGGTCGGCGAACTCCCTCATCTTCTTCCGCGTGCTGCAGGGCGTTGGCGGAGGCATGCTCCTCCCGGTGGGCCAGTCGATCCTGGCCCGCGCCGCCGGGCCGCAACGAATGGGACGCGTCATGAGCATCATCGGGGTGCCGATGGTGCTGGGCCCGATCCTGGGACCCGTCATCGGCGGCCTGATCGTCTCCAACTACAGCTGGCGCTGGATCTTCTACATCAACGTCCCGATAGGCATCGTCACGCTCCTCCTCTCGCAGCGCTGGTTGCCCAAATTCGATACAGAGGAACGGTCGTCTTCGGCCTTCGACACCTTCGGGTTCTGTTTGCTGTCGCCCGGCCTGGCCGCGCTCGTCTACGCGCTCGCGGAGGTCGGAACGACCGGCAGCTTCACCAGCCCGGCGGTCCTCGTGAGCTTCGTCCTGGGGGTCGTGCTCATGGCGGGGTTCATCGTCCACGCCCTGCACCTCAAGAACCCGCTGCTCGACCTACACCCTTTCAGGAACCGCAACTTCGCCATCGCAAACGTCTGCATCTTCGTCATCGGCGCCACGCTGTTCGGATCGATGTTCCTGCTGCCGATCTACTACCAGGTCGCGCGCGGCCAGGAGGCGTGGGTAGCCGGGCTCTTGATGGCGCCTCAGGGCATCGGTGCCGCCTGCATCATGCGCTGGGCCGGCAGCGTCACCGACCGGGTTGGGCCCCGCCGGGTGGTGCCCTTCGGGATCCTCCTCATGGCCGCGGCGACCGTCCCCTTCGCCTTCGTCACCACCTCGACCAGCTGGGCCCTCCTCGCCGTCACCCTCTTCGTGCGCGGTCTCGGGCTCGGGCTCTCCATGATGCCGGTGACGGCGGCGGCCTACTACGACCTCAACCACGCAGAGATCCCCAAGGCTTCCACGGTGATGAACATCGTCCGGCTGATCGGAGGCTCCGTCGCCACCGCGCTCTTCGCGGTCGTCCTGGAGCGCCAGATCATCGCCAACCTCGGTCCGGCCGCAGCCAAGGCGGGTGGCTCCGCCGGTGTCATCGGCGCCACCACCAAGCTCCCGCCCCAGGTCGCCGACCCCGTCGCCGCCGCCTTCGCGCACACCTTCTGGTGGTCCGTCGGCGCCATCATGATCGCATTCATTCCGACCCTGTTCCTGCCCAACCGTGCGGCGGCGCCCGCGCCGGAGGTGGCCACCGATGCCGGGGCTGCCGCGGATCCCCACGGCAGCCCCGACGAGGAGCCGCAGGTGACCGGCGCCGTGCTCGACTGACCGCCGACCCGGACCCACGGATTGTCGCGGCCTTGGCCGACCGGCTGGCCAGAGCCGGCTGCGTGGCCGCGGCCGACGAGGCGGCAGAGCTGGTGGCCTGTGCCGGTCACGACGCGCCGCTGCTCGAGTCGCTCGTGGACCGTCGACTCGACGGGGAGCCGCTGGCCTGGGTCACCGGTCAGGCCCCGTTTGGCGACGTGACCGTGCGTGTGGATCCGGGCGTCTACGTGCCGCGCTGGCAGAGCATCGCATTGGCGCGACGCGCCGCCGCCCGCCTCCCTGAGCGCGGCTGCGCCGTCGACCTGTGCACCGGGTCAGGCGCCATCGCGGCCGCGATCGGGACTGCCCGCCCCCACGCGCGCGTCGTCGCAACGGACCGCGATGTCCCTGCCGTCGCCTGCGCCCGCACCAACGGAGTCGATGCGGCCCAGGGCGATCTGTTTGACCCGCTGCCCACCTCGCTCGAGCGACGCGTCGACGTCGTGGTGGCGGTCGTGCCGTACGTCCCGTCGCCCGCGCTGGCCTTCCTCCCGAGCGACACGTTGCTCCGTGAGGACCCGGCGCACTACGACGGCGGGCCCGACGGGACGGACGTACTACGCCGCGTCATCAGTGGAGCGCCCCGCTTCCTCCGGACAGGTGGTGCGCTCCTCCTCGAGGTCGGAGGCGAGCAGGCCGACCTGCTCGAACCGGTGCTCGGGGACTCCGGATTCGTCGAGACCATCAGATGGACCGACGAGGACGGTGACCTCCGGGGCATCGAGACGACATTGGCGGGTCGGGAACGACGGCGCTGAAGCTCGCGGGTCAGCGTCGAGCGAAGACCAGGGCGACCTTCGTGCGGTCGACGACGTGCCAACGTGGGTCGCGGAGCAGGTACTCGCTCAGCGACGTCGCCGGGGACCAGACGACGTAGTCGACGTGATACTCGGCCAGGATCGGGTCGGGATTTGCCGTCAGGTCACTCACCTCGAAGAACTCACTCAGCACCTGCCCCTCGAAGAGGTCGGTCCTGCCGTCGACGAACGTGGCGCGGTGGCGCGCAATGGAGTAGTCGCCCCAGGTGTACTGCGTGAAGATCCGGCCCGGGTGCGAGCCGAGGTAGTCGAACGCCCGCACCGGGAGCGTCGGCGACACGGATCCCACGGGTACGGATGGAGTCGCGAGGATGACGATGGCCACGACCAACAATCCACCGGCCGACCAGCGCCTGGCCGTCGTACCCCAGGCGGGTCGGGACGGGAGCGACGCGGCCAGGCCGACCGTCACCAGCATCAGGTACACGTCGAGACGCTGAGTCCGCAGCGCCTCGACGAACAAGAAGGCCGCCAGCGACGACTCGAGCAGGGGAAGGCGCTTGATCCACACGCACGCCATCAGGACGGCGAGGGGGACGATGAAGACGATGAGCGCGCCCAGCGAGTGAAAGTCCGGGGAGTTCCATTCGACAATGTACTTGCTGATCTGGCCGTTGTCCGAGACACGGGCGTCATAGACCAACAAGCCGGGGCCGTATGGCGTGAGACATGAGGCAACCACGCTGCCGAACAGGGCGAGGGCGAGGGGCCGGGTATGGCGCGACTGATGGGTGCCGTGCACCTGCGCCACCCAGCGGGACGGGGCCAGCGACCAAACCAACTCCACCCCGATGACGAGGAGCCCGAGCAGGATTGACCCGTGCGTGTTGACCCACACCAGGCACAGGGGCGGGAGCGCCCAAAGCCAGCGGGGGTTGGTCCGTGCCTTGGCCAGCACCAAGAGCTCGAGCGGGAACCACACCAAGGAGAAGTCCAGCCCCCTGTCCCCTACGACGGTGCTGGCGATGCCCAGCGACAGCGCCAGCACGATGATGACGACGCGGCCGCCACGCGCGCCAAGCGTGCGCGCGTAGGCCGCGCTCGCCACCAGGCAAAGGCCGCCCAGCACCATGCCGTAGACGGCATACGCCGCGGCGCCGATGGCCCGGTACAGCGCGGCCAACGCGACCTCCGATCCCCACTCGTCGGTCACCCAACGATGGTGTGCTTCGGTGTAGCTGAAGGGGTCGAGTCCGATGATCCCGTGGTGGGACAGCATCCACTGACCGGCGGCCAGCGACCAGAATTCGTCGTTCGAGAGCTGGTGGTCCAGGGCCACGGCCACGAGAAAGCCGATGCCGAGGGCGAGGCCGACCAGTTCGATGGATCGCTGTGAGAGGCGAAGACGGGGTGCCGCCTCGGGCCGTTGCTGCGAGGCAGCGGGGGCAGCGCCGGCCGTCGGCACATCGCGTGTCTCGACGGCCTTGACGCTCGCCTGCACTGCTCCCCCCTCGTGCCGGACCTCACCGGCACCCCTGCTGCGCACGGTACAACTCGAGGCGACACACTCGCGTCGCAGCTGGGTTGCGATTTCGTGGCTGTGTGCTCAGCAGCTGGGCTGCAGCACCAACGCCTTGACCAGCGCACCCCACTCGTACGTGATGCCGCGGACCCAGGCCCAGAAACCCGCCGGCGTCACCCCCACCTCGAGGATCTGGCCGGGATAGCAACGCCCGATCCGTAGGCGCGCCCTCGTCGCCTGCGTCGTGGGCATGACCACGATGACCCGGTTCCAGTGGTGCAGCGTGGCCAGGTGTGCAATGGCCCGCGCCTCGCCCTGTGTCGTGCGCGGATTGGCGTGGAAGCACAGCACCTGCTCGGTCGGCGGAAGGTGGAAGGGCGGCAAGTGGACGACGGTGGGTTCGCAGTTCTCGTAAGGGGTCAAGGAGAAGACGACGGTCGGCGCCCATCGCTCCCTGCCCAGCTGCAGCGCTTTGTCGAATGGCCCGGCGCCGTTGCCCCCGAGCATCACGATGGCGTCCGCTCGCTCGGGCGCGTTCAGGTCGGGGAACACGAAGAGGCGGAGGGTCAGACCTGTGAAGACCAGGACGAAAGCGACCACGACAGCCGTGATGATGCGCGAGCGCTTGGTCCTCAGGCCCACCACGGGTCCATTGTGGCAGCCTGGCCCGCGACCCTGGCCGCGACGAGAACGACCCTGCCTCGCGGACCCGCGCTGCGACGCGTTGCGCCGAGGCGCGCCGAGGCGCGCCGTGGCGCGGGACCTATGCGATCAGCGGATCACGGGGCAGACCGAGGATGCGCTCCGCAATCTGGTTGCGCGTGATCTCGGACGTGCCACCGGCGATGGACATCGCGCGCGTGGCCAGCTGCGCGTATCCCGCCAAGGCCGACTCACCGTCGAGGAAGGCCGTCCCGGCGCCGACCAGGTCGGCCTGCAACCGGGCGCGCGCGTGACCGTGCTCGGCCAACACCAGCTTGGTCACGTTCCCCTCGGGACCGGGTCCCGACCCGACGACGGCGCGCTGCGCGCGACGCAGGTTCAACACCTTGAGCGCGTGATCGACCGTGAAAACGGCCCCCACGCGCGCCGTCGTGCCGGGGACCGTGTCACCCGCTTCCTTCAGCAGGCCGAGCAGATCCATGGAGCGGAAGAGTCCCCCTGTGGTGCCACCGATGGAGACCCGCTCGTTGCCCAGTGTCGAGCGCGCCACGGTCCAGCCGTCGTTCGGCACGCCGACGTCGTCGTCGTCGGGGACGAACACGTCGTTGAGCAACACCTCGTTGAAGCCCGAATTGCCCGTGATCTGCCGGAGGGGGCGGACCTCCACACCGGGCGCATGCATGTCGATGACCACCGTGGTGATGCCCGCGTCCCCGTCCGCCCCGGACTGGCACCCGAGCTCGCTACGATGGTTCCGTGAGGTAGAGCAAGTTCGACGATCCCGCGATGCGCCACCCGCGTCGCGCCTGCAACGTCCACGTCTCCCACGAAGCGGAGCTGCTCCCTTGTCCGACCTCACCACACCTCCCGCTGCGACTCTCGTCGCCCGCCGCCTCCACTACCAGCGCGGGGGCCGCGTGGTGCTCGACGACGTCTCGCTGACCGTCTCGCCGACGAGTTGCCTGGGCGTCGTCGGGCCCAACGGGGTGGGAAAGTCCACCCTGCTCCAAGTCCTTGCCGGCCTCATCGACCCCGACGCTGGGCAGGTGCGCGTCGACCCGCCTCAGGCGACGGTCGGCTACCTGTCCCAGGAACACGGCGTGGCGGATGAGACCGTGGGCGCCATGCTCGTCCGACGAGCCGGCATCGCCGCGGCAGAGGCCGGGCTGGCCGAAGCTGCCGCTGGACTTGCCGAAGGGGCTCCGGGCGCCGACGATCGCTACGCGGCTGCGTTGGCTCGCTTTGAATCGGTGACCGCCGGTGACTTCGAGTCGCGCCTGAGCACCACCCTGGCGCGCGTGGGGCTCTCCCCCGCAACGGCGAGCCAACCAGTCGCCACCTTGTCGGGTGGGCAGGAGGCGCGCGCCGCGCTCGCGGCCATTCTCCTGTCGCGCTTCGACATCACGCTGCTCGATGAGCCGACCAACGACCTCGATTTCGAGGGTTTATCCATGCTCGAAGAGATGGTCACCCGGCGCCGCGGCGGCATGGTGATCGTCTCGCACGACCGCGCCTTTCTGGAGCAGACCGTGACCGACGTCCTCGAACTGGACGAGCACAGTCACGCCGGGCGGCTCTACGGCGGCGGCTGGGCTGGCTTCGAGTCCGAACGAACGACGGCGCGTGCCCACGCGGCGGAGGCGTACGCCGTGTACGAGTCTCAGCGCGGCGAGTTGCGCCGACGCGCGCAACGCGAGCGGCAGTGGGCGACCACGGGCGTGGCACGCGAAAAGCGCAACCCGCGCGACAACGACAAGACCCAACGCGACTTTCGCATCGAGCGCACGGAGAACCTTGCTGGACGAGCGCGTCGCACCCAGCGGGCATTGGAGTCGCTCGAGCCCGTCGAGAAGCCGTGGGAGGGCTGGGATCTCCGCTTCTCGATCAAGGAGGCACACCGCTCCGGCGACCTCGTGGTCCGGCTGGAGGAGGCGGTTCTGGCGCGTGGCGACTTCACGCTGGGGCCATGCACTTTGGACATCGCGTGGGCCGATCGGATCGCTCTTGTCGGGCCGAACGGGTCGGGCAAGACCACGCTGGTCGACGCCGCGCTCGGCCGGCTCCCACTGGTCGCGGGGTCGCGCCGCATGGGACCCGGCGTCGTCGTCGGCGAACTGGCCCAGGACCGCCGCCTGCTGCGAGAAGGAACCGCGCTTGTCGACTCCTTCACGCGTGCCACCGGGCTACCTTCGAACCGGGCGCGCAGCCAGCTGGCGAAGTTCGGCCTGGGGTCCGAGGCAGTACAGCGGCCGGCGTCCTCCCTCTCCCCCGGTGAGCGCACCCGCGCCGAGTTGGCTGCGTTCGCCGCGCTGGGGGTCAACTTCTTGGTACTCGACGAACCCACCAACCATCTCGACCTCCCGGCCATCGAGCAGCTCGAGTCCGCGCTCGCCGAGTACGGGGGCACGCTCCTGTTGGTCTCACACGATCGACGTCTGCTCGAGACGGTCACGCTGACCCGGCACGTCCATCTTCCTGATCGCGAGGATCGCGACCGGGGACTGCGCGACGCGCCGTAGCCCCCGGTGGATCCCCTCGCCGGGACCTCCGGCAAGACGTGAGTGCGCAGCACCTCGATCGCAACCGCGCTGCGCCGGCGCCTCACCCTTCGAGGGACATGCTGGGGCTCACGGGCTGCCGTCCCGATGTTCAGGCTGCGGGATGGGCAACGCGGTGGAGATCCGCTGCACCAGCCGGTGCGGGACATGGGGGATACGGCGATGTCGAACGGTCTGAAGGATGCAGAGGGCAAGGTGGCGCGGCTGGTGGCGCGGGCCAACCGGTCGCACGGTGAGGGGACGTGGTCCTACGAGCTGACGAGCGAGGTGGAGAACATCGAAGTGGTATCGGCTGGCCGTCGCCACACGCTGCGCATCCACCCCTGCTGGTTGCGTTACGTCGTCGCGCAGGGCGAGTTCCGATCCTGCGTCGCCGACGAAATCACGGCGTGGTACCTCCTGGAGAGTGTGACCACCGAGGTCCCCACTGTCGCCTGAGTCGTCGCCTCACGAGACCTCACGAGAAGCGGTCCGCGAGGACCGTCCGGGCCGCCCACACGCCGCACATCCCGTGCACGCCGCCTCCAGGTGGTGTCGAGGCCGAGCAGAGGTACACCCCGTCGAGGGGCGTCCGGTAGGGGTTCCAGCGAAGGACCGGCCGGAACACTGTCTGCCGCAGCGTGGCCGCGCCGCCGTTGATGTCACCGCCGAGCAGGTTCGGGTTGTACGACTCCATTTCTGCGGCCGTACGGACAGACCGAGCCAGCACCACATCTCGGAAGCCCGGTGCGAAGCGCTCGATCTGTGTCTCCATCCGCTCGCTCATGTCCACGCTCGATCCGTTGGGCACGTGGCAGTAGCCCCACAGCGTGTGCTGCCCCTCGGGTGCCCGGGTCGCATCGACGACTGAGGGCTGGGCCACCAGGACGAAGGGCTGCTCCGCGTGGCGCCCGCTGCGGACTACCGCCTCTGCCCGCTCCACCTCGTCGAAGGTGCCGCCCACGTGCACCGTGACCGTGCGCCGGCACGACTCGGCCGCCCAGGGCACGGGTCCATCGAGTGCCCAGTCGACCTTGCAGACGCCCGGGCCGGGCCGGAAGCGCTCCCACGGCCGGGCGGCTCGGCCCGGCAGACGGGGACCGGCCAACGCGACGAATTGGCGAGGGGACGTGTCGAGGAGGACCGCGCGGGCCGCGGGGAGCTCTGCCAGCGACGCAATCGGACAGCCCGTGTGCACGACGCCGCCGAGCCGGCGCACCTCTCCGGCCAACCCCGTCGTGATGGCCGCACTGCCGCCTTCCACGACGGGCCATCCGGTACCGTGGCCGAGCGCGGCCAGGAGCAAGCCGAAGGCGGCCGTCAGCGGCGCCGTCAGCGGCTGCATGGAGTGAGCCGCCGCGCCGGCCAGCAGGGCGCGTGCGGCGTCCGTGGAGAAGCGCTTAGCGGCCGTGCGCGCCGATGGCGTGCCCACCAGGGCGAAGCGGCCGAGGGCGAGTGGGTCGTGAGGCACGCTGCGCATCGGGCCGAGCACGTAGGGCACGATCCGGTCGAGCCACTGCACCAGTGGATCCATGAGGTGGCGGTACGCCACGGCGTCGCCGCCGAGATGCGAAGCGGTCACCTCGACATCCCGGTGGAGCGCAGCGGCCCTGCTGCCACCGAGGGGGTGGGCGTAGGCGATCTCGGGCTGGCGCAGCACGATACCGAGCGCCCGCAGGTCGAGCGCTCGAAAGAATGGCGACGCGACCAGTGAGGGATGGACGGCAGAGCACACGTCGTGGCGGAACCCCGGCAGTGTGAGGGGCTCGGTCCGCGTCCCTCCGCCCACCGTGGCCGCGCCCTCGAAGACCTCGACGGCGTGCCCGGCCTGGGCCAGCGTCAGTGCCGCGGCGAGCCCGTTGGGGCCGGCTCCCACAACGATTGCATCCGTGTGCTGCACGAACCGACGTTACCGATCGGCCCTCCTCCCCAGGTGCCTCCTGCGCCGCGACGCCGCTGGACGGGCCCGGCGCCCGGTCATAGGTTGCGCCACGATCACCGCGGCGCCGGAGAAGGGGGGCCATGACAGGGGTACAGGGAATCTGCGAGCCACGATTCGAGGCGGTGCGAGAAACGCTCGCCGGCCAACTCGAGACCGGCGCCGACCTGGGTGCGTCGGTGGCGGTGTTCCTCCACGGCGAACCGGTCGTCGACATCTGGGGCGGCTGGGCCGACGCCGAGAGGACGCGGCCGTGGGACCGCGACACCATCACCAACGTCTGGTCGACCACCAAGACCATGACCTTCCTTGTTGCACTGATGTTGCACGACCGCGGGGAGCTCGACTTCCACGCGCCCGTCGCCAGGTACTGGCCCGAGTTCGCCGCCAACGGCAAGGCAGCGGTCGAGGTGCGCCACGTGATGGGACACACCGCAGGCCTGTGCGGGTGGGAAGAGCCCCTGACGAACGAGGACCTGGCCGACTGGGGCAAGTGCACCGCTTTACTGGCTGCGCAGGCCCCATGGTGGGAGCCGGGCACGGCCTCGGGCTACCACGCGCTCACCCAGGGCTACCTCATCGGCGAGATCGTGCGGCGCATCACCGGTGACTCCATCGGCACCTTCTTCGCAAGGGAGGTAGCGAAGCCGCTCGACGCGGACTTCTTCATCGGCCTGCCGGCCAGTGAGGACGGTCGCGTCTCGAACGTGATCCCGCCCCCGCCGATCACGCCCGAGCAGTTCGAGGGACAGGTGCCCGACCTCATGCTCAAGACGTTCCTCAACCCGCCGCTCGACGCCAGCATGGCCCACCACGAATGGTGGCGCCGGGCGGAGATACCCGCCGCCAACGGGCAGGGCAATGCACGCTCGGTGGCCGCGGTGCAGTCGGTCATCGCCGGCCGGGGCGAGGCGCGCGGCGTCCGCCTGCTGAGCGCTTCGGGCACCGACCCCATCTTCGAGGTCCAGGCGGAGGGCATCGACAAGGTGCTCGGCATCCCCGAGCGCATGGGCATGGGCTATGGGCTGAGCAACCCGCCCGAGATGCCCCTCGGCCCGCAGGCCTGCTACTGGGGCGGCTACGGCGGCTCCGTCATCATCATGGACCAGGACGCTGAGCTCACCGTCTGCTACGTCATGAACCGCATGGAGGCCGGCCTGGTCGGTGATCTGCGCGGCACCAACATCGTGGCCGCCACCGTCGCCGGGCTCGCTCTTTAGGGCAGCACCGCCTCGGCTTCGATCTCCACCCTCCAGGCGGGATCCAACAGACCCGACACGACGACCATGGTCGCTGCCGGCCGCACGCGACCGAGCAGCTCCGCGTGTACCGCGCCGACCGCCTCGGCATCGCGCGCCGACGTGATGTACATACGGGTTCGCACCACGTGCTCGAGTCCCGCGCCGGCCTCCTCGAGCGCGGCCTCGATGATCTCGAAGCAGCGGCGGGCTTGCGGGCCCGCGCCCTCGGGGCAGCCACCACCAGGGAGTACGGGGGCGGTGCCCGACACGATCACTCTGTCCCCCACCCGGACCGCCCGGCTGAACGCGATGGTGTCCTCGAAGGGCGAACCCGACGCGACGCGCCGGTGCACTGGAGCCATGGTCCATCCTGCCACCCGGCACGGATCCCTTGGCACCTGCCGGTACGATGGGGCGATCACGAGTCGAGCACGACTTCTCTTTCGAATAGGCGCCGCCGCGTCGGCCTTCGCCGTTGGGGCGGTGGTCGTCGTGTCGGTGGGCGTGGGGTCGGGCGCGTCCACGCCCAAGGCAAAACACGCCTCGAAACACGTCTCGAAACACGTCTCAGCGGCTCAACGGCGTGCCCACGCACTCAGCACGCAGGCCGCGACGGACAACGCGGCGCTCACGCCACCGCCCGGCACGACGCTCACCGCCACGATGTACGGCTCGGTCCCCGGGTATGCCACACCTGGCGCCGCGTCGACCATGACGGTGCCGAACACGTACTACGGCTACCCGTCCACCCTCCCCGTGATCGCCACGAAGCCGGGCTGGCTCGAGGTCCGGCTGGCCCAGCGCCCGAACGGCTCGACGGCATGGGTGCAGCAGAGCCACGTCAGCACAAACGTCGACCCCTATCTCATCGTCGTCAACCTGACCACCATGCGCCTCTCGCTCTACATGGACGGGATCGAGGTCCTCGACTTCCCGGCCGGCATCGGAGCACCCGACGACCCCACGCCGCCGGGCAACTTCTTCGTCTTTGCCACCGTGCCACCGCCCAGCCCGGCCTACGGCCCGTTCGTCCTGGCCACCTCCGACCACTCCGACACGATCGTCGACTGGGAGAATTCGGGCGATGCCCTCATCGGCATCCACGGCCCCATCGACGCCTACGACGACGCACTGATCGGCAACACGGGTGCCGCCATCTCGCACGGCTGCATCAGGCTCCACAACTCCGACCTGTCGCAGCTCAGCGTGGTCCCGCCCGGTACCCCACTCGACATCATCGGCTGAGGCCCACGGGCTGACCTGCCCGGCTCCGGCCCGCGTCACATCACATCGCCGTGGGGGGTCTGTGTGGCGGTATGACACCCACACACGAAGAGGAGCTGGTCCCATGGGCGAGACCGATTGGCCGACGGAGCGATTCGAAGAACATCGGACACGCATGCGGGCCGTCGCGTACCGCATGCTGGGCTCGCTCACCGAGGCCGACGACGCCGTGCAGGAGGCGTGGCTCCGCTTCAGCCGGTCCGACACCAGCGACGTCGAGAATCTGGGTGCTTGGCTCACGACCGTGGTCGCGCGCGTTTCACTCAACATGCTCCGTGCTCGCCGCACCAGGGGAGAGGAGCCCGTCGAGGCGCACATGCCCGACCCGATCCTCGACCGTCCCGACGGGGCGAACCCCGAGCACGAGGCGCTGCTGGCCGATTCCGTCGGCGTCGCCCTGCTGGTCGTGTTGGACACGCTGACCCCACCCGAACGCCTGGCCTTCGTCCTGCACGACATTTTCGCCGTGCCCTTCGACGACATCGCCCCGATCGTGGACCGGACGCCGGAGGCAGCCAGGCAACTGGCCAGCCGTGCCCGTCGCCGCGTCCAGGGGCAGCCCACCGTGCCCGACACCGATCTCGATCGCCAGCGCCAGGTCGTCGACGCGTTCTTGGCGGCTGCCCGCAACGGTGACTTCGACGCCCTCGTGGCACTGCTCGACCCCGATGTCGTCGTGCGGGCAGACGAGGGAGCGCTGCCGGCGGGGGCATTGCGCATCGTCCGGGGGGCCGCGGCGGTCGCCCGCTCGGCCATGGGCTACGCCAGCCTGGGATTGCTGCACCAGCCCGCGCTCGTCAACGGCGTGGCCGGTGCCGTCACCACCCGCGACGGTCAGCTCTTCTCCGTCGGCGCGTTCACCGTTCGCGGCGGCAAGGTGGTTGCACTCGACTTCCTGGCCGACCCGGCCCGCCTACGCGAGCTCGACCTCACGGTGCTCGAAGCCTGACTCGGGGCCAGCTCGCTAGGCGCCCCATGCGTCGATCACATCTCGGGCCCTCGCGAAGGCCGCGCCTGCTTCGGGCACGCCCGCGCTGGCCAGTCCCTGCCAGCCGTGCACCATGCCCACCCACGACTCCACCGTGACGTCGACGCCCGCGCCCATGGCCGCCTCGGCCAGGGCAACGACGCTCCCGTAGAGCGTGTCGTACTCGCCCACCGGTAGGTACAGGGACGGCAGGCCGCGCAGGTCTCCATAGCGGGGCGAGACCCGCGGATCGTCCGGCGCGGCCATCCCCGCGACATAGTCCCGTCCGCGATTGCGGACCCAGCTGGCCGTCAGGAAGGGATCGCGGCCCCGGGGCGCGACTTCGTCGGCCACCGACAGGTCGAACCAGCCCGAGATGGACACGAAGCCCACCGGCAGCGCCACGCCCTGGTCCCGTGCGCTGAGCATGGTGCCGAGGGCGAGGAGCCCTCCGCACGAATCGCCGCTGACGACGAGGCGCGCGGGGTCGACCCCGCCGCTCGAGACCAGGCCGCGGTAGGCGGCCAGGCAGTCGTCGTGCGCCGCCGGAAACGGGTGCTCGGGGGCCAGCCGGTAGTCGGCCATGACGATCCGCGCCTCGAGCAGTTCCGCCAGGAGCGCGCCGTAGAAGTGATAGTCCTCGAGCGGACACGAGACCAGGGCGCCACCGTGACAGTGAAAGATCGTGCGGGTCCGACGCGCCGCGCGGTCGTCGTCGTACCAGGCGCAGCGGACGCCGCCGAGCTCTGTCTCGGTCACCGTGATGTGCGGCGGGACCGGGTGGCCGTGGAACGGGGCCATGGTGGCGCGCACCGCGCGATAGTCGGCGGAGGGATCGGCGAAGTCCGGCGGGACGAGGTCGAGGATCTCGGTCAGTTCCCGGCTGGGCACCGGCGTCAGGCCAGCTCGTAGTCGGCGAGGTCGGGCTCGCGCGTGCGCGACCAGTACGAGTGCAGGTCGAAGGGCCAGTTCTGGGTGACCCTCCCGTGCGCGTTGCGGTACCAGGTCGGCACGTCGGCCACACCCCAGACCATCGTGGCGTTACCCGCTTCCATCTCGTGGCCATAGCGCTCGTAGACGTCACGGCGACACGACATGGAGCGATGCCCGGACTCCAGGAGGCGGCCGATCGCCTCGACGGCGTAGCGGACCTGGCACTCCACCATGATCAAGATGCTGCCGTTGATGACGAGATTCGTGTTCGGGCCGTAGAGCATGAAGAAGTTGGGGAACCCAGGCACCGAGATGCCCAGGTAGGCCTGAGCGTCGCCGGCCCAGGCTTCGTTCAGCTCGACGCCACCTTGCCCAATGACCCGCATGGGCGCGACAAAGGCCGACGCGCTGAACCCGGTGCCGTAGATCATCACATCGGCCGGATGGTCCTCGCCGTCGGTCGTCCGGACGCCGTGCGCGGTCACCCGGTCGATCGGGACGGTCACCAAGTCGACGTGTGCTCGACTCATCGCCGCTGCCCACCGGCCGTCGTCGCGCAGGGCACGCTTGGCGAAAGGCGGGAAGTGGGGCACCATCTGTTCGAAGAGCTCGTCGTCTTCGACCTGTGCCCGCAACACGTCAATGAGCATGGAGCGTACGAAGTCGTTCCCCGCGCTGACGGCCTCGGTGTGCTCGTCCCATTCGGGATCGACGCGGGCGGCAGCGAGCAGCCCTTCGTGCATGATCCAGAACTGCCAGAGCCGGTCCCAACGCCCATAGTTCGGCAGGAGCGCGAGCAGGTCGTGGAACTCCGGCGGGAACGGGTCGCCGTAGTTCTCCGTGGGCAGGAGCCACGGGGGCGTGCGCTGGTACACGTCCAGATGCGCCACCTCGTCGACGAGGCACGGCACGAACTGGGCCGCGCTCGCACCGGTTCCGATGACCGCCACGCGGCGGCCCGCCACGTCGACCGACTCGTCCCAGACCGCCGAGTGGAACGACGGCCCCTCGAAGTCATCCTGCCCCGCAATGGCAGGGAAGGAGGGCCGGTTCAGCTGTCCGACCGCGCACACCACGCCGTCGAACTCTTCGATGGACGCGGTCCCGTCAGCCCAGCGCAACGTGAGCTTCCACGACTGTGCACCTTCGTCGAACCGGGCCTCGGTCACCTCGCAGCGGAAGCGGATGCACTCCCCTAGTCCGAGCTCCCGCGCCATCCCCTGCAGATACGCCAAGAGGTCAGGTTGGGTGGAGAAGCGCGACACCCAGGCGTTGGTCTGCGCGAAAGAGAAGCTGTAGAGCTGGTTGGGCACGTCGACGCGGCAGCCCGGGTAGACATTCTCGAGCCAGGTGCCGCCCACGTCGGCGTTCTTCTCGAAGACCGTCACCTCCACGCCGGCCTGGCGGAGCCGGTGGGCCGCGGCGAGACCGGACGCTCCTGCGCCGATGACGGCACAGCGGAACGAGCCACCAGTGTCGCGCACGTGCCACGACGGCTGCCTCAGGTCGTTGCCGGGGAGTGCGAGCTCTTCGGCCAGGAACGACTCCCATTGCTCGGTCCCGTCCGCACCGACGAGAAACGCAAAAAGGGCGCGTCGCTCGTCGAGGGTCAGTTCGTGTTCGGCTGCACCGGACTCGGCATGGGCACACCACGCGTCGGCGGCGAGACGGCGCGCGTCGGCCTCTTGGCCCGGCGAGAGTCCCCGGCCCGGCACCAGCATCTGGGTCTGGTCGGGCGCCAGCTCGGGGCGCAGAAGCGAGAGGTCACCCGTCCGGTGCGCCACCGCACAGAGGAGAGGGTGGACGTCGGCCGAGGCGAAGGCCGCCTCCATCCGGGCCTGCTCCGTCTGGTCCGCACCCATGACCGTGAAGCCTAGGGAGACCCCGCCCGCTCGGTGCGACTCCCGGTCGCAACCAGCCCGTGCCTCAGTCGCCACTCATGTGTCGTGCGAGCTCGGTCATCTGGCTGGTGACCTCCACCGTCCGCGGCAGCTTGTCCATCGCGGCCGCCAACGACTCGGGGGTCCAGCGGTCGTCGGTCTCGACGCTCTCCGCGATCGACCATCCGGCATAGATCCCGACGGAGCCGCCGTAGACGCTGAAGACCTGGCCGTTGAACGGGCAGGTCTCCGACGCCAGTACCGCGACCAGCGGAGACACGTTCTCGGGATCGAACACCTGGTTCTGCATCGGCTCGCCCATCCCCGGCGTCTGCAGGGTCAGGCGGGTGCGCGCCACCGGTGCGATGCAGTTCGCGCGGACGCCGTAGCGGTGCAGCTCCATCGCATTCACCACTGTCATTGCCGCGATGCCTGCCTTCGCTGCCGAGTAGTTGGTCTGGCCGACGTTGCCGTGCAGTCCGGCACCCGAGCTTGTGTTGACGATGGCCCGGTCGATGATCGTCCCGGTCTTGGCCTGCTCGCGCCAGTAGTTGGCCGCGTGCCTCGTCACGTTGAAGGTCCCCTTGAGATGGACCGCGATTACGGTGTCGAACTCCTCTTCGCTCATCGACACCAACATGCGGTCTCGCAGGATCCCCGCGTTGTTCACCACGACGTGGAGGTCACCGAAGCTCGAAACGGCCTGGTCGACCATCGCCTTGGCCCCGGCGAACGAGCTGACGCTCTCCGTGTTGGCGACTGCCTCACCGCCCGCGGCCGCGATCTCGTCGACCACGGACTGAGCTGCCGAGACGTCCGTGCCGGACCCGTCGATCGCCCCACCCAGATCGTTGACCACCACCTTGGCGCCGAGGGAGGCAAACAACAGTGCGTGCTCGCGGCCGATACCGCGCCCGCCTCCGGTGATGATCGCCACTCTTCCCTGCAACATGATCTCGCCGTCCTCTCGGTTCGTCCGCGGCGTCCGCACAGCCGGTATCGGGCAGCGGACGGGTCAAGGGCGAGACGATTACAACGGCGCTCGGGCCTGTCAAACCGGCGGTTCCGACGAGCGTCCAGAGGTCGACTCGGCAAGCCGACGTTCGAGGTACCGCCTCTCGGCGTCGGTGCAGGCCAACTGGTGAGCTCGCCGGTAGGACGCCGCCGCTTCGTCGTGCCGCCCGAGGCGTTGCAACATGTCGGCCCGTGCGGCTGGCAGCAGGTGGTACTCGCGCAGGACTCCATCCGGCTCGATGGCGTCGACCAATGCGAGTCCCGCCTCGGGGCCTTCGCTCATCGACACCGCCACGGCGCGGTTCAACGCCACGACCGCCGACGGCAGTAGTTGGAAGAGGCGTTCGTAGAGAGCGGCGACCTCCGACCAATCTGTCGCCTCACCCGGACGGACGTGGCAGGACGCGATCGCTGCCTGCAGCTGGAATGGCCCGGGTCGCCTGAGTCGCGCTGCCGCGTCCAAGTGCTCGAAGCCCTCGGCGATGGCGGCGGCGTCCCACAAGGAACGGTCCTGTTCGTCGAGCACGACGAGATCGCCGTTGCCGTCGACCCGTGCCGAACTGCGCGAGTCGTGGAAGAGCATCAGCGCAAGTAACCCGAGTGCTTCGGGCTCGTCGGGCATCAGCGTGGAGAGCACACGACACAGTCGAATCGCTTCTGTGGTCAGGCTGCGCCGGATGAGGTCGGCTCCCGAGCTGGCCGCATAGCCCTCGTTGAAGAGGAGATAGATGACGGCCAGCACGGCCTCTGTCCGCTCCACCAGCTGGTGGGCCGGTGGTACGGCGAAGGGGATGCCGGCGTTTCGTATCTTTCGCTTCGCTCGCACCAAGCGCTGGGCCATTGTCGCCTCGGAGACCAAGAACGCACGGGAGATCTCGGGCGTCGTCATGCCCACCAGCGTGCGCAGGGTCAGTGCCACCTGCGCCTCGAACGGCAGTGCCGGGTGGCAACAGGTGAAGATCAGACGGAGGCGGTCGTCGGGCACGTCGACGTCGGTCGCCACGGCGCTGTCACCTGTGTCCATGATGGCGACCTCGAGCTCCTTCTGTGAGCCCAGCTGCGTACGACGGACCTGATCGACAGCGCGGTTGCGCGCGACGGTCGTGAGCCAGGCGCCGGGGCGGCGCGGGATGCCGTCGCGGGGCCAGCGTTCCAAGGCCGCCGCGAAAGCATCCTGCGCGCACTCCTCGGCCAAGTCCCAATCGCCGGTCAGCCGGACGAGGGTCGCGATGATCCGGCCCCATTCGGCATGAAAAGCCTCGGCGACGGCGGCCTCGGCCGTCACATCTCCCAGATCGGCCTCACCTCTATCGAGCCGTCCCGCGCACCGGGGATCTTCGCGGCCACCTCAATGGCCTCGTCGAGGTCCTTGCACTCGACCATGTAGTAGCCGGCCAGCTGCTCCTTGGTTTCGGCAAAGGGCCCGTCGGTCGCCAGGATCTCGCCGTTGCGGACACGCACCGTGGTGGCATCGCTGGTCGAGCGCAGACGCTCGCCGCCGAGCAGCACGCCACGCTCGGCCATTTCCTTACCAAAGGCCGCATACTCGGGCGTCACGTCGTCTCCGGGGGCGCTCTCGTCGACGGCGATCATCAGCAGGTATCGCATGGGTCCTCCTCAATGGTGGTGTGGTGTTACCCCTACGACGATCGGGCGGGGCCCGGATCGACACCTCGCTCCGAACTTTCCGGGCTTTCCGAATTTCTGGCCGGATTCCCATGGGCATTGTGGCGCACATGGATCGTCGCCGGTCTCACCCGGCCGTGGTGCAGCCCTACGCTCCGCTCCGTGACGGACCCCGGAGACGGCCTCCTCGAGCTGGACGTTGGCGCAGTTGCCGGCGGGGGCGGCTGCGTGGCCCGCGCACCCGACGGCCGGATCGTCTTCGTCCGCCACTCCCTTCCCGGGGAGCGTGTCCGGGCTCGGGTCACGGCGACCACGTCGTCCTACCTGCGGGCCGACGCCGTGGAGATCCTGACCCCGTCCCCCGATCGGGTGACGCCGCCTTGCCCACACGCCGGCCCCGGACGGTGTGGCGGCTGCGACTTCCAGCACGCGAGCCTGGCGGCGCAGCGGCGGCTGAAGGCGTTCCGTATCTCCGAGCAGCTCCGCCATCTCGCCGGGACGGAGCTGCCCGTTGAGGTCGAGCCGGTGCACGGCGACGTCGATGGGCTCGGCTGGCGCACCCGGGTGCGAGTGGCGGTGGACCGAGATGGCGGGACCGGGTTCCGCCGCCATCGCTCCCATCGGCTCGAACACGTGGACGGCTGTCCAATCGCCAGCACCGCCGTCCTGGCGACCGGCGCGCTCACGGCCCGTTGGCCGGGAGCGGCCGAGCTCGAGATCGTCACGGGGGATCCCGGCGACGCGGTCGTCGCGGTGACGCCGCGTGGGCGGCACCTTCCTCACCCGCCCGAGCTCGACGCTGGTCTCGTGGTGCGACACACAGTGCGACGACCACCAGGCGCCGTGCACACGCACGTGCACGGGCGCTCCTTTCGCATCTCTGCAGGCGTGTTCTGGCAGGTGCACGCGGGCGCGCCCGAGGTGCTGCTCGATACCGTGCTCGCGCTCGTCGGGGACTGCCACGATGCCGCCATTGTCGACCTCTACGCCGGCGCCGGCCTCTTTGCCGTTCCGCTCGCCGACCGCCGTGGGCCCTGGGGGCTCCGTCATGGCGGTTGAGCGGGACCCCCGAGCGTGCGCCGATCTGCGGCACAACGGTGCCGGGCTCGACGCGTTGCATGTGTTGCAGGTCGAGGTGACTCCTGCACTCGTAGCCGAGGGCATCGGGAATCCAACCGTCGTGGTGCTCGACCCCGCGCGGGAGGGCGCTGGTACCGGGGTCATGGCGGCGCTCGCCACGCACGCGGCGAGCATCGAACGCGTCGTCTACGTGTCCTGCGACGCCGCCTCGTTCAGCCGGGACGCGCGCGTCCTCCTCGACGCCGGCTGGGACCTGCACGTGCTGCGCGCCTTCGACATCTTCCCCATGACCGAGCACGTCGAGTTGGTGGCGGCGTTCGACTCTCCGACCTCAGGGTGACTGTGCCCGCCTCAGGGGTGTCCGCCGAGCTCGTGCTCGATGTGCCGGATCGACTCGAATTGCAGGGTCGAATGCTCCACGTCGAAGTGCCCGGCTAGGCATTCTTGGAGGTGATCGAGCACGCGCCCGGCCTCGCCGGTGTTGAGGCACTCGTCGCTCACGACGACGTGGGCCGTGAGGATGGGCAGGGACGAGGTGAGCGTCCACGCGTGCAGGTCGTGGACGGACTCGACCTCGGGCAGCTCGAGGAGATGCTCGCGCACCTCGTCGAGGTCGATGTCCTCTGGTGTGGCCTCCAACAAGATGTGCATCGACGGCCGCAGGAGCTGGACAGCCGCTTTCAGCATGAGCGCCACCACGACCAGCGACGCGATGGCATCCGCCCGGTCGAAGCCCCAGAGCACGATCACGATGCCGGCGATCAGGGTGCCGGAGAAGCCGTAGAGATCGGTGAGGATGTGGCGGTAGGCGCCCTCGATGTTGAGGGATCGCCGGTTCGCCCGGGCCATGGTCAGGGTGGCCACGACGTTCACCCCGACGCCGACCGCCGCGACGACGATCAGGACGGCACCGTCGACGGTCGAGGGGTGCAGCAAACGGACGACTGCGTCCCAGGTCACGAGCGCCGAGACGATGAGCAGGGCGATGGCGTTGGCGGCCGCGGCCAGGATCTCGGCCCGCTTCATCCCGTAGGTGTGCCAACGGGTCTCGGGCCGCCCCGCCAGGCGGATCGCCACGAGCGAGCCGGCGATGGCACCGACGTCGACGAGCATGTGCCCTGCGTCGGCGAGCAGGACCAGCGAGTTGGACGCCACCGCGGCGCCCACCTCGAAGACCATGAAGGCGACGAGCAGGACGAGGGACGCGACGAGTGCGCGACGGTCGGTGTCGGCCGACGCCTGGCCGGTGCCGTTCAGGTGGCCTTCACCCATCGGCGGTGATGTGGTCGGCGTGTGTAACGACCTCTTCGACCAGCCGGCGGACGTGCGCGTCGTCGACCACATAGAAGATGCGTGTCCCTTCGCGGCGGCTCCGTACCAGGCGGGCCAGCCGCAACTTGGCGAGGTGTTGGGACACGGCGGCCGGCTGGGCCCCCACGATCTCGGCCAGCTCGTTCACCGAGTGCTCCCCCTCGAGGAGGGCCCAGATCACCCGCAGCCTGGTTTCGTCGCCGAGCAGCTTGAGCATCCCGACGGCGGAGCGGAACTCCTCCCGAGCCGGACTCCTAACTATCTGCGTAAGCACGCAGATATCGTACCGCCTGGAGAGCCCGGGACCGCACCCCCCTCGCCCGGCGCCAGCGAGTTGGGCCGGACCATCTGGAACCGACCCTGCAGTCAGCAGTCAGCTCTCAGCCCCCGTAAATCGGTGCCTGAGACTGAGGGCCGTACGTCGAGAGCGGTGGCGCCTGCACGGTGCACGGCTGCTGCACCGAGCCGGCCGGCAGCGCCGCCTGCATGACCTTGTTCATGATCGGGCCGGCAACCCCAGCGCCGTCGGAGTTGATGTTCTGCTCGGCGGACGGTGACCGCCACCGCGATCTGAGGGTTGTTCGCGGGTGCGAAGCCGATCATCCAGTCGTGGTTGACCCGCCGTTGCCGGTCTGGGCGGTCCCCGTCTTGACGGCAGCGCAGAGGTAGGACGGGAAGCCAACGCCGTCGGCGGTCCCGCTGATCGGCACGCTCTCCATCAGCGCGGCCACCGATTGGGCGGCCACAGCCGAGGTGGCGCGGGACATCGGCGTCGGCGTGTACGTCTTGACCAGCGCCCCGGTCGAATCGTGGATCGACGACATGAGATGCGGGGTCATGACGACCCCTCCGTTGGCGATTCCCGCTGCCACCATTGCGTTCTGCAATGCGGTGTCCGCGATGACGTCCTGGCCGATGGCGCCGTAGCCCTGCAGGGCCTGGGAATTCTCAGGCAGCGAATCCAGTTTCGAAGCGATCACGCCGCCGACGGGCTGTTGGCCGAGGGCGGGCAGGTCGATTGGCGGCACCGAGTTGATGCCGAACAGTTCGGCCTGCTGGCGCAGCGTGGAGACGCCTTCTTGGACCCCGAGCTCGGCGTAACCAGGGTCGCACGAGAACGGCAGCATCTGGGTCATGGTCCCGCCACAGGCACCGCTCTGGTCGCAGAGCTTCTGGTTCGAGTCGGGGAACGTCTGGCACAGCTGGTACGGATAGTTGAATCCCGCCAGGGAGGGCTTGAGGTTGTAGGCCGCGGCCGACGTCACCACCTTCATGGTCGACCCGGGGGGGAAAGACTCCGACGTGGCGATCGAGCGCAACGGGAAGAAGCCTTCGCCGTCAGCCTTGGTATAGCTCAGATACGCGAGCTGCTCAGCTTGCAGCGATGTCGAGGCCATCGCGTTGGGGTCGTAGGTCGGGTTGGACACCATGGCCAAGACCGCGCCGGTCTTGGGATCGAGGACGACGACGGCACCATCGTTGGGGGCAGGTGTCGAAACAAGCGCGTTCCACGCCGCCTGCTGCAGCGACGGCTCGACGGTAAGCGTGACGTCGTCAGTCGTGATGGGTGTCGTCTGGCGGAAGAGCAACTGGCTGAGCGTCTGGGGCGCCTGTTGGTGCGCACCGAGATACGAGTTGTATTCGTTCTCGATGTCCGTCGAGCCGTAGTTCAACACCGAGTCGTACCCGGTGATCCCGGCATACAGCGGCCCCTGGGGATACTCGCGCACGTAGTCGTACCGATATTCGCTGCGGTTGACGGACGCCGGCGTCGGGACAGACTTAGCCAGCACCGTGCCATCGGCTGCATAGATCGTCCCGCGCGGATTGTTGGCGCTCTGTGAGGCGACGCGCGGGTTGAACGGCGAGGTCTGCAACGCCTTCGCCTTGACCAGCTGGATGTTGACAAGCTGCGCCGCAACAAGACCCAAGCAGGCCACCAAGATCACGCCGAGCCATCGGATGCGCCGGCCCATCAGCGCGCCAATGGCTTCGTCAACGACCCGATCACAGCGGGAATGGTACGCGGCGAGACCCCCGCGAAGGCTTCATACCTGCTCAGCGCGTCGCCAACCGAGCGCAAACCCTGGTGCACCCAACGGGAGGTGCGCAGCAAAGTACGCACGCCTCCGTTCGCACGCACGATACTTGGAGCACCTTGAGGTGGCGGAATGCAGTGACGGTTCAAGATCGGGCACGCGCGTGCCGATTCTGTGTGCGTGCTGTGTCCTCGCCGCCCGCGTGTGTGCGGGATCACGGGAACGGGAAAGTCCGTGGCGCGCCCGCCGCACGATGGCCGCACGTGCCGACACCCGAAGGGAGATTCGTGAGACGACGTCGACAGAGGTCTATGCTCCCCGCATCCATCATCGCAGGGGCCACCGCGCTCGCCCTGACGATCACCGTACCGGCGGCACCCGTTGCCCACGCGGCGGAGATCGCGCACTCGGCCGGCTTCGTCGCCAACCAGACGTGGAGCCAGACCCTGCCTGACGGCGGCAACCCGATCGCGTTGTCCTCACCCAATGTCGCGAACCTCGACGGACAGCCTGCGGTCGTCGTCGGCGACCAGGCGGGCTACGTGTGGGCCCTCCACGTGGCCAACGGCACGCCGGTCGCCGGGTGGCCCTACAACGCCGGCGCCCCGGTCAACTCCTCACCATCGGTCGCGCCCATCGACGCCAACGGGACCGACACCGTCTACGTCGGCTCGGGCGACGCGAACACCCCGACTGTGGGCGGCTACCAGGCCATTGCGCCCAACGGTGGAGACCAGTGGTTCGTCCAGGAGACCAACCCGGGCACGGACGCGCAGCCGCACTCTGCCGTACAGGCCTCTTTGACCGTCGCGGCCTACGCCGACGGCTATGGCGTGGAGGCAGGTTCGCTCGGCCAGAACACTTACGCGCTCGGGGCGGCCAACGGCTCGGTGCTGGCCGGCTTCCCGTGGTTCCAGGCCGACTCGGTCTACTCCACCGCGGCAGTCGCCGACCTCTACGCCGACGGCAACAGCGAGATCATCAGCGGTGGCGACTCTACGGCTGGCATCGCCTACGGGCAGACCTATTCGAACGGCGGCCACATCCGCATCCTCTCGACCGCGGGGAACTTGTTCACCGGGAACCCGGCCGGCGGCCTCATCTGTCAGTACAACACCAATCAGAACATCGACCGCTCGTCGCCGGCCGTGGGTCAGTTCCTCGCTGGCGGCGCCGTCGGCATCGCCATCGGCGACGGCAGCTACTACTCGGGCGCCTCGGACTCCAACCGCGTGTTCGCACTCAACACGAGCTGCGGGCTGGCGTGGAGCCAGGTGCTCAACGGCGTCACCGCCGACTCGCCCGCCCTGGCCGACGTGCAGGGCAACGGACAACTCGACGTCGTCGAAGGCACCCAGTCCGGCACGATCTACGTGCTCAACGGCACCAACGGCAATGTGGTGTGGGATCAGCCGACCACCGGCCAGGTCATCGGTTCGCCCGTAACCGCCGACCTCAGCGGTCGCGGCTACCAGGACGTCATCGTGCCCACGACTGACGGGATCGACATCTTCGACGGCCAATCGGGGACCCAGGTCGCGACGCTCGGCACGGACTATGGCTTCCAGAGCTCGCCGCTGGTAACCGACGACCCCGACGGGCACATCGGCATCACAGGTGCGGGCTATTACGGCTCTTCTGACACCGGCGTGATCACCCACTGGGAGATCGACGACACCGGTGGCAGCGGTGCCAGCGTCTACGAGCCCGGCGCGTGGCCGCAATTCCACCACGACCCACAGCTCACCGGTGACGCCGGCACACCGGCGCCGACGATCGAGGTCCCGTGCAACGCCCCGGCCGGCGGGCCGAACGGCTATATCCTCTCTGCCTCCGACGGCGGCGTGTTCGACTACGGCAACATCCCCTTCTGCGGATCGACGGGGAGCATTCACCTCAACCGTCCCGTCGTCGCCGCGGCGCTGACCCAGGACGGCGGTGGGTATTGGGAAGTTGCGTCCGACGGAGGCCTCTTCTCGTTTGGTGACGCCGGCTTCTTCGGCTCCATGGGCGGCAAGCCGCTCAACGCGCCGATCGTCGGGATGGCCGCCACCCCCGACGGCAAGGGCTACTGGGAGGTCGCGTCCGACGGCGGCATCTTCTCGTTCGGTGATGCCGGCTTCTATGGCAGTGCCGGGAGTATCCACCTCAACCAGCCCATCGTGGGCATGGCGGCAACGCCGAACGGCAAGGGCTACTGGCTGGTCGCCTCCGACGGCGGGATCTTCAGTTACGGCGACGCCACGTTCCAGGGCTCCATGGGCGGCAAGCCTTTGAACCAACCGATCGTCGGGATGGCCAACGACGCTCAGACCGGTGGCTATTGGGAGGTGGCCTCCGACGGGGGGATCTTCTCGTTCGGTGCGCCGTTCTACGGCTCCACCGGCAGCATGCGCCTCAACGCGCCGATCGTCGGCATGGAGTCCAACCGAAACGGTTCGGGATACCGCTTCGTTGCATCCGACGGCGGCATCTTCTCCTACAACGCGCCGTTCTTCGGGTCGATGGGTGGCAAGCCGCTGAACAAACCCGTTGTCGCGATGGCGGGTACCTGAGCGCACGGAGCGTCAGCACGCCTGGCGCGACAGGAAGGCAGGCCTGGACCGGCAGCAGTTCGCATCGAGCAAACTCCTGATGCTCATGCTGCACCGCTAACGTGATCTTCTCTGCGGAGACGAGTAATGATCGGAGGAGCGGGTGAGCGGCACGGGTGGCGGCAGCGACCAGTTGGTCGGACACGAGCGCGAGGAGCACGTCCTTGTCATCTCGATGCAACGGGCTGCCAAGCGCAACGCCATCGATCGCGCCATGGCAGACGGGCTCGACAGCGCGCTCAACGAGCTCGATGACGACGATCAACTTTGGGTGGGCATTCTCACGGGCACCCTCGATGTCTTCTCGGCCGGAAGTGACCTCACTGCCGGCGGCGATTACGTCACGCCGCGAGGTGGCGAATACGGCCTGGTCCGGCGCGCACGCCGGAAACCGCTGATTGCGGCCGTCGAGGGTCCCGCCCTCGGCGGCGGACTCGAAATCGTGCTGGCCTGCGATCTCGTCGTGGCGTCGCGGACGGCGAGGTTCGGGCTTCCCGAGGTGTGTATTGGCGTCGTGCCCACCTGCGCCGGCCTGTTTCGTGCTCCGCGCGCGCTGCCCCTCAACCTGGCCCGTCAGCTGATCCTCACCGGCCGTCCCATCGATGCCGAACGGGCCTACGAGGTGGGCTTCGTCAATGTCCTCACCGACGCGGGCGACGCGCTCGAGAGCGCACGACGGCTGGCCCAAGAGATCTGTTCCAACGCGCCCGTCTCGGTCCAAGCATGCCTTGCGGCCGTGAACGAAGCCGCCGCCGGCACCGACGCGGTCGGCTGGCGCCTGACCGAACATGCACTCGGTGAAGCGACCCGTTCGTCCGACGCACGCGAGGGCGTCGCCGCGTTCCTCGAGAAGCGGCGACCGGTGTGGACCGGACGGTGAGCGACGCGTTCTGCGTCAGGTCGGCGGCAGGCCGTACGCGGTGACGGAAAGAAAGCGGACCGGGAGCTCGGTGAGGCGGACCGGGCCGTGTGCCACCTCACCGTCGAACTGCAACGAGTCACCGGGGCACAACTGGTACGTGGCGCCGGCGTAGCCGTAGTCCATCTCCCCTTCGAGCATGTAGAGGAACTCGGTGCCGGGGTGCTGGTAGAGGGGAAAGACCTCACTCTGACTGGTGAGCGTGACCAGCATCGGCTCCATGCGCTTGGCCGGTCCCCGCATCGATCCCAGGAGCTGATAGCGGTGGCCGCTGCGGGTGCCGGGTCGGCCCAGTTCGGGTCCGCCACACGCTCTCGTGTAGAGAGCGTCGCGCTCCTCGTCGAGACCCTGGAAGAGAGAGGTCACCGGGACCTCGAGCGCGTCCGCCAGGCGTGAGATCGTTGCCAGGCTCGGAGATACCTGTGCGTTCTCGATCTTCGAGATCATCGCTCGCGACAGCCCGACCCGCTTGGCAAGGTCGGCGGAGGACAGTCCCAACTCTCTGGCCCGGCTACGCACACGCCAGCCGATCACCGCCTCGAGGTGTGCCGGCGCGCCAACGGGCTCATCGTCCGACTCGTCCCGGGCTACAGGCTTGCGCGGGCGTACAGATGACGCGTGCGCGTCGCCGGCACGGCGCTCGCTCATGCGGCGCTGTGGACCGCCGTGGCCGCTGCGGCGTGCTGATCGGCTCCTTCGGGGCTCTGACCCCACTGGTCCGCGACTTCCACATCCGGCGACGATGCCCCACGGGGCGTCGCTCCCGGCGTCACCTCGACCGTGCGGCTGGCGATGTCGGCGGCGAGCGGGGCCCGGATGGTCAGCACGCCGTGCTCCGCTCCGGCCTCCAGCCCCGCGAGGTCCCACCGGTCCCCGAGCCACAAGCGCTGGCGGAACGTGCCGTGCTGGCGGCCCGCCTCGATCACGTCGATTCCCGGCCCCCGGTTCAAGGCGCGCCGCAGGCTTACATCGATGGCGCGGCCCTCCACCCTGACGGCGATGTCCGAAGGTGCGACACCCGGCGCGTCGAACTCGATAATCAGCTGGTTGCCGGATCGGTAGACGTCATAGGCCAGCGGTGCCGTTCCGCTCGATACCTGCCCCGTGGCTCGGTGTTCGATCCCGTCCTCCCTCAGCGGGCGGAGCGTGCTGAGTGGGTCGACCATGTGGGTCATCTGGTGCCTCCCCTCGTTCACCCGTGCGCCACGGGCTGTCCACCTTCACTATATCTGATTAACTGTTGATTAACAACCTACGCGTGCGGGGACCCGAAAGAAGCCGCCTCGGCCGAGAATCGCTGCGGTGCCCTCAGCTGGAGCTACAGGGGTCGTACCAGGGCTGCTCGCCATCGGCGTCGTAGAGCGCGATGGCGAGGTCGTCTTGCTCGGCCGGTGTTGCCTCGTTCGGAGGGACGTTGATGAGCTGTGGCATGCCGGCCAGCTGCGCTGCTTCGTTCCATGTCGCCTGGCTGAATTGGAAACCGCCCATATAGGTGCCGCCGGGTGAGACGGCGGCATAGTTGCCGCCCGACTCGGCCTGGAGAACGCACTGGAGAAAGGGGGGCAGGGTCGGGTCGCCGGAAGGATCGCCGGAAGGATCGCCCGACGACGTTCCGGCGGCGCTCCCCTGTGCTGACGTTGAGGTAGCGGAAGGCGCAGGTTGGGTTGAAGTCGTTGTCGTCCGGCTCGCCGCGGCCTGCGCCGCCGCCTGTGCCGCACGGACCGCCGCGGCAGCCGCCGCGGCCTGTGCCGCCTGCTGCTGGGCCACCGCCACTGCAAGCTCGCCCGTGATCTCGGACTGCTTCGATTGGAGCTCGACGGCGGTCTGGTGTGCGGCGTTGGTCAGCGTCGCTTCCTGGTTGGTGGTCGCTTGGTCGCGTGCCTCTTGTTGCTCGAGTGTGACCCGTTCGGCGCGCAGCCCGTTCTCGTCGATATGAAGGGCATCAATGGTAAGGGTGATGTCGCCGCTTGCGACGTCCTCGTACTCCTCTGTTGCCAGCGCTTTGCTCTGGTTCACCTCGAACAGGCCTGGGTTTCCGTCGACCTCCGAGCCCGAGTTGATGTAGGCCGACACTGCTTCAGCCTGGAGCCGTTTACGATCGCGACCCACCCGAGCACTATCGGTTTGGAGCCTGTCCTCACTCGAACTGATCTCCGCCTCGTCCTGTTGGACCTTGGCGGTGTCGACGTCGTACTGCTGCTGGTACGCGCCGATCTGGAGCTGCTCGAGTACGAGGTCCTTGGCGATTTGGGCCGCTTGCGCTTTGAGGTCAGACACTTGGTCGGCCGCCGCGGGTCCAGGAGGCACGACCATCGTTGCAGTGGTCGCGGTGACGAGAGTCAGGCCGACGATCCCCGCCCCTATACCGGCGAGCCGCCGTACTCGGTATCGCGGACCTGGCTTCGCCGTCGGGCCCGTTCCGACACCGGTCACAATTGCAGAACGTTTAGTCGCTCCTGCGTCGACAATGCAACCCGAAGCTTGGCTGGGGGTTCGCCCCAACGGGACGACGCCGATGACTCGGTGGACGATTCACAGACCTCTGAACTGGAGAAATACCCGTGCAGTGGCCGGAAACAGGCACCAACATCGACAACGTCGCGCTCGCATCGCCGTGCACGATCAGTCACAACGGACGAAGTTCACGAGAACGGGCTTCACGACTTCGAGTCAGATCGCAAAAACGGCGACCAATCCCCCTCCGGGTCGGTGGTTTGCCCCACTTCGATCAGATGACCGTCGGGATCGCGGATGTAGCAACGGATCTCGTACTTGTGCTGCTTGGGCGGCGTCAGGAAGTCAGCTCCCCGAGCACTCCACTCCTCGTACTTGGCATGGATGTCCTCGACCCGGATATTGAGGAAGCTGCTGACCCGGTCGGGATCGCGTGGCGTCTCCAGGGTCACGGTGGGCTTGTCGTCGGTCGGCCCTCCGCCTGCATTGATGACGATGAAGCTGTTGGCCAAGGCCACATTCGTCACACCTCTGGAGAAGACCACCGTGCCGCCCAGCACATCGGTGTAGAACCGCCGAGAGCGTTCGACGTCGTCCGACACAATGAAGTGGGTCAACATCATTCCTCCGCCCGGCCCGTTGAGTTCAGCCACTCGCACCTCCTCAGGTTGCGACTCGCTCCCGCTCACCACAGGATCTGAGTCGATGTTGCAATGATCAAACGCTCCTTCACCTTTACATACCCTTCGTCTTCGGCCACGTCGATCCGGGAGTCGCTCGGAATCCGAGGGTGCGACTCGAGGGCACGACTGACGCCACCTCTGAGAGCCTTCTGGGACTACGGTCCAGCGTCACCTGATGTCTAAGGTCTGGGAGGTGAGGAGCCGCTGATGCCGACACTCGATGCGACACACGCCCTCGACCACGTCGTGCTCGTGCTCTTTGAGAACCGCTCTTTCGATAATGTCCTCGGACACCTATACGGACCGGAGGATGGCAAGACTTTCGAGGGAGTGATCGGCAAGAACCTGAGCAACCCGATCCCCATCTGGGCCGAGCACGGCGCTGACCGGAAGGTCGTTCCCTACACGGTCGCCACAGACATGGACTCGCCAAATCCGGACTCGGGCGAGGAGTACTTCCACACCAACACCCAGTTGTTCAACATCATCGATGACCAAAACCGATTCAAGATCGGAGAGGCGGCCTCGGCGCCCTGGAATGCTCCGGCTCCGGACGCGCGGCCCACGATGGATGGGTTCGTGACCGATTACATCTCGACGTTCACCGGAGAGATCGGCCGCCAGCCCACGTACGACGAGTACGCCGACATCATGACCGGTTACACCCCGGAACAACTGCCGGTGCTGAACGGTCTCGCTCGGGACTTTGGCGTCTTCGACCATTGGTTTTGCGAGGTCCCGTCGCAGACGTTTATGAACCGCTCGTTCTGGACTGCCGCCACTTCGTCGGGTGCGGTCGTGAACAGTCCGCTCAGGAAATGGTTCACGAAGAACGACGCCGAAACGATTTTTGAACGGCTGGAAGCCCACGGCAAGACCTGGAAGGTCTACGTCATGGAGCCCATGCCGCTGTCGTTCACGGGGTTGATCCATTTTCCCCGGTTGGAGGACCGTCTGGCCACCCATTTCGTACCCTTTGCCGAGTTCGAGAGGGATGCCGCAGCGGGAACTCTCCCGAACTTCTCGCTGATCGAGCCCAACATGATGGCCGGGCACGGTGACTATCACCCGGCGATGGGCCGCTCCTTCTCGCACAAAGTGGACCTCGAGGTCGACAGCCCATCGTCGACACTGTCGGGCGAGGCATTCCTGGAGCGGGTGTTCAATGCCTACCGGTCCGCCACCTCGGAGACCGGCGCCAACGTCTGGAACACCGCGCTGTTGATCGGGTGGGACGAGCCCGGAGGCACGTACGACCACGTTCCACCAGGACCGGTCCCGCCACCCGACCCCTTGACACCCCCTGGCGAGTGCGGATTCACGTTCGATCGCTCCGGGTACCGAGTACCCGCCGTCATCGTGTCGCCCTGGGTCGAGTCGGGATCGGTGTACAACGAGGAGTACAGACACACCTCGTTGATCGCCACACTGCGCAAGACTTGGGGACTCGGTGAGGCCTTCACCGGACGAGATGCCTCAGCCCGCACGTTCGATCACGTCTTCTCGCTCGCCACCCCGCGTGACCCGGAGACCTGGGCAACCATCAAGTCGCTTCCCGTGCCTGCGTGGACGATGGACCCCGAGGTGGTGGGCAAGGGATTGAGCACCCTGGGCAAGGGCGTGGGCCCGGCTCTCATTGCCAAGGCCAGGGAGATGGAGGCGAAGCTCCCGGCTGAACTCAACGACCCGGGAACGGCACTGACGCCCAAATTGATCGTCGGCTTTCTCAGGGGCGTTGCGGCTCATTTCTTCCCGCTTTTGGCGGCGGGCGATCAGGGCGGTGCCGACAATCCAAACGTCCGGGAAACGTGATCCACCATGGCAGCCGGACTGGGCGCACCGGCGATCGCGTCTGCCTCGGAAGATCGGCGAATGACGGCCTCAGCCCTCGTAGTGGTTCCTTGCGATCGCCTCTGCTTCGAAACGATTATGGACGGGTAGCCCGATACCGACTGGTGCGTCACCTCGACGCCGCCCGCACGCGAGACATCTGACCTCAAATCGGCCATCTTTCAGCTGTACGACTCGAGGCCGATGACCTTCCCGTCGGTTTACAGAGCTACTTTCGAAATTCGTCGTCGCCACGACCCCTCCCGCCTTGTTCATCCCATCCTCCCATCGGGCAACGAACGCGCGCCATGCCATCGGGCAGCAGTTGTGATTCCGTTGTCTTTGCGATACGGCGAACAGACTCAGAGGTGGCTGGGTGTGGCGGATGGCTGGTTATGGGACGGCTGCGAGCGCTCCTATCGGCGACACTGTGCGGCTGGTTCTCGGACACTGCCACACTGCTTGGGTCCCGTCGTAGACCGGAGCGAGCGGCTGAGAATCCGGATGCCCAGGGCACTCCGGCCAGACAGGCGACTTGCCCAGTCGAGCAAGCTCTTCGACAGGACGCCATAGACAGATATCTGAAGGGCGAGGTGATCCAAGGATGGGAGCACCCTGAAGACATCCTCGCCCGAATCGCTCAGCTGAGGTTGGACTTCAGGTCCTCTGACAGAGAGCATCGCTCTTGTCTCGTGAGCCACGGCCTGTTCTTTACCACTGGATAGATCACGAGATAGGACTCGAAGATCCGTTTGCGTTTGGTCCAATCTGCGAACGCCAGACGTGCGGGAACTCCACCTTGCGAAAAAGTCACTCGCGCGGATCCACGAGCACCGTCGGTTCCACGGATTGGACTAGAGGCTCCGGCACCGCCAGGCCGAACTCCCACGGCGCGACGTCCTAACAGCGCCTATCGTGCGCCCATGCCACACACACCCCAGATGATCGAATCAAAACTGCGCACGTTCACGTCTCAACATCGCGGTGAAGCCTCCGGCCAGCTCGCAGCGGATCTAATCGACCTTGCAATGATCGCAAGGGAGCAGGGCGAACAGATCCGAAGTCTCCAGAAGAAGGTGGCTCAGCTCGAAGCGAGGTAGAAGTCAGAATTCGTCACTTCTCGGATCGTTAACTACTAGACGGCTGGGACTGGGCATACCCGCGTGACGATTGTGCCCGTTATCAATTGAGGAGCTCGAGGGCCTCCGCCTGGCTACTCGAAAAAACCGACGGGGACCCTGCTCGCCTTCCGATAGTCAACCGCATCATCCGCCGTCCAATGTGGGAAGCCGACAAAGGAATGGAGGTCGAGCGGACCCACGATCCGTTGGACCTTGTCGATGTCTGCGCCACCCGGCCGGTTGAAGGCGTGTCTGATCCGGGCTTCTGCGACGAAATCGAGTTCGACGCAGGCGAACCAGACGACCACCGCAATCCCCAGTAGGACGAGGAGAGCGAACAACGCGACGAAGAAGGCGATTTCATCCATGTCGCTTTAGTATCGGCTGGCTGGGAGCTTTCCTTGAACCCACCACTGATCCACGCTCAATCCGCATCGTTGACCTGACACACGGTGAAAGCAATACGCGATACGGGAGCCTCTGTCTTGCGGCCTCTGCTACCAGTTAGCAACGCTTCGAGCCAGCTTTACGGAAGGTGGGCGTGACGTGCCCTTACGGCTGTAGTTGCTGATAGGCGCTGCGGGGCTCGAACCCACGACCTCAGCCGTGTGAATCGCTCCCAGGCACTTGCCGCATAACCAACATCATTCGTGTATGGAGTACCGGAGGCATTCATTTCGGGACAAAGATCGGTGCGACATCACCACTTTTTCTCGTTGCCCCGCTGCCAAATGGCGTCATAATCGGCGGCCTTGCGGGGAGCTCGACTCGCAGCGGGCTCAATGATTGCTGCACATGCAGTAACGATGCCGACGGACAGCAAAATGGACCCGATGGCGTCGAGCGGGGTGTGCCATTGCGCGCCGATGACGGCCAGCGACATCAACAGGGTCCATGCGACGCCCAACGCGAAGGTGGCGCCGCGAAGCCCCTTCCCGAGGCGGGGGCCGAGCGCCAGCCACATGGCAAGAGCCGTCGCGGCGACCGCTGTGACATTCCCGGAGGGAAAGGTCAGCTCGCCGTAATACGTGCGTCCGACCAGCGGCTTGACCACGTGGTCGTTAATGAGCAGAGCTCCTGCCGCGAACAAAGTGTAAACAGCGACACGAAAGAAGGTTCGCTTCGCCAGGCCGAGGACAAAGGAGACGACAAGGACGGCAGCGATTGCCGGGGCGGCGAGGAGTTCGGCCAGATCGGCCCAGGCACGCCTCGCAGAGGGACGCCCGAGCCAATCGAGAGCCGGGTCCTCGAATCCGTACGGCGAGCTTCCGTGCGCCACGGCCAGCGCCAACACCGCGGTTGCGAACAGGCATGTCAGCGCGGTGATCCTCAGTCTTGCCGGGGGCACTGAACGAAACTACGCGGCGCACGACACGCCGTGTTGTCACCTCGCGCCTTGACCCACAATCCGGTGGCATGTGCGACCCGACTTCAGGCCCTCACGTGGCCGTGTGGGGCTGATCCCCCTCGTTTTCGGGCTCGTCTTCGGAAGCCAGTCGCTCAGCCCACTCGAAGATGCAGTGCTCACAGATAGAAGCAGTCCGCCCCTGCATCAATCTCCCTGATGCCGGGGGACGGCGACCACAGAAGGAGCACGCCGCGAGTCGAGGGACACGGGGTACTGACGCTGACGCCAGCGATTCCCTGATTGGACCCGATGCTGGCGCTGTCCCGCCAGTTCCTCCCCCGATGCGAGGTGCGCGCGGTTTCGCTCCGGTTCGTTCCTCGACAGCTCTGCACAGGTCGTCGAGGTTAATGCCTGATCGGATCAGGATCTGAGTGGCCACCCCCTGGCCTTCTGCCACCAGACCCAGCAGGATGTGCTCGGGGGCAATGTGTTGATGACCCAGATCCAACGCCTCACGCAAGGACAACTCCAAGACAGTTTTGGCTCGTGGGGTGAAAGGCGGGGAATCTTCCGTCCGCCCAGTTCCGACGATCCCGATGATCTCTTGAACCTGTTGCCTGATCGTCTCCAGCGTTAACCCACGTTCGGCCAGCGCTTGGGCCGAGACGCCTTCGGTGTCGCTGGCTAGGCCGAGGAGAAGGTGCTCGGTACCGATGAAGGTGTGGTTGAGTAGCTGTGACTCTTCTCGCGCCAAGACGATGATCCGCCCGGTTCGTCATGATCGTCTCGGGTTCCGGCGGGATCGAGACTGATGCGACCACAGACTCGGTGGATTGGCGTTGTTCAACCTCAGTCTTCAACTTCGACCAGCTGGCGAATCCGTATTGACGGGCGATCGCACGCTGAGCCGCCGAGAGCGTCGCCCGATCTGCCACCGCCTGAATGCGATCCATTGCGGTCGGATTGCCCTTCTCGGCTTCACGGAACAGTTCGCGCGCTTGATGCCGGAGTTGGTCGAAGTTGGGACGGTCGGTGGCTCGGGCATGACGCCTCCTTCGCACGCTCGGGTTCGCGTTCGAGCTAGGTCAGAAGACGGGTCTTGCCAGGCCAAGTGGTCTAACAACCGTGCACCTGTGACGGAGGTGGACTCGGTCCTTCCCGCGAACCCGGCGGCGCCCTCCCGCGCCGAATGCAGGTTGCCGCTCCGATTGGTTAATCGCTCCTGGGCCTTTACCTCGTGTCCCTTGACCCATCCCCATCGCCTACTCCTACTTTCTCGGCTCGTGACTCGTCCGCAGGGCGATGAAACGGGCCGGCGCCAAAATATGAGTTCCAGTCCCGGTGTACTAGGTGTACTAACTACTTGCCCCTGAAAAAGTCCGCCCGAAATACTCGCGATTCGGGCCCGGATCGATGATGATGGCCTCGACCCGTAGGGCTAGTACGGATCGAGGCCACCGTGTTGAGGACGCTAAACGCGCAGCCCACTCTGTGGGAAGCACTCCTCCCAGAGATGTGTCTGGGCATGCCCGCTGAGCTCGAAGTGGTCGACCGCCTGCTCGATGACCAGCTCTTCTTCGAACCGTTCGTGGCCCACTTCCACGCCGTTCTGGGCCGGCCCTCGGTGCCGATCGAGACGTACCTGCGGCTCATGTTCTTGAAGTACCGCTATCGGCTCGGCTTCGAACCGCGGTGCCGCGAGGTGGCCGACTCGATCTCGTGGCAGCGCTTTTGTCGGATCCCCCTCGGCACCGCCGTCCCGCATCCGACGACACTCATGAAGATCACGACCCGCTGCGGAGCAGCTGCGGTCGAGGGGTTGAACGAGGCGCTTTTGGCCAAGGCCGCTGCCGCCAAGGTGCTCAAGACCAACCGGGTCCGTGCTGACACGACGGTGGTGCCGGCCGATGTCGCCTATCCCACTGACTCGGGGCTCTTGGCCAAGGGCGTGGCCAAGATGGCCAAGGCGGTCGAGCGACTCAAAGACACCGGCCTCGCGCCACGGGTCAAGGCGCCCGACCGGACCCCTGATCGAACGAGCGCCGGGCACGAACTCCTATGCCCTCACCCCAGACGGCATCCGCGTCGCCGTCTTCTATACCAAGGTGCGCGCTCGCCTGCTCGGCCCGCTCCTCGAAGCAGATCAACCACCGGCGCCAGTCGAGCTCCGTCGGGCCCTCGGCACGATCGAGCATGTGCTGGGCAACTACGTCAGCAACGCTCGGCTCGGGATCGCAGCCTGAAACTTGTCACAAAATCCAGAGACCGGCGGACCAAGAAGATCTAGGCGGGGTCGCTCGTCCGCACCGGTACCTACTTGTACGGTTGCCCAATGATCGGCCGGGTCCTGCTCTGGGATGTCGACGGGACATTGGTCAAAACCGGCGGGCTAGGTGCAGCTGTGTTCGACGTCGCGTTGGAACGGGTGCTCGGTGTTCGGCCCGAGGTTCGCGTGAGGATGAGCGGCAAGACGGATCCACAGATCGTCCGCGAGTACTTGTCAGACATGGGTATCGAAGAGACGCCTGATCTGATCAAGGCCGTGCTGGGCCACATCGAGAGAGAGCTGGCCGCTGTCGCTGCCACAGGCCGCCTCGACGCTGAGGGCGCGGCCTGTCCGGGTGCTGCCACAATTCTGGACGAACTTTCCACGCGCCCGTCCGTATTGTCCACCCTCGTAGCTGGGAACGTTTACCCCAACGCCGTGGTCAAAGTGGCAGCCTTCGGTCTAGACAAATGGCTCGACCTGAGCGTAGGCGCATACGGCAGCGACAATCAGGATCGGACGCTCTTGGTGCCCCGCGCGATGTCGCGGGTAGCCGAGAAGACTGGCTGGCGGGCTGATCCAAATCAAGTGTGGGTGATCGGCGACACACCGCGAGACCTTGAATGCGCTCGATCTGCCGGTGTCCGGTGCCTGCTCGTTGGAACAGGTCGCTATACAACCGATTCGCTGGAGGGCATTGGAGCCAACGCCGTGCTCGACGATCTATCCGACACCACAGGAGTCGTAAACCTCTTCACTAGCGTCTAGCGCCGCTGATCCGGTTCTGGCGCATCGATCTTTGGGTGGCGCGTATCCACCTATCCGACAGTCGGGGGCATTTAGGGCGCCTAACCGATGCCCGAACTTGCTGTCCAGGACACTGCGCCGTTCGTGGTGAATGCCGCCGTCGGCATAACGACGCAGCCAGGTGTGCACGCTTTGGCGGCTCACCCCGTTGCGGCGGGCCACATCGGTCACGCTCATCACGTCGAGGTCGTCACGCATTCCGTCGCAGTGCCGGCGTACGAGGTCACCCTGTCACGAAGGAAACCGGAACGTCATAACGTTCACACCATTCCGACATGCTGAGCGTCTTGAAGTCCCGTTCGAGCGTGGCCGCTCGGTCCTGTGCTTCCTTCATGGACTTCGTCACTTCGACCACCCGCTTGTCTCCGTGCATGTTTTCAACCACGACTGATGGTCCTCTTCCAGAATAGGTTTTGAAGCCCCCTCCGAACCTGGGTCGCATCAGATCTTGGAAGTACGCGCCCCACGACACCTTCGCTTTCGTGACCTCGAATCGCAGGGCCCCCGCATCCATCGACAAGAGCCTGACTCGTCCCTCCCTATCTGGCAACCGAGCGTCATCTTCCCGGCGTTCGGGATACCGTCCCGAAATGGGCTGCCGGTCCGAGACTCATCCCCCGGTCCGGACGAAGGAGAACTGAGCTGGCCCGTCGGCTACCCTCACGGACTGGGTCGCTGACCTGGGGATGACTTATGTCGAGGTTGGTCCGAGGAGTCGCAGTCTCAGCCGCGAGGATGCTGGCCCTTGCAACTCCGCTCGGCGTGTCGAGCGCAGGAGCCAAGACCACCAGGTCGTCATTCGCTGGCTACCAGCTCCCGACGAGTACGGCGATAACGTCGGCGGGAATCACCTTTATCGTTCCAGCCTTTACGTGTCCTCCGAACGGCGGGGACCTTTATGCGGGCGTCGAGACCTTTGACGCGGCAGCAGACGCGGACACCGGCGCCTACGTACCGCTCTCGTGCGGCACAAAAAAACGGGAAGCCCGATAAGCCTCTCCACTCATTTGTTGCACTCGAGATCGACGGCGGTTTCTCGTTCCCACCCATAGATCTCAAGCCCCACGTCGAGACCTACATCACTTTGACCTGTGGCGCATCGGGCACCACGGTGAAAGTGAACGCGTGGGACGGGGGCCAAGACAGCACTAGTTCGAGCCCGAGTTCGTGCGAGGGCGTGTCCTGGGGAGACTTCGCGGTGACGGCGCGCACGGGCACGCTGGAGTCCATTCCCGAGTTCGATATCAACAATTTCTGGGACGCCTATGCAAACGACACGAGTATCCAAAATTTGGAAGCCGAGGGGCCGATCAACTACTTCGAAGGTAAGGCGCACCCCACCATCACGGTCGGCCCTGTTGTCGATGACACTGACGGTTTCGTCAACACCTACCACGAACCCCAAGTCTAAAAGGGCCAAGGTGTGCCAAAGGGCGGACCAACGTGTCTCAAGGCCGGAGTCGGCGTCACCGAATTCAGGAACGGGGTTGATGGCGAGATTACGAACAGATATAGCCCACAGATCCGGCGAAGCTGCGGCACTCTTCTGATCGATCGATAACGGCACTCATGTACTAAGGAGGTCACGGGCCCCACGCTTGGAGCGGAGAACGTACAACGCCACATCGTTCGCGTGCCGCGACAGGATTCCGAGTTCTAGTTCGCGCTCAGATCGGTGATCTCGCAAGATGCGCCAGACCAGCGACCATTCTTCCCGCAACCGGCGCAGAGCCGACTCGTCGCAACCGTTGGGCAACTGGAAGCCAACCGGACGCTTGCGGACTCCGCGGACGAGTGCTCGCCATGCACAGACCCACCATGGCGTATCGAGGAACACCGCCGTGTCTGCGCGCTCGAGTCGAAGGTCGAGCGTGGCGTGGTAGTTGCCGTCGAGAATCCACTCGTCGCTGGTGATCAGGTCACGCTGCTTCTCGCGCCATTCATCCTCAGAAGGCTCCGTCCAGCCCGGTTTCCAGAAGTGGACGTCGAGATGGATGACGGGAAGGCCAGTCTCGGCTGAGAGCGCTCGCGAGAACGTGCTCTTGCCAGCTCCGGCCATGCCAGTGACCACGACACGATGTCCGACAGAAATTCCGGGTGGGATGTTCCTGACAGATCGAAACACCGTGAAGCCGTAATCCGGCACCAGCGCATATTGCCGGATTCCGGGTGGACGAGGGGGCATCCCGCCCATCCATCAATGAAGTGGGCACCCTCTTTCGGTCCTCAGACAGAATGTCCGGCTAACAGAGCGAATCCTCGCCATCGCCAGAGGCAGTCCACTTGGGCCAATCCGGCTTCACGCATCCCAAGAAGCTGGTCCTCGATAGAAGTGAGCCGATCTTCGGGATCATCTTGGGCTCGACCGATCAGGTCGAGGAACTGTCGATGAAGTTCGGGCGTTGCAGACGCAACAACCTCAAGATTGGCGAACAATCCGTTGTAGTTGAGCTGTTTAGCAATCTCACTGAACAAAGCATGTTTGCGTTCATCTACAAGATGATGAATTGAGAACCCAGCTACCACCACATCAAAGGACACAAGCGGTGTCAAGGGATCCTCTAAGTTCCATTCCCGAACGCTGACTCTGTCGTCACCCCTGAATCGATCTTCAGCTCGCTCGAGCATGGTTGGCGACGAATCCACGGCTACGACTCGCTGGACATTTGGGCGATGTTCGAGAACGAGGGCGGCCAATCTGCCGTCGCCACAACCCAGGTCGAGAACCGAGCCCGGGGAGCCAGGGAGCGCTGACACCAGTACGTCCTCGCCTGCGGCGCGTAGTGGCAACCCACCGATCCGGGTCAGATACCAATCCACCTGCTCTGCATCCCTCCACGACGGCGGCCGTGGGTCGCCTTCGGGGCTAACTGCCACCTCTAGAAAGCTTGAGCCGGCGGAGCCGGCACAGTTGAGTCAAGTTTCATGCAGCCAGGTCAGCCTCCCCGATGAGGGTGTCGATGGCATGGTCGAGACAGTCGAAGTGTTGGCGGATGGGTGTCGGCAGGGCGTCGGCATCAAAGGTGTGTGCGAGGCCCTGACGGAGTAGGCGGGCGTAGGTGCGGCTGAAGAACATGGCGATGCGTAGTCCGAACGGTGTCACTCGGTAGCGGTGGGTGTGCGGGACCCGGGTGACGAGGCCGTGGAGGCGGAGTCGTCGGAGGTCATAGGTCATCCTGCCGGCGGTCATGGATGCGGGGTCGACGCCCAGCAGCGGTGCGAGGTGTTCGCGGAGGTCTCGGTTGGAGAACCCGTCGGGTAGGAGGCGGAAGAGCACGAGGACGTTCAGGAGGGCTTGGACACGGGGATCGCCGAAGCGAAGGGCCGCCAGGCGCTGGCCCGAGACCATGCCCGGGCGGCACACCGAGGCGAAGACGTCCTCGCCGACGGTGCAGTCGCAGCTCATTCGTTGCACCTCGAGGAGGCGCCGGTTGGCGGAGAAGCCGATCTCCCTCAGGGCGGGGAGGTTCTTGAGCCGTTTGCCCACTTTGAAGTCGGTGGGGTCGTTGATGGTGGTCTCGGTCCGGAGGGCCCGACCAAGCTTGTGGTACTGCTTGACCTTGGTCCTCTTGTAGTCGACGTGGAGCGACGGCACGACGCCCTCGGTGAGGACCCGGGTGCGAAAAGGCCCCGGGGTCTGTCGGCTGACGCGGCGCTCGAAGATCAAGGCGACTCGATCGGGACGGCCGATGTCGAGGTTGTCACGGATCACCTCCTCGAAGAAGACCCGCCCCGAGAGGGGCCGGTCCAGGGTCTGGGTCAAGGAGAATTCGGCCTGGAGGACCGAAATGTCGTAGCGGTAGCCGGCCCGCCGGTCCGCGCCGCTGAAGGGGTGAGGCAGGCGGCGCAGCCACTTGCGGACGAGGCGATCGATCTGGGCGGGTCCAAGGCGGGCGCAGATGCGGTTGAGCCGCTCGGGCTCCGTACAGGACAAGAAGCCGTTGTCGAGGGGCTCGAAGGCGATCCCGGCGGCGGCGGCCTGGCGTTTGGCCCACTCGTTTCCGTTGATGCAGCACTTGGCGTTGTAGGGGAAGTAGCTGCAGAACTTGATGAAGAAGGGGCCGAAGTCGGCGTCGACGCAATAGACGTAGTAGTGGTTGACGAAGATGGTCGTGCGCACGATCCACGGATAGGTCCTGCCCGTCACGGGGTTGCGCCGTTTCTCGGTGCGATAGGCGGTCGTCTTCTCCTGGGCCTTGCCCACGAAGAGCACGCCCTCATCTCCCTCGAAATCGGCCAGGTAGGCGAGCGCAACATCGTCCTTGCGCTGTCCCTTCTCGAAGTTGACGAGGTCGACACCGCTCTCCTCAACGAAGTGCTCGATGGCAGTGACGAAGGCTCGCGTGATGGGGTCCATGAGCGCCGAGGAGGCGATGGTCGCCCCCCGGTGGCCTCTGAAGAAGCCGACGACGCCGAGGTCGTATTGGAGTTGGGGCACGTAGAGGTTCAGATACATCCGGTCGATGCACTCGACTTCCAAGGTGATGTGGCGGTCGAGCACGTCGGCAACGCAACGGGGTACGATCATTTTCGGGCTCCGGTCGACATGGCCCTAACAGTCGGGCAACCAACCGCTTCGGGCGGTTCAAGGCAGGGCCGAGAGGCCCCGCACCTAGGCTCGGCCGGAGCCCCATTCACCGTCAAGCGGTATCCGCGAGGACCTTGCGGGCATCCGGCCCAGCCCGCCCCCTACGATCATCCGACGTGAAACCCGGCGAACACCGCCTCGTCGGGCTGGGGCGGAGCCCCGTTAGATATTGACCGACAGAACGCGTCAATGCGCACCTTCCATGTACGGCGGTCGGGGGCATGCCGATAACTGCGCCCTGGCCCCGACAACCCCCCTGGACGCCAGATTCTCCCATGCTGGATCCGCAATCTGCGAGAATCTGCGGAATGGGTCCGGAAGAGAGGGAAGGTCCGAAGCCTCGGAACGGGGACCCAAATGAGTCACGCCCGACGTCCGACGATTCTGGCGATCGTGCGCACATGTTGCCCAGCCCGCGCTCCCGATTCGAAGTCCATGAGCTGTATGAGGAACTCGGGGAGGGCCGACGGGTCAACCGGATCCTTTGGTACGTAGTTGCGGTGTTCGTTGGAGCAATGCTTGCGGTGATCCTGTACTTGATCCACTAGTGCCTTCGCGGCGTACGGGGCCGGAGGATGCCCCACTCCGCCGCCGAGTGTCACCCAAGCCGGCAGGGGGGCAGTTCCGGCTTGGACTCGACGACTTCACTACTCTTCGGTTGTGGCATGGGATGCTGCAAGAGGACGGTGTAGAGCGTGGGAATGGCGAATCGGGACGGCATAGGAATCATCGGTAGAACCATCGTTGAGGAACTCGGCGACAGGGACGAGATCGAATGGCAGCTAAGCGCCACACCCGAGCTCGAGTGGGCCGAGATCTTCCAACTGGCAGTCCCGTCGGACCGGAAGGGTTCGATCGAGTGGGTCAAGGGCGGTGGGCCTGACGTGATAGGCGCCGTTGTTCGGTGGTTCGTCCCAAACGGAGAGATCGATGAGGCCGACGCAGAGGTCAGACATCGCCTCTCTGTGGCGAACCAGAGGTTCGGGTCGGGGTACGGCTAGGAATCGCCGACCACTCGCCGCGGCTCCGTTGCTGCCTAGGAGTTGTTGAGCTTGGCCCCAAGTCGGCGTTCGGGGCACGGGCACGGACGGCTACGCAGGACAACTTTTCACTACGCCTGGGGCCAACGTTGCTGCAAAGTGGTTCACCCCGTTGGTCAAGGTTCCGTTGTATCTGTTCTGGGCCTTCGACCAAGTCCCCCTAAACACAATCGGTCCCGGGATATGGCCCGGCGCCTTCTCGCTGATCGTCTTGCCACTCGTCTTGTACGTTCCTGGAAACCGAGGCGGGCCAAGAGGGACCCAAGTGAAGTGCCCGGGAGATCCAAAGATCTCCCGGATGGGGCACGGTGCCGAACCGCCGCCTTGGCCTTCGCTCTTTATGGTCCATTTGGAACCAGCGGGGAAAGTGGTCGGCGCCGAGGCAGCGTCGGCGGCGCAGCCTGCCACGAATGTTGAGCCCAGGGTCATGGTGACTGCTGCCGTAAGGAACAAGCGTCGCACCTTGGTCTTGCCCAGCTCTTTCCGAGGTGCCGCTGCGTCGTAATCCTGACACAGCATCGGGTCGCCGATCCGGCGTTGATTCGGGGTCACCTCTTCGCTTAGAACGGCGTCTCGACCGTGCCCATGGTTAATGGAGTCGACGCAAGCCGGGTTCCGCTGGTGCAGGTCGAGATCGAGACGCCTGCCTCAAGAGTTGTCGATTCTCCGGGCGGGATCACTTGGAGTCCCGTGGCCTCGGTCATCTGACAGGGGGGGTAGATGACGCCCGGATTGTCGTACCACAGGGTCGAACTGGCCTGGTCCTCCGGCTGAAGGACGAACCTGGACGGGGTCGGCATTCCGCCCTCGGCGACCGACTTGGGGCCGATCTCCTGCCCGTCCCCTCCGATGAACCACGCTTCCGGGTATCCCTCCATCGTGCACGGGCTCGTTGAACGGTTCATGAAAAGGACGACAAGAGCGAGATGACCGCCAGCGCCCGAGGCTGGGGAAGCAGAAACCGAAAGTTGGTTAGATCGACACAGCATGAGCGGGACCGTTGTTGTAGTGGTAGTCGATGAGGCGCTTGTCGTGGTGGTAGTGGCAGCAACCACTGTCGTCGAGGTGCGGGACGGCCCAGGTGTCCTCAACAAAGTTGTGGTGGTGCTTCCAGACCTGGTACCTCCGCAGGACGCAGTTGTCGCCACGATCAGTGCGATGCCCACGATCTGGCGCCACGTTGTGCTCATGGGAACAGTCTGCGTCACTCGGGCTCTGGCACCAAGAGGTGCCCCACTCATGCCGTACGGCCGCACCCCAGGCCGGCAGCGAGGATTTTCGTTCCGAACGGACATACGGCTAGACCACCCCAGGCTCGCTACCATCGACGGGAGGGAGCGGAACCCGAGGAAAACCCATGGAGACGAGCGAGAGCAAGGAGGGCTGGTACACAGACCCCTTCGGGCGACACGAAGCGCGTTGGCTATCAGACGGCATCCCCACCAAGCTCGTACGCGACGGCGAGGAAGAGTCCTACGACGACCCGCCCGACGAGGAACCCTCGGTGACGCCGACCCGAATCGAGGATCATCCTCAGACACACGGGGAGGATCTTTTGCGTGCCGACGACGATGTCCCGAACCATGAGTCGCTTAACGAGCAGATGGAAGAGGCTGCTGAGTTCGGCATGACAGAGAGAGCGGCGGACTGAGGCGGAGGGCGCCTTATATTTCGATTGGAACCGATCCGATGTCGCCAATTTATTGCCGCCAACAGCAAAGCGGGTCCTTGATGTCGGATGCTGCTTCGGCGGGTTCGGCGAGCTCCTCCAGGTACCGAAATGCAACAGGTCAACGGGAACAAGCATCCACAGTCTCGGGAGACCTCAGTCCGGCGGTCGGGGGCACGCCTGAGCGCGTCGGCGACTGGGAGAACGGCGGCAAAGACGACTGAGGGACCTTGGTCCCTAGTTTCGGACAACCCTCAATCCGTACGCTTTTGTAAGACATTTGGTGAGCCACGACAGCGAACGATGCCCTTTGCGTTCGGTATCTCCCGAGGGCGGGCCTCGTTCACTGTCCAAGATCAGGCGTAGGTATGCGGATGGCAGATCTGACAGACATTGCCGACATTGATCCGGTGCTAGAACTGACCTTCGGCCCCTTTTCCTTGGAGTGTGCGGGAACGCTCAACTTCTCGACCAGACGCCATGTGCTCGAAGCGGTTGAGGTGATCTTGGACGGGAGACCGTCGAGCATTGGGATCGACGTGTCGGGCCTAGAGGTCGCCGATACGGACGGAGCGAATGCCCTCGTAGTCATGCAACGGATGGTCCGGGAGGCGGGGGTGAGTCTGCGTTGGCAAGGACTGGACGCGCACGTCTTAGCAGTGCTCCCGTGAGAGAGCTGGTTCGGGCTCGCCCGGTGTTGCCTGGCTGCGCGTTGCCCTGGGTTAGCTGAACCCCGGCGAACACGTGCGCAGTGTTCGTACTGAGGGGCGCGACGACGAAGCGCGAGCAGCGGGCGATACGACACGGGGCAGTGGCGTAGGAGTTCTGTGCCATTCCGCCCCAGGCTACGACTGACCCAGGAAGGGACCATCGTCCCTATCGATGCTCCCCGTGTGTGCCTTAGCGTTGCCACCGTGGCGGAAGAGACGGAGTTCCACGGCATCCTGCAGCCCGACGGCAGCGACACGTGGCACCTGGTTGATGCACCTCTCGCCCCGCGCACCGTGTGCGGAAGCCGGATCCTTTACGGCGCCCGAGTGCGGGCCTGGGACGAGACGCCACCCGTCGACCGCTGCCACCTATGTCTGCGGCACCTGGACGACAGTTAAGCACCGCCGCTTTGGGTGGGGACGTTGAGAGCTCTGCCGCCACAATCCCGGCCACTGGGGCCACCCAAAGCGCAGCTAGGGGCCACCGCGTCATGGCCCCTAGCTGGTTGGCCTACACTCAGAAAAAACCTTTGATCTGTCCGGCGGTTGCCCTGGCTCATTGCCTCCGTTGCAATCGGCCATTTCCGAGATCTGCTGCCATCTGGCTGCAAAGGAGTCGGAGATGCCCCACAATCAAGGTCTCTTCTCAGTGGTTTTGCTACGGACAGCCTTTTGCTTGACGACGAAGGCATGCACTCGCAGTTCCTTGCTTCCACCTCTCCTCACTGAAGGCCTCTGAGCGTGCCGTACCACTCGATTGACGATCCAATCAAGCTCCGCCGGGTCCTCGAAGCGGTCCTCCTCATCGAAAAGGACTTAGAGCTACCCGCACTGTTGCACCACGTCATTCAGGAAGCATGTTCGATGACCGGCGCTCGCTATGGCGCTATGGGTGTGCTCAACGACGACAGAACCGCGCTTGCCGAGTTCGTCACCACGGGGATGGAAGCTGACCAGGTGGCACAAATCGGTCCGTTCCCGACTGGAAAAGGGGTACTGGGCACCCTCATAACCGACCCGGTTCCACTGCGCTTGGCCCATCTGAGCGAGCATCCCGATAGCTTCGGCTTCCCCCTCAACCATCCCCCCATGACATCCTTCCTCGGAGTCCCGGTCAAGGTGCGAGACGAGATCTACGGCAACTTGTATCTGACCGACAAGATCGGGTGGAGCGAGTTCACCAACGACGATCAGGCCTTGGTCGAGGCACTGGCATTGGCTGCCGGGGTCGCGATCGAGAACGCCCGGCTCCACCAACAGGTCAAGGTAATGGCCGTCCACGAGGACCGAGATCGCTTGGCCCGTGACCTGCACGATCATGTGATCCAGCGACTCTTTGGCATGGGCCTCAGCCTCCAAGGCCTGGCCGGCCGGGCTGCCCCTCAAATCTCCAACGGGCTGCAAAAACAGGTGGACGAGCTCGATCAGATCATCGCCGCCTTGCGCGCCACGATCTACGCCCTGGGGATGGCCGGTTCGAGTCGAGGCGTCCGTGACGACGTGATCGTTCTCGCCCGCGATCTCCGTGACATGGTGGGCTTCGAGTTGGACGTCTCCTTCGATGGCCCAGTGGACACTTGGGTATCAGAACAGATGGCCGAGCACCTGCTTGCTGTGATCCGAGAAGCGGTGACCAACATCGAACGCCATGCCCAGGCCACCAAAGCCACCATCTCACTCAGTGCGAGCGGCGAACTCTGCGAACTCGTGGTCACTGACAATGGGCGGGGCGTGAACGGCGACGGTCGGGAGGGCGGCCGGGGACTCACCAACCTGCGGCGTCGGGCCGAGAAGCTGGACGGTCGATTCGAGGTGTCGGATGGTCCTACGGGTGGCACGGTCCTGATCTGGCGGGTGCCGATTTCCGACTAGGCGGCGGAGGTCCTGCTTGAATACCGGCCCCCCCCGATGTGCGTGCCTGTATGGGGCAGGGGCAGTCGTCTCCGCTCCGGCATCCCCCTCTCTCTGCGGCCGTCCCGGGCTGGTCGCCCCTTGGTGGGGCTCCCGCCCTTTCTTTCTGCCGGCCTCCCGTACTTCGCCCTTTCTGTCCGCCTTCCGGGCCGCCCCTCCCTCTCTTCGCTTCCTTTGTGTGGCAGAAGAACTCGGTGGGCGCTGCGGGACTCGAACCCACGACCTCAGCCGTGTGAATCCGAGCCAAGCACGCGAACCAAAAGACAGCGGACGACGATCAACTGCCGTACTAGGAACCGGGACGACGGGCGAAGACTCCCGACGACACCTCACGACGGAATTCCTAGGACATTTTGTAGGACACGGCTCGTGCCTAGACCTCAGCCCGATAACGGCTGAGCTTCTCCAGGTCGGAGGCCTGCTCGTCCTACGAGATCTGTCAGCGCCCTCCGAACTGAGCGCAGCCCGGATACGGCTGAGGTAGAGCGGGTCGCGACTTTGGGTCAGGACCGACCGGTGCTTCGATACCAACCGCGAGGGCTCGCTGCTCACGAAAATGAACACTTGGTGAAAGCGATCCGGTAATTGCCGACCCAAGAACGGGGATGCTCATGGTCTCTTAATCGCCCGGCCTCACCGGATCGCAACTATCAGCAAGACGGCGATGACCGGAAGTCCGATGATCCAAGTCCGATCGTCCGAACCATGCCGTGCTGAAGTTGCATCCAAGCTAAGAGCAGGATCACGACTGCTGCCACCCAGGCGAAAGCGATGTGACCTGGGGCAGTCAGGCAGCCACCCGCACTGAGGCGAGGACTCCCTCAGCGACACGAAAGCGTTGCGAACCGGGCCGTCCCAGATTCGTGGCGTAGACCGAAACGCGGCGGCCAGGAAAGGTGGCGATAATGCCTGAGTCGCGGAAGCCAACCGTCATCCGATAGTCGATGCCATGGCTCGATTCGTTGCGAGTCGGACTTCTCGGGTCCATGACTGCGATGGGAGGCGTTGGTGCGACCGCGACGACAATCTGTGGCCGACTGACAGACGTTCGGCATACGGCCTGCTCACTTGCATAACCGAGGTAGACACGGGGCCGATGCGAGTCACAGTACCCATTGATGCCGGGAACGATTTGCCAGGCAGCAGGCACCGTGAACGCCAGACCTCCAAACGTCACCACCCTTGGAGCCGAGCTGCCAGCCGGTGCGCCGAACCAAGGAAGGCCCAAACAGACCATCGCAAGCCCTGCCACGCTCAGCCACCGAGAGTTCAACGCTCTCATGTCGCCAGTATGGCCGCCGTCCCGAATGGCCACCATCCGATGCTCCGATTGGCGTTCGGGGACATTTACCCCTACGGACTCTGCGAGCCTGAGGCGGGACCGGCCGAAACCTTGACCGAGACGCCCGACATCGGCGGAACCCTCGAACCGGCAGCCGGTGCCTGCGCGAACACGATTCCGGCGGGCACCTGATTGTTGACTACCGGGCCGACGACAATCACGTCGAGTCCCACTTGGTTGAGGGCGGCCTGCGCCTCAGCCTGTGACATCCCGATGACGTTCGGGACCGTCACCGCCGATTGGGTCCCCGACACCGTGAGAGCAACCTTCGTTCCCCCCTTGACCGCCGACCCACCCGGAGGCGTCTGCGCAAGCACAATGCCGACGGGCATTTCACTCGCGACGTACCGGACCGTGTAGCCAAGCCCCACGGCATGCAGCAACTGCATGCCGCTTGTGAGTTGGTTGCCGGCGAGCTCGGGGACCGTGACCGCCGATGGTTGGCCGGGCACGGATCCGGTCGTTGCGGCTGCCGAGCCCACAGTGGTCGTCGTCGTACCCCCACCCGAAAATGCCCCGGCGGCCGCAGCAAGCCCGAGCCCGAGCACAACGAGAGCGACGGCCACTCCGCCGGCGATGAGGAGCGGCGGTCTCCCTCGCCGTGCGAGGGGATGCTCTCCGGTCCTCGCCTCGGCGGCAATGTCCTCGGGAGACCCGAGGCGCTCAAGGATGTCGCGCACGCCGGCCCCTGTTTGCTCGGGCAACGCCGCGGGGCGCTTGAGATGTGCTCGGAGACCTGCTCGACGATCTGCTGGCGGTCTCCCGCTGAAAGGTCAGCGAGCGCGGCGTTGAGTCGAGCCACGTACTCTGCGCCTATCGCATCGAGGTCGTCGGTCATCCGTGCCTCCCTCAGTCCAAGAGCGCGTCGACGGTGTCGCGGAATCGCTCCCACTGGACGCTGAACGCCTTGAGTGCTGCCCGCCCGTCCTTCGTGATCCGGTAGTACCGCCTGGGTGGCCCGTTGGGCGATTCCTCCCAAGTGGCATCGACAAGGCCATCGCGCCGGAGCCTCGTGAGGAGCGGGTAGACGGTCCCTTCGCTCGTCACCAAGCCGTCGGCCTCGGCGAGGGTCCGGGCCAGCTCCAGGCCGTAAAGGTCCTGATCCCGCAAGAGGGCGAGCACGCAGTACTCGATGGCGCCCCGGCGCATTTGCGCCAACAGCTTCGTGGTACTGCCAGGTACCATGCACCACATAGTACTGCGCCATGGGATGGAGCGTTGAGAGTGCGCCGCCACCCGATGGCGAAAGGGGGCACTCTGGGCGGGCGGCCTACAGCGTCGCCAGTAGCCAGGTCCCTTCAGGATCTAAAGCCCGCTCGAAGCGGAGATGCGCGTCGGCGAGCTCGGCCCGGAGGGTCTTGTCATCGAGGATCGCCGCTCTGAAATGGTGCACCCACGTTCGTTCCGCATGCCGATACTCAATCGAGGCGGAGAATCGATCCCCTCTGCGGTCGAAACGCGAGATCCGGACTGCAACGGGTCCCCGATCCACCCAGCCGCCAGGTTCCCATCCCTGGAGTTCTGGCTGATAGCGCTGGAGCATCACCACTCCATCGTTCGAGACGTGTCGGCGACAGGTCGCGAGCAATTTCGACCGCACGGTCCGGTCGGGACTGTTGATCAGGTTGCTGGCCAACAGCACCACTGGGTAGGTAGTGGCCAAGTTCAGCGTCTCAATGTCGTTCAACACCGCCTCGGCCGACTCAGGAACGTGGCTCAGCATCTCCGCATCGTGGTCCACAGCCGTGACGGGATGCCCGAGCTTGAGCAAACCACGGGTCATCCGCCCCGTCCCGCAGCCCAGCTCAAGAATGGCAGCGCCATCGGCCACAGACTCGTGAACCAGCTGGCTCTCTCCCATGTCAGCAAGCAGCAGGTAAAGATCAACCTGGGAACCTCGAAAGCCGCCGGGACGCTGCACCCTCTGAATCATCACTCAAAGAAAACCCTTCACGCCCAGCGGTGCCGCTCATAGGGTGCCGTTGTCCCGGCGACCTGGGTCACCCCCTAGCTTTCAGCGCAGACGCTCGATGATCCCGATCACTTCATCGGGGCGAAATCCCTGACGACGAGCGAAGTCCAACAGCTCGCGGGTCTTGGCGACAACGGCACCGCGCTCGGGTGTGCCCGCCACGCTGACGCCTCTTCCCCGACGGAACTCGAGAAGTCCTTCTTCGCGGAGAAGGCGCAGCGCTCGTAGCACGGTGTTGGCGTTGACACCGAGGATGGCGGCGAGGTCTTTGGCCGGCGGTAGCCGCTCCCCCGGCCCGGCTTCACCTTCGGCAATGGCGCGCCGGATTTCGCCAGCCACCTGTTCGTGGAGCGGAAGCGAGTCGGAACGGTCGACATTGACGGTCGATATGATGCTATGTACTCTAGCACCATGGGAACACAGGCTCCAGTGCGGCCCACCGAGGCGACCGCCGAAGAGGCGGTAGAAGTCCTCATCAAAGAGGCACGCCAGCGCCAGCACCGTCGTTATGTGTTGACCCTCGGAGTCGTCGTCCTTGTCGCTTTGGCAGCTGTCCTCGCTTATCGCGAGATTTCAGTCGCCGGTGGCACGCACCAACAACCCAACGGAACCGAGACATCCACGTCAGCCGTGGCCGCAGGGCAATTTGCCGGCACGTGGCATGTGCATACCTTCTACGTGTACATCCGGAGCGATGGCCAAGGATCGGCGAAGTGGCCCATTCACGTGGACTGCGGAAGTGCCGCATGTCCCCCCCGGAGCACCGTGCGACACCGTGACTCCGGAAACGGTAGTGGTCTCTGGTTTTGTTAGGACCGAGGACGTGATCCATGACGGTGGTCATGCGGTCATCCGCGTTGCATCGGTGACCGGCGCACGAGCACGAGCAGTGATCTCGGCATCAACGGAGCCTTCCGTGCTTCCCGATGGGGATGTCACCCTGACTGTCACCAAGAGCGATCTTCTCTATGTCACCACCCCAGCAACAACAACTTCAAGCCCATTTGGGCGCTCAGGATTCTGCGGACCGCGTGCGGCAGCCCTGTCGCTCTCTCAACAAAAGGCAGCGCACATCAAGTGCGGGGCATAGGGAAGACGCCCCCCTAGCGTTGGCAGGACTCCAGAGGTGAACACTCGTGTCGAACCGCTCCCACCGTCGATCTGTGGCGGTCAAGAGGGATCCCTCTGACCCCCACCGTCGAACGGTGCTGCCTTGCTCACGGGCCGCACTTGCGTCCAGAGAACGTGAATACTCTTTGTCACGGTGCGACGTTTCGCGGTGATAGCCGCTGTGGTTGCCGTCCTCATGGTGGCCGCCCCAGAGGGCTCGAGTGCTGGTTCTCCTTCGGGGACGAAGGCGGTGAACGCGTCGTCAGTTCCGGTCCAGACAGGCTACGACGGCAATGAAAACTTCTGCGCCGCCAGCGGCAAGTCCTTCCGAGGAAGCATCGAGTACCGGGTCGGCTCGGGCCGAGCGACGATCCAGGTTGACCTCCGCCGGCTTCCGAAGAAGGCCCTCATCGGGATCGACTGGTCAAACAACACCGTGCGGGGCTATCTCATCGGCACGGTCCGTACCGACGGGCGAGGCGACGCTATCGGACGTAGCGCGAAGCTCTTCCGGGCAGGCGAGACGCGTGGCTACCGGCTCGTCCTGACCTGGCCCGACGACAACCACGCATTGGGGAACCTCTGGCCCTGCGGCCCACCCTCGATCCGGCCGCCGGCCATCGCCGTGGGTCCGTCGGTCACCGTCTCTCCCAACGAGGGCCTGTCCGACGGTTCCACAGTCGCCGTGACGGTCCGAGGCTTCGGCGTCGGAGAGAAGATCTTCCTCTCCGAGTGCGACAGCGTGGAAGACGCCAACGACTTGGGCTGCGGCCCGCAGTTGGCCGCGCAGCCGTTCATCACGACCGGCAGTGACCGTTCGGCATCAGGGCCCTTCGTCCTCAGCGAGCGGGCGGCATCAGGACCCTCCCCGCCGGCGTCGGGCACCTTCTGCGCTGAGTTCCGCGTGCTCGTGGCGACACAAGGGGATGGATTCGCCTGGGCAGCGGCCCCGCTTGCCTTCGGGTCGTCGGTTTTCATCGGTCCCAGCAATAAAAGATCGCCTGCCGCTACCACCGGCACGCCCGCTCCGAGCCCGTCGCCACCCTGTACGAACAGCCAGGTGAGCGTGACCAACACGGGCGGCGGTGCGGCGGCAGGACACGAGAACCAGATCCTCCTGTTCACCAACACCGGCTCGACGGCCTGCACGTTGACCGGCTACCCCGGGGTCGCCGGCCTCGATGCAGGCGGAGCGCAACGGGTACAGGCCCGTCGGTCCGTCGGCGGCTACATGGGCGGTCTGGCGCCGGACACGACAACCCTGCCGCGGGTCTCCCTCGCACCCGGCCGTTCGGCCTCGGCCGTCGTCGAAGGCACCGACAATCCCCTCGGCGCACAGCCCTGTCCCTACTACCTGTACTTGCTCGTGATGCCGCCGAACCTGACCAAGGAGGTACGCGTCCAGGTCTTCGGCCTCGGCACCCAACCTGGCGGGCTACCCGGCTGTTCCCCCATCCAAGTACATCCGGTCGTCGCCGGGACGACGGGCTCGCCCGCACGATAAGAATCACAGGCGCGGCGGTTCTGGGCTACTCCAAGCTAAGCATGACCTTGTCATCAGGCCTGTTCACCGCAGATCCCAAGATCCTTTGTTTGAGTCGTCGATCCGAGCTAGGACGTCCAAGTGTCGACGGACACGATTCGAATGTTGGAACCACAGATCCCCCAACCCTCAAGTAGTGACGGATTTCCGAAACCACCTGGCAGTGGCTCGACGGTGATGGGCTGGAGGCCCGCAAACGTGATCTGGAGCTACGTGGGGTGTGAAGAGCGGTTCGGGACACTTACCGCCCACACCACCGGTGAGCTCGATGATGGCGTTCGGTAAGGTGGGATATCCCAACATGAGCTCCCCAAGCTGCTCATGAGGAGGTGCGTTCTGCCCAAGCGGTGGCAGGGCCGCGTCGGGCGTGAGCGCAACGTCCGCGGGCACCCGCGTCGATGCGATGCGCTCGTTTCCTTGCGTGTCAAAGAACTCAACCGTGACGCCTGAGCGAAGAGCGCACGCCTGGGCCGAAGTATCAGCAATTCGCGGAACGTTGCCAAAATCTCGCCCGTGCCGGCTCCCAATCCCCGGTAGTCGATGGCGAGCTGTGGGGTAGTGCATGTGGGGTCCGATGCCGGCACGGCAGGGTTGCTCGGTAATGACGTCGCCGGTGGCGGTGTGTGCAAACGAGGCGGTGGCCGGTGCGGCGTCGTCGGAGTTGACGAGAGGAGAGCCGCCCCAGTGCCGATCAGGCCAGCGAGCACCAGGACGCATGTACCCAGCAGAGCGAGGCGTCGCCGGTGGCGCCGTTTGGCCTCCTTGATCAACAGCTCCTCGTTGAATGGACGACCACCCCGCGTCCCCGAGGTTCCTGCCTCGCCTGCAGGATGCTCCGGAGCCTCGACCTTCATGGGTAGATACTACAGCAGCTAGTATTATTTATCTATGGTCCTCGATCACGAATCGCCCGTGCCGCTCTACTTGCAAGTGGCAGCCGAAGTGCGACGATCGATCGCCGATGGTGAGGCGAAACCAGGACGCAGGTTGCCACCAGCCCGAGACCTCGCCGCCGTGCTCGGCGTCAACCACAACACGATGTACCGCGCTCTGAGAGAGTTGCGAGACGAGGGTCTGCTTGAGTTCCAACGTGGTCGTGGCATCACTGTCAGCGGTGAGGCGCCCGGTCTGAGTGCCCTGGTCGCTCGATGCCGCGAACTCCTCGGCTACTCCATTGGGCATGGGTACAGAAAGGAAGAACTCCTAAGGATCATGGAAGAGCTTTAAGAGCCGATTCCTTTTGGTGGGGTGCGAGGCTGAGCTCTGGTCCATTTCCAAACCTTCGAGTAGCCCCGAAGTGCCTGCTTCGTTCCGGGTGACGGGTTAGCTCGTCGTTAGCACCCGATCAAATGCCCTCACAGTTCGACCCCCTGCGAAATCTCGACCCGTGGCTCCAGGCCGTGATTGATGGGCTGGTCCATTGCGGTCCGTGCTGATCGCCTTCGCCCGCTCCCCTGCCGCCAGCGCCCTCTTGCGCTGGGCCGTCTGTTCGAGGTCCTCTCGATCCGGAGCCGCGCCGAGCGGGCGCTGACCCTCGATGTGCCAGCGGTCCCGGTAGGCCGCGACGGTCGACACTTCTCGCAACCAGCGCTCCCGCCGGGCTGATCCGCTCGGCGGAGCTCCGAGCTGCCGCACCCAGGTGTGCCGGGCCGCAATCGCCTCTTCAGCCAAAGACAGAGCCCGTTGTTCCATGGCGTGGTCCCGCTCGGCCAGGGCCCGGGCCATGTCCGGGTCCGTCACACCCTGGGCTCTCGGGATGAGCCCGGCGATCAGCTGTCCGGTGTGCCGGCGCCTGCCCCCGGCGGCGTGGGACCAGCGGTCGACCCGGCCTGGAGAACGGAGGCGACATCGGCGGCATCAGCCAGGGACCTGCCCGCGACGAGCGTGGCAGGGCCGCTCAACGTCGAGACCGCGGGCTTCGGCGTCGCGCAATGCCGCGAACAGCGGACCCCGGGCCGCGCTGGCTGTCACGGTGGCGAGGTCGTCATCGGAGAGTCCCGAGCGCGCCGAGGAGGGCATCCAAGCGTTCGGCTTGGGCCTCGGTGGCCAAGGTCAGGTACTCGGCGGAGAGCCGCTCCATGCCCTCTGCCTCGTGCTGCTCGCGACGGATCATCTCGTGGGCGGCCACCTCGGCACCTTCGTTGCGCAGCACGCCGACGAGGACCTCTTTGGCCGTCATTGGCTCCAGCGCTTCGTCGTGGGAGGTCTGAGGGTCGGGGTCGTAGTGGGTGTCCACATAGAGGCGGTTGGCCTCCTTGCCCCGGGTGGCCGAGACGTAGAGGACCTCTCGGGTGGTCGTCGGAGCGACCATGGCGTGCGCCGTGTCGACCGTCCGTCCCTGGGCCCGATGGGCGGTCGAGGCATAGGCGAGCTCCACGTGCTCGCGCACGTAGTCGGCCGGCACGTGGACCTTCCCGATGCCATTGACTTCGCTGCAGGGTCAGCGAGCCGTCGGCATGTGAGGCGGTCACGCTCCATTGATCGCCGTTGCGGACCCAGTGCTTCCCGGTGCTGAGGCGCCGGTTGTTCTGGCGGGTCACCACCTGGTCACCGATGCCAGCCGTCGCACCTCCCGACACGGTCACCCCGTCCCCGAGACGCTTCCGGCGGCGATCCGATCGGCCTGGGCCCGGGAGTTGAGTTCGCCGACGGTGCCGAGATCCCCGGCGATCATCAGGCTGGTCTTGCCCTCCTCGACGTCCTGCTTCCATGCCCCGTAGAGGGCGTCGAGCATCTCGTCTCGGCTCCCTCCGACCACCCGCCCATGGGACTCATAGGCGTCGATGGCGTCGGGAGACCCAGCTCGCAATTCGACACTTGCCGTCTTCTCCCATTGGTTCACGAACCGGCGTACATCGGTGAGCTCTGGCGCCAGGCCGCCCCGATCGCGCACCAAAGCGGCGAACATCCCGCCGGCGTCGATTGCGCTCAGTTGGGCCTGATCCCCCACCAGGACCACCTTGGCTCGGGCGTCTCGGGCCGCGGCCACCAGCTCGTCCAGAGCGAACGTCCCGACCAAGCTGGCTTCGTCCACGATCACCAACTGGCCCGCCCGAAGCTTCCATCGGGCCACTTCGTCTTCGGCCCGGGCCAGCTTGAGCGTGCAGAGAGGATCGACGTCGCGACGTTGCGGGAGAGCGCAGCGCGGCGCGCAGGTCGGCAATCTTTGCCAGTCGTTCGGCTTCCTGGCGGTGTTCATGGAGCCACTTGGCGGTGTTCTCCGTGTCGATCCCCAGCTGCTTCGGCCAGCACCTCCGCCGCGGCGGCCGAGGGGGCCAGACCGAGCACCGAGCCCGCTCCATGTTCGGCTTCCCAGGCGGCCCGCAGTCCGGCCATCGTGGTCGACTTGCCGGTCCCTGCCGGTCCGACCAACACGTCGAGCGTGCGGCCGGAGGTGGCGATCTGCTCCACCGCGACGCCTGATCGATCGACAGTGGGATGGTTCCGGCCCGGCAGGGCGGCGGACGTAACGGCGGCCACCGTGCCCGTTGCGACGGACGGACCATCCGTTTCTCGCCCGGCCTCGAGCAGGCGGGCCTCGGCTTCCAAGAGGACGGCGGTGGTGTAGATCTCGTGCCCCTTGGCCCGGAACCGGCTGGTCCCATCGGCCCGGCGCAAGTGTTCCGGGTGAAGTGCAACTCAGGTGCCGAGATCGAGCAACGACTGCCCGATGGCCAGGTCGGCGGTGCGCTCGGCCACGGCAATCCGATCGTCAGGTGAGGCGAAGCGGACACCGTGGAACTGACGGTGGACTTCGGCCAGGACGTTGGCCCGGGAGAAGGTGGCCCGACGCTCAGACACCTTGCGGATCGTGACCGATGCTGCGTCGGAGAGGATCTCGTCGGCCAGGTCACCGGCTCGGAGCAGCGGCAGGTCGTTGCGGTTGGACAGCCCAACCACCCAGGCTTCAGGGTCACGTCCGACGTAATGCTCGGCCCGCTTGCGCCACCCTTCGGTCATCGCAGCGAGGGAGCGGTGCTCCTTGAGCGGCCGGGTCTCGAGTGTCGCCCGTTGGCGCAGCTTGATGATCTCGACCGTGGTGGGCTGACGCCCATTGGCGGCGACGAACGCGGGAATCAGCGCCTCCTTGCGTTCCTCGATGGCGGCGGACCGTTGCGAGAACTCGGCCAGCAGTGTCTCGGGAACCCCGGCCACCTCCCAGCGGACCTCCTCGGAATGTCGCCGTGACCGTTCGTCCCAGTCCCACCCCAACTCCTGGGTCAACAGGTCGGCGAGGATGCCCTGGTGCAGCTCTCCGAGCATGACCACGCTCTTGAACAGACCCCGTGAATCGAGCGTGCGCCACGCCCCGTCGGAGACCGACCGGGCCCGGTTGGCCACCACCACATGGTCGTGGAGCTGGGGGTCGCCGGCCCTCGAGTCGAAGTGGGTGAAGGCGGTGGCCACCACGCCCTCGACGTCCTCTTGCACCACGCCGTTTCGGCCCGAACGCGAGTGGAAGACCTCGCGCTCGGCGTAGGTGAGGACGACCTCGATGGCCCGGCGATGGCAGGCATAGATCGCCGCCTTGGTGTCGGCGTCGGCCAAGGCCCATGCCGTCGAGATCGATTTGCTGGGAGAGAAGGTGAGGTCGAAGCCGGCCACCGGCGTCCGGTTCGTCCCGGTGAGTGCTCGTTCCTCGGCTTCGTCGCGGGTCGCCGGCTCCACCCGACCGGCGACGTCGACGGGTGCACCGATGGTTCCGATTCGACCCGCCCTACCCGTGGCCGATGAGGGTCGCGAGCGGAGGGGCGGGCGCCCCAGGGGTTTGCCGCTGATCGGATCGGCACACATCCCGAGAAGATTGAACAGATGTTGCTCGCTGACCTCTGACCCGATCTCGACTCCTCGGCCGCCGTCGAGGGCGGCCAGGCCGGCGCCGAGGAACACGCCCGGCGGCGTTCCCGAATGGGCGTAGTAGTCGGCCAGACTCATCGACTGGTGGCGCGCCCCATCGCCGGCGGCCACCGACTCCATCAGGTACCGATAGCCCGACCCCAACGTCATCCTGCGGATTGAAAGCACGGTGCATCCCACGGCCGGGACGCCGGTCGTCCCACACTTCCTCAGCCGATCTCCGACCACGATCGGCCCTTGGAAGCCCTCTGATGCCATTCGTGTGCCGCGACGTGATGTGGCTGATGGACTGCTGGTGATGGTGAGCTTGGCGAGGGTCCGGAGACGTCAGTCTGTGAAGTGATGCAGCGGTGGTGGACAGCGACGGGGCTGGTATGGGATATGTCGTCTCTACGGTGGCGTGTATGTCACGGCTGGAGCGCATCACCACCGACCCTCGGTCTGCCATGGTCAGCCCACGGTGCGAGGTTTGCGCTACCCCTTCGAGAACCTGCTGGAGCTCTTGGCGTCGGAGTGAGCATTGAGGAGATCATCGAGGACCATCCTGATCTCGAACGTGAGGATCTCTTGGCTGCCCTTCAGCTCGGAGCGCTGGCCTCGGGGTCAGCGCCGGGTGGCCCCGCTCGGCGCTGCATGAAGTTCGTCGTCGTCGCCCAGCTGTCGGCCTCGGTCCAATGCTCGATGTTCGGCGCGAACGACGCCGCTGCGTCGTTCGCATGACCGAGATCACCACCGGCAGCGGAGCGGAGTCCAGTCCCGGTGAGGGAAGCCCCTGGGCCGAGCAAGAACTTCTGGCGGTTCGCCCGCAGGGCGAACGTAAAGGATCGGGAGACCGCCAGAAGTTCTTGCGAGCCGAGGCGGTGACTTGACGCCGTAGAGCGCCGGTGGCATTGCGTTCGTGTCGGGCGACGAACGCCGCGGCCCCGAAAAGAAGCTCTCTGGATCCGGACCCACCTCCGCCCGGCTGATCGAGCACGTCCAATTCGCATTCAAAAAGCTAAACCGCACGGATCGATTTTCGGTACACGGCACGCTGGTTCGATCGGGGTATGGGCCGATGATGGCGGTTTCCCGGCCCGGTTAGTGACGGTCCCTCCGGGCCGAAAAAGGATGGACTCTCATGCCCTCGACTTCGGCGTCACCTCTCACGGCGCTCAAACAGATCCGTGCTGAGTACCCCGCCCCCGACCTCATTTCGATTCCTGAAACCGCCCGGCGCATCGGTCTGCACGCCGACACTCTCTACCGCCTGTGTCGCACGGGACAGTTCAGCCCTGCAATCCAAATCGGAGGAAGGTGGAGGGTTTCGGTGCCGCGCCTGGAGCGATACCTCCACGGCGAAGATGCACATCCGTGAGTCCCGAACGGACCACTGATTACGTGTCCGCTTCGGGAGTGGGTGGCTCGTCTCCGGCGGAAATGTCATTGAACGTAGCGGCGATCTCAGTCAGCGTGACAGCCGCCGCTCGAAGCGGCACCAGTTCCTCGTTGACCACGTATTCCACCAGAGCATGGTCAGTGTCGAAATAGTGGTGAGCCAATCGATCCCGCATTCTCGATATCGCTCTCCATCGAATGGACGGAATTGTTGCCAACAGGTTCGGGTCGATGTTCTTGACGGCTTCGCCGATCTCAATGAGCCGAACCCGGCAGGCGTCGTAGACCATCCCCTGGCTGAGACTGCCCTCGGCGACGTAGGCCTCAATCGCATCAATGGCTTCCAGGATGTCGGCCAACCACGCCACATCCCTTCGGCTCACAGCGCAACGGCTTCGGCCAGCACCTCATCTCGGAGGAACGCCCGCAAAGACGCCGGTGTCCCCACGTCGACCTTCACGCCCAGCTCGTCCTCGAGGTCGCAACCGAGGTCGAGCAGATCGAGCGGGCTGGCGTCGGGGTCAAGGTCGACGAGGAGGTCGATGTCGCTGGTGCCCGTGTCGTCGCCTCGGGCGACACTGCCAAAGACGCGGACGTTCGAGGCGTGGCGCCGTGCGGCGGCGGCCAGAATCGCCGCCCGTCGCTCGGACAGGCGCTCACCCATGGGCGACCGCGGAACGAACGTGCTGGTCATACCCGAAAGCGTACAAGGCGTCAGTTCTCCGTCGAGGCGGGTCACGCCCGCTTGGCCTTGGGTCGGGTAGTGACGGCGTGAAAGCCGCGCCGAGGATGCCCGCAGCGGCCCGGTCACGCTCGGGGAGGGCGTGGGCGTATCGATCCAAGGTCATGGTCGCCCTGGCGTGACCGTGACGATCGGCGACAGTTCGAACATCGACCCCAGCGGCAATCAGCGTGGTGACGCTGAAGTGTCGCAAGTCGTGGAAGCGGAACGGCCAGCGCTCCCCGGGTACGAGGTCCGTTCGCTTGGCCTTCGGCTTGGTCTGGCGAAGCTTCTTCAGGGCAGGCAGTTCCATCGCCACGCACAGCTTTCCGAACCCGTGGGTCAGCGTGTCCGGGCTCGCCGGCAGTCCGCCGTTGGCGTTGTAACTGAGCACGTACGGGTCGGGCACCATCGGGGACTCGGCCCACTCGGACAGATCGACCATGTAGGCCCACCGTTGCCTCAGTATCTCGACGCAGACGGGGTCCAGGGCAATATCCCGGGACTGGTGCGTCTTCGTCGGACCGGTGTGCTGCTCGCCTCGGGCGATGGTGAGCGAGCGGGCTATGCGCGCCCGGCCGTTCGACCAGGTCGATGTCGGACCACTTGAGCGCCACGATCTCGCCTCGACGGGCTCCCGTCAGGGCCGGCCAGAGCCACGGCGGTGGCCAGCACCGGGTCGGCCGCCTCGGCCGCCTTCACCAGCATCGTCAACTGCTTGGGCGTTGGCACTTTCATCTCGACCCGATCGACTCTCGGAGGCGTGGCCCGGGCCGTGGGTGCCCGGTCGATCCACCCCCACTTGACCGCCTGATTGCACGCCGCCGAGATGATGGCGTGGTACTTGTGCACCGTTGCCGGCGAGAGACCCTCGTCCAACCACCGGCCGTACGCGGTGTCCAAGAGTGTCCGGCTCCAATTTGTCGAGCCGGACCGCCCCGAGAGTTGGACGGATCCGGGCCTCGATCTTGCGTCGGTTCTCGTAGACCGTACGCGGACGCTGGCTTCGCTCTGCTGCTTTGAGCCACTTGTCGAGAAGTTGCCCCACGGTGACGTTGGTCCGGTTGAACTTGCCCGACTCGACCTCCGACACGAGTTTGCCGAGCGCTTTGGCTGCCGCGCGCTCGGTACCCGTGAACGTGCGCGCCATCTGGCGCGGTTTGCCGGTGACGGGATCGGGTCCAGCAAAAGCGCGGAGTTGCCAGTGGCCGGGCGAGCGCTCTCGCATCGTGCCCGGTCTGCTCTTGCTGCTTGTCCTACTGGCCATTCCACGACGCTACTGCGTCGTAGGACATTTCTAGGACATCCTCTTTGGTCAGAGTGCAAAAAGTGCCTCTGACCTGGTGGGCGCTGCGGGACTCGAACCCACGACCTCAGCCGTGTGAAGGCTGCGCTCTAACCAGCTGAGCTAAGCGCCCCTCCGGGGCGATACCGGAGCACAACCGTAGTCGGCACCAGGTTGACCGCTCGTCCCCGCCGGGGGGTGATTTGGGGGCCTCGAGAGGCACCAGTACCCTGAGATCAGACATGACGTCGACCGCCGACAACGGCAGCAAGAAACCCCAGGCCTGGAGCTCCCGGCTCCTCAGTGTCTTCTCCGGGCCCACCTCCTCAGGAGGTGCCGACGCCGGCGGCCGCGACCCGGCGGAGATCATTCCTCCGGAGAAGCGCAAGGCCGCCATGTCGACGCTCGACCCGCTCGAGCAGAAATTGGCCCGCTGGTCCCTGATCCTGGCCGCCGCAGCTGCCCTGGCCGCAGCCATCTACATCAACTCGGCCAACAAGATCACCAAGGCCGGGAAGAACTCCATCGCCGTTGCCCCCGACGCCTGGCTTCTGACGGGAGTGATCCTGATCCTCTGCGCCTTGGGGGCCCTCGCCCTCTGGAAGAAGCAAGCGCACGTTCCTCACCTTCGACCTGTTCCTGATCGGCTTTGCGTTCACCCTGCCCTTCGGGATCATCGGACTCGTGTTCATCCTCCTCGGCGGGTGGTTCATGCTGCGGGCGTGGCGAATCAACAAATATGGGACGACGAACACGAAGCTCATCGCACGCGAGGCAGCCAGCCGGCCACGCGGCCGGGACCGCACACAGGCAGCGAAAGCCGGGATCCAAGACCTCGTCGACGCCTTCCGAACGCAAACCGCCGAGCGCCAACAAGCGCTATACGCCCAAATCGCCACCCCGGAAGAAGATCCCCAAACCGACTGAATAGCGGCCACCGGCACGTCGGCTCCGGAGTCGCGCCGCGATCCGAGGCGGCCGATCGCGAGTCGAGCCCTGCCGGCTCCAGGAGCAACGCCGAGCGCAACAACTGCAGCACGTCCGCCCGCCGGCGTACCAGCGATCGCGCCGTCGGCTCCTCACCCAGCGCCCGCAAAACCTCGACCTCGGTCACCATGCCGATGACGGTGGAATAGATGGCCAGCAACAACAACCGCGGGTCGTGCCGGCGCATCGCGCCCGCATCCATCTCCGCCTCGAGGAACGACGACGCCCGCTGCACGAGTGGCTCGAGGGCGAGCGTCATCTGGGTCGCGGCCGGCGGCCCGAGCCGGCCCACTTCGCGGAGCAGTCCCGAGGAGCTCGGGCTGGCGTGCCGCGAGGCGGAACACTGACCTGACGACCGCCTCGACCCTCTCCCACCCTTCGCCCGCGCGCTGCAACGCCGTTTCGAGCGCGGCGGCCAGGTCCCCCGCACTCCGGGCGATGACCGCCTCCAAGAGCGCGTCCTTGGAGGGAAACCAGTACAGGATCGACTGCTTGGTGAGCTCCAGGCTCTTGGCCACGGTGTCGAGGGACGTCGCCTCATAACCCCTGCTCGCGAAGGACGAGAGGGCGGCATCGAGGATCCGCTCGCTGGTAGAAGAACTGGCCTCGGAACTGGTCACTTACCAAATGGTAGACAGATTCCGCCCTCGGTGGTAGACATTTCTGATGCCCATAGAGCGGGACCTGCGAGGGAGGCGCTTCTTCGTCACCGGCGCAACCGGGTTCTTGGGCACCGCCCTGGTCGAGAGGATTGTCCGCTGCGTGCCCGACGCCGACGTGACGGTCCTGGTGCGCCCCGGGCGCCGGAGCGACGCCGAGGCCCGGCTGGCCCGTGAGGTGATCAAGAACGACTGCTTCGACCGCTTGCGCTCCGAATTGGGCGAGGAGTTCTCGCCGCTGATCGAGCGACGGGTGCATGCAGTGGCGGGCGACGTGGGGCGCGACGGTCTCGGCCTCGACGAGGCCGGCCGGGCTGCGCTCGCGGCGGCCGACGTCGTCATCCACTCTGCCGCCACCGTCTCTTTCGACGCGCCCCTGAGCCAGGCGGTCGAGGTGAATCTGCTGGGCCCGTCGCGCGTTGCCGCGGCCATGGTCGACGCCGGAACGAGCGCCCATCTGATCGCAGTGTCCACCGCCTATGTCGCGAGCACCCACCAGGGGGAAGCGAAAGAGGAGCTGCTCAGCGAGAACCGTTACACCCTCGACGTCCCGTGGAAAGACGAAGTCACCTCCGCCCGCCGCCTGCGTGACGACCTCCAGGCCGAGTCGCGCAAACCCCACATGCTCGCGGAATTCACGAAGAGGGGCCGCGGCGAGATCGGCGCGGCAGGCGACCATCTCATCGCGGCGCGCTCGGAGAAACTCCGTGAGGAATGGGTCAGCGACGAGCTGGTCAAGGCGGGCACGGCACGCGCGCTCTCACTCGGCTGGCCCGACGCCTACCCGTTCACCAAGGCGTTGGGCGAGCGGGCGCTCGTGGAGGAATGGGCGGAGAAGGTACCGATCAGCGTGGTCCGTCCGTCGATCATCGAGTCGGCCCTGGCCGAGCCCCGCCCCGGTTGGATCCGCGGCTTCCGGATGGCCGAGCCGATCATCGTTTCGTTTGCGCGTGGCTTGCTGGCCGAGTTCCCTGGTGTGCCCGAAGGCATCGTCGACGTGATCCCCGTCGACCTCGTCGTTGCCGCCATCCTCGCCGTCGCAGCGCGCGGTCCCGACCCTGACGGGCCGAAGGTGTACCAGGTGGCGTCGGGTGTCAGGAACCCGTTGCGCTACGGGCGCCTGGTCGACCTCGCCACAGGGTTCTTCCAGCGCAATCCGCTCTACGACGACCGGGGGCAGCCGATCAGCGTGCCGGAGTGGTCGTTCCCCGGGCGCGGCAGGGTGCAGCGCCAGCTCCGCCGAGCGGACACGGTCATGACGTTCGTAGAAAAACTGATCACTGCCTTGCCGATCCGAGGCAGACAGGCGCAGCTGGCCGCCCGCATCGAAGACCGCCACGTGTTGGCCAAGCGCGCCCTGGGCTACGTCGAGTTGTACGGCGCCTACACCGAGACCGACGCGCGCTACCGCATTGACAACCTGCTCGAGCTTCGCCAAGAGTCCGATGCTGACGACGGCGCCCGGTTCGAATTCGACCCCGCCGTGATCGACTGGGACCGCTACGTGCTCGAGGTCCATCTGCCGTCGGTGCTCGAGCACACCCGGGTGCGCACGAAGCCGGGCAAGTCCGTCGTCGACAAGCGCCCGGAACGGCAGCGGCGCGCCATCCTCTCACCCGACCGGCATCTGGCCGTGTTCGACTTGGAGCACACGCTCATGTCGTCGAACGTGGTCGACACCTACGCCTGGCTGGCCAGCCGGCACCTCTCGCCGTCCCGCCGCGTCCGCTTCGTCGCCGATCTCGTCCGGCAGGGCCCGTCGCTGCTGGCACTGGACCGGCGCGACCGAGGCGACTTCCTCCGGTCGTTCTATCTCCGCTTCGAGGATGCGCCGATCGAGCAGTTGCGAGACGACTCATGGGAGCTCTTCCACCGTCAGCTCCTGACGCGTTCGTTTCCCGACGGGTTCGCCCGGGTGCGCGCCCACCGCGCGATCGGTCACCGCACGCTGCTGATCACGGGAGCGCTCGACTTCATCATCGAGCCCATCCGGCCTCTCTTCGACGACATCGTGTGCGCCGAGATGGAGGTGCGTGACGGTCGTCTCACGGGGCACCTCACAACACTCCCCCCCATCGGCGAAGCGCGCGCCCTGCTCCTGGCTGACTACGCCACCGAACATTCCCTTTCCCTCGAGGAGTCCGTCGCCTACGCCGACTCGGCCAGTGACCTCGCCATGCTCGAGGCGGTGGGCTTCCCCGTGGCAGTCAACCCCGAGGCGCGGCTCTCAGCCATCGCCCGGCGCCGCGGCTGGCACGTCGAGCACTGGGCCAAGGCCGAGGGCGGTTCGCACCGACCGCTCCCGCTCGGTCCATTCGACGTCAAGGCCCCCCGAGCGGTAATGGGCCGATGAGCACGCTCTTGTTCGAGCGCTCGCTGCCGCGCTTCGCTGCCGCGCGCGTCGCGTCGTCCTTCGGGTCCGGCCGGGGCGCCGGCATAGGGCCGCTGCGACTGGTCGACCGTGACGCGCCCGAGGTTCCCGGCGCGGACTGGTTCCGGGTGGACCCGACACTCTCGGGTATCTGCGGATCCGACCTGGCGACACTCGATGGGCGCAGCTCCCGCTACTTCGAGGACATCGTCTCGTTTCCCTTCGTGCCGGGCCACGAAGTCGTCGGCACCATGAGCGAGGACGGGATTGGCGCAGACGGCGGACCGCTCCCAGCGGGCAGCCGCGTCGTTCTCCAACCGGTGCTCGGCTGCGCCGCCAGAGGCATCGAACCGCCGTGCGCCGCCTGTCAGGCCGGCCAGGTCGGCAATTGTGGCCGTGTCGCCTTCGGCCACATCCGGCCCGGCTTACAGACCGGCTTCTGTGCCGACACCGGAGGCGGTTGGTCCAGCACCGGGTTCGTGGCGCATGCCAGCCAGCTCTTCGTCGTGCCCGACGACCTCAGCGACGCCGACGCCGTCACGACCGAGCCCGTCGCATGTGCGGTGCACGCCGTGCTCGGCGCGCCGATCATCGAGGGCGACGTCGTCGCTGTCATAGGAGCCGGCACCCTCGGGCTTGTGGTGACAGCGGCATTGGGCCATCTCGCGTCGGTAGGCCTGTGCCCCACGCCTTCGGTGCTCTTGGTGGGTGCGCGCTACGCACACCAACAGAAGCTCGCCCGAGAGCTCGGATGCACAGAGGCCCTGCCCCCCGACCAGCTGGCGCGGGCCGTGCGACGGCACTCGCGCTCACTGTCGTACGGCGGCGCCGCAGGCCTGACCGCGACCCTCTCGTCGGGTGCCGACGTGGTGATCGATTGCGTCGGCAGCCCCGAGTCCATTGCCCAGTCACTTGCCATGGTGCGGCCACGGGGCACCGTGTGTCTGGTCGGGATGCCGGGAAAGGTGACGGTGGATCTCGCACCTCTCTGGCACCGTGAGGTGCGGCTCGCCGGCGCGTATGCGTACGGCACCGAGCGCGCCGGGGGTCGGCACGATCCCGCCTCGACCTTCTCTCTCGCCTTCGACGTCGTCGCGTCACAGCGGACGGGTCGCCTGGTGACCGCCACCTATCCCCTGACCCGTTTCGAGGACGCGGTCGCGCATGCCGGCGCGGCGGGCCGTCGCGGTGCGGTCAAGATCGCATTCGACGTAGCGAAAGGATCGTCCCGATGAGCCGTCGACCCGGCTTCGTTCTCGAGGTGGACAAGTCGACGCCGCCCACCCTGTTCTGGAACGGCGAGGGCTTCACCCTCCAGAGCCTGCCCGAGGGGAGCCGGGTCATTTATGCGCCCGAGCCGATGAAGCCGATCCAGGATCCGTACGGGGCCATCCGTCACGCGCTGTTGCACCCCGAAGGTGACCGCGATCCCCTTCCTGCCCTCTTGCGTCCCGGGATGAAGCTGACGATCTGCTTCGACGACGTGTCGCTCCCCTTGCCCCCGATGGAGGCACCCGACGTCCGCCAGATGGTGATCGAGACCGTCTTGGACATGGCCGCCGAGGCGGGTGTCGACGACGTGATGCTCGTCGCCGCCCTGGCCCTGCACCGCCGCATGACCGAAGACGAGCTGCGCCACGCCCTCGGCGACCGGGTCTATGACGCGTTCGCCCCCCACGGCCTACTGACCCAACACGACGCCGAGGACCCGGACAACCTGATCCACCTGGGCCAGACCGAGCAGGGCGAAGAGGTAGAGATCAACAAGCGCGCCGCGACGTCGGATCTGCTGGTCTACGTCAACATCAACCTGGTGGCCATGGACGGCGGCCACAAGAGCGTGGCGACGGGCCTGGCGAGCTACCGCAGCCTGCGCCACCACCACAACCCCCAGACGATGCGCCACTCGAAGTCGTTCATGGACCAACCGTCCTCGGAGCTGCACACGTCCAACTGGCGCATGGGGCGCCTGATCGCGGACTCGGGCGTGCAGGTGTTCCAGATCGAGACGACGCTGAACAACGACACGTTTCCGTCCAATTTCCAGTTCCTCCAGAAGCGCGAGTGGGAGTGGTCCGTGCGCGATCGCGCCACCTATGCCGCCTCCTCGGCCGCGCTGGCCAAGACACCGCCCCGGGTGGCGCGGCAGATATTCCAGGCCATCCGCTCGCCGCACGCGTTGACGTCCGTCCAGGCTGGAGAGGTCGAGGCCGTCCACGCGCTCACGACGGCCAACGTCTGGGCCCAGCAGGGCGTCGACGTGGAAGGGCAGACCGACATCCTGACCATGGGGCTGCCCTACATCTGTCCCTACAACGTGAACTCCATCATGAACCCGATCCTGGTCGCCTGCCTCGGCCTCGGCTACTTCTTCAACATGTACCGAGGGAAGCCGCTGGTGCGTGAGGGAGGCGTCGTGATCATGCGCCACCCGACCAGGCCCGAATTCCACCCGGGCCACCACCCGAGCTACATCGACTTCTACGAGCAGGTGCTGACGCAGACGGTCGACCCGATGCGGATGCACAAAGAGTTCGAGGAGTCCTTCGCCACCGATCCGTGGTACGTGCACCTGTACCGGACGGGCCACGCCTACCACGGCGTACACCCCTTCTACATGTGGTACTGGTGCGCGCACGCGCTGGCCCACGTCGGCCGGGTGATCGTCGTCGGGGGGAACCCCAAGGCTGTGCGCCGACTCGGCTTCTCGCCGGCCAGCTCGCTCGACGACGCGTTGGAGATCGCGTCCGACGTCGTCGGACCGTCCGCCACGCTCACCCATGTACACAACCCGCCCATCTTCATGTCGGACGTGCACTGATGGCCGATACCGGCCTACGGGGCAGAGTGCGCGCGGCGCGCTTCCCTCTCGCAGCGCCGTCGTGGCCGACGTCGGTCGAGCGACCAGATCCCGAACGCAAGGTCGGCCTCGAGTACGACCACGAGTGGTCGCGGCGATACCCGGTTCGCCTTGCCCGCGCCGTCGTGTTGGACAACGTCGCCCGGCCCGCGGCCCACATCCTGGCGCCCGCCACCGTGCGCGGGCTCGAGCACCTCCAACACCTCGATGGCCCCGTGATCTTCGCGGCCAACCACGCGAGCCACATCGACACTCCTCTCCTGCTCACCACGCTCCCCGTCGAGTTCCGGCACCGCACCGTCGTCGCTGCCGCGTCGGACTACTTCTTCGACCGCACGTGGAAGTCCGTGCTCTGGTCGTTCGCGCTGGCCGCCATCCCCATTGAGCGCAGCCGGGTGAACCGCAAGTCCATCGACACCGCGGCCCAACTCCTTGCAGACGGCTGGAACCTGGTCATCTTCCCCGAGGGCGGACGGTCGCCCGACGGCTGGACCCAGCCCTTCCACCCCGCCAGTGCCGGCTACCTGGGCCGACGCACCGGGCGCCCGGTCGTCCCGGTCTACTTGCACGGGACTCGCCACGTCCTCCCCAAGAGCTCTGACGCCGACGCGCCGGCGCCTGGTGGCTCGGGCACCGAAGCGCGACGCGGCGGCCGTTTGCGCCGCGCGCCGATCGCCGTCCTCTTCGGCGCGCCGATGACGCCCGACGACGGCGAGAACACGCGCCGATTCTCCGACCGGGTCGAAGCCGCCGTCGCCACCCTCTCGCGGGAGGTCCACTCAGACTGGTGGCAGGCGCGCCGTTCGGTCAGCGCAGTGGCTCCGATTCCGGGCGCGGAGACGGCGCACCGAGGACCCTCGGCGTCGCCGTGGCGCCGGGCCTGGGCGCTCGACGAGCCGCCGTCGCGGGTCCGGAACGCGGAGTGGCCCGACTAACGCCTCTGTGATGTCGGGCCGGCTCAGCCCGGCAGGTGCTCGCGCACCATCTCGAGCAGATGGTCCTCGGTGACCGGCTTCTCCACCAGCGCGACCGGTCGCACGCCACGATCGCGGAAGGCCTCCCTGGCGTACCCCGTCATGTAGACGACGGCGATCTCGGGCCGTTGCAATCGGATCGCATCGGCCAACTCGGTGCCCTGCATTCGGGGCATGACGACGTCGGTCAGGAGCAGGTCGATCCGGCCGTCGTGGTCGCGGCTCAGCTCGAGCGCGGATTCTCCGTCGCCCGCGTCGAGCACGGCGTAGCCGTTGCGCTCGAGGATCTCGCGTGTCATGAAGCGCAGGGGACGCTCGTCCTCGACGACCAGGACCATCTTCGTCGAGTCGCGACCCGACGTCTGTGTGACGTTCAACGCACCTCATTCCCAAACCTCTGCGCGGATCCTAGTGACGGGGCAACCTGCGATCCCTGATGGTCCTCATCGAGTGTGTGGCCGACGCCGCGGGACGGTTTCAACGAGCGACTCAACCGGGGCTCACCAGGACACAACGCCGCCCGTCGCGGGATGGTAACACCTGTGCCGTGCAAGTCACCGTACTCGGCAGCGGCAGTCCACTCCCCGATCCCGCACGCGCCGGACCCTCCACGCTGGTCCGCACCGCGGCGGGAGACCTGCTCTTCGACTGCGGCCGCGGGGTCCTCATGCGCGCGGCGGCGGCCGGGTCCGGCGCCGGCGCGCTGCGGGGACTCTTCGTGACCCACCTCCACAGCGACCACATCACCGACCTCAACGACGTCATCACCTCGCGCTGGATCATGAGCTTCCAACCAGATCCCCTCACCGTGTTCGGGCCGGCGGGCACCGCCACCCTGGTGCAGGCGACCGAATCCATGCTCGAGCTCGACATCGGGTACCGGCTGGCCCACCATGCGGACCTGCAGTGGCGTCCCTCGACCCGCGGTCGTCGAGTGCGCCCGCGGCGAGGTCTGGCGCGACGGTCCGGTCGTGGTCACCGCCGCCTCCACCGACCATGCGCCGGTCCGACCCACCGTCGGCTACCGGGTCGACGAGGGCGACCTCTCCGTGGTCCTCGCGGGCGACACCATCCCGTGCACCGGACTCGACGAGCTCTGCACCGGAGCCGACGTCCTGGTGCACACCGTCGTCCGGCGCGACCTGATTGAGCCGATCGGGTTGCCCCGGCTGACCGACGTCCTCGACTACCACTCGACGGTGGAAGACGCAGCGCGCACGGCGGCACGCGCCGGAGTGGGCACGCTCGTCCTCACACACCTGGTGCCGGCTCCCGCGCCCGATGCCGAGGAGGAGTGGGCCGCCCTGGCCCACCGGCATTTCGGCGGCACCGTGGTCGTGGCCAGGGATCTCGTGACCCACGACGCCGCCGCGGCCGCGGCCCGGTGACCGAGATCGTGCTCGCGACCCGGTCGCGCTTGTTCAGAAGACGATCGCGCCCTCCCGAGCGCGCGGGTCGCTGGTCGGCACGATCTCCTTGCCCAGCGGCGCGAGGGCGACTGCGGCCAGCTTGAAGTTCCCGAGACCGAGCGGGATCCCGATGATGGTCAGACACAAAAGAACGCCGAGGACGAGGTGGGCCAGTGCCATCCACAGCCCGGCCACGACGAACCACACCACGTTGGCGACGGTCGACGGCGCCCCGGCATCGGGCCTGCGCACCACGGCCCGGCCGAAGGGCCACACCACGAAGGCCGCGAGACGAAAGCAGGCGATGCCGAAAGGGATCGTGATGATCAAGATGCACAAGACGAGGCCCACGAGCACGTAGCCGATCGCAAGCCAGAGGCCCGAGAGCACAAACCACAACACGTTGAGCAGCGCCCGCATCAGTTCCCTCCTTCGTCCGTCACGATGCGCGACGCAGCCGGCGCCGCCGCCGCACTGCGCCAAAGCGCTCGTCGCGCAACCGCTCCGAGGTGACGTCGTCGATGGGTGTGAGGACCACATCCCCGAGCGCCCACTGCAACAGCGTGTCGGCCAGGGCGGGGTTGCGCGCCAGCACCGGACCGTGCAGGTACGTTCCTACGATGCGGCCGTTGACGGCGCCCTCTGAGTGATCGCCCCCGCCGTTTCCCACACCGACGGCGACGCGTCCGAGTGGGGTCGCACCTTCGGCGAGCATGGTGCGCCCGCCGTGGTTCTCGAAGCCGGTCAGCGTCGGCAGGTCCTCGATCCCGGTCGGTTCCACCAGCACCTCACCGACCGCACGCGCGCCCTCCCCCTTCACCGTGTCCACCTCGAGGAGGCCGAGCCCCTCGTGCGGGGAGCCGTCGGCTCCCGGAAAGGTTCGCCCGACCACTTGAAACCCTGCGCACACGGCAAGCACGACGGCACCGTCGGCGACGCGTCGGGCGAGCGTGCCGTCGTCGATCAGCGTGCGCGCCGCTCGGACCTGGGGCCCGTCCTCGCCCCCGCCGAGACAGTAGACGTCCGCCGCGGGCAGCGGGCGATCCGAGACTGCCTGCAGCAGCTCGACCGGCCGGCCCCGCCATTCCGCCCGCCGGGCGAGGATGAGCCCGTTCCCACCGTCGCCGTAGGTCCCCAGCAGGTCCGGGTACACCACCGCCACGCGGAGCACGCTGCTCATCTGGGCACCCGCAACAGATCGTGGAAGGCCGTGTAGTTCCCGATGACGTCGACCATGCCAGGCGTGTGAGCATCGGCACCCTGCGCCGCGCGGCGTATCGCCTCCACCGGGTCGGCCTCGCAGGCATGCGCGACGCCGGCGTAGTGCAGCCGCACGGACAGGTCGCGGAAGCGCTCCCCGGTCGCCACGACGGACCGCCCGGCAAGGCGCTCGTAGGGGACGTCCCACAGCCAGCTCGGATCGGTGCCGTCCGCGACGCGTCGCGTTGATGCTGATGACAAGCGGGGTGTCTGCCCCGGCCACGAGGTCGAGCAGTTCGGTCCACCCCGCTGGATTCTTGGCCAACATGAGCCGTGCGCGGACGTCGCCGAAACTGCGCACCGTGAAACGGCCGGCCACCTCGTGGACCGAGGCCATGGCATCGAGGGCCGCCGCGGCGTCCACGCCGCACGCCTCGCATGCCACCGCCGCCATCAGCGCGTTGGCGAGATTGAACCGTCCAGGCAGGAGCAGCGCGACGGGGTGCTTGCGGCCGTCCGCCCACACGGCGCATGCGGTGCCGTCCGGGCCCGGTACCAGACTCACCTCTGGCTCAGGGCGGGCGAACCCGCACGACGCACACGACCACGCGCCCTCGCCGAAGGTGATGCGCTCCTCGCACGACGGACAGCCGACCGCATCGAGCTGCCAACGCAGTCCCGCGCCCACCCAGTGCACGGTGCGCGCGACGCCCGCACCCCACACGACGAGCGGGTCGTCGGCATTGGCGATGACGTGGGTGTGCGGCGCGGCCGCCAGCGCGGCACGCCAGCGCCCCGCCACCATTCGCACCTCGTTGCTGCGGTCGAGCTGGTCACGAGAGAGGTTCAACAAGACGACAGCAGCGGCCGCAGTGGCGGTGAGCACCCGCGGCAGGTAGGCCTCGTCCACTTCGAGCACGGCGCGAGGTGCATCCGTCCCCGCCAGGGCGGCCACGTGGCCCGGAGGCATGTTGGACCCGGTCTCGTTGCTGACGACGACCTCCCCGCCAACCCCGAGGCCGACGGTCGCCAGCCGCGTCGTCGTGGTCTTCCCGTTGGTCCCGCTGACCAGGACGACGAGGCGCCCGGCACTCAGATGCTCGAGCAACCGCCGGTCGAGACGAAGCCCGGCTCGGCCTCCGGCGACGGTCCCCTGACCGCGGCCAAGCCGGCGGGATGCGGCGTTCACCGCACGCGTCGTCACGCTGGCGAGCTGGGCCTTCACCGAGGGGGCTTCGTGCGCGCCAGCTCGTCGGGGGTGGGCTCGTGATGCTCCCGAGCTTCGGGCGGTAACAGCGCGCTGATGGCCTGCATGATGGTGTTCGTGTCCGCCTTGGCATCGGTGAGCGACAACGCCACCGGCTTGCCGATGCGCACCATGATGGTCGGCGGCTGGCGTACGAGCGTCACGTCGGGAACCCGGGCCGATCGCGGCCACACCTTCTCGGTCCCCCACAGTCCGACGGGCACGACGGTCGCGCCAGTGGACGCGGCGAGGCGCGCCGTCCCGGTCTTGCCATGCAGTACGGGGTCAAAGAAGTCATAGCCCCGCGGGATGGTGCCCTGGGGCAGGACGATGACGACCTCTCCAGCCTTCAGCGCGGCCTCGGCGGCGCGCAGCGGCTGGCTCGATCCGCTGCCGCGGTCGACCGGGATGCCTCCGATCGCACGCGCGACCATCCCGACGACCGGCGCGTCAAAGATCTCCTGCTTGCCGAGGAACCGCACGGGCCGCCCGATTTCGCGGGCCACGAGCGCAAGCGCGGCCACGTCGAAGTAACTCCGGTGGTTGGAGGCCAGGAGCACGGGCCCGCGTGAGGGCACATGCTCGACGCCGGCGATGTCGAAGCGGGCGTAGGGAAAGGAGAGCTTGCGGACGAAAGGCCGCAAGAGGTGGTACGGCTCGAACCCGATGACGCTCGGGACCCCCGGGGGTCGGTCCCAGTGCTCGATCGACCAGCGTCGTGCCGTGGCGACGACAGTCAGCGACGGATCGGGATTGACGGCGTGCGGCGTGCCGACGCTCGAGAGAAGGGGGACGTCGAAAATGCTGTCGCTGCAGGCATGGCACGCGGCCAGGTCGACCGCGTTGGCCTCGGCCCAGCGGCGGGCGGCCGCCAGCTTGCCGGTCCCCCAGACGAAACCCTCGTAGAGACGGCCCGTGTAGCGGCCCTCGTCCGTCTCGTATGCGGTGGCGATGAGGTCATCGAATCCGTAGGCCTCCGCGAACGGGGCGATCATGTCGACGGGCGTGGTCGTCGTGAGCACCAGGCGGTGTCCCTCGGAGCGGAAGGCGGCCAGGCGCTGTGGTGCGAAGGGGGCGACCAGCTCGCTCAGGGAGGCGACGGCCCTGCGACCGGCCGCCTGTACCCGGTCCTGGTGCCAGCCCCGGGCCACCCGGGCAGCCGCCCGCACGAGGCTCATCGACAACAGGTTCTCGCCGAAGCGGTCGTTGACCGCATAGAGCAGCCGGTCGCCCGGCAACGAGCGGCCCTCGGGGAGCACGCCCTCTTGCACCAGGGCTCGGTTGAGTACCTGGCCCGAGGCATGGCACAGCAGCGTCCGGTCGAGGTCGATGAAGACGGCGCTCGTGCCGCCATGTGTCCCGCTGGTCACCACGGACACGCAGCCTAAAGCAGTCGATCGGGGGTCAGAGGGCTCGACGAGCGCGGTGAGGGGGCCGCGGTCGCTCCGACGATCCGCGCCCGAAACGGGCCTGAAATTGGGAGAAGGGACCGCCGGGGGGGAGGGCGATCCCTTCTCGAGACTCACCAGGGTTTGGGAGGGGGGGCTTCCGATTCCCTGTGGTCTTGAGCTCCATTCTGCCGCCGTCTCGGCAATCAGTCAAGCAGCTTTAGGAGATACTTTCTATCAGTTATACTGATGAGAAACGTAACTGGGGCAAGCACTTCTTTCCAAGGGCCGCCATGGAGCTGAAACATCTGCAAGCACTACTGGGCATCGCCGACACCGGCAGCTTCTCGGCCGCCGCGGCCTCCATAGGTACGGTGCAGTCGAACGTCTCGGCCCACGTGGCCCGCCTCGAGCGCGAGCTCGACGTCCAACTGGTCGACCGGGCCTCGGGCCGGCTGACAGAGGAGGGCGACGTCGTGGTCGAGCGTGCCCGGCGGGTGATGAACGAGCTCGAGGCGATGGTGGCCGACGTGACCGCGCTGCGCGAAGAAGTGGTCGGGACGGTACGCCTGGGCATGATCGGCACGACGGGCCGGTGGCTCGTCCCCCAGCTCTTCGACCTGTTGCGGGTCCGCCACCCCAACATCCATCTCAACGTGGCCGAGGGCTCGAGCGTCCCGCTCGAACAGCAGCTGGCATCGGGCCAGCTGGACCTCGCGGTCGTGACCTTCCCCCTCAGCGGTGACGAGATCATGGCCGCCCAGCTCTTCGACGAGGACCTGGTCCTCGTCCTGCCCCCCGGCCACCCGCTCGGCCAGGAGGCCTCCGTGGACCTCGAGCAGCTCTCCGAGCTCGAGATCCTGTTGCCCGCTCCGGGCACGGCGTTGCGCGCCGAGATCGACAGCGCCACCGTGCCGGCCCGCGTCGCGCTGCGCCCGGCCATGGAGCTCGACGGCGTGCGCCTGATCGCCGCCCTGGCCTTCGACGGCTACGGGCCGGCCATCCTCCCGGCCACGGCCGTGCCCGGCCACCTGCGGGGCCGCTTCTCGGTTCTCCCGGTGCTGGGCTTGCCCCGCCGCCGGGTGGGCGTGGCCCAGCGCCGTCGTGGGCTGCCCTCGGCGCCTGCGCGCGCGGTCATCGACATCCTCGGAACGGTGGTCACCGACACCTTGTCCATGCCCGACGGGATCCACCCCACCACGGGGCAGAACGGCACGACCCGCTAGGCGGGCTCAGGCAGCGGCGGGCTGCGGTTCCCGCCACATGGTCCACAGCGGCGGGCCGCCGGGAAGCCGCACTTCCTTGACGACCTCGAAGCCGTGGCGGCGGTAGAAGGGGACGTTGCGCTCTTTGGACGATTCGAGGTAGCAGGGCACGCCGTCGGAGTCGCAGTGCCCGAGGACGGGCTGCATCAGCGCACTCCCGATACCCCGCCCCTGCTGGTCGACGGCGGTCCCCAGGCTGGCGAGGTACCAGTGGGGTTCATGTGGGTGCAGCGACTCGACGAGGTTCAGCAGACGCAGCGTCGCGAGAAGGTTGGTCGCGACGTAGGGAAGGACCGGCACCATGGTCAGGATGCCCCGCAGGCCGGTGAGCAGCGGCTTGCCCGCCGGCGCCCAGATGGCCGAGCCCGCGTACCCCTCCGCCAGGTAGCAGCCCCCGAAGGGGAGGTAGTCCGCTCGCATCTGGGTGCCGAAGAAGGCGCGCAGCCCCGCATCACGCCGAGCGTCCTTGGGGAACACGTAGGTGGCGACGGGGTCATCGAAGAAGGTGCGGGCCAATTGCGCTGCCATCGCGTCCACGTCCTCACTCGTGGCACGACGGATCACTGGCAGGGCAAGTTCGCGAACCATGTCGGTGTCGATGGTGGCAGAGGGCCCGGCCAGGTGCCACCCGGCGCCGCAGTGGCGTGGGCCTGACCCAGCGCGGCCAGCTCCGGCGCCAGTTTGAGCCCCACGAAGATCCCGCCCGACCGTGTGAAATGGACGCCGTCGGCGCAGCGGACGTTCACGGGCCCGACGGTCGGTGAGTACGTGTCCGCGGGAGACACAACGGAATTGAGGTCGAAGACGTACACCCGACCGCCGCCGGCGGTCGACGGCGACGCGGCCGCCGCGGCACGAATGGCGGCGTTGTCGGCCTGGACCCGAGACGGGTTGTCTTCGGGCCACGCCGTGCCCGTCGGCGCGGTCCCGCTGTCGTAGTAGGGCGTCGTGGCGAGGACGACGGCCGCACCTTTCGACCCGAGCACGTCGATCGCCTGACGGAACCGGTCTTCGACGTAGCTGTCGAACGACGGCTGGCCGAGGTTCTCCCACTGGCCGCCGATCTCTTGGTCGAAGGTCTCGCCGCGAGCGACGTAGATCACGACGTCGGGGTTGTACGCGTCGACCCATCTGCGCCAGGTGCTCAGCAGCGAGTCGGGATTGTCGTTGACGTCACAGGGCTGGTCCGGTGTCACGGTGTAGAAGAGGACCTTGATCTCGTTCTGCATCGAGAGCGAGCAGCCGGGCGTCCCTTCGTTGGCAATCCGGACGTTGTACTGCTTGGCCTCCTCGGCCAAGCCGACGCCGAGCGAGCCCGCGACCGAATCGCCGACGAGCAAGACCTTCACCGGTTTGGTGCTCGTCGCCGCGACGAGCGCAGGTGTGAGATAGGACGGCACGGTTGTCGTGTGTCGGGTCGGGTCGACTGGTCGTTGTCGTGGTCGTTGTCGTGGTCGCCGTCGGGTCCGGCGGCGGGTCCGCCGCGGCCGGCGGCCGGGCTGAGGTCGACGCAGCCGTCGTCGGCGCGCTCGGGGTCGTCGTTGTCGGCGCGACGACGCTCAGCTGCGAGCCTTCGAGCACGGTCGCCCCCACCGGCACCAGCGTGCTCGCGAACACCGCACTCATTGCCGCGATGGCACCGATGGGTGCCGCGATCCAGGAACGCCAACGGCGCAGCGCGCCGCGGCGGATCGGCATCTCGACGAGGTCGTAGCTGATGGCTGCAATGGCGACGGTGATGCCGACCCGGGCGAGGAAAAGCGGGTAGACGCCCCAGTGCAGCCGCTGCCCGGTCAGGACGAGCAAAACCGGCCAGTACCAGAGGTAGACGCCATAGGAGATGCGGCCCCACTGCGGAAGCGGCGGGAGCTCGAGGAGACGGACGACGAGCGAACGGGGCGCGACGGCGCACCCGAGCACCACCGCGCCGGCGAGGAGGCTGGCGATGAGGAACCCGCCACTGAACGCGAAGGTCGACGTCTCGCTCGTGGTGCACCACAACAAGGCCGTCCCCGCGACGCCGGCGACCGCCAGGACGGAGGCCGAGCGGGTGAACCAGCGGCGCGTGCTTCCGTCGCGCCACAGCGTCAGCCCGATTGCGATGGCTGCCCCGACGAGCAGCGCCTGGGCGCGGGTGTCCGTGCCGTAATAGGCGCGCGTCGTGTACCCGTTGGGAGCCAGGAACGCCATCAGGATCGCCGAGGCCAGCGAGCCGAGGCACGCCACCACGAAGAGCACGTGGAGACGGCGGCGGCGGGTCCACTCCGGGTCGGGCCCGATGGCGGCGCCGACGAGGAGGCGTCCCCCGCCGAGCACCTGCACCACCCGGCGGCCGGCCCGCTGCGAGCGTCGCGGGGTGCCGATCTTGAGGACGGCCAACACGACCAGAGGCCACACCAGGTAGAACTGCTCCTCGATCGCGAGCGACCAGGTGTGCAGCAGCGGCGACGGCTGGCTCGACGCCGTGAAGTACGTCACGTTGCCGTGGATCGAGTACCAGTTGGAGAAGTAGAAGATCGTCGAGACGGCGTCCCCGAGGATGTGCGGCGTCTGCAAGAGCGTCGGGACGACAGCCAGGACGGTGCCGATCACGGCGACCAGCACGAAGAGGGCCGGCAGCAGCCTTCTGGCACGGCCCGCCCAGAACCGGCGCAGGCGGATCGTCCCGCTGCCGCCCCATTCCTTGAGCAGCAGCGACGTGATCAAGAACCCCGAGAGGACGAAGAACGAGTCGACGCCGTAGAACCCGCCGGGCACCGAGTTCAACCCGGTGTGGAAAGCGATGATGGCCAGCACCGACAGGGCACGAATGCCGTCGAGGCCGCGGATGTGGCCAAGCGTCGGCCGGCCCCCGCGTGCGTTAGCGTCCGTGCTCATGTCGCGCCGGTCCCGCCCGCCGTCCCCGGCGGGTCCTCCGTCCCATACTGGGGAAACGTCTCGTTGCGCCGCGTCCTACTGCCCCACCCCTGGTCCCCCCACCCGATGACTGCGTGCTGAGGTTCGGCATCTTGGGGGCGGCCCGGATCGCTCCGGTCGCCCTGGTGAAGCCGGCTCGCCGGACAGGCCGCGTCGTGGTGACGACGGTGGCCGCCCGCGACCGGCCCCGGGCGGAGGAATTCGCCCGCAAACAGGGAATTCCCCGCGTCTTGGACTCCTACGCGGAGCTGATCGCCGACCCGGACGTCGACGCGGTCTACAACCCCCTCCCCAACGGGCTGCACGGCTACTGGACCATCGCGGCGCTCAGGGCCGGCAAGCACGTGCTGTGCGAGAAGCCCTTTACGGCCAACGCCGACGAGGCCAGGGCCGTGCTCGAGGTCATCAACGGCAACCCCGGTTTGGTGGTCATGGAGGCGTTCCACTACCAGTACCACCCCTTCGCCAAGCGGCTGGTCGAGATCGTGCGCTCGGGGGAGCTCGGCAACATCTCGAGCGTCGACGTGGCCTTCTCGGCCCCCCTGTGGAAGAGAGGCGACATTCGATACCAGCTGGCGCTGGCGGGCGGCGCCACCATGGACATGGGGTGCTATCCGGTGAGCCTCTTGCGGCTCCTCGCGCCGGGACCCCGCGTCGTCGGCGCCGAGGCCAAGCTGTCATCCCCCGGCGTCGACCGCGCCATGGACGCGCACTTCTCGCTGCCCGACGGCGGCCGCGCGCACATCGGCTGCTCGATGTTCTCGTCCTCGATCCTTCGTCTGCATGCCGATGTGACCGGCGACAACGGGAAGGTCTCCGTGTTCAACCCCTTCGCCCCGCAGCACGGCCACCGCATGAAGGTCACGACGTCGCTCGGCACGCGCAAGGAGCGTTTCAGCCGGCGCCCGACCTACGACTTCCAACTCGAGGCGTTCGTCGCCGCGGTCGAGGACGGTGCGCCCTTCCCGACCACCGCCGCCGACGCGATCCGTACCATGGAGCTCATCGACGCCATCTACACCGCCGCCGGCTTGCCCGTCCGCCAGCCGACGCCCGTTGGCTGATGCCGCTCGCGCCGGACGATCTCACGTCGCTGTCCGACGCGGCCCTCACGGCGGCCTCCGGCTGCCAAGCGGCCGAGCTCCGCGTCGAGCGCATCCGCAGCCAGACCGTCCGGCTGCACGACGCCCGTCCCGAGACGACGGCGGACGACACCGAGTTCGGCATGGGCGTTCGTGTCGTGGTCGACGGCGCCGTCGGGTTCGCCGCCTCGGTCGACGTCCGGCCGGAGGAGGCGGCCGGCCTCGTCGCCCAGGCCAAGGAGATGGCGAGCGTCACGGGACACGCCGGCGGTGGCCGCGTCGAGCTGGCCCCCGAGCCCCCGCACGGCGACGTCACGTGGTCGAGCGCCTTCGAGATCGACCCAACGACGGTGCCGATGGCCGACAAGATCGCCTTGCTCGCCGAGTGGAGCGAGCGGCTGGGGCGCCACGAGGTGGTGGCGCACACGAGCGCGTCGCTGTTGGCCGTCTCCGAGCAGAGCTATCTCGCCGACCTCAACGGGACGCGAGCCACCCAGCATCGCGTCCGGCTGCAGGCGCAGCTCGAGGCGCTGGCGTTGTCGGAGTCGGGCTTCGAGACCATGCGCACCCTGGCGCCGCCGGTCGGCCGCGGCTGGGAGTTCCTGACCGGGCCGGCGGCCGCGGGAAACTGGGACTGGGACGCCGAACTGGCCGAACTGCCCGAGCTATTGGCCGAGAAGCTGCGCGCCCCATCGGTCGAGGCGGACACCTACGACCTCGTGATCGACCCCTCGAACCTGTGGCTGACCATCCACGAGTCGATCGGGCACGCCACCGAGCTCGATCGCGCCATGGGATACGAGGCGGCCTACGCCGGCACCTCCTTCGCCACCTTCGACAAGCTCGGCACGCTGGCCTACGGCTCGCCCGTCATGCACGTCACCGGCGACCGGACCGTCGAGCACGGCCTCGCCACCATCGGCATCGACAGCGAGGGGGTGGCGGGCCAGTCCTTCGACCTCGTGCGCGACGGCACCCTGGTCGGGTACCAACTCGACCGTGCGATTGCGGCCGCCATGGGCTTCGAACGCTCGAACGGGTGCGCGTTCGCCGACTCGCCGATGCACGTGCCGATCCAGCGCATGGCCAACGTGTCGCTGGCCCACGGCGGCGTCGACGGCCCGAGCACCGAGGACCTCGTCGCCGGGGTCGACCGGGGCATCTTCATCGCCGGCGACAAGAGCTGGTCCATCGACATGCAGCGCTACAACTTCCAGTTCACCGGGCAGCGCTTCTACGCCATCGAGAACGGCCGGCTGGCCGGCCAGCTCAAAGACGTCGCCTACCAGGCCACGACGACGGACTTCTGGGGTGCCATGGAGGCCGTGGGCGGCGCCTCGACCTGGGTCCTCGGCGGCGCGTTCAACTGTGGCAAGGGCCAGCCCGGGCAGGTCGCCCCGGTCTCGCACGGGTGTCCGTCGGTCCTCGTGCGCGGCGTGCGGGTCCTCAACGCGCGTCAGGAGTCGGGACGCTGAGGCGGTGCGTGCCGGCCGGGTGCGGGGAGAGGCGGTGAGCGCGTGATCCCGGCACAGGACCTCGTGGAGCACGGCCTCGCGCGCGCCGCTGCCGCCGCGGCCGACGGCTGCGTCGTGCTGGTCGAAGAACGCAGCCACGCCGACGTCCGCTTCGCGCTGAACACGACCACCACCAACGGTGTGCAGCGAGGGCGCGCCGTCAGCGTGATCGTCTTCGCCGGAGAGTCCTCGGGCACCGCGCGCCGCACCGGCGTCGTCGGCGCGGAGGGTGTGGCCGAGATGGTGGACGACGCGTTCACCGACGCCAAAGCGGCACCGGCGGCGGAGGACGCGTTCCCCCTCGTCGAACCGGACGAAGCTCCCGCCGGGGGGCGCGCATTCTCCCTGCCGCCCGACGAGACCGACTCGGGCGTGCTCGAACCGGTCTTGTCCTCGCTCTCCGGTGCCTTCGAGCGGGCGCGCGCCCGCGACGTCGTGCTGGCGGGCTTCGCGGAGCTCGATCTCGACACCCTGTATCTCGGCAGCTCCACCGGGCTCCGGCTGTCCCACGCGCAGCCGACGGGCGCCGTCAGCCTCGTCGGGCGGACGGCCGACGGCGCCAGTTCGGCCTGGGTCGCCGTCCCGACCATTGCGCCCTCACTCCTCGAGATGGAAAACGAGATCTGGCGGCGCTTGGACTGGGCCACGCGGCAGATCCCGCTCGAGGCCGGACGTTACGAGGTGATCCTGCCGCCGTCGGGTGTGGCCGACATGATGGCGATGCTGGCCTTCGGTGGTATCGGCGGCCAGGACGCCGAGGACGGCCGCACCGTCTTCTCCAAGGAGGGCGGGGGCACCCGGGTGGGCGAGACCGTCGCCACGATGCCCTTCACGCTCTCGAGCGATCCGGCGGAGCCCGGCGTCGAGTGCGCTCCCTTCGTTGCCACCGCCGCCAGCAGCTCGGAGGTGTCGGTCTTCGACAACGGGCTGGCGGCCGGTCGCACGGACTGGCTGCGAGACGGGGTGCTGGCCCACCTGCGCTACCACCGGGCGGGCGCGGCCCGCTCGGGAGTCGAGATGGCGCCCACCGTCGACAACCTCCTGCTGCGCTGTCGCACCGCGGACGGCGGGTCGATCGACGACATGGTGGCCCGCACGGAACGTGGCCTGCTGCTCACCTGCCTGTGGTACATCAGAGAGGTCGACCCGGCCACGCTCCTCATGACGGGTCTCACCCGCGACGGCGTCTACGTGATTGAGAACGGTGCCGTCGTAGGAGCGGCCAACAACTTTCGCTTCAACGAGAGTCCCGTCGACCTGCTCGCCCGTGCCACCGAGGTCGGGACGCCGGTGCGCTCCTTGGGCCGGGAGTTCGGCGAATACCTCAACCGGACCATCACGCCGCCGCTTCGCATCCCCGACTACAACATGAGCTCGGTGAGCCAAGCCAGCTGACACACAGGCTGACCCCCCTCTCACCCTCAGTGCGCGCGGCGCGCCTCGACCAGCATGCGTCGGGCGGTCGAGACGAACGCCCCGTCACGCTCGATAGACGCGTGCATCCGGCGGAGAGGCTCCCCGTAGGCCTCGGGCGTGAACCCGGGAACCGTCCAGGGGACCTTGCGGAGGAAGTAGACGACCGCCGCGACGTCGAAGAATTCGACGCGCAACGCAGCCTCGCGGAGCTCGAGCACTTCGAGCCCGGCCGCCTCCGCCCCGGCACGCGTGCTGGCCACACTGCGCCGTTCGTTCACCGGCTGTGGGCCCATCATGAACTCCGTCAGTTCGCGGTTCGTCCCCGCGCCGATCTGCTGGGACAGGTAGGTGCCACCGGGTCGGAGGACCCGCGCGATCTCCTGCCACAGCACGACGACGGGGTGCCGGCTCGCCACGAGGTCGAAGGACCGATCGGCGAACGGCAACGTCGGCGCGTCGGCAACGGCGACGACGTGTGCCCCGAGCGGGTGCAACCGAGCACCGGCCACGGCCACGTTCGGCGGCCAGGACTCGGTCGCGACGAGCAGGCGCGGCGAGCGGGCGCCGCCGATGGTTGTGGTGGCGCTGGCGCCGGTGGTGGCGGAGGCGAGGACCTCACCGCCGCCCGTCTCGACATCGAGTGCGGCCGTGGCGGCCGCCATGCGCCCGGCGAGCAATCCGGCATAGCCCCACGGCGGGCGTTCCTCGGTGGCGCGGCCCTCGAACCACGAGAAGTCCCAGCCTTCGACGGGAACGCGCACCCCCTCCGCCACGAGATCCTCGAACGTCATTGCATCGCCTCAGAGAACACCGAACAGCGCGTCGATGAGTGCCCGGTTCCGAGTGCTCTGCCAGCGAGGCACGACGTCGTTCATCACGTAGCCGAACGCCACACCACTGTCCGGGTCGGCGAAGCCGACCGCGCCGCCGGTGCCGAAGTGGCCGAAGCTGCGTTGGTTGGGACCGAGCGGGCGGCGAGTCGTTGTCGGCGTGAAGCCCAACCCGAAGGTCACCTCCTCGTGCAGGATCGGGCAGAACCCACTCGATTGCGGCGCCGTCGCCTCGGCCAGCAGGGCCGCGGAGAGAAGGCGTCCGGGTTCCAACAGCGCGGCGTACATGCGGCACACGCCCGTCGCGCTGCCGTGCCCGTTCGTCGACGGCACGTTGGCGGCGCGCCACTCGGCCGAGTTCACGACGCCCATGGACGAGTACCCCGGCGGGTTGAAGTAGCTGAGCATCTCCATGAGGGCGTCGCCTTCGAGGCCGCCGAAGTCCGGCGTCGGCGCCGGGTCCGGCCCGTGGAACACCACCTCAGCACAGCGCCGGCGGGCCGCAGGCGGGACGCCGACGTGGACGTCGGCACCGAGGGGGCCGGCGAGCGCTGCGAGCCCTGCCGCGGGCGGCTCGCCGCTGACACGTCGCACGACCTCCCCCACCAGGTGCCCGAAGGTGTTCGTGTGGTAGGCGTGCCGCGTCCCGGGCTCCCACCAGGGCTCGGTGGCGGCCAACGCAGCCGTCATGCGACCCCAGTCCCACAGGTCCTCGTTGCCGAGCGGCTCGCGGATCGCCGGCACGCCCGCACGGTGGCACAAGGCATGGCGCAGCGTGGCCCCGTCTTTGCCGGTGGCCGCGAACTCGGGCCAGACCGCCGCGATCGGGTCATCGAGCCCGAGGAGGCCCCGGTCGACCAGCTGCAGAGCCAGCAGCGCGACGAAGGCCTTGCCGACGGAGTAGAAGTCGACGAGCGTGTCGAGCCGCCAGGGCACGCGCCGCGCCGCGTCGGCCCACCCGCCGGCGAGGTCGACGACGGTCTCGCCGTCGATCATCACACTGACGGCTGCGCCCAGTTCACCGCGTTCAGCGAAGTTGCACACGAACTGGTCGCGTACCGCGGCGAAGCGCGCATCACAGTGGCCCGAGACCGGTGCCTCTTCTACGGCGTCATCGCTCACCCCCGGAGCCCGTTCACACCCGGAGCCCCGCCACGGCCTCGGCGGCCCGAAGCATCTCGCTCGCAACCGGTTGCAGGCCCACCAACGTCGCGAGCAGTCCCGTCGACACGCGCTCGACCACACCCCATTCCCAGATGGCCGTGGCGTCAAGCCCGGTCCAGTCGGCCAGCTGCTCCGCCCGCGCTACCGGATCACCGTCGAGCAGCTCGAGCGGGTCCTCGCGCATGATGATCCCGAGGTCGTACTCGGGCTCGGCCACCAGCCCGTCGGGGTCGACCAGCTTGTAGCCCTCCCCTGCCCGCAGCGCGTTCCATTGATGGACGTCGCCATGGACCAGGACCGCGCGGTGCGGATCGTGGGCCGCGCCCCGGCGGGCCGCGCAGGCCAGGGCGTCGTCGACCGCCGGACGCGCGCAGGGCTGGCCGAGCTCCTCCCAGGCCGACGCGATCCGTGTCGCCAGCCACTTCGCCTTGCCTGCGCCCGTGGGCAACCCGCACGCAGGCGCCTCTCGCCAGACTCGCTGCGCGGTGGCGCACAAGATCTCGTGGCGCCGCGCCAGCGGGAGGCCTTCGTCGCGCAGTGAGGGGCCGAGGCGCTCGAGGAGCAGCGCACCGAGCGCCTCGTCGTCGCGGAGCAGGGCCACGCAGCCCTCGCCGGCACAGAGCCGCAGCGCCGTGATCTCGTGTATCGCCGCAGCCCCGTTGCGCGGAACGACCAGCTTGAGGACGACAGCCGTCCCGTCCTCGAGCACGGCATCGGCGACGAAGGCTTCCGTCGCGTCAGCGAAGGCACGGCCGACGCGTATCGACCATGTGCGCTCCAAGTGGGCGATCAGCATGGGCAACGCGCCGAGCCACCGTTCCGCGCCCACCGCACGCGCCTTCGCCTCGACCACGGCGGGGACAGCCACCTCCTCCATAGGCGCGATCTTGGCAGCGCACCGGACGTGACACCGCGTCACGGCCCGGGCGCCCGCTCCTCTAGATGTCCTAGACCCGCACGCCGGAGCGGCGGATGGTGGACTCGTCGGTGCCGAGATAGGACTCGATCACGGCCGGATGTTCGAGCGCCTCGCCCGGCGTGCCCTCGGCGATCACTTCGCCCAGTTCGAGTGCGATCATGCGGTCACACACCGCCGTGAGCAGCGGCATGTCGTGCTCGACCACCAGGATGGAGCACCCGGTGTGCTGCTGCACCCGGATCAGCAGCGGTCCCATCGTCTCGGTCTCGCGCTGAGCCACCCAGTCGGCCTCGCGATGTCAGACCACGGCGCCCCCGGCCTGCGTGGACAGCTGTTCGAGAATTGGGACCCAGTGGGCCAGGTCGCGAACCGCGAGTCCCTCGACCTTTGCGCTGTCGTCCGCCCGCCGCAACGTCACGGCGTCCGCGGCCCAGGGCAGCTCAGCAAAGGTGACTACCTCTTCCTCCGTCATGGCGCCGCCCTGGCGGCCGAGCGACACCACGCTGTCGCCGGACAGGACGCCGCCGTACGCGTCCTCTGTCGCGACGAGATACCGCTTCGCCGCCACGTGCAGGGCCACGATCCCGGCGACCCGCTCACCCAACGCCTGCCGGACGGCATCCGCAGCGTCCTCAGCATGGGTCTCGTCGCTCCCGCCGTCGAGCATGTGGCCGAGGTCGTGCACCAGTCCGGCGGCGACCAACTCGAGGTCGTCGGGGAAGTCTCGTTCCAACAGCGCGGCCGTCTGCAGCGCGTGGTCGAGCTGGGACACCTCGACGCCTGGGCTGAGCGTGTGGCCGGACCCGGCCGTGAGCACGGCGGCGATCTCTGTCACGCTGAGGCTCCCCGCTGCGGGCACCCCGCCATTGTCCCACCGGGATGTGACACTCCCCCGCCGTTTGGTACGCCGCCGATCTCCCCCATTGCGGGTACGGTGACCGCCCGTGCCCTGGGAACCACCGCGAAGGAGCCCCTGGGCGGAGAAGATGATCTCGCTCGGGCGCGGGCTGGGCGACGACGGCCGATCCATGATCTCCCTGCAGCCCGAGGACCTGCGCGCCGCCGCGACCGCCGCCACAGGGCTCGACGATTTCGGTGACGGCTGGTGGGAGGAGCCCTTCGAGCGCCTGTGCGCCTCCATCGACACCGAGGCCCGGCTCCACCTGCCCGGACGCATCCGCACCCGCGGCGAGCTGCAGGTGATCCTGCAGAACCGGCTCCGCATGGTCGAGCTATGGAAGCGCGAGCCCGCGGTGCTGCGTGAGCCGGTGCACGCGCCCATCGTCGTCACCGGCCTCGGGCGTTCGGGTACCACGCTGCTGCACGAGCTCTTGGCCTGCGATCCCGACAACCGCCCACCGTTGCTGTGGGAGCTCCTGCACACCGTCCCCTACGAAGACGCCTCGGGCGACCTCTGCGACGACGAGATCACCCTCATGGACGAGATCGTGCCTGCCTTCACCGCCATGCACGAGAACGGCGGCCGCCTCCCGACCGAGTGCATCTTCATCTTCGCCCATCAGTTCTCGAGCGACATGTACACCGGGCTCTTCAATGTCGCCGACTACACCGTGTGGAAGAGCACGCAGGACCAGTCGCCCATCTACGACTGGCACAAGCGCCACCTCCAGACCTTGCAGTGGGTGACGCCCGGTCCCACCACACGCTGGGTCGTCAAGGCGCCCTCTCACCTCTCCGCCCTGCCGCTCCTCTTCGCCACGTACCCCGATGCTCGGGTCGTCATCACCCACCGCGACCCGCTGCGGGTGATCGGGTCGTTGGCCGATCTCATGGCGACGCTGCACTACATGCACTCGGACCGCGTCGACTACGACGTCTTGGTCGAGTTCATGGCCATGGGCCTGGAGCTCCAGATGGACGAGGTGGCCAAGGAGCGTGACGCGGGCCTGATCCCCGAAGAGCAGATCGCCGACGTCGTCTACCGCGACCTCGTCGCCGATCCCATCGGGGTCATCGAGGGCCTCTACGCCGGGTGGGGCCTCCCGGTGACAGCCGAGTTCCGGTCCGCGCTCGAGGCCTATTTGGCAGCCCGGCACGTCGGACGCGCCGGAGGGCACGACTACTCCTTCGCGGACACAGGGCTCGACCTCGCCTCGCATCGGGCATTGGTCTCGCCCTACCAGGAGCGCTTCGGGGTGCCCTCCGAGGTCTGAGAGGGCGGAGGGCGATCGGTCAGGCTGCGCCGCCGAGGTTGTCGAGCTTGACCACCTCGGCGCTGGGGTGCGGCGGGCCGTCCGCCAGCACCCAGCGCACCAGCATGTAGCCCTCGAGGCGCCCGCCCGTGTCGAGCCAGTTCTCGACACCGGGGTCGCTCGGGGCGATGACGAGTCGCCAGGATCCGTCGTCCGAGCGCGTCGCCCTCTGGTTGTTCAGGTTCGTCGTGGTGTAGCGGTAGTCGTAGCTCTCCATCCACGGCGACGTCAGCGTCAGACCCCAGTACAGGAAAGGCTTGTCGGGCTCGTGCACGGTGACGACGAGCGCCTCGTCCTTCTCGAGCTTGAAGCGGCCGCCGTGATACGTCATCTCGGCGTTGGTGTGGCTGCGCACCTCGTCCTCTTGCGCCGCCACGTGCGCGGAGCCCGCCTGCCCGCCGAAGGTGTTCAGGTTGGTCGCGGCGTCGTGCCACATCTGTTGGGCCGTCGCGCCGACGAAGGTGAGAAACATCGCCGCGAACTCGAGCTTCGGCGCCAGCTCCTCGCTCGAGAGCATCGGTGGCGGGATCGACTCACCGGGCTCGGGCACCACCTCCATCTTCAGGCGCGAGAACTTCTCGGGCTGCTTGTCCCAGTAAGTCTCCCGAAAGGCCAGCTGCGCCGTCCCGGGATCGAGGATCACCGAGTTGCGCGGCCGTGGATCAGGCATGGCCGACGCCGGCGCGATCAGGATGTCCACCTCGCCGTTGGGGCCCAGCTCGAACTCGTCGATGTGGGTCTGGGTCTGCGTACCCGTCCTCCCACCGACCTGACCCTGGCCGAAGGCGGTGCCGAACGTCATGCCGAGATAGGCGCACTCGCCGCGGTACCCGGTCATCCGGTACGTGCGCGAGTCGTCGAGCACGCAGAACAGGTAGCGCACGTCGGGGTTGTCGACCAGGAGTTTCTTGTACTCGTCCTGCAGGAGGAAAATCTGTGGGTGGAGGGGGTCAGAGCCTTCGACGATCCAGTCCAGGGCCAAGCGAGACAACCGGGTCACCCAGCGATACCCCTCGGCGATCTCGACGTCGGTCTCGGCGATGCCGGTCGCCGTGTGCACCACGTCGAGCGCCGCGGCTTGCGCCTGCAACCAGGCCTCGAATGCCTTTTCCAGTCGGTCGTCTTGCATGGGACCCGACGCTACCCGTGTTGGCATCGGGTTTCCCGGCCCTGGCGCACCCGGGTAACTTCGCGGCAAGTTGACATAGGAGTACGACGTGACCGACACCGCGATCGAGACGACGGGGACCGAGGAGCTGCTCAGCGACCTCCGGTCCTGGCTGACCGACAACTGGGACCCCGACCTCACGGTGGGCGAATGGTGGGAGCGGCTCGGACTGGCCGGTTGGTCAGCACCGGGACTGCCGACCAACGCCTACGGCAAGGCCATGGCGCGCTCCGACACCGTCCTCGTGCAACAAGAAATCGCCAACTGCGGCGCCCTGGGCGCGCCAGCCGGGCTCGGGCTGCTGCTCGCCGCGCCCACGATCGCCACGCACGGCACGCAGGGGCAGATCGACCTCTACGTGCGAGACATCGTCACCGGGCGCAAGGCCTGGTGCCAGCTCTTCAGCGAGCCCCAGGCGGGCTCGGACCTGGCCGGCCTCCAGACCCGGGCCGTCCGGGACGGCGACGAGTGGATCGTCAACGGTCAGAAGGTGTGGACCTCGGGCGGGCAGTACGCGGACCTCGGCATGCTCCTCGCCCGCACCGACCCCGACGTCCCCAAGCACCAGGGCATCTCCTACTTCGCCTTCGAGATGCTCCAGGACGGCGTCGACGTCCGCCCGCTCAAGGAGATGACCGGCCACGCGCTCTTCAACGAGGTCTTCATCACCGATGCCCGGGTGGCCGACTCTGCGCTCATCGGCGGCGTCAACAACGGGTGGGCGGCCGCCAACACGACGTTGATGAACGAGCGCGCCGGACTGGGCTCGGGTGGTGGCAACGCCGCCGGCGGCGGACTGGCTCAGCCGGGCACGGTCATGGGCATGCTGTCCCGGCGGGTCGGTGACGTGGTCGGGGCGAGACCGGTGCAGAGCGGCAACCAGAAGTCCCAGCGGCCCGGTGGTGCGCTCGGCGCGATGCGCGGAGGAGCCAGCCTCCTCATCACGCTGGCCCAGACGCGCGGCGTCAACACCGATGCCGGCATCCGCCAGGAGCTGGCCCGCCTCTACACCCTGGGCGAGCTGGGACGCTTCAACGGCCTGCGGACGAAGGCCGTGAAGGAGCAAGGAAAGGACATCCCTGGGATGCCCAACGTGGCGAAGCTGTCGATGAGCCAGATCGTGCGTCTCACCCGCGACCTCGGGCTGCGCATCTCGGGGCCGGCGGGCATGCTGCACGCATACGAGAGCGACGACAAGGCGGCGCTCAAGCACGCCACGGGCGACCCCTTCGCCGGTGGCATCACCGAGATGGCCCTCTTCGCGCAGGCGCCCCCCATTTACGGCGGGACGGATCAGATCCAGCGCAACATCATCGGCGAGCGCGTGCTCGGTCTGCCCAAGGAGCCGAACAATGACCGGGTCACGCCCTTCTCGCAGTTGCCCAAGAACGCCTAGGCGACCCGCGTGGGGGCCGGGTCGGAACGAAGGATGGGCGACGCGGGCCGCGACGGCCACACGCTGCGTGGCGCGGCCGCCATCGTCGGCGTGGCCGACGACGTGTCCCCCACCGGCGAGCTCGACCGCACCGGCCGCGAGCTCGAGGTCGCCATGGTGCTCGAGGCGCTGGGGGACGCCGGGCTGACCCTGGCCGACGTCGACGGCGTCTGCCATCCCGAATCCGCTGTGGCCTTCGCCGAGTACCTCGGCGTCCACCCCGTCTTCACCGAGTCGACCATGACCGGTGGCTCGAGCTACGAGGTCCACGTCGAACACGCGGCGGCAGCCATCGCAGCGGGTCTCTGCGACGTCGTGATCAGCGTCTACGCCGCGACTCCGCACAGCGACCGCACCCGCAGGCGGCCCCGCGGCCGCCGCGGCTTCGCCGGACCGAACCCGTTGGTCGAGTGGGACATGCCCTACGGGTTACGGACGCCGATGGGGCCGTACGCGCTGGCCGCGGCGCGCCACATGCACGAGTTCGGCACGACCTCCGAACAGCTGGCGCAGATCGCGGTGAGCACGCGGCAGTGGGCGGCCCTCAACCCGCGGGCCCGCTACCGCGAGCCGCTAACGATCGACGATGTGCTGGCCTCGCGGCTCGAGGTCAGTCCCCTGCACCTGCTCGACTGCTGCCTGGTCACCGACGGCGCCGGCGCATTCGTCATGACGAGCGCGGCGCGTGCACGCTCACTGCGAAAGCCTCCGGTGTTCGTCCTCGGCGCCGCCACCTGCACCGACCACATGGGGATCACCCAGATGCCCGACCTCACGACGACGCCGGGCTCGGTGTCCGGTGCCAACGCGTTCGCCAAGGCGGGCATGAAGCCCGACGACGTCGACGTCCTCATGGGCTACGACAGCTTCACCATCACCGCGCTCTTGCACCTCGAGGACCTCGGCTTCTGCGAGAAGGGTGAGGGCGGGCCGTACGTGGCCGACGGCCACCTCGGCCCGGGCGGCACCCTGGCGATGAACACCAACGGCGGGGGCCTTTCGTTCACCCATCCGGGCATGTACGGGATGTTCCTCCTCACCGAGGCGACACGGCAGCTGCGGGGGGAATGCGGCGAGCGCCAGGTCGAGGGCGCGACCGTGGCGGTGGCGCACGGGTCGGGCATGTTCCTCTCGGTGATGTCGACGGCGGTGCTCGGCACCGAGGCGGCGCTGTGACCGCGCCCGGCGGCCCACCTCCTGAGGGGCGGGTGACTCGCTTCGAGCCGCCGGTCGGCGCGGAGAGCGGTCCGTACTGGGAGGCGACGCGGCAGGGCACGTTGCTGGTGCAGTGGTGCACCGCGTGTGACCGGGGCATCTTCTACCCGCGCGCGTTCTGCCCGTTTTGCGCCACACCCGCTTCGTCGCTCGAGTGGCGTACCGCCTCGGGCCGCGGCACCGTCTACGCGGCCGTCGTCGAGCACCGCCCCGAGGCCGCCGGCGCAGCGTTCTCCGGGGAGAATCCGTACTGCGTGGCCCTGGTCGACCTTGACGAGGGTGTACGAATGCTGTCCAACGTGGTGGGGTGCCCACCCGACGAGGTTCACAGCGGCATGACGGTGTCGGTCACGTGGGAGCCGCTGAGCGACGGACGCCAGCTCGCCCTCTTCGAGCCGGCGCCAGGCGGAGCAGTCTCGTGAGCGTGCCCGAGGACAAGCGCGCCGCGGCGGCGCAGGGCATGCTGCATGCGTGGTGGGCCGAGCGAGTGCCCGACCGCCTGGCGATTGCCTCGCCGCACGGGGACCGCTCCTACGACGACCTCAACGCCTCCATCAATCGCATGGCGCGGGCGCTCCGGGCGCGAGGGCTGCAGGCCGGTGACGCGCTCGCCCTGATGTGCACCAACACGCCCGAGTTCCTCGAGGTCCTCTACGCGTCGCAGCGCATCGGCCTGCGCTTCACGCCGATCAACTGGCATCTCACCGGGCCCGAAGCGGCCTACATCGTGGCCAACTGCGAGGCCAAGGCCTTCGTCTGCGCGGGCGAACTCGGCGACGCGGTGGTCACCGCGGCCGAGGCGGGGGGGCCCGGACTGGTGAAGATCAACACCGGGGGCTACCTCCCCGGGTTCGAGATGTACAACGCCGTCCTGGCCGACGAAGACGGCACGGACATCGACGACCCGGTCCAGGGGACGCAGATGCTCTACACATCGGGCACGACCGGGCGCCCCAAAGGGGTGCACCGCCAGGCCCCGGCGGTGAGCGCGCTCGCCACCGTCAACTTCTGCGGCTACGACGAAGACTGGGAGAAGAGCCTCGACGCCCACCTCCTGACGGGCCCGCTCTACCACGCCGCCCCGCTGGCGTTCTCGGTGGCGGTGCCATACCTCTACGGCGTGCCCGTCGTGGTGATGGACCACTGGGACGCGGTCGAGGCGCTCCGGCTCGTGCAGGAGCACGGCATCACGCACACCCACATGGTTCCGACGATGTTCCACCGGCTGCTCGCCGTTCCCGCCGACGAACGGGCGCGGTACGACACGTCGTCGTTGCGCTTCGTGATCCACGGGGCGGCGCCGTGCCCGGTCCCGGTGAAGCAGCGCCTGATCGAGTGGTTGGGGCCGGTGGTCGTGGAGTACTACGCGGCCACCGAGGGCCTCGGGACGCTGGTCGACTCCGCGACGTGGCTGGCCCACCCGGGCACGGTCGGGCGGCCCATGGTGCCCGGCCTGGTCAAGGTGGCCGACGGGGACGGGACCGAGCTGCCGACGGGCGAGGTGGGTCTCGTCTTCCTCCAGGCGCCGGCCGTCACGCGCTTCGACTACTACGGCGACGCCGCGAAGACGGCGGGCGCCTTCCGGGGTGACTACTTCACCTTGGGCGACATGGGGTACATGGACGACGAGGGCTACTTGTACCTGACCGACCGCACGGCGAATCTGATCATCTCGGGCGGGGTGAACATCTACCCGGCCGAGGTCGACGCCGTCCTGCTCGAGCACCCTGCTGTCGGCGACGTCGCCACCATCGGCGTGCCCGACGAGGAGTGGGGCGAGGTAGTCAAGGCAGTGGTGCAGCCCGCGGACGGCGTGACCGGCGACGACGAGCTGGCCGAGGAGCTCATGGCGTTCTGCCGGGAGCACCTGGCGCATTTCAAGTGCCCGCGCAGCGTCGACTTCGTCTTGGAGCTGCCGCGGGAGGATACTGGGAAGATCTTCAAGCGGAAACTGCGCGAGCAATACCGGACGGCCTCGGGGCCGCACTGACCAACAGCAAAAGGAGTTGAACGTGGGTATCTGTGACGGACGGGTCGTCGTCATCACCGGCGCGGGCCGGGGCATCGGACGCGAGCACGCCCTCGAGTTCGCCCGGCAGGGCGCCAAGGTCGTGGTGAACGACCTGGGTGGCGAAATGGACGGCAGTGGCTCGTCGACCGGCCCCGCAGGCGAGGTCGTCGACGAGATCCGCGGCATGGGCGGCGAGGCGGTGGCCAACGGCGACGACGTTTCGGACTACGACGGCGCGGGCAGGCTGATTCAGGCCGCCATCGACACCTTCGGCACGATCGACGTGCTGGTGAACAACGCCGGCATCCTGCGCGACCGGATGCTGGTCAACATGACGATTGAGGAGTGGGACGCGGTGATCAAGGTGCACCTGCGCGGCACCTTCGCCCCGACGCGCCACGCCGTCGAGTATTGGCGCAACCGCACCAAGGCCGGTGAGAGCAACGACGCCCGCATCATCAACACGACGTCGCCCTCCGGCATTTACGGCAACGTCGGCCAGACCAACTACGGCGCGGCCAAGGCGGGCATCGCCTCCTTCACGATCATCGCCGCCATGGAGCTCGAGCGCTACGGCGTGACCGTGAATGCCATCGCGCCTGCCGCGCTGACGCGCATGACGGAGAACTTGGGCATGGGCGATCAGTCGGCCCAACGCAAGCCCGAAGAGTTCGATTCGCTCGACCCGGGCAACATCGCACCGATCGTGGTCTGGCTCGGCAGCCCCGAGTCCAAGGGCATCACCGGACGCGTCTTCAACGTCATGGGCGGCACCATCTCCGTGGCCGAGGGGTGGGTGGCCGGCCCTGGCCAGGACAAGGGCGACCGTTGGGACCCCGCGGAGCTCGGCAAGGTCGTGCCCGATCTGGTGGCGAAGGCGGCGCCCAATGCCAACATGGGCGGTCGTCGCACGTAGACCCGGCACTAACGTGAGCGCCATGGCAACCGAGGCGACCCCTCCGGTGCCGGGCCGGCGCGACGTCGAGGCCGCCGCCCAGGTCATCCACGACCACGCCGACCGGCTCTTCCTCTGGGACTACGAGCGCGACCGCGGACAGCTGGTCACGCTCTACAACAAGGCGATGGGCTCGCAGTGGAACAGCGTGACCGATCTCGACTGGTCCACCGAGGTCGACCCAGAGCGGCTCGTGGTCGAGCAGGAGAGCCCGTTGCTGGCGCTGGCCCGGGAGGCCGGCACGCGCCCCGGGTCGCCCCTGGCAACGTGGGGCGAGCGGGAGTACATGCAACTCGGCGTGGAGCTGTTCAAGGCGAACCTGTCGCAGTTCATGCACGGCGAGCAGGGGGCCATGATGACGGCGGCCAAGATCGTCGAAACCGTGCCGTGGATCGACGCCAAGTACTACGCCTCGACCCAGACGATGGATGAGGCACGTCACACAGAGGTCTTCGCCAAGTATCTGCGCACCAAGCTCGGCGACGCCTATCCCATGAGCCCGTTCCTCAAGGAGCAGATCTGGTCCCTGCTCGAGGACCCGCGCTGGGACATCGCGTATCTGGGGATGCAGATCGTGATCGAGTCGCTGGCGCTCGCTGCGTTCGGCGACATGCTGCGCCGCACCAACGAGCCCCTGTTGACCAAGCTCCTGCGCTACGTCATGTCTGACGAGGCGCGCCACGTCGCCTTCGGTGTCCTCACCCTGTCCGAGCTCTACCGGGACATGAGCGAGGCGGAGCTCAAGGACCGCCAGGAGTTCCTCGTCGACGCGACGCTCGAATTCGCGGGCGCGCGCCACCACCCCAGAAGTCTGGGAGCGGATGGGAACGACCGCCGCCGAGGTCATGCCCTTCATCGCCGAGGCGGCGCAGAAGGTCAAGCTCAACCCTGCGCGTGGATTCGCCCGCGGCTTCTTCGCCAAGCTCGTGCCCAACGTGCGCAAGCTCGGACTGCTCGACGCAAACAGCGGCTATCTGCGCGAGAAGTGGGGTGCGGCCGGCTTGCTCGAGTTCGAGTTCGCCGACGACACGGGTTCTGACTACGAGTCCTACGACGCGGTCGCCCGGGACCGGGCGGCCATGCGGGCCGGCACCGAGCCGGAGGAGTGAGCGTTCCGTCCGGCCGCGCCACTCTGGCGCGGATCCGAGGGCTGTGCCTCGCGTTGCCCGAGGCGGAGGAGCGTCCCTTCGGGGATCACACCGCGCCGGCCTTCCGGATCCGCGACAAGTTCTTCGCAATGACGAGCGAGGACGGCTCGTCCATGACACTCAAGGCGCCCAAAGGCGTGCAGGCCCTACTGGTGGCGTCGGACCCCACGCGCTTCTTCGTGCCCAAATACGTGGGCCACATCGGATGGGTCGGCGTGCGTCTCGACCTCTCGCAGCCGCCAGAGTGGGACGAGCTGGCCGAGATGATCGTCGAGAGCTACTGCCTCACGGCGCCCAAGCGGCTGGCCGCCCAGGCGGTGCCACCTGTGGGTGATCTGCCGGCGGGTGATCCGCCTGCACGTGATCGAGGTCGCCGGTAGCCGGGTCGGGCGATCAGTGAGCCGGCGCGAGGCCCGTGAGTGTGGCCTCCATCGTCTCGTCGTAGCGAACACTGCCCTGGTTCATCGCCACCGTCTCGCGCTCGCGCACGATGAGCCCGTTGCCCGGCACGATCCAGAAGTCCGTCGGGTTGGTACCCTGCTCGGTGCCGGCGAAGGTCAGTGAGAAGCGCGTGTGCTCGACGGTGACCGGGTGCCCACCCACCTTGATCACAGAGCTACCCAGCGCCCTCCCCACCATGGCCACCTTCTCGGCCGGGTTGACCAGGGAGCAGGTGGCGGCCCAGCGCTGACCCGGATGCGGCGAAGGTGGCAAGAGGTAGGCCGTCGCCGGGCACTCGATCGTCGACGTGCTCGTGGTCCCCGCGATCGACTCGTCGGTGACGAGCTTGGGGACTTCGAGCGCGCCGTTCAATCCGTTGCAGACGGTGGTCGCCTCCGTGTGCTGGGTGATGGGCACCCAGCTGATGGTGGCGCAGTGGCCGTCCGCCACGATCATCGATGTGGACGAAGGAAAGCTCCGCTGCACCCCCACCAGGTTGAGACCCTCACCGCCGCTGGTGCGGTAGGTGTAGACCCCGGAGGCAGGCAGCTTGTTCCGCAGCGACGCCAGCATCTTGCCAGTCTGTTCCTTGCGGTACATGCGCAGCGCCTCGCGCAGGCCAATCGGTGAGGACACCGTGCGAAACACGAGCGCCCATGCGGTCCCGCCAGCGGTGCTGATGATCACGAAGGCGAGAATGAGGACAGTCAGCAGTCTGTGCTGCTGGACCCAGTGCCAAACGAACACTTGGGAAGTCTACCCCGAGTGGGCTGTGCCTGACCTGTTTTGTGGCCGGGGACCGTGGCCGGGGCTCCGTTCCCAGGCCCGGTCCGGCCGGGCCTGGTCCCCGTCCGTACCCTTCAGCCCTGGTCCGGCACCCAGTTGCCGTGGAAACCGACGGGGACACGCTGGGGCAACTCGACCACGGCCTGGGGCTCGCCCTCGATGTCCCCGGCGTGCAGGACGTAGAGCGAGGAGGTGTCGGACTCGGGTGCGTAGACGAACGTCATGAGCCACCCGTCGTCCTCGTCCGCGGCGTCGTGGCGCGGGATGAAGACGGCCTCGCCGACCAGGGCGCCGGGACCGAACGACCGGGCGTCGCTGGTGCCTCGCTCCAAGTCGTGACGGAGTAGCAGCGACTCGGAGCCCAAGATGCCCTCAGCCATGCCGACCGCCACTACGTAGCCGAATCGGTGCGGGCGGCCGACTCTGCGCTCATCGACGCGCGGGAACTCCTGCCCGCGGTCATCGAGGCGCTCCTCCTTCACGGCGCCACCGCGCCCGTCGAGATGCCAACGTTCCAATGTCGGGGATCCCTCTGAGGGCCCGAGGTGCTGCGTACGGAACATGGAAGGGTGCCGCACCACGTCGAGCACGATGCCCTCGCCGCCTGGCTCGTCGAAGGCGTTGAGGGGGTGGAACACGTAACAAGGCTCGACGTCGTGCCACACGGGTGTCGTCGAGTCGCCGTCGCGCGGCAAGAGACCGACGCGGGCGTGATAGCCCTCTTGCCAACGGTAAGGGAACCTCGCCCCTTCCGCGACGGCGTCCATGCTGAAGGTCACCGGCAGGTCGAGCAGGACGATGGAGCGCTCGGTGATGGCACAGTCGTGCAGGCTGACGGGTCCGCCCATGGTGACCCGCCGCGCCGAGCGCACGCGTGCGTCGGCATCGAGAATCGTGACCTCGACGTCGTCCCCCCAGCCGAAGAAATAGGACACGGCGTACAGCTCGCCCGTCCGCGGGTCACGCTTGGGATGGGCCGTGTAGCCGCCATCGAGCGTGCCGCTGAAGTCGCAGGGGCCGATGGTGTCGAGCTCGTCGGTGAGCTCGTAGGGCCGCCCACCCGCTTCGATAATGGCGAAGGTCCGTCCGGCATGCCCGATCACGTTCGTGTTGGGTGCGGGGTCCATGCCGGCGTGCACTGGCCCTGGCCGCGTCGGTTCACCGAGCGCCGTGGCGACGGCCTCTGAGCGCACCCAGCGATTGCGATACCACTCGGCCCGCCCGTCGCGCAGCCGGATCCCGTGCACCATGCCGTCACCGGTGAACCAGTGGTACGTGGCGGGCTCGGGCGCCGACACCGGATTGGGCCCGTTCCGCAGGTACCGGCCGCAGAGCTGTTCGGGGATATGCCCGCTCACGGCCAATTCCGTGGCGGTCACCTCCTCGTGCACAGGAGCGAAATTTCCCTGCAGGTACGGATTGGCGGCACGCCTCATGAATTTCGCCCCCTGTTCCCGGCACGTTCCGGGTCGAACCGTGGTTCCTAGACTAGGCACGGCGCCCATGTGAACAAAGCGTGACCTGTCCGCGCCAGCCCGCGCGAATCTCCCCTGCCGACCCGATGGCGCGCTAAGGTTCTTTTCCGAGGGCACCACCATCACCCGTTTGGAAATCCCTCTGGCCCGCATGGGCCACCGGCCATGACCCCCAACTTGGGTCAAATCTGGCCAGGAGAGGAGTGGATTTTCAATGGCAACTGGTTCTGTGAAGTGGTTCAACGGTGAGAAGGGCTTCGGCTTCATCACGCAGGACGGTGGGGGTCCCGATGTTTTCGTGCACTTCAGTGCGATTTCAGGTTCGGGCTACCGCAATCTCGAAGAAGGACAGAAGGTCGAGTTCGAGACCAACGAAGGCCCTAAGGGGCTTCAGGCCGCGAACGTGCGCGCCATCTGACACGCGTCGAGCACCGACACAGAACCCCGTCTCTTCTGAGGCGGGGTTCTGTCGTCTCGGTGCCAGGGGGTCACCAATACGGCTTGGGCTGGCGAGTCGTGACAGCGAGGACCGCGTCGGCGTACTCGCGACGGCACACGACGAGATCGGGGAGCCACGCGTCAGGAGCGCCGTAGCGCAGCGGCGACCCGTCGAGACGGCTGGCGTGCAAGCCACTCGCCATGGCAACGGCGACCGGCGCACACGAATCCCACTCGTACTGGCCTCCAGCGTGGACGTACACCTCGGCGGCGCCCAGGGCGACCGCGGCGATCTTCGCCCCGGCCGAACCCATCGGGATCATGACGCCGCCGATCTCCTCGGTGACCTCGTATGCGACGTCCGGCGGCCGGCTTCGCGACACGACGACCCGTGGGCGTTCCGGGTCTTGCAACGCTGGGAGGACCGGGGGCTCTGCGGTGGACAGCACGAGGTCGAGTGCAGGAAGGGCGACAGCGCCGACGACGGCCACGCCGCCTACCGCAAGCGCGACGTGCACCGCCCAATCGCTGCGTCGGAGCTCGCGGAACTCGCGGGTCCCGTCGAGCGGGTCGACGATCCAGAGTCGCCCCTCTCCGGCGACGTGCTCGAGCCCCTCCTCCGAGCGCACCTTGTCGCCAGGGTAGAGGCGGGTGAGCTCGTCGACGAGGAGCTCGTGCGACATGTGGTCACCCACGGAGCCAATGTCACGCACCGCCGGCGGGGACGCGCGTAGCTCCATGAGGGCCCGGCCGGCTGCCCCGGCCAGCAGGGCCGCGTCGCGATGCTCGGCGGCCAGGTCCTCGGGCATGGCCCCTTGTTCTAGTTCGTTCTAGACCAGGCGGCGGTCAGTGGCCCAGCGGGTCAGCTCGTGCCGCGTCGACAACTGCAGCTTGCGCAGCACCGAAGACACGTGGGACTCGACCGTCTTGGCCGAGATCCCGAGGTCCCGGCCCACCTCCTTGTAGGTGTAGCCGCGGGCGATCAGGCGCAGCACCTCGCGCTCGCGAGGCGAAAGTTGATCCAATTCGGGGTCGAGACCGGTGGCCGGTGCGCCGCCGCCCTGCGCGAAGGCATCGAGCACGAAACCAGCCAGGCGCGGGGAGAACACGGCGTCGCCGGCTGCCACGCGATAGACGGCCTGGAGGAGCTCGGGCCCCGAGATCGTCTTGGTGATGTAGCCCCGGGCGCCCGCCCGTATGACCTCTATGACGTCCTCCGGCGCGTCGGACACGGAGAGGGCGAGGAACTGCACCTCGGGGTGGTGCGGATGCACGCCCCGGAGCACGGCGTGCCCGCCGCCCCCGGGGAGATGCACATCGAGCAGGACCACGTCTGGCAGGCGTTCCTTGATGAGCTCGACGGCCGCCTCGGCCTCGTCCGCCTCACCAACGACCTCGACGGCGTCGCCGAGCTCGGCTTTCACGCCGGCGCGAAACACCGCGTGGTCCTCGACCAGGAGGATCCGGGGGCGGCCGGCAGGTGCGCTGACCCGGCCTGGGGACGCGCTCATCGGACGTGCGCCCGCCGCGGCATGGACAGCTGTACCTCTGCACCCTCTCCCGGCGCGGATCGGACCACTGCAGAGCCACCCGAGCGCGCCATACGGGCCCTGATGGACTGGGCAATCCCCTGCCGATCTTCTGGCACCGCATCGGGATCGAAACCACAGCCGCGGTCGCGCACGTAGAGCATCACCGTGTCCGCCTCCACTTCGGCGTAGAGCGACACCTGGTCGACCCCGGACCACTTCGCTGCGTTCACGGTCGCCTCGCGGGCGGCATCGAGGAGCGCGCGCAACGCTTCGTCCAACTCGCAATCCCCCACCATGACGACTTGGACTGCGATCCCGTGATCCGCCTCTATCTGGCGCTGCAAGAGGCCGACGCCCTCGGCCAGCATGGTGGCGTCCTCACCGATGGCCCCCGGCGGGCGCCCCTCGAACAGCCAGGCCCGCAGCTCGCGTTCTTGGGCCCGGGCAAGTCGCACCACGTTCTGGGGGTCGTCGGCCGACCGCTGGATGAGAGCCAGCGTCTGGAGCACGGAGTCGTGCACATGGGCCGCCATCTGGGCACGCTCCTCGGCCAAGGCCCGCGCCTGACGCTCGGCGATCAGATCACGCACCAGGCTCAGCCACCACGGGCCGAAGATGATCACGCTCGCCGCGACGACGAGGGCGGCTCCGCCGACCGGCCGCAGCGCGGCGACGGTTGTGTGACCCATGACCAGGAGCACGATGCCGCACGCCCCGATGCCTAACCCGAGGGCAACGCGAGCAATGAGCCAGCGCCGACCCTGGCCGTGAGAGTCGGCTCCGAAGAGTGGGACCACGTCGTTGTCGATGAATGCCTTCTCCGTCTCGTTCGCGTTGCGCCAGATCAGGACGATCACGCCCAGGGCTAGGAGGGTCGGCCAGCCGATGAAGCCGATGAAGGCAACGTGGAGCGTGCTCGTGATCAGCTGCATCGCGATGAGCAGCGGGATGACGACCGCAGCGACGAGGCGTATGCCGCGGCGGTCGCTCACAGCGCGCGAATAGATATTGGAGGTCTCCCCCTCCATGGGGATCAGCAGCCACGCCATGGCGTAGACGAACACCATGACGCCGCTTGCGATCGCGATGAGCACGAAGCCGATGCGGACCCACGTGACATCGATCCCCGTCGCCGCGAGACACCGCACCGCAGACGCCTCCGAAGACGCGGTTCTCCGGGGTGCGGCGCAACGAACGAAGTTTGCGGCCGACGTGGTGGTGGCCGTGGTGACGATGCCCGTCCGCCCAGGGAGGCCGGTCTCGGCGCGACCACGGTGGTCTGCCGGCGCCGTTCCATCCGCCGGGAGGCCCGCACCGTCCGGGCGCGACGGACTGCTCCGGCGGCGGCGTCGGGCGGCCGTCGCTGAGCGGGCGTATGCCGGGATCAGGTGCTTCTGCGATACCTCGATGATCGCGCGCCCCTAGGGAGAGGGCTATCAGGGACTTCCCTGAGCACCCGCGACTGACCTCAGGGTCCGACCAGGGTGTTGCCGGATTCACCCCAGGTCAGCGGACCGTCAGGCTGGCCATATGGAAACAGCACCCCACGAGAACCCAACTCCCGAACAATCCACACCGGCGCTCTCCGAGTCGTCTGTCCACGACGATGCCCACGACGAGCGCAGCCAGGTGCAACACCTCCATCGGGTGGGCCGGGGCCGCATGCTGGCCGGCGTCGCCGCTGGCCTGGCGGACTACTTCGACGTCGATCCGACGATGGTCCGCATCGGCTTCGTCGCCCTGGCCTTCCTGGGTGGGCTCGCGGTGCCTCTCTACCTCGCGGGCTGGCTGCTCATTCCGGACGAAGAGAGCGACGTCTCCGTCGCCGAGGAGCTCCTCGCCCAAGAGCGCGCTCGTGGCGCCTACTGAGGAGAGGACCTCCCAGGCGCCGAAGACACCACACCCACCGAACACGTCGAACACAACTACACGAGTTGCACGAGCCCCGAAAGGACACTGATGCGCTACCGCTGGGACCCCGCCTACCCGATGGGACGCCGGGATGCGCAGCCCGTCGACTCCAACCTGCGCGCCTCGGACGACGAACGAAACTCGGTCGCCGACAAGCTCTCGCGCCACTACGCAGAGGGGCGGCTCGATGAGGCGGAGTTTCGGACCCGACTCGACAGCGCGATGTCGGCGACCACACGCGGCGACCTGAACGGTCTGTTCCATGACCTGCCCGCGCTGCCGAGCGAGCCACCGCCCCCACCCCCGCGGCACCGACGCGTCGTGCCCTGGGTCTTCCTCGTCGCTTTCCTCGCCATCGCCGCCGGTGCGACCCTGCCCTTCTATCCGCTTTATCACGTGCCGTGGCTGCTCTTCGCCGTCGTGGGGTTCGTGCTCTGGCGGCGCGCCTCCCATCGTCCGCACTGGCACCACCACGGAGAGCGTTCCAGCTCGGTCATGGGCCACTGAGCGGTGTCCGAGCACGCCTCTGCTGCGGCGGCCGACGACGTCGTCGAACTGCTCCGCACCATCCCCCTGTTCGACGGCCTCGGGCGACGCGAGCTGACCGATCTTGCAGCCCTGTGCGACCTCGCAACCGCGCACCCCGGGCAAATCGTCCAGGCCCAAGACGTGCCGGTGCGCCGATGGCACCTGATCACGGCAGGCCACGTCGTCGTCCAGCGCGACGGCGTCCCGATCGGGCTGCTGGCTCGGGGTCACTCGTGGGCCGAGCACTCCCTGCTCAACCAGCTGCGTTCTTCCATCACCGTGGTGGCCCTCTCGCCACTGACGCTGCTCACCCTCAGCGACAAGGAGTTCTTCGCCATCCCCGAAGTTCACCCGGTGTTGGCGGGCCGCCTGGTCGCCAGATCTGCCGTCTCGGCGGACCGCCTCGCCCTGCCTGTGTTCAACGCATTAGCCCACTTTGCCGAGAGAAGTGCATGATCGAGGGCCCTCTTGCGTGCCAGTACTGTTGACGTCGTCCCGTGACACCGTGGTGGCGGCGTCATTGTCCCCGAGGAGATCCCACTAATGCGCACCCTTGCCGGGTGGTGTGTCCGTCATCGTCGTCTCGTCCTCTTGTTCTGGCTGCTGGCGCTCCTGCTGTCCGGCTTCGTTGCCAAGTCGGTCGGCTCCGACTTCTCGAACAACTTCAACTTCCCGCACACGCAGTCTTTCGACGCCATCAACCTGCTCAAGTCCGTCGCACCGGGGCAGTCGGGCGACACCGAACAGGTGGTCTTCGGCACCTCTGGCGACACTCGTCTGACCGATCCCGAGGTCGGCCACCGCATCAACGCGATGGTCACCGAGATCAAGAAGCTGCCCCACGTGTCGCTGGTCGCCAGCCCCTACGACTCTGCCGGCAACCTCGTCGACACCACCAACATCAACGCCGACCGAACCGTCGGCTGGATCCAGGTCAACTTCGACCAGCAGACCAACGACATCACCAACGCGGAGTCGAAACAGTTCGTTGACATCGTCACCTCCGCCTCGACGCACGGCCTCACCGTGGCCGACACCGGCCCGCTCGCGGAGAACGCCAGCAACCAGTCCTTCAGCAGTACCGGTATCGGTGTCTTGCTGGCGTTCGTGGTGTTGATCCTGGTCTTCGGCTCGCTCTTCGCCGCACTCCTGCCGATCATCTCCGCGCTGTTCGCACTCGGCACTGCCTACAGCCTCATCTCCTTGCTCAGCCACGGTATCGGCATGCCCTCGATCTCCCCCGAGGTGATGCTGCTCATCGGGCTCGGCGTAGGCGTGGACTACGCGCTGTTCATCGTGACGCGTCACCGCCAGGGACTCGTGGCCGGCCGTGGTCCGGAAGACTCCATCATCAATTCCGTCAACACGTCGGGCCGGGCCGTGATGTTCGCCGGCATCATCGTCTGCATCGCCCTGCTGGGCCTCTTCGCCCTTGGCGTGAGCTTCCTCTACGGGCTCGCCGTGTCAGCTGCCATCGGCGTAGCCCTCACCATGATCGCAGCCCTCACACTGCTGCCGGCCATGCTCGGCTTCATCGGACCCAAGGTGATGAGCCGCAAACAGAAGAGAAACCTGGCCGAGAACGGGCCGCGCATCATCGGTGCGGACAACAAAGGCTTCTGGCCGAACTGGGCCAACCGCGTGCAGCGCTATCCGTGGCTCTCGGCGGGGATTGCCCTGGCGGTCATCGTGGCCATCGCCCTCCCCTTCTTCTCGCTCCGGCTCGGTTCTGCGGACCAAGGGACAGACCCTGCGGGGTCGCAGACCCGTGTCGCCTTCGACACGCTCTCTCGGGGCTTCGGCCCTGGCTACACCGGCCCCTTGATGCTCGTCGCGCTGGTCCAACCGGACCAGGAACACGTCATCGACCGACGTCGTGGACGCCGTCAAGAAGCAGCCTGACGTAGCCGGGTACACCCAGCTGCCGCCCATCCCGAGCAAGACGGGTTCGGGCGACGTCGTGCTGGTGAACGTCTACCCCGACTCGTCACCGCAAGCCGCGGCGACGACGAACCTGGTGAACCGCCTGCGCTCCGACACCATCCCCCGCGTCACCGACGGCACCGGGGTCAACGTCCTCGTCGGCGGCACGACCGCCATCTATATCGACTTCGCCAACGTCCTCGAGCGCGAAGCTGCCCCTCTTCGTCGCCGTCGTCGTGGTCCTTTCGTTCTTGTTGCTGATGACCGTGTTCCGCTCGGTGGTGATTCCGCTGACGGCGGCGTGCATGAACCTGCTCTCGATCGGCGCGGCTCTCGGGCATGCTGGTCGCCGTGTTCCAGTGGGGCGACTTCGGATCGCTGATCGGCCTCCAAGGCACCAGTCCGGTCGAGGCCTTCTTACCGGTGATGCTCTTCGCCATCCTCTTCGGCCTGTCGATGGACTATCAGGTGTTCTTGGTGTCCCGCATGCACGAGGAGTACATCAAGTCGGGTGGTGACAACCGTGCGGCGGTGCGCAACGGTCTCGCCGCCACGGGCAAGACGATCACGGCCGCCGCGCTGATCATGATCTTGGTCTTCGCCTCGTTCATCCTCGGCGGCAACCGGGTCATCAAGGAGTTCGGGATCGGCCTGGCGGGCGGCATTCTGATGGACGCCGTCTTCATCCGCATGGCGCTGGTGCCCTCCGTCATGATGCTCCTCGGCAAGGCGAACTGGTGGTTCCCGCGCTGGCTCGACCGGGTGCTCCCCCGTCTCTCGGTCGACCCCGACGACCTGAAGTCGCCTGAGGTCGAGCGCCCGGACCTCGAGCCCGAGCTGGCCGGCTCGGTCCGCTCCTAGGTGTACTTGGCCAGGCTCGGAACCACTTACCAGGCGTAGTCCTCGGGCGCCGTCCGATGCCCGGGGAAGATCTCGTCGAGGCGCGCGAGCATCTTGTCGTCGAGCATCACGTCGACGGCGTGCACCGCTGAGTCGAGGTGTTCGGGCGTGCGCGGCCCGACGATCGGTCCCGTCACGGCGGGACGGGTCAGCAGCCAGGCGAGGCCCACCGTCCCGGGCTCCTCGCCCGCCTCGGCGCAGAGGTCCTCGTAGGCCTCGAGCTGTGCGCGATTGGCCTCGACCCTCTGCTCCAGGTGGCTGGCGTAGCGCCGGCTCCCGTCGCGCTGCTTGCGGACGATGCCGCCCAACAGCCCGCTCGCCAGCGGCGACCACGGGATCACACCCAAGCCGTAGTCCTCTGCGGCCGGGAGCACCTCGAGCTCGATCTGCCGGGTCATCAAGTTGTAGTGCGACTGCTCGCTGACCAGGCCCATGAAGTTGCGGCGCGCCGCCGCCTCCTGCGCCTTGGCGATGTGCCAGCCGGCGAAGTTCGAGGACCCGACGTAGAGGATCTTCCCCTGGGCCCGCAGGACCTCCATCGCCTCCCAGATCTCGTCCCAGCCGGTCCCCCGGTCGATGTGGTGCATCTGGTAGAGGTCGATGTAGTCGGTCTGCAGCCGGCGCAGGCTGGCGTCGCAGGCGCGCCGGATGTTGAGGGCCGACAGCCGCCCCTCGTTCGGCCAGTCACCCATGTCCCCATAGAGCTTGGTCGCCATCACGACCTTCTCCCTGCGGCCCCCGCCCTGGGCGAACCAGCGTCCGACGATCTCCTCGGTCGCACCCCGGCCCTTGGAGCGCCCGTAGACGTTGGCCGAGTCGAAGAAGTTGACCCCGGCCTCGAGGGCCGAGTCCATGATGGCGAACGAGGTGGCCTCGTCAGTCTCAGGCCCGAAGTTCATGGTTCCGAGGCAGATGCGGCTGACGGTGAGGCCGGTACGGCCCAGGTGTGTAAAGCGCATGAGGCCGACGCTAGTGGTCCGAACCGCGAGGCGCGCGCCCTCCTCCCGTGGTGATTCGCCGGTCTCCGCGGACGAGCGCTACATTGAGCGCGCTAGTTTGAGAACAATGTTTTCGACCCGACCTTGGGGGCTTTGATGGCGCAACAGATTCCGCTGGTCGACTACCTGGTGCTGGGAAAAGACCCGCACTTGGTGGCCAACGAGTGCACCTCGTGCGGAGCCCGCTTCTTCGACCGGCGCAACGCCTGCGCCAGCTGCGAGGCCACCGATTTCAAGCGAGTCGACATCCCGACGACCGGTGAGGTTCGGACGTTCACGATCGTCACGTTCGCCGCGCCGGGGATCCCAGTGCCCTACGTGGCCGCAGTCGTCGACTGCGAGGGCACCAGTGTGCGAGCCAATCTGGTGAACGTGACTCCCGACCCCGAGCACGTGACCACGGGCATGAAGGTGCGCCTGGCCACCGAAGTGATCGGCACGGACGACAACGGCACCGAAGCGGTTGGCTTCGGCTTCGAACCCTTAGGAGGTTGAGCACCATGGCATCGGCATCGGAGGAGGTTTGGGTACTCGGGATCCACATGACCAAGTTCGGGAAGCACCCTGAGCTCGACACCGTCGACTTGGCGTCCGAGGCGGTGCGGGGCGCGCTGGCTGACGGCGGAGTGACCATGAAGGACATGGGCGTCATCGGCGCCGGCAACCTCATGGGTGGCGCACTGCCGATCGGACAGGTTCTGCAGAAGCAACTCGGTCAGACCGGCATCCCCGTCTACAACGTCTCGAATGCCTGCGCGACCGGGGCCACCGCGTTGCGGGTGGCCGTCATGTCCATCAAGGCGGGCGAGACCGACATGGGCCTGGCCTTCGGCGTCGAGAAGCTGGCCGGCGCGGGGTTGCTGGCCGGTGGGAGCCGCAAGAGCGACGCCGCCACGTGGACGCCCTCGGGCCGCTACGGCGCGGTCGCAGGGGTCGACGGCCGCATCGGGACCGAGATCATGCCGGGCGTCTTCGCCCAGATCGGCATGGAGTACGGCCACCGCTACGGCGGCACGAGCTTCGAGCTCTTCGCCAAGATCAGCGAGAAGAATCATGCGCACTCCACGCTGAACCCGCTGGCGGCCTACACCAAGAAGATGTCCCTCGACGAGATCATGAACGACGTGATGATCGCCTACCCGAACACGCGCCCGATGTGTTCGGCCAACTGCGACGGGGCGGCCGCGGCCGTTGTCGTCTCTGGCTCCAAGCTCAAGACGCTCTCGCTGGAGCAGCAGAAGCGTGCGGTGAAGATCTCGGCGTCCATACTTACTACCGACCCCTGGGAGGAGGCGTGCCAGATCCTGCCGAATGTCAACGACCTGACCCGCAACGCCGCGGCCCAGGCGTACGAGCAGGCCGGCGTGGGGCCCGCCGACCTCGATCTGGTGGAGCTGCACGACTGCTTCGCCACGGCCGAGCTGGTCCACTACGACAACCTCGGGCTCTGCGAGCGCGGCGGGGCAGCCGACTTCTTCAAGTCCGGCGCCACGTGGCGTGACGGCACGACGCCCGTGAACGTCTCGGGCGGGCTGGAGTCCAAGGGTCACCCCATCGCCGCCACCGGCATCGCCAACGTCTGGGAGGTGACAACCCACCTGCGGGGCGAGGGAGGCGACCGCCAGATCGAGGGGGCAAAGGTCGGCCTGACTCATGTCATCGGGCTGGGCTCGGCCTGTGGCGTCCACATCTTGGAGAAGTCGGCCGCCTAGAGCCGGACGCGTCCGTGACTGCCTCGCCCGTCTACGACACGATCGGGCGGGGGTATCTCGCGGACCGTCGGCCTGACCCGCGGTGGGACGCGGTCGTCGCAGCACACCTCGGCATCGACGCTGGTGATCGAACGCGTCTCGTGGTCAACGTCGGCGCCGGCACCGGCTCCTACGAGCCGGATTGCGCTGTGGTGGCCATCGAACCGTCGTCGGTCATGGTCGCCCAACGGCCAGCGGGCGCGGCCCCGGTCGTGCGGGCCAGTGCATCCGCGCTGCCGCTTCCCTCGGGATGCGCCGACGTCGCCCTGGCGATCCTGACGGTGCACCACTGGGACGACGCCGCCGCGGGTCTGGCGGAGCTCTGTCGCCTCGCGCCGCGCCGCGTGGTCCTGGCGATCGATTTCGATGCGCACTCCCACTTCTGGCTTCTCGATGACTATTTGCCGGAGGTGGGCGACGCCACCCGGAGGTGCGGGCCCGACGCCGCCGAGATCGCCGCGGCCATCGGTGCCAGCACGACCGTCCCTCTGCCGGTGCCGCGCGACATGCAAGACGGTGTCTTGGGTGCCTATTGGTGCCAGCCGCACGCCTATCTCGACCCTGCCGTGCGGGCCAACTGCTCGGGCCTCGCCCTGGCCGAACCCGGAGTCATCGCTCGCGGCATGGATGCACTCCAAAAGGATCTGGCCAGCGGTGCGTGGCACAACCGGCACGCCGACTTGTCCGAGCGAAGCGAACTCGACCTCGGGTACCGGTTGCTTGTCGCCGGCGTGCCCTGAGGGGCCAGCCCCGCAGGCGCGCACACGCGTGGGCGCGCACACGCGCACGAGCACCGAAGGACGATGTTCTTCTCGAGTGCGGGGCGCTCTTCTGGAGTGCGGGGCGCTCTTCTGGAGTGCGGGGCGCTTTTCGCGTGTGTGGCCGATCGGCCAGGGTGATGCTCGGGGCGGGTTAAGTCCGCTGCCACCCCGTCACGCCGCCGCCGGCGGGGGGCGCTGGCGCTGTTGATGCCCCTGGTTGCGCAGGCGGTTGTGGAACCCGCAGAGCAGCCGCCCGTTCTCCTGCGTGGTGAGGCCGCCCTCGGAATAAGTCTCGATGTGATCGGTCTGACAGCTGTCCGCCGGTTCGTAGCAGTACGGGTGGGTGCAGATGCGGTCCCGCAGCTCGATCGCCCGGCGCGTCCCCCCGAGAACAGCCGTGCCCGCACGCTGACGTCGACCCGGTTGCCCAGCGAGAAGATGGCCCGCTCGAAGTAGGCCGAGTCCATCCAGGGCGCCAAGGCGGACGGGGGTAGGACCGTCCCGTTGTCGAGCTCGCAGATGCGCCCGCGCAGCGTCTCGTAACCGACGAGCACCGAGAAGAGGGGTGCAGGACGGATCCCGTCGGCCGGTGTGGTCCTGCTGCGGGTGGCCATCTCGACGAGGGCGTCGGCCCGGCGCTGGGCCGAGGTCCGTGCCAGCTCGCCGATCCGAGCCGTCCGTCCAAGGTGCTCCTTCGCCTCTGCGCAATCGGCCTCGAAGAGGTCATGCTCCAGGCGGTTGAGCTCGCCCGCCACGATGGAACCCGAAACGGGGTCGAGCGTCATCTGACCCAGCCACATGCCGGTGAAGCTCGATTCCAAGAACACGTTCCGCGACGCCTTGCGCTCCTCGTCAGCCTCCTCCGCGCCTTGCGGATCGGCCAGCTGCTTCCAGTACGACAGCGCCCGGTAGAAGTCCTCGAAGCCCATGTCGGTCGCTTGGGCGACGAGCATCCCCTCGTCGTGTGCCATTGACGCCTCGGTCCGGTGCCGGCGGGCCGAGGCAATGGCCCGGGCCTGGTCGACGCCGATGGCACCGTCGTGCCAGGCGTCGGCGCACGCCGGCAGATGGCGGAGAGCCCGACCGAGGCGGACTCGGCGCCGGGCCGCGCTGCGCGGAACCCGACAACGGGTGGCGATCCAGGACGACGCCGTCTTGGCGCCGTCGGCTGCCCACTCCGCCCCCGTCTCAAAGGCCGCCGTCGCTTCGGTGACGAAGGACTCGAAGCGCGACAGCAACCGGTGCAGCTCCTCGATCGACGCGCAATCGCCGTAGTTGACGGCGTCGGACGCCACGAGTGCATCGAGCGCCTCGGCGAAATCGGTCCAACTCCATTCATGAATGGAAACATGCGGTTGTGACACACGTTCGCGGCCGAAATTGCGCCGACATGTCCTTGTTTCAGGAGACCGTTCTTGACGGACGGCGGCGTGGACAGAACCGCTGCGCGGGTGCCGCCAGAACGGTTCCGGCAGGGCCGGCACGGCGACCCACACGAAGACCAACGAAAAGAAAGGCGAACCGAAAAGGAAAGAAGGCGAACGAAAAGAAGAAGCGGCTACGAGCTCCCGGCCAACAGCGGAACCGGTCGCGCCAGGCTCCAGCTGAAGGTGTCCTCGATGTCAGCCAGCGCGACGGGCTCGGCCAAGTCGGCGACGGTTGGGCCCACTCGGTCTGCGACGGACTGGAGCTGATCGGCGTCGAAGCCCCAGAGGTCGACGGCGTTGCCCCCCAGAATGGGACGGAGGTCCGCTTCGGGGATGCCGCCGAAGATGTAGCGCAGCGTCTGGCGGTGCACGGGCGCCGCTCCCTCGAGGTGGGGGTAATCGGCGCCCCACATGAGCTTGTCGATGCCGATCTCCTGGCGCATCTCGGCCTCGTAGCGCTTCATGAGGGAGCCGCCGAGCCACACGTGCTGCTCGAAGTAGTCCCGTGGCCGCATCTTGAGGTAACTGCGGACGGGGGCGCCGCCGTGGGTGTCGAAGAACGACTCCATGTCGCGGATGAGCGAGGGTAGCCATTGCACGCCGTTCTCGGTGACGACGACGCTGCAGATCAGGATGCCGGTCGAACACGCCGCCGAAGATCATGAACCACAGGGGTCGCCGGGTGAAGACGAACACCTCGTACAGGCCGAGCATCCCGCCGTGGACCGAGTCGTAGAGGAACTTGGTGTCTGTCGCCGAGCCCGACGCACCCGTGTGGAGGTTCACCACCATCTGGTGCTCCTCGCACGCGCTCCAGAACGGCTCGTAGTACTCGTCGGCGTAGCCAGGCAGGCGCGAGCCCACGGACATGGCCGGCAGCATGACGCCGCCCGTGATCCCGTGCTGGCGCGCCCACGCCACTTCCTCGACGGCTCGGTCCATGTCGTGGAAGTCAATGGGCATGCATCCGGCCCGCCGGCCGGGCGCAGCAGCGCAGAAGTCGGCCAGCCATCGCACATAGCCGTGCAGCGCGGGCCAGACCACCTCGAGTCCCTTGTCGCTATGGCCCCCGAGGTACATGGCGGGGGACAGCCCTCCCGCCAGGATCGGGCCGGGCAGGGTCACCTCGGCGTGGATCCCCTGCTCCTCGAGCACGGCCAGCCTGCGACCGTCGCCGTCGCCCGGAATGACCCAGTCCGTGCCGTAGCGGGCGAGCCAGCCCCGTGCGGCCTCGATGTCCACGCCCATGCCGGCCAGCCGCCGGGCGGCCGTCGCGCGGACCGGGTCCGACTCGTCGACCTCGCCGGGGTCGAAGCCGCCGAACATGGAGATGGCCAGTGACGACATGTCGCCGAACGCTCCAACCGCGCTCACGGTGCGCCGGATCGACATAGGAGAGGAAATGATCGAGGCTGTCGGGCGAGGCGTGGGTGTCCGCCGACACGACGACGTAGTTTCGCCCGCTCAGGTCACTCCTCGTCGTGCCCTCGCCCATGGCCCCGGTCTCCCTCCAGATTCCCTGGTCAGTGCAGGCACACTACCGCCGGGCCGTCGGCGCGGCGGGAGAGGAACGGCCCCGAACGAGGTGCCCGGTAACTTTGGCGGTCGCGATGCACACTTCTTCGACCGTGGTCCTCGTCCTGGCCGTCTTCTTCGCCAGCCTGGTCGAGATGGTCGAGGCGCTGACCATCGTGGTGGCTGCGGGCGTGAGCCGAGGCTGGCGTTCGGCCCTCGAAGGGGCAGCCGCGGCTGCACTGGTCTTGGGGGTGCTGGTCGTCGCCGTCGGAGTTCCGCTCATCCGCTACATCCCGCTCGACGCACTGCGCGTCGTCGTGGGGGCGCTGCTCCTGGTGCTCGGGCTGTCCTGGCTGCGCAAGGCCATCCTGCGCTCCAGTGGCCACAAGGCACCGCACGACGAGGACCTGATCTACGCGGAGACGGTGGCCGAGCTCGACGAGGACGCCAGCGGGGGCGTCGACACCACGCGGACACGGCGCGACGGAGTCGGCTTCGTGGTGGCGTTCAAAGGCGTCTTCCTCGAGGGCACCGAGGTCGTGTTGATCGTGATCAGCCTCGGCGCGGCGCAGCACCGGCTCGGGTTGGCCGCGGTTGCGGCAGCAGCGGCGTTCATCGTGGTCGCGGGCGCCGGGCTCATCGTGGCGCGCCAGCTCAGCGAGGTCCCCGAGAACACGATCAAGACGGCGGTCGGGGTCATGTTGACGAGCTTCGGGGTGTTTTGGATCGGCGAGGGCGCCGGTGTGCACTGGCCGGGCGACGATCTGGCCATCCCGGTGCTGGTGGGGTTCTTCGCCCTCGTGTACGTCGGCCTCCACGGCGCTCCTCCGCATCCGCTTCCCCGCTCCGGTGGTCGAGGCAGAAGGAGCGCGGTCGTGACGGGCGGAGCGCGGTCGTGACGGACGGAGCGCGGTCGTGACGGATGCCCTGGCCCGGGCGATCCGAGCCTTCGGCCGATTCTGGTGGGACTTCCTGATCGGCGACACCCCCGAGCTCGCGCTGGCGACCGGGGTCATCGTCGCGGTGGCGTTCCTCGTTGCGGGCCCGACGATCGCGGGTGCCATCGTCCTGCCGCTGCTGGCGGCCGCGTTCCTCCTCGTCAGCTCGCTCCGCGGCCGCCGCCGGGCCCCGGAGAGGTGAGCCCGCGGCTCCACTGAGGAGCCACCGGCGGGAGGGGCCCGCGGTGGTCGACGGTGGTACTGCCGCGGGGGTGGGACGTGGTGGTGGCACCCTGTTCCCCCGCTCGCCGTAATGGCAAGCTCCGACCAACGGCAGTCGGCCTCGCTCGGCGCAGGCTGCACCGCCGTCCAGACAGGGCCCTTGGCGAGAGGAGCATCATGCGAAGCAGGTGGATCGTTGGCGCGATGGCGATGGTCGTCGCCCTTTTGTTGCTGCCGGCGGCGGCGTCGGCGTCGGTCTTCGGCCACCCCTGGCCGGCACGGTGGCGGACGTCCGACCCCGGGCTCCGCCGTCGTGTCGCTGGAGAACGGGCCGTACGGTCCGGTTCTCGTGGTCGGTGGCGCCGGTGCCGGCTACGTCGGCGTGTCCTCGACTACTCCGAGTGGCTACCTCTACCCTGCCGGAACGTCGCTGTACTCCCCGACGATCGACCCGCCGACCTACGGAGCCTCGTTCTTCCACGAGTACCAGGCCGGCTGCACGACCACCGTGGTGGTCAGCGAGGCCGAGGGGCCGCTGTCGTGCACCGGCAACGAAACCGACCCCACGGCCGATTGGCCCGCATTCACCACCGAGGGCGTACCGGTGGCCGGCCCCGGCGTCAACCCCTTCCTGCTCGGCGCCGTGTACCGCACTGACCTCGGCGCCTTCCAGGTGACCTACGCCGGGCACCCGCTGTACCTGTTCGACCCGGGTCCCGATTCCTTCTTCGGCGCGGACTTCTACGAGCCGGCGCAGCCGTTGCCGCCCGAGCACACCGCGTGGTATTTGATGTCCCCGTGGGGCACGCCGGCCAGCGGTCCGGCGACGATGGAGACGGAGTCGCCGCAGTACGGGACGACGTACCACTCCACGGTGCTGGCGACCGAGATGCTGCCGAACGCGGTACCCGGCGGGGCAGCCGTCTCCGTCTACACCTTCAGTGCTGATTCGCACTTCAGCCACTGCTACGACGCCTGCGCCAGAGACTTCATCCCGCTCTACACCGTCGGCACGCCGAAGGTGCTCCCCGGGGCGAATCCTTCGTCGGTGGGTGTCGTCTGGCGAGCCGATGGGACGGAGCAGGTGACCTACAACGGCCACCCCCTCTACCTCTACAGCGAGGAGCAGCCCCTGGCCAACGCCTCGGGACTCGTCACCAACGGCAGTGCCGGCAACGGTAACGGGGTCAACGCCTTCGGCGGGACCTTCAACCTGGTCACGCCGTAGCAAACCAAGCACCTGCGCCGCCGGGGGCATCCTCCCGTCTTCCCGCGGTTCGCTCCCAGCGGCCGCGCTCCTGTGGGGCCGCTGGTGCGCGCGATTCGATCGGGCATCATGTGGTCTCGCGGAGTGGAGCGCGGAGTGGAGCGCGGAGTGGAGCGCGGAGTGGAGGAGGCCCATGGGACAGCACGTGCGCGGTGTCGTGTCCAAGGAGAAGGGTGGTCCGGTCAGCGTCGAGACGATCGTCGTGCCCGACCCCGGACCGGGCGAAGCGGTCGTGGCCGTCAAGGCGTGCGGCGTCTGCCACACCGACCTCCACTACAGAGAAGGCGGCATCAACGACGACTTCCCCTTCCTCTTGGGCCACGAGGCCGCCGGAGTGGTCGAGTCGGTCGGACCCGACGTCGCGGACCTGGCACCCGGTGACTTCGTCGTCTTGAACTGGCGAGCCGTGTGCGGCGAGTGCCGCTCGTGCCGCCGCGGCCGGCCCTGGTACTGCTTCTCCACGCACAACGCGACGCAGAAGATGACCCTGTCCGACGGCACGGCACTGTCGCCGGCGCTCGGCATCGGCGCCTTCGCCGACAAGACGCTGGTGGCGGCGGGCCAGTGCACCAAGGTCAATCCCGCTGCCAGGCCCGAGGCGGTGGGCCTGCTCGGCTGCGGCGTGATGGCAGGGCTCGGCGCGGCCATGTTCACCGGACAGGTCGGCCTCGGCGACTCGGTCGCCGTCTTCGGCTGCGGCGGCGTCGGGTGTGCCGCCATAGCCGGGGCGAAGCTCGCCGGTGCGGCCACCATCATCGGCGTCGACCTCGACCCAGCGCAAGCTGGAGCAAGCCGCCGCGTTCGGTGCCACCCACACCATCGACGCGAGCACCACCGACCCGGTCGAGGCCATCGGGTCGATGACCGGCGGGAACGGTGCCGACGTCTGCATCGAGGCCGTCGGTCACCCCAAGGTCATGGAGCAGGCCTTCTTGGCCCGCGACCTCGCCGGGACGCTGGTGCAGGTGGGCGTGCCGACTCCCGACATGCGGATCGACCTTCCGATGATCGAGTTCTTCGGCCGCGGCGGCGCACTGAAGCCCAGCTGGTACGGCGACTGCCTCCCGTCACGTGATTTCCCCATGCTCGTGGACCTCTATCTCGACGGCCGCCTCGACCTGGATCGCTTCGTCAGCGAGACCATCGGCATCGACCAGGTCGAGGACGCATTCGCCCGCATGCAACGCGGTGAGGTACTGCGCTCGGTCGTGGTGCTCTGAGGCACGGAGGGCCCGCGCCACGGCGTGGTATTCCTGACCCATGACGTTGCCCCTCGTCCCCATGGCCCCCCGTTCGGGCCTCCGCGGCCTGGTCGCCGCCGCCGACCAGTTGGCCTCGTCCGCCGGGGCAGGCATGCTGGCCCGGGGTGGCTCCGCCGCTGACGCGGCGGTCGCGACCGGGACCGTCATGGCCGTCGTGGGGCCGCACCTGTGCGGCCTCGGTGGCGACGTCCTGGCCATGGTGAGTCCACCGGGCGGCTCCCCCGAGGCACTCCTGTCGGTCGGACGCGCCGGGCGGGGCGCGGATGCGGCCGCCATGCGGGCCGAGGGAATGACCGTGATGCCGCTACGGGGCGACATTCGCAGCGTCCAGGTACCCGGCGCGGTCGACGGGTGGCTCGCGTTGTCCGAGCGTTACGGGCGACTGCCCCTCGACGAGGTGCTGGCGCCGGCCATCGAGCTGGCCGACGGAGGATTTCCGGCGTCCATCATGCTGGCCTTGGCGAGTCATCTCGTGCACACGCTCGGCGGCGCGGGCGAGCTCTGTCCCGACGGGCCACTCGAGATCGGCCAGCGCGTCCGCGTCCCTGGCATCGCCCGCACGCTGCGCGCCATCGCACGCGACGGCCGAGCCGCCTTCTACGAGGGTGAATTCGGCCGCGGCCTGCTCGAGCTCGGCGGCGGCCATTTCCATCCCGAGGATTTGGTGGCGAGTGCGGCGACGTGGTGCACGCCGCTGCGCATCGGGGCCTGGGGTCACGAACTGTGGACGGTGCCGCCACCCTCACAGGGCTACCTGACACTGGCCGGCGCCTGGGTCGCCGAAGCGGCCGGTCTGGGGACCGACCCCGACGACCCGGGTTGGGCGCACCTGCTGGTGGAGAGCTGGCGCGCTGTCGGGCACGACCGGCCCGAGGTCCTCTTCGACGGTGCCGACGGCGACGCGCTCATGGATCGCAGCCGTCTCGAGGCTGCCGCGGCGCGCATCGACGGCAGCCGGGCCGCGCCGCCCGACGTCACGCCGGGCCGCGGCTCGCGGGGACCCCGCGTGGCGCGCCTCGGCGACGGGGACACCACGCACCTGTGTGCCATGGACGGCGACGGCCTCGGGATCTCGCTGACCCAGTCGAACGCGCTGGACTTCGGCTCGCATCTCGTCGAAGCGAACACCGGCGTGTTCTTACACAACCGCGGGGTCGGGTTCTCTCTGGTGGAAGGTCATCCCGCGGAGCTCGCCCCGGGGCGGCGTCCGCCGCACACCCTCTCGCCCATGCTCGTCACCGGGCCGGACGGCGCCTTGACGCACGTCGTCGGCGCCATGGGTGGCGACGCGCAACCGCAGATCATCAGCCAGCTCCTCGCGCGCCTCTTGCACAGCCGGCAAGACCCTGCGACCGCCATCGCCGCACCCCGGCTGACGCTCGACGCGCCGGCCGCGGGACCCTTCCGCCTGTGGTGGGGCGACGATCTCACGGTGGTCGTGGAGTCGGACGCACCCTCGGCGTGGCTGACCGAGCTGGCCGGTCACGGTCACCGCGTGCAGGCCATCAGGCCCTTCGACCCGGTTGCGGTGGGCTGCGCCCAGATCATCGCGGCCGAGCACGGCGGTGACGGTTCGCTGCGCCTCGTCGGCGCCTCGGACCCCCGCAGCCCCGAGGGGGACGCCGTCGGCTGCTGAGGCGCGCGCCGGTGCCCGAGGGCAGCGGGGTCCCGGTAGCGTGAGCGGCATCGAACGACCCGGCTCCTTGATTCTGCACGCCCGTCATTCCTTTCGGATTGTCATGCCGCCCCTTCACATGGTCACGCTGCTGGTACGCCTCGTGGTGGGCCCAGTGACGTGGGTGACACCGTGACCCGGGCGGCGGGGGATGCGCTGCGCATCGCGTCGCTCGTCAAACAGGTGCCGGTCGCCGAATCGCTCCTGCTCGAGGACGGCCGGCTCGTCCGTGACGGGGTGCCCGTCGAGATGAACCCCTACTGTCGCCGTGCCGTGGCCGAGGGCGTCATCCTCGCCCGTGACACCGGCGGCAACTGCACCGTCGTCACCCTCGGACCTCCGGGCGCGGAGGACGTGCTGCGCGAAGGGGTGGCCTGGGGCGCAGACGGCGGGCTCCACCTGTGCGACGAGGCGTTTGCCGGATCCGACACCCTCGCCACCGCGCGCGCATTGGCGGCTGCGCTACGGGTGGCTGGTCCGTTCGACCTCGTCCTCGTCGGCCGCAACTCCATCGACGGGGAGACGGGCCAGGTCGGCCCCGAACTGGCCGAGCTCCTCGGCCTTCCCTTCGCCAGCGGTGTCCGCCAAGTGCAGGACGCGGGCCCCTTCCTGCGACTCGAGCTCGAGCATGACGACGGGACCCAAGACGTCGAGATCACGCTGCCCGCCGTCCTCACGGTTGCCGAGCGACTGTGCGACCCCTGCAAGGTGGACCCGGCGGGGCGGGCGGCGGTCGACAACGCCCGATTGCGGCGGATGACCGCGGGCGACCTCGGCCCCGGCCCCTGGGGCGAGGCGGGGAGCCCCACCGTCGTCGGTGCAACGCGACCGATGGAACACGCACGCGAGCTCGTCGTCCTCGACGGGCCCGTCGAGGACCAAGTTCGTCACGCCGTGCGCGAGCTGGCCCGCCGAGGTGCTCTCCGGCCCGGCCTGCCGCCGCACATTGATCAGGAGCCTGCCGACGCGGAGCCGACCCCCGGGACGGCCGGTGGCCGAGTCGTCACCGTGTTGGCGGAGTCCGGCCGGCCCCGGGTCGGGGGTGAGTTGCTCGGTGCCGCGGCGCGCCTGGCGCGCCAGGTCGGCGCCGTCGTCCACGCGCTCGCGCCCAGTGGCACCGACGCCGGCGCGCTCATCGACGCGGGAGCCGACCTCGTCGTGAGCTTCGAAGGGTCGGCGGCCGCCGAGGACGTGAGCGACGCGGTGGTGGGTTACCTGCGCGACCGCCGTCCCTGGTCATTCCTCGCACCAAGTACCGCATTCGGGCGCGAGGTCGCTGGCCGCGCCGCGGCCGCGACGGGGTCGGGACTGGTGGGCGACGCGATCGCACTGTCCGCGCGCGACGATGTCCTGATCGCGGCCAAGCCGGCCTTCGCCGGCGCACTCGTGGCCGACATCACCTGCACGAGCGCGACCCAGATGGCGACGGTCCGTCCGGGCGTGCTCCCCGCGGCGTCGTCCCGTCCGCGCGAGGGCGCCGTCGAGGTGCGCGAGGTGGGAACCCGCGGCCGTGTGCAGATCGTCGGCGAGCATCGCAACGACGACGTCGAAACGCTGGCGAGGGCCGAGGTGGTGATCGGCGTCGGGACAGGCGTGCCACCCGACGAGTACGAACAGCTGAGCCCGCTGGCCGCGGTCCTCGGCGCCGAACTGGCGGCCACCCGCAAGGTCAGCGACCGGGGATGGGCGCCACGCTCTCGGCAAGTGGGGATCACGGGCAGGTCGATCGCGCCCCGTCTGTACCTCGCGGTCGGACTCAGCGGGAAGTTCAACCACATGGTGGGCGTCCGCGGTGCCGGCACGATCCTGGCCGTGAACGCGGACCGCGAGGCGCCGGTGTTCACGCACTGCGACATCGGCATCGTGGGCGACTGGCACGAAGTGGTGCCGCTTCTGACCGACGCGCTACGGGCGGCCGACATCGCCCGGGACCCGGCGGCCATCGGCTGAGCGGCCGCGTCCGAGCGGGCGGCCGAACCCGAACGGGCTCGCGCGCCCACCCGGTTCAATGTGACCCGGCGAGCCCGGCGGTTCAGCCGGCCCGGGCGGAGCCGAGCAGACGCAGGTCCACGTCGGCGCTCGCAGCGAGCATCTTGCCGAAGTCGGCTGTCGACATCGGTCGTGCGAAGTAGTAGCCCTGCGCAATGGCACATCCGAGATTCGTGAGCTCGTGGAGCTGCGCCTGCGTCTCGACGCCCTCGGCCACCGTCGACGCGCCGATGGTGTGCGCCAGGGCGACAACGGCCGACACGATGGCGGACTTGACCGGGTCGTCCTCAATGCCGTGGACGAAGCTCTGATCGATCTTTACGAGGTCGAAGGGAAAGCGGGCCAGGTAGCCGAAGGACGAGTGTCCGGTGCCAAAGTCGTCGATGGCCATGCGCGTGCCGAGCCCATGCAGCTCCCCGAGGACACTCGACGTCAACACGACGTCGTGCATGGCAACGCTCTCCGCGATCTCGACGCACAACTGTGAGGGCTCGAGGCCCGTCGACCCCAGCACCGCGGCGACCTGCTCAGCCAGATTTCGCTGCTGGACGTGGAGCGCGCAGACGTTCACGCTGATCTGGAGCGTCGCGCCGAACTCTCGCTGCCAGATCTTGGCCTGGCGGCAGGCCTGCTCCAGCACCATCTGCTCGAGCGCCAGGATCGTGCCGTTGCGTTCGGCCAGCCTGATGAACTGGCCGGGCAACAGGATCCCGTGGTCGGGGTCGTTCCAACGCACCAGCGCCTCGGCTCCGACGATACGGCGGTCGACCAACGACACCAACGGCTGGTAGTGGAGTTCCATCTCGCCGCGGTCGACCACGTGTTGGAACGCAGTCTCCCGGCCCAGACGGTTCATCGAACCCGGGCCGGTTCGCCCTCTCCCGAACATCGCCACGTGGCCCCCGCGGCCGCGCTCCTTGGCCCGGTACATCGCCTGGTCGGCGTCGTGCAAGAGGTCCTCGCGCGACTTGCCCGGCTCGCTCAGCGCAACACCGATGCTCAAGGTGGCCACCACCTCGTGCCCCGTGCTCAAGGTGATGGGGTCACAGAGCGCCTCGAGGACGGCATTGGCAACTTCGCTCGCATCGTCGGCTGAGCTGACCCCTTCGAGCAGGATCACGAACTCGTCGCCCCCGAAACGCGAGAGGGTGTCCCCGGCGCGCACCGCGCGGCGCAGCCGTTCACCGATGACCCGCAGCAGCTCATCACCAACTTGGTGGCCCAGCTCGTCGTTGACCGCCTTGAAGCGGTCGATGTCGCAGAAGAGGACGGCCACGTGGCTCCCGGTACGCTCGGCCTGGAGCAAAGCATGGTCGAGGTGGTCGAGGAGCAGCCGACGGTTGGCGAGACCAGTGAGCGAGTCCTGGAACGCATGCCGAGCCAGCTGTTCCTCGAAGGCCTTGCGCTCGGAAATGTCACGGAACACGATCACCGCGCCTGAGGGTGACTCTCCGCCCACCACCGGTGACGCAGTCATGGTCACGGGAAAGTGCGAACCGTCGATCCGGGTGAAACGGGTGTCATAGGTGGTCACGTTCCGACGCAGCGCCATCGCCCGCTTGGCCGGTTCGAGCAGGAAGTCCGGTGCTTCACGCCCGGGCAGCGCGTAGCGGTCCCCCGTCGGGTCCCGCAGCGAGAACCATCCGAGCATGTCGGCACCCGAGGGGTTCATGAAGGTGATCTCGCCGCGTTCACCGATCGCGCAGACGCCCTCCCCCATGCTGCGCGTCACGGCTGACAACTCGTCCTTCTGTCGCTCGAGCTCCGCGTAGAGATCGGCGTTCGCCAGGGCGACAGCCGCGACGGAGGCCAGTGCTTCGAGCAACGCTCGATCTTCGTCGTCGTAGGGGTCTCGCCGGCCTCGGCCGGAGACGCCCAGCCAGAGCGTCCGATCGGCCAGCTGCAGCGGAGCAGCCAAGACCTCGTCTGGTGGGCGTTCCGTGGTCAGGGTGACTTCGGGCGAGCGCAGCGACGTCCCGGCGGCCCCGAGGAGGGCGGACTTCGTCTCAGAGACGCCCATGGAGCGGTTCACTTCGAGCGTGGCCTCGAGGAGAGCCCGCAAGCGGGAACGGTCGTTGCGGGCGCGGCGACGGTTCGACTGATACCCACTGCGATGCCGAAAAACCGCCACACTCCCCTCCTCCGGACCCCTCCGGATTTCCCCTCCGAGCAGGAACGTAACACCCGGTCCGGTGAGGCTTCAATGAGTTTCCGGCTAGTGATAGGCAATTCGGCCCTATTTCACCGCACTGTCACACGTCCGTTAACCCGTTGACCAGCTTTTGTTTGCGAACGGTCGCAATCTGGTTGCAGTGACCGTGGACTAGCCGGTGAGGACCTGGCGCCTGAGAAGGCTGGTGTCGAGAGAGGGCCGGCGACCGGCACGCAGGAGCTCGTCGAACGCACCGTCCGGCAAGGGCCGGGAGAAGTAGAACCCCTGTGCGATGTCGCAGCCGAGGCCTTCGATCTGCTCGAGCTCGGGCAGGGTCTCGACCCCCTCGACGACCGTGGTCGAGCCGATGGCCTGGGACAGGGCGACCACCGCGGAGACGATGGCGGATTTCACCGGGTCCTGGTCGATCCCACGGACGAAGCTCTGGTCGATCTTGATGACATCGATGGGAAACCGCGCCAGGTAGCCGAGGGATGAGTGCCCGGTACCGAAGTCGTCGATGGCCAGGCGGACTCCAAGGTTGTGGAGCTTGTTCAAGATCGCCGATGTCACTTCGACGTCGTCCATCGCCAGGCTCTCGGTGATCTCGAGACAGAGCTGCGACGGCTCGATCCCGGTCAGGTCGATCAGTTCGGCGATCTGCTCCTCGAGATCGCTCTGCTGGAACTGCCGCGCCGAGAGGTTGACGGCAACGCCCATATGGATGCCCGATCGTCTCGGACCAGACCTTGGCCCGCCGGCACGCGTGCTCGAGCACGACCTTGCCGATCGCGAGGATCGTCCCGTTGTCCTCTGCCAGCTCGATGAAGTGTGCCGGCGAGAGGATGCCGTGCTCAGGGTGGTCCCAACGCACGAGGGCCTCGGCGGCGACGATGTCTTCATTGGCGAGAGAGATCAGCGGTTGGAAGTAGACCTGCACCTCGTCGCGCTCGACCGCATGGTGCAGGGCGGTGTCGAGGTCGAGCCTCCCGATCGAACGACCGCCCATCCGGTCGACGTCGAAGAGGGTCACCTGACCGCCACGCCCACGCTCCTTCGCCCGATACATAGCAACGTCGGCATCGTGCAAGAGGTCGTCGCGGGACATCCCCTCGTCGCTCAGCGCCATGCCGATGCTCATCGTGGCAACGACCTCATGACCACCGCTGAGGATGACGGGCTCACGGAGCACCTCGAGGATCCGGTTGGCCACCTGGTTGGCGTCGTCGGGTGAGCTCACGCCCTCCAAGATGGCGACGAACTCGTCGCCGCCGAACCGAGACAGCGTGTCTCCGGGGCGCACCGCCCGACGGAGGCGCTCGGCGACCACTCGCAACAGTTCGTCGCCGACCTGGTGGCCGAGGTTGTCATTGACCACTTTGAAGCGGTCGACGTCACCGAAGAGCACGGCCACCCGGCTGCCGGTGCGTCCCGCCTGGAGCAGCGCATGGTCCAGGTGATCGAGGAGGAGACGGCGATTGGCCAGGCCGGTCAGCGGGTCCTGGAAGGCGTGGCGGGCCAGTTGCTCCTCGAACGCCTTGCGCTCCGAGGTGTCACGGAACACGATCACGGCGGCCGACGTCCGTGAGCCCCCGACGACCGGCGACGCTGTCACCGTCACCGGGAAATAGGAGCCGTCGGCCCGCTCGAAGCGGGCGTCGTCGCTGCTGACGTTCTGCGCCAGGGACATCGCGCGAGCGCGGGGTCGAGGAGGAAACGCGGTGTCGACGTGCCGGGCCGAGGGCGGCCGTCGGGACCCAGTTCCTCCCACCCCAGCATTGCCGCTCCCGCCGGATTCATGAAGGTGAGGTCCCCCGACCGGCTGATTGCGCACACACCCTCGCCGAGGCTGCGCGTGATGACCGAGAGGTTGTCCTTCTGGCGCTCCACTTCGGCGTAGAGGTCGGCGTTGGAGAGTGCAATCCCCCCGACCGAGGCCAGCGCGTCGAGCAGTGCCGCGGTCGCCTTCGTCGAAGGGCTCACTACGGCGACGGCCGGACACCGAGAGCCAGAGCCGGCGGTCGGCAACCTCGACGGCTGCGGCAAGCGTATTCTCCTCTGCCGTCGGACGGGCCGGTCCGAGCGTGACGTCGGGCGAGCGAAGAAGGGATCCGGCCGACGAGAGGACGGCCTCCCGCGTCTTCTCACTGCCGATCGAGCGGTTCACGTCGAGCGTCGCGTCGAACAAACCCCGCAGACGAAGTCGGTCGTCTCGCGCGTAGAAGTGCCCCTCACCCAGGTAACGCAACACCAGGATCGGGAGTACTGCGAGGGGCAAGAACGCGGGGTGATAGGCCAGCAGCAACGCAGTCGGGATCGCGATGTCGATGGTGCCGACTACGACGAGCAGCCTGAGCTTGATGCCGCCGAAGAGCGATTCGCGCCAGGAGTGTCCGATCGCGGTGAGGATCGCGGCGACCGCCGCCGTGTTGGCCACGAAGTAGGCAGCCGCGCCGACGAGCGCTGCTCCCACCTTGACGTACCCGATTGGGTGTTGTGGCCCGCCGACGAGCACGAAGGTGGCCGCGGCGAGTCCTGTCGACGTCACCACTCGTCCCACGTTGAACGCCGTCCTCAGTACGGCACGGCGCTTGACCACGTGGGCCACCACGGCCACCACGGCAAACACCAGCACCACCAATGCGGGCGGCACGAGCAGGATCAAGAGGACGAAGAATCCCTCGTCGATGTCGAACACGTCCGACTTGTCGTGGACGAAGAGGGTGATGGGCCAGATCCAGCTGGCGGCCATGAGCGCACCGAAGACGACGGCGAAGATGATTGCCGTGGCGCCGGGCCAGCCCCCGATGACGACCCTCTGGAGCGCGACCGCGACGACTGCGAGCCCGGAGGTGACCCAGGCGAGCACAACGAGCCACCCGACGTTTGAGAGCCTGGTCGTGCGCTCGCCCGTCACGGGACCAGCCACCGGCCGCGACGCCGGCCTTCCAAGGCACCCATCGTGCGAGACCACCTCATGATCCACTCGCCCCCACGAGACAGCTCTCCACCGGCTCCGACTCAAGGTCGCTTTGCGTATCGCAGCGCAGCGACTTCCTCACTGCATCGGCCCCTCGGGGGTCCGGGTTGACCGCAGCGACGCCTAAATCCGCTGCTCGTGGGGTTCTGTAGTCGATCCGTTGCGAGTGTGTAGTGACGTCGTTGACTGTTCGGAACCGCCTGGGCGGTGCCGGTCAGGAGCCGGTGTCGGACCGCTCCATCTCGCGCTGGGTCCGGTACGCCCGCCAGCGGTGCGCAAAGACGACGATGACCGCCACAACGGCCAACGCTCCGAGGACGTAGCCCGCATAGCTGAACGCCTTCAGCACACGGTTGTAGCTGCTCCCGAGGCTGTAGCCCAACGAGCACAGTGCCGTGCACCAGACGGCGCAGCCGATGAGGGTGAAGACAGAAAATTTCGCCAAGGCCATCTCACCCAGACCCGCGGCAAACGAGACGAAGGAGCGCAGCAAGGGAACGAACCGACCGAAGAGGACGACGGGCTCTCCCCTCCTGGCGAACCAGGCCTCGGCGCGGTCGAGATCCTTGTGTGTCAAGAGGACGTACTTCCCGACACGATCGACAAGTGGTCGGCCCCCATAGCGACCGATGCCGTAGCCGGCGGCTGATCCGAGCAGCTCACCCACCACGGCCACGATGATGACCAACGCCAGATTTAGCGGCTTTCCCTCACCGGGTACCTGCCCGCTCGCCAGGACGCCGCCATAGATCAGCGCGATCTCCGCACCCACGGGAAGCCCCATGGCCGAGATGAAGCTCAGCACGAGGATCGCGCCGTACCCTGTCGACTTGAGAAATTCCTCCACGTCCTACCTTGCTTCCACGCTGCGTGAGGCGGTCATATTGGGCGAGTCGATCCGTCGACGCAATTCACGGGGCTCCTGGCCGGGGACGCACTACCGCGAGGTCCCCCCAGACGTGACCACCGGGCGAGTGGTGGTCGTCGTCGGTGGGCTCGTCGTCGACGTCGCAGTCGGCGCCGTGATGCCCGTGGGCACCGTCGTCGGTACCGGCGACGTCGTGCTCGTGGACGAACTCGCCGCCGGCCCGGTCGCCGGCGCCGAATTGGAGGAGGAACCGGGATGCTCCTTGGCCACCGTGATGCCGATGAGGGTCGTGAGGCCGCCTGCGACGAGCACCACCGCGCTCGTCAGCCCGCGAATCCGCGCCTCCGCCCGTGCCCGGGCGCGCGACGAGTTTTCTCGTGGTACACGCCTCATGGCGCCTCAGGGCGGGGCCGCCCCTGCGCCCGCACGCGGTCATTTCCATGGTCCACGGCTCGCGACAGCCTAGGCCAGTCTCGTGGCGGAACGATGACATTCCGTCCTTCGTCCTTCGTCATTCTTCGTTCCAAGGCACGCCGCCCGCCATGTGGGTTGATGCTCCCGGCAGGGCACCGATGGAACCTCAGCTCTGCCCTGCCCGAGCTGGCGCCGTATCCTGATCGGGTTCCAAAGGAGATCCGCCTTGCTCTTCATCGAGTACGACGTCGACGGCGAGGGTCACATCGAACTGGTTGGGCTCATTAACGCCGTTGAGAGCGCTGGCCTGGACCCCGACGGCGAGGCATGGCTGTCCTGGCGGTGCAGCGCGTTCGACGACGAAGGTTTGGGGTGCGCCGCCGTGGCGGCGGGTGACCTCGAAGAAATGGAGTCGGCCCAGGATCCCGATGAGCTCCGCTCCGTCGTCGAACGCATCATCCTGGCCGACCGCGCCGCCAAGGAGGAGGGACCCCCGTGAGCACGACGCGGTCTCAGCTCTACCGCTTCGCCCGCGACCTCGGGAACGTCGAGGCCGTCGAGCATGGGTACAGCCGCGGCGGTCTATCGGGAGCGGCCGGTGGTGCCGCACAACGTGAGGCACGCCGCGTCATCTATCGGGAGGGAAACCGCCAGATCAACCGGTTCGTCCGCGCGATCGGCCTCTCGCCGCGCCATTGATCGTCGACGCGCTGTCGACATCATCGGCTTGGACAACGACTTAGGGCACCGCCTCTGTCGTGGTCTGGCCAGACCTCACGGTCCACGGACGAAGTGCGAGCGCTGCGGCCGGGAAGATGAGAACGGAGAGCAGCGCCGCACCGATCAGTGCCGCGGCCGCGGCCTGTCCGAGCAGCCTGAGCGACAACCCGATCTCAGCGACCACAACGGGAAAGGTCAGCGTGGCCGATTGCAGAAAGCCCAAGGCGATGGCTGCTCTCGTACCGATCCGTTTGCGATAGAGCCACGCGGGCGCGCCGCGGACGACGAGAATCGCAATCACGAGGAGCGGCACCAGCTCGAGGGCCGAGGAATGCGAGAAGAGCGCGTCCACGTTGAACTGGACGCCCGTCACGACGAAAAAGACGGGAATGAGGAAGCCGAAACCGATGGCGTCGAGTTTGGCTTGGAACACTTCGATATTGGGGCGCTCGTCCCGGTCGGCGACACGGAGCACGACCCCTGCCACAAACGCGCCCAGGAGAGAGTCCACCCCAAAGCCGTAGGCCAGTCCGGCAAAGATCAACAAGATCACGAATGCCCCCCGCACGCGGAGCTGGGAGGCCGTGTCGTCGAGCGCAGTCAGGACCCGGGCCATCCTCCCGGAACGCCAGAGGACATAAAGCCCGAGACCGGTCAGGACGGCCGCGACCCCCAGGATGACCACATAGAGGATCTGTTCCGGCGTCGACTTCGCATCGGCGGAGAAGAGGATCGTGAGGAGAAGAAGCGACGAGAACTCTCCAACCGTGCCCGCCAGCACGGTGAGCTGGCCGAAGTCGGTGTTGATCTCCCCCGCGTCACGCACGACCGGAACGAGGATGCCCAGTGAGCTCGAGGTCAAGGAGAGTGCGAGAAGTCGGAGGTCGGCCGACCCAGGCGCCAGCGACATGAGGCCCAGCGCCACCGGAAAAGCCAGGGCCAGGGAGATCACGTACGCGGCGCCGGTGACCCGAATCATCGGGTCAGAAAAGTGCTTCGGGTCTACGTCCTGGCCGGCCAGGAAAAGCAGGAAGCCGAGCCCCATGAGATACAAGAGTTCGACGGCGCCGTCGGGCTTGACCCACCCGAGACCCTCGGGTCCCACGGCAAGGCCCAGGAGGACCTCGAGCACCACGGCAGGGACGAGACGGCGGGGCACCAGTCCCGCCAACAGCGGAGCCACGAAGGCCACCACCGCGACCACCAATAGTCCGGTGAAGTCGAAGGTCACCATGGTGCGTCAGCCTGGCGAAGCTCCGAATGCCCGCTCAAACGGGAAGATGCGACCGAGCAGGATTGACGCGGGGCCGGGTGATCTCGAAGAAGCCCTGAGTCTCAGAGATGACCTGGATGGCATCCCACAGCCGGACGGCTTCAGATCCCGTCGGTGCCGGTGCCATCACAGGTCCTTTGAACCCGCGAGGAGGGTCGGTCCGCACCACGATCGTCGGCGTCTGCGTCTTCGGCCCGCCAAAGGCATAGGCGACTTCCATGGCCTCACATATCGGAGCGTCCCACTTCTCGTCCTCAGCCGCCCAGGTGAACCGGGCGTCGAGGCCAGCCGCGGCCACACACTGCTCCAGCACGCTGTTCGCGTCGGGACGCTGCCGCGCAAAGTACCGCGCGCCCCATTCCGCGTACAGACGGTTCACAGCGTCCTCTCCGGCCTCTGCGCGCGCCGCTTCGAATATCCGCAACATGCGGTGAGAAGCGGCATGGCCATCGAGCGCCTGCTGCCGATACTCTTCGGGCACAGTTGGCGCCACGTCGTAGTTGTCACGTATCTCGAGGCAGTACGAGCGCCAGAAGACGGTCAGGTCTCGTGACGGGGCCACCTCGAGCACCCAACGCGACGTGATCCACGCCCACGGGCAACTCGGATCAACAAAGACCTCAACGTCAGTCACCACACGGAGGCTACCGCGACCGATCGCAGCGTCCCCGGACGCTCCGCCCCCCGTTGTTCTCCCTATCGGAGAACGTCATACTTGGCGTGTGAGTGGTTCGGCCGAGTCGTCTCGCCGTGCTCGAAGCGGCGGAGCCACACTCGACGACCTGCGGCGCCAACGTGGTGAAGGGTGGCAATGGGCACGGGCCCAGTCAGATCGTTGCCCGCAGTGCGGAGCGCATCCCGCGGCCCTCGATCGAGCCTCCTTGGGCCCGGAGTTGATGGAGTCCGCGCGGGCGTGGCGCTTTCCTCAGCGAGGCTGACGAAACGTATCTGCGTACCAATCCGGCTCCGGGCATCTTCTCACCGGTGCAATATGGGGCACACGTCAGGGATATCCTGCGCGTCTACGGCGATCGCATCGTCATCATGCTGAGGGAGGACAGTCCGGTGTTCCCACAGTTCAATCCTGACGAGCACGTCTGGGACTACTACAACCGGCTCGGCCGCGACGAGCTCGCCGACGACTTGGAGGCACAGGCGCGGCGCCTCACTACCATCCTCGAAGGGCTGCAGCCTGAGGAGTGGTCACTGACCATGACCCGGGACGGCGGCAGCGACGGTGTCTATCGCTTCCGCGTCGCCGGCTTGGCGAGCTATGCCGTCCATGAGGCGCATCACCACCTTCTCGACGCCAACGGGACCTTGCAGCCCGTCCTGTCGTCGCCTCCGCACTGAGGACACGGGCCTCAGGTGGAATACGAAGAGAGGCCCTCAGACGCGCTGGACGCTCTTGAGCATCGGGTTCGAGTGCTCGAGGACCAGGTGGCGATTCTTCGACTGGTCAATAGTTGGGGACCTGCCGTCGACACCGGCGCCAGCATGGCCGCCGGCGCGCTCTGGGACGAAAACGGGATCCTCGACTCCGATCTCTCGCTTCTGGAAGGCCCTGCAGATGTGGTTGCGATGGTCGAGAGCGACGGGCAGCAATCCCTGATCAGACAAGGGTGTGCCCACGTCCAGAGTGCACCAGTTGTGAAGGTCGATGGTGACCGGGCCGTGGCGGTGACGTACTCGCAGGTCTACTTGCACACCGAACACGGACACGACGTGTGGCGCGTGTCGGCCAACCAATGGGAATTCCAGCGCACGGTTGGAGCGTGACCCGGCGGGCTAATCGCGTCATCGACGGACGCCCGGAGGCTCACCAGATACTGATGCGCGCTCTTGACGACATGCCCTGATTGCAGATGGGACGCGCTCCCCAATTTCGGGGAGCCGAGAGCGTTACAGTCCGCGGAAATGCGGCACGACGTCTGCGGTCATGCCCCACAGGGAGCGGATGGTGGTACCGCCGTCCACGACCAAGGTCTGCCCGGTGATCCGTGACGCCAGCTCGGAGGACAGGAACAACACAGCATTCGCGACGTCGTGAGCCCGGGGTGGTGCCAGCGGGTTGACGGGGTTCATCCCCCACTCCGTTTCGGGTATCTCCTCGTTGCCCGAACCGACATTCCCCGGGGCGACGGAGTTGACCCGAATGCCATCCCGGCCGAGCTCGTCGGCGAAGGTCTTCGTGAGGGAGATCACGCCTGCCTTGGCAGCCCCGTATGCCACGTGGAATCCTGCTGCCGCGATGCCGTCGACGGAGGCCACCGCCACCATGGCGCCGCCAGTCCCCTGCTCTATCATCCGCCGCCCGACCTCCTGGAAGAGGTAGAAGACCTGGGTCAGATTGTTTTGGATCGTCCAGTTCCAGTCGTCATCGTCGAACTCTTCGACGGCGTTCCACCGAGCTCCGCCGATGATGTCGACACAGACGTCAATTCCCCCGAGACGATCCACAATCTCATTCAGCGCCCGCCGCACCTGGACGCGATCAGTCATGTCGGCAAGTACCGGGAACGCAACGCCGCCGGCGCCCTCGATCTCGCCGACGACGTCGCGAGCGCGGCCTTGGTCGATGTCGACACAGGCGACGGAGGCGCCGGCCTCGGCCAGCGTCAGGGCGCTGAAGCGGCCATGGCCGGCCCGGGAGGGGATGTAGCCGGCCCCTGAAACCATTGCTCGCTTCCCCTGCAGACCAAAGTCGATCATCGGGTCATCCCTGTTGACGCCGTTGCATGGTCTGTCCTCCAGCCAGTCACGAGTCTCCCGCGTCTTTCGTCGAGGGCGAGACCGGCCGGCGTCAGCATGGCAAAGATTCAGCCGGTCGTCCCGCCCCAATCGACACTCGACCCCGTGTTCGTCGAGAGAGCGGGACCGATTTCCCGACCCGCCCGATTGGGAGGGGTGGACAACTCGCAGAGGGCGGGTCATTCTGATGACATGCGACCGCCGGCATCCCGTGCCCCCTGGCGGTGGCGTCGGCCTGTGCGGCTCGTCACATTCGCTCTGGCCACGTTGGCGGTGCTCGGGCTCGTTTCTGCCGCAACGAGCACCGGCGCGCAAGCGGAGCGCGCGCACCACGCCCTCCTCGACACGTCGTCCCACCACCGTAAGCCCCCGCCCAAGCATCACAAGGGCTCAACCCAGCACAGCAGTAGCCACCCCTGCCTCGAGGGCAAGTGGAACGTGACGAGCATCACGTTGAGCACGACCGGCCTCAGTTTCACCGGTGGTACCGGAACGACCGTGGACATCATGTCCAATGGGAACGCCCTCGGGAATTTCACTCCCGGCTCACCGCTCACTGGTAGCGAGGGCTCGGCCAAGTTCAATGGCACCGTGACCGATCACTATGGCTTCTCGTCGAAGACGACTGCGCACTCGGGTTCCTTTCCGGTGACGACGGTCACAGACGACGCCACCATTACGGTGGCCGGTGTAGCCAGGCCCGTCACCTCGTCGCCCGAGCAGGGCTCGTACAGCTGCACCGGGAAAGATCTGTCGCTGACCTTTACCAGCGGCAGCAGCACGCTGAAGTACCAAATGACCCCTGCTGGCTGACCCGGCTCGTTTGGCACGTCGGCCGCGTCAGGGAGATCGGCGAGACTCGTCCTCCTTGCAGAACGTCAGTCGTCGAAACGTCGCTCGACGTGCTGAAGCTCTATCCACAGCGGGATCAGGAACCAGATGTACGCATTGGAGAGCGTGTACTCCCTGTCCTTATACCGGGTCACCATGGCACCGATCTCGGTCACGCGGAGACGGTCGTCCTTGCTCTGGTACCGCTTGACCCGTTCGAGGATTTCCTGCATTTCCTCATAGGTCGAGACCTCCAACCCGAAATGATCCATGTTCGGGGTGACCATGAACTCGTCCCTTGCGGGAAGGAGATAGAGGAACTGACCCAACTCGCCGGTGTAGAGGATCAGTGGATTCCCCTTCTCCGTGCTGTTGTCGCCCTCAGTCCACCCGAAGACATGGGAGTAGAAGTCAAGGAGCGCCGCCCGACCCTCTTGGTCGAGGACCTCGGCATCGACGCTGATTGCGACGTGATTGATCCGGGGGGCAAACGACGGCGCGCTCACGATGTGAGACCTGGTCGGACCATGACCTTGCCGGGGATCTCGCCTCGGGACAGGCGCTCCATCGAGATCATGACTTGGCTCAGCGGAACGTCGCTGGGCTCGATCAGTGAGTCGAGCGGCAGGGCCCCGCTGGCGAGGAGGTCCACCGCCGGCTGAAAGCCGTCGTCGTCGTAGTTGTAGGCACCGATGATCTCGAGCTCGAGGATGATCATGCGGTTCTGATTGATCCGCGGCGGTTCGAACCCGGTCCCGACGATCACCAGCGTGCCGGCGTAATCAAGGTGGCCGAATGCCGCTTCGGCGGCGTTGGCGTGGCCCGAGCACTCGAACGCGACGTCGTAGGGCTCCGGCACCGGCGAGGTCATGGGCGGGTCGACCAACGTGTCGGGCGTCACGACGCGAGTGGCTCCCACGTCCATGGCCCGTTGACGACGGACTGACGACGGCTCGCTCACGGTGATGCCGGAGATCCCCTGCGCGCGCAGCGTGGCCGTGATCATCAGCCCGACCGGCCCGGCCCCAGTGACGAGCACCCGGTCGTCAGGACCGACGCCGGCCAGTCGAACGGCATGCAACGTGATCGCCATTGGTTCGGCCAGAGCGGCCGACCTGGTGGACAAGGAGTCGGGGATGCGGATCAGTCCCTCGGCCTCGACGGCCTTATACCGGCAGAAGGCACCGCTATAGCCGGAAAAGGACGCCGGAGGGCGCTTGAGGCACACCGAAGGGCGGCCCCGCCGACAGGGTCGGCACACGCCGCACCCGGGGACCGGGTTCCCCACCACTCGGTCGCCGGGTGACCACGCTGAGCCGCTCGGCGCAGCGGCGACGATGCCGGACCACTCATGGCCGAGAATCGCACCCGGTCTGGCGTAACGCTCCAAGACCATGTGCAGATCAGACCCGCAGATCCCGCACTCCGAAATCTCGACGAGCACTTCTCCGGGCGCCAGCTCCGGGAGCGGCACCGCCTCGACCTCGATCCTGCCTTCGCCGACGTAGACGGCTGCCGGCATCAATTCTGGCGACACGGGTGACAATGCTAAACGAGTGATCTTGCGGTCGGGAAGCCGGGCCGTGGCAGCCTCTTATGAGCGCTCACCGATGAGGTCAAGGCGTTGCGCATACTCAACGCGGATAGGGGTATTCCTTTCTTCATGCACTGCCGATCCGTCCTGTGCGCGCTCGCCCTGGTCTTCGTCGTCGTCGCGGCACTCCTCGCTGGTACATCTCCGGTCGGCGCCGCGCGGCCGTACGCGGTCGGCAATGCCGCGACTGGCTACGAGGCGAACCTGACGGCACCAACTTCGTCGCCGCCTGGGGTGAACCTGGCCGACTGCCACCCGGGCGTCACCCATCCCTACCCCGTCATCCTGCTTCCGGGAACCCTCTACACCGTCGCAGAAACGTGGCAGGCACTCGGGCCGATCCTGGCCAATGCCGGCTACTGCGTCTACGCGCTCAACTACGGCCAAGCGGCGGCCACCACGTTGACCGGAGGCCGCGTGTCCTCGATCGGCCCCATTCAAGACTCGGCCGAGCAGCTGGCGACGTTCGTCGACCAGGTGACATCCGAGACCGGCGCCTCGCAGGTCGACCTGGTCGGCTGGTCCCAGGGCGGGATGATGCCTCGCTGGTACATGACGAAGGACGGAGGTGCGCCCGACGTGCACGAGCTCGTGGGGCTGGCGCCGTCGAACCATGGCACGACCCTCGACGGGCTGCTCACGCTCATCGATGCCGACACGGCGATCGGGCTGCCTGCCGCGACGACCCTGGCCGGCTGCGTGGCCTGCACCCAGCAGGAGGCCGGATCGGCGTTCCTCGACGCCCTGAACGGCGGCGGAGACGGCATCCCGGGGGTCAGGCTCGTCGTGATCGAGACGACTCACGACGAGGTTGTCACTCCGTATACGTCGGCTTTCCTCGACGCACCAGGCGCCCAGAACATCACCTTGCAGGCACAGTGCCCGAATGACGAAACGGACCACATCGGCATGCCCTACGACTCGGCGGCCCTGCAGGACGTGCTGAACGCCCTCGGGCCAGACGACCTGTCGTTTCAGCCGGTCTGCAACCTGTCGCTGCCGCTCGTGGGGACGCCGTAGGAAGATGCGCCGACCACCGCCGCCTTCATGACGCCGAAGGAGAGTGCAACCACGGCGACCAGTCCCCCTCCGGATCCGTGGTTTGTCCCACTTCGATCAGATGACCGTCGGGATCGCGGATGTAGCAACGGATCTCGTACTGGTGTTGTTTCGGCGGGGTCAGGAATTGCGCACCACGGGCGCTCCATTCGGCGTACACGGCGTGAATGTCTGCGACCCGGATGTTCAGGAAACTGCTGGTCCGGTCGGGGTCGCGTGGCGTCTCCAGGGTGACTGTGGGCTTGTCGTCGGTCGGGCCCCCGCCCACATTGATGATGATGAAGCTGTTGGCCAGCGCGACATAGGTCACGTCTCCGGAGAAGGCCACTCTCCCACCGAGGACTTCGGTGTAGAAGCGCCGAGAGCGCTCGACGTCGTCCGAGACGATGAAGTGAGCCAGCACCATTCCCTCTGCGGGCGGGTTGAAGTCGGTCATCTCGCACCTCCACGTGTCGGTCTCACAGCCCTCTTACGACGAGGCCTGTACCCGACGTTGTCATTGTCTGGGCTTCCATCTCTTGCGCGGCAGAGTCCTATTCGCCAATTCCGTACAGAAAATCGTCCAATGCTCTCCAGCCGGCTTCGGACGTTCGGTCCACGCCGCGATGCCAAGCCACGACTACGGCGACCTCGTCGGGGTCTCGGCCTACCACCGCGGACCACTCGTCGTGGTCTCGCCGGCTGACGAGGAGCTTTCGCGAGTCCAACTCGCTCGCGATCCGCTCGAGTTGGTCCGCCGACTCGGTTTCCAATATGGACGCTCGCACGCCGATATGGCGACCTCCTGCGGGAGGACCGCTCCCGAGCTCTCGCAGCACAATGACCTGGGCTCGGTCGCTCCCCGGAGCACTCATCGCCGCCAACTGATCCTCTCGGGACAGCAACGCAAAACCAAGCACGCCACCGTAGAAGTCGATCGATCGGTCGAGATCGGTCACGTTCAACAGGACACCCTCAAAATTCATCCGTGCTCCAATTCCAATCGTTCGATCCACGGAGTCATCGAAGTCAACGGTGGGCCGGCTTGGCTCACAAACGCGAGACGAGCTCAGCCACGATCTCCGCCGCTGGTCGAGGTTGCCTGGCGAGCGCGACGCTCTGTCCGGCCCACATGGAGAGCGCTTCGATGTCACCGGTGGTGCCAACCATCGGCGGCGCTGGCTCGTAGCGGACGATTGCCTCGCCCGAAGCGAAGTGCGCGATGACATCGCCCACTCCGGGCCGACTCTCCAAAGGCGGCCGCCCCGCGGCCTGCCACATCTCCGCTGTCGAGTTGTGGAGCGCGCGGTGGGGCGAGTCCGGCCAGTCGACGTCGTAGAGGTCGGGGTACCACTCCGCGTCGGTCTCGACAGCGTTGATCAGGCGGGTGCGGTAGTCCTGGTGGATGGGCATCTCCTGGGCCAGCAGAAACTGGGTACCCACCCACGCCGCCTGAGCGCCCAGGGCGAGGACGGCTGCCACGCCCCGAGCGTCCCCGATCCCACCGGCCGCGATCACCGGCACCGGCGCCACTGCGTCCACCACGGCGGGCACCAAGGGGAGCGTCGCAATCTGACCCCCCACGTGCCCCCCGGCCTCCCAACCCTGCGCCACGATGACATCGACTCCGCTGGCGACCGCCCGCCGCGCCTCTTGGGCGCTTCCGACCGTACACAGAACGAGTCCGCCCGCATCGTGGACGCGCTCGACGTAGCCAGCGGGATCTCCGAGAAACAGTGACACGATCCGCAAACCGGCCTCGAGGGCTTCATCGAGCCGCCGGTGCTGATCGGAGGTGAGAACCAGGTTGCCGCAGAAGGGACGATCGGTGAGCGCCGCCGTCTCGCGAACCACGTCTCCGGCCGGATCGGACCACGTCAGCGTCACTATGCCGAGCCCGCCGGCATTCGAGACCGCTGCCGCCAGTTCGGGCACCGCCACCATCGCCGCCAAGACAATCGGTTGTTCTATCCCGAGCAGCTCGCAGACCGGCGTTCGCACTACCGCCACCTACCCCTTCGATCCAGGCCGTCCTCCACCCAACACGGACAGATCCATAGTCTTCTAGGACTCGTACGATGTGGGCATCGACTTGGCGGCTCGTTTGTTCCAACCGTGAAAGCTCGAGTAGTCGCCTGCGTCCCAGGCCTCGCGCAATCCCGGTCTGCTCAGGTCCCAGTCGGGGCGGATCTCGCTCGACACGGCGCACAAGTCGGACCACAGGTCGTAGAACGACGGGCGTCCCCAGAACCAGTAGCCGTTGTAGCTGCTGTGAATGAGGAGTCCAGGCTTGAGCACCAGTGTGTGGGGGATCATCGGATCGTGCTCGGGGTCGGTGTACTCCTGAATGTCAAGGTCCTTCTGAATCGTCCGAGCCGGATCGGAGAGGAAGGTCCATTGAGCGCCGACTGAGGCGCGGAACTCTTGTGTCGTGTGATGGTCGTCCGTCGAGATCGTGGCGATCTGGGTGTAGGCGACGGCAACCTTCGGATAGTTGGCAGCGAGCTCCAGATGCTGCTGGTGCTCCTTCGGACAGTAATTTCCTCGCGCGAGTGTCAGAACGAGCGGATCATCTCCCTGGAGCTCACTGAGCTTGCGCACCGTGTTGGTGTGATCCGGCAGGGCGTAGTCCGGGAAGGTGCCGCCGGGTCTGATGTCGGATCGCATAAATCACCCCTCTGTTCGTCGCCGCAAACGCGCAGCCTTCGCACTGCAGTCGAGCCCGTCTACCAGCGACCGGAGAGCCTCTTGTCGCGACACTACCCTTCGCCGACGCCACGTCGTCCCCTGACCGCCCGCAGCGCGCCCCCTTGCGGGCGGGGCCTCTCGCTCGTTCCGCGGGTCGTCGACGAGGTCGAGGCATTCAACGCCGAGCGCCCGATGGCCGACGCCTGCGTGACCTGCTCACCGGAGTCGTCTTCTGGGGGCTGGCTACGCTGTGGGACCCCGGCTGCGAGCCGGTACCTCAGGCCGCAATGGACGAACCCGACGCTCGAGGGGACACAGACCGATCCCGCGGATAGACGGGCGAAGGAGCCCCGATGAGCACGACACCTATAGCCGACTACGCGCTCCTTTCGGATCGACACAGCGCGGCATTGGTGAGCCGGGACGGATCCATCGACTGGCTCTGCCTCCCCCGATTCGACAGTACGTCCATCTTCGGTCGCCTTCTCGATGACGAAGCGGGCCACTGGTCGATCCGGGCCCCGAGCGCCATAGAGGTCAGTCGCCACTACCTGGACCGAACCATGGTGCTGGAGACCACCTACCGCACGCCGAGGGGCTCGGTCGCGATCACCGATGCGCTTGCCATGGGCGACGGCAACCGAGGGCATCAGCTCGGGAAGGATGCACCGCATCTTCTCCTGCGGCGTGCGACCTGCATCGAGGGAGAGGTCGACCTCGACCTCGAGTATGTCCCGCGCCCCGAGTACGGGCTCGTCCGTCCCCTCCTCGACGCCGTCGAAGGCGGGCTCGCTGCGCTCGGTGGTCCGGACGTTCTGGTCCTGTCCTCCCCGATGCCCCTGACCGTGGATCAGTCGTCCGCCTCGGGTCAGCTCCACCTCCGTCGCGGCGAGAGCGCGGGCTTCGCTTTGCATCACAAGAAGCGAGCCGAGACGGGCTCGGCCAGGGTCTGGAGCCAGCCCGAGATCGGCGCGCGGCTCGAAGACACCGTCTCTGCATGGGAGTCGTGGTCGGACCTCCACCAGGCCTACGTGGGTCCGTGGCGAGATCTGGTGCACCACAGCGGACGGGTGCTCCAGGCGCTCTCCTTTGCGCCCACGGGTGCCATCTGCGCAGCGGCGACCACATCACTGCCCGAGACAGTGGGTGGCACCCGAAACTGGGACTACCGCTACGCGTGGGTCCGAGACGCCTCCTTCACAATCCAGGCCCTGTGGGTCGCAGCCTGTCCGGACGAAGCCAACGAGTTCTTCGAGTACGTGAGCACGTCCGCAGCCGGCTCGCTCGACCGCGGCGGCGAGCTGCAGATCATGTTTGGCATCGGCGGCGAACGAGACCTGACGGAGAGGGAGCTCCCACAACTGACGGGCTGGCGACATTCAGTCCCGGTCCGCGTGGGGAACGGTGCGTGGAGCCAGCGCCAAGTTGACGTCTACGGCGAATTGCTCAGCGCCGTGTACCGCCTCTCCGACCACGTGTTCGACACCCACTCCCGACGGGTTGGGCCAATGGCCGACCCTGACAAGTGGGGCGCGCCCACCGATCTGGAGCCGGCCACCCGACGGTTCTTCGTCCAGCTGGCCGAGACCGCTGCCGGGTGCTGGCAGGAAAAGGATCAAGGGATCTGGGAGATTCGGGGCGAGCCCCGCGACTTCTTGTACTCCAAGCTGATGTGCTGGGTGGCGCTCGATCGCGCGGTGTCCTTGGCCGACCATCTCGACGCCTCCGATCGGGTGGAGGCATGGAAGCAGACCCAGGACCAGATCCGTGAGGCGATCTTGACCAGAGGCTGGAGCGACCAGGCCAACGCTTTCACCCAGTCTTTCGGTTCGGACGAGCTTGACGCGTCCAGCCTGATGCTGCCCTTGGTGGGATTTCTTCCCAGCGACGATCCACGAGTGCTGGCCACGATTAACGCGACCCAAGAACGTCTCACCGACGAGCAGGGACTCGTGTACCGCTACCGGTCCCACGACGGGCTCGAGGGCGACGAGGGCACTTTCCTTTTGTGCACCTTCTGGCTGGCCCAAGCCCTGGCGGGCGCCGGAGAGGCGGATCGGGCCCGCACCGTCTTCGAAAAGGCAGCCACCTTCGTGAACGACGTCGGCCTCCTCTCCGAAGAAGTCGATCCCGTGAGCGGGGCGCTCCTGGGCAATTTTCCCCAAGCCTTCAGCCATATCGGGCTCGTCAACGCGGCTTGGGCCATTTCTGAGACCGAACGTCGTCAGAATCCTCCTGCTGACAATGCCCTTGGGACGTCGCATCGTTCGGGTCGTACTCCGGCTTGAGACCGGCCCGTCACGTTCTCGATCCTCTCGCCAGGCGCAGCCTGAGCAGCGCGCAGCCGAGCAACTGCCCGGCCGCAATCCGGGGTGTGGAGCTTCGTCGAGGTCTACAACTGGACGCGCCAACGTGATCAGGGAGGCGGCGCTGGACTTGGATCGCGATCGGCGCGAACGTGGTCCGAAGACCGGCTCCTGTGGACGGGCAGTGGCTATCGGCCCCGATAGACCCCGATAGAGAGGAATTGCGGCCGTGGACATGAAGCTCGAAGTGGTAGTCGTGCCGGTGTCCGACATCGACAGGGCCAAGAGTTTCTACGAAGGGCTCGGCTGGCGCCTGGACGCTGACTTCTCCGGTAACGGTGGCTTCCGGGTCGTGCAGTCGACGCCTCCAGGCTCGGCCTGCTCCATCATCTTTGGCAGTGAGATCAGCTCAGCCGCCGCAGGCTCAACTGACGGCCTCCACCTGGTCGTTACCGACATTGAAGCGGCCAGGGCCGACCTGGTGGACCGCGGTGTCGAGGTGAGCGAGGTGTTCCATGACGCCGGCGGCGTATTCCACCACGCCGGTCGAGAGGCGCGCACACCCGGACCCGCTGCGGAACACAAGAGCTACGGCTCGCTTGCCTCGTTCAGCGACCCGGACGGCAATGGCTGGTTTCTCCAGGAGATCACAACGCGGCTCCCGGGGCGATGACACCCAGAGGCACCGTGCCCGCCGGGTCGGTAGGTCACAATCACGAGGAGGTACCCAATGCCAGCGACCTTCGAATCCGCCGCCGATCTGGCCGCCGCTCTCCGCCGAGCCGAGGATGCTCACGGTCGCCACGAAGAGGATCTCGGTCATCCCGACGCTGACTGGCCGGATTGGTACGCGCAGTACATGGTGAACGAGCAGTCCGCGTACCGTAGCCACGCGAGCCCCAGGACGAGCAGATGAGCAGCTACGACGTGATCGTCTTGGGCGCCGGCTCGCCGGGCGAGCACTGCGCAGGCGAGTTGGCGGACGGGGGAGCACGGGTCGCCGTCGTCGAACGTGAGCTGGCTGGAGGTGAGTGTTCCTACTGGGCGTGCATCCCTTCCAAGACGCTGCTGCGGCCAGGTGAAGCGGCCCAGGAGGCACGCGACGCGGCGGCCAGCGCACAAGTCGATATCGATGCTGCCCTGGCCTATCGAGATTTCATGGTGTCGAACTATTCCGATGCCACGCAGGAGCACTGGCTGGCAGACAAGGGCATCGACCTGCTTCGCGGCACGGGGCGGCTGGCCGGGGTGGGTGTCGTCGATGTGGACGGTGTGTCCCATACGGCGGAACACATTGTGGTGGCGACTGGATCAGATCCGGTCGTGCCGCCGGTACCCGGATTGGCGGACTTGGAGGGCGTCTGGTCCAACCGGGAGGTGACCGGGATGAAGGCCGTGCCACGGCGCCTCCTCATCCTTGGCGGTGGACCAGTCGGCGCGGAGATGGCCCAGGCCGTGCGCCGACTGGGCGGCGAGGTGATCGTGGTCGAAGCGGCTGGGCATCTTCTCTCCCACGAGCCTGCGCCGCTGGGCAAGGCACTGGGGGACGTGCTGCGCGGCGAAGGAGTCGAACTGATGTTGGGCATCCAAGCGACGGCCGCCCGACGCGACGCCGATGACTTCGTACTCGCACTCAATGACGGCGGCGAAGCCCGAGGAGACCGCCTGCTCCTCGCCACGGGCCGGCGCCCGCGCGTGGAAGGAATCGGTCTCGACACGGTCGGCGTCCACGCTGACGGGCACGGCATCCCGGTGGACGCCCAGCTGCGCGCCGGCGAGCGACTGTGGGCCATCGGCGACGTCACCGGCGTGCGGCTTTTGACCCACGTGGGGAAGTACCAGGGCGAGGTTGTTGCCGCCAACATCCTCGGAGAGTCCCGCGAGGCGCACTATGACGCTATTCCCGACGTCGTCTACACCGACCCTCAAGCGGCGTCGGTTGGCACCACGGAGGCCCCGTTCAGCGCCACCATTCCACTCACCGAGGTGGCCAAGACCGCTACGTATAACCACGCGTACGCACGCTCGAACGGCTTTCTAACCCTTCTGAGCGACGGCGACGTGTTGGCGGGCGCCTACGCCTTGGGACCCGAAGCCGGTGAGTGGCTGCAGCAAGCCACACTCGCGATCCGGGCCGGAGTGCCACTCGAGGTCATGCGGGACACCATCCAACCCTTTCCCACGTTCTCCGAGATCTATGTGGCAGCCCTCAAAGCGCTCCACAATCAGATCCGAGCGGCGCGCCAACCAGCCTCGGCGGGATAGCCCGAAAGGAGACGGAGCCGGGCGGACGAACGCTCGGATCATCGACACGCTGAGAAGTCAGCACCGTCAAGACAATCTGGCGGCGGCCTCACCGAAGCGCCTGCCTGGCCGCATGGCGATGCGATCAGGTCCCACCGACCAGTGACCGAGCCTCTGCAGGGCCAACTATGAGATCGTGAAGGTCGCCGCCCACCTCGAGTCGATCCGACTGTTCGGTCCCCCCAGCCTTCACTGGCTCGAAGCCGGCCACTCGGATCAACCGCTCGACTTCTTCGCCAGCACGGTCGTCGTCGCTCAGGTAGAAGAGGACCGCCCGCTCCGGTGACCGGTTGCTCGAGGACTCGAAGAGATCAGCCGACAATGTTCCAAACGCCAAGGCCAAGCGCGCTCCTGCCGGCAACCACCCGGTTACAACCTCGCCAGAGGTCTGACCCTTGGGCAAGAGACGCGTGACGTTCCCCTTTGCGTCAAGGCCGACCGGGTTGCTCGGAACGACCACGAGCTTGTCGGTGAGCCTGCCGGCCATCTCGTCCATGACGTCCTTCACTATGCCAAACCGCAGCGCAAGGACAACGGCATCGGCCCCCTGCAGCGCGTCGCGGTTGTCGACGGCCGCGATCGCAGCTCGACCGATCTCTGCAGCCAGCTTTCGTGCTGATTCATTGTCGGCGCTCGAGAGCAGCAACGTCTCGCCGCCCGAGGCGAGCTGGCGGGCGATGGCCGATCCGATCCCTCCAGTGCCGATGATCGCGGTGGTCACTGCCAACACCTCCTCGGCATCACGCTACTCACTACGTCGGCCCAGAGCATGGCCGGCCCGAACGGATTCCGCAGCGGGTCCCTCAGATCGGCGGTGCAGCGCGGACGTGCTGTTGCTGGACCATTCTTCCCGGCGTTCAGCGGCCTTCTGACACGCACTGCTTCCAGACGTGACCAATACTCAGGTGGCGGCCGTGACCCTGCCTTCGTGTCTTCCCTTCACGCGCGCCGGCGCGTCACTCTCTTGTCGAAGCGGGGACTTCTTCACGAGCCAACAAAGGTCGCGGGTCAGGAGCAGCGGCTATCCATGAACGTTCCTCGTATGAGCTCCGCGCCGATTTCTGTGCGGATTTGAAGCCGTGATAGATCTCGATCCTCCGAAGCGTTCGGGCAAAAATCGTCTCGACACGCCACAGCCTCAGTCGGCCCGCCACGGCGGACGCGGCCATCGCCACTCGCATGCAGAGCGGTCGCATCAAAGCAGAACCGACAAACCGCAGAATCGTTCTCTCCGCAGCTGAGACTTCATTCATTGGATCGATGCCCTGAGCAATCTCGGGATACTCGCGCATCAACCTCTCGCGGGCCTCGCCGCTCGCCCTCGCTTCCCTTGCAAACTGTTTTAAGTTTCTGCTGTGGGAATGTTCGGCCAGCAAGGAGCGATCGAATACCGCCTCAAAACCAGCTCGCTTACAGCGGAGCCCAAACTCCATGTCTGAGTGACGACGAATGAGGAGCTTCGTACCGAAACCGACTTCCATTGCTCCAAGACGGCTCAGCGACATGTTCCCCATCCAGAAATTGCGCAGTACCGAGTGAGGGTCCTCTTCGTATCTGCGACACTGCTGTTCATATTCTTCTGCGTAAAGCACTGTTGCGACTTGGCCAGGACCCCGCGGCTGAGGAACCCGAGTCGGCATATAACCAAGGACCAGCCGACGTTTGCCATCACCGTGGTACCTGGCGTGGGCGCCGATCAATCCCGTGCTTGCAACGACGTCGTCGTCGAGGACAACGACGATGTCGAATCTCGCCTCTTCGATGCCCTTCTGTCTCGCCGCTGCGTCGCCGGCATTCTCCTGAAAAATGGGCCGAATTCGAGGCTCGACGCGCGACCACTCCTGCAGAGCTTCAAACGAGCCGTCACGGCTGCCGTCGACCACGACCACCACTTCGCTCGTGGCGGGGTCGTCCAGTACGGGTCTCAGGATCTCAGCGAGCCTGTCCCGCCTGTTGTAGGTCGGAATGACGACACTGATCTGGTTGCAAGAAAGATCCACCTCAGCGCAAAGTTTCTGCTACGCATTCCATCTCGGATGGCCCTATCTCCTTCTCGTACAGGGACGATCATGACGAGGGAACACTGCGCCGAGTAGAGCAATTCGCACCCCTTGTTTCACAACTTCTCGACATATATTTGTTCGAGGTGCAATCTCAAGGATGCTTGTGCATCACATTGAGGACGTCTGCGGGCTACTGAGTTCACGGCTCCAGCGGCTTGCTCTCGGTAGACAAGAGCCTCCCGTGAGCCACCAATGACAAGCGTTCGGACGCGATGAAATGACAAGCGTTCGGACGCGATGAAATGACAAGCGTTCGGACGCGATGAATTGAACGAAGGCCGAACAGCGGCGAGGACGATGATGGCGTATGCCGTCGCACCGGCGAGATGGCTGTTCGAGATCTATTGGAGGGGCGTGCGTGGCAGCTGTGGCCTAGGGACCACAAGAAGGTGTCCGACGACAACCGTGCGGGGACGAGCGCTTGTGCTCGCGTGCACAAGCAGTACTCCCTCCTGTTGATCGGACGTGCAGATGCTGCAGACGACGCACACGTACTCGCAACGGATCGGATGCCTCTCAGTACAGTGTCGGCATCCCAGGGGGGATACGGCACCACGACTGAGTGCGGGCGGCATGCGAGTGAGACTTGGATTCAGGTTGGCGGCGCTGGCGGCGATCGCACTGACCGGTGCGACGTCCTTGGCGACGGCGAGCGGCGCCGAAGCGTCGTCGTCGACGGGCAGCGCGCCCGGAGTGACCTCGAATTCCATTACGGTCGGCACCATCTCGACCCAGACGGGGACGCTCGCCGCGAACTTCTCCTCGCTGATCCAAGGGGAGAGGGCGTACTTCGACTACGTCAACGCACAGGGCGGCGTGAACGGTCGAAGGATTGACTACAAGTACGCGCTTGACGATGGTGGCAACCCCACCACCTTCAACCAACTGGCCAACACCCTGATAAATCAGGATCACGTCTTCGCGGTCACGGGCGTCGGAACCGCCTTCTTCTCGCCCAGCCTGTTCGTAGAGTCGGGCATCCCGACCTACGGATACAACGTCACGGGCAACTGGAGCCAAGCACCCAACCTGTTCGCCGCCGGAGGGTCGGTGGAGTACTACCCGGCCGGCGCGCCCGCTGTCGCCTACCTGGCACGAGAGACGCACTCAAAATCCATTGCCGTCGTCGCCTACGGCATCGCGGCATCGTCCGATGCGTGCCAGGCGGGCGAAACGTCGCTCAAGGCAGCCGGCTACGACGTGAGCTACTCCGATCTGAATATCTCCTATCCGGGTTCGACCGTGGCGACTGACGTTCAACGGATGAAGCAAGCTGGGTCGGACCTGGTCGTCAGCTGCATGGACGTTCAGGGCAACATCAACATGGCCCGCGCCATCAAGCAGTACGGCTTGCACATGACACAGCTGTGGCTCAACGGAAACGACCAGTCCACCCTGAATCAGAACGAGAGCCTCATGCAGGGCGTCTACTTCTCGATATCACATGTTCCATTCAGCGCTCCCCAGTCCGAATACCCCGGCCTGAAGCTGTACGTGACCGAGATGAAGAAGTACGAGCCCAATTACCTCGATGACGAGCTCGCCATCCAGGGGTGGGAGTCGGCCGCGCTCTTCGTGCAGGGCGTGAAGATGGCGGGGAACGACCTCACCTGGGCCAACGTCGTGAAGGCAGACAACTCCCTGACTTCATTCACGGCTGGCGGACTTCGCTCGCCGACCAATTGGAAAGATGCAGGTCATAGCGGTCACGCGCCGCCCTACTGCGGCGCCTTCATCAAGGTGTCGGGCGACAAATACGTCCCGGCGTTGAACAAGGGGAACAACGTCTTCGTGTGCTTCGACTCCATCGATCCGACCAAGAACCCGATCTACCCGCTGCCCGCGGGGACACCGACGCCATCCTGAGCCGACGGGAGTTCAGCCGTCATTCGCACGATGCGGCGGTATGCATCGCTCGCCAAGCGTGGCGGCACCACTTCGAGTGCTATGAAGCCGTAGTCCCATATCGGGCCTGTCGGGTCAAGGGTCCCTCTCGGTCGCTTCCGCATCACCTGACGACAGCCTGACGGCACCAGCTGATTCGAGCTCGGTGATCTGAGGCTCGTCGTATCCCAGGCCTTCGAGCACCTCCCGCGTGTGTTCGCCGAGGTGTGGCGCCCGGAAGCGCGGGGTGGCCGGATGCGCTTCGAAGTCGGCAGGTGTGGCAAGCATCATGAGGGTCCCCTGTTCGTCTGGCACTTCGACGAGCCCGCCGGCCGCCAGGAATTGCTCATCCGAGAGGAGCTCTTCGACAGTCTGGACAGGCGACCAGAAGAAGTCTGGGTCTGCGTCAAAGATCAGTGCCCATTCCGAGAGCGGCCGAGTAGAGAATATCTCGTCAAGGAGCCGAACCAGCTCGGCTCCGTTCTTGAAACGGGCAGCCGGTGCGGCGAACCGCTCATCAGTGAGCCACTCCGGGTGCCCCACGGCTCGAGCGAGGGGTGGCCAATGCCTTTCTCCTTCGAGTCCGACCACCCAGAAACGCCTCCCGTCGCCAGCGGTGTAGTAGTTGACTGTGGGCATTGTCATGGTTGATCGACTTCCGAGCCTGATCGGCGTCCCCCACATGAGAGCCACATTGACGTCGAATCCGATGGTGTAGGCACCTTGACGAAGGAGCGACGCTGAGACAACGTCGCCCTCGCCCGTTTTCCCGCGGGCGACGAGTGCTGCGCAGATCATGGCCGCACCCGTCATGGCGACCGAGTGGTCGCCCATACCACCGCGTTGAAAGGGAAGGTCGCCTCCGGGAGGGGTGAGGGACGCGGCCAGACCCGATCGAGCCCAGAAAGCCCCAATGTCATACGAGGGTCGGTCCGCTTCAGGACCGGTCAGACCGTATCCGCTGAGAATGGCGTACACGAGTCCGGGGTTCCGATCCCGGACTCGCGCTGGTCCGAGATCAACTCGCTCCAGAGCCGATACGCGGATATTGGTGACGAAGACGTCGGCCTCATCGATCAGATCGTTGGCGACTCGGCGGCCACCGGTCGAAGAGAGATCGAGGACGATGCTTCGCTTGGAGCGATTGTCGAGCTCGAAGACCGGGTTGCTATCGAGGTCTCCTCCGAGCATTTTTCTGAAGCCACGGGCAGGGTCCCCACTCGGAGGTTCGATTTTGACGACGTCCGCTCCCCAGTCACTCAAAATGCCTCCGACGGCGGGACCGGCGACCCATACCCCCAGCTCGACCACCTTCACCCCACGAAGTGGTCCGGTCGGCTCGGCTGCAGTGTGCACGGCTCCCCCAGTTCAGCCCGATTCGTCCGTATTCGTGTTCCATTCTGGAACGTTGCTTGGTTTTCGACCATAGCTGAATGCGCTTGGACTCCTGGATCGACCGACCATCGACCGCTCCATGCATCGGTGTTGTCGTCTGGGATACCCTGGCGAGAAGTCGATCACTTAGGAGATACAAATGCGCCACGCGTCAGTGTCCAACAAGAAAGGAGAGAGCACCTATCGAGAGGACCTGACGCGGTATGCAATCGTTGAACCTAGGGATATTGGCGCATGTCGACGCCGGTAAGACCAGCCTGACCGAGCGGCTGCTCTTTGCGGCCGGAGTCATTGACGAGCTCGGAAGTGTCGACAAGGGCGACACACAGACCGACACTCTCGCCCTCGAACAACGGCGAGGCATCACGATCAAGTCTTCGGTGGTGTCGCTTGCGATGGAAGGTGTATCGGTCAACCTCATCGACACCCCAGGGCACCCAGACTTCATCGCCGAGGTGGAGCGAGTCCTCAGGGTTCTCGACGGGGCCGTTCTCGTCATCTCCGCCGTTGAGGGTGTCCAGCCCCAGACGCGTGTCCTGATGCGGGCGCTCGTTCGACTGCGAATACCGACACTGCTCTTCGTGAACAAGATCGACCGTGCCGGAGCGCGGGAAGACCCTTTGTTGCGAGAGATCTCGCAACAACTGCGGCTCGCCATTGTCCCGATGGGCTCCGCATCTGCGCTCGGGACTCACGATGCCGATTTCGAAGTGTCGCCCACAGACGACACTGCATATCGCTCTGTGCTCATCGAAGTTCTCGCAGAACACGACGAAGAGCTGCTCGCCCGCTACGTCGAAGGCAGCGGCAGCATTCCTTTCAACCGGCTCAGTGCGCAGCTCAAGGCTCAAACGGCACGCTGTCTCGTTCACCCGGTCTTCTTTGGGTCAGCCCGCACGGGCGCCGGCGTCGCCCCCTTGATGTCGGGAATCGCCGAGTTGTTACCCCGAGCAAGCGGGGATCCCGATGCAGGGGTCACCGGCACCGTGTTCAAGATTGAACGCGGCGAGGCGAGCGAAAAGATCGCGTACGTGCGGCTCACGTCAGGCACGGTGCGATTGCGCGACCGGCTTGTCTATGGTGAGGACCACGAGGACAAGGTGACGGCGATTGAGATGCTCGGCCTTCGGTCCGCCCCAAGACAGCCGTCGGTTTCGGCCGGCGGCATTGCAAAGCTCTGGGGTCTCAGGGACGTCCAAATCGGTGACCGAATCGGTCAGATAGGAAGCGAGGAATCACAACAACAATTCGCTCCGCCGACCATGGAATCGGTTGTCGAGGCCATTGATCGTGCTCACAGAGGTCAGCTGCGGGTCGCGCTCGAGAGAGCTCGCGGAGCAGGATCCGTTCATCAAGATCCGCCAAGACGACGGCCTGAACGAAATATCCGTTTCACTCTACGGCGAAATTCAAAAGGAAATCATCCAGACCACGCTGGCAGACGAGTTCGGCGTGGATGTGCGGTTCCGCGACACGACAACCATCTATATCGAGCGGCCGAATGGCGTGGGCGAGGCCGTCGAACATCTCACCTCTGATGCGAACCCCTACATGGCTGGAGTCGGACTCCGGATCGATCCTGGGCCGCTCGCGTCGGGTGTTCAATTCCGGCTCGACATCGACCCGCGCTCGGTGCCGCTATACATCTACAAAACCGAACCCCGCTTCGTCGACCACATGAATCAATACATTTGCCGTGCCCTGGCGCGGGGCATCTTCGGCTGGCAGGTGACCGACTGTATCGTGACGCTCGTCGAATGCGACTACTTCGTCTCAGATGGTCCGGCCAAGCCCACCGTCCCGATGGCACGAACGACGGGAGCAGATTTTCGAAAGCTCACGCCGCTGGTTCTCAGCGAGGCGCTCAGGAGCGCTGGGACCCAGGTCTGCGAACCGGTGCTTCGGCTCACGATCGAATCACCCACCGACTCCATCGGTCCTCTCTTGAGCTCCGTTGCACAACTTGGTGGCCGTGTGGAGCACACCTCCATACGCGGCCCCTTCGCCACAATCGAGGCCCGGATGCCGACGGATCATTCATTGGAGCTTCAACGACAATTGCCAGAGCTGACGAGGGGCGAGGGCAATATCGACACGGCCTTCGCCGGCTACCAACCCGTGCAAGGAACTCCGCCCATTCGGCGCCGAAAAGGGGCCGGGGGGTAGTGGGGTGGTATGAGGACGAAGCGGGGCTCTGCCCAGAGTCGCCCACTCTTTCGGAACCCAGGACTCACCACGGACGTGCAGCGATTATTCTTGGGTGACTCTCGCGGAAAGCCATCAAGACGGCCTTTGAAGCGACGGGCAACCCGGCAATCATGGTCGGCGCCATGTCGGCCGGCCAGCGCCAACGAAGCGATCCCCACCAGATGGTCTCGTAACGTGACTGTTTGTATCGGGCAATGAAGAGTTCAACGAGCACCCCATTGGCGAGATAGGCCCGCTTCTGAGACAAGCGCTTTTCGGTGACTTCGTTGCGGCTCGCGACAAAGGAGTCGAGCGCATCGGGAACGGGATCCAGTAACACAACGTCGACGTCTCTGTGGTTCCGGGGTTCAGCCATCCCATGGAGTTCCTCGGCCCAACCCCCGATGAGCAAGGCCTCGAAACGGGAGTCCAGAAGATCGCCGAGGACGCTCCGCACTAAGGAAAGGTCGTTCTTCACACCACCATTCACGACGCACCCATCTTTGGTCTCGGGTCCTACCGATCAAGATCCGTCAGCGCTGCGTCCGGATTGGGGGGCGTGTGGACGAACGCTGCCAGAACTGCCGCGGCGAGGCAGGCGCCTGAACCGACGGGGAGGGCGAGCCGGGGGCCGCCGACAGAGGTGATCCACCCCGTCACGATGCTCCCCACCGGAGTCGTCCCGAGAAAGACGAAGACCCAGAGCGCCATGATCCGCCAGGCCCACCGCGAACGAACCGAGGACGGCACCAATGCTGAGCATGGTGGTGAGCAGTCCGTAGGTACCGGCTGTGCCCTTGCCCGTGTCCTTGGCGAACACGGGCAAGATGACCGCGAAATTGAAAGCCAAGAGCCCGACCACCAACATCATGAGAAGAGGCAGCCAGAGCCGCTGGTGGCCGGCTGCGTACTTCAACCCATCCTTCACTCCTCGACGTCCGGGCGGCGCAGGTCCGCCCGCCTTGCGGGGTCGGATGACGAGCAGGGCGGCGATCACGGCCAGATAGGACACAGCGTTGAGCCCGAAACACACCGTGGTGCCCACCGTCACGATCAATACACCGGCGAGTGCTGGGCCCACGACTCGGGCACTGTTCACCACCACTCCGTTGAGACTGACCGCACTGGCCAGGTCGTCGGGCTGCACCAAACGACTGACAAACGCCTGACGGGCAGGCGAATCCGCAATCTGGACGACTCCCCCCGCCACATCGATCGCCACGAGGGCCGCCACAGTCGCCGCTCCGGCGACGGCCAAGCCCCACAACAACGCGGCGAGGAGGCAGTAGAGCGTTTGGGTAGCAACGAGAAGCTTGCGCAGATCCACGCGGTCGGCCACGGGGCCGCCCCACGGGCCCAACAAGAGAGAAGGGAGTCCTCCAGCCGCGGGAGCTCCAGGCCGAGCTTGCTGGCCGAACCGGTGAGCTCGAGGACGAGCCAGCCGATCGAGGTCTGCTGGAGGAGCCTCCCCGTGTGGTGACGGGTGCCGCCGCATCGGCGGTGAAGCTACCTGACTCTTCGCGATTGCGCCTGGACTTGAGGGCTTAGGAGTCAGATCGAGTCGACGTGGTCGTCGGCGAGGTAACAACACGTTATGACGTATGGCGCCCCGAGCGTGCAGCGTCGTCAATTCCTCTGTGGGGAGCCCCGCAACGCGATCTGACCGAGGATCTGATGGTGGTCGCCAAGATTCCGTGGCGAATATCTGATTCGACACACACGGATGGAGTCGGAGACCCAGGGGATGGATCTATGTCGCACGTGAAGCCAAGGGTCACCCCAATGACTGACCCCGCACGGTGTTCGGGGTCAGAGGCTGGAAATGGCTTGATCAAACGTCGTCGTGGACGGAACCGAGATCGCTCGAGCGCTCGCTGGGAGAACTCAGTTGGGTGATCGAGGGTCACGCAACTGGCCGGCCCGCTCTTCCTCGTGCTCGGCGAACGAGCCGGCTAGCGCGGCACGCGGTAGCGGAGGTAAACAACATTCGAGCTGAAGATGCGGGACTTGACGAGTTCGAGATCCACCCGGCGCTCGTGCTGGGGAAAGAACGGAATGCCGCCGCCAACGAGCACGGGGCAAATCCTGGCCCGATACTCGTCGATCAGACCCAACTCCGCCGCCTCGGCTGCGAGAGTCGCACCACCGATCGCGATGTCGCCCGCTCCCTGCTCAGCTCGCAAACGCTCGATCTCCTCCGCCAGGCCGCCGGAGGCCAGGCGCGCGTTGCCCTGCACCGCAGACAGCGTGGTGGAGAACACCACCTTTGGGAGCGGCTTCCAGATCGCGGCCCACTCGAGCATTGAGTCGTCGAGCGATGGATCCTCGTCGGCCGTCTCCCAGTACAGCATCGTCTCGTATAGCCGTCGTCCCAACAAGTGGACGCCGACCTCTCGTATCTGGTCGGTGACGAAGCGAAAGACCTCCTGGTCGGGTGCCGTCCAGTCGAGGTCACCGTTCGGCCCGACGATATAGCCGTCAAGTGAGACGCTCATCGAATACGTCACGCTGCGCATCAGAAGTCCTCCTCGTAACGGATCGACACTACGACCCTATGAAGCGCTTTCGCTGCGTACTGCCCCGTCTCTTGGAGCCGCGGACGGATGCGCGGGTGCCGCCCGTCGCCCGTCGCCCGTCGCCCGTCGCCCGTCGCCCGTCGCCCAAGTACCGAAGCGCCTGGAAAGTGTCGCCCATGTAGCGAAGCTCACCTTGGCAATGCGCTTGGATTCGTCCACCGCGCTCGATGAGTCCGCCGATCGGTGGCTCCGTCCGCGAATGCCCCCATTCTTCTTGATTCGGCCCGTAGTAGAACGGTCTATTAAGCCGACCGTGGCCAGAATTGCAGCGTGGCCATCAATGCCGGCTCTTAAGTCGTCTCAAATCTCGAATTCATCGTCCACGACGAAAAGGCAGGAGCCCGCCCTTTCCGGGGGGCTCCTGCCTTTCTTTCATCACCGGCTCCTATTGCGCAAAGAGCCTCACTGCTCGAACCTCCACTGCCATCAAGCGGCATGAGGACGGTCGGGGGCTCGCTTTGCATGTACCGCTTCTCCCAGAAGCCCCTTCCCGAGCGACCCCTTGTCGGCAAGTGAGAAGAGCCGCAGCGGCTCGCAGCTCGACACGATACGACCCAAGCGTCAACGGATGAACGCCAACAAATCCGCGTTGATCTTCTCGGCTTCGATGATTGCCATGCCGTGCGAGCTGCCCGGATAGATCTTCAGTGTCCCGTTCTGCACCAGCTTGACAGCAAGGACGGAGGCGTCTTCATACGGGACGATTTGGTCGTCCTCTCCGTGCATGAAAAGCGCTGGAACGTCGACCTTCTTCAGGTCTTCGGAGAAGTCGGTTTCGGAGAACTGCTTGATGCAGTCATAGGACGCTTTGATGCCCGACTGCATACCGAGGCGCCAGAACTGGTTTTCGACGGCCTCGGAGACCTTGGCGTCTGGCCTGTTGTAGCCGAAGAACGCGACGCTTGTGTCCTTATAGAACTGCGAGCGGTTCTCAATGAGACCGGCACGCAGGCCGTCGAAGACCGACAGTGGCAGGCCACCTGGATTGTTGTCGGTCTTCAGCATGAGTGGAGGCACCGCGCCGATGAAGACCATCTTCGCCAGCCGCGACGTGCCAGACCGGCCGACGTATCGTGCGATCTCACCACCACCCATCGAGTGGGCGATGAGGGCCACATTCGTCAGGTTGAGTTGCTCGATCAGCCCAGCTAGGTCATCGGCCCACGTGTCGTAGTCGTTCCCATCCCACGTTTGAGCGGATCGCCCATGACCTCGGCGGTCGTGCGCTATCACGCGGTAACCCTGCTGACCGAAGAAGAGCATCTGCGCGTCCCAAGCGTCTGCATTCAGCGGCCACCCGTGCGAGAACACGATCGGTTCCCCCGCGCCCCAATCCTTGTAATAGATCTCCGTGCCGTCGGTAGTGGTGATCGTGCTCATCCTCAGGGTCCTCCCGTCTGAAAGTGGCGATGCTCAAAAAGGGCTGTTGGATCAGCTCCTTCCGTTGGTAGCTCTTCACCGCCCTAGCTTCCCCTCGAAGTGGGTCGTGATCAACCTCTAAAGGATGCTCGGACGTCGAGGTCTGGTGGCCCGGACGCCAGATCACTGGCGCGACGGAGCGGCCTGAGGTTCGCTGAATCGGACCGCCGACTGGTATGGCGAGCGAAGAGAGGTCGCCCTAAGGTGCCGCCGACCCGGGCCGGGGCTACCTGTCGACGCCTGATCGGCCATCTAGCCACAGCTCTCCTGGGCGGTGGTCGTTTGGATTTATATTGGCGTGCGATGCGTCGGCAGAGATCCCAACGTATGGACGACACGCCCAACGCCCTAGGTGTTGCGGGCGACCACGTGGTCGCGGTCGACGTGCCGCGTGCTCAGAACCATATGGACCGCGATGACTTCGGACGGTGCAAGACGGCGTTGCAGAGAGACCGTCGTCGTTGATGTCGTGAATGATGCCGAAGATGTAGACGTCAACCGGCTCTTTCGCCTTGACGGACGGGTGGCCATCATCACGGGAGGAACGCGCGGCATCGGACGAGCCATCGCGGCGGGATTCGGCCGTGCCGGGGCACGTATTGTCGTCGCGAGCCGAAAGGCCGATGCATGTGCGGAGGCAGAAGATGCATTGCGTGCAATGGGCATAGACGCAGTTGGAATTCCATGCCATATGGGCTCGGCGGAGGACGTATCTGCTCTTGTGACCGCCACAGCAGGACACTTCGGTGCCATTGACATCGTGGTCAACAATGCGGCAAACGCACTGGCGGAACCCATTGGGAGCTTTACCGACGCGGGCATGACTAAATCGCTCGATGTGAACGTCAAGGGTCCCATTGCCCTGATCCAAGAATCCCTTCCCCTGTTGCGGGCGTCTGAGCACCCGTCCGTCATCAACGTCGTGTCTGCAGGCGCCTGGCTGTTCTCCGCCACCGTCGCGCATTACGCCGGCGCCAAGGCGGCCATGGTGGCCTATACCAAGGCGTTAGCCGCTGGCCTGGCACCCGACGGCATACGGGTGAACGCCCTCGCTCCGGGAGCTGTCGACACCGACATGATGCGCGCCACGGGCCCTGTCGCCACTCAGAGTATGGCGAGTGCCTGTCTGCTGCGAAGGCTCGCGAAGCCCCATGAGATGGTGGGGCCGGCTCTCTTCCTCGCCTCCGATGCCTCGAGCTACGTGACGGGCACCGTGATTCACGTCGACGGTGGACTTGTCGCCCGCTGAAGCACATCGCCTATCCGGCTCTTGACGAGAGGGATGTCGACCTCATCTACTTTTCCCGGTTGGCACAAGGTGTGAACTATCTCGACGAAGGGAGCGCTTCATGACGGCACCGATCGAGTCGGCGTGGCCCAGCCATCCGGACTACCGGATCGATCTGGTGCCGTGCACGCAGCGAGGGCAGGTCTGGGCGGACAACGTCCTGGTGGCAGAGACCGACGAGGGCCTCGTCGTCAAGGAGACGGATCACGTCCAGCGCCTGTACTTCCCAGAACGCGACGTCCGTTGGGAGTACTTCGAGCCGACCGAACACCACACGATCTGCCCCTTCAAGGGACGGGCCGACTACTGGAGTCTGACCCTCGCCGGTATCGATGAAGGGACCATCGACTGGAACCACCGGCCCGAGACCGACGGTGTCTCGCTGGGTGAGAACGTAGTCTGGACCTATCGCGACCCGTTCCCCGAGGTAGCCGGCCTCGAGGGATTCGTGTCCTTCTTCCATGAGCGCCTGCGTGTCGTGCTCAACGAGACTTGGCCCGACGGCTCGGTCGTGGCCACTCGCTTCCCTCCGTGGGGCGACGCTTCGGAGCTGGTTCGATTGATGGACGTGGAACCGGTCGGGGAACTCCGATTCGTCGGGCCTGCCCACGGCCACACGGAGCGCGACGTGGTCGAGGGCGGCCAGATACTCGGCGAGGCGGTGGTCGCAGCGAGCAAGGCGGTGCCGGCACAGCGAGTGACGTCTATCTCGGTGATCTTCTCTAAGGCCGCCTCGTTCTCCGCGCCCCTCGACCTGGACCTCGAGATCTTGCGCGCCGGGCGGAGTTTCTCGACCGTCGAGGTACGCATCGGCCAAGATGGCTCGCTACGCAGCACGGGGCTTCTCCTCATGGATGCAGGAGCTCCGGACCTGATCCGCCATGCGCCGTCGATGCCCGATGTCGTCGGCCCCGACGAGGCGGTCCCCTACGTCGACTTCGGCGTCTCGGGCCGCGAACTGCGCGTGGTCGACGCCGCGTACGACCACGACCCCAACCGAGTAGGGCCGCCCGAAATCTACGCCTGGGCCAGATTCCGCGACGCCCCCGCAGAGCCGTACCTGCATGCGGCCCTGCTCGCTCAGTCGGCGACCCACTGGACCATCGGGGCGGCGATGCTCCCCCATCCAGGGATTGGTGAGGCCGACGCGCACGTGACGCTCTCCACAGGGATCATGCAGACGACTTTCAACTTCCATGACGACGTCGACGTCACCGAGTGGCTCCTCTACGCCAACCCGGCCATCTGGGCCGGTAGAGGTCAAGCCCAGGGCCAGGGGCAAGTCTTCACGTGCGATGGCAGCCTGGTCGCGTCGTACAGCGTCCAAGCGATGATCCGAGGGTTCGACCAGCAGCCGGACTTCATCGGCAAGGATCACCGCACAGCCATGTGAGAAGGGCGTCAGCCGCGGCAAATCCGACAAGGGATTTCAGAGACACGAGATCAAGACCCACGGGGACGAGGTTGCTTCTCTCTTCTTGATCACTCTCACGCTCGAGGCGCCTTCGCCAGTTTCTGGGGAGACCAGCCCGAGCAGGTCCCCACAAACCGGGAGTCCCTGGAAGTCGGAGTTGTGAGTCGGTCGCACTAGTTCAGCCCGCACCCGCCGTCCACCGGGACAGCCGCCCCGGTGATATAGGACGAGGCGTCCGAAGCGAGGAAAAGACACAGTTCTGCGACCTCGGTGGGCATCCCGACCCGCTGAAGCGGGTAGCGATTGGCGCGTTGCCCGGCGCTCTCGCGGTTGGGAAGCATGTCGGTGTCGATCGGGCCAGGGTGTATTGAGTTGACCCGGATGCCGAACTGGCCGAGCTCGAGAGCGGCGACCTGGGTCAGGCCGGTTACCCCAAACTTGGCCGAGCTATAGGCCCCATGGGCGATGAAGGGGCGAAGGCCAGCGAGCGAAGAAATGTTGATGATCGAACCCCCGCCGCTCGCTCGCATCGGGCCTATGGAGGTCTGGATCCCGAGGAAGGTGCCCTTGAGGTTGACTGACACGATCCGGTCGAATCCGTCTGCGGTTTCCTCCTCGATCAAACGAAGGTGATGGATGGCTGCGTTGTTGACCAAGATGTCGAGTCGGCCGAACTCAGCGTTGACGAACTGCTGGACCTCCTGCCAAGCCTCAGGATCAGAAACGTCTTGGTGCACGAATCGAGCACCATCGCCGATCTCGCGTGCAACCCGCTTTCCCAGTTCGTCGAGGACGTCGGTGATCACTACCCGGGCGCCTTCGGCCGCAAAGAGACGCGCTTCCGCTGCTCCTTGCCCTCGAGCTGCCCCGGTGATGATCGCAACCTTGCCTACGAGCCTGTCACTCACGAATTCCACCTGTTCGAACGAACATCACCGCCAGCCCGGGATAGTTGCTCCGGGGTCACTGTAAGGCGGAAGACGCCATTGAACCCGCGACCCTCCGTTGGCGAGGCGGTGTCTTGCGCCTCACCGGTCGGCTCGAGTCGCCAGTCGTAGCGTCCTCCTTCGCCCAATTTTCCAGCCCGTCCATCCAGGTCGCCGCCGTAGGAGAGCGCTCACTATCGACCTAAGTCCGGATAGTCAGGCCGACGTTGGTGTGGTTCTGAGGGCGCTTCCCGTGCGCGCGATCCCCATCAGGCCACGATTCCCCACCAGCAGTTTCGGCGCATCCGCAGCCCAGCCGGAGCTCAGGCGGTGGGGACTGAGGCAGGCAGCTCTCACGGATCCACCGCCGATGGCAGCTCAAGTTCCACGGCCGGATGATTAGGTCAGGGCTGAAACGGGCATAGCAGTTCCGATGTTTGAGGCTGCCCGCTTCCACGGGACTCGAAGGCGACATCCAATTCGGATGATTTGGACCGAGATTTCCTATCGTCATACCCGATACTGGCAACGTGAGTGTTTCGGTGAGCTCGAACCCCCTCCGGGTCGGCCCGACGTGACTCAGAGCCCAGCTGGTTCTGAAGGGTAGTCAACCAGACGCCCGTGGATAGCGTAACCATGTCTTCGCAGAAGATAGAGCTGCCTGGCGACGTCGCTAGCTGCTCTGAGAGCGCGTCGCTTTGTTCAAGAAACTCTTGGGCAAGCGGCCGACGATCTCCGTGCGAACGCCTCACTTCTCATCTCGGAGGTGGTCACCAACGCTGTCTTGCATGCGAGTGGACCGGTGACGGTCGAGGTCCAACACAAAGGCAGCGCGTACCGGATCGCAGTCAGTGACACGAGCAGGACGCCGCCGACCGAAAAAGGCTATCGGACAGACGATGCCACTGGCCGTGGATTGCAACTGTTGGAGTGCCTTGCGGCCGCGTGGGGCTGGAAACGGACCGGCACCGGAAAGGTCGTCTGGTTTGACGTGCCGCTGCCCTTTGATTGCTCATCGCCACGTCTCTCAGAGCGTAGATCCTACGACGATCCATATCCGACCGGAGCACCGATCGATCTACTCGAAGCGCCGATACAAGAGATGATCCGCACCGCTGCGCACTACGACGCTCTCTACCGTGAGTTTCGCCTGATCTTGGAACTTGATCCCTCGCACCTTCAAACCGTACCGGGCCGCTTACTGAGCTTGATCGACGAACTTGGAACTTCCTTCTTGGGCGTTGGGCGCGCTGCTGAAGAGACTTGGGACACGGCTGTCGAAGAGAATCGCGCTTGGGTCGATCTACACTTCCGTTTTCCCCCCGAAGGCGGCCCTGCCGTTGTGCGGTACAACCAACTCTTGGATGAAGCTGACGACTATTGTCAGCGGGCCGAGCTCTTGACCATTGCTCCGACTGACGAGGCTCAGGCTGTCCGAAGGTGGGCGTTCGGTCAGGTCGTCTGCCAGTGTCAGGGCGAACTGCCCACACCTTGGTCCCGATGGCCTCACTGATGCGTCACGCTGGTATCTCTGACTGCGGCAATCTACGCGGATGGCCTAGGGACGATCTACCCCAACTGCGTCAGCACGTTTCGAGTGATCTGTTCGATCTGCGGATCTCTGGCTGCCAGCCCGTGAGCCCAGTCGGTGGACCCAGATGTGACCACGCTGGCACCCGCTTCGTTTGTATATGCGCCCAAAACCGCGTGACCATGACGGATTCGTTCCATCGCATCGGAGTCACGCGTCCCGAACACGCGCGAGGCGATGTACTCCAGCTCACTTGGCTCGTTCGGCTTGGGCGGACGAGGCGCCGTCTCACGCGTAAAGTGCTGCGTCGGGCAGGTGGCCAGGATTTCGAACGTCGAAGGCGTACCGTCCTCACCCGTCGCGTAAGGTAGCCCATCTCGGTAGGTGAACACGCAGCCGTCGCATTCGTAACCGACCACGGTTGCCGATGCCCCCAGTACATCGCCGTAGCCGAGCCCGGTGCCGGCGAAGATCCAGTGTTCAGCGCGGTGCACGGTGTAGCCACCGAGGCCCGACATCACATTGCGCCCTATGCGGTGATAACCGCCCCTGGTGAATGAGACGCCTGTCATTGAGTTCTCAGGTCGATTGACGATTACGTCGGACCAGAACGTCGTCACCTCTGCCTCGCGATCAGTTCCCATCAACGGATCGTTCTTGAAGTAGCTCTTGTACCCCACCAGTACATCCTGATCGTCGCCCTCGATCCGCACCTGCCACAATGACGTATTGCCCGAGAAAAACGCTGCATTACCGCCATTCGCAATGAATGCTTCGGCCGTATCGCGCATTCCGCGAGACCAATACTCGTCGTGACCGACTGAGAGATAGAGACTGGCGTCGTCCAGCACCTCGGGGTGTTCTTCAAGATCGGCATTCGTGCACACACCGATCTCGAATGCCTCCCGCTCAGCCCACTCCAGGAACGGTAGCTCCCAGTCGGGCCAGCCGGCTGATCCGGCATAACCAGAAAGATGGTTGATCTGGATGTAACCAACGTGTGCGGCGTTCTGCGGATCGGGAGCGCCCGTACCCGTCACTCGCCGACCTTTGCCCGGAGGCTTGTAGAGGTAGCCAGCCGACATCGGACGCTTCATGGCGACATGGGTGCCTCCGGTATAGAGGTTTGATCCTCCAAAATCGTTGTAGGCGTGCCACGTATTGGTCGCGAGCGCGACCACGATGCGCGCACCAGAAGGTGGCCGCACGACGAAGAACGCGAAGTCGCGGCGCACCTTCTCGCCAACGGCGATCTCCATGACGACCTCGTAGTATCCGGATCGCCACGCCGGCTCGATGTCCAGCGTGAGCGCGATTGGCCATCCACACCCGTTAGAGGAAGCATCCTTCGGCGTCTCATGCTCGTCAACCGCAACCGCATCAGAATGAAACACGACCTGCCGAAGCGCGCCCACCCTTGCAACCTCGACCCGCACCGGCCGGCCGGCCGACGATGACATGTGCAAACCAACCTGCTCGCCTGGCCGCACTGATTGCGGCCAGCAGTAGCCGGCCACCTGATCGCGCGCCATTCCGAACCCTAACTCGCGCAGCGGTCATGACCTTTCGTAAGCGTTGGCGGTTGTGATCGCGATATCCCCGCCCTGTTCAGGAGGTCTCTTGAAGCGGTAGAGTTTCCACCTCGTCCACTCCGTCTGCCCCCGTAACAGAGCGCTCAACTACGCCACTGCCCAAGTTGTGGGCACCCTTGATCGCGATCGCGCCGCAGATCAGGTGGACGCTGATTCCGATTCGACATCTCGTCTCGTCACCCGAGGCATCGAGACCCGAGGAAGTCATTTCACGGATCGAGCTGATATTCCAGAAGCTCATGGAAGGACTCGGCCTTCCGAGCATGATGATTAGGCGCCCGCCCCCTTACCGCCCATTTGCGACATGCAGACCAACGTGCGGCCGGTCGTTTCGCGGCGCTCGAGCGCCTCGAGCTCGGCGGGGACGTCCGCGAAGTTGATCTGCCGGCCGATCACGGAGCGAATCTTTCCGGCTCGGGTGAGGTGCAAGAGCCTGCTCCAGATATCGACGCCCTGGGCAGTGGACAGGAAGTTCATGCCGAACGGGCGAGCTGGACGCGGCGAATCGGCATAGGCGAAGCAGACGCCCACCACATCGAAGTTCCCATAGATGCTCGGCTGTATCGGCAGTGGGCGCTCCTCTGCCTCGATGCCAGAGGCGAATCCGATGATGAGGTGGCGGCCGTTGAACGCCATCACCCGAAACGTCTCTGTCGTCACGGTACCACCAACAGTGTCAAACGCGATGTCCACTCCTCGTCCGTTGGTGACGTCGTCGACAAGGGCGACGAAGTCCTCTGAGCCATAATTCGCGCCGTAGTCTGCGCCCAGCGACCGACAGAATTCGACCTTCTCGTCGGTGCCCGCCGTACCGATCACCGTCGCGCCGAAGGCCTTGGCCAGCTGGACGGCGGCCGATCCGGCGCCTCCGGCCGCGGCGTGGACAAGCACGACGTCACCTGGCGCCACCCGTCCCCGAACGCATAGTGCGAGGTAGCTGAGCTGGTAGGGGAAGTACATCGCCACCCCGTCGGCCGTGCTGAGCCAGCTTGGGACCTGCTGGACCATTGCTCCATCGAGGAGTGCGGCTGATGCGTATGCGCCCTGCACCCCCACGGTCGTGCCGACGACTCGCCGACCGAGCAACCCCTCACAACCCGGCCCCGCCGCGTCGACGGTTCCTGCGGCCGCCATGCCGATGACAAACGGGGGTACGAATTTCAACAGCCCGTAGCGACCGCGGATGGTGTCGATGTCGTTGAAGTCGAGGCAGAATGCCTCCACGGCGATCCGGACCTGGTTGAGACCAGGTTCGCCGACCTCGACCGTCGTGATCTCGAGGGCATCTGTTGGTGCGCCTAACCGGGTGACCATCCAGGCCGTTGCACTTATCGTCATGGTGAACCCCCATACACGACCGGTAAGTGTTTGATGCCGTTGAGCCATGACGAGCGGAGGCGGACAGGCGGACCCGTCAACTTCACGTCGGTCAAATCGTCGGCGATGACGTCGAACATCACCTTCAACTCCAGCCGGGAAAGATTGGCCCCAATGCAGTAGTGCGAGCCTCCGGCGCCGAAAGTGACATGGGGATTCGGTGAGCGACCGATGTCGAACCGCCCTGGGTCGTCGAACACCTCCTCGTCAAAGTTGGCGGAAGGGAAGTACAGGCCGACCCGTTCGCCCTTACGCACCAACTGCTGGCCGATCTCAGTGTCTTCACGGGCCGTGCGTTGGAGGACTACTGCGGGCGAAGCCCAGCGAAGGATCTCGTCCACCGTTGTCGACGGGCGTTCTGTTCGCCATCGCTCCCACTGGTCAGGATGGTGGAGAAACGCCAACATTCCGTGGCTTACCGCTTGTCGAGTTGTCTCGTTACCGGCGACGGCAAGGATCATGAAGAAGAACGCGAACTCTTCGCTATTCAGACGTTGACCATCGGCGTCGGGCTGGACAAGGCGACTGGTCACATCCCCGAGATCGTTGTCGATCCGCGCTTCGGCTGCGGCGTGTGCGTAGGCAAACATCTCGACCACCCCCGAGAGCTCAGGACTGGCGTACTCTGGATCCTCGCTTCCAGCCATCTGATCGCTCCAGTCAAAGAGTTGTTGGCGGTCTTCGTCGGGAATACCCATGAGACCGGCTATGGCCTGCAGGGGTAGATGACGGGCCACGTCCATGACGAAGTCGCCCGTGCCCTCATACTTGGCAGCCCAGACGATGCGCTTGGCTCGTTCGCGCAGATCGTCCTCGAGGCCAGCCAAAGCGCGCGGAGTGAAGCACCGGTTTCCCACCCTCCGAACCCGCGTGTGCTTGGGCGGGTCCATGCAAAGCAGGAGATTCTTGGTGGATTCCCCCGTGGGATCGGACTCATTCAGCCTGCGGATGAAGGCAGAGTTGGCCTCTACAGACCAACTCGGATTCCTTGTAACAGCCGTGACGTCGGCGTGGCGGGTGACCGCCCAAAATCCGGCGTCGCCGTATCCCGCCATGGGCGGTTGCGGATTCCACCGAACGGGTTGATTCCGGCGGAGCCAGGCGAACTCATCGAGGGGCAGACGATCGGCCAGCAGGTCGGGATCGCTGAGATCAAGGCGGGCGTCGACGGGCTGCGAGGGCACGACGGTGGACCTCCTTGCTTGACATCGCTTGGTCTCGGTGACCGTAAGCTTTGATACTTACCAGTGTCAACTAGAAGGCCCGGGCGAATGGAATACCAGGTGACGATGCCCTTCAAGGGGGTCAGCGCAGTCGACAGGCGCGCCGATCGACGGAGCCGGCTGGTTGTGGCCGCCTTTGAGATCGCCGGCACCGAGGGTGCGGGAGCGCTCGGCGTTGGTCGCGTCTGCCTCGCCGCCAAGCTGACCAAGCGATATTTCTACGAGAGCTTTGCGTCGCTCGCCGAGCTCCAGAGCGCCGTCGTCGACCACGCGGTGGAGATGATGTCGGAGCTTGTCGATCCCGTGCGGCCAGACAGGCCCGGCGGGCCACCCCAGGCATGGCTCGAAGCATTTGTCGGCGCATTGGTGGACGACGAGTGTCTCGCTCGGGTTCTGCTCGCAGAGACCCACGGCGGCACGCTCAGCCCTTTTCGACGCCAGATCATCGACGTGGCAATCGCAGGGATGGCACCCCCCGGCTCGGACCCGCGTGCGGACCTTCGTGCTCGCCTTGTCGCCTACGCACAGATCGGCACTTTGAGCGAACTGTGCCTGGCCTGGCACCAGGGACAGTTGGAGATGGAGCGCTCGACCCTTGTCGACGCGCTGGCTGATTTGTTTATCCGTATCGACGGCGCTCGTTCTGAAGCTTCGGGCTGGCAGAGCTGACGAGCTGCGGACACTGGGTAACCAGCGTGGAGCTCTCGATCGTCATCGCCAACTCTCCCAATACTTCTACGATCCTGCCGGCGCAGCTCAGCGCTCTCGGCTGCCTGAGTCTGACGCAGCGCAGATACCCACGTCGCTCGCGCTGATACCACTACGTAACTGAAGATGACTCGCTCGATCTCGCCGTACGGGCCTCAACCCGATGGCCCATCTGACCTCTCCACCCCCAAAACGGCCAGAGCTCAGGGTCAGAGCGGTGGAGCGGTGGAGCAATGGAACAGGCCTCCCCGGGGTCTCGGTCTAGGGATAGCTCACGGTGCCGCTGTAGCTCGCTCCCTGCACCATGACGCTGAACCCGTCGCCGCTGTTCGCCGTCCCGTAAACGGTGTAACCGGACCCGAACTGGTAGACGACCTGCGTACTGGTGTAGCTGCTGACGACGAGTCCGATGCAGTCGCCGCCGGTGCCGGCGCCCCAACCTCCCGTCGTGTCGTTGAAGGTCAGGCTGATACCGGAGAAGTTGTCGCCGCTCGTCCCGCACCCCGCTGGGCTGCTCCCCGGCTCGGTCCCGAAATTGCTCCCGTTGATGGTAACGGTGGGGTTCGACGCGGCCCCGCCAAAAGTGACAGAGCTGATTGTCGGGGGTCCTGTCACTGGCACCTTGAACGCTCCGATTCCATCGGGGGTGCCGAGCCCGGTTGGGCCGTCATAGCCAGGACCCGCCTCGCAGAAGTAGGTCGGCGTGCAGGTGCCCTCCGTCCCCTTCGTAATGTCGTAGAAGTCGCTGGAGGCGGCGGCCCAAGCCGCGGAGGCAGCGACCGTATAGGTCGGCTGGTTGTCCGCCAAGCCGTACATACCGGCAATGATGGGCGACGACACGCTGGTGCCGAAGCCGTAGAGCCACCCCGATTCCTCGTAGGTGTCGTAGAACTTCACGTTCGCGGCTACCGCGCTCACATCGGCGGTCATGCGCATGGCACAACCGGCATCGGTCTGCCAGGAGGGCTTGGGCTCGTACGACGAGCAACCGCTGCCCGATCCCTGCGTCGGCGGACTACTCGTCGTGTTCACCCAGGCCGTCTCTTTCCAACCTCGCGCGTTCGCCTTCGCCTTCAGCTGGGTGCCGCCGACGGAGGTCACGTAGGGTGAGGCTGAGGGGTACTGCACGCCACCCTGGTAGGCCCCATCGCCCGAGGAGTCGGTGATGTCGACGCCTGGATGATCGAAACTCGGGTCGTAGCCGGTCTCGCCGTCGAACTCGCCGGTGCCCCAGCTATTGCTGATGACGCCCGCGCCGAGGGCGGCGGCCTCATTCTCGGCGGCTGTCAGGTCGCCGAAGCCGTTGGAGTTGGCCTCGACCAGGAGGATATGGCAGAGCGGGCATACGGCCGAGACCATCTCCATGTCGAGAGAGATCTCATCCGCCCAGCCGTTCCCTGAATTCGTGCTCGGGTAATCGCCAGTCTGGCCCTCCTGATTGACTTTCTCGAAGCACCCATTGGTGGTGGTGCATGCAGGCAGCTTGTTGAACGAGCGATAAGTGGCAAGGTCGGTCGCCGCGTTGGGGTCGTCGTACGGGTCGACGACGGCAACCAGGCTGCCGTTGCCGTCACTCCCGATTATGCTCCTGATCGCGTAGGCGCTTTCGAGGTTGCAGGCGGTCCAGCCTGACGCCTTGTCCTGTGTGCACAGCTTGGCCCTGCTCTCGAAAGGTGCCTCCACAGCGGACGTCCCGGCGGGTTCGACACTCAGGTAACAGCGGGCAACGCCGGGCGGCTCGGCCCGATTGCACGACGCCGGAATAGCACCCACACCGACTTCTGCATTGGCTGATCGCGTCGTCGCAGCGGCGCTCGCTGCGCCGCCGCCGACCGGGGCCACCAATAGACATATGAGCACGGCCACAGTCCACCCCACCGCGCGGCCACGAAGGAGTTGCATCTTCTCGCTCCTCTCAGGTACCCGAAGGGTAATGCAATGCCGGTCGTCGTTCCCAGTGCGCGATCCGCCGGGCGCCATCCCGCACCACACCTCGCGCCGAGAGTTCTGTTCCCCACCGTGCTGTTCCGTCCACCCAGTTTCCACCCCGTCCACCTCGCCCCTGTAGTAGATCGGTCTTCTACCCACCGGCCAACTGACGACGCGGAGAAACCGCTATTACCGGCGCCTTCTGAACTCACAGATGGTCGGAGACACCAAGGACAAGAGGCAGCATCGGTGAGATGTCGAGGCCGACATTCTCCCCTCGCTGCTTCTCACAAATACATCATGTCCGAGGGCAAGCGGAGCGTAACCGATCAAGATCTTGTCCGTCCCGGTTTCGTGACCTCTTGAAGACGGGCAAGGCCGGGCTGCTGGCCGACGGTGGCCAGTTGTCGAAATGCGACACGGCTGTGGTTGAGCTCGCCGTTGAGAAAGTGAAGCACGCTGTGCGCGTCGACGTTCTCCCATTTCGGTGGCTTCTGGCTCGAGAGTTCGAGTTGTTGAAATAAGACGTGGGGTGACGCAATCAGACTCACGAGGAACTTAGGGGCCTTGGCATCCACGTAGATATTCTTGGGCAACACACCGACGCTTGAAGGCGGTCGTCCTGCTCGCGTACGCGGCCTGCCTTCCCTTCGTTAATCACTGAGTCCGACGCCGCCCGCCATCGTCTACCACTTCGACATTTGATTGCGGTGACCCAGGAAATGTCGCCCGGGTCCTTCAGGGTATTTCGGGACATGAACGAGGTCGAAGATGCCTTGGAGACGGCATATCGGGTCGTTCTCATGCGAGCGACGAGAGCATTCAGTGGGATGACTTCCACTACCACGGCCGTGAACATCTTGAGGCTGCTTCTGTCGCCGTCGCGACACCGAGAACGGTCTCGGATCATGGACTCCGTTGCATCGCCAAGGAGCATCCCAGTTTGGCAGCGGGTCCCTGTCCACAATTCCACGAGATGCCTGTCGTGCTCCCCGAAGTGATGGCTCAGGTTTTGTCGACCTCGAAGACTACGAACTCGTAGACGACGTCGTGAATCGGCTCTCGCCCGGCGGTCGTCGATGCAGCCGGTCATGAGCAATGCCGCGTCGGACGTCGCGGCCCGGCGACTGGGCCGTCTACTTCCGGATCGGTGATGTGTCCGCCGGTACTGCTCCAACAGAAGATCAAGATACCGACGCGCACCAGCGCCGGGAATGTGTACTCCCCGGCGCTGGTGGCGCAATGGCATGCTGCACTTAGAGGGCGGCAATCCCCTCACCGCCGACTGCACCCGGCACTGTCACCGAGCCGATGGCGGTCAGCGAGCCGCCGGGACCCACCTGGAACTCGTCCACGATGCCGTTGGCGCCCGTCTGGACATACAGGAACTGCTGGTCGAGAGAAGCCGCCGCGTCGACCGTGCCGGTGTCGGTCGGCGTCTCGCCCGTCAGCGTAAGGGCTCCCGAAAACGGCTGCTCCTGGAACCGGCTTAGGTCGGCACTCCCGGCGTTGGAGGCGAAGAAGGATCCCTGCGCTCCAGCCACCCAGCAGGTCGCGGCTTGTCCGTCGAGGACGGTGTCGATAGCCGTTGCTGTGCCGTTTGGTTCCAGCACGTACGTGGCCAAGGAGTTGGAGGCGGTGTTTGCCACCACGAGATGGCCCGCCGCATCGAATGTCACTCCGAACGGACCACCCGGATCGGACGTAACGACCGGCGACGGCGACAGCGTTCCAAAGGGCCCGATGTTGAAGACGTCGATGTCGTCATTGTTCAACTTGGTGGTGACGACCAGGTTGGCGCCGTTCGGCGAGACTGCCACCTCACCAGGAGTGTTCGTGAACTGGTTCGCGTTGGTCGGCACCGTGAGCCCGAGGCTGCGATCGGAGCCGGGAAGGGGGAAGAGTCGCCCGAAGAATGACACGTACCCCTGCACGTTGGCGCTGAGCGCGTTCAGGACATAAACGTTGAAACCGTGGACGGCAACGCTTACAGGGAACTGGCCGCCCGAGTTAATCACCTGTCGCAACGAGAGCTGATCTCCGTACACGGAGAACACCGAGACTGTGTTGCTCCCAGCGTTCACGGCGTAGAGCAGGTTGTGCACTGCGTCGTAGGTCAGCGAGCCTTGGGAAGCGAGGTGATCGACAGCCGAGCCGTTGAGCACGCCGCCGAGCCCTCCGGTTGCGTAGGTTCCGGCAGGCGCCAGGGTTCCATTGGCGTTGCGGTGGTACGCCACGACCTGGTTCCCCGCTGTGTTGTCCGTCTGCACGAACAAGGCGTGATCGCCATACTGGGCGAACACAGGAATATTCGGCACGGGATCTGCACCGGCCACGGCCGGCAGAACCAGCGCAGACAGCCCAAGGGCCGCTGCTGCGGCCACGGCCAATCGAGCAAAGGTTTTCATTTATCTCCTCCTGATGTCAGATTGCTGTACATACAGTCCTCGAGGAGGTACCCCGCGTTACACGACACTTTTAAAACGTCGGCGTAACGGATTCATCGATGCGCTGGACAAAATGACGTGAGGTCTCGTCTCGACCCAGGTAGGAAGTGCAATGCACCGGAGCGCACTGACCTCGCGCTCGTCTTGAGGAAAGTACGTCCTACGATCTGTCCCGTGGAGTCGGACAATGAGCTAGTGGCCCGCCTTTGCGACGGAGACGAGCTTGCCTTCGTCATGTTGGTGCGCCAGTACCAGATGCCGATGCTGCGCTTGGCCAGGTCGATGGTCAACAATGAGGCGGTCGCCGAGGAGGCGGTCCAGGACACATGGATGAGCGTCGTAAAGGGAATCGAACGCTTCGAAGCTCGATCGTCGTTGAAGACATGGCTGTTCCGGATCTTGGTCAATCGCGTCCGCTCCGCCCATTCCAGCGAGGAGCGACGCACGCCGAGTTCGGCACCCGCAGTCGACCCCTCGTTCTTCGACTCTTTGGGCCATTGGATACAACCGGTCGTCGGTTGGGACGAAGACATCGACGACCGGGTCGTCGCCGCTTCAGTTGCTCCAGCACTACGCAACGCCCTCGACCGGCTGCCGCCTCGGCAGCGTGAAGTGGTGCTGCTTCGCGACGTCGAGGGCCTCTCCAGCGAAGAGGCGAGCGACGTCCTCGGCATCCGCGCTGGCAACCAGAGAGTCCTCCTGCACCGCGGCCGTGCTGGGCTCCGTGAGATGCTTACAACGCACATAGGAAGGGCATGAAGATGCCGACGTTGCGTCGAAGGGACCTGGTCTGCCAGCAGGCGATCGAGCTCCTGACCGAGTATCTCGAAGGGACGCTGTCTCGGCGCCAGCGCCGACGATTGAGGGCCCACTTGGACGCGTGCCCCAATTGCTCTGCCTATCTCGAGCAGATCCGGATCACCATCCGTCTCAGCGGAAGCATCGAACCTGAAGACCTTTCTCCCAGGGCGGTCGACGAGCTCACCGAGCTCTACCGCCGCTGGCGTGCAGGCGAGTAGCGGACCCCAAACAACCTGGGCTGAAACGCGGCCTGGTGTGCGATGCGTCGCGGGCGCGGCATTGATACTCTCGTGGAGCACTGGGACGTCTTCGAGAAGTCCACTCGCTCTGATCGGCGAAGGGCCTCCTTCGACTCGAAGTAGTTGATCTGAGGTGGCGGGCGTTCGCCGAGATTCCACCGTGCAGCGTGTCTGCGCGTTGGCGCTGAACTCGGGAACGCCACTCTGGGTGAGCTACCTGGGCACCGGAGGAGCTACAAGCGCACCCAGACTGCATAGACAACGGCGGCTCTCCCGACAGCATCGGCCACTTTGGCTGCTCCTCAGATGACTCGCCTACGGGGGAAGCGAACGCACAACGAGACAGTCACAACGGGACCAAAGTCCCCATCTGAGAGGACCTTCGAACCCGGACAGTTGACCGGTGCTGACGCAACTATTGGTCTCGTGCCTTCTTTCCGGAGATCACGAGCAAGGAATGGCCTGAAAGCCGCGTCAGAACATGAGATCCGTCTAGCCATGGAGTCCGGAGAGTTTGGTATGCAAGTTGACGCTGGCCCGCAGAGGTCCTCAATGAGGGTCACAGGTCACTCGCAATGGAAATCGACGAGCTCGAGCTCCCGGCCGCGGACGGGTTTTCCGCGCTCGTTGGCATCGAGGAACTCGTACGACAAGCGGGAGGAGCTCTTCACTGGTCGAGTTGGTCTTCGAACAAGCTCATAGCCGATGACTAGCTCGGTCGCCCTTCATGGAGACTTTATACCTGAGTGGGTCGGCGAACAGGCCTCGTATTGCTCGGATCGTGCTTCGATGCCACTTCGCGGAGCCTTCTCTTCCATCCGAGTTGAGTTGACGGGACCGCATGCCTCTCGTTTGCCACCGTTCGAATCGCATGGGGAAGACCGCTATGAACTCGCTCGTCGGGGCCCGCGTGCTTCGATTGGGAATACCACCATTCCTGCGACGCGTGGGCAGTCAGATCCTCCGAGGCCTTTGGGAGGCAGCGTGGAATCAACGAGTTCGAAAACACCTACAGTGCGGGTGGCCGAGACGCATATCTCGATTCTGTTTTTTGTCGGAGACAGGGTCTACAAAATCCGTAAGCCCGTTCACTTTGGGTTTCTGGACTTTAGGGACCGCGCCAGTCGCGCCTCCGACTGCCACCGCGAGGTCGAGCTCAATCGTCGCTTGTCGCCAGACGTGTACATTGGCGTGGCCGACATTGTCATGTCTGGGGAGCTCATTGACCATATGGTCGTCATGCGGGCACTTCCCCAGGAGCGCCAGCTGGCCTCGTTGCTGCGTAGCGATATACCAATCGAGCCAAGGCTTGACGCGGTTGCAACTACCCTGTCGTCCTTTCATGCAACCGCAGCGCGGAGTGTGGAAATTTCAGCGTCTGCGAGCCCATCGGCACTTGCACATAAGTGGAAGGAGAATTTCGATGAAGTGTCGCAGCTCGACAACACCACGATGGATCCCGAGGTCGAGACCGAGATCCGGAACCTCGTTACTCACTGGTTGAGTTCACACCGTGCACTCCTCGAGACCCGAATCGCGGACGGGCATATCTGTGACGGTCACGGAGATCTGCAGGCATCGGATGTTTTCTGTCTTGATGATGGAGTTCGCATCCTCGATTGCCTCGAATTCTCGGACAGATTGCGTTGGGACGATGTGTGTGCCGACGTTGCATTCATGGCAATGGACCTGGAGCGTCTTGGCCGTCCGGATGCGGCTCGTATGTTTGTAAAAGCCTACGAACGTCATTCGGATACTCGTCTGCCCCCGTCCCTTCTGCACTTCCACATCGCGCTGCGTGCGTATGTGCGAGCCAAGGTGGCCTGCCTCCGCTCCAAGCAGGATGTGATATCAGCGGACTCGGCTCACGAGCTCCAGGTCTTGGCCCTCAAGCACCTGCGCAGTGCCCGGTCAGCACTTGTGCTGGTTGGAGGACTCCCCGGTACTGGGAAGAGCACTCTGGCGGCCGGGCTGGCAGAGGAGACCGGGTGGGTCCTGGTGCGTTCAGACGAGATCCGTCAACAACGACAGGCTGGACCCGATCGTTACGCGCCCAAGGCCGTTGCCGCTGTGTACGACGAACTGCTCAGGACTGCGAAAGAACATCTTGAAAAGGATGAGTCGGTCATTCTTGACGCATCCTGGCTCAGCCGCGACGAGCGAGACAAGGCTGTCCATCTCGCACAAGAGACAAGAAAGGAACTTCTCACGATTCTCTGTAGGTGCGAAGACAGCGTCGCAGCGGATCGGATCCGACGACGGCTCGAGCGCAGAGACGACGCTTCAGAAGCGACCATCGCCGTACGAGATGCGATGGCATTTCAAATGGACCCTTGGCCTTCGGCAACCGTCATCGACACCTCACATGCGGGGGCTTCGACGAATATACGAGATCGCACTGCGCAGGTTGGGTGGCGAGTGACAACCTGACAAACTACAGATGACGTCCCGAGGCATCGGTTCCTGGACATGGACCCTGGTCCCAAATAGCGAGGGCCTTCCGCGGACTTGCAGGTGCCATTTTCAGTCCGTTCGCGCACGGATCCCGCACGAAACGAAACCGGGTCGGCAAGTTCCGAGAAGGAAGTCAGGGAAAGGCTGAAAAGGGCAGACCGTCCCATTGCGGCTCAGCTCTTGCATGAAGTCGCGGCCACCCAGCCCGCCGCTCCCGCGAGCCCTGCACCGTCGCCCAGCGACGACCGAACGATCGAAAGATCCGTCGGGTGATGCTCCGGTCGGCTCACAACGGTCGCCCGAACCGCCGCAAAGAAGTCCTCTTGCCGTCCGATGCCGCCCCCGACGACCACGACGCTCGGGGAGAACGTCATGACGAGGTTGCAGATACCGGCGGAACACGCCGCGGTGGCGCGGTTCACGATGTCGAGAGCCCGGCGATCCCCCATCGAGGCCGCTTCGATGATGGCCCGGGCATCGAGATCCCCGAGCCCTACGTCGGCAGCCTGGCGCGCCATGCCACTGCCCGAACCGAGCTCCTCGAGGGTGCTGGGCTGTGCTGCGCACCATGCGTGCCAGTCGATCACGGTGTGACCGACCTCGGCGAGGGAGCGCCGGCCTCGCTGCAACCGCCCTCCGTAGATGATGCCGGCGCCGATGCCAGTGGAGATAGTCAGGTACGCGACGTCGGCGGTGCCTACGCCTGCACCGAATGCGGCCTCTCCAACCGCCGCGAGGTCAGCATCGTTGGCGATGTAGACCGGAAGTCCCAGGCGACTCGTCAGCTCGTCGCTCGACAGCAACTCGGGCCAGGTTTCCGGGAGATGGGGCGCCCACAGGAGCCTTCCCGCGACGTAGTCGACAGCGCCAGGAAGACCCACGATGGCGTGGCATGCCGTGTGCTGTCCGCTCATACCTTTGACGATGCGAATCAGGTCTACGAGGGCTGCCGGGGCGTCGTCGTGCGCAGGCGTGGGAATGCTCTGGTGAACGAGGATCTTTCCGTCGTGGTCAACCAATGCGGCTCTCATATATGAGCCGCCGATGTCAGCCGCCAGGACGAGAACTTCGCTCTGGCTCACCATCGGCTTACGGTGTACGACTCTGGAGCGGCCTTGAGCTGGACAAGCAGGTCCTCCTCACCAAGTAAGCCACCCTGTGCACCCACCTCCTGGACGACTCTCATTCCGTTGATCGGGGCCCACTCGAGCGCATCCACGAGCGAGTAACCCTTCACCAATGCCGCCAAGAGGGCCGAGGAGAACGCGTCCCCTGCGCCGGTGCGCTCCGTCGGCGGCGCCGGGTCTGGATACGCGGGCACGCGGAGTCGCTGGGACCCGTCGTAGGCGTAGGCACCCTCCGGGCCATCCGTCACGACAACGAGCCGAGGTCCGAGCACGTGCACGGACTCGAGGATGGCCGCCAGATCGCCGTGATCTGCCCCCCCGATGGAGACGGCTTCCTCGCGGTTGCAGATCAGGATCTCCGTGCGTCGGTAGACCGCGCGCAGTGCCTCGACTCCCTGGGCGATCTGCACCGTGCCGGGCTGGAACACGAGGCGTACGGCCGGCTCCTCTTCGAGCCATTTCACGACCTGGTGGTAATAGTCCGCCCCCTCGGATCCGACCGAGCTCAAGTACACCCATGCAGGAACCTCACGGGGGCTCAAATGGGGCCAGTGGTAGTCGTAGGACTCGTGATGGACGAGGATCGTGCGATCCTGGTGATACCAGAGCACGAAGTTCCGGTTACTGGGGTGGGCGGCGTCGAAACGCACCAGATGGGTGTCGATTCCCTCCCGCTGAAGGGCCGCCTGCACGGCGTGCCCGATCGTGTCGTTCCCCACATGCGAGGCCAGAGCTGTCGGAACCCCAAGCCGTGCCAGCCCCACCGCGGCGTTCGCCGCGTTCCCGCCGGCCTCGACTGTGTAGGCATAGTCGAAGGGAACCTTGCCTCCGTAGGGGAGATCCAGCCAATGCCCGTCTTGGTCGTTCCGGGTCCGGATGCGCGCGTCAGACAGTCGGATGAAGATGTCCGTCGCCGTATCGCCGACGCAGAGCACCTCGTAGTGGGCCATGTCTCCATGAGACCCGGAACACCGGGCGGCCCGCTAGGGACCAAGCGGCCACGATCTAGGGACTTTCGTCCTCGAGTGCCCATTCCGAGGGCGGACCTTGACGCCAGCGGTACTCGGGCAGCCATTGGGGCGCTTCCGGGTGCGCCGCTCGCGATCGGACCGCAGCCGGCCCATGGTCGTCTGAGGCAGGGTCCCCTCGGGGGACGACCGGACTCTCAGTCAAAGTCCCGACGCAGACCGAGACGTCCCGCCGCCGCTGCGAGTTCCGGGCGCGCCCGGGGGTCAGCCACCTGATCCACGATCAGGTGGGCCTGCGCATGCTGGGAGCGGCCGAAGAGCTCGGCGCATCCATGCTCGCTCACGATGGCCGAATGCTGGAACGAAGTGACCGGGTTGTTGAGGATCGGGACAACGGTGGAGGTGTCGGTCTTGTGATGCCAGGCGTGTAGGGCGACGATGGCGTGCCCTCCGCTCGAGTGCAGGGCCCCGGTCACGAAGTCGGGCTGACCACCGAATCCTGAGTGGATCCGGTTGTCGACGAAGCTGGCGTTGGCCTGGGCGAAGAGGTCAACCTGCATGGCCGCGTTGATGGAGAGCATCGCCCTCTGCTCGGAAATGCGAGAGGGGTCGTTGACCGTCTCGGTACGCCGCATCCGGAGCCCATCGTTCCGATCGGCCCACCTGTACAGGTCGGGTGAGCCGATGAGAAACGAGCTCGTCACCGGGTGATCGCGGTCGAGGGCGCCGGCTCGGTGCAGTACGAGCACGCCGTCGCTTATCATCTCTGACCAGACTCGCAAGTTCCGCCGGCCCGTCATCAACGTGGCGGCGACGGTGGGGATCTCTCCAATGCCCAATTGGAGCGTGGTCCCGTCCTTGGCGAAGCGGGCGACGCGCTCGCCGACGAGCTGCGCGGCGTCGTTGGCTGGTCCCGCAGCGGGCGACATCAGGGGTGTATCGACCTCGAGCGCCCCGTCAATGAGCTCGAGGGCGATCTCTGCATCGCCGAACGTGTACGGCATGCGCGCGTTCATCTGGGCGATGACCAGGCCACCGCGGGCCCGGGCCTGCTCAATGGCGGCCGGCAGGACGTTGACCTCTATCCCGAGTGAAACCTTTCCTCCGTGGGGCAACGAGGTGTGGACGAGCACCGCGTCAACGGGTCGCATCGTGCTGAACAGCCGGGGCACCAGCGAGAGACGCATGGGCAGATAGTCGAGCATGGGGTCGTGGCGCATGCCCGGACCGACAAAGGGAGTTTCCGTGACGAACGCCGGGTTGGCTGAGAACCCGTCGTGTGCGTTGAGTTGGAAAACCCTGCACCGCTCGCGGGCAGCGAGCAAGGCGTCGATCAGGGTGACCGGGTTGGCCGAGTTCCCTGAGATGACCACGCGTGGCTCTTCGTGATCGAGGCCGCGCAGCAGTTTCACGACTCCTTCGAAGTTCAGCATTCTCACGGACGTCAGTCTCACAAATGCACCACGCCCACAAACAGGGACGTTGGTCCCTATCGAAATCCACCGTTGATCAGGGACGATGAGAGGAGACGTCGTCGCCGACCCGGCCGAAGAGGTGAAAGCATGCAGGCAATCCGATGGTTCGAGGACATCCGGCTCGGTGACACGGGGACGGTGGGCGGCAAGGGGGCCAACCTGGGGGAGCTGACCGCAGGCGGGCTCCCGGTCCCGCCGGGGTTCGTCGTCACCGGGGAGGCTTATATCGACGCCGTGGCCAGAGCCGGGGTCCGTGAGCGATTGGTGGCCATCTTGGGCGAGGCCCGGACGGCGTCCCAGGACGACCTCGACCGCTTGGCCGCGGAAGCGAAGGACCTCGTGCACTCGGTGCGTGTCCCCGATGACCTGGCTGCAGCCGTGCTCTCTGCCTACGAGCGACTCGGCGACCATGTCCGTGTGGCCGTGCGGTCCTCGGGCATCGGCGAGGATGCCGAGGGCACATCGTTCGCAGGCATGAACGAGACCTTCACCAACGTGGCGGGCGACGACGAGTTGCTGGCGCGCATCGTGGACTGTTGGGCCTCCCTCTGGGGGGCTCGCTCGATCTTCTACCGCGACGACAAGAGCATGACGGCCGAGCCGGCGATCGCCGTGGTGGTGCAGGAGATGATCCCTTCCGAACGCTCGGGTGTCATGTTCACGCTCGACCCGTCGACCGGCGAGACCGACCACATCGTGATCGAGGCTGCCTTCGGTCAGGGCGAGGTCGTGGTGAGCGGGATGGTCGAGCCCGACACCTACATCGTCGACAAGAACGGCCTCCGTCTCCTCCATGCCCGGGTCGGTGCCCAACACTTCAAGATCGTGCGCGGGCCCGACGGCGAAGACCAGCGCATCGACCTCGACCTGTCCGAGGGTGGTCTGCGGGTGCTCGCCGACGACGAGGTGGTCGAGGTCGCCCGTCTGGGTCTGGCCGTGGAGCAGCATTACGGGTCCCCGCAGGACACCGAGTGGGCCATGGCGGGCGGTCGCACCTTCATTGTGCAGTCGCGCCCGGTCACCGCAACCGGGGGCAGCGCGACCACCCCCGCCGAACGAGGTGCGGTCCTGGTTCAGGGCCTGGCCGCTTCGGCGGGCCGGGCGTCAGGCGTCGTACGCGTGCTGCAAACGCCGGACGAAGGTCATCGTCTGGAAACCGGCGAGGTTCTCGTCGCCCCCATGACGAGTCCGGACTGGGTGCCCACCATGCGGCGGGCGGCGGCGGTGGTGACCGACGGTGGCGGCATGACCTGCCACGCCGCAATCGTCTCGCGTGAGCTCGGCGTGCCCGCCGTGGTCGGCGCCCGCAACGCCACTGCCGTCCTACGCGACGGCGAGCTGGTGACGGTCGACGGTGCCGAGGGCCTCGTCACAGAGGGCGCCGGGGCCGCGGCGGTCGCGTTGTCCGAGCCGAGTCCGACCCGGGTCGAGAGTGGGCCGGAGGCTCTCGCCACCAGGATCTACGTGAACCTGGCGTTTGCCGAGCACGCGCAGGAGGTGGCGGCCCTCCCGGTCGATGGCGTCGGCCTGCTACGGGCCGAGTTCATGGTCACCGACGCCCTGGGCGGAGTACACCCCCGCAGGCTGCTCGAGCGTGGCGAGGAGAAGACATTTGTCGAGAGCATGGCCAAGTCGGTGGTGCACATCACGCGGGCCTTCGAGCCACGGCCGGTCGTCTACCGGAGTATCGACTTCCGGTCCAACGAGTTCTCGAACCTCGAGGGGGGCGACAAGTTCGAACCCAAAGAGGAGAACCCCATGATCGGTTATCGAGGCTGCTATCGCTACGTCCGTGAGCCCGACCTCTTTCAGCTTGAGCTCGACGTTCTCGCCAATGTGCTCGAGGAGACCACCAACCTTGTGCTGATGATCCCCTTCGTCCGCACCGCATGGGAGCTCGAGGCCTGCCTCCAAGTGGTGGACGCCAGCCCCGTGGGCGGCTCGCTGCCGGTGTGGGTGATGGCCGAGGTGCCTTCGGTCGCGTACTGGATCCCAACCTACGCCTCCATGGGGATCACCGGAGTGTCCATCGGCAGCAACGACCTGACCCAGCTGATGCTCGGTGTCGACCGCGATTCTCAGATCTGCGCCGACGTCTTCGACGAGGCCGACCCCGCGGTCCTCGATGCCATCGGACGCATCATCGGAGGTGCCAAGGAGGCAGGGATCACGTCGTCGCTGTGCGGGCAGGCACCATCGAACCGGCCCGCCTTTGCCGAGCACCTGGTGCGCCAGGGGATCACTTCCATCTCGGTGAACCCCGATGCGGTCGCGGCCGTGCGCAAAACCGTCGCCGAGGCGGAGTGGCGGATGCTCCTCGAGGCGACGGTGCCGGGCCGTCCCGCGAGCGGAGGTGTTGCACCCCGCAAGTCCTTCGGGCACCCCCGTCCGCGCTAGCCGGGTACTGGGCCGCCACCCGTCGTTCCGGGACTTGCGTCAGATCTCCTCGGGCACCATCTCGATGGCGCCGCAGGGGCACTCTTGGACACACAGGCCGCAACCCTTGCAGAAGTCGTAGTCGAAGGCGTAGCCGTGAGCCTCGTCAACTTTTCGGACGGCGTTGTCCGGGCACACCCCGAAGCAGTTGTCGCACTGGAAGCAGTTGCCGCACGACAGGCACCGGCGGGCCTCGTAGAGGGCCGTCGAGTCGTCGAGACCTCCGACCACCTCGTCGAAGGTGGAGGTGCGCCGTGCCGCTTCGAGGCGAGGCCGCACTGACTTGGGAGCGTCGGCGAAGTACCAGGTGTTCAGCTGGGCCGCTGTGGCCAAGGCGTGGCGTGCCGAGCGCTCGAGAGTCCGGCCGTCCAACCAGGCGTCGATAGCACGGGCCGCCTTCCTGCCGTGTCCGATGGCGTCGGTGAGCGTCCGTGCCCCGGCCACCATGTCCCCGCCGGCAAACACGCCCGGATGTGCGGACATGAGGTCCGGTCCGACGGCGACCAGGCCGTCCTCGGAGCGCACATCGGGCAACGACCCCAGCAACGAGAGATCGGCTTCCTGGCCCAGCGCCAACACCAGCGCGTCCGTCCGTAGCTCCTCGAACTCGCCGGTGGGGCGGGGAGAGCCCGACTCGTCGAGCTCCATCCGCTCAATGGTCAGCACCCCCCCTTCGTCTCCGACGATGGTCGAGAGCCACTTGAACTGCACCCCTTCGTCGACCGCGTCCGCGATCTCATCGGTGTTGGCCGGCATCCGCTCTCGGGTACGTCGGTACACAACGACGGCCTCGTCCGCACCGAGGCGACGGGCGGTGCGGGCGGCATCCATGGCCGTGTCGCCACCCCCGTAAACGGCCACGCGCCGGCCCAGCATGGGTGCGTCGGTGTCGATGCCATCGGTGTCCCGCAACAGCGACACCGCATCGAGGATCCGCGCCGAATCCCCGGCCGGGATGTCGGCGTGGCGGCCGCGCTGGGCCCCCACGGCCAGGAACGCGGCGTCGAAACCAGCCTTGAGGGCGGTTTCCAAGTCGTCTACCGGCCTCCCACACTCGATCCCGACGCCCAGGGCGATGATGCGGTCGATCTCTGCCGCCACCACGTCTCGGGGGAGGCGGTAGGCAGGGATTCCGTAGCGCATCATGCCGCCGGGGAGCGGTGACGACTCATGCACGACGACCTCGTGACCGAGGAGCCGGAGGTGGTAGGCGGCCGTCATGCCGCCTGGCCCCGACCCGACCACCAGGACGCGGCGACCGGTCGGCGGGGCGACCGGGTCGGGTAGCCAGCCTTCCTCGAGGGCTCGGTCGCCCAGGAAGCGCTCGATGGCGTTGATGCCCACCGCCTCGTCGACCGTGGCCCGGTTGCAGGCGGTCTGGCAAGGGTGGAAACAGGCCCGCCCCATGACGGCGGGGAAAGGATTGACCCGCATGATCTCGCGCCACGCCGACTCGTAGGAGCCGTCCTCGGCGAGGTACAGCCACTGCTGGATGTTCTCGCCGGCCGGGCAGGCGTCGTTGCATGGAGGCAGGCGCTCCACGTACACCGGGCGCTCGGTGCGCCAGTTCCCCGTCTTGTTGGCCAGGCTCGACCCGACCTCGAGCGTAATGGCGAAGGGCTTCTCCATCAGGCGAGCACCTCGTCGGTCTCTTCGAGACCGTAGCGGCGGATGTTGTCGTCGGCCATCGCCTGGAGCGCGTCCACGACATCGGGGTGCACCGGGTTCCCCTCGGCGTCGAAGAGGTGGGCGAAGCGGCCCTGGAGTCGCAGGTACTCCGTCACAGGCGCCTGGCGGCGGATGGTGGTCACGCCGGTCACCACGCCGTGTTCGGCCTCGAAGACGGGGAAGAGCCCGGTCTGGGTGGCCAGGCGGGCAATCCGAACCGTGTCGCCCGAGGCGCTCGCCCACCCGAGTGGGCACGGCACGAGGATGTGGATGTAGCGGGCGCCCCGGATCGACATGGCACGGGTCACCTTCGCCTCGAGGTCGTGCAGGTCGGCCACCGTGGCCGTGGCGACGTAGGGGATGCCGTGCGCCATGGCCAGGACGGGCATGTTCTTGCCCTGCCCGAACGAGTTCCCCGGGTGGGGACCGACCGCCTCGGTCGTCGCCGTCCGCGCCGCCGGCGGAGTCGCCCCCGACCGCTGCACCCCGGTGTTCATGTAGCCCTCGTTGTCGTAGCAGATGAAGAGGACGTCGTCGTTGCGCTCGAACATGCCCGAGAGACACCCGAACCCGATATCGACCGTCCCGCCGTCGCCGGCTTGCCCGATCACCCTCGTCTCCGTCCGGCCCTTGACCCGAAGCGCGGCGGCCACGCCCGACGCCACAGCCGGGGCGTTGCCGAACAACGAGTGCAACCACGCGATCTGCCACGACGTCTCGGGGTAGGGGGTGGAGAACACCTCGAGGCAACCTGTCGCGTTGACCGCCACCATCTGGCCGCCGGTCGCCCGCATGGCGGCGTCGAGGGCGTAGCGCGCGCCCAGGGCTTCGCCGCAGCCCCGGCAGGCCCGGTGGCCTGACGTGAGTGAGTTGGAGCGGCCCGCCTCGGACTGGATCGTGCGATCGGCCCGGTTCACCAGACGGTTCCCGACGGCGAAACTCCCGACTTGGTAAAAGCGGACCACCATCAGCCGATCCCTGACGCCACGGTGCCCAGGTCGCGGCAGGATGTTCTCCGCGGTCGGGCCCGAGCTGCGGCGCTGCGCGATGCGCGCGAGTTCGCGCTCGACGAGCTTCTCGTTGAGGTCGAGGAAGGTCAGCCGGGGGACGTCGCCCCGGAGTGCCGCCTCGAAGACACCTTGCAGCGATGTCTTCGTGATGATCCGACCTCCGAGGCCCGCAACGACCGTCGCGACGGATACGGGGAGCCCGCTCATGGCCATGGCTACGTCGGTCGAGAGCACACCGCCGAAGCCGACGCTGAAGGCCTTCTCCACCACGACGACCTGGCGTGCCCGCCGGAGGGCTGTCCGGACGGCGTCGATGGGGAAAGGCCGGAACGACGAGACACCGAGCGCGCCGATGCGCAGCCCGGCGTCGCGTTGGGTGTCGACGA